>NZ_CSTD01000018.1 GCF_001053185.1 Mycobacterium bohemicum DSM 44277 | reverse complement strand
CGGTCGGGCTCCGGCAACTGCCGCGGGGCGGGGTCGACGACCCGCCAGATCGTCGCGTCCGCCGCGGCGGCCTCCATCGCCTGGCCCAGGACGTCACCGGGGATGTCGAGGTACACGCCGCCCGGACGTCCGGAGACCGCCGTCCGGACGGCGCGCGCCACCCCGCGGCCGATGTCCTCCACGCGACCGATCCGGTAGGCCGCCTTCGCGAACGGCCTTGCGGCGCTGAGCTGGTCGAGATCCTGGTAGTCGCCGCGCTGCAGGTCGACCATCGCCCGGTTACTGGAACCCGAGATCTGGATCATCGGGAAGCAGTTGGCGGTCGCATTGGCCAGCGCGGGCAGGCCGTTGAGAAAGCCGGGCCCGGACGTCGTCAGGCACACCCCGGGCCGCGCGGTGAGGAAGCCGGCGGCGGCGGCCGCGTTGCCGGCCGACGTCTCCTGCCGAAAGCCGATGTAGCGGATGCCCGACGCCTGCGCCCTGCGCGCGAGGTCGGTGATCGGGATCCCGACGATCCCGTAGATCGTCTCGACGCCGTTCGCCTTCAGGGCATCCACGACGAGCTGGAAGCCGTCGGTCAGCCGCGCCGACGGGGTGGCTGGGGTGCCGGAGGCCGAAACGGTGGTCATGGTGGCGACTCCTCGTGTGCTCGTAATCGGCGGATCCTCGCGTACCACTGTGGCCCGGACGCCTCGCAGGTGTCCAAGACTAAGCCGCTATGCACCGATCGACGGCGTCTATTGACCGCCGGCCTGCGCCGGTTGATAGGAAGCGGTTATCGCTCGTGCGCCGATCGGTATTGGACCTGTCGCGTAGACACATCTAGATGTGGAGAAGAGACAGCGTACACACCGCGCCAGGGGACGCGCACCGCGGAGGGCGCGGGGAGCGGGGAGCCCGCGGGGGAACGCAGCGGGAGGCCGAGGGGGCGCGAGGCCAGCACCACGCGGCGGGCCGGCGCCAGCGCGGTGAAAGGGCCGAGAGGAGGCGGGCGGCGAGGCGGGCACATGGACGCCGGCATGGTGCGCAGCACTTCGCCGTTGCGGCTGACGGTGAAGGTGTGCCCCGACAG
>NZ_CSTD01000017.1 GCF_001053185.1 Mycobacterium bohemicum DSM 44277 | reverse complement strand
GCGTCGTCGGGGCCCGGCGGTCGGCGGCCTCGCGGGTTCGATAAGCGCGGTGGGCCTCGAGGGGATCCGCGCTCACCCGGGCGAGAACCTGTGCGAGGTCGGCCGTGCCCATCGACGATTCGACCTGCAGCGGCGTCCCGAGGAAGGCCGGCGTCCCGGCGCCGGTGAGCACCAGGAGCTGGTCGCACGTCGCGACGTCGCTCAGCGACTCCTCGGACTGCGCCGCGATGGCCACCACGACGACGCAACCGAGGTCGGCCTGACGGCGCAGCATCGCCATGACGTGGGACTCCTGGGCGGCGTCCAGGCCCGCCCCGGGCTCGTCGACCACCAGCAACGTCGGCCGGGTGATGAGCTCGACCGCGATCGAGGCGCACCGGCGGACCTCCGGTGCCAACTTTCGGATCGCGGTCGAGCGGTGCGGTGTCAGGTCGAGTTCGTCGAGCACCTGGTCCACCACGCGGTCGCGGTGCTCTTTCGAGGTGTCCGGCGGCAGGCGCAGTTCGGCGGCATACCCGAGGACCCGTTCGACGGTGAGGCGCGCGTGCAGGCACTCGTCGGGCGTCACCGTGCCGATGCGGGTCCGCATCGACTCGGGCTCGGCGTGCACGTCGTGGCCGTCGACCGTGATCTGGCCCGAGGTGAGTTCCCTGGTGCCGGCCAGCAGCGCGAGCAGCGCCGAATTGCGCGCCGGCGACGGCCCGAGGACCGCTGTTAGCGTGCCGGGTCGCGCCGTGAACGAGACGCCGGCCAGCACTTCGTGCCCGTCGACGGTGAGTCCCAGCTGGTACGCGGTCACGCCCGAGGTCCGCGCCCCCGGGCGCAACGGCAGGCGATACGTGGAGCCGCCCTCTTCGGCGCGCGCCGACGGGCGGCCCACCCGCAGCCTCTGGGTGGCCATTCGCTCGATCAGCCCCGGCCCCTTGGGCGGCGCGGGCTCTGCGCTTGACGGCAAGACGGGCGGCACCGCGGGCGGGGGCGCCTCCGGAACCGGTGGGGTGGGTCCGGCGGACCCCCGCGCCGCGGGCGGCGCCACCCGGATCTGCTGGGTGGGCTGCTCGGTCGGCGGGGCAGCCGGCGGGGGGAACCGCGG
>NZ_CSTD01000016.1 GCF_001053185.1 Mycobacterium bohemicum DSM 44277 | reverse complement strand
GCCGCGCCGGCCTACTCCCCCGCCTCCGGGACGGTGGTGCTGGGCGTGTGGCAGCCGGGCGCGCCGGCCGCCACTCTCATCGGGCTGCGCTACCACGCGGGCCAGACCCCGCTGCTCAGCCGCGAGTGGAGCAGCGACGCGGTGGGCGCCGGTGTGATCGCCAGCCCGGTATTGTCCGCCGACGGCGCGACGGTGTACGTCAACGGCCGCGACCAGCGGCTGTGGGCGCTGCACGCCGCCGACGGCAAGGTGAAATGGTCCGTGCCCCTGGGCTTCCTGGCGCAGACGCCGCCAGCGGTCACCCCGCAGGGGCTGATCGTGGCGGGTGGCGGCCCCGACACCCGACTGGCCGCGTTCAAGGATGCGGGTGACCACGCCGAGGCGGCCTGGCGCCGCGACGACGCCCTGCCCCTGTCGTCGTCGAGCCTGGCCGGCGGCGGTGTCGGCTACACCGTGGTCGCCGGCCCGCCCGCAAACGGCGCGCCCGGCATGTCGGTGCTTGCCTTCGACCCCGGCAACGGCCACACCCTGGGCAACTACCCGCTTCCGGCCGCCACCGGCTACCCGCTCGGGGTGTCGGTCGGCACCGACCGACGGGTGGTCGCCACCACCAGCGACGGCCAGGTCTACGGGTTCGCGCCGGCCTAGTGCGGGCGGCGTCTCAGAGCGCCAGGGGCGGGATCGCGTCGCGCGGGACCTGGGCCTGGGCCGGACCGGCGAAGGCCGGCAGCATCTCGCCGGGGGCGAAGTAGAAGATCAGCTGGTCGTCGGTGATGGCGAAGTTCTGATAGTGCGAGGGGTCGCGCCCCGTCGACGGCGGGATCGCCGCGCCCAGCGGGTTCTGGCGTGCCAGATCGCGCTGGACGACCGGGAAGATGCTGTCCAGCGGCGTGGTTCCCGGCGCGAACAGGTTGTCGAAGGTGATCGGCTGCCTGGCCCCCAGGTTGTAGTTGAACGCCTTGTACCACGTGGAGGGGTGCGACCCGCCGAGGTCCTGGAAGAATTTGAGCACGACGCTGCGGGTGTTGTGCGGCGGCTGCCCGGAGCTGTGCTGCTCGGTGGTGGCTTCCATCTGGTAGAGCTGATCGCGGCTGCCGGAGCTCTGGGCGACGTTGACGAAGCCGTCCCGGTTCTGCGTGATGTAGTCGGTCAGCGCCTGTTCGTCGGGGTAGTCCGTCGGAAACGTCATGGTGAACGTGTAGGTGGGTCCCGT
>NZ_CSTD01000015.1 GCF_001053185.1 Mycobacterium bohemicum DSM 44277 | reverse complement strand
GTCACCACCAGGCGACCGCCGCCGACCACGGCGACGACCACCCCGCCGCCGCCGACGACCACGACCCCCACGACAACCACGACGACAACGCCGCCGCCGCCGCCGACCACGCCGACCACGCCGACCACGACCGTGCCCATGACCACGGAGTGGATCCACGTGCCGCTGCTGCCGGTGCCGATACCCGTTCCGGTCCCGGCAAGTCCGGCCCCCCAGGCGCCGGCCCCCCAGTACCCGGGTGGCGGCTACCCGCAGAACCCGTTCCTGGGTCCCGGCTACTAAAAGATCACAAGCGCGTCCGATTCACACGCGGGTAGCGTGGGAATCCCCCAGTCGGGCGGGGCCTGGTTCCTGATGCCCTCATCAAAAGGGCTGTTAAGACCTAGGGAGGCGCGAGTGGACATGGTGCTTGGGGTGTCGATGGCCCCGGAAACCGTCCGCCTGGTCCTCATCGAAGGCCAGGACGCCGACGGCGTCACCGTCGAACAGGACGAATTCGGGGTCGCCCCGGCCGACGAGGCGGGTGCGGGCGCCGTCGACCAGGTGATCGCGGCGATCGGCGGGACACGGGAAGGCGCCGGCGCCGGCGGCTACCAATTGGCGTCGACCGGCGTGACGTGGACCGATCCGGGCGTGGTCGGCGGCCTGCGCGAGGCGATCGCCGCCCACGACCTCGGCGCCGTCATGCTGGTCTCCCCGCTGCTGGCCGGGGCGGCGCTCGCGCAGACGGTCGGTCAGGCCATCGGCTACCAGCGCATCGCGATGCTTTTCGTCGAACCGCGCAACGCGACGCTGGCCGTCATCGAGGTGTCCGACGGCTCGATCGCCGACCTGCACCGCCACCAACTCGCGGACGACACCGCCGCGGAGTTGGCGGCCATGGTGGCCGGCCTGGGCGAGCGGGGATCGCGGGCCGACGGCGTCTTCCTGGTCGGCTGCGGGACCGACATCGCCCCCCTCAAGCCCGCGCTGGAGGCGGCGACCCCGCTCGAGGTGACCATTTCCGAGGAACCGGACATGGCGCTGGCCCGGGGAGCGGCACTGGCGTCGGCGAACGCGCCGCTGTTCTCGTCGTCGACGGCGGCCCTGGCCTACGCGCTGGATCCGGCCACGGGCGACCTGAACACCCGCGTGCTGCGAGCCACCTACCTCGACGTCAGCGGAAACGCCCAACCGGAGGCGCTGGCCTACAGCGACTGCACGGTGGCCTCCGTCCACGACGGCGGGGACCACTTCGTGGTCTTCGGGGCGGTGCAGTCGCTGTCCGAGGCGCCCCAGAT
>NZ_CSTD01000014.1 GCF_001053185.1 Mycobacterium bohemicum DSM 44277 | reverse complement strand
TCCCGCAGCCGGCCGCGCACCCCGCTGCCCGGCGCGAGCCCGCTGCCGATGGGCGGCAGACCCTTGGACGGCAGGTACAGCGGATGCGGGTTCAGTTCCACCCACGGGATGCCGAGCAGCTCGGCCGCCATTCCGCCGCCGGCGGTGATCACGTCGGACACCACCAGGTCGGGCGCCAGCGCGCGTAGGGCCGGCACGTTGAGCACGGCCATTCGCGCCGCCCGCCGGTGGATCCGCGCGCCGGCGTCCAGGTCGTCGTCGGTGGCCGCCAGCCCGTCCAGCTCGACGGCGTCGAGGCCGGCGCCGCGCGCGGCGTCGAGCCATTCCACCCCGGTGAACAGCGTCGGCTCGTCGCCGGCCTCGGCGAAACGCCGGCACAGCGCTATCGCCGGGAAGGAGTGCCCGGGATCCGGCCCGGCGACCACGGCGACGCGCATCGGGCCCTACCCTGCCACAGCGGCGGGCCGCCACGCTGCCTACGCTGACAAGCATGACCGAGCTGAACGGGACGGCGGCCACCGCCAGCGTTGCGAACACCCGCGTCGTCGAGGGCTTCTTGCATGCCCTGCAGGACGGCGACTACGACGCCGCGGACGCGGCGCTGGACGACAACCTCGTCTACGAGAACGTCGGCCTGCCGACGATCCACGGCCGCGCCAGGGCCATGAAACTGTTCCGCCGGATGGAAGGCCGCATGGCCTTCGAGGTGAAGATCCACCGCGTCGCCGCCGACGGCGCGGCGGTGCTCACCGAACGCACCGACGCGCTGATCGCCGGCCCGCTGCGGCTTCAGTTCTGGGTGTGCGGGGTGTTCGAGGTGCACGACGGGCGAATCACGCTGTGGCGCGACTACTTCGACTTCTTCGACATGTTGAAGGCGACCGCGCGGGGCCTGGCCGCGCTGGCGCTGCCGTCGCTGAAAGCGTCGTTCTGATCCTGATGGCGGCGACCCGCTTCCCCCGGCTCCGCCGCGCTCGCGATCGCCGCTAACCCGACGGCGGCGACCCGCTAACCCGTCTTGGGCAATCCCCCGAGCTCATCGAACGCCTGCGCCCAACCGTTCAGGCGGTCGGTCGCGTCGACCAATTCGGCGCGGTAGCGCTGCCGCGACGCGGCTACCCCGCCGCCGTTCACCGAAGACACCAAATGCGCTGCGGCGGTGACCATTTCGTTGTATTGGCGAACGCCGGCGCTCAATTGCGCGGTGAACGCATTGATGGTGGGCGCCAGATACGACCGCGCGGACGCGGAGTCGTGGGCGACCCGCTCCATCGACACCACCTCCGCGGCGGTGGCCGCCATCGCCGCCGAGGTCTTGGTGGCCGCGGCGTTCAGGTCGCGGATCTCTTCCTCCGGCAGCATCGAGCCCCGCTGCAGCACGCCCAACAGAGAGAAGAATCCGCGTTCGGAGGCGCCGAGGGCGTACATCGCGGGCCGCGCCGCCGATCCGGGCGGCGGCAGCCGG
>NZ_CSTD01000013.1 GCF_001053185.1 Mycobacterium bohemicum DSM 44277 | reverse complement strand
GCGCCGACCTCGCCACCCGCGAAGAGCAGATCGCCGTCGCCGAGGTGACCCGTGGGCGCCAGGGCTGGGGCGCGTGGCCGGTGTGCAGCGGAAGGGCCGGGGCCAGCTGACCGTCCGGCTGCTCGGTCGCACCGAGATCAGGCGGCTGGCCCAGGAGCTCGAGTTTCGGCCCCGCAAATCGCTGGGGCAAAACTTCGTCCACGATGCCAACACGGTGCGGCGGGTGGTTTCGACGGCCGGTGTGGGCCGGTCGGACCACGTGCTGGAGGTGGGGCCCGGGCTTGGCTCGCTGACACTGGCGCTGCTCGATCGCGGCGCCTTCGTCACCGCCGTCGAAATCGACCCGGTGCTGGCCGGGCGGCTGCCCCAGACCGTCGCCGAGCATTCACACAGCGAGAGCCAGCGGCTGACCGTGCTCAACCGCGACGTGCTGACCCTTCGGCGCGACGACGTCGCCACCGAACCCAACGCCCCGACAGCTGTAGTCGCCAACCTGCCGTACAACGTCGCGGTCCCCGCGCTGCTGCACCTGCTGGCCGAATTCCCGTCGCTGCGGGTGCTCACGGTGATGGTGCAGGCGGAGGTCGCCGAGCGGCTCGCCGCGGAGCCCGGCGGTAAGGAGTACGGGGTGCCCAGCGTCAAGGCGCGCTTCTTCGGGCGCGTCCGCCGCTGCGGCACGGTGTCGCCGACGGTCTTCTGGCCGATCCCCCGCGTCTATTCCGGGCTGGTCCGCATCGATCGGTACGAGGCCTCGCCCTGGCCGACCGACGAGGCCTTCCGCGCGCAGGTGTTCGCGTTGGTGGACATCGCGTTCGCGCAGCGGCGCAAGACGTCGCGCAACGCGTTCGCCGAATGGGCCGGCTCGGGCAGCGAGTCGGCGAACCGCTTGTTGGCCGCGAGCATCGACCCGGCCCGTCGCGGGGAGACGCTGTCCATCGAGGACTTCGTGCGCCTGCTGCGCCGTTCCGCCAATCCGGGCGGCGGTGTGGTTGCCCCGTGCCAGCGATAGTCTGCTGCCGTGGCTGACAATGACTGAACATGACTGACGGCAGTACCGCCGCCCAGTGGGTGCCGACGGGTTCCGTCACTGTCCGGGTGCCCGGCAAGGTGAACCTGTATCTGTCCGTCGGCGATCGCCGCGAGGACGGTTACCACGAGCTGACGACGGTGTTCCAGGCCGTCTCGCTGCTGGACGAGGTGACGGTCCGCAACGCCGACGTGCTGTCGCTCGAGCTGGTCGGCGAGGGCGCCGACAAGCTGCCCACCGACGAACGCAACCTGGCCTGGCGGGCGGCCGAGCTGATGGCCGAGCATGTCGGCCGGGCGCCCGACGTCTCGATCCTCATCGACAAGTCCATTCCGGTGGCCGGCGGCATGGCCGGCGGCAGCGCCGACGCGGCGGCCGTGCTGGTGGCGATGAACTCGCTGTGGGAGCTGGGCGTGCCGCGGCGCGATTTGCGCATGCTGGCCGCACGGCTGGGCAGCGACGTGCCGTTCGCGCTGCACGGCGGCACGGCGTTGGGCACCGGGCGCGGCGAGGAACTCGCGACGGTGCTGTCGCGCAACACCTTTCATTGGGTGCTCGCGTTCGCCGACGGCGAGTTGCACACGCCCAAGGTCTTCACCGAGCTGGACCGGCTCCGCGAGGCGGGCGATCCGGCCCGCCTCGCCGGGCCCGGGCC
>NZ_CSTD01000012.1 GCF_001053185.1 Mycobacterium bohemicum DSM 44277 | reverse complement strand
CGCGGCGTAGTCGCCGCCGGCGTGCGCGTGGCGTGCCCGCGAATCGATGAGCAGCAGCGCGACGGCGTCGGCCTTCGAGATCGAAGGCCACCGGCAGCACGCTCATGTCGCGAAAGTCGATCAGCAGCGCCCGGCCGGCCTGGCCGTACAACGACGCCAGCTGATCCAGCAAACCGGTTGGGGCGCCGACAAATTCGTTCTCCGCGCGCTGGGCGAGCCGCGCCTGATCGAGCGAGTCGAGGCGCAGGCCGCCGGCCGTGGCCAGCGCGCCCAGGACCGCGCATTCCAGCGCCGCCGACGAGGACAGACCGGACCCGATCGGCACGTCACTGGTGACCGACATGGCGCCGCCGGGAAACCGGTGGCCGGCCGCGCGCACTGCCCACACCACGCCCGCGACGTACGCGGCCCAGCCGGTCACGTCTCCCGGCACGCTGTCGAGGGCGATGCGCACCGGGCCGTCCGCCCGGTCGCTGACCACCCTGATCGCGTCGCCGCCCGTCGGCGTGAACGTGACCTCGGTTCGTTGCGGCAGGGCGATCGGCAGGGCGAACCCGAGGTTGTAGTCGGTGTGCTCCCCGATCAGGTTGATCCGCCCGGGGGCGGCATAGCGCACCGTCACGCCAGTTCCCGGAGCCGGGCGGCGACGCTTTCGGGCGTCACGTCACCGATGAACGCGCCCATGGCGGATTCCGACGCCGCCAGGTATTTGAGTTTGGTGGCGCTGCGCCGGATCGAGATCAACTCCACGTGGAAGTAGCCCTCGGCCTGTGGCTCGGTGTCGCTGTACTGGTGCAGCGCCGAGATATAGGGCAGCGGTCCCGGATACATGCGGTCGAACCGCCTCAGCACATCGAGGTAGACCTGCGTGAAGCCATCCAGTTCGGCATCGTCGAGGTCGCCGAGGTTGCGCACGAACCTGTTCGGGTAGAGGTGCACCTCCACGGGCCAGCGCGCGGCGAACGGGACGAACGCCGTGAACGCGTCGGTGCGCGTGATGACTCGGCCGCCGCCCGCCACCTCCCATGCCAGCAGGTCCTCAAAAAGGTTGGTGCCGTGCCGCTTTCGATGGTCGCGCGCCTGCTCCAGCATGGTGGCCGCACGCGGCGTCAGGTAGGGGTAGCCGTAGATCTGACCGTGCGGATGAGTCAGCGTCACCCCGATTTCCTCGCCGCGGTTCTCAAAGCAGAACACCTGCTCGATGCCCGGCGTGGCCATCAGGTCGGCGGTGCGATGCCGCCAGGCCTCGACGACCAGCCGGGCGTGCGCCGGCGCCAGCCCCGCGAACGAGCCGGTGTGCTCGCTGGAGAAGCAGATGACCTCGCAGCGCCCGTGGCCGGGCGCGGAGACGAAGCCATCTCCGGGGCGGGGCGTTGCGCCGGCTCCGGATAGGCTCGGGAAGCGGTTCTCGAACACGACGACGTCGTAGTCGGGGGCGGGCACCTCGCTGGTCAGTCCAGTCGGACCGGGGCATAGCGGGCATTGGTCGGGGGGCGGCTTGTAGGTGCGGTCCTGGCGCTGCGCGGCGATGATCACCCACTGCCCGGTGGACCGGTCGAACCGCAGTTCGGACTGGTCGGGCGCGCGCGGCCGGAGGGGCCGGCGGTCGCGGACCGGCGCCGGACGGTGGTCCGGCAGGGCGAAGAACAGCAGCTCACGGCCATCGGCCAGCTCCGCCCGGGTCGGACCCACGATGTCGAAGACTAGCTTGGCCAGCGCGGGGCGGTTCGGGAACCATGATGGGTAGCGACGAGAGAGGCGGTCATCCGATCACAGTTGTGTACGAACGAGCCCGCAATTGGGTGATCGGCTCGGACCCGGGGCTGCTTCGGCTGCGGATGGCCACGCGCACGACGGCCGCGCTCGGCTGCTCCCTGCTCATCCTGTTCCTGCTGACCCGCGCGACGGGGCAACCGCTGACCGTCGCGTTGCTCGGGGTGGTCATCACCATGGTGGCGTCGCGGTCCGTCAACGAGCCGGACCCGCGCCAGCAGCGGATCACCATGGCACTGCTCCCCGTGCCCGCCGCCCTGGCCATCACCGCCGCGGCGCTGCTTTCGCCCCACCCGGTGGCCAGCGACGCCGCCTTCGTCGTCGTCGTGTTCGCCGCGGTGTACATCCGCAGGTTCGGCCCCCGCGGCCGTGCCCTGGGCATGGTCGCGTTCATGGCCTACTTCTTCACGCTGTACCTGCGGGCCCGCATTTCGGAACTGCCGTGGATGATCGGCGCGGTCGCGGTCGGCACGGTGTGCACGTATGTGATGAGCACGTACGTGCTGCCCGACCGCCCCGAGAGCGTGCTGCGCGCGACGCTGCGGGCATTGCGGGCGCGGATGTCGATACTGATAGACGCCGCCGCCGAGGCCGTGCGGACCGGCCGGTTCGACGAGCCGCGCCGAAGCCGGACGCGGGCGCGCACCGTCCGTCTCAACGAGACCGTCCTGCTGGTGCAAAGTCAGATCGAGGACGAGGCCAAGGCCACCTCGGTGCGGGGTATCGCCGGTGATCGGCTGACCCCCTGGCTGTTCGACGCCGAACTGGCGATCGAGTGGGTCGCCACGGCCGGCCGGCGGGCCGCGGAGGTTGCCTCCGAAAACCCCTTCGCCATACCGCCTGCCACGCGCGCCGCGCTCGTCTCGGCGCTCACGCAGCTCTCCCGGGCGATCTGCCCGAGGTCGCCGTGCTTCGCCAGGCCGCGAACCAGGCGCAACACCTCCTGGACACGCAGCCCGGCGACACCGGGCCGGGCGACACCGGGGCGGCCGCCGTCCGCCGCCTGGCGC
>NZ_CSTD01000011.1 GCF_001053185.1 Mycobacterium bohemicum DSM 44277 | reverse complement strand
CGGCGCCCGCCAGGACGCGACGCAGCTCGTCGACCAAGGGCTGACCCTTGGGGGGATCAGCCTTGCGCGCGGTCAGGCACTCCTCACGAATCCGCGGCGCCGTTGCGGTGGATCCACTGGGTGAGCGCATCCTCGAGCGCGGCCGCGACCGCCACGCCGGCGTTGCCGGCGGCTTGTTCGAACCGCTCGGCCAGCTCGGCCGGCACCGAGGCGTTCAACTTGGTTCGCCCGGATTTGGGCTTTGCCGGCAGATCCACCGCCACGTGCTTTGCCGAGACGGCGTCCATGGTTTCCCGCAGCGCGATCTCCTCCAGCAGGCGGGCGAACAGGCGCTCGAACTCCGCGGCCGTCCCGATCGTCGTGACCGTCGCCGAACGCAGTTTGCCCTGGCGGAGCGCGGATTCGCCGATCACCTCACCCGGGCCCAAGACGGCCACCCGGTCGTGGCCGACGTAGACGCCGACTTCCCCGCTCAAAAGGATGTAGCAGTCGTCGGACGGGGTCTGCTCGCGAATCAGGGGCCACGGCTTGGACTGCGAGGTGTGGTGTGCTGCCCGGACCAGGTCGTCGAGGTCGCTGTCGGTGAACTTGTCGAACGCGGCGAATTCGCGGAGCCGGCGGACGTCTTCCTCCTCGTGTCCCTTCGCATCGGCCTTCATCGGCGGGCTCCTCACTTGCGATGTGAAACCGGGCACCGAGAAGCCTAACGCGATTCTGCGATAACAAAAGGAAAAGATTATTTGCTGGTCGGCGTCAGAAACGCTGGCCGGCCGCCCGGCGCCCGGCCAGCCGGGTGCCGGTCGCCCGGCGCCCGGCCAGCCGGTAGGTTGAGGGCGTTCCAGAAGAACCCGAAGGAGACACCGTTGGGCCAAACCGCGGCGATGGCCGAGGCCGACCGCGCGTGGATGATCGACACGCTGCTGGCGTTGCTGCAGACACCGAGCCCGTCGGGGCGCACGGACGCGGTGATGCAGCTGATCGGCGACATCTTCGACCACTTCGGCGTGCCGTTCTCCCTCACCCGCCGGGGGGCGCTCACCGCGGAACTCCCGGGCAGGTCACCGACCACCGAACGCGCGCTGGTGGTGCATGCCGACACCATCGGCTGCATGGTGCGCGGCCTCAAGGACAACGGGCGCCTCGAGGTGATCCCGGTCGGCACGTTCTCGGCGAGGTTCGCCACCGGCGCCCGGGTCAGGATCTTCTCCGACGACCCCGACGAGTTCATCACCGGCACGATCCTCCCGCTCAAGGCCAGCGGGCACGCGTTCGGTGACGAGATCGACACCCAGCCCACCGACTGGGAGCACGTCGAGATCCGGATCGACCGCAAGGTGGCCTCGAAGCAGGACCTGATCGACCTCGGGCTGCGGGTCGGCGACTTCGTCGCGCTGATCACCAGCCCCGAGCTGACCGCCGACGGGTTCATCGTCTCCCGGCACCTCGACGGCAAGGCGGGCGTCGCGATCGCCCTGGCGCTGGCCAAGAACTTCTCCGAGAACCGGGTGGTGCTGCCGCACCGGACCATGATCATGGTGACGATCACCGAGGAGGTGGGCCACGGCGCCAGCCACGGCCTTCCCGCGGACGTCGCCGAGCTCATCTCGGTCGACAACGCGGTGTGCGCGCCGGGTCAGCACTCCATCGAGGACGGCGTCACGATCCCGATGGCCGATCTGCACGGCCCGTTCGACTATCACCTCACCCGAAACCTGTGCCAGCTCGCCGAAAAGCTGGACATCAAGTGCGTGCGCGACGTGTTCCGCTACTACCGATCGGATGCCGCCGCTGCGATCGAGGCCGGCGCGGGTACCCGCGCGGCGCTGATCGGCTTCGGGCTCGACGGCAGCCACGGCTGGGAACGCACCCACATGGACTCGCTGGAGGCCGCCTACAACCTGCTGCACGCCTGGCTGCAGACGCCGCTGACGTTCGCCGAGTGGGACGCCAAGCCCTCGGGCAAGCTGCGCGACTTCCCGTCGTCGAAGCAGCCCGCGCCCACCGAGCAGTGGGTGCCGCTGGCCCGCGGCGACCACACCGAACCCGGCGAAGCCTCGCCCGGTACGCACTGGCCGCCCGACGGCGGCGGGGGCGCAGGCCTGAGGCCGCCCGCAAGCTTCCGTCGTCGCCGAAAGCTGTTGTGCGCCAAGACCGGTCAGGCCACGACCGAGCGCTCCAAGGTTTCCAGCGACGCGGCCAGGTAGTCCTCCGGAAACGGCGGCATCGCGCCGATACGATCGCGAAAATCCTGCGGCGTGGCGCTCCAGTCGTAGGTGAGCGTCACGTCGGTGCCGTTTCCGCTCGGTGCCAGGTCGTAGCGCCAGAACCAACCGCCGGCATTGTGGTGACCCGCGTCGTCGAGCACGCCCGGCATCCACCCGATCGCGCTGTCCCGGTCGAAGACGTTGACCAGGTTGTGCGTGACGTAGTCGCCCCCCGCCCGGGGGAGGTGCATGTTCATCGCGAACATCTGTCCGACGCCCGTAATCGGCGAGGCCTCCACCGGCTCGCGGACCCAGTCGCCTGGCTCGGTGTCGTGGTGGCGGGCCGGGTCGGCCAGGACCGCGAAGATGCGCTCCGGGGTGGCGGCCATGGTGCGGGTGGCGACGTAGCGTTCGGCATCGGTGGTCACGCGTTGTCCTCCGGTCCGTAGGCGCGGGCGATGTCGGGGGAGTCCAGCCAGCCGGAGTAGGTCGGGCGCGACGGCCAGCCTTCGGGGGAGTCGAGCCATTCCTCCTGCCTGCCCCACGGCAGGATGTCGATCAACCCGAACGTGTGGCTGAGCTGCTCGGTGCCACGCCCGTTGGTGTGCCAGGTGCGGTAGACGGTGTCGCCGTCGCGCAGGAATACGTTGACGCCGAACCCTCCGCCGGAGGGTGCGTCCATGTCGGCCGCGAACGGGCTCTCCGCTGACGAGTACCACTGCATCCGGTTGCCGACCTTCTGTTTGTAGGCGAGCGCCTCGTGGATCGGTCCGTTGGTGACGATGACGAAACGGGCGTCGTAGCTGTCGAGGAACTCCAGCCGAGTGAACTGCGACGTGAAGCCCGTGCACCCGCCGCACTGCCACGTCGCGCCGTTCGACCACATGTGGTGGTAAACGATGAGCTGCGAGCGCCCTTCGAACACCTCGACCAGGCGGATCGGCCCGTCGGCACCCATCAGCGTGTAGTCGGGCAACTCGACCATGGGCAGGCGCCGGCGCTGCGCGGCGATCGCGTCCAGTTCGCGGGTGGCGGCCTTCTCCCGCTTGCGCAGATCCTCGAGCGCGGCGCGCCAGGTCCGGTGGTCGACTTTCGGTGGTAATGCGTCGGGCATCGGGGCACCCCTCTTCTTGCGATGTTCGGTCTCAGGGTATGACCGGTGTGCCGCCAGAAACTCATCGCTGTTCGGCCCAGTCACATCCGTCACGGGGCGGGAGGGGGCAGGCGTTGTGCCCGCCTCCGAGCGACAATCGGTGCGGCGCCGTGCAGTTGTCGCTCAGAGGCGGGCAGAAAGCTCATCCCCTCTCCCGCGGTGACGGATGTGACGGGTGCGGCGTCCGTCGGCGATGACGCACGGACTCAACCGCCGAACGCGTCCGCAATCTGGGTGAGCCGCACGCTGTTGCCCGACGGATCACGAAATCCGGAGTCGATGCCGTACGGCATCTCATGCGGTGGTTCGGTGAACTCGACCCCGCGCGCCTTCAGGCGCTCATAGGTGGGCAAGCCGACGGGACCAGTGCAGCCGGGCGCCGTGCGCCTGGTCGACGGGGACGAGTATCGGCAGGTGGGCCGCCTGCTGCGGCAGAAATATCCCGTGCTGCATGGGGTGCTGGTGCCGTCGGCGCACCGCCTGATGCGGTCGAAGTTCGGTCGCACGGTGCACGCGGAGCTCACCCCTGGACGCTATGACGAGTGCCGCGCCGAGCGCGCCAATTCCGCTGTGGCCGAGCGCAACTGATCGGCGGAGGCAAGGCGTTCCGGGAAGCCGACCCGCGTGTAGGCCACCCCGCGCGGGGTGTGCACCCGCAGGTCCAGGCCGTAGCGGTCCACTCCGGTGCACGCCGCGGTGTCGGCGTCGGGGTAGCCGCCGAACGCCCGGGCCATCGCGGCCAGGGCGTCGGCGTGGTCGGCGTTGAGGTGTGCGACGGCCCCGGCCGCGGCCGGCGCGACGGGATCCGGCTCGGCGCTTGCGTATTGCTCGCCGGTGGCCGAGTCCATCCGGCCGTATCCGCCGACCCAACGCACCCGCTCAACCCGCAACAGCCAGAGGGTGATCCAGATGGCGAGTTACGAAGCGGGCGGCGGGCACCGCGCTCAGGTAGGCCGCCCGCGCCGCGTCCCGGTCGGCGTCAGATGGCCGGACAACCTTGCCGGCCAACGTGATTCGGCTGCCCGCCAGCGGGTCGACATCGGTGGTCGCCGCCACGATGGACAGGCTCGCCCTCGGGTCGGCCGCCAGGTTGCGGCCGTGCTCGGCCAGGTCGGACACGCACAGCACCGGCATTCCACCCAGCAGCCCGTAAGCCACGAACGACGCCCACGGGTCGCCGTCGGCGGTCAGGGAAGCCAGCGTGGCGGCGTTGGTGGCGGCCGCGATGGTGCGGGCCTGCTCGGCC
>NZ_CSTD01000010.1 GCF_001053185.1 Mycobacterium bohemicum DSM 44277 | reverse complement strand
GCATCACCGTGACCGGCTTCGTTCTCCACGAGGCCGCTGGCGTGGACCTTGGTCGCATCGTCATCATCTGCTGCGCGGCCGACGCGCAATTGGCCCGAATCCACCTGGGTGGCCCCGCCGCCGCCCGACACCACGATGTCCCACCGGTAGCCGGTGGCGTATTCCGGCTCGGTGACGGCGTGGTCATAGCGCGCGATCAGTCGTCGGCGCGCGTCGGGGTCGAGGACCGACTTGAAGATCGGGTCCAGGTCCAGCAGCGGGTCACCCGGAAAGTACATCTGGGTGACCAGGCGCTGGGTGAACGCGGTTCCGAACACCGAGAAGTGGATGTGCGCCGGGCGCCACGCGTTGCGGTGGTTACGCCACGGGTACGGGCCGGGCTTGACGGTCAGGAAGCGGAAGGACCCGTCGCGCCCGGTGAGGCAGCGCCCGGCGCCGGTGAAGTTCGGATCCAGGGGCGCCGGGTGCGCGTCGCGCTCGTGGCGGTAGCGCCCGGCGGCGTTGGCCTGCCAGACCTCGACCAGCTGGCCGGTCACCGGTCGGCCCGCCCGGTCGACCAGCCGTCCGGTGACGATGACGCGCTCCCCGATCGATTCTCCGGGATGGCCGGCGGTGAGGTCGGCGTCGCGGGGATGAACGTCGTCGCTGCCGAAGCAGGGCGACCGGCGTTCGAGCTCCTCGGGGTCGACGAGCAGCGGGGGGCGCGTGGGGTGGCGCAGCGCGCTGCTGCGGTACGGCGGGTAGTCCAGCCTCGGCTGGGCATCCGCGCCCTCGGGCCGGTGATCGGCGGCGATCGCTGCGATCTCCGCCGTGATGTCCTCCTGCGACGCGACATCGTCGGAGTTCATGTGCCGTGAGGCTACTCTCGATCGCGCCGCTGTCCCCGCAAGCCGGGGGGCGTCGTCGTTACAGGGCTCGCCGACGCGGCGACCGCCCCGGCGTGCTCGAGCCTGTGCAGCGCGGAGCTGCGGCACTGCTCCATCTTCGCCGCCATCTTGTTGCCCAGCTCCTCGAGCTCGGCGTCGGTGAGCCGCACCTCGGGAGGCGCCGGGATCAGGTCGCGTTCCTCCTCGTCGGCGTGGGCCTCCAGCACGGTCTTGAAGGAGTTCCACTCGTCCTCGTAGCCGGGGTTGCTCTGCGGGGTCCGCAGGAGCACCGAAAGCTGGTCGATCACCTGGCGGTGTTCGGCGTGCGCGACCGCGATCAGCTTTGCCGCGTCCTTGAGCGCCGGGTAGTACAGGTCGTCCTCGATGCGGAAGTGGATGTCGAGCTCGACCAGCATCTCGTCGAAAAGGTCGTGGCGCTCTTGGGAATCCACCGGGGCCGCGCTGATCTTGCGGCCCAGGCCCTTGATCACGATGTGGTGCTCTTTGAGCACGTCGTAGGCGTTCACTTGGTTATCCCTCTCTGTCCGCCCAGGACGGGTGCACGCTCCCCGCGGACCTCGACCATCCCGTTGACCAACCTCGCCTCGTAGCACGGCAGCGGAGCCGCCGAAGGGCCACGCACCACCTGACCGGAGTCGGCGGCGAACCAGGAGCCGTGCCACGGGCAGACGAGCCGACCGCGGTCGACCCAGCCGTCCTCCATCGGGGCCGCCAGGTGCGGACAGAACTCGCCGAACGCCGCGACCTCGCCGGGCTTGGTCTGGCACACCACAAGCCCCACCCCGTCGACCTCAACCCGGACCGGTTTGCCGTTCAGCGAGCTGGCCGCCAGCACGGGCGTCCACTGCGTGGTGCGCAGCCGCTCGCCCGACTGGTCGATTCCGATGCCGGACTCGAACACCAGCGCACCGCCGAGGTAGCTGCCGGCGACGGTTATCCCGTAGCCGAGGGCCGTCAGTGCGATCCCCCGGCCGTGGCGGCCCCGGCGGCGCTCCCACCACGAGCGGGCGTACAGGGCGGTCGCGGCCAGGTTGACCAGGCCGTGCACGGCGCCGACCCGGCGCGCCTCCTGGTGGGTGTGCTGCCAGTCGGTGACGCCGGTGACGGCCGCGCCGACGCTGGCCAGGATGCCGACCCCTAAGGCGCGGGTCGCGAACCGCGAGGCGTCGCGGACCTCACCGGCGGGCTGGCCGGACAGCAGGCTGATCGCGTCCAGCGCGACCGTGGTGCCGAGCGCCCCGCTGGTCAGCGACGCCAGCGGCGGGTGCACCGGGTGCCCCAGCCAGACGCCGTTGAGCGCGTTGGTGACGGCGTTGCGCGCGCCGCCCAGGGCGTTGAAGCCGAAGCTGAGCAGGTGCTCGAATCGATAGCTGGGCCGATCCAGCCATTCCTGGCGCCCGATGGCGGACAGGACCTGCGGGCCGAGTTTCCGCAAGCCACCCCGCCGTGCCGCACCGACCATGTCATCAACCCTTCCCGCCGTGAAACACCCCGACCCTTGGTTGAGCGCATACCCGTTGATTGGCGGCTCACGCGCGAGCCGCCCGATCGATAACGCTAGCCGCGGTGGCGCACCATTCGGTGCCGCGAGGCCTGTGAATTAGCACAAAGGTGACTTGTAAAAACCTGGCGGCGCGAGAAGCGGGATGGTTGACCACCGCAGTGCGCTGCGGGATTCTCATGAGCGGAAAGGTCCTGTACAGCAGACAGTGGGTGTTCGTGACGGATCGACGCGGGGCCCTCGACGCCGTATTGCGGAACGTGCGCCGGGGAATGGTCCCGGCGCACATCTACAACGACGCGGAGCTGTTCGACCTGGAGCGGGACCGCCTCTTCGCCCGGGCGTGGACGTTCGTGGCGCACGAATCGGAGATCCCGCACGACGGCGACTACGTGGTGCGCCGGGTCCTCGGCGACTCGTTCATCATCACCCGCGACGCCGGCGGGCAGATCCGGGCCCTGTTCAATATGTGCCTGCACCGCGGCATGCAGGTGTGCCGCGCGGAAATGGGCAACGCCTCCAACTTCCGCTGCCCCTACCACGGCTGGACCTACCGCAACGACGGCCGGCTGACCGGGCTGCCGTTTCACCGCGAGGCCTACGGCGGTGACGACGGTCTGGCCCGCGGCGCCCAAAGTCTGCTTCCCGCACCGAATTTCGCGAGCTACAACGGCCTGCTGTTCATCAGCCTCGATCCTCGGGCCGAACCGCTCGAGGACTACCTCGGCGACTTCCGGTTCTACCTGGACTTCTACACAAAACAAAGCGCCGGCGGCCTTGCGGTGCGCGGACCGCAGCGCTGGCGGATCAGGGCCAACTGGAAGATCGGCGCGGAGAACTTCGCCGGCGACATGTACCACACCCCCCACACGCACGCCTCGATCGTCGACATCGGACTGTTCCGCGAACCCAGGGCCCAGAAACGCAAGGACGGCGCCACCTACTGGGCGGGCCGGGGCGGCGGGACCACCTACAAGCTCCCGCCCGGCGGCTTCGACGAGCGGATGCGCTACGTCGGCTACCCCGACGAGATGATCGCCCGGATCAAACAGGTGTGGACCCCGCGGCAGCAACGGGTCGTCGGCGAGGACGGTTTCATGATCTCGGCCGCGACCTGTTTTCCCAACCTCAGCTTCGTGCACAACTGGCCGAAGCTGCAATCCGGTGCGGGCGATGCCGTCGTGCCGTTCATCTCGATCCGGCTGTGGCAACCCGTCAGCGAAAACGAGACCGAGGTGTGCTCGTGGTTCGCGGTGGACTCCGCCGCTCCCCCGCGGTACCAGAGGGACTCCTACCGGGCGTACCTGATGTGCTTCGGGTCGACCGGCATGTTCGAGCAGGACGACGTGGAGAACTGGGTTTCGCTGACCACCACCGCCGGCGGGACGATGGCGCGCCGCCTGCTGCTCAACAGCCGGATGGGCCTGCTCTCCGACGACCGGCCGGTGATCGAGGCGCTGGGCCCCGAGGCCTTTCACGGGCCGGGCCGCGCGCAGGTCGGCTACAACGAGTACAACCAGCGGGCGCTCCTGGGGCTGTGGGCGGACTACCTGTCATGACAAACGCGTTGCCCTCCTTGCCCTCCTTGCCCTTCAGCGACATTCGCCACCTCGAGGCGCACCAGTTCCTGGTCGACGAGGCCTGGCTGCTCGACGCGCAGGACTACGAGGCGTGGCTGGACACCCTCACCGACGACATCCGCTACGTGATGCCGGTCCGGGTCACCACCGCGCGCGGCGCCGAATTCGACGATTCACCGGGAATGGCGCACTTCGACGAGGACAAGTACTCGCTGAGCCGGCGGGTCGCCCGGTTCGCCACCGAGCACGCCTGGACCGAGGACCCGCCGTCGCGGCTGCGGCACTTCGTCACCAACGTGCGCACGTTCGAAGGCGACGACGACACGCACCTTCGGGTGCAGTCGGCCGAACTGCTCTTCCGCAGCCGCGGCGACGTCAGCGAGGCCGCCCTGGTGTCCTGCGGACGCGAGGACGTGCTGCGCCGGTGCGGCGATCGCTGGAAGCTGGCCCGGCGCACCATCATTGCCGACGAGTCGGTACTCCGAATGCAGAACCTGGCGGTGTTCCTGTGAGCGAATCAATCAGGCTGGCAAACGAATTCGCCGAAGTCGAGGTGCGGCGGGTGGACACCCGCAACGGGTCGCGGCTGCTGATCAGCGCCCCGCGCAGCGGGCGGTCGATCAGCCTGGACGCGCTCGAGGTGGAGGCGCTGACCTGGCAGAACGCCCGCACGCTGGCGGCCATGGTCGGCAGGTCCGGTGCGCCGCTGCTGCCCGACGAGCCGGAGGGCGGCGATGACGGGCTGGCTTGAGGGCAAGCGCGCCCTGATCGTCGGCGCCGGTTCCGGGATCGGCCGGGCCGTCGTCGACGCGTTCCTCGCCGAAGGCGCCGCGGTGGCCGTGCTGGAACGTGATCTCCGGAAGTGCAACGCGTTGCGTGAGCAGTTGCCCGAGCTGCCGGTGATCGAGGGTGACGCGACCACCCGCGAGGCCAACACGCGCGCGGTCGATGTCGCCGTGGACGCGTACGGCGGCCTGGACACCCTGGTGAACTGCGTCGGCGTCTTCGACTTCTACCGCGGCGTGGGCGATCTGGGCGCCGACGAACTGTCCGCGGCGTTCGACGAGATGTTTCGCACCAACGTGCTCAGCCACCTGCACTCGGTCAAGGCCGCGCTTCCGTCGCTGGCTGCCGGCTCGTCGATCGTGCTGACCGAGTCGGCGTCGTCGTTCTATCCCGGGCGCGGCGGCGTGCTCTACGTCGCGTCGAAGTTCGCGGTGCGCGGACTGGTCACGGCGCTGGCGCACGAGCTGGCGCCCGGCATCCGGGTCAACGGGGTGGCCCCCGGCGGCACCCTGAACACCGACCTGCGCGGCCTGGCGAGCCTGGGGCTTGACGGCGTCCGCCTCGACGACGGGCCCGAGCGCGCGCGGGAGCTG
>NZ_CSTD01000009.1 GCF_001053185.1 Mycobacterium bohemicum DSM 44277 | reverse complement strand
CTCGGCGGCACGGGCGCCGGGGGCGGCGGCGTCGGGCGCGGAATCAGGGAGCTGACGGGCGGGATGGGCACCGGCACGACGGAGCGCGCCGGCGGAACGTGGCGGTTCTCGATGTTCGTCAGCGTGTAGGCCACCCCGCCGATCGATGTCATCGCGACCACGGCGCACATCCCGATCACCAGCTGCGACAGTCGAAGCCGGTGCCACGATCGTGCTTTGGGCGGCTCGGCCAGGTTCAGCCGCATCGTCCAGCCGGACGGACCGTCCTCGTGGAAGATCTCGGGGCTGTAGCGCACCCGCACCGCGCCGCCGTCTTCGGTTTGCGACCAGGCCAATTCGCGGTCGGTCATCGCCTCGTCATCGATCACCAGCACGTCGCCGGCGCCGAGGTCGACGACGTCACCGGCGGCCGCGGCCGTCGAGAGCAGACCGATCGAGGTGCGCGTGCGCAGGTCCAGTTCCTCGCCGCGGGAGGCCAGCAGCAGAGCACCCGCGGCCGCGGCCGACGCGGGATGCGGCGGTGTCACCACCGGCCGGCGCCCGTGCACCGAAAGACGCTCGGTGAAAAGCGGGATGCTGGCCCCGCCACCGACTGTGACCACGGCCGACAGGTCCGCCCAGCTCTTGCGGTGCCGGACCAGCATCTCGTCGAACGCGAAGATGAAGCCGGTCAGCCGGTCCTGGATCAGGTCCCCCAGCTCGTCGCGGCTCAGCCGCATGGTGCAGCTGCGCCCGCCGAGCTCGGCGGCGAATTCGACTGCGGCTTCGGTGGATAGCCGTTCCTTGACCACCCGGCACTGGTCCCTGAGCCGGCCGAGCTGACCGACGGCGGCGGTGGTGGCCGGGTCGATCCCGCTGCCGGGCCCCAGCTCCTCGAACACCCGGAGCAGCAGCGCCTGGTCTATCTCGTCCCCCGACAGCGCGGCGTATCGCATTGTGGGTGTGACCAATTCGTGATCGCCCGCGAGGTTGAGCAAGGTGGCCGACGTGCCGGACCCGCCGAAGTCAATTACCCCCACCACTCCCGTTGCGGCGAGGCACAAGTCGGCGTTGGCGCCGGTGAGCGCCGCGACCGCGTCGGAAACCAGCCGCGGCGCCATGCCGCTGCGGACGAAGCCCAGGTGGGTGCGCAGGGCGTTGCGCAGCGCCTGCACCGTGGCGGTCTTCCAGTACGCCGGGACGGCGATGGCGATCTCCGCCGCCGCCGCGTCCGCGCCGGCGGCCACCACCATCGCGTCCAGCGCCTCGACCATCAGCAGGTCCGGGTCGTGCGCCGACCCGTCGGCCGACACCAGGGCCACCGAATCGCCGATGCGCTCGACGAAACCCCCGATCAGCATGCCGGCCTCGTTCAACGGCGGATCGGCTTCGTGCACACCGACTTTCGGCGAACAGTGCGGATATAAGGTCAGCACTGAGCGGCGAGTAACCGGTGTACTTCCGTTACGCGCGGCGACCAGGTTCGTGGTCCCGATCGACAACCCCAGTGGGTCGTACATAGAGCGAGAGCCTTCGTCTATAGGTGTCGGTGGCCAGCGTCAACCATATCCGCGGACACGCCGAAAGCCGATGGCTTGCAATCCCATTGGTATACGGTCGATGCGGTTGTGTCACCGAAGCGGTACCGCAAACCCCTTGACAAATCCCGTTTCGGGTCGTGCTCACACCACGGACAGCGGCAGCGAACGCCTCGGCTGGAATTGGAACGACGCTCCGCCGCTGACCTTGGTGACCGACACCTCCGGCAGTTCGGCCGAAGCCGTTTCGGTTTCGACGAATTCGGCGGTCCAGTCGCTGCCCGTCCCGCTGAGCCGGACTTCGACCAGGGGATCGACCGCGGTGGCGACCGCCTGCAGCGGTTGCACGGATTCAGGTGTGCACAGCGATATCCAGGCGCCGTCGTCGTGCGCCGGTGACCGGTGCACCACCACCCGGCCCCCCTCCGCCTCCGCGACGACGTAGCCCGCGGGGTTGAGCAGCGGATGCAGCTCGAGCACAGCCAGGATGCCCTCGGACCCGCCGGGCAGCTTGAGCGCGCGGTGGATTCGCTCGGCCGCGACCCCCGCGATACCGATCAGGCCGCGGGTGCACACGTCGATCGCCTGGGCTTCGTCGGTCGCACGTGCGCGCACTGCGATCGCGAACGACAGGTAGAGCAGGTGCATCTGCAGGCAGACCTCGTCGGCGATCCGTACCAGGGCCGAGTGGGAGAATGCGCCGAAGTCGAGATCGGACAGGACCGGCCCGGAATAGTCCGCGAGCCCCTCATCGGCGCGGTCGATGGGGTCGAGTTCCCATGTCGCGGCCCGTGTTTGAGCGACGATGTCGAGCGCCGGGATGCTTTGCGCCTCGGGATGCGACTCGTCGATGACGACCGTCCACGCGCAGTGCGGGTGCCGGTCGGCCGGTTGGCGGGGCGGCCGGTGGATGGGTCGGACCTGCGCCCGCGGATTGGTGGCGACCGCGGTGGCGTCGAAGGTCGGGTCCTCGATGGTGTGGCACATCCCGAAGACGTAGCGCTCCCCCATCGGCTCGACGTCGAGCAGCGCGCCGCAGTGGTCGAGATGAAATTCGCCGTGCCAGCGGTCGTGGATGGTGTAGCGGAAGTCCATGAATTGCGGCGGGGCGCCGATGTCGAGCTGCAGGCCCTTGAAGATGGTGGGGATGTCGTTGCCCTCGTAGCCCAGCGCCCGCTGCATCCGCCGGGTGTAGAGGGGGCTGGCGCCGGCCCACTCCTCGATCGCGATCTGCACCATCTCCTCGCGGCCGAACGCGTTGATGCACCAGGCCATCCCGGAGCGGTCGATCAGCTGGCCGATCAGCAGCAGTTCGGGGACCAGGACGGCAAGCTGGTCACGGGACAGCCCGGCGTATCGGGAGCGGCTCACCGGCCAAAAATAGTCGGGACTATGTTATAAAGTCAACAATGTCCATCGCCCCGACCCGGCGCACCAGCGCGCCGCGCAAACGCGGCGATGAGACGCGGGCGAAGATCATCGGCGAGACCGTCCGCTGCATCGTGGACGAGGGGTTCAGCGCCGCGACCGCCAAGCACGTGGCCGAACGCGCCGGCGTCACCTGGGGGGTCATCCAATACCACTTCGGCGACCGCAACGGCCTGCTGATGGCGGTGGTCGACGAGGGAGTCGCCGGCCTGGTCGACAGCCTGTCGTCGGCCGATGTCACCGAGCTTCCTCTGCGCGAGCGCATCGAGGCCGTCGTCGACACCGCCTGGGGCTGCTACAGCAGCCCCACCTCCATGGCGGCCTTCGAGATCCTGCGGGCCACCCGCGGCGGCCCCGGCGAGGCCTCGCGGCGCCACCTGCTCGAGATGAACTCCGCGATCGCCGGGCTCGGCCGGCTGATCACCGACGACCGCGCCAATGACGGTGTGGCCGAGGTGATCTGGGCCGCGCTGCGCGGCGTGGCGCTGGCCCAGATGATCGTCGGCGCCCCGGTGGAATGGCGCTCGGAACGGCGTGCGCTGATCGACATGGTGACCCGGTACCTGGAACGCTCGGGCGGCCCGGATGCGCGATGTGCTCCAATGACCTGATGAGCCCCCACCCCTCCCCCTCCGAGATGGCCGACATCGAGGCCGTCAAGCAAGTCAAGTACCGGTACCTGCGCGCGCTGGACACCAAGCGCTGGGACGATTTCGCCGACACGCTGACCGACGACGTCGTCGGCGACTACGGCTCGTCGGTCGGCGAGGAGCTGCACTTCACCAACCGCGTCGACCTGGTGAACTTCATGCGCAAATCCCTTGGCCCGTCCGTCATCACCGAGCACCGGGTGACCCATCCGGAGATCACCGTGACCGGCGACGAGGCGTCGGCGACGTGGTACCTGCAGGACCGGGTGATCGTCGCTGATTTCAACTTCATGCTGATCGGCGCCGCCTTCTACCGCGATTCCTACCGGCGCACCGACGACGGCTGGAAGATCAGCGGCACCGGCTACGACCGGACCTACGAGGCCACAATGTCGTTGGCGGGCCTGGACTTCAAGGTGAAGCCGGGTAAGGCGCTCGCCTGACCTCGCGCTACCTGTTGGTGATCGCGATGACGCCGCCCGGCTGCAGCCATTTCATGATCGACACCAACTGAGCGTCGTCGACGGCCACGCACCCCTCGGTGGGTTTGCCGTCGGTGGTGTGGAAGAAGAACGCCGAGCCACCGCCCGGGGTTTTGTTCTTGTTGACGCCCATGACGACCGCGTGCTTGTACTGCGGGATGTTCAGGTTTTCGCTTGCGGCGGTGTTGAACGGGCACTGAGCCTTCGCGCACACCTGCATGCTGTTGAAGGTGGGGCTGTGGTCGTCGCCGCTCCACCAGTAGTTGGGCCCGGAGACCTGCGTATAGGGCAGTCCCCCACCGGGATTCGGCGCGGTGCCGAAAGCGGAGTCCAGGGTGTAGACGCCCATCGGGGTGGCCGGCACGCCGCTGCGCGCCTGCGCTGCCATGCCCGCCGAACCCACGTGGGTGGGCACTCCGGTACGCAGCGCCTGCCAGCCCGCCGCGCTGCGCTGGTAGATGTCGATCGTCGCGTTGGAGCCGCCGGTGCTGACCACCGAAACCACTTGTGTGGCATTGCCGACGGCGTTGGCGAACCAGGGCGCGCCCGCGGCACCGCCGGTCGGGGCGAGCGACAGCGCGGCCGAAGTCAGGCACGCCGCAATCGCCAATGGAGCGAGGAATCGGCGCATGGGAACAATGGTCCGGTCAACAGTGCCTAAGGGTCAAGTAAAGCTTTAGACCCGGTTAGGTCACCGCGCCGTGATCAACGGCCGGCACCGTCTCGGGCGGCCGAAATACCCCCAGACACAACAGGAAATACAGGTAGCCCAGTGACCAGCCGGCCAGCACGTCCGAGGGATGGTGCACGTTCAGCGCGACCCGGGCGATCCCGACCGCCACGATGCAGACCACGACCACCGCCGCCGCGATCCGGCCCTTCGCCAGGCTCAGCATCGGCAGCAGGAAGGCCAGGATCGCCAACAGGCCGGCGGCGGCCTCGAGCGCATGCCCGGACGGAAACGACGTGGAGGACGCGGGCACCAGCATGGTCGACGGTCGCGTCCGGTTCGCCAGGCCCTTGGCCGCGGTGGTCACCAGCCCGCTGAGCGGTCCGCAGGCCAACAGCACCAGCGCCGCACGCACGTTGCGGCGCAGGAGCGCGGCGACCGCCGCGGCCGTGCCGAGGAGCCGCATCGGGACCGGCCCCAGCGCGAACGACAGCCCGTCCCAAAACCCCACCCAGAGCGGGTGCTTGACGGCGGCGTCGTGAGCGGAGTTCAGCAGCAACCAGTCGATGCTGTGCAGCCAGACCCACTGCCGGGAGTAGGCCACCCACATCAGTGCGTACACCGCGGCCGCTGCCAACGCCAACGGGATGGCCAGGGCGCTGCGCGGGCGGGTCATGAGTAACGAATACCAGGATCTCACAGCGGTGCGCCCACCCCGGGCGGTCATACTGGCTTCTATGGCGGTCTTCGTCCGCAAGTTGTTCGGCATCGGCAAGCTGCCACCCGACCTGCACGCCGAGGTGGAGGCCGAGGGCCTGATCTACCTCACCGACTATGTGGCCGTGACCCGGCGATTCAGCGGCACCATCCCGGGCGTGCGGCTGCCGCACAGCGTGGCCAGTTACGTGGGCTCGCTGGTCTTCACCTCCGAGCGGGCGCTGGCGACGCTGTCCATGCTGCCCAAGCTGGCCGGCCCGACGGTCAACGCACGCTGGGACGCGCCGCAGACCGGGGCGGCGCTGGTGGAGATCTCCGCGACGGGCCTGCAGGTCGAGGTCGACGTGGCGCGGGTCGACGAGAAATTCAGCGGCGAGCTGTCGCTGCACTACAAGGTCGCCATCCCCGAGGATGTGCTCGCCCGCCTGCCGCGCCGTTCGCTGGCCTTCGACATGCCGCCGGAGTACGTGTTCCGCGCCGTCGGCGTCACGTACAGCCCGTGACCGGCCAGCCGTTCAGCCCGCAGGAGCGGCGGGCGGTCTACCGGGCGATCCTGGAGCGTCGGGACATGCGGCGGTTCGCGCCGGGCAGGCGGGTCGACGAGCAGGTGCTGGCGCGGCTGTTGCGGGCCGCGCACGCGGCCCCGAGCGTCGGCCTGATGCAGCCGTGGCGCTTCATCCGGGTCACCGACGATGCGCTGCGGCGGCGCATTCACGCGCTGGTCGACCGGGAACGCCCGCTCACCGCCGCGGCCCTGGGCGAGCGGGGCGAGGAGTTCCTCGCGCTCAAGGTCGAGGGCATCCTCGAGTGCGCCGAACTGCTGGTGGTGGCGCTGTGCGACAACCGCGAGCGGCACGTGTTCGGCCGGCGGACACTGCCCCAGATGGACCTGGCCTCGGTGTCCTGCGCGATTCAGAACCTGTGGCTGGCGGCCCGCTCGGAGGGGCTCGGCATGGGGTGGGTGTCGCTGTTCGATCCGCAGCAGTTGGCGGCCCTGCTGGAGATGCCCGCCGGCGCCGAGCCGGTGGCCATCCTCTGCCTCGGGCCGGTGCCCGACTTTCCCGACCGGCCGGCCCTGGAAATCGACGGTTGGGCCGTGGCCCGGCCGCTGTCGGAATTCGTGTGCGAGAACCGCTGGAGCGAGCTGCCGGCGGCCACCACTTCTCCGAGTGCGCAGGAAGCTGCCAAGTAGCTGCGGTATCGTCGCGCGTCGGCGGGCAAGGCGGAAGGTGACGGGCGCAGGTGACGGCAGAGGCATCGGGCGGCGCGGAGAAAGACAACGTGCTGGTGGTGCATTGGCACGACCTGGGCAGGTACCTCGGCGCCTACGGCCACCGCGACGTGTCCAGCCCGCGACTGGACCGCCTCGCCTCGGAGGGCATCATGTTCACCCGCGCCCATGCGACGGCGCCGTTGTGCTCGCCGTCACGGGGATCGCTGTTCACCGGCCGCTACCCGCAAACCAACGGGCTCCTCGGGCTGGCCCACCACGGGTGGGAATACCGCCGCGGCGTCCGCACCCTGCCCCAGATCCTCTCCGAGTCCGGTTGGTACTCGGCGCTTTTCGGCATGCAGCACGAGACGTCCCATCCCAAGCGGCTGGGCTTCGACGAGTTCGACGTGTCCAACTCGTACTGCGACTACGTGGTCGACCGGGCGGTCGAGTGGTTGCAGGACAGCACCGAAGACCTTGCGGGACAGCCCTTTCTGCTGACCGCGGGCTTCTTCGAGACCCACCGGCCGTACCCGCACGACCGCTACGAGCCCGCCGACGCCGCCGCCGTCGACCTGCCCGGCTACCTGCCGGACACCCCCGACGTGCGCGGCGACGTCGCCGACTTCTACGGGGCCATCAGCAAGGCCGACGCCGCGACCGGCCGGCTGCTGGACGCGCTGGCGGAGACGGGCCGCGACGCCAGCACGTGGGTCGTGTTCTTCACCGACCACGGCCCGGCGTTCCCGCGGGCGAAGTCGACGCTGTACGACGCCGGGACCGGCATCGGGATGATCATCCGTCCGCCCACCGGCCGCGGCCTGCCGCCCGCCGTGTACGACGAGCTGTTCAGCGGCGTCGACCTGCTGCCCACGCTGCTGGAGATGTTGGGGGTGGAAGTGCCGCCCGACGTCGACGGCGTCTCGCACGCCGCGGCCCTGCTGGGCGCGGACGCGGCGCCGATTCGGGACCACGTGTACGCCACCAAGACCTATCACGACTCGTTCGACCCCATCCGCGCGATTCGCACCAAGGAATACAGCTACATCGAGAACTACGCGAGTCGCCCGCTGCTGGACCTGCCCTTGGACATCGAGGAGAGCCCGTCGGGCCGCGCGGTGGAACCGTTCATCACCGGTCCGCGTCCGGACCGAGAGCTCTACGACCTGCGCGCCGACCCGGGCGAGACCGATAACCTGCTCGCGCACGGCGACCCGGAGGCAGAGACGATCGCCGCGGAACTGGCTGCGCGGCTGCATGATTGGCGACAGCGCACGGGCGACGCCATCCCGTCGGAATTCGACGGGACCCGCATCGCGGTGCGCTACACCGAGACGTATCTGTCGATCCAGCGGACGGCCCCCAGCGCCCGGTCGGCGCTGGCGACGGAACGCGGGATCGAGGAGTCGTCGGCGGCGCCCTAGGTGGCCCGGCAGCGGGTCGCCATCATCCGGACTGGCGGCGGCCCGCACCGACCACGGCGACGACGAAGACGCGCCGGAACGGGAAGATCGTCGTGCCGTCGGCGCGGGCGGGGTAGGCGTCGTCCAGCAACGGGATGAGCTCCCGGCGGAACTGTTCCCACGCGTCGTCGGTCAGCCGGTCGCGCACCGGGACCAGCGCCGTTCCGGTGATCCAGTCCAGGACCGGGTGCTCGCCGGTCAGCTGATGCAGGTAGGTGGTTTCCCACACGTCGACCTTGCATCCGGCGTCCAGGAGCAGGTTGGCGTAGTGCGTCGGCGGCTGCACCACCGCGCCGACGCGAAACGGCACGTCCTTCAAGACCTTTGCGTACGGTTCCCGCCGGGCCAGCGTGCGCACCGCGGCGTAGGAGGGCGACTCGAAATTACCCGGCATCTGCACGCCGATCCAGGAGCCCGCCGCCAGTTGCCCGGCCCACCGCACCAGCAGGTCGGCATGCTCGGGCACCCAGTGCAGGGCGGCATTGCTGACCACCACGTCGGTGTCGGGCTTGGGCTTCCAGTCCCGCAGGTCGGCGGTGACCGCGTCGATGCCGCGCTCCTTGGCCGCCGTCACCATCTCCGGCGAGCTGTCCAACGCCTCGATCGCGGCGTCCGGCCACCGCCGCGCCAGGTAGGACGTCAGGTGGCCGGGCCCGCAACCCAGGTCGACGACGCGGCGCGCCCGCTCGGCCCCCACCCGCGAGAGCAGGTCGTAGAACGGCCGGCCGCGATGGTCGGCGAAGGCCAGGTAGACGTCGGGGTCCCACATGTCGGTCCTCCTGATCACGCGGCTGATGGACAAACCGTATTACGGGTCGAACGCCGTATCGGCGCCGGGCATACCCGATAGCATCGGCTCTCGTGGCGCACGACACCGACCCGATCGATCCGCCCTTCGCGGTTGCCGACGTCCCCGGCGGCGACGTTCCCCCCGGCGCCGGGGGATTGCCCCGGCGCTCGGCGCTGTCGCCGCGGCAACGACTGGTGGTCGAGGCGTCCTCCCTCGGGGACCTGGCGCTGCGCACATCGGTGGCCTCGCTGATCGCCGCCACCGTGACGCCGGTTGTGTTGGCCGGCAATCTGCGCCGCACCACCGGCAGCGAACGCGAAGACCTCGCCTTCTACGCCGAACTCGCGGCCGAACACGACCCCGCCAGGTCCTTTCCCGCGCCCACCGAGCCGCCCCGGGTCTCCGCCCGGCCCGGTGGTCGGCGGGCGGAACGGCTCGCGCGCGGTGTCGTCGAGGACATCTCGTTCCGCAGCAGCTTCACGGCGGTCAACCCCGCGATGCGCAGCCGGTGGAACGCCTTGACCGCCAACGGCATCGTGCGCGCGCAGCACTGGCGCCACGGTGACGGGCCCCGGCCCACACTCTGCGTCATCCACGGGTTCATGGGGTCGTCGTACCTGGCCAACGGGAAGTTCTTCACGCTGCCCTGGTATTACCGCTCGGGCTACGACGTGTTGCTCTACACGCTGCCGTTTCACGGCAAGCGGGCCGAAAAGCTGTCCCCCTTTCCCGGTTTCGGCTATTTCGCGGGCGGCCTGAGCGGTTTCGCCGAGGCGATGGCCCAGGCGGTGCACGACTTTCGCAGCATCATCGACTATCTGCGCGACACCGGCGTCGAGCGAATCGCCCTCACCGGCATATCACTGGGCGGCTACACCGCGGCGCTGGTGGCCTCGGTCGACGACCGGCTCGAGGCCGTCATCCCGAATTGCCCGGTCGTCACGCCGATCACGCTGTTCAGCCAGTGGTTCCCCGCCAGCGTGCTGATCCGGCTGGGGCTGCGCCTGTCCAACATCGGCCCCGACGAATTGACGGCGGGGATGGCGTATCACTGCCCGCTGAACTATCCGCCGCTGCTGCCCGAGGAGCGCCGGATGATCATCACCGGACTGGGCGACCGGATGGCGCCGCCCAGTCAGGCCGTCCTGCTGTGGGAACATTGGAATCGCTGTGCCCTGCACTGGTTTCCGGGCAGCCACGTCGTGCACGTGAGCCAGCTGGACTACCTGCGCCGGATGACGGCGTTCCTGCAGGCCGCGATGTTCTAGCCGACGGCGACAAGCGGCGCACTCAGCAGGCCGGCGGGGGCGGCGCTGTGCCCGTCGAGCCGTTGGGTGGACGCCAGGTCCAGCGCGCTCAGCGCCCGAAGGTGATTGCCGAGCTGCGGGGTCAGCCCCTCCACCGGCGCGCCGGCCGCCGGGGGCGTGTCGGTCAGGAACGCGCACGCCGCCGCGATCGTGGGGCAGGCCGGGTCACCGGCGATCTCCAGCGCCGTGCACGTCTCGCGGGCCGGGTGGTTGCGGATGGCGTCCAGCGTGGCCGGCAGCTCGTCATCGACCCGAACCCGATAGGCCGCAAGGTAATCCGAAGCCCTGCGGCGTACCCCGCGCCACGTCTCGCGGCTGTTTTGCGGCAGCAGGCGCGGGACTTCCTCGGCGTCCACCAGGGCGGCGTCCCAGCCTATCTCGCGCAGGTGGTCGGCCAGTCGGCGCGCCGCGACCTCGGCGGTCTCCCGCAACGGAATGCGCGGCGAGCGCGCCCGCAGCGCCGACAGGTTGTCGACGGCCGAGATGGTGAGCGCGATCCACACCTCCCGCCGGGAGGCGTCGGATGCGTTGTCGCGGCTGGTGATCCGGATCTTGTCGGCGCGAATGCCGTAACGGTCCAGGTAGGACGCGATGAGCCGCAACGGGAGGACGCCCGAGTCACCGCTCGGCGCGGCGACGCGCAGCAGCACCGTCGTCTTTGTCTCAGAATCGGATTCGAACACCGGCCGGCCGGCGAGGATGGCGGCGCGGCGGCGCACGATCGTGGTCAGGTAGAGCCCACGCCACCACCCGAAGAGCACGATCACCACGACGGCGGCGATGCCCAGCAGCCAGTAGTCCCGGGACGAGCGCCAGGGGTAGGCCATCACCGCGGGCACAACGGCCAACAGCGCCAGCGTGATCCGGCCGCTGCCGGGCGACGGTATCGAGCGAAGCACGCTCACGGGGTCGTTTCCTTTCGACGGGCGATCACGGCGACGGCGGCGGCGATGCCCGCGGCCAGCGCCCCCCGCCGGATGTGGGCGGCGCCCCAGGGCCGCAGCCGGGACGTCGAGAAGATCATCGCCGCATCGGCGATGTCCTCGACGATCCCGGGGGCCGCGGGTCCGGCCGGGACCGGCTGCAGCGCGAGCAGATCGCCGTCGACGACCCCGACCGTGTCCAGGCTGGCGTCGAGACTGAACGGCGCCCCGCCGATCGGGGCCAGGCTCAGCTGCGCCCCGGCGGCGGCCGCGCCGGCGTCGCCGTTGGAGGCCTCCGGATCTGAAGGGACCACCATCAGGCGCTGCACCGCTGGCAGGATTTCCCGTAGCGGCAGCTCGGTGGGCAGCGCGATCTCGGTGAGCCTGCTATCGGCGAGGATGGCCACCCGGACGATCGGCATCACCGTGCCGGACGTCATCGGGCCCGCCGAACATGCTGGGGCCGTTGCTGAGACATCGTGCTCTCTTTCTGTTTCGTCATGCCCGCTGGGCGGAGCATTCGTGGGCGGTGAAATCTCGGGACAGCCGCTGGCCGTGGAACCAGTCGCCGTCGGGTAGCAGCGCGGTCAGCCGTTCGATCGCGACGGCGATGGCGAACGGGGTGCCGGGGCCGAAGGTCGACACCCATTCCCCGTCGAAGGCCCGCGAGGGGCTGACCAGCACCCGCCCCGCGGCGGTGTCGACGATGCTCATGCCGACCTCGGTAGTGGCCTGCCGGCCGTCGCGCCGCCGGCCGGCGACGATCTCGACGTAGCTGCGCGGACCGTCGAACACGGCCTGCACGACGGGCCGGGCCGATTCCGGAACCCCCAGGTAGTCAAGGACTTCGGCGAGCGGCGCGCCGGACCGCAGCCGTTCGTCTGCGCGGGCGCCCACGCGCATCGGCAAGCTGAATTCGTCGAACCGCGCCGGGGGCCGCTGCGCCAGGCCGGCGCCCAGGACCGGCACCATCGCGCGCGGGTCGTCGATCTCCATCGCGGTGAACGTGACCAGTTGGGCGCTGCGCAACGCCACCACTGTCGTGGGGGTGTTCGGGCGCCTGCCGGAAGGCAGGCCGGTGGCCCGCTGCGCCACCACGCCGCGCAACATCTCGCCGGTGGCTCCGGGCCCGGCGTGTCCGACGTAGCGTAGCTCCAGCCACCGGTCCGGGAAGCACACCGCCTTGATCCAGTCCGCGACTGCGGCGTTGACGGCACCGTCCTCCGACACCAGGCCCATCCGGGTCAGCTCGGCCCGTTGACGCCGCAGGAACGCGTCGCGTTCCGCGGCGTCGCGGTACGGCGTGGTGATCGCCAACACCCACGGGAAGCTGCCCGCCCCAACGGTTTCGGCGATGAACCAGGCGTGATCGACCGTCAGCTCGACGGCGTTCGGCTCGGCTGTCATCGGTATGGTGCTAGCCGCGCCGTCAGCGCCTCCACCGCGGCGCTGGCCGCCGCCAGGCCCTCGGGCACCACTCGCAAGGTCATGACAACCCCTCCTGTCCTTTCACTCCACCACTGACGGATTCGCCGATCAGCGGGTTGACCAGCTGCAGATGTGTCGGTGCGTCGCTGTCGCCCAGCAGAATCGCGCGGCCGGCCGGCAGCCGGCCGAACCGCTGGCCGCGGATCTTGCCGCTGTCTTGCGGATTCCCCGACAGCATCAGGGTGGTCGCCTGCAGGTCGTTGAACCGGCGCAGCAGCGGGCTGGTCATCAAGGCGTGCCCGGATCCGGTCGCGCGGGCCGTGACGATCACCCGCAGGCCGAGGTCGACGGCGTGGGCGAGCAGCCCGATCAGGGGCGTCCAGGGCCGCTGTCCGACGTACGGTCCGCTCGTCGCCGGGCCGTCCGGGAGCTGGTCGACGTCGTCGATGATCAGGTAATGGGTGTGCCCCTGGTAGGCCCAGTGCGACAGCTCCGCCGTCGACAGGCCCGCCGGCGGCCGCCGCGACTCGATCAGGTTGGCCAGCCCCAGCATCGCCGGGGTGATGCGGTCGATGTTGGCGGTGTATTCGTTGTCGGGGAACAACGGCTCGTCGACGAGGTGCAGCCGCCGGTCCAGCACGGTGAAGGCCACCTGGTCGGGCGTCGAGTTGTCCCTGATCGTGCGGATGATGTGGCGCAGCAGCGTGGTCTTACCGGACTTGCTGTCGCCGAACACCAGCAGCAGCGGGTTCTCGGCGAAGTCGAGCACCACCGGGGCCAGGTCCTCCTCGCGCTGGCCGATGACCACCCGGTCGCGGCCCCGGTACAGCGGCTCCACCGCCGCGGGCGCGAGATCGGTTGGCAGCAACCGAATTCGCGGTGCGGCCTGGCCGGGGTGGCGGGCGTTGATCGCGGCGATCTGTTCGGCCATCCGGTCGGGCCGGGCGAACAAAAAGTGCTCGGCTGCCATGGTCAGCCCGCGGCCCGGCTGGTCGTGCGGTACCGCGTCGGCGGGGCGGCGCAGGGCGCCGACGACCCGCACGTTGCTGTCCCGCGCGTCGTGCAGCTTGAGCTCCAGCCGCAACCCCAGGCCGTCGCGCATGGCCAGCGGCACCTCCAGCCAGCTGGGCGTGGTGATCACGACGTGGATGCCGTACGCCAGGCCGACGTTGACCAGCTCGGTCACCTTGGCCAGCAACGGGTTTCGGGTGTTGAACTGGTCGGTGTTGTCGCGGCCGAAGCCGTACAGGTTGTCGATGACCAGGAACACCTCACCGTAGCCATCCCCGTAGGGTTCGTCGGCCGCCGCGGCGCCGGAGTTGCGGAACGCCTGGCGGCGCTGGCGGGACAGCAGCAGCTGCTCGAGCTCGCCGAAGGTGCGGCGGATCCGTTCGGGCTCCAGGGCGGTCGCGACGCCGCCGACGTGCGCCAGGTCCGCGAGCGCCCGCAGCTGCCCGCCGCCGTAGTCCAGGCAGTAGAAGCTGACCTCGTGCGGGGAATGCAGGCTGGCGGCCGACATGATGAACGTCTGCAGCGCGGTCGATTTCCCCGACTTGGGGCCGCCGTGGATGACGACGTTGCCCGCCGACGAGGTGGCGTCGAAGACCAACGGGTCGCGGCGCATCTCGAAGGGCTTGTCGATCTCGCCAAGCGGCCAGCGCCACTGTCGCTGCGGCACGCCGGCGCGGGCCAGCATGGCGGCCAGCGGGATCGGTTCGTCCAGCGGCGGCAGCCACAGCTGCGGCGCCCGGGGCCCGTAGCGCGCGAGCTGTTCGCCGATCGTGGCGATCAGCTTGCGCGACGGCCCGGCGAACTCCTCGTCCTCGCCGCCGGAGATCACCGTCGCCTGGTCGGGCTCGACCCGTCCGGACGTGAACAACTTGGGCTCGGGAATCGAGTGCAGCACAAAGGATTTGGACTTGCGCGGCGGCTCGTAGATGCCGTCGACGTAGGTGCTGCGGAACTTGATCGGGGCGGCGCCGGGGGCGGGCACCAGGAAGCCGACGCCCTTGTGCTCCTTGCCCGACTCGATGTGATAGGCGTCCTCGACGCCGATGATCTGCCGGGAGACGCTGGGACTGGCCACCTTCAACCCGATTCGGTACGAGGTGTTCTTGTCGATGTCCTTGATCTTGCCGACGTCCAGGGTTTGCGACGCGAACAGAATGTGGATGCGGAACGAGCGGCCCTTGCGCGCAACGTAATCGAACAGCTCGGCGTATTCCGGGTGGTCGGCCAGCATCAGCGTGAACTCGTCGGCGACCACGAAGAGGGTGGGGATGGGCGGCAGGTCGGCGGCGGCCGGCACCCCCGATTCCCGGGCGTTCTCGTAGTCGGTCACCGATCCGAAGGCGCTGCCCTGCACGCGGCGGCCGGCCTCGCGCAGCAGCGTCTCGCGGCGCGCCACCTCGCCGCGCAGCGTGTCGGCGAACCGGTCGGCCAGCGACTTCTTCTCGGCCATGTTCGAGATCACGGCCACGACCTGCGGGAAGTCGCGGAAGCTGTCGGCGCCGGCCTCGCCCTTGAAGTCGGCGTAGATGACGATCAGCCGCTCGGCCGAGTGAGTTGTCAACAGCGACAACAGGATCGACATCAGGGTCTGCGACTTGCCCGAGCCCGTCATGCCGATCATCAGGCCGTGCGGACCCATGCCGCCCTCGGCCTCGTCCTTGAGGTCGAACATCAGCGGCTCGCCGGTGGCGGTGACACCGATCGGCACGCGCAGCTCGTCGTCGCGCCGCCGTGGGGCCCACAGCGCCGGCACGTCGAGTTCCGTCGCGTCGTCGATGCCGAGCAGCGTGGTGAAGGTGGCCCCGCGCGTGGCCGCCGACCGCAGCCCGGCGTGCGTCGGGTTGGAGTCCCAGCGCGACAGCCGGCGGGCCAGGTGGGCGGCCTCGTCGGCGCCGAAGCTGTCGGCGCGGTCGATGTAGGGCTGCCAGCCCCCGCTCTGCCAACGCTCGATGGCGCCACCGCTGACGCGCAGGATCGGCTGCTCGGGATCCGAATACTGTTCGCGGTGCGGCGGGGTGCTGCGGCGGTGCACGACGGTCACCCCGGCCCGGCCCACCGCCAGCGCCGACGCGTCCAGGTCGTAGTCGGGGTCGTCGATGACGATCAGCAGGTGCCGCAACGCGTCCGCCGGTGCGCCGGCGAAAGCCGGCCGGTCGGCGAGTGCGGAACCGAGCAGCGACACCAGTTCGTCGGGGTCGTCGTCAAGGTGACGTCGTTGCCGCCGCGGCGAATCGCCGCACCGGAAATGTCGGTGGGGGCCAGCGCCTCGATGTCGGCCGAGGTGTTGTAGAGCTGGACGTGCTCGTCGCACACCGTCCAGTCGGCGTCGTGCGAGGTGTTTTGCACCATTCGTTCCGGCGCGCCCGGGATGCCGATCAGGTTGCCGCGCGGAAAGCGGTCGAGCTCACTGCTTTTCACGGTCGTGGGGTCGACCGGCCGGCCGACGATGAGCCGGGCCGAGGTGAGGTTGAGCACCGGGTGCAGGTCGTCGCCGACCTTGACGTACAGCGCGGCGGTCGAGCGGTCGGCCAGCACCGGGTTGGTGCCCGCCGACCCGGCGGGCCGGATCAAGGAGAACACGAAGCAGCCCGCCACGCCGGTGACCACGAGGACGATTCCCATCAGCACCGCGCGCGACTGGGTGCGCAACGGGTCGACGAGCATCCGGGTGTCGTGCAGGGCGATGCCGGAGGCGATCCGGCGCATCACGAAGCGCCAGCCGCTCACCTGGTGGCGCGTGACGAAGCCGCGGCGGTACTCGACCTTGTCGGGGTTGTCGTTGGCCGGGGTCCGCGACGCAAAGGACCGCCGCGCCTCCTCCCATTCGCCGCCCGACTCGCTCATGCCGACACCTGCAAGCCGAGGCCTTGAAGCAGCGGCTCGACCGAATTGCGCACGTCCTCGGCCGTGATCGTCATCAGCTCCTCGTCGGTGAACTCGCCGGTTTCGGCGTGCTGGGAGTGGTCCAGCCGGAACTCGCGTTCCTCTTCGGACTTCTCGACCACGTTGCGGACGAACCGGCCGTTGCCGGCGATGTCCAGGCCGCGGCGGTCGACGCCGTTGAAGTCGGGCTTGGACGTCGAAGCGAGATGGCTGAACAATCCCTCGAGATCGTGCAGCGCGGCCTGATCGAACACGCTGTCGCGCTTGTGGGCCATGAAGTTGGCGATCTCGATCAGCTCGGCCGGCTTGTACGACGGGAAGTCGATGCTGCGGGTGAAACGGGACCGCAGGCCCTGGTTGGTGTCGAGGAACTTGTCCAGATCCGCACGGTAGCCGGCGATGATCACCACCAGGCGGTCCCGGTCGTTCTCCATCCGGGCGAGCAGGGTGTCGATGGCCACGAGCCCGAAGTCGTTCTTGGCGCCGGTGGCCACCAGCGCGTAGGCCTCGTCGAGGAACAGCACCCCGTCCAGCGCGCTGTCGATGACCGCATTGGTCTTGGCCTCGGTCTCGCCGATGTGCTGGCCGATGAGATCGGCGCGGTGCACCTCTCTGATGTTCTCCTTCTTCAGCAAGCCCAGGCCGCAATAAATCTTCGCGATGACGCGGGCGATGGTGGTTTTGCCGGTACCGGGCGGCCCGGTAAAGACCAGGTGGTGGGTGCGCTGCGCCACCTCCAGTCCGCGCTGCTTACGCACGATTTCCATGGCCACCGCACTCTTCAGCCGGGCCACCTGATCTTTGACCTTCTCCAAGCCGATGAATTCATCGAGCTCGCGTTCGGCCTCCGCCAGCAGCACGTGCTTGCGCTCCTGGGCACCGGGGTCAACGAAGTCACCGGGACTGGGCTCGGTGGCGGGATCCCACGGGTCGGTGCGCGCCGCGATGCGATCCGCGCTGGTGGTGACGATCCCGAAACTGGTGTCGGACAACGCCTGTTCGATTTGCTCGTTCTCGGGATGAGCCGCGTACAAATCCTGAAGCACTTCGCTCGCCGACTCCTCGTCGACGTGCGCGCGCAGCACCAGCGCCTTGGCGAGCCCGCCGTCCAGCGCGGCGACCGCGACGGGCCCCTCGGGCTCCTCGAGGTACGACAGCGCGGGGGCGAACATGCCCAACCGCGCCAGCGCCGTGCCCAGCGCGATCCTGGCCGCGTGCGAGAAGGCCTCGTCGAGGTCCGCGTCGTTGACGATCGGGGTCAGCAGCTTGACGACGTCCGACCAGCGCTCCGCGCGGTAGTTGAGGACGACGGCGACCCAGCGGGCCTCGCGCCAGCCCGGCCGGCGCTCGGTGAGGGCGGCGACGATCTCGGCGGCGTCGGCGAACCGCCCGGCGCCCACCAGGCCCGCGGCGTAGGCGAGCTGGAAGTCGTCGGGCGTCGCGGCGCGGAACTGGAGGTACAGCCCGGTGTCGTAGCGGAAGCCCAGCGCCCCGGGGGGCAGTTCGACCCGACGCTGCAAGGTGCCCGACGTGGCCGAGGTGCGCGCGACGGCCTCGAGGACCCCGAGGGAGACGTCGCCGGCGGCGGCCAGCCCGGTCCACGCGTCGCACTGGTCGTGGGCGATGCGGGCCAGGGCGGTGAAGCCGGAGCGCGCGGCGGTCAGGTCGGCCGGCCGCTGACGCTCGTAGACCGCGATCCCGAGCGCGCGACAACACGTGGCGAACCGGCTGACGACATCGCTGTCGACGCGGCCGTCCCCACGGGACGCTGCCGGTGCCACTGCCAGCGTGCCAGCGTCACCCGGTTGCACGGCTACTCCCCAACATAGCGTTCCCTAACCTAACTTGGCTGAAGTTAGCATTGCATAAGCTAAGTGTCGAGGCCGCGAGACCCCGCGCGACTGACGGCTTCTTCCCCTTCGACGCTGCTGAACTGCGCTTCGGCGAGGCGGCCCGCCGAGCACTGACGTTACTGAAAATCATTTTCATTATCAACCTCGTCACGCTGCCAGGTGCCCGGCACCATGGGTACCGAAGGGCCGCCGCCGAAATCGTTCCCGGCGAGGGTGGCAAGTCCGCCCGCCCGGGCCGGGGCGGAGGTGGGCGTCGGGGCCGGCGCCGGGGCAACGCTCACGACCGTAGAGCCACCGGTCACCGGAACTCCGGACGCCTCCGGTGCGGGCGCGGGCGGCGCGGCAACAGCGACGGCCTGAACGTCACCGAGTGCGCCCAGGCCCGCCAAGCCGGCCAGCAGGCCGGGGTTGAAGGCCGTCAAGGTGAGCCCTAGCGCATTGACCTCCGGCGCGAACGCCTCGTAAGCCTCCGCCGCGTGGCCCACCTCATCCGCGACCAGTCCCGGAATGTCGGACTGCAGTTGCGACAACGCACCGGAAGGGTTTTGCGGAAACTCGAGTGCGTCGCGCTCCAGCGTTTGGGGAACTTCCAGAAATCGATTAATCCACCAACTCAACTGATAGGGGTCGCCGGAGTCATTGTCGACGATGTCCTGCACACTGCCGCCGGTGTCGCTGCTGTCGCTGCTCTGGTTGGGCTTCACGATTTGCGGGGCCCCTACGGTTTGCGGCGCCGAGGCGACCGCCGAGATAGATGTCAATTCGTACTGGGCCATCGTGGCGGCAGCCTGAATCCACATCCCGACGTATTCGGCCTCGTTGACGGCGATGGGGATGGTGTTCAGCCCGAAGAAGTTCGTCGCCACCAGCACCGCGTGAATCGCGTGGTTGGCGGCCAGTTCCACCAGGGTCGGCATCGCCGCCAGTGCCGCGTTGTAGGCGGCGGCCGCGGTCTCATGCTGGGTCGCCGCCGCCGCGCTGTCGGCGCCGGCCTGCATCAGCCACATCAAGTAAGGCACATGTGCGGCCACATACTTTTCCGCGGTGGGCCCTTGCCACGCCCCGGCTTGCACCGCCGCCACGATCGCGCGGAGTTCCTCTGCGACCGCCGTGTACGTCGCGCTCAACGAACTCCACGACCCGGCGGCGGCCAGTAAGCCGGCCGGCCCGGGGCCACTGCTGAGCAACGCGGAATGGACCTCCGGCGGCGAAGCCATCCAGATCGGCGCGGTCATTGCGAGCCGCCCCCGACCGCATCCGAAGCCGCCGGGACAACTCCTCGGGCGGCAACCCGTGGCGCCATAGCAGCGACTCCTTGCAGATATGGATAGCGGCCGGCTCGGCCGTCAGATGGCGTCATGTGCGAGCAGGGAGTGGTCGGCTTCCGACGCGGAAAAGTTCCGGTGCGCGCCCAATTCATGGGAGATTCTTCTGCGAACGACGCCGATCGAGCCGCTCAGTAGGTGCCTGTCTCGGTCGCAATGGGGCCGGGCCCGAGAATGCCGACCTGGTAGTTGCCCTGGTTGAACGCGCCGGCATCGAACGTGCCCGAGCTCGACAGGCCCGTGTTGTCACTGCCGGAAAGTCCGATGCCCGAGTTGTCCGAGCCGGTGTTGCCGAACCCGACGTTGTCGTAGTCCCGGTTCAGGAAGCCCGTGTTGGAGCCGCCGGTGTTGAACACACCCGTCTGCACATCGCCCGTGTTCAGGAGGCCGGCGCTTTGCGAGCCATTGTTGGACAAGCCCGAGGAAAAGTCACCCGAATTGAAGAAGCCCGAGGAGCCGCTGCCGGAGTTGCCGAACCCGGAGCTGCTGACTATCCCGGTCAGGTCTGCCGAGCCACCCACCCCCGTGTTCAGGGTGCCCGAGTTGAGCAGGCCCGTGTTGCTGTCGCCCGAGTTGAACCAGCCCGTATTCACGTTCCCCGAGTTGAACCAGCCCGTGTTGGTGCCCACACCCGGCGGCACCGGGGTGCCACCCGAGTAGTCGAAGGTGCCACCACCCGAGTTGAAGCTGCCATCGTTGAACAGGCCGGAGTTCCCGAAGCCGAAGTTGCCGCTGCCCGCGTCTCCGAAGCCCATGTTTCCCGGGCCCGCGTTCGCGAAACCGAAGTTGAGATCGGCGGCGTTGCCGAAGCCGGTGTTGACGTTGCCCCCGTTCCAAAAGCCGGAGTTCGTATTGCCCGAGTTGCCGAAGCCGAAGTTGCCGTTGCCGGAGTTGAAGAAGCCGAAATTGCCGCTGCCAGAGTTGAAGAAGCCGATGTTGTCGTTGCCCGCGTTTCCGAATCCGACGTCTCCGGTGCCCGAGTTCAACAGCCCGGCGACGTTGATGCCGACCTGGTTGTTGCCGGTGAGCCCGATGCCGATATTCCCGCTGCCGCTGTTACCGAAGCCGTAGTTGTTGTCGCCGAGGTTCCCGAACCCGATGTTGGAGTTGCCGGTATTGCCGCCGCCGAAGTTGCCCGAGCCGATGTTGCCGCCGCCGACATTGCCGCTGCCCTGGTTTCCGCCGCCGACGTTGAGGTTGCCGACGTTGCCGAGGCCGAGGTTTGAGTTGCCTAGGTTGCCGCTGCCCAGATTCGAGTTGCCGAGGTTGCCGCTGCCCAGGTTGGTATTACCGACGTTGCCACTGCCCAGGTTGCTGCTGCCGGTGTTGCCGCTGCCCAGGTTCGTATTACCGATGTTGCCGCTGCCCAGGTTCCAGCTGCCGATGTTGCCCAAGCCGGTGTTGAGAGACGGCAGCCCGGGGGCTGACGACAACTGCGTGGCCGCCTCCAGCGCCCCGCCGTGGTAACCCACCATCGCGGCCACGTCGGCCGCCCACATCTCCTCATATCGGGACTCGGTGGCGGCTATCGCCGGAGCGTTGAGCCCGAGGAAGTTCGACTGCACCAGCTGGACGAGCTGACTGCGATTCGCGGCGACCGCCGAAGGGTGCACAGTCGCCGCCAGAGCCGCCTCGAATGCGCTGACGACGGCCTTGGCCTGGGTGGCCGCCCCTTGGGCCTGGGCGGCCGCGCCACTCAGCCACCCCGCGTACGGAGACGCCGCGGCCAGCATCGCCGTCGCCGCCGGACCCTGCCAGGACTGACCTGCCAAACCCGACGTCACCGACCCGAACGCCGACGCCGCCGAAGCCAGCTCGCCGGCCAACCCGTCCCAGGCCGCCGCCGCCTCCAGCATCGGGCCCGATCCCGCACCAGAGAACATCAGCACGGAATTGATTTCCGGCGGCAACACCTGAAAGCTCACCAGCCGCTCCCTTCCGCTGAATCAAGGGGAGGCCACTGATCGGCGCCCCCCACAGCCGTCGCCCGAAGACCCTATGTTGGTCGCACGGCACAGCTTTTTAGTTCCACGGCAATGCGGAGAACTTGGGCTGAACCGTCGGACCGCCGGTAAACGGCGTGCCTTGCTAACCTCGCCACCACCACGCAGGGAAGACGTCCAGGGAGGCCAACGATCGAACCGTCGCTCGCGTGGCTGCTCGCCCCCCTCGAGGTGGAAACCTTTCTCGAGAGGATCTCGACAGCGACGCATCATCACGTCAGGCGGCAGGCTGCCGGCTACTTCGACAGCCTGCTGCACGGGCCTTCGGCGCTTGACGGACTTTTGCAGCTCTTCCGCGAAGAGCCCACGGCGGTGCGCCTGGTGAAGGGGAACGACAAGAAGGCCGGATCGGAGAACTACCGGCTCGGTGACGGCAGCCTCGACCTTGTCGGGATCCGAAACGACTTTGCCGCCGGCTTCACGATCGTGGTGGACGGCGTCGAACGCTACGTGCGCGCGATCGCGTCGCTCGCCCATTCCATCGAGGCCGAGCTGAACTTTCCCGTGCAGGTCAACGCCTATGTCACGCCGCCCGGATCGCGCGGGCTGGTTCCCCACTACGACGACCACGACGTGCTGATCCTGCAGATCGACGGATCGAAGCTGTGGCATCTGTACGAGGGTGTCCACATTCCACCGCACGAATTGCAGCGGCGCGACAAGGCGGTTCCCCCCGAGGGCCTTTCGGCGCCCACCGATGTGCGGCTGACAGTCGGCGACGTGCTGTATGTGCCACGGGGTCTCGTACACGCCGCCGACACGGGTGCGGAGCCGTCGGTCCACCTGACGGTCGGAGTGCACACGCCCACCGCGCTCACGCTTGCCATCGGTGCGCTGCACTCGCTGAGTTTCCGTGACGACCGCCTGAACGCCCAACTGCCGCCGCGGCACCTCGACGACCCGGACCTGCGGGCGTCCCTGGCCGCCTTGCTTCGGGACACCGTCAGCGCCATCGAGGATCCGGGTGCCGTCGCCGGAGGCCTCGACGTATTGGCGGACGTCCTCGTGCGGCGGGGCCGGTGCCCGCCCATCGGACGGATCCCGGACGCCACCGGCATCGATGGACAAACACTCGTGCAGAAGTACCACCCGCTCTTTTCGTGGGTGAAGGCAGTGCCCGACGGCGTGGTCCTCCAATTCGCCAGTGTGTCGATAAGCGCCGCCCCCGACCACGAGGCCGCGCTGAGGTTCCTCTCGAAGAGCGTCGAGCCGTTTCGGGTTGGGGACCTGCCCGGGCTGCGCGCGGAACAGCAGGTCCAACTGGCCCGTTCGCTGCTCGTGAGCGGATTTCTGGTTCGGTTGCCGGACAACTGATTTGGCCCCGATGGATATCGCCGACCTGGCCCGCTGGACCCCGGTCCGGCTCGACTTTTCTGGGCCCTCCCCGGCGGTCTACTGGGCCGATCTGTCGACGGTGCGCTTCGTCGATCCGTTCTTCGACCAGACCGTCAACCGCTGGGCCATCGGGCCCACCGCCCGCCCGCTCGTCAGGACCGGGCTCGATGCGATGGTTCGCCTGGACGACGAGCCGTCGCTCGAGCCGGCGGGGATGATCTTCCACCTTTCGCGGTGCGGGTCGACGCTCGTATCCCGCCTTTTGGGCACGCTTCCCGGCGTCGTCGTCCTGGCCGAGCCCGGACCGCTCAACACGCTCCTCGGACTCGATCCCGACCGCATCGACGACGCCACCCTGGTCCGGATCGTGCGGTTGGTGGTGCGGGCGCTCGGCCGCCGCCGCCACGGTGACGAGCGGCGGCCAGCACCGCCACGGCGGGCCGGCGCGGCAACCAGCGCGCCAACCGTTCCGGCGACACGAACACCGCGATCAGGCCGCTGACGACCACCCCGAGCACCAGGAAGGGGACCGCCTGCACGAACACCCCGCAGAACACGGTGCCCGCCGTCGACAACGCCGCGTTGAGCGCGACCGCGTCCTGCAGCGTCGACGCCTTCACCGCGCAGGCCAGCATGATGCCGACGAGCAGCTCCATCGACCCAATCCGCAGCCGTCGTCCAGACTTCAGGGTCGTCACCGCCCCAGTATGTCAGCGCGCGGACACGACCCCGGCCCCTGCGAATGGTGTCGCCGGGGGTTTCCAGACCCGCATGACTGCCCTGAAGATCGGGCTACGGCAGCGGTCAGCAGCGTTGCTGTCTGCTCAATTGCTGACAATGGCGCGGCGAGCCCGGAGTTGGCGCCCGGTGAGCCGCCTTGGCATTACTTCCGCGGTGATCGGCTTACTAGCTGTCACTCGCCCCACCACCTTGCTCGGGGGCACCGTGCGGGTCCCAGGTGCCCGGCACCATGGGCATCTTCGGCCCGCCGCCGAAGTCGTCACCTGCCAGCTTGGTCAAGCCGGCCGCCTCGCCGACCGACGCCTTGCGCGCTGCGCCGGCGAACCCCAGGCTTTCGGCACCCTGATCGGAGGCTGACGTTTGCCCCGGTGCCGACTCGCCCCAGTCCGGATCCACGTCGATGTTCATATCCATGTACTCGTCGCCATAGCCACGCTGGCGCGCCCGCTGACGTTGCCGCCGCCGCGGGGTCTGCCGAATCTGGGTGCC
>NZ_CSTD01000008.1:20669-60459 GCF_001053185.1 Mycobacterium bohemicum DSM 44277 | reverse complement strand
TCATGCCGGCCGAGGCGCCCGGTGGGCTGCGGTGGCTGCCGATCCAACCGGTCAGCTCGCCGGCCGAGGCCCGCTAGCCGCGGGTCGTCACCGTCAGCTCGCGATCGCCCGCAGCGGCGCGCCGCTGACCACCCGGCTGCGCTCGCCGTGGGTGTTGACGGGCACGTCGCCCATCAGGGTGACGCGGTGCATGAGCCGGGGCTGGTTGTCGTAGTCGTCGATCGCCCGGTGCTGGGTGGCGCGGTTGTCCCAGATGGCGACGTCGCCGGGCTCCCAGTTCCAGCGAACGGTGTTCTCCGGCACGGTGATTCGCCGCTGCAGCAGGTCGAACAGCACGCTCGACTCGTGGGCGTCCAGGCCGACGAAGTTGCGGACGAAGTCGCCGGCCAGCAGGGTGGCCTCGCCCGTCTCCGGGTGCACCCGGACCACCGGGTGCTCGGTGCGGAAGTCCGCCTTCTCGAAGGCCTGCCGGAAGGCCCGTTGCGCGTCGGTCAGTGCCGCCGGGGCCTCGGTGCGCACGTAGTCGTAGCGGTTGGTGTGCAGCGCCCACAGGTTCTCGACGAGGCAGCGCAGCGGCTCGGGCAGCTGCTCGTAGGCCGCCGCGGTGTTGGCCCACAGCGTGGACCCGCCGTAGGCGGGCAGCGTGACCGCCCGCAGGATCGAGGCCGCCGGGTAGTTCGCGGCGAACGTGACGTCGGTGTGCCAGCGGTTGGCCTTGCCGTACTCGGAGTTGATGGGCGTGATCACCGGGGTGTCCTTGCCGGCCAGCACCGAGGCCGCCGGGTGGCCGATCGGCGTGCCGAGCAGACCCGCGAACGCCAGCTGCGCGGTGTCGTCCAGGTGCTGCTGGCCCCGGAAGAAGATCACCTTGTGGGTCAGCAGCGCGCGGTGGATGTCCTCCACGGTGGCGGGGTCCAGGTCGCCGCCCAGGCGCACCCCGTCGATCCGGGCGCCGATGCGGCTGCCCAGCTTGCTGACGGTCATCGATTCGGTCATTGCGCTTGTCCTTGGCTGAGGGGAGTGTAGTCAACTGACTACATGATGGTAGTGTAGTCACATGGCTACACAATCGGCAACCCGCAAGTCGCCGACGGGGCGGGAAGAGGTGGCGGCGGCGGTGCTGGAGGCGGCCACCGACCTGTTCGCCGAGCGTGGGCCCGCGGCGACCTCGATCCGCGACATCGCCGCCCGGTCGAAGGTCAACCACGGGCTGGTGTTCCGGCACTTCGGGGCCAAGGAGCAATTGGTGGGCGCCGTGCTCGATCACCTGGGCAAGACCACCACCGAGCTGCTGCAGGGCAATCCGTCCGCCGACGAGGCGGAACGCGCGCTGGACCGGCACATGCGGGTGATGGCCCGCGGCGCGCTGCTGCAGATCGCCGTCGGCGAGCGCCCGCCGCTGGAGCGGGTCCTGGGCGGTCCGTCCGACGATCCGTTCGGCACCCTGAACCTGGTCGGCGGGCTGCGCCGGTCGATGGCCAAGGCCGGGTACTGCGACCTCAAGGAATTCCAGAAGGTCCCGCTGACGGTCGCCAGCTAGAGGACAGCTAGAGGACAGCTAGGGGGACTTTGCCGCGCGAGTGTGAAGCTGGCCGCACGTTCGGCGTCGAACGTGAAGCTGGCCGCACACTCGAGACAGGTCGGGCCGCTGGTCTATTACCCGCGGGTATGGCCATACTGGGCTGATGAAGCCGGATTACGACGTCCTGATCATCGGTTCGGGATTCGGGGGAAGCGTCAGCGCCCTGCGCCTGACGGAGAAGGGCTACCGCGTCGGGGTGCTCGAGGCCGGGCGCCGTTTCGCCGACGAGGAGTTCGCGGAGACGTCCTGGGACCTGCGCAAGTTCCTGTGGGCGCCGCGGCTGGGCTGCTATGGCATCCAGCGCATCCACCCGCTGCGCAACGTGATGATCCTGGCCGGCGCCGGGGTGGGCGGGGGCTCGCTGAACTACGCCAACACGCTCTACGTGCCGCCGGACCCGTTCTTCAAAGACCGCCAATGGGCCCACATCACCGACTGGCGTGACGAGCTGATGCCGCACTACGACCAGGCCCAGCGGATGCTGGGCGTGGTGACGAACCCGACCTTCACCGACGCCGACCGCATCCTCAAAGAGGTGGCCGACGACATGGGCTGCGGCGACACCTTCGTGCCGACGCCGGTCGGGGTGTTCTTCGGGCCCAACGGCACCAAGACCCCGGGCAAGACCGTGCCCGACCCGTACTTCGGCGGCGCCGGGCCCGACCGCACCGGCTGCCTGGAATGCGGCTGCTGCATGACGGGGTGTCGCTACGGCGCCAAGAACACGCTGCTGAAGAACTACCTCGGCCTGGCGGAATCCGCTGGCGCGCAAGTCATTCCGATGACGACGGTGAAGGGCTTCGAGCAGCGCGCCGACGGGCTGTGGGAGGTGCGCACGGTGCGCACCGGGAGCTGGGTGCGGCGGGCCCGTCGCACCTACACCGCCGAGCACCTGATCCTGGCCGCGGGAACCTGGGGCACGCAGCACCTGCTGTTCAAGATGCGCGACCGGGGCAAGCTGCCGCGGCTGTCCGACCGGCTCGGCGTGCTGACCCGCACCAACTCCGAGTCCATCGTCGGCGCCGGCAAGCGCGAGGTGGACCCGAACCTCGACCTCACGCACGGCGTGGCGATCACGTCGTCGATCCACCCGACGTCCGACACCCACGTCGAGCCCTGCCGCTACGGCAAGGGCTCCAACGCGATGGGGCTGCTGCAGACGCTGATGACCGACGGCTCGGGCCCCGGCGGCACCGATGTGCCGCGCTGGCGCCAGCTGCTGGCGCAGGCCGGCGAGGACCCGCGCGGCATGCTGCGGATGCTCAACACCCGGCAGTGGAGCGAGCGCACCCTGATCGCGCTGGTGATGCAGCACCTGGACAACTCGATCACCACCTTCACCAAGCGCGGCAAGCTCGGCATTCGCTGGTACACCAGCAAGCAGGGGCACGGCGACCCGAACCCGGCCTGGAATCCGGTCGGCAACGAGGTGACCCGCCGCATCGCCGCCAAGATCGACGGCGTGGCCGGCGGCACCTGGGGCGAGCTGTTCAACATCCCGCTGACCGCGCACTTCCTGGGCGGCGCCGCGATCAGCGACAGCCCCGAGGGCGGCGTCATCGACCCGTATCACCGGGTCTGGGGCTACCCGAACATGTACGTCGTCGACGGCGCCGCGATCTCGGCGAACCTGGGCGTCAACCCGTCGCTGTCCATCACCGCCCAGGCCGAGCGGGCCGCCGCGCTGTGGCCCAACAAGGGCGAGCAGGACCGGCGGCCGCTGCAGGGCGATTCCTACCGGCGGATGGACCCGGTCGCGCCGCAGCGCCCGGTCGTGCCGGCCGAGGCGCCCGGTGGGCTGCGGTGGCTGCCGATCCAACCGGTCAGCTCGCCGGCCGAGGCCCGCTAGCCGCGGGTCGTCACCGTCAGCTCGCGATCGCCCGCAGCGGCGCGCCGCTGACCACCCGGCTGCGCTCGCCGTGGGTGTTGACGGGCACGTCGCCCATCAGGGTGACGCGGTGCATGAGCCGGGGCTGGTTGTCGTAGTCGTCGATCGCCCGGTGCTGGGTGGCGCGGTTGTCCCAGATGGCGACGTCGCCGGGCTCCCAGTTCCAGCGAACGGTGTTCTCCGGCACGGTGATTCGCCGCTGCAGCAGGTCGAACAGCACGCTCGACTCGTGGGCGTCCAGGCCGACGAAGTTGCGGACGAAGTCGCCGGCCAGCAGGGTGGCCTCGCCCGTCTCCGGGTGCACCCGGACCACCGGGTGCTCGGTGCGGAAGTCCGCCTTCTCGAAGGCCTGCCGGAAGGCCCGTTGCGCGTCGGTCAGTGCCGCCGGGGCCTCGGTGCGCACGTAGTCGTAGCGGTTGGTGTGCAGCGCCCACAGGTTCTCGACGAGGCAGCGCAGCGGCTCGGGCAGCTGCTCGTAGGCCGCCGCGGTGTTGGCCCACAGCGTGGACCCGCCGTAGGCGGGCAGCGTGACCGCCCGCAGGATCGAGGCCGCCGGGTAGTTCGCGGCGAACGTGACGTCGGTGTGCCAGCGGTTGGCCTTGCCGTACTCGGAGTTGATGGGCGTGATCACCGGGGTGTCCTTGCCGGCCAGCACCGAGGCCGCCGGGTGGCCGATCGGCGTGCCGAGCAGACCCGCGAACGCCAGCTGCGCGGTGTCGTCCAGGTGCTGCTGGCCCCGGAAGAAGATCACCTTGTGGGTCAGCAGCGCGCGGTGGATGTCCTCCACGGTGGCGGGCTCCAAGTCGGCGCCCAGGCGCACCCCGTCGATCCGGGCGCCGATGCGGCTGCCCAGCTTGCTGACGGTCATCGATTCGGTCATTGCGCTTGTCCTTGGCTGAGGGGAGTGTAGTCAACTGACTACATGATGGTAGTGTAGTCACATGGCTACACAATCGGCAACCCGCAAGTCGCCGACGGGGCGGGAAGAGGTGGCGGCGGCGGTGCTGGAGGCGGCCACCGACCTGTTCGCCCGGGGCCCGCGGCGACCTCGATCCGCGACATCGCCGCCCGGTCGAAGGTCAACCACGGGCTGGTGTTCCGGCACTTCGGGGCCAAGGAGCAATTGGTGGGCGCCGTGCTCGATCACCTGGGCAAGACCACCACCGAGCTGCTGCAGGGCAATCCGTCCGCCGACGAGGCGGAACGCGCGCTGGACCGGCACATGCGGGTGATGGCCCGCACCCTGCTCGACGGCTACCCGGCCGGCAAGCTACAGAGCCGGTTCCCGGGCGCCTCGAGATTGTTCGAGAGCATCCGCCCCGGTCACGACAGCGACCGCAGCGCCCGGCTGGCCGTCGCCCACGCGTTCGCGCTGCAGTTCGGCTGGCGCATGTTCGCGCCCTTCCTGCGTTCGGCGGCCGGCCTCGACGACATGACGGACGACGAGCTGCGCCGGGCGGTCGCGGACGAGGTGGCCCGAATCACTTTGCCGCAGTAGACGATTACCGGCGGCGGGCCAGGGCCCGGCGGTGCACCGGCTCGCGGCCCGGCGGCTGCTCCGGCGGCGGCAGCAGCGGCTTGCGGGTGCGCACGGCCACCGTGGTGGGCGACTCGGTGCTCAGCGTGAGCTCCTCGCCGGCGTGCCGGATGCTCAGTTCGCCGCCGGGACCGTCGCGCAGCGTGTAGCAGACGTCCGAGTGGTTGACGTCCACGGTGACCCGAAAGTCTCTCCACCGCAAGCGAAATCGCAGCCGCGAAATGCCATCGGGCAGTTGGGGATCCAGCGACAGGATGCCCTCGTCGTCGCGCAGCCCGCCGAAGCCGGCCACCAGCGCCGTCCACGCCCCGGCGAGCGAGGCCATGTGCAGCCCGTCGCGGGTGTTGTGGTGCAGGTCGCGCAGGTCGATCAGCGCGGCCTCGTAGGCGTAGTCGTGGGCCAGCTCCAAATGCCCGACCTCGGCGCACAGGACCGCCTGCGTGCAGGCCGACAGCGACGAGTCGCGCACCATGCGGCGCTCGTAGTAGTCGACGTTGCGTGCCTTCTCCTCGGCGGTGAAGGCGTTGCTGCGCCAGTGCATCGCCAGCACCAGGTCGGCCTGCTTGATCACCTGGGCCGGATAGAGCCGCACGTAGGGGTCGTGCAGGAGTAACGGGTAGGAGTGGTTCTCCTTGAAGTCCCACTCGGCCAGCGTGGTGAAGCCCTCGCACTGCTGGTGGACGCCCAGGCCGGCGTCATACGGGATGTTGGCGGCGTCGGCCGCGTCGCGCCAGGCGGCGGCCTCCTCGTTGGTGACACCCAGCTCCTGGGCCTGCTCGGGCTGGCGAACGCAGGCGTCGGCGGCCACCCGCAGGTTGTGCGCGGCCATCAGGTTCGTGAACACGTTGTCGCGGACGACGGCCGTGTACTCGTCGGGTCCGGTGACGCCGTCGAGGTGCCAGACGCCGTGCCGGTCGTGGTGCCCGATCGACATCCACAGCCGGGCCGTCTCCACCAGCACGGTCAGCCCGCAATCGCGCTCCAGCGCGTCGTCGCCGGTGACGATGCGGTAGCGCTCCAGGGCCATGGCGATGTCGGCGTTGATGTGCCAGGCCGCGGTGCCCGCCGGCCAGTAGGCCGAGCACTCCTGCCCGCGGATGGTGCGCCAGGGGAACGCGGCGCCGGCCAGGCCGAGTTCGCTCGCGCGTTCCTTGGCCAGATCCAGGGTCGACGCGCGCCAGCGCAGCGCGTCGGCGACGGCGTGCGGCGCGGTGTAGGTGAGCACCGGCAGCACGTAACCCTCGGTGTCCCAGAAGGCGTGGCCGTCGTAGCCGGTCCCGGTGAGCCCCTTGGCCGAGATCGCGCGCCGTTCGGCGCGCGCGCTGGCCTGCAGCAGGTGGAACAGGCCGAACCGCACCGCCTGCTGGGACTCGGGGTCGCCGTCGACCTCGACGTCGGCGCTGTCCCAGAACTCGTCGAGGTATTTGCGCTGGTTGTCGAGCAGCCCCTGCCAGCCGCTGTAGCGGGCGCTGTGGATGGCGGCGGCGGCCTGGTCGCGCAGGGCCGGGCGCGAACGCATGCTCGACCAGCCGTACGCCAGGTACTTGACGATGCGCAACCGCTGGCCCGCGCGCAGCCCGCAGATCACCGTCGTGCGGGCCAGGTCCGGGCGGGCATCGGTGCTGCACTCGACGCGCCCGGGCACGTCGATCTCGTGGTCCATCGCGGCGGCCATCATCAGGGCGCTGCTGCGGGTCCGGTGCATGAGAAGCGCGCCCGTCTCGGTGTTTTCGTGATCGACGGCCTCCAGCGGGTTCTCCAGGATGGCCGACACCCGCGGGTCACCGGAGGTGTGCGGCTGGTCCTCGTTGGTGACGAGTTCGGACTGCACGGTCACGCGCACGAACTCCTCGACCGCTTCCACGACGTACTCGATGGCGGCGACGCCGCGCTGGGCGAGCGACACCAGCCGGGTGGACACCACCCGGACCTTCTTGCCCGATGGTGAGCTCCAGAGCGCGTCGCGGGTCAGCGTCCCCGCCCGCATGTCGAGCACGCGCTCGTGGGACAGCAGTTCGCCGTAGCGGACGTCGAACGGCTCGTCCTCGACCAGCAGCCGGATGATCTTGCCGTTGGTGACGTCGACGATGGTCTGCCCGGCTTCGGGGTAGCCGTAGCCGGCCTCGGCGTACGGCAGCGGACGGATCTCGTAGAAGGAGTTCAGGTAGGTGCCGGGCAGGCCGTACGGCTCGCCCTCGTCGAGGTTGCCGCGCAGCCCGATGTGGCCGTTGGACAGGGCGAACAGCGACTCGGTCTGGGCGAGCAGGTTGAGGTCGAGCTCGGTTTCGCGGAAGTGCCAGGGTTCGACGGGGAAGGCTTCGTCGTCGATCATGGCCGCAGCAGCTCGGCGAGGTCCGTGACCACCACGTCGGCGCCGTTTTTCCGGAGTTCGTCGGCCTGGCCCACCCGGTCGACGCCCACCACGAAGCCGAAGTTTCCGGCACGGCCGGCCTGCACCCCCGACAGCGCGTCCTCGAATACCGCCGCCGCGTCGGCGCCGACGCCGAGCAACTGAGCCCCCCGCAGGTAGGAGTCGGGGGCCGGCTTGCCGGCGATGTGTTCGTCGCGCAGCGTGACGCCGTCCACGCGCTGCTGGATGTAGCGGTCCAGGCCGGTGATTTCCAGGACGTCGCGGGTGTTGGCGCTCGAGGACACCACGGCGATGCCGAGGCCCGCCTCCGACACCGCCTCCAGGTAGCGCCGCGAGCCCTCGAACACCTTGACGCCGTCGTCGCGCAGGACCTTCTGGAACATGTCGTTCTTGCGGTTGCCCAGGCCGTAGATCGTCTCCGCGTCACCCGGGTCGTCGGGGTTCCCGTCGGGCAGGTCGATGCCGCGGCTGCTCAGGAACGACCGCACCCCGTCCTCGCGCTTCTTGCCGTCGACGTATTCCTGGTAGTCCGCGCCGGCGTCGAAGGGGACGAACTTCTCCCCGGTGCGCTCGGCACGATCGGACAGGTAGGCGTCGAACATGGCCTTCCACGCCTTGGTGTGCACGCTCGCGGTATCGGTGAGCACGCCGTCGAGGTCGAACAGACAGGCACGCACGTTCTCTGGCAGACCCAGCCCTGAGCTCACCTGGGGACCTCGCTTCCGGGTATCGGGGGTTACTCCACCGATACCCACTCCACCACGCCGGGATGCCTGACGCCAACGATCACCGGTTGATCGCGCGCGCCACGCCCTGGATGGTCCGAAGGCGCCCGTCGCCCAGCGCGCGGGTGAGGTTGTCCACCTTGCGCTCGAAGTCCGGGACGAAGGCGTGCAGGCCCAGCGGGGTGGCGGGCTGGGCCAGCAGGGCCTGCATCACAGCGATCGCCTGGTCGGTGAGATCGTTCCAGTGTTCGACCGCGAACCCGGCGGACTCGACGGCGGCCCGCAACCCGTCGGGGGTGACGAGGTGGCTGCCGGCCGGCCCGTCGGCCCAGGGCAGGGGATAGCCGAGCGGTCCGCCGTCGCCAAGCGTGATGTCCCACAGCGCAAGTCGCCCGCCGTCCTCGAGCACTCGGCGCGCTTCGGAGTACAGGCGCGCCTTGTCCGCGATGTTCATCTGGACGTGCTGGCTGATGACGACGTCGAAGGTGGCGTCCGGGAAGGGCAGCTCGGTGACGTCCGCGCTGCGCACGGATATCCGCCCGTCGAGGCCGACGAGCCGGTTGAGCCAGCGGTTGGTCTCGCAGTACTCCTCGGTGAGGTCCACGGCGGTCACCGCGCCGCGGTAGCGGTCGGCGACGTAGCGGGCGGTGCCTCCGACCCCGCTGCCGGCGTCGAGCACGAGGCTGTCGCCGGTGATCTGCGCGAGCTCGACCAGCTGGGCGGTGGCGAAGCGGCCCATGGTGTGGAAGTCCTCCAGCAGCCCCAGGTCGGCGGGAACCAGGCGGTCGAGGTCCTTGCCCGCGGAGCGCAGTGCCCGCTCGATGTTGTTGCGCGACAGGCCGGTCGAGTACTGGTCCTGGATCGTGTGGCTCATGGGTGCACCCTTGTCCATGCGGTGATCAGGGACGGCATCGTGATGAGGGCGCCGGCGGCAAGCGCTTCCTCGCGGAAGCGCGGCACGAAATCGTCGATGTCGGCCAGGTCGTCGGTGACCAGGCCCAGGCGTTGTGCGATCGGCAGTATCAACCGCCAGACTTCCGCGGCGTAGGCGAGCAGGTCCGTGTCGTCGGCGGTGCCGGTGGGCGTTCCGAGGCTCAGCTGCGGGGCGCCCAGGCCGGCGTCGGCGAAGACCCGGTGCAGCGTGGTGCCGAACCGCGCGCTGAGCCCCATGGCCTCGAAGGAGCGCATGATCCCGGTGGTCACGCGGTCGAACCGCGGCATCGCCGGGGTGCTGCGCGCCCCGCTCATGTCGTTCTCCGAGAAGCAGATCACGCCGCCCGGGCGCACCAGGGTGCGCAGGCGGCGCAGCGTGGCGGCCGGGTCGGGCAGGTGCATCAGGATCAACCGGCCGATCACCGCGTCCACGGGCTCGTCCACGTCGATCGCGTCGATGACGCCGTGCACGAAATGCGTTTGGGTCAAGCCCTTCTCGGCCGCCCGGGCCCGGGCCAGCTCCACCATTTCCGGTGCTGCGTCCACGCCCAGCACGCGGCCGGTGGGACCCACCAGCCCGGCGGCGAGGAACGAGACGTCGCCGGGCCCGCAGCCGATGTCGAGCACCCGCATGCCCGGCCGCAACCCGGCCAGCCGCAACGCGTGCTCGGTGTAGTGGTCATAGAGCCGCCCCTGCAGGAGCAGGCGCTGCACCTCGACGTCGGTGTGGCCGAGGGCATATGTGCTGCCGGCGGTCGCCGGCGATGGCGTCGTCGTCATCGCGATTCGATCCCTTCTGGTTGCCTGGATGCGGTGTGCTCACGTCGCCACACCGCGGATTGGCCCGAAAGCCGGGGGTGCGCCGGCTGCGGGTGCTGTTGGGACCGGTCGAACTTGTCCAACCGGTGCATCGGAACGAGTCCGGTCAACAGGAAATCCCATGACGCCCGAACGAAATTGGCGGCGGTGCGCCGGGCTTGCGGAACGCTGACGTAGCGGCGCGCGATCGTCACGAAGTCCTCCGGCTCGACCCCCGCCACGTCGCGCACGTGCGTGGTCGGGCCGGCGACCTCCCAGGTCCCCAGCGCGTATTCCGGCAGGTAGTGGCGCGGACTGGACTGGAAAAACACATCGGCGCCAAGGCGTTTCGCGTTGACCCGCACGGCGCGCATGAACATCCATGGCGGGATGTCGATGTGGCGTACCCGGCGGCCCAACGCTTCGCCGAGGGCGTCGGCGATCTCCGGCCCGGACAGCAGCGTCGGTCCCGTCGGGCGGTAGGCCCGGCCGTCGTGACGGTGGGGGTCGAGCAGGGCGCCCACGGCCACCCGGGCGATGTCCTCGTTGGAGGGCGGCGCGTTGCGGCCGCCCCCGGTCGGCGTCGGCAAGACACCGAGCTGGGCGGCCATCGGCACCAGCTGCAGGTAGTTGTCGGCGAAGTAACCCGGGTCGACGGCCACGTGCGCGGTGTCGGGCAGCAGCTCGAACAGCTTGTCGGTCAGCCAGGCGTGCCGCGTCATCAGCGAGGGGTGCTCGGGACTGGAGAACCATTGCCCCAGTGCCACCACGGCTTCCACGCCGGTGCGGCGCGCGGCCACGGCGAAGGCGACCGCGCTGTCGAGCGCATGGGGATGGTAAGGCGGGTTGAAGTAGAGCCGGTCGACGCCGTCCATCGCGGCCGAAACCTGGTTGATGTCGAACATGTCGGCGACGACGACCTCGGCGCCCAGCTCGCGAAGCCGGGCGCCGCGCGCGTCGTCACGATGCACCATGGCCCGCGTCGTGACCCCTTTGTGCAGGAGCTGGGCCGCGACCGCGCCGCCGATCTTGCCCGTGGCCCCGGTTACCAGTACTCGAGGATTCATCGGATTTCCCTTTCCAGTTGAGGTGCCGGCTCCCAAGAAGGGGCCGGTTGCCGAGCAGGAGCCCGCTCGCCGGCGGGTAGCAGCCAGCCGACCACGATCGCCGCGCCCAGGGCGATGCCCGCGCACACCAGCGAGCTGACCCGCAGCCCGTCCAGGAAGGCGTGGTTGACCGCTGCGCGGACGTAGCCGGCTTGTTGCTCGGGAAGCCGCTGAATAACCGCGTGCGCCAACGCCATCGAGCGGCGCATCGCCTCGGCGGGCAGACCCGGCAGGGCTGCGGCGCCGAGATGCCCCGAGTACACCGAGGCGAAGATGCTGCCGGCGATGGCGACGCCGAGCGTGCCGCCGAGTTCGCGGGTGGTGTCGTTGACGGCCGAGCCGACGCCGGCCTTGTCCACGGACAGCGACCCCATGATCGCCTCGGTGGCCGGCGAAACCGTCAGGCCGAGGCCGCCGCCGAGCAGCAGCATCTGCAGGGCGATCTGGGTATAGGGCGTGGCGGCATCGGCCGTCGACGCCCACGCCAGGCCGGCGGCGAACACGACCAGGCCGCCGGCCACCACGGCGGTGGTGCCGACTCGCGCCACCAGTCGGGGCCCGAGGATGCTGGCCAGCGCGATGGAGCCGGCGACCGGCAGCAGCCGCACGCCGGCCTGAAAAGCCGTGTAGTCCTTGATGAATTGGAAGTACTGGGTGATGACGAAGATGAAGCCGAACAGCGTGAGGAAGCCGGCGGTCACCGCCAGGCTGCCGCCGGAGAACCGGCGGTTGGCGAACACCGAGACGTCCAGCATCGGATGGTCGCTGCGCCGTTCCCACAGCGCAAAGGCGGCGAATCCGGCCGCCGTGCGGCCGTTGGTCCATCCCCACGTGGGCGCCTCGATGACCGTGTAGACCAGCGTCGTGATTCCGGCCGCGGACAGGATCAGGCCGGGGACGTCGACGCGCGGCGCGGCCGGGTCGCGCGAGGTCGGCACGAACAGGACACCGCCGGCGATGGCCAACGCGGCGATGGGAATGTTCACCATGAATATCGAACCCCACCAGAAGTGTTCGAGCAGCCAGCCGCCGCTGATCGGCCCGACGGCCACGCCGACGCCCACCATCGCCGTCCACAGCCCGATCGCCTTGGCGCGCGGCGCCGGGTCGGTGAAGATGTTGGTGATCAGTCCCAGCGTGGTCGGAAAGATCACCGCCGCGCCCACGCCCATCGCGGCGCGCGCGGCGATCAGCGCGCCGGCCGAATCCACCTGTGCGGCAACGCCGGAGGTGACGGCGAACAGGGCCAGGCCCAGGCTCAGCGAACCCCGCCTGCCGAAGCGGTCGGACAGGCTGCCGGCCGACAGCAGCAGTCCGGACATGACCAGCGTGTAGGCGTCGACGATCCATTGCAGCTGGGCGGTGTCGGCGCCGAGTTGGCGCGACAGGGTGGGTAGCGCGACGTTGACGATGGTGGCGTCGACGCTGATGACGAAGACGCCGAGGCAGATGGCGGCGAGGGCGGCGATCGGGCGGTTCCGGAATACCGGTTCGGCGGGCATGGACAAGACGCTAAATCTAATAGACAAATAAATCAAGTGAGAAGTTGAAAAACATGTTATCCGCAGCTAGAGTGCCATTGTGGCGTCCCGCAGGAATTACAACCAGAACTGCCCGATCGCGCGCGGCCTCGACGTCCTCGGCGAGCGGTGGACGCTGCTGATCCTGCGTGAGCTGGTGGGCGGAGCCCGCCGCTATGGGGACCTGCGCGACGAATTGCCCGGCATCGCAACGAATCTGCTCGCCGAGCGGCTGAAGGAGCTGCAGGATGCCGGGCTCGTCGAGCGCGCCGACCTGCCGGCACCGATCGGTCGCACGGTGTACACCCTCAGCGACGCGGGCTGGCGGCGGGTGCTGCCGATCCTGCAGAGCGTCGCGTGGTTCGGGCTGGACCACCTCGACCCCATCGACGACGGCCCCGCCACGCCCCTGAACGCGTTTCTGGCCGGCATCCTGCTCGGCTTCAGCTCGGCCAACGCGGCCGGCCTGGAGGCCACGTGCCGCGCCGAGATCGACGGCCGTCGTTTCGAATTCACCGTGACTCAGGGCCGCCTCGCCGCCGCTCGCGGGGAACCGGCGGTGACGATCACCGCCCGCGCCGCGGACCTGGTGACCGCGCGCCTGGGGTCAAGCGACGCCAAGCGCAAGGCGGCGCTGCGACGGGTGACCTTCCAGGGCGACCCCCAGAGCGTTGCCGCGGTGCGTCAGGCGTTTTCGCTGTAGGCGAGCGCCAGCAGCTCTTCCACCGACCATTGGTCGTTGGCGTGGCGGCCGGGGGTGCAGCAGCGAACGCGCGGAAGATCCGACGCCGAACTCGCCGTAGAGTGCCTTGTCCGGGTCGCCGACCACCGCGAACGGCAGCGCGCCGACCTAGCGACGCAACTCCTCGTCGGTCGAGTGGAACACCACGACCTCGCGGATGCCGGTGGCGGTGACCAGCTGGCGCGCGGTGACGACGCTGCCTGTGCGCATGGACGGCAGCCTAGCTCGCCGAACGGAGCCACTAGACTTACGGCTCGTGGCCGAACCCGCTGACAAGGATGCATCCGCAACGCCGGCTCGGCCCGTGCTGGTCGTCGACTTCGGGGCGCAGTATGCGCAATTGATCGCCCGGCGCGTCCGCGAGGCGAGGATCTTTTCCGAGGTGATCCCGCACACCGCCACTGTCGAGGAGATCAAGGCCCGCGACCCGCTGGCCGTGGTGCTCTCCGGGGGCCCGGCCAGCGTCTACACCGAGGGCGCCCCGCAGCTCGATCCGGCGCTGTTCGACCTGGGGCTGCCGGTGTTCGGCATCTGCTACGGCTTCCAGGCCATGGCGCAGGCGCTCGGCGGGACCGTCGCCCACACGGGCACCAGCGAATACGGCCGCACCGAGTTGAAAGTGCTTGGCGGCGAGTTGCATTCCGGGCTACCCGCTACTCAGCCGGTCTGGATGAGCCACGGCGACGCGGTGACGGCCGCCCCGGACGGGTTCGACGTGGTGGCCAGCAGCGCGGGTGCCGCGGTGGCCGCCTTCGAGAGCCGGGAGCGGCGACTGGCCGGCGTGCAGTACCACCCGGAGGTGATGCACACCCCGCACGGGCAGCAGGTGCTCAGCCGGTTCCTGCACGACTTCGCCGGGCTGGGCGCGGACTGGACGCCCGCCAACATCGCCGAGGCCCTCGTCGAGCAGGTGCGCGCGCAGATCGGTGACGGCCACGCGATCTGCGGGCTGTCCGGTGGCGTGGACTCGGCGGTGGCCGCCGCCCTGGTGCAACGGGCCATCGGCGACCGGCTCACGTGTGTGTTCGTCGACCACGGGCTGTTGCGGGCCGGCGAACGCGATCAGGTGCAGCGCGACTTCGTCGCCGCCACCGGCGCCAACCTCGTCACCGTCGACGCGGCGGACACCTTCCTGCAGGCGCTGACGGGCGTGACCAACCCCGAGGGCAAGCGCAAGATCATCGGCCGGCAGTTCATCCGGGCGTTCGAGGGCGCGGTGCGGGACATCTTGGGGGACAAGGGAACCGAGGCTGAGTTCCTGGTGCAGGGCACGCTGTACCCGGACGTGGTGGAGTCCGGCGGGGGCAGCGGCACGGCGAACATCAAAAGCCACCACAACGTCGGCGGCCTGCCCGACGACCTGAAGTTCAAGCTCGTCGAGCCGCTGCGGCTGCTGTTCAAGGACGAGGTGCGCGCCGTCGGCAGGGAGCTCGGGCTGCCGGAGGAAATCGTTGGGCGACAGCCCTTTCCGGGACCCGGGCTGGGCATCCGGATCGTCGGCGAGGTCACCGCGCAGCGGCTTTCGACGCTACGCAGCGCCGACTCGATCGCCCGCGAGGAACTCACCGCCGCCGGGCTGGACGCCCTGATCTGGCAGTGTCCGGTCGTGCTGCTGGGCGACGTCCGCTCGGTGGGGGTGCAGGGTGACAACCGCACCTACGGGCACCCGATCGTGCTGCGGCCGGTGTCGAGCGAGGACGCCATGACCGCCGACTGGACCCGCGTGCCTTACGAGGTGCTCGAGCGCATCTCGACCCGGATCACCAACGAGGTGCCCGAGGTCAACCGCGTCGTGCTGGACATCACCAGCAAGCCGCCCGGCACCATCGAGTGGGAGTAGGTTCGGGTTTCCCGCGACACATAACCGGTTGCGACGACACGCCGTCGGGGGTCGCACTGGTTTATGTCTGGTGAAATCGCGGCCGGTGAGGCGGCGGTCAGCAGCCCCCGAAAAGGCACCATCAGCCACACCAGCATCGAGCGTATGAGCAGCCCCGCACGTTTCTTGACGCTTGTCGGAGGGCGGGTGTTTACTCCGAGTAGATCGAACATACTTTCGAACACCCGAGGATCGGAGGCTCGTCATGACTGCGGCTTTCGCCACCGATCGACTCCCGGAAAACCGCGCTGACCAGCTGGAATCGCTTCGCCGTCGGATGGCCGAGATGTCCGGGGCGATCGTTGCCCGCGCGGATGACCTGCTGCCGGACGGCGAATCCCGGCTGGCGCTCCCGCAGTGGCTGGCGGACGCGCTGCCGGTGGCATTGCCGCGCGGATCGGTGGCCGTGCTCTCGGGGGCGCGGTCACTGCTGCTGAGCGTGGTGGCCGCGGTGACGGCGGCCGGGGGCAACGCGGCCATCGTCGGTCAGCCGGACCTCGGTCTGCTGGCAGCCGCGGAGATGGGGGCGGACCTGAGCCGGCTCGCGGTGATACCGGACCCCGGCACGGATCCCGTGGAGGTGGCCGCGGTGCTGATCGACGGCATGGATCTGGTGGTCCTCGGGCTGGGCGGCCGCCGGGTCCCGCAGACCCGGGCGCGGGCCGTGGTGGCGCGGGCCCGCAACAAAGGGTGCACCCTGCTGGTCACCGACGGTGACTGGCAGGGGGCGCCGACGCGGCTGGAGGCCCGGGTCTGCGGCTACGAGATCACGCCCGGCCGCCGGGACAAACCGGCGCCCGGATTCGGGCGGATCGCCAGGGTGCGCCTCGAGGTCGGCGGGTTGTGCGCGGGGCGGACGATCCCCCGGGTGCGGGCCGGGTGAGCACGGATGGGTATCAGGGCCTCCCGGGTGCTGGCGATCTGGTGCATGGACTGGCCCGCGGCCGGGAGGCGGCGGCGCGGTGCCCGCAACTGCACGTCGCGACCGCCGACGCCGACCGTGACGCCCGCTTTTTCGAGGGGGTCGTCGCGGCGGTGGACGATCTGGTGCCCCGCGCCGAGGTGCTGCGGCCCGGTCTCCTGGTACTGCCCGTGCGCGGGGCGGCGCGCTATTTCGGGTCCGAGGAAGGCGCCGCCGAGCGGCTGGTCGACGCGGTGGCCGCCGCGGGTGCCGAGTGCCAGGTCGGCATCGCCGACCAGTTGTCCACCTCGGTCTTCGCCGCGCGGGCGGGCCGCATCGTCCCGCCGGGGGGCGACGCCAAGTTTCTGTCGGTGCTGTCGATCCGTCAGCTCGCCACCGAGCCGAGCCTGTGCGGTCCCGGCCGGGACGACCTGACGGATCTGTTGTGGCGCATGGGAATTCGCACGATCGGGCAGTTCGCCGCGCTGTCGGCCGCCGACGTGGCGTCCCGGTTCGGCGCCGACGGGGTGGCCGCGCACCGGTTGGCCCGCGGCGAGCCCGAGCGCGGACCGTCCGGGCGGGAGCCGCCGCCCGAACTGGAGGCCGTGCTGGACTGCGACCCGCCGGTCGACCGGGTGGACGCCGCGGCGTTCGCCGGGCGCTCACTGGCCGGGGCGCTGCACCAGAGGCTGATGGCCGCGGGGGTGGGCTGCACCCGGCTGGCCATTCACGCCGTCACCGCCAACGGGGAGGAGCTGAACCGGGTGTGGCGGTGCGCGGAGCCGCTGACCGAGGACGCCACCGCGGACCGGGTGCGCTGGCAACTGGATGGGTGGCTGAGCAACCGGAGGCGGGAGTCGCGGCCCACCGCGGCGGTGACGCTTCTGCGGTTGCGGGCGGTCGAGGTGGTGTCCGCCGAGGCGCTGCAGCTGCCGTTGTGGGGTGGGTTGGGGGAGGAGGACAGGCTGCGGGCCCGGCGGGCGCTGGTGCGGGTGCAGGGCCTGCTCGGCCCGGAAGCGGTGCAGGTGCCGGTGCTGTCCGGCGGTCGCGGGCCGGCTGAGCGCATCACGTTGACCCCGCTGGGCGACGAGCCGGCGCCGCACGCCGACCCGGGGCTGCCGTGGCCCGGGCAACTGCCCGGGCCCTCGCCGGCGGTGCTGCTCGACGATCCGGTGGAATTGCTTGACGCCCAAGGGAATCCGGTGCGGGTGACCGGCCGGGGGATGTTCTCCGCCGAGCCCGCGCGGCTGACCGTCTCCGGCAAAGACGAGGCGCTGCGCTGGTGGGCCGGCCCGTGGTCGGTCGACGAGAGGTGGTGGGACCCCGGAACTACCGGAGGGAGCCGAACCGCCCGTGCCCAGGTCTTGCTGGAGCGCGAGCGGGCGTTGCTGCTCTGCTACCGGCAGCGGCGCTGGTATCTGGAGGGAAGTTACGAGTGAGGAGGCGCCCCAACCTGTTCGGCGCCCGAAACGCCGCACGCGGATAGCGGGTACCTTGGGTTGAAAACGGCCATTCCTCCTCCCGGGGTTGGTCGCTTAAAGTTGACATAACAGCATGCCGTGGGGGAGCGGCGCTGGCTCCGCGCGAACTGGGGGCGTACGTGTACGAGGCAACCTGCCGTCATTGTGGGAAGTCGATAGTCCAGCACCCGTCGGGAACCTGGGTTCCCCGGGAGGGCTCGGTGGACACCGATCCCACCGGCATCTATTGCCAGGCCGGTCGACGGCCCGACGTGCTGCACGAACCCATGCCGTCCGGACTGCAGGGGGCGCCGCGGTGGATGTCGTCCGGCCCCGCCGAGGACGGGGCAGCGCGGGACCGTGCGGGCGACGATGCGGCCCATGACGATTCACCGCGCAAGAGCAGGTCGGTCCGTGGTCGCGACGCGGACGCAACGGGTAACCGGCTGAAGCGTCCGCAGTTTCGCACGTGGGCCCGTGGGCGGGAAGCCCATCGCCACGAGAGCCGGTGACGGCTCAGCGCGCCCGCACCGCCTCCGCCCGGGCCATCAGCCGGCGACCCCCGGGCAAAGCCCCGATGACGGTGCGGGCCAACCGGTCACGACCGCGCACGGTCGTGGTCCGGGCTTCGCCGGCGTTCAGATGCCGCCACGCCAGCCCCGCCCACAGCGCGGCGACGACGCCGTCGACGATGCCGCCCCGCGCCCGGCGGCGGTCCGCCGCGGCCAGGCCGAACGCGGTCATGGAGTGCACGGTGTCCACCCAGATGCCGGCGGCCAGCACCTCCGGGCCGGGGTTGATGCCCGAGAACGACGCCTGCACCAGGTGACGCGCCCCGAGGATGCGGGTCACCACCAGCGCCTTGCGATCGACCTCCACGCCGTGGATGTGGTTGAGCACGCCGGCGGGCGCCGCCATCAGCACAGCACCCCAACCGGCGCGCAACAGCTCGAAGCCCCGGAATTTCATGCGTTCAACCTCCTCGCGAAAGAACCGACCCGATCGACGAACCGGTCGAAGAACGCCGCCGGGTCGACGTCGACACCGAGGAGCGCGTTGGGCTCTCGGCCGCCCGACCGGTCGGCGATCGTGATGCCGCGGGCCGGGCTGTCGGCCAGCTCGACGTCGACCGTCGCGGCGCGGGTCGCGACCAGCCCCGGGTCCACCGCCACCGCGGCGGCCAGCGGGTCGTGCATGAACGCGACGTAGCCGTGGCCGCGTTCCGCGTGGGATTCGAAATAGAACCGCATCGCGTCCTGGAGCACTCCTAGCAACGGGCTCGGTCCCGCTTCGGCGGCCAGCCGGGCCAGGATGCCCGGCGTCATCGCGACGCGCCGGGTCAGGTCCAGCCCACAGACGATCGGGAGTTGCCGCCGCCCGGCCCAGCCGGCGAAGACCTCGCTCGCCGCGTCGGGGTCGACCCGGATGTTCCATTCCGCCATCGGGTTGGCCTCAATGTCGGGGTCCCCGAACACACCGCCCATGATCACCAGCCGCTTCAGCAGCGTCGGCAGCTCGGGCTCGGCGCGCAGCGCCAGCGCCAGGTTGGTCAGCGGCCCGGTGACGAGCCCCACCAGCGTCCCGGGATGGGCGCGGGCCGCGCCAATCCACGCGGCGGTGGCGTCGTGGCCGGTGAGCCGAAGCCGGGTGCCGGGCAGCTCGGCATAGCCCAATCCCTTGGGGCCGTGGAACTTCGACTCGCGCGGCCACCGGCCGCGCAGCGGCTCGTCGGCGCCCCGCGACACCGGAATGCTTGTGGCCCGGCATAATTCGAGCAACCCCAGGTTGTTGGCGCAGACCTGCTCGACGCGGATGTTGCCACCGGTGGAGGCGATCCCGACGACGTCGACGCCGGGGCTGGCCAGCAGATAGACCAGCGCCATCGCGTCGTCAATGCCGGTGTCGGCGTCGACGAAGACGGCGGTCATGGCCAACGCGACGCGAAGGTGATCACCAGGACGTCACGCTGCGCGGGCCCGGAGTTGTCGATCGGCCGGATCGTGGAAACGCTGTGCAGGGTGCGTCGATCGTCGCCCAGCAGCAGCGTGCCGGGCTCGGCCAGCGTCCTCGTCAGCAACGTCCGGTGATCGCCGTCGCACACCCGACTCTCGCCGCCGATGGCGTTGCGCCGCCCGATCAGCAGGGAGCTGACCAGCGTGACCCCATCGCGGTGCAGGCCCTCGGGGGTCGGCTGGCCGTCGCCGTAACCGGAGGCGCCCGGCGAGGAGCGGGTGCGAAACGGATGCACCTTGACGTTCCATTCCGCCGCGTCGTCGAGTGGCTCCAAGGCTTCGGCCACCCGGGCCAGCAGGCCCACCACGGACCGCAACAACCGATCGCGGGCGAATTCCACGGTCAGCGGCTCGAAGACGCGGTCCTTGCCGATGTAGAGGGGATTGGAGTCGTCCGGCTGGGCGAACACGCTCGGCGGTATCGGGCGCATGGCCCCGTCGCGAAATCCGTACTGGCCGTAGCGGCGCAGCCGCGTGACCCCCAGCTCCGCGGCGTAGGGGTCGGGCACCAGGTCTTCCCAGTGCCGGGCGAACCGGATCCATTCCTCCCGCCCGACGCCCAGGCTCCGCGCCACGTCGAACGAGGGCATCAGGCAGGCGCCCGTCGTGGCGACGGACCGGGCGGCGGCGGTCACCGGGTCGGCGCCGGTCCGGTTGTCGCAGACGGTCACGGCGCTGTGGATACCGCAATCCGGTGCCGCCAAAACGCCACGACGTTCACCAATGCACCCCGGGTACCAGGCGCACCAACCGCTTGACCGGCCGTGGTGTCCTGCGCACACCGCGCGCGATGGCACGCGCCGGCCGCCGCGGCCTGCGTCGTTCAGGTGGCGGGGCGGCCGGCTCGGCGGGCAACCCGCGGGCTGCCGGCGAATCGGGATAGCCCAGGTACAGCTGGTGGAGGATGCGCCTGGAGGTTCGCGGCGCGAAGTAGTGGCCGACTTCGGCGAGCGTGCCCAGCGGGGTGTCGATGCGCGCCGGCTTCTCCACCAGCCCGCGCACCACCATGGCGGCCGCCCGCTCCGGGCTGATCGCGGGCACCGGGTTGAGCCGGTGCGACGGCGCGATCATCGGCGTACGAACAAGGGGCATATGGATGTTGGTGAACGTGATGCGGTCCGAGAGCGTCTCCGAGGAGAGCACGTCGGCGAACGCGTCCAGGGCGGCCTTGGTCGGCAGGTACGAGCTGTACTTGGGGTTGCGGGCCTGCACGCCGGCGCTGGAGACGTTGACCACGTGACCGAAGCGGCGTTCGCGCCAGTGCGGCAGCAGCGCCAGCACCATCCGCACCGCCCCGAAATAGTTGACCGCCATCACCCGCTCGTAGTCGTGCAGGCGCTCGGTGGAGTTGACCACCGAGCGTCGGATCGACCGGCCGGCGTTGTTCACCAGGTAGTCGACGTGGTCGAAGCGGCCCAGGATGTCCTTGATGGTGTGCTCCACCGACGTCGTGTCGGTGACGTCGCACGTGAAGGCGTGCGCGTCACCACCGCCGGCGCGGATCTCGGCGACCAGGCCGTCGAGCGCCTCGGCATTGCGGGCCAGCGCGAAAACCGTTGCGCCGCGCTCGGCGACGGCGATCGCCGACGCTCGGCCGATGCCGCTGGATGCCCCGGTGATGATGACGTGCCGGCCACGCAGGGGATCGCCGCGGCGGGCGCGGTCGGGGTCGAGGTGCTCGGCCCAATAGCGCCACAGCCCGGGGGCGTAGGACGCGAAGTCGGGCAGGTCGATACCGGTGCCCCGCAACGCCCTTCGGGTCTGGTCGCTGACGAATGTCGGCTTGAGGTCCACGAGGTCGAAGACCTCGGCCGGCAGCCCCAGCTGGGTGGCCGCCATGTTGCGCAGCACCCGGGCCCGCCCGCGCGCGTTCAGCACCGGGGCGGCCACCGCGGCGGGCAGTGACCCCCGCGCCGGCGGTAGCCCGGCCGCCTTCGCGACCCCGCGGTAGATGTCGCGCAGCCCAACGGTTTCGGGCGCGGTGAGATGGAAGGTCCGGCCGTCCGGGCCGTCGCAGTGCATGAGGGCGACCAGCGCGTCGACGACGTAGTCGACCGGCACGATGTTGGTGCGGCCGGTGTCGGGCAGCAGCATCGGCGTCACCGACGGCAACGCGGCCAACTTGGCCAGCACACCGAAGAAGTAATACGGGCCGTCGGCCTTGTCCATCTCGCCCGTGCGCGAATCGCCCACGACCACCGCCGGCCGGTAGACGCGGTAGCGCAGGCCGGACGTCGACCGCACGAGCATCTCGGCCTCGAACTTTGTCCGGTGATAAGGCGTCGGCAGCCGCTGGCCGACGTCGAAGTCGTCCTCGGTGTACTCGCCGGGAAAGTCACCGGCCACTGCGATCGAGGACACGTGATGCAGCGTCGAATCCAGGCGCCGGGCCAGGTCGATGACCGCGCGGGTGCCCTCGACATTCACCGCCCGCTGCTCGGGTTCGCCGGCGGTGATGTCGTAGATGGCCGCGCAGTGCACGACGTGGTCGACGTGCCCGAGGTCGGCGATGGACTCGTCGGTCAGCGCCAGGCCGGGCAGCTCGCCGACCAGCGGCTTGACCCGTCGGCCCCAGTCGGCCGCCAGGCGCTCGAAGCGGCTCAGCGACTGTCGGCGTACGAGGACCCACACCTCGGCGTCGGGCCGGATTTCCAGGAGCCGACTGACGACGCGGCGACCAATAAACCCGGTACCGCCGGTAACGACATACCGCATCAGGCCATCGTGGCGGCTTGGGGCGAAATGGTCAACCGCCCTGGCCGGGGCTCAGTTCGAGAAGTTGCGGAGGCCGTCCCAGTCCACCAGGGTCCACCCGTTCACCGGGTTGCCGGTGATCACGACGCGGCCGACGTTGGGCAGGGGGTGGCTGGTCGCCAGGCTGTCCTTGGCGTTCTTGGTGTTCATCAGCGTCCAGAACATGATCGAGTACAGGTGCGAGAACACCACGGGCTTGCTGTTGCCGCTGTTGTAGATCTTGTCGACCGCGGCGGTGAAGCGCTCGTTGAACTGATTGCCGCTGACCGAACCCGGGATGCTGTCCTGTCGATCGCCGTTGAGCCAGTCCACGGGCGCGAGCATGTACGTCGACGGGGCCATCGTCACGGGTTTGCCCTCATACCACCCGGCATCGATCTCCTGCAGGCCCTGGAGCACCTCGACCTGCTTGCCGAGTTCGGCGGCCAGCGGGGCGGCGGTTTGTTGGGCTCGCACCATGGTCGACGCGTAGACGGCGTCGTAATCGTGATGGGTGTGCGCCAGTTGCTGCGCCTGGGACTCGCCCTCGGGGGTCAGGCCGGGCCCGGGAACGCTGGTGTCGATGGTCCCGCTGGCGTTCGACTGGGACTGCGCGTGCCGAATGAACGTGAGGGTGATGCTGCGAGCCTGCGGTGATCCGCCGCAGCCGCCGACGATTACCGTTGCGGCGAGCACGGCCGCCGCTTTCCAGATCAGGCTCCCCTTGCGCATGACGATAGCCTGCCCTGCGTGATGCTTCGGTGGGAAGGGTTTGCGATGGTTGCATTCGAAAACTGCTTGGAAGGAGCCCCCCATGGCCATTGACCCGAGCGCCGTCGGCGCGGTGACGGAGCCGATGCTGTTCGAATGGAAGGACCGGGAGACGCTGCTCTACGCGCTCGGGGTCGGCGCCGGGCTCGACGACCTGTCGTTCACCACCGAGAACAGCCACGGCATCACGCAGCAGGTGCTGCCGACCTACGCGGTGATCTGCTGCCCGGCGTTCGGGGCGGCCGGCAAGGTGGGAACGTTCAACTGGGCCATGCTTTTACACGGGTCGCAGGGGGTCCGGCTGCACGCCCCGCTGCCGCCCGCCGGCAAGCTGTCGGTGGTCAGCGAGGTCGCCGACATCCAGGACAAGGGCGAGGGCAAGAACGCGATCCTGATGTTGCGCGGCCGCGGCACCGACCCGGATTCGGGGGAGCTCGTCGCCGAGACGCTCACCACGCTGGTGATCCGCGGCGAGGGCGGATTCGGGGGACAGCCGGGGCAGCGGCCGGTCGCGCCGGAGTTCCCGGACCGCGAGCCCGACGCGCGCATCCCGCTGCCCACCCGCGAGGACCAGGCGCTGATCTATCGGCTGTCCGGTGACCGCAACCCGCTGCACAGCGACCCCTGGTTCGCCCGCGAGATGGCCGGGTTCCCCAAGCCGATCCTGCATGGGCTGTGCAGCTACGGGGTGGCGGGCCGGGCGCTGGTCGCCGAGCTGGGCAAGGGCGTGGCCGCGAATGTCACCGCGATCGACGCGCGATTCAGCTCGCCGGTGTTTCCCGGCGAGACGCTGACCACGCTGATCTGGCGCACCGAGCCCGGCAAGGCGGTGTTCCGCACGGAGGCGAGTGGCGCCGAGGGTTCGGACGCCCGCGTGGTGCTGGACGACGGCGCGGTGGAATACGTGGCGGGCTGACCAGCTAGGTGCCGTCGTCAGTCAGCTGCCGGGCCAGCCGCCCGGTGAACTCGCTGACCTGGGCGGGGCTGTCCAGGGCGAATTTCGCGGCCGTGGTGCGGTCGCCGTCTTCGCCGTGGCGCACCAGGATCGGGACGCCGCGAACATCGCCCTGCAGCACCGCGTCGAACGCGTCCTCGTCGGTGATGTCGTCGCCGACGTAGATCGGCACCAGGGCATGGGGGCTGGATTCCCGCAGGTGTTCCATCACCCAGCACAGCGTCTTACCCTTGTCCCAGTCCATATCCGGGCGCAGTTCGATCACCTCGCGACCGGTGGTCACCCGAAGCTCGTCGCGCCGGCCCGCCGCGCGCACCGCCGCCGCCACCTCGCCCACCCGGTCGCGGGCGGCATTGCGATAGTGCACGGCGACGCCAAAGCGCTTGTGCTCCACCAACACCCCGGGAATGGAGCCGAGTTGGTCGCGCAGCTCGGCGGCCGCTCGCTCCAGCACGGGGATGGCCGCGGCCGCGGCGTCGTTCTGGTGGTGGGTGCCATCGGGCGCCGTGAGCTCGAAACCGTGGCTGCCGGCATACCAGATGCCCGGCAGGCCGATGCGGGCGGTCACGTCGGCGAGGTCGCGGCCGGACAAGATGGCGACCGGGCACCGTGCGGCCAACTGCCGCAACGCCTCCGCGGCGCCGTCGACCAGGCACGCCGCGTCGGGGTCGTTCACGATGTCCGACAGCGTGCCGTCGAAGTCGTAGAACACCGCCGGCCTGCCGTCCCCCAGGCCCTGCGCGGCCAGGGCGTCGGGCAGTTGCGACATCCTGAGATCCCCGGTCCGCACGGCGATGTCGCTGAGGTCGGCGACGGCGGTGTCGGCTCCGGCGGCCCGCAGGGCGTCGCGCTGCTCCGTCGCGCCTTGGCCCCTTGCCACGCCGACGACCAACGCGAACCCGGCGGCGCGGGCGGCCCGGACGCCGGACACGTCGGTCGCAACGACGACACACCTGCCGGGCCGCACCGCCAGGCGCGTGGCCGCCTCGACCGGATCCCCGACGACCACGGCGGCGAACAGGTCGCCGACGCCGGCCGACGCCAGCGCTTCGGGGTGTTCCGGATCCGCCGACAAGACTCCGGTGCCGATCCCGACGGCCCGCAATTGCCGGACCAGGTCAAGGGCGGACTCCGACGGGCTGCCCTCGGCCGCCACGGCGTCGAGGTCGAACAGCACCGCGTCGTGGCGGCGGGCATCGATGGTGACGGGCATGGACACACCTTCTCAGGTGCGCCGGCCCGCGGCCAGGTCAGGTGCCATCCCTAATGATTCGAACATACTTTCGATACACTGTCGTCCGTGGGATGGTTCAACGGGCCGCCGAGCTGGGCGGAAATGGAGCGCGTGCTCGACGGCAAGCCGCGCCATGCCGGCGCGCCGGTGTCGGCCACGCCGGCCGACGAGGCCCCCCGCTCGCCCAGGCGCGCGGCGTATCGCCCGCCGGCCGACGGCAAACGGGAGCGCTCGTTCGTTCCCTACGCCGAGCTGCACGCGCATTCGGCGTTCAGCTTCCTCGACGGGGCCGGCACCCCGGAGGAGCTGGTCGAGGAGGCCGCGCGGCTGGGCCTGCGCGCGCTGGCGCTGACCGACCACGACGGCCTGTACGGGGCGGTGCGGTTCGCCGAGGCGGCCGCCGAACTCGACATCCGCACCGTGTTCGGGGCCGAGCTGTCTTTGGGGCGTCAGAGCCGCGAAGGCGGCGACATTGGGGTCTGTGCCCGCACCGAGGTGCCCGATCCGCCCGGCCCGCACCTGCTGGTGCTGGCCCGCGGCCCGGAAGGCTACCGGCGGCTGTCGCGGCAACTTGCCGCCGCCCACCTGGCCGGCGGCGAGAAGGGCAAGCCGCGCTACGACTTCGACGCGCTGACCCAGGCCGCCGGCGGGCACTGGCACATTCTGACCGGCTGCCGTAAAGGCCATGTGCGACAAGCGCTTTCCGGCGGCGGTCCGGAAGCCGCGGAACGGGCCCTGGCCGACCTGGTGGACCGGTTCGGCTCCCAGCGGGTCAGCATCGAGCTGACCCACCACGGCCACCCGCTCGACGACGAGCGCAACGCCGCGCTGGCCGCGCTGGCGCCGCGCTTCGGTGTCGGCGTGGTCGCCACCACCGGGGCGCATTTCGCGGGCCCGTCGCGCGGCCGGCTGGCCATGGCGATGGGCGCCATCCGGGCGCGGCAGTCGCTGGACGCCGCCGCCGGGTGGCTGGCCCCGCTGGGCGGCGCGCACCTGCGGTCCGGCGAGGAGATGGCCCGCATGTTCGCGTGGTGTCCCGAGGCGGTGAGCGCCGCCGCCGAGCTCGGCAAGCAGTGCGCGTTCGGGCTGGCCCTCATCGCGCCGCAGCTGCCGCCGTTCGACGTGCCCGACGGGCACACCGAGGACAGCTGGCTGCGGCAGCTGACGATGACGGGGGCGCGGAACCGCTACGGGCTCCCCGATGCCGCGCCGCGGGCGTACGCCCAGATCGAGCACGAGCTGAAAGTCATTGCCCAGCTGCAATTTCCGGGATACTTCCTGGTGGTGCACGACATCGCCCGGTTCTGCCGGGAGAACAACATCCTGTGTCAGGGCCGGGGATCGGCGGCCAACTCCGCGGTCTGCTATGCCCTGGGTGTCACCGCGGTGGACCCGGTGGCCAACGAGCTGTTGTTCGAGCGCTTCCTGTCGCCCGCCCGCGACGGGCCGCCCGACATCGACATGGACATCGAGTCCGACCAGCGCGAAAAGGTCATCCAGTACGTCTACGACCGCTACGGCCGCGACTACGCCGCCCAGGTCGCCAACGTCATCACCTACCGGGGGCGAATCGCGGTGCGCGACATGGCGCGCGCCCTGGGCTTCTCCCAGGGCCAGCAGGACGCGTGGAGCAAGCAGCTCGGCCACTGGAACGGGCTCGCGGATTCACCGGATGTCGAGGGCATCCCGCCACAGGTGGTCGAGCTGGCCAACCAGATCCGGAATCTGCCGCGGCACATGGGCATTCATTCCGGGGGAATGGTGATCTGCGACCGCCCGATCGCCGACGTGTGCCCGGTCGAGTGGGCGCGCATGGAGAACCGCAGCGTGTTGCAGTGGGACAAGGACGACTGCGCGGCAATCGGTTTGGTGAAGTTCGATCTGCTCGGGCTGGGCATGCTCAGCGCGCTGCACTACGCCATCGACCTGGTGGCCGAGCACAAGGGCATCGAGGTGGACCTGGCCAAACTCGACCTGTCCGAACCGGCGGTGTACGAGATGCTGGCCCGCGCGGACTCCGTCGGCGTCTTCCAGGTGGAGTCGCGCGCGCAGATGGCCACCCTGCCGCGGCTGAGGCCGCGGATCTTCTACGACCTGGTGGTGGAGGTCGCGCTGATCCGCCCCGGGCCCATCCAGGGCGGGTCGGTGCACCCCTACATCCGGCGGCGCAACGGGCTGGACCCGGTGGTCTACGACCATCCGTCCATGGAGCCGGCGCTGCGAAAGACGCTGGGGGTGCCGCTGTTTCAGGAACAGCTGATGCAGCTCGCGGTCGACTGCGCCGGTTTTAGCGCCGCCGAGGCCGACCAGCTGCGCCGCGCGATGGGTTCCAAGCGTTCCACCGAGCGCATGCGCGGGCTGCGGGGCCGGTTCTACGAGGGCATGCGCGCGCTGCACGGCGCCGGTGACGAGGTGATCGACCGGACCTACGAAAAGCTGGAGGCCTTCGCAAATTTCGGCTTCCCGGAGAGCCACGCGCTGTCCTTCGCGTCGCTGGTGTTCTACTCGTCGTGGTTCAAGCTGCACCACCCGGCGGCGTTCTGCGCGGCGCTGCTGCGCGCGCAGCCGATGGGTTTCTACTCGCCGCAGTCGCTGGTGGCCGACGCGCGCCGGCACGGCGTGACGGTGCACGGCCCGGACGTCAACGCCAGCCTGGCCCACGCCACGCTCGAGCACGCCGGAACCGAGGTGCGCCTCGGACTGGGGGCCGTCCGCCACATCGGCGACGACCTCGCCGAGCGGCTGGTCGAGGAGCGAAACACCAACGGCCCCTTCACTTCCCTGCTGGACCTGACCGGCCGGGTGCAACTTTCCGTGCCGCAGGCCGAGGCGCTGGCGACGGCCGGGGCGCTGGGTTGCTTCGGCATGTCCCGGCGGGAGGGGCTGTGGGCGGCCGGGGCGGCCGCCACGCAACGTCCGGACCGGTTGCCGGGGGTGGGTGCCCACGGTGCTGATGGGTCGCACATCCCGGCGCTGCCGGGAATGAGCGAGCTGGAACTGGCCGCGGCCGACGTGTGGGCCACCGGCGTTTCCCCGGACAGCTACCCGACGCAGTTCCTGCGCGAGGACCTCGACGCGCTGGGCGTGCTGCCCGCCGAGAAGCTGCTGAGAGTGCCCGACGGCGACCGCGTGCTGATCGCGGGCGCGGTGACCCATCGGCAGCGGCCGGGGACCGCCCGGGGGGTGACGTTCCTCAACCTGGAGGACGAGACCGGGATGGTCAACGTGCTGTGCACGCCGGGGGTGTGGGCGCGGCATCGCAAGCTGGCGAACAGCGCCCCGGCGCTGCTGGTCCGCGGGCAGCTGCAGAATGCCAGCGGCGCGATTACCGTCGTGGCCGAGCGGTTGGGTCGTATCTCCCTGAGCGTGGGCTCGAAATCCCGCGACTTCCGCTGAATTCCCGCGCGAGGTATGCCAATGCGGCGGGTCGCGGACAAACCCGAAACGTCGCGCCGACGTGGTGATCAGGCTAACCGCGCATCGCACGGATCAGGCCTTGACCTGGCCGCTTCTTCGCGCCAGCAAAATCGGAAAAGTCGACACCGCGAATCCGTCGCGTCGTAAGCTGTCGAAAAGCGCGAATCGGCTGCGATTCAACCTTTCCCGGGAGTCGAAATGAATTTCAGGCTTGCTCGCCATTGCGCCGCAATATTGGGTTGTGTTGCGGCGTTTGTGATTCCCCCTGCGGCCGCCGGCGCCGATCCGCCCGATCCGCACCAGCCGGACATGACGAAGGGTTACTGCCCGGGCGGTCGATGGGGTTACGGCAATCTGGCCGTGTGCGACGGCGAGAAGTACCCGGACGGGTCGTTTTGGCATCAGTGGATGAAGACCTGGCTCGTCGGGCCCCAGTTCTATTACGACTGCGTCGGCGGCGACGAACCCCTTCCGGGCCCACCGCCGCCCGGGGGCTGCGGCGGGGCGATTCCGCCCGATCAGCCGCCGCCGGCCTGAAGGCCGACCCCGGCCGCGCGCACGTCAGCCTTTCGCAAACCCCTTGTGTCAGTTCGGCACTCATGTGCCGGGAGTAGTCTGCCCCCATGACCCTCAACTTGTCCGTCGACGACGTCCTGACCACCACCCGCTCGGTGCGCAAACGCCTCGACTTCGACAGGCCCGTCGGCCGTGACGTGTTGACGGAGTGCCTCGAACTGGCGCTGCAGGCGCCGACCGGTTCCAATTCGCAGGGCTGGCACTGGGTGTTCGTCGAGGACGCCGACAAGCGCGAGGCGCTCGGCGAGATCTACCGGTCCAACGCCCGCGGCTACCTCAGCTCGCCCGCACCCGACTACAGCCAGGGTGACCTCCGCGGGGAGCGGATGGGCAAGGTGCGGGATTCGGCCAGCTACCTCGCCGAGCGCATGCACGAGGCGCCCGCGCTGCTGATCCCGTGCATCGAAGGACGCGAGGACAAGTCGCCGCTGGGCGGGGTGTCCTTCTGGGCCTCGCTGTTCCCGGCGGTCTGGAGCTTCTGCCTGGCGCTGCGCTCCCGCGGGCTCGGCACCTGCTGGACGACGCTGCACCTGCTCAGGGACGGCGAACAGCGGGCGGCCGAGGTGCTCGGCATTCCTTACGAGAAGTACAGCCAGGGCGGCCTGTTCCCGATCGCCTACACCAAGGGCACCGACTTCCGGCCGGCCAAGCGCCTGCCCGCCGAGCAGGTCACGCACTGGAACGGCTGGTAATCACACCGCCCCGGGGTACCCCTGCTGGCGCCACGCCTCGTATACGGCGATGGCCGCGGCGTTGGACAGGTTCAGCGACCGCCGGCCCGCCAGCATGGGTATGCGCACCTGCTGGGTGACGTTCGGGTCGGCCAGGGTCTCGGCGTCCAACCCGTCGGGCTCGGGCCCGAACATCAACACGTCGCCGGGCCGGTAACCGATGTCGGCGAATCGGCTGGACGCCTGCGCCGTGAACGCGAACACCCGCGCCGGCAACAGCGCCTGCCACGCCGCCGGCAGCGACGCATGTACGGTCACCGACGCCAGGTCGTGGTAGTCGAGTCCGGCCCGCCGCAACTGGGGCTCGGACAGGTCGAACCCCAGCGGCTCGACCAGGTGCAGCTCGCAGCCGGTGGCCGCCGCGGTCCGGATGGCATTGCCGGTATTCGGCGGGATGCGCGGGGAAAAGAACAGCAGCCGGAACATCTGCCGATCATGGCAAAACGCGCCGCGGTGTTTGCCATGGCGCCCGCGCTCGCACACCCCCCGCCCCACAGAGCTGTCTCTGCTCAGTAACGATTCTGGTGAGCCGAGCGCCGGGCTGTCATACTCGTGAAATTGCCACATTGACCGCTCGCGCCCGTCTGCGCGCGGCGGGTGGGAAATAAAGCAGGAAGTTTCATGAGCCTCTCGTATTCAGCGCGCAGGGCGGCCGTTCGAGCGGCCGCGGCGACGTGACCATGTTCGACCGCCCGGCCCATCCGGCCGAGGCGGCGCAGCCCGCGACCCCGCCGCCGCCCCGGCGGCGCCGGTCAAACGCCCGCCGTCCTGGGCGCCGAGCAACTGGCCCGTGCGCTGGAAAGTCCTGGCGATCGTGCTGGTCCCGCTGATTCTGGCGACGGTCCTTGGGACGCTGCGGATCCACACCGCGATGGCGGGCGCCGGCGAACTGCGGCTGGCCGCCGCCCGCGCCGACGTGGTGCCGGCGATCACCAAGTACATGTCGGCGTTGGACGTCGCGCTGCTCGCCGACTCGACCGACCGCGACGTCGAGGGCGCCAAGAAGAACTACGACGCCCGCAAGCACGAACTGCAGCAGCGGCTGGCCGACACCGACGTGAGCCCCGACGTCCGTTCCGGCGTGACCACCCTGCTGGGCGGGGGGCAGTCGCTGCTGGACAAGGTGGCCGGCAACAGCATCGGTTTGCGCGACCGCGTCACCACCTACGCGCCGATCCTGCTGACGGCCGAGGACGTGATCAACGCGTCGGTGCGGGTCGACGACGAGAAGGTCCGCGCCCAGGCGCAGGGCCTGAGCCGCGCGGTCGGGGCGCGCGGGCAGATGACCATGCAGAAGATCCTGGTGACCCGCGGCGCCGACCTGCCCGAGCCGCAGTTGCGGACGTCGATGATCACCCTGGCCGGCACCGAACCGTCGACCCTGTTCGGGATGAGCGAAGTCCTCGGCGCCGGCTCGGCGGACGCCAAGGCCCTGCAGCAGCAGATGGTTACCCGGATGGCGCTCATGTCGGACCCGGCCGTCCCGCTCGTCGACAACGCCGACCTGCTGCGCTCGATCCAGACCACCGACGACATCGCCGAGCAGGTCATCACCGACGCCACCGCGTCGGTCACCAAGTCGGTGCACTCCGCGGCCGCCGATCGGCGCACCGCCGCCATCGTCGACGCCGTCGTGGTGCTGACCGCGATCGTCGTGGCGCTTGCCGTCGTGCTGCTGGTGGCCCGCGCTCTGGTCCGGCCGCTGCGCGTGCTGCGCGACGGCGCGCTCAAGGTCGCCCACACCGACCTCGAGGATGAGGTCGCCCGGGTCAAGGCCGGCGGGGTGACCCCGACGCCGGAGCCCCTGCCGGTGTACACCACCGAGGAGATCGGCCAGGTCGCCCATGCGGTCGACGAGCTGCACACCCAGGCCCTGCTGCTGGCCGGCGACGAGGCGCGGCTGCGGCTGCTGGTCAACGACATGTTCGAGACGATGTCGCGGCGCAGCCGTTCCCTGGTCGACCAGCAACTGCAGCTCATCGACCGGCTGGAGCGCAACGAAGAGGACCCCGAACGCCTCGACAGCCTGTTCCGCCTGGATCACCTCGCCGCGCGGCTGCGCCGCAACAGCGCCAACCTGCTGGTGCTGGCCGGCGCGCAACTCGCCCGCGACCAGCGCGACCCGGTGCCGCTGTCGACCCTGATCAACGCCGCCGTGTCCGAGGTCGAGGACTACCGGCGGGTGGACGTTGTCGCGCTGCCCGACTGCGCGGTGCTCGGTGCGGTGGCCGGCGGCGTCATCCACCTGTTCGCCGAGCTGATCGACAACGCCCTGCGCTACTCGCCGCCCACGACGACGGTCCGGGTGTCCGCCGCCCGCGGCGGCGACGAGGGGGTGGTGCTGCGGATCTCCGACTCCGGGCTCGGCATGAACGACGCCGACCGGCGCATCGCCAACATGCGGCTGCAGGACGGTGGCGACGTTACCCCGGACAACGCCCGCCACATGGGCCTGTTTGTGGTCGGCCGCATCGCCGCCCGGCACGGCATCCGGGTGGGGCTGCGCGGTCCGGCCGCCCACGAGTCCGGTTCCGGCACCACCGCCGAGATCTACCTGCCGCCCACGGTGCTCGAGGGCGCCGCGCCGGCCGTGCAGCCGGAGGCCACCCCCGTCGCGGCGTCCGCCGCCCACCCCACCACCGTGTTTGCGGCGCCGCAGGGCGCCCGAGAACCCCGGCCGGTCCACCACAACGGTTCACAGGATCCCGAGCAGCCGGTCACGCTGCTGCCGCGACGGGACCCGGGTTCCAGCGGCATCACGGAGGTCCCCGCCGCGCCGGCCGAGCGGCAACCGCAGCCGCCGCGGCGCGAGCCGCCCACCCCCTGGTGGGAGACCGCGAAACCGGCCCCGCAGAGCAGCCCGCCGGCGGCGCCCGAGCAACCCGTGGCCCCGGCGGCGTCGGACACCTCGGCGTTCTTCGCCGCGCGGTCAAAGGCTTCGGCTCCGGGCGCCGGTGACCGCGCGTCCGTCCCCGAGGCGCGCACGCGCCCGGCGGCGCCGGCCGACCCGGCCGACGAGGACGTGATCTACCGGCGGATGCTCTCGGAGATGCTCGGCGACCCACACGACCTCGTCAACACCCCCGACCTCGACTGGCAGTCGGTGTGGGACCGCGGCTGGTCGCTGGCCGCGGAGGCCGAGGAGAAGCCCGTCGAGACGCGCACCGCCGGGCACGGCCTCCCGGTTCGCAAACCGGGCGAGCGGCTGGTCCCGGGGACGGCGGCCGGCGAGGCCGACGACGAGGCGTCCAACGGCCGCCAACCCCGGCACTCCGAACCCCTGGCGCGCGACCCGGAGGCCGTGCGCGCCTCGTTCAGCAACCATTTCGGCGGCGTGCGCACGGGGCGCTCGCACGCCCGCGAAGAGGACCGCGAATGACGTCACCCTCCAATTCGCTCGATTGGCTCGTGACGCGGTTCGCCCGCGAGGTACCGGGGGTCGCCCACGCCCTGCTGGTGTCCGTCGACGGGCTGCCCATCGCCGCCAGCGAGCACCTGCCGCGCGAGCGGGCCGACCAGCTGGCCGCGGTGGCCTCGGGCCTGGCCAGCCTCGCCGCCGGCGCCGCGCAGCTGTTCGAGGGCGGCCACGTGCTGCAGTCGGTGGTCGAGATGCAGAACGGCTACCTGCTGCTCATGCGGGTCGGCGACGGCTCGAACCTGGCCGCGCTGGCCGCGACGTCCTGCGACATCGGCCAGATCGGCTACGAGATGGCGCTGCTCGTCGAACGGGTGGGCGGCATGGTGGAGTCCTCCCGCCGGTCCTTCACCCAGCAGTGAGCCCGTGAGAGCCCGATGGACGAACACGAGCACCGGCCGGTCGGGCGCGAGCCGAGCCTCGTCCGTCCCTACACTCTGACGGCGGGACGCACCCACACCGAGATCGACCTGCCGCTGGAAGCGCCGGTGCAAAGCCTGCGGGCCGGTGTGGCGCACCAATGGCCGCCGGACGATCCGAGGGGCAAGATCGTCGAGCTGTGCGTGAGCAGCCCGTCGGTCGCGGAAATCGCGGCCCGGCTGGATCTGGCGATAGGTGTCGCGCGCGTCCTGATCGGCGATCTGGTGCTGTCCGGTTACCTTCGGGTGCATAGGACATTGACCGAGCGGTCGACCCGGGACGAGCGCTACGAACTCATAGGAAGGACCCTGCGTGGCCTTAAAGCACTCTGAGGGGGAGGCGCACGCGTCGACGAAGATCGTCATCGCGGGCGGCTTCGGTGCCGGAAAGACCACGTTCGTCGGCGCCGTTTCGGAGATCATGCCGCTGCGCACCGAGGCGATGCTCACCGACGCGTCGGCGGGCGTCGACGCGCTCGAGGCGACCCCGGACAAGCGGACCACCACCGTCGCCATGGACTTCGGCCGGATCACGCTGGACGAGGAGCTTGTCCTGTACCTGTTCGGCACCCCGGGCCAGCGCCGGTTCTGGTTCATGTGGGATGACCTGGTGCGCGGCGCGATCGGCGCCATCATCCTGGTCGACTGCCGGCGGCTGCAGGACAGCTTCGCGGCGGTGGACTTCTTCGAGCACCGCAAGCTGCCGTTCCTGATCGCGGTGAACGAGTTCGACGGCGCCCCGCGGTACCCGGTCGCCGAGGTCCGCGAGGCGCTGACCCTGCCGCCGCACATCCCGGTGATCTCGGTGGACGCCCGCGATCGCCGGTCGGCGACGGACGCGCTGATCGCGGTGAGCGAGTACGCGCTGGAAACGCTGGCGGCCAGCTGAGCGCTTCAATGCCGCAGTCGCAATGGGTCGACCGCGAGTTCGGCGGGGACGACTTCACCGACGCGGACCTGAGTCGACTGCGCACCGAGCGGACCGTGTTCACCGCGTGCAACTTCCGCGGCGCCAACCTGGCCGAGTCACACCACCGGGGCTCGGCGTTCCGCAATTGCACCTTCGAGCGGACCGTGCTGTGGCACTCGGTGTTCGAGGGGTGCAGTCTGCTCGGTTCGGTGTTCGTCGACTGCCGGATGCGGCCGATCACGTTCGACGACGTGGATTTCGCGCTGACCGTCCTCGGCGGCAACGACCTGCGCGGCGTCGACCTGAGCGGCTGCCGGCTGCGGGAGGCGAGTCTGGTCGGGACCGACCTGCGCAAGGCCGTGCTGCGCGGCGCCGACCTCGGCGGCGCGCGCACGAGCGGTACCCGGCTGGACGGCGCCGACCTGCGGGGCGCGACGGTCGACCCCTCGCTGTGGCGAACCGCGGCGCTGACGGGCGCCCGCGTCGACGTCGGGCAGGCCGTGGCTTTCGCTCAGGCCCACGGGCTGCGGTTGGATAGCTGAGCCGTCAGCGCCGCAGCCGCAGGCGCCACCGCACGACGACGGAGTAGATCACCGACAGCGCGGCGAGCATGCCCATGTCGAGCAGCCACGCGCCGGGGGTGTGCTTCCAGTGGCTGTCCTTGGGACTCAGCGTGCCGGGCACCAGCTTCCACAGGTCGACCGTGGACGCCGACGCCGCGTAGCCCCAGCGCGACGGCATGAACCACGACATCTGGTCGAGGAAAACACGGTCCGTGATCGGCACCATGCCGCCGCCCAGCACCAGCTGCAGCATCAGCGACACCACCAGCAGCGGCATGATCTGCTCGTTGGAGCGGGCGATCGACGACAGCACCAGCCCGAGGATCGCCGAGGCCACGCACGTCGCGGCGACGGTGACGAACAGCTCCAGGCTGGCGTTACCGAGCACCACCGCCGGCTGGCTGGGCGCGCCCTTGCCCACGAGCACGATGCTTGTCGCGATCGCCGCCTGCACGATCGCGAACACGCAGAACACCGCGGTCTTGGCGCTCAGGTAGGCGCCGGTGGACAGGCCGACCGCCTGCTCGCGCCGGAAGATGGCGCGCTCGCCGATCAGGTCTCGGATGGTCAGCGCCGTGCCCATGAACACCCCGGCGATGGACAGCAGGGTCAGGATCTGCGCGGCCTCGTCGGGGGTCTCGCTGGTCGGCGCGGCGACGCCGAAGCCGGTGCTGCCCGGAACGGTCAGCGACAGCGCCCCCAGGATGAACGGCAGCACCGCCAGAAAGGCGAAATAGGCGCGGTCGGAGACGACCAGGCGAACCTGGCGGCGGGCGATCGTGGAGAACTGCCGACGGATGCTGGTGTGCGCCGGGGCGCCCAGGTCGGCCGGCGCCGCTTTCTGCGCCGCCGGCGGGCGCTTGTTCCGCGCCAGGAAGCGGCGATTGGCCTCGTCGGGGTCGGCGCCCACCTTGGCGAAGATCTGGGCCCAGTTGGTGGTGCCCATCGCGTCGCCGATCTGGCCGGGCGGGCCCAGGTAGGCCGTCTTGCCGCCGGGCGCCATCAGCAGCACCTGGTCGCACACATCGAGGTAGGTGAGCGAGTGGGTGACCACCAGCACCACCCGGCCGGCGTCGGCGAGCTGGCGCAGCATCGTCATGACCTGCAGGTCCAGCGCGGGGTCCAGGCCCGACGTCGGCTCGTCGAGGATCAGCAGCGACGGCCCGGTCAGCAGCTCCAGCGCCACCGAGGCGCGCTTGCGCTGCCCGCCGGAGAGCTTGTCGACGCGGGTGTCGGCGTGCGGGGTGAGGCCCAGCTCGTCGAGCACCTCCGCCACGACCTGGGCGCGGTCGGCTTGGCTGGTGTCGGGCGGCAGCCGCAGTTCGGCCGCGTAGCCCAGGGCCTGGTTGACCGTGAGCTGGCGGTGCACGACGTCGTCCTGCGGAACCATCCCGATCCTGCTGCGCAGCGACGCGTACTCCGCGTGGATGTCGTGGCCCTCGAACGTCACCGCGCCGGCTGTCGGCGTCGCGTACCCGGCGATGAGCCGAGACAGCGTCGTCTTGCCCGCACCGGACCCGCCGATGATGGCGGTCAGTGTTCCGGGCCGGGCCGTCAGGGAGATCCGCTCGAGCAGGGTCTTGCCGTCGATGGCGAAGTCGACGTCGTGCACCTCCAGGCCCCCGGTCCGGGTCGCCGCCTCCCCGCGGCGCACCAGCGCGCCGCCGGTGAACACCAGGTCGACGTTGCCGATGGTCACCACGTCGCCCTCGGCGAGCACCGCGGAGCCGACGCGGATGCCGTTGACGAAGGTCCCGTTGATGCTCTGAGCGTCGCGGATCTCCACGCCGATGGGCGTCGGGGTGACGAAGGCGTGGTGGCGCGAGGCCAACACGTCGTGGACGACGATGTCGTTCTCCAGCGAGCGGCCGATCCACGCCGTGCCCGTCACGGGCTCCCGCAAATCCGCTTTCCCGGCGGCTTCGATTCTGGTCGTCGGGAACTCGGCGACCTCGCCGGTCACCCCGATCTGGGTCGGCGGGCTGCGGAATGGCGGTGGTGCGCTGGGGGTCGGTGTCACGCGGCGGCGGCGTCGCCCTGGCCGCGGCCTGCGGTTGCCGCCATGACCGCGACGGTGGCGGTTCGCCGGGCGGCGCGATCACCGGGATCGACTCCGTCGTCATCGGCAGCACGCCGACGGACCCGTTGTGGTGGCCGACCTCGAAGGTGATCAGCGGCCCGTCCGGCTTGCCGATGCTGACCGACTGCCCGTCGGTGATCTCGAGCGCCGGGACGCGGTCGCCGTTGACGAAGACGCCGTTGAGCGAGTTGTTGTCCACCGCGGTCCACCTGCCGCGATCGAAGCGCAACAGCAGATGCGCCCGGGCGACCAGGGGATGCGCCACGCGGAGGTCGGCGCGCACGTCGCTGCCGACGACGATGTCGCGGCCGGGCGCGAAGCTGACCTGCGACCGGCCGGATCGCACCGTCAGCACGGGCTGAGCAGGCCGATTCATTCGTCCCTCGGGGCAGCGGGTTGGCTGGCCGCGGATGACGGTGCCAATTCAGCGCCGCCTCAGTGCCGCTTCAGTCGGATGTGCCATCGGACGAAGCCCGTGTAACCCATGGACAACACCGCGAGCATGGCGAGATCGAACAGCATGACGTGTGTGGAGTGCTGCCAGATCGGGTCGTTCGTCGGGATTTGCTTGACCTTCACCAGACTCGGGAAGTCGATCGACGACGCCCCCGCGGCGTAGCCCCACCGTGCCGGTGTGAGCCACGCGAGCTGCTCGAGCCCGACGCGCTGGTAAACCGGGATCATCCCGCTCGACAACACCAGCTGCGACATGATCGAGACCACCAACAGCGGCATGATCTGTTCGTTGGACTGCGCCACGGCGGACAGCAGCAGCCCCAGCATCGCCGACGCCACACAGGTGGCCGCCACGGTCACGAACAGCGCGAACGTCGAGTTGCCGAACAACGGCGGATGCGCCGTGGGCGCGCCCTTGCCGAGCTGCACGATGAACGTCGCGACCGCGGCCTGCGCCGTCGCGAAGACGCAGAACACCGCGATCTTGGCGAGCAGGTAGGCGGTGGTCGACAGGCCGACGGCCTGCTCCCTGCGGAAGATGGCGCGCTCGCCGATGAGATCTCGGATGGTCAGCGCGGTGCCCATGAAGACGGCGCCGATATTCAGCAGCACCATGATGTACTGCGGCTGCGTCGGCGCGGGGCCGAGCGGGTCGGCGGGACCGAGACCGGGGTTCGGGCCTTTCACCGTCAGTGAAAGCGCGCCGATGAGGAACGGCAAGACCGCAAGAAAGATCGTGTAGCCCCGGTCCGAAATGACGAGCCGGACCTGGCGGCGGGCGATCGTGGAGAGTTGGCGCCACAGGTCGGTCTTGGGTGGCTCGCCCAGGTCCGCCGGGCTCTGCGGCGAGGGCGGCTGCTCCACGTGTTGGGCGCGTTCGCGGAAGCGGCGGTTGGCCTCGTCCGGATCGGCGCCCACGTTGGCGAAGATGTCGGCCCAGTTGCGGGTGCCCATCGCGGCCTCGACCTGGTCGGGGGGCCCGCAGAACGCGGTCTTCCCGCCGGGCGCGATCAGCAAGATCTGGTCACACACATCCAGGTAGGACACCGAGTGGGTGACGACCAGCACCACGCGGCCCGCATCCGCGAGTTGACGCATCATCAGCATGACCTGCCGGTCCAGCGCCGGGTCCAGACCGGACGTGGGCTCGTCCAGCAGCAGCAGCGACGGCTGGGTGAGGAGCTCGAGCGCGACCGACGCGCGCTTGCGCTGGCCGCCCGACAGGTTGTCGACTCGGGTGTCGGCGTGCCTGGTCATGTCCAGCTCTTCGAGCACCTGAGCGACGATTTGGGCCCGCTCCTGCTTGCTGGTGTCGGGTGGCAGGCGGAGTTCGGCCGCGTAGTTCAGGGCCTGGTTGACGGTCAGCTGCCGGTGCACGACGTCGTCCTGTGGGACCATTCCGATCCGGCTGCGCATGTTCGCGTACTCGCGGTGGATGTCGTGACCTTCGAAGGTCACGGTGCCGGACGTGGGGTTGTTGTAGCCGACGATCAGCCGCGAGAGCGTGGTCTTGCCCGCGCCGGAGCCGCCGATGATCGCCGTCAGCGTCCCTGGCCGCGCCGTGAGCGAGACATGGTCGAGGAGCTGCTTTCCGTGGTCGACGGTGTAGCACACCGCGTTGACCTCCAGGCCGCCGGTGCGAGTGGCCGCCTCGGTGCGCCGCACCAGGGTGTCGCGGGTGAACACCAGGTCGACGTTGCCGATCGTGACCACGTCGCCCTCGGTCAGCAGCGCCGACCCCACCCGGACACCGTTGACGAACGTTCCGTTGACGCTGTGCGCGTCGCGGATCTCGGTGCCCAGCGGGGTCTGGGTCAAGAACGCGTGGTGGCGCGAGGCCAGGACGTCCTGAATGACGATGTCGTTGTCGGTGGAGCGGCCGATCGTCTGAGCGCCCGACGGTTTCTGCATCGCCCCGGACCGCGACGGCAGCAGCGCGTTGAACATCTTGGTCGCCAGATTCGACATCTCCGGCGGCTTGGCCACGCTGGCCGACATCTGCGTGGCAGGCACGCCGGCGGCCATCTGTGGCTGCTGGAAACTGCCCGGGGGCGGCGCGCCGGGCGGATACGCCGC
>NZ_CSTD01000008.1:0-19636 GCF_001053185.1 Mycobacterium bohemicum DSM 44277 | reverse complement strand
CCGGCCCGGCGGCCGCGGGGGCATGGGGCCGGGCGGTCCTGCGGGCGCGGACGCCCACGCCGTGCCCGACGGCTGGGCCGCCGCGGCCGGCAGGCGCATCGACTCGGTCTCGGGCGGGCGCCCGACCATGCCCTGGTGCCGGCCGACCTCGAACCTCAGCATCGGTCCGTCGGGGTTGCCGATGTTGAGCGTCTGGCCGTCGTGGATGTCGACGACGGGGACCCGCCGGCCATTGACGAAAGTCCCGTTGAGCGAACCGTTGTCGATCGCCAGCCACCGGCCCTGGTCGAAGCGCAGGAGCAGATGCGCGCGGGAAATGAGCGGGTGCGTGATGCGCATGTCGGCCCGCAGGTCGCGCCCGACCACCACGTCATGTCCCGCGGCGAATGTCCGCTCGGAGCCGTCGTAGCGGACGGTCAACACTGGCGGGGCTGCTGCAGTCATCGTGTCAACTGTAGCTTGTGGTACCGCCCGTTCCCTGAGAGCGACTGCCGCGGTGGCGCTCTCGCCGCGCGGCTAGGTGCGGTTGCCCGCCAGGACGTCGGGTGCGCCGGTGACCACGCACTGGGTGCGGGTGTAGATGGTGGCCATGCACTTGTTGCAGTGCGTGCAGGCCGAATGCACGCTGTGTGCGGCGCCGTCGGCGGCGAGCCGGTTGATCAGGTCGGGCTCGGCGAGCAGGGCTCGGCCCATCGCGACGAACTGGAATCCCTCGGCCATCGCCAGGTCCATCGTCTCCCGGTTGGTGATGCCGCCGAGCAGGATGAGGGGCATGGTCAGCTCGGCCCGGAAGAGCTTGGCGTGGCGCAGTAGATAGGCCTCGCGGTAGGGGTATTCGCGCAGGAACTTCTTGCCCGTCATGCGCATGCCCCAGCTCAGCGGCGGCTTGAAGGCGCCGGCGAACTCCTTCATCGGTGCGTCGCCGTGGAACAGGTACATCGGATTGACCAGTGAGCTGCCGGCGGTGAGTTCGATCGCGTCCAGGCCGCCATCCTGCTCGAGCCACTTGGCGGTGGTCAGCGACTCCTCCGTGCTGATGCCGCCGCGCACGCCGTCGACCATGTTCAGCTTTGCGGTGACCGCGATCGGCGTCCCTTCTTTCTCCACCGCGCGGCGGACGGCCGCGACGATGCCGCGGGCCACCTTCGCCCGGTTTTCCAGCGATCCGCCGAACTCGTCGTTTCGCCGGTTGATCAGCGGGGACAGGAACGCGCTCGCCAGGTAGTTGTGGCCCAGGTGAATCTCGACGGCATCGAAACCGGCCTCGATCGCCAGCCGCGCCGCGTTGGCGTGCCCGGCGATGACGTCGTCGATGTCGTCGCGGGTCGCCTTCTTGGCGAACCGCATCGCGATGGGGTTGAAGAACCGCACCGGCGCCAGGGCGGTGGCCTTGTTCGACTTGGCGTTGGCCACCGGACCGGCGTGTCCGATCTGTGCGCTCACCGCGGCGCCCTCGGCGTGGATGGCGTCGGTGAGCCTGCGGAACCCGGGCACCGCCTCCGGGCGCATCCAGATGCCGTTGCCCTCGGTGCGGCCGCCGGGGGAGATGGCGCAGTAGGCGACGGTCGTCATGCCGACCCCGCCCGCGGCCGGCAGCCGGTGGTATTCGATCAGGTCGTCGGTCACCAGCCCGTTGGGTGTGCGCGCCTCGAATGTTGCCGATTTGATGGTGCGGTTGCGCAGCGTGACCGGGCCCAGCTTGGCCGGGGAGAACACGTCTGGAGGGGTAGACATACCGGGAGCCTAATGGCGATCGCAAGCGCGGCGTAGCCGGGCGCGGCGGGTCGCCATTGTTGGGGTTGGGGGTCGATCGCAAGCGCGGCGTAGCCGGGCGCGGCGGGTCGCCATCGTCGAACCGTGCCAGACTGTCAGCCGTGGGCGCAATCACACTGGACGGCAAGGCCACCCGCGACGAAATCTTCGTCGACCTCAAGCAACGCGTGGCCGCACTGACCGCGTCCGGCCGCACACCGGGCCTCGGCACCATCCTGGTGGGCGACGACCCCGGGTCCCAGGCGTACGTCCGCGGCAAGCACGCCGACTGCGCCAAGGTCGGCATCACCTCGCTGCGCCGCGATCTGCCCGCCGACATCAGTACCGAGACGCTCAACGACACCATCGACGAGCTCAACGCCAACCCCGAGTGCACCGGCTACATCGTGCAGTTGCCGCTGCCGCGGCATCTGGACGAGAACGCCGCGCTGGAGCGCGTCGACCCCGACAAGGACGCCGACGGCCTGCACCCCACCAACCTGGGCCGGCTGGTGCTCAGCGTCCCGGCGCCGTTGCCGTGCACCGCGCGCGGCATCGTGCACCTGTTGCGTCGCTATGACATCGAGATCGCCGGCGCGCACGTCGTCGTCATCGGCCGCGGGGTCACGGTCGGCCGCCCGTTGGGGCTGCTGCTGACGCGCCGCTCCGAGAACGCCACCGTCACCTTGTGCCACACCGGGACTCGCGACCTGGCGGCGTTCACCCGGCAGGCGGACATCGTCGTGGCGGCCGTCGGGGTGCCGCACATGCTCACCGCCGAGATGGTGCGTCCCGGCGCCGCCGTCGTCGACGTCGGTGTCAGCCGCACCGACGACGGTCTGGTCGGCGACGTGCACCCCGACGTCTGGGACGTGGCCGGCCACGTGTCTCCGAACCCCGGTGGCGTCGGCCCGTTGACCCGGGCGTTCCTGCTGACCAACGTCGTCGAGCTGGCCGAGCGGAAATGAGCGCCCGGTCCGTACTGCAGTCGCAGTGGCCGATCCTGTCGGTGGGCTTCATCTTCGCGGTCGCGTTCGTGCTGGCCGGCGCCAACTTCTGGCGCCGCGGCTCGCTGCTGATCGGCATCGGTGTCGGCGTGGCCGCCATCCTGCGCCTGGCGCTGTCCGAGGACCGGGCCGGTCTCTTGGCGGTCCGCAGCAAGGGCACCGACTTCGTGACGACCGCGGCGGTCGGGGCGGCGATGATCTACATCGCGTCGACCATCGACCCGCTCGGCACCCGCTAGGTTCCCGGGATCGCGGGCATTCCCGGGATGCGCGGCAGGCTGCCGGTGAGGCCACCGGGCAGGCCGCCCGTCGGGTTGCCACTGGCGATGCTGGCCATCTCCTGCGGGCAGTACATCTGAATCGCGATGGTGGTGAACATCTTGGCCATGCCCGGGGACAGCCCCCGGTTGGTGACGCTGGCCGCCGCGGCGGCGAAGTTGCCGCCCGGCCCGGCGAGCATGGGGCAGATCGACTGGCCCACGGCCATCGCGATACCCGGTTCCCCGAAGTCGATCCCGGCGTGGTTGAGCGCGTCGATGAAGCTGTCGTCGGTGGCGGGGTCCGCCTCGGCCGGCGCAGCGAATGCCGCGGCCGCGGTGAGCAGCCCGGCCGCGGCGGCGAGCAGGCGAACGGTCAGGGGCTGGTGGCGGAGCGACCAGGCCCACCCGTGAGTTGGTGTCAGTGCCTTCATGCCGGGCTCCCCATCTGTCGTGGGGTGCACAGGTGGCACCCAATTCACTCCAGGAACTCTGATCTACTTTTGTCACATTTGTGACACGGTGGGATAAAGGTTTGCCCAATAAGCGTTTTGTGAGGGCCCTGTGCTTGCGGCGTCGTTTATTAGCGGGACCGACCGGCCGGGGCGATTCGGGCGCCGGCGGACGTATCGAGGCCACACCGTTACCCGACACGTGCCACCGCGCCCGTCGCCAAGGGGCGAAAGCGACGAGAATCGCCCCCCATGACGACGAATGACGGCCGTCCTTTCGAGCGTGCGATCTCGCGTCAGACCTTTCTCCGCGGCGCCGTGTCGGTGTTGGCGACCGGCGCGGTGCTCGGGCCCACCCGGGCCTCCGCGGACGCCGGCTGGGGCGGCCTGGCCTCTTCGATCGGGGGCCGCGTCTTGTTACCCGCCAGCGGAGCCCAATTCACCGCGGGCAAGCAGGTTTTCAATTCGTTCTACAACAGCGCGAATCCCGCTGCGGTGGTAGCCGTTTCGTCACAGTCCGACGTGCAGAAGGCGCTCACCTTCGCGGCGGCCAACAACCTCAAGGTCGCCCCGCGTGGCGGCGGCCACTCCTACGTCGGCGCGTCCAGCGCGACCGGCGCCCTGGTGCTCGACCTGCGGGGCCTCCCGGGCGGCGCCAACTTCGACGCCGGCAGCGGCAACGTGACGGTGACGCCGGCGACCAATTTGCAAGCGCTGCAACAGACATTGGCCGCGGCCGGTCGGGCCCTGCCCACCGGTAGTTGCCCGACGGTCGGCATCGGCGGTTCGGCGCTCGGCGGCGGCATGGGCGCCGACTCCCGGCACGCCGGCCTGACCTGTGACGCTCTCCGGGCGGCCACGGTGGTGTTGCCCAGCGGGGACGTCGTCACCGCGTCGGCCAACGACAACCCCGAGTTGTTCTGGGCGCTGCGCGGCGGGGGCGGCGGCAATTTCGGGGTGACGACCTCGATGACGTTCGCGACGTTCGCGACCGCGGACAGTGACCTCGTGCGCCTCGACTTCCCGCCCTCGTCGGCGGTGCAGGTGCTCATGGGCTGGCAGTCGTGGCTGTCGGCGGCCGATCGAAACAGTTGGGGGATAGTCGATCTTTCGGTCGGTTCGGCCCAGGCCAACTGCCATGTCCTGGCGACCTGCCCGGCCGGCGCCGGATCGGGGGTGACCGCCGCGCTCAAGTCCGCGATCGGCCTGGCGCCCAGTTCGGTCCAGAACAAGACGCTCAGCCACCCGGACCTGATGACCTACCTGGCCGGCGGAAGCTCGGCAAGCTCGCCGCGGGCCTTCGTGGCCGGATCCGACGTGATCGGCGCGCTGAATTCCGCTGCCGCGCATGCCATTGCGGCCGCGATCGGGCAGTGGCCCGCTTCCGGCTCGGGAACGGCGTCCGTCATCGCCGACCCACTGGGCGGTGCGGTCGGCGACGTGGCGGCCGGTGACAGCGCCTTCCCGTGGCGCACGCAGGCCGCCGTGCTGCAGTGGTACGTCGAGCCCGCCAGCAACGAGATCGCCGCCGCGAACAAGTGGCTGGCCGCGGCGCACCAAGCGGTGCAACAGTATTCGGTCGGCGGTTACGTCAACTACCTCGAGGCCAACGCCACCGCGGCGCGCTACTTCGGGTCGAACCTGTCCCGGCTGACGACTGTGCGGCAGAAGTACGACCCGAACCGGGTGATGTTTTCCGGGCTGAACTTCTGACCGTCACGCTTTCCAAATAACTTGCGCCACTTTCGTTTCAGTGGCCTCACCGCGGGCCTTTTTGTCGGTGGCCTCGTCTAGTTTTGGGCCATGGCGAGCAGGGGCGGTGTCGGTCGGGAGGCGTTGTCGGCCGCCTTTGACGCCATCGAGGCCGCCTTGGACAAGGCTTAGCTACTCCGGCAGCGTCGCCCTGATGCACACGGTCACATACGGCAGCGCCAGACCGGTGGCGTTGGCCAGCGCCGGATGGCTGGCCAGCAGTTCGCGCACCCGGTCGAGCGTCTTGCTGCGCACCTCGGTGGGCGAGGTGATGCAGTAGCTGCGTGACGACACCAGGTCGATGAGCGCTTGCGGCGTCAGGTAATTCGTCCACTCGACCTGGTGACGCTCCGGCTCGGCGAAGGACGGGGACAGGTCCACGTCGAAGCGGCCCCGGTCGCCGTCGGAACCGATGATCTCGCCGAGCTCGCGCACCCAGCCGAGCCGCTCGTCGCGGGTGTTCCAGACCAGGCCCAGCCGGCCCCCGGGCCGCAGCACGCGGGCCACCTCCGGTATCGCCCGCTCGGGATCCACCCAGTGCCACGCCTGCGCCACCAGCACCGCGTCAACGCTGTTGTCGGGCAGCGGAATATCCTCCGCGGTCCCCAGCAGCGCGCTGGTCTCCGGCAGCGACGTGCGCAGCACCTCGAGCATGTCGGGAATGGGATCGACGGCCACCACGTCCAGGCCGCGTTCCACCAGCCGGGTGGTCAGCTTTCCGGTGCCCGCACCGAGGTCGAGCACCTGGCGCGCGCCCCGGGGCAACAGCCAGTCGATCGCCTCCGGCGGATAGGACGGACGACCACGCTCGTAGGCAGCGGCCGCCGAGCCGAAGGACAGGGAGCGGTCGTGCCGAGAGCGGGTCACCTGCGACACGCGCCTTCGGTGCCGGCCAGGTCCAGCGTCGCGCGAATCAGCTCGCCGACCGCCTCCGACTCGACCAGGAATCCGTCGTGGCCGCAGATCGACTCGACGACGTTCAGCCTCTCGCAGCCCGGCAGCAGCTCGACCAGCTCCTCCTGCAGACGCAACGGGTACAGCCGGTCGGAGGTGATGCCGCCCACCACGGCGGGTACGGTGCAGCCGCTCAACGCCTTTCGCACCCCACCCCGGCCGCGGCCGACGTCGTGGCTGCTGAGCGCCTCGGTCAACGCCACATAGCTGCCCGCGTCGAAGCGCGCCAACAGCTTCTCGCCCTGGTGTTCCAGGTAGCTCTGCACCGCGTAGCGGCCGCCGTTCACCGGGTCCTCGTCGCCTTGAACATCGTTGCCGAACCGGGTGTCCAGCTCCACCTCCCCGCGGTAGGTCAGGTGCGCGAAGCGCCGGGCGATCATCAGGCCGGTGTCCGGGCTGCGCCCGGTGCCGTGATAGTCGCCGCCCTGCCAGTTCGGGTCCGCCTTGATGGCCGCGATCTGCGTGGACTGGGTGCCGATCTGGTCGGCGGTGGCCCGCGCACCGACGGCAAGCAGCAGGCCGGCCCGGACCCGGTCGGGATGCCCGACCATCCACTCCAAAGCCCTTGCGCCGCCCAAGGATCCGCCGACGACGGCCGCGACCTGGCTGATGCCCAGGGCGTCCAGCGCGGCGATGTCCGCCTCCACCTGGTCGCGCACCGTGATCAACGGAAACCTTGAGCCCCAGGGCTTTCCGTCGCGCGCCAGGGAGCTGGGGCCGGTGGACCCGCGGCAACCGCCCAGCACATTGGTGGCCACCGCGCACCACCGGTCGGTGTCGATCGGCGCCCCCGGCCCGGCGACGCCGTCCCACCAGCCGGGGGTGGGATGACCGGGCCCGGCCGGTCCGGTGATGTGCGAATCTCCGGTGAGCGCGTGCAGGACCACCACCACGTTGTCCCGCGTCGGCGACAACTCGCCCCAGCGCTGGACCGCGATGCACACGTCGTCGATCACGGCACCGCTCTCGGTGGTCAGCGAGCCGATGTCGACGAAGCCAATCTCACCTTCGGCGGGCAGCGTCTGGGTGGGCACATCAAAGATGGTCACGTCGGATTTCCCCCTAGAACGCCGCCACGGCCTGCGGGTCGGCGTTGCCGTCGGCGGCCGCGTGCTTGCGGGCCGCGGCGAAGCCGAGTTCCAGGTCGGCCAGGATGTCGTCGATGCCCTCGAGACCGACCGCCAGCCGGACCAGGCCCGGGCTGACACCGGTGCTCAGCTGTTCCGCGGGGCTGAGCTGGGCGTGGGTGGTCGACGCCGGGTGAATCACCAGCGACCGCACGTCGCCGATGTTGGCGACGTGGCTGTGCAGCTTCAGCGCGTTGACGAAGTCCTTGCCGGCCTCCACGCCGCCGGCCAGTTCGAACGACAGCACCGCGCCGGCGCCCTTGGGCGCCAGCTTCTTCGCCCGCTCGTGCCAGGGCGAGCTGGGCAGCCCCGCGTAGTTGACCGACAGCACGCCGTCGTGGCCGGCCAGGAACTCGGCCACCCGCTGGGCGTTGGCGACGTGGCGCTCCATCCGCAGGCTCAGCGTTTCGATCCCCTGGGCCACCAGGAACGCGTTGAACGGCGAGGCGGCCGAACCGAGGTCGCGCAGCAGCTGCACGCGCGCCTTGAGCGCGAAGGCCGGCGCTCCGAGCTCCGCGAACACCACGCCGTGGTAGCTGGGGTCGGGGGTGGTGAATCCGGGGAAGCGGCCCTGCGTCCAGTCGAACGTTCCGCCGTCGACGACGGCGCCGGCGATCGCGGCGCCGTGCCCGCCCAGGTACTTGGTGGCCGAGTGCACGACGATGTCGGCGCCGTGCGCGAACGGCTGGATCAGGTAGGGCGTGGCGACGGTGTTGTCGACGATCAGCGGCACCCCGTTGGCGTGGGCCACCCCGGCGACCCCGGGGATGTCCAGCACGTCGATCTGCGGGTTGGAGATGGTCTCGCCGAAGAACGCCTTGGTGTTCGGCCGGACCGCGGACTGCCACGAGTCCAGGTCGTCGGGGTCTTCGACGAAGCTGACCTCGATGCCGAGCTTGGCCAGCGAGTAGTGGAACAGGTTGTAGGTGCCGCCGTAGAGCCGCGGGCTGGAGACGATGTGATCTCCGGCACATGCGAGGTTGAGTATGGCGAACGTCTCAGCGGCCTGCCCGGAGCTGAGGAAGAGGGCGGCGACGCCGCCCTCGAGCGCGGCGATGCGCTGCTCGACGACGTCGGTGGTCGGGTTGCCGATCCGGGTGTAGATGTTGCCGGGCACCTCGAGGCCGAACAGGGCCGCGGCGTGCGAGGTGTCGTTGAAGACGTACGACGTGGTCTGGTAGATCGGCAGCGCCCGGGCGTTGGTCGCGGGGTCCGGTTGCTGGCCGGCGTGGATCTGCTTGGTCTCGAAGGACCAGTGCGCCGTCGGGTCTGCGTCGGGGTTGTTCTCGGAGCTCATTGGTAGTGGTTGCTTTCTGACGTGGCTTTTTGGTGAAAGGGGTGGTGATCGCCGGCTAACAGCGACAGCCGACCAAAGACACGGACAGATCCGAGCGGGGTGTATGGAGGCACATCACGTATCCCCTCTAGTCAGGGGGCCCGTCATGGCGGACCCGCGCTTGCCGTGCAGCCGGCTATTGGCTACTAGACCTGGTCATCACCCGGGGCACCCCACCGCGGTTGGAGGGTTGCCGGCCAGCAAGCCGGGGCTTGACGCTGGCGCTCATGACCAATAAAGAGACTATCTTACTGAGCCGACTCCGTGCCAATGGCGGGTCGACACCTGTCCAAACGCCCTTGATAACGTGGCAACAGAGAACTCTGAGCTCCCCAAAGACCCGATCGATCGTGAAGATCTTGACGCCCGGAGAGGGACCGTGAGCGCCGAACAACCGACCGTCATCTACACGCTGACCGACGAGGCCCCGCTGCTGGCGACCTACGGGTTCCTGCCCATCGTGCGGGCCTTCGCCGAGCCGGCGGGTATCGCGATCAAGACCAGTGACATCTCCCTGGGTGCCCGGATCCTCGCCGAGTTCGGCGACCGGCTGACCGACGATCAGCGGGTTCCCGACGACCTGGCCGAGCTGGCCCGCCTGACGAAGCTGGCCGACACCAACATCATCAAGCTGCCGAACATCAGCGCGTCGGTGCCCCAGCTCGTCGCGGCCGTCAAGGAGCTGCAGGGCAAGGGATTCAATATCCCGGACTTTCCGCAGAACCCGAAGACCGACGAGGAGAAGGAGATCCGCGCCCGCTACGGCAAATGCCTGGGAAGCGCGGTCAACCCGGTTCTGCGCCAAGGCAATTCGGACCGGCGCGCACCCAAGGCCGTCAAGGAGTACGCGCGCAAGCACCCGCACAGCATGGCGGACTGGTCGCCGGCGTCGCGCACTCACGTCGCGACCATGAAGCACGGCGACTTCTACCACGGCGAGAAGTCGATGACGCTGGACCGCGCGCGCAACGTGAAGATGGTGCTGAAGGCCAAGAACGGGCAGACCCTCGATCTCAAGGCGAAGGTTGCGCTGCGCGAGGGCGACGTCATCGACAGCATGTTCATGAGCAAGAAAGCCCTCTGCGACTTCTACGAGGAGCAGATGCAGGACGCCTACGAGACCGGCGTGATGTTCTCACTGCACGTCAAGGCGACGATGATGAAGGTCTCGCATCCGATCGTCTTCGGCCACGCCGTGAAGATCTTCTACAAGGACGCCTTCGCCAAGCACCAGGAGCTCTTCGACGAGCTCGGGGTCAACGTCAACAACGGGCTGGTCGATCTCTACGACAAGATCGAGTCGCTGCCGGCGTCGCTGCACGAGGAGATCATCCGCGACCTGCACGCCTGCCACGAACACCGCCCCGAGCTGGCGATGGTCGATTCGGCCAAGGGCATCACAAACTTCCACTCGCCCAGCGACGTGATCGTGGACGCGTCCATGCCGGCGATGATCCGCGCAGGCGGCAAGATGTGGGGCGCCGACGGGCGGCAGAAGGACACCAAGGCCGTCAACCCCGAATCGACCTTCTCCCGCATCTACCAGGAGATCATCAACTTCTGTAAGACCCACGGGGCGTTCGACCCGACGACGATGGGCACCGTCCCCAACGTCGGGCTGATGGCGCAGGAGGCCGAGGAGTACGGGTCGCACGACAAGACGTTCGAGATCCCCGAGGACGGGGTCGCCGACATCGTCGACCTCGACACCGGAGAAGTCCTGATGAGCCAGAACGTGGAGGCCGGCGACATCTGGCGCATGCCCGTCGTCACCGACGAGGCGATCCGCGACTGGGTCAAGCTGGCGGTCACCCGGGCCCGGAATTCGGGCATGACGGTGGTGTTCTGGCTGGACACCGAGCGGCCGCACGAGGTCGAGCTGCGCAAGAAGGTCAAGGAGTACCTCAAGGAGCACGACACCGAGGGCCTGGAAATCCAGATCATGCCGCAGGTGTGGGCCATGCGCTACACGCTGGAGCGCGCGATGCGCGGGCAGGACACCATCGCCGCCACCGGGAACATCCTGCGCGACTATCTCACCGACCTGTTCCCCATCCTGGAGCTCGGCACCAGCGCCAAGATGCTGTCCATCGTGCCGTTGATGTCCGGCGGCGGGATGTATGAGACCGGGGCCGGCGGATCGGCGCCCAAGCACGTCCACCAGCTCGTCGAAGAGAACCACCTGCGCTGGGACTCCCTCGGTGAATTCCTGGCCCTGGGAGCGTGTTTCGAGGACATCGGCATCAAGACCGGCAACGCGCGCGCCACGATCCTGGGCAAGACGCTGGACGCGGCGATCGGCAAGCTGCTGGAGAACAACAAGAGCCCGTCGCGCAAGACCGGCGAGCTCGACAACCGCGGCAGCCAGTTCTACCTCGCGCTGTACTGGGCCGAGCAGCTCGCCGCGCAGTCCGACGACGAGGAGCTGCGCGAGCACTTCGCCGCGCTGGCCGAGGTGCTGAGCAAAAACGAGGACACCATCGTGGCCGAGCTCGCCGAAGCGCAGGGCGAGCCGGTTGACATCGGTGGTTACTATCGACCGGACAGCGAGAAGACGACTGCAGTCATGCGGCCGAGCAAAACATTCAACGAAGCGCTGGCAGCTTCGCAAGGCGCGCAGGGCTCGTAAGGCTACGGGCCGCGAGGAGGAGTCGACTCGATATGTCCAACAAGATCAAGGTCGAGGGGCCGGTGGTCGAGCTCGACGGTGACGAGATGACCCGGGTGATCTGGAAGTTCATCAAGGACATGCTGATCCTGCCGCACCTCGACATCAACCTCGAGTACTACGACCTCGGCATCGAAAACCGCGACCGCACCAACGACCAGGTGACGATCGACGCGGCGTACGCCATCAAGAGGCACGGCGTGGGCGTCAAGTGCGCGACCATCACCCCCGACGAGGCCCGCGTCGCCGAATTCAACCTGAAGAAGATGTGGCTGTCGCCCAACGGTACGATCCGAAACATCCTGGGCGGCACCATCTTCCGCGAGCCGATCGTGATCTCGAACGTGCCGCGGCTGGTTCCGGGCTGGACCAAGCCGATCGTCATCGGCCGACACGCGTTCGGCGACCAGTACCGCGCGACGAACTTCAAGGTCGACAAGCCCGGCACCGTGTCGATCACCTTCACGCCGTCGGACGGCAGCGAGCCGATGGTGCACGAGGTGGTGTCCATTCCCGAGGACGGCGGCGTCGTGATGGGGATGTACAACTTCAAGGAGTCCGTCCGGGACTTCGCGCGCGCCTCGCTGGCGTACGGCCTCAACGCCAAGTGGCCGGTGTACCTGTCGACCAAGAACACCATCCTCAAGGCCTACGACGGCATGTTCAAGGACGAGTTCCAGCGCATCTACGACGAGGAATTCAAGGACAAGTTCGAGGCCGAGGGGCTGACGTACGAGCACCGGCTGATCGACGACATGGTGGCGGCCTGCCTGAAGTGGGAGGGCGGCTACGTCTGGGCCTGCAAGAACTACGACGGCGACGTCCAGTCCGACCTCGTCGCGCAGGGTTACGGATCGCTGGGCCTGATGACCTCGGTGCTGATGACCGCCGACGGCAGGACGGTCGAGGCCGAGGCCGCGCACGGCACCGTCACGCGCCACTTCCGGCAGTACCGGGCGGGCAAGCCGACGTCGACGAACCCGATCGCCTCGATCTTTGCCTGGACGCGCGGGCTGGCGCACCGGGGCAAGCTCGACGACACCCCGGAGGTGATCGAGTTCGCCCAGACGCTCGAGGACGTGGTGATCCGCACCGTCGAGAGCGGCAAGATGACCAAGGACCTCGCCATCCTCATCGGCCCCGAGCAGGAGTGGCAGGAGAGCGAGCAGTTCCTGAACTCGATCGCCGAGAACCTCGACAAGACCCTCGCCGAGGCCGGCTAACCGGCGGCGCGGCCCACTAGCCCGTGGGCTGCTGACGCTCCCGGTTCTCCCGCACGCACTCGTCGAGGAAGCCGGTGATCACCTCGGCGACCCGGTCGGGCGCCTCGAACATCGGTATGTGCCCGACTCCGTCGAGTTCGGTCATCTTGTGGTCCGGCAGGTTGTTGGTGAAATGCCGGCTGAACCGCGGCGCCGGGACGATCCGGTCCTTTTCGCAGACCACCAGGTGCGCGGGCACGGCGTTCTCCGCGAGCTCCCGCAGGCCGTGCAGCAACACCGCCTTGACCAGCAGCTGGAAATAAGCGGGGCAGTGGGCGACGTCGTCGATGCAGCCGAGGATGTCGGCGTCGCTGACCGCGTCCGGCGATCCGCTGATCGCGTACGTCGCCAGCCGGCGGCTGTACGGCAGGCCCATCACCTTCGGCCCGACCGCCCACGCGAGCACCAGCAGCGGGATGCCCAGGACGAACTTGGCGATCACCTCGAACTTGTGCGGGCTCCATCGGGTCCACCCGCCCGCGGGCGCGATGCCGGTGACGCTGCGGGCGCGGCCGCGCCGTTCCAGCTCGAATGCCACCCAGCCGCCCAGCGAGTTGCCGACGATGTGCGCGGTCTCCCAGCCCAGCTCGTCCATCTGCCGCTCGACGTGGTCGGCCAGGACCGCCGACGACAGGAACCAGGTGCCGGCGCGCGGGCCGCCGTTGTGGCCGGCCATCGTCGGGGCGAACACCTCGTAGCGGCCGGTGTCGGCCAGCCGCCGGGCCACCCCCTCCCACACCGCCTGGGACAGCAGGAACGGGTGCAGTAGCAACACCGGCTCCCCGGAGCCCAGATGGATCGGTTGACGAGTCCCCGCGCTCTTCCCCATGTTCCCGACAGTAAAGGCGGTACCGCCGGTACCGCAACCGGCCCCCTTCGCCGAGTGTGAAGCTGGCCGCACACTCGGCGCCGAGCGTGAAGCTGGCCGCACACTCGGCGGCGGCGGGCTCCCGGGAGGCGGCGCGTGAAAAGATCGGGGCACCATGAGCACCGACTACGACCCCGGCACCGGAACGCGCCGGATCTTCTCCGGCGTGCAGCCCACCTCCGATTCGCTCCACCTCGGCAACGCGCTGGGTGCCATCACCCAGTGGGTCGCGCTGCAGGACGATCACGACGCGTTCTTCTGCGTGGTGGACCTGCACGCGATCACCATCCCGCAGGATCCCGAGGCGCTGCGCCGCCGCACGCTGGTGACCGCCGCGCAGTACCTGGCGCTGGGCATCGACCCCGGCCGCAGCACCGTCTTCGTGCAGAGCCACGTGCCCGCGCACGCCCAGCTGGCGTGGGTGCTGGGCTGCTTCACGGGCTTCGGCCAGGCGTCGCGCATGACGCAGTTCAAGGACAAGTCGACGAAACAGGGCAGCGACTCGGCCACGGTGGGGCTGTTCACCTACCCGGTGCTGCAGGCCGCCGACGTGCTGGCCTACGACAGCGACCTGGTGCCCGTGGGTGAGGATCAGCGCCAGCACCTGGAGCTGGCCCGCGACGTGGCGCAGCGCTTCAACAGCCGCTTCCCGGACACCTTCGTGGTGCCCGACGTGCTCATCCCCAAGGTCACCGCCAAGATCTACGACCTGGCCGACCCGACGTCGAAGATGAGCAAGTCGGCGTCGACCGACGCCGGGCTGATCAACCTGCTCGACGACCCGGCCCTGTCCGCCAAGAAGATTCGCTCGGCCGTCACCGACAGCGAGCGCGAGATCCGCTACGACCCCGACGCCAAGGCGGGGGTGTCCAACCTGCTGACCATCCAATCGGCGGTCACCGGGGTCGGCATCGACAAGCTCGTCGACGGCTACGCCGGGCGTGGCTACGGCGACCTGAAGAAGGACACCGCCGAGGCGGTCGTCGAATTCGTCGCTCCCATCAAGGCCCGGGTGGACGAGTTGACGGCCGACCGGGCCGAATTGGAGTCGGTGCTCGCCGCCGGCGCCCAGCGCGCCCGGGAGGTCGCCGGCAAGACCGTGCAGCGGGTCTACGATCGGCTCGGTTTCCTTCCGCCGGCGGGATAGGTATTGCTATGAGCGAGTCGGCCACGCTGGGGGTGCTGGATCGGCTGCGCGCCAGGTTCGGCTGGTTGGACCATGTCATCCGGGCCTACCAGCGCTTCGACAAGCGCAATGGCGGCTTCTTCGCGGCGGGGCTCACGTATTACACGATCTTCGCGTTATTCCCTTTGTTGATGGTCGGATTCGCGGTGTGCGGCTTCGTGCTGGCGCTGCATCCGCGGCTGCTCGGCACGGTTGACGACCACATTCGGTCCCAGGTTTCGGGTCAGCTGGGGAATCAGCTGCTGCACCTGATCGACTCGGCGATCGCGGCGCGGGCGTCGGTCGGTGTCATCGGCCTGGCGACCGCGGCCTGGGGCGGCCTGGGCTGGATCGCGCACCTGCGGCAGGCCCTGACCGAGATGTGGTGGGAGCACCGCATCGACTCGCCCGGGTTCGTGCGCACCAAGGTTTCCGACCTGCTGGCGATGCTGGGCACGTTCGCGGTGACGATGGCGACGATCGCCCTGACCACGCTCGGCCACGCCGAGCCGATGGCCGCCGTGCTGAAATGGTTTGGCGTGCCGGAGTTCTCGGTGTTGAACTGGGTGTTTCGCGGGATCTCGATAGCGGTGTCGATCCTGGTGTCCTGGCTGCTGTTCACCTGGATGATCGCGCGGTTGCCGAGGGCGAAGGTCAGCCTGGTGCACTCGGCGCGGGCGGGGCTTTTGGCGGCCGTCGGCTTCGAAATCTTCAAGCAGGTCGCTTCGGTCTACCTGCGCGTGGTGTCGCGCAGCCCCGCGGGCGCCACGTTCGGGCCGGTGCTGGGCCTGATGGTCTTCGCCTACTTCACGGCGTATCTGGTGCTGTTCTGCACCGCCTGGGCGGCGACGGCGTCAACCGACCCGCGGCTGCAGAGCGTCGAACCACCGCCGCCGGCGATCATCGCCCCCCGGGTGCAGGTCGACGAGGGCATGAGCGCCCGTCAGACGATGACCGCCATGGCCGTGGGAGCCGCTGGCGCCCTGGCGTTTTCGCGGATCACCCGCTGGCTGCGCTAGGCTGCCCAGTCGCCGCGGGCCATCACGGCGGTGGCCCGCAGATCGGCGTCGAGCACGACGAGATCCGCTGCATACCCCGCGCGCAGCTCGCCCACCTTGTCGAGGCCCAGCGCCCGCGCCGGTGTGGTGGCGGCCATCCGCACTGCGTCGGCCAGCCCCGCCAGCGCGGCGACGCTGCGGAAAACCCGGTCCATGGTCGCGGTGCTGCCCGCGATCGCCGAGGTGCCGCGCACGCGCGCGACCCCGCTCACGACGTCGATCGGCATGGCGCCGAGCCGATAGGCTCCGTCGCCGCAGCCGGCCGCGGCGATGGCGTCGGTGATCAGCGACACCCGCCCGGGACCCGCCGCCCCCATCACGGCGGCCAGCACCGCGGGGTGCACATGCACGCCGTCGGCGATGAGTTCCAGCGTGACCCGCGGATCCTGCAGCAGGGCGAGCACCGGGCCCGGCTCGCGGTGGTGCAGGGGCGGCATCGCGTTGCACAGGTGCGTGGCGACCGTGGCCCCGGCGTCGATGGCCCGCCGGGTCTGGTCGTAGGTCGCGTCCGTATGTCCCACCGCGACAACTACTCCCGCGTCCAGGAAGCGCCGGATCGCGTCATCGGCCCCGGGCAGCTCGGGCGCCAGCGTGACCATCCGGATCGCGGCGCCCCCGCTCGCCAGCACGGCGTCGATCTCTGCCGGGTCCGGGGCGCGCAGCTGGTCGGGGTCGTGCGCGCCGCAGCGCGCCCGGGCCAACCAGGGGCCCTCGAGGTGGATTCCCGCGACCACGCCGCGCCGGGTCGCCTCGGCGAGCGCGCGCACGCCGGCGATCAGTTCGGGGGGCGACGTGGTGACCAGGCTGGCCAGGGTCGTCGTGGTGCCGTGCCGCAGGTGAAAGCCGGCCGCCTCGGCGATGCCGCGCGGGTCGGTGTACGCCGCACCGCCCCCGCCGTGCACATGCATGTCGATAAAGCCCGGCGCCACAGTGCATTCGGGGAAGTCGCTGTCCGGCGGGCGGGGCGGCGGGCCCGCGCCGCACGCCTGGATCCGGTCGCCCGACGTCTCCAGCCATCCCGGCCGGCATACCTGGCCGTCGAGAACCACGGCGCCCGCGCCGATCAGCGCCACCGTCCCCCGGCCTCCCAGAAGTGCCGGATGTCCTCGAGCTGGCGCCCCTTGGTTTCCGGCGCGTACCGGTACACGAAGCCGAACGCGACCACCGACAGGGAAGCGAAGACCGCGAATGTGCCTGCGCCGCCGAGCGAATGCAACATCGTCAGAAACACCGCCGCGACGATCGCGTTGGCCACCAGGTTGGACGTGAGCATCGCGCTCGAGCCCAGCGACCGCAGCCGGGTCGGGAAGCTCTCGCTGGCGTACACCCAGCCCAGGGAGCCGAAACCCATGGTGTAGCCGACGATGAACACCAGCACGCCGGCGAATCCGACCGTCAGGCCCCAGCCGTTCGACCCACCGAGGCCCCGGGCGAACACGGCCAGCAGCACGACGTCAGCGGCGATCATCATGGCGATGCCGCACAACAGGATCGGGCGCCGGCCGACCCGGTCGACGAGGACCACCGCGGTGCCCACGGCGCCCAATCCGGCGACCTGGACCAGGGCCGGCAGGCCCAGCAGCGCGAAATTGCCGGTGAAGCCCATCGCCTCGAATATCCGTGGGCTGTAATAGATGATCGCGTTGATGCCGGTGATCTGGATCAGGAAGCCGAGGGTGACCACGAAGAAGGTGGCCCGCGCGTAGGGCCGGCGCAGCATCTCGGACACGCCGCCGTCACCGTCGCTCAGGGCGAGACCGATCTCGGCCAGCTCCTCGTCGACGTCGGCGCCGGGGTCCGCGCGCCGCAGCGCGGCGCGGGCCTCGTCGGTGCGGCCCTTCAGCAGGTACCACCGGGCGGTGTCGGGCATGCGAAGGATCAACGGCAGCAACAAGATTGCCGGTAGTACGGCGAGCCCCAGCATCCAGCGCCAGCTGTGGGTGCCGGCCAGCAGATAGCCGGTCAGGTATCCCACGATGAGCCCGCTGACGATGGTCAGCTGATAAGCCGTCAGCAGCGATCCCCGGACCGCGGCCGGCGCGGATTCGGCCACGTACACCGGGACCACCACCACCGAGACGCCGATCGTCAGGCCGAGCAGGAAGCGGGCCAGCAGCAGCATCGGGAACGAGACCGACAGCGCCCCCAGCGAAGCGAACGCCGCGTAGGCGAGAAGGATCAGCACCACCGACTTCTTGCGCCCGATCGCATTGGCGAGCGCGCCCGCCCCGAACGCGCCGGGGATCTGGCCGAGCACCGCCATCGTCGTCAGCAGTTCCTGTTGCCGCGTGCTCAATCCGAAGTCCTCGGTCACGAACAGCTGCGCGCCGGCGATGATCGACAGGTCGTAGCCGTAGATGAGCCCGACGCTGGCGGCGGTCAGCCCGATCAGCAGGCCCCGCGACCGGAGGCTCAACGGTGCTGCGGTCGGCGGTTCATCGAGCGTGCGACCATGATCAAACTAAACACGACGACCGTGCCGACGACGCCGACGCCCACCCGGACCGGCAGTTCGTCGGCCGAGGGGATGAGCCCGGCGGCCTGCGCCCCGGTGGCCCGGTCGGCGTCGCGCTTGGCCGGCAGCAGCGAGGGGTCGGGTTCGATCAGCGCGCCGACCTGGGTGCCCTGCGGGGTGGCGAACCCGTAGTCCAGCAGGTGTGCCGCCTGCTCCCAGGGGGCGATCGGCTGCCGCGTGCCGTGCAGCAGCACCGCCATCAGCCGTCGCCCGTTGCGGTTGGCCGCGCCGACGAACGTCTGGCCGGCGTCGTCGGTGTACCCGGTCTTGCCGCCCAGCGCGCCCGGGTAGTTGAAGAGCAGCTTGTTGTCGTTCTCCAGCTCGTAGCCGGGGTGGTCGCCGTGGCCGGGGAACTCGAAGGTGCGCGTGGCGACGATGTCGGCGAACGTGGGGTTCTGCCAGGCGTAGCGATAGAACAGGCCGATGTCGTAGGCCGAGGTGCTCATGCCGGGCCCGTCGAGCCCCGACGGCGTCGCCACCCGGGTGTCGCGGCCGCCGAGCTTGGCGGCCAGCATGTTGATCTTCTCCAGCGCCTGCTGCATGCCACCGAGCTGCATGGCCAGCGCGTGGGCGGCGTCGTTGCCGGAGTGCATCAGCAGCCCGTGCAGCAGCTGGTTGACGGTGAACACGCCGCCCTCCTCGACGCCGACCTTGGTGCCCTCGGCGGCCGCGTCGTCGGCCGTGCCGGGGACCGACTTGTTCAGCGGGAGCGCGTTGATGGCGGCCATCGCGACCAGCACCTTGATGATGCTGGCGGGGCGGTGCCGGCCGTGCGGATCCTTGGCGGCGATCACCGCGCCGCTGTCCAGGTCGGCGACCAGCCAGGCGTCGGCGGAGACGTCGTTCGGCAGCGGCGGCGTATCGGGCGCGGTGACGATGCCGCAGCCGGCCAGCGCCTCGCCGCCGACCGGCTTGGGCGGCACCACCAGCGGCATCGGCGGGTCACCGGCCTGCGGCACCTCGGAGGAGTCCACCGCGGGCGGGGTGTTCACCTTGTAGGGGCAGCTGGGCGGCCCGGCGTTGGGGCCCGGGCTCGGCTCGGCCGATGCGAGCGGCAGCGCCGCCGGGGCGGCCATCAGTGAAATGGCCGCTGCCAGGCATGACGCGGAACGTGTGAACCTCATCGTGTGAGCAGGTTAGGCGATCGGAGGCCGAAGTCCGGGGAGCCGCGCTGTGGCTGGTGGGACGGAAGTTACGTAACGGCTCCGCGCCTCAGGCCCACGGCGACGCGAGGAAGTCGAGCAAGCCGGTACCGATCATGCCGGGCAGGCCCGCCACCACGATGCCGAGGCCGGGGCCGCCGGCGTTGCCGCCGAATCCGATAAGCGCGTCGCCGCCGTTACCGCCATCCCCGCCGTTTACCGCGTCGCCAAACCCTCCGGCCCCGCCCTCGCCGCCATCACCGCTCAGCGCACCCCCGCTGCCGCCCTGACCGCCGACACCGCCGTTGGCCCCCACTCCGC
>NZ_CSTD01000007.1 GCF_001053185.1 Mycobacterium bohemicum DSM 44277 | reverse complement strand
CGGCGGCGACGGCACCGTGGCGGCCGCCGCGACCGTGGCCGTCGACGCGGGCCTGCCGCTGGCCGTCTTCCCCGCCGGGACGTTCAACCACTTCGCCAAGGACATCGGCTGCGACACCGTCGCCAAGACCGTGGACGCGATCCGGCGCGGCAGCGTCGCCTGCGTAGACCTGGTGTGCCTCAACGAGACTCAGATGATCCTCAACACCGCCAGCATCGGCGCCTACCCCGCCTTCGTCCACCAGCGGGAGAAGCTCGAGAAACGCATCGGCAAGCCGCTCGCCAGCTTCTATTCGATGCTGCACACGCTGCGCCACGACGAGCCGGTCAGGATCTGCTACGACAACAAGACCCTGCTGACGTCGATGTTCTTCCTCGGCAATTCGGTATACCTGCCAAAGGGATTCGCCCCGGCACGGCGCGTGCGCCTCGACGACGGATTGATCGACGTCCGCATCCTGGAGGCCGGTCGCCCCTGGGCGAGGACCAGGATCCTGACCGCGCTGGCCCTCGGGCGCCTGGAGCGCAGCCCGCTCTACCACGAATTGCAGGCGCCCGAATTCAGCTTCTCCGCGGTGGACGGCCCCACCTGCATCGCCCGCGACGGTGAGGCCCGCGAGGAGTACGACGAGGCCAGGTTCGTCGCAAAATACCGCGCGCTGCCGGTGTTTCGCCCGCTTCCTTAGGGGCGGAGCGATCCGATCTCGTCAGTCGGCCGTCGCTAGGCCCGAGGGCACAAATCCTGGCGGGCGTAGCCGATGAGGTCGGCGGCCTGCTGGGGGCTGAGCCCCTTGGCGCCCAGATCGCTGTCGGAGCGTTGCAGCGCCAAGTCCGCCAGCTGCTGGGGCGTCGCGCCGGCACTCAATTGGCTGCATATCTTCCAGCCCGTCACCAGCAGCGCCGAGTCGCCGCCGCCCACGTCGTGGAGCCCGATGCCGTGCAGGTCGTTGAGGTAGCTCACGTCGTCGGCGTGCACCGGGCCGGCCACGGCGATCGCGGCGGCAAGAAGCGGGCCGCCGATGAGTGCCGTGGTCGTGAGTGGGCCGAGGCGCTTCGGCGCTGCCATAGCTGATTCTCCTTCGACTGTTTTGCCGCGCGATATGGATGGCGAATTTTTACATGAAACGGTCGAATGGACACGCTGGCCCGACAATAAATCTGGGGGAATGACGGCGGGCCGGGGAGTTACAGCACAGTTGACAGTGTGCTGACCCGATCCTGACCGGTTGTCCTTCTCCAGCGGGTCTTCCGGTCCCGTCTCGTCCCGGGTGATTTCTGCCGAGCTGTCGCGGTCGCTACGTCATTGCCCGGCCTGACCGTTTGTGCCGGCAATGGCGTTTCCGGTTCCGTAGGTGGTGGCTGTACCACCGGACCCGCCGGCACCACCGGGGGGGCCGTCCCCGCCGTTCCCCCCATCGCCGCCGGTGGCGTTAGCCGGAGAGGAACTGTTTTGGATCGTCGCCTGGCCCCCGCCCCCACCGGCGCCGCCGCCAGCGCCGTTGAAGCCCGTACCGCCAACGCCACCAGTCCCGCCGGTAACGTTTCCGTTCCCGGAATCAGTTACCGCACCGCCGGTCCCACCCGATCCCCCGGTGCCGCCGGCATCGCTCGCGTCGCCGCCATTGCCGCCGTTGATACCTGCGACCCCCGCGGCCCCCGCAACACCCGCCCCGCCGGCTCCGCCAGCCCCGCCGTTGCCGATCAACCCGGCAGAACCACCGGCACCTCCGGCCTGCCCCGGCCCCCCCGAACCGCCGTTACCGCCGTTGCCATACAGCCAGCCCCCGGCCCCGCCGGCGGCCCCCGTGCCCGCCGCCCCATTCCCGCCGTTGCCGACCAGCGGGCGACCCGTCAATATCTGCCACGGCGAAAACCACTGCACCCCCGACGCTGCCTGCTCCAGGCTGCCCAGCTGCGGCACACTGACCGACTCCGCAGCTGCATACGCACCCCCCGCTCCGCTTAACGCCTGCACGAACTCGGCATGAAACACCGCCGCCTGCGCGCTAAGCGCCTGAAACTGCTGCCCGTGACCGGAAAACAGCGCCGCGATCGCCGCCGACACCTCATCCTCGGCCGCCGCGAGCACCGACGTCGTCGACGCCGACGCCACCGCGTGAGCCGCTCGCAACGACGAGCCGAGACCGTCCACCTGGACAGCCGCGGCTGCCAATTCCTCCGGGGTCGCAATCACGAACGACAAAGGGGACCTCTTCCTTTCGGCCCCCGGAACCCCCAACTATCCGCCGCAAACGACCGTCGAACAGGAAAAACATAGCTCGGCAACCGCCGTCAGGAAACCCTTAGCCTGAAACCGTGGATGGGGCGAACCAAACCTCACCGCGACGGCCCTCGCACCCCTGATAGTTACGCTGCGGCTTTCGAAACCACAACGTTGGGTTTGATATTCGGGCCATCTGTGGCTCTATGGTCCGGTAGGAAGTCGGTGGGGCAGCCGTGCTGCTCGACGTGGAGCCAGCTCGTCGCCGCCCACCCCCGCGGCACCCACGACACCACCGCCGGCCCCGCCCTGACCGGCCGCGTCGGTCGCGCCGGCCCCGCCATTACCGAACAGGATCCCGCCGGCACCGCCATTGGCTTGCGCCAATGTGCCTCCCGCCACCCCGTTGGCTCCGTTACCGATCAGCGGGCGCCCTAACAGCGACTCGGTGGGCGCATTCACCGCGTTGAGCAGACTCTGCTCGACGGTCTGCAATGGCGACGCGTTGCCCGCCTCTACGGCTGCATACGCGCTCCCCGCCCCGTTCAACTGCCGCACGAACTCGGCATGAAACGCCGCCGCCTGCGCGCTAAGCGCCTGAAACTGCTGCCCGTGACCGGAAAACAGCGACGCGATCGCCGCCGACACCTCATCCTCGGCCGCGACCAGAATCCCCGTCGTCGGGGCCGCCGCGACTGCGTTGGCCGCGTTAAGCGTCGAGCCGATATTTGCCAAATCCGTTGCCACCGAGGTCATCATCTCCGGCACCGCGATCACAAACGACATGTCGATCCACCTACCCGATAGCACCGAACCTCCGGCCGAACAACACTATCGTTGGCCGGCGACACTTTGAACCGGGTTGTGCCATTCGTTGACTCGGTGTGGCGCCAGCGTCGCGCAGGTGTGCCGGGCCGCGTGCAGCTTGATATGGCGCGCGCCGGCGGCCTTCACCGACACGGGCTAATCGAACAGTTCGGACAGTATTCGCGCTGCTCAATCGTGGAGCCGATGACGGGAATCGAACCCGCGTATTCAGCTTGGGAAGCTGATGTTCTGCCATTGAACTACATCGGCGCGCTCGCCCGAACAGGCTAGCATCCGGCCCCGTGCAGGCACGCGGGTTCGTCGGGCACCATGCTCGGACGCCAACCATCCGAACTGCCGTCGGGGCCATTGATATCCGATCAATCCCCGTGCGCGGCGGGTCGCCGAAATCGGTCCGGAGGACTAATCGGGCGGCCCACCAGAACCGCATACTGGCTCGTAGACGAGCCGAACAAATGTCCGACACCGACACATTAAACGGACATATTTATTAATTCGTTATTGTGCCGTAATCTGCTTGCCGTGGGTCGGCACGAATTACCGAAGGCGCGCGGAAAGTCGTCCGCTGTGTTCGCGGCGCTGCTCGCGCCGGCCGCCGCCTTCTTCGTGGCGGGGGCCGACTGCCATCCACTCCCGGTCCACCACGAAGCCACGCCGGTGGCCGAGACGGCGTCGTCGTTCGAGATCGTGGCCGAGGAGCCCGGCGCTCACGCCGCCGGCACCGGCCCGGCCCGAACCGAACTGGTGCGGGCCTCCAGGCTGCGGGTCAGCAGCCGGTTCCTGCCCCCCGGAGTTGCACCCGAGCGGGGGCTGCAGGTGAGGACGATCCTGGCCGCCCGCGCTATCAGCGACGCCTTCCCCGAGATTCACCAAATGGGTGGCGTGCGGCCGGATCCGCTGCCATGGCATCCGCTCGGCCTGGCGATCGACGTGATGATCCCCAATCCGAGCAGCACGGAGGGCATAGCGTTGGGCGACAAGATCGTCGCTTACGTGTTGGCGAACTCGAATCGATTCGGGATACAGGATGCGATCTGGCGTGGCATGTACTACACGCCGCATGGTGCGCGGGCGATGGGGATCGGCCACTACGACCACGTCCACGTCACCACGACCGGCGGCGGATATCCCAAGGGCGGGGAGACCTACCTCCGCTGAGTCGGGGCGGGCGTTCCCGCCAGCAGATAGGCTCATCCGGTGCTGCTCTCCGATCGTGACCTCAGGTCCGAAATCAGCGCCGGCCGACTCGGCATCGACCCGTTCGACGACACCCTGGTCCAGCCGTCCAGCATCGACGTCCGCCTCGACAGCCTGTTCCGGGTCTTCAACAACACCCGCTACACCCACATCGATCCCGCGCAGCAGCAGGACGAGCTGACCAGCCTGGTGCAGCCGGTCAACGGGGAGCCGTTCGTGCTGCACCCCGGCGAATTCGTGCTCGGGGCGACGCTGGAGCTGTTCACCCTGCCCGACGACCTGGCCGGGCGTCTGGAGGGCAAGTCGTCCCTGGGCCGGCTGGGCCTGTTGACGCACTCGACGGCCGGCTTCATCGATCCGGGGTTCAGCGGCCACATCACCCTCGAGTTGTCCAACGTCGCCAACCTGCCGATCACCCTGTGGCCGGGGATGAAGATCGGTCAGCTGTGCATCCTGCGGTTGACCAGCCCCGCCGAGCACCCCTACGGCAGTTCCCGTGTCGGCTCGAAGTACCAGGGCCAGCGGGGACCGACGCCGTCGCGCTCGTATCAGAACTTCATAAGATCTACCTAGCTTCCCAGGGCCCCCCGCGCAGCGATTGTGAGCGATCATTAAACGGTCCGTGGTTTCTCCTCCACCCGACCATGGCTTACTCGTAACTCTTTGGAGGGGTTGATTTTGGATATCGTGCTCGGGGTGTCGATGGCACCGGCATCGATACAGATGGTGGTCGTCGAAGGCGAGAACGCCGACGGCGCCACCGTAGAAGAGGATGAGTTCGAAGTCCCCGCCGGTGACGACACGGCCACCGCGGCCGCGCCCGATCGGGTGATCGCGGCCATTCTCGGTACCCGCGAGGGAGCGGCCGAGGCCGGCCTCGAGCTGGCAGCGATCGGGGTGACGTGGACCGAGCCGGTCGAGGCCGCCGCATTGCGCGACGCGCTGGCCGCCCACAAGATCGAGAACGTCATGCTTGTTTCGGCTTTCCTGGCCGCGGCGGCGCTGGCCCAAAACGTCGGTGGCGCAATCGGTTATGGCCGCACGGCCGTGCTCTTTGTCGAGCCCGACACCGCGACGCTGGCCGTGGTGGAGACTTCCGACGGCTCGGTCGCCGACATCTACCAGCGGCCGATTTACGCCGAGTCCTACGAGGAGGCCACCGAGCAGCTCGTCGGGCTGCTCGCCCGGCTGGACGGCCTGCCGTCGGCGCCGGACGGCCTGTTCGTGGTGGGTTCGGGCGTGGACATCGCCCCGATCAAGCCGGTGCTGGAGTCGGCGACTTCGCTGGAAGTCACCGCCCCGGAGGACCCGGAGACGGCGCTGGCGCGGGGGGCCGCCCTGGCGTCGGCAAACGCGCCGCTGTTCGTGTCGTCGACCGCCGCCCTGGCGTACGCCCAAGACCCGGGCACCGGCGCCGTCGAGGGCTACGTCCTACCCGAATACTTGAGTTACACCGGCGGTCCCGTCGACGACGAGCTGGCCTACAGCGCCGTCCCCGACGAAGACGCCAGCGCGCAGACCGTCGTCATCGAGAAGCTGTTCCTGCCCGAAGAAAGTGAACCGCGCCGCAGGCCGGTCCTGCTGGTCGGCAGCGGGTTGGCGGTGGTGGGCATCAGCGCGGTGCTGGCACTCGAGATCGCTCTGGCGATTGGCATTCGGACGACGGGCACCGTCGCATTGCGCCCCACACCCGCGCAAAACCTCATCGTCCCGACCCAGCAGGCCCCGGCGCCCGTCCAGGCATCGGCGCCCGCGCAGAGGATCAGACTTCCGGAGCAGGTTGCCGCCCCCAAGCCGCTGGCCCCCGCCTTTGTGGCGCCCGCCCCGGCGGCTCCGATCCCTGCGGCGCCTCCGATCCCCGCGGCGGCCCCGGCGGTCCCCGTTCCGGTCGTCGTTCCCCCATTGGCGCCGATGTTGGCGCCGCCGATCAGGGTGCCGGCGCCCAATCCCGTGCTGACACCGCCGGTCATCCAGGCCCCTCGGGTGCAGGTTCCGCAGCCCGTGACGCCGCAGGTGCCCGTGCACATCCCTGATGCGCAGACGCCGACGAACCTCGGTGGCTCGGTGCCGGGCTTTCCCCCCAAGTCGAGCGGCACGGGTGGCGGACACCTCGCGATTCCCGGCACACCTCCCGGCGGTCAAGTCGGAGGCGGGCCGGTTCGCACCCCGGGCACCGGCCCCGGCGGACCCGGGCAGGGTATTCGAGGTGTCCCCGGTGTCCCGGGCAGCGGTCCCGGCGCCGAGCCAGGGCTTCCCGAAGTCGGCGGCCCCTTCGGCGGCGGCGGTCCCCTCGGCGGCGGTCATGGCGCCGAGCCAGGGCTTCCCGGAGTCGGCGGCCCGTTCGGTGGCGGCGGTGGTCCGTTCGGTGGTGGTGGTCCGTTCGGCGGTGGCGGCGGCCACGGCTTCGGTGGCTTCGGCGGTGGTGGCGGCGGCCACGGCTTCGGTGGCTTCGGCGGTGGCGGCGGCTTTGGCGGTGGCGGGCACAGATAGTGCGGGTTGACCGGCGCGCTGCTGAACCGCGACCGGCCGAACCTTGCTCGTCGAAGGCGCTTCGGTCGCTTGCCCGGCCCACTGGGAGCCGCCGCAGCCGTCCGGTGGAGCACGACGGCGTGTGTCCTGCCGCGTAAAATCTGGTTACTAGGGGAATAACAGGTGAGGGCTTACAGCGCCTCGCCTTCGGGGAGCATGCGACCACGACGTCTGCACCGGCATGCACGTGGCTCGGGTCAACAAACGGTAATGGGGGAGCTTTGGACACCGTACTTGGCGTGTCGATGGCGCCGACAGCAGTGCGAATGGTGTTGGTAGAAGGCCAAAATGGCGAGGGTGCAACCGTCGACGAGGACAACTTCACCGTCCAGGCTGACGATGACGCCGCGACCGTCAGCGCAGCCGACCAGGTGGTCTCGGCGATCCTGGGCACCCGCGAGGGAGCCGTCGAGGGCGGCTATCAGCTCGCGGCGACGGGCGTCACGTTCACCGACCCCATAGAGGCCGCCGCCCTGCGCGACGCACTGGCGACGCACAAGGTCGAGAATGTGATGCTCGTCTCGGCTTTCCTGGCCGCGGCGGCACTGGCGCAATCCGTGGGCGGCGCCGCCACGGTCGGCAAGCTGTCGGTGCCGCCGGCATGGGTTTCCTCTCCGGGCATCCAGCTGACCGGGAGCGCGTCGCCGCTGTCGGCCGCTCAACCGGGCGGGTCGCCACCGGCCGGATTGGCCGGACCGGGCGGCATGTTCGGCGGGATCCCGCCGGTCGGCAGCCTGGTCAACGCACCGCGCGGCGAGCAGACCCGCTCCCGGTCCGAACCGGGCAAGAAAGTCATCCCGGCGCTGCCCGGGGAGGAGGGCGCCAGCGGGGCCACCGCCGCCCGGCCCGCGCAGCCGCAGCCTGCCCGCCAGCATGTCGCGAGCGCCTTGAGCGACCGCGAACGCGAGGAGCTCGACGTGCTGCGCAAGCAGATCGCCGAGGCGGCCACGGAGCGCGACGCGGCGGCGCGGCTCATCAAGGAGGCCATGCTGTGATCGGCGTCCTGGATTTCGCGGCGTTGCCGCCGGAGGTGAACTCGGCCCGGATGTACGCGGGCCCGGGCCCCGGGTCGCTGACTGCGGCCGCGGCGGCCTGGGAGGCGGTGGCGGCGGAGTTGAGTTCGACGGCGGACTCCTACCGGGCGGTGGTGTCGACGCTGACGGGCGGGCCCTGGGTGGGTCCGTCTTCGGGATCGATGGCCGCCGCGGTGGCGCCGTATCTGTCGTGGATGAATGCCGCCGCCGCCACGGCGACGCACACCGCCGCTCAGCTGGGGTCCGCGGTTGCGGCCTACGAGGCGGCGTTCGCGGCCACGGTGCCCCCGGTGCAGATCGAGGTGAACCGGGCGTTGTTGGCGTCGCTGCTGGCCACCAACACGTTCGGGCAGAACACCGCGGCGATCGCGGCCACCGAGGCGCAGTACGCCGAGATGTGGGCCCAGGACGCCGCGGCGATGTACGGCTACGCCGGGGCTTCGGCGGCCGCGACCAGCGTGACGCCGTTCAACCCGCCGCCGCCCACCACCAGCCAGTCCGGGACGGCGACGCAGGGCACCGCCGCCAGCAACGCCGCCGCCGGCGCGACCGGATCCAGCACCCAATCGGCGCTCGCGAACGTCCCGAACATGCTGCAGGGCCTTTCGGGACCCACGGCCGCGGCGCCCGCGTCCGGCAATCCGATCATCGATTACCTGAATGGGCCGAACCCCATCCTCGACGTGCTGAACAGCTATCCGCTCCAGACGTTCCACACGCTCAGCGCCGGCACGGTGGGCTATCAGATCCTTTCCGAGGGGCTGAACTTCGATGCCTCCGGCGCCATGCTGACGCTCGCCCCCCCGGTGGCCGCGGGGTGGAACCCGTTGGTGAATTCGCTGTCGGCGCCGGCCGCGGGGGCGGCGAAGAGCACGGCGGCGGCGGTTTCCCCGGCTTCCCCGGTTTCGGCGGGGGCGGAGGCCACGGTGGGTTCGGCGGAGGTCACGGCGGCTTCGGGCGCCGTTAACCTTCGGGCTCACCTGTCATCTGGCGTTTGCCTCCCGATCAGTCGGGCGATGCAGTTAGCTCATCGCGGCCACCTACACCGGTGGTATGAGATGCACCGTCTTTGGCACCGGTTACCTGGGCGCTACCCATGCGGTCGGGATGGCCGAACTGGGACATGAGGTGGTCGGGGTCGACATCGATCCCGGCAAGATCGCCAAGCTCGCGGGCGGTGACATCCCGTTTTACGAGCCCGACCTGCGAAAGTTGTTGAACGAGAACCTGAATGCCGGCCGGCTGCATTTCACCACCGACTACGACATGGCTGCCGATTTTGCCGACGTGCACTTCCTGGGCGTCGGCACCCCGCAGAAGAAGGGGGAGTACGGCGCCGACCTGCGCCACGTCAATGCCGTCATCGATGCGCTGGTGCCCCGGCTCACGAGGGCGTCTGTTCTTGTTGGGAAGTCGACGGTGCCGGTGGGCACCGCGGCCGAGCTCGCGAACCGCGCCGCCGCGTTGGCCCCCGACGGCGTCGACGTCGAAATAGCGTGGAATCCGGAATTCTTGCGCGAAGGCCTCGCCGTGCAGGACACGCTGCACCCGGACCGCATCGTTCTTGGGGTGCAACGCGACTCGGTACGGGCCGAGAAGGCCGTCCGGGAGTTGTATGCGCCTCTGCTCGACGACGGCATCCCGTTCATGGTGACCGACCTGCAGACCGCCGAGCTGGTCAAGGTGTCGGCGAATGCCTTTCTGGCGACCAAGATCTCGTTCATCAACGCGATTTCCGAGGTGTGCGAGGCGGCCGGCGCCGACGTCAGCCTGCTCGCCGATGCGCTCGGGTACGACCCCCGCATCGGACGCCAATGCCTCAACGCCGGTTTGGGTTTCGGCGGGGGGTGCCTGCCCAAAGACATCCGTGCGTTCATGGCCCGCGCCGGCGAGCTGGGCGCCGACCAGGCCCTGACGTTCCTGCGTGAGGTGGACAGCATCAACATGCGCCGCCGCACCCGCATGGTGGAGCTGGCCAGCGCCGCGTGCGGCGGATCGCTGCTGGGCGCCAACATCGCGGTGCTGGGCGCGGCGTTCAAGCCCGAATCCGACGACGTGCGCGACTCGCCGGCGCTGAACGTGGCGGGGCAACTGCAGCTCAACGGGGCCGCCGTCAACGTCTACGACCCGAAGGCCCTGGACAACGCGCAGCGGTTGTTCCCGACGCTGAACTACGCGGTATCGGTCGAAGAGGCCTGCGATCGGGCCGACGCGGTGCTGCTGCTCACCGAGTGGCGGCAGTTCGTCGAACTCGACCCCGACGACCTGGCCGACCGGGTGCGCGCGCGCGTGATCGTCGACGGCCGCAACTGCCTCGACGCGGCGCGCTGGCGCTCGGCGGGCTGGAAGGTGTTCAGGCTCGGGGCGCCGCGGCCCTAACCGGGTCGGGCTTGAGCGCCGGGCCCGTCAGAACGGTGGTGGGTCGTCGTCGCCGTCATGTGGGGCCGTACCGAAGTAGTCGGGGGCCAAGGCTTTTCGGTCCCGCCGGACGCGGTTCAGGGCCCGCTCGGCGTCGATGCGACGGCTGCGGTCTTGCACGCGGGTGCGGCGACGCGTGGGCATCATGATGCCGCGCTGGCCGGAGGCCGGTAATGAGGTTGCGCCGGTGGGCAATTCACCCGTCGGCACACACAAGGAAGGGAACAGCAGCCGGCTGCCTGGCCGGGTGGTGTAGGTCTGCCCGGTCGGCGAGGTCCACACGATGGTGCCATCGGGCCACTGCTTGTCACGCCAGCCGGTCCAGAAAGTCTTGAGCAAGTGATGTTTTCGGCACAGACATTTCAGGTTGGAGGGGTGGGTCGGCCCGAACGGATACGGGACGGTGTGGTCGATGTCGGCGCATTCCGCCGGGCGATCGCAGGCCAGCTCCTCGCCGCCGGCGGCCAGGGTCCCCAGGGCGTCGGCGCGCCGCTGGGCCAGGGTGCGGGGGTCGTCATCGCAGACCTGATGGGCCATCTGCGTGAGCCGCCGATCCAACACCGCCGCGTCGTTGGCAAGTAGCCGGCCCCACAGCGCGGCGGTGCCCGACTCGCCGTCGCCCTGGGCGATCACCACTTCCCGGTTGCGGGCACCGATGCGGGTACGGCGCACGGCGGCGGGGTCGTGGCGATCCACGATGGCGTCGATAGCCTGCGCGGTCTTCGTCACCGTCAGCGGCCCGAACCGGGCCGCGTCGGCGGCGAGCGCGGCATCGACGCGCGCCAGGATGTCGGGGTCTTTGATCAGGTCGGTGTGCCAGACGATGGCGCCGGCCAGCCGCGCGCTGATCGCGCCCTCGGCCAGCAGGGCACCCACCCGCGGCAACCGGTGCCGCAGCGCCACGGCCTGATACATCTGCCCCGACGCCAAGGTGTGGCTGATCCCCAGGGCGGCGGCGACCTCGGCGGCCATCGCATCCCAGTTGTCGCACGACCAGTGCGCCGAGTCGGTGGGGCCGTCGGCGTGGCGGGCCACCAGTTCCGCGATCGCCGCCAGCCGCCGCCCCGCCGCGGCAGCCTCGGCCCGCGCGCAGTGGCGGATCGCGGCCACCACCGCGTCATCGGGGGCGCCCCGCAGTTGGGCCGGGTCGGGCAACGACATATCGAACATGATTTCGAACAATATCCGGGTCGCATGACAAATGACGGCCGCCCAGTCCCGCCCTGTGCATAAACCGCCAACTGTGCATAACTCACCGAGTAGCCTGACCGCCGTGGACTACGCCACCGCATTCCTCGAAGAGAACAGCGCGTTTTCGGAGTTGTTCACCGACGTCGACCCGTCGACTCCGGTGCCGACCTGCCCGGGATGGACGCTCGAGCAGCTCTTGCGCCACGTCGGCCGGGGTGACCGCTGGGCGGCACAGATCGTGCGCGAACGGCTCCAGGAATTCCTCGACCCCCGCAGCGTCGAGGGCGGCAAGCCACCACCGGAACGGGCAGACGCGATCTCCTGGCTGCAGGGCGGCGGCCGGCGACTTGTGGACGCCGTCAAATTGACCGGTGCCGAGACGCCGGTCTGGACCTTCCTCGGGCATCGACCGGCGAACTGGTGGATCCGGCGCAGGTTGCACGAAACGGCGGTGCACCGTGCCGACGTCGCCATCTCCACGGGAGGCGAATTCGCCCTGGCTCCCGAGATCGCGGCCGACGGGATCACCGAATGGCTGGAACGGGTGGCCATCCAGGCCGGCGCCGACGGTGGCCCGCTCCCGCTCGAAGAGGGCAGCACGCTGCACCTGCACGCCACCGACCCGGGGCTGGGCGACGCGGGCGAATGGACGGTGACACTCGACGGCGGCACGGTCGCCTGGAGCCATGAGCACGGCAAGGGCAGCGTCGCGCTGCGCGGCGGCGCCACCGATCTGCTGCTGGCGATCTTGCGCCGAGTGCCCCTCGCCGAGACCGGGATCGAGTTGTTCGGCGACGACGCGGTATGGGCCACCTGGCTGGACCGAACGCCCCTTTGAGCCGACTCGACACGGTACCTTGCTGACCATGACCACATCGGAGATCGCCACCGTGCTGGCCTGGAACGACGCCCTCAACGAGGCCGACCTGGACACCCTGGTCGCCCTGTCCAGCGACGACATCGAGATCGGCGACGCGCACGGGGCCGCGCAGGGCCACGAGGCGCTGCGCCGCTGGGCCGCCTCGCTCAACGCCAAGGCCGAACTCGGCCGCATGTATGTGCACGACGGCGTCGTGGTCGTCGAACAGGAGATCAGCGCCCCGGACCGTTCGGAGGCCAACACGAGCGCCGCGTCGGCGTTCCGCGTGGTCCACGACCACGTCACCTCGGTGTTCCGCCACGAAGACCTGGCGTCGGCGTTGGCGGCCACCGAACTCACCGAGGCCGACCGGGTCGACTGAAAGGAGCGGGCAGATGCGCGGAATCATCCTGGCCGGCGGCTCGGGCACCCGCCTGCACCCGATCACGATCGGCATCAGCAAGCAGTTGTTGCCGGTGTACGACAAGCCGATGATCTACTACCCGCTGTCCACGCTGATGATGGCCGGCATCCGCGACATCCTGGTGATCACCACCCCGCACGACGCGGCGGGTTTTGAGCGTCTGCTGGGCGACGGCTCCCAATTCGGCATCAACCTCACCTACACGATTCAGGAGCGGCCCGACGGTCTGGCCCAGGCGTTCGTTCTGGGCGCGGGCCACATCGGCAATGACTCCGTGGCATTGGTGTTGGGGGACAACATCTTCTACGGTCCCCGCCTGGGCACCAGCTTGTCCCGCTTCCAATCCATGGAAGGCGGCGCCATTTTCGCCTACTGGGTCGCCAACCCCTCGGCCTACGGTGTGGTCGAGTTCAGCGACGACGGGATGGCGCTGTCACTGGAGGAGAAGCCGGCCACGCCGAAATCGAACTTCGCGGTGCCGGGCCTCTACTTCTATGACAACGAGGTCATCGAAATCGCAAGCAGCATAAAGAAATCCGCGCGCGGCGAGTATGAGATCACCGAGGTCAACCAGATCTACCTCAACCGCGGCCGGCTCGCCGTCGAGGTGATGGCCCGCGGCACGGCCTGGCTGGACACCGGGACGTTCGACTCGCTGCTGGATGCCAGCGACTACGTCCGGACCCTGGAGCGACGACAGGGCCTGAAGGTCAGCGTCCCCGAGGAAATCGCTTGGCAGCAAGGCTGGATCAGCGACGAGCAGCTGGCCCGGCGCGCCCAGAGCCTGCTCAAGTCCGGGTACGGGAGCTATCTGCAGGAGCTGCTGGAACGCCGCCGCTAGCCGGTCGAGGTGTCGCCAATACCGCGGCGATCGCCGTCGTCAGCGGCACCGACAGGGCCAGCGCGATCCCGCCCACCGCCGAACGGACGAGTTCGATGGACACGCTCTCACCGGTCAGCACGTCACCCAGCGATCGGTTGGCGACGCTGAACAACAGCAGCAGCGGCAGCGAGCTGCCGGCGTAGGCCAGCACCAGGGTGTACACCGTGCTGGCGATATGGTCGCGGCCCACCCGCAGCGCGCCCAGGAAAGCGGCGCGCCGCGAGGCGCCGAGGTGGGCGAGTTCGAACACCGTCGACGACTGGGTGACGGTGACGTCGTTGAGCACCCCCAGGGACCCGATGATGAAGCCGGCCAGCAACAGCCCGCTGATCGACACGCTGCCCAGGTACGTGCTGACCGTCGCGTTCTGTTCGTCCGACAGGCCCGTCAGGTGCGCCAATTGTATTGCGCCCCAAGATAACCCGGCCGCCAGCAACAATGCCGACAGGGTCCCGAGCAGGGCGGCGCTGGTGCGCAGGCTGACGCCGTGCGCCAGGTAGATCACGGCGTACAGGATCGCCGCCGAGGCCACCAGCGCAACGGGGACCGCGGGGGCGCCGTCGCGCAGGGCCGGCAGCAGGAACACCACGAGCACCCCGAACGCCACCACGATGCCGACCAGCGCGAGCAGGCCGCGCCAGCGCGCGACCGCGACGATCACCACCGCGAACGCCAGGCCCAGCCCCGCCAGCGGCCAGCCCCGCTCGAAGTCGTAGAACGAATAGCTGGTGGCGCCCTGATCGTCGACCTGGCGGACGAGCCGGACGTGGTCCCCGGGAGCGAATTGTGGCTGGCCGGGGCCGGGGGAGAACTCCAGCAGGGTCCTGGCCCCGGCGTTCGGTCCGGAATCGATCGCGAACAAGGTCTGCACGCACCGCCCGGCGCCCGGCGCGGCCGGTGCGGGGGCGCTGGTGAGCACCTGGCTGGCCGACGGGCTGCCGCAGTCGCCCAGCGCGCTGGACAGCACGTGCCCGGCCTGGGTGCTCACGGCCCCGCCGGTCGCGTTCTGCAGCGGCATCGGGATGTCGACCCGCTGCCGGCTCGGCCACAGCACGACCGCGCCGGCCACCACGGCCACCCCGATCGCGATCAGCAGGCCGACGACGATGCGGGCGGGCAGGGACCCGAGCGGGGACGGGCCGGACAAGCTGTGCGAGTGGGAGTGCGTCACCCGCTCCACCGTAGAGGCGGTTACTGGCGGTAGCCGACCAGGAAGTTGCCCAACCGCTCGATCGCCTTGGCCAGATCGCGCGCCCAGGGCAGCGTCACGATGCGCAGATGGTCGGGCTCGGGCCAGTTGAAGCCGGTGCCCTGAGTGACCAGGATCTTCTCCTGCAGCAGCAGGTCGAGGACCAGCTGCTCGTCGTCCTCGATGTCGTAGACCTCGGGATCCAGCCGGGGAAACGCGTAGAGCGCGCCCTCGGGTTTGACGCAGGACACCCCGGGGATCTCGTTGAGCTTTTGCCACGCCACGTCGCGCTGTTCCAGCAGCCGCCCCCCGGGCAGCACCAGGTCATCGATGCTCTGGTGGCCGCCGAGGGCGACCTGGATTCCGTGCTGGGCGGGGACGTTGGGGCACAGCCGCATGTTCGCCAGCAGGCTGATGCCCTCGATGAAGCTGCTCGCGTGGTCCTTGGGGCCGGTGATCGCCAGCCAACCTGCCCGGTAACCGGCGACCCGGTACGCCTTCGACAGACCGTTGAACGTCAGGCACAGCATGTCGGGCGCGAGCGACGCCACGTTGATGTGCTTGGCGTCGTCGTAGAGGATCTTGTCGTAGATCTCGTCGGCCAGCAGCAGCAGCTCGTGCTTGCGCGCCAGGTCGACCATTTGCGTCAGCACTTCGCGGGTATAGACGGCGCCGGTCGGGTTGTTCGGGTTGATCACCACCAGCGCCTTGGTGCGCTCGGTGATCTTGGACTCCAGGTCGGCGATGTCGGGCTGCCAGCCCTGGGTCTCGTCGCACAGGTAATGGACGGGCGTGCCCCCCGCCAGGGACGTCGACGCCGTCCACAGCGGGTAGTCCGGGGACGGGATCAACACCTGGTCGCCGTTGTCGAGCAGGGCCTGCAACGTCATCGTGATCAGCTCGGAGCACCCATTGCCCAGGTAGACGTCGTCGACGTCGAAGCGGGGCGCTGGCGCGGCTTTGCCGCCGCGCTGTGCGGGACACCGGTCACGCTCAACGCGTCGAAGGCCATGCTCGACTCGCAACGCATCCCCGAAGGCGGGCTGATCGATGACGCGCTGTCGCAGATCGGCGCGTCCATCGGCAGGGTGGGGGAGCAGTGCCGCAAGCTGGCCGCCGGCCTCGACGGCTTCGCCGACGAGGTCGAAAGCGCCCAGGACGCGATCCGGGATCTGCTGCACCGGCTGGGGTCGCTGACCGACGTCATGCACGACGTGGCGCTGATTCTCGAAGGCAAAGCGCTCGACGAGATCAGGAAGATCGCCGCCGACATCGAGGCCGTGCTGCACAACCTGGGCCGCGAGGCTCGGGCCTTCGAACGGGGCATCACGGCGGTCATGCAGCTGGGCGACGGCCTGGTGGTCGAATTCGAGAAATACTTGCGCGGGCAGTTCACGCACTTCCTGGGCGAGCCGGTCGGCAACCAGGTCGCGACCGCCTTCGACACGTGGGTCAACGCGAACGAGGGCTTCGTCAAAGGCGCATACGGGATGGCGCAAGGCCTGGTCGACCTCGACCCGCGCTGGTTCGTGCTTGATCCCGACAGGGCGGCGGCCACCTGGAAGCCGATGACCAAGGGCAGCCCGTTCGACATGCTCCTGCATCCCGAGGAGGGCGCCGAAGCGGCTCTGCAGAACTTTAAGTCGCTTCTGCACCTCGACGATTGGAGTACGGCGCGGCCGGGGCTGGGTTTCGGTGAAAACGTCTTCGACGCCGCGATGCTGTTCCTCCCCGGAGCCGGGGAGGCCGGCGCCTCGGCCTGGGTGTCGGCCGGTGCCGCGACCGCCTTGGGCTGGGCCTTCGGCTCGGCCTTGGCCGCCTCTTTCGCGGCCGTTCCCTTCTCCGGCAGCGTCGCCTTGTCGTATTCCAGCGACCCGAGGAGCACCTGGGCGACATCGAGGACCTCGACGCCGCTGCGGCCGGCCTCCTCGGAGCGGTCGTTGACGCCGTCGGTGACCATCACCCGGCAGAACGGGCAGCCCGTCGCGATGGTCGAAGCGCCGGTGGCCAGCGCCTCGTCGACGCGCTCGTGGTTGATGCGCTTGCCGATGTGCTCTTCCATCCACATGCGCGCGCCGCCGGCGCCGCAGCAGAAGCTGCGCTCGGCGTGCCGCGGCATCTCGGTGAGCGTCGCCCCGGCGGCCCCGATCAGCTCGCGCGGCGCCTCGTACACCTTGTTGTGCCGGCCCAGGTAGCAGGGGTCGTGGTAGGTGATGTCCTGCGACACCGGCGTCACCGGGACCAGCTTGTTGTCGCGGATCAGCCGGTTGAGCAGCTGGGTGTGGTGCAGCACGGTGTAGTTGGCGCCCAGCTGCCGGTACTCGCGGCCCAGGGTGTTGAAGCAGTGCGGGCAGGTGACCACGACCTTGCGGTCCACGCTCTCCACGCCCTCGAACACCCCGTCCAGCGTCTCGACGGCCTGGGCGGCCAGCTGCTGGAACAGGAACTCGTTGCCCGAGCGGCGCGCGGAGTCGCCGTTGCAGGACTCCCCGGCCCCGAGCACCAGGTACTTCACCCCGGCGACGGCCAGCAGCTCGGCGACGGCCTTGGTGGTCTTCTTCGCCCTGTCGTCGTAGGCGCCCGCGCAGCCCACCCAGAACAGGTACTCGAAGCCGTCGAAGCTGTCGACGTCCTCGCCGTACACCGGGACGTCGAAGTCCACCTCGTCGATCCAGGCGGTCCGGTCGGAGGCGTTCTGGCCCCACGGGTTGCCCTTGTTCTCCAGGTTCTTGAACAGCGCCGACAGTTCGGTGGGGAACTCCGACTCCATCATCACCTGGTAGCGGCGCATATCCACGATGTGGTCGACGTGCTCGATGTCCACCGGGCACTGCTCGACGCACGCCCCGCACGTCACGCAGGACCACAGCACGTCGGGGTCGATCACGCCGCCCTGCTCGGCGGTGCCGACCAGCGGGCGGGTGGCCTGCCCCGGCCCGGAGCCCATGACCCGGCCGAAGCCGGACTCCGGCACGTGGTGCTCCTCGGCGTGCTTCTCGCCGGCCAGTTCCTCGCCGAGGCCCCCCTCGGGGGTGTTCTCGGTGGGCGTTTCCTTCTGGCCCAGGATGTAGGGCGCCTTGGCCATCCAGTGGTCGCGCAGGTCCATGATGACGAGCTTGGGCGACAGCGGCTTGCCGGTGTTCCAGGCCGGGCACTGCGACTGGCAGCGCCCGCACTCGGTGCAGGTCGCGAAGTCCAGCATCGCCTTCCAGCTGAAGTCCTCGATCTTGCCGCGCCCGAATTCGGCGTCGTCCGGCGGGTTTTCGAAGTCGACCGGCTTGCCCTCGTACTCGACCGGCTGCAGCGGGCCGAGCGCGTCGGGCAGGCGCTTGAAGATGACGTTGATGGGCGCGGTGAAGATGTGCAGGTGCTTGGAGTGCAGCACGAGGATCAGGAACGACAGCATCACCGCGATGTGCAGCAGCAGCGCCGTCGTCTCGATGATCTCGTTGGCGGGCTGGCCCAGCGGACGCAGGATCACGCCGAACAGCTGCGACAGGAACGCCCCCTTGCCGTAGGGCAGCGTGCCGTTGTTCACCGCGGATCCGCGGACGAACACGTAGGTCAGGATGACGTTGAAGATCATGAACAGGACCAGCCAGGCCCCGCCGTTGTGGGATCCGTAGAACCGCGACGAGCGGCCGATCTCACGCGGGTTGCGCAGCAGCCGGATGATCGCGAAGGTCGTGATCCCGAGGAAGACACCGGTTGCGAAGAAGTCCTGCAGGAAGCCCAGCAGGTCCCACCGGCCGATGATCGGGATGTGGAAATGGGCCTGAAAGAGGAACCCGTAGGCCTCGATGTAGACCGTCAGCAGGATGAAAAAGCCCCACATGGTGAAGAAATGGGCCAGGCCGGGAATCGACCATTTCAGCAGCCGGCGCTGGCCGAAGACCTCGGTGATCTCCGTCCAGACCCGGCGGCCGGGGTCGTCGGTGTGGCCGGGAGCCGGTTGGCCGGCCGTGACCAGTTTGAACAGGAACAGCACCCGTCGTGCGGCCAACGCCATCACGATCAGCGTCATGCCCATGCCCACCGTCAGTCTGACGAGCATCTGCGTGGTCACAGAAGATCTCCCCACTGTGTAGTCATCAGCCTGTGGAATAGCTGATCAGCCCTGCTCATAGTTACATCTCCGCCGCTTTCGACGCGACAAAGGCTGACCTAACTTCGCGTCGGTGCGCCCCCACCGGGCGGTCAGGCCGCGTCAGTGCCCGGACGGGGGCTGGAAACGGGGCGGCCGCGGCCCTTCATGCGTGGTCGTGGGAGCCGTGCTGGTGGTGACCTGCGACGTGGTGGGCTGCTGGGTGGTGGTGGTCGGCGCCTGCGTCGTGGTGGTGGTCGACGGTGGGGGGCTCGTCGTGGTGGTGGTCGGCGGCGGGGCCGACGAGGTGTCCGACGGCTGCGTCGACGGCGGCGGGGGCGCCGGGACCACGGTCTCGGTGGTGCTGCCGTTCGGCTCGGTGATCGTCACGGTTTGCGACGTCGGCGGCGGCGCGGGGACGTTCGGCGGCGTGGTGTTGACCGGGTTGGTCTTCTGCCGGCCCATGGTCAGGGCCAGCAGCACGGCGACGAGCACGGCCGCGCCCGCGCCCAGCAGGCTCAGCACCAGCGCGGTGCGTTTGTACCAGGGCAGGCCGCCCGGTCGCGCGGGGTCGCGGTCCTGCGCCGCCGCCGCCGGTCCCGCCGGTCCCGCCGATGCCCATCAACAGCCCACCGCTGCCGCCATCGCCGCCGGCCCCGCCGTTGGCCCCGGTCCCCGCCGCCCCGGGCTGGCCGTTACCGATCAGCGGACGCCCCGTGTAGGCCAGGAAGGTCGCATTGACCGCACCCAGCAGGCCCCCTTGGGCCTGCGCGGCGCGCAAGGGTGCGACCGCGGCCGCCTCGGTCGCCGCATAGGCGCAGCCGGCGGCGGTCAGCGTCTGCGCGAACTGCGCGTGAAAGGCCGCCGCCCGCGCGCTGAGCGCCTGAAACGCCTGCCCCTGCTCGGAAAACAGCGCCGCCACCGCCGTCGACACCTCATCGTCGGCCGCGGACAGCACCCCGGTCGTCGGGCCCGCCGCGGCCGCACTGGCGGCCGATAGTGTCGCGCCAAGTTCGGACAGATTCGTTGCCGCCGAGACCATGACCTCGGGGACCGCCAGCAGAGCAGACATTGTCACCTACCTACCCGGTATCAGTCCCCCGACAGGCAGACTACGACATCGGCCGTCCCGTGGCAGGCTTCCGACCGTCCGCTGCTTGCGGGGAGCCTGGCCGCCGGCGCTTCGTGGCCTCTGCGCCCGGCTGTGCCGCCGCTATAGCCGCTTCGAGGCTTCCGCGAGCACGTCGCGCAGGATGGATTCGATCGTGTCGAACTCGTCCTGCCCGCTGATCAGCGGGGGCGCCAGCTGGATGACGGAATCGCCGCGATCGTCGGTGCGGCAGTACAGCCCGTTCTCGAACAGCTCGGACGACACCCGCGACAGCAGCGACCGGCGCTCGGAGTCGTCGAAGGTTTGCTTCGTGGCCTTGTCCTTCACCAGTTCGATGCCGTAGAAGTAGCCCTCCCCGCGCACGTCGCCGACGATGGGCAGGTCGTGCAGCCTCTCCAGCGTGGCGCGAAAGGCCGGCGCGTGCCGTCGAACGCGATCGTTGAGGCCCTCGCGCTCGAAGATGTCGAGGTTGGCCAGCGCCACAGCCGCCGACACCGGGTGGCCGCCGAACGTATAGCCGTGCGGGAACATGGTTTCGCCGTCGTTGAACGGCTCGAACAGCCGGTCGGTGGCGATCATCGCGCCCAGCGGGGAGTAGCCGGAGGTGAGCCCCTTGGCGCAGGTGATGATGTCGGGCACGTAGCCGAAGTCTCCGATGTCTGACGAGCAGGCGAACATCGACCCGATCCGGCCGAACGCGCAGATCACTTCGTCGGAGACCAGCAGCACGTCGTAGGCGTCGCAGATCTCGCGCACCCGGTCGAAATAGCCCGGCGGCGGCGGGATCGAGCCGCCCGCGTTCTGGACCGGTTCCAGGAAGACCGCGGCGACGGTGTCGGGTCCCTCGAATTCGATCGCCTCGGCGATCCGGTCGGCGGCCCACCGCCCGAAGGCTTTCGGGTCGTCGGCCAACGCCGCGGGCGCACGGTAGAGGTTCGTGTTGGGCACCCGGAAGCCGCCCGGCGTCACGGGCTCGAACGGCGCCTTGTATTTGGGCAGGCCGGTGATCGCCAGCGCGCCCTGCGTGGTGCCGTGGTAGGCGATCGCGCGCGAAATCACCTTGTGCTTACCGGGTTTGCCCGTGAGCTTGAAGTACTGCTTGGCCAGTTTCCACGCGGTCTCCACCGCCTCGGTGCCGCCGGTGGTGAAGAACACCCGGTTGAGGTCGCCGGGGGCGTAGTGCGCCAGCCGCTCGGCGAGTTCGATGGCCGACGGGTGCGCGTACCCCCACAGCGGGAAGTACGCCAGCGTGCTCGCCTGCCGGGCGGCGACCTCGGCGAGTTCGGTGCGGCCGTGGCCCACCTGCACCGTGAACAGCCCCGACAGCCCGTCCAGGTAGCTCTTGCCGCGGTCGTCGAAGATGGTCACGCCCTCGCCGCGAGTGATGACCGGCGGGGTGATGTCGGGGCCGTGCCGGGCGAAGTGCAGCCACAGGTGCTGGGTCATTGCTCGTGAGCGTAGCGCTGGGTTTGATGGCGCGGTTCCTCGCTCGCGCCGTTCCGGCGCTCGCCGTCACCGCGCCGGGTTTGATGGCGCGGTTCCTCGCTCGCGCCGTTCCGGCGCTCGCCGTCACCGCGCTAGGTTTGATGGCGCGGTTCCTCACTCGCGCCGTTCCGGCGCTCGCCGTCACCGCGCTAGGCTCGGTGCCATGACCTCAACGCAGGAGGTCGCCGAATTCGAGGCTCTGCGACCGCATCTCATGGCGGTCGCGTACCGGCTGACGGGCACCGTGGCCGACGCCGAGGACATCGTCCAGGAAGCCTGGCTGCGCTGGGACAATCAGGCCGCCGAGATCACAGATCTGCGTGCCTGGCTGACGACCGTGGTCAGCCGGCTGGGCCTGGACAAGCTGCGGTCGGCCGCGCACCGCCGCGAGACCTACACCGGCACCTGGCTGCCGGAACCCGTCGTCACCGGACTGTCCGACACGACCGACCCGCTGTCGGCGGTGGTATCCCGCGAAGACGCCCGGTTCGTGGCGATGGTGGTGCTCGAGCGGCTGTCACCCGACCAGCGGGTCGCGTTCGTGCTGCACGACGGCTTCGCCGTGCCATTCGCCGACGTGGCGCGGGTGCTGGGAACCACCGAGGCCGCCACCCGGCAGCTGGCCTCGCGCGCCCGCAAGGCCGGCGCGGCGCAGCCACCGCCGAAGCCCGACCCGTCGCACGACGAGGTGGTCGGCCGGCTGCTCGCCGCCATGGCGGCCGGCGACATCGACGCCGTGGTGGCGCTGCTGCACCCCGACGTCACCTTCACCGGCGACTCGGACGGCAAGGCGCCCACGGCGGTTCGGGTCATCCACGGGCGCGACAAGGTGGTCCGGTTCATGCTGGGCCTCATGCAGCGCTACGGCCCCGCGATGTTCGCCGCGTCCGAGCTCGCACGGGTCAACGGCGAACTGGGCTTTTACACGGCCGGCCACCCCGCCGGCGACGGCTACCGCGAGCTCCTGCCCCGGATCACGGCGCTGACCGTGCGCGACGGGAAGGTCTGCGCGCTATGGGATGTCGCCAATCCGGACAAGTTCACCGGGTCTCCGCTGCGCGCGTCGCAGTAGTCGCCGGCTGAAGGTTGCGTACCCCGCGGCAGATTACGGCAGCACGCCCGTTCCCCGATTCGGACGACGGCAGACGAGTCCTTAGCTGGCGCCATCGCCGGAAGCCCACGGAATCCGGCACGCGTCACCCGAGCTGAAGCCCTGCTCGGTGATGCCCAGCGCGCAGTTCATCCGCGCCCGCATGTTCTCCAGTCCGATCTGATAGGTCAGCTCGATCACGCCGGCGTCACCGAAGCGCGCGCGCAGGTCGGCGACCTGCTCGTCGGTGACGGTGTGCGGATCGGTGGACATCGCGTCGGCGTAGGCAATGGCGGCGCGCTCGTCCTCGGTGAACGCGGGAGAGGTTGCGTAGCAGTCGATTTCCCTCAGTCGCGTGACGTCGAGGCCGTCCAGGCGCTGCAGCATCGACCCGAAGTCGACGCACCACGAACAGCCGATCGCCCGCGCGGTCCAGAACACCGCGAGCTCGCGCACGCTGACGGGAAGGGTGCGCGACGCCCACTCGACCATCGTTTCGTGGACCGCGCCGGCGACCATCAGCTTGCGATGGTGCGCGGTGACGGTGAAGGGCTCGGGGACTTGGCCGAAGCGCCGCCTGGCAATCCGGTAGATGGCCCGGTTCAGCAGTCCGGCGCGCTTCGGGGGCAGGGGCTGGATGCGGGTTTTCGGTGTCATACCCGTCAGACGAATTGATCCGCGAAAGTGTGACCATTCCCGCATCGCATGCGGCTAGCCTTTTCCCAGCGAGGGCCGGTGGTGGCGATCGGGGAGAGTCAACGATGACTGTGCTGTTCAGCCGTTGGTGGCGGGGCGATCAGTACGACTGGCTTTCCGGGTACCTCGCCTCGCGGGGCGTCAGCGGCGCCACCCGGGCGCTGATGGCGTTCATCGCGGGGTCGATGGTGTTGTGCCTCCTCGCGCTGCTCGCCGGCTCCGACGGTCCCCGCGGACCGGTGCCGGTGGCGATGACATGGATCGCGGTCGCCGGTGGGATCGCGGGGGCACTGCTGTGGATATGGCGCTGGCCGACGCGCTCGCAATCGGTCCTTTTCGGCGTCACGTGCAACATCTCCGTCGCGCTGGCGTGCCTGGCCCACCCGAACCCGCTGGCCGCGCTCATCGGGTGTGTTGCTTTCGCGAGCTTCGGCGCCTACATGGCGTTCTTCCACACCACGGGAATGGTGCTTTATAACTTCGCGGTGGCCGCCGCCGTCGGCACCTGGGAGGCCGTGTCACTGGCGCGATCGGGCCACACCACCCTCGCTGGGGTCGATTTGTGGCTGGTGATCGAGGTCAACATCGCGCTGCCGCTGGCCATCCGAATCCTGGTGCGCGCCTTGTCGGGAGACCTGCTGCGCGCCGACCGCGATCCTTTGACGGGCTTGCTCAACAGGCGCGCATTTGCGCACGAGGCGCTGGGCATGATGCTGGCCCGACGCGGCATCGACTCCCACCTGGTGGTCATGCTGATCGACCTCGACAATTTCAAGGCCCTCAACGACCGGTGCGGTCACGCCGCGGGCGACCACGCCCTGGTCCAAGTCGCCCAGGCGCTGCTGGCCGCCGCCGACAACCAGGCGGTGGTGTCGCGCAGCGGCGGCGAGGAATTCCTCCTGGCCGGCACGTCGCCGAGCTGCAATGCCGAGTCGCTGGCCGAGCGGGTGTGCGCGGGCATCGCGGCATCCGGCGCGGGCGTCACCGCCAGTATCGGCACCGCCTGCGCCCGCCTCGTCGACACCGGATCCGAACCGCAGTCGGTCCTCGATGCGTTGATCACCGCCGCCGACGCCGCGATGTACCAGGCGAAACGGTTGGGCGGCAACCAAAGTACCCACCACGAACTCTGCGCTTCGCCGGGTGCTCGTCGGGATCGGTCGGCGCCCCCGCACAGGCACTTGTTTTTCGGCGCCGGCGGTGCGGGCGAATTGCCCCCGCAGGACACCGGCAGCGCGGTTCCGCCGTACGAGGGTCGGCAGCGCTGACCCCTTAGCGCGAGAACATCAGGGCGCGCTTGACCTCTTGGATCGCCTTGGTGACCTGAATCCCGCGCGGGCAGGCCTCGGTGCAGTTGAACGTGGTGCGGCACCGCCACACGCCGTCGACCTCGTTGAGGATGTCGAGGCGCTCGGCGGCCGCCTCGTCGCGGCTGTCGAAGATGAACCGGTGCGCGTTGACGATCGCCGCCGGGCCGTAGTAGCTGCCCTCGTGCCAGAAGATCGGGCAACTGGTGGTGCAGGCCGCGCACAGGATGCACTTGGTGGTGTCGTCGTAGCGGGCGCGGTCGGTGGGGCTCTGGATGCGTTCGCGCGTCGGCGGATTGCCGGTGGTGACCAGGTAGGGCTTCACCGCCCGGTAGGCGTCGAAGAACGGCTCCATGTCGACCACCAGGTCCTTCTCCACCGGCAGCCCGCGGATCGGCTCGACGGTGACGGTGAGTTGCTTGCCCGGCTTGTCCGGCAGCAGGTCGCGCATCAGCACCTTGCAGGCCAGCCGGTTGACGCCGTTGATCCGCATCGCGTCGGACCCGCACACGCCGTGGGCGCAGGACCGCCGGAACGTCAGCGTCCCGTCGAGATACCCCTTGATGTAGATCAACAGGTTGAGCAGCCGGTCGCTGGGCAGGCAGGGCACCCGAAACGACTGCCAGCCGCCGGTTTTGGCAAACGCGTCGGGATCTTCGGGGTTGAACCGGGCGATCTTCACGGTCACCAGCACCGCGCCTTCGGGAACGGGCGGCAGCGGTGCGTCGTCTTCGGCCATCAGTACTTCCGTTCCATCGGCTCGTAGCGGGTCTGCACGACGGGCTTGAAGTCCAGGGCGATGTCGCTGAGCAGGTCGGTGCCCTGCTTGTAGGCCATCGTGTGGCGCATGTAGTTGACGTCGTCGCGGTTCGGGTAGTCCTGTCGGGCGTGCCCGCCGCGGGACTCCTTGCGGTTCAGCGCCCCGGCCACGGTGACCTCGGCCAGCTCCAGCAGAAACCCCAGCTCGATCGCCTCCAGCAGGTCACTGTTGAAGCGTTTCCCCTTGTCGTGCACGGTTATTCGGGAGTACCGCCCCTTGAGCGCATGGATGTCGCCGAGCGCCTGCTTGAGCGTCTCCTCGGTGCGGAACACCGCGGCGTTGTTGTCCATCGTCTGCTGTAGCGCGCCGCGGATGTCGGCGACGCGCTCGTTGCCGTGCTCGGAGAGGATGTCGCCCACCCAGCCGAGCACCATCGCCTCCGGATTGGGCGGCATGTCGACGAAGTCGTGCCCGCGGGCGTAGTGCACGGCGGCGATGCCGGCGCGGCGGCCGAAGACGTTGATGTCCAGCAGCGAGTTGGTGCCCAGCCGGTTGGCCCCGTGCACCGACACGCACGCGCACTCGCCGGCCGCATAGAGGCCCGGCACCGTAGAGCTGTTGTCGGCCAACACCTGTCCGGTGACGGTGGTCGGGATGCCGCCCATCACGTAGTGACAGGTCGGGTACACGGGGACGAGCTCGCGCACCGGGTCCACGCCCAGGTAGGTGCGGGCGAACTCGGTGACGTCGGGCAGCTTGGCCTCCAGCACGTCCTCGCCCAGGTGGCGGACGTCGATGTAGACGTAGTCCTTGTGCGGGCCGGCGCCGCGGCCCGCCAGGACTTCCAGAACCATCGACCGGGCGACGATGTCCCGGGGCGCCAGGTCGACGATCGTCGGCGCGTAGCGCTCCATGAAGCGTTCGCCCTCGGCGTTGAGCAGCCGGCCGCCCTCGCCCCGCACGGCCTCCGAGATCAGGATGCCCAGCCCGGCCAGGCCCGTCGGGTGAAACTGGTGAAACTCCATGTCCTCCAACGGAAGTCCCTTGCGGAACACGATGCCGAGGCCGTCGCCGGTCAGCGTGTGCGCGTTGGACGTCGTCTTGTACATGCGGCCCGACCCGCCCGTGGCGATCACGACGGCCTTGGCGTGGAAGACGTGGATCTCGCCGGTGGCCAGCTCGTAGGCCACCACGCCGGTGGCCACCGGGCCGCCGGGGGTCTGCGTGAGCACCAGGTCCAGCGCGTAGAACTCGTTGAAGAACTGCACGTCGTGCTTCACGCAGTTCTGGTACAGGGTCTGCAGGATCATGTGTCCGGTGCGGTCGGCGGCGTAGCAGGCGCGGCGCACCGGGGCCTTGCCGTGCTCGCGGGTGTGGCCGCCGAAGCGGCGCTGATCGATGCGGCCCTCGGGGGTGCGGTTGAACGGCATCCCCATCTTCTCCAGGTCGAGCACCGCGTCGATGGCTTCCCGGCACATGATCTCCACGGCGTCCTGGTCGGCGAGGTAGTCGCCGCCCTTGACCGTGTCGAACGTGTGCCACTCCCAGTTGTCGTCCTCGACGTTGGCCAGCGCGGCGCACATGCCGCCCTGCGCGGCCCCGGTGTGGCTGCGGGTCGGATAGAGCTTGGTCAACACCGCGGTGCGCACGCGCGGGCCGGCCTCCACCGCCGCCCGCATGCCGGCGCCCCCGGCGCCGACGATCACCACGTCGTAGCGGTGTTGGGCGATCACGGGTCAGCTCCCGATGTTCGGGTCGAAGGTCATGATCACGTAGGTGCCCAGCGTCAGGGTGAACAGCATCGACACCGCCAGCAGCGAGTTCAGCCAGAAGCGGGTGCTGTCCTTGCGGCTGTAGTCGTCGATGATGATGCGCATGCCGTTGCCGCCGTGCAGCTGAGCCAGCCACAGCAGGAGCAGGTCCCAGGTCTGCCAGAACGGCGAACCCCAGCGCTGCGCCACGAAGTTGAAGTCGATGCGGTAGACCCCGTCGTCCCACATCAGCGTGATGAACAGGTGCCCGAGCGCCAGGACGACGAGCACCACGCCGGAGAACCGCATGAACAGCCAGGCGAACTTCTCGAAGTTGGGGATGCCGGAGCGCCGCCGCGGCGAGCGTGGATTGTCCAGGCCGGCGGGGCGGTCGTGGCTGCGCTGGCGCACGGGCGCGACCTCGCCCCGTCCCAGCTGCAGGTCGGGGCCGCTCATCGGAAGTGGTCCAGCAGGTGGATGCCCAGCACCACGCCGGCCGGGACCAGCAGCAGCGCGTAGACGACGGCGACGATCCACAGCATCGGCCGTTGGTAGCGCGGCCCCTGCGACCAGAAGTCGATGAGGATCACCCGGATCCCGTTGAGCGCGTGGAATCCCACGGCGGCGACCAGTCCGAATTCCATCAGGCCGACGACCGGGGTCTGGTAGTCGTGGATGACCGCGTCGTACGTCTGCGGGCTCACCCGCAGCATCGCGGCGTCGAGCACGTGCACGAACAGGAAGAAGAAGATCGTCGCGCCGCTGATGCGGTGCAGGACCCAGGACCACATCGCGGGGTCGCCCCGGTACAGGGTGCGGGGCGGGCGCCGCCTGCGCGACGGCGCGTGCGAGGTTGTCGCCTGCGTACTCAACCCTGTTCTCACCGCCTTCGCCGGCCACCCGAGCCGGGCAGTCCAGCCTAACCCGGCCGCCCGGATCGAAGTGCCGGCCAGGCGGCTGAGCGCGCCGCGCGCCGGGGCTAGGGTGACGTTCTGAGAGGACCACCAAGGCCCATCGGATCAGCGGGGTTGCGCATGCCGAACATCGACTGGGATATGTTGCGGGACAAGGCGATCGGCGCCGCGTCGGGCGCCTACGCGCCCTATTCCGGGTTCCCGGTGGGGGCGGCCGCGCTCGTCGACGACGGCCGGGTGGTCACCGGATGCAATGTGGAGAACGTCTCATATGGCCTTGGTCTGTGTGCAGAATGCGGGGTGGTGTGCGCCCTGCACGCGACCGGCGGCGGGCGCCTGGTCGCCCTGGCGTGCGTCGACGGGCGGGGGTCGGCGCTGATGCCCTGCGGGCGATGCCGCCAGGTGCTGCTCGAACACGGCGGCCCCGGCCTGCTCGTCGACCACCCGGCCGGACCGCGCCGCCTCGACGCGTTGCTGCCCGACGCCTTCGGCCCCGAAGACCTCGCCCGGGCATGAACGCCTCGTTCGACGCGCCCACGATCATCAGGACCAAGCGCGACGGCGGCCGGCTTTCCGACGCCGCCATCGACTGGATCATCGCGGCCTACACCGACGGCCGGGTCGCCGAGGAGCAGATGGCGGCCCTGGCGATGGCGATCGTGTTTCGCGGGATGGACCGCGCCGAGATCGCCAGGTGGACCGCGGCCATGATCGCCTCGGGGCGGCGCATGGATTTCAGCGACCTCGGCCTGCCGACCGTGGACAAGCACTCCACCGGCGGGGTGGGGGACAAGATCACCCTGCCGCTGGTTCCCGTCGTCGCCGCCTGCGGCGCGGCGGTGCCGCAGGCGGCCGGGCGCGGCCTCGGGCACACCGGGGGCACGCTGGACAAGCTGGAGTCCATCGCCGGGTTCAGCGCCGAACTGCCCGCCGCGCGCATGCGCGAGCAACTCCGCGACGTCGGCGCGGCCATCTTCGCCGCCGGCGAGCTGGCCCCGGCGGACGCCAAGCTGTACGCGCTGCGCGACGTGACCGCCACGGTGGAGTCGCTGCCGCTGATCGCCAGCTCGGTGATGAGCAAGAAGCTGGCCGAGGGGGCGGGCGCGCTGGTGCTCGACGTCAAGGTCGGTTCCGGGGCGTTGCTGGCCTCCGAGCAGCAGTGCCGGGAGCTGGCGCACACCATGGTCGAGCTGGGGGCGGCGCACGGGGTGCCCACCCACGCGTTCCTGACGGACATGAACCGCCCACTGGGGGCGACCGTCGGCAACGCCCTCGAGGTGGCCGAGGCCCTCGAGGTGCTGGCGGGTGGCGGCCCGCCGGACGTGGTGGAGCTGACGCTGCGGCTGGCCACCGAGATGCTCGAGCTGGCCGGCATCGGCGACCGCGACCCCGCCGAGACGCTGCGCGACGGCACCGCGATGGACCGGTTTCGCCGCCTGGTCGCGGCGCAGGGCGGTGACCTGTCGGTGCCGTTGCCGATCGGCGCGCACTCCGAAGTCGTGACCGCCGAGCGGGGCGGCACAATGGGCGATATCGACGCAATGGCGGTGGGGCTGGCGGCCTGGCGGCTGGGCGCGGGAAGAGTCGCCGTGCAGGCGGGCGCCGGCATCCGGATCCACCGCCGCCCGGGGCAACCCGTGGCCCCCGGCGAGCCGCTGTTCACCCTCTACACCGACACCCCGGAGCGCTTCGGGGCCGCCCTGGCCGAGCTGGACGGCGGCTACCGCGTCGGACCCACATCCCTGGTTTCGGGGGCGGACCTGGTTTCGGGGGCGGACCCGGTATCGGAGGCGGCCGCCCGGCCGCTCATCATCGATCGGATCGTGACGTGACAAGACCGCTGGACTTCGAGCAGATCACCCGGGCGCCCAAGGCCCTGCTGCACGATCACCTCGACGGCGGACTGCGGCCGTCGACCGTCATCGACATCGCCGGGGAGATCGGCTACGACGAGCTGCCCGCCACCGAGGCCGACGAGCTCGCGACGTGGTTTCGCACCCGGTCGCACAGCGGATCGCTGGAGCGCTACCTGGAGCCGTTCTCGCACACCGTCGCGGTGATGCAGACCGCCGACTCGCTGCACCGCGTGGCCTACGAGTGCGTGGAGGATTTGGCCGCCGACTCGGTGGTGTACGCCGAGATCCGGTTCGCTCCCGAGCTGCACATCGACCGCAGGCTGACCTTCGACGAGATCGTCGACGCCGTGCTGGCCGGCTTCGCCGACGGCGAGAAGGCCTGCGCCGCGGCGGGGCGCCCCATCGTGGTGCGGCTGCTGGTGACCGCCATGCGCCACGCCGCGGTGTCGCGCGAGATCGCCGAGCTGGCCGTCCGGTGGCGCGACAAGGGCGTGGTCGGCTTCGACATCGCCGGCGCCGAGGCCGGGAACCCGCCGACGCGGCACCTGGACGCGTTCGAGTACATGCGGGACAACAACGCGCGCTTCACGATTCACGCGGGCGAGGCGTTCGGGCTGCCGTCGATCCACGAGGCGATCGCGTTCTGCGGCGCCGACCGGCTGGGTCACGGGGTGCGCATCGTCGACGACATCGCGTTGCTCGACGACGGCGCCGGAGCCGGGAGCGTGCGGCTGGGCCGGCTGGCATCCATATTGCGGGACAAGCGAATTCCGCTCGAGCTGTGCCCCAGCTCGAACGTGCAGACCGGCGCGGTCAAGAGCATCGCCGACCACCCGTTCGACCTGCTGGCCCGCACGCGGTTCCGGGTCACCGTCAACACCGACAACCGGCTCATGAGCGACACCTCGATGAGCCTGGAGATGTCGCGTTTGGCCGAGGCTTTCGGCTACGGGTGGAGCGACCTGGAGCGGTTCACGATCAACGCGATGAAGTCCGCATTCATCCCGTTCGACCAGCGGCTGGCGATCATCGACGAGGTGATCAAGCCGCGGTACGCCGTGCTCATCAGCGGCTAGCGGGCCCCTTCACGCCCGAAAGCCGCCCGCCCGGGGACCGGGCGAGCGGCGATCGGCCGAATATGTCTAGCGGGGCAGCTTCGTGCGGCTACCGCGACCGGTCACGGCCTCGTAGACCGCGATGAGGACGATCGCGCAGACGACTCCGATGAAGAACGGAATCCAGGCGATGCCGCCGTTGGCGTTGTGGTATCCGAATTGGCTGGCGATCACCGAGCCCAGCAGGCCGCCCACGGCGCCGCACGCGATGGTCATGATCATGCCGATGTTCTGCTTACCCGGCATCACGAGACGCGCCACCAAACCGATGATCGCGCCCACCACGATGGCGAGGATTATCGATCCGATCATTTCAGCTCCTGTCGTAGCGGCGCCCGGGGTAGGCGCCATCTTCGACAGGGGTTCCCCAATCCGATGGCTTCGTAACCCCGTCCACGTTCTCACCCGTGCGCCGCGCCGCCGATCACCGACAACTGGTCGCCCGCCACGCCCATGGCCCGCACCGTGCTGGCGAGGTGTGCCCGCACGGCCTCCCGGGCCCGCGCGAGGTCCCCGTCGCGCAACGCCTCGGCGATGCCACGGTGCTCGTCCATGATCCCGGCCGTCCGGCCGGGATCGCGCAGCGCCGACTCGCCGATCATCCGCATCTGCCGGTCCCGCAGCGACGAATAGAAACCGCGCAGGATGGCGTTGCCCGACTCCTCGAGCGTGACCGCGTGAAAGGCGCGGTCGGCCTCCAGGAACCGGACCCAGTCCGCCGCCTCCACCGCGTCGCGCTGCCGGGCCAGTTCGCCGGCCAGTCGCTCGAACACGGCGGCGCAGGCGGCCGGTCCGCGCTCGACCACCTTGGCCGCCGCGAACTGCTCCAACACCCAGCGGGCCTCGATCACCTCCCGCACCTCGTCGGGCGACACCGGCACGACGAGCGCCCCGCGCTGGGGGTACAGCCGCAGCAGGCCCTCGGCCTCCAGCCGCAGGAACGCCTCGCGCACCGGCGTACGCGACATCCCCAGCGCGGTGGCCACGTCGCCCTCGCTGATCAGCTCGCCGCCCGGGAAGGCGCCGGTCAGGACCTGGGTCTTGACGAACTCCAGCGCACGGTCCTTTGCCGAAGCCACCGATCGCCTCCTTGTAGCTGAGTCGTATCCCAACGACACGCCGAACGACCGTACACCGGCCGGAGCGGCCGAGGGGTTCGGTTGACGCTGAGATACAAGAAAGATACGTTAGAGATGTAAGACGCACGCCCTGCCGAAGGAGCTTCCATGAGCGGCTCACCCATGCACACCGCGGGAACCGATCAATCCGTGGTTCCCAATCTGGACCCGACCATTCCCGCCCCGATGATCAACGTCGCCGAGTACGGCTTCGAGGGCCGGTTCGAGGACTGGGCCGACGACGCCGAGTACTTCGAGTACTCCAAGGCCGCCAACCCGATCGGCTCCGGGCACGTCCCGCGCGTGCCGATCACCCGGTTCGACCCCGACGTCTACCTGCACGAGGGGACCGGCGTCATCCCGCTCGACCTGTCCGGCGAGCTGGGCATCACGACCGGCGCGGCGACCAGCCCGGCGTTGCTGGCCAACTTCGTGCGCATCCGCCCCGGCGGGCAGGTCGCCACCAGCCCGAACGCCACCTCGCAGCTGTACTACGTCCTGTTCGGGCGGGGCTTCGCGGCCGTCAACGGCCAGCTGGTGACGTGGGAGAAGGGCGACTTCCTGACGCTGCCCGCCGGCACCCGTGCGGTGTTCTACGGCGCGACCGACACCGCCATGTACTGGGTGCACGACGAGCCGTTGCTGCGCTACCTCGGCGCCGAGGCGACCCAGCCGCGGTTTCGCGCGACGAAGTTCTGCCGTTCGGACGCGGTCGCCAAGCTCGAGGAGATCGCCTCCCGGCCTGGCGCCAACGAGAAGAGCCGGGTCAGCGTGCTGCTGGCCAACGCCGAACAGGAGCAGACCCTGACCATCACGCACGTGCTGTGGGCGATGTTCGGCGTGCTGCCGCCCAACCAGGTGCAGCGTCCGCACCGGCACCAGTCGGTCGCCCTCGACCTGATCCTCGACGCCCCGGAACACGGCTGCTACACCCTGCTGGGCACCCGCCTCGACGAGCGCGGTGACATCGCCGACCCGATCCGGGTCGACTGGCGGGCCGGCTGCGCGTTCACCACGCCCCCGGGCATCTGGCACGCGCACTACAACGAGACCGAGCACCCCGCGCACCTGATCCCCATTCAGGACGCCGGCCTGCAAACCTACCTTCGCAGCCTGGACATCAAGTTCACCCAGCGCCGCGATCTCGTGGCGGGCTGAGGCGGAACACCCCGCCGGCGAAGAAGGCGAATAAGGTGGCTGGACATGAGGCTGCCTCTGCTGGGACCGGTGTCGCTGACGGGCTTCCAGCACGCCTGGTTCTTCCTGTTCCTGCTGGCCGTGCTGCTGGTGCTGGGCATCTACGTCGCGCAGCAGTTCGCCCGCCGCCGCCGGGTGCTGCGGTTCGCCAACATGGAGGTGCTGGAGCGCGTCGCCCCGCCCCGCGCCAGCCGCTGGCGGCACCTGCCGACGGTCCTGCTCGCCGTCTCGCTGGTGTTGCTGACCACCGCGATGGCGGGTCCGACGTCGGACGTGCGCATCCCGCTGAACCGCGCGGTCGTGATGCTGGTGATCGACGTCTCGGAGTCGATGGCCTCCACGGACGTCCCGCCCACCCGGCTGGCCGCGGCGCAGGAGGCCGGCAAGCAATTCGCCGACGAGCTGACGCCGGCGATCAACCTGGGCCTGGTGGAGTTCGCGGCCAACGCCACGCTGCTCGTCCCGCCGACGACCAACCGCGAGGCCGTCAAGAAGGCGATCGACGGCCTGCAGCCGGCCCCGAAAACCGCGACGGGCGAGGGCCTGTTCACGGCGTTGCAGGCGATCGCGACGGTGGGCTCGGTGATGGGCGGCGGCGACGGTCCGCCGCCGGCGCGCATCGTGCTGGAGTCCGACGGCGCCGAGAACGTTCCGCTGGACCCCAACGCGCCGCAGGGCGCGTTCACCGCGGCCCGCGCCGCCAAGGCCGAGGGCGTGCAGATATCGACGATCTCGTTCGGCACGCCGTACGGCACCGTGGACTTCGAGGGCGCGACCATCCCGGTTCCGGTGGACGACCAGACGCTGCAGAAGATCTGCGAGATCACCGACGGCCAGGCGTTCCACGCCGACAGCCTGGAATCGCTCAAGCAGGTGTACACGACCCTGCAGCACCAGATCGGCTACGAGACCGTCAAGGGTGACGCCAGCCTCGCGTGGATGCTGCTCGGTGCGGTGGTCATGGCCGGTGCGATCCTGGCGGGCCTGCTCCTGAACCGCAGGCTGCCCTCCTGAGCGATCAGACGGGCAGGCGCCGGTTGATCAATAGCGCCAGCCCCGTGGCGATCAGGGCGGTGATGACCGCCAGGCGCAGCCACCCCGAACTTCCCGGGCCCGCCACGATGCGGTAGCCGATCTCGCTCTCGATGGCGTCGTAGTCCTTCTCGAGCTCTTTGATGTTGGAGGCGGTGTAGGACTGCCCACCGGACAACTTGGCGATCATCTTCATCTGGTCGGCCGACACCGGGACGGCGACCCGCTGCCCGTTCATCTCGATCTCGCCGTTCTGGGTACCGAACGAGATCGTGGAGATGGGCACCCCCTGGTCCTTGGCCAGGCGCGCCGCGGTGTAGGCGCCGTCGTGCGGATCGCTGGGATCCGTGGGCTTGTTCTCCCGGCCGTCGGAGAGCAGCACGATGCGCGCCGGAGGCGGGTTGTCGCCCCCGGCGATCGCCGTGGCTCCGATCGCGTGCAGGGCGGTGAAGATGGCCTCGCCGGTCGCCGTGCTGTCGGCGAAGTCCAGCTTTTTCAGCGCCTCCAGCGTGGCCTGGTGCTGCGGCGTCGGCGGCACCAGCAGGTACGGCGTTCCGGCGAAACCGACGAGGCCCAGGTTGACGCCCGGGGTCAGCTGGCCGGCGAACTGACTCGCCGCCTGCTCGGCCGCCTTGAGCCGATTGGGCTCGACGTCGGTGGCGCGCATCGACTGGGACATGTCGATCACCAGCATGATCACCGCGCGGTTGCGCGGGATGCGCATGTCGTGGGTGGGCGTGGCCAGCGCGACGGTCAGCAGGACCAGGCTGAGCAGGGCTACCGCGAGCGGGAGGTGCCGCCACCACGATTGCGGCACCCGCTCCTCGGTGTACCGGCGCAGCCGCCGCCGCCGGCCGGCCTGCACCAGCACGTAGCAACCCAGCAGCACGACCGGCACGACCAAAAACAGCAGCATGCCCGGGCGCTGAAACCCGTACAGCGGAAGCGGACCGATGCCGGGAAGCGACACGTGGCCCACCTTCCCCTACGTCTTGATGACCCGTCAAACGCTGGGGCGCCGTAAGCGCCCTACTCGCGGCGCAGCCGCCCGTCGACGAACTGCTCCAGTTTCTCCCACTCGCGCACCGCCGCGGCGTAGGGGGGAGTGGGCTTGCCGATCGAGTCCGGCTCCAGCACGTAGGCGATCAGCTTACCCAGCGGACGGCTGGTCTCCAGCGCCTTGTCGACGGTGCTCTCCTCGGAGTAGTCGCCGATGTCGCGCAGCAGCTCGACGGCCAGGTCCAGCTGGTCGCGGTCCACGGCGTCCGGGCCGTCGGCGAAGTCGTCGGCCAGCCCGCTGAGCACGTAGATGTTGTCGTCGGTGATGTCGATCGCCAGCGAGCCGTCGGTGGCCGCGGTGCGGATGTCGTCGTAGGTGGCCAGGTCCGACAGGTCGTGGTCGTGCTCGTCGGCCAGGTAGCGGGCCAGCGCGCGCTCCGACCCGAACACGCTGATCCGGCCGTTGCGGCCCAAAAAGATCGGCCGGTCGTCGAGATAGCAGCGCAGCGTGTAGAAGGTGCCCGAGCCGGTCATGATCCGGATCGGGTCGATGCCCACCTTGAGCCAGAAGTCCTCGTCGCTGCCCAGCACCGCGCTGTCGCCGGCCGCGCGGGGTTGCTCTTCGTCCTCGTCGGTCTCGTCGTCCTCGTCGGGCGCGTCGGCTGCCGCGGCCTCCTCGGTCTCCCCGGCCTCCTCGCCGTCGGAGTCGTCGGCGGTCGCCTCGGTCGCCTCGGTGGCCTCGTCGGTGTCGGGCTCCTCGCGCTCCTCCTCGAGCTCGTCGGCCGCCTTGGCCGACAGGGCCTCGTCGACCTCGGGGGTGCTGACGATGTCGTCGATCGCGGTCAGCACGTCGTCCCAGCCGCGGGCGATGATCCCGGCGATCGCGTGCCAGCGCTTCTGGCCCGCTTTGCCGGTGAAGTGCTCGATCCCGCCGCTCACGGTGCCCAGGCTGGGGTTGCCGTTGAAGAACTTCGACACGGCGGGCAGCTCGCATACCGAGCCGATGGACGACACGATCGCCAGCACCCCGGCCAGGGCGGCCACCGACTCCTCGGTCGGCTTCTCCGACACCAGCTCCTCGACCACGACCAGATCGAACTGGTCCTTGTCGGCGGGGGAGAACGTGTGCGCGTGCGCCGCGGCGAAGCCCTCCCACGCCGGGTGGTCGGCCAGGTCGTGGTCGGCGCCGGAGCGCACGAACGCCACCAGGTCGGCGACGGTCTCGAAGGCGTACAGGTCCTCGTCCTTGCCCAGGAACGCCTCCCACTCGTCGCCGGCGTCGCGCCAGCGGGGCGCCCAGATGGTGTAGCGCTCACCGGCGGACAGGCTCAGGCGGATCGGCACGAGGTCAGCAGCCATGCGGGCCAGAATAGCGACGGCCGGCCGGGGCGCCCGACGCGCCCGGCTAGCCCCAGACGTCGGTGATCGCGGGAGCGTTGACCGCGTACCCCGTCTTGGGCAGCCCGTACATCTGCTCCAGCGTGGACAGCACGTTGTAGTGGCTGATCTGCTCGGCGTAGTTGCCGGGCTTCACATGCCCGCCGTAGATGACCGTCGGGATCTGGTTGCGCGGGCCGCCGTCGTCCTCGTCCCACGTCACGATCAGCAGGCTGTTGTTGGCCACCGCCCAGTTGGCGTAGCCGGACAACTGGCTGTTCAGCCAGGCGTCGGCCTGCGGGATCGAGCCGTCGTGCATGTTGTCGTCGTTGTTTGGGATGACGAACGACACCGTCGGCAGGGCGGCGTAGTTGCCCATCGGGAACGCCGAGAACGGCAGCGAGTCCGCCGGCGGCACGTTGGTGAAGTTGGCCCACGGCACGTGCTTGCGGGCGTACTTGCCGGCGCTGCACACCGTCGACCCGGCCGCGGGCAGGCCCTCGGCGAACCCGGCGAACGTGTAGCCGGCGGCGAGCAGCTCGGACGCCAGGTTGGGGGCGGCGCCGGCGTCGACGGGGCAGGTGTCGCTGGTCACGCCGAACGTGCTGCCGGCGAACAGGGCCAGGTAGTTCGGCTCGCTGGGGTGCGTCTCGGCGAACGACTGGGTCATGTTCGCGCCGCCGGCCGCCAGCGCGTTGATGAAGGGCGCCGAGTTGTTGCCGATGATGTGGGTCGCCGCGCGGTTCTCCTCGATCACGATCACCACGTGCGCGGGCTGCGGAAGTGCGGCCGCCGCCAGGCTCACCCGCGGGGCCGGCGGCGTGGCCGCCACACCCGCCACCGCCAGCGCGGCGATCAGGGCGCGGGAGGCCCACCGCGTGAGCATGCCGGGACGGAGCACGCCGCGAGTCTAGGGGCGCTTGGCTGCCGCCGACGGCACCGACGCGGGGCGCGGCGCGATCGTTATATAGGGTCGGGCCCCGTGGAGGTACGCGTCGTTGACCACCCGCTGGCGTCGGCCCGGCTGACGACGATGCGCGACAAGCGCACCGACAACGCGGGCTTCCGGGACGCGCTGCGCGACCTGACGGCGATGCTGGTCTACGAGGCCACCCGCGACGCGGCCACCGAGACGTTTCCGGTGCACACGCCGCTGGCCGAGACGCTCGGGGTGCGCCTGGCCGATCCGCCGCTGCTGGTTCCCGTGCTGCGCGCGGGGCTCGGCATGGTCGACCAGGCGCTCGCGCTGATGCCGGGGTGCCGGGTCGGGTTCGTGGGCGTGGCCCGCGACGAGGAAACCCACCGGCCCACCGGCTATTTGGAGTCGCTGCCCGACGACCTGTCCGGCGTCGCGGTCATGATCCTCGACCCGATGCTGGCCACCGGCGGCTCCCTGACACACACGCTCGGCCTGCTGCAGCGCCGCGGCGCCACCGACATCACCGTTCTGTGCGCCGTGGCCGCCCCGGAAGGCGTTGCGGCCCTGGAGAAGACGGCACCGGACGCGCGGCTGTTCACCGCCGCGGTCGACGACCGGCTCAACGAGATCGCCTACATCGTGCCGGGCCTCGGCGACGCGGGCGACCGGCAGTTCGGGCCCCGGTAGTCACCAGCTTTCGACCGCGCCGACCAGCTCGTCGCGCAGCGCGCGGGCCCGGTCGCGCGAGGCGCGCAGATCCCCGCTTACCGCGTGGCGAACCTCGATGTAGCACTTGACCTTTGGCTCGGTTCCCGAGGGGCGCACCACCACGCGCACCCAGCACGCGTCGTCGCCGCCGGTGAAGATCAGCGCGTCGCCGTATCATTAAAAAAACCTCGCCCACACCGCCGAATCGTGGCTGGCCGCGCACGCCGACGACCTCGTCGAGTGGCGCCGGCACATCCACCGCTACCCCGAACTGGGGCGGCAGGAATTCGCCACGACCCAGTTCGTCGCCGAACGGCTGGCCGACGCGGGGCTGAACCCGAAGGTGCTGCCCGGCGGGACCGGGCTGGTCTGCGACCTGGGCCCCGAGGACAAGCCCCGGATCGCGCTGCGGGCCGACATCGACGCGCTGCCCATGGCCGAGCGGACCGGCGCCCCGTACGCCTCGCACATGCCCAACGTCGCGCACGCCTGCGGGCACGACGCGCACACCGCGATCCTGCTGGGCGCCGCGCAGGTGCTGGCGTCCGTGCCGGAGCTGCCGGTCGGGGTGCGGCTGATCTTCCAGGCCGCCGAGGAGCTGATGCCCGGCGGGGCGATCGACGCCATCGCGGCCGGCGCGATCAGCGGGGTGTCGCGGATCTTCGCCCTGCACTGCGATCCGCACCTCGAGGTCGGCCGGGTCGCGGTGCGCCCGGGCCCCATCACCTCGGCCGCCGATTCGATCGAGATCACGCTGCACTCGCCGGGCGGGCACACCTCGCGCCCGCACCTGACCGGCGACCTGGTGTACGGGCTGGGCACCCTGATCACCGGGCTGCCCGGGGTGCTGTCGCGCCGCATCGACCCGCGCAACAGCACGGTGCTGGTGTGGGGAGCGGTCAACGCGGGGGTGGCCGCCAACGCCATCCCGCAGAGCGGGGTGCTGTCCGGCACCGTCCGCACAGCCAGCCGGCAGACCTGGATGGGCCTCGAGGCGATCATCCGCCAGGCCGTCGACGCGCTGCTGTCGCCGCTGGCGATCGAGCACACGCTGCGCTACCACCGCGGCGTCCCGCCGGTGGTCAACGAGGAGGTGTCGACGCACATCCTCACCCACGCGATCGAGGCCGTCGGCCCGGACGTGCTGGCGGACACCCGGCAGTCCGGCGGCGGCGAGGACTTCTCCTGGTACCTGGAGGAGATCCCCGGCGCCATGGCGCGCCTGGGCGTCTGGCCGGGCGAGGGGCCGCAGCTGGACCTGCATCAGCCGACGTTCGACCTCGACGAGCGGGCCATGCCGATCGGCGTGCGCCTGATGGTCAACATCGTCGAGCGGGCGGCCGAGCCGGCCGGCTGACGGGCCGTCAGTCGCCGCCGGGCAGCAGCCGCTGAATGAACCGGTGGGTGCCCAGCACCACCTTCGCGCGGTCCGGGTCGTTGCGGCGCGCCACGTCGTCGGCGTTGCCGCCGGCCACGTACACGGGGCCGTGCGGCAGCTGCGCCAGCCCCTCCCGGGCCACGTCGGCCGGGTCGGCCACCCGCAGACCGGGCACGTCGAAATTCAGCCCGGCCCGCTCCATCGCGGGGGTCCGGGTCACGCCGAGCACGAGTTCGAGCACGTGCACGTCGTACTCGCGCAGCTCGAGCCACAGGCTTTCGGCGAAGATCCGCCCGAACGCCTTCACGCCGCCGTACACGGTGTGCCGCACCGACCCCAGGTAGCCGGCCATCGACCCGACCAGCAGGATGCCGCCGCGCCGCCGCTCGCGCATCGGGCGGCCGAAGTGGTGCACCAGCGCCAGCTGCGCGCTGATGTTGAGGTCGACGACGCGGCCGAAGTCGGCCAGGTCGCCGTCCAGAAATTGCTCGCTGCACGTGTTGGCCCCGGCGTTGTAGACGAGCAGCCCGACCTCCAGGTCGGCCGTCGCCTCGGCGACCGCCGACACGGCGTCCGGTGCGACGAGGTCGAGGGCCAGGGTGCGAACCTGCACGCCCCGCTCGCGGCAGTGTTCCGCGGTGGTTTGCAGCGGGTCGGGTTTGCGCGCGATCAGCACGAGGTTGCGCCCCGCGGTCGCCAGCTGGGTGGCGAATTCGGCGCCGACGCCCTCTGATCCGCCGGCGATCACCGCCCACGGGCCGTACGCGGCCAGATGTTCCATCCGCGGACCGGTCAGGTCCCCGGGCCGATGTTGCTGGCCGGGCGGGTCCGCAGGTCGTGCACGTAATCGGCCGGGGCGCCGGCGATTTCGGCGGCGTCGGCCATCACGCCGAGGTATCGCGCCGACGGCAGGCCGCCCTCCCAGGCGTCCAGCACGTACAGCCAGGCCAGCACCGGGTCGGTGGTGGTGTCCGAGGAAATCCGCTCCACCCGGCAGCGGATCTTCTTGTGGACGCCGAACTCCGATCCCTCCCACCGGTCCAGGTTGTTCTCGTCGGCCGGCGTCATGTCGTAGAGGACGACGAACACCTTGGAATCCGGATCCTCCACGACGGTGGCCAGGGCGCCCTCCCAGCCGATGTCCTCGCCGCCGAAGGTCAACCGCCACCCGTGCAGCCAGCCGGTTCCGGCCATCGGCGAATGCGGCGCGCGCTTGAGCATCTGCTCGGGATCCATGTTCGACCCGTAAGCGGCGTAGAGCGGCACGGGGAAAGCTTAAACGGCCCGCGCTCGCCCGGTGTTCGCGCCGAGCGCTTCGCGCGGCCGCCGACTAGGTTGTGAACCGTGGTGACCCGCATCGTGATCCTGGGCGGAGGCCCGGCCGGTTACGAAGCCGCGCTCGTCGCCGCCACCTCGCACCCCGATTCGGCCCGCGTCACCGTGATCGACTCCGACGGCATCGGCGGGGCCGCCGTGCTCGACGACTGCGTGCCGTCCAAGACGTTCATCGCCTCGACGGGGTTGCGCACCGAGCTGCGAAGGGCGCCGCGGCTGGGCTTCGACATCGACTACGAGGCGGCCACGATCTCGCTGCCCCGGATCCATGAACGGGTCCGGCGCCTGGCCACCGAGCAGTCGGCCGACATCACCGCGCAGCTGCTCAACGTGGGCGTGCAGGTGGTCGCCGGCCGCGGCGAGCTCGTCGACCCCACCCCCGGGCTGGCCTGCCACCGGGTGAAAGCGACCGCCGCAGACGGCTCCACCACCGAACACGAGGCCGACGTCGTGCTGATCGCGACCGGGGCCAGCCCGCGCGTCCTGCCGTCGGCGCAGCCCGACGGCGAGCGGATCCTGACCTGGCGGCAGCTCTACAACCTCGAGTCGCTGCCCGAGCACCTGGTCGTCGTGGGCTCCGGCGTCACCGGGGCGGAGTTCGTCCACGCCTACACCGAGCTCGGGGTGCCCGTCACGGTCGTCGCCAGCCAGGACCGGGTGCTGCCGTACGAGGACGCCGACGCCGCGCTGGTGCTCGAGGAGGCCTTCTCCGAACGGGGCGTCGAGCTGGTCAAGAACGCCCGCGCTGCCTCGGTCACCCGCACCGACACCGGTGTGCTGGTCACCCTGACCGACGGCCGCACCGTCGAGGGCAGCCACGCCCTGATGACCATCGGCTCGGTGCCCAACACCGGCGGCCTGGGCCTGGAACGCGTCGGCATCGAGCTCGGCCGGGGCAACTACATCACCGTCGACCGGGTTTCGCGGACCTCGGTGCTCGGCATCTACGCCGCCGGGGACTGCACCGGCCTGCTGCCGCTGGCGTCGGTCGCCGCCATGCAGGGCCGGATCGCGATGTATCACGCGCTGGGGGAGGGCGTCACCCCGATCCGGCTGCGCACGGTCGCGGCGACGGTGTTCACCCGGCCCGAGATCGCGGCCGTCGGCGTGCCGCAGTCGGCGATCGACGACGGCTCGGTGACGGCGCGGACCATCATGTTGCCGTTGCGCACCAACGCCCGGGCGAAGATGTCGGGCCTGCGGCAGGGCTTCGTCAAGATCTTCTGCCGGCGCTCCACCGGCGTGGTGATCGGCGGCGTGGTGGTCGCGCCGATCGCCTCCGAACTGATCCTGCCGATCGCCGTCGCCGTCACCAACCGCATCACCGTCAACGAGCTGGCGCAGACGCTGGCGGTCTACCCGTCGCTGTCGGGGTCGATCACCGAGGCCGCGCGCCGGCTGATGGCGCACGACGATCTGGATTGAGCGGCTAGCCTTGGGGAACGTCCTACCGACGAGTAACTGGAGGAGGAGTTTCCCTCGTGAGTGACCCGATCCACGCGACCGGCGGGCAGGGCTCGTCGGGTTCGGTGCTGGGACCGCAACAACGCCGGGAGGCCTGGGAACGGCTGGGCGCAGAGCAGTTCGACGTGGTGGTCGTCGGCGGCGGCGTGGTCGGTTCCGGCTGCGCCCTGGACGCGGCCACCCGCGGGCTCAAGGTGGCGCTGGTGGAGGCGCGCGACTTCGCCTCGGGGACGTCGAGCCGGTCGTCGAAGATGTTCCACGGCGGGCTGCGCTACCTCGAGCAGCTGGAATTCGGGCTGGTGCGCGAGGCGCTCTACGAACGCGAGCTGTCCCTGACCACGCTGGCGCCGCACCTGGTCAAGCCGATGCCGTTCCTGTTTCCGCTGACCAAGCGGCTGTGGGAGCGGCCCTATGTCGCCGCGGGCATCTTCCTCTACGACCGGATGGGCGGCGCGAAATCCGTTCCGGCGCAAAAACACCTGACCCGTGCCGGGGCGCTGCGGTTGAGTCCCGGTCTGAAGCGGACGTCCCTGGTGGGCGGGATCCGCTACTACGACACCGTCGTCGACGACGCCCGGCACACCATGACGGTCGCGCGCACCGCCGCGCAGTACGGCGCCGTCGTGCGGTCGTCCACCCAGGTGGTTGCGCTGCTGCGCGAGGGCGACCGGGTGACGGGCGTGCGGGTGCGCGACTCCGAGAACGGCGCGATGACCGAGGTCCGTGGCCACGTCGTCGTCAACGCGACCGGCGTGTGGACCGACGAGATCCAGGCCCTGTCCAAGCAGCGCGGCCGGTTCCAGGTCCGGGCGTCCAAGGGCGTGCACGTGGTGGTGCCCCGCGACCGGATCGTCAGCGACGTCGCGATCATCCTGCGCACCGAGAAGTCGGTGATGTTCGTCATACCGTGGGGCAGCCACTGGATCATCGGCACCACCGACACCGACTGGAACCTCGACCTGGCCCACCCGGCGGCCACCAAGGCCGACATCGACTACATCCTCGGCACCGTCAACACCGTCTTGGCGACCCCGCTGACCCACGCCGACATCGACGGCGTCTACGCCGGGCTGCGGCCGCTGCTGGCGGGGGAGAGCGAGGAGACGTCCAAGCTGTCCCGCGAGCACGCCGTCGCGGTGCCGGCGCCCGGCCTGGTGGCCATCGCCGGCGGCAAATACACCACCTACCGGGTGATGGCCGCCGACGCGATCGACGCCGCGGTCCAGTTCGTCCCGGCCCGGGTGGCGCCGTCGATCACCAAGAAGGTGAGCCTGCTGGGCGCCGACGGCTATTTCGCGCTGATCAACCAGGCCGAGCACGTGGCCGCGGTGCAGGGCCTGCACCCCTACCGCGTGCGTCACCTGCTGGACCGCTACGGATCGCTGATCGGCGACGTGCTGGACCTGGCCGCCGGTGATCCGGAGCTGTTGCGCCCGATCAAGGAGGCACCGGGCTACCTCAAGGTCGAGGCGCTCTACGCCGTCACCGCCGAGGGGGCGCTGCACCTGGAGGACATCCTGGCGCGCCGGATGCGGATCTCGATCGAATACTCACACCGCGGCGTCGACTGCGCCCGCGAGGTGGCCGACGTGGTCGCGCCCGTCCTGGGCTGGAGCGCCGAGGACGCCGAGCGCGAGGTCGCCAACTACGCCGCGCGGGTCGAGGCCGAGGTCCTGTCGCAGGCCCAGCCCGACGACGTGTCGGCCGACGAACTGCGGGCCAGCGCGCCCGAGGCCCGCGCCGAGATCCTCGAGCCGGTGCCCCTCACTTGAGGCCCGCGCCCCTGCCGGTTCGCGACGGCCTTGGGCCCGCCCGGGTGCGGTTGCGCGGCGGCCCGGTGCTGGCCGAATTGACCGCGCGGTTCGGGGAGCCGGCGCGGTGCAAGGTGCTTTCGGGAGAGGTCGTCGACGCCGACGGCGCGGCGGTCGACGGGGCCACGGTCCTGCCCGCCGGGTCGCACGTGTACCTGTACCGCGATCTGCCCGACGAGGTTCCGGTGCCCTTCGACATCCCGGTGCTGCACCGCGACGCGGACGTCGTGGTGGTCGACAAGCCGCCGTTCCTGGCCACCATGCCCCGCGGGCGGCACGTCGCGCAGACCGCGCTGGTGCGGCTGCGGCGCGAACTGGGGTTGCCGGAGCTGAGTCCGGCGCACCGGCTGGACCGGCTGACCGCCGGGGTCCTGGTGTTCACCACCCGCCGCGAGGTCCGCGGCGCCTACCAGACGCTGTTCGCCCGCGGGCTGGTGTCCAAGACGTACCTCGCGCGAGCCGGCGGTGAGCCGGCGGTGACGCTGCCGGTGGTGATCCGCAGCCGGATCGTCAAGCACCGCGGCCGGCTGCAGGCGGTCTGCGAGCCGGGCGAACCCAATGCCGAAACGCTGGTGGAGAGGGTTTCCGGCGGCCTGTACCGGTTGACCCCCCGCACCGGGCGCACCCACCAGCTGCGGGTGCACATGGCGTCGCTGGGGTTGCCGATCGAGGGAGACCCGTTGTATCCCGACGTGATCGACGTTCCCCCCGATGACTTCGGCACGCCGCTGCGGTTGCTGGCGCAGCGTCTGGAGTTCGACGACCCGCTGACGGGAGAGCGGCGTGAGTTCGTCAGCCGCCGACCCGGGCCGTAGCCTGCCGATCCCGCAGGGGGTCGGCACCGGCTGGATGGATGTGCAGGGCATCCGCACCCGGGTGTACGAGGTCGATCCGGGCAACTCGCTCACCCCGCTTGTCCTGCTGCACGGAGCGGGCACCGACTCGGCGCTGGTGTCGTTCGGTTCCGTGCTGGGTTCGCTGGGGAGGCGCCGACGCGTCATCGCGCCGGACCTGCCGGGCTACGGCGACACCCAGTTCACCGCTTCCCCGTATTCCATTCCCTGGTACGCGGATTGGGTCGTCGACCTGATTCGCCGGCTCGGGTTTGATGGGGTCGATCTCGGCGGATTGTCGCTCGGGGGATGGATCACGCTCGAAGTGGCGATCGGTAACCCGGGCGTGGTGCGGCGCATCGTTCCGGTCAACCCCGGCGGCGTCAGCGAGACCGTGCGGTTCATGCGCACCGCCGAGTGGGTGGCCCACCACCCTTTTGTCAATCGGTACATGTATCGGTGGTACGGCCGGTGGGGGCGCGCGCTGGTCCGTCTGCAACTGCGGCAGATCATCGCGAACCCGACGTCGCTGACCGACGACCTGATCGACGCCGTCCTCCTGAACTGCCGGCGCCCCCATGCGGGAGAAGCGTTTTCGGCCACTCAGCGGTGGGCGTTCGGTCTTGGACGGCAGGGCCTGTCGCTCACCTCGCGGCTGTCGCAGGTCCGGGCCAAGACCTTGGTGTTGGCCGGGCGCAACGACAAGATCGTGCCGGTGGCGGACTCCGTCCGCGCCGCTGGGCTGGTTGGGGACGGGGAGGTCCGGGTTTTCGAGCCGTGCGGGCACTGGCTGGTGCGCGACTGTCCCGTCGAGTTCGTCGATGCGGTTGAGCGATTTCTGGATGGCGCCTGACGCGGGGACTTGTCGTACCGCGGTGGCATACTCGCACACATGTTCGAAGATGTGCGGGCGCGGTTCGATGAGCTGATCGAGCGGTGCTATCCGACGACGACGACCGAGTCGGCGGCGTTGGTGGGGCGCATCGGGGTGGCGGCGCGGGTGGAGAATCGGGCGGCGGCTGCGCAGTTGGTGGTGATGGGGGAGTTGTTCGCCTACCGGTTGTCGCGGTGTGCCGAGAGCGAGGACTGGGCGATCGACACCATGGAGGCGGTGGCGGCCGAGGTGGCCGCCGAGCTGCGGATCTCCCAGGCGTTGGCGGCCTCGCGGCTGCGGTATGCCCGGGCGCTGCGGGAGCGGCTGCCCAAGGTGGGGGCGGTGTTTTGCGCCGGGGACATCGATTTTCGGTTGTTCGCCACGATCGTGTATCGCACGGATTTGATCGAGGATCCCGAGGTGTTGGCGGCAGTCGATGCACGGTTGGCGGCGAATGTGGGGCGGTGGCCGTCGATGACGCGCCATCGGTTGGCCGGGCAGGTCGACAAGGTGGTGGCCATGCTCGATGCCGATGCGGTGCGCCGGCGGCAGCGGTTGCGCAGCGACCGGGAGGTGGCCCTCGATGATGTGGTGGGCGGGACCTCGCTGATCCGCGGCAGCCTGTTGACCCCCGACGCCCACGCCCTGGACCGGCGGCTGGACGCGTTGGCCGCCACGGTGTGTGCGCATGATCCGCGCGCGCACGCCCAGCGCCGCGCGGATGCCCTGGGCGCGCTGGCCGCGGGGGCCGATCCTGGGCTGCGGCTGCGGGCGCGCGGACTGCGCCGCGGGCGGGCGCAGACCGGCCTCACCGGTGGTGATTCATGTGATCGCCGAGCAGGCCACGATCGAGGGCAGCGGCACCGCGCCGGGCTCGCTGGTCGGTGCCGACGGGCTGATCACCGCCGACCTCGTCCAGGAACTCGCGGCCACGGCCACGCGGGTGCCGCTGGTGCATCCCGGTGATGCCCCACCCGAGCCGCGCTATACCCCGTCGACGGCGTTGGCCGAGTTCGTGCGGTGCCGGGATCTGACGTGTCGCTGGCCCGGCTGTGACGTGCCGGCCTGGGCCTGCGACCTCGACCACACCATCGCGCACGCCGAGGGTGGGCCGACCCATGCGGGCAACCTGAAGTGTTATTGCCGTACGCATCATTTGCTGAAGACGTTTTGGGGCTGGACCGAGAAACAACTGCCCGACGGCACCCTGATCCTGACCTCCCCGGCCGGGTGCACCTACGTGACCACCCCGGGCAGCGCGCTGCTGTTCCCCAGCCTGTGTTACGCGGTGGGCGGCATGCCCGCACCCGAGGCCGACCCCGCGCCCCCGGACTACTGCGACCAGCGCACCGCCATGATGCCCCGACGCCGGCGCACCCGCACCCAACAGCGCGCAGAGCGGGTCGCCACCGAACGCCGACACAACCGCCAAGCCCGCATGGCGCGCCAGGCCCAAGCCGTGAACCCCACCGGACCCGCCCCACCCCACACCGACGACGACCCACCACCCTTCTGAGTGGGACGCGAATTTGGCGCTGAGCTGGTCGTCGCCTAGACTCTAGGGGTTGCCTTGGGCAGACCTCGGCCGGTGCGTGCAAGCGTTATCGGCCCCGCGTGCCTTTCGGTGACAACTGCTTTTCAAGACCGCGCACGTCAGGCCGTGGGATTCATCCTGCCGTGCACACACGAAACCAGGTCAGGAGACCCGAGTGATTCAGCAGGAATCGCGGCTGAAGGTTGCCGACAACACCGGGGCCAAGGAGATCTTGTGCATCCGGGTGCTCGGCGGTTCGTCGCGACGCTATGCCGGCATCGGTGACGTCATCGTCGCCACGGTGAAGGACGCCATTCCCGGCGGCAACGTCAAGCGGGGCGACGTCGTCAAGGCCGTGGTGGTGCGCACGGTCAAGGAGCGCAGGCGTCCCGACGGCAGTTACATCAGGTTCGACGAGAACGCCGCGGTGATCATCAAGCCCGACAACGATCCGCGCGGCACGCGCATCTTCGGGCCGGTGGGCCGCGAGCTGCGCGAGAAGCGGTTCATGAAGATCATCTCGCTGGCCCCGGAGGTGCTGTAGATGAAGGTCCACAAGGGCGACACCGTCCTGGTCATCGCCGGCAAGGACAAGGGCGCCAAGGGCAAGGTTCTGCAGGCCTACCCGGACCGCAACCGGGTGCTGGTCGAGGGCGTCAACCGGATCAAGAAGCACACCGCGATCTCGACCAACCAGCGCGGAGCCCGCTCGGGCGGGATCGTCACCCAGGAAGCCCCGATCCACGTTTCCAACGTGATGGTGGTCGACTCGGACGGTAAGCCCACCCGGATCGGCTACCGGGTCGACGACGAAACCGGCAAGCGCGTCCGTATCTCCAAGCGCAACGGCAAGGACATCTGATGACGACGGCAGAGAAGGTTCAGCCCCGCCTGAAAGAGAAGTACCGCAGCGAGATTCGTGCCTCGCTGCAGAAAGAGTTCAACTACGCCAACGTCATGCAGGTGCCGACGGTGACCAAGGTCGTCGTCAACATGGGCGTGGGCGAGGCGGCCCGGGACGCCAAGCTGATCAACGGCGCGGTCAACGACCTGGCGCTGATCACCGGGCAACGGCCGGAGATCCGCCGGGCGCGAAAGTCCATCGCGCAGTTCAAGTTGCGCGAGGGAATGCCGATCGGCGTCCGGGTCACCCTGCGCGGGGACAGGATGTGGGAGTTCCTCGACCGACTCACGTCGATTGCGCTGCCCCGCATCCGCGACTTCCGCGGCCTGTCGCCCAAGCAGTTCGACGGACTCGGCAACTACACGTTCGGGCTGGGCGAGCAGTCCGTCTTCCACGAGATCGACGTGGACAAGATCGACCGGGTCCGCGGCATGGACATCAACGTCGTCACCTCGGCGACGTCCGACGACGAAGGACGAGCGCTGTTGCGGGCCCTCGGCTTTCCGTTCAAGGAGAACTGAGCAATGGCTAAAAAGGCACTGGTCAACAAGGCCGCGCGCAAGCCGAAGTTCGCCGTGCGCGGCTACACCCGCTGCAGCAAGTGCGGCCGCCCCCGCGCGGTCTTCCGCAAGTTCGGGCTCTGCCGAATCTGCCTGCGCGAGATGGCGCACGCGGGCGAACTGCCCGGCGTCCAGAAGAGCAGCTGGTGACAGGGGACTGACGATATGACGATGACCGACCCGATCGCAGACTTCCTGACGCGTCTGCGCAACGCCAATTCGGCGTACCACGACGAGGTGACCTTGCCGCACTCCAAGCTCAAGGCCAACATCGCCCAGATCCTCAAGAACGAGGGTTACATCAGCGATTACCGGACCGAAGACGCGCGGGTCGGCAAGGCGCTGGTCGTCCAGCTCAAGTACGGACCCAGCCGGGAGCGCAGCATCGCGGGGTTACGCCGGGTGTCCAAGCCGGGCCTGCGGGTGTACGCGAAATCCACGAACCTGCCGCGGGTTCTCGGCGGCCTGGGAGTGGCGATCATCTCCACCTCCTCGGGCCTGTTGACCGACCGTCAGGCCGCCAGGCAGGGCGTCGGCGGCGAAGTCCTCGCGTACGTGTGGTGAGGGGTTAAAAGATGTCTCGTATTGGTAAGCAACCGATTCCGGTCCCGTCCGGGGTCGACGTAACGATCGACGGCCAGAAGGTGTTGGTGAAGGGCCCCAAGGGCACGCTGGACCTGACGGTCGCCGAGCCGATCACCGTGTCGCGCAGCGACGACGGTGCGATCGTGGTCACCCGGCCCAACGACGAGCGGGAGAACCGCTCGCTGCACGGGCTGTCGCGCACCCTGGTGTCCAATCTGGTCACCGGTGTGACGCAGGGCTACGAGACCAAGATGGAGATTTTCGGCGTCGGCTACCGCGTGCAGCTCAAGGGATCCAACCTGGAGTTCGCGCTCGGATACAGCCACCCCGTGGTGATCGAGGCGCCCGAGGGCATCACGTTCGCGGTCCAGTCACCGACCAAGTTCACGGTGTCGGGCATCGACAAGCAGAAGGTCGGCCAGATCTCGGCGAACATCCGCCGCCTGCGCCGTCCCGACCCGTACAAGGGCAAGGGCGTGCGCTACGAAGGCGAGCAGATCCGCCGCAAGGTCGGAAAGACAGGTAAGTAGCCATGGCGCAAACACAAGCTGACACGGCTCGGAAGCCGGTGGGGCAGAGCGTATCCGCGGCCAGGCGGGTTTCCCGGCTGCGCAGGCACGCGCGGCTCCGCAAGAAGATCGAGGGCACGCCGCAGCGCCCGCGGTTGGTGGTGCACCGGTCGGCGCGGCACATCCACGTGCAACTGGTCAACGACGAGAACGGCACCACGGTGGCGGCCGCGTCGTCGATCGAGGCCGACGTGCGCGGCATGCAGGGCGACAAGAAGGCCCGCAGCGTGCGGGTCGGCCAATTGATCGCCGAGCGGGCCAAGGCCGCCGGCATCGACAGCGCGGTGTTCGACCGCGGCGGATACACCTACGGCGGACGGATCGCCGCGCTGGCGGATGCCGCGCGCGAGAACGGACTGCGATTCTGATGAACAACATCGGTCTGATGACAACTGGAAGGACCGCATAATGGCGGAACAGTCAGCCGGCGGCCCCGAGGCCCGCGGCGACAACCGCGACTCCCGCGGTGATCGCGGACGGCGCGATGGCGGCGGCCGCGGTGGCCGCGATCGCGACGGCGACAAGAGCAACTACCTGGAACGCGTGGTCGCCATCAACCGCGTTTCCAAGGTGGTCAAGGGTGGTCGGCGATTCAGCTTCACCGCCCTGGTCATCGTCGGCGACGGCAACGGCATGGTCGGCGTCGGCTACGGCAAGGCCAAGGAGGTGCCGGCCGCGATCGCCAAGGGCGTCGAGGAGGCGCGCAAGGGCTTCTTCCGGGTCCCGCTGATCGGCGGTACCGTCACCCACCCGGTGCAGGGTGAGGCGGCTGCAGGCGTGGTGTTGTTGCGCCCCGCCAGCCCCGGTACCGGCGTGATCGCCGGCGGCGCGGTGCGCGCGGTGCTGGAATGTGCCGGCGTGCACGACATCCTGGCCAAGTCGCTGGGCAGCGACAACGCGATCAACGTGGTGCACGCCACGGTGGCCGCGCTCAAGATGCTGCAGCGTCCCGAGGAGGTCGCGGCCCGTCGCGGCCTGCCGATCGAGGACGTCGCCCCGCCCTCGATGCTCAAGGCGCGCCGGGAATCCGACGCGCTGGCGAGTGCGGCGGCGGCGAGGGAGGCAAGCGCGCAATCATGAGTCAGCTGAAGATCACCCAGGTTCGCAGCACCATCGGCGCGCGCTGGAAGCAGCGCGAGAGCCTGCGCACCCTGGGCCTGCGGCGGATCAGCCACTCGGTGATCCGCGAGGACAACCCGCAGACCCGCGGCCTGATCGCCGTGGTGAGCCACCTCGTCCAGGTGGAGCCGGCCGAGGCGCAAGCCGGAGGTACTAGCAAATGACCATCAAGCTGCACGACCTGAAGCCCGCGCCCGGGTCCAAAAAGGCGCGCACCCGCGTCGGTCGCGGTGAGGGTTCCAAGGGCAAGACCGCGGGACGCGGCACCAAGGGCACCAAGGCCCGCAAGAACGTGCCGGCGACCTTCGAGGGCGGGCAGATGCCGATCCACATGCGGCTGCCCAAGCTCAAGGGCTTCCGTAACCGGTTCCGCACCGAGTACGCCGTCGTCAACGTCGGCGACATCAATCGGCTGTTCCCCCAAGGGGGTTCGGTCGGCGTCGACGAGCTGGTGGCCAAGGGCGCGGTCCGCAAGAACAGCCTGGTCAAGGTGCTCGGCGACGGCAAGCTGGCCGTGAACGTGAACGTGACGGCACACAAGTTCAGCGGCAGCGCCCGCGACAAGATCACCGCCGCCGGCGGATCGGTCACCGAGCTGTAGTCAGACCAGCCGCGGAATGACTTCCGCGGCAAGGCGTTCCATCTGCTCGCGGTTCTCCGCGACGCCTGCGTCGACGGGGTTGAGCAGCAGGTACTCGGCCCCGGCGTCGATCACCTCGCGCAGCCCGCGGGCCACGTCGTCGGGTGTGCCCGACACCGGGACGGCCTCGACCCCGGGCATCGTGCCGTAGATGCGCCGCAACCCGGCGAGCACCCGCTCGCGGGCGCGCGCCGCGTCGTCGTCGACCATCAGGTAGACGCGCTTGCCGATCGTGAAGCGCGCCGGGTCTTTTCGCTGTCGCTCGAGTTCGTGTCGCACGACGCTGACGGCCCCGGCGAACGCCTCGGTGGTCGACGACCCGGCACCCATGAACGAGTCACCGTGGCGCACCGCCCTGGCCAGCGCCTTGGGCGCCGACCCGCCGAACCAGATCGGGGGGTGCGGTCGCTGCACCGGCTTGGGCTGGATGGGAAGGCCGTCGACGTCGCGGAAACGGCCGTGGAACGTCACCCGCGGCTCGTCGGACCACGCCGCCTTCATCAGCTCGAGCCCCTCGGTGAAATACGAGATGTAGGAGGCTTGCTCGACGCCGAATGCGGCGAACCGGCGGGAACCGCCGCCGCTGCCGACGCCCACGTCGAGGCGCCCGTGGCTGAGCCGGTCGACCGCCGTCACCGACGAGGCCAACTGCAGCGGGTCGTGCAGCGACGTCACCAGCACGGCGACCCCCAGCCGCAGCCGCTCGGTGCCGGCCGCGCACCACGCCAGCAGCTCCAGCGGGGCCAGCAGCGGCGCCTCCCCGGCGATCTGCTCGAGCGCCCAGCCGCCCTCGAAGCCGAGTTCCTCGGCGCGGGCCAGGAAGGACCGCAGCCCGGCGGCGTCGAAGGTGTCGTAGTCGAATTGGGGAATGGCGATCGAATACCTCACCTGACCACCGTACGGTCGTTCGCCGGTACTGTCGCAGGTATGTTCGCATTGCTGCGCTCCCTACCCGGACTCAACGAGCTGCAGGCCCTGGCCGGCAGGGTCGACACCGCCCGCCACCACGGCGTGCCCAACGGTTGCGTGCTCGAGCTCGACGTGCGGACGGTCCCGCCGGAGACGACGGGCTTCGACCCGCTGGCGATCATCAGCGGCAGCCGGCCGATGACGCTGCGCGACACCGTCTCCGCGATCCACCGCGCCGCCGAGGACCCGCGGGTGGCCGGGATGATCGCCCGGGTGCAGTTGGCGGCATCGCCGCCCGGGGCGGTTCAAGAGCTGCGCGAGGCGATCGCGGCGTTCACCGCCGTCAAGCCGTCGCTGGCCTGGGCGGAGACCTACCCGGGCACGCTGTGCTATTACCTGGCTTCGGCCTTCGGCGAGGTGTGGATGCAGCCGGCCGGGACCGTCGGGCTGGTCGGGTTCGCCAGCAACGCCACGTTCCTGCGCGACGCGCTGGACAAGGCCGGAATCGAGGCGCAGATCGTCGCACGCGGCGAATACAAGTCGGCGGCAAACGTTTTCACCGAGCACGGCTTCACCGACGCGCACCGCGAGGCGGTCACCAGGATGCTGGAAAGCCTGCAGGAACAGGTGTGGCAGGGCGTGGCGCGCTCACGCGGGGTCGACGCGGCCGCGCTGGACGCGTTGGCCGACCGGGCGCCGCTACTGCGCGATGACGCCGTCGCCTCGGGACTGATCGACCGGATCGGATTCCGCGATCAGGCCTACTCGCGCATCGCCGAACTCGTTGGCGTGCAGAATCATTCGGAACGAAACTGCCCGCCCCTGCTCTATCTGACCCGCTATGCCGCGGCGTCGCGGCCGCGGTTGGCGCCGCCCGCACCGCCGGTTCCCGGTCGCCGCCCCAAGCCCACCCTCGCGGTGATCACGGTCGACGGCGCGATCGTCGGCGGGCGCGGCGGGCCGCAGATGTTGCCGATCGGCCCGTCTTCCGCGGGAAGCGACACCATCACCGCGGCGCTGCGGGAGGCCGCCGCCGACGATGCGGTGTCCGCCATCGTGCTGCGGGTGGACAGCCCCGGGGGCGCGGTGACCGCGTCGGAGACGATCTGGCGCGAGGTGGCGAGGGCCCGCGAACGCGGCAAGCCGGTGGTGGCGTCCATGGGCGGCGTCGCCGCCTCGGGCGGCTACTACGTCGCGATGGGCGCCGACGCGATCGTCGCCAACCCGGGGACGATCACCGGCTCGATCGGGGTGATCACCGGAAAGCTGGTGGTGCGTGACCTGCTGGAGCGCCTGGGCGTCGGGTCGGACACCGTGCGCACCCACGCCAATGCGGACGCCTGGTCGATCGACGCGCGGTTCACCCCGGAGCAGCGGGCGCACCGCGAGGCCGAGGCGGACCTGTCCTACCGCGACTTCGTCGAGCGGGCCGCCCAGGGCCGCAACATGACGACCGAGGCCATGGATCTCGTTGCGCGGGGCCGGGTCTGGACGGGCACGGACGCCCGCGAGCGCGGCCTGGTCGACGAGCTCGGCGGCTTCCGGACCGCGGTGCGCCGGGCCAAGGTCCTGGCGGGCCTGGACCCGGACACCGACGTGCGACTGATCCGCTATCCGGGTTCCTCGCTGCTGGACATGGTGCGCCCCCGGACCTCGTCGCAGCCCACGGCCGCGTCGCTGCCCGACGCGTTGGGCGGCCTGCTTGCCCGCACGGTGGCCGGAATAGTGGAAAACCTCGAGCGGTCGATGAGCGGCGCCAACGCGCTGTGGCGGGGCTCCTCGCGACTCTAGCCTCAGCCGGCGAGCCGGCCGCTGATGAAGATGATCTCGCCCAGCGGGTCGTCGTTCTCCGGGGCGGGCGCCTCGATCCCGTTGCGCCCGAACAACTCCGTCCGCGTGACGCCCTGCACGTCCCAGCCCTTGGCGCCCAGGTAGTCCAGCACGTGGTTGCGCTCGCCGGCGTAGACCAGGGATGCCATGTCGATGTCGAGCCCGCGCTCCCTGAAGGAACCGGACATCTCCCGGACCCGGTCGGCGTCGAAATCCACGATCCCGGGCACGAATTCGGTCGCGATCGTGCTGCCGGGCACGCTGAGGTCGGTGATGTTGTCGAACAGCCGGTCCTGCGCCTCGGGCGGAAGGTAGATCAGCAGGCCTTCGGCCAGCCAGGCGATCGGCGCGGCGGTGTCGATCCCGGCCGCCTTGAGCGCCGCCGGCCAGTCCGCGCGCAGGTCGATGGGGACGGTCCGCCGGGTGGCGGTCGGCTGGGCGCCGATGTCGGCCAAAGTCGTTGTCTTGAAATCGATCACCCGCGGCTGGTCGAGCTCGTAGACCACCGTGCCGGCCGGCCACGGCAGCCGGTAGGCGCGTGAATCCAGTCCGGAGGCGAGTATCACCGCCTGGCGAACGCCGGCGCCGGCCGCGTCGATGAAGTAGTCGTCGAAAAACCGTGTGCGCACGGCCATCCCGTCGATGATCGCCTGGCGGCGTTCCGGGGGAAAGTCCTCGACCGCCTCGACGTCGAAATCCCCGTCCATCATCTTGACGAACAACTCGATCCCGACCGCCCGGACCAGGGGTTCGGCGAAGGGATCGTCGATCAGGCCGCGGGGATCCTTCGTCGCCATGGCGCGCCCGGCCGCGACCATCGTCGCGGTCGCGCCCACACTGGACGCCAGGTCCCACTCGTCGTCGTGAGTGCGTGGCATGGGGGAACCCTACTTCAGCGTCGCGTCGACGTAGCTCAGGTCTCCGAAGGCCGCGGTGAGCTCCTCGGGGAACTCGAAGCCGTGCCGCTCGTACAGTTCCCGGGCGGGATGGGTCGTCACCCGCCAGCCGTGGCCGGTCAGGTAGTCGACGACGACGCTGCGCTCGCCCCGATAGAACAGGTCGGCGGCGTCGAGGTCGAAACCGGCGCGCTTCCACCGCTCGGTGATGGCCTGCAGGCGCTCGTCGGTGAAGGCGTTGGGGTCCGGCACGTGTTCGGTGGCCAGGCGACTGCCCGGCGCGCTGAGCGCGGTGATGTGGTCGAACAGGCGGTCCTGGGCGTCGGGCGGCAGGTAGGGCAGCAACCCCTCGGCGCTCCACGCGGCGGGCTGGGTCACGTCAAAGCCGCTGTCCCGCAACGCCGCCGGCCAGTCCTCGCGCAGGTCGATGCCGACCGCGCGCCGATCGGCGGTGGGCTGCGCGCCCAGCCCGGCCAGCGTCGTGGTCTTGAAGTCGATGACCCGCGGCTGGTCTATCTCGTAGACCACGGTGCCGGCCGGCCAGCGCAGCCGGTACGGCCGGGTGTCGAGGCCCGACGCGAGAATCACCGCCTGCCGTATCCCCTCGCCGGTGGCGCCGGTGAAGAAGTCGTCGAAGAACCTCGTCCGCACCGCGATCTGCTGAACCCGCGCCTTGCGGTTGAGCAGCGGGTCGTCCTCGAAAGAGGCGTCGCCGTCGATGATCCGGATGAAGGGGTCCAACCCCACGGCGCGCACCAGCGGGTCGGCCAGTGGATCGTCGAGCAGGGCGTCCGGTCCCTGCGAAGCCAGGGCGCGCGACGCCGCCACCATGGTGGCGGTCGCCCCGACGCTCGACGCCAGACCCCAGCTGTCCCCGTCCCTGCGGCCCTTACTCATGGGTGCCGCTGATGTAGAGCACGTCGCCCATGCGGGTGTCCTCGTCCGGCAGCGGGTCGAACCCGTTGGCCTCGAACAACTCCCGGATGCTGCTGGCCTGCAGCCGCCAACCTCGGTCGGCCAGGTACGCGCGGGCCTCGTTGCGGTCACCGAAGTACACCAGCCCCGCCATGTCGAGGTCGAAGCCGTGCGCGCGCCAGCGTTCGGAGATGGTCTGCATGCGCTCCTTCATCTTGGCCTCGTCGCCGGGCTCGGGAGTGGGGGCGCTCTCGGTGGCGAGCCGGCTGCCCGGCGCGCTGAGCTCGGTGATGGTGTCCAGCAGGCGGTCCTGGGCCTCCGGGGGCAGGTAGCCGAGCAGGCCCTCGGCGCTCCATGCCGACGGCTGTGCCGGATCGAAGCCGGCGGCGCGCAGCGCGGCGGGCCAGTCGTCGCGCAGGTCGACGGCCACCACCCGGCGGTCGGCGGTGGGGGCGGCGCCGAGCTCGGCCAGGGTGCGGGATTTGAACTCGATGACCGCGGGCTGGTCGACCTCGTAGACCACCGTGCCGGCCGGCCAGGGCAGGCGGTACGCGCGAGCGTCGAGCCCGGAGGCCAGGATCACCGCCTGCCTGATGCCCGCCTCCGTGGCGCCCAGGAAGAACTCGTCGAAGAACTTGGTGCGCACCGCCATGTTGTCGGCCATGCGGGACATGGCCCCGGCCGACCCGGGCGCGCCGTCGTGGACGTCGTTGAGTTCGGCGGGCTCCAGCTCGCCGCTGGCCAGCCGGGTGAGCAGGTCCACGCCGACCGCCCGCACGAGCGGCTCGGCGAAGGGGTCGTTGATCAGCGGCCGGTCGGCCCGGGTGGCCATCGCGCGGGCGGCGGCGACCATGGTCGCGGTCGCCCCGACGCTGGACGCCAGATCCCAGGTGTCGCCCTCGTACCTGGTCGAGGTCATGTTCATCCCCTGTTCGACGATCGGATACTTAGCCAATATAACAAGCTTCTACCACTGTACGCCGGGGCGCGGACGCGGCAACCTTGACTGATGGCGTACGCGGCGGCGGGCAAACGGGTGCTCATCACCGGTGCCTCGGCGGGCCTGGGAGCGGCGCTGGCCAGGCGGTTGGCCGCGCGGAACGCGGTGGTCGGCCTGATCGCGCGCCGCCGAGATCGCCTGGCCGAGGTGCTGGCCGAGTGCCGGCGGACCTCGCCGGCATCGGCCATGTGGGTGGCGGACTTGGCGGACACCCCGGCGCTATCGGGGCTGGCGCTGCGCGCATGGGACTCGCTCGGCGGCATCGACGTGCTCGTCAACAACGCCGCCATCCCGAAACGGCGCCCGGTCACGGCGCTGGAACCCGGTGAGGTCGAAGACGTCATGCGGGTCAACTTCTTCGCCCCGATGCGGCTGACGCTGGCACTGTTGCCGCGCATGCTGGCGCGGGGATCGGGCATGATCGTCAACGTGTCGAGCATCGGCGGCCGGCTGGGGCTCATCCACGAAACTGCTTACTGCGCAAGCAAGTTCGCGTTGTGCGGCTGGAGCGAGGCGATGGCCGTGGACCTGCACGGCAGCGGGATCGCGGTGAAGCTCATCGAGCCCGGAGCGGTCGACACCGAGATCTGGGACCAACCGGGCAGCGAGGAGCCGCTCTACCGGGGGCCCAAGGCGGCCGCCGACGAGGTCGCCGAAGGCGTCATCGAGGCCTTGGGCGCAGAAGGATTCGAGCATTACATCCCGGATCTACGAGCGGTCGTCGACGCCAAGAACGCCGATATCGACGCGTTCATCGCCGGTGCGGCGAGCCTCGCTAGCGGCGGGTCGCCGCAATGAGGGCCCTGGTCTATGGCGTGCCGCCCGAGCCCTTCGAGGTGCCCGCCGACGCCAACACGCTGACGCGCAACCTCGCCCGGACCCCGACCGCGCTTCGCGATGTGCCCGATCCGGCACTGCCGCACCGCGATTGGGTGCTCACCCGGCCGCGGCTCACCGGCATCTGCGGGTCGGACTCCAAGCAAATTCTGATGGACTTCGGCGAAGGCGACGCCGACAACGCCATGGCCGCCTTCTGCTCGTTTCCGCAAGTGATGGGTCACGAGGTGGTCGCCGACGTGGTGGCCATGGGCCCCGATGCGCGCGGGCTCGAGGTCGGGCAGCGGGTCGTGCTCAACCCGTGGCTGTCCTGCGGGCCGCGCGGCATCGAGCCGTTATGCCCCGCCTGCCGAAGCGGCGACTACAGCCTGTGCTGGAGCTTCACCGACGGCGACATCAAGCCCGGCATCCACACCGGCGTATCCGCCGACGTGACCGGCGGATACGCCGAACTGATGCCCGCCCACGACAGCATGCTGTTCGCCGTCCCCGACTCGATCCCCGACGAGGCGGCCGTGTTCGCCGACCCGTTCTCGGTGTCGCTGCATGCGATCACCCGCCACCCCCCGCCCCGCTCGGGCCGGGTCGTGGTCTACGGCGCCGGCTCGCTGGGGCTGTGCGCGGTCGCGATCCTGCGGGCGCTCTATCCCGATGTGGCCGTCGCCGTGGTGGCGCGCTTCGACGCCCAGGCGGAGTTGGCCCGCCGGTTCGGGGCCGCCGTAGTGCTGGCCCACGAACCGCGCCTGGCCGTCATCGAGGCGCTCGTCGCCTGGGGCGGCGGCCGGCTGCGTCAGCCGCTGCAGGGCCTGCCGATGGCGCACCCCGGGGCCGTCGACGTCGTCTACGACACGATCGGCAAGCCGGAGACCTTCGAGGTCGGTGTGCGGGTCCTGCGCTCGCGGGGCACGCTGGTGAAGGCCGGGGTCCACGCCCCCGGCCGTTGGGAGTGGAGCCCGCTGTACTTCAAGGAGATCGCTTTCGTCGGCAGCAACGCGTTCGGGTTCGAGGAGGTCGAGGGCCGGCGCCAGCACGCCATCGCGCACTACCTCGACCTGGCCGCCGCGGGCCGAATCGAGTTGCGCCCCATGCTGACCCACACCTTTCCGCTGGAGCAGTGGCGAAGCGCCTTCCTGGCGATCGCCGACCAGGGCGAGAGCGGTGCGGTGAAGGTGGCTATTGATCAGCGCCCTGGGCGCTAGTCGGCACGTTGCGCACCCCGTCGACTGCAATTTCGACGGCGCGTTCGGCGACGGCGCGGAGCTGTTCTGTGGTAGCGCCGTTCTGCAGGCACACGAGCGCAGCGGCGATCGCAGCACCCATGACCGAGCCGATGACGGCGGCTGCTGCCGCCAGGTCAACCGCGTCCGCGTAGGCCTGCTGCAGCGCGCGAGCGAGTCGAGCTTCGGCCAGAAAGTAGCGGTGCAGGGTGGCTGCTTGGACGGCGGGCACGGACATGATCATCGGGAGCCGCACCGCCGCCAGACCGCCGTCGACTTCCTCGATAAGTGCGTCGGCCAGCATGTGCTCCATTGCCGCCATAAGGACGTCAGCCATCTGATCATCAGGCGCGCGTTGCTCGATGAGGGCCACCGCGGCGTCGATCCTGCGTGACAGGTGGGGAAAGAGGACCTCATCCTTGCTCGCGAAGTAGTTGAAGAACGTCTTGGTGGAAACCCCAGCGGCAGCGGCGATCTCGGCGACGGTCGTCTGCTCGTAGCCTTTCTTCTCGAAAAGCCGCATGGCCGCGCTGATCAGCTTCTGCCTGGTCTGCTGGCGCTTGCGTTCGCGCAAGCCCACAGTGTTTGCCGTTGCCGTTCCTTCCTGAAAAGCTTATATTTGATGTAATATTACAGCGAGTGTAATCAATTCTTGGGTGGCTCGCCGGAGAGGACCGACCATGCAGCGGTTCGAGAACGCGGTGGCGATTGTCACCGGCGGCGGGATGGGTCTGGGCGAGGCGCTGTGTGAGGAACTGGGGCGTCAAGGAGCGACCGTCGTGGTCGCCGATGTCGACGGCGCCGCTGCGCACCAGGTAGCGGGGCGCCTGAAGCAGACCGGTGCACCGGCACGCGCCGTGCGAGTAGACGTGGCCAACGATGCTGAGGTGGCGCGGCTGATCGAGGGCGCGGTGGCCGAATATGGACGGGTCGACTACATGATCAACAACGCGGGCATCGCCATCGGCGGGGATTCTCGTGACCTCTCGATCCAGCAGTGGCGTCGTGTGCTCGATGTGGACTTGCTGGGTGTCGTGTACGGGACAGTGCACGCCTATCGCGTAATGGCGCGCCAAGGTCATGGACACATAGTCAACGTTTCGTCGCTAAGCGGGCTGGTTCCCCAGCCGGGCAATGTTCCCTATTGCACCAGCAAGCATGGGATCGTGGGGCTTTCGCTTTCGCTGCGGGCCGAGGGAGCAGACCTCGGGGTGAAAGTGAGTGTGGCATGTCCCGGCGATATGAGGACCAAAATCTACGACAACATGGTCGTGGTCAATATGCCGCGCGAGCAGGTGGTGACCTTGAGTCGACGCACCCATTACCTGATGCCGCAGATGAGCGCCGAGGCCGCCGCCCGCGCGATCCTCCGCGGTGTAGGACGTAACTCGCCAGTGATCGTGTTTCCGGCTGCGGTACGAGTCATTTGGCATTTGTACCGCCGGTTCCCGAGCCTGTTACACCGGATCAACATCCATCGCATGAGGCTGCTCCGCACCCTGCGGGCCGTCCCCGGCTGACGCGCCGCGCGCCCCCGAACGACGGCGAGTGTGCACTGGACGTCGTCGTCGCGGGGGAGTGTCGCGTCGCAAAGTTCACACTCGGCACGGCCCCTTGGTCAGCTGCCGCTCACAGGGGATCGAGGTCCAGCCAGCGGTCGACGTCGAATCCGTCGGCGACGGCGCGGATCGTCGCGCCACCGCGGCCGGGGTAGTGCGCGGGAATGACGGCGGCACCGGTCTGCGCGGCCTCGGTGAAGATCCGGCGGCGGGCGGCCGCGGCGGCCGGGGCGTCGATGTCGAAGGCGCAGGCGTCGGCGGGGCGGCGCAGCTGCAGCGGGCTGTGGGTGAGGTCGCCGACGAACGCCGCCGGCGCCCCCGCGTCCAGCCACAGCACCGAGGAGCCCGGCGTGTGCCCGGGGGCGGGTCGCAGCCGCAGCGACGGGCTGACCTGGTGGTCGCCCGACCATTCGACGAGCTGACCCGATTCGGCGACCGGCGCGACGCTGTCGGCGAACACGAGCTGGTCGCCGCGCTGCTGGGCCGCCTCGGCCTCGGTGCGCGGCGATCGCCTGGCCGCGGGGCCGTCGGGCTCGAAGTGGTGGTAGTCGGCCGCGGGCACGACGTAGCGGGCGTTGGGAAACGTCGGGACCCAGGTGTCGTTCTGCCGCATGGTGTTCCATCCGACGTGGTCGGAGTGGACGTGGGTGTTGACCACCACGTCGACCGCCTCGCGCTCGACGCCCGCCGCCCGCAGCGCCGCCAGGAACCCGGTGTTCAGGTGATCAAGCGGCGGCATGTGCGGGCGCGGGCGGTCGTTGCCGACGCCGGTGTCGACGACGACCGTCAGCCCGTCCACCTCGATGACCCAGCTCTGGATCGCGATGTGCCATTGGCAGGTGTCGGGGTCGTAGAAGCCCGGCACCAGCAGGTCGGCGTGGTCGCGCCACCCGGACTCGGGGGTATCGGCGAAAAGCCTTGCCGCCAGGTCGAATTGCAACTCCGGCACGCGCGTCACGGTCGCGCCACCGCACCGGAAACGGTGCATCAGGCGTGTTCGCGCAGGTAGCCGTACACCCCGGCGAAGTTGCGGTTCACGTCCGCCGGGATCGGCACCGGGCCGCCGAGGGCCCTTGCGCCCCAGACGATCTGGGCGGTCCGTTCGACCAGGGCGGTGATGTGCAGCACCTTGTCGGGACGCGGGCCGACGGCCACCAGGCCGTGGTTGGCGATCAGGGCGGCGCCCCGGCCCTCGAGCGCCGTGACCGCGTTGGCGCCCACCTCGGGGGTGCCGGACGCCGCGTACTCGGTGCACCGCACGTCCCCGCCGCAGTAGACGGCGAACTCGTCGATGCAGGCCGGGATCGGCTCGTGCGCGATGGCGAACATGGTCGCCCACACCGGATGGCTGTGGATGACGCTGCCGATGTCGTCGAACGCCCGGTAGCACGCCAGGTGGAGTTGCATCTCCGTCGACGGTGACCGGCCGTCGGCGGCGCGCAGCACGGCGCCGGCCGGGTCGACGAGCACTAGGTCGTCGAGCTGCATGTCGCGGTAGTCCACCGACGACGGCGTGATGACGATGTTCCCGTCGGGCCGCCTGGCCGAGATGTTGCCGGCGGTTCCCTCGACGAGGCCGCGGCGCAGCATGTCCTTGGCCGCGTCCAGTACGGCGGTTTCGGCGTTGTCTACAGACTTCATCTTCCCAGCACCTCCGGGTTGACGATATGCGCCGGCGTGCCGCCGGCCAGCAGGGCTGCCAGGTCGTCGGCCACCATCTGCGCCTGCCGGGCCTCGGTGTTCCAGGTGGCGCCGCCGATGTGCGGGGTCAGGACGACGTTGGGCATGCCCACGAGCGGGTGGTCGGTCGGCAGCCATTCCCCGGCGAAGTGGTCCAGCCCGGCGGCGGCGACCTTGCCGGCGCGCAGCGCGTCGACCAGCGCGTCGGTGTCGTGCAACTGCGCCCGGGCGGTGTTGAGGAAGACCGCGCCCTCGCGCATGGCGGCGAATTGCGCGGCCCCGATCATCCCGACGGTGTCGTCGGTGACGGGGGCGTGCAGCGAGACCACGTCGGCCTCGCTCAGCAGCTCGGAGAGGCCGTGCTCGGCCTCGTCGTTGTACGGGTCGTGCGCGATGACCCGCAGGCCCAGGCCGGACAGCCGCCACCGCGTTGCCCGGCCGACCGCGCCCAGGCCGACCAGACCGGCGGTCAGCCCCGCGATCTCCCAACCGCGGAACCGCTGATACGGGATGCTGCCGTCGCGAAACGTGTTGCCGCTGCGGACATCCGCGTCGGCGCTCAGCAGGTGACGCGTCGCGGCCAGGAGCAGGGCCACCGTCATCTCGGCGACCGCGTCGGCGTTGCGGCCGGGTGTGTTGAGCACCGGGATGCCCGCCGCGGTGGCTCCCGCGACGTCGACGTTATTGGGGTCGCCGCGGGTGGATGCCACGGCGATCAGCCCGTGGGCGAACACCGGTCCGCGCACCGAGTCGCTTTCCACCACAACGATTTCGGCGGACTCGTCCGCGATCCGCTCGGCCAGCTGCTCGGCGCTGTAGATGCGCAGCGGCCGCTGGTCTATCCAGGGGTCGTACACCACCTCGGCCAACTGCCGGAGCTTGTCGAACCCCGGGCCCCGCAGGGGCGCGGTCACCAGGGCGCGTGGTCTTGGCGTCACGAGTGCCAATGCTGGCGTACGGTGACGCCCGTGTCACGCGAAGACGTCACAATCGGCATCGACGTCGGCAGCACCTCGGTCAAGGCGGTGGCCGCCGACGCCGACGGCCGCGTGACGGCGCGGGTGCGCATCCCGCACCGGTTGCGGGTCCCGGCCCCCGACCGGCTGGAGCACGACGCCGACGAGGCGTGGCGGCGCGGCCCCCTGGCGGCGCTGGCGCAACTGGACCGCCCGGGGGCGCGGGCGGTGGCCGTCTCGGCGATGGTGCCGTCGCTGACCGCTGTTGACGCCGAGGGCAGGCCGATCACCCCCGGGCTGCTGTACGGCGACGCCCGCGGGCGGGCGGCGGGTGCCGGCGAGCAGTCGCTCCCCGCCCTGGGTGAGGCCGCGGAGTTCCTGCGCTGGACGGCCGCTCAGGCGCCCGGCGCGGCCGGTTACTGGCCGGCGCCCGCCGTCGCCAACCACGCCCTGGCCGGCGAGGCGGTGATGGACGTCGCGACCGCCGCCACGGCCTACCCGCTGTTCGACGGGACGGCCTGGAACCCGGCCGCGTGCGCGGAGCGGGGGGCGGCCGTGGAGCAGATGCCGCGGGTCGCGCCGATCGGGGCGCCGGTCGGGCGGGTGCGCTCCAACGGCGCCCTGTTGGCGTCGGGCGCCATCGACGCGCTGTGCGAACAGATCGTGGCCGGCGCCGACCGCGAGGGCGACGTGCTGGTGCTGTGCGGCACCACGCTCATCGTGTGGACCACCGTCGGCGAGGCCCGCCAGGTGCCCGGCCTGTGGACCATCCCGCACACCGCCCCGGGCAAGAGCCAGATCGGCGGCGCCAGCAACGCGGGCGGGCTGTTCCTCGGCTGGGTCGACCGCGTGGTGGCCCCGGGCGACCCGGGGACGGCCAGCCCCGGCCGGGTCCCGGTGTGGTCGCCGTACATCCGCGGGGAGCGCACCCCGTTCCACGACCCGGACCGCCGCGCGGTGCTCGACGCCCTGGACCTCACCCACGACGGCGCGGCGCTGCGCCGGGCCGCCTTCGAGGCGTCGGGGTTCGTGGTGCGTCAGCTCATCGAGCTCAGCGGGGCGCCGGTGGCGCGCGTCGTCGCGGCCGGGGGCGGCACCCGGGTCGGGCCGTGGATGCAGGCCATCGCCGACGCCACCGGCCGGCCGGTCCAGGTGTCCGGCGTCGCCGAGGGCGCGGCGCTGGGCGCGGCGTTCCTGGCGCGCATCGGGGCCGGTTTGGAGACGACGATCGCCGACGCGGCCCGCTGGGTGCGCACCGAGCGCGTCGTCGAGCCGGACCCGGCGTGGGCGGTCGCGACCGACGAACGCTACCGGCGCTTCCTGGAGCTGGGGAACAAACCATCCGGCGCGCTGCCGTCGGCGGCGTTCTAGTCTGGTGCAATGACTGACCAAGATCGCAAAGCCGCCCGCCGGGAGATCGCAGACGCGTTGCTGAAAGCGCTCGAGCGCCGGCACGAAATCGCCGACGCCGTGGTCGAGTCGGAGAACAAGGCGGCCGCGCTCGAAGCGGTCGCCGCGCTGCTCGAGACGTCCCACGCGGCCGCCGACGCGGTGATGCGGATGTCCTTCGACATGCTCACCAAGGATTCGCGCAGGAAGATCCTCGCCGAGCTGGAGGACCTGAACAAGCAGCTGAGCTTCACCCTCGGCGAGCGCCCGGCCAGCTCGGGGGAGACCCTCGAGCTGCGGCCGTTCTCCGCGGCGGAGGACCGCGACATCTTCGCCGCCCGCACCCAGGAGATCAAAACGGCCGGCGACGGCCGCGGCGGGCCGGCCGGGCGGTTGGAGGACGAGATCAGCGCCGCGCTGCGACGGGTCGACGACGAGGAGGCGGCGTGGTTCGTGGCCGTCGACTCGGGGCAGAAGGTCGGGATGGTGTTCGGCGAGCTGGTGCACGGCGAGGTGGACCTGCGGATCTGGATCCACCCCGAGCACCGTAAGAAGGGCTACGGCACCGCCGCCCTGCGCAAGTCGCGCTCCGAAATGGCGTGGTGCTTCCCCGCCGTGCCGATGGTCGTCCGGGCCCCGGCCGCCAACATCTGACGCGGGCTAGCTCGAGCCCAGCGTGGCCGTGACGGCGATGATGTTGCGGAGCTGGGACTCCTCGTCGTCGGGGAACACCAGGCCGTAATCGGCGAAGAACTCGCGCCGGGGCCGGGTGCTGACCTGCCAGCCGCGCTCGGTCAGGTAGTCGACGACGTTGTTGCGCTCGCCGTCGAAGAACAGCCCGGACAGGTCGATGTCGCAGCCCAGGCCCGCCCACCGCTTGTTGAACTGCTGCGCGCGCTCGCTCATCGTCCGGCCCGAATCGCCGTGGTATTCGGTCGCCAGCTTGCTCCCGGGCGCGCTGAGATCGGTGATTTTGTCGAAGAGCCGGTCCTGCGCCTCGGGCGGCAGGTACATCAGCAGCCCCTCGGCGCTCCAGGCCGTCGGTTGCGTGGTGTCAAAACCGGCGCGCCGCAACGCCTCCGGCCAGTCGTCGCGCAGATCGACGCTGACGGTCCGCCGGTCGGCGGTCGGTTCGGCACCCAGGTTAGCCATGGCCGTCGTCTTGAACTCCACGACCTTGGGCTGATCCACCTCGTACACCACGGTTCCGGGCGGCCAGGCCAGCCGGTAGGCGCGCGCGTCGAGCCCGGCGGCCAGGATCACCGACTGCCGGACGCCGTCGCGGGCGGCGTTGAGGAAGAAGTCGTCGAAGAACCGGGTCCGCACCGCGATCGAATCGGTCTCCAGCTGCAGGTCCCGCTGCCCCGCCTCGGGGTCGTCGGTGACCACCTCGCCGTCGACGAGGCGGCGGAAGAAGTCCAGCCCGACCGCTCGCACCAACGGCGCCGCGAACGGGTCGTCGATGATGGGGTCGGGCCCCTCGCTCGCCATGGCTCGGGCGGCGGCCACCATCGTGGCCGTCGCGCCAACACTGGATGCCAGATCCCAGGTATCTTGATCGGTGCGCGTCATGCACTCCAATTTACTTAGCGAATGCAACGAGGCAACAGAACACGGCCCTTGACCCGGAGTTGGTCGGGCCAGCTGTTAGTCTCGTACACGATTTGACGCGCTGTAGGTTAGACGGGGCCGTACGTCCTGGCCTGCGGGTGTTGGGCGCGTAATGCAGGATGACCCCCGCTGCGCAGGAGGATAGTAGTGCTTTCCGCTTTCATCTCGTCGCTGCGGACAGTCGACCTGAGACGGAAGATCCTGTTCACCCTCGGCATCCTCCTTCTCTACCGGGTCGGCGCCGCGTTGCCGTCGCCCGGCGTCAACTATCCGCACGTCCAGGAGTGCATCAAGGAGGCCAGCGGCGGCGCGGCAGGGCAGATCTATTCGCTGATCAACCTGTTCTCCGGCGGTGCCCTGCTCAAGCTCACGGTGTTCGCCGTGGGGGTGATGCCCTACATCACCGCCAGCATCATCACCCAGCTGCTCACCGTGGTCATCCCGCGGTTCGAGGAGTTGCGCAAAGAAGGCCAGTCCGGCCAGGCCAAGATGACGCAGTACACCCGCTACCTGGCCGTCGCGCTGGCCATCCTGCAGGCCACCAGCATCGTGGCCCTGGCCGCCAACGGCGGCCTGCTGCAGGGCTGTTCGCTGGACATCATCGCCGACCAGAGCATCTTCACGCTGGTGGTCATCGTGATGGTGATGACCGGCGGTGCGGCGCTGGTGATGTGGATGGGCGAGCTGATCACCGAACGCGGCATCGGCAACGGCATGTCGCTGCTGATCTTCGTCGGCATCGCCGCCCGCATCCCCGGCGAGGGCAAGAGCATCCTGGACAGCCGCGGCGGGGTCATCTTCGCCGCGGTCTGCGTGGCGGCGCTGGCCATCATCGTCGGTGTGGTGTTCGTCGAGCAGGGCCAGCGCCGCATCCCGGTGCAATACGCCAAGCGCATGGTCGGCCGCCGCATGTACGGCGGAACCTCGACGTACCTGCCGCTGAAGGTCAACCAGGCCGGCGTCATCCCGGTGATCTTCGCGTCGTCGCTGATCTACATCCCGCACCTGATCACCCAGCTCGTCCGCAGCGGCAGCGGCGGCGTGGGCAACAGCTGGTGGGACAAATTCGTCGGCACCTACCTGTCCGACCCGAGCGATCCGGTGTACATCAGCATCTATTTCGGGCTGATCATCTTCTTCACGTACTTCTATGTGTCGGTGACGTTCAATCCCGACGAGCGTGCCGACGAGATGAAGAAGTTCGGCGGCTTCATCCCCGGCATCCGGCCGGGCAAGCCCACCGCCGACTACCTGCGTTATGTGCTGAGCCGGATCACCCTGCCGGGCTCGATTTACCTGGGCGCCATCGCCGTATTGCCGAACCTTTTCCTGCAAATCGGCAATGGCGGAACGGTCCAGAATTTGCCGTTCGGCGGTACGGCGGTTTTGATCATGATTGGCGTCGGTTTGGATACGGTCAAACAGATCGAGAGTCAGCTCATGCAGCGCAACTATGAAGGGTTCCTCAAGTGAGAGTCGTTCTGCTGGGGCCACCGGGGGCAGGCAAGGGGACGCAGGCCCAGAAGCTCTCCGAGAAGCTGGGGATCCCGCAGATCTCCACCGGGGAACTGTTCCGGAGCAACATCGAGAACGGCACCAAGCTCGGTCTGGAGGCGAAGCGTTACCTGGACGCCGGTGACCTGGTGCCCTCCGACCTGACCAATCAGCTCGTCGACGACCGGCTGGACGACCCCGACGCGGTCAACGGCTTCATCCTGGACGGGTATCCGCGTTCGCTGGAACAGGCCAAGGCCCTGCACGAGATGCTCGGGCGGCGCGGCACCGACATCGACGCGGTCGTCGAATTCCGCGTCTCCGAGGACGAGCTGCTGCAGCGGCTCAAGGGCCGCGGCCGCGCCGACGACACCGACGACGTCATCCTCAACCGGATGAAGGTCTACCGCGACGAGACGGCGCCGCTGCTGGAGTACTACAGCGACGAGCTGAAGACGGTCGACGCCGTGGGCAGCGTCGACGAGGTGTTCGCCCGCGCGCTGCAAGCGCTGGGCAAGTAACCGTGGGGGCGCTGACCCGCCTGCGCGGCCGCAGGGTCGTGCCGCAGCGCAGCACTGCGGGCCGTGCGGGCGGCCGCGGTGGCCGGGGCGTCGACGCTGAGCCTCGACGAGATCGCCGAGTCCGTGATCCGCGAGGCCGGCGCCATCCCGTCGTTCCTGGGCTATCACGGCTACCCGGCGTCGATCTGCGCATCGGTCAACGACCGAATCGTGCACGGCATCCCGTCCGCGGCGGAGATCCTGGCGCCGGGGGACCTGGTCTCCATCGACTGCGGCGCAGTGCTGGACGGCTGGCACGGCGACGCCGCGATCACCTTCGGGGTCGGGTCCCTGGATCCGGCCGATGAGGCGCTCTCGGACGCGACCAGGGCTTCGCTGGAAGCCGGGATCGCCGCGATGGTCGCCGGAAACCGGCTGACGGACGTGGCGCACGCCATCGAGACGGGTACGCGCGCCGCCGAGCAGCGCTACGGCCGCTCGTTCGGCATCGTGGAGGGCTACGGCGGGCACGGCATCGGTCGGCAGATGCACATGGACCCGTTTTTGCCCAACGAGGGCTCCCCGGGCCGCGGCCCGCTGCTGGCCCCCGGTTCGGTGCTGGCCATCGAGCCGATGCTGACCCTCGGGACGCGCAAGAGCGTGGTGCTCGACGACCGGTGGACGGTCACCACCGCCGACGGGTCCCGCGCGGCCCACTGGGAGCACACCGTCGCCGTCACCGACGCCGGCCCGCGCATACTGACCCTGGATCAGCCCTGAACTAAACGCCCGATCCGCTCGTTTCAGTAAGCGGAGGTGATCCTGTGACCCGTGTGACCGGCACCGCGGGGCCGTCCAGGGGGGCGTCCAGGGCGGCTGAAGCCGCGCTGATGAAGGCGCTCTACGACGAGCACGCCGGGGTCCTGTGGCGCTACGCGCTGCGGCTGACCGGCGACCGGAGCCAATCCGAGGACGTGGTCCAGGAGACGCTGCTGCGGGCGTGGCAGCACCCCGAGGTCATCGGCGACACCCAGAGGTCGGCGCGGGCCTGGCTGTTCACCGTCGCCCGCAACATGATCATCGACGACCGGCGCAGCGCGCGCTTCCGCAACGTCGTCGGCTCGACGGACGAAGAGGGAGCGCCGGAGCAGTCGACGCCGGACGAGGTCAACGCGACGCTGGACCGGATGCTCATCGCCGATGCGGTGGCCCAGTTGTCGGCCGAGCATCGCGCCGTGATCGAGCGGTCGTATTACCGTGGATGGACCACCGCCCAGATCGCCGCGGACCTGCAGATCGCCGAGGGAACAGTGAAGTCGCGACTACATTACGCCGTGCGCGCGTTACGGCTGACTCTCCAGGAACTGGGAGTCACGCGATGACCGGCCGCGAACGCTTGAAGGGTGACCAGAGATGAGCGACATGAGGACACCGGTGACGGGTTTCGGCCCGCCGGGTGACCCCTACGCGACGTGGGACGCCGCCTACGTGCTGGGGTCCCTGTCCGCGGCCGAGCGCCGCGAGTTCGAGGAGCACATGGCCGCCTGCCCGGCGTGCCGGGAGTCGGTCGCCGACCTGAGCGGCGTCCCGGCGCTGCTGTCACGGCTGGACCGTGCGGAAGTGGCCGCGATGAGCGGGGAGCCCCCTCTCACCCCGGAGCTCTCCCCGGACCTGTTGCCCGCGCTGTTGGCGGCGGTGCGGCCGCACCCGGGCCGCGGCGTGGCTCGGCGCGGCGGCGGTCGTGCTGGGAGTCGGCGTGTTCGTCGGGGTCCAGGCCTACTCGTCGGCGCCCGCCCACCAGGTGAGCGCCTCCTCGCAGCCGATGGCGCAGGTCGGCACCACCCTGCTGACCTCGACCGTGCAGGTCAGCAGCCAGAACTGGGGAACGTCGATCAACCTGAACTGCGTGTGCCTGGCCCCGCTGAACGCGCACCACGACACGCTGGCCATGGTCGTGGTCGGGCGCGACGGCAGTCAGACCCGATTGGCGACCTGGGTGGCCGAGCCGGGCCACAGCGCGTCGCCCGCCGGCAGTATCTCGATGCCGGTGGACCAGATCGCCGCGGTGCAGGTGGTGGCCGCCGACAGCGGACAGGTCTTGCTGCAGCGCTCGCTGTGAGCCGCTGAGGGGATCAGTCGCAGCCCATCCAGCGGTGGAACAGGCCCTGCGGGTCGTAGACCGAGCGGACCTTGTCGAGGCGCTTCATGTTCGCCTCGGTGGCGAATCTCGCCGGCCGGCGGCCCAGGTTCTCGTCGGCCAGCGAGATCCCGGTCGCCAGCTCCGACATCGCCGCCATCCGCTCGCTCGTCCAGTCGCAGTATCGGTCGTCGTCGGCCGGGTCCTGCCATGCCGTGTAGAGCGCCAGGTAGAACTCGTCCTCCAGGCCGTACACCATGTCCGCGCGGTGCGGGGACGGCTTCCAGCCCGTGACCAGCAGCTGCGACGGGTGCGACGGCATCGTGTCGATGATGCTGCGGATTCCGGGCAGCAGGTCGGCGGCGGGCGCCGAGGTGAACATGTTGTCGGTGCTGTACCGGTACCCCTGCGGGTAGTTGCCCATCACCGCGGCATACCAGTTGGCCAAAGTCGTTGGCGCGTAAGGCAGGCTGGTGATCGACCGATCGACCACCGGGCAGCCGCCCAGGGCGGCAAGGGCTTTGGTGGCCTCCTGCTCGGTATCGGCGAAGACCGGCGACGCGATCGCGATGACCGGGTGGTCGATGCCGGCGGCCGGGACCCCGCGCGTGGTGCTGATCTGCAACTCGACCCGGTCGTCCAGTTCGGGACCGATCGACAGCGCCCAGCCGAACACCTCGTCGGCCACCTCGGCCGGGTACAGATACAGGCACGTACCCAAGACGTTGGGGCGCTGGTGGATTCGCACCGTGAAGGAGATGACCACCGCGAAGAAGCCCGGTCCCGAGCCGCGCGCGGCCCAGTACAGATCGGCGTCGTGCTCGGGGTCGCAATAGATCCGCTCGCCGTCGGCGGTGACCACCTCGAGGCCGAGCACGCTTTCGCACGCCGTCCCGAGAACCTTGCCGTTCCAGCCGTATCCGCCCTGCAGCAGGTACCCGCCCAGGCCGATCCCCGCGCAGTGGCCGGCGGGGAAGAACAGGCCCTGGGCGTCGAGTTCGAGCGCGAAGTCGCTGGCCGCCTTGCCTGGGCCGACGGTCGCGACCATCGCCTCGGCGTCGACGCTGCAGTGGTCGATGTTGGCGACGTCGATCAGCATTCCCCCGTCGCGCAGGTGGCTCGCGGTCCAGCTGCGCCCGCCCGAGCACACCCCGACGCGGTGGCCGTTCGCCCGCGCGTGGTGCAGGGCGGCCACTACGTCATCCGCTTCGGACGCCCGCACGATCACGTCCGGAAAGCGTTCGGGCACAAGGCCGTTCCACACGGTGCGGCGGCGAGCGGCTTCGTATCCGGGCGCGCCGCGGAAGAAGGTTCGTTCGGCGGGAAGTGCGGGCATGGGTTCGCCTTTCTAGGTCGAGAGGTACGCGGCGGCCCGATCGGCCAGCCGCGTGGCGTTGCGCCGGATCGCGCGCAGCGGGGCGCTGGGCGGTATGCCGTAGCCGATCGCGAACATTCCGTCGCGAAGGTGCCCGGCGAATCCGGCCCGCGGGTTGCCCCGGTCATCGAGCACGCCGAGATGGCCGACCACGCCGTCGAGATCGGTGGCGAAGCCGGTTGCGGCGACGATCGCCTGCGGCGCGACCGAGGCGTCGTCGGCCAGGATCACGCGGGAGGATTCGACCGCCCGCACCGCGGGCTCGCTTCGGCCCCGTATTCGGCCCGCTGTCGGCGGGCCGGTGATTACCACGCACAGGAAAGGCCCCCATCCACGGTCCTCCTCGGGACACGGACCGGGCCGGCGTGCGGTTCATTGAACCCCCCGGCGCGGACCACCGTCATAGCAGGGGGGAGGCGCGAGATGGATGGCATTTCCAGCGCGGGCGTGGGGGGCATCTCCAGTGCTCGCGCGCTGCCGGCCGACGGACACGAGGTCACGGTGTTCGAGCGACGCCCGTACGTGCGGGCGACCGGCGCCGCGGTGACGATGTGGCCCAACGGCGCAACGGTTTTGGACCGCCCCGGCGTGGACACCGGCGACGCCTACATGCTGAAGAACATCGTCCACGACTGGCCCGGCGACAGGGCGGTGCGCATCCTGCGCAACGTCCGCGCATCGGCGCCGCCCGGGGCGGCCGTGCTGCTGGTCGAGATGGTGATCGGGATCTGCTGCGCCAGGCGGGATTCCGGACAACCCGGGTCGTACACACCGCATCGCCGTTGAGCGTCATCGCGGCCAGGGCCGGGCGGCAGGCTGCAATTTCGTTGGCATTGAACCAGTCCCGCGCCCCGGCCGTATATCACATATGGCGAGCAAGCACCGGGTGGTCGACCACATCGTCGAGTACCTCGCCGCCGTGGGGGTGGACTACGTGTTCGGCGTCGACGGCGCCAACATCGAAGACCTCTACGACGCAGCGCATTTCCACTCCGATATCACGGCGGTGCTGGCCAAGCACGAGTTCTCCGCGGCCGCGATGGCCGACGGGTACAGCCGCGGCGGCGCCGGCCTCGGCGTCGTGGCGGCCACGTCCGGCGGGGGAGCGCTTAATCTCGTTCCAGGCCTTGGGGAGTCGTTCGCCAGCCGGGTGCCGGTTCTGGCGTTGGTTGGTCAGCCGCCCACCGGTATGGACGGCCGCGGCAGCTTCCAGGACACCAGCGGCCGCAACGGCTCGCTGAATGCCGAGGCGCTGTTCGCCGAGGTGTCGGTGTATTGCCGGCGGGTGCTAAACCCCGCCGACATCGTCTCGGCGTTGCCCGCCGCGATCGCGGCCGCCAAGGCGGGTGGTCCCGCTGTGTTATTGCTGCCCAAGGACATCCAACAGTCCGAGGTGCCCGCCGGTGCCGACGCCGGCCCCGGCCCCGAGCGGGCGCGTTCCATGGGCGACCCGCATCCGATCGTTCGCGCGCTGCGCCGGGCCGTCGGCCCGGTGACGATCATCGCCGGCGAGCAGGTGGCCCGCGACGACGCCCGCGCCGAGCTGGCGGCGCTGCGCGCGGTGCTGCGCGCACGTGTCGCGTGCGTCCCCGACGCCAAGGACGTCGCCGGCACACCGGGATTCGGGTCGTCGTCGGCGCTGGGCGTCACCGGCGTCATGGGGCACCCGAGTGTGCCGGAGGCGGTGGCCGGCAGCGCGCTGTGTGTGTTGGTGGGCACCCGGCTGCCGGTGACCGCGCGCGCCGGTCTCGACGGTGCGTTGTCGGCGGCGCGCACGGTTTCGCTCGGCTCCGCGCCGCCGTATGTCGCCTGCACGCACGTGCACACCGACGACCTTCGCGCGTCGCTGCGGATGCTGACCGGCGCGCTGACCTCCGCTCGCCCCACCGGCGTCCGGGTGCCCGACGCGGTGCCGCGCAGCGAGCTCACGCCACCGCAATTCGCCGGCCAGGGCGTGCGCTACCGCGACGCCATGGCCGCGCTGGACAGGGCGCTGCCCGCGGGCGTGGACATCGTCGTCGACGCCGGCAATACCGGTGCGGCGGCGATTCACCACCTGCCCGCGCGCCGCGGGGGCCGGTTCCTGGTCGCCCTGGGCATGGGCGGCATGGGCTACAGCTTCGGCGCCGGCCTCGGAATGGCGTTCGGCCGCAGGAAGGATCGGACGCCGAACAAACGCGTGGTGGTGATCGCCGGGGACGGCGCCTTCTTCATGCACGGCATGGAGGTGCACACCGCCGTGCAGTACAAGCTCCCCGTGACGTTCGTGCTGTTCAACAACAACGCCCACGCCATGTGCGTGACGCGTGAGCAGCTCTATTACGACGACCTCTACAGCTACAACCGCTTTGCCCCCAGCCGGCTGGGCGCCGGCCTGGCCGCGATGCTGCCCGGGTTGCGCTCCGTCGACGTCAGCGACGTGGGCGGCTTGACGACGGCCTTGCGCGCGTCGTTCGGCGTCGAGGGTCCGTCGGTGCTGAGCGTCGAATGCTCGGCGGACGAAATGCCGCCGTTCGCACCGTTTCTCGCCGAGGTAGGAAAAGCTGCCGAAGTAACAACAATGAAGGAGAACCGCACTGATGTCCCTGCAAGCGCTTGACGAGATTCCCGGGGTGGTGCGGATCGAGACCGCTCCCCTGGAGGAAACGGCACCGATGTTCATGGCGAAGATGCGTTCGGTGTACCCGCACGACGAGGTCTTCGGCCAGTACTGCACGGTCAGCGACTATGTCGACTGCCCGCCCGACGAGTTGTTCGCGTACCTGGCGCACACCGAAAGCCTCGAGGAATGGACCTATACCCTGCGGGACTTCACGCCCACCGACGAGCCCGGGCTGTGGCTGGCCTATGACCGGCTGCTGCCGGCGACCAAGATCTTCACGCGCACGCGGTCCAACGCCGAGGCGCGCACCGTCGACTACCACTGCGCGTGGGACCAGGGCTCACACCTGTGGATGATCTACCTGATGCGGGTCCTCGACGCGCAGGAGGTGTTGGACAAGCCGGGTTCGGTTGTGCTGTGGACCAATTGCCGCCACCCGTTCTACGACCACAACCCGTATCCCAAGGCGGCCCCGGAGGGTCGCACCGGGTGGGTCGGCGACTTCTGGGACCTCTTCGGCGCCGGTCACGGGCTGGAGCTGAACAACCTCAAGACGATCGCCGAGTACCGCCACCGCAACGGCCTGCCCGTCACCCCGGCGTGGATGAGCTGAGGCACGCCATGAGCCACGTCAGCCTGTCCGACGTTTCCACGTATCTGCCCGGGGAGCCGATCGGCGCCGACTACTACGCCCGGTTCGCCGAGTCCGACGATCTGCGCGACAACCTGATGTTCCGCGCGCCGAGCTTCCGCCACCACGTCGCCCCCGAGGAGACCGCGGCCGACATGATCGAGCGGGCCGCGCAAGGCCTGGTCGACCGGCACGGCCGCGACGTGGTCGAGGGCGCCGACGTGCTGATCCCCCACCCCCAGGTGCCGGACATGCCGTTCTACGGCGGCGGGGGCGGCATCGCCCACCGCCTCGGCATGCGCCCGTCCTGGGTGCTGGACCTGCACAACGGCGGGGGGGCCGCGTTTGTCCTCGCGCTCAACGTGGCCCGCACGCTGCTGACCTCGGGCCAGGGCCGCACCGCGCTGATCGCGATCGCGCAGAACGCCGCGGGGCAGGTGTTCGACCAGCCCGGGGTCCGGCGCAAGGCCCAGTCGTCGGTTCCCGGCGACGGCGCGGCGGTGGGCCTGGTCACGGTGTCCGACCGGTCGCCGATCCTCGACGTGGAGTGCCGCACCTACGGCGAATACGCCGGCGACATGACGCTGGCGATCGACCCGCCCCGCAAGTGGTGGCAGCCCGGCGCGGGGGAGGGCAGCATCGGCTTCACCGAGAGCAAGATCGCCAAGGTGCTGGCCCGCGGCAACCGGCAGGTCCCCGAAGTCGCGCTGGCGGTGTGTGACCGAATCGGTCTGCCCGCCAAGGACATTGACCTGCTGGTCACCAATCAGCCCAACCGGGTGTTCCTGCGCAACTGGCGCGACGCGCTCGAAGTCCCCGAATCCCGACACCTGGACACCTTTGACGAGTGCGGCAACCTGTTCGGTGCCGGAATCCCCGTCAACCTCGAGCGCGCGATCTGTTCGGGCCGGCTCAAGACCGGCGACGTGCTCATGATGGCCGCCTTCGCGCACGCCGGCGACTTCGCCGGGGCGGCGGCGGTGCGCTGGGGCGGGCGAGACTGATGCAGCCCGTCCCGGGCCCGGTGGCCGAGGACATCGGCGACGCGCTGCCCAATGCGATCGACCCGTTTGCGCTGTCGCTCAACGAGAATCCGTTCCCGCCGCTTCCGGCGGTGCGCTCGGCGTTGATCCGCTCCGTCTACGCGGCCAACCGGTACCCCGAGTTCCTGCCCGAGCGGCTGCGCGGCATGATCGCCGCCCACGTCGGCGTGCCCGCCGACTGGGTGGTGCCGGGCGCCGGCGCGACGGGCCTGGCGTTGCAAACCCTGCAGGCGCTGACGTCCCCGGGGGACACGATCGCGATGGCGTTGCCGACCTTCGACGGTTATCCGATCGTCGCGCGGATGGCCCGGCTGAACTCGCTGATCGTCCCGCTCGACGGACAGGGCCACAACGACCTCGACGCATTGGCCGACGCGGCCGCCGACGCCCGCGTGGTGGTGCTGTGCCGCCCGCACAACCCCACCGGCACGCTGGAGCCGGTTGCCGAGGTGTTGCGATTCCTGGGCCGCGTCCCGCGTGACACCGTCGTGCTGCTCGACGAGGCGTACATCGAGTTCACCGCGCCCGAGCACCGGATCGACCTGCCCGCGCTGCTCGTCCGGTTCCCGAACGTGGTGGTGATCCGAACATTCTCCAAGGCCTACGGCCTGGCGGGGCTGCGGATCGGCTACGGCGTCGCCTCGCCCGATCTCGCATCGAGGCTGTGGGCCCAGCAGCTGCCGTTCGGCGTCGCGATCACCGGCCTGCTCGCGGTTGCGGCCAGCTACGGCGCGGAAGACGAACTGCGGCAAAGGGTCCGGGCGATCAACGCCGAGCGTCGCCACCTGCGCATGCGGCTGAGCGCCATGGGCATCTACACCACCGACAGCCATGCCAACTTCCTCTACCTGCCCTTGGGCGCCGCACCGTGGCAGGGGGTGTTCGCCGACGGCGGGCTGCACGTGCGGCACTACCCCGACGGCGGCGCGCGGATCACCGTGGGCAACCGCGCCTCGACGCTGGCCGTCCTCTCCGCGCTGGGAAAGGCCACACGCCAGCTCCAAGTGCGGTAAGAAAGGGCGTGGCGGCAGCACACCCGGGCAAACGTCGCGACCAACGCGACCCGATCGCGCTCGCGCGCGCCAACTGGGAGGGCGCCGGATGGGGCGACGTCGCCCAGGGCATGGTCGCGGTGACGTCGGTGATGCGGGCCCACCAGATCCTGCTCGCCCGCGTCGAGACCGCGCTGCGTCCCTACGATCTGAGCTTTTCGCGGTACGAGTTGCTGCGGCTGCTGGCGTTCAGCCGCGCCGGCGCCCTGCCGATCACCAAGGCGTCGGACCGGCTGCAGGTCCACGTCACGAGCGTCACGCACGCGATCCGGCGGCTGGAGGCCGACGGGCTGGTGCGGCGGGTCCCGCATCCCACCGACGGCCGGACCACGCTGGTGCAGATCACCGAGCTGGGCCGCTCGACGGTCGAGGACGCCACCATCACGCTCAACGAGCAGGTGTTCGCCGACATCGGGATCGACGCCGCCGAGTCGGCGGCCCTGGTGTCGTCCATCGAGACGTTGCGGCGCAACGCCGGTGACTTCTGAGCGCGCGGGCGTCAGGCGTTGCGCAGCATTTCGATGACGGCGCTGAAGTCCTTGTCGGCGTGGGAGGCGGCGAATTTCGCGTAGATCTCCGCGGCGTGGGTGCCCAGGGGCGCGGACGAACCGGTCGAGGAGACCGCGTCCATCGCCAGGCCCAGGTCCTTGTTCATCAGCGCCGTCGCGAAACCGGGCCGAAAATCGTTGTTGGCCGGCGATGTCGGGACCGGTCCCGGCACGGGGCAATTTGTTTGCACCGCCCAGCAGTTGCCCGTCGCGCCGGTGATGACGTCGAAAAGCGACTGGGCCGACAGGCCCAGCTTCTCGGCCAGCACGAACGCCTCGCCGACGGCGATCTGCTGCACCGCGAGCACCATGTTGTTGCACACCTTCGCGGCCTGCCCGGCGCCGGCGGCGCCGCAGTGAATGATCTTGCCGGCCATGGGTTCCAGCACGGGGCGGGCCCGTTCCACCGCGTCGGCCTCGCCGCCGACCATGAACGCCAGCGTCCCGGCCGTCGCCCCCTTCACGCCGCCGGACACGGGCGCGTCGAGTTGCTGCATGCCGTGCGACCCGGCGAGTCCGTGGGCCTCGCGGGCGTCGTTGACCGAAATCGTGGAGCTGTCGATGAACAGCGTGCCCGCGCGCGCGGCCGGGAGGACCTCGGCGTAGCAGCGCTTGACCACGTCGCCGTTGGGCAGCATGGTGATCACCACGTCTGCCTCGGTCGCGGCGTCGGCCGCGCTGTCGAACACCGTGACGCCGTGGGCGGTCGCGGCCTCCGCCGCCGCCGGCACGGGGTCGAAGCCGCGCACCGTGTATCCCGCACCCACCAGGTTCGCCGACATGGGGCCGCCCATGTTGCCCAGACCTAGGAAAGCAATGGACGCGATGCTGCTCATGGCTGCCTTTCTACGCGGTCGTGCGGAACCGTGCGGCCTCGGCCCGGCCGATGACCACGCGCATGATCTCGTTGGTGCCTTCCAGGATCCGGTGCACCCGCAAATCACGGACGATCTTCTCCAGGCCGTACTCGCGCAGGTAACCGTAGCCGCCGTGCAGCTGCAGGGCCTTGTCGGCGACGTCGAAGCAGGTGTCGGTGACGTAGCGCTTGGCCATCGCGCACAGCTCGACCTTGTCGGGATCGTCGGCGTCCAGCGCACTTGCGGCCCGCCACAACATCATCCGGGACGTCTCCAGGCCCGTGGCCATGTCGGCGAGGGTGAAGCGCACGGTGGGTTCGTCGAGCAGGGCGGAACCGAACGCCTGCCGCTCGCGAACGTAGGCCCCGGCCTTGTCGAAGGCGGACTGGGCGCCGCCGAGCGAGCACGCCGCGATGTTGATCCGGCCACCGTTGAGGCCGTTCATCGCGATGCCGAAACCGGCTCCCTCGCCCTCGGCGCCGCCCAGCATCGCGTCGGCGGGCACCCGTACCCCTTCCAGGATCACCTGGGCGGTGGGTTGCGCATGCCAGCCCATCTTCTCCTCGCAGGCGCCGAAACTGAGCCCGGGCGTGCCTTTTTCGATGACGAAGGTCGAAATGCCGCGGGGTCCGGGGTTTTCCGCCCCGCCGGTGCGCGCCATCACCACGTACACGTCGGAGGCGCCCGCGCCGGAGATGAACTGCTTGACGCCGTCGAGCACGTAGTCCGCGTTTTTTCCAGGCCCCTCCTTGACGGCCCTGGTGGTCAACGCGCTCGCGTCGGACCCGGCGCCGGGCTCGGTGAGGCAGTAGCTCGCGATGACGTCCATCGCGGCCAGGCGGGGCACCCAGGCCTTGCGCTGCTCGGGCGTGCCGAACGTGTCGATCATCCACGCGCACATGTTGTGGATCGACAGGAAGGCCGCCGTCGTGGGGTCGGCGATGGCCAGCTGTTCGAAGATGCGGACGCCGTCGAGCCGGCGCAATCCGCTGCCGCCGACGTCGTCGCGGCAGTAGATCGCCGCCATGCCGAGTTCGGCCGACTCGCGCAGCACGTCCGTCGGGAAGTGCTTGGTGACGTCCCACTCCAGGGCGTGCGGGGCGAGCCGCTTGGCGGCGAACGCGGCCGCCGTCTCGGTGATGACGCGCTCGTCGGCGTTGAGGGTGAACATGATGGCCGTGACTCCGCCTAATTCATTGTGGGGATGACGAATTCGGCCCCGTCCTTGATGCCCGACGGCCAGCGGGAGGTGACCGTCTTGACCTTGGTGTAGAACTGGATCGACGTCGGGCCATGCTGGTTGAGGTCGCCGAAGCCGGAGCGCTTCCAGCCGCCGAAGGTGTGGTAGGCCACCGGGACCGGGATCGGCACGTTGACCCCGACCATGCCGACCTGCACCCGCGAGACGAAGTCGCGGGCGGTGTCGCCGTCGCGGGTGAACACGGCAACCCCGTTGCCGTACTCGTGCTCCGACGGCAGCCTCAGCGCCTCCTCGTAGTCGTGGGCGCGCACGATGCACAGCACGGGCCCGAAGATCTCGTCGGTGTAGATCGACATGTCGGGCGTGACGTGGTCGAACAGGGTGGGGCCGATGAAGAACCCGCCCTCGAGGTTGGCGTCACCGAATGTCAGGTCGTCGCTGCGCCGCTCGCGGCCGTCGATCACGATCTCGGCGCCGGCGGCCACCCCCTGGGCGATGTAGTCGCGCACGCGATGCAGGGCGGCCTCGGTGACCAGCGGTCCGTAGTCGGCCTTGGGGTCCAGGCTGTGTCCGACCCGCAGGTTGTTGATCCGGTCAATCAGCCTGGCGCGCAGGCGTTCCGCCGTCTTCTCGCCCACCGGCACCGCGACGCTGATCGCCATGCACCGTTCCCCGGCGCTGCCGTAGCCGGCGCCGATCAGCGCGTCGACGGCCTGGTCGAGGTCCGCGTCGGGCATCACGATCATGTGGTTCTTGGCGCCGCCGAAGCACTGCGACCGCTTGCCGTGGGCCGCGGCGCCCGCGTAGATGTACTGGGCGATGTCGGAGCTGCCGACGAACCCTACGGCCTGGATGTCCGGGTGTTCCAGGATCGCGTCGACGGCTTCCTTGTCGCCGTGGACCACCTGGAACACGCCGGGCGGCAGGCCGGCCTCCAGAAACAGCTCGGCCAGTCGCACGGGAACCGAGGGGTCGCGCTCGCTGGGCTTGAGGATGAAGGCGTTGCCGCAGGCCAGTGCGGGTCCGGCCTTCCACAGTGGGATCATCGCCGGGAAGTTGAACGGGGTGATGCCCGCGACCACGCCGAGCGGCTGGCGCAGCGAGTAGACGTCGATGCCGGGGCCGGCGCCCTCGGTGTACTCGCCCTTGAGCAGGTGCGGGATCCCGATGGCGAACTCGATGACCTCGACGCCGCGCTGGACGTCGCCGCGCGCGTCGGCCAGGGTCTTGCCGTGCTCGAGGGACAGCATTTCGGCGAGCTCGTCGGCCGCGTCGTTGACCAGCTCGACGAACCGCATCATCACGCGGGCACGGCGCTGCGGATTCCATGCGGCCCAGCCCTTTTGCGCCTCGACGGCCGAGGCGACGGCGGCGTCCACCTCCGCCCTGCCGGCCATCGGCACCAGCGCCTGCACCTGGCCGGTGCTCGGGTTGAAGACGTCGGCGGTGCGGCCGGACCGGCCGGCGGTGCGCTTGCCGTCGATGAAGTGCGGGATCTGCGTGGTCATGGGTGCCCTCGGGTGTGGTGACGACTGGATACTTGCATATCCTAGTAACCCGGTTCGCGCGTTGGCAAGGTGCGGTTGCCAGGCCCGCGCCCGGCGGCTTACGGCGTCAGCTGCGCGCCGCGGCAGCGAACCTGATTGCCGCCGGCGTGCTTGGCCTCATACATCGCGGCATCGGCCGCGGCGATCATCTGCTTGATCAGCGCCGGCTGCGGGTCGGCGTTGGCCAGCGGCGTCGTGGCGACACCGACGCTCGCGGTCACGGCCCACGGGGTCGCGGCGACGGCCGCGAGCATCCTGTCGGCGGTGTCCCTCGCGGCGGCGGCATCGCCGACCTCGGCGATCAAGAACTCCTCGCCGCCGAGGCGGGCGACCACGGAGTTGACGTTGCTGGCGCGGCGCAGGTTGTCGGCCACGGCCGTCAGGATTTCGTCGCCGACGGCGTGGCCGTGGTGGTCGTTGAGCCTCTTGAAGCCGTCCAGGTCGACCATGACCACCGCGAACGACCCGGCCTCGTCGGGTCCCTTCGCCGGAAGGAGCGCCTGCACCGAACGGTAGAAGCCGCGCCGGTTGTGCAGCCCGGTCAGCGGGTCGGTGTGCGACACCATGGCGTCGAGCGTCAGCAGGTGCAGCAGCACCTGGCCGGCGAAGGGGACGGCGAGCACCGCGATCGCCACGCCCAGAAAGTGGCCGAAGGCCAGCGCGGGATCGCCGGCCAGCGCCACCCGCACCGCCGAGAACACGGTGGTGAGCGCGGCGTTGGCCAACGTCAGCGTGAGCAGCCGGCTGGAATGGAAGAGCGCCACGTAGCCGCCTATCGGCGCGAACGTCGTGCAGGCCAAGAGGCCGGTGATCGGGCTGCCCGCGACGATGCAGCCGATGGTGACGCCGACGTTGCATCCGAGTGCGAACAGTTCGGACTCGTGCCGGGTGGGCCAGTGACTGAGCCACAGCGCGGCCATCGCGGCGCACAGGAGCGTGATCGCGACGGCCGCCGCGGTCCCCGTTGTCCCTTTCGGACCCGACGGGCTCCACAGCATCACGATCGGCACCACTCCGAACAGGCTGGCGAAGGTCGCGATCGCCAGTTGGGCGAACCGCTGAAGTCCCCGCTCGGCGAGATACCCCGACAGCCATTGGTATTGGTCGGGTTGCCCGCCGAATGGCCGGATCCACGTCACGGCGCCTCCGGGGGATGATCAGCGGTTTCGCGCGGGACAGATATCGTCCGCGGGGCCGGGGTGGGCGCCGGCGGACAGATAGTACAACGGCGTCAACCCCGCCGCGACTCGGCGGAGGCCGCGGCGCGGGCCCGGCAACGGATACTGACCGTGTAACCCGACCCGATATTCATCGGGTGGAGGAGGCACGTGACGGCACACCAGGACGACCCCGTCGGCCCGCGCAAGCTGCGCGCGGTACCCGACGACGGCTACGCCGACTGGGAGGCGGTGTACTCCGACAACGCGGCCTGGGTGTACCGGACGCTGTTCGCGCGCGTCGGCAACCGGGCCGACGCCGAGGACCTCACCGCCGAGGTCTTCCTCGCCGCGCTGCGGCCACTGCGGCTCACCGCCAGCGTCGGTGAGGTGCGCTCGTACCTGCGGACCACCGCCCGCACGGTGCTGGCCGCGCACTGGCGGCAGACACTGGGCCGGGAGATAACCTCGATCGACGACGTCGAACAGCCACCCGACAGCGAGGAAGCGATCAGCACCGCGCCCCGGCGGGTCGCCGAGGTTTTGGACAACCTGCCCGACCGATACCGCAGGATTCTGGAACTCCGCTTCCTGCAAGGCGATTCGATCAAGGAGTCGGCGGCCAAGCTTGGCATCAGTGTTGCCAACGCCAAAGTGCTCCAGCACCGCGCCCTGCGGCTGGCGGCGCAGGTCAACGAGGGAGGTGGGCCATGAACGCGCGCGGTTTGCGGCGCTACGTCGACGATTTGCTGCGCGGCCGCCGGCCCAAGGCGTTCGAGCCGGACGACTTCGAGGCCGCGCAGATCCGCACCGCGATCGAACTGCGCGCGGCGCGGCCCGGCCCGGATGCGGACGCCGAGCCGCGTCCGGAATTCCTCAGCGGCCTGCACCGCCGCCTGGCCGAGCAAATGTCCGGAGCCACGACGCAGGTGCCGCCGCGGCAGAGCAGCACGCGCCGCCAGGTCATCGTCGGCACCTCGGCCGCCGCGGCCGCCGCCGTCACCGCGGTATCGATCGATCGTGCCGTGATCGGCCAGTCGGGGGAGGCGCCCGCGGTGGCGGCCCGGCTCACCCCGAACGACGGAAGCTGGCAGAAGGTCGCGGCCAGTTCGGAGGTGCCCGACGCGCGCATGCGCTCCTTCGATCTGGGCTCTGTCGCCGGCTTCGTCCGTCGCGTGGACGGCAGGCTCGAGGCGGTCTCGGGGGTCTGTACGCATCAGGGCTGCCGGCTGTGGTTCGACGCGCCGGATGACACGCTGCGCTGCCCCTGTCACTCCACGTCGTTCTCCCCGACCGGACAGGTGGTCACCCACCAGCTGCCGATCGCCCCGAAGCCGTTGCCGACGCTGATGGTCCGCGAGGTCGACGGCGCGGTCGAGGTGTTCGCCCCGCGCCACGAGGTGTAACCCGCCGCCCTATCTCGGGGTATGACTACCAAGCTTCGAAAACGTCTGCTCGCGGCGTCGGCCGCAAGCGCGCTGTTGCTCGCCGGCTGCTCGTCGTCCCCGCCGGCCGCCCAGCCGTCGGTCGGCCCGGCGCCCGCAACGGGATCGCCGGCCGCGGCCACCGGGGACCAGGTCAGCATCGACAACTTCGCCTTCGCGCCGGCCACCCTGACCGTCAAGGCCGGCGCCACCGTCACGTGGACCAACCGGGACGAGGAACCGCACACCGTGGCCGCCAGCGACGGCTCGTTCCATTCGCCCGGGATGGGAACGGGCGCAACGTATTCGCACACTTTTCCGACGGCGGGGAAGTTCGACTATGTGTGCTCGATTCATCCGATGATGCACGGCACCGTGGTGGTGACGGGATGACCGGCGCAGACCCCGAGGGGATGACGCGCCGCCAGCTCATCCGGCACTCGGCGTGGTTCGGCGCGGCGGTCGGTTTCGCCGTCGTCGGCGGCGAGGTGATCTCGCATGCCGCCGGCTCGGCGACCGCGCAGCGCGCCCAGTCCCGGCCCACGCTGCGATTCGCGCAAGTCAGCGACAGCCACATCGGTTTCTCCGGCCCGCCGAACCCGGACGTCGCCGGCACGTTCGGCCACGCGATCGCCGAGATCAACAACCTCGGCTACACACCGGATTTCGTCGTTCACACCGGCGACCTCACCCACCTGTCGAGCCCTGAGCAGTTCGACCAGGTGAGACAGATGATGACCACGCTGCGGACCCCGCACGTCTTCACGGTGCCCGGCGAGCACGATTCGGTCGATGACGCGGGGCAGAAGTACCGCAGCGTCTTCGGCGCGGGGACCCGCGGCGACGGCTGGTACAGCTTTGACATCGCCGGCGTCCATGTGATCGCGTTGGTCAACACGCTGAATCTGAAGAAACTGGGTCATCTGGGCGCGGACCAGCTGGCGTTCGTCGAGAAGGACGTGCAGGCGCTGTCGAGTGACACACCCATCATCGTGTTCAGCCACATCCCGCTGTTCGCGATGTATCCGGACTGGGGCTGGGGCACCGACGACGCCGGCCAAGCGCTCAGTTACCTCAGTCGCTTCTCGTCGGTCACCTGCATCAACGGACATGTGCACCAACTGTTTTCCAAAACGGAAGGCAAGGTCACCTTCTACAGCGGGACCACGACAGCCTATCCGCTGCCCCATCCCGGCGACGGGCCGGCGCCCAAGCCCGTCACGCTGCCGGCCGGCAAATTACGCGACGCTCTAGGCATTCGCGAGGTCAGCTACACCAAGGGGCAGACCGCCCTGGCCCTGAAGGAGAGCGTTCTGCAATGAAGTTTGTGTTCCGGCTCGCCCTGGCGGCCTGCCTTACCGTCAGCGCACTGGGCCACGCCTATCTGTATGTCCATGGCTACCAACATATCCCGATGATCGGCATCGGTTTCCTGATCCAGGCCAGCGTCTCGATTTCGTTGGCTCTGCTGATCGCCGTGGGCGGCCCCTGGTGGTTACGGTGGGGCGCGGCCGCGTTGGCAGGCGGGTCGCTGGCGGCGTTCGTCCTGTCCAGGACCGTGGGGCTCTTCGGCTTCACCGAGCGCGGATGGGACCCGGCCCCGTATGCGGCCCTCACGGTGGTGGCCGAAGCGCTGTGCGTGCTGTTGTGGGCGAGCGCGTTCGTGAGGTGGCCGGGGCCGCTGACCTACCGCTCTCGGTTCGCCGGCTAGATCGCCGGATCGAACTCGATTGTGCCGCCGGCGGGGCTGTAGGAGAAGTAGATCGGCATCTGCTTGAAGACGTAGTTGCCGGTGTTGAAGGCGCCGGGCCCGTTGGGCGGAGGGGCGGTCTGCGACACCGTGACTTGCATCGAATTGGCGCCCACCGTCTCCGAATACAACTGTTCGGCACCGCCTTGCCCGTTGGGAATGTCCACCTGGATTTGGGTGCCCGCCGGCAAGTACTGGCCGGGCTGATAGCCGTTGACAATGTCCGACGGGATGTTGCCGCCGTTGCCACCGGTGTCGACGAACGCGCCGGTGAGGTCCTGGAACGCCCCGTTGTTGACCGAGATGGTCAGGTCATCGGTGACCGGAGCGCCGGACACGGAGGCGAAGGGCGCCACGGGATTCGGCCCGAATTCCACGTAGGGATGGGCCGCCTGCTCGTTGAAGAGCACGCCCTGACTCAGCGCGCCCGGCAGTTGCTGCACGGGGCTGGTGGCGAAATTGGGCAGATTTTCGGTGTTGGCCCCCACGCCGAGGATGGCCTCGTTCGGGGTGACGGGCATTCCATTGTGTGTTTCCGCGGTGATGACGCCGATCGTCATCGGCTTCGTGAGGACCCCGTCGCCGAAGTTCAGAACCGCGGTGTAGGTGGTATAGAAGTCGATGGTTCGGTCCTCGGGCGGCCCGAATGCATATTGGCTCTGCTGGCCGGGGGTACCGAGCGACGCCGGATTGACCATGCTTTCCGGGAACAGGGCGGCGGTGGATCCACTGTCCATCAGCGCCTGCACCTGCGGTCCGTCGTTGACCGAGACGGTCACCGTCGGGCGGCCGCCGTTCGCGGCGTCGACCCCGTTCAGCGTGAGGGTGGCCGGACCGCCGGCGGCGCCGCCGACCCCCGAGTGGCCCCACAACATACCGCCGGTGCCGCCGTGGCCGCCGACACCCGAGACCACCACCGCCGGGCACGCCGGCCGTGGTACTGGCGCCGCCGTCGCCGCCGTCGCCCCAGAGGATTCCACCGGCACCGCCGGGGGTCCCGGCCCCCTGGGAGTTGGTCGTGCCTTCGGCCCCGTTGCCGATCAGCGGCCGGCCCAACAGCGTCTCGGTCGGCGCATTGACCAGGGCCAGAAGGTCTGCTTCGAACGTCCGCAGCGGCTCGGCGCCGGCGACCTCTGCAGTGGCGTAGGCCTGGGCACCGGCGGTCAGGGTCTGCATGAATTGGGTGTGAAACGTCGCGGCCTGCGTGCTCAGCTCCTGATAGGCCAGCCCGTATCGGGAGAACAGCGTCGCGATGGACGCCGACACCTCGTCGCCGGCGGCGGGGAGCACCGCGGTGGTGGGCATCGCCGTGGCCTCGTTGGCCGCGCTGAGCGTGGCGGCGAGGCTCTCCAGCGAGCGCGCAACATCGGTCATGGTCTCGGGCACCGCAACGACGAACGACATCAAAACCTCCGGTCGCACAGTATTGCCATTTCGAGAGGTCGCCCCCAGTGCGGCGGGTACATAGTAGTCATTTCGGCTCCGTCACTAACAAGGTCAAACCGGATGAAAATTTTCTTAACTAGCGGTGAGCGATTGCGCCCAAACGCCGTCCGGCGCCGGTCTCAGGTATCGAAAACCATTGTGCCGGCACCGCTTGGGCTGTACGAGAGGTAGACCGGGTCCTGCAGGAAGGGGCTTATTCCAGTGTTGAAGAACCCTCCGAGGGCGCTCGGCGCGACCGTCGTCTGTTGGTTGCCGGCCGTCGTCGTGTAGAGCAATGTTCCGTCGGGTGTGTAAACGGAGACGGTGGTGCCCGCCGGCAGGTATCCACCGGAGTTCGGCGGGCCCAGGTTGTCGGGCACGGAACCGCCCAGACCGCCGGAATCGATGTATGCGCCGGTGGTCTGCTGCATCGCGCCGCCGTTGATCCGGACATCCAGGGTGGTGATCGGGGCCCCGGTCACCGACGCATACCCGGGTAAGGGATTGGGGCCGAATTGCAGTGTCCCCGTGGGTTCGTCGATGAGCAGTCCCTGGCCGAACGCCCCCGGCAACGCCGTGACGGGACTGCTGGCCGGACCGTAGCCATTGGCCCCGACGCCCAGAATGGCCGGCGCCTGCGAAGCCGGGTAGGAGAAGATGAAATTCTGGGTTATCGAGGTGACGACGGCGACTGTCGTTGGCGCCGTGACGATTCCGTTCCCGAAATTCACCGTGGTCGTATAGGTGTTGTAGTACTCGGTCAGGTAATCCCCGACCCCGCCGTACGTGACGCTCCCCTGCCCGGTCGCGTTACCCAGACTGGCGAGGTTCACATCCTGCGGGGGGAGGATGAGACCGCGGGATCCGGTGTCGACGATCACCGGCACGTTCGGGCCGCCGCCGACCGAGACGTTGACGTAGAGGTCCTGGCCGTTGAGTTGGAGCGGGACCGTGGCCACGCCGGGGGCGCCGGTGAGTCCGGCCGTGCCCAGCAGCCCGCCGCTGCCGCCGGCACCACCGGTCCCGGTCCCGCTGTTGGCACTGCCGGCCCCCCCCTGCCCCCCCTGACCGCCGATGCCACCGGTGCCGCCGTTGCCGTTTGTCCCACCCGCGGCTGCTGCGCCGCCGGTGCCGCCCGTCCCGCCGGCACCACCCTGGCCGCCGGTGTTGCCGGACCCGGCATTCCCGGTTCCCGCGGCACCGGTGGCACCACTTCCGCCGGTACCACCCGTTCCGCCCTGGCCGCCCGCGCCCACGGCGCCGACGCTCGAGCCGATCCCGCCACTTCCGGCGATCCCTCCGGTTACGGTTTCCCCCCACCCCCGCCGGCCCCCCCGCCGCCGCCGTTACCGAACCCGATCACCTGGCCACCTGCCCCGGCCGCCCCGCCAGCACCGCCGTTGCCCCCGGTATCGAGTTCGCTGCCGGTCACGGTCCCGGAGTTGCCGCCGATACCGCCAGCGCCGCCATGACCGCCGGGGCCGAACAAGATGCTCGCGCCGGCGCCACCGGAGCCACCGGCCCCACCGACGTCGCCCGTGGAGATGATGCTGTTGATGACGGCTCCGCCAGCTCCGCCGGCCCCACCGACCCCGCCGGCCCCGCCGCTGCCGAGAATTAAGCCGGCGCCGCCGACCCCACCGACCCCGCCGACCCCGCCGTCGTCGCCGAAGAAGACAGTGCTGTCGGTGACGGCCCCGCCGGCCCCGCCGACGGCTCCCGGGGCGGTGCTGTTCCCGCCGTTGCCGCCGTTGCCCCACAACAGGCCACCGGCGCCCCCCGCCGTCCCGACCCCTTGGGCGTTGGTCACACCGTTGGCGCCGTCGCCGATCAAGGGACGGCCCAGCAGCGTGTTGGTGGGGGCGTTGATGAGCCCGAACAGGTCTTGCTGGAGGATTTGCAGCGGGTCGGTGTTGGCGGCCTCGGCGGCCGCATAACCGCTCGCGGCCGCCGTCACGGCCTGCACGAATTGGGCGTGGAATTCCGCGGCCTGCCCGGTAAGCGCCTGATACGCCGACGCGTAATCGGAAAAGGCCGCCGAAATGGCCGCCGACACCTCGTCGGCGCCGGCCGTGATCAAATCGGTCGTGGGCGCCGCCGCCGCCGCGTTAGCCGCGCGGATGGCCGAACCGATGTCGGCGAGCTTCGTGGCCGCACCCGTCAGCGTTTCGGGCGTTGCGATGACAAAAGACACCCCCACCTCCCCTGGCCGATTCGTTGGAAGAGCTCTCACCCGAATTGGCGACAAAGGGGATGTTAGGTGTTATGCGCCCGGAAAATAGCGGTTTTCAATTGCGGGCCGGCGTATTTGGACGCGCTTATCGCGAAATCAACTGTGGCGCATACCGTCGATGAACCTGCGCGTCTCCTCCCAACTGGGCAGTACGCCGGAGGCGCGCACTTCGGCGAAGCTGGGGGCCACCGCGTCCTTGTCGGACAGGCTGGGTGCGGCCCCGCCGACGAGGGGCCAGTCGATGGCGAGATCGGGATCCGTCGCGCAGATGGCGTACTCGCGCTGCGGGTTGTACTCCGACGAGCACAGGTACATCACCGTCGAATTGTCCTGCAGCGCAAGGAATCCGTGCGCGAGGCCCTCGGAGATGTAGATCGTGCGGCGGTCCTTGTCGTCCAGCAGCGTCGAATCCCAGCGGCCGAACGTCGGCGATCCTTCCCGGACGTCCACCACCACGTCGAACACCGAGCCGCGCACGCAGGTGACGTACTTGGCCTGGCTCGGCGGCACCTGGGCGAAGTGCAGCCCGCGCAGCACCCCGGCCGAGGACACCGAGCAGTTGGCCTGCCGGACGTCGAGGTGATGACCGGCGAAATCGGTGAAATCGCGGTCTTTGAGCCATTCGAAGAACAGGCCGCGGGAGTCGCCGTGGATCGTCGGGGTGATCTCCCACGACCCCGGGATGCTGAGCTCGCGGACTTCCACGTTACTGACCTCGTTCCTCGTAGCGGGCTTCCGCGGCGTCTTTGAGTGGGCGCCACCATGATTCGTTGTTGCAGTACCACTCGATGGTCTCGCGCAGTCCCTCTTCGAAATTGCTGTGCGGCGGCGTCCACGCCAGCTCGTCGTACAGCGTCGACGGGTCGATGGCGTACCGCAGGTCGTGGCCGACGCGGTCGGGGACGTGGTCGAAGTCGTCCGGGTCGCGGCCCATCATCTTCAGCAGGGTGCGCAGCACGGTCAGGTTGTCGCGCTCGCCCTCGGCGCTGATCAGATACGTCCGGCCGATCTGACCTTTTTCCAGGATCCGGCGGACCGCGCTGTTGTGGTCCTCGACGTGGATCCAGTCGCGGACGTTGGCGCCGTTGCCGTACAGCTTGCACCGGCGGCCGGTGAGCACGTTGGTGATCTGGCGCGGGATGAACTTCTCCACGTGCTGATACGGCCCGTAGTTGTTGGAGCAGTTGGAGATCGTCGCGCGCGCACCGTAGGACCGCACCCACGCCCGCACCAGCATGTCGGCGCCGGCCTTGGTCGCCGAGTACGGGCTCGACGGGTCGTACGGCGTGGACTCGGTGAACCGCTCGAGGTCGTCGAGTTCCAGGTCGCCGTAGACCTCGTCGGTCGAGACGTGATGCAGCCGCACGCCGTGGCGGCGCACCGCTTCGAGGATGGTGAACGTTCCGATCACGTTGGTGTACACCGCCGGCACCGGGTCCTCGAGCGCGTTGTCGACGTGGCTTTCCGCGGCGAAGTGGATGACGGCGTCGGACTCGGCGACCAGCTGCGAAACCAGGTCGGTGTCGGTGATGTCGCCCTCGACGAACCGAATGGAGTCCTCGACCTGGGCCAGCGACTCGCGACGGCCGGCATAGGTCAACGCGTCGAGCACCGTCACGTCGTCTTCGGGGTGTTCGCGCACCGTGCTATGCACGAAATTGGCGCCGATGAAGCCGGCGCCTCCGGTGACCAGCAGTCGCATGGTCAGAAACCATAGACGAGGCGGACGGCCGGTCGGTGCCGGTTAGCGCGATTGTGGCCTAACCCGCGGTCAGCCCCAGTGGTTCCGCCAGCTCCGCGAGGGCGGCGACGAGGTTGTCGTCCTTGGTGAGGACCTGCACGGGCACGTGGTCGGCACCGGCGGCGAGATGCTCGCCCAGCCGGGCGGCGACCTGCTCGGGGGTGCCGTACGCCACCACCGCGTCGACGAGGCGGTCGCTGCCCGGCCGGGTGACCTCGTCCTCGGCGAAGCCCAGCCGCTTCCAGCTGTTGCGGTAATTGGCCAGGTTGAAGTAGATGTCGAGGGCCTTGCGGCCGACCGCGCGGGCCTTGTCCGCGTCGGTGGTCAGCACCACCTTGTGCTCGGGGGCCAAAAACGCCGACGGGCCGATCAGCTCGCGGGCCCGCGCCGTGTGCTCCGGGGTGGTCAGGTAGGGGTGCGCTCCGGCGCTGCGCTGCGCGGACAGCGTCAGCACCCGCGGGCCCAGGGCCGCCACCACCCGCCGGTGGGCCGGTACGCCGTAGTCGTCGAGGCGGTCCAAGTATTCGACCAGCGCGTCGTAGGGCTTGCGGTACTCGGTGTGCGCCTCGGGGTGGCCGACGCCGATGCCGAGCAGGAAGCGCCCCGGGTAGGCCTTGTCGATGCGGTGGAAGGACTCGGCGACGGGCCCCGCCGCGGCGGTCCAGATGTTGACAATGCCGGTCGCCACCTGCAGCGTCGTGGTTGCGGCCAGGATCGGCTCCACCCAGGCCAGCTCGGCCGGGGGCGAACCGCCGACCCACACCGCCCCGTAGCCGAGGGCCTCGATTTCTTTGGCTTGCTGGGGCGTCACGCCGCGTCCGAACGATCCGAACCGGCCGAGGTCGGGCTTGCTGGCTGCATCGGTCATGGTTGTCCCAACCGGGCGGCCGGTGCTGCTATTCCGGAAGCGCGCCATCCACGGCGGGCGGCAACTGCAGCGGCAGCAGGACGATGAACCGGGTATCGCCGGGTGCGGATTCGACCCGCAGGTCCCCGCGATGCTTTTTCACGACGATGTTCGAGGCCAGGTCCAGCCCGAGGCCGGTGCCTTCCCCGACCGGCTTGGTCGTGAAGAACGGCTCGAAGATCCGCTCGCGTATGTCGTCGGGCACACCCGGTCCGGTGTCGCAGATTTCGACGCGGGCCATCCGTTCGCCCTCGCGGCAGGTGCGGATGGTCAGCGTGCCGCCCGCTTCCCCCATCGCGGCGATGGCGTTGTCGACGATGTTGGTCCACACCTGATTGAGATCGCCCGGGTAGCAAGGGATTTCCGGCAACGATTTGTCGAATTCCTTGACCACCGTGATGGCCGTGTCCCTGCCCGGGCCGGCGCCCAACCGGTCGGCGAACATGGTGAGGGTGCTGCGCAGCAGTTCGTGGAGGTCGGCGACCTGGAACGGGGCGCGGTCCATCTGCGAATACTGCTTGGCGTCGGCGACCAGCGCCGAGATTCGCTTGCTCGCCTCGGAGATCTGGTTCAGCAGCAGCTCGCCCTCGACGGTGTAGGTGAGCCACTGGAGTGCCTTCTCGAGCGAGGTGGACGAGTCCAGCTCGTCGGTGGCCGCGGCTATCCGCTCCAGCCAGTCGGTGTCGAGGCCGGCCTCGACGAAGGTCGGCGCGATGTCCCAGCCGTCCTCGACGCCGTGGTCTTGGAGCCATTCGCCGACGGCGTCTTCGGCGTCGGCCGTCTCGATCGACGTCATGGTCGCCGACACCGACTTGGCGACCTGGGCCGCGACCTCCTCCTGCAGCCGGACCAGGCCGCGCAGCGCCTCGGGGGTGACGGTGCCGTCGGCGAGCATCGCGAGCTTTCGCCGCATGCCGGCCACCCGCTCGCGCAGTTCCGCGGCGGCCCGCGCGGTGGCCGCGGCGGGATTGTTCAGCTGGTGGGTCAGCCCCGCGGACAACTGGCCCAGCGCCAGCAGCTTCTCCCGGTTGTCGATGATCCGTCTGGTCCGCTCGGTGCCGACGGCGATCCCGTCGAGCAGGTGGACGGCCATCGGGAACTCTTCCTGCATGAAGCGGGCGAAGGCCGTGGCGTCCATCACGAAGAATCGCGACGGCCTGGTGACCCGCACCGACGTGCTGTACGCCTGCTGCGCCTCGCCGGTGAACGCCTGCCAGGCGCCGCAATACACGCCGCGCTGCGACGTCCGGTTGGTTTCGATGTCCTGGCCCCCGGAGAGCTTCGACATCACCAGCTCGCCCTCGATGAGCACGTAGAAACACGTCGCCGGCTCGCCCTCCACGCAGATCGGGCCCGGCTGGTACTCCTGGACGTGCCCGTCGGCGCACAGCCTGGCCAGCTGCGGGTCGGACAGCTTCTCGAACAGGAACAGGGTGCGCAGGTCGTCCGGCCGGCAGGCGGTCCTGTCCGTCGTTGATCCGGCGTCGGCCGTCGGCTCGGCGCCGGTCATGATTCCGCGAGGTAGCGGTGTACCAGCATCACCGCCATGGATCCCTCGCCGACGGCGGCCGCGACGCGCTTGGCCGACTCGGCCCGCACGTCACCGGTGGCGAACACGCCCGGCACGCTGGTTTCCAGGTGGTGGGGTGGGCGGTCCAGCGTCCAGCCGCACACGCCGCGCAGGTCCGGCCCGGTCAGGATGAAGCCGCGGTCGTCGCGTGCGAGCACGCCGTCGAGCCAGTCGGTGCCCGGTGCGGCGCCGATGAAGATGAACATCCGCGCGCAGGTGACGTCCTCGGTCTCGCCGGTCCGGTTGTCGACCAGGGTCAGCCTCTCCAGGTGGTCGTTGCCGACGGCGCGGCGCACTTCGGTGCAGGTGCGCACGATGATGTTGGGCCGCGCCTGGATCTGCTGGATCAGGTAGTACGACATCGAGGCGTCCAGCGAGGGGGCGCGCACCGCGATGGTGACCGATTTGGCCTCGCGGGACAGGTACATCGCGGCCTGCCCGGCGGAGTTGGCCCCGCCGATCACGTAGACGTCCTCGCCCGCGCACTCCGACGCGACGGAGACCGCGGCCCCGTAGTAGACGCCGCGGCCGGTCAGCTCGCCGCATCCCTCGGCCGGCAGCTGGCGGTAGGCGACGCCGGTGGCCAGGATGACCGCGTGCGCGTCGATGAAGCCGCCGTCGGCGAACCGCACCGTGCGCTTGGAGCCGTTGATCTCCAGCGCCGTCGCGGTGCGGGCAGTGACGAGTTCGGCGCCGAACTTCTCGGCTTGGCGGCGCGCGCGGTCGGCCAGTTGGCCGCCCGACACCCCGTCGGGGAAGCCCAGATAGTTCTCGATCCGCGAGCTCTGGCCGGCCTGCCCGCCCGTCGCGGTGCGCTCGATCAGCACCGTGCGCAGCCCCTCGGAGGCGCCGTACACGGCGGCGGCCAGGCCGGCGGGGCCGCCGCCGATGACGATCAGGTCGTAGAACTCCTGCGACGGCGTGGTGGTCAGGCCCAGGGTGTCGGCGAGCTGCGCTTCGGTGGGTTCGACCAGGGTGTCGCCGCGCTCGGTGACGACGACGGGCAATCGCAGGCCATCGACCCCGGCGGCCTTGAGCAACCGCTCGCCGTCGGGATCGTCGGCCATGAACCAGGAGTAGTGCAGCCCGTTGCGGGCCAGGAAGTCACGCACCTGCCAGGACCGCTCCGACCAGCGGTGCCCGATCACCTTGGTGTGTGGCACGGGACGTTCCGGTGCCGCCCGCCAGGCGTCGAGCAGCCCGTCGATCACGGGATAGAACTTCTCCTGCGGCGGGTCCCACGGCTTGAGCAGGTAGTGGTCGAGATCGACGACGTTGATCGCGTCGATCGCGGCGTGGGTGTCGGCGTAGGCGGTCAGCAGCACCCGGCGTGCCGCCGGATACAGGTCCATCGCCTGCTCGAGGAATTCGATGCCGCTCATCTGCGGCATCCGGTAGTCGGCGATGAGGACCGCGACCGTCTCGCCCCGCAGTTTCAGCTCTTTGAGCGTCTCCAGGGCGTCGGGACCGGACTCGGCGCGCACGATCCGGTGCCGGTCGCCGTACTGGCGGCGCAGATCCCGCGCGACGGCGCGCGAAACCGAGGGATCGTCGTCGACGGTCAGCAGCACGGGTTTATGGTCCTGGACAGCGGAGTTCGCCGGGCTGGTCATCACGGTCAAGTATGCCCTCGGCACGGCTCCCACGGCAGGTCGAAAGCCGTTGTCGCGGCGCGCGGGATTTCTCTGCCGGCGATTTTGGTCCGGGCGGTTGACCAGGTATTGTGGGACAACGGTGCCTCATGCGCGCCGACTTTTTGCGTGCCCTGTCCTAGGAATTTCCCGGAATTTCCTGCCCTTGGCTCACGTTTCCAGTCGGGCGAATGCTGCGCCGATACGGGCGAACACGACAACGAGACCAAAAGACGAGGATTACTGAGAAGTTCATGGCCAAGAAGGACGGTGCCATCGAGGTCGAGGGCCGCGTGGTAGAGCCCCTGCCCAATGCGATGTTCCGCATTGAGCTGGAGAACGGCCACAAGGTGCTCGCCCACATCAGCGGCAAGATGCGGCAGCACTACATCCGCATCCTGCCCGAGGACAGGGTGGTGGTGGAGTTGTCTCCCTACGACCTGTCGCGGGGCCGCATCGTGTACCGGTACAAGTAGCGAGCAGCCCGAACCGCATACCCCGACGAGCAGACAAGAACAGGATCGAAGAGCCGTGAAGGTGAACCCCAGCGTCAAGCCAATCTGTGACAAGTGCAGGGTGATCCGTCGGCATGGGCGGGTCATGGTGATCTGCTCCGATCCGCGCCACAAGCAGCGCCAGGGCTAGATCGCCCCGGCGCTTGAGACACAACTGAATGCAGACCTCCCAGCACCACTGAGCGGCTGGCATCTACCGAGATGGGCCAGCTCATCCACGCCCGGACGGAGGCCGGGCCCCGCCTGAAAACGTCGAGCGGGAACGGGCTGGGATAAGACCTCCGCCTAGAAAAAGAGGAAACGCCACCCATGGCTCGACTAGTAGGCGTCGACCTGCCGCGCGATAAGCGCATGGAGGTCGCGCTGACGTACATCTTCGGCGTCGGCCGCACCCGTTCCAACGAGATCCTGGCCGCGACGGGCATCGACAAGGACCTGCGCACCAGGGACCTGACCGACGACCAGCTGACCCACCTGCGCGACTACATCGAAGCGAACCTGAAGGTGGAGGGCGACCTGCGCCGCGAGGTCCAGGCCGACATCCGCCGCAAGATCGAGATCGGCTGCTACCAGGGCCTGCGGCACCGCCGCGGCCTGCCGGTGCGCGGCCAGCGGACCAAGACCAATGCGCGGACCCGCAAGGGCCCCAAGCGCACCATCGCGGGCAAGAAGAAGGCCAGGTAACCCATGCCACCGGCAAAGAAAGCGCAGGCAGGCTCCGCCAAGAAGGGGCAGAAGACCCGCAAGCGGGAAAAGAAGAACATTCCCCACGGCGCCGCTCACATCAAGAGCACGTTCAACAACACGATCGTGAGCATCACCGACCCCCAGGGCAACGTCATCGCCTGGGCGTCGTCGGGTCACGTCGGCTTCAAGGGATCCCGGAAGTCGACCCCGTTCGCCGCCCAGCTGGCGGCCGAGAACGCCGCCCGCAAGGCGCAGGAGCACGGGGTGCGCAAGGTCGACGTGTTCGTCAAGGGCCCGGGCTCGGGCCGCGAGACCGCGATCCGTTCCCTGCAGGCCGCGGGGCTGGAGGTCGGCGCGATCTCCGACGTCACACCGCAACCCCACAACGGTTGCCGTCCGCCCAAGCGCAGAAGGGTCTAGGAGGGAATCATGGCTCGCTACACCGGACCCATCACCCGCAAGTCGCGCCGGCTGCGCACCGACCTCGTCGGTGGCGACCAGGCCTTCGAGAAGCGTCCCTACCCGCCCGGCCAGCACGGCCGCGCGCGGATCAAGGAGAGCGAATACCTGCTGCAGCTGCAGGAGAAGCAGAAGGCCCGCTTCACCTACGGCGTCATGGAGAAGCAGTTCCGCCGCTACTACGAGGAGGCCGTGCGGCAGCCCGGCAAGACCGGTGAGGAACTGCTGCGCATCCTGGAGAGCCGGCTGGACAACGTGGTGTATCGCGCCGGGCTGGCGCGCACCCGCCGGATGGCCCGCCAGCTGGTCAGCCACGCGCACTTCAGCGTCAACGGCGTAAAGGTGGACGTTCCCAGCTACCGGGTGTCGCAGTACGACATCATCGACGTGCGGGACTCCTCGCTGAACACCGTGCCGTTCCAGATCGCGCGGGAGACGGCGGGCGACCGCCCGATCCCGAGCTGGCTGCAGGTCGTCGGGGAGCGCCAGCAGATCCTGATCCACCAGCTGCCCGAGCGGGCCCAGATCGACGTGCCGCTCACCGAGCAGCTGATCGTCGAGTTCTACTCGAAGTAGCAAGAACTTCCGCACGCGTGGTGCGGAACACCTAACGGCATCAAATAGCGGGTGCCGAGAAGGAGAAGAAGGAACACATGCTGATCTCTCAGCGACCCACCCTGTCCGAAGAGGTGTTGACCGACAGCCGGTCCCAGTTCGTCATCGAGCCGCTGGAGCCGGGATTCGGCTACACCCTGGGCAATTCGCTTCGGCGCACGCTGCTGTCGTCGATCCCCGGCGCGGCCGTCACCAGCATCCGCATCGACGGCGTGCTGCACGAGTTCACCACCGTGCCCGGCGTCAAGGAAGACGTCACCGACATCATCCTCAACCTCAAGGGCCTCGTGGTGTCCTCGGAGGAGGACGAGCCGGTGACGATGTACCTGCGCAAGCAGGGCCCGGGCGAGGTCACCGCGGGTGACATCGTGCCGCCCGCCGGCGTCACCGTGCACAACCCCGCGATGCACATCGCGACGCTGAACGACAAGGGCAAGCTCGAGGTCGAGCTCGTCGTCGAGCGCGGCCGGGGCTACGTCCCGGCGGTGCAGAACCGCGCGTCGGGCGCCGAAATCGGCCGCATCCCGGTCGATTCCATCTACTCGCCGGTGCTCAAGGTGACCTACAAGGTGGAGGCCACCCGTGTCGAGCAGCGCACCGACTTCGACAAGCTGATCCTGGACGTCGAGACCAAGAGCTCGATCACCCCGCGCGACGCGCTGGCCTCGGCCGGCAAGACGCTGGTCGAATTGTTCGGCCTGGCGCGCGAACTCAACGTCGAGGCCGAGGGCATCGAGATCGGGCCGTCGCCGGCCGAGGCCGACCACATCGCGTCGTTCGCCCTGCCGATCGACGACCTGGACCTGACCGTGCGCTCCTACAACTGCCTCAAGCGCGAGGGTGTGCACACCGTCGGCGAGCTGGTCTCGCGCACCGAGTCGGACCTGCTCGACATCCGCAACTTCGGTCAGAAGTCCATCGACGAGGTGAAGGTCAAGCTGCACCAGCTGGGCCTCTCGCTCAAGGACAGCCCGGCCACCTTCGACCCGTCGGAGGTCGCGGGCTACGACGTCGCCACCGGCACCTGGTCGACCGAGGGTGCCTACGACGACCAGGACTACGCGGAAACCGAACAGCTGTAACGGTATTCGAAAAGCATCTAGACAGGAGCGTCAGCAATGCCCAAGCCCACCAAGGGCCCTCGCCTCGGCGGGTCGTCGTCGCACCAGAAGGCCCTGCTGGCCAACCTGGCCACCTCGTTGTTCGAGCATGGCCGGATCAAGACGACCGAGCCGAAGGCGCGCGCGCTGCGGCCGTACGCGGAGAAGCTGATCACGCACGCGAAGAAGGGCTCGCTGCACAACCGTCGAGAGGTGCTGAAGAAGATCCGCGACAAGGACGTGGTGCACGCCCTGTTCGCCGAGATCGGGCCGTTCTTCTCCGACCGCAACGGCGGGTACACCCGCATCATCAAGGTCGAACCGCGCAAGGGCGACAACGCCCCGATGGCGGTGATCGAGCTGGTTCGCGAGAAGACGGTGACGTCGGAGGCGGACAGGGCGCGCCGCGTCAAGGCTTCGAAGAAGGCCGCACCCGAGGCTGCCGCCGCGGCGCCGCAGGCGGCGGTCGAGGCCGAGCCCGCCGAAGCTGAGGAGGCCGCCGGGGACGAGGCAGCCGCCACCGAGGCCGCCGAGGCTCCCGAGGATTAACGAGGTTGTCCGTCTGCGGCTCGACATCGCCTACGACGGAACCGAATTCGCGGGGTGGGCCGCCCAGTCCGGGCAGCGCACGGTCGCCGGCGTCCTCGACGAGGCGCTGACGACGATCTTCCGCGTCCCGGTGCGGCTGCGCGCCGCCGGACGCACCGACGCCGGCGTGCACGCCACCGGTCAGGTGGGCCACGTCGACGTGCCCGTCGACGCGGTGGCCAACGCCTACTCGCGGTCGTCGGCCGTGGGCGACCCCGAGTTCCTGCCGCTGGTGCGCCGCCTGGGCCGGTTCCTGCCCGGCGACGTCCGTGTCACCGAAATCGCGCGCGCGCCGCAGGGCTTCGACGCCCGGTTCTCGGCGCTGCGGCGGCATTACGCCTACCGGCTGACGACGGCGCCCTACGGCGCGTTGCCGCAGCAGGCGCGGTATGTGACCGCCTGGCCGAGGGCCCTGGACGTGGACACGATGAACGCGGCGTCACGGGATCTGCTGGGGCTGCACGACTTCGCCGCGTTCTGCCGTCAGCGCGAGGGCGCCACCACCATCCGCGAGCTGCAGCGGCTGGACTGGTCGCGCGACGGCGAGCTGATCACCGCGCGCGTGAGCGCCGACGCGTTCTGCTGGTCCATGGTGCGGTCGCTGGTGGGGGCGCTGCTGGCGGTCGGCGAACACCGCCGCCCGGTCTCATGGTGCGCCGAATTACTCTCGGCGACAGCGCGTTCCAGCGACTTCGCGGCCGCGCCGCCGCAGGGTCTGACCCTGATCGGCGTCGACTATCCGCCCGACGACCAACTGGCCGCGCGGAATCTGATCACCCGCGACCTGCGCACGCGCCACGATCACAACTAGACCTTGCCCGCAACGAATTTCGCGGCCTGGTTGGTCATGCCCGGGACGTAGCTGAGGTGGGCGCTCCACTGGGTGCCGTTCGAGCAGATCGGGTCGCCGGTGTTGCACAGGTCGATGGTCTTGCCGTCGAAATTCGGGGTGAGCGCGCTCATCAGGTTGCTCGCGCGGGCCGAGGGGTTCCCGAACAGCGCGATGGCGGCCACGTGGTCGGCGGCCTCGGCCGGCAGGGGCTGGCGGAAGCCGAGGCCGGGAAGCGGCGAGGCCGTGACGATGTCGACGACGGCCGCGCCCTGCGAATACCCGCCCAGCACCAACTTGGTGTTGGGGCAGTTGGCGGCCATCTGCTGCACGTGGTTGCTGGCGTCGTTCGCGCCGTCGGTGGCGGCCAGGAAGTCCTTGCTGGCCGGGTAGTTGACACCATATGCGCCAACGCTTTTGCGGGTGTCCGCGCGCAGCGCGCTGACGAAGGCCTGGCCGACCTTGCCCACGCCCGGGGGCTCACCGGTTCCACGGGCGAACACCACCTCGACGTCGGGGCATGACGCCGAGGCGAGGGGCAACACCTTGGGCACGACGAAAAGCGCGGCCGCTGCAAGGAATGCGGCGAGCAGCCCTAGCCTGATGAGCCTCACATCAAGAGGCTACGGCCCTTTGATAGGCCTTTGATAAGCCAATGGTCAAGCGCCGGTAACGATTTAGACGAGCGGAGCTTGCGGAGCGGGGGTGTTGGGAACGCTCGGGGTGGGAAGCGCCGGTGCGGTCACGGGCGTCTGCGGCCCGTATCCCGGCGACTGCGGGGCGTAGGAGGGTGACTGCGGCCCGTACCCGGGCGTCGGCCCGTACCCGGGGGTCGGCCCGTTCCCGGGCGCCTGCAGCCCGGAGTTGGCCAGCAGCCTGGAGGCGACGTAGGAGGCGGCCTGGGTGGTGTAGGCGGGGACGTAGCCCTCGGTGTGTCCGCTCCACTGGTTGCCCGAGCCCGCGTGACAGATCGGGTCCTCGGGGTTGCACAGGTCGATCGCCTTGGACCCGAGCAGCGCGCTCTGGCTGGGCAGCGTCCCGCCGGCGCGGTCGGCCACGTCGCCGAAGGTGGCGACGGCGGTCACGTGGCTGGCCAGGTCGGCCGGCAGCGAGTTACCCCAGGTGATGCCGCCGATCGGGACGCCGGCCACGATGTCCATCACCGACGCGCCCTGCGAGTAGCCGCCCAGCACGATCTGGGTGTTCGGGCACTTCGCGACGGCCTGCTTGACGCGGTTGATGGTGTCGTTGGCGCCGTCGCCGCCGTGCAGCTGCAGCTTGCTGGCGGCGTAGTTCACCCCGTAGGTGTCGATGTTGAGGCCCGGAGCCTGCTGGCGCAGCGAGTCGACGAAGGCGTCGCCGACGCGGCCCAGCCCGGGCGGCTCGTTGGTGCCGCGCGCGAAGATGACCTCCACGTCCGGGCAGTCATCCGCCGAGGCGACCGGGATGGCGACCGGGCTGGTGGGGGGATTGACGAGGGCCAGGGTGGCGACGACGAGCGCCGCGCAGATGAGGCCGACCCAGCGACCTGCCGACCGAGCCATACCCCGTTGCGGGCCCCCCCGAGGGCCACGTGTCCGCTGAACAGTCACCTGAAGAGCTTAACCGCCGGCGGCGGCGACCGAAAACTCGCTGACCTGTGGATAAGGGGCGTGGGTCCGCCGGCGGGCGGTCTAGCGTGGGGCGGGGTCACGTCGCAGATCGGGGGGCCAGTGCCGCGCCAGCCCACAACCTGGGTGCAGGTCAGTGGTTACCGCTTCCTGCTGCGCCGCCTCGAGGCGGCGTTGCTGACCGGGTCACCGTCGGGGCCTTCGCACCCGGCAGGCGGGCGGGGGGCGCCGCTGGTGCTGGGGTGCGTGCTCGCCGCGGTTGCCACGGCCGGCTGCGCTCTGCTGGCTTTTCTGCGACCGCAGCCGGCGCTCGAGCGCGCCCAGATCGTGGTGACCCGGGAATCCGGCGCGCTGTTTGTGCGGGTCGGCGACACCTGGCATCCGGTGCTCAACCTGGCCTCGGCCCGCTTGGTGGCGGCGACGCCCGCAAGCCCGCTGCCGGTGCGCGAGTCCGACCTGGCCAACGCCAAACGCGGTCCGCTGCTGGGCATTCCGGGCGCTCCTTCGCTCCTCGGCAGGCCGCTGACCGGCGAGGAGTCGACGTGGACGGTGTGCGACGCGGACGGCGGCGGCGGCACGACGGTCGTCGTGGGGCCCGCGGAGGGTGCGCCCGCGGATCGGCTCGCTGCCGATCGCGCCGTCCTGGTCACGCCGCCGTCGGGTGCGCCGGCGTACCTGCTCTACGACGGCCGGCGGGCGATGGTGGACCTCGGCGACGCCGCGGTGCTGCGTGCCCTTCGGCTCGAGGGCCGAGCGCCGCGGCCGGTGTCGCAGTGGTTGCTGGATGCCATCCCGGAGGCGTCGCCGATCGCGGCGCCGAGGGTGCACGACGCGGGCCGCCCGGTGGCCGGCCTGCCCGGCATTCCGGCCGGCAGTGTGCTGCGGATCGCGCGCGCGGATGGTGACGAGTATTACGCGGTGGTCGCCGGCGGGGTGCAGCGCATCGGCGGGGTGGCCGCCGACCTGATCCGGTTCAGCAACTCGCGGGGCGCCACCGACGCCGTCACCGTGGCGGCCGACACCCTGCGCGGCGCCGCGATCGTCGACGCCCTCCCGGTGGGGAGCTTCCCCGACCGGGCGCCGGGACTGGTCGACGGAGGCGGCGACCTGTGTGTCGCCCGGCGCCCCGCCCCCGCCGGCCGATCTGCCGTCGAGCTGGTGGTGCGCGGCGGCCCGCCCATCCCGCCCGGGTGCAGGTTGCGTCGCCGTCGGACCCCGAGGTGGCGCTGCTGGTGACGCAATCCCCGGTGCCCGGTGAGACGCTGAGCGGCACCGCCGAGCGGCTGAAACGCGCGCTCGACGCCGAGCCCGGCGGGGTCTTCGCCGACTTCGACCCGTCCGGGTCCACCGCCGGGCGGCCCGCCGTGACCTACCGCGAGGTGCGGGCCCGCCATCACGTGCGGTGGACGGTGTTCGTCGACGGGCCGGTGCGGATCAGCATCGGATGCCAGAGTCGCCCGGGCGCCGAGGACGCCGTCCGCGGCGTCTGCGAGCAGGCGGTGCGGTCCGCGCGGGCGATCGGAATTTGATGGAACCGAACGGCGGTGGCCGTGGTCGGATCATGTATGGCCGCACCGAACACGCTGAGCACCGACTTCGACCTGATGCGGTCGGTCGCGAATACGACGGATGCCCGCAACGAGGAGATCCGGGCGATGCTGCAGGCGTTCATCGGCCGCATGAGCGCGGTGCCGCCGTCGGTGTGGGCCGGGCCCGCGGCCGCCCGGTTCAAAGACGTGGTCGACCGGTGGAACGCCGAGTCGCTGCGGCTCTACCACGTCCTGCATGCGATCGCCGAAACGATCCGGCACAACGAGGCCGCGCTGCGCGAGGCCGGCCAGAGCCACGCCCACCACATCGGCGCGGCAGCCGGAAACCTGTGAGGGAGGCGGTGACTGTGGACCCGGTGCTGTCGTATGACTTCGGCGAGATCGAACACTCCGTTCGCCAGGAGATTCACGCCACCTCTATCCGCTTCAACGCGGCACTGGAGGACCTGAGGGGGCAGATTGCCCCGCTCGAGCAGCTGTGGACCCGCGAGGCGGCCGCCGCCTACCAGGTCGAGCAGCTGAGGTGGCACCGGGCGGCGAGCGCGCTCACCCAGATCCTGGTCGACCTGGGCCGGGCGGTGCGTGACGGAGCCGACGAAGTGGCGGACGCCGACCGCCGCGCGGCAGGGGCGTGGGCCCGCTAGCCGAACCCATGAGCTCTGTGTGGTCCCGGTGGAGGAGAGCCGCTGGGACCACACAGTGTTTTGACGATTTTGACCTGCGGGGACGCCGATCGGTAAGCTGCTCGGTTGGCGTGCGGTACGCAAGGGGCTCGGGTCAACGTCGGTCGCCGAGACCAACCCCGCCGCAGACCTACAAGGGACGCCTGACCGGCACCCGGCTCGAACCGGGATCCACCACGAGAAGAGAAGGTAAGCGCTGTGCCCACCTATGCGCCCAAGGCGGGTGACACCACGAGGTCGTGGTACGTCATCGACGCCACGGACGTGGTGCTTGGCCGCCTTGCCGTCGCAGCTGCCACCCTGCTGCGCGGCAAGCACAAGCCGACGTTCGCCCCCAATGTCGATGGCGGGGATTTCGTCATCGTCATCAATGCCGACAAGGTCGCGCTGTCCGGCGACAAGCTGCGCAGCAAGATGGCTTACCGCCACTCGGGGTACCCCGGCGGGCTGCGCAAGCGCTCGATCGGCGAGCTGCTGGAGAAGCACCCGACCCGCGTCGTGGAGAAGGCGATCGTCGGCATGCTGCCCAAGAACAAGCTGAGCCGCCAGATCCAGCGCAAGCTGCGCGTCTACGCCGGCCCGGAGCATCCCCACACCGCGCAGCAGCCGGTTCCGTACGAGATCAAGCAGGTGGCGCAGTGACCGACACAACCGACGCGACCGAAACCGTCGAGCCGACCGACACCGCCGAGGCGGTGGAGGCGGCCCCGGAGGCCGCCGACGCGCCCGCGGCCTCGGCCGAGACCCCGGCGGCGCGGCCCAGCGAGGCCTTCGTGTTCGAGCGCCCCATCCAGACCGTCGGCCGCCGCAAGGAGGCCGTGGTCCGGGTGCGCCTGGTGCCCGGCACCGGCCAGTTCCACCTCAACGGCCGCAGCCTGGAGGGCTACTTCCCCAACAAGGTGCACCAGCAGCTCATCAAGGCCCCGCTGGTCACGGTGGACCGGGCCGAGAGCTTCGACATCTACGCCCACCTGCACGGCGGCGGCCCGTCGGGCCAGGCCGGAGCCCTGCGCCTGGGCATCGCCCGGGCGCTGATCGTGGCGTCGCCGGAGGACCGGCCGGCGCTGAAGAAGGCCGGCTTCCTCACCCGGCGCGACGCCGCCCCCGGGCGGGCCACCGGCGCCGGGCAACGAGGGATCGACGCCGTGCGAAGTCGCCGCGGACCAACTCCCGCAGGCGGGGCAGTGATGATCAGGCGGGCCGCAGCCGCAGCACGTCCTCGACGTAGCGCACCGCCTCGCGCGGGTCGGCGGTCACGGGGCTCACCAGCAGCGTCGTCACGCCCGACTCCGCGAACGCCGCCAGCCGTTCGGAGACATGGCCGCGCGGACCGACCAGGGAGATCCCGCGCACCAACTCGTCGGGGACCGCCGTGATGGCCTCCTGCTTGCGGCCGGACAGGTACAGCTCCTGGATCCGATCCGCGACCTCGCCGAACCCGTAACGGGTCGCCAGGTTGTGATAGAAGTTGCGGCCCTTGGCGCCCATCCCGCCGAGGTAGAGCGCCAGCTGCGGCTTGACCCAGGCCAGCCGCTCGTCGACGTCGTCGCCGATGGCCAGCGAGGCGTGCACCGCGACGTCCAGCGGGCCCAGCGCCGGATCACGCTTGGCGAAGCCGGCGGCCAGCGCGTCGCCCCACACCGACCCGGCCTTCTCGGGGTGGTAGAAGACGGGCTGCCAGCCCTCGGCGATCTCGGCGGTGAGCTCGACGTTCTTGGGGCCCAGCGCTGCTATCGTGATCGGAATGCGTTCGCGCACAGGATGATTGATCAGTTGCAAGGCCTTGCCCAGGCCCGTCCCGCGGTCCGGCGGCAGAGGAATCTGGTAGTGCTTCCCGGCGTATTGCAGGCGTTCGCGCCGCCACACCTTCCGGCAGATCTCCACGACCTCGCGGGTGCGGCCCAGGGGGGCGTCGAATGCCACCCCGTGGAACCCCTCGATCACCTGCGGCCCGGACGTGCCGATCCCCAGGCGGAAGCGTCCGTCGGACACGAAGTCCAGGCCCGCGGCGGTCATCGCCAGCAGCGACGGCGTGCGGATGTAGATCGGCACCACCCGGAGGCCAGCTCGACGGTGCTGGTCTTGGCGGCCAGGTAGCCGAGCTGGCTGATGGCGTCGTACGAATACGCCTCGGCCACCACCGCGACCTCGACGCCGGACTTCTCCAATTCGACGACGCGGTCCACGGCCTCGTGAAAGCCGCCCGAATAATCCAGGGCGATCCCGATTCGCATCAACGACTGATATCACGCTGACCGCGGAACCCCGCGCGGGGGCGCGTCACTTGAGCAGCGCGACGATCTTGTCCTCGAGGCCGACGGGCTCCGCCTCGGGGTCGACGGGATTGGTCCCGGGCAACTCCACATCGGGGTCGGCGAAGTCGCGATAGGTCTTGTCGCCGCCCAGCGTGTAGAGCAGGTATCCGGTCAGCAGGGCGCGCACCGATCGCTGCGTCTTGCGATGCGTCCCGGACAGTCCGAATGCCTTCGCCAGCCGCCGGCCCTGCACGAGGCCCCCGGGCACGGCCTTGCTGACGATGCGCAGCGTCGCCGTGTCCCACGCGGCGGCAAGGGGCGCCGCGTTGGACGTCAGCGTCTTCGCCGCGTCCGGGGCGGTCAGGATCAGGCCGGGAACCTTCAGCGTCGCGGCCGGCAGCTCGGCCGGCGGTTGGGTGACCGAGGGGAAGATCGCCACCGCCGCCGTGAGCTTGGCGGGCATTCCGGCGGCGGCGAACACGGCGGCCGAACCACCGAAACCGTGGCCGACCACCCCCAGCTTGGCCGGATGCACGCTGATCTTGCCCGGCCCGAGGCGCACGCCGGACACGATGTCGAGCGCGGTGCCCAGGTCGAACGCGAAATTGAGCACCGACGGCGCCAGGCCGCGCTCGGTATCGGGGGCGCCGGCCACGATCCCCCACGACGCCAGGTGCTCCAGCAGCGTGGAATAGCGCGCGGCGCCGGCGAGCCAGTCGTGGCCGAACGCGACGGCCGGCAGATTCAGCCCGGCCTCGGGGGTGTAGACCACGCCCGGCAGCCCGGCGAAGGCCAGGTCACCGCGCAGAACCCGATGCGGGCCACGGCGGCCGAGGGCGGCGACGAGCTTGCGGATTCGGGCCACGCGTCGACGTTAGCGCATCCCCGATTGACCCCAGTTGACCCCGAGCAGCCCCGAGGAGCTCCAGATCGACCCAGATCGACCCAGATCGACCCAGAATCGACTACGCCGTGACCTCGATCAGGCCCACGCGCCATAACACCGCGTACACGTGGTGCAGCGGAATGCTCAGCAAACGGGCGGCGGCGTCGGCCAGGGGGTCGCCGCTGGGGGCCGCCCGTTGCGGCCGGCGCCGGTCGACCTGCGCGGTCGCCGCCAGTTGCGGTAGTGCGTCTTCGTACGCTAAAGCGGTCATGTTCTCCCCTCGGAGACGTGTGTATGGCGGGCAATATTGTCTTTTTCGTCAACGGGAATTAACCACGATCAAATCGGCTTACGCTATTTGCCGAGCCGCAATTCTGATCGGCTTTGAGGAGGGCTGCGAATGACGGCAGGCTGCGGTGGGCTGACGGTCATTGCGGGCTAACACGTTGATTCACAGCGCCTTACGCTTGATCGGCCGCTCCTGAGGTCGTGCACTGGCAGGTATTGGTCAGCTTAAGTCCGATGTTGCTGGGAGAAATGTTGTTAGAGGAAACGTCGCGAGGACATCAGGTGAAGGATTCGACATTTTGATGAAGTCGGTATGAATGCCGCGAATCGGGCCCGCGTCGCCGGCCCGGCGGCCGTTCCGGCTCGCCGCGACCGCCCGGGGGATTGTGCTGCACTACCCTGGACACAATGTGCGGAATCGTCGGCTACGTCGGGCAGCGGCCCGCCTGCCAGGTCGTCATGGCCGCGCTGCACCGAATGGAGTACCGCGGCTACGACTCGTCGGGGATCGCGCTGGTCGACGATGAGGGCGGGCTGACCGTCTGCCGGCGCGCCGGCCGGCTGGCCAACCTCGAGGAGGCCGTCGCCGGCATGGCCCCGGAGTCCAAGACCGGCACCACCGGCCTGGGCCACACCCGGTGGGCCACCCACGGACGCCCCACCGACCGCAACGCCCACCCGCATCGCGACGCCGCCGGCAGGATCGCCGTCGTGCACAACGGCATCATCGAGAACTACGCGACCCTGCGTCACGAGCTCGAGGGGTACGGCGTGGAGTTCGCCAGCGACACCGACACCGAGGTCGCCGTGCACCTGGTGGCCCGCGAATACCGGCACGGCGAGGCCGCCGGAGACTTCGCCGCGTCGGTGCGGGCCGTGCTGCGCCGGCTGGAGGGCCACTTCACGCTGGTGTTCGCCAACGCCGACGAGCCCGGCACGATCGTCGCCGCCCGCCGCTCGACGCCGCTGGTGGTCGGGATCGGCGACGGTGAGATGTTCGTCGGCTCCGACGTGGCGGCGTTCATCCCGCACACCCGCGACGCCGTCGAACTCGGCCAGGACCAGGCCGTCGTGATCACCGCGGACGGCTACCGGATCACCGACTTCGACGGCAACGAAGACGTCAGCTACCGCGAGTTTCACATCGACTGGGACCTGGCCGCCGCCGAGAAGGGCGGCTACGAGTACTTCATGCTCAAGGAGATCGCCGAGCAGCCCGCCGCGGTGGCCGACACCCTGCTCGGCCACTTCGTCGACGGCCGGATCGTGCTGGACGAGCAGCGCCTGTCCGACCAGGAACTGCGCGAGGTCGACAAGGTGTTCGTGGTGGCCTGCGGCACGGCGTATCACTCGGGGCTGCTGGCCAAGTACGCGATCGAGCACTGGACGCGGCTGCCGGTGGAGGTGGAGCTGGCCAGCGAATTCCGCTACCGCGACCCGGTGCTGGACCGCAGCACGCTGGTGGTGGCCATCTCCCAGTCCGGGGAAACGGCCGACACCCTCGAAGCCGTCCGGCACGCCAAGGAGCAGAAGGCCAAGGTGCTCGCCGTCTGCAATACCAACGGCTCGCAGATTCCCCGGGAATGCGACGCCGTGCTCTATACGCGCGCCGGCCCGGAGATCGGCGTGGCCTCGACCAAGACGTTCCTGGCGCAGATCGCCGCCAACTACCTGGTCGGGCTGGCGCTCGCGCAGGCCCGCGGCACCAAGTACCCCGACGAGGTCGCGCGCGAGTATCGCGAGCTGGAGTCGATGCCGGACCTGGTGGCCCGGGTGATCGCGGGCATCGAACCCGTCGCCACCCTGGCGCACCGATTCGCCAAGTCCTCGACGGTGCTGTTCCTGGGCCGCCACGTCGGCTACCCCGTGGCGCTCGAGGGCGCGCTGAAGCTCAAGGAGCTGGCCTACATGCACGCCGAGGGATTCGCCGCGGGCGAGCTCAAGCACGGCCCGATCGCGCTGATCGAGGACGACCTTCCGGTCATCGTCGTCATGCCCTCGCCCAAGGGGTCGGCCGTGCTGCACGCCAAGCTGTTGTCGAACATCCGCGAGATCCAGGCCCGCGGCGCGATTACCATCGTGATCGCCGAGGAGGGCGACGAAACCGTCCGCCCCTACGCCGACCACCTGATCGAAATACCCGCCGTCTCAACGCTTTTGCAGCCCCTGCTGTCGACCATCCCGCTGCAGGTGTTCGCCGCGTCTGTCGCCCAGGCCCGCGGATACGACGTCGACAAGCCGAGAAACCTGGCGAAGTCCGTCACGGTCGAATAGGGCAGCGCTTTGGTGGTGTGCCGCCAGATGTGCAGCCGTTCGGTTAGATTCCCTGTGTACGGGCCACGTCACAGGGTAGGAGCCGCATGCGATCGGCGGTCAGAAGATTCGCCATGGCAGGTCTTGTCGTGCTGATAGTCGGGGTTTACGTGGTGCTGATCGGCCTGTACGAGGACACGGTCGACGGAGCTCCGTCCGGCGTCCTCAGTGATAACGCGGAGACGGCCCCCGAGAGCATCGCGACGATGACGGTCGAAGAGGTGCAGTCGAACTACAGCGCGGTCGTTGCCAACCTGGCTGTCGCCCCCGGGCCCGAACTGCTGGACCCGGTGACCCACCGGCTCAAGGAGGACCTCGTTCTGCGAGTCAGATCGGCGGCCCAGCCCAGTCGACGCGAATACTCGAAAGGCATGCTGCCCGGCGTGTTTCCGGTCCCTTTGACGATCTCGGGTCACGTGGAACGTTGGCCGTTCGACAGTTACAGTTCGGGACCCGTTGAGGTGCAGCTATTCCGTAACGGTGACACCACGAAGGCACCCGAACTCGTCCCGGTGAAAATCATCGACCACCTGTCGGGATTCAAGGTTGCCGCCAGCAAAGTCAGTGGCGGGGCGTACCGATTGCGCGTGCGGCGCGCGATGAGCACAGCGTTGTTCGGCATCGTCATCTGCGGGGTGCTCATCGCCATCGCCGTCGTGGCGCTCTTCGTCGCGGTGCAAACCCTCCGTAACCGGCGCAAGTTCCAACCGCCCATGACGACCTGGTACGCGGCGATGCTCTTCGCGGTGGTCCCACTCCGAAACGCACTTCCCGGCGCGCCCCCGATCGGGGCCTGGATCGATGTCACCGTCGTGCTCTGGGTGATCGTTGCGTTGGTGACAGCAATGGTTCTCTACATCTGCTGCTGGTGGCGCCACCTGAAGCCTGAGGTGGTGGCCACACCGCCGAATCCCGCCCCGTCACCATTGAGCCCGCAGCCGGCCTGAAGTCCGCATGACCAATGCGATGCCCGCTTCGGTCGAATCGCCGCGATCACGCATCCGTTGACTTACATTTCTCGGGGGCGCAGAAGGGGGAGGCATGAAACTGGGGTTCGTAGCGCTCGGCGTTGCCGTCGTTGCTGCGTACGTCACGTCGGTGGTGTTGTATGCCGACAGCGGCGCCCGGCAGCGACAGGCCGTACTCCCGGCTTCGGGTGAGCGCACCACCGCGACGCTGACTGTGGAGGAGGTTCAGTCGAACTACAGCGTGCTCGTTGCGAACCTGGCCGTTTCTCTCGGATCTGCGCTCCTGGATCCGCAGACCGAGCACCTCAATCAGGACGTCAGCCTGCGAGTCAGGTCCGCCGCCACGCCCACCCGCCGCGAGTACACGAAGGGCATGCTTCCGGGGGTCTTTCCGGTTCCGCTGACCATCGCCGGCGACATCGAAACGTGGCCCTTCGATCAGTACCAGTCGGGGCCGATTGAGGTCGAGCTCATCCGGGGCGGGGAGGGCGGGGTGTCCGAGCGCATTCCGGTGACCTTCGTCAACCATTTGCCCGGATGGCAGGTCGTTGCCACCCAGGCCAACGGAACGGGCCCGTACCAGGTGCGAATGGAGCGGTCGCTCAGCGCGGCGGCATTCGGTTTCGCCATCCTGGGCGTGCTTGTCGCCATCGCTGCCGTCGGCTTTTTCGTCGCGGTCCAGACACTGCGTGATCGGCGCAGGTTTCAGCCGCCCATGACAACCTGGTACGCCGCAATGCTTTTCGCGGTGGTACCGCTGAGAAACGCCCTGCCGGGGTCGCCGCCTTTCGGCGGCTGGATCGACATCACGCTCGTGCTGTGGGTACTGGTCGTCCTGGTGATCTCGATGCTGCTCTACATCGCCTGCTGGTGGCGGCACCTGAAACCGGACACCGACACGGCAAAGCCGCAAGCCGAAGCCGTCAGCGGAAGCCCGGCCCGATGAAGCTTGGGCATCGCCGGTTTATTGCTGTCCATCGCGGCCTCAGCGTCGTGGTCACGTCCGCGGTGACGCCGACCAAGCGCACCTGGTCGAAGGCAATGCTGCCGGGCGGCTTCCCGGTCCCGCTGAGTCTCACCGGCCGCGTCGCCGACTGGCCCTTCGACCGCTAGGTTTCCTGGGCCTCGTGGTCGCCGTCGCGACGGCGCCGGACTTGCGAAAATTCCAGCCGCCCATCACGACCTGGTACGCGGCGATGCTCTTCGCGGTGGTGCCGCTGCGCAACGCGCTTCCCCACGCGCCTCCGTTCGGCGCCCGGGTCGACGTCCGAGTGGTGCTCTGCCGAAGCGGTGACGAAGAACTCCAGGCACCATCGAACTCGCACGCTGTGACGGCAGCGTGCGAAGGTTGATGCGTGGCAGACGCATCCGTTTGGGGACGACTCCGCGGCATGGGGCTCGCCGTTTGGCATTTCGTCAGCGGTGCGCCGCTGACCTACACCTGGCTGTGCGTGTTGGCGATCACGACGGTCATCCAGAACCTGCTGTCCGGGCGGCAACTGCACTCGATGCTGCTGCACCATTCCACCAATATCCGGGGCCTGGCCCGCGACCCGCTCGATGTGCTGTTCTCCAGCCTGCTGTGGATCGACGGCAGGAATCTGGAGCCCTACCTGCTGCTGTTCACCCTGTTCCTGGCGCCGGCCGAGCACTGGCTGGGCCACCTGCGCTGGCTCACCGTGGGACTGAGCGCCCACATCCTGTCCACCTACATCAGCGAGGGCATGCTGTACTTCGCGATCGAGGAGCGCGACGCCTCCGACCGGCTGGTGAACGCCCGCGACATCGGGGTCAGCTACTTCCTCGTCGGCATCATCGCCGTGCTGGCCTACCGCATCGCGCGGCCCTGGCGCTGGGGCTATCTCGGGATCCTGTTCCTGATCTATACCTTCCCCCTGCTCGCCATGGACCGCATCGAGCTGAACTTCACCGCGATCGGGCACTTCACCTCGATCCTGATCGGCCTGTGCTTCTACCCGATGGCGCGCGCCAGGGGCGGCAGGCAGCTGAACCCCGCGCAGATCGGGCCCGCCTTCCGCCGGCGCAGCGCCTCCGAGAAGCCCGGCTGACGGTGGGGCGACGGGCCACGACGTGGAATGCTTGCGGTGATGCGGCATTACTACTCGGCGGACGCAATCCGCGACGCGGAAGCCCCGCTACTGGCCAGCCTGCCCGACGGTGCCCTGATGCGGCGCGCGGCTTTCGGCCTGGCCACCGAGGTCCTCGCTGAGCTCACCGCCCGCACCGGGGGGGTCGCCGGGCGCCGGGTGTGCGCGGTCGTCGGCTCCGGAGACAACGGCGGCGACGCGCTGTGGGCCGCCACGTTCGCGCGCCGGCGCGGCGCGGCCGCCGACGCCGTGCTGCTCAATCCCGACCACGCCCACCGCAACGGGCTGGCGGCCTTCCGGGCAGCTGGCGGACGCGTCGTCGAGAGGGTTTCGGCGGCAACCGATCTCGTGATCGACGGGGTGGTCGGCATTTCCGGCTCCGGGCCGCTGCGGCCGGCCGCCGCCGAGGTGTTCGCCGCCGTCGACAAGGCGGGGATCCCCGTGGTCGCCGTCGACATCCCCAGCGGGATCGACGTCGCGACCGGCGCGATCACCGGCCCCGCGGTGCACGCCGCGCTGACCGTCACCTTCGGCGGCCTCAAGCCCGTGCACGCCCTCGCCGACTGCGGCCGGGTCAAGCTGATCGACATCGGGCTCGACCTGCCCGAGACCGCAGAAACGGTGGTCCTGGGCTTCGAGGCCGCCGACGTGGCGGCGCGCTGGCCGGTGCCCGGCCCGCACGACGACAAGTACACCCAGGGCGTGACGGGCGTGATGGCCGGCTCGTCGACCTATCCCGGCGCCGCCGTGCTGTGCACGGGCGCCGCGGTCGCGGCCACCTCCGGCATGGTCCGCTATTCCGGCAGCGCGCACCGTGAGGTGCTCGCCCACTGGCCCGAGGTGATCGCCTCGCCCACCCCGGCGTCGGCCGGGCGGGTGCAGTCCTGGGTCGTGGGGCCGGGCCTGGGCACCGACGAGACCGGGGCGGCGGCGCTGTGGTTCGCGCTGGAAACCGACCTGCCGGTGATCGTCGACGCCGACGGCCTGACCATCCTGGCGGCCCACCCCGAACTGGTGGCGAACCGCGTCGCGCCGACGGTGCTCACCCCGCACGCCGGTGAATTCGCCCGGCTGGCGGGCAGCCCGCCGGGGGACGACCGCGTCGGCGCGTGCCGCAAGCTGGCGGACACGTTCGGGGCCACCGTGCTCTTGAAGGGGAACGTCACCGTCGTCGCCGACCCCGGCGGCCCGGTGTACCTCAACCCCGCCGGGCAGTCCTGGGCCGCCACCGCCGGCTCCGGCGACGTGCTGTCGGGCATGATCGGCGCTCTGCTGGCCTCGGGTCTGCCGGCCGCCGAGGCGGGCGGCGGCGCTCTCGGCCGCCGACCCGGGGCCCGGTGAGGCGCCGACGTCGTCGTCCCGCATGGTTCCGCACATCCGGGCGGCCCTGGCCGCCCTATAGAGAGGAATTCGCAGTGCCCCAACACCCGTCCCTGCCCGCCCACTCCATCGCCCCCGCCTACACGGGCCGCATGTTCACCACCCCGGTGCCGGCGCTGCGGCTGCCCGAGGAGTCGATGGACCCCGAGACCGCCTACCGCTTCATCCACGACGAGCTGATGCTCGACGGCAGTTCCCGGCTGAACCTGGCCACCTTCGTGACCACCTGGATGGATCCGGAGGCCGGGAAGCTGATGGCCGAAACGTTCGACAAGAACATGATCGACAAGGACGAATACCCGGCGACCGCGGCGATCGAGCAGCGCTGCGTCTGCATGGTGGCCGACCTGTTCCACGCCGACGACCTGCGCGACGACGATCCCTCCAGCGCCTGCGGGGTGTCCACGATCGGCTCCAGCGAGGCGGTCATGCTCGGCGGGCTGGCGATGAAGTGGCGGTGGCGGGCGAAGGTCGGGAAGGGTTGGGAGGGCCGCAAGCCCAACCTGGTGATGGGCTCCAACGTCCAGGTGGTCTGGGAGAAGTTCTGCCGCTACTTCGACGTCGAGCCGCGCTACCTGCCGATGGAGGAGGGGCGCTACATCATCACCCCCGAGCAGGTCGTCGACGCCGTCGATGAGGACACCATCGGCGTGGTGGCGATCCTGGGCACCACCTACACGGGCGAGCTGGAACCGGTCGCCGACATCTGCGGCGCGCTCGACAAGCTGGCCGCTGGCGGCGGGGTCGACGTCCCGGTGCACGTCGACGCCGCCAGCGGCGGGTTCGTGGTGCCCTTCCTGCACCCGGAGATCAAGTGGGACTTCCGGCTGCCCCGCGTGGTGTCGATCAACGTCAGCGGCCACAAGTACGGGCTCACCTACCCCGGCATCGGGTTCGTGGTGTGGCGCAGCAAGGAGTACCTGCCCGAAGAACTCGTCTTCCGCGTCAACTACCTCGGCGGCGACATGCCGACCTTCACGCTGAACTTCTCGCGCGCCGGCAACCAGGTCGTCGGCCAGTACTACAACTTCCTGCGGCTGGGCCGCGAGGGTTATACGCAGGTCATGCAGTCGCTGTCGTCGACGGCGCGCTGGCTGGGTGAGCAATTGCGAGTCGGCGACCACTGCGAGCTGATCTCGGACGGCTCGGCGATCCCGGTGGTCAGCTTCCGTCTCGCCCGGAACTGCGGTTACACCGAGTTCGACGTCTCCCACGAGCTGCGGGGCTACGGGTGGCAGGTGCCCGCCTACACCATGCCGGACAACGCCACCAACGTGTCCGTGCTGCGCATCGTGGTGCGGGAGGGCCTGTCCGCGGACCTGGCGCGCGCCCTGCACGACGACGCCCGCAGCGCGCTGGCCTCGCTGGACAAGCTCAAGCCCGGCGGCCACTACGACGCGCAGCACTTCGCGCACTGAGTCGATATCGGGTGGTCGCGGCCGTCACATAGATCACAGTGGTCCCTCGCCGGAAGGAATGTCCGTTGTGCCCGCCTCGTAGCGACAATCGGCCGCCTGGCGCCCCGCCGCGCTGTTTGTCGCTATGAGGCGGGCACATCGGCTGCCCCCGGGCACAGAGGCTCCTGAGCCCGCTGGGACTCGTGTGGCGTCCGCCTTTTCCTCACCCGCGGCGGCGCCGGGCGCTTCTGGGACAATGGGGGCCGTGCCCGTTACGCCGATATCCCTGACACCGGGCGTCCTCGCCGAGGCGGTCGTGGACCTGGGCGCCATCGCCCACAACGTGGAGGTGCTGCGCGAGCGCGCCGGCTCCGCGCAGGTCATGGCCGTGGTCAAGGCCGACGGCTACGGCCACGGCGCCACCGAGGTAGCCCGGGTGGCCCTGGCCGCCGGGGCCGCCGAACTCGGTGTCGCCACCGTGGACGAGGCGCTGGCGCTGCGCGCCGACGGAATCACCGCCCCGGTTCTGGCGTGGCTGCACCCGCCCGGCCTCGACTTCGGGCCGGCGCTGCTGGGCGACGTCGAGATCGCGGTCTCCTCCGAGCGCCAGCTCGAGGCACTGCTGGACGCGGCGCGCCGGACCGGCCGCACGGCGACGGTGAGCGTCAAGGTCGACACCGGGCTGAACCGCAACGGCGTGGCCCCGGCGGACTACCCGGCGATGCTGGCCGCGCTGAAACGGGCCGTCGTCGAGGAAGCGATCCGGCTGCGCGCATTGATGTCACACATGGTCTACGCCGACCAGCCGAGTAACCCCATCAACGACGTTCAGGCGCAACGGCTCACACAGATGCTGGCCCGGGCGCGCGATGAGGGCGTGCGCTTCGAGGTCGCGCACCTGTCGAACTCGGCGGCGACCATGGCTCGCCCCGATCTGGCCTTGGATCTGGTGCGGCCGGGGATCGCGGTGTACGGCCTGAGCCCCGTGCCCGAGCTCGGCGACATGGGTCTGGTACCCGCGATGACGGTGAAATGCCCCGTCGCCCTGGTCAAGTCGGTGCGCGCGGGCGAGGGCGTGTCGTATGCGCACACCTGGATCGCCGACCGCGACACCACCGTGGCGCTGCTGCCGATCGGGTACGCCGACGGCGTCTTTCGTGCGCTCGGCGGCCGGCTGGAGGTACTGATCAACGGCCGGCGGCGCCGCGGTGCCGGGCGGATCTGCATGGACCAGTTCGTCGTCGACCTCGGGCCCGGACGCCCCGACGTGAGCGAGGGCGACGAGGCGATCCTGTTCGGCCCGGGCGGCGGCGGGGAGCCCACCGCGCAGGAGTGGGCGGATCAGCTCGGCACCATCCACTACGAGGTGGTGACCAGCCCCCGCGGGCGCATCACCCGGACCTACCGCGGGGCCGACGGCGTTGAGGCGTGATCGCACGCCCGCCGGCCGCAGGGGCAGGGCCTGGCTGGCGGGGGGCGCCGGACTGACCGCCGTCGCCACCATCGTGGGTGCGTCGGCCCGCCGTTCGATCACCCAGCGCGCGACCGGCCGTGAGGATCCTTACGCCGACGAGGATTTCGACCGGATCGACGACGACCCTGGCTACGTGGTGACCACGCCCGACGGGGTGCCGCTGGCGGTCCGTGAATCCGGTCCGGTCAACGCGCGGGTGACCATCGTCTTCGTGCACGGGTTCTGCCTTCGCATGGGCGCGTTCCACTTTCAGCGCACCCGACTTCCCGGGCAGCTGGGCCCGGACGTCCGGATGGTGTTCTACGACCAGCGCGGCCACGGAAAGTCCGGCGAGGCCGCGCCCGAGACCTATACGCTCACCCAGCTCGGCAGGGACCTGGAAACCGTGCTGAAAGTGGCGGCGCCGCGGGGGGTCGTGGTGCTGGTCGGCCACTCGATGGGCGGCATGACGGTGCTGTCCCACGCCCGCCAGTTTCCCGAGCAGTACGGGCGCCGCATCGTCGGCGCGGCGATCATCTCCTCTGCCGCCGAAGGGGTGACCCGATCCCCGCTCGGCGAGATCCTGAAAAACCCCGCGCTGGAAGCGGTCCGGTTCACCGCCCGGTCCGCGCCGAATCTGATGCATCGCGGCCGCACGGTGTCTCGGTCGCTGATCGGGCCGGTGCTGCGGGCCGCGTCCTTCAGCGACGTGCATGTCAGCCGCAGCCTGGACGCGTTCTCCCAGCGGATGATGAACGGCACCCCGATTCCCACCATGGTGGGATTCCTCGACGCCCTCGAACACCACGACGAAACCGCCGGGCTGTGGACGCTGCTGCGCATCCCGACGCTGATCGCCTGCGGCGACCACGACCTGCTCACCCCCGACGAATACTCGCGGAAGATGGCCGCCTCGCTGCCGCAGTCGGAGTTGGTGATCGTCGAGGGCGCCAGTCACCTTGCGCTGCTGGACAAGCCGAAGGCCATCAACGACGGGCTGGTCCGGCTGGTCAGGAGGTCCACGCCGGGCAGGGCGCGGCTCACCCTCCACCGGTTGCGGGAACGGCTGCGGGAACGGTTGCGCCGCAATGGATGACGGCGGCACGGCCACGCTCGAACGCGTCGAGGACACCGTGGCGCTGGGCTCCCGGCTGGGCGAACAGTTGCACGCCGGCGACGTGGTGGTGCTCACCGGTCCGCTCGGCGCCGGAAAGACGGTGCTGGCCACGGGCATTGCCGCGGCGATGGACGTCGACGGTCCGGTCACCTCGCCCTCCTACGTCCTGGCGCGGGTGCACCCGGCGCGGCGACCCGGCGCGCCCGCCATGATCCACGTCGACATGTACCGCCTGCTGGACCGGCCCGGCGCCGACCTGCTGGGCGAGCTCGACTCCCTGGACCTCGACAGCGATCTCGACGACGCGGTCGTCGTGGTCGAGTGGGGCGAGGGCGTGGCCGAGCGCCTCTCCGAACGCCACCTCGACGTGCGCCTCGAGCGCGTCAGCCATTCCGACGTGCGGATCGCGACCTGGCGGTGGAACCGGTCGTGATCGTCCTCGCCCTCGACACCTCCACCCCGGCCGTCACGGCCGGCCTCGTCCGGCGCGACGACATGACCGTGCTGGCCGAGCGGGTCACCGTCGACGCCCGCGCGCACGCCGAGCGGCTGACCCCCAACGTGCTCGCCGCCCTCGCCGACGCCGGCTTGGCGATGGTCGACCTCGACGCGGTGGTCGTGGGGTGCGGCCCCGGCCCGTTCACCGGTTTGCGCGCCGGGATGGCGACCGCCGCCGCCTACGCGCACGCGCTCGGCATCCCCGTGCGCGGGGTCTGCAGCCTGGACGCCATCGGGGTGCGTACCACCGGCGACACGCTGGTGGTCACCGACGCCCGCCGGCGCGAGGTGTACTGGGCCCGCTACCGCGACGGCGTCCGCACCGAAGGACCGGCCGTCGACCTGCCGCTGCGCGAGCCCGCGCACCCGACGCCGGCCGGCCTGGTCGCCGCGGTGCCGGATTGGTCGCAGCGCCCGCAGCCGCTGGTCGCGCTGTACCTGCGCCGGCCCGACGCCAAGCCCTTGCAGGCCCCGCGATGACCGCGCCGGGTGTCACGTTGGGCGCGCTGACGCCCGCCGACGCGCGGCGCTGCGCCGAGCTGGAGGCGCTGCTGTTCGACGGCGACGACCCCTGGCCCGCGGTGGCGTTCAACCGGGAATTGGCCAGCCCGCACAACCACTATGTGGCGGCGCGGGCGGGCGGCGAGGTGGTGGGCTACGCCGGGATCTCCCGGCTGGGCCGCACGCCGCCCTTCGAGTACGAAATCCACACCATCGGGGTGGACCCGGCCTACCAGGGGCGGGGCATCGGCCGGCGGCTGCTCGAGCAACTGCTCGAATTCGCCGACGGCGGGGCGGTGTATCTGGAGGTCCGCACCGACAACGAGCCGGCCATCGCGCTGTACCGCAGCGCGGGGTTCGAACAGGTCGGCCTGCGCCGGCGCTATTACCGCGTCAGCGGCGCCGACGCCTACACCATGCGACGGGAACCCCGACAGTGACGACCATCCTGGCAATCGAAACCTCCTGCGACGAAACGGGAGTCGGCATCGCCCGGCTCGACGGCACCGGCCCCGGGGCCACCGTCACGCTGCTCGCCGACGAGGTGGCCTCCAGCGTCGACGAGCACGTCCGCTTCGGCGGCGTGGTCCCCGAGATCGCCTCCCGGGCGCACCTGGAAGCGCTGGGCCCCGCCATGCGCCGCGCGCTCACCGCCGCCGGCCTGGACAAGCCGGGCCAGAAACCCGACGTCGTCGCCGCCACCATCGGGCCCGGGCTGGCGGGCGCCCTGCTGGTGGGCGCGGCGGCGGCCAAGGCCTATGCCGCGGCCTGGGGCGTCCCGTTCTATGCCGTCAACCACCTGGGCGGGCACCTGGCCGCCGACGTCTACGAACACGGGCCGCTGCCCGAGTGCGTGGCGCTGCTGGTGTCCGGCGGGCACACCCACCTGTTGCACGTGCGGTCCCTCGGCGAGCCGATCGCCGAACTGGGCAGCACCGCCGACGACGCCGCCGGCGAGGCCTACGACAAGGTGGCCCGGCTGCTGGGGCTGGGCTACCCGGGCGGCAAGGTGCTGGACGACCTGGCCCGCACCGGTGACCCGGCGGCGATCACGTTCCCGCGCGGCATGACGGGCCCGGCCGACGACCCCCACGCGTTCAGCTTCTCCGGCCTCAAGACCGCCGTGGCGCGCTACGTGGAAAGCCATCCGGACGCCGAGACCGCCGACATCGCCGCCGGTTTCCAGGAAGCCGTCGCCGACGTGCTGACGATGAAGGCGGTGCGCGCGGCCACCCGGCTCGGCGTCTCGACCCTGCTGATCGCGGGGGGAGTGGCCGCCAATTCGCGGTTGCGGGAACTGGCGGTGCAGCGGTGCGCGGCGGCGGGCCTTGAGCTGCGGATCCCCAGGCCACGGCTGTGCACGGACAACGGAGCGATGATCGCGTCGTTCGCCGCGCACCTGGTGGCGGCGGGCGCGCCGCCGTCGCCGCTCGATGTGCCGACCGACCCGGGCCTGCCGGTGGTCAAGGGACTGGTGAGCTGATCTCTCGTGGCGAACACGCGGAAGCAGCGGGGGCCCCTTGAGTGCTAGCACTCTCGTGTATAGAGTGCTAGGTGGCAATCGGGCGCTCCCCTGCGTCGGCACCCGCGACGACGGCGCAAGGGCACGGCCGAATGCCGAACACCTGATAATCCGGTCGGTCCGGGCGAGGCCCTGACCGACCGTCAACTCGGTCCGGAGGCACCGGACCCGATCAAACTAGTGGAGGGCTCCAATCGTGGCGAAGGTGAACATCAAGCCACTCGAGGACAAGATTCTCGTGCAGGCCAACGAGGCCGAGACCACGACCGCGTCCGGTCTGGTCATTCCTGACACCGCCAAGGAGAAGCCGCAGGAAGGCACCGTCGTCGCAGTCGGCCCCGGCCGGTGGGACGAGGACGGCGAAAAGCGGATCCCGCTGGACGTGTCGGAAGGTGACACCGTCATCTACAGCAAGTACGGCGGTACCGAGATCAAGTACAACGGCGAGGAATACCTGATCCTGTCGGCACGTGACGTGCTGGCCGTCGTATCCAAGTAAAAACCGTGTTCCGCCCCGGCGATCCCCGCGCGTCAACCGCGGGGATCATCCGGGGCGGCATGCGTTAGCAGGGCGTGACTAAGGAGCCTGATGAGCAAGCTTATTGAGTACGACGAAACCGCGCGCCGGGCGATGGAGGCGGGCGTGAACAAGCTCGCCGACGCGGTCCGCGTCACGCTGGGGCCGCACGGCCGGCATGTGGTGCTGGCCAAGGCCTTCGGCGGGCCCACCGTCACCAACGACGGCGTGACCGTCGCCCGGGAGATCGAGCTGGAGGACCCGTTCGAGAACCTGGGCGCGCAGCTGGTGAAGTCGGTGGCGACCAAGACCAACGACGTCGCCGGCGACGGCACCACCACCGCGACCGTGCTGGCGCAAGCCCTGGTCAAGGGCGGCCTGCGCCTGGTTGCCGCCGGCGTCAACCCGATCGAGCTGGGCCTGGGAATCGCGAAGGCCGCCGACGCGGTGTCCGAGGCGCTGCTGGCGTCGGCCACCCCGGTGTCCGGCAAGGACGCGATCGCCCAGGTGGCGACCGTGTCGTCGCGGGACGCCCGGCTCGGTGAGCTGGTCGGCGAGGCGATGAGCAAGGTCGGCGTCGACGGCGTCGTCAGCATCGAGGAGTCCTCGACCCTGAGCACCGAGCTGGAGTTCACCGAGGGCGTCGGCTTCGACAAGGGCTTCCTGTCGGCGTACTTCGTGACCGACTTCGACTCGCAGGAGGCCGTGCTCGACGACCCGCTGATCCTGTTGCACCAGGACAAGATCAGCTCGCTGCCGGACCTGCTGCCGATGCTGGAGAAGGTCGCCGAGGCGGGCAAGCCGCTGCTGATCGTCGCCGAAGACGTGGAGGGCGAGCCGCTGGCCACGCTGGTCGTCAACTCGATCCGCAAGACGCTGCGCGCGGTGGCCGTCAAGGCGCCGTTCTTCGGCGACCGGCGCAAGGCCTTCCTGCAGGACCTCGCGATCGTGACGGGCGCCGAGGTGGTCAACCCCGACACCGGCCTGCTGCTGCGGGAGGTCGGCCTGGAGGTGCTGGGCTCGGCCCGCCGCGTCGTGGTGAGCAAGGACGAAACGATCGTCGTCGACGGCGGCGGCTCGACCGACGCGGTCCAGGGCCGCATCAAGCAGCTGCGCGCCGAGATCGAGGCGACCGACTCGGACTGGGACCGCGAGAAGCTGCAGGAGCGGCTGGCCAAGCTGGCCGGCGGGGTCGCCGTCCTGAAGGTCGGCGCCGCCACCGAGACGGCGCTCAAGGAGCGCAAGGAAAGCGTCGAGGACGCCGTCGCGGCCGCCAAGGCCGCCGTGGAGGAGGGCATCGTCGCGGGCGGCGGATCCGCGCTCATCGGGGCCCGCAAGGCGCTGACGGAGCTGCGCGCGTCGGTGAGCGGCGACGAGGCCCTGGGCGTCGACATGTTCTCCGAGGCGCTGGCCGCACCGCTGTACTGGATCGCCAGCAACGCGGGGCTGGACGGCGCGGTCGTGGTGAACAAGGTCAGCGAGCTGCCCGCCGGGCACGGGCTGAACGCCGAGACGCTGACCTACGGCGACCTGGTGGCCGAGGGGGTCATCGACCCGGTCAAGGTGACCCGGTCGGCGGTGGTCAACGCGGCGTCGGTGGCCCGCATGGTGCTCACCACGGAGACCGCGGTGGTGGAAAGGCCCGCGCACGAGGAGGACGACCACGGCCACGGGCACGGCCACGGTCATCACCACCATCACTAGGGCATAGCGCGCGCAAACGTAAAGGCCCCCGACACGTCGAGCGTGCGGGGGCCTTTACGTCCGTTCGGGGCGGGAGATGGGCGGCGAAGCCAGGGTGCGTTGCAGCCAGCTGAAAATCAGGCCGATCGCCTCGGGCAGCTTTGTGGTCGCGCAGTGTCCGGTGTCGGGGATGAGGTGAACCTCCGTGTCGGGGCGGCCCTCGAAGACCAGCGTGTCGTGCCGTGGGACGTGCACGTCATCGGCGCCGTTGACCACGAGCATCGGGGCATTGGTTTTCTGATCGAGCAGTGCGCGCAGCGAGAAGTCACCGAACGTTGCGGCCAGCTCCCCGCTGCTGGGACGGTGATCGAACCCCAGCGCGTTGCCGACGATGCCGTCCATGCCGAAATGCAGCGTCGAGGCGTCTTTGGTGAAGGCCTCTTCGACCGGTCCTCCCAGGACGATCGCGGCGTCCACTTCGCCCGCCAAGCCCGAACGGGCGGAGTAGTGCCCGCCCATGGAGATTCCCAGATGGGTCACGATGCCATTGCCCATCCTCCGGCCCTCGGCGATGAGACCGCGCACGATTTCCGCCCCGCCGTCGGGGGTCATCGGCACCTCCGATTCGCCCGTGCCGGCGATGTCGAATGCCATCACCCGGACTCCGGCCGTCGACGCCGCGAGCACGAACATGCTGTGCATGTCCATTTTCCAGCTGTCCACCCCGCCGGACGCCAGCAGCACCGGCGCGGCGGCGGGCAGGTCGGGCGCAGCGAAAATGTGCACCGGGACCGTGGTCCCCGCACCCCGGTACGGCACCTCGATGACGCGGCGCTCGAAGCCCACCCCGAAACGCGGTGCGGCAAGCAGATACTGCTCAAGCTGGTTCTCGAAGGCCCGGCGCTTGGAGTCGTCGGCCAGGGTCGGGAACTTCGCCCACCCGTAGGCCAGCGCGGCGAGTAGATGCGAACCCTGGCCGGCGTAGCGCGCGGCCAGCGCCGACCACTCATACACCCAGCCGCCGGGCGCGTCCGCCCACATGTCGGTGATCGCGGCGCGCACCGCGTCCACGTCGTGGGCGGGTAACCCGGTGTTGACCATCTGGGGATACCGCTCGCCGAACAGATCCTGCGCGTCGACCGGCCACTGAAAGGACATCGCGAACTCCCTAGCGTTGAGCGGCTAATGCAGAAACTTTGCGTTAAAGAACACGCTAGCATTGCCTGACGCGTTAAAGCAAGGAAGCTGCGTTAACATGAGAAATCATGAGCGATCCAGGGGTTCGGCGGCGAACCGGAGGCCGGTCGGCCCGCGTCCGCGAGGCTGTGCTGAAGGTGACGCTGCAGGCGGTGGCCGAGCATGGCGCCGACAGGGTCAGTATCGGTGAGATCGCGCGGCAGGCCGAAGTGCACGAAACGTCGATCTACCGGCGGTGGCCGACGAAGGAACACCTTGTGCTCGACGCATTGCTGGACTACAGCGAGGCCAAGCTCCCCATTCCCGACACCGGCACGCTGCGGGGCGACTTGGTCACCTTCGCGACCGAAGTCGCCGCCTACCTCGACTCCCCGCTCGGGCGAACGCTCGTCAGGTCGATGGCCGTTGCCGGCGACGACGACACCCTGGTCGCCGGACGTGCCCGGTTCTGGGAGTCTCGGTTCGACCTCGCCAACACGATGATCGCCCGCGCCAAGGAGCGAGGCGAGGTCCCCACCGACCTCGACGCGGCCCTGGCTCTCGAACTCGTCGTCGCACCCCTGCATTTCCGGGCACTGCTCACCCGCCAGCCCATCGACGCACACCGCATCGCGCAGCTCGTCGACGCGCTCCTGACCGGGTTGGCCGGCTGATCGACCCGTTAGCGGAGGTGGACATAACCCACCGCGGCCGGCGCCGGCGGCCCGGCGTCAGGCGTGTACGTCGCGCAGCCCCACGGCGAAGCGCAACCCCGAGCAGTTGTAGCACCCCACGCAACCGATGCAGCCCGTGCAGGCGGCGCAACCCACGCACGCGACGCACCGTTTGCAGAACGCGCACGCCACGCAGGCGATGGTCCCGGCGACGGCGAAAGACAGTGCGGTGACTGCACTTCCGGCGACGCCTGCGCTGGCGGCGGTGGCGATCGAGCCGGCGACCCCGGCGCTGGCCACGGTGGCCACGGAGCCGGCCACCGCGGCGCTGGCGACGGTCGAGATCGAGCCGGCCACCGCCGCGCCGGCCATCGGGTCGCCGCGGGTGTCGGGAAATTGCGCCACGCCGCCAATGTAGACCGCGCCCGCGGCGTGCGGCAGGATCGGAACCCGCACCCGAGTGAGGTCATCGCCATGGAAGAACCGCTGCTGCTGCAACATCGCGACGATCGCGGTGTCGTCACGCTGACGCTCAACCGCCCGCAGGCCTTCAATGCGCTGTCGGAGGCGATGCTGGCCGCGCTGGCCGAGGCCGTCGAGTCGCTGGCCGCCGACGACGGGGTGCGCGTGGTCGTGCTCGCGGCGTCCGGGAAGGCCTTCTGCGCGGGCCACGACCTCAAGGAGATGCGGGCCGAGCCGTCGCTCGAGTATTACGAGAAGCTGTTCGCGCAGTGCACGGCCGTGATGCTGTCCGTCCGGCGGCTGCCGGTCCCGGTGATCGCGCGGGTCCACGGCCTGGCCACCGCGGCGGGTTGCCAGCTCGTCGCCATGTGCGACCTCGCGGTGGCCAGCCACGACGCCCGCTTCGCCGTCAGCGGCATCAACGTCGGGCTCTTCTGCGCGACCCCGGGAGTGGCGCTGTCGCGCAACGTGCCCCCCAAGGCCGCCTTCGAGATGCTCGTCACCGGCGAATTCGTCTCGGCCGGGCGGGCGCGCGAGCTGGGGCTGGTCAACAGGGTGGCGGCGCCCGGCGAGCTGGACGACGCGGTCGAGGCCCTGGTGGCGGGCATCGTCACCAAGCCGCGCGTCGCGGTCGCGATGGGCAAGGCGCTGTTCTACCGCCAGCTCGAAACCGGCATCGATTCCGCGTACGAGGACGCGGGCACCACGATGGCCTGCAACATGATGGATCCCAGCGCGCTCGAGGGCGTCGCGGCGTTCATCGAGAAGCGACCGCCCCGCTGGTCGGCGGCGGCGTCGACGACGTGATCAGGCCGACCGGCGGATGCCCCGGTTGCGGCCGATGTCGCCCTTCAGCAACATGTCACGCTCGGACTCCGACAGGCCGCCCCACACGCCGTAGGGCTCGCCGACCTCGAGCGCATGCGACCGGCATTCCTGGATCACCGGGCACCGCCGGCACATCTCCTTGGCGCGCTGCTCGCGCTGCATGCGGGCGCGGCCACGCTCGCCGTCGGGGTGGAAGAACATCGAGGAGTCGACTCCGCGGCACAGGCCCTGCAGTTGCCAGTTCCAGATGTCGGCGTTGGGGCCAGGTAGCTGCTCAGGCTGTGGCATTGGTGTCATTCCCTCTCTGCACGGCACGCCAGGTGAGGTGAGTCCGCGAGGCGATTGTGTAACTGATGTGGGGTGGCGTCACCGATGACTACCCGTCGATCTCGAACTTAGGTGCGTTAGTGAATTTCAGTCAATAGCCATTTAGACGGCCAAAGTATGTAAGGGTTGGACAATTATTAACGTCGCGTTCATGTACCGCCCATGCCGTTCCCAAAGCCGTGCTACCAGGCAACTTGACCTTACCCGGATTGCCCAGCTCAGGACGCGGAATGGCGGGTCGGGCAATTTTTGTACCCGGTCAGACGATTAACATTTCGGTAACACAGATACCACGAAGTGTTTACTGGTCACCGTGATTGATACTCGTCACACCCGGGAGGACCCGGAAGGCCGCGACGCGACGCTGGCGGCGGCCGCCTTCGGGGAGCGACCCGAGCGCTGGCCGCTGCCGACCGCGGCCACGCCCGCCCAAATGTGGCTGCGGGCCGTGGCCTGCGGCGGTCAGGGGCGGTACGGGGCCGCCTATCGCGATCTTGCGGCGCTCCGCCGCATTGGGTCCGGGCCGCTCGTGTCGCTGGCGCACAGCACGCAGGGTTCGTTCCTGCGGCAACTGGGTTGGCACACGGTGGCGCGGGGCTGGGACGGCCGAGCGCTGGCGCTGGCGGGCGCGGATCCCGAAGCCCGCGCCGACGCCCTGATCGGGCTCGCGGCCGACGCGCTGGGCGTCGGCCGCTTCCCGGCCGCGGCGACGTTGGCCGAACGCCGCCGCGGCCGCCGCGGGCTGGCGGCGGTCGGGTCGGTCGCGGCGACGCTGCTGGTGCTCAGCGGCTTCGGCGCGATGGTGGTCGAGGCCCGTCCCGGGGACACGCTGTACGGCCTGCACGCCATGTTCTTCGACGAGCCGCAGCTCAACTCGAACCAGGTCATGTTGTCCGCCAAGGCCGATCTGGCCAAGGTTCAGCAAATGATCGACGAGAGCCAATGGGACCAGGCGCAGAATCAGCTGACCGAGGTCAGCAGCCTGGTGCAGTCGATGGACGCCGGCCCGGACCGCACCGACCTGCAGCAACAGCTGAAGTTGCTGAACACCCGGATCGAGTCGCGCAATCCGAACGCGACGCTGCCCCCCGCGGCGCCGACCACCGGAGTTCCCTCGCCCACGGCGTTTTCGCCCGCGGTGACGGCGTCACCGCCGAGTTCGACGCCGACGACGACGTCCCTGAGCCCGTCCCCGAGCCCGTCCCCGAGCCCCCCGTCCGGGCGGCACCGGCACCATGGGCAGACCGGCAGCTCGGCGCCGGTGGAGCCGAGCATCAATCCCTAGCGGTCAGCGGCGGTGGAATCCGTCGGCGTCTGACGTCGCCTCGTTGAGCGACGCGTCGGCGTATCCGCGGCAGTAGTCCCACGTGACGTAGGCGTCGGGCTCGGGGTCGTAGGCCGGCTCGTGCGGGCGGACCGTGCCGTCGATCAGCAGCTGCAGCAGGTTGGCGCGCAGCATGTCCCAGTCGTGGTAGTGGTCCTGCTGGCACTCGTCGCAGCACACCACCAGACCGCGAATTCCCCTGTGCGCCAACAACGCCTCGTAGACGGCGAGGTCGGCCAGGTCGGCCTCGACCGCGAGCCGCTCCTGCTGGTCCAGCGGCTGTCCCGGCTCGACGGCTTCGAGCGCCGCGGACGGGTCGCAGGGGTCGTCGGCGAAGGGGTCGGGCGGCAAACCCGGTGGGAGGTGGTCACGCACGCCTACAGCCTACGCAGCCGGACTGACAAAACGCCAGAAGGCGGACACCGGCCATCCCCCATGTCGCGTCCGGGTCGGCTCGGGTCTGTTCCGGCCCGCGGCACACCCGAGCAAGCGAGTCCGGGGGCCGGCCGAGCCGATAGGATGGGGCTCTCACTCCGCGCGCTATGGAGGCCCCCCGATGTCCCTTGGCATGTCCAACCTGGAACACAGCTCCGACCTGGTGGCGAGTCCCTACGTGCGCGACTCGACCGCCCGGGGCCTGGCCGACGACCCGATGCCCACGGGCGGCGACGACCCGCACAAGGTCGCGATGCTGGGCCTGACGTTCGACGACGTGTTGCTGTTGCCGGCGGCCTCGGACGTGGTGCCGGCCACCGCCGACACCTCCAGCCAGCTGACCCGCAAGATCCGGCTCAAGGTGCCGCTGGTCAGCTCGGCGATGGACACCGTGACGGAGTCGCGGATGGCCATCGCGATGGCCCGCGCCGGCGGCATGGGCGTGCTGCACCGCAACCTGCCGGTCGCCGAACAGGCCGGACAGGTCGAGATGGTCAAGCGCTCGGAGGCCGGCATGGTCACCGACCCGGTCACCTGCCGGCCGGACAACACGCTGGCCCAGGTCGACGCCATGTGCGCCAAGTTCCGCATCTCCGGGCTGCCCGTGGTCGACGACTCCGGCGCGCTCGTCGGCATCATCACCAACCGGGACATGCGCTTCGAGGTCGACCAGTCCAAGGCCGTCGCCGAGGTGATGACCAAGGCCCCGCTGATCACCGCCCGGGAGGGCGTCAGCGCCGACGCGGCCCTAGGCCTGTTGCGCCGCAACAAGATCGAGAAGCTGCCGGTGGTCGACGGCCACGGCCGGCTCACCGGGCTGATCACCGTCAAGGACTTCGTCAAGACCGAGCAGCACCCGCTGGCCACCAAGGACAGCGACGGCCGGCTGCTGGTCGGGGCCGCCGTCGGGGTCGGCGGCGACGCCTGGGTGCGCGCGATGATGCTCGTCGACGCCGGGGTGGACGTCCTGGTCGTCGACACCGCGCACGCCCACAACCGGCTGGTGCTCGACATGGTCAGCAAACTCAAACTGGAGGTCGGTCACCGGGTCGAGGTGATCGGCGGCAACGTCGCGACCCGGTCGGCGGCCGCCGCCCTGGTCGACGCCGGCGCCGACGCCGTCAAGGTCGGGGTGGGTCCCGGCTCGATCTGCACCACCCGGGTGGTGGCCGGCGTGGGCGCCCCGCAGATCACCGCGATTTTGGAAGCTGTAGCGGCCTGTCGTCCGTCCGGCGTGCCCGTCATCGCCGACGGCGGGCTGCAGTACTCCGGCGACATCGCCAAGGCGCTGGCCGCGGGCGCGTCCACCACCATGCTGGGGTCGTTGCTGGCCGGCACGGCCGAGGCGCCCGGCGAGCTGATCTTCGTCAACGGCAAGCAGTTCAAGAGCTACCGCGGCATGGGGTCGCTGGGCGCCATGGCCGGGCGCGCCGGGCCCGGGGGGTCGGGCAAGTCGTACTCCAAGGACCGCTACTTCCAGGACGACGCCTTGAGCGAGGACAAGCTGGTGCCCGAGGGCATCGAGGGCCGGGTGCCGTTCCGCGGCCCGCTGTCGTCGGTGATCCACCAGCTGACCGGTGGCCTGCGCGCCGCGATGGGCTACACCGGGGCGCCCACCATCGAGGCGCTGCAGCAGGCGCAGTTCGTCCGGATCACGGCGGCCGGCCTGCGGGAGAGCCACCCGCACGACGTCGCCATGACCGTCGAAGCACCCAACTACTTCGCGCGCTGAGCCATGGTCGAGATCGGGATGGGCCGCACCGCCCGTCGCACCTATGAACTCAGCGAGGTCAGCATCGTGCCGTCGCGGCGCACCCGCTCCTCGCAGGACGTCTCGACCGCCTGGCAGCTGGACGCCTACCGCTTCGAGATCCCCGTCATCGCGCACCCGACCGACGCGCTGGTGTCGCCCGAGTTCGCGATCGAACTGGGCCGGCTCGGCGGGCTCGGCGTGCTCAACGGCGAGGGGCTGATCGGCCGGCACGCCGACGTGCAGGGCAAGGTCGCGCAGCTCGTCGAGGCCGCCACCAAGGAGCCCGAACCGTCGGCGGCGATCCGGCTGCTGCAGGAGCTGCACGCCGCGCCGCTGAACCCCGACCTGCTGGGCTCCGCGGTCGCCCGCATCCGGGAGGCCGGGGTGACCACCGCGGTGCGGGTCAGCCCGCAAAACGCCCAGGCGCTGACCCCGGTGCGCCGCGGGTGGGTGGCCGCCGAACTGGCGATGGCCTCCGGGGACGGGCGGGCCGCCGTGCGGCACGCCACCGAGGCGGTGCGGCTGGCGCGGGCGATGGTCCGGCCGTCGGCGCGGCACCGCGTCAAGAGCGACGTGGTGCTGGCGGCCGCGCTGTGCAGCGCCGGCGACATCGAGCGCGCCCGGGCGGTGGCCGAGGCTTCGCTGGGCGACGCCGGACGGCTGGGCTTGCTACCCCTTCGCTGGGCGCTGGCTTGCTTGCTGATCGATATCGGAAGCGTCACGTTCCAGCCACGAAAACTGCTGGAAATTCGGGATATCTGCGCAGGTGAGATACGCCACGCCGGTGCGACGTGGCGTTCCGCTTGAAACGGCTTTCCGGCCGTTATTGTCAGTGAGTTAGTTAGCCCGCGATGTGTCCCATTCGTAACGTTGGAGCTACCGCCGTCGATGACAATTCAAGGGGAACGTCTCGACGCTGTGGTTGCAGAGGCCGTGGCGGGGGACACACAGGCCCTACGGGAGGTGCTGGAGACCATCCGTCCGATTGTTGTGCGGTACTGCCGGGCGCGGGTCGGCACAGTCGAACGGGGTGGGATGTCAGCCGACGACGTGGCTCAGGAGGTGTGCTTGGCCACCATCACGGCCTTGCCTCGCTATCGCGATCGGGGACGCCCGTTCCTGGCGTTCCTGTACGGGATCGCCGCCCACAAGGTGGCCGACGCCCACCGGGCCGCCGGCCGTGATCTCGCCTACCCGTCGGATTCGCTGCCCGAGCGGTGGTCGCCCGACGCAGGACCGGAGCAGCGGGCCATCGAAGCCGACTCGGTGAGCCGGATGAGCGAGCTGCTGGAGATCCTGCCGGCCAAGCAACGCGAGATCCTGATCCTGCGCGTCGTGGTGGGTCTGTCCGCCGAGGAGACCGCCGCCGCCGTCGGCAGCACCACCGGCGCCGTGCGGGTCGCCCAGCACCGGGCGCTGGCGCGGCTGAAGTCCGAGATCGTGGCGGCGGGTGACTATGCCTGAGCCCCAACCGGCCCTCGACGAGCTGGCCCAGACCGACCTGCTGCTCGACGCGCTCGCCGAGCGCCGACCGATTCGCCGCGACAACCCCGACGATGACGTGCTGGCCACCCTGATGGAGGACTGGCGCGACAACCTGAGATGGCCGCCGGCCAGCGCGCTGGTGGCGCCGGAGGAGGCCATCGCCGCGCTGGCGACGGGGCTGG
>NZ_CSTD01000006.1 GCF_001053185.1 Mycobacterium bohemicum DSM 44277 | reverse complement strand
GCCGGCGCACTCGGCGTAGGCCGTCAGCTCGCCCAGCCGCAGCAGCACGTGCTGGTTGCGGGTCAGGTGGCCCACCCGGCACGCCTCGAACACCGCGGCCAGGCACTCTAGAGCCAGCGCGGCCGTCGGGCCGCCGACGTCGTCGCCGACGCCGGCCGGCCCGCGGGCCATGTCGCGGTAGTAGGCGCCCGACGTCTTGAGGTGCTGCTGCCAGCGGTCGCGGGCGATGGTCATCTCCAGGATCTCGGAGGTGCCCTCGTAGATCATGGTGATGCGCACGTCGCGCTTGATCTTCTCCACCATGTAGTCGCGGGTGTAGCCGTACCCGCCGTGCGCCTGGATCGCCGCCTCGGCCGCCGCGTTGCCGGCCTCGGTCGCCAGGTACTTGGCGATCGCGCCCTCGGTGTTGAGCGCGCCGCCGGCGCCCTCGCCGGCGTCGATCCGGGACGCGGTCTCCTCCAGGAACGCGCGCGCTGCCTCCAGCCGCACCGCGTGCGGCACGATCAGCTTGTGGGTGTAGCCCTGCTTGCTCGCCAGCGGCGCGCCGCCCTGAATTCGGTTGAGCGAGTAGTCGATCGCGCGGTCCAGCGCGCTCCAGCCGCCGCCCAGGCCGAAGGCGCCGACCATCACCCGGGTGTAGCCGAAGACCTGCTGGGCCTGGGTCAGGCCGCGGCCCTCCTCGCCGCCGATGAGGTGGTCGGCCGGCACCACCACGTCGTCGAGGAACAGCGCCGCGGTGTTGGACAGCCGGATGCCGTGCTTGTCCTCCGGCGGCGCCGCCGAGAAGCCCGCGGTGCCCTTCTCGACGACGAACCACGACGGGCCGGCGGGCGCGAGCGCCAGCACGGTGTAGGCGTCGGCGATCGAGCCGTTGCTGATCCACTGCTTGCGCCCGGTGATCGAGTAGGCCGTCACCCGCCCGTCGGTGGTGACCGGGGTGGCCGTCGTCTTCATGGCGCCCAAGTCGCTGCCGGCTTCGGGCTCGGTGGCGCCGTAGGCGAACAGGATGCCCTCCTCGGCGATCCGGCCCAGCCACTCCTTGCGCTGCTCGTCGGTCGCGCCGATCAGGATCGGATCGGAGCCCAGGAAGGTGGCGAAAACCGCTGTGGCGAGCCCGATGTCGATGCGCGCCAGGCGTTCACAGACCCGGTAGGAGTCGAAGGCCCCGCCGCCCAGCCCGCCGTACTCCTCGGGGACGAACACCAGCTGAACACCGAGGTCCTCGCCGCACATCGCGCGGACGGTCTCCTCGGGGCAGACGTCGTCGTGGTCGAGTTCGAGCAGCCGCTCGTCCGGCAGGGCCGCGGCGACGAACTCCTGCAGCGACTCCAGCATCATGTCGAGGGTGTCCCGGTCGAGCCCGACGGTGGCGCTCATGTGTTTTCCTCCGGTTGGTGGTGTTGGCGGGCTCATCCGGCGAATCTGACCGTGCCGCCGGGGGTCAGCCGCTTGACCTGACCCCGGCACTCGACGTCGATCTCGCCGGCCCCCCGTGGGTCGACGCTGATGATCACGCCCCGGCCGCTGACCCGCAGGTGTAGGTGCAGGCCGCGGTAGTGGATCGGAATGGCAAGCTCGCCAAGGTTTTCCGGCCAGTGCGGGTCCAGGATGATGCGGCCGCCGCGGGTCTCCAGGCCGGTGAAGCAGCGCTGCATCAGGTCGACGCTGCCGGCCATCGCCGCCAGGTGGATGCCCTCGGACGTGGTGCCGCCCTGGATGTCGGTCACGTCGGAGTTCAGCACCTCTTGGAAGAACTCCATCGCCCGGTCGCGGTTGGCCCTGGCGAGCACCCAGCTGTGCACCACGCCGGACAGCGTCGAGCCGTGCGACGTCCGCGCCAGGTAGTAGTCCACCATCTTCGGGACCTGCTCGGGGGTGAACCGGTAGCCGAGCCGGTCCAGCACCTCGCGCAGCTCGGTCGAGGACATCAGGTAGAGCAGCATCAGCGCGTCGGCCTGCTTGGACGCCTTGTAGCGGTTGACGTCGTCGCCCTCGGCCTCGAGGATGCGATCGAGGCGCTGGATGTTCCCGTAGGTCTCCCGGTAGCGGTCCCAATCCAGTTCTTGCAGTTCGCCGTACCCCTCGAACTGGCTGATCACGCCGTCGTGGAACGGGACGAACATCCGGCGGCTCACCTCGTTCCAGTGCGCCAGCTCGTCGTCGCGCAGCCGCAGCTTCTCCCGCAGGTCGAGCAGGTTGGGCAGCGGCAGCAGTTCCAGGGCGTCGAGGGCGCGCATGATCACCCACACCGCCATCACGTTCGTGTAGGCGTTGTTGTCGATGCCGTCATAGGGCGCGTCGGGGTAGCCGGAGTGGAACTCGTCGGGCCCGATGACGCCGCGGATGCTGTAGCGGCCGCGTTCGGCGTCGAAAGTGGCCCTGCTGACCCAGAATCGGGCGATCTCGCCCAGCAGTTCGGCGCCGTAGTCGATCAGGTACGCCAGGTCCCCGGTGGTCTGGTAGAACTTCCAGGCGTTGTAGGCGACGGCGATGCCGATGTGGTGCGCGCGGGCGCTGGCGTCCGGGTTCCACCGGCCGCTGCGCGGATTGAGGTGCAGCCGTTGGCTTTCCTCGCGGCCGTCGCTGCCCGACTGCCACGGGAACATGGCGCCGGCGTAGCCGGCCTCCCGGGCGGCCCGGCAGGCCTCGGGCAGGCGCCGGTGCCGGTAGAGCAGCAGGGACCGGGTGATCATCGGGAACCGCAGGTTGAGCACCGGGAAGATGAACAGCTCGTCCCAGAAGATGTGCCCGCGGTAGGCCTCGCCGTGCAGGCCGCGTGCCGGCACCCCGACGTCGAGGTCGGCGCAGTTGGGCGACACCGTCTGCAGCAGGTGCAGCATGTGCAGCCGCAGGACGCGCAATTCGTCGCTGAATTGGTCGAATTCGATGGACGAGCGCTCCCACAGGTGGCTCCAGGTGGTCTGGTGCCGGTCCAGGACGTCGTCGAACCTGCCGAGCCCGCCCAGCCAGCGCTCGGCGGCGTCGGCCGGCTGCGAGGTCGCCACGTCGCGGCCCGTGAACAGGGTCACCATCTTCTCGACGGTCAGCGTGTCGCCCGCCGACAGCGCGATGTCGATGTCGTGACCGACTTCGGCGTCGCGCTCGAAGGGCCGGTAGGTGGCCCCGACGTGATTGCCGTTGCGCCACAAAGTGGTTCGCGCCGCCAAGGCGATCGGGATCCGCGACTGGTTGGTCTGGACCTCCAGCAGCACGGAATCGTCGGCGATTTCGCGCGTGCCCAGCAGTTCCAGGTGCTCATCGGAGAGGTCGCGGTAGCGTTCGACCAGCGAGTTGCGCACGTTGCCGTCCAGCGTCGAACGGATCGTGACCGTGCCCGCCCAGTCCTCGGGGCGGATCGTGGTGGCCAGTCCGGCCACGTGCGGGGTGTGCATCGCGACGAACCGCCGTTGCGTCACCGAGGTCGTGCGCCCCGCGGCGTCGAGGAACCGCAGTTCCCGGCGCAGCACCGCGCCCCGGGTTTCCAGGGTCTGCCGGTAGGACAGCACGGTGACGTCGTCGATGTCGAACCAGTCGCCGCCCTCGATCCGGAAGGTCAGCGGCAGCCAGTTGGGCAGGTTGACCAGGCTCTCGTTGTCGATCGTGACGCCCGAGACGTTGTCGTACAGCCGGTTGTACACCCCGGCGGCGTAGGTGCCCGGGTAGTGCACCTGCCCGGCCTTCGATTCCGGCGCGGCGCCCCGGGTGGCGAAGTAGCCGTTGCCGACGGTGCACAGCGCCTCGCGCAGCTTCTCGCTGGCCGGGTCGTACCCTTCGAAGCTGAATTGCCAAGCCTCGGTGGAGGTCTGGTGGGTGTAGGCGAGCCATCGCGAGCCCAGCTCGAGCACCTCGCCGACCTCGTCGGGGCCGTTGAGGACGAACCGGGCGGCCGTCCGGCGGTCGCCGTCGCTGCCGTGCCGAACCGCGATTCCCACACCGCCGAGCGCAACGGCGTCGAACGCGTCCTCGTCGGCGAGGTCACCGCCGATGTAGATCGGGATCAGCGACCTCGGCTTGTCCACGTGCGACCGTATCCAGGCCAGCCGCGTTCCCTCGTCCCACGCGATGTCGGGCCGCAGCTCCACCAGGGTGTGTCCGGTCGAGACCCGCAGTTTCCTCAGCTTCCCGATCCGCTGCGTCGTCGCGACGATGTCGTCGATGTGCTCGGCCGCGGCGGCGGGGTAGTGCACCGCGACCGCAAAGCGCTTGTGCACCAACTGGAGTCCGGGAATGTCGGCCAGGATGTCGCGCAGCTCGTCGGCGGCGTCCGCCAGGACGGGAACCGCGGCCGCCGCTCCGTCGTGCTCGTGGTGGCTCCCGTCCGGCTCGAGCAGCTCGAAGCCATGGTTGCCCGCATACCAGACCTCGGGTATCCCCACCCGCTCCCTGATGTCGGCGACGTCCCGGCCGCTGATCACGACCACGGGGGACAGCGCGGCGAGGTTCCCCAGCGCCTGAGCGGCTTTCGCCATGTGCGCGATCGCGCCCGGGTCCGAAACCGTCTGGGGCAACACGACGTCGTAGTTGAGGAACAGCACCGATTCCCGGCCGATGGCGATGCCGGCCAGTTGCCCGTAGGACTCCAGCGCGTTGGGAATCTCGGAGATTCGCTTGTCCCCGGTGCGCACCGCGATGTCGGAGAGGTCGGCCACCATGACGTCCGCCTCAACCCCGGAGGCTGCCTGGGCGCTGCCGGCGCCGTCGACACCGACGACGAGCGCGAATCCCGCCTCCCGCCCCGCGGCGAGCCCCACCGGGTTGTCGCCCACGACGACCGCCCGATGCGGGCGCACGCCCACGGCGCTCGCCGCCTCCCGGACGTGCGTGGCGTCGGGGAGGACGACCAGTCCCGGGGTCGCGTCGAGCCCGCCGGCGGCGCGCTCGACGAAGACGTCGAGCAGGCCGTCACCGACCGTGCCCGCGCCCGAAAGGGGTTGGCCGTCAAGGCTCGGCGCCTGGGCCACCGCCGCGACCCCGGCCTCCCGCAGCTTGCGGGTCAGGGTGACCATCGCCGCCAGCAGCGGAACGTCGCGGTCCAGTAGCTCCGCGTACAGCCGGCGCTGCCGGTTGACCAGCCCGCAGATGGTGTTCTCGCCCGTGTCCGACGGCGCCCCGCGGGGCAGCGTGATGCCCCGCGACGCCAGGAAGTCGGCGACCCCGTCGGGGCCGGGCTTGCCGCGCAGCAGGCGGTCATAGTCGTCATCGGTGAACAGCGAGTGGTTCTCGCCCCGGTACGCCGGCCGGCGCGCCAGCTGGTCGTTGAAAAGCGAAGCCCACGACTGGCGTTGGATCGACGCGGCGTCCTTGAGCACGCCGTAGAGGTCGAAGATCACCGCGTCGTAGTAACGCGGGTCGATGACCACCGGGGGATTCACGCTATGACCGCCCATCTGCGCCTTCCGAGTCGGGTCTTGTCGGGATCACTGCAGTTGCACCGCTTTTTCGAGGTCCAGGATTTGCCGGGTCGTCTTGACCACCACGTCGGGGTTCAGGCTGATCGAGTCGATGCCGCAGCGGACCAGGAACTCGGCCATGTCGGGGTAGTCCGACGGCGCCTGACCGCACAACCCGGAGTGAATCCCGTTGCGGCGGCAGCCCTCCACGGCCAGGCGGATCATCTCCTTGACGCCCTCGTCGCGCTCGTCGTAGTCGAAGGCCACGATCTCGCTGTCCCGGTCGACGCCCAGGGTCAGCTGGGTCAGGTCGTTGGACCCGATGGAGAAGCCGTCGAAGCGCTTGGCGAACTCGTCGATGAGGATGACGTTGTTGGGGATCTCGCACATCGCGTACACCTTGAGCCCGTTCTCCCCGCGGCGCAGACCGTGTTTGGCCATCTCCGCCAGCACCAGGTCCGCCTCGGCCACCCGGCGCACGAACGGCAGCATGAGCACGACGTTGGTCAGCCCCATCTGTTCGCGCACCCGCTTCATCGCCCGGCACTCCAGCGCGAATCCCTCGGCGTAGGCCGGGTGCGCGTAGCGCGAGGCGCCGCGGAAGCCGATCATCGGGTTGCTCTCGGCCGCCTCGAAGCCGCTGCCGCCGACCAGGCTGGCGTACTCGTTGGTCTTGAAGTCCGACATCCGCACGACGACGGGCTTGGGCCAGAAGGCGGCGGCGATGGTGCCGATCCCCTCCGACAGGCGTTCGACGAAGAACTCGGCGCCGTCGGAATAGGCGTAGGTCAGCGAATCGATGGTCCGCCGGGCCTCGGGGTCCTCCACCCGGTCGGGGTGCAGCAGCGCGAGCGGGTGCACCCGGATGTACTCGTTGATGATGAACTCCATCCGGGCCAGCCCCACGCCGTCGTTGGGCAAAAACGACGTCTTGAACGCCAGATCGGGGTTGCCGAGGTTGAGCATGATCTCGGTGTGCGGCCGCTGCTCGTCGGACACCTCGGTGCGGTCGACGCGAAAGCCCAACTCGCCGCGGTAAACCCGTCCCGTGTCGCCCTCCACGCAGGACACCGTGACGACCTCGCCGTCGGGCACGCTCGTGGTGGCGTCGCCGGCGCCGACGACGGCGGGGATGCCGAGCTCGCGGGCGATGATCGCCGCGTGGCAGGTGCGCCCGCCGCGGTTGGTGACGATGGCCGCCGCGATCTTCATGATGGGTTCCCAGTCGGGCGTGGTGATGTCGGCGACCAGCACGTCGCCGGGCCGGAACTCCGACAGCTTGCCGAGGTTGTCCATCCGCCTGGCGATGCCCGTGGCGACCTTCTCCCCGACCGAGCGGCCCTCGGCGAGCACCTCCTTGCCGTCGGCGCCCTTGCCCTCGAGCACGTAGCTTTCGATGACGGTCAGGCTGCGCTGGGAGGCCGCGGTCTCGGGGCGCGCCTGCACGATGTAGAGCCGCCCGTCCAGACCGTCCTTGGCCCATTCGATGTCCATCGGCCGCCCGTAGTGGCCCTCGATGGCGCAGGCGTAGCCGGCCAGCTCGAGGACGTCCTCGTCGGTGACGCAGAACCGGGCCCGGTCGGCCTTGGGCGTGGGGATGTTGCGGACGGTGTTCTTCGTCTCCCCCTCGACGTAGATCATCTTGACCGCCTTGTCCCCGATCAGCCGGCGCAGCACCGCCCGGTGGCCGGCCTGATAGGTCGGCTTGTGCACGTAGAACTCGTCGGGGTCGACGGCGCCCTGGACCACGTTCTCCCCGAGCCCGTAGGCGCCGGTGATGAATACCACGTCGTGGAAGCCGGATTCGGTGTCCAGGGTGAACATCACCCCCGACGACGCGAGGTCGGAGCGCACCATCTTCATCACGCCGATCGACAGCGACACCTTGAAGTGGTCGAAGTCCTGGTCGACCCGGTAGTGGATGGCGCGGTCGGTGAACAGGCTGGCGAAACACCGGCGGCAGGCGTCCAGCAGGCTCTCGGTGCCCTTGATGTTGAGGAAGGTCTCCTGCTGGCCGGCGAAGCTGGCCGTCGGCAGGTCCTCGGCGGTCGCCGAGCTGCGCACGGCCAGGCTGACGTCCTCGCCGTATTCCTCCTGCAGCTGGCGGTAGGCGGCCGTGATCTCGGCGGCAAGCTCCGGGGGAAGCCCTGCGCCGTAGACGATTTCGCGGGCCCGCTTGCCTTTGCGGGCCAGTGCGGTGACGTCGTCGGGGTCGAGGTCGTCGAGCGCGGCGTGCAGCGCGTCCCAGGCGCCGGCGCGGTCCAGCATGTGCCGGTAGGCCTCGGCGGTGATGGCGAACCCGTGCGGGACGCGGACACCCTGCCCGGTGAGCTTCTGGAACATCTCGCCGAGCGAGGCGTTCTTCCCGCCGACCAGTGGGACGTCCTCGATCCCGATCTCCTCGAAGAAGCGGATGTAGGTGAAATCGCTCATGGTGTTCTTCCTTTGGTGGGTTGCATCAATACGCCTCGTAGATACCGCTGTTCGCTTTGCGCATGGTCCAGACGTAGTCCGCGCGTTCCCGGGCGGCCAAGGACCCGGGCTCCTCGCCGCCCGGCGCCGCCAGCAGCCCCCGCACCTCGTCGAGGCGCTGAAAACCCTTGCGGTCCATCCAGTCGGCCAGGCCTGCCAGCAGCACGGCGGCGTACTCGGGACCGTGGCGCAGCAGCGCCGACGCGGACTGGACGACGTCGGCCCCCGCGAGCAGGTACTTGGCCACGTCCCCGGCGGTCTCGACTCCGGTGCTGGCGGCCAGGAAGGCCTGTATTCTCCGGTGCAGCAGGGTGATCCACGTCAGCGGCAGGCGGGTGTCCGCCGGGGTGGACAGCGCGACGGCGCGCACGGTGCCGAGCGTCTCGGGGTCGATGTCGGGCTGCAGGAACCGGTTGAACAGGACCAGGCCGTCCGCGCCCGCGGCGTCGAGCCGGTGCGCCATGTCCGCGGTCGCGCTGAAATAGGGGCTGAGCTTGACGGCGACCGGGATGCCGGCCGCGCTCTTGACCTCGGCGAGCACGTCGAGGTGGCGCTGCTCGACCGCGCGGCCGTCCACGCCGGCGTCGCCGGGCAGGTAGTAGATGTTCAGCTCGATCGCCGCCGCGCCCGCGTCCTGCATGCGGCGGGCGTAGTGCGCCCAGTCGCCGGGCGTGGACGCGTTGAGGCTGCCGATCACCGGGACGTCGACCGCGGCGACCGCGCGCTCGAGCAGGCGCAGGTAGCGCCGCGCGCCGCCGTTACCCGACGGTTCGACGGTGGCGGGGAAGTAGCTGAGCGACTCGGCGTAGCTTTCGCTGCCCTGCAACGCCATTGCCTCGTTGTGCACCGCCTCGCGGCGCAGTTGCTCCTCGAACAGCGAGTACAGCACCACCGCGCCGACGCCCGCGTCGGCGAGCCGGCGCACGCCGTCGACCGTGCTGCTCAGCGGCGATGCCGACGCCAGCAGCGGGTTGCGCAGCCTCAGCCCCAGGTAGTCGGTGGTCAGGTCCATCAGCCCTCCCCCCGTGGGTCGGACGGGAAGTGGTGCGGGGCGCGGGAGGCCATGTCCTCGTAGACGTTCCAGCGCTGCTCGATCGACTCCTGTGCCAGCGCGGCGAGGCGTTCGGCCTCGTCCGGGTCGGTGTTGATCAGGCTGCGGTAGCGCAGCTCGCGGTTGCGGTAGTCGGCCAGCGGAAGGCGGGGCCGGTGCGAGTCCAGCAGGAACGGTGGGTTTCCGGTGGCGCGCAGCACCGGGTCGTAGCGGATCAGCGGCCAGTGCCCGCTGGCGACGGCGCGGTGCTGCTGGTCCAGGCCGTTGCGCATCTCGAAGCCGTGCGCGATGCAGTGGCTGTAGGCGATGATCAGGGACGGCCCGTCGTAGGCCTCCGCCTCGCGGAAGGCCAGCAACGTCTGTTGCGGGTCGGCGCCGAAGGCGACCCGCGCGACGTAGACGTTACCGTAGGAGATCGCCTGCAGGGCAAGGTCTTTGCGCGGCACCGTCTTGCCGCCGGCGGCGAACTTGGCCACCGCGCCCAGCGGGGTGCTCTTGGACATCTGCCCGCCGGTGTTGGAGTACACCTCGGTGTCGAGCACCAGCACGTTGACGTTGTGCCCGCTGGCCAGCACGTGGTCCAGGCCGCCGGCGCCGATGTCGTACGCCCAGCCGTCCCCGCCGACGATCCACACGCTGCGGCGCACCAGATGCTCGATGACGCTGCGCATTTCGTCGGCGACCGCCAGGTCCAGCCGGTCGAGCCGGCCGCTCAGCTCGGCGGTCCGCCGACGCTGCTCGTGCAGCTCGGATTCGCGGCGCTGCGGGGCGCCCAGGACGGCGTCGACGAGGTCGGGGCCCAGCGCGTCGCGCAGTTCGGTCAGCCGCCGGCGGGCCTGCCGGAGATGGGTGTCGGCGGCCAACCGCAGCCCGAGCCCGAATTCGGCGTTGTCTTCGAACAACGAGTTCGACCAGGCGGGCCCGCGCCCCTCGGCGTTGGCCGTCCACGGCGTGGTCGGCAGGTTGCCGCCGTAGATCGACGAGCAGCCGGTCGCGTTGGCGATCACCAACCGGTCGCCGAAGAGCTGCGAGAGCAGTTTGAGGTAGGGCGTTTCGCCGCAACCGGCGCACGCGCCGGGGAATTCGAACAGCGGCTGCAGGAACTGGGTGCCGCGGACGGTGCCGAAATCGACCCTCGAGCGGTCGGCCACCGGCAGCGTCTCGAAGAACGCGATGTTCTCGCGTTCGGTGGCGACCAGCGGTTCGCGCGGCGCCAGGTTGATCGCCTTGGTCACCGGTGTGCCGGGAATCACGGCCGGGCAGGCCTGGACGCACAGGTCGCATCCGGTGCAGTCCTCGACGTAGACCTGCAGGGTGTAGCGGGTGCCGGGCAGGCCGACCGCGTCCAGCGGTGCCGAGGGGAACGCGGCGGGGGCGTCGTCGAGGTGTTGCTGGTCGTAGAACTTGGTGCGAATCACGCTGTGCGGGCAGACGAACGAGCAGTTGCCGCACTGGATGCAGGTGTCGGGGTCCCAGACGGCGACGAGCTCGGAGATGTTGCGCTTCTCGTAGGCGGCGGTGCCGCTGGGGTAGGTGCCGTCGATCGGCAGCGCGCTGACGGGCAGCGCGTCGCCGCGGCCGGCGATCATCTCGCCGGTCACCGAGCGCACGAATTCGGGGGCGTCGGCTCCGACCGGCGGTTCGAGCGCGACGTCCGACGTCGCGGTGTCCGGGATGTCGACCCGGTGCAGCCGTTGCAGGGCCCGGTCGACGGCCTCGGCCTCGCGGGCCACCACGTCGGCGCCCTGCCCGGCGTAGGTCTTGGCCGCGCTGTCCTTGATCCGGGCGAGCGCCTGTTCGAGGGGCAGCACACCGGAGATGGCGAAGAAGCAGGTTTGCAGCACGATGTTGATCCGCCCGGCGAGCCCCACCTCGCGGGCGATCCCGCCGGCGTCGACGACGTAGAGCCCGATGCGCTTGTCGAGGATCTGGCGCTGCACGCTGCCCGGCAGGGTGTCCCACACCTTCTCGGGCGGGCGCCTGGTGTTGAGCAACAGCGCGGCGTCCTCGGCGGCGCGGCCCAGCACGTCGAGCTTGTGCAGGAACCCCTCGTGGTGGCAGCCGACGAACGAGGCCCGCTGCACCAGGTAGGGCGCGCGGATCGGCTCGGGCCCGAACCGCAGATGCGAAACGGTCTGCGAGCCGGACTTTTTCGAGTCATAGACGAAGTAGCCCTGGGCGTAGAGGTCCTCCTCGCCGCCGAGGATCTTGATCGTGTTCTTGTTGGCGCCGACGGTGCCGTCCGAGCCGATGCCGAAGAACACCGCCCGCACCGTGTCGGCCGGCTCGATGTCGAAGGCCGGGTCGTAGTCGATGCTCGTGCCGCTGACGTCGTCGTCGATGCCCACGGTGAAGCGGGCCCGGGGCCGGTCGCGGGCCAGTTCGGCGAACACGCCGGCGACCATGGCCGGGGTGAATTCCTTCGACGACAACCCGTAGCGCCCGCCGCACACCATCGGCAGCGCCGACCGCTCGCCGCTCGCGTACGCCTCGGCGAGGGCGGCGACGACGTCGAGGTACAGCGGCTCGCCGTGCGACCCGGGTTCCTTGGTGCGGTCGAGCACGCCGAGGGCGCGGACGGTCGGGGGCAGGGCGGCCAGCAGCGCCCGCGCCGGGAACGGCCGGTACAGCCGCAGCCGCAGCACCCCGACCCGCTCGCCGCGCGCGGCCAGCGCCGCCACCGTCGCGGCGGCGGTCTCGGCGCCCGATCCCATCAGCACGACCACCCGTTCGGCCTGCGGGTGACCGGTGTACTCGACGATGTGCATCGGCCGCCCGGTGCGGCGGCCCAGCTCGGCCATCAGGTCCTCCACCACCTCGGGCACCCGGGCGTAGAACGGGTTGACGGTCTCGCGGGCCTGGAAATAGGTGTCGGGATTCTGTGCGGTGCCGCGGACGAACGGCCGCTCCGGGGACAGGGCGCGCGCCCGGTGGGCCAGCACCAGCTCCTCGGGAACCAGGGCCCGCAGGTCGTCGTCGTCGAGCAGCTCGATGGTGTTCAGCTCGTGGGAGGTGCGGAAGCCGTCGAAGAAGTGCACGAACGGGATTCGCGTGCGCAGCGTGGCCGCCTGCGCGACCAGGGCCAGGTCGTGGGCCTCCTGCACCGAGGCCGACGACAGCAGCGCGAACCCGGTCTGGCGCACGGCCATCACGTCCTGGTGGTCACCGAAGATCGAAAGACCCTGCGCGGCAATCGACCTGGCCGCGACGTGGATCACCGCCGAGGTCAGCTCGCCGGCGATCTTGTACATGTTCGGGATCATCAGCAACAGGCCCTGCGACGAGGTGAACGTCGTGGCCAGCGCGCCGCCCTGCAGGGCGCCGTGCAGCGCCCCGGCGGCCCCGCCCTCGCTCTGCATCTCCACCACCGTGGGCACCGTGCCCCAGACGTTGGGCCGGTGCCGGCTCGACCAGTCGTCGGCCAGCTCCGCCATCGGCGAGGAGGGGGTGATCGGGTAGATGCAGCACACCTCGTTGAGGCGGTACGCCACCGACGCCGCCGCCTCGTTGCCGTCGATCGTCGCGCGCGTCATCGCGGCTCCGGGATCATCTCGGGGACCATTTCGATGGCGTGCACCGGGCACTGCTCGTAGCAGGTTGCGCAACCGGTGCAGCGGTCGTAGTCGAAGCGGTAGCGGTGACCCGGCCCCAGCTTGATCACCGCGTCCTCCGGGCAGGCGCCCAGGCAGCCATCGCACTCGAAGCAGTTGCCGCACGACAGGCACCGGCCGGCCTCAAACGTCGCGGCCGGCGCCGACAGGCCGCCGACCACCTCGTCGAACCCGCTGATGCGTTGCGCGGCAGGAAGTTCGGGCTCGGCCCGCCGCGAGGCGTCGCCGAAGTACCACAGGTTCAGCCGGTCGAACTCCGCGGTCGGATGCTTGGGCGCGCGCTCGCCGCCGGCGCCGCGCAGCCAGGCGTCGATGTTCTGCGCCGCCTTCTTGCCGTGCCCGACGGCTACCGTCACGGTGCGCTCGCAGGGCACCATGTCGCCGCCGGCGAACACCCCGGGGCAGCCGGTCATCAGCGACGACGACACCCGCACCGAACCGTCGTCGTCGAACTCCACGCCGGGCAGGCTGCGCATGAACGCCGACTCCGTTTCCTGCCCCAGGGCCATGATCACGGTGTCGGCGGCCAGCGTCTCGAATTGCCCGCTCGGCACCGGACGTCCGGATTCGTCGAGGTGCATGAGCTCCACCTGGAGCTCGGGTCCGTCGAAGGCGGTGATCGTGCGCAGCCAGTGGATCCGCACGCCCTCGCGCTCGGCCTCCTGCACCTCGTGGGAGTGCGCGGGCATCTGGGCCGCCGTGCGGCGGTAGATGATGACGGCATCCTCGGCGCCCAGCCGGCGCGCGACGCGCGCGGCGTCCACCGCGGTGTCGCCGCCGCCGTAGACCGCGACGCGGCGGCCGAGTTCGGGTGCTTCGCCGGCGGCGACGGCGCGCAGGAACGAGACCGCGTCCAGCATCGAGCCGGCGTCGGCGGCCGGGATGTCCACGCGCTTGGCGAGGTGGGCCCCGACGGCGACGAACGCCGCGTCGAAGCCCCCGGCCTCGCGTTCGGCGGCCAGATCCTCCACCCGGTGCCCGCACGTGAACTCCACGCCGAGCGCGGCGATGCGGTCGATCTCGGCGTCCAGCACGTCGCGGGGCAGCCGGTATTTCGGGATGCCGTAGCGCATCATTCCGCCCGGCTCCGCGCCGGTGTCGCGGACCTCCACCCGGTGGCCGAGCCGCGTGAGGTGATAGGCCGCCGACAGGCCGCTGGGGCCGGCGCCGACCACCAGCACCCGCTTGCCCGTCGGCTGCGGGGGCGGGTCGAACAGCCATCCCTGCGCCCGCGCGGTGTCGCCGAGGAAGCGCTCCACCGCGTGGATCGACACCGGGGAGTCCAAATGCGCTCGGTTGCAGACGGATTCGCAGGGGTGGTAGCAGACGCGGCCGTGGATCGCGGCGAAGGGGTTGTCGGCGGTCAGCTGCCGCCACGCCGCTTCGACGCGCCCGGCCCGGGCGTGGGCGAGCCACGCCTGGATGTTCTCCCCGGCGGGGCATCCGGCGTTGCACGGCGGCAGCAGGTCGACGTAGATCGGCCGGCGTTCGCGGATGGGGCCCGTGCGCGGCCGCCCATGCAGGAGGTCGGGCAGTGCGGTCAGGTCGCCACGGGGTGCGGCGGCGAAAGCATCTGCCTCGCTGCTCAATTGCTCGCCCGTCACCCCGCTCACGATATGGCCGCCCGCGCGGCTCCACAGCCGCCGTTTGGCCTCAGTAGTTGAGGACTTACGGCCCTGCCCGCCAGGCGTGGCGGCGCGGACAGTAGCACCATGGAGCAGTTGACCGCGCTCGATGCCGGCTTCCTGGAGGTGGAGGACTCCGACCCGCACGTGAGCCTCGCGGTGGGCGGCGTGTCGATCCTCGAGGGGCCCGCGCCAAGCTTCGACGAGTTCACTGCCGCGTTCGCCGACCGGGTGACCTCAATTCCCCGCTGCCGGCAGGTCTTACGGACCTATCCGCTCGACCTCCGCCCGCCGGAATGGGTGGACGACGCCCACTTCGACCTGTCGCGCCACCTGCACCACGTCGCCGTGCCCCGCCCCGGCGGGGATGCCGAGCTGTTCGAGATGATCGCGACGCTGATGGAGCGCCGGCTCGATCGCGAGCGCCCGCTGTGGGATTGCTGGCTGATCGAGGGCCTTTCGGGCGACCGGTGGGCCGTGCTGACGAAGATCCACCACTGCATCGCCGACGGGATCGCGACGGCGCAGATGCTGGCGAAGTTCAGCGACAACGACGACAACGATTCCTTCGCCACGCAGATCCACGGCAGCCGGCGGCCGGCCCGCACCGGCATCGACGTGCCGAAGCCGGGGCGCAACCCGCTGGAGTGGTTCGGCGCCGTGGCGCGCGGCGCGCTGGGCGCGGCGAACGCCGCCGAACACGCCGCACTGGGCATGGCCGAGCTGACCGCCAACCTGCTGCACCCGGCGCCGTGGTCTTCGCTGAACGGACCGGTCACGTCGATGCGGCGCTACTGCGCGGCCCGCGTCCGGCTCGCCGACCTGAAAAAGGTCAGCCGTGCCTTCGGTGTGACCGTCAATGATGTTGCGCTGGCGGCGATTACCTCCGGCTACCGCCAGGTGTTGCTCGATCGGGGCGAGCAGCCCGGCCGCAATTCCCTGCGCACGCTGGTCCCGGTGTCGCTCCGCGCGTCCAACCGTCTCGACGTGACCGACAACGAGGTGTCGGCGATGCTCCCGCTCCTGCCGGTCGATGAGGGGGACCCGGTCGAGCAGTTGCACCTGGTGCACCAGCGGCTCACCCGGGCCAAGGACAGCGGTCAGAGCGAAGGCGGCAACACGGTGCTGTCCGCCGCCAAGCTGGCCCCATTCGCGTTGTCCGCGTGGGCGATTCGCCTGCTGTCCCGACTGCCGCAACGCGCGGTGGTGGCGCTGGCGACCAACGTTCCCGGGCCGCGGGACCACCAGACCCTGATGGGCCGCCGGGTGCTCGAGATGCTGCCGATACCGCCGATCGCGCTGCAGCTGCGCACCGGGATCGCCATGGTCAGCTACGCCGACACGTTCGCCTTCGGCATCATGGCCGACTTCGACACCGCGCCGGACATCGAGAAGCTGGCCGCGGGCATCGAGAAGGGCGTGGCCCAGCTGGTCCAGGCCAGCCGCGCCAGGCCCCGCGGGCGGGGGTCGGCCCACTCCCGCTAGGCGGGGCGCTCGACGCGCCGGTGCGCGGTCAGTAACAGGTGATCGAATTGCGCCCGTGACTCGGCAGGCAGCCCGGCGCCGCGGAAATCCTCGGCGATCTGCTCGGCCAGCCGCCGCAGCTTGATGTTGGCCTCCTGGGACAGCCAGGTGAGCAGGTCGAACGCCATGCTGTCGCTGATGCCGTATACCAGCATCAACATGCCCTTGGCCTGCTCGATGCCGGCCCGGCTCTCGCTGATCTTGGCCAGCTTCGCGGTGACGATGTCCTCCTGGTCCTCCTGGTCCTCCTGGTCCTCCTGTGCCTGCTGGGCCTGCTGGGCCTGCCCCGCTGGGGGAGTCACGTCGATGTAGAACCCGTGTGTCCCGATCACCTCGCCGTGCTCGCCGAGTAGCCGATCGCCGACGACGACCACGTGACGCACGTTGCCTTCGGTGTCGACGATCCGATGGCGGGTGCTGAACGGCTCGCGGGTGTCGACGATGTGTTCGATCGTGGCCGCGACCTGCCCGCGGTCGTCGGGATGTTTGTGCGAGAGCACCAGCTCGGTCGTCGGTGTGACGCCGCCGGGCGGATACCCGTGCATCCGCAGTACCTGGTCGGACCACTCCCATCGCTGGTCGGCGAAGTAGAACCGGAACCAGCCCGCCGGCTGCACGGAACCGCCGGCCAGCGCGCTTTCGACGTCGGCCATCGGGCCGTCGAGGTTTCGATACATGGCTCGGTCTTGGCTTTGGGGCGTGCCCGGTGCCGGGCCGCCGCTGCGGTCGCCGCCCGGGCCCGCCGATCAGGCGTTGATGACCTCGGGCTGCGGGGCGCCGTCCTTGATGGCCTCGCGCCCGTTGCCGCGGGCGACGGAGATCTTGCGCGGCTTCGCCCTCTCGGCCACCGGTATGTGCAACCGAAGGACGCCCTCGGCGTAGGAGGCCTCGATCTTTTCGGTGTCGAGGTTTTCCCCGAGGACGAGCTGCCGGCTGAACACCCCGCGCGGGCGCTCGGTGGCCAGCATCTCGCGGTTGGGGTCCAGGGGAGCCCGTTCGGCGCGGACCGTCACCACGTTGCGCTCGATGTCGATGTCCAGCGAGTCGGCGTTGATGCCCGGCAGGTCGAACTCGACGACGAAGTTCTCACCCTCGCGCCAGGCGTCCATCGGCATCACGGCCGGCCGGGCGGCCGTGCCGAGCACTTGGTTGGCGAAGCGGTCAAGGTCACGGAAGGGGTCGGAACGCATCAGCATGGCAGTCACCTCTCACTCCAATCGGTAGTGGTGCATCCGCTATTTCCTATGTCTACGGACATAGATTTTGTATAGCACTGTCGAAATATTGATGCAAGTGTGATAGACAGATTTTCTAGCGGAGCAAAGGGAGGGTGCCATGACCGACGAGCGGGGCGACCTGGGTGCCCCGGCGCGCGATCATGGCGTCTACGGCATCTCGGTGGCCGCCGAACTCTCCGGGATCGCGGTGCAGTCGCTGCGCCTCTACGAACGCCACGGCCTGGTCACCCCGGCCCGCAGCGAGGGCGGCCCCCGCCGCTACAGCGCCGACGACCTGGCCCGGCTCAAGCGGATCAGCGAGCTGGTCGAGGCGGGGATCAACCTGGCCGGGATCGCCCGCATCCTCGAGCTCGAGGACCACAACGCCTCGCTGGCCGCGGCGAACACCGACCTGCGCTCCACCAACCGCAGCCTTCGCGATGCGGTCAAGTCGGCCGGGACGCCCGACGGCTCATCGCCCGCCCCGGCCGGCTGACCGTTGCGGGATTGCGGACGCCGGCACCGGGTACCCACCCGAGCGACCATGCCCGAAAAGCGCCGAGGGCGCCGGTGGAGGAGTAGCGATGGGAAATGTGACGGAGGCCGGTGCCGGAGTGGTTGACCGCGCCCAGCGCGAGGCCGAGGCCTACGCCGGGGGAAATGCCCGGCCGCTGGGCGGCTACATTGCGGTGCTGCTGGTCTACGGCGCCGTGGTGGCCGTCGCCACCGTGGCCGCCTTGGTGACGGGCCGGACGCTGCCCACGCGGTGGCGGGTGCAGGACCTGATCACGGTGACCCTCGGGACCCACAAGCTGTCGCGGACGCTGACCAAGGACGCGGTGACCAGCCCGCTGCGCGCGCCGTTCACCCGCTACGCGGGCACGGCCGGGCCGGCGGAGCTGCACGAAGAGGTCCGCAACGACAGCCAGTGGCGGCACAGCCTTGGCGAGCTGCTGACCTGCCCCTTCTGCCTGGACATGTGGGTGGCGACCGGCTTTGCCATCGGCCTGGTCTTCGCCCCCCGGTTCACCCGGCTGATCGCCGGGGTCTTCACCGTGCTGGCCGGCGCGGACTTCCTGCAGCTCGCCTACGCGACGGCGCAGCAAGCCGCCCAGCGCTGAGCGGGGTGACCGTGTTTCCGAGGGCGCGAAACGGGTATCTGCGACGCACATGAAAGCGGTTACCTGGCATGGCAAAAGGGACGTGCGCGTGGAGTCGGTGCCCGACCCGAAGATCGAGCAGCCGACCGACGCCATCATCGAGGTCACGTCGACCAACATCTGCGGGTCCGACCTGCACCTGTACGAAATCCTCGGGGCCTTCATGAAACCCGGCGACATCCTCGGCCACGAGCCCATGGGTGTCGTGCGGGAGGTGGGGGGCGACACGGGCGACCTGCGCGTCGGCGACCGCGTCGTGATTCCGTTCCAGATCTCCTGCGGCAGTTGCTATATGTGCGACAAGCGGCTCTACACCCAGTGCGAGACCACCCAGGTGCGCGAGCAGGGGATGGGTGCCGCGCTGTTCGGCTATTCGGAACTCTACGGCGAGGTCCCCGGCGGCCAGGCCGAGCTGCTGCGGGTGCCGCAGGCGCAGTTCACCCACATCAAAGTCCCTGACGGGCCGCCGGATTCGCGGTTCGTCTACCTGTCGGACGTGCTGCCGACGGCCTGGCAGGCGGTGGCCTACGCCGACATCCCCGACGGCGGCACCGTCGCCGTCCTCGGCCTGGGCCCCATCGGGGACATGGCCGCCCGCATCGCCGACCACCTCGGCTACCGTGTGATCGCCGTCGACCTGGTGGCCGAACGGCTGGCCCGCGCCGCGCAGCGCGGCATCCACACCATCGACCTGGGACGGCTCGACTCGCCGCTCGGCGACGCGATCCGCGACCTCACCGACGGGCGGGGCGCCGACTCGGTGATCGACGCGGTCGGCATGGAGGCGCACGGTTCGCCGGCCGCGCAGCTGCTGCAGCAGGCGACCGGCCTGCTGCCCGACTTCGTCGGCAAGCGCCTGATGCAAACCGCCGGTGTGGACCGGCTGAGCGCGCTGCACGCCGCGATCGACATCGTGCGGCGCGGCGGGACCATCTCGCTGATCGGCGTCTACGGCGGCATGGCCGACCCGCTGCCCATGCTCACCCTCTTCGACAAGCAGGTGACGCTGCGGATGGGCCAGGCCAACGTCAAGCGCTGGGTCGACGACATCGTGCCCCTGCTGACCGACGACGACCCGCTGGGCGTGGACCACTTCGCGACGCACGTGTTGCCCCTGAAGGAGGCTCCGCACGCGTACGAGATCTTCCAGAAGAAGCAGGACGGGGCCGTGAAGGTCATACTCAAGCCGTGACCGGCCGCCGTTAGCTCCAGAAAGCCTGCAGCACAAGACAATTCAACAGCGACGAGATCGGTGCCCCGCTGCCAGCGCAGCGGGGCCGCCGGTGGTGGCCGGGCGGTTTGGGGGTATCCGCCGCCGGGTATCAGATGCGCCATGACCCTCGCACCCCCCGCAGCCAGCCAAGTCCCCACGCCCACCGGAGAAGTGTGGCCGGGCAGGGCGTATCCCCTCGGCTCCACCTACGACGGCGCCGGCACCAACTTCGCGGTGTTCAGCGAGGTCGCCGACAGCGTCGAACTGTGCCTGTTCGACGCCGACGGCAACGAGAGCCGCATCCCGCTGCCCGAGGTCGACGGCTTCATCTGGCACGCCTACATACCCAACATCGAACCCGGACAGCGGTACGGCTACCGCGTGCACGGCCCGTACGATCCGGAGAACGGCTTGCGGTGCAATCCCAACAAGCTGCTGGTGGACCCGTATTCGAAGGCCATCGACGGCACCTTCGAGTGGAACCAGTCGCTGTTCAGCTACAACTTCGGTGATCCCGACAGCCGCAACGACGACGACTCGGCGCCCAGCATGCCGAAGTCGGTGGTCATCAACCCCTACTTCGACTGGGGCAACGACCGCCCGCCGGACCACCAGTACGCCGACACGGTGATCTACGAGGCGCACGTCAAGGGTCTGACCCAGCGGCACCCCGACATTCCCGAACAGCTGCGCGGCACCTACGCCGCGGTGGCGCACCCGGTGATCATCGAACACCTCAAGGGCATCGGGGTCACCGCGATCGAACTGATGCCGGTCCATCACTTCGCCAACGACTCCACGCTGGTCGACAAGGGCCTGTCGAACTACTGGGGATACAACACGATCGGTTTCTTCGCGCCCGACTTCAAGTACTCCAGCGCGGCGTCGCCCGGCGGACAGGTGCAGGAATTCAAGGCGATGGTGCGCACCCTGCACGAGGCGGGCATCGAGGTCATCCTCGACGTGGTCTACAACCACACCGCCGAGGGCAACCACATGGGCCCGACGCTGTCGATGCGCGGCATCGACAACGCCGCGTACTACCGGCTGGTCGACGACGACAAGCGGTACTACATGGACTACACCGGGACCGGCAACAGCCTCAACGTCGGGCACCCGCACGCGCTGCAGATGATCATGGACTCGCTGCGCTACTGGGTCACCGAGATGCACGTCGACGGGTTCCGCTTCGACCTGGCCTCGACGCTGGCCCGCGAGTTCTACGACGTGGACCGGCTGGCCACCTTTTTCGAACTCGTGCAACAGGATCCGACGGTCAGCCAGGTCAAGCTCATCGCCGAACCGTGGGACGTGGGGCCGGGCGGTTACCAGGTCGGCAACTTCCCGCCGCAGTGGACCGAGTGGAACGGAAAGTACCGCGACACCGTCCGCGACTTCTGGCGCGGCGAGCCCGCCACGCTCGACGAGTTCGCCTACCGCCTCTCCGGCTCGGCGGACCTCTACGAACACACCGCGCGCCGGCCGGTCGCGTCGATCAACTTCGTCACCGCCCACGACGGGTTCACGCTGCGAGACCTGGTGTCCTACAACGAAAAGCACAACGAGGCCAACGGCGAGGACAACAACGACGGGGAGAGCCACAACCGGTCGTGGAATTGCGGCGTCGAGGGCCCGAGCGACGACGCGCAGGTCGCCGGGCTGCGGGCGCGCCAGCAACGCAACTTCCTGACCACGCTGCTGCTGTCGCAGGGCGTGCCGATGATCTGCCACGGCGACGAGCTCGGCCGCACCCAGGGGGGCAACAACAACGGTTATTGCCAGGACAACGAGATCACCTGGGTCGACTGGGAAGGCGCCGACGCCGGCCTGCTCGAGTTCACCCGGGTGGTATCGGCATTGCGGGCCGACCACCCGGTGTTCCGGCGGCGCCGGTTCTTCTCCGGCAAGCCGCTGGGTCGCCGCGGTCAGGACGGGCTGCCCGACATCGCCTGGTTCACCCCCGAGGGCACGGAGATGACCGAGGAGGACTGGGGGGCGGGGTTCGCGAAATCCGTCGCGGTGTTCCTCAACGGCCACGGCATCCCCGACCGCGATTCCCGCGGTCAGCGGGTGCTGGACGACTCGTTTGTGCTGTGCTTCAATGCCCACTACGAGCCAATCGAATTCACTCTTCCGCCAAAGGAATTCGGTGCCTCCTGGCAGCTGGTGGTCTACACCGGGCCCGAGGAGGAGACACCCGCCGAGGAGGTCCCCGGCGGCGGCACCCTCACCGTGGACGCGCACACCACCGTGGTGCTGCACGCACCGGACGGGGGCTGAGCCACCCGGACGAACCGACGGGTGAATTTCGGCCCGGTCGGTGACGTTTCGTCCCAAAATTGGTTACCTTATGCCCTTCGGCAGCGGTTGCCGGTGCGCGCACGATGTCGGTTGCGCCCGCGGGGGAAGGAAAGGGGCGGCCGATGGACGGGCCCGGGTCGGACGTGCGCGTGGAGGCGGCCGTGGCCTGGTGCCGACGGTCCGCGGTGGCAGCCGTGTTCGCCCTCGCCGCGCTGACGCTGTCGGGCTGGGCGACGGGTATCGACATGTTGACCCGCGTCTATCCGACCTGGCCGCAGATGATGCCCTGGACCGCGCTGTGGCTGGCCGCGCTCGGTGCGGCCATCCTGGCGCAGTCGGGGCACCCGTCGCGTCGGCGCGTCTGGATGGGGCGTGGCCTGGCCGCCGCGGTCGGTGCCCTCGCCGGCGTGACGCTCTGGGAGTACGCGACAGGCGCGTCGCATGGACTGGACGAACTATGGTTCGGCGACGCCGTGCGCCTGACGCAATGGACCTGGCCCGGGCGCCCGAGCCCGCAGACCGCGGTGTCGGCCCTGGTCTTGGCGGCCGCAATCGCGCTGATACGGGTGGACCGCGGCACCCGCGTCGTGTGGCCCGCCTGCATGGCGATCGCCGCGGCCATCCCGTTCGTCACGGTCGGTGCCTATCTGTTCAACGCACTGGCCCTCGTCGGCTACTCGCCGTCGACCGGCCAGGCGCTGATGACCGCCTTGGCCCTGCTGCTGCTGGTCATGGCGACGTCGCTGTCGCGCCCCGACCGTTCTCCCCTTGCCTGGGTGCTCGCACGGCCCGACCGGAAGTCGCTGCTTCGCCTGGCCGCCACCCTCGCCGGCTTTCCGGTCGTCGTCGCGCTCGCACGGCCGTTGGTCCTGCGGCTCGGCCTGGGTGAGCACGCGGAGTGGACCTTCTCGATCCTGCTGGGGACCGTCATCGTCGGGGCCATCACGTTCTTCTTCATCCAGCGCGAACAGAAACTGCTGATCGAGAAGGAACAGGTCAGTCAGGAACGCGCCGACGCCGAGATGCGCTACCGCATCCTCGCCGAGAACGCGGTGGACATCGTCCTGCACGTCCGCAACGGCGAGATCGCGTGGATCTCGCCGTCCGTGGAGGCCATGCTCGGCCGGCCACCGCAAAGCTGGGCGGGCTCGGATTTCGATGCCCACATTCATCCCGCGGACCGCGCCACGGTCATCGCTGCGCTGCGCCGGGTCGCCGCCGGCGAACCGGTCCTGCAACGGTTCCGCGTCCGGTCGGCCGACGGCGAATACCACTGGGTCGAGGGGCACGGAAAACCGTGCGTCGACGCCGAGGGCAACGCAGACGGTCTGATCGCCGCCGTCCGCGTCATAGACGCGCAGGTCGAGGCCGAACAGCGGCTGGAACGGATGGCCAGGTTCGACGCGCTGACGGGCCTGGCGAACCGCGCCGAGGCGTTCAAGTGCCTGGAGTCCGCCCTCGCTCAACCGCCGGCACCGGGAACGCGGCTCGGCGTCCTGTTCTGCGACATCGACCACTTCAAGGACATCAACGACACCTGGGGACACGGCATCGGCGACGTCGTGCTCGCCGTTGTCGCGGCCCGCATACGCACTTCGGTCCGGGTCAGTGACACGGTCGGCCGTACGGGGGGCGACGAAGTAGTTGTTCTGCTGAAGAACCTGCACAGCATCGCCGAGGCCGTTCGGATCGCCGAGAAGATCCGCCGCTGCGCCGCCGAACCGATCGACGTGGCGGGCGCGACGATCCACGCGACGCTGAGCGTCGGAGTCACCCTCGCCCGTCCCGGCGAGTCGGTCGCGTCCGTCACGGCCCGCGCCGACGCCGCGATGTACCAGGCCAAGCGGGGGGAGCGCAACACCGTCGTCCAGGTGTGAGCGGCCGCCGGTCGGTGACTTCCGGACTCGATCCGGTAGGTTCTTGCCCCAGAGCGCGGCGTTACAGGAGAGGGCGAATATGTCAAGGACAGTGGTGGTCGGCGCCTCGAGCGGACTGGGGCGCTGCATAGGCGTCGGTCTCGCCCAGCGCGGCGACCGGGTGGCGCTGCTGGCGCGGCGCCGCGAGCGCATCGAGGCCGCGGCGAAGGAGGCCGGCGCGAGCACGACCGCCATCGAATGCGACGTCACCGACGAGGCCTCGTGCCGATCGGCGATCGCCGCCGCCGCCGACGCGCTCGGGGGAATCGACAGCCTGGTCTACACGCCTGCCGTGGGTCCGCTCGTCCGGCTGGTCGACACCGACGCCGAAACCTGGCGGCGGATCTTCGACACCAACGTGATCGGAGCGTCGCTGGTGACGGCCGCCGCGGTGTCGCACCTGACGGCGTCCGCGGGCAAGGCCGTCTACCTCTCGTCGGACGCGGGCACCTTCGGGCCGCCCTGGCCGGGGCTGGGCGCCTACGGCGTCAGCAAGGCGGCCCTGGAGCGGCTGGTGGACGCGTGGCGGGCCGAGCACCCCGACGTCGGTTTCACCACCCTGATCGTCGGCGAGTGCGCGGGCGGGGAGGGCGACGCGCAGACGGGAATGAACGTCGGCTGGGACATGGACCTGGCCATGAAGGCGGTCCCGATGTGGGCCTCCCGCGGCTGCATGCCCGGCAAGTTGATGCCGGTCGAGGACCTGATCGCGGTGGTGCACACGATCCTGCGCACCGACGCGGCCACCTCGATGCCCGTCGTGGTGGCCCGGGGCGCGCCGGCCGGCACGGCGGCGTTCGCGGATTCCGCGCAGTCCTAGCGGCCGAGTTTCTCGCGGACCATGTCCGTGAGGAAGCGCGCGTTCGAGACCGGCCGGAACGCCCGCGCTGCCGCGGTCAGCGCGTCGCGCGCCTCCGGCGGCAGCTCGATGTCGGCCGCGGCCACGTTGAACTCGAGCTGCTCGACGCTGGACGCGCCGGGGATGGCCACCACGCCCGGCAGGCTGATCAGCCACGCCAGGGCGACCTGGGCCGGCCTCGCGCCGACCTGCGCCGCGACGTCGCGCAGGGTCTGCAGTAGCGGCTCGGCGCGGCGCAGGTTCTCGGTGCCGAACAGCGGGTTGACGGCGCGGATCCCGCCGGGCCGGTTGTCCAGGCCGTACTTGCCGCCCAGCAGCCCCTGTTCCAGCGGGCTCCACGCGATGATGATGCGGTTCTCCCGCTCGGCGAAGGGCACCAGGTCCTCGAGCGCGCGGGCGTGGGCGAGCGAGAAGTGCACCTGGTTGCTGATGACCGGCCGACCGAGCGCCGCGTCGGCCTTGCGCCAGCGGTCCAGCGAGTAGTTGGACACGCCGGCGGCGCCGATCTCCCCGCTCTCCAGCAGGTCGCGCATGCCGGGCATGATCACCGAATCGGGGACGACCGGGTTGGGCTGGTGAATCTGGTAGAGCGGGATGCGGCTCAGCCCGAGCCGTCGCGCGCTGGCGCGCTCGCGCTGCTTCACGACCGCGGGGAAGGGGGCCACGGGCATGATCTTGCTGGCGACCGCGACCTCGGCGCGCCGGTCGCCGAGCGCCTCGCCGAGGATCCGTTCGCTTTTCCCGAACCCGTAGACCTCGGCCGTGTCGAACAGCGTCACGCCAGAGTCGAGGGCGCGGCGAACGATGTCGCCCGCGGCGCCCGAGGCGTAGCCGTCGCCGTATCCCCATTCGCGGGAACCGAACTGCCACGTGCCCAGTCCGATCCGGCTGACCCGTCCCACGCCCTCAACGTCGAGATATTTCATAGCGCCCACCCTACTGACGCCCGCCGACAGCCCGCGCCGTCAGCCGGGGATCTTGCCGAGCACGTAGTTGGCGATGCCGATCGCGGACTGCCGCGCGCGCTCGGCGTCCGTCGTGCCGCCGTCGGTGACGCACACGTCGACGATGACGTTGGCCTTGGCGGCGATCGCGTGCACGGTGCGCAGCCGCGGGCCCTTGGGCGTCAGGTCCAGGGTGCTGATGCCGTTGCCGGCGTCGGCCGGGCCGCTCAGCGAGTACGGGACCGGTCCGACACCGGTGACCGTGAACCACACGGTCGACGCGCTGCACCGACTCCAGCCGGCGAGCAGCGTCGCCAGCTGTGATTGGGCCGCGGACGCATCACGAAAGGCCACGACCGCCTGGACGATCTCGAGCGACTTGAAGAGCGTGCGGGTGTCGGAGATCTTCGCGGCGTGATAACCGGCGATGGAGTCCGACGGGTAGGCCTCCGGGCTGCCGGGCGCGATGCTGCCCCAACACTCGGCGGGGCTGACGGAATCGTCGCCCTCCGGCCGGGGCGGACTGTCCCGCGTCGGGCCCGCCTCCAGGCTGGCGTCGCCGGTGATGCTCCTGAGCGCGTCCACGCCGGGCAGCAGCGCGGCCACGGCCGCGGGCTCGACCGTGGGGCCCGCGGGAGCCGTGCGCGAAGGCGGGCGGGCGGGGCAGCGGGGCGCGGCCCAGCGGGTCATAGCTGAACGGGTTGCTCGCGAAGGGATCTCCGGGGTCGGTCACGCCGGAACCTCCTTAGCCGGATCCTGCCCCGAATCTAGCCGACCGCAGCGCGTACCAGGGCCGTTCGCGCGGTGCCCGGGTGGCGCGGGGCCGCCCGGCGATTACCGGCGGCCGAATTGTCTTGTCAGAAGGGCGATCACACGCGCGGCTTGGCGACGCTGACGACGTAGGGCGCTTCCGCGAAGGTGAGGTAGACCCGGTGCGGCCCGACGGCCATCCCGGACAGCCGCGCCGCCTGGGCGTCCGGCGGCAGCCCCGCCCGGTAGTCGATGGTCCGGATCACCGGAATCTGACGTTGGGGAAATCCCGTGAAGCTGTCCGTCTCCAGGACGGCCACCTCGCGGTCGGTGGCCGCGTAGATGCGGAAGTCGTCGGTGGCCAGCTCCCGGATCGCCGATCCCAGCCGGGCGGTCGCGAGCACCTCCATGCCGTCCCCGCCGCGGCGCGAATCCGCCGCGTAAAGGACGTCGCTGTCGCGGCCGGCCACGTAGCTGCGGCTCACCGCCGTGCCGTCGCCCGCCGACACCGCGACGTCCAGGCCCAGGGAACCCCGCTCGCGCGGGGGCGACGTGCGGCCCTGGTAATGGCGGATGCCCGACGAGGCGTAGAGGTGGTAGTCGATCTCGCGGCCGCGGTTCGCGCCGTCGATGCTCGTGGCGGGAAGGCCGGTGATCGGGGCGGCCGGCAGCTCCCGGGAGCCGTACTCGTCCACCGGCGTCACCGACGTGCCGTCGGCGGACAGGGCGAGCAACACCCGCAGCCCCGCGTCCTGTGACAGGTAGGCCGGTGCCGGTCCGGCGTCGAATTCGCCCACCTGGCGCAGGGTTTGGAGTTCCACGACGGCGACCTTGTCGCGTTCGGGCTGTGGCACGTACACGTCCCGGTCGTCCTTCTGGCTGATCTGGACATTGCGTCCCACCGGCATCGGCGCCGAGAGCCGGGTGGCCGCCTCGCCGGGGCTCGCGGCGGCGACCTCGGCCAGGCGGTGATCGTCGGTCAGGGCCACCAGCGCGTGCGAGTGGTAGGACCACACCGGCTCGTGCAGCAGCGCGCCGACCCGCCACAGCTGGACCTCCGGCGAGCTTTCCAGGCCGTTGGACGGCGTCTCCGGGGCCGAACAGGCCGCCGCCGCGATCGCGCACGCGGCGACCACTCGCCGCACCCGTCGGGCGCCGCCGGCTGTTCCCGGGTCCTCGGGCACCATGCTCCCCCTGGAAGTCCTTGAAGGCTGCGTTGGTGCGGCAGTACCCCCCATTCCCACCGCTACACCATGCTTGGTGATGTGGTCCCCGGGTATTACAAGGCCTTCGTCGAGGACCTGCGGGGCGCGCGTTCCGCCCTGTGAGCGGTCAGCTCTTCTTGTGCGGGAGGAACTCCTGCGCCTTGGTCTTCAGGCCGACCTTGACGAAGCCGACGCTGTCCTCGTCGCCGGACAGCACGGCGGTGGTGGCCGACTTGAACTGGTCCCAGGTGGCGTGCGGCGGGATGGGCGGCATGTCGGGGTCCGTGAAGACGTCGAGGACGGTGGGGCGGTCCGACGAGAGGGCGTTGCGCCAGGCGTCCCCGAGCTCGTCCGGGTCCTTGATCGCCATCGCGTTGAGGCCGAGGCTGGCCGCGAACGCGGCGAAGTCGACGTCCGGGAGGTTCTGTGACTCGGCGAATTTCGGCGAGCCGGCCATCGCGCGCATCTCCCAGGTGACCTGGTTCAGGTCGTTGTTGTGCAGGATCGCGACGATCAGGCGCGGATCGCCCCACTCCCGCCAGTACCGCTTGATGGTGATCAGCTCGGCCATGCCGTTCATCTGCATCGCGCCGTCGCCGACGAAGGCGATGACGGGGCGGCGCGGGTGCGCGAACTTGGCGCCGATCGCATACGGCACCCCGGGGCCCATGGTGGCCAGGTTGCCCGACAGCGAACCCCGCATGTTTCCGCGGAACCGCAGCTGGCGCGCGTACCAGTTCGCCGAGGAGCCGGAATCCGCGGTGACGATGGCATCGTCGGGCAGCATCGGAGACAGCTCGGAGAACAGCCGCATCGGGTTGATCGGGTCGGCGCTGACCTTGGCCTCCATGTCCATGGTCTTCCACCAGCGGGCCACGTTGGACTCGACGGTCTCGCGCCACTTGCGGTCCTCCTTGCGCCGCAGCAGCGGGATCAGCGCGCGCAGCGCGGCCTTCGCATCCGACACGAGGTTGACCTCGTAGGGGTAGCGCATGCCGATGAAGCGGCCGTCGATGTCGATCTGCACCGCGCGCGCCTGCTCGAACCCGGGCAGGAACTGCGTGTAGGGGAAGCTGGAACCCACCGTGAGCAGGGTGTCGCAATCCCGCATCAGCTCGTAGCTGGGCCGGGTCCCCAGCAGGCCGATAGAGCCTGTCACCCAGGGCAATTCGTCACTCAGCACGTCCTTGCCCAGCAGCGCCTTGGCCGCCCCGGCGCCGAGCAGGTCGGCGACCTCGATCAGCTCGTCGCGCGCGCCGGCCGCGCCGTGACCGACCAGCATGGCGACCTTCTTGCCGGCGTTGAGCACCTCGGCCGCGCGCTTCACCGCGGCGTCGTCGGGGTCCACGGCCGGCCACTCGATGCCCAGGCTCGACGGCACCATCTTGAAGGCGTGGGTGGGCGGCGAGTACTCCAGCTCCTGCACGTCGGACGGGATGATGATCGCCGTGGGCGCGCGCTGGGCCAGGGCGACCCGGATCGCGCGGTCGAGCACGTTCGGCAATTGCTCGGGGACGGTGACCATTTGGACGTAGTCGCTGGCGACGTCCTTGAACAGGGTCAGCAGGTCGACCTCTTGCTGGTAGGACCCGCCCATGGCGCTGCGGTTGGTCTGCCCGACGATGGCCACCACCGGGACGTGGTCGAGTTTGGCGTCGTAGAGGCCGTTGAGCAGGTGGATGGCGCCGGGGCCCGAGGTGGCCATGCACACCCCGACGCGGTTGGTGAACTTGGCGTACCCAACCGCCTCGAATGCGCTCATCTCCTCGTGCCGCGATTGGATGAACATGGGCTTGTTGTCCGCGCGGCCGAACGCGGCGAGGATGCCGTTGATGCCGTCGCCGGGGAACGCGAAGACGTGCTCGACGCCCCAGGCGCGCAGTCGCTCCAGCAGGTAGTCGGAAACCTCTTGTTTGGACATTGACTTTTCCTCCTTGGACGGTCCGCGTGCTGACCTCGCGCTGCCGGCGGTCACAAGGGCGCCGCAACGACGGGGGTTCTGGGGATGGTCGCTGCGCCGGTGTTTTTTCACCGCGGGCGATCGGGTGGACGCGCCTGCGCACTGACCACCCCGTTGCGGGTTCCCACAATCGCCGCGGTTATTCCCACACCGGGCGGGATTCTCAGCCTTTTGTCAGGGCCGCCGGAACCCCGACGGGTGGCGAACGCATCCGGGTTGCTGGGGCGTCGGTGCGCGGGCGGCGGGGTGCGCTCGGTCTCAGGCGGTCTCAGGCGGTCTTGGCCAGGGCCGGGGGCCCGGAGTCGCTGTGCCCCTTGGCCACTCGCCGGATCAGCATGCGGGTGGCCTTTTCCAGGATTCCCTGCGCCGCGTCCGGATCGGGGGTCCGTTCGGCGCGCCGGGCCGCCGCGGCGATGGTGAGGCCCTGTTCGTAACCGGCGACGACGCGCGGGTCCACATAGGAGCCGCGCGCGACGGCGGGGGTGTTGCCGAGCCCCTCGGCGACCTCTTTCATCACCGCGGACTCCACGCGCTTGGCCACCCGCCCCGACACGGCGGGGTCCGCGTCGGCGAACGCCGTCGCGGCCAGCACGGTGCCATGCCAGGTCCGCAGGTCCTTGACGCTGTACTCGTCGCCGACCAGCTCCTTGAACCGAGCATTGAGGTCGTCGGAGCGAACGTCGGCCCAGCCGGACGCGGTGCGGCACGCCAGCAATCGTCCGCCGCAGTCCGGACGCCGCCGCAGCGCCCGCACCGCCCGGACCACCTCGGGATCCTCGATCTTGACCTTGCGCCGCACCCCGCTCTTGGCGGGGAAGTCGAACTCGACCGCGTGACGATGGACGCTGACGTGCTCGCACAAGAGCGTGGCCAGCCCGTAGGACTCGTTTTCTTCGGCGTACTGCTCCCCGCCGGCGCGGAAGTAGCCGCGATCCAGCAGACGCAGCGCCAGCGCCAACACCCGCTCCCGGGTTAAACCGTTGCGCGACAAGTCCTTTGCGACGGCGGCGCGCCACGCGGGCAACCGGGTGGACAGCTGCAGGACGCGGTCGAACTTCTCCTCGGCGCGCTCCTGCTGCCAGGCGGTGTGGTAGAGGTACTGGCGACGGCCGGCGGCGTCGACCCCGACGGCCTGGATGTGACCGTTGGGGTGCGGCGAGATCCAGACGTCCTTCCATGCCGGTGGAATCACCAGGTCCTTGATGCGCTGGAGGGTCTGCGGATCGGCGACGGGCTCGCCCCCGGGACCGCAGTACGCAAACCCCGTGCCGCGGCGCCTGCGCTTGATCCCCGGCGCGCTGAGTACGCTGCGACGCAGCCGCATCCCCGTCTCCTTCACTCCGCACCGGGTCGAGTCCGAGGCAGAAATACCCGTGGGCGCAGCCGTTTACACGTTGCGCCAACGCAAGACGACCCGCCACGGCAGTGTGGCGGGTCGCCCCGGGTCGTTCCTCGACGGCCTCAGCCGGCCATGAATTCCTGGTAGGCCGACTCCAGGACGGGCGGCAACGCCTTGACGTTGCACTGCCGTTCGGTGTCACCGATCGGTGCCAGGATGCCGCGCAGGTCGTAGTACTGCTGGGGATGGCCCGTGAAGTAGCTGCGCAGGCTCGACTCGGCCTCCGGGCGGGGCTGGCCGTAGGCCGCGGTGACCACCTGGTTGGCGTCCGGGTGAGCGGCGAGGTACTGCTGCGCCGAGCCCTGCACGGAGGAGACGGTGGCGTTCACACCGGCCGGGCTGCAGTCGGGTGCCGCGGCGGCCGACGGCGCGCCGACGATGCCCATCGCGATCCCCCCGAGCAGGCAGCCGGCACCGATGCCGGCAACTCGCCGACGCGCGACAATGCTGCTGTTTTTCATGATCGATTTTGTCCTTCGAAAGTAATCGAATCGGTGCGTGAAAGAGGCGCCCGAACCTCGTAACCCAAAGTAGCGGAAGCGGCAAGGTCGCCGTGTGGGCTGACGACGAACGCACGGCCGTCGGCCACTCCGTCAACGTTCCGTGACCGGCCATTTGCCGGGCAAACGGCCGATACGACCTGTTAGCTTGTGGGAGCTCTAAAGAAAGTGCTGTCTTTCTTAACAATTCGTGATCGCGATCGTGACCCAAACGTGACCTGAGTCGGCGGCTCAGCTCTTCGACCGGTCCGGCCTGCCGGGGGCCGTTGCCCGTTGCCCGTCGCCGGCCACGGCCACCGGTGGCAGCGAGCGCAACCAGGTGTCGGCGTCGGGCCCGACGACCACCGCATGATCGGGCGGAAGCAGCACCCCCGCGGAGAGCGCGGGAATGGCCGGGCGCACGGCGCGGACGGGACGAGCGTCGCCCTGGCGGGCCAGCACTCTCGACGCCAGGTCCGGCAGCCGCATGGGGCGCGGGCCGGTCACGGTGCGCGGCGCGTGCGTCTGCCCCAGGGCCGCCTCGACGAGGACGTCGGCGACCGTGTCGGCCGCGATCGGCTGAATGAGCCAGTCTTCGACCACCACCTCGTCATCGCCGTCGAAGTCCACCGCGACCGGCTGGGTGGCGAATTCGTACCACTGCGTGGATTTCACGATCGTGGTGGGCACCTGGCTGTCGAGCGCGATCTTCTTGGCCGCCCGTTTGCCCTCGTAGTAGGGCACGCCGTCGAAGGCGGGGTCCTCGACGCCGGCGATCGTCGAGACCACCAGACGCCGGACCTTCCGGGCGGCGCAGGCACCCACGAGGTTGCGGGAGGCCGCGGCCAGTGCGTCCTCGACGCCCGACCGCCCATCGGCCGGCGCCGGGTCCGACACGTCGATGACGACCTCGGCCCCGTCCAGGGCGCTTGCCAGGCCGTCCCCGAGCAGGTCGACACCCCGCGTCCGGGAGATCTCGACCACCGCGACGCCGCGGGCCCGGAGCCGTGCGACGACGCGGGTACCGGCCGTCCCGGTCGCCCCGACGACTGCGACAGTGGTCGTGTCCCTCACCCCTTTTCCCGATTTCGCGGACATTCGAGGATCGCCGGCTATCACTACCCGGCAAAAGCGGGCTCAAACGCCGGATCCGTGATCCTTCGCGTCACGGCCCGTCCGTCAACTCTGTGGGGGCCGCGCGGCGGGCGTTTGAGGGCGCGCGCGGCGGGAACCCGAAACGGGTTGTGGCGATTCGGCAGACCACCGGTCGCGGGGCCGGTTCGGGGCCCACCAACAACCGATAGGGAGGCAAAACATGGGGGACGACAAGAGCGGGCCGCAGGAAGCCCTGCAGGGCGCCGTCGAAGGCATCAAGGGCAAGGTAAAAGAGGTCGGCGGAGCCGTGACCGGCCGCGACGACATGGTCCGCGAAGGTCAGGCGCAGCAGGACAAGGCCGATGCCCAGCGCGACGCGGGTCGCAAGGAAGCCGAAGCCGAGTCCGCACGGGCCGGCGCGGACGCTGCCGAACAGCGCCAGAAGGAGAATCAATAGCCTGTTCCGCGGGGCGGGGTCCGGTCCGATCTGGGCCGGACCCCGCTCGCGTCACCGGTCGCCGTGTTTCAATCCGTCATGCCGGGCTATTCCTCGGCTGTTGCGGCGCCGGCGCCGACACGGACGTGGTAGGGAGAGGGGTGAATGCGATGGGCCTGGGCAACTGCATCTCGGCCGTGGTCGCCTTCGTGCGGGCGGGCTACCCCGCCGCCGCTCCCGCTGCCGGCTACGCGCCGCTGCTGGCGCTCTTGCCGCGCCGGGTGTCCGATGACGAGGCCGCCGCGATCGCGGCGAGGCTGTCCGCGCCGGCCGGCAGGGTCGACGTCGGGGTGGCGATCACCCGGGTCACCGATGCGATGCCGCTGCCCGACGACATCGAACGGGTGCGGCGCCGGGTGGCGGCCGCCGGGCGGGGCTAGCCTTCACCCGCGTTCGAGGTTGACGGCCAGCGGCCGATGATCCGAGATGGGCATGAGCGGGGCCTCGACGGCATCTCCGCGCAGGCCGCCGTCGTCGGTCAGGATGTGGTCGAGCTGGCGGGTGGGAGCTTGGGCGGGAAAGGTTTTCGCGACGGCCAGCGGGTGCATGCCCGACCAGCCGCGCACCGCCGACGGGGTCATGTTGAGGTCGCCGGTCAGCAGCCGCGGCCCCGGGAACCCGCGCAGGTCGCGAACGAGGCGGCGCAGCTGGCGCCGGTTCCAGCCGGGCACGAAGGACAAATGCGTGTTGGCCACCGTCAGCCCGCCCCCCGGGGTGCGCAATTGCGCGATGACCGCGGCCCGCGGCTCCTCGTCCACGACCATCACCCGGTTGGGGCCCGGCAAGTACATCGGGAGACGCATCGGGATGCGCGGCAACCGAACCACCTGCCAGCTGATGGCCGGATACCGGGACAGCAGGGCGATCCCGTAGGCGGCGGTGCCCGGTTGTTCCCGCCCGGTGGCGGCCATCCACGTGGCCCCCGGGGTGCCGGAGATCGCGGCCACGAAACGGTGTTCGACGGCGCCCATGGCCTCGGCCGCCACCGCCGTGAGGTCGGCGAGAGCGGAGCGGCGCTGTTCGCGGTCCACCTTCCTGCAGGGAGAGCACATCGGGGTCCAGTCGGCGCACCGCGTCGCGCAGCCGGTCAGGGTGCACCCCGTCACCGACGGTGCGGCCATGCAGGATGTTGAAAGTGGCCACGCGCATGGGGTTTCGATACCCGCTTTCGAGCCCGGGCAGTCACCCGGCCGCGCTGTCAGGTGAAACGGTGGGCGCCGGGCTTGGCCGCAAACCTGGCGTCGTTACCCGCGGGGCGGGCGTCCGTGCCATCCTCACTGCTGTCCGGCGAGGCGTCCCAGCTCGGCGAGGTCCCGTTCGGCATGGCTCTGGCGGATGTAGATGGTCAGGTCGGCGACCCGCTGGGCGTGCCGGCCGTCCTGGCACAGCGGACCCGGGCCCAGGGCGCGGCCGGTGCGGGTGATGGCCTCGTCGACCGCGTGTTCCACCACCGCGCGGACCCGGCGCGCCAGCAGTTGAGCGGTTCCGGCGCGGTCGAACGGGTCGGCATCGACTTGCGCCGCGGCCGCCGTCAGCATGCCGTCGCTGGCGGCCAGCGCGGCGTCGACCGCGCCGAGGTGGGCCAGGGAGTACGCGTCCGCGGATCTGCTTCGGGCGCAACGGTACAGCGGTTCGGCGACCCGGCGCGCGCCACCGAGCCAGCAGGCGGCGACGCCGATCGCGGCGTGCCAGAAGCCGGGCCGCTCCTCGTACTCGCCGGGGTCGCCCAGGGACACGGCCGGGGCGTTGGTGAATTGCACGGACCGGGTGTCGCTGCCGGCCATTCCGGGGTTCCACCACGTGCTCGGCAGCGCCTTCACGGCCGGCTCGGTGACGGTGACCGCGAACAGGCCCCGGCGCCCGTCGTCTTGGCGCGCGGTGACCAGCGCGTGGGTGCAGAACCCGGCCCCCGAACACCAGACCTTCGTTCCGCTCAACGTGTGGGCGCCGTTGACGTGGCTGGCGCGCACCGTCGCGTCCGGGGACTCGGCCGACCACACGGCCCACAGCTGGCCCGGCTCGGGCGGTTTGCCGCCCAGCTCGCCGAGGATGGCGACGGCGTCGACGTGGGACTCGGCGATCCGGGCCGCGACGATGTCGTCCTCGGCCAGCCGCGCCAGGCGTTGCCACCGCTCAGCGGTTCGTCCCGACGCGGGCAGTGGCATCTCGAGTCGTCCCGACTCCAGCCAATGCTTGACCACCCCCGCCGTCACACGCAATCACCCGCCACCGATCTCCCCGGTTGCCCGGAGTGACGAGCGAGTCCATGTGGGTCCCGGGCCCGGGCTCGCGTTGTCGCAAAGACCATCAAGTTCGTATCGGCGTCGGCCCCGGCCTGGTGGGCCAGCGGGTTCGCGATCGCCCGGCAGGCGGGAATCACGACCGCGACCCGGTCGTGCGCGCGGGGGACTCGGCCTGACATAACTTGAAGTGTTTCCCTTCGGACCCTGAATTAAACGGCGCGCGAACGATTCCCCAACACCGGCAAGGTTGCCGAGCCGAGGAGCAGGGGTATGACCCACCCACGAGGACATCGACGAAAGCATCGACGGAGGCAGCCGCGAACGCCCCGGCGCAGGGCGGCCCCCTGCGGGAGGCGCTGAGGGAGGCGGCGTCGGCGCTGAAGGAGAACGGGCCCCGTTTCGCGCTGGCCGGCGGTTACGCGTTGTGGGCTTATGGCGCACCCGAACCCAGTCACGACGTGGATGTGGCCGAGGCCGATGTCGCCGCCGCGGCGGCGACGCTGGGCGACGCGGGGTTCGCCGTGGAGCACCCGCCGGACCGGCGACCCTGGATTGAGCGCGGAAGACCGTGACGTGCTGGCGATCACGATGCCGGTGCTGCCGCCCACCATGGTGCTCATCCAGAAGCTGCGTTCCCTGGGCAAACACCACTGTGACTTCGCCCGCCTGCTGCCCGCCGTGCGGGCGATTCGCGAACGGCTGGACTGGGAGCGCATCAGGAGCGAAACAGCGGACAACGACTACGCGTTCGCGTTCCTGGTGCTGGCCGAGCGGCTCGGCCTGACCGACTGAGCCGCCGACTCAGTGGTTGCGCAGCTTGGCGACCAGCTTGTCCTTGGTCAGGCCCGAATACCCGGAAATGCCAAGCTCTTTGGCGCGCTTCTTGAGCTGTGGGACCGTCCAGTCGGCGTAGGAACCCGAGAGTCCCCCCTTGCGGGAGACCGAGGACTTGCCCCGCGCGGCGGCCGCGTTCGAAATTCGCGCCGCCTTCTCCTTGGAGTCGCCCTGCTTGCGCAGATCGCGGTACATCTTCTCGTTCTTGATCGACGAGTTCGGCACGACCCATCCTCCCTTCCGATAGACACCGATCCGAGAGTGCCCGCGCCGCGAGCGGCGGAAACCGGTGGGGACTGCGCGTTTCCGGGGTCGCTCACGTGTACGCACCGCCGTCGGCTGACCGGATCGGGTTTGACCTCTTGGACTGAGCGCGCGGACCAGGCGGGCGACGGCGCGACCTGGGCTTTTGCTCGTCATGGTGGTCGGCGAAAATTTATGTTTCGTCGCCGAGCGCATCGGGTACCCCCACCGGGCTAATCGTCTCCGGACGGTAAGTGCGCGGGCTCCGGCGGAGGGAGTGATGTTGAGGGTTGCGCTTGTGGGCGGCGACGACATCGCGTGTGACGACGCTGGTTGGGAGAGCCTCGGCCAGCTGTGCGCCGCCCTGTCCGCCCGCGGGCACGACACCGCCGCCTACGTGCGGCACCGCCTACACTGGCGCCGTGGGCAGCATTCCCGCCGGCGACGACGTTCTGGATCCCGACGAACCCATGTACGACCTGCCCCGGGTCGCCCCGGCCGCGGTCCGCCACGAACGAATCCGCTCCCTCGACCCGCAGGCGGCGCGCCAATTCTTCGCCGACGCCTATACCCCGGGGTGGCGGGTCGGCGGGATCTCCGGCCCGTGCGCGGTGACCCACCGCCGGCGCCGGACGCAATCGGTGACGGTCGACGAGGTGCTCGTGCACGGCCGGGCGACCCTGGAAATTCCCGCGGGGGAGACGCTGGTGGTCATCCAGCCCCGCGGGGGAACTCTCACGGTCGCCGACGGCCCGCTTCCCGCGGCGGACTGCCCGGTGCTCGTCGCGGACGGCATGTCGTGCGCCCTGCAGGTCAGCGGCGCTCGGTTCGATGTGGTGAGCGTTGCCCCCGACGCCCTGCAGAAGGTCGCCGCGGCGCACTCGGCGTCGCCGCAGGTCCAGTTCCTCAACCGGCGCCCGCGGTCGCGCGCCGGCATCCGGGCCTGGCATCGAGCGCTCGACTATGCGATCGTGACCCTGGCCTCGCCCGAAAGCGCCCAGCAGCCACTGGTCGTCGCGGGCGTGGCTCCGTTGCTCGCGAGCGCGATGCTCGAATGCTTCCCCTCGACCGTGACCGACCCGGATCTGGCGGGCGACCCCGCGATACCCGAAACGCTCAGGGACGCGGTGTCGTTCATCCACCGCAACGCCGCGGGCGACGTCGGGATCAACGACATCGCGGCCGCGGTGCACCTGACGCCCAGGGCCGTGCAATACCTGTTCCGGCGCCAGCTCGACACCACGCCGACGGAATACCTGCGCCGGGTGCGGCTGAGCCGCGCGCATCAAGAACTGCTGGCCGGCACCCCGCCCACCACCACCGTCACCGAGATCGCCCAGCGCTGGGGTTTCGCCCACACCGGCCGGTTCGCTGTCCAGTACCGGCAGGCCTACGGTCAGAGCCCACACACCACGCTGCGGCAGTGAGCCGGATCGCACCCGAAATCCTTGGCGTTGGGCGCGGTCGACGTGCCGCCGGCGGCTTCCTCGGGTAGGCTGGTCTCAGGTTGAGTCCACAGCTGCCGGTATCAAGGGCGCATCAGGACACCTGAGCAACTCCGTTGTCGCTCGCCAAGTTCGAATTCGCCGCGAAGGGCGTATCTCACCATGACTGCCTCCCCCGATACATGCAGTGCAAGCCTGCCCGGACAGCCGCGTAATCGTTATGAGATCGATTGCGCCGGTGCGCAATTGCACGTTCACGCGCGCAGCGTGGCCACCGTCCTGCGCGTCGACGGCGAAGTCGACGCGTCCAATGCCGACCTTGTCGCCACGACCATTCGGCGCTTCGCGCTGCTGAGGGCCCCGCTGATCCTCGACCTCACCCACCTGGATTTCCTCAGCAGCGCGGGCCTTCGAATGCTGTTGGTGCTCAACGAGGAGCATCGATCGGCGGGACTGCACTGCACCGTGGTGGACGGCGCGCCGCTGCGCCGGCTGACCCGGATTGTCCGCGATCACGGTCTGCCGGTGGTGGATTCGCTTGCCGACGCCCTGCTGCGGGTGGCCGACGTGCCCAGGGCGCGCGGCGCATTCGGGCCGGCGCGGCAGGAAGAGCCGCAGCGCGCGGGCTGACCGCCCCGTCCGCGCGGGCGATCAATCGCTCAGCCGGAACATCAGCTGGCCGGCGGCGTAGCGCCCGCTGATGACGGCGCCCGTCACCGATGACGGGTTGTCGACGCCGACGGCCTCGCCCGCCAGGTAGAGCCGGTCACCGATCGGCTCCTGCAGTCGGCGCCGGTCCTCGGGTCCCGACCCGGGCGCGTGAAACGAGTAGGAGCCGCGCGCATAGGGGTCGGTGGCCCAGGCCGACGTGCGGACCTCCACCGGTGCGACGTCGTTGCCGAAGAGCCGGCGAACGATGGGCAGCGCGCTGGCCATCAGCTCCGGCGGGGCCGTCGACTCCACCGACCGGCCGCGGTCACCGGCGTTGAACGCCAACACAATCGGGCCGGCGTCGCCGGACAGCGTGAACCACTGGGACCACAGCCCGGGTTGCGCGCCGAGGTAGAGGTAGAAAGCGTTCTCCGCGTTCCACGTTCGCCGGTCGAGGCGAAAGTAGCTCTTGGACAGCACCCCGAATCCCAGCGCGTCGATCGCTCGGGCGTGCCCGGCGGGCAGCGGCGGATCGAACGCGATGGCACGGGATTTCAGCACACCCAGGGGCACCGTGACGATGGCGGCGGGTCCCTCGAAGGAGCGGTCGCCGGCCCGCACGGTGACGGAGTCGCCGCGGCGCGCGATCGCGGTCACCGGCGTGTTCAGCGTGATCCGAAGTCCGGCCGCGAGCAAATTGGGTAGCGCGTCGTAGCCGCTGGTGATCACGTCCTGGTCGCCGCGGGCGTACCTGCCCTCGTCAAAGGTCAAGGCGGACAGCCGATCCGCGCTCGCCGCGTATTCGTCCTCGATCTCGCAGGTCACGTAGAAGGCCAACTGGGCGCGGTCGGAGTCGGAGAGGCCCTCGTCGTCCGCGGCGGCGGCGACGGCGGCGCCGAGGCTGCCGTCGTCGACCTGATCGCGGGCCAAGCGCACGAACTGGCGCCAGGTCTGTTTGTCGTAGTCCAGCGGCGGCAGCGCGGGGTCGACCGCCAGCTTCGCCCACCCGTAGTAGTCGGTGGGGACCACACGCGCCCGCGCCCGGCGGGCCAGCTCGGTCAACGGGTTGTCCGTCATGCCGTGAATCCACGACGCGCCCATCTCCAGCGGCACGCCCCAGTCGCGGCTGGTGTACACCCGGCCGCCGATCCGGTCGCGGGCCTCGATCACCCGAACCGGCCAGCCCGCCTCGGTCAGGGCGCGGGCCGCCGACAGGCCCGCCATCCCGGCACCGACCACGAGCACGGCCTTCGTGCCGGAGGAGGTGTCGTAGGGGGTGTCGGAGGGGGGTGGGCGATCGAACGCGCAGGCGCCCGCCAGGCCGGCGCCGACCACGCTCGTCGTCGCCACGAGGAAATCCCGACGGGAAATCGGGGACACGGCCGCCAGCGTCTCACATCGGCGGCGCGACACGCGGCTTTTGGCCGGCCACCATTGCGTGAGTTTGCCTGATCCGGGGTCACTTTCACGCTAAAATCTGCTTCCAACCAGACCGCGGCGACGGGGCCGCGGTCGAGAGGGGCGGCGATGCGCGTTCGACGAACCGACCGATCGGCCGAGGTGTTGCCGCCGGGCCGCACCCTGACCGTCCGAGCCGCCGACGGCACCCCGCTGCACGCCGAGGTGTTCGGGCCGGCCGACGGTTACCCGATCGTGCTGACGCACGGCATCACCTGCGCCATTCGGGCGTGGGCATACCAGATCGCCGACCTGGCCAACGATTACCGCGTGATTGCCTTCGACCACCGCGGGCACGGTCGCAGCGGAGTTCCGCGGCGCGATGGCTACAGCCTCAAACACCTTGCGGGCGACCTGGATTCGGTCCTGGAGGCGACGCTGGCACCGCACGAGCGCGCCGTGCTGGCCGGGCATTCGATGGGCGGCATCACCATCGCCGCGTGGTCGGCGCGCTACCACCACAAGGTGCACCGGCGTGCCGACGCCGTCGCGCTCATCAACACCACCACCGGGGACCTCCTGCGCGAGGTGAAGCTGCTGTCGGTGCCCTACGAGCTGGCGGCGGCCCGGGTGATGGCCGGCCGCGCCCTGATCGGCGCGTTCGGCGGGTTGCCCGTTCCGCGTGCCGCCCATATCCCGAGCCGCTACCTGGTCGCGATGCTCGCCGTGGGCAGGGAGGCCGACCCGGGCGTGGCGAGTCTCATCCACGACCTGTTCCTGCAGACCCCGCCGGCCGGTCGCGCCGGCTGCGCGCGGATGCTCGTGGCCGCGATGGGTTCGCGGCACCTCAACCTGGACGGTTTGACGGTGCCCACGCTGGTCATCGGCAGCAGGCACGACCGGCTGACGCCGATGACCTCAGCCCGCCGGATCGCCAGCACCGCCCCGAACCTCGTCGACCTCGTCGAACTGCCCGGCGGGCATTGCTCGATGCTGGAACGGCCCCACGAGGTCAACCGCCACCTGCGGGCGCTCGCCGAATCGGTGAACGCGCGGGTCCGGCGGATCAGCTCATAACAGGGCGGCGACGTCGGCGGCCGCGCGCTGGCCGGACCGGATCGCGCCGTCGAGGAAACCCGTCCACTCGTCGGCGGTCTCGGTGCCGGCCCAGTGGATCGGCCCCACCGGTTCGCGCAACCACGGCCCGAATCGTGTCCACGATCCCGGCGGCACCGCCGCCGTCGGGCCTCCCGGCGCGAATTCCTCGACGCCCCAACGATAGTCGACGTAGTCCAGCGGCTTGAGCGCGTCCTCGCCGAACAGGGCCGCGAAGCAGTCCAGCGCGGCGCTGCGGCGCCGCTCGGGCGGCAACGAATCGAACGCGCGCGCGTCGACGAAGCCCATCAGGATCCCGGGGCCGTCGGCGTGCGGGCTGACGTCGAAGGTGATGAACACCGGGCCGCGGTCCGACAGGGCCTGCCCGGAGAACCCGGCGGCCCGCCAGAAGGGGGTGGAGTAGGCCGCGTAGGCCTTGCTGAGCCGGCCCTGCGGCCAGTGCCTTGCGAGCCGATCGTATTCGCGGGGCAGCGGGGGAGCGAACTCGATCGAGGCGCGGTGAGCCGGCGGGACGGCGACGATGACGAAACCGGCGTCGGCCTCGCCGGCGTCTGTCGCCACGGTGACTCCCGCGCCGTGCCGGTCGATGCGGCGGACCGGTGCGTTGAGCACGACCCGGGAGCCGAGCTCGGCCGCCATGGCGTCCGCGATCTGCTGGGTGCCGCCCGGGAAGCGGTCCTGCTGGGCGCCGTCCTCGACGTCGAGCAGCCGGTCCAGGCCGCCGGCCGCCCGCAGGTACCGCGCGGCGTGCAGCATCGACACGTCGTCGGGCTCGCACCCCCAGGTGACCCGGGCCATGATGGCCATCAGGTCGCGGGACGACGCGGTGGCGCGGACCGAGCGCAGCCACTCGCCCAGCGACAACTCGTCCAGCGCCCGGGCGCGGCGCGCGTCCCAGGGCGCCACCAGCGGGATCGTGCGGGCGATCCGGTCGAATTGCCAACGCAGCCGGGCGATGTCGAGCAGGCCGGTGACCGAGAGCTTCGGGATGGTGCCGCGGTAGCTGCGCGCCCAGCCGCGCCAGTGGATGACGTTCTTGCCCTCGTGGTGCGTCGGGGCGGTCGGGATGTCCAATTCCGAGGCCAGCGCCAGGACGGCGTCCTGGGTGGGACCCACGAACGTGCCGCCCAGGTCGGCGGGCAGGCCGGCGACGCTGCCGGTGAACGAGCGGCCGCCCACCCGGTCGCGGCCCTCGAACACCAGGACGTCGTGCCCCTGACGTGTGAGCTCACGGGCGGCGGCCAGCCCGGCAAAGCCGGCACCGACCACGACAACGTCGACGATCCGGGGCCGGTTTGTCACGCCCCATAGTCAACCGCATGCCCGGAGCGCCCGCCGCCCGGGGCGTCAGGGGGCGACGGTCAGCCAGTCGGTGAACCCCGACGGGTCGTGGCGGCCCAGCGCTCCGTGCTCGTAGAGGCCCCAGCCCTCTTTGGGCTCGCCGTTGCCGTCGCGGCAGACCGCGCGGCCCACGTGGTCGATCACGCCGAACCCGGACCGCGCGATGACGGCCGGGTCGGTCATGTCGTAGGTGAGCCGCTCGACGAACTTCTCGCCCTTCCACACGCCGTGCAGCCAATCCGAGTCGCCGCCGTAGCCGCCGCCGACGTGGATCGGCACGGGCAGCTTGGACTCCACGTCGAAGCGCACCGGCGTTCCGTCGGGGGCGGTGGCGTCGATCGTCGCGCCGGTCGGGATCCGGGTGCCGGATCGGTAGTGGATCTTCACCCGCGGCCAGCCCAGCTGCTCGACGCGGCCGTCGCGCCACACCCGGGTGCAGTCGTTGAGGGAGCGGAACCCGTTGGGCTCCTCCTGGATGATCAGCACGATCGCGAAGTCGTCGAACGCCATCGGCACGTACAGCCACCACATGCCCTCGAAGGGCGGGTCGGCGGGGCGGCCCGCCGGCTCGGGCTCGCCGATCGGCCGGATGCCCCACGACCGGTCGCGGCTGCCGATCCAGGTCGACGGGTCGACCGCGATCTCCTGGCCGTCGATGGCGATTCGGCCGCTCCAGCTGCCGAGCTGGGCGAACCGCTGCGCGTCCAGCGTCACCCGGTTGCCGGACCGCATCAGGTGCGGCTGTTCCTGCACGACGTCGAACAGGCCCTCCCAGGTGAGGTCGGCGGCGATGCCCTCGGTCTCCTCGAGCACCAGGCGCAGCTTGCGCAGCGGCTCGATGACCTCGATCCGGTAGCCGTTGACCTTCTGGTTCAGCCGGTCGGAGTCGATGGCGTCCGAGAGGTGCACCGCGGTCTGGGTGTCCCCGCGCCGGACGAGCAGGAACGCGTCCTTCACCCCGAGGTTGGGGTAGTAGCCGATGCCGCTGATGACGAAGATGTCGCCGGTGCGGTCGTGGGCGTTGAAGTAGGAGCGGTCGTAGAAGTTGCGGTCCGAGGAGCCGGGCCAGGCGATCGGCTGCGGAACCTGGTGTACCGGGTACTCGTCGAGCGGTCCGAGTGCGTGCGGCATTACTGTCCCTCTCCGATCAGGCCCTCGCCGATCAAACGCCGCATGAGGCCGGCGTGGTAGAACAGCGACTCCACGTCGTCGGGCTTCTCCACCTCACCGAAGTGCACCCGGCGCGCGCCGGTGCGCATGAACACACACGCCCACATGACGCCCGAGTAGACGTAAAACCAGCGCAGGTCGCCGATTTCGACGCCGGTGAGCCGATGGTAGGTGGCGCGCACGTCCTCCTCGCGCATCACCTCCGGCAGGCCCGGCAGGGTCGCCAGTCCGGCGAGTTCCTGAAACACCATGTGCGCGTAGATCATCCACGCCACGTCCAGCTCTCGCGGGCCCAGCGTCACCATCTCCCAGTCCAGCACCGCGACCGGGCGGAAGTCCCGGTACAGCACGTTGCCGACCCGGGCGTCGCCCCACAGCAGCACCGGCTCGGCGGCGTCCGCCTGCTGCGGCCAGTTCGCCTGCAGCCACTCGAAGGTCCGTTCCAGCAAGGGCGATCGGCCGATGTCGGGCACCGCGAAGTCGTACCAGGACCGCACCCAGTTGAAGTGCCGGCGCAGCGCGGTGTCGCCGTCGCCGCCCTGGGTCAGGAAGGCGAAGGTCTGCGTCGCGTTGGGGATGGCGTGCAGCGCGGCCAGGACGCCGACGGTGGCGTCCTGCAGTTCGCGCTGACGTTCTGCGGGTGCGTCGGCGAACCAGTTGCCGCCGAACGTGTACGGCATGACGTCGGGGGGCACGACGCCGTCGACGTAGTCCATCACGAAGAAGGGGGTGCCCAGTACGTCACCCGTGGGTTCCAGCCAGCGCACGTTGGGGACGGGGACGTCGGTGATCTCGCCGACCTTTCCGATGACGTCGAACTGATGGTCGAGCCGGTAGGTGGGGAAGACCTGCACGTCCTCGGCGGTGGGGGCGACCCGCGCGACGAGCTTCTGCTCCATCGGCCGCCCGTCCTGTTCCCAGCGGGCGGTCATGATGATGGTTTCCGACGACATGCCGGTCGAGTCCACGCCGCTTTCCACGGTCACCTCGGGCCGCGCCCCGCCGGGCAGCACGGTGGACAGCCATCGCGACATCACCCCGGGCAGGGTGCTGACGTCGCGGCTGGAGCGCTGGAGATGGTCGACCTCTGCGATTGCCGGATCTGCTGCCGGTTTGTTGGGCACAGGTGCCTCCATTCTTTGAGACCTGTGAGGCAATTACGATACGGTAGGTAGCGTTATGAAAGCAGACCCGCCCACCCTTGACAAGGCCCCGGGCGCGGGGCGGCCCCGCGATCCGCGCATCGACTCGGCGATTCTGTCGGCGACCGCGGAACTGCTTGTGCAAATCGGCTATTCGAATCTCAGCCTGGCCGCGGTCGCGGAGCGGGCCGGCACCACCAAGTCGGCGCTGTACCGGCGCTGGTCGAGCAAGGCCGAGCTGGTGCACGAGGCGGCGTTCCCGACGACGCCCACCGCGCTGGAATCGCCGGCGGGCGACATCGCCGCCGATCTGCGGATGATGATCGCGGCCACCCGCGACGTGTTCACCACCCCCGTGGTGCGCGCCGCGCTGCCCGGCCTGGTGGCCGACATGACGGCCGATCCGGCGCTCAACGCCCGGGTGATGTCGAGGTTCACCGACCTGTTCACCGCGGTGCGGTTGCGGCTGGCCGAGGCCGTCGAGCGCGGCGAGGCGCATCCCGACGTGAACCCGGACCGGTTGATCGAGCTGATCGGAGGAGCGACGATGCTGCGCATGCTGCTGCGCCCGGAGGAACCGCTGGACGACGCGTGGGTGGAGCAGACCACCGCGATCGTCGTGCACGGGGTGACGCGGTGACTCCGCGATTGGCGGGCCGGACGGCGATCGTCACCGGCGCCAGCCCGTCCGGCGCGGCCGGCGGCAAGCCCGGTTGGCCCGGCTTCGTCAGCATCCCGCTGGCCGCCTATCGCCGGCATTTCGACATCGCGGTGTTCGCCGCCTACGAGCTGATGCAGCTGGTGTGCCCGGACATGATCGAGGCCGGCGGCGGCTCGATCATCAACGTCACGTCGGTCGCGTCCCGGCTGCCCGGCAACGGGCCCTACCCCGACCGCAGCGGCGGTGTCCTGCCCGGCTACGGCGGATCCAAGGCGGCGCTCGAGCACCTCACCCAGTGCGCGGCCTACGACCTGGCTGCGCACCGCGTCGCCGTGAACGCGCTGTCGCCGTCCAGGCCGATCCTCACGCCCGGGTTGGCCTACTACGCCCGGGAATTCGACGAGACCGCCCCGGCGGACGAATTCGCCCGAGCGGCAGTGCAATTGGCGATGGTCGATCCGGCCGAGGTGACCGGGCGCACCATCGGTCACCTGCAGGTGCTCGACGGCAGCTTCCGGCCGTTCGAGATCGACTAAACCGGCTTGGTCGCGGTCACGCCGTTGATGATGACCGCGTGCACCTTGTGCCAGCGCGGGGAGCGAAATCCCGTTTGCAGCAAGAGGCGTTCGGCGCGACCTTTCGTGCGCGCCTTGCCCCGCCGGCTGCCGATGACGGTCGGCAACAGCAACCGCGAGAATTGGTCGACGAGCAGCAGTTGACCGCCGGGACGCAAGACCCGGGCGCATTCGATGAGCCCCGCTCGCTGGTCGGACCAGTGATCGAACGACGTCGTGCTCACGATGAGATCGAAGGTGTCGCCGGGATGCGGGAGTTCTTCGACCACCCCGGAGGAAAAGTCCAGTCGCCCATCGTGAGCGAATTCGCGTGCCCTCGTGACCATGTGCGGCGCGGGGTCAACGCCGGCGAGGTGCTCGGCGTCCGGGTACCGGTGCGCCAGGACCCGCAGGAGATAACCGGTCCCGCATCCCACGTCGAGCACCCGCTTCGGGGCGGCCACGGCGGCCACGGCCAGGTCGGCGGTGCGATCCGAGATCTGGTGGTGGACCCGGCCCCGCCAGCCGTCGTCGTACCCCAAGGCACGCTCATTGAACGCGTCGACGTCGCGATATGGCGGCACAGGTCGTAGTGTCCCACGGTCTGCGTTGGTCGACGAGAGGCGTCGGGGGCGAGATGAGCATCGCAGGCCGTGACCGGGGCGTCAGTGCCCGTTCGTGTCGGGCGGGTCGGGGTCGCCGCGCAGGAGCTCGTCCGGGTGGTGCGCACGGTTGATCTCCGGCGGGTCACCGCGTTTCGCCCAGCCGAGTCGCCCGTTCTCGGTGACCTGCGTGCGCCAGTCGCCGCGACTCGCGGCGGCGTGGTCAGGCCCGCAGGCGAAGAACAGCTTGTCGGCATCGGTGGCGCCGCCGCGCGCCCAGTCCGGCGAATGGTGGACCTCGCAGTGATAGCCCGGCTCCAGGCAGTTGGGCCGGGTGCAGCCGCGGTCGCGCGCGTAGCAGATGAGCCGCTGATCGGCGGTCGCCACGCGCTTCTGGCGCCCCAGGTACAGCGGCCGGCTCGTGTGGTCGTCGAACACCGCAAGGTAGTGAATTGCCTTGGCGGCCATGCGGATCAGATCCGGCATCGGCAGCCTGGAGCCGCCGCCGGTGATCGCCGGCGCCGGCATCGGGACCGACGGGTCGACGGCGGCGTGCGCGGCCCGGTCGAGTTCGGCCAGCGTGGTGGTGACCACCACCGTGACCGGATGCCCCCGGTGCTTTCCCAGCTTGCCGGAGGCGACGGCGGTTTCCAGGCCCAGCTTGAGGGCGTCGTGGCAGCGCTGCGGCGGTGTCCGCTCGTCGCGCGCCCCGGGATCATCCGGCTGGTGCCGGCCGGGCCGCACGGCGGCCTCGACGGCTTCGAAGTAGGCCCGCGCCTCGGGGTCGAGGTATCCCGACAGCCGGGACATGCCGTCGGGCCCCGCGGGCCCGAGGCGCACACCGCGGCGGCGGGCGCGGTCCTCGTCGGTGAACAGGCCGTCGGGGTTGAGGTAGTCGGCGATCCGGTGGCCCAGCTTCGCCACGACGCCGGCATCGAGCTTGGTCGCATGCCGCACCAGGTTGCGCTCGGCGTCTTCCTTGTCGGTGGGCGACACACAGGCGGGCAGCACGTCGACCGCGTGGCAGACCGCGCGGATGTGGTCCTCGCCGACGGCACCGGCTTCCACCGCGGCCGCCAACTCCGGCAGCTCGGGCTGCAGCGGAGGACCGGTCAGCGAGCGCCGCGGCCGGATCCGCGCCGCGAGCCGGAAGCGGCGGACGATCTCGCGCGGGGGGACACGCAGCCGCGCCCAGAGCATCTCGCGCTCGGCGGCGACGGAATCGCTGCCATCGGGCGGCTCGGCGATCTCGGCGAAGAACCGATACATCAGCCCGCGGTTGGTGCGCTCCTGCGTTTCCAGCCGCTCGGCGACCTCGACCCGAAACCTGTTGCCGACCACGTCGGAGCTGGTCTCGCGCAGCACGGCGTGCGCGTTGTCGATGGCGTCGAGAGCGGCGCCGATCCGCTCCCGCGCCTGCTCCGCGCCCACCAACTGACCCATGTCGCCCAAGCTAGGAACCGGGTCCGTCAGGTCGCCCACTCCAGCCCGTCGGCATCGCAGCCCTGTGGACGAAACCGCGACTGTGGATAACTGGTCATGGCGGGTGCGCCGTCTGACGTGCCAGTATGAGACGAAGGACCCGCGGGCGGCGGCGCCGAAGGCGGGCGATCTGTCGGGCATGCTCGGCACCGGCGGCGGCCGGCCGAGTTGGCGGGTGCTCCTGATCGGGCTGGGGGTGATCGTGGCGTGGCTGCTGATCGCGATGCTGCTCGTCCGGGCCTGCGCCCCGCACGACGTCACGTCGTCGGTGCCCAGCCGGAGCCCGGGCGCGCCTCCGCCGGGGCAGGCCACCGGCCCGCCACCCCGGCAAGCCCCCCGGAACGACGGACAGACGACGTTCGAGATCCTGCTGGCCGCCACGGTGTTCATGCTGGCGCTGCTGATCACCGCGTCGGTGATCCTCTCGCGGCGGCGCGGGCGGGCGGGCGCCCCGGCCCCCGTCCTCGACGACCACCCCGAATCGCCGGCGCCCGTGGCCCCGGCCGAATCGCTGGCGCGGGCCGCCGAAGTCGGGCTGGCCGCGATGGCCGACCTCAGCCGCGACCCCCGGGAGGCCATCATCGCGTGCTACGCCGCGATGGAACGCGAGCTGGCGACCGTTCCCGGGGCCGTGCCCCAGGAGTTCGACACCCCGACCGAGGTGTTGGCCCGCGCCGTCCGCCTGCATGCCCTCAGGGCCGACAACGCCATCCGGCTGGTCGACCTGTTCGCCGAGGCCCGCTTCAGTCCCCACGTGATGAACGAAGGCCACCGCGACGTCGCGGTCGGCGTGCTCCGACTCGTCCTCGACGAGATGAGATCGCGGAGCGCGGCGTGAAAAGGCTTGTCGTGCTGGGTGTTGTCCTCATCGTCGGGGTGGAGGCGTTGGCGCTGGTGGTGCGCGCCCGCGGGTCCGTGCTGGCGGCGTCGGGCGTGGCCGTGGCCCTGGTCCTGCTCAGCGTCCGTCGTGCGCTCGGGCGCGGTGCCGAATCCCCGGCCGAACTCGAAGCCGATGATCTCGGGGATTCGTTGCGCCGCTGGCTTTCCGGCACGGAGTCGACGATCCGGTGGTCGGAGTCCAGCCGCACCGATTGGGACCGGCACCTGCGCCCGATGCTCGCCCGGCGGTATGAAATCGCCACGGGCCAAAAGCAATCAAAGGACCCCACCGCGTACCACTCGGTCGGTCGCATGCTCTTCGGCGCCGAACTGTGGGAATGGGTCAATCCGAACAACGTCACCGGCACCGGTGACCGCTCACCCGGTCCCGGCCGCGCGGCGCTGGGAGAGATTCTGCGAAAGTTGGAGCAGGCATGACACTCCCGGCAGCGACCACCACCGCGCACTGCGAGGCCGTGCTCGACGAGATAGAACGTGTGGTGGTGGGCAAGCGCCCCGCGCTCACGCTCATCCTGACCGCGGTGCTGGCGGGGGGCCACGTGCTGATCGAGGATCTGCCCGGTCTCGGCAAGACCCTCATCGCCAGATCGTTCGCCGCCGCGTTGGGTCTGCAGTTCACCAGGGTGCAGTTCACCCCGGACCTGCTGCCCGCCGACCTGCTGGGCTCCACGATCTATGACATGCAGTCGGGCCGCTTCGCCTTCCGCGCCGGGCCCATCTTCACCAACCTGTTGCTCGCCGACGAGATCAACCGCACTCCGCCCAAGACCCAGGCGGCGCTGCTGGAGGCGATGGCCGAGGGCCAGGTCAGCATCGACGGCGAAACTCACCAACTCCCAGAACCTTTCATCGTTCTGGCCACCGACAACCCCATCGAGTACGAGGGCACCTATCCGCTGCCGGAGGCCCAGCTCGACCGGTTCGCCATCCGCCTCGAACTGCGCTACCTCTCCGAACGGGACGAGGCCTCCATGCTGCGCCGGCGGTTGGACCGCGGCTCGGCCCAGCCGACCGTGCACCAGGTGGTGGACGCCCACGACCTGCTGGCGATGCGCGAATCGGTCGAGCAGGTGACCGTGCACGAGGACGTGCTGCGCTACGTGGTGTCGCTGGCCACCGCCACCCGCCACCATCCCCAGGTCGCGGTGGGGGCCAGCCCGCGCGCGGAGCTCGATCTGGTCCAGCTCGCCCGCGCCCGCGCATTGTTGCTCGGCCGCGACTACGTCATCCCCGAAGACGTCAAGGCGCTCGCCACCGCGGCGGTCGCGCACCGGATCACCCTGCGCCCGGAGATGTGGGTGCGAAAGATCCAGGGCGCCGACGTGGTCGAGGAGCTGCTGCGGCGGCTGCCGGTGCCCAGAACGAACGGATGACATGAGCGCCGCCGCGAGCGGGAACGTCGACTTCCGTTGGCGAGCATCGCATCTCACCCGGGCCGTCGCGACGTGCGCCGCCGTGGTGCTGGCCGTCGCCGTCATCGGCGCACAGTGGCGCCTGATCGCATTCGCGGCGCCCCTGCTCGGGGTGCTCTGCTCGATCAGCTGGCAACGCCCGGTGCCCAAGGTCACCATCCACGGCGAGCCGGATGCCCAGCGGTGCTTCGAGGGCGAGCAGGTGAAGATGAGGATCTGGGCGACGGTGCAGGGGGCGGGCGCCGTGGAGCTGGCCGTGCCGGACGTCGAGGGCCTGCAGCTCGACGTCGGCGATGCGGACTCGCCCGGGGTGAAAACCGTTGCGGCGACGGCGCAACGGTGGGGCCGGTACCGCATCCGGGTTCGGGTGGACGCGGTCGCGCGCGGCGGCCTGCTGACGGGGACGGCGACCGTCGACGCCGCCGAAGTGATCGTGTTCCCACTGGCGCCGCCGCAGGTGACGCCGATCCCACCGACCGAGTTGCTCGACCGGTTGGGCGCCCACCTGACCCGTCACATCGGCCCGGGCGTCGAGTACGCCGACATCCGCACCTACGTGCCCGGCGACCAGCTGCGCGCGGTGAACTGGCCGGTGAGCGCCCGCCGCGGCCAACTGCATGTCACACAGCGATTGACCGACCGCGCCGCCGACGTCGTGGTGCTGATCGACGGTTACCGGCAGCCGGCCGGGGCGGCGACCGAAGCCACCGAACGGGTGGTGCGCGGGGCGGCGCAGGTGGTGCAGACCGCATTGCGCCACGGCGACCGGGCGGGAATCGTTGCCCTGGGCGGAAACCGGCCGCGGTGGCTGGGCGCCGACATCGGGCAACGCCAGTTCTATCGCGTGTTGGACACGGTGCTCGGCGCCGGCGACCGATTCGAAAGCACCACCGGCACGCTGGCGCCCCGTGCGGCCGTCCCGGTGGGAGCGATCGTCATCGCGTTCTCCACCCTGCTCGACACCGAATTCGCCTTGGCGCTGATCGATCTCCGCAAGCGCGGCCACGTCGTCATCGCGGTCGACGTTCTCGACAGCTCCCCGTTCAAGGGGGAGCAGGACCCCCTGGTGGACCGGCTGTGGACCCTGCAACGGTCGGCCATGTACCGCGACATGGCTACCATCGGCGTGGACATCGTTTCGTGGCAAGGGGATCGGGGTCTGGAGCAGTCGATGGGCGTGCTGCCGGATCGGCGCCGCCGGGTGCGGGGGCGGTTGCGAGCATGACGACGGCCACGGCACGATTGGCCGCGCCCGCCCTGGCGACCGGGTTCGGCGTACTGATGGTGGGCGCCGCCGCCGTCGGTTCCCACGGGGCCGCCATCGGGGTGGCCGCCGCGGGGCTGCTCGCGGTCGCCGTGGGGATTGTTTTCCGCCCCGCCGCGACGCTCGCCGTTCTGCTCGCGGCGGCGGTGGTCGTGTTGTGGGCCCCCGCTGCGGCTTTCGTTGCACTGTCGGGGTTGTGCGCCGCGGCCTACCTGGTGTGCCGCTCGGGGATCGGCGGCTTGCCGACGGCCGTTGGCGCCGGGGGCCTCGCGTTCGCGGGGTTGGTTGCCACGTCGTTCCCGCTGCAGCTGCCGTGGTTGCCGCTCATTGCCCCGCTGGGCGTGCTGGCGATCTACGTGCTGGCCGCGATTCCGTTCCTGGGCTGACGGCTCAGTGCAGGAGCTGCGCGGTCTGGTCGGCGAGGTTGAGCAGGGGCTGCGGGAAGATCCCCAAACCCAGTGTGGCGAGGGCGCATACGGCGATGGCCGCCTTGCTCAGGATCCCGGGCTCGACGACGTGCGGGGTCTCGTCGGTGGCCTCGGTGAAGAACATCGACACGATCACCCGCACGTAGAAGTAGGCGGCGACCCCGCTGGCGACCACACCGACGACCACCAGCGGCACGGCGCCGCCCCGGGCGGCGGCCTGGAAGACGGCGAGCTTGCTGACGAACCCGCTGGTGAGCGGGATCCCGGCGAAGGCCAGCAGGAACATCGAGAACATCACGCCCACAATGGGATTGCGCTGCCCCAGCCCGGCCCAGCGTGACATGGTGGCGTCCTCGACGCCGTCGGCGTTGCGGATCAGGCCCACGATCGCGAACGCGCCGACCGTGCTGAAGCTGTAGGCCAGCAGGTAGAACAGGGTGGCGGACAGGCCCGCGGGGTTGTCGGCGATGACGCCGGTGAGGATGAAGCCGACGTGCGCTACCGACGAATAGGCCAACAGGCGCTTGACGTCGGTCTGGTTCACCGCGGTGATGGTGCCCACCGCCATCGTCAGGATGGCGATCGCCCACAGCACGGGACGCCATTGCTCGTGCAGGGGCGGCAGCGCGACGTAGACCACCCGGATGAGCGCCCCGAACGCGGCCACCTTGGTGGCCGCCGCCATGAAGCCGGTGATCGGTGTGGGGGCCCCCTGGTAGACGTCGGGGATCCACGAATGGAACGGGACCGCGCCGACTTTGAAGAGCAGGCCGACGGAGAGCAAGGCGACGCCGACCAGCGCCAGCGAGCTGTCGCCGTTGGCGGCCAGCGCGTCCCGGATGCCGGGCAGCAGCAGGGTGCCGGTCGCGCCGTAGAGCAACGCCACGCCGTAGAGGAAGAACGCCGAGGAAAACGCGCCCAGCAGGAAGTACTTCATGGCCGCCTCCTGCGAGAGCAGCCGGCGGTGCCGCGCGAGCCCGCACATCAGGTACAGCGGCAGGGAAAGCACCTCGAGCGCCACGAACATCGTCAGCAGGTCGTTGGACGACGGGAAGACCATCATGCCGCCGACCGACAGCATCGCGAGCGGGAAGAGCTCGGTCTGGCCGGCCCCGGCCCGTTGGGCCTCGGCCTCGGCCTCGCTGCCGGGGACCGCGGAGGCCTGCGGTGTAAAGGAATCCAGGCCGCCGCGCCCCGCGCCCGCCGCCACGGCCACCTTGGCCTCGCCGGCCCGCGTGGCCGCCTTGCTCTGGGTGCGTTCGGCCATGAAGATCACCGCCAGCACCGCGACCAGGAGCACCGTGCCCTGCAGGTACAGCGCCGGCCGGTCGATGGCTATCGCGCCCAGGACGGCCGTGCGCCCGGAGGACGGAATCGACTGGGCCACTTTGATGGTCGCGACGAACGCCGCGATCAGCCCGGCGAGGGCGAGCGTCACCTGGGCGACGTAGCGAGTTCGCCGGGGCAGGAAGGCCTCGACGAGCACGCCGGCCACGGCCACGCCGAACACGATGAGCATCGGGGACAGCAGGAAGTACTCGACGCTGGGCGTGGGAATGGGCATCAGTGCGCTCCTTCGGCGGTCCGGGGCGGCACAGTCGGCGCGGGATCATGCTGGCCGATGGTGGTCATGGTGTTCTCGACGGCGGGGTTGATCAGGTCCAGCACCGGCTTGGGATAGACGCCGAGGCCGAGCATCAGCGCGATCAACGGTGCGACGACCAGCAATTCGCGGGCGCGCAGGTCGCCGATGCGTTCGTTGCCACTGGCCACCGGGCCCGTCATCAGCCGCTGGTAGAGCCACAGCATGTAGACCGCGGAGAGCACCAGCGCGGTGACGCCGAACGCGGCCGCCAGCCAATACCGGTTGAAAGTGCCCAGCAGGACCAGGAACTCGCTGACGAACGGCGCCAGGCCGGGCAGCGACAGGGTCGCCATCGCCGAGACCAGGAAGGTGCCCGCCAGGACGGGCGCGACCTTCTGCACGCCGCCGTAGTCGGCGATCGCGCGGCTGCCGTGGCGGGAGATCAGGAAGCCCGCGATCAGGAACACCGCCGCGGTGGACAGGCCGTGGTTGAGCATGTACAGCGTCGACCCGCTCTGGCCCTGGCTGGTCATCACGAAGATGCCCAGGATGATGAAGCCGAAGTGCGAGATCGAGGTATAGGCGATCAGCCGCATGATGTCCTTTTGCCCGATCGCCACGATCGCGCCGTAGATCACCCCGATGACGGCCAGCACCACGATCAGCGGACGGAAATACGTTGAGGCGCCGGGGAACAGCTGCAGGCAGTAGCGCAGCATGCCGAAGGTGCCGACCTTGTCCATCACCGCCATCATCAGCACCGCGGTCGCCGGCGTGGCCTCCACCGCGGCGTCGGGCAGCCAGCGGTGGAACGGCCACAGCGGGGCCTTGATCGCGAAGGCGAACATGAAGCCCAGGAAGAGCGCCTTGAACACCGCCGGGTCCGCGCCGTACCGGCCCGACGCGACGCCGGCGACGATGTCGCGGAAGTCGAAGGTGCCCGAGCCGTGCTGCGCGGTCACCACGTACAGCCCGATGACCGCGGCAAGCATGATCAGCCCGCCGAACAGGTTGTACAGCAAGAACTTCACCGCCGCGCGGGACCTATTGCGGCCGCCGCCGAAACCGCCGATCAGGAAGTACATCGGGACGAGCATCGCCTCGAAGAACACGTAGAACAGCAGCACGTCCAGCGCGGTCACCGAGATCAGCACCATCGACTCGATGGCCAGGGTCAGGGCGACGTAGGCGTGGACCCCCCGCTTGCGTTCCCCGGCGTCGTTCCAGCCGGCCACCTGCAGCAGCGGGATCAGGACGGCCGTCAGCAGCACCAGCACCACCGCGATGCCGTCCACGCCGAGGGAGTAGCCGGCGCCGAACGCCGGGATCCACGGGTGGTTTTCCACGAATTGGTAGGTGGGGCCGCCGGTTTTGAAGCCGACGGTGATCACGAGCGCGACCGCCAGCGTCAGCACGCCGAAGAGCAGGCCGGCCCACTTGGCCAGCTGTCGCGCGCCCGGGGGCAGCACGATGATCAGCAGGGAACCCGCCAGCGGCAGCAGCCACAGGACGCTGAGCCAGGGAACGTTGCTCACCAGACCTTCACCGCCAGGATCAGGGCGACCACCAGGACGGCGCCGGCGAGCATCGACAGCGCGTAGTTGCGGGCGAAGCCGGTCTGGAAGCCGCGCAGGAAGTTCGAGGTCCGGCCGACCAGCGCCGCAAGCGCATTGACCGAGCCGTCCACTCCGGCGTCGTCGACCTCGACCAGCGCCGCGGTCAGTTGCGCGCCAGGGCGCATGAACACCTCCTCGTTGAAGGCATCGCCGTAGAGGTCCCGGCGCGCGGCCGTCGTCAGCGGGTTGACCGCGAGCGGGGCCACCCGCGGGATGGCCGCGGTGGCGTACATCCGGTAGGCCACCGCGATGCCGATCGCGACGACGCCCAGCGCCAGCGCGGTGCTGACCCAGGCGGGCAGGGCGTGCGTGGTTTCCTCGTGGGCGCCGACGACGGGCTCGAGCCAGCGCCGCAGGGTGCCGCCGACCGCCAGCAGGCCACCGGCGAACACCGAGCCGAACGCGAGCAGGATCATCGGGAACGTCATCAGGGCGGGCGCCTCGTGCGGGTGTGTGCCCGGCGCCCAACGCTTTTGGCCGAAGAAGGTCATCAGCATCACCCGTGTCATGTAGAACGCGGTGACGCCCGCGCCCAGTAGCGCGGCCCCGCCCAGCACGTAGCCCCGCACCCCGCCCGAGGCGAGCGCCGCCTCGATGATGGCGTCCTTGGAGAAGTAGCCCGCGAACGGCGGCACGCCGATGATCGCCAGGTAGCCGAGCCCGAAGGTGGCGAAGGTGATCGGCAGCGCGGTGCGCAGGCCGCCGTAGCGGCGCATGTCCTGCTCCTCGTGCATCGCGTGGATGACCGCGCCGGAGCCGAGGAACAGGCCGGCCTTGAAGAAGCCGTGGGTGAGCAGGTGCATGATCGCGAACGCGTAGCCGGCCGGGCCCAGCCCGGCGGCCAGCACCATGTAGCCGATCTGGCTCATGGTCGACGCCGCCAGCGCGCGCTTGATGTCGTCCTTGGCGCAGCCGATGAACGCGCCGAGCAGCAACGTGACCGCGCCGACGATGACGACGGCCAGCTGCGCGCCGGGCGCCAGGTTGTACAGGGGGTTGGACCGCACGATCAGGTACACGCCGGCGGTCACCATGGTGGCGGCGTGGATCAGCGCGGACACCGGGGTGGGGCCCTCCATCGCGTCACCCAGCCAGGCCTGCAGCGGAACCTGGGCGGACTTGGCGCAGGCGCCGAGCAGCAGCAGCAGGCCCATGGCGGTCAGCGCGCCCCGGCCGGCGGCGGGCGCGCCGGCGAACACCCCGGCGTAGGACAGGGTGCCGAACGTGCTGAACATCAGGAACATTCCGACCGCCAGGCCGGCGTCCCCGACCCGGTTCATCACGAACGCCTTCTTGGCGGCGGTGGCCGCGGACGGCTTGTGGTACCAGAAGCCGATCAGCAGGTAGGACGCCAGGCCGACGCCCTCCCAGCCGACGTAGAGCACCAGGTAGTTGTCGGCGACGACCAGCAGCAGCATGGAGGCCAGGAACAGGTTGAGGTAGCCGAAGAACCGGCGCCGGTCCGGGTCGTCGGCCATGTAGGCGACCGAGTAGATGTGGATCAGCGACCCGACCCCGGTGATGAGCAGGACGAAACACATGGACAGCTGGTCGATCTGCATGCCGACGTCGACGTGCAGCTGCCCCACGGGAATCCAGGTGAACAACTTCTGGTGGATGGCGCGGTCGTCCCCGGCGCGGCCGAGCATGTCGGCCAGCAGCGTCGCCCCCACACCGAACGACGCGACGGCGGCCAGGCAGCCGAGCCAGTGGCCCCAGGCGTCGGTGCGCCTGCCGCCGAACAGCAGGATCACGGCCCCCGCCAGTGGCAGTGCCACGAGCAGCCAGGTGAGTTGTGTCATCTTGGCGTTCTCAGCCTTTGAGTAGGTTCGCGTCGTCGACCGACGCCGATTTACGGGCACGGAAGATGCTCATGATGATGGCCAGGCCGATCACGACCTCGCAGGCGGCCACCACCATGGTGAAGAACGCGATCATCTGTCCATCGAGGTGGCCGTGCATGCGCGCGAACGTGACGAACGCCAGGTTGACGGCGTTGAGCATCAGCTCGACGCACATGAACATGACGATGGCGTTGCGGCGCAACAGCACCCCGGCGGCGCCGATGGTGAACAACAGCGCCGAAAGGTACAGGTAATTGGCCGGGTTCACGACGCGCCGCCCTTCACCTTCTCCGGGACGGGGGTCGGCTTGCCGTCCCCGCCGCGGCTGTGCAGGATCGACGACACCGACAGCTCCGAGTACGAGCCGTCGGGCAGCAGCGCGGCCACGTCGACCGCGTTGTGCCGGGCGTAGACACCCGGGCTCGGCATGGGGGTGGCGTGGCCGCCGGCCCGGAAGCGTTCCTCCGACAGCTCCCGCTGCGTCTTGCGGCGCTCGAAACGCTCGCGGTGCGCCAGCACCATCGCCCCGATCGCCGCGGTGATCAGCAGGGCGCTGGTGAGCTCGAACGCCCACAGGTAGCGCGAGAAGATCAGCGCGGCAAGGCCTTCGACGTTGCCGCCTGAGTTGGCGGCGGTCAGCCCGGCGAACCCGCCGGTCGCCACGTTGCCGATGGCGGCCAGCAGCAGGATGCCGAACCCGAGACCGACCACCACCGCCGCGACGCGCTGCCCGTGCAGCGTCTCCTTCAGCGATTCCGCGGAATCCACGCCGATCAGCATCAGCACGAACAGGAACAGCATCATCACCGCGCCGGTGTAGACCACGACCTGCACGACACCGAGGAACAGCGCGTCCTGGACCATGTAGAAGACCGCGAGGATGATCATCGTCATCGCCAGGAACATCGCCGAGTACACGGCGTTGACCGCCAGCACGACCCCGAGGGCGCCGGCGACCGCGAGCACGCCCAGGATCCAGAACGTCACCGCCTCGCCCGTCGAGGTGCGAACGAGCGTGTCGGCGGCCAGGTTTGAGGCCAGATTCGAGGCCAGGTTCGAGGCCAGCACCGCGGTCACCGGGATTCCCCGACGTCCTGGGGCTCGCGCAGGCCCTCCGCGGTCACGTTGCCCAGGTAGTAGTCCTTGTCGGTCGCGCCCGGGGCCCGGGGGTGCGGGGGAGCGGTCATCTCGGGCAGCAGCGGCGCCAGCAGCCGGTCCTTCTCGTAGATCAGGTCGGCGCGGTTGTCGTCGGCCAGCTCGTAGTCGTTGGTCATCGTCAGCGCGCGGGTGGGGCACGCCTCGATGCACAGCCCGCAGCCGATGCAGCGCAGGTAATTGATCTGGTACACCCGGCCGTAACGCTCGCCCGGGGAGAACCGCTGCTCTTCGGTGTTGTCGGCGCCCTCGACGTAGATGGCGTCGGCCGGGCAGGCCCAGGCGCACAACTCGCAGCCGATGCACTTCTCCAGGCCGTCGGGGTACCGATTGAGTTGGTGGCGGCCGTGATAGCGGGGCGCGACCGGTCCCGGCTTCTCCGGATATTCCTCGGTGACGTTCCTCTTGAAGATCGACCCGAACGTCACGCCGAATCCGGCGACGGCGTCAAGAAACTTAGGCACGTGCTTTCTCCTTGCTCGCCCGCGTGGGCAGCGGCGGTGTCGGGAAGGCGGTCTCGGCGCCGACGGGACCCGACCCTTGCTGACGGCGGAGCTGGCGTTCCATCGCGCGAATGCTGGGCGCGGTGAACGGCTTTCGCAACAGCAGCACCAGCACGACGGCGAAGACGAGGCTGCACACCACCAGCAACGGGGTCCAGTGCGCGTAGCCCTGGTTGCGCATCGTGCGGATGACCGCCGCGATCAGCACCCACACCAGCGAGGCCGGGATCAGCAGTTTCCAGCCCAGCGCCATGAACTGGTCGTAGCGCAGCCGGGGCAGGCTGGCGCGCAGCCAGAAGTAGATGAACAGGAAGGTCCACATCTTCGCGGTGAACCAGAGCACCGGCCACCAGCCGGTGTTGGCGCCCGCCCACATGTTCAGCGGCCACGGCGCATGCCAGCCGCCGAAGAACAGGGCCGTCGCCAGGGACGACACCGTCATCATGTTGACGTACTCGGCGAGCATGAACATCGCGAACTTCAGCGACGAGTACTCGGTGTGGAAACCGGCGACCAGCTCGCCCTCGGCCTCGGGCAGATCGAAAGGCGCGCGGTTGGTTTCGCCGACCATCGAGATCAGGTAGATGATGAACGACGGCAGCAACAGGAACCCGTACCAGACCCGGTTCTGGGAGTTGACGATCACCGACGTCGACATGGAGCCGGCGTAGAGGAACACCGCCGCGAACGACAGCCCCATCGCGACCTCATAGGAGATCACCTGCGCGGTGGAGCGCACCCCGCCCAGCAGCGGGTAGGTGGACCCGGACGCCCAGCCGCCCAGCACGATCCCGTACACCCCGATCGCGGAGAGCCCCAAGATGAACAGCACGGCCACCGGCAGGTCGGTCAGCTGCAACGGGGTCCGGTGGCCGAACACCGAGACCACCGGGCCGAACGGGATGAACGCGAAGGCCGTGAACGCCGGGATCACCGAAATGCACGGCGCCGCAAAGTAAACGAACCAGTCGACGCCCTTGGGGGTGATGCTCTCCTTGAGCGCCAGCTTGATCCCGTCGGCCAGGCTCTGCAGGGTGCCCCACGGGCCCGTCCGGTTAGGGCCGGGCCGCAGCTGCATCCAGCCCAGGATCTTGCGCTCGAGCAGGATCGCCACCAGCACGTTCAGCATGAGGAACACGAACACGGCCAGCGCCTTGCCCAGCACCAGCCACCAGGGGTCGTGTCCGAAGGCGGTCAACATTTTCGCCGCTCCTCCTCATCGCTCCATCCCCCGCAAGCGGGTGGTGCCCCCACTGCATCGTCGACGGCGGTCAACATCTCAGTTCACTCCGATCCGCACGACGCTGCCGACGGTGACCCCGAGCTGCCGGTGCACCGCCGAGCCGGGCGAGTTCAGCGGCAGCCACGCGACCCGGTCGGGCATGTCGGTGACGCACAACGGCAGGGTGATCGACCCGCGATCCGTGCTGACGGTGACCGCGTCGCCGTCGCCGGCGCCGATCTCGGCCGCGGTGTCGGCCGACAGCCGCACCACCGGCTTGTGCGCGGTGCCCGCCAGGTGCGGCTCACCGTCGTTCCCCGACCATGATCACGGCGCCGGGCTGGCCCAGCAGGTCCTTGAGGGGACCCGGGCCCGCGCCGTCGGCCAGCCCGTCGAGGGCCGCGGCTTCGGCGCCGGGCTCCGTCTTGATCAGGTGGCCGGACATCTTCGTCAGGGCGCGGGTCGCGAACGGGGCGACCGCGTACACCCGGAGCCCGCGTTTGCGCGCGGCCTTGCGCAACCGCAGGAACACGATGGGCGACTCGTCCTCGGGCTCGAAGCCGGCGAGCACCACGACGGGGGCGGATTCCAGGTCGGCGTAGCTGGCGGTGCGCCGGCCGGCGACCCGGGCGGCCAGGAAGTCGGCCTCCTCGGCGGAGTGCGGGCGCGCGCGGAAGTCAATGTCGTTGGTTTCCAAGACGATTCGCGCGAACTTGCTATAGGCGTAGGCGTCCTCCCAGGTGACCCGCCCGCCGGTCAGCACGCCGGTGCGCCCGCGGGCCTGCGCGAGGCCGCGGGCCGCCGTCGCCATCGCGTGCGACCACGACGCCGGCTGCAGCGCGCCGTCGGCGTCGCGGATCAGCGGGGTGGTGATCACGTCCGGCTGGGTGGTGTAGGTGAACGCCCACCGGCCCTTGTCGCAGTTCCACTCCTCGTTGACCTCGGGGTCGTCCCCGGCCAGCCGGCGCAACACCTTGCCGCGACGGTGATCGGTGCGCTGGGCGCATCCCGACGCGCAGTGCTCGCACACGCTGGGGCTGGACACCAGGTCGAACGGGCGGGCCCGGAATCGGTAGGCCGTCCCGGTCAGCGCGCCCACCGGGCAGATCTGCACCGTGTTGCCCGAAAAGTAGGACTCGAACGGCTCGTTGGCGTAGATGCCGACCTGCTGCAGCGCGCCGCGCTCCTGCATGTCGATGAACGGGTCCCCGGCGATCTGCTCGGAGAACCGGGTGCACCGCGCGCACAGGATGCAGCGCTCGCGGTCGAGCAGGACCTGCGAGGAGATGTTGATCGGCTTGGCGAACGTGCGCTTGACGTCGGTGAAACGGGAATCGGCGCGGCCGTTGGACATTGCCTGGTTCTGCAGCGGGCACTCGCCGCCCTTGTCGCACATCGGGCAGTCCAGCGGATGGTTGATCAGCAGCAGTTCCATCACACCGTGCTGGGCCTTGTCCGCGGCCTCGCTGGTCACCTGCGTGCGCACCACCATGTCGTCGGTGCACGCGATGGTGCACGACGCCATCGGCTTGCGCTGGCCCTCGACCTCGACCAGGCACTGCCGGCACGCGCCCACCGGCTCCAGCAGGGGGTGGTCGCAGAACCGCGGGATCTGAATGCCCATCAATTCGGCGGCGCGAATCACCAATGTGCCCTTGGGCACGCTGATTTCGTTGCCGTCGATGGTCAGGGTCACCATCTCCGGTGGACGTACCTCGTCGCCGGTGTCGGTCTTGGCGGCCTGAGTCATGAGCCCTTTCCGTTCGGCGTCAGCATGGAGTCCCGGGGGTCGAACGGGCATCCACCGCCCTCGACGTGCGCGACGTATTCGTCGCGGAAGTACTGGATCGACGACATCACGGGGCTGGCGGCGCCATCGCCCAACGCGCAGAAGGACTTTCCGAGGATGGTGTCGGAGATGTCCAGCAGCTTGTCGATGTCCTCGCCGGTGCCCCTGCCGGTCTCCAGCCGTTCGTAGATCTGGTCGAGCCAGAACGTGCCCTCCCGGCAGGGGGTGCACTTGCCGCACGACTCGTGCTTGTAGAAGTACGTCCATCGCCGCACCGCCCGCACCACGCAGGTGGTCTCGTCGAAGATCTCCAGCGCCTTGGTGCCGAGCATCGAGCCGGCGGCGCCCACGCCCTCGTAGTCGAGCGGAACGTCGAGGTGCTCGTCGGTCAGCAGCGGGGTGGACGACCCGCCGGGTGTCCAGAACTTGAGCCGGTGACCGGCCCGCACCCCGCCGGCGTAGGCGAGCAACTCCCGCAACGTGATTCCGAGCGGGGCCTCGTACTGGCCGGGGCGTTCGACGTGACCCGACAGCGAGTACAGCGTGAAGCCGGGCGATTTCTCGGTGCCCATGGACCGGAACCAGTCGACGCCGTTGAGCACGATCGAGGGCACGCTGGCGATGGTTTCGACGTTGTTGATCACCGTGGGGCAGCCGTAGAGGCCGGCCACCGCGGGGAAGGGCGGCCGCAGCCGCGGCTGGCCGCGGCGGCCTTCGAGCGAATCCAGCAGCGCCGTCTCCTCGCCGCAGATGTAGGCGCCGGCGCCGGCGTGCACCACCAGTTCCAGGTCGAAGCCGGAACCGTTGATGTCGCGGCCGAGGTAGCCCGCGGCGTAGGCCTCGGCCACCGCGTTCTGCAGGCGGCGCAACACCGGGACCACCTCACCGCGCACGTAGATGAACGCGTGGCTGGCCCGGATCGCGTAGGCGGCGATGATGACGCCCTCGACGAGCACGTGCGGCGTCGCCAGCATCAGCGGAATGTCCTTGCAGGTGCCGGGTTCCGACTCGTCGGCGTTGACCACCAGGTAGTGCGGCTTGGCCGCCGGGCCGGTGTCGCCCTGCGGGATGAACGACCACTTGGTCCCGGTCGAGAAGCCGGCGCCACCGCGTCCGCGCAGCCCGGAGTCCTTGACCATGCCGATGACCGCGTCGGGGTCCATGGCCAGGGCCTTGGTCATCGCCTGGTAGCCGTCGTGCCGTCGATAGGTGTCCAGGGTCCACGACTCGGGGTCGTCCCAGTACCGGCTGATCACCGGGGTCAGCGGCGTTGCCTCCGACGTGGTCATGACGAGGCCTCCGGCGACGCGGGCGCTTGCGGCGCCTCCATGCCGTGCTCCCTGGCCACCTTCAGCCCGGCCAGGGTGGCCTCGCCGGCGCCGCCCTGCCCCTGGTCGGCGCGCTCGTCGGGCAGCCCGGCCAGGATCCGCGACGTCTCCCGGAAGGCGCACAGCGGGGCACCGCGGGTGGGCGGCTTGGGCTTTCCGGCCCGCAGGGAGTCGACGAGCTCGCGCGCGGACTCGCACGTCTGGTTGTCGTAGAACTCCCAGTTGACCATCACCACGGGCGCGAAGTCGCAGGCGGCGTTGCATTCGATGTGCTGCAACGTGACCGAGCCGTCCTCGGTCGTCTCGTCGTTGCCGATCCCGAGGTGTTCCTTGAGGTCCTCGAAGATCGCGTCGCCGCCCATGATGGCGCACAGCGTGTTCGTGCACACCCCGACCAGGTAGTCGCCGGTCGGGCCGCGGCGGTACATGGTGTAGAAACTGGCCACCGCCGACACCTCGGCACCGGTCAAACCGACCTGCTCGCTGCAGAATTCGAGCCCCGCCGGTGTCAGGTAGGAGTCCTCGGCCTGCACCAGGTGCAGCAACGGCAACAGCGCCGAACGCTTGCTGGGGTAGCGGCCCATGATCTCCTTGGCGTCCACCTCCAGGCGCGCCCGCACCTCCGGTGGGTACGTCTTCGGCGCGCCCTCGACGACGAACGCGTTGGGCTCCTCGGGCGGCGGCCCCAGCCGGAGGAACACCGGCTGGCCCTGCGGTCCCGTCTCCGCCTGACGACGATCCGGCCGCGTAGCGGGCGGGGAGGAGTCGGGCAATTCGGTCATCGGTCCACCCCGCCCATGACCGGGTCGATGCTGGCGACCGCGGTGATCAGGTCGGCGACCATCCCGCCCTCGCACATCGCGGCGACCGACTGCAGGTTGGTGAAGGAGGGGTCCCGGTAGTGCACCCGGTAGGGGCGGGTGCCGCCGTCGCTGACCATGTGCACGCCCAGTTCCCCGCGCGGCGATTCCACCGCGGTGTACACCTGTCCCGCCGGAACCCGGATGCCCTCGGTGACGAGCTTGAAGTGGTGGATCAGCGCCTCCATCGAGCTGCCCATGATCTTGGCGATGTGCTCTTCCGAGTTGCCCATGCCGTCGGGGCCCACCTTCAGGTCGGCCGGCCAGGCGATCTTGCGGTCCTCGACCATGATCGGGCCCGGCTTCAACTTGTCCAGACACTGTTCGACGATCTTGACCGACTCCCACATCTCGTTGACGCGAATCATGTAGCGCCCGTAAGCATCACACGTGTCGGCGGTGATCACGTCGAATTCGTAGTTCTCGTATCCGCAGTAGGGTTCGCTCTTGCGCAGGTCGTGGGGCAGGCCGGTGGCGCGCAGGATCGGCCCGGTGATGCCCAGCGCCATGCAGCCGGTCAGGTCGAGGTAGCCCACGTCGCAGGTGCGGGCCTTCCAGATGGCGTTCTCGTTGAGCAGCTCGCCCATTTCGCGCAGCACCTGGCGCAGCGGCTTGAGGGCTTCGGCGATGTCGGACTCCGCACCCGGCGGCAGGTCCTGGGCCACGCCCCCCGGCCGGATGTAGGCGCTGTTCATCCTCAACCCGGAGATCTTCTCGAACAGCGTCAGGACGATCTCGCGGCCGCGGAACCCGACGAACATCGGGGTCATGGCGCCCAGTTCCATGCCGCCGGTGGCCAGCGCGACCAGGTGCGAGGAGATCCGGTTGAGCTCCATCATCATCACCCGGATGACGTTGACCCGGTCCGGGATCTGCTCGGTGATGCCGAGCAGTTTCTCCACGCCCAGGCAGTACGCGGTCTCGTTGAAAAACGGTGACAGGTAATCCATTCGGGTCACGAAGGTGACGCCCTGGGTCCAGTAGCGGTATTCGAGGTTCTTCTCGATCCCGGTGTGCAGGTAGCCGATTCCGCAGCGGACCTCGGTGACGGTCTCGCCCTCGATCTCGAGGATCAGCCGCAACACGCCGTGCGTCGACGGGTGCTGGGGGCCCATGTTGACGACGATCCGTTCGCCGGGGTCGACCTTGCGGGCCGCGTCGACGATCTGGTCCCAGTCCTGGCCTCCGGCGACCAGGACCGTCTGGCCGGCGTCTCCGTCGTGTTTGGAGTCAGCGATCGTGCTCATCAGTTGTAGGCTCTCCGCTCGTCGGGCGGGGGTATTTGCGCCCCTTTGTATTCGACGGGAATGCCGCCGAGGGGGTAGTCCTTGCGCTGCGGATGTCCGTGCCAGTCGTCGGGCATCTCGATGCGCGTCAGCGACGGGTGCCCGTCGAAGATGATCCCGAAGAAGTCGTAGGTCTCGCGCTCGTGCCAGTCGTTGGTCGGGTAGACCGAGAACAGCGACGGGATGTGTGGATCGCTGTCGGGCGCAGCAACTTCCAACCGCACCCGGCGGTTGTGGGTGATCGACTGCAGCGGGTAGACGGCGTGCAGTTCGCGGCCGGTCTCGTGCGGGTAGTGGACACCGCTGACCCCCAGGCACATCTCGAAGCGCAGGCCCGGTTCGTCCCGAAGGCGCTGGGCGACCTGCGGCAGCTTGTCGCGGTGCACGTGCAGGGTGAGTTCGTCGCGGAACACCACGACTTTCTCGATGGCGTCGGTGAATTCGACGCCCTCGCCCCGCAGGGCCTCGGTGAGGGTGTCGACCACCTCGTCGAAGTAGCCGCCGTAGGGGCGCGGCGTGCTGCCGGGAAGGGTGATCTCCCGCACCAGCCGGCCGTATCCGGTGGTGTCGCCGGTGCCGGTGATCCCGAACATGCCGCGGCGGACGTTGATCACCTCTTCGTCCGCTCCCGGTGGCGTCCCTCCCACCTCGCCGGCCGCGCGCTTGGGGTCGTGATCCGGTGAGCTCATCGCAACTGCCCGAGCATCTCGATCGTGGGCCGGGCCCCCATGGCGGCCTGCTCCGCCTCGGCGATGGCCTGCTCGCGGTTGACGCCGAGCGGCATCTGCTGAATCTTCTCGTGCAGCTTGAGGATTGCGTGCAGCAGCATCTCGGGGCGGGGCGGGCAGCCGGGCAGGTAGATGTCCACCGGTACCACGTGATCCACGCCCTGCACGATCGCGTAGTTGTTGAACATCCCGCCCGAGGACGCGCAGACGCCCATGGCCAGCACCCATTTCGGCTCGGCCATCTGGTCGTAGATCTGCCGCAGGACGGGCGCCATCTTCTGGCTGACCCGCCCGGCCACGATCATCAGGTCGGCCTGCCGCGGCGTCGCCGAGAACCGCTCCATGCCGAAGCGCGCGATGTCGAATCTCGGCCCGGCGGTTGCCATCATCTCGATGGCGCAGCACGCCAGGCCGAACGTGGCCGGCCACAACGAGTTCTTGCGGACGTATCCGGCCACCTTCTCGACCGTAGACAGCAGGATCCCACCGGGAAGCTGTTCCTCCAGGCCCACGCCTTACCTCAATCCCATCTCAGCGCTTAGTCCCACGTCAGGCCGCCGCGCCGCCACACGTAGGCGTAGGCCACGAAGACCGTGAGCATGAACACCACCATCTCGACCAACGCGAACGTTCCGAGGGCGTCGTAGCTGACGGCCCAGGGATACAGGAACACGATTTCGATGTCGAAGACGATGAACAACATTGCGGTCAGGTAGTACTTCACCGGGAACCGTTGGCCGGGAGTGGCCTGCGGTCCGCTGACCGGCGTCTCGGTGGGCTCGATGCCGCACTCGTAGGCCGCCAGCTTGGACTTGTTGTACCGCGACGGGCCGACCAGGCTCGCCAGCACAACGGAGCCCACCGCGAAGGCCGCGGCTATCGCTCCCAGCACCAGGATGGGTATGTAGGCGTTCAACTCGCTCCATGATCCGTCGTACGGGCCGCCTTCCGACACCGCTGAGCGGCGGGAGGGCGGTGGTCGGGCTGCTGTGACGAACCGGGTCTGTGGTCCGCCGCAGTGACCTTCAACATAGCGTCGCGAGGTCAGGCGTGTCGTGTCGGGGTGGGGGTATTCGACTGGGATTTATGTCTCGTTTTGGCCCGCGGCGGCCCCCCGCCCGCCGCTGCCGTCGGCGGCATCTCCCGCGCCCGGTGACGCGGGCAGTCGGTTATGGGGTGTTATCGCAGGTGAGCCGCGATCGCAGCGCGGCTTCTCGGCCTACCGGGTCGGCGTCCGCAGCAGCCCCAGCACGGTGCGGCCCAGCACGATCGGGTCGAGGGGATGCGGCACCGCGGCCTCGGCGCGTGACCAGCTGGCCAGCCAGGCGTCGTCGGGGCGGCCGGTGAGCACCACAATCGGTGGGCAGGTGGCGAGTTCGTCCTTGAGCTGTTTGGCGATTCCCATGCCGCCGGTCGGCGTCGCCTCCCCGTCGAGGATCGCCAGGTCGATGCCGCCCTCGTCCATCGTGCGGATCACCATCGGGCCGGTGGCCACCTCGACGTAGGTCAGCTCCGGCAGGTCGGGGTGCAGCCGGGTGCCCAGCGCCCGCATCACCTGCTCGCGGGTTCGGGCGTTGTCGCTGTAGACAAGGATCCGCAGGGCGCTGGAGTCGGGGCTCGAGTCGGGCACGGTGCAGATGGTACTGGTGCCGGGCCCGTCTTACCGGGGCGACCGCGCGAAGACGAGCTCGGCGGCGGCGGTCGCCGACGCGCCGATCATGCCGAGTGGGTTCCCGCCCAGGTTGAACCGGGCGCGATCCACCTCGGCGCGGCCGGAAACGCGGACCGAGCCGTCGTCGAGTTCGGTGATCGTGGCGGGTACCGGCAGCGGGGCGCTGACGCCCTTGACGGTGAAGGTGGCCCGGAGATCGGCGGACCTCCCGCCGGTGGGCTGCAGGCCGGTGACGACGACGCTGATCTGGCCGAAGCGCTCGACGTCGAAGAAGTCCTCCGACCGCAGATGCTTGTCGCGGCGTGCGATCCCGGTGTTCAGCGAGGCCGCGCGGATGTCGACGCGGCCGGAAACATCGCCCCCGCCCGCCAGGTGCCCTTCACCGCTGAACTCGGTGAAGCGCCCCCTGACCCGCAGCAGGCCCCACGCGTTGGCGATCTTGAACGTGATGGCCGAGCGGTCCGGGAGCAGGCTCCACGCGCCCGCAGCGTCGGGATCGTTCAGCAGGGTTTCCAGAGTGGTCATCTTTCCCAATTCCTGGTCGTGTCAGCCGGTGCCGAGCAGCGGTGCGATCTCGGCGGGGTCGAAGTACTCGTCGATCCGGGTGATCAGGCCGTCGGCGGCCACCCGGATCACGATGCAGACCCGCATCGAGATCGATTGTCCGGCATGGCCGGTGGCGTGCAAGACGTGCTGCTGGACGAAGCCGGACTCGAAGAGCTGACGGTCGAGGATCTCGTAGCGGCGGGCGGTGGTCGCGGTGATGAACCAGTCGATGACGCGCAGCGCGCGCGCCTTGTCGTTATCGCGGCGGGCACCCACCCGCCAGACCGCGATGTCGTCGCTCCACATCCGGTCGACCGCGCCGAAATCGCCGTTCTCGATCGCGGCGAACAGGCGGTCGGCCGTGCCGAGAATGGTTTGCGTGCCTGCGGCGGGCATGGCGTTCACTCCTCTTCGAGGGGGTCTTCGAGCGGGTCCAGGTCGTATCCGGGATGGGCGACGGCCAACCGGCGCCGCACCAGGGTGCGCAGGCAGGCGGTGACCTCGCGGTCGCGCCCGTCGAGTTCGCCGGCCCGGATCGCGGTGGCCAGCTCCTCCTCGTCCGCGAAACCCAGGTCGGCCAGCGCGGCCCCGGCCTCCGTCTCGCCCTCGTCGAGCAGTTCCCGCTCGACGATGCGCAGCGCGTTGGCGGCCACCCTGGCGTGGAAGTTGACCTGCCCGCTGGTCGCCCGCCGCACGTCGGTTTCCAGGAACTCGGCCACCGCGGCCACCAGCTCGGCGGCCAGGGGGCGGCCGTAGGCACCGATCACGGGGACAGCTCCAGCAGGTCGAGGAGGTCCCATTCGGTCTCGCAGACGCGCCGGCCGATCGCGGCCAGCTCCACCGAGCGGGACTGACCGCTCAGGTGCCGCTCGGCCTGGTACCGGCAGATGACGCCCCAGCGCAGGGTGGCCAGCACGAGCCACCAGTGAAAGGCCACGCGGTCGACGGTAGTCGCGCCGGCCTCCTCGTAGGCGCGCAGGAACGTCTCGATGCTGCCCAGCCCGCCGGCGCCCCGGCTCGCCGGGGCGCCGAACCGCCAGGCCCGGATGCAGAACCAGGCCAGGTCGTCGCAGGGGTCGCCGAGGTGCACGAGCTCCCAGTCCAGGACGGCGGCCAGGTCCGAGCCGTCGACGATGAGGTTTCCCATCCGGAAGTCGCCGTGCACCAGGACGTTCGCCGGCCGGGAGCCCCGCGGCCGGTGGGCCTCGAGCCAGCGGAACGCCCACTCGAACGTCGCGGTGGTGTCGCCCATGTCATCGAGGCGCGCGCGCCACTGCGCGACCGGGTCCTCGTTCGTCAGGGCGGGGTCGCGCGCGTCGGCTCGGTGGATGGCCGCCAGCGCCCGCGCGCACTGCGCCAGCAGGCTCGCCCTGGCCCGTTGTCCGCCGGCGGCGTCGAGCTGACGCTGGATGCGCCGGACGATCGTCTCGCCCTTGATCTCCTCGCAGATGAGGAACGGATTGCCCAGCGCGGCAGGCGAGTCCGTGGCGATCAGGACGCGGGGGACCCGCCGGTCACGGCGTCGAACGCCCACGTGGTCCGGCTGGCGCCGCCGGTCAGCGCGCGCAGGTTCTCGATGGCCACACCGCCGGGGCCGAGGACCGGCTCCAGCACCCGGGCCAGATGCGGCGCCAGCTCCGTCACTGCTTGCCGAACCTGAACAGCCGCTGCGCGACCCGGCGGATCTGAATCTCCTCGGCGCCCTCGGTGATCCGGTAGCGGCGGTGATGGCGGTAGATGTGCTCGAACGGTTCGTGCCGGCTGTAACCGAGGCCCCCGAAGACCTGCATCGCGCGGTCGGCGGCGTCGCAGACCAGCCGGTTGGCCCGGTAGTTGGCCATCGACACCTTGTCGGAGACCTCCATGTGGTGGTTGCGGTCCAGGTGCCACGACGCGTAGTGCACCAGCAGCCTGACCATCTGCGCCTCGGTCTGCAACTCGGCCAGCGGCCACTGGACGGCCTGGTTCACCGACAGCGGCTTGCCGAACACCACCCGGTCGCCGGCGTACTCGGCGGCCCGGTCGATGCAGTATTGCGCGGCGCCCAGGCTGCTGGCGGCCTGCCGAATCCGGTTCTCGTGCAGAAAGGTTTGCGCGACCTCCAGGCCGCGGTCCACCTCGCCGAGGACCGCGTCGGCCGGCACCCGCACGTCGGTCAGCTGCACTTCGGCGTGATCGGTGGGCATGTTGAACGTCCACCAGTAGTACGGGATGGTGAAGCCCGGGGCGTCGGTCGGCACCAGCAACGCGGTGATGCCTCGGGCCTGCCCGGGCTCGCCGGAGGTGCGGGCGAAGATCAGGTCGTGCGTCGCGCGGTGCACGCCGGTGTTGAACCGCTTGGAGCCGTTGATCACCCAGCCGTCACCGTCGGGCTGGGCGCGGGTCTCCAGCCAGGTCGCGTCCGACCCGTGCAGCGGCTCGGTCAGGCCGAACGCCATGGACCGCTCCCCGGTGATGAGCGCCTCCGACCAGTCGCGCCGCTGCTCGTCGGTGCCGAACCGCTCCATCATGATCACCTGCGGAAAGTTCCCGACGATCGAGGACTCGTTCTGCAGGTCGTTGTGCAGCCCAAGTCCCTTGTGCGCCAAATGTTCCCGGATGATGGCCATGTCGACGTTGCTGCCGTCGCGGCCGCCCAGCGACGCCGGTAACCCGTAGCGCAACCAGCCCGCCTTGTCGGCCCGCCTGCGCATCTCGGTGAGCAGGTCCTCCCAGGCCCGGCTCGGGATGCCGTCGTTGTCCCAGTCCGTGCGGGCATGCTCGCGGCGCTTGTCGAAATACTGGGCGTGCTCGCGTTCCAGCGGCTTGATCTCGGCCTCGATGAACGCGTCCATCTCGGCGAGCAGACCCGGAATGTGCTCCGGCACTGTGAAATCCACGTTGACCTCCCTAAGATCGCCCGCCGTACAAGGTCTTCTTCCACACGGTCGACAGCGTCGCGATGGCGTCGTCGTCACCGATGTCCAGGCCCAGGCCGGAGGGTCCGACGAAGACGGTGGTGAAGTTCTCGAAGAGCAGCGCGATGGCCGCCGCGACGTGCTGGGCGTTCAGCTCGGCGCCGTACCCCTGCTCCTGGGCGCGCTGCACCGACGCCGCCACGATGTCCATGCCGAACCGACGAAACTCGTTCTGCACGGCCGCGAAGCGCTGCTGGGTGGCCGCCAGCTGCGCGACCGCGATCATGATCCCGATGTTCTGCTTGAACATGTTCCAGTACCCGGTGACCACCGACGTGAAGAACGCGTCGTCGTCGGCGGACTCGGGCAGCCGCAGGCTCAGCCCGGACGGCTCCACCACGTCGTGCAGGAACGACTCGGCCAGCGCGGCCAGCAGGTCCTCCTTGTCGGCGAAATACCGGTAGAACACCGCCGGCGACTTTCCCGCCGCCGACGTGATGTCGGCAAGGGTGGTGCCGTGAAACCCGCGCTCCGCGAACAGCTTGCGGGCCGACTGCTCGATCGCCTCCCGGGTCTGGCGGCCCTTGGGCGTCAGCGTCTCTGCCGGCATCATTCACCGGATCCGGTCACCGGCGCGCAGTAGCGCGCCCGGCAGTTCGTGTCCGACAACGGATTTCGCGATCCGGGCCGCGTCGATGGCGGCGTCGAGGTCGATGTCGACCTCGACGCCACTGTCGCGCAGCAGGTACACCAGGTCCTCGGTGGCGATGTTGCCGGTCGCCCCGGGGGCGAACGGGCAGCCCCCCAGCCCGCCGGCCGACGCGTCCAGCCGGGTGACCCCGCAGGTGACCGCGGCGTACGCGCTGGCCAGGCCCGCGCCCCGGGTGTTGTGGAAGTGTCCTCCCAGCGGCAGGTCGCCGATCACCGGGCGCAGCTGCCCGATCAGCGACGTCACCCGGCCCGGGGTGGCGGTGCCGATGGTGTCGGCGATCGAGAACCGGTCGACGCCGAAGCCTGTGGCGGCGGCGGCGATGTCGAGCACCTGCTGTGGCGGGGGCGGGCCCTCGAACGGGCAGTCCCACGCCGTGGCCACGACCACCTCCACCGTGAGCCCGCCGTCGTGCGCGATGGCCACGATGTCCTCGATCTGGCGCGTGGCCTCCGCGCTGGGGCGCCCGACGTTGGCCTCGCTGAAGGCGTTGCTGGCCGCCACGACGTACTCGATTGAGCGCAGCCCGGCGGCCACCGCGCGCCTGGCGCCGTTCGGGCTGGCGACCAGGGCGGAGAACTCGATGTCGGGGTAGTCGTGCAGCCGGGCGGCGAGCTCGGCGGCGTCGGCCATCGAGGGCACCTTGGTGGGGGAGACGAACGCGGTGGCCTCCACCTCCCGCACGCCGGTGGCGGCGATCGCTGCCAGCAGGTCGAGCTTGGCGGACAACGGGACCGGGGCCTCGATCTGCAGGCCGTCGCGCAGCGCCACCTCCCGGATGTCGACGTGTGTCTTCACAGCACCTCCTCGGCCCGCAATGCCTCGAGTTCCCCGGCGCTCTTGCCGAGCAGACCGATGTAGACGTCGTCGTTGTGCTGCCCCGGACGCGCCGGCCCGGCGGTGCGGACCCCGCCCGGAGACTCCGACAGCACCGGGACGATGCCCGGGCCGAGCACGGTGCGCCCCAGCCTCTCGTCGTGGTGCTCGACCAGCATGCCGCGCGCCCGCAGCTGCGGATCCTTGACCACCTCGGCCACCGTGTTGATCGGCCCGGCGATCACCCCTGCGGCGCTGAGGGTTTCGATGATCTCGCCGGGCGGGCGCTGCTCGGCCCACGCGCCGATGATGGCGTCGAGCTCGTCCTGGTTGCGGCCCCGGGCGCCGTGCGTGGCGAACCGGTCGTCGGTCGCCAGCTCGGGCCGCCCCATGGCCTTGCACAGCCGGGCGAACACGGTGTCCTGGTTCGCGGCGATCACCACCCAAGAGCCGTCGGCGCTGCGGTAGATGTTCGACGGCGCGATGCCCTCCAGCCGGGTGCCCGACGGGCCGCGCACCACGCCGCCGGCGTCGTAGTCGGGGATGGTGGATTCCTGGATGGCCAAACAGGATTCGGTGAGCGCGACGTCGACCACCTGCCCGCGCCCCGTGATCCCGCGCCGGTAGAGCGCGGCCAGCGCGCCCTGGGCGCCGAACATGCCGGCGAGGCTGTCGCCCAGGGACAGCGCGAGCCGGGGCGGCGGGCCGCCGGGGAAGCCATTGAGGTGCCGCAACCCGCTGGCGGCCTCGGCCACCGACGCGTACCCCGCCTTGTGCGCCTCGGGCCCGGTCTGGCCGTAGCCGGAGACCCGCACCAGGATGACGCCCGGGTTGCGTTCGCACAGCACGTCGTAACCCAGGTCCCACTTCTCCAGCGTGCCGGGCCGGAAGTTCTCCACCACGATGTCGGACTTTTCGACCAGGTCGAGGAACAGCTCGCGCCCGCGCGGCTTGCGCAGGTCGAGGGTGACGGCCCGCTTGTTGCGCGCGTGCACCGTCCAGAAGACGTGGTGCCCGTCGACCTCGGCCTGGCCCCACGTCCGCAGCGGGTCCGGCGCGCCAGGGGGCTCCACCTTGATGACGTCGGCGCCCATGTCGGCCAGCAGCCGGCCGGCGAACGGCCCGGCGATCAGGGTGCCGAGCTCGAGCACCCGGATGCCGTCCAGCGCCCCAACCATGCGCCGCTCCTCCTCATCGCTTCGCTCTGCATCGTCGCCGGCGCCAGCCATCAGCGCCCCGCGAAGTCGTGACGGACCAGCCAGTCGGTCACGACGTCGACCGCGGCGCGCAGCTTGTCGCGCTGCTCGGGTCCCGCGTAATAGTGTGTGGCGCCGGGGATTTCGTGGATCTCCTTGTCATGGTGCCCGATCGCCTCGAAGAGGCGCCGGGTGTGGCTGGGCGTGCAGGCGTCATCGGCCAGATTACCGATCACCAGCGCGGGCACCGCGATGTCCCGCCCGCAGGCCACGCCGTCGCCGTGGGCGTCGTCGTAACTCCACTGCGACAGCCAGCTGCGCAGGGTGCAGTACCGCGCCAGCCCGACCGGGCTCATGTTCACGATTCGAGGATCGCCCAGGTAGCAGGTTCCGGGGGTGCGTTCGTTGGGATCGACGGTCGGGTCGAGCCAGCGGGGATCGGCCATGGTGCCGTGCACGACGAAGCAGAACTCCTCGTCCGGGCGGCCGTGGGCCCGCAGGTCGGAGAGCTTGTCCTTGACCCACGCGGTGATGCGGCGGTTGCGGTCGATCTGCGCCTGCCGGTAGGTGGCCAGGAACTCCTGGCTGTAGGGAGGCTGATTGGGGTTGTCCGGGTCGTACAGGTCGAGCCCCGGGTCGCGTTTGGTCGGGTCGGATTCGTCGAGGATCGACGCGTCCAGCCATTCGGTCAGCGTGCCGTGCCGGCTGACGTGCGCGGCCAGCAGCATGATGCCGTCGGCGGCGGGCAGATCGAGCTTGGTCAGGTCCGGGCCGTCGCCGGACGGGCTACAGGTGACGGTCGCATGCTGCGCCTGCTGCTGGTAGAACACCGACAGCGAGCCGCCGCCGCTCCATCCGGCCAGCACCACGCGGGTGTAGCCGAGCCGCTTCTTGGCGTCCTTGATGCACTCGCCGAGATCCTCGACCACCTTCTCCATCAGCAGCGCCGAATCGGTCCCGCGAAACCTGCTGTTGCAGTAGATGACGTGGTGCCCGGCGCGGGCGAGCGCGTTGATCATCGGAAGGTACGCGCCGCCGCCGATCGGGTGCATGAACACCAGCACGGTGTCCGAGGGCCTGTCCCTGGGCTTGAGCAGGTAGCTCTCCAGCACGGTGATCTCGGCAAGGCCGCCGTATACGTCCCGTACGCCCGAATCGTTCTGGAAGGCAACCAGATAGGGGATGCGGTCGTATTCGTGCTTCACGAGTGCTGCCCGAGGTCGTGGGCGAGCACCTCGGCCGACGGGGTCAGCCGGCGGCGGGTGTCGATGGCGATCACCTGCCAGTCGACGCGGGAGTAGTCGTCGAACTTGCGGCGGGTCCGTTCGCGCGCCTTCTCCGGCGCGCCGTGGTGAACCCCTTGTGGCGCATGCGAGATCAGGCCGGGCGGCATCGGGATCCCGTACAGCGAGCCGCCGTGGAAGAAGGCGATCTCGTCCAGGTCGACGTTGCGGTGATACCACGGCGTGCGCTCGGTGCCCGACACCGTCTCGGCGGGCCGGGGCAGGAAGTTCATCACGTAGACGCCGGTGGCCTGCATGAACAGGTGCACCGTGGGCGGCAGGTGGACGCTGTCGGAGGTGATCACGTTGTAGTCGGCGATGTTGTAGGTGAACGGGAAGTTGTCGCCGCGCCAGCCCTCGACGTCGAGCGGATGGTGTTGGTAGTACAGCGTTGTCGGCCCACCCTCGTGGATGAGCCGGACCTCGTACTCGGCGCGGTCATCGTCGTCGTGGGCGGCCGGTTCCGGGATGGTGGCCTGCGACGGGTCGAAGGGGAAGTGGCGGCCCAACGCGCCGGGCGGCGGGACCCGCAACTCGTCGGTGGTCTCCACCATCAACAGGGTCGTCGCCCCTTCGCCCGAGGGGTCGGGCACCTGCCGCCAGGTGCAGGCCTTCGGCACGTAGAGCCAGTCGCCCTCGGAGTAGCGCAGCGGGCCGAACTCGGTTTCGACCAGTCCCGCCCCGCGGTGCACGAAGCACAGCAGGTCGCCGTCGACGTGGCGGGCGAAGAACGGCATCGGCTCGCTCCGGCGGCTCAGCGAAATGCGGCAGTCGTCGTTGCTGAACAACAGCAGCGGCCCGCCGTCGGCGTCGGTGGCGTCGCTGGGCTTGAGCTCGCTCGACAGCACGTCGATCGGCCGCAGCGGGCCGACCGCGCGGTAGGCGGTGGGGTCGTGGCGGCGGTACATGTTGGCGGTGCGGCCGGTGAACCCGCCCCGCCCCAGTTCGTCGTCCTTGAGGCCCTCGAGGTCGGCGTGCAGGCGGCGCGGCGTCCTGCCCTTTCGCAGGTGGACGAAGGATTCCATGGGCGACTCCCGGCTCCGGTGGACGAAAACTGAAAGTGACATTACTTTTTGTTTCGGGCCGGCACAAGGGGTTTCGTCGGCACGGCAACCAGAGCCGCCTCTGCCGGCGGCGGCACCTGCTGTGCCCGCCTGGCAGCGACAAACGTCCGCGGAGGCGACCCCGAACCCGTCGTTGTCGCTCGAAGGCGGGCACAACGACAAGTCCTCCCGACTTGGTGCTCATGTGACGGGAGATAACGAGCGGTCAGTCGCGGACGCGCAACACGACTTTCCCCCGGGCGGTGCGGTTTTCGAGGGAAGCGACGGCGGCCGCGGCCTCCTCCAGCGGGAAGACCATCGGCTCCGGCGGAGGAAGCCGCCCCGAGCTGAGCAACCGTTCCAGCCCGGCCCACTGCTCGGTCAGCGCGCCCGGGTGCGTCGCGGTCCAGGCGCCCCAGCCGACGCCGACCACGTCAATGTTGTTGAGCAGCAACCTGTTCACCTTGACCGTCGGGATGTCTCCGCCGGTGAAGCCGATGACCAGCAACCGCCCGCCCGGGGCCAGGGAGCGCAGCGAATCGGTGAACCGGTCGCCGCCGACCGGGTCGACGACGATGTCGACGCCGCGGCCGTCGGTCAATTCCTTCACCGCGTCCTTGAATCCGTCGGCCAGCACCACGTCGGTGGCGCCGGCGGCCGTGGCGATGTCCGCCTTCTCCTGCGTGCTGACGACCGCGATGACGCGAGAGGCGCCGAGCACCGACGCCAGCCGCAGCGTCGACGTGCCGATTCCGCCGGCCGCGCCGTGCACCAGCACCGACTCTCCTTCGCCCAACCGGCCGCGCACGGTCAGCGCGAAGTACACGGTCAGGTCGTTGAACAGCAGCCCGGCGCCGGCCTCGAAGCTCACGTTGTCGGGCAGCTTGAATAACCGGTCGGGGGAGACCACGGCGACCTCGGCCATGCCGCCGGTGAGCATGGTTAGGCCGACGACCCGGTCGCCGGGACGCACGTGTGCTCCGTCGGGCGCAGACCGGACAACCCCGGCGATCTCCGCGCCGAGCACGAACGGGGGCTCCGGGCGGTATTGATACAGGCCTCGGGTGAGCAACGCGTCGGGAAACGCGACTCCCGCCGCGTGCACGTCGACCACCACGCCGTCGCCCGCCGGCTCCTCGACGTCGGCCAACTCGACCGCGTCCGGACCCTCGAGCCGTGTCACCCGTGCTGCGCGCATGCCACCTCCGTCGTCAGTGCCGCCCGCACAGCGTACTGCCGGCTACTTGAGCTCGGCCGACGACAGCCCCAGCAGGCGGCGGGCCACCACCAGCTGCTGGATCTGCTGGGTGCCCTCGAAGATGTCGAGGATCTTGGAGTCGCGCGCCCACTTCTCCAGCAGGGACTGCTCGGAATAGCCTGAGGTCCCGGCCAATTCGACGGTCTTGAGGGTGACGTCGCTGGCCATCCGGCCGGCCTTGGCCTTGCTCATCGACGCCTCTTTGGAGTTGGGGATCTTGTTGTCCGCCTGCCACGCCGCGCGCAGCGACAGCAGGTAGGCGGCCTCCCAGTCGGCCTCCATCCGCAGGAACTCGGCCGCCGCCGCGCTCTGCACGTGCGCGGGCCTGTCGTAGGAAATCTCCACGCCGGCTTCGGTGAGGATCCTGCGGATCTCCTCCAGCGCGGCGCGGCCCACCCCGACGGCCATGGCCGCGACGATCGGCCGGGTGTTGTCGAAGGTTTCCATCACCCCGGAAAAACCTTTGCCCACTTCGATTTCCGGGTTGCCCAGCAGGTTTTCCTTCGGGATGCGCACGTTGTCGAACCGGATGGCCGCGGTGTCGGAACCCTTGATGCCGAGCTTGCGTTCCAGCCGCTCGACCGTGACGCCGGGATGCTCGCGCGGGACGATGAACGACTTGATGGCCGCGCGGCCCTTCGACTTGTCCAGGGTGGCCCACACCACGATGTGGGTGGCGCGCGAACCCGCGGTGACGTAGATCTTCTCGCCGTTGATGACGTACTCGTCGCCGTCCAGCTTGGCCGTGGTGGACACCGCCGCCGAGTCGGATCCGAAGCCCGGCTCGGTGATGGCCATCGCCGCCCACACCTTGCCCAGGCGCTCGAGCTGCTCGTCGGTGGCGACCGCGGAGATCGCGGCGTTGCCCAGCCCCTGATACGGAACCGAGAGCATCATCGCGACGTCGCCCCAGCTGGCCTCCAGGGTCTGCAGCAGCGCGGCCATGTTGGCGCCGTTGCGGTTGGTGCCCTTCTCGGCGTCCTCGCTGCGCAGCGCGTCGGCCCCGGCGAACTCGACGGATTCCGAGGCCCCCTCGAACAGGCTGAACAGGGTGTCCAGCTCGACGGGATAGGCGTGCTCGCGCTCGTCGTACTTGCGCGCGATGGGCCGCATCAGCTCCGCGGCGCCCTGATGGGTCTTGACCATCACCGCCTGCAGCTTGCGTGGTAGCTCCAAATTTATTGCCATGATTGAACTTTCGCTCGTGTTAGATGACGACTACACCCTCGGCGACGCCGATGGCCCGCAGGTCGCGGTACCAGCGCTCGACCGGGTGTTCCTTGGTGAAGCCGTGGCCGCCGAGCAGCTGCACGCCGTCGAGCCCGATCTGCATGCCCTTGTCGGCGCCCAGCCGCTTGGCCAGCGCCGCCTCCCGGACGAACGGGAGGCCCTGCTCGGCGCGCGACGCGCCGCGCCAGGTGATCAGCCGCAGGCCGTCCAGCTCGATGGCGATGTTGGCGCACATGAACGCGACGGCCTGCCGCCGGGCGATCGGCTCGCCGAACGCCTCGCGCTCCTTCACGTACGGCACGACGTAGTCGAGCACGGCGTGCGAGGTGCCGACCGCCAGCGCCGCCCAGCCCAGCCGGGACAGCGCGATCGCTTCGGAGTAATCGTCGTCGGTGGCGCCGTCCTCGCCCAGCCGGGCGCTCAGCGGCACCGTGACCCCCGACAGCTCGACCTGGCCCAGCGCCGACGCGCGCAGGCCCATGCTCGGATCCGGGGTTACCGCAAGGCCTTTGGTGGACGACTCGACGATGAACAGTGCCGGCTTGCCGTCCAGCTGCGCGCCGACGATGAACAGCTCGGCGTCGGCGGCCGCCGGCACCAGCGACTTGACGCCGTCGAGCCGGTAGCCGCCCGGGGTCCGCACGGCGGTGGTGCTCAGCCGGGTCGGGTCGAACAGCGGCCGCGGTTCGGCGATCGCGACGCAGGCCTGCGGCACGTTCTCCCCGGCGAACTCCGGAAGGTAGGTGGCCTGCTGGTCCGCGCTGCCCCAGTGGGTCAGCGCGGACGCGACCCCCCCGGGCGCCAGGATGGGCAGCGCCAGTCCCATGTCGCCGTAGGCGAGCGCCTCGGCGACCAGCACGTTGGTCACACTCGAGCGGTGCTCGGCGATCCCGTCGAAGTCCTCGGGGATGTTGACCGCGGTGATGCCCAGTTCGGCGGCCTTCGCGATCAGGTCGCGGGGATAGCCCGCCGCCTCGTCGGCCTCGGCAGCCGCCGGGCGCAGGATCTCGGCGGCGAATTCGTCGACGGTCTCGACGATCATCTTCTGGTCGTCGTCCGGCGTCAGGTCGAAGTAGTCCTTGCCGCTCGACTTGAGCCGGGTGGGCCCACCCCGCAGACTCTGCACCCGCTTGAACTGGCGGGACGTCGTTGCCGCGGTGGAGAAGACGGTCTTGGTGCCGTAGCGCAGGCCGCGGTTGAGCGGGTCGCGCAGGTGGTACTTGTCCCAGAACTCCTGCCCGACCAGCGGGGTCAGCAGCGCGATGGCGATGTCGACGCCCGTGCGTTTGTGGCGTTGCAGGCCGACGGCGCTCTCGTTGCCGCGCCGCTTGGCTTGGGGGCGGGAAGATTTCGACGTTTTCTTGGAACCGGAAAGAATTTCGGTCATTTTTCGCAGCCTCGGTCGTTGGGGCGATGCAGCCGAGTCTATCTTACTCTGGAGTAAGAAAGCGGTAATCTGCGTCACACATCGGCGCCGAGGGCGTCGAGGACCAACCGGTGCAGCAAGCCGTTGGTCGCGACGGCGCTGCCCCCGTGCGGCCCGGCCGTGCCGTCGAGGCCGGTCAGCGTTCCGCCGGCCTCGCGCACCAGCACGTCGAGCGCCGCGAGGTCCCACACCGACACCTCCGGCTCGGCGGCGATGTCGACCGCCCCCTCGGCGAGGAGGCAGTAGGACAAAAAGTCCCCGAAGGCGCGCACCCGCCACACGGCGTCGGTCAAGGCGATGAAGCGTTCCCGCAATCCGCGCTGCGCCCACCCGGAGAGGCTGGAGAACGACAGGCTGGCCGAGCCGAGCTCGGCGACCGAGGAAACCGACAACCCGCGCGGCGGTGCGCCGTTGACCGCGACGAAGGCGCCCCGCCCGCGCGCCGCCCACCAGCGGCGCTGCAACGCCGGGGCGCTCACCACGCCGACCGACGGCACGCCGTCTTCGAGCAGGGCGATCAAGCTGGCCCACACCGGTACCCCGCGCACGAAGTTCTTGGTGCCGTCGATCGGGTCGATCACCCACTGCCGGCCGGCGAAGGTGGCGGTGCCGCCGAATTCCTCGCCGACGACGCCGTCGTCGGGCCGTTCCCGGGCGAGCGCCTCGCGCAGGGCGGTTTCCACGTCGCGATCGGCGTCGGTCACCGGGGTCAGGTCGGGCTTGGTCTCGACGCGCAGGTCCAGCGCCCCGAACCGGGCCGAGGTCAGGGCGTCGGCGCGGTCGGCCAGCGCCAGCGCCAGCGCCAGATCGTCCCGACTCATGTGAGCAGTCCTACCATGGCCGGATGTGGGAATACGGCGTGCTGATCCTTCTGTTGGCGGTCCTGGGCGTGGCGCTCGCTCAGCGGTTCGTTCCCCGCGGCCCGCGCGGTGAGTCGGTGAGCGGCACCCTGCTGGTGACGGGAGTCAGCCCGCGACCGGACGCCACCGGCGAGCAGTACGTCACCATCGCCGGTGTCATCAACGGCCCGACGGTCAACGAGCACGAGGTGTACGCCCGCCTGGCCGTCAACGTCGACCAATGGCCGGCCGTGGGGCAGCTGCTGCAGGTCGTGTACTCGGCGAAAAACCCCGACAACTGGAAGTTGGCCCCGGCCGCCTAGGGCCGACTAGGGCCCGACTAGGGTCGGTCACCCGCCCGCGGGCGGCCGCGTCATCACGTTGAGTCGGGTCCCGTACCGCGGGAGCACGCCCGACGCCCGTGTCATCGTGCCCGCCGGCATCCCGGGTACGCCGGGGTAGCCGGAACCGGCCGGCTCCTCGGTACCCGGGATCGTGGTCAGCCCGGCGGGTTCCAGAGCCGCGACGCGGCCGGTCGACGGTGCGGACCAGCTCGCCGGGACCGACATCGGACCGATAACATTCGCCCGGCCCGTGCTCACGGTGATCGCGCGGGGCAACCCGCCGGCCCCGGATTCGGCCGCGGCGCCGGTCAGCCGGGGGCCGAGGCCGATCGGTCCCAGCGCGGGGCTGGGCCCGGCGGCGCCCGCCAAATAGGTCAAATTTCTCTGGGCGGCGATGAGCGACGTCGGGATTCCCTCGAGGGTCCCGGTTCCGCTGACCACCGTGTTGATGCCCTGAATGGCGTCGAGCAGGCCGAAGTCGCCGCCCGTGATGGGAATCGGGCTGAGCGCCAGCAAGCCGTCGATCCGATTCCAGATCTGGTCGCTGAACTCCTTCAACGCGTCATACAAATTGGAGAGCGGGTCGCTGGCCGCGGCGCTCTGTTCGGCCTGGCCGTTCGGGTTCGCCGTCTGCTGTGGGGACGCGAACGGCGTCAACCGGCTGGTCGTCGCCGAACTGGCGGCGTAGCCGTTCATGGCGGCCGCGTCCTGAGCCCACATCTCGGCGTACTGCGCCTCGGTGGCGGCGATCGCGGCGGTGTTCTGGCCCAGCAGGTTCGTCGCGATCAGCGCCTGCAACTGGGCGCGGTTGGCCGCGATCACCGGCGGCGGCACCGTCATGGCGTACGCCTGATCGAAAGCCCCCGCGGCCGCCCTCGCCTGCATGGCGGTCTGGCTGGTCTGTTGCGCGGTGCCGGTCAGCCATTCCACGTGGGCGGAGGCGGCCGCGGTCATCGACTGGGATGAGGGGCCGCGCCAGTGCAAGGCGGTCAGTGTCGACACCACCGATTCGTAGGTCTGCGCGGCCGTGCCCAATTCGGCGGACAGCGAATCCCAGCTTCCCGCGGCGGCCAATAACGGCCCAGACCCCGGGCCACTGTACATTCTCGCGGAATTGATCTCGGGTGGAAGAAACGCGTAATCCATTGTCAGATACCCCTATTGGTGCGACGTGGTGAACCGTGCCGCGCCCGATCCGGCACTCGTCTGCTGCCGCCGCATTAGCGGCGGTAAAAGAAATGTAGGCGCAGAATTCCGCTTTTCCCGGCACATTCGGTCAACGGCGCGGCGATTCGATGACGACATCCGCCGGCGGTCGAACTTCGCACCCGGCATCAGTAGCGTTTGCGAATAACGCAATTGCGGCGGCGCCCGGCCCGTCGAGCTGACGGTGCTCCGGCGCGCCGGATAGGGACCAATGGCACCCATGTGTAGACCAATGCCCCTGGGTCGCCTGGGATTTCAGCCCTACGGTACGTAAAGCCCAGCCCTACCATCCCGCGCGGGAGGCTGTCATGACCGAGTGCGCCCGGCGGCGGGAGTCGGTGTCATCACACGGGCCGCGGATCGACCGATCGTGACCGAGCCGGCCGCGGGCGAGACCGACAGGGCCGTGGGCCCGTTGCGGCACACCCTGTCTGGGTTGCGGCTGCGGGAGTTGCTGGCCGAAGTGCAGGACCGTCTCGAGCTGATCGTCGAGGGCCGCGACCGGCTCGACGGGCTCGTGGAGGCGATGCTGGTCGTCACCTCCGGGCTGGAACTCGACGCCACCCTGCGCTCGATCGTGCACTCGGCGATCAACCTCGTCGACGCCCGCTACGGCGCGCTGGAAGTCCACGGCCGGGACGGCCGGGTGCTCCAATTCGTCCACGAGGGGATCGACGACGAAACGGTCCGGCGCATCGGGGAGCTGCCCCGGGGCCTCGGGATCATCGGCCTGTTGATTCACGACCCGACGCCGCTGCGCCTGGACGACATCTCCTCGCACCCCGCGTCGATCGGCTTTCCCGCCCACCACCCCCCGATGCGGACCTTCCTGGGCGTGCCGGTCCGGGTCGGCGACGAATCGTTGGGCACCCTTTATCTCGCCGACAAGACGAACGGGAAGCCGTTCAGCGCCGACGACGAGGTGCTGGTGCAGGCGCTGGCGGCCGCCGCCGGAATCGCCATCACCAATGCCCGGCTCTACGAGCAGTCCCAGGCCCGCCAGTCCTGGATAGAGGCCACCCGCGACATCGCCACCGAACTGCTGTCCGGCATCGAGCCGGCGAAGGTCTTCCGGCTCGTGGCCCAGGAGGTGATGAACCTGACCGGGGCCGACGGCGCCCTGGTCGCCGTCCCGCCGGATCAGGACACACCGCACGCCGAGCTCGTCGAGCTGCTGGTGATCGAGACCGTCGGCAGCGTGACGGACTCGGCCGTCAAGGGAACCATCCCCGTCGCGGGCACCTCGCTGGCCGAGGTCTTCGCCAAGAGCGCCCCGCAACGGGTGGACGCGATCGACCTGGAAGGCGTCGAGGTGGGGTCCGCCCTCGCGCTGCCGCTACGGGCGGGCGGGACGGTCGCCGGGGTCGTCGTGGTCGTGCACCGCGCGGGCGCCTTCACCGAGGAACACCTGGAAACCATGGCCGCATTCGCCGACCAGGCGGCGCTGGCCTGGCAGCTGGCGACGTCCCAGCGCCAGAGCCGCGAGCTGGACGTCGTCAGCGAGCGCGACCGCATCGCCCGGGAACTCCACGACCACGTCATCCAGCGGCTCTTCGCGATCGGCCTGGGGCTGCAGGGCACCGTCGCCCGGGTGCGCGATCCGGAAGCGCAGCGGAGACTGTCCGGCGCGGTCGACGACCTGCAGGCCGTCATCCGGGACATCCAGACCACCATCTTCGACCTGAACGCCGCGCCCCCCGGGACCTCGCGGCTGCGGCAGCGCATCGACGAGGCCATCGCCGAACTCGCCGGCACCCGGCTGCGCACCGCGGTGCAGTTCGTCGGTCCGCTGTCGGTGGTCGACGGCCCGCTGGCCGATCACGCCGAGGCGGTGGTCCGGGAGGCGCTGAGCAACGCCGTCCGGCACGCGGGGGCCAGCACCGTCACCGTCCGGATCGCGGTCGACGACGACCTGCGGATCGAGGTCAGCGACGACGGTCGCGGCCTGCGCGACGGGGCCGCCCGCGGGGGCCTGGCGGAGCTGGAACAGCGCGCCGCCGCCGCCGGCGGTGAATTCACCATCGAACCCGCGCCCGACGGAACGGTGCTGCGCTGGTCGGCGCCGCTGGTGTGATGACCCGGCCGCTCAGCCGTGGCTGATGCGCAGCAGCTCGGCCAGGTTCGGCAGCTTGACGCGCGGACGCCCGTGCGGCTCGCCGGCCGTGCGCTCGTGGCGGTCGATGATCTCCCAATGCGCGGACGTGACCAGCTTCGGCTGGCGCGAGGCCAGCCAGTCGGCCAGTTTGTCGGCGTGGTCGTCGGCGAAGTCCGCGGGCTCGGCCGCGGCGGCCAGATCCTTCAACAGGGTGTCGACGGTGTCCTGGGAGTCCTTCTTGTTCGTGCCGATCACCCCGGTCGGTCCCCGCTTGATCCACCCGACGACATATTCGTTGCGGCTGCCCTCCACGCGCCCGGCCGCGTTGGGGATCGTCGCCGTCTTCTGGTCGAACGGCAGCCCGGCGGTGGGCACCCCGCGGTACCCGACCGAGCGCACCACCAGCCGGACCGGCAGCTCCTCGCGGTCCCCGGTGTCGTTGGCCGCCACCCGGCCGCTCTCGTCGGTGACCAGCTCGTTGCGGCCGAGCACGATGCGCTCCACCTTGCCGTCGCCGCCGATCTCGATGGGAGACGTCAAGAACCGGAACACGATTCGTCGATGACCCGGCCGCGGCGGACGCTCGGCGTAGTCGCGCAACACCTTGAGGTTCTGCTTGGTGGTCTTGCCCACCGCCGCCGCGTCCTCGTCGGTGATGCCCTGAAGCTGCACGGGGTCGACGATGACGTCGACGTTCTCCAGCTCCCCGAGCTCGCGCAGTTCGAGCGTGGTGAAAGCCGTCTGCAGCGGTCCGCGCCGCCCGATGATCACCACTTCGTCGACGCCGCAAGGGCGTAGCGACTGCAGGGCGTGGTCGGCGATGTCGGTGCGCGCCAGCGCGTCGGGATCGGTGACCAGAATGCGCGCCACGTCCAGCGCCACGTTGCCGTTGCCCACCACGACGGCGCGGCCCCCGGACAGGTCCGGCGTGGCGCTCTCGAAGCTGGGGTGCGCGTTGTACCAGCCCACGAAGTCGACGGCGGAGATGCTGCCCGGCAGGTCCTCGCCGGGAATGTTCAGGGCGCGGTCCGACTGGGCGCCGATGGCGTAGATGACGGCGTCGTAGCGCTGGGCGAGCTCGTCGGCCTGGACGTGCAGGCCGACCTCCACGTTGCCGAAGAAGCGGAAGCGTGGGTCCTCGGCGGTCTTCTCGAACTGCTTGCTGATCGATTTGATCTTCGGGTGGTCGGGCGCCACGCCCGAGCGCACCAGCCCCCACGGCGTCGGCAGCATCTCCAGCATGTCGACGGCCACGTCGAGGTCGTCGGACGCCTCGGCCGCCTTGAGCAGGGAGGCCGCGGCGAAGAATCCCGACGGTCCTGAGCCGACGATCGCGACGTGGTACGGGCGCATACTCGAGCCTTTTGTTCGTGCCGGGCCGCGGCGGGACGGTGGCAGTGGCCGCGCAATGCCGCAGTCCGGACTGCACGTGGTGGTCACTTGATGCTAAACGGTGCGGCCCGACGTTGACCTGAGCATTCGGCGCGGGCCGGGCCGCCGGTAACGTGGTCGGCTGTGGAACCCGACCGTCAAGCCGACATCGCCGCCCTCGACTCCACCCTGACCACGGTGGAGCGGGTGCTCGATGTGGACGGTCTGGCCAGCCGCATCGAGAAGCTCGAGCACGAGGCGTCCGACCCCAACCTCTGGGACGACCAGGCCCGCGCGCAGCGGGTCACCAGCGAACTCTCCCACACGCAGGGCGAGCTGCGCCGGGTGCAGGAGCTGCGCCAGCGCCTCGACGACCTGCCGGTGCTCTACGAATTGGCGGCCGAGGAGGGCGGCCCGGACTCGCTCGCCGAGGCCGACGCCGAACTCAAGGCGCTGCGCGCCGACATCGAGGCCACCGAGGTGCGCACGCTGCTCTCCGGGGAGTACGACGAACGCGAGGCGCTGGTCACGATTCGCTCCGGCGCCGGCGGGGTGGACGCCGCCGACTGGGCCGAGATGCTGATGCGGATGTACATCCGCTGGGCCGAGCAGCACAAGTATCCCGTCGAGGTGTTCGACATCTCCTACGCCGAAGAGGCCGGCATCAAGAGCGCGACGTTCGCCGTGCACGCGCCGTTCGCCTACGGCACGTTGTCGGTCGAGCAGGGCACCCATCGGCTGGTGCGGATCAGCCCGTTCGACAACCAAAGCCGCCGCCAGACGTCGTTCGCCGAAGTCGAGGTGCTGCCGGTGGTGGAAACCACCGATCACATCGAGATTCCGGAAGGCGATGTGCGCGTTGACGTTTACCGCTCCAGCGGTCCCGGTGGCCAGTCGGTGAACACCACCGACTCCGCGGTTCGCTTAACTCACATCCCAACGGGTATCGTCGTAACTTGCCAGAACGAGAAGTCGCAGCTGCAGAACAAGGTCTCGGCCATGCGGGTTCTTCAGGCAAAGTTATTGGAGCGCAAGCGCTTAGAGGAACGCGCTGAGCTGGACGCCCTTAAGGGTGAGGGCGGCAGCTCCTGGGGAAACCAGATGCGCTCGTACGTACTGCACCCGTACCAGATGGTCAAGGACCTGCGCACCGAGTACGAGGTGGGCAATCCGGCGGCCGTGCTGGACGGGGACATCGACGGGTTCCTGGAAGCGGGAATTCGGTGGCGCAACCGAAAAGATGACGACTAAAACTCTTCTCGCCTCAACGAACCCGCTGGGCTGGCACGACTTTTGGCGCGGCGAATTCGGGCAGTGGATCATCACCCGGGGCCTGCGGCTCGTGATGGTGCTGATCGCTGCCGTGCTGGCGGCCCGCTTCGTCACCTGGGTGGCGCAGCAGGTCACTCGGCAGCTCGACCTCGGCTTCGCCGAGAGCGACGCCCTGGTGCGCTCGGAGGCCACCAAGCACCGCCAGGCCGTGGCGTCGGTGATCCAGTGGGTGTCGGTGGTCATCATCGGCATCTGGGTGATCCTGCAGATCGCCGAAATCCTGCAATTCTCGGTGAGCGGGCTGGTGGCGCCGGCGACCGTGGTCGGCGCGGCGCTCGGTTTCGGTGCCCAGCAGCTGGTGCGAGATCTGCTCGCCGGGTTCTTCATCCTCGTCGAAAAGCAATATGGGTTCGGCGATCTGGTGCGGCTGACCATCTCGGGGTCGGCGACCGACGCCTCCGGCACCGTGGAGAACGTCACCCTGCGGGTGACCAAGCTGCGTTCGCCGGACGGCGAGGTTTTCACCGTCCCCAACGGCCAGATCGTGAAATCGATCAACCTGTCCAAGGACTGGGCGCGCGCGGTGGTCGACATCCCGGTGTCGACCAGCGTCGACCTCAACCGGGTCAACGAGGTCCTGCACGAGCAGTGCGAGCACGCCCGCGACGACCCGGCACTCGGCGAGTTGCTGCTGGACGCGCCCACGGTGATGGGGGTGGAGAGTATCGAGGTCGACACCGTGACCCTGCGGCTGGTCGCCCGCACCCTGCCCGGCAAGCAGTTCGAGGCCGGGCGGCAATTGCGGGTCCTGGTCATCCGGGCGCTCGCGCTGGCCGGCATCGTGACCGCGGCGGACGCCACCGTCGGCCTCGTCGAGGATCCCGCCGTTCCCGCCGCGCAGGCCGCCGAAAAGGAATCGCGCGGTGAAGTCCAGGACGCGGTGCAGCCGCAGTGAAGTTCACCGTGAGCGTTCTCGAGAAGCGCAGCCAGAGCAGGCAACGGCCCTGGAGCCACCTGTTCGGCGGGCGGGTGCGCACGTCGACGGTCGTGCTGATCATCGCGTTCTGCGCGGTCTGGTGGCTCTACGACACCTACCGCCCCGAGCCTGCCCCGAAACCGCCGGCAAACCAGGTGGTGCCGCCCGGCTTCGTGCCCGACCCGAACTACACCTGGGTGCCGCGCAGCCGGGTGCAGCAGCCCCCGCCCACGGTCACGGTCACGCCGATCCCCACGACCACCACGCCGACGCCGACGCCGACCAGCACGGTGCCCCCGCCGACCACGACAACGCCGCCGCCGTTCGCTCCCGTCGTCGCCGCAGCCGGGCGCGCTCCCGACGCCGGCTTCGGCGCCGCCGGCCAGTTGACTTCGCTCGCCAGCGAAGGTCGCGGCTACACTGGCGTGCCGTGATGATCACCCTGGACCACGTCAGCAAGAAGTACAAGGCGTCGGCGCGCCCGGCGCTGGACGACGTCAACGTCAAGATCGACAAGGGTGAGTTCGTCTTCCTGATCGGCCCGTCCGGCTCGGGCAAGTCGACGTTCATGCGGCTGCTGCTCGGCGAGGAGACGCCCAACGGCGGGGATGTCCGCGTCTCGAAGTTCCACGTCAACAAGCTCCCCGGCCGGCACATCCCCAAGCTGCGTCAGGTGATTGGGTGCGTGTTCCAGGACTTTCGGCTGCTCCAGCAGAAGACGGTGTACGAAAACGTCGCGTTCGCGCTGGAAGTCATCGGCAAACGCTCCGAGGCGATCAACCGGGTGGTGCCCGAGGTGCTCGAGACCGTCGGCTTGTCCGGGAAGGCCAACCGGCTGCCCAGCGAGCTGTCCGGCGGCGAGCAGCAGCGCGTGGCGATCGCCCGGGCGTTCGTGAACCGGCCCCTGGTGTTGCTGGCCGACGAGCCCACCGGCAACCTCGACCCGGACACCAGTAAGGACATCATGGATTTGTTGGAACGCATCAACCGCACGGGCACGACGGTGGTGATGGCCACGCACGACCACCACATCGTCGACTCGATGCGGCAACGCGTCCTCGAATTGTCGCTGGGCAGGCTGGTTCGCGACGAACAGCGCGGCGTCTACGGGATGGACCGCTAAGTGCGCTTCGGCTTCCTGGTCAACGAGGTCCTGACGGGGCTTCGCCGCAACGTCACCATGACCGCGGCGATGATCCTGACGACCGCCATCTCCATCGGCCTCTTCGGTGGCGGCCTGCTGGTGGTGCGGCTGGCCGAACATTCGCGCGCCATCTATCTCGACCGCGTGGAGACCCAGGTCTTCCTGACCGAGGACGTCTCAGCCAACGACCCGACCTGCAGCGCCAACCCGTGCAAGGCGTTACGGGAGAAGATCGAGGCGCGCCAGGACGTCAAATCCGTGCGGTTTCTCAACCGCCAGGCCGCCTATGACGACGCCATCCGCAAGTTCCCGCAGTACAAGGATGTCGCCGGAAAAGATTCATTCCCTGCATCTTTCATCGTCAAGCTGGATAATCCCGAGCAGCACAAGGAATTTGACTCCGCGATGCAGGGCCAGCCCGGGGTGCTGTCGGTGCTCAACCAGAAGGACCTGATCGACCGGCTGTTCGCGATCCTGGACGGCCTGAGCAACGCGGCCTTCGCCGTCGCCCTGGTACAGGCCGTCGGCGCGGTCCTGCTGATCGCGAACATGGTTCAGGTCGCGGCATACACGCGGCGCACGGAGATCGGGATCATGCGCCTGGTGGGGGCGAGCCGCTGGTACACCCAGCTGCCGTTCCTGGTGGAGGCCATGGTCGCGGCCGCCCTGGGGGTGGCGATCGCGATCGTGGGCCTCATCCTGGTGCGGGCGCTGTTCCTAGAGAACGCGTTGAACCAGTTCTACCAAGCCAATTTGATCGCGCGTGTCGACTACGCCGACATCCTCTACATCTCGCCCGTCCTCTTCCTGCTCGGCGTGTCGATGGCCGGATTGACCGCGTACGCGACGTTGCGCCTCTACATCCGGCGGTAGCTGTGGCCGATAACTCCGGCCGGGCCAAGGCGGCGGGCGGCAAGCGTGGCAGCAAACAGGTTGTCGCCACCAATCGCAAAGCGCGGCACGATTATTCGATTCTCGAAGTATTCGAGGCCGGCGTGGCCTTACAGGGCACCGAGGTGAAGAGCCTGCGGTTGGGTCAGGCGTCGTTGGCCGACGCTTTCGCAACCGTCGACGACGGCGAAGTGTGGCTGCACAACATGCACGTGCCCGAGTACGTGCAGGGTAGCTGGACCAATCATGACCCGCGGCGCAAGCGAAAGTTGTTGTTACACAGGCAGCAAATCGACAGGCTGGTCGGCAAGATCCGCGATGGTAACCTCGCCCTGGTGCCCATGTCTGTGTATTTTTCCGACGGCAGAGTAAAGGTCGAGCTCGCTTTGGCGCGCGGCAAGCGAGCCTATGACAAGCGGCAGGATTTGGCCCGCCGTGATGCCCAGCGCGAAGTGGTCCGCGCGCTGGGCCGCCACGCCAAGGGCATGAGCTGATCGGCGCGGCGTACGCCGAGCTCTCGGCCGTCACGTATGGCGTCAGCGATTTCGTGGGCGGTGTGGCGGCCCGGCGGGTATCCGCGCTGCGCGTGATGCTGGTGGCCTATCCGCTGGAGACGGTCCTGCTCGGTGCCCTGGCCCTGGCCGTGGGCGGCCCCATTCAGTCCGGAGCGATCGTGTGGGGTGCGCTGTACGGCGTCGGCATGGCTTTCGGGATGTGGTCGTTCTTCGCGGCGCTCGGTGCCGGGCCGATCTCGGTGGTCTCGCCGCTGGCCGCGGTCCTCAACGCGGCGGTGCCGGTGGCGGTCGGGGTGGCGATGGGGGAGCGGCCCGGCCCGGCGGCCGCCGTCGGCGTCGTCCTGGCGCTGGTGTCGGTGATGCTGGTCAGCCGTGAGGCCTCCGCCGGGGGTGAGACGCCGTACCGGTTCACCCCCAGGGTGGCCTGGCTGACGGTGGTGGCCGGCTCGGCGATGGGGCTGAACCTGGTGTTTCTCCATCAGGCGCCGCACGAATGCAAGCTGTGGCCGCTGGTGTTCGCCCGGTTGTCGGCCACGCTGGTGGTGCTGCTGATGTCCGGTGCCAGCGGGAACCTGCGACCGCCGCGCGGGAAGCCCCTGAAGCTGGCGCTGGGGGTCGCGCTGCTCGACATCTGCGCCAACGTGACCATGCTGGTGGCGCTGCACACCTGGCTGCTGTCGCTGGCCAGCATCCTGATCTCCCTCTATCCGGCGGCGACGGTCGTGCTGGCGATGCTGGTTCTGCGCGAGCGGGTCAGCCGGTGGCAGGGCGTCGGCATGGTGATGGCGATGGGCTCCGTCGCGATGATCGCCGCCGGCTGACCCGGCAAGCGCCCGCCCTCTTCCATTAGCGACATATGTCACAAACCGCGGGGTGTGATTGAGGCGACGGTCGGTGTGGGTAGCCGAAAGCTACGGGCGCACATCGCGCCGACGCAAGCCGAAAACCTCAGGAGGGTCTATAGATGACTGCACCAGACACCGGCAGACTGCTCGCGCAGCTGCGCACACTGCTCGACCTGACCAACACCGAGATCCAGGTCGCCGAGACCCGCATCGTTCAGGCGCGCACCGAGGCCGTGCGCCGCGAGCTCACCCAGAACGCCGCCAACGGCCGCCAGCGCGCCCAGGCCATCCAGGGTGCCATCCGGGACCTGGGCGGTTACCCCGACGTGATCGGCCCCTTCCTGGGCCGTGCCGCCGCTGTGGTCAAGGCGCTGACCGAGCAGGCCGAACCGTTCGACGAGGCGCTGCTGGGTGACCTGGCGCTCGAGGACCAGCTCCTGGACCGGGCCCGCTACACCAAGGCGCTGGCGGTGGCAGCAAAGCGGTCCGACATCGAGGCGCTGGCCGAGCGTCTGATCACCGCCCACTCCGCGACCGTGGACTGGCTGACCACCGTGCTGGCCGAGGACGCGCTCGGCGGCCCGGCCGCGCTGCGCCGCACCCCGCTGCAGATGGCCGCGGGCACCGCGGTGAAGCTGGTCAACCTGCCGGCCGCCTGGTCGGCCCGGGGCGTCGACCGGACCGTGGACGCGCTGCGATCGGCGGGCCCGGCGTTCAACGACCTGGTCAAGCGTGGCGGCAACGCCAGCGAGATCGCCGCCAAGGCGCTCTCGGCCTCCCAGAACGCGGCACTGCGGGCCGCCGAGCGGGTCACCCGCTCCGAAGGCGCGGACCGTGCCGCCGACGCGCTGCACTCCGGGCGCGCCTCGGTCGGTGTGCTCGACGCCAAGGAGCTGCCCATCCGCAATTACGACGACCTCAACGTCAACGACGCGGTTTCCGCGATCAAGGACCTGACGTCGCCCAACGACGTCCGCGTGATTATCGCCTACGAGGAAGCGCACAAGAACCGGCAACGGATCGTCTCCGCCGCTCAGACGCGGGTCGCCGCGATCGCCCAAGAGGTGGTCGGCATCAACTAGCAGTTCGCCGCACCGAGTGCCCCCGGCCCCGACCAGGTCCGGGGGCACTCGGCCGCGATGGAACGCTAAGTGCCTGTCGGGAACAAATATGCGTTGCCGCGAGTTGGTAGCGGCGTACCATTGATTGGCCTGCCGAAAATCGGCGGGGATGGGCGAGGGGCTGAACGGTTTCGACTTCGCGCATCGAATCAAGGGAAGCGTGCCGGTGCAGGCAAGAGACCACCGTAAGCGTCGTTGCAACCATATAAGCGCCGATTCACATCAGCGCGACTACGCTCTCGCTGCCTAAGCGACAGCTAGTCCGTCAGACCGGGAAAGCCCTCGACCCGGAGCCTGGCGTCAGCTAGAGGGATCCACCGGTGAGTCCGGTCGCGGGACTCATCGGGACACCCACAGCGACTGGGATCGTCATCCTGGCTAGTCCGCGTGACCAGGAGATCCGAGCAGAGACCTAGCGGACTGCGCACGGAGAAGCCTTGAGGGAATGCCGTAGGACCCGGGTTCGATTCCCGGCAGCTCCACCAGAGAAGCTCTGGCCTGATCAGATCAGTCCGGGTATCAACGCTTTTCGTTCGGGCGGGTAATCAGGAAACTTTTCCTGGTACCACTTGTGAGTCGCGAACGCTCGCGGCACCAAGTTTCCTGCCGTGATCAGAAAAATGATCACCCCGCCGAGCGACCAGGTCAGTAGGGCGAACCCGGCCCATGCGATCAGCTCGCCCAGATATGCCGGGCTGGTGACGTACCGGAACCCCCCGCCGTAGGGGATCTGGTATTCGGTTGCTCCCGGGTTCGCCCTATCGCGCAGGTTGCGCACGATCGACTCCGACCGGACCAGCAGGATGAATCCGCCGAGGTACACCACCAACCCGACAAGAAACCGTGGATCGGTCAACCAATTGGGGTCGTACTGACGCTTGTAGTCGTGGCTGAAGAACGAGCCATTCAGGTAGCCGTGCATCGTGGTGATCACCATTCCAAAGGCGAGCACCACGATGTTGAAGCTGCCGCGTTTGCCCGGCACCTGCCTGATCGACAGCGGAAAGAACCAACCCCGGTTGCCGTAATGCATCAGCCAGATGGCGGCGAGTACGACCGGCGTAGCGTCGAATCGGCGCGGCCCGGCGAGGTAGAAAATTGCGAACACCACGGTTGCGGGTATCTCCATCAACCACCAGCCGAGCTTGGGATTGAGATTCACCCCGCGCGCGGTAGCGCCGAATCGGCCGTAAGGGCTCTGCCGGAACAAGCCGCCGACGATCACCAATGCCGCGATGACGAGACCAATCGTCACAACGGTGTCATATGCGGTGTTGCCGGTGTACCAGTTCATCGAGCTTCCTTCGAGAGCTGACATCATCAAGCATGTTTCATGCGACAACGCTTGACGCAGGAGAACAACTTCCACTAGTACGCGATCAGCAGGACGTGTGGAAAGGCGGATTGTCTCCGTCCCACACGTCGCTCGGTGCCTGGCCTCTGGAGGGCACCTGCCTGCCACGCCTGACGAAGGTCACGGCGCGATAGATTGCTACTCGTGAGCGAAGACAGAGTCCGTGTGCGGATCGCCGACGACGGCGTGGCAACGGTGACGATGGTGCGCGCCGACAAGCACAATGCGCTGGACCTGGCGATGTTCGAGGGCCTGGCGGATGCCGCGGTGCGGCTGGCACGCGACGCATCGGTTCGCGCGGTCGTTCTGCACGGTGAAGGCAAGAGCTTCTGCTCCGGTTTGGACGTGGCAAGTTTCATGGGCGGCGAACGCGGCACGGGTGTCCTGCTGGACCGGGACGAGGACCGGCCGGCGAACCTCGCCCAGCGCGTGAGCTACGACTGGTCGTCGGTGCCGGCGCCCGTCATCGCGTCGATCCACGGCAACTGCTTCGGCGGCGGTCTGCAGATCGCGCTCGGCGCAGACATCCGGATCGCCGCGCCGGACGCGAAGCTGAGCATCATGGAGATCAAGTGGGGGCTCGTTCCCGACATGGGCATCACGCAGACACTGCCGAGACTCCTACCGATCGACGTCGCGAAAGAGCTGACGTTCACCGGCCGCATCGTTTCCGGCAGCGAGGGTGCCGAGCTCGGCTTGATCACCCGGACGGCGGCCGACCCGCTGTCAGCGGCGCTGGAACTCGCGGGCGAGATCGCGCAGAAGTCACCGGACGCCGTCCGTGCCGCGAAGCGCCTGTACAACGAAACCTGGGTCAGCAATGACCCCGCGGCCGCCCTTGCGCTTGAGTCGGAGCTGCAAACCGGGCTGATCGGCACGCCCAACCAGATCGCCGCCGTGGTCGCCGGAATGTCCGGGGAGCGGCCGGTTTTCACCGACCCTGCTTAGCGCGAGGATTTTCGGCCGAAACTTGTCGGACCCCGCTGCCAGGATGGGGTCATGTCCTCGATCGCCTCGTCCACCGCCGTTGCGGCACCCCCTGGTGAGCGCCTCGAGGTGCTGTTCGAGGAGCTGGCGGAGCTGGCCGGTCAGCGCAACGCGATCGATGCGCGCATCGTGGAGATCGCCGCCGAAATAGATCGCGACGAGCTGTGCGGCGTCACGGGCGCGCGGTCGGTGGCGGCGTTGATGGCGTGGAAAACGGGCGCTTCGTCGGCGAACGGCAAAACGATCGCCGCGATTGCGCGCCGGCTGACCGAGTTCCCCCGCTGCGTCCAAGCCATGCGGGAGGGCCGCCTGTCACTGGATCAGGTCGGTGTGATCGCGGAGCGGGCGGGCGAGGGATCCGACGAGCACTATGCCGAGCTGGCCGCCTCCGCCTCGGTCGGTCAGCTGCGCACCGCCGTCAAGCTGGAACCGCGACCCGAACCGGGTCCCCGGCCGGCGTCACAGCCTTCGATCACCAAGAGCACCGATGACGAGTTCACCTGCTGGCGAATCAAACTCCCGCATTTCGACGCGGCGAAGGTCGACGCGGCTCTGCGGTCCCATCACGATGCGCTGATCGCGCAGTGGAGGCGCGATCACGACGCCGGCGAGCGCCCCGGTCCCGAGAGACCCCCGCTGCCGAGCGCTGTCGATGCGTTCATGCGGATGGTCGAGGCGGGCTGGGACGCCGAGGCGGCCCGCCGACCGCACGGACACCACACCACCGTGGTGATGCACCTGGACGTCAGGGAGCGGGTCGCGGCACTGCATCTCGGCCCGCTGCTGCCGACCGGCGAACGCCGTTACCTGACCTGTGATGCCACCTGCGAAGTGTGGTTCGAACGCGACGGCGAGGTCATCGGGGCCGGGCGCGCGACCCGCATCATCAACCGGCGGCTTCGTCGCGCGCTTGAACACCGCCACCCGACGTGCGCGGTTCCCGGTTGCGGCGCGACCCGCGGTCTGCACGCGCATCACATCCGGCATTGGGAAGATGGTGGGCCCACCGAACTGGACAACCTCGTGCTGCTGTGCCCGTACCACCACCGGCTGCACCACCGGGGCGTCATCACGGTCACCGGGCCGGCGCACCACCTCACCGTCACCGACAGCGACGGGCGGGTATTGAGAACCGGATCGCTCGCCCGCCCACCCGACCAACCTCCGCCGGCGGTGGCGCCCTACCCCGGACCGACCGGGGAACGCGCCGACTGGTGGTGGTACCAACCGTTCCAGCCGCAAGCACCCCCGACCAACAACTAGCCCGGTTCGCCGGACCGTCGGCGCGCGCTCACACCCACCTCCCGCGACGGGGCAGGATGGTCCGGAACCGAGGCGGGGCCGGACCCTCGCCCCGACGGGAGGCGACCGGAGATGGCCCACTCGGTCGAGGGCGGCGTCCCGTTCCTCGACCACCTGGTCGGCGAGTACGCGGCCGGGATCCGATCCGCATGAAGATCAACGGCATGCGCGAGAAGCACGTGCTGCGGGAAGCGACGCGTGACGTGCGGATCAAGCCCGTCTACAACCGCGAGAAGCACCCGTTCGTGACGCCGCCCGCCAAGGTCGGCGAAGCGGACGCGATGCTCGAGCTGATGGGTGACGTGTTCGCCTCGCGGCTACTCGACGAGCAGCCGATCTTCGATGCGGCCGCGGTGCGCAAGCTGTTCGACTCGCTACCCGAGTGCACTCCCGACGAGCGCACGGCCCTCGACGGCTTGTGGAACCGCGTGCTGAGCTTCACGCTGATGCACCAGCGTTTCGGAATGACGGTTAGCCGGCGTTTGGCCCTTCGCCGGCCGATCCATTTCTCCTACACTCGACCTACCGGCCGGAGGGTGCTATGACCACAACCTGGGACACGTTGGATCGCTACGTCGTCATCTCGACGGACACCCATGCCGGCGCGGATCTCTACGGCTACAAGCCGTATCTGCCGGCACGCCTGCACGAGGAGTTCGACGCGTGGGCCACGGCCTACGCCAGCCCGTTCGACGATCTGATCATCGCCACCGCCAACCGGAACTGGGACCACGAGCTTCGGATCGCGGAGATGGACGCCGACGGGGTGGCCGCCGAGGTGCTGCTGCCCAACACCGTTCCGCCGTTCTTCCCGACCAGTCCGAACATCACCATCAGCTTGCCCCGCACCCGCGCGGACTTCGAGAAGCGATGGGCCGGCGTGCAGGCCCACAACCGGTGGCAGATCGACTTCTGTTCGCTGGCTCCGGCGCGACGGCGCGGGCTGATTCAGATCTTTCCCAACGACGTCGAGCTGGCGCTGGACGAAATCCGTTGGGGCGCCGAGCAAGACTGCTTTGGCGGCGTGCTCATTCCGGCGGTCTCGCCCGGTGACCCGCACGTGGCCCCGCTCTTTCACACCCGATACGAACCGATCTGGGCGCTCTGCGCGGAACTCGACCTCACCGTGGTGCAGCACGCGGGGGCCGGCAGCCCGGAGATGCCGATGGACCAGCCGGCATCCAATGCGGTGTTGATCACCGAGATGGCGATCTGGGCCCAGCGCACATTGGGCCACCTGATCCTGGCCGGCGTGTTCGAGCGGCATCCGACGCTGCGGTTCGTGCCGACCGAGCAGGGCACGCTTTGGGTGCCCGGGCAGCTCGGCATCCTCGATGCCATGGTGCCCACCATGAAGTCCGACGCTGGCAACCGCACCTACGGGATGTTCGGCGGATCGTCGGTCGACGAGCTGACCCTGACGCCGAGCGAATACGTCAAGCGGAACTGCTATTTGGCCAGTGAGCTGATGCCGTTCGACGGCGCGATGATCGACTTCATGGGGCCCGACCACATCATGTGGGGCAGTGACTATCCCCACGAGGAAGGCTTCGCGCCCCACTCCAAGCTGGCCATTCGTTGGGCCCTGCACGACCGGTCGGAGGACGCCTGCCGAAAGATCCTGGGCGGCAACGCCGGTCGCCTCTACCGGTTTGATCTCGAGGCATTGGTGCCGGTGGCCGCCAAGATCGGTCCGACCGTCGCCGAGGTGCACACTCCGCTCGAGGACACGGGCTACCGCGCCCCCGCCGCCTTCGGCTACCGGCCGTTCGAAGGGGGCCTGGCCCTCAAGCGGCTGGCGCCGGAACGGCGCTAACCCGTTAGAGCGTCCCCACGGCGGGTGACTTATTGCGTTGACGCGCGCGACCATGTGACCATTGCCACAATGACAGACCTTCAGGGCAAGGTGGCGGTCGTCACCGGAGGTGCCGGAGGCATCGGCCAAGCCATGGGCCGGCGTTTCGGCCGGGAAGGCATGAGGGTGGTGCTGGCCGACGTCCTGGCCGAACCGCTGGACCGGGCAACCCGGGCACTCTCGGACGAGGGCATCGAGGCGGTCGGCGTGATCACCGACGTCACCGACTACGCCTCGGTCGAGTCGCTGGCCAAGGAGGCGCTCACTCGCTTCGGCGCGGTAGACGTGTTGTGCAACAACGCCGGCACGGGCGGGGTGTCCGAGGGCTACATGTGGGAGCATGATCTGGCCGACTGGCGCTGGGGGATCGACGTCAACGTGATGGGCGTCATCCACGGCATCAAGGCCTTCGTCCCGATCCTGCTCGAGCAGGGCGAGGGAAACGTGATCAATACCTGCTCGGGCAACGGCGGCTTCGCGCCGATCGCCCGGGGGGCCATGGGCGGACCCGCCACCGCGGTCTACCCGATGACCAAGGCCGCGGTGCTCTGCCTGACCGAAAGCCTCTACACCCACCTGGAGATGACGGGAACGCGGGTGCGGGCGCACGTCCTTTTCCCCGGCGGCTTTTTGAACACCGGCATCTGGGAGTCGTGGCGGCACCGGCCGGAGCGCTACGCCGCGAGCCAGGAGCGCCGCACCCCGGCGCACACCCTGGCGGACGTGGTGGCCCGCTTCGAGGCCGCCGGCGCACGTGTCGAGTTCACACCGCTCGAGAGCGTTGCCGAACAGGTGGTGGACGGGATCCGGGCGGACCGCTTCTGGATGATGGGTCCTCCGACACCGGCCGATGGGGTCGTGAGCCGCAAGGCGGCATCGATCCTCGCGCGCGGCGCCCCGGACTACCTGGTGGACGTCCTCGGTCGGAGCGCGGAGAGGGAGCCGGAAAGCGAAGGAGAAAGCCGTTGAGCACCAATGTGATTCGCTATGGTCCTCGTCCACCGGAGGCGCAAGTCGACCACGAGATCGATGCCACCAAGGCACCCATCGCCACGGAGGCGGTGACAATCACCTACCTCACCGATCCGGAGATCGTCGCGGCCGTGCTGCCCAAGCCGCTGGAGCCGGCGGCCGAACCGCTGGTGCGTGTCCAGCTCCAGCGGGTCCGGATAGCGGGCAGGCCCCCGTTCGGGTCGGCGGTGTTCTCGGTGACGGCCCGCCACGACGGACTCCGGGGCGACTATCCCCTCTTCATGCCGCAGTCCACCGAACAGTCGGTCACGGGCGGGCGCGAAACCTTCGGGGAGCCAAAGAAACTGGGCCGCATCGAGGTGGAGCGCGACGGCGAGCGCGTCACCGCCGCCGTCGAGCGGCTCGGCTATCAGCTCATCAGAATGGACGGTCGGGTCACCGGCCCGGCGGAGTTACCGCCCGACCAGGTGAACACCGAGTTCTACTTCAAGTTCCTGCGCGCCCCCGATGGCAGCGGCATCACCGACCCCCACCTGGTCTACGGCGAGTACCACCGGCACTACGAGCTGCTCGAGAACATCGACGGCACCGTCGAGTTGGGGGAGTCGCCCCTTGACCCGGTGGCCGACATCGTGATTCGCCGGATCACGTCGATCACCTGGTGCCGCCGGCGCACCGTCCAAGTTGGGCGGATCGCGGCACGGGTGCCGCAGGAGTGGCTGCTGCCGTACGTCCACCAGCGCTACGACGACCCCCCTCAAGACGCAGCCCTATCGGCCGCCCCCGGCCCCGAACCGGCTCGGGTATAGCGGCATGGACCGTTACACGGTCATCTCGGCTGACTGTCACGCCGGTGCTGACCTGCTCGACTACCGCGGCTACCTCGACTCGCAGTACCGGGACGAATTCGACGGCTGGGCAACGACGTTCGTGAACCCCTTCGGGGACCTCACCGAGCCCGACGCGCAGCGCAACTGGAACAGCGATCTGCGCAACGCGGAGCTGGACGCCGAGGGCATCGCGGGGGAAGTGCTCTTCCCCAACACCGTGCCGCCGTTCTTTCCGCAGGCCAGCCTGGCCGCCCCCGCGCCGCAATCCGCCCGGGAACTCGAGCTGCGCTGGGCCGGCCTGCGTGCGCACAACCGCTGGCTGGCCGACTTCTGCTCCTTGTCGCCCGAGCGCCGCGCCGGGGTGGGCCAAATCCTGCTCGGCGACCTCGAGGAGGCCGTCGCCGAGGTGGCACAGATCGCCAAGCTCGGGTTGCGCGGCGGCGTGCTGCTGCCCGGCGTCGTCCCCGGTACCGACATCCCTCCGCTCTACGCGGAGCACTGGGAGCCGCTGTGGGCGGCGTGCGCGGAGAACGGTCTGGTGGTCAACCACCACGGCGGCAACGCCGGACCCAGCCCGACCGACGGCTGGGGCAGCTCGTTCGCCGTATGGGTATACGAGACACACTGGTTCGCGCACCGGGCGCTGTGGCACCTGATCTTCAGCGGCGCGCTGGATCGCCACCCGGATCTCACGGTGGTGTTCACCGAGCAGGGCGCCGGATGGATACCGGCGACGCTGGACTCGCTCGACGTGGCGGCGGCCCGGTACGGCCGGGCGAAATCGGCGATCGCCCGGTTCGCCGGGCCCACCGCCGGCTCGCTGACCCTCACGCCCCACGAGTACTGGGCCCGCCAGTGTTACGTCGGTGCCAGCTTCATGCGGCCCGTGGAGTGTGCCGAGCGCCACCGGATCGGCGTCGAGAAGATCATGTGGGGGAGCGACTACCCGCACCTTGAGGGCACGGCGCCCTACACGCGGGAGGCGTTGCGCCACACATTCTCCCGCGTTCCGGCCGACGAGGTGGCGGCCATGGTGGGCGGGAATGCGGCGACCGTCTACGGTTTCGACCTCGACGCCCTCGCGCCGCTGACCGCCCGAATCGGCCCGTCCGTCGCCGAGGTCGCCGAGCCGCTGGCGGCCGTGCCCGCAGACGCGAGCAGCACGGTCTTCGAGCCCGACCCCATCCGTGCCTGGTAGGCGAAAGGAAGCACCATGAACAGCGCGGCCCCCTACCTCATCATCTCCGCCGACTGCCACGCCGAGCTGCCGACCGAGCGGTATCGCGAATACGTCGACCCCGAATACCGGGAGGATTTCGAGGCCTTCCTCACCGAGAAGGCCGCCGCGGCGCGGGCGGGCGGATTCATCGACGAGGAGTTCGCCCAAGCGTGGTTCGCCGAGCATGGAGACGGCATCGCCGGCGGGTGGGATGTCGGCCTGCGCGACAAGGAGCTCGACGGCGACGGGGTCGTCGGCGAGGTCATCTTCCCCGACGCCGACGCCGTGACCGGAGTCGCCGGGGCTCCCTTCGGCGCCGGCCTGGGCCAGTCGGGCGACCTCGACCCGGGGCGCGCGATGGCCGGGGCACGGGCCCACAACCGCTGGTTGGCCGAGCTGTGCAGCCACAGCCCCGAGCGGCGGGCCGGGGTCGCGGTGGTGCCGATCCTCGCGGACGTCGACGCGGCGGTGGCCGAGATCACCCGGGCGGCGGAGTCCGGACTGCGGGGCGGGATCCTGATCCCGGCCCGTTGGGTCGGCTACCCGCCCTACCACGACCGCCGCTACGACAGGGTCTGGGCCGCCTGCCAGGACCTGCAGATGCCGGTACACACCCACTCCGGCCCCGCCCCGCAGGAGGAGTACGGCGGGCACCTGGGCATCTACGTGACCGAGGTGCGCTGGTGGGGTGCCCGGCCCCTGTGGTTCGCGTTGTGGTCGGGCGTGTTCGAGCGCTTCCCGCGGCTACGCTGGGGGGTCACCGAGTGCGGTGCGTTCTGGGCCAACGACCTGCTCTGGCTGATGGACACGCGGTACCTGCGCGAGCACTCGGCCAAGAAGATGAGCCGTGCGATGGAGGGCGACCTCACCATGGCGCCGTCGGCCTACTTCGACCGGAACTGCTTCATCGGGGCCACCACCACCGAGCGCAGGGAACTGGCGCGGCGCTACGAGATCGGCGTGTCGAACGTGCTGTGGGGGAACGACTTTCCCCATCCGGAGGGAACCTGGCCACACACCCGCGAATGGCTGCGGCGCTCGTTCTGGGACATTCCGGTCGACGAGACCCGGCAGATGCTGGGCCTGGCGGCGGCCGAGCTGTACAACTTCGATGTCGGCGCCCTGGACGGGCTGGCCGCGCGCATCGGCCCGACGCCGGAGGACCTGGGTCAGGACGATGCGGTGAGCGTTCCCAAGTGGGAGGCCGCCCGGCGGACCGGACGCCACTGGCTGACGGCCGAGGAGCCCCTGCCCGACCTGGTGGAGAACTGAGGAATGCAGTCGCCCGGCGTCGTTTGCGCGATGGACGGCGGCCACGATGGCGGGCGGCCCTAGTTCCGGCAAACCGCCCCATGACTGCGCGGCGTCGACATAGGCTCCGGCTGTTCGCCGGTCGGCCCTGAAGCGATGGGAGCGGTGCGATGTCCTACGTTCTTGCGTTGCCGGACATGATGTCCGCAGCGGCCACAGACGTGGCGTCGATCGGTTCGGAAGTCGCGGCGGCAACCCACGGGGCGGCGGGCGCGACCACCGGCGTTCTGGTCGCTGCCGAAGACGAGGTGTCGGTGGCGATCGCCGCGGTGTTTTCCGCCCACGGCCAGGCCTATCAGGCGCTGATCTCGGAGGCGGCGGCCTTCCATGAGCGGTTCGCGCAGGCGTTGACCGGCGCGGCCGGTGCCTACGCCGGCGCAGAGGCGGGCAACGTTTCGCCTCTGGCGGCCTTCGAGCAGGCGGCGTTGGGCGCCGAGCGAGAAATCGAGCAGATCCCCACGGCGCTGGGAGCGGGATTCGACCAGGAGGCGAACTTCCTGCTCGCCGACCCGCGCTCCCCGCTCTTGGCGCTGTTCACCGGTGACAATCCGCTTCTGCGTGCCGGCATCAGCAACACCCCGCCGCGGCTGCTGACGCTGCTGCTGGGAGAAACGGTCCAGCAAACCACCTACAACGGCATGAACGTCGTGCAGATCACGCCGGCCCATCCGTCCGGCGACTACGTGGTCGCCATCCACGGGGGCGCCTTCATCTTCCCGCCCTCGATCTTCCACTGGCTCGATTACACGGTGACGGCCTATCAGACGGGCGCGACCTTCGAAGTTCCGATCTACCCGCTGCTGCAGCAGGGGGGCACCGCCGGAACGGTTGTGCCCCAGATCGCCGGCCTCATCTCCTCGCAAATCGCCCTGCACGGGGCCCCCCACGTGAGCGTCATGGGTGACTCCGCGGGCGGCAACCTCGCACTGGCGGCCGTCGAACTGATGGTGGCCAACGGCCAGACCGTGCCCAATTCGATGGTTTTGCTGTCCCCGTGGCTGGACCTGGTGTCGACCGGGGGGCCGATCGGCCCGGTGTGGGCCGGCAACCTCCCTCTCAACGACTACCGGGTGAGCCCGCTGTACGGGTCACTCAACGGAATTCCGCCGACGTATGTCTACTCGGGCTCGGCCGATCCCCTGCAGGCCTCGGCGATCGCCCTCCAGCACGCCGCCATCGCAGACGGGGCCCCGATCAGCTTCGTGCTGCCCGACTACCAAATTCACGACTGGGTTCTGCTCACGCCGTGGGGCACGCAGTACTGGGGACAGATCGACCAGGAACTGGGCATCGCGGCCTGACCGCCCGGCCCGTCGGGAAGCGCCGCGCAGGCGCGTCCGCACACCCGTGATGCCGCGGCGCAGGCGCGCCGCCACCGCAGCGGTCAGGACGCGCGCGCCACGATGACGGGGATTCTGGCCCTGTTGACCACCGCCGCCCCGACCGAGCCCAGAAACATGCCGGCGAAGCCGCCGCGGCCGTGGCTGCCGACCACGACCAGTTGCGCGAGCTTGGACGCCTCGATCAAGGGTGTCGCCGGATCACCGATTTCGACCCGGCGACTGATCGCCACCTCGGGATAGCGTTCCTGCCACCCCGCCAGCCGTTCGGCGAGCGTCCTTTCCTCGGTGGACAGCTGCGCGTCCCAGTTGAAGCCGGGAAACAACTCGTGGAACTCGGAAACCCGCAGGTCGGTCCAGGCGTGCACGGCGATCAGGCCGACGCCCCGCCGGGACGCCTCCTCGAACGCGACGGCCGTCGCCGCTTCCGAGGCCCGCGACCCGTCGATGCCCACCAGCACCGGCGCCCGATCGACGTTGGCGACCAGCGACTCGTCGCCGTGGATCACGGCGACCGGGCAGTGCGCGTGGTAGACCAGCGCCGCCGACACCGACCCCAGGAAGTTGCGGGCCAACGCGCCGCCGTGCCCGCGATAGCCCACCACGACCATGTCCACCTCTTTGGAGAGATCCAACAGCGCCGGGACGGTGGCCGAATGAATCACCTTGGTGTCGATCCGGATCGGGCCGCGCTCACCGGCGCCCTCTTCGGCGATCCGGACGCCGGAATCGATGCATTCGCGCGCCCGCTTCTCCTGCCGTCGCCGCACGGCGGCCGGCTCAGGGATCGGGGCCCAGCCCGTCACCGCAGAATTGACGACATGGACGAGGGTCAGCGGCACGTTCCGCAGCGCGGCGTCGCGGGCCGCCCACCGGACGGCGCCCTGTGCCTGCGGTGAGCCGTCTGAGCCGACCAAGACCCCGCGGCGTTGCAACATCTCAGGTGATTCCTGTCCGGCTGTGGAGTTTCCCGGCGGTGTGTGCCAAGGGCAGGATTGCCGACGGTGACCGCCGTCGTCAGGGCCGAAGATATTCAGGCCGAGGGACCAAAGGCACCAGTGAGTCCGGCCGACCCGTCTTCACGCCGCCAACACCCCGTGGTTGCTTGACAAGCCCGTCCCCCGGACCCAGCATCGGGACCAATGACCACCTGTGGATGCCGCGGTCGCGGCGGCGGGGGACCACGTGAACGACGACAGCTGCCACCGCTTCGCTTTCGGTAGCCGGGGGCGAAAGGCCGCCGTCGCCGGCACCGTGTGCCTGGCGCTGATCGCGGGCTGCTCGCGTGGCGGCGCGGGAGGCCCGGCGTTGGCCGCAACCCCGAACCCTCCCGCACCCGGCTTCGCGACCGCGGTCAAACCGCCCGACGCGGCTCCCGCGATCGATTTCACGCCGGTCTCCCGGCTGATCGACAACGCGATCGCGGCCGGCAGGCTGCCCGGTGCGGTGGTGGTGATCGGCAACGCCGGCAAGGTCGTCTTCCACCACGCCTACGGCTCGCGCAAGCTGGCGGGCGAACCCGGACTGGATGGGCTGCCCGCGCCCGCCGAGCCGATGACCGAGGACACCATCTTCGACCTGGCCTCGCTGACCAAGAGCATCGCGACGTCGACGGCCGTCATGCAGCTCTACGAACAGGGCCGGGTGCAGGTCGACGATCCCGCGCAGCAGTATCTGCCCGAGTTCAACCCGGCCGACGATCCGCGGCGCGCGCAGGTGACCGTTCGCACGCTGCTGACGCACACGTCCGGCGAAACGGGGGACGTCAATCTCGGGGATCCGTGGGGGCTGAACGGCGCCGATAAGGCCGAAGGCATTCACCGTGCGCTCACCACACCGCTGGAGTCGGCCCCCGGTCAGGGTTTTCGCTACTCCGACATCAACTTCATCGTGCTCGGCGCGCTGGTCGAGAAGGTCACCGGCGAGGACCTGGACGTCTACGTTCAGCGGCACGTCTTCGACCCGCTCGGCCTGCGGGACACCCGCTACCTCCCCGTCGCGAAGGCGTGCGGTCCGCACACGGTGCTCGGAGCGGCGATCGTGTGGGCTCCGGGGCCGGACGGCCGGGAACGCGGCGCCTGTCCGGCGGGGATGTGGAGCACGGACCTGCTGTCACGCGTCGCGCCGACGGCCCGCGACGAGGAGGGCCGCGCGGATCCGAGTAGGAACCCCGATCTCGATCGCCTGCTCCGGGGGACCGTGCAGGACACGACGGCGCGGCGCATGGGCGGGGTCGCCGGGCACGCCGGCGTCTTCTCGACCGCCAACGATGTCGGGATCTTTGCGCAGGCCCTGCTCGACCGCCTCGCCGGACGTCCGAGCCAATTCCCTTTGCAGCAGGCAACTTTGGCGTTGATGACGGCTCCACAGCAGCCGGGACACACGCCCCGGCAGGTCGAAGCGGCGAACGCCGCGGACCGGGCGGCCGTCGCGAAGAGGCCCAAGAGCGGCGATCGGCTGCTCGCCCCGCGCTATCCGGCGATAGCGGGCCAGAATCTGCGGGGCTTCGGCTGGGACATCGATACGGCCCAGTCGATGGCCCGGGGCATGCTCTTCCCGATCGGAAGCTTCGGCCACACCGGCTTCACCGGCACCTCGCTCTGGATCGATCCCCGCTCGGACACCTACGTCGTCCTGCTCACGAACTCGATTCACACGCGCGGCAGTGCACCCATCTCGGACCTGCGCGGTGAGGTTGCCACCGAAGCGGCTCGGATGCTGCATCTTTGAGCCCCGGGCTCAGGGCCGTTCGAAGTGCTGGTAGTCGATGGGGGAGGTCCAACTCCCACCCCACCGCCAACCCGCGTCGGTGAAGACCCGTACGGCGGGGTCACCGGCGTGGAGGAGCCCGGGGTCGCTACGCCCGCGGTCCAGGTAGGTCGCCGCGTTCCGCGGTTCGAAATACCCGCCGGCGTAGATGCACGGGTTGAGCAGCGGATTGAGATCGACGGCGCGACCGTAGGCGTGCGGCGACCATTCGTCGGTTCCGGGGATCCTGCGGCAGTTGAACGCCGAGGTGTTGTCGTCCTCCATGGACAACTCGTCGTCGGCGTCCCGGTAGTGGTCGACCGTGCGGATCCTCTCGATGGGGTAGCGCAGTCGGTAAAGCCGGTCGAAGATCGCGACGACGTCGGCCACCAGTTCTTCGTGCACGATCAACTCGCCGCGGTGGGTCAGGCCGTCGAAACCGACGTGGTCGACGCTGACCCGTCGCAGTCGCGTCGGCTCGACGGGGCAGCCCGGTCGCCAGCTCGCGCCGAGGTCGGCGGCGGTGACCGCTTCCACCGTCGCGGCCGCTCGCGCCGGCGGCGCGCTGGGCGGCGGCGCGACGGCCGACGACGACGGTGATGGTGGCGCCGGAGGAGGCGGCGGCGCGGCGGCGCAGTGCACGAGCACGACGCTCGCGGCGACGAATTCCGCCAGCATGACGGCCCGCCGCCGCAAGGGCGTCACCCGGGACGCGTCCGCCGCCAACGCCATGGCAGGCATGGCTGGAAGCTACCACCGCACCCACGTAATGTGACGTACATCACACTGACGACTTTCCGCCAACAGACACTTGCTACCGCTGATAAACACACGACAAACAAGCCCGTCACCCTCGTGGGGGACGGGCGATGGCAGCGATCAGGGAGGAAGCCGCCGTTGACCGCAGGTGTCCATGACGCGACAGCGGCCGAACCGGCGAACGAGACAGAAGGCAAACCGCTCCCTTTTGTCGATGTCGACGGTGTCGACATCGACTCCAGCACGACCGTCGACGGGGACCTCGAACCCCGGCCCGTGAGCGTCGGCGAGCCGGAAGAGCGCGCGGCGGCGTCGATCGGACGCCAGGTCGCCGGGGCCCTGGGCGGGCCGGTGCGGTACGTCCTCAACCAGACGGATTCCTCGCTGAAGACCCTGGGCCGCTTCTTCGACCTGAGCGCCCAGTCCTTCTCCTATCTGGTCACCGACGTGGTCCGGTTACGCCACCCCTGGCGGGACACCATCAACCAGGCCTGGTTCATCATCAGCGTCACCGCGATTCCAGCGCTCCTGGTGTCCATCCCGTTCGGCGTCATCGTGGCCGTGCAGGTCGGCAACTTCATCCAGCAGGTCGGCGCGTCGTCGGTCTCGGGCGCCGCCGGCGGCCTCGGGGTGATCCGGCAGGGCGCACCGATCGTGGCCGCGCTGCTGCTGGGCGGCGCGGCCGGTTCGGCGGTGGCCACCGACCTCGGCGCCCGCACCATTCGCGAGGAGGTCGACGCGCTGCGGGTGATGGGCGTCGACCCGGTCCAGCGGCTGGTCACCCCCCGGCTGGCGGCGATCGTGTTCGTGGCGCCGGTGCTGTGCTCCTTCATCATCTTCATGGGCCTGGCGGCCGGCTATGCGATAAACGTCGGCTTCCAGTCCGGCACGCCGGGCAGCTACATCGCCTCGTTCGCCTCCTTCGCCAGCGTCAGCGATGTCGGGGTGGCCATCCTCAAGACCTGGCTCTTCGGCGTGGTCGTGATCCTGGTGGCCTGCCAGCGCGGCCTGGAGGCCAAGGGGGGTGCCCGCGGCGTGGCGGACGCCGTCAACGCCTCCGTGGTCATCGGCGTGGTCGCGGTGTTCGTCCTCAACCTGGTGATCACGCAGGGACTCTCGATGTCGATGCCGCTGAGACTGGGCTGATGGCCACGCCGTCCCGGTACCTGCCGCGCGGCCTCTCCCTGGCCCTGCGGCCCGCGTGGTGGATTGCCGACCGGGGGGACTCGCTGGTGCAGCGACTCGGTCACCAGGTCACCTTCCTGTACCGGGTGCTCGGCGCGATCCCCCACACGCTCAAGCGGTACCGGCACCAGACCGGCGTGCTGCTGGTCGACATGATCTGGGGCAACGGGTCGCTCATCGTCGGCGGCGGCACCATCGGCGTGCTGGTGTTCATGGGCGCCGCGGTCGGCGGATCGGTGGGCATCGAAGGCTACGGCGCCCTGGACATGGTCGGCATGGGCCCGCTGACCGGGTTCGTCTCCGCGTACGCGAACACGCGCGAGATGGCACCGATGATCGCGGGGATCGGCTTCGCGGCCCAGGCCGGGTGCCGCATGACCGCCGAGATCGGCGCCATGCGGATCTCCGAGGAAATCGACGCGCTGGAAGCCCTTGGCATTCAGTCGATCCCGTTCGTCGTCACCACCCGTGTGATCGCCGGGATGATCACCATCGTCCCGCTGTACGTGGTGACGCTGGCGTTGAGCTATGTCTCGTGCGTGCTGGTGGTCAACGTGCTGCACGGGCAGTCGTCGGGCACGTACTACCACTACTTCGATTCGTTCATCCAGCCGTCGGACGTCGTGTTCTCGGTGCTCAAGGCGGCCACCTTCGTGACGCTGGTGATCGCGATCCACGGCTATCAGGGCTACTACGCCGGCGGTGGCCCCGAGGGCGTCGGGCGCGCGTCGGGCAGGGCCATCCGCGCCAGCATCGTCACCGTGGTCGCGGCCGACATGGTGCTGACGCTGTTGTTCTGGGGCAACAGTCCCGGCGTTCGGATCTCGGGGTAGGCCATGCCGATCTTTTCCGACCAAGGAGTGCGGGCGCCCAGTTCACGGTCCCTGAGGATCCGCGGGCTGATCGCCGCGGTGGTGCTGGCCGTCGCCGTCGGCGCGCTCTACCAGCTCGGCACCGGCGGCTACGCCGACACCTACAAGCTGACCGTGGTCGCCGATGCGGTCGGTGAGGGCCTGTCGCCGGGGGCGGAGGTGAAGTTCCGCGGCCTGACGATCGGAACGGTCAAGACGCTGGAATCGTTCGGCTACAACAAGCAGAAGATGACGGTGGAACTCGAGCCGGCCCAGGCCAAGGCCCTGGCCGCCGACACCACGGCCAGGTTCATGTCGTCGAACACCTTCGGCCTCGCGGCGGTCGAACTCATCAGCAGCGGCGTCGGCCCCCGGTTGCGGCCGAACCAGACGCTGTTGATCGGCGCCGACGTGCAGTCGAGCTCGATCACCGGGCTGCTGCGGGCGGGCGAGAAACTCGGAAAGATCGTGGACTCGCCCGACGTCAGCCACATCATCGAGGTGCTGCGCCGGCACGCCGATCTGACCGAGCCGGTCACCCGGTCATACTTCGATCTGGCCAAGATGCTCGTCGACTCCCAGCGGACGCCGTTCTCGCAGTCGCTGTCGGTGTTCGCCTCGGTGGTCAACGGCGCCAGCGACACCATTCCGCTGATCAAGCTCGCCTACGACCTGCTCAACGGAATGGCGTTCCTCGCGCAGCGCGACGGGGTCGAGCGCACCAACCTGATCCTGGACCAGACCGCGAAGCTGCTCTTCAAGAGCGACGACCTCTTCGCCAGGAACGTCTCGTGGCTGGTCCCCATCACGTCCTCGCTGACCGACGTGATGCTGCCGCAGATGTACACGCTGGGCAGCCTGGCGCCGGCCTATGACCGGCTCTCGGGTCTGCTGGACCGCACGAGTGCCGCGTTTCCGGTGATCGACGGCAAGGTGCGGATGCGGGTCGAGGTCGCGCTGGAGGCGATGCCCGGGCTGCCGGCGGCCCTGGCGCCCCAGCCGCCCGGTCCGCCCGGTCCGCCCGCCCCGGCGCCGCGGGGCGGTGGCCGATGAGAAGCGTCACGAGATCCGTTGTGTGGCTTACCATCTTCACCTCGATCGCGGTGGTGTGCGCGCTGATCGTGCTGACCGCCCTGCGCAGCCCGGTCACCGGGGCGGTGTCCCGCTACACCGCCGCGTTTTCCGATGTGTCGGGGCTCTACGCCGGCGACGACGTCCGCATCTCCGGGGTCCAGGTCGGCAAGGTGGAGACCATCAGGCTCGACGGGCGCATCGCCAAGGTGGATTTCACCGCGCAAAACGATCACCCGGTGTATGCCAACACCGTCGCCGCGGTGCGCTACCAGACCCTGCTCGGTCAGCGCTATGTGGAACTCGTCCAGCCGGCCAAGCCGGATCGGCGGCTGCCCGCCGGCGGGAACATCCCGCTGGGGCAGACGATTCCGTCGTTCGATGTCGCGAAGCTGTTCAACGGGTTTCGGCCGATCTTCCAAACCCTCGACCCCGCCCAGTTCAACCTGCTGGGCGAGAACCTGCTGCGGCTGATCCAGGGTGACGAGTCCGGCATCGGCCCGTTCCTGCACGACCTCGACGTCATCTCCAAGTTGGCGGTGGACCGCCAGGCGGTCATCACGGCCGTGATCCGCAATCTCAGCGCGATCTCCCAGGATCTGGGCGGCAGGTCCCAGCAGCTGTTTCATCTCATCGCCACGCTCAACGACGTGCTGACCGAATTCAATTCCAGCGCACAGGAATTCCGCAACTCGCTGGACAAAGGCCTGCCCATACTCAGGACCACCACCCACATCCTGCAATACATCGAGCGCATCTTCGACGGCAGCACCGTTCCGCTCTACGACCTGAGCAGCCGGATGTGGCCGCAAACGTCGACGATCATCGCCGGCCTGTCACTCGTTCCGTCGTTGATCGAGGGGATCCGGGACTCGCTGGTCGACGACAAGCCCGCCACCCCGACGTTTACCTGCTCGCACGGCGAGGTCACCCTGCCCGGGATCGGCGAGGTGTCCTTCGCACAACAGAACCTGGTGGTGTGCCGGTAATGGTGCTCGACAGCCGACTCGTCACCTTGGGTAGCAGGCTGGGGTGGGGCGCCCGGCTGCCGCGGCGCGCCGCGCTCGATGAGCACGCCGCCGCCGTGCGCAGTCGCCGCCACGGCATAATCGGTGTCCTCGTCATCTTCGTGGCCGTGGCGGCGACCGGGCTGGCCTACCTGAATCCGACCGGCCAGAGCGGCTATACCGCGCAGCTGCCCAACGCCGGCGGTGTGCGCGTCGGCGACCAGGTTCGAATCGCCGGCATCCCGGTCGGCAAGGTCACCGGCGTCCGGCTCGCCGGCGCCGTCGTCGAGATGAAGTTCGACGTCGAGCAGTCGGTGGTGGTCGGTTCGGAGTCCACGCTGGACGTCAAGCTGCTCACCCCGCTCGGCGGGCACTATGTGGCGCTTGACCCCAAGGGCGCCCTGCCCTTGGGCCACAACGTGATTCCGCCGCAGCGCGTCACGTTGCCGTTCGAGGTCAACGACATCATCCAGGCCGCCACCCCGGTGATCAAGGAAGTCGACGGCCAGGTCATCCACGACACCTTCACCGAGGTGGCCAACGCGGCCGACAAGTATCCCAACGCGGTGCGCGACCTGCTGCGGTCGGCCAACGCGCTGACGACGTCACTGGGCAAGACGACCGCCGACTTCCATCGCGGCCTGGAGTTCGTCGACAACGGGCTGCGCGCGATGGTCGCCGGGCGCAGGCAACTCGTCACCCTGGTCGAGCAGGTGGACGTCCTGGGCAAGGTGTACACGTCCAAGACGGTCGACATCATCGAATACTTCGCGCTGCTCAAGGAATTGGCGCGCATCATGGACCGCGTCGTGACGTTCTACGGCCGGGAGGTCGAACCGATCGTCAACGGGCTCGACGACATCATCGACACGCTGGTCGCCCACCCCGAGCGCATCGGCAAGGCGGCCGAGGGCCTGGGGCAGACCCTCAACATCGTCGGCCCGATGCTCAGCGGAAACGGGGTCGTCTTCGACGAACACAACCGGCTCGTTCCCGGACAGGATCTCTGCCTGCCGAACATCATGAGGAACTGCTGACATGACCGGCATGTCGGCTCTCGGCTCGCGGCTGCGCTCCCCGCTCGGCATCGCGGTGGCGGTGGGCGTCGTCGCCGCGGTCACGGCGGCGGCCGTCTTCGGCGTGCGGACCGTGCTGCCCAAGTTCGGCAACACCCGCGCCATGTGCGCCGAATTGACCGACGCGGTGGGGCTGTATCCGGGGAACAAGGTCGCGCTGCTGGGCGTCGAGGTCGGCTCGACGACGGCGATCGTCAACAAGCCCGACCACGTCGAGGTCGACTTCACCGTGCCCAAAGACCTTGACCTGCCCGCCGATGTCGGTGCCATCACCTATTCCCAGTCGATCGTCACCGACCGCCATCTCGAGCTGACCAAGCCCTACACCGGAGGCCCGAAATTCACCGGGCCCGGCTGCATCGGGCTGGCGTCCACCAAGACCCCGATCAGCGTCAGCGAAACCTTCTCGGCCATCGGCAGGCTCGCCGACGCCATCCTGGGCCCGCAGCCCCACGGGGACCCGTCCCGTGCGCCGGGCGTGCAAGCCATCAACGACAGCCTGCGCGCGGCCAGCCGCTCCCTGGACGGCACCGGTTCCGGCCTCAACCAGACGCTGCGCAACCTGGTCACCATGCTCGCCGACCCCTACCAGGCCGACGCCGATTACCGGCAACTGTTCGAAAACAGCGAGATGTTCACCTCGGGCTTCCTCAAGCACTGGGACAGCTTCGCCTCGGTGGTCGCGACGCTTCCGGAGACCACCCAGGTGATCCAGGGCCTGTCGGACAACTTCTCCGAGGCGCTGAGCCGGTTGTCGCACCTGCTGCCGATCCTGGTCGCGGCGGTGGACCGGTTCGGGCCGCGGATCTACCACAACATCGGCGACAAGCTGATCCCCTGGATACGCGACGTGCTGAACCGCCACACCCCTGCCATCATCGCGATGATCAATTCGTGGCCGCAGTTCAGCCACTGGTTGTCCGACATCTACGAGCCGGCGTGGGGTACCCACAACGTCACCTATATCCCGCCGCAGGTGGCGATCTCGCCAACGCAGGCCGGCGCCATCTGCCAGGTGCTGCGCGAGCGTCATACCCCGGGCGCCGCGGCGGCGTGCGCGGCGGACACCGCGTCGGATCCGGTGACCCTCGGCCTGACCGACCTGATCCTGGGGGCGGCGCTGGGATGACTCGACGATCAATGCGCGGTCTGCGAATTGTGCTGGTGGCGTTGGCAATCGGCCTCACCGCCGCGTGCTCGCTGGATCCGACCCGGCTGCCGGTGCCGGGCGCCTACAGTCCGCACCACCCCTACCGCATCAAGATTCAGTTCTCCAGCGTGCTCAACCTGCCGGCCCGGGCCAAGGTGGACTCCGGGGGCATCCAAATCGGCGTGCTCGACCACGTCCAACTGGACGGCGCGACGGCGGTCGCCTACGTGGACATGTCCGGCGACACCACGCTGCCCGACAACACTCGCGCCGAACTGCGCCAGGCCACGCCGCTGGGCGACATCTACATCGCCCTGCTGCCGCCGGACACGTCGTCGGCCGCGGTGCTGCACGACGGCGACACCATCCCGCTGCGCAACACCGTTCCGGCCGCCAACGTCGAAGACGTCTTGCGCTCGGTGTCCAACCTGGTGGCCGGCGGAGCGATCGGCACGCTGCGAGACACCGTGGTCAATCTCAACAAGGCGTTCCCCAAAGACCCCGCCGAACTGGCCCGGACCCAGCAGACCATCGCCGGGGTGCTCAATGACCTTGCGGCCAACCAGGACACGATCAACGGCATCCTGGCCAGCATGGAGAACATCAGCACCAACCTGTCGGGCAACACCGAGGTGTTCAACCGGCTGGTCACCGAGGGCCCGCCGAAGCTTCAGGGCCTCTCCGTGGTCACGTTGTCCATCCTCAACGTCGTCGCGGACTCCAAGGAACTGAGCGACCTCGGCGGACAACTCGTGAACCCGGTCGCCGGGGACTGGATGCAGATGATCTCCTACATGACGCCCTGGGTGGGGGCCATCGCGACCGCCGACACCACCGTCCCGGTGATCGCCGACAAATTCAACGCGCTGGTGCGCACCAAGCTCATCCCGTTCTTCCGCAAGGGCGGACCGAGATACAGCGTCTCCGAACTCCATCTGCCGAACGACCACGAAGGCGTTGACCCCGCGGACAAGGCGGACCAGGCGGTCTCGGCCATGCGGACGATGGGACTGCTGCCATGAAGTTCAACGCCCGCATCACCCTGGTCATCCTGACGGCGCTGACGCTGCTCGGCGCGGCCTACATGGCGGTCGGCGTGCTCGACATGAGCCCGACCAGGCAGGCCACCCGACTGACCCTGTTGCTCAACACCTCCGGTGGCCTGCTGCCCACCTCGGAAGTGACGATGCGCGGCATCAAGATCGGCAGGGTGACCGGGATCCGCACCACCACGACCGGGCTGGCGGTGTCGATCGACGTCGACCGTTCGCACCCGATTCCCGCCAACAGCGCGATCAGCGTGGAGAATCTGTCCGCGGCCGGCGAGCAATACGTGGACTTCAAGCCGAAACTGATTGCGCCGCCGTACTTTTCCGACGGCGCGGTGATCCCCGCGGACCGGGTCGCGCCGATGGTGACCGGTAGCGACCTGTTCACCAAGGCCAATGCCCTGATCTCGGCGCTCAACCCCGACTACGCCCACACCGTGGTCACCAACATCTCCGGGGCGCTGGCCGGCAACGACGACACCCTGGACTCCCTGGCCACCACCGCCGCGTTGACCGCCAAGGTGATTCGCGACGACAAGCAGTTGATGGCCACCCTGTTCAGCAACATCTCCACGCTGACCACCAACCTCGGCGACCTCGGGGCCGCTGAAATCATCAGCCACACCGGCCAGGAGCTGCCGCGCACGGTGCCGGCGTTCCTCAAGCTGATCCACGAAATCGAGGTCCTGTCCCACAGCGGCGTGGGCGTCATCGGTCCCGGAGACCCGGTGGGCGTCCTCATCGACAAGCTGAGCGAATACGTCGACGAGTTGGCGGGTCCGCTGAGCACCTTCGCCACCGTCCTGGAACCGGCCGTCGCGCCGCTGCGCCCCATCAAGGTGGACGCGGGGCACTGGCTCGACTTCTGGGAATCGACCTTCAACGACACCGGCGGTCTGCGGGTCCAGCTCAACGTGCCCGAGTGGCACCAATGACTTCACGCAGGGGAAAAGAGGGAACCGACATGACTGACGCAGCGATCAGCGACGAAAAAGTGAGCGACACAGAGCCCGAGGACGCGCAGGCCGAACCCGCCGCGGACGGGGATGGGAACGGCGCCGCCGCGGCCACCGACGACAGTGCCGGCGACACAGCCGGCGACGCTGCCGACGACGCAGCTGAGGACGCGCGGCCGAAGGGGCCACTCGGGCGAGTCTGGTCGAGAAGGCCCCGGCGGCTGACGCGATGGGCCACGGCCGTTCTGGTGGTGGCGGCGCTGGCCGGCGCCGTGGTCGGGTACACCAAGTACCAGCAGGTGAGCGGCCAGCTTGCCGCGCTGCGTCGGGACAACGCCGACCGCGATGCGGCGGCGCGGCTGGCCCGGGATTACGCGCTGAAGTCGCTGACCTACAGCTTCGAGGACCCCGACGCCTTCTTCCGATCCGTGGAAGACGGTGTGTCGCAACAGCTCAAAGACAAGTACGTCAACGCCACCGACGTGCTCAAGAGCATCATGCTGCAGGCGCAGGTGACCTCCAGCGGCGAGGTGCTGGCCACCGACGCGGTCGCCCAACCCGGCGGGGGGAGCTATCAGGTCGTGGTGTCGGCCCACCAGACCACCCGCAACCTGCAGAACCCGACGCCGAAGGTGTCGATCATCCTGTTGCAGGTCACCGTCAACCGGGCGGGCAGCGGTTGGCAGGTCGGCGACATCGGCCCCAAGACCGGCTCGCACCCGCCCGTCGAGCAGCAGCTGCCGCCGCCCGAGCCGCTGCCCGCGCCCGGCAAGCCGGCACCGACGCGGTAGGCGCGTCCGTGAAGCGGCTGGCGCTGCTGATCGTCGCGGCGACGGTCTCCGCGGGAGTCGGGTGCCCCACCGCGGCCGCCGACACCGCGCTGCCGCCGTGCCCGCAGACCGGAGCGGTGATCAGCCCGAAAGCGACGTCCCCGCATACGGATTGCCGACTGCACTCCGGCGCCCTCGATTTCGCCGTCAACTACTGGACCGTGCCGGAGCTGCCGCGACCCAGGGCGGTGAAGGTCACCGTGACCGACGCGTCGGGCGCGGTGGTGCAGACCATCGATGAACTGCTGGAGCCGTCGAGCCCGGGTGGTGTCGGGCTGCAGGATGTCGACGGCGACGGCCGCGACGAGCTGATCATCCCGATCGCCCAGAACCTGTTCAACGGCAGCCCCAACACCCGCTTCGCGGTGTGGCGGGCGCCGGGCGACCGGCTGCACTACGAACGCACCCAGATGGTCGGGCAGGCCGTGTATCCCAGCGGCGACGGCTATCTGGTGACCAACGGCGGCGCGCTGGACAGCCGGGACCTCACGTTCTACCTGCCGACGGGAGCCGGCTACACGCTGGTCGTCGTGCTGACCATCGAGGCCGAGCAGGTCGATCCCGACACCCACCAGGTGCTGACGGTCATCTGCCGCGCCCACCAGGAGGACGGCCTGCACGCCGTCGACATGGACGTCTACCAGGCCGAGGACACCTTCTGCGCCTCACCGGCCGCCGCGGCGATCTGGCCCGACGCCCAGCGCCTGTCGGTCCGCAACCGGCCCTGGGGACGATAGCGACTCAGGGAGCGCAGTAGTCGCGGGCCGCGGCCAGCTGCTGTCTCGCCGCCGCGAGATCGCCGGCGGTCTGCGCGGGGCTGGCCGGCCGGTAGGGGTCGCTGGCGTCGATCGACGACGCGAGCATGTCCGACCGGATCCGCAGATCGATGGCGGCCGGGCTCGTCAAGCCGTACAGCGGGGAAAGCGCGTTGCGCACCTGGCCCGCCACGTAAGGCGGTGTCCCGGAGGCGGATACCAGCTCGAACGCCTTCTCCAGCCGATCCGCCGCCGGCAGGATGATCGGGCACTCCCCGTCACCGGCGCCCGCCGGCGCGGCCGTCGACAACGCCGCGACCACGGCCACGCACAGCGGCACGCCCGCACTACGTCGACGCATCGACCTACCTTCGCACCGCGCCGGCCCTTACGGGTCGCTTTGCCCCCATTCGGCGGTTACTCGCCGGCCTCGATGGCCGCGACCTTCGCGGCGGCCTCCGATCCGCAGAAGGGCTGCAGGTCCACTCCGCCGGCCGCCAGCAGCTCGTCGATGCGCCGCTTGAGGTCGCCGGAGGCGAGGTGGGCGTAGAGGTTGGCACCCGGACACGACGTCTGGGCCAGGTCCCGGTGGCCCGCCAACGTGCCGCTCGCGACGTGAAACGTCGCCGCGGCCCAGGCGAAAGCGACGGCGGCCGCATGGAGCTGGGCCTCCGGCACGGCCTCTTGATCGAAGTCGCCCTCGCAGAGGACCAGGAAATGGCCCGTCGTGTCGTAGTCCGTCGCGGTGTCGCCGGCGATCTCGGTGGTCCGCAGCTGGTAGATGTTGCCGTCGCGGTCGATGCCCACGTGATAGGCGATGTCGACCCAGCCATGCTGGTCTTGGTGGTATCGCTGGTCACTTCGCAAGTGGCCCGGGGCATTTCGGTTGTCGCCGAGCACGACGGCCTCGTGGTGCAGCGTCATGCGCGTGATGGTGTGGGCCTTCCCACCGGCTCGGGCCGGCCGGGCGCCCCAGGCGTCCCGGCAGAGCATGAGTGCCGCTGTGGCACCGGCCGTTACGGGCCGCGGTGGGGGAGTGGTCGGCAGGTCGGCCGCGGTGGCCGGCGCCGCGGCGGGGCCGGCCAGCCGGAGCAGCCGCCGGCGGTCCAGGTGATCGGCGGGTTGGCCGGGCGGGTCCGGCACGGGGGCGTTCATGGCCTCACGATAGGCCGTGTCCGGCCGGGCCGGGGGACCCGTGGGTGGCCGCCGGCGTATACGAGGATGAAGCGATGCGCATTCTTCTGACGCTCGCCGGTGTACTCGCCGCGGCCGCGGCGGTGGCCCCGGCACACGCCGATCCGGGCAACGTCGTTTCGGGCCCCGACGCGGCCTTTCTGGCTGAGCTGGACAAGGCCGGGGTTGCCTATCGCAACGGGCCCGATGCGGTCGCCGTCGCCAAACGGGCCTGCCAGATGATGGACCAGGGCAGCTCCGAAGTGGACGTCATCAACGACGTCTCGGCCAGCAATCCGGGGTTCAGCACCTCCGACGCCCGCAAGTTCGTCGGCGTCGCGGTCGGCGATTACTGCCCGCAGCACGCGGGCGAACCGAACACCCCACCGCCTCCGGCGCCCCCGGCGATCTGGCCGGAATTCCCGTGGCCGGCGCCGCCGGCCGCCTAGGCGCGGCGACCGCCCGATGATCGCATCAACCGCGGCGCCGAGGCGAACCGTCTACCCTGACGGCTAGTTTGCGTACCGATCAAAACGACGCCCGCCGGCGCACCGGCGGACCGGACAAGGAGCGGACGTTGCAAGGTCCGAAGGCCTGGAGCCTGGAAGAGATTCGTGCGGCTCTCCAACGGTGCTATGACTCGATGCTGGCCCTGTGCGGCGACCTCGGCGACGCCGACTGGAAGGTTCAGTCGCTTTGCCCGGCCTGGACGGTCCGCGACGTCGTCAACCACGTCACCAGCATCGAGGCGGTCATGGCCGGCTGGCTGCCCGAGGACGATCGCACGCCGCCACCCTTCGATCGGGCGGCCGAGTTCATGCGAGGGACCGACGTCGACCCCCGCTCCTACGTCGACCTGGTTCGCGCCGTCTACGACGGGCGGCGTCGCGACCTGGCCGCTCTCTCGGATGCCGATCTACAGCGCCCGTCCTGGACCCCGGTCGGCCCGGGCACCTTCGGCCGCTTCCTGGCGATCCGGGTGTTCGACTTCTGGGTGCACGAGCGCGACATCACCACCCCGCTCGGCAGGGCGACCGATGACACCGGGATCGGCGCCGAGATCGCGCTGGCCGAGGTGGAGAATTCCATCGGGTACATCGTCGGCAAGAAAGTCGGCGTGCCCGACGGCAAGGCCATCACCTTTGACCTCACCGGCCCGATCGTCCGAGAGCTGCACGTGGCCGTCGACGGCCGGGCCAGGCAAGTCGAGGAGCTGGCCGACCCCGACGTGACGTTGACGACGGACTCGACCACCTTCATCCAGCTCGCATGCGGGCGCATCGATCCGCAGGTGCCCATCAGTTCCGGAGCGGTCACGTGGACCGGCGATGACGAACTCGGCGACCGCGCCGCCCGCAGCCTGAGGTTCACGATGTGAGTGACGGACCCGCAGTCGTCGACTTCCACTTCGACGTGATGTGTCCCTACGCCTACCAGACGTCGCGGTGGATCCGCGACGTGCGCGAGCAGACCGGCCTTTCGGTCAACTGGCGCTTCTTCAGCCTCGAGGAGATCAACCGCCAGGAGGGCAAGAAGCACCCCTGGGAACGCGAATGGTCCTACGGCTGGTCGATGATGCGCATCGGGGCGCTGCTGCGCCGCCGGTCGATGGCAGACCTGGACGCCTGGTACGAACGGGCCGGCCGCGCATTGCATGTCGAGGGCAACAAGCCGCACGAGAAGGCCGTCGCCCGATACCTGCTGGAGGAACTGGGTTTCGACCCCGGCCTCGTCGACCGGGCGATCGACGACCCGACCACCAATGACGAGGTGATGGCCGACCATCGGCGGGTGGTCGACGCCGACGGCTACGGAGTGCCGACGCTCTTTTTCCCGGATGGGCAATGCCTTTTCGGGCCGGTCCTCATCGACCCGCCCACCGGCGAGGCGGCCGTGCGGCTGTGGCGTGCGGTAACCGCCTGGACGGAATTTCCGCACCTCTACGAATTGCAGCGGCCCAAGACCGCGGCCGATCAGCGGCTGATCGCCGAGACCTTCCGCCCGTACCTGGAGGCGCGGGACTGGGTGTCGATCAACCGGGGCAAGGTCGTCTCCTTCGATGACCGCGGCGCGAAATCGTAAGAACCACAATGCAAATCGGAGCTTAGGCGAGGCCGGGGTGTGCTACTTCGGCACGTCGGGGCAGTAGGCGCCGATGGCGGCCTGCGCCAAATGCTCGGCGTCGTCGTGGGTGAACTGCGGCGACCACGGACTGCCCGCCGCGACGTCCTGATTTTCGGCGGCCATTATGCCGCTGACCGTCGCGTCGAGCGTCTGCGGGCGCGGCGGCAGCAGCGAAAAACACGTGTGGTGGCCGAATTCCATGAAACGTTGCCGGACCGCCTCGTTGCCGTTGTCCGAGATCCCGTAAATGGCCAACGAGCTGAAGAACCGGCCGTCCGCCGGACCCGCCGAGGCTTTCGGGGTGACCGTCACCGTCTGCGGCCCGGGGGACGTCGCCGTCCTGTCCCTCAGGAAGTAGGTCGCCACCACGCCCAGCGCGAACAGCACGGACAACGCCAGGAACGCCGCCGCCACCACGTTGCCGAGAAGCTTCGACCGGGCCGCGGTCCTGGTTCGCGGTCGCGGACGGGGCACCGATTCGGTCGGGGCGCTGTTGTCTTCGACAGTCATGGGGCTGTCTCCTTTGACTACGGTGCGGTCGCGTGGGGTTACGTTGTGTCAACGCTGTCGAACTTGGGCGACTTCCTCAGGCCGCGTCGCATTCCATCATGGCCGACCAGGGCCGATTTCCCCAGTTCAAAACGCGTACGGCGGCGGGCGTCGGGGCGGGTCAAGAAATTCCGCTGACCAGGTTGGCGTTCTGCGGGCAGTACGTGCGAATCGAAATGGCCACGTAGCCCTGCGCATCCGCGCCCAGGCCGGGATTGCTGGCACGGAAGGCGTCGACGATCTGGGGCACCGCCATGCCCTGGCGGACGTCCTCGCACACCAGCTTCCCGTTGTAGATGGCCGCCTCGGGATTGGCGAACGAGATGCCGCGGTCGTTCAGGTCCTGCACGTACTTGTTGTCCTGCTCGGGAGTCGACGCGATCGACGGCGGGGCAGCGTTCGTCGACGCCGACGCACTGGTCGCCGTATGCGAAGCCTGAGGCGGCGGCTGCGGACCGTTGGTCTTCGGCTCCAGCAGCCAAAAGCCCAGCACGATCGCCGCGCCGAGCGCCAAGCCGCCCAACAGCAATGCCCCGGCCTTGCGCCACGTCGCCACCCAGGATTGGCGCTCCGGAGCCGGCTCAGCCCTGTCGTCATCGCCACCCGACCACGCGAGATCGGCCGCGGCGGTCCCCTCAGTGGGCGCGGCGGCCGTCTCCGGAGGGGTCTGGGCGGCGTTGGCTGCGACGGTTTCGTCCGCAGCCGGGACCGGCTCGGGCATGACGCTCATGCTAGCCCGGCCGGTCAAAAGCGGTCAGGTCATACATACATTCGAGAACGGCAGGACGGGCCAGGACACTATCGAACCCAGGAACGACACGACCAAGTCTGCGCCCTGCATCTGCCGCAGGTGCTGCGTGTGAGTTCCCGACCACACGAGCCCGACGATCAGGCACCCCGACGAGACGCTCCGGATCCAGGCGCGGCTTCAACCAGTGCTGCCGGTCGGGGCCGCCGTCGTGGGTTGCGGGTTGACCGTTGTGCTCTGGCCTGCCTCGATCGAGATCGCCGACACCTGCCCGGCGCGGTGAGGGCCGCCGGTGACGGCCGGCCGCTCCGCGGTCAGCCCGCGGTCGCCCAGGGTTCGGTGAGGGTTTCGATCGTTTCGGGCGAGACGCCCAACCCGCGCAGGCAGAACCGCAGCGCGCGCCGGCGGGTCTCCTCCCGTTCCGCATGGCTTATCCCGCGCTGCCGCTGGCAGGCCGCCCACACGACGCCGTACAGCGACTTCGCCGCGGTGGCCGGCACGATGTCGTGGAACACGCCTTCCCGCAGCCCGTGCTCCAGTTGCTCGACGAGCGGTTCGACGATGACGGGATAGGGCGGCGACACCGGCTCGTTGGGGGCGCTGACCTTCGACTGGGCCTCCATCAACAGTCGCCGGAGGTCGGATTCGGTGTTGTCGTCGAACGCGAGGTCGAAGCGCCCCTCGATCCACGCCGCCACAGCTTCCACCGGAGTGGACGCCGCGGCCATGTTTCTCTTCAGCCGGGACACCTCGTTGCGCGTCATTTCGCTGAAGACCGCCGCCACAAGTTGGTCCTTGGATTCGAAATGCCGGTAGAAGGCCCGAGTGCTCAACTGAGCCTGCTCCAGCACGACGGCGACGCTGAGTCCCCGTACACCCCGCTCCCGAACCGACTTCGACGCGGCCGCGACAATCGCGCATCGCACGTCCGGGTCGGGCGGCAGCTTGGCGCGTCGACGGGGCCCCCGGGGCCCCCGGGGCCCGATGTATGCCTGCCGAGCTCCCTGTGAGTCATGCGAGTGCATCATGTCTTGCCTAGTACCCCCCAAAAGGTCAGAACCAACCCTGCTTCACAATTTTTAAACATCTGAAATCGGCCGTTTTCACTAAAGGTCAGCGCTTCCGGCATAGGCACGGGGCGCGGCGACGATGTCTTCGATGGTGTCCGGCGGCACCCCGAGGCCGCGCAGACAGAACCGGAGCGCCCGCTCCCGGACGTCGCCACGGTCCCACAGCCCCATCGCCCACTGGCGCTGGGTGGCTGCCCACACCACGCCGTTGATCGACCTCGCGGCGGTCGCCGGCACGATGTCCTGGAACACGCCCAGATGCAGGCCGCGCTCCAGGTGTTCGATGAGGGGCTCGAGGATGGCGTTGTAAAACGGCGCGACGGCTTCGGGGGAGGCCGTGTTCCTCGACTGTGCCTCCAAAGACGCCTGGCGCAATTCCGCTTTGATGCTCTCGTCGAACGCGAGGTCCAATCGTGCGTCGATCCAGGCCGCCACCCCCTCGATCGGACAGGACGCCGGCGCCATCTTTTCCTTGAGTCGCATCACCTCCAGGCGCGTCAACTCCATGAAGACGGCGGCCACCAGCTCGTCCTTGGATTCGAAGTGTCGGTAGAAGGCGCGGGTGCTCAACTGCGCCTCGTCCAGCACCGCGGCGAGGTTCAGTCCCCGAACACCATGCTGGCGAACGGATTTCGCCGCCGCGTCGATGATGGCCTTACGCACCTCCGGGTCGGGAGGGAGCTTGGTTCTGCGGCGCCTTTCCGGATTGCTGCCGTGCGCGTGCCGATGTCCGAGCGGATCCCCCTTTTCCGTCATAGGGATCAAGGTAGACGCCGAACCGTATTGTCATAGCCACATTCGCGATACTCCAGAAGTGTTTTGCCGGCGCGGGTTTCGGTCCTGCGATGGGGCCGGGCACCCTATAACCACCGGCGTCGCACCTGCGAGTTTGCGCGTTTCGACGAACCGGGAGGTCACTGCATCGGGCGGGGCAGGCGTGGGTTTGCCGGCGTATAACTTTTGTGTACCGCGGTCCGAAATGAAGAGCGCCAACGTTTCACTGTTAAACCCGTGCGTAATAGTGGATTACGGCTTAGGCTTTCGGCCATGTCCATCGACCGATCGGCGTTATTGGCGGGGAGCATCCGGCTCGCATCCGGGATCTCGTTCCTCGTCGACCCGTCGGGGGCCAACCGCCTCTGGGGTGACCCCGAAGAGCCCACGCCGACGGCGCGCCTGCTGTTGCGCTCGATGGGTTACCGCGACGCGTTGATCGGCGCGCTGCTCGCAACGGCCGCGCTTCGCGGCAAGGACACCCGCGGCTGGTTCCTCGCCTCGGGCGGCGCGGACGCGGCCGACCTGCTCGGCGGGCTCAGCGTGCACGACCAGTTGAAGCCCTCGCAACGGGTTATTGGCTTGGGCGGCGCGGTAATTGGGATCGGCGTCGGCCTGTGGGGGGCTACCCGCAGGCCGACCGGTCGGCCCCGAGGCGATTGACCGGTTCCCGCGCATGCGTCGCCCGCGGTCGCTTGAAATCCAAAAGTCTTGGCGCCCGGTAGAATTCGGTCCGTGCCGTCAGGTGCCGCAAAACGTTCGGTAGGCGCCGAAATCGTCGGGCGCCGGGCTGGCGTAACGCTGGAGCCCGGGCCGTTCGTCATAGGGGGCCGTCACGGCGTCGAGCAGCCGGCCGAGGGGGGCGAGGTCGCCGCTCGTCGCCGCGGCCAGCGCCTCCTCGACCAGATGGTTGCGGGGGATGTAGACGGGGTTGGCGCGGTCCATGACGCCGGCGTCGGGGCCCAGGGCCCGCCAGCGCGACATCCATTCGTCGAACCCCGCGAGGTCGATGAACAGGCCGCGGGCCGGCTCGGCGTCACCGCGGGCGGCGCGGCCGAGGTGGCGGAAGAACGAGCTGTAGTCGACGCGGCTCTCCTTGAGCAGGCGAAGCAGGTCGTCGATCAACGGCGTGACGGCCCCCTCCCCGGCGTCGGCCGGCAAACCTAGCTTCGCGCGCATGCCGGACGACCACACCTCGTCGTAGCGCGACTGGAAGACGCCGAACGCCGCCTCGGCCAGTGCCACCGCCCGGCCGGCATCGTCGGAAAGCAGCGGGAGCAGCGCCTCGGCGAACCGCGCGAGGTTCCACCCGGCGATCAGGGGCTGATTGCCATACGCGTAGCGCCCCCAGAAATCGATCGAGCTGAAGACCGTGTCGGGGTCGTATGACTCCATGAAGGCGCACGGTCCGTAGTCGATCGTCTCGCCCGAGATCGTCATGTTGTCGGTGTTCATCACCCCGTGGACGAACCCGATCAGCATCCATTGGGCCATCAGCGACGCTTGCGCGGCGACCACCGCCTCGTAGAACGCGAGGTACGGGTTGTCGGCCTCCGCCGCTGCGGGGTAGTGGCGGGCTATCGCGTGGTCCGCCAGCCGCCGCAGCAGGCCGCTGTCACCGGCGACGGCGGCGTATTGAAAGCTGCCGACCCGCAGGTGACTGGTGGCGACCCGGACCAGGACCGCCCCGGGAAGCGGCGTCTCGCGCTGGACCTCGCGCCCGGTACCGACGACGGCCAGCGAACGCGTCGTGGCGACACCCAGAGCGTGCATCGCCTCGCTGACGATGTATTCGCGCAGCATTGGGCCGACCGCCGCCAGGCCGTCCCCGCCGCGCGCGAACGGCGTCGGACCCGAACCCTTGAGGTGGATGTCGCGGGTGCGGCCCTGGGAGTCGACGACCTCACCCAGCAGCAGCGCGCGCCCGTCGCCCAGCTGCGGGACGAAGCCGCCGAACTGGTGGCCGGCGTAGGCCTGCGCCACCGGGCTGGCGCCGCGGGGCAGCGCGTTGCCGGCCAGGAACCTCAGCCCGTCGGGACCCTGGAGCCACGCCGCGTCGAGACCCAGGTCGCCAGCCAGCCGCTCGTTGAGGACGAGCAACCGCGGCTCGGGAAGCGGCTCGGCTTGCCATCGGACGGCCATTTCCGGCAACTCGCGAAAGAACCGGTCCTGCAGGGTCGGCGCAGCGCTCACTTCTCCCAGACTACGGACGTCGTCGGCCAAGACCGGGGAGAGTGTGCGCCGTCAGCCCAGGGCGTGTCCGATCAGGTCGCGGGCGCGATCGAGCATCGAGGCGAACGGGCCGAGGGCGAAGTTGAGCTTGGCCGATTCCACGCCGGGATGCGGTCGCGTCGGCGCGATCGCCTCGGCGGCCCGCACCGCGGACCCCATCCGTTCCAAGTCATCGGTGTCGAGGTTGCGCTGCAGGACGGGGAACTCCTCGCTCTCCTCGTGCGCGGCGTGGTCGAGCACCGCCTCACGCAGCTTGGTCAGCTCGCCGACGAACTCCTGCGAGGTGATGTCGAGCTTTTCGATCTGCGCCAACAACTCCTTGGCTTCGTGTTCCTCTTTCAGCCGGGCGTCGACGATGTCGTCCCCGGAGTCCGTCTCGCGGCGCACCCGGGGATGCACGATCATCTCCTCGGCCGTTTCGTGGACCGCCAGCAATTGGCGCAACTTGACGAACGGCTCTTCGCGCGCTTCGGGATTCGATGCGTGCAGCACCTCGTCGAACATGTCCTCGATCAGGTTGTGCTGCGCTTTGAGGAACGCGACGACTTCGTCGGGCGATTCGATAATCATCTCGGCCATCGCCGATACCTCCGATGAGTGTGGAGTTGAGCAACGCGGGCAGGGCGGTGCACCGTATTACCGAGAGATACCCGACCCGGGCGCGCCTGAAACGTCGCAGCTTACCCGGGCCGCGGGAGGGCCGAAAAGCGTTGGGGTGCAAGACGAATCGGCTGCACGGCTGCCCCGCGGTGGGCGCGGGCGTCCGCCGGACCCGCACGCGCCGTTCGCGCAGGTCGCGCCGGTGTGCGGGGCATGGTGACCACCCCGATACCGTGCCGCTACGGTTAGGGAACTCGAATCGGCACGTTCGGAAATGATGATGGCCACTGAACACGCAATGTATGAACACGTCGACAGCCACGCGGTCGACCCCGATGACATCGGCTCGCGGCTCGACCCGGTCCTGGCGCGCAGCTGGCTGCTGGTCAACGGCGCGCACGCCGACCGATTCCAGTCCGCGGCGCACTCACGCGCCGACATCGTGGTCCTCGACATCGAGGACGCGGTAGCGCCCAAGGACAAGCAGGCCGCCCGCGAGAACGTCGTGCGTTGGCTCGGCGCCGGTAACACCGATTGGGTGCGGATCAACGGTTTCGGCACACCGTGGTGGGCCGACGATCTGAGCGCCCTGGAGGGCACTTGCGTGGGCGGGGTGATGCTGGCGATGGTCGAATCGGTGGACCACATCACCGAGACGGCGAAAAGGCTGCCCGGCGTTCCGATCGTGGCGCTCGTCGAAACGGCGCGGGGCCTCGAGCGGATCACCGAGATCGCCGCCGCGAAGGGCACCTTCCGACTGGCCTTCGGCATCGGGGATTTCCGCCGCGACACCGGTTTCGGCGACGACCCGAGCACCCTGGCGTACACGCGGTCCCGCTTCACCATCGCCGCCAAGGCGGCCAACCTGCCGAGCGCGATCGACGGACCGACCATCGGATCGAACGCCTTGAAGCTCATCGAGGCGACAGCGGTTTCGGTCGAATTCGGGATGACCGGCAAGATCTGCCTGTCGCCCGACCAGTGTGCCGTGGTCAACGAGGGACTTTCGCCGTCGCAGGACGAGATCGCCTGGGCCAAGGAGTTTTTCGCCGAGTTCGAGCGCGACGGGGGAGAGATCCGCAACGGGTCGGACCTCCCGCGCATCGCCCGCGCCACCAAGATCCTCGAGCTGGCCCGTGCGTACGGCATCGAGGTGTCGCAATTCGAGGACGAGAGGGTCCACTCGCCGGCACCGTCGGACACCTACCACTACTGACGGTGGCGCGGGTCTACGACGACGTGGAGTCCTGGTCGACCGGATCGGGACGCGCGGCCTGCGCAAGGGCGACCCGCGGGCGGGAGCTCGATGACAACCCGGCAGTGGCGGACCTGGGCGAGCTGGTCGAGCGGGGTTCGTGACCCTGGTTACCGCCACCCACGACGCCGACGCCAGCCAGTCGGCGGCCCTGGCGCGGCTGCTTCGGTAGGCTCCCCGTTGACATGAGCGAGCCCATCAGCCGGCCGGCCGTGCTGCCGCGCGAACTGACCGATATCAGCGACGAGGTCCGCAACGTGCCGCCGCCGCCGGGCGCCGCGGACGTTCCCGCGCCCTACGCCTTCCGCCTCGCCGACCCGGACGCCGACGCGGACATGATCGCCGAATGGATGAATCGGCCCGGGCTCGCCGAAGCCTGGGAGTACGCCTGGCCGGCCGAGCGCTGGCGGCGCTATCTGCGCGCCCAGCTCGACGGCAGCTATTCGCGGCCATTCCTGGCCAGCCAGGATGGGCAAGACCACGCGTACATCGAATTGTACCGGGCGGCAAAGGATTCCATCGCGACCCGATATGAAGCCGACCCGTACGACCTGGGCATCCACGCCGCCATCGCCGACGAGGAATTCGTCAACCGTGGGATCGCCGGCTTCGTGCTGCCACACTTCGTGGCCAGCGTTCTGGGGCGGGACCCGTTGTGCCGCAGGATCATGTTCGATCCCGACCATCGCAACAAGGCCGCGCGGCGATTCTGCGAGCGCGCCGGTTGCGCGTTTCTCGGGGAGCACGACATGTCGAATCGCCGGATGGCGCTCTACGCGCTGGCCCGCACGCCGCAGGACGTGCCCCGCGTTCGTCAGGCCTGACCGATCCGCTGGGCGGCCCACTGACCGAGCGCCGCGGCCGCCATTCCGAGGGTGACGCTGACGACGATGTTGCCCACCGCCGCCCAGTTCTGGCGCTCTTCGCCGAGTCGTTGGGTTTCTAGCATCCAGGTGGAGAAGGTGGTGTAGGCGCCGACGAACGCGGTGCCGGCGAGCAGGGCGGCCTCCTTGCCCAGCGCCAGGCCGCCGAGGAAAGCCAGCAGAGCCGCGCCGCTGACGTTGACGGCCAGCGTGCCGAACGGAAACCAGCGCGCCATTCGGCGGGCCACCGCGCGATCCACCGCGAACCGCAGCACCGACCCGACGCCGCCCAGCAGCGCGACGCCGGCCCAGACCCCGACCGTCGTGGCCCCGGTGCCGGTCATGAGCGCACCCGCGCCCGGCGGACCCAGCCGCTGGCCAGATGCACGGCCAACAGCCCGAGCGCGATGCTGGCGACGGTGTAGCCGGCGGCCAGGGCCCAGTGACCGTGTTCGATCATCCCCAGCGTTTCCACCTGCACCGTCGAGAAGGTCGTCAGGCCACCGCAGAACCCGGTGCCCAGCAGCGGGCGCCGGTAACTCGACACCGGCAACCGCTCCAGCAGGCGAGTCGTGAAGTAGCCCACCAGAAACGCGCCCGCGATGTTCACGGCGAAGGTCGACCACGGCCAGTGCTCCGAGTCGCGGACGGTGACGGCTTGCACCACCACGCGGGCCAGCGTGCCGAGCGCTCCGCCGACGAAAACCGCAGCCAGGTCGCGATAGTCGCGGTGTGCCATGGTTGGCTTCCCTTCCGATCGGCGAGTGCTGCGGTTAGCAGCGTAGGGGTTCGACTTACCAGGGGATGAACCCGGGAAGTACCTGAGAAGTCCGGGGCAGCGGGGAGCGTCGGGCACGGGCAGAATTGACAACCATGGCCCACCCGCGCGCCGGTCAGCCGGCCCAGCCCGAAGACCTAGTCAATCTGCCTCACCTGGTGACGGCCTACTATTCGGTTCAGCCTGATCCGAACGACGTTGCCCAGCAGGTGGTGTTCGGCACGTCCGGCCACCGGGGGTCCGCGCTGAACGGGGCCTTCAACGAGGCCCACATCGTGGCGATCACCCAGGCCATCGTCGAATACCGCGCCGCGCAGGGCACCACCGGGCCGCTTTTCATCGGCCGCGACACGCACGGCTTGTCCGAGCCGGCGTGGGTATCGGCGCTGGAGGTGCTCGCCGCCAACGATGTGGTGGCGGTGGTGGACAGCCGCGACCGCTACACGCCGACCCCGGCGGTCAGCCACGCCATCTTGACCTACAACCGCGGCCGCACCGACGCGCTGGCCGACGGCATCGTCGTCACACCGTCGCACAACCCGCCGCCCGATGGGGGTTTCAAGTACAACCCGCCCAACGGCGGCCCCGCGGACACCGATGCGACCAACGCAATTGCCAAGCGCGCCAACGAGATCCTGCGCGACGGCGCGGGTGTCAAGCGGGTTCCGCTGGCGCGTGCGTTGGGCGCCGTCCAGCGCCACGACTACCTGGCCCACTACGTCGACGACCTGCCCAACGTGATCGACATCGAAGCGATCCGCGCGGCCGGGGTCAGGATCGGCGCCGACCCGCTCGGCGGGGCCAGCGTGGATTACTGGGGCGAGATCGCCGACCGCCACCGCCTCGACCTGACCGTGGTCAACCCGCTGGTCGACGCGACGTGGCGGTTCATGACGCTGGACCACGACGGCAAGATCCGGATGGACTGCAGCTCGCCGGACGCGATGGCCTCGCTGATCGCCAACCGGGACCGCTACCAGATCGCCACCGGTAACGACGCCGACGCCGACCGGCACGGCATCGTCACGCCCGACGCGGGGCTGCTGAACCCTAACCACTACCTGGCGGTGGCCATCGACTACCTCTACGCCCACCGGCCGTCGTGGCCGGACGGCATCGCCGTCGGCAAGACCGCGGTCAGCTCGTCGATCATCGACCGGGTGGTGGCCGGCCTCGGCCGCAAGCTCGTCGAGGTGCCGGTCGGGTTCAAGTGGTTCGTCGACGGCCTGATCGGCGGGACCATCGGCTTCGGCGGCGAGGAGTCGGCGGGGGCGTCGTTCCTGCGGCGCGACGGCTCGGTGTGGACCACCGATAAGGACGGCATCATCCTGGCCCTGCTGGCCTCGGAGATCCTGGCGGTCACCGGCCTCAGCCCGTCGCAGCGCTATGAGGAGCTGACCGCCGAATACGGCACGCCGTGCTACGCCCGGGTGGACGCGCCCGCCGACCGGGACCAGAAGGCGCGGCTGTCCGGGCTGTCGCCCGATCAGGTGACCGCGACGGAGCTGGCGGGCGAGCCGATCACCGCCAAGCTCACCGCGGCGCCCGGCAACGGCGCGGCCCTGGGCGGGCTCAAGGTGACCACCGCCAACGCCTGGTTTGCCGCGCGCCCTTCGGGCACCGAAGACGTCTACAAGATCTACGCGGAGTCCTTCAAGGGGCCCGAGCATTTGGCCGAGGTGCAGGAAACCGCCCGCGAGGTGGTGAATAAAGTCATCGGGTGACGTTTTCCCTCCGACTCGCCCGTCCGGGGGGACGTAATTCGGATTCTGCACGGCTGCCGCGCGAAGTTTGGATCCTCAGCTGGGCAAATGTGATGGTCGCGCTGGGCTACGGCGTCATTTCGCCGGCAATGCCCGCCTTTGCCCACACCTTCGGGGTCAGCATCAAGGCGGTGACTTTCTTGGTCACCGTCTTTTCGTTGAGCCGGTTGTGTTTTGCACCGGTCAGCGGAGTGCTGGTGCAGCGGCTCGGCGAGCGGCGCATTTACATCGGTGGTTTGCTGATCGTGGCGTTGGCCACGATCGCGTGTGCGTATTCGCAGGCCTACTGGCAACTGTTGGTGTTCCGCGCCGTCAGCGGCGTCGGCTCGACGATGTTTTATGTCTCGGCGTTGGGGCTGATGATCCACATCAGCCCGCCGGACGCGCGCGGGCGGATCGCGGGGTTGTTCACGACGTCGTTCATGGTGGGCGCGGTCGGCGGGCCGGCGATCGGCGGCCTGACGGCGGGGTGGGGGTTGACCGCGCCGTTCATCGTGTACGGCGTCGCAATGCTGGGCGTGGCGGTGGTGTTGTTCTACGGCCTGCGGCATTCGGAGCTGGCGGCGCCCCCGCCGCCGACACGGTCAACGGTGACGATGCGCCAGGCGCTGCGCTTCCGCGCTTACTGGGCGGCGCTGCTGGCCAATTTTGCGACCGGCTGGGCGGCGTTCGGTCTGCGCGTCGCTCTGGTGCCGTTGTTTCTCTCCGACGTCATGCGCGAAAGCGTCGGCGTGATCGGAGTGGCGCTTGCGGCGTTCGCGGCCGGCAACGCCCTGGCCGTCGTCCCCAGCGGCTATCTGTCTGACCGGATGGGACGGCGCACGTTGATGATCGTCGGCCTGGCGACATCCGGTGTGGCGACCGCCGCGCTGGGAGTCGTCTCCTCGTTGCCGGCGTTCATGGTCGCCGCGGCGGTATCGGGTGCGACGACGGGAATCTTCATGTCGCCGATGCAGGCTTCGGTGGCGGACATCCTCGGCAGCGAGGCGCGCGCCGGCATGCCGGTGGCGGCGGTGCAGATGCTGTCCGACCTGGGTGCCATCGTCGGCTCGATCACGGTCGGTTGGGTCGCCGAGGAGCTGAGCTTCGGCTGGGGTTTCGGCATCAGCGGAATCGTTCTGTTGATCGCCGCCGCCGGCTGGGTGCTGGCCCCGGAGACGCGGACGCTGATCCATCCAGAGTCCGGACTGGTGTCGTCCCAGGCGGACGTGGAGCTGGCCTGAGCAGCAACTTTGAAGGAGGGTTGCCGGTGGTGTAGCTTCGATTGGCACGACTTGGGGCTATGGCGCAGCTGGTAGCGCACCACACTGGCAGTGTGGGGGTCAGGGGTTCGAGTCCCCTTAGCTCCACCAGTCAAGATGCGATTTCAGGGGCCTGATTTTTGAGCGTCTGACGACAACCGTGACGACAACCGTGACTTCTTTGACGACAACCGGCCCGACGATTCGTCGTCAACGTGTTCGAACAGGGCACCCGTCGAGTTCAAGCGTCACGCTGCACCGCGGCGTGCACACAACCGAAATAGCGTCACGGCCGGCGGGACTGCAAGTGCGCATCGGCCTCAAGATCAACGCCGCGGGCCTAAGAACCGCGCATCCCCGGAGCTCTCCGCCGCAGTGGCGAATCGGTTTACGCTGATGCGCGTGGACGGCCACGCCAGCACGGTCGCAGAAATCGGCTGCTGATGCCGCGGGGAAGGCTCCGTGTCTATCTAGGTGCTGCTCCGGGGGTTGGCAAAACCTACGAGATGCTGCTCGAAGGTCACCGCCAGTGCAGGCAGGGTGTCGACTGCGTGATCGGCTTCATCGAGCCGCACGGCCGCCGGGCGACGCAGGAGCTGGTTGACGGGCTGGAGGTAGTGCCCCGACGATATGTCCGGCATCGGGGCGGGATGCTGCCGGAGATGGATGTTGATGCGGTGCTTGCTCGCTGTCCGCAACTGGCGTTGGTCGACGAACTGGCGCACACCAACGCTCCCGGTTCCCGCAATCCGAAACGCTGGCAGGACGTTCAGGAATTACTCGACGCCGGTATCGATGTGCTCACCACGCTCAACATTCAGCATCTGGAGTCATTGGGCGACGTGCTGACCGAGATGACCGGAGTCGAGCAGCGCGAAACACTGCCCGACGCGATGGTGCGCCAGGCCGACGAACTGGAACTCGTGGACTTGTCGCCAGAAGCGTTGCGCCGGCGCATGGTTGCGGGTGACATCTACCCACCCGATCGCATCGACGCGGCGCTGTCGCACTATTTTCGGCCGGGCAATCTCGCCGGGCTGCGGGAACTGGCACTGCTGTGGGTAGCCGGTCGGGTTGATGAGGGCTTGCGCCGTTACCGCAGCGAGCACGGAATCAGCGCCGGCTGGGAGGCCCGGGAACGCATCGTGGTGGGCGTATCCGGTGGCCCGGAAAGCGAGGGGCTGATTCGGCGGGCCGCGCGGCTGGCCGCCCGCACACGCGGAAGCGATCTAATGGCCGTTTACGTGGCGCGCAGCGACGGACGTTTGGGGGCCGACCCGGCCAGATTGGCCAACCTGCGCTCTTCGGTCGAGGGCTTGGGCGGTAGTTGGCATCAGGTAGTCGGCGCCGACGTCAGTAGTGCGCTGGCTCAATTTGCGCGCCACGAAAACGCCACTCAACTGGTGATCGGCGTCAGCCGTCCCAGCGCCGGGTGGAGAATTCTGACCGGCCGGGAAGTGGTGTCCCGCAAGCTGTCTCGGCTGGATGCCACCTTGGATGTGCATTTGGTGACCGACAAGACGCCGGCAAGGTTTGCGACGCGGCTTCCGCAGCTAGGCGGTGTCGATCCGCGCCAGCGGCTGCGGGCGCTGGCGCTGATGGCGGTGTTATTGCCGGCAGTGACAATCTTGTTGGGACTTGTCCGGACGCGGCTGAGCCTGCCGGGTGACTTGTTGGTGTATCTGCTCGTGATCGTTCTGATCGCCGTGGTGGGGGGCTGGTATCCGGCGCTGGTCGCCGCCGTGGTCTCCGTGGTGGCCGCGGATTTCTATTTGACCCGGCCGCTGTATTCGCTCCGGGTTGCGCTGTTCAACGATGCTCTGGCACTGGTCGTGTATGTGGCTGTGGCGGTGCTGGTGAGTTGGACCGTGGAAGTCAGTGCCCGGCGGCGGCGGCTGGCTGCCCGATCGAGCGCCGAGGCCGCGGTGCTGACGTCGATGGCCGAGGCACTGCTGCGTGGGGAGGGCGATCTTCCCCAGCTTTTGGAGTTGGTGCGTGAGACGTTCGGGTTGGACGGGTTGAGTGTGGTGGAACGCCGCACGACCGCGCCGCATGGCCAACCCGATGACAAAGGCGGCTGGATTGTTAGCGCCAGCTGCGGGAATCGCCCCCCGGAGTTGCCCGAGCAGGCCACGGTGCAGGCCGAGCTGGATCCTTCGTCGATGCTTGTCGGGTGCGGCCCGGCATTATCGGCAGCTGATCTGGAGATTTTCACCGCGTGCGCGGCGCAGATCGCTGAGTATCTGGGTCAGCGCAGGCTCAGCCAGCGCGCCGTTGGCGCCGAACAGCAGGCCGAGAGCGAACGTATGCGAACCGCGCTGGCCGCCGCCGCCGGTCGCGCCCTCGCCGAGGGCGTCGACTCCGCCAAGCGGGCCGTCGGGGCGCTACGCGCGATACCAGCTGTGGCGCGGGTTGGTGAGCCGATCGACACGCTGGAGCGTGCGGTGGACCGCATCGGCGTGCTGGCGAACCAACTAGACGATGTGGCCAGGGCCCGGGCCGGTGCGCTGGATGTGCGCATACGTCAGGTGGATGTCGCCGAGGTGGTGGCCGCTGCGCTTGACGAACTCGGCCCCGGTCACCACGCGGTGAATGTCACGTTGCCAGCAGACATGCCCAACGTGATTTCCGATGCTGCGGTGCTCACGCGGGTGGTAACGGCCCTGGCTGCCAACGTGATCCGGCTCAGTTCTCCGGGTGACACGCCAAAGATCGCCGCGACGCTTTGCGGCGACCGGGTCGAAATCCGTTTCCAGACAGGCTATCTTGAGCAAGGGGTTGCCAACGGTCGCGGCGAGTACTTCACCGTTGAGGCGGCGCGCGATCTGCTCGAGGCAATCGACGCGTCGCTACGCATAGAAACCGGTCCGGACAGCGCCCCAGCGGTGATCGTCAGTGTGGCCGCGGCTGGGAATCGAGCGCAAGGTTGAGTTCGACGACGTTGACCACGGTCTCCCCGAGGAAGCCGAGCGCGCGTCCGGTGGTGTGGTCGCGCACCAGCGCCGTCACGGTTTCGGGCGGCAGGTGCCGGGCGGCGGCGACCCGCGGCGTCTGCAGGCCGGCGTTGGCCACCGAGATGTCTGGATCGAGACCTGATCCGGAGCCGGTCACCGCGTCGACGGGCACCGCCGCATCGCCGGGTAGCTGGTTGAAGGCGCGGTAAGCGGCGGCTCGTTCACTGATGGCGGCGAGCAGCTTCGGATCGCCGGGGCCGAGGTTGCTGGCTCCGCTGGCTGTGCCGTCGTAGCCGTTTCCCGCCGCGGAGGGTCGGGGCTGAAAGTACTGGGGCAACGGGTTACCGGCGGGATCTGTAAACGATTGACCGAGCAGGCTTGAGCCGACGACCTGGTTGTCGCGGCTGATTAGCGAGCCGTCGGCCTGGTGCCGGAACGCGAGTTGTCCGATGCCGTAGGTGACGAGCGGGTAGGCGACGCCCAGCAGCACGCTGGCCAGCACAGTGAGCAGGATCGCGGGGACCAGTTGAGCGCGCAGCATCAGTGGATGCCTATCGGCGCGACGATGGCGATGTCGATCAGCTTGATGAGCACGAACGGGGTTATCAGGCCGCCGACACCGTAGATCAGTACATTTCGGCGCAGCATCGCGGTGGCGCCCATCGCCTTGACGCGAACACCGCGCAGTGCCAGCGGGATCATCAGCACGATGATGATCGCGTTGAAGATCACCGCGGAGAGGATCGCGGTGTGCGGGTTGTGCAGGTTGAGGATGTCGATCGCGCCCAGCTCCGGAAAGACGGCATGCACCATCGCCGGGATCGCGACAAAGTATTTGGCGACGTCGTTGCACACCGAGAACGTTGTCAGTGAACCGCGGGTGATCAGCAGTTGCTTTCCGACCTGGACGATCTCCATGAGCTTGGTCGGGTCGCTGTCCAGATCAACCAGATTGCCGGCCTCCTTGGCAGCTTGCGTGCCGCTGTTCATGGCCACCCCGACGTCGGCCAGGGCCAGGGCTGGCGCATCGTTGGTGCCGTCACCGGTCATCGCGACGAGGTCGCCGCCGGCCTGTTCGGCGCGAATCCGGTCCATTTTGTCTTCCGGGGTTGCCTCGGCGATGAATTCGTCGACACCGGCTTCGGCGGCGATGGCCGCGGCAGTGGCCGGATTGTCGCCGGTAACCATCACGGTGCGGATCCCAAACGGCCGCATGGCGCCGAGGCGCTGCGAAATGCCTGGCTTGACAGTGTCTTTGAGGTGGATGATCCCGAGCAAGGTGTTCTCGTCGGCAACAGCCAGCGGGGTGCCGCCGCTGGTGGCGATGCGCGCCACGATCCCATCCGTATCTGGTGGCACGGTGCCGCCGTTGGCCTGTACCCAGTCGCTGACCGCTGCCACGGCGCCTTTGCGGATTTTGCGGTTCGGCAAGTCGATGCCGGACATCTTCGTCTTGGCGCTGAAGTTGACCAGCTTCGCACCGGCGATGTCGCGCGGTTGGCAGCCATCGTGGTGCTGGGCGAACTCCACGATCGAGCGACCCTCGGGGGTTTCGTCGGCCAGCGACGACAGGTGCGCCGCGTCGGCCAAGGCGTGTTCATCGGTGGCGCCGACGGGGACGAACTCGGTGGCCATGCGGTTGCCGAAGGTGATGGTGCCGGTTTTGTCCAGCAACAGCGTGGTCACATCGCCGGCGGCTTCCACTGCCCGCCCCGACATGGCCAGCACGTTGTGGCGGATCATGCGATCCATGCCGGCGATGCCGATCGCTGAAATCAATGCTCCGATGGTGGTCGGTGACAGCAGCACCAGTAGGGCGACCAGCAACACGATCGGCTGCTTGACCCCTGAGAAGATCGCGACCAACTGGAATGTGCTGACAGCGACCAGAAAGATGAACGTCAGGCTGATCAGCACCACGGTCAGGGCGAGCTCGTTTTGCGTTCGTTGCCGGTTGGCGCCCTCCACCAGTCCGATCATGCGATCCAGAAAGGTTTGCCCGGGCGGGGAGGTGATGGATACGACGATGCGGTCGGAGAGCACCACGGTGCCGCCGGTGACCGCTGAGAGATCACCCCCCGATTCCCGCACCACGGGGGCCGACTCACCGGTGATGGCCGATTCGTCGACCATCGCCATCCCCTCGACTACCTCACCGTCGCCGGGGATCGCCTGTCCAGCCTCGACGACACAGCGGTCGCCGACTTTCAGCTCCGTGGAGGGCGTGTCCTTTGTGGTGCCGTCGGGCTGCAGAACGTAGGCGACGGTGTCCTGCCGGGCGCGGCGCAACGCGTCGGCGTGGGCCTTGCCGCGGCCCTCGGCCATCGCGTCGGCAAAGTTGCCGAACAGCACCGTAAACCACAAGAACAGCACCACCAGACCGGTGAATAGGTTGTCTGCCGCACTGGATCTGGGTGCGTCGCGCACAAACAGCACCGTGGTCCAGATGCTGCCGACATAGACCACGAACATCACCGGCTTGTGCACCATCAAGCGTGGATCGAGTTTGAGCAGCGCATCGACGACGGCCCTGCGCACGATCCGGGGATCGAGGATCGACAACTCGCGCAGCTGGCGCGTTTCGCGGCCCAGGTGCCGACCGGGTGGGACAGTCGTCTGCGTCGTCATCGCTCAGACTCCGAAGTGCCCAGAGAAGTGTTCGGCCAGCGGTCCGAGGGCCAGCACCGGGAAATAGGTGAGACCCACCAAAATCACGACGATCGCGGCGAGCAGCGCGGTGAACAGCGGTGTGTCGGTACGCAACGTTCCGGCGGTCACCGTGTACGTGCGTTTGCGTGCCAGTGAGCCCGCCAGTGCCAGCGCAGGGATGATCTCGAAAAACCGCCCGACCCACATGGCCAGTCCCAGCGTCGAGTTGTACCACAGGGTGTTGCCGGCCAGCCCGGCAAATGCCGACCCGTTGTTGTGCGCGGCAGAGGTGAACGCATAAACGGCCTCGGTCACCGCGTGCGGCCCGGTCGTCGAGATCTGGTGGGCGGCGGACGGCAGCAGCAGCGAGATCCCGGCGAAGCTCAACACGGTGACCGGTAGCACCAGGATGTAGATCGCCGCCAGGGTCATATCTCCGGCCAGCAAGCGTTTACCCAGGTACATCGGCGTTCGTCCAACCATCAGCCCGGCGATGAACGCGGTGATCAGCACAAAGATCAACATCCCGTACAGACCGGTGCCAGTGCCGCCGGGAATGACCTCCCCGAGCATCATGTCCGACAGCGGGATGCCGCCGCCCAACGGCGTGTAACTCTCCACAGCGGAGTTCACCCCGCCGGTAGAGGTGCCGGTCATGGTGACGGCGCTCAGCGCCGAGCCGGTCGCCCCGAGCCGCAGATCCTTGCCCTCCAGGTTCCCGCCGGGATTGGCAGCCGTGGCGGCCTGGGCGACGCCGAACTGCGCGAGATGGGAGTTGCCGTGAGCCTCCAAAGCGGACACCGCCACCACCGACAGCGCATAAAGGGTGACCATGGCCACGATCACCACCGTCGCTTGCCGCATGGATCCAACGAGCCGACCGTAAGCCCAAGGAAAGGCGAACGGAATTGCCGCGGCCAGCCAGATGGTGAGCACGTTGACGATCGGGTTCGGGTTCTCGAACGGGTGTGCCATATTGGCGCCGAAATAGCCTCCGCCGTTGTCGCCGATCATTTCGATCGACACCATGCTCGCCACCGGACCACCAGGGATGCTTTGCTGGACCGGTGCACCGGTGGCGGGTGTCCCCATCGATGAGATAGTCGGCACAACCTGCGTCGAGTGGAAATTGTCGATCACGCCGCCGGCGAGCAGCACGATGGCGAACACGAAACTCAACGGCACCAAGACCCGCACCAAAGACCGCACCATGTCGACCCAGAAGTTTCCCAATGTCGTTGTCCGGGTGCGGATCACGCCGCGGATGAACGCTGCTGCGAGCGCCATCCCGGTGGCTGCGGACAAGAATTGGTGCACCACCAGTGCGAACATTTGACTGAACTGGCTCAGCGTGGACTCACCGGTGTAGTTCTGCCAGTCAGTGTTGGTCACGAAGCTGACCGCAGTGTTGAACGCGAGTGGCGGACTCACTCCGCGGAGGTGATCGGGGTTGCCCGGCAGCAGGTGTTGTACGCGAAAGACAAGGTAATTCAGCAGCACGCCGACGAGGGTCAGCGCCACCACCGAGCCAACGTAAGCGATCCAGCGTTGCTCACCATCTGGGTCGATCCGCAGCAGCCGGTAGACCAGTCGCTCCACCGGAAGAAACACCCGATCGCCAGGCGCCTTCTCATTGCGGTACACCTTGGCGAGGTAACCGCCCAAAATCGGGGTGCTGATGACCAGCAGCGCGAACACCGCCGCGATCTGTGCCCAACTCGCCGCAGCCATCTACACGTTCCCCCGCCGGACCAGCCCGTAGATCAGGTAAGCACCCAGCAAGACCGCGACGACGATTCCCATCACATCGTCAAACGTCATGCCGACTCGAGCTCGGTCCGCGGTGCGCCGTCACGGCCCGCCTCAGCCAGCACCGGCTCGTCAGGCCCCAACAACCGATCACATGCGGCGGCGAATCCGACGGCAAGCGCGGCCAGCCCGACCAGCACCGCAACGAATGACAGGTCCAGCATGGCCGACCTCCGACAACTGCGAACAAGTGGTTGGGATGACGGTACGACGACTCCGCCCGATGCAACTGCCGGATATACGGTATCCATACGGCCCGCACTGCGCAGCCCCTCACGCAAAGGCGACTTTTGCGCGATGGGCGGATATGGCCCAGAGTCGTTGTCGCCGCGACCAGTCTCGGAATGACCGCTTCCCGAGTTGATTTGTGCCCACTCTGCGACATGTGACGACACGCAGAGACGCCTTTGTGTGGGTTCGGCCGATCGTTGGCTGAGATTCGGACTCTTTCAACGGTAATTGCTTCAGCGGCCGCTAAACATAGCCGGCGGTGCGACGCAGCTCGCCTTTTATTCGTCGTTTGTGGTCGAGAATCAGCAATTACTGCGTCTGCCCGTTCCTGGCAGTGTGGGGGTCAGGGGTTCGAGTCCCCTTAGCTCCACCAGGTGGGATCTTGATGTTCTGCAGGGGAGGCTGAGCCGCTTGACGACAGGTCGCTGCGCCAACTCCTGCCCGCCGCGATGCATCCTCGGGCGTGCTCGAGGCGAACGGCTCAACTCACTCGGAACGGGACCGACAGTGGCCTACGCACATGACTACTGTTGGCCCAGACGATGCCGGACTCGTCGACCGCGAAATCCGGGCAGCGCGCCAGTATTTCGGTCAGCGTAACCCGCGACTGCATCCGGGCCACGGCGGCACCCAGGCAACGGTTGGCGCCGTGGCTGAAGGTCAGGATGTTGCGGGGCTGCCGATGCACGTTCAACTCGCCGGCATCTGGTCCGTACTGGCGCTCGTCGCGGTTGGCCGAGCCGTAGAGCAACAGGACTTGGCTACCTTCCGGCACCGTGGTCCCACCGATGGTGACACCGCGGGTGACGATGCGGCCCTTGAGCTGCACCGGGGAGGTGAGCCGCAGCAGCTCGTCGATGGAATTCGGTATCAGCCCGGGGTTTTCGACCAACAGTTTGCGCTGGTCGGGTCGCTGGTGCAGCAGCTGGGTCGATCCTGCGAGCATGCCGACGGTGGTGTCGATGCCGCTGGCCACCAAGGCGAACACAAACGCGAGCAGCGACAGCATGCCGGCGATATCGGCGTCGCTGCCCATTCCCTCCGCGATCAGCTTTGAGATCACGTCGTCCCCGGGTACGAGGCGGCGCAGCTTGATCAGCTCGGTGGAGTAGCCCATCATCGCCGTAAACGCCCCGGCGGCGGTGTTCAAGCCTTCGGAACTTTCGGCCAGGTTGGCGGCGATGATGGGTTCGGTCCAGTCGTAGAAGTAGGACCGGTCCTCCTCCGGGACGCCCAGGAAATCTGCGACGACCATCGAAGGCAGCGGCTTGAACAGCTCCGCGACGATATCGCCGCCGCCGTTGGCGCGCAGCCTCTCTATGCGCTCCACGACAAACTCGCGCACCTTGGGCTCCGACGTCTCCACTTGCCCGGGGGTAAAGCCGCGTGAAACCAGCTTGCGGAACTCGCGGTACGCCTGCGGTTCCTGCCCGGCCGTCGGTGGATTATCCTGGAATCCAGGAAGTTTCAGCTCACCGTAGTTAACGGCTGGCGCCAGACCCGAGGAGAAGGTCTCAGGGTCGCACGCGGCCGACCAGATATCGGCATGTCGGGACAGCACGTAGCAGGCAGAGTCCTCGCCGGGTCTGTCCGGGTGCACGACATGGTGCACCGGGTCATGGTCGCGCAGCGCGCGATACATCGGCCACGGGTTGGACCAGCTTTGCGCAGTGGGCATTTGGAAGGTTGCGGGCATTCAGCTGTCCCGGCCCTGACTGCGAGGGGCGCGCACGCGGTCAAACCGGACGCGGTCGTTGCGGATGACGATCCGTCTGGGCGCCAGCAACTCCAGCCGAGTCGCCGAGATCGGATGCGGCAGAGGGTTTTCGACGTATCTCATGATGTCACATGCTTGTCAGTGTTTGGCGCGGCGACGAAGTCGGGGTTGAGGCGGGGCATCACTTCGGTCGCGAACAGGTCAAGCGATCCGTCCAGCAGTTCGGCGGGCAGGATGCCGAAGAACGATGTCAGGAGGTTGATGCTTCGCACCCCGTAGCGCTCGCGAAGCTCGTCGATGCGGGCGGCGACCGTTTCGGGTCCGCCGATGATGGCGGTCTGGTGATAGAAGCGCTCGGGCTCGAGGTCGTCCTCGGTGGTGATGAGGTCGTCTCTGCGCGCTAGACCGATGTCTTTCAGCCGCTGGGCCTGCTGGACCGCGACGGACCAGACCTCCTTGCGGGCCTGGCGATCGGATTCACCCACGTAGCAGAACCGTCCGACCGGCACCGCGGTGACGTCACCGCCGTGGTCGGCGTAGCTGGTCAGGCAGCGGTGTAACGAGGTGGGTGACTGGATGCCGTGCGCGATGATCGGGTAGCCGCATCCGGCGGCCCAGATCAGCGTCTGCTCACGATAAGCGCCGACATAGATTGGCGGATGTGGCTGTTGCCACGGTGTCGGCGACACCGCGTAGGAGGTGCCGTCGACGAAGATCGGCTTCCCCGACCAGTACCCGAGGATCTGCTCCAGGCACTGCTGGAGTCCCGGGTCGCGGCTTTCGTCGTGGCCGAATGCAATGCGGTAGCGCTGGTTATTCGCCCGCGACACACCGAAATTCACCCGCCCCTCGGACAGCACATCGAGCGTGGCGATCTCCTCGGCCAGCCGCAGCGGGTGATGCAGCGGTAGCAGTAGCACCGAAAATCCAACCCGCAGGGTGGTTGTCGCGGCGGCCACGGCGGTGGCCAGCACGATCGGCGATAGCACCCGCCGATCCCGTTGGCGATCCGGTTGGGCGAAGTGCTCCTCGTTGAACCACAGGCACTCGAACCCGAGCCGCTCGGCGCGACGCGCCCGTGCGAGAACCGCGTCGGCACCGTGCGCCTCCAACCCGCCCAGGGTCCCCGACAGCCCGAACCGCATCTGCATCAGACCGCGGCCGCTAGGGGGTCAGGCGCCCCATTTGGCGCCTTCGGCTTGGTCGCGGGCCAGCATCGAGGTGGTGTTGTTTTCATGGGTGCCGGCCATCGCCCGGTAGGCCAGCACCAGCTGCTCCATGGCCTGATTCCACTGGGCCTGCCAGGCTTGGTAGCTCATCCCGGTGTCACCCTGCCAACCCGCCTGAAGTGCGGCCTGCTCGGTGGCGATATCGGCGCCCAAACTCTGCAGCGTGCCCGCATAGCTGGCCATGTCGGCGGCGTGGGCCAGCATCGCCGGGTAGTTGTACATGATCTGTGACATCGTGAAGCCTTTCCTTTCAGAAGCCGGGGTAGCTGCTGGCCGCGGCCGCGTCGGCGGCCACATACGTCCCCGCGCCATCACCTAAGTTCGCCTGAGCCATATCCAGCAAGGCGTTGATTTTCGCTGCGGCCGCTACGAACCGCGCGTGAGCGGCCTGAAACGCCGCCGCGGATTCCCCTGCATGGAACGCTTGCGCCGAGAGCGCTTCCTGCTCGGCTTGACTAATCGTCGAGCGCATCAACCCGGCCTGGGCGGCAAACGCCGACTGTGAGGCCACCAACTGCGGAAGATGGGCATCCAACAAACTCATCGCTGTAATCCTTTCTGAGCCGATCGATTTCGGTTCCACCAAGCACACTCAGCTGGGTCCCCCCTCCCACTCCGGTGTGTCGGGACGCCAACAGCCCGGCATCATCGGCATCCTCGGGCCGCCGCCGAAGGTGTCGTCGGCCAGCGTGGACAACCCCGCCGGCTGGTCGGCGCCGGCCTTGGTTGCGGTGCCGGCAAAACCCAGCGGTCCCGAGCCCTGATCGGAGGCCGCCGTCGCTGCGGGTTGCCGGTGGGCGCTCGGCGCAGTCTCGGGAGCTGAGTCCAGCTGCTGATCGAGGTCCATGTATTCATAACGGCGGCCAAGCTGTGTGACCTTGGTTCGGCGGCGTCGACGCATCGGTGCGGGTTGCGGTGCGACCGCACCCGCAGCGATTGCCGGGGCTTTCGTGCCGCCACGGTGTAGCGGCTCATCCGTTTTGGCTCGAGCGCCGGCCGGGGCACTCATCCAAATGTCACCTACCAAGTAGGGAAACCCGCCCGGGCCCGCGGGGGCCGGTGGCGGGGCGCCGGGCGCCGGGGGTGCGGGCGCCGCGGGGGCTGCGACGGGCGTCGGAGCGGTCGCTGGAGCCGAGGGCGGAACGGTGGCCGGTGTCGGGGCCGGAGTGATTGCGATGCCGGGCGGGGGTGCGGGTGCGAGCGGGGCCGGGGCCGGGGCCGCTACAGCCACCGCCTGCTGAGCCAGGTTGGCCAGCCCCGCAAAGCTCCCAAATGCGCCCGCCGCCGGCAGTGGCGCGGCGGCCAAGGGGATTACGGGCGTCAGATACACGGGATTGAGAGCCAGGTAGTTGATAACGGCGCCGATATTATCGATTCGCATAATGACGTATGAAAATAGAGCCGCTACCGTGTTGAGGGAGAATATCTGAGAGAGATTCCCATGACCGATGGCAGACAATTCGTTCGGCAGAAGCGTGGTGGTTGTGTAGTAGAAGTAGAAGAGTTGTTGGCCTACTTCCTGGCCCAGCGTCTCGCCCGGGTAGATGGTGTATTCACCGTTGCCAATCGTGATGCTGTTCTGGATACTCGTCCAAAAGTCGCCGTACGACGGTAGGTACTGGTTTGGGTTTACCGGTAGCGGGACCTTTGTCGGTGGCGTATATCCCAGGTAGTTCAGGAGTTGGCTCAACCACTGTGGTAAGGGCGGCGGGGGGCCGGTGGCCGCGCCTTTTGCCGCCGCGGCGTTCGCCTCGGCTTTGACTATTTGCGGCGCCGGCGTGGTCTGCGGAGCCCCGGCCACGGCAGCCGTCGACATCGCCTGATATGCAGTCATCGTGGTGGCGGCCTGAACCCACATCCGCGCATAGTCCGCTTCGTTCAGCGCGATGGGAATGGTGTTGATGCCGAAGAAATTCGTCGCCGCCAGGATCGCGTGAATAGCATGATTGAGGGCCAATTCGTGCAATGTCGGCATCGCGGCCAGTGCTGTTGTGTAAGCAGTCGCCGCGGCCTCGTGTTGGGCGGCCATCGCCGTGCTATCGGCGGTGGCCTGTAGCAACCAGGCCACGTACGGCATGTTGGCGGCAATGTACGACTCCGCGCTGGGTCCCTGCCACGCCCCAGCCCCCACGCCCGCCACCAATGCACTGAGCTCTTCAGCCACCTCCGCGTACTCGGTGCTCAGCGCGCCCCACGCCTTCGCCGACGCCAGTAACGGGCCGGGCCCCGGGCCGCTGCTCAACAGTGCCGAATGCACCTCTGGGGGAAACGCCATCCAGACCGGCGCCGTCATCGTCAGGCGCCTCAGCTCAGGTATGACGAGGCTGCCCCGGCATCGCCGGTGGCATAGCTCATGCCGGACTGACTGACTCCGATCCCGGACCGGCCCAACTCGTGCACACCTTGGGCGGCGACCGTGGCGTGCTCGTCACCGGCGGGCGCCACCACCACCGTGATCAACGGGGCGGCCGCGGCCTGAGCAGCCGCCAGCCGGGCGGTCAACGCTTCGACCGCCGCACCGGCGGCGGCCAAACCTTCGGGAATCACTCGCAGGACCATGACCATCCCCCTTGTGCTGAATGCCCTCGCGCCGGCCCAATCCATGCTGGGCTGGTTGCGTGTGCACCCTCGCGCCGACTGAGTCGGCAGGACCTGGCCGAGCTGGTTGGTTCAACGCGGGCAGCGGCGGCCGCGAAGACCGCCTGGCGGTAGTGTATGTCACCGCGTCAACCGCAGATGCGACATTGCTGCAGCGATAGCCCCGTATTTGCGGTCCCGTTCGCCTGTTAGTGCCACTTCTGCGCTGTTACGATTCGGGCGTGCCGACGATCCGGATCAGTGAGGCGGCCCAATTGCTGGGTGTCAGCGATGACACCGTCCGGCGATGGATCGACCGCGGCAGTTTGTCCGTCAGTCTCGACCAATCGGGCCGTAAAGTGGTTGCCGGTGATGAGCTGGCCGAGTTCTGGCGCACCAACGCGCGCCCGCTGCCGCCAAATCCCCTGGGTGTCGCCAGCTCCGCGCGCAACCGCTTCGTCGGCTTGGTCACCAAAGTCACCAGCGACAAAGTGATGACCCAGGTTGATATGCAGTGTGGGCCAATGACTGTGGTGTCATTGATGAGCACCGAAGCTGCACGCGAGTTGAAGCTGGAGCCTGGCACTATTGCTGTGGCCGTCATCAAGGCGACGACCGTGGTGGTCGAAACACGCGGCGCAAGTACCTGACACGGGCAATCAGGAGCAGACTGCCGACCCGTTATTGTTGCTGTCCAACAACGTATTTCATGTCCCGGGACCCGTATGGTCTGGCGGTTGACGGGCGCAGTGGTATCAATCAGGTATCATTCGGTCATGGGAATGACTCTGCGCCCCAGTAAGGAGCAGGCGGAAGCGCTGCGCCGGCAGGCCGCCGCCGAAGGCCGATCGATGCAAGCTGTTGCGCTATCGGCCATCGACGAGTACATAGCCCGGCGGGCGCACAAGGCCAAAGTCGCCGTGGCGCTGCAGCGGGTGGTGCGCGAGGAGGCCGGGGTTTTGGAGCGCCTTAAGGACGCGTGACCGACTACCTGGATCTTGAAGATCTGCTGGAAATTGCCCGAAAGGCCGTTGGAAGGCATGTCGGGGTCGGGGATTACGGCTTGCTTGAATCGGCTCTGGCGCGGCCTCGCGCCTCGGTGTTCGGCCAGGATGCCTACCCAGATCTCCACCTGAAAGCCGCCGCGCTGCTGCATTCGCTCGCACGGAATCACGCGCTGGTGGACGGCAACAAGCGACTTGCGTGGACAGCCTGCCTGACTTTCCTGGCCATCAACGCTCAGTGGATTCGTGCGCCGGAGGACGAGCGCTTCGACTTTGTGATCGGCGTAGCAACCGGTGCAATGTCCGATCTCGACGAGATTGCGGGACAACTGCGCGGGTGGAGCTACCAGTAAGGCTGAGCTGCCGGACGGAAGGCCACGGGCCGTCCGTTCCATTTTCGTCTCGCCTGGATGGGCGGAGGGGACCTGCAGGCCTAAGCGCCGTTTTCCTCGTGCAGGGCTTGCATCGCCAAGTTTTGAATCAACTGCCGGCCCTCGGCGGTGCGTAACACTGGCAGCATTGCGGAGACGACACCGGCGGCGGTGAGCGCAAGGCGCACCAGACCGTCGGGCGCCGTGGCTGCTTCGCTCAGCACCTCATGCTCCGCGCCGGGATCTCCCGAATGTTGTGCCATGGCCATCCGCGCCACGAGCCGGTTGTCGCGGTCGAGGCCGATCTCCTCGTCGGTAGACGCCAAGGTGAACGTTTCGCCGATCTCCGCGAGTTCATCCGGTTCGCAGAGCTGAGCTACCAGTTGCCACAGGATCGAGATGGTGGCGCGGATCAGCTGTGGCAGCCGGTCGGCCGGGATGACTTCGTCGTCGACGATGACGCGCATGCCCGCTTCGTCGCCGCGCTCACCGTGCTGGATGAGTGCCAGCGCGCGACGGAAGTCCGCCGCGCCGACACTGTCGTCACCGCTCATCTTGTTCATCCTGCCGAAAGCATGCGACAGCACCGAAAGTGGCTAGGGCAGCCCCGTGATTCCGCTCGAGCCCATGAGCGCCGGCAACTCCTCCCGCGTGGGCCATCCCCGGCGGCGTGCTAGCCGCTCTGCGCTGTCCGGTTCGTCCCGAAGGCCATTTCCGCGCTCACGCGGCCCACGGCACCAGGCTCATGGATGCAAGTTCCACTGACCGCAGTCCCCCGCGAGGGAGTTCTACATCCGGCTGCTGCCTGGCGGCCTGATATCGGAGTACCTCACGGAGAAAGCAGGCATTGGCGACGTGCTGACAGTCTCTGGCCCGCAGGGATCCTTCACGCTGGCCGAGAATGGCCTTCGGCCCCGCTGGTTTCTCGCCGGCGGCACCGGATTGTCGCCGTTGCTGTCGATGTTGCGCCGGATGGCTGAGTGGGGCGATCCCCAGCCGACACGTCTGTTCTTCGGTCTCACCTACGACACCGAAGTTTTCGCCCAAGATGAACTACGGGAACTCGCCGACACGATGCCGGGCTTTCGGGCCGACACCGTGGTCTGGCGCCCAGATCCCCGGTGGCCAGGCGCCACCGGCAATCCCGTCGATCTCGCCGCGGCCGAAGTGCAAATGCTCGACGAGAGCCCGGATGTCTATGTGTGCGGACCCCCGCCCATGATCGAGGCAGCCTACGCGGCGCTGACCGCCGCCGGTGTGCCCCGCGAACAGATTTATGCCGAACGCTTTTTCACCACGGCCTAAAGACCACGATGAACGTCGCGTGGCACTCGGAAAATACCTGAATTGAAAGCGATTTTAGCCAGTTGGATGGCATCGCTGTTTCCACTCACAGTCCGGTTGAACAGTGTAGCTGCGCCCAAAGCGGTCGCATCGAAAGGTATCACTTGGCGGAGCTTTGCGTTTGTGGCGGAAGTTGATGGTGCGCAGCGATATTGGCTTCCGAAGAGCCGCCGGTGGTTCTCATTAGATGCGAGGCCGAGTACTGTGGCTTCGTCGCATTCCGCATACCTGCCGATACATCACCCCTCGCGAAAGAGGTCGTCGCCATGGCAGCACAGCCGGCACAGTCATTACGTACCGATCAGTCATCGTCGCAGCCGTTAGTTGGGAGAGGCTGGATTCAGGGTGTCGCCTTGGTGATGATCTTCGGCTTTTTGGTGATGGGCATCTTGGCCTACCGCACCTACTCGGCGTCGATGCCGATGCCGGAGAAGGTCGTCAGCGAATCGGGGCAGCTCCTGTTCACCGGCGATGACATCACCCGGGGCCAGGAGCTCTACCAGGCCCGCGGGCTGATGGAGTATGGGTCGGTGCTGGGCCACGGCGCATATCTGGGACCTGACTACACCGCCGAATACCTGCGGATGGCGACCGACGACGTCGCCAATCAATTGCGGACCCAGGGTTTGACCGATCCGCGCGAGCGGGTGGTCGCCGAGTTCCGGGCCAACCGGTACAACGCCGCCACCAAGACGCTGGTGTTCACTGACCGGCAGGCGCAGGCGTTCGACCAGATCCAAGGCCATTATGCGGCCTACTTCGGTGAGAACTCGACCAAGTATGGGCTGCTGCCGAAGATGATCACCGACAAGGCGCAGGTCCACGACCTGACGGCGTTTTTTGCGTGGACGGCCTGGGCTGCGGCGGCCGAGCGCCCGGGCCACAAGTACAGCTATACCAATAACTGGCCGGCCGAGCCGCGGGTCGACAACGGTCCGACCGCGCCGGTGATCGTGTGGTCGGCGCTCTCGCTCATCGCGTTGCTGGGCGGTATCGGAGTCATGTTTGCGGTCTATGGGCGGTGGAGCCAGAAGGTGGGCTGGCACGGCGCCGAGGGCTCCACGCTGTCGTTCCGTCAACCCGGCGAGGTGAGCCTGACGCCGGCCCAGCGGGCCACCATCTGGTTCTTCGCGGTCGTGTCGGTGCTGTTTTTGGCGCAGACGCTGCTGGGCGCAGCCGCCGAGCACTACCGGGCTGACTTGTCGACGTTCTTCGGCCTGGATCTGGCCCGGGTGCTGCCGTACAACCTGGCCCGCACCTGGCATGTGCAGCTGTCGCTGTTTTGGACCGCGGCGGCATTTCTGGCGGGCGGTATTTTCCTGGTGCCGTTCATCGCCCGCCGCGAGCCGCGCCGTCAGGGCTTGCTGGCGTACGTGTTGCTGGGCGCGGTCGCGGTGGTGGTGTTCGGCTCGCTGCTTTGCGAGGCGCTGTCCATTTACGGGGTGATCCCCCCGGGTGGGCTGTTCTCCCAGCAGTGGGAGTATCTGGACCTGCCGCGGTTGTTTCAGATCCTGCTGATTGTCGGCTTGTTCGTATGGATTGCGATCATCTACCGGGGCATGCGTGCCCGGCTGAAAGTTGAGTCGAAGATGAACATGCCGTGGTTGTTCTTCTTTTCCGGGCTGGCGATCCCGGCGTTCTACACCGTCGGGCTGTTGGCCAGCAGCGGCACCCATTACACCGTCGCCGAATTCTGGCGGTTCTGGGTGGTGCACCTGTGGGTGGAGGACTTCCTCGAACTGTTCACCACGGTGATGGTGGCCTACATGTTTGTGCTGTTGGGTGTGGTGCGCGAACGGATCGCGCTGGGCGTGATCTTCCTTGATGTGATCTTGTATTCCGCGGGGGGCGTCATCGGCACCATGCACCACCTGTACTTCTCGGGCACTCCGGTCGAGCACATGGCGCTGGGCGCGTTCTTCTCGGCGGCCGAGGTCATTCCGTTGACTTTCCTCACGGTTGAGGCGTGGGCGTTCCTGCAGCTGGGTTCGCGCCAGCAGTCGGGCGACGCCAAACCATTCCCGCATCGCTGGGCGGTGATGTTCCTCGTTGCGGTGGGATTCTGGAACTTCCTGGGCGCAGGCATCTTTGGATTCCTGATCAACCTGCCGGTGGTGTCCTACTACCAGATCGGCACCGCGCTGACGGCCAACCACGCGCACGGGGCGATGATGGGCGTCTACGGTATGCTGGCCGTCGGCCTGGCCATGTTCGCGTTCCGCTACGTGATCCCGGCCGACAAATGGCCGGAGAAATGGGCCCGACTCTCGTTCTGGTGCATGAACATTGGGCTGGCCTGGATGGTATTCGTCACCTTGTTGCCGCTGGGCGTGCTACAGCTTTACCACTCGGTCAACGACGGCTACTTCGAGGCTCGGTCGCTGGGCTATATCACCAAGCCGGGCAACGCGGTGATCGAATGGCTGCGGATGCCCGGTGACATCATCCTGATTGTCGGTGGCGTCCTGCCATTCGTCTGGATAGCCTGGACCGCGTTGCGCAACTTCCGCTCCGGTTCGACGGTTCAGGAAATGCCCGATCACCCGCTCTACACCGAGTCGGAGACCAGTGCCAACGTGCCCGTGAAGGATTGATCAGTGGCTCAGCCGGCTACCTCGGTGTGGCTGATTGCCGGGTATTCACTGGCTCTGGTGGCTATCGGGTGGAGTTTTGACGCGATGGCGCGGCGGGCGTCAGTGCGCGCGGCCCGATGGCGCACGGGTCAATTCGCCTATCGGCCTGACCACGACGCCTGGGTATGCCCCCAAGACCAGTGGCTGTGGCCGAGCTCGTTCGATCCGCGCCACCGGGTCATGCGGTACCGGGCGCAGCCGATAGTATGCAACAGCTGCCCCGTCAAATCCCGGTGCACAACATCGGATCACGGCCGCGAGATCAGCCGCGAGATCGACCCGTGGCCGCATTCGGACGCTGGGCGATTCCACCGCGGGATCGCTTGCTGCGTGGCCATATTCGGAGTGGTGCTACCGCTGGCGACATTGATCGCCAGCCATTCGGTCAGTGAGGTGTTGGTCTTGGTGGGCACCGTGCTGGTCGTCGTGCTGCTGGGACTGCCGCTGGCCCGTCACCTGTGGAACACCCCTTCTAACGCGCCCGAACACCTGCCGCACCGCACGGCAATGGAGGATCAGGTGGCCGCTGCCATCGACCGATATTCCACCCGCTGGGGCGGTTGGGAAGACAGGGAGGACAAAACATCGTGACCGGACTAGTGATCGGCCTGCTCGCCGCCGGGATCGTGATACTGGCTGGGCTTGCGCTGCTATCGCTGGCCGTGCTGCGCGAATACGAACGCGGAGTGGTGTTCCGGATGGGCCACGTGCGCCCGCTCTACCATCCCGGACTGCAGTTTCTGATTCCGCTGGTGGACAAGATGATTCGGGTGGACCAGCGGCTGGTGACGCTGACCATTCCACCGCAGGAGGTGATCACCCGCGACAACGTGCCGGCCCGGGTCAACGCGGTCGTCATGTTCCAGGTGATGGATCCGCTTAAAGCGATTCTGGCGGTGGAGAACTATGCGATCGCGACCTCCCAGATCGCTCAGACGACACTGCGTTCGCTGCTCGGGCGGGCTGACCTGGACACCTTGCTGGCACACCGCGAAGACCTCAACAGCGACCTGCGCACGATCATCGAGAAGCAAACCGAGCCATGGGGCATCCAGGTGCGCGTGGTCGAGATCAAAGACGTCGAGATTCCCGAGTCGATGCAGCGCGCGATGGCCCGCGAAGCCGAAGCCGAACGGGAACGCCGCGCCAAAGTCATCAACGCCCGCGGGGAACTACAAGCGTCCGAGGAACTGCGGGCAGCCGCCGAGACCCTGTCGAAAAACCCGGCGTCACTTCAATTGCGCTATCTGCAAACACTTCTAGAGCTGGGCGCAGACCAGAACTCGACAGTGGTCTTCCCGCTGCCGGTCGACATCATCACCCCGTTTCTGAGACACCCAGAAGTGTTGCGAGACATCGCCAGTGCGATGAACGACGGCCGCTAAGCGCACTCAGATCGGTCCGTCAGGATGGGCTGACCGCTCGAGCGCGATCGGCGACATTCTTAATCTGTTCGATGATAGGGGGCCACAGTGGTTTTGGTAGGTCATGGCCCATTCTTGGCAGGAGGACCAGTTCCGCGCCAGGAATGGCGTCGGCTGTTGCGCGTCCGCCGTTAGGGCGGATCAGCCGATCTTGCTGACCGTGCAAAATGACCGAGGGGATGCGCAGGTGTGCAAGGTCGGGTCGGCGGTCGGTGCCGGCCATCATGGCCGCAGTTTGGCGGGCCCGCGCCGCTGGATCGAATCCGCCTCGGGCATACATCAGTTCGCCGAGGTGACGTAGCCAGCCTTCATCAAGACGATAGCCGGGCGAGCCGATGACACGGTGCTGGCGCACCAGCAGTTCACCCGCCTCGGCAGGTCCGCGCGGTGGTTTGCCGGTGAGCACGCCGGGAGCGGCCCACGACAGGCGCAACATGGTCATCACGCTCAGGCGGCCAATGTCGGGAAACGGTGTCGTGCTGATACAGGTCAGCGACCGCACCCGAGTGGAGTAGCCGATGGCCAGCCTTTGGGCGATCATCGCGCCCATCGAGTGCCCCACAATGTGCGCCGAAGCCCAGCCCAGCGCGTCGAGAACCGCGACCACGTCCTCGGCCATGTCTTCAAGGCTGTAGGGGGCAGCCGCTGGATCGCGTCGCGCCGCCCGTCGGGACGGAGCGCTGACCGCGTCCAGATGGGTGGATCGACCCGAATCCCGGTTGTCAAACCGTGCGACCTGAAATCCCTTCTGCACGAGGGCGGCGCAGAAATCGTCGTGCCAGTAGTGCATATCGGCCGCAAGACCGGCAATCAGCAGCAGCGGATCTCCGACGCGGCCGGTGTGCTCGAAGCAAAGACGAATGCCGTTGTGGTAGGCGGTCAGCTCTGGCATCGTGGGCGAGAACGTGGTTGGCTGTTCAGCGCGTTGCCCTGGATCGTGGGCCGGTGCCATGGTAGTCGACCTGCCAGTGCTTGATGCCGTTGAGCCACCCCGATCGCAGCCGCTGCGGCGCTGAGATTGGTGTGAGATCGGGCATGTGGTCAGCGATGGCGTTGAACATGAGGTCGATCGTCAGCCTGGCCAGGTTAGCGCCGATGCAGTAATGCTCGCCGCCGCCACCAAATGCGACGTGCGGGTTGGGGTTGCGCAGGATGTTGAACGTGTACGGGTCGGTGAACACGTCCTCGTCGAAGTTGGCCGAGCGGTAGAACATCAGCACGCGTTGGCCCTTTTTGATCGTTACCCCGGACAGCTCGTAGTCGGCAAGCGCGGTGCGCTGAAAGCACGTCACCGGGCTGGCCCAGCGCACAATCTCGTCGACCGCGGTCTCCGGGCGCTCCCTTTTGAACAGCTCCCACTGGTCGCGGTAATCGCAGAACGCCATCATGCCTTGGGTGATCGTGTTGCGGGTGGTCTCGTTGCCAGCCACCGCGAGCATCACCACGAAAAAACCGAATTCATCGTCGGACAGCTTTTCGCCGTCGATGTCGGCCTCGATCAACGACGTGACAATGTCATCACCCGGGTTCTTGGCCTTGATCGCGGCCATCTGCATGGCATAGGCGATCAACTCCGCCGAAGTGGCCTTCGGGTCAATGTGGGCGTACTCGGGGTCGGCGTTGCCGGTCATCTCGTTGGACCACTCGAACAGCCTGCCACGGTCCTCCTGCGGCACGCCGAGCAATCCGGCGATCGCCTGCAGCGGCAACTCACACGACACCTGTTCGACGAAGTCGCCGGAGCCCTCCGCGGCGGCGGCCTTCGCGATGTTCTGCGCGCGTTCGTTGAGGTCATCACGCAGCCGGCCAATGGCCCGCGGCGTGAACCCCCGCGAGATGATTTTGCGCAGCCGCGTATGGTGCGGTGCATCCATGTTGAGCATCACGAACCGCTGGACCTCAATGTCGTCGCGAGCGATGTCGTCGTTGAATCGCGGGATCACACCGTTTTGCCAGCTGGAGAACACATCACTGCGCAGCGACACCTCCTTGACATCCTTGTGCTTGGTCACCACCCAATAGCCACCATCGTTGAACCCTCCGGCCTTGCCTGGAGGCTGCTCACACCACCACACGGGCGCCGTCCGGCGCAGCTCAGCCAGCTCTTCGACCGGCAGGCGGTGGGCGTAGATGTCAGGATCAGTGAAATCGAAGCCAGACACCAGGTTCGGCCGAGCCATCACGACCTCCTACGAATGAGAGCATCTAGTCCGATTTAACTCGCAGAATACTGCAGGCAGTAGATACTTTTGTCACTTCCGCTCATCAGTGAATAGAACGTGTTCCAGAGTGGTCCCCTGTAGCGGTAGGTGCCCGTCGGTTCGTGTATGTCGTCCCGCTTCAAGGCCGCGGGGGGAGAGTGCTTCGCCGACATTAGGATCGTCATCTGCTTGATGGGATGCGGCTGGCCATCAGATTTCGGGCGATCGGCGAGGATGCCGTCAGCGATGCGGACGGCGGTCGCGGGGTGAGATTGTTCGACGCCGGTGTCTGCCGGGCGACCAGCCTTTGACGGTGGCAACCGGTGCCCGGCGTCGCTGATCGTCGGTTAACAGGGGGCGCCGAAGCGGCGGGTGTGGTATCGGCTGCCGCGCGGCACTGTTCCATGAGCCGCCACGATCTGGACCGGATGTTCAGCTGATGCACCCTAGTTGCTCGGTTTCGTGCGACCACTCCACGACACTGGCGAGCTCACGCCGCGGCGTTGGCGGCAAGGGGTCCGCGTTGTCTGGTGCCCAGCCCAGCCGCAGCAGCATCTGGGGATGTCCTTCGGCGGCCAACACGTCGAAGCGGATAGCGTCGCGGGTTATCGGGATTTCCAGAGGTTCGGTGATCGGGCAGGTGGCCAGTCCCATCGCCGTTGCGGTCAGCAGTAGTGCGCTGGCCGCCTCGCCGGCGCGAAGTTGAGCCAGACGGTCGTCAGTCTCGGTGCCCAGCACCAAGATGACAGCTTTGTCATCGGCGGGCGAGGCGCCCGGCGGCTGCGGCAGGCCCGCCCCCGCAAAGATGCGTCCAGGCACTGGTGCGCTGCAGTCATGCTGCGGGACGTTGCGGGCTGGCACACCGGCCCGTGATCCGTATCGCCCACTCCACCTGGTGAGCTCGACGAGGTAATCGCGGTTGGTCGCGTGAGCACGCGCAGCTTGCCTGACGATCTCGCGCAGTTGTTCCATGGCGTCGACCTGGCGCAGCATGACCTCCATCCGAGCGGCTTGGGCAGCCATCGAGGCGATATCACCGGCCGCAACCGGGCGAGCACTGTAAATTCGCCGATCGGTTCGGCGTTGCGTGATTGCCGCCGCCAGGGTGAGGTCGACGCGATCAGGGGCGTGTGGGTACGCCTCGATAGTCGCGAGGTGGCTAGGGTCGGCCGGATCAGGTAAGCGATGCACGCCGGCATGCCAACCCATGGCCGCCAAAGCAATGACGCAATGGTTAAGCGCTGCACCGCAACTCAAAATCAAATCCCGGCCATCGGGGTCGGTCTTGGGTAGCTGCATGCCCAAATCGGAGTACAAATGCAGACTCGTGCGATCCACTCGCCACCGCCACGGCTGCGTGTTATCGATGGAAGGTGCCCGGGTAGCCAGCGCCAGTACCGTACGGATCACCTGCGTATCCGGGAAAACCTGGGTGTTCATGGCGACGGGGTCTTTGGCTGCGTTCGTATCAGCACGTCGCGCGACCACATCGCCGATACCAGACCACGAAGGCGCGCCATCTTTACTGCATTCTCGATGGTCCTTGGCTGTCCCTATGGTGTCCAACACGACCACCTCCGGTTTTCTCTTGTGCCCCATGCCTTCAGCCATTACCCGCGCACTCGCTGCGTGAAGCTCGGCCTCTTGCGCTATGCACTATTATTAATGAATAATATCCTTTAAATAGCCGATAGGCAACTGGCGAGAGGGAGCTTGGGGCGATGACGACAACGTTCACGAGATCATGTGAACGCAGACCACCGGGCGCCAGACGGCGGCGCCGGCAAGGTGCCCCTAAGTTGGTGCAACAGCATGCCGGGGCGCGATCCTGCCGGCGGTTGTGCTGGCGCTACGCATGTGACTGCATGACCGGCCCAGGCTCGGGGACTTTTGGCCCTGCTATCGAAACCGGTGCCCCACGGAGAATGGTGTTACCCCAAGTTGCATATAACGGCGGGAGGTGGTGGTCGTGGACCAATTGACAACCCTTGACGCGGGTTTTCTCAAGGCAGAAGACGCCGACCGGCATGTCAGTTTGGCAATCGGTGGCTTGGCGGTCATCGAGGGGCCGATCCCGGACCGTGATGCGCTGATGGCGACGCTTGCACAGAGGATCCGTGCATGCCCCCGGTTCGGACAGCGCCTGCGAACGCGCCCGTTCGACTTCGGTGCACCCGAATGGGTGGACGATCCGGACGTTGATCTCACCCGTCATGTACGGCACATCGCATTGCCGCACCCCGGTGACGACCGAGAGTTGTTCCACCTGGCTGCCGACGTGATTTCCCGGCGCCTCGACCGGGATCGACCGCTGTGGGAAATCTGGATCATCGAAGGCCTCAGCGACAACCGGTGGGCAATGCTCACCAAGATCCACCACTGCATGGCCGATGGAATCGCCGCCACCCACATGCTCGCCGGGCTGTGCGACGACGGCATCGGCGAAAGCTTCGCAAGCCACATCCGCGGCGCCAAAGAACCCAAGGTACAAGGACTCCTGCAGGCCATACCGGGCGTGAATCCCTTTAGCGTGCTGGGTGGCCTGTGGAATGCATCGGCTGCCATCACGGCCACCGCTGCCCGCACAGCGTTGGGTGCTGCCGAAATTGCCACCGGTCTGCTCCGCCCCACCACGACGTCGCTGAACGGGCCGATCACCAATTTGCGCCGCTACAGCGTTGCGCGCGTTCCACTAGCCGACATCGCGCACGTGTGCCAGACCTTCGATGTCACCATCAATGATGTCGCACTGGCCGCGATCACGGAAAGCTATCGCAACATCCTCGTCCAGCGGGGCGAAGCACCCTTGCCCGATGCGCTTCGCACCTTGGTGCCGGTATCGATGCGCTCTGCCGACGCGATCGATAAAACTGACAACCGCGTCTCGGTGATGCTGCCGTACCTGCCGGTCGACGAGCAGAACCCGGTGCAACGGCTACGGATCGTCCATTCGCGATTGGATCGCACGAAGTCGCACGGGCAACGCCAGGCGGGTCACGCATTCGTGTCAATCGCCAATCGCATTCCGTTCCCCCTAACCGCATGGGCGGTCGCCTTGTTGACGCGGCTGCCGCAGCGCGGCGTCACGACGTTGGCAACCAATGTCCCCGGTCCTCGTCAACCGCTGCAACTCATGGGTCAACGGGTGCTCAGCGTCTTCCCGGTCCCGCCGATCGCGATGCAACTACGAACCGGCGTGGCAATGCTCAGCTACGCCGAGGACCTGTTCTTCGGCATCCTCGCCGACTACGATACCGTGGCCGATATCGACGCATTGACCCGCGGAATCGAAGTCGCGGTGGCACGCCTGGTGGCGATCAGCAAGCAACGCAAGACCTTACGTGGCCGCCGAGGACTGTCACTCGTCGTCAACGTCTAGGGCCACGACCGTAGTAATGAAGCTAAGACCGCGTCAGGCAGTCGATTTGGTTTCCCGTGCCGCCACCACTGAGTTGCCACACTGCGGCATATGCTTTGTGACCAGGAAGGAGCCAACCCGATGGACAAGATCTCGCTCACCGCGCTGGCACGCGAACAGTTGGCGGCCGCGCACCGGGCCGCCAGCGGCCGCAGCGCACACACGGTATACGGCGGCCACCAACACACCCTGCGGCAAACCCTGGTTGCCTTGACCGCGGGAACAGCGCTTTCCGACCACGACAGCCCCGGCGAGGCCACCTTGCAGGTATTGCGAGGGCGCATCCGGCTGACGGTTCCCGATACGAGCTGGGACGGAGCCCCGGGCGATCACTTGGTGATCCCGCCGAGCCGGCACGGTCTCGAGGCCGTCGAAGACTCAGTCGTCTTGTTGACCGTCGCCAAAAACGTTTAGCTGAGACTAACCACGCCGATGTGGTGGCCGCGGTTTTTGCCAGGGTTTCCCGCCTACTCCAGTCGATGTCGTCCGGTCGCGACATGCGACCGGAGTAAACTCTCCGATGAGATCCAGTGGGGTGAGCCATGAGTGGTCATATCTCTTACCGCAGGGTTTACGACGAGGTTTCGCCGTCTGATGGCGCACGCGTGCTGGTCGACCGGGTGTGGCCACGCGGCATGAGGAAAGAAGCGCTCGACCTCACCGAGTGGTTGCGCGATGTCGCGCCTTCGACTGAGCTGCGCCAATGGTATTCCCATGAACCCGAGAAGTTCGCCGAGTTCCGGCGCCGCTATCTGGCGGAGTTGAAGTCACCGCAACGTCGTACCGCTGTCGAACATCTCAAAGAAATCGCCCATAACGGCGACGTCGTATTGCTGACGGCTACCCGCGACGTTGATCACAGTCAGGCCGCTGTTCTGGCGCGATGGCTCGGCGAAACATCCGGCCGCAATCGCTGAACGGCCCGGCCCGCAGGTTATCGCGATGCCACCTCGATGATGCCGTGGGCGCCGCGCTCGGCATCGACCATCGCGTGTGACACGAATGGGTATCGGCCGGGCTGGCCGAAGGTCAGTTCGACGAATCCGCCCTGGGCCGGGAACAGGCCGAGCGTTTGGGCGCCGCCTGCGCCCGGGCGGAGGCGGTAGTCGCCCTCGGACCACACGGTGTCGAACTGTCCCCCGACGACGTGGAAGGAGGTGCCGCGGTTCGGTCCGGCAACGAGCACCCAGATGCGGACCCGCTCGCCCACCCGAGCGGTCAGCGGCGCATAGTCGTACTGCCGGGCGTAGCCGTTGAACACCACCAGGTCGGGCTTGTCCGCGGCGACCTTATCCATGTCGGCAGAGCCGCCGGGCGCCCCGAGGTACATCTCCGATTGCACGATCACATACTCGCGGTCGACGCGCGGCAGGTCCGGCGGGTCGATGATCACCGCCCCGAACATGCCGTTGGCGATGTGCAGCGACATCGGCATCGTCGAGCAGTGATACAGCCAGATACCTGCCCGCGTCGCGGTGAACCGGTACACCAGACGCTGGCCGGGTTGGATGGTCCGCATCGGTGTGTCGGGGGCCAGTGCCCCGGCGTGGAAGTCGATTGAATGCCCGGTGCTGCCGTTGTTGATGAGGGTGATCTCGAAGACGTCGCCGACCTTGCCGCGCAACGTGGGGCCGGGTGCGGTGCCGCCGAAAGTCCACAGCCGCTGAGTGATCCCGGGGGAGACTTCCCGTTCGATCTCGCTCACCGGCAGAGTCATGCGGTGATCGGCCGTTGCCGGGGGCAGTGTGGCGTCACGCGGGGTGAAGCCCGGACCCGGGTCGGCGCCGAGGCTGCGGGCGATGTCGCTGGCGGAGATCGGCGCGTCGGCCGCCGGGTTGTTGTGGCCCGGGTGCATGGTGGGCGTGGGCGTGCCGGTCACCCGGACCGAAAATGTCATGCCCATCTGCCGGTGTCCGGCCACCGCGCACCAGCCGTCGAGGCTGGAGCCGATCACTCCGGCGTCGAGGACCGCCGACTCGCCGGGCGCGATCCGGCCGGTGCGGGTGCCGTTGGACAGCACCAGGTCGTGGTGGTCGGTGCCGCCGTTGACTAGGGTGATCCGCAGCCGGTCTCCGGCCGGGACCTCGACCGTGTCGGGCACGAAGTGCATGCCCTCGATTCGGACCGACGCGGTGGTGGTGTGTCCGGTGGCGGCCACGGCGACGCGGGCCATCGCCGGCTCCCTGGGCGCCGGTGCCGCCCGAGTCCGGCGGCAGCGGCGCCGAGCCGTCGCCGCGGCGGTGCCACGTGTGGTTGGCCCGGAGTCGATGGTGTGTCCCGATTCCGGTGTGCCCGCCACACCGCCCGAACCAGTAGCGGAAGGAAGGCCGCGTAGGACACCAGCACCAGCATCGACGCGGCGACCCGCACCAGACTTGGGGTCGGAAGGACGCAGAGCAGCAGTCCGGCGTTGGCGACGGTGAGCCGCCAGGGGGCGCCCCGCTCGAGTTCGGCGCCGGCCGCCAGCGTGGCGGCGCGCCCGCCCATCACGACGGGGGTCAGGTAGGTCAGTGACCCGAGCAGCACCTGCACCAGGAAGCCGGCTAGCACCGCCGCGGTGAGGTCGCCTGCCGCCACCACCGCCGCCGGCCAGGTCGGTGAGGTCGCCAGTGCGACGGCGGCGAAGGCCAGCGATCCGGTCAGCCAGGCCACGCCTGCCAGCACCGACAGGGTCGCGAAGTCGCCGGGCCGTTTGCGGCGGATCTCGTCGAGGTGCGGCCGCAGGACGAACCCGACGGCGCCGAGGTAGCCGACGGCGCCCGCGCCGGTGATCAGCGGTGAGCCCGCCGCCGCACCGGCGGCGGCTACGGCTAGGGCGGTCAGCAGCGCCGGTAGGCCGCGGCGAGCGGCCACCTCGACTCCGGCGGCCATCCGGGTGCGCAGCATCGTTGGCCACAGGGTGACCAGGGTGCCCAGCACGGTGAGCCCTACCCAGCCGAACAGGTTTACCGCCGCATGTGCGATAACGAACCGCTCGTGGATGTCGCCCGGCAGCGCCGAATTCGCCATCGCCACCCCGAGCCCCGCGCCGATCGCCAGGCACGCCGTCGCGGCGACGTAGTAGCGCACGGTGACGCCGAAGCGGGCCGGCAACGCGGTGCGCAGCTGCCGTAGGAGTGTCGCCCCGTGTGCCAGGGCGACGACGCCGACCACGACCCCGCCTACCAGCACGACCGGCCACCACCGGCCGAGCATGCCAACGACCACCGTGACGGCACCGGCGTTGAAGGCCGCGATGCGCAACACTTCCGCGGTCCGTGCCGGGTCCGGCGGCCGGCGCAGCAGCGCATCGGCGAAATGCCGACTCCAGATCAGGATCGCGTTGCTGGCCGCGCCCAGCCCCAGCAGATGGATCAGCAGCCAGCCGGATAGCGGAACGAACCGGTGGGCGACCGCCACGACGAGGAGTGCGGCGAGCCAGGCGAACACGACCGCCCCGGCGCGCAGGTGCCATCCCGAGCGGTTCATGCCGGCACCCGATTGGCTGCGCGCGTCGCCGAATAGCCGGCGACGGCGATGAATCCGAGCACGGCCACGATGTTCAGCACGCCGCCCGCCTGCACGGCCCACTGGACGCCGCGTGCGTCACCAACGGCCAGGCGCAGCAGCAGCGACAGGTGCAACAGCGCCACCGGGCCATACATCAAACAGGTGTAGGGCAGCGGGCGACGCAGCACGGCCGGCAGGATCACGGGTGCGTGCGCCATGATTATCGACAGTACGAATCCCAGCATCACCGCGTGCACTACCGCGTCGTAGCCAGTGCCGAAGCGGACTTGGCCGACCAGCAACCAGGTCAACGCCGGTACCAGTAGCCATCCGTAACCGGCGATCAGGCACACCGCCATGTAGCGGGTCAGGCCCGTTGCCCGCACGGTGTGGCGGGCGACGTCGAACCGGCCCAGCCACACCACCGCCGCCAACAGTGCCCCGCCGAGCAACGGATAGCCGGCCACCGGCCACAGCAACGCGGCGACGGTGCCCGCGACCATCGCCACTGCGACGACTGTGAGCAGCGCCTCGGCCCGGGTGCCGAGCATCGCCACGCGGGCGAGCTCGAGGCGCTCCCCGACGATCGTGAGGATCAGGAATCCCGACAGCCAGGGCAGCAGGTCGGGGATCGGCACACGGCCCAGCCACAACAGCACCGCGCCGGTCGCCAGCACCGCGCCGGCGACCTGGACCAGCACCGCCACGTCGGCGGACCGCCGCCATAGCGACACGTACACCGCAACTAGCATCGCGGATCCGGCGAGCAGCAGCACGCCGCCAAGATTGCGGGGTGCCGGGATAGCCAGCAGCACCGCGCCGGCGCCGAGAAACATCGGGCTTAGGTAGGCCCACCCCCGATGCGCGGCCACGGCTCGTTCCAGCGCAACCACCGTGCCGACGAACCCGAGCACCAGCAGGATGCCGTGCACCTCGGCCAGCCGGGTCGTGATGGTCGGTGCGGGCAGGCCGAGCAGCACCAGTGCCGCGTCGAGTCCGGCCAACAGCGCGAACCCGCCAGGCGCCAACAGCAGTGCCCGGGGCGGGATTCGGCGGTCAGTCGTCATGTCGCACAACGGGATCGGGCAGGAACAGCCGGCAGGCGCCGGGTTCGGCGAACGCAATGAGATCGAGTCCCCGTCGCCTGCGGGCGCCGAGTCGCTCCAGCATTCCCTCGACGATGCCGAGGTGGACCTGGCAGATGACGGTGGGGTAGCGGCGGGCCGCGTCGAGCAACGGGCAACGGCGCAGCGCGATGCCTCGGCGTGCGTCCGGCGTGTCTTCGTCGTCCGGTGCGAAGCCGAGGCGAGTTAGTAGCTCGAGCACGGACTGCCGCGGATCACCGCCAGCTTGGCTGTGCTCGTCGACGAGTTCGCGTCCCCACTCGATGCCGGCGGCGCGCGCGTCGCGCTCCGGGTGGGCGCTGGTGCGCGCCAAATGACCGGCCAGTGCGGTCGCCAGACCCGCGTAATCGCGGACCGCGACGGCGGGGTCGGCGGCCGACGCCCGGTACAAGCTGGCGGGACGTCCCCGTCCGGGTGCGGTCGCGGTGGTGCGCTCGACGAGCCCGAGTCCGGTGACCGCGTCGAGGTGTTCGCGGACGGTGTTGGGGTGCAGATCGAGACCGGCGGCCGCGTCGGCGACCCGGACGGGGGAGTGCGCACGCACGTACTCGAGCACTCGGAGCCGCTGCCCGGACAGCGCCACCGGAACCCCGCGAACCGGCGTCGGTTCGGGGCCCAGGACCGCTGACCCTTTTTTCACGGAAATAACTGTAGTAAATTATGGGTTGATGCACATAGGGCAATGAGTCACATCCGCTCAGCGGAGTTATCGGACTCAACGGAAAGGAACCGAACATGCCGGCCAACGATGTGATCGTCGCGTCCACAGCTGCCGATGCCGAGGCGGTCGAAGCCATCAAGAGTCATCACGCGCAGCTCGCCGGGCAGCTTGCGGTGCTCACCGATGCGATGTTGTGGGCGGTCGAGCGCGGTGCGGACTTCGAGCCGGCGCGAGCCGCCGCCCTGGTCTTCCTGACCGGTGAGCTGCTGCCGCACGCCGCCGCCGAAGAGGAGCGCCTCTACCCGGCCGCCACCCGCACCGAGCGCGCCCGGCCCCTGGTCGAATCGATGATCGCGGTGCACCGCATCATCGGCGCACTCGTCGAGCGCATCCGCATCGAGCCACCGGTGCGCGCGGCCGCGTGCGGCCACGCCCTGCGGGTGTTGTTCGACGCACACCTGACCGACGAGAACGAGCGGATCCTGCCGATCGTGGCCGCCGATCCGGAGGTCTCCCTCGTTGAGGTGACCCACGGCATGCACGAACTCCTCGGTCATCACCACCCCAGCACCGGTGCTGAGCCATCACACACCTGCGGCTGCGGCGAATCCGACACCGACGATCCCGTGCTCGACGTCCGCGAGGTGCCGCACTCGATCCGGCACGCCACCGTGTTCGGCGCGTTCGACGCCGTTCCGGTCGGCGGCGCACTGGTGCTGGTGGCTCACCATGACCCGATTCCCCTGCTGCACCAACTCGACCAACGCGCCTCGGGCCGGCTCGACGTCGACTACGAGCAGCGCGGGCCGGAGGCGTGGCGGCTGCGGCTGACCAAGCGGTAGCCGACTGCAGGCGGCATCGCCGCGGCCACCGGGCTGGCTTCAACCAGCCAGCCGCACCGAAGCGCATTGCCACCGGTGCACAGTGGTGACCATAGCTTTAACTAAACCGGCTCTGTGACAGATGATTTTGACAATTCGGTGTGTCGTGGTCGGTGATGGCACTAGCGTGGGAGCATGCCAGTGCAACCAAAGACCAGCTCGACATCTCGTTGATACCAACGTAATTCGCCGGGACTACGACGAGCTCGCCGCTGAACTCCTCTAGTCTTCGCGGGACAAGGCCGCGCGAGGGCACGCGGTGATGGCCTGCTCGACGAGCGTCTCCTGCTCGACGGGGACGGGCTCGGCGATGACCACGGCGTACTCGTCATCGTCGAGTATGAACACCTCCGGCGCGATATTCACGCAGAAGGCATTGCCCTCACAGCGATCACGGTCTACCACGACGCGCATGAGATCCTCCTTGGGTCCGACTTCACCAGGCCGTTGTACCGACCAAGAGACTGGAACAGTCAACTGGTGTGAAAGTGTCACACAGCTGCGTGCTGGCACACCCATCCATCGGGAGTGCGGCCGGTCTGGATGAACCGGGTCAATTCCGCACTGGTTTGCAGTGGCAGGTCGGTGTCGGCATGCGGATAGATGATCGGCTCCTCTTTGGAATTGTGCTGGTGAAGTTGTTCCATCAGCTGATCACAGGTATCCGCCAGGCGCTGGCGGTCTTTTCCCTCAGCAAGCAGATCGACCAGGGTGTCCATGGTGCGCCACAGCTCGCCATGCTCGCGCAGCATCACGAAGAGCGGCATGACCATCCCGGCCTCCCGGATCGGCGGGAACAGAAACACCTCCTCCAGGTAGATGTGCCGGTGCAGCGCTTCCAACGCCGGGGTCAGAAGCTCGGACTGCACGCTGCCGCAGTCGAGCTTCTCGAGGAAAGCCTCTATCCCACTGTCGATTTCGCGGTGTTCCCGCTTCAGGGCGGCAGACAGCGCCAACCTGGGCATGATGTGCTCCTCTGCGTCAGTCTGTGGGGCGGGGAGATTCGGTCTTGTCGAGCTCGGCATCGACACTGATCTTGGCGCCGGCGAACAATCGCGACACCGGACACAGGGCAGCAGCCTGGTCCACCACGGCCGCGAAGGCCTCGGCGTCCAGCCCGGCCACCTGCGCGCTGACCTTCAGCCGCGACATTGTGATCGTCGGGATTCCGTCGACGGCCTCCAGTATCACGGTGGCTGTGACATCCAGTCGCTGTGGCGGCGTGTGGTTCTCGCCCAACTTCAACGCCAACGCCATCGCGAAACACGACGAATGCGCTGCTGCCGCCAGCTCTTCCGGACTGGTCTTGCCGCCAGGCTGCTCAGTCCGGGAAGCCCAGGTCAACGGCAGGCCATCCAGCGCTCCGCTGCTGCCCTCCGACAGCTTGCCTTCGCCAGACGCCAGCGGGCCTTCCCACGTGATCTGCGTGGCCCGTTCCGCAATGCTCATACTCCTCGACCCCTTATCTGGAACCCGCAATGTTTTTACAGGTACGACTTGTGTAAACTCTAGAACGTCGCCACGCGTGTTGGCTAGAGCGGCTGTCAGGAGTGAGTCATGCGGTCGAAGCGAGCGGTCGATTGCTTACCGGCCCCTTCGGGACTTTCTTTACGGAACGCCGTAAAGACAGGCACTTGTCGACTGACGAACTATCGCAGTGCGATTGCGTAGGTGAGCGGTAGCGATGGCCCGGATCGGTCACGGTTGGCGCAGATGCCTGATATCTGAAACCCCACAGGCGTACCCTGCGAAGGTGTATCCGCCGGACAGCACCGCGGTGTCGCTAGGACATCTGACAGCCGGCGACATCATGACCTCGCCGGTGATCACCGTCACGGTTGACGCATCAACGCAACAGGTAGCTGACACCCTGACGCGGCACCGGGTCAGCGGGGTGCCTGTCGTTGATAGAACTGGCACGTTGTTGGGGCTTGTCAGCGAGCATGACCTGCTCTCCAAAACCGGCGCAGCAGCGGCGGATCTCATGACGACAGCGGTGATCAGTGTGAGCGCGCAGTGTGCCGCAGACGATATCCGCCACCTGCTGGTCGACCGGCGTATCCGCCGGGTTCCGGTGGTGCAGGAGGGTCGCGTGGTCGGGATCGTGAGCCGCCATGACCTGGTGGCCGTGATGGCCACCGAATGGGTCTGCCAGGTATGCGGTGAGCCAGTGCGCGGTGAGCATCCCCCCGGCATGTGTCCGAAGTGTCAGGCAACGAGCGAGCAGTTCGTGCTGCAGGAGCAACCCCCCGGTGCCTAAGCGGGTGTCTGGCCGGACAACCCCGTTTGCGTGATATCACCGAAGCAGGAGGGCAATGACAATCCCGCCCACGCCAAGCCCCAGACCCGAATCCGCTGCACTCGGCGGATTGCTGGCCGAGGAACCCGCGGAGACACTGCGCGGCTACTACCGGCAGATGGCGCTGATCCGGGCATTCGAGTCGCGGGCAGCGGAGATGTATCAGCGGGCGAAAGTCGGTGGGTACTGCCACCTCAATGTGGGCGAGGAAGCCACCGTGGTCGGCCTGATGGCGGCGCTCGAGTCCCGCGACTACCTGTTTGCGACCTATCGCGATCACGGCTATGCCCTTGCCCGCGGGCTCGAGCCTGGCCGTGTCATGGCGGAGCTTTTCGGCAAGGCCACTGGTGTGTCCGGGGGCCGTGGCGGCTCGATGCATCTGTTCGACCGCAAGCTGCACCTGCTTGGGGGATACGGCATCGTCGGCGGTCAGATCCCGCCGGCCACCGGTGCGGCACTGGCGCTCACCTATCGCGGAAGCCCCGGTCCCGGCGCGCAGGCGGTGATGTGTGTGCTTGGCGATGGGAGCACCAACATCGGCGCGTTTCACGAGTCCCTCAACCTGGCCGGGCTGTGGCATTTGCCGATCGTGTACGTGATCGTCAACAACGGCTTGGGTATGGGGACCCCGGTGGAAAAAGCGGCGGCAGAACCCGACCTGTACAAGCGGGGCTGTTCCTACCGGATCCCCGGGGAACGGGTTGACGGTGACGACGTACTCGCGGTGCGTGATGCGGCCAGGGCTGCGTTATCGCGCGCCCGGACCGAGCGTCAGCCCGGCCTAATCGAGGCAGTGTGCCAGCGGCTGCGCGGCCACTCGGTGGTGGATCCAGACAAGTACCGCTCCCGCGACGAGGTTGCGCGACTGCGCGCGCTCGATCCCGTTCCAGCGTTTCGTCGGCGCTTGGTCGATGCCGGCATCCTCGACGACAAGGCGGCTCAGCACATCGACGAACAGGCCGAGGCGCAGATCGACGCCGCCGTGGATTTCGCCGATGCCAGCCCCGACCCCAGTGCCGATCAGCTCTTCGACTACGTCTATGCCACGGCGGTTGCCAATGCGCCACACCAACTGCCCGGCGATCCGGTGATCGCGCTCTCGCTGGGGCAGCCATGACCGTGATGACCTATCGGCAAGCCCTGCACGACACGCTGCGCGCTGAACTGCTGCGCGACGAGTCGGTATTTCTCATCGGCGAGGAGATCGGTGTCTTCGAAGGCTCCTACAAGATCACCGCCGGGCTCTTAACCGAATTCGGGCCCACCCGGGTGGTTGACACACCGATCTGCGAGGGAGGATTCGTCGGTGCTGCGATCGGCGCAGCGATGCTGGGCATGCGACCGATCGTGGAGATCATGACGATCAACTTCAGCCTTTTGGCTATCGACCAGATCGTCAATCACGCCGCCAAGATGCACGCGATGTTCGCGGGCCAGGTGTCGGTGCCACTGGTGATCCGCACCCCGGGGGGTGGCGGACAGCAGCTGGCGGCGACACACTCGCAGAACCTGGAGGTGTGGTATGCGCACGTGCCCGGGATGAAAGTCGTCACCCCCGCCACCCCGGCAGATGCCAAGGCGCTGCTTACCGCCGCCGTCCGCGACGACGACCCGGTGCTGTTTTTAGAGAATCTGGCGCTGTACAACACCAGGGGCGAGGTTCCCGACGGCGAGCAGATCGGTCGGATCGGGGTGGCTTCGATTGCCAAGCCGGGAACCGACCTGACGGTCGTCGCCTACTCGCGCTCGACGGTGATCGCTTTGGACGTCGCCCGCCAGTTCGAGGCCGACGGCGTGTCGATCGAGGTGGTCGATCTGCGGAGTTTGCGGCCGCTGGACCGCGAGACGATCTGCGCGTCGGTGCGCAAGACCAGCAGGGCCGTCATCCTCGAAGACGACTGGCTTAGCTACGGGGTCGGCGCTGAGATCGCGGCAACAATCGCCGAGGGCGCATTTGACTATCTCGATGCCCCGATCCGCCGGGTCGCTGCCGCCGAAGTCCCACTGCCCTATGCCAAGCCGCTCGAGCTGGCGGCCCTTCCCGACGCCGCCGACCTGACCAAGGTCATCGGTGAGGTTCTCGACGCCAGCCGGTTCGCCTACTGAGAGGACCGTTGATGCCAGATGTGCTGATGCCGCGGTTGTCGGACACCATGACCGAAGGTGTTGTCGGGCAATGGCTCAAGCACGAAGGCGACATCGTCCGGCGTGGCGACACACTCGCCGAAATCGAGACCGACAAGGCCACCATGGAGCTCGAAGCCTACGACAGCGGGGTGCTGACCCGAATAATCGCTCCCGAAGGCAGTACGGTGCCCATCGGCCAGCCCATCGCCGTCATCGATGATCAGACCGGCGGCGCCGAACCTGGTGGCGGCCAAGTGGTCTCCACCGCTCCAACCGATGGCGCCGCAGCTGCCGTTGCACCTACACCCGCATCCCCTGCGGCACCCCCCGAAGCCGGCCCCACCCAAACACCCATGGCCGCCGCGGCGGTGCGTGCCACTCCACTAGTGCGCAAGCTGGCACACGAACACGGAATCGATCTGGCCAGCGTCAAAGGTACCGGCCCCAGCGGACGTATCGTGCGCGCCGACATCGAAGGCGCCGTAAGCCAGACCACTACCTCAACGCCGGCTTCATCGGCTACGGTCCCGGCGACTCCCAAAGCCAGACCGGCACCGGCTACCGCCGAAGGCGACGAACAAGTACCGCTCTCGTCGATACGCCGAATCACGGCACAGCGGCTCACCGAAAGCGCTGCGGCACCGCACTTTTACCTCACCACGGTCGCCGACGTCGACGCGCTGCAGAAGCTGCGCGCCGAGCTCAACGCGGAGTTGTTCGACGGCGGACCGAAAATCAGCATCACCGATCTGCTGATTCGGGCCTGTGCCGTAGCCCTACGTAGCCACATCCACGTCAATTCGTCGTGGGGCGGTGACCACCTCATCCAGCACCGCCAAGTGAACATCGGCTGCGCCGTCGCTACCGACAACGGGCTGCTGGTACCCGTTGTCCGCGACGCGGACCGTAAAAGCCTCACCGAGATTGCCGGCGAGGCCCATACCCTCATCGAACGGGCACGAGCTGGCAGGCTCACACCCGACGAATTGACCGGCAGCACATTCACGATCAGCAACCTCGGGATGTACGGCATCGACCACTTCACCGCCGTCATCAACCCACCCGAGGCCGCAGTCCTCGCCGTCGGCGCAGTGCAGCAAGAGGCCGTCGTCCGCGACGGTCAACTCAGCGCGGCCACCACATTGAAGCTCACCCTGTCCATCGACCACCGCGTGCTCGACGGTGCGACGGCCGCGGAATTCCTACAGGCCCTGGTGCACATCCTCGAACACCCGCTGCGCATCATGGCGTGAGGGGCTGTCAGGGGCGGTAGGTGTGCGCCGGGTGCCTCCGGTTAACCGTGAAGCCGGTTGGCGATCACCTCGCGTGGCAGCTGCCGGGGGCTCGGATAGGCCACGATTACGCGTCCACCATCGGGATCACAACCCTCGACAAAAGTCACCCCGCCTTCTACGTAGGAAAACGCGGCGACATCGTAGGCCCGCAGACGCTGCATGATCCGATCCAGATCGGCCTGGCTGTCGGTGGCCCACATCAGGTATTGAACACCGATCGTGGCAGCACCACGACGCCGTACGCGGTTATCGCCGCGCAGATAGAGTTGAAAACCGTTGGGCGTCAACAGCAGTGCCATATCGGGCTCATGGATGAGCACGCGGCACGAGAACACATCACAGTAAAACTTCAGCGATTGGTCCAAGTTCGACACCCGGATAACACACGATGCGACATCCACGGCGGGGCCGGCCTGCGGGCCGGTGCTTTCGCTGACCATAGCGTGATTTAGCCTCCTAATCTCGAGGACGTTCAGGTAGCCACAGACACGTCGGCCAGCCGCCGGCGGATCGTGATTGCCAGCCGATTCCACACGCTGATCGTCGCTGGGGACTGGAACGGGTCGACGATTCCAGGCTCGTCAAAGTACCTGGTCACATCGTTCCAGACTTGCACGGGGGACGCCGGCGTCGCCGATGCGGGTGACCGCCGCGGACAAGGCGAGCGCGGCCCGCTCGACATCAGTGAACAGCTCGGGAGCTTCCCGCCACGCGCACCAGCCATTGAGACGTCGCTGGTCCTTACCGGCTTAGCGGGCGTCGCGGTCGTGCATGCCTGGACAGAAGGCACCCCGCTGAGCTGCGAGGCGCGGACGTTGACCGATTCGTACGGTCGTGGATCCAGCCCGCCAGCGCAGACATAGGCCTGCGTCGCCAAGACAGCCTGGCGTGTTTTCGGGTCGACCCGGTCGACGTCGAGACGCTGATGCCCGGTCGCCATGTTCTTGTCTCCCTGGTTATTTAGCGAGCTCCTCGAGGGCCAGCGTGGCATGGGCGTAGGCGGCGCCGGCGCGCATCTCGGTGGCGACCCAGATGGCCTCCATGATCTCTTGGTCGCTGTTACCTTTCCGGCGAGCGAGCCGGGTGTGGCCGCGAATGCAGTAAGGGCATTGGGTGCTGTGCGCGACCGCGACCGCGATGAGCTGTTTGGTCTTCTCCGGTAAGGCCCCCTCGGCGAACACCGCCTGGCTGAATGCCTCAAACGCGTCGTGGGTGTGCGGGACGAGTTCCTTGCGGAGTTTGTGGATCTCCGGGGTGGTGGGGTGGTACATGGTCTCGGTCGTGGCGTCCTTACCTTTCTGTCTGGGACTGCGTCGTCAGGATGCGTTGAGCACTCGCTTCGCGGCGACGACGATGTGGGGTGCGCCGATGCCAGCAACACCGCCATCAGGTCCGCAACCGACATCGGCGAACTTGCGTGGCCCGACCCGGCGGCGGTACTACTCGAAATGGAGTCGACCCGAAGCTGGGCGATCATCACCTGAAGCGCGGCGGTGTCGCTGGCCGTCGTCATGTCATGCGCTCGCGGTCATTGCTCAGGGCGTCCGCGAGTTGGTTGGCGAGGTGATCCCAAGCGGCGTCGAACTTTTCAATCCCGTCGTCCTCGAGGTGGGTGACCACGTCGTCGTAGTCGATTCCGATCGCCGCCAATCGGTCGAGCACATCCTATGCGCCCGCGTAGTGGTCCCGGACTGAAGCGGCAGGAATCACTGCGTGGTCGGCGACCGCGCGCAGCGTTGCCTGCGGCATGGTGATGACCACCCCCGGGGCGACGAGCTCGACGACGTAACCGGTATCGGAGTAGGCCGGGTCCTTTGTCGAGGTCGACGCCCAGAACGGGCGTTGCGGTCGCGCGCCGGTCGCCTGCAGCGCCTGCCACCGGCCTGTCGCGATCACCTGCTCGTAGCGCTGGTAGGCCAGCTGTGCATTGGCGATAGCGGCCTTGCCGTGCAGCGCCGCGGCTTCGTCGGTGCCTATTTTGTCCAGCCGGGTGTCGACTTCGGTGTCCACCCGTGAGACGAAAAACGAAGCAACCGAGACGATGTCGTGCAAGTTCCGACCAGCTCGCCGGGCTTGCTCCATGCCGTCCAGAAATGCCGTCATCACCTGCTGGTAGCGATCGAGGGAAAAGATTGAGCGTGACGTTGATGCTGATTCCCTCCACCAGGCATGCGGTGATCGCCGGCAGGCCCTGGCGGGCGGAAGGGATCTTGATGAACAGGTTGGGCCGATCGACCGACCACCACAGCGCACGGGCCTCGGCGATCGTTGCTGCGGTGTCATGGGCCAGACGGGAATCCACTTCGATCGACACCCGGCCGTCGACGCCGTCGGTCGCGTCGTACACCGGCCGCAGCACGTCGCAGGCCCAGCGGACGTCGAATGTGGTCAGCGCGCGCAGTGCCTCACCCGCGTGGACGCCGCATGCGGTCAGGTCCTGTATCTGCGGGTGGTAGGCGGTGGTCTGTCCGATCGCTTTGGCGAAGATGGACGGGTTGGTCGTCACTCCGCTGACGTGCTGCTGGTCGATCATGGCGGCGAGGCTGCCGGAGGTCAGCCGCTCCCGGCTTAGATCATCTAGCCAGATGGACACCCCGGCGTCGCTTAGTGCTGTCAATGCATTAGCCATGAGATACCCCGCGCCTGGTCATGGTGTACCGCCAGTGTGAACCCGATCCTGGGCGGGTGACCAGCGAATCATGGCCGATCGAGTCGGGTAGCTTCGACACGGGGCCGGTATGCGCGCGGCGACTGGTGCGGCCAGGTTCATCGGAGAACCTGCGGTGCCGAGCTGGGTGGCAGGCTCGCCGCGAGCGTGCTGGCCTGGTCTGCGGACAGGTAGCCAACCTGCTCACAGGGGCCGGTAGGCGCAGTGTCGAGCAGGCCGACCCGCACGAAGTCCTCGCCGAGGCCGGCATGGATTAGCCAGTCGGCGCCGGCTTTGGCGCGGCTGCGCAGGGAGGGCAGGGCCGCAAGGTGGTAGCCGCGGGTGACCAGTTGCGCGGGCAACCCGGTGAGGTTGCGGCCCAGGGGGCGGGCCACCGAGCGCATGCCGCCGAGGTCGACGACTAGTCCGAGGTCGCGGTGCCGGTAGGCGCGCAAAGGCTCACCGCGCAGCGACGCAAGGATATTGCGGGCCAGTGTAATTCCTTGCCGTTGGGCGTGCTGCGCGGTCGGGGGTGTGACTGCGCCTTCTGGTTTGGTCAGGTCTGGAACGGCCGCGGCATCGCCGGCGGCGAACACGTCTGGTCGCTGCGCGGTGTGCAGCTCGGGCGTCACAATCAGCCGGCCGGCGCGGCCGGTGTCGAGCCCGAGTGTGCCGAGCAGTGGGTTCGCGGTGATGCCCGCGGTCCAGATCAGCGTTCGGCATGCGATTACCTGCCCGTCGGACAGCTGCACACACTCGTTGTCGACCCGGGTAATGCTGGTCTTAAGCCGGACGTCGATGCCTTGCTGGCGTAACACACGCAGCGCATGTTCGCCGAGCTGCTCCCCGAGCTCGGGCAGCACGCGCGGAGCGACGTCGGCGAGGATCCAGCGCACGTCGCCAGGCCGCAGGTTGATGAACCGGCGCACCGCATGGCGAGTGAATGCGCGCAGGGTGGCCGCCGTCTCAGCGCCGGCGTAACCGGCCCCGACGACCACGAAGGTGCAGTGGGCGGCGCGGCGGTGTTCGTCATCGACGATGTTGGCCAGTTCCAGTTCGGCGAGCACGTGATCGTGCAGATAGCTCGCCTCCGCCAGGCTCTTCATACCGCGCCCGTACCGGTCGAGGCCGGGTATGGCGAAGGTGCGGGTTATCGCGCCGGGGCAGAGCACCAGCCGATCCCAGTGCACGGCGTGTTCGCAGCCGTCGATGCTGTGGGCGATACAGACCCGATCAGCCAGGTCCACGCCCACGATCCGACAGGGAGCCCGCAAGGTGTGGCGCAGGGTGCGGCGCAGCGAGACGGCGATGTCGGCGGGTTGGAGAATGCCGGCCGCGACGTGCGGTAGCAGCGGGCTGTACAGCATGTAGTCCGTGGGGCTGGCCATCGTTACCCTGGCCTCGCCGGGCCGCATGCGGCGTTCGAGTTCGCGGGCACAATGAAAGCCGGCGAATCCGGCACCGACGATCAGGACGTGGGGCACGGCGGTGCCTGCCGAGGAAAGGTTTCGGTGGCCGGGCAACAGACGCATCATCGCCTCCCGGACGGCTGGGCCGGCACCGTCACCTGGCCGATGCGGGCGGGTTGCATCGTCGAGGCGATCGCGCCGGGGCACGCGTGATCATCCGAAGCCCTGTCCGGCATGTCTTTGGCTCCTTGCCCGCGACGATGCGCAAACTGCCTGCCGTGGTACGGCAGAGTGGGCATCGTTGGTGCCAGCCACAGCTCCGCAATGGCGGGAATGACCTCCCGGTTGCTCACCACTCGGTGCTGGCACTCCCCCCAGGACGTCTCCGCTGGCATATCGTCGCCTCGACGCTGTCAAGACGGCTCGATGGAGCGTCTGGTGCCGAGCAGTTGGCGCAGGACGTAGGGCAGGATGCCGCCGTGTCGGTAGTAGTCGGCCTCGCCGGGGGTGTCGATGCGTACCACGGCGTCGAACTCGACCTCACCTGCTTTGACGTGGACGGTGTCGGGGATTTTGTCGTTGAGCGCGTCGACACCGGTGATGTCGACGGTCTCTTCACCGGTGAGGCCCAGCAAGTCCGCGCTCTGCCCGTCCGGAAATTGCAGGGGCAGGACGCCCATGCCGATCAGGTTGGAGCGGTGGATCCGTTCGTAGGACTCGGCGATCACGGCACGCACACCGAGCAGGGCGGTGCCCTTGGCGGCCCAGTCGCGCGATGAGCCGGAGCCGTACTCCTTGCCAGCGAGCATCACCAGTGGTGTATCGGCGTCAAGGTAATTCACTGCCGCGTCGTAGATCGTTTCCATCGGACCGCCGGGTTGGGTGAAGTCGCGTGTCCACCCGCCTTCGGTACCCGGGGCGAGTTGGTTGCGCAGCCGGATGTTGGCGAATGTGCCGCGGATCATCACCTCGTGGTTGCCGCGCCGCGAGCCGTAGGAGTTGAAGTCCTTGCGTTGGATTCCGTGCTCGGTGAGGTAGTTGCCAGCGGGCGAGTCGGCCTTGATCGACCCGGCCGGGCTGATGTGATCAGTGGTGACCGAGTCACCCAGCTTGGCGAGTACGCGCGCACCGGTGATGTCGGTGACCGGCTCGGGTTCGCGGCCCATCCCGTCGAAGTACGGCGGCTTGCGCACATAGGTCGACCCGAGATCCCACTGGAACGTGTTGGTGTCGGGGACCGGTAGCGAGCACCAGCGGTCGTCGCCCGTATAGACGTCGGCGTAGTCCTTGCTGAACATCCCGGCCTCAATACAGTTGTCGATCACCTGCGTGATCTCGGCGGTCGATGGCCAGAGGTCGCGCAGGTGGACCGGTTGTCCGTCGCTGCCGGTGCCCAGCGGGTCGCGAAGCAGGTCCACATGCAGAGTGCCGGCCAATGCGTACGCGACTACCAGGGGTGGCGAGGCAAGGAAGTTCATCTTGCACTCCGGATGGATGCGCCCCTCGAAGTTGCGGTTTCCCGACAACACCGAGCAGACGATCAGGTCGTTGTCGGTCACCGCCTGGCTCACCTCGGGAATCAGTGGTCCGGAGTTGCCGATGCAGGTGGTGCAGCCATAGCCCACCAGGTTGAAGCCGAGCTTGTCCAAATACGGTGTCAGCCCGGCTCGCTCGTAGTAGTCGGTGACCACGCGGGACCCAGGGGCCAGCGAGGTCTTGACCCACGGTTTGCGGGTCAGCCCTTTTTCCACCGCCTTTTTCGCTAGCAGCGCTGCGCCTACCATCACCGACGGGTTGGAAGTGTTGGTGCAGGAGGTGATCGCGGCGATCACCACATGCCCGTTGTCGACGCTGACCGGATCTCCATCCAAGCTGATCTCGACCGGATTCCGTGGCCAGTTGGACCCGTCACCGTTGGTTTGCGGCGCGTGCGGGAGGTCGCCGGGGCGGTCGCGGCTCACCGCGATCGGATCGCTCGCGGGAAACGACTCCGCGGATGCCTCGTCCAGGCCGATTTCCACCGCTTCGGCGTAGGTCTGACCGGACAGCAGCGCGGCGATGGCTTGGGGAGCGACACGTAGGGGGATGCGGTCTTGCGGCCGCTTGGGCCCGGCGACCGACGGCTCCACCGTGCTCAGGTCTAGTTCGATCGTCTGCGAGAACGTCGGCTCGTGGCCGGTCTCATGCCACAGGCCCTGCTCCTTGGCGTAGGCCTCCACCAACCGGATCCGGGGTTCGGGGCGCCCGGTCAACCGCAGGTAGTCCAGCGTGACGTCATCGATCGGGAAAATCGCGCAGGTGGCCCCGTACTCAGGGCTCATGTTGCCGATGGTGGCCCGGTTGGCCAGCGGTACGTTGGCCACCCCGGGGCCGTAGAACTCGACGAACTTGCCGACCACACCCGTACGACGCAACAGCTCGGCCACGGTCAGCACCAAGTCGGTCGCGGTGGTACCGGGCGGCAGCTCGCCGGTCAGCTTCAGACCCAACACCTGCGGAATCAGCATGCTCATCGGCTGGCCGAGCATGGCCGCCTCGGCTTCGATACCACCCACACCCCAGCCCAGCACGCCCAACCCGTTGACCATCGGGGTATGCGAGTCGGTACCGACCAGCGTGTCCGGGTATGCCAGCGTTCCTTCTGCGCTGTCGCGGGCGAACACCACCCGAGACAGGTATTCGAGATTTACCTGGTGGCAGATCCCGGTGTCCGGGGGAACCACACTGAAGTCCGCAAATGCCTGCTGGGCCCAACGCAGCAATTGGTAGCGCTCGGCGTTGCGCTCGAACTCCAGCTCGGCATTGACACGGAACGCATCTGAGCGCCCGAAGACGTCGGCGATCACCGAGTGGTCGATCACCAACTCGGTCGGGCACAGCGGGTTGATGCGCTTGGTGTCCCCGCCGAGTTCGGCGATGGCATCGCGCATCGCGACCAGATCCACCACACATGGCACCCCGGTGAAGTCCTGCATCAGCACCCGCGCGGGGGTAAACGCCACCTCCCGGCCATGGTCGGCGGTTGGATCCCAGGCGGCCAGTGCACTGACCTGCTCGGCGGTGACCAGTCGCCCATCCTCATTGCGGAGCAGGTTCTCCAGCAAGACCTTCAGGCTGTACGGCAACCGGGCTGCGCCGTCGATCCGTGCCAGGCGGTGGATGATGTACGTCTCGTCGTCGACCGTGAGCTGATCCTGGGTTCCAAAGCTGTTCGATGCCATCGCATTCACCTCACCGGTTGTAAGCGAGTCCTTCACCAACGTAGTCAGACAAGCGGATTGGCGACAGGGGTTTCAATAAGCGACACGACACCCCGCGCTCCGATTAAGCCTGTGCGGCATTCCGACACCGGCGGCGCTGACCGCGAACCGTCGACGCCGTCGATGCCGGCGACGAATGAGGTTGGTGGGTGCCAGCTCCGCATTACGCATTCCGGGTTAATTCTTCAGCCGCAGCACGTCCGCGAGCGGACGCCGCGGCGTGGCCGGAGGTGTCTCGCCCAGCGTGGGAGCGACGCCGACCCGGATCAAGACTTGGGGCAGGTCAGTGTGACCCGTTACCGCCGCAAGGAGCTCGCGGCTGACCGACAACTCCGTCAAATGCGTCACCGGGCAGGTGGCAAAGCCAGCCATCGTGCATTCGAGCAGGACGGCCGAGAGCGCTTCTCCGCATGCCAACGCATCGGAGAGACTGTCATCGTCGGTGGACAGCATCAGGATCTTCGAGTAATCCTGTCCGATGTTGGTGCGTCTTTCCCTGTTGTGGGTGAGTGGGAAGACTCGATTGACACCTACCCGGTCACTCTCGGCGGCCGAAACCAGAGCAGTATGCGGAATTCCCTCTGCCACTTCGAACGGTGCTGTCCACCAATCGAGTTCGGAATGATACGCGGAGTCATATAGGCGCAGCGATTCGGTGAGCTGGGCCGCCTCGGCAAGGCGTGGACGCATCTCGTCGGGCAATACGTCCAGACGCACCGCATCGGCGCCCACTTGGCTGCGCAGCACGCCCTCAATCGAGTCCCACGTTATCGGCGCGGTGAACGGCGCCAGGAAAGCAAGCCGGTCGGTTCGGCGCTTGAGGATCGCGTCGACGCGGCGGCGCTGGTCATCAGTGACGCAGTCCAGGCGGGTGAACTCCACCGTGGCCAGGTGGCGGGGATTGTTCGGTGTGGGAAATCGGTCGACATTGGCCATCCATCCCGCGGCGGTCATCGCCACCCGAAGGTGATCGAGCACCGCGCCACAGCTGATATGGGCCTGCCGCGTCGATCGATCCGTGTGCAGGACACGGCTGGGATCCAGGAACAGGTGCAGGCGGCCGCCATCGGTCACCCACAGCCACGGTTGGCTGTTGTACAACGACGGGGCCCGGCACGCCAACTGCACCGCATCCTCGATGACCTGGGTTTCAACCGCATCCTCGATGATGTTGGTTGCCGCCATGGTGTCCAACATGACCCACCTCCAATTTCCTGTTTTCCCAGGCCTTTTGCGAACTGCGTCCTGCCCATGTCGTCACAGGTTCATTCGTGCGGTGGGTGACGACTAGATCTCTTGCAGGGATGCTATTATTAATGAATAATATCCTTTAAATAGCCGGAGGGCAAGGGGACGAGAGGACACCTCGGGTGGCTGACCACAACGACCGCAGGGCCCGACGAGTGCACCGCGGGCCAGGAAACCGGCAACGCCAACGGATCCTGGAGTTGGTGCGTGAGCACGACGGAGCCGTCGACGCGACCGAGCTTGCCGAACAGTTGCGACTGCACGTGACCACGGTGCGATTTCACCTCGACGCGCTGTGTAACCAAGGAGCCATCGAGCGCACCCGCATGACACGCGCCGGCGTGGGCCGTCCCCGCACCGGCTACATGGCCGTACGCGACCGGCTGGACTATCGAAACCTTGCCGAAATATTGGCCTTGGAACTGGGCGACACCGCCGATCAGCGGCGTCGACGCGCCGAGGCTGCCGGGCGGCGTTGGGCTGAGCGCATCCAGGTCGGGTCAGCGAGCGACGTTGATGCGGGACTGGATGTTTCGGACAGAACTACGCCCAGTGAGACCCTCGAGGATCGAGCGGCGATGGTCGCGTCGGTTTTCGCACGGATGGGGTTCGGTCCTGAGCTGACACCGGCCGCGACGTCGATCGCCGGCACCCAGCAGACCATTCGTCTGCACGCCTGCCCGGTCCGGGATCTGGCCCGTGCCCACCCGGAGGTGGGGTGCGCCTTGCACCGGGGACTACTGCAGGGCCTACTCACCAACGCGACAGCGACCGAAGGCCGGGCGAAAAAGTCGCCACGTTCAGCGCTGCAGGCCGAGCTGGAGCCGTTTGTCGAACCCGACCTGTGTCTTGCCAGGGTGATCGCGAATGACTGAGCTGCAGGCGCCACCTGACCATGCGAGCACGGACCTGACCACCCGCGCCGATGTGGAAAAACTGCTGCGCCGTTTTTACCGCCGGGTGTTTGTCGACGATGTGCTCGCCGAGCCCTTCACCGAGTTGCGGATCAGGGGTCTAGATGCGCACATTCCGGTGATGTGCGACTCCTGGGAAACCGTGCTGTTTCGCGCCGGACGCTACCGGGGCAGCGCACTGCACGCCCACCGACACGTTCATCACCAGACTCCGCTGAGCGGTCGTCACTTCGTCCGCTGGCTGACCACGTGGAACAACACCGTCGACGAGATGCACCGCGGACCGGTCGCCGAACACGCGAAGATCCAAGCCGCCCGGATCGCCTGGGCCATGCACCGCCGGCTCTCCGGCACCGACACGCCGCGAATCATGCCCCGGGGCGTCGAGCGCTGCTAGCACTAGTGCCGCCCGTGAGTCATCGCCGCCCCATGTGAATTTCACCACCGATAGTGCAACCTGAACTACCCGGAACCGAGCAGCTATCGGCGGAACAGCTTGTTGCCCAGCCAGACCGCGGGGTCGTACCTGCGGCCGGCAACGCGTTCCTTCATCGGGATGATCGCGTTGTCGGTGATCTTGATGTTTTCCGGGCAGACCTCGGTGCAGCATTTGGTGATGTTGCACAACCCCAGGCCCTCATGGTCCTGGGCGAGGTCTCGACGGTCGGCGGTATCGAGTGGATGCATCTCGAGTTCGGCGATGCGGATGAAGAACCGCGGGCCGGCATAGACCTTCTTGTTGTCCTCGTGGTCGCGGATCACGTGGCAGACGTTTTGGCATAGGAAGCATTCGATACATTTGCGGAACTCCTGCGAGCGCTGGACGTCGACCTGCGCCATCCGGTACTCACCGGGCTGCAATCCCTTGGGCGGGGTGAACGACGGGATCTCCCGGGCCTTCTCGTAGTTGAACGAGAGGTCGGTGACCAGATCGCGAATCACCGGGTATGTCCGCATCGGGGTGACGGTGATGACCTCGTCCTGGGCGAATGTCGACAGCCGGGTCATGCACATCAGCTTCGGGTGGCCGTTGATTTCTGCCGAGCACGATCCGCACTTGCCCGCTTTACAATTCCAGCGCACCGCGAGGTCGGGCGTTTGGGTCTGTTGCAGACGGTGGATGACGTCGAGCACCACCTCGCCCTGGTTGACTTCGACGGTGAAGTCCTGCAAGGCGCCGCCGTCCTGGTCGCCACGCCATACCCGCATGCTCGCGTTGTAGCTCATCTAACTTCTCCGTCCTGGGTGCTTGGCCAGTTCGTCGCCGGTTGTTCGTGGATTAGCTGTCAGCCAATGAATCTCAGATCGCTGATGGTGCCGCTGGCCACCAGCATGATGTAGAAGTCGGTGAGTGCCAGCGTGCCCAGGGTGATCCACGCGAACTGCATGTGCCGTTCGTTGAACCAGGTGACTTTCGTCCAAAGCCAGTACCGGACCGGGTGTTTGGAGAAGTGCTTGAGTCGGCCTCCAATGAGGTGTCGGCATGAATGGCATCCGCCTGTGTAGGACCACAGCAGGAGCACGTTGACCACGAGAATGATGTTGCCCAAACCGGACCCGAAGCCGGACGGGCAGTGAAATGCGATGATCGCGTCGTAGGTGTTGATGGACGCGATGAGGAAGGCGATGTAGAAGAAGTACCGGTTGCTGTTCTGGATGATCAGCGGAAGCCGGGTTTCTCCGGTGTAGCGGGGCGCGCGGCTCGGGGATTGCGCAGCTGGTGGGGGACTGCCACACCGACCGGTAGTAGGCCTTGCGGTAGTAGTAGCAGGTGATCCGGAAGGCCAGCAGGAACGGCAACACCAGCATTCCCAATGGGATCCACGCCGGGAACTGTCCCAGCCAGACACCGAGGTGGCTGGCGCCGGGTGCGCAGGATGCGCTGATGCACGGTGAGTAGAACGGGGTCAGGTAGTGGTAATCCTTGACCCAATAGGAGCTGCCCCAGAACGCACGGACGGTTGCGTAGATAATGAACGCGGCCAGGCCGATGTTGACTATCAGCGGTGGGAACCACCACGCGTCGGTGCGCAGTGTGCGTTGCGGTATCTCGGCGCGGGTTGGCGAAAAGACGCCTGTGCGTTGCGTTGTCGGCGTGCTCATCGATCACTCCGTATCAATCTGTCTTCTTTTTATTGTCGACCGGATTGTTTTCGGGGTTGCTTCGTCGTCGACTTCACGCCAGAATGCCGCATCGGTATCCAGATCAACGAGCTCCTCACCGGCGGGCCGGCCCAGTGGCTTGTCGGATACCTCGAGTTCGCGGGTGTCGGTGTTGAGCCGGTCGAGGTCATTTTGGCTCCGCTCGGCGTTGTTCACAATCCTTGGATCGTTAGCCATAAGACGCCGTGCCTGATCTGTCGCGGATGCTGCGCTAGATAGAGCTTCGCTGTCCAGCTGCTAAGCGGTCGGGGTCTTTTCGCGTTTCTCGCCGGCGCCGACGACGGCTTCGCGCCCGATGTATAGCTCGTTGCGCATCCGTTCGACCATGTGCGGGTAGTGCATCTCGAAGGCGGGCCGCTCGGAGCGGATGCGGGGCAACTCGGTGAAGTTGTGCCGCGGCGGCGGGCAACTGGTGGCCCACTCCAGCGAGTTGCCGTGTCCCCAGGGGTCATCGACGGTGACCGGTTCGCCGTAGCGCCAACTCTTGAACACGTTCCACACGAACGGAAACATCGACGCACCCAGGATGAACGCCCCGATCGTGGAGACGACGTTCAAGCCCTGGAAGCCGTCGGTGGGCAGGTAGTCGGCATAGCGGCGCGGCATGCCCATATTGCCCAGCCAATGCTGCACCAAAAAAGTGGTGTGGAAGCCGATGAAGGTGAGCCAGAAGTGCAGCTTGCCCAGCCGCTCGTCGAGCAGCCGGCCGGTCATCTTCGGGAACCAGAAGTAGACACCGGCGAAGGTGGCGAACACGATCGTGCCGAACAGCACGTAATGGAAATGCGCAACCAGGAAGTAGGTGTCGGTGACGTGGAAGTCGATCGGCGGGCTGGCCAGCAGCACCCCAGACAGCCCACCCAACAGGAACGTCACCATAAAGCCCACCGAGAACAGCATCGGTGTCTCGAACGTCAGCTGGCCGTGCCACATGGTGCCGATCCAGTTGAAGAACTTGATCCCGGTCGGGATGGCGATCAGATACGACATGAGGCTGAAGAACGGCAGCAGAACGGCTCCGGTGGCGAACATGTGGTGCGCCCACACCGCGGTCGACAATGCGGCGATCGACAGCGTTGCATAGACCATTGTGGTGTAGCCGAAGATCGGTTTGCGGGCGAACACGGGGATGACTTCGGTGATGATGCCGAAGAACGGCAGCGCCACGATGTAGACCTCGGGGTGGCCGAAAAACCAGAACAGGTGCTGCCACAGGATCACCCCTCCATTGGCCGGGTCGTAGACGTGGGCGCCCAGGTGCCGGTCGGCGGCCAGCCCGAACAACGCGGCGGTGAGCAGCGGGAACGCGATCAGCACCATGATGCTGGTAATCAAGATGTTCCAGGTGAAAATCGGCATCCGGAACATCGTCATCCCCGGTGCGCGCAGGCACACCACCGTGGTGATCATGTTGACCCCGCCCAGGATGGTGCCCAGACCGCCGACCGCCAAACCCAGGATCCACAGGTCGCCGCCCGCGCCGGGACTGTGGACAGCATTGGACAGCGGCGTGTAGGCGGTCCAACCGAAGTCCGCGGCCCCACCCGGGGTGATGAACCCCGAGATCGCGATCAGCGCGCCGAATACGAAAAGCCAAAATGACAGGGCGTTGAGCCGGGGGAACGCCACGTCGGGTGCGCCGATCTGCAACGGCAGCACCAGGTTCGCGAACCCAAACACGATCGGGGTGGCATAAAACAGCAGCATGATCGTGCCGTGCATGGTGAACAGCTGGTTGTACTGCTCGTTCGAGAAGAACTGCAACCCGGGCGCGGCGAGTTCGGCGCGCATCAGCAACGCCAGCAGGCCGCCAATGAAAAAGAATGTGAAGCAGGCGACCATGTACATGATGCCGATCAGCTTGTGATCGGTCGTTGTGATCAACTTGTAGAGCAGGCTGCCCTGCAGCCCCAGCCGCGCAGGAAACGCGCGACGCGCCACCAATTCTCGCGGGGCCACTTCGATGGCCATCAAGTCCTCCAATACTCGGTGCCGTTGCTAAGGCTCCCGCTCGATCCGCACGTCAGCTTCGACGTTGCTAGCCGTCAGCCGGCGTCGCCGGTGGCTTTGTGAGCGACGATCGCAACGGCGATCAACCGCTCGCGGTGCTTGCGGAAGGTGCCACGCATCAGAGCCACTCGGCGGCGGGCGTCATGGTGGATCAACAGGTTTTTGGCGAACCGCAACACCCCCAGGAGGCCTTCGTCGGAGATCAGGCGTCGCGGTTGTAACAGCGCCATCGGCGCGGTCGCGACATGGTCGACGACCAGACCATGGTCCGCCAGCAGTCGTGTCCACTCGGCAACCGTCAGGGGACGGGCATTGACCTTGATCGCTCGGGCAAGCGACTGCCGGACGTCGGTCTTGAGCTCATCGGAGATGGTGTCGGGCGTCAACGCGAGTTCGTGGATGGCGTAGCGTCCGCCCGGCCGCAGCACCCGCGACGCCTCTGCCACGATGGCGTGCTTGGCCGGATCGCCTTGCATTGTCAGCATCGCCTCACCGATGACAACGTCTCTGCTGGCATCAGGCAGGCCAGTCTTAGCCGCGTCGGCGACCCGGACCTCCCCATGGCCGGTAATGACGTTGCGGACTGACCGAGCGGCGTCGGGGTCTTGCTCGACACCAACGTATGACCGGGGACGCCGAGCGAGGATCTCGGTCGCCGTGCGGCCCAGACCTGGGGCAAGCTCGAGCACGTCAGTGTCGGTCACACCGGCGTCGGACAGCAGCGCGCGAGTCAGCCCAATACCGCCAGGGCGCAACACCCGCTTGCCCAGCCGCGCCAGCAGCCAATGCCCTTGCACGGTGTCATCGCCGCGGCCCGACGACGGCAGCTTGGATTGATTGTTTGGGAGGACGTTGCTCATCAGTCAACTTGCCGCACGGTGGGGGTCAGGGGCAGGATTTCCCGCTTTTGGTGCACCGTCAGGTAGCGCAGTCCGTTCGGACCGGCGGTGAACTGTCGCCGCGACCGACGCGGTAGCCACACGAAGGCGCCGGGGGCCAGGTCAATGGTGTCCTGCTCGGTGGTCAGCTGGCCGCTGCCGGACAGCACGTGGATCAACACGTCGACGTCGGCCCCGGTGTGCGTGTCGATTCCGCCGTTGGGTGCCAGCGCGATGACATTCGAGTCCAGGTCGCGTTCGCGGACCTCCAGCTTCCACTCCACCCCGGGTACACCTGGCTCTACGTCGGCAGCCACGATATCGGCGGTGTTCGTCACAATCCGCGGCAGCGGGGTGGTGGTGAGTTTGCTGATCCGGATCCGCCAGACCGTCGGGCCCTTCTCGACGTACTCCCAGCCGTAGCTGCCAGCGTGATCGGCCTCGAATTCCTCATGGAGGTGCTTGGGATCATGGTTGTTGACCAGCACGAACGATCCCCCGACCGGCAGGTCGGCATAGGTGGCGAAGATCGCCGGATGCTTGTCCGGTTTGCGCAGCTGTCGCACGTCGAGTTCGTTGTCTGCCATAGGGTTTCGCGCCTCCCGAGGGTTTTTACAAACGTACTTGTGTAAACACTATCGCATGAGTGCGCGATAGGGAAGCCTTCGCTAGGTCCCAATGGCACCTGTTGTTCGACACGCATTAGATGGTTTGGTGACGCCCGAAGAATTCGTGGTCTTCGTTGTAACCGCCATAACCGCTGCCGAGCTCGGAGTAGTGCGCGACGAACTCAATACCCTTGAGCCACTTCACATGCCGGAAGCCGTGCTGCAATTCATTGCGCAGCCGCAGCGGCGCCCCGTGACCGTAGCTCACCGGTTCACCGTTCATGTCGTAGGCCAGCATGGTCAGATGGTTGCTCATCTGCTCGATCGGGTGCGCGACGTAGTAGATCCCGCCGTCGGCGCCGGGACCTAGCGAGTAGAACACCACCCATTTGGCCCCGGGCAGCGGTTTGACGATGTCCATGATCGTCTGCATCGACACACCACCCCATTTGGCGACACCCGACCAGCCCTGGATGCAGAAATGTTGGGTGATCTGTTCGTGGTAGGGGAGGTCATGCAAGTCGGCCAGCGAGAACTCGGTCGGGTGCTCGACGAGGCCGTAGACCCGTAGCCGCCAATCCACAAAGTTGTTCTTCTCCAACTCCTTGTACTCAACGGTTTCCGGGTAGGTGCCGTTGTGCCAGAAATAGGGCGAGATGTCCTTTTCGGTGAACGCGCCCGGCTTCGGGTTGGTGTACTCGAACAGCCGCTGCAGCGGCCCGATGAGCGCGTAGCCGACGCGTTGGACCACCCGCGGGTGGCGATAGGTGAGCGGGGTGGCGGCTACCCAGCCGACGGCCACCACCACCATGGCCGCGGTGAAGATCGCAAACCCAACCCAGCTGTTGTCGTCGCGGGCGGCGAACATGTGGTTGAGGTTGCGCAGAGCCTCGGTAGCGAAGACCAGCGTGACGTGGACAACGATGAAGAACAGGAAATACACCAGCACCAGGAAATGTAGCGAGCGTGCGGCCTGGATACTCAACCGTTTACTGATCACGGTGAGACGCATCGACAGCGCCGGCGACATCCCCAGCCCAGTGATGACCGCGAGCGGTGCGGCGATAAAGACGGTGGTGAAGTACGCCAGCAACTGCATGCCGTTGTAGGCCACCCACGTGCTGTCGGTCGGCCAGTTCAGCGACAGGTACTGGATCCCCACCGATACCGCGTTGGGAAAGACGTCCCAGCTGGTCGGCACGATGTGACGCCATTGCCCGGTAGCGAACAAAAGCACGTAGAAGACCGCGCCGTTGAGCAGCCACACGACGTCAACCCCGAGGTGCCACCACCGCGCCAGCCCAATGGAATGGCGAATCCCGGGCAACCCCAACTGACCGGGCAGTCCAACCGAATCGTCCTTGGCCGTCCACAGCGGGTCATCCGGCACCGCCTTTGCCACCCGAAGCCACTCGTCCTTGCCCGGCGTGGCGTTGCGACTGAAGTACAGCCGCGGATGATCACACAGGATCTGAACCCCGGAGCGGATGATGAACATCATCAAGAAAAGGTTGAAAAAATGCGTCCAGCCCACCCAGGCGGGGATGCCCGCGCTGACCCCCGAAGGCACATGGGTACCGGGATAACGCTGGATGAACGCCTGCACCGCCGGCATGTTGTGCAGGCCTTTGCCCACCGCCACAGCCCCGACCAACAGGGCGAACCCAACGGGAATCAGCCACAGCAGGTTGAACCACTTGTCACGTCCGACCCGCAGTCGCGGCGCAATCGCACGCTTGTCTTCCAGCCCGCCGGCCCAGGCCTCCGGGTTAACGACGTTCTCAGCAATTTGCAGCTCTGCGCGATAGTCCGCGGCCTGATGCCCGTTGCGAGCGTCGTTGCTGGGCTGGAGCTTTCCGCCGTCGTGCGCGGCGGTAGTCAAGGCAGTTCCCGGCGAATCGACGTGCCCGTCAGCGCCACTACTTTCACCCTGGGACTTTGGGGAGTCGAGTTCATTGTCGGGCATCGGATCCCACACCTCCCTAGTTTTCACAAGCTGATTTGTGTAAACTCTACGCCATGACGTACGTGATCGGGAAGCCATGCGTTGACGTGATGGACCGGGCCTGCGTGGAGGAGTGCCCGGTGGACTGCATCTACGAGGGCGGCCGCGCACTCTACATCCATCCCGACGAATGCGTGGACTGCGGAGCGTGCGAGCCGGTCTGCCCCGTCGAGGCCATCTACTACGAAGACGACCTTCCCGAAGACCTGCAGCCCTATCAAACGGACAATGCAGCATTCTTTTTCGAAACCCTCCCAGGCCGTGACGAGCCGCTCGGGTCACCGGGCGGGGCCGCCAAGATGGGCCCGCTCGGCGTCGACACGCCGCTGGTGGCCAGCCTGCCCAAGCAGGATTCTCAGCGAGCGTGAGCACTATCGTCAGGCCATCCGAGGAACCCTCCGGTCGCCGTCGTGACGTGCTGCGGGTATTGAAGGCGGCGCCCGGCCCGGTGAGCATCATCGCCATCGCCGACGAGCTGGGTGTGCATCCCAACACCGTCCGCTTCCATCTGGACACATTGGTCAGCGACGGCCGGGTGGAGCGTGTCGAGCCGGACCACAAACGGCCGGGGCGCCCGCCGCTGATGTTTCGTGCGACCCGGCAGATGGATCCCGGCGGACCGCGCCATTACCGCCTGCTCGCCGAGATTCTCACGATGAGCCTTGCCGCCGGCCGCGATCCACGTGCCAAGGCACAAGCCGCGGGCCGCGCGTGGGGGCGGCGGTTGGAATCGCGGGCGACACACGGCAAGGAGATGGGCGCAAAGGAATCGATCGACCACCTCGTCGGCGTGCTCGATGAGCTCGGGTTCGCACCCGAACGTCGCGAATCCGGCGAGGAGCAGCAGATCGGCTTGCGGCACTGCCCATTTCTCGAACTCGCCGAGACCCGGGCCAGTGTCGTCTGCCCGATCCACCTGGGGCTCATGCAAGGGGCCCTGGAAAGCTGGGAGTCGCCGGTCGCCGTCGACCGACTGGACGCGTTCGTCGAACCGGATCTGTGTCTGGTCCACCTCACGCTAGAAGGAGCTACCCGGTGAGCGGCGGATCAGCGGTAGCCGTCGCCGTCACCTTCGTGTGGCTGGGGATGGTGCTCGCGATCTCGTTTTTGGAAGCCCCGTTGAAGTTCCGCGCACCCAACGTGACGAGGCAGATCGGTCTGGGGATCGGGCGCCTCGTCTTCCGCGCACTTAACAGCATCGAGGTCATGTTCGCCGTCGTAGTCGCGGCGGTCATTATGGTCAGCCCACCGCCGGTAGGCGTCATCGTGGCATTCCTGACAGCCTTCGCGATGCTCGCAGCGCAGTTAATCGCCGTGCGACCGTTCTTGAACCGACGCTCCGACAAGGTCCTTGCCGGCCTGAATGCGCCCCGCTCTCGCGGCCACTACGCGTACGTCGGCCTGGAGGCAATCAAGGTCATCGCATTGGTGGTTGCGGGGGTTCTTCTGCTGTCCGGTCACCCTCTGACGTGACTGCGACGATGGGGGAGGGTCGCGTCCGAAAGTTGGTGTAAAAGCACGGGCCGGTTCGTGGCTTCGCGGTCAGCATACGGGCTGAGGAACTCAGGCGACAGGCCCGCCCGCAGCTTGCTTTTGATGGTGTCGGGGATAACGGTTCCGTTCACCGCTCTGGATGGCTTTGGCAGCCCCAGGGGCGGACACCGCAGGGCCGAGAGATGTTCAGCTGTTGAGGGTTTGGGCGGCTTCGGTCAGGGCATTAAACGCGGCGTCGAGGCGGTGCTGGCGGCGCCGGTTGGGTTCGTGGTTGGCTTCGGCGGCCACGAATCCGATCAGCTCCTCGAGGTCGTCTGCACTGGCCAGCAAGACAGCGCCGTCGGGGTGGGCGCGCATGCCAAACACCAGCCGCTCACAGTCGGGGTCGAGCAACACCAGCTCGCGTAACGCGGCGGCGGTCTCGTCGCTGACGATGACCTCGTCGACGTTGCCGGCAACGCTGAGCCGGCGGCGGCGCAGGTCGTATGGGGTGTCTGCCCAGTTGCTGATCACCCCCTCGTCGTCACAGGCGGTGCACCACCATCGGATCGGCGCCGCCGCCTCGGCCCACACAATGGCGATGGTCATCCGCCCGGGGCAGCGCCTGTGGGCCGGTCGGCGTCGACACGGCAACGCAGACACCCACGGATCACCAACGTCGCCGGCGGTGCCCGCCCGGACAATATCGCCCAAATGCTGCGCAAGGCGCCGCGCGGAACCCGAAGCGTCCTCCGGCAAGCCCAGAAAGTGACCCAGATCAGCGACCAACACGCCGCCACACTGTACCGGCGCACCGCCACGGCGTTCTTGCGTACCGATCGTCGGTGGCTTTGCCTATGATCATGACCCGTGATGCTGCGATGCACCGCCAAGGTATTGGCGCTGCTGGGGGTGTCTGAGCCGGCCATCGGCCAAGCCAGGCAGCAGGACTGGTATGCCCACCTGATCAGGATCGACCGGCGCAAATGCCTGCTGGTGACCCACGCCGGCACCTTGTTCTCGGTGTTCATGCCGAACGTCACCGCCGCTGGCCTGCGCCCGATCGGCCCGCCCGTCGTCTCGGCGATCCAGGCCGCGCTGCAAGCCGAACACCTGCCCATCGATACACTCGGCGAACTCGACCCCTGGCAGGTGGTCGTGGCCAAGACCGCCGACCGGCGCATCCTGGGCACCATCAACGATCTAGCGTTGACCACCGAACACGTCATCGCCACCACTGGCGGTCTGGCCCGCTGCGACATCAACGCGCTCCACCACGGCCTGCATCGCACCATCAACAGCATCACCGGCTACATCCCACCGATAGACTTGGTCATGGCCAGCCATCAAGGCCAGCGGTAAGAGCTCTCCGATGCGGGCAGGTATACCCAGACACGTGCACGGGGGCCGATCCCTTACTTGAGACGTACCGGCGTGGCGACCCGAAGTGCTACGCGATGGGTGTGGACGTCGCCCGCCTTGCGGTTTGTGATGCGGCTGATCGAATTGCCATGTGCCGGTGTGCTCCTCGGGCTGGGTGAGAGCGAGATGTGTGTCTGGGTAATTACACAATGCCGATTGGAGAAATTCACTATGAGCCACATCACGCATGCACTTCGCCCAGAACAACGCTGTCTCGCGTTCCATGGGAGCCCATGACTCCTCCGGCGCCTAGTGCGATCGGCTTCGTTCGCGCGGCTCGCGCATGGCGACACCCAGCGCAGCGCACCTCAAAGCGACCGGCACGCAGCCTCGTCGTACGCAAGTTCTCGGGCTTTGTGGTCAACCAGCGGGGGTCAAATCAGCACATCTTGGTAGGTATCACTTCTGCCTGTCGCCTCCGGTCAACGCGCGCTCGACAGTATTGACTTGTTACAAGTGGACTTGTAACAATGTTTCTACAAGTGAACGTGTAACAATAGTTGGTCGCGTTCCAGCGATCGGATCGATAGGTGTGAACACGATGGAGCGGACGGCGCAGACCACATGCCAAACCTGTTGACCGGTGCGTCGATACCGCCAAGGTGCAAACCTTTAGCCTGGGAAATCCTTCGATGACGCAGGACCTGAGATCAACCAGTTCGGCGGAGCCGCTCAGCAATTCGTCGACGACCCGCGCGGCCAGCCCCGGAGAATCACGGTACCGCCGCCCGGACATGGGCGCGTTGTTGCTGAGAGATAAGGGCTAGGGAGCTGAACATGGGCTACTCGATTCCGGAAACGGTGGCCACCAAGGGGCCGTTCCAACCGATGCGTTTTGAGGCCACCGTCTTGGCGGCAAGGGGTCCGCGTTGTCTGGTGCCCAGCCCAGCCGCAGCAGCATTTGCGGATGCCCTTCGGCGCCCAACACTTCGTAGCGACAGACCAGCGGGGCCAGACTTCCCAATCGCGCACTCGACCGGTAGAGGTTACACAACATCGGTCGTATAAACTTGCGGAGGTACGAAATCCTATGGCCGACAAGCCGGTAGCTACGGGTGGGAGTACGTCGAGAAGGGCCCGACGGCCTGGCGGATCCGGATCAGCAGAATCCACTCGAGGTAGCTTTCCGTGGGCCGGAGAAGATTGCCGACCGGATGGGCGGCCTCGACGCAACCGAGATCGCCGGCTACGCCCCGGACAAGTTCGCCGCTTTGCACTCAAAAAGGCCTGCGATACATCATTTTTCAGGTTCGATGGCCAAGCGGAACCAAGCGCTGGCGCAGATCATCGGGGGATCGCTACAACGGGGACGCCGCTGGTGTTGTGGCCCACCGGCGACCCCGAAGGACCCGAGTTGCTGCGACGTCTCGAGCAGCTGCCGGGTTCGGCGAGTAGAAGGCGGGCCACCCACCTGTCGGTCGCCGACATCGCCGACGCTCGTTCACTCGAGCACGTGCCGGTCCTACAAGCTACTGACGGAGAAGAACCGGGGTTCTGGCACCATCGTTCGAGCCGATAGTGGGCAGGAATCGGCACTGCTTGTCTTTGATCCAGCCCTGCCAACCGGCAGCGGCGTGACAGAGGAGAAACACATGGCCCCCAGGGAGACAACCAGTCCGGTCGTAGTGTCGCTCGAACTGTACGCCGAGCATGTGGGCGACCCCATTCCAATTATCTATCAGCGCTTCTACACAGCACATCCGGACGCTGAGGCCGAATTTGCCGGCGATCACCACCTTGAGCAGCGAATGATGGGCGGCGTCTTGCAGATGCTGATCGATCTCACCGAAGGGAGCTTTGCGCCGTCCGGCTGCACCTACTGGCTGTGGGACCACATCGGCTGGGGCGTCACCGAGCAGATGGTATGTGACATGTTCGAAGCTGTTGTTGCAACCATCCGCGAGGGCCTCGGTGAACGTTGGACCCCCGACATGACGTCCTCGTGGCGAGATCTGATCAGCCGACTGCAGCCGGTCCTCCACGCTGGTTTCGCTAACGCCTAGCTTTGGGTTTAGCCGGATGGATAAGATCTCCCTGGCCGCCCTCACAGCATGCGCCGGGGTGATAGGGGGAACCAGTCGCGCGTGCCATTGGCCTCGCTTGCACTGATCGGCGTTGGGTCAGCTGGCCCGCCTGACTCACTCGTCGCTGATCACGGTTTCGGCCAAGACGATGTCGGCCTCAAGCAAGGCTTGAGTGGCCTGTTGGCTCGCGGTGCCGGCAAGGTCGCACATATCGCCGATGCTGCGCGTCAACGCAGTAGAATGTGAGCGGCTGGGCTGGTGGATTATTCGACGTCGGCGAGTGACCCGCACCGATAACGGCGTGCGGGCGGCGTTGTTGTCAAGTTGGGTTTTGGTTTGCGTCGATAGGCGGCATCAGCGAGATTGTGGGGTGTCAGGTGAGTTTGGGCGATTTAGTGGCCAAGATGGTTGCCTTCGTTCGGGCTGACTACCCGCAGGGAGTTCCCGAGCACGATTACATCCCGCTGCTAGCCCTGCTGCGGCGTCGGTTGTCCGACGACGAGGTAGCGGCGGTAGCCGCTCAGTTAGCGGATCGGGGCGAGTTGAACATTGATACCGCCGATATCGGCGTTGCTATCACCCGGATAACTGACGAGCTGCCGTCTGCGGCTGATCTTGACCGCGTGCAGCGTCGATTGGAGGTGATCGGCTGGCCTGTTGACCCCGATCATTAGGCGGCGGTTAGGGTCGGGTCAGCTCGCTCATTTGCGTCGGCTCTGGTGTCGGAGGTGCGCAGTTGATCAGTCAGTGGTGCGGTCTTTGGCGAGCAGTTCGCGGCGGGCTCGAGTGCGGTAGGAGTCACCGGTGAGGGTCACTAATGGAACGCAAACCGTCTTGGGTTGACACTGGGCGCGGGCGTGGCGCTGGTTTGCCTGTTGGGCCCGTCGGGCTTGGTGGGCCGGTTGGGTGAGGTGATTTACATGCCGCTCTCAGCGCCCAGGAACACCACGGAAGTTGCAGGCGGACAGCATGATTGGATCTGACGCCATGCGTAAGAAACGTCACGGTGACGTAATGACTTAGGGCCGGTCCACGCGGCGGAGGTGTGAGGGTCGCGCCGGCGGCCGCCGTTTCTTAGTCGGGTATGGCGGATGTGCTGGCCGAGAACCAGCGGATCTCTGTTGGCCGTTGCAGTGCGTGATTCGTGGGGTTGCGACTCTCATGGTTTCCCGGATTGTGGCCCGAATCGGACTACTCTCATGGTTTCCCGGATTACTCTCGACTTCCTGGATCGGACACTGGCCGTGCAGCAACAAGCGTGTCGTGCAACGCTTTACGCGCTGATTCATGCATAACTGATATTATGCATGAATTATGACCGCGACCAGCAGTCCCCGACGGGCGCGCACCGATGGCGAACGCCCCGCGTGGTTTCGCGGGTTCCTCGCCGACCGCGCCACCAGAAAACCCTCCCCACACACCCTGCAGGCTTACCGGCACGACTTCGACGCGATCGCCGGCCACCTCGCCGCCGGCGACGACCTGACCGCCCTCAATCCGGCCGGCATCACCAAAGACACGATGCGCCAAGCGTTTGCGGCCTACGCGCAGACCCATGAAGCGGCGTCCATCCGCCGCTGTTGGTCGACCTGGAACACCGTGTGCAGCTACCTGTATACGTCGGACTTACTGCTGGCCAACCCCATGGAGCTCGTCGGACAACCTAAACCCGCCAAGACCCTGCCCAGATCACTTCCCCCCACCGCCGCCCAAGCACTCCTCAATGCCATCGACGCACCCGCGGCGAACAAGAGAGTCACCGACTGGCCCGAGCGCGACCGCGCCATCGTCTTCACCGCCCTGCTGGCCGGCCTGCGCGCCGCCGAGCTGCGCGGCGCGAACATCGGCGACCTGCGCCTCACCGAGACCGGCGCTGTGCTTCACGTGCGCGGCAAGGGCAACAAAGACCGCTCCGTTCCGATCGAGCAAGCCCTTGTTGATGTCCTGCACAGCTACCTCACCAGCCGCGCGACGCGTTTCCCCCATACAGCCCGCGCTCGCCTCACCACCACCGACCGCCCACAATGGCCCGCCAACGCACCGCTGTTCGTAGGCCGCGACGGCAACCGCATCACCCGCGGCGCCCTGCACTACCGCGTCCAGCGGGCGTTCACCCTCGCCGGCCCCGACGCCCAACGAACCCCCGGGGCCCTCGTGCACGCACTGCGGCACACCTACGCCACCGAACTCGCCAACGCCAACGTCAGCGTCTACACGCTGATGAAACTCCTTGGACACCAATCCATGTCCACCTCGCAGCGCTACGTCACCAGCGCCGGCTCAGAGACCCGGGCCGCCGCGGCACGGAACCCCCTCTACGACCTGGCCCGCCAGCACGATTTGCAGCCTGGGCAACACCAACGTTGACCGCCAGGGATGTCACCTGGGTGAGATCGATCGCAAAGCCAATTCCTGCCCCCTACCGGCAGATCACCGATGTACTGTGCGCAGCAAATCAGTGCGGCTACTGCCGACCCGGCAATCGGCCTCCCTCTCAAACCAGCCTGATCAAGCATTTCAGCGTGGCCCGCATGATGGTCCACTTGGGTCACGTGCGCCCAGTTGAAAGCGTCCTGCCCTGACCCCGGTTGGTTGGTCCACGTTGAGTGAGAGTCTTGCCGCCCATGTTTGTGGGCAGGAAGGACGATCCCGATGGCAACGAGGAAACGACACACGCCCGAGCAGGTGGTGCGCAAGCTAACCCAGGCGGATCGTATGCTGGCCGAGGGTAAGGAGATTGCCGACATGTGCCGCGAGCTGCAGGTCTCCGAGCAGACCTACTATCGCTGGCGCAATCAATTCGGCGGGCTCAAGGCCGACGACGTCAAGCGGCTCAAGGATCTGGAGCGGGAGAACGCCACGCTCAAGCGGCTGTTGGCCGAGGCGGAGCTAGAGAAGGCCGCGCTCAAGGAGATCGCCCAGGACGCTCCTATAGATGTCAAGTGCTGAGTTTGGCGTAGTCGGCGCGTAGTGCATGAAAGATTTCGCGGGCCAGGTAGCGCTTCTGGCAGCGGATGATTTCGGGCATCGACAGGCCCTCTGTGGTTCGGCGGTTGGCGTAGGCCCGGCTGCGGGGGTCGTAGCGAAGGCGCACGACTGCGGCGATGTGCAGCGCACTGTTGCCGGCCCGGTCACCGCCGCGGTGTAGGCGGTGTCGGTTGGTTTTGCCCGATGACGCTGGGATCGGGGCGACGCCACAGAGGTGGGCGAAGGCGGCTTCGCTGCGTAGCCGGTCGGGGTTGTCACCGATGGTGATCAGCAACGCGGAGACGGTGTCTGGGCCGAGCCCGAACACGGCACTGGTGGTAGGTGCAGCGGCTTGGGTGAGTTCATCGAGTTGCTTTCGCAGAGAGCGAGTTTCAATGTCAAAATGTTGAACCCGCAGTGCTATCGAGCGCAAGGCGAGTTTGGCCGCGTGGACGGGCTCGGCGAGGTTGGCCAGGTCGGGTCGCAGCCGTGCGCAGGCAGCGACCAGCTGCGCTGATGACAGGGGCCGCAGCTGGGTGCGCAACGGCTCGGGGGCGGTGATGACCATCGAGCGCAGGGTGTTGAGTGCGGCCGTGCGGGCCTTGACTGCTCCGTTGCGGGCAACGCGCAGCATCCGGATGGCTTCGATCGGGCCGTCAGCCAGCTTCGGCGCGCTGCTTGCCGTGCCTGCCAACACGGTTCGTGCGGCTGCTTCGGCGTCGATCGGGTCGCTCTTGCCGCGTTGGCGCCGGATGCGACGGTCCGGGCGCGGCACTTCGAGCACCTCGACCCCCTGCTCGTGCATATGACGAGCCACCCCGGCCCCGTAGGCGCCGGTTCCTTCCACCCCGACTCGGCTGAGCTTGCCTTGGTTGCGCATCCAGGTCAGCATTGCTGCGTAACCGGCGGGTGTGGCGGGGGAATTGGCGTCGGCGATCAGTCGGCCGTTGAGGTCGATGACCGCGGCGTGATGCGTTGCCGTGTGGGTGTCGACTCCGCCGATGATGGATCGTTTGCTGGGTGTCATGGCAGGACTGGTTCCTCTCGTTGGCCGGACGCCGTTCGGAGAGGGTGGACAGGCCAGTGATGGGCCGCGGGCGAGCACGCTCCTATCAGGTCACACCCTTCGTGCGGACGCCCGAGTTCTTATGTGTGGTGGGCGCCGGACCGAGGCTCGACAGGTCCTATGAAAGGCAGACGATCGGCCAGGAAATTTCGGGGTCACAACCTCGGGACGGCGTCCAGAAACCATCATCACTGGAAACTTCTAAGCCCGGAGCGCCGGCGAGCCGCCGTGCACCACCTGATGCGGGTGATGCAGGTCAGTGAGCGGTTCGCCTGCCGGGTCACCGGGCAACACCGCACCACCCAGCGTCACCGCCCAGCCAGTCAGACGCCGGGAGACCCGGATGCCGCTTTGAGGGCGTGGCTGCGCTTGTGGGCCAAAGAGCATCCCCGGTGGGGGTTTCGCCGCGCCTACCATTGCGCCCGCGCCAACGGCTGGTATGTCAACCACAAACGCCTGCAACGCTTATGGCGCGAAGAGGGCCTGCGGGTGCCGCAGCGCCGCCGCCGCAAACGCCTCGGCGCCAGCACCACGGCAGGGATCGTGGTTGCCGATGCGCCGAATCGGGTGTGGGCAGTGGACTTTCAATTCGACGCCACCACCGACGGGCGCCCGGTCAAGATCGTGTCGATCGTTGATGAGCACACCCGCGAATGCTTGGGCGGGCTGGTTGAACGCTCCGTCACCGCCGATGTCCTGATCGATGAGCTGGACCGGCTGGCCACCCAACGCGGTTACCCCGCTGTCCTGCGTTGTGACAACGGGCCCGAGCTGGCCTGCGCGGCGATGGCCGACTGGGCCGGTGATCGCCTATTACTGGCGTTCATCCCGCCAGGCCAGCCGTGGCGCAATGGCTATATCGAATCTTTCAACAGCAGGGTCCGCGACGAATGCCTCAACATCAACATCTTCTGGTCACTGGCGCACGCCCGCGTCGTCATCGGCGATTGGAAGTATCAATACAACCACCACCGCCGCCACTCCGCCCTGGGCTACCAGCCGCCAGCCCGCTACGCCGCCAACTGTACCCACCAATAAACCCCCAAAGCAGCGAGAACAGTGACGCACCTTGCGATCCGGTAACACCGTCGGCTGCGACGCGGGTACGCGAAGTCGATGCAACACCGGTAGTTGTCAGTGGCCCGATAATCCGACCCCGTCGAACGGCTTGGCCGCCCCATCGGTCAGGCGTGACGTGCTGCCTCTTGGGCAAGTTGGACGCGCGAAGCCAGGCCCAGCTTGGTGTAGACGTGAGTGAGGTGGGTTTCGACGGTGCGTGGTGAGACGAAAAGCCTTGTCGCGATGTCCTTGTTGCCCAAGCCCGCACTGACGAGCCGGACGACGTCCAGTTCGGTTGGCGTCAGCGATGCCCAGCCGCTGGCCGGGCGTTTGCGCTCGCCGCGGCCGCGTTGGGCGTAGGCGATCGCTTCGCCGGTGGACAGCGCGGCGCCCTCGGCCCACGCAGACTCGAAGTCGGCTGCGCCCAATGCATTACGAAGCGTCGCGACCGCGGCATCGTGCCCGGCGTCATAGATCTTGAACCGGACCGCACCCATGCGTTCCCGCAGGGCCTGCGCCGCGCCGAATAGTCGCGCGGCTTCTCGGTGACTGTCGGCGGCGCCGGCCAGCGTTGCCAGGCACTCGACAGTATCGGGGAGAGCCAGATGCGCCTCGACGTCGGCGGCGCACGCGAGCGCCCGGTAGGCGTCACGATCGGCCTGCTCCGGCTCGCCTTGTGCGATCGCAACCCGCGCACGCGTCGTCAGCGCCACCGCTAGGTGCCAGCCCCTCATCACCGAGACGGCATCGTCCGCCCAGCGGCGGGCCGCGACCAGATCACCACGCGCAAGGGCAACCTGCGCTACTGGGTTGATATTCACCACCCCCAGCTGGGCACTCAACCGCTGCGAGGCCGCCTCGCTGGCATCGGCCGCGGCCGCTACATCACCTGCGGCCAGGCTCGCCGTAGCCAACGCCGCGTAGCTAAAGCCCTCAATGAACCCACCGATCTCCGCTGCGGCCTCGATCGCCGCGTCGGCCGCGGCTCGCGCCGCACTGGTGTCACCGTGGTACGCCAACACCATGCCCTGGCAGAACAGCATTGCCGCCGTCCCGACCACGTCGTGATTGGTCTCGGCGTCGGCAGCCGCGCCGCGAAACTGTGCGAGGGCCCCGGCCAACTCGCCCTGCATCCACTGTGCCAAACCGAGGCTCCAGCGACAGCGAAACGCGGCCGGCCGGTCACCGATCGACTCGGCGAGGTCGCGTCCTTCTTCACCGGCCGCACGCGCGGCGATCGGGTCACCCGCGATGAATGTGGCGTACGCCTGAAAGCCGAGGATCTCGCTCAACATCCCTTGGTCGCCGAGGCCCCGGGCCAGTTCGTTCGCCTCGGCGAGGTAGCGCGAAGCCACCTCGGTGTTGTAGGCGGCGATACCTCCGCAGGCGGTGAGCGCCCGGGCCACCAGGGCCGGGTCGCCAATTTCACGCGCGATCGCCAGGGCTTCTTCGGCCTGATCGAGGCTGTCGACGGCGACGACCTGGGTGGCGAGCGCGGCCTTGTCGGCGAGCGCCCGCGCCCGTACCCCGGCCGCCACCTCGATGCCGTGCGCGGTGTCGTCGCTGAGGATGGCGTCGTACCAGGCCAGTCCTTCCTGGATACGGCCCCGCCCTAGCCAGAGCGGCTGCAGTGACGACACGAGCTGCAGCGCACGCTCGACGTCTGAGTTCTCCTGGCTCCAGGCGAAGGCCGAGCGCAGGTTGTCGATCTCGCTCTCAGCTTGCTCGACACGCTGCTGGTGGCCGCTGGCCGCCGGGGCATCGAGCTGGCTAGCCATCAAGGTGTAGTAATCGCTGTGACGCGCCCGCACGGTATCGGCTTCACCGGACTCGCCGAGCTTTTCCAGGGCGTACTGGCGCACGGTTTCAAGTAGCCGGTACCGCATTTCGGCCGCCCGTGTCGTCGGCCACCACCAGCGACTTGTCCACGAGCAGAGTGAGTTGGTCGAGGACCTGGTAGCGCTCGACCTCGGTGCCGCCGGCGACGGCACGGGCGGCGGCGAGGTCGAATCCACCCATGAACGGCGCAAGCCGGCGAAACAAGACTCGCTCGGGCTCGGTCAGCAGCGCATGCGACCAATCCACCGACGCATGCAGTGTCTGTTGGCGACGCACCGAAGTGCGGGAACCACCGGTCAACAAGCGGAAGCGGTCGTGCAAACTGTCGATGATCTCGTGGAGCGTCAACGCACGCACCCGGGCCGCGGCGAGTTCGATGGCCAGCGGCATGCCGTCGAGGCGACGGCAGATCTCCTTCACAGCGTCGTTGTCGTCGTCGGTGACTGTGAATCCGGATCGCACCCGGCGCGCTCGGTCGACGAACAGCTCGATGGCCTCGTCGTCCAACGAGAGCGACGGCACTTGCCAAGTCACCTCGCCGGCGACCCCGATCGGCTCACGACTCGTTGCCAGCAGCGTCAGCCGCGGACAGGCGCTCAGCAGCGCGGTGATCAGCGCAGCACTCGCATGCAGAAGGTGTTCACAGTTGTCCAGCAGCACCAATATCCGACGATCTCTTACGAACCCGATGAGCGTCTCTGTTGTGGAGCGGCTCGGCTGATCCGCCAGGCCGAGGGCACCTACCATCGCGACTGGCACCAGGTCGGGGTCGGTGATCGGCGCCAGGTCGACATACCACACTCCGTCACCGAAATCGGTAGCCATCTGACCCGCGACCTGTATGGCCAGACGGGTCTTACCGGCACCGCCGGCGCCGGTCAAGGTGACCAGCCGGTTGGCAACGAGGATCTGCCGCACATCGTGAATCTCCGCGCCGCGGCCGACAAAACTGGTGAGCTGCACCGGTAAATGCTCCGCGGCAACGGGTTTCGACGTCCGAAGCGGCGGGAAGTCGTTGCGGATATCAGGGTGGCACAGCTGCACCACCCGTTCGGGACGGGCGACACCGCGCAGTTCGTGACTGCCGAGATCGGTCAGCCACGCGTCAGCCGGAAGCGTATCGACAACCAAATCCTCGGCGGTGCCCGAGAGCACCGTCTGGCCGCCGTGCGCGAGATCGCGCAGCCGCGCCGTCCGGTTGATCGTCGGGCCAACGTAATTACCCTCATCGCGCAGCTGCACCTCGCCGGTATGCACACCGATGCGCAACCGGATCGGGGCCAGCGGCGCCCGCTGCAACTCCAATGCGCACGCAGCCGCCTCGCTCGCGCGGGCGAACGCGACCACAAAGCTGTCGCCCTCACCCTGCTCGACCGGCCGCACCCCGCCGTGGGCGGCGAGCAGGTCTCCTAGCGTGCGGTCCAAGCGTGCGACGGCGGCCGTCATCTCCTCCGGTTGGGTCTCCCACAACCGCGTCGAGCCCTCGACATCGGCGAGCAGCAGCGTCACCGTTCCGGTTGGCAGCTCGCCCACGCCCAACTCACTCCAGTTCACCGGCGGCATGTCCGCACGTGGATCAGTTTCGGTCATGCTAGCCAGCATCTCGGGGCCGGGAGCCGCAAACATCAGTGAAAACCCGTACCTCGACGTCGCTGAGCGATCGGTTCGGTGAAACATCGCGCCACCCGGGGGAACCACGTAGGGCAAAACACCATGCCGATGCGCGCCTATAGACCGGGCCCGTTCAGTTACGAGTTCTCCCCGATGATCTGGCGCTCCGGAAGCCCCACAGTCGAGTCGAGGACCCGACCGAGGAGGACCACCATGACCGTAACCGTTGACGGATCGAGCTGTCCGAGCGTCTTCGATGCCGGACTACCGACGATCAACTACGAACACGCTCAACACCCCGACGAAGCCCACGCAATCATCAGCCAGGCCCGCGAGAAGGCGCCGATCGCGATCGGGCCATACGGGCCCGAGCTACTGACCTACGATCTCGTGCGCACCGCGCTCCGCGACCCGCGATTCCGGGTGCCTCAAGGGATGTTCCTTGCCGCGCAAGGCATCACCTCTGGCCCGCTTTGGGACCGCGTCGCCGCCAACATTCTCAGCCTCAACGGGGACGAACACCACCGGCTACGCCGACTGGTGTGCAAAGCCTTCACACCCAAAGCGACGCCACGGCTGCGCACGACGATCGTCGACATCATCACGGGACTGGTTGACCGCCACAGCGCCCACGGGCGCTGCGACGTGGTCACCGACATTGCCCGCCAATACCCGATCCCGGTCATCTGCGCGCTACTGGGCGCACCGCCCGAAGACTGGGAACTGTTCTCCAGCTGGACAGATGACATCTTGAAGGCTTTCAGCTGGAATGCCGCCAACGAAACATCGGCGATCCTGACCGCCTGGGATGCTCTCGACACCTACATCGACGACATGCTCGCGCACCGGCGGCACGCATTGACCGACGACCTGATCTCCGAGCTGATCCGCGCCGAGGACGATGGCGATCGCCTCAGCGCCGACGAACTCCGCATGCTCGTTGCCGCGCTGTTGTTGGCAGGCACCGACACCACCCGCCTCCAGTTGGGTGCGGCGGTACACGTGCTGTGCGATCACCCCGACCAGTGGGATCTCCTGGGCCGGCATCCGGAGCTTGCGGTCAATGCCGTCGAGGAGCTCATCCGCCATTCGCCGATCACCTTCGTCACGTTGCGCGCCGCGATGGAGGATGTCGAAGTCGCCGGCGTCAAAATCGCGGCCGACACAATAGTCGTCGTCAACACTGGGGCGGCCAACCGGGATCCCGAGGTCTGCGACGACCCCGACCGTCTCGACATCAGCCGCGTGGGCGCCCCACCGATCCAGACGTTCGGCGCCGGCATGCACTACTGTCTCGGTGCCAGTCTCGCCCGCCTCGAGTTGGCCGAAGCCCTGGCGGTGATGACACGGCGCATGCCCAACGCCCGCCGCACCGGTCCGGCCCCATGGAAACCGCTGACCGCACTGAGCGGACCCACCACTCTGCCCATCGAATTCGACGCCGGACACTGAACCCGCCGACCAGCCACGAGCTGGGTAGGGTGCCATTGCACGCACAAATAAAATCGACTCTCGCAAAAAAGTGGACCAATTCTTGGGGTCCTGCCAGTCCAATGTGTCCCGCAGATACTGGGACGAGACGTCTCATGCCCATTATGGGAATATGGGCTATACTGGTGTGGTGACTGAGCCTGCCGTTATAGAAACCGATGACCGCAGCCGTGCAGTGCTGCCCGGCCGTCCCAATCAGCGCTTTGTGATGCGCGAAAACCCCGACGGCAGTTTGCTTCTGCAGCCAGCGCGGGTGGTGACTGACGCCCAGCACGAATTCGACTCCGATCCCGAGCTACGCGACCTGCTGGCGCGCGCCGCGGCATCTCCGACGGTGCGTCGTGCGCGGGCCCGCAGAACGTGAGCGTTGAAGGTGATTACTCCCAAGTCGCCGACGCCCAGCTCGACGCGCTGGAAAACGGTCCGGACGCCGACTTGTACAACAGCGTCTTGGACACCATCGAATTCATCTTCCGCCTCCCCGGCCAGGCTCAGTCGCTGTCCACCGCGATCACCACTCCCGGTGGGATCCGCATGCGCCTGCCAGTCATCGGCCATCCGCCGTACAAGGTCTTCTGGTCCACAGACGGCCCCCGAATCGAAGCGATATTCCCGCACCCCTAACGGGGGTGCCCCGATAGGCAGTGAAAGCCCTTGCGGCGTGACCTACTGAAGGTGGACGACTTGTCACACCTGTCAGGAAGAATCGCAGCATGAGCGGCGCCGGCTGGCCAACGAAGAGAATGACCCAGCAGACAGAGAAGATGACGAAATGACTGACTACACACGTGAGCAGCTCGCGAGCCACATCTTCTCGGGACTGCCAGAAGACCTCCTTCAGCATCGGCGGGACGACCTCGTTGCCCGATGCCGGGCCGTCCGTGCCCACGGCTGGGACAACTACCGCTACGTCTGGTCGACCGGTGAGGTCGTTGCAGTGGCATACCTGCTCGACTCTCGTGAGCTGCTCACGGAGATGAGCGAGGACGAGACCACCGTGCTCCGGCGTTGGGCGTACGACCTCTGGGGCATTCGTGGTGGTGAGGCCGATGATTCCGCCGGCCTCACCCGAACTCGCAAGTGGTTCATGCAGACTCGCTCAGCCGACTTGGCCGATGCTGAGTAGTCCGCTCAAGCTCACTTCAGCCCCAAGCGCTCCTGCGGATTTCACAGCCCTGACGCCCTGATAGCCATGGCCATCCTCACCCGAGGCGGCCTGTGCCCCCACGAAAACTGGCCTTTCATTCAGGCGGCCCGGGCGACGTTTCCAGTTGCCTTCCCCGAGGCGACGGAAGGTCAGCGGGCACGAGATTCCCGTCATCGGGATGATGAAAGATGGATTCACGCGCGTTGTCGATCGCCGTCTCATTGAACAACTTCGCAAGGTACGTCGAGCCATCGAGGATGCCGTCAGCACGCCCGCGGGCGATATCGATCGGTTCATCCTCGCGGTCCGGAGCGACCATCATGAGCCCCACGGTAGGCGACATCGGAAACAGAATTACCCACGCCGTGCCGACGCCCAAGGCGGCGTCGGCCGGCGCATCCGGATGGGGCAAAAGGCCAACCGGCGAGTCGGAAGTCAACAGCCGCTTCCTGCCGAACTGAACTAACCACCATCTCCGACCGAAATAACACGGCGCATGCTGCTCAATGTCCAGCATCGACTGTATGTGAACAGTTTTCGAGTCCACCTGGTCGAGACCGACAGGAATGACGGCGTCCCCACGGCCAGTGCTCTCGAGCACGTCGGCCATGATTTCCTTGATCTCGTCGACCATCTGGCGGTGGCTTGGTGTGCGGGTTCTCTGCAGCGCGAGGAAGGTCGCCAGCATCGCACGTTGTTCGATGCCAAGCGGCCAGCACCGATCAACTAACACGTTCCGGAACACCGCGGCGGCATCCCCTTCGATTTCTGAGAGGAGGTCTTCCACGGCATTTGGATCGGCACGCGAATCGATGTTGTAGAAGTCCCTAAACACCGTCGCATCCCCGGTTGACGACGGAAACCGTTTCTTGCTACTCAGCTGTGCGACTCCAAGCTGACGGTCGTCGTTGGCGAAGCCGTCCAAATAGAACCGCGGCACGGTGTGATGACCGCGCTTGATAGAGGCCATACAACATGGATATGCCGCGATTTCTCCCTTGTCCAGCGTTACGCCGTACAGGAGCATGGCGCCGCCATCAGCTCGTGGACAGCGGCGATTCGAGATCCTCACTGCCGCAGGGCCATCCAACACACTGCAGTGAGGGTTCAACGGACGCCCGAACACCGTCTGACCGTACGCGCGGCACGTCCAGGTGGTGTGGCCGAATCACCAAGGGGCGGAGTATAAATCGTGTATTGGCAGTGTACTGGCGGAGTGCACGTATTTCTAATGTGCGGTATCCCCCTGGTTCGGCCGCCTACGGGCGGATCGTGAGGTCGGTGGTTATCATCTCGGGCTCTAGCCACAGCTGCATCGTGACACGCGATTGGCCATTTGCACTGCCGGCCGGCATGAGCACCACGGCCAGCCATCCTCCGTCTGAGGCACGCCGGATCCAGGCGACCTGTCGTGCCCGCATCGAGGGTTCAAGGCGCAGTGCGGACGTCTTCACCCACAGCGGCAGCTCATCTTGTCTCCGGTAGCCGGTGCCCGGCAAGGCCCGTGATACGTCAACGACCACGTCACGCTCCAAGCGATAGAGCGTCGGATATTCCGGGCCTTGCTGCCATCCATCGAACACAGTTTCGATTATCTACCCTCGCAGCGCTGCGGGCCAGCCGCCGAGGAAGCTTCTACACCCGGGCACTGACGGTCATCGGTACCGGATATAAGTCTTGAGAATGTCACGGTAGCGTTCGAGCACGTCATCGAGCGAATCGCCGCTGAGCAGCGGAGTCCACGCGTCTTCACCGCCTCTGGTGAGGTGGTCGCGGAAGCAATTCTCCGCGACGGGCCGCTCTGTGGCGTCCCAGTTACGCTCGTTGGCAACTTCCCCCATGTTCGGTCGGGGCGTGCCCGTCGCGGTCAGGAGTTGGACAAGTCCGGTGCGATATTCGACGTCGTCGCATAACTGCTCGTACCGCGTTGACTCCACACCATTTTCAGTCACGACCTCTTGCAGGACTGCCTTAAGGAAGTGGCTCTGCGGGTACAACCAGCCCGTCCCTTCCCACCGCGGAAGTTTGTTGATCATGTCGCCGTCGAGCGCCCGGTTGATATGCAGCACTTCAGCAGCGTTCGCAGGCCCCCGCCGCCCGTAGGGATCTGTCCAGCGCGGGCGGGTGAGCACTTCGACGAGGAGGTCGTCGCGCCCTTCGTCGATCGCCACGATGCTCATGGTGCGCAGCGCAAGCAAGGCGGGGTAATGCAGCAGGGCGTCTAGTACGACCTGGCTCACGAATCCTCGCCCGTCCAGCAGCCGCTGGAGCACGTCCACCCAGAGTTTGGTGTGGTCTCGGTGAATGTCGTGTCGGACGCCGTGAATCAGCAGCGCCAGTAAGGGTTTGGTTGCCTCGAGGAGCTGGTCGAGTACGTTGTCGATGTCTTGGTAGGTCGGTGCGGAAGCCGGGACCGTTGATACTGCTGCGATTACGCCATCGGTTTTTGCGCGAATCAGGTCATGCAGTTCGATGCGTCGTATCGGATCGGGCAGCGTGCGCTTGAGGCGGGCAATTGCGACCGCGGTTGTCAAGGGTGGTTCTGCCAGACGCTGCAGCGCGTCGAGGCTGGCGGTCAGCGAGGTGAACAGCTCGTCGGCGGAGTCGGCATCGATTACGTGGCCGCCATGCCGAGCGAGCAGGTCGCGTGCCGCTGTTTTCTTCGACGACCGGCTGTCCCAATAGAGGGGGTATCTGCGGGTTGTTGATTCCAACACCCGGACCAGTGCCTTGTCCCACTCGGCCGACCATCCGCTGATGAGCAGGCCGTATTCGTTACATACCTGCGTCAATAGGTCGATCCAGGGCTGTGGATATTGATCGAGTTCGTCGATGGTGTTGCGGAACTCGAGGTCCGTCCAGTCGCCGTGGACTTTGATGACCGTCGCGTCGGCGTGTGCGAGGGGTGTTGTCGCAGATATTTGTTCGGATCGGGTGATTCGCTGATACGCGACGCCGGCGGCGTCAAGCGCTTGTTCAATGAGGGTGTCGAAGTTTGTGGTGACGACAACTTTGACAAAACCGCTCTTGACGAGCTCCGCGATAGCTCGGTGCGCCGCTGTCGGGAGCTTTTGTCCGGCCTCCCGATCGTCATCGGAGGCGACGAAGTAATCCTTCAACAACCCCTGACGCGCCGCAGACGACGGCGCGATCGCGGCGAGTAATGACGAATAACCAAGCGGGCCTTCGCCGTGAGCAGCCCACCAGGCTTCAGGATCGGCGGCCGCTTGCGCTTGGGAATCCGGATCGTCCGGGTGTTCTGCCGCCGCGGCCTTTTGAACGAGATGTTGGACTATCTCCCACCCGGTGGGAATGCCCGCCGCCCGTGACGCCCCGGATCCAAGTAGTACGGCATACACCCCCGGCTGAGCGTGAATGGCCGACGCCAGCATTACGCGTGCCGAGAGCGCGTTGGTCGGTGAAACTGCCACGTCAATCTCCTGGACCTGTCTTGCGCCAGCGGGCACGATGTTAGCCGCGGCAGGCGGGGCGATGTGCAGCTTGTGCGCGGGCACGCGATTCCTCTGTGTGCTGGTGCCCGAAATGTCAGGCGTGCTGCCACTGATCTGACAAGATCATAGTGCCTGATCCGTCGCGTTCGACGATGAAGGTCCGGGCCCGGTCATCCACGGCACGTGGGGAGGCGTGATTGACAGCTCCAGGCAACGCGGACGATGTGTTCGAGCCGTCCGCCGCGGTCGATAGCGTGCGGTCCTTAGAGGTGTCTGAAGGTACCAACGTGTGCCGTGCTGGGGCGCTGTCGAGTCTGCTGCAAGAGGCCACGGGAGCGATGAGCGAGTTGAGAGCCGAGCAGCGGTCGATGGGGTTTTCGGACTCGATCATCGAGCAAGGCGGCCGTATGTGGCGTGAAGTCGATCCATTTGATGGCCAAAGCGACTTCTCAATCTCGCCAGACGAAAATCTCGACGACACGCGAGTCCGCCGCTGGCTCGCACTCAATGAGACCGCGAACCCGCGGCTTGCGGTCGGTTTCCTGGTCGCGATGCTCGGAAGTTCGCTCGAACGTGAATCGACTGCCGCGGCCGGGGCGCTCTGGCGCGGGCTGGGTCTGCGGACCAGGCAATGGCCTCCAGCAGGGCCGCCACGATGGCGGATATTCGACCGGCTCGCATTCGATTTCGACGAGGTTCTGCCCGACACCCCGTGGGATCCATGGTTTTGGCGGCGAGAGCAGAGCCCATCGTTGATCGACGATGAATCACCTCCAGAGACAATTCCGTGGGACTCGAGCCGCTGGCGGGACATCTACCTGCGGTTGATGTTTCGGCTCCGTGGTGACAGGTATCTTGATTCCTTCGTCATCGGCGTTCTGGCCCGGAGTCGGCTGGATGCAGCGATTCAATCGCCCGACCCGATTACTCGGTCGCTGGCGTTCGCTGCTGTCGAGCCTTTCGAAGCCGGCGACGGAGCTCTTCCTGAGCCACCAAAGCCGCCCACGACGTCACCTGGCGCACCAGTTGTGTCCACCATGATCCATGGGACCTGGGGCTGGAAGGGCGACTGGTGGCGTCCAGGCGGTGACTTCCATCAGTTCATCCTCGGAAATCACCGCCCAAATCTTTATGCTAGGGGAGCGAAATTCAGTTGGAGTGGTGCGTACAGCGCTCAACAGAGATCCCTCGCCGCCCGTGATTTCAGAGACTGGGCGTATGACCTTGCGCCCCATGGCCTCCAGACAGTCTTTGGTCACAGTTATGGGGGTGAAGTAGCTGCCCGTGCAACGGCGACGGGGACTCCAGTCCACGAACTCGTCTTGCTAAGCACCCCTGTTACGGGCCTCGTGAAGGCAGCGCTCCAGACAACCGCCCGGATGGTCGATGTTCGGTTGCGGTTCGATCCTGTCCTGGCGATCGCTGGCACAGGTCAGCGTGTGCCCAGGCAGCCGAACGTCACGGAGGTCCTCCTCGACAGGTGGCGGCTCGACCACGGCGCAACGCATAGCGAAGGTGTCTGGCGGGCGGAGGACATAGCTCTGCGTGGTCGCATTTGAGCCGGCCTCAATGGCCAAGGGTGTTTTTTCGGAGCGTTGAGCTCCTCCATCCGGTTGCATCAGATGCAACATACGTGCGCTCGAAACGGCGTAACAAAAGGACTACCGTCGAAGATTGCGGCGCGACCGGTGCAACAAGGCCGGCCCCAAGCACAAGCGGTTCAGCGGTTCCATGCAAATCCCCTAATCATACTGCGGCAGAGGCAATTTCGGTCTCCTCCGTATCGTCGATCGAGCTGCGTCAGCCCGCAGTTGGGTTCCAGCGGTGGGGCGTATATCGCGTATGCACGTTTCCCGGCAACAGTGAGAACGGTGCATCCGTCCGCAACGGCAATGCGCTATTCCGACAAGCACCTGGTGCGCGCCGAGCTCCGCACCACATTCGGGGCAGTGCGACGGACGGGGTTCCTCCCACCCGCGCCGGGTCTGCCGAAGCCCCATCTCCGCGATCGTAGCGGGGAGTTGAAGTTGAAGCGCCTGCGGCGCTACTGAATAGCTTGGGCCTTGGGGCCCAAGCCCATGTTTGTTTGCCTTTCTGGCTTTCGATTATTGCCGGCGGTCCGCTTCGCGCTAAGGCCACGGCCTCCGCTTCGCTCCGGGCACAAGGCTCGCACAGTCCCCCGCCTACGCTCGCTTCGCTCGCGGCGGGCAACTGCGCGCCCGGACCTTGCACTCCGCGTCCCTATGCCGGCCCAAATCTCAATTGCCAGAAGGCAAAAGAACACAGGCGGCCACGCGGACGCCTGCCTCACACAGAAAGGTTCAACCATGACCGACACAACCACCACCGAAAGCACGGCCAGCAGCGCTGACCAACCGATCGGGACGCTGGAACACCTCGACCCGACGCTGCTCGACATCGGTGACAACGTCCGCGACGACGCAGCCCTGAGCAAGGCGTTCATCGCCAACATCGCCGAAAACGGAGTCCTGGTGCCGATCACGGGTGTCCGCGACCCCGAGCGGCCCGAGGTCATCCGCGTCCGCAATGGGCAGCGGCGCACCCTTGCCGCCCGCGAAGTCGGCCTGTCCAGCGTTCCGGTCTATGTGCTGCCGTCCACCGCTGCCGATGCCAGCCAGGAAACCATCGACCGCATCGTGCACCAGATCGTCACCAACGATCAAAAGCGGGACCTCACCGACGCCCAGCGGGCGCGCGGCATCCAGCAGATGATCGACGCAGGGATGTCGGTGACCAAGGTGGCCAAGCGGTTGTCCGTCGCCAAGGACGCCGTAAAGGCCGCGCACACCGCCGCGCAGTCAACGACCGCCATGGACGCCCTGGCCAGCGGCCAGCTCAGCCTGGTCGAAGCAGCCGCGATCACCGAGTTCGAGGACATGCCCGGCGCTCTTGAGCGGCTGATGAGCTCGGCTGGAAGGGGCTGGTTCGAGCACACGGTCGCCCAGCTCCGTCAAGAACGCGCCACCGCCCAGGCCCGAGCCCAGGCAGCCCAGGTCTACACCGACAAGGGGTTCACCGTCCTTGAGCACCGGCCCGAGTCGTGGGACGCGGCCTGCATACCGCTGCATCACCTGGTGACCGGCGAGGGGGACGAAGCCGACGACAACGCTGTCACCAACCCCGCCCACTGGGCTGTGTTGCTCTCTGAGGACACCGCACTGTGCGACGTGGAAACCGGCGACGTTGTTGATGAAGAGACCGTGGACTGGGAGACCGAAGACCAGCCAGACGCCGAACCTGCCGAGGGGTTGCGCCACGCCAACTCGGTCACCGAGGCACAGGTGTTCGTCCCCGATACGTCGTTGACGTCGACTTGGAGTCCCCCGACTACCGGGCCAGGATTCGATTCGGTACTTACCACCCGTTGGTAGAGCACCGCGGCTGGGTCGATCTGACCGTGGGACCAGGCCTTGGTTTGCCAGGCCCACCGGTGGCCGGGCGTGCGCGAATTCCCGATGACGCCGTCGGCGGCGGCCCATTGGCACACATCGAAACCGCCATAGACGCCGGTGCGCTGCACTCCCAGCACCGAATTGATTCCGCGAAACCACTTGAGTGCCAGGCTGTTCCAGGTGTCGCGGCTTATGTCCTCGTCGATGCTGAAGAAGATAGGGGCGCTTTGACCGCCACCCGCCGCGGTATGCAGCTTCCAGGCGGTGCGAGCATCGGCGACGCCGCCTTCGAACCCACGCCTGAAGTCCGATGGTGCAGACCCGCCCGGCTTGCCGTACTGGTAGTTGCTGACGATCATGAGCCCGGCAGCGGTCAGCTGCTCGGCGTAAGACCGGGTGATCGGCTTGGCGCCCATGGACGTGCCGGGCCGCGACAGCGACACGTAGTTGATGACCCCGGAGTAGCCGGCGGCTCGAATGTGCTCCGCCGGAATTTGGCGCATGGCAAAGTCGATTAGTTTTCCATTGGTGGCAGCCGTCGTAGGAACGGCGTCCGCGGTAGGCCCGGCAACAGTTGCCGATGCCGCAAACAACCCCGGCAGTGCTGAAATCGCGATGGCGTAGCGCAATACGTCGCGCCGGAGAATGGCGCGTGATTGCTGGTGGCACGCACCTACCGACAATTCCCGCATCGCGTGATGCTAGATATGTGACATTTGTGAACAGAAGTGGCGTGCAGTAGTCGATATCAAATCGGTCTCCGTAGTTCACCGTGTCGAGTCACAAGGCGCGGCGGCGGCGACGATATTTCGTGTCGAGCCAGGCGCTCGACGCGATCAAGACCCGAGGAGTAGACCTCGGGTAATGAACGAGACCGATACGGAGCGAAACCGCAGGTAAGCCAGTGTTTGCCTGATCAGCGCGAAGGTTCGACCCCCCCGTGGCCACACTGAGGAAAAGTCCAGCCCAGCCGGATCTTCGCGCGATCGGGCGCGAGGCGTCGCGCCGCGCGACCGCGATCCTTACTCGGCGCCTTAACCGCGGCGGTACGGTAATGGCCTGTACTCCTCCGCTCGGCTGACGGTAGGCAAGGTGACCCAGATTTCCGATCGAGCCGCAGGGGCGCCGCTGTGGTCGCCCCGCGAGACCGAGTTTCTCGCGGTGACGTTGCGGTTGTTGCAGGAACATGGGTATGAGGGGTTGACGGTTGACGCGGTGGCGGCCACCGCTCGCGCGAGCAAGGCCACGGTGTACCGGCGTTGGCCGTCCAAAGCCGAATTGGTGTTGGCCGCGTTCATCGAAGGTGTCCGTCAGGTCGCGGTTGCCCCGGACACCGGCACACTGCGGGGAGATCTGCTCCGGTTGGGGCAGGTGGTGCGTGAGCAATCCCGGTTTCACGCCAGCACCATTCGCGCGGTCCTTGTCGAGGTGTCTCGCAATCCCGCGCTCAACGACGCGATGCAGCACAAGTTCCTCGATCAACGCAAAGCCTTGATCCAGCACGTCCTGCGCCAGTCCGTCGAGCGGGGGGAGATCGACGAGTCCGTCGTCAGCGACGAACTCTGGGACGTGCTTCCCGGCTACCTCATCTTCAGGTCCATCATCGCCGGGCGCCCGCCGACGGAAACGACGGTGCAGGCCCTGGTCGACGACGTGCTCATCCCGTCCCTCACCCGACGGGCCCGGTAGAGGTTTTCGGCCATTCATGTGGCGTCCACCCGGTGGGCGACTCCCGTCCGATGTAGACGGTTTCGTCTCTTGTGCCTAGACGGTCCCGTACCGTACTGTCAGACTGTCGATCGAAGCGCCCAAGCCCCGGCAGCGATGGTGTCCCGGTTACCGAAAGGCCAGCGGTGAGGATCTCGTTCACCAGTGGGGTCAGACGGTGGTGGATCGTGCTGGTCGTCGCCGCGGTGGTGGCCGTCGCCGGGTTCTGCGTCTATCGACTCCACGGCATCTTCGGGTCGCACAACAACACGGCGGCCGGCGGCGGTCTGGCAGACCAGACGGAACCTTTCAATCCCAAGCACATCACCCTCGAGGTCTTCGGTGACCCGGGCGCGGTCGCGACCATCAACTACGTCGACATCAACGTGCAGCCACAGCAGGTCGTGAACGCGTCCCTGCCGTGGTCGTTGACGATGGTCACGACACAGCCCGGAGCCTTCAGCAACCTTGTGGCGCAAGGCAACAGCGATTCCCTGGGCTGTCGCATCCTGGTGGACGGTGAGGTCAAAGACGAAAGGATCGTCAACGAAGTGAACGCCTATACCTTCTGCCTGGTGAAGTCGGGATGAGTAACCACCAAGCCCAGCAGAACGCCGTGGCGCGCTTTATTCGCCGGTTCTCGGTGCCGATCCTGCTGCTGTGGGCCGGTCTGGCGGCGATATCGAACATCGCGGTACCGAACCTGGAGGATGTGGCCAAGGCGCACAACGTCTCGCTCAATACACCTGCCGCGCCGTCCTTCAAGGCGATGAAGCACATCGGCAAGGTGTTCCACGAGTTCGATTCCGACAGCTCGGCCATGGTCGTCATCGAAGGTGACAAGCCGCTGGGCGACGACGCCCACAAGTTCTACGACTCCCTGGTCCGCAAGCTCGAGCAAGACACGAAGCATGTGGAGCACGTCCAGGATTTCTGGGGTGATCCGCTGACCGCAGCGGGCTCGCAGAGCAAGGACGGCAAGGCCGCCTACGTCCAGCTGTACCTGGCCGGCAACCAGGGCGATGCGCTGGCGAACGAGTCGGTCGACACCATCCGCGAGACGGTGGCCCACACGCCGGCACCGCCCGGGGTCAAAGCCTACGTGACGGGCGCGGCGCCACTCGTCGCCGATCAGTTCGAGGTTGGCAGCAAAGGTGCCTTCAAGGTCACCGTGATCACGGTGTTGGTCATCCTGGTGATGTTGTTGTGGGTGTACCGCTCCGTCACGGCAATCGTCGTGCTGGTCACGGTCCTCATCGAAATGGCCGCGGCGAGGGGGATCGTCGCCTTCCTGGGAAACATTGGGCTGATCGGGTTGTCGACCTATGCGACAAATCTGCTCACCCTACTGGTGATCGCCGCCGGCACGGACTACGCGATCTTCTTTCTCGGCCGGTATCAAGAGGCGCGGCACGACGGGGAGGACCGGGAACGGGCCTTCCACACCATGTACAGCGGGACCGCCCATGTCGTCCTGGGGTCGGGCCTGACCATCGCCGGCGCGGTTTTCTGCCTGCGCTTCACCCGCCTCAACTATTTCCAAAGCCTCGGTATCCCGGCCGCGATAGGCATCGGGGTCGCACTGGCGGCCGCCCTGACATTGGCGCCGGCGGTCATCACCGTGGGCAGTCTTTTCGGGCTCTTCGATCCCAAGCGCAGAATGGCGACTCGAGGATGGCGGCGCATCGGCACCGCCATCGTCCGCTGGCCCGGCCCGATCCTGGTGGTGGCCACCGGGGTGGCGCTCATCGGCTTGCTGGCGCTGCCCGGATACAAGACGAGTTACGACGCCCGCCCGTACCTGCCGGCCAGCGCCCCTGCCAATATCGGCTACGCGGCGGCCGAGCGCCATTTCTCGCAAGCCCGCCTCAATCCCGAACTGCTGATGATCGAGACCGACCACGATATGCGCAATCCCGCGGACATGATCAATCTGGAGAGAGTGGCCAAAGCCATCGCGCATCTGCACGGAATCGCTCAGGTCCAGTCCATGACCAGGCCCTTGGGCACGCCGATCGAGCACACCTCGCTGGCTTTTCAGATCAGCGCGGGCAGCATCGGCAACATCGAGAATCTGCCGTATCAAAGGGATCGCGCGCAGGATTTGCTCAAGCAGGCCGACCAGCTGCGGGACACGATCAGCATTCTGAACAAGCAATATGGCCTGCAGCGGCAGCTGGCCGCCTCCACGCACGATGAGACCCAAAGCTTTCACGAAACGATCGCCATCATCAACGACCTGCGCGACAAGATTGCCAATTTCGACGACTTCTTCAGGCCGATTCGCAGTTATTTCTACTGGGAACGGCATTGCTACGACATTCCCGCCTGCTTTGCGTTCAGATCCGTCTTCGACGCGATCGACGGCATTGATCAGCTCAGCGCACAGTTCGAAAAGCTCACCGCCAGTCTGGACAAGCTCGACGCGGGCCAGCAGAAGCTGGTGACCTTGCTGCCGCCGCAGATCGCCGACCAGGAAAAAAATCTCGGACTGATCCTGTCCAACTACGCCACGAACTTCGGCATCAACGCCCAGGCGCGAGCGAGCACCGACAACGCGACCGCCCTGGGGCAGGCATACGACGCCGCCAAGAACGACGATTCGTTCTACCTACCGCCCGAGGCTTTCGACAATCCCGAGTTCAAGCGGGGCCTCAAGCAATTCCTCTCGCCCGACGGCAAAGCCGCGCGCATGATCATCACCCACGAAGGTGACCCCGCGACCCCGGAAGGCATCTCGCACATCGACCCCATCGAAGACGCGGCCAAACAGGCCGTGAAGAACACCCCGTTGGGCGACTCCAACATCTACCTTGCCGGCACCGCGGCGACCTACAAGGACATCGCCGACGGCGCGAAATATGACCTCCTGATCGCCGGAATAGCCGCCCTCAGCCTGATTTTGATCATCATGGTGGTCATCACCCGGAGCCTGGTTGCGGCGATCGTCATCGTCGGGACCGTCGCGCTGTCGCTGGGCGCCTCCTTCGGGCTTTCCGTGCTGGTCTGGCAGGACCTTTTCGGGATCAAGCTTTACTGGATCTGCCTGGCGCTGTCCGTCATCATCCTGTTGGCGGTCGGGTCCGACTACAACCTGTTGCTCATCTCCCGGTTCAAGGAGGAGATTCACGCCGGGTTGAAGACGGGAGTCATCCGGGCGATGGCCGGCACGGGGGCGGTGGTCACCGCTGCCGGGCTCGTGTTCGCCTTCACCATGTCCTCCTTCGTGTTCGCCACTTTGTTGGTGCTCGGTCAGATCGGCACGACCATCGGCCTGGGGTTGCTTTTCGACACGCTGATCGTGCGTTCCTTCATGACGCCCGCTGTCGCCACGCTTCTCGGGCGGTGGTTCTGGTGGCCGCAACGGGTGCGTCCTCGCCCGGCCAGCACGATGCTCCGGCCGTACGGGCCGCGCTCGGCGGTACGCCAACTGCTGTTGTGGGAGGACGGGGATCCCGTGGTCGCGTCCGGAACTCGATCGCGGCCGAGCTGACCTCGATCACGGATTGTCCCGGAGGTGAATGCAGTTGAGCCTTTTTGGTTACCTGGCGGTGCTCGCGGGGGCGGCTTTGGTGTTGTTCGCCGGCCTTGCCTTCGTCTTCGTCAACCGGGTCCTGGGACGCGCACCGACACCGACGAGTGAGGCCGTCGGAAGCTCCGCCACGGTCTTCAGGAAGCTGCGTAAAGGCGAACCGCTGTCGCAGGAGGAGTCGGATTTTGCGGCGCAGGCTGTCGCCGATCGCGGATCCTTGCTGGCTTTTTCCATCCCCGCCGCCATTTTCTCCCTCGGATGCGTCTTCCTGTTCGGCGGCCTGGAAGTGCATGGACCCCACTCCCTGCGCCCTTACATCGGAGTGGGCCCGATGTTCGGTGCCACAAACATGACCATCCGACTGCTGCGAATCGCGGCCTTGAAGAAGCGGCTGCGGGCAGTCGCGTGACGGACGATTCATCGGGATCAATGCCGCGGCGCCTCGGGCGCCCGAGCCCGGACGGGTATCTGCACCTCAATCCGCCATCGACGCTGGGCGGATCAAGGCGCCGGAACAGGAACGATTCGATTTCGTGATCGAAGTTGCCACCGGTGCGATGCCAGGCCTCGACGAGATTGCGGGACAATTGCGCGGTTGGAGCTATCGGGAAGGGTGAGTCGTGCGGCGAGCAGCCGACGCTGCACGGCACGTGCCGATTAGGTGTTTTGCCTTGCCTCGCATTACTCTAGCCCGCGGCTTGTCATCGACTCAGGAACAGACCCATGCCTCTTCAGCCCACTTTGCGGCGCCCGCGATCGTTGCACACCGGCCGCACCCACCGTTTCGCCAACCCCGTGAACTGTGTGACGGTCGGCCAGTGCTTTGACATCGAGATCAACCGCGACACCGACGGTTGGATGATCCGGATTCCCGAAATCGACGGCATCACCCGCGCGACCCGTCGCGCCGCGGTGGAGTTGGCGGCGCGCGAATGCATCGCGGCCCGCACCGGCATCCCGATCGGCTACGTCGCCGTGTACGTCGCACGCGAGACCGGCTAGCGTCCAACGGCTTTCGCCGCTCCGCGCCCACCGTGACGATCCGCCGCAGTCCGTTTCGACCCGACCTGCTGCAGGGCAAGGCGGCGCTGGTCACCGGCGGCGCCACCGGCCTCGGCCTGGAAATCGCCCGGGTGCTCGGCGGCCACGGGGCGCGCGTCGCCATCTGCAGCCGCAAGGAAGACAACCTGCGGGCGGCGGTCGACACCCTGCGGCAAGAGGGGATCGAAGCCATCTACGGCGTCTGCGACGTCCGTCGCCACGACGAGGTGACAACCGTCATCGACGACGTGCTGCGGGCGTTCGGGCGACTCGACATCGTCGTCAACAACGCCGCGGGCAACTTTCCCGCACCCATCAGCGAACTGAGCCCCAACGGCTTCAAGGCCGTGGTCGACATCGACCTGCTGGGCACCTTCAACGTTTCCAAGGCCGCCTATGACCTCTGGCTGCGCGAGCACGGCGGCGCCGTGGTCAATATCAGCGCCGCCATCCAGTACCGCGGCATGGCCTTGCAGGCCCACGTCGTCTCGGCCAAAGCCGGCGTCGACGCGCTCACCCGCGCCAGTGCGATCGAATGGGGGTCGGACGGGGTCCGGGTGAACGTCGTCGCGCCCGGTGCGATGTCGGGCACCGAGGGCGTCAAGAGAGTCGCCGGCGACAACCGGCAGCGCACCGCGCGGAATCCCCTGCAGCGTCCCGGTTCGACCACCGAGGTCGCCGACGCGGTGCTGTTCTTGGCCAGCGACGCCGCCTCATACATCACCGGGGCAGTCCTGGTGGTCGACGGCGGTGGCTGGTTGACGGCCCCGGGCGCACCCGATTCGCCGGGCTGACGCCGGAACCGGTTCACGTCTTGGCCAAGGTGTGTCTGCACCGTGACCCTGCCGCGACGCTGGCAAACAACGCTCAACTCATGATGATGCTTGCCGGGTTCGCCGCGCTGGCGATGGCGACGTGTGCGGGCTACTGCCTCGGTCGGCGGGCCGCCTCGACGGCGCCGCCGTGGAACAAGCGAACCAGCCGGATCGCGCTCGGCAGGCAGGCGACGAGCCTGCTCGCGATGCTGGCCGCCCGCGCAATCCGGCGCAAGCTGCGGCGGGAGCACATGCTTCCCGACGCCGCGCAATTGTTCGGACGCAATCTCGTTATGCCACTTGGGCTGCTGTGGGGCGGCGTGGCGCGGATGCGGTCCTGGTAGGCCCGACATGTCAACGCTGCAGGGCAAGGTCATGCTGGTGACCGGCGCGTCGTCGGGCCTCGGCGCGGAGACCGCCCGGTTGTTATCCCGACAGGGCGCAACAGTTTTCGGCATCGCCAGGGATGCCACGCGGCTGGCGGAGGTGTTCGCCGACGTGGAGCGCGGTTCCCACGCGCCGGTGGACGTCACCTCCGCGCAAGCCTGCGCGGACGCCGTCGAGCAGTGCGTCCGCGAGTTCGGCGGGCTGGACGCCCTCATCAACATCGCCGGGCGACACCAGATGCGCCGCACCGAGTCGATGACCGACGACGACTGGTCGGACGACCTCGCCGTCAATCTGAGCGGGCCGTTCTACCTGTGCCGGGCGGCGCTGCCCCACCTGCTGGTGCGTGGCGGCAACATCGTCAACGTCAGTTCCATCGCCGGCGTGGAAGGCCAGGCCTACTCGGCCGGCTACTGCGCGGCCAAGCACGGCTTGGTCGGCCTCACCCGCGCGCTGGCGGTGGAGTACACCGCGGATCGCCTGCGGGTCAACGCAATCTGCCCCGGCGGCATGCTGACGCCGCAAATCGAACACTTCAGCGCGCCGGACGACCCGAACTACGACCTGATCATGCGCACGGCCTCGCCGCGCGGCATGATGCAGCCCGCCGACGTCGCGAACGTGATCGCGTTCCTGGCCAGTGACGCCGCGGCCGCCGTCCACGGCGCCGTCTACCGGGTGGACAACGGCAAGGGCGCGGGCTGACAACGGCTCAGATCTTCAGGTAGCCCTTGTCCGCGGGTATCTGCGCGGCGGTCACCAACGAGGAGGCATCGCTGGCCAGCCACACGACGATGTCGGACACCAGTCCCGGGTCCGCGAGCGCGTCGGTGGGCAGCGCGCCGGGGGAGAAGCTGTGGACGTAGGTCTGATTGTCGGCGAACAGTTGCCACATCGAGGGGTCGTTGCCCATCGGGGTGTCGGTTCCGTAGGGGTGCACCGAGTTCACCCGAATCCCGTAGCCGCCGAGTTCCACCGCCAGCGAGTTCGTCAGCCCGACCACGCCGAACTTGCTGGCGCAGTAATGACCGCACCCCGGCACGGCTTTGACGCCGGCGGCCGAGCTGATCGTGATGATCGATCCGCCGTTGCCCGCCCGAATCATCGCGGGCACAGCGGCTTTGATGGTGTTCCACACCCCGGTGAGGTTGACGTCGAGGACGTCCTGCCATTGCTGCGCCGAGATCTCCCACAGGCGGCCCCAGTTGAGCACCCCGGCGTTGGCGACCACGACGTCGAGGCGGCCGAACTGGGTGATCGCCTCGTCGACGACGCGCTGTTGCCCCGCGGCGTCGCGGACGTCGACTTGATCGGCCAGCATCTTGCGGCCCTCGCTTTCGACCAGCGCGGTGGTTTCGGCAAGGTCCTCCGGAGTCGAGGCCGGGTACCCGTTGTGCGCCGCGACCGGGCCGCACGCGTCGATGGCCACGATGTCGGCCCCGGCCCGGGCCAGCCGGACGCAGTGCGAGCGGCCCTGTCCGCGTGCGGCGCCGGTGACGAAGGCGACGCGGCCGGCCAGCGGTGTGTCGTTGCTACTCATGCGATCTCGGCCTTTCTGTGGCGGGCCCGTTGTACAGCGCGGAGGACTTCGGGTTCTACCCGTGAACACACTAAAGAGATGCGCTCAACACGGTCAATGCTCCGTCGAGCGGGATCGGCCTGACACCGGGCGCCGCGACACATAAACCATGCACACGACACGCCGAAAAGGGTCGCAGCAGTTTATGTTTCGCGGGCGCCGGTCATCAACGCGCCGGCAGCGGACGGGCCCGTACCAGCGTCGGCCACCAGAACCATGGCCCCAGGATTCTCAGGATGCACGGCACCACGAACGAACGCACGATCAGCGTGTCGAGCAGCAGGCCGATGCACACCGTCGAACCCACCTGGCCGATCGTTCTCAGATCACTGGTGAGCATCGCCAGCATGGTGAAGGCGAACACCAGACCCGCGGACGTCACCACGCCACCGGTGCTGCCGAGCGCGCGGATCAGACCCGTGTGAATTCCGGCGTGCAACTCCTCTTTGACGCGCAGGATCAGCAGGAGGTTGTAGTCGGAACCCACCGCCACCAGGATGATGAACGTCAGCGGCAAGATCAGCCAGTACAGGGGCAGGCCGATGAGGTGCTGCCAGACCAGGATGGAGAGCCCGAACGCTCCGGCGTACGAGAAGGCCACGGTGCTGGGAATGACCAAGGCGGCCATCAGACTTCGGGTCAGGAACAACATGATCAAGAAGATCAGCACGAAGGCCGCGATCGCCACGATCAGCAGATCCGAGGCCGCGTATTCCTTGATGTCCTTGTTGGTCGACCCCGAGCCGCCGATATAGACTCTCGCGCCGGCCAGGGAGGTCTCTTTGAGCGCCGTGGTTATCGCTGTGGGGAACTGTTCGACGTGCTGCACGCCTTCCGGCCCATTGGCGTCGCCCTCGTGGGTGACGATCAACCGGGCAGCCTGGCCGTCCGGCGACATCAGGAGCTGCATACCGGTCTTCAGGTCCTCATTGTCGAAAGCCTCGTGCGGGATGTAAAAGTAGTCGTCGCTGCGGGACTGGTCGAAGTCGAGCCCCACATTGATCTGGTCGTCGAACGTCTGATTGGTCTGTGTGGTCTGCAAAGACGACTGGCCGTAGGTGCTGACGAGAAGATTGGCCAAAGCCTCCGAGTCGTCGGCCGTGAGCTGCAGTTGCGTGATGATTTGCGGCAAGGTCTTGTCGATGACCTCAAGGGACGTTACGGCGTCCTTGATATCGTCGGCCATCTTGTCGAGGCCGTCGATCGACTCGAACAGCGACCTGAATGCCCAGCACACCGGAATGTCGAAACAATGTCTCTCCCAATAGAAATAGCTGCGGATCGGCCGGAAGAAGTCTTCGAGGTTGGCCAGGTTGGACCGTAACTCGTCGGTGACCTGTTGCATGTCCTCCATCGTGAGGACCGTCTTGTGCATCTCGTCCGACATCGTCTGGAAGAAGCCAATCTCCTTGCGCAAGACCGCGACTGTGTGCTGCGTGATCTGAGCCTGCTGATCGGTATTGGCATTTTGCTGCTGGTTGAACGGGAGCTGTTGGCCGCTGCCGCTGCCTTGGGTGGTGAACAAGTAGGGAATCGTGGCATGTTCCAAAGCCCGGCCCATGGGTCTGGTGATGCTTTGCACCATCGCGACGCCGGGGAGACGCGTGAGGGCCTTGGCCGCCCGGTCCAATGAGATGAAGTCGGCCGAGTTACGCATGTCGTGATCCGTCTCGATCATGAGCATCTCGGAGAACAGTTTGCTCTTCGGGAAGTGCCGATCCGCCGCCGCGAAACCCAGATTGGCGGGCCCGGTGCGTGGCTGGTACTGCCGGTCATCGTAGTTCTGCCGGTAGGTCGGCACGAAGATTGCGCCGAACATGACGGCGGCGGCACTGGCCGCGAGGATGGGCACCGGCCACCGGACCACGCTCGTCCCGATGCGCCGATACAGATGCGCCTTGGCCTGGCTTTTCGGATCGAAAAGCCCGAAAAGGCTGCCCACTGTCAAGAAGGCCGGGCCGAGCGTCAGCGCCGCCGCGATGGTGAACAGCATGCTGATTGCCACAGCCGGCCCCATGGTGTGGAAGTAGTTGAGCCGCGCGAAAGTGAGGCAGTAACACGCCCCTGCGATGGTCAGCCCCGAGCCGAGGATGACCGGCGTGACGCTCTTGTATGCGGTGTAAAACGCCTCCTCCCTGCCTTCGCCGTCGTGTCGCGCCTCGTGATAGCGGCCCATCAGGAAGATGCCGTAATCGGTCCCCGCCCCCAGGGTCAGCGCGACCACGATGTTCACGGCGAACGACGACAGCTCGATGTACCCGAGATGCCCGAGGGTAGCGATGACCCCCTTCGCGACCAGCATCTCGAACAGCACTCCGGCCAAGGGCACAAACAGGGTGACGATGGAGCGGTACACCAGCAGCAACATCCCGATGATGAGGAAGATCGTCACGATCGTGATGTCATTCAAGCTTGAATTCGCAATGGCCACAGTGTCTTTGGCTAGCGGGGCCGCGCCGCTGACGTAGACCTTGAGCCCGGCCGGCGGCGTGTCCCGGGCGACGATGTCCCGGACGGCGGCAACGGACTCATTCGCCTGCATCTGGCCTATATCGCCCGCGAGACGCAACAGCACGTACGCGCACTTGCCGTCAAGGCTCTGCGCCCCCGCCGCGGTGATCGGCTTCCCCCACAGGTCCATGACGTACTGCACATGCTTGGGGTCCTGCTTGAACCGGCGCACCAAATCGTCGTAGTACTGATGGTCCACGTCGCCCAGCGGCCGGTTCGCTTCCAGCACGATCATGGCCAGGCTGGTCGAATTGGACTCGTGGAACTTCGCACCGATGGCCAGCAGCGACCGCTGCGACGGCGCGTAGTGCGGGACCACGGGACCCGCGAGTTCCTCTGCGACCCTCTCGACTTGGGGCATGAAGGTGTTCGTCGACACCGCGAGAAGGGCCCAGAAGACGATGATCGGTATCGCGAAGATGCGGACCATCCTGGGGACGAAGGGTCGTCTCGTCCGGTGCTCCGCGTGATGCTCGCTCATGCGGATTTCACCAGGCAGAAGACGTGCGCATCCTGGTGGGTATCCGACTGTTCGGCGCGGACAACGCCATCCACCAGCAATCGGCAGCCCACTTGACCGCCATGAACCTGCGCCGAGATGCTGCCGGACACCACGGTGAGCGTGGTCGTCTCCGTGTGCGACCACGGCAAGGTCGTCAGATTAACCTGGTGCGGATGCCCGTCGATGTCCACCCAGACGAGCAAGCCCCCCTGCCCGGCGGAGCCGAACAACTCGTACGTGAGCCGTTTGATGCTGAACTCCGGAGGTGCTGCCGGCTCATTGACGGTGACGACGGGCGGGGGGGCGGACAACTGGTGCACCTTCCACATGCCCACCGCCCCCACCCCGACCGCGACGACGGCGACCAACGGCATCCAGGCCCGCGCCAGGACGGTCCTGCCGACCGAACGAGGGCTCACTCGACCACCTCCCCGAAGCAGGTCCCAGACCTCGTGTTTTGCCTCATCGGCGTGCGGATAGTAGACGTTCCTGTACCCAATGGACATAGAGACTATCGGCAATGCGTCCAGAACGCGACCGCGACGCCCGGGGGGCGTGCCCAACTGCCGGCGATCGCACCAGGCGCCCCGGGCTCGTTCAGGACATCTTCCGCAGGCGCCGTTTCAACCTCGCGCTGCGCAGGATCTGAGTCGTCAAGTTCATGGAGGCGAGCATGGGAAAAACCCCGAGGAATGTCCGCTCGGAGGGTGTCGCACCATGCAAGTGGTAAAGGCTGCCGAAAATATAAAAGCAGCCCGCCATGAACAAAGTGCCGGGGATGCTGAACGTCATCAATGAGCTACGGTCTGCAAGGAGTTGCCTCGCATAATTCAGCTCCTCCTGCGACATTGGCTCGCGTTTGCGCACTTTGCGGGTGACCGCTTTCGCGCTGCCTATTTCGTCGCTGATGGGGGACGGCGTTCGGTCCCCGAGCCGCTTGACGTATACGGCGGCGAAGACGGCGAACACCAGCGCCAATGCCAGGGCCACGATGGTCAGCCAGCCGAACAGAATCGAATTGATCATCCCGGCCCTCGCTCCACAGTCGAACCAACCAAAGGCGTCGTGACGAACGCTACCCCAAACGGCCGACGGCTTCGCCCGACCGGCGATGCCACCGATCTACTGGGTGATGTGGAACGGGCCGACGCCGATCAGGTTGTCGCCGAACAGGCCGATGCCGAGGTCGTTGTTGCCGAAGTTGAGCAGGCCCTGGTCGTAGTTGCCGTGGTTGCCGATGCCCAGGAAGCCCAGGGGCCCGAGCGGGAAGCCGCTGTTGTGGGTGCCGACGTTGAAGGCGCCGACGTTGTCCATGCCGTTGTTGAAGAAGCCGAGATTGCCGAAATCGGTGAGGTTGTTGGGGTCGAACGTGAAGTTGGGGCTGACGTTGCCGATGCCGATGTTGATGTTGCCGGTGTTGAAGGCGCCGATGTTGTCCAGGCCGTTGTTGAAGAAGCCGAGGCCGCCGAAGGCGGAGATGTTGGTCGGGTCGAACGTGAAGTTGGGGCTGACATTCGCGATGCCGAAGTTCAGGGTGCCGGTGTTGCCGATGCCGAAGTTGGAGGTGCCGGTATTGAAGAAACCGACGTTGCCGCTGCCGACGTTGCCGTAGCCGTAGTTCTGCGCGGCCTGCGCGACCGCCGCGGTCGGGAGCGAATGCAGGGCCGACGTCAGCGCGCCGTCGCTGATGTGTAGTGGGCCGACGCCGATCAGGTTGTCGCCGAACAGGCCGATGCCGAGGTCGTTGTTGCCGAAGTTGAGCAGGCCCTGGTCGTAGTTGCCGTGGTTGCCGATGCCCAGGAAGCCCAGGGGTCCGAGCGGGAAGCCGCTGTTGTGGGTGCCGACGTTGAAGGCGCCGACGTTGTCCATGCCGTTGTTGAAGAAGCCGAGATTGCCGAAATCGGTGAGGTTGTTGGGGTCGAACTGGAAGTTCGGGCTGACGTTGCCGATGCCGATGTTGATGTTGCCGGTGTTGAAGGCGCCGATGTTGTCCAGGCCGCTGTTGAACAGGCCGAAGCCGCCGAACACGCTGATTTTGGTCGGATCGGGGACGGCGAAGTTGGGGCTGAGGTTGCCGAGTCCGAAGTTGAGGGTGCCGGTATTGAACGCGCCGAAGTTGTACTCGCCGGTATTGAAGAAACCGACGTTGCCGCTGCCGACGTTGCCGTACCCGTAGTTCGCCGAATTCTCCACCGCCGCTGCCGCTTGCGCGAGACTTTGTAACGGTGAGGCGTTGGCGGACTCGGCGGCCGCGTACGCTTCTGCGGCGCCACTCATGGCCTGCACGAACTGGGCGTGAAACGCGGCGGCCTGCGCGCTCAATTCCTGATAGGCCTCCGCGTGTTCGGAGAACAGTGTCTGCACGGCCGCCGAGACTTCGTCGGCCCCGGCCGCGACGATCGTGGTGGTCGGGGCCGCCGCGGCACTGGTGGCCGCACTGATCGCGGAGCCGATACCGGTTAATTGCGATGCCGCAGACTGCAGAAATGGCGGCAAGGTCACGAGTGTTGACATATTAAACCTCCGGTATTGACTATGCGATCCGGCGGCGGACCAAATCGGCGTTTAATCGCATAACGATAACGCCGCCGAACGTCCGTCGCGGCCCGTTTCGACTGGGTATTCGTTAGGCGTTCGCCATGCGGGAGCTGTGAACGAATCCTTCCCACCCCGCCATTACGCGTATTGGCGCGGATCGGGCTCAAGCCATCTTGCGAATGCGCCTCTTCAGCCTGGCGCTGTTGAGGAATCGAAGCGAGAAGTTGGTGGCTGCCTATCTCTTCGCTGATCGGAAGCGGCGTTCGGTCCCCGAGATTTTTCACATACACCGTAGCGACGGTGGCAAACACCCATCGCACGCTTCCCCGAAGGTATCGGCGCCGGGTGCCGGCCAGTCAACGGCGGAAGACGAGCCACCTCATCCCGCAGTACATGTAAACCGCTTCACTGCAGCCAGCCACCAGGCGCGCGAGCTGATACTGCACTCCACTGGCCGCCAACACACTGCACACACCGAGGACGAAAATCAGGTAGTTGACGACGACCACCACCACGTACACCGAGACCTGCGGCCCGACGGGGGCGTGGGATCGGAAGTTCAAGGTGCGGTTGAGCGCGTAGCTCAGGGCGAAGGCGGTGCCGTATGCGATCGTCACGGAGATCGGCACCGGAAGCCCCAGGCCGCTGTGCAGGCACGTGAGGATCGCCAGATCGAGCACAAAGGTGAATCCGTTGATCAGGCAGAAACCGAGAAACGTCGGCGCGACGATCGAGTAGAGCCCGAACGGAAGCCGGCCGACGCAGGCATTGCACAGATCGTGAAATCGGTCGACCGGCCGTGACCGCCCGACCCGGGACGGGCCTTGCACACCCGTACAGTCGCACGACCAGGTATCGACCGGGTGATCAACAGGCCAACTCCCCGCGCGAGAGACGTTGTCGCGTCTGAGCTTTGCGCCGCTGGGTAGCTTCGCAGCTACCTTCGGATGTCGGTGGCTGGAGAGAAAAGGACCAGGTCATGTCGCGTTCATTGCCCGGCGTTAACCGCACGGACGAGGTGCAGTCGAAGTGCGTTGTCCGAGGCGTCAACTCGAGGGAGACCGACTGGGCATCTGAGGCGCTGTGCCAGCCGGCTTTCGGCTTTGTGGAGTTCAGATCTTCACGGTCAGCGGCCAGACGTTCCAGATCTCGTCGCAGTACTCGGCGATGGCGCGATCCGACGAGAATTTGCCGCTGCGCGCGGCGTTCAGGATCGACATCTTGGTCCACAACTCGCTGTCCTGCCACGCCGCGCTGACCTGCTCCTGGCAGTTGATGTAGGACGCGTAGTCCGCGCACACCAGGAACGGGTCGTCGTAACGGAGGTTGTCGACCAGCGGCCGGAACACCTCGGTGTCGCCGCGCGAAAATGTCCCGCCCGCAATCGATTCCAGCGTTGTGCGCAGCTCTTCGTTTGCGTCGATCCAGTCGGCCGGGCAGTATCCGTGTGCCTTGACCGCCACGACCTCCTGCTCGGTGAGGCCGAACAGAAAGAAGTTCTGCGGTCCCACCTCTTCGCGGATCTCGACATTCGCACCGTCGAGCGTGCCGATGGTCAGGGCGCCGTTGATCATGAACTTCATGTTGCCGGTGCCCGACGCCTCCTTGCCGGCGGTGGAGATCTGTTCGGACAGGTCGGCCGCCGGGTACACCATCTGCCCGTTCTGCACGTTGAAGTTCGGCAGGAACACCACCTTGAGGAACCGGTTGACGTCCGGGTCGGCGTTCACGGTCTCCCCGACCGCGCAGATGAGCTTGATGATCCGCTTGGCCATGAAGTAGCCGGGGGCGGCCTTGCCGCCGAAGATGAACGCCCGCGGCGGAATCGACAGGCTGCGATCGCGCTTGAGCCGGTGGTAGAGCGCGACGATGTGCAGGACGTTGAGGTGCTGGCGTTTGTACTCGTGGATGCGCTTGACCTGGACGTCGAACATCCAGTCCGGGTCCAGGTCGACACCCGTCACCGAGCGGACGTATTCGGCGAGGCGCGCCTTGTTGCCGCGCTTCATGTCGCGCCACTGCTGGCGGAAGGACGCGTCGTCGGCGAACGGCTCCAGGCCGCGCAGGCGTCCGAGATCGGTCAGCCAGCCCTCCCCGACGGTGCGGTCCAGCAGATCGCGCAGGCCGGGATTGGCCAGCGCGAGGAAGCGGCGAGGCGTCACGCCGTTGGTCTTGTTGCTGAACCGCTCCGGCCACATCTCGTAAAAGTCCTTCAGCACACTGGTTTTCAGGAGCTCGGAGTGCAGCGCGGCGACGCCGTTGACGGCGTGGCTGCCGACGGTCGCAAGGTGCGCCATCCGGACGTTCTTGTTGCCGTCCTCGCCGATGATGGACATGCGCCGGAGCCGGTCGCCGTCGCCGGGGAAGCGGGCGTGCACCTCGTCGAGGAACCGGTGGTTGATCTCGTAGATGAGCTGAAGGTGGCGCGGCAGCGACTCGGCGAACATCTCCAGCGGCCACGTCTCCAGCGCCTCCGGCAGCAGAGTGTGGTTGGTGTAGGAGAACGTTTCGACGGTGATGTCCCACGCCTCGTCCCAGTCCAGGTGGCGCTCGTCGATCAGCAACCGCATGAGTTCGGCGACCGCGATTGATGGGTGGGTGTCGTTCAGCTGGACGGCGAAGCGTTGCGGGAGTTCGCGGACCGAGGCGTCGGCCAGGTCGTCGACGATGTGCAGCATGTGCTGCAGCGAGCAGGACACGAAGAAGTATTGCTGGAGCAGGCGCAGGCGCTTACCGGCCTCGGGCTCGTCGTTGGGGTAGAGCACCTTGGTGACGGTTTCGGACGTGACCTCGTCCTCGACCGCCTTGTAGTAATCGCCGATGTTGAAGGCCTCCACGGCGAAGGACTCGACGGCCCGTGCGCTCCACAGCGTCAGAACGTTGCACGTGTTGACCCCGTAGCCCTGGATGGGCGTGTCGTAGGCGACGCCTTTCAGCAACCGGCCCGGCACCCAGCGCACGCGGTCGTCGCCGCCGTCATCGGTGTAGTGCTCGGCGTAACCGCCCCACTTCACGAGGTAACTGACATCGGGTTTGGCTATCTCCCAGGGGTTTCCCTTACCGAGCCAGTTGTCGGTCTTCTCCACCTGCCAGCCGTCGCGGATCTCCTGGTTGAAGATGCCGAATTCGTAGCGGATGCCGTAACCGATCGCGGGGCGCTCCAGGGTGGCCAGCGAGTCCAGGTAACACGCGGCCAGCCTGCCGAGGCCGCCGTTGCCCAGCCCCGGTTCCTCCTCGCAAGCCAAGACCTCGTCGAAATCCTGGCCCATGGCCGCCAGCGCTTCCCGCGCCGCCCGCTCCATGCGCAGGTTCAGCAGATTGTTGCCCAGCTGCGGGCCCATCAGGAACTCGGCCGACAGGTAGCAGGTCACCTTGCGGCCGAGGTCGAGTGACGTCTGCGTCGATGCCACCCGGCGGTCCTGCATGCGATCGCGCACGGCCAGGGCGAGTGCCCGGTAGTAGTGCTCCGGCCGAAGCGCGGCGGCCGGACGGCCGACCGAGTAGCGCAGATGGTCGGTGATGGCCCGCTGCAGCGCGGCCGCGCCCATCCCGGTGCGTGAATGCTCGACCCCAGCGGCGGGCGCTGCGTTGCCGGAACTCGTTCCGTCGGAGGGTGTCAGGTCGACATCGGTCATCGCGAGTCCTACTTCCTCCGAAGCCACGCCGGCCGCGGCAGGCCGTCAGTTTTGCAGCGGAATTTGCACACCAGGCGCGGATTTGACGTCCACGACGTGAACGCCAGCCCACCTGCCGGCGACGAGGCGGCGTTGCAGTGTCCGCGACCACCGGTCTACGACAACAAGGCGCAGCGGATCGAACGGCTGGTGCAGCGGTTGGGATGGCAATGATTCAACCTGTGCGCCCTTGCGCGGGGAGGAAATGGCGGCTAGGCGGTCACCGTCATCTCGTCGTCCCCGGTGGCCCAGGAGCGCACGAAAACGTCCATCGGGACCTGTTCGTCCCGGCCGTCTTCGATACCGCTGTCATTGAGGTGCACCACGGCGGCCGCGGCGTCGACGCCCGTGACCACCACGGCGTGGTTGGACGCGGGCCGTCCGTCCGGGGTGGTGTCTTCGACGGGCTCGCGCCAGATGAGCTCGGCGTTGACCGCGACGATGACCTTGCGCCCGCGGGCCAGGTACCGTTCGAGCGCACTCACGCCCGTGGCGGCGCCGGTCTTCGAGGCTTTCTGGTCGTCGGTGTCCACCGCGTGGATGCCGTAGTGCGCGAGGAGCGCCGGTTCGTCCCCGAACGCGGTCCCGCTGCCCGGCTTGCGCTTCGTCGGCTTGGTGTAGATGGGCCCGGGGTGGACCGTGCTCGGGGTCGCCTGGGCCAGCTTGACGATGGACTGCTCGGACGGCCGCCGGCCGGTCAGTTCGCCGACCACATCGGCGACCGCCATTTCCACGCAGTCGTCGTCGTATTGCTGGTATCGCCAGAACGGGGCGGCCGCCGCGGGGTCGCCGTAGAGAATGCCCTCACCGGTCGGCCGGTCGGGGGACGCGTGCGCGGTGCCCGTCGTCAAGCCCGCCATCGACGCACAGGCCAGCGCGGCCGCACCGACGATGCGGGCGATGATCATGCGGTGTTCCCTCCGGGAGCCTTTCGGGGCCTTTAGGCCCTGTGAAATGGCTATCTCGGAATGGGGCGTCCGCGTTACCTAGTGGGCGCCGGAGAGATTCAGGGTGACGACCCCGGCGATGATGAGCACGATGCCGGCGACCTTGGTCACCGAGATCGGCGAGCCGAGGAAGAGCACGGCGATCGCCACGATCGCGGCCGTCCCGATGGCCGACCACAACGCGTAGGCGACGTCGGTCTGCATGCCCCGCGAGATCGACACCGCGAGAAGAGCGAACGAGACCGCGTAACCGATCAGGCAGATCACGGTCGGCCAGAGGCGGGTGAACCCCTCGGTGCTCTTGAGCAGGCTGGTCGCCGCGACCTCGGCGAAAATCGCGCACAACAGCAAGAGATAGGTCACGAGCGTCTCCTTCACCTGGCCGTCCATCCAGCGTGGCACCCATGTCCCCTCCGGTGCAGCCGCTGCGATTCGACGTGAGCGACGTGGTGGGGGAGGACGCCGCCCTGGCGGGAACGTACTACGCGCCCTGAAACGACATCGCCGCCGCGCCGATCGCCTGTTTGCCCGCCTCACAGCGACAGCGCGCGTGCGGCCGGTGGATAGTCGCTATGAGGTGGGCAAAAAGCCTTGTTCCCCCGGCCGCGTGACCGCTGAGTCGGGATGTGACTCGGCGGCCCGCATAACGCATCGCCCAGCGGGTAGCCCGCACCGCATGACCAAGATCGGATACTTCCTGTCCTGCGAGCAATACGACCCGAAAGAACTGATCGACCAGGCCAAGCGTGCGGAGGCGGCCGGGTTCGACGCGCTGTGGATCTCCGACCACTTTCATCCCTGGAACGACGAGCAGGGCCAGAGCCCGTTCGTATGGGGCGTCATCGGCGCGTTGTCGGAGGCGACGTCGCTCCCGGTCAGCACGGCCGTCACCTGCCCGACCATCCGGACCCACCCGGCGATCATCGCCCAGGCGTCGGCCACCGCCGCCGTGCAGCTCGACGGCCGGTTCGTGCTGGGCGTCGGCAGCGGCGAGGCACTCAACGAACACATTCTGGGCGACCGCTGGCCGTCGGTCGGCGTGCGCCAGGAGATGCTCGAGGAGGCGGTCGAGGTCATCCGGTTGCTGCACCGCGACCACGAGGTGAGCCACCACGGCAAGTACTACGAGGTGCAGGAGGCCCGGATCTACACGCGGCCCGAGCAGCCGGTGCCGATCTACGTCTCCGGGTTCGGACCGCAGGGCGCGGAGCTGGCCGGCCGCATCGGCGACGGCTACGTGCTGGTGATGCCCGAACCCGACCTGGTGAAGACGTTCCGGGAGTCCGGCGGCGGCGACAAGCCCGTCCAGGCCGGCGCCAAGGTCAGCTGGGACGAAGACGCCGACACGGCGCTCGAGATCGCGCACCGGTTGTGGGGTAACGACGCGCTGCCCGGGCAGTCCGCGCAGACCCTGCCGCGGCCGAAGGACTTCGCCGCGCTGATGTCACTCGTCACGCCGGACCAGGTCGCCGAGGCCGTCACCTGCGGCGCGGACCCGGACACGCACGTCGCGAGGGTGCGCGAATACCTCGACGCCGACATCGACGAGGTGTACGTGCAGCAGATCGGCCCGGACAAGGACGGCTTCTTCGCGGCCTACGAGCGCGACGTGCTGCCGCAGCTTCGCTGATCAGTCGAAATTGGTTGCGCCCGTAAGCTGTTCCCACCTCGCGATCTCCGCGGCGCGGGCTTCGGCGACGTACCGATAGATCGCCAGGGCGTCGGGTCCGAGCAGCAGGAAGCTGGGCGGCTCGGGTGCGTTCACGGCGGTGATGATCGCGGCGGCGGCCTTGGCGGGGTCGCCGGCCTGCGTTCCGTGCATCGTGTCGTTCTCCTTGCGGCGCCGCCCGGCGGTGTCCGCGTAGTCGTCGATGACGGTCGCCGACTGGATGAGGGAGCGTCCGGCGAAGTCGGTGCGGAAAGCGCCCGGCTCCACCACCGTCACCGAAATGCCCAGTGGCGCAAGCTCACCGCGTAAGGCGCCGCTCATTGCCTCCATGGCGGCCTTGGCCGCGGCGTAGTAGCCGGATCCCACCGGATTGATCTGCGCCCCGATCGAGGAGATGTTGACGATCGCGCCGCTGCGGCGCGCGCGCATGCCGGGCAGCACCGCCTTGATCATCGCGACGGCGCCGAAGAAGTGCGTGTCGAACAGGGCGCGGACCTCGGCGTCGTCGCCCTCTTCGACGGCCGCGCGATACCCGTAGCCGGCGTTGTTGACCAGCACGTCCACGCCGCCGAACCGCTCCTCGGCCCGTCGCACGACCGCGGCGACCTGTGCGGGATGGGTGACGTCCAGGCCGGCGGCCAGGGCCCGGTCCGGCGCGCGATCGGCCAGGTCGGCCACCTTGGCGACGTCGCGCGCGGTGACGACGGCGTTGTCGCCGGCGCCGAGGACGGCTTCGGCCAGGGCCCGCCCCAGCCCGGTGGAACATCCGGTGATCAGCCAGGTGGACATCGGGGTGTCTCCTTTTCCTTGGCGTCGATCGCAGACGCGGCGGGTCGTCGTCAACTATGGTCACACTCAGCATGCACAGCCACTGGTGAAGGGATCAGGCTATTGAGGACGCTCGAAGGCGTTCTGGTCCGGCACCCGTTTTTCGCCGGGATGGACCCGCGCTTTTTGCAGTCGGCGGTCGGGTGCGCGGCGAACGTGCGCTTCGCCGCGGGCGAGTTGATCGTCCGCGAGGGCCAGCCGGCCGATCACTTCTACCTCATCCGCGCGGGCAGGATCGCGCTGGAGACCCCGTTCCTGGGCCGCGGCGGACTGACGGTGCAGACGCTGGGCGACGGGGACATCCTCGGCTGGTCGTGGCTGGTGCCGCCGTACAACTGGCGGTTCGACGCCCGGGCCATCGAGACGACGCGCGCCATCGGCTTCGACGGCAAGTGCCTGCGGGGCAAGTGCGAACGCGACCACGAATTCGGCTACGAGATGCAGAAGCGGGTCATCGCGGTGCTGGGGGAGTACCTCGACGCGACCAGGTTCCGGCTGTTGGACGTCTACGCCGACGCGATCGATTAGGTCCGCGGCCGACACCGCTCCGCCAGAACGGGCTCAGGCCCCGAACGCCGGGCCGTCGAAGCGCTCGCGGGTGACGAACTCGGCGACCGGCCGGCGCCGGAGCTTTCTCAGCTGTCGCACCGGCTTGCCGAGGGGCACGACCGCCGCCACCGCGTGCCCGTCGGGAATCCCGACCAGCTCGCGGACCCGATCCTCCGCGGCGATGGCCATCGTGGTGATGGTGCCGCCGAAGCCCTCGTTGCGCGCTCCCAGCAGCACGTTCCACACCAGCGGATAGACCGAGGCGCCGCCCGCGATCCCGACGCGCCCCAGGTCCTGATCGAGGGCGGCGACCACGCCCAGGTCGACCGAAAAGACCAGCACCACTTGGGCGTTGGCGATCGGCGCGACGAACGTGTCGGGAATTTCGGTTTGGTCGATGACGTCGCGCGACACACCGCTGGGTTGCACTGAGTTCCACGGGTTTTCGCCCGCCTGCAGCTGGGCGAAGTAGCGCCGGGCGGCGGGCGCGCCGAGTTCGGCGAGCCCGCGGCGGACCCCGGGATCGCGGACCACCGTGACGTGGGCGCCCTGCCGGTTGCCGCCGCTGGGCGCGAACCGGGCGTTGTCCAGGATGCGCGCCAGCACGTCGTCGGGCAGCGGGTCGTCGGTGAACTCGCGCGCCGCGAAGGTGGTTCGCATCACCTCGTAGAGATCCATGGCCGTCTCACCCGTGCGCCGACGCGCACCGCTCCAGGCGGAAGGTGCGCCGGAAGCCGGCCGGCTGGGTGGTCAGGGTCACCTCGACCGCACCGCCGGGCGCGATGACGTAGCGCTCCTCCACGTCGGGTCCGTCCCCGCCCTTCCAACGGCCGACCGGCTGGCGCCCGAGGTCGTCGCGGTCGTGCAGGGCCGGGTCGAACGGGAAGAGCACCGGATCGTACGGCGTCACGTCCCCGTCGGGGCGGCCGTTGACCAGCCGGCTGCACTCCACGAACCGGAAGTGCCCGATGTTGTGCGCCGCCCGGTAGTTACGCTTGACCACCAGCGGCGTGCGTCCGTCGGCGGGCAGCGAAACGTCCTTGCACACGATCGGGTCGAAGACGACGTCCGCGCCGGCCTGCGCCTCGCGGAAAACCCCGAAATTGCGCGAAAAGCGTTCGGAGAGAGCGAAACCGGCCTCCCGGTCGAGGAAGACGGCCAGGCCGATCGCGGTGGCCGCGAACGGGTGCGGGGAGCGTTTGACCCGTTTGTCGCCGAAGGCGGCGCGCAGCATCCGGGACACCAGCGGGAAGCTGCCGGCCCCACCCACCACGTAGATGCCGGCGACCTCCGACCACGCCAGGTCCCTGCCGCCCGGGGCGGGGCTGTGCAGGACGCGCTCGAGCAACGCCATGGTCCGCTCGACCAGTGGCGCGCAGACCGCGTAGACGTCGTCGACGGGGCAGGAGAACGGCGGCCGGTCCACCCCGTCGACGCCGGTGAGATCGGCCAGGAAGCGGCGCGTCTGCGGCCCGATCGCCTCCTTGCGGGCGGCGCACTCCTCCCGCAGCGCCTCGCGCGCCGCGAGGTCCAGCCCGTCCAGCTTCGACCGCGTGACGACGAGGTTCAGGATCGCCTCGTCGAAGTCGTCGCCGCCGAGGCGCTGGATGCCCTCGCTGATCACCACCTCGTTCGCCTGCCCGGTCATCTTGAGCAGCGACGCGTCGAACGTGCCGCCGCCCAGGTCGTAGATGAGCACGTACTCGCGTTTGGCGGTGATGGTGGAGCGGTAGCGGTGCGCGTATTCCAGGCTGGCGGCCGACGGCTCGTTCAGCAGGGCGGCGACCTGAAAGCCCGCGCCGACGAAGGCGTCCAGCGTCAGCAGCCGCTGGGCGCTGGAGGCGTTGGCGGGCACGCTGATCGCCGCCTCGATGGGCTCGCCGGGCGCGATGCCGGCGTTGGAGCGACGCTCGAGGTCGATCCTCAGCTGGGCCAGAAACCCCGTCAGCAGGTCGGCCAGCCGATGGTCACGGCCGGCCAGGCGCACCGTCGACTGCGGCCCCGCCTCGTTGAGCAGGCGCTTGAACGACCGCAGCACCGACCACCCGGGCCGGTTGCGCACGGCGACCGCGTCGGGGCCGAAGCGCAGTTCCCCCTCGGCGCCGGCGGCGATGACCGACGGCCACGCGTCGAGGCCGTCGAACGACAGGACCGGGTAGTTGCCGCGATCGACGGCCGCTACGACGGTGTGGGTGGTGCCGAAGTCGATACCGACTCTCATCGCGCAATCTTAGGACCGCGTCCCGGAGTCGGTCACGACCTTTGTGCCCGGCGCGTCCCAGCGTCGTTGCACCTGCCGCTCGGCGGCGGTGGCGATCAGGCCCGACGGCGCGAACCGCTTCGAGGGCACCGGCTCCACCTCGGTCAACGGCCGCCCGGCCCCACCAATGGCCTTGAGCGCCACCACGACTCCCGCGGCCACCACGACGACGACCACCAGCGCGAACAGAATCGACAAGGTGCCCTGGATGAAGGTGTTGCGGATGACCTCGTCGATCTGGTGCGCGTTCTTCGCCGAGCCGAACGCCTGCCTGCCGGCATTGCGCGCCGCCACGTACAGCGAGTGCTGGGTCCAGTAGCCGACGGCCGGGTCCGAAGAGAAGATCTTCTGCCACGACGCGGTCAGCGTGACCGCCAGGTCCCACAGCAGGGGAAGGCCGGGAATCCAGGCCCACCGCAGCAGCCCCTTCTTGATGACCACCACGGTGACGACGGTCAGCGCGATGCCGGCAAGCAGCTGGTTGGCGATGCCGAACAGCGGAAACAGCGTGTTGATGCCGCCGAGCGGGTCGGTCACGCCCATCAGCAGGGTGCCGCCCCACGCGGTGACCACGGCCAGGCTGCACATCCACACGCCGGGCCGCCAGCTCGGGTTGCGCAGCCGCACCAGCGGGCCGCCGAGGTTACCCAGCGCGTCGGAGAGCATGAAGCGGTTGACCCGGGTCCCGGCGTCGACGGTGGTGAGGATGAACAGCGCCTCGAACATGATCGCGAAGTGATACCAGAACGCCTTGAACCCGGCGCCGCCGAACACCCGCAGCACCTCCGACATGCCGAACGCCAGGGTGGGCGCGCCGCCGGTGCGCGACACGATGGACTTCTCGCCGACGCTGCGGGCGGCCTGCCCGATCCGGTCGGCGGTCGTCGGCGCGCCGGACAGGCCGAGGGAGTTGACGTAGTGCGCGGCGCTCGCCGCCGTGCCGCCGGTCTGCGCGCTCGGGGCGTTGAGGGCGAAGTACAGGTGCTGGTTGATGATCGACGCGGTGATCAGCGCCATCACGGCCACGAACGACTCTGTGAGCATGCCGCCGTAGCCGATCAGCCGCATCTGGCCTTCCTTCTCCAGCAGCTTCGGCGTGGTCCCCGACGAGATCAGCGAGTGGAAGCCGGACAGCGCGCCGCAGGCGATCGTGATGAACAGGAACGGGAACAGCGAGCCGGCGAACACCGGGCCGTTGCCCCTGGTGGCGAACTGCGAGATCGCGGGGGCCTGCATCTCCGGGCGCGCGATGCAGATGCCGACCGCGATCAGCCCGACCGAGCCGACCTTCATGAACGTCGAGAGGTAGTCGCGCGGAGCGAGCAGCAACCACACCGGCAGCACCGACGCGGCGAAACCGTAGGCGATGAGGCACCAGCACAGCGTCACCGGCGACAGAGTGAACCACGCTGCACCCCAAGATGTTTGGGCGACCCAGTTGCCGGAGGCCACCGCTGCCAGCAGCAGCGCGACGCCGATCACCGACACCTCCGACACCCGCCCGGGCCGCAGGAACCGCAAGTAGCAGCCCATGAACAGGGCGATGGGGATGGTCATGGCGATGGAGAACACGCCCCACGGGCTCTCGGCCAGCGCCTTGACGACAATGAGCGCCAGCACCGCGATCAGGATCACCATGATGACCAGCGCCCCGATCAGGGCCGCGGCCCCTCCGGCGGCACCCAGCTCGTCGCGCGCCATCTGGCCCAGCGAACGGCCGCGGCGCCGGGTCGAGATCCACAACACCAGGTAGTCCTGCACGCACCCGCCGAACACCGCCCCGAGGACGATCCAGATGCTGCCCGGCAGGTAGCCCATCTGGGTGGCCAGGACCGGGCCGACGAGCGGACCCGCCCCGGCGATGGCGGCGAAATGATGGCCGAACAGCACGCGCCGGTCGGTCGGCACGTAGTCGGTGCCGTCGTCGAGAACCTCGGCCGGACAGGCGTGGTCGTCGCGCGGGCGGACGATGTTGTGCTCCACCAGGCGGGCGTAGAACCGGTAGCCGATGACGTAGGTGCAGATCGCCGCGACCACGAACCAGACGGCGTTCACCGTCTCGTGGCGGGCCGACGCGATGACGGCCCAGGCGAGCGCGCCGATCACGGCGATGACGGCGAACACGACCTTGTGCCGGGTGGTGATGGGGGAGCGGTCGATGATGGCGACGGGCGGCAGGTTGTCGTCGGTGTGGACGTAACTGACGTGACTGTCGTGGGTCGCGGTCACCGCATCTCCTCTTCGTCGAGCGCGAGTGTGAATCTACCGACGCCCGCCGGCGCGTCGCGCGGTGAGACGCACACTCGCGGGCCGCGAATCAGTACAGCGCCCGCACCGCGTCGATGGTGTCGGCCTCGGCCGGGCCCTTGTCGTCGCGGTAGCGCACCACGCGGGCGAATCGCAGCGCCAGGCCGCCGGGGTAGCGGGACGACTTCTGCACGCCGTCCAACGCCACCTCGACCACCTGCTCGGGCCGCACGCGGACCACGTAACCGTCCGTGGGGCCGACGGCCAGCTCGGTGAACCGGGCGGTCTGCCAGTCCAGCATGGCGTCGGTCATGCCCTTGAAAGTCTTTCCCACCATGACGAATTCGCCACCGGCCGGGTCGCGCGCGCCCAGGTGGATGTTGGAGAGTTTCCCGCGGCGCCGGCCCGAACCCCACTCCACGGCGAGCACGACCAGATCCAGCGTGTGCACGGGCTTGACCTTGAGCCAGCCCGCTCCGCGCCGGCCGGCCTGATACGGCGCGCCGGGCGCCTTGGCCATCACCCCCTCGTGGCCGGCGGCCAGCGTCGCGTCCAGGAAGGCCGCCGCCGCGCCGGGGTCGGCGGTCGCCAGCCGGTCCACCCGCTGGGGCCTCGGGCACCAGCGCGTCCAGCGCGGCGAGCCGCTCGGTGGTCGGCGCGTCGAGCAGGTCGACGCCGTCGCAATGCAGGATGTCGAAGAAGAACACCGAAAGTGGCTGGGTTGCAACGGCTGAGGCGACATCGACCGACCGGCCGAACCTCGACGCGGTCACCTGGAAGCGGTGCGGGCGGTGGTCCGGCCGCAGCGCGATCGCCTCCCCGTCGGCGATCAGCTCGTCGACGGGGAGCGCCCGCGTGGCCGTGACCACCTCGGGCAGCCGGGCGGTGACGTCGTCGAGGCTTCGGGTGTAGACGGTGACCTGGTCGCCGGCCCGATGGATCTGCACGCGGGCACCGTCCAGCTTGGCCTCGAAAATGGTTGCGCCATCGTGGCGTTCGAGCGCGTCGGAGACGCTGGCGGCGGTTTGGGCCAGCATCGGCCCGACGGGCCGGCCCACCCGCAGCGTGAACGCCTCGAGCGCCCCGGCCCCCTGGCGACCGCGTCGGCCATGACGCCCGCCAGCGCTCCCTGGCGCAGCTCGCCGCCCAGGAGCCGCAACAAGAAGGCCTGCTCGGTTTCGGTGGCGGCGGCGAACAGGCGGGCCAGGAGTTCGGCCCGCCGGCCCTGCGAGCCCTTGCCCGAGACCGCGCCGATCTCGGAGAAGGCGGCGTCGACGCCGCCGACCGTCAGGGTCGGCTGCGGCGCGGGCGGCGGGGGTGACTGCAGCGCCGCCCAGCCGACCCCGATCTGGCGCTGGCGCAGCTCACCGGAGAGCCACGACACGACGATCGCGACGTCGTCGGCTTCGGCGCGGCGGAGCAGGTCGGCGATGTGGGCGACCTTGGCCAGGCGCGACGAGGTGGCGCCCACGGCCTGCGACATGGTAGCCACGTCGACGAGGAGCACGAGACCAGCTTGGCATGGCTCGCCGACAACCGGCGCGACGGACACGCTAGCGTGCCTACGTAACGTTACAAATTCCACAGATTCTGGCAAGCCAAAAAGGAGAGGTCCGGATGGAGATCAACGGGAAAAAGGCCGTCGTCATCGGCGGCGCTTCGGGGATGGGTCGCGCCACGGCCGAATTGCTGGCCGAACGCGGTGCCGACGTCGCGGTGCTGGACCGCGAGAACTCCGATGGCAAGACCGTTGCCCAGGGGATCGGCGGCGACTTCTACCCCGTCGACGTCACCGACTTCACCGGGACCGAGGAGACCCTGCAGGCGGCGGTGGACAAGCTGGGTGGACTGCACGTCGTGGTGACCACCGCCGGCGGCGGCATCGCCAAGCGCACCCTGACCAAATCCGGCCCGCACGATCTCGAATCCTTCCGATCCGTCGTCGACCTCAACCTCATCGCCACCTTCAACATCAGCCGCCTGGCGGCCTCGCACATGGCCAAGAACGAGCCCGAAGACGAGGAGCGCGGCGTGATCATCAACACCGCGTCGATCGCCGCCTTCGAGGGCCAGATCGGCCAGATCGCCTACACCGCCGCCAAGGCCGGGATCGCGGGCATGTGCCTGACCATGGCCCGCGACCTCGGGTCGATGGGGATCCGGGTGCTGGCGATCGCGCCCAGCCTGTTCCTGACGGGCATCACCTCGATGGTCCCCGACGAGATGGCGGCCGCTCTGACCAAGGACGCGGCCTTCCCGAAGCGGATGGGACGGCCGATCGAGTACGCCAAGCTGGCGGCGGCAATCGTCGACAACCCGATGCTCAACGGGCAGTGCATCCGGCTGGACGCCGGTCAGCGGTTCGCCCCGAAGTAGGCACCCCGCCGCGGCCCCGGCGACATTAAGTACACTCTTTAGGCAGCCGCCCCGCTCCCCCTCGGAGCGGGGCTGGCCGTCAGCCGAGACCGGCGCGAGGAGGGTCCCCATGGGTATCGCACTGACCGACGACCATCGCGAACTCGCCGAGGTGGCCCGGTCGTTTCTGACCTCGCAGAAGGCGCGCTGGGCGGCGCGGTCGCTGCTCGACGCGCCCGAGGAGGCGCGGCCCGGTTTCTGGCAGCACCTGGTCGAGCTCGGCTGGCTGGGCCTGCACGTCGACGAGGAGCACGGCGGCTCTGGTTACGGCTTGCCCGAACTCGTGGTGGTGATCGAGGAGCTCGGCCGCGCGGTGGCGCCCGGGCCGTTCGTGCCGACCGTGATCGCGTCGGCGGCGATCGCCAAAAATGGCTCCGCCGAACAGAAGTCGCGGCTGTTGCCGGGGTTGACCGACGGAACCGTCGCGGCGGGCGTCGGGCTGGACGGCGACGTTCGGATCGCCGATGGTAAGGCCGATGGCGAGGCGGGGATCGTGCTGGGCGCCGGGCTGGCGGACCTGCTGGTGATCGCCGCCGGCGAGGACATCGTGCTGCTGGAGCGCGGCCGCGCGGGTGTCACGGTCGAGGTGCCGGAAAACTTCGACCCGACGCGGCGTTCCGGGCGGGTGCGCCTGCAGGGCGTGAGCGTCACCGCCGACGACATCATGGCGGGGGCGCGGCAATCGACCCTGGCGCGCGCGCGGACGCTGCTGGCCGCCGAGGCGGTGGGCGGGGCGTCGGACTGCGTGGAGGCCGCGGTCGAATACGCGAAGGTGCGCCAGCAATTCGGCCGGACCATCGCGACTTTCCAAGCGGTCAAACATCATTGCGCGAACATGCTGGTGGCGGTGGAGTCCGCGATCGCCGCGGTGTGGGACGCCTCGCGCGCGGCCGCCGAGGACTCATCGGAGGACGAAGAGCAGTTCCGGCTGGCCGCCGCGGTGGCCGCGGCGCTGGCGTTCCCCGCCTACGCGCGCAACTCCGAACTCAACATCCAGGTCCACGGCGGCATCGGCTTCACCTGGGAGCACGACGCGCATCTGCACCTGCGCCGGGCGCTGGTGCTCGGGGCGCTGTTCGGCGGTGACGCCCCCGCCCGCGACGTCTTCGACCGCACAGCGGCCGGTGCGACCCGGGAGAACAGCCTGGACCTCCCCCCGGAGGCCGAAGAACTGCGCACCCGGATCCGCGCCGACGCCGCCGAGATCGCCGCCCTGGACAAGGAAGCCCAGCGCGACAAGCTGATCGAGACCGGCTACGTGATGCCGCACTGGCCCAAGCCATGGGGCCGCGCGGCCGACGCCGTCGAGCAGCTGGTGATCGAGGAGGAGTTCCGCGCGACCGGCATCAAGCGCCCCGACTACGGCATCACCGGATGGGTCATCCTGACCCTGATCCAGCACGGAACCCCTTGGCAGATCGAACGATTCGTCGAGAAGGCGTTGCGCAAGGACGAGATCTGGTGCCAGCTGTTCTCCGAACCCGACGCCGGCTCGGACGCCGCCTCCATCAAGACCCGGGCCACCAGGGTCGACGGCGGCTGGAAGATCAACGGCCAGAAGGTGTGGACCAGCGGCGCGCATTACTGTGCGCGCGGCCTGGCCACCGTGCGCACCGACCCCGACGCTCCGAAGCACGCCGGCATCACCACGGTGATCGTCGACATGAAGGCGCCAGAGGTCGAGGTGCGGCCGCTGCGGCAGATCACCGGCGGGGCGGACTTCAACGAGGTGTTCTTCAACGATCTGTTCGTGCCCGACGAAGACGTGGTGGGGGCGCCGAACTCGGGCTGGACGGTCGCGCGCGCGACGCTGGGCAACGAGCGGGTCAGCATCGGCGGCAGCGGATCGTTCTACGAGGGGCTGGCGGCCGGGCTGGTGCAGCTGGCGCGGGAGCACGCGGATCGGTTGGCGGGAGCCGACGTTCGGGTCGGGACCTACCTCGCGAACGAGGCCGCGCTGCGGCTGCTCAACCTGCGCCGGGTGGCCCGCAGCTTGGAGGGCACGGGCCCCGGGCCCGAAGGCAACGTGACCAAGCTCAAACTGGCCGAGCACATGGTGGAGGGCGGCGCGATCACCGCGGCCCTGCTCGGGCCGGAGGTCGCGCTGCTCGACGGCCCCGGTGCGCTGGCCGGCCGGATGATGATGGGCGCCCGCGGCATGGCGATCGCCGGGGGCACCTCGGAGGTCACCCGCAACCAGATCGCCGAGCGGATTCTGGGCATGCCCCGCGACCCGCTGATCAACTAGCTTTCACTGCCGAGCAGACGCAGAATCGCACAAAACGCCGAGGCTAAAGGTGATTCTGCGTCTGCTCGCGCCGACGAGGAGGCCGCAAATCAGGCGGGGGCGAATTGCGGGGCGCCGCCGCCGCCCTTCTCGGGCCGCAGGCCGACGGGCATCCCGCAGGCCACCGAATCCGGTTCGCAGCCAACGATATTGGCGGCCACCCGCAGCCCGCTCTGCTCGGCGAGTTCGACGAGGGCGATGACGTACGGGACGGGGATCTCCGGGTTGTACGGGTGATGGTTGACCGTATAGGTGAACACCGTGCCGCGCCCGGACACCGGGCGCGCCACCAGCGGGCCACCGCAGTCGCGGCACTCACCGGCCGCCGGATGCACCCAGCGCGCGCACCTCTCGCAGTGTTCGATGAGCAGCTGGGGCGTCGACTCGGCTGACACGACCAATACAGTACACTCTATTGGTTCTCAGCCAGCGGCGGGTTTCGGCGGACGGGCAGGTGTCTATGGCGCTATTCGAAAAGGACGCGATCCTGTCCGGGGTCGGCATCTCGCGGATCGGCCGTCGCACCGGCATCCCGGGCCTGGAACTGACCATGGAGGCGGTCCGCTCCGCCATCGACGACGCGGGCCTGCGGGCCGCCGACATCGACGGCATTGCGACGCTGGGCGATACGCCGGCCCAGGACGTCACCGCCGAACTGCGGATCGAGGCCGCCGACTGCGGGTCCGGGTTCGGCACCGGCGGGCTGCTCAGCCCGGTCATGTCGGCCTGCCGCGCGGTCGCCGAGCGTCGCGCCCGCCACGTGGTGGTGTACCGGACGATCCAGATGCTGGGCGGCACGGTCCCGGTGAAGCAGGAAGAGAACGCGCCGGTCCCGCCGCTCGCGCGGATGTTCGACGCCCCCGAGGGCGCGCCCCGCCCGGCCGTCGGCGCGATGGACGACATCAACGATCTGATTGCGGCGCAGGCCTATTCGGCCGCGAACTGGCTGGCGCTGAACTGCCGCCGCCACATGGAGCTTTATGGCACCACCAAGGAACAACTGGGCTGGGTGGCGCTCAACGGCAGGCGCAACGCCGCGCTGAATCCCCTCGCCGTGTACCGCGATCCGATGACCATGGCCGACTACCTCGGCGCCCGGCCGGTGTCCACGCCGTTCGGGCTGCTGGACTGCGACGTCCCGATCGACGGCTCGATCGCCGTGGTGGTGTCGCACGCGGAGTACGCCGCTGACTGTCCGCACCGGGCCGTGGCCGTGGAGGCGATCGGCGGCGCCGACGGTGCCGGCGGCTGGTTTCACCGCGAGGACTATCCGAAGATGGCGATGTCGGATGCGGCCGCGCAGATGTGGTCACGGACCGACCTGCGGCCCGCCGACCTCGGGGTGGCCGAGCTGTACGACGGCTTCACGTTTCTCACCGTGGCGTGGCTGGAGGCCCTGGGCATCTGCGGTGACGGCGAGGGCGGCCCGTTCGTCGACGGCGGCGCGCGCATCGCCCGCGACGGCGACCTGCCGCTGAACACCTACGGGGGTCAACTGTCGGCCGGGCGCATGCACGGGTACTGGGCGCTGCACGAAGGGTGCCTGCAGCTGCGCGGCGACGCGGGAGAGCGCCAGGTCGCCGACCGCCCGCAGGTCGGCGTCGTCTCCGTGGGCGGTGGACCCGTCGCGGGGTGCATGCTCCTGACCTGCTGAGAATCCTTGCCGCACAAGTCAACCCCGACGCCCGCTCGGCCGCAGACCGGCCGGGCGCATACCATGGCGTCGGCGATCGCCCGCGAGATCGAGGCGGACATCGTGCGCCGCGGCTGGACGGTCGGGGAATACCTGGGCTCGGAAACCGCGCTGCGGCAACGCTATGGCGTGAGCCGGTCGGTGCTGCGGGAGGCCGTTCGGCTGGTGGAGCACCACCAGGTGGCCCGGATGCGCCGCGGACCGGGCGGCGGGCTGCTGATCTGCGAGCCGGACGCGGCGCCGGCCACCCGCGCCGTCGTCATCTACCTCGAATACCTGGGCACCACGCTGGCCGACCTGCTCAACGCCCGCCTGGTCCTCGAGCCCCTGGCGGCGTCGCTTGCCGCCGAGCGCATCGACGAAGACGGCATCGAGGGGCTGCGGGCGGTGCTGGACGCGGAGGCGAACTGGCGCCCGGGGCTGCCGGCGCCGCGCGAGGAATTCCACCTGGCGTTGGCGCAGCGGTCGAAAAACCCTGTGCTGCAATTGTTCATCGACATCCTGATGAGGCTCACCAAGCGATACGCGCTGCAGTCGCGGGCCGGCTCGGCGAGCGAGGCCCTCGAGGCGGTCGAGCACATGCACGGCGACCACACCGAGATCGTGGCCGCCGTGACCGCCGGGGACTCGGCCCGGGCCAGGACGCTCACCGAGCGGCACGTGAAGGGCGTCACCGCCTGGCTGCAGCAACATCAAGGGTCGGGCCGCCGGCGCCCGGCGCGGCGCCTCCCCGGCGATGCACCCAAAGGCAAACTCGCCGAGATGCTCGCGGTCACCATCGGCGACGAAATCGCCGCCGGCGGTTGGCGGGTCGGTTCGGTCTTCGGGACCGAGGCGGCGCTGTTGGAGCGATACCGCGTCAGCCGGGCCGTGTTCCGGGAGGCGGTGCGGCTGCTGGAGTATCACGCGATCGCCCAGATGCGCCGCGGGCCCGGCGGCGGGCTGGTCGTCAGCACCCCCCGGGCGCAGGCCAGCATCGACACCATCGCCCTGTACCTGCAGTACCGCGGGCCCACCCGGGAGGACCTGCGCTGCGTCCGCGACGCCATCGAGATCGACAACGTCGCCGCTGTGGTCAAGCGGCGCGACGATCCCGACGTCGCGGCCTTCCTCGCCGCCCGCCCGCCCCACGAACGGGTTGGCGACCTCGGTGCGGCCGGGGCCGACGAGTTCCGCTTTCACGTCGGCCTCGCGGAACTGGCCGGCAACGCGCTGTTGGACCTGTTCTTGCGGATCATCGTCGAGTTGTTCCGGCGGAACTGGTCCAGCACCGGGCAGGCGGCTCCCACCTGGGACGACGTGGCGGCCGTCGAGCACGCGCACGCGCGGATCCGGGAGGCGATCGAGGCCGGCGACGACAGCCTGGCCCGTCATCGCACCCGCCGTCATCTGGACGCCGCCGCCTCCTGGTGGCTGTAGCCGCTTCGGTGCTCGCAGTGAGCGCCGTCACGCGTATAGCCAAGGTGCCTTTCGGGTATGAGGAGGGGACAGACGCGGCCGGTCGGGCGGGGGGTTTGGCATGGCGACTGGGCGCGAGAGGGCCGTCACGGCCCCGGGCACCGAACCGGACGGGCAGCGCTTCGTCCATTCCGCCTTGTTCTATCGATCCCAGCGGGAGTACCTGGATTTCGTGGAACGGTTCGTCGCCCACGGCCTGGCGATGGACGAGGCGGTGCTGATCGCGGTCCCCGGCGACGAGCTGGCCTTGCTGCGCGACGCGCTGCACAGCGGCGGTAGGCCGCCGCCCCATTTGCGCCTGGCCGACATCACCGACGTCGCCCCCAATCCGGGCCGGTTCATGGCCGTCGAGGGATCCTTCGCCGCCGAACATGCCGATCGACGGGTGCGAATCGTCAGCCAGCTGGCCTGGCCGGGCCGCACCGACGGCGAATACCTCGCGTGCGCCGAGCACGAGGCGCTGGTCAACGAGGCATTCGAGGGCTACCGGGCGACCGGCGTCTGCCTCTATGACGCGAGCCGGCTGGACGACGACGTGCTCACCGAGGCTCGCGCGACCCACCCGCTGCTGTGGAGCGGAGGTGCGCTGCGGCGCAGCGCGGAGTACGCGCCCGACGACGCGCTGAGACGCTGCAACCGGCCGTTGCCCACGCATCCCGGGGCCGCCACCTACATGGTGCGCAAGTCCGCCGACCTGCGACCGGCCCGGTCGTTCGCCGTCCGCTACGCCGACGGCGCAGGCCTTTCCCGCGACGGCATCGAGGATCTGCAGCTGGTGGCCACCGAGCTGGCCACCAACAGCCTGATGTACACCGACGGCGCCTGCCGGCTGGCCTTCTGGCGCGACGATCACCACCTGGTGTGTGAGGCGCGCGACACCGGCCGCCTCGAGGATCCGCTGGCCGGCCGGCTGGACCCGGGGTCCGACGGCCCGGCGAGCCGCGGCCTGTTCCTGGTCAACGCCATCTCCGACCTGGTGCGCACCCACACCAGCGCCACCGGTACGACGATTCGGGCATACCTGCGGGTCGACTAGTCGCCGAGCCGGCGGATGACCGCGGGCAGAGTCGAATGAGCTTGCGCCGCAATACCAGACGCGCCGGCCGACAATGAACTTGCATCCCCGCCGCGCGGGGTCTACTGTCGCGCTCGTGCGTCTTCTCACGCGTGCCTTGAATCAGGCCGTAGCCAGCACCCGCAGCGGGGTCTGATCCAGACCGACCCCCCGCTGCGGGTCGGAAGCTATTGCCGTCGGTCGCTCCTGCTGATCAGAGAAGACCAACGCGATGCCCATTACCGAATCTCTTGCCCACGCCGGTGTGGACGGCTCCGGCGAGCCGGTGCGCCGGTGCCCCGCCGAGGCGGGGTTCGCCCACCACTTCGGCGCCGCCCTGCCGCGCGGTCTTCGGGAGGAGGCACACGGAATGTCGTGGGACAGCTTCACCGCCACCTATGGTCACTCCGGCGGCCCGCTGCGCCTGGGCGACTGGGCGTGCACCGACACCGACAGGCGCGCGGGCCGACTGGGCCCGCAGGCCCGCAACTTCCGGGCCGTGATCGCCGTCGGCGACCGGATCACCACCTCGAGCGCCGCAGCCGGCGGCCCCGTCGCAGCGCTCACCGCGATGCTGCACGAGCTCGGGTTCACGGTGGAAATCCTGGAGTTCCGCCAGATCCAATCATCCGGGCGGACAGCAACTTTCATCCGCGGCGGCAATGGGGCCCGCACCGAATGGGCGATGGGTGAGGCCTCCGACCCGATCCAGTCGTCGCTGCGCGCGGTGATCGCCTGCGCCAACCGGCTGGCCTCGGTCGCCTGACCGGGGCGCAGGGGACGCCTCAGATCGGGCGCAGCACGATCGGCATGCCGTCCTTGGGTACCGGCATGCCGCCGTAGTCCCACTCCGCCCGGTATCCGGGACGGGGCAGTTCGAGCCGGTAGCGGCGGAGCAGGCGGTGCAGGATCGTCTTGATCTCCAACGTGCCGAACACCGACCCGATGCACTTGTGCGCACCGCCGCCGAACGGCGAGAACGCGTAGCGGTGCCGCTTGTGCTCGTTGCGCGGCTCGGTGAACCGCGCGGGGTCGAACGTCATCGGGTCGGTCCACAGCTCGGGGAGCCGGTGGTTCAGGCCGGGATAGGCGATCACGTTGGTGCCCTTGGGAATGTAGTAGCCCAGCAGGTCGGTGTCGCGGACCGTCCGGCGCATCGCCCATTGCACCGGGGTGACCAACCGGATCGACTCGTTCATCACCAGGTCCAGCGACTCCAGCTTCTCCAGCGATTCGATGTCGAGCGGCCCGTCGCCCAGCCGGTTGGATTCGTCGCGGCAGCGTTCCTGCCATTCCGGGTGCCCGGCGAGGTGATAGATCATCGTCGTCGCCGTGGACGTCGACGTGTCGTGCGCGGCCATCATCAAAAAGATCATGTGGTTGACGATGTCCTCGTCGGTGAAGCGGTTACCGTCCTCGTCCTGGCTTTGGCACAACACCGACAGCAGGTCGTTGCCGTCCTTGCCGCGCTGCTCGTTGACGCGCTCGCGGAAGTAGTTCTCCAGCAGCTCACGCGCCTTGAGGCCGCGCCACCAGGTGAACGGCGGGATGGGCGTGCGGATGATCGCGTTGCCCGCGCGGGTGGTGACGGCGAACGCGCGGTTGACCTTGGTCACCAGCTCGTGGTCGGTGCCGGGCTCGTGGCCCATGAACACCATCGAGGCGATGTTGAGGGTCAGCTCCTTCATCGCCGGGTAAAGCAGGAAGCGGGCGTCGTTGACCACCCAGTCGTCGGCGACGACCTGGGAGACCACCTTGTCCATCTGCTCGACGTAGCTGACCAGCCGGGAACGGGTGAACGCCTCCTGCATGATCCGGCGGTGGTAGAGGTGCTCCTCGAAGTCGAGCAGCATCAGCCCGCGGTTGAAGAAGGGCCCGATCACCGGCACCCAGCCCTGCTGCGAGTAGTCCTTGTTGCGGTTGGAGTAGACGGTCTGGGCGGCGTCGGGGCCGAGCGCCGCGACGGACGGCATCACCGGCGAGTCCCCGAAGATCACCGGGCCTTTGGTCTGGTACATGAACATCAGGTAGTCCGGCCCGCCGCGCAACATCTCGATGATGTGGCCGATGACCGGCAGCCCGGCGTCGCCGACGACCGGCTTGAGCCCGCTGCCGGGCGGCGGGTCGGCGAGCTTGCGCTCCGGGAACTCGGTGTTGAGCAGCTTCCGTTCGACCAGGCCCATGCCGGGAAAGTTGTTGAACGACGGGGTGAACCGGCGCCGGGCCTGATCCAGCAGGTACTGCGGGGTGCTGATGGTGGCGGTCATTGACGCTCCTTCGCGCTCCGGTGTGAGCCCAGTCGGGTGACATCAGTCACTGATTCCGTATCCTTCGCGACAAAGTTGACGCCTGTCAAGTTTGCATTTGGGGCGGCGTGGTGCAAGGTCAGGGGATGAGCAGCCACGCCGGCCAGCCGGAGCCTGCCATGCAGCGCCGCGGCGACAAGCAGCGCCAGGCCATCCTGGCGGCCGTGCGTGAACTGCTGCAGGAGAAGCCGTTTGACGAGCTGTCGGTGAGTACCATCAGCCTGCGCGCCGGGGTGGCCCGCTCCGGGTTCTACTTCTACTTCGACTCCAAGTACGCGGTGCTCGCCCACCTGATGGCCGAGGCCGCCCAGGAACTCGAGGAACTCACTCGATATTTCGCCCCGCGCGAGCCGGGCGAGTCGCCCGAGCAGTTCGCCAAACGGATGGTCGGCAGCGCCGCGGCGGTCTACACGCACAACGATCCGGTGGTGACGGCGTGCAACGCCGCGCGCCACACCGACGACGAGATCCGCGACATCCTGCAGCGGCAATTCGAGGTGGTGTTGCGCCAGATCATCGCCATCGTCGAGGCCGAGATCAAGGCCGGAACCGCCCATCCGATCAGCGACGACATCCCGACGCTGGTGCGCACCCTGGCCGGCACCACGTCGCTGGTGCTGACCGGCGACCCGCTCCTCGTCGGCAAGGGCGGCGACATGGAGCGTCGGGTGAAAGTGCTCGAGCGGCTGTGGCTGCACGGCCTGTGGGGCGGCCGTCCCGGGTAGCGGCTGACCGCCGGTATCGTCGCGGCCATGGCGCGCAGGATTTCCGGAGGGCGGTACTTCGCGGGTAAGCGGTGCCTGGTGACCGGCGCGGCGAGCGGCATCGGCCGCGCCACGGCCCTGCGGCTGGCCGCCGAGGGGGCCGAGCTCTATCTGACCGACCGCAACGCCGACGGCCTGGAGCTCACCGTTGCCGACGCCCGCGCGCTGGGCGCCGCGGTGCCGGAGCACCGCGCCCTCGACATCGCCGACTACGGGCAGGTGGCGGCGTTCGCCGCCGATGTCCACGCCCGCCACCCGAGCATGGACGTGGTGCTCAACATCGCCGGCGTGTCGGCCTGGGGCACCGTCGACCGGCTGACCCACGAGCAGTGGAGCAAGATGGTCGCGATCAACCTGATGGGTCCGATCCACGTCATCGAGACGTTCGTGCCGCCGATGGTCGCGGCCCGCCGCGGCGGGCATCTGGTCAACGTGTCCTCGGCGGCCGGGCTGGTCGCGCTGCCCTGGCATGCCGCCTACAGCGCCAGCAAATTCGGGCTGCGCGGCGTGTCCGAGGTGCTGCGCTTCGACCTGGCCCGCCACCGCATCGGTGTCTCGCTGGTGGTGCCCGGCGCGGTCAACACCCCGCTGGTCAACACCGTCGAGATCGCGGGCGTCGACCGCGAAGACCCGCGGGTAGCCCGCTGGGTCAACCGCTTCACGGGCCACGCGGTGTCGCCGGAGAGGGCGGCCGAGAAGATCCTGGCCGGCGTCGCCAAGAACCGCTACCTCATCTACACCTCCGCGGACATCCGGGCGCTGTACGCCTTCAAGCGGCTGGCCTGGTGGCCCTACAGCGTGGCGATGCGCCAGGTGAACGTGATCTTCACGCGCGCGCTGCGGCCCGCCCCGGTGCCCTCAACCGGGCATGGACAGCTCGAGGCGCACCCCGAGCAGCCGGACCGGGCGGTCGAGGTCGAATAGGTCCAGCACCCGCAGGGCCGCGGCGGTGATGGTGTCGCGGTCGGTGGTGGGCGCATCCAGCTTCCGAATTTTCGTGCGCGTGTAGAACGTCGCGGTTCGCACGGTCACCGCCACCCGGGTGACGATGCGCCCGGCGGCCACCACCTCGTCCAGCGCCTGCTGCGCCAATCCCATTACCGCGGAATCCATTTCGGCCCGCTCGGTCAGGTCCCGGGGAAAGGTGACGACGTGGCTGCGCGAGCGCGGGACCCAGGGCTCGGCGCTGACGCCGGTGTCGCCGCCGCCCTTGGCGAGCAGCAGCAACCACAGGCCGGTGCGCGGGCCGAACGCCGACGTCAACAGCTCGGCATCGGCGGTGGCCAGCTCCCCTACGGTGGTGATGTCCAGCGCGGCAAGCTTTTTCGCCGTCTTCGGACCCACCCCCCACAGCGCGTCGACCGGACGGTCGGCCATCAGCGCCATCCAGTTGGCGTCGGTGAGCGCAAAGACGCCGGCCGGCTTGGCGAATCCGGTGGCCACCTTGGCGCGTTGCTTGTTGTCGCTAATGCCCACCGAGCAGGACAGCCCGGTCTGCGACTCGACGACCGCGCGGATTTGTTCCGCCGCCGCGACCGGGTTTTCGGATGTCACCGCGACATAGGCCTCGTCCCAGCCCCAGACTTCGACCGGATAGCCCAGGTCGCGCAGCAATCCCATCACCTGTGCCGACGCCTCGTCGTACGCCGCGGGATCCGACGGCAGGAACGTCGCGTCCGGGCAGCGGCGGGCCGCGGTCCGCAACGGCATGCCTGCGTGCACCCCGAATTCCCGTGCCTCATACGACGCGCAGGTGACGACCTTGCGCGGCTCGGCGGGATTGCCGCTGCCACCGACGATGACCGGCAGACCCGCCAGTTCGGGATGGCGGCGCAACTCCACCGAGGCGAGAAACTGGTCGAGGTCGACGTGCAGCACCCAGTCGGGGTCCATCAGCGACCGCACAATTTGCGCGCCACGCTTTCCCACGCGTCGCCCAGGGTGTGCAGGGTGTGACCGCCCTCGTTGAGCTGGTGCTCGACGTAATCCACGTCGAGCAGGGCCACCAGCGCCTGGGTCTGGGCCTCGAGGTCGCCGGTGCTGTGCGCCTCCCGCAGCAACACCCGCACGTGGGTGCGCTGCACCATGGCCGGGGCGTTGTAGCGGTTGTGCGGATCGCCGTTGGCCGCCGACAGCAGCGCGTGGTGGGCGTGGACGAAGCAGACCCGCTCCCGGCCGAACGCGATCAGCCGGTCCAGCGGCGGAGCCCCCGGGCCGAGCGGTGGGGGGCCGAACAGAAACGCCTGCTGGCTGACCCGCTCGTCCTCGTCGAGCAGCACCATCATCAGGCCGGCCCGGCTGCCGAACCGGCGGAACACCGTGCCCTTGCCGACCCCGGCGGCCGCCGCCACGTCGTCCATGGTCACCGCGTCGGCCCCGCGCTCGGCGACCAGCTTGCGCGCCGCCCGCAACAGGAGTGCGCGGTTGCGTGCCGCGTCGCCCCGCTCGGGCCGATCCGCTCGCGGGTACAGCGGCAGGTCGCCCGACCGCTCGGCTCCGCTCACAACCCGTACTCTAGCCGCGGCAGGAATAAAAACGGACCCTAGTCCAGTTCGTGCCAGGACAGGACCGACAACGAGAAGGGGATCGACCATGTCAGAGGACAAGGCCGCCGTCACGATCTTGGCGTTAGTAGGGAGCCTGCGGGCCGCGTCGATCAACCGGCAGATCGCCGAATTGGCCGCGGCGGTCGCCCCGGCCGGGGTCACGGTGGAGGTTTTCGAGGGGTTGGGCGAGGTGCCGTTCTACAACGAGGATCTCGACCCCGCCATGGGCGGCGACGTCCCGGAGCCTGCTCCGGTCACCGCCCTGCGGGCGGCGGCGGCCGCGGCAGACGCGGCTCTGGTTGTGACGCCCGAATACAACGGCAGCATCCCGGCGGTGATCAAGAACGCGATCGACTGGCTGTCCCGCCCGTTCGGTCATGGTGCGCTCAAGGGCAAGCCGCTGGCGGTCATCGGGGGAGGATTCGGCCGCTACGGCGGGGTCTGGGCGCACGACGAGACCCGCAAGTCGTTCGGCATCGCCGGCGCCCGGGTGGTCGAGGAGCTGAAGCTCTCGCTGCCCTTCGCCTCGCTGGAGGGCAAGGCGCCCGCCGAGCACGACGAGCTCGTGCAGAACGTTCGCGACGTGGTGGGCAAGCTGGCCGCCGAGGTGAGCTGACCCTGCGCCGGGGCCTTTGCTGGCGGCCGGCGTCGCGGCGTCCGCTTGCGGACTTGTCGGTGCCCGGTGCTATACCGATGGGCGTTGGCGCCCCTCCGGCTGGTTGTGACCTGCGACACGCCGGGGCGGGTGTCGGAAAGTCCTCGAGACACGGCGCGCGACCAGGGAGTTTCAAAATTGTTATTCCGAACATGTTGTATCTGCCGATCTTGTCAGCCACTAGGTGTAGTGTTTCGAGCACCGGCAGGCCCCCCCTTCGTCAAGCCACGACGGCCTGGTGAAATCTCCCCGAGTCGGTGTCGCCAGGTCCTTCGGGCCGGCAGCCGCACGACGGGAATCCGGGGGCTTACCGGACCGCTGAACATCGCGAAGACGCAGTATCCAGCTAGTTGCCAGTCCGTACGTCCCACTTTCCGCAAAGGAGCGGCATTCGATGAGCATCACCGTGTACACCAAGCCGGCCTGCGTCCAGTGCAACGCCACCTACAAGGCTCTGGACAAGCAGGGCATCCCCTACGCGACCGTGGACATCACGCTGGACTCCGAGGCGCGGGACTACGTGATGGCGCTCGGCTACCTGCAGGCGCCGGTCGTGGTGGCCGGCAATGACCACTGGTCGGGCTTCCGGCCGGACCGCATCAAGGCGCTCGCCGGGTCGGCGCTGAGCGCCTGAGGCGGACGACAGAGCGAGGAGTTGCGGTCCCATGAACATCGGTGGGCGCAACCTGACTGGGATGAGTGGCGACCCGCTTCGCCCGGCGGAGCCGCGCTTGCGATCGCCACTGATTGGGATGAGTGGCGACCCGCTTCGCCCGGCGGAGCCGCGCTTGCGATCGCCACTGATTGGGATGAGTGGCGACCCGCTTCGCCCGGCGGAGCCGCGCTTGCGATCGCCACTGATTGGGATGAGTGGCGACCCGCTTCGCCCGGCGGAGCCGCGCTTGCGATCGCCACTGGTCTACTTCTCCAGCGTGTCGGAGAACACCCACCGCTTCGTGCAGAAGCTGGGTCTTCCCGCCACGCGGATACCGCTGCACGGCCGCATCGAGGTTGACCAGCCGTACGTGCTGATCCTGCCCACCTATGGCGGTGGCCGGGCCACCCCGGACCTCAACGCCGGCGGCTACGTCCCCAAGCAGGTCGTCGCCTTCTTGAATGACGAAAACAACCGGTCGTTGATCCGTGGCGTCATCGCCGCCGGGAACAACAACTTCGGCCCCGAATTCGCCTACGCGGGCGACGTCATCTCCCGCAAATGCGGCGTTCCATACCTTTATCGCTTCGAACTGATGGGAACCCCGGACGACGTCGAAACCGTCCGCGCCGGGCTTGCTGACTTCTGGAAGGAACAGACGTGCCACCAACCGTCGCTGCAGAGCCTGTAACGTCCGGCGCTCACGCGCTGCCGGGGGAGACGGACTACCACGCTCTCAACGCCATGCTGAATCTGTATGACGCCGACGGCAAGATTCAGTTCGACAAGGACGTGCTCGCGGCGCGCGAGTACTTCTTGCAGCACGTCAATCAGAACACCGTCTTCTTCCACAACCAGGACGAGAAGCTCGACTACCTGATCCGCGAAAACTATTACGAGCGCGAGGTTTTGGACCAGTACTCGCGCAACTTCGTCAAGTCGCTGCTGGACCGCGCCTACGCCAAGAAGTTCCGGTTCCCGACGTTCCTCGGCGCGTTCAAGTACTACACCTCCTACACGCTGAAGACCTTCGACGGCAAGCGCTATCTGGAGCGGTTCGAGGACCGGGTGTGCATGGTCGCGCTGACGCTGGCGGCCGGTGACACCGGGCTCGCCGAGAAGCTGGTCGACGAGATCATCGACGGTCGCTTCCAGCCGGCCACTCCCACGTTCCTGAACTCGGGCAAGAAGCAGCGGGGCGAACCGGTGAGCTGCTTTTTGCTGCGCATCGAGGACAACATGGAGTCGATCGGGCGATCGATCAACTCCGCGCTGCAGCTGTCCAAACGCGGCGGCGGAGTCGCGTTGCTGCTGAGCAACATTCGCGAGCATGGCGCCCCGATCAAGAACATCGAGAACCAGTCCTCGGGCGTCATCCCGATCATGAAGCTGCTGGAGGACTCGTTCTCCTACGCCAACCAGCTGGGCGCGCGGCAGGGCGCCGGCGCGGTGTACCTGCACGCCCACCACCCCGACATCTACCGCTTCCTGGACACCAAGCGGGAGAACGCCGACGAGAAGATCCGCATCAAGACGCTGAGCCTCGGCGTCGTGATCCCCGACATCACCTTCGAGCTGGCCAAGAAGAACGAGGACATGTACCTGTTCTCGCCCTACGACGTGGAACGCGTCTACGGCCTGCCTTTCGCCGACATCTCGGTGACGGAGAAGTACTACGAGATGGTCGACGACGCGCGTATCCGCAAGACCAAGATCAAGGCGCGCGAGTTCTTCCAGACGCTGGCCGAGCTGCAGTTCGAGTCCGGATACCCGTACATCATGTACGAGGACACCGTGAACCGGGCCAACCCGATCGACGGCAAGATCACCCACTCGAACCTGTGCTCGGAGATCCTGCAGGTGTCCACGCCGTCGCTGTTCAACGAGGACCTGTCGTACGCCGAAGTGGGTAAGGACATTTCGTGCAACCTGGGGTCGCTGAACATCGCCAAGACGATGGACTCGCCGGACTTCGCCCAGACGATCGAGGTGGCCATCCGGGGTCTGACCGCCGTCAGCGACCAGACGCACATCACCTCGGTGCCCTCGATCGAGAAGGGCAACAACGAATCTCACGCGATCGGGCTCGGGCAGATGAACCTGCACGGGTACCTGGCCCGCGAGCACATCTTCTACGGCTCGGAAGAGGGCGTGGACTTCACCAACATCTACTTCTACACGGTGCTCTATCACGCCCTGCGGGCGTCGAACCGGATCGCCATCGAACGCGGTGCGCGCTTCAAGGGCTTCGAGAAGTCCAAGTACGCCTCGGGGGAGTTCTTCGACAAGTACACCGAGCAGGCGTGGGAGCCAACGACCGAGAAGGTGCGCCAGATCTTCGCCGACGCCGGGATCCGCATCCCCACCCAGGACGACTGGCAACGGCTCAAGGAGTCGGTGCAGACGCACGGCATCTACAACCAGAACCTGCAGGCGGTCCCGCCGACCGGGTCGATCTCCTACATCAACCACTCGACGTCGTCGATCCACCCGATCGTGTCCAAGGTCGAGATCCGCAAGGAGGGCAAGATCGGCCGGGTCTACTACCCGGCGCCCTACATGACCAACGAGAACCTGGAGTACTACCAGGACGCCTACGAGATCGGCTACGAGAAGATCATCGACACCTACGCCGCGGCCACCCAGCACGTGGACCAGGGGTTGAGCCTGACGCTGTTCTTCAAGGACACCGCCACCACCCGCGACGTGAACAAGGCGCAGATCTACGCCTGGCGCAAGGGAATCAAGACGCTGTACTACATCCGGCTGCGCCAGCTGGCACTCGAGGGCACCGAGGTCGAGGGCTGCGTCTCCTGCATGCTCTGACAGCCCCCGCGCGAGCGAATCTCGCGACGGCTTCGCGGCGTGTCGCGGCGTGAGAGGCACACTCGGCGGGTGCTCGGCCGGCCGGTCTGCCCAGGTCAGCGGCGCTACGCGGTATGGTGCTTGACGTGGTCAGAATGCCTCGACCTTCCTTGCCCCAGCCCGGCGTCAAGCCCGGGGTGAAGGTGGACGCGCGCAGCGAGCGCTGGCGCGAACACCGCAAGAAGGTCCGCGGCGACATCGTCGACGCGGCGTTCCGCGCCATCGACCGGCTCGGACCCGAGTTGAGCGTGCGCGAGATCGCCGAGGAGGCCGGCACCGCCAAGCCCAAGATCTACCGCCACTTCCAGGACAAGTCCGACCTGTTCCAGGCGATCGGCGAACGGTTGCGCGACATGTTCTGGGCGGCGATCTTCCAGTCGATCGACCTCAAGAACGACTCGGCCCGTGAGATCGTCCGGCGCAGCGTCGACGAGTACGTCACCCTGGTCGACCAGCACCCCAACGTGCTGCGGGTCTTCATCCAGAGCCGCTCGTCGGCCACCCCGCAGTCGACCGTTCAGATCCTCAACGAGGGCCGCGGCATCACGCTGGCGATGGCCGACATGTTCGACAACGAGCTGCGGGAGATGGAGCTCGACCACGCCGCCTTCGAACTCGCGGGGCATGCGGCGTTCGGGTCGGCGGCGTCGGCCACCGAGTGGTGGCTGGGCCCCGATCCCGACAGCCCGCGCCGCATGCCGCGCGAGCGGTTCGTCGCGCACCTGACCACGATCATGATGGGCGTCATCGTCGGCACCGCCGAGGCGCTCGGCATCGCGATGGATCCCGACCAGCCGATCCACAGCGCGGTTCCGCTCAACTCCGCGGCCGGCTGACGCCGCTAGGACGTGCCGGTGCCGTTGTCGCGTCCGGCGAACACCGCCAGCACCGCCCCGACGGCGGCTGCGGCGGCGGCGACGCCCATCGAGGCGTGCAGCCCGACCATGAACGCCTCGTGGCTGCCGTGCGCGACGGCGTGCGCGATCGGCGCCGGCGTCCCCGGGGGAGTGGGGCTGAAGCCCTGGGCCACAAGCTCTTTGGTGCCGCTGAGCTTCGCGGCCACCGGGCGCGGGATCCCCGCGCCGGTCAACTCATCGACCAGCACCGAACCGACACGGCTGGACAGCACCGACCCCAGGATGGTCGTGCCGAGCACGCCGCCCAGCTGGATGGCCGTGCTCTGCAACCCACCGGCCACCCCGGCGTCGTCGTCGCCGGCATTGCCCATGATGGCGTCCGAACTGGCGGTCAGGACCAGCCCGATGCCCGCGCCCAGCAACACGAATCCCGGCCAGAGCGCCCCGTAGCCCGAGTCGGTGCGCAGGAAGGCCAGCGAGAACAGCGCGAGCGCGACGGCGGCCAGGCCCAGGACCATCGACGGCCGCGGCCCGAACCTCTCGGTCAACAATCCGCTGAGCGGGGCGGTGACCATCAGCGTCAGGCTCAGCGGCAGCGTGCGCACACCGGTCTCGACCGGGCTGAAACCCAGGACGTTCTGCAGGTACAGCGACAGGAAGAACACCGCGCCGAACAGCGCGAAGAAGTCGATCACCACCACCGCGGTGCCGATCGACAGCGGCCGGTTGGCGAACAGTCGCATCGGCAGCAGCGGCTCGGCCGCGCGCAGCTCGATGAGCACGAACACCGCCACCGCCGCCAGGCCGGCCAGCAGCAGCCCGAGCGTGCGGCCCGCCAGCCAGCCCCAGGTCTGCGCCTTGATCAGGCCGAAGACGACCAGGAACAAGCCGCCGGACAGGGTCGCGGTTCCCGGGACGTCGAGGCTTCGGCCGCCCCCGCTGCGGCTCTCGGCGACGGCGAACCCGCCGACCAGCAGGGCCAGGGCCGCGATCGGGGCGTTGATGTAGAACACCGATTGCCAGTTGACGTGCTCGACGAGCAGCCCGCCGACGATCGGCCCCGCCGCGATCGACACGCCCGACGCGCCGCCCCAGATCCCGATGGCGGCGTTGAGCTTCTCGCGCGGAAAGGCGGCGCGGACCAGCGCCAGCGTGCTCGGCATCAGCAGCGCCCCGAACACGCCCTGCAACGCGCGCAGCCCGATGACGCCGCCCACGGTCCCGACCAGGCCGATGCCGACGGACGTGACCGCGAACCCGATGACGCCGACGAAGAACGCCAGGCGCCGACCGAACCGGTCGGCGAGCTTCCCGCCGAAGATGAGCAGCGACGCCAGCGCCAGCATGTACGCGTCGGTGATCCATTGCAGGTCCGACAGCGACGCGTGCAGGTCGACGGCGATCCGCGGATTGGCGATGGCCACGACCGACGCGTCCAGACCGACCATGATCACGCCGATGCAGGCGGCGGCCAGCGTCCACCAGGGGTTGCTCCGAAGCCCGCGGTGGGTGGGCGGGGGGTGCTGTCGCAAACCCGTCGATTGCGGGGCGGTCACGGCGACCGACATGTGTGCTCCGTTCCTATGTGGAGGGTGGTTACCACTTACCTCTTCGACGATAGGCACAAGTGGAGGTCAACCTCCAGTTGAACCGGTATGCTCGACCTGTGATTTCACGCGCAACGCCGCGCACAGAGGGATCCAGGCCACTTCGCGCCGACGCCCAACTCAACCGCGACCGGATCCTGTCCGCCGCCGCCGAGCTGTTCGCCGAGCGCGGGCTGTCGGTGCCGCTGGAGGAGATCGCCGGGCGCGCCGGGGTGGGCGTGGCCACGCTCTACCGGCGCTTCCCGACCCGCGCCGACCTGGCGGCGGCCGCGTTCGAGCGCAACATCTCCCGCTACACCCGGGCGGTGGATCGGGCGCTGGCCCATCCCGACGCCTGGGAGGGTTTCTGCGGCCTGGTGCTCGAACTCTGCGAGATGCAGGCGGCCGATGCCGGCCTGCGCGACCTGTTGACGACGGCGTTTCCCGCCAGCAGCGCCGTGGAGCAGCGCACGAACGAGGCGGTCGAGAAGGTGAGAACCCTGATCGCCCGGGCGCAGCGGGACGGCGCGCTGCGCAACGACGTGGTGGCCGGGGACATCGTCGTGATGCTGCTGGCCAACGCCGGCGTGCTGCGCGCCACCGGCGCCTCGGCCCCCGACGCGTGGCGCCGCTTCGCCGCGTTGATGATCGACGCGTTCCGCACCCATCCGGAGCGGCCGCTGCCGCCGGCGCCACCCGAGCAGCAGCTGCGCCGATCCATCGCCCTGCTCACCGAGGCGCGGTGACCAGTGCCGCGTTGACAGCCCCAACGGGGCCGGACAGACTGGGACCCACGAAGTATGCGGTACCGGCGTTCCCAGGAAGGATCGCAGAATGACCATTGCCGAAGCCTCCACCGAACCGGGGCCGGCGACTCAAGCCCACCGCCCCGTGCGCACCCGGGCCATCATCATCGGCACCGGCTTCTCCGGCCTCGGGATGGCCATCAGGCTGCAGCAGCAGGGCGTGGACTTCATCATCCTGGAGAAGGCCGACGACATCGGCGGCACCTGGCGCGACAACAGCTATCCCGGATGCGCCTGCGACATCCCCTCGCACCTGTACTCCTTCTCCTTCGAGCCCAAGCCGGACTGGAAGAACCCGTTTTCCTACCAACCCGAGATCTGGGACTACCTGCAGGGCGTCACCGAGAAATACGGGCTGCGCCGCTACATCGAGTTCGGCTCCCACGTGGATCGCGCGCACTGGGACGAGGACGAGTACCGCTGGCACGTCTTCACCAGTGACGGCCGCGAGTACGTCGGGCAATTCCTGATCTCCGGCGCCGGCGCGCTGCACATCCCGGCCCTGCCCGACATCGAGGGTCGCGACGAATTTCGCGGTCCCGCTTTCCATTCCGCGGAGTGGGACCACAGCGTCGACCTGACCGGCAAGCGGGTCGCCGTGATCGGCACCGGGGCCAGCGCGATCCAGATCGTGCCCGAGATCGTCGGGCGGGTCGCCGAACTCCAGCTCTACCAGCGCACCCCGGCGTGGGTCGTGCCGCGGTCCAACCCCGAAATCCCCGCACCGATCCGGCGCGCGATGGAGAATGTGCCCGGGCTGCGCGCGGCGGTGCGGCTGGGCATCTACTGGGCGCAGGAGGCCCTGGCCTTCGGGATGACCAAGCGCCCGGACATGCTGCGGTTCATCGAGGGCTACGCGAAGTACAACATCCGGCGCTCGATCAAGGACCGCGAGCTGCGCCGCAAGCTGACGCCGCATTATCGGTTGGGCTGCAAGCGAATCCTGAACTCCTCCACGTACTACCCGGCCGTCGCGAACCCCAAGACCAAGCTGATCACCGATCGCATCACCCGGATCACCCCCGACGGGATCGTCACCGCCGACGGCACCGAGCACAAGGTGGACGTGATCGTCTACGGCACCGGTTTTCACGTCACCGACTCCTACACCTACGTCCAGATCAAGGGGCTGCACGGTGAGGACCTGGTGGACCGATGGAACCGCGAGGGCATCGGCGCGCATCGCGGCATCACCGTCGCCGACGTGCCCAACCTGTTCTTCCTGCTGGGCCCCAACACCGGGCTGGGGCACAACTCCGTGGTGTTCATGATCGAGTCCCAGATCCACTACGTCGCCGACGCGATCGCCAAGTGCGACAAGATGGGCGCGCAGGCGCTGGCCCCCACCCGCGCCGCACAGGACCGGTTCAACGACGCGCTGCAGGAACAGCTTTCGCACTCGGTGTGGAACAGCGGCGGCTGCAGCAGCTGGTATCTGGACGAGCACGGCAAAAACACCGTGTTGTGGGGCGGCTACACCTGGCAGTACTGGCGGGCGACGCGCTCGGTCAAACCGGAGGAGTACCGGTTCTTTGGCGTGGGCGCGGGCTCACGCCTCAAGGCCCGGGCGGCGACCGCCTAACAGGTCGGCGAAAGCCCGGGCGGCGGCGTCCACGCCGGCGTCGTCGTCGGTGGCCACCAGATCCAGCAGCAGGCCCCGGGTGACGGCCAGCCCGAGCCGGGCCATCGCGGGGTCGGCGTGGCCGTCGGCGGCGGCCACGGCCTCGAGCCAGCCGTCGACCGCGCCGGGAACCATGCGGTCAAAAGGCTTCTCGCCCTGGGCCGCCCGGGCGTAGCACTCGAAAAACAGGCGTTCGACGTTGCGCAGCTCGCGCCGGCGGAGGTCGGCCCACATCGCGGCGAACGCGGCCGCCGGGTTCGTGGGCAGCTCGGTCAGGAGCCCCATCTGGCGGCGCTCGACCTCCTCGACGATCGCCACCAGCAGATCCTCTCGAGACCCGAAGTGGTGCAGCAACATTCGATGGCTGGTCCCGACGGCGGCCGCGACGTCGCGCAGCGAGCGGTCACCGATCCCGCCGGTGGCGAACTCCTCGATCAGCGCATCGAGCAGCTGCCTGCGCCGTTGCGAGTCAGGAGCGCGCGTCATCGGCGCGGCTGAGCTGCTCTGAGCGCGCCTTGAGTCCACGGGCCTCCATGTCGAGGAATCGCTTTGTCTTCTTGAGCATCAGGCGGGCGACCAGTGCGCCCAACGGGCCGCGTTGGTCGAGCCGCTGTTTGACCAACGTTCGGCCGTCCGATTGGGCGATCACGTCATGGCGAGCGGTGGTGGTCGCGCCGGGGGAGCGCTGCACCCAGGTCCAGGACGCGCCGGGGTCGATCTCGCAGACCGTCCAGGTCAGCTTCTGCATGCCCGGCTGCTTGATCGCGAACCGCTTACCGACGGCCAGCCCGGGACCGTCCAACCCGGTCAGCGACGTCACCGAGGCGGTCCACTCGCGCCAGCGCTCGACGTCGCTGAAGACCTCCCACACCAGCTGCGGCGGCGCGTCGATCACGACGCTGTCTTCGGTAATCATGTACCAAATGGTACATCGCGGCGCGTGCTCTGCCTAGCCCCGGACGCGCGCGTTCAGATGTTGCAGGGCCGCCTCGGCGCCGTTCCACCCGGGGATGCCGGTGACCCCGGGACCCGGATGGGTGCATTGGCCGCACAGGTAGAGCCCGTCGACCGGTGTGGCGAACTTGTCCTCGCCCTCGACCACGCGCCCCGTCCACAGCTGGTTGGGCTGCAGCAGGCCGTGCGAATAGTCACCGGCGTGCGCGCTGAACGTGCTGCCGAAGTAGCGGTTGGAGAACACCACGCGGTTGGTGATGGAGTCGGCGAAGCCGGGCGCGTGCGCGTCGAAGATCCGCACGCAGGTGTCGGCGTAGTGCTCCTTCCAGCTGCGGTTCTCGTCGGCGTCCAGCCCGGTGGGGAAGTAGGGCGTGAAAATCGTTGCGCTGTGCTTGCCCTCGGGCGCCAGCGACGAGTCGACCATGCTGGGGATGTACAGATAGGTGGGCGGGGCGTCGGGAAGCTGCCCCTTGCGGTACTGCTCCCAGGCGTCGCTGATGTATTCCGGCGACGGCGCATAGGCGACGGTGGGACACCACTGCCCGTTGTCGTGCATGTAGGGCTGCAGCCGCTCGATCCACTGGGGGGCCTGGTCAATGGTCAAGTGCGCCTGGATGTATCCGAGGTTGAAGTTGATCTCTTTGATCTTGCGGATGTAATCGGGCGCAAAGTGCTGCGCGCCGGCCAGATTCACGAAGGTGGTGTACGGATCCAGCGACGACAGCACGGCGTCGGCCGAAATCGTTGTGCCGTCGCGGAGTTGGACGCCGGTGGCGCGCCCGTCGGTCACCAGGATCTCCTTGACGTGGTGCTTCAGTTGCACCTCGGCCCCAAGCGCTTCGGCGCGGCGGCACAGCGCGGCGCTCAACGAGCCGATGCCGCCCCGCGGCATGATGTATTCGACGTTGCCACCGCCGATCAGATAGTGATACAGCGTCGAGGCGTGCGAGCCGGGCGTCCAGGGGCCGCCGTCGAACGCGTCGATCGACATCGCGGCCATCGAGCCCTGGATGCAGCGGGCCTGATCCGGCGCGAAGAAGCGGCGGACGGTGTCCATCGTGCTGCCGTACCACATCTGGGCGAAGTCGTGCCGGTCCTCGGGCGTGGGCTGCGCGGCGATCACCTCGATGATGTCCAGCGGGGGGCCGAACGCCGAGTCGACGAAATACGGTGCGAAGCGGCCGATGTGGGCGAACAGGCCACCGAGGGACGCCGCCGTGTCGGCCCCGTGGTCGTCGAGCAGGTGGCGCGCCATGCGTTCGAGGTCGTTGTACATCACGAACGGCGTGTCGGCCGGGTCGCCGAAGGTGCACGTCGACGTCCACTGGTTCATCAGCTCGAAGCCCCACTTGGCCAGCTCCAGGCGCTCGGTCATCTCCTGGCGCCAGATCAGCACGGCCCAGGCGCCGACGCTGTGCTTGTATCCGTCGAAGAGCTCGCGGGTGGCCGCCATGCCGCCGAGAAAGTTGGCCCGTTCCAGGACAAGCACTTTCGCGCCGTTCTTGGCCAACACGTTGGCGGCGACCAGGCCGTTGTGGCCCGCCCCGATGACGATCGCGTCGTAGTCCGCCATGCTGACTCCTTTGTTAGCCGGGACCCAACGCACAATGTCACATCTGACATATTTGCGTCAACGGTGACATTTGGTGTCTGCTGGGTGGGTGGAGTCCCGGAGCCGGCGCACGCGACAGGCGCTACAGCAGGCGGCCATGAAGCGGTTCGTGGCCGACGGCGTGCACCAGACCTCCGTCGCCGACATCGCCGCCGACGTCGGGGTCACCGAGCGGACCTTCTACCGGCATTTCCCGTCCAAGCACGCGGTGATCTTCGCCGACTACGACATCGGCTTCGAATGGTTCGCCCGCGCTTTGGCGATGCGCCCGCACGGCGAGCCCGTCGCCCAGTCGGTGCGCAAAGCGGTGGACGCGTTCCCGTTTGACTTCCGGATGGTGCAGGAGGCCGCGACGATCCGCTCGCGCGACCTCGACCAGGACATCATCACCAGCCACATCCGGCGGATGCGCGATCAGGTCGCCGACGAGATCCGGCGCTTCATCCACGAGCGGTCGGCGCCCACCGCCGACGGCGCGATGATCGCCGACGTCGCCGCGCAGAGCCTGGCGACCGCGGTGTTCGCGTCCCTGGAGGCGTGGATGGGCACGGGCGGCGAGGACGTCGACGAGCTGAGCCGGCTGACCGACATCGCGCTTCGGGCCCTGGAGGACGGGCTCACGCACGCCCTGCGCCAGGCCGGGCTGGACTGATCGCACGACACGCAGACACAACATCTTGTGTTGCACCGGCTTGTCGGACCCCAGGGGTACTGTTTGAGGCCTAAGTGCCGCAGGCAAACCGTCAGGTGAAGAGGGGTTCTGGTGAGCGAGAACATGAAGCTGATCGACCGCGTCTCGGCGATCAACTGGAACCGTTTGCAGGACGAGAAAGACGCCGAGGTGTGGGACCGGCTGACCGGCAATTTCTGGCTGCCCGAGAAGGTGCCGGTGTCCAACGACCTGCCGTCCTGGGGAACGCTGACCGCAGCCGAGAAGCAGCTGACCATGCGGGTGTTCACCGGGCTGACGCTGCTGGACACGATCCAGGGCACCGTCGGGGCGGTCAGCCTGATTCCCGACGCGCTGACCCCGCACGAGGAGGCCGTCTACACCAACATCGCGTTCATGGAGTCGGTGCACGCCAAGAGCTACAGCTCGATCTTCTCCACGCTGTGCTCGACGGCCGAGATCGACGACGCATTCCGCTGGTCGGAGGAGAACCCCAACCTGCAGCGCAAGGCCGAGATCGTCATGCAGTACTACAAGGGCGACGAGCCGCTCAAGCGCAAGGTGGCCTCCACGCTGCTGGAGAGCTTCCTGTTCTACTCCGGCTTCTACCTGCCGATGTACTGGTCGAGCCGGGCCAAGCTGACCAACACCGCCGACATGATCCGGCTGATCATCCGCGACGAGGCCGTGCACGGCTACTACATCGGCTACAAGTTCCAGCGCGGCCTGGCCCTGGTCGACGACGCCAAGCGCGCCGAGCTGAAGGACTACACCTACGAGCTGCTCTTCGAGCTCTATGACAACGAGGTGGAATACACCCAGGACTTGTACGACGAGGTCGGGCTGACCGAGGACGTCAAGAAGTTCCTACGCTACAACGCCAACAAGGCGCTGATGAACCTGGGCTACGAGGCGCTGTTCCCGCGCGACGAGACCGACGTGAATCCGGCCATCCTGTCCGCCCTGTCACCCAACGCCGACGAGAACCACGACTTTTTCTCCGGCTCGGGGTCGAGCTACGTGATCGGCAAGGCCGTCGTCACCGAGGACGAGGACTGGGACTTCTGATCGAAGCGTGAACGCAGCATGAATTGTCCGGATCGGGCGACGCCGCGGTAGCGCCGGTGACGGCGCTGACGTGACACTGATGGCGTGACAAATACCCCTCACGAGGATCACCGCCACCACTTCTGCCGCTCAGTGATCCGGTGGCTGCAGGTCGGCTACCCGAACGGCGTTCCCGGACCCGACCGCGTGCCGCTGATGGCCCTGCTGCGCAGCACACCGCTGACCGAAGACCAGATCCGCGAAGTGGTGCGCCACATCACCGCGGTCGAAGGGTCTCCGGAGACGGTCGACCACCCGATCGACCGCGACGAGATCGCCGAATTCATCTCGGACATGACCCAGTTCGACGCCGGCAAGGAAAACGTCATCCGGGTGGCAGCGACGCTGGCCGCCGCCGGGTGGCCGCTGGCCGGGATCGATGTCAGCGAGGTCGTGCCCGACGACGAGCAAGCGGAGTCGGCCGAGATGGTCGCCCGGCACTGTGGGCCCGAAGAGACCTCAGCGGTCGCCTCATAGCTTCGAGATGTCGATCACGAAGCGGTAGCGCACGTCGCTGGCCAGCACCCGCTCGTAGGCCTCGTTGATGTAGTCCGGCTCGATGAGCTCGATCTCGGGTGTCACGTCGCGCGCGGCGCAGAAGTCCAGCATCTCCTGGGTTTCGGCGATGCCGCCGATGTTGGACCCGGACAGGCTGCGCCGTGCCAGCGCCAGCGCGAAGGCGGGTACCGGCATGGGGTGTTCGGGGATGCCCAGTTCGACCATCGTGCCGTCGACGTCGAGCAGGTTCAGGTAGTCGCCGAGCTGCAGGTTGGCCGACACCGTGTTCAGGATGAGGTCGAAGCTGCCGCGCAGCTTCTTGAAGGTGGCGGGGTCGGACGTCGCGTAGTAGTTGCTCGCGCCCAGCCGAAGCCCGTCCTCCATCTTCTTCAGCGACTGGGACAGGACGCTCACCTCGGCGCCCATCGCCGCACCCAGCTTGACGCCCATGTGCCCCAGACCGCCCAGGCCGATGATCGCCAGCCGGGTCCCCTCGCCGGCCTTCCAGTGCCGCAGGGGCGAAAACAGGGTGATCCCAGCGCACAACAGGGGCGCCGCCTTGTCCAGCGGAAGTGAGTCCGGGATGCGGACCACGAAGTTCTCGTTCACGACGATGGCCTGGCTGTAGCCGCCCTGCGTCGGCGTGCCGTCCTTATCGGTGGAGTTGTAGGTGAAGGTCGCGCCCCGCTTGCAGTACTGCTCGAGCCCGGCGGTACAGCTGCTGCACTGGCCGCAGGAGTTGACCATGCAGCCCACGCCGACGTGGTCGCCGACGCTGTACTTGGTGACCTCGGAGCCGACGGCGCTGACCACGCCGGCGATCTCGTGGCCGGGGACAATGGGGTAATTCGGTTGTCCCCATTCGGCTTTCACGGTGTGGATGTCGGAGTGGCAGATCCCGGCGAACTTGATGTCGATCGCGACGTCGCGCCGGCCCGGCTCGCGCCGCTCGATGGTGGTCTTGGTCAGCGGCTCGGTGGCCGACGTGGCGGCATAGGCCGAAACAGTGCTCATGGTGAACAGTCCTCTTTGATGTCTGGTCGCGTCGCCAGAAAGTTTAGCTAAGGTAACGGTCTTGGGCCAATTGGGGCGGCTGGCCGACTGCCAGCCTATTGACTGGCGCTGCCGGCCCGTTGGGCGGCTGCTAGTTGATCGGGGCGTTGAGCAGGCGCAGGTCGTCGAGGATCCCGCGGGCCGCGACCGGGCCCTCGCCGGTTTGCCATATCTCGTCGTTGACGACGTAGACGCGGTTGTCGCGGTTCGCGGATAACCTGCGCCAGGCGTCGCTGTCCAGGATGGTGGCGGCTCGCTCGGCGGCGGCCGGTGAGGCGCACGACACGTAGACGACGTCGGCGTCGGCGGCCGACAAGTCCGTCCGGTCCGGGTTCCTGTCGAGGTCGGCGTCGGTGGCGGAAATCTCGATGTAGGGCTTGTCGGTGAAGCGCTGCGACGCCGGCCGGTCCACCCCGGCGGCGTGCAGCACGCTGGCGGGGAAGTTGTCGGCCCCATAGACCCGGACGCTGGTGGTGGTCAGCTGGACGATGGACGCCTGGAAGTGCGCCGCGTCGTGCGACGCACCGATCTGGCCGGCACGCTGCTCGAAGGCGGTGATGAGCGCCTCGACCGCGGCGCCGCGGGCGGTGGCGGCGCCGACGCCGCGCAGGTCGTCCTCCCACGCCGCGCCGGGCGCCGCCGTGAACACCGTGGGGGCGATCGCGGAAAGTTGCTGGTAGAGCGTGGGGGTCGACGCCTGGGAGCCCAGGATCAGGTCGGGGTGAGCCGCCGCGATGCGGTTGAGATCGGGTTTCGTCCAGCTGCCCGCGCCCGGCAGGCGGGACACCGCGCCACCCAGATACGACGGCTGGGCGGCGGAGCCGTCGGGCACGGCGGCGGCGACCACCCGCGACTGCAGGCCCAGCGCGCACAGCCCGTCGAGCTGGCCGGCCGCGAGCACAACGATGCGCTGCGGTTCCGCCGGCACCTGCACGACCTCGGGACTCACACCCGCCGCATTGTGGGCCTGGCGGGTCGGCGGCCCCGGGTCGGGCGCGGCGGCATCCCGGGCGCAGGAGTCGTCCGGGCGCCGATCGTTGCCCAGCACGCCGGCCCCGGCGATCTGGGTGGTGGGTGTCGCCAGCGATCGGCTCGACGCCTTGACGCCCTGCCCGGAGCCGCAGGCGCCGCTAAGCAGGACCACCGCGGCCAGCAGGGCGGCGGGGAACAGCCGCGCGGTTCGGATACGGCCGGAGAGCACGAGCCCGACGCTAACATCCGGGCGCCCGCAACGGCCCCGTGCGGGACGGCCCGTCGGGCCCGCGCGGCGCAATTACGACGGTTTGTAGGACCAGGCCTGCCCTGCGCGAGATCGGAGGTTAAGCTTGCTCAATGAGACTGTCCGGGACGGATATTTGGAGGAGCTGTTGACAGCCGAAGCGCCCCCGTCGCAAGTACTCGAGGCCACCCGTCCGTATCCGGCCCGCACGGGCCCCAAGGGCAACCTCGTCTACAAGCTCGTAACCACAACCGATCACAAGATGATCGGCATCATGTACACGGTCACGACCTTCGTGTTCTTCTTCGTCGGCGGCCTGCTGGCCCTGCTGATGCGCACGGAGCTGGCCGCGCCGGGCCTGCAGTTCCTGTCGAACGAGCAGTACAACCAGCTGTTCACCATGCACGGCACGATCATGCTGCTCTTCTATGCCACCCCGGTGGTGTTCGGGTTCGCCAACCTGGTGCTGCCGCTGCAGATCGGCGCGCCCGACGTGGCGTTCCCGCGGCTCAACGCCTTCTCCTACTGGCTGTTCCTGTTCGGGGCGACCATCGGCATGGCCGGTTTCATCACGCCCGGGGGCGCCGCGGAGTTCGGCTGGACCGCCTACACCCCGTTGAGCGACGCCATCCATTCGCCCGGCTCGGGCGGTGACCTGTGGATCATGGGCCTGGCCGTCGCCGGTCTGGGCACCATCCTGGGCGCGGTCAACATGATCACCACGGTGATCTGCATGCGCGCGCCCGGCATGACCATGTTCCGGATGCCGATCTTCACCTGGAACATCCTGGTGACGTCGATCCTGATCCTGATCGCCTTCCCGCTGCTGACCGCCGCGCTGTTCGGGCTGGCCGCCGACCGGCACCTGGGCGCCCACGTCTACGACGCCTCCAACGGCGGAGTTCTGTTGTGGCAGCACCTGTTCTGGTTCTTCGGCCATCCCGAGGTGTACATCATCGCGCTGCCGTTCTTCGGCATCGTCACCGAGATCTTCCCGGTGTTCGCCCGCAAGCCGATCTTCGGCTACACCACGCTGGTCTACGCGACGCTGTCGATCGCCGCGCTGTCGGTGGCGGTGTGGGCGCACCACATGTTCGCCACGGGAGCCGTTCTGCTGCCGTTCTTCTCGTTCATGACCTACTTGATCGCGGTGCCGACCGGGATCAAGTTCTTCAACTGGATCGGCACCATGTGGAAGGGGCAGTTGACCTTCGAGACCCCCATGTTGTTCTCGGTGGGCTTCCTGGTGACGTTCCTGCTGGGCGGCCTGACCGGTGTGCTGCTGGCCAGCCCGCCGTTGGACTTCCACGTGACCGACACCTACTTCGTCGTGGCGCACTTCCACTACGTCCTGTTCGGCACGATCGTCTTCGCCACCTTCGCCGGCGTGTACTTCTGGTTCCCGAAGATGACGGGACGCCTGCTCGACGAGCGGCTGGGCAAGCTGCACTTCTGGCTCACCTTCATCGGCTTCCACACCACGTTCCTGGTGCAGCACTGGTTGGGCGACATGGGCATGCCCCGCCGCTACGCGGACTACCTGCCCACCGACGGCTTCCAGCCCTACAACGTCGTCTCCACCATCGGCGCCTTCATCCTCGGCGCGTCGATGTTCCCGTTCGTGTGGAACGTGTTCAAGAGCTGGCGGTACGGCGAGGTCGTCACGGTCGACGACCCGTGGGGCTACGGCAACTCCCTGGAGTGGGCGACCAGCTGCCCGCCGCCGCGGCACAACTTCACCGAGCTGCCCCGGATCCGTTCGGAGCGGCCGGCTTTCGAGCTGCACTACCCGCACATGGTCGAACGGATGCGCGCCGAGGCCCATGTCGGCCGCCACGCCACCGCCCTGGAGTCGCCGAAGGGATTCGGCCCCAGGACCGAGGCCGACCGCGCGACCAGTGATCAGTAGCGGCGGCAGCTCCGGGTGAGCGCCCCGCCCAAGGTGTCGGTGTTGATCACCGTCACCGGCGTGGACCAGCCGGGCGTGACGTCGGCGCTGTTCGAGGTGCTTTCCCGGTACGGTGTCGACCTGCTCAACGTCGAGCAGGTGGTGATCCGTCGACGGCTGACGCTGGGCGTGCTGGTCTGCTGCCCGCCCGACGTCGCGGACAAGCCCGACCTGCGCGAGGACGTCGAATCCGCCATCCGCACCCTGGGTCTCGAGGTCAGCATCGAGCGCAGCGACGACGTGCCGATCATCCGCGATCCGTCGACGCACACCATCTTCGTGCTGGGCAGGCCGATCACCGCCGGGGCGTTCAGCGCGGTGGCCCGAGAGCTGGCGGCCCTGGGCGTCAACATCGACCTCATCCGCGGGGTCTCCGACTACCCCGTCACCGGCCTGGAACTGCGGGTGTCGGCGCCCGAGGGCGCCGAAGCCGCGCTGCGGACCGCCCTGAACCGCGTCTCGTCGCACGAACGCGTCGACGTGGCCGTCGAGGAGTACAGCCTGGAACGGCGGGCCAAGCGGCTGGTGGTGTTCGACGTCGACTCCACGCTGGTGCAGGGTGAGGTCATCGAGATGTTGGCGGCGCGCGCCGGCGCCGAGGGATCCGTCGCCGCGATCACCGAGGCCGCGATGCGCGGCGAACTGGATTTCGCGCAGTCGCTGCGGCAGCGGGTGGCCACCCTCGAGGGCCTGCCCGCCACGGTGATCGACGAGGTCGCCGCCCAGCTGGAGCTGATGCCCGGTGCCCGCACCACGCTGCGGACGTTGCGCCGGCTGGGGTATTACTGCGGCGTGGTGTCGGGCGGGTTCCGCCAGATCATCGAGCCGCTGGCCGAGGAGCTGATGCTGGACTTCGTCGCGGCCAACGAGCTGGAGATCGTCGACGGGACGCTCACCGGCCGGGTCGTCGGGCCCATCGTCGACCGGGCCGGCAAGGCCGAGGCCCTGCGCGGGTTCGCGCAGCAGGCCGGGGTGCCGATGGCGCAGACCGTCGCCGTCGGCGACGGCGCCAACGACATCGACATGCTGGCCGCCGCCGGGCTGGGTGTGGCGTTCAACGCCAAGCCGGCGTTGCGCGAGGTCGCCGACGCGTCGTTGAGCCACCCCTATCTGGACACGGTGCTGTTTCTGCTGGGGGTCACCCGCGGGGAGATCGAGGCCGCCGACGCGGTCGACGGCGAGGTCCGCCGGGTGGAGATCCCGCCCGACTAGGCCCGGCCGAGAAGACGCAGAATCGCACAAAATCTGCGATTTCGATGCGATTCTGCGTCTGCTCGCGGTGGGCCGGGTGACCGCCGCGCCGGGGTGGTTCGACCCGGCACGTCTTGGGGTGCCGCGGTACGGCACGATGGTCGGGTGCCCGAAAACGGAAGCGCGTCAGGCGACCCCGATCTGCTGATCGACATGCGCGACGTGACGCTGAGCCGCGGCGGGCGCGTTCTGGTGGGGCCGCTGGACTGGGCCGTCGAGCTCGACGAACGCTGGGTGATCGTGGGCCCCAACGGGGCCGGCAAGACGTCGCTGCTGCGGATCGCCGCGGCGGCCGAGCACCCCTCGTCGGGGGTGGCGTGGGTGCTGGGGGAGCGGCTGGGCCGGGTCGACGTGTCGGAGCTGCGGGCGCGGATCGGGCTGAGCTCGTCGGCGCTGGCGCAGCGGGTGCCCGACGACGAGCTGGTGCGCGACCTCGTCGTCTCGGCGGGCTACGCCGTGCTGGGCCGGTGGCGGGAACGCTACGAGGAGATCGACTACCGGCGGGCCGTGGACATGCTGGAGAGCCTGGGCGCCGAACACCTCGCGGACCGCACCTACGGCACCCTGTCCGAAGGGGAGCGCAAGCGGGTCCTGATCGCCCGCGCGCTGATGACCGACCCCGAGCTGCTGCTGCTCGACGAACCGGCCGCCGGCCTCGACCTCGGCGGCCGCGAGGAGCTGGTGGCCCGGCTGACCGACCTGGCCGCCGACCCCGACGCGCCCGCGCTGGTGCTGGTCACCCACCACGTCGAGGAGATACCGCCCGGCTTCAGCCACTGCATGCTGCTCTCGGAGGGCCAGGTGGTGGCGGCGGGTCTGCTGCCCGACGTGCTGACCGCCGAGAATCTGTCCGTCGCGTTCGGCCAGTCGATCGGCCTCGAAGTCGTCGACGGGCGCTATTTCGCCCGTCGTGTTCGCACCCGCGCCGCCCACCGGAGGGCCCATGACCGCATCTGACGACCAACCCCTCGTTCCCCGGCCCGCCGCCACGGTGATGCTTCTCCGCGACACCGCGGACGGTATCGCCGTGTTCCTGATGCGCCGGCACGCGAAGATGCACTTCGCCGCGGGAACCATGGTGTTCCCCGGCGGCGGCGTCGACGACCGCGACCGCAATGCGGATATCGCATGGGCGGGCCCGGCGCCGGACTGGTGGGCGCAGCGGTTCGGCATCGAGCCCGACCTCGCCGAGGCGCTGGTATGCGCCGCCGCCCGCGAGACCTTCGAGGAGTCCGGGGTGCTGTTCGCCGGGCCCGCCGATGATCCCGACGGCATCGTCGGCGACGCCTCGGTGTACCGGGAATCCCGGCACGCCCTGGCCCGCGGAGAGCTGTCGTTCGCCGACTTCCTGCGCCGCGAGAACCTGGTGCTGCGGTCCGATCTGCTGCGGCCCTGGGCCAACTGGGTCACCCCGGAGGCCGAGCGCACCCGCCGCTACGACACCTATTTCTTCGTCGCGGCGCTGCCGCAGGGCCAGCGCGCCGACGGGGAGAACACCGAATCCGACAGCGCCGGCTGGACCACACCGCAGGCGGCCATCGACGACTTCGCGGCCGGCCGCTGCTTCCTGCTGCCGCCCACCTGGACGCAGCTGGACTCGCTGGCGGGCCGCACCGTCGCCGACGTGCTGGCCGTCGAGCGGCAGATCGTCACGGTGCAGCCGAACCTCGAGATCCAGGGCGACAACTGGGTTTTCGAGTTCTTCGACTCCGACCGCTACCACCAGGCGCGCAAAGCGGGCGGGATGGGATGGCGCCATTGAGCGAGTTCGTCAGCGTCGTGGTCAGCGACGGCTCCCGGGACGCGGGCCTGGCCATGATGCTGCTCTCACGACCGCCGACCAACGCCATGACCCGCCAGGTCTACCGCGAGATCGTCGCCGCCGCAGACGAATTGGGCCGCCGCGACGACGTGTCGGCGGTGATCGTGTTCGGCGGGCAGGAAATCTTCTCCGCCGGTGACGACCTGCCCGAGCTGCGGACGCTGACGGCCGCGGAGGCCGGGGTGGCGGCGCGGGTGCGCCAGCAGGCCGTCGACGCCGTCGCCGCCATTCCCAAACCGACGGTCGCGGCGATCACCGGGTACGCGCTGGGCGCCGGCCTCACCCTCGCGCTGGCCGCCGACTGGCGGGTCAGCGGCGACAACGCCAAGTTCGGCGCCACCGAGATCCTGGCCGGGCTGATCCCCGGGGGCGGCGGGATGGCGCGCCTGACCCGCGCGGCCGGGGCGAGCAAGGCCAAGGAGCTGGTGTTCAGCGGGCGGTTCGTCGACGCCGAGGAGGCGCTGGCGCTGGGCCTCATCGACGAGATGGTCGCTCCCGACGACGTCTACGACGCCGCCGCGGCCTGGGCCCGCCGCTTCCTGGACGGCCCGGCGGCCGCGCTGGCCGCCGCCAAGGCCGGCATCAACGACGTGTTCGACCTGGGGCCCGCCGATCTGGCGGCGGCCGAACGGCGCCGCTACACCGAGGTGTTCGCCACGGGGCCGGGCGAGCCGGATCCCGCCGACGGTTAGGCTCGCCTCATGACGACGAGTTCGACGGACGCCGGTCCGGCGCCGCGTGTCACCGCGGAGCAGGTGGAGGCGGCCCGGCACGACAGCAAGCTGGCCCAGGTGCTTTACCACGACTGGGAGGCCGAGACCTACGACGAGAAGTGGTCGATCTCGTACGACCAGCGCTGCGTCGACTACGCGCGCGGCCGGTTCGACGCGATCGTGCCCGACGAGGTGCAACGCGAGCTGCCCTACGACCGGGCTCTTGAATTGGGTTGCGGCACCGGGTTTTTCCTGCTCAACCTGATCCAGTCGGGCGTGGCCAGGCGCGGGTCGGTGACCGACCTGTCGCCCGGCATGGTGAAGGTCGCCACCCGCAACGGCCAAGCGCTCGGCCTGGACGTCGACGGCCGCGTCGCCGACGCCGAGGGCATCCCGTACGACGACGACACCTTCGACCTGGTCGTCGGCCACGCGGTGCTGCACCACATTCCGGACGTCGAGCTGTCGCTGCGCGAGGTGATCCGGGTGCTGCGGCCCGGCGGCCGGTTCGTCTTCGCCGGTGAGCCGACGTCGGCCGGCGACGTCTACGCGCGCACGCTGTCCACGCTGACCTGGCGGGTGGCCACCAACGTCACCAGGCTGCCCGGCCTGAGCGGCTGGCGGCGGCCCCAGGCCGAACTGGACGAATCCTCGCGCGTGGCCGCGCTGGAGGCCATCGTCGACCTGCACACCTTCACCCCGGAAGACCTGGAGGGGATGGCCACCCGCGCGGGCGCCGTCGACGTGCGGACCGCGAGCGAGGAGCTGACCGCCGCGATGCTGGGCTGGCCGATCCGCACCTTCGAGGCGTCGGTGCCGCCCGGGCGGCTGGGCTGGGGCTGGGCGCGGTTCGCGTTCACCAGCTGGAAGGCCCTGAGCTGGGTCGATGCGAACATGTGGCGGCACGTGGTGCCGAAGGGCTGGTTCTACAACGTGATGGTCACCGGGGTCAAACCCTCCTGAGCTTCTCGGGGTTCGCCTTCGGCGCGGGCGACGTCGCCTACCTCAGATCGGCAGCGGGCGACGCGGCGCTGGCGGCGGTCGCCGAGCTCGAACTGAGCGACGCCACCCGGATCGCCGACGTCGCCGCCGCCCGATCCCGATTCGGTGAGCGGGCCGCGGCGCTGGTGGAGACGACGCTGCTGCGCCGGCGCGCCGCCGACAAGCTCGGCGGGCTGGGGAACGTGTCGAGCTGGCTGTTCACCGATGAGGCACTGCAACAGGCCACGGCCGCGCCGGTGGCGTTGCACCGGGCGAGACGCCTGGCCGCCGCCGGTCTGGTGGTGCACGACGCGACCTGCTCGATCGGCACCGAGCTGGCCGCGCTGGGCCGTGCGGGCGTGCGGGCGGTCGGCAGCGACATCGACCCGGTACGCCTGTCGATGGCGCGGCACAACCTCGGGACGGCCGCCCCCCTCTGCCGGGCCGACGCCCTGCATCCGGTGACGTGCGACGCCGCGGTGCTCGTCGACCCCGCGCGCCGCCAGGGCGGGCGGCGGCGCTTCGACATCGACGACTACCGGCCGGCCCTGGGCCACCTCGTCGACGTCTATCGCGGCCGGGACCTGATCGTAAAGTGCTCTCCCGGAATCGATTTCGCCCGGATACGCGAACTCGGCTTCGACGGCGAGATCGAAATCACGTCATACCGGGGATCGGTGCGGGAGGCGTGCCTGTGGCCCGCCGGCTGGGCGCCGGCCGGCGTCCGGCGCCGCGCCAGCGTCCTGGACCGCGCCGAGCAGATCACCGACGCCGAGCCCGACGACTGCCCCGTGCGGCCGGCGGGGCGGTGGATCGTCGACCCCGACGGCGCAGTCGTGCGCGCCGGCCTGGTGCGCCACTACGCGGCCCGGCACGGCCTGTGGCAGCTCGACCCCGACATCGCCTACCTCTCCGGCGATCGGTTGCCGCCCGGCGTCCGCGGCTTCGAGGTGCTCGAGCAGCTGGCGTTCGACGAGCGGAGGCTGCGGCAGGCGTTGTCGGCGCTGGACTGCGGGGCGCTGGAGATCCTGGTCCGCGGTGTGCGCGTCGACCCCGACGCCCTGCGCCGCCGGCTG
>NZ_CSTD01000005.1:334857-399666 GCF_001053185.1 Mycobacterium bohemicum DSM 44277 | reverse complement strand
GGGCGCGGCCGGCGCCGGCGGGACCGCCTGACGCCCACCGGCGGCACGCCGGCGGGCTGAACATCTAACGCTCAGAACTGCAGCGCGCTGAACCGCCAGTCGAGCACCGGCCGGTCGGCGGTGTCGTCGGCGGCGTACACCAGCGACCGCAGACCCAGCACGCCCCCGTGCGCGGTGGGCTCGGCGGACTCGACGTGCAGCTCGCTGTGGAGCGTGTCGCCCTCGTGCACGGGGCCGGTGTGGTCGCAGGACTCCCAGCCCAACACCGTCGCCAGGTTGGGCAGCAGCCGCGACGCCTGCGCCAGGGCCAGGCCGATGGTGTGCCCGCCGTAGACCAGGCGGCGGCCCGCGACCCGCGAATCATGGTGTGTGGCGGCGATGTTCAGGGTCAGGCGGGCCAACTCCGGTGCGCCGCTGACCACGTCGCCGGTGCTGCGGAACACCGCGCCGGCCAGGCCGGGATCGAAGTGGGGGCCGGGTACCCGATTGCGGAAGACCTCACCGTCCCAGTGCGCGTGCGCGGCGACGGCGGGGCCAGGCACGTCGGCGCCGAGGGCCGACAGGTCGTCAGCCGGCGCGCGGGCCGGGTCCCAGCCGGGGCCGGCGGGCAGCATGGCGCACCGGTAGAAGTCGAGCACCAGCCGGTCGGCCTGGTCGATGGTGATCATGCGCAGCGCCGCCATCCCCGTCGGTGCGCGGCCCGGCTTGACCGAATTGGCTCGCAGCGCAACGACTTCCGTGCGCGTGTAGATGGTGTCGCCGATGACCGGGAACCGGTGAAACCGAAGGCCGCGGTAGAACAGGTTGGCCTTGACCCGCGCCGTGGCCAGCGTCGACTGACCGATCGCGACGTCGCACACCAGCGCCGGATTCGCCAGTGGCCCCGGCTCTCCCGTCACCGCGGTGGCCAGCACCGCGTCCAGCCCCAGGCGCAACCGATCCCCGACTATCGCCTGGTGGGCGGCGGCCAAACCCGGCGACAGCGTCATGGCAGGAGCCCAGTCGAACACCTGGCCCACCGAGAGGTCGTCGAAGTAGGGCCCGCCCTCCCGCAAGTCGCTGTGCACAACGCCACATGCTCGCAGCCCGTGGACGTTCGGGCAATATGGCATGCGTGAACGAGGAAGAAGAGATGCTGGTGGCCACGGTGCGGGCGTTCATCGATCGAGAGGTGAAGCCGACCGTCCGCGAGGTCGAACACGCCAACACCTACCCGGAGGCGTGGATCGAGCAGATGAAGCGGATCGGCATCTACGGCCTGGCCATCGGCGAGGAATTCGGCGGGTCACCGGTGTCCATGCCGTGCTACGTGCGCGTCACCGAAGAACTTTCGCGCGGCTGGATGAGCCTGGCGGGCGCGATGGGCGGGCACACCGTGGTGGCCAAGCTGCTGGCGCTGTTCGGCACCGACGAGCAGAAACGCGCCTACCTGCCGGCGATGGCCACCGGGGAGCTGCGGGCGACGATGGCGCTCACCGAGCCCGGCGGCGGCTCGGACCTGCAGAACATGACGACGACGGCGATACCTTTTGAGGGCGCGGACGGCGCCCGCGACGGCCTGCGGATCAACGGCGCCAAGACCTGGATCAGCAACGCGCGCCGGTCCGGGCTGATCGCGCTGCTGTGCAAGACCGACCCGAACGCCAGCCCGCGGCACAAGGGCATCTCGATCGTGCTGGTCGGCCACGAGCCGGGCCTGACGGTGTCGCGGGACCTGCCCAAGCTGGGGTACAAGGGCGTCGAATCCTGCGAGCTGTCGTTCGACGACGTCCGCGTCCCCGCGTCCGCGGTGCTGGGCGGCCGCCCGGGTGAGGGCTTCGCGCAGATGATGAAAGGCCTTGAGACCGGCCGCATTCAGGTGGCCGCCCGGGCGCTGGGCGTGGCCGCCGCGGCGCTCGAGGACGCGCTGGCCTACGCCCAGCAGCGGGAGAGCTTCGGCCGCCCGATCTGGCAGCACCAGTCGATCGGTAACTACCTGGCCGACATGGCGACGAAGCTGACCGCGGCCCGCCAGCTGACCCGCTACGCCGCCGAGCGTTACGACGCCGGGCAGCGCTGCGACATGGAGGCGGGGATGGCCAAGCTGTTCGCCTCGGAGGTGGCGATGGAGGTGGCCCTGGACGCGGTGCGCATTCACGGCGGATACGGCTACTCATGCGAATTCGACGTCGAACGATACTTCCGCGACGCGCCTTTGATGATCGTGGGCGAGGGCACCAACGAGATCCAGCGCAACGTGATCGCGCGGCAACTCATCGCCCGCGGCGGGATCTGACGGCGGTGAATCCCGTCCCGCAGCAGGGGCGTGCTGTATATTTGCCTGACTTCTCCCACCGGCACGGCGGCGCGGAAGTCCACACCGATGGGTCCGAAGAAGGTGGGTTGCCATGACTTATCCCCCTGGGCCGTATGAAGGCTCTCCCGGGCCCGCCGGCCCGCCCGAATGGCAGGGCCAGCCTCCCGAATGGCAAGGCCAGCAGCCCTATTGGCAGGGTCAGCAGCCGACCGGCTGGCAGCCGCCGCCGCCGCAGCCGGGGTGGCCGGTCCAGCGCGAGCCCGACAACTACCTCGTCTGGGCGATCCTGTGCACCGTGCTGTGCTGCCTGCCGCTCGGCATCGTTTCGCTGGTGTACTCCACCAAGGTTTCCGGGCTGTGGTCCCAGGGCCGCTACGCCGAGGCGCAGGCCGCGGCCGACAACGCCAAGAAGTGGGCCATCATCGGCGCGGTCGTGGGCGTCGTCGCCGCCGTGATCGGGGTGGTGCTGTGGTTCGTGTTCTTCGCGGTGGCCATCTCGAACCTGCCGACGACGACCACCACGACTACGTATCCCGGCTTCTGAGGGTCCCCTCGGACGCGGCGCCGGCCGCGTCCACCAGGCCCCACGCCAGGGCGGTGTCGACGCCGATCGTGCGGCCGGACAACACGAGATAGGCTGTGCGCCAACGGCCTATCCGCCGGGTGACGCTCAGGGTGCCACCGGCGCCGGGGATCAGGCCCAGCGCCAGTTCGGGCAGCCCGAACACCGCGTCGTCGCGGGCGTGCACCCATCCGCAGAACGCCGCCATCTCCAATCCGCTGCCCAGCACCCGCCCGTGCACCTCGGCGCGGCACGCCCGGCCAAGCCTGGCCGTCAGCGCGTCGAGCGCCAGAGCGGGGCTGTGCCGGGTGCGGGCCAGGTGCGCGCTCGCGGGGTCCGCGAGGCTGCCGAACTCGGCGAGGTCGCCGCCGCTGCAGAACGACGGGCCGTTGCCGCGCAACACGATTCCGGTCACCGACGGGTCCAGCCGGGCGACGGCCAGCGCCTCCAGCAGCGCGGCGCGCGCGTCGGTGGAGAACGCGTTGTGCCGTTGCGGCCGGTTGAAGGCGATGTCCAGCGTGTCGCCGTCGCGCCGCAGCCGCACCGGTTCGGCGATCTCGGGCGCGCGGGCCGGGCCGCGATCGGCAAGCCAGCGCGCGAATTCCGGGCCGGCCTGCAGCGTCGAATACGCTAGCGACTCGGTCACCACCGCGGCCAGCGCCGGGCCGCCGGGGTCGATCGCGCGCAGCACGTCGTCGCACACGCTGCTGGCCTGCGGCCAGCGCCCGCAGCGCTCGGTCAGCTCGGCCAGCGCGTCGGGCACCGACTCGACCGTGACGACCCTGCGGTCGGCGCAGTCGTCCTCGGTGAGTGTGAAAGTCGCTGCTTCCAGCAGTGATTCGGCGCCGGCCAGGTCAGCGGCCGGGCCGTGCGCCACGACGACGCCCGGCGGTGTTGCGATTTCGATCCCCCGCGCGCCGGACATCTCGACAAGCCGGAGCACGGGTCACACCGAGTACTTCTCGATCAGCCCGTTCTTGTAGAGCTTGCCGGTGTCGGTGCGCGGCAGCGCGGCCTCGAACTCGATGGACCGCGGGCACTTGTAGTGCGCCAGCCGTTCCCGCAGCCACGCGACCAGCTCGTCGCCGAACTCGGCGGTGGCGTCGGCCGGGTCGACGGTCTGCACGGCGGCCATCACGCGCTGCCCCATCTCGGCGTCCGGGACGCCGAACACGGCCGCGTCCAACACCTTTGGGTGCGTGACGAGCAGGTTCTCGGCTTCCTGAGGGTAGATGTTCACCCCGCCGGAGATGATCATGTGATGCCGGCGGTCGGTCAGGTACAGGTAGCCCTCGTCGTCGACGTAACCGATGTCGCCGACCGTGGTCCAGCCGTGCCCGTCGCGCGACGCTTCGGTCTTGGCCTGGTCGTTGAGGTATTCGAAGGAATAGCCACCCTCGAAGTAGATTTCGCCGGCCTGGCCCGGCGGCAGCTCGTTGCCGTCCTCGTCCAGGATGTGGATCGCACACGCCATCGGCTTGCCGACCGAGCCCGGGTGGGCCAGCCACTCCTCGGCGCTGATCAGCGTGGAGCCGATGGCCTCCGAGGACGCGTAGTACTCGTCGATGATCGGGCCCCACCAGTCCATCATCTGCTTCTTGATCTCCACCGGGCACGGCGCCGCGGCGTGCATCACCCGTTGCAGGCTGGACAGGTCGTACGAATTGCGGACGGCCTCAGGAAGTTTCAGCATGCGGGTGAACATCGCGGGGACGAACTGGCCGTGCGTGACGCGGTGGCGCGCGATGGCGTCGAGGCACCCCTCGGGATCGAACTTCTCCAGCACCACCGTGGTGATGCCGCCGGCCTGCGCGCTCATCGACCACACCGACGGCGCGGTGTGGTACAGCGGCGCCGGGCTCAGGTAGACCGAGTCGGGGGTCATCCAGAAACTGACCAGTGCCGACATCATGCCCGGCGCCTCGGCCGGCGGGACGTGCGGCAGCTCGCGCTTGATGCCCTTGGGCCGGCCGGTGGTTCCCGACGAGTACTGCAGCAGGTCGCCCTCGACCTCATCGGGGATCGGCGTATCCGGTTGATCCGCAACGCATTCCGGGTAGCGCGCCCAGCCCTCGAGGTCGTCGTCGGCGATCAGCAGCAGCCCGGGCAGCCCACCGGGCAGGTGCTCGGCCAGGTTCTCGCAGGTCTTGCGCAGCGCGGCCGAGCCGACGATCGCCCTGGCGGCGCTGTTGTCGATGATGTAGGCGGCCTCGGCGGCGGTCAGGTGGGTGTTGATCGGGACGTAGTACAGCCCGCTGCGCCGCGCGGCCCACATGACCGCGTGGATGTGCTCATTGTTTTCCATCAGGATCGCGACGGAGTCGCCCTCGCGCAGGCCGGCCCGGCGGAAGTAGTGCGCCAGCCGGTTGGCCCGCGCCTCGAGTTCGTCGAACGTGACCACCGCGCCGGACGGGTGGAGGATGACGGCCGGCTTGTCGGCTCCGCAATGCTCGCGAATCTGCATGCGCAGACTGTACCGCCGCCAAACTTGACGGGTGTCAACACGTCGCCCGTCGGCCGCCGGCGTACCGCGCCCATCGGCGGGCCGCATCGGTAGAGTGCTGGCTCTGGTGCACGCCGAGGATTGGCCGCTGCTGCGCCGCGAGCCGGAGTTCGCGGCGCTTCACGCTGCCCTCACCGAGCCGACCCGCACGGCGGGCGTCGTGGTGGTCGGCGAGGCGGGCGTGGGAAAGACCACGCTGGCCCGTGACGTCACCGGGTCGCTGCCCAACCGGGTGCGCTGGGTGGCGGGCACGGCGTCGTCGCGCAGCATCCCCCTGGGGTCGTTCACCTACCTCGTCGGGCCCGGGACCACCCGCGACCCGACGTCCTACCTGGCGGCCGCCCGCGACGCGCTGACCGCCGACCCGGACACGGTGCTCGGCGTGGACGACGCGCACCTGCTCGACGACCTGTCGGCCACCCTGGTGCTCCAGCTGGCGCTGGAGGGGTCGGTGCCGATGGTGGCCAACCTGCGGGCCAAGGAGCCGGTGCCCGACGCGATCACCTCGCTGTGGAAGGACCGCTACCTGCGGCGCATCGACCTGCGGCCGTTCACCAAGGAGCAGTGCGTGGAGCTGGTCGAACGGGTGCTGGGCGGCCCCGTCGAGGGCCTGAGCGCCGACGTGATGTGGCAGGACTCCGGCGGCAACGCGCTGTTCCTGCGCAACCTGGTGGAGGGGGCGGTGGAGGCCGGCACGCTGCGGCAGGTCCGCGGCATCTGGCAACTGCGCGGACCGGCCGTGGTGCGCGACGAACTGGCGGCGCTGGTCGACGAGCGGCTGGAAAGGCTGCCCGACGACGTCGCGCACGCGTTGGGCCTCCTGGCGATCTGCGAACCGCTCGACCTGGACACGCTGATCGGCCTGGCCGGCGCGCCCGCCGTCGAGAGCGCCGAACGACGCGGCCTGATCCGCATCACCGACGACCGCGAGGTCAGCGAGGTGCAGTTCAACCAGCTGCTGCTCAGCGACGTCATGCGCCGGCGGCTGGGGGTGGCCGCCGCGCGCCGGCTGCGTGGCGAGCTGGTCCGGGCGTTGGCCGCCAAGCCGGTCCGGGGGGCGGGCGAGCGGATCCGGCTGGCCGAACTGACGCTGGACAGCGACACCCACGTGGGAGTCGACACGCTCGTGGCGGCCGCCGACGACGCCATCGCGCTGACCGATGTCACCCTCGCCGAGCGCCTGGCCCGGGCCGCCGTCGACCGCGGCGGCGGTCCGGCCGCCGGCGAGCTGCTGGCCAGATCGCTGCTGTGGCAAGGCAGATCAGCGGAGGCCGACCTCGCCCTGAGCGCCTACGACCCGGAGGCGATGGAGGAGCCGGGGCTGCTCCGCTGGGGCGCCGTGCGCGTCGTCAACCGGCAACTGTCGGCGGGCGATGCCGTCGCCGCCGATGAGGTGCTCGAGTTGCTACGGCAGCGCATCCGCGATCCGGGGCTCAGGCTGGTGGTCGACGGCCTGGCGGCGGCTTCCCTGGCGTTGCAGAACCGCCTGGACGAGGCCGCCGACCTGTCGGGTCGCGTGCTCGCCAGCCCGGCGGCGTCACCGGATGCCGTCGGCTGGGCGGTCGTGGGCGGCGGCTTCGCGTTGGCGTTCACCGGGCACGGCGATCGCGTAGCGGCGGTGGCCGAGCACGGGCGCCGAATCGAACGCCAGGTCGACGGGGTGTTGCGGCATCTGATGACCTACGCGGAGGTCTCCGCGCTGGTGCTGGCCGGCGAGTTCGACGCGGCAGACAAGCGCCTGGCCGACGACGGCCAGTTCTACTCCACCCGGCAGTACCTCGACTGGGGACTGGCCAACATGGCGGCGGGCAGCGTCGATCTCGCGCGCGGTCGCTTCGCCGCGGCGGCGTCGCGCATGGAGCAGACGGTGGCGGCGCTCACCAACGAGTCGGCCGCATGGTGGAGCGTGCCCCGAATGTGGCTGGCCCAAGCCTATTGCGGGCTCGGCCGCGCCGAGGCGGCCGACGCCACGATCGCCGAACTGCACAGCCGTGCGGGTGCCCACCGCGCCGTGTTCCGCCCGCAACTCCGCATCATCGAGGCGTGGCTCGCCGCCGCCCGGCAAAACACCAGCGGCGCCGTCGCGGCAGCCACCGAGGCGGCCGATCTGGCCCGGCAATCCGGTCAGCGGGCGATCGAAATGCTGGCCCTGCATCACGCGGCACGTTTCGGGGACCGCAACGGGCTTGCACGTCTCGTCGAGGTCGCCGGAACCGTCGATGGCCGTCTGGCGCCGGCGCACGGCGCCTACGGTGCGGCGCTCCGCGACCGCGACCCGGCGCTCGCCGCGGCGGCCCGGCCGCTGCCGCTGACCACCCGGGAACGCGATGTCGCCAAGCTGGTGGCCGCGGGACTGACCAGCCGCGAGATCGCCCAGCGGCTCAGCCTGTCGGCCCGCACCGTCGAGGGCCACGTGATGCATGCCTGCACCAAGCTCGGCGTCCCGGACCGCAGGGCTTTGGCGGAATTCATGCAACGCGACGGCCGGACGTAGTAGCCTGCCGATCGCCCCTAGGAACCCGATCTCCGAGCCGGGTGAACGCGGGCACGTAGCGGGCTACGCGGTGCCGTCCCGCTTGCCCCCGTGTGGTCGGCGGTCGCTTACGCCTGATGAAGGGGCAAATCCGCGCTGCGGCAGGGCATCTGCGCCATCCCGCGCACGAGCCGACGCCAGGTATCTTGCCGGTCGGTGCGGCCCGCGGGTCCGCGAAATCAGGTAGCCGGCTACGGATGTGCCCGCCGCGGCCACCGTCATAGCGTGACGTCATCGCATCGCCCCGAGGTGAGGACAACAGGTGAAGGAATCACGCGGACTAGTGCACGACTCTTCCCGGCAGCGCTTATCTCTTGCCCAGCCCCATTTTTCGGTGGCGTCGAACGCAACCGGGACCGGAAGGCTCCACGCCGCGGACAGGCGTCTGAAGGACAACATCTGGCTGTCGCCGAGCCTGGCCGCCGGGGCCATCGCCGCCCGGGTCGTGTGCTTCCTCGAAAGGCGCGCACCCATGCGCGCCCGCCAAGCGCGTCAAACGTACCGGGAGGTCTCGTGATCATCGGCCACAATCGCGGTCAATCGGACGAGAAGACGGTCGTGATCGATCTGCTCGCCGCAAAACGCGAGCGGCTCAGGCGGAAGGTCGGGTCGGCGCACCCCGCACTGTGGGAAGCGGAAACGCGAATCGAACTCGCGACGGTCACGCCGATTCGCGGTGCCCGACGGGGGTGGATGACGTCGTGATCGACGCGAGACACTCGCCCCCGCGGGGTGGGGCGAGTGTCTCGGACGGTGTCGCTAGTCGGACCTAGTTGGACCTAGTTGGACTCGGACAGCCGCTGCTTGAGCGCCTCGAACTCGTCCCGGACGCCGGTGGGCAGCTTGTCGCCGACGAACTCGAACCACTCCTCGATCAGCGGCAGCTCCTGGCGCCACTCGTCGGCGTTGACCGCCAGGGCCCGCTCGACGTCCGCGCCTGCGACGTCGAGGCCGTCGAGGTCCAGGTCCTTGGCGGTGGGAACGATGCCGATCGGCGTCTCCTGGCCGCCGGCCCGGTGCTCGATGCGGTCGACGATCCACTTGAGCACCCGGCTGTTCTCGCCGAAGCCCGGCCACAGGAACTGACCCTCGTCGCCGCGGCGGAACCAGTTGACGAAGAACACCTTCGGCAGCTTGGACTCGTCGGAATTCTTGCCCAGGTCGAGCCAGTGCTGGAAGTAGTCACCGACGTGGTAGCCCAGGAACGGCAGCATGGCCATCGGGTCGCGGCGCACCGTGCCGACCTTGCCCTCGGCGGCGGCGGTCTGCTCGCTGCCCATGGTGGCGCCCATGAACACGCCGTGCTGCCAGTCGCGCGCCTCGGTCACCAGCGGCACCGTGGTCTTGCGGCGGGCGCCGAACAGGATGCCCGAGATCGGCACGCCCTGCGGGTCGTCCCACTCCGGCGCCAGGATCGGGCACTGCGACATCGGGGTGCAGTACCGCGAGTTCGGGTGCGCGGCTTTGGTTTCCGTCTCGCGGATGTACCAGTCGTTGCCCTTCCAGTCGATCAGGTGGTCCGGCTCGCCCTCCAGGCCTTCCCACCACACCTCGTCGTCGTCGGTGAGCGCGACGTTGGTGAAGACGGTGTTGCCCGCGGCGATGGTCCGCATGGCGTTGGGGTTGGACTTCCAGTTGGTGCCCGGCGCCACCCCGAAGAAGCCGAACTCGGGGTTGACCGCGTAGAGCCGGCCGTCCTTGCCGAACCGCATCCAGGCGATGTCGTCACCGAGCGTCTCGGCGCGCCAGCCTTCGATGGTCGGCTGCAGCATGGCCAGGTTGGTCTTGCCGCACGCGGACGGGAACGCCGCGGCGAAGTAATAGGCCTTGTTCTCCGGGGAGATCAGCTTGAGGATCAGCATGTGCTCGGCCAGCCAGCCCTCGTCGTGGGCCATCGCCGAGGCGATCCGCAGCGAGTAGCACTTCTTGCCCAGCAGGGCGTTGCCGCCGTAGCCGGAGCCATAGCTCATGATCTCGCGGGTCTCCGGGAAGTGGGTGATGTATTTGGTCTCGTTGCACGGCCACGGCACGTCCTGTTGACCGGGCTCCAGCGGGGCCCCGACGGAGTGCAGCGCCTTGACGAAGAACCCGTCGTCGCCGAGCTTGTCCAGCGCGGCCTTGCCCATGCGGGTCATCACCTTCATCGAGACGACGACGTATTCGGAGTCGGTGATCTCGACGCCCAGCTTGGGGTCGTCGGCGCCGAGCGGCCCCATGCAGAACGGGACCACGTACATGGTGCGGCCGCGCATGCAGCCGCGGTACAGGTCGTTGAGGGTGGACCGCATCTCGGCGGGGTCCATCCAGTTGTTGGTCGGCCCGGCGTCCACCTGGCGCTCGGAGCAGATGAACGTCCGCGACTCGACGCGGGCCACGTCCGAGGGGTCGGACAACGCCAGGAAGGAGTTCGGGTACTCCTTGGGGTTCAGCCGCTTGAACGTGCCCGCGTCGACGAGCTGATCGGTCAGCCGCTTCCACTCCTCGTCGGAGCCGTCGGCGAACACCACGCGGTCGGGCTGGGTTAGCTCGGCGACCTCCTGTACCCACGCCAGCAGCCCGGGATGTTTAGTGGGCGCGGTGTCTAGGCCGGGAATGGTCGCTGAGGTCATCGAACTCTCCTGGATGTCTGCGTACTTCTGCTTCGGTGCATTTGTATGCGTCCGCCCACACAACGGTTTCTATGGTGGCGTTAACTACAGGTTATCGCGGGCGCCTTGTCCGGGAAGCCTCGGGCAGGTATAAGCCTTCTCACAACAACGATTCAGAAGCCGGTTCACCGGGGCCTTCCGGGGGCGCGGGTTCGCCGAGTTCGGCACGCACCGCGTCGAGCGCGGCCCGCACCGCCGGCATCTCCCGGTCCCGCGCCGCCGCCGCCCGCGCCGACGCGATCGCGTGCTCGCGCAGTTCGGTGTCGATCGCGCTGACCTGTGCCGACACCCGAGCCCCCTCGGCCTCGTCGAGCGCCGCCAGCGCCGTGCTCAGCGCCGCCTCGGCGGCCAGCACGCGGGTGGCCACCATTTCCTCCGCCACCGAACGCAGCGACGACGTCACCTCGCCCACCCAGCGGTCCAGCAGCGCGCGGTCGTGCAACAGCCCGCGCAGGTGCACCACCACCAGCGTGAGCACTAGGCCGATCGCCACGCACGCCGCCGCGGCGGCGAGGGCAAGCCCGGGGGCCATCCGCGACGCCACGCCGCTGACCAGGCGGTTCAGCGTGAGGGCCACACCCACCCCGAACCCCGCGCCCAGCAGCGTCATCAGCACCGTTTCCTGCCGCCGCGATGTCAGCGGCGGCGCCGGGACGTCAACGGCCGGCGGCTGCTCCGGCGGCGGCAGCGCGGTCGGCACCCCGAGCGCCCGGCCCACCTCGGCGAGCTGCGCGGTGGTGCCTTCGTCGACCTCGGCGACCACCGCGTCCAGCCGGGCCCGCGCGTGCGCCTCGAAGCCGGGAACCCCGCGCCGCGGCACACCCGCGGCGTCCTCCTGCAGCTCGGTGCGCACCGAGCTGCAGCGGTTGCGCGCGAAGTGCGACAGCTGAACGCGGGCCTGCTGGATCTGGCCGCGCAGCGCGATGCTGCGCCGCGTCTTGTTCTGGCGCCGCTCGTAGAGGACCGTGCCGCGCTGCTCGCGCAGCGTCTCCACCCGCGCGCGCCGGCCGGCGCCCTCGACGTCGCGGTCGAACCGCCGTGCGACCGTGCGGAGCCGGGAATCCCACGCGCGCAACCGGTTGCGGCGCGGCACCTCGGGGTCGGCGAGCTCGTCGCGCACGGCCCGGACCAGGTCGTCGAGGTCGGGTTCGCCCAGGTCCGGCCGCGCGGCGGCGCCCACCCACGGCACCCGGGAGTACCGCGCCGCGTGGGCGGCCAGCGTGTCGCGGTTGGCCGCCACGGTCTCCCGCCACCCGCGGTGCACGTCGGTCTTGGAGACCACGCCGACGATGACGTCGGAGTGTGCCGCGGCGGCGTCGAGCAGGGCGCAGTCGGACCCGGTGAGGTGGGCCGCGGCCGAGACGACGAACACCACCGCCGCCGGCGCGCGGCCCGGTTCCAGCTCCCCCGACTCGACGAACTCGTAGTGCGGCAGCCGGTCGCGCAGCGCCGCGGCGAGAGCGCTCACCCCCGCCAGCCACGGGCCCGTCACCAGCACCGCGTCGCCGGCGAAACCGCCGCGCCCCCCTGGTCTCATCCCGCCCGCTCCCTCCGATCCCCCGATCGTGGCAGCTGCGCCGCCGCCGCGCGAGCCACCGTCACATCTGTTACCAGGCAAAGGCAACTGTTGGGTATCAATCTGGACCTGGGGCGGCTACACCGGCGGTTCATGGGCCACCATGGACAAATGCAGGCGAGGACCGGGGTGGGGATCGATCCCGACACGCCGGTCGAAGGCGACGCCGACGCGGTGGCCGATCCGGATCACCCACGGCGCTACCTGCCTGCTTCCAGCTTCCGCTCGCGGCGTTCGGCGCTGTCGACGGCCCAGCGCCAGACCTGGGACCGGCTCTGGCCCCGGCTGGGCCTGTCGGTGGGGACCGACGCCGATCCGGCCGCCGCGCCGCTGGACACCCGGGCGTGGTTCGGCCGCGAGGCGCCGCTTGTGCTCGAAATCGGTTGCGGCAGTGGAACTTCCACGCTCACAATGGCCAAAGATGAGCCCGGCGTCGACGTGGTTGCGGTGGAGATCTACCGGCGCGGGCTGGCGCAGCTGCTGTGCGCGATGGAGCGCGACGGGGTCGACAACATCCGGTTGATCCGCGCCAACGCGATCGTCGTGCTGCAGGAGCTGATCGCGCCGGGGTCCCTGACCGGGGTCCGGGTCTTCTTTCCCGATCCCTGGCCCAAGGCGCGCCACCACAAACGGCGTTTCCTGCAGCCCGGCACGGTTGGGCTGATCGCCGACCGGCTACTCCCCGGTGGTGTCCTGCACGTGGCGACCGACCATGCCGGCTACGCCGAGCACATCGCCGAGGTCGGCGACGGCGAACCCCGGCTGCACCGCGCCGGGGCGGCCGGCGCGCTGCCGATCTCGACCCAACGGCCCACCACCAAGTACGAGTCCAAGGCCGAACGGGCCGGCAGCGCGGTAACCGAATTCATCTGGCTGCGCCAAGGCCAGTAACGACGACGAGTAGACCGAGTAGACCGAATAGACGATGACCATGAGCCTCATAGAAGACACCCCGGCAGCAGAACCGGTGGCGCCGCCCGCGGTGCTGTCCAGTGAAACCATGGCGGGCTTCTCCCCCGGCGGCCGCGTCCTGCTGGTGTGGGACGCCCCCAACCTCGACATGGGGCTCGGCTCGATCCTCGGGCGGCGCCCGACCGCGCTGGAAAGACCCCGGTTCGACGCGCTGGGCCGCTGGCTGCTGGCCCGCACCGCGGAGGTCAGCGCGGCCCGCCCCGGGATGGTGATCGAACCCGAGGCGACGGTGTTCACCAACATCGCGCCGGGCAGCGCCGACGTGGTCCGGCCCTGGGTGGACGCGCTGCGCAACGTCGGGTTCGCCGTCTTCGCCAAGCCGAAGATCGACGAGGACAGCGACGTCGACCGCGACATGCTCGACCACATCGAACGCCGGCGAAACGAGGGGCTGGCGGCGCTGGTGGTGGCCTCGGCCGACGGCCAGGCGTTCCGGCAGCCCCTGGAGGAGATCGCCCGGGACGGGGTCGGCGGCGGCATCCCTGTCCAGGTGATCGGATTTCGCGAACACGCGAGTTGGGCGCTAGCGTCGGATACCTTGGACTTTGTCGACCTGGAGGACATCGCGGGTGTCTTCCGGGAGCCGCTCCCGCGAATCGGCCTGGATTCGCTACCCGAGCAGGGGGCGTGGCTGCAGCCCTTCCGTCCGCTGTCCGCCCTGTTGTCCGCGCGTGTGTGAGACTGGGAAACCAGTGCGCGGGTCGCTAGTGATCCAGTAAGGAGCTCACGTGTTCGCCTGGTGGGGTCGAACTGTGTACCGGTACCGGTACATCGTCATCGGGGTCATGGTGGCTCTGTGCCTCGGCGGCGGCGTGTTCGGGATGAGCCTGGGCAAACACGTCACGCAGAGCGGTTACTACGACGAGGGCAGCCAGTCGGTGAAGGCGTCGGTGCTGGGTGACCAGGTCTACGGCCGCGATCGAACCAGCCACATCGTGGCGACCTTCACCGCGCCCGCCGGGAAAACGGTCGACGACCCGGCGTGGCGGGACAAGGTCGTCGACGAGCTGAACAAGTTCAAGGACGACCATCCCGACCAGGTCGTCGGCTGGGCCGGCTGGCTGGCGTTGTCGAACCCCGCGGACGCTCCCCCGCTGATCAAGGGGATGGCGACCGAGGACAAGAAGCACACGTTCGTGAGCATCCCGCTGAAGGGCAACGACGACGACACCATCCTCAACAACTACAAGGCCATCGCGCCCGACCTGCAGAAGCTCGACGGCGGCACGGTCGAACTCGCCGGCCTGGAGCCGATCGCCAACGCGTTGACCGGCACCATTGCCACGGACCAGCGCCGCATGGAGGTGCTCGCGCTGCCGCTGGTGACGGTGGTGCTCTTCCTGGTGTTCGGGGGCGCGGTCGCCGCCGGACTGCCGGCCATCGTCGGTGGGCTGAGCATCGCGGGCGCGCTGGGACTCCTGCGGTTCGCGGCCATTTTCGGGCCGGTGCACTTCTTCGCGCAGCCGGTGGTCTCCCTGATCGGCCTTGGTATCGCCATCGACTACGGACTCTTCGTGGTGAGCCGGTTCCGTGAAGAGATAGCGGAGGGCTACGACACCGAAGCCGCCGTGCGACGCACCGTGATGACGGCCGGCCGCACCGTGACCTTTTCGGCTGTGCTGATCATCGCGTCGAGCGCCAGCCTGCTGGTGCTGCCGCAGGGTTTCGTGCATTCGCTGGTCTACGCGATCTTCGCGGCGGTCGGTCTGGCGGCCCTGTTGTCGATCACCTTGCTGCCGGCCTGCCTGGGCATCCTCGGGCGCCACGTCGACGCGCTGGGCGTGCGGACGGCATTGCGCGTTCCCTTCCTGCGGAACTGGAAGGTGTCGCGCGTCTACCTCGAGTGGCTCGCGGAGCGGCTGCAGAAGACCAAGACCCGCGAAGAGGTCGAGGCCGGCTTCTGGGGCAAGCTGGTGAACTTCGTGATGAAGCGCCCGCTGGCGTTCGCCATCCCGATCGCCGTCGGCATGATCCTGCTCGTCATTCCACTGGGCAACCTGTCCTTCGGCGGCATGAGCGAGAAGTATCTGCCGCCCAACAACTCCGTCCGGCTGGCGCAGGAGCACTTCGACAAGCTCTTCCCCGGGTACCGGACCGAGCAACTGACGGTCGTGATCAAGAGCAACAACGGAAGCAAAGTCACCGATCAACAGGTGGCCGACATCCGCAACAGGCTGGCCCCCATCAGCGGGTTCACCGACAAGTCCTGGCAGGAGCGACCCTGCCCGACGATCGCCGGCAATCCCTGCGTCAACGGGCCGAACGGGACGACCCAGCCCAACGCGCCCAACAATGGCGACCCATCGCGTCAGCGGCGCCGCGCCGGCGGCGGGGTGTCCGCCCAGGACCTGCTGCGCCGCGAGGGACGGCTGTAACCGTCAGCTTCTCGCCTCGCGACACATAAACCACGCACACGACACGCCGACAGGCGGTGGCCTTGCGGACGAGGGGGTCGACGGAGGCGTCGTCGAGGTTTGCCGTCATTTGCCAAGCCTATCCGCGCCTTGTCGCGGCGCCCGGCGGCTGGCACGATCCGGTTACGACCCCGACACAGTCGGAACCGCGTGGCGATCACCCCGCCACCTGCACAGTTACCCTAAAGCACGTGCCGCACGACGCACCCGTCCGCAACCCGGACTTGCCACGCGAAGAGGCTTCGCGCGGCAAGTACTGGTGGCTGCGCTGGGTGATCCTCGGGATCGTCGCGATCGTCCTCGCCGTCGAGGTCTCGCTGGGCTTCGACCAGCTCGCCAAGGCCTGGACGACCCTGTACGAGGCCAAGTGGTGGTGGTTGCTGGCGGCGGTGGTCGCGGCCGCCGCATCGATGCACAGCTTCGCCCAGATCCAGCGCACCCTGCTGCGATCGGCCGGGGTGCACGTCAAGCAGCTGCGGTCGGAGGCGGCGTTCTACGCCGCCAATTCGCTGAGCACCACGCTGCCCGGCGGCCCGGTGCTGTCGGCCACGTTCCTGCTGCGCCAGCAGCGGCTGTGGGGAGCGCCGGGCAACGCAGGCAGGCCGCCGCCGGCCTGCGCCTGCTGCATCATGCCCATCGCCTGCGGGATGCTGATCGGCAGCTTGCACTGCGTGGACAGATTGGTCAGCGGCTGCGCGATCGACGTCATGTCGCCGGCCACCTTGGGGTTGGCCTCGAAATAGGATTTCAGCCCCGTCAAGGACTGCGGGCCCGCTTGCTGCTGCAGCATGGACGTCATCGTCTGGTTGGTCTCGGGGTGGGAGTCCAGGTAGTCGCCCATCGACTTGGAGACCGAGCCGATCGTCCGCGCGACCTCGCTGGCCGCGCACGGGTCGGACGCGCCGGTGGCCGCCGGCCCGGAGGAAACCGCGAACACCGCGCCCGGGAGCGCGGCCGCGACCACGCCGGCGAGCAGCCTGCGGCGTCTGGTGGCGCTGCCTGTCGTCATGAAACTCGTCTTCACGAAAGAAGTCCCCCCACTGGTCACGGGGCCCGTGGGCCATCCGACATCCTGCCATCCCCGCCGTGACCCGGGCCAGCCCGTGTGACCGATCTCCCGTTAGTCACCGGTTCGCAACGACTTCGCACCATCTTGGCCACATCGGTGTTGCTGCAGCTCAGCTGGCGAATATGCCGCCATACTCCACAGCCCGCTGCGGTATCCTCGCCTGCACGTTGCGTGACACACCGGGGAGTCCACGATCCAGCAGTTGATGATGCGCCTGAGCCGCAGCTTGCGTCGGTACCGCTGGTTGGTCTTCGCAGGCTGGTTGCTGGCGCTGGTGCCCGCGGTCTACCTGGCCATGACGCAGTCCGGGAACCTCACCGGGGGTGGCTTCGAGGTCGCCGGCTCGCAGTCGCTGCTGGTGCACGACCAGCTCGAGGACCTCTACCACGACCAGGGGGCCTCGTCGCTGGCGCTGGTGGCCGCCCCCCGCCCGGACGCCAGCTACCAGGACATGAACGACGCCGTCGCGCAGCTGCGGCAGATCGCCGGGGAGTTCCCCGGCACCACGGAGGCGCCCAACCCCGCGCAGCGGCCGCCGCAGCCGGACCGCCCCTACGTGATCTCGCTGCGCCTCGACGCCCGCAACGCCGGCACCAGCGACCTCGCCAAGCAGCTGCGGCAGAAGGTCGGCATCTCCGGCGACCAGCCGGGCCAGACCGCCAACGGCCGGGTGCGGCTGTATGTCATCGGGCAGGGCGCGCTGAGCGCCGCCGCCGCGCAGAACACCAAGCACGACATCGCCGCCGCCGAACGCTGGAACCTGCCGATCATCCTGATCGTCCTGCTGGCCGTCTTCGGGTCGCTGGCGGCCGCGGCCATCCCGCTCGCCCTGGGCGTCTGCACCGTCGTGGTGACGATGGGCCTGGTCTACCTGCTGTCCGAGATCACCACCATGTCGGTGTTCGTCACCTCGACGGTGTCGATGTTCGGCATCGCGCTCGCCGTCGACTACTCGCTGTTCATCCTGATGCGTTTCCGCGAGGAACTGCGCACCGGGCGCGAGCCCCGGGAGGCGATCGACGCCGCGATGGCCACGTCCGGCCTGGCGGTCGTGCTGTCGGGGATGACGGTCGTCGCCTCGCTCACCGGGATCTACCTGATCAACACGCCCGCCCTGAAGTCGATGGCCACCGGCGCGATCCTGGCCGTCGCCGTGGCGATGCTGACGGCGGCGACCCTGACCCCCGCGGTGTTGGCGACGTTCGGCCGGTCGGCCGCCAAGCGGTCGGCCCTGCTGCACTGGTCGCGCCGGCCGGAGGCCACCCAGTCGCGGTTCTGGAACCGCTGGATCGGGTGGGTGATGCGCCGGCCCTGGGTGTCGGCGCTGGGCGCGACGCTGGTCCTGCTGGTCATGGCGCTGCCGGCGACGTCGATGGTGCTCGGCAACAGCCTGCTGCGCCAGTTCGACTCCTCGCACGAGATCCGCGCCGGGGTGGCCGCGGCGGCCCAGGCGCTCGGGCCCGGCGCGCTGGGCCCGGTCCGGGTGCTGATCACGTTCCCCGACGGCGGGGCCGCCTCGCCCGAGCACGCGCAGACCGTCGCGGCGATCCGTCAGCGCATGACCCAGGCACCCGACATCGTGTCGGTGAGCCCCCCGCAGTTCGCCGAGGACAACGGCAGCGCGCTGCTGTCGGCGGTGCTGTCGGTGGATCCCGAGGACATGGGCGCCCGCAACACGGTCGGCTGGCTGCGCGCGCAGCTGCCCAGGATCCCGGACCCGGGGACGGCGCGGGTGGACGTCGGCGGTCCCACCGCCCTGATCAAGGACTTCGACGACCGGGTTTCGCAGACCGAGCCGCTGGTGCTGCTGTTCGTGGCGCTGATCGCGTTCGTCATGCTGCTGATCTCGATCCACTCGGTCTTCCTGGCCCTCAAAGGCGTGCTGATGACCCTGCTGTCGGTCGCGGCCGCGTACGGCAGCCTGGTGATGGTGTTCCAGTGGGGCTGGCTGACCGACCTGGGCTTCGCCCACATCAGCTCGATCGACAGCACGGTGCCCCCGCTGGTCCTGGCCATGACGTTCGGGCTGTCGATGGACTACGAGATCTTCCTGCTGACCCGCATCCGGGAACGCTTCCTGCACTCCGGCAACACCCGCGACGCGGTCGCCTACGGCGTGAGCACCAGCGCCCGCACCATCACCAGCGCCGCGCTGATCATGATCGCGGTGTTCATCGGGTTCGCGTTCGCGGGCATGCCGCTGGTCGCCGAGATCGGGGTGGCGTGCGCCGTCGCGATCGCGGTGGACGCGACCGTGGTGCGGCTGGTGCTGGTCCCGGCGCTGATGGCGATGTTCGCCCAGTGGAACTGGTGGATGCCGCCGTGGCTCTTGCGGGTGCTGCCGTCGGTGGACTTCGACCGGCCGCTGCCCGAGGTGGACCTCGGCGACGTCGTGGTCATCCCCGACGACATCTCGGCGCTCGCCGCGCCCACCGCCGACCTGCGGATGGTGCTGAAGTCGGCGGCCAAGCTGAAGAACCTGGCGCCCGACGCCATCTGCGTCGCCGACCCGCTGGCGTTCTCCGGCTGCGGCCGCAACGGCAAGTCGACGCAGGCCGGCGCCGCGTACGACCCGAGCGCGGTGCGCGGGCGCGGCCCCGAGCAGATCCCCCACCAGGTCAACATCAGCGACGAGACGGCGGGCGTCCCGGTGCGCCGGCGCGCGCCCACCGGCCCCGTCGTCGGGCATTCAGGGCACCGCAGGCGGGGCGGCGCGGGTGCGCGCACCGGCGCCGGCGGGGTCGCCCGGGCGATCACCGGGGCGGGCCGGCCCGTGCACCCGGTGACGCTGTGGCGGGGCCGGCTGTCGGTCGCCATCGACGCGCTGCAGACCGGCTGCCCGTCGCCGGAGGGCGCCGACGACCAGCCCCAGTACGAGCGGCGCAGCCCGACCTCGACGGGCCCGGCGGCCCGTCCCCGGCCGAACCGGACCGCCCGGTGGAGTTCTGGCCGACGTCGGCGATCCGTTCGGCGCTGCAGGGCGGTGACATCGCGACCTGGAAGCGCATCGCCGCCGCACTCAAGCGCGACCCCTACGGCCGGACCGCCCGCCAGGTGGAAGAGGTCCTCGAGGGCAGCCGGCCGTACGGCATCTCCAAAGCGCTCTGGGAGGTGCTCGACCGCGCCCGCGCCCACCTGGAGGCCGACGAGCGGGCCGAGGTGGCCCGCCACGTCGCGCTGCTCATCGACCGCTCGGGCCTGGGCCATCAGGAGTTCGCCTCCCGCATCGGCGTGGCCCCCGAGGAGCTCGCCGCCTACCTCGACGGCAGCACCAGCCCGACGGCGTCGCTGATGCTGCGGATGCGTCGGTTGTCGGACCGGTTCGTGAAGGTGAAGTCCGGCCGCTCGCCCGACTCCGCCTGAGCTCAGCGGGAATTCATCGGCAGCACGCCGGCCACCAGCCAGGTGTCGCCGCGTTTGGTCAGCGCCACCCGCACCGCCGGCGCCGCGTGACTCGGCGGCTGGCCGGGCGCGGTCTGGGTGACCCGCAGGATCACCGCCACGCTCGCCGCCGACGGCCCCAGGGCCTCCACGCCCGCCGACAGCGTGGCGGCCTGGGCGGTGACGTTGTGCTGGGCCAGGTCGGCGCCCGTCTTCTTGTACTGCTCGCGGAACGCGTCCGCCTGCTCGGGCACCATCTTGGCCGTGGCCCGGTCGAGGGAACCGGTCGGGTCGCCGGGGGTGTACGACGCCATCGCCTCGGCGACCCCGGTGGCGATCTGCACCACCTCGCGCGAATCCCGCTTGAACTCGCGGTCCGGCCGCGTCCAGTGCAGGTAGCCGGTCACCACCGCGGCCGTCAGGGCGGCCGCGCACAGGAAGACCACGGCCAGGCGCAACCCCGGCGCTTCGTCGTCGGTGCCGACGCTGACCGAGTCACGGCGCAGCAGCCAGAAGTCCACGGCCATGCCCTCGACGATCAGCAGGATCAGCACCGAGCAGGCCGACACCCACCACAGCGGCCAGCCCAGGACCACCCCGATCATGACGAGCGCGCCGGCGGCGACCAGGGGCGCCAGGACGTCGAAGGCGAACAGCCGCCAGAGATTTCTCATCGGATCCTCATCGGATCGACGCCAGTCCGGAGATCATCAGCTTGCCGTCCACGTCGGAGACGTCCAGCCGCAGGTTCCAGTGCACGGTCGTCGGCTTGGCGCCGGCGTTCTCGCTGACCGACGTCGCGACCAGCAGCACCGAGTCCGTGCGGGTGGCGAACGGCGGCAGCTTCGTGGTCACCACGGGCCGGGCGACCCCGGGCTGGGAGTCCAGGTCGCGGTGCACGGTTTCGATGGCCACCCCCTCGATCTGGCCCTTGCTCTGCGACTGCAGCTTCTGCACCACCTGGCGGTAGGGCTGGACGGCCGCGTCGAAGTCGGCGTTGAGTTCCCCGACCGTCCCGTCGTGCAACCGCTGCAGGCTGGCGTCGACGTTGCCGCTGTTCATGTTGATCAGGACGTTCGCCCAGTCGGCGGCGGCCCCCATGACGCGGGTGAGGTACCTGCGTTCGCCGACGTCGTCGCGGTGTGCCGACCAGATGACGAAACCGAGCACCACCGCGGCCACCGACAGCAGCCCGAGCGCGGCCGAGGCGATGCCATAGGGGGAAAACGTCGCGCCGCCCGGGGAATCGGCCGCCGTGACGTCGGCGTCGGAGTCCTCCTCGGCGACGGCGGATTCGTCGTCGCCGGACGGCTCCTGCTGCTCGACGTCGGACATGGCCCGATCGTTGCACCCAAATGAAGATGGAAGGATGGCGGGGTGACAGTAGAGGCCATCCGCTCGGGCATCGACCTGAGCCATGTCGATGAAAACGCCCGCCCCCAGGACGATTTGTTCGGCCACGTCAACGGCCGGTGGCTGGCCGACTACGACATCCCGGCGGACCGCGCGACCGACGGGGCATTCCGCCACCTGTTCGACCGCGCCGAGGAACAGGTGCGCGACCTCATCGCCGAGGCGAGCCGGCAGGGCGCGGCCCGCGGCACTGACCAGCAGCGCATCGGGGACCTCTACGCCAGCTTCCTCGACGAGGACGCCGTCGAAAGCCGGGGCGTGCGGCCACTGCTGGACGAGCTGGCCGTCGTCGACGGCTGCGCCGACGCGTCCGCCCTGGCCGCCGCGCTGGGCGCCCTGCAGCGCACCGGCGTGGGCGGCGGCCTGGCGATGTACGTGGACACCGACTCCAAGAACTCGTCGCGGTACCTGGTGCACGTCACCCAGTCCGGCATCGGGCTGCCCGACGAGTCCTACTTCCGCGACGAGCGGCACGCCGAGGTGCTGGCCGCCTACCCGGGACACATCGCGCGGATGTTCTCCCTGGTGTTCGGCGGGGATCACGCCGAGACGGCCGCCCGCATCGTGGCGCTGGAGACCAAACTGGCCGCGGCGCACTGGGACGTGGTCAAGCGCCGCGACGCCGACCTCACCTACAACCTGCGCACCTTCGCCGACCTGCAGGCGCAGGGTGCCGGCTTCGACTGGGACGGCTGGGTGGGCGCGCTGGGCAGCACCCCCGAGGCCGTCGCGGAACTCATTGTGCGCCAACCGGATTACCTCACCGCATTTGCGGCCCTGTGGTCAACCGAGCCGCTGGAGGACTGGAAGGACTGGGCGCGCTGGCGGGTGATCCGGGCCCGCGCCGCGTGGCTGACCGACGACATCGTCGCCGCGGATTTCGACTTCTACGGGCGGCTGTTGACGGGCGCCGAGCAGATCCGCGACCGCTGGAAGCGCGGGGTGTCCCTGGTCGAGACCCTGATGGGCGACGCCGTCGGAAAGCTTTACGTCCAACGGCATTTCCCGCCGGGCGCCAAGGCACGCATCGACGCGCTGGTGGAGAACCTGAAGGCGGCCTACCGGCAGAGCATCGGCGAGCTGGACTGGATGACGCCGCAGACCCGGCAGCGCGCGCTGGCCAAGCTGGAGAAGTTCACCGCCAAGGTGGGCTACCCGACCAAGTGGCGCGACTACTCCGCGCTCGAGATCGACCGCGGCGACCTGTACGGCAACTACCGGCGCGGCTACGCGGTCAACCACGACCGCGAGCTGGCCAAGCTCGGCGGCCCGGTGGATCGCGAGGAATGGTTCATGACGCCGCAGACCGTCAACGCCTACTACAACCCCGGCATGAACGAGATCGTCTTTCCCGCAGCCATTCTGCAGCCGCCGTTCTTCGACGCCGAGGCCGACGACGCCGCCAACTACGGCGGAATCGGCGCGGTGATCGGCCACGAGATCGGCCACGGCTTCGACGACCAGGGCGCCAAGTACGACGGCGACGGCAACCTGGTGGACTGGTGGACCGACGACGACCGCACCGAATTCGGCGCCCGCACCACGGCGCTGATCGAGCAGTACGACGCCTACACCCCCAGGGACCTCGGCGCCGGCCAGCACGTGAACGGCGCGTTCACCGTCGGGGAGAACATCGGCGACCTGGGCGGGCTGTCCATCGCGCTGCTGGCCTATCAGCTTTCACTGGGGGGTGCGCCCGCCCCCGTCATCGACGGACTGACCGGCGTGCAGCGGGTGTTCTACGGCTGGGCCCAGGTGTGGCGGACCAAATCCCGTGCGGCCGAGGCGATCCGGCGGCTGGCGGTCGACCCGCACTCGCCGCCGGAGTTCCGCTGCAACGGCGTCGTGCGCAACATCGACGCCTTCTACGACGCGTTCGGCGTCACCGACTCCGACGCCCTGTTCCTGGACAAGCAAAGCCGCGTCCGCATCTGGAACTAGCGTCGCGTTTCCTCGCGAGCAGACGCAGAATCGCACAATTGAGGTCTCTAGGCATGCGATTCTGCGTCTTCTCGGCGCGCTTCGATCCGGGCGGGCACGTGCTTGTGCCACGGCGTGCCCGCGTACGGGTCGCGCCACCGGGTCGAGGTGAGCGCGTTGGGTGCGACGCCGGGCGTCACGCTGCGCCCGTCGTCGCCGACGTAGTCCAGCCCGAAACCGTTGGGCAGGGCCGCATGCCCGGCGAGCATGGTCTCGGTGATCTCGACCGTGGCCTCGGCGCTCCCGGCGGCGGTGCTGATGCGGGCCCGGCCGCCATCGACGAGCCCCAGCGCCTGGGCGTCCTCGACGCTGACGCGCAGGGCTCCCTCGGCGTCGCGCTTGCGCCACGACGGGTCGCGGAAGATGTCGTTGGCGGTGTAGGCCCGCCGCTCCCCCACCGACAGCACGACGGGAAACTCGGCCGTGGTGAGCCGGGGCGGTGCCGCGGCCAAAGCCCGCAACTCGTCGAGCATTTCGGGGATTTCGAGGGCGATCTTGTGGTCGGCGTGGCCGATGAGCCCGAAGTCGTCCTCGTAGTTGTGCTCGGTGAACGTCACCCCGGACGGGTTGTCCAGGATCGCGTCGAACAGCGCGTCGCCGTCGGCGTGGCCGGCGCGCCGGACCGCCTCGGGATAGGCCAGCGCGACCTTCTGCGCGAGCCCCCACAGGGCCGCCGCGCCGCGAAGTCCGTCGGGCAGCGTCGGCCCGAGGGTCTCGTACAGCACGTACGGGATAGCCTGCGCGACAGCGGGATTGACCGCGGCCGCCAGGAACGCCTCGGTGTAGGCCTGTCGGCCCGCCTGCGCCGCCTCCCGCAGCGGCCGCAGGTCCGCGTCGTCGACGACGCCCAGCGCCCGCACCAGACGGGCCCAGATCTCCGGTTCCGGCAGGGTCCCGGGCAGCGGCTCGAGCAGCGGGCGGCGCAGTTGAAAGGTGTTGTGCGGGAACTCGAGGTTGAAGAAGGTGGCTTCCGGCTTCTCGAATTGGGACGCGGCCGGCAGGACGTAGTGGGCCAGCCGCGCGGTCTCGGTCATCGCCACGTCGATGACCACCATCAGCTCCAGCGATCGAAACGCCTCGCGGCAGGCGGTGGAATCGGCCAGCGAGTGGGCCGGGTTGCTGCTCTCGACGATCATGGCGCGGAAGCGATCCGGGTGATCGGTCACGATCTCTTCGGGAATCACATTGGACGGCACCAGGCCCGCGATGATGGGCGCGCCCGTGACCGGGGTGCGGCCGGTGTACTGGCCGAACAGCGGGCCGAACGTCGAGTGCAGATGCTGGCCGCCCTTTTTCGCGAAGTTGCCGGTCAGGATCCACAGCAGCTTGTTCAGGTAGGAGCACAGCGTGCTGTTCGGCGACTGCTGGACCCCGAGGTCCTCGAAGACGGCGACGCTGGCCGCGGTGCCGACGCGCCGCGCCGCCGCGCGCACGAGCTCCTCGTCGACCCCACACCGCTCGGCGTAGTCGGCGACCGGGACGTCGTGCAGCGCGGCGCGCACGGTGTCGGCGCCGCGCACATGCTCGTCGAGAAACCGCTCGTTGCAGAGGTTTTCCTGGACGAGGACGGCGGCCAGCGCGGCCAGGCACCAGGCGTCGGTGCCGGGTCGCACCCTCAGGTGGAAGTCGGACATCTTCGCGGTGTCGGTGACCACGGGATCGATCACGATCATCGACCGGGCCGGGTCCTTGGCGATCTCGTTGAGCACCACGCGGGCCCGCGGGAAGCTCTGTGACATCCACGGGTTCTTCCCGACGAACACCGCCACCTCGGCGTGCTCGAACTCGCCGCGCGTGTGTCCGCCGTACAGCTGGGCGTCGATCCAGGCCTCGCCGGTCTTCTCCTGCGCCAGCGCGTTCGAGCGGTAGCGCGATCCGAGCGGCTTCAGGAACGCGCCGCTGTAGGCGCCGCCCAGGTGATTGCCCTGCCCGCCGCCGCCGTAGTAGAAGATCTTGTCGCCGCCGTAGGCGTCGCGAATGTGCTTGAAACCCTCGGCGATCTCGACGATCGCGGTGTCCCAGTCGATCTCCTCGTAGCTGCCGTCGGGGCGCCGGCGCAGCGGGGAGGTGAGGCGCCCGGCGCCGTTCTGGTAGTGGTCGAGCCGCAGCGCCTTGTTGCAGGTGTACCCCTGCGACGCCGGATGCGCCTTATCACCCCGGATGCGGGCCAGGCTGCGGTCCTCGACCTGCACGACGATGCCGCAGTTGCACTCGCACAGGATGCAGGCGGTGGGCTGCCACGCCTGGCGCGTCTCGGTGGCCTCGGTAGTCACTGCGGGAGATCCTTTCTCGGCGTCTCCGCCAACAGCAGGTCGCGCATCTGGCGATGGACGACGTCCAGCGGCGTGAGGTCGCGCCGCACCCGGGCCAGCACGATGGCCCCCTCGAGCGCCGAGGTGGCCAGCACCCCGAGTTCGTGGGCCCGCTCCGCCGGTATCCCGTCGGCGATGAACCGCTCGCCGATCAGGTCGGACCAGCGGCCGAAGGCCGCCGCCGCGCGCTCGATCAACGTGCGGTCGCGCTCCTGTTCGTCGCCCGCCTCCACCGCGACGGCCATGACGGGGCAGCCCGCGCGAAAGTCGCTGGCGCGCAACTGCTCCCGGTACGTGTCGACCAGGGTGTCCAGCAGTTCGAGACCGCCCTGCGCCCCGGCGATGATCGCGGCCACATAGTCGCCGGCGTAATCCACCGCCTCACAGAGCAATTGGGTGCGCCCGCCCGGGAAGTAGTGATAGGCCGATCCGCGGGGGGCGCCGCTGTGCGCCAGCACGTCCGAGATGGCGGTGGCGTGGGCGCCGCGCTCCCGGATCAACAGCGCGGCGGAGACCACCATCTGCTCACGTGGACTCCGCATGGGCGCTCCTCGGCTACCGGACACTATGTATGATGCTATACATAATCGCCCGGGCGCAACAGGCCCCGGCCCGCGCCAGCAGACGCAAAAGCGCCCGATTTCCTCAGGGGAAATGGGCGCTTTTGCGTCTGCTCGGCGAGGCGGCTAGTTCATCCAGTCGGCGGAGCCGTCGTTCTTCTTGTAGTCGCCGCCGGTGGAGTTCTTCACGACGATCGGGTCACCGGGCCCGAAGTTGTCGAAGAACCACTTCGCGTTGGTGGGGCTGATGTTGATGCAGCCGTGGCTGACATCCCGCTTGCCCTGGTCGTCGACCGACCACGGCGCGCTGTGCACGTAGTCGCCGACGTTGTCGAAGCGGACCGCGTCCTCCACGGTCACCTTGTAGCCGTAGGTGGAATTGACCGGGACCCCGTAGGTCGACGAGTCCATCACCACCGACGCCTTCTTGTCCTGGACGTAGTAGGTGCCGTTGGGGGTCTGGTGGCCGCCCGCCGTCATGCCCATCGACATCGGGAAGGTCTTCTCCACGACCCCGTTGCGGGTGATGGTCAGCTGGTGGGTGGAGTCGTCGGCGGTGGCGATCAGCGTGTCGCCGGTCTGGAAGCTCGACACCGTGCCGCCGGCGTCGACGGTCACCGCGGTGTGGGCGGGCCAGAAACTCAGCGGCCACCACGCCGGGGTCACCGGGGGCCGGGTCGGGATCGGCCGCCGCGGAACCGGCGGCGACCAACACCATCGCGCCCACGGCCGAAACCAATCCGGCTGCCTTCAGAGCGGCCAAGAGGCCCCTCCCAGTCCAGGCCCTCGTCCAGCCCGACATACGCATACCTCCAGTCACTTTCTTCCGGACAAGTGTCGCATAGCGAACCGAACAGCAAACAAATCCCGACCCTCAACGCGGTGCCCCCCGGCCGCCAGAAACGCCGCTGAGCAGGCCAGCTATGAATTGCGTGAGCTCGGCGGCGCAACGTCCAGAACGCGCCGGTTGGCCGCGGTCGCGGCCAGCGCGACGGCCACCAGGCCCGCCGAGGCGGTCAGCATCAGCGCGACGCTGCGCTCGTACAACAGCCCGCCCGCCAGCGACCCGGCCATGATGCCCACCTGGAACGCCGTCACGTACAGCCCGGAGGCGCCGTCGGGGTCGTCGGCCCCGGTGCGCATCGCGGCCGACTGCATCATCGGCGACACCGCGGTGGCCATCGCTCCCCACAGCACCATCGCGCAGGTCCCGATCACCACTACGGAGAGTCGGGTCACCGCTCCGGCTTCGCCGCCGAACGCCAGCGCGGTCAGCACGGCGAACGCCAGCGTCAGCCCGGCCATGCAGAGGAGGACGGCGCCGCGCGGACGGCGGTCCAGCGGTCGCGCCACCATGGCGACGGCGACGACCCCGGCGGCGCCGTACGCGGCCAGCACCCACGCCAGGTTGGCGCCGCGCACGCCGACGACCTCGCGGATGATGACGACGATGTAGGTGTAGGACACGAAGTGCCCCGTGACACCCACCATGGTGATGAGGCTGACGACGATCAGGGCGCGGTTGCGGTGGTGGCGGGCCCGCGGGCCGACGCAGGCCAGCTGGTCGTCGGTGAGCACCAGCTCGGGCAGGAGCAGCCGGGCCGCCACGGTCACCACGGCCGCGGCGACGGTCACGCACACCGCGGCCAGCCGCCAGCCCCACATCAGGCTTAGGGCGGCCGTCAGCGGGCTACCGACGACCAGGGCGAGGCTGGTGCCGACGTAGATCGACATCGTGGCGCGACCGGCGTGGCTCGGCGGCACCAGCCGGGTGGCGATCGGGGCGATGACCGACCACAGCAGGCCGTGGGTGACCGCGCACAGCACCCGCCCGGCGGCCAGCACGGCGAAGTTGGGGGCCACGGCGGAGATGAGCTGCGAGGCGGTCAGGCAGACCAGGCTGAAGACCAGCGCGCGCCGCCGCGGCCAGTGCGCCGTCCAGCGCACCAGCGGGAACGTCGTCAGGGCCGCCACCAGCGCGTACCACGTCAGCAGCGTGCCCACCAGGACGACGCTGACGTGCAAATTGCGGGCGATCGAGGACAGCGCCCCCACCGGGAGGATCTCCGCGGTGACATAGGTGAACGCGGCCGCCCCCAGCACGGCGAGCTGCCCCGCGACCCGTGGCGTCCACGTTCGCGCGGCGACGGCGGTTTCGGAGGTCATGGCAGTCATCGGTCGGGGCGCGCCACCGCTGGTTGAGCCGGCCGCGGCACGCTGTTCCTACCGTACGCACCGCGCCAACGGTTTCACGCATCTTGCTCGTTTAACACGCAGTGCGGAATCAGGAACGAACCAGCCGGGCGATCGCGGCGGACGCCTCGGCGAGCTTCTGGTCGGCCTCGTCGCCGCCCTCGGCGACCGCGTTCGTGACGCAGTGGGTCAGGTGCTCGTCGAGCAGGTTGAGGGCGACCGATCGCAGGGCGCTGCTGACCGCGCTGATCTGGGTGAGGACGTCGATGCAGTACTTGTCCTCGTCGATCATCCGGGCGATGCCCCGCACCTGGCCCTCGATGCGCCGCAGCCGCTTGGCGTAGTTGTCCTTTTGCTCGGAATATCCGTGTGCGCCTGTCGCGGTCGTCGCGGTCGTCACCGTCGTCCTGCCTCTCACCTGCCGCGCCCGGGGGCGCCATGCCGTCGCCCGGCAGTATACCCCGCCAGGGTATGACCCCCTTGCCGGCCGCGAGGCTGGCCAGCGCATACTTGCACGATGCCCGTCGACATCAAGCCCCGTAGTCGTGACGTCACCGATGGCCTGGAGAAGGCCGCCGCCCGCGGCATGTTGCGGGCGGTAGGGATGGGCGACGAGGACTTCGCCAAGCCGCAGATCGGGGTCGCGTCGTCCTGGAACGAGATCACCCCGTGCAACCTCTCGCTGGACCGCCTCGCCACGGCGGTCAAGGAGGGGGTGTTCGCGGCCGGCGGGTACCCGCTGGAGTTCGGGACGATCTCGGTCTCCGACGGCATCTCGATGGGCCACGAGGGGATGCACTTCTCGCTGCCGTCACGCGAGCTGATCGCGGACAGCGTCGAAACCGTGATGCAGGCCGAGCGCCTCGACGGCTCGGTGCTGCTGGCCGGCTGCGACAAGTCGCTGCCCGGAATGCTGATGGCCGCCGCGCGGCTGGACCTGGCGGCGGTGTTCCTCTACGCGGGCTCGATCCTGCCGGGGGTGGCCAAGCTGTCCGACGGCACCGAGCGCGAGGTCACCATCATCGACGCGTTCGAGGCGGTGGGCGCCTGCGCCCGCGGGTTGATGCCGCGCGAGGACGTCGACGCCATCGAGCGGGCGATCTGCCCCGGCGAGGGCGCGTGCGGCGGCATGTACACCGCCAACACTATGGCGTGTTCCGCCGAGGCGCTGGGCATGTCGCTGCCGGGCAGCGCGGCCCCGCCGGCGACCGACCGCCGCCGCGACGGGTTCGCCCGCCGCAGCGGTCAGGCCGTCGTCGAGCTGCTGCGGCGCGGCATCACCGCCCGCGACATTCTCACCAAGGAGGCCTTCGAGAACGCGATCGCGGTGGTGATGGCGTTCGGCGGCTCCACCAACGCGGTGCTGCACCTGCTGGCCATCGCGCACGAGGCCGGTGTCGCGCTGTCGCTGGACGACTTCAGCCGGATCGGGTCGAAGGTGCCGCACCTGGCCGACGTCAAGCCGTTCGGCCGGCACGTGATGTCCCACGTGGACCACATCGGCGGGGTTCCGGTGGTGATGAAGGCACTGCTGGATGCGGGCCTGATGAACGGGGACTGCCTGACGGTGACCGGACGGACCGTCGCCGAGAACCTTGCCGCGATCGACCCGCCCGACCCCGACGGCAAGGTGCTCCGGGCGCTGAGCAACCCGATCCACCCGACGGGGGGCATCACGATCCTGCGCGGGTCGCTGGCTCCCGAGGGCGCGGTGGTCAAGACGGCCGGCTTCGACTCCGACGTGTTCGAGGGCACCGCAAGGGTTTTCGACGGCGAGCGCGCCGCGCTGGACGCCCTCGAGGACGGGACGATCACCCAGGGCGACGCCGTGGTGATCCGTTACGAGGGCCCCAAGGGTGGGCCCGGGATGCGCGAGATGCTCGCCATCACCGGCGCGATCAAGGGCGCCGGCCTGGGCAAGGACGTGCTGCTGCTCACCGACGGCCGCTTCTCCGGCGGCACCACCGGGCTGTGCGTGGGGCACATCGCGCCGGAGGCGGTCGACGGCGGACCGATCGCCCTGTTGCGCGACGGCGACCGGATCCGGCTCGACGTCGCCAACCGCACCCTGGACGTCCTGGCCGACCCGGCCGAATTCGAGTCCAGGCGAAGCGATTTCAGCCCTCCACCGCCGCGCTACACGACCGGTGTGCTGGCAAAGTACGTCAAGCTCGTCAGCTCGGCGGCGATCGGCGCGGTCTGCGGGTAGCCCGCCGCGGCCCCCGCTAACGCACCGACGCGATCGCGAAGCCGTCCCAGTGCTTGGCCCCCACGGTCTGGATCACCGCCGTGTCCAGCCGGGGGTGGCTCCCCATCGCCTCGATGCTCACGCGGCGGCTCTCCCCCGGCGCGAGCTCGACCCGCCGGAAGCCCAGCAGCCGCAGGCGCGGCCCGTCGGGCGCATCGGTCAGGTACAGCTGCGGCACGTCCGCCCCGAACCGCTGCCCGACGTTGACCACCTCGAAGGTCACGGTCACGGTGTCGGTGCCGGTGACCGTCAGGTCGCGGTAGGAAAAGCCCGTGTACGAAAGGCCGTGACCGAACGCGAACAGCGGGACTTCGCCCGTGGCGGCGAACCAGCGGTAGCCGACCTCGGCCCCCTCGGTGTAGGCGATGGTGGTCGGTGTCCCCCACGGCTCGTCGCCGCCGGGCAGCCGCGGGCGCGGCGCCCCGGCGAGGTCGACCGGGAATGTCATCGGCAGCCGGCCCGACGGATTCACTTGTCCGGTAAGAACTTCCGCGATAGCCCGGCCGCCGGCCTGGCCCGGATACCACGCCTGCAGGACGGCGTTCACCGAGTCGAGCCACGGCATCGTCACCGGGTTGCCGGTCTCGAGCACCACCACGGTGTTGGCATTGGCGGCGGCCACCGCGGCGATCACCGCGTCCTGTCCCCAGGGCAGCGACAGGTCGGCGCCGTCGAAGCCCTCGCCCTCGGCGCGGATCGCGAACACGATCGCGAGGTCGGCGCGGCGCGCCGCCGACGCCGCCTCGGCGGGACTGGCGCCGGGGTCGAACTCGATCTGCGCGTGGGGAAGTCGCGTCCTGAGCTCCTCGAGCGGGCTGGACGGTAGCAGGTAGAGCTTGCGCATCCCCGCCTCCAGCCCCGTCCCGCCGATCGGGATGACTGCGGCGTACCCGCCCGGGGGGACGACGGCGCTCGACCCGAAGCCGGCCGGGACCCCCAGCTGCGCGTAGCCGCCGATGACGGCGATCCGCGCGGTCGATTCGGGCGCTATCGGCAGCGCCCCGCGGTTGGTGAGCAGCACGATGCCCTGGCGGGCGACCCGCAGGGCCACCTCGTTGTGCGCGGCCGAATCGAATTCCACTGCGCCGCGGGATTTGTCGATCCCGACGGCATAGATCGACCGCAGGATCCGGCGGACCATGTCCGACAGCCGCTCGTCGGCGAACCTGCCGTCGGCGTGCGCGGCGCGCAGGGGCGCGCCGAAGGCCTCGGACTGCCAGAGCATGGCGTCGATCTGGGCGCCGCATTCCTGGTCCAGGCCCGCCGGCGCGCACTCCCAGGTGGGCGTTGCGCCCCAGTCCGACATGACCCAGCCGCGGTAGCCCCAGGCGCCCTTGAGCACCTCGTTGAGCAGAACGTGGTTGGCGGCGGCGTAGTGGCCGTTGACCTTGTTGTAGGCCGTCATCACGGCGCCCGGCCGGGATCGCTCGATGGCGATTTCGAAGGCCAGCAGGTCGGATTCGCGATGCGCCGCGGGATCGATCACCGCGTCCAGGAAATGCCGGTTGGTCTCGTTGCAGTTCAGCGAGTAGTGCTTCACCGTCGAGATGACGCCGTTGTCTTGAATCCCGTTGACCGACTCCGCCGCCATCGTCGCCGTCAAAAGCGGGTCCTCGGAAAGGTATTCGAAGTTGCGGCCGTTGCGCGGGTCGCGCGCCAGGTTCATCGCCCCGGCGAGCTGCACGTTGAACCCGCGGCTGCGGGCCTCACGGCCGATCACCTCGCCGGCGGCGCGGGCCTCGGCCAGGCGCTGCCCGACCCGGGCGCCGAACGCCAACTGGAAGTTCAGCCGGGCGGTGATCGTCGGGGTCGGCCGGTGCGCGCCGGAGGCGAGGTAGGCGTCGGACGCGCGAACCATCTGAACGACCAGGCTGGCGTAGAGCGCGTGGGTGGCGTCGATGTCCTCGGGAAACCCGTAGGCGTACAGGAACGTCGAATTGGACGCCACGTCACACTTCACGTCATTGGCGGCCGCGATCAGCACGAACAGCTGCACGTAGGTGCGCAGCCCCTTGGTGCCCGCCGCGCCGACGGTGATGGTGCGCTGGGTGGGCGCCTGAGCGGGGGACCGATCGGCCGCGTGGGACCGGGCCACCGCCAGATCGATGGAGGCGGCCGTGGCCAGCCGTTGGGCGGCGGTCATGAACGCGTCGGCCTCGTGCGGGTTGTCCGTGCCTTCGGCCTGACGCAGCAGCGCGGCGATGCGAGCCAGCATTTTGTCGTCGGTCATAGCGCCAAACTACTCAAGCGGTGCGACAGCTCGCGTGCGCCGGCTCACAGCCGCTTGGTGATCCAGGAGACCACGTCGTTGAGCACCTGCTCCCGCTCGGGTTCGTTGAACACCTCGTGATACAGGCCGGGATAGACCTTCAACTCGACGTCGGCCGAACCCACGCACTCGACCAGACGCCGGCTGCCGGCGACCGGGATCAGCCGGTCATCGGAGCCGTGCACCACCAGCAGCGGGGCGGTCAGCGCGGGCGCCCGCCGCGGCATCGTCTCGCCGACCTGGAGCAGGGCCCGCCCGATGCCGGCCGGAACCTTCCCGTGGTACACCAGCGGGTCGTTCTTGTAGGCCGCCACCACCTGCGGGTCCCGGGAGATGGCGTCGACGTCGAGCTCCTGCACGGGCAGGCCCGGGACGAGCACGCCGAGGATCCGGGCGGCCACCCGCAACGGCGGCGAGACCTGATCCTGGGCGGCCACGGCGGGCCCGGACAGCACCATCAGGTCGTAGTTGTCGGGGCGTTCCACGCCGTAGGCGAAGACGATTGCGCCACCCATGCTGTGCCCCAGCACGATGCACTTGAGCCCCGGATTCTCGCGGGTGGCGATGCCGACCAGCGTGTCGAAATCCCCGGTGTACTCGGAGATGTCCCGCACCAGCACCCGCTTGCCGCCCGAGCGGCCGTGCCCGCGGTGGTCCAGCGCGTAGGTGGCCAGCCCCGCCTCGCCGAAGCATTGCGCGACGTGGTCGTAGCGGCGGGCGTATTCGCCGAGGCCGTGTGACAGCACGACCACCGCCCGCGCGGGCGTTTCCGGCGTCCAGACGTCGTACACGATGCGCACGCCGCCGACACCGTCGAAGCTCCGTTCCGACCGGGTGGTTGTCATCACGCGCAAGCGTAGTGGCTGCCCGGCCCGGACACCGGTTTTGGGTGTCGCCGGCACTGCGTAGGCTCATCGCTCGTGAGGCTTCTAGCGCAGACCGCCGACGACCCGGGGGTCGGGGACGGGTTCGCCACCCGGGCCGAGCCGTACCGTCGTGAACTGCTGGCGCACTGCTACCGGATGACCGGCTCGTTGCACGACGCCGAGGACCTGGTGCAGGAGACGCTGGTTCGCGCCTGGAGGGCCTACGACGGTTTCGAGGGCAAGTCGTCGATGCGGACCTGGCTGCACCGCATCGCCACCAACACCTGCCTGACCGCCCTGGAGGGCCGGCAACGCCGCCCGCTGCCGACCGGGCTCGGCGCGCCCAACGCGGATCCCACCGCCGAGCTGGTGGAGCGTGCCGAGGTGCCGTGGCTGGAGCCGCTGCCCGACGTGGCCGGCGACCCGTCGGTCATCATCGGGTCGCGCGAGTCGGTGCGGCTGGCGTTTGTGGCCGCGCTGCAGCACCTTTCCCCGCGACAGCGCGCCGTGTTGGTGCTGCGCGACGTGCTGCAGTGGAAGGCCGCCGAGGTGGCCGAGGCCGTCGGCACCACCACCGTCGCCGTCAACAGCCTGCTCCAGCGGGCGCGGTCCCAGCTCGAGGCGGCCGGGCCCAGCACCGAGGACCGGCTGGACGCGCCCGACTCGTCGGAGGCCCGGGACCTGCTGGCCCGCTACATCGCCGCGTTCGAGGCCTACGACATCGACCGGCTGGTGGAAATGTTCACCGCCGAAGCGATCTGGGAGATGCCGCCGTACGTCGGCTGGTATCGGGGCGCGCGCGACATCATCACGCTCATTCACCAGCAGTGCCCCGCAGAGCACGCCGGCGACATGCGCCTGATCCCGTTGATCGCCAACGGCCAGCCCGCCGCGGCCATGTACATGCGGGCGGGGAACGCGCACATGCCGTTCCAGTTGCACGTGCTGGACATGATCGGGAACCGGATCACGCACGTGGTGGCGTTCCTGGACGGCACGCTGTTTCCCAAATTCGGTCTGCCCGAAGCGCTGTGACGACCACCGAGCCCGCGCGCGTGGCGCCCGTCACCGGGAGGCCGCTGCTGCTGTTGGGCGCCTTCGGTCTCGACGCCGTGGGCTACGTCGCGAAGGAGTACTTCGTCTCGGGAAGCGCCCACTCCTACGCCCCGGCCGGCGAGCTCGGTGCCGACGGCGCCTGGCCGGTAAACCCTTGCGACACCGCCGATTACACCACCCGGATGGTGGCGCTGACCCCCGCCGATCCGGCGCGCTTCAACGGGACCGTGCTGGTCGAATGGCTCAACGTGAGCGGCGGCATCGACGCCCCGGCGGTGTGGATGATGGCGCACCGCGAGATCCTTCGCTCGGGCTACGCGTACGTCGCGGTCTCGGCCCAGCGGGTCGGCGTCGAGGGCGGTCCCAGCATGCTCGGCGTGGACATGTCCCTCAAGAGCCAGGATCCGGCGCGCTACGGGCCGCTGCACCATCCCGGCGACGCCTTCGCCTATGACATCTTCTCCCAAATCGGCGCCGTGCTCACGAGTCCCGAACACGGTGACGTCTTGCGCGGCCTGCGCCCGCGACACGTCGTCGCCCTCGGCGAGTCCCAGTCGGCCATGTTCTTGACGACCTACGTCAACGCGGTCGATCCGCTCGCCGGGGTCTACGACGGCTTTCTGGTCCATTCCCGCTTCGCCTCGGCCGCACCGCTGGATGGCAGTTCCATTTTCGACCGGCTCGCCGGCCCGCAGGCGGTCGCCTTCCGCCGCGACCTGCGGGTCCCGCTCCTGGCGATCATCACCGAGACCGACCTCGTCAGCGACACCCTCGGGGGCTACTACTTCGCGCGCCGGCCCGACGACGACCTGCTGCGGGTCTGGGAGATCCCCGGGGCCGCCCACGCCGACAACTACACGATCCTGGTGGCGCCGATCGACAGCGGGTCGGCGCCGCTGGCCGACATCGTGGAGGCCTACCGGCCGACGAACGTGTTGATGGGCCAACAGCTTTCGCACTACATCAACTTCGCCCCGCAGCACCACTACGTCGTGCAGGCGGCCGTGGCGGCCTTGAGCGCCTGGGTGCGCACCGGTCGGCCGGCTCCCTCGGCGCCGACCATCGACGTCGGCGCGGCCGATCAGCCCCGGCCCGTGCTGGACGCCAACGGCCTGGCCCTGGGCGGGGTGCGGACACCCTGGGTGGACGTGCCGATCGCCCGGACATCCGGATCGGCCGGCCCGGACGGACTGCCCGAGAGCGAGATGGCCGCGATCTTCGGCTCGGGCGAGCCCTTCGACGCCGCCACGGTGAACCGGCTGTACCCGGGCGGCGTGGAGGAGTACCTGGCGCGTTTCGCGGCCGCGCTCGACAAGGCGATCGACTCCGGGTTCATCCTGCCCGCCGATCGCGGCGAAATCCTCGAGCTGGCCGCCGCGACGTACCCGGGCGGCTAGAACAGCCGGCTGTCCGGCGGGGGACCCTCGACCGGGCGGAGCAGCCCCGCCCCGGTGACGAGCGGCAGGTCAAGCGCGGACAGCAGGCCGGGAGGGGCCGCGCAGACCGCCGGGATGGCGTTGACCATCCGGCAGGCGCCGGCGATGCGCGCGCCCAGGTCGTGGTCGTTGTCCTCGGCCATTTCGAATTCGCAACGCATGCTTGGTGATCCGTCGATCTCTACGCGGTAGAGCCCCCGGCCCGAGGCCGGCCCGTACCCCAGGTCCTTCGGCGGGATGCGGATGTTGGGCTGCGGCCAGTGCGGGGCGAGGTCGTCGCGCATGCGGGTCACGTGGTCGAGCACGAACGTTGGCGTGGCCCCGACGAAACCGGTGAGGGTGGACCGCATCGCCGCGATGGTCCCGGCGGCGATGTGACCGGTCGGGGTGTCGAACGCCTCGCCGGCGGGGATGCGCTCGACGCTCTCGTCGATGGTGTCGATAGTGACGCCCAGCCCGGCGGCGAGCTGGTGCAGCACCGGACCCCAGGCGAAGGCGAACATGCCGGGCTGGGCCGCGAAGGCCTGGTAGTCCGGCGGCCGGCCGAACCCGAGGATGTCGTAGACCGCGGAGGAGTCGGGGTACGTCGCGTAGTTGAACATCTCGGTGACCCGCACCGACTCGATGACCCGCGAGACCCCCGTGAGCACCAGGGGCAGAACGTCATTGGCGAATCCGGAGTCGATCCCGGTGGTGAAGAAAGACGCGCCGCCGTCCAGCGCCGCCCGGCGCAGCGGATCGGTGAACGCCGCCTCGAGCGCGTCGGGAAAGACCAGCGGCACCACCGAACACGACACCACGTTCTTGCCGGCCCGCAGGATCGACACCATGTCCGCGACGGCCTCCAGCGGCCGCAGGTTGGCGCCGGCCGCATAGACCACGGCGTCGGCGTCACCCGCCAGCATCGCGGCCGGGTCTTGCGTGGCCGCCACCCCCACCGGCGCGATTCCGCACAGCTCCCCCGCGTCCCGGCCCGCTTTGGCGTCGCTGTGCACCACGACGTCCGTCAGCTGCAGTTCCGGATGGTCGATCACCGCGCGCAGGGCGATCACGCCCATCGACCCGGGCCCCCAGATCCCCACCTTCAACACGGATGCTCCTAATATTAGGACGTTAGTTTTGATTATTTGGACGGATCGTAGGAGCGTGCCGTGGCCACGTCAACGCGCGACTCGGCGCCGAAATCGCCGCCGACCGCCCGCGTGATGGATGTGCTTGCCGCGCTGGCGGATTCGCCGCACGGACGCACGTCAGCCGAGTTGGCGAAGCGTTGCGGGATCAGCACCTCCACCTGCGCGCTGGTGCTGGCGGAGCTGGAACGGCGCGCCTGGGTGGCCCGCCGGGCGGACCGGCGATACGTGCTGGGCAGCGGGTTGTTCGGGGTGGTGCACGGGCTGCGGGCGCAGTTTCCGCTGCTGGACCGCGGCCGCGACGCGCTGCGCTTCCTGCACGAAACGCTGGGCGCCGGCTGCTCGATGTCGAAGGTCGGCGACCGGCACCTGACCACCGTCGACACGGTCGGCCACGGCGCCGACGGCGAACACGCCGTCGGGCAGCGCTTCCCCATCGACCCGCCGTTCGGGCTGGTCGCGATGGCCTGGCGCGACCACGATTCCGTCCGGGCGTGGCTGCACCGGGTGATGCCACCGCCGACCCGCGCCGAAGTCGCCGAGCATCAGCGGGTGCTGGCCGACATCCGGGCGCGCGGCTACGGGGCGTGGCGGTTCGACGACACCCACCGATCGCTGCACGCGCGGCTGGCCGAGGTGCTGGCCTCGCTCGAGCCGACCGCGCAGGTGGCCCGCCGGCTCACCACGCTGATGACCATGGTCACGTTGCGATCCGTCACCGGCGAGCTCGAAACGGAGCTGGACGCAACCGAATTCGTCGTGCTGCCGATATTCGGGCCGGGCGGCCAGCCCGAATACCAGATCGAGATCCACCTCGGCCGGCCCACCGGCCTGACCCTGGCCGGCCTGGACGACGCGCTGCGCCGGGCCCAGGGCCTGCTCACTGACCTACGCTGAGCCCATGGCTGCCCTCGCAGAGATCCGGCGTGCGGCCGGCAGAGCCGTCACCACCACGCCCTGGCTGCAGTCCCGGCATTCGTTCTCCTTCGGCGACCACTACGACCCCGACAACACCCATTACGGCGTGCTCCTGGTGAACAACGACGACGTGGTGCGGCCGGGCGCCGGCTTCGCCACCCACGCCCACCGCGACATGGAGATCGTGACGTGGGTGCTGCGTGGCGCACTGCGGCACGAGGATTCCGCGGGCCACCGCGGCGTCATCTATCCGGGCCTGGCGCAACGCATGTCGGCCGGCACCGGCATCCTGCACTCGGAGATGAACGACTCCGGCACGGAGCCCGTGCATTTCGTGCAGATGTGGGTGGTTCCCGACGCGACCGGAATGGCGCCCGGTTACCAACAGCGCGAGATCGACGACGGCGCCCTGCACGCCGGCCTGACGACGATCGCCTCGGGCATGCCCGGCGGCGACGCCGCCATCGCCCTGCACAACCGCGACGCGGCCCTGCACTGCGCGCGACTGCGGCCGGGTGACGCGGTGAACCTGCCGAGCGCGCCGTATGTGCACGTCTTCGCGGCCCGCGGCCGGGTCGGCGTCGAAGCGGTCGGCGAGGTAAGCGAAGGCGACGCGGTCCGGTTCACCGACGCCGACGGCCGCCGCGTCACCGCCGTCGAGCCGGCGGAGCTGCTGGTCTGGGAGATGCACGCCAAGCTCGGCGACTAGAACGCGCCCCATAGAGTGGGCACGACAAGACAGGAGCCCGCATGTCCCCATCGCAGCCGCGGCACGCGGCGCCGAATCCCAACCGGAACATCAAGGCGATTCGGACTGTGCGGTTCTGGGCGGCACCGCTGCTCATCACGCTGGCCCTGATGTCGGCCCTGTGCGCGCTGTACCTCGGCGGCATCGTCAACCCGATGACCAACCTGCGGCATTTCCCCATCGCCGTGGTGAACGAGGACGCCGGACCGACGGGGGCGCAGATCGTCGACGGCCTCGTCGCCGGGTTGGACAAGAACAAGTTCGACGTCCGCGTGGTGTCCCACGACGAGGCTCAGCGACTGATGGACACCGCACAGGTGTACGGACAGGCAGTCATACCGCCGACCTTCTCCTCGCGCCTGCGCGACTTCGGGCAAAGCGCCGTCGCGCCCACCCGCGCCGAACGGCCCGCGGTCACCATCTCCACCAACCCGCGCGCCGGCACGTTGGGCTCGAGCATCGCCGGCCAGACCCTGACGCAGGCGATGACGGTGGCCAATAGCCGAGTGGGCCAACGGCTTTCGGCCGAGGTTGCCGCCCAGACCGGCAACGCCCCGCTGACCGGGGTGTCGCGGCTCGGGCTGGCCAACCCCATCGACATCAAGTCGACCGTGTACCAGCCGCTGCCGAACGGCACGGGCAACGGGCTTTCTGCGTTCTACTACGCCCTGCTGCTGTTGCTGGCCGGTTTCACCGGCAGCGTCGTGGTCAGCACGCTGGTCGACGCGCTCCTGGGCTACGTGCCCGCGGAGTTCGGCCCGGTGTATCGCTTCGCCGAGCAGGTCCGCATCTCGCGGTTCCAGACGCTGCTGGTCAAGTGGGCGATGATGGTGCTGCTGGCGCTGTTGACCTCGGCCGTGTACCTTGCGATCGCCCACGGACTCGGGATGCCCATCGAGCTTGGCTGGCAGTTGTGGGCGTTCGGGGTCTTCGCGATCGCCGCGGTCGGCATCACGTCGGCGTCCGTGCTGTCGGTGCTGGGCTCGATGGGCCTGCTGGTGAGCATGCTGATCTTCGTGATCCTCGGATTGCCCTCGGCGGGCGCGACGGTGCCGCTGGAGGCCACGCCGCCGTTGTTCCGCTGGCTGGCCGAATTCGAGCCCATGCACCAGGTCTTCCTGGGCGTGCGGTCGCTGGTCTACCTCGGCGGCCGCACCGGTACCGGCCTGGCCCAGGCGCTGACCATGACGGCCGTCGGGCTGGTGATCGGCGTTCTGCTGGGCGGGATCGTCACCCACCTGTACGACCGCAAGGGCTTCCACCGGATCCAGGGGGCGGCCGCCATGGCGATCGCCGCGGAGCACCAGGCGCAGTACCAGGCCCGGCGGGGCAAGGGCGACCAGGCAGCCGAACCCGCACCCGAAAGTTCAAGCGCGGAAACGTAATTCGGGCGCGGCCTAACCGTCACCCACCTGTTACAGAAGTTGACAGTGTGGTCTGTGTGACTGATGCTTGCTGTACTGCATCCCCTACCAGGTCCGAAAGGGCGATCGTGCTGACCCCAAGCGCCGGCTTGCGCAAGGTGGTGGCCGGTTGCGCTGCCGTGGTCGCGTGCGTCGCGCTGGCCGGCGTCACCGGGCAGCCCGTCGCGCACGCCGCGGACGGGCGCGACCTGCTGGCCAACGCCATCAACACGACCAAGGGGTCCTACCTGGTTTACAACTTCGGGCCGGGTCATCCCGCCCCCATGCTCAACGCCTCGGGCAGCTGGTACGAGATGGACAACGGCGGCCACCTGATGGTCATCAAGAACGCCGCGGGCCGGCTCGCCCCGCACCTGCTGGTCGACACCCACCAGGGGGACCAGGCCCGGTGCGAGAACAACCCGGCGGCCCGCACCGGCGAGGGCCTGTGGCAGGCATCGGAGGTCTACACGCCGCTGCAGGCGTGGCAGCGCATGGGCCAGCCGACCATCGCCATCAACGCCAACTTCTTCGACGTGCGCGGGCAGAAGGGCGGGTCGTGGCGCCAGACGGGCTGCACCTCGCCGCTGGGCGCCTTCGTCGACAACACCCACGGCCAGGGCCGCGCCAATCAGGCCGTCACCGGCACGGTCGCCTATCCCGGCAAGCAGGGCCTCTCCGGGGGCGGTGAGAGCTGGAGCGCGCTGACGACGATGATCCTGCCGTCGGGCGGCGCGCCCTACGTCGTGTGGCCCAAGAGCAAGCAGGATTACGACGCCGCGACTCCGGTGGTCGAAAACCTGCTCAACAAGAACGAGAGGTTCGTCGCGGTGTCCGGGATCGGGCTGCTGGCGCCCGGCAACACCGGACAGCTCCACGACGGCGGTCCCAGCGCGGCGCGGACGGCGCTGGCCTACGTGCGCCAACGCGACGAGATGTATGTGTTCCAGGGCGGCAACTACACGCCCGACAACATGCAGGACCTGTTCCGCGGCCTCGGTAGCGACACGGCGGTGCTGCTGGACGGCGGCGGGTCGTCGGCGATCGTCCTGCGCCGCGACACCGGCGGCATGTGGGCCGGCGCCGGCTCCCCGCGCGGATCGTGCGACACGCGACAGGTGCTCTGCGACTCCCACGAGCGGGCGCTGCCCAGCTGGCTGGCCTTCAACTAGACGGCGGCCCGGTCGCCCCGAAGCGGAAGATCAGCAGGCTGGCCGCCACCACCGCCGCGGTGACGGCGAAGACGGGGGCGACGACGAACCGCGACATGGTCGCGCCGAGGAAGGCGCCGGCACACATGGTCGCCACCACGCCCACGCGCAGCTTCTGGCGGCCGCCCGTGCCGCCGGCCAGTCGGCTGTCGAGACCGAGGCTGACGATCGTCGACGTCAGAACCGTGGTGGACAGTTCCTGGATGCCGAACTGGCGGGCGCTGGAGTGCTGCAGCCCGAAGGTCACCGCCAGCATGCCGATCATGACGAGCTTGCTGTTGTCGTGATAGTGCAGCGCGCCGATCCCGGCCAGGACCGAAAGCGCCAGCAGCAGCGCGATTTCCGTGGCGAGCACCGAGGTGATCCAGGCGCGCGCCCGGTCGCCGAAGTGCCGCGACACCCGGCCGCTGACGATCGTCGTGCACACGAACGTGGGCAGCGCCACCACCACGGCGGTCAGGTCGATGCTGGTTCGCGGGGCGAGCCAGAAGCCGAGGAAGATCACGTTGCCGGTCATGTTGGCCACGAACACGTGGCCGAGCACCAGGATGCTCAGCGCGTCGGCCAAGCCGGTGGCGAAGGTCAGCAGCAACAGCGCCGCGACGGTCGATCGCTCCGATACCGGGGAGGTTACGGCCATGGGCGGCAGCGCTTTACAGGTGCGGGGTCAGGTCCAGCGAGGTGATGGTCGTCATCCGGTTGACCAGCCAGCGGCCGTTGGTCCGTTTCATGAACAACCGGTAGGACAGGTATTTCAGCGACGGGATGTTCTTGGTCAGGGGGCTGGTGGAGGACGTGTTGGTATAGACGATCACGACCGCGTTGGGGTCCTCCAGCGATTCGACCGCCGCCCCGGTGACCTCGGTGCTGTTGGTGACCTTGGCCTGTTTGTTGGGCGCGACGATCGCGTCGACGAATTTGCGGTACTGGGCCTCGAAGTCGCCGCTGAGATACGTTGCCGCGCGGTCGGCCAGGCCGTCCATGTTCTCCGGCGTGTAGGTCCACAGCGTCGTGATCGCATTCGCCGCGGTGCGAGCCACTTTCATCTTGGTGGCCGCGGTGGCCCGGTCGGCCAGATACGGCTGCACGGTCGCCCCCGCGAACGCCGCCGCGCCCACGAACAGCGCGACGGTCAGCGCGACGGTGATCGCTCGCAGCTTCCCGCCCAGCCGTCCGGTGCGGTGCGCTTCGTCCTCTCGAGCGTCGACGCCTGGGGCGGAGTCCTCCGAGTCCGGCTCCACACCTTCTCCGGCCTCGTCGGTGGGTGTGCCCTCGTCGGTGGACGCGTCGTCGGCCTCGTCGGCCGTCGCGACCTTCAGATCACCTGTTGCAGGTTGCTGATCTTCCACTGCTTCCCTTCCCGCGTGGCGGTTGCCGTCCACCGATTCGTGTTCTCCACAACCTGTTTCTCGTCGGCCGACTTGGTGGTCACGGCGGTAGCGACGATCACGTTGACGCTGCCGTCATCGTTCCATCGTTCGACGCCGGCACCCAGAACCGTGCCCGTCGCGGGTTCGGCGCGCGCGATCTGCAGCAGGATCGAGTTGGCGTTGTCGTGGTACTTCTTGGCGAAGTCCCCGGTCGCCTGGGCCAGCACCCGCTCGACGTAGTCGTTGGCGTGGAACGGATCGATGGAAGTGAACTGCTCCATGAAGCCGGTGACGTAGCTCAGCACCTCGCGATCCTTCGACGCCGCGGCCTCGCGCGATTCGTGGGAGATCAGCATCAACGTCGACACCGTGATCGCCGCCGCCATCAGCGACGCGGCGGCGGCCCCGACCACCGGCAGGATCCGCGACGGTCGCGGGGGCACCGACTGCTCGACGAGCAGCGGTTGCTCCCCCGGTTCGAACTTGCGCCGTGGGCTCATTTGCCGTTCCCGTTCGCGGGCGGCTTCGGCTTGGTCAGGACGGTGAGATCGTCTACCCGCCAACGGTTGTCGCCGCCCTTGAGGAAGGCCACCCGGACGGTGGCGCTGATGTAGCGCTCCTCGGGCGCGGCGCCGCGCCGGCCCTGCAGGAACATCAGCATCGTCGCGCGATCCGGCGCCGCCGATTGGATCGCGCTGTCGGTGACCCAGTACTCATTGATGACCGGGTTGCCCTTCTGGACGATGTCCTGCTGGGCAGCCAGCTGGCCGCGGTACTTGTCGGTGGCCAGCGACCGGGCGCGCACGAAGTCGTCCGCCAACGACTTCGGGTCATAGGTCAGCATCTGCGCGACGATCTTCGGCCCCTGGGTGGAGATGTCCGCCCTGGTGCGGTCGGTGGCCCGGTCCGGCGAGTAGACCGCGGCATAACCCACGGCGGCGCCCGCGACGCACACCGCCGCCGCGGTCAGCACCGCCACCGCGGTCCACCGCCGGACGTTGGGGATCGGCTCTCGGGGTTCGGCGCGTTGCGCCTCGGTGCGCAACAGCAGGTCGGCGAAGGTGCGGCCCCGGGGGTCCCACATCGGCCAGAGCCAGCCCACCACCGAGACCGTGTCGAGCAGGTGGGCCAGGTCGCGCAGCAGCAACGCCCACGGCGCCGGACTCGTCCCGTCGCGCCCCGTCACCGTGATCGCGAAGAGGGCGCGGCCCAGGCTCCACCCGGTGACCGCCGGCAGCAGCAGCCGGTTCAGCAGCGTCAGCAGGATCGCCAGGCCGCCGATCGCGACACACACCCACCACCAGACGGCGCGCTGCGGCAGCGCCAAGGCGACCAGAGCCATCGTCGTCGCCACCGCCCCGCCGGGCAGCACGTCCACCGCGAACGCGCCCACGCGAATGCGCCAGGGGGCCAGCGCTTTTGGCGCCGGTTCGGGAATCGTGGTCTGGATGTCCTCGACCACTGCCGTCACTTGGTCACCTGGTCGAGCTTGGATATCTTGTACTGACCCTCGTCGAGCGCCATCTTCACCCGCAGCCGATACCCGGTTTCCTTCTGGGACTGATCGCTGTCCACCTTGACGCGCATCGCGACGAGCACATCGATCGAACCGTCACTGTTGTTGCGCTCCACCGCAGCCCGCACGTCGGCGACCTGAACGTGAACGTTGGCCGCCTGGTATGCCTGCACGATCATGCTGGTGTAGAGCAGCGCCTGGGACCGGAAAGCGTCTGTGCCGCAATCGATTATCTTTCGCTCGCTGGCGGCCATCGCGGTGGTGTCCGGCGCCTGGGTCGCCGATACGCAATCGACCGCGGCCTTGAGCGCGGCGGCGTCCTCGCGGGCGATGGCCTGCGCCTTGTGGTGGTAGCGCAGCGCCAAGTAGCCGCCCGCCCCGATTCCGCCGGCCGACAGCACGAGCAACGCGGCGATCCCGGCCAGCCAGCGGCGGCTGCTCAACCGCGAGGGGCGACGCCCGCCGCCCGACGCCGGCGCCTCCGCCTCAGACGCGTCGCCGGCCGCCGACTCAGATGGGCCCTCGGCCGTCACCTCGGTGTCCGTCGGGTCGGCTCCGTCCTCGGATCCTGACGGATCCTCGGCCGTCACCTCGGTGTCCGTCGGGTCGGCTCCGTCCTCGGATCCTGACGGATCCTCGGCCGTCACCTCGGTGGGCGCGGGCGAGGGCTCCGCACTACTGGTGGGCTTGAACGTTCGGTTGCGCCTACGCAGACGACGATTCGTCGGCATGGGTGGGGGGTTCAGCCGGCCGGCGCCAGCATCTCCTTCCATCCGTCGTCTCCTGTTTTGGTCGAGTTTTCGACGGAGTATTTGACCCCGTCCGGCCCTACCAATTCGCCGCTTTGAGGACTGTATATCGCCGCGGGGGGCCCGCCCGGAGTGTAGACACACGGGTTTGGCTGCTGGCCGTTGCACTGCACGGTACCCGATCCCGGCCGGGACAAGGGGTCACTGGTCGGAGGCGGCGTCCCCGCCACCCGATCGGACGGGGCGGGGTTCATGCCGTTGTTGATGGACGGCGCGGGAATCACCAGGCCCGGTTTCACCGGCTGGTCGCAGCGCGCGGCCGGCGCGGGGCAGGTCAGGTTCTGGTTCGGGTCGCCGTACCAGGGGTTGGTGCCCGCCGGGACGTACGGCCGGGGGTCGCGGCATTCCCGCGGCGTGGCCGCCCGCTTCCCGGGCACGTCGGTGCACGGGATGTTGCGCGACCCGCGCACGCCGTTGGCCGGGGTGTCCATCGGGATCTTGCAGTAGGTGCCCGACGGCAACGGCTGGATGCTGGTGTCGGCCGGGGACCGCCATTCGGCCGCCGGGATGAACCCGGTCAGACACGGCGGCGGCTGGTTGATCGACAAGGCCAGGTCGAGCGCGGCCTGGTTCGGGAAGGGCGCGGCCACCGTCTGTGCGATCGACGCGCCCTGGGGCAGGAACACCAGCACCTGCTCCACCCCGGCGTGGTAGCGCTTGAGCAGGTCGAACACGACCTCGAGGTTCGCCAACGTCTGCGGCAGCGAGTCGCGCACGTCGTTGAACACCTCGTTGACCTGATCGGCGGTCGGCGCGGCCTGGGACAGGATGCTCCTGACGTGCTGGTCGTTCTGGGCGGTCTGGGCAGCCAGCCTGTTGAGGTTGCGCGCCCAGCGCTCGATGGCGCTGCTCGAGTCGACCTGGCTGTCCAGGATGGGCCCGGAGTGCTGGATGAGGTCGTTGACATCGGTGATGTTAATCTTGAAGTCACCGACGATCGCCTGCGTCCCGTCGACCAGCCGCTGCAGGGAGGGACCCAACCCCCCGACGGCCTGCGCCGTCTCGTCGAGCAGCGCGCTGATCTTGTCCTTCGGCAGCGCGGCCAGCCCCCGGTTGGCCGTGTCCAGGGCCGGACCGATCTCGGACGGGACCGTGCCTTTGGTGATGGTCTGCCCGGGGGAGAAGTCCTTGCCCGGGTTGCCGGTCGATTCCAGGTCCAGGTACTGCTCACCGACCGCCGACACCGAGTGCACGTTCGCCGTGGCGTCGACCGGGATCTTGTAGCGGCTGTCGATGCTCATCGTCGCCTCGGCGCCCCACTCCGTCGGCTCGACGTCTGTGACCCTGCCGATCGTGATGCCGCGATAGGTCACGTTGGCCGTCGGATACAGGCCACCGGAGGCCGGCAGATTGGCCTTCAGCGTGTACCGGCCGATCCCCACGAGGCTGGGAATCTGCAGGTAGTACACGCCCAGCACCGAGATCGAGACCACGGTCATGATCGCGAAGATGATCAGCTGGCGTCGGACAAAGGGGGTCAGCAATTCCGGTCCGCCCTTTCCACCAGCGGCCCACCCTGCGCGTCGTTCGGGTTCGGGGTGTAGCGCACGTCGGGGATCATCGACTCGGGGTCGCGGCCGTAGGACTGCTCGATGGCACGCAGCGACCCGGACAACCCGGTGCCGGTGAGGAACGCGTTGTCGACGGCGCTCAGCGTGACGTCGAGGTTCACCGAAATGTTGATGTAGTCACCCCGGAAGATCTTCGGCACCGTGTCGATGTCGAACGGCTGGGTCAGGATCAGCTTCAGCGCGCCGATCAGGTACGGCGAGGCGCGGCCCAGTTCCCGAAGCGGGCACTGCAGAGCCTGCAGGTCGGTGTGCAACGGCCCCCGCGCCTCCGACAGGTACTGGTCGGCGGCCTGGCTGAGCCGGCCCACCGAGTCGACGGCGTTGATCAGCAGCTGCTTGGTGTCGGCGAAGTGCTTGAGCAGCGGCGGGAAGTCGGTGAGCACCCGGTCGAGAACGTCGGCCCGGTTCGCCACGTAGGCCAGCAGCCGGTTGGTGGAGTCGATTGCATGGGTGATGTCATCGCGCTGCTGGTTGAGCTGATCGGTGAAGGTGTCCAGCTTGCCCAGGAAGGCCCGGATCTGGTTTCCCCGCCCGTTGAAGATGTTGAAGACCTCGTTCTGCAGCACTTCCAGGTTCGGGATGCCGCCGCCGCGCAGGATCAGCGAAAGGCTCGCCAGCGTCTGCTCGGTGGTGGGGAAGGCCGAGGAGTTCTTCAGTGGGATGGTGTCGCCGTCCTTCAGCAGCTCCGGGGACGGGTTCGGCGGCGAGGCCAACTCGATGTGCTGGGAGCCCAGCAGAGACGTCTGACCGATCTTGGCCGTGGCGTTCTTCGGCAGCTTGACGGCCTTGTCGACCCCCAACGTCAGCGTCGCGACCCAGTTCTTCAGCTCGATCTTCTTGATGGACCCGACGAAGACGTCGGCCACCATCACCTTGCTGTTGCCGTTGATCGCCAACGTGTCGGGCACCTGGACGTAGATCGTCATGGCTCCCGACCCGCTGCCCGGACCGCCCGGGATCGGCACGTTGGAGATGCCCTTCCACCCGCAGGAGCTCAGCGCCACAGCCGCCGACGCCAGCACCAGCCCCTGCCAGGCCCGGTGCCTGATCCGCCGGATCACGTTGCTCCGCACAGCCTCATGGTTCGGCTTGCTCCTCGCGCGTCCCGCGCTCGTCGCGCGCCTCACTGGCCCAGTCCTGCGTCAAGGGGAGCGGGTGTCGGCGCCACGGGTCCGGGGACCACTTCGGGCCCCGGCGGCGGTGGCGGGATCGGAACCTGCGGCGGGTTCTGCCCGATCACCGGAGACGGGCTCTCGTCGTAGGCGTTCGGCGGCCCCGGCGGGGTCTGCAGGTTCGACTGGACGGGCGCGATGTCGGGGCCGCCCATCAGCTCGCCGAGCGAGTCCGGCGTCATCAACCCGCCGGTGATCGGCCCCACCTGCTGGCCCTGCATGCCGGGGGCGACGATCCAGCCCGGCTGCGTGTTGCGGTGCGACGTCGGGGTGTCGGGAACCCAGATCCCGGGCACGGTGGTGTCCTTATAACCGTTCGGTGGGTGCAGCCGCGGCTCGGAGTAGGCGACTTCCTTCGGCAGCGTCTCGGCGGTGCTGAACAGGTTCAGGCCGAAGGGCGGGTAGTTGAACTTGATCGCGTCGAGGATCGGCGCCAGGTATTGCGCGCACAACTCGGCCGACTCCTGATACCCCAGGCGGCTGCCCGCCTGGATCGAGCTGCAGATGAACTGCATCGGGTTGGCGAAGTTGGTGATCGACGGGATGGCGACCACGGCGCCGTGCGACGGGTGGTAGATCTGGTTGATGTTGGAGGCGGCCGTCGGCAGGACGTGCAGCGCCGTCTCCAGCCCGTTCAGCGGGTCCGGCTGAAGCAGGGTGTTCGTCACGGTCGCCAGGTTGTCGATGTCGTGGGTGAGCACCTCGCGGTTCTTGTCGAGGAACGGCCGCACGGTCGAGAGCAGGCCGTCGAACTGCTGGACGGCGTTGGCCAGGTCGGTGTCGTTGTGCGCCAGCCGGGTCGTGACGTCGGCGAGGTTCTGGTTCAACGCCACGAACTGCTGATCGTCCTGGTGCAGCGCGTTGACGAACAGCGCCAGGCTTTTGAGCACCGCGAAGAAGTCGCCGCGCCCCTCGTTGAGGGCGGTCACCGCCTGAGACAGGCTGCTCAGCGTCGTGTTGATCTGCTTGCCCTTACCGGCGAGCCCGTCGGCGAACGACTCGATCACCTCGCCGAACGGGCCCTTCGGCTGCTCGGGTGTGGGACCCAGCTTGGAGATGATGTTGGTGATGCTGTTGCGCAGCTGGTCCCACTCCACCGGCACCTGCGTGCGGTCCTCGGGGATCACCGCGTTGTCGGCCAGCACCGGGCCGCCCTTGTAGGTCGGCTCCAGCTGGATGGCGCGCGATGCGACCAGGGTGGGGTTGAGGATCACCGCCGAGGCGTTGGCGGGCACCTTGTATTTGTTCTGGTAATGGAAGGTGACCTTCATCTTGTCGCCGGCGGGCTCGATCTTGTCGATCGCACCGACCCGGTAACCCATGATCTGGACCTTGTCGCCCGGGTATAGCGCGTTGGCCGCCGAGAAGTACGCCACCACGGTGTTGGTGGTCAGCTTCTCGTAGAGCTTCCAGCCGACGAATCCGACGACGAGGGCGAGTACCACGACGATCGACCCGATGATCACGGTCGCGCGGGTCAGCTTCGGCAGCCGGATGTTGCGGACGTCAAAGATGGTGCTCAATTCTGGCTACCCCCTCCCGCAGCGCCGCTGCCTCCGGTTCCCCCGGGGTTGATCAATGGTGCCGGCAACTGGTTGCCGGGTCCCGGCGGTGCCGGGGGACCCGGCGGCAGGCCGGGCGCGAACGTGTATAAGGAGACAGGCACCGGGGTGCCCGGCACGTTCGGCGGCGGGTCGCCCGGCCGGCCGGCGATCGGCATGCCGGGCGTGGGCGGCAGGCCGTCGGGGTTGGGCGGCGACGACGCGACGTCGGTCGGAGCCGGGAAGCCCACACCGCCGAAGGGGCCGACGTCCGCGCCGGCGCAGGGCAGCGGGTTCCACGGCCGCGGCAACCCCTCGTCGCCGACGGTGACGTTGCCGCCGGGATTGGCCGGCGTGTACGAGCACGGCGAGCCCGGGGGTACGGCCGGTCCGGGATGGTCCGGGGTGCCCTCCAGCGCCGGGGGCGCGGGCGGCGGGGCGCCGTTGGGGAACCGGGTGCCGTTGGGGTCGGGCCAGCGGAACTCGGGCAGCCCGGCGCTGCGCCAGAAGTTCTCCGGGTCGATGCCACGCTTCTTGAAGGCGGCGTCGACGAAGGGCTGCAGGATCTGGCCTGGGAGCAGGTTGTGCAGGACCACCTTGAAGAACGGCCCCGACGCGATCGCCTCGTTCAGCGACGGGAGGAACTTGCCGACCTCGGTGAATCCCGTCGCCAGGTCGTCCTTGCGCTGGACCAGGATGTCGCTGACGGTGCGCAGCTGCTCCAGCACGTGGTTGAGGTTGGGATTGTCGTTGATCAGCCCCTTGACCTGTTCGGAGAACGCGGCGACGTTGGACAACAACGCGTCGATCGCCCGGCCCCGCTCGTTGAACGCGGCGAGCAGCGTCTTGGCGTTGACCAGCAACCGGTCCACCTGCTCGCTGCGGTCGCCCAGAACGCTCGCCACCTGGTTGGCCTGGGCGAGCAGGTGCTTGATCTGTTCGTCGCGCTTGCCGATCGTGTCGGAGAACTTGGCCACCCCGTCGAGGGCGGCGCTCAGGTGCGGGTACGTCTGGTCGACGGTGTCGGACAACACGTGCAGCGACTGCTTGACCGTGTCGATGTTCCACCCGGAGGCGGCCTTGGTGACGTCGAAGAACGCGTCGTAGATCTGGTAGGGCGTGGTGCTCTGGCCGATCGGCAGGCTGTTGCCGGGGCGCAGCTGCTGGCTGCCCCGGGCCTCGACTTCGAGGACCTTCTTGCCGAGGATCGTGTCGGTCTTGATGGCCAGCCGGCTCTCGGTGCCGATCCGCTGGGTGCCGATGTTGAACTTGACCAGGATGTGGTCCCCGTCGATCTTGAGGCTCTCCACCTTGCCGACGTCCACGCCCGCCAGGCGGACCTTGTCACCCGTGCTGAGGCCGCCGGTGTCGGTGAACTGCCCGTAGTACTCGGGCTTGGCCGTCAGCATGGGCACGCTGGTGATGCTCTGCCCGACGCCGATGACGAGCACGGTGACGAGGATGCCCATCAGGCCGATGCGGACCCGGTTGGGTGGCTCCAGCGTTCTCATTGGGGCGTGCACCTGCCCGTCGGCTGCTGGAAGAGCCGGACCGTGCGGATCGGCCCGCCCGGCTGCAGCCCGTTCAACTTCAGGGTGATGTCGCAGGAGTAGAAGTTGACGAAGTCGCCGTAGGAACCGATCGCGCGCCCGATCATGTTCAGCGCGGTCGGCACCCGCTTGAGGTAGTCCTGCAGCTGGTCCTGCTGGTCGATGAGCGGCTGCTGTATCGCGTCCAGATAGTTGATCGTCTTGTGCAGCAACGGGCGGTCCTCGGCCAGCAGGTCGGCGACGGTGCCGGCGGCGTTGCTGATGTGCGCGGTCCCGGCGGCCAGCGGGTCGGCGTGGTCCTTCAGCCCGGTGACCAGCACCTCGAGGTTGTTGACGGTCTGGTCGAACTGCTGGCGGTGGCGAACCGTGGTGTCCAGCACGATGTTGAGGTTCTTGACCACCTCGCCGATCGCCTGGTCGCGCTCGCCGAGTTGCGAGGTCAGCTGCGCGGTCTGGTCGAGGATGTCGTTGATGGTGCCGCCCTGCCCCTGGAAGACGGTGATGAGCGCCGTCGCGATGGTGTTCACCTTCTGCGGGTCCAGCGCCCGGAACAGCGGCTTGAAGCCACCGATCAGCGCGTCGAGGTCCAGCGCCGGCGACGTCCGCGCCAGCGGGATGAGACCCCCGGGCGGCAAGACCCGGTCGGCGCCCTCACCCTGGCCGCGCTTGAGTTCCAGGTAGCGGTTGCCGATCAGGTCCAGGTACCGGATCTGCGCGGTGGTCGACTGGTAGAGCGGTATCGAGCGGTCGACCCTGATCTCGACCAGGGCCCGCTTGCCGCCGTCGATCACCTTGACCGAACCGACCTTGCCGACCTCGACGCCGGAGGCTCGGACGAACTGGCCCTCCCGCAGGCCGCTGGCATTGGCGAACTCCGCCGAGTACGCATACGTGCGTTGGAAACGGAGCTGACCGAACACCACGATGATCATCACAGTGAAAGCCAGCAGCACCGACGCGAAGATGCTGAGTCGAACGAGCGTACCGGTGATTTTCATGGGTTGATCGTGTTATCCCCTACCTGGCGGCCCCAGACATACTCGATCGCGTACGGCGACCCGGTGTCCAGGTGGTTGTACGGAGCGATGCTGTTGCCGGTGTCCATCACCAGCTCGGGTGCGGGCCACAGATCGTGGGTGATCTGCTGCCAGCAGCCCGGCGCGCCACCAGGCCCGCCGCGGGCGTTCACCCGGGGCAGGTTTTCCGGGTACGTGTAGGGGTTCGGCGCCCCGCCGATCAGCCCGGCGAGGGGACCCAGGCCGTTGGTGAACAGCGCCAGGGGGACCAGCGATATCGGGTTGGCGAGCAGGCCCAACCCGGACAGCGCTTCGGACTCGGTGTTCAACGAGTAGCCGTTGCCGCCGAGGAACGACGCGGCCTTGGGCTCGATGTCGTGATAGTTGCGAACCGTGCAGAAAAGCTCCGGGCTGTAGGTGTCCAGCAACTGCGCCGTCGGCACCAGGTCCCTGGCACCCCGCGCCAGATACGGGCCGCCGCGCTCGAAGATGTCGGCGCCGGTGTTGCCGAACCCGGCCGCCGCCAGCAGGGCCTGGTCCAGATCCTTCTGCCGCGCGTTGATGGTGCGGGCGGTGACGTCGGCGTTGTTGAGGAATTCGATCAGGTCCGGCGCGGCGTTGGCGTAGGTGTCGCCCAGCGCGGCCAAGGCCTGGATGTCGTGGCGGGCCTGCGGCATCTGCGGGTTGACGTCGTCGAGGATCGCGTTGGCGTTGACGATCGACTGACCGAACTTGTCACCCAGGCCGGACAGCGCCTGCGCGGCCGCGCTCAGTGTCAGGTTCAGCTTGACGGGGTCCACCTTCTGCGCGATCTCGGTGATCGTCTGGAAGACGGTGTTGATCTCCGTCGTCACCGACCTGGCGTCGATCACCGACTTCGGGTTCAGGTGCCCCTTGGCGACGACGTTGCCCTGGGCGTCCCTGGGCGTCGTCAGGGAGACGTATTTGCCGCCGAACACCGTGGTGGCCTTGATGTCGGCGTTCACGTTCGCCGGGATCAGCGAGAGGTACCTGGGGTACACGTCGAGGGTGAATTTGGCGGCCGGCTTGCCGTCGCGCACCGTCTCGGCGATGTTGGCGACCCGGCCGATCTCCACCCCGTTGTAGGTGACCTTGGAACCGGGGTCCATCACCAGTCCGGCGCGCGACGCCACCATCGTCAGCTTGTCCTTGGGCGTGAAGTCCCCCCGGAACTGCCCGTACACCAGCACCAGGATGATCGCGAGCACCACCAGCATCGCCACCCCGGCCAGCTTGTACGGCGGGTTCCTCGGGGCGTTGACCTTCACCGGTGACGTCATCGCGCTACACCGTCAGGGCGAAGTTGGGGTTGACGCCGTACAGCGCCAACGCGGCAGCCAGAACGACGACCTGAACCGACACCAGCGAGAAGCGCATGGACCGGCCGACGGCCTCGCCGACGCCGACGGGTCCGCCGCCGGCGTTGTAGCCGTAGAAGCAGTGGGTGATCATCACCACCGCGGTGATGATGATGGCCTCCAGGAATGACCAGAACACGTCGTCGGGTCGCAGGAATGTCCGGAAATAGTGCTCATAGGTGCCCTGCGACTGGGAGTAGAAGACCGTGGTGGTGATCTGCGGGGACAGGAACGACATGATCATCGCGAGCGCATACAGGGGAATGATGACGACCAGTCCGGCCATGATCAGGGTGGTGGCCAGGAACGAAATCGACTTGATGCCCATGACTTCCAGCGCGTCGATCTCCTCGCTGATCCGCATGGCGCCGAGTTCCGCGGTGGCGCCGGCCCCGACGGTGGCGGCCATGGCGATCCCGGTGACGACGGGCGCGGCGATGCGCACGTTGATCAGCGCGGCGAAGAACCCGGTGAAGGCCTCGACACCGATGTTGCCCAGCGACGCGAAGCCCTGGATGGCCACGAGCGAGCTGCCCGACAGCGTCACGAACCCGACGATCGCGACGGTGCCGCCGATGACGGCCATGGCGCCGGTGCCCATGCCGATCTGGGCGATCAGCCGCAACGTCTCCTTACGGTAGAGGCGCAGCGCGTGCGGGATGTTCCCGACGGCGACCACCCCGAACCAGGCCATCTGGCCGATGTCGTCGATCCCGCGGACCAAAGCGCCGCCGTAGCGGCGGACGTTCTCTACCGCCCGGGGATAGCGGGCGCGGACTACGGCGGCGGTCGACACGTCAGTGCCCCGTCCCGAACCGCACGCCGATGGTGGTCAGCACGACGTTGACCGCGTACAGCGCGACCACGCAGAGCACGACGGTCTCGTTGACGGCGGTTCCCAGACCCTTCGAGCCGCCGCGCACGGTCAGCCCGCGGAAGCAGCCGACCAGACCGGCGATGAGGCCGAAGATCGCCGCCTTGATGGTCGCGATGATCACCTCGGGCAGGCCGGTGATGGTGGTCAGGGTCGCCAGATACGCGCCCCCCGAGACGTTTTGCAGGTAGACGCCGAACAGGTATCCGCCCACGAGGCCGACGGTGATCACCAGGCCGTTGAGGAGCGTGGCGACGAGGGTCGCGGCGATCACGCGCGGGACCACCAGGCGGTGGATGGGGTCGATGCCCAGCACCTCCATCGCGTCGATCTCTTCGCGGATGGTGCGCGCGCCCAGGTCCGCGCAGATCGCCGTGGACCCGGCGCCGGCGACCACCAGCACCGTGGTCAGCGGGCCGAGCTGGGTGACCGCGCCGATCGCCGCGCCGGCGCCGGACAGGTCGGCGGCCCCGAACTGGGCCAGCAGGACGTTGAGGGTGAAGATCAGCAGAACGGTCAGCGGGATCGAGACCATGATGGTCGGCAAGAACGCCACCCGCATGATGAACCAGCACTGCAGGACGAATTCGCGCCATTGAAACGGCCAGCGGAACAACGCCCGCCCGGTCAGCACGCACATCCGGAAGAACCCGCCGATCAGGGTCAGCGGCGTCTGCAGCTGGTCGCGCATGAAGCTGACCAGATAGGGTCCGCGCCGACTCGTCGAAGTCGAAGCCGTCGACGTCACCGCATCCCCCTCGCACCCGAGTCGCCCGCCCCACCGCGCCGCGGCGAACCCTGTTGTCGGCCACTCCGTGGGCCTCCCCGCCCAGACCCTACAAGTGTGACCATCGGCTCCCTACTCGCAGGTAGTAACGGCGACCACAGGAATGTACCCGATGGTCTCGCACGTGTGAACCGCATCTGCACAATTAACCCTTCGTCAACAGCTGGCAAACGTTACAGGTCCCGTCAATCACCCTCACTCGTTGTGGAATCCCTTATTTCAGAACGCATTTCGGTGACAGTCACGGACCCGTACCGCACCCGCAGCTCAGTCTTGAGGACCTTCCCGGAGGGGTTGCGGGGCAGGGCATCGACGATCTCGAGCGCCTTGGGGTGCTTGTACCGGGCCAGCCGTTCGGCCAGGAATTCGGCCAGGTGCTCCAGCCGCAAATCCTCGTCGGTGACCGCCGCGACCGCGATGGGCACCTCGCCCCACTTCTCGTGGGCGCGGCCGATCACGGCCACCTCCGCGATCGCGGGATGGCTGGCGAGCACGTTCTCGACCTCGGCGCAGTAGATGTTCTCGCCGCCGGAGATGATCATGTCCTTCTTGCGGTCGACGACCCAGACGTAGCCCTCCTCGTCCATCCGCACGAGGTCCCCGGAGTGAAACCAGCCGCCCGCGAAGGCCTCCGCGCTGGCCTCCGGGTTGTTCCAGTAGCCGCTCATCAGTGTCGGTGCGCGATAGACGATTTCGCCGACCTCGCCCACGGGCACGTCGTTCATGTTCTCGTCGACCACTCGGGCGGCGACGGTGGGAATCACCTTGCCGACGGATCCGCGCTTCCGGATGGCGTCCTCGCCGAGCAGCATGCAGGTGACCGGCGACATCTCGGTCTGCCCGAACGCGGCCAGGATGTGGGTGCCCGGGAAGGTCGCCGACATCTCGCGCAGCAACGCGTCGGGCGCCGGCGCGGCGCCCCAGGACATCGCCCGCAACCTCAGCTCGCGCGGCCGGGCCCGCTGCTCGGCGCAGACCGCCTGCCACTGCGCCGGAACCAGGAAGATCCCGGTGACCTTCTCCGCGGCCAGCACGTCGAGCAACTGGCCCGGGTCGAACGCGCCGAGCGGGTAGATCACCGTGGGCGTCCCCAGCGTGATCCCGGTGAGCAGGTTGCCGATCCCGGCGATGTGGAAGAACGGGACGCCGACGAATCCGACGTCGCTGTTGATGTCGGCGCCGGTGGTGTAGAGGCCGGTCATCGTCTGCCCGGTCAAGTTGGTGTGGGTCAGCACGGCGCCCTTCGGCCGGCCGGTGGTGCCGGAGGTGTACATGATCAGGGCGGGCGAGTCGTTGGGGATGTCGACGGGCTCGTGGGACCCGCCGGGTTCGTCGATCAGGTCCTGGTAACCCAGCACGCGGTCACCGGTCGGATCACCGGCGACGACGATGGTTTCCAGCAGCGGCTGAACCTCGCGGACGCCGGTGGCCACGGGGGCCAGCACGGTTTCGGTGATCACCACGCGGGCCTCGCAGTCCTCGACCAGGAACGCGATCTCGGGCGCGGTGAGCCGGAAGTTCAGCGGGACCGCGATCGCGCCGAGCATGTTGACGGCGAGCACGGACTCGACGAATTCGGGGCGGTTGAGCATCAGGACCATCACCCGGTCGCCGAAGCCGACCCCGCGGCGGCTCAGCGCGTCGGCCAGCGCCGCGACCCGCCGCTGCAGCCCCGACCACGTCACGGTGTTGCCCAGGTACCGCAGCGCCGTCGCGTCCGGTTGCATCAGGGCGTGCCGCTCCAGCTGGTTGACCCAGTTCTGCCGCCGGGCCCGGTACAGCTCGTCGGTGGCCCGGGTCGCACGGCCGGCCAGTTGCGCGGTCACGGAACACCTCCCCTTCACTCGCGCACCGCTTGCGCCAGGTTGATATTTGATAAAACATGGTGTTGTCTGGGTCACACTATGGCTTTAACGGTCCCCTGACAAGACCCGGCCAAGTCCCCGAAAGCCCTGGCAGCTGACGTGAACGCACCGATATCGACACAACCCTCGTCGACGATGAGGAGCCGGCGCCCGGTGCGCCGGGCGCAGTTGTCGGACGAGGTGACGGCCCGCCTGCGCGCGGCGATCATGTCCGGGACGCTGCGCCCGGGGACGTTCATCCGGCTCGACGAGACCGCCGCCGAGCTCGGGGTGAGCATCACCCCGGTGCGCGAGGCGCTGCTCAAGCTGCGCGGCGAGGGCATGGTGCAGCTCGAGCCGCATCGCGGTCACGTGGTGCTGCCGCTCACCCGGCAGGACATCCAGGACATCTTCTGGCTGCAGGCGACCATCGCCCGGGAGCTGGCGGCCGCGGCCACCGAACACATCACCGACGCCCAGATCGACGAGCTCGAGCGCATCAACCAGGGCCTCGCGGCGGCGGTCAACGCCGGCGACGCCGAAACCATCGCGGGCATCGAGTTCGCGTTCCACCGCGTCTTCAATCACGCCAGCGGCCGGATCAAGCTGGCCTGGTTCCTGCTCAACGCGGCGCGTTACATGCCCGTGCAGGTGTACGCCTCCGACCCGCTGTGGGGTGCGGCGGCGGTCGACAATCACCACCAGCTGATCGCCGCGCTGCGCCGCCGGGACGCCGCCGCCGTCATCGAGCACACCGTCTGGCAGTTCACCGACGCGGCCAACCGGCTCAGCGAGATGCGCGAGCGGATGGGTATTCCGGGCTGACTCCCCGGCCTGACCAACTAGCCGGCCGCGAGCTCCTCGGCGCGCCGCTTGAGGTTCTCGGCGAGGTGATCCAGGACGTTGCCGGCGAGCGACTTCACCATCGGCGCGGGGATCGGCATCGTCGTCTCGACGTCCATGTCGACGGTCAGCAGGCTCGACGAGCCGGCGCCCACCACGCTGAACAGCTGCTCCTGCTTGGAGAAGAGGTCACCCTGCTGCAGCACCGTCTGGATCTGGTTCTCGCCCGGGTAGTACACGGCCTGAATGAACGTCGCCTTCATCCCCTGGTAGTCGGCGTCGAGCCGCAGCTGGCTGGGACGCCCGTCGTCGTAGCGGGCGAGCACCCAAAGTCCTTGGACCTCTTCGTTCCACTGCGGGTAGGCCTCGAAGTCGGCGACGATGCCCAGGATCACCGATGCGTCGGCGACGACCTCGACCGTCTTGCTCAAAACTGGCATGCGCCAACCTTAGGTGACCGCCCCGACGCACGCGGTCGCGAGCAGCGCACGGATGGCGTCGGGGATGGGGACCGGCTTGCGGTTCTCGCGGTCGACGTAGACGTGCACCCAGTGGCCCAGCGCGGTGATCGGCTGCGGGCGGCCGGGCTCGGCCGGCCGGAACACGCCGAGGCGGTAGGTGACGCTGCTGCGGCCCAGCCGCGTGACGGCCAGGCCCACCATGAGGCCCTCCGGGAAGTGCAGTTCGGAGAAATAGCGGCAGCCGGACTCGGCGACGATCCCCAGCGCCGGGATGGTCAGCGGGTCCAGCCCGGTGCCGGTGTTGATCCACGCGTTGATCGCGGTGTCGAACAGCTGGTAGTAGACCGCGTTGTTCAGGTGGCCGAACATGTCGTTGTCGGCCCACCGCGTTCCCACCGGCCACCGCACCGGAAAGTCGTCGCTCGTGAGGCCGTCCGGCGCGGGGGGAACCGAAGGAGCTGAACTCATGGCCTACCAATACCTCAGGGCTTGCCGGAACAACTGCGCCAGAACGGGTTTGCTCATCTCGCGCGGAGCGTTCTGCAGGAGGCGCTGCTGCGGGTGGGCGCCCTCGGTGAGCGCCGCCACGTCGTCCTCGGTGTAGCCGAGCGCGCTCAGCCCGTTCGGCATGCCCACCGCTCGCATGATGCGGATGAGTTGGCCCGCCAGCACCTCGCCCGCATCCGTAGCGCCGGCACCCCGCGTGTCGGCGCCGAGCAGCCGGGCGCCTTCCAGGTGCCGCGCCGGGCTGACCTCCGCGGTGAAGCGGAATGCCGACGGCGCGTTGACGATGACGGCCATTCCATGCGGCACGAGCGGCTCGCCGGCCGGGTAGCCCGAGGGACGGAAATCCCGGACCAGCCCCGCCACCGCGTAGGCCATGCCGTGCGGCGCGTGGACGCCCGCGTTGCCGAAGGCGATGCCGGCCAGGGTCGCGGCCCACATCATGTCTTCGCGGGCCGAGCTGTCCGAGGCGTCGTGCACGGCGCGTTCCAGGGACTGGCCCAAGATGCGCAACGCCTCGCGGCAGCCCATGTCGCTCCACGGATTGGCGCCCTGGCTCATGGGTCGCAGGCTGGGCCGTTCGGGGGCCCGCCGCCGGCCATAGGGTCGCGCGGTGTAGGACTCCAACGCGTGCGACAGCACATCGAGGCCCGCCGCGGCGACGACCTCGGGGGGCAGGGTCGCGGTGCAGGCGGGGTCGACGAGCGCCTCCGTGGGACGCAGCGCGTGAGAAGCGATGCCGGTCTTGGCCTTTAGCGCCAACAGGTCGAAGATCGCGATCCCGGTGACCTCGCTGCCGGTGCCCGCGGTGGTGGGGCATGCGATGTGCGGCCTGAGCGGGCCGGGTACGCCCCTGCCCTCGCCGATCGGCGCGTTGACGTAGGCAAGCAGGTCGGCGGGGTGGGTGGCGTAGAGGTTGGCGGCCTTGCAGGTGTCGATGACGGAGCCGCCGCCCAGTGACACGTAGCCGTCGGGGCTGCACTCCCGCGCGAAACGCGCGGCGTCCGCAAAGGAGGCGTCGGTCGGCTCGACGTGGACGTCGGTGTAGGTGACGACGTCCAGTCCCGCCGCGATCAGCGAGTCGTACGCCGTCGCGAAGACGGGCAGCGCGCCGACGCGGGGATCGGTGAACAGGGCCACCCGCCGCAGCCCGAGCGCGGCGGCCCGGTCGCCCACCTCCGCCAGGCATCCGCGCCCGAAAGTCACCCGCGACGAGTCGATGGTGAAGGCGCCGTCGCAGCCGTCAGCGGGAATCGGGACATCGCAGCAGGACATCACCCGCCATCCTGTCAGACCGCATCATGGCTACCGGAGATGCATGGGCGCCACCGGTTCCACCGGGGTGTCGGGGAGGCGGTGCTGCTCGATGTAGTCCCAGCGGATCTGGTAGCCGAGGCCGGGCGCCGACGGCAGCGTGACGAACCCGTCCGCACCGAGCGGATCGCACGGCGCATCGAGGTAGGGTGGCGCGGCGTCGTAGCGGACGCCGGGCCCGAGCAGGCCGCGCTCGTAGTATTCGCACACGTCTTCGCTTGTGGCCCCGAGGATTTGCATGTTGCCGAAGCCGCTCATGTGGAGTTCGCAGCGAATGCCGAACGCCTCGCACATCCCGGTCGCCTTCAGCACGCCGGTGATGCCGCCGCGCAGCACGTCGATGCGGCTGATGTCCGACGCGTGGCGCCGGATCCACTCCGCGCGGGTGTAGATCCCGCCCTCCGCGACCTCCGGCGAGCAGATGGGGATGTCGAGATCGCGCGCGAGCCGAACGTAGGAATCCACCTGGTATTCGGGCATCGGGTGTTCGTACCAGTAGAAGCCCAGCCGTTCGAGTTCGCGGCCGACCCGCAGGGCGTCGGCGTAGGTGTGGTAGGTGCCCCAGGGGTCGAACATCAGCACCATGTCGTCACCCACCGCGGCCCGCACCTTCCGGCACACCTCGATGTCCCAGTCGACGTACGACGGCCGGGGCAGGGCGAATTGGCCCGTCTCGGGATTCCAGTAATGGTAGGGGTGAATCTTGTAGGCGCGGTAGCCCTGGCGGCGGCAGTCGGCGGCGTGGGCGGCGTAGTCGTCGGGTGATCCGAGGTTGTTGAAGCTGCTCGCGTAAGCCTTGACCCGATCACGGGCGCCGCCCAGCAGCTTGCGAACCGGCAGCCCGGTCACCCGGCCGGCCAGGTCCCACAGCGCCAGATCGATGACGCTGCAGACGTTTTCGGGCAGCTTCGCCGCCCACAATTGCCGCCAGATCTCGGCGCGGTCAAACGGGTCCTGCCCGGTCAGCAGCGGGCTCAGGAATTGCGATACCAGCGCCCGGTCCCCGGGGAGCAGCCCGTCCTGGTCACCGTGGAAATGCCCGCCGAAGTAGTAGCCCTCGGCGCCTTCGTCCGTGCGGACCGTCGTCACCGTCTGGGTCACCCGGTAGTCGGTCATCAATTGCCCGAAGGAGATTCGGTCGACGAAGGTTTCGAACGGTACGACGTCCACGCCGGTGATCTTCATGACTGCACATCCTGCCCCGGCTCAGGCGAAGGCGCGCCGCAGGGCGTCGCCCTGCAGGGCGTACAGCCGCCGGGACTCCGACCAGTCGGGCAGTAGCGAATCGAATCCGTGGCAGGCGCCCGCGAACACGTGCAGCTCGGCGGGCGCTCCGGCGCGCAGCAGCGCCCGGGCGTAGTGGACGGCCTCGTCGCGGAAAGGATCGATCTCCGCGCAGGTGATCAGGGCCGGCGGGTGATCGCCCGAGGCGGGTCGCCGCGCGGGAACGGCTGCGGGCGGCGGGTCCGCCGTGCCCAGGTAGTAGCGCCACATCAGCTCCGCCGCTTCGCCGTCGAATGCCGGGCTGGCGCGAAACTCCCCCTTTGACGGGGTCGGCCGGTCGTCGAGCACCGGCTGGTGCAGCAACTGGAACGCCACCGGCGGTGCCGCGCCGCGGCGCTGCTGCCCGCAACGGCCAGGCGCGCCGCGTCGACGCCCAGTTCTGCAGCGCTCGCCGCGACCCAGCGCAGCACGGCCCGCGCGTCGTCCAGGGCGGCGGGGTAGGGGTGTTCCGGCGCCAGCCGGTAGTCGACCGACACGACGGTGCACCGCCCGCGGTCCGCCAGTTCCACGCACTGCCGGTGATCCGTGTCGAGGTTGCCCAGGGCGAACCCGCCGGCGTGGCAGTAGACCACCGCCGGCGCCGGCGGCGGCGCGCCGCGATAGATGCGGACCGGCACCGATCGGCCCGGTGCGGGAGCGGCGTCGTCGGCGATCAGCACGCCGCGGGCGTCGGTTTGTGCGGCGGCGACGCGGCGGCGTTCGTTGAAGGGTTCGCGCATCAGCGCGATGGCGGCCGGCGTGAAGTCGGTCCGCGTCGTCGCGACCGCACGCAACGCCGGGTCGAGCCGCTCGGCGCCGTCCAGCTCGCTCACCGGGCGCCGCCCTCGGGGCCCGCGAACGTGAAGTCGGCGGGCTTGAACCTGCGCGTCATCCCCCAAAAGGTACGCGCGCTTCGGGGCCACTGCGTGACCACCCGCCCGTTTGGGGCGCGAAAGTAGTTGCTGCACTGGGTGGTCCAGACGGTGCCGATCATCCAGTGGTCCACCTTGGCGACGAACTTGGCCAGCGCCGACGGCCGCACCGCGACGGAGGTCTTTCCCTTGCGCCGCATGTACTTCAGCAGCCGGACGATGTAGCGCGCCTGGGCCTCGAGCATGAAGATGACGCTGTTGGAGCCGACGTTGGTGTTGGGGCCGTAGAGCATGAAGAAGTTCGGAAAGCCGGGAACGGCCATGCCGAGGTAGGCCTGCGCCCCGTCGCGCCACACCTCGCGCAGGGTCACGCCGCCCTGTCCGCAGACCTCGAGCTCGCCGAGGTAGTCGGCCGCGGCGTAGCCGGTGGCGCACACGACGATGTCGACCTCGCGCTCGGCGCCGTCGCCGGTGACCAGGCTGCCGGCCCGCAGGCAGCGCGCGGGGCTGTCGAGCACCTCGACGTTCGGGCGGGTCAGCGCGGGCAGGAACTCCGACGAGAACACCAGCCGCTTGCAGCCCATCGGGTAGTCCGGGGTCAGCTTGCGGCGCAGTTCCTCGTCTCGCACCGTGCGCTCCAGCAGGTCCAGGGCGACGTCGGTGTAATCCCGGGTCTTCTTGCTGCCGTCGCGGATCACCGAGATGTTGGACTCGCTGCGCCACCACAACCTGGTCCGGTACAGCCTTTTGGCGAGCGGAACGTGGGCGAATACCCAGCGTTCCCGCGCGGTGTACGGCCGGTCGGGCTTGGGCAACACCCAGGTCGCCGAGCGCTGCACCGAATAGACCTTGGCGGCGACCTTGGCCAGCTCCGGTATCAGCTGCGAGGCCGTCGAACCCGTGCCCAGCACGGCGATCCGCTTGCCCGCCAGGTCAACCGAATGATCCCAGCGCGCCGAGTGCATCAGTGTGCCGGTGAACCGCTCCTGGCCCACCAGGTCCGGCAGCGTGGGCCGGCTGAACACTCCGACGGCCGAGACCACCACGTCGACGTGGTGTTGCTCCCCGCCGCCGGTGGTCAGGCCCCACCGCCGGGTGTCCGGATCCCAGCGCGCGGAGCGGATTTCGGTGTTCAGCCGCAGGTGGGGCCGGAGCCCATAGTCGTCGGCGCATTGTTGAAAGTAGGCCAGGATCTCGCGCTGCCCGGGCCACATGCGCGACCACTGCGAGTTCAGCTTGAACGAGTACGAGTACAGGTGTGACTTGACGTCGCAGGCCAGCCCCGGGTAGGTGTTGACCAGCCAGGTCCCCCCGACCTCGCCCTCGCGGTCGAAGATGGTGAAGTCGTGAAAACCGGCGCGGCGCAGCAGTATTCCGAGCGCGAGTCCGCCGGGTCCGGCGCCGATGATGCCGACCTTCATGGGATCTGCAGGCATTGCCCGCCGTCGACGACCAGTTCCGAGCCGGTGATGAACGAGGCCTCCTCGGAGACCAGGAACGCCACGGCGTCGGCCACCTCCCCCGGGCGGCCGATCCGGCCGAACGCCGACGCGGCGGCCAGCCGCAGCTGGGTGGCGTCGTCGAGCATGGGGGTGGCGATCGGCCCCGGGAACACGGCGTTGACCCGGACGCCGAACGGGGCCAGCTCGGCCGCGGCGCTCTGGGTCAGCCCCCGCAGCGCCCACTTCGACGAACCGTAGGCGCTGTGCCGCGGGAAGGGGCGGATCGCCCCCGTGCTGCAGGTGTTGACAACGGCGGCGTTCGGCGCGGTGCGCAGCTGCCCCAGGGCCGCCCGCATGCCGAGGAAGGCCCCCAGACAGTTGACGCGCCAGGCGGTTTCGAAGCCCTCCGGCGTCTCGTCGGCCAGCGACGCGCGGTGCAGCACGCCGGCGTTGTTCACCAGCGTGCTCAGCGACCCGAAGCGATCGACGACGAGTTCGACGGCCGCGTCCCACCGGGCCGGCGAGGTGACGTCGAGGTCGACGGCGATCACGTCGGCGTCGCCTAGCTTGTGCACCGAGTGGGCCAGCTCATCGGCCCGCCGATCGCACGCCGCGACCGAAAACCCGTTATCCAGTAGCCTTGTGACGATGGCCCAGCCCTGGCCCCCGGCGGCGCCGGTGACCAGGGCGACACGCTGATTCATGGCTGCTCCTCGGGGCTGTCGATGCCGCCCCCGTCCAGGGCGAGCGCGGAGTCGGCGATCAGGGCGCGGATGGCGGCGTGATCGTCGGTCACTGCTCGGCCGCCTCGCGCAGGTGCTCGGCAGCGCCGCGGCGCAGCGCCTGTGACTCCGAGGTCAGCGTGATCATCCGGAATCCCAGCCGTGCCATGGCGTGGCCGATCTTCCCGTCGCCGGCGTGGATGCCGGTGACCAGCCCGGCGTCGGTGGCCGCCCGGTGGCTGCGCACGATCGCGTCGAGCAC
>NZ_CSTD01000005.1:0-334034 GCF_001053185.1 Mycobacterium bohemicum DSM 44277 | reverse complement strand
TCGCGGCCACCGCCGCGGCGGCTTCGTCGGCCGATTCGATCATGGCGACGATCACGGCGTCGGCGCCGGCGTCCAGCACCCGCCCGATCGGCGCGGGGTCGGCGTTGGGCAGGCGCACCACGGTGGCGATCGGCACGTGTTCCAGTCGCCTTATCGCCGAGGCGATGTCGGCGTCGCCGAGGTAGCCGTGCTGGGCGTCGAAGCCGACGTAGTCGTATCCGGCCCGGGTGAACTCCTCCGGGCCGAGCAGCGTGTGGCCGGTGATCCAGCCGCCCCATGCCGGGGACGGCTTGCTCAGCGCCCGCCGCAGCCGGCTTTCCGGGGCGGTCATAGCGCGATCGCGATCTTGACGCGGTCGGGATCGGGGCGGCAGGCCAGCTCGAAGGCGGCCTGCGGCTCGTCGACCCCGAAGGTGTGGGTGAGGTAGGTGCCCAGCAGCCGGGGGTGTTCGGCGGCGAATTTCCCCGCGAGTTCGAGCATCCGCCGGCGGTCTTGCGTCACACCGGATTTCAGCGTGAGGTTCTTGCGCAGCATGCTGCGCATGTCGATCGGGTAGGCCTCGTCGTCGGCGACGCCGAAATAGAAGACGGTGCCGCCCGGGGCCGCCGCGGCGATGGCGTGGCCCAGCGTCGCCACCTGGTGCCCGACCGCCTCGATGACGACGTCGGCGCGGTCGGCGGGCGCCAATTGGCTCACCCACCGGTCGCTGGTGGCGCGCACCGGGTCGTCGATCCCGAATTCCGTTGCGACAGTGTGGCGGTCGACCGGGTCGATCCCGGTCACGCGGCGGGCGCCGGCGGCCTTGGCGACATAGGAGAACAGCAGCCCGATCGAGCCCTGCCCGATGATCGCGACGTGCCTGCCGGCCAGGTCGGGCAATTGCTCGCAGGCGTAGAGAACGCAGGCCAGGGGTTGCAGGCCGACCGCCTGGGCCGGGGTCAGCGCCGGGTCGTGGGGCGCCAGGCCGTCGCCGTCGCTGACGACGCGTTCCATCAGGCCGTCGAACCCCGACGCCCAGCCCACCACGCGGTCTCCCGGGCGGTGGTCGGGATGCCGGCTGGCGATCACCTCGCCGGCCACCTCGTGGATCGGGAACCCGTCCTTCTCGGCGGCGCTCGGCCCGTCGTCGCCGGGGATCCTGCCCCGGGCGCCGCGGAAGGCGGGCAGGTCGCTGCCGCAGACGCCGGCGGCCAGGAACCGCAGCAGCACGTGACCGTCGGTCAGGTCCTCGGGTGTCTTGTCGGGAATCGAGCGGCGCTCAAAGAGATACGGCGCGACGATCCGGTGCGACCACACGTCACACCTCCACCGGTATCGTGTTCCATCCCCACTGGAAGCTGGACGGCAGCCGGGTGGCATCCTCGTCACGGATCGCGTAGTCGGGCACCCGACGCAGCCATTCTTGCAGCAGGACAGCGATTTCCAGCCTCGCCAGATGGTAGCCGATGCAGAAGTGCTGCCCGCGCCCGAACGCCAGCGAGCGCCGGATGGGCCGGTCCCAGACGAACTCGTCGGGCTGAGGGTATTCGCGTTCGTCGCGGTTGGCCGAGGCGAGCAGGGTGATGACGCGCTGGCCCGGCCGGATGGTCTGGCCGTGGATGGTGAAGGGCTTACGCGCCGTGCGGGCGAACCACTGCGCCGGGGCGCAGTACCGGATCATCTCCTCCCGGGCCACCGGCGCGGTGTGCCCGGGATCGGCCCGCACCGCGGACAGCTGCTCGGGCCGGCGGCTGAGTTCCCACAGCCCGTGGGCGACGATCTTGGGCACCGTCTCCGTCCCGCCGATGAAGATGCACAGCATCTGCGTCGCGACCTCGACATCGTCCGGCGCGCTGCCGTCGGGCAGGCGGTAGCCGAGCAGGCCGTCCACAACGGGGAGGCCGCCGAGCGGCGCACCGGACGGGTCGGCGCGGCGGCGCTGCACCACCGGCGTCAGGTACTGCAGGTAGTTCGGCCGGGCCTGCGCGGTGTCGACGCCCTCACCCGGCTGGGCGAGGCTGCCCGCGTTGACGGCGGCCAACACCTGCGGCGCGAGATCCGATGAAATGCCGAGCAATTCGCACACGACCAAGGCCGCCACGATGCCGCCGTAGTCCTGGGTGAGGTCGAACGAGCCGCGGGGCAGCAACGCGTCGAGCCGTTCGTTGGCCAGAGCCCTGATCCGGGCTTCCAGCCCGGAGACCGCCCGGGGCCGCAGCGGTGACGAGTGGGCGCTGCGGATCTGGTTGTAGAGGCCGGCGTCGAACACCGCGTAAAACGGCAACGGGTGCAGCGGCGGGTCGTCGACCGGTCCGGCGTTGTGCCGGGCGAGCACCGACGCCGGCGGCAAGGTTCCCTCCGAGGCGACGAAGGTTCCGTCGTTGACCTCCAGCACGCTCCAGATGTCGTCGAAGCGAGAGAGCGCGTAGGTGTCCCATCGCGGCAGGTAGTACACGGGATATCGGTCGCGCAGAATCCGGTAGTACGGCAACGGGTTTGCCATCACGTCGGCGTCGAAGGGGTCGTAGGCGAAGTCCCCGTGTTCGGCGCTCACCGCAGTGGCGACGGCGGTAGGGCCTGCAGGATCGAGTCCTCCCATCCGTCGCGCAGCGCCGGCGCCACGCTCATCCATGTGACGATCTCGGCCGGCGGGCTCTCCTTCCACGACGGGTAGTGGTTGGCGAAGCACTCCCAGCCGCCGTCCAGCGCCCAGTAGTGGATGACCTCGTTGTAGCGGAACGTGGTGATGAACGAACCGAGCCAGCGCTTGCCCGTGCGTTCCGACCACGGCACGTAGAGGCGTTCCAGTTCGCGGATGTAGTCGTCCTGGCGGCCGGGCTTGGTCTGCATGATCTCCTGAATCACCAGTGGGGCAGTGAAATTCGCTTCCCGCAACTGCGCCAGGGTCTTGTTGTAGGAGCCGGCGTACATGATGCGCCCCTCCCCGCTGGCGCCGACGCCGGCCAGGTATTCCGCCCACTCGGCCGCCGCCCGGTGCTGGCTGCCGCCGCGGGTTTGGGCGGCGCCGATCCGCGAGTAGTCGGCGAACCCGTCGATCTCCCAGATGATGGTCGCCTGCGGCCAGTGCCCGTTGTAGGCCGTGCATTCCCAGATGGCGAAGAGGCGGGCGCCGAGCGCCTCCATCATCGGTTGATAGGTGGTGGTGAAAGCCTCGGTGAAGCCGACGCTGCGCGCGGAGCCCAACGAGATCGTCTCGTGCAGGTAGAGCAGGGTGTGGCGGTGGTACTTCTTCATCAGCCGCTCCGCGAGTTCATCAGCCGATCCGCGAGTGGGCGTCGCGGAGCAGCGTCTCGGTCGGAGCAATCAGCGCGTCGGGGATCCCGGCCGCCGCGAGCGCGTGGCGCTTGAACCGGCGCGCCGCGGCGCTGAGCAGGTGCTGCGCCTCGGCCGTCGCGCGATGGACGCCCAGCGGCCAGCCGTCACCCCACAGGGCGACCTCGGTCAGCCGGTCCTCCAGGCAGGCCAGCACGCGCCGGCGGACCTCCTCGTCGGCGGTGAACGCCTCGGCGCTGACGGCCAGGCTCTGGCTCGCCGCGCTCGCCTCGCCGAGCCCGGAGCGTTGGTCGCAGACCGTCACCCCGAGTATGCGCAGCGGCCGGGTGTCCGCGCCGGGCGGGAGCAGTGCGGTCACCTCCCAGCCGGCCATCACCCGGTCGTACAGCCATCCCCCGGCGGATTCCACGATGTCCGCGGCGCCGGCCGCGACGACCTGCAGTCGGTAGCGCAGGCGTTCGCCGCTGGGCCGGCTGCTGTGCGCCGCGGCAACCCGGTTGCCTGCGCTGACATCGAACGTTGGAGCGACCATCGATCCATTCCTCACCGCCACCCGCCGGCCGCGCGTCGGCGGGTCCGGCGGGGCTGCCACGGGTTTGTCTTGGGCTTGTCAGGGCAAGGGACAGCGTGACACTTTGAGGTTAATTTGTAAAGTTCCGGTCTCGGGGTCAGGGCGTGCGGCGCGCCTCGAGTTCGGCCAGCACCTCGTCGGTGTGCTGACCGAGTTCCGGTGCCGCAGAACGCGGCGCCCAGGGCGTGCCGTGAAAATCCGCCGGTGTGGCCACCATCGACACGCTGGACGCGCCGTCCGGAACTTCGACGATGCCGCCCGCCGCGTGGAACTGCTCGTCGGCCACCACGTCCTCGAGCGTGTTGACCGGTGACCAGAAGAAGTCGGGTTCGCCGGCGAAGACGTCGGCCCACTCGTCGAGCGGGCGGGTGGCGAAGATTTCGTCGAGTTCCGCGATGAGCTGCACCGCGTTGGCCGCGCGGGCGCGCGCGCTGTCGAAGCGGGGATCGGTCAGCCATTCCGGGCGGTCCACCGCTCGGCACAACGCGGGCCAGTGCCGCTCGGCCTCCAGGCCGACGATCCAGAACCGCCGGCCGTCACCGGCGGCGTAGTTGTTCATGCACGGGTTCCCCATCGATTCGCGCTGCCCCACCGCGATCGGCTGGCCGGTCAGCAGATAGGTGTTGAGGTCGAAGCTGACGGTGTAGGCGCCCTGGCGGTAGAGCGAGGTAGTCACCAGCTGGCCGGCGCCGGTGCGCTGCCGGGCGATCAGCGCGGCACAGACGGCGGCGGCCAGGCTCATGCCGGCCGAGTGGTCACCCATGCCGCCGCGCTGGAACGGCGGCGTGTCGCCGGGCCGCGTCAGCAGGTGCGCAACCCCGGCGCGCGACCAGAACGCCGCGACGTCGTAGGCGGCCCGGTCGGCGTCCGGGCCGGTCTCGCCGTACCCGGTGATCAGCCCGTAGACGAGGCGAGGGTTGCGCCCCGACACCGACTCGAAGTCCAGGCCGAGGCGCCGCAACGCGCCCGGACGCACGTTCGTGACGAAAATGTCTGCCTCGTCGAGCAATTGGAACGCGATGTCGCGGCCCGACTCTTCGGACAGGTCCAGCACCACGCTGCGCTTGGAGCGGTTGTCCATTTCGAACGGCGGGTTGACGCCGAGATCGCATCCCAGCATCCGGCCGAACAGGCGGCCCGGATCGCCCGACGGCGGCTCGATCTTGACAACGTCGGCGCCCCAGTCGGCCATGATGCCGCCCGTGGCCGGCCCGGCCACCCACACCCCGAGCTCCACGACTTTGATGCCTTCCAGCGGTCCAGCCATGACTGGCACACTAACCAGCCGCTAGAAGGGCGGATCGTCGGGCAAGGGATCGGGCGCCGGATCGTCCGGCCGCCAATCGTCGGGCAACTCCTCCGGCTCGCGCGGATCGTTCACCCAGCGGCAGAACGGGCTCGTGCTCGGCGCCCCCTTGAAGAGAAACAGCATGCTCCGCATGTGGTTTCGGAACTCGCGCGCCTCGATCTCTCGTTTTCTGGCTTCCTGCAGCCGGATCCGGGCCTCGTTGACGGGCCGCTGCTCCCGGTTGTGCTTGCGCGCGCGAGCCACCCGGTTGGCGCGCCGCCGTGATCTGGTTTGCCTGTTCGGCTCGGGCCGCCCGCAGGCCGGACGGCCCGTCTGCGGGAACAGGTCGGCACCCGCGGGTGAGGTCCGGTAGGTGCGCCCGGCGGGCGACGTCCAGACGATCGTCCCGTCGGCCAACTGGGTGTCCCGCCATCCACCGAACGTTTTCAGCCTATGGTGTTGGCGGCAAAGGCATTTCAGGTTCTGGTACACCGTCAGCCCGCCGGCTTCCGGATTCTGATGGTTGAACGGAACCGTGTGGTCCAGGTCGCAGGCGGCGGCCGGTCGGCTGCACCCCGGGAAGCGGCAGGTCAAGTCCCGGCAGCGCACCGCGCGCTCCAGGGAGGCCGTCGGCTGATAGCGCAAGGCGTCCACCGGGCTCGTGACCGGGTCGACGACGTGCAGCCGCGGCGGCCAGCAGCTCGCGGACCTCGTCGGCGTCGATCAGCCCGTGCCCCTCCAGATACCCCGGCGCGGCGCCATCCCCGTGCACGGTGTCGTCGGCGGCCACCACGTTGATCACGACGCGCGTCGCGCCCGCAGCCCGCGCGGGCTCGTCGCCGGTTCTCGCGGGGCAGTCGGCTCGCCCGCAGCCGCACGCCAGGGCGATCCCCTGACTCAGCGCGGTCAACGCGTCGGCGCGGCGCTGGTCCATCGTTCGCGGATCCGCCGGGCACACCTGGTTGGCGAGCTGGGAAAGCCGGCCGTCAAACGCCTTGGCGGCCGTCGCCGCGACCGCGCCGTGCACCTCGGCCATCCCGTTGTTCCCAGCGGTGACCGCGATGTAGCGGTCTTTGTCCGCGGCTTCCCGTCGCTCGCGGGCGGCATCGGGGTCGACGGCGCGCACCGCGGCGTCCACGGCGTTGACAATCCGCTGCCGCGACCAGTTGGACCAGTTCCCGATGCGTGCGGCCAGCGAGGCATCGAGCTCGGCCATCGGACGCTCGTCGGTGATCAGGTCGGTCCGGCTGATGATCAGGCGCACCGTGCGCCAGTCGGTCTTGCCCTCGGCAAGCAGGGCCGCCATCTTCGGCAGCCTGGTGTCCAACGCCTGCGCATACGACACGACGTAGCCGGCCGCCGACGCCGACAGGTTCATGGCCGCGGCCACCTCCGCGGCGGTCCGCTCGAACGCGTCGATCGCCGCGTACTCCGGGCACTCCCCGGAACGCTCGGCCGCGGCGGCCCGATGCCTCAGCAGCGCCGCAACCGCCGCCAACCGCCGGGCCACCAGCCTCGACTCCTGGCGCTGCATCGACTCGACCGCCTCCACCAGGGCGGCCGGGCCCAGTTGACGCAATTCTTCGAACATGTGTGCGAGTATGCCACCGGGGTACGACGGATCAAGCCGTCAATCGCGGCCTGTGGATAGCCCGGTCTGGAAGGGTTGACGGCATGACTCTGGTTGCCGGCCGCGGTCCGCTCAGCGGCGATCCGGCGGGGCGGTTCTGCCCTCCCCTGCCCGCCGACATCGGGACCTACATCGAACCGCACCCGCGGCGCGTCCAGGCCGTCAAGGACGGGCGCCTCGTCATCGACACGGAAAGCGCGCTGATGGTGCACCGGCGCGGCCACCCGCTCGGCTACGCCTTCCCCGCTGACGATGTCGGCGACCTTCCGGCAGAACCCGAGCCCGAGGCGCCCGGCTTCGTCCGGGTGCGCTGGGACGCGGTCGACAGCTGGCTGGAGGAGGGCCGCCGGCTCGTCCACTACCCGCCGAACCCCTATCACCGCGTCGACTGCCGCCCGACGCGACGACTCCTGCGGGTCACGGTCGGCGGCACGACGCTGGTCGACACGCACGACACGGTGATCCTCTTCGAAACCGCGCTCGAGCCAAGGCTTTACGTCGATCCCGCCCATGTGCGCACGGAACTACTGCAACGCTCGGACACCGAAAGCTACTGCAACTACAAGGGCTACGCCACCTACTGGTCGGCCGCCATCGACGGCAGCGTCGTCGACGACATCGCCTGGAGCTACGCGGATCCGCCCCCGGAAAGCCTTCCGATCAAAGGGTTTCTGAGCTTCGACCCGGCCTGCGCCGACGTCGTGGCCGAACTTCCTCAGCCGTAACTGGGGCGGCCGAGCCCGAGCTCGTGCTGGGCGATCATGTTGCGGAAGACCTCCAGCGTGCCGCCGTAGATCCCCATCGGGACGGCCAGCCGGAAAAGGTATTCCGCGGCCCCGCCGTCGGCGCGGTCGGCCGAACCGCGGGTGTCGGTCGGCAGCGCCGACGCGGCGCCCTGCAGGTCCATCAGGTCCGGCGAGATGTCGCGCATCGTCTGTGCCAGCGCGACGCGCCCGTACATGCCGGGCGTCGACAGCGCCGCCTCCATCCGCGCGACGTCGCGCCCGAGGCGGTAGTTGACCGACTCGTCGCCGGTTTCGCCGACGACGGCCGCCACCTTGTCCACCGCCTCGGCCATCAACGCGGCATGGCCGGACATCGTCGAAATATTCTGCAGGCCATGGTCTTCGGGGTCGACGATGCCGTGCTCGGCGTCCAGGGCGAACCGCATGACCGTCCAGCCGCCGTTGACCTCGCCGATCCGGTAGCAGTCGTCGACCCGCACGTCGCTGTAGTAGACGATGTTGGTGCGGTCGCCGTCCACCGTGCGGATGCCCTGAATCTCGACGCCGGGCGAGTCGAGCGGAACGAGGAACATCGTCAGGTTCCTGTGCTTGGCGCCCTGCGGGTCGGTGTTGGTGAGCAGGAAGACGTACCTGGCGTTCTGCGCGTTCGAGGTGAACATCTTGGCGCCGTTGATGACCCAGCTGGATCCGTCGCCGTCGCGCACCGCGCGCGTCTTGCAGGTGGCGACGTCTGAGCCGCCCTCGGGTTCGGTATAGCCCAGGCAGAGCCGGATCTCGCCGGACAGCACACCGGGCAGCACCCGCTCGGTGAGTTCGGGCGCACCGAACTGCGCCACCAGTCGGGCGACGGCCGACGTGGTGCCCCAGTGGTACCACGGCGTGTGCGCCCGCGCGATCTCCAGTTCGAAGATGCGCCGCCGCAGCGCGTTGAACCCGCCCTCGGACTCGAGCTTCCAGTCCGCGGCCAGGTATCCGGCCTCGCCCAGCGCCAGATGCACGCCCTCGTCGAAGTTTTCGCCGAACTCCCGGTCGCGCCGCAGCACGTCCTCGGTGACGTGCTCGGCGAGGAAGGCCCGGGTCCGGTCCCGAAACGCAGCGTCGTCGGCGGAGAGCGCGACCCGTGAGAAGTCCATTCAGGCCGCGCCGATGACGAGTTTTCCGAAGCGGTCGATGATTTCCACCGCGTGGCCGAGGCTGTCGCCGGGCAGACCCACCTGAACCCAGGTGACCCCAAGCGCCGCAAGCTTTTCCAGACCGGCCAGGTACGCGTCGGCGTCGAACCCGTCGTCGGCGGGGCTGCCGCCGGCGAAGTTGGTGAACGTGATGTCGACCGTCGAGGGGTCCCTGCCCGCCTCCTCGCAGCGGCGCCGAAGATCGTCGATCGCGGCCGCGAGCCGGTCCTCGGATTCGAGCGACGCGGTGCCCGCCGTCTTCGCCAGCATCGCGGGCGCGGGGAACGGGCACCAGCCGTCGCCGTACTGCGCCACCCGCCGGCGCGCCGACGTCGTGTTTCCGCCGATCCAGATCGGCGGGTGGGGGGGGCTGACCGGCCGCGGGTGCGCGGTGATGCCGCGGGCACTGAAGTGCTTGCCCTCGAACGAAATATCGTCGGTGGTCCAGATTGCCCGAATCACCTGCAGGGCTTCCTCGAACAGCTCGAGCCGCTCGTCGTAGTCGACCCCGAGCGCCGCGAATTCCCGCTTGAGATAACCGACGCCGACCGCCAGCGTGAACCGTCCGCCGGAAAGCAGGTCGAGCGTCGCACCGGACTTGGCCACCACGAACGGGTTTCGGTACGGCAGCACCACGATGTTGGGGATCAGCCGCAGCGTCGTCGTCCGCGCCGCCGCAAACCCCAGGGCGACAAAGGGATCCAGCGCGTCGTGGCCGCCGGCTTCCAGCCACCGCTGCGACGGCGCCGGGTGGTCGGTGAAACCGAACCCGTCGAAGCCGGCCGCCTCGGCCGCCGCCGCGATCGTCGCGATGCCCTCGCCCGCCGCCAACTCCGGGTTGTAGGGATGGCTGTGCATGGGGTGGGTGATCGCGAAACGCATGCGCGCCAGGCCTTAGAAACGCGACCGGGCGTCGATGCTGGTGTCGCTGGTGCGCAGCGGCCGGATCAGCGCCTCCTGCCCGAAGGAGGCCAGCAACTCCCCCTCCTCGGAGTGCACCGCGCCCCGCACGTAGGACATTCCCGACCCCACCTGAGTGCTCTCGTGGGTGTAGAGCAGCCAGCCGTCCCAGCGCACCGGCTCGTGGAAGGCGACCGAGATGCTCATCGGGGCGGTGGACACGGTCAGGTGAGCCTGGCTGGTCCCGATGCCCGGGTGGGCGCGCATGGTGGTGGAGATCCCCAGATGGCCGGTGAAGTAGGCGATGAGGGCCTTGGCGAGGTCGTCGCGCGCCGGGATCGGCTCGTAGTACACCCAGGCGTAGAGCTCGGGCGGGCCCACCTCGTCGGGGCTGTTGACGTCCACGACGTCGACGATGCGCACTTCGCGCCCCGCCATCGGCATCTCGCACGGGTTGGCGTCGGCGGGCGCCACCACGTCCGGCCGCGGCAGGTGGTGGCGGATGACGTCGTCGGTCGGGACGTCGGCCAGCACCGTCACGCTCAGGCAGCGCCGGCCGTTCTGGTGCACCGCGACGATCGCGGTGGCCGTCGACCGGCCCTCGGATATCACGTCGAGGACCAGCTCCACGGGCGGGCCCACGGCCACCGCGCGGGAGAACACCGCGTGGGCCGAGCGCACCGACTTGTCCGGGAATCGCTTGGCCACAGCCACAATCGCCTGCGCGACCACCTGGGTGCCCTCGACCACGTGCCGGCCGTCCTGGCCGGCGATCCCGGTCTCGGCGACGAACCGGTCGGCGCCGTCGCCCTGCACGTCGAACAGGTCGAGCAGGCTGTCCACCGACCACTGCGTCTGATCAGAATCCGTGGTCAAATCCACCTCGCCTCGGGTAGGAGCAGCTGACGGCTCAGCGTGACATTCTGAGCAAGAATTGTAAAGCGGTTACGTATTGCGCAGAGGGGCAACGCAAGACCCGCTGACCGGCCATCGGCGCACGCCGCGCGACGGTGGGCCCCGAGATTGACACCGGCCGCGGCGGTGCGTGACACTTTGCCGATGCTTTGTAAAGGCGAGAGCGGATGATCCCCAAGCCTCTTGCCAACGGATTCTGCTTCGGCGAGGGACCACGCTGGTTCGAAGGGCTGCTGTGGTTCTCCGACATGCTGGGCGAGGCCGTCCACACCGCGGACATGCGCGGCACGCTGACCACGGTTCCGCTGCCCGGCCACCGCCCCGCCGGCCTGGGGTTCAGCCCCGACGGCTCGCTGCTGATCGCCTCGACCGAAAGCCGGCAGGTCCTGCGGTACGACGGCGACACCGTGACGACCATCGCCGACCTCAGCGACCTGGCCCCCGCCAGCCTCGGCGACATGGTCGTCGATCAGACCGGCCGCGCCTACATCGGCTGCCAGGCCTTCTCCGGCGGCGTGATCATCCGGCTCGATCCCGACGGCAGCGCCCGCATCGTCGCCGACGAACTGGACTTCCCCAACGGCATGGTGATCACGCCCGACGGGCAGCTCATCGTCGCCGAGTCCACCGGCCGGCGGCTCACCGCCTTCACCATCGACGGCGGGCTGACCGACCGCCGGGTGTTCGCCGACGGGCTCGACGGGCCGCCCGACGGCATCGCCCTGGACGCCGAGGGCGGGGTCTGGACTTCGATGACGCTGGCCCACCAGTTCGAGCGCGTCGTCGCGGGCGGCGCGGTGACCGACCGCATCGACATGGGTGACCGGGTGGCCATCGCGTGCGCCCTCGGCGGCCCGCAGCGCCGAACGTTGTTCCTGCTGACAAGTACCGACGCCTACCCCGAGCGCCTGGCCGGCACCCGGGCGTCCCAGCTGGACGCCGTGACCGTTGCCGTCCCCGGCGCCGGACTGCCCTGAGTCGTAAGGCCACCCGTGACGGACTCCTACTACGAGCTGATCGACGCCGACGACCCACTCGGCGAGAAGTTCGCGGCCACCGATCTGGTGCGCAGCACCTGGACCGCGGCGATCCAGCACGCCGCACCGGTGTCCGCTCTGCTGGTGCGGGCGCTCGAGCGGTGCGCCCGGCGCGACGACACCCGGCTCAGCCGGGTCGTCATCGACCTGCTGGGCCCGGTGCCGGCCGAGGGCGACATGTGGGTCCGCGCTTGTGTGCACCGCGGCGGGAAGCAGATCGAGCTGGTCGGCGCCGAGATGCTGGGGCCGGGTCCCGACGGTCAGCCCCGGCCCGTCGCCCGGGCCAGCGGGTGGCGGCTGCAGCAGCTCGACACGTCCTCCCTGGCCCACGCGGCGCCGCCGCCGCCGCGCTCGTTGTCCGAGGGCCGCAGCCGCAACCTGGAGCGGGACTGGGACCGCAACTACGTGCACAGCCTGGATTGGCGGTGGCTGACCGAGCCGCTCAACGAAGGCCCGGGCGAATCCTGGATCAAGCCGACGGTGGACCTGGTCAACGGCGAAACCATGACGCCGCTGGAACGCCTGTTCGCGGTGGCCGACTGCGCAAACGGCATCGGCAGCAAACTGGACATCACCAAGTGGACCTTCCTCAACACCGACCTGGCCGTGCACGTGTTCCGGATCCCGGACGGGGAGTGGACGGGCATTCGCGCGGAGACCAACTACGGGCCGGACGGCATCGGGACGACCGTCGGGACGCTCTTCGACGAGCGGGGCGCGGTCGGCGCCATCCAGCAGTCGGTGCTGGTGCGCAGGCGGCCGACGTGACCGCCGCGGGATACTTCGTAGAGTCTCAGTTATGAGTCAGCCGGCGAACGCGACCGGAGTCGACGCCTCGACCCGTCAGCGCATCCTCGCCGCCACCGCCGAGGTGCTCGGCCGGAACGGCAAGACCAAGCTCAGCTTGTCCGAGGTCGCCGCCCAGGCCGGGGTGTCACGGCCCACGCTCTACCGCTGGTTCGCCTCGAAAGAGGAACTGATGGCGGCGTTTTCGCGTTACGAGCGGCAGGCCTTCGAGAGCGGGCTGGCCGAGGCGACGAAAGGCCTCAAGGGGGTCGACCGGCTCGACGCCGTGCTGCGCTTCATCGTCGAGTACCAGGACTCGTACTCCGGTGTGCGCATGGTCGACGTCGAACCCGAGTACACCATCGCCCAGGTGTCGCGGGTCATCCCCCAGATGCGCGCCGGGCTGGAACGCCACCTGTCGGGGCCCAACGCCGCGGTGAAGGCGGCGACGGTGATCCGAATTGCGATCTCGCACTACATCGTCCGCAGCGACGACGCCGACCAGTTCCTGGCGCAGCTGCGGCACGCGGTCGGGATCAAGGGCGTCGACTAGTCGAATCGCCGACCCGCTTCGCCCGGTCCCCCGCGCTCGCGATCGTCGACTAGTCGAATCGCCGACCCGCTTCGCCCGGTCCCCCGCGCTCGCGATCGTCGACTAGTCGAACAGCACCGCGGCGTTCAGGTATCCGGTCGGGTCGAACGCCGCCTTGACGGTCCGCATCGCGGCGATGTCGGCGGGCTCGCGCGACATGCCGAGGTAGGGGCGCTTGCGGGTGCCGACGCCGTGCTCGGAGCTGACGTTGCCGCCACACCGCGCGATCAGCTCCATCACCGGCGCGTACACCTGCGGCTCCCGGTCGGCCGGGCACCGCAGCACGTTGAGATGCAGGTTGCCCTCGCCGACGTGACCGAACAGCACCGGCACCGCGTCGGGCACCCGTGCTACGATCAAAGCCGTTGCCGCCCTGGCGAACTCGCCGACCGCCGCCAACGGCAGCGAGACGTCGAACTTCAGCGGCGGCCCGTACACGCCGAGCACGTCGGCCAGCGATTCGCGCAGCTGCCACAGCCGCTGCTGCGCCGAAACATCCACGCCCACGGCGGGTTCGCCGCGCAGCCGGGCCCCGGCGAGCAGGGCGGCGAGCGCATCTGTCTGGTCGTGGTCGGCGGCCAGTTCGACCAGCAACAACCAGTCGCCATCGACGGGCGCGCCGACTCCCAGGTGCTCGCGGGTCAGCGCGGCCGCGCGCCCGTCGATCAGTTCCAGCGCCGCGATGCCGTCCACCTCCCGGAACCTCCGGCCGGCCTCCACCAGGGCCTCGAGGTCATCGAAGCCGCAGACCGCGGTCACCCGGTGTGCCGGCGACGGGTGCAGCCGCAGGTCGAGCGACGTGATCACCCCGAGGGTGCCCTCGGCGCCGACGAACAGCGCCGGCAGGTCGTAGCCGGTGTTGTCCCGGCGGACGCGGCTGTGGCGGTGCACCAGGGAGCCGTCGGGCAACGCCACCTGCAAGCCGATCACCTGCTCGCCCATGTTCCCGTAGCGAACGGTGCGCAGGCCGCCGGCGTTCGTCGACGCCATGCCGCCGACGGTCGCCGTGTCCCGCGCGGCCAGGTCCACCCCGAACACCAGGCCTTGTCCATCTCCTTGCTGACGACCGCGGTCGGCGCGTCGTCGGGGAAGGGCTTGGGTGGGTGCTTGGCGGCGGTGGCCGCCCGCTGCACCCGGGCCAGCGTGGCGCCGGCCCCGGCCTCCAGCCGTCGTTCCAGGGTGTCGGCGTCGCCGACGAAGTTCAGCCGCTCGGTGGACAGCAGCACGTCGTCGTGCTCGGGGACCGTGCCGGCCACCAGCGACGTGCGGCCACCCTGCACGGTCACGTGGGTCCCGGCGTCCCGGCACACCCGCAGCACCTCGGCCACCTGCTGGGCCGACGCCGGTCGCACCAGGGCGCCGGCCCGTCCGCGATACCGGCCGGTGTAGTCGACGCTGCGGCCGGCCAGCACGTCCGGGTCGGTGACGACGTGGCTCGATCCCACAATCTTTTTCAGGTCGTCCAGGCCGGGGGGCATGCTCGCGGTTATAGCACCGCCGGATCTTGCCCGGGGCGCAGCCCATGTTGGCGGGCGCGATCAACCGGCGCTGCGGTTACCGCCCGTGCGAAAAAAGTTCGACCACGACACCACCTCGGGGTGCCGCTGGATGAGGGCCCGCCTTTCGCGCTCGGTCATGCCGCCCCACACGCCGTGCGCCACCCTGTTGTCCAGCGCCTCGGCCGCACATTCCTGCATGACCACGCAGTGCCGGCAGATCACCGCGGCCTTGCGCTGCTCCGCGCCGGTCACGAAGAGTCTGTCGGGATCGGTGTCGCGGCACAATGCCCTCGCCGCCCACCCCCCGTCCTCGTCGGCGTCCACGCTGCGGACAACTCCCCACACCCCCACACCATGCGGTCCCTGACCGGCGGGCTTCGACCCTGACATGAGCTGTCCCCTTCTGAAGGCCCGCTTTCCCACCGCGGACGACACCGTGCGGAAATTCCCCGCGTTCGCCACTCCTAAACAACGCAAGTCCAATAGCGGGCCGGGAGGCCTCAGAACTCCTTGTGCGGCACGTCGCAGACCAGCCCGCCGTCCATGACGAACTCGGTGCCGGTCGCGTAGGACGACTCGTCGCTGGCCAGAAACACCACGAACGACGACACCTCGCTCGACTCACCGGGGCGGCCGAGCGGGACGGTGACCATGTCCTCGGGCAGTTTCGCGGTCATCGGGGTGCGGATGAAGCCGGGATGGATCGAGTTGACGCGGATGTTCAACGGCGCCAACTCCAGGGCCGCCGACTTGGCCAGGCCGCGCACCGCCCATTTCGACGCGACGTACGGATGCACCGCCGGGGCGCCACGCAGGCCCTCGATCGACGACACGTTGATGATCGACCCGCCGCCGGCCTCGGTCATGGGATCCACGGCCACCCGCATGCCCAGGAACGTGCCCGTCAGGTTGACGTCGATCACCTTCTGCCACTTGGCGAGGTCGAAATTGCGCAGCTGCCCGAGCGCGACGATGCCGGCGTTGTTGACGAGCACGTTCAACCTGCCGAATTCGCCGGTGGCGGTCGCGACCGCCGCGTCCCACTGGTCGGGCTGCGTGACGTCGAGGTGGACGTAGCGGGCGGACTCGCCGATCTCGTCCGCGAGCGCCTTGCCCTCGTCGTCGAGGACGTCGCCGATCACCACCTTGGCGCCCTCCTCCACGAGGTGGCGGGCGTGGGAGGCCCCCATCCCGCGGGCGCCGCCACTGATGAGCGCGACCTTCCCCGCTACGCGGCCCTCTGTTCGTCCCATTGAGGTTGGGCTCCTTCCGGTTACGTGGACACCAGGTTGCTCGGTGCGTACAGGCCCCTGCCCGTGACCAGGGGCAGGTCCAGCGTGGTGCGGATGCCGGGTGGCGCCGCGACGACCGCGGGGATGGCGTTGACGATGCGCCCGGCGGCGCCGGCGATCGCCGCGTGGTTGTGGTCGCCCTTGCGGCTGCTCGGGACGATGTCGACGGCGTACGACGGCTCACCGGTGATCTCGACGCGGTAGGACCCGCCGCCCGACGCGGGCTGGGGCAGGTCCGGCCGCAGGTCGGGCCGCAGGCGGGTGACGTGCTCGATCACGATCGCCGGGTGGCCGCCCACCATGCCGCGGATCTCGAACTGCAGCACCGCCAGGGTGCCCTTGGCCACCCTGCCGACCGCGATGTCGAAGTCCTCGGGCGCGGGCTCGCGCTGATACGACTCGGTGATCTGGTCGACCTCGATGCCCAGGCCGGCCGCCAGCTGCCGGATCGCCGTCCCCCAGGCGATGCTGAGCACGCCGGGTTGCAGCAGCATCGGGATCTCGTCCAGCGGACGGCCGAACCCCATGTAGTGCATGACCTCCACGCCGTCGTAGCTCGCGTAGTCGTGGATCTCCATGCAGCGGACCTGCTCGATGCGCTGGCACGTTCCCGCGAGGGCGAACGGAATGAGGTCGTTGGCGAAGCCGGGGTCGACGCCGCTGACGAAGATGCTCGAATTGCCTTGGCGGGCCGCGTCTTCGACGCGCGCGATGTATTTGTCGGGCAGCACGCCCCACGGGTATTGCAGCAGCCCGGGTGACGATCCCACCACGTTGACGCCCGCGGCGAGGATGCGCATGACGTCGGCCATGGCGTCGGGCAGGCGGGTGTCGCCCATGGCGCAGTACACGACGCACTCGGGGCCGGTGGCCAGCAGCGCGTCGAGGTCCGACACCGCGGTGACGCCCGTGACGGTCCCGGGGTCCAGTCCCACCCCGCAGAGCGCGCCGGCGTCCTTGCCGACCTTCTCCGGCGACGACACGCACACAGCGGTCAGCTCGAACGCCGGATTCGTGATCAGTTCGGCCAGGGCCAGGCCGCCGACGTTTCCGGTGCCGACGTGCGCGACGCGGATCGCCATGGGTTTCTCCGTCCGTCCGAACCGTTTCGAAACTTTCTAGACAGTAGTCCACCGTCCGCGGTGGGCCTACCGGCCCCGACCGACGCCCCGGCAGAATGGGATCACCGATGACCGAGCGCCAAGACGTCCACTTCACCTCCGGTTCCGACCGGGTCAGCGCGTGGCTCTACCGGCCCGCCGACGACCCCGGCCGACCGGCGCCGCTGCTGGTGATGGCGCACGGCCTCGGGGCGGTGCGCACCATGCGACTCGACGCCTATGCGCAACGATTCAGCGCGGCCGGATACGCCTGCCTGGTGTTCGACTACCGCAACTTCGGCGACAGCGGGGGGCGCCCGCGCCAGGTGCTCGACGTCGGCATGCAGCTGGCGGACTGGGCTGCCGCGGTCGCGTACGCCAGGACGCTGGAGGGCATCGACCGCGGCCGAATCGCATTGTGGGGCACGTCCTTCGGGGGTGGTCACGTGATCGCCACGGCCGCGCGGGTGCCCGGCATCGCCGCGGCCGTCGCCCAATGCCCCTTCACCGACGGCATCGCCTCGGCGCGAACGCTGAACCCGTTGACCACCGCGCGCGTCACCGCGCTGGCGGTGCGCGACATCGCCGCGGCCCGGCTGGGCAAACCGCCGGTGCTGGTGCCGACGGCGGGCAGACCGGGCGAGGTCGCGCTGATGAATGCGCCCGACGCCTATGCGGGCTATCTGCGGCTGGTCCCCGACGGCGTCGAGGTGCCCAACGAGGTGGCGGCGCGGATCGGGGTGAAGATCCTCACCTACCGGCCGGGCCGCCTGGCCGCGAAGGTGCCTTGCCCGATCTTGTTCTGCGTGTGCGAAACGGACTCGGTGGCCCCGCCCCGCCCGACGCTGCGGTACGCGGCCAAGGCGCCGCGCGGCGAGGTCAAGACGTACCCGGAGGGCCACTTCGCGATCTATGTCGACGCCGCGTTCGACCGGGCGGTCGCCGACCAACTCGAATTCCTCGACCGGCACCTCAAGGACGTGCCCACGTAGCCGAGCAAACCCGTCTGAGTTTGCGTGAAATGCCGGATCTGCCGCCGCGATCGCCTTACCCTCCTCAACAGCGGGGTCGCCGTCGAGGGAAGGAGCGGCGATATGTCGTCCATGATCAGCAGGCCCGAGTTACTGGCGACCGCGGCAGCCGACGTGGAGACGATCGGCTCGGCGATCGGCGCGGCGGGCTCGAACGCGGCGGCCCCGACGACCGGCCTGGTGGCCGCGGCCCAGGACGAGGTCTCGGCCGCCATCGCGCGGTTGTTCGGGCTTTACGGTCAGCAATACCAGGCGCTCATCGGCGAGGCGGCGGGCTTTCACAACCAGTTCAGCCAGGCGCTCGCCGCGGCGGCGGGCGCCTACGCGCAGGCCGAAGCCGCGAACGCGGGTGCGCTGTCCGGGCTTTGGAATGCCGCCCGGTTGCCGATGCCGGCGCCGTCCGGCCAGCCGCAGACCGCCGGTGGCGGGCTGGCGGTGGCGTTGCAGTCGGCGCCGGGGGATCCGCTATACGCCCTGATCATGGGCGGCACCGGCAACCCCCTGCCCGACCCGCTGTATGTGAACGGCGTCTACACCGCCTACATCCTGCCCAAATTCCCCTCGGTTGCGTTCCCGCCGATCGGCGTGTTCACGCCCGAGCAGTTCTGGCCGATCACGCCCCAATTCGGCAACATGACGTTCGCCCAGTCGGTGGCCAAGGGCGTCAGCCTGCTCAACGCCCAGATCACGTCGCTGCTGCTCAACCAGACAAACAACCACGCCGTCGTGTTCGGCTACTCGCAGAGCGCGACGATCGCCACCGACGAGATCAACGCCCTGATCGCGGCGGGCTCGCCCTATCCGAATCAGTTGTCGTTCATGCTGATTGGCAATCCCAACAACCCCGTCGGCGGGCTGCTCGAGCGATTCCCCGGGTTCTACATTCCGTTCCTGGACGTGCCGTTCAACGGCGCGACCCCGTCCGGGCCTTACCCCACAACGACGTACACGATCCAATACGACGGGATCGCCGACGCCCCGCAATACCCGCTCAACCTCGTCGCGGACCTCAACGCCTTCATGGGGTACTTCGTGGTGCACAGCACGTATCCGGATTTGACGGCCACCCAGGTTGCCAACGCGGTTCCGTTGCCGACCAACGGCGGCAACAGCGACTACTACATGATCATGACGCAGAACCTGCCGCTGCTCGCGCCGATCCGCGCCATCCCGTACGCCGGCCCGCCGATCGCCGACATCTTCCAGCCCGATCTACGGGTGCTCGTGGACCTGGGGTACGGCGACTTCGGACCCGGCCTCGACTACGCCAACGTCCCCACCCCGGCCGGCTTCTTCGACATCCCCAACCCGTTCACCGTCATCCCGGACCTGGCCTTGGGGGCGGTGCAGGGTCCCTACGGCGCCGCGGTGGAGATCGGGGTGGAATCCGGCCTGCTGTCGCCGTCGTACTTCCCCAGCACCTATCCGTGGGTGCCGTCGGTCGACCCACACCTGAATTTCTTCCTCGGCCAGCCGAGCACCACGCTGATGTCCACGCTGAGCGGCGCCCTCGGGGACGTCCTGCGCGTTATTCCGCCGATCCTGAACTGATTCGCGCCTGCGCGCGGACGTCGCCGGTCTGCGGTCCGAGCGGGCAGTTCTCGCGGACCGACTCGTCGCGGATCAGCCCGCGCAGCAGCGCGGTGCTGAACTCGGCCGCGATCTCCTTGGCCGAGCGTCGTCCGCTCGGGCGCAGCCAGCGGTAGCTGCCCAGCGTCATGCCGATGTAGCCCAGCGCCACCACGTGCGAGTCGCATTCGAAGAACTCGCCGCTGGCGATCCCGCGGTCGATGAGGCCGTGCACATGCTCGTAGACCTGAGCTTCCTTTTCGCGGACCTCGGCGACCTGTTCGGTGGTGAACCACTCGGTGATGTAGGGCTGCTCCTGGAAGTAGACGGCGGCCCGCTCGGGGTTTTCCGCGATCCCGGCGAGCAGCCGGACGGTGTACTGGTAGAGCGCTTCGCGGGCGGTCCAGGACGGGTCGTCGTGCACGGCGGCCAGCGTGCCCTCGGCGGCCTGGCGGTAGATGTCGAACAGGATCAGCGACTTGCTGGCGTAATAGTGGTAGACCGTCGCCTTGTTCAGCCCGATCACGTCGGCGACGTCGTCCATCCGGGTGCCGTGGTAACCGCGGGCAGCGAAGAGCTTGGTGGCGACGGCCAGCAACTCCTCGCGTCGCGTCAACCCGTTGTCGGATGCCATTTCTATCTGGGTGCTCTCTGTCGTTCACCGCCGGCGGGGGTGGCCGGATTCCCGGTAAGGCTAATTGTCAATCAACTGGTTGGCCAGTTTAGGCAGAGTGCGGGTGTCGGGCCGCGCCCGATCGGACTACACTCGCGCCAGAAGCAGGTAGTCGCGACTCGAAGGGGTGGACCATGGATCCAAGTCCGGACTACGACGCGAGCGACGAGATCGAGTTCTTCCTCCGGTACGTGCCCTGGGGCCTTCGCGGCGTCGTCGACGGCAACGGCTACCCGCCGCCCGCGTACCCGCCGGTCTAAGACCTCACCACCGCGCTACAGCGCCTTCAATTCCTCGGCGACCGCCGTCACCGACTTCTTGGCATCGCCGAACAGCATGGTCGTCCCGTCGGCGTAAAACAGCGGGTTGTCGATGCCCGCGAACCCCGAGTTCATCGACCGCTTAAGCACGATCACCGACTTGGCCTTGTCCACGTTGAGGATCGGCATGCCGTAGATGGGGCTTGACGCGTCGTTGCGGGCCGCCGGGTTGGTGACGTCGTTGGCCCCGATGACGATCGCGACGTCGGTGCGGCCGAACTCGTCGTTGATGTCGTCCATGTCCTTCATCGCGTCGTAGTCGACCTCGGCCTCGGCCAGCAGCACGTTCATGTGGCCGGGCATGCGGCCGGCCACCGGGTGGATCGCGTACTTCACCGGAACGCCGCGCTCTTCGAGCATGCGCGCCATGTCCTTGACGGCGTGCTGGGCCTGCGCGACGGCCAGGCCGTAGCCGGGGACGACGATCACCTGGTTGGCGTAGGCCATCTGGATCGCGGCGTCGGCGGCCGACGTGGACCGGGCGGTCTTCTGCGCCCCGCCCTCGGCCGTGGGCGCCACCCCGCCGCCGCCGAAGCCGCCCGCGACGATCGCGGGGATGGAGCGGTTCATGGCCTTGGCCATGAGGTTGGTCAGGATCGAACCCGACGCGCCGACGATCATGCCCGCGACGATCATCGCGGTGTTGTTCAGCGCCAGGCCCGCCGCCGCGGCCGACAGCCCCGTCATCGCGTTCAGCAGCGAGATGACCACCGGCATGTCGGCGCCGCCGATCGGCAGCACGACCATCAGGCCCAGCACCCCGGCCGCGGCCAGCAGGCCGATCATCCACCACAGCGACGCCCCACCTGTGCCGGGATGCGCGTGCACGCCGACGACCAGCGCCGCGGCCACCGCCCCGGCCAGCAACAGCAGGTTGATCGGCTGCTGGGCCTTGCCGAACCCGATCGGCGCCCCGGAGATGATCTCCTGCAGCTTGCCGAACGCGATGATCGATCCCCAGAACGAGATCGACCCGATGATCGCGGCGAACAGGGACGCCACCACGATGTGCACGGTCGGCGACTCGCCGTGCCGGAAGGCTGAAAAGCCGTCCGTCTCAAGGAATTCCGACAGCGCGATGAGCGCGACCGTGCCGCCGCCGACGCCGTTGAAGAACGCGACCAGCTGCGGCATCGCGGTCATCTTCGTCAGCCGCGCCGGCGGGACGCCGAGCACCACACCCACCACCAGGCCGGCGATGATCAGCGGCCACTGGGTGGTGTGCCGGATCGCGATCAGCGTGGCCGTCACCGCGATGGCCATGCCCACCGCGGCGATCAGGTTGCCGCGCACCGCGGTCTTGGGGCCCGTCAGGCCCATCAAGCCGTAGATGAAGAGCGAGAAAGCGATGATGTAGAGGACGGTGACCAAGTAGTTCATTTCGCCGCCAGATCGTCGGTCTTCACGGGAACGGCCGCCTTCTTCTTGCCCTTGAACATGCCCAGCATCCGGTCGGTCACGATGAACCCGCCGATGACGTTCAGCGTGCCGAACACCACCGCGACGAACAGGATGATCTGGATGGCCAGCGACGGGTGCGCGACCTGCCCGAACACCACCAGCGCGCCCAGGACCACGATGCCGTGGATCGCGTTGGTGCCCGACATCAGCGGCGTGTGCAGCGTGTTGGGCACCTTGGAGATCACCGCGAACCCGACGAACCCGGACAGCACCAGGATCGCCAGGTTGGCGAGCAGGTCGTCGTACATCTAGGAGTCCTTACTGTCTTTGTTCTCGCGGGTCACGCAGGACGCCGCGATCACTTCGTCGTCGAAATCGGGGGCCAGCTTGCCGTCCTTGATCAGCAGGTCCAGCAGGGCCGTGATGTTCTTGCTGTAGAGCTCGCTGGCGTGCTCGGGCATGGTCGACGGCAGGTTCAGCGGCGAGGCGATCGTCACGCCGTGCTTGACCACCGTCTGCCCGGGCTCGGTGAGCTCGCAGTTGCCGCCGGTCTCGCCGGCCATGTCCACCACCACGCTGCCGGGCTTCATCGATTCCACGGCCGCGGCGGTCACCAGCCGCGGCGCGGGCCGGCCCGGGACCAGCGCCGTCGTGATCACCACGTCGAAGCCGGCGATCGCCTTTTCCAGGGCCTTCTGTTGCTGGGCCCGCTCGTCCTCGGTGAGCTCGCGGGCGTACCCGCCCTCGCCCGCGGCGTCGATGCCCAAGTCCAGCCACTGCGCCCCGACCGAGCGCACCTGGTCGGCCACCTCGGGGCGCACGTCGTACCCCGACGTCCGCGCGCCCAGCCGCCGGGCGGTGGCCAGCGCCTGCAGCCCGGCCACTCCCACCCCGAGCACCAGCACGCTGGCCGGCTTCACGGTGCCGGCCGCCGTCGTGAGCATCGGGAAGAACCGCGTCGCCTCGGAGGCCGCCAACAGCACGGATTTATAGCCGGCCACGTTGGCCTGCGACGACAGCGCGTCCATCACCTGCGCACGCGAGATGCGGGGGATGGCCTCGAGCGCGAACGCCTGCACGCCGGCCTCGGTCAGCGCGCCGATGGAGTTGTCGGCGTTGCGGGGCGCCAGGAAACCGATCAGCGTCTGCCCCCGGCGCAGCCTGCCGACCTCCGCCGCCGTGGGCGGCGCGACCTTGACGACGACGTCGGCGCCCCACGCGTCGCCGATCGTGGCGCCGGCCTCGGTGTAGAGCGCGTCGGGCAGCAGCGCCCGCTCGCCCGCCCCGGTCTCGACCACCACCGCCACACCGCTGCCGACCAGCGACGCGACCGCCTTCGGCACCAGCGCGACCCGTCGCTCGTCGGTCCCCGACTCCGCGACCACGCCTACGGTCGTCTGCGCATCTGTCATGGCGCGTACATCTGCTTCCCGCACTTTCCTGCCGTTTGGATGTGCTGCCGCTGGCGGGCCGCACGCTTCGCTACCTTAACGCCTGCCGGATTCCGCCCCGGACGTGCGATCGACCGGGGCGGGATCCCCCGGCGCGGCCGACCGACTCCAGTCGATGGTTCGTTACCCCGCCCGCACGCGGTAGGGGGCACCAGGTTGTGGAGTCACACGCCGGGGTTGTGGCCCGGCGCCTACCAGAGGGGGATGTCTCGGCCGTGCTCCGCCTGCGGCCGGGGGCCAAAATACCGCCGCTGCGACTCGTCGATCGGCACGTCGTTGATGCTCGCCTCACGGCGCGCCATCAGCCCCGACGGGCTGAATTCCCACAGCTCGTTGCCGTAGCAGCGATACCACTGGCCGCTGCGATCGCGGCACTCGTACTGGAATCGCACGGCGATGCGGTTGTCGTGGAAGTCCCACAGGCTCTTGCGCAGCGAGTAGTCGAGTTCGGATTGCCACTTGCGGGTGAGGAACGCCACGATCTCGGTCCTGCCGACGATGTATTCGCCGCGGTTGCGCCACCGCGAGTCGGGCGTGTAGGCCAGGCTGACGCGTTCCGGGTCGCGGGTGTTCCAGGCGTCTTCGGCGGCCTGCACCTTCTGCAACGCGCTCTCGCGGGTGAACGGCGGGAGAGGCGGGCGGGATTCGGTCATGGCGTCCATCGTGCGCCTCGGCGATCGCCGCGCTTCGCCCCGTCGCCGTTTCCCCGAGACTGAAGCCACGCACACCCCCGGCGGCGTGTCGTGTGCGTGGTGTCAGTGTCGCGACGGCGGCGGGGCCCGTCAGCAGACGCGCGCCTCACCGCGCCAGCGACGCGTGTCATATCGTGACCGTTATGGATTTCGCGATGTCGGCCAAGGCCAGCGACTACCACGCCCGGCTGTCCGACTTCATGACCGAGTTCGTCTTCCCGGCCGAGGCCGAATACGACAAATACCGCCAGCAAGCCGGACCGGACGACCACACGGTGCCGCCCGTCATCGAGGACCTCAAGGCGAGGGCCAAGGAGCGGGGCCTGTGGAACCTCTTCCTCCCGGCGGAGTCGGGCCTGACCAACCTCGAATACGCCCCGCTGGCCGAGATCACCGGCTGGAGCCTGGAGATCGCTCCCGAGGCGCTCAACTGCGCGGCGCCCGACACCGGCAACATGGAGACCCTGCACCTGTTCGCGACCGAGGAACAGCGCAAGCAGTGGCTGGAGCCGTTGCTCAACGGCGAGATCCGCAGCGCGTTCTCGATGACGGAGCCGGCCGTCGCGAGCAGCGACGCCCGCAACATCGAGACCTCGATCGTGCGCGACGGCGGCGACTACGTGATCAACGGCCGCAAGTGGTGGACCTCGGGGGCTTCGGACCCGCGATGCAAGATCCTGATCGTGATGGGCCGCACCAATCCCGAAGCGGCAAGCCACCAGCAACAGTCGATGGTGCTGGTGCCGGTCGACACCCCCGGCGTGACGATCGTCCGTTCCACCACGGTCTTCGGCTACCAGGACCAGCCCGGGCACTGCGAGATCATCTACGACAACGTCCGGGTGCCGGTCACCAACCTCCTCGGCGAGGAAGGTGGCGGCTTCGCGATCGCCCAGGCCCGGCTGGGCCCCGGCCGCATCCACCACTGCATGCGTGCGCTCGGCGGCGCGGAACGCGCCCTGGCCCTCATGGTGGACCGGGTCCAAAAGCGGGTGGCCTTCGGCCGCCCGCTGGCCGAGCAGGGTGTGGTGCGGGAGGCAATTGCCAAGTCGCGCAACGAGATCGATCAGGCGCGGTTGTTGTGCCACAAGGCGGCGTGGACGATCGACCAGCACGGCAACAAGGCCGCCCACACATTGGTCTCGCAGATCAAGGCGGTGGCGCCGCAGGTGGCCTGCAACGTGATCGACCGCGCCATCCAGGTGCACGGCGCCGCCGGCGTCAGCGAGGACACCGTACTGGCCCGGTCGTACGGCTGGCATCGGGCGATGCGCCTGTTCGACGGCCCCGACGAGGTGCACATGCGGACCATCGCTCGCGCCGAGCTCGGCCGGGAGAAGTCTCCGCTGTCCGCGGCGGTCACCTCGCATGGGTAAGGCCGCCCTCCGGGACCTGCCCGGCGCGTGGAACTTCCGCGACGTCGGGGAGAGCACCGGCGCACTGCCGCCCGGCCGCCTGTTCCGTTCCAGCGAGCTGAGCCGGCTCGACGACGACGGCCGGGCAATTCTGCACCGGCTGGGCATCACCGACGTCGCCGACCTTCGGGCCGCCCGGGAGGTAGCCCGCCGCGGGCCCGGACGCGTTCCCGACGGCGTCGCCGTGCACCTGCTCCCGGTGCCCGATCTCGCCGACGACGAGCCCACCGACGGCGAGGCACCGCACGAGCATGCGTTCACCCAACTGCTGACCAACGGTGAGTCGCAGCAGTCGGCGGACTCCATCAACGAATCAGCCGCCCGCTTCATGACCGACGAATATCGGCAATTCCCAACGCGAAACGGGGCGCAACGAGCCCTGCGCCAGGTCATCGGGCTGCTGGCCGCCGGTCGCCCAGTGCTCACCCACTGCTTCGCGGGCAAGGACCGCACCGGCTTCGTGGTCGCGACGGTGCTGGAGGCCGCGGGTGTCGACCGCGACGCCATCGTCGCCGACTTCCTGCGCAGCAACGACGCCGTGCCGGAGCTGCGCGCCCGCATCTCGGAGATGATCCAGCAGCGGTCGGAGACCGAGCTGACCCCCGAGGTCATGACCTTCACCGAGGCCCGGCTGTCCGACGGCGTCCTCGGCGTCCGCGAGGAGTACCTGGCCGCCGCGCGGCAGACCATCGAGGACGAATTCGGTTCACTGGACGCCTATCTGCGCGACGCGGGTATCACCGAGGCCGATCTCGACGGGCTGCGCCGCGCGCTGCTGGCTTGAACCGGCCTTGACGCACCCGACCGAGCGGTTCGGGTGAACGCCCGACAGGCGGGCGAGTTCCCCCTACGCTTGGTGGGCACCCCGGTCGAGAGGGATGAGCCGATGACGTATGTGATCACCGATCCGCGTGTGGCGGTCCCGGTTGTCTCGCGCCTGACTTCAAATTCCTCGATCACCACGAGGTTTCACGCGAGAACGATCGATGGAAACCGGTGGGGTCACTAGCCGCGGAGCCACAGTCGATGGCTGCGGCGGCCGTGGACGTGGCGGAAATCCGCACGACGATCAGCGACGCCACCGCCGCGGCCGCGGCACAGACGACCGCCCTTGAGGCGGCCGGCGCCGACCAGGTGTCGGTCGCGGCGACCGCAGTGTTCAACGCGTACGCCCGCGCGTATCAAGCGCTCGCCCACCAGGCGGCGACCTTCCACAGCGAGTTCGCCCAGGCGCTGGGCGCCGCGGCCAACGCCTACGCGGAAGCCGAGGCCGCCGCCGCCGCCCTGACCTCGGGGATGTCCGGCACGGCGCCCGCGTACGCAACGACCTCGATGGCCCAGGCCGCCACGCCGCAGAACGTCACGCTGATCATGGGCGGCACCGGCAACCCGACACCTGGGGCAAGTTTCATCACCAGTGTCTTCACCAAGTACGTCGCCCCTGACTTCGCCGGCTTCAGCCTCGCCGATGCGCAAGCCCTGTTCACCCCCGAGGACCTCTATCCGTTTACCGGTGTCAAAACCCTGCCACTGAACCAATCGATCAATCAGGGCGTGGCGAATCTGAATTACGCAGTTCTGCAACAGATCTCCGCGGGAAACAACGTGGTCGTCGTGGGCTACTCACAAAGCGCGGTAATCTCCTCGCTCGAGATGCAGGCGCTGGTGGCCATGCCCAATCCGCCGTCACCCAGCCAGCTGAGCTTCGTGCTTCTCGGTGATCCCATGAATCCCAACGGCGGCATGATGGAGCGCTTCGTCGGACTGAAGTTGGCGAGCCTCGGCGTGGACTTCTACGGCGCGACACCGACCAACACCCCCTACCCGACCCACATCTACACGATCGAATACGACGGTTTTGCCGACTTCCCGCGGTACCCCCTCGATGTCTTGGCCGACCTGAACGCGCTCGCCGGCATTCCCGCGGCGCACGCCCAATACCAGTACGTGCCGGTCGGAAGCGTGGCCACCGCGATCACGCTGCCAACCGATCCGGCTTACGGCACCGCGACCACGTACACGTTGATTCCCACCACCAACCTGCCGCTGCTGGACCCGGTGCGGGCCATTCCGGTGATCGGCAATCCGATCGCGGACCTGCTCCAGCCGGATCTGACCTATCTGGTCAACTGGGGCTACGGTGATCCGGCGTATGGCTATTCGACCGGCCCGGCGAACGTACCCACCCCCTTCGGGCTCTTCCCGCCGCTCAGCGCCACCATCGCCCTGGGTGGGGACCTGGTCACCGGCACGCAGCAGGGAATCGCCGCTTGCGTGCGCGACATCGGCGCGACGAGCCTGCCCACGTTGCCGGATATCGCCCACGCGCTCACGTCGACCCCTGCGCTGACGGTGCATGTCCCTTCGGGACCGAGTCTGTTCAGCGCCCTTACCCAAGCCACCTCGGCGGGTTACGCGACTCTGCTTCCCACCGCGGACATCACCGCGGCCCTCGTGACCTCCGTCCCCGTCTATGACGCCGGCCTCGTCTTCGGCGGGGTCGCGCAAGCCCTGGGCGGCGACCCGGTCGGGCTGCTCAACGCCATCGGCAATCCGATCGCGGCCGACGCCGCGCTGCTGACGCTCGCGGGCTGGCTCGAAACCGTCGCCATCGCGAATTCCGCCCAATCGATCGCGGTGGTCTTGGCCCAGCTCTAGTGGGGCTCGTCGCGCCACCGCCGCGGAGCCGTTCGCCCACGGTTCGGACCGATTAGGCCAATTGTCCCCACATGCAACGCAAATACCTCTACGCTGAGTCCGCTGGGGGCCCTTGTTGACGACGTCGGAAGGACCTCCGATGACCTACCTGGTAAACGAACCGCAGATGCTGGCCGCGGTAGCCGCGGACGTCGACGGGATCGGCTCGGCCATGAGCGCGGCGAATGCGGCTGCGGCAGGCCCGACTTCCGGCTTGCTGGCGCCCGCCGCCGACGAGGTGTCGGCCACCATCTCCGAACTGTTCGGCGCATACGGCCAGGAGTACCGCGCCCTCGTCGCACAGGCGGCCGCTTTCAACACCGAATTCAGCCGGGCGCTGGCCGCTGCCGGCGGGGCATACGCGGCGGCGGAGGCGGCGGCGTCGAACGCGCTCGGCACGCTGCAGACAGACGCGCAGTCCCTGGTTTCCGGTGGCGCCGCAGCCTCGGGCGGAACGCCGTTCGTCGATCCGCCCAACCCACTGACGGCACCGACCGTTGCGTTGGTCATGGGCGGCAGCGGCAACCCGATACCCAACGCGACGTTCGTCAACGGCGTCCTCAATTGGGCCAACCTGACCGGCTATTCGTGGAACTCCGCGCAGGCCATCTTCACGCCGGAGAACCTGTATCCCCTCACCGGCGTCAAGAGCCTGCCGCTCAACATATCCGTGAACGAGGGGGTCCAGATTCTGGACGCCTCGATCAAGTCCACCCTTCAGGGCGGCAACAGCGTTCTGGTCCAGGGCTATTCGCAGAGTTCCATCATCGCCTCGCTGGAGATGCAGAACCTGATGAACCCGGCGCTCAACCCTAACCCGCCCGGCCCCACCCAGCTCGCGTTCAACCTGTTGGGCGATCCGATGAACCCCAACGGCGGCCTCCTGGCGCGGTTCCCCGGCCTGTCCCTGCCGAGCATCGGCCTGGACTTCTACGGCGCCACCCCCCCGAACGCGCCCTGGCACACCGCCATCTATTCGCTCGAGTACGACGGGTTCGCCGACTTCCCGCGGTACCCGATCGATGTCCTGGCCGACCTCAACGCCGTCGCCGGCATCGTGTTCGTGCATCCGATGTACCCGCACCTGGACCCGTCGACGCTGCCGGCCGGCGACATCGTCACCCTGCCCGTGCAATCGACGTACACCGGCAACACCACCTACTACATGGTGCTCACCCAGAACCTGCCGCTGCTGGACCCGTTGCGCGCCATCCCGGTCATCGGCAACCCGATCGCCGACCTCCTCCAGCCGGACCTGCGGGTGCTGGTCAACGTCGGCTACGGCGACCCCAACTACGGTTATTCGACCGCACCGGCGAACGTGCCCACCACCTTCGGGCTGTTCCCGCACGTCAACCCCGGGGTTCTCGGCGCCGATCTCGTTACGGGCGCGCAGCAGGGAATCACCGCCGCCACAAGCGATCTGATGTCCGAAGGACTGCTGTCGCCACCGAGCGTCTCACTGACGAGCACGTTGCTCGCGCCGAACACGTTGCTGTCCCCGGCGCCGATCGGAGGGTTCGGCCCGGCGCTGCAGACCGCGGTGACCAATATCCCCAACGCGTTGAGCAGCGCGGCCTCCGACGCGTACTCGGTGCTGCTGCCCACGGCGGACATCGCCAACGCCGCCATCATCTCCATCCCGGCCTACGACGCCGGCCTCTTCGCGCAGGGAATCGGGCAGGCGGTCGCCGGCGATCCGCTGGGACTCATCCGCGCGATCGGGGATCCCATCGCCGCAAGCACCGGGATACTCACGGTGGCCGGCGGCGTCGAAGGGCTGGTCGTCCTCGAGGCGGTCGTCAACGTCGCCAAGGACCTTGCCAGCATCTAGCGGTGCCGGGCCGCGATCGCCCGCCAGAACAGCGGCCCTCGCAACGGTTCTGACACTCGGCGGCGACCGCCCGCCCGGGAGCCAAGAACAACGTGTAAATGCCGGACAAACCGGCGTGATCGCTCTAGGCTGACGCTGCCGGCTCCGCAATAACCGGGGGCATCGGTTCCACGCGCCGTCGGTACCGCTATCGCAGCCGTCGAGAAGGGAAAGCCGATGACGAGCCTGATTACCCAGCCCCAACTACTGGCGTCGGCGGCGGCGGATGCCTCATCGATCGGCTCGGCGCTCGACCAGGCCAGGTCGGCGGCCGCGGCGTCCACGACCAACGTCGTGGCCGCGGCCGAGGACGAAATCTCCTCGGTCACGGCGCAATTGTTCGGCGCCTACGGGCAGGAGTACCAAGCGCTGCTGCAACAGGCGACCACCTTCCACGAAGACTTCGTGGCGGCGCTGTCGGCGGCCGGAAGCGCGTACACCCAGGCCGAGGCTGAGATCGCGAGCTCGCTGGGGCTCACCGGCGCGGCTACCACGAACCCGGTTTTTGCGGCGGTGACGCAGGCGAAGGATCCGACCGTCGACGCCATCCTCATCATGACGGGCAGCGGCACCGCGACGCCGTCGACGGCCTACCTGAACAGCGTCTACAACCTCTACCTGACGAACTTCAACACACTGCCCACCACCGTCCTGACCGCGGTGTCCACCGCCGAGGGCCTGTACCCGTACACCGGAGTCAAGGACCTGGTGCTCAACATCTCCCTGGCCCGGGACGTCACCGAGCTGGACAACGCGATCGTCAGCGTTCTCGGCCCGGCTCCCAGCGCCAAAGTCGTGTCCGTCCTGGGGTATTCGCAAAGCGCCATCGCCGCCTCGATGGAGATGCCGAAACTGCTCGCCGAGGGCTACAACTCGTCGAACGCATACTTCACACTGCTCGGCGACCCCAGCAATCCCAACGGCGGCCTGATCTCGCGCTTCCCGGGTCTCGACCTCCCGAGCCTGGGGATCACGTTCGGTTTTGCGACGCCGAGCAACGATTTCCCGACCACCATCTACACGCTGGAGTACGACGGCTTCGCCGACTTCCCGCGCTACCCGATCGACTTCCTTGCCGACCTCAACGCGCTCGCGGGCATCGTGTTCATCCACGGCACCTACCCGCACCTGACCAACGCGATCGTCGCTACCGCCATCCCGCTGGCGCAGTCCGGTGCGCCGTCCATGACGACGTACAACATCATCCCCACCGAGAACCTGCCGCTGCTGACGCCGCTGCGCGCGATCCCATTCATCGGAAACCCGCTCGCCGACCTCGTGCAGCCGGACCTGAAGGCCCTGATCAACTGGGGTTACGGCGACCCCAACTACGGTTGGTCCACCTCGCCGGCCGACGTGCCCACACCGTTCGGGTTCCTGCCGCCGCTCAGCGCGACCACCGAACTGGGACCCCTGTTGGTCAGCGGAACCCAGCAGGGAATCCAGGCTTTCGCGAGCGACCTGTCCACCATGGTGCCGCCGTCGCTGCCGAACCTCTCGCTGTCCAGCCTGACGAACCTCCTGGGGTCCGGTGCCTCGACCGGCGGTGCCCCGGTGGCCCTCCCGTCGCTCACCGGGATCATCTCTGGCATCGAGACGGCGAACACCAACATCGTCGGCACGCTGACGACCGATGTCTCAACGGCTTACGCGACGCTGCTCCCGACGGCGGACATCACCACCGCCGTGGTGGTCTCCATTCCGTCCTACGACGTCAACCTGTTCCTGAACGGGATCACCGAAGCGATCAACGGCGACCCGGTTCAGGGCCTCATCGACGCGTTCGGCGACCCGATCTCCGCCGACGTCGGGCTCGTCACGCTGGCGGGTGGTTTCGAAGCACTCACCTTCGTCAACGCCGCCGAGACGATCTTCACCGGAGTACCGAACCCGGGTCCGAACTGATCGAGATGCCTTAGGCCCGAGCACGAATCGGCCGGACGTAGCGCGGCATAGCCGTCGCCCGAAGGGCGCACGCCAAAAGACCCAACCATCGGACAAAACCGGTCCCAGCCCTTACGCTGACCAGGTGCCGTCGCGGCGGAAGACACGGTGGGAAGGAAGGCATCTATGACCAACGTCCTCGCTCAGACGCCGACGCTCGCGGCGGCGGCCGCCGACGTGGCGACAATCGGTTCGGCGATCGGCGAGGCCAACGCCAACGCGGCGGGTGCGACGACGGGCGTCATGGCCGCCGCGGGCGACGAGGTGTCCGCCGCGGCCGCGGAACTGTTCGGCGCGTATGGCCAGGCCTATCGGTTGGTGCTCACCCAGGCCGGGGCGTTCCACGACCAGTTCGCCGCGGCGCTGGCCGCGGCCGGCAGCGCCTACGCGGAGGCCGAAGTCGCGGCGTCGAATGCCCTTGGGGCGCTTGATGCCCCGGCGCAGGCGCTACTCGCCCCGCTGACCGGCGGCGCCCCGTCACCCAACCCCGCGGCGCCGACACCCGTCAATGTCGCCTTGATCCTCGGCGCCAGCGGCGTGCCGATACCCAGCCCCCAGTACATCGCCGCGGCCTACGCCAAATACATCTCGCCGTTCTTCACCACCAACAACCTGCAGTCCGTGTTCACCCCCGAGGGGTTGTACCCGATCACCGGCATCAAGGACCTCCAGCTGAACGTCTCGGTGGACCGGGGCCTGACGATCCTCAACAACTCAATCATGGGTCAGCTCGCCACCCCCGGCACCAAAGTCACCGTCTTCGGCTACTCGCAGGGCGCCATCCTGGCGGCGCTGGAGTTACCGATCCTGCAGGCCGCCGGCGTGCCGACCACCGATGTGAGTTTCGTGCTCGTCGGCAACGAGATGACGCCAAACGGCGGCATGCTGGCCCGCTTCCCCGGCCTGGACATCCCCAGCCTGGGTCTGCCGTTCTACGGCGGCATGAATGCGAACACGGGCTACACGGTCATCAACAACACCCTCGAATACGACGGCTTCGCCGACTTCCCGCAATACCCGATCGACTTTCTCGCCGACCTGAACGCCGTCATGGGCATCGTGTACGTCCACGGCACCTACCTGCAGATCCCGGCCTCGCAGCTCGCCCAGACGGTCACGCTGTCCACTTCACCGGGCTACAGCGGCGGCACGACCTACAACATGATCCCGACCCAGGACCTGCCGCTGTTGGACCCGGTTCGGGCGATTCCCTATGTCGGCAACCCGATCGCCGACCTGCTCCAGCCGGACCTGAGGTACCTGGTCAACTGGGGCTACGGCGACCCCAACTACGGCTGGTCCACCGGGCCGGCCAACGTGACCACCCCATTCGGGCTCTTCCCCCCGCTGAGCGCGACCGCCGCCCTGCCCGGCGACCTGCTCAGCGGCGCCCAGCAAGGAATCATCAACGCCACGGCCGATTTCCAAGCCGAGGGCCCACCGACGCTGCCGGCCCTCGCGCTGCCCGACCTCTCGGGGGCGCTCACGCCGGCCCCCATGCCGTCGCCGGGCACCCTGCTGTCCCCCGCAACACTCGACGGCTTCATCGCGGGCCTGCAGTCGGCGAACACCAACCTGGCCGGCGGCTTCGCCGCCAACCTGTCGACGGCCTACGCCACGCTGCTTCCGACCGCCGACATCGCCACCGCCGTCGTCGTGACCCTGCCCTCCTACGACGCCAACCTGTTCCTCAACGGCATTTCGCAGGCGCTCAATGGCCAGCCCGTCGAAGGCCTGATCAACGCGTTCGGCGATCCGATCGTCGCGGACGTCGGACTCGGGACGGTCGCCGGGGGTGTCGAATTCCTCGTCGACGTGGCCGCGCTCGACACGATCTTCACCGGCACGCCGTTCCCGTCACCGTAGCCCGGCTCTAAGGCTCGAGCACGACCTTGCCCAGCACCCCGCCGTCGGCCAGGCTCTGTAGGGCGGCCTGCCCCTCCGACAGTGGATAGCGTTGCGGCGGAGGCGGTTTGAGCCCGAGGAAGACCAATTGGCTGAGGCCCCACGAGAACAGGGCCGCCGACCCGGGAACCTTGTTGAGGTACTCGCCCCACGCGACGCCCACCACGCTGACGTTGCGCAGCAGCAACCGGTTGACCTTGACCGTCGGAATGCTGCCCGCGGCGAAGCCGATCACCAACAGCTTGCCGTCGATCGCCAGCACCCGGATCGCGTCGTCGAACGCGGGCCCGCCGATGGGGTCCACGACGATGTCCACACCGCGACCCGAGGTGTACTCGCGCACCTGCTCGGCCCAGTTCTCCGACAGCGGCACCACCAGGTCGGCCCCGACCGAGGAGACGAAGTCGACCGCGGCCTCACGGTGCACCACCCCGATCACCTTGCGCGCACCCATCGCCTTGGCGACCTGGATGGCCGCGGTGCCCACACCGCCGGCGGCCCCGAGCACCAGCACCGTGTCGCCCGGCCGCATGGCGGCCCGGCGCGCCAGCGCGAAATACATGGTGTTGTAGTTCACCAGGAGGGACACCGCCTCGGCGTCGTCGAGCTCCGCGGGGCTGCGGATGACGTTGGGCACCGGGACGGCGACCTGCTCCGCGTACGCGCCCAGGATACCGAAGGCCGAAACCCGCTCTCCCTCTTTGAAACCCGAGTCCGGCGGCGCCGACAGCACCACACCGGCGGCCTCCATCCCCGGGACGAACGGCGGCGGGAGCTTCAGCTGATACTCACCCTTGCTCAGCAGCAGGTCGGGAAAGCACACCCCGGCGGCCCGGACGTCGATGACGACGTTGCCACCGTCGCCGGTGACGTCGTCGATGTCGGTGTACACCATGCCGTCCGGACCGGACAGCCGTTGCACCACACAGGCTTTCATGGCCTCTACAGCTTGAACGCGGCTCGCTGTGCGTTAGACAAGTCGCTGATCTCGCCCCAGTGCGATGCGATGTCCTCCACCGAGGGCGGATTGTCGAAGGTCGTCCCCTCGTTCTGGAACAGCGCGACGCGCTGCACCTTGCCGCCGCCGGCGACGTAAACCGCTGCGGTGTCCGGGCATTCCTCGGTGCACAGGTAGGCGACGACGGGGGCGACGAACTCCGGGGTGAGCTTCTCCAGCACCTCCTTGGGCAGGATGTCCTCGGTCATGCGGGTGGCCGCGATCGGGGCGATGGCGTTGGTGTGGATGTTGTACTTCGCCCCCTCCTGCGCCAGCGTGTTGATCATGCCGACCAGGCCGAGCTTGGCCGCGCCGTAGTTGGCCTGCCCGAAGTTGCCGAACAACCCGCTGGTGGAGGTGGCGACGACGACCCGGCCGTAGCTCTGCTCGCGGAAGTGCGGCCAGGCCGCGCGGATAACGTTGTAACCGCCGTAGAGGTGGACCTTGAGCACGGCGTCCCAGTTCTCGAAGGACATCTTGTGGAACGTGCCGTCGCGCAGGATCCCGGCGTTGCTCACCACCCCGTGCACCGCACCGAACTCGTCGAGCGCCGTCTTGATGATGTTGGCGGCGCCCTCGGGTTCGGCGACGCTGTCGTAGTTGGCCGCCGCCCGGCCGCCGGCCTCCTTGATCTCGGCGACGACGTGGTCGGCCATCGCCGATCCGGCGCCCGTTCCGTCGCGCGACCCACCGAGGTCGTTGACGACGACGCTCGCGCCCTCCCGCGCGAGGGTCAGAGCGTACTCACGCCCGAGTCCCCCACCGGCTCCGGTGACGACGATGACGCGATCCTGCACTCCGGGCATCAGATTCCTCTCTCATTGGAGTCTCATACGACAATTACGGTGAAAATACGGGCTAGCGAACGGGATCGGGCACCGGCACGGTCTTGAGCCGGTATTTGCTCAGAACATTCTGCGCGCCATCGCGAAGGCGCGCTTGGTGTACGGCGGGTAGATGAAGCTCGACAGGTCGGGGCGCGTCGGCTTGGTCAGCACCGACTTGCGATGGCTGAACTCCTCGAATCCGTACTTGCCGTGGTAGGCGCCCATCCCCGACGGGCCCACCCCGCCGAACGGCAGCTTGGCCGTCGACACCTGAAAGGCGATGTGGTTGACCAGCATGCCGCCCGCCGGCACCTCCTTGATCACCCGCTCGCGGGTCTCACGCGCCTTGGTGAACAGGTAGGCGGCCAACGGTTTTGCCCGCGAGTTGACGAAACGTATTGCGTCGTCGAGGGATCGGGCGGTGATCACCGGTAGGACCGGGCCGAAGATCTCGTTCTGCATCAGCGGGCCGTCCGGGTCGGGGTCGACGACCACGGCCGGTTCGATGCGCAGGCTCGACGCATCACAACGACCGCCTACGGCGACCTTGCCGTCGGCGCCGGAGAGGTAACCGCTGATCCGGTCGAATTGGCGCTGATTGACGATGCGCACACCGTTGGGCCGGTCGGAGGTGAACTTGGTGATGGCCGCACCGATTTTGTCCACGAGTTCGTCGCGGATCTTCGCGTCCGCAATCACGTAGTCGGGCGCCACACACGTCTGCCCGTTGTTGAGAAGTTTCATCCAGGCGATGCGCTTGGCGGCGACGTCGATGTCGGCGTCGGCGGCGACGATCACCGGGCTCTTGCCGCCGAGTTCCAGGGTGCAGGGGGTCAGGTGCGGCGCCGCGCCCTCGTAGACCTTGCGGCCGATCTCGGTCCCACCGGTGAACATGACGCGGTCCAGGCCCTGCGCGATGAGCTCCTGGCTCACCGATCCGTCGCCCTCGACCACCGCGATGGCGTCGTTGTCGAGGTAGCGCGGCACCAGCTCGGCCATGAGGTGTGACGACGCCGCCGCGATCTCCGACGGCTTAAGGATGACGGCGTTGCCGGCGGCGATCGCCCCGACGGCCGGGCCCAGCGTCAGGTAATACGGGTAATTCCAGGCGCCGATGATCAGCACCGTGCCGTACGGCTCGTACTCCACCCAGCCGCGGCCGGGAAGCTGCGGCAACTCCAGCAGCTTGTAGCGCCGACGGGTCCACCGGCGCACGTGCTTCGCCGCGTACTTCGCCTCCCCGGCGGTGGTCGCGACGTCGGCGATGTACGCCTCGAACGGGTGGCGGTCCAGGTCCTCGACCAGCGAGGCGGCGATCGCGTCCTCGTTGTCTTCCATCAACTTGGCCAGCTGCAGCAACTGCCGCTTGCGCCACTCGATGTCGCGGGTGCGCCCGCCGGCGAACGTCGTGCGCAGCCGGGCCACCGTCGCGGGGATGTCGACCGGCGCCGGTGTCGGCGCTCCGTTGGTGGATTCGGATGTTTTGGGGGCAACCGATTCGGTGGTCATCATTGGCCCTTCCTTACTCGGGTCATCCCGGAGCTCGCCTTGTGCGCGGGCACTCAAAGGGTGATAACCGCGATCCTAACCATCTGGTTGGGAGAGCAGTAGGAAGGATGCGGCCGGGCCCCTGGATCGCCGGTCCGCATCGCCCCGGCCGCCGGGCTTGTACCGACGCGGGTTACTTGACGCAGGGAATGCCTGCCGCGGTCATCTGGCTCAGGTCGGTCGGTGCCGGAGCGTCGGCACCGGCCCCGCTGGCGGCGACCGCGGTGACCTTTCCGGATGCCGACGTGTCGAGCGAGGCACCGGGATGCGAAAAGTAGTCGTCCGCGGGGAACCGCCGGCCCACGGTCAGCCGAACCGTTCCGGACGGCAATGTGTCGCTTCCCGTTGCGGGCACGTGCAACTGGTCGGCCAAGATCTGCGCGCCTTCGGAGGCGCCGGCGCCGTACTCGACGGTGCTGTCGTCTTGTGGGGCCGCCGCGGTCGTGGCGCTGCCTCGGGTAAAACCACGGCCGGCGAACTCACTCTCGATTGCCGCGGCCAATCCGTCTCGTGAGGTGGCGTTGACGACGTCAAGGACGACCGGCTTAGCCAACGCCGGTGTTCTTTGGGAGTTTGGCGGCGCGGCGTCCGGCGCGGCCGGGGTATCCGAAGTGAAGCGCTCCTGAACGATCCGCCGGATCGTCGGCACGTCGATCAGGTTGACGTCGGACCCGTTCGCATCGCGGCCGAACTCCGAGATGGGCAGGGTGTACAAGGACAGGGGCCTGTCGATCAATGTTGCGGCGTGCGCCACCAGATCGACGAGGTCCAAGCCGGCGTCGACGGCGACGCTGTCGCGAGCCACCTGAAGAAGGGTACGCAGCGCGCCGGCGCTCGACAGGGCGCCGCCCTTCCGGGCCGCTTTCACCAACGACACCAGGAACGCCTGTTGTCTGCGAGTCCGATCGAAGTCGGTGAAGGAACCGTCGTTTGCGGCGCGCCGCTGGCGCACGAAAGCCATTGCCTGCGCGGCATCGATTTGCTGCACTCCCTGGTGGAAGTCCGCACCCGAATAGGTGTCGGCCGTGTCCGCGTTGACGCACACCGTGATTGGCTCCACGACCCGGGCGATTTCAAAGAAAGCGCCCAGTGTGACTTCGATGAAGTGGTCCACCGAGATGCCCAACAGATCCCTGACGGTGCCGATTTCGGCCTTGCGGCCCTCCTCGCGAGCGGCCTGCTCTCGAGCGGCCAGGTCGGTTGCTCCCGCACCGTTCGAACCACCGGCGACCTGGTCCTCCAACGACTGTTGATAGGCCAACCCGTAGGCCTGCTTGATTTTGCCCATGCACACCGACCCCGGACAGCCGGACAGTTGCACGTAGTCGTCACGGGGAATCGAAACCGCGGTGATCGGGCCGGCGTCACCCGAAAGGTGCACGACGATAAGCACATTCGCGTTGTAGCCGCCCGACGTTTCGTCGCCGGCGTGCAAGGCCTCATACATCTCTTGCGGCAGCGGATGACCATTCTGATCCAAACGGCTGTCCAACCCCATCAGGAGAATGTTTTGATCGGCGCCAAACGTTGTCGGTGCGTCCGGTAACGCGTGGGAGGTGATGATTCGGCCCACCGCCGTGTGGATGGCCGTCCAGCCGACGCCTGTGATGGCCATCACGAAAGCCGAAGCAAGGCTGGCCATCAGGCGCCCTTTCAACAGCACCAAACGGCCCGATCCCTCTGATTCACCGCTGCCCATAAGACTCACAATTGTCGCGGAGAGCCAGACAAATTCCCGGTATCTATGGCCGCGAGCCGACGGCGAATGCAGTGCTGCGGGTCCTCATTGGACGCAACCCACACCCGGTCAGGGTTTGGTGGCGGTGACGAATCTGTTGACGAACGGCCCGTCCTCGGACTGCGGGGCGCGGCCCAGCCGCAGCGCCTCCTCACGCGCGTCGACGGTGCGCGTCGTCCAGCCGTGTGCACCGAACCAGTCGGCGCAGTCCGGGCGTCCCTCGTCGTCGAACCAGAGGTCGAACGGGTTGAACGAGGTGTCCTCGCCGCGCGCCGCGCGCTTGGCTTTGAGCGCGAGCCACCGCTCCTGGGCTTGCCTGCGCCGCTCGGGGTCGACACCGAAGATTTCGACCGCAACCCGGCTGCCCGGCCCGCTCAGGTCGTCGACCGCGGCGAACATCGCTTCCTGGGCCGCTGCCGGCAGGAACGGCAGCAGCCCCTCGGCCAGCCAGGCCGTGGCACCGCCCGCGTCGAATCCCGCGTCGCGCAACGCCTGCGGCCAGTCGTGGCGCAGGTCGACGGGAACCGGCCGCCGGTCGGCGATCGGTGTGGCGCCGTGGCCGGCGAGCGTCGCCGCCTTGTATTCGAGCACCTTGGGCAGATCGATCTCGTAGACGACGGTGCCGGGCGGCCACGCCAGCCGGTAGGCGCGGGAATCGAGCCCGGCTGCCAGGATGACGACCTGCCGGACACCGGCCTGGGCGGCGTCGGCGAAGTACGCGTCGAAGAAGTGGGTGCGCACCGCCTGGTAGTCGATCATCTGCTGGGCGTCGACCGCGACGTCGCCGTCTTCGTCGTCCCCGTCGGGCCCGGACCACCAGGCGCCCACCTGCTCGCGAACACCCTCGAGTTCGGGCGTGGACACCAGCAGTTCGGCGAACTCGTCGCGGATGAGCGGGTCGGTGGCGGCAGTCTCGCGGGCCCGCGCCAGCGCGACCATCACCGCGGTCGCCCCGACGCTGGTGGCGATGTCCCAGGAGTCGTCGAGGCTGCGCGCCATTACAGCCGCTCGGCGATCACGAAGTCGGAGAACGCGTCCTTGTCGTCGGACAGCGGGGCGTTCTCGACCCAGCGGCCCATCCGGCGCATCTCGTCGGTCGAGTGTTGTGCGCTGGCGCGCCAGCCGTGGCTGTTCAACCAGTCCGCGACGTTCGCCCGGTCGTCGTCGCGATACATCAGCTCCCCGACGTCGACCGTCTCCTCCAGCCCGAGTTCGTCGGCGACCTTCCGGAACCGTTCACGCATCTGCTGCCGCCGCTCGTCGGCATGATTCGGCGCGGTCTCCGCGGACACCCTGCTCCCGGGCGGGCTGAGCTCGCCGATCAGGGTGAACAACCGGTCCTGCGCGTCGGCGGGCAGGTACATCAACAGCCCCTCGGCCAGCCACGCGGTGCGGGCCGCGGGGTCGAAGCCGGCGGCGATCAGCGCCGCCGGCCAGTCCTGGCGCAGGTCGATGGCGACCTCCCGGCGGTCGGCCGAGGGCGTCACCCCGTTCTCCGCCAGCGTCGACGACTTGTAGTCCAGCACCTGCGGCTGGTCGATCTCGTACACGGTGGTGCCGGCGGGCCAATCGAGCCGGTAGGCCCGCGAATCCAGGCCGGAGGCGAGGATGACCACCTGCCGGATCCCGGCGGCCACGGCGTCCCTGAAGTATGTGTCGAAGAAGTGCGTCCGCACGGCCTGGTAGCCGCGCATGTGCTCGAGCTGGGTGACGTACTCCTCGTCGAGGGCCTCGACCTTGGCGGCGATCTCCGGGTCGAGCATGGCTTCCCACAGGACGCCGGCGCCGGCGTTGGTGACCAGCAGTTTGGCGTAGGGGTCGCGGATCAGCGGATCCTCCCGCTCGGTTTCCACGGCCCTGGCCGCGGCCACCATCACCGCGGTGGTGCCGACGCTGGTCTTGATGTCCCAGGTGTCGTCGTGGGTGCGTAGCGAGCTCATCGCGTACTCCTTGCTAGACGGACGGATCGTGGTCCAGACGCGCGCGCAGCAGCGTGCTGCGGACCGCGTCGTCGGAAAGTTCGTCGAGTACCGGCCGGCCGAGGCGGGCCATCTCGTCGCGGTTGTTCACGACGCTGACCCGCCAGCCGTGGTCGGCCAGCCACTGGGCGGCGTCGGACCTGTCGGGCTCGTGATAGGTCAGCGCCTCGACGTTGACGTCGAGGCCCAGCCGCTCGCGCATGCGCCGCCACCGCGCCGTGTTGCCATTGGTGTTCATCCCGAACACCTCGATGGCCACCTGGCTACCGGGCGCGCTGAGCGCGGTGAACATCTCGAACAGGCGGTCCTGGGCGTCGCTGGGCAGGTAGGGCAGCAGGCCTTCGGCGAGCCAGGCGGTCGGCCGGGTCCGATCGAAGCCCGCGGCCGAGAGCGCGGCCGGCCAATCGTCGCGCAGGTCCACCGGCACCGGGCACCGCCGGGCCGCGGGCACCGCACCGTGCGAGTTCAGGATTCCGGTCTTGTATTCGAGCACCTGGGGCTGGTCGATCTCGTAGACCGCGGTGTCGGCGGGCCAGTCCAGCCGGTAGGCCCGCGAGTCCAGCCCGGCGGCCAGGATCACCACCTGCCGGATCCCGTCGGCCACGGCGTCTTTGAAGTAGGAGTCGAAATAGTGCGTCCGCACGGCCTGGTAGTCGACGCCGAGGCGATGCACCCGCCGCCCGTGCTCGTCGCCGTCGAGCCAGCTCAGCTCCGGGTCCGCCAGCCGCTCCCACGCGGGCCCCGCCGCCGACACCAGGACGCGCGCGAACTCGTCGCGGATGAGGGGAGCGGTCCCGCCGGTCTCCACGGCGCGCGCCGCGGCGACCCCCAAGGCGGTGGCGCCGACGAGCTCGGTGATGGTCCAGGAGTCACCCGCGGTCCGCAACGACGTCGGCGGGGCGGGGTGGGGCGGGGGGGGGTCATCGAGATCGGTCATGACCCCACTCATGCTACCGGAGTAAGTTAGGCAAACTATACGCTTTGTGCGCCACGTCACTCGGGCGCCGAGCGGTCAGCCTTCGGGCCGCCAGAGCGCGCCCTCGAGCAGACGCCGCAGCATGTCGCTGACGCCCAGCATGGCCTCGGAGCTGCGAAGGTATCCGGCGTAAAACCCCACTCCGGAGAGCACCACGAGCAGGGTCTCAACCAAGATGGCGGGTTCGACGTCCGAGGCGACCTCGCCGTGTTCGATCGCGTCATTGACCACCGACGTCAGGAAGCCTCGGGCCATTGATACGGAATCGTTCTCCGTCAGGCTCAATTCGGGATGTCGCTGCGACTCCAGCACGGCGGTGACCAAAAAGGCCGACACGGCCGGATTGTCGGCATTCGCGCGCACCGCGACGGAGATGAATGCCGTCAGGCGCCCCACCAGTGTGGTCTCGTGCGCCGCCTGCCGAATGCCGGCGTTGATGACCACGTCGTTGGTTTGCTCCAATACCTCCCGGTACAACGCCTTCTTGCTGGAGAAGTAGTGATTGATCGCCGGCCTGGTCAGGTCGGCACCCACGGCGATCGCCTGGAAAGTGGCGCCGTCGTAACCGCGTTCGCTGAATATCAGGCGGGCGGCCTGCACGATGCGCTGACGGGTCTCATCGGAACTCGCGGCCGGCGGGCGCCCCGGCCCGCGGCGCGCCGACGACATCTTTAAAGTGTGCCACCGCCGCGGTGCGGCATTAATGCATTTGGCGGAATACTGCCGAGTTTGCCGGCCTGATAGTCCTCGACTGCCTGGATCAATTCGGCCCGCGAGCTCATCACGAATGGTCCGTAGTGGAATACCGGCTCGCGAATCGGTTGACCGCCCAGGAGGAGCACGTCGATTGCGTTTGCCGACGATGACTGCCGTACCGGATGCGCGCCGACGGTGATCCGCTCGCCGCGTCCGAGCACCGCCAACTGACCCTGCCGAATCGGGTGGGCGGCCGGGCCCACATATCCGCTGCCGGACAGCACATAAACCAGCGCATTGAAATCCCGCCGCCAGGCAATGCTGAGCCGGGCCCCGCTCTCGATGGTGGCGTGCGCGAGCGTGATCGGAGTGTGGGTGATGCCGGGCCCGCGATGATCGTCGACATCGCCGGCGATGATCCGGACCAGGGCGCCGCCGTCGTCGGACGCCAGCAACCGCACATCGGCGCCCTCGATGGCCTGGTACCGGGGCGGGGCGAACTTGTCCCGCTTCGGCAGGTTCACCCACAGCTGGACGCCGTGGAAGAGGCCGCCGCTGTCCACCAATTCGGCGGGCGGGGTTTCGATGTGCAGGATGCCCGAACCGGCCGTCATCCACTGCGTGCCCCCGTCGGTGATGAGGCCGCCACCCCCGTGCGAATCCTGGTGGGCGAACTTCCCGTCGATCATGTAGGTGACCGTCTCGAAGCCGCGGTGGGGATGCCAGTCGGTGCCGCGCGGCTCCCCGGGCTGGTATTCGACCTCGCCCATCTGGTCCATGTGCACGAATGGGTCCAGTGCCGCGGCGGGAACCCCGGCGAAGGCCCGGACGACGGGGAAACCCTCGCCCTCGTAGCCGCGCGGACCGGTGGTGATCGACCGCACCGGGCGCTCCGTGTCCGTGGGACCGGCCGGGCGCAGGCGCGGCAACGCCAGGGTGTTTGCGGTGACGGCGGGCATGTCTACCTCCAAGATCGGGACGCCCGATATAACCGGACTGGAGTCCGTTTATTCCCCCGCCCGGATCCGACCCCGGTGAAGTGGCCTCCGGCGCGACGAAAACGTGTGATAGTGCAATATTTGCTGGGGAGAGGGCGCCGCGGCATTCGCGATCCCGAGATTGTCAGGAGATCCGTCGATTTTCGACGGCGGGGAGGGTGAGGGAATGGGGAAAGGGAAGGCGCCCGCTGATCGGGCACCGGCTGCGCGACGGGGTACCAGCGCATGGTGGGCCATGGCCGGCTGGCTACGCGGCAACCGCCTCGGGCTCTTCTTCGTCGCGATCGTGGTGGGAATCGGCGCCGGGCTCGGCGCGGCGGCCTTTCGCTACCTGATCTACGGTTTCACCTGGCTCGCGACCGGACACAACGAGTTCGGTCAGGACGGCTGGGTCGGCAGCGACCACCTGCCGTGGCTGGGCATCGGATTCTTCGTCGTCATTCCCGTCGTCGGTGGCCTGATCTACGGGCCGCTGATCTCCAAGTTCGCCCGGGAGGCCCGCGGCCACGGCGTTCCCGAAGTGATGATCGCGGTGGCGGAGAACGGCGGCCGCATCCGTCCGCAGGTAACCGTGGTGAAGGCGTTGGCCTCGGCGCTCTGCATCGGAACCGGCGGGTCCGTCGGACGGGAAGGGCCGATCGTCCAGATCGGTGCCGCGCTCGCGTCCAGCCTCGGTCAGTGGGTGCGGATGCCGGAGAACCGGCTGCGCGTACTGGTGGCATGCGGCGCGGCGGGCGGCATCTCGGCCACCTTCAACGCCCCGATCACCGGTGTGTTCTTCGCCGTCGAACTGATTCTGCGCGAACTGTCGGTCGAGGCGATCTTCACCATCATGCTCTCGTCGATGATTGCCGACGTCATCGCGCGGGTCTTCTTCGGCTCGGCCCCGTTCCTCACCCAGCTTCCCGCCGGAATCGAACTGGACCACATCGCCAACTACCTCCTGATCGCCGTCCTCGCCGCGTTCGCCGGTCTGCTGGGCATCCTCTTCAAGACCGTTCTGTACAAGACGGAGGACGTGTGCGATCGCCTCTGGGGGAACCGCCCGGAATGGGCGCGTCCGGCGGTCGGCGGAATCGTGCTCGGCCTGCTACTCCTCGCGGTGCCGCAGCTGTACGGGGTGGGCTACCCGGTGATGTACGCCGCCTTCGCCGGTCACTACGCGCTGTGGTTCCTGCTCGTCCTCGCGGCGGGCAAGATGCTGGCCTGCAGCCTGACCATCGGAATAGGCGGCTCGGGCGGTGTGTTCGCCCCCTCGCTGTTCGTGGGGGCCACGTCGGGCATGGCATTCGGGCTGATCGTGCAGCAGGCCATCGGCACCGGCGTCGGACATCCCGCCCTCTACGCGATCGTCGGCATGGGTGCGGTGTTCGCATCCGCCGCGCGTGCCCCCCTGACCTCGCTGGCCAGCACGGTCGAGATGACCGGAGATTTCAGCCTCACGCTGCCGGTCATGTTGGCCGTGGCCGTGGCCACCACCGTGTCGCGCGCGATTTCCTACGGCACCATCTACACCACCAAACTGCTGCGCCGCGGCATCGACATCGACCGCCCGAAGGCCACCCACGCGTTCGCCGCCCTGACCGCGGCCGACGCCATGCACCGGTTTGCCGGCCCGCTGGAGCTTGCCCCCTCCGACGGCGCGGCGGCGACCGGCGACCAGGACTGGACGACCCTGCTCGGCCCGGTCACGCGGGTCCGCGAACCGCAGGCGCTGTTCGCCAACGACAGCCTCGCCCAGGCGCTGCGCCAGCTGGTTCTGTACGGCCGCGACGGGTTGCCGGTGATCGACACCGAGGCCCGGCGCGTGCAGGGCTGGCTGACCAACCAGGACGTGCTGCGTGCGGTCGACGCCTACCTCCTTCAGGCCGAACCGGAGATCGCCGCCAGCCACCGGGCCGCCCAATGGGCAAACCCGCAATCCGAGGCGGCCGAGCACGATCCACGCAGCCAACTGGCCGGATACCAGATCGTCGAACACACCCTGACCCCGGACTCGGCGGCCGTCGGCCGGGTGGTCCGCGACATCGACTGGCCGGCCGGGCACCTGCCCGTCTCCGTCCTGCACAACCGGCAGCTCATCGACGCCGACGCCACGGTGCGGCTGTCAGCCGGAGACAGGGTGAACGTCCTGGCTCCCAAAAATGGCTTCGGGACAGCGTCCTCCGGGACGCCCGAGTCGGGGCCCAGGTGAGGGCGCCGACTCGGATCCCGGGGATCGGGAAGACTACGAAGCGCTGCGCGCGCTGCTGGCGGCGTCCTCTTCGGTGGTCGAGCCCTGGTGCTTCAGCTGCCCGCCCGCGCTCTCCAGGTGGGCCCGGACGAACCACTGGAACTTCTCCAGCCGGGCCGCCTGGCCGATCAGCATGTCCTGGGTGACGGGGTCGATCTCCTCGGTCTCCTCGATGCCTTTGCGGATGTCCTCGATGACGCCGGTGTAGACCAGATCGAGCGCCGCGAGGTGCGCCTGCACACAGTCGCGGCCGACCGAGTAGTCGTCCCAGGTGCGGTCCTTGATGATCGCGCCGGGCGTGCCCTGCGGCGACGCGCCCAGCGCGGCGATCCGCTCGGCGACGTCGTCGGCGAATCCACGCACGGCCTCGACTTGCGGGTCGACCATCTCGTGCACGCCAATGAAGTTCGGCCCCACCACATTCCAGTGGATGTGCTTGAGGGTCAGGTGCAGGTCGTTGTAGGTGCTCAATTGCTTTTGCAGAAGTTCGGCGAGCCGAGCCCCCTGTTTGTCGGTCAATCCCGGAATGGTGAACTGCGTCATCTTCTCACTCCTGCGTTCGCGTCAAATTTCTTCCCGCGCCGAATACCCGGGGCCGGCGGCCGGTAATCGCCGGGCGTTCACATCGAATCGATGTGCTGCACCGGCAGCCGGGGCCCACGCCGCGGCTCGTAGGCCAGGCCGCTGGCCTCGAGCAGGCGGACCACCCGATGGCGGTGCGGTCGCATCGGTTCGAGCAACTCGAGCATCCCCGCGTCGTCGACGGGGCGGCCCAGCAGCGTCCACCCGATCATCTTGGGGATGTGGTAGTCGCCCACGGAGACGGCGTCGGCGTCTCCGAACGCGCGCTGCGCCGTCTCGGCGGCCGTCCAGACCCCGACCCCCGGCAGTGACATCAGCGCCTCGCGCGCCTGCGCGGAGGTGCGCGTGACCAGCCGCTCCAGCGACGCCGCCCGCTGGGCGCACGTCACCACGGTGCGGGCGCGCCCCGGGTCGACGTTGGCGCGGTGGAATTCCCAGGACGGGATGCACCGCCACGCGTCGGCCGACGGCGGCACCCGCATCCCGGCGGGCGCGGGTCCCGGCGCCGGTGTGCCGTACTTCGACACGAGCAGGCGCCAGGCGCGGAACGCGTCGGCCCCGGGCACCCGTTGCTCGATGATCGCCGGGATGAGGGCTTCCAGCACGAGCCCGGTCCGTCCCAGGCGCAGGTGCGGGACGCGGCGGCGACGATCGGGTCGCGCGGCGCGAAGCCGGCCGCGTCGTCGTCGGCCCCCAGCAGCGCGGGCAGCGTCTCGATGAATTCGGTTGCGCCGCCGCCCCACGCCGCGCAGTGGGCGGCGTCGGCGGCCACGCGGCTGATCCGGGCCGTCACCGGGCCGCTCGGCAACAGGGTGGTCCGCCAGATGGTGCCGTCACCGGGAAGCCGGAAGCACGGATCGCGCGGCCCGCGGCGAAGCGGCGCCAGGGTGTGCCCGAAGCTGGCCGGCCCGGCGAAGGTGACAGTGCGCTCGAGGTTCACTGCTCACTCTCCGGCTGCCGCGATTGACCGTTAACGATGTCCCAAGACAATATTGCGGTGTGGCGACGCCGTTCGATGACCCGCAAGGCGAACTGGCGTGGATGTTCCTGGAAAGCATCAGTGACGGCGGGGACCTGGACGAGGGCTTCGCGCTGCTGAGCGAGGACTTCACGTACTGGAGCCTGTACACCCGGTCCTCGTGCGACAAGGCGACCCTGCGGCGGGCGATCGAGCAACGCAAGCAGGTCCTCGAAGTCACCATCGATCTCGTCTGCTGCGTCAACGAGGGCGAAACGGTGGTCGTCGAGGCACAGGCCAACGGCACCACGGCCGGCGGCGTGGCCTACGACAACCCCTTCGTGTGCATCTTCGAAACCCGGGACGGGGTGATTAATTCGATGCGCCTCTACAGCGACACCCGGGCGCAGGAGGCCGCGATGCCGGGCTGGATCCCTTACTGAGACGCGACGCTGATTTCGGCCTTGTTGGGGTAGAAGGCGACGTGCCCGGCGATGGCCGCGACGGCCGGGTAGGGCTGTTCGTAGGTCCAGATCACGTCGTCGACGGTGTCGCCGCCCGCGGTGGTCACGCTGTAGTAGCTGGCTTCGCCCTTGAACGGGCAGTACGTGCCGGTGTCGGTGCGGACCAGCTTGTCCTGCGCGACGTCGCTCATCGGAATGTATTGCACCGCAGGCAAAGTCGCTTCGCGAAGCTCCAGCGCGGCCGTGGTGTCCGCGATCAGCTCGCCGTTGACGCGGACCTGCACCCGTCCCCTGGTCGGTTCGATGGCGATCGGGTGACCGGCGTTGGGTTCCTTGATTTCCGGATGGCTCATGGTGGATTCCTCCTGGGGCGCGAACACCGCGATTGCCGCGAATACGTGGTGCAACGCCGGCGCGCGCCCAACGCTTCCCGGTTATTCGGCGGGCGCGGGGCTGCCGGTCTTCTTCGGGGCGCGCATCGCGGCCCAGAACCGGGCCGCCTCGCGGATGGACTCCTCGACGGGGCGCGGCTGCCAGCCCAGCTCGCGCACCGCCTTGCCGTGGTCGACGGGGGCCTCGGCGCGCATCATGCGCACCGACGCCAGGCTCAGCTCGGCGTCCTTGTCGGACAGGCGGGCCCGCAGGCTGCCCAGCGCGCCGAGGGCGTACAGCGTCGGCACCGAGATCGAGCGCCGCGGCGGCGGCACGCCGGCCTCGTCGGCCGCGATCGCCACCACCTCCTTCAGCGGGATCATCCGTTCGCTGATGAGGTAGCGCTCGCCGACGCGCCCGCGTTCGGCCGCCAGGATCATGGCGCGGGCGGCGTCGTCGACGCCGACGACTTCCAGCTCGATGCCCTCCATCAGGAAGGGCAGCTTGCCGAAGACCGCCCCGGCGATGAACGCGCCGTGCGGGGTGCGGCCCCAGTCGCCGCTGCCATAGGTCGTCGACACGCACATCGCGACCGCGGGCAGGCCCGCCTCGGCGACGTAGCGCATCACCAGGTTCTCGGCCTGGACCCGCGAGCGCACGTAGTCGCTGAGCCCGCGGGTACCGATGACGTCGTCCTCGGTCGCCACGTGCCCGTGCCGGCGCCCCACCGTCGCGTAGGTGCTGGTGAAGACGAACCGATGCAGGTCGGCGTTGACGGCGACGTCGAGGACGTTGCGCGACCCCTCGACGTTGGTGCGGAACAACGGCGACGTGTCGCGCAGCCACGCGCGCGTGTCCACGACGCAGTAGTAGACGTCGTCGACGCCGTCCATCGCCTCACCCACGGTGTCGGTGTCGAACACGTCGCCGTGAAATCGGGTGAGCGCCAGGTCGTCGATCGCGCGGGTGTTGGCGCCTGCGCGCACCATCGCCCGCACCTCGAAGCCCTCCGCCGCGCCCTTGGCGACCAACTGGCGGGTCACGTGCGAACCCAGAAATCCGTTGGCGCCGATGACGAGTTTGGCTTTGGCGCTCATCGCTGCCCACCGCCGTTCTGGCTCAGCCACCGCGCGGCGTCGTCGTCGAGCGTGCCCAGTTCCTGTGCCTTGCGGCACCACTTCAGGCTCGCCCGCAAGAAGCGCAGCGGGTTGTAGATGTCCTCCTGCCGGCACCACTGACCGTCTCCGGCGTAGGTGACGATGGAGATGTTCGTCGCGCTGATGACGGATCCGTCGCCGGGGTCTCGCATCGGGTTGTCCAGTTCGCAGATGATCCGCCCGGTCGATTCGTCGATGACCGACCACAGCGTCGGGAACGACACCATGTGGCTGCCGGGAAACGTGGTCATGGTCGCGTGGATCCAGGCCCGCACCTCGTCCCGGCCGTGCATGGTGCCGGCCGCGTGTTCGACGTACTCCACGTCCGGCGTGTACTGCCCCACCCAGGCGTCCCAGTCCCGCGTCTGCGCGGCGCGGGCCACCGTCTCCTCGAACTTCGCGAAGGCCTCAGCCAGCTCGCTGCGGGTGAACTCTCGAACCGTCACGCACGCTCCTTTGCGCCGTCACACGTCATCCGCCGGAGTGTAGCCTGGGCAAAGTCGCCGGGTTCTGCACGGACGACTTCTCAAGGAGGACAGCATGACGAGCACCCACAAAGCGATCCTTGCCGGCGGCTGCTTCTGGGGCATGCAGGACTTGATCCGCAAGCAGCCGGGGGTGATCTCGACCCGGGTCGGTTACACCGGCGGGGACGTCCGCAACGCGACGTACCGCAATCACGGCACGCACGCCGAGGCCGTCGAAATCGTCTACGACCCTTCGGTCACCGACTACCGCACCCTGCTGGAGTTCTTCTTCCAGATCCACGACCCGACGACGAAGGACCGGCAGGGCAACGACCGCGGTAAGAGCTATCGCTCCGCCATCTTCTACACCGACGACGAGCAGAAGCGCGTCGCGCTGGACACCATCGCCGACGTCGAGGCCTCCGGCCTGTGGCCGGGCAAGGTGGTGACCGAGGTCAGCCCCGCCGGGGACTTCTGGGAGGCCGAGCCCGAGCACCAGGACTACCTGCTGCGCTCCCCCAACGGCTACCCCTGCCACTACGTGCGGCCCGGCTGGAAGCTGCCGCGACGCACGACGGCCGGGAGCTGACGCGTCGTTGTAGCCGGCTTCAGCGGCGCCGCACCGTGATTCGCCCGCCGTCCTTGGGCGTATAGGCGACGCCGCGGCAATGCCGTCCCTCGTCGGGCGCGGTCGTGATTTCAATGGTGAAGTGGCGCAGCACCGTTCGCAGGACCACGTCCAGCTCCATGTTGGCGAACACCGCCCCCACGCACCGGCGGGCCCCGCCGCCGAACGGAATCCAGCCGAAGGCCGGCGGCTTGGCGCCCAGGTAGCGTTGCGGATCGAAGCGGTCGGGGTCGGGAAACACGTCGGGATCCTCGTGAATCTGCCCGATGCTCACCGCGATCGAATCCCCGCGCGGGATGCCCCACTCGCCCAGCTGGAAGACCTCCGGGTAGACGCGGCGCGCGACGAAGTCGATGACGGTCCTGGACCGCTGAACCTCCAGGATGGTCGCCTGCCGCAGCTGGCTGCCGCCCTCATCGGCCTCCTCGACCAGCGCCGCCAGCAGCTCCGGATGCCGGCTCAGCCGCTCGAACGCCCACGCCAGCGTCGACGCGGTGGTCTCGTGGCCGGCGGCCAGCAGGGTGAGCAGCTCGTCGCCAATGTCCTTGCGCGACATGCTCGAGCCGTCCTCGTAGGTGCTGCGCAGCATGATCGCGAGCACATCGGTTCGCGTGGCGAAATCGGGATCGGAGAGCTCGGCGTCGATCAGCTTGTCGATGATGACGTCGTACTCGCGTCGCCATTGGTCCAGCCGGCCCCACGGGCTGAACGGGAAATTGCGCCGCGGTTTCGGCAGGACCGCCAGCCTCGAACCGAGCGTGACCCACGGCGGAATGAGCCGGCGCAGCTCGTCGAGCTCGGCGCCGTCGGCGCCGAAGACCGCGCGCAGGATGGCGTTGAGCGTGATGCGCATCGTCGACGGCAGCGTGGCGAACTGCCGGCCCTCGGGCCAGTTCGCGGTCTCGCGCAGGGTTTCTTCTTCGATGATGGTCTCGTAGTTGGCGATGCTCTTGCCGTGGAACGGCGGTGCCAGCAGCCGCCGCCGCTGCCGGTGCTCGTCGCCGTCGAGCGCGAAGACCGATCCCGACCCGAACAGCCGGCTCAGGTTGGGCTGGATGTTGCCGAGCTCCTCGGGGCCGGCGGTGAAGACCCGCTTGACCAGCCGGGGGTCACAGACCACCGCGATGCGGCCGTGGATGGGGCTGCTGACGCAGAAGACGTCGCCGTGGCGGCGCGCCAGCCGCTGCATGACCCGTCGCCGTGACATGGCAAAGCCGATGGCCCGCAACAGCTTCGGGCCATGGGGCGCCGGCGGCAGCTTGACGACCGGGCTCGCCGGCGCGACGGTGGCTGGTTCGCTCATAACGGTGACGCTCCCCATTTCTCCCCCTCGAACCGGGGGTGGTACGACGGTGTACCGCTCGCCTTTCCCGGTACGGTACTCTGTGGTACCAAGCCTGACAAGGTGCCCACCCGCCGAAAGGGGCGCGGCCATGACGACAGCGGTCACCACTGCGGCCACCGGGGCGGCCGGGGACCCAGCGCTCGACGACCCGTTCCGACTCCGCCTGCTCGACGGGCTTGCCACATCGATCACCGAGCGGGGCTACCGCGCCAGCACGGTCGCCGACATCGTCCGCCATGCGCGCACGTCCAAGCGCACCTTTTACGACCAGTTCGCCAGTAAAGAAGACTGTTTCCTCGAACTCTTGCGCGCCGACGTCGAGCGGCTCGGCGAACGGATCGCGGGGGCCGTCGATCCGGAAGCCGACTGGCACAGCCAGATTCGCCAGGCGGTCGAGGCCTACGTCGGGCACATCGAAGCGCGGCAGGCGATCACGCTGAGCTGGATTCGGGAACTTCCCTCGCTGGGCGCCGTCGCGCGGCCCGTGCAGCGTCGCGGCCTGCAGCTGTTGTCCACGCTGCTCATCGACCTCAGCGCGAGCCCGGGGTTCCGCCGGGCGCAGCTGCCGCCGTTGACGCCGCCGCTGGCCATCATCCTGCTCGGCGGCCTGCGGGAACTGACCGCGCTGGCGGTCGAGGACGGGCGCCCCGTGCGGGAAATCGTCGAACCCGCCGTCGACGCGTCCATCGCCCTGCTCGGCCCGCGGGCCTAGGCTGATCGCACGACCCGACGACTTTGGAGACTGCGATGCGGCTTTCGACACGAAACCAGCTCAACGGCACCATCAGCGAGGTCGATCTCGGCAGCGTGATGGCGATCGTGAAGGTCCGGCTCGACGGTGGCGACCAGGTGGTCACCTCCTCGATCACCAAAGACGCGGCCGTGGATCTCGGACTCGAAGTGGGGCAGCCCGCGACGGTGTTCATCAAGTCCACGGAAGTGACCATCGGCGTCGACTGACCCCGCGCGCGGGCCTGCGCGAACGTGGGCGCGCGCGTGTTCAGCCTTCGGCGCGCAGGAAGGCACGCAGCCGGTCGAGCACCAGCTCGGGCGCCTGCTCGGCGATCCAATGGCCGACCCCGTCGACCAGCTCGACCTCGAAATCGGTTATCCGGTCGGCATATCCGTCCAGCAGGTCGGGCGTGAGCACCGGGTCCCCGGTACCGCTCAGCCAGCGGACGGGGACGTTCACCCGGCAGTCGTCGTACTCGCCGCGCAGCCAGCGCCACAGTTCGCGGGTCATGAAGGTGCGATACCAGCGCGACCCGGCCACGGCATGGCCCGGCTCGCGCATGCTCTCGATGTAGAACCGCACGTGTTCCTCGGGCACCAGATACCCGCCGCCGACCCAGGACGCCAGCGCCCGGTAGAACCGCGCCTTGGGATCGCCGATCACCCGCGGGCCGATCACCGGCAGCATGATCGGGACCTGGTACCAGAATCGCCAGAGGTTGCGCAGCAACTTCAGATTCGGGTTCAGCCACGGCGCCGCGGTGTTCATGCCGAAGAACCCGCTCACCTTCTCCGGATGCCGCAGCATCATGGTGAACGCGATCGGACCGCCCCAGTCGTGGGCGACCAGCTTGACCGGTGCGACGCCCAACCGGTCCACGACCGCGGCCAGGTCGTCGGCCATGTCGTTCTTGAGGTAGCTCGACCGCGGGGCCGAACTCCAGCCCGCGCCGCGCAGGTCGGGACACAGCACCCGGTAGCCGTCGGAAGCCAGCGGGGTGATCAATTCGTGCCACTCCCACCAGTTCTGGGGGAAGCCGTGCACCAGCATCACGGCCGGGCCGCCGGGCGGTCCCGCGTCCGCGACGTGGATCGTGATCCCGCTCCCGACGTCGACGTACCTGTGCTCCACACCGTCCAGGGCGGGCATCGTCACCATGCTTCAAGAACGTAGCCCTAGGCGAGAAACCTCTCGACATAGGGCGCGAACCGGGCGCGCAGGTCGGCCTCGGAGAGCCCGAACATCGCGCACGACGTCTCGACGGTGCCGTGCCGGCCGCGCCGGTGGCCCTCCAGGTAGCCCGCGACCGCCGCCCGCGCTTGTTCGGTGAAGGGCTCGCCGGCCAGCGCGTACACCCGTTCGGCCACACCGAGTTCGTCGGCGGTGAGGTCGTCGAACCGGACGTCGATCGAGCGTTCCGGCCCGATCACGTCGCGGTCGCGGACGAGCGTGGCGAGCATGCGGTCCAGGCGGTCGATCCAGTCCGCGGCGATCCGTTCCACGGGCACCGGGAAGCGGTGCATGCGCGCCGAGTAGGTGATCATCGCGATCATCGACAGCGCGACGGGCACCGGGTCGCGGTGGGTGAACACGACGATGCTGCCGGGGAACACCCCGTCCAGCACCGGCACCTGCTCGAGGTGTTGCGGCGACTTCAGCAGCCAGCGCCGCCCGCCCCGCAGGAACTGCATGGCCTTGAGTTGCCGGGCGAGGTAGCGGTAATGCGGCGTCTGGTCGTGGGACTGGTAGTAGTCGCGCCAGCGCGGCACGTGGCCGAGCGTCTCGAAGAGCATCGTCGAGAAATCGTTGGCGAGCAGCTGGATCTCCTCGTGCACGTGGTCGGTGGTCATCTCGTGCATGAGCGGGAAATGGGGCATGACCGTGTTGATCACGCCGACGCCGACGTCCATGCGGGTTCGCCGCGGGTCCGGCTCGGTGCCCGCCTCGGCGGGCAGCGGGAACGGCTCGACGCTCTCCCAGTACGGCATGGTGCGGAAGGTGGGCGCGGCCGCCAGCAGGTTGTGCAGGTGGGTGGTGCCGGTGCGGGGCAGCCCGGCGATCACCACGGGGGGTTGCAGTTCGATGTCGTCGATCTCGGGGTGGCGCCTCAGCAGGTCGGTCAGCAGCAGCCGATTCTTGAGCAGCTGAAGCAGTTGCGCGTAGAAGTTGACCGCCCCGGCCGCGTGCAGGCCGTCGATCTCGCGCAGCGCGGCGAGGTAGGCGTCGAGCCGCTCCCGGTAGTCGTCCGGGCCAAAATCCCGCAGCCCGGTGTCGGCGCACGCCTGCGCGTGCAGGGCGTCCGCGTCCAGCGGGCAGGCCGGCGCCATCGAGGCCATCGCGTCGAGGATCTGCTGGGCGTCCGGAGCGAACCGCGGCCGGGCGAGGTCGTCGAGGCGGACTGTGGTCATGGCGACTTATGTTACTTTGAGTTTCGTAATGGCAGTGGACTTTGGGCGGCCCCGCGATCCCCGCATCGACGGCGCGGTGCTCGCCGCGACCGTCGACCTCCTGGCCGAGAGCGGCTATCCCGGGCTGTCCGTCGCCGCCATCGCCCGGCGCGCGGGCACCAGCAAGCCGGCGATCTACCGCCGCTGGCCGAGCAAGGCCCATCTCGTGCACGAGGCGGTGTTCCCGATCGGGGCGGCGACGGCCATTCCCGACACCGGATCGCCACGCGACGACCTGCGCGAGATGGTGCGCCGCACGATGGCCGTGCTGACCGCCCCGGCGGCCCGGGCGGCGCTGCCCGGGCTGGTCGGGGAGATGGCCGCGGACCCCACGCTGCACTCGGCGCTGCTGGAGCGGTTCGCCGGCGCGATCTCGGGCTGGCCGGGGCGGCCGCGGCCGGTGGGGTCCGCGGGGAGGTGACCGCCGCCGAATTGGCCGAGGCGATCGCCGGCATCACCTTGCTCGGCCTGCTGACGCGCGCGGACGGGCTCGACGAGTCGTGGGTCGATCGCACCACCGCGTTGCTCCTGAACGGAATCCTGAAAGGAACCACGTCATGACGCACGAGTCGAGGACCGCCTGGCGAGAACTGCTCGAAGTGCTTGGCTCCGCGGATCGCTCGTTCCTCGAGGGCGACCGGGCGGTGACCGACGACCGCCACGTCGCCGACGGGTACCGCATGCTGGCCAGCACGCTGGGCGTGGCCCTGGACACCTACCTGTTCACCGAACCGGGGCGGCCGCAGTTCGTCGCGGTCAACACCCCGTTCCGCCGCGACCGCCGGTGGGGCGGGGACAACACCGACGCCTACTACTACCTGTGCCCGGTGGACCCGGAGCGGCGCTACCGCATCAGCGGCAATGCGGGTGACAGCGCGTACTTCTCGGTCACCGCCTACAACGAGCCGTCGCCCGGCGCCTGGTCGGACCGGGTGGTGGCGATTGTCCGCGACACCGACCTGAACATCGATGGCAACGGCGACTTTTCGTTCGAATTCGGGCCCACGCCCGACGCGGCCGTGCTGATGACCCGCGACTACCAGGCCGACCCGCTGACCGGGCGCCCGGTGACCTGGCGCATCGAGGCGCTCGACGAGCCGGACCCCATACGTCACGGTGACACCGAAACCGCCGCACGCCTGCGCGCGACCGCGACGTGGTTGCGCACCATGTTCGCCATCGTGCCACTGGCCGTCGGGACGCGCGCCGACGACGCGCATGCGCTCGGACACGAGATCGCGCATGCCGCAAACCAGTTCGCCGATCCCTACCAGGTGCCCGACGCCAACTTCGGGTGGTCGGCGCGCGACGCCTGCTATTCCTACGGCAGTTTCGTGCTGGACGACGACGAAGCCCTGGTGATCACGCACCGGCCTCCGGCGTGCCGGTTCTGGAACCTGGTGGTGTGGAACCAGTTCATGGCCACCTACGGCGCGGCCGACGCCCGGTGCTCGATCAACGGCCACAGCGCCGCGGTCAACGGCGACGGCTCGGTGACGGTCGTGCTGTCCCATGGCACGACCGCCCACCCGAATTCCCTTACCACACTCGGCTATCCGCGCGGCAACCTCGCGTTCCGGTGGTTTCTGGCCGACGGCGTGCCGGCGCGCCCCGAGGTGCGGATCGTGAAGGTGTCCGACGCGCCGACGGGGGTGGGCTGAATCAGCCCGTCGCCCTGACCAATTCGATGGCCCGGCCGAGCGTGGACAGCTTGGCCTCCGGAGTGTCACCGGCCGGATACAGCCGCACCGTGTCCACGCCGGCGTCCCGCCACACCGCGAGCCGGGCGCGGACCATCTCCTCGGTGCCGATCAGCGTCGTGGCCAGCACCATGTCATCGGTCACCAGCGCCGCCGCGCCCTCGCGGTCGGCGCTCTGCCACCGCTCGCGCACCTGCGCGGCGACCTCCGCCCAACCCTGCCTGCCGTAGGCCTGGTTGTAGTAGTTGGTGCTCGACGAGCCCATGCCGCCCAGGCTGAACGCCAACTCCTTCCTGCGACCCGCGAGCATGCCGCGCAGCTCGTCTTCGTCGGCGGCGAAGGCGACTTCGGCGCCCTGGCAGACGTCGATGTCGGCGCGCGTGCGGCCCGCGGCCGCCAGCCCCCGGTCGAGGTGGGCGAAGTAGGCGTCGGCGGCGCCTTCCGGCACGAAGCTGGTGCCGAGCCAGCCGTCGGCGATCCGTCCGGTCAGGCGCAGCATCGCCGGCGACAGCGCGGCCAGGTAGATCGGGATGGTGTGCTCGGCCCTGGTCGACAACCGCATCGGCACCCCCTCGCCGCCGGGCAGGGGGATCTGAAACTCGTCGCCGGAGTGCGAGATCTTGCCGCCGGCGAAGACCTGCCGGACGATGTCGACGGTTTCGGACACTCGGGCCAGCGGCCGGGCGAACTGCACTCCGTGCAGGCCCTCGATCACCTGCGGGCCCGACGCCCCGAGCCCCAGCAGGAACCGGCCGCCCGACAGGTTGGACAGCGCGATCGCGGCCTGCGCGACGGCGACGGGAGTGCGGGTGCCGACCTGCAGGATGCCCGACCCCAGCAAGATGCGGTCCGTCCGCGCCGCCAGGTAGCCCAGCGCCGACGGAGCGTCCGCGCCCCAGGCCTCGGCGACCCAGCAGACGTCCAGGCCCAGCCTCTCCGTCTCGACCACGAACGAGGCCACGTCGCCGGGCGCGCCGGAGAATTCGACCGTCGTCGCGGTCCGCATCAACGCACGCCGTGTTCGGCCAGCCTCTTGATGGCCGCGAGCGTCTTGCCGATCGAATCCTCGAATTCGCGCAGCCGCACGAACACGATCTTCTGCTCCTTGTCGGGCATCGCCTCGATAGCTGCGGAAATTCCCGAACGCCCCGGGCCCATCTGCGCCCGATAGCTCAGCTCCGTGCCACCGTCCCGCGGGGTCAGCCGGAATCGCCACGTCGCCGCCGGGTTCTCCGGTTCGCCGACCGCCCAGGCGAATTCGCGCGGCTCGTCGCAGCAGACGATGTGTGACATGGTGCTCCACCGGCCGATGGCCCGGTGTTCGTTGTGCCCGACGAAGCGGGCACCCAGCCGGGGGGCGTTGCACCCGGGCGCCCATTCGACCGCTTGCAGTTCGTTGCTGAGGGCCGGCATCAGCTGGACGTCGCAGACCAGGCTCCACACGCGGTCGGGGTCGGCGTCGATCCATGTCGACGCCTCCACCGTCGGTGTGTCCGCGTAGCGGGCGCCGGTCCATTCCACGCCGCCCATTGTGGCGGCAGAATGCCGTTGCGTCGAGACTGCGTCCAGGGCTACCTCGACGCAAGGCGAGGCACCTTGCACGCAGGCTCGGCGCCGTAGCCGCAGGCTCAGGCGGCCTCAGGCCGCCACGGACGTCCGCTCGGCGGGTTCGTCCGGCGCCGTTTCCCGGACGAGCGAGTCCGGCACGGCCAGCTTGACGATCTTGCGAACGACCGTGCCGAACTGCCTGAGCAGCGGGCCCTTGTTGTAGGGGATCCCGTAGCGCGTGCAGATCCGCTCCACTTCGGGCGCGATCTCGGCATAGCGGCGGGCCGGCATGTCGGGAAACAGGTGGTGCTCGATCTGGTGCGACAGGTTGCCGGACAGCAGGTGAAAGAGTTTGCCCCCGGTCAGGTTTGCCGAACCGAGCACCTGGCGGAAATACCACTGCCCGCGGGATTCGTCCCGCGTCTCCTCGACGGTGAATTCCTGTGTGCCGTCCGGGAAATGGCCGCAGAAGATGATCATGTACGACCACACGTTTCGCATCAGGTTGGCCGACAGGTTGCCCGCCAGGACGAAGGGGGCGAAGGGCCCCGCCAGCAGCGGGAAGGCTACGTAGTCCTTCAGGGTCTGCCGGCGGGTCTTCTTCCATATCTGCTTCAGCGTCTCGCGCTTGTCCGCGAGCCGGATCTCACCGGCCCGGATGCGCTCGGTTTCCAGCTCGTGCAGGGCGACGCCGTACTGGAACAGCACCATCAACCCGAACGCGTACACCGGGTTGCCCAGGTAGTACGGGCTCCAGCGCTGGTCTTCGCTCATCCGCAGGATGCCGTAGCCGATGTCGCGGTCCATCCCGACGATGTTGGTGTGGGTGTGGTGCATGTAATTGTGCGAATGCCGCCATTGGTCGGCCGGGCAGGCGGTGTCCCACTCGAAGGACCGCCCGGAGATCGCCGGGTCACGCATCCAGTCGTACTGGCCGTGCATGATGTTGTGGCCGATCTCCATGTTGTCGAGGATCTTCGACAAGCCCAGCATGACGGTGCCCGCCGGCCAGGCCGGCGGCAGGAACAACAGCGCGCGGCCGCCGACCTCCAGCGCGCGCTGGGCCTTGATGACGCGGCGGATGTAGTCGGCGTCCGCTTGGCCGAGATCGGCCATCACGCGTTCCTTGATCGCGTCCAGCTCGCGGCCGAATTCCTCGGCCTGCTCGGCAGTCAGGGTGACCTTGTTCTTTGTCATGGTTCTTCCTTTCGGTCCGACTGTGCATCTGGCGGCCCGACGCGGCCGGCGCCGCACACTCGCGTGGGTGCTTGGTTCACAGCGAAAGCTCGACGTCACCGACCGGCACGGACACGCAGATCTGGACCTCCTCGTCGGGCCCGGTCGACACGGCGCCGCTGGTCAGGTTGCGCACCGTCCCGGCGATCTTGCGCCTGGTGCAGGTGTGGCAGATGCCCATGCGGCATCCGCTTTCGGGCGTCAGGCCTGCCGCCTCCGCCTGCTCGAGCAGCGGACGTCCGTCGTCTGTGACGTCGATGCCGCTGTCGGAGAAGGTGATTCGGCCGCCCGAGGCGATGGCCGGCGCATCGAACGCCGGTGGCACGAAGCTCTCGGTGTGGACGTTGTCACAGTGTTCGCGCACCGCGTCGACCAAATCCTTTGGCCCGCAGACGAACACCGCGTCGGGTGAGGGCATCGCGGCGGCCAGGTGTCCGGAATCGAAACGGCCGACGAGGTCGCCCCCGTCCGATCGGGTGTAGCCGTGCAACACGCGGACGCCGCGCAGCGCCGCGAGATCGTCGCGGTAGCACGCCTCGACGGCGCTGCGCGCGTAGTGGACGAACGCGATTTCGCCCGCGCCGGTTTCGAGGTGCCCCTCGGCGACCAGGGTGCGCGCCATCGCCAGCACCGGGGTGATGCCGCTTCCGCCTGAGACGAAGAGGATCCGCCGCGGGCGCCGATCCGGCAGGGTGAAGTCGCCGCCGACCCCGGCCAGGCCGACCACCATGCCGCGGCGGGCGCGCTCGTAGAGGTAGTTGGAGACCAGTCCGCAGTCGTGGCGGCCGATCGTCAGTTCGATCTCGGCGCTTCCTTCGGCGTTGGCCGGCGAATAGCAGCGGGTGTGCCGCCGCCCGTCGATCTCGACCGTGACGTTGACGTACTGGCCCGCCTTGACGGTGCAGGTGGAGGTGAAGCTCTCGTTCGGGGCGAGGGTGAGGGTGAGGCTGCGCGGGGTGGCGCGGCGGACGGCGGTGACCTTGGCGCGGGCCTCGCCCAGCGTCCAGGTGGGCGCGACCAGCTCGGTGTAGCGGTCCACGCCGTGCGGGCCGGTGAGCAGATCCACCAGGTCCGAACCCAGGACCCGCCTCCGGAGAGCTCGGGAAGTTTGAGTGAACATATGTATACCGTGCAGGGACTTACCCCTGGTCGTCAAGGGTTTACTGCTGCTCTGTGGTAGGGTTCACACAGTGAACGGCCGTACTCCTAGCTCACGTTTGCGTGGATCTGGCCGCGAGCGGGCACGCGAAACCACGTCGCGCGAGGAGCGCAAGGAGGCCACCCGCCGCGCCATCATCGCCGCCGCCCTGAAGCTGCTGGGCGATCGCAGCTTCTCGAGCCTGAGCCTGCGCGAGGTCACCCGCGAGGTCGGGATCGTGCCCGCCGCGTTCTACCGTCACTTCGAGTCGATGGAAGCGCTCGGACTGGTCCTCATCGACGAATCGTTCCGCTCCCTGCGCGACACCCTGCGCGAGGCGCGTGCCGGCAAGCTCGACCCGAACCGCGTGATCGAGTCATCCGTCGAGATCCTGATCGGCAGCGTCGCCGAACGGCGGGAGCACTGGCGGCTCATCGCCCGGGAGCGCAACAGCGGCCTGTCGGTGCTCCGCTACGCCATCCGCACCGAGATCCGGCTGATCACCTCCGAGTTGGCCACCGACCTCGCGCGCTTCCCGCGGCTGCACGAGTGGAGCACCGAAGACCTCAACGTGCTGGCGGCCCTGTTCGTGAACTCGATGATCGTCATCGCCGAGGCGATCGAGGACGCGCAAAGCGCCGAGGCACTCGAAGACATCCGACGGATCGCCGTCAAGCAGTTGCGGATGATCGCCATCGGCATAGCCGGCTGGCGAAGCGTCCCCTGACCAACGGCGCGGACGCGTCCAACGCAGTGAACAGTCGAACACTGATCACTCGATGGTCCGCGTGAAATCGGAGGCACCGTTTTCATCGACGGCCTGGTACAACGAATCGCCGTCCTCGGGCGCGCCGTCGATCTGGCCCCGGTGCGCGCGCCCGGGCGGGCGGTCCGGGAGCGAGTCCGCTACATCGATCGAATCCGGGGTGACGTCGGGCTCCTCTTCGGCGAGGCGCTGATCGAGGGATTCGCCTTCCCGTTGCTCTCGCGCCGTCATCCCGAATCGGTTGGCCTCGCTCCAATCGTCGGGCGGATCGACGACGATGTCGCCGTCGTCGTTGTGCAACTCGTCGGAGTCGGTGCCCTCGCTGGGGTTCAAGGTCTGGCCGGGACCGCCCTCCTCGGGGAAGTCGGCGGCATCTGCCGGCCCGTCGGGGTTTTCGGTCATGGGCAACGGTTGCCCCGGGGTTCCGGGCGCTAAACGCGCCCGCCCGTCATCGCGGCGCCCGCCACATCGCCCACAGCGGTGGCCCACCGCCGGGCAGTTGCATCTCGCGGGTGACCGTGAAGCCGAAACGCTGGTAATACGGAACGTTTTCGGGCTTACTGGACTCCAGATAGGCCGGGCAGTATTCGGCGTCGCAGCGCTGCAGCCGCGACCGCATCAGCGCCTGCCCGAAGCCACGACCGCGCACCGACGGGTCACTGCCGATCGCCGCCAGATACCAGTGCGGCTCTTCGGGGTGTTCGCGCTTCATGAACTCCTGAACGCCGCGCGCCTTTGCCGAACTCAGGCCGAACACGCGGATGAAGGCCGGCATCATCGTCAGTTCCTCCCGGCGCGAATACCGCCATCGATTCGGCGGATCCCACAGGGCCGCGGCGCCGACGCCGGGGCCGTCGCACGCCACTTCGACGCCGCCCCCGGCGAAGTGGTGGTGGCGGGTCATCGCGGCAAACATCCGGGCCAGTTGCGCCGGCCGGGCGGCCTCGTCCGGAAACATCCATTCCATGACGGGATCGTCGTGAAAGGCCCGGGCCATCGTGCGCGAGATCGCGCGCATGTCGGTCTTGCGCGCGGGGCGCGCCTGCGGGCTCACCAGGTGAGGCTAGCGCGTCAAGCTTCGCGGGTGTGACGGACTGCGTGGCGGGTATTTTGATCCGGTGACCGGCATCTCGCGACGGGCGTTCGGGCGGGTGGCCGCCGGTGCCGGCGCGCTGGGAACCGCCGGATTGTCGGCGGCGTGCGCCGACGAGCGCGGCAGGCCCGCTTCGCCGCCACCGGCGGGCAAGGGCGTCGGGGTGGTGCTCTCGCACGAGCAGTTCCGCACCGACCAGCTCGTGGCCCAGGCCCAGGCCGCCGAAAAGGCCGGCTTTCAATACGTCTGGGCCAGCGACCACATCCAGCCGTGGCAGGACAACGAGGGCCACTCGATGTTCCCTTGGCTCACACTGGCGCTCGTTGGCCAGGCCACCAGCCGCATCGCGTTCGGCACCGGCGTGACCTGCCCCACCTACCGGTACCACCCGGCCACGGTGGCCCAGGCCTTCGCCTCGCTGGTGATTCTCAACCCCGGACGCGTCTTTCTCGGCGTCGGCACCGGCGAGCGCCTCAACGAGCAGGCCACCACCACGATGTTCGGCAAGTACGCCGAGCGCCACGACCGGCTGGTCGAGGCCATCACGCTGATCCGTCAGCTGTGGAGTGGATCGCGAATTTCGTTCGCGGGCAAATACTTCCCGACCGATTCATTGAGGCTTTACGACGTTCCGCCCACACCGCCGCCGATCTTCGTGGCGGCCAGCGGTCCGAAGAGCGCGACGCTGGCGGGCCGGTTCGGCGACGGCTGGATCACCCAGGCGCGGGACCTGCGTGACCCGAAACTGCTCGCCGCACTCGCCGCCGGAGCGCAAGCGGCCGGCCGCGACCCGGCCGCACTCGGCAAGCGCGCCGAGTTGTTCGCGGTCGTCGGCGACAACGACGAGGCCACCCGCGCCGCCACCTTGTGGCGGTTCACCGCGGGCGCGGTCGACCAACCGAATCCCGTGGACATCCAGCGCGCCGCCGCGGCGAACCCGATCGACAAAGTGCTCGCCAACTGGGCGGTCGGCGCCGACGCCGGGCCCCACATCGCCGCCGTGCAGGGGGTTCTCGACGCCGGCGCCATTCCGTTCGTGCACTTCCCGCAGGGCGATCCGGTCAGCGCCATCGACTTCTACGGCGCCAACGTCTTGACGAAGCTGCACTAGCGCCACCGTTTCGCCGCATTGCGCCCGGGTACCCGCACGCCATCTTCAATTTTGGGAAGGCAGGGTATGGACGCGATCACTTTTCTTCGTCAGGACCACAAGAGCGTGCTCGGGTTGCTCGAATCGCTCGACGGTGCGCCGTCGGGCTCGGGCGCGGAGGCCAGCGGCCTGGAGACGGTGGTGAACAACCTCATCATCGCCGAGTCGCAACACGAGGCGATCGAGGAGCAGTTCTTCTGGCCGGCCGTCCGGGAGGCGGTCGGTGATGCGCTGGCCGACAGGGCGATTGAGCAGGAGCAGGCCGGCAAGAAGCTGCTACAGCGGCTGGAGGATGGCAAGCCGGGCGAGCCGGACTACCACGAGGCGCTGCAGGAGTTCGTCGAGGCGGGCCGGGAGCACATCGCCTACGAGCAGGAGGTGGTGTGGCCGCAGGTCGAGGTGGCGATCAGCCGCGCCGACCTGGAGAAGATCGGCGAAAAGCTGGAGAAGGCAAAGAAACTCGCGCCGACCCGGCCACACCCGGACACCCCGCCCAATCCGGCGGTGCTGAAGACCGTGGGGATGGGCGCGGCGGTCATGGACCACGTGCGCGACGCCGTCACCGGCCGCAGCGCGGACAATCCGCCCGATCCGCAGATCCACTAGCGCATCGCAGCCAAGAGCCGGGCGTCGACGAGGACGCCCGGCTCTCGTGCGTCCGGATTAGCCGGTGGGCGTGCGCTGTTCGTGGGTGAACGGCTTCTCGGCGTCGACGGCCGGCGATCCCTGCGGATTGGTCTCGGCGCCCTTGTTCCGCCGCTTGGCGCCGCCCAGCCACTGCTCCTGGGGCTTCTCCACGTACTCCCACTCCATGCCCTCGGGCCACGGGCCCTGCCCCTGGTTCCACGGCCCGCGAATCGACTCGCCGCCTCCGTTCGACATGTTGAAGGCCACGTTGGCGAAGCGCGGGTCCGCCGGCAGCTGCCCCGGCGGGAAGTTCACCGGCAATTCGTTGAGCGCCGCGGTGAACTGCTGATAGTGCGTCACCTCGCGCGTCATCAAGAAGGTCAACGTGTCCTGCACACCCGGGTCGTCGGTGAACTGCTTGAGGTACTCATAGACGACCTTTGCCCGGGACTCGGCCGCCAAGTTACTGCGCAGGTCCACGGTGGGATCGCCGTTGGCGGTGACGTAGGAACCCATCCACGGCACCCCCTGGGAGTTGCTGACGTCCGGGCTGCCGCCGTTGAGCGCCAGGTACAGCGGATTGACGGCCACCTGATGGACGATCTGGTCGCGCCCGTCGGCGCTGGCCACCGCGGGCATCCAGTCGCACTTTTCGTTGGCGATCTTCAGGTTGTCGTTGAGGCCGTCCAGCAACATCGTGATCATCGAGCCGACCATTTCGAGGTGGCTGAGCTCCTCGGTGGCGATGTCCATGAACAGGTCGTACATCTTGGGGTTCTTCTCGCGCAGCACGAACGCCTGGGTGAAGTACTGCATGGCGGCCTTGAGTTCGCCGTTGGCGCCGCCGAACTGCTCTTGCAGCAGTGTGGCGAAACGTGGGTCGGGTTGGCTCACCCGAACCTCGAACTGCAGGGCTTTGTTGTGCACGAACACGTGGACTCCTAGGGCTTGCGGATTTGGTCTGATCAAGGGCGGGTACCCGTGCGGTATGCCGACAAACGCTGGCAGATAAGCCGAAACCGAGAGCCGCCGACGGCTGAACCTCACCCCGCGACCCCGCGGGCAATCGTGGAGATTCGACCTCATGGACCTACCGGACGCGAGCGCCGGACACGCTCTTGCCGTGCGCATGGCCGAGCTGGCGCGCGAAACCGCCGCGCCGCGCCCACTCGAACGGGTGCTGCGCGACGTCACCGATGCGGCGGTGGAGCTGATTTCGGGAGCCGACTTCGCCGGGGTGTTGCTCGTCAAGAAGGGCGGCGAATTCGAATCCGTCGCCGACACCGACGGCCTGGTGGCGCTGCTCGACCGGCTGCAGCACGATTTCGGCGAAGGGCCCTGCGCCGAAGCCGCACTCACCGAAACGATCGTGCGCAGCGACGACATGCGCGACGAACCCCGCTGGCCGAAATACGCGCCGGCGGCCGTCCGGCACGGTGTGCACAGCAGCCTGTCGTTCAAGCTGTACACCGCCGATCGGACCGCCGGCGCGCTGAACCTGTTCGGCCTGCGGACCGCTGCGTGGGACACCGACGCGGAGACCACCGGCTCGGTGCTGGCCGCGCACGCCGCCGCCGCCATTCTGGCGGCGCGCCACAGCGAGCAGTTGCAGTCGGCGGTGTCGACCCGCGACCGCATCGGTCAGGCCAAAGGCATCATCATGGAACGCTTCGGCGTGGACGAGGTGCGGGCCTTCGAGTTGCTGCGGAAGCTGTCCCAGGAAAGCCAGCTGAAACTCGTCGACGTCGCCCAGCGTGTCGTCGACACCCGCGGTGGCGGGGGGTAGATCCGCTCCCCGACGCCCGGGGCCTGCGCCTACGATGGTGAGGCTTCATCGTCGAGTCCGGCGCGACGCTGCGCCGGGGAACGGATGACCACGGTGTGGGACTTCGAAACAGACCCCGAGTACCAGGAAAAGCTCGACTGGGTCAAGGAATTCATGGTCGACGAGCTCGAACCGCTCGATCTGGTGCCGCTGGATCCGTACGACAAGAAGAACGCAGAGATGATGGCCGTCCTGCGGCCGCTGCAGCAGCAGGTGAAGGACCAGGGATTGTGGGCCGCACACCTGCGCCCCGAACTGGGCGGTCAGGGCTTCGGCCAGGTGAAACTCGCGCTGCTCAATGAGATCCTGGGCCGGTCCCGGTGGGCGCCGTCGGTGTTCGGCTGCCAGGCGCCCGACTCGGGCAACGCCGAAATCCTGGCGCTGTTCGGCACCGAGGAACAAAAGGCCCGGTACCTGCAGCCGCTGCTGGACGGCGAGATCACCTCCTGCTACTCGATGACCGAGCCGCAGGGCGGTTCGGATCCCGGGCAATTCGTCACCACCGCCACCCGCGACGGCTCGGCAAACGGGGACTGGGTGATCAACGGCGAGAAGTGGTTCTCCACCAACGCCAAACACGCGTCGTTCTTCATCGTCATGGCCGTCACCAACCCCGAGGCACGCACCTACGACAAGATGTCGCTGTTCATCGTCCCGGCCGAGACGCCGGGGATCGAGATCGTGCGCAACGTCGGCGTCGGGGCCGAATCCGCCAGGCGCGCCAGCCACGGCTACGTCCGCTACCGCGACGTCCGCGTGCCCGCCGACCACGTGCTCGGCGGCGAGGGGCACGCCTTCATGATCGCCCAGACCCGGCTCGGGGGTGGCCGCATTCACCACGCTATGCGTACGATCGCGTTGGCGCGCAGCGCTTTTGACATGATGTGCGAGAGGGCGGTGTCGCGCAAGACCAGGCACGGGCGGCTCGCCGACTTCCAGATGACCCAGGAGAAGATCGCCGACAGCTGGATCCAGATCGAGCAGTTCCGGCTGCTGGTCCTGCGCACCGCGTGGCTGATCGACAAGCACCACGACTACCAGAAGGTGCGCCGCGATATCGCCGCGGTGAAGGTGGCCATGCCGCAGGTGCTGCACGATGTCGCGCAACGGGCCCTGCACCTGCACGGCGCGCTCGGTGTGTCCGACGAGATGCCATTCGTCAAGATGATGGTGGCCGCGGAGTCGCTGGGCATCGCCGACGGCGCCACCGAACTGCACAAGATGACGGTCGCCCGCCGCACCTTGCGTGAATACGAGCCGGTGACAACGCCTTTCCCGTCCGCGCACATCCCCACCCGCCGCGCCGAGGCCGAGGCCCGGTTGGCCGAACGGCTGGAGCACGCGATCGCCGAGTTCTGACCCGCCTGCGCTGCCGCGCTCGCCGCGACACATAACCGTCTGCGACGACACGCCGCCGAGCGCCGCAATGGTTTATGTCTCGCGGAACCGCGACCGCCTCAGCGGCGCTACGTCACGAGATGTAGCGGACGACGCTTTCGGCGACGCACGCCGGCTTGGGTGATCCCTCGATCTCGACCGTGGTCGACATCGTCGCCTGCACCGCGCCGTCACCGAGGTCGTCGACGCTGACCAACGAGGTGTTGGCGCGCACCCGGGATCCGACCGGCACCGGCGCGGGGAAGCGAACCTTGTTGAGCCCGTAATTGATTGCGAGCTTGATGCCGTTCACCGTGTAGATCTGGTGCTGCAGGCGCGGCAGCAACGCCAGGGTCATGAAACCGTGTGCGATGGTCGTGCCGAACGGGCCCTTGGCCGCCCGTTCCGGGTCGACGTGAATCCACTGGTGATCGCCGGTCGCGTCGGCGAACAGGTTGACGTCGTCCTGGGTGATGGTCACCCAGTCGCTGTGCCCGATCGTCTCGCCGGCCGCGCCGGCGAGGTCGGCCACTGACTCGAAGGTGCGCATTCGGTCCTCCTCTGCATGGCAACGATGCCCGCAAGCACCCTATCGGAGCCGATGCGGCCCGGTTTGCGCGGAAGCCTGCGGGGTACCCACCCGCTTCTCGGGTCGTTGAGTCGGCGACGCCAGCCCCGACAGCATCGGAAAGGAACCACCATGCCGGAAAGCAAGGGCCACAGGGCCGAGGAAGACGTCGAACCCGAGGCGCACGAGGCGCGCTCGCGCGCCTCGGAAGGCGACGACGGCTCCTACGTGGGTGCGGCCGGCGCCGACGACACGTTCGACGCGGGCGAGACGGGCGCCGAAGCCCGGAGCCAGCGCGGCTGACCTCCGCCCGGCCGGCACAATGTATCCGTGAGGCTGCTCCTGGTCGCCGACACCCACGTCCCCGCCCGGGCGCGCGACCTGCCCGCACAGATCTGGGACGAGGTCGCCAACGCCGATGTCGTCATCCACGCCGGGGACTGGGTGACGCCGGCGCTGCTCGACGAACTCGACGCCCGCGCGGTCCGGCTGATCGCGTGCTGGGGCAACAACGACCCTCCGGCGTTGCGCGCGCGGCTCCCCGAGCGGGCGGACGCGACGCTGGGCGGGGTGCGTTTCACGGTCGTGCACGAGACCGGGCCCGCGGGCGGGCGCGAGGCCCGGATGTCCCGGCGCTATCCCGACACCGACGTCCTGGTGTTCGGGCACAGCCACATCCCGTGGGACACCACGAGCAAAACCGGCCTGCGACTGCTCAATCCGGGCTCGCCGACGGATCGGCGCCGGCAACCCTTCTGCACCTACCTGACCGCGACGGCGCAATCCGGTGCGCTGACCGATATCGCGCTGCACCGCATCGAACAAGTAGCTGCTACCTAATGTCCGCACAGCCTGCACACATAAATAGCTCCGTTACAGAGGTATCGTCGGACGGGTGGGATCCCATACCGCCGTGACCAGCGACGCGGTCACCGACGTGTTCCGCGTGATCGGCAGGTTCCGCCGGCAACTGCGAAGCTCGGCGGGGCGCGCCTTCGACTCGTCGCGGCTCACCGAGTCGCAGTCGGAGCTGTTGTGGCTGGTCGGGCGGCAGCCGGGAATCTCGGTCAGCGAAGCCGCGGCCGAGCTCGGGTTGAAGCCCAACACGGCCTCGACGCTGGTGTCCAAGCTGGTCGCCGACGGCTTGCTGGTCCGGACCGTCGGCGAAAAGGACCGCAGGGTCGGTCATCTGCGGCTCGCGGAGACCGCGCAGCAGGTGGCCGACGCGTCCCGGGCCGCGCGGCGAAGTTTGCTGGCCGAGGTGCTCGGGGAACTCGACGAAGACGAAATCGAATCGTTGACAAAAGGATTGGAGGTCCTCGACACGATGACCCGCAAACTTCAGGAGCGACGGTGATGAGCGGACCACTGCCGATGGCCGTCGACGCCGAACACCTGACCTATCGCTATGGCCAGTTCACCGCCGTCGACGACGTGACGCTGCAGGTGCGGCCCGGTGAAACGCTCGGTCTGCTGGGCCCCAACGGCGCCGGGAAGACCACCATGGTGCGCATGCTCACCACGCTGACCCCCGTGCAGGACGGCGAGCTGCACGTCTTCGGCATGGACGCCCGCCGGGAGACGACCGACATCAGAAGCAATATCGGCTATGTGCCGCAGCAGCTTTCGATAGAGCCGGCGCTGACGGGCCGGCAGAACGTGGAATGGTTCGCCCGCTTGTACGGCGTGCCGCGCTCCCTGCGCGCCGAGCGCGTCGAGGAAGCGCTGGACGCGCTCGAACTGCACGACGTCGCCGACCGGGTGGCCGCGACCTATTCCGGCGGCATGGTGCGCCGGCTGGAAGTGGCTCAGGCGCTGGTCAATCGGCCCTCACTGCTGATGCTCGACGAACCCACGGTGGGGCTGGACCCGATCGCCCGCGACGGCGTCTGGACGCAGGTGCAGAAGATGCAGGCGCAGTTCGGCATGACCGTGCTGCTGACCACCCACTACATGGAGGAGGCCGACGCGCTGTGCGATCGCGTCGCGCTCATGCACCGCGGGCGGTTACGAGCCGTCGGGACGCCGGACAGACTCAAGTCGACCGTGTCGCCCCGGGCCACGCTCGAAGACGTGTTCCGTCACTACGCCGCCTCCGGGCTGGATGACGACGCATCGTCGGATGCGCGCTCGGGCATCCGCGAAATCCGTTCTGCCAGAAAGGTTGCCCGCCGTGTCGGTTGATATCTCCCTGGACGGCCACCGTCCCGGAACGCTGGTCCGCGCGCCGCGTGGCTGGCAGCGCGTGGGCGCGACGATGGGCCGGGTCGCGGCATTCGCGATCGTCGAACTGCAGAAGCTGCAACACGACCGCACCGAGCTGGTCACCCGCATGGTGCAGCCGGCGTTGTGGCTGTTGATCTTTGGCACCACCTTCAGCCGCCTGCACGTCATCCACACCGGTTCGGTGTCCTACCTGGCGTTCCTCGCGCCCGGGATCATCGCCCAGTCGGCGCTGTTCATCTCGATCTTCTATGGCATCCAGATCATTTGGGATCGGGACGCCGGCGTGCTGGCCAAGCTGATGGTGACGCCGGCGCCGGCGTCCGCGCTCATCACCGGCAAGGCGTTCGCGGCCGGGGTGCGTTCGGTCGCCCAGGTCGTCGGCGTCCTGGTGCTCGCCTACGTCATGGGGGTCGGCCTGACCATCAACCCGCTGCGGGTACTGGCGGCCATGGCCGTGGTCATGCTCGGCGCCGCGTTCTTCGCGTGTCTGTCCATGACGCTGGCCGGGCTGGTCCGCAACCGCGATCGGCTGATGGGAATCGGCCAGGCCATCACGATGCCGCTGTTCTTCGCCTCCAACGCGCTCTACCCCGTCGACGTGATGCCGGCCTGGTTGCGCGTGCTGAGCACGGTCAACCCGCTGAGCTACGAGGTCAACGCCCTGCGCGGCCTGTTGATCGGGACCCCGTTCAACCCGCTGGACATGGTCGTGCTGGTGGTGGCGGCGGCGGTCGGGATCGCCACGGCCTCAACGCTATTGCGTCGCCTGGTCGCCTAGGCCCGGCAATGCCGCCCGCACATCGCTATTCCGGGCCGACTCCCAATCGTTAGCCAACCGCGACCTCACGCCCCGGCCACGACACCCGAATCCCGCGCCGCCCCTGTGTTTCACTGCGCTGGCGAACATATTTCGCCCGCTGGGGGCGGCAGACGAAAGTTGGGATGGGTAGGGAGCTATGACGTTCAGTGAGAGGTTGCGTGGCGCAGCGGCGACAATGCCGCGCCGGCTGGCCATCAAGGCAGCGGGGGCGGTCGTCGGGGCCGCCTTGTTGTCGGGCCTGGTCGGCGTCGTCGGCGGCTCGGCTACCGCGGGGGCGTTCTCGAGGCCGGGGCTCCCGGTCGAGTACCTCGATGTGCCGTCCCCGTCGATGGGGCGAAACATCAAGGTGCAGTTCCAGGGCGGCGGGCAGCACGGGGTCTACCTGCTCGACGGCCTGCGGGCGCAGGACGACTACAACGGCTGGGACATCAACACCCCCGCCTTCGAGGAGTTCTACCAGTCCGGCCTGTCGGTGATCATGCCGGTCGGCGGCCAGTCCAGCTTCTATAGCAACTGGTATCAGCCCTCGCAGGGTAACGGGCAGAACTACACCTACAAGTGGGAAACGTTTTTGACCCAGGAGATGCCCGCCTGGTTGCAGGCGAACAAGGGCGTGTCGCCCGCGGGCAACGCCGCGGTGGGGCTGTCGATGTCGGGCGGCTCGGCGCTGATCCTGGCGGCGTACTACCCGCAGCAGTTCCCCTACGCCGCATCGCTGTCGGGCTTCCTCAACCCCTCCGAGGGCTGGTGGCCGACCCTGATCGGGCTGGCGATGAACGACTCGGGCGGTTACAACGCGAACAGCATGTGGGGCCCGTCGAGCGACCCGGCGTGGAAGCGCAACGACCCGATGGTCCAGATCCCGCGGTTGGTGCAGAACAACACCCGCATCTGGGTGTACTGCGGTAACGGCACCCCCAGCGACCTCGGCGGCGACAACATGCCGGCCAAGTTCCTCGAGGGCCTGACGCTGCGCACCAACGAGCAGTTCCAGAACACCTACGTCGCCGCGGGCGGCCGCAACGGGACGTTCAACTTCCCGGCCAACGGAACCCACTCGTGGCCGTACTGGAACCAGCAACTGGTCGCCATGAAGCCCGATATCCAGCAGGTGCTGCTGGGCAGCAATAACCCCACCTAGAAACACCCCGAGAGCCGGCATCGGCAGCAGCGCACCGGTCAGCGCTGCTGCCGATGCTTCATTTCGCGGACTTTTCCGCCAGCAGGGCGCGGCGGTCCTGGTGGAAGTAGGTGTACAGGGTGGCCAAAGCGCATGCGGCAGTGGCGATCACCAGCATCCAGGTCCCGTTGACCACGACGCCGATGAAGCCGCCGATCCCGGCGCCCACCATGAAGCTGGCCAGCAGCAGAAAATAGCCCAGCCAGTCCGCCGCCCTCCCGCCGGCGATGTGCCGTTCAATGCCCTGCCCCATCTTCACCATCGTGCCGGTCACATAGCTCAGCGGCACCGAGACCTCGCCGTCCTTGACGAACGAGGTGTTCAGGGTTCCGTTGGCGAAGGCCAGCACCAGGATTGGCGCGAAGTCGAGGAAGTTCTCCTCCCAGCCCTCGTCGAGGACGTCGAGGATGGTGGCGACCGCCAGGCTGATGGTGGTGAGCACGGTCGGGCCGTGCGGATGGTTGACCCAGAAATGCCGCCGGCACACCGAGGCGACCACCACGCCGGTGACGAACGAAACCATGAGCAGCGCGGCGCTCACCGCCAACCACGGCTGGTGGGTGAAATACGACAGCACGGCGCGTTGGGCGTTGCCGGTCATGAACACCACGAAGTAGCCCTGGGAGTGGGTGAAGGAGATCGCTCCCAGCACGCCGGCCAGCACGGCCAGCACCCAGGAGAGCCGCGCTTCGCTGTTGAAGGTTTCGCTCGCCACACCGACATGCTTTCAGAAGCCCGCGGGAATCGCAGGCGACGCATATCGGATTGCTATGTGGTTCCTACACGGCGGTGAGCCGGGCGATCGACCGCAAGGGAATCGGCAGCCAGCCCGGCCGGTGACGCGCCTCATAGCCGGCCTCGTAGACGGCTTTGTCGAGTTCGTAGGCCGCCAGCACCTCTGCCGAGTCCCGCGGGTCGGTGCCCGACACCGCCGCATAGCCGTCGCAGAACGCGGCGGAGTTGCGCTCGACCCATTCGCGGGCCCGCGCGGCCAGCTGCTTGTCGCCGGCCTGATCGGCCAGCGGCCCGTAGGCGGCGTACTCGAAGGAGCGCAGCACGCCGGCCACGTCGCGCAGCGGCGAATCGGGCGCGCGCCGCTCCTCGAGCGGCTGGCCGGGCTCGCCCTCGAAGTCGATCAGCAGCCAGCTCTCCGGGGTGCGCAGCACCTGGCCCAGGTGCAGGTCGCCGTGCACCCGCTGCACCGTGATCGTCTCGCCCTGCAGCTTTGAGAATCGCTCCTCGATGTTCGCCGCGTAGTCCTCGAGTTGGGGGACCGACGCCACCGTCTTCGACAGCCGCCCGAGCACGGTGTCCACCGGGAAGGGCGTCTGCGCCGTGCCGAGCTGCTCGGCCAGCGTGGCGTGCACGGACGCCACGGCCTCCCCGAGCCGGTTGGCCTCGGCGGCGAAGTCGCCGCCGACCTCGTACGCGTACAGGTCGCCCTCGGCGAAGAGGTCGCGAACGCTGGCGCTCGCCATCGCCCACCCTTCGGCGGCGTTGGACGCGAACTCGGTCACCATCCCCAGCGGCCAGGCCTCGGCGTCCGGCCCGCCGTCCGGCGGAGCCATCTGGTAGGTGCCGAGCAGCCGGGCCACATGCGGATTGCCCGCGCGGGCGAGCACCCGGTTGAGCTCGATGTCGGGATTGATCCCGCCGCTGACCCGCCGGAACACCTTGAAGATCGCGCGGCGGTCGAAGATGACGCTGGTGTTGCTCTGCTCGGCGTCGGAGACGTGCGGCATCGCCTCCAGCGGGAGGGTGGCGTCGGGCTCCTTGGTGAAGGTCAGCCGGTTGCCGGCCTCCTCCCGCACGGCCGACGAGTCGATCAGCGAGAGAAGGAACTGCGGCGCGTCGGCGTCATAGAGCGCGTCGAATCCCGTCCGGTCGTCGGCGGCGCCGATGGTCGCCACCGTGCTGTACTCGGACACCGGCGCGGAATCCCACCCGACGATCACCTGGTAGCGCTCCGACGGTCCGCTGGAGTACTCGGCGTCGACCAGGACGAGATCGAGGTCTTGGCGCAGCGGGACCACGACGCCGGCACCCGCGGCCGACAGCTGGCGGTTGCGACCGGCGTACCACCGTTGCTGTGGCAGCCAGTCCGACCAGGGCAGATTGGCCGCCAACCCGGCAGTCACAGTCATGGGTTCTCCTCACATACGGGGGACAGCTGGAACCAGTAGAAGCCGTGTCCCGGAAGCGTCAGCAGATAGGGCAGGTGGCCGATGCGCGGAAATTCCACGTGCCCGGTGAGTTCGACCGGCGTGCAACCGCTCCAGTTCTGCAGGTTCAGCTCGATCGGCTGGGGAAACCGGGACAGGTTGTTGACGCACAGCACGACGTCACCGCTTTGCGCCCGGACGCCGTCGTCGCCGCGCTCGCCGAACTCCCGCACCTGGCGCACGAACGCCAGCACCGACGGGTTGGAGCCACCCAGTTCCTCGAACGACCCGATGGCGAACGCGCGGTGGCGCCGGCGCACCGAGAGCATCGTGCGGGTGAAGTTCAGCAACGACGTCGACGTGTCGCGCTGGGCCTCCACGTTGACCGCCTGATAGCCGTAGACGGAGTCCTGGCTGGGCGGCAGGTAGAGCCTGCCGGGGTTGGCGCTGGAGAACCCGGCGTTGCGGTCCGGTGTCCACTGCATCGGGGTGCGCACGCCGTCGCGGTCGCCCAGCCAGATCACGTCGCCCATGCCGATCTCATCACCGTAGTAAAGGACCGGTGAACCGGGCAGCGACATCAGCAGCGCCGTGAACAGCTCGATCTGGTTGCGGTCGTTGTCCAGCAGCGGCGCCAGGCGCCGCCGGATCCCGACGTTCGCCTTCATCCGGGGATCCTTGGCGTACTCCGAGTACATGTAGTCGCGTTCCTCGTCGCTGACCATCTCGAGCGTCAACTCGTCGTGGTTGCGCAGGAAGATCCCCCACTGCGCCATCTCGGGGATCTCGGGCGTCTGCGCGAGGATCTCCGAGATCGGGAATCGCGACTCGCGGCGCACCGCCATGAAGATGCGCGGCATGAGCGGGAAGTGGAACGCCATGTGGCATTCGTCGCCGCCGGTGCTGGCATCGCCGAAGTACTCGACGACGTCGGCCGGCCACTGGTTGGCCTCGGCCAGCAGCACCCGGCCCGGGAACTCGTCGTCGACCACCTTGCGGACCCGCTTGAGGAAGGCGTGCGTCTCGGGCAGGTTCTCGCAGTTGGTGCCCTCCCGCTCGAACAGGTAGGGCACCGCGTCCAGGCGGAACCCGTCGATGCCCAGTCCCAGCCAGAAGCGGATGACGTCGATCATCGCCTCCTGCACCGCCGGGCAGTCGTAGTTCAGGTCCGGCTGGTGGGAGAAGAACCGGTGCCAGTAGAACTGGCGGCGGACCGGGTCGAACGTCCAGTTCGACTCCTCGGTGTCGACGAAGATGATGCGGGCGTCGGTGTAGCGCTCGCTGGTGTCGCTCCACACGTAGTAGTCGCCGTACGGGCCGTCGGGGTCGTGGCGGGACTCCTGGAACCAGGGGTGCGACTCCGACGTGTGATTCATCACCAGGTCGGTGATGACGCGGATTCCCCGTTCGTGCGCCGCGTCGAGCAACGCGACGAAGTCGTCGACCGTGCCGAACTCCGGGAGCACCTTGTAGAAGTCCCGGATGTCGTAGCCGCCGTCGCGCAGCGGTGAGTCGTAGAAGGGCGGCAGCCAGATGCAGTCGATGCCCAGCCATTGCAGGTAGTCGAGGCGCCCCAGCAGCCCGCGCAGGTCACCGGATCCGTCGGCGTTGGCGTCGAAGAACGCCCGGACCAGCACCTCGTAGAAGACGGCGTGCTTGAACCAGGTCGGGTCCGCGGGCAGCGCGGCGGCGTTGGTGAAGTCCTCGGCGTTGGGGTGCTCGACCACACCGCCCTCCACGTGACTGCCTGCGGCGGGATGGTGATCGACAGCGTCTCTTCCGGCGTTCATCATTTCCACGCTGCCAGGGGTACCCGAGGTGGGACGACGGGAATCACTGGTGCGCACAACGAACGTATCTCGCCTGGCGGCAAGGGAATTCGCCGCCAAGCGAGCATCTTGGCCGCCGGGATCAGGCCGGCGGCCCGTCCGCCAGCGTCACGTTCTGCGTGCGCTCGCCACCGGAGGCGGTCCGGAAGTCCACGACGATCGTGTCCCCGGGGTGATGCGGGACCAGCACGTCGCTCATCCCGGTGGCCCCGTTGATCCCCACCCCGTCGACCGAGGTGATCACGTCGCCGGGCGAGATCCCCGCCGCGGCGGCCGGGCCGGAGGTGACCACCCGGGCGACCCGCGCGCCGTTGCCGCCGTTGTCGACGACGCCGAGCCCGAGGAAGGCCGTCGGCCCGATGTGCACGGTGCGCGAGGCGGCGCCCGACCGGATCTGGCCGGCCACCCCCATCGCGGTGCCGATCGGAATGGCGAAGCCCTGCCCGCCGGACATCTTGTAGCTGTCGGTCGCGGCCGTGTTGACGCCGACCACCTGGCCCGCGTTGTTGACCATCGGCCCGCCCGAGTCGCCCGGCCTGATGGGGGTGTCCGCCTGGATCAGGCCGCCGAGGTTCTCCTCGGCGCCCGTCAGGGTGTCGGTCGCCCACGCCCACCCCGCCGCCGATGGCCGCGGTCGGCAGGCCGGCCGCGCCGCGGAGTTGCAGTACCGCGACGTCCTGCGTGCGGTCGTAGCCGACGACGTCGACCAGGTAGGTCTGCCCGTTGCCCACGTCGAACGCGCTGATGTCGGTGGCGCCCGAGATCACGTGATTGTTGGTCAGCACCACGCCGTTCGGGTCGATGACGATGCCCGTCCCGGCGCCGACCGCGTTGTTGTAGCCGAACTTGGTGTTGACGTTGACGACCTGCGGCCCGACCTGACCGACCAGGGCCGACGGGTCGAGCGGCGCCTCCGGACGGTCGCTGAACCGGTCGAGCGCCAGCGTGGAAACCCCGGGATGCGCGGCGGCCGCGGGCACCGTGGGCGACCCGACGCCGAAGCCGAGGCCCAGTCCCACCACTGCCAGCGCGCTGACAACCCGGGACCACCCGACTGAGCGGTGGTTCGATTTGCTCATCCCGTCACCTTCCTCGATAGCCGGAAACACCGGAACTGTCCCGGCCATGGGGCCCTGGGTGCAGATCTCCTGTGTATATAACCGTAATGCAGGCGGCTATTCACAGCAGCGGCCAGTCTTATCGGCCACCCATTGTTCCCGCTGTAGGCGCACTGACTTCGCTGCGGGCGTAACGCGGGCGGCGGGGCGACGGCCCTAGGCTGACCTCGTGGGCGATTTCGACCCCAAGGCGGGCTTCACCCGGTCGCCGGTGGCGCGCCTGGCCACCGCCTCGCCGGATGGGACACCCCATCTGGTTCCGGTGGTGTTCGCCGTCGAGGGCGACCTCGACGGCGGCATCGAGGGCGCAATCGTGTACACCGCCGTCGACGCGAAACCCAAGACGACGCGGCGGCTGCGCCGCCTGGCCAACATCGCCGTCAACCCCATGGTCTGCCTGCTGGTCGACCACTACGCCGACGACTGGAAGCGATTGTGGTGGGTGCGCGTCGACGGCGTCGCCTCGGTCCACCACGACGGGGCCGCGATGGCGACCGGGTATCGCCTGCTGCGGGCCAAATACCCGCAGTATCAACATGTTCGGCTGGACGGTCCGGTGATCGCGGTGGCGGTGCGGCGCTGGTCGAGCTGGCACGCGGGAGCCGCCGGCCCCCGGGCGTGACCATCGGGTGACCCTGCGGTCTTGTGGTCGACGGTGGTTGGGGGAATGGTTGTTGGAGAGGTGTACTTCGGGACGCAACGGCGCGAACTTGGAGGAAATTCATGGCGGACAAGGCGAATACTTCCCAGGGCGCCGGCGCGGCCCCGACCGCCAACGGTCCGGGCGACATCCGCAACGTGGTCTTGATCGGGCCCTCCGGGGGAGGCAAGACCACCCTCGTCGAGGCGCTGCTGGTGGCCGCGGGCGTGCTGTCGAGGCCCGGGTCGGTCACCGACGGGACGACGGTCTGCGATTACGACGACGCCGAAATCCGCCAGCAGCGATCCGTGGGCCTCGCGGTGGCCTCGCTGGCCCACGACGGCACCAAGGTCAACCTGGTCGACACACCCGGCTATGCCGACTTCGTCGGCGAGTTGCGGGCCGGCCTGCGCGCCGCCGACTGCGCCCTGTTCGTGATCGCGGCCAACGAGGGCTGTGACGGTATCGACGAGCCGACAAAGTCCCTGTGGCAGGAATGCAGCCAGGTCGGCATGCCGCGCGCGGTCGTCATCACCAAGCTCGACCACGCCCGGGCCGACTATCAGCAGGCCCTGGCGGCCGCGCAGAACGCGTTCGGCGACAAGGTTTTACCGTTGTACCTGCCGACGGCGGACGGCCTGATCGGGTTGCTGTCGCAGACCCGCTGCCGGTATTCGGGCGGCAAGCGGACCGTCGACGAGCCCGATCCATCGGACGCCGACCGCGTCGCGGAGGCGCGCGGCACGCTGATCGAAGGCATCATCGAGGAATCCGAGGACGAGTCGCTGATGGAGCGCTATCTCGGCGGCGAGTCGATCGACGAAGCGGTGCTCATCGAGGATCTCGAACGCGCCGTGGCGCGGGCGTCGTTCTTCCCGGTGATCCCCGTGTGCAGCAGCACCGGTGTCGGCACCCAGGAGCTGCTGGAAGTCGCCACCCGCGGATTTCCCTCGCCGATGGAACACCCACTGCCCGAGGTCTTCACACCGGTGGGGGCCCCGCACGCGACGCTGGAATGTGACGTCGACGCGCCGTTGCTGGCCGAGGTGGTGAAGACCACGTCGGACCCCTACGTCGGTCGGGTCAGCCTGGTCCGGGTGTTCGCCGGGACCATCAGGCCCGACACCACCGTGCACGTGTCGGGCCATTTTGCGTCCTTTTTCGGCGGCGCCACCAACGGCAACGGCACGCACCCCGACCATGACGAGGACGAGCGGGTCGGGGTGCTGTCCTTCCCGCTGGGCAAGCAACATCGTCCCGCGGCCGCGGTGGTGGCGGGCGACATCTGCGCCATCGGCAAGCTCAGCCGCGCCGAAACCGGCGACACGCTCTCGGACAAGGCCGAGCCGCTGGTGCTGAAGCCCTGGGCGATGCCCGAGCCGCTGCTGCCGATCGCCATCGCGGCGCACGCCAAGACCGACGAGGACAAATTGTCGGTGGGGCTGGGGCGATTGGCCGCCGAGGACCCGACGCTGCGCATCGAACAGAACTCCGAAACCCACCAGATCGTGCTGTGGTGCATGGGCGAGGCCCACGCCGGCGTGGTGCTCGACGCGCTGGCCAACCGCTACGGCGTTACGGTCGACACGGTGGAGTTGCGGGTGCCGTTGCGGGAAACGTTCGCGAGCAAGGCAAAAGGTCACGGGCGCCACGTCAAGCAGTCCGGTGGGCACGGCCAGTACGCGGTGTGCGACATCGAGGTGGAGCCGCTGCCGGAGGGGGCGGGCTTTGAGTTCCTCGACAGGGTCGTCGGCGGGGCGGTGCCGCGACAGTTCATCCCCAGCGTGGAAAAGGGCGTGCGCGCGCAGATGGACAAGGGGGTGCACGCCGGCTACCCGGTGGTCGACATCCGAGTCACCCTGCTCGACGGGAAGGCGCACAGCGTCGACTCGTCGGACTTCGCGTTCCAGATGGCGGGCTCCCTCGCCCTGCGGGAAGCCGCGGCGGCGACGAAGATCACCCTGCTCGAGCCAATCGACGAGATCTCGGTGCTGGTTCCCGACGACTTCGTCGGTGCGGTGCTGGGCGACCTGTCCGGGCGTCGCGGCCGCGTGCTGGGAACCGAGACCGCGGGCCAGGAGCGCACCCTGGTCAAAGCCGAGGTGCCGCAGGTGGAGCTGACGCGCTATGCCATCGACTTGCGCTCGCTGGCGCACGGGGCCGCGTCATTCACCCGCTCGTTCGCGCGCCACGAACCCATGCCGGAATCCGCCGCGGCCCGCGTGCGCGCCACCGTCTGACGCCCGGACCGCTTCAGACCCCGCCGAACCGCTGCGCCACGGCGCGGCGGTCCAGCGAGCCCTTCGCGGTGTGCGGCAACTCGTCGGCCTGCCGGAAGGTCGCCGGAATCTCGAAGGGCGCCAGGCGGTCCCGGCAGAACTCGGTGAGCTCCTCGGACGTCGGCGCGGCCGATCCGCGCGGAACGATCACCGCGGCCACCGCCTCGCCGTACAGGGCGTCCGGCGCGGCGAAGACGGCCACCTCCAGGACGCCGGGATGGCCGGCCAGGACCCCTTCGACGTGTTCCGGGGAGATCTTCTCCCCGCCGCGGTTGATCAGCTCCTTGATGCGGCCGCGGATGGTCAGCTCGCCGCCCGCCGACAACGACCCCAGGTCGCCGGTGCGCAACCAGCCGTCGGTGAAGTTGGCGGCGGTGATGGCCGGGTCGCCCAGGTAGCCGCGCACCACGGTGGGCCCGTGCAGCCAGACCTCTCCGACGGCCTCGGCCGGGGCCGGGGCACCGTCGGGGCCCACGACGCGGATCTGGGGCCCGGTCGACCGGCCGACGAGACCCGGTGTCGCGGCGGGGTTCTCACCGTCGCCGTGGCCGCCGATCGGTGTCGTGGCGACCTGGTGGGTGGCCTCGGTCATGCCGAACGCACACACCACGGGCGCCGAGAACGTGTCCTGCAGCGCCTGCGCCGCTTCCACGGTGAGCGGGGCGCTGCAGCTGCGGATGAAGCGCAGCGCCCGGGTGTCGCCCGGATGCTCGGTCTTGGCGCGCTCCAGCAGGATCTGGTGAATCGTGGGCACCGCCGTGTACCACGTCGCCCGGACGGCGTCGATGTCGTCCCAGAACGTGTGCGCCGAGAAGCGCCCGCGGGCGGGCAGCAGCACGGTGCCGCCGGACGCCAGGGTCGCCAGCAGGGCGGCGAGCAGGCCGTGACCGTGGTAGAGGGGCATCACCGCGACCGTGGCGTCCCGCGGGCCCAGGCCGTATCCGGCGACGATGGCCCGCACCGACGCGTCGATGTTGGCGCGCGTCCAGGGCACCATCTTGGGCACACCGGTGGTTCCGCCGGTGAACATGATCATGGCGTCGTCGTCGCGGAGGCCCTCGGGCGTCGCGACGTCGTCGTTCGGCGCCGCGGCGGCGTCGAGGTCCACGGCGGGGCCGCTTCGAGGGCCGACGGTGACCGCCAGCCTCCACCGCCGCACGGTCGGCTCCGCGTCATCCCCGGGCGCTTTCCCGTCGACGAGCACCACCCTCGCGCCGGCCGCCTCGCCGCGGGCGCGCTGTTCGCCGACCGGCAGGTCTCTTAGACACATCGAGAGGTGTATAAGAGACGGCGCCGAGGCGAGGCGGCCGCTGATCGTGCTGGGCAAGGGGGCGGCCTACGCGCAAGCCGACGAGGCGATCCGGAACTTCGTCGAGCGCAGCGGGATTCCGTACCTGCCGATGTCGATGGCCAAGGGCCTGCTGCCCGACTCGCATCCGCAGTCGGCGGCCGCGGCCCGGTCACTGGCGATCGCGCGCGCCGACGCCGTACTGCTGGTGGGTGCGCGCCTGAACTGGCTACTCGGCCACGGCGATTCGCCGCAGTGGGCGCCCGGCGCCAAGTTCGTGCAGGTCGACATCGCGGCGTCCGAACTCGACAGCAACCAACCGATCGCCGCCCCGTTGGTGGGCGATATCGCCTCGGTGATGACGGCGCTCTGCGACGCGGTGGCCGCCCACCCGATCACGGTCGCCGCGGAATGGACGACGGAACTGGGCGATCGCAAGAGCCGCAACGACGCCACGATGCGCGAGCGCCTGGCCGAAAATCCGCACCCCATGCGGTTTTACAATGCGCTCGGGGCGATCCGCGAAGTGCTGCAGGCGAACCCGGACGCCTACCTGGTCAACGAGGGGGCCAACGCGCTGGACCTGGCCCGCAACGTCATCGACATGCAACTGCCGCGGCACCGGCTGGACACCGGCACCTGGGGTGTGATGGGCATCGGCATGGGCTACGCGATCGCCGCCGCGGTGGAGACCGGCAAGCCCGTGGTGGCCGTCGAGGGGGACAGCGCATTCGGGTTCAGCGGAATGGAAGTCGAAACCATCTGCCGCTATCGCCTGCCGGTGACCGTCGTCGTCCTCAACAACGGCGGGGTCTACCGCGGCGACGAGGCGGCGGCCGGTGCGAGCGGCTCGGATCCGGCGCCCACCGTGTTGAACGCGCACGCGCGCCACGAGCTGATCGCACAGGCGTTCGGCGGCAAGGGTTATCACGCCAACACCCCCTCAGAGCTTCGCTCGGCGCTCGTCGAAGCCATTGCCTCCCAGGGCCCGTCGGTGATCGACTGTCAACTCGACCCGGCCGCCGGGGTGGAAAGCGGGCACCTCGCCGGGCTGAATCCGGCCAGCGCGGCGGCCCCGCCCGCGGCCCTCAGCGCCGGAGGGTGATCTTCATCAGCGCAGCGTCGAAGAACTCGTCGAGCGCCAGCTGCTGCGCCGACGCGCTCAGCGCGCGGGCGACCGGGGAGCCCGGCCCGGCGGAGCCCGTGGCCAGGGCGACGTCGGCCGTCAGCGCCGGCTCGACCATTTCGAGTGCGCGGACGCCCGGGCCCAGCGGCGAGGTCCACAGCCAGGTGTGCGGTACGATGCACGCCCAGTTTCCGGTCGCCGCCTGCGCGAAAAGTGAAGCGACCGAGTCGGTTTCGACCTGCGCGGTGACCGTCAGGCCGTGCCCCGCGAAGGCCCGGTCGATGATCTGGCGGTCCCGCATGTCCGGCGTGAGCAGGGCGAGCGGCAGCTGCGCGGCCTCGGGCCAGGTCGACGTCGCGGCGCCGCTGGGCACCATGTCGGCCGGCGAGAGCAGCACGTAGCGCTCCCGGTACAGCGGCACCAGGTTGACGTCGTGGGCGTCGTCGGGTCCGGCGTGCACGATGGCGGCGTCGAGCTCGAAATCGCGCAGGCGCCGGTACAGTTCGGTGGCCGCCAGCCGGGAACCGATGTGCACCCTGACCAACGGGTGCGCCGAACAGAACGCGGAAAGCACAAGAGAGGCGGTGGTCGACGCGGTGGGCACCGTGCCCAGCCGGAGCGTTCCGGTGATCCCGGACCGGACCGCGTCCACCTCGGCCTTGAACGCATCGTGCTCGGCGAGAATCCGTTTCGCCCACACCACCAACCGCTCGCCCTCGGGCGTCAGGCCCTCGAAGCTGCGTCCGCGATTGATCAGCGTGACGTTGAGCTCCCGTTCGAGCTTGGCGATGGCGGCCGACAGCGCGGGCTGGGACACATAGCACTTCTCGGCGGCCCGGGCGAAGTGCCGCTCGGAGGCGACCGCGACGAAATACTCCAGTTGGCGGAAGAGCACGCCCACCCCTTCCTGCCGGCCGTGCCGCCTTCGCTGCCTCCACCGAACCGGCGGATGGCGGCGGTGGAGCGAACCCGCCGTCGTTTGCTGAAACCCGTAATGGGTAGAAGGCCAGTAGAATATCGTCAGTGTTCATCGCGCCATCTCGAAGGGTAAGGTCCATGCGCCGACCGGTTCGTTATCTGTTCGTTATGGTCGCGATCGCATCGCTGGGCCTGCTCGGCGGCATGGCCCGCGGCCACGCCGCCATGCCGGTCCCCCAACCCGTTCCTGAAGTTGCCGCCGTTTTGCCGGCGAACGGCGCGGTGGTCGGGGTGGCGCACCCGGTCGTCGTGACGTTCTCGGCGCCCGTGGCCGATCGGTCTGCCGCCGAACGGTCGATTCACGTGTTGTCCCCGGCCGGCACGCCCGGCCACTTCGACTGGGTCGAGAACAACGTCGTGCAGTGGGTCCCGGCGCACTACTGGCCCGCCCACTCCCACGTCTCGGTGGGCGTTCAGGCGCTGACCACCGGGTTCGACACCGGTGACGAGTTGCTCGGCGTCGCCAGCCTGTCGGGGCACACCTTCACCGTCAGCCGCAACGGCGAAGTGCTGCGCACCATGCCGGCGTCCATGGGCAAGCCGAGCCGCCCGACGCCGATCGGCAATTTCACCGCGCTGGAGAAGGAACGCAGCGTGGTGATGGACTCGCGCACCATCGGCATCCCGCTGAGTTCCCCCGAGGGCTACAAGATCACCGCGCAATACGCGGTGCGCGTCACCTGGAGCGGTGTGTACGTGCACTCGGCGCCCTGGTCGGTCGATTCGCAGGGGCACGCCAATGTCAGCCACGGCTGCATCAACCTGAGCCCGGACAACGCCGCCTGGTACTTCAATCAGGTCAACGTCGGCGATCCCATCCAGGTCGTCGCCTGAATCGGCTCGCTATTACTGTGGCAGGCCGGCTTTGATCGCGGCGTCCTGCTTGCGGCCGATGTCCGTCGCGACGCCCGCGTCGATGGGATCATTGGGGGCGCTGTCGAACTCCATGTTCACCAGCGCCTTGCCCTCGGTGAACAACAGCACGGTGATCGCCTGCGAATTGTCCGGCGCCGTACCGGAAATCATGGCCCCGTTCGAGCCGACGTCGGCGGGCTGCCAGGTTCCGTTGACCTTGCTCGCGTAGTTGGCCTTGGTGTTGACGACGCCGGCCGCTGCCGCCGCGGGATCGGCGACGATCAGAATCGTGTCACCGATCCGGCGGGAGTTGTCGGCATTGGCGAACAGCTGGGCGACGCCGGGCGCATTGTTGGGATTCAGCACCGGAGGCTGGGGGGCGGTGAGATCGGCGGCGATGTCGCTCGGCTTGATCAGTAGCCCGCTGTAGTCCGAGGGCTGAGCCGCCGACGGGCTGGTCACCGAGGTCGCGGCGGTCGACGACGGGGACCCCGACGAGGTCGGCGAAGACGATGGCGCCGAGGACTTGTTGCCACCGCAGGCGGTGACACCGGCGCCGCCGAGCACCCCGATGAGCAAGGCGGCGGCCCCGCGGCCGAGCCGGGCGATAACCATGGGTGTTCCTTCCGTGTCGACCCCATGAACATACGCGACATGCCGACCGGTCGATACGTGTTCCCGGCCTATGCTGGCGTGGGCAAGGGCGTCCCGGCGTGAGGAGATCGACGATGACGGCTGCCAAGGCGCGCGCGGTGCGCTTCGACCGCTACGGAGGCCGCGACGTCTTGTACGTCGCCGACATCGAGATGCCTTCGCCGGAGGCAGGCGAGGTGGTTGTCGAGGTCCGCGCCGCGGGGATCAACCCCGGCGAGGCGGCGATCCGGGTCGGGGCGCTGGAAGAGATGTTCCCGACCAGCTTTCCGTCCGGTGAGGGCAGCGACCTCGCCGGCGTGGTGACCGCCGTCGGGCCGGACGTCACCGAATTCGCGGTGGGCGACGAGGTGATGGGGTTCAGCTTGCGCCGGTCCAGCCACGCCACCCACACCGCCGTCCCGGTGGGCCAGCTGATCCGCAAGCCGCGCGAATTGACCTGGGCGGCAGCGGGTTCGCTCTACGTGGTCGGTGTGACCGCCTATGCCGCGGTGCGGGCGGTGGATCCGCGGCCGGGCGAGACCGTCGCGGTGTCGGCGGCGGCAGGCGGCGTCGGCAGCCTGGTGGTGCAGCTGCTCGTGCTGCGCGGGGCGGTGGTGCTCGGCATCGCGGGACCGCGAAACGCCGACTGGCTGCGCAACCACGGCGTCATCCCGGTCCCCTACGACCGCGATATGCGGGCCCTGGCGCAGCGGCTGCGGCAGGCCTCCCCCGACGGCATCGACGCGTTCATCGACTTGTTCGGGCCGGACTACGTCCAACTCGCCGTGGATCTCGGGGTGGCGCCCGAGCGGATCGACACCATCATCTCGTTTCAGAAGGCCGCCGAAGTCGGCGCCAGGACCGAAGGCAGCGCGGAGGCGTCGACGCCGGAGGTGCTTGCGGAGATGGCCGGCCTTGTCGCTACGGGCGCAATCGATTTCGACGTCGCCGCAACCTTTCCGCTCGACCGCGTCGCCGACGCGTTCGCGCTGCTCGAGGAGCGGCACACCCACGGCAAGATCGTTCTGCTGCCCACCTCCTCAGAGTGAGGCGGCCGGCCCGACGATGCCGGCCTCGATGATCTTGACGATGACGAACACGGCGGCCACCACCAGATAGCCGCGCAGTATCAACAGCCCCGCCCGGCGAATCGGTGACATGGCCGGCCGGGCCAGCCCGGGCAGGTCGGGGGTTTGCCAAGCCAGCCGGTCCTGGCGGAGCACGGCGCGCCGCTCGGCGGGGGTCAACAACGGTGCGTCGTCGATTTCGTCGACCTCGCCGGGGTCGAGACCGCCGCCGAGCGCGCCCACAAGGGTTTGCGCGTCGCGCCGGTCGCTGTGGCGTCGACCGGCGACGATCGCGGCGGCGCCACCCGCTATGCCGATCACCGCACCACCTGCCAGCCCCGCCTCGATCGCGCCGGTGGACAGTCCGGGGAAGAAGGTCGTCGCCGTCAGCGCCAGCGACAACAGCACGAGGGACCACACGGTGATCCAGGCAACGATGTTCTGGCGCACCGTGTTCACCCACGGGCCCAGCACGGCCCGGTCGTTGCACAGCAGCACCAGGAAGACGGTCGCGGAGGGCAGCAGAACGCCGGCGAGCGCCTGCACGCCCTGGGTCACCAGCCCCAGTACGCGGTCGGGGCTGAACCCCACCGCTGCCGAAACCGCAAGGAGCGCGGCATAGCCGCCGTAGAACAGCGGCGCCTCGCTGACCTTCCAGTGCAGTGAATGCCGCCTGCCCATCGCGTCGCCGATCGCATACGTGGTCGCCAACCCGATCGCGTTGGCCCCGATCAGCGACGCGTCCAGCAAGATGACGGCGAAGAGGATGCCCAACGAGCTGCCGAGATGTTGCGACAGGGCGGTTGCGACCGCACCCGCGTCGGTGAACCGGCCGGCGTCGGCGGTGCCGGACAGGCCGAATGCGCCAACCGCCATCAGCGCAGTCGCGCCCGCCATCACCACCACGATCCCGATGACCAGATCCGCACGGGCGTAAGGGATCCAGCGCGCGGTAATACGCTTGTCCACCACGTTGGACTGCTGGAAGAACAACTGCCACGGCGCCACGGTGGTGCCCACGATCGCGACGACCAACAGCAGCACGGTGGAATTGAGGCCGCCCGGAAACTGCGGTAACAGTCCGCCGGCGGTCCGGTTCAGCGTGGGATGCACCAGCAGCACCATCGGGATGATCAGCACGTTCACCGCGATCAGCAGGAACATCAGCGCCTCCCATCGCCTGAAGGAGCCGCCGGCCACCACGGCGAACAGCAGCACCGCGGCGGCCGGGATAGCAATGATCCTCGGGCAGCCCAGGAATCCGAGCGCCAGTGCCACACCGATGAATTCGGTGACTATGGTCAAGGCGTTCAGGATCATCAGGTCCCCAACGCTGAACGCACCCCAGAACTTGCCGAAGCGGGCGAATATCAGCCGCGCGTGCCCCACCCGGGTGACCGCGCCGAGCCGCAGCACCATTTCCTGGTTCACATACAACACCGGGATCAACATCGTCAACGTCCACAGCAGGCCCATGCCGTAGTTCTGTCCGGCCTGCGCATAGGTCGCGACACCCCCGGCGTCGTTGTCGCCCACCATGACTATCAGCCCCGGACCGGTGATGACCATCAGCGTTCGAAGGCGGCGCCAACGCCCGCTGAAGGGTGCCGAGCCGTCGCGCCGGATGCGGCCGAAGGCGCCGACGATGTCACCGGTGTGCGCGACGTCCGAGACGGCCTGCGCGGACGCATCGGGCGTCACTGTTGCGGCGCGGTTCAGCGGGGCGCTGCGCAGGCCGCCGTCGGCGGAGACGGGAGTCATCGGATTTCTCGCTAACTCAACGAAGGTCGGGCGGTGAGGCGGGCCGCGTCAGCGGTGATCGCGACCGCCCCCGGCCGCCGGGTGTCCGCCGAGCGAGGCGGTGACGACCGCGATCGGCATCCGTGAGACGTACAGCTCGGCGCGCGCCTGCGGAGTCAACGCCCTGCGGGCGGCGAGCCTGGTGGCCAATCCGCGCAGCAGCGAACGGCCGGGAAAACGGTGTGATGCAACAAAAGCCATGATCGTGTCCTGTCGTGCTGGGGTCCGATCGGCTCGCGTCAGTCGCTGCCCGAAAGATCAGGCGGCAGAAGGGATGCCGGAACCGGATCGGAACGAGATGGAATCCGGATAGGGACTATCGCCCGGACTGGTCTTGCTCATCTCGCCCTCACCTCCTCACGGCCGGGGCACACGCGGGTGCCGTCGCATCCACCTGAATCAAGAGGCGAGAACAACCGGCGGCGAACGAGCCGCCGGTGACACCCCTCTCGTCGGAGCTTCGGCACTGCACGGCGTATCCGAGACGTAGCCGATGGTCGCGATCCGTTGCGCCCGGCTTCGCCGCGCTTGCGATCGCTCCTCGGCCTATGTCGCGATCCGCTGCGCCCGGCTTCGCCGCGCTTGCGATCGCTCCTCGTCCGGAAGCCACTTGGGCTCAACCCTTGGGTCCGGGAAGAGCTGTCCTGACCCGGGGCGTCTCTCGACGTTCGGGGTCAGTGGCCTGTGTCCATGCAGACGCCTCACCTACCGAGGTGCTTGCCCGACCATGCTCGCACCACCACCCACCGCCCGTCAAACGCGTTGACGAAATCATGACGCGGCTACGCTGGTAAAACATGGCCAATACGTTGCAGGATCCCAAGGTCGCGCCGGTGCTTCAGCAAATGTACGGCGAGGCGATGAACCAGATGTCGTTGCTGCGCGAGCGGCACGGTGATTTCGACCGTCCGATGAACGCCGCGGAACGCGCCGAGGCGATGAGCGAGTTCTACATCCCGGTGACGCCCGAGGCCGGCCGGCTGCTCTATGCGCTGGTGCGCGCGACCCGCCCGGCGACGGTGGTCGAATTCGGTATGTCCTTCGGCATTTCCGCGATCCATCTGGCGTCCGCGGTGCGCGACAACGGCAGCGGCCGGGTGGTGACGACCGAGCTCAACGCCGCCAAGATCGCCGCCGCGAAGCAGACGTTCGCCCGGACCGGGCTGGACGACGTCATCACCGTGCTGGAGGGCGACGCACTGGTGACGCTCGCCGAACTCGACGGACCGGTCGACTTCGTCCTGCTCGACGGTTGGAAAGACCTCTACCTGCCCGTGATCGAGCTCCTCGAACCGCGGCTGTCTCCGGGTGTGCTGATCGTCGCCGACAACACCAACGCGGCCGACACCCAGCCGTACCTGGACCGGGTGCGCAATCCCGAAAACGGCTATGTGAGCTTCAATTTCACCGTCCGCGACGCCGACAGCATGGAACTGAGCTGCCGCACCGGCGGTTAGCTACCGCAGCGACTCCTCGAGCCACGGCGTCAGCCATTTCACGCCCTCGGGGGTGAGGTGGACGCCGTCGCTGCGGACCTTGATGCCGTCGACCTTGGCGGTGTAGACGCCGTCCGGACACAGCTTCTTGTTCAGGTCCAGGAGCTGGACGTTCGGGTGGTGGGCGGCGGTCTTGCGCAGCATGGTGTTCCACAGATTCACCCGTTCCGGCTGATCCTCCGGGTACAGGCGGCCGTCGGGCTTTTCGCCGCCGCGGCTGTAGGGCACCGTGGCCACCACCACGCGCACCCCGGTGGAACCGACGATGTTCAGCGCGCGTTCCAGCTCGCCGTTGAGGTACGCGTCGAACGTCGGATCACCGATGTGGGTCCACTGACCCTCGTTGACGCGGTCGACGGTCTCCCAGCGGCCGATGATCAGCAGCGCGACGTCGGGCTGGTCCTGGGCGACCTGGGCGGCCCATCTGATGGGCCAGCCGTCGCACTCCGAGCGCTGCTCGAGGGTCTGCCCGATGTAGCGATACGGGGTGCCGCGCACCAGGCTGCATCCGATGACGGTGTGGTCGAGGAACGCGAATCCCGGGGTCGGCGGCAGGTAGTGCATCCACGTCCAGCCGATGGAGTCGCCGAACACCGAAACGGTGAACGGCCGGTTGGGATCCCGCGGTGCGGGGCGGCTGCCGCCCGGCGGGCGCCAGCGCCTGATCGGCTGCTCGATCAGCCACCACGATGCCCCGGCCGCCGCCACGGTGGCGGCGCACCGCGCCGCGAACAGCGGAAGTCCGGCCCATCCGGTGCGTTCGCCGTTGAGCGCCAGGAAGATCGGCCAGTGCCACAGATAGACGCCGTAGGAGATGGTGCCCAGCCAGACCAGCGGTCGCCAGGCCAGGGCGCGGGCGACGGCCCCGCGCTGCTCCAGCGCGACCGGCGCGATCACCAGCACGGCCGCGATCGCGACCCCGCTCAGCAGGCCGTGGCGAAACTCGCCCGCGGCGCCGGTCGCGTAGTGCGTGGCCGCCGCGAGCCCGGCCAGACCCGTCATCGGCAGGACCCGTGCCACCCGCCGCCCCCACCGGGTTCCGATGAGGCACCACCCCCGGTTCAGCGACGGCCAGTCCCGCACCAACAGCGCCGCCGCCGCGGCGCCGACGAGCAACGCCTGCGCCCGGGTGTCGGTGCCGAAATAGACCCGGTCGCGGGTGCCGTGGGAGGCGACGACGACGGTGAGGGCCGCCGACGCCAGCGCCCCGAGGGAGGCGACGACGAAGATGGCGAACCGCACTCCGCCGACGGTCGCCCGGCCGTGACGGCGCCTGGCCCGCGCGGCCAGCAGCAGCGTCACCGCGATCAGCAGCACCGGCCACACGAAGTAGTACTGCTCCTCCACACCCAGCGACCAGGTGTGCTGCAGCGGTGATGGTGGGGCGCCCTGGGTGAAGTAGTCGGTCTTCTGGGCCACGAACCGCCAGTTGGCCACCCACAGGAACGCCGCGATCGCGTCGTCGCGCAGGCCGGTGAGGGCCTGGTCCGGAAGGAGCCCGCGGGCGGCGGCGACGGTGAGCACCATCAGCATCAGGGCCGGCAGCAGGCGGCGCGCCCGCCGAATCCAGAAGCCGGTCAGCTCGATACGCCCGGTGCGTCGCAGCTCGTCGAGCAGCAGCGAGGTGATCAGGAAACCGCTGAGAACGAAAAAGACGTCCACACCGATGAACCCGCCGCTGACGCCCGGAATGCCGCCGTGCCCGACGAGCACCAGCGTGACCGCGATCGCCCGCAGCCCGTCAAGCGCGGGAATGCCGCTGCGCCGTTCGGGTTGATCCCAGATCGCCAGCCGACCGGCACGGCGCACCGGTGCGACCCAACGGGCCCGCGAAGCGGAGCGCGCCGGTGCGGGATACATCCCGCCCGGCTCAGCGCCTTCCGTCAGCGCGCCCTGGCCATCCTGTCGCCCGGCGCCAATTGTGATGCCGATACGTCGCTGCCCCTCCTCGTGATCGGAGCAAGCCTAATTGCGCCGCAGCACGATTCGGGCGAAAGACACGCGCGGACACGCCCGGCTTTTGCCGGGTCATTCACCGGCCAGGCGCTTGGCGGCCAGTCCGCGCAGCTCGGCGGCAATGATCTTGGCGCTACCGGTGGTCGCCACTTCGTCCTCACCGAAGAACAGCACGTGTCGGGGCACCTTGTAGCTCGCCAGTCGTTGCCGCAGGAACGTCCGCAGCTGCTCGGGGTCCGGGGTTGCGCCGTCGTGGGCCACCACGCAGGCGACGACGACCTCGCCGAGTGTCTCGTGCGGGAGTCCGACGGTCTGCGCCACCTTGACGCCCGGGTGCGCCATCAGGGCCTCATCGACCTCGCGCGGCGAGACGTTGGCACCCCCGGTCTTGATGATCTCGGTGAGCCTGCCCTGCCAGTAGAGCCGGCCGGCGTCGTCGAGATAGCCACCGTCGCCGGTCGGGAAAAACCCCTCGCCGTCCAGCGTTTCGTCGAGTGGGATGCCGAGGTAGCCGAGCATGAGCGTGGGCCCCTTGACCCGGATCTCGCCCGGCTCGCCGCGAGGCACGATGCCACCGGTCAGGGGATCGGTGATCTTGAGCGTGACACCGGCAAGCGCGGCCCCGGAGCTGTCCGCATGAACTTCGGGCGGGGTGTTGGCCGGGAAACCGGTTGTGATGGTGAAGGTTTCGGTGTTGCCGTAGGCATGGCCCGGCTCGTACCACTCACCCGAAACCGTGGGATGGTGTGCGATCGGGGTCTTGTGATCGGCAAACCGCACGCTGCTCAGGTCGACGCTGCCCCAGTTGGGTGCGCCCGCCAACTGGGCCCACTGGTGGGGCCAGGCGAACGGAAAGTTCACCCGCTCGGCCTGCATCAACTCGAGCGCCTCGGCGGCGTCGAACGTGGATTGCAGGACGAGGGCCCCACCGCTGGCCAGCGTCGAGCCCAGCACCATCGCGAAATTGCCGGACCAGAAAAAGCCGTTGGCCGTCCAGCCGCGGACGCGATCGTCCGGGCCGAAGCCGTACATGCGCCGGAAGCGCCACAACTGAATGCACACCGCGCGATGGGCGCTGAGGATCCCTTTGGGTCTGCTTGTCGAGCCGGAGGAGAAGAACAGCACGGCGGCATCGCTCGGGTGCACCGCCGCGGCCGTCGCCGCGACCGGCGCGCGGGGCTCGCGGCGACCGGACGCCAAAAAGTCGTCCCACGCTTCGATCCCGCGGGCCGCCTCGCCCACCGACACGAGCCGGCGCAGAAACGGGTACTTTTCCGATTCCAGCGCACCCGGCGAGCAGGTGCCGACCGCGGGCTCGAGTTCGGTCAGGATGGCGGCGAAGTCCTTGGCGAGCACCGTGGGCTCGAACAACAGCACCGAAACGGCGGAGGCCCTGACCAGATAGTCCAATTCCGGCGCCGTGGAGAACGTGCTGAGCGTGACGGCGACGCCGCCCGCCAGGGACGTTCCGAACACCGCGGCAAGCCATTCGGGCCGGTTCGTCATCAGGACGCCGACGCGGCCGTCCTTGCCCAGGCCGCACCCGCGCAAGGCGCGCGCCACCTCGGCCGCGCGTTCCCAAAGCTGCGCATATGTCCAGCGCGTGACGCCGTCGGCGCCGTGCCACACCAGCGCCTCACGGTCGGCGTACCGCTGGGTGACCTCGCGCAGGAAGCCCGGCAGCGTGAGCGGTCCCAACCCGGGCTCCTCGGACAGCGGCGGCCCGCACACCAGCGAAAGCTGTTGCACGGCCGTCGTTCCCGTTTCACCCATGGCTACAACGGGAGTTCGACCTCGGCCGTGCAGCCCACCAGCATTTCGCCGTTCTGGTTGGTCAGGCGCAGCTTTATCTGCACCAGCGGAACGCCCCAGGCCGATTCCGGGTGCTTGTCGACGATCTCGGCGTCGAAATAGGTCACGTCGCCCTCGAAGGCGGGCGTGCGGAAGTCGGCCTTGGAGTGGCGCACCATGCCGTCGTGGCCGGCCCAGTACGCGAGGTAGTCGGTGCACCACGCGCCCATCGTCGCGCCATAGCCGTAGGCGCGCGCCATGCCGACTTCGCTGGCCCGTTCGGCGTCGATATGCCCGCGCGAGGGGCCGACGTAGAGCCCGTCACGCTTGCGGGGATCGATCTTCGCGTCCTCCTCGTCGAACGCGAAATCCTTGCCCCAGCCCGGATCCTGGTAGACCCACGGATCCTCGACCCCGGGCGGCGCGACCCACTCGAAGGTACCCCAGATGTTGAAGAGGAACGCCCGGTATTCGGTGGTGAAGCTGGCGATGCTGTGCGGGCCGATCACGCGGCGCGGCAGCGTGTCCCCGACCTTGACCTCGTCGAAGCGCGGCGACACACCCATCCGGTTGGACTCCAGCCACTGCCGCCGCAGCTTCTCCACGGCCTCGAGTTCAGTTCGCGTCCATCGCTTGATCTCGCCCAGCTGATTTTCGAACATGCCGCGCTTGGTTGCTTCCTCGTAGAGGTAGCGGATCGCCGTGGACCGTTCGCGCGCCACCAGGGTGCCGTGCTGGTTGGTGTGGATGGTGTCGCCGCGGGAGAACATCGTCGGGCCGGCGAATTTCGTCTCGGTGACCTTGTAGTCGTGGAACCGGCGCTGCTGGAACAGCTTGTCCCCGGGCCGCACCGGACAGCCATAGAACCACCATTCCTCGCCACCGAAGATCAAGTGGCTGTTGGGAATGTGGCCCACGCAGGCCGGTGCGGCACCGTGCCCATAGTCGAGGGCCACCGCGATGGACTGTGGTGCCACGATGCCCCCGTATTTCGACTCGCGGGCGAACCGCTCGTCCCAGTGCACGGGATTGGGGTAATCCATGGCCATCACCCAGCGCCGGATGTCCGACGAACTGCACGGGTCCCACAATTGCCCGCCGCCAACCGGTTTGCCGACCCGGTGATCGACGTCGGACAGATCCAGCTGCGGACCCGGTGACGCCGCAACGTTCTTGGCCATTGCCGCTCTCCCGTCAGCGGTTGACGTCGACAATGACGCGGCCGCGGACCTTGCCGTCCATGAGCCGCCCGGCGGCGTCGATCGCCTTGCCGAGCGGGATCTCGCGGGCGATGGAATCCAGCGCGCCCGCATCCAGGTCGCGCGACAGGCGTTCCCAGGCGGCCAGGCGGGGTTTCTTCGGCGCCATCACACTATCGATGCCCAGCAGCGAGACACCGCGCAGGATGAACGGGGCGACCGTCGCCGGAAAGTCCATGCCCTGGGCCAGGCCGCACGCCGCCACCGCGCCGCCGTATCGCGTCTGCGCGCACGCGTTCGCCAGGGTGTGGCTTCCGACCGTGTCGACGACGCCGGCCCAGCGCTCCTTCTGCAGCGGCTTACCCGCCTCGGCGAGCTCGGCCCGGTCCAGGACCGCGACGGCCCCGAGTTGCTGCAGGTAGGTTTCCTCCGACGATTTCCCGGTTGCGGCAACGACTTTGAAGCCGGCCGTGCTCAACAGCGCGATCGCGACGCTGCCGACGCCGCCGGTCGCGCCGGTGACCAGCACCTCGCCCTCATCGGGTGACACTCCGTGCCGGAGCAGGGCGTCCACGCACAGGGCCGCGGTGTAGCCGGCGGTGCCGATCGCCATCGCCTGGCGGCTGGTGAACTGAGGGGGCAGCGGCACCAGCCAGTCGCCGTTGAGGCGGGCGCGCTGGGCCAGGCCGCCCCAATGCGTCTCCCCGACGCCCCACCCGTTGAGGACCACGCGGTCGCCGGTTTTCCAGTCGGCATGGCTGCTCTCGGTGACCACGCCGGCCAGGTCGATGCCGGGTACCATCGGAAACTTCCGGACCACGGGCGATTTGCCGGTGATGGCCAGGCCGTCCTTGTAATTCAGCGTCGAGTACTCGACGTCGATGCTGACGTTGTCGTCCGGCCCCTGGGGCAACTGCGCATCGTCCAGGTCGGTGACACCCACCGTCTGCCCGGCGTCACCCTTGTCGATCAGAACTGCTGAAAACATCGTCGGCTCATCCCTTCTCCATGGACTCAAGCTATATCGGGGCCTAGGCGGGCGCGAAGCCCAAAGTGCTCTTCACCTCCAAGTACTCGTTGAACCCGAACTCGCTCCACTCCCGTCCGTTGCCGCTGTGCTTGTAGCCGCCGAACGCCGAGTTCATGTCGAAGGCGTGATTGATCGTCACCCAGCCGGCGCGGATCTTGCGGGCCACCTCTCGCGCCTTGTCGAGATCGGCGCCCGAAACGTAGCCCGCCAGACCGTAATCGGTGTCGTTGGCGATCTGCACCGCCTGATCGAGATCGTCGTAGCCGAGGATGCACAGCACCGGCCCGAAGATCTCCTCGCGGGCAATCGTCATGTCGTTGGTGACGTTCGCGAAGACGGTGGGCCTGACGTAGTAGCCCTTGTCGAGGCCCGCCGGCCGGCCGGGCCCGCCGGCGACGAGAGTCGCGCCCTCGTCGATGCCCTTGCGGATGAGGCCCTGGACCCGTTCGAACTGTGCCTTCGACGCCACCGGGCCGATCGCGGTCTTGTCGGGGACGCCGACCTTGACCTGTTCGGCAACCTCACGCGCGATGGTGACGGCCTCGGCCATGCGTGAGTTCGGCACCAGCATGCGGGACGGCGCGTTACAGCTCTGACCGGAGTTGGGCATCATGTTGGCGACCCCGGCCCGGACACTGTCGGCGAATCCGCCGTCGTCGAGCACGATGTTCGGGCTCTTCCCGCCGAGTTCCTGGGTCACCCGTTTCACGGTGGCGGCGGCATTCCTTGCCACTTCGACACCGGCGCGGGTGGATCCGGTGAACGACACCATGTCGATGCCGGGATGGCTCGCCAGGGCCACACCGACCCCGGGGCCATCACCGTTCACCAGGTTGTACACCCCGGCCGGCACGCCGGCGGCGTCCAGGATCTCGGTGAAGATGTAGGCCGAGTACGGCGCGACCTCAGAGGGTTTCAGGATCATCGTGCACCCGGTCGCCAGCGCCGGGTACACCTTGACCGCGATCTGGTTGAGCGGCCAGTTCCACGGCGTGATCAGCCCGCACACGCCGATCGGCTCCTTGGCGATCAGCGTGGCGCCGTGCTGTTCCTCGAAGGCGAAGTTCTTCAGCACGTCGATCGCCTTCATCAGGTGACCGATCCCCAGCTGAACCTGCGGGCCCGCGGCGAGCGACGGCGGGGCGCCCATCTCCTCGGTGACGGCGTCGGCCAGGTCACCCGCGCGCCTCTGGTATTCGGCGAGCATCGCCTCCAGCACGTCCAGCCGCTGTTCGCGAGTGCTCTGCGACCACGCGGCAAACGCGCGACGGGCGGCCTGCACCGCGACGTCGACGTCGGCCGCCGAACCCAGTGAGATCCTCCCGGACGTCTGCTCGGTCACCGGGTTTTCGACGTCAAAGGTATTGGGCCGCAACGGATCGACCCATCGACCGTCGATGTAGAACTTGAGGTATTCGCGCATGACCACTCCTTTTCCAATCCTTTTACTGGGTGCCTTCGGCGTACCAGGTGCGGAATTCCGCGTAGTTCGGCATCTCCTCGGAGTTGGCCTTCGGGTCGATGCAGACGTGCACGACGGCGGTCCGGCCGCTGGCGTAGGCGCGCTTGATCGCCGGGCCGATCTCCTCTTCCTTTTCGACGTATTCGCCATGGCAGCCAAAGCCTTCGGCGATTTTGTCAAAGCGCACGTCCTTGCTCCAGTGCACGCCCGGCTGCGGCGAAGGCTGGGTGAAGGTGCGCTTGTACACGCCGACCTCGAGTCCCCACTGGTGGTCGACGCCCACGACGCAGACCAGCGGCAACTGCTGACGTGCGGCGGTCTCCAGCTCCCCGATGTGGAACAGGAACGACGAGTCGCTGGTGAGCAGCATGACCGGCCGGTTGCCGCCGTCGGCCACCGACGCGCCGATGGCGTAGGGCAGGCCAGTCCCGAGGTGGCCGAAGTTCTGGTTCCAGATGACGTCGTGCGGCTTGGCCTGCGAGTAGGTCCACTGGAAGATGACGGTCGCGCCGCCGTCGCGGACCATGATGCCCTCGGCCGGAAAAGCCCGGGTCGCCTCCACGACGAAGCGCGCGGGGTGTACCGGGGTGCGGCCGCTGGGGGCGGTCTCGGCCAGTTCGGCGAGCTGGTCGGCGTCCTGTTTGATCCAGCGGGCCAGGTCGGGCGAGGGCGCGCGCGGGGTGTCCTTGAGCGCGTCGACCAGCTGGGGCACCACGCCGCGCAAATCTCCGACCAGGGCCACGTCCACCGGCCGGTTCACGCCGATCGCCGTCGGGTCCTGCTCCACGTAGATCCATCGGCGGGGGGGGTCGTTGGGCGCCCAGTGCCGGGTCCTGCCGTAGTGAACCGGTTCGCCGAGCTCGGTGCCGAGCGCGATGCACAGGTCCGACGCGACGACGGCCTCGACCGCCGCGGAGGAGAACCCGTAGGGGAAGGTGCGGTCCTCCAGGCCGGGAATGAACGACGTGCCGCCGGACGTCTGGATCACCGGGCAGGCCATCAGTTCGGCAAGTTCCCTGACCGCCGCGCCGGTGCGCGACGTGTGCACCCCGTGGCCGACGAGCAGGATCGGGTTCGCGGCCTCGCGCACCAGCCTGGCCGCCTCGGCGACCTCCCGGGCGCCCGCCCCCTGCGCGACGAGGCGGTACGCGGCGGGCGGCAGGGGGTCCGGGACGTCGAGCTCCTCAAGAATCACGTGGGACGGGTACTCGATGTAGGCCGGGCCGGGCGTGGTGGACATCGCGCGCCGGATCGCCTCGCGAACGATTTCGTCGGTCTGGTCGGCATATTCGATCGAGGCGCTGTATTTGACCGCCGGGGCGAAAAGCCCTTCCTGACGGACGAATTGGATGCGGCCGCGGCGGACGCGACGCTCGGTGATGCGGGCCCGTTGGCCACCGAGGAAGATGACCGGCGAATTTTCCACCTTGGCGCACATCATCGCTCCCGCGATGTTGGCGACGCCGGGGCCCAGCGTGCCGATGCACAGCCCCGGCTTGCCCGTCATCCGCGAGACGGCCTCGGCCATGAAGCCGGCGCTCTCCTCGTGGTGCGGCGACAGCACCGTCCAGCCGCGGGACTCCGCCTCGAGGAACATGTGCACGAAGTTCGGGTCCGGGATGCCGAACAGCGTGTTGACGCCCTCGGCCTCGAACAGGTCGAGAATGCGCTTGTAGACGGGCACACCCATGATCAAAACTCCTTTTCCTGGCGAGCAGGCACAGAGTCGCACTCCGGCAGGGCGTTTCGTGCGATTCTGCGACTGCTCGCGGCGATTTCGGTGAGCACTTCCTCGGTGTGGGCGCCCAGTTCCGGCGCCGGCCCGGCGACGCGGCCCGGCGTCCGGGAGAACCAGGCGGGCACGCCGGGGAAGCGCACCGGCCCGTTGGGGGTGTCGACGGTCTCGAACATGCCCACCGCGTTGAGATGCGGGTTGTCGAAGAGGTCGCCGGGTGTGTTCAATCGCGCGGCCGGGATTTCCAGCTCGGCGAACAACGCCAGCCACTCCTCGGTCGGGCGCTCCTTCATCGTCTCGGCCACCAGCCCGTAGATCGTGTCGATCTGGCGTGCACGGTGTTCCAGCGTGGAATAGCGCTCGCTGGCCCACGCGGGCCGCACGGCGTCCATGAAAGCGTTCCAGTGCTTGTCGTTGTAGATCAACGCGGCGATGTGGCCGTCGCTCGTGCGGTAGGGGCGGCGGTTGGGCGCGACGGTCCGCGGATACACCGCCGGCCCCAGTGGGGGGTCGAACATCGCGCCGTTGGCGTGCTCGACGAGCATGAACGAGGCCATGGTCTCGAACATGGCGACCTCGACCTCCTGCCCCTCGCCGGTGCGCTCGCGGTGGAACAACGCCATGGTCGTCGCATAGAGCGCCGTCAGCCCCGCGATCTTGTCGGCCATGATGGTCCCGACGTAGTCGGCCTCGCCGGTCAGTTGCTCCTGAACCGCGGGCAGCCCGCTTTCCGCCTGGATCGTGTCGTCGTAGGCGGGCCGGTCGCGGTCGGGCCCGCGCCGGCCGTACCCATAGCAATTGGCGTACACGATCGCGGGGTTGATCGCGGCGACGTCGTCGTAGCCGAAGCCCAGCCTGGCTATCGCCTTGGCCCGCATGGAATGGATGAACACGTCTGCGGTCTCGACGAGCGCGCGCAGCGTGCGTGTTCCGGCATCGCTGCGCAGGTCCAGCACGACGCTGCGCTTGCCGCGGTTGACGTTGACGAACACGCCGCTCATCCCCGGTGCCGGGCCCACCGAGATGAAACGGGTGTCGTCGCCCGCCGGCGGTTCCACTTTGATCACGTCGGCGCCCATGTCGGCCATGATCTGGGTGCAGTAGGGTCCCATCACCATCGCGGTGAGGTCGATGACCCGCACACCGGCCAGGGGTCCGGTCCCCGTCGGCCTAACCATGCAGCGCCCCATGACCGTTCGCGTGCTGCGCCAGGCCGAAGCTGAACCGGATGTGCTGGTCGTGACCGTCGGGCACCGCGGGGAAGATGAGCGGCGACTCGGCGTTGCGGATCACGGCCTGATGCTCGGCGACGTCCTCGACGGTCCACGACGGCCGATAGACGCCGGGGCTTTCCGCGACGACCGCCCGCGCCACCCGGCCCGCGAGCGCGATGAACATCTCCCCTGTCACCGAACAGGATTCGTGCGCGAGCCAGCCGACGACGGGGGCAACGAGGTCGGAACCCATCGGCGGGTAGGACGAGGTGTCGATGCCCGCCGCCATCCGCGTCACCGCGGCCGGCACGATCACGTTGCACGTCACGCCGTCGGCGGCGCCTTCGAGTGCCGCGACATTGGACAGGCCCACGACACCGGCCTTGGCCGCGGCATAGTTGGCCACGCCGTGATTTCCGTACAGGCCGCCGATCGAGGAGGTGAGCACGATGCGTCCGTAACCGGCCCCGCACATGACCGGGAAGGCGGGCCGCACCACGTTGAAGGCGCCGCGCAGGTGCACGTCGAGCACCGCGTCGAAGTCCTCATGGCTCATCTCCTTCAGTGAGCACGAACGGACGTTGCCGGCGTTGTGGATCAGGATGTCGATGCGGCCGTAGCGGTCGAGCGCGGTGCCGATGATCGCCGCGCCGCCCTCGGGGGTCGCGACGGACGCGGTAGACGCGGCCGCTTCTCCGCCCGCCGCGGTGATTTCGTCGACCACCTGCTGTGCCGGAACCGCGTCGGCGCCCTCGCCCGCCAGGCTGCCACCGGGGTCGTTGACGACGACCTTGGCTCCGCGCGCGGCAAGCAGCTGCGCGTACGCGCGGCCCAGCCCACGTCCGGCACCGGTTACCACGGCGACGCGGTCGTCGAATCTGAGGCTGGACGTGTCTGTCACTAGCCCAGGACCAGACCTTCCAGGTCGCCCTTGTCGCGCCACTGCCTGATCAGGTCGCCGAACTCGTAGAAGCCGGGCGCGTAGTAGTCGCCGATAGCCGAGCGGATGCCCTCGCCGCCACCGCCGCCCTCGTTGTTGTAATAGCCGGGGGTGCACGAGACTGCGAATTCCGTTGTGTCGATCGAGACTTCGCGGATCGTCGCGACCCAGTCGTCCTGCGCTTTCTGGCTCGGCTCGACCGTCGTCGCGCCGCGGGCTGTCGCCTCGGCGATGATGTAGGCGATGTGTTCGGCCTGCTGCTCGAACATCGCGGTGGTGTTCCCCGACACGCCGCCCTGGATGAAGCCGGTGAAGAACTGGTTCGGGAAGCCGACACTGGTGATGCCGTGCAGCGACTTGTAGCCGTCGCGCCAGTGGTCGAACAGCGACAGCCCGCCGCGGCCCTCGATGACGTCGATGGCATAGCGTCGGCTGATCTCGGTCGTGATCTCGAAACCGCTCGCCCAAATGATGCAGTCGACGTCGTACTCGACGCCGTTGGCCACCAGGCCCGTCTCCGTCGCCCGTTCGACGCCCTTGCATTCCGACACGTCGACCAGCGTCACGTTTGGCCGGTTGTAGGTCGTCAGGTATTCGTCGTTGCTGCACGGTCGCTTGCACATGAACCGGTAATAGGGCTTGAGAGCCTCGGCGGTGTCCGGGTCGTCCACGACGGTCTCGACGTGGCGGCGGAGCCGCTCCATGACCTTGTAGTCCTCTTCTTCGTGCATCGCGGCGATCTGTTCGATCGACAGGGAGGCGGGATCCTCCATCGCCGCGATCCGTGCGGTCAAGTTCCGGCCGAGTTCGGTCCAGAAGTCGCAGACCATGTCGGCCTGGTCGAACACCACCCCCCCGCCCAGCGGCGACCACCGGTGGAAGTTGCGCTTGCGTTCCTCCTGCCAGCCCGGCCGCAGGGAGGCCGCCCACTTCGGGTCCGTGGGCTTGTTGCCCCGCACGTCCACCGATGAAGGCGTGCGCTGAAACACGTAGAGGTGCTCGGCGTCTCGGCCCAGGTGCGGAACCAGTTGCACGCCGGTCGCTCCCGTGCCGACGAGGGCGACGCGCTTGTCGTGCAGTTTGTGCAGCCCGCCCTTGGAGTCCCCGCCGGTGTACTCGTAATCCCAGCGCGCGGAGTGGAACTGGTGTCCTTTGAAATCCTTGATTCCCGGAATGCCCGGCAGTTTCGGGCGATTGAACGACCCCTGCGTCATGACGACGAAGCGCGCGCGGATGTCGTCACCGCGGTTGGTGCCGAGCCGCCAGCGTTTGATGGAGTCGTCCCAGCGCATGTCGGACACCTGGGTGGAGAAGATCGCCCCGTCGTACAGCCCGAAGTGCTTGCCGATGTTGCGGCAGTGCGCAAGTATCTCGGCACCGTCGGCGTACTTCTTGGTCGGTACGTAGTCGAGCTCTTCCAGCAGCGGGATGTAGCAGTACGCGTCGTTGTCGCATTGGATCCCGGGGAAGCGATTCCAGTACCACACGCCCCCGAAGTCCCCGCCCATCTCGATGACGCGCACGTCCTCGACGCCGGCCTTCTTCAGGTACGCGCCGGCCAGCAGTCCCGCGATGCCGCCACCGAGCACCGCGACCTCGACGTCCTCGGCGATCGGATCCCGCATCGGCACCGGGGTGTACGGATCCACCTCGTAGAATTCCGCAAAGTCGCCGTCGAGCTCGAGGTATTGCTTGGAGCCTTCCGGGCGCAGCCGCTTGTCGCGCTCATGGCGGTACTTCTGCCGCAGCGCAACGAGATCGATGTCGTCGGGTGTATCGGTGGGCCCGCAGGAGTCGAACAATGTCATGTGGGTGCGTTCTCCTTAGAGCTCTCGGGGTTCACCGGCGCCCATGTACTTCGACAGCTGGTAGTGCAAATTCACGGTGCTGCGTTCGCGGTACGGGTTGGGCTTGGTGCCCGGGAATCCCAGCGATTTCATGCCCTGCTGCACGGCGGCCATGTTGGAGAAGTCCTGGGGCAGCACCGACCGCCACCGGGGGTCGCCTGCCGGGGTGTGCTCCCATTCCGTCTGCGGTTCTTCGCCTTTCGGGTATAGCTCGAACACCGACACCTCGAAGATGCACCTGTCGGGGTTGTAGCCGGGGTCCGGTCGCGCGCCGTAGCACAGCGCAACCGTCAGGCCCTGACCGATCTGGAAGTTCGGGAAGATCTGCCAGGCGGTGCCCGCCTGGCCGAGGATGTCGGGGGGAATCGTCGGCCAGATCACGCCGCGCGCCTCGTCGTCGCGGCGCGCGGACGCCAGCCAGTGCTCGAGGACCTTGTCGGGCGGTGTGCCCTCGGGCAGTTCGTCGACCAGCCGCTTGGCGGCGTTCACCAGCGTCTCGGTCGTGGAGGTGTTGGTCTCCTCCATCGTGTAGATCTGCATCTGGGCAGTCGACACGCGCGGGTCGGCGCCGGTTCCGAGGCGGATCTTGGACTTGGTCGCCGCCATGTCGTCCGGGGCGTCATAGCCGATGTTGCTGTGTTTGCCCTGCGCCTTGGCCCAGCCCTTGAATTCGCCGAACTTGTTGAACTCCGGATGGGTCGTATAGACGTGGTAGGTCTCGTTGAACGCCTCCAGCGCGACTTTCCAGTTGCAGTCGAAGTACAGCCACTTGCGCCACTTGTAGCGCATGTTCTCCAGCCCGAACGGGTCGAGGATCTTCGCGGCGGGGAACAGGTAATCGGCCAGCGGTTCGCAGTCGGGGTCCATGTTGATCCACAACCATCCGCCCCAGGTGTCGACCCGCACGGGGCGCAGGTGCGTGTTGTCTGACGTGAGCGCACCCTTCCAGTCGTCCTGCTCGCGGATGTGGGTGCACGCGCCGTCCAGGCCGTAGGTCCAGCCGTGGAATCCGCACACGAACGACTTGCGCGCGCGCCCGAGCGCGTTCTTGGCCCCCTCCGGTGTATCGACCAGCCGGCGTCCGCGGTGCATGCAGACGTTGTGGTGGGCCCGAAATGCACCGGACTCGCCCGGACCGGTGCGCACCACGATGATCGAGTCGTCGAGGATGTCGTAGGTCAGGTAACTGCCCACCTCCGGCAGCTCTTCGACCCGGCCGACCTGCTGCCACACCTTGCGCCACAACTTGTCGCGCTCGGCGCGGGCATACGCCTCGCTGACGTACGCCTCGACCCCGATCGTCATCGGCTGCGAGAGTTCCTCGGCCGCAACCCGATTCACGTCTTTGGCCAGGTCGGTCATCACATCCTCCTAATGGCCGCGCGGAAGGATTCGTCGTGCAGGAAAAGCGAGGTGTTGTCGGCGTCCAGATGGCTCCATCTGAGGCCGAGGCCGCCGTCGACGAGCAGCGTCTGGCCGGTGACGTAGCTCGCCAACTCCGAGAGCAGGAACAAGATGGCCCCGGCCTGCTCCTCGGGCCGGCCGCGCCGGCCCATCGCGATCGCCCGCCGGTCGCGGTCGGGGTCCGCTTCGACGTACGTGCGCGACGCCGCCGTCTCGGTGATGCCCGGCGCCACCGCGTTGACGCGAATTCCGGCCTGCGCCAGTTCCAGCGCCATGGTGCGGGTCATCGCCGCGATCGCGGCCTTGGCCGTGCCGTAGGCGATGTGAAAGGGCGCGGTGTTCATGCCGCTGATCGAGGAGATCGACACGATCGAGCCCGGCCGCTGCTGCGCGACGAGTTCGGCCGCCACGGCCCGGCTCATGAAGAAGGCCGTCTCGAGGTTGTCGGCGAAGATCGTGCGCCAGTCGGTCCGCGTCACCCGCGTCGACGGCATCCACGTCGACGGCGCGGCGCCGCCGGCGACATTGACCAAGCCGTACAGAAAGCCATCGGCGCGGCGCGTTTGGTCGATCACCGCCGCAATGCCCTCGTCGGTCGACGCGTCGGCCGCGACCGGAACCACCGACAAACCCCGCTCCGCCAACGGGACGACATGCTCGTCGAGGTTTTCCTTCGAGCGGCTCACCGCGATCACCGTGGCTCCCGCGCGCGCGGCCATCGCCATGACGGTCGTGCCGATGCCACCCCCGCCGGCACCGGAAACCACCACGATGCGGCCATCGAGCCCCAGCAGATCCCCGAGATCCTCCATGACCTGCTTTCCCCTGCCGCTGGCACCCGGCCCACGCGCCGATCGCCGCAACAGGATGTTCCACAATTGTCCGGACAGAATATGTGATTCTTTGCCCGCGAGAACACTATTCCCATCGAGCGATGTCCCTGTCAAGGGCGTGGCCCGAGCGGGGACAGCTATTGTCTGGACTAGACCGAGTTTGATAGCGTCCGGCGAAACGGGCGGTCCAGGTGGGAAAGGATCTCGGCGAGACGTGTCCAGTTCGAGGGCCATCGCGGCACAGCCATCGCGGTATCCCTCCGTCATTTCCGGCGCCGGCTCCGCGAATCAACCCGGGGAGGCCGCCGAGGGCTGGCGACTCGAGCGGGTGACCGCCCCCAGCCGCCTCTTCGGCGCCAACGGTCTGCGCACCGGACCGGACGGCCGCGTCTACATCGCGCAGGTGACCGGCAGCCAGATCAGCGCGCTGGACCCGCTCACCGGCCGGCTCAGCACCATCAGCCCCCGGGGCGGTGACATCGTCGCGCCCGACGACGTCGCATTCGACGCGCGGGGCAATCTCTACGCCACCGAGGTCATGGACGGGCGGGTGAGCGTGCTCGACCCCGCCGGGCGCACCCGCACGCTGCGTGACGACGTTCCGTCGGCCAACGGCATCACCTTTCACCGGAATCGGTTGTTCGTCGGCGAATGCCGCGAGGGCGGGCGCCTGCTGGAAATCGACCCGGCCGGCGGCCCGCCGCGGGTGATCCTCGACCACGTTCCCTCACCGAACGCGATGGAGTTCGGCCCCGACGGAATGCTGTATTTCCCGGTGATGGGGGCCAACGCGATCTGGCGCGTCGATCCCGAGGGCAGCGAATCCCAGTGTGTGGCAGCCGATCTCGGCGTCCCCGACTCGGTCAAGTTCGACGCCGAGGGCCACATCGTGTCCACGCAGGTCGCCAGCGGTCAGGTGCTGCGCATCGATCCCCGCAGCGGCGAGCGGCGGGTGCTCGCACAGCTAAGCCCCGGGCTGGACAACTGCACCTTCGTGGGCGACCGGCTGCTGGTGTCCAACTTCACCGGCGAGATCACCGAGATCGCACCGGACGGCGGCACGCGAACGGTGTTGCCCGGCGGGCTCAACTGGCCGCTGGATCTGGCGGTGGGCGACGACGGCCGGCTCTACGTCGCCGACGGAACCTATTTCTATGTGGCGTTGCCCGACGGCTCGCTGCGGACCGTCGGCATGCTGTTCAGCCCCGGCTACCCCGGGTTCCTGCGGGGCGTTGCACCGAACGGCCCGGGGGAGTTCGTGGTGACGACCTCCGGAGGCCAGGTCGCCCGCTACCGGCCGGCGGACAGCGAAACCGAAGTCCTGGCCGATGGTTTCGACCAGCTTTACGGCGTCGCGCCCGGTCCCGCCGGCGTGGTCGTCGCCGAGCTGGGCACGGGGCGGGTGCTGTCGTTGCGGTCCGGGCACGCCGAGACGCTCGCGACCGGCCTGCGTGAACCCGTCGGGGTCGCGATCGACGCGGACGGTAGCTGCCTCGTCGCGGAGTCCGCCGCCGGCCGGGTGGTACGGCTCAACGGCTCGACCGTCGAAACCGTGGTTGCCGATCTACAACGCCCGCAAGGCATTTGCGTGCATCACGGTGTGCTCTACGTCGTCGACGCCGGTGCCGGGGAAGTGATCTCCGTCGACCTCGCCGACACGGCGCCGCGCACCATCGCCTCCGGGTTGCCCGTCGGGCCGCCGCCGGGCGTGGTGCCCAAGCCGCTCAAGGGGATGCCGCCGTTCTCCGGGCCGCAGGGCCCGTTCGCCGGCATCGCCGCCGCGGCCGACGGGACCCTGTATGTCTCGGCCGACGGCGAGGGCAGCGTCCTGGCCCTGCGGCCGGCGCAGAAGCGCCGCTGATGCCCCAGACACTGCCCGGCGAGCACCGCTACCTGCAGATCGCCCGCACGCTGCGCAAGGAGATCGTCGACGGCGTGTATCCGGTGGGCTCCCAATTGCCGACCGAACACCAACTGTGCGAGCGATTCGCCGTCAGCCGCTATACCGTTCGCGAGGCCCTGCGCCGGCTGCGCGAGGACAACCTCGTCGCGTCGCGGCCACGGGCGGGCACCCGAGTGGTTTCCGGGCCGACGACCAGATCGTATGCGCAGGACGTCATGTCGATCGACGACCTGCTGGCCTTCGCGGCCGGGGCGCAGCTGACCATCGAGACCAACGAGATGGTGACGATCGACGAGGAACTCGCCGCCCAGACCGGGCTGCCGGCCGGGACGCAGTGGTTGTCGGTGCGCGGCTATCGGCGGGCTGACGACGCGCCGTCGCCGCTGTGCCGGACCGAGTACTACATCAGCCGCGATTTCGCCGCCGTGGGCCGGTTGCTGCACCGGCACACCGGTCCGATCTTCCCGTTGATCGAGGACCTGTTCGGCGTGAGTATCAGCGAACTGCACCAGGAGATCACCGCGGTCGTGCTCGTCCCCGAGCTGGCCGAGGCCCTCGGCGTGGCGCCGGGCACGGCCGCGCTGCGGATGCGGCGCACCTACAAGACGTCCGACGGCGAGGTTGCCCAGGTCACCGTCAACACCCACCTGTCGTCGAGCTTTCGGTACGCGATGACCATGCGCCGCGTGAACGACTAGGCCGGGGAAGGGGAGGAGCGTGATAGCCCGGGTACGCCAGGACGCCGCGCTCGCGGCCGACGCCTACCGCCGCGGGCTGTGGGCGGACACCACGCTGGCCGATTCGCTACGAGCCGCCGCGGAACTCTCGCCCCGGCGAACGACGCTGGTGGACAACGATGTTCGGGTCGACTGTGCAACGCTCTACGACCGGGCCGTCCGGCTCGCGTCCGCGCTGCTGCGGCGGTTCCCGCCCGGCACCGTCGTCTCGTTCATGCTGCCGAACTGGCACGAGGCCGCCGCCATCTATTCGGGCGCGACGCTGGCCGGGATGGTCGTCAACCCGATCCTGCCGTCGCTGCGCGACCACGACCTGCGCTTCGTCCTCGAAGACGTCGGGGCCGCCATGATCTTCGTGCCGCACCGGTTCGGCGGCCACGACTACTCGGCGATGCTCGAACGCGTGACCGCGGAATTGAGCCCGGCACCCGAGGTGGTGGTGTTGCGCGGCGACGCCGGCCCGCACACCCCCTACCGCGCGCTGCTCGACCACGACCCGGTCCCCGCGCAGCTGCCCACCCTCGATCCCGATGCCGTGCGCATGGTGCTCTACACGTCGGGCACTACCGGCCGCGCCAAAGGCGTTCTCCACAGCCATAATTCGATCCGGGCGCTGATCTGCCAGATCCGCGACCACTGGGCCATCGACCCGGGCGACACGTTCCTGGTCCCATCGCCGATCGCCCATATCGGCGGTTCCATCTACGCGTTCGAATGCCCGCTGCTGCTGGGCACCACCGCGGTCCTGATGGACCGGTGGGACCCGGCGGCGGCCGTCACGCTGATGGACGGCGAGCGCTGCACCCACATGGCCGGGGCGACACCGTTCCTGCAGCAGTTGCTGGCCGCCGCCCACGCCGCGGGCAGTCGCCTCCCCGAGCTGAAGGTGTTCATCTGCGGCGGCGCCTCGGTGTCGCCGTCGCTGATCCGCCGTTGCGCAGACTATTTCGACCGGGCGGTGGTCACCCGGGTGTACGGCTGCACCGAAGTGCCCGTCGCGACCGTCGGCGCCCCCCGGCCGGACGAGGCCGAGCGCGCCGCGGCGACCGACGGCCGGCCCGGCATCGCCGAGATCAGGATCGTCGCCAACGACGCCGCGCCGGACGGTGACGGCGAGATCTGCGTCCGCGGGCCGCAGATGCTCACCGGCTACCGGCATCCCGAGGACGACGCCGATTCCTTCGACGCCGCAGGTTTTTTCCGCACCGGAGACCTGGGGCGCTGGGTCGACGGCGAGTATCTGGTGGTGACCGGCCGGGCCAAGGACGTCATCATCCGCAACGGGGAGAACATCTCGGCCAAAGAGGTGGAGGACCTGCTCGCCGACCACCCGGGCATCGCCGAGATCGCGGTGGTCGGGGTGCCCGACGAGCGCACCGGAGAGCGCGCCTGCGCGGTGATCGTGCCCGCGGGTTCCGCGAGGCCGGACGTCGGCAGCCTGCTGGGGTTGCTCACGAGTAAGGGGGTGGCCAAGTTCAAATCACCCGAAGAGGTGGTCATCTGGGACGCGCTGCCCAAGAACGACGCGGGCAAGATACTCAAGCATCGGATTCGCGCGGCGTTGATGTCTTCCGCGGGCCACGGTCAGGGAAGTCAGGGAGCAGGGACGGCACATGGCTGAGATGAAGGTCGCGATCGTCACGGGGGCCAGCGGTGGCATCGGCCGGGGGTGCGCGACGAAGCTCGCCGAGATGGGGATGGCCGTCGTGGGAACGGGCCGAGACCGCGATCGGCTGGCGCAGCTGGAAACGGCGATCGGGGACCCCGATCGCGTCGCCACGCTCGCCGTCGACCTGACCGAGGACGACGCGCCGCGGCGCATCGTCGACCTCGCGGTGTCGCGATGGGGACACGTCGACTTTCTGATCAACAATGCCGGCGTGGGCAGCCCCAAGCCGCTGCACGAAACCGACGACGAGACGCTCGATCACTTCCTGGGGGTGATGCTGCGTGCCCCGTTTCGCCTCGCCCGGGACGTGTTGCCGCACATGGGACCCGGCTCGGCGATCATCAACGTCACGTCGACCTTCGCGGTCATCGGCGGGCTACGCGGGGGCGCCTACTCCGCGGCCAAGGGCGGGCTGACGGCGCTGACGACGCACATCGCCTGTCAGTACGGCGCGTCCGGCATCCGATGCAACGCCGTGGCGCCCGGCGTCACGCTCACGCCCATGGTGGAGAAGCGCCTGGAGGACGAGCGCTTTCGCAAGATCAACACAGAGATGACGCCGCATCAGCGGCTGGGCACGATCGACGACATCGCCGGCACCGTCGCCTTCTTGTGTTCGCCGGCCGGCAGTTTCATCAACGGCCAGACGATCGTCGTCGACGGCGGATGGAGCTCGACGAAGTATCTGTCGGAGTTCGCGCTGGCGTCGGAGTGGATCGCGCGGTGACCCAACGGTTTCGGTGACCCCGCTCAGTTGTCGGCGAAATCGATGAGGCCGCGAATGTTGCGGCCCTCGCGCAGGTCCGAGAACGCCTCGTTGATCTCCTCGAGCCGGTAATGGCGGGTGACCAGCTCGTCCAGCCTCAGCGTTCCCGCCTGATACAGCGACAACAGCATCGGCACGCTGGTGCGCGGATTCATGCCGCCGTAGAGCGCCCCCCGCAGCTGTTTGGCCGACAGTGTCATCTCCTGCAGCACCAACGGAACCGGGGGCTCGGTGAACGGGGTGATGCCGGTCAGCACGCAGACCCCGCCTTTGCGCAGCAGCGCCATCGCCGCCGGGATCAACTCCACCCGGACGACGCCGGGCGTGACGATGACGCGGTCGGCCATGACGCCCGCGGTGATCTCCCTGACCAGCGCGATCGCTTCCTGCGCCGAGGCGACGGTGTGGGTGGCACCGAAAAACTTGGCCGAATCTCGTTTGGAATCAACGGGATCCACCCCGACGATGTGGGTCGCCCCGACGGCACGCGCCCCCTGCAGGGCGTTCATCCCGACGCCGCCGGTGCCGATGACGACCACGGTGTCGCCGGGTTCGGTGCCCGCCGACACCGTCGCCGAGCCCCAGCCGGTGCTGACACCGCACGACACGAGCGAGGCGGCGTGGAACGGGATCGTGTCATCGATTTTGATCACGGATCGCTCCGAGAGCACGGCGTATTCGGCGAAGGTGCCGAGTTGGCCGTAGGCCAGCAGGTTTTCGTCGCCGAGATGCCGGCGGCAGGTTCCGTCGGTGGGCATCTCACGGACGAACAGGCTCGCTCCGACATCGCAGATGTAGCTCTGGCCGTTCACGCAGAACCGGCAATTGCCGCACGCGGGGATGAACGAGAGCGCCACGCGGTCACCCGGGCGCACCGACGTCACGCCGGGCCCGACGTCTTCGACGACGCCGGCCCCCTCGTGACCGCCGAGCAGCGGGAACCAGTCCGGCCCGGACATGCCGCTCGCGGCCAGCACCTCGGGCGTCGGCACCACATCGCCGGTGAAGAGGTGGTCATCGGAGTGGCAGATCCCGGCGACCGCCATCCGGACCATGACTTCGCCCGCGTGCGGCGGGTCGAGCACGATCTCGCGGATCTCCCAGTCCATCCCGACCCCGCGGATCACGGCCGCACGACACTTCATTGCACCCTCCTCACGCCCGACCACCGGAGCTCATGCTAGAGCGTGCACGCCGACCACCGATCCGGGTAACCCCGCTCACTCAACCGGACTCGAAGTGGCGCCGGATGCCGGCCAGCATCTCGATGTGCGCCTTGACCGCTTCCCGGATGGTGAGGGCGGCCAAGGGCCGCGGCGCGGAAATCCGCACCCGCTCGGTGACGCGGGTCCCGCCGGGAACCGGTGTGAAGCTGACCGTTCCGCGCAGGCGCACCCCCGGTGACTGATCGGCCTCGGTCAGCACGTCGCCGTCGGCGCGCACCCGCAGCCGCGCCCGGTAGCTGACCTTGATGGTCAACGGGCCCAACGGGATTCGGTCGATCACCCGGTAGACCTGCAGGTAACCGTCCGCGGTTTCCGTGCGGGAGACCGTCTCTACCGCGACGATCAGGGGGTGCACCAGCTTGATGTTGTTCAGGTCCACGTAAAAGTCGCGGACCGCTTCCGGCGGGGCCGGCACGTCCTCGGTGAGGGTGCGCTCGGTGTCACCGCGCCACCAGCTCACTGCGCGAACTCCGCGAGCAGGGCCGCGGTGCGCCACCAGGTCAGCGCGACGAACACCGCGAGCGCGGTCAGCGTCGCCGCGACTTGGACCGCGTTGCGACGCTCCTTGGGCGGATAGACGTAGGCCGCGGCGACCGCGGCGCCGGTCACCAGCCCGCCCAGGTGGCCCTGCCAGCTGATCAGCTGCGAGCTGATCGCCGGGACGACGAAGGTGAAGACCAGGTTGATCACGATCACCGCGACCACCCAGCGGATGTCGAGCGCCAACTTCCTGCCCACGACGAACGTGGCGCCGAACAGGCCGAAGATCGCGCCGGAGGCGCCCGCCGTCGCGGTGTTGAGCGGCGACAGCAGATACACCAGCACCGAGCCGCCCAGCCCGCTCAGGGCGTACAACGCGCCGAACCGCAAACGGCCCAGCCACATTTCGAGCGGAGGCCCCACGACATACAGCGCCCACATGTTGAACAGCAGGTGCGTCGCGCCGTAGTGCAGGAACGCGGAGGTGACCAGGCGGTAGTACTGGCCGTCGGCGACCGCCGGTGGCCACAGGGTGAGCTGTTTCTCGAGCTGCCCCGAGGCGATCTGGATGACGAAGGCCAGCACGTTGATCGCGATCAGCGCGTACGTGACCACCGGCGCGCCCGATCGTTGCCGGCCCCCGAAGCGGGTCCGGGGCTGGCGAACGCCGCGGGCGCCCGCCTGCACGCAGTCCACGCACTGGTGTCCCACGGCGGCGTCGCGCATGCACTCCGGGCAGATGTAGCGGTCGCACCGGTTGCAGCGGATGTACGTCGGGCGGCCCGGATGCCGGTAGCACGTCGGCGCCGCGGCCGGCGACTGGGGCACGCTGGCGTGGCTCATCGCACCATTGTTGCCTGCCAGCCCTCTTACCGATCCCATTTGCCGGACCTCCGTACCGGCCTACGGTGGTGGGGTGACCGGAGTCGTCGAGCGGTACCTGGAATGCCTCGCCGCCCACGACTGGGCCGGCGTCGCCGCCACGATCGCCGACGACGGGCTGACCCGGGAGGGCCCGTTCTGCGACGTCATCGAGGGCAAAGCGCATTACGTCGCGTACCTACGCAAGGTGCTCACCAACTTCGAGGGCCACGAGTTGCGGGTGCAGCGCGTCTCGCACGTCAACGACCGGCTGTCGTTCGTCGAGTTGACCGAGGCGTTCGTGATCGACGGCGCCCCCGCCCGCTGGCCCGAATGCATCCTGTTCGAGCGGAACGACGACGGTCTGATCTCGCGCGTCAGCGTGTTCTTCAAACAGCCCGGCAACGAATCGGCAGCGGCCACCTGAAGGGCCTGTTCCCTCCCCTGCCCGGTTCACCTACTGTGACACGGGTGGAGTCACACGGAACCCCCGAATTGGTGCCCGTCGAGAAGTTGCACTCCGGCGACCCGGTCACCGACGTCAACGGCGGCGGTCAGCGCTACATCGTTCTCGAGGCGAAGACCGTCGGTGACGGCTGCGTGGTCCTGGAGCTCGAGACGCGGATCGATCACCACTTGCAGGTCATCGAGAAGTCCTTCCCCGTCGGCTACCAGTTCGGCCGGGCGCACCACCACAGCCTGTAAGCCGCGGTTAGCGCGCCCGCTCGCCGTCGCTGTCGTGCCATTCCCACCGCTCAGACGGCGCCGCCCGCGGGCAGCCCTCCGGGGAGTCCTCCCAATTCTCCTGGCGCCCAAGGGCTGTCATGTCGAAGAAGCTCCAGGTAGTGCCCAGCGCCTGGAGACCGCGGTTGTTGACGAAGGCCGCGGTTATCGATGAAGGCCGCGGTTATCGATGAAGCAAGTGCGGAACACCCGGAGACCGTGCCGTGCCACTCGTGCACGGCCGAAGTCGACATCGGAGCTGCCGGTGATCGTGTACCAGGGTGCAGGCCGGCGTCGAACTCGAAATGCCGCCCCACGCCCTGTGGTTCACGCCGCCGCGTGCCGAAGGCGCACTCCATCCACGTGCTGCCCGTCGGCGCGGCCGGCATCGCCACCTTGACCGTCTTTCTCGACCCGCTCCTGTTCGCGAGGTTTGGACTGCCGCCAACCCGGTAAACTTCCACCCAGGGACCGCGGTTACCGCCCCTGACAAGAGTCGCACCGATCATCGGTGTCCTCGCATGCCCACCTCCGGCCCACCCGTGTGGACAGGTCCCTGACACGCCAGGATCATGAGTCGCGGTACACGCAATCGAAGGGTGACGCAGTGAAGATTCCCGGCGTAACCGACGTCGTCGCCGGCGTGGCCGGCGGAGCGGCGCAACTGGTGCGGGCCGGCGTCTCCACAGCGGCCGGGGCGGCGAGCGCCGTGCAGACGCTGACCAGCCCGGTGACCGAACTGGCCGTGCCGGTGGTGCAGTCGATGGCGCAGACCACCGGCCGGGTCATCGGGGTGACCGGCCCCGCGCCGCGCGCCCCGGCCCGGGTCACCGCGATCGGCACACCCGAAATCCGGCTGGCCAGGCGGACGTAGGACTCGAAGTCCAGGCCGGCGATGACGCCGCCGGTGAAGATGCCGGCCGCCTCGGACAGCGCCTCCTCGCGCCGCGGGGCCGGCAGCGGGGCGACCTTCCGCTGGGCGGCCATCGTGCGCGAAACATACAGCGGCGGAACCACACTCAACTCGGCAACCGCGACGCCGGACATGCTGGCGATGACTTCGCTTTTGCGCGTGCGGTATTCGCCCCCCGCGCCGAGCGCGTCGATCCGCAGCACGGCTAGTACACCCCCTCGATGACGGTCTCGCCCTCGAAGGTGCTCACCGGTCCCACCGCGCTGACCGAGTCGCTGAGTTGCCCCGCCGGACCGGGCAGCCGCACCGCGGTGTCGCGTTCGAGGTTGTTGGGGATGAACATGCCCTTGCTGACGTGATTCATCACCACCTGGCCCCGCCCGCCGTAGGGCACCCGCTCGCCGGTGTCCGGGTCGATCACCCAGAACACCACGTACGGGGTGCGCGGGTGGAAAACGAATGAGCCTTCGTCGGTGATTTCGGTGACCGCTTGCGAGAGCACCATGGTGCTGCCGAAGGCCATGGTGATCGTCGTCCGCGGGAACATGTCGCGCAGCAGGTCGAGGGTGTCGGCGTCCACGTGCGCGCCGCTGAGCAGCAGGTATCCGACCTTGGCGTTGATCAGGTCGACGACGCGGTCGTGGCGGGCGATCGCCTCCAGCAGCGGCGGGGTGGTGTGCATGTTCGCGACGTTCTGCGTCTGCAGGATGACCGCGGTCTGCTCGATGACGTGCTCGACGTAGGCGGCCACCGCCGCGGCCCCCCGCGGGGCGGCGTTGCCCGCGGCGATCTTCTTGACCCAGCGGGGATCGATGTCGACCGCGTGGCAGGCGGCCCCCAGTCGCTCGGCCACCAGGCGGGAGAAGTAGCCGACGCCGTGCGGGCCGCTCGGCATCACGCACACGAATCCGCGGCCGGGCAGGAAGCCGCCGGCGGCGAAGTCCTCGGTCTGCCACCGCACGACCTGCGCCACCCAATCCGGCATCTGCACAGTGCGTTTGGGGGCTCCGGTGGTGCCGCCGGATTCGAATATCTGCGGCACCGGGGGCGGCGATCCGGGGGATGCGTAGCCGCGCGGGACGAGGTCCTCCACCGGCACGTCGCGTAGATCGTTGACGAGGTTGGGGAACATCCGCAGATCCGCGAAAGAGCGGACCTCGGTGAGCGGGTCGAAGCCCAGCGTCCGCGCGGTGCGCAACCAGTACGCGGATCCGGTGTCCTCGCCGAAGTGCCAGGCGATCGCCGCGCGCAGATAGGCGTCGGGGTCCTCGACCGGCGTCGGTCTCGGCACGTCCAACAGCGAGAAGTCGACATCGGGCATGCGACCGATCCTGTCCCACCCCGGCGGGCACGCCAAGCACGCCGGGCCCGGCCGCCACCGCTATTGCCTTAATTCACAGGGTGTTCTACCACCGTGTACCCGCCGTTCAGCGGGCCCGGGGCTCAGGCGGCCGGGCGGTTGTGCAGCGTGCGCGGGTCGACGCCCGCCCGGCGCCACGCGGCGGCCGCCCAGGGCAGGTAGATGGCCCACAGCGGCAGCCGGTTGACGAGCGGGTTCAGCGCCCGCATGGTCGCGGCGAACCGCTGGAACCGGCGTTCTTTCCTGTCGTCCCATGGCAATTGGCACACCTGGCGCATCTGGGGCGGCATCGTGCCGACCAGGACCAGGCGGGTGTAGGCGTTCAGCGGCGCGGAAAGCACCCTCCACACGGGCCGGGGGATCCAGCGTGGCCCGGGGATGCCCTTGCGGATGTAGCCGGTGCCGTAGAGGACAGTCTTGTGCGGGACGAACCGCTCGAGCATGTCGTCCCAGTAGGCCACGAATTCGTCATAGGTCGGCGGCTGGCCGCGATCGCTGACCCCGTACAGGTCGTACCAGACCTTGCCCTCGGTGAAGATCTGCTCCTTCTCCGCGCGGGACAGCCTGCGGATGAACGTGTCGGCGGTGTAGATGACCTGGTCGACGAACGTGGCGTGCGCCCAATAGAACAACTCGGGGTTGAGCGCGTGATACCGGGAGCCGTCGCTGATCGTGCCCTTGATCGGCTTGTGGAAGTCGCGCACCCTGCGGCCCCACGCGTGCGGGTCGTCGGAGTAGACGGTCTTCATCAGCGGGGGTGCGGTTCGCTTGGCGCGGCCGAGGGTGTCGCTGAAGATCACCGAGTGGTCGAGTACGCCCTGCGCGAGCTGCTCGATGCAGTTCTCGACACCGGCCGTGCGCTGAAACCCGAAGAACTGGGTGCGGTGATCGCCGTAGAACTTCCAGATGAGCGACTCCGGCCCCAGCCGCGGCGTGGCCGCGGACCCGTCGACGGGCATGGGCAGCGCCTCGCGAACGCCGGTGTCGAAATCCTGTGCGGCCGATCCCGCTGCCATACCGACTCCCTCGCGGCGCCCGATTGTGAACAGAGACACAAATGCGTATCTTTGTGTCAAGATAACATTCTTCCGCCGAGATTGCCGTGGGGGTCGCGATCCATGCCCAGCCACCGCCTCGAGCCCAGCCTCGACGACAAGATCCTCGACACCGCGCGGGCGGTGTTCGAGACCTACGGCGTGCGCCGCGCCAACATCGAAGACGTGGCCTCCCGCGCCGGGGTCAGCCGCAGCACCGTCTACCGGCGCTTCCCCACCAAGGACGCCCTGCTCGGGCAGGTGGTGCGACGGGAGGCGGAAACCTTCTTCGCCACGCTCGACCAAGCCACCTCCGGCCGCACCCCGGCGGAGGCCGTCGTCGAGGCGTTCGCCCTCGGCGTGCGACTGGTCGGGGACTCGCCGCTGTATTCGCGCATCGTCGAGAGCGAGCCGGAGTTGTTCGGCCTGTTCTCGCGGTCGCACGTCTTCCCCATCCGCCAGTTCGCCGACGGCATCGCCCACACGCTGCGGCGCTGCGGCGCCGCGGCGCCCGAGGCGGAGCTGGGGGACATCGCCGACATCCTGCTGCGGGTCGCCCTGGGCATCATCGTCTTTCCCACCGACCGGCTCGACATCACGGATCCGGCGGCCGTCCGGCGGTACGCCGCCCGCTATCTCGTCCCGATCATCGACCGCTAGCCTGGAGCCATGGCGCCGCCGGCTCCGCGGGCCCGGTACGCCAGCTGCAGTGAGGTCGACATCGCCTATCAGGTCTTCGGTGATGGCCCGACCGACCTGCTCGTGCTGCCGGGGCCCATGATTCCCATCGACTGCGTCGACTCCGAGCCGTCGATGTACCGCTTCCATCGCCGGCTGGCCTCCTTCAGCCGGGTGATCCGGTTCGACCAGCGTGGGATCGGCCTGTCCTCGCGGATCGCGTCCGTGGACTCGATCGGTCCGGACTCGTGGGCGCACGACGCCATCGCGGTCATGGACGCGGTGGGATCGGAGCGGGCGACGGTCTTCGCGCCCGGGTTCACGTCACTGGCCGGACTGGTCCTGGCGGCGGATTTCCCCGAGCGGGTGAGCAACCTGGTGATCTTCAACGGCGCCGCGCGCACCCTGCGCGGTCCGGACTACCCGATCGGCGCCGAGGTGGCCTCCGCCGATCCCTTCACGACGGTCGGGATCGAACCGGACGCCGTCGAGCAGGGCTTCGACATGCTGGCCGTCATCGCTCCGTCCGTGGCCGCCGACGAGGCGTTCCGGGCGTGGTGGGACCACGCCGGCAATCGTGCGGCCTCCCCCAGCATGGCCCGCGCCTTCATCAGGAAGATCCGGGACGGCGACGTCCGCGACGCCCTCGCCCGCATCCGGGTGCCGACCCTGATCCTGCATCGCGACAATCCCGACTTCAGCCCGCTGGGCCACGGCGTCTACCTCGCCGAACACATCGCGGGCGCGCGGCTGATCGAGCTGCCGGGCAAAGACTCCCTGTACTGGGTCGGCGACACGGGGCCCATGCTGGAAGAGATCGAGGAATTCGTCACCGGCGTGCGCGGCGGCTTGGACAGCGAGCGCCTGCTCACCACCATCGTCTTCACCGACATCGTCGGGTCGACCGAGCGCGCCGCACAGCTCGGCGACCACCGCTGGCGCGACCTGCTGGACAACCACGACACCATCGTGCGGCACGAGCTGCAGCGGTTCGGCGGCCGCGAAGTCAACACCGCCGGAGACGGATTCGTCGCGACCTTCAGCAGCCCGAGCGCCGCCATCGCCTGCTCGGACGCGATCGTCGACGCGGTCCGCGTGCTGGGCGTCGAGGTGCGGGTGGGCATCCACGCGGGCGAGGTCGAGGTGCGGGGCGTGTCGAAAACCGACGTCGCCGGCATGGCCGTGCACATCGGCGCGCGCGTGGCGGCGCTCGCCGGTCCCAGCGAGGTGCTGGTCTCCTCGACGGTGCGTGACATCGTCACCGGGTCGCGGTACCGGTTCGCCGACCGGGGCGAGGCGGAGCTGAAGGGGGTGCCGGGACGGTGGCAGTTGTGCGCCCTGGCGCGCGAGAACGCCGCCGTCCGCCGGGCGTAGGCTCGATATTCCGAGTACCGCTTGGTTTTTGAACCGAGTTCGTCTGTTGAATCGAAGGAGTACCCGTGACCGACGTGCACGTCTCGCTGCCTCCCGCGCGGGCCGCGGGCCCCGACGGCCTGGCCCTGGGCATCGACATCTCCGAGCCGATGCTCCAACGCGCGGTGCGCAACGAGGCCGGGCCGCAGGTCGGCTTCATCAGGGCTGACGCGCAACGACTTCCGCTGCGCGACGACACCGTCGACGCGGTGGTCTCGACGGCCGTCCTGCAGTTGGTGCCCAACCCGACGGCAGCCCTGGCCGAGATGGCGCGGGTGCTGCGCCCGGGTGGACGGCTGGCCGTGATGGTGCCGACCGCGGGGCCCTTGGCCCGGTTCTGGCAGCAGCTGCCGAACGTGGGGGCGCACGCGTTCGGTGAGGACGAAATCGGCGACATCCTGGAAGAGCAGGGATTCGCCAGCGTTCGGGTCAAGAACCTGGGCAGCATTCAGTGGGTGCGCGGCACCAACGGCTGAGTGCCTCAGCGGTCGGGCGCTTGCGCCAGCGCGGCCAGCCGGTCGATCGACTCGCGCAGCATGTCCGGAGTCGTCGCCCGGGCGCGTGGCAGCCGGGTGCTGTCGGTCAGCGCCGTCCAGTCATAGGTATGGGTGACACTGGTCAGTGAGGCGTTGACGGGATGCAGCTCCCAGCGCCAAAGGTGGCCCGGCGGCTGCTTTTTCGGCTCCGCCGGGCACCACGCGATCTTGCTGCCCTCGATGAATTCCACCACGTGGTTCTCCCGCACGGCCCCGCTGGTCAGTGTCGTCCTGAAGATGTCGCCGACCTGACGCACGCGCTGCCCCGGGGCGGCCGAGGCGAGGTTGTCGTTGCCGTCCCAGCTCGGCTGCAGCGACGGATCGGCGATCAGCTCGAAGATCCGTTCCGCGCCGGCCGAGATCACCCGGGTGGCGCTGACAATGCCGTCCTGTTCCTCTCCCATGCCGATATCCAAACACGGGCAGGTTAACCCCCGCCGCGGTCGATGTGACTTTTGGCGGATGCGATAGGGACCTTCGACCTCGAACCGGCGCCGGATTGCTGTCAGGCTGATTCCTGCCGGGCCAAACCCGGCGGTTTGCCTTCGGGCAGACGTTCATGGCGGTGGTGCCGTCGACCTCCCCCCGGTCGCCGGCACCACAGCCTCCACCATCTCAGCCCAACCGCAGTGCCTCGATGGGGCCGGACAGCGCCGCCTTGACCTGACGGGTGTCGTCGTCGGCCAGCACCTCGGCCTCGGCCCGCTCGATGCCATCCACCACCGCCCGCGCCACCTGACGCGGATCGTTTTTCGGCGCGTCGAAGCCGTCGGCCATGTCGGTGTCGGTGAAGCTCAGGTGCACGCCGGTGACGACGGTCCCCTGCTTTTCCAGCTCGATCCGCAGGGAGTTCGTCGCGGACCACAGGGCCGCCTTGGAGTCCCCGTAGCCGCCGAAACCCGGCAACCAGGACAGGACCGAATGGATGTCGACGAGCGCGCCGCCGCCGTTCTCGGCCAGGATGGGCGCGAACGCCTTGGCGACCCGAAGCGCGCCGAAGTAGTTGGTCTCGAACACCGCGCGTACCTCATCGATGTCGGCGTCGAGCAGCTTCGGAGCGCCCAGTATGCCGGCGTTGTTGACGACGATGTCAGCGTCGGGTGCCGTGTTAGCCAGTGCGGCAACCGAATCCGGCTTGGTCACGTCCAGTTCGACACTCACCACGCGTGGGTCCTCGCTGGGCTTGGGCGCCCGGGCCGTCGCGTACACCTTCGTCGCCCCCCGCTCCAACAGCTCCGCCACGATGGCCTTGCCCAGGCCGCGCTGCCCGCCGGTGACCACCACCGTCGCGCCTTTGATGTTGACCATATTCTCGCTCCTTGACGTAGGTGAACCAGTTTTACCTCTGTCACGGTAGTGGACGCACTTGACAGAGTCAAGTATCCTTTGACTATGTCAGTTGAATGGCCTGCGTCACACCGCTACGGAATCACTCCGGCGGACGGAGGGCTCGGACTGGTCCAGGACTTTCTCAACACCACCGGCATCGCGGGATACGGCCCGGACCTGCTGGCCGATGCCGAATCCGCCGACGACTGGGCAACCGGTGCGGTGCGCACGTGGGCGTCACTGCGTGGCCTGGCGGGGGCGCCGCCGGCCCTGGAAGAGGCGGATTTGGTGAAACTGCGTTCCCTGCGGTCCACCATCCGCAGCATGGTCGACCACGAGTCACCGCCCCGCCGCGGGCCGGGTGCCGTCTCCGCCTCCTTCGGGCTGTCGGACTCGGGCGAGGTCCGGTTGGAACCCGCGGGCGGCGGCTGGCGCTGGCTGGCTTCCGCGCTGTGGGCCGAGATCCTGCTGAGCCAGCAGGCCGGAACGTGGCGGCGGGTGAAGCGATGCCACAACCACCACTGCGGGTCCGCGTTCTACGACCGCTCCAAGAACAACAGCGGTGTCTGGCACGACGTGAAGACGTGCGGGAACGCCGCGAACCTACGCGCCTCCCGGGCCCGCAAGCGCGAACGCGAGCGCGCCGGCCGTTCCTGACTTGCACGCCGCCAAGGACGTCAGGGCTTCCGCCAGTGCAGGCGGTACCGGTAGTAGAGGCCCCGGCGGATGACCGCCCCCGGCAGCACGTCGCGCGCCACCCGCCGGATCTCGGCGAGGCTTTCCCCGGGCTCGGCGACCGCCACTCCGACGTCCCGGGTCTCCCGGTGCAGCCACGAACCCACGCGAACCGGCGGCGTGCAGAGGGCGGCCCACGTCCAGTCGGCGACGCTCTTGTTGGCCGAGAGCCCGACGACCGCCAACTCCCCTCCCGCGCAGAGCATCCGGCGCGCCCTGTGCAGCGATTCGCGCAGCGGCAGGTGATGCAGGCTCGCCACGAACGTGATCAGGTCGTACGAACGCTCGTCGGCATCCATGCTCTCGAAGCGGCCCAGCCTCACCGAGGCGTTGTCGAGAATGCGCAGCCGCGCCCGCGCCCGCCGCACCGACTCCGGATCGGCATCGATGCCGACCACACTCCGCGACACCGGTGCCAGCCGCTCGAGCAGCAGCCCCTCCCCGCATCCCACATCGAGGACGTCACCGCGCCGCCGGGCCGCGATGTCGGCCAACCACGGGTGGTAGGCGGTGTTGTGGTTCCAGTAGTCATCCACCGGTCGGCCCGGGACGCACTGTCAGCAGCGCTCGGCCCCCTTGGCCATCAGGGGCACATCGGGACGGGCACGGCGTGACCCGGCCCTGCGCACGGCGTTCAGGGCGTCGCACGCGCGGGCCCTGAGCGGCGCGACGACGTCGAGTCGAGCGGGGCCCTCACTGATCCAGGCCTGCAGCGCTGCCACGGTATCGATCCTTCGGTCGGTTCGGCCGGGTGTTCAACCGAATCACTGTATTGAATTGCACCGCCGCTGTTTTACGCGCTCGCCGCGCCGCGGTAAACGCCGCGAAAATGTGTGCAGTGACGTACCGCACACCGTCGGTGAAGCGCAGCGTGCGTCACACGCCGCCGCCGCGGCGGAACCGCCGCAGATAGCCGACCAGGCGGTGCGCCGGAACCGGTTTCGGCCAGTCGTCGGCCCGGAAATAGGCGTCGGTGCCGCCGTCGACGAACACGACGCTGCCGCAAAGGAAGTCGGCCGCATCCGACAACATGAAGCACATCCAGGCCGCCATTTGCGGTGCCTCACCGAACCCGCCGACCGGGACCGGGAACGACCGGACCGCCTTGGCCTGCCTGCGATCTGACAACTGTTCCTGCAGCAGTGGGGTCATGACCGCCCCGGGCGCGAGCGCGTTCAGGCGCACCCCCGACCCGGCCCAGTCCGGCAGCACCGCGTGCCGCCGCACCCAGCGGCTCACGGCGATCTTCGACGCCGCGTACATCATCGTCGGCGCGGCCGGCCCGAGCAGCCGGACCGAACGCACCGCCTTGTCGGCGTCGTGCGCCAGCAACGCGTTGATCGTTCGGCGGGGCACCGCGGGCACCGTCGTCGCCGAGTTGCTGGCGACGACGACGACTTTGGACCGGCCGGCCGCCGCGAACGCCGGCCGCCAGGCCTCCAGAAGCTCGACGACCCCGAGGTAGTTGACCTGCGCGATCAGGCGCGGCCGATCGCGCCCGGGGCTGGGGCCCAGGCCGGCGGCCAGAACGGCCCCGTCGAGCCTGCCGCCCACGGCCTCCAGCACGGCGGCGGCGGCGCGCCGGCGTCCATCGGGCGTCGACAAGTCGGCGACCACGTCGGCGTCTTTAAGGTCGACACCGACCACGGTGTGGCCCTCGCCGCGGAGCCGCTGCGCGGTCTCGCGGCCCATGCCCGAGGCCGATCCGGTGATCGCATAGGTGGCCATTCGCATCTCCGTCCTGCTCGGTCCGGCGGTCAGCCGTTCGAGGATTTGCCCAAAGTCTCATCCGCCCAAGCCCGCAACGCGGCGATCGGCATCGCGCCGGATTGGCGGCCGAGCGGCTTGCCCTCCCGTAACAGCAGCAGGGTCGGCACCGCGCGGACGGCGTACCGCTGCGACAGCGAGGGAGCACGGTCGACGTCGACCTTCACCAGCTTCAGCTCCCCCGACCGCTCCCCGGCCAGTTGCTCGAGCGCCGGGCTGACCATCCGGCACGGGCCGCACCACGTCGCCCAGAAGTCGACGAGGACCGGGATCGAGGATTTCTCGGCGACGTCGGCGAAAGTGTCGTCGCCGGCGTCGACGATCCACGGCAGCCAGTGCCGGCACTGCGCGCAGCGCGGCCTGCCGGCCGCCGCGGCGGGCACCCGATTCCTTCGGCCGCACTGCGGGCAGCCGACGATGCGCGCGCTATCGGTCATGTCGACGATCGTTCACCGATCCCGTCATGCGGCGGTCGCGGCCCGCTCGACGTCGAGCAGTTGCTCGCCGCGGCGCTCCTCGTCGTAGGCCTTGCGACCGCCCCGCAGACCGAACAGGCGTTTCGAGACGAGCAGGTACACCACGGCCGCGACGTTGATGCCGAAGGTGACGGCCCGGGTCATCGTGACGCCCTTGGCCAGGTCATGGATCTCCAGCGGGAGGAACACCGACGTGGCCACCACGGCGAAGTACTCGCCCCACCGCTTGAGCAGCCACAGCCCGACGCCCTCGACGACCTCCACCAACGCATAGACCACCAGCGCCACGGTCAGCAGTGCGAGCGTGGAGGGCTTGGCGGCCAGCGCCTTCTCCAGTTCGTGCACCGCGGTCATCTGGTCGACCCTGAATCCGCTGGCGCGCAACAGCGGTAGGTCGCGGTCGAGGGTGGCCTGAATGGAGCCGCGCGCTCCCCGGAACTTCCACACCGCATATGCCGCAAGGGTGATCGCGAGCGCCCGGAAAAGCCGCTCCACCGCGAGGATGCGGATGATGATCGCCTGCCGTAACGCCTTGCCGCGCATGATCATCGGCGCATCGTCGGCCGGCCCGCGGCCGGACGGCGGCCCCAGGGTGAACTCGCCGCAGCGCAGGCAACGCCACACCTCACCCAGTCCGGTGGTGCCGCTCAGCCGATCGGCGAGGGCCGCGTCATCGGGCGCATAGGTGACATGCCCTTGCATTCCGCACGTGGCCAGCTCCCACCGGTTGCCGCCGCGGTCCTTGCGCATGGACTCCGATCTTTCAGGGCGGGTGGCGCATCACGCAAGAGGCACGCGGCGCGACGGTCTCAGAACCGCGGCCTGCTGCGCGGCCGTCGGGCGGTGGGACTGACGGCGCCCAACAGGGCGGCGAGCGCGCCGGCCGTGATCCCCTCCAGCTGGTCGACCGCGGCGATGATCTCGGCCTGCAGAGGCTGGTCGCAGAACGGCTCGGCGAGCCAGCGGAATTTGTCGACAACGCGTTCCCAGGACATGGGCCGCGTAGGCGAGCCCTCGTAATCGCTTTGCTCGCGGCTCAATTCGCGCCCGTCGGCCGTGGTCACGTGCACCCGGGCGGCGGTTCGTCCCGGATAGTCGGCGGTCAGGTCGGCGGCGGGTTCGACGTCGACGCGGGCCAGCAGTTCCTGGACGTCGGCGCGCAGGACCCGCTCGTCCTCCAGTTGCTCGGGACCCACCCCGCCGTCGAGCAGGGCAACCGCGGTCAGGTACTTGAGGTTGTAGTCGGCCTGTTCCTTGGTCTCCGGGTGGCTCTTGTCGCCGTAGGCGCCCCCACCGGCGAAGTCGTACGCGCCCTGGAAAACCTCCAGTTTCACCCGCGCGATGTCGCTCCCCAGCAGATCGTTGTCGGTGCGGATCGCCAGCACGGCATCGATCACCACCTGCCCGTGGATGAGGGAGCAGTACTGCTTGAGATAGGTTTCCTCGACGCACGCGAGCGACGGGTCGTGGGTGCGCAAGTCGATCGGCTGCCCGAAAAGCTGCACCAGACCCTGGGGGCCCTCGAACAATGCCTTGGGGCCGGTGATGCCGCGGCCGGCCAGCACCGTCGTGTACACCGCACGCATGCCGGTGATGGCGGGCGAGATGCCCTTCCAGTGGGCGACGGGCTCGGCGTGCACCGCCGCCAGCGACACGTTGTCGGCCGCGGCGGCGGCGATCGCGTTGGCGGTCTGTTCGGCGTCCAGGCCGAGCAGCCTGGCGGACCCGGCCGCAACCGACATCGCCAGCTGCAGAGCGTGATTGAGGCCGCGCGCCATGACGGGCACCTGGGCGCTGAACCGGCACTGCACCTCGTAGGCAACCGCGAGGGCGAGCAGGAAGTCGGCCCCGCTCGCGCCGGTGTGCTCGGCCACCGCCAACACGGCCCCGAAGTTATCCGCGGGATGGCACAGCCCCCCGACGGTGAGGTACGTGTCGAGCAGGTCGGGATACCGGACCAACACCGCGTTGAAGAACGCGGCCTGGTCCACCGACGCCCGGCCGCCGCCGACGAGCGTCGCCGTGGGCGCGCCGCTGAACTGGTCGGTGTGCGCCCGGATCGTCGCAATGAGCTCGCCGTCCAGCGAGCCCACGGCGCAGGCGATGCTGTCGAGCACGTTGCGCTTCAGCAATTGCCGCGGTCGGCCGGCGAGATCCGCCGGACCCGCGCCGACGACGAAGTCCGCCAGATCGTCCACAACGTGGCCACGCGCCATGGCTTTTCGCCTCCCGGTCCGGGACCCGACCCGGACCCACGTTAGCCCGGCTGTTCGGACAGCTGCCGAGCGCCCGTGACCGCGGCCGCCTCCTCGACCAGGCGGTCGCCGATCTCCCGGACCCGCCGGGCGCTCAGGGGGCACAACGGATGCACGGCCACCATCAGCGCGACGCGCCCGCGGTGGTCGAAAGCCGGTGCGGCGATGGTCACCACGGGCTGCTTGCGGCGACCGGGGTTGTCGTCGGAGACGAAGCCGATGGTGGTGAACTCGGCCCGCAACTGCTCCAGGATCTGCCGCGCCGGGGTGGGCATGTCGGCGCTGTCCAGCGTGGCGACCAGGCGCACCGCCTGCGCCAGCGCGGGCGTCGTCCAGTCGACGTCGTACCCGCGCCGGCGGGTGCGCTCCAGAATGCGTTCCAGCCGCCCCGTCCGGTCGGGGTCGTCGCCCGCGCCCCGGCGGATCCAGGCGCGGCGCTCCTCTTCGGGGTCCCACGCGGCAAAGGCGACGCCGAAGGGCGGCGCGTAGGGGATCCGATCACCCGGTATGCCCGACGGCTGGGTCGCGGGTTCACCCTCGAATGCGGTGACCACCAACCAATCCCCGAATCGCTCGACGACGGAGCCCGCGTAGCCGACCTCGCCGGCGAGGCGCAGCATCGCGGAGCGCGCCGCGTGCGCGAGCGGCCGGACCGTGTCGGTGCGCGCGGCCACCACGGCAAGGGCGGGTCCCAGTGTGAAGACCTTGGTCACCGGGTCCCGGCTCGCCCACCCGCGATCGCACAGCGTCTTGAGGATCGCATGCGCCGTCGCCTGGGTGAGGTCGAGCTCACGCACCACGTCGGAGAACCGCAGCTGCCTGTTGCCGGCGCGCGCGAGCAGCTCGACCACGTCGAGCACCCGCGCCGTCGGCGCTGACGTCGATCCGCGAATTTCCTTGACTCCTTCAGGAGGGGCTTCCTACAGTAAAGCCGAACATTCGATGCTTTGTCTCGATTATTCGAGAAGGTGCGCCGAGCCAAAGTGCGCAGCGCTACTCGACGTTCCCGAGACAACGGCCCCTGCAGCCCTCGATGGAGCAGTCCAATGACCGAACATGAAGATCGCCAAGACATTTCGGACCTGCTCGTTCGCTACGCCACCGGCATCGACCGTCGCGACTGGTCGCTGTTCCGTACGGTGTTCACCGACGACTGCGACCTCGATTACGGTGAGATCGGCGCCTGGCGGGGCGTCGACGCCGTCACGGATTTCATGACGCAGGTACACGCCCCGGCGGGGCACACGTTGCATCGCCTGAGCAATCAGGCCATCGCCGTCGCGGGCGACACCGCGACGGCGCGCACCTACGTCGACGTCGTCATCATGGTCGGCGACGACGGTTCCGGTGTGAATGGAATCGGGTTCTACGACGACGAGATCGTGCGCGGCGCCGCCGGATGGCGCATCGCGAAACGGCGGTTCACCGCGGTGCGCGTGAGCGCGCTGGGCAGCGCACAGTGACGTCCGCGACATCCGCGACGTCGCCGACGTTCGCGGCCAAGTACGGGCCCTGGGCGCTCGTGGCCGGCGCCTCCGACGGCCTGGGGGCCGCCTTCGCCAAAGAGCTGGCCGGCCGCGGGGTCAACGTCGTGTTGCTCGCCCGCAGGCAGGCCGTCCTCGACCGGGTGGCGTCCGACATCGAGTCGCAGACCTCGTCGCGAACCCGAACGCTGGCAATCGATCTCGCCGACGCCGGCGCCGCCGCGGCGATCACCGGGGCCACCGCAGACCTGCAGATCGGGTTTTTGGTGTACTGCGCGGGCGCGGACCCGGACTTCGCACCGTTCCTCGCGAACTCCGTCGAGTCCGCCGAGGCGATGGTGCACCGCAATTGCGTCGTGCCGCTGCAGCTGTGCCACCACTTCGCCCGGCCGATGGTGGAGCGGGGCCGCGGCGCGATCGTCATCTTCGGGTCCGGCGCCGGGCTGGCCGGCGGTCCGAACATGGTCGCCTACGGCGCTTCCAAGGCTTTCGACATGGTGTTCGCCGAAGCGCTGTGGGCCGAACTGCACGACAAGGGCGTCGACGTCCTCGGCCTCATCCTGGGCAAGACCGACACGCCCGCGTTGCGCAAACTCGAACACCGCCGGGGTCTGATCGGTTCGCCGGACCAGGTGCCGCCCGGCGCCTGCGCCGTCGACGACGTCATCGCGGAGGCTTTCGACAACTTGAGCAACGGCCCCACGCTGATGGCGGGCGACGGCATGCGTGCCGCCGCGCACATGCTGTCATCGCTGCCCCGCAACCAGGCCGTCGATCTGCTGGCGCAGGCCGTCAGGTCAACGATGGGCACCGAGTAGGGGCCGGTCCGCCGGAACCCCCGCGCGCCCCGCCGCGTCATAACGGCAGTGCGGCTGTTAGCCAACCGCTCGCGGAACAGGTTTGCCGAATCGAAAGATCAGGGCACCCTAATTCTGCGCGTGTGGTGCCATTGGCCAGCAAAGATATCGAGCCGGGCAACCGCGGCCCGGCGCACGGTCGCGTTGCTGGCGACGCGTTCGACGCGTACGTTGGAAAGGAAGTTCGCCTCACCCGCGAGCCTCCCGAGCCCCCGCCGGGCGCACGCGACACCAGGATCGGCACCCCTCCCGAACGAAGGATGACGATGATCGCCACCGAGAGGCCCGCTCTCACGGCTGGTACGGCATTGCGCGGGCCGCGGCGCACGCTGATCCGTTCGGCGCTCATCACGGGGACCGTCATCGCACCGGCGCTGGTCTTTCGGCTGGCCGGCCTGCACACGGAACCGGTCGCCGCGCTGCTGATCTTCGGGGCCGCGGTGGTCTCGGCCAGCTTCCTGCTCGCGTGGGCCGCCGAGGCCGCGCAGATCGACGTCTCGGGCGGGGTGGCCATCGCGGTGCTCGCGCTCGTCGCGGTCCTGCCGGAATACGCCGTCGACCTCTACTACGCGTACGTGTCCGGACACAACGCGGACTACACCCAGTACGCCGCGGCCAACATGACGGGCTCCAACCGTCTGCTGATGGGGCTGGGGTGGCCGGTCGTCGTGCTCGTCGGCATCATGGCGGCGCGAAAGGCCGGCGCCGGCAAGGCCGGCGCCGGCAAGGCCGGCGCGCTGACGTTGCAGCCCGCCAACCGCGTCGAACTCGGCTTCCTGCTCGTGGCGGGCGTGATCGCATTCGTCATACCGGCCAGCCGACAGATCCACCTGGGGCTGGGGTTGGCGCTGCTGGGCTGGTTCGGGTTCTATCTCTACAAGGTCAGCCACGGCGACGTCGAGGAGCCCGACCTCATCGGCACGGCCGCGGCGCTGGGGGAGCTGCCCGACCGGCGGCGCCGCATCGGCGTCATCGGGCTTTTCGTGGCGTCGGGCGCGGTGGTCCTGCTGTGCGCCAAGCCCTTCGCCGACAACCTCGTCGACGCGGGCACCGAGCTGGGCATCGACAGGTTCCTACTGGTCCAGTGGCTGGCCCCGCTCGCCTCCGAGGCCCCGGAATTCATCATCGCGACCATCTTCGCCGCCCGCGGCAAGGGCACCGCCGCCATCGCCACGCTGATCTCCTCCAAGGTCAACCAGTGGACGCTGCTGGTGGGATCGTTGCCGGTGGCCCACCTGCTCGGCGGTGGCGGGTTCACGCTGGCGCTCGACTCCCGCCAGGTCGAGGAGGTACTGCTCACGGCCACCCAGACCCTGATGGGGGTGGCGCTGATCCTGGGGCTGCGTTTCCCTCGCGCCGCCGCGTGGGCGCTGCTGACGTTGTTCGTCGTCCAGTTCCCGATCGTCTCGACGCACGGCCGGCTGCTGTTGTGCGGGATCTACACCGTGGTCGCCGTCGCCGGACTCATCGTCAACCGCCGCCACCTGGTGGCCACCGTCCGGGCGCCGTTCCTGGGGAAGGCGATCCGCCACACCGGTCACCCGCATCACTGGGACAACGCCGAACCAGCACCCGACCACTGAGGTGGCGGCCCCGCGCCGGTTACCATCCCTCGACGCAGTCAACTGAGGATTGGAGCGATTATGGCCGGCGAGGTCTTGACCGTGCTCGGCGTCGGTGGCATGGGTCAGGCGATCGCCGAGCGGCTCGGCGCCGGCAAGACCGTGCTGCTGGCGGACAACAACGCGGCGACGCTCGGGTCGGTCGCCGAGGCGCTCTCCGATGCCGGCTACCACGTCGAAAGCCGACAGGTCGATGTGTCGTCGCCGGACTCGGTGCGCGCGCTCGCCGAGCACGCCGCCTCCCTCGGCGCGGTGACTCAGGTGGCCCACACCGCGGGCCTGTCCCCGGCGCAGGCCCCGGCCGCGGCGATCCTGGCCGTCGACCTGCTGGGCACCGCGCTCGTACTCGAAGAATTCGGCGACATCATCGCGCCGGGCGGTGCGGGCGTCGTTGTCGCCAGCATGGCCGGGCACATGTTTCCCGCCCTCTCCGCCGAGCACGAGCGCGCGCTGGCCCACACCCCGGGCCGCGACCTGCTGAGCCTGGACTTCGTCAACCCGGAAAACATCACCGAGCCCGGCATCGCATACGGAATCGCCAAGCAGGCCAACCACGTTCGGGTCCGTGCCGCCAGCGCCCAATGGGGGAGGCGAGGCGCGCGCATCAACTCGATCAGCCCGGGCATCATCTCCACCCCCATGGGCCGGCAGGAACTCGCCTCACCCGTCGGTGACGGCATGCGGGCGATGCTCGCCATGTCCGCGACCGGCCGCCTCGGGACACCGGGCGATATCGCCGCGGCCGCGGCGTTCCTGCTCGGACCCGATGCGTCATTCATCACCGGCACCGACCTGCTCGTCGACGGGGGCGTGATCGCGGCGGTCAAGGCGGGCAGCCCCCAGGGTTAGTCACCGCCGATCGGATGCCAACACGGGCGTTGGCTGACCGCCCGAAGAGACGCGCGGCGTTCGGTGCATCCAGTCCCGCGACCGCAGCCGCCAGGTCCGGCGGGCGTACTCGAGTTCGGTGTAGGGCCACTGGGTGACGATGCGGCCGGAGGGCGACCGGAAGTAGCTGTCGCACCTGGTCCAGATGGTCTTTTCCAGGTCCACGGAAAGCCGTTGGTTGTACCGGCTTTCGACCTCCGCGCGGATCTCCAGGCAGCCGCCGCGGCGCGCCACCCGGCTCACCGCGCCGGCCACCAGTCGCGCGCCGGCCTCCAGGACGTAGACGATCGAGTTGCCGCCCTGGTTGGTGTTGGGTCCATAGACCATGAAGAAGTTCGGGAAACCGCTGACGGCGATGCCGAGGTAGGCCGTCGGATCGTCGCCCCACCGCTCGTGCAGGCTCTCCCCGCCGCGCCCGATCACGTCAATGCCGTTGAGGTACTTGCTGGTCTGAAACCCGGTGGCGCAGACGATCGCGTCGGCGTCGACCGCGTCGCCGGCGGCGGTGACGATCGAGGTCTCGGTCACCCGGGCGATGGGGTCGACCACCAAATCGACGTGATCCTGTTGCAGCGCCAGGTAGTAGTCGGCGCCGAGCAGCACCCGCTTGCACCGGAACGGGTAGTCGGGGGTCAGTAACTCGCGCAGCCGCTCGTCGGGCACCGTGCGCTTCAGGAAGGCGGTCGCGACTTCGGCGCGGCCGGCGACCTGTGGATCGTCGACCGCGCTGCCGGCGAAGTCGTGGAACTGCTTCCAGATGCGCCATCGTTCCCGCCGGGCGGCCCACGGACTACGACGGAACCTGGCCAGCTCCCCGGCGCTGAACGGGCGGTCGTCCTTGGGCACCATCCACGGGGGTGTCCGCTGAAAGACGCTGACGCGTGCGGCGATTCGGGCGAGTTCGGGTACGACCTGCACGGCGCTGGCGCCCGTGCCGATCACCGCGATCTTCCTGCCGGCCAGGTCGACGCCCGCGTCCCACGCGCAGGTGTGCATGAGCCGACCGCGGTAGTCGCTCAAGCCCTCGATGTCGGGCAGCCTGGGCTCCGCGAACAGCCCCACGGCGCTGACCAACACGTCGGCGCGCAGCGCCGTCGTGACGTCGCTATCCGCCTGCCGCAGTTCCAGTTCCCACGAAGCGGTGTCCTCGTTCCACCGCGCGCTGCGCACATGGGTCCGCAGCATCAGGTGCCGGCGCAGGTCGAATTCGTCGGCGACCGACTCGAGGTAGGCGAGTATCTCCGGCTGCCGCGCGTAGGTTCGGCTCCAGGACTTGTTGAGCGCGAACGAAAACGAGTACAGGTGGCTCTGGACGTCGCACGCCGCGCCGGGATAGGTGTTGCGCCGCCAGGTTCCACCGACTCCGTCGTCGCCCTCGATGATGACCAGGTCGTCGACGCCGGCGCGGCGCAACGCCACCGCGGCGCCCAGCCCGCCGAGCCGGCCCACGGCGTAGAGCCGACGGGCCCGGCGGCTCGTCATGCGACGCCCCCGTGGGTTTCCAGGCCCGCCATATCGCCCGCGGCGCGCCAGGCCGCAAGGATGTCGGCGTACTCGGTGGGCGCACCGAAGAAGAAGCTGCCCTGCCGGGTCTTGGCGTCGGCCTTGCCCTCCCGGTTGTAGTAGCCGGGCGTGCAGGTCTGGGCGCGCTCGGCCGACGCCGCCGAGCGGGCGACCACCGTGTCGACCCAGGCGGCCTCGGCCTCGGCCGAGGGCTCGAGTTCGGCGACGCCGCGCTCCAGCGCCTTGGCGATGATCCACGCGGCGTGGCCGGCCTGGACGTCCAGCAGGTAGGGAAAGTTCACCGTCAAGCCCGCCTGGGAGATGCTCTCGATGAAGCAGTTCGGGAAGCCGCGCGCCAAGAGTCCCTGGAAGGTGCGCACACCGTCGCGCCAGCTGTCGGTCAGCGTTTCGCCGCCCCGGCCGATCAGCTCGAATCCGGTGCGACGGCAATAGTCGGTGCCGACCTCGAAACCCGTTGCGAAGATGAGGCAATCGAGCTCGTACGTCCTTCCGTCGACGACCACGCCGGCCTCGGTGATCCGTTCCACACCGCGGCCGTGGGTGTCGACCAGCGTGACGTTGTCGCGGTTGAACGTCTGCAGATACTCGTCGTGAAAGCATGGCCGCTTGCAGAAGTAGCCGTACCAGGGTTTGAGCGCCTCGGCGGTGGCGCGGTCGGCCACCAGCTCGTCGACCCGCGCGCGGATCTCCTCCATCTTGGCGAAGTCCGCGATCTCGATGTCGCGGCCGCGTCGCGCGGGGTCCACACCACCGGTGTCCTGACGCATCACCGGCAGCTTGCGGGTGATGCTGGTCCAGGCATCGGCGACGAGGTCCTCGTCGGCCTGGCCGCCGGCGGTGAGGATCTGGAAGTTCTGTATCCGTTGGCGTTGCCAGCCGGGCCGCAACTCGGCGGCCCAACCCGGGTCGGTGGGCCGGTTGGCGCGCACGTCCACCGAGGACGGCGTGCGCTGAAACACGTAGAGCCGCTGGGCCGCCGCGGCGAGGTGCGGGACGCACTGGACGGCCGTGGCTCCGGTCCCGATGATGCCGACGCGCTTGGAGGCCAGGTTCTCCAGCCGCTCGCCGGTGTAACCGTAGTCCCACCGGCTGGTGTGGAAGGCGTGACCGCCGAACACATCCAGGCCCTCGATGCCGGGCAGCTTGGGTTTGGCCTGGTAACCGTTGGCCATCGACACGAACCGGGCCCGCATCTCGTCGCCGTGGTTGGTGCGGATGATCCAGCGGGATTCGTTTTCCTCCCACCGGATCTCGTGGACATCGGTCTGCAGGCACGCGTCGCGGTACAGGTCGTAGTGTCGCGCGATGCGCTGACAGTGCGCGAAGATCTCGGCTCCGCTCGCGTATTTCTGCGTGGGCAGGTACCCGAGCTCTTCGAGCAGCGGGATGTACACGTAGGACTCGACGTCGCAGGCGATGCCGGGATAGCGGTTCCAGTACCAGGTGCCGCCGACGTCGGCCGCCCGATCGATCAGGCGCACGCTGTGCACGCCGAGCTCGCGCAGCCGCGCGCCGGTGAGCAGGCCGCCGAAGCCGGCGCCGACGACGGCCACGTCGACCTCGTCGGTCAGCGGGTCGCGCGTGAAGGTGCCGTCCACCCAGGGGTCCTCGGCGAACCGCGCGAACGCGCCCGCAGTCTCGACGTACTGCTCGATGCCGTCCGGGCGCAGTCGCCGCGCCCGCTCCTCGGCGTATTTCCGGCGCAGGGCGTCGACGTCGAACGCCACGCCAACGGTTTCGGTCACGGGTCACCGGCTTTCTCTCCGCGGAGAAGACTATATAATCAATCGCTTGATCACATCAAGGCCCCGGCGGCCCGCCCGCCCGTGCGAACAGCGTCCCCCTGACCAATTGCTTGGCCGAACCCAGCGCGGCCTGGTAGTCCGCCGGCGGCAGCGTCGCCGCCAACTCGGTCAGGCCGTACACCAGGGAGTAGATCGCCTCGACGGCGCCGCCCGCCGGGAGGTCGCCCCCCGCGTCGGCGAGGATGCCCTCGATGATCTCCCGGAACGCCTGAAAGTTGCCGCCGGCCAAGCCCGTTCCGATCGCGGCCGCGTTTTCCGACCGGATCGCCCACTCGAAGGCGGCCAGGTCCGGGTACTCGCGCATCAACTGGCCCGATTCGTCGAGCACGGCCTCGATCCGGTCGACGACGTCGCCGGGCCGGGCGGCCGCCGCGCGCAGCCGCGGCAGCGCCACGTCGGTTCTCGCCGCGATCGCGGCCTTCATCAGTTCGGACTTGTTGGGAAAGTAGTTGTACAGGCTGGCGCTGGTCACCTCGGCGGTGCGGGCGATCTCGCGGATGGTTGCCCGCGAGTACCCGCTCTGTGCCACGCACCGCATGGTGGCGACGACGAGCCGCCGGCGGGTCTCCTCGCCGCTGGCGCCGATCGGGCGCCCCAGCTGTGCAGGCGACATGTGGGATCCTCACTGCGGCGTTCGGTCCGCGACTCGAAAGATATTATCGAGCGATCAATTAATTGGTTGCGTCGGCGCGGAGGTGCGCGGTGGGTGGTCCACGGACCGGCGGGTACCACGCGGCATGAGGGTCACGCCCCCGGCACGGGGCCGGCCCGTGGGCGTCAACGGCGAGCAGACCCGCGCCCGCATCGTGGCCGCGGCCATGCGCTGCGTCGCCGAGGTCGGCTATTCGCGGACGACGATCCGTCAGATCGCCAGGGCGGCCGAAATCACCAGCGGCAGCCTCTATCACCACTTTCCGAACAAGTCGGAGTTGCTCGAGGCGACCGTGCGCGAGGTCGACGAGATAGCGCTGCCGCGGCTGCGGTCCGCCGCGGACCGGCCGGACGACGTCGTCGACCGCCTCGAGTCGGTGCTCGACGAGCTGGACCGGCTGATGCGCGACTATCCCGACCTCGCCGCGTTCGACCGCGCCATGCGCGCCCAGCGCGCGCCGCACCCCCGCGGCATCCCCTCGACCGGCCTGAAAGCGTTGCGCGCCATCATCAATGACATCGTCGCCGACGCCGTTTCCGGCGGGGCGCTGCCACCATCCACCGACCCGGCCGCCGTCGTCGACGCGCTGTACGCGTTGACGCGCGGCCTCACCGAGCGGGCGAGCAGCCTGACCCCCGACGCGTACGCGGCCACGTTGTCGTCGGCGAAGCGGTTGATCCGGGGAACGCTGTTCGGCGGACCACGATGAGCCCGATGACGGCGCTGCGGCTCAACATGACCAACGTCGCCAACCCGACCGCACGGCACGCGGACCGCTATCGGGCCGCCCTGGACATGGCGGAGTACGCCGACAGCCACGGGTTCACCGCCGTCAGCGTGGAGGAACACCACCTGGCGGTCACCGGTTGGCTGCCGTCGCCGCTGATCCTGGCCGCCGCGATCGCCGGCCGGACGCGCAACGTGCGAATCAGCATCAACGCGCTGATCGTCCTGACCCCGAAGCAACTGGTCGACGAAATACGCCGCGGCAGAAAGGAAGTCGTGATCAACCCGCTCGTCGGCGGACTTCCCCTCGACGCGGGCTGGGCCAGCCAGCACTGCTGGCGGAGCAGGTGCTGCCCGCGGTGACGGCCTGACCTATCGCGCGGCGTAACGGTCGCGCAGCCCGGCCAGCGTCGCCTCGATTCCGGCGGTGTTGCCCTTCACGGCGCCGATCCGCTCGTAATACTTCAGCGTGTTCTTGATCGGACCGGCGTCGTGGTAGTCGAACGTCTCGGTGACCCGGGTCAGCGTCGGCGAGAGCGCCTCGAATTCCCACCGCCAGCGGTGACCCATCGGATGGCGCCACTCCACCACCTGGTTCGGCTGGAGGTCGGTCACCGTGCTGGTGATCCGATACGGCAGCCCGTACATCTTCATCTTCGTCGAAAACTTCGATCCGACAGCCAATTCCGTCGGTGAGTCGATGTTTCCTCCGACCGTGCCCGAGCCGTCCAGCTCCTGATGGCGCCGGGGATCGGCGGCCATCGCGTACAACTCGGCAACCGGCGCGGCGACCTCCACCGAGCGGCTGACCCGTCGCGGCCCGGCATTGACCACGGTGACCATCATTGCCGACTCCTCCTGCTCTGGGGCATCGCGTGCTCGACGCTACGCTCACCGCGCCGGCACCGGGAGCATCGGTGCTCTCGACGCCCCGATCCGGCGGCACGCCGGAAGACCGGGCAGAATCGTGCCGGGCCGGTCAGGCATTCTCGCCGCGGTGTCCAGCGGTGAAGGGAGACCAGCGGTGAAGGGAGAGTTGTGACGACCAGCGAGTACCGGGTCAGCGGGATGAGTTGCGCCCACTGCGAGGCCGCCATCCGCGGCGAGGTGGCCCGGATCCCCGGGGTGCAGGGTGTCGACGTCAGCGCCGACACCGGCAGGCTCGTCGTCGTCAGCTCGGCGCCGATCGATGAACGGACGGTGCTGGGGGCCGTCGACGAGGCGGGCTTCGAGGCGGTCTTGGTGGCATGACGGCGGCGGCGGTCGACGACGTCGAGCTGACCATCACGGGGATGACGTGCGCGTCGTGCGCGGCCCGCATCGAGAAGAGGCTGAACAGGCTCGACGGCGTGGCCGCGACCGTCAACTACGCGACCGACAAGGCTACCGTCACCGTCCCGTCCGGCTATGACCCGCGGGCGCTGGTCGCCGAAGTCGAGAAGGCCGGGTACACCGCCGCCCTACCGCGGCGGCGCCGTGAGCCCGCCCCGGCCGGGCCCACCGGAGACGCCGAGCTGGCGGGGCTGCGCAACCGGCTCGTCGTCGCGGCCGGGCTGGCCGGCCCGGTCATCGCCATGGCAATGTTCCCGGCGCTGCAATTCCCGTGCTGGCAGTGGGTGTCGCTGGGCCTGGCGGCGCCGGTGGTGACGTGGTGCGGCGCGTCGTTCCATGCGGCCGCGTGGACCAACCTCCAGCGCGGCGCCGCCACCATGGACACCCTGGTCTCGATCGGAACCCTGTCGGCGTTCCTGTGGTCGCTCTACGCCCTGGTGTGGGGCACGGCCGGGGAACCGGGGAGGCGGCACGGGTTCGAGCTCACCGTGCGCCAAACGGCGGGCGCGGGCAACACCTACCTGGAAGTGGCCGCGGGGGTGACCTTGTTCCTGCTGGCCGGCCGATACTTCGAAAAGCGCTCCAAGCGGCGGGCGGGCGCGGCGCTGAGCGCCCTGCTGCAACTCGGCGCCCGGGACGTCGCGGCGCTGCGGGACGGCGTTGAAATCCGCCTTCCCGTCGAACAGCTCGCGGTCGGAGACGAGTTCGTGGTGCGCCCCGGGGAAAAGATCGCCGCCGACGGGATCGTCGTCGGCGGCTCCTCGGCCGTGGACGCCTCGATGCTGACGGGCGAACCCGTCCCCGTCGAGGTCGGCCGCGGCGACGCCGTCACCGGCGGCACCGTCAACGCCGGCGGCCGCCTCGTCGTGCGGGCCACCCGGGTCGGCGACGGCACCCGACTGGCGCAGATGGCCAAGCTGGTGGAGGCGGCCCAATCGGGCAAGGCCCGGGTGCAGCGCCTGGCGGACCGGGTCGCCGGCGTCTTCGTGCCGCTCGTGCTCGTGATCGCGATTCTCACCCTCGCAACGTGGCTGGTCCTCGGCCTGCCGGCCACCGCGGCCGTGACCGCCGCCGTCGCGGTGCTGATCATCGCGTGCCCGTGTGCGCTTGGGCTGGCGACTCCGACAGCCCTGCTGGTGGGGACCGGGCGCGCCGCGCAACTCGGCGTCCTCATCAGGGGCCCGGAGGTGCTGGAGTCCAGCCGCAAGGTCGACACGATCGTGCTCGACAAGACCGGCACGGTGACCACGGGCACGATGACCCTCGTCGACGTCGTCACCGGGCGGGGAACCGGCCGCGAGGAGCTGCTGCGCTGTGCAGGCGCCCTGGAGAACGCCTCCGAGCATCCCATCGCCCGCGCGATCGCCGGGGCCGCCGCGACCGAACTCGGCCCGCTGCCCGTCGCCGCGGACTTCGCAAGCCTGCAAGGTTCCGGCGTGCAGGGCGTCGTCGACGGCCACACCGTACTCGTCGGGCGCGCCAGCATGCTGGCCGATCGCGGCCAGACGCCGCCGCCCGGCCTGGTGACCTCGGGCCCGACCGCCCCGGCCGCCCTGCTCGGTCCCCCTCCGCCGAACGCTCGGATTCCGCTCCCGGGCGGGGGCGCGCTGATGAAGATTCCCGGCGACGGCGACCTGCTGGCCCTGACGGTGGACGACGGCGTCAACAGCGAGGTCGTGCGCGCCTACACGCAGTTCGCCAAGGACACCGGCGTGCGGCTGACGTTCTTCGTCAACGGCGTGTATGACTCGTGGACGCAGAACCAGGACGTGCTTCGGCCGCTGGTCGACAGCGGGCAGATCCAACTCGGCAACCACACCTGGTCGCACCCGGACCTGACCAGCCTGTCCAAACAGGACGTCGCCTCGCAGCTGCGGCGCAACGACGAATTCCTGAAGAAGACCTACGGCATCGGCGCGAAGCCGTACTGGCGCCCGCCGTACGCCAAGCGCAACGCCACCGTCGACGCCGTCGCGGCCGATCTCGGCTATACCGTTCCGGTCCTGTGGTCGGGGTCGCTCTCGGACTCCACGCTGATCACCGAGGACTACATCGTGCAGATGGCCGAGCAGTACTTCACCCCGCAGTCGATCGTGATCGGCCACCTGAACCACCTGCCCGTCACGCATGTCTACCCGCAACTCGTCGACATCATCCGCTCGCGCAACCTGCGCAGCGTCACGCTCAACGACGTGTTCGAAAAGACACCGTAGCCCTCCACCAATTCGGTTGCCCCGGGCCGTATTCCGTTCGGCCGGCCCGTCACCCGGGGCCGTTGGACATCGGTATGCCCGATGCTGTCACGACGCCGGCAGGATGTTCTGGTTGATGCGGAACACGTTGCCCGGATCGTAGTGCGCCTTGATCTCGCTGAGCCGCTGGTAATTCGGGCCGTACGTCGCGCGGACCCGGTCCTGCCCTTCGTCCATCATGAAGTTGACGTAGGCACCGCCGGCCGAGTACGGGTGGATGGCGTCCCAGTAGTCCACGGTCCACCGCTTCAGCGCCTCCGCTTTGGCCGGGTCGGGATCGACCCCGGCGATGACCTGAGAGAAGTTCACGTCCCGGTAGGCCCAGGCGGTGTCGTTCTGGCCGACCCGTTGGACGGCGCCGTCGATCGGGTAGAGGTGCATCGTCGAGTGCATCGTGGGCAGTTCCGCGTTGAACCGGGCGTGGGCTTCCACGGCGGCGTCGGGCACCGCACGGATGAAGTCACCCCGCCAATACCATTGCAGGCCTTTGGGATACAGCGCATCGAAGGTGGACTGCAGCGCCGGGTAGGGCGCCGCGGCGAGGCCCTCGAAGGCCGGCTGCATCTGCCGGACCGGTGCGAATACCTCGTCGGCCAGCGCGGGATCGCCGCTGTAGCACCAGACCACGGCGCACGCCTTCTGTAGGTGGAACGCCTCGGGGAAGGGCGGCGCCGGGGGAACGGTCATGCTCGCGAAGAAGCCGTAGAGGTCCTCGCACTGAGCGGGCAGGAAGTCGCGGTACCACCGCAGGATGTCGGCCGTCGCCGATGCGGGCCACGCCGTGGGTCCGCAGATCACGTTGTGCACCGGATGCAGCCGGAAGGTGAAAGAGGTGACCACGCCGAAGTTTCCGCCGCCACCGCGCAGCGCCCAGAACAGGTCGGGGTGATCCGCTTCGGATGCGGTGACGACGCGGCCGTCGGCCAGCACCACCTCGGCCTCCACCAGGTTGTCGATGGTCAGCCCGTGCTTGCGGGTCAGGTAGCCGTGGCCACCACCCAGGGTCAGGCCGCCGACACCGGTGCTGGAGATGATCCCGGACGGCGTCGCCAGGCCGTGCGCGTGGGTCGCGGCGTCCACCCGTGCCCACGTCGCGCCGCCCTGGACGCGGGCGGTGCGGCGGTCGGCGTCGACGTCGACGCGGTCCATCGGCGACAGGTCGATCACGAGACCGCCGTCCACGCAACCGAATCCGGGGCCGCTGTGGCCGCCGCCGCGGACGGCGACCGCAAGGCGCGACGTGCGGGCAAAGCCGAGCGCGCCCGCGACGTCGGCGGCGGACGCGCAGCGCACGATCACCGCCGGCCGCTTGTCGATCATGGCGTTGTGCATCGCCCGGGCCTCGTCGTAGCCGGGGTCGCCGGGGAGGATCGCCTTCGCGCCGAGCGCGGCGCGCAGTTCCTCGGTTGCGGTTGTCAGGCTCATGGCCCGCACCTCCTTGTTTGCTCGCGGGTCCTGATGCAGCGACGCTACGAGCCAAGCGGGCGGTGCGTCATGACCACAACGGAGCATTTCCAAGGCATTCAACGATAGTCAGTTTTGACTATCGACCGACCGACTCAAGCGCGGCTACCTTGTTTGCATGGCGCAGTGGGTGCCACCGCCGCTTCCGGCAGAGCTGGTCGCGCGTCGTCGCGGTCCGCTGGTCGGCCGCGACGCGGAACTCGCGGCGTTCGAACGGGCCTGGGAGCGGGTCGAGCGGGGCGAACGCCAGGCGGTGTTCATCGGCGGCGAGCCCGGCGCCGGCAAGACGCGACTGGCCGCCGAGGTGGCCGGATCGCTGTCCGACCACGACGTCGCGGTGCTGGTCGGCCGCTCCACGGCCGACGAGGACGTCCCCTACGCACCGTTCGCCGAGGCGCTGGACCGCCTGCTGAACCTCGCTCCATCGGGCTCGATGGCCGAGCTGCTCGCCGACGCGGGGCCGCAGCTGCGGCGCCTGTCCTCCCGGGTGGACCGGCATTGCCCCGAGGCCGCGCCGGCGATGGAGGTCGGGTCGCCCCGGCAGGCGCTCTTCGACGCCCTGACCGGCTTCCTGCGCCGCCTGGCCGCCGATCGCCCGGTCGCGCTGATCCTCGACGACCTGCACTGGGCGCGGGTGCCGACGCTCGCGATGCTCGAATACGTCATCGTCGCCTGCGCCGACGTCCGCATGCTGGTGGTGTCCACGTTCCGCACCACCGAACCGGACCGCTCGGACGAGCTCACCACCCGGCTGGCCGACTTGCACCGCTTCGACGGCGTCCGGCGCCTGGACCTCGCGGGCCTGGACACCGAGGCGATCGCCGAATTCGTCGGCCGAACCCAGCAACTGGCTCCGGCATCGGCGCGCACCGCAGCCGCCCTGCTGCGGGACAAGACCGGCGGCAATCCGTTCTTTCTGACCGAGCTGGTCAACGACCTCGAAAACCGCGGGGGGCTGGCCACATTGGGCGTTCATCAGACCGTGCCGGCATCGATCGGGGATGCCATCGCACGCCGCCTCTCCGGACTGGGGGCCGGCGTCCGGGGCGTCATCGAGCAGGCCGCGGTGCTGGGTGAGACGTTCGATCTGCCCGCGCTCATCGCCGCCAGCGACACCGATCTCGCCGCGACCCTGGCGGCGGTCGATGCCGCGGAAGCCGTCGGGCTGGTGCGGCCGGTTCGCGGCTCCGACGGCGAATTCTCGTTCGTGCACGCGCTGACGCGCGAGGCTGTGGGCGGCGGGATGGCGGCGTCGCGGCTGCGGATCATGCACGCGCGGGCCGCCGAGGCCCTCGACGGCCGGGCGGACCCATCCGTCGTTCCCCGCCTGGCGAACCACTACCTGCGGGCCCACGTCCTGGGCTACCACGAACAGGCGCTGCGGTATGCCCACCAGGCGGCCCGGATGGCCGAACAGAGCCTGGCCTACGAAGACGCCGCCCGGTGGTTCGAGCGGGCGGCGTCCCTGCCCGAGCTCAGCCGCGCGGACCGCGCACGGCTGGACCTCGATGCGGCCGCAAACCATGTGCGCGCCGGCGATTTCGCCCGCTCCCGCGCGATCTACGAACGCCTCAGCGCGATGGACGATCCGCTGATCCGCCTGGGTGCGGCCGTCGGCTACGAGGAGGCCAACTGGCGTCGGGGCCTGTCCGATTCGAAGGCGGCCGACATGCTGGCGGCCGCGTTGGAGTCCTGCGGGTTGACCGCCGACGACCCCCGCTATGTGCAGGCGCTGGGCAGCTTCGGGCGAGCGCTGGCCTTCGCGGGCGAGGCTGCGCGCGCGCGGGAAATCGGCAACACCGCCATCGACCGCGCGCGGGCCGTCGACGATCCGGCGGTCCTGATGCACACGCTCAAGGCGAGCCTGTGGCACGGCCTCACCCCGGAGCTCTGCGAGATCCAGGCGGAGCGTTCGGCCGAGGTCTCCCGCATGGCGCTGGCGCACCGAAGTTATGAGGTGCTGGGCGCTTCCTCGCACTTTCGCGCCATGGTCAGCTATCTGGCCGGCCGTCCCGAGGACCTCGCCGCGTCGACCGCGGACATGCGCAGAGCCGGTCAGGCCATCGGCCAGCCCGTCTTCGGTTTCGTCGGCGCGTGCGTCGAGCACGCGCTCGCCTACCTGCGCGGCGACTTCGCCGGCGCGAAAAGGTGGGCCGACATCGCATTGCGCACGGGCGACCTATTCGACGCGGAAGACACCCAGGGCTCCCACGGCGTCCAGATGTTCATGATCCAGCGCGAAACCGGGGATTTGAGGAACTTCGCCGAATTCATTGATGGCAGCGAGACTTTCGCCGGGCGCTGGGTGCCCGGCCTGCTGGCCCTGTACACCGAACTCGGCGCCGAAGCGGGCATGACGCGCGCCCTCAATCACCTCATCAACCGCCAGTTCGATGACCGCACGAATGACGCGCAGTGGCCGATGGAGCTGGTGTTCATGGTCGAGGCGGGGTTGGAGCTGGGCAACCGCGCAGCGCTGCGCGCGCTGCGCCCCTTCGTGTCCCGCTACGCGGGCAAGAACCTGGTGGCCGGCCAGTTCGTCGCCCTGTTCGGCAGCGCCGACCGGTATCTGGCGCGGATGGCGGCGCTCGACGGCGACAACGCCGCGGCAGAGAGGCATTTCGGCGTCGCCCTCGAGATGGACCGCCGGATGGGTTCGGTGGTTCACATCAGCGAGACGCTGGCCCGGTACGCGTTATTCGAGGCATCGCGCGGCCGGACCGACGAAGCTCGGCGCCTCGCCGACGAGGCGCGCGCGCTCGCCACGCAGATCGGCCAGAACCGGGTGGTCGACCTGGTGGATTCCCTGCTGACCGTGGGACCGGACGGGCTGACCGACCGCGAGGTCGAAGTGTTGCGCCTGCTCGCCGAAGGGCTGAGCAATCGGGCGATCGGCGAACGCCTGTACATCAGCACCAACACGGCCGCCAACCACGTGCGCAACATCCTGATCAAGACGGGCGCGGCGAACCGTACGCAGGCGGCGATGTATGCCGCCGATCACGAACTGCTCGGGTGAGCGGCCTCAAATGTCCGACAACGCCCCATCAGGCATCACCCGGTCGCGCACCTCGACGATGACGTCGGCGGGCAGGCCCGCCCGCGCGGCCGCGGTGCGGATGGCCTCGGGCGACGGGGCCTCGTACAGGCAGTAGGTCTTCCGCTTGTCCGCCGACAGGAACGAGTACATCCAGCGCACGCCCTCGTCGTCGTTGATCCGGTTGATGCCATCGGCGACCTCGAGGCTGGGTTCCATTTCCTCGGCAAAGTTTCGCTCGACCATGAAGATGGGCACGGCGTACTCCTGTCACTCTCTGGGTCGAACCTACGCCCCGCACAGCGGACCCGGCGCGCCGATCCTGGCCCTTGTCAGTCGGCCGCCGCGTCGGCCTCGCTCGAGAGCAGCATCTGCAGGCTCTGCCGAAGTTCGCCGAGCCGTTGGGGCCCCAGGACCTCCTCCCAACGCTTCTCCAAATCGACTGCGTTGGAACGCCGCCCGCAGCCGGGGCGCCCCCGAGGCGGCCACCAGGTTGACCAGCGCCGGGATCGTCGGTTTCCAGTTCGCATCGGCAAGGCGTCGCATGCAGACGAGTGTGCCATCCCGCGTATTTTTGACAAGTCACTTGTCAAACATCGCGGCCGGTGGCACGCTGGTCGCATGCGATCGCTACGCGCCCGGGTGTTCGGCGTTTGTCTCGTCTCGGTGTTGGTCGTCGTGCTCGGCGGTTGCGTGGGCGGCGGGCACGCGTTGGGATCGCCTGGAGCCCAATCCATTCCGCTCGGCCAGTCGACGCAGTCCATCGACTCCGGCGGCGTGGAAAGGACGTTTCACCTCTACCGGCCGAGCGGGTTGCCCGACGCCGCACCGCTGGTGGTGATGCTGCACGGCGGCTTCGGCAACGGCGCCCAGGCCGAGCGGTCCTACAACTGGGACGCCGAGGCGGACAATGGGCATTTCCTGGTCGCCTACCCCGACGGCCTCAACCGCGCCTGGAACGCCGGAACGTGTTGCGGGCAACCGCAGCGGGACGACGTCGACGACGTCGGCTTCATCACCGCGATGGTGGGAGCCATCGAGCAGGAGATCCCGATCGATCGCGCGCGCGTCTACGCCACCGGCATGTCGAACGGGGCCATGATGGCGCTTCGGCTGGGATGCCAGACCGACACCTTCGCAGCGATCGCCCCGGTGGCGGGCACCCTGCTGACCGACTGCTCGCAGGCGCGCCCGACCTCGGTGCTGCAGATCCACGGCACCGCCGACGACAGGGTGCCCTACAACGGCGGACCCGGAAAAGCGTTCGCGATCAACGGGAATCCGCGCGTCGACGGACCCTCGGTGGAGTCGGTCAACGCCACCTGGCGCTCCATCGACGGGTGCGGACCGCCGACGTCGAGCACAACCGGCAGCGTGACGACCCTGACGGCCGGATGCCCCGACGGACGCTCCGTGGAGTTGATCTCGGTGGCCGGTGCCGGCCATCAATGGCCCGGCGGCCAGCCCAGCCCGCTGGCCGAGCTCGCGGGCATCCCCGAACCGTCGACGGCGCTCAACGCCACCGACACGATCTGGCAGTTCTTCGGCCAACATCAGCGCTGAGGACTTTCGACCCTCACGCCCCAGCGTCGGCTTGTTGTTGCGATTCCCGCGTTTTCGGCCCAACGACTCGACTCTCAAGCGCTTCAGCGGTTCAGCATCGCGTCGATGAGCCGGTGCAACACCTCCTGAGTCTCGTGGCGCGCGCGCTTCGGGTCCTGTGCGGTGGCGATGTACATGGCCGCCTCGTCGAGCGCCCCGATCAGCACCTGGGCCAACGGGCGCACCGGTTGGTCGGCCAGCTGGCCCGCCTTGACGGCCTCGGTCAGCAGTTGTTGGGTCATCCCCAGGCTGTACCGCTGGGCGACGTCGCGAAACGCGGCCCAGCCCAGCACGCTGGGCGCGTCCAGCAGGATCAGCTGGCGGACCTCCGGATCGGCGGAGACCTCCAACCACGCGTCGACCGCGGCCCTGATGGCGTCGGCGGGCGTCGTCGCTCCCGATTCGGCGACCACGACACCCATCCGGGCCATCACGTCTTGCTCCACGGCTTCGACCACCTCGCGGAAAAGCGCTGCCTTATCTGTGAATTGGTGATACATCGCACCGCGGGTGACACCCGCGGCCGTGGCGATCTCCGGTGTCCCGACGTCCGCGTAGCCTCGCCCGCCCCACAGTCGGCGCGCAGCCGCGATCAGCGCCTCACGGGTCGCCGCGGAGCGCTCTTCCTGGGTCCGTCTCTTGATTTCCATACAACCTGTTGGTAACTTACGAACAGACAGTCTGTTTGTAAATGCACTGACCTGGGAGCAACCATGCCGACGATCGACATTAGTGCCGGAACCATCCATTACGAAGCAACCGGACCCGATTCCGGCAGGCCCGTGGTGTTCGTGCACGGGTACATGATGGGCGGCCAGCTGTGGCGCGAGGTGAGCCAACGGCTCGCGGCGCACGGCCTGCGCTGCATCGCACCCACCTGGCCGCTGGGGGCGCACCCTGAGGCGCTGCGCGCCGGCGCCGACCGGACCATCACCGGTGTCGCGGGCATCGTTGCCGCGACGCTCGACGCCCTCGACGTGCAGGACGTGGTGCTCGTCGGCAACGACACCGGCGGGGTCCTCACGCAGCTCGTCGCGGTGCACCACCCCGACCGGCTCGGGGCGCTGGTGCTGACGAGTTGCGATGCGTTCGAACACTTTCCGCCCCCGATCCTCAAGCCGGTGATCCTCGCGGCGAAGACCAAGGCGACGTTCCGGGCCGTGGCGCAGGCGATGCGGGTGCCCGCTGCGCGCAAGCGCGCGTTCGACGGCCTGGCGCACCGCAACATCGACGCGCTCACCGAAGAATGGGTGCGCCCGGGGATCTCCGACCCGGCGGTCGCGGAGGACCTTCGCCAGTTCACCCTCTCGATGCGCACCGAAATCACCACCGGCGTCGCCGCCCGGCTGCCCGAAATCGACCTGCCCACCCTGGTCGCCTGGTCGGCCGACGACGTGTTCTTCGAGCGGGAGGACGGCCGGCGGCTGGCCGAGACGATCCCGAACGCCCGGCTCGAGGTGATCGAGGGGGCGCGGACGTTCTCGATGGTGGACCAACCGGACCGGCTGGCCGAGCTGCTGTCGACGATCGCGGTGCGCGCCTAACTCCCGGCCCCTTTCGCGAGCGTAACGCCACGGCCGAAACTCGGGCGGAATCTCGCCGTGGCGTTACGCTCGCTGGCATGGAAAACGCGCTGCAGGGCCGACGCATCCTGGTCACCGGCGGGGCCACCGGAATCGGCGCGGCCGCCGTCGGAGTCCTCACCGAGGCCGGCGCCGCGGTGACCGCGACCTACCACCGCGCGCCGCCCCCCGAGGATTCGGCCGCGACCTGGCTGCAGTGCGACGTGCGCGACGCCGACGCCGTCTCGGCGATGGTGCGGCAAGCCGCCGAGGGCATGGGCGGGCTCGACGTGCTGGTGAATGCCGCCGGGCTGTGGCAGGCGGGGATACCCGGCTACATCGCCGTCGACGACATCTCGTTCCTGTTGGACACCAACGTCAAGGCGACCATCCTGACCAACCAGGCCGCGTACTCCGTCATGAAGGGGTCCGGCGGCGCCATCATCAATTTCGGGTCGTCGGAAGCCGTGATGGGAAGCCCGATCTCGGCCGTCTATGCCGCGACCAAGGGCGCCGTGCAGGCGTGGACGCGCTCGGCCGCCAAGGCCTGGGCCGCCGACAAGGTCACCGTCAACGCGCTGGCGCCGGCGGTGCAGACGGCCGGGGCCGACCGGTTGCGGGAATTCCTCGGGCCCGAGGCGGGCGCGCTCATCGACCAGCAGATGAAGATGATGATTCCGCTGGGCGGCACGCTGGGCGATCCGACGCGCGACCTAGGCCCGGTCCTGGTGTTCCTGTCCGGCACCGGCGCGGGCTTCATCACCGGGCAGCTGCTGGCGGTGGACGGCGGCCTGATGATGGTGGGCGGATAGGGTCAACTCCGGCCGGAACCGCCCGCTACCATAAGACGGACCGTCTCGTCTCGCAGCCGCGGCGGGCGTAGTGGAGGTGGATCCATGACAGACGACACGATCCAGGCGCTGTTGCGCAAGCGCCTGTCCGACCCGGCGACCGCGGTGAAATACCGCGATCTCGAATGGACTTGGGCCCAATACCTGGGGCACGCGGCGGCGCGGGCGGCGGCGCTGCTCGGCGCCGCCGACTCGAACCGACCGATGCACATCGGCGTCCTGCTGGGCAACACGCCCGAGATGCTCGCCCAGATGGCGGCCGCCGGGCTCGGCGGCTATGTGCTGTGCGGGCTGAACACCACCCGGCGCGGCGCGGCGTTGGCCGCCGACATCCGCCGCGCGCACTGTCAGTTCGTGGTGACCGACGCCGAACATCGCGGCCTGCTCGACGACATCGACCTCGAGGGAACCCCGGTGTTGGACATCTCCACGCCCCAGTGGGCCGAATTCGTCGGTGGCGGGGGCGAGTTGGTGGCCCACCGGGAGGTCACCGCGATGGACCCGTTCATGATGATCTTCACCTCGGGGACGAGCGGAAATCCCAAGGCGGTGCAGGTCTCACACCTGATGGCCACGTTCGCGGGGATGAACCTCGTCGAGCGCTTCGCGCTCACGTCGCAGGACACCTGCTACGTGTCCATGCCGCTGTTTCACTCCAATGCCGTCGTCGCGGGGTGGGCGCCCGCGGTGGTCTCCGGCGCGGCCATCGTGCCGGCGAAGTTCTCGGCCACCCACTTTCTGGACGACGTGCGCCGGTACGGCGCCACATACATGAACTACGTGGGCAAGCCGCTGGCCTACATCCTGGCCACCCCCGAACGCGACGACGACGCGGACAACCCGCTGCGCGTGGCGTTCGGAAACGAGGCCAACGACAAGGACATCGACGAGTTCGCGCGCCGGTTCGGCGTCCAGGTGGAAGACGGCTTCGGCTCGACGGAGAACGCCATCATCGTCGTGCGCGAACCCGGCACCCCCAAGGGCTCGATCGGCAGGGGATTCGACGGGGTCGCGATCTACCACAGCGACACCCTCACCGAGTGCGCCGTCGCGCGCTTCAACTCCGCCGGAGCGCTCGTCAACGCCGACGAGGCGGTGGGCGAACTGGTCAACACCATGGGTTCGGGTTTCTTCACCGGCTACTACAACGACGCCGAAGCCAACGCCGAACGGATGCGCCACGGCATGTACTGGTCGGGCGACCTCGCGTACAAGGACGCCGACGGCTGGATCTATCTGGCCGGGCGCACCGCCGACTGGATGCGGGTGGACGGGGAGAATCTGGCCGCAGCGCCCATCGAGCGAATCCTGCTGCGCCACAGCGCGATCAACCGCGTCGCGGTGTACGCCGTCCCGGACGATCGCGTCGGCGACCAGGTGATGGCCGCCATCGTGCTCAACGAAGGTGACACCCTGGACCCGGTGGAATTCGAGGCCTTCCTCGACGCGCAATCCGACCTGTCGCCCAAGGCGCGCCCGCGCTACGTCCGCATCGCCGCCGACCTGCCCAGCACCGCCACCCACAAGGTGCTCAAGCGCCAGCTGATCGCCGAGGGAACGGCACCGCGCGCCGGAGAGACGCTGTGGGAGCGGGAGCCCCGTGGCACCGCCTACCACGACAGGTCGGCTACCCCCGGGCAACCCGGCGGCGCATCTGTCCCTTCGACCGCCGCACCCGCGTGACGGGATCGCGCGTTGTGCCCGTGGCGATCTCGTCGCGGAGCGCGGAGATGTTCGAGATCTCCGCGTACAGCCCGCGGATGGCGTAGTCGAGGACCGCGAACGAGAACCGCTGCTCGGGATCGTCGACGATGCCGAGGTCGCGGGAGCGTTGCCGCGACCACAACGCCTCGTCCAGCCGGGCGCGGGTCGCCTCGAGGTGCCGCTCCAGGGTGTCGATGACGTTCTCGGGGTCCTTTCCCCGCGCGAGCCAGGTCTTGAGGATGACGGGGTGCTTGATGACGACCCGATCCTGATCCGGGATGTGCTGGACCCAGCCGCGGAGCGCGGCGAGCCCGGCATCGGTGGTCTCGTACAACGTGATCGCGCGCTTGCCCGACCGGGCCCCGATTTCGTTGACCAGCCCGCGCGCCAGCAACCGGGTCAGCTCCCGCCGCACGTGGCTGACCGACGGCGACCAGTAGAAGTGGCCGACCGACAGTTCGGCGCGCGTCTTGATCTCGCCGGCGGTGAGTTGCTCGTCGTTGGCGGCCAGCACGCCCAGGACGAGGTAGGCGGTGACCGGCAACCCGTCCACGCTGCGCACGCGGCTCACGGTGGACCAGCGAAGTACGGCGTGAAATACGGCAAAGTCACGTCGGGCCCCACGGGGTGGAACTGCACCCGCACCCGCATGCCGATGGCCAGGTCACCGGCCGCCACCCCGACGACGTTGGTGAGCATCTGGTAGCCCTCGTCCAGCGTGACGATGGCAGGCGCGTAGGGCGGTTCGAACTCCGGGGAGACCGGGCGGTGCACCACCGTCCAGCTGTAGATCTCGCCCGTGCCGTCGCCGGTTTGCCACCGCAGTTGTGGCGAAAGGCATTGGCGGCAATGCTCGGTCGGCGGGAAGTTGGCCAGTCCGCATGCCGCGCAACGCTGATAGCGCAGCTCCTCGGACCGGCACCCCTCCCAGAAGGCGGCGCTCAGCGGGCTGCTGGCGTGCGGCACCGGGCCCGGTTGTGGTTGCAGGGTGCTCATCGTGGTTCGGCCCCCAGCAGCAGCACCGTGGTGAACAGGGCCCCGGCTCCCCCGTTGCTGCAGAACGCGACCCGGGCGCCGGGCACCTGCAGATCGCCGGCCTGGCCGCGCAACTGCTGGACGGCGCGGACGGCCCGCTGCATCATCTGCGGGTTTGAGCCGGCATGGCTGAACGACATCGTCCCTCCGTCGGTGGTGATCGGGTGGCTGCCGTCAAGCGCGATGTGGCCGTCGGCGACGAAGGGTCCGCCCTCTCCCTCGCCACAGAACCCGAATGCCTCGAGCTGACGGATGATTTCGAAGGAGAACGGGTCGTAGAGCTCCAGCACGTCGACGTCGTCCGGGCGCAGCCCGGCATGGGTGAACGCCCGCTGGGCCGCGCGCCTGCCGACGACGCCGTTCACGTGGTCCCCGCGTCGCCCGGCGAGGTCCCACGCGGGCGGGTGCTGGTAGGACGGGCCGTGGAAGTCGGCGCCGCTGCCCAGCACGTAAATCGGCCGGCCGGTGACGTCGACCTTGTCGATGTTGGCCACCACCAGCGCGCAGCCGCCCTCGGACGTGGTGGCGCAGTCGAGCAGGTGGAACGGTTCGGCTATGGGCCGAGACGCGGTGATGTCGTCCGGGATGAACGGCCCCCGTTGGTGGTACACCGCGTCGGGGTTTCGCGACCCGTTGTTGCGGATCGTCGCCGCCACAATCGAAAGTTGTTCGCGCGTCGTGCCGTAGACGTGCATGTGGCGCCGGGCGATCAGGGCGAACTCGGCGGCGGTGAACATGCCCCACGGTGCGACGAATTCGTTCTCGGGCCGGGTCCACGGTGCGGTGGCCTGGTGGTCGCGGTACTCGCCGGCCTGGGCCGCGACCAGCACCACCACGTCGGCCATGCCGTGCTCGATCGCGGTGGCCGCCTCGGTGATCATGCCGACCCCGAAACCCAGTCCCTGCCAGGCCGGGCCCAGGCGCAGGTCATAGATCAGCGTGGTGGACAGCGGGCCGGCGCTGATCCCGTCGACGTCGTCGAGACCCAGGCCCGCGTCGGCGAGTGCGCCGTGAATCGCCTTGAGCGCCAGACTGCGTGACGTCTCCCCGTCGAGGCGGCGGCCCTGGCGGGTGTTGTGCACGCCGACGATGGCCGCGGTGCGCTTCGCCGGATCAGTTCTCATCCGCGACCACCCCCAGGTAGGTGCCGACGACATCGCAGTCGCGCCCGTCGCGGTTGATCCGTCCGATCGTCTTGGTCCGCGCCTCGGCGTGCGGGACTCCGGCGCCGACGACGTCGATCCGCACGTCGACGGGGCGCGCCGTGCTCGGGTCGGTGATCTCGACCGTCAAGACCACCGCGCGCTCCTTGTCGTCCCACTCGACGCCCGTGATGCGGTGCCGCGCGGTCAGTTCCATCACCACCGAATCCTGGCGAAGCAAGAACCGCACCGGCGCGCACAGTTCGCCGGACCGCGGGGCCACGCACAAAGTCACCGCCACGTCAGAGCCCCGCCGGCCGGGCGGCGACGGCGCCGCACTCGTGCAGGCTCGCCAAATCTCCTGCGCCGTAACCCAGCACACCGGTCAGCACCTCGGCGGTGTGCTGGCCGTACAGCGGCGGCACCCGGCGGATCCAGCGCCGCGGCCGCCCGGCGAACGCGAACGGCATGCCCGTGCACAAGAACGATCCGGCGACGGGATGGTCGACGCGTTCCCAGAAGCCGCGCGCCCGCAGCCTCGCGCGCAGCGCGCGGGCCGCGTCGGCCGCGGTGAAGCCCGCGGCCCAGCCCGAGATGAGCTTGTCGAGCTCGTCGGCCCGCTCGCGCCACTCGGCCTCGGGGAGCCCGGGCTGACCGATCAGGCCCGCCAGCGCGGCACGGGCGGCGTCGTCCATCGCGGCGATTGCGACCCACTCGTCCTCGCCGCGGCATGCGTAGACGCCCTGCGGGGTCGCGCCGGGGCCGCGATTGCCGGCCCGGCGCATCTCGATGCCGTTACCCGTGTACTCCAACACCATTTCGGCGGCCACGTTCAGCGCCGACTCCACCATCACCGCCTCCACCTGCATCCCCGCACCGCTGCGATCGCGTACCACGAGCGCGGCCACCGCCGCGAACGCGGCGTGCAGCCCCGCGATCGGGTCGCAGACGCCGCGCGGGATCACCGGCGGGCCGTCGGCGTGTCCGGTCATCCACGCCATTCCGGTGGCCTGCTCCATCGTCTGCGCGAAGCCGACCCGGTCACGCCACGGCCCGTCGAGCCCGAACGCCGGCATCCGGACCATGACGGCGCGGGGGTTGGCCGCGCGCACGGCATCCCAATCGAGGCGGAAGTTCTCCATCACCCGGGGTGAGAAGTTCTCCATGACGAGGTCGGACGACGCGATGAGGTCCAGGGCGATGGCGCGTCCGGCGTCGGCGCTGAGTTCGGCGCTGATGGCGCGTTTGTTGTTGTTGCTGCACAGGAAAACCGGGCCCCACTCCCACCACTGGTCCCAGGTGGGGGGCCGGCCCGCCGAGAACCTCATGCCGTCGGGCCGCCGAACGCCTTCGATCTTGACGACGTCGGCGCCCAGCGCGCCGAGCAGCTGGGTGGCGAACGGGCCGGCCCAGAAGGCGGTGAAGTCGGCAATCCGGATGTCGGACAGCGGAAGCGCGTCCGCGCGCGGGTCGGCCCGCGCCGGCCTGGGTGGCCAATCGCAGCGCCCGTTGTCGGCGCCGAGTTCCGGCGGTTGCCGGGGCGGCGCGGTCGCGATCGCGTCGCTGCGGTAGGGCACCCGCGGCCGCAGCGCGCCGGCCCCGGAATCGACGAACACGCCCCGTTCCACGAAGTGGTCGACCTCCGGCAGGGTGGCCGGGGACCCGATGGGGGCGACCGGTATTCGGAAGGCGACGGCGAGGTCCACGATCTCCCGGGTGCTGCGCGCCCGGGTCCATTGCGTGACCATGCCGAGGAATTCGTCGCGGCGCGCGACGCGCCCCTCGAACGAGGCCAGGTCGGCGTCGTCGAGCAGGTCCGCGCGCTCGATCATGACCAGGAAGTCCTGGAACTGCTGGGCGGTGATGGTGCAGAATCCGACCAGGCCGTCGGCCGTGGGGACGATCGACGGCAGTTCCAGACTGCGTTGGTGCACAAGGGAATCCGCTCCGAGCACGCTGGCCGACATCGCCGAGAGGCCGCCCATCGCGATGGCCATCGCCTCGTACGTCGACACGTCGATCACCTCGCCGTGCCCGGTGCGCAACGCGTGCCGGGCGGCGGCCGCGGCGACCGCCGCGGCGAAGGTGCCCGCCAGCCACTCCCCGAGCCGGCCGCCCGCCTGCACGGGTTCGTCGCCGGGCCAGCCGCGGCCGTCGATCGAGCCGCACAGCGCCTGCAGGATGAATTCGTTGGCGACGACGCCCTCGTCGACGTAGGGACCCGTGGTGCCGAAGGGTGTGACGGCCAAGACCACCGCCGCGGGGCCGGTGTGCCGGGTGATGCCCTCGAGGGTCCACCCGTCGGTCAGGTCGGTGAGCACGACGTCGGCGCCGGCCAGCAGCGCCGTGATCCCGGCGCCGGCGCGGTGCACGACCGACCTCTTGCCCGCCGCCAGGTAGGAGAACAGCGCCCCCGGCGGCCCGCCCGCCGACCAGTAGCGCAGCGAATCTCCCCTTTGCGTCTCGAGTTTCACCACGTCCGCGCCCGCGTCGGCGAACATCTTGCCGCAGTAGGACGCGGCGATCCCGTTGGACAACTCCAGCACACGCCAGCCCTCGAACGGCGCCTGCACACTCACGGATCAGTCGCCCAGCGTGGTGGCGCGCCCGGCGATTCCGACCGCCTCGGCCTGAGCCTGCAGGGCGAATTGGGTCATCCGCGTCCACGCGTCGCGGTCGCGCTGGCTGGCCGCGCGCCCGACGTGGGTGACGACGTCGACGTCGGTGGCCTGGCCGCGGAGGTGGCCGGCGCGCGCCCGCTCCTTCGGGATGTGCCGGAAGGGGTCGAAAGAGTAAGCGGCCATGGCGTTTTCGTGCGTGATCTTATTGATGACCGCGTCGTCGAGATGGCCCATGGTTTCGATGACGTCCTCCGGGGCGAAAGGCCAGTTGCTGTCGGAGTGCGGGAAGTCGGACTCCCAGCACAACATGTCCTCGTTGAACCAGTCCATGTTGCGCACGCCCACCTTGTCGCTGATGAAGCAGGTGTAGAAGTGCCGCTTGAAGACGTCGGTCGGTCCGCCGTAGCCCGGCGGGAACGTCGCCTGCGTCCACCCCGAGTGACGCTTGTACACGTGCTCGGCGCGCCACAGGAAGTACGGGATCCAGCCGACGTCGCCCTCGGTGAGCGAGAACTTGATCTCGGGAAAGTCGGCGTAGAACTGCGCCCAGATCAGCTCGGTGAAGGTGAACATGCTCATCATCGACGACGCCGTCATCATCACACTCGGCGGGGCGTCCGTCGACACCATCGGTGACCGCGAGGCGGAGCCGACGTGCGTGCACAGCACGGTCCTGGTCTCACAGACGGCCTCGAACAGCGGGTACCAGTACCGGGAGTGGATGCTCGGCATCTGCAGCGCCTCGGGATTCTCCGAGAATGTCACCGCGTGGCAACCCTTTTCGGCAAGGCGACGGACCTCCGTGGCGGCCTCGGCGACGTCGAACAGCGGCAGGATCCCGCAGGGGATGAACCGGCCCGGGTACGCCGCGCACCACTCGTCGACGTGCCAATCGTTGTAGGCCTTGATCATCACCAGGTTGACGTCGCGGTCGGGGCCCTGGTTGAGGACCTGGCCGGAGAAGCCGGTGAAGTTGGGGAAGTTCAGCCCCGCCAGCTGTCCGCCGGCGTTCATGTCGCGAATCCGTTCGTCGACGTTGAAGCAGCCCGGGCGCATCTCGTCGTAGCGGGAGGCGTCGACGTTGTACATCTCACGCGGCTTGCCCGCGACCGCGTTGAGGCCCATGTTCCGCCCGCGGATCTCGCCGTAGTACCACTGCTGGACGCCGTCGGGTTCGATGACGACCCGCGGGGCCCGGTCTTTGTACTTCGGCGGAACGTGGGCGTCGAACATGTCGGCCGGCTCGGCGATGTGGTCATCGACGCTGATCAGGATCAGGTCATCCTTGTGCACTGCCGGCCTCCCTAATAAGGGACTAGTAGACAATGCCGCCGGTCGCGGTGTCAACGGCGCCAGCGGCGTCAGCCGTTGCCATGCAACCGATGTGTGGCCCGAGCGCGCACTGTCCCACGCGCCGTATATCGACTAATAGGCCATTGATTCGCTGACTGACTCACAGCCGGGCCGTAGGCCGGATTGCGGCATCGCGCCGTTCGATACCGACCGGCGCAGGCAGGTTCACTCTCGAGAGCCGAACTGGCGCCACGACTCATCGCCCGCGGGGCGGCGACCAGGACCGTAGCGGACGGAACAAGGCGTTCTTCTTGTAGTGGTGCCCTCCCATTCGCCGCATGATGTTGTCGAGGACGGTGACTGCGTCGTTGAGGTACGGGCCCTTGTTCAGCATCACGCACTCGGCCCGCTCGCTCATCGCCGCATCGCTGATCTCGGCGCGGGACGGGAGCCCGGTCTTGGCAAGTTGCTCGAGCACCTGGGTCGCCCAAATCACCGGCAGGTGCGCAGCCTCACACAACCACAGAATCTCCTCCTGCAATTCGGCCATCCGCTCATAACCGCACTCGACTGCCAAATCCCCGCGAGCGATCATCACCCCCACCCGGGGCCGGCGCATCGCCGTCAGCAACAACTGCGGCAGGTTTTCGAAGCCCTGCCGAGTTTCAATCTTCAGCACGAGGCCCAAGTTGTCGGCACCAAGCCGGCCGAGCTCATCGAGTAGCCGCTCGACATCGGACGGGGTGCGCACGAATGACAGCTGGACCAGATCCGCCAGTTCTGCCACGGCCGCCAAGTCGGCGGCGTCGCGATCGGTGAGCGCCGAAATCGGCAAGTCGGTGTCGGGCATATTGATGCCCTTGCCGGCCTTCAGGTGGGCTTGCCCCTGCTGTGGGTGGTCGATGCGCACGGTGAGGACGTCGCGGTCGACCGACACCAACCGCCCACCGACCTTCCCGTCGTCAAAGTAGACCGCGTCACCCACGCGGGCGCGGTCGAAAGCCTCGTGCAACGTGCAACCGATGCGCGGAAGAGCTTGGCTGCCGTCGACCGGAGCCGGTGAACAGTCGCGGGTCAACTGCAGAAGGTCGCCAGGGTGCAGCACCAGACTCTGCTCGGTCTCGGGCAGCGTTCCAACTTCGGTCGATTCCCCACCGTCTCCGGCATGCAGCGCCGTTCCGGTTTCCAAGTACGTCCTTTTTCGTGCGGTCATCAGGAATCCGCCCGGGGTATCGGCAGCAGCTTCCAGAACGAGTTCACGCTTGGCCCCGCGGGCGTCGCGCAAAACCAGGACATCGTCGGCGGCGCGGTTGGTCAGCCAGTGCCGCGGCACCGTAACCGACACCATCCCGGGTTCGGGCGGGTCGGTCGGCTCCTCGGTCGACGTCAGCCACCCCCGCGCCGGGGTGACAACCTGACCGAGAGCGCCTCTTTGCGGACGTAGCTTGACGACGCGCGGTCCCGGCTCGAGTGGTCCGGTTCGCAGCTTCGGCCCTGCCAGATCCATCGCCACCCGACACGTTGTGCCGGCACGTGCGGCCGCCTCCCGGACATGGTGTGCCATCGCGCGCCACGCCTGTACATCGTCGTGGGCGCAGTTGATCCGTGCGATGTTCATGCCTCGCTGCACGAATTCGCGGACCACGTCAGGGTCGGTCGCGGCCTCCGAAGGCAGCGTCACCATGATGCGTCCCATGCGATGGGCCGGGCGGGGCCCCAGCAGATCCACTGTGTGTTGGCGCAGGATCGTTGGCCCCTGTTCAATCGGCACCGCCGACGGTGGAGGCGGCTGCCACTCCCCACCCAGCATGGCGGCGATTGCTGCGCGGACCGCCGCAAGCGTGGCCTGAACATGCGATTCGCTGCGGCCCAATGACGAAAGCCCAAATACCGCAAGCTCCGTTTGCAGGTGCCGTAGATCGAGTTGGCGAATCGCCCAGTAATGCACCAGGTTTCGGGCGCTGCTCCGGTGCTCCGGTGCAATGGTGGGCAGCCAGTCGGCCCATGCGGACTCCGCATTCGACAAGCTCGTCAACAAAGCGTCGATCTGCTCGAACAAGCGGACTAGTCGCTGAGTGGTCTCGGTCCCCGCGCCGCGCGGGACGCCGCTCAGCTGGCCGCCTAGGTGCTCACTGGGCACGACAACTCCTTATTTCGTTGTTTGGCGGCCACATGGTGTTAACGTCCGCGTAACGCTTTGCGCGCGAATCTTGAAGCTAGAGAACAGATTATCGGCGCACCCTGCGCTGCGGCAGGGGCATTGGTCCCAAACTCGTACTGGTTTTTGGTGGGTATCGGAGGCGTTTCCGGCGCTTATCCGATGTCGATCGCGCGCAGACCTTGACCCACCCGGTCGGGTAGCGATCCGCCGTGGCTCAGCCAGTCGTCCAGGGCGATGCGCACCGTGGCCATTGCCAGCGCACCGATGAGGCGAGGCCTCGGGTCCTGGGGAGTCAAGCGGGGCATCCGCGGCGCGATCAGCTCGGCGATTGCCATCTCATAGCGCACATAGACGTGCAGCGTCCAGGCATCCAACGCCTCGGAGGATCTCGTGAGCGTGGCCAAGTCGTGCACCTGGTGCTCGATCTCGGCGAATCCGCCGGCGAGCTCGCCGAAGGCGCCGATCACCGCCTCCACGGCGGACAGGTCGGCGGGCTGGGCGGCAAGGGCGGTGGTGATCCGGTCCAGCCAGTGGGCCGTCATGCCTTCGGCGACGGCGTCTTCCTTCGAGTTGAAGTACCGAAAGAACGTGGCGCGGCCGATGTCGGCCGCGGCGGCGATCCTGTCGACCGTTGCCCCCGCCAGCCCGCGGCTGGCGACGAGCTGGGCGGCGGCTGCGGCGATGCGCTGGCGCGTGGCCGACCGCCTGCGTTCGGCGAGCGACGTGGACATCGGCCTCACTCTATTCGCTCTGATGGGTTCCTGACTGTAAGACAAAGTCTTACTATGAGACTATGTCTCATAGTAACGCGGGCCCGCCGGGTGCCGCCGCGCAGCACAGCCTGGCCGCGTGGCAGTTCTTCCAGCAGATGCTCGCCGACGTCACGAAGATCGTCACGGAGGACGCCGAATCGGAGCGCGAACTCCTCGAAGGCCTGCGGGTCATCGCGCGCGTGTCGTCGCTGTGCTCGCAGCTGTCCGTCGAGGCCGACGTCGATCGGCCCGCCTTCTTCGACATGTGTTCGGACACCAGGATGATCGGCGGGCCGAACCCCGACGGAAACTATTACCTGGCGATGATCCGCGGCGATCGCAGCTACCGGATCACCGGCACCCGCGGGACGACGGCCTATCTCGGCTTTCAGATCCTCGCCGGCACCGGCCTGACCCCGCGGCGGATGGCCAACTACGTCAGCGACGTCGACCTGTGCCTGCAGTCCGGCCAGTTCGCGCTGCTGCTCTCGGCCGAGGAGCCCGCCGATCCCGCCGGCGCCCGGTGGGTGCGGATTCCCGACGACGCGTCGTCGGTCGTCGTCCGGGAGTACATCGGCGATCCGGGCACCGAACGGCTGTCCACCCTGCACATCGAAGCCATCGACCCCGGGCCCGTCGCGCCGCTGACCGACGACGAACTCGCCGACCAGTTCACCGCCATGGCGTGGACGTTGATGAAACTCGTTACGCTGCACCGCACCATCACGCCCGAACTCCTCGACCGGCCCAACACCCTGATCACCGCGCGGGCCGCCGACCTGGGTGCGGCCGACACCACCCCGGACAACCTCTACATGATGGGGACCTTCCGGCTCGACCCCGGCCAGGCGCTGATCCTCGACATCGAGCCGCCCGACACCCGGTATTGGAACGTGACGCTGGAGAACATCTGGCACGAGTGCCTCGAGCCGCGTCGCCGGCACAGCTCGGTCACCAACCGCGCGGCGCGGCCCGACCCGGACGGACGGGTCCGCATCGCGATTTCCGCGGAGGACCCCGGGTTCGGCCACTGGCTCGACACCGGCGGCCGGCACCGCGGATTCGTCGTCCTGCGCTGGCTGGACAACCCCAGCGCGCCCGACGTCAGAGTCGCGGTCCGCGAACGGGAGGACCGGGGATGACGCCGGCCGAACGGTTCGATCCCGACCGGCTCATCGCCACCGCCTGCGACGAAACCGGATACGACGACTTCGGCGACGGGCCCGGCCTCGAGGGCTGGCGGTCCGGGCTGCAGCGCCTCACCGACGGCCTGGTCAACGAGGCACGCCTCTCCGACATCGGGGTGGAGGTCGCCCACCTCGACGTCATGCGTGCGTTGAAGAACCGGCTGGACGTGATCGCCTGGCGCACAGCGAATCCCGAGATCGCCACCAAGCCGGTCACCGCGCCGATCGTGATCGTCGGCCAGCCGCGCACCGGCACCACGATCCTCTTCGACCTGCTCGCCCAGGATCCCGACCTGCGGGCGCCACTGACCTGGGAGGTGGACGCGCCCTGCCCGGTCCCGCGGCCCGAGACCTACCACACCGATCCGCGCATCGCGCAGGCCCAGGCCAGCATCGAGCTGTCCGAACAGATCATCCCCGGGTTCATGGCATTCCACCCGATGGGCGCCCTGGTCGGGCAGGAGTGCGTCCGCATCACCGCCAGCGCCTTCACCAGCATGATCTTCTCGACGCAGTACCGCCTGCCGAGCTATTACCGCTGGTTGCTCTACGACGCCGATCACACCGCCGCCTACCGCTTTCATCGAATCTTCCTGCAGCACTTGCAGTCCGGCGTCCCCGGCCAGTGGCTGCTGAAGTCGCCGGCCCATTTGTGGCAGCTCGAGGCGCTGTTCGCCGAGTATCCCGACGCGCTGATCGTGCAGACACACCGCGATCCCCTCAACGTCATCTCCTCGATCGCCGCGCTGGCCCACCACCTGAGGCGAATGGCCAGCGACGAGTCGAGCGTCGCCGAGTGTGCGGCGCAGTCCTATGAGGAGATCGCCGTCGGCCTCGACCGCGAGATGGCCGCGCGCGACAGCGGCGTGTTCCCGAAGGATCGCGTAATCGACGTGCTGTTCCGCGATTTCATCGGCGACCCGTGGGCGACGATCGGGGACATCTATCGGAAGCTGGGCCGAGAATTGCTGCCCGAGACCGCTCAGAAGATGCGCGACTTTCTGGCCGCCCATCCCGGGGACGGCGGGCGCGGCCGCTACACCTGGTCGGACACCGGCCTGGACGCCGACGAGGTGCGGGAAAGGGTCAGCGCCTACCAGGACCGCTACGGCGTGCCGACCGAGACGCTGCGCTGATCTGTGCGCGCGAGCGTGAAGCTGGCTTCACGCTCGGCGCCCAGCGTGAGGCTGGCTTCACGCTGGTCGGGGTAATTCAGGCGGGTTCGTAACGCAACATGGTGACGTCGTGCTCGGGGTAGTCGAAGAAGACCGGGCGCACCCGCATGCCGACCCGCAGGTCCCCCGGATCGGCGTTGACCATCTCGGTGGAAAACCTTGGGCCCTCGTCCCATTCGACGATGGCCAGCAGCTGCGGGACCGCGTCGGCGAAGTGCGGGCCGACGGGCCTGCGCGCCACCGTGAACGAATACAGCGTGCCCATCCCCGAGATTTCGCGCCACTCGAGGTCGTTGGCCAACGTGTGCGGGGCGCGCACCCGCGGGTAGAACACATATTCACCCGATGACGGCGAGAACTGGATGACGATGCGGTGCTGCGCCAACGCGTCCCAAAACGGCGCGCTGGTGGGCGTTTTGACGGGCATCGGGCGTTCGAAGGCGGACATGTCAGTCAGTCTCCCTCGAGGATGAGCGTCGTCTGTTCGGACAGGATGCCGCCGTTGCCCGACACGAAAGCGCGGTTACAGTCGGCGACCTGCGCCGCGCCGGCCCGGCCCATGATCTGGCGGGTGGCGTCGCAGACGTGGTGCATCCCGCCGGCCAGACCCGCCTGGCCGAAGCCGAGTTGACCGCCGGCGGTGTTGAGCGGGAAGTCGCCGCGGAAGGTCAGGTCGTGGCCGGCGACGAAGTCCATTCCCTTGCCCTTCTCGCAGAACCCGGCGTCCTCCAGCGACAGCAACACCGTGATCGTGTAGCAGTCATAGATGGACACCATGTCCATCTGCGCGCGCGTCAGGTTCGTCATGGCGAAGGCGGTTTCCGCGGCCGCGGCAATCGGGGTGTGCAGGAGGTCCTGCGCATAGGTCGGCGTCTTGAACGGGACGTGCTCGCCAAACCCCTTGATCCACACCGGGCGTCGCCGCGACCGCTTCGCGACGTCGGCGTTGGCCACCACGACCGCCGCCCCGCCGACGCACGGCATGACGATTTCGAGCATGTGCAGCGGGTCGGCGATCACCGGGCTGGCCAGTACGTCCTCGACCGTCAGCGGCTTGTCCTTCCAGATCGCGCCCTCGGTGTGATTCGCGTTGACCCGCTGGTCGACGACGATCTTGGCCATGGCGCGTTCGTCGTACCCGTGGACCGCCGCATAGCGCGTCGCGACCTGGCCGTAGGGGCCGTTTTGTCCGAGGTTGCCGTAGGGGATCTCGAATTCGGCTTGCGGAGAGCCGTATTGGTTGCTGGACGATCCGAAGAACATGGCGTCCACCAGGCGCCTGGGCTTCTTCGGCGAGGTCGGAGTGATGTAGCGGGCCGGCAGGGCGCACAGAACCGCGTCGCAGATGCCGAGCTCGGGGGCGGCGGCCCCCCGCCACACCATGCCCGCGGCGCTGGCTCCCCCGAGATCGACCAGCTCGGCGAATCGGGCACCGACTCCGAGGTATTCGGCCACCGTGGAGGGCACGAAGATCTCCGTCTCGGCGACGTGCGACGTGGCGATGCCATTGACGACCTCGGCGGGCAGGCCCGCGTCGTCGAGCGCGGCCGCGGCGAGCTCTGCCCACTGTTCGATGACGAACGGCGCGGGCGAGGCCTTGTTGAGCCGCTCCGGCGGCAGCTCGACGTAGCCGACGATCGCCGCTTCTCCGCGTAATCCCATGTGGCGTCCTACTTTCGGGGCAGGCCCAGGATCAGCTGCGCGATGATGTTCAGCTGAATCTCCTTCGTCCCTCCGCCGATGAGCTCGGCGGGCAGGTGCAGGTAGGACTCGACGACCGGGGGATCGGTCTCGGCGACCATCGCCAGCCGGCCCACCAACCCCAGCGTGGCCTCGAACGTCCGGCGCAGCAGCACGTTCATCGCGACCTTGGCGATGCTCGACGCCGGACCGGACGCCTGCCCGTCGAGCAACCGGATGGTCTCCCGCACGCCGAGGGCCCTGATCGCGTTGGTGTAGGCGTCGAGCTCGCCCAGGGCGCGCAGCGCGTCGTCGCGGTCGGGTCCCGGCTCCGAGGCGAGCCGGCGCAGGGCGGCCGCCCGGTCGAACTTGACGTAACCGCTGATCGCCGAGCGCTCCTCGGCCATCGTGCTGATCGCGAGGTTCCAGCCGTCGGTCGGCTCGCCGAGCAGCATGTCGTCGGGGACGAAGACGTCGTTGAGGAAGACCTCGTTGAAATGGGCCTCGCCAGTCGCCATCTTGATCGGCTGGATCTCGATCCCGGTGCTGCGCATGTCGACGATGAAGTAACCGATGCCCCGGTGCTTGGGCGCGTCCGGGTCCGTGCGGGCCAGCAGCGCCCCATAGTCGGCCCGGTGCGCCGCGGACGTCCAGATCTTGTGCCCGTTGATGTTCCAGCCGCCGTCGACCTTGGTCGCCCGCGTCGTGAGCGCGGCCAGATCCGAGCCGGCGCCCGGCTCGCTGAACAGCTGGCACCACGCGATCTCCCCGCGTTGCGTCGGCGGGATCAGGCTGTGCTGCAGGTCTTCCGGCGCGGCGCGCAGCAGCGACGGCAGGATCCATTCCGCAATGCCCAGGGAAGGCCGGACCAGGGCGGGCCGCTTGTCGAATTCCTCGTCGATGATCAATTGCTGCAACGGGCCTGCGCCCAGCCCCCACGGCGACGGCCAATGCGGCGCGACCAGGCCCGCCTCGGCCAGCGCCGTGCGCTGCGGCCCCGTGGCGAACTCCTCATAGTCGCCCTGCCGGCCCGGCCCGTCGTTGCGCAGCTGCAGAGCAGAATCCAGGGCGGCGGCCACGCGCGAGCGGAACTCGGATTCGACGTCACCCAGATTCACGGCCATGTCGCGCTGCCGGGTGCAGGTCAGCTGCCCGAGCCAGCGGGCCCATCGGGTGGCCGGGCCGATCGACGCGGCCAGGCTGACCGCCCGCCGCCAGTACAGGTGCAGGTCGTGTTCCCAGGTGAACCCGATGGCGCCGAACATGGTGAGCGCATCCAGAACCAGGTCGGGCACCGGTGAGATGGCGGTCAGCGCCGCACCCGCCGCGGCGATGCGATGCTGGTCGAGCGGTTCGTCGACGGCGCGGGCCGCGTCCCAGGCTGCGGCGGTGGCCAATTCGCTGCTGACCAACAGCATCGCGGCGTTGTGCTGCAGCGCCTGGAAGGTGCCGATCACCTTGCCGAACTGCTCGCGGATGCGCAGGTGCTCGGTCACCGCGTCGACGCACCACTGCGCGATGCCCGCCGTCGTGCTCGCGACGAGGGCCACCGCCACGCATCGCGCGCGGTCGGCATCGATGCCGGTCAGCACGTCCGGGCCCGTCGCGCGGTGATCGGTGAGTCGCAGGGTTCCGGCGTCGGTCACCAGGTCGGTGCCGGCCACGGATTCGACCGTGGCGCTTGGCTTTCCGGTGTCCACCGCCACCCAAACGGCGCCGCCGTCGGCGGTTTCCGCCGCGATCAGGACGGTCCGCGCCGAACACCCGCCCGCCGTGACGTCGGAAGCGCCGGTGATCAGCCAGTCCCCGCCGTCGGCGCGGGCCCGGAACTCGCCGCCGTCGGCAAGGACGAGGGCGGCGGGCGCGCCGGACGCGAGATCACGCACGAGGGATTCGGCCGCGGGGGTGGCGTCGGCCAGCAGGGCGACGGCGCCGGTGGCCACCGTCGGCAGCAGCGGGCCCGCCAGCAATGTCTTGCCCGCGGACTCCAGCAGGCACGCCGCGTCGATCAGCCGGCCGCCCTGCCCACCGAGGCGCTCGGGCAGATGGACCGCGTGGAAACCGTTGGCAACCAGCGCATCCCACCAGTCCGGCAGCCGTCCCTGCATCAACGCGTCATGCTGGTCGCGCGTGGCGGAGATCGGGGCGTGCCGGCCGGCGAACTGTACGAAGGCGTCGCCGAGGTCTCGCTGCTCGGGGCTCAGACCCAGCGTCATGACGGGTTCACGACCCCGCGGCCTGGCGGGCCGAGATCGCTGGCGTTGGCCGCACGGACTGCTATCCTCCCTATACAAGACGGACCGTCTCGTCTTGTCGGAGGTTACGGGGCGGGCTGACAGATGTAAAGCGGACGCGGTGCCGCCGGCACGGTGCGCTGGGACCCCCGGGCCCGCAGGATAAGGATCGCCAGATGCCGACCGATCTCACCCGGAGCGAACCGCCGGCGGCCTCGCCGAGGCGCCGCAGCGAGAAGTCCCGCACGGCGATCGTCACCGCCACCCGCGAATTGCTGCTCGAGCGCGGATTCGACGGTTTGACCATCGAAGCCGTCGCCGCCCGGGCCGGCGTCGGCAAGCAAACGATCTACCGCTGGTGGCCCAGCCGGCCCGCTCTGGTGGCCGACGTGATGCTCGAAGACGCCGACAAGATCCTGGGGTCGGTGAACCATACCGACGATCTGGCCGCCGACCTTGTCCGCTGGGTGGGCAAGCTCGTCGCCAGCCTCACGACGGGCCGCGGCTCGGCCATGCTGCGCATCCTGACGGTCGCCTGCATGGAGCACGAGGACACCGCCGTCCGACTGCGCGCCGGGTTCAGCGCGCCGCTGCACGACAGCGTGCGCGCGCGCCTGCTCACCGAGGGTATCGACGAGGCGACCGCGGACTCGGCGGCGGACGCGATCGTCGGAGGCGTGGTGTATCCCATCCTTTCGGGGGCTCAGCACTATTCGCGGCGGCGAGCCGAGCTGACGACGCGCATCATCGTCGACGCGCTGACCCCGCGTCACCGCCGGTGACCCGCCGCTACTTCGTATTGCTCTTGGAAAGTTGCTGCGGACAATAGTATTTCGCCGACAGCACGGCGAACTGCGATGCGCTGTCCATGGTGAATCCGGGGTTGCGGACCTCCAGGTCGCGGATTACCCCCAGACCCGGTTCGCCGTCTGCCAAGCAGGTGCACACCGCCCGGGCCGCCGCGATGGCGCGGTCCGGGCTCGAAAAGCTGACGCCGTCGTGCCGCAAGGCAGCGAGAAACCCGTCGTTGGGGCCGCCGGCGTCCCCGTACGCGGGCGCGGCCAGCCCGATCGCGGCGCAAACGCCTATCAGCGCAACGAATAACCTCATCTCCTCCACCCCCGTTCGCGGCCGGCGCCGAAAGAACGTTTGCCGGCGTCGGGTCGATTGCAGTTTCCGATACCCGCGTGCCGGGCACGCGAAGCGCGGTGCCAGCAAAAAGACAGGAAATCCGCAGCGATCGCGCACACCGACCTGCGCCGCGGGCGCGCCGGTCGTCCGCGCAATGGCGGCGGTCCCCACCGCCGCGGCGCCTCGGCCTTTCCGTGCACAGCCATTCAGTGAGTAAGATCCGCAAAGCGGCGCACGTCTGCAACGAATCGTCGACCTGCCGTCGCCGGCGATGGCGATGGCGATGGCGATGGCGATGAAAGTGCTTGCGCGGCAGGTTCGGAGGAGCGATCGGTGGACGAAGACTGCTTGAAGCTCAGTACCTATCTGGCGGAGCGACGACGCACGGACGACGGCTTCGTCTCCGACGTACTGCTGGGCCTGTACGGCCAGAACGACATCGCCGTCAGCGCCGTGCTGCGGGGCATCGGCGGCTTCGGGACGGGACGACACCTGCGGACCGACGAGTCGCTGAGCCTGTCGGAAGACCCACCGGTGGCGATCATCGCCGTGGATAGCCGAACGAAGATCGAAGCGCTGCTCGACCCGGTGCTCGCCATCAAGCAGCGCGGCCTGATGACCCTGGAGCGAGCGCGGTTGTTACGCGGGGAGATCGGGCCGCTCGAGCTCGCCGGGGAATTGCACGAGGCCGTCAAGCTCACGATCTACCTCGGGCGCCGCGACCGCGTCAACGGCGTGCCCGCCCATGTCGCGCTCTGCGAGCTGATGTACCGGCGCGGACTCGCCGGCGCGTCGGTGTTCCTCGGGGTGGACGGCACGCTCGACGGCAAGCGCCAACGCGCCGAGTTCTTCGGCCGCAACAGCAACGTGCCGATGATGATCATCGCCGTGGGGTCGGGCGACCGCATCGGCCGGGCCCTGCCCGAACTCGCCGGCCTCCTGCGCCGGCCGATCATGACGCTCGAACGCGTCCGCGTGTGCAAGCGCGACGGCGAACTGCTCGAGCGCCCGCACGCCCTTCCGGGGTTCGATGAGCACGGCCTGCCGCTCTGGCAGAAGCTGATGGTCTACACCTCCGAATCCGCGCGCCAAGGGGGCATGCCGATCCACCGGGCGCTGATCCAGCGGCTGCGGCGGCGCGAGGCGCCCGACGGTGCGACGGTCCTGCGTGGCGTGTGGGGCTTCCACGGCGATCACCGGCCGCACGGTGACACGCTGTGGTCGCTGGGCCGGCGTGTGCCGGTGGTCACCGTCATCATCGACACCCCGGCCTACATCGCCGAATGCTTCGACGTGGTCGACGAACTGACGCGCTCTGAGGGCTTGGTGACCAGCGAGATGGTGCCCGCACTGGTGTCGGACGAAGGCCGTAGCGGCCCAGGCGGACCGCGCATGGCGAACCACCGCTATTGACGGCGGGCCGCAGAAGCGCTCAGCCGGCGACCGAGGCGTCGTAGATCGACTGGATCGCCCTGTCCAGGGTGGCGTTGAACTGCTCGTCGGACTGGTCGATGGAGAGTCCCTCCGTCAGCGCGCGGCTGAAGCTGGCGATCACCCCGGTGTTCTTGGCCAGCAACTCGTTCGCCTCGTCGCGGGAGTAGCCGCCGGACAGGGCCAGCACCCGCATCACCTTGGGGTGGTTCACCAGGGAGCGGTAGTGGTTGGGTTCGGAGGGCAGGGTCAATTTGAGCATCACCCGCTGCCCGTCGGGCACGGCCTCGAGGTGGTTGGCGATTTCGTCGAGCAACATCTTCTCCGCCTGCGCCTTGTCGGCGATGGAGATCGTCACCTCCGGCTCGATGATGGGCACCAGGCCGTGCGAGAGCACCTGGCGGGCCACCTCGAACTGCTGGGCGACCACCGCGGCGATGCCGTCGGCGTTGGCGCCGCCGATCACCGAGCGTTCCTTGGTGCCGAACACGCCCTTGCTGACCGCTCTCTCCAACAGCGCGTCGAGTCCCGGCATCGGCTTCATCAGCTGAGCATCGTCGGACGCGTCGGCGAGGCCCTTGTCGATCTTGAGGATGGGCACGACGCCTTTGGTCTCCCACAGGTAGGTGGTCGACGGACGCCCCTCGATCTCGCGGTCCATGGTCTGCTCGAACAGGATCGCGGCCAGCACACGGTCGCCGCTGAACGCCGGGGAGGTGATGATCCGCGAGCGCATCTGGTGGATGAGGTCGAACATCTCCTCCTCGGAGGAGTACGCGTCGTCCTGGATGCCGTACAGCCGCAGCGCCTTCGGCGTCGACCCGCCGCTCTGGTCGAGTGCCGCGACGAATCCCTTGCCCGAGGCCATCCGGTCCGCTTGTTGTTGGTTCGGCATGAGAAGCTCCACTTCCTCGTGGTGGTCGTGCCGATCATATGCCGGGCCTGGGCGGCGGCCCTGTGGCGCTACCGGTTTGGCGGGCCACAACGCCATGCGGTCGAGGATGCGGTCGCGCAGCACCAGCGTGTGGAACGACACCGCACAGACATGGTGTGATCGGCAGGCGCGCGGCCGACGGGGCGGCCCGGCCGCTCATGGGCTGGGCCAGGAGCAGCCCGTAGAGCAGGGACTCCGACCAACTCGCGACGCGGCGTTCGGCGGCGCTCATCGTGGGCGGGAGCGGCGGTGGCCGGTGGATCGCCAGCAGCGGGTAGTAGGCCAGCGAGGCGATCATCGTCACGCCGATGAACAACCCCGCGATCACCATCGGCGCCATCAGCCGGTGCAGGATGCGCGACGGCACAGCGAAACAAATTGCGGCGGCGGCGGTTTCGGCGGCCATCGGGACACCTCGCCGACCGTGACCGCGCCGGCCGACTTCGGCTCCCCGGCGCGGCGGTGAACGAGCCACTGCTGGGCGCCCGGCCCGGCGAACGGCTTGCCGGAGGCCTGCCCCGGCGCGCGTCGACAGCGGTTGTTTTCGCGTGGCCTACAATCGACAGGACGCGCGGCTTGCGCAACCACGTTGCGGAATCGGGGAGCGTCTTACCGCCTCGAGCGGGTTTGGCGGGGTTGAACCAACAGCCCCAGGTCAGCGGTAGCTGTCTGAGAGCTAGCGGTGTCCCGCAGGGACGAATGTGAGATAAGCATGATCGAACAATCCGGCGAATCTGTCGGCCCCACCCCCTTCCAGGTGGGAAAACACCAGGTGGATGAGGCGGTCGTCCTCTCCGTGGCGGGGGGGGGGGGCATGCTCAGTGCCCCTCAGCTGTCCGAAGCAATCCAGACCGCCACGGCCGCCAGGCCCGCCACACTGATCGTCGACCTTTCGAAGGTCGATTTCCTCGCCTCGGCCGGCATGACCGTCCTGGTGACCGCGCAAGCGGAAGTGGTGGCGCCGACCCGGTTCGCGGTCGTCGCGCACGGGGCCGCCACCAGCAGGCCGATCAAACTCATGGGAATCGACACCGTCCTCCCCCTGTACAGCACCCTCGACGACGCGCTGAGCGATCTCGCCGGTCGTTGAGCTCGACGGGTGTGGGTGCGCTAGCTGGATCCAACGCGATGTTCTGAACCTCAGCCGCAAGAGATGCCGAACATCGACGACCAATTCCGCTTCGCCCGCTCGCGGGTGCCCGCCGACCCGGGCAGCGCGGCCCGCACCCGAGCCGAGTTCTCCGGCTGGTTGGCCACGCACTTCTCTCTCGGTCCGGAGCGCTTCAACGACGTGCTGCTGGCGGTGAACGAGGCCATCGCCAACGCCGCCGAGTTCGCCTACGCCGATTCTCCGCAACGCGGCACGCTGGACGTCGACGCCAGCTACGACGCCCAATCCGACACGCTGGCCGTGACCGTCGATGACCACGGCCGCTGGCGATACCAGGTCGCGCGCGCGCCCGGCGCGCGGCAGGAGCTGCGGGGGCGCGGCATCCCGCTCATGCAGGCGCTCGCCGACACGCTGATCATCGACCGCACCCCACGGGGGACACGCGTCACGCTGAGCTGGACCGACGTGACCGGTCGCCGCTCCGCCGGCTGAGGGAGCGCCGCGCCGGGGCGCCGGGCGGCGCGGCCGTCGGCTACGTTGTCGGGCGGATATGAGAAGCCCACTGCACGCCGCCGTGCCGATGGCGCGCCTGACCGCTCATCTGAGTCAGGGGTTCGGCCGCGTGGCGATCGACGCGCTGGTGGGACGCCGGGCCGGATTGCCGCGGGCGGTCGGCGAGCTCGACGCCGCGGTCCTGTCCGGCGTCATGGGGGCCACCGTTGGCTCCGCCACCGTCATCGGCAGCGACGCCGGGACGTCGTCGCGGGGCCGTCTCGCGCTGGTCGGGGACGACGTGCCCGGGTCGGTCTTCGTCAAGCTGACCGCGGCCACCGCAGGCACCCGCCTGATGGGCGAACTGGGTCGCCTTGGACACACCGAGGTCCGCTTCTACACCGAGCTGGCCCCGCAAGTGGCCGGTGCGCTCAGCGGCGTTCCCCGGGCCTACGGCGCGGCGTTCGACGCGTGGACCGGCCGCTACCTGCTGGTGCTCGAAGACCTGCCCGCCGGATCGTGCGAGTTCCCCGACACTTTGCACCCGCTCTCCGTCGATCAGGCGAGCCAGGTCGTGGAATTGCTGGCCGGCCTGCACGCCACCTTCTGGGACGGGTTGCCGCCCCACGGGCGGGGGCCGCTCGGCTGGCTCTACACCCCGTCGGGTGACGCCACGTCGCTGCTCACCGGTTCGCTGATGAAGGCGTCGATCAAGCGACTCGCCCCCCGCGCGGACTTCCCGGTCGACGCGGGCCGCTTCATCGCCGACAACTACCGCGCGGTGGCCGCGCTCATCGACACCCCGCCGCACACCGTGATGCACGGCGACGCCCACCCCGGCAACGTGTACTTCCGCCACGGCAAGGCCGGGCTGCTCGACTGGCAGGCGGTGCGCCGCGGGCACCCGTCGCGGGAACTGGCCTACACCCTGGTCACCAGCCTTACCCCGGAGGACCGCCGGGCCGCGCAACGCGACCTGCTCGACGACTACCGGCGGGCGCTGGCCGCCGCCGGCGGCCCCGATCTGGACCGTGACGAGCTCTGGCTGCGCTACCGCCAGGGCGCGCTCTACGCCTACGTCGCCGCCCTGATCACCGCGGGACTCGGTGGCATGCAGTCCGACGACATCGCGATGGAGGGCCTCCGGCGCGGCGTGGCCGCGCTCGACGACCTCCAGACCGTCGCCGCGCTCACGGGCGCTCTGTAGCCGCTGCATCTACCGCCGGACCCACCGCACGAGTTACGCTACCTTGCGTAGCGAAATGCGTCGTTTCGTGCCCGCGCCCGGCACCAAGGAGTGGCCTCATGTTCGACCTGAAAATCACCGGTGGCACCGTCGTCGACGGCACGGGCTCACCCCGCTATCGCGCGGACATCGGCATCAAGGACGGCAAGATCGTCGACGTGGTTCGCCTTCCGGACCGACACGGCGCCGACGACCCCGCCATGGGCGGCCTGGAAACGGCGGACGCGGCCGAAACCATCGATGCCACAGGGCGATTGGTGGCACCCGGCTTCGTTGACATCCACACGCACTACGACGGCCAGGTCAGCTGGGACAGCCTGCTCGAGCCGTCGAGCGGTCACGGAGTCACCACGGTCGTCACCGGAAACTGTGGCGTCGGCTTCGCCCCGGTCCGGCCCGGCACCGAGGACTGGCTCATCGCGTTGATGGAGGGCGTCGAGGACATCCCGGGCACCGCGCTGACCGAGGGCATCACCTGGGGCTGGGAGAGCTACCCCGAATACCTCGACGCGATCGGCAAGCAGAAGTTCGCGATCGACGTGGGCAGCCAGGTCGCCCACGGCGCGGTGCGCGCGTACGCGATGGGCGAGCGCGGTGCGCGCAACGAACCCGCGACTCCCGAGGACATCGCGGCGATGGGCCGCCTGGTCACCGAGGCGATCGAGGCCGGGGCGCTCGGATTTTCGACGTCCCGCACGATGGGCCACCGCGCGATGGACGGTGAACCCGTGCCCGGAACCTTCGCCGCCGAGGAAGAGCTGTTCGGCCTCGGCCGCGCCATGGCGGCAGGCGGGCAGGCGGTGTTCGAGCTCGCCCCGCAGGGCGCGGCGGGCGAGGACATCGTCGCCCCCAAGAAGGAACTGGAGTGGATGCGCCGGCTGGGCCGCGAGATCGACCGGCCGGTGTCGTTCGCGCTGATCCAGGTCGACGCCGACCCCAACCTGTGGCGCGAGATGCTGGACCTGTCCGCCGACGCTCATGCGGCCGGCAGCCGGCTCTACCCCCAGATCGCGGCGCGGCCGTTCGGGATGATGATCGGGTTCCAGGGGCATCACGGCTTCAGCCACCGGCCCACCTATCGTCGGCTGGCGGCCGAGTGCAGCCGGGAGGAGCTCGCGCAGCGCCTCGCCGACCCCGCCGTGAAGGCCGCGATCCTGTCCGAGGACGACCTGCCCGCCGACCCGACATTGCTGTTCGACGGGATGTTCGCCCTGGTGCAGTACTCCCTGCACCGGCTTTACGCGCTCGGTGATCCGCCCGACTACGAGCCCACCCCGGACCGCACCGTGGCCGCGATCGCCAAGGCGCGCGGCGAGGACCCGCTGTCCACCCTGTATGACCTGATGCTGGAGTCGAACGCGACCGCGATGCTGATGCTGCCGCTGTTCAACTACGCCGAGGGCAATTGCGACGCGATCCGCGAGATGCTGATGCACCCCGCCGGGGTGATGGGCCTGTCCGACGGCGGGGCCCACTGCGGCATGATCTGCGACGCCTCCTACCCCACGTTCCTGCTGACCCATTGGGCACGGGACCGGCGCCGCGGCGAGAAGCTCTCACTGGAATACGTGATCCGCAAGCAGTCCCGCGACACCGCCCACCTGTTCGGCCTCACCGACCGCGGCACGATCGAGCCGGGCAAGAAGGCCGACATCAACGTCATCGACATGGACGCCCTCACGCTGCACCCCGCCGCGATGGCCTGGGACCTGCCCGCGGGCGGCAACCGGATCCTGCAGCGGGCGAGCGGCTATTCGGCGACGATCGTCAGCGGCACGGTGACCCGCCGCAACGACGTCGACACCGGGGCCCGCCCCGGACGCCTGGTGCGGGGAGCGCGCTAGACGCGAGGCGCCCGAACGCCGATGGAAACCGTGACCGGCAACGGGGCCCGCACGCGCGACGAGGACGCGATCGGCGCCCCGCCGAAGACGCCGACCCTGGTGCCGGCCGAGCGCTACTACTCGCCGGAGTTCGCCGCGCTCGAGATGCAGCGGATGTGGCCCAGGGTGTGGCAGCTCGCCTGCATGGTCGACCACGTCGCCGAACCCGGCGACTACTTCGAGTACCGCTGCGGTCCGTACGGGGTGTTGATCGTCCGGGGCGACGACGGCGTGCTGCGGGCCTTCCAGAACGCGTGCCGCCACCGCGGCAACTCCCTGTGCGTGGGATCGGGTAGTGGCCTGCGCGAGCTGAAATGCGGCTACCACGGCTGGACCTGGGACCTGGCCGGCGCGCTCAAGCGGGTGCCCGGCCGCAAGGGCTTCGGCGCGATCCGACTGTCCGACTTCCCGCTGCTGGCGGCGCGGGTCGACACCTGGGCGGGGCTGGTCTTCGTCAACCTGGATCCGGCGGCGATGCCGTTGACCGAATACCTGGAAGCGGTGCCCGACGACATCGCCTGGTGCAACCTGAGCGATTTCCACTGCTACGCCACGCTCACGGTCGACGTCGACGCGAACTGGAAAACGATCGCCGACGGCTACAGCGAGACCTACCACGTCCAGACCCTGCACCCCGAACTGCTGCGCTGCGTCGACGACGTTCACGCGCCGCAGCGGATCTGGGGTCACACGGGAAAGTCGGACCAGCCCTACGGCGTGCCGAGCCCACGCTTCGACGGCACGCTGACCGACGAAGAGGTGTGGGACGCCTACGTCTACACCCAGGGCGCCCTGATGGGCGCGGCCGAGGGCACCCCGTTCCCCGCCGACGAGCGCCGGCCGGGGCAGACGGTTGCGGACCTGGTCGCCGCGCGCACCCGGGCATTCGCGGCCGGCCGCGGAGTGAACCTGGACTGGGCCGACACCGACCGGATCACCCGGTTGCACCAGTACAACGTCTTCCCCAACATGACGCTGCTGGCCACCGCCGACCACCTGACGGTCATGTGCTCCCGGCCGGGTCGCGACCCCGACCATGGCGAGATGGTCATCTTCCTGATGACGCGGATGCCGCCGGGGGCGCCGCGAACGAAGCCTAACGACGTCCGCGCCGGCGCGGCGGACGCCGAGCCGGGACTGGTGCTCACCCAGGACATCCGGATCCTGGCGGGGCTGCAGCGCGGCCTGCACCAGCCCGGCCTCACCCACCTGGTGCTCTCCAATGAGGAGCGGCGCGTGATCAACACCCATCGCAACCTCGAGCGCTATCTCGAAGTGCCCGAATCCGAGCGGATGACCGGGGGCGAAACTCCGCCGACGTAATTGCCCCCGGGCACTCCCGAAATCGGTCCGAGTCGAATTAGACTCCCGCTTGTGACGACCCCGTCCAACGCTTGGGGTGACGAACGACGGCACCTATCGCATCAGCTGCAGATGCGATATCCGGCGCTCGGCCGTCGGCGGGCGCGGCGGCTGTGTCAGCGGTTCGAACGGGTGGGGGTCCGGACGGCGCCGGAGCGGCTGCGCGCGATGCTGGCGGGTGCGCCGGTCGCCGACGGTGAGGTCACGGACGTCAATTTCGCGCTGATCGCGATGCAACTGGACCGCGAGGCGCGCCTGGCGAAGTACAAGCGGCTCAAGCGGCGCAGCGCCCGCTCCCTGCTTTTCGCCGGACTGGTGCTCGTCGTCCTGAACTTCCTGTTCTGCATGGCCTACGTGTTGCTCAACCTCGCCCAGCAGACCGCGCCGTTGTGAGTCCGCCTCGGTCGCGGTCGTGGTGACAGACCGCCTCGAGCTCGATGCCGAACTACTAGGCGGGGCCGCGCCCGTCGCCGGCCAGCCTCAGCAGCAGGCGGGTGCCGCCCAGCGGGCTGGTGTGCAAAGACGCTGTGCCACCGTGCAATTCGGCCTGTTGAGCCACCAGGGCCAGGCCCAGCCCGGAACCCGAACGCGAGGCCGTCGAACCGCGGGAGAAGCGTTCGAAGACGGCGGTGCGTTCGGCCTCGGGCACACCGGTGCCGTTGTCGTCGACCGCGATCTCCACACCCTCGCCGGAACTGGCCACGCGCAACTGGATTTCGGTCGCGCTGCCGTGCTTGACCGCGTTGGCGATCGCGTTGTCGATCACCAGCCGCAGCCCGGTGGGTAACCCGATCATCAACACCGTCGGCGACGGCACCAGAGACACCCGCACGCCGGGATAGATCCGAAGCGCGTCGTGCGCGGCGCGGTCCAGCAGCTCGGTGATGTCGAAGGGGACGAAGTCGTCGACGGTGGTCAGGTCGCCCTGGGCCAGCCTCTCCAGCGCCGTCAGGGTGGCCTCGATGCGGCTCTGCGTGCGGATCACGTCACCGATCACCTCGTGGCGCTGGTCGGGACCCAACTCCAGGGTGGTCAACACCTCGAGGTTGGTCCGCATCGCGGTCAGCGGGGTGCGCAGCTCGTGCGACGCGACGGCGGCGAAGTCGCGGGCCGATTCCAGGGCGGCCCTGGTGCGCTGTTGCTCGTTGCCGATGCGGGCCAGCATGCCCTCGACCGCCTCGGCGATCTCCACGGCCTCGCGCACGCCGCGCACCTGAACCTCGTCTGGGCTGGACTGGGCGTTGATGGCGCGGGCCTGCTGCGCCAGCAGCAGGAACGGGTTGACCATGATCAGCGAGATCACCCACCCGACGACGACGGTGCCGCCGATGACGCTGGCGCAGATCAGCAGCACCCGCATGTGCAGCTCGTTGATCCGGTGCTGGGCCTCGGCCAGCGGGGCCGCCAGGGCTATCGAGGCCGGACCCGCGCTGAAGGTGCGGACGCGGTACTGCACGCCGTTGATCGTGGTGTTCGCGTACCCGTTGGGCAGCTTGGGCAGCACGATGTTGCCGGGCACCGACACCGTCACGTCACCGATGCGCGCCGTGCGCACCAGGTTCCCGTCCGGCATCGGGCGATCGGCGTTGGCGAGCTGCGCGGTGTTGATCAGCGAGTTGATGTCGCCCAGGCTGGTGACCGAGTCGAGGCGGCGGTCGAGCTGGCTGTACTGGTCGTTGGTGACGCCGATCCACACCCACGCCCCCAGCGCCAGGACGAGGGCGATCACCGACAACGCGGCGACGATGACGATCGTCCGAAGCGAGAGCACCCGCATCGGCAGCTGTACATGCCGAGGTAGGCGAATAATCGGGGCTCCAGTCAGTGCGCGCTCGAAGTGCCGGACCGACGCCCAAGATATCAGCCGGCGTGGCTTCGCCCCCGGCAGCGCACGGGCCCGGCCGGCAGACCGGGCGCCGCGACTTGCCCGCCGCGGTGGTGAGTGAGTACTCTCTCCCCATGCTCACCGAGCCGACCCGGGGCCGTGACCGGCTGCTCGCCGCGGCGCTGAGGCTCTTCGCCGCGAAGGGGTATGCGGCCACCTCGGTCGCCGACATCCAGCGCGCGTCCGGGCTGGCGCCCGGGTCGGGTGCGCTCTACAAACACTTCGGCTCCAAGCGCGAACTGTTGGAGGCCGCGGTCTCGCACCGGATCGACAGCATCGTGGCCGCCCGGGAGGAGTACGACGCCGGTGAGCCGGGCGGTGTGGAGCATGCGGTTCGCACCGCGGGGCGGTTGATCTGGGACAACTTGAAGCAGAGCGAGGACCTGCTCAAGGTCATGCTGCGCGAGCCCGACGAGCTGGGCGACCTCGACGAGAAGACGTGGCAGGTCATCACCGACAACGCCTATCAGCGCTTCGCCGACGAGCTGGCCGCGAGCAACCGCAGCGGCCGCACCAGCATTCCCGATCCCGAGGCCGCCGCGGCCGTGGCGATCGGCGCGCTGTCCTATGCAGCCACGCTGCAGGCGCTGACCGGCCGCACGCCCGGCAACATCGACGAGGAACGCTACTTCGAGGCCTGGGTCACCCAGACGATGAGCGTCCTGGCCCAGCACGGAAACCGTTGAACACCAACACATCAGGGGAACGATCGTGACTTTTTCACTGCAACTCAGCGACGACGTGATCGAGGTGCGCGACTGGGTGCACAAGTTCGCGGCCGAGGTCATCCGCCCGGCCGCGTCCGAATGGGACGAACGGGAGGAGACCCCGTGGCCGGTGATCCGGGAGGCCGCGAAGGTGGGGCTGTATTCCCCCGACTTCTTCGCGCAGCAGGCGGCCGAGCCGACCGGTCTGGGCTTCATCACCACCTTCGAGGAGATGTTCTGGGGTGACGCCGGCATCGCGCTGTCCATCCTGGGAACCGGGCTGGCGGCTGCGGCGTTGGCGGGCAACGGAACTCCCGAACAGCTGGGCCGCTGGTTGCCCGAGATGTTCGGCACGCCCGACGACCCCAAGCTCGGCGCGTTCTGCTCGTCGGAGCCCGATGCGGGATCCGACGTCGGCGCGATCCGCACCCGCGCACGCTACGACGAGGCGGCCGGCGAGTGGGTGCTCAACGGCACCAAGACCTGGGCCACCAACGGCGGCATCGCCAACGTGCACATCGTGGTGGCGTCGGTGTATCCCGAGCTCGGCACCCGCGGCCAGGCCACGTTCGTGATCCCGCCGGGCGCCAAGGGGCTGTCGCAGGGCCAGAAATTCAAGAAGCACGGGATCCGCGCGTCGCACACCGCCGAGGTGGTGCTCGACAACGTGCGCCTGCCCGAGGACGCGATCCTCGGCGGCCGGGAGAAGTTCGAGGCGCGCATCGCCCGGGTCAAGTCCGGCGCCTCCGCCGGTGGTCAGGCCGCCATGAAGACCTTCGAGCGCACCAGGCCCACCGTCGGCGCGATGGCCGTCGGCGTCGCGCGCGCCGCGTACGAGTACGCCCTCGAATACGCCTGCCAGCGCGAGCAATTCGGCCGCAAGATCGGCGAGTTCCAGGCCGTCGCGTTCAAGCTGGCCGACATGAAGAGCCGGATCGACGCGGCCCGGCTGCTGGTGTGGCGGGCCGGCTGGATGGCGCGCAACAACCACAACTTCGACTCCGCGGAGGGCTCGATGGCCAAGCTGGTGGCGAGCGAAACCGCCGTCTACGTCACCGACGAGGCCATCCAGATCCTGGGTGGCAACGGGTACACCCGCGACTACCCGGTGGAGCGGATGCACCGGGACGCCAAGATCTTCACCATCTTCGAGGGGACCAGCGAGATCCAGCGCCTGGTGATCTCTCGCGCGCTGACGGGGCTGCCGATCCGCTAACGCCACCGCGTTGCGGGCGCCGCCGGGGCCACGCGCCATGATGGCGCTATGACCCCCGAGATCCGCGTCCTCGACGATGAGGACGATCTGGTCGCCGCGCTGAACGTGTTCCGCACCGCCATGGTGGGTTTCCCGCCGCTGTCGAACCTGCGGCCCGGCCAGATCGCCACGCTGCTCGAGCCGGGCCGCACGGTGGGCGCGTTCGTCGACGACCGGCTCGTCGGCACCGCCGACGCGGTCACCAGCCGGCTCACGCTGCCCGGCGGATCGATCGTGGCCCACGCCGCCGTCACCCACATCGGGGTGCTGCCGTCGTTCACCCGGCAAGGCGTCGCCACCGACCTGATGCGTCACCAGTTGTCCGACTGCGCCGCCCGCGGCGAGGTCGTGGCGACACTGCGGGCCTCCGAGGCGACCATCTACGGGAGGTACGGCTACGGGGTGGCCAGCTCGTCGCAGTCGGTGGAGGTACAGACGGCGCGGGCCGCGCTTCGACCCGGTGTCGCGGACGGTGGGCCCGTGCGGCTGCTGGACCCCGCGCAAGCGTGGGACGTCCTGCCCGGGATCTACGCGCGAAACCGACCGTCGCGACCCGGAACGATCGATCGCCCGGACGTGTGGTGGCAGGGACTTCGGCTGCGCACCGAATCATCCTCGGGCGCTTACTATGTCGCGGTACACGGCGAGCCCGGCACGGAATCGGGTTTCGCCCGCTACCGGCCCATCGACACCGAGGCGTGGTTCGTCAGCCAGCAGCGCACCATCGTGGTCGAGGATTTCTTCGCCCCCACCGTGGTGGCCTACCTCGGCCTGCTGCGTTTCCTGCTCAATCTGGATTTGGTTGACCGCGTGCTCTTTTGGATGCTGGCCGTCGACGACCCGCTGCCGTGGCTGCTGGCCGATCGGCGGGCCGCGCGGGTCACCGCGGTGCACGACGAAACCTGGCTGCGCGTGATCGACGCCGGCCGGGCACTGTCTGAGCGCCGCTACGCGGCGGGCGGGGAGGTCACGATCGCGGTGAATGACCCGATGCTTGCGGCGAATTCGGCGAGCTTCACCGTTTCCGGGGAGGGCGCCGAGCCAACGGAGCGGCCCGCGCAGCTACACGTCGCCATCGAGGGCCTCGGCGCCGTCCTGCTCGGCGGGGCGAGGTCGCCGGCCTGGTCCGCGCCGACGACCCCGCGGCGCTGGCCGTGGCCGACCGGCTGTTCGCGGTGCCCGACGCACCCCATGCCGGGTTCTACTTCTGACGCGGCGCCGGGCCGCGATTCACGTGAGCGAGTAGCGAATCGGCAAGTGCTTGAGCCCGCCGACGAAGGTGGTCGCCATCAGCTCGGGTTCACCGGCCAGCTCGATCGACCTGATCCGCGGCACCAGCTCGGAGAAGAAGCTGTTCATCTCCATGCGCGCCAGCGCGGCGCCCAGGCAGAAGTGCACGCCGTATCCGAACGACAGGTGCTTGTTGGGGTCACGGCCGACGTCGAAGCGCATCGGGTCGTAGAACACGTCCTCGTCGCGGTTGGCGGACACATAGGACAGCAGCACCGACTCGCCCTTGGCGATCGGCACGCCGCGCACCTCGGTGTCGGCCTGCGCGGTCCGCATGAACTCCTTGACCGGTACCACGCAGCGGATCATCTCCTCGACGGCGGTGCCCATCAGGCCGGGATCCCGCTGCAGCCGGGCCAGCTCGCCGGGGTTCTCCACCAGCGCCAGCATGCCGCCCGCGATTCCGGCGCTCGTGGTGTCGTGGCCCGCGCTGGCCACGATCACGTAGTAGGACGCGGTGTCCATGTCCGACAACGGTTCTCCGTTGATCGTGGCGTTGGCGATCGCCGAGGCCAGGTCCTCGGTCGGGTGCTCGCGGCGCGACGCGGTGAGTGCCGCGAAGTAGTTGAAGAAGTCCAGCAGCACGGCGAGCATGTCCTCGGGTGAGCCGCCCCGCTGAAACTCCATGTCATCTCCGCCGAACATCTCCTGCGTGAGCTTGAGCATGCGCGGAAAGTCCGACTCCGGAAGCCCGAGCAGCGACAGGATCACGTACAGCGGGTAGTTGACCGCGACCTCCTGCACGAAGTCACACTCGGGACCCTTTTCGACCATCTTCTCGACGTAGATCTTGGCCAGTTCGTCGACGCGGATCTTCAAGTCGCGCATCGCCTTCGGACGGAACCAGTCGGCTCCGATCTTGCGCATGTCGCGGTGCAGCGGGTCGTCCATGTGGATCAGCGTGCGCAGGCCGATCCCGGCCTCCATCTGCGTGCGCAACATGTCCTCGCCCTCGGCGATCATCAACAGGGGGCGAGGATCGTTGGTGAACAGGTCGTTCTGGCGCTCGATGTCCATGATGTCGGCGTGCTTGGTGATCGCCCAGAACGGCCGGTAACCCCTGACGTCGACCCAGGACACCGGAGCGTGCGCCCGCAGGTGAGCCAGCGCGTCGTGCAGCCGCTTTTCGTCGGTGTAGGCCAGCGGCTCGGCCAGGACCCGCGCGGCCTCGTCGATGATCCGGGTGCCCATGCGGTCTCCTTGGGGTCTGGTGCGACGCATCCACGATGTGGAACGATTGCGTTTCAGATTATGGGGGCGCGCCGACAGATGGGTCAAGATGTGGTCATGACGGCGGTGGGTCGCACGTACGGCGGACTGAGCGCACAGCAGCGGTCGCAGGACCGGCGGCTCCGCCTGCTGGAGGCCGCCCGCACGCTCATCGCCGACGGCGGTGTGGCGCCGCTGACCGTCGACCTGGTGTGCCAGCGCGCCGCGCTGAGCAAGCGGTACTTCTACGCCGAATTCGCGACCAAGGACGACCTGCTGGACGCGTGCGCCGAGGAGTTGTTCGGCCGGTTGGGCGCCCAGATGGAGGAGGTGCTGACCACCGCTCCGCTCGCCGATCGCGTCGAGGGCACGCTGCGCGCGGTCGTGCACACCTTGGCGTCGGACCCCGCGGACGCCCGGCTGTACATGGAGTGCCCCGGATTTCCCCGGTTGCGCGAATGCCAGCAGCGCGCGGTGCGCAGATTCACCGAGCGCATGGCCGCCGACGCGATGTCCTTCAGCGGCCGGCCGAAGCCGTCCGTCGACCGGATGCTGGCCACGCGCGCGCTGGTCGCCGGGACCACCGACCTCATCGTGGCGTGGCTGCAGCGCGACCTTGACACCGACGAAGAGCGAATCATCGCGACCCTCACCGCCACCGCGCGCGGGGCGGCGGCCGCTATCTGAGAGCGCCGAAGCGCTCGGGGCGCAACGCTTTCGGGTCAAGGACAGGGCCGCCGGGTGGCCGCGACCGCCGGCCCGGCGTTTGAGCCGCCGTTCCAGCGCAACGACACCACCACGAAGCGCGGCCGGTAGATGCTCACCTGGCGGTACACGTCTCCCCCCGGCGAGGTGTCGAGGCTGTTGACGTCATAGGAGATGACGAGGCTGGTCGGCGTCGAGAGCTCCGGGTGCGCGTGCGCGTTGTAGGTGTAGACCTCCGGGTCGCGATACAGTCCCGAGGCACCGCCCTCGGGGGTCCGGTAGAGGGTGACCGCCGGCCCGAACGGTCCCGTCGGCGAAGAACCGAATCGGCCGACGAGGCGGTCGGTGAACAGCTTCCCGCCCTCCATCGTTGTCAGCAGGTACACCCCGTCGCGCAGCGGGTGCACCGACAGCTCCGCGGAGACGCCGTCGGCCACCCGCGCAGAGTCGGACTCGGACGGGGACCATTCCCGGCCGTTCCAGAATGAAAAGGCTTGGCGCAGATCGGCTCCCGCAACGCGGGCAACGTGCAGGTACTTGCCCTCCCCGGCGCTCTCCACGCCGTAGACGTACGTCCACCGACCCGCGGGCTGCACCCACTGTCCCCACTGAATCCCGCGCGATCGCGGCAGCGGGATGATGGTGGGGGCCGACCGCAGGTCGCTCCCTTCGAAGCGCGCCAGCCATGACCCGACGAACCCGAAGTCAAGCGGGCCCGGCCCGGTGCCGCTCCACTCGGTGAGCGGAACCTGCAACGCCCCGGCGGCGAAGGTGGCCGCGCCCAGCCAGAACCAGTGCGCGGGATCGGCCGGCTCGATCAATGCCGCGGGGTGGTCGGGGCTCCCGCCGACGACGGTCGACCAGTGGCCCTGCGCATCGCGGACGACGAGGGAATTGTGCACGAACGCCGCGCCGGGCGGCCGGCTCGGCGGAGTGATGGGTCCGAGGAAGGTGTCCGAGAAGGCAAGCACCTCCCGGTCGCCGGGCAGCGGCGCCGACCAGGTCGAGTCCCCGCCCGTCCAGCCGGTGCCGGAGTCCGCGTAGCCGGTGAGCGCGGCCTGCAGGCAGGTGAGCGGTGCGGCCCCGGTCACGGCGGGCGGCGCGGGCCACGCGCCGCGGCCGCTTGAGCTCGGGATGACCAGCCCGAGTGCGGCCGCCGTCGCGATGAGGACGACGAGGAATCGGCCGGCCCGCCACACGAGCACACCATAAGCCAGATTTGCTCGATACGGACGCCGGGGGAAGGTAAGCCTCACTTTGTTGTGGCGCGGGCGTGACCAAACGCGCAGCGAAATTAGGGACGTTTGGCCCTAGGGCCGTCCGCGGACCGGCCGGAATACTTGGGCCGCTTGTCATTTGCTGGGGGCGATGCTGAGTTGCAGGGAGGTAGTTCATGACCGCTGAGGCGCCGCCCGTCGGTGATCTGGAGGCCCGTCGGCCGTTTCCGGCGCGAACGGGCCCGAAGGGCAACCTGATCTACAAGATCATCAGCACCACCGACCACAAGATGATCGGGATCATGTACATGGTCGCCTGCTTCATCTTCTTCTTCATCGGCGGCCTGATGGCGCTCTTCCTCCGCCTCGAGCTGGCCAGGCCCGGGCTGCAGTTCCTGTCCAACGAGCAGTACAACCAGCTGTTCACCATGCACGGCACGGCCATGCTGCTGTTCTATGCGACGCCCGTGGTCTTCGGGTTCGCCAACCTGGTGCTGCCGCTGCAGATCGGCGCGCCCGACGTGGCCTTCCCGCGCCTGAACGCCCTGTCGTTCTGGCTGTTCGTGTTCGGCGCGCTGATCGCGTTGAGCGGCTTCATCATGCCCGGGGGTGCGGCCGACTTCGGCTGGACCGCCTATACGCCGCTGTCGAATTCGGTGCACACGCCCGGCTCCGGCGGCGACCTGTGGATCCTCGGCGTCGGGGTCGGCGGCCTGGGCACCATCCTGGGGGCGGTGAACATGATCACCACGGTGGTGTGCATGCGCGCGCCCGGTATGACCATGTTCCGGATGCCGATCTTCACCTGGAACATCTTCGTCACCAGCGTGCTTGTCCTGATGATCTTTCCGTTGCTGACCGCCGCGCTGTTCGGTCTGGAGGCCGATCGCCGCATCGGTGCGCACATCTACGACGCGTCCAACGGCGGGGTGATCCTGTTCCAGCACTTGTTCTGGTTCTTCGGGCATCCCGAGGTGTACGTCATCGCGCTGCCGTTCTTCGGCATCATCAGCGAGGTGGTGCCGGTGTTCTCCCGCAAGCCGATCTTCGGCTACACCACGCTGGTCTACGCCACGCTGTCGATCGCCGCGCTGTCGGTGGCGGTGTGGGCGCACCACATGTTCGCCACGGGAGCCGTTCTGCTGCCGTTCTTCTCGTTCATGACTTTCCTCATCGCCGTGCCGACCGGAATCAAGTTCTTCAACTGGATCGGCACGATGTGGAAGGGGCAGCTGACGTTTCAGACACCGATGCTGTTCTCGCTCGGCTTCATGGTCACGTTCCTGTTCGGTGGCCTCACCGGGGTGATGCTGGCCAGCCCGCCGCTGGACTTCCACGTCAGCGACACCTACTTCGTCGTCGCGCACTTCCACTACACGCTGTTCGGCACCATCGTGTTCGCCACGTATGCCGGGGTGTACTTCTGGTTCCCGAAGATGACGGGCCGCCTGCTCGACGAGCGGCTGGGCAAGCTGCACTTCTGGCTGACGTTCCTCGGCTTCCACACCACGTTCCTGGTGCAGCACTGGCTGGGCAACTCCGGGATGCCGCGCCGCTACGCCGACTATCTGCCCACCGACGGTTTCGCAACGCTGAACTTCATCTCCACCATCGGCGCCTTCATCCTCGGCGCGTCGGTGCTGCCGTTCGCGTGGAACGTGTTCAGGAGCTGGCGGTACGGGGAGCCGGTGCTGGTCGACGACCCGTGGGGCCACGGCAACTCGCTGGAGTGGGCGACCAGTTGCCCGCCGCCGCGGCACAACTTCACCGAGCTGCCCCGGATCCGTTCGGAGCGGCCGGCTTTCGAGCTGCACTACCCGCACATGGTGCAACGGATGCGCGAGGAGGCCTACGTCGGTCGCGGCCACGCGAAGGCTGCGCCCGACGAGCTGACCGCCTCGACGCCGAGTTCGTAGCGGCGCGTCAGCCGTGGGGCGCCTCTGAGATCTTGCTGTCGGGCTTGCCCACCGTCTGGCAGTAGGTCGTCGCGGACAGCCGCGTCGCCGAGATCTCCAGGCTGGTCGGGTCGGCCCCGCTCTTGTCCTTCAGCATCTTGCTGACTTCGTCGTTCTGCTTCTTCTCGTCCTGCGTGGTGAAGTCTTTGCACTTCGTGTCACCGCCGGTGTTGATGACTTGGGAGGGCGAACATGCGCTGAACAGCAGCACGGCGGCGGCGATCATGGCCCGTGAGGCTTGCTTCATCGGTTGCCTTTCTGGATGGGAGGGGTTGCTACGTTTTCACCAAAGCCCCGAAATTCTAAACGCCGGCCGCTCACCCGCCGTTTGCTGACGGCCCGGACGCGTCACATTCGAAACGCGTGCGGCCCCCTGCGGCGGGAATACCTTCCCCGTCGGTCCGGCTGTAACGGAGGCCGGCCGGCCACGGGTGGCTAGGGGGAGGGCATTGGATGGGGTCGAACGGGGCGACCGGCCTGGCAGGCCGGACGGAACTTCAGGCACGCGGGCGGGACGGATCGAATGCGACGCTGTTCGCCGCGGTCTTGTTCCTGCTGTTCGCGATGGGCTGGGCCGCCAGTCACTTCGTGGCGTTGATGCCCGCGATCAGCGACAGCCAGCACATGAGCCCGGCCATGCTCGACGCCATCTTCGGGATCTACGCGCTCGGTTTGCTCCCCGGGCTGGTGGTGGGCGGGCGTACGTCCGACGCGTGGGGGCGGCGGCCGGTCGCCCTGACGGGCGCGGCTGCCGCCCTGGTGGGGACGCTGGCGATGGTGGTCTCCGAGCACTCCTTCCCGTTGCTGGTGGGCCGTTTTGTCGTCGGGCTGGGCGTCGGTCTGGCGATGAGTTCCGGCACGGCATGGGCCTCGGACCTGAGGGGAACGCCGGGCGCGGCCACCGCCGGGGCGGTGCTGATCGCCGGGTTCGCGGTGGGCCCGTTCATCGCGGGAGCGGTCGCCGGCGCCGGGCGGCCCGGCGTCGGCCTGTCGTTCTGGATCGCCGCCGGGCTGCTCGTGCTGGCGATGGGCATCGCGGCGGTCACGCCGCAGGACGCGGGCGCGTCGGCCGCGGCGCGCGACCCCGAGCACGCGGCGCACGCGCGGCACGGCGTCGGGTGGGCCCTGGGGTGGGCGATGCCCCTGGCGCCGTGGGTTTTCGCGTCGGCGACCCTCGGGTTCGTCACGCTCCCGGCCCGCATGCACACCGCGCTGTCTGCTCCACTGGCGGCCGGCACGGCGACGCTGCTTGTCAACGGTGTCAGCGGGCTTGTCCAGGTGGCCGCGCGCGCCCGCGCGTGGGGTCCCCAGGCCGGCACGGTGGGGGCGGTGCTGGCGGCGCTGGGCTACGCCGCTTCCGCGGCGGCGCCGCCGACCATGTCGCTGGCTATGGGCCTGCCGCTGCTGCTGGTATTGGGGTGTGCGTCCGGTCTGTGCCTCCGCGAGGGATTGATCGATCTGCAGACCGCGGCGCCGCCCCGGGTGCGCGGCGCGCTCGTCGGCGCGTTCTACGCGGTGACCTACGTCGGCTTTGCCTTGCCACTGCTGCTCACCGTGGTCGGCTCCCCGACGGTGTCGGCGCTGATCCTGCTCGCTTTGGCCGCGGTCGCGGCCGCGACCGCCGTCGGCAGAGCCGTGCGCCTGAGACGAAACGCGCACCGCGGCAAGCCAATCGGCCACCGGATGCCCGGGCCGTGACACCCATTCCAGCCGGAGCGGTTGACTGGCTCCGCCGGCATGGGACACGATGGCCGCAAACGTTCGACGGCCATCAATAGACGGGGTGCGAGTGGCTGACATCACCAGTTTGATCCTCGCGGACCACGAGTGGTTCCGCGAACAATTCGCCAGCCTGGACGAACTGCAGGCCCGGACACCGGTGAACCGCGGCGCGCTCGAGCGGGTGTGGCGACCGCTCGCGGACAAGCTCGACGTGCACGCCTACATCGAAGAGAAGATCTTCTACCCGCAGCTGCTCAAGCGGGGCGCCGACGATCCCGAGGGTGAGACGATCGACGCGATCGGCGACCACAACGACATTCGCGATGCGGTGCGCGCCGCCAACGGCTCACCGGTGGGCAGCGACGCGTGGTGGGAGGCGGTCGGCGACGCCCGAGTGGCCAACGACGATCACATGGCCGAAGAGGAACGGCAAGGACTTTCGGACTTCCGCCGCCACGCGCCCATCGGGCTCCGAGAGGCACTCGGGCGCCAATACGGCGAGTTCATGGCCTCCCATCCCACCACCGAGGGAGTCCCGATCGTCGACCGTGACCCCAGGCGCTACGTCGAGGAGATCGAGAACCCCGCGCCGGACAAGCGCGACGACGGTTCGCTGGGCATCGGCAGCCTCAAGGGCCGGTGAGTTCCGCCGCACCGACCTCGACGACGTCCGGGCCGGTGGGCGGAGGAGCCGGTGACACCGCGTCGCCGGGAACCTGCTGGCCGATCAGCTCTTCCTGCCCGATTTCGGGAACGCTGCCGCCGTCGTCACTTCCGCCGCGGCGCGGCGGCTTCCTCTTCGACGATTTGGTCCGTGCCGTCGCCGGCGGCGCGGCGGAGCCGTGGCCGTTGGGCGGTAAACCGGCGCTGGCGCTGGCGATTTCGACGGCCTTGTCGGTGTAGACGCGGTAGCCGAAGTTCGGCAGATAGCCGTGGATTTCGGGTGTGTCCAGGTCGCGCATGAACTGCAGGATCTCGCGGCTGAACACCTGGCCGGGCACCAGCACGGGAAAGCCGGGCGGGTAGGGCGTGACAAAGGTGGCCGACACGACCTCGTATCCGGCGTCCAGCTTCTCGTCGATCTGCTCGCCCCTCAGGTACTCACAGTTCGTGTCGTCGTAGGACAGGTAGAACCCGCGGCGGACGTCTCCCTCGGGCGTGGGCTTGCTTCCGCTGTGGTCCATGAACGCGGGATGGAAACCGCTGAAATCGGGTAGGGGCAAAGGCATTTCGGTGAGCCGGAAGACGGCGCGCTCGAACTGCTCGCGCTCGCCCAGGCTCATCTCGGAGATATTCTGGTCGAGCTCGCGCGCGATGTTGACCAGGACCTCCACCAGGAAGGCGACCGAGCTGCGCGTGGTGCCGATGTTCGTCATGAACAGCACGCTGTTGCGCGACGTCTTGTTGATCTGGATCCCGTAGCGGTCCATCAGCTGCTGGCGCTTGAAAGTGTCGCCGTCATAACCGGTATGGCCGATGAACAAGGTGATCCTCGACGGGTCGAGCACGAACTCGTCCTGATCCCACGCGGCCATCATGTTGCGAAGCCCCGACCGAAGCGGCTGCGCGATGGCCGACGGACGGTACCGCTCCGGGATCAGGTCCGACGTGCGAAGGCATCTCATGTACTTGCTCAGCAGCGGATGGTTGTCGATCGCGTCGCGCAACTGCATCGCGTTCTCGATCTGCCGCTGCACCAGTTCGACGCCTTCGAGCGCCACCTGCCGCCGGCCCAGGTCCAGCGAGGCGAGGATCTGATAGTTGGGCGAGGTGGAGGTGTGCGCCATGTAGGCCTCGTGGAACGGCTCGGCGACCTTCTGGTCGAAATCCTGGTCGAAGACGTGGATCATCGATCCCTGCCGCAGCGCGGTCAGCGTCTTGTGCGTCGACTGGGTGGCGTACACCCGCACCCGGGCGCGCGCCGGATCCGGAATGAGCCGCCGTTCCAACAGGTCCTCGTCGTCGGTCTTGCCCGCGGCCCCTTCCCCGGCCAACGACTCCTCGTACCGTCGCCGGTAATCGGGGTCCTGGAGCCGCTCGCGCAGCGCCCGGGCGGCGGCCATCGCGGTCCGGGTGCGATAAACCGGGTGGAAGCGCGCGAACGCGAACCAGGCCTCGTCCCACAGGAACACCAAGTCGGGCTTGATCGCCAGGCACTCCTCCATGACGCGCTCGACGTCGTAGACGATCCCGTCGAAGGTGCAGTTGGTCAGCGACATCATCTTGACCCTGTTGAGCTTGCCGGCGCGCTTGAGCGCCAACAATTTCGACTTGATCTCCCGCAGGGGCACCGCGCCGTACATCGAGTATTCGTTGAGTGAATATGCCTCCAGGTAAACGACATTCGCTCCGGCGAGCATCATCCCGTAGTGATGCGACTGGTGGCAGTTGCGGTCCAACAGCACGATGTCGCCGGGCGCGACCAGAGCCTGGGTGACGATCTTGTTGGCCGTGGACGTCCCGTTGGTGACGAAGTAGGTGTGGCGCGAGCCGTAGGCCTGCCCGGCCAGTTGCTGGGCTTCCCGCAGCGGCCCCGTGGGCTCCAGCAGCGAGTCGAGCCCGCCACACGTCGCCGACGTCTCGGCCATGAACACGTCCAGGCCGTAGAAGCCGACCATGTCCTTGATCCAGTGCGAGTTCACGATCGACTTGCCCTGCGAAATGGGCAGGGCGTGAAAGACTCCCGTCGGCCGGTGGCTGTATTGCTTGAGCGCGCTGAAGAACGGCGTGCGGTAGCGCGCGGCCACCCCGTGCAGGATCGACAGGTGCAGCTCCAGCATGCCTTCGCGGGCGTGGAACACCCGGCGGAAATACTGGCCGAGCCGGCCGGCGATGTCCTCCACATCGATTTCGGTCATCAGGTACAGGTCCAGCTCCGGCCGCAGGTTCGACAGGGAAACGGCGAGGATCTGCGCTCGCTCCTCGGGCGTCTGGTGGTCCGCCAGTTCGTTCGACACCTCGGTGTCGACGAATTCCGACAGCGCCGACAGGTCCCGGGTTGACTGGTGCGAGAAACGCCGCCTGATCACCACCGCCTGCAGGTTCACGTTGAGCCGGGCGGCGATGAGCGCCTCGTCCCCGCTGGACACCACCACCAGCTCGTAGACGAATTCGTCGTCGGGCCGTCGCCATTTGCGCACTTCGCTGCGGAGCGCGCGCTCCTGGTCCTCGGTCATCTTCTCGACGACGAGCACCTCGAAGTAGGGCCGGTCACGCTGGGACGCCGGCTGGTGTTCGACGAGCTGGCGCGGGTCGGACGGGAACATGTCCAGGTCGTCGGTGCCGGCGTTGTCCACGTCGCCCGAGCGGTAGGATTCCGTGGTCAGCGCGCGATTGACCTGCCCGACGGTCTGCGCGAACTTGTCGTAGCTGCCGGCCGCGAAAAGCCTTTGCAAACGCGCGAATTGGGGTGAGCCGGGATAGGCCCAGTAGGGCTCCAGGGTACTCAGGCGACCCAGCAGCTCCCGGCAGGCGTTGGCCCATTTCTCCTTCAGCGCCCCGGTGGTGGACGGGCGCGTCAACCGGTCGGCGGCCTCTTCCAATCGGCACCACGAGTCGCTGCGGACCTGCCACAGGCTGTTGTAGGCGCGCAGGTGTTCTGTCATGGCCACCTCTTTTCGGGCGTTACGAGCGGCTCCGCCGTGCGGAGTCGGTCAAGGGTCGCAAATGCAGCCCGCCCCGTGGTAGACGGAAGGCAAACAACGCGTGTCCGTCCGATTACGGCGGGACAGGCCTTCACCCGCGGTCAACACCTCGGATTTGACCGACGGCTTAAACCGTTTGGGAAGAGCAACTTTCGCCCGGCCGTCGATTCGAGCGATCAGAGTGACGGGGCACTGATGCCGAGCAGCTCCGCCAGCTGCGCGGCCGAGTACCCGCCCGGGCTGCCGCCGTCGCGCAGTGCCATCCGCACCGCGCGTGCCAGCGCCGCGTTCCGGGGAGCCGTGCCGCGGTGGCGGTGCGCGATTCTGACGATCTCTCCGTTGAGGAAGTCCGTTTCGGCGTCTCCGGTGCTGCGGCTCAACGATTGCCAGGTCGAGTTGCTCGGTCCGCCGTCCCATCCGGGGACTGGCCGGACCGTCGGTCCGTTGGCGCGCGCCGCGGTGGAATCGGCGAACGAGACGAATTCGATGCCGGCGCGCCGCAACACCTCTTGCCCCTCGGCGCGCACCGCGGTGACCAGATCACCGGCCGCCTCGGCGGTCAACGCGCCCACCGCGTTACCCAGGTTGCTCAGCAGCTTGTTGTACTTCCAGGGCGCGACGTCCTTGGGCAGGGATACACGAATTCCGGCATCGCTCCACGTTTCGGCGAGCCGCGCCAGCAGGGTCGCGTCCTCCGGCGTGCGGGCCGAAGCGGGCCACCGAGCGATGTGGAACTGGCCGGCCAGCGGCCAGGACCGCACGATCACCTCGCCGGGCTTCAGATGCACGGCGGGCATCCAGACGCAGATACCGAACACCCGCCGGAAGTAGCGCAGCGACTTCTCCTCGGCGACAACGCCGTTGAGCGCGGTCATCACCGGCAGTCGCTCGCCGGCGGTCCCGGCGGGTCGACCGTCGTCGCAGACGGGGCGATCAACCCAGTCCTGCAACGCCGTGTCGAGTTGCTGAGTCTTGGTCGCAAAGACCAGCACGTCGCGGGAGGTCAACTCCACGTCGTCGGGCCGCGACGCCGCGGCCACGGCGATGCGCAAGGTGCCGTCGGGAGTCCGCAGCGTCAAGCCGTCGGACGCCAGCGCCTGCGCATGCTCGCCGCGCGCCACCAACACCGCGGGAATCCCGGCGCGGGCGAGCACCGCGCCCACCGTGCCGCCTATCGCGCCGGCGCCGATGATCACGTATCGGTGGTCGGTTGACATTTCGCTGGGCCTTGGGTCGTCGGTCGGGGACACAATCCGCGAGAGTACGTCGGCGGGCCGGGTGGTTTACTGCCAGGAGTGCACAGAGAACCGAAATTGGCGCGGCGCTTCTTCGATCGATTCGAGCCGATACACGCCGTGACCTACTTCGCGCCCGAGGCGCGGGCCGCGCTGGACGAGCTGGGCTACCGCGGATTCTGGATGGGTTATTTCGCCGCGCGCTCGGCGCCACTGGGCACGGTGGCCACCGAGGTGGTCACCGCGATCTTCTACAACTTCGCTCCCGAGCGCGTCGCGAAGGCGCTGCCGGCGGCGTGGCAGATCGCCGGTCCGGAGGCCGCCCTGCGCGCGCGGCACGAGTCGGCGGTCGCCGCGCTGCGCCGGTACGGGCTCGACACGAATGAGAACCTCGGCTCCGCCGTCGAATTGGCCGCCGAATTGGCCGCCCAGGCCGCGCGCAACGCCCCGCTCGACGGCCGGCCGCTGTTCGCCGCGAACCGGGCGCTGCCGTGGCCCGTGGCACGCGACGACGCTGCTGCGCGAACAGCGCGGCGACGCACACGTGGCGGCCCTGACGGCCGCCGGCATCTCCGGCCGGGAATCCAACGTGCTGCACGCCGCGGCCGGCGGAGTCCCGCGGGACTACATCGCGCGCACCCGCGATTACGACGAGGCGGCGTGGCGCGACCACGTGCACGCGCTGGCCGCGCGCGGCCTGCTGCACGACGACGGGTCGCTGACCCGCGCCGGCCGCGAACTGAAAGACGAGATCGAGTCGACCACCGACGCCCTGGGCCTGTCGGCGCTGCACGCGCTCACCGACGACGAGGTGGAGACGCTGTTTCAAACGCTGACTCCCATCACCCGGGCCGTCGTCGCCGCCGGCGACGTCCCGGCGCTCACCCCGATGGCGTTGGGCCGCGACGAATTGCACGACGGCAGCGCACATTTGGCCGCCCACTAGCTGGTGGCGGCTACCCTGGGGGCCATGGCGAACCACCGAGTGCCGGGTGGAGTGGTGCACGAGCTGCCGGCGGATCTGCGCGAGTCGCTGATCGGCAACGCCGCGGCGCTGGCCGCCTGGAAGGACATCACGCCGCTGGCGCGCAACGAGTTCATCTGCTGGGTCGAGGACGCCAAGCAGGACGCGACCCGGCAGCGCCGCATCCGACGCACCCAAGAGGAGTTGGAGGAGGGCAAGCGGCGGCCCTGCTGCTGGCCGGGGTGCAAGCACCGCGAACGGACCGGCCGTTAGCCGGGGCTCGGCGCGGTCAGCGGCCTAACGACTTATAGAAGACCAGGCCGTTGCCCTTGTTGTCGTACACGACGGCGCGACGCTCGTGGGCGTCGTCGTAAGGGGCCTTGACGATGGCGCCCCCGCCGGCCTCGACCGCGTTGGCCGCGGCATCGACGTCGGCGGTCTTGATGCCGACGACGACCCGGCCGGGGATGGGATGGTCGACGGCGGTCGCCAGCGCGAGGGTGACCGCGCCGCCGTCGAGGGCCGCGAAGTGGGCCCCGTCGCGGAACTTCAGCGACATGCCCAAGGTTTCGGTGTAAAACCGGATCGATTCGTCCAGATCATCCGTCGACAGGACGATCATCTTCACTTCGTGGTCGCTCATGGCTGCCTCCCGTGGCTCGAACGCCCCCAAATACTAGGGGGAGGCAGCCCGGTGCGGGGCCGGTTGGCCCGTCGCCTCGGCTACGCGGCGCCCGGAGCCGTGCTCGCCGGTTGAGCGACATCGAAATCCATCGGCGGCCCGTCGCCGCGTCCGGCGTCTTGGTCGGCGACGGCCGTCGCCAGCGCGGTGCCGCCGCGGATCGTCCCGACGATGTCCACGCGCTCGTTGAGCGCGAAATGTCCAGGGGCCGTCGCGGTGCGAGCACCGGCCCTGGTGATGAGCGCGGTGTCCGGGGTGAGCAGGTAGGTCTGCGTGTACCCGTCGGGACTGCGGGCGGTCACGGAGTCCGCCGACACCGCGATCACGGTTCCCTGCTGGCGCACCGGCTGGGAGACGGCCGCCGGGCCCTCGTCGGCCACCAGCGATCGCTTTTCCGGCTCGACGTTGACGATCAGACCCACGGCCGACGCGCACAGCACGGAGGCGGCGATTACTTCGCACGCGCCCGCGACGCCGGACAGCGCCCGTCGCGCTCCCCCATCGGCGCGCGATCGTCTTTGCTGAGTGCGGCTGGTCATGCGGTGCTTGGCGCCCACGGTCAATCCTTCCTGCGGTTTCGCGCCGACGTGCGGTGGCGGCTACCGAATCAGGTTGTTGCTCGTGGTGTTACCCGTCGCGCACAACCGGTAAACCGCGGGCCGGGGGGCCGCGCGGCACGCCGGGGTGCGAAACGCGGTGGTGGGCGTCAGGCTTTGGTCAAGGTGAACTGCGCGACGTCGGTGTAGCCCTCGCGGAAGAGGTCGGCGCAACCGGTGAGGTACTTCATGTAGCGGTCGTAGACCTCTTGCGACTGAATCCGGACGGCATCCTCGCGGCGCTCCTCGAGCGCGGCGGCCCAGGTGTCCAGCGTGCGGGCGTAGTGCGGGCGCAGCGGCTGCACCCGCTCGACCGCGAAGCCGACGCTCTGGGCGTGCTCGATGACACCCTTGGCCTGCGGCAGGTCACCGCCCGGGAAGATCTCGTCCATGATGAATTTCATGAACCGCAGCTTGGTCATGGTGATCGGGAGCCCGCGCTCGGCGAACTCCTCATCGCTGGGCTTGATGATGGTGTGCAGCAACATCACGCCGTCGGCGGGTAGCGCCTGGTAGGCCGTCTTGAAGAAGTCCGCGTAGCGGTCGCGCCCGAAATGCTCGAAGGCGCCGATCGACACGATCCGGTCCACCCTCTCGTCGAACTGCTCCCACCCCTGCAACAGCACGCGCTTGCTGCGCGCGCTGGGATGCTGGTCCAGCCGTTGCTGCACGTGAGCCTGCTGGTTGCGGCTCAGCGTCAGCCCGACCACGTTCACGTCGTAGCGCTCGAGCGCCCGGACGATGGTGGTCCCCCACCCGCACCCGATGTCGAGCAACGTCATGCCCGGCTCCAGCCCGAGCTTGCCGAGCGACAGGTCGACCTTGGCCAGTTGGGCCTCCTCGAGCGTCATGTCGTCGCGTTCGAAGTAGGCGCAGCTGTAGGTGCGCGTCGGGTCCAGGAAGAGCGCGAAGAACTCGTCGGACAGGTCGTAATGCGCCTGCACGTCGTCGAAGTGGGGCACCAAGCCGGTGGTTTCGCTGCTGTTTTCGGGCACTGCACGACCTTTGACATTGACGTTGTTACGGCTCGGCGGCCGTCAGATCCACGCCGATCGAAGAACCCCCGAACCACCCAGTGTATCGGGCGCCGCGGCGGGCGACGCTCCCAGCTACCCTTCGCCGCGGCCGGCGCGGATCGGCGAAAGGGCCCCGGGGGGCCGCACGTCCGCGGAATTTGTTGGGACCAAGCGCAATACCCCGGTGTGTCGCCGGCCGCCGCGGCGCCGGCGCGGTGTGAGAAACCCGCACCGGGGTATAGACACCCAATGCCTACACCTGAGCGCTGTTCCGGCGCCGCCGCGGGGGCCCGGTAGTGGCGAAGCAGCAGTCGATCCCGGAAGATCTGCGGCGGTTGGCGGCCGCGCACGGGGTGGCGACCTCCTACCGCAACGAGCGCCGCGAACCCGTCGAGGTCGACGCCGACGTCGTGATCCGGGTCCTCGGGCTGCTCGACGTCGAGGCCCGCACCGAGGCCGATCGGAGCCGCGAGCTGGCCAGGCTCCAGCAGCGCAACCGCGCCGGTGTGCTGGCCCCCTCCATCGCGGCGCGGCTGGACGGCCGCCCCCACCCGCTGCCCGGAGCCGCGCTACTGGTCGGCGAGCACGGCGACCGGTTCGAGGTGCGCGACGAGCTGCCCGGCGACCTCCCGCCCGGCTGGTATCGGCTGCACACCCGCGACGGTCAGGAGGCCACCCTGGTGGCGGCGCCGCAGCACGTCCCGGCCGCGCCGGCCACCTGGGGTTGGATGCTGCAGCTGTATGCGCTGCGCTCGTCGCGCTCGTGGGGCATCGGTGACCTGGGTGACCTGCGCGAGTTCATGGACTGGACCGCCGCCGAGCACGGCGCCGGGGCGGTGTTGCTGAACCCGCTGAGCGCGCCCGGGCCGACGCACCCGGTGCAGCCCTCGCCCTACACGCCGTCCAGCCGGCGGTTCGCCAACCCGCTGGCGCTGCGCGTCGAAGACCTCGACGCCTACCGCGGGGCAGACCCCGACACCCGCGCGGAAGTCGATGCCCTGCGGGTGTCGGCGGACACCGAGCGCATCGACCACGACCTCGTCTGGGCGGCCAAACGCGACGCGCTGGAGTTGCTGTGGCGAGCCGAGGGTCGGCCCTCTCCGCTCGACGAGTCGCCCGCCCTCGCGGGGCTGCGCGACTGGGCCACCTACTGCGCGCTGGCCGAGCGGCACGGCGGCCGTTGGTCGCGCTGGCCCGACGCCCTGCGCGACGTATCCGGGGCGGCCGTGGCGTCCGCGCGCCGCGACCTGGCGCCGCGGGTGGCGTTCCACGCCTGGGTGCAGCAGCGGTGCACCGAGCAGTTGGTCGCGGTGCGGCAGGCAGCCCGCGACGCCGGCATGGCGCTCGGGGTGTTGCACGACCTGCCGGTCGGGGTCGACGCGGAGGGCGCGGACGCCTGGGCGCTGGCCGAGGTGCTCGCCGGCGGGGTGAGCGTCGGGGCTCCGCCCGACAACTTCACCCCGCGGGGACAGGACTGGGGGCTTCCGCCGTGGCGACCGGACCGACTGGCGGCCACCGGCTACTCCGCGCTGCGGGACATGCTGCGCGCCGTGCTGACCTACGCCGACGGTCTGCGGATCGACCACGTCGCCGGGCTGTGGCGGCTGTGGTGGATCCCGCCCGGCGACGGCCCCGACCGCGGCACCTACGTGCACTACGACGCCGACGTGATGCTGGCCGTGCTGGCGCTGGAAGCGCATCGCGCGGGGGCGACGGTGGTCGGCGAAGACCTGGGCACCGTCGAACCGGAGGTCACCCAGGCCCTGTCCGCCAATGGGATGCTGGGGTGCGCCGTGTCCTGGTTCACCCGCGACGAGTCCGCGCCTTCAGAGCCCCTGCTCCCGCCGGCGCAGTGGCCGTCGCGGGCCGCCGCCAGCCTCTCCACCCACGACCTGCCCACCGCCGCGGGGTTCCTGCGCGGCGAACACGTGCGGGCGCGCGCCGACCTCGGCCTGCTCGTCGACGTCCCGGCCGAGCGGACCAAGGCGGAGCGGGAACGGGCCGAGTGGCTGGCGCTGCTGCGTTCCGAAGGGTTACTTCCTGACGAACCGCCAGAGCCGGACGATGCCCAGATCATCGTCGCGATGCACCGGTTGCTCGCGGCGACCCCGAGCCGGTTGAAGCTGATCTCGCCCTATGACGTGATCGCCGAACCGCGCCAACCCAACCTGCCGGGCACCATCGACGAGTATCCGAACTGGCGGCTCCCGCTGCCGGAGACCCTCGAGCAGCTGCGGGACGACCCGCGGGTCGCCGAGATCACCGACGTCTTTCGCAGGGTGTCGGCGCCCCGCGGCCGCTAGCACCCCGCGCGGAACTCGGGCGCCCGTTTGAGTGTGGCCGGCGTCTCGTTCGGCTACAGGGAGGTAGAGCGTGTGCCGGGCGGGCGGCGCAGCCGGGAAAACGGGGTGAGGGCCATGAAACCGATATCGCCGACGGACGCGATCTTCCTGATCGGCGAGTCTCGCGAGCATCCGATGCACGTGGGCTCGCTGCAGCTGTTCGAGCCGCCGGAGGACGCCGGCCCGCACTTCGTCCGCGAGTCGTATCAGGCCATGCTGGAGTGCGCCGAGGTGCAACCGACCTTCCGCAAGCACCCGGCCTTCCTGGGCGGCTTCACCAACGTCGCCTGGTCGTTCGACAACGACGTCGAACTCGACTACCACCTGCGCCGCTCCGCGCTCCCCGAGCCCGGACGGGTGCGCGACCTTCTGGAGCTGGCGTCCCGGTTGCACGGGAGCCTGCTCGACCGTCACCGCCCGCTGTGGGAGGCCCACCTGGTCGAGGGGCTGGAGGACGGCCGGTATGCCGTGTACACGAAGTTCCACCACTCCCTGATGGACGGCGTGTCCGCGCTGCGGCTGATGCAACGCGCCTTCACCTCCGACCCCGACGACGATGAGGTGCGGGTTCCGTGGAGCATCGGTCCCCGCAAGCGCGGCGATCGAGGCGGCCGCCCGTCGCTTCTCGAACGGGCCGGGCGCACCGCCGGCTCGGCGTTGTCGCTGGCGCCGTCCACGTTGAAGCTCGCGCGGGCCGCGCTGCTCGAGCAGCAGCTGACGCTCCCATTCCGCGCGCCGCGCACCATGTTCAACGTTCGGATCGGCGGGGCACGGCGGGGGGGCGCCCAATCGTGGGGCCTGGACCGCATCAAGGCGGTCAAGTCGGCGGCCGGGGTGACGGTCAACGACGTGGTGCTCGCCATGTCGGCGGGGGCCCTGCGTGCCTACCTGCAGGACCAGGGCGCCCTGCCGGAGAGCTCCCTGACCGCGATGGTGCCGGTCAATCTCCGCAAGGACGACGACGACGGGGGCGGCAACATGGTCGGGACCTTCCTGTGCAACCTGGCCACCGACCTCAGCGACCCGGCCCGCCGGCTCGAGGTCATCAGCACATCCATCCGCGACACCAAAGAGGTGTTCTGGCAGCTGCCGCCCGTCCAGCAGCTTGCGCTGTCGGCGCTGAATGTCGGCGGGCTGTTCGCCGGGCTCATCCCCGGCTACCTGTCGGCGGCCTCGCCGCCGTTCAACATCGTGATCTCGAATGTCTCGGCCGGCCGCACCGAACCCCTGTATTGGCGCGGTGCGCGGCTGGACGGAAACTATCCGCTGTCCATCCCCCTCGACGGGCAGGCCATGAACATCACGGTGACCAACAACGCCGCCAATCTCGACTTCGGTCTCGTCGGCTGCCGGCGCAGCGTTCCGCATCTGCAGCGGATACTGGGCCACCTCGAGACGTCCCTGAAGGAACTCGAACGCGCCGTCGGAGTGTGACACCGGTGGCGGCGGGCCCATAAGCCGTTGCGGGAAGCCGATATTGGGTCTAGCCGACACCTCGCGGCTGGTGATGCGTCACGACCATCGATTCCAGCCGCTTGGGGTGTCGGCGATGTACTCCAGAGAGACCGTCGTGCCGCTCGGCCGGGCATCGATGGTGCAGTGGTCGGCCAGCGCGTGCATGAGCAGGATCCCGCGTGAGGCCCGCGGGTCCTCAGGCCTCTTCGGCGGCCGCCGGTACCAGCTACCGGAATCGCTGACGTACACCCGAATGTTCTGTGCCGCTTGGTCGTAACTCGCGCGCAGGGTCATGGTGCCGGCGGTGTGGCGCGCGCGGTAGGCGTGCTCGACGCAGTTGGCCAGCGCTTCGTTGACGCCCAGCACTACGTCCTGGCAGACTTCCGCGCTCATCCACGTGAGTTCGTTCAGCCACTCGCGCAAGACATGGCGAAGCTTGGCCGCGGTCACGGCGTCGGCGGCACCGGCAAGCACCAGTTGCACCGGGATCGCGGTCATTGACGGGGAACTCATGTGCAACGGATACCCAATTGGGCTTCGGCCCATAACGTGGTTCGCGTCTCGCTTCGGATAAGTACTCGTTGCGCGCTGAGATCTTGATTTCCAATCGTTTTCACGACGACGCCTCCGCGTCGGCCCGCTCCTCCTGCAGTCGGTCCTTGCTGCGCAGCAACCTGAGCAAGGTCACGAAGCCGAGACCACCCGCGACGTTGCCGACCACCGTGTAGCCGAACCAGCCCAGCCAGTCCCAATAGCCGAACGGCGCCTTGCCCGTGGCGAGGGCGCCGAAGATCAGCAGCGAGTCGAGGATCGAGTGGAACAGGCGCGTCCCGGCGAGCAGGAAGGCGCCCGCGATCGCGGCGGCGATCTTCGCGGGCACCGAGTCGGTGCCGTGCTGCATTCGGGTCATCAGGGTGATCACCATGCCGCCGAGCACCGCCAGCGCCAGCGTCCGCGCCGACAGGGGCGCGGTCGCGAAGTGAACGCCGGACTCGATGGTTTGTGCGTGCAGTTCGGGAAAGCCCGCCATGATCAGCCACATGATGACCCAGCCGCCGACCAGGTTGGCGAGCATCGTGCCGCCCCACAACTTGAACAGTTGCGCCAGGCTGGCGCGCTTGGCCGCCACGGTGACGACCGGTACCAGGAATCCCTCGGTGAACAGTTCGCTGCGGCCCAGCAGGAGCGCCAGGAATCCGATCGAAAACGCCAGACCCGCCAGCAGCGGCTGGTGGGTGGCCTCCAGCACCGACAGGTAGGCGAGCACACCCAGCGCCACCTCGGTACCACCGAAAAAGCCGGTGACCAGCACACCCCGCCAGGTGCGGTGCATCCGCTGGGTGCCTTCGCTCAGCATCCTGGTGAAGGCGTTCTCCAGTTCGTCCTCGATGGGACTGTCGTACTCTCCCAGCTGCCGCTGGATCGCTTGACTCATGGGTTCCTCACGCCGGCGTCGCTACCCGTTCCGGGTGCAGCCGAGTGGATACCCGCTTCCGGCGCCCGGTCCCCCGCGTTTGTGGCGGACCCCACAGCCGCCGGCCGATACCGCGTCGCCGCTAATCCGGGCGGCGGGGCGGGAAATCGGCGCGCTTGGCGATCGCGTCGCGATACGCGTAGACCCGGTCCGCGATCGTGCCCAGCACCGCGACGGTCCGGCCGCCGCGCCCGTAGGCGGCGACGAAGCCGCCCGCCCCGGGCCGTCCTTCCACGAACTCCAACGCGTCGTAGTCGGCCGGCACGCCAAGCATCTGCACCTTGACGTCGTACTGATCGGACCAGAAGTACGGCACGTCGTCGAACGTCTCGGCCCGATCCGGGCCCGCCAGCAGCGTGCGGGCGGCGGCGGCCCCCCGCCGCCCGGCGGTGTCCCAGTGCTCGATGCGGAGGTGGCGCTCGTACAGCGGATGCCACCAGCGGGCGACGTCACCCGCGGCGACGACGCCTTTCACGCCCTCGGCGGCGCCCGTCGCGTCGCACACGACTCCGTCGTCGATGCGCAGGCCCGAACCCCGCAGCCAGTCGGTGGCCGGGGTGACACCCAGCCCGACGACGACCAGATCGGCGGGGACCTGCGAGCCGTCGGTGAGCCGCACCCCCTGCACGCGCCCGTTGCCGACGAACGCGTCGACACCGACGCCGACCCGCAGCTCCACGCCGTGGCGTCGATGCAGCTCGGCCCAGCACGGCGCCATCTCCTCGCCCAGCGCCAGCGACAGCAGCCCCCCGGACTTCTCGACCAGCACGACGTCGAGTCCCAGGGATCGGCAACTCGCGGCCACCTCGGCTCCGATGAACCCGCCCCCGACGACCACCACGCGCGGCCGCGCGCCGAGCCGCTCCCGAATGGCCAGGCAGTCCTCGACCGTGCGGAGCAACAACACGCCCTCGGGCACCGGCCCGCCCGGCCAGGCGCGCGGCACGGCGCCGCTGGCGATCACGAGCCCGTCGAAAGGCAAAGCCAGATCACGGTTTTCGTCGCGCACCGCGACGGTGCGCTCCGACATGTCCACTCCGACCGCCGAGGCGCCACGCAGCACGCGCGCGCCGAGGTCGAACTGGGCGGCCATATCGATACCCGCGCGGTGCACCTCGCCGGTGAGCAGCTTCTTCGACAGCGGGGGCCGGTGGTAGGGGGCCTGGCGTTCGGCGCCGACGATGGTGAGGTCGCCGTCGTAGCCGTCCAGTCGCAGTGTTTCGGCGGCCCGCATCCCGGCCACGCCGGCCCCCACCACGACCACCTTGCTCAGTTGATCCGTCGGCACGGGCTTCAGTCCTTCACCGTGATCGCCCGGGTGGGACAGGACACCTCGGCGCCCCTCAACTTGTCGCGGAGCTCGGCCGACGGCTCCCTCTGGAGCACGTGCAGTCCGTCTTCCCGCACATCGAACACCTCGTGGCAGATGCTCATGCACACGCCGTTGCCGTCGCAGGTGTCCAGGTCGACCCAAACCTTCATCACGCGCCCGCCCGCTCGGGCGACAGGTTGGGCCCGCCCGACGTCCGCTGCGACAGCGCGCGCTCGCGGGCGTCCCTGGCCGCCGGCGAATACTCCAGGTAGTCAACAGCCATCTGCGTGGACCCCTCGTCGTTCGGGTGGTGGCGGGGCCGCATATACCGGAGAGGCGTCGTCACGAGCAGCTTCCACGGGCCCGGCAACCGATACTCGCGGGCGGCCCACAGCCAGTCCCGCCAGCGCCATTTGCGATCGATGGTCGGGTCCTGGGCCATCAAGTAGCGGGCTCCCGCGACCCACCAGCCGATGAACAGCGGCGCCGTGAACAACATCGAGAACGCCCTGATCAGGTAGCTCCCGCAGACATGCTGGTAGACGTCGAACACCAGTGCGCGGTGCTCGACCTCCTCGGCGCCGTGCCAGCGCAGCAGGTCGAGCATCATGGGGTCGGCCCGTGCGTAGTCCAGGCCCCGGTTGGTCAGCACCCACTGGCCCAGCATCGCCGTGAAGTGCTCCAGCGCGGCGACATCGGCAAGGCGCCGGTACAGCCACCACCGCTTCATGGCCGGAGGAAACCACCGGGGGGGATCACCCAGCGTCATCGACAACACTCGCCCGAGCCGATCGGTGTACGGCCTGGTGTCGATCCCCTGCTCGGCGAGGCGGTCCAGTACCACCTGGTGCGCCCAGGCGTGCCAGGACTCCTGCTGGATGAACGGTTTGATGGACGCCTCGAGCTCGGGATCGTCGACCATCGACGACGCCTCGAGCACGGCTTTGATGAAGTGCCGCTCGCCCTCGGGCAGCAGCAGGTGCAAGACATTGATCATGTGCGTCGAGAACGGGTCGTCGGGCACCCAGTGCAGCGGCGTCTTCGACCAGTCGAAACGGACCATCCGCCGGTACTGCGGGTGTCCGTCGTGATGAAGTTCTACCTCCGGCACGGCACGCTCCTTCCGGTCGACCGACCGAGGGCCGGTCCTCCCCATCGCCTCGAGGAACCGGTCGACCGCCGCGGAATTCCGAACAGCCCGCGCGGCGACCATCCAACCGGCCGGATACCCGGCCCGTCTGGCCGCTATACATACCGGCGGCGATTTCCGCGGCTCTGGAAGCAATCGCGGCGTGGCGGGGTTGAACGGTGGATGCGCATTGGTGTCGTCTTCCCACAGACCGAACTCGGCGGGGATCCCGCCGTCGTCCGCGCGTACGGGCAACGGGTCGAGGAGCTGGGGTTCACCCACATCCTGGCCTATGACCACGTCGTGGGCGCCGATCCGAAGGTGCACCGAGGCTGGGACGGCCCCTACGACATCGGCTCCACGTTCCACGAGCCGTTCGTCATGTTCGGCTACCTGGCCGCCGTCACGTCGCTGGAACTGGTCACCGGCGTCATCATCCTGCCGCAGCGGCAGTCGGTCCTGGTCGCCAAGCAGGCCGCCGAGGTCGATCTGCTCACCGGCGGCCGGTTCCGGCTTGGCGTCGGCCTGGGTTGGAACGCCGTCGAGTACGAGGCCCTCGGCGAGACGTTCACCAACCGCGGCAGGCGCTCGGAGGAGCAGGTGGAGGTGATGCGCAGGCTGTGGACGGAGCCCTCGGTCACGTTCAACGGGCGGCACCACACGATCACCGCGGCGGGCCTGGCCCCGCTGCCCGTGCAACGCCCGATCCCGGTGTGGTTCGGCGCGGCCTCCGACCGCGCCTACGAGCGCGCCGGACGGCTGGGCGACGGCTGGTTCCCCATGGTGGGCCCGGGGCCGCGGCTCGATCACGCCCTCGAGCAGGTGCGACGCGCGGCGACGGCGGCGGGGCGGGACCCGGAAAGCCTCGGGATGGAGGGGCGCGTGAGCTGGTCCGGCGACCGCGACAAGGTGGCCGCGGACATCGCGGCCTGGAAAGCCGCCGGGGCGACGCACGTTTCGGTGAACACCATGAACGCCGGCCTGGCCACCGTCGACGACCATCTCGCCGCGCTCGAACGGGTGCTCGCCGACCTGGCCTAGCCCCGTGCGATTCTTACTGTCGGCATCACAGTAAATCCGACGGCGAGAAGTCGAGGTCTTCAGATGGCGGCAGGCGCAGACCCCGCGGTGGCCGGACAGCGCGCCCTGGTGATGGGGGCCAGCGGCAACGTCGGAGCGTGCGTGACCCGCCACCTGGTGGCCGGTGGCGCCGACGTCCGGGTGCTGTTGCGAAAATCGAGCTCCACCAAGGGCATCGACGGCCTGGCCGTCGACCGGCATTACGGCGACATCTTCGACACGGCGCAGGTCGCCGCCGCCATGTCCGATCGCGACGTCGTCTACTACTGCGTCGTCGACACCCGAGCCGAATTGCGCGATCCCGCACCGCTGTTCGAAACCAACGTCAAGGGTCTGCGCAACGTCCTCGAGGTGGCCGCGAAGGCCGACCTGCACCGATTCGTGTTCCTGAGCACCATCGGCGCGATCGCGATCGGCGAGCACGGCGAAACCGTGGACGAGGAAACGCCTTTCAACTGGGCGGACCGGGCCGGCAGCTACATCGAGTCGCGCCGTCAGGCCGAGGACCTGGTGTTCTCCTACGCCGCCAACCACGGCCTGCCCGCCGTGGTAACCAACGTGTCCAACCCCTACGGGCCCCCGGACTGGCAGCCGCGGCAGGGAATGCTGGTGCGGCTCGCGGCGCTCGGGAAACTGCCGTTCTATGTGCGCGGCGTCGGCGCCGAGGTGGTGGGCATCGACGACGTCGCCGACGCCCTGCTGCTGGCGGCGCAAAAGGGGCGAATCGGCCAGCGCTACATCATTTCCGAGCGCTACATGACCCAGCGGGAACTTCTCACGCTGGCCGCCGAGGCCGTCGGCGCGCGGCCCCCGCGGATCGGCATACCGATGGCGCTGGTCTACGCGTTCGCCGCGCTGGGCGAGGCCGCGCGACCGCTGCTGCGGCGAGACCTTCCCATCGGTCGCCAAAGCGCCCGGCTGATCGCCCTGACCTCGCCCGCCAGCCACGCCAAGGCCACCCGCGAACTGGGCTGGCACCCCGCGCCCACCGAAGAGTTCATCCGGCGCGCGGCCCAGACCTTCGTCGACAGAGCCGCGGAAGGCGAGTAGCCCCGCACCAAATGCGTTCGCACTTAAATATTGTCAGCGTAGCCATCCCCAACTCGACAGGCCAGACTGCACAGTCTAGGCTGTTCTTATGGCGCGTTTCAGCGAATCCTCCGTCCAGGCCGCCAGGGACCTGCGCGTGGTGTTCAGCAGGTTGCGCAGGAGGCTGCGGGACATCACCACGGGCGATGACCTCACTCCCCCGCAGACGGCGGTGCTGCTGCGACTCGCCAAAAACGGCGCGGCCTCCACCAGCGAGCTCGCCGGTGCGGAACGCGTCCGCCCGCAGTCCATGGCCGCCACCGTGGCGGGGCTCGACCGGCACGGCCTGATCGATCGCGCCCCCGACCCCCATGACGGCCGCCGCCAGCTGATCACGCTGACCGCGCTCGGCCGGCGCCGTGCCGAAGGCCATCGCGCGGTCCGCGAGGAGTGGCTGGTGCGGGCGCTGGAAGACCGTTATACCGAGCGTGAGCGTCGGGTTATCAACGAGGCCCTGGCGCTGCTCGGTCGACTCGACGCATGAAAGGCTCGGTGAAACAATGAGATTCGGTATTCACTACATCGACTTCCTGCCCGGCGACGCGGAGCGCCTGGGTCCCACCCTGGCCGCCACGGCCAGGGCCGCCGAGGACGCCGGCGCCGAGATGTTCTCCCTGGCCGACCATTTCTTCCAGATGGAGGGGGTGGGGCGCGCCGAGGACCCGTTCCTCGAGGGCTACACCTCCATGGGATACCTCGCCGCCCTGACCGAGCGCATCACCCTGACCATGCTCGTCACCGGCGTCACGTACCGATACCCGGGCGTGCTGGCCAAGACGATGACGACGCTGGACGTCCTGGCCGGCGGTCGAACGATGTTCGGGATCGGCGCCGCCTGGTACGACCGCGAGCACCACGCGCTGGGCATCCCGTACCCCCCGCTGCGCGAGCGGTTCGAGATGCTCGAGGAGACGCTGCAGATCTGCCTACAGATGTGGAGCGCCGACGACGGCCCCTACGAGGGCAGCCACTACCGCTTGGCCGAGACCATCTGCCGGCCGCAGCCGCTGCGCCGCCCGCCCATCCTCATCGGGGGTTCGGGCGAACGAAAGACTCTCCGCCTGGTCGCCCAATACGCCGACGTGTGGAACAGCACGTCGTCGCTGGACGAGCTGCCGCACAAGATCGACGTGCTGCGCCGCCACTGCGATGCGGTCGGCCGTGACTTCTCCGAAATCCGCTTGACCGCAGCCTATTACGTCGATCCATTCGCCGACATCGACCAGTACCTGCGCACCCTGGACCGTTACGCCGCGCTGGGTATCGACCTGATCAACACCGGGCCGCTGCCCGGCAACCCCGACCCCGCCGGCTGGGTCACGCGGTTCGGCGATCGGGTGCTCCCCCGCCTCGCCGCCTGACCGCGACCCCACGCCCGCGCGTCCGTCCCGACGGACACCGGGGCGACGCGGCGCTCCGGTAGGCTCCGGTGATCGAGATGCGGGGCCCTGCCGATAGCGGTGCAGCGCAAGCGCCCGACTGGATGAGCCAGCCGGGTGACGGCGGCGCGCCCGTGTCCCAGACCCCTGCCGACCACACGACCGACCCCCCGGCGGCCGCGATGTTTGACGCCGACGCCGAACTTCGATCCGCCCTCGTCCGCGTCGATTGGCCGGCGACCCCGCTCGGATCGCCGGACGGGTGGCCCCAGAGCCTGCAGACCGCGGTGAACATCCTTCTGTCGTCGCGGTTTTCCATGTGGATGGCGTGGGGGCCGGACCTCACGTTCTTCTGTAACTCCGCCTATCGGCACGCCACCCTGGGCCGCAAATACCCGTGGGCGCTCGGGCGCCCCGCCCGCGAGGTGTGGGCGGAGATCTGGGCCGACGTCGGCCCCCGAATCGAGCAGGTGCTCTCCACAGGCCAGGCGACCTGGGACAGGACGCTGCAGCTCTTCGTCGAGCGGTCGGGCTACGTCGAGGAGTCCTACCACACGTTCTCCTACAGCCCGCTGCGCGATGACGGCGGGCAGGTGGCCGGCATGCTGTGCGTCGTCAGCGAGGACACCGACCAGGTGATCGCCGAGCGGCGGCTGGCGACACTGCGTGACCTCGGCTCCGACCCGACCGCGGTGCGCACCGAGGACCAGATGCTGGCCTTCGCGACGCGTCAACTCGGGCTCAACAAGCGCGATTTGCCGTTTGCGCTCATCTATTTGTTCGGCCCAGACGGTGACGCCCGGCTCGGTGGCGTGAGCGGGATCGAAAGCGACCATCCGTTGGCGGTCGCGCTGCCGGACCTGGCCGACGCTGCGGTTCACGGCCTCGGACAACCGGCGCGCAGTGATTCGACGTTGCTGACGCTCAACGGTGAACTCGCGGCGGGCCTGCCGACCGGAGCCTGGCCGGAGCCGCCCACCCAGGCTCTGGCGGTGCCGCTTGTCCAGCAAGGCATCGCGCCCTACGGAATTCTGGTGGCCGGGCTGAATCGCTACCGGAGGCTGGACGACGCCTACCGCGGGTTCCTGCACCTGGTCGCCGCGCATCTGGCGGCGGGAATCGGCAGTGCGCGCAGCTACCAGGCCCAGTTGCGACGGGCCGAGGAACTCGCAGAGCTGGACCGCGCCAAGACGACGTTCTTCTCCAACATCAGCCACGAACTGCGCACACCGCTGACGCTGATCCTCGGGCCGGTGGCCGAAATGCGGGCGCGGGCCGACGGTTTCGACGCCGGCACGCGGGAGGAACTCGACGTCATCCATCGCAACGGCCTGCGCCTGATCAAGCTCGTCAACACGCTGCTCGACTTTTCGCGCATTCAGGCCGGCCGCATGCAGGCCCATTACGAGCCCGTCGACCTGGCTGCCGTCACCGCGGACCTGGCCAGCATCTTCCGGTCTGCCGTCGAGCGCGCGGGGCTGGTCCTCGACGTGGACTGCCCGCCGCTGGACGAGCCGGTGTACCTGGACCGCGACATGTGGGAAAAGGTCGTCCTCAACCTGCTGTCGAACGCGCTGAAATTCACGTTCGAAGGCTCCATCACCGTCGCGGTGCGCCGGGACGCCGGTGATGCCGTCGTCACCGTCAGCGACACCGGCATCGGCGTCCCCGCCGCCGAAGTGCCGCGGTTGTTCGAGCGGTTTCGCCGCATCGAAACGCCCTACGCCCGCTCCGCCGAGGGCAGCGGAATCGGGTTGGCTCTGGTCAAGGAACTGGTGGGCATGCACGGCGGCGGCATCACCGTGGACAGCGTCGACGGCGCGGGCACCTCTTTCACGATCCGCTTGCCTCTGGGCACCGCGCACCTGCCGCCCGATGCCGTCTCGCCCACCGAGAGTTCTCGCGGCGGTTCGGGTATCGCCGAGCCGTACGTGCAGGAGGCCCTGCGGTGGGTGGCCACCGACGCGGCCACCGTGGCGTCGCCGGACGCGGACGTGGGCCTAGCTCCGGTCGGCGCCTTCGGCCAGGCGTGGAGCGCCGGGCCACCGCCGCGGGTGCTGATCGCCGACGACAACATCGACATGCGCGAGTATCTGGCACGTTTGCTCGGGGCCGCGGGTTACCTCGTCGAGTCGGTCAGCGACGGCGTGCAGGCCTTGGCGGCCGTGCGCGCCAAAGCGCCGGATCTGGTCATCAGCGACGTGATGATGCCCCGGCTGGACGGGATGACGCTGGTCAAGGAGTTGCGTGCGGATGCGCGCACCGCCGCCGTACCGGTCGTGCTGGTGTCCGCCCACGCCGGGCAGGAAGCCTCCATCGAAGGATTGCGTGCCGGCGCCGACGACTACCTCGTCAAGCCGTTCGTCGCCGCCGAACTGCTGGCCCGCGTGCGCGCGAACATCGAATTGGCGCGGCTGCGCAACCACCAGGCCCGCTGGCGCAGCGCGTTGATCGAATCCACCCAGGAAGCGTTCTTCGTGTGCGACGACCGCGGCGCCGTTACCGAGATCAACGCCGCGTTCACCCAGATCCTGGGCTATGGCCAAGGCGGCCTGCCGTACCAGGCCCCGCACCCGTGGTGGCCCGATGCGGACAACGACCACGACTCGTACGTACAACTCGCCGACGTCTCCAGGGCGCTCCGCGGCGAGACCAGCGGCACCTACGTCGTGCCCGCCGTCCACCGCGACGGGCATCGGATATGGATCCGGACGGCCGTCAACCACGCCCGCGACCCCGACACCGGCAGGCGGGTGGTGGTCGGAACATTCGACGACGTCACCACCGAGCACTACGCCGTGCAACGCCAGAGTGCGCTGGCCGACCTCAATGAGCAACTGGCGCAAGCGGATACGGTCGACGACGCGGTCCACGCCGCCGTCCGGGGCCTGCGCCGGCTCTGGCGGGCGCACCGTGTCGTCGCCCTCACGTTTCCCCTTCGGGCCGGCCAGTCGGGCACCCCGCACTCCGGCTGGGGACCACCCAGTCTGGTGTCGGATGGCGGGCCCGCACTGTGGGCCGACTTGCCGGCCGCGACCCAGGACACGATCTGCTCGTTGCGCGACGGTCAGATGCTGACCGCCGACACCACCGAACACGGGGCGGCCGGCATCGCCCTGCAGCATCCGCTGGGCGTGCTGGTGATCTGGGTCGAACTCGCCGAACGACGCCCGTTCAGCGCAGACGACCAGACGCTGCTGACGGTTCTGGCCGGTCGGCTGGGGCAGGGCCTGCAGCGGGTCCACCAGATCGACCAGCAACGCGAGACCGCCCTGGCGCTGCAGCACGCCATGCTCGGCCCCTCGGTCTTGCCCGCCGGATTCGCGGTGCGGTACCAGCCCGCCGCGCGTCCCCTACAGGTCGGGGGAGATTGGTACGACGCGGTCGAGCTGGAAGACGGTCGCGTGGCGCTGATCGTCGGGGACTGCGTCGGGCACGGGCTGGCGGCGGCGACGGTGATGGGGCAGCTGCGCAGCGCCTGCCGCGCGCTGCTGCTGGAGAATCCCAGCCCGGGTTCGGCACTCGAGGGGCTCGACCGATTCGCCGCGCAGCTGCCCGGTGCCCGGTGCACCACCGCGTTCTGCGCGGTGCTCGACGGCGAGACCGGGGAGTTGGTGTATTCCAGCGCCGGTCACCCGCCTGCCGTACTCGTTCATTGCGACCGCACGGTCCAGCTGCTCGACGACGGACGCGGCATCCCGCTGGGTTTGCGCCTGCGGTCGGATCGGCATCGTCCCGAAGCGCGGCTCAGCTTGCCGGCGCGGGCGACCCTGCTGCTCTACACGGACGGTCTCGTCGAGCGGCGCCGCGTCGCGCTCGACATCGGCATCGCGCGCGCCGCCGACATCGTGCGCGGTTGTGGCGACACCACGCTGGACTACCTGGCGAGCGAGCTGATGACGAACCTCGCGCCGCGCGGCGGCTACCAGGACGACGTCGCCGTCTTGCTCTACCGGCAGCCCCCGCCGCTGGAGATGTCCTTTCCCGCCGAGGTCAACCAGCTCGGCCCGACCCGCGCCGCGCTGCGCGGCTGGCTTGCGCGCGCCGGAGTCAATGCCGATCAGACCCTCAGCATCCTGGTGGCCGCCGGCGAGGCGGTCGCCAATGCCATCGAACACGGCCACCGCCACACGTCGGGCAACATCGGCCTCCGCGCGAGCGTGATGGCCGACGACGTGCACATCACAATCACCGACACCGGCAGCTGGAAGGCGCCCCAACCGGCTCCCGGAAATCATCGCGGGCGTGGCTTCACCCTGATGCGCGGCCTCATGAATGGCGTCACCGTCGCGCCGGGCGCTGCGGGCACCACCGTGGAGCTGCGGGCGAGGATCACCGGATGACCACCCCACTGAGCGTCACCCGGGAGCGCCGCGGTGAGGGTGGGGACGCGTTGATCGTGCGGGGCGAACTCGACCTCAGCAACATCGCCACCTTCACTGACGCACTGCGCGATGCCGTGACCGGGGGCGGGACCGTGGTCGTCGACTTCGGCGCGGTGGAGTACCTGGACAGCGCGGCGATCAATGCGCTCTTCGACCACGTCGGTCAAATCGAGATCATCGCGAACGAGATGTTGATGCCGCTCCTCACGGTCAGCGGACTGACCGACGTGGTGGCCGTGCGTCCCGCGCCGGAATAACCGCGCGGCGCCGGCCGTTGGTGGGGGGCGACGGTGCCGGACATTCCCCCGGGTACCACCTGAAGAATCGTCGCTTCGAGCGACCACCTGCCGAGAGGCGCGAAGCCGGCACCGTCCCTCCTGCTTTCCCCGCCGCCGCGGGGTTTTGAACCGGGCCATCCGGGCGATCCTGATCAAAACCCCAAGGCTCGGAGGAACCCTCGTGGATCAGCAAAACAACTTGGACCCGGCGCCAACGCCGAAGGACGCCCGGGAGGCGACCGAGGAGCAACGTCGCCTGCAGGAGCAACTCGAGCACCGCGATGGTGATCCGGACGCGCCGGGTCTGCACCAATCGCGGCACGACGTCGCCGACGAAAGCCGACGGTAGCTGCGCACGGGCGACTTGTGTTGTGCGACAACGGGTCCGGGAGGGCTTGATTCAAGCCCTCGGACAGCGGGTATCCGAGGGCGTCGCACGTAAGCGAGGGGGACGTAAGCAATGACAGTCGAACGAGGCCGTACCCGGTGCCCGCGTTGTATGGCGTGGGCCAACTACCGGTTCCTGGAGAATGGCGAAAACCTGCTCGAGTACGCGGTGAATTGCGAAGCCTGCGGGAATTTGCACTCCGAGGTGGCCTCCGTACCGACTGCCCAAACGGCCGCGGCGTAGGTCGGTCGGTTCCCCGCTATTTCCAGGCGAACACCGGTTGTTCGAGACCGTCGACGGGGTCGTGGCGACCCTCCAGGCATAACCAGCGCACCTGCAGCAGCACCGCGCCCGTCGGCGCGTGAATCAAGTCGTTTCCCAACGGAATCTGCACCACCGGCCGCGGGCTCTCGGGGATGCCGATGAACCGCGGCGAATCGTCGCGTTGCAGTTGGTGCAGCCCGACCCGATAGACCGCGACCACCTCGTCGGGCGCGGGCCGGGGGTCAAGCCGACCGCCGCCCCACAGCACCACGGGGGTGATGACGTAGCCGGACCGCGTCGCGTAGTCGTCGAGCAGCCCCAGCACGTCGTCGCCGGACAGAGTGATGCCGACCTCCTCATCCAACTCCCGCAGTGCGGCGTCGACCGCGGTTTCGCCGGGGTCCAGCCGACCGCCCGGCAGCGCCCACTGCGCGGAATGGGAACTGAGCCGAGTTGCCCTGCGGCACAGCAGGAATGCCGCGCCACCGGACACGCCGACCATACGGCCGTCGAGGTCGGCGCCGGGCATGGGCCGGCCCGCGTTCCAGTCCTCCACCGACACCGGGTTGACCCTGTCCTCGCCCACTTCGGAGTCGACCAGGACCACCGCGACGGCCGCGTGCCGCCTGCTCGGGTCGGTCACCGCCCGGCGGTCGTGACCCGCGATGTTCGCGCGCACCCGTTCGCGCAGCGCGCCGTCGTAGGGGATCGTCACCGCTCGACTATATGCACGGCCCGCGGCCAGGAGCGTCGTGATCGTGAACCGGTACTAAGCGCTCGTCACTAGCGGCAACTCCGGCAGCCACAGGGTGCTCTGTGTAATCGGGAACTCGGCCTCCGGCCGGAAGCCGGGGACCACTGCCACATGCCCGGCCCGGTCCACCCACTCCTCGACCAGCACGCGCAACACCTGCCGGACGATGTGCCCGCCGCGGCACCGCATCGACCCGGCACCCAGACTCCAATGCCGGTGGGCCCTGACGCCGATCACGAGATCATCGGTGGACATGGCGTCACTGCCGTCGCGCTGCACCGCAGCGATGCACAACATCACCACCACGCCGGGCGGCAGCTCTACACCCCCGACGGTCGTTGGCTGGTTGGTGAAGCGCTGGCAACCCTGCACCATCGGCTCCAACCGCAGGACCTCTTCGACGAACTCGCGTATCAGCTCGGGCTCGCGTCGAAGCGCGTCGCGCAGCTCGGGGCGGCGTGCCAATTCGAATAAGTGCCAGCCGGCGTGTTTGAACAGGTTGCGGCACGCCTCCAAAAAGACGTGGCCGGACCGCCCATACAGGTGTCCCACGGGCAACAGCCGCAGGCGCGACACGATATCGAAAAGGGCGCCGGCCATCGGCGTGGTCACGTCGGCCACCGCGTCGCCGCCGCCGGCGGCGACGAATCGATCGATCTGCGCGGCGGCGATCGGACGGAACTGCGCGGCGATGTCGTGGGCTGCTTTGGGCGCGAATAGCTGGCGGTGAACCTCGAGATCGCTGTCGGGCACGGCACGGGCGCGATCCAACCCTGCATCGTCCAGATGCGCCAACACCTCCACCCGCCCCACCACGAACACCCAGTTAGCCCCTGGATCGCGCAGAACCGGGCCGGCCTGTCGCGCCAGGCGCCAACCCAGGCCGCGGTCCGTGGGCAGGGCGGCTCCCGCCTCGGGGGGAAACTCTGGACAGTCGGCTAGCTTCACAAGCGCCCTCAAGCCGTGCTGCGCCGGTATCTGGCGACGTGCCCCAGGGCCATGTTGAGTGCGAGTTCAAGGGGACGGGCGCTACGCGTGGCCTGCCCCATGAGTAGTCCGCCTTGCAGCGCGCTCATCATCGTCAACGCGAGATCGTCCGCGTCGGCCTCAGCGGCGAGTTCCCCATTGGCGCGCATAGCCGCGAAGCCCTTGGACAAATAGGACTGCCAGTCGGCGAAGGACCGCGCGAGCTCCTGTCGCGCCGATTCGGATCGGTCGGCGAGCTCGCTCACGAGTGAGCCCAGTGGACAGCCGCCGACACCTTGCGTTTCGCTGACCATGGACACGAGATGATCGCACCAGCGCTGCAGACCCTCCCAGGAGGAGAGCTCGCTCAGCAGCGGTTCCTGCGCGGCGATCACGCGGGCGAACTGGGTTTTGATCACCTCACCGATGAGCGCGTCTTTGTTTTCGAAGTAGTGATACAGCTGCGACCGGCTGGTGCCGGTGGCCGTCATCACGGCGTCCAGGCTCGTCCCGGCGACCCCGTACTCCCGAACGAGGGTGGCCGCTCCAGCCACGATGCGAGCCTTCGTCGCCGCGCCGCGATCGGTCAGCCGTGCGGTAGGACGACCCCCCTTCGAAGCCATGGCCGCACACTATCCGGATTGGAATTGTCAGTCCAGTTTTCTCGCAGCATGATGCCGAGTAGTCAACGAACCACCGTGAAGGGAAGCCGATGTCGCGACTCAACTATGGCCAGCCGCTGCCCGCGCTCGAGATTCCCGCCGTCGGTGGCGGCATGATGTCGCTGCCCGGCGACCTCGCCGGCTCCTACGGGGTCATCTTGATCTATCGCGGTTCCTGGTGCCCGTACTGCAACGCGCAACTCAGCGCGTTCTCGCGCGCGCTCGACACGCTGAGCGAACTCGGTGCCAAAGTAGTCGCCTTCTCCGTCGACGATGAGGACACGTCCGCGGCGCTCGTCGCCAAACGCGGGCTGCGTTTTCCGGTTGGCCACAGCGCCGACGCCGGCAAGGTCGCCGCGGCGGTAGGTGCGTACGTCAACGACGATCCGCACTATCTGCAATCGACTGGCTTCATCCTGGCGCCCGATGGGACGATACGGCTCGCCGTGTACTCAAGCGGGGCGATCGGGCGGCTGGTCGCTGACGACGTCGTCGGCTTCATCCGATATCTGACCGACCACCCGGAGGCTCGTTGAGCAGGTGCCCCAAGGCTCCGGTTCGATGAGATCCCAATAAAACTCGACGACGAGGGTAACCGAGTCCATGTCATGGCAACAGCGACCACGCTATGAACCGCTGTTCCGGCAGGCATCCATCGGCGGGGTTGACCTGGGGAACCGCGTCGCGCTGGCGCCGATGACCCGAGTCAGCGCGACGGCCGACGGTGTTCCCACCGATCGGATCGGCTCCTATTACCGGACTTTCGCCGAGGGTGAGTTCGGACTGTTGATCACCGAAGGTCTCTACATCGATGAACAGACCAGCCAGGGTTACTTCTTCCAACCCGGCATCGCCAATCCCGCTCAGGCCGCGGCCTGGAAACCAGTTGTCGCCGGCGTCCATGCCGCCGGGTCGAAGTTCTTCGCCCAACTGACGCACGCCGGCAGCCAGTCACAGGGCAACCCGCACACCACCGCCACCTGGGGGCCCTCAGCAGTGCGTCCCCGGGGTGAGCAGCTGGCGATGTACCGCGGGTCAGGGCCATTTCAGGTACCCGAGGCGATGACCACTGAGCAGATCGGTCAGGTCCGCGCCGCGTTCGTCGACGCGGCCCGGTTGGCACGCGACGCGGGGTTCGACGGCGTCGAGATCCATGGCGCCAACGGATATTTGCTCGACGCATTCCTCACCGAATACATGAACACCCGCGCCGACAGCTACGGCGGCAGCGTCGCCAACCGCGTCCGGTTGGCGAGCGAGGTCTGCGGTGACGTCGCAGCCGCCGTCGGTGCGGACATCGCCGTTGGTATCCGTATCTCCCAGGGCAAGGTTTCAGATAATCATCATCGGTGGGCGGGCGGCGAGGATGACGCCGCCGCGATCTTCACCGCACTGGCCGACACCGGCATCGACTACATCCACACCACCGAGTACCGAGCTCTGGCACCGGCCTTCGGAGCGGCCGGAATGACGTTGGCACAGCTTGCCAAGCAGTACAGCGGGCTGTCGATCATCGCCAACGGCCACCTGGATGATCCCCGCGACGCGGCCTCGATCATCGACTCCGGCTCCGCCGATGTCGTCGCCCTTGCCAAACCCGCGCTGGCCAACCGGGACTGGCCGCGGCGCGTGCGAACGGGCCAACCGCTGTCGCCTGACGTGCCCGCCGATCTGTTCGGGCCAGTAGCAACTGTCAAAGACTGGGAAGTCGCCGCGACGACGGGCGGGGCTGCCCGCCCGCAAGGCCATGACGACAGCCGCCTCCGATCCAAAAGCGCTGACGCAACGAGCAATCAGCAATCGCTGGGAACCATCTCGGGCAGGGAAGCAATCGAGTAGTCAGCACCTCCGAGGTGAGACGCGGCGATCGCCAGACCGCTGCACTGCAGGGCGGCGAAGCCTGACTCCCGAGCCCGCTCTGCGAGTCGGGAGGCTTTGCCTTGACTACTCGTCATAATGAATCCTCAATTCGTGCAACATGATCGAATATCTATGTAGAATAGCTATATGATATTTTTATCCGGCGTCGCGCAAACTGTCGTCAGGACCACCGGTTGCGTCCGTGGTCCCCGGAAGCCCGCAGGATGAATCAAAATCAAGCGGCGGATTTCCGTCGTCAACTCATGGCGCTGCAACGGCGTCTTCGCCGCGAGATGGCGTCGGGCTCGGTGCCGCTGTCTGACGCACTGGTACTGGGTGCGATCGAGCGCCGCGGCGCGGCGGCGTCGCCGGGGCAAATCGCGGCGGACCTGCTCATGGCGACCTCCAACGTCGCGGCGTCTCTGCGGCTTCTGGAGCGCGAGGGACTCATCCGGCGCGGCCGCGATCCCGACGATGCTCGCCGTGTCCTCATCGAGATCACGGCGGCCGGCCGGCGATATGTGTCCGACGATCGACAGCGCCGAGACGGCTGGCTCTGCGAGGCCATCAACGCGACACTGAGCAGCCGCGAGCAGGACACCCTGCGTCGTGCCGGCGAGCTGATGAATCGCCTGGCCGCCCACGGCCTGGACCACTGAGACCACGAAGTGTTCATCCGAGCGTCTTCGACACGTCTAGATCAGGCCGGCAGGGTTTGATCGCCGACTTTGTCGATGACTTCCTGTTCGCTTTCGGCGGGCACCCGGGTGCTGATCAGGAAGCGATTGAACATGTTGTACCAACAGATCACCACGATGTAGTTTCGTGCGGTGTGATCGCCGAATCGATCCTTGAGCGCGGTCAGGGTGGCGTCTTGCAAGCCTGCGGTGCTGGTGATCTCCTCAGTCGCGCGCATGACCAAAGCCGCGTCCTCGTCAAGGCCAGTCACCGGGCCGTCGTTCTGGATGCCTTCCTTCTCGGCTTCCGTAGCGCCAAGATTGTCTAGCATCCGCAGATTCGGCCCCCACGGGTTGACGCAGCCGAGAATCTTGGCGATGCGCAGAACGATGAACTCGCGGATCTTGGGATCGACACCGTCGACCCGAAATACGGCCCGCGCCAGGGCAATCATCGGGCGCCCGACGCCGGTGCCCATCATCATCCGTCCGTCCTTGTAGTTGCGGCCGTAGTCGTGCAGGAACTTCACGTCGTCCGCTCCGAGTTCTTCATCGGTGGGCAACGGGATTGAGACCGCGAACGGGTAGCTGTTCAGGTGAGGCATCCGAAGGTCCTTTCTTCCAACATTCCGGTGACACGGCACCACGTATCGACGCAATCGCCGCGACCGCAGCTGTCGCGGATATCTATATATTATAGCTATCTATCGTAGGCAATGCTAGATGCGGCCACACGTCGCGCCCCGCTGAACGGTCTTGCTGGGCCGCCTCTTCAGCAACTTCGTCGCGCGTGCGACCGCGGTCCGCCATGCCGACCGGGCCGCGTGCGTGAATCCGGCGGCAGCCTCAGACGGTCACCGTCGTGGCAGGATGCGCCGAGCGGCGGTTCGTCCTCACGAAACGCCTTCGACGACGGACCTCAGTGACGCGCCGATGGCACGCATCCCCCGCAGCGCCGCGTCTCGGAGGTCGGGACCCGCGGCGTCCCAATTGGCGATCGCAGCGTAGGCGAAACACACGTCGTTTCGGCCCACCGTTCCGACGTCTGCCCGGACCCCCGTATCGGTGCCAGTTTTGTTGCGGACGAGCAAGTTTTGATCTGACACCGCATGGGCTAACGGATCGAGGCCGAAAGCGGACGCGACCATGGACAGATCGACGCCAGTAGCCAGCCACGCATTCACCTGTTCCGAAACCGTCGATGAGATCAGGTCCTTGCGGGCCAGTTGACTTATCAGACGCGACAACTCCGATGCCGACCCCGTAGACAGTGTCGGCGGGTCATCGGGGCCACGGTGATCTCGGACGTAGTCCAGCAACATCGTGTGGACCAAGCCAAGGGACTCGGCAAGGTCGCGAATCCTGGGCAGGCCCACGCGCTTGAGAAGGACGTTTGTGGCCAGATTGTCACTGACGCTGGCGGTCAGCACGCAGAGGTCGTCAATGGGCAACTTCTCGATACGAAGGTGCTGCCAGATGCCCGAGTCGGCGACCTGGAGCTCCGGATCCCGGGCGAGCACGGTGGCACCCGTGAGATCGCCTGCGCCGCATTGCCGTGCAACCTCGACGAGCAACAGGAGTTTGCCGATGCTCGCCGTCCGCATCGAACGATCGGCGTTGGACCACGCCAATTTCTGACCCTCCGCATCGCGAATGCAGATCGACCAGTCGACGTCGGCGGTCGCACCCGTGACGTCGTCGATCGATCGCTGCAGTGCCTCCAGCCCTCGGGTCATTGGGGTCCGCTCCGACGATCTCCGGTGTTGTAGGTTCTCAGTTTCCGTTTCCTGTCGCGGTCGCCTGACCTGCGCAGGAGCAGGTTGTCTCACGCCGTTCCATACGGGATTGTCTCATTTACTGTTACGTTTCAAGCTGAGCGTTGCGGCGCCTTAAGGGCGCATCGATGGAGGCACCGACACCGCGGCGAGTTCCGCAACATCTTTTCAGCGCGCCACTCAACAACGCCGCCCCACAACGCCGTTCGGATTTGGCTGGAATGCGAGGGCCTCAGGGCCGGCACTGTCACCGCACTCATGGACGCGATAGCGTGGCCGAGTTGCTGCCTGGCTGCGCAGGTTATCGCCTGGCCCAGCAGCCTGGCTCTTGACAATCGACATACCCATGCGTAACTCTTTAAAAGAGCATTCAATGGTTACGCGAGGGTGAGGTGCGGAGGGTTGCAGCAGCCACGGAGGGTGTCGACCGGACATCGCACAAGGTTCGTGAAGCCTTGACGCGCGACCACGAACCGCTAGCGGTACCGGGCTCGGAACCTGAAGCAAGGACTGCGAGCCGCCGGGCGCCCGTCGAGATCGTCAAGGAACTCTACGCAAAGTTGACTGCCGGCGATCCAGGCGGCGCTCTCGACCTGATGTCTGACGACATTGAGTGGATCACCATGATGGACTACAAGGTCGCCGGCCGCGGCCCGCAAAAAGTCCTTGAGGGCATGCTGGTACCGGCAATGCAAGAGTGGGAACCGTACACGCTCACACCGCACGAATTCATCTGCGACGGCGATAAAGTCGTATCGGTCGGGCGGTTCACGGGAACGAACCGTGCGACCGGTAAACATGTGGAGGTTGACTACTCCCACATCTGGGAACTCCAGGGCCACAAGATTATACGACACCGCCAATTCATCGACACCGGCAAGATTGAGCCGGCGCGCCATCCCGGCTGAGGCCGCTGCGGCGCGGACGTCGCAGAACATCTGCGTGGTATCGATCGAGTGGCGCTCGATCCGCCAACGCGCCGACGATTCTGCTCCTTCCTGGGTTCACATCATGGTCGGGCACGGGCGACTTCGCGTCGGGCCCGCTTGCTGAAAATGGCTTATCTCGTCGACGACTTCCTCAGCGGCACAGCACAAAGCCATTGGCGCGGCGCAGCAGAAAGGGGTTTGTAGAGTGGGCGAGACGTTGCGGGGTAAGACCGTTGTCGTGGTGGGGCAAGGGGGTGGTATTGCGCGTGCCGTCACGGTTGTGGCCCGTTCTGAGGGCGCTCGAGTCGTGGTTGCCGGGCGCGACAAGGCCCGATTGGCAGCCGCTTACCAGGACCCAGGTATCGATGCCGAGATTGTGGACGTGACCGATGATTCGTCGATCGCGGCCCTCGCACAGCGAGTAGGGCTTGTTGACCATGTCGTGTCGGCGGTCTCGGCGCGCGCACGGGGAAGACTTGATGCGCTGGAGCGTGCGAGCCTGCTGAAATCGTTTGATACCAAGGTGCTTGGGCCGATGATGCTGGCGAAACGCTTCGCGGCACAGATCAATCGGGATGGGTCGTTCGTCCTTTTTTCGGGGTTTCCCGCTTTCAAGATCAATGTCGGCTTTCTTGGGGTGGCGATCACCGACGGTGCGGTCGACTTTTTGACGCGCTCGTTGGCTGTCGAGCTAGCTCCGATCCGGGTCAATGCGATCTCTCCGGGTGTCATTGACTCCGGCGCGTGGGATTCGCTGGGCGAACAGGGCAAGCGCGACCACTTCGGGAACGCGAGCCGCACCAACTTGGCGCAGCGGATAGGGACGGCCGAGGAGGTGGCCGATGCCGTGCTTTTCGCGATGACGAACACATTTCTAAGCGGTGTGACGCTGAAGGTCGACGGCGGCCAGCATCTGACGTGATCCCTTGCCGGCGATTGGGCCGCTGCCGGCGGCGGTTCACGTTGTCCCGTTGGTGTATCAGCCGGCGGATGTTCGGTGGCGCCGTACTTTGGCGCGGTTGCCGCACAGTGCCATGGAACACCACCGCCGGCGGTGGGCTTTGGTGCGGTCGTAAAAGATAATGGTGCAACCAGGGCATTGCCGGATCAGGGTCGGGTCGGCGTCGACGAGCAGGTGCGCCCAGGCTTGTGCGGAGGGGACCAGAAGCTGGGTGGGCTGCTCCCAGTGCCGCCGCTCATGCAGCATCATCGTGTCGTCGTTGTCGGGGTTGAGTTGGGTGTATCGGCGATCCTGGGACAGCAGCGCATTGAGCTCGTCGATCACATCTGCGGGGAATGGCACCGGCTTTTCGCCGGTCCAGGCCAGCAGAAGCGGCCGCAGCTTTTCCCGAAGAGTACGGGCGTCCGCGGCGGCAGCGTCGAGTTGATCAGCGTGGAACAGATCCTCGAGTACTACGAGGTCGTCGTGATCGATGAGTTCCGTGCGCGCGAGCCACTGAAGATAATCAGCGCCGTTTCCGATCAATTCGATGGGCTCTGCACCCGGGGACGGTGTGGCCCGGCTGTTCAGCAGTTCCAGGGCAGGGTGTCCTGCGAGGCCGACGATGAGATCGAGCGGCTGCATCAGCCTCACCTCCCGGCGGATCGCCGAAGCACTGGTAACCCCTCAGGTACAAGTTGACAGGTTATCAAGCGGCTGCGTAACCTCTGATATACATTTTCAACAGTTACATGAGTCGATGGGGGCATGTGTCGCGATGGGTGTCATCAGCCACAAGAGGATCAATGTCGACGGTCTAGGGGTTTTTGTTCGTGAGTCCGGTGATCGATCGCGACCGACCCTGGTGCTGTTGCCCGGATATCCGTCGAGCACCCGAGCGTACGTGCGGCTCATCGACCTGCTGGCCAACCACTGGCATGTCGTCGCGATCGACTACCCCGGTTTTGGTTCCTCTGACCCGCTGCCTGATGAGCCCACCTTCGACGATCTGGCGGTGGTCACCGCCGCGACCATCGACGCGCTCGGCATCGGCGACTATGCGGTGTACATGTTCGACTTCGGTGCGCCGGTCGGATTTCGTATTGCCCTCGACCACGACGAGCGGGTCCGCGCGGTCATCACCCAAAACGGCAACGCCTACACCGAGGGTTTCGGACCGGGCGTCGCCCCGTTAGCGGAGTGGTGGGCCGATAAGGATGCCGGTGAGGCGACTGTCGACTGGTTCGTCAGCCTGGCCGGGACTCAGCATCAGTGGCAGGCCGGCGCCCGCGACGTCGAACACATCGACCCCGAGCAGGCACTGGCCGATCAGCTCGTGCTGGACCGTCCCGGCCGCGCCGCCTACATGAAGGCCCTGCTGTGGGACTACCAGAACAACCCGCCCCGCTACCCACAGTGGCAGGCATGGCTGCGCCGCCGCCAACCCGCACTGCTGGCGATCTGGGGCGCGAACGACCCGTTCTTCATCCCAGCCGGCGCCCAGGCCTACCGCAACGACGTTCCCGACGCCGAGGTGGTGCTGCTCGACACCGGCCACTTCGCACTGGAAGAAGAACTCGATGAAATCGCGCTGCAGATTGAAACACTGATGGCCGCCACCTTCGCGGCGGAATGACGATGACAACCGACACAACCTTCGTCCTGGTCCATGCCGCGTGGGCCGACAGCTCCAGCTGGGCACCCGTCATCCATCAACTACAGCAGCGCGGCCACAACGTCGTCGCAGCACCCCTACCGCTGACCTCGTTCGGCGAGGACATCGCAGCGCTTAACCGAGTTCTCGAGCGCATCCCGGGGCGAACCGTTCTCGGCGGTCACGCGTACGCCGGCGCGGTCATCAGCGCGGCACATACCGATTCGGTGACAGCTTTGGTCTACGTCGCCGCGATCGCACCCGACGAGGGTGAAACCGTCGCCAGTCTGTTTCACCGCGCTCCTGCCCATCGTCTCGCCCCTGCCCTGGAGCCAGATCGTCACGGCTTGATTTGGTTGCCGCACAGCGCTTTCGCAGCAGCATTCGCACAAAACGCCAGCCCTGAACAATGCGCCATGCTCGCCGCAGTCCAGCGTCCCCTCTCGCCATCATGCATCTCCGCACCCGCCCCGCGGCCCGCCTGGAAAGATCTGCCGAGCTGGTCCTTCATCGCCGAAAACGATCGCATGATCGCCGCAGAAACCCAGCACTTCGTCGCCACCCGAATGAACGCAACCATCCACTCCGTCGATGCCGACCACTTACCAATGCTCACCAACCCCGATAGCGTCACCGAGATACTGCTCGCCGCGGCCAACCACTCCTCATGAACCGCGGCAGCTAACGATTAGCGTCCGTTCGCCATCGCCCCTGCTTCTGACCGTGGACCGATCCCGGCGGTGGGTAGCCACGACAACCACGTGGCCAAGGCGTAAGCCGCGTGGTCGAAACCGAGACCTTGGCGGGCTGACGACGGGATGGGGCGGACGCGGCGAACAGCGAACTTAGCTGACACGAGCCGATCGCGAGGTGCCCTTCATCGAAAATGGTGACGACGTGGGCCCTTCCCGGCAGGGCCGGCCACATCCTGTCACTGACACGTATCGGGGCGCTCATTATGTGCAGTAAGCACGTCGCCAAATTACTTGCGGCCAAAGAAGTTCGACGATTGCGTGCGAATTTGTCTCGATGCGAGCTTAGACGTTAGTCCGACGATGATCGGCGGGCAGCGTGATCGTCCGAGCCCATGCTCAGTTGGCCCCGCGCGCGCTGCTCGTCGGCGATGCTGCGACGGAGAACGATTTATCTCAAATACCGGTGCGCGGGTGCCCGCACACCCGCGGCCTGCGACAACTCCCTGGCCCGAGGGGGACACCCGAAGCTGCAGGCGTCGGCGGAGGGCCCCCGGCACCGTTATCGGATCGTGGAGCCTACGCCGTGGGCGGATGGTCCCATCGGCAGGTGTCTAGGCTGTCCACCCACGACACCAAGTCTTCGAGGTAGTCATGCTTTCGGATCTTCGCTGGTGGGTCTTCCGGTTTCGTGTCCTTGAATGCTTCTTCGAGCTTGCCATCTTCCACAATAGCGCCGAGGATCTTGCGGACAACGTGCTCGGTGCCCTCTCCCGGGGCCTTTTGAAGGATCTTTGTCAGCGCGTAAGTCGCTGAGCGCAGCGATCCTTCGATGAAGCCGGTGTAGTCGGCAAAGGCCTCACCGCAGATGTGGATGTGCGGCCCCGCCGTTTTGTCTAACGTGATGTCGGCGAGGTCTGCCATGGCCTGCCAGAACGGCCGCTCGGGTCGCCACGCGTGATTGCCGGCGCCGTAGGGCATCCGACCCCAGTCCATGATGCCGCACCAGATGATGTCGGCTTCAGTGATATCGGGCACGTGATTGTCGTTAATGTATTGCACGAGACGCTGTTTGAGGCGTGCGCGAATCATCTTGCGGTTCTTGTCGACCGGTTCCTCACGCTTCTGATCGTCTGTCGCGTCCTTGCCGTCCTTCGGTTTCGGTGGTTTGGGGAGGCAGAGCTCTTCGACATCATTCTGTGGGCCGGCAGGTACGTAGTTGGCCCAGAATGACGATGCGGGCCGGTCGGTGTAGAGCATGACCATGCCGCGACGGCTGTTCGGGTCGCGGCTTTTCCAGTAGTGGACTTCGCGGGTGGGGAATCGCGTGGCGAACCAGTTGGTGCGTTTGGTTTCCTCCCACCAGCGGTCGCGGACCACGAAGAATGTCTTGACCATGGGAAACCCGAAGGACGAATCGAGAATCGTGGGGAGCGCGGCATAGCGTTCGCCCTCGAGTTGGTTGTGGGCGTCCCTGAGAACCTGACTCGCCATGACGATTTCGTGCGCTGGTGATTTCGGCAGGGCGAGTATCACCCGGCTGTAATCGGCGCGCGCGTGCTCTCCTCCTTTTGCGAATGTGAGCCCGAGTCCACTCCCTGTTTCGGGCCGGCCGATCGTGGCGACGTGTGCGTTCAAATGTAGACGGATCTCCCCCTTGCCTACGGTGCACACTCCCGGCCCACCGCCCAGGCCCGGCGAGGGCGGGTAGTTCATTTTGTGGAGCAGGCTCGCGATGATGGCCTGCATGCCGCCGTAGATGCCCTGTAGCTGGCTGCTGATCGACAGGGACCGCAGCTGCCAGGTCAACCAGTGAGCGGCGTTCGGATTCTCGGGCAGCAGGTGATAAAACGTGCCGAGGTCGCGGACTTTAGTCAAAGCATTGTGACTCAGGTAAATAGACATGAGATTCCAAAACCCCATGGCGTACAAAGGAACATCTACGGACTCGTCGCCAGCGTCGACCTTGATATGACCGTACCGCGCGATCACCCAGTAGTCGTCCTCGCGAAGAGTCTTGGCCCACCTCGTGAAAATCGGCCCGGGCGGTTCCTGCACCGCAGCGCCATCCCGTAACTCGGCGATCAACGCCTCACGCTTCTGCTTGTAGGCTTTGGGTTTACCGGTGTCGGGTTGGGTCCATTTGGTCCTGTCGACGTCCTGCATACGCTCGTCCTCGACGATGAAGCTGTGGACCACGGCACGGCACAGCGCCAGGTTCATCAATTCGAGCGGGCTCTTATTCTCCTCGTCTGGCCGCAGCTGGTAGACCGGGTCTTCATCTGATACCGGCGAGGTGAACGACGGAAACGGCTCAAGGTGTGCTGCCTTCAAACGCACCTTGATGTTCTCAGCGGAATCCCTATCGCCCTTGGTGCGCGTGCCTTTTTGCCTGTGATCGAGAATGCCCAAGTGCTCGAGGAGGAATCCCAATAACACCTGGACTTCGAGTTCGATTCGCATCGGACCGAATTCAGCGCAGAACTCGAGGTTCTCGTACCGTCCGTCGACGACATCGAGCTCGTTGATGACGGCATTGTCTTTGACGCTGTGCGGCTTGCTCTCTCGTTCCTGATTCTCGGCCTCGTCCATCAGGTCCCGGTGCAGCAGGAAAGACCGGATACGTCCGCCGAACTCATCGGAGGACTCCATCAAGTCGACGGAATAGCCTTCGTGTGCAAGGACATAAGCACTGAACAAGCCGGTGATTCCGCCGCCGACTATGGCGATCGACTCTTTCGATTTGGCTTCCGCGGTGACCTCGGGCTGCGACGTGTTCATATGTCAGTTCAACCTTTCTGTGCAACGTATAGGGGATCCGGGATGCCCTCACGCGCACCGGCGCCGCTCGGAGATGCTTCGGGAGCCGCATACCGCGCGGGTGAGAGAAGGTCTGCGATGGGTTGCCGTCAACACTGTCGGAGTCGGTTTAGCGCAACTCAGCCACAATCGGCGGCGCGTGGAGTTCAAGAGTCATCGCGCGGCAGGCATCAGAGCTCCGTTCCGTGGCCGCCCCTGGGCTCGCACAGTACGCTCGCCAAGCGGTCGCTACCTGCAATTAGCACGCAATCTTTGCCGAGGATTCACCGGACCAGTCAGAGCGGGAGTGAACCGAAAGTGTCCTTGGCCGGTCAGGAAACAACCGCTGCGCGACAATCTCTATTCAGAGTGCTTTGCGTTGCTGAGCGTCATCGCGGCCGTAGTGGCGGCGACGAGCGAAGCCAGTCGGCGTGGACCACGCCGCCCGTGCCTGCCATTGAGCGGATGATGCCGGTCTTCAACGCGGCGTGGATCCACTCCTCAAATCGGGACACCAGCAGCGGGTTGTAGTCCGATCCCACCGCCAACAGGATGCTGACCGACATCAGCATGACCACCCGGTGCACAGGCATGCCCAACAGGTCCTGCCAGATTGGGGTGGGTGGATTTCGCAGCGAGGCGGGCACATTCGCAAGCGGATGAACCGCTGACGGCTGGCCAGGTTGAGCGCCGTTGGGTCGCCCTGATGTTCGCAGCGATTCCACAACCGCCTCATCGACGCGCCGCGGGCTTGCAGGTTGCGCCATCGGGGTGGCTGCGAGAGGTCAGAAGGCATACGCGTAGGTCGGAGCGTCCACGCGAATTGCCTCACTCGTGGCCGAACTTGTCGAGCTCGGCGATGTCCTTGTCGGAGAGCGAGAGTCGCGCTCCGGCAATGTTCTCGCGCAGGTGCGCCGCCGATGAGGTGCCCGCAATCAGCAGGATGTTGGGTGCCCGGTACAGCAGCCAAGCGAGGGCGACCGACATTGGCGTCGCGTCGTGCCGGGCGGCTACGGCCGTCAGGGCCGAAGACTTCAGCGGACTAAATCCTCCTAGGGGGAAGAAGGGCACATAGGCGATGTCCTGTGCAGCAAGCGAGTCGATCAGCTCATCGTCTTGGCGGTAGGTGAGGTTGTACGCGTTCTGCACGCACACGATCGGCGCAATCGCCTGCGCCTCGGTAACTTGTTCGGCCGTCGCGTTGCTCACGCCGAGGTGCTGGATCATTCCCTGTTGCTGGAGTTCGGCGAGCGTCTCGAACGGCTCTGCGAGCGAGCCGGATTGGGATCCGGCGGCGTTACCGAGTCGCAGATTTACCACGCCGAGGGCCTCTACACCGAGCGTTTCCAGGTTCTCGTAAACGGAGCGGCGCACATCCTCGGGCTTTCGAGCCGGGGGCCAGCCACCCTGCTGGTCGCGGTTCGCGCCGACCTTGGTCACGATGTGAAGTGATTCGGGGTATGGGTGCAGGGCTTCATGGATCAGCTGGTTGGTGACGCGCGGTCCATAGGCGTTAGAGGTGTCGATGTGGGTGATTCCGACTTCGATGACCTCGCGCAGCACGGCCAGGGCGCTGCCGTGGTCGGCGGGCGGTCCCACCACCCCGGGGCCGGCGAGCTGCATCGCGCCGTAGCCGAACCGGGTGACGGTCAGCCCGCCCAGGTTCCAGGTGCCGCCGGGAAGAGCTGTCGGGGACGTGCTCATACTTCTGCCTTTCCAGCTGAGCTGGGCGGTGGCGCCCACGAACTTCTTGCATGAGTATCGGTGAGTAACTCGCCGACAGGAAGTACGCACTTTGGAGTGCCTAACACACCTCGGCGTGAGAGGAGACCTCGATGGAAACAAAGACGGCGGCGGCCCAGAAGGCACAAGCCAAAGCGGAATATGACGCTTTCTTGGCGGCATGTCCCAGCCACAAGCTGCTCGGCCGCATCTCCGACAAGTGGGTCACACTGATCCTGGCCACGCTGGGCAGTGACGGCTCTCATCGGCTAGGCGACCACTGTGCTGGTGAGCCGCGCCCGATGCGTTACTCAGAATTGTCCCGCCTATTGGCCGGCGTCAGCCATAAGATGCTCACTCAAACGCTGCGCTCTTTGGAGCGTGATGGTCTCATTACCCGCACAGCGACGCCCACGGTCCCCGTCACCGTCTCCTACGAGCTGACCGACCTCGGTCTGTCACTGCACCAAACGTTGCGCGGCCTCAAGACCTGGGCGCCGGTCCACATGGATGACGTACTGGCCAACCGCGCGGCATACGACAACCGCGCTCCCTAAACCAAAGTACGGAAAAGAACACAAGCCCCCTTGGGCCCTTTAAGGGTCCACTCTCGTGGATAACTGCCGACATCCATGAATAATCGCGGCGTCTTGGCTGCGCCGATCATCTGCCGGACCTTTGAAATATACTTCAGCACAACACTTTTCCGGGCGGCGATGCTGCACCGGCGCACCAGTCGACACGCTTTCCGGCGAGCTGCATAACGCAGTCCGACGAGCAGACAGACACCGGCGCAGTGTTCGGGTTCCATTCGCTACAGACGCATTCAGCGACAACCCCGACCAGCCCAGCCAAGGCCCAACGTGGGTCGACAATCCGTGGTCGGGTCAGTTCACCGAGCAGGCCGTGGCCTACTACCGGGACCGTGCAGCCGGCGGGGTGGGCCTGGTGATCATCGGCCCACGCGCGTGCACCCCTCCTCGCTAGCCGCGCCGCTGAGCATCGGGTCGATCTATGACGACCGTGCAATCGAACCGCTCGCCCGCTCGATGTCTAGTCCAGCTGGACCCGGACTGTGACCCTGCCGTCGTCATCACGGGTGGCGACCGCGTGCCCGGTGCGGTCGGCGCCGCGGAAGTTGACCAGCGTGATAGATCCCCCGTCGCCGAGGAAGTTGCGCCACCAGCTCTTGGAGCCCGGCCCCATCACGCGAATTGTGACCTGATCACCGGACAGCCGGTAGTTCACCGGGGTCTGGAAGCTACGCCCGGACCTGCGCCCGGTGTAGCGGATCTCGACCAGGTTGCGACCGACGATGCGGCCGAGAACGGGGACGCTGGTCATGCCGACGACCAGCCTGTTGAAGGCGCGTGTGGCGGGGTTGTTGAAGAAGCTGTTGGACACAACCGCCAGGCTAGCCCGGTAGGTGTCACTGACCGGCGTCGAGCTAGCCATTAGGCCGTATCGCGCAGCCCGGGCCGGCCGTTTACGCCTGGCGCCCCACCCGGCCTCATCCCGGGCGTTTCATCGCCGGCTCGATCCGGTCCGGCTCTTGCCTCGGTCGTCCTCGACGATCGTGTGGGCGCAGCTGCGCGACGGCGCCTTCGTCGTCAGGGACCAGGAACGCGCCGTGGCGCCGTTCGCAACGTAGGCGTCGGTCGTGTTCCACAGGCCGAGACGTATCGGCCCAATCGGATATTCGACTTTAGGAGTTCATTTCGCCGATACGCCCCGTGGTTGCCTAGACCCTCGGGCGAGATCGCATCAGCGCCGTGACGTCGAAGTCTCCGCGTTGCACGAGCCGACCACCGGCAACGAACATGCGGAGAAGCTATCCAATCAAGACAGGTTCGCGAAGCCGAATGACCGAATAAGCTGAGATAAACGGGCGGTGCGACCTGCGTTTACACGCATCAATGATTGCGATCGAACAACTTTGACCGATCGCCGTCCCGACCTGCAGAAGGCGTCGAAATCGCTGGGCCGCCTCCCCGGCGGCCGGCGATCTAGGTGAACCAGAATCGCCTACTCGTTAATCTCTTGGTTGAATCTCGACACTGCAGTCAGCGCGCCATGTTGGTGAAGCGCGAGAGGTGCAGCTGATGCGCGACGGTCACCGTCTTCGTGGGACCGTTACGGTGTTTGGCCAGAATGAAATCCGCTTCTCCCCCGCGCGGATCGTCGCGCTCGAACGCGTCGGGCCGGTGCAGCAGGATGACCATGTCGGCATCTTGTTCCAAACTTCCCGACTCGCGAAGGTCCGACAGCATCGGCTTCTTGTCCGTCCGCTGCTCGGGTCCGCGGTTGAGCTGACTGATCGCGATCACCGGCACCTCGAGCTCCTTGGCCAAAAGCTTGAGATGGCGCGAGAATTCGGACACCTCGACCTGCCGCGACTCGTGCTTCTTGCCCGACGTCATCAGCTGCAGGTAGTCGACCACGACCAGCTTGAGGTTGGCCTTCTGCCGCAGCCGGCGCGCCTTGGCGCGGATCTCCATCATCGTCAGGTTCGGCGAGTCGTCGATATACAAAGGCGCCTCGCTGATTTCGCTCATGCGCCGTGCCAGGCGGGTCCAGTCGTCGTCGTTCATCCGGCCCGACCGCATGTCGGCGAGCTTGATCTTCGCCTCCGCCGACAGCAGCCGCATCACGATCTCGGACTTGCTCATCTCCAGCGAGAAGATGACGCTGGCCATGCGGTGCTTGATCGAACACGACCGCAGGAAGTCCAGCCCGAGTGTCGACTTCCCCACGCCCGGGCGCGCGGCCACGATGATCATCTGCCCGGGATGCAGACCGTTGGTCACCTCGTCGAGCTCGGTGAAACCCGTCGGCACCCCGCGCGAGATACCGCCATTGGAGGCAATGGCGTCGATCTCGTCCATCGTCGGCTGCAACAGGTCCTCGAGCGGGACGAAGTCCTCGGACATGCGGCGCTCGGCAACGTCGTAGATCTCCGCCTGGGCGCGGTCGACGATCTCGGCCACGTCGGCGCCCTCGGCGCCCGCGTAGCCGTATTGCACCACCCGCGTGCCGGCCTCGACCAGGCGGCGCAACAGGGCCTTCTCCGCCACGATGCCGGCGTAGTAGCCCGCGTTGGCGGCCGTCGGAACCGTCGAGATCAAGGTGTGCAGATACGGCGCCCCGCCGATGCGGCGCAGCAGGTTCCGGCGGTCCAGTTCCGCGGCCACCGTCACCGCGTCGGCCGGCTCGCCCCGCCCGTAGAGGTCCAGGATGGCGTCGTAGATGTTCTGGTGCGCCGGGCGGTAGAAATCCCCGGGCCGCAGCCGCTCCAGGACATCGGCGATCGCGTCCTTGCTCAGCAGCATCCCGCCCAGCACCGACTGCTCGGCGGCGAGATCCTGCGGCGGTTGACGGCCGTAATCCTCGCTGGGCGACGATGAATCCATGCCCGGCGCCAGATCATCGACGACCGCCACGGGCCGCCTCCTCCCTTGACACACGCACCCGAACAAACTTTCGATAACCGGTCTTCAGAGCGTAAGCCAAGGCGCCGACACTTCCGCCCGACGGAACTCGCACACCTCGCGCCGGGACGACGTTAGACGTTGCTGGCGGTGCCCCGAAAGGGCCGCTGTTCATGAAGCTGTGCATGGCGTGTGCATATCTGTCGGCAGCTGTGTTGAACGGGGTGTGGAAAACCTGTGGAGCAATTCGGGGCGCTACGACATCCCTGCAGATAAGCGCCATACAACGCCATACATTTGGTGTGGACAAGAATCGCTACGGCGTGTCGCCGCAGGTTACTGCGCCGGGCGTGTTGTCTTTCACCCAGATTTTGGCCGCGTTAAGTCCTGGTTAAGGGCGGCGTGGCGCGCATGCACGGATTTGGTTCGCTGGGGCGGACCCTCGCGACCGCCCGTTCAACGGGCGCGGGGCATGCGCCAGCGCGAGGCAAACCCGGCGGCCGCCATACGGGCCGGCCGACCAGAGGGGAGCTAATGCTTCGGGATTAGCTGTCCGCGACCACGTCGAGGGCGACCTCCACGTCGATCTCGGGATGCAGGTGCACCGAGACGCGATGGGCGCCGACCGCCTTGATGTGAGCCTTGGGAAGCCGGACGATCCGCTTGTCGAGGTTTGGCCCCCCGGCCTTCTTGATCGCGCCCACGATGTCCCCGGAGGTAACCGAGCCGAACAACTTTCCGGAGTCGGCCGCGGTCTTCACCCGCAGCGACACCGGGCCCAGCGCCTCGATCGCCGTCTTGAGTTCATTGGCGTGTTCGAGATCGCGCACCATCTTGGTTTGGCGGGCCCGCCGGATCTCGTCGGCCTGCTTCTGCGCACCGCGCGAGGCGACGATCGCCAAGCCCCGCGGAAGCAGGAAGTTGCGGCCATAGCCGTCCTTGACCTCGACCGTGTCGCCGACGGTACCGAGGTGGTCGACGTCGGCCGTCAGTATCAGCTTCATCGTTTACGTACTTTCGTTGAGCGTGCGGCGGTTATCGCGCCGAAGACGTGAAGGGCAGCAGGGCGACCTCGCGGGCGTTCTTCACCGCGATCGCAACGTCGCGCTGGTGCTGCACGCAGTTGCCGGTGACGCGGCGCGCCCGGATCTTGCCGCGCTCGCTGATGTAGGTGCGCAGCAGCGCGGTGTCCTTGTAGTCGATCGCCTGCCCCTTTTTCGAGCAGAACACGCATTTGCGCGCCTTGACCGGCTTCTCCGGAGCCGGGCGCCGCTTGGTGCTTGACTTGGCCATGTCTGTCTTTCTTTCGTTTCCTACTGCTCGTTAGATGTTCGTGGGCTCAGAAGGGCGGTTCTTCGTCGCCGCCGCCGAAGGAGCCCGACGCCGGGGCGCTGCCCCATGGGTCGTCGCCGGATCCGCCGCTCGGCGGCGTCGCCGGCGCCTGGCGGGAACCACCGCCCGCGCCAAACCCGCCGCCCCCGCCGCCACTGCGGCTGGCCTTGTTGACCTTGGCGGTGGCGTATCGCAGCGACGGGCCGATCTCGTCGACCTCGACCTCGACGACCGTGCGCTTCTCGCCCTCGCGGGTCTCGAAGGACCGCTGCTTGAGCCGGCCGGTGACGATCACCCGCGCGCCGCGGGTGAGGCTTTCCGCGACGTTCTCGGCGGCCTCCCGCCAGATGTTGCAGCGCAGAAACAGCGCCTCGCCGTCCTTCCATTCCCCGCTCTGACGGTCGTAGATGCGGGGCGTCGAGGCCACCGTGAAGTTGGCGACGGCGGCGCCCGACGGGGTGAACCGCAGCTCGGGGTCGGCGGTCAGGTTTCCGACAACGGTGATCGTCGTGTCACCAGCCATGTTTTCCTCCTGGGTCCGCCTGGGGTCGGTAAATGGTCATGAGTGTCTCGCTGAGCGTACGCAGCGGCGCCGACACCGGACAGTCAGTGCTTGTCGGTGCGCATCACCTTGGTGCGCAACACCGATTCGTTGAGGCTCAGCTGGCGGTCGAGCTCGGACACGGTCGCCGGCTCGGCCTTCAGGTCGACGACGACATAGATGCCCTCGGCGTGCTTGGCGATCTCGTAGGCAAGCCGGCGCTTGCCCCAGATGTCCACCTTGTCGACGGTTCCGCCGTCTTTGCGGACGACGTTGAGGAACGTCTCCAGGGACGGGGCCACGGTGCGTTCGTCGAGCGTGGGGTCAAGAATGACCATGATTTCGTAGGGACGCATGGAAACCTCACCACCTCCTCTGGTCTCGAGCGGCCACGGTAGGTCCGTGGCAGGAGGGTCGCCTGCGTCGGCAACCGCCCCAGGGTACCGGACGTGGGGCGGGCCGCGAAATCAGCTACTGCCGCGATCGGTGATATTCGGCCGCCCTTGCCTTGGTCGCCTCGCCCGCCTTCCCCGGCGCGCCGGAGTCGAATGGGGGCTGCGGATCGTATTCGATGAGCAGCTGGGCGGCCTGGGCGGCCTCCCGGTCGACCAGGAGTTCGACGAGCCGGAGCGCCATGTCGATGCCGCTGGACACCCCCGCGGCCGTGATGATGCGTTCCGGTAGGTGCTCGACGACGCGTTCGGGCAGGTACCGCGCGCCCAGCTCGTTCAGTAGGTCCGCGGCCCCGAAATGCGTCGTCGCGGTCAGCCCTTCGAGCAGTCCCGCGGCCGCCAGCAGGAGCGCGCCGGTGCACACCGAGGTGGTGAAGGTGGTGTTGCGGTGCACCGACCGCAGCCACTCCAGCAGCGTGTCGTCGTGGATCAATTCGCGGGTCCCGATGCCGCCGGGGCACACCACGACGTCGGGGGCATCCAGCTCGTCGAACCTGGCGTCACACGTCATGCCGAGCATCCCGTTCTCGGTCCGCACCTCGCCGCGCCGATGCCCGACGAACACCACCTCGATCGTCGGAATCCGTTGCAGCACTTCGTAAGGGCCCACCGCGTCCAGCGCGGTGAACCGCGGAAACAGCGGGATCGCGACCAGCGTCATGAGCCCGCCGCCGCGGTCGACAATTCGGCATCGGCCTCGACGGCCGGGGCGGGTGCGCGCTGACCGGCGGGACGCAACCACGCCGGCAACCAGCCGGGTGGGGCGTCGGGGGCGCGGTCGAACGACCCGCCCACCGGGTCGTCCACCCGGCCGCCCCAGCGCACCAGATCATCGGCGGGCCGATAGATTTGGCGGATCACCAAGGCGCACAGCGCAATCACCGCGATGTCACGCAGCAGCACCGTGGAGGTGAAGAATTGCTCGGGCAGCGACCGGTTGGGGTTGCCGTAGAGGTAGTACATGCGAGGCACCCACACCAACGCGTCGATCGTCATCCACGCCAGCAGCAACCGGCGGTGCGGCAGCGCCAGCACCGCCAGCGGCACCAGCCACAACGAGAACTGTGGGCTCCACACCTTGTTGGTCAGCAGGAAAGCCGCCACCACGAGGAACGCCAGCTGCGCGACCCGCGGCCGCCGCGGCGCGGTGAACGCGACATAAGCGATGCCCACGCAGCACAGGGCGAACAGCACCGCGACCACCGCGTTCAGCACCGTCGGCGGTTCCCAGAACCCCAGCTTGGGATCGAAGCCGCGCCACCCGGTGAACGACTTGACGACGTTGTACAGCGAGTCCATGTCGTCACCACGCCGGGTGTTCAGCCGGAAAAACTCCGACCATCCGCGCGGAAACAGCACCAGCACGGGAAGATTCACCAGCAGCCAGGTCGCCCCGGCCACGCCCGCGGTGCGCGCCAGCGCGCGCAGCCGCCCGGTCCGGATCCCGAGCACCAGCATCGGGCCCAAAAACAACAGCGGGTAGAGCTTGGCGGCCGCGCCCAACCCGATCAGCACCCCGGCCAGCCGCGGTCTGCGGCGCGCCCAGGCCAACAGACCCGACATCGCGAAACCCGTTGCCAGCGCGTCGAAGTTGGTGAAGATCTGGAAGATCACCAGCGGCGACGCGGCGACCAGGGCCGCGTCCCACACCCGGCGGCCCGCCAGCCCCGCCGTCGCCCACACGGTCGCCAGCCAGGCCAGCGCCAACCCGAACGCCGCGACGTCGAAGAACATCACCACCTCGGCCACGACCGGGACCGGGGCCAACTTGCTCAACGCGGTGTAGCTCTTGGCAACCGCCATCGACGCATACTGATAGATCCCGGTGAGCACCGGATATTCCATGTATCGCACCGCCGGCCGGCCGTCGTATCGGGTCTGCGGGGCACCGCCCGCGTCGGTCTCGATCCAGCTGGACTTGTAGGGAAACTTGCCCTGGCTCAACAACTCCGCGCCGTAGAGCGGCACCGTGTCGGAGTAGCACAGCTCGTAGTAGGCGCGCTGGTTGTCCCAATTGGCGACTCGCTGGTCGCCCGTCCCGCTGCCGGAGCTCTGCAGGCACGCGGCCTTCGTCGACCAGCCCAGCGCCAGGAACACCAGGGCGGCGACGAACATCACCCGCAGGGGCGTCATCACCCGGGAGCGTCCGATCAGCGCGTGCCGACCGACCGGTCCGCCGATGACACCGGCGAGCGCGGCGCCGAGAAAGTCTGTCCGGCTTGGGCAGTCGCGGTTGTCGGCGCAGCGGAGATCCTCGGCCAGCCGCGACGGTGAGATGTTGGGACTGTGCGGCCCGGTCACGGCGGGGGTTCGCCCGGGGGCGGGGCCTGCGGGCCGCCCGGCGGGACGCCGCCCGGCGGGGAACCCTCGGGAGGGGGCGGACCGGCGGTGATCGTCGTGGGCGGGCCGACCGGGATCGTGATGCCAGGCGCTACTTCGACGGTGGGCTGGATCACCGTCACCGACGGCGGCGCCTGGGGCGGCGGCGCAGGGGCCGGCACCCCGGCGTAACCACCGATCTCGGTCGGCTTCGGGAAGGACTCGTTGGAGGTGCCCTTCAACGCGCCGTCCATGGTCGACTTCCAGATGTCGGATGGCAGGCCCGACCCGTAAACCGCCGCACCCGAAGCGGTTACCAGCGGCTGGTCACCCTTGACCGTGCCGACCCACACCGCGGTCGACAGCGAGGGTGTGTAGCCGACCATCCACGCGTCCTTGTTCGACGTCGTGTCGCCCAATTGCGTCGTGCCGGTCTTGGCCGCCGACGGCCGCCCCCCGGCCAGGCTGTGGCCGCGCGAATAGCCGGCAATGGGCTCCATCGCCGCGGTGGCGTTGTCGGCCACCGCCTTGGGGATGCGCTGCTCGCCGCTGTTGTCCGAGTTGCTCGCGTCGAACAGCACCTGGCCCTCGGAGTTGACCACCTTCTGCACGAAGTGCGGCCGGTGATAGATGCCGGAGGCGGCGAGCGTGGCGTACGCCGAGGCCATGTCGATCGGCCGAGTTTGGTACTGGCCCAGCACAACTCCGTTGTTGGGCGGGCCACCCTTGCCATCCTCGGACAGCGTGTGCGCGACCCCGGGGAAGCTGGTCGCGACGCCGGCTTGATGCGCGGCGTCCGCAACCGCCTGCGGTCCGCCTTTGAGTTTGAGCATCAACCGGTAGTAGGAGGTGTTCAGCGATTGCTTGAGCGCCTCGGCGATATTGCAGGTCCCACAGCTCTCGCCGTCGACGTTGGTGATCTTGATGCCGTCGACCGTCAGCGGTGAGCTGTCGACCTGGTACCCCAGGCCGATGCCCTGTTCGAGGGCCGCGATGAGGCAGAACACCTTGAACGACGATCCGGTCTGCAACCCGGCCTGGGCGAAGTCGAAGCCGTTGGCATCGGAACCCCCGTAATAGGCGCGGATCGCGCCGTTGTGCGGGTCGATCGAGACGACGGCGGCCCGCATGTCCGGATCCTGGCCGTCGAGGTATTTCGATACGGCCTTCTCGGCGGCCTGCTGAGCCTTCGGGTCGATCGTGGTGGTGACCTGCAGACCCTGGGTGTTCAACGTCTGTTCGTCGATGTTGAACAGCTCCATCAGTTCTTTGGTCACCTGACGCTCGATCAGACCGTCCGGACCGCTGGTCTGGTTCTGCTGGCGGGCCAGATCGGGCGGCACGGTCGGCGGAAACACCTGGGCCGCACGATCGCTCGGGGAGAGGGCTTTGGTCTCCACCATGCCGTCGAGGACCCAGTTCCAGCGCTCGGTCGCGCCCTTCAGGTCCACCGCCGGGTCCAGCGAGGACGGCCGCCGGATCAGGGCCGCGAGCAGCGCGCCCTCCGAGACCGTGAGCTGCTCGGGGGGCTTGTTGAAATAGGCCTTGGCGGCCGCCGAAATGCCGTAGGCGCCCCGGCCGAAGTAGATGATGTTCAGATAGGCCTGCAGCACATCGTCTTTGGACCACTCCCCCGACATCTTGGTGGCGATGACCAGTTCCTTGGCCTTGCGCATCAGGCCGCTGAAGCCGTGCTGCGCGGAACCGACGAGCGCGTTCTTCACGTACTGCTGGGTGATCGTCGAGCCGCCCTGCAGGTCTCCGCCGCCGAAGAGGTCGTTGTTCACCGCACGCGCAAAGCCGGTGAACGAAAATCCCGGATTGGTGTAGAAGTTCCGGTCCTCGGCGGCGATCACGGCCTGACGCACGTGGACGGGAACCTGGCTGAGGTTGACGTCGACCCGATTGCCTTCGGGCGGAATGATTTTGGCAATCTCGGAGCCGTCGCTGGCCAGGATCGTCGACACCTGGTTCGTGCGGATGTCGCCCGGTTTGGGCACGTCGACGATGAAATAGGCCATGCCGAAGGTGACGATCGGCAACAACACCAGCATGGCCACGGTGAGGTAGGCCGCGCGTCGCACCCACAACCAGTTGATCTGCCGGGTCCAGCCGCGGTCGCCCCCGCGCCCGGGGAGCGCGGGTCCCCGCCCTCCGGGGGCCGCCGTACAGCGGGCGGTCGCGACGCGAACCCGTCGCGCGGCCGTCCAGCGCCGCCTTGACCTCCTCGATGGCATCCCGCTGCACCGGGCCGGTCGCCGGGCTGTCCAGCGCCGCCTTGACCTCGTCGATCGAATCCGCCCGCCACGGCGGCCGATCGTCGACGACGGGCGGGAGGACGGTGGTCAACCGGTCGTCGGGGGGAACCTGGCGGCGCGAGCGCGGCGGCGGGGGGTTGGTATCCCCAGGCTCGCCGTCCTGGCGGTCGGGGATGTCGTACTTGGCCACATGCTCGTTCGCCGGCGCATTCGCGTCATTGGGCGGCTGGCTGTGGCGTCCCTCGTTACTCAATGGCCGTGCGGGCGCCGTTGCGCGCCGTCCGCGTGCCTTTGGGCGGGCGCGCCGCGCCGAGCACATATGACTTGACCAGATGATTCCAGCTGCAGGTCCGGCACACCTCCACCACGTGGACCGCGAATTCGGTGTAGCGAGTCGCCAGCAACACGAGCTCTTCGGCGGTGCGGGCCGAGCCCGAGACCGGGCCCAGGTGTTCGCCGAAAACCCACGACACCAGAGTGAGCTGTTCCTTCCGGCAGATCGGGCACATCACCTGGCTCTGCTTGCCGTGAAACTTCGCGGCGCGCAGCAGATACGGGTTCGCATCGCACACGTCGGACACGCCCCTGCGGCCGGAATACACCTCGGCCAGCAGCGAGCGGCGCCGGAGCGCATAGTCCACCACCTGTCGCTGCAGTCGCACGGTGACCAGAGTACGTCTCCATCGTCGCGACCGATATCCAACATGGGGCCGCGGCGCGGGAACCGGTCAGCACGCTCCGCGCCGCACCGGTCGACGTCAAAACCACCCACCTGGTGATCGAGCCGGCAATCGACCCGACCACGGCCGGGACGCTGTCGTTGTCGGTGTGCGCCTCCGGCGACTGTGGCGGTGGATGCATCGTCTTCGCTGGTGGCGGCGCTATCAAACGGGTCGAACAGCCCTCCTGAGCGCGTGCCCAATGGCACCCCACCACCAGGTTGAGTTGTGGCAAATATATCGAAACGATACGATGACGCGAGACGTCGGCCCGTCGTAACCAGCGATGCAAAAGGAGGTGGATCGATGCTGGAACTCGCCATCCTCGGCCTCCTGATCGAATCACCGATGCATGGCTACGAGCTGCGCAAGCGGCTGACGGGCCTGCTGGGCGCGTTCCGGGCGTTTTCGTACGGTTCGCTCTATCCGGCGCTACGTCGGATGCAGGCCGAGGGCCTGATCGCCGAGAACGCCGCCCCGGCAGGCACACCGGTCCGCCGGGCCCGCCGGGTCTACCAGCTCACCGACGAAGGCCGTCGGCGCTTCGCCGAGCTGGTGGCGGACACCGGTCCGCACAATTACACCGACGACGGCTTCGGGGTGCACCTGGCCTTCTTCAACCGGACTCCGGCGGAGGCGCGGATGCGCATCCTGGAAGGCCGCCGGCGTCAGGTCGAGGAGCGCCGCGAAGGTTTGCGCGAAGCGGTGGCGCGGGCCAGCAGTTCGCTGGACCGCTACACGCGGCAGCTCCATCAACTCGGGCTCGAGTCCAGTGAGCGAGAAGTCAAGTGGCTCAACGAGCTCATCGCCGCGGAGCGGGCCATGCCGGGCCTCTCCGAACAGGCCTGAATTCCCCTGCACAACAGAACAAATGACAGCCCAGCCGGGACACACGGTTATGAAGTTAGGAGAACGCCCGATGAGTGAGCAGCAGCCGTTAGGGGCGCCGGAAGTACGAGTCGCCATTGTCGGTGTCGGGAACTGCGCGTCCTCATTGGTTCAGGGCGTGCAGTACTACCAGGACGCCGACCCCAACAGCACCGTGCCCGGACTGATGCACGTGAAGTTCGGCCAGTACCACGTCCGCGACGTGAAGTTCGTGGCCGCCTTCGACGTGGACGCGAAGAAGGTGGGCTTCGACCTCTCCGAGGCGATCTTCGCGTCGGAGAACAACACGATCAAGATCGCCGACGTGCCGCCGACCGACGTGGTCGTGCAGCGCGGCCCGACGCTGGACGGGATCGGCAAGTACTACGCCGACACCATCGAGCTGTCCGACGCCGAACCCGTCGACGTGGTGAAGACGCTCAAGGACGCCGAGGTCGACGTGTTGGTGTCCTACCTGCCGGTGGGCTCCGAAGAAGCCGACAAGTTCTACGCGCAGTGCGCGATCGACGCGGGCGTCGCGTTCGTGAACGCGCTGCCGGTATTCATCGCGTCGGACCCGGTGTGGGCCAAGAAGTTCGCCGACGCCGGCGTGCCGATCGTGGGTGACGACATCAAGAGCCAGGTCGGCGCCACCATCACCCACCGCGTGATGGCCAAGCTGTTCGAGGACCGCGGCGTGCAGCTCGACCGCACCATGCAGCTCAACGTCGGCGGCAACATGGACTTCCTGAACATGCTCGAGCGCGAGCGGCTGGAGTCCAAGAAGATCTCGAAGACGCAGGCGGTGACCAGCAACCTGCAGCGCGAGTTCAAGACGAAGGACGTGCACATCGGGCCGTCCGACCATGTCGGCTGGCTGGACGACCGCAAGTGGGCGTACGTGCGGCTGGAGGGCCGGGCTTTCGGAGACGTGCCGCTGAACCTGGAGTACAAGCTCGAGGTGTGGGACTCGCCGAACTCGGCGGGCGTCATCATCGACGCGGTGCGCGCGGCCAAGATCGCCAAGGACCGCGGGATCGGCGGACCGGTGATCCCGGCGTCGGCATACCTGATGAAGAGCCCGCCGCAGCAACTGCCCGACGACGTCGCGCGGACCCAGCTTGAGGAGTTCATCGAGGGGTAGGGCCGCATCCGCAAGGCTCGGCCGTGAAGTCACACCCGTCACAGAAAAAGCTGGGTGTGCCGATTTGCCCGCCTCATAGCGACTTTTGGTGACCACTGGTCAGAATTTGTCGCTATGAGGCGGGCAAAAATCTCTTCGCCTCCCGCGCCGGTACTGGAGTGACGGCCGGGACGAAGCCGCCCCGTCGTCGACAGAGTGCTGTGCGGTTGCTTAGCATCTGATGCGATGAGGGTTCAGCCCGCCGCCTTCCTGCGCACAACGCTTCCCGTCGACCTGTCCGGGCTCAGGGAGCTCGACGGCGGCCGCTACCACTCGGTCTGGCTGCCCGACCACATGGTCAGCTTCTGGCCCGACTCGATCTGGACCCCCGAATTCACCGATCTCGCCACCGCGGCGCCGTCGCCGCACCGCCACCTCGACGGGCTGGCGGTCGCGGCCGCGGCCGCCGTATTGACCGAGCGCGTCCCCCTCGTCAGCGCCGTCGTCGACACGGTGCGCCGCCACCCCGCCCTGCTGGCGCAGACGGCGGTGACGATCGATCACCTCGCCCGGGGGCGTTTCATCCTCGGCCTCGGCAGCGGCGAGAGCGAGAACATCGTGCCCTACGGTTTCGACTTCTCCCGATCGGTGAGCCGTTTCGAGGAGGCGTTGACGGTGATCCGGCTGCTCTGGGACAGCGACGGGCCGGTCGACTTCGACGGTCGGTTCTATTCCCTGCGCCACGCCCGGTTGGACGCCGAACCCTACGCGGACCGGCCGCCGCAGATCTGGGTCGGCGCCAGCGGCCCGCGCATGCTCGAGATCGCCGGCCGGTACGCCGACGGGTGGTGGCCGGCCGGTGCCTGGACGCCGGAGCAGTACGCCGAGATGCTCGCCGCGCTGAGGGCTTCGGCCGAACGCGCCGGCCGCGACCCCTTGGCGATCACGCCGTGCTTCATTCAGGTCTGCCTCATCGGCGCCGACGAGGCGGCCCTTGCGGAGATCCTGCGCGCCCCGCTGGTCAAGGCGTTCGTGCTGCAGGTCTCGGCGGAGACGTTGCGCGGCTTCGGTTTTACCCATCCCATGGGCGAGGACTGGCGGGGGTTTTAGGACATCGACCCGGCGGCGCTGACGCGAGACCGGATCGTGGACTTCCTCGGAAATGTGCGGCCCGAGATGGTCCTGGCCGTCGTGCCGCACGGAACGCCGAAGGAAGTGGCCAACACCGTCAAGACATACGTGGACGCGGGCCTGCGCGTGCCCAAGATACTCGACTACGGCGCCATGGCGGGTTTGGAATACGCAAAGGCTTCGGCGGCGAACGTCATTGCCGCCGAGGATGAGTTGATCCGCTTGTGCGCGGACGTCTCGTGACGGCGCGCCTCGATGCCGGCGAGCTGCTGCGCGCCGCGCAGGCCGAAACCGGGTTCAGCGACTACGGCGATCCCACGTTGCCGCAACGCTTCGAGGTGGCCGTCGAGCACCTCAATGGACTGGGCCTGAACACCGCGGGCGCGCTGCAGGCCAGCAAGGTGTGCCACTGGCTGCTGACGTCCCGGCTGGAATTCATGGCGGACCGCGAACGCTACCCGATCGGCGACGAGGTGATCGAAGGGCCGATGTTCGTCACCGGTGAACCCCGTTCCGGCACAACGCTCATGCACGCCCTGATGTCCGTCGACCCGGGCGCGCGGGCGCTGCGCTTCTGGGAGGTCATGTATCCGTCGCCGCCGCCGGGCCTCGCCGGCCCGGGGGACGACCGGCGCGAACGGGCCGACGCGGACTGGCGCGAGATCAACGCCAAGATGCCCAAATGGCTTCTTAGCCACCCCTACAACGACATGCTGGGCGACGGCCTGCCCGAGGACGAGCGCACCTGGGCGTTCGACTTCCGCGTCATGACCCCCACCGCCTGGTGGCGCGTGCCGATGCAGTCGCTCGTCGGCGGGCTGCCCACCGACCCCGTTGCGCAATACCGGCTGCACAAGGCCATGCTCCAGCAACTGCAGTACCGGCGCCCGCGAAAGTACTGGGTCCTCAAAGGGTTCCACGGATTTCGGCTCAAGGAGTTGTTCGAGAGCTATCCCGACGCGCACTTGGTGTGGCTGCATCGGGACCCGGTACAGGTCGCCGCGTCGCGGACCATGATGATGGCCGACATCGCCGAAGGCATCGTCGGCCCGGTCGACCTGCACGCCGAAGCGAAGAAGCACCTCGAAATGACCCGCGCCAGCATCGCCAACACGATGAGCAACCCCATGGTCGGTGACCCGCGCATCCTGCACATCCGCTACGCGGACTTCGTCGCAGATCCCGTCGCGACGGTTCGGCGCTACTACACCTTCTGCGGTCGCGAAATGACGAGCGGAGCCGAGTCGGCGATGCGCGACTACCTGGCCGGCAACCGGGGCGACCGCTACGGCAAGTTCAGCTACTCCACCCAACTTCTGGTCGACATCGGCGAAGACCTGGAGGCGCTGCACGCCGAATTCCGGCCGTTTCGAGAGCGATTCGGCGTCGAGATCGAAAAGCGGCCGTGACGTGACGCCAGCCCACCCGCGCGTGTCCGTGCACAATGTCACCTTCTACGGATCGTCACCGGCCGACCTGGAGGCGCATTTGTCGGCCTTGGGCGTGTCCCGGTTGAGCATCCTGGACAGCCAGCTGCTCGAGCCGGAATTCCCAACGATGCTGCGCCGCAACCACTACGACGTGGAGGCGGTCTACCACCTCTTCGCGAAGGGCGCCCTGTCGGGTGATCTGGAGGCGGCCCGCGACGCGCTGCTGGCCGTGATCGAGGCCGCGGCCGCCGTCCGCGCCCGGACGGTCTACCTGCTCACCGGCGGCCGCGGTGACCTCGGCTGGGCACAAGCCGCCGAACGGTTCTGCGCCGCGGTCGCCCCGTGTGTGGCGCGAGCGAAAGCTGCCGGCGTGGCGCTGGCGATCGAGAACGCGTCCAGCCTGTACGCCGACCTCCACATCGCCCACACGCTGCGAGACACCGTGACCCTGGCCGAGATGGGCGGTCTGGACATCTGCATCGACGTGTTCCACTGTTGGGCGGAAGGCGATTTCGACGCGATGGTCGAGCGGGCGCTGCCGCGGACGGCGCTCATCCAGTTGAGCGACTACGTGCTCGGCGACCGGGCACTGCCGGGCAGGGCCGTTCCCGGTGACGGCACCATCCCGATCAAAGCGTTCCTCGCCCAAGCGCTCGGCGCCGGCTATCCCCACGGGTTCGACCTGGAGCTCATCGGCCCCCGTATCGACCGCGAGGGTCGCCTCGAATCCGCCCGGCGCGCATGCGACGTCGTGGGCGCGATGCTGGACGGGCTGGGGGTGTCACGATGAGTTTCGGCGACGGCCCGGACGACGCCGCCCTGCAGTCGGCGTGGGCCGAGTTCTGCGCGCGACTGCAGCGCGCGGGCGATCAGGTGTTCAAAGAGACCAATCCGCCGTCGGGGCCGCACCGCGCCGACGCGTACCGGTTTCTCACCCAAAACCTGGGCCAGGCCTTCGATCTGGCGCTCGAGACCCGCAACACCCGCTACCCGGCGCTGCACACCTTCAGCGGGCCGACCCGCAAGCTGGGCGGTGACTGCGCCGACTTCACCTACCAGCAGGCCTGGATCGACGGGCGGTCGACGTACCGGCTCACCGGGAGCCGCGGCACGGCAAGGTTTTTCAACGTGACCGTCCAGGGCCCGCGCACGCCCGGCCCCGGCGTCCTGCATGAGCCCTTCGGTGACACACCGGAGGCCAACCTGCTCGGCCACCAATTGCGCGTGGACCCCGACGGACGGTTCGAGCTCTACATCGGGGGGCCGGAACGAGAGCCGAACTGGCTGCCCACCACCCCGGGGTCGCGCAAGCTGTTCATCCGCCAGGGATTCGACCGGTGGGACGAGCTTCCGGCGCAGATGCGCATCGAGCGGATCAACATGGACTCCCCCAAGCCGCTGCCGACCCCCGCCGACATGGTCGAGGCGATGCGCTGGGCCGGTGACTTCGTCACCGGCTTGATGTCGGATTGGCCCGAGTTCCCCTTCACTCATGGGGGCGTCGACGCCGGGCGCCCGAACGCCTTCCCCCGCCTCGGGGCCACCGACGCGGACGGCAGGCGGGGGCGGGCCGCCGCCAACATGTATTGGAAACTCGCTGACGACGAGGCACTGATCGTCGAGTTCGACGCCCACGACGGGCTGTGGATGCTGACCAACATGGGCGTCTTCTTCAACAGCATGGACTACCTGTACCGGCCGGTCAGCTACACACCCAGCCGCACGAAGGCCGACGGCGACGGGCGCATCCGTCTGGTCATGGCGCATCGCGATCCGGGCGTGCACAACTGGCTGGACACCCAGGGCTTTGCGCGCGGCAACCTCACCTATCGGCACATGCTCGACGGCACGCCGGCGGCGCTGGACACCCGGGTCGTCCGGTACGACGACCTGCGCGGCGCACTTCCGCCGGATACCGCCATGGTCACCGCCGACGAGCGGGCCGCCGCCATGTGGGAACGGTTTCGCGGCATCCGCCGTCGTTATGTGCTCTAGGCCGCGGCGCTAGTGTCAGAGATCGTGACGGAGATCCCCGAGGACGAACTGACCGGACTGCCCGAGTTCTCCCTGCTGGAGGAGAACGCCGAACAGGCGGGTGTCACCGGACCCCTGCCCCACGTGGAGCGGGTCGAGGCGGACACGGCCGACGGCGCGGTGAGCGCGTTGCGGTGGGGCGCCCATCCCCCGCGGATCGTCTTCCTGCATGGCGGCGGGCAGAACGCCCATACCTGGGACACCGTCGTCATCGGACTCGGAGAGCCGGCCCTGGCCGTCGACCTGCCCGGCCACGGACATTCGGGCTGGCGCGAGGACGGCGACTATTCGCCGCAGAACAACGCCGCCGCCCTGGTCCCGATGCTGCGCGAGTTTGCGCCCACCGCCGAACTCGTCGTCGGCATGTCGCTGGGCGGGTTGACCGCCATCCGGCTGGGCGCGGTCGCGCCGGAGCTGGTCGACGAGCTCGTGCTGATCGACGTCACCCCCTCGGCGCTGCAACGGCACTCCGAGATGACCAAGGAGCAGCAGGGCACGGTCGCGCTGATGCACGGCGAGCGCGAGTTCCCCAGCTTCCAGGCCATGCTGGACCTGACGATCGCCGCGGCGCCGCACCGCGAGCCCAAGGCGCTGCGCCGCGGCGTGTTGCACAATTCGCGCCGCCTCGACAACGGCAACTGGACGTGGCGCTACGACGCCATTCGCGTGTTCCCCGACTTCGCCGTCCTCTGGGACGACGTCGACGCGCTGTCGGCGCCCATCACCCTGATCCGGGGCGGTTCGTCGGGGTTCGTCAGCGACGAAGATGCGGACGAACTCGCAAGGCGCGCAAAGCTTTTCCGCCGGGCGCACGTCGTCGAGAACTCCGGGCATTCCGTGCAAAGCGATCAGCCCCGGGCACTGATCGGCCTGCTCCGCGAGGTGCTCGACGCGCGCTGAGCTTACGGTGGTCAGATGACCCGGCCGACGACGATGCGTCGGGGATCCGACGAGGAGGAGTGGCCCATGGTGCCCGAGCGCCCCATTCGTATCGGTGTCCAACTGCAGCCCCAGCACGCTCCGCGCTACGCGCAGATCCGCGACGCGGTGCGCCGCTGCGAGGACGTCGGTGTCGACATCGCCTTCAACTGGGACCACTTCTTCCCCCTGTATGGAGACCCAGACGGCGCGCACTTCGAATGTTGGACCATGCTCGGCGCGTGGGCCGAGCAGACGTCGCGCATTGACATCGGTGCGCTGGTGACCTGCAACTCCTACCGCAATCCGGAGTTGCTGGCCGACATGGCGCGCACCGTCGACCACATCTCCGACGGCCGCCTCGTGCTCGGCATCGGTTCGGGCTGGAAGCAAAAGGATTACGACGAGTACGGCTACGACTTCGGGACCGCCGGCAGCCGCCTGGACGACCTGGCGGTCGCGCTGCCCCGGATCAAGGCGCGGCTGGCCAAGCTCAACCCCGCCCCGACCCGCGAGATCCCCGTCCTCATCGGCGGCGGCGGGGAGCGCAAGACCCTGCGGCTGGTGGCCGAACACGCCGACATCTGGCACAGCTTCAGCTCCGCCGACGAGTTCCCGGCCAAGTCGGAGGTCCTCGGCCGGCACTGCGCCGACGTCGGGCGCGACCCGGCCACCATCGAACGGTCGGCGGCCGTCGGGAATCGCGGTGGGCTGATCGACAATGCCGAGGCCCTCGTCGGGCTCGGTGCGACGCTGCTGACGGTCGGGTGCGATGGGCCGGAATACGACTTGAGCGCGGCCGAGGCGCTGTGCAAGTGGCGCGATAGCCGGTGAACCGAGTCAAACCGAGGTTTACCGGGGATTCATCCGCCCAACATCTTTTCGCGCGCGCCCCGTCGTGAGAAACTCTCACCGCTGGCGGGCCGAGCGGCGGAAAGAGACTCAGAACAACAGATGCCGAAGAAATACGGGGTCAAAGAGAAAGACCTGGTTGTTTCGCACATCCTCAACCTCGTGCTGACCGGGAAGCTGCGCAGCGGCGACCGGGTTGACCGCAACGAGATCGCGGCCGGCCTCGGGGTCAGCCGCGTCCCCATCCAGGAGGCGCTGGTCCAGCTCGAGCACGACGGCGTGGTGTCCACCCGCTATCACCGCGGGGCGTTCGTCGAGCGGTTCGACGAGGCCACCGTCCTCGAACATCACGAACTCGACGGCCTGCTCAACGGCATCGCGTCGGCGCGCGCCGCGGCCGGCCCCACCCCACGGATCCTGGGCCAGCTCGACGGACTCCTGCGCTCGCTGCGGACCGCCAAGGATTCGCGAACCTTCTCCGAAACCGCCGCCGAATACCGGCGCACCGTCAACGACGAGTACGCCGGGCCACGGCTGCACGCCATGATCCGGGCTTCGCAGGGCCTCGTTCCCCGGGTGTTCTGGATGACCTACCAGGGCAGCCGCGAGGACATGTTGCCGTTCTACGAGGACGAGACCGCCGCCATCCACCGGCGTGACCCCGAAGCCGCGCGGGGCGCCTGCGTGGGCCGCTCCTATCTGATGGCGCAGACCATGCTGGCCGAGTTGTTCCGGCGCGGGGTCTTCGCGCCACCCGACGACGTCAGCCGGGTGGTCGCCGAACCACTTCGGGTGATCGCCGAAGCCCAGGCGGTCCGCGCGGAGCCGTCGCTGGCGCTGTAGTCCGGTTGCCCCCCGGTCGATATTGACCGTGCCGTAACCGCAATTGGGCACCTGAATCGGCCGCGAGTTACCCCCGCTCGTCGGTAGCGTTGGCCGCCAAGGGCATTCGCTCCTCGGCGATCTTCGTTTCGGTGTTTCCGTCGCCTTCATCGAACCCGCAGCGGTCATGGAATCCGGTCCGCCGGACCGGATATGCGAAGGCCGCAGACCGCGCACCCGGGGTGGTTGCCGTCCCAAGCCGTCTGACTTGGGCAACTGGCCGATTAGCGCCTTGTATGCCCGTGATATCCGGTTAGACTGCCCGTTTATGGCGGACAGCGAATCCACCGCGGCCGATGTGACCGAGCTTGCGGAAGGTTTGCACCGCGCGTTGTCCAAACTCTTTACGCTTTTGCGCCGCGGCGATCCCAACGGTGCGGCGGCCGGAGACCTGACCCTGGCTCAGCTGTCGATCTTGGTCACCCTGCTGGATCAGGGCCCCATCCGGATGACCGACTTGGCGGCGCACGAAAGGGTTCGGACACCGACCACCACCGTGGCGATCCGCCGGCTGGAGAAGATCGGACTGGTGAAAAGGTCTCGCGACCCGTCGGACCTTCGAGCGGTGCTGGTGGACATCACCCCGCGCGGGCGTGCCGTGCACTGCGAATCCCTCGCGAATCGGCGCGCGGCGCTGGTGGCGATGCTCAATCACCTTCCCGACTCCGACGTGGAAACCCTGAAAAAGGCGCTGGCACCGCTGGAAAGACTCGCCTCGGGTGAACCGGTCCCGACCCGCGGGGAAGACCCGGTCGCGTGCAAAGAGGCGTGAAAATGCCTTGTTCGCAACGAGATTGGCAGTGCACGTAGACTGAGCCGCATGCCCAACGCACTCATCACCGGAGCCGGCGGCGCTATCGGTTCGGCGATCGCCACGGCGCTCGCGCCCACGCACACCCTGCTGCTGGCGGGGCGTCCCTCGGATCGGCTCGACGCCGTCGCCGGGCGGCTCGGTGCCACCACCTTCCCGTTGGACCTGACCGACGGCGACGACATCGAGGCGGCGTGCGAGATCGTCGACGAGCTCGACGTTCTGGTGCACAACGCGGGGGTCTCCATCCCCGGCGATGTCGCCGAGTCGAACGTCGACGAGTGGCGCGCCACCTTCGCCGTCAACGTCTTCGGGCCGGTCGAACTAACGCTCGCGCTGCTGCCGGCGCTGCGACGGGCACGCGGGCAGGTGGTGTTCATCAATTCCGGTGCCGGGCGCAGCGTCTCACCCGGGATGGCTTCGTATTCCGCCAGCAAGTTCGCGTTGCGCGCCTTCGCCGATTCGCTGCGCGCCGACGAACCCGATCTGCGGGTGACGACGATCTACCCGGGCCGAACGGACAGCGACATGCAGCGCGAGCTCGTCGCGTTCGAAGGCGGCGAGTACGACGCCGCCAACTTCCTGCGGCCCGAGACGGTCGCGGGCGCCGTGGCGCACGCGGTGGCCACGCCGCGCGACGGTCACGTCCACGAGGTGGTGCTGCGACCCGGCCGTCGCCGCTGACCGGCCATCCGCTCAGACCACCAGATTGACCAGCCGGCCTGGGACCACGATGACCTTGCGCGGGGTGGCCCCGCTCAGGAATCCCTGGACCTTGTCGTCGGCCAGCGCCGCGGCCTTGAGGGTGTCCTCGTCGGCGTCGGCGGCCACCACCACCCGGCCGCGCACCTTCCCGTTGACCTGTACCGGGTATTCGACGGTCTCGTCGATCAGGTAGGCGGCATCGGCCCGCGGGAACGGGCCGTGCGCCAACGGCGTGTCGTGGCCCAGCCGCTGCCACAGCTCCTCGGCCAGGTGTGGGGCCAGCGGGGCCAGCATGAGCACCAGCGGCTCGACCGCCGTGCGGGGCACCGCTCCGCGGTGCTCCTTGGTGAGGTGGTTGGTGTACTCGATCAGCTTGGCCGCCGCCGTGTTATTGCGCAGGGCCACATAGTCTTCCGAGACTCCGGCGACGGTGCGGTTCAGCACCCGCAGCGTGTCGAGGCCGGGCTCGGCGTCGCTGACCCGCGTCTCGCCCGTCTGCTCGTCCACGACCAGCCGCCACACCCGCTGCAGAAAGCGGTGCGCCCCGACGACATCCTTGGTGGCCCAGGGCCGGGACGCCTCCAGCGGCCCCATCGACATCTCGTACACCCGCAGGGTGTCGGCGCCGTACTCGTCGCAGATCTCGTCGGGCGATATCGAATTCTTCAGGCTCTTACCGATTTTCCCGAACTCCTGGAACACCTCGATCTCCCCGCCGGGACCGGCGTAGAAGAAGCGGTCGTCCCGCTGGATGACGTCGTCGGCGGGTACGTACGATCCGCGGGAGTCGGTGTAGGCGAACGCCTGGATGTAGCCCTGGTTGATCAACCGGCGATACGGCTCCCGCGAACTGACGTGGCCGAGGTCGTAGAGGACCTTGTGCCAGAACCGCGCGTACAGCAGATGGAGCACCGCGTGTTCGGCGCCGCCGACGTAGAGGTCCACCCCTCCGGGATCCCGGGGGCCGTGCTCTGCCGGGCGGGGCCCCATCCAGTAGGCTTCGTTTTCCTTGGCGCAGAACCGTTCCGAGTTGTGCGGGTCGGTGTAGCGCAGCTCGTACCAGGAGCTGCCGGCCCACTGCGGCATCACATTAGTGTCGCGGGTGTAGGGCCGCAGGCCGTCGCCGAGGTCCAGCTCGACGTGCACCCAATCGGTCGCCTTGGCCAGTGGCGGCGACGGCTCGCTGGCGGCGTCGTCGGGGTCGAACAGCACGGGCGAATAATCGGGCACGTCCGGCAGCTCGACCGGCAGCGCCGCCTCGTCGAGCGGATGCGCGCGGCCATCCTCGTCGTAGACAATGGGGAATGGCTCACCCCAATATCGCTGCCGCGCGAAAAGCCAGTCACGCAGCTTGAATTCGATGCGAGCCCGCCCGCGGCCCTCGGCCTCCAAGCGGGCGGTGATGGCCTTCTTGGCCGCCGCGACGTTCATCCCGTCGAGATACCCCGAATTAACCAGTACGCCGTCGCCGGTGTGTGCGGCCTCCGAAACATCGCCGCCCGCAATAACTTCCACGATCGGCAGGCCGAGCTCGCGGGCGAATTCCCAGTCCCGCTGGTCGTGGCCCGGGACCGCCATGATCGCTCCGGTGCCGTATCCGGCAAGCACATAATCGGCGACGAAGACCGGCACCGGTTCGCCGTTGGCGGGGTTGATCGCCCAGCGGCCGAGGAAGACACCGGTCTTCTCCCGGCTCTCCTGGCGCTCGAGATCCGACTTGGCCGCGATGGCGCGCCGGTAGGCGGCGACGGCCTCGCCGGGTGTGCGGGCACCGTACGTCCAGCGGGCGTCGGTACCGTCCGGCCACTCGGCGGCGACCAGCCCGTCGACCAGGTCGTGCTCGGGCGCCAACACCAGGTAGGTGGCCCCGAACATGGTGTCGGGCCGGGTGGTGAACACCTCGATGCCGACTTCGGAGCCGTCGGATCCCGTTGCGGTGAAAACCGCCTGCACCCCGGTGGAGCGGCCGATCCAGTTGCGCTGCATGGTCTTGACCTGCTCCGGCCAGTCCAGCACATCCAGGTCGTCCAGGAGCCGGTCGGCGTAGGCGGTGATCCGCATCATCCACTGCCGCAGGCGTTTGCGGAACACCGGGAAGTTGCCCCGATCGCTGCGGCCGTCCGAGGTGACCTCTTCGTTGGCGAGCACCGTGCCCAGACCGGGGCACCAATTCACCATCGAGTCCGCCCGGTAGACCAGCCGGAAGCCGTCGATGACGTCTGCCCGCTCCCCCGCCGAAAGCCGGTTCCAGTCCCGGCCGTCCTCGAGATTCCTAGCACCGGAGTCGAATTCGGCGATCAACTCCGCGATGGGGCGGGCCTTGTCCACGGCCCGGTCGAACCACGCGTTGTAGATCTGCAGGAAGATCCACTGCGTCCACTTGTAGAACTCGACATCGGTGGTGGAGAAGCTGCGCCGGCTGTCGTGGCCGAGGCCCAGGCGGCCCAGCTGCCGCCGGAAGTTGACGACGTTGGCCTCCGTCCTGGTGCGCGGATGGGTGCCGGTTTGCACCGCGTACTGCTCGGCCGGCAGCCCGAAGGCGTCAAAGCCCAACGCGTGCAACACATTGTGGCCCGTCATCCGAAAGTAACGGGCGTAGACGTCGGTGGCGATGTAGCCGAGCGGGTGCCCGACGTGCAGCCCCTCCCCCGACGGGTAAGGGAACATGTCCTGCACGAACAGCTTGTCCTGGGGAACCGGGGTTCCGTCCGTCGGGGCCAGCGATCCGACCGGGTTCGGCACGTTGAACGTCCCGCGCTTCGCCCAGGTTTCCTGCCAGGCGCTCTCGATCCGGCCCGCGAGCGCCGCGGTGTAGCGGTACGGCGGCGCGTCGGGGTCGGTCAGAGCGCCGGAGTTGCTCCCGGGCGCGGCGGTCGGGGATTCGGTCACCTGAACAGGGTATAAGGGGCGACACGACGGGCCCCGGGCCACAGGTTGGTATCGGTTCCGTTGCGCGCCCATCAGAACTTCATCCCAGCTCGATTTCGGGCCTACTCACCGCCTTTGACCACTGGTTACAGTCGCCCTCTAACGACGGGCGCCGATGCCCGCGCCATGGGAAGGACCGACGCAGATGATTGACATCGTCCGCACGTTGCGGGTCCTCGCAGGAGGTCTCGCCGCCGGCACCATCGGGGTCGCCACGCTCGCGGGCGCGACCGCCGCGGCCGACCCCGTGCTCCCTACACCCCCCGCCCCCGGCGTCGGCGCACCGATGCCCGCACCGCTCAACGTGGCGGCCGTTCCCGGACAAGCGCCCAACCGGGTGCTCGCCGCCCCGCAGGCGCCGAACCCGTTCGCCCCGCCGGTCCTGGCCACCGCCCCCGGAGCCACGGGAGCCGCGGCTGCGCCGGCCGCACCCCCGGGACCGCCGGCTCCCCCGGCGGTGACTCCCGCCGCCTCGGGCACGGTCCGCGAATACCTGCAGTCCAAGGGCGTCAAGCTCGAAGCCCAGAAGCCACAGGGCTTCAACGCGCTGGACATCACCCTGCCCGTCCCCGCCCGCTGGACCCAGGTCCCCGACCCGAACGTTCCCGACGCGTTCGCCGTCATCGCCGATCGGCAGGGCAGCAGCATCTACAGCTCGAACGCCCAGGTGGTGGTGTACAAGCTCGTCGGTAGCTTCGATCCCAAAGACGCCATCACGCACGGCTACGTCGACAGCCAGAAACTGCCCGCCTGGCAGACCACCAACGCCTCGATGGCCGATTTCGGCGGCTTCCCCTCGTCGGTCATCGAGGGCACCTACCGCGACGGTGACGTGACGCTGAATACCTCGCGCCGCAATGTGATAGCGACCTCCGGCCGGGACAAGTACCTGGTGTCGCTGGCGGTCACCACGGACCGAGCCGTGGCGGTCGCCGACGGCCCGGCCACCGACGCGATCATCAACGGATTCCGGGTGACCGCACCGGGCGCCGCCGCACCGCGGCCGCCCCGGCGGCGCTGCCCGCGCAGGCGTCGCTGCCCAACCAGCCGGTCGTGCAGCCGACACCGAACCTGTTGGCGATGGTGCCCGGGCTGCCCCCCCTGCCAAACTTTTCGTTTCTGCAGCAGCACTGAGCCGGCGCACCGCGAAACCCCGGAGCCCGGCGAGCGGTTTCGCGCGCCGCCTCGTATTGTGAGGCCATGCTGATTGCGGGCGTGCTGAGCATGTGTGCGGCGTTGGCCTCGGCGGGCTTTGGGACATGGTCGCTTTCGCACCGCCAGGCCGTCGGGACCGCCCAGCTGGCGCTGCGCGCCATGGCACCGACTCAGTTCTCGGCCGCGGTGATGCTGGCCGCCGGCGGTCTGGTGGCAGTCGCGGCGTCCCCCAAGACCGCCCTTGTCGTGCTCATCGTCTGTGTCGCCGGCGCATTGGGCACGCTCGCCGCCGGCTCCTACCAGAGCGCGCGTTTCGCGGTGCGCCAGGAAGCCGCCGTATCGGGCTGCGGCGGGCAGTGCACCGCGTGCTCACAGTCCTGCGGTTAAGACCCGCTCGTCAGGTCGCGCATCGGTGCTGAACCCCGGGCCGCGACACGCCGAAGAGCCTCGCCACCGCTTCACTCCGGGCGCCGTGAGTTCACGCCCGAGGCGAGGGCAGCTCGCGCTAGTTGCGGCTGACGTCGATCGGATGTGACGCCAGCAACGACAGCGGCAAAGGCTGGCGCCGCAGCACCTGTCCCCACAGGTCGGCCCTCGGCCCGACCAGGACGTCAGACGGCAACGCCGACAACACGATCCAGTCGTCACGCTCGATCTCGCCCTCGAGCTGACCGATCGTCCAGCCGGAGTATCCCGCGAAGATCCGCACCCCCTCGACGAGCGGTGCGACGGCGTCGGGGTCGACGTCCAGATCGACCATCACCACCCGGCCGGACACGTGCCGCAGGCCGGGAACGCCCTGCGGATCTGCGCCGACGCGCAGGGTCGCCAGGCACAGCGCCGCGTCCCGCTTGACCGGCCCGCCGATGAACATCGTCTTCGGCTTGGCCGTCAGCTTGGCCCACTGCGGTAGCACGTTGTACACCGCCGTTTCGCTGGCCCGGTTCAGCACGACACCCAGCGTGCCGCCGTCGTTGTGCTCCACGATGTAGATGACGCTGCGCCGAAACGTCGGCTCGAGCAGATCGGTGTTCGCGAGCAGCAAAGTACCCGCGCGCACCCGCTGCGCGGCGGGTGCGACGTAGTCCTCAGGATCCTCCGGCGGCACCAGACCATCATGGCATCTCCGGCCCTGTACCCGGGCAAATCGAGCGTGGCCCATGGATATTTGTACTGTGGACGAAGCGGCTCGGCCTCGGCCGTGAGGCCCGCGTGCCAAACCCCAATCCTGGAAGTCGGTTCTGTGATTCCTACCCGGATGAGCTCCGGCGCACACGTCGACCTGTGGCGGTCGGTGCGCAGCCTGCCAGATTTCTGGCGGCTGCTGCAGCTGCGCATGGCGAGTCAATTCGGTGACGGCCTCTTCCAGGCCGGGCTCGCCGGGGCGCTGCTGTTCAATCCGGACCGGGCGGCCGACCCGATGGCCATCGCGCGGGCGTTCACCGTGCTGTTTCTGCCGTACTCGCTGTTGGGGCCGTTCGCCGGCGCGCTGATGGACCGCTGGGATCGGCGGCTGGTGATCGTCGGGGCCAACGTCGGGCGGCTGATCCTCATCGCGACGATCGGCACGATCCTGGCCGTGCGGGCCGGCGACATACCGCTGCTGCTGGCGGCGCTGGTGGCCAACGGCCTGTCGAGGTTCGTCGCGTCCGGGCTTTCGGCGTCGCTGCCGCACGTGGTGCCGCGCGAACAAGTCGTGACGATGAATGCGGTGGCCACCGCGGTCGGCGCCTTCGCGGCGTTCCTGGGGGCCAACTTCATGCTGTTGCCGCGCATCCTCGTGGGCGCCGGCGACAGGGGAGCGTCCACCATCATTTTCCTCACGGGGATCCCGGTGTCCCTCGCGTTGCTGCTGTCCCTGCGGTTCCCCCCGCGGGTGCTCGGTCCCGACCACACCAAACGCGCGATCCACGGGCCCGTCATCTACGCCGTGCTGACCGGGTGGCTGCACGGCGTGCGTACGGTGGCGCAACGCCCCACCGTCGCCGCCACGCTGTCCGGACTGGCCGCGCACCGGATGGTCGTCGGGATCAATTCGCTGCTGATGTTGCTGCTCGTCCACCACCTGGCCCCGCCCGCAACCGGTGGCCTGGGTACCGCCCTGTTGTTCTTCGCCGTGGCGGGCCTCGGAGCGTTCCTCGCCAACCTGCTGACCCCCTGGGCGATACGTCGCTGGGGGAGGTATGCCACGGCCAACGGCGCGCTGGCGGCGGCGTCGGTCTTCCAACTGCCCGCCGCCACGCTGCTGATCCCGGTGATGGTGGCGTGCAGCTTCTTGATCGGGGTGGCCGGGCAGGTGGTCAAGCTCTGCGCCGACTCCGCGATGCAGATGGACGTCGACGACGCCCTGCGCGGGCACGTGTTCGCGGTCCAGGACGCGTTGTTCTGGGTCGCGTTCGTCGTCGCGATTACGGTGTCCGCCACACTGATTCCCGATGACGGGCGCGCGCCGGCGTTCGTGCTGTTCGGTTCGGTGCTTTACCTTGCCGGGCTGGCCGTGCACTCCGTCGTCGGCCGCCGCGGCGACACGGCGAACGGCCGTTAAGGTACATACGTGCCTTTCCCGGCGAGCCCTCGGAGGCGATGATGGCCGGTCCCGGCCCCATCGTCGCCGACCTACGCGCCGAGAGTGACGACCTCGACGCGCTGGTGGCACCGCTGCAGGCGGATCGCTGGGCCGCTGCGACGCCCGCACCCGGCTGGACGATCGCCCACCAGATCGGTCATCTGTTGTGGACCGACCGGGTCGCGCTGACCGCGATCACCGACGAAGCGGCGTTCGCCGAGGCGCTGCAGGCCGCCGCGGCCGACCCCACCGGTTTCGTCGACGCCGGCGCCGAGGAGCTCGCCGCCCTCGCGCCGGCGGAGTTGCTGACCGAATGGCGGGCCACGCGCGCGCGGTTGCACGAGGCGTTGCCGGCCGTTCCCGACGGCCGCAAGCTGCCGTGGTTCGGGCCACCGATGAGCGCCGCGTCGATGGCGACCGCGCGGCTGATGGAGACCTGGGCGCACGGCCTCGACGTCGCCGACGCGCTCGGCGTTCAACGGGCGGCCAGCGAGCGACTGCGCTCGATCGCGCACCTCGGCGTGCGCACCCGCGATTACGCGTTCTTCGTCAACGATCTGCCCGCGCCGGCCGAGCCCTTCCTGGTCGAGCTGCGCGGGCCCGGCGGCGACGTCTGGTCCTGGGGGCCGCCGGACGCCGCGCAGCGGGTGACGGGGTCGGCCCTGGACTTTTGCTTCCTGGTGACCCAGCGCCGCCCGCTGAGCGACCTGGACCTCACCGCGCGCGGTGATGACGCGCTGCGTTGGCTGGAGATCGCGCAGGCGTTCGCCGGGCCTCCCGGCCCCGGTCGATGAGGTCGATGTGGTCGATGAACTCGCTAGTGCAGGGGTCCGCCGTAGGTCGCCGCGTTGTCCGCCTCGGCTTCTTCGCGCAGCGCGGTGATCGCGAGATTCAACCTGTCGGCGAGTTCGCCGTGGGCGTAGGCGGTCATCACGCCCGGGTGCAGAACCAGCTGGACTAGCCGGCCGTCCGAATTGGCCACGGCGTAAACGTCTCCGAGATCGACGCTGTAGGTGACGGCCTCGGCCTGCGCGACGAGCGCTTCCCACTTATCGGCCGCATCGCTCAGTTCGCGGAGAACGGATTCGACGAGATCTTTGTCGCTGAGATTCGCGCGACCGCCCGACCCCGACACGCTGCAAGTATCCTCGACCCCCGCGACCAGCGTCAATTCAATTCCGGCGGTGCCCTCGGCGCTCGGACGGGCTACGGCTGGGATCGCGCGTCGAGTTCCCGGAACCAGGCGAAGTGGTAGTTCGCCGATACGAAGTCCCCGACGACGAAGGCTTCGGTGGCGGCCAACAGCAGGCAGTTGAGCAGGAGCCCGGAGTCGACACTCGGGTACTGGGCCAGCAACTGGTAGCGGGCGGTGTCGAGATGGACCCGCAGGACGTCGGCCTCCTGGTCGACGACCCGGTTTCCCCCGGCGGCCATCGTCGCCATCGCGTGCACCATCCCCGGCAGCCCGTCGCGCCGGTGCGTCGCCGCGCACAGCGCACCCGGGAGATCGTCGATCGCGGGCAGCCCGCGCGCGTGCGGCGAGGACTTCGTGGCGGCCAGGTCGGGCGATCGGCGCAGCGAATCGCCCGGCGCGTAGGCCGCGACGCGCACCGCTTCCCCGAGCAACGCAACCACCCTGCCGCTGCGTCGCCCGGGGCCCAAAAGCCGCACCCCGGCGGGAAGCGCGATGCCGGGAGGAACCCAACCGTGCGCGAGGTCGGTGACCAGCACCGTCGCCCCCTCCGCACGATCCGCGACCGCCCAATTCAGCCGGGGCTCTTGCCGTACCACGAACTCCAGCAGCCGGTTGAGCCGATCGATGTCCGATTCGCCCCGCGCCGGCGCCGTCTCGGCCGGCGACTCGGTGCGCACGGCGGGTTCGGGACTCCCGGCCGCCTCCGGTTGGGGCGTCGGCGGGGCGGGCGCATCCTCGGTCGTCGGAGCCGCGGGCAACGCCACCTCCGTGACCGCCGGGATGACTTGCGTGTCTTGGATATCGGGGGCCGGGGGAGGGGCCGCCAGTTCGGCGTCTCGCGGCTCCGCGACCCGCCAACGTCGTCGGGGATCGACGCCGAACGTCGGGCCCGGCGGGGACTCCGCGTCGGTGACGGCGGGGATGACCTGCGTCGCGTCCACGTCGGGCCCGACGATAAGCGGGACCGGACGTTGGTTGCCGGCCGCGGCCCTGACGGTGTGCAGTTGCCGCATCGTCGATTCGACCCGTCGCACCGCGCGCGCCCGGGCTTCGGCGATGACGCGTGCCTCTTCGGCCTGGCGTGTGGCATCCGGCAGGCCGGCACGCCTGATGACCTTGAGCTCGTCGTTGGCGCTCCTGGCGATTCGCTCCAGGTCGGTTCTGAGATAGTCTGCGAGACTGGCGGTTTCGCTGCCCGCCGTCGACAATTCGGCGGGCCAGAGCCCGCCCGTGACCCAGGGTGTGCAATCGACGGGGGCGCTGAAGGCCGGAACCGCCAGGGATTCCCGGGTAGCTCTCCGGAGGCGCTGACGCGCAGTTATCCGCCCGAAGATCGCCACCGGCTAAGACTACCGGCACACCCGGGGGCTCTATCCAGTCAGTGAATTGTGCGGCCGCGGCGGCGTGGGTAGCGTGAGGCCATGGCCGATTCCGCGCTGCAGCAGCAACTCGACGAGGTGCGCGCGCTGCTTGCCCGCGCGCGAGAGTTGTTCGGCGCCAACCCCGTCGAACCGCCTACCGACATCCGGCCGGATCCCGACGCGGCCCGGTCCTGGCTGCTGTAGGGGCCGGCGAGCGTCCGACTACTTCGCGCGACGGCGCAATTTGTGCGCGAGCAGTTTCTCGATCGCGGCATCGAGGTCGTGAGGGGTCGGAACCTCCGCGGAGGGCGTATGGCCCGCCGCCACGATTTCGTCGCGAACCTCCAGCAACGCTTTGAGGCACGACACGTCCGCGGTCAGCAGAATGCCCTGCGCCAGGGTCTCGGCGTCGGTCCCCATCGCCTCTTCGGTCAGTGCGACACTGTGCATGTATCCGCCGCGGCACGAGCGGACGAGGATGTGCCCACTCGGATGAACGGTGTCGAATGCGGGATTGGCGTCCGTCATCGACCGCCGTCGACGATGCCCCGGAACTTTCGTGCCGCGTCCCGCTCATGTTGCTCCCACGCCGCCGCCGACACGATCAGCTTGTCCGCCATGTCGGCGTGGTCGTCGGCCTGCTGCTCGTAGCACTGGCGGCGCAGTTCGAGCAATTCGCGTCCGGCCTCGCGAAGGTCGCCGAAGACCGGACCCAGCGAGTCCAGGCTTTCCTGGATCGCGGCGTGCGATGACGGGACGGTGCGCAGGTAGTCGGAGGTCTCCCGATGGTGCCCGGCGGCTTCGCGCAACTGCGCGGGCACCACATGGATCGGATCTGCCATCTGCTGTCTCCTGTCATGCGCCGCCGGGCGGTCCGGCGGGTTTGGGTTGTGCGGTGGTCGGCGCGGTCGCCGGGCGGGTGGGTGTCGGGGTGACGGGCTCCGTCGCGGATGCCGCGGCGGGTCCCGGCGGATGTTCCCAGCCTAGGAAGCTCGGCCCACTCACGGTGGCGATGTGTTGAATTTGCCCGTCGAGGAGTGCTTTGCCCGGGCTCAGGGCGAGGGCGTGCCGGTCGGTGAAGATGCCGACGTCGCCCGGGGCGAGGCGCTGTGCATCGAGGGGATCGGGGACGGGGGTGCCGGGTGCGGGAATGGTTATTCCCTGCTGCCGGAAGGCATCTGCGATCGGCGCTCCGGCGACGGCCGCCTTGATCGCGGCGGCCAGCTGCGGGCTGGCCGCCGTCAACGTCTCACCGTCGGGCAGGGTCACCGGCGTCGGGCCCGCGGCCGCCGGCTCGATGCCCGCCGCATTCTCCGCACGGTCGTCGGGCTGCTCGGGGTCCCGCTCGTCGGCCGGTGGCTTCGCGCGGTCACGTTCGTCACGTTCGCGCAGCGCCGGATCGGTCCGCTCGGCGTCTTGCAGCCCGGGGAGTGGTAGCCCCCAACCGCCCATGGCGCCCGGCGCCGTCCCGAGGCCGGGCAACGATCCCGCGCCGAGGCCGGGAAAGCCCGGCGGCGTCGGCGCCGCGGGAGCCACCGCGGTCGGGGGGATCTCATTTCTCGGCGCCGGGGATGCTGGATCATCGAGCGGGGCTGAGTCGGTCGCCGGGTCCCAATCGGCGTCGGGGCCATCGAGCGCGTACGCGTCTTCGGGCTCCCTCGCCTGTTCACCCGGGGAATCCGCCTCGTTCCTGGAGGCGTCGTAGAGCGATGTCCATGCGGCCATCAGTGCCGACTTCGAGGTGTCATCCAGACTTGCGTCCAGCACGATGGCGCGGATGTCCCTGAGCTTGCCGATCAGGAATCGCTGAAAATCGCGGGCTCCCGCCGGGGTGTCGAGATCGGATCGCGTGTGTACCGCGGCTTCGACTTCCCGTTGCAGCGCACCGAGCGCCTGTCCGCCCTCGACGCTTGTGCGGTGTGCGTTGAGGATCGCCGAGATCACCTGCATGTCGAGCTGGGAACTCACCGTGTTCTGTTGTGACAGAGCCTCTTCCGCGCGCGCGATAGCGTCGGCGGCGGCCCCCTGCTCCGCGTCCGGTGGTGGGCGCACCGGGTTCTGCGGTGGGCGAGTGTTCGGCATCCCGGTGCCGAACACGTCGGGGTGTTGAGTGCGGATCTTGGCGAGGATCGCCTGGAGTTGCTCGGGTCGCGTCGCGGGGCTGACGACCGCGGCCACCTCTTGCGGGGTCAAACCCGTCTGCCACGCGTTGGGATCCCCGGTGCGGTCCCGGATGTAGGCGAGCGCGGCGAGTAGCTCCTGAACCGGCGCCATCGGCTAGGCAAACCGCGGCGCAGCCCGGCGCTGGATGTGTCGCGGCCCCTCCATGGCGCGCGACGGTACCCAGGCGCCTAACCCGCGACAATTCACCACGACGAGCCCCTGGGGACATCGGCCCATCAACCCCCGTACTGGACCCGAAGGCCCTCGAGGACAACCTTTTTCGCGCGTCCGAATTCGCGGGCATCCCTCACCACGTCGGCGATCTCCCGCTGCTTGGCAAGCAGGAATCTCCGAAACTCCCTCGCGCCCAGGGGCGTATCGACCGCCAGCCGGGCCTGCCGCACGACGGCGAGTTCGATCTCCTCGGCGATGGCGTCCAGTCGCCGGACGCTTTCGCGCATCGTGGCGTGGGCGCCGGCGAGCACCTCTGCCAGCACCCGGTCGGCGTCGGCGGACGCAGCGTGCCGGCCCGCCAGCTGTGACTGCCGCTCCCGGAGCGCCTGCACATCCGGGCGGCCGGCGTCCGTCACCAGGGCCGCCGGATCGCGACGTTGCTGCCGAGGCGGCTGACGCGCACCGGTGCGCCCGCATAGGGCGCTTCGACCACCAGATTGTTGCCGATGGCCAGCTGCACATGACCGGCGTGGGGGAACACCAGATCCCCCGGCCGGACCTGCGACCGAGGGACCGGAATCCCGTCGTTGATCTGTTGGTAGGTGGTGCGATCCAGCCGCACACCCGCCTGCGCGTAGGACCACTGCACCAGCCCCGAGCAGTCGAACTGGCCGGGCCCGGTCGCGCCCCACACGTACGGGCAACCCAGCCTCGACAGCGCGGCGCGGACCGCCTCGCGCTGAGCCAGGGGCGTGACGGGGGTGGTGCCGGCGTCGGCGCGCGCCTGGTCGAGGACGTTCTTGGTCAGCTGACGCGCCTGCGCCCGATCCCGGTGGGCGCTCGCGATGACGCGTGCGGCCGCGTCGTCGACCTCGGACGCCGACCGCAGCCCCTGCTGGCTCCGCTCGACCGCGCCCCGATAGGTCCGTGGCGCAGGCCCATTGAGCGCGGCTCGTCGCAACAGGAAGTCGTACCGCCGGGTGTCGGCTTGCAGCGTCGGAAGCGGGGGAGTGCCGTCGAACAGGTGGTGGGCGCGGCTCAGCGCGAGCACTTCACCGTTCATCGCGGCACCCCTCGTCGTCCGGGCCCGGGTGGTTTTGGGCGGTAGATTCGGCCGCCTCGGTGAAGGCGCGCACACGGGGAAGCGCGCCCGCCGGAATGATGCCGGAGTTGCGGATATCCCACACCTCGTCGACGCCTATCCCGACCAGCGCCGCGACGACCGTTTCGGGCAGCGACGACTGCGCGCAGGCCCGGTCGAAACGCGCACCCAAGCTTGCGGGCATCCGCCTGAGCAGCGTCTGGCGGATCCCCTCCAGCTCCTGCAGGTGCCCCATCAGCCGGCCCGTCGAGTCCGCACCGGCGTTGACGGCCACCCGCCAGGAACTGGCGGCCAGCATCTCGGCCTTCACGCACTGGGCGATCACAGACTGAATATACGTCTCATATTCGTTTGATGTTGTCGCAGGCAGCCGATCGATGACGGATCGGAGGGCATCCAGCTGCGCTTCCGCGTAACCCTCCAGCACGTCGGTGTCGCTGTGGCGGTCGACGACCACCGGGCCGGGACGGCGGGCGGGCACGACGGGGGTCGACTGCGCCGCGAGGAGCCGCGCCAATTCGGCCTCCGGATCCGCCGCCACCAACAGCCGCGAATACGTGCCCGGTGGCAATCCAAGCCCGTTCTCGACCTTCTGAACTGTGCTTTTGTGCGGCTTGCGGGCGCCGCGCTCCAGGAAGCTGAGGCCCATGATGCTGACACCGGTGGCGGCGGCGAGTTCCGCCAGCGACCAGTCGCGGGATTCGCGCAGGGCACGGATGGCCGCGCCGGCCGATTCACGGCTCACCGCACGGCTCCGGCCATGGGCCGGATATTACACAGGGCGCGCAACGATACGTCGGATATACGTTTTTGTCTCGTTTCTCTTGCGTCCGGGGCCGCTATCTGTATACGCTTTCGACTATGTTTCACGCCAGACGAGGAGACCGACATGGGACACCCCTGCGCAACCAATCCGGAGCTTTGGTTCGGCTACCCCGACGACGACGACGCGGACGGCGCGGCTAAGGCGCGCGCCTACGAGCGGTCCGCCACCGAGGCGCGGATCCAATGCCTGCGCCGCTGCCCGCTCGCCCAGCAGCGTCGCTGCGCGCAGCACGCCATCGCACACCGCGAGGAGTACGGCGTCTGGGCCGGCGTCAAGCTGCCCGGAGGCCAGTACCGGAAACGCGAACAGCTCGCCCGCGCCCACGACATCCTGCGCCAGATCGCCAATGGGGAGATCAACTCCCGGCAGTTGCCCGAGAACGCGGCTCTGCTGGCCCGGCACGAACACGACGCCGTCGCGGTGGACGCGGTCGTCGTGCATCTACCGACGGCGCAAATCGGCCCCCGGTCGGCGGCCTGACCGTTTGTTTCCCCGGGCAACGGGGTAGCCCGGCGCGGTGATTTCGACTGCCGGAGGCAGTGGAAGGATGGCCACGACCGGGTCGGGGTCGTCCGCGGGTATCGGGGCTCGATCACCCGGCTGCCCGCGCCGCCGCTGCCCGCAACTCGGCTGCGGCCCGAGCAGTACCGCAACGAAAGGGGAGCGCACATGACCACCGATAAGACCGGCGCGGAAACCACGGTCACCACCGAGGACGGCAAGTACACCATCGCCGTCGACGGCAAGACCGTCGGCCTCGCCGACTTCGCCGACCGGGAAAACCAGCGCGTGTTCTACCACACCGAGATCGATCCGGCTTATGGCGGAAGGGGTTTGGCGACCATCCTGATCGAGGAGGCCCTGAACGAGGCTCGCAGCGAGGGCAAGCGCGTCGTCCCGGTGTGTTCCATGGTTGTCACGGTGCTCAAGAGGCATCCCGAATTCGACGACATCACCGACCCGGTGACCGCCGATGTCCGCAGGTGGCTGCAGGGGTAGGGGACAAGACAGCGCCTACATCCGTACCGAGCGATTCCGTCGGTTTTGGTGTTTCCAGGAGCGTCGATCCATCGATTGCTTTGTATCTCCGCCGGTGTTGGTAAGGCCCGGGTCGGTGTTCTGGCTGGCTCTTGTTGCGGGGCCATTTTGTCCCCGTCCATATCATTCGGGAAGACCGCTTCTGATCATTCGTTCGATGTCGTCCACCGACTTGTTCATGAGGTGGCTGAAGATGGTGGCGTGAACGACTGAGAGGATGGCGCAATCATCCTGAAGGCATATCTTGTAACGTCCTTCGGCTCTAGATACGTCGACATTGGGTGCGTATCCGCGGCTGGCAAGGTCAGCCCCCAGCGGTCCGGATGCGAGGTCGGAGCGCGCGGTAATGCCCCAACTCCAGATCAGATACTTCTCCGCGAGCTCGAAATTCGACAACTTGGCCTCACCATTGCGCCGCTGGCCGCGGTCATTCACGGTGTCGCACACCCACCAGTCGGGGTCATGGCGAAGATGGACCTTATAGTCGTCGGTGCTGAATAGGATGTCGCAATCTTCGCAGTTCGTCGAAACGGTCGGTTCGCCGCCACCCATGGCTGGTGCCCAGTCGTACCAATTTTGTGCCAAGCGCGAAAAGTCTTCCATCAGTTGATCCTTCTCAGAAAGCCCCACGCTACGAGGTCCTCGACCGTGGCGTTCTGGCCCGTTTCATCGAGGATTCGATACTGCTGACCGCCGCCCGGTTGGTGGAACCAGGGCGCGACTTCTGATTGCTCAATACGCCATCCCGGCGGCAGGCCTATCGAGTCGCTCACAACATATTGATAGTAGGGTTTCACGGCGTTCCCGGGTGGGAGCGCCAGTTGGGCATAAGGTGTCCCGTCCGGAGCAAGGTAAGCGCCCCCCGGAAACCCGAATCGCTCGAGAACGGTGCCCGGAGCCAGCGTGACGTCCGGTATCACGGTCCCTGCCACGGCGTACGGCTTGGTCGGCAGGGTGTCGTCGGGATAGATCAGGGTGCCGTCAGGATTGGTGAATTCCGGACCCGGATCGATCGGGTGGTATCCGTGAAACAACGGATGATCCGGCTGCAACGGCGGCGGCGGCCCGGCCGACGTTGGCGGCGGCGTCCCGTCCGGTACGACGGGGACGTGGTGCTCGCCCGGAGCCGCGGGAACGTCGGGGGCGGCCGGCGGGTGAGACTCGACCACCGGCGGGGGACCGCCGTGGGCGCCGGGCACCGGTTGTCCGCCGGCGTCGGGAAGAGGCCCGCGGGGCGGGAGGTCCGCCTCGGCTATCGCCGCACGCACCTCGGCCGCGGAGAGGGCGCGCGGGAGGACGTTGTCGGCCGAAAGCCCCTGCAGCGCTTCGCGACCGAACAGCGTCTTCAGGCCCTGCCACGCCGCCTCGCCGCCGGCCTTGAGTTCGGGGCCGCCCACGGCCAAAGTGATTGCGCTCCATAGAGGTTCGGGCGTGGCTTCGACCTTGCCGGGATCGGGCGTGCGCATGCCGGTCAACTTGCCGCCGCTGAACGAGTACGACGTGCCGGTGGCCTGGTCGAAGAATTCGCCCGCGCCGTCCTTCAGCTGCCCGACCACCTGAACCTGCTGTCCGTCGACGGTGTAGGTGAACATGAAATGGCCGTCGGCGGTGGTGCTGACCGAGGCGGGATCGACGCTGTTGTAGTTGGGAATCTTCCCGAGGTCGTCGAGAGCCTTGGCGAGGTCGCCCTTGAGCTTGGGCAGGCTCTCCGCCGCGGCTTGCCCTTCGGGGGAGCCCGGGCCGTGGGTGTAGAGGTCCGACAAGGCCCGATCGATAGCCTGTTGCGCGGCGCGCACCTTGGCCATTTGATCGACGACCGCCTGGTTTGTGACTTGGCGGATCTCGGCCAGCTGCCCGGTCTGTTGCGCGGACGGCTCGGGCGCGGCGTCGGCGTCGACGTCGTGCAAGGCCGCGGGATCGTATCCATCCGTCCGCAGGTTGCCCAGTGCTTCATGCAGCCCGTCGGCGTAACCGTTGCGCAGAGATTGCAGCTTGGCCAGGGCCGCCTTGGTGTCATCGATGGCGTCCCTCTCGCAATCATCGATGAGGGAATTCAGCGCGTCCCGATCCGCCGGATCCAGCCGCGGGTCTCGCTCCTGTTGCAGCGCCTGACCGATGAGGTCGTCGAGTCGCTCGAGCTGACCTTCCAGCGACGCGATCTGCCGGGCCGCATTCTTCTGAGCCTCGGCCAGCGCGGCGGCGATGTTCTCCAGGTCCACGCCGATCTTGGGTAGCTGCAACGACTGTGAACCCAGCGCCTTGACGACCCGCTGGACTTCTTCCGAGTCGTTGATCGGGTGATCACCGTCCAGGTGGTTCCAGGCCGCATCGAAGCGGCTGCGCGCCTGCTCGAATGCGTGGCCGGCCTCGTCGGTACACCGCCCGGCTTGATGAAAGGCCTCCGCCAGACTGGAAATTTCAATCGGCCGCCCGGCCTGCAGGCTCTTGTTGATGGCCCACGGATCGCCGCCGGCTTCGGCCACGAGTAGCGGGATGTTTATGTGCTGGAGCTGCATCGCACGGCCCCGCCCTGCGCCCCCGCCGCACGGACGCGTGCCGCGACGACGAACATTCCCCACCCTTTCAGCGCTTGTCGTTACCGTACCGATCCGCGGGCGATCGTCAATTCGGGCAGACGCTGGCAGCCACGCCCGACGCCGGCGCATTCCGCGGCACACACACGGCCCGTGGAAGGCGCCCGTGGAAGGCAGAAGTCACGGACCTCTCGGGGTCCGTGACTTCTCGGGTGCTGCTGATAAAAGTGGGCGAAGGGGGACTTGAACCCCCACGTCCCGAAGGACACTGGCACCTGAAGCCAGCGCGTCTGCCATTCCGCCACTCGCCCGGGGAAACAACCGAAGGACCATACCACTGTAATGGCCGTGTCCCCGAATCGCGTCGGGGACCCTGCCCGCCGCCGCAGGACACGGCTTGACCTGGGGAAAAGCGATTCTCAGAATTCCCGAGGTGCCGCTGCCTCGAGGTGTCCCGATACCATGCTCAGGTGAGAAGACACGCGGGCAGCCCGTTTGCCTTGAGCCGGCGATATCGCGTGGCACGTGCGGGCGAGCGATAAGGCATGGGTAGCCCACGGGGGCTGGTCGCGCGCATCGAGCGCAGGCTTGAGGTGACCGTCGACAATGCTTTTGCCCGGGTGTTCGGGGGATCGGTTGTCCCGCCCGAGATTGAAGCCCTGCTTCGGAGGGAAGCCGGGGACGGCGTCCGCACGCTCGACGGAAATCGCATTTTGGTCCCCAACGAATACATCATTACCCTCGGTAGGCACGACTTTGAGAAGGTGGCCGCCGACCCGGATCTGACGTCGGACACTTTTGCTCGGTACTTGACGGACTACATCTACGAAAAGGGGTGGCAAACGTATGGTGAGGTCGTTGTCCGGTTCGAGCAGTCATCGGAGCTGCACACCGGTCAGTACCGCGCCCACGGTGCTGTCAACCCCGATTTGCCGCCCCGCCCGGCGGTTATGGATCCCGTCCGGCCACAATCACATCATGCGTTCGGCGCAGAACGAGGAGTAGCAATGACTGATAACTCGAGCTACCGCGGGGGTCCGGGGTCGGGGCGGCCCGGTGACGAGTATTACGACGAACGCTACGGGCGTCCGCAGGACGACCCCCGCGGCGGTCCGGAGCCCCAGGGCGGATATCCGCAGGAGCCGGGCGGCTACCCGCCCCCGCAGGGCTACCCGCCGCCCCGGCACCCGGATCAGGGCGGCTACCCCGAGCAAGGCGGCTACCCCGAACACCAGGGTGGCTACCCGGAACAGGGCGGCGGCTACCCCGAGCAGGGGCAAGCGGGATACCAGCAGCAGGGCGGCTATCCGCCGGCGGGTGGCTACCCCCCACCGGGTGGATACCAGGACCAGCGCGGCTACCCCGAGCAGGGGCAAGGTGGATACCCGCCGCCGTATGACCAGCGGCCGGTCGCCCCGGGCTACGGCGGTCAGGCCGGCGGCCAGGGCGGGGCGCAGGGGTACGACCAGGGTTACCGCCAAGGCGGCGGTTACGGCCCGCCGCCCGGCGCGCAGCCCGGCGGCGGTCCCCAGGGTTACGGCGGCGGATACGGCGACTATGGCCGCGGGCCGGCAACGCAGCAGGAGGCCGGCTACGCCGCCCCGGCACCCCCTGCGCCGCCGGAGCAACGACCCGGCTACCCCGAGCAAGGTGGCGGGTACGACCAGGGTTACCAGCAGGGCGGGGGATACGGCCGCCAGGACTACGGGCAGGGCGGTGACTACACCCAGTACGCCGAATCGGTCCCGGGCGGATACCCCCCGCAGGCCGGCGCGTACGGCGAGACCGCCAACCGCGACTACGAGTACGGGCAGCCGGCCGACTACGGCCAGCCCGCCGACTACGGCCAACCGGCCGACTATGGGCAACCGGCTGCCGACTATGGCCAGCCGGGTGCCGGGTACGGCGGTTACGGCCAGGGCGGTTACGGGTCGGCCGGTGCCACGGTCACCCTGCAACTCGACGACGGCAGCGGACGCACGTACCAGCTCCGCGACGGCTCCAACATCGTGGGTCGCGGACAGGACGCCCAGTTCCGGTTGCCCGACACCGGCGTCTCACGCCGTCACCTGGAGATCCGCTGGGACGGCCACGTCGCGTTGCTCACCGATCTCAACTCGACCAACGGCACGACCGTCAACAACGCCCCGGTGCAGGAGTGGCAGTTGGCCGACGGTGATGTCATCCGTCTGGGCCACTCGGAGATCATCGTCCGCATCCACTAAATCCGCGGGCCCACCGCTGCCGTGCTTCGCCCCGTGTAGACCGCCGTCCAAGTATCGTGACGTTGCCCATGTGGTCGCCGTCACGGCTGCCGGGGACGCTGCCGGGGACGGGGAGCCAGGACCGAAAGGACGCCAGATGCAGGGACTAGTACTGCAACTGACGCGTGCCGGATTCTTGATGCTGCTATGGGTATTCATCTGGTCCGTCCTGCGGATCCTGCGGACGGACATCTACGCACCCACCGGGGCCGTCATGGTGCGCCGCGGCCTGACGTTGCGCAGCACCCTGCTGCCGTCGCGCCAACGTCGGCACGTCGCGCGCTACCTGGTGGTGACCGAGGGGTCGTTGGCGGGTGCGCGGATCACGCTCAGCGGACAGCCGGTTCTGATCGGAAGGGCTGACGATTCAACCGTGGTGCTCACCGACGATTACGCCTCGACCCGGCACGCGCGGCTGTCTCAGCGCGGCTCGGAATGGTACGTCGAGGATCTAGGATCGACCAACGGCACTTACCTCGACAGGGCGAAGGTGACGACTGCGGTACGAGTTCCGATGGGGACGCCGATCCGGATCGGCAAGACGGCGATCGAGTTGCGCCCGTGAGCCTGGTCCTGCGATATGCCGCACGAAGCGATCGCGGCCTGGTACGCGCCAACAACGAAGACTCGGTGTACGCCGGTGCGCGGCTGCTCGCCCTGGCCGACGGCATGGGCGGCCATGCGGCCGGCGAGGTCGCCTCCCAGCTGGTGATCGCCGCCCTGGCCCATCTCGACGATGACGAACCGGGTGGCGATCTACTCGCCAAGCTGGACGCCGCGGTCCGTTCCGGGAACGCGGCCATCGCCGCTCAGGTCGACGCCGAGCCCGAGCTGGAAGGCATGGGCACCACGCTCACCGCGATCCTGTTCGCCGGTGACCGCATCGGGCTGGTGCACATCGGCGACTCGCGCGGCTATCTGCTGCGCGACGGCGAGCTCACCCAGATCACCAAGGACGACACCTTCGTCCAAACACTGGTCGACGAGGGCCGGATCACCCGCGAGGAGGCACACAGCCACCCGCAGCGGTCGCTGATCATGCGGGCGCTGACGGGCCACGAGGTCGAACCGACGCTGACCATCCGCGAGGCCCGCGCCGGCGACCGCTACCTGCTGTGCTCGGATGGACTCTCCGACCCGGTGAGCGACGAAACCATCCTCGAGGCGCTGCAGATTCCCGACGTCGCCGAGGCCGCCTACCGGCTGATCGAATTGGCCCTGCGCGGCGGGGGCCCCGACAACGTGACCGTCGTGGTCGCCGACGTCGTCGACTACGACTACGGCCAGACGCAGCCGATCCTGGCCGGCGCGGTTTCGGGTGACGACGACCACATGACCCTGCCCAACACCTCCGCCGGCCGGGCATCGGCCATCAGGCCGCGCGAAGAGGTGGCCAAACGCGTACCGGCGCAAGAGGAACCGTCGACCCCGGCGCGGTGGTCGCGGCGCCGGATGGCGATCGTCGTCACGCTGGTGGTCCTGCTGGTGCTGGCCGGCCTGGCCATCGGCCGGGCGATCATCCGCAGCAACTACTACGTCGCCGAATACAACGGCACGGTGTCGATCCTGCGGGGCATCCAGGGATCGCTGCTGGGCATGTCCCTGCACGAGCCCTACCTGGTCGGCTGCCTGGACGCCCGCGGCGCCCTGTCGGTGATCAGTTCCAAGGACGCCGGCGGTCGCCTCAACTGCCACCTCATGCAACTGCAGGATCTGCGCCCCGCGGCGCGCGCCCAGGTTCAGGCCGGCCTTCCCACCGGAACGCTGGACGACGCCATCGGACAGCTGCACGAGCTGTCATCCAACTCGCTGCTGCCCCCCTGCCCACCGCCGCGTGCGACCTCACCGCCTGCCACCCCCGCCCCGGCGAGCACCAGCGCGACACCCGAACCGAGCGTCACCACTTCGCCGTCGTCCACCAACCCTCCTTCGGCCGGCGCGACGCCGACCTCCGCCAACCCGCCCGGCGGCCCCGCTCCCGCCACCACAGCTACGACGACTCCGACGACCCCCACGACTCCCCCGTCTACGGCCGCCCTGGCGCCGCCTGAGCCTCAGCCGGGCGTCGACTGCCGAGCGGTGGCATGACCACGCAGCTCCAGCCGCCGGTGGCGGTCACCCCCCCACTGCCCACTCGCCGCAACGCCGAGCTGCTGCTGCTGTGCTTCGCCGCCCTGATCACCGTCGCCGCGCTGCTCATCGTGGAGGCCAATCAGGAACGCGGATTGCACTGGAAGCTGGGTGGTTTCGGGCTCGCGTTCCTGCTGATCTTCACGTGCGCCCACCTGGCCATCAGGCGTTTCGCCCCCTACTCCGACCCGGTGCTGCTACCGGTGGTGGCCCTGCTCAACGGACTCGGACTGGTGATGATCCACCGGCTCGACATCGTCACCAACCGCTTGGGCGGCCGCCATCACCCCAGCGCCACCCAGCAGATGCTGTGGACCGTCGTCGGCGTCGCCGCGTTCGCGCTCGTCGTCACCTTCCTGCAGGATCATCGGCAGCTGGCGCGCTACGGCTACGTCTGCGGGGTCACCGGGCTGGTGCTGCTGGTGATTCCCGCGCTGCTTCCGGCGTCGCTGTCCGAGCAGAACGGCGCCAAGATCTGGGTGCGCTTCCCGGGCTTCTCCATCCAGCCCGCCGAATTCTCCAAAATCCTGCTGCTGATCTTCTTCTCGGCTGTGCTGATCGCCAAGCGCCGCCTGTTCAACAGCGCCGGCAAGCACGTCATGGGCATGACGCTGCCCCGGCCGCGCGACCTCGCCCCACTGTTGGCGGCCTGGGCGATATCGGTGGGCGTGATGGCCTTCGAGAAAGACCTCGGGACTTCACTGCTGCTCTACGCGTCGTTCCTGGTGGTCGTCTACCTCGCGACGCAGCGCTTCAGCTGGGTGGTCATCGGGTTGGTGCTCTTCGCGTTGGGAAGCGTTGCGGCGTACTACATGTTCGCCCATGTACGCGTTCGGGTGCACACGTGGTGGGACCCGTTCGCCGATCCCGACGGCAGCGGATACCAGATCGTCCAGTCGCTCTTCAGCTTCGCCACCGGCGGCATCTTCGGCACCGGCCTGGGTAACGGCCAGCCCGACACCGTGCCCGCCGCGTCGACCGACTTCATCATCGCCGCGTTCGGCGAGGAGCTCGGGCTGGTCGGGCTGGCGAGCATCCTGATGCTCTACACGATCGTCATCGTCCGCGGGCTGCGCACCGCGATCGCGACCCGCGACAGCTTCGGCAAGCTGCTGGCCGCGGGTCTTGCCTGCACCCTCGCCATCCAGCTGTTCATCGTGGTTGGCGGTGTGACGCAACTGATTCCGCTCACCGGGTTGACCACGCCGTGGATGTCCTACGGCGGGTCGTCGCTGCTGGCGAACTACGTGCTACTGGGGATCCTGGTGCGGATCTCGCACAGCGCCCGCCGCCCGCTGCGCACCCGGGCGCGCAACAAGTCGTCGATCGCGGCGGCCAAGACCGAGGTCATCGAGAAGGTATGAACGCCTCCCTCCGCCGGATCTCGGTGTCCGTGATGGCGTTGATCGTCCTGCTCTTGCTCAACGCCACGATGACGCAGGTGTTCGCGGCCGACGGCCTGCGCGCCGACCCGCGCAACCAGCGGGTCCTGCTCGACGAGTATTCGCGGCAGCGCGGCCAGATCGTCGCCGGCGGCCAACTGCTGGCCTATTCGGTGGCCACCGACGACCGTTTCCGTTTCCTGCGGGTCTACCCCAACCCCTTCGTGTACGCGCCGATCACGGGTTTCTATTCGCTGCGCTACTCCAGCACCGGCCTCGAGCGGGCCGAGGACCCGCTGCTCAACGGCTCCGACGAGCGGCTGTTCGGGCGCCGCCTCGCCGACTTCTTCACCGGCCGCGACCCGCGGGGCGGCAACGTCGACACCACGATCAACCCGCGCGTCCAGCAGGCCGGGTGGGACGCCATGCAGCAGGGCTGCGGCGGGCCCTGCAAGGGGGCCGTCGTGGCCCTCGAACCCGCGACCGGCAAGATCCTGGCCCTGGTGTCGTCGCCGTCGTACGACCCGAATCTGTTGTCGTCACACGATCCGGAGGTGCAGGCCCAGGCCTGGCAGCGGCTGCGTGACGACCCCGGCAACCCGCTGACCAACCGCGCCATCTCCGAGACCTATCCGCCCGGTTCGACCTTCAAGGTGGTCACGACCGCGGCGGCGCTGGAGGCCGGCGCCACCGACTCCGAGCAGCTCACGGCCGCGGCCTCGATCCCGCTGCCCGACAGCACGGCCACGCTGGAGAATTACGGCGGGTCGACCTGCGGCAACGGCCCGACGGTGTCGCTGAAGCAGGCGTTCGCGCTGTCGTGCAACACCGCATTCGTGCAGCTCGGCCTGCTCACCGGGGCCGACGCGTTGCGCAACATGGCGCACTCGTTCGGCCTGGACAGCACGCCCGGGGTGATCCCGCTGCAGGTGGCGGAGTCGACCGTGGGGCTCATTCCGGACGCGGCCGCGCTGGGGATGTCGAGCATCGGCCAGAAGGACGTCGCCCTCACGCCGCTGGAGAACGCCGCGATCGCGGCCACGATCGCCAACGGCGGGGGGATGATGCAGCCCTACCTGGTCGACAGCATCAAGGGACCGGACCTGGCGAACATCAGCACCACCGCGCCCTACCAGCAGCGCCGCGCGGTGTCGCCGCAGGTCGCCGCTAAGCTAACAGAGCTGATGGTCGGCGCCGAGAAGGTCGCACAGCAGAAAGGGGCCATTCCCGGCGTGCAGATCGCATCCAAAACCGGTACCGCTGAGCATGGGACCGATCCGCGGAACACTCCGCCGCACGCGTGGTACATCGCCTTCGCGCCGGCAGAGACACCGAAGGTGGCCGTCGCGGTGCTGGTCGAGAACGGGGGGGACCGGCTGTCCGCGACCGGAGGTGCGCTGGCCGCGCCGATCGGACGGGCCGTGATCGAGGCCGCGTTACAGGGAGGACGATGAGCCCGCGAGTTGGGGTGACGCTGTCTGGCCGCTACCGCCTGCAGCGTCTGATCGCCACCGGCGGCATGGGCCAGGTGTGGGAGGCCGTGGACAGCCGGCTGGGCCGGCGCGTCGCGGTCAAGGTGCTCAAGCAGGAGTTCAGCCAGGACCCGGAATTCATCGAGCGCTTCCGCGCTGAGGCCCGCACCACCGCGATGCTCAATCACCCGGGCATCGCCCAGGTTCACGACTACGGCGAGAGCCAGCTGGACGGGGAGGGCCGGACCGCCTATCTGGTGATGGAGCTGGTCAACGGCGAGCCACTGAACTCGGTGCTGAAGCGGACCGGACGGCTCTCGCTGCGCCACGCGCTGGACATGCTCGAGCAGACCGGCCGGGCGCTGCAGGTCGCGCATTCCGCCGGCCTGGTGCACCGCGACGTCAAGCCGGGCAACATCCTGATCACTCCCACCGGCCAGGTGAAGATCACCGACTTCGGCATCGCCAAGGCCGTCGACGCGGCGCCGGTAACCCAGACCGGGATGGTGATGGGCACCGCCCAGTACATCGCCCCCGAGCAGGCGCTGGGCCACGAAGCCCCCCCCGCCAGCGACGTCTACTCGCTGGGAGTCGTTGGCTACGAGGTGGTTTCGGGCCGCAGGCCGTTCACCGGCGACGGTGCGCTGACGGTGGCCATGAAGCACATCAAGGAGCCCCCGCCGCCGCTGCCCGCCGAGTTGCCGCCCAACGTGCGCGAGCTCATCGAGATCACGCTGGTGAAGAACCCCGCGATGCGCTACCGCAGCGGCGGGCCCTTCGCCGACGCCGTCGCCCCCGGCAGCCCGCTGCTCGGGCTGATGCTGCCGTACTCCCCCGTCCACCACCTGCTGCTCGCACCCGTGCCCGACGAGTCGGCGCCGGTCCCCGACGCGCTGGTGCTGACCAGCGCCAACCGCTCCGACGAGCCGATCTGCTTCACCGACGACGATGCGGCGCACCGGCTTCCGCCGCTGTGCGACTCGGTGCTCGACAACAACCGGCCGATCCACGTGCCGTGCGACGACTCGGTGGTGCGCGTCCTGGAAGGCCGCGAGTTGCCGATCCGCCGGTCGCGCGGCTACGCGCCGCTGCCGATCGATGTGGGCGTCCAGGGCCCGCCGGTGCTCGCCGTCGGCGGGGAACTGAAGAACACCTTCTGCCTCACCGACGGGTCGCGCGCCTACCTGTCCGGGCACATCGGCGACATGGGCACCTGGGAGACGCTGCGCGCGTTCGAGCGCGCCGTCGGCCAGCTCAGCGGGATACGCGGCGGCGCAACGCGGCTGGCCGCCGATCTGCACCCCGGCTACCACACCCGCGGCTGGGCCGAGCGCCACGCCGGCGACCGGCCGCTGGACCTGGTCCAGCACCACCACGCGCACGTGGTGTCGCTGCTGGCCGAGCACGGCCGCGTCGGCGAACCGATCGTAGGGGTGTCCTTCGACGGCACCGGCTACGGCTGCGACGAAACCATCTGGGGCGGAGAGATTCTCCGGCTCGGCACCGACAGCCACCGCTTCGTGCGCGCCGGTCACCTGCTGCCGGTGCCGCTGCCCGGCGGTGACGCCGCGGTGCGCAACCCGTGCCGGATGGCGCTGTCGCAGCTGTGGGCGGCCGGCATCGACTGGACCCCCGACCTGGCACCGGTCTCGGCGGCCACGCCGGACGAATTGCGGCTCCTGCGTTCGCAACTGGACAGCGGCGCCGGCTGCGTGCCGTGCTCCAGCATGGGCCGGCTGTTCGACGCCGTCGCCTCGTTGCTGGGCGTGCGGCACCGCATCGACTACGAGGGCCAGGCCGCCATCGAACTCGAGGCGCTCGCCGAGTCGGCGGGGCGACCGCTGCCGTCGCTGCCCCTGACGGTGCGCGCCGACGGTGTGATCGACCCCGCCAGCCTGGTGCAGGCGCTGGTGGCCGCCCTGCGGTCCGGAGCTCGGCCGGCGGCGCTGGCCGCGGCTTTCCACGAGACGGTCGCCGGTGCCGTCGCCGAGGTGGTCACGCGGGTGGCCGGGCCGGTCCGGCTGGTGGGGCTGACGGGCGGGGTGTTCCAGAACGTACTGTTGCTGCGCGGGTGCCGTGACCGGCTGGAGCCGGCGGGATTCGAGGTGCTGACCCACCACCGGGTGCCGCCCAACGACGGCGGGCTGGCGCTGGGCCAGGCCGTGGTCTCGATGCTGGCCGCGCGGGAGGTGGGCTGACCGGATGACGAGCACGGCGATCGATCGCGGGTTGAGCGCCGAATTGGCCGAGGAGCTCGCTGCGGCGGCGTTCACGCTGGCCAGGCGCTTCGCCGCGGGCGCCACCATGTGGTCCATCGCGCCGGGCCGCGAGCCGCACGCCATGCACATCGCGGTCGAGTTCGTGCACCCGGTGATCATGGGCAAACGCGCGCTGCCTGCGGTGGCCCTGACCGGACCCGACCTCGTCGACGTGGTGCGGGTGTCGGCGCGGCCCGGCGACATCGTGATCGCGGTGGCCGGCGCCGACGACGCGCAGGTGCGCTCGGTGATGCGCCGCGGCCCGCGCCCAGCCGGACGGTGGCGGCCCGCCGAACCGGCCCGTCCACCGGGCGCTCCCGTCCCCCGGCCCGGCGGACGTTCTCGTCGGGCCAGCGCGCCCTGCTGTGGGCGGCCGGCGTCCTGGGTGCGTTGGCGATCATCATCGCGGTGCTCATCGTCATCAACTCGCGCACGGACACCGAGCAGCAGGCACCCACGGTCACCCAGACCACGCCGCCTCCCGCGGGGGGGCCGACGACGAACACGCCCACCGGCTTCGGGACCGGCCGGGGCCTGCGCCTCGAGTGGACGAATCGGCACCCGGCGGGTAAACCTCGATTGCACGGCGAACCCGCCGCGTCCGGCTGGGCGATCCCGGGGGAGCCCAGCACGCTACCGGCCAGGCACGAGATACCCCGATGACGACGCCCCAGCACCTGTCCGACCGCTATGAACTCGGCGAAATCCTCGGTTTCGGGGGCATGTCCGAGGTTCACCTCGCGCGCGACGTCCGGTTGCACCGCGATGTCGCGGTCAAGGTGCTGCGCGCCGACCTGGCCCGCGACCCCAGCTTTTACCTGCGGTTCCGGCGCGAGGCACAAAACGCGGCGGCCCTGAACCACCCGTCCATCGTCGCGGTGTACGACACCGGCGAGGCCGAGACGCCCGCCGGCAAGCTGCCCTACATCGTGATGGAGTACGTCGACGGCGTCACCTTGCGCGACATCGTGCACACCGACGGCCCGATGCCCCCCCGGCGCGCGATCGAGATCATCGCCGACGCCTGCCAGGCGCTCAACTTCAGCCACCAGAACGGCATCATCCACCGCGACGTCAAGCCGGCCAACATCATGATCAGCTCCACCAACGCGGTCAAGGTGATGGACTTCGGCATCGCCCGCGCGATCGCCGACAGCGGCAACAGCGTCACCCAGACCGCGGCCGTGATCGGCACCGCCCAGTACCTGTCGCCCGAGCAGGCCCGCGGCGACACCGTGGACGCCCGCTCCGATGTGTATTCGTTGGGATGCGTGCTCTACGAAATCCTCACCGGGGAGCCACCTTTCACGGGGGATTCGCCCGTCGCGGTCGCCTACCAGCACGTGCGCGAAGACCCGGTGCCCCCGTCGCAGCGGCACGAGGGCATCTCCGCCGATCTCGACGCCGTGGTGCTCAAGGCCTTGGCCAAGAACCCGGAGAACCGCTACCAGACCGCGGCCGAGATGCGCGCCGACCTGGTTCGGGTGCACAACGGGGAGCCCCCCGAGGCGCCCAAGGTGCTCACCGACGCCGAGCGGTCCTCGCTGCTGGCCTCCGGCTCCGGCGGTCGCGGGGGAGTGCGCACCGACCCGTTGCCGCGCCAGGTCCTGGACACCTCCGACGGCGACGAGACCGCTCGTTCGGTGAGCCGCTGGATCGGGGTGGTCGCCGTGCTTGCGGTGCTGACGGTGGTGGTGGTCATCGCCTTCAACACCTTCGGCGGCAGCACCCGCGACGTGCAGGTGCCCGACATGCGGGGCCAGGTGTCCGCCGACGCCATCGCCGCGCTGCAGAACCGCGGCTTCAAGACACGGACGCTGCAGAAGCCCGACTCCACGATTCCGCCCGACCACGTGATCGGCACCGACCCGGCGGCCAATTCGTCGGTGGGGGCGGGCGACGAGATCACCATCAACGTCTCCACCGGGCCCGAGCAGCGCGAGGTGCCCGACGTGTCCTCACTGAGCTACAGCGACGCGGTCACCAAGCTCAAGGCCGCGGGCTTCAGCAAGTTCAAGCAGAGCACCTCGCCGTCCACTCCGGAGCTGCTGGGCAAGGTGATCGGCACCAATCCACCGGCCAACCAGACGTCCGCCATCACCAACGTGATCACCGTCGTCGTCGGCTCCGGGCCCGAGACCAAGCAGGTGCCCGACGTCGCGGGCCAGACCGTCGACGTCGCGCAGAAGAACCTCAACGTCTACGGGTTCAGCAAGTTCAGTCAGACGGACGTGGACAGCACCAGGCCCGCCGGCGAGGTGATCGGCACCAATCCGCCCAAGGGACAGACGGTTCCGGTCGACTCAATCATCGAGATCCAGGTGTCGAAGGGCAACCAGTTCCTGATGCCCGACGTCACGGGGATGTTCTGGACGGACGCCGAACCGCGGTTGCGCGCCCTGGGATGGACGGGCGTGCTGGACAAGGGTCCCGACGTCGACGCCGGTGGGTCCCAGCACAATCGGATCGTGTTTCAGAACCCGCCGGCCGGCACCGGCTGCAACCGTGACGGCATCATCACGCTGAAGTTCGGTCAGTAGTCGCCTGCTCGGCCGGGAAATACGGCCGCACCGCGGCGCGAACCTCGTTCTCCAGCCGGCGGATCAGCGTGTCGTCGCGCGCCCATCCCGCGTCGGCGAGCCAGTTCGCCAGCATCCGGTGGCCGCCTTCGGTCAGGATCGACTCGGGATGGAACTGGACGCCGTGAATCGGCAGCTCGACGTGCCGCACGGCCATGATCACCCCGCTGCGGGTGCGGGCCGTGATCTCCAGCGTGGGCGGCAGCGACTCCGGCAGGATGGTCAGCGAGTGGTAGCGGGTTGCGGTGAAGGGATCCGGAAGCCCTTGCAGCACACCGACATTGGTATGGAACACGCTACTTGTCTTGCCGTGCAACAACTCCGGCGCACGGTCGACCGTCGCGCCGAACGCGACGCCGATGGCCTGGTGGCCCAGGCAGACACCGAGCAGCGGGGTGCGCTCCGCCGCGCACGCGTGGACCAGGCTGATCGACGCGCCCGCGCGCTCCGGCGTGCCCGGCCCCGGGCTGAGCAGCACCCCGTCGAATTGCGCGGCGATCCCGGCCGCCTCGCCGAGCCGCGGGTCGTCATTGCGCCAGACGTCGGCCTCGACGCCGAGCTGGCCGAGGTACTGCACCAGGTTGAACACGAAGCTGTCGTAGTTGTCGACGACCAGGATCCGCATCGTGCCAGGGTACCGTCCGCGCCGCTGCGGTGATCGGGCTCAGTACCCCACGGGGCCGGCGGGCTGCGCGTACTGCAGCCGAACGGGTTCGGAATGGCCGACGATCTGCACGTCGGACTTCACCTCTTCGCGATACCCGAGGCCGAAACGGATCACGTACTGCTTGTAGAGGTTCACCAGGGGAGCGGCGGCCAGGGCGGCCTGCATTGCGCCGGCGTCGCCGATCGCGGTGATCGTGTAGGGCGGGCTGTAGGTCCGTCCGTTGAGGAGCAGCGTGTTTCCGACGCACCGCGGCACCGAGGTCGCGATGATCCGCTGGTCCTGCATCTGGATGGCCTCGGCGCCGGCGCTCCACATGGCGTTGAGCACGGCTTCGATGTCTTGCTGGTGCACCACCAGGTCATCGGGGGAGGCGTCGCGCGGGAAGCGGCCGTTGGCGTCACGCCGGGCGTCCTCGAGGGTCACCACCAGGGCCGGGCCGTGGACCGGGTTCATCTCCGCCTCGTCGGCCAGTTCGGCCGACCGCCGCAGCATCGCGGCCAGGGCGGCGTCGGGCGAGCGGCCGTGCGTCGCATCGATCTTGCCCGCCAGTTCGTCGCGCCGCGCGTTCAGCCGATTGACCGACGCCTGCGCTTCCCGGACGAGGTCCACCAGCCGGGGGGCGTCGCTGCGGCGGATCTCGGCGCCGCCGGACACCCCGTGCGTGGCGGCGAGCAGCAACCCCGCCAGCAGGCACACCACGGGCACCCCGAGCCGCCACGCCGAACGGCGCGTGTCGCGTCGGTCGCTCATCGGCTCTCCATTTCCTGGTCACCACGCCAGGTGGGTTAGGCTCATAGCCGGGCTATCCCGTCTGGTGCGTGTAGCCGCCTGTCGTTATCGTTGCACCCCCGTCCCGCCAAGCGTGTTGTTCAGGGAATCCCGAGGTACCAAATGCCCAAATCCAAGGTTCGCAAGAAGAACGACTTCACCGTCGGCGCGGTCAGCCGCACGCCGGTGAAGGTCAAGGTCGGACCGTCCAGCGTGTGGTTCGTGGCGCTCTTCGTCGGCCTGATGCTGATCGGCCTCGTCTGGCTGATGGTGTTTCAGCTCGCGGCCGTCGGAAGTCAGGCTCCGGCGGCCCTGAATTGGATGGCCCAACTCGGCCCGTGGAACTACGCCATCGCGTTCGCCTTCATGATCACCGGCCTGTTGCTCACGATGCGCTGGCACTGAGCGCGGCCCCACGGGTATTGAATTCATTTCGGTGTCGGCGTTTTACTGGGCCAGCAAAGTTGGTGGCACCCAATCACACGCGTGTTATTTATCCCCACTGTTGATAGCGCTTGTGGATAACCCCATCGACGGTGGTCGGAGGGGGTAGGTAACCCATGCAGCAAACCCAGTGGGAGCCGCGCACGGCCGGAATCGCAGGTTGTGCGGTTGTCGGCGTGGCAATGGCTATCGCCAGTGTGACCGTCCTCACAGACGCGCCGGGCCGGGCGCTGGCCGGGATTGCCGCGGCGGGCCTGGTGTTGTTTGCGGGCGCCACGTGGCGTGCCCGCCCGAAACTGGCAATTACCCCCGACGGCCTGGCCATCCGGGGCTGGTTCCGGACGCAGGTATTGCGTGAATCCGACATCAAGGTCATCCGGATCACCGAGTTCCGCCGCTACGCGCGCACGGTCCGGCTACTCGAGGTGGAGACGGTTTCCGGGGGCTTGGTGCTCTTCTCCCGGTGGGACCTCGGGACGGACCCGCTGCAGGTGCTCGACGCGCTCACCGCCGCCGGCTACGCGGGCCGCAAGCGGCGCTAGCGGCTCAAGAGATCGTGATCGACTCGATGACCACCGGCTCGGTGGGGCGGTCGTTGCCGTCGGTGGCGGTGGTGGCGATCGCGTCCACCACCTTCTGCGACTCGGGGTCGGTCACCTCGCCGAAGATCGTGTGGCGCCGGTTCAGGTGCGGGGTCTTGCCCACCGTGATGAAGAACTGCGACCCGTTGGTGCCGGGTCCCGCGTTGGCCATCGCCAGCAGATAAGGCTTGTCGAACTGCAACTCGGGGTGGAACTCGTCGGCGAACTTGTAGCCCGGGCCGCCGCGACCGGTGCCGGTCGGGTCGCCGCCCTGGATCATGAATCCCTGGATCACCCGGTGGAAAACCGCGCCGTCGTAGAACGGGCCGGACGAGCCGCCGGAGGCGTTCTGGGTCGAGTATTCCTTCGTACCCTGCGCCAGGCCAACGAAGTTGGCGACGGTCTTGGGCGCGTGGTTCCCGAACAGGGCGACCTTGATGTCGCCGCGGTTGGTGTGCAGGGTGGCGGTGGCGGTCTGATAGGCGCTATTGGTCACGGCAGCCAAGTCTGCCATTGCCCGCCGATCCGCCCGCACCGGGTGCCGCTGCCGGCCGGGACGGCGGCGGAAACCGCTGTGAGTGCAATGATGAGGCGTTCGGGCGAGCGGCAGAAAGGCGGCAGATGGGCACGCAGACGGGTTCGAGGCTGACGCCGCGGCAGCGGCTGGCTCGCGGGCTGACGTACTCGACGGTGGGTCCGGTGGACGTCACGCGAGGGGTGGTGGGGCTCGGCGCCAAGTCCGCTCAGTCGGCCGCCGCACAGCTCCGCCGGCGCTATCAGGAGGGCCGGTTGGCCCGCGAGATCTCCACCGCCCAGGAGACGCTCGCCCAGGAGCTGGCCGCCGCGCAGGAGGTGGTCGCGGGTCTGCCGCAGGCGTTTCAGGACGCGCGCCGGTCGCGGCGGCGTCGTCCGAGGCCGTGGGTGATCGCCGGGGCGGCCGTGGTGGTGCTGGGTGGCGGCGCCGTCGCGTTCAGCATCGTCCGGCGCTCGATGCGTCCGGACCGCGAGGAACAATCGCCGCGGCCGCCCAGCGTCGAGGTGCAACCGCGTCCGTAGCTGCCTCAGTCCGCGTGCCAGACGACGTTGAGCACGTTGCCGTCGGGCGCTCGCACGAAGAAGCGGCGCACGCCCTCGTATGCCTCCCCTCACCGATCGGCGGGCGACGCTTCGCCGGCGTCTATTTGTGGAGCCTAGGGGAATCGAACCCCTGACACCCGCCTTGCAAAGGCGGTGCTCTACCAACTGAGCTAAGGCCCCTCGTGGTGACCGGCCGGCTGATCGGCCGCCACGTGCCAGACCTCGACCCCGCGTCGTGACCGCACCACCGCCGCCGCGACGGCGAGCACCGCCAGTGGCACCGCGAGTCTCACGCAACGTCTGGACGGGCACATGGTTGTGGGCCTAGGAGGACTCGAACCTCCGACCTCTTCGTTATCAGCGAAGCGCTCTAACCGCCTGAGCTATAGGCCCGAATGCGCATACGGACGAGCGCCGAGATTACCGCAATCGGCGCCCCACCCCCAAAATCACCGCCATCACCGCTAGTCGCGGTCGGCGAGCGTGACCTCGATGCCGCCGATGAGGTCGGTGGTCAGGTTGTAGACGAACGCCGCAATGGTGGCCATGGCCGTCAGCAGCACGATGTTGACCAGGCCGATCAGGACGGCGCCGCCGAATATCGTGCCGGTCGAGATCAGCTCGCTGTTGCTGCCGCTGGTGTTGTTCAGCAGGTCCCCGACGTTGCTGTTCAACTTCGCCCACACGCCCATGCCGCCCAGCACCAGATACAGGAACGCCACGGCGATCATCCACACGAAGAACAGGGCCACCGACAGCAGCAGCGACACCTTCAGCGTGCTCCACGGATCGATGCGGCGGATCTGCATGCTGGCCCGCACCGGCCCGCGGCCCCGCCGGGCCACCTGGACGCGGCTCTCCCGGGCCTCGGTGGTCGCCGAGCGCGCCGGCCCCGTCGCGGCGGTCGGCTCCGGGCTGCGCTCGGGCGGGGTGGGGCGTTGCGCAGCGCGCGGAATGGGGCCCGACAGGTCGGGCAGCTCGCTCGCGTAGGCCTCCCCGGGCGGGCCGTCCGAACGCGCGGGCCCGCCGGAACTCGGCGCCGCGGAGCCGGAGATGAAGCGGTTCAGCCGGGCATCGGCACCCGAGGGGGGTGCCGGCCGGGCCGCGGACACGATTCCCTCCGTCCTGAATCCGGCCGGCCTGTGCGGGCGTCGTGCGGTGGTGCGCACCGGCGCGGTCGGCCGACCCCTCCCCATTGGGGCTGTCGCCCTGGTTGGGGGCGCCCGGCTCGTTCGGTGAGCTCACCCCGACTCCTTACCTCTGCTGCCGGTCCGTCCAAGCGGCGGCCGTCGCATCATGCGCATTATGTCTGGTCGGGCTGAGTCTAGTTGCCGCGGCGGCGGCCCGGGCCGCCGCTTACCCCGATCGTGACCGCTTAGCTCTCCGGCTCCGCGCCGCCGTCACCGTCCGCGATCGCTTCGTCAGCGATTTCCTCGGCGTTGCGGGCGATGGCCAACAGGGTGTCGCCCTCGCCCAGGTTCATCAACCGGACGCCCTTGGTCTGCCGGCCGGCCTTGCGGACCTGGCGCGCGGCGGTGCGGATGACGCCGCCGCCGGAGGTGATCGCGTAGAGCTCGCTGTCCTCGTCGACGATCAGGGCGCCGACCAGCCGGCCGCGCCGGCGGTCGTACATGACCGTCAGGACGCCCTTGCCGCCGCGGCCCTGCACCGGGTACTCCTCGATCGCGGTGCGCTTGGCGTAACCACCGGACGTCGCGACCAGCAGGTAGGTGCCTTCGCGGACCACATTCAGCGACAGCAGCCGGTCGTCGGCGTTGAACCGCATCCCCTGGACGCCCGAGGTGGCCCGGCCCATCGGCCGCAGCGCCTCGTCGGTGGCCGAGAACCGGATCGACTGCCCGTTGGCGGACACCAGCAGCAGGTCGTCCTCGGACGAGCACAGCACCGCGCCGACGAGTTCGTCGTTGTCGCGCAGGTTGATCGCCACGATGCCGCCGGAACGGTTGGAGTCGAAGTCGGTCAGCTTGGACTTTTTCACCAGGCCGTTCTTGGTGGCCAGCACCAGGTACGGCGCATCCTCGTAACCGCGGATCTGGATCACCTGGGCGATGCGCTCCTCCGGCTGGAAGGCAAGGAGATTCGCGACGTGCTGGCCGCGGGCCGTGCGGGAGGCCTCCGGCAGCTCGTAGGCCTTGGCCCGGTAGACCCGGCCCTGCGTGGTGAAGAACAGGATCCAATCGTGGGTGGACGACACGAAGAAGTGCGCGACGATGTCGTCCTGCTTGAGCCCGGCGCCCTGCACGCCCTTGCCGCCGCGTTTCTGGCTTCGGTAGAGGTCGGTCTTGGTGCGTTTGGCGTAGCCGGTTTCGGTGATGGTGACCACGACGTCCTCGCGGGCGATCAGGTCTTCGTCGTTGACGTCGCCGTCGGCCGCCACGATGCGGGTGCGACGGTCGTCGCCGTGCTTCTCGACGATCTCGCCGAGTTCGTCGCGCACGATCCCGCGCTGGCGCTCGGGTTTGGCCAAAATGTCTTCCAGGTCGGCGATTTCGGCCTCGATCTTGGCGAGGTCGTCGACGATGCGCTGGCGTTCCAGGGCCGCCAGGCGACGCAGCTGCATGTCCAGGATGGCCTGGGCCTGGATCTCGTCGATGTCGAGCAGCTCGATCAGCCCGGCCCGGGCGATCTCGACGGTCTCCGACGCCCGGATGAGGGCGATGACTTCGTCCAGCGCGTCGAGCGCCTTGACCAGACCGCGCAAGATGTGCGCGCGCTCGTTGGCCTTGCGCAGCCGGTAGGTGGTGCGCCGCACGATGACGTCGAGTTGGTGATCGACGTAATGCCGAATCATCTGGTCCAGCCGCAGGGTTCGCGGCACGCCGTCGACGATCGACAACATGTTGGCGCCGAAGCTGGTCTGCAGTTGGGTGTGCTTGTAGAGGTTGTTGAGCACCACCTTGGCCACCGCGTCGCGCTTGATCTCGACGACGATGCGCAGCCCCACCCGGTCGCTGCTCTGGTCTTCGATGTTGGCGATGCCCGCGAGCCGGCCGTCGCGCACCTGCTCGGCGATGGAGGTGATGAAGTTGTCGTGGTTGACCTGATACGGCAACTCGGTGATCACCAGCGAGGTGCGGCCGCGCGAATCCTCTTCCACCTCAACGACTCCGCGCATCCGGATGGAGCCGCGGCCGGTCTTGTAGGCGTCGGAGATCCCCTGGCTGCCCACGATCAGTCCGTGGGTGGGGAAGTCGGGGCCCTTGACCCGCTCCATCACCGCGGCCAGCGTGGCCTCCTCATCGGCCTCGTGGTTTTCCAGGCACCAGAACACCGCCTCGGCGAGCTCACGAAGGTTGTGCGGCGGGATGTTGGTCGCCATGCCCACCGCGATGCCGCCCGAACCGTTGGCCAGCAGGTTGGGGAACCGGCTGGGCAGCACCGTCGGTTCCTGCACCCGGCCGTCGTAGTTCGGGATGAAATCGACCGTCTCCTCGTCGATTTCGCGCAGCATCTCCATGGCCAGCGGAGTCAGCCGTGCCTCGGTGTAGCGCATCGCCGCCGGCGGGTCGTTGCCCGGTGAACCGAAGTTGCCCTGCCCGTCGACCAACGGGTAGCGCAGCGACCACGGCTGGGCCATGCGCACCAGGGTGTCGTAGATCGAGGCGTCGCCGTGCGGGTGGTAGTTGCCCATGGTTTCGGCGACCGACCGCGCCGACTTGGCGTGGCTGCGGTCGGGCCGGAACCCGGAGTCATACATCGCGTAGAGGACCCGGCGGTGCACGGGCTTGAGGCCGTCGCGCACCTCGGGCAGCGCGCGGCCCACGATCACGCTCATCGCGTAGTCGATGTAGCTGCGCTGCATCTCCTGCTGGATGTCGACGGGTTCGATGCGGTCGCCGGCCTCGTCGCCCGGCGGCAGCGTGGTGTCAGTCATCTGGTCCTCTTCGGCGTTGGTCTGATGCGGCGGACGCTAACGTCACTAACTAACGTCGCTAAACATCCAGGAAGCGAACGTCTTTGGCGTTGCGGGTGATGAAGCTGCGGCGCGCGTCGACGTCCTCGCCCATCAGGATGGAGAACAGCTCGTCGGCGGCCGCGGCGTCGTCGAGGGTGACCTGGCGCAGCACCCGGACCGACGGGTCCATGGTGGTTTCCCACAGCTCCTTGGCGTCCATTTCGCCCAAGCCCTTGTAACGCTGGATGCCGTCTTCTTTGTTGATCTTCTTGCCGGCCTTCAGGCCGGCCTCCAGCAGGCCGTCGCGCTCGCGGTCGGAGTAGGCGAACTCGGGCTCGGAGCGCTGCCACTTCAACTTGTACAAGGGGGGCTGTGCGAGGAACACGTGGCCGTTCTCGATCAGCGGCCGCATGAACCGGAACAGCAGCGTCAGCAGCAGCGTCGAGATGTGCTGGCCGTCGACGTCGGCGTCGGCCATCAGCACGATCTTGTGGTAACGCAGCTTGGTCAGGTCGAACTCGTCGTGGATCCCGGTGCCCAGTGCGGTGATGATGGCCTGCACCTCGGTGTTCTTCAGCACGCGGTCGATGCGGGCCTTCTCGACGTTGATGATCTTGCCGCGCAGCGGCAGGATCGCCTGGAACATCGAGTCGCGGCCGCTCTTGGCCGAGCCGCCGGCCGAATCGCCTTCCACCACATACAGTTCGGACTTTCGCGGGTCGGTGGAGCGGCAGTCCGCGAGCTTGCCCGGCAGGCCGCCGAGGTCGGTGGCGCTCTTGCGGCGCACCAGCTCGCGCGCCTTGCGCGCCGCGATCCGCGCTTGCGCCGACGACACCGCTTTGTTGACAACGGTTTTCGCCTCGGTGGGGTTGGCCTCGAACCAATGGGTGAGTTGTTCGTTGCAGACCTTCTGCACGAACGACTTCACCTCGGTGTTGCCCAGCTTCGTCTTGGTCTGGCCCTCGAACTGGGGTTCGGCGACCTTCACCGAGATGACGGCCGCCAGGCCCTCGCGGATGTCGTCGCCGGTCAGGTTGGCGTCCTTCTCCTTCAGCAGCTTCTTGTCTTTGGCGTACTTGTTGACGACCGACGTCAGCGCGCTGCGGAAGCCCTCTTCGTGCGTCCCGCCCTCGTGGGTGTTGATGGTGTTGGCGAAGGTGTGGACGGACTCGGAGTAGCCGCCGTTCCACTGCATGGCGATCTCGACCTCGTGCCCGGTGCCTTTCCCGTCGAAGTCGATGACGCTCTGCTGGATCGGGTTCTTGGTGCGGTTGATGTGCTTGACGAAATCGACCAGGCCGCCCGGGTAGTGGAATGTGCGGTGCTTGACCTTGTGCGGCGCTTTCGATTCCGCCGCCTTCTCCTCGGCGGACTTGGGCGCCTCGGCGGTGTCGCTGACCACCTCGTCGACGACCTCGTCCTGCTCGACGCGTTCGTCGGTGAGGTTGATGGTCAGGCCCTTGTTGAGGAACGCCATCTCCTGCAGGCGCCGGGCCACCGTCTCGAAGTCGTACTGGGTGGTTTCGAAGATGTCGGGGTCGGCCCAGAACCGGATGGTGGTGCCGGTCTTCTTGGTGGCCTCGCCCTGCTTGAGGGTGCCCGGCACGGCGCGGTCGTAGTACTGGAACCACTCGTATCCGTCGCGCTGGATGCTGACCTCCAGCCGGGTGGACAGCGCGTTGACGACCGAGACGCCGACGCCGTGGAGCCCGCCGCTGACGGTGTAGCCGCTGTTCTCACCGCCGAACTTGCCGCCGGCGTGCAGCTGGGTCATCACCACGTCGACGGTCGGGGCGCCGGTGGAGTGCATGGCGACCGGGATGCCGCGGCCGTCGTCGGCGACTTCCACGCTGCCGTCGTCGAGGAGCCGCACGTCGACCTTGGTGGCGTAGCCGGCCATCGCCTCGTCGACGGAGTTGTCCACGACCTCCCAGATCAGGTGGTGCAGACCACGCTCACCGGTGGACCCGATGTACATGCCGGGGCGTTTGCGGACCGCCTCCAGCCCTGCGCGCGCGCCGCGGCGCGCGCCTCCTCGAGGGTGCGTCGCACCAGATCGATGCCGCTCGGCCCGCTCGGCGGCCGCAAGGCCTCGAGGTCCTCGTCGTCCGCCCCGCTCACGATCGCACGACCGAAATCCGCCCGGAGTCACCGTCGCGCAGGTCGATGTGGATTCGCCTGGCCGCCCATCCCTCCGGGATGTCGTCCTCGACCGCCGCCGTCACCAGGACCTGCTCGGCCGATTCGGCCACCGTGGCCAGCGCGCGCCGCCGCGCGCTGTCGAGTTCGGCGAACACGTCGTCGAGCAGGAGCACGGGCTCACCGCCCTCGTCGCGGAGCAGCTCGTAGGCCGCCAGGCGCAGCGCCACGGCGAAAGACCACGATTCGCCATGGCTGGCAAAGCCTTTCGCGGGTTGGTCGCCCAGGCGCAATTCCAAGTCGTCGCGGTGCGGACCCACCAGGCACATTCCGCGTTCGAGTTCGGCGGCGCGGCGTTCGGACAACGCGGCCAGCAGCGCGGCTTCGAGGACTTCGCTGTCCGCGCCCGCGATGTCGGCGCCCAGGCTGGCCCGGTAGGTGATGGCGGCCGATCGGGACCCCGGCGCCAGCAGTTGATAGGCCTTTTCCACCTCGGGCGACAGCTGGTTCACCAGCTCCAGGCGGGCCGACATCAGCTGGGCTCCATGCTCGGCGAGCCGGGCGTCCCAGACGTCGAGGGTGTCCAGGGCGCCCGGGTCGCTTCGGTGTCGAGCGCCCGACACAGATTTCAGCAGGGCGGTGCGCTGCCGCAGGACCCGGTCATAGTCGGCGCGGACCGCCGCGATCGTGGGCCGGCGCAACGTCGCCAGGTCGTCGAGGTATCTGCGCCGGTCCGCCGGATCCCCGCGGACCAGGGCCAGGTCTTCCGGCGCGAACAGCACCGCCCGCAACACCCCGAGGACCTCACGCGTGCTGCGCACCGGAGAACGGTTGAGCCGCGCCTTGTTGGCGCGTCCGGTGGTGATCTCCAGGTCGATCGCGCATTCCCTGCCCTCGTTCACGACGATGGTGGAGATCACCGCGCGGGCCTCGCCCGCGCGGATCAGCGGCGCGTCGGTGCCCACCCGGTGTGAGCCGAGGGTGGCCGAATACCACAGCGCCTCAACCAGATTCGTCTTCCCGAAGCCGTTGGGCCCGACGAACACCGTCCGACCCGGCTCCAGTTCGAGGTCGGCGTGTGCCCAGGACCGGAAATCGCGCAGTCCCAGCTGGCGGACGTACACCTAGCCGGGCAACCGGACGGGCATCAACAGGTAGACGTAGTCCGTCGGCGAGGCGGAGAAGGGGCCACCACCGCTCGGCTGATCGTCATCGCCGGCCGGCCGCAACAGAGCCGGCTTGCCCGGGGTGGTGAAACCGAAGGACACCCGGTCGGAATGCACCGACGCGAGGCCGTCGGTGAGGTACGTCGGGTTGAACGCGATCGTCAACGGCTCTCCGACGAAGTCGACCGCGAGATCTTCTTCGGCGCGACCGACGTCATCGGCGCCCGCGGACAGCCGCAGCATGCCGTCGCCGAACTCCATGCGCACCTGCGCGCCGCGGTCGGCCACCAAGGCCACCAGCTTGATCGCCTCGGTCAGCTCGGCGACGTTGATCGTGGCGACGGCCGTGTGTTCGGCCGGCAGCAGCTGGCGGAACTTCGGGAACTCCGCGTCCAGGAGCCGGGTGGTGCTGCGCTTGCCGTTGCCGCTGATACCGAGGAGCCCCTCTTTTCCCACCCCGGTGCCGGCGCCGAGCGACAGCCGAACTTCGGATCCGTCCGCGCCGGCCTTGGCCGCCTCGGCCAACGTCTTGGCCGGGACGAGCACCGCGGCCTCGACGTCCGGTGACGACGGGGCCCAGGTCAGCTCGCGAACCGCCAGCCGGAACCTGTCGGTGGCGGCCAAGACGACCTTGTCCCCGGAAATCTCAACCCTGATCCCCGTCAGCATCGGCAGCGTGTCATCCCGGCCGGCCGCCACGGCGACCTGGCCGATCGCCTCGGCGAAGAGGTCGGCGGGCAACATGCCGGTCTCTTCGGGCAGGGTGGGCAACGTCGGGTAATCCTCCACCGCCATCGTCGGCAGCGAGAATCTGGCGTTCCCGCACGTCAGCGCGACCCGATTGCCGTCGACATAGAAGTCGACGGGTTTGTTCGGCAACGCCCGGGTGATGTCGGACAACAACCGGCCGGACACCAAAACGCTTCCCGGAGAAGCGATTTCGGCGGCAACCTGGGCCTCGGCGGATACCTCGTAGTCGAATCCGGAGATGGTGAGGCCCTCATCCGAGCCCGTCAACAGGACACCGGAAAGGACGGGGACCGCCGGCCGGGCCGGAAGGTTGCGCGCCACCCACGACACCGCGTCGGCGAAGGACTCCCGCACCAAACGGAACTTCAGATCGGTGAGGCCAGCTGTCGTCGTCGCCGCGTCCATAGCGTCCCTTCACCTACCAAGAGTTCACGATTGTGTGACCGGCCTGCCGTGACCGCAACGGCAGTCGAAGAACAACCGTAGATCGTCTTAGGCCATCTTGAAAGCTAGTCCATCCGGGCGACAAGCGGGCGCGACGACCCGGTCACGGCGGGTTGTGCGCGGTGCGTCCCCAGAGCCTTCTTTGAAGAGAAACACCTTCGGATAGATCTCAGTAACAGTAATAAGGGCTGTGCATCCTGGGGATGATCCGACCTTGATGCAGCTAGGGGAGCCGTCGCAGTGTGCATGACGGCGTGGACAGGGGTGTGCGGCCCCGTCGAGCCGCTGGGGATGATCGAGCGCTGTGTACCCAGCCGTTGTTGTTGCACTCCCGTTCAAGGCGTTGTGCACAGGAGTTCACACAACGTCACCGTGTGGCTGGTGTGACAGGGGTGCGTAAAGTTTTTTGAAAGAAAGTTGGCGAACGGCCGGCGGTCAGCGCTTGGAGCGCTGGCGGATGCGGGTGGTGAGCTCCTTGACGTGATCGAAGACCTCACGTCGCTCGGCCATCTCGGACAAGATCTTTCGCTGCGCGTACATCACCGTGGTGTGGTCGCGACCGAACGCCTGGCCGATCTTGGGTAGGGACAAGTCGGTGAGTTCGCGGCACAAATACATCGCGATCTGGCGCGACTGGGCCAGCGCCCGGGTCTTGCCGGGCCCCCGTAGTTCTTCCACCGTGGTGTCGAAATACTCCGCGGTGGCGGCCATGATGGTCGCCGCACTGATCTGCATGGTGCTGGCATCGGCGATCAGGTCGCGCAACACGATCTCGGCCAGTGACTTGTCGATCGGGGTCTTGTTGAGCGAGGCGAACGCGGTGACGCGGATGAGGGCTCCCTCGAGTTCGCGGATGTTGCGCTCGATGCTGCTGGCGATGAGTTCCAACACGTCGTCGGGGACCGCGAGCCGCTCCATCTGCGCCTTCTTGCGCAGGATGGCGATGCGGGTCTCGAGCTCGGGTGGTTGCACGTCGGTGATCAGGCCCCACTCGAACCGCGTCCGCAGCCGATCCTCCAGGGTGGCCAGCTGTTTAGGGGGCCGGTCGGAGGAGATCACGATCTGCTTGTTGGCGTTGTGCAGCGTGTTGAACGTGTGGAAGAACTCCTCCTGGATGCCTTCCTTGCCCTCGATGAACTGGATGTCATCGACCAGCAGCACGTCGACGTCGCGGTAGCTGCGCTTGAACGCGACCTTGCGGTCGTCACGCAGCGAGTTGATGAAGTCGTTGGTGAACTCTTCGGTCGAGACGTACTTGACCCGCATGCCCGGAAATAGCCGCTGGGCGTAGTTGCCGGCGGCGTGCAGCAGGTGGGTCTTGCCGAGGCCGGATTCTCCCCAGATGAAAAGGGGGTTGTAGGCGCGGGCCGGTGCTTCGGCGATCGCCAGGGCGGCGGCATGGGCGAACCGGTTGGAGGCGCCGATGACGAACGTGTCGAAGGTGTAGCGGCGGTTGAGGCTGGCCTCGGTCGTGACGGCCGAGTCGGCGTGCCGCGCGCGCTCGGTGAAGTAATGCGGCCAGCTCTGCTCACCCGCGCCGGCCGTTTCCTCACCGTCGTCACCGTCGTCGAACTCGGCGGCCTCCTCGGCGGCGGTGTCGTGCCCGGCGAACGTGTCGGTCGGGGGGACAGGGTCGGCCGGAACGGCGGGTTCGGCGTCCGCGTCCGGGGGGGCGATGCGCACGCCGAGCTGTATCTGCTGGCCGAGGCGGCGGCTCAGGGCGTCGGTGATGGGTGCGCGCAGGTGGCGTTCGATCTCGTTCTGCACGAAGCTGCTCGGCACGGACAGCAGCGCGAAGCCCTCGACGATGGTCAGCGGTCGAACCAGATTCAGCCAGGCGCGCTGTTGAGGGGTCAGCGGATTGATGAGTGTCATGCGGTTTACCGGGGCTCCGTCCGCGGTGGCCTCGCCGTTGAGCTCGGAGACGACCGCGTTCCACACGGTGCTGAAGCCGGACCCGGGGTCATCGGCCAACGACGCATCTCCCTGGTTCTCGCACATGGGTCGGAACTACGAACGACGCTAGACGACAAAGGCAACTGTCCACATAGTTATGCACAGGTGTGGACAAGGATGATCGTAAGCGAGCCGCAACCTATCGGCGACGGCACGAGATCCCCGTGCTGAAGAAAACCCGTTCGAGGTCGTCTACGCAGCTAGTCGATCCGCCATCCTCGCTTCGTTGTCGAGCGCCGTTCAAGTCTAAATTGACCTTGGCAGAAGCTAACAGTTTTCCGTGCGGCTGCCAACAGTTCTGTTCCATTCCAACAGAGTTGTCTAGGGTCTTTCGGCCCGGGTCGACTTCGGGCCGCCCCGACGGGGGACGCGAAGCGGATCCGGGCCGTCATGGTGCGGGTGCGTTGGCGCAGGCCAGGTTTGACCCAGCCGAGCCGCGTCAGTACCCTCAAACAGTCGCCCGAACGTCGGCGATACGGCTGCGACCCATGGATGGGGACCGCGCCGGCCAGCGAGCAAAGTACCACCCCCCGATCGACCCGTAGACCCACCGGCCTGCGAGCGAGCGGATGAGTGGAACGACTTGAGCGAGACACAACGAGGAGAACGTCGTGGCCAAGGGCAAGCGGACCTTCCAGCCGAACAATCGCCGGCGAGCCCGCGTGCACGGTTTCCGCCTGCGGATGCGCACCCGGGCCGGGCGTTCCATCGTGGCGAACCGGCGGCGCAAGGGTCGTCGCGCGCTGACTGCCTGATCGCAACGCCGGGTTTTGGCGGTGCTTCCCGCACGCAACCGGATGAGGCGGTCGACGGACTTTGAGGCGACGGTGAAGAGTGGCATCAAGGCTGTTCAGCCCGACCTGGTCGTGCACGTCCGGCCGGGCAGGCCCGAGGACGAAGGTGGCGCTCCTCGGGTGGGTCTGATCATCTCCAAGCCGGTCGGGTCGGCCGTTGAACGCCATCGGGTCGCGCGCCGGCTGCGTCACGTCGCCCGCACCATGTTGGGGGACCTTCACGAATCGGACCGGGTGGTGATCCGGGCGTTGCCGAGTAGCCGCAACGCGTCGTCCGCGCGCTTGGAACAGCAGGTGCGGCGCGGGTTGCGCCGCGCGGCCCGGCCGGTGAGCGCGCCGACCGCGCCGCGAACGCTGCTGCAGAACGCCTCGGCGGCGGCGGTGCGAGGCGTGGTCTACCTCATCCAGCTCTACCGGCACATGGTGTCGCCCCTTCGGCCACCGACCTGCCGCTTCGTCCCGACGTGCAGCCACTACGCCGTCGATGCACTGACCGAATACGGCTTGATCCGGGGAAGCTGGCTGGCGGTGGCCCGGCTCGCCAAGTGTGGCCCGTGGCACCGCGGCGGGTGGGATCCCATTCCGGACCGCCCGGGCCGCCAAGACGCGAGCGTGACCGAGGACCGCCCGGCCGCGCGAGGGGAGAGTGAGTCTCTTGTTTGATTTCTTCAGCCTCGACTTCGTCTACTACCCGGTGTCGTGGATCATGTGGGTCTGGTACAAGCTCTTCGGGGCGCTGCTAGGGCCGTCGAACTTCTTCGCGTGGGCACTGTCGGTGATGTTCCTGGTGTTCACTCTGCGGGCGCTGCTGTATCAGCCGTTCGTCCGGCAGATCCGGACCACGCGGCAGATGCAGGAACTCCAGCCGCAGATCAAGGCGCTGCAGAAGAAGTACAGCAAGGACCGGCAGCGGATGGCTCTGGAGATGCAGAAGCTGCAGCGGGAGCACGGCTTCAATCCCATCCTTGGCTGCCTGCCGATGCTCGCCCAGATCCCGGTGTTCATCGGCCTGTATCACGTGCTGCGGTCGTTCAACCGGACCACCGGCGGCCTGGGTCAGCCCCACCTGTCGGTGGCGCAGAACCGGGCCACGGGAAACTACGTATTCACCGCGGCCGACGTCGGCCACTTCCTGGACGCCAACCTGTTCGGGGCGCCGATCGGTGCGTCCATGACCCAGAACTCCGGGTTGGACGCGTTCACCATCTTCAGCCGTCCGGCCGTGATCGCGGTGGGCGCGCCCATCATGATCCTGGCCGGCATCGCGACGTACTTCAACAGCCGCGCCTCGGTGGCCCGCCAAAGCCCGGAGGCGGCGGCCAACCCCCAGACCGCGATGATGAACAAGCTCGCGCTGTACGTCTTTCCGCTCGGCGTGGTCGTCGGCGGGCCGTTCCTTCCGCTGGCGATCATCCTGTACTGGTTCTCGAACAACATCTGGACGTTCGGCCAGCAGCACTACGTGTTCGCGATGATCGAAAAAGAGGACGAGGCCAAGAAACAGGAAGTGATCGCCCGACGGGCGGCCAACGCGCCGGCGCCGGGAGCCAAACCCAAGCGCACGTCGAAAGGCGCGGGCGGGACGGGATTGTCCGGGGGCGCCGACGACGCGGCAGCCGAGGCATCCGACGGGCTCGCCGAGAACGGCGATGACGAATCCGACGCCGCGGTTCAACCCGGCAAGGCCAACCCGCCGGCACGCGTCGACGGCCCCACCAACCGGACGCCGCGTCCGGGCGCACGGCCCAAAAAGCGCAAACGCTGAGGGCCCCACAGCTTCAACGGGGACGCCGTGACAGACGACCCCAAATTGGGCACAGGCCCGGGAATCGAGGGAGAGAAAAGACATGACCGACGCCGATACCACCGAGCGCAACCTTGACGAAGACGTCGATGCCGCCCCGCCGGCTGAGGCGGTCGAGGACGCCGCGCCGGACGCCGACACGGACGCCGACGCGGATGGCGACACGGACGCCGACCACACCGACGACCTCGAGGAGCGATTGGTCGCCGAGGGGGAGATCGCCGGCGACTACCTCGAAGAGTTGTTGGATCTGCTGGACTTCGACGGCGACATCGATCTGGACGTCGAGGGCAACCGCGCGGTCGTGAGCATCGACGGCGGCGAGGACTTGAACAAGTTGGTCGGACGCGGGGGCGAGGTGTTGGACGCGCTGCAGGAGCTGACCCGGCTGGCGGTGCACCAGAAGACCGGGGTCCGTAGCCGCCTGATGCTCGACATCGCGAGTTGGCGGCGCCGGCGCCGCGACGAGTTGGCGGCCCTGGGCGAGAAGGTCGCCCGGCGGGTGCTGGCCAGCGGAGAACGCGAAGAGTTGGCTCCGATGACGCCGTTCGAACGCAAGATCGTGCACGACGCCGTGGCCGCGGTCGACGGGGTGCACAGCGAAAGCGAGGGCGCCGAGCCGGCGCGCCGCGTCGTCGTGCTGCATGACTGACCGAGTTACAGCCGTGTAGTTCCGACCCGCGTCGCGGTGGACGAAGGATGTTTCACGTGAAACATGTCGAGCCGGTCGGCCAGGCCCCGCCGGGCAGCGTGGTCGCGGGGCCGGCGCCCGAGGCGGCGTCCAGGGCGTTCGGGGACCGCCTCGACGTCGCCCGCAGATACGCGGACGCGCTCGCGGACGCGGGCGTGGCGCGCGGCCTGATCGGGCCACGCGAGGTCGAGCGCCTCTGGGACCGCCACCTCCTCAACAGCGCCGCCGTCGCCGAACTCCTCGAACCGGGGGAGCGGGTGGTCGACATCGGCAGCGGGGCGGGGCTGCCCGGCATACCGCTGGCGATCGCGCGCCCGGATCTCGACGTCGTGCTGCTCGAACCCATGCTGCGGCGCAGCGAATTTCTCACCGAGGTCCTCGGGCAACTAGGGTTAGCCGTCGAGGTGGTGCGCGGCCGGGCCGAGGAAAAGTCGGTGCGGGAGCGGCTTGGTGACGCCGACGTGGCGGTGTCGCGAGCGGTGGCCTCGTTGGACAAGCTGACGAAGTGGAGTATGCCGTTGCTACGGCCGGGCGGGCGGATGATCGCGATCAAGGGTGAACGGGCGACCGGCGAAGTCGGAGAACATCGGCGTGTGATGGCTGCGGCCGGCGCGGTTGATGTCAGGGTAGTGACATGTGGCGCGGACTATTTGCGGCCCCCCGCAACGGTCGTTTTGGCCTACCGCGCGGCGCCGAAGCGCGGCGCGGCGGTGGGGAAGGGCAGGGCACGATGAGTTCGCCACAGGACCGTGGCGAGGCGGAGCCGCAGGGCCACCACCCGCCGTCGGGCACGTCCGTCGCGCAGGAGGCCGCCGCGCCGCCGGCCCCCGCCCAGCCCGGGGCGACCGCGGATGTTTCACGTGAAACACCGGACGAATTCGACACCCCGATCGGCGCCGCCGCCGAGCGCGCGATGAGGGTCATCCACACCACCTACGAACCGCTGCGCCGCCCGGGCCGGCGGCGGGTCTTCACCGTCGCCAACCAGAAGGGCGGGGTCGGCAAGACGACCACCGCGGTTAACCTCGCCGCCGCCCTCGCCGTCCAGGGCCTCAAGACCCTGGTCGTCGACCTGGATCCCCAGGGCAACGCGAGCACCGCCCTGGGCATCGCGGACCGCCAATCCGGGACTCCGTCGTCGTACGAGGTGCTGATCGGCGAGGTCCCGCTGAAGGACGCGATACGCCAGAGCCCGCACAGCCAGCGGCTGTTCTGCGTGCCGGCGACGATCGACCTGGCCGGCGCCGAGATCGAGTTGGTCAGCATGGTGGCGCGGGAGAACCGGCTACGGACCGCCCTGGCCGACCTCGACGCCCTCGACTTCGACTACGTGTTCATCGACTGCCCGCCGTCGCTCGGCCTGCTGACGATCAACGCGCTCGTCGCCGCGCCCGAGGTCATGATCCCGATCCAATGCGAGTACTACGCGCTCGAGGGCGTGTCCCAGTTGATGCGCAACATCGAGATGGTGAAGGCCCACCTGAACCCGCGGCTGGAAGTCAGCACCGTGATCCTGACCATGTACGACGGGCGGACCAAGCTCGCCGATCAGGTGGCCGAAGAGGTGCGCCGCTACTTCGGTGCCAAGGTGCTGCGCACGGTGATCCCGCGCAGCGTCAAGGTTTCGGAGGCCCCGGGCTACAGCATGACGATCATCGACTACGACCCCGGCTCACGCGGGGCGATGAGTTATCTCGACGCGAGCCGCGAGCTCGCCGAGCGCGCCGATCACCATTCCTGAAGGGACGACGATGACGCAGCCGTTACGCAAGAAGGGCGGCCTCGGCCGGGGCCTGGCTTCGCTCATTCCGACCGGTCCGGCCGAAGGCGACTCGGGCCCGGCGACGCTGGGCCCGCGGATGGGAGACGCCGCCGCGGACGTTCTGATCGGCGGTGCCGCGCAGGCTCCCGCCGCCATGGGTGCGGTGTATCGCGAGATCCCGCCCACCGACATCGAGCGCAACCCGCGTCAGCCGCGGCAGGTGTTCGACGAAGAGGCGCTGTCGGAACTCGTCCACTCCATCCGCGAGTTCGGCCTGCTGCAGCCGATCGTGGTGCGGGCGGTCACCGGATCCCCGGGCGGCGCGCGCTACCAGATCGTGATGGGGGAGCGGCGGTGGCGGGCGGCCCAGGAGGCGGGGCTGGCGACCATCCCGGCCATCGTTCGTGAGACCGGTGACGACAACCTGCTGCGGGACGCCCTGCTGGAGAACATCCATCGGGTGCAGCTCAATCCGTTGGAGGAGGCGGCGGCCTACCAGCAGCTGCTCGACGAGTTCGGCGTCACCCACGACGAACTGGCGTCCCGCATCGGCCGCTCCCGGCCGCTGATCAGCAACATGATCCGCCTGCTGAAGCTGCCGATCCCGGTGCAGCGCCGGGTGGCCGCGGGCGTCCTGTCGGCCGGCCATGCCCGTGCGCTGCTCTCGCTGGAGGCCGGCCCGGAGGCGCAGGAGGAACTGGCCAGCCGGATCGTCGCCGAGGGCTTGTCCGTGCGGGCCACCGAGGAGGCGGTCACGCTGGCCAACCGGGGCGACGCGGCCACGCCGGCACCCCCGCGCCGCAAGCCCATTCAGATGCCGGGTCTGCAGGACGTCGCCGAGCGACTGTCCAACGCCTTCGACACCCGGGTGACGGTCAGCCTCGGCAAGCGCAAGGGCAAGATCGTGGTGGAGTTCGGCTCGGTCGACGATCTGCAACGGATCGTCGACGCGATGACCGACGCAAAGGCCTGATGCAGGACACCGTTTAATTACGTCACTGTGACGACGACGTCGTTCAAGGGCGCCCGCGGCTTGCTGCGGACACCGAAACTCCACGGAAAGCCGATGCACCCCAAGCCATTTCGGGCGTCCAGCCACCCGCGACCGCCCGGCCGCCGGCGTTTGGCGCCGGGCGCGGGCCGGCCCCGCGAAAGTTGGGCCGAACCGCGCGAACTCTCCTATCCTGGAGGGGTTGCTGGTGCAGTCGGCCGCAGTACCGCACAGAGGCCAGGAGGCTAGTGTCCGCTCGAATCATGCCGCTGCGGCTCGAGGCCTTCGAGCAGCTTCCCAAGCATGCGCGCCGCTGCGTCTTCTGGGAGGTCGATCCCGCCACCCTCGGCAACCACGGCCACCTCGCCGACCCCGAGTTCGAAAAAGAGGCGTGGCTGTCGATGGTGATGCTGGAGTGGGGGTCGTGCGGTCAGGTCGCGACCGCGATACCCGACGAACGCAGCCAGGCCGAACCAACCTGCCTGGGATACGTCCTCTACGCCCCGCCCGGGGCGGTCCCGCGCGCGCAGCGCTTTCCCACCGCGCCGGTGTCGCCGGACGCGGTGCTGCTGACATCGATGGGGATCGAGCCGGGGCCGGCCGCCCAGGATCTGCCCGAGGGCAAGAAGGTGCTCGAGGTCAGCTGCGGTCACGGCGGGGGAGCCTCATACCTGACGCGCAGCCAGCACCCGGCGTCATACACCGGCCTCGTCTTGTCGCCGGCGGGCTGGTGCTGTCCTTCGATCTGGCCGTCAGTCACCGCACCAGGATAGGTCGGTTGCGCGCCGCTACGGCTGGCCGGGAAGCAGCCGCACCATCAGGCCATGGCCCTCGGCCAGCACCGCGTCGTCACCGTCGACGAGTTCGGCGGCGACGAAGGCCTTGCGCCCCTCGGTGCCGGTGACCCGGCCGCGCACCGCCAGCGGGGCGTCGATCGGGGTGACTTTGCGGTAGTCGACGTGCAGGAACGCGGTCCGGCTGATCGGCCGGCCCGCGGCGTGCGAAATCATCCCGAACATGTGGTCGAACAGCAGCGGCAACACGCCGCCGTGCACGGCGTGATTGCCGCCGACGTGGAACCGGCTGAAATGACCGGTCATCTCCACCCCGTCCGGCGCGTACCGGGTCAGCGTCCACGGCGGCAGCAGCAGGCTGCCCATGCCCGGCAGGTCGGGCGACCGGCCCGCCGGCGCCTTGCCCTCGTCGGCCTCGAACGGGCCGAGCAGCTCGACCAGGGCCGCGACGCGGTCGGCGGCTTCGTCCCAGACGGCGTCCCCGGGGTCGGCCGACACGGCGAGGTCCTGCAACCGGCGCATGGCCGCCACGAAGCGGCCGAACCCGGGTCCCGGGCTGGCCGGGCCGTATTCGGGGAATCCGCCGTGGTGCTCATAGTCGGGGTCGAGTTCTTTGGGATCGGCCTCGTGATCGGTCACGGGCGAGCCGCCAGGACGTCGCGGCGCACGATGGTCTGATCACGCCCAGGACCCACGCCGATGCACGAAATATGCGCTCCGGCAAGCTCTTCCAGCCGCAGGACGTAGTCGCGGGCCTTGGCGGGCAGGTCGTCGAATTCCCGCGCGTCCGAGATGTCCTCCCACCAGCCGGGCAGCTCCTCGTAGATCGGCTCGGCGCGGTGCAGGTCGCTCTGGGTCATCGGCATGTCGTGCGTGCGTTTGCCGTCCACCGCGTAGCCGACGCACACCGGCACCGTTTCCAGGCTGGACAGCACGTCGAGCTTGGTCAGGAAGTAATCGGTGATGCCGTTGACGCGGGTGGCGTAGCGGGCGATGACGGCGTCGAACCAGCCGCAGCGGCGGCGCCGGCCGGTGGTGACGCCGAACTCGCCGCCGGTCTTGGACAGGTACTCGCCGCTCTCGTCGAAAAGTTCGGTCGGGAACGGGCCGGAGCCCACCCGGGTGGTGTAGGCCTTGAGGATGCCGAGCACGGCGGTGATGCGGGTGGGGCCGATCCCCGAGCCCACGCACGCCCCGCCGGCGGTCGGATTCGAGGACGTGACATAGGGATACGTGCCGTGGTCGACGTCGAGCAGCGTGCCCTGCGAGCCCTCCAGCAACACCGTTTCGCCGTCCTCGAGCGCGGCGTTGAGCAGCAGCCGGGTGTCGGCGATGCGGTGGGAGAACCCCTTGGCCTGCGCCAGCAGCGCCTCGACCACCTGGTAGGGGTCCAGCGCCTTGCGGTTGTAGACCTTGACCAGGATCTGGTTCTTGAGTTCCAGCGCGGCCTCGATCTTGTGGGTCAGCTGCTCGGGGTCGAGCACGTCGGCGACCCGGATCCCCATCCGGGCGATCTTGTCCTGGTAGCACGGCCCGATGCCGCGGCCCGTGGTGCCGATCTTCTTGCTGCCCATGTAGCGCTCGGTGACCTTGTCGATCGCCACGTGGTAGGGCATCAGCAGGTGGGCGTCGGCCGAGATCAGCAGCCTGGAGGTGTCCACGCCGCGGTGTTCGAGGCCCGCGAGCTCGTCGAGGAGCACGCCGGGGTCCACCACCACGCCGTTGCCGATCACGTTGGTGACGCCGGGCGTCAGCACCCCGGACGGGATCAGGTGCAACGCGAAATGTTCGCCGCTGGGCAGGACGACGGTGTGGCCGGCGTTGCCGTCGTCGTTGTCACCCATCCGCCCCAGTGTCCGATACGCACCGGCCGTCGGCCACGGAGCCCCGGCCACCGGCGTCGAGATAGCCGAGCAGCCCGGCCAGCCGCACCCGGGCGCGGGCGCAGCGGCTCTTGACCGTGCCCTCGGCGACGCCCAGCAGCGCGGCGGTGTCGGCGACCGAGTAGCCCTGCATGTCGACGGCCACCACCGCGGCGCGCTGCTCGACGGGCAGCCGCATCAGGGCGCGGTGCACCGTGATCGCGGTGTCGACTTCCGATGTCCGGTCGGCCACCGGGTAGACGTCCTCGAGCGGTGCGGTCGGGTGGGCCTTGGCGCGCCGCAGCCGGTCCAGGCAGGCGTTGACCACGATGCGGTGCAGCCAGCTGCCCACCGCGGCGTCGTGCCGGAACGCCCCGGCGCCGCGGTGGGCGGAGAGCATCGCGTCCTGCAGCGCGTCTTCGGCGTCCTCGGCGGTGCGGGTGGTGAGCCTTGCCAGCCGATGCAGCTGCCGCTGGTGTCGGCGGAACAGCTCGCCGAACGCGTGCCGGTCCCCGGCGACGTGGGCCGCGAGCAGCTCGGCGTCGCTGCGTTGCCGTTGGACGTGACCCCCGAAACCCACCGCCGGACCGTAACCAATCGGGGTGTGGGCGGCACTTCACCGGCGGGCGGGTCTGTGAGCGGCCGGCGATGCGGGCCGGCACCGTCCGGACTAGGACGCGGCCTGGACCGTGATCTCGGAAATGGAGGCCTGGCTCTTGCCGTTGGTCGTCCCGAGCGTGGAGATCCACACCAGAAGGTTCGATGTGGGCGAGCCGGAGCGGACCGGAATGATGTTGTGGCCGGGCTTGAGCGGGAAGGCCGGGGCCAGCACGGTGGTGTCGTTCAGCGTCGACGGGCTCGGGCTGGAGGCCGATCGAATCTCCACCTTGGTGCCCGTGCTCGGGGTGTCGATGGTCACCTGGCCGACGACGGTGGGGCTCGGCAGCTGCAGCATCAGCCCCTCGCCCTGCTTGAAGCTGGGGAACGGGACGGCGTCTGTGTAGATCTCGCTCGACCACGAGGTCGAGGGATCGCCGTCGATCGCCTGCGCCGCCTGGCCCGGGTTGTCGGCATCACCGTCGGGGGAGTAGACCGTCGCCTTCGTGGGTTTGACCACGGCGCCCGCCGCGGCCGAACTCGACGACGACGACGTCGACGACGAGGGCCCGTTGAGGCCGAGCTCGTCCTTGTTCAGGCCGCCGCCGAGGTTGCCGAAGATCTTGCTCACCACCGACGCCAGCACCAGCAGGGCCACCAGGATGACGGCCAGGCCGACGCCGACCCCGATCAGCAGGTTGCGCCGGCGCCGGGCGTACATCGCTTCGTCGCGGCCGGGTGCCTGCGACGACGGCGGCGGCGCCGAGTCGTCGATGGGGCCCAGCACCTCGGTGCGGTCCGCCACCGCGGTCGCCTGTTGCAGCAGGTTCAAAAGCGTTGACGCGCTGCGTATTCCGCCGTCCTCCTGGACCGCCCGCACGGCCACCGCGGAGACCTGGAAGGGGATGGCACTGTCGATGACCATGGGTTCGACGGGGTTGCCGGCGGCGTCCCGGTCCGCGGGCGCCAGCCCGCTGCGGACCCCGGATTCCGGCAGCGGCCACCGGTTGACCAGCAAGGCGTAGAGCGAAGCGCCGATCCCGCGGATGTCGCTTTGCGGGTTGGCGTCGGGCATGGTCGCCGGGTAGGCCAGCACCACGTCGCCTTCGATGCTGACCCGCACCCGGTTCGGGTGGTCGATCGACAGGGCCACGCCGGCGCGGTGGGCCGCGTCGGCGGCGGCCGCCAGCGACTGCATCGCCCGGACGGCCCCGATGGGCGACGGGGAGGTTTCGGCGACCTCCTGCAGCGAGCCGCCGCGGATCCACTCGGAAACCACCAGGCCGCCGGACCCGGTCTGCACGACGTCGAGGACGCGGGCCACCCCGGGCTTGTCGATCCGGCTGAGCCGCAGCGTGCGCGACAGGATGTCCTGTTGCACGTCGTGGGGGAGCGTGCCGTCGGGGTCGACGAAGGTCAGCGCCACCTGCCGGTCCAGGGCGGTGTCCAGCGCCTGCCAGAACTGCAGCGGCGGCGCGCCGCCATGGAAGACCAGCAGCCGGTACCGGCCGCCGGCGATGCGCGCGCCCGGAACCAGGTGCGGTTCGTCCGTGGAATTGGCGGCCGACGGAATCGGGCCCGGACCGCCGCGGCCCGCATCGGCCGGAAGATCGCCGTTGAGCTGGTCGAACGGCCGGCTGGCGGGGGTTTCGGGCCGGCCGGCCGGGATGTCGGGCTGGAAGTCGTCGGCAACCGGTCGTCGCCGCTCGGCACCCGACACCGGGCCGGACGCGGGGCTGTCGATGGGGCGGTCGGTCACCTCCGGTCCTTTCGCTAGTCGGGCGCCGGCGGCCCGCTCGGGAGGCGTTTCCAGGGACCCTTCCGACGTGCTCCGCCGGATCGGCTGCTGGACCGCGTCTGCCTCGGGCGGGGACGAATTCCTGTGCTCAGGGTACGTGAACCGGTCGCTGGGAGACGATCCAGCCGCTACCGCCGCTTTGTCAAGCCCCGGTGCCGCGTCGCCGTCGTGCGCGACGGCGTGCGCGCGCCGCGCGCGGCGCGACGCTCGACGATCTACCGCAACGTCGAGGGCTGGCTGGCGGTCGGATAGCGTCGACCGGTGAACTTTCCCGCCCGCCGCGAAGCTGTGCGACCCAGCCCCATCTTCCTGGCCCTGGTCGGATCGACGGCGATCGGCGGGGTGCTGGCCTGGCTGGCGGGCGCGAGCGTGCGGCCGCTGTCCTATGCCGGGGTGTTCGTCTTCGTGATCGCGGGCTGGCTGGTGTCGCTGTGCCTGCACGAGTTCGGGCACGCCGTCACCGCGTGGCGATTCGGCGACCACGACGTGGCGGTGCGCGGCTATTTGACCCTCGACCCGCGCCGGTACAGCCATCCCGGGCTCTCGCTGCTGCTGCCGGTGGTGATCGTCGCGCTGGGCGGAATCGGCCTGCCCGGCGCCGCGGTCTACGTGCGGACGTGGTTCATGACGCCGGCACGCCGCACCCTGGTCAGCCTGGCGGGCCCGGCGGCCAACCTGGTGCTGGCGGTGTCGCTGCTGGCCTGCATCCGGCTGTTCTACGACCCCGCGCACGCCGTGTTCTGGTCCGGGGTGGCGTTCCTGGGCTTCCTCCAGCTGACCGCCGTGGTGCTCAACCTCCTGCCGGTCCCGGGCCTCGACGGATACGACGCCCTGGAACCGCATCTGAGCCCGGAGACACAGCGCGCCGTCGCCCCGGCCAAGCGGTGGGGCTTCTTCCTCCTGCTCTTCCTGCTGCTGGCGGCCAGCCAGTGGTTCTTCGGGCTGGTGCTCTGGCTGTTCGATTTCTCCGGCGTGCCGCGCATCCTGGTCGGCTGGGGCGACTCGCTGACCCGGTTCTGGGGCCGCTGGATCTAGCGGTTGCAATATATGCGCTAATCCGCATATATTGCTCGGCATGGGCGCCGGCCACAATCACCCCCCCGCCGAAACCGGCCCGCCCCGCATGATTCACCGGATGGTAGCCGCCGCCGGCATCCTGGCGGCATTCTTCGTCATCGAGCTGACGACGTCGCTGTTGATCAACTCGATCGCGCTGCTGGCCGACGCCGGGCACATGCTGACCGACGTCGTCGCGGTGTTCATGGGGCTGGCCGCCGTGACCCTGGCCCGCCGCGGCAGCTCGTCGCCCGCGCGGACCTACGGCTGGCATCGGGCCGAGGTCTTCACCGCGGTCGCCAACGCGGGGCTGCTGATGGGGGTGGCCCTGTTCATCCTGTGGGAGGCGGTCCAGCGGCTCAAAGAGACCCCGTCGATCCCCGGTGTGCCGATGATCGTGGTCGCGCTGGCCGGGCTGCTCGCCAACCTCGTCGTCGCGCTGCTGTTGCGGTCCCATTCGCAGCAGAGCCTGGCCGTCAAGGGCGCCTACATGGAGGTGGTCGCCGACAGCGTCGGCAGCCTCGGCGTACTGATCGCCGGCATCGTCACGGTCACGACGCGCTGGCCCTACGCCGACGTGGTGGTCGCGGTCCTGGTCGCGCTGTGGGTGCTGCCCCGGGCCATCGCGCTGGCCCGCGAAGCGCTGCGCATCCTCTCCGAATCGTCGCCCACCCACATCGACGTGGAGGAGCTGCGCGGTGCGCTGGGCGCGGTCGACGGCGTGACCGAGGTGCACGACCTGCACGTGTGGACGCTCTCGCCCGGTAAGGATATGTGCACCGCGCACCTGATGAGCGCCGGCGACTCCGCGCGCGTGCTGCACGACGCGCGGGCCGTGCTCTCGGCCCGCGGCCTGGATCACGCGACGGTGCAGATCGAGGGTCCCGGCACGGCCGGCTGCACGGAAACCTTCTAGCGCGCGTGCGTCACAGGCCGAGCGCCCCGCGGGCCTCGGGGTCGCAGTCGTCGAGCAGGTCCACGCAGCGCAGGTATTCGTCGGTCTCGCCGATGGTCTCCGCGGCCCGCGCGAGCGCGGCCACGCAGCGCAGGAAGCCGCGGTTGGGTTCATGCGAATAGGGCACGGGGCCAAAACCCTTCCAGCCGTTTCGCCGCAGCCGGTCCAGGCCGCGGTGGTAGCCGGTGCGGGCGTAGGCGTAGGCGGTGACCGCCGCGTCCTGCGCATCGGAAGCCAAGGCCGCCTCGGCCAGCGCCGCCCAGGCCACCGAGGCCGACGGATGCGCGGCGGCGACGATGCCGGGACTCTCGCCGGCGAGCAGCTCCGCCTCGGCGTCGGTATCGCCCGGCAGCAGGATCGGATCAGGTCCCAGGAGGTCACCCATCGGCGTCATGGCTCCTATTGTGCAGCCGCGCCAGTTCGCCGGGCCGGCGCACCTCGACCAGCACCCCACCGGGGGCGCCGGGTCGCTAAGCTCCATTCATGCCAAAAACACCCGAGCCAGAACGCGGCGCAGAGCCTGGCGACCCCGGGGATCAGGCAGCCGAGGGTTATCCGCTGATACCCCGAGACACCGAGACCGAGACCGTCGTGATCAGGGGCGCCGACGCCCCCGAAGGTCAGCCCGACGACCGGCAGCGCGAACGGCGCTTCACCGCACCGGGATTCGACTCGAAGGAAACCGCGGTGATCGCCACCACCTCGGAACCCGCCACGGAGGTCTTCGCGTCGCCGCCGGGCTCCGACGCCACGGCGCAGATCGGTGCGCAAGCGAAACCGGCTGTGCCGCAGTCCATTCCGCCGCGGCTCGGGACGAAGCTGCAGACCTCCCGGCAGTTCAACTGGGGCTGGGTGCTGGCCATCGTGGTGGTCGTGCTGGCGCTGGCGGCGATCGCGATCCTGGGCACCGTCCTGTTGATGCGCGGCAAACACCCGAAGGCCTCCCAGGAAGACCTGGTCAAGCACACGATCGAGCAGTACGACATCGCGATCCAGCGCGGCGACCTGACCGCGCTGCGCGGCCTGACGTGCGGCTCCGCCGCCGACGGCTACGTCGATTACGACGAGCACGGCTGGGACGAAACCTACCGCCGGGTCTCGGCCGCCAGGCAATACCCGGTGATCGCCAGCATCGACCAGGTGGTGGTCAACGGCCAGCACGCCGAGGCCAACGTCACCGCCTTCATGGCGTTCGACCCGCAGGTCCGCTCCACCCGCAGCCTGGACCTGCAGTACCGCGACGACCAGTGGAAGATCTGCCAGTCGCCCAGCGGCTGAGCGCTCGGGCCCCAGCTTGTTCAGGTGGCCGAACGTGAAGCTGGTTTCACGCTGGGCGCCGGGCGTGAAGCCAGCTTCACGTTCGAGGGGGGCGGCAAGCCGAACGCCCTAGGCGCCCAAGGACTTTCCGGCGCAGCGCAGGTCGTTGCAGGCCTCGACGACGCGCTCGCTCATCGACGCCTCGGCCTTCTTGAGGTAGCTGCGCGGGTCGTACACCTTTTTGACGCCCACCTCGCCGTCGACCTTCAGCACGCCGTCGTAGTTGCTGAACATGTGGCCGGCGATCGGGCGGGTGAACGCGTACTGGGTGTCGGTGTCGACGTTCATCTTCACCACGCCGTAGCGGAGCGCCTCCTCGATCTCCGACTTGAGCGAACCCGAGCCGCCGTGGAACACGAAGTCGAAGGGTTTGGCGTCACCGGGCAGGCCGAGCTTGGCCGCGGCCACCTGCTGCCCCTGGGCCAGGATGTCGGGGCGCAGCTTGACGTTGCCGGGCTTGTAGACGCCGTGGACGTTGCCGAACGTCGCCGCCAGCAGGTACTTGCCGTGCTCGCCGGCGCCCAGGGCGTCGATGGTCTTCTCGAAGTCCTCGGGCGTGGTGTAGAGCTTGTCGTTGATCTCGTGGGCCACGCCGTCCTCCTCGCCGCCGACCACGCCGATCTCGATCTCGAGGATGATCTTGGCGGCCGCGGCGTCCTTGAGCAGTTCCCGCGCGATCACGAGGTTTTCGTCGATCGGCACCGCCGAGCCGTCCCACATGTGCGACCCGAACAGCGGGTCGCCCCCGGCCGCCACCCGCTCGGCCGAGATGGCCAGCAAGGGAATCACGTAGGTGTCCAGCTTGTCCTTGGGGCAGTGGTCGGTGTGCAGCGCGACGTTGACCGGGTAGCGGGCGGCGATCGAGTGGGTGAACTCGGCCAGCGCGACCGCCCCGGCCACCATGTCCTTGACGCCCAGGCCGGAGGCGAACTCGGCGCCGCCGGTGGAGAACTGGATGATCCCGTCGCTGCCCGCGTCGGCGAAACCCTTGATGGCGGCGTTGACGGTCTCCGACGACGTGCAGTTGATGGCCGGGAAGGCGTACTCGCCGGCCTTGGCGCGTCCCAGCATCTCGGCGTAGACCTCGGGCGTGGCGATGGGCATGTGGCTCCTCCTGGGCGGCGCGGATCGATCAAGTATCGCAAGATGGCGCGGTGTGCGCCGGTCGCGCCGGTATGTTGAGTGATCATGAGCATCGCCGTGACGGCCCTGCCCGACATCCTCGACCCGATGTACTGGTTGGGCGCCAACGGCGTCTTCGGGTCGGCGGTGCTGCCGGGAATCCTGGTCATCGTCTTCATCGAGACCGGGCTGCTGTTCCCGCTGCTGCCCGGGGAGTCGTTGTTGTTCACCGGCGGGCTGCTGGCCGCGCACCCGGACCCGCCGGCCAGCATCTGGGTGCTGGCGCCCAGCGTCGCGCTGGTCGCGATCCTGGGCGATCAGACCGGGTATTTCATCGGCCGCCGGATCGGGCCGGCGCTGTTCAAGAAGGAAGACTCCCGGTTCTTCAAACAGCACTACGTGACCGAGTCGCACGCGTTCTTCGAGAAGTACGGGCCATGGGCGGTCATCCTGGGGCGCTTCGCGCCGTTCGTGCGGACGTTCGTCCCGGTGGTGGCGGGCGTGTCCTACATGCGCTACCCGGTTTTCCTCGGGTTCGACATCGTCGGCGGGATCGCCTGGGGCGGCGGGGCGACGCTGGCGGGCTACTTCCTGGGCAACGTGCCGTTCGTGCACCAGAACCTGGAGAAGATCATCCTGGCGATCCTGTTCGTGTCGCTGCTGCCGGCGTTCATCGCGGCCTGGCGCGGGTATCGGGGTCGGCGCCGCGGCGACTCAGGACACCCGACTCCTGCGGTACGCAACGAAAGCGTCTAGCAGCTCGGGCCGGTCGACCGAGCTCAGCTGCGCGGCCTGATCCGGAGCCGCGCCCAGCAGGATGCGCTTGACCGGGATCTCCAGCCGCTTGCCGGTCAGCGTCCTGGGCATGCCGGGCACGGCCAGGATGTCGTCGGGCACGTGCCGCGGCGAGGCGTGCCGGCGGATCTCACCGGCGATCCGCGACCGCAGCTCGTCGTCGAGGGCCACGCCGTCGGCCAGGTGCACGAACAGCGGCATCCAGTAGCCGCCGTCGTCCTGCTCGACACCGACCACCAGGCAGTCGTGCACCTCGGGCATGCGCTCCACCGCGGTGTAGATCTCCGCGCTGCCCATCCGGACGCCCAGCCGGTTCAGGGTCGCGTCCGAACGGCCATGCACCACAACCGATCCCCGGTCGGTGATGGTGATCCAGTCGCCGTGGCACCACACCCCGGGGTACTTGTCGAAGTAGGCGGCGCGGTAGCGGCTGCCGTCGTCGTCGTTCCAGAAGAACACCGGCATCGACGGCATCGGCTTGGTCACCACGAGCTCGCCCTCTTCGCCGATGACGGGTTGGCCCTCACCGACCCACGCCTCGATGGCCGCGCCGAGGCAAAGACAGTTCAGCTCGCCGGCGACCACAGGCAGGAGCGGGCAGCCACCGATGAAGGCCGTACACACGTCGGTGCCGCCGCTCATCGAGACGACGGGAACCGGCCGACCGAGGCCCTCCTGCACCCAGCGGAATCCCGACGCCGGCAGCGGCGAACCGGTGGACCCCACCGCGCGCACCCCGTCCAGCGGGTAGGACTCGCCCGGCTTGAGTCCCTCCTTGGCGCAGGCCAGCAGGTAACCGGCGCCCGCGCCCAGCACGTCGACACCGGATTCGGCGGCCACCCGGAAGAGCCCGTCGGTCACCGGATAGGTCGGGCTGCCGTCGTAGAGCACGATCGTCGCGCCGACCAGGAGCCCGGACAGCAGCAGGTTCCACATCATCCAGCTGGTGGACGAGTACCACAGGAAGCGTTCGCCCGGATGCAGATCCAGTTGCAGCCCAAGGTATTTCAGGTGCTCGAGCACCACGCCGCCGTGGCCGTGCACGATGCCCTTGGGCTTGCCGGTGGTCCCCGACGAGAACATCACCCACAGCGGGTGGGCGAACTTGACGGGCGTGATCTCCAGGTCGGCGTCCGACGCGACCGCCGTCGCCCACGGCACGGTGTGCTCGACGGGGTCCAGGCCCAGCCGGGGGACCACGACGGTGGCGCGCAGCGTGGGCATCGCGCGCCGGATCTCCGAGAGCTCGGCGCGCCGGTCGATGCGCTTGCCGGCGTAGACCGATCCGTCGCTGGCCACCAGCACGGCGGGCTCGACCTGGCCCAGCCTGGCGATCACGCCGTCGACGGACACGTCCTGGTTGCAGACCGCCCAGGTGGCGCCGACGCTGGCCGCGGCCAGGGCGGCGACGGCGGCCTCCCCGATGTTGGGCAGGTAGCCGACCACGGAGTCCCCGGGCCGGACGCCGAGTCCGCGCAGGTAGGCCGCGAACGCCGCGGTCTCGCGCCGCAGCCGCGCCCACGACCACTCGCAGGCACCGTCCTCGCCGACGACGACCAGCGCGGGCCGCTCGTCGGTGGCGTGCCGGAACACCTCGGTGGCGTAGTTCAGCGTGGCGCCGGGGAACCACTGGGCGCCGGGCATGGATTTGTCGCCCAGCACCGCGCGGGGCTGGCTGCTCGCCCGGATGTCGAAGTACTTCCAGACGGCGTCCCAGAACCACTCGATGTCGTCGACCGACTTGCGCCACAGCTCTTGGTAATTGGCGTACTGACCGCGCCCGGTCTCGGCCAGCCAGGCCATGAACCTGGTGAGATTGGCCTGGGCGATGGTGGCGTCGTCGGGGATCCAGCCGCCGGGTTCGCTCATTTCTCCGTCACGGCGGTGACGTTACAGGCGGCCTCCATCAGCATCCAGCCCGAAAGCTGCACCGACAGGTCGCGTTCGGCGATCTCGGACGCGTCGACCGCGCCCTCGACGAACTGCGCCCCCTGGCCGGCCCCGGCCTTCTGCGGCGGCAGCTCGGCGTCGCGGTCCCAGAAGGCGCCGAACAGCGGCAGCCCGTCCACGGTCTGCCGGTAGTCCCACGCCGACCTCGCCGACGACAGCACGATCTGGCGGGCGGTGTCGCGGGCCACGGCGTCGTCGGCGGAGTCGCCCGGCAGGGCGGTGGCGACCAGCGCGAGGTAGCGCGCCGTGATGCCGGCGAACAGCCCGCCGTCGCCGCCGCCGGCGCCCTGCAGCACCCCCGACGGCGCCATCTGTTCCTTGACGGCCGCGACCAGGCGGTGCACCCGCGCCGAGTGCCGCTGCCTGGCCTCGGCGCCGGTGCGGGCGGCCAGCTCGGTCTCCAGCCCGAGCACCACACCCTGGCAGTAGGTGTACTGCACGCGGACCAGCGAACCGGCCTTGATGCCGTCGAACACCAAGTGGGTTTCCGGGTCGATCAGCGTGCGGTCGATCCAGTCGCCCATCTGCTCGGCGCGCTTGAGGCGTTCGCCGCCGGCGGGATAGCGGGCCAGGAAGATCCCGGCCGGGCCGTTGGCGGGGGCGTTGAAGAACTGGTCCTCCTTGCGCCACGGGATCCCGCCGCCGTCCTCGGGCACCCAGGCCTTGACGAACTGGTCGGCGAGCTTGGGCAGGGCTCGGCGGCGCTCGACGCCGGCGATGCGCGCCGCGCGTTCCAGCGCGAGCGCCAGCCACGCCATGTCGTCGTAGTAGTTGTTGGTCCACCGGAAGTTGTTGCGCAGCCGGTGACCGCGGACCTGACGGTTGATCCGGGTGCGCCGTTGCGGCTGCGGGTCGCGCAGCTCCGCGTCAACCAGGCAGTCCAGCAGGTGCGCCTGCCACCAGTAGTGCCAGCTCCCGAACATCCGGTCGCGCCGCGTCGGCGGCCAGCCGACCACGCCCAGCTGGGTTCCCGGCATCGCCCAGACCCGTTTGAGGTGGCGTTGCGTGACGGCCGCTTCGGAGCTGGCCGCCCGGTTGACCCAGAGCTGATCCATAGCCGCCAATCCTGCCTGAGCGCGGCGCCCGGGAAGCCGTCAGCGCCTGCGGCCCAGCACCCAACCCACGAGCAGCGCGACGAGCACCACCAGCGCCATCCCCCCGTACTTCTTGAGCTGGTCGCCGCCGGCCAGGTCGAGCAGGTCGATCGGTTCGGGCTCGGCGGCCGCCGGGTGCCGCGGCTCGGCGACCTGCGCGGGCCCCTCGGGCGTGGCGGGGGTCGCCGGGCCTTCGCCCGCCAGCTCGGCTTCCAGCGACTCCACGAACTGGCCCAGCAGCTTCTCCGACACCTGCTGCAGCATTCCGCTGCCGAACTGGGCCAGCTTGCCGGCGATCTTGAGGTCGGTGTCGACGGTGACGCTGGTGCGCGGGCCGTCCTCGTGCAGCTCGGCGGTGACCGTGGCGGCCGCGTTGCCGCTGCCCCGCGTCTCCTTGCCCTTGGCGTCGATCACGGCGCGATACTGGGCGCGGTCGTGCTCCACGAAGCGCACCTTGCCGCTGAACTCGCTGGTGACCGGCCCGACCTTGACCTTGACCTTGCCGAGGTAGTCGTCGCCCTCGTGGCCCGTCAGCGCCGCCCCGGGCATCAGCGGGATCACGTGGTCCAGGTCGCTCAGCACGTCCCACGCCTTCTCGATGGGTGCGCTGACGGTGAACTGGTGGGCGATCTTCATGCTGTGGTCCTCTCAACGGGCATCACTACGATCATAGAGTCGGGGTGTGCGCGTGGTGATGGATGGGTCCCGCGATGTCGGCCAGCGGCCGGCCGCCGCCGCCCCAGCGCTTGGCGATGATGTCGGCGGCGATCGACACCGCCGTCTCCTCCGGGGTACGGGCCCCGAGGTCCAGGCCGATGGGGCTGGACAACCGGCCCAGCTCGGCGCCGGTCAGGCCCGCCGCCCGCAGCCGCGCCATCCGGTCGTCGTGGGTGCGCCGCGATCCCATCGCGCCGACATAGCCGATGCGGGGCAGCCGCAACGCCACCTCGAGCACCGGGACGTCGAACTTCGGGTCGTGGGTGAGGACGCAGACGACGGTGCTCGCATCGACGGCGCCCGCTGCGGCCTCGGCGGCCAGGTAGCGGTGCGGCCAGTCGACGACGACCTCGTCGGCCGTGGGGAACCGCGCCCGGGTCGCGAACACGGCGCGCGCGTCGCACACGGTGACCCGGTAGCCGAGGAACGAGCCCTGCTGCGCCAGGGCCGCGGCGAAGTCGATGGCGCCGAACACCAGCATCCGGGGGCGCGGCGCGTAGCCGGCGACGAAGACCTCCATGCCCTCGCCCAGCCGTTGCCCGTCGGGCCCGTACTCGAGGACATCGCTGCGGCCGACCGCCAGCAGGCCGCGTGCATCGTCGGTGACCGCGGCGTCCGCGCGGGCCGAACCCAGCGACCCCCCGACGGGTGCGGCCGGGTCCGGCCGGATGACGAGCCGTCTGCCGACCCGCGTCGGGTCCGGGTGGGCGATGACGGTGGCGACGGCGACCGCGCGGTGCTCGTCGATGTCGTCGGCGACGGCCCCGAGTTCGGGAAAGGTCGCCTGCGAGACCGCCTCGACGAAGACGTCGATGATGCCGCCGCAGGTCAGGCCGAGCGCGAAGGCGTCGCCGTCACTGACCCCGTAGCGTTCCAGCCGCGGCGTCCCGGTCGCGCGGACCTCGCCGGCGGCCTCGTACAGCGCGCCCTCCACGCAGCCGCCCGACACCGACCCCGCCACCGACCCGTCCGGCGCCACCAGCATCGACGCTCCGGGTGACCGGGGCGCGGACCGGAAGGTCCGCACCACGGTGCCGACGCCGGCCGTGCCGCCGGCGCGCCAGACCGACATCAGCTCGGCAAGGACGTCACGCACGCGTCTCAACGTAAGCCAGGAACCCGTGACCCCGGCTGAACTTCGGGCCTATTCGGCGGTGGTGCGGCTGCGAGGTCAGCCCTGGGCGCCGGTTGTGCCCGGGCTGCCCGACAGCGCGCTCGTCGCACGAATCGTGCTCGTCGCGCGCCTCATCCCCCCGGCCCCGCCGTTCGGGTTCGTCGCCGTCCCGGCGGCGCCGTCGCCGATCAGCGGGCGCCCAAACGCCGCCTGCACCGGCGCATTGACCGCATTCAACGCGTTCTGCTGCGCGTTGGCGGCCTCGGCGCCGACATAGGAGGCCGCACCGCCATTCATCAGCTGAACGAACTGGTTATGAAACGCCGTGGCCTGCGCACTGAGGGTCTGGTAGGCCTGCGCGTGGGCGCCGAACAACGCCGCGGCAGCCGCCGACACCTCGTCCGCGCCGGCGGCCACGATCCCGGTCGTCGGGCCCGCCGCCGCCGCGTTGGCGGCGCCGATCACCGAGCCGATATTCGCCAAATCCGACGCCGCAGAGTGCATAAACTCCGGCGCCACGATGAGAAAGGACATCGGCCTCCGCCCGGTTGACAGGTCAGTGCGTTATTGGACTCGGGCATAATAACGCCCTCAAGGCGGCCGCCGGTGCGCTATCGGACCGGTTACCAGGCGCGCGACAGGTCGGCGTGCTGCCGGATCCACGCGTGCATCGCGATCCCCGCGGCGACCCCGGCGTTGATGCTGCGCGTCGAGCCGAACTGGGCGATCGACACCGTCATCGCGGCGCCCGCCCTGGTGTCGCCGGTGATGCCGGGACCCTCCTGGCCGAACACCAGCAGGCATTCCCGCGGAAGCGCGGCCTGCTCCAGCCGGGCGGCGCCCGGGACGTTGTCCACGGCGACGACCGTCAGGCCGGCGCGCGCGGCGAAGTCCAGCAGCTGGGCGCTGTCGTCGTGGTGGCACAGCCGCTGGTATCGGTCGGTCACCATGGCGCCGCGGCGATTCCAGCGCCGTCGGCCCACGATGTGCACGGTGTGCACGGCGAACGCGTTGGCGGTGCGCACGACCGATCCGATGTTCGCGTCGTAGCCGAAGTTCTCGATCGCCACGTGCAGCGGATGCCGGCGGGTGTCGATGTCGGCGATGATCGCGTCCCGGGTCCAGTACCGGTAGGCGTCGACGACGTTGCGAGAGTCGCCCTGCTCCAACAGGACTGGGTCATAGCGCGGGTCGTCGGGCGGTTCCCCCACCCACGGCCCGACGCCGCCGGCCGGCTCCCCCCACTCGGTGGGTCCGGGCTCGGTCATCGCTGCGTCCACACACCGGCGTGCGTGCCGTCGATCGCGACGGTGGCGTACAGCAACGCCTGGTTGATCTCGCCCTGCGTGCACAGCGACGCGTTGACGTGCACCGCGTCCTGCGACGCGTCGGGCAGGATCAGCACCGACGACCCGTACGCCGCACACGCGCGGTTCAGTCCCGCCCCGGGCACGGTGGGCGAGGCGAGCAGCATCATCGGGCCGCCGCGCCGCGCGGAGTCGTCGCGATAGCGGGCCGCGACGGCGTCGGCTTCCAGACCCAGCAGCATGTAACCGTTGCCGGTGAAGGCCCCGGGATCGCCGAGCTGCGCCTTGGTCACCGGAACGCCGTCGGCCCGCCACGCCGACAGGCTGACGGTCTGGACCGTCAGGCCGCTGTCGTTGGCGTTGGTCGGCATCAGTCCCACCGGGAATGCGGCGGGATAGGCCGACGAGGTGTTCGGGATGCGGTCGCGGGGCGAGTACACGTACACGCCGCGGACCTGGCTCCGATCCGTCAGCGGCCCAAGGCAAACCGTGCCCGTGAGCCGGCCGGCGGGCGCCGACAGCGGTGCCGGGATGTCGTGCACGGTGGCCGCGGCGGCGTCGCAGCTGCCCAGCCCGGTGGACTCCATCGGATGCGACAGGGCGCCGTAGAGCCCGAACCGGACGTCCTCGGGCGCCGCGTGCGGGTCCTTGGCCGACGCGACGCTGGCGTCGACGTCCACCAGCACGTAGTCGCCGCCCCAGCGCAGGTTGGACACCGAGATGTTCCAGCCCAGCAGCGCCAGCGACTCCCCGAGCCGCGCGCCCCGGGCGCCGTAGGGGGCGGCCGCGCGGTCGCCGCCCGAGCAGGCGGCGAGGCAGGCGACGATCACGACCGACGCCAGCAGCCTGCGCCTGCGCCTGCGCGGCATCAGATCAACCATCGTTCACATTCGCCACACGAGTCTCTCTCCCGGGGGTGTGACGATGTGCCCGCCTCATAGCGACAATCCCTGGGCGGCAGGGTGATGCGAGCGCGTTGTCGCTATGAGGCGGGCACAAAGCCGGTCGCCCGGACGAGAGACTCCTGTGGCGTCTGGGACAGCCGGTGCATGCGGTGATCACAGGGGCCTAGCCGAGCCCCAGCTCGGCCAGGCCCAGCACGCTGCGGTAGGGCAGTCCCTCCGCTTCGATCGCCTCGGCCGCGCCGGTGGCCCGGTCCACCACGGTCGCCACGCCCACCACCTCGCCGCCCGCATCACGGACGGCGCGCACCGCGGTCAGCGCCGAGTTGCCGGTCGTGCTGGTGTCCTCGACGACCAGCACCCGCTTGCCGGCGACGTCGGACCCCTCGATAAGGCGTTGCAGCCCATGGGTTTTCGCCGACTTGCGCACGACGAACGCGTCGATGGGCCGCCCGGGCGCGTGCATGACGGCGGTGGCCACCGGGTCGGCCCCCAGGGTCAGACCGCCCACCACCGCGTAATCCCAGTCGGCGGTCAGTTCGCGCATCAGCCTGCCGATCAGCGCCGACGCCCGGTGGTGCAGGGTGGCGCGGCGCAGGTCGACGTAGTAGTCGGCCTCCTTGCCCGACGACAGCGTCACGCGGCCGTGCACGACGGACAGCCGCCGCACCAGGTCGGCCAGCTCCTCGCGCGGATCAGGTCCGGCCACGGCCACCGCCGATTCGCTTGGTGACGGCCCGCATCAGCGTCCGCGGGATCAACCGCTCGGCGGCGATGATCGCCTTGTACTGCAGGCCCGGGATGCTGATCACCTTGCCGCGGGCGATGTCGGCCAGGCTCTGGCTCACCACGTCGTCCACCTCGAGCCACATGAACGACGGCGACTTGGCCATGTCGATGCCGGCCCGGCTGTGAAATTCCGTGTGCACGTAGCCCGGGCACACGGCGTGCACTCCCACGCCGGTCCCCTGCAGGCCGACGGAAAGGCCCTCGCTGAACGAGATCACCCACGCCTTGGACGCCGAGTAGGTCGATCCGCGTCCCGGCACGAGCCCGGCGACGCTGGCGATGTTGACGACGGTGCCCGCGCCCGCGTCGAGCATGGCCGGCAGGGCGGCTCGGGTGAGGTGCATGACCGCGGTGACGTTGACGTCGAGTTGCGACTGCAGCAGGGCGGGGTCGGTCGCCCAGAAGTCGCCGGAGGTGCCGAAGCCGGCGTTGTTCACCAGGACGCGCACTCCCCGGGCCAGGCGATCGCAGACCTTTTCCCGGCCGGCGGCGTCGGCCAGGTCGGCGGGCAGGATCTCGACTTCGCCGGCCTGGCCCTCCAATTCGCTCGCCAGGCTCATCAGCCGGTCGACGTCGCGTGCGACCAGCACCAGGTCGTAGCCGTCGCGCGCGTACCGTCGCGCGTAGCCCGCGCCGATTCCGGACGTCGGCCCGGTCACCAGGGCTACGGGGCGGGGCATGAGCGACATCCTAGTGACGGGTCACCGGCCGTTGCCGGGCCCACCCCGGGCGCTCAGAGCTGGTAGTTGCTGGCCTGACGCCCGTTGCGGGGCGCGGGCGGCGGGCGCCGATCACCCTCGGCGCGGGGCTGCTCGCGGCGCACCGGCTCCTGGGCGCGGCGGGCGGCAGCTCCGCGCGGCCGGCCGGCGCCAGGGGACGGCCGGGAGCCGCGGTGCGGACCTGCGCCGGTTCCCCCGCGTCCGCCGTCTCCTCGGGGATCGGCGGCAGCACCCGGAGCAGGTCGTTGAACTGGCGCACCGTGCGCAGGCCCTCGTCCCACTGGGTGCGGGTGCTGGTCACCGGCATGGCGACCAGGGTCCAGTTCTGCTCGTTCCACATGATCTCGGCCGAGTCGGGGGCGGTGTGGGCGAAGGTGACCATGCGGCGGTCGCAGGCGCGCCGGGCCGCATCCAGGTTGGTCGAGTACACCATGCGCGGGCCGATAGCGCCCAGCAGCCAGATGTCGTTCTCCCGAGGCTCTTTGAGGCCCTTGAGCCGCAGGTCCATCACGACGTTGGTGCCGACCTTGCGGTGCAGGGCGATCACCGTGGCGACCTCCTCGAGGTCGAAGATGTACACCGCCTCGCCGCGGATCTGCCCCAGCACGACGTTGTGCGCCGAGACGTCGCCAACCGTCGACATCACCCCGCGCTTCCAGCGCTGGAGGATCTCGGTTGATTCACGCTCGTAGTCGAAGCCGTGGGAACGCGCCCACGACTTACGGCGCCGGCTGCGACCGCGGCGTCGATCGATGTCGACGTACAGCAGCACCGCCGCACCGACAAAGCACAGTGCGGACAGCGTGAACCAAAGGGGGACCATCCAAGACAGGGTATCTGCTGTCGGGCCTGAACACAGAAGCCCGGCGGGTCACAACCGCATCACAGCTAGTGGCGATCGGGCCTCCGGTCGCGATCGCCGCTAGCCCAGGATCAGCGAGTCGCCGTCGGGGCTGACGTTCACCGGGACGGTGTCCCCGTCGTGCACGTCACCGGCGAGCAGCATCTTGGCCAGCTGGTCGCCGATCGCCTGCTGCACGAGCCGGCGCAACGGCCGCGCGCCGTAGACCGGGTCGAACCCGCGCTGCGCCAGCCACTGCTTGGCCGGCAGCGACACCTCGAGCGTGAGGCGGCGCTGCGCCAGCCGCTTCTGCAGCTGCGCCAGCTGGATGTCGACGATCTGCACCAGCTCGCCGGGTTCGAGGCCGTGGAAGATGATCACGTCGTCGAGCCGGTTGATGAACTCGGGTTTGAACGCCGAGCGCACCGCGGCCATCACCTGCTCCTCGCTGCCGCCCGACCCCAGGTTGGACGTCAGGATGAGGATGGTGTTGCGGAAGTCGACGGTGCGGCCCTGCCCGTCCGTCAGGCGACCCTCGTCGAGCACCTGCAGCAGCACGTCGAACACGTCGGGGTGCGCCTTCTCGATCTCGTCGAACAGGATCACCGTGTACGGGCGCCGGCGCACCGCCTCGGTCAGCTGGCCGCCCTGGTCGTAGCCGATGTAGCCGGGAGGGGCGCCGACGAGCCGGGCGACGGAGTGCTTCTCGCCGTACTCGCTCATGTCGATGCGCACCATCGCGCGCTCGTCGTCGAACAAAAACTCGGCGAGCGCCTTGGCCAGCTCGGTCTTGCCGACGCCGGTGGGTCCCAGGAACATGAACGAGCCCGTCGGGCGGTTCGGGTCGGCGACGCCGGCCCGGCTGCGACGCACGGCGTCGGAAACCGCCTGCACGGCCCGCCTCTGCCCGATGACCCGCTTGCCCAGCTCCTCTTCCATGCGCAGCAGCTTGGCGGTCTCGCCCTCGAGCATGCGGCCGGCGGGAATGCCGGTCCAGGCCGACACCACCTCGGCGATGTCGTCGGGCCCGACCTCCTCCTTGAGCATCACGTTCTCGCGCGCCTCGGCGTGCGGCAGGGCGGCGTCGAGCTTCTTCTCGACCTCGGGGATGCGGCCGTACCGCAGCTCGGCGGCCTTGGCCAGGTCGCCGTCGCGCTCGGCGCGCTCGGACTCCCCGCGCAACGCCTCCAGCTGCTCCTTGAGCTCGCGGACGACGTCGATCGCGCTCTTCTCGTTCTGCCACCGGGTGGTCAGCTCGGACAGCTTCTCCTTCTGGTCGGCCAGCTCGGAGCGCAGCTTCTCCAGCCGCTCCTTGGAGGCCTCGTCCTCCTCCTTGGCCAGCGCCATCTCCTCGATCTCCAGCCGGCGCACCAGGCGCTCGACCTCGTCGATCTCGACCGGCCGGGAGTCGATCTCCATCTTCAGCCGGCTGGCGGCCTCGTCGACCAGGTCGATGGCCTTGTCCGGCAGGAAGCGCGCGGTGATGTAACGGTCGGACAGCGTGGCGGCGGCCACCAGCGCGGAGTCGGTGATCCGCACGCCGTGGTGCACCTCGTAGCGGTCCTTCAGGCCGCGCAGGATGCCGACGGTGTCCTCCACCGACGGCTCGCCGACCAGCACCTGCTGGAAGCGCCGCTCCAGCGCGGCGTCCTTCTCGATGTACTTGCGGTACTCGTCGAGCGTGGTGGCGCCGACCAGGCGGAGCTCGCCGCGGGCGAGCATCGGCTTGATCATGTTGCCGGCGTCCATCGCGCCCTCGCCGGTCGCGCCGGCGCCGACGATGGTGTGCAGCTCGTCGATGAACGTGATGATCTGGCCGGCGGAATTCTTGATGTCGTCGAGCACGGCCTTGAGGCGTTCCTCGAACTCGCCGCGGTACTTGGCGCCGGCCACCATCGAGCCCATGTCGAGGGAGATGACGGTCTTGTCGCGCAGGCTTTCGGGCACGTCGCCGGCGACGATGCGCTGGGCCAGGCCCTCGACGATCGCGGTCTTGCCGACGCCGGGCTCGCCGATCAGCACCGGGTTGTTCTTGGTGCGGCGGCTCAGCACCTGCACGACGCGCCGAATCTCGTTGTCACGCCCTATGACCGGGTCGAGCTTGCCCTCGCGGGCGCGGGCGGTCAGGTCGGTGGAGTACTTCTCCAGCGCCTGGTAGGTCGCCTCGGGCTCGGGGCTGGTGACCCGGGCGCTCCCACGGACCTTGACGAACGCCTCGCGCAGCGCCTGCGGCGAGGCGCCGTGGCCGGTCAGCAGCTTGGCGACGTCGGAGTCCCCGGTGGCCAGGCCGACCATCAGGTGCTCGGTCGAGACGTACTCGTCGTCCATCTCGGTGGCCAGCTGCTGGGCCGTGGTGATCGCGGCCAGCGATTCGCGCGACAGCTGCGGCTGCGCGCTGGCGCCGCTGGCCTGGGGCAGCCGGTCCAGCAGCCGCTGGGCCTCGGTGCGCACGGTGGCGGGCTCCACGCCGACGGCCTCCAGCAGCGGCGCGGCGATCCCGTCGTTCTGCGTCAGCAGCGCCAACAGCAGGTGGGCGGGCCGAATCTCGGGGTTTCCGGCGGCCGAGGCGGCCTGAAGCGCCGAGGTGAGCGCGGCCTGCGTCTTGGTGGTCGGGTTGAAAGAGTCCACGACAGCTCCGTTCGGGGTATGGGGGAAATCGTTCTCGGGTAGTTCAACGCCGTCAAGGTTGAGTGTGTTCCGCTCAATTTTAGTCCTTTGTGCGATCCGGGCTCCAGGAGGGCGCCATAGAGCGCGAAAACGGGCGTCCGGGCCGCCGCCGGCGCTGCGCTGACCGGCGTTGCCGGCGCGCGGCGCGCCTAGAATCGGGCTCCGTGAGCCTCGAGGACCGGGATGCGTTGCGGATTTTGCGCGACGCGTTCGCGGGCCCCGAGCTCGTGCACCGCTTCTACACCCACTGGTTCGCCCTGGACGTCTCGGTGCGCGACCTGTTCCCGCCCGAACTTGACGCCCAGCGGGCCGCTTTCGCCCAGGCCATGTTCTGGGTCTACGGCGAGCTGGTCGAGCAGCGCGCGGCCGAGCCGGTGGCGTTCCTGGCGCAGCTGGGCCGCGATCACCGCAAATACGGTGTGCTGCCCAGGCATTACGGCACGCTGCGCCGCGCGTTGTCGGCAAGCCTGCGCACGCACCTGGGCGAGGCGTGGACCGACGCCGTCGACGCGGCGGCCGCGCAGTCGCTGAACCTGATCACCGGGGTGATGAGCGGGGCCGCCGAGGCCGAGGAGGGACCGGCCTGGTGGGACGGCACGGTGATCGAACACAACCGCGTCTCGCGTGACCTCGCCGTGGTGCGGCTGCGCCTGGACCGGCCGATGCAGTACTACCCCGGCCAGTACGTCAACGCCCATGTGCCGCAATGCCCGCGCCGCTGGCGCTACCTCAGCCCGGCGATTCCGGCCGACCCCGACGGCGGGATCGAGTTTCACGTCCGGCAGGTGCCCGGCGGCCTGGTCAGCACCGCCGTCGTCAACGAGACCCGCCCCGGTGACCGGTGGCGGCTGTCCAGCCCGCACGGCGGCCTGCGGGTCGACCGCGGGGGCGGCGACGTGCTGATGGTCGCCGGCAGCACCGGCCTGGCACCGCTGCGGGCCCTGATCCTGGACCTGGCTCGCTACGCCGAAAACCCGCGCGTGCACCTGTTCTTCGGCGCCCGCTACCGCTGCGAACTCTACGATCTGCCGACCCTCTGGCAGGTGGCGTCGCACAATCCGTGGCTGTCGGTCTCGCCGGTCTCGGAGTACAGACGGGACCCCCCGTGGGCCGCCGACTACCCCGACGTGACCCCGCCGCGCGGCCTGCACGTGCACCAGACCGGCCGGCTGCTCGACGTGGTGACCAAGTACGGCGGCTGGGGCGACCGGCAGATCCTGATCTGCGGCGGCCCGGCGATGGTCCGCGCCACCAAGGCCGCGCTGATCGCGAAAGGCGCTCCGCCCGAACACATTCAGCACGACCCCCTGTGGAGGTAGCCAATGGACGTCGTCACACTGACCGACCCGGCGTCGGAGGTGGCCGCGCAGTTCGTGCCCTCCGCGGGCATGATCGGCACCTCGCTCACCGACGCCGGGGCGCAGCTGCTCGGGCAGCGCCGCGGCCTGGACGCCTACCTCGAGGCGGGCAAGACGATGGGCATCCCCATCCTGTACCCGTGGGCAAATCGCCTGAGCGCCAACACCTATACCGCCCAGGGCGAGACGGTGACGCTGACGCCGGGTGAGAACGGCGTGCGCGCCGACCCCAACGGGCTGCCCATCCACGGCGTGCTGGCCGCCTACCCGGGCTGGCGGGTGACGGCGCGGTCGGGCAACGAACTGACCGCCGAGCTGGACTTCGGCGCCGAGCCGCGGCTGCTGGCCAGCTTCCCGTATCCGCATGTGCTGAACGTCGCGGTCCGGCTCGCCCAGCGCACCTTGACCGTTCGCACCACCGTCACCGCCACCGGCGCCAGGGCGGTGCCGCTGTGCTTCGGGTTTCACCCCTACCTGCAGCTGCCGGGGCTGCCGCGCGGCGACTGGGTCATCGAGACGCCGCCGCTGCGGCATCTGGGCCTGGACGATCGCGGGCTGCCGACCGGGGCATCCACGCCGCGGCCGGCACGGCAGGAAGCGCTGGGCGACAAGGCTTTCGACGACGCCTTCGACGGGGTCGACGACGGGGCGGTGTTCGCGGTGTCCGGCGGCGGACGCCGCATCGAGGTGCACTTCGAACGTGGATACCCGGCGACGCAGATCTTCGCGCCGACGGGTAAGGGCCCGGACAAGCAGGTCGTGTGCTTCGAGCCGATGACCGCGCCGACCGACGCCCTGCGCCGCGGCGGCTACCGATGCGCGTTACCGGGCGAGCCGGCGGTCACGCAGTTCTCGATCCGCGCGTGATCAGCCGCGCGACCGGCGCGGCTGCCACACCACCACCGCGGTGCTCTTGGGCAGCACCGCCAGGTCGCGGCGCTGGCCGGCCCGCACCTGCGCCAGCTCCTCGGTGAGCTCCTTGATCCGCGACTGCAGCGCCTCGACCTGGTTGGTCAGCTCGATGATGCGCTTGATGCCGGCCAGGTTGACGCCCTCGTCCTGGGACAGCCGCTGGACCTCGCGGAGCAGATCGACGTCGTTCTGCGAATAACGCCGTCCCCCACCGGAAGTGCGGCGCGGACTGACCAGGCCCAGGCGGTCGTAGGTGCGCAGGGTTTGCGCGTGCATGCCGGCCAGTTCGGCGGCCACCGAGATCAGGAAGGTTCGCGACTCGTCCTTCTTCTTGGGATCCCTGTTGACGGCCATCAGCGATTACCCGCCCATCCGGCCCGTGGGTCGAAACCGCTGGCCCGCTCGGCGGCCGCGTACGCCTCCAGCGCCTCCTGGGCCGCACCCTCCACGTTGGACGGCACGGCCACCTTCACGGTGACCAGCAGGTCCCCGCTGCCGCCGCTGCGCTTGGGCACGCCGCGCCCACGCACCCGCAGAATGCGGCCGTCGGAGGTGCCCTTGGGCACCCTAACGCCGACCTTGCCGTCCAGTGTGGGCACCGAAAGCGTTGTGCCCAAGGCCAATTCGGTGAAACTGACGGGCACGGTCACGGTCAGGTCGTCACCGTCGCGGCCGAACACCTTGTCCGGCCGCACATGCACGGTCACGTACAGGTCGCCCGAGGGCGCCCCCCGCAATCCGGCCTCGCCCTGCCCGGGCAGCCGAATCCGCTGACCGTCCTCGACGCCCGGGGGGATCCGCACGTTGATGGTGCGCGTCCGGGTGGTGACGCCGGTGCCCTTGCACTCGTCGCAGGGGTGCTCGATGATCGAGCCGCTGCCGCGGCAGTCGGTGCAGGGTTCGGAGAAACCGAACGCGCCCTGGTTGCGGTTGATCACCCCCGAACCGTTGCAGCTCGGGCACACCTTCGGGCTGGTGCCCGGCCGCGCGCCGCTGCCGTGGCAGTTGGTGCACGGCGCCGGGCTGGTCAGCCGCAGCGGCATCGCCACGCCCTTGGCGGCCTCGACGAACTCCAGTTGCGTCTCGGTCTCCAGGTCGTTGCCGCGGCGCGGCCGGCTCGGGCGGGCGCCGGCGCCGCGGCCGAAGAGCCCGCCGAAGAGGTCGCCGATGTTGGCTCCCCCGCTTCGCCCGGCGGCGTCGAACAGGTCGTTCAGGTTGAATTCGGCGCCGTCACCGCCGAACCCGCCGAATCCGCCCTCCTCGAACCGGCGGCCACCGAAGCGGCCACCCGCGAACAGCCGGCGGGTTTCGTCGTACTCCTTGCGCTTGGCGGGGTCCGACAACACGTTGTGCGCCTCGGAGACCGCCTTGAACCGTTCTCCGGCCGCCGGGTTGTCGGGGTTGGCGTCGGGATGCAGGTCGCGCGCCAGCTTTCGGTAGGCGCGCTTGATCTCCTCCGGGCTGGCATCGGAGGAGACGCCCAGCTCCTTGTAGAAATCCTTTTCGACCCATTCACGCTGGGCCATGTCGCGTCACCCCCTCACCTCTGTCTTTCGTTGTGCTTTTTGCTGTCCTGATTGTGTGGTCTAGTCACCGGAGCCGGCGGCTTTATCGTCCGATTCCTCGCCGGTGTCGGCGGCGACCGTGTCCACCACGGCGACCAGGGCGTGCCGCAGCACCTGCTCACCGAGCCGGTAGCCCTGCCGCATGACCGTGCCGATCACCGGCTTTGAACCGTCGGCGCCGTCGCCCTCGTGCTGCACGGCCTCGTGCAGCAGCGGGTCGAAGTCCTCGCCTTCGGCACCGAAGGCGGTGAGCCCCAGCCCGCTCAGGGCGCTGTCCAGCTTGTCCGCCACCGATCTCAGCGGTCCCGATTCCAGGTCGCCGTGCTTGCGCGCGCGCTCGAGATCGTCGAGCACGCCCAGCAATTGGGTCACGACGGCCGCCTTGGCCCGGTCCGCCGCGGCCTGCTGGTCACGCAGCGCGCGCTTGCGGTAGTTCGCGAAGTCGGCCTGCACCCGTTGCAGATCGCCGAGCAACTCGGCCGCCTTGCCGGCCTCCTCGGGGCTCTCGCCGGGGAACGCCCCCGGCGCCGACCCGCCTGGGGTCGGGCCGGGGGAACTGGGCTGCCGCACTTCACCCGTCTCGGGATCGATGCGCCGCTTGTCGGTGACCGTCACCTGTTCCTGGCCTTCGGCCGCTCGTCCTTCGCTCACTTGGACTCCCGGTCGTCGTCGACCACCTCCGCGTCCACGACGTCGTCGGACGAACCGGACGCGCCGTCCCCGGCGGCGCCGGCCTGCGGGCCCGCGGCCTGGGTGGCCTCATAGATCGCCTGTCCGAGCGCCTGGGACTCCTCGCCCAGCTTCTCCATCGCCGACTTGATCGCGCCGATGTCGGTGCCGCCCAGCGCCGTCTTGGCTTCGGCCACAGCGGCTTCCACCTTGCTCAGGGTGTCCTCGGGAACCTTCGGCCCACCCTCGGCGCCGCGCTGCTCGGAAACGAACTTCTCCGTCTGGTAGACCAGCGTCTCGGCCTGGTTGCGGACGTCGGCCTCCTCGCGACGCTTGCGGTCCTCCTCGGCGTGCGCCTCGGCGTCCTTGATCATCCGGTCGATCTCGTCCTTGGACAGGCCCGAGCCCTCCTGGATGCGGATGGTGTTCTCCTTGCCGGTGCCCTTGTCCTTGGCCGTGACGTGCACGATGCCGTTGGCGTCGATGTCGAAGGTGACCTCGATCTGCGGGACGCCGCGCGGCGCCGGCGGGATTCCGGTCAGCTCGAAGGAACCGAGCAGCTTGTTGTGCGCCGCGATCTCGCGCTCACCCTGATAGACCTGGATCTGCACCGACGGCTGGTTGTCGTCGGCGGTGGTGAAGGTCTCCGACCGCTTGGTCGGGATGGTGGTGTTGCGCTCGATCAGCTTGGTCATCACGCCACCCTTGGTCTCGATACCGAGGCTCAGCGGCGTCACGTCAAGCAGCAGAACGTCTTTCACCTCACCCTTGAGCACGCCGGCCTGCAGGGCGGCGCCCACGGCGACGACCTCGTCGGGGTTGACGCCCTTGTTGGGCTCCTTGCCGCCGGTGAGCTCCTTGACCAGGTCGGTCACCGCGGGCATGCGGGTGGAACCACCCACTAGCACCACGTGGTCGATGTCGGACACCGAGATGCCGGTGTCGGCGATCACCGACTGGAACGGCTTGCGGGTGCGGTCCAGGAGGTCCTGGGTGATGCGCTGGAACTCCGCGCGCGTCAGCTGCTCGTCGAGGAACAGCGGGTTCTTGTCGGCGTCAACGGTGATGTAGGGCAGGTTGATCGAGGTGCTCTGCGAGCTCGAGAGCTCGATCTTGGCTTTCTCGGCCGCCTCGCGCAGCCGCTGCATCGCCATCTTGTCCTTGGTCAGGTCGATGCCGCTGGTGCCCTTGAACTTCTCCACCAGCCAGTCGACCACGCGCTGGTCCCAGTCGTCGCCGCCGAGGTGGTTGTCACCGCTGGTGGCACGCACCTCGACCACGCCCTCGCCGATCTCCAGCAGGGACACGTCGAAGGTGCCGCCGCCGAGGTCGAACACCAGGATCGTCTGCTCCTTCTCGCCCTTGTCCAGGCCGTAGGCCAGCGCGGCCGCGGTCGGCTCGTTGACGATGCGCAGCACGTTGAGGCCGGCGATCTGGCCGGCGTCCTTGGTGGCCTGGCGCTGGGCGTCGTTGAAGTAGGCGGGAACGGTGATCACCGCGTCGGTGATGTCCTCGCCGAGGTAGGCCTCGGCGTCGCGCTTGAGCTTCATCAACACGCGGGCGCTGATCTCCGGCGCGGTGTATTTCTTGTCGTCGATCTCGATGGACCAGTCGCTGCCCATGTGCCGCTTGACCGAGCGGATGGTGCGGTCGACGTTGGTCACCGCCTGGTTCTTGGCGGGCTGACCCACCAGCACCTCGCCGTTGCGCGCGAACGCGACGACCGACGGCGTGGTCCGGGAGCCCTCGGAGTTGGCGACGACGACGGGGTCGCCGCCCTCGAGAACCGCGACGACGGAGTTGGTGGTCCCGAGGTCGATACCGACCGCACGAGCCATGGTGATTTCCTCCTGAGTAGTAGAGCTTTCGGTACTGCACTGCTGAGTGCACCCCGCTCAAGCCTGCTCTGGCCGACGTTGGTATGTCAACCCAAGCTTGAGCCTTGTTCACTCAACTTATCGACCATGCTAACGGCGGGCGCGGCGGTCTTGTTCCCGGGTGCGCAGCGAGATTTTGTGGGGCAGCGTGCGCCGCCCCCATGCGTTAGCCTGTGGATCCCGGAGGGCCACAACAGCAGGAGCTCGATGTCACCGTCGGACAGCGCGCACCTCGCGCGCGAAGAGGTGGGGTATCACAAGGGGCTCAAGAACCGCCAGATAACGATGATCGGCCTCGGCGGGGCCATCGGAACCGGGCTTTTCCTCGGCGCCGGCGGGCGGCTCGCATCGGCCGGCCCCGGCCTTTTCCTGGTGTACGGGATCTGCGGGATCTTCGTTTTCCTGATCCTGCGCGCGCTCGGTGAGCTGGTGTTGCACCGCCCGTCGTCGGGCTCGTTCGTGTCCTACGCCCGGGAGTTCTTCGGCGAAAAGGTCGCCTTCGTCGCCGGCTGGATGTACTGCATCAACTGGGCGATGACGGGCATCGTGGACACCACCGCGATCGCCCACTACTGCCACTACTGGGACGCGTTCCACGCGATCCCGCAGTGGACGCTCGCGCTGATCGCGCTGATCGTCGTGCTGTCGATGAACCTCATCTCGGTCAAGGTCTTCGGCGAACTCGAGTTCTGGGCCTCGCTCATCAAGGTGCTGGCGCTGGTGACCTTCCTGGTGGTCGGCACCGTGTTCGTGGTCGGGCGGTTCAAGGTCGACGGCCACGACACCGGCCCGGTGCTGTGGGAGACCCACGGCGGCCTGCTGCCGGCCGGGCTGCTGCCCCTGGTGCTGGTCACCTCGGGCGTGGTATTCGCTTATGCCGCAGTTGAACTCGTCGGGATCGCCGCCGGGGAGACCGTCGATCCGGAAAAGATCATGCCCCGGGTGATCAACTCGGTGGTGCTTCGCATCGCGGTCTTCTACATCGGGTCGACGGTGCTGCTGGCGCTGCTGCTGCCGCACACCGCCTACCGGGCCAACGTGAGCCCATTCGTGACGTTCTTCGCCAAGGCCGGGTTCAGCGGCGCCGGCAGCCTGATGAACATCGTGGTGCTGACCGCGGCGCTGTCGAGCCTCAACGCGGGGCTGTACTCCACCGGCCGCATCCTGCGGTCGATGGCGATCAACGGCAGCGGCCCGAGGTTCACCGCACCGATGTCGAAGAACGGCGTGCCCTACGGCGGGATCCTGCTGACCAGCGCCATCGGCCTGCTCGGCATCGTGTTGAACGCCGTCAAGCCCAGCCAGGCTTTCGAGATCGTGCTGCACATCGCCGCCGTCGGCGTGGTGGTCGCCTGGGGCACCATCGTGGCGAGCCACCTGCAGCTTTACCGGCTGGCGCGCGCCGGAAGGGTGCAACGGCCGGCCTTCCGGATGCCGTTCGCCCCGTACAGCGGCTATCTGACGCTGGTATTCCTGGTGGGCGTCGTGGTGCTGATGCTGTTCGACAAGGTTCAGGGTCCCTGGCTGATGGGCGCGATCCTGTTCGGCTCCACCGCGCTCTTCGGCGGCTGGTTCCTGGTCCGCCACCGGGTCAGGGCCGCGGCCGAGGACACCGGCGCGTCGACCTCACCGCTCAACGACCCGCCCGTGGCGGCTTAGCGCGCGTCGTCCGGCGCGTCGATGTCGCGGCCGCCGGCCAGGTCGCCGCACTCCACGCGCCCGACGTCTCCCCTGCCCCGAAGGAACGCGCCGGCCCCGCGATCCCCGGACAGCCCGGCCAGCACGTCGGGCCAGTGCCGGCGCGCGAGCACCACGGGATGACCCGGCCGACCCGCGAAATACGCGCGCGCCAGGCCGCTTTCCGACGCGACCGCCCGCCCCAGCACCCGCGCCACCACACCGGGGCCGACATCGGGGGTGTCGACGACGTGCAGCACCGCGTAGTCCGCCCGCAGGCGGTCGGCCCCGGCCAGGCCGGCGCGCACCGAGGCGCTCAGCCCGTCGCGCCAGTCGGCCGCCGCGACCGCGATGACACCGGGCGGCGCCGGCACCTCCCCGGCGCCCAGCACGAGCACGACGTCGGCGCAGCCCCCGCCCCTCAGCGCGTCGACCGCGATGTCGAGCCAGCCGTCGACCAGGACCTTCGGCCTGCCGTACCGCAGCCCCGCGCCGGCGGCCAGCAGCACTCCGACGCAGCGGGCCGGGCCTCTCGACTCCGGTAACGGCACTCTCCTATGATGACATTCAGCTTCTCGCTCAGCGACAATCTGATGGAGCGCCATGACTCAGGACGTGCAGGGGGCGGCGACCGCTTTGACCGCTCCGACGCCCCGATACGCCGGGACCCGCGTGCAGAGGGTCGAGGACGGCCGGCTGCTGACCGGCCACGGCGGCTTCGTCGACGACGTCACCCGGCCCGGAATGCTGCACGCCTGCTTCGTCCGAAGCCCGTTCGCGCGCGCGAAGATCAACGGCATCGACGCGTCGGCGGCGCTCGCGCTGCCCGGCGTGCACGCGGTGTTCACCGCCGCGGACCTCAACCCCGCCGTCCGCGAGGCCTGGCACGCCGTCGCGGGCAGGGACGTGCCGGACACCCCGCGCCCGCCGCTGGCCGAGGGCGAGGCGAAGTTCGTCGGCGACCCGGTCGCCCTGATCGTGGCCGACAGCCGCTACGTCGCCGAGGACGCGCTCGAACTCGTCGACGTCGACTACGAGCCGCTGCCCGCGATCGTCGACTTCACCGCGGCGCAGTCCTGTGGCGTGCTCGTGCACGACAGCTACCCCGCCAACGTCGCGGGCGGGATGGCCGGGGCACCGCCGGACGAGGAGCTCTTCGAAAGCGCGCCGTGCGTGGTGAAAGAGAATGTCTACCAACAGATCTACGCACCGGTCCCGATCGAGACCCGCGGCCTGGTGGTCGAATGGACGGCGGCCACCGGGGAACTCACCCTGTGGGCCTCCACGCAGACCCCGCACGAGTTGCGGGCCTTCTGCGCGCGGCTGTTGGGCATTGCGGCCCAACGGGTTCGGGTGATCATGCGCGACACCGGCGGTGGTTTCGGGCAGAAGGTGGTGCCGATGCGCGAGGACATGTGCATCATGCTGGCCGCCCGCAAGGTCCCGGCCGCGCTGAAGTGGATCGAGGACCGCCGCGAAAACCTGATGTCGGCCGGGCAGGCCCGGCACGTCGACGGCACCGGGCGCCTCGCGTTCGACGACGACGGCAAGATCCTGGCCGCCGACATCGATTACGTCCAGGACATCGGCGCGTACCCCACGCCCTACCCGGTGCTGACCACGGCCGCCATCGGGATGTTCTTCCCGGGGCCCTACCGCGTGCCCAAGGCCAGCTTCAACTACAAGACGGTCTTCACCAACACCGCCGGGCTGGCCGCCTACCGCGGCCCGTGGCAGTACGAGACGCTCGCGCGCGAGGTCCTGCTCGACATCGCCGCGCGCAGGATGAACATGGACCCCGTCGAGCTGCGCCGCCGAAACCTGCTGCGGCGCGACGAGATGCCGTACTTCAACCCCAACGGCATGCCCTACGACCACGTCGCCCCGATCGAGACCTTCGAGCAGGCGGTGAAACTCCTTGACCACGAAGGGTTCCGCAAGGAGCAGGCCGAAGCGCTCGCGCAGGGCCGGTATCTGGGGCTGGGGTTCTCGGCGTACATCGAGCCCACCGGGGCGGCCACGGGCCACCTGGCCACCGAGGGCTGCACCATGCGGATGGAGCCGACCGGCAAGATCAACGTCTACGTCAACGGCGGCTCCAGCGGAAACAGCTTGGAAACCACCGTCATTCAGCTGACCGCCGACGTGCTGGGCGCCGACATCGAGGACGTGTGCACCATCCAGGGCGACACGGCCATCACTCCCTACGGCGCCGGGACGCAGGGCAGCCGCAGCGGCCCCATGACGGCCGGGGCCGTCAACGAGGCCGGGACCATCCTGCGCCGCAAGATCGTCGCGCTGGCGGCCCACCACCTCAAGGTCGCCGAGTCCGAGGTGGAGTTGGCGCAGTCGACCGCGGCGGTGCGCGGCGACCCGTCCAAGCAGGTGAGCTTCGGCGAGCTGGCCTACCTGGCGCACTACTCGCCGCAAATGCTGCCGCCGGGAACGTCGCCCGAGCTGGAGGCCACCGCGCGCTTCGTCGCCACGGCGCCCATCCTGTGGTCCAACGCGACCCACGCCTGCACCTGCGAGGTGGACGTGGCCACCGGCAAGGTCACGCTGCTGCGCTACATCGTCAGCGAGGACGTCGGGCCCATGATCAACCCGAGCATCGTCGAGGGCCAGATCGCCGGCGGAACCGTGCAGGGCATCGGCGGCGCCCTGATGGAGGACATGGTCTACGACGACGACGGCAACCCGCTGGCAACGACGTTCGTGGACTACCTGCTGCCCACGGCCACCGAGGTCCCGCCGATCGAGTTCGGCCACGTCGAGATCCCCGGGCCCGGGCCGGGCGGGTACAAGGGCGCCGGCGAGGGCGGGGCCATCGGCTCGGTGCCGGCGGTCATCAACGCCGTCAACGACGCGCTGGCGCCGCTGGGCGTGACGGTCACCCGGCTACCGGCCACCCCGGCCTCCGTCGCCGCGCTGCTGAACGAGGCGGCACGGTGAAGCCCGCCGCCTTCGACTACCACCGCCCCGGCACCGTGCAGGACGCCGTGAGCCTGCTCGCCGAACTCGGCGACGACGCCAAACTCATTGCCGGCGGCCAGAGCCTGGTGCCGATGCTGGCGATGCGCCTGGCCTACTTCGACCACCTGATCGACATCTCCCGGCTCCCCGAACTGCGGGGCATCGAGCGCCGCAACGGCGAACTCCGGATCGGCGCGGGCACCACCGAGGCCACCGTAGGGGCCGATGCCCAAGTGCGCCAGGCGGTTCCGCTGCTGACCCGGGCGACCCCGTTCGTCGGGCACTTCCAGATCCGCAACCGCGGCACCCTCGGCGGGTCGATCGCCCACGCGGACCCCGCCGGCGAATACCCCGCCGTCGCGCTCACGCTGGACGCCGTGATGGAGGTGCGCTCTCCGCGCGGATCCCGCGAGATCGCCGCCGCCGACTACTTCGTCGGCGTGTGGGAGACCGCGATGGAGTCCGACGAGGTGCTGACCGGCGTCCGATTCCCGGTGTGGGAGGGCCGCTCCGGATTCTCGGTCCAGGAGTTCTCGCGCCGGCACGGCGATTTCGCGATCGCGGGAGCCCTCGTCGCCGTCCAGCTCGACGACGGCGACCGGGTTCGCCGGTGCGCCATCGGCCTGCTGGGCCTGGGCGCCACGCCCCGGCGCGCGACCGCGGCCGAGGCGTCGGTGATCGGCAAGCCGGTGGGCGAGCTTGCGCCCGAGGAAATCGGCCGGGAAGCGCTGGCGGGCCTCGACGACATTCCGGTGGACCTGCAGGGGTCGGCGTCATACCGAACCCAGGTCGGGGCCGCCATGGCCGCACGCGCCTGGACCCAGGCCGTCCACGAGGCCCGACAGGAAGCGAGGACCGGCGATGCCTGAGGTGCCGATCCGGTTGTCCGTCAACGACAGCGGGGTCTCGGCCCGCGTCGAACCCCGGATGACGCTGGCCGATTTCCTGCGGGAGAAGTGCGGGCTCACCGGCACCCACCTGGGTTGCGAGCACGGGGCCTGCGGGGCCTGCACGGTGCTGCTGGACGGCGCCGCCGTGCGCTCCTGCCTGATGTTCGCCGTGCAGGCCGACGGCCAGGAGGTGACCACGGTCGAGGGCATCGCGTCGCCGGACGGGACGCTGTCGGCGGTGCAGTCGGCGCTGCGCGAATGCCACGGGCTGCAATGCGGCTTCTGCACACCGGGGTTCGTCCTGTCACTGACCGCGCTGCTGCGCGACAACCCCGATCCCACCGATACCGAGATCCGGGAAGGCTTGTCCGGCAACTTCTGCCGCTGCACCGGATACCAGGGCATCGTCGCGGCGGCGCACCGGGCCGCCGAGTTGACCCGCGAATCGGTCACGCGACGGTAAAGCTTCACCATCGGCCCCGCATCCGCCCGCATTCCCAGCGCGTCACTGCAGTCACTTGCGTCACCGCGTTTGTACCCTGGCTCCTGACATGACGATCGAGCAGGAGCGGCGCGTGCGGCTATCGCAAAGGGCACGGTGGAGCCTTGCCGGCGGATCCCTGCTGCTGTCGCCCATCCTGGCCAGCCCGCTGCTGATCGACGGCTGCTCGTCCGTCATCGAGGGCAGGCCGGTCGCCGCGCCCGGAGCCGGGCCGGTGGAACCCACCTTCCCCACCCCCCGGCCGACCACCTCGACGCCGGCGCCCAGCGCGGCGCCGGTCACGCCGACGGCACCCGGAAGCCCGACCGCACCGGCCGGAGCCATCCCGCTTCCGCCCGACCAGAACGGCTACGTGTTCATCGAGACCAAGTCGGGCGTGACGCGCTGCCAGATCAACAAGGACACCGTCGGGTGCGAGGCACCGTTCACCAACTCCCCACTGCAGGACGGCGAACACGCCAACGGCGTCAGCATCAGCGCCGACGGCAAGGTGCAGTGGGTGCTGGGCAACCTCGGCGCGATCCCGACGGTCACCATCGACTACAAGACCTACGAGGCGCAGGGCTGGAAGATCGACGCCGCCCCCGACGGCACCCGGTTCACCAACGACCACACCGGCCACGGCATGTTCGTCAGCCTCGACAACGTCAACACGTTCTGACGTCGCGCCGGCTGACGTCAGTAACATCGAATCCGTGGCACGCAACGGCCCACCGGACGACTTCCACAACCAGCCGACTCAGTTCTCCGACTTCCGCGCGGCTGCGCCGCCGCCCCGGGAGGGCCCCGCCGAGGACGAGTCGCAGCAGCCCGTCGATACCCTCGACGCCCCCGAACCGACCCCCTGGTACCGCAAGCCCGCCGCGCTGGCCGGGTGGATCGCGGCCGTCCTGATTCTCCTCGGCCTGATCGCGTTCGGCCTGTCTGAACTCCTGCACGATACGCAGGGCACCGGCAACACCCCGTCGACCAGCACGAGCACCGCTCCGTCGCCGACGACCACGACCACGACCCCGACGACGACCACGCCCTCGACCACGACCACGCCCTCGACCAGCGCCACCGTCGAGTCGCCGGCCCAGCAACCCACCCAGCAGCCGACCCGGCAACCCACCCAGCAACAGCCGACGCATCGGCACCACCTGCCGCCCCTGCCGTCGGTGATCACCATCCCGGAAGTGCCGACCGTGATCACCCTGCCGCCGGGCCTGTCCTGACGGATCCGGAGGCGCCCGCGCACCTAGACTCGCGGGAAGCCACGGCCGTCAGGGTGAGGGCCGTCCGGCCGGACAACGGATACAGGGGTGCGCATGATGAGCGATTCGCTCGGGCTCTCGATCGGGGTGGCCCACCTGGTTGCTGCGCACGCGGGTCGCGCGCCGGTGGCCCGCAGTCCCGTGGTGACGCTGTTCGAGAACGCGCCGACCGAAGTCGGCCTGCCCGAGGAGAATCCCAACCTCACCCATCCCGGGCTGGTGCTGCGGGGATTCGTGGAGCGCGTCGGCGACCGGACCCCGTTGGTGGCGGCCGACGGCACCAAGTATCTCGGCGAGGTGCTGACGGTCGAAGCGATCGAGGCGATGGCGCGCACCGTCGGCTACGGCACGCCGGTGACGATCGCGATCCCGGCGTACTGGTCGGAGGCCCGCGCAACCGCCCTGAGCGAGGAATTCTTCGCCCAGCCGGACCTCGCCCGCCGCGGGGTCCCGCCGGCGCTGGTCTCCGATGCCGTGGCGGCGCTGACGGCGCTGCGTGCCCAGCCCGGACTCCCGGCCGACGGCGTGGTCGCGCTGTGCGATTTCGGCGCCGGCGGCACCAGCATCACCCTGTTCGACGCCGGCTCGGCCTTCCGGCAAATCGGCCCGACGGTGCGGGACACCGATTTCTCCGGCGACGCGCTCGATCAGCTCGTCCTGAGTCAGGCGGCGGCCTCCACCATGACCACCGACGTGGCCGGCACCGCCCGCATCGGCTCCCAAGCGCGCCTGCTGGCTGAATGCCGGCGCGCCAAGGAGCAGCTCTCGGGCACCTCCGTGGCTGCCGTGGCCGGCCCGGGCGGGGACGTGGTGTTGTCGCGCAGCGACTTCGAGCAGCTGCTGTCCCCGGCGCTGGACCGCTTCATCGGCGGCGTCGGGCAAGCATTGCGGGACAACGGCATTACGCAGCTGGCCGCGCTGGCGGCGGTCGGCGGCGGCGCCGCCATCCCGCTGCTCGGCGCCCGCCTCTCCGCCCACTTCGGGGTGCCGGTCCACAGCGCGCCGCAGCCCGGGTTCAGCGCGGCCGTCGGCGCGGCGCTGCTCGGC
>NZ_CSTD01000004.1:343123-522866 GCF_001053185.1 Mycobacterium bohemicum DSM 44277 | reverse complement strand
GCCGGCGCGCAGTCGGCCAGCCCGCGCGTGGCGTCGGTGGGGTCGACGCCGTCGACCAGATCCAGCGGGCTACCGACGACCTCGCCGCGGTGGGCGTCGAAGACCAACACCTGGCCCAGGTGGGTGGCGACCAGCAGCTGGCCGTGCCCGAGGAATCGCGGCGTCGTCGGCATCCCGATCACCGGTTGCCGCCACCGGGTCCACTGCGTCACCGGGAATGACAGGAAGGCCCCCGGCTGGCCGACATAGAGGTTGTCGAAGCCGTCGAACAGCGGCCCGGCGAAGCCGCCGCCCTGGAACAGCCGGACGCACCAGCGTTGCCGGCCGTTGTCGTCGTTCTCCCACTCCATCAGCGAGCAACCCGCGGGCGTCTGCGCGTTGAGGGCGAGGTAGCCGCGCGCGCCGAGCGCCGGTCCGGCCGCCAGGCTGCCCTTGACCGAGCGCGTCCACCGCAGCGACAGCTTGGAAGCGCCGCCGGTCGCGGTGTAGCCGCTGTTGGCCGCGTCGGCGTAGGGCGCGGGCCAGCCCGGCGCGGGTGACGCCTCCACCCACGCGTCGGTGTTCCCGCAGCCGCCGAGCCCCGCCGCGAGCGTGGCGGCCAACACCGTGGCCGAACAGAACCGAAGCCCACGCACGAGATGTCCGGCAAGCACTTGGGTTTCCAGATCCTTCGTCAGTCGGTTCGCTCGAGGGGCGCCGGCCGTTCGGCATGAGCTGCGATTGAGTACAGGTGAGGGTAACCCGTGCCGGTCGGCGACCGGCCGATCGCCCGCACCTTGTTCTCCAGACCCCGGCGGTCCCCATTAGGCTTTCCGGCCATGACGACCATGTGGGGCGCCCCGCTCCATCGGCGCTGGCGGGGATCGACGCTGCGGGATCCGCGGCAGGCCAAATTCCTGACGCTCGCCTCGCTGAAGTGGGTGCTGGCCAACCGCGCCTACACGCCGTGGTACCTGGTGCGCTACTGGCGGCTGCTGAAGTTCAAGCTGGCCAACCCGCACATCATCACCCGCGGCATGGTGTTCCTCGGCAAGGACGTGGAGATCCACGCGACACCCGAGCTGGCGCAGCTGGAAATCGGCCGCTGGGTCCACATCGGGGACAAGAACACCATCCGGGCGCACGAGGGTTCGCTGCGGTTCGGCGACAAGGTGGTGCTCGGCCGCGACAACGTCATCAACGCCTACCTCGACGTCGAGCTCGGCGATTCGGTGTTGATGGCCGACTGGTGCTACGTGTGCGATTTCGACCATCGCATGGACGACATCAACGTCCCGATCAAGGATCAGGGCATCATCAAGTCCCCGGTCCGAATCGGCCCCGACACCTGGGTCGGGGTGAAGGTGACGGTGCTGCGCGGCACCTCCATCGGACGCGGTTGCGTGCTGGGCTCGCACGCGGTGGTGCGCGGCGAGATCCCCGACTACTCGATCGCGGTCGGGGCGCCGGCCAAAGTGGTCAAGAACCGCCAGCTTTCGTGGGAGAACTCGGCGGCGCAGCGCGCCGAACTGGCCGCCGCGCTGGCCGACATCGAACGCAAGAAGGCGGCGCGCTAGTCAGAAGGTGACCCGCTGGCTAGCTGGCCGGTTCGGGGTGGTCGTCCACGTTGGTCACGGTGACGTTGACCCCGTACTTGTCGGTGCCGTCGACGAGCTGACACCGCGCTCAGAGGCTCTGGTAGCGGCGCAGCGCCTCGGCCCGTTCGGTGCCGTGGTCGACGATCGGCTCCGGATATCCTTGCGGGCGTTCGCCTTTGCGAAGGTGCGCGTCGTCGACCGAGCGCAGCTCGGGCACCCAGCGCCGGATGTAGTCGCCGGCGGGATCGAACTTCTCGCCCTGTTTGGTGGGGTTGAACACGCGGAAGTACGGCGCGGCGTCGGTGCCGCACCCCGCGCACCACTGCCAGCCGTGCTGGTTGTTGGCCATGTCGCCGTCCACGAGTTGCTCCAGGAACCATTCGGCGCCCCACTGCCACGGCAGATGCAGGTCCTTGACCAGAAACGACGCCACCGTCATGCGCACCCGGTTATGCATGAAGCCCGTCTCGCGCAGCTGACGCATCCCCGCGTCGACGAACGGGAACCCGGTTCGGCCGGCCTTCCAGGATTCGAAGCGCCGCTTGGCCTCGGCTCCGGTGTCGGTCTGGATGGCGTCGAAGTCGCTGTTCCAGTTGCGCCACGAACTGGCCGGCCAGTGGTGCAGCACGTCGGCGTAAAAGTCGCGAAACGCCAACTCCCGCACGTAGGCCTGCGCCCCGGGGCTACCGGTGTCGAGGCCGGCGACCAGGGTGCGGGGATGGATGGTGCCGAACTTCAGGTACGCCGACATCCGGCTGGTTCCCGGCAGGTCGGGCCTGTTGCGGTCATCGCCGTAGCGCTTCAGCGCTTCGCCGGCGAACCGCTCCCACTGGGCGAGCGCCGCGGATTCCCCGGCGGCGAGGTCGAGCGCGGCCCCGGGGTCCGGGATCTCGCACTGGGCCACGTCCACATCGGTCGGGTCGAGCCAGCGCGCCGACGCGGCGCCCGACTTCGCCGGCGCCCGCCAGCCCACCTCGCGCCACTGCCGCAGGAACGGGGTGAACACCCGATACGGCGAGCCGTCCGGTTTGGTGACGCGCCCGGGTGACACCAGGTACGGCGAGCCCGTCGCCACCAGCGGCACCGAACCCAGCGCCTCGCGCACCCGTTCGTCGCGGCGCTTCCCGTACGGCGCGAAGTCCTCCGAGATGTGCACCGAGGCCGCGCCGATCTCCGTGGCGATGCGGGGGATCTGCCGCTCGGGTCGCCCGCGGGTCACCAGCAGGCGACCGTCGAGGTCGGCGCGCAACTGCCGCAACGAATCTCCGAGGAACTGCAGCCGCCGCGGGCCCGACGACGCCTCCAGCCGCGGATCGAGCACGAAGCAGGCCAGCACCTCCCCGCTGTCGGCGGCGGCGGCGAGGGCGGGGTGATCACGCAGCCGCAGGTCGCGGCGAAACCACAGCAGCGTCGGCATTGCGCAGGAGTACCTCAGCGGTTGAGCCGCCACACATGCGTGGCCAGCACGGTCGCGAAGGAGGTCCACAGCGCGTACGGCGACATCGCCAGGCCGGCGCGCGGGTCGGCCTGCGCCGTGCGACGCACCAGGTCGGCGCTGCTGGCCGCCAGCGCCGCGGCCCCGATCGCCGCCGCACCCAGCTTGTGATACCGGAAGAACAGCCAACTCCAGGAACCGTTGAGGACCAGGTTCACCCCCAGCGCGGCGGCGTAGCGGCGCGCCTCGTCGTCTTTGCCCGCCGCCCGGAGCCGGTCGATGGCCACCGCGGACGACGCCGCGATGTCGGTGTAAAGGGTGGTCCACACGATCGGGAAGACCGCGTCGGGCGGCTGGTAGGGCGGCTTGCGCAGCCGGGCGAACCACACCGACACGCTGTTGACGCTGGCGATGCTTCCGGTGCCGGCGGCGGTGCCGACGGCCAGCGACGTCGCCGCCAGTGTTGACTTCTTCACGGTCTACTCTCCTCGCGTCGGGGTTGTATTCAGTTGTGGATGAATAACTCTGGGGTGCATCGGGGTGTTGGGCCACCAGATCCGGTCGCCGATGAGGGCGAACAGCGCGGGAATGATGAGCGTGCGCACCACGAACGTGTCGAGCAGGATGCCGAGCCCGACGATGATGCCCAGCTGCGTCAGCACGATCAGCGGCAACACCCCCAACACGGCGAAGACGGCGGCCAAAACGATTCCCGCGCTGGTGATCACGCCGCCGGTGGCCGACACCGCGCGGACCATGCCGTCGCGGGCGCCGTGGTCGGCGGCCTCCTCGCGGGCGCGCGTGACCAGGAAGATGGTGTAGTCCACGCCGAGGGCGGCCAGGAAAAGGAAGGCGAACAGCGGGGTGCTGTTGTCCAGCGCCGGGAAGCCGAAGACGTGGATGCTGGCCCAGCCGCCGACGCCGAGGGCGGCCAGCGCGCCCAGGATCGTCGCCGCCAGCAGTATCGGTGGCGCCAGCGCCGAGCGCAGCAGCGCGAACAGCACGGCCAGGATCACGCCGAGGATGGCAGGGATGACCAGCAGGCGGTCATGGACGGCGGCGTTGCGGACGTCGAGGGCCTGCGCGTCGGGTCCGCCCACCAGCGCACCGTAGTCGGCCGAGTGGACCGAATCCCGCAGTGCCGCAATGGTGTTGAACGCCCGATCGGAGGCCGGCGGGGCGTCGATGACCACCGACCACTTGGTCAGGCCGGTCGTCGACCGGCCGGACGGGTTCTCCGAAACCACGCCAGGCGTCGAACTGATGGCTTGCGTTATGTTCGGCGCCGCGACGGTGGAGCCCACCACCAGCGTCGGGTTGGCAAGGCCGGCGGGGAAGTGCGCGGCGACGATGTCGTAGCCGGTCACCGAATCGGCGCGCACGCGGAACTGTTCGGTCTGCGACAGGCCGACCCGGGTGCCCAGCAGCCCCGTGCCCAGGGCCGCCAGGACGGTGACGGCGACGGCCGCGACGGCGGCCGGATGCCTGCCCACCCAGTCGGCGACCCGGTGCCACGGGCCGGCGTCGATCCGGGCGCCATCACCGGGGCGCGGGACGAACGGCCAGAAGAGCCGGCGGCCGAACAGGGCCAGCAGCGGCGGCAGCACGGTCAGGACCGACGCGGCGGCGACGAGAATCCCGCACGCGGCCAGGGCGCCCAGGCTGCGGGTGCTCGGGGTGGACGCGAACAGCAGCGTCAGCAGCGCCAGCACCACGGTCGCGTTGCTGGCCAGGATGGCCGGCCCGGCCATGCGCACGGCTCGGCGCAGGGCCTCGCGGTGGTCGGGGCTGCGCGACAGTTCCTGGCGGTAGCGCGAGATCAGCAGCAGCGCGTAGTTGGTGCCCGCGCCGAACACCAGCACGCTGGTGATCCCGGAGGTGGACCCGTCGAAGCTGAGCCCGGTGAGCGACGCCACCGCGGTGCCCACCGCCGCGGCCACCCGGTCGGCGAAGCCGATCACCAGCAGCGGCACCAGCCACAGCACCGGCGAGCGGTAAGTCGCAATCAGCAGCGCCGCCACCACCGAGGCCGTCACAATCAGGAGCGTGACGTTGGCGTTGGTGAACGCGTTCGCGATGTCGGCCCCGAACGCCGGGCCGCCGGTGACGTGGGCGCGGAGGTCTCCCGGCAGCCCGGTGTCCGCGGCCTTGCGCAACGCGGCGACCTTGTCGTCGAGGGCCAGGCCCGACAGGTCCGCGCTCACCGGCACCACGCCGATGGCGACCCTGCCGTCGGCCGAGACCGTCGTCGTCGGGGGCGCGCCGGTGGCGTCGCCGCGGCCGCCTTGGGCTCGGGCGGCTCGGGTTTGGCGCGCGCGGTGGCGAGCCGGGACTCGAACGTCGCCATCGCCTCGATCAGCGCCTGGAAAACCCGGTGCGCCGCATCCAGATCCCGGTCGGGGATATCGGCGAGCGCCGAGCGCACCTCGGCGCCAAGCGGGTTGAAGAAGGACCGGGCCAGCGCCATGCCCGGCTTCTCGTAACGAAGCAGCGTCTTGCGGCGGTCGTCGGGGTCGGGCTCGCGGCGGATGTGCCCGGCCTCGATCATCCGGTCGACGAGGTAGGTGATGGCGGCCGGCGACACGTCCATTCGCTGCCGCAGCCTGGCCAGTGTCAGCGGTTCCCCGGCCGTTTCGGCGACCATGATGTGCAGCAGCGCGTGGAAGTCGCTGCCGCTGACGTCGTTCTGCCGGGCGAAGTGGCGTCCGATGCGGTCGGACTGCGCTGTGATCGCCCGCATGTCCGCGGACATGAGCTTCTCCAGTTCGGTCCGTCCTGGCCGCCGATCAGCAGCGCCGCGCCTGGTCACCTACCCGCATCCTTCTTCGATACGCACAAAGCATATTCGGCGGCCGCTGTCGCGGCCCGCCGCAGTGAGCGTACCCGCCGGCCAGATGATTTGGCCGTTGCGCCCGCTCGATGCCTCAGTATTCCCCGGGAATGCGCGCCCGGCGCCCCCCGCTCGACGCCAACCGGCACCGCGGCCGTGCAGGCCGGCGCTACCACGGTTCAGTCGGCGCGCCGCAGGGCTTCCGACTTGTGCACGGCGTCGGCGCCGGTCTTGCTGCTGCGGACGCGGTACTGCGGTTCGTCCGTCGACGCGCGCACCGCGCGCCCGGCGGCCTCGGTGTCCGAAGTGATCTTCTCCTCGACCGTTCCGTGGACCGTTTTGCCGTGGCTCTTCCACTCGACGTTGTCGCCCTTGCGGAATGTGTTGTCTCCCATGGTATTGCCCTTTCGGGAGTGCGCCGGGCCGGGCGCCGCGACCATACCCCGGCGCGCGGTGGCGGTGACATCGCGCGCGATGCCGCCGAAGACCGCGTCGCGCGAGGGCGCGGAAGCGGTCCAAAACAGCTGCCCCACAAGCCCGTACGGCTGGAAGAGCGCACGCTGGCCGTAACGGGACCCCCCGTTGCCGTCCGGGCTTGCGGTCAGCTCGAGCCACAGGCGGCCGGGCAGCGGGATGTCGGCGCGCAGCCGCAGCAAGCGGGGGTGCTCGACGTGCTCGACGCGCCACCAATCCAGCGCCTCACCGACGTGCAGCCGGTGACCGTCGAGCGGCCTGCGGCGTCTCCACACGGCGGTGACCAGGCCATTGATCCAGCCGCGCACCGGCCAGCCCAGGGGGAGGACCGACCAATTGCGTTCGGTAACCGCCGTTTCGATGGCGCGCCACAGGGTGGCGGTGTCGGTGGGACTGTGGTGTTGGCGCACATCGTCGTAAAGCGATCCGCCCGCCCACTGCGGGTCGGTGGGAAGCGGTTGGGACGGCGCGCCGTCGGCGTCGCCGCGCGACCACCGCGTGCGCAGGTCGCCGCGGCGCGCGTGGCCCAGCGCCAGTTCGACGGCTTCCTCGTAGTGCGTCAGCCCGTCCGCGGGATCGGGTATGTGGCGGGCGATGTCACGGTCGGCGCACACCACGTCGTTCTCCAGTGACTCCATCAGCGAGACCGCCAGCCGGCGCGGGATCGGGGTGAGCAGGCCGACCAACGGGGCCGAGACCCCCGGACTCAGCAGCGGCGCCGGCAGCGTCGGCCGCCTGGTCAAGCCCGCGACGGCGGCGTACTTGCGGATCATCTCGGTGTAGGGGAAGGCGTCCGGGCCGCCGATGTCGAACGGCCGGTTCACCTCGGCGGGCAGCTCCGCGGCCTTGACGAGGTAGTACAGGACGTCCCGGACGGCGATGGGCTGGACGCGGGTGCGTAGCCAGCGCGGGGTGACGATGAGCGGCAGTCGTTCGGTGAGGTAGCGCAGCATCTCGAAGCTGGCCGAGCCCGCTCCGATGATGGCGGCCGCCCGCAGTTCGGCGGTGGGCACTCCGGATTCCATGAACACCTCGCCCACCTCCGCGCGCGAGGCGAGGTGGTCGGACAGTTCCTGCCCGGTGGGGATGATCCCGCCGACGTAGACGATGCGGGACAGGGCGGCGCCGGCGGCGGCGTCGGCCACGATCCGGGCGGCCCGCCGGTCGAACTCCACGAAGTCGGGTCGCAACAGCGAATGCACCAGGTAGTAGAGCACCTGCTGGCCCCGCAGCGCCCGCCGCACGGTGGGAGCATCGGCGACGTCGCCGCCGATGACGTCGACCCGGTCGCGCCAGGCGACGTCGTCGAGTTTGGCCGGGTCACGCGCGAGCACGCGCACGGTGTGCCCGGCCGACAGCAGCTCGGGGATCAGGCGCGTGCCCAGATAGCCGGTGGCGCCGAGTACGACGCAGCGCACGCGGTCATCCCTCCGGGTCGTCGTCGGGGGCCGCGGTGTGGGCCGGGTGGCCGTGGGTGCGCCGGCGCTCCTTGAGGGCCGCCTCGTGGGCGTGGCGGCGTCCGTCGGTGAGCCGGCTTCGCACGAGCCCTTCGATTTCGCGGAAGCAGCGGTAGTAGCCGTCGTCGTAGTCTTCGACCACCTGGAAGGTCCATCGGCCGGGCAGTACGTTACGCCCGATGAGTTCACGGCTGATGAGCTCGGCCACCTCGGCGTGTCCGAGTTCGGACAACGTGGCCACCGCCTCGTCGAGTTGCAGGTCGGCGTGACCGGTCAACTGGTGGAAGGAGTACAGGTGTCCGCGGGCACGTTCGATGGTCTCCAGCGCCTCGGTGACCTTTCCCACCGCCTCGGCCACGGCCTGCGCCGCGTCACCGTCATCCATCGAACGCCCCTAACCTCTCGCGCACCGCGTCAGTGCTATGGCTTCCCGTTGAGGGCGGGGACCAACCGCGCTCGGGGGGACGAGATTGTTAAACATCTGAAATATTCACGTGCCGTCCGCGACGCGGGCGGGGATTGGGACACAAGGCCTTTCGCCGGCGGGCGCGGTTAGAGCGGCCGGATCCCCTTCTTGGCGGCGCGCCGAAGCTGGATCATCCGCGCCGCGCCGACCAGCACGGTGGTGGCCGCACCTGCGACGGCGGCCAACAGGTAACCCACGCCCACCGGCAGGTTCCAGTGCAACATCAGGAAGTGCGCGGTGACGGATTCGGTGTTCTGGGCGACGAAGACGAGCAGGACGATCAGGATCAGCAGGCCGACCACCAAGAACCACCAGGCCGCCGCCAGCCGCGTGAACGACGGCCGGTTCGTCCGCGCCGTCAGGGCGGGCGCGGACTCGACGCGCCCGAGCCCGCCGTCCCGGGTGCGGGAAACTAGGGATTGCTCAGCGCAGACGCCTCGTCGCCAGCACACACCACGACGCGGCCGCGGCGACGAACGCCATCGACTGCGCGATCCCGGTGCGGCCGGCCGGATACAACGTGCCGGCGACATAGCGGTCGACGAACCCCGTGGCCGGCAGCGGCTCCATGCGCGCGCGACGGCGCGCCCATGATTCCAGCGACGTCAGCGGACAGGGCAGTGGCAACGTGACGACCGCGACCCCCCAGGCCACCGCGGGCACGTGCAACGCCATCGTGCGCGGCCAGCGCAGCGCGAGGAAACCGCCGACCGGCAGGTACATCAGATAAGCGAAGTGGGCGGCCGCGGTCGCCGCGACGGTGGCCGAATACAGCCTCTTCATGGCCGGCGCGTTCACGCCCGCGCCGCGCGCACCGCGTACCGGCGCTCGGCGTAGGCCAGGTCGTCGCGCCACAGGCGGCCGGCGGCATAGCGCATCATCGGTGAGATCAGCGGCCCCACCCGAGACGCGTATCTGAATCCGCGACGATCGGAGTGGGCAAAGGTGGCCTCCAGCACGGCGGTGCGGGGACGGCCGTCGGGTCCCGGACCGATTGGGGTGGCGTGGGTTTCGACGGTGCTGCCCACCCCCTCGCCGTCGACGATGCGCATCACGACGGTGCGGGCCTCCGGGCAGGTGAACTCCGCGATGACGGGCGCGCCGAATCGGCCCATCCGGAAGGTGACCGCGACCAGGAAGCGGTCGGCCTGTTCGGTGGGGGTGGTGAGGACCTCGAGCGCGGTGAACGAGTACGGGTGAAACCACGCGCCGTGCCAGGGGTCGAGCCGGTTGGCGACGATGTCGGCCGGCTCGCAGACGCCGACCATGCGGGTGACGGCGGTCAGCGTGTCGCCGGTCGGCCGGACCGGAATCACCGGTTCGTCCGACGGCTCCTCGTCGCCGACCTTGTCGAGCCGGACCCAGACCAGCGTGCCGTCGTCGTGGCCGGGCAACGGGCACCAGCCGAACTCGCGCTCGATGCCGCCGAGCGCCAGGCCGTGCCAGCGGCAGATCAACGCGCCGTCGTGAACCGTGCCGGTGGCCAGGTCGGCGCCCAGATGCGGGCAACTGCGTGGACCGATACGCAGGCGGCCCAGGCGGTCTCGCCAGGCGACCAGCTCGACGCCGGCCACCTGAACGCCGAACGGCCTGCCGGCCCGCACGTCGCGGCTGGCGGCAAAGGCGTACCAGTTGCCGGTGGGCCTCTTCTGGGAGCGACGCAGCGCCGATTCGATGAGGGCCGGCTCGGCCTCGCGGTAGGTCGGGCGCTGACTGGCCCATGCCGTGCGCGGGAGAACTTGCAGCGGAACGTCTTTGGGCAAGATCCGCCGAAACTGTCTGCGGATGTTCATGATTGGGTGGCCCTTTCACGGGTGGCCAGCCAGCGCAGCAGCGGCGAGCGGCCTGCGGTGGGTACGGTGTGCAGCGGGTGGCCGGCCAGCCCCCAGGATGCCAGCAGTCGGTTGGCCGCGCACCATCCGGTGGTCGCGGCACGCTCCATGAGCGCGACCGGCAGGTCGACGCGGATCGCGTCGCCGGCCAGCAGCAGCCCGGCGTGCGGCGTGACGACCTGGGGCCGCCGTTCGTACGATCCAGGTGGGAACAGCGGGCAGTCGCCGCGCTCCAGCGTGAGCTCGCAAACCACTTGCGCCGCGGCGGTTTCCGGGTATATCCGGTGCAGCTGGGCGATCGCGGCCGGGGTGGACGCCGCCGACTCGAGTGCGTAGGCGTGCAGTTCGACCACGGAACCGCGGTGCGCGCGAGCCCATTCGCCGGCTTCGCGCTCGTAGCGCTCCAGCACGCTGATGTTGTCGAGCGGTTTGTGGCCGGCGGTGCCCAGGAATGCCGACCGGTCCGCCGCGACGGGCCGGTCGAGCCACAGCCGGTGCACCGCGAACGGCGGGGCGATGCCCATCTGCGCGATCTGCCCGCGCCAGGTTTCGTTGCCCAGGTCGCTCGACTCGGCGACGATCCGCTGCAGGCCGGCGACGTCGGCCGCCAGGACCACCCCGTCGGCGTCCAGGTGGTCCCCGGAGTCGGTGTGCACGCGAAAACCGCCGGCCGCACCCGTGTCGATGCGCAGCACGTTGGCGCCGAGCCGGAATTGCACGGCGCGCGATTCCAGGTAGCGCTGCAGCGGCTCCCAGAGGGCCTTGTCGTAGTTCGCGGTCGGGACGTCGAAGATGAGGCCCTCGCTGGAGCCCAGGAAGTAGATGTGGAACATGGTCGCCAACTCGGCGGCCGACAGCTGCGACGGGTCGGCGAAGAAGCTGCGGGAGAAGACCTCGAACGCCAGGTGCCGGGCGGCCTCGGGGAAGCGGATGTTCTCCAGAAACGTTGCGGCGTCGAGGTGATCGAGGCGCTGGTAGATGCCGGGCAGCGAGACCGCGGCGAGCGGCGCGGCCGCCCGGGCGTCGAGGTGAAGGAAGTCGCGCAGCCGGAAGGTGGGACTGCGCGCCGCGAAGGCCACGGCGTTCCACGGCGGGGTCTGCGGCAGCCCGCGGAAGGTGTCGCGCCGGCCCTCGCCGTCGATGAGCGGGTAGTCCTCGACGGGGGTGAGCATGCCCAACCGCGGATCGATCCGCGCGAGCAGGGAGCGCAGGTTGTAGTACTGCCGGAAGAACGCGTGGAAGCCGCGATTCATCGCGAGCGGTTCGGAGCCGTCGCGCCGCTCGGTCCAGCCGCCGACGCGCCCGCCCAGATAGGGCTCGCGCTCGATCACCTCGACGGCGACCCCGCGTTCGGCCAGGCCCGTGGCCGCGCTCAGCCCGGCGATGCCGCCGCCGACCACCACCACGCGGGGCCGCGACGGCAGGGTGGCGGCGTCCGCCAATCCCCCGGTGGCGGGCAGAGTTTGGCGTCGGCGGTCGGTCCCCAGAGCGATGGGAGAATCAGTCATCGGGGGCCTCCGCGAGGAAGGTGTGCACGATGTTGGCCTCCCAGCTGGGCACGGTTTCGCTGCGCACCGCCGCGAAGCCCGCGTCGGTGAGGCGCTCGCGGAAACGTGCCGCGCCGTCGAACGCGAGCGCGCTGCGCCACAGGTAGCGGTAGAGCGTGGTGTCGCGGGTGCGCCACCACCCGGCGGGGATGATGATGCCCCAGCACACGGCGTGCCAGACCATCGTGGCGGCCGCGGAATCGCGCACCGAGTACTCGTGCACGGCCAGGGTGCCGCCCGGGCGCAGGAGCGCGCGGAAGGCCGCCAACTGGGCGTCGGGGTCGGCCAGGTTGCGGATGAGGTACGCGGCCAGGATGCCGTCGAACGGCCCGGCGACCCCGTGCTCGGCCACCCGCTCGATGGGGGAGTGCACGAACCGCACCGACTTTGGCCAGTCCTTCGCGCGGGCCGCCTCCAGCATGCCGCGCGACGCGTCGACCGCGACGATCTCGGCCTCGGGCGCGACGGCGAGCAGCGCGGCCGTCGATGCGCCGGTGCCGCACCCGGCGTCCAGTAGCCGTAATCCCTTGCCGTTGTCGGGGATTCGCATGCGCTGCGCCGACAGCAGCAGGTGGGGGTGGTACCACGGGTTGGCGCCGACGAGCCGGTCGTATGCCGCGGCCCCGGCGTCGAATGCGGCCGACAGGTCGCCCGGGGCCGGACCGAGTTCACCCACGCGCACGTTGCCGTTCCCACAGCAGCAGCACCGCGGTGACCAAAGCGAAGCCGAACAGAAAGTCCTCGATGGGAATGTCGAACGGGAACCGCACGCCGGCGGTCTGGCGATCGTCGTAGATCACGATCGGTGAGCTGAGCTTGGTGAGCCACCCGTCGACCGGTATCTGGAACCCGAGCACGATCAGCATCGACAGCCAGTAGGCGGGCCGCCGGAACAGCCCGGTGCGCAGCACCGCCAACTCCAACACGCACACGGCCACGACGGCCAGGACCGCGGGCAGCGTGTATCCCAGCCCCGTCATCGGCGGCCGACCTTGGCCAGGATGGTGCCGACGGCGTTGTACGTCAGAAGCCCGCACACCGGAATGACCAGGAAGAACAGCACCTCTTCGATCGGCACCCGGACCGGTACGTTCAGGCCGGTCACGTAGGCGCCGTCGTAGCGCCACACGTGCGCGGCGACCGCGATCTCATCCCAGAGCAGGAAGATCAACGCCACCGGCAGGATCGACCGGGCGGCCCGCCGCCACCGGCGGTAGACGCCGCGGCCGAACACCTCCAGGGGCGCGGTGACCGCCAGGCACGCGGCCAGAACCAGTAGGTACTGCCACCGATCGCTCATTCGGCTCCCGGACGATCGTCCTCCGCGCTGGTGCGCGCCCGCCACGACCGTATCAGTCCTGCACCGGCAACCCGCAGCCGTCGGACCTTGCCGACAGTGGCCCGATGCGTGAAAACAGCGAAGTCGCTGGCCTCGATCCGATCCAGGATCTCGCCGTAGAGTTGGGACGCCGTCGCCACGCACGGTCGCGAGCGCGGTGCCAGCAGCGCGATCCCGGAATTGGCGAATCGGTAAGTCTGCCGGGTGATTTCGTGCTGGGCGGCCAGCGCCCCCCGCACCCGGGGATCGGTGCGGCGATGCTGGTGACACCACATCAGCAGGTCGCGATCCACGCCGTGGGCGGCCAGCTCGTCGGCCGGCAGGTAGACCCGGCCGCGCAGCAGGTCCTCGTCGACGTCGCGCAGGAAGTTGGTGAGCTGGAAGGCGCGGCCCAGCGCCGCGGCGTACGGCGCGGCCTCCTCGACGGGCACCACGGTGCCCAGCACGGGCAGCACCTGCAGGCCGATCGCCTCCGCGGAGCCGCGCATGTAGAGGTTGATCGCGTCGCGGTTGGGATAGTCGGTGACGGACAGATCCATCCGCATCGACGCCAGGAAGTCCTCGAACAGCCGCGGGTCGATCCGGTAGCGGCGGGCGGTGTGGGTCACCGCCGCCAGGACCGGATCCCCCGTGTGGTCCCCGCCGGCGAAGAACTGGTCGGAGAGCTGCTGGAGCCGTTCGGCCCGCACGTCCGTGCCCACCGTGGGATCCAGGTCGTCGAGGATGTCGTCGGCGTAGCGGGCGAAGCCGTACAGCGCGTGGATCGCGGGCCGCTGGTCGGGCGCCAGCAGCCGGGTCGCCAGGAAGAACGTGCGGCCGTGCGCGGCGTTGAGCTCGCGGCACCGGCGATACCCCTCGCGCAGGCGCGGTTCGTCGATGCGGGCGGCGTCCAACTCGCTGCGGATCATGGCAACCTGGCTTTCGTGTCGATGCGGGTCACGGGGCGGGCGGCCGGGTGGATCGGCCCGGTGATGCGGTCGGCGGCCAGCCGCCCGGAGATCAGCGCGGTCGGCACGCCGACCCCGGGCACGGTGGACGACCCGGCGAGCACCGCGTTGTCGATGCCGCGGACCAGGTTGCCCGGGCGGAACGGGCCGGTCTGGGCGAACGTGTGGGCCAGCGCGAACGGGCTGCCGGCCGCCATGCCCTGGCGGGCCCAGTCGGCGGGTGTGACGACGTCGAGCACCTCGACATCGTCGCCCAGGCCGGGCAGCAGCCGGTCGGCGACCTCATCGATCATCGTGCGGCTGTAGCCGTCGCCGACCCCGGCCCAGTCCACCGTGCCCCGCTCCAGGTTCGGCGCGGGCGCGAGCACGTACAACAGGTCGCGGCCGGCGGGAGCCAGCGCCGGGTCGGTGGCCGTCGGCCGGGTCACCAGCAGCGACGGGTCCCGCATGAGCCGCCCGTCGCGGATGATGTCGGTGAACGTCTGGTCCCACGCGTCGCCGAACAGGATCGTGTGATGCAGCGTCTCGGGGGCCACGGACCGGCACCCGAGGTGGGCCACCACCGCCGACGGCGACGGTCGCAGCCGCACCGCGCGCCGCGGCGTCCGGCCCAGCAGCGCATACGTCAGCGGCAGTTCGGTCGTGAGCACCACGGCGTCGCAGGGGAAACGTCCGGATTCGGCCGTCCGCACGGCGGCGACCCGTCCGCCGGAGCGCTCGAGCCCGGTCACCGTTGCGCCGTAATGGAATTCGACTCCGGCGTCGACGGCCGCGGCGGCGAGGGCGTCGGGCAGGGCGCGGACGCCGCCGCGGGGGAAGAACACGCCGGCGACGGTGTCCATGTACGCGATCACCGCGTACGCGGCCAGGGCGTCGCGCGGCGCGACACCGGCGTACAGCGACTGGAAGGTGAAGACCCGCAGCAGCCGCTCGTCGGTGATGTGCCGGCGAACCATGCGCTCCCACTTGCGGAAGCCGCCGATGGCGGCGAGCTGCGCCAGTTGCGGGGTGAGCAGCGACAGTGGCGAGTCGAAGTTGGCGGAGATGAAGCCGTCGAACTCGACGCGGTACAGCCGCCCCAGCCACTCGCGCAGCCGCCGGTAGCCCGCTGCCTGCCCGAAGCCAGCGAACTCCTCGATCGCGGCGGTCATCCGCTCCTCGTCGGCATGCACGTCGATCGCGCTGCCGTCGCGGAAGACCGCGCGGTAGGCCGGGTCGACCGGCAGCAACTCCAGGCGGCTGGTCCGGTCCTCGCCGACGGCCGCGAAGACGTCGTCGATGATGTCCGGCATGGTGAGCACCGTGGGACCGGTGTCGACCCGGTAGCCGCCGACGTCGAGCCGGCCGGCCCGTCCGCCGGGCCAGGGGTACCGTTCGACCACCGTGACCTTGCGGCCCCGACCGGCCAGGTACAGCGCCGCGGAGAGGCCGGACAGGCCGGCCCCGACCACCACGACATGGTCGCTTCGTCCCTCGACAGTCCGCATGCTCAACGGGTCCCCATCTTCTTTGTCATCTGCTTACACGGCCCGGTCTGTGCAGGCCGCCGCCATGCTGTCCAGCGCGCCGCGCAGCGTCTCGTCGATCGCCATGACGCTGACCTGCCCGCGGGCGGCCGCGAGGCGGTCGCTGATCATCCCCTCGATGAGTTGCAGCGCGCCGGTGGCCGCGATCAGCCCCTTCCAGCGGTCGACGTCCGCGGCGTCGAGATGATCGCTGTTCATCAGTTCGGTGAGTTCTCCTCGGGTGGCGGCGTCGGCCAGCTGGTGGGCGGCGACCACAAGGCTGGTCGCCTTGCGTTCCAGCAAGTCTCCTCCGCTGGGCTTTCCCGTTGTGGCGGGATCGCCGAACACGCCCAGGACATCGTCGCGGAGCTGGAACGCCTCGCCGACGGCGGCGCCGTATCGGCCCAGCTGGGCGAGGGTCCGCGAATCGCAGTCCGCCATCGCCGCGCCGATCTCCAGCGGCCGGCGCACCGTGTAGTTTCCCGACTTGCGCCGGGCGACGTCGAGCACCGTCTCCAGCGACGGCAGGTTGCGGATGTCGTTGGCCAGGTCGGCGAACTGCCCGATCGCCAGTTCGGTGCGCATCTCGTCGTAGCGGTGCCACACCGAGAGCAGTCGCCGCGGTTCGACGCCGCTTTCCCGCATCATCTGCGAGGCCCAGATCAGGCAGAGGTCCCCGAGCAGGACGGCCGCGGATTCGCCGAAGCGCCGTGACGAGCCCGACAACGCGCGCCGGCCGTGCCACCGGGCGAACTGCACGTGCGCGGACGGTCGGCCCCGCCGCTCGTCCGAGTCGTCCATGACGTCGTCCTGCAGCAGCGCGAACGCCTGCAGAAACTCCAGGCCGGCGGCGGCCCGCAGAGCCGCCCGGCTCGGCGCCGCGCCGCACAACCACCCCAGATACATGAAGGTGGACCGCAGGCACTTGCCTTCGGAGACAAACTCGACGAGCACCCGGCCTGCCTCGTCGACCCCGGTCGCGTCGAGCTCGGCGGCTCGCAGGGAGGCGAATTCGGCGACCTCGGCGAGCACGGCCCGCCGCAGCCGTGACCGCCAGGCGTCGAAGCCGCCGGTATCTGGTGGATCCACCGAAACCGGTGACGCGGCCGTGCCCGGCTGCAATAGCGTGCTCATCTGCCCTCGCGCTCCCTCCGGACGGCTCGGGATCCTGCGCCTCGTGCGGCTCAAGTCCACGCGGTAGTTACCTCCCCTGGGGAACGTGAGAACCACATCTTCGGTTCAAATGACTTATCCAGGCGGCGCTTAGGCACGCTCGTTCAATTACTTAAAGATTAATTTACTGAATGTACTGGTGCTTCGCCAACCGAGAATTCGCCGCGGGGGCCGGCCGGGGAGGCAGGCGGGTGCCGGGAGGACGGCGGGCCGGCCCTCCGATACGCTTAAACAAGTTAAACGTTAAACAACTGAAATAAATGGCGTTCTGACGATAAGCTGTAGGGGTTATGGATGCTGTGGGGCAGCGGCGGGGCCGGGAGGCCCTCGAGTCGCTGATCTCGGCCGACCTGCGGGAGATGTCAACCGAATCCGACCAGATCGGCCGCCTCTTCGCGTCGGCTCATGACCTGCGGCCCAACGACTTCCGCGCCATCCTGCACATCATGGTGGCCGAAACCGCGGGCCGGCCGATGACCTCCGGTGACCTCAGCCACCGGATGGGTCTGTCCGGGTCGGCCATCACCTATCTGGTGGATCGGCTGATCGATTCCGGCCACATCCGGCGCGAGTCGCACCCGAACGACCGCCGAAAGGTCGTACTCCGCCACGGCGAGTCCGCGGTCGCCACCGCCCGGTCCTTCTTCAGCCCACTGGCCGCCCACACGCGGGCCGCCGTCGCGGAGCTCTCCGACGACGATCTACTGGCGGCGCACCGGGTCTTCTCCGCGCTGATCGGCGCGATGCGCGGTTTTCAGCGTGAACTGGACGCCGCCCACGACTGAGGCGCCGAAGCGGGCGTAACCGATGTCCGGGCCACGTTTTTCACGGCCGACAATGGGAACCCGCCGCCAAGTGAGCGTTTCCGACATCGTCGCGCTGCCCTTCGAATGGGGCTCGGCCCTGCGCGGCAAACGATTCTTCCATCCGCTCGGCGTGCTGGCCGAGGGCTCGATCGAGCGCAGCGCGCCCACTGGCCGGGGCCTGCCGATCCCGTCGTCGGACGTCGTCGCCCGGGTGTCCAAGGCCACCGGGACGCCTGGGGCGCTGCCCGATTTCATCGGCCTGGCGATCCGCGTCAGCCCGCCGGACGAGGGGCAACCCTGGGACGTCCTGCTGGTGTCCGCGGGTTCGGGCGCGCTGTCCCGCGCGGTGGCCCTGCGGCCGGTCGCCTCGTGGTCCGGGCACACGATGACCACCCTGATGGGGCTGCACTACCGCGGGCGCAACTGGTGGCTGCGGGCCCGGATCGTGACCGACATCGAGGGCCTGGGGCTGTCGCTCGACACCGTTCGCGATCGCATCGAGCGCGGCGGGGTCGAGGTGGCGCTCGACCAGGCCTGCGGCAGGGGCAAATTCACCCCGCTGGGCCGGCTGACGCTGACCCGTGTGCTCGATGCCGAGCGCGGTGCGGACGTGTCGTTCGATCCGGTCCTCAACACCGCGCCGGGGGTGAGCCTGTCCCCGGGCTGGCTGGCCGGCCTGCGCGCCAGCGCCTACCAGCGCAGCCGCGACGGACGGGATGCGGACTGACCGGGCCGACACGGATCGTCATCGCGGGGGCCGGCGGCCGCTGACCACCCGGCGCGTGCCCTAGCCGGATTGCCGGCCGAGCAGGTGGCGCAGCGCCTGCTCGAGTTCAGGCTGGCGGAAGCGGTGCCCTGCCGAGGCGAGCCCGGCGGGCATGACCCGCTGATTGGCGAACGCGAGTTCGCGCGCGCCCTGCGCGCCGAGCAATATCCGGGGGCCCAGCGACGGCACCGGCAGAACGGCCGGCCGGTGCAGGACCCGCGCCAGCGTGCGGGTGTATTCGGTGTTGCGGACCGGTTGCGGCGCAACGGCGTTCACCGGGCCCGACAGCGAGGCGTCCCACAGTGCGCGGTAATAAACGTCGATGAGGTCGTCGATCCCGATCCAGGACAACCACTGCCGGCCGTCGCCGAGACGGCCGCCCAGGCCGGCGCCGAACAGCGGGCGCATCAGCTTCAGCGTGCCGCCGCGCGGGGACTGCACGATGCCCGTGCGCACCAGCACGACCCGCGCCCCCGCCCGTTGCGCCGGTGCGGTCGCCTCCTCCCACTCGGCGACCACGTCGGCGAGGAAGCCGTCGCCGGGCTCGCTGTCCTCGGTGAGCGTCTCGTCCCCTCGGTCGTATCCGTAGTAGCCGATCGCCGAGGCGGAGATCAGGACGCCGGAGGAGTTGCGGCCCAACAGTTCCGCCAGCCGCCGCGTCGGCCCGATCCTGCTGTCGCGGATCGCCCGCCGGTGGGCGTCGGTGAACCGGCCGGCGATCGAGGCGCCCGCCAGGTGGATCACCGCGTCGACGCCGTCGAGCAGCCGCGGGTCGGGGTCGTCGGGGTTCCACCGGCGTTCGTCGTCGCCGCGCGGGGTGCCGCGGACCAGCCGGATGACGCGGTGGCCGCCGGTGCTCAGGAACGCCGTCAGCGCCGCCCCGACCAGTCCCGAGGATCCCGTGACGGCGATGGTCGATGGTCGCAGCCCGTTCTCGGCCGCCAGCCGGTGCGACGCCAGGTCGTCGGCCAGCTGACGGTGCCGGTAGACGAACATCGGGCGCAGCAGCGACCCGGGCACCGGCGCCTCGACTCGGTCGATGACCCTGGTGTGGTTTCCGCCCGCGTCCTCGAAGTCGTGAGTGTGCTTCCAGCGCACGGCGATTCGCGCGGGCAGGGTGGCCAGGCCGTCGCCGCCGATAGTGTCGACGAAGCGGCGCGGAGGGTCGTAGCCGTCCGGTTGGTGCTCGGCGACCCACCGCAGGCCACCGGGCAGGGCCAGGGTCGCGCGCCCGTCCTGCAGCGAGGAGGCCTCGCTGACCAGCCGCATGGGCTGCCACGGCGGCGACAGCCGGGTGAACGCACCCGGTCGGGTGTGCCAGGCGAACACGTCGGCGATCGGAGCGTCAACGACGCTCGAAAATTCCAGCCCCATGCCTAGACGCTAGCGGCCCGGCAGGGCGCGCTTCACGATGGGCAGCCTGGGCTGGGGTTGCCGCTCACCGCGCTTGGCCGCCACGTACACCTGTGCGGTCTGGCCGGCCACGGTGCGCCAGTCGAAGTCCGCGGTGAGCCGGTCGCGGGCGGCGCAGGCCCGGCGGGCGGCCACGTCGCCCGGCGGGCAGGACGCCCCCGTCCGGCCGTTGATCACCGCCTCGCCGAGACCGCCGACGTTCGAGGTCACCAGGGGCGTGCCGGCCGCGGCGGCCTCCAGCGCGACGATCCCGAACGGTTCGTAGTGGCTGGGCAGCACCGCCGCGTCGGCGCGATGCAGGATCGCCAGCAACTCCGCGTGGTCGAGGTGGCCCAGGAACCGAGTCGCCTTGAGCACCTTGTGTTTACGGGCCTGCTCGACGAGCCAGTCCTGCTGGGTGCCCTCCCCGGCGATGGTCAACGTGGTGCCCGGATGGGTGCGCCTGATCCGGGGCAGCGCGGCGATGACGTCGTGCACCCCCTTCTCGTACTCCAGCCGCCCCACGAACAGCAGCTCGGCCGGACCGCGGCGCGGCGCCCGCGCCGCGAAGGGCCAGCGGGCCGCGTCGATCCCGTTGCGGATCACGGTGATACCGGCCAGGCCCGGGCCGAACAGTTCGGTGATCTCGTCGGCCATCGACGCCGAACAGGTGATCAGCGAATCGGATTCCCGAACGAGCCACGACTCGACCGCGTGCACCTGGCGGCTGATCGGCCCGCTGATCCAGCCGGAATGCCGACCGGCTTCGGTGGCGTGGATGGTGGAAACCATTGGTACGTCGAAGAATTCGGCGAGCGCAATCGCGGGGTGGGCCACCAGCCAGTCGTGTGCGTGCACCACGTCGGGGCGCCACGGGCGGCCGCTGCGGGGCTTCTTCAGCGACAGCCCGGCGCGGACCATGGAGTGGCCCATCGCCAGTGTCCAGGCCATCATGTCGTCGCCGAAGGTGAATTCGTGCGGGTCGTGCGCGGCGGCGATCACCCGCACGCCCTCGTGCACCTCGTCGGTCGACGGATGCGTGCCCGGGTCGGTGCCCGCGGGGCGGCGCGACAGCACGACGACCTCGTGACCCGCCGCGGCCAGGGCGGTCGACAGGTGATGCACGTGGCGGCCCAGCCCGCCGATCACCACCGGCGGGTACTCCCAGGACACCATCAGGATCTTCACGCGCGGCCCCAGCCGTTGGGCCGCCGAGACTGCGCCCACGGCGCGGGTTCGCGGCCGGAACGCGCCGTAGGCGCAGGCTCGGCGCCGCCGACGCAGTCTCGGCGCGCGGCCGTGGAGTTGCTCACCGGGGCAGCCTTCGCGCGTCGAGCGCGCCGAACAGGCCGTCGGCGCGGTTCCACCCTTCGGCCAGCCGTCCCGCGGTTTCGCGCCGGCCCGAGGCCAGCGCCCCGGCGATCTCGCGGGTGGCGTGGGCGTGCAGATGCGCCCGGTAGCGGGCGTAGTCGGCCGCCGAGTCCTTGCTCACCATGAACGGCCAGTCGCTGGAGACGGTCAGTAGCGTCTCGCGCAGGATCTGGTCGGCGACGTGGTCGCGGGGAAGCGGCCCGTTCAGCGAGGCCGTCTCCGACAGGGCCTTGTCGACCGTGGTCAGGGCGGTGTCCACGACTTCGGCGTTCAGCCGGACCAGGTCGGCCACCTGCTCGCCGGCCCACACCTGCCAATCCTTGCCGGAGCCCCACGAGCTCGGCGGCAGCGCGACCGCGTGGCCGACGAAGCCGCGGTCGATCGCGTCGGTCAGCGTCCCCACCTGTACCCCGGCCTCGGGCAGGGCGCGCAGCACCCGCTGCAGCCACGCCGGGCCCTCGTACCACCAGTGGCCGAACAGCTCGGTGTCGAACGCGGCGACGACGTGCGCGGGCCGCCCGATGCGCTCGGACTCCGACTGCAGCCGGGCCCGGACCACGTCGACGAAGTCGGCGACGTGCACGTCGACCGCGCGGTCGGCGCGCTCGGGATCGTAGGGCGCCTTGCCCTCCGACGGCACGTTGCGCCCGGTCACCCGCGCCGGCTTGAGACCGGTGAGGTGGTCATAGGTGTGGAAGTCGCGATATGCGGCGTGGCCCGGGTAGCCCGACTTGGGCGACCACACCCGGTAGCTGACCTGCAGGTCTCGCCCGAACGCCACCACGTCGGTGTCGCCGACGGGCCGGCCCAGCGCGGTGTCGCCGTGCAGCGACGGCCCGTCGACCATGAAGTGGCCGACCCCCGCGGCGGCGTAGTCGCGTTCCATGCCCGGGGCGTAGGCGCACTCGGGCGCCCAGATCCCGCGCGGGCGGCCGGCCAGCCGCTGGTGCGCGTCGGCCAGGCCCTCACGCAGTGCGAATTCGCGCAGCCGCGGCGTGAGCAGCGGCTGGAACGGGTGGGCCAGCGGTCCGCCGAGCAGCTCGACGGTGCCGGCGTCGATGAGGCCGCGCAGCAGCGGGCTGGCCCCGTGGCGCCACAGGGTGGCGAAGTCCTCCAGCGCCCGGTCCGCCTCGGCGCATTCCCGAATGCCGAAGGCGCGCAACGCCTCCGGTGTGCACGACTCGTAGCCGGCCGACTTCGACCGGGGGATCGAGCGCACGCTGGCCGCCTCGGCGGCCCGCAGCCGCCAGTTGGCCAGCCAGTGGTGCATGCCGTCGAGGCAGTACGGGTCGTCCAGCTGCGCGTTGACCACCGGGGTGACGCCGAGGGTGAGTAGGCCCCGCCGACCCTCGTCGGCCAGCGCGCGCAGCACCCGCAGCAGCGGCAGGTAGGACGCCGCCCACGACTGGTAGAGCCATTCCTCGCCGACCGGCCAGCGGCCGTGATGGGCCAGCCACGGCAGGTGCGTGTGCAGCACCAGCGTGAAGAGGCCGGGCACTTTGTCCCGGGACACGGTCACGGGCGCACCGCGATCGCGATCAGGTCAAGGCTGTCATCAATGTCGGGGCTGTCGGGGCCGCGCTCGATCAGGTCGAAGTCGTCGACGGTGACCGCGGCGACGTCGGCCGCCAGCTCCGCCGGCCAGGGCGCCCCGGAGTCGGCGGCCAGGGCCCGCTCGATCTGCGCGTCGATGATGGAGCCGCCGTGCCGGGCGTCCATTTCCCGCAGCCGCGGCCCGTGGAACAGGCCGCTGATGGACACGTCGCGGAACCCCGCGCCGGCCAGCAGCTCGGTGAGCTCCTCGGCGTTCAGCTCGCGGGTGTGGAACGGGTTGACCGGGGTGTCGCGGCCCGGGGAGAAGGTGATCCGGTTTGGGGTGGACATCATCAGCAGCCCGCCCGGGCGCAGCACCCGGGCGCACTCGGCGACGAACTGTGGCTGGTCCCACAGGTGCTCGATGACTTGGAAGTTCACCACAACGTCGACCGACCCGGCGGGCAGCGGCAGCCGCGCGAGGTTCGCGTGCAGGACCTCGACCCGGGGGTAGCGGGCCCGGACGTGGGCCACCGTCGTCTCGTCGTAGTCGACCGCGACCACGTGGCGGGCGACGCCGGCGATCAGGTCGGCGCCGTACCCCTCGCCGCACCCGGCCTCGAGCACGTCGCGTCCGGCGCAGCGGGCTGCCAGTCGCTGGTAGACGACCTCGTGGCGGCGAAACCAGTAGTTCTCGACGTCCAGGCCGGGGATGGTGCGCTCGCCGGTCAGCGTCAACGCCGGAGGGGCCGCCGACGAGACCACCGCGGCGGAATCCGCGGGAGCCTGGCCGACGTCGGGGACGAATGCGCTCATTGAATAGGGAGGCTAACGCGAAGTGTCCGATTCGCGAACCGGGACGGAGGCGGCGCCGGTCGGGGATGGCGGACGGCCCCGAAATACGGGCAGGACGACCAGCTATGGTGTGAAGGCAGACCGCACAGAGTTACCCGCCGGTAACCACTGCCGTGCGTGCCACCCGTGTACCAAGGTCGCGCAGTCGAGACTGCGGGACTTTTTCGAGGAGGACGAACCACACCCATGACGAACATCGTGGTCCTGATCAAGCAGGTCCCAGACACCTGGTCGGAGCGCAAGCTGAACGACGGCGATTACACGCTGGACCGCGAGGCCGCCGACGCGGTGCTGGACGAGATCAACGAGCGGGCCGTCGAAGAGGCGCTGCAGATCCGCGAGAAAGAGGCGGGGAGCGGCGCTGAAGGCACCGTCACCGTGCTGACCGCTGGTCCCGAGCGCGCCACCGAGGCGATCCGCAAGGCCCTGTCGATGGGCGCCGACAAGGCTGTGCACCTCAAGGACGACGGCATGCACGGGTCCTGCGTCGTGCAGACCGCCTGGGCGCTGGCCAAGGCGCTGGGCACCATCGAGGGCACCGAGCTCGTCATTGCGGGCAACGAATCGACCGACGGCTCCGGCGGCGCGGTGCCGGCGATCATCGCCGAGTACCTCGGCCTTCCGCAGCTCACCCACCTGCGCAAGCTGTCGATCGAGGACGGCAAGGTCACCGGGGAGCGCGAGACCGACGACGGCGTGTTCACCCTCGAGGCCACCCTGCCCGCGGTGGTCAGCGTCACCGAGAAGATCAACGAACCGCGCTTCCCGTCCTTCAAGGGCATCATGGCCGCGAAGAAGAAAGAGGTCACGGTCCTGACCCTGGCCGAGATCGGGGTCGAGGCCGACGAGGTCGGGCTCGCCAACGCCGGGTCGACCGTCCTGTCGTCGACGCCCAAACCGCCGAAGACCGCGGGCGAGAAGGTCACCGACGAAGGCGAGGGCGGCACCCAGATCGCCCAGTACCTGGTCGCTCAGAAGATCATCTGACACTCACGAGAGAAGCGAAATAACCCATGGCTGAAGTACTGCTGCTCGTCGAGCACGCCGAAGGCGCCCTGAAGAAGGTCACCTCCGAACTGATCACCGCCGCCCGCGCGCTGGGCACCCCGGCCGCCGTCGTGGTCGGCAAGCCCGGCACGGCCGCACCGCTGGTCGACGGGCTCAAGGAGGCCGGCGCCGAGAAGATCTACGTCGCCGAGTCCGACGACGCCGAGAAATACCTGATCACCCCGTACGTCGACGTGCTGGCCTCGCTGGTCGAGTCGAACTCGCCCGCCGCGGTCCTGCTGTCCGCGAACGCCGACGGCAAGGAGATCGCCGGCCGGCTCGCCGCCCGCCTCGGGTCCGGGCTGCTGGTCGACGTCGTCGGGGTCGAGGACGGCAACAAGTTCGTGCACTCCATCTTCGGTGGCGCGTTCACCGTCGAGGCGCAGGTCAGCGGCGACACCCCGATCGTCACGGTGCGCGGCGGCGCGATCGAGGCCGAGCCGCAGGCGGGCGCGGGCGAGCAGGTCACCGTCGAGGTGCCGGCGGCGGCCGAGAACGCCACCAAGATCACCGCCCGCGAGCCCGCGGTCGCCGGTGACCGCCCCGAGCTGACGGAGGCCACCATTGTGGTGTCCGGCGGCCGCGGCGTGGGCAGCGCGGACAACTTCCACGTGGTCGAGGAGCTGGCCGACTCGCTCGGCGCCGCCGTCGGCGCCTCGCGCGCCGCCGTCGACTCCGGCTACTACCCGGGCCAGTTCCAGGTGGGCCAGACCGGCAAGACCGTGTCGCCGCAGCTGTACATCGCGCTGGGCATCTCGGGCGCGATCCAGCACCGCGCCCCGTCGCCCGCCGGGGCCACCCAGTGCCGCGTCGCCGGAACGCCGGCCACCTTCCACGCCCACAGCCGTCCCGGCTCGAATTCTGTTATCACAAAGGGCAATTCGACCAGCAGCGACGTCTGCACCGTGCCGGTCGCGTGCAACGCCAGTGCCGTGTGCGGCTCGTCGAGCCGGGCCGCCCGGACGGTCGGGCCCCACAGCGGCCACGCATCGAGATCGACCAGCAGGTCCCACACGGCCGACGGTGGCGCCGCGATGCTGCGGTCTACGGTGAGCATCATGGTCGAATCCTCCTAGGGGGCCGATTGACCGAGCCGGCGTTGCTGCTCGACGACCTCGTCGAGGTCGGTGAGCCGTCGCAGCCCGGCCAGGGGTTGGGTCATGCGGCGGTTGGCCGCCAGATACCGCTCGTTGCGGCTCAGGAACCACCAGTACCCGCCGGTGAAGGGGCAGGCGCGCTCACCCGTCCGCTCGGTGGGGCGGTACGCGCACGGGCCGCAGTAGTCGCTCATGCGATTGATGTAGGCCCCGCCCGCGGCGTAGGGCTTGGTCGCCATCAGGCCGCCGTCGGCGTGCTGAGACATGCCGACGACGTTGGCGACCATGACCCAGTCGTACCCGTCGACGAAGCACCGGTGGAACCAGTCGGTGACCGCCGCCGGATCCCAACCCCGTTGCAGCGCATAGTTGGACAGCACCATGAGCCGGGGGATGTGGTGCACCCAGCCGTGGTCGCGCACCTGCGCGAGCACGTCGGAGAGGCAGCGCGCGCCGACGGCGTCGGCGTCCAGGTCCGCGAACCACCCGGGCAGGCGGCCGCGCGCCTCGAGCGCGTTGCGGCGGCGGTAGTCGGGGCCGAAATGCCAGTAGACGTGCCAGATGTAGTCGCGCCACCCGATCAACTGGCGGATGTAGCCCTCGACGCCGGCCAGCGGGGCACGGCCGGCCCGGTAGGCGTCCTCGGCGGCGTAGACGCATTCCAGCGGGTCGAGCAGCCCGAGGTTCATGGGCGCCGACAGCATGCTGTGGGCCATGAACCGGTCACCGGCGAGCATGGCGTCCTCGTGAGGCCCGAAGTGGGGCAGGCGATCTCGCACGAACACCCGCAGGGCCGCGCGCGCTTCGGTTGCGGTGACGGGAAATTCGCGCGGCCCGTCGCGGCCGACGAAGGAGGCCGTGCCGTCGCGCTCCCAGCGGTCCAGGTCCGCCCTTACCCGCTCGTCGATCTCGTCCTCGTCCGGTAGCCACGGCGCGGGCAGGCCGAGGCCGTCGGCGTTCTTCGGCGCGGGTTCGCGGTTGTCGGCGTCGAAATTCCAGCGGCCCCCGGCCGGTTCGGTCCCGTCCATCAACACCTCCAGCCGGCGGCGCGCGGCGCGGTAGAAACCCTCCAGCAGCAGGGTCCGCCGGTTTGCGGCCCAGGCGTCGAATTCGGTTCGGGAAGTGCAGAATCCGCGCGCGGGCAGGACCTCGATGCCGGGGATCGACCGCACGAACTCCTCCGCCGCCCACGACGTGGGTTGGCATACGCTGATCCGGCCCGGAACGCGTTCCAGCGCCTCGCGGTAGGTGCGGGTCTGCGCGAACACGGCCTGGTCACCGAGTTCGGCCGCCCGGTGACGAAGCGCGGACAACACCAGGTGGGCCTTGCGGCGGTGAAATCGGCGGCGTTCGAACACCGCCCGCGACTCGATCAGCAGCACCGGCTGGTCGGGGCGGTCCAGGAAGTGCGGGCCGAGTTGGTCGGCGAAACACCAACGCCTTGCGGCCGAACTCGTTTCACCCACGCTGCTTCTTGATCGGTTTACGCTGCTGCGAAAGCGGCCGGGGCTTGACCGCTTGGATGGTCTGTCCACCAACGTAACGATCTGTGCTCCGGTGTCAATCGGCAGCCACGTTCCGCGCCGACAACTCGGCGACAGACAACGTTCACGTAAGCATCACAAATCGCGTGAAGCAGCCCACTTTCGCCACATTTCGTCATCTCACGTGCACCGACACGTCACAGCGTCGATGCCGACTAGCTCCTCGGCTGAGCCACGTTTGTGCCATGAGCATTGCTTCCGTCCTGATAGCCAGCGACAAACCGGACGACTCGGCGATCGGCTCGTCGGCCGGACCGCGCTACTCCCTGCTGTTGTCGACCGACCCCGCAATGATCGAGGCGGCCCAGCGCCTGCGGCATGACGTCTTCAGCAGCACGCCCGGCTTCACCCTGCCCGCCGCCGACGACGAACGACGCGACGGCGTCGATAGTGACCGCTTCGACGAGTACTGCGACCACCTGCTGGTCCGCGACGACGACACCGGCGAGCTCGTGGGGTGCTACCGCATGCTGGCGCCGGCGGGGGCCATCGCCGCCGGGGGTCTGTACACCGAGACGGAATTCGACCTCGGCGCCTTCGACCCGCTGAGGTCCTCGCTGGTGGAGATGGGCCGCGCGGTGGTGCGCGACGGCCACCGCAACGGCGGCGTGGTGCTGCTGATGTGGGCCGGCATCCTGGCCTACCTGGACCGCTACGGCTACGACTACGTGACCGGCTGTGTGTCGGTGCCGATCGGCGCCGAGCCCGAGGGACAAACCCCGGGCAGCCAGCTGCGCGGGGTCCGCGACTTCATCCTCGGCCGCCATGCCGCACCGCCGGAGTACCGGGTCCGCCCTTACCGGCCGGTGCGGGTCGGCGGGCTGGCCCTCGACGACATACCCGCCCCGGCGCGACCCGCGGTTCCGCCGCTGATGCGGGGCTACCTGCGGCTGGGCGCGCAGGTCTGCGGCGAGCCGGCGCACGACCCGGATTTCGGCGTGGGCGACTTCTGTGTGCTGCTGGACAAGCGACGGGCCGACGTCCGATATCTGCGCAGGCTGCGGTCGGTGTCGGCGGCCTCCGAGCTGGTGCAGTGACCGCCCCGGCTCCGTTCGCCGCCCACGCCTGGCTGCCGCGCACGTCGTGCGACGCCGGGTGCCTGGCGACGGTCGCGCCGGCCCAGTCGCGCCTGCGGGTGGCGGTGCGGGTGACCCTTCGCGTATCGCTGGCGCTGGTGCTGGTGCCGGGGGTGGCGCTGCTCGCGATGCCGCTGCCCGGCCGCACCCGCATCCAGCGGGTCTACTGCCGGCTGGTGCTGCGCTGCTTCGGCGTGCGAATCATGTTGTCCGGCAACCCGATCCGCAATCTGCGCGGTGTGCTCGTGGTCAGCGGGCACGTGTCGTGGCTGGACGTCTTCGCCATCGGCTCGGTGCTGCCCGGGTCGTTCGTCGCGCGCGCGGACATGTTCACCGGCCCGGCCGTCGGCATCGTGGCCCGGATGCTGAAGATCATCCCCATCGAGCGGGCCAGCCTGCGGCGGCTGCCCGCGGTGGTGGACACCGTCACCGCCCGGCTGCGGGCCGGTCAGACGGTGGTGGCGTTCCCCGAGGGCACCACCTGGTGCGGTGCGCCCGACGAGGTGGTGCCCCGTCCGTCGCCGGCCGGGCGGTCGCACCGGGGCCGCGGGTCGTTCTACCCGGCGATGTTCCAGGGGGCGATCGACGCCGGTCGCCCGGTGCAGCCGCTTCGGCTCAGCTATCACCATGCCGACGGCAGCGTGTCCACCGCCCCGGCCTTCGTCGGCGACGAAACCCTGGCGCGGTCGGTGTGCCGGCTGCTGACCGTGCGCCGCACGCTGGCCTGCGTCCGCGTCGAATCCCTGCAGCTGCCCGGCACCGACCGGCGCGAGCTGGCCCGCCGATGCCAGTCCGCGGTGCTCATCGGCGCCCCCGGGCCCGCGGGGAGGCCTGCCGGGCGGCAGCGCGGCCGCCGGCCCGTGCTGGTGGCCTCCTAGGGGCTACTGACCTGCCGGTATCGTGGGTCGCGTCATGGCCTACCTGGATCACGCCGCCACCACCCCGATGCACCCCGCCGCCGTCGAGGCGATGACGGCCGTATTCGGGACGGTCGGCAACGCCTCGTCGCTGCACACCAGCGGCCGGACCGCCCGGCGGCGCGTCGAGGAATCCCGCGAGCTGATCGCGGACAGACTGGGCGCGCGCCCGTCGGAGGTGATCTTCACCGCGGGCGGCACCGAGAGCGACAACCTCGCCGTCAAAGGCATCTACTGGGCCCGCCGCGACACCGATCCGCGGCTGCGGCGCATCATCACCAGCCAGGTCGAACACCACGCCGTGCTGGACTCGGTGAGCTGGCTCGCCGAACACGAAGGCGCCGTCGTGACCTGGCTGCCGACCGCGCGTGACGGGTCGGTGTCGGCGGCGGCGCTGCGCGAGGCGCTGGAAAGCCACGACGACGTGGCGCTGGTATCGGTGATGTGGGCCAACAACGAGGTCGGCACCGTGCTGCCGGTCGCCGAACTCGCCGCCGTGGCGGCCGAGTTCGGTGTTCCCATGCACAGCGACGCGGTTCAGGCCGTGGGGCAGGTGCCGGTCGACTTCGCCGCCAGCGGGCTGTCGGCGCTGAGCCTGACCGCGCACAAGTTCGGCGGACCTCCCGGCGTGGGCGCGCTGTTGCTGCGCCGCGACGTCGCCTGCGTCCCGCTGCTGCACGGCGGCGGGCAGGAACGCGACATCCGGTCCGGCACCGCGGATGTCGCCGGTGCCGTGGGGATGGCGACCGCGGCGCGGATCGCGGTCGACGGGCTCGAATCCAACGGCGCCCGATTGCGGGCCCTGCGCGACCGCCTCGTCGACGGGGTCCTGGCCGGCGTCGACGACGTGCGCCTCAACGGCGCTCGCGATCCGCACCGGCTGCCGGGCAACGCGCACTTCACCTTCCGCGGCTGCGAGGGCGACGCCCTGCTGATGTTGTTGGACGCCAACGGAATCGAGTGTTCGACCGGGTCGGCCTGCACCGCCGGTGTCGCCCAGCCGTCGCACGTGCTCATCGCGATGGGCGCCGACCCGGCCAGCGCCCGGGGCTCGTTGCGACTCTCCCTGGGGCACACCAGCGTCGACGCGGACGTGGACGCCGTGCTGCGGGTGCTGCCCGGGGCGGTGGACCGTGCGCGCCGGGCCGCCCTGGCCGCCGCGGGGGTCATCCAATGAAAGTCCTCGCCGCCATGAGCGGTGGCGTCGACTCCTCGGTCGCCGCCGCCCGCATGGTCGACGCCGGCCACGACGTGGTGGGCGTGCACCTGGCGCTGTCCGCCGCGCCGGGGACACTGCGCACCGGGTCGCGGGGCTGCTGCTCCAAGGAGGACGCCTCGGACGCCCGCCGCGTCGCCGATGTGCTCGGAATCCCCTTCTACGTCTGGGATTTCGCGGAGAAGTTCCAGGCGGAGGTCATCGACGATTTCGTCGAGTCCTACGCGCGCGGGGAAACGCCCAACCCGTGCGTGCGCTGCAATCAACGGATCAAGTTCTCCGCGTTGTCCGCCAAGGCGTGTGCGCTCGGCTTCGACGCCGTGGCCACCGGCCACTACGCCCGGCTCTCGGGCGGCCGCCTGCGCCGCGCCGTCGACCACGACAAGGACCAGTCCTACGTGCTGGCCGTGCTGACCGCAGAACAGTTGCGCCACGCGGCTTTCCCGATCGGCGATACGCCCAAGCCCCGCATCCGCGCCGAGGCCGCGGCCCGCGGCCTGGCGGTCGCCGACAAGCCGGACAGCCACGACATCTGCTTCATCCCGTCCGGTGACACCCGCGCCTTTCTCGGGGAGCGCATCGGTGTGCGCCGCGGCAGTGTGGTCGCCGGCGACGGGGAGGTCCTGGCCACCCACGAGGGTGTGCACGGTTTCACCATCGGGCAGCGGAAGGGCCTGGGCATCGCCGGGCCCGGCCCCGACGGCCGGCCCCGCTACGTGACGGCCATCGACGCCCGCACCGCGACCGTCCGGGTCGGCGAGGCGGCCGACCTCGACGTCCGCGGGCTCGTCGGGCGCGACCCCGTTTTCACCGCGGGGGCGGCCCCGGCCGGGCCGGTCGAATGCGCGGTCCAGGTGCGTGCGCACGGCGAAGCTGTGGAGGCCGTGGCCGAATTGTCGGGCGACGGCCTGGTGGTGCGGCTGCGCACCCCGCTGCGCGGGGTGGCGCGCGGGCAGACGCTGGTGCTCTACCGGCCCGATCCCGACGGCGACGAGGTGCTCGGGAGCGCGACCATCGCCGACACGTCCGGCGTGCCAAGAATTCGTCAAGAATCCGTGCAGGGCCGTCCCGAATAGTTCTCCCGACAGCCGCGGGCAACCGTGCAGCGGCGGGAGGGTATCGACAGCGTGAGCAGCAATCAGGCGGCCGCCACGGCCGCGCCGTGTGTTCAGACCAACGCTTTTGCCGTCGCTGCTTTTGTCCTCAGCCTGATGGGGATGTACGGCAGCCCGGCTGTGAGCGGCGCCCTGGCGCTCGTCGGGTTGCGCCAGGCGAAGCGGCGCGGTGAAACCGGTTTCGGCCTGGCGGTCGCCGCCTTGGCGGTCTCCGTGGCCTTCTCCGTGTTGCACGTTGTGATGTGGATCCACTGCGGCCGGCCCGACTTCGAACTGACGTCGACCGCACACTGGTGAGCTAGCCGGGGATGTTGGCGGCGATGTTCGTCATCACGATGTCCGAAACCGATTGCGGGAAACCGCAGAAGGTGACCTCCAGCAGAGCCACCGACAAGACCCGGTAGTCGCGGCCGCAGCCCCCGGGCGCGAGGTGCAGCGACCTGGCGTCGGCGTTCCAGTCGCCGACCAACGTCTGGCCCGAGGAGCCGGCCGCACAGTCGCCGACCGCGGTCACCAGTGCGCCGAACGCGTGCCGGGCGGTGTCGGCGTCGCGGTAGGCCGCCGCGCCCTCGGAGATCAGCGCGCCGTCCGGCGGGTCCTGGAAGGTCGTCTTGTGGAACTCCTCGACGTCGGGCCCGAACGTCGCCGTCTCGGCGAACACGAATCGGCACTCCTTCGGTGTGCTGTCCGCCAGGGCGTCGATGTCCACGGGGTTGGTGCCGTCCATCGACGGAATGATGAACAGGTGCTCGCCGGCGCCGGTGATCGCGCGCATCCGCGACTGGTCCAGCAGGATGGTGTCGACGTCGACCCCGTGCACGGCCGGGTGACCCGCCGCGCGATCAGCCTCCTCGACGAGGACTGCGACGCCCTGGAGGAAGCCTGGGAGGTGGCCGGGCTGCGCGGCGGCGGGCGCGTGGTCAAGGTGCAGGCCCCGGGGCCGATCACGCTGGCGGCGGGCCTCGAGCTGGCCAACGGCCATCGGGCGATCACCGACCCCGGCGCCGTGCGTGATCTCGCGGCGTCGCTGGCCGAGGGTGTCGCGGCGCATCGCGCGGACCTGGCCCGGCGGCTCGAGACGCCGGTGGTGGTGCAGTTCGACGAACCGTTGCTGCCGACGGCATTGGGCGGACGGTTGACCGGTGTGACCTCGCTGAGCCCGGTCGCCCCGCTGGAGGAGGCGGTGGCCGGGGCGCTGATCGACACCTGCGTCGCGGCCGCCGGCGCCGACGTGGCGCTGCACAGCTGCGCCGCCGGCATCCCGTGGGAGTTGTTGCAGCGCAGTACGATTCACGCGGTGTCGGTGGACCCGACGACGCTGACGGCGGCCGACCTCGACGGCATGGCCGCCTTCGTCGAGTCGGGCCGCACCGTGATCCTCGGCGTGGTTCCCGCCGCGGCGCCGGAGCGGCGGCCGTCGGCCGAAGAGGTGGCCGGAGCGCTCGTCGCGGTGACCGACCGCCTGGGCTTCGCGCGGTCGGCCCTGCGGGATCGCGTCGGCGTCACGCCGGCGTGCGGTCTAGCCGGCGCGACGCCGCAATGGGCCCGCACCGCGATCGAGCTCGCGGCCAAGGCGGCCGAGGCGTTCGCGCAGGATCCCGACGCGATCTGATGGCATTTGGCGGCCTCTGGTGCGCCGGGAGTGCCGCCATTGCCGTGACTCGGGCGCTACGGACGACCATCACGGCAATCTCGTCGTGCGCCGGCGCCCCGGGATGGCGTCGGCGCCCTTCGATAGCCTGCGAAGGTGAGCTCGGCAGAAACGGAGGAGGTGCCGCCCGACGCGCGGCGCCAGTGGCAGGAACTGGCCGAGGAGGTCCGCGAACACCAGTTCCGCTACTACATCAAGGACGCGCCGATCATCTCCGACGCCGACTTCGACGCCATGTTCAATCAACTCCTCGCGCTGGAGGAGCGCCACCCGGAGCTGCGGGTGCCCGATTCGCCGACGCAACTGGTCGGCGGGGCCGGCTTCGCCACCGACTTCACCGAGGCCGAGCACCTCGAGCGGATGCTGAGCCTCGACGACGTGTTCGACCGCGACGAGCTCGCCGCGTGGAGCGCCCGCGTGGAGAACGAGATCGGCCGCGACCCGTATTACCTGTGCGAGCTGAAGATCGACGGGGTCGCCCTGTCACTGGTGTACCGCGACGGCCGACTCGAGCGCGCGGCCACCCGCGGCGACGGACGAGTGGGCGAGGACGTCACCCTCAACGCCCGCACCATCAGCGACGTCCCCGAACGGCTCACGGACAGTGCCGAATTCCCGGTGCCGGCCCTCCTTGAGGTGCGCGGCGAGGTGTTCTTCATGCTGGCCGATTTCGAGGCGCTCAACGCCAGCCTGGTCGAGGACGGCAAGGCGCCGTTCGCCAATCCTCGCAACAGCGCGGCCGGGTCGCTGCGGCAGAAGAACCCGGCGGTCACGGCCCGGCGCAAGCTGCGGATGATCTGCCACGGCCTCGGCCGCGTCGACGGATTTCGGCCCGGTTCCCTGCACGAGGCCTACACGGCGCTGCGGGCGTGGGGGCTGCCGGTGGCCGAGGAGACGTCCCGCGTGCGCGGCCTCACCGCCGTCGAGGACCGGGTCACCTATTGGGGCGAGCACCGCTACGACGTCGAGCACGAGATCGACGGCGTGGTGGTCAAAGTCGACGACTTCGCGCTGCAACGGCGGTTGGGCGCGACGTCGCGGGCGCCCCGCTGGGCCGTGGCCTACAAGTATCCGCCCCAGGAGGCGCAGACCAAGTTGCTCGACATCCGGGTGAACGTCGGGCGCACCGGGCGGGTCACGCCGTTCGCCTTCATGACGCCGGTGAAGGTGGCCGGGTCGACGGTCGGGCTGGCCACCCTGCACAACGCCGGTGAGGTCAAGCGCAAGGGTGTGCTGATCGGCGACACCGTGATGATCCGCAAAGCCGGCGACGTCATCCCCGAAGTGCTCGGCCCCGTCGTCGACCTGCGCGACGGGACCGAACGCGAATTCGTCATGCCCACAACGTGTCCCGAATGCGGCACCCCGTTGGCCCCGGCCAAGGAGGGGGACGCCGACATCCGCTGCCCCAACGCCCGGTCCTGCCCGGCGCAGCTGCGGGAGCGGGTGTTCCACGTGGCGGGTCGCGGCGCGTTCGACATCGAGGGCCTGGGCTACGAGGCCGCGATCGCGCTGTTGAAGGCGGGAGTGATCACCGACGAGGGCGACCTGTTCACCCTCACCGAGGACGACCTGCTGCACACCGAGCTGTTCCGCACCAAGGCCGGCGCGTTGTCGGCCAACGGCAAACGGCTGCTGGCCAACCTCGACAAAGCGAAGGCCGCGCCGTTGTGGCGAGTGCTGGTGGCGTTGTCGATCCGGCACGTCGGGCCGACGGCCGCCCGCGCCCTGGCCACGGAGTTCGGCGACCTGGACGCGATCACGGCGGCCTCGACCGAGCGGCTGGCCGGGGTCGAGGGCGTCGGCCCGACGATCGCCGCCGCCGTCACCGAGTGGTTCGCCGTCGACTGGCACCGCACCATCGTCGACAAGTGGCGCGCCGCCGGCGTGCGGATGGCCGACGAGCGCGACGCGAGCGTGCCGCGAACGCTGGAGGGGCTGACGATCGTGGTGACCGGTTCGCTGACCGGCTTCTCCCGCGACGACGCCAAGGAGGCGATCATTGCGCGCGGCGGGAAGGCCGCGGCCTCGGTGTCGAAGAAGACCGACTACGTCGTCGCCGGCGATTCCCCCGGCTCGAAATACGACAAAGCCGTCGAACTCGGTGTCCCGGTCCTCGACGAGGACGGCTTCCGCCGGCTGCTGGCCGAGGGGCCGGCCACGCAGCCGGAGTAATGGCCGCTCAGCGCAACATCGTCGCGACGATGCCGGCGAGGTAGCCCAGCCGGGCGACCTCGGAAGGCCGGAACTCCGGGCCCGGCCGGCCCAGCACCACCGCGGTCTGCGGGTCGCCCAGGGGCGCCGCCACCATCGTGGTGTCCATGTCGCGCCATGACTGCGGGACCCAGTCGGCGGTGTTGTCCAGCGCCGCCGCGTGGTGGATCGGCAGCCATGGGGCCGAGGTCGCCTTGGTTTCCGGCGTGCCGGGGCTGTCGGCGAGGCGCTGCAACTGGCCGTTCGAATCGCGCAGGATCGTGCACCAGCTGACGCGCAGCACCCGGGGCGCCTCGTCGACGAGGACCTGCAGCCGGGAGTGGTTGTCGGTGGCGGCCGCGACCTGGTCGAGCAACTCCAGCTCCCGATGCGCTTCCAGCAACCCGGTGTGGGGCCGGACGCTGTCCACCCGGACGCCGGTCAGGGACTCCGCGGCGGTGATCAGCCGGTCGGGCATGGCGCCCGGGGGCAGTTCGATGACCAGGTCGTCGATCGCGTAGCCCGAGCTGCGCTCCACCACGTCCAGCGACAGGATGTCCGCGCCCGCCGAACCCAGCGCCACCGCCAGCGAGCCCAGGCTGCCCGGGCGGTCCAGCAGCGAGACCCGCAGGAGATACGACGGCACGGCCAACACTGTTACACAGGGACGTTTCGACGGCATTTCGGCCGGCCGGGGTCGTCGCCCTCGCCGCCCCGGCCCGTCGCTCGAGCGTGCGGCCGGCCGCACGCTCGGCGCCGAATGTGAAGCCAGCCGCACACTCGCGGGCGACCCGGCCGGGATAGGCTTTGCGCTCGTGTCCCAAATCTCCCGCGACGAGGTGGCGCACCTGGCCAGGCTGTCCCGCCTGGCGTTGACCGACGCCGAACTCGACAGCTTCGCCGGACAGCTCGACGCGATCCTGACGCACGTCAGCCAGGTCCAGGCCGTCGACGTCACCGGCGTCGAAGCGACCGGCAACCCGCTCAGCGAAGTCAACATCCCCCGCCCCGACGAGCCGACGCCGTGCCTGACCCAGCAGGAGGCGCTGGCCGAGGCGCCCGCGGCCGCCGACGGCCGGTTCGCGGTACCCCAGATCCTGGGGGACCCCGAGTGACCGAGCTCATCCGATCCGACGCCGCCACGCTGGCCGCCCGGATCGCCGCCAAAGAGGTTTCCTCGACCGAGGTGACGCGGGCCTGCCTGGACCAGATCGACGCGACCGACGATCGGTTTCACGCCTTCCTGCACGTGGCCGCCGACGAGGCGCTCGCGGCGGCGGCGGCCGTCGACAACGCCGTGGCCGCCGGGGAGCGGCTGCCGTCGGCGCTGGCCGGGGTCCCGCTGGCGCTCAAGGACGTCTTCACCACCATCGACATGCCGACCACGTGTGGGTCCAAGATCCTTCAGGGCTGGCGGTCGCCCTACGACGCCACGCTCACCCTGCGGTTGCGCGCCGCGGGCATCCCGATTCTGGGCAAGACCAACATGGACGAGTTCGCGATGGGCAGCTCGACGGAGAACTCCGCCTACGGCCCCACCCGCAACCCGTGGAACGTCGACCGGGTGCCCGGCGGGTCGGGCGGCGGCAGCGCGGCGGCTCTGGCCGCGTTCCAGGCGCCGCTGGCCATCGGCTCCGACACCGGCGGCTCCATCCGCCAGCCGGCCGCGCTGACCGCGACCGTCGGCGTCAAACCCACCTACGGCACGGTGTCGCGGTACGGGCTGGTGGCGTGCGCGTCGTCGCTGGACCAGGGCGGTCCCTGCGCGCGCACGGTGCTCGACACCGCGCTGCTGCACCGGGTGATCGCCGGGCACGACGCCCGCGACTCGACCTCGGTGGACGCCGAGGTCCCCGACGTGGTCGGGGCCGCCAGGGCCGGAGCGTCCGGTGATCTGCGCGGCGTGCGGGTCGGCGTGGTCAAGCAGCTGCGCGGCGAGGGCTACCAGCCGGGGGTGCTGGCGTCGTTCGAAGCCGCCGTCGAGCGGCTGACCGCGCTGGGCGCCGAGGTGACCGAGGTGGACTGCCCGCACTTCGAGTACGCGCTGGCCGCCTACTACCTGATCCTGCCGTCGGAGGTGTCGAGCAACCTGGCGCGCTTCGACGCGATGCGCTACGGCCTGCGGGTGGGTGACGACGGCACCCACAGCGCCGAGGAGGTGATGGCGCTGACCCGGGCCGCCGGGTTCGGCCCAGAGGTCAAGCGCCGCATCATGATCGGCACGTACGCACTGTCGGCCGGTTACTACGACGCGTACTACAACCAGGCGCAGAAGGTGCGCACGCTGATCGCCCGTGACCTGGACGCGGCCTACCAATCGGTCGACGTGGTGGTCTCGCCGACGACTCCGACCACCGCGTTCCGGCTCGGGGAGAAGGTCGACGACCCGCTGGCGATGTACCTGTTCGACCTGTGCACGCTGCCGCTGAACCTGGCCGGCCACTGCGGCATGTCGGTGCCGTCGGGGTTGTCGCCGGACGACGGGCTGCCGGTGGGGCTGCAGATCATGGCGCCCGCCCTGGCCGACGACCGGCTGTACCGGGTGGGGGCCGCCTACGAGGCGGCCCGCGGCCCGCTGCCCACCGCCATCTAGGCGCCGAGCGGGCACCGCTCCCTGGCGAGCAGACGCAGAATCGCACGAATAGCGCCGTTGCGGTGCGATTCTGCGTCTGCTCGGCGGGGTTGGCCTGCCACGGTGCAAGATAAGGGCATGCGGATCGGAGTTCTGACCGGAGGCGGCGACTGCCCCGGGCTCAACGCCGTCATCCGGGCGGTGGTGCGCACCTGTGACGCCCGGTACGGCTCGTCGGTCGTCGGCTTCCAGGACGGCTGGCGCGGCTTGCTGGAGAACCGGCGCATACAGTTGCAGAACGACGACCGCAACGACCGGCTGCTGGCCAAGGGCGGCACGATGCTGGGCACCGCGCGCGTCCACCCCGAGAAACTCAAGGCCGGGCTGAACCAGATCAAGCAGACCCTCGACGACAACGGGATCGACGTCCTGATTCCGATCGGCGGTGAAGGCACCCTGACGGCGGCGCACTGGCTTTCGGAGGAAAACGTTCCCGTGGTGGGGGTGCCCAAGACCATCGACAACGACATCGATTGCACAGATGTGACTTTCGGCCACGACACCGCGTTGACCGTCGCGACCGACGCCATCGACCGGTTGCACAGCACCGCCGAATCCCATCAGCGGGTGATGCTGGTCGAGGTGATGGGCAGACACGCGGGGTGGATCGCGTTGAACGCCGGGCTGGCCTCCGGCGCACACATGACGCTGATTCCCGAACAGCCCTTTGACGTCGAGGAGGTGTGCCGGCTCGTCAAACGTCGCTTCCAGCGCGGGGATTCGCACTTCATCTGCGTGGTCGCCGAAGGCGCCAAGCCGGTCGCCGGCTCAATCTCCTTGCGGGAGGGCGGGCTTGACGAGTTCGGCCATGAGCGTTTCACCGGCGTCGCCGCGCAGCTGGCCGTGGAGGTGGAAAAGCGGATCAACAAGGAGGTCCGGGTGACCGTGCTGGGCCATGTCCAGCGGGGCGGCACCCCTACCGCCTACGACCGCGTGCTGGCCACCCGCTTCGGCGTCAACGCCGCTGACGCCGCGCACGCGGGGGAGTACGGCCAGATGGTGTCGCTGCGCGGGCAGGACATCGGCCGGGTGCCGCTGGCCGACGCGGTGCGTCAACTCAAGCTGGTGCCCGAGAGCCGCTACGACGACGCGGCGGCCTTCTTCGGCTGACCCGGCGGATTCGGCAAACGGCGGGTGGCGCCGAATTTAAGAGGGCTGAAATTTGTCGCCGAAATGGCAAAGTCGGGCCGGTCCGTGCGGATTTGTGGTTTCCGAATCGCTGGAAAGCGGTTATACCGGGGATATGAGCAACCGCGGTTCGCGCGGAGCCGAGTTTGCACGACTGGCGGGGGGGCCATCAGGTCCGCCGATGCATCAGCCGGAGCTGCCCGGGTGGCGGCTTCCGGGTGAGCCGGCGCCGGCGGCAACGGCGGCGATGCGTCGACCAGTGGAATCGGTGTCGTGGCCGCGGGCACCGGCGGCAACGGCGGTATCAGTACGACCGGCACCGGCGGCGCCGGTGGCGCCGGCGGCAACGTCGAAGTCAACAACGCCGCCAACACATATCTCATCACGGCCGGCGGTGGCGGCACCGGCGGCATCGCCACCGGGGCAGGTGCCACCGGCGGCACCGGCGGCGCCGGCGGTAATGCGACCATCGACGCCGGCTCCGGCAATGCCACCGGCGGCCAAGGCGGAGCGGGCGGCACCGCCCTCGACGGCCTCGACGAGCGTGACGGCGACCAGTCGGGGAGGTCGGGCTGGCGAGAGTTGGTTCACCGCCTGACCAGGATCGATCTGGGTCCCGGCAAGGATTCCCGGTACGAACAGGCGCTGCGGGCCCGCATCCGCACCGTGGTGGGCGGCGCGTTCCCGATCGCGGTCCTCAATCTCAAGGGCGGCGTGGGGAAGACCGCGGTGGTGGAAGCCCTCGGTTCGACCTTCGCCCACGTGCGTCACGATCGGATCCTCGCCGTCGATATCGACGCCGGCGACCTGGCGGAGCGGCACGGTCGCCGCAACCCGCTGAGCATGGCCGATCTGCTTGCCGACGACACCGTCGCGGAATACGGCGATGTGCGGGCCCACACCTACATGAACAGTTTCGGCCTCGAGGTGCTGGGCCTGCCGGACTATGCCCGCACCGACTGGCGGCTGGACCGTCACGGCGTCGCAAGGGCGTTTTCCATTCTGCGACAGCACTATTCGGTGGTCCTGGTCGATTGCCCCAAGGCGCTGAATTCGCCTGAGATGGAAGCGGTTCTGCCGGAGTCCTGTGCGCTCGTGGTGGTCACCAGCACCGCCCTCGACGCCGTACGCAAGACCAAGACTTCCCTGGAGTGGCTGTCCCACAACGGCTATCGTTCGCGGCTGAAGTCGACCGTGCTGGTGATCAACCACGTCGAGCCGGGCAGGGTGGACAACGTGGCGGCCAAGGAGCTCGAGCAGTTGTCGGCTCGCGTCGCCGCCACGGTGGTGCTCCCGTTCGACCGGCACGTCCATGACGGCCAACAGATCTCCTTGGACCGGATGAGCAGGGAAAGCAGGCGTAGCTACCTGGAGATGGCCGCCACGCTGGCCGACATGTTCCCGGGCCGCGCCGCCAACCGCGACCTGCGCCCGGGTTCGGCCGCTCGGCCCCGCCCCATCTGATCTCGCCCGGCTCCGCTGCGCTGTCGCCCGGCTCCGCCGCCCTCGCGGTCACCACTAAAATCGGCGGCATGACTGTTGCTGCCGGCGCCGAACTCATGGACTACGACGACGTCATCGCGCGGTTCGACCCGGTGCTCGGCCTCGAGGTCCATGTCGAGCTGTCCACCGCGACCAAGATGTTCTGCGGCTGCTCCACCCGCTTCGGCGGCGAACCCAACACCCAGGTGTGCCCCGTGTGCCTCGGGCTGCCGGGTTCGCTACCGGTGCTCAACCGCAGCGCGGTGGAGTCGGCGATCCGGATCGGGCTCGCGCTCAACTGCGAGATCGTGCCGTGGTGCCGCTTCGCGCGCAAGAACTACTTCTACCCGGACATGCCGAAGAACTACCAGATTTCCCAGTACGACGAACCGATCGCCGTCAACGGTAACCTGGACGTGCCGCTGGAAGACGGCACCACCTGGCGGGTGGACATCGAGCGGGCGCACATGGAAGAAGACACCGGCAAGCTCACGCACCTGGGCAGCGAGACCGGCCGCATTCACGGCGCGACCACGTCGCTGCTCGACTACAACCGCGCCGGCGTGCCGCTGATCGAAATCGTCACCAAGCCCATCGTCGGCACCGGTGCCCGCGCGCCGCAGATCGCCCGCGCGTACGTGACGGCCCTGCGAGACCTGTTGCGCGCCTTGGATGTTTCCGACGTTCGCATGGACCAGGGCTCGATGCGGTGTGACGCCAACGTGTCGCTCAAGCCAACCGGGGCAGCCGAATTCGGCACCCGGACCGAGACCAAGAATGTCAACTCGCTGCGCAGCGTCGAGGTCGCGGTGCGTTACGAAATGCAGCGCCAGGGCGCGGTACTCGCCAACGGCGGCCGTATCACGCAGGAGACCAGGCACTTTCACGAGGCCGGCTACACCAGCCCCGGTCGAACCAAAGAGACCGCCGAGGATTACCGCTACTTCCCCGAGCCCGACCTGGAACCCGTCGCGCCCAGCCGCGAGCTCGTCGACAAGTTGCGGCAGACTATCCCGGAACTGCCGTGGCTCGGCCGCAAGCGGCTGCAGCAGGAGTGGGGCGTGTCCGACGAGGTGATGCGCGATCTGGTCAACGCTGGCGCCGTCGAATTGGTCACCGCGACCATCGCGCAGGGTGCGCCCAGCGAGCAGGCGCGCGCCTGGTGGGGGAACTTCCTGGTGCAAAAGGCCAACGAGGCCGGCATCGGACTCGACGAGCTGGCCATCACCCCGGCCCAGGTCGCCGCGGTGGTCGCACTGGTCGACGAGGGCAAGCTCTCCAACAAGCTCGCCCGTCAGGTCGTGGAGGGCGTGCTGGCCGGTGAGGGCGAACCCGGGGAGGTGATGGCCGCCCGCGGCCTGGAGCTGGTGCGCGACGACTCGGTCACCCAGGCCGCCGTCGACGAAGCGCTGGCCGCCAATCCCGACGTCGCGGAGAAGATCCGGGGCGGCAAAGTAGCGGCCGCGGGCGCCATCGTCGGTGCTGTGATGAAGGCCACGCGGGGCCAGGCCGACGCCGCCCGGGTGCGCGACATGGTGCTGGCCGCCTGCGGCCAGGGCTGACCGGGTTTCACTTCCGACCCGATTCGGCCCCGCAAGCGGTCGCGCGCAACGATGATGTTGGCGTGCTGGACGAATCGTTCGAAGACTTCATGTCGATGCTGGACTGCCCGGTGTTCGTGGTGACGACGCAGCTGCACGGCCGCCCGTCGGGTTGCCTGGTCGCCTTCGCCAACCAGTCCGGCGTCGACCCGCCGAGGTTTTCCGCAGCGATCGCCAAGGGCAGCGACACCTGGGAAGTGGCGAGCCAGTCGCAACACCTTGCGGTGCACGTCCTTTCGCGGCAGCAACGCGGGCTGGCCGAACTGTTCGGCGGTCCGACCGGGCCCGCGCTCAACCCGTTCGACCGGTGCTCGTGGCGCGCCGGTCCTCAGGGGATGCCGGTCCTCGACGAGGCGATCGCGTGGTTCGTCGGCAGGACGCTGGATCGGTTCGACGTCGGCGATCACGTGCAGTACCTGCTGGAGCCCGTCGCCACCTGGGCCCCCGAGTGCTCCGACGATCCGCTCTACCTCTCGGATTTCGACGACGTGGATCCCGGGCACGACGCGTCGCATCGGCTGTTCGACAGTGCGTCGGGCGACGCGACACGCCGTTACGGCGTCGTCAGATTCACCCTCGGTGGCATCTGAACCGCGTTACGTCTTGTCGTCGTTGTTCCGCGGGAACCCGCCGCCCTGCGGGAACAACGGGAACACCACGTCGTCGAGCTTCTCGGCGTCCCCGGCGGTCTTGTTGACGGTCGCGCCCCACACGTTTCCGTCCGGCGACATCCGCAACGCCCAGGCGTGGGCGTGGGTGTCCTTGCGGACGACGTCGGGTTCACCGGTGACGGCCCCGGTCGAGGGTGCGAGCCGGACCGCGACGGTGAGTTTGGTGTTGATGAGGTTGACCAGCACGGTCCCGTCCATGGCCGCGCAGCCGGCCACGCCGGGCTTGTCCGGCCAGGTCCACACCGTGGACACCTCGGAGGTCTTGGTGATGCGCTGCAGCCGATCCGCCGTCGGGGTCCGGTCGGCGACGTACAGCGAGCCGTCGACCGGGTCGATGCACAGGCCGCCGCCGGAGCCGACGCCGGACAGCGCCGTCGTCGGCGGGGCCTGGCCGATGGTGGTCGGCTGCTCGATGCGCAGCACCTTGCCGGCCAGCGACTTCGGGTCCGCGGCCATCGCGGGATTGCCCGCATCGCCGGTCATGACGACCAGGGTGGTCGGGCTGGTGAAGATCAACGCCCCGGTGTTCCCGTTGGCGCCCTTGGGAATTCCGGTCAGGATGTCCTTGGGGATGTCGCCGTCGGCGATGCGGATGACCCTGTTGTCGCTCGGCGTGCTGATGTAGGCGTACATCAGGCGATCCTGGCTGTAGGTCGGCGACAGCACGATGTCCATCAGGCCTCCGTCACCCGACGGGTCGACCGGGATCACCACCTTCACTTTCGGCTCGGCGTTGACGGCGATCTCCTTGACGGCGCCGGTGGTCCGCTCGGCGACCAGCGCGGTTTTGCTGTCGGGTCCCATGATCAGGCCGCTGGTGCTCTCCAGGCAGCCCTGCATGACGCCCGGGGCCGGGCAGGCCTTGGGGAAAGGCGTCGGCGGCAGGGGCGGCGGCGGGGGAGGCGTCGAACTCGGCTGCGGCTTGAGTTCCGGCGCGGTGGTGAACGGCTGCGACTGGGCGTCGTTGAACCGCGCGCACCCGCTCGAGACGAGTACCGCCGCGCACAACACGACGAGCCCGCCTCGAACCGAGCTCCCTACCCGCATGACCGACAGGCTACGGAATCTGCGGTCGTGGCCGCCACACGCATGGCCGCCCGCGGCCCGAGAACGCCCGTATTCTCCGCCGCGGGCCCCCCGGCCCGGGGCGCGTCGGGACGGCCCGGGAGGCGATTTTGGCCCAATTCCGGCCCGCTTGGCACACTAACCCGCCGAAAGCGCCGCTCAAATCCCCAATTCGGGGCCAATTGCCCTTACCCTGACACCTGTGACCAGTCAACCGAATGACGCACATTGGCAGCGCCCCGGTGAAGCGCCGGCGCCGACCCCGGGACGACCGGCCTCCGCCCGCCTGGTCGATCCCGAAGACGACCTGACCCCCGTGGGCTATCCGGGTGACTTCGGAACCACCACCGTCATCCCGTACCAGGACCCCGGCCACACGGACGGGCCCGGCGGGTCCAGCTACAACATCCTCGACCATCAGGAGCCGCTGCCGTACGTTCAGCCGCACGCGGCCGCGCAGCCCGCACCGATTTCGGCGACCGAACCGGCGCAGATCGATGCCGACGACCGAAACGACCCCGCGCGCGCGGCCGGGCGGCGCGGAACCCAGCACCTCGGTTTGCTGGTGTTGCGGGTCGGCCTCGGCGTGGTGCTGGCCGCCCACGGCCTGCAAAAACTCACCGGCTGGTGGGGCGGCGGGGGACTGAGCGGCCTACGGAATTCGCTGTCCGACGTCGGCTACCACCACGCCGACATCCTCGCCTACGTCAGCGCGGGCGGCGAGGTCGTGGCGGGCGTGCTGCTGGTACTGGGCCTGTTCACCCCGGTGGCCGCGGCGGGCGCGTTGGCTTTTCTGATCAACGGCCTGCTGGCCACCGTCTCGGGCGGCTCGCGGTCACACGCCTTCGCGTTCTTCCTGCCGCAGGGCCACGAGTACCAGATCACGCTGATCGTGCTGGCCATCGCGGTCATCCTGTGCGGACCGGGCCGCTACGGCCTGGACGCCGGCCGGGGCTGGGCCCACCGGCCCTTCATCGGGTCGTTCGTGGCGTTGTTGGTCGGCATCGCCGCCGGCGTCGGCGTGTGGGTGCTGCTCAACGGCGTCAATCCGATCGCCTGACGCGCGCTCACCGGTAGGGGTTGGGAACCCGCCCGGAGCTGGCCTCGGTCAGCTGGGGCAACGTCGCGAACGTCACCGCGGGCAGTCGCAGCTCCGCACCGCTTTTGAGGTGCGCGCGCGCCCAGGATCCGCGGTGGAAACGCAGCCCCTCGATGTCATCCCAGGCCACCGTCCGGGCGCCCACCAGCGTCCGAACGGTCACGCCGTTGTCGTCGGCGACGGTGCGCAGCCGGACGACCGACGCCGACAACAGCGCCGGGATCAGCAGCAGCGGCGCGGACAGCGGCCACACCAGCACCGGTATCAGCAGTCCCAGGGTCAGGTACCCGACGGCGAGGTGCGCCATGGGCGACACCTTGATGACGACGGGGGATGCGGTAACCACCCCCGCATCATCCCACCGCCCGCAGACCGGCGGCGACGCCGTGGGCGCACACCGGCCGACCTCGGCCGCGGGCCCGGGATTTGACGGCTGAGCTGTGCGAAGGCTACCGTCGGACGCTATGGATATCGCCGGAAAGCCCGGAATGCTTGTAGTACTTAGTCGGCGCGTTGGTGCCTGACTTGCTCGTCAGCATTTGAAGCGATCCAGCACCAACGCGACCCTCGTGCAGCAGCTGAGCTGACGGGGGTTTTTTCTTGCCCACAACGAGACTTCGACAACAAGTAGGGACCAAAGGACAGTGAGCGCTCCCGCCAGGCCACACGCCACGCCAAAGCAGCGCGCCGCCGACATCGCCTCGGACGCTGCGGAATCCGCCGCGGCCGCCCCGGCCGCGCAACCGAAACGCCTTGCGCCGGAGAAGGTTACCGGCGCCCAGTCGGTCATCCGATCGCTTGAGGAACTCGACGTCGAGGTGATCTTCGGGATTCCCGGCGGCGCCGTGCTGCCCGTCTACGACCCGCTGTTCGATTCGAAGAAGCTGCGCCACGTGCTGGTCCGCCACGAGCAGGGCGCCGGTCACGCCGCCAGCGGCTACGCGCACGCCACCGGCAAGGTCGGGGTCTGCATGGCCACGTCGGGTCCCGGCGCGACCAACCTGGTGACCCCGCTGGCCGACGCGCAGATGGACTCGATCCCCGTCGTCGCGATCACCGGGCAGGTCGGGCGCACGCTGATCGGGACCGACGCCTTCCAGGAGGCCGACATCTCGGGCATCACGATGCCGATCACCAAGCACAACTTCCTCGTCCGCTCCGGCGACGAGATCCCGCGCGTGATCGCCGAGGCCTTCCACATCGCCTCGTCGGGACGCCCGGGTGCGGTGCTCGTCGACATCCCCAAGGACGTCCTGCAGGGCGAGTGCACTTTCGACTGGCCCCCGGAACTCGACCTGCCGGGCTACAAGCCGAACACCAAACCGCACAACCGGCAGATCCGCGAGGCCGCCAAGCTGATCGCGGCGGCACGCAAACCGGTGCTGTACGTCGGCGGCGGCGTCATCCGCGGCGAGGCGACCGAGGAGCTGCTGGAGCTGGCCGAGCTGACCGGCATCCCCGTGGTCACCACGCTGATGGCGCGCGGCGCGTTCCCGGACAGCCATCGTCAGCATCTGGGCATGCCCGGCATGCACGGCACCGTCGCCGCGGTGGCGGCGCTGCAGCGCAGCGACCTGCTGATCGCGCTGGGCACCCGCTTCGACGACCGGGTGACCGGCAAGCTGGACACCTTCGCCCCCGAGGCCAAGATCATCCACGCCGACATCGACCCCGCCGAGATCGGCAAGAACCGCCACGCCGACGTGCCGATCGTCGGCGACGTCAAGGCCGTCATCACCGATCTCATTTCCATGCTCCGGCACCGCGAGATACCGGTCGCCCTCGAATTGACCGACTGGTGGGCATATCTCGACGAGGTCCGGTCCACCTATCCGTTGAGCTACGGTCCGCAGAGCGACGGCAGCCTGAGCCCGGAGTACGTGATCGAAAAGCTGGGGCAGATCGCCGGTCCGGACGCGGTGTACGTCGCCGGCGTCGGCCAGCACCAGATGTGGGCGGCGCAGTTCATCTCCTACGAAAAGCCGCGCACCTGGCTCAATTCCGGCGGCCTGGGCACCATGGGGTTCGCCATCCCGGCGGCCATGGGCGCCAAGATCGCGCGTCCCGAGGCCGAAGTGTGGGCGATCGACGGGGACGGCTGCTTCCAGATGACCAACCAGGAGCTGGCCACCTGCGCGATCGAGGGTGTGCCGATCAAGGTGGCGCTGATCAACAACGGCAACCTGGGCATGGTGCGCCAATGGCAGACGCTGTTCTACCAGGAGCGCTACTCCCAGACCGACCTGGCCACGCACTCCCACCGCATCCCGGACTTCGTCAAGCTGGCCGAGGCGTTGGGTTGCGTCGGATTGCGTTGCGAGCGTGAAGAAGACGTGCTGGACGCCATCAACCAGGCGCGCGCGATCACCGACCGGCCCGTCGTCATCGACTTCATCGTCGGCGCCGACGCCCAGGTGTGGCCGATGGTCGCCGCCGGCACCAGCAACGACGAAATCCAGGCCGCGCGTGGCATCCGCCCGCTCTTCGACGACGAAAGCGAGGGACACGCCTAAATGAGTGCCACCACACACACGTTGTCGGTGCTCGTCGAGGACAAGCCCGGCGTCCTCGCCCGCATCGCGGCGCTGTTCTCCCGGCGCGGGTTCAACATCGAGTCGCTGGCCGTCGGTCCGACCGAGCAGAAGGACATGTCGCGGATGACCATCGTGGTGTCCGCCGAGGAGACTCCGCTCGAGCAGATCACCAAGCAGCTCAACAAGCTGATCAACGTCATCAAGATCATCGAGCTGGACGAGGACAATTCGGTGTCCCGGGAGTTGGCGCTGATCAAGGTGCGCGCCGACGCCGGCAGCCGCAGCCAGGTGATCGAGGCCGTGAACCTGTTCCGCGCCAAGGTCATCGACGTGTCGACGGAGGCGCTGACCATCGAGGCCACGGGTAACCGCGGCAAGATCGAGGCGCTGCTGCGGGTGCTGGAGCCGTTCGGCATCCGCGAAATCGTCCAATCGGGGGTGGTGTCGTTGTCCCGCGGCGCGCGCGGGATGGGCACCAAGTAGGCACCGCCAAGTAACTCATCGAACAGAAGGAACTACACAGTGGCATTGGAAATGTTCTACGACGACGACGCAGACCTGTCGATCATCCAGGGCCGCAAGGTCGGCGTCATCGGCTACGGCAGCCAGGGGCACGCGCACTCGCTGAGCCTGCGCGACTCCGGCGTGCAGGTGCGCGTCGGGCTCAAGGAGGGATCCAAGTCGCGGGCCAAGGTTTCCGAGCAGGGACTGGACGTCGACACCCCGGCCGAGGTCGCCAAGTGGGCCGACGTGATCATGCTGCTGGCGCCCGACACCGCCCAGGCGGACATCTTCAAGAACGACGTCGAGCCCAACCTGAAGGACGGCGACGCGCTGTTCTTCGGGCACGGCCTCAACATTCACTTCGGGCTGATCAAGCCGCCGGCCGAGGTCACTGTCGCGATGGTCGCCCCGAAGGGGCCCGGCCACCTGGTGCGCCGCCAGTTCGTCGACGGCAAGGGCGTGCCGTGCCTGATCGCCGTCGACCAGGACCCGACCGGCGGCGGCGAGGCGCTGGCGCTGTCCTACGCCAAGGCCATCGGCGGCACCCGGGCCGGTGTCATCAAGACCACGTTCAAGGACGAGACGGAGACCGACCTGTTCGGCGAGCAGGCCGTGTTGTGCGGTGGCACCGAGGAATTGGTGAAGGCCGGTTTCGACGTGATGGTGGAGGCGGGCTACCCGCCGGAGATGGCGTACTTCGAGGTGCTGCACGAGCTCAAGCTGATCGTCGACCTGATGTACGAGGGCGGCATCGCGCGGATGAACTACTCGGTGTCCGACACCGCCGAATTCGGCGGCTACCTCTCCGGTCCGCGGATCATCGACGCCGGCACGAAAGATCGGATGCGCGAGATCCTGCACGAGATCCAGGACGGCACGTTCGTCAAGAAGCTCGTCGCCAACATCGAGGGCGGCAACAAGCAGCTCGAGCAGCTGCGCAAGGAGAACGCCGAGCACCCCATCGAGGTCACCGGAAAGAAGCTGCGCGACTTGATGAGCTGGGTCGACCGCCCGATCACCGAGACGGCGTAACTGCGGTCAGCTCGCCAGCCGGTCGGCCACCGACACCACCCGCCGGGCCAGGTGAACGAGGGCGTCGCCCGTGGCCCGGTCGGCTTCGGAGTCGAACTCGCTGATGTTGTCGTGGGTGGAAACCAGGCTCACCCCATAGGGATTGCCGTCGACGAACTTCAGCGGGTCGGTGTAGCCCGGCGCCACGATGATGCCGCCGAAATGCATCAGCGTGATGTAAAGGCTGACGAGGGTGGTTTCCTGCCCGCCGTGCAGGGTGTTGGACGACGTGAAGCCCGCGTACACCTTGTCCGCCAGCTTGCCCTGCGCCCACAGGCCACCCAGCGAGTCGAGGAAGCCACGCAATTGCGCCGCCGGAGAACCGAAACGGGTGGGTGAACCGAAGATCACCGCGTCCGCCCACACGATGTCCTCGCCGGTGGCGACCGGAAGGTCTTTGGTCGCTTCGTAATTCGCGCTCCACGCGGGGTTGTGCGCGAACGAGGCCGGGTCGTGGGTCTCTGCGACATGCCTGAGGCGGACTTCGGCGCCCGCGGATTGCGCGGCGGACGCGACGCGTTGCGCCATGGTGGTGCCGTGGCCGGTGGCCGAGTAGTAGATGACGGCGAGTTTGGTCATCGCGTCATCGTAGGCCCGGTGCGGACTGCCGAACCACGTCTGTCACACCAGTCCCGGGAGCGGAGGGACGTGGCTTTTTGCCCGCCTCATAGCGACACTCATCCGTCGGCGGCCGCGTCCGCCGCATTTGTCGCTATGAGGCGGGCACAAAGGGTGCCGCCCCCGACGGAGACTGGTGTGGCGGATGTGGCTTCGCGGCCGCGGAAGATCCGACCGCGACGACGGCGACGCCGGCCCGTCAATCGCAGCCGATAGTCTGTCCGGGTGAATCTGCCTGTTGTATTGATTGCCGACAAACTCGCCCAATCCACCGTGGCCGCGCTGGGAGACCAGGTCGAGGTGCGTTGGGTCGACGGCCCCGACCGCGAGAAGCTGTTGGCCGCGGTGGGCGAGGCCGACGCGCTGCTGGTGCGGTCGGCCACCACCGTCGACGCCGAGGTGCTGGCCGCGGCGCCCAAGCTGAAGATCGTCGCCCGCGCGGGTGTCGGGCTGGACAACGTCGACGTGGACGCCGCCACCGAGCGCGGCGTGCTGGTGGTCAACGCCCCGACGTCGAACATCCACAGCGCCGCCGAGCACGCGTTGGCGCTGCTGTTGTCCGCGGCGCGCGAGATCCCCGCCGCCGACGCGTCGCTGCGCGAGCACACCTGGAAGCGATCGTCCTTCTCGGGCACCGAGATCTTCGGCAAGACCGTCGGCGTCGTGGGCCTGGGCCGCATCGGCCAACTGGTGGCCCAGCGGCTCGCGGCCTTCGGCACGCACCTGATCGCCTACGACCCGTACGTGTCGCCGGCCCGCGCCGCACAGCTGGGCATCGAGTTGCTGCCCCTCGACGAGCTGCTGTCCCGCGCCGACTTCATCTCGGTGCACCTGCCGAAGACCGCCGAGACGGCCGGACTGATCGGCAAGGAGGCGCTGGCCAAGACCAAGCCCGGCGTCATCATCGTCAACGCTGCCCGCGGGGGCCTGGTGGACGAGGCGGCGCTGGCCGACGCGGTCCGCAGCGGTCACGTGCGCGCCGCCGGTCTTGACGTGTTCGCCAAGGAACCCTGCACCGACAGCCCGCTGTTCGAGCTGCCGCAGGTGGTGGTCACCCCGCACCTGGGCGCGTCCACCGCCGAGGCGCAGGATCGGGCCGGCACCGACGTCGCGGCGAGCGTGAAGCTGGCGCTGGCCGGCGAATTCGTGCCCGACGCCGTCAATGTCGGCGGTGGCGTGGTCAACGAGGAGGTGGCGCCCTGGCTGGAGTTGGTGCGCAAACTCGGGGTGCTGGTCGCCACCCTGTGCGAGGGGCCGCCGGTGTCGCTGTCGGTTCAGGTTTGCGGTGAGTTGAGCTCGGAAGACGTTGACATCCTCAAGCTTTCGGCTTTGCGCGGACTGTTCTCCGCGGTCACCGAGGGTCCGGTGACATTCGTCAACGCGCCCGCGCTGGCCGCCGAACGCGGCGTCACCGCCGAAATCACCACCGCCACCGAGAGCCCGAACTACCGCAGCGTCGTTGACGTGCGGGCGGTCGCGCCCGACGGTTCGTCCGTCAATGTCGCCGGTACGCTGGCCGGGCCGCAACAGGTGCAGAAGATCGTCCAGGTCAACGGCCGCCACTTCGACATGCGCGCCGAGGGCACCAACCTGGTGATCAACTATTTCGACCAGCCCGGGGCGCTGGGCAAGATCGGCACCCTGCTCGGTGCGGCCGGGGTCAACATCCACGCCGCGCAGCTGTCGGAAGACGTCGAAGGCCCCGCGGCGACGATCCTGCTGCGACTGAGCCGGGACGTGCCGGAGGACGTGCGGTCGGCCATCGCGGCCGCGGTGGGCGCGAACAAGCTTGAGGTGGTTGACCTGTCGTGAAGTGCGCCGACGACGATGCAGTGGGGGTACCGCCCGCTTGCGGGGGACGGAGCGATGAGGTGGGGGCACCACCCGCTCGCGGGGGAGAGCGGCGCCGATGAAGCTGGCTGTCATCGCCGGCGACGGGATCGGGCCCGAGGTCGTGGCCGAAGCGCTCAAGGTCCTCGACGTGGTCCTGCCGGGCGTCGAGAAGACCGATTACGACCTGGGTGCCCGGCGCTACCACGCGACCGGCGAGCTGTTGCCCGATACGGTGCTCGACGAGCTGCGCGGACACGACGCCATCCTGCTGGGCGCCATCGGTGATCCGTCGGTGCCCAGCGGCGTGCTGGAGCGAGGCCTGTTGCTACGCCTGCGCTTCGAGCTCGATCACCACGTCAACGTGCGGCCGGCGCGGTTGTACCCGGGGGTGAGCAGCCCGCTCGCCGGAAATCCGGCGATCGACTTCGTGGTGGTGCGGGAGGGGACCGAAGGCCCCTACACCGGCACCGGCGGCGCGATCCGGGTCGGAACCCCCAACGAGGTCGCCACCGAGGTGAGCCTGAACACCGCCTTCGGCGTGCGCCGCGTGGTGGTCGATGCGTTCGAGCGCGCGCGGCAACGCCGCAAACACCTGACCCTGGTGCACAAGACCAACGTGCTGACGTTCGCGGGCAAGCTGTGGTCGCGGATCGTCGCCGAGGTCGGCGACGGATACCCCGACGTGCAGGTGGCCTACCAACACGTCGACGCCGCAACCATCTTCCTGGTCACCGACCCGGGCCGCTTCGACGTGATCGTCACCGACAACCTGTTCGGCGACATCGTCACCGACCTGGCCGCAGCGGTGTGCGGCGGAATCGGCTTGGCGGCCAGCGGAAACATCGACGCCACCCGGACCAACCCCTCGATGTTCGAGCCCGTGCACGGCAGCGCGCCGGACATCGCCGGGAAGGGTGTCGCCGATCCCACGGCGGCGATCATGTCCGTGGCGCTGCTGCTCGCCCACCTGGGCCACGACGACGCGGCCGCCCGAGTGGACCAGGCCGTCGCGAGTCATCTGGCGTCACGTGGGAACGCACGGCTCGCCACCGGCGAAGTCGGCGAACGGATCGTCGCCGCGCTGTAGCCTCCAAGCCCGGCGGCAGCAGCCGGCCAGGGACCAACGGCGCTGCCAGGAGCGGGAATAGGCCGCACCACATCCACGCCGACGGATACTTGGCCGCGCTGATCAACGCGCCGAAGACCGGAGGTGCGGCCGCGGCCATCACCCGCTGGGTGGTGTTCTGAATGCCCAGCGCGCGCCCGCTCCAGAACGGTCCCGCGAATTCGGTGATGGCCGTGGCCTCAAGTCCGTTGTCGAGCGAGGCGATCACCGTGATCGCCACCATCAGCGGCGCCTGGAAGCGGGAATTGAGAAAGTCGGCCCAGGCCAACAGGAAAAGCGTCGCGCCCGCGCCGATAGCGATGATGCGGACCGGCCGCATTCGCGAACCAATTCGGTCCGACCAGCGACCGACCGCGATGCGGCCGAGCGCGCTGATCAACTGCGCGACGGTGACCAGGACACCGGCCGCGGCGACCGACCAATTCAGATTCCTGATCAGCCACACCAGCATGAACGTCACGGTGACCGTCTGCGGGACCATCATCAGACCCGCGACCGCGTGGATTCGCCACAGCACCAACGATCCCCGGTACGGGCTGGCGAGTTCCTGCTCGCTGGCCGCCTCCCGGGGTTTGCGCGGCGGGTCGACGATCGCGACGGCGCTCGCGACCGCCCCGACCGCGCAGGCCACCGCCGGAAACATCAGCCCCGCGCGCGGGCCGTGTTCCGCGAGCTCGGGAATCACCAAGGCGCCCAATGCGATCCCGAGGGGCTGCGCGGTCTGGCGGATCCCCATCGCCAACCCGCGCTGGTGTGGGGGAAACCAGGCCGACACCAGGCGGCCGCCGGCGGTGTTGCAGCTGGCCGCGGCCATCCCGCCGAGGAACAAGAACACACCGGTCAACACCATCGAATGGGCCGCGGCGGCGGCGTAGGCCGCCGCCGCGGTGAGCGCCGACCCCGCGGTCATCACCACGCGTTCGCCCACCCGGTCCAGCACATAGCCCCACAGCACCAGCGTGGCGACCATGCCCCAGCTCGGCATCGACGACAGCAGACCGGCCTCGTCGAGCGGGATCCCCCGCGTTGCCTGGTAGGAGGGAATCAGGAATGCCACGCCGTTGATGAACAGGAAGGAACTCGCCGTTGCCCCAAGCGAAACGACCATCATCGACCAGCGTGCGCGGGCGCCGAGTGCGCCGGTCGCGGTCGGGCCCCTCTGCATTCCCCATGCTTGCACAGTCGAAAGAAGGCGCTGGTGAGGTGACCAGCGCATGTCAACGCAAGCCCGGCTGAGCCGACCACCGGGGCCCGTCACTAGGCTCGGGCGAATGCGCCTTGGTCGAATCGCCAGCCCCGACGGTGTCGCGTTCGTCAGCGTCGAGGGCGAACCGGGCGATCCCGCCGGGATGATCGCCCGCGAGATCGCCGAGCACCCGTTCGGCACGCCCACCTTCACCGGCCGGTCCTGGCCGCTGGCCGACGTCCGGCTGCTGGCTCCCATACTCGCCGGCAAGGTGGTGTGCATCGGAAAGAACTACGCCGACCACATCGCCGAGATGGGCGGCATCACCGGCCCCGCGCCGGCCGATCCGGTGATATTCCTCAAGCCGAACACCGCCATCATCGGGCCCGACGCCGCGATCAAATTGCCCGCCAACGCATCACCGGTGCACTTCGAGGGGGAGCTGGCGGCGGTCATCGGCCGGCCGTGCAAGGACGTCCCGGCCGCACAGGCCGCCGAGAACATCCTGGGCTACACCATCGCCAACGACGTGTCCGCGCGCGACCAACAAAAGGCCGACGGGCAGTGGACGCGGGCCAAGGGCCACGACACCTTCTGTCCCGTCGGCCCGTGGATCGTCACTGGGGTGGATCCCTCGGATCTTCAACTGCGGACGGAGGTCAACGGCGAGGTCAAGCAGGACAGCCGCACGTCGCTGATGATTCACGACGTCCCCGCCATCATCGAATGGATCTCGGCCGTCATGACCCTGCTGCCCGGGGACCTCATCCTCACCGGAACACCGGCCGGCGTCGGCCCCATCGAGGACGGCGACACGGTTTCGGTGAGCATCGAGGGCATCGGCACCCTCACCAATCCCGTGGTCCGCAAGGGGAAGTCGTGACGTCCGCCACACCAGGGGCCACACCGGCGGGCACGGTCCGCGTCCGGTTCTGTCCGTCGCCGACCGGCACCCCCCACGTCGGGATGGTCCGCACAGCGCTGTTCAACTGGGCCTATGCCCGACACACCGGCGGCACCTTCGTCTTTCGCATCGAAGACACCGACTCGCAGCGCGACAGCGAGGAAAGCTATCTCGCGCTGCTCGACGCCCTGCGCTGGCTCGGCCTGGACTGGGACGAGGGCCCCGAGGTCGGCGGCCCATACGGTCCCTACCGGCAGTCACAGCGCAGGGAAATCTACAGCGACGTGGTTGCCGCGCTGCTCGAAGCGGGGGAGGCGTACTACGCCTTCTCGACACCCGAGGAGGTCGAGGCGCGCCATATCGCCGCCGGCCGCAACCCGAAACTGGGGTACGACAACTTCGATCGGCAGCTCACCGATTCTCAGCGCGCGGCCTTCCTGGCGGAAGGCCGCCAACCCGTGGTGCGCCTGCGGATGCCCGATGAGGACTTCGCGTGGGACGACCTGGTCCGCGGTACCACCACGTTCGCGGCGGGCAGCATGCCGGACTTCGCGCTGACCCGGGCGAACGGAGAACCGTTGTACACCTTGGTCAACCCGGTGGACGACGCGCTGATGAAGATCACCCACGTGCTGCGCGGCGAGGACCTGCTGCCGTCGACCCCGCGCCAGTTGGCGCTGTATCAGGCGCTGATCCGGATCGGCGTCGCCGAGAAGATCCCGCAGTTCGCCCACCTGCCAACGGTATTGGGGGAGGGAACCAAGAAGCTCTCCAAGCGCGACCCCCAGTCCAACCTGTTCGCACACCGTGATCGCGGCTTCATCCCCGAGGGGTTGCTGAATTACCTTGCGCTGCTGGGCTGGGCGATCGCCGACGACCACGACCTGTTCACGCTCGAGGAGATGGTGGCCGCGTTCGACGTCGTGGACGTCAATTCCAATCCGGCCCGCTTCGACCAAAAGAAGGCCGACGCGCTCAACGCCGAGCACATCCGCATGCTGGCCCCCACCGAGTTCACCCGGCGACTGCGAGAGTTCTTCGACACCCACGGCCACGACACCGGGCTGGACGACCACGCGTTCGGGGTGGCCGCCCACCTCGTGCAGACGCGCATCGTGGTGCTCGGCGACGCCTGGGACCTGCTGAAGTTCCTCAACGACGACGAGTACGCGATCGACCTGAAGGCGGCCGCCAAGGAGCTGGGCCCCGATTCGGGTGCGGTGCTCGACGCGGCGCTGCAGGCACTGGACGGCGTGCAGAAGTGGACCACAGATCGCATCGAAGAGGCCCTCAAGGCGGCCCTCATCGAGGGTCTGGCGCTCAAACCGCGCAAGGCGTTCGGGCCGATACGCGTGGCCGCCACCGGAACAACCATCAGCCCGCCCTTGTTCGAGTCACTGGAATTGCTGGGCCGCGACCGCAGCCTGCGGCGCCTCCGGGCCGCCCGCGAAACGGTCGCCTAGCAGGCGTGCGGCATCGGCGCCCGAGTCTTTGGTAGTCTGCACGTCGGTCGACAACGGCCGGCAGCGGCGACGTCCAACGGCATCACACCGTCCGCGGAATGCGCTCTGACCAGCCGTTTTAGACAGCCAATGGGGTATGGTGTAATTGGCAACACAGCTGATTCTGGTTCAGCCATTCTAGGTTCGAGTCCTGGTACCCCAGCAAGATCCCGCCTCATCGAGGCGGTGTCGGCGATTAGGTGGGCCTACCGCCGTGAGCTATGCTGACAGCTCGGATCGGTTCTGGCCCCGTCGTCTAGCGGCCTAGGACGCCGCCCTCTCACGGCGGTAGCGTGGGTTCGAATCCCATCGGGGCTACACATTCACCGGCCGGTCCTCAAGTATCTGGCGAGCAGACGCGCAGGCGGCGCTATTGCGCCGCCGGCGCGGTCGAGCCGCCCAGCGGCATCGGCGGCAGCCCCAGCTTGCGGTGGTCCCACGACCGCGAGCGTCGCGCGACGATGCGCACGCACACACGCTTGTTCATCATCTGCTCGACGAAGGGCTTCATCTCGTCGGTGTAGGGGCCCGTGTAGCGCTCGAACACGCTGACGCCGACGCGGTGGGAGACGTCGGGATCGTCGACGATCTCCGCGACGCCCTCGAAGGACACACCGCGCAGGGTGTCGTAGGTGTTGCCGTCCTCGATGAGGAAGCTCACCCGCGGGTCGCGTTTGAGGTTGACCGCCTTCTGCGACTTCGCCTTGGTCTCCAGCCAGATCTCACCGTCGACGACGGCGTACCACATCGCCGTCAGGTGTGGCTGGCCGTCGGGCCCGACGGTGGCCAGCGTGCCGGTGCGGCTCTTGACGACGAAGTCGACGATTTCGTCCTCCGACATGACGATGCTCGCGCGCTGATTGGTTCCCATCGCGTCAGTCTGACAGGTTGTAATCCGCGATTTGCTGCCGAGCCTGCCGTCGCGGCGCCGAGCCTGCGCTCAGGGCGCGCCGGCGACCAATTCGGGCGCCGAGGGCGCAGTCTCGGAGCGGGGCCACAGCCGCGCGGGCCCGGCGTCAGGGCTACAGCCGGCGTGTCAATGCCTCGGAGGCCGCCAGCAAGTCGGCCGCCCAGCGCCCCCCGGGGCGCCGGCCGATCCGGTCGATGGGCCCGGACACCGATATGGCGGCGATGACGGCGCCGCGGCCATCGCGCACCGGCGCCGAGACGCTGGCCACCCCCGGCTCGCGCTCGGCCACGCTCTGCGCCCAGCCCCGCCGGCGAACGTCGGCCAGCACCCGGTCGGTGAACATCGCCGACGGCAGCACGGCCTTTTGGGTGGCGGCATCGCTATACGCCAGGAGCACTTTGGCGCCCGACCCCGCCGTCATTGGCAGCCGCGCACCGACGGGCACGGTATCGCGAAGGCCGGCAGCCGGTTCCAGCGCGGCCACGCAGACCCGCGACGTGCCCTCGCGCCGGTAGAGCTGCACGCTCTCACCGGTGGTTTCGCGCAGCAGCGGCAAGACCCCGGACGCCGCCGCCAACAGCGGATCGCTCACGTGGGCCGCCAGTTCGGTGACCGCGGGCCCGAGGCGCCAGCGCCCCTCGTCGTCGCGCGCCAGCAGGCGATGAACTTCGAGGGCGGCGGCCAGCCGGTACGCGGTAGCCCTGGGCAATCCGCTTCGTTCGCACAGTTCGGCCAGTCCGCAGGGGGATTCGGCGATCGTGTGCAGCAATCCCACGGCTTTGTCCAGGACGCCGATGCCGCTATGCTGTCTCACAAGAAGATATTAGCGTCTCGCATAGTGAGACACCACCCGGAATGACGGAATTGAGGCAATTCGAGATGGGATCCGACATGGCCGGGCCGCGCACGCTGGCCGAAAAGGTCTGGGAGGACCACGTTGTGGCACGCGGGGGCGGATCCGATCAAGGAGGGGCTCCCGACCTGATCTACATCGATCTGCATCTGGTGCACGAGGTCACCAGCCCGCAGGCTTTCGACGGCCTGCGCCTGGCCGGCCGGCCGGTGCGGCGCCCCGACCTGACGCTGGCCACCGAAGACCACAACGTGCCCACCATCGACATCGACAAGCCGATCGCGGACCCGGTGTCGCGGGTCCAGGTCGAGACGTTGCGGCGGAACTGCGCCGAATTCGGTGTCCGGCTCTACCCGATGGGCAACATCGAGCAGGGCATCGTGCATGTCGTCGGACCGCAATTGGGCCTCACCCAGCCCGGCATGACGATCGTCTGTGGCGACAGCCACACCTCGACCCATGGCGCATTCGGCGCGCTGGCCATGGGGATCGGCACCTCCGAGGTGGAACACGTGCTGGCGACGCAGACCTTGTCACTGCGCCCGTTCAAGACGATGGCCGTCAACGTCGACGGGCGGTTGCCCGACGGCGTGACCGCCAAGGACATCATTTTGGCGTTGATCGCCAAGATCGGCACCGGCGGCGGGCAGGGTCACGTCATCGAATATCGGGGCGACGCCATCGAATCGCTGTCGATGGAGGGCCGGATGACGATCTGCAATATGAGCATCGAGGCCGGCGCGCGAGCGGGCATGATCGCCCCCGACGACACCACGTACGAATACCTGCGCGGCCGGCCGCACGCCCCGACGGGCGCACAGTGGGATGCGGCGATGGCGTACTGGCAGCGACTGCGGACCGACGACGGAGCCGAGTTCGACACCGAGGTCCATCTCGACGCCGGCGAGCTGAGCCCGTTCGTCACGTGGGGAACCAATCCCGGGCAGGGGGTGCCGCTTTCGGCCGCCGTTCCGGACCCCGAGCTGATGACCGACGACGGCCAGCGGCAGGCCGCCGAGAAAGCCTTGGCGTACATGGGGCTTCGGGCCGGGACCCCGATGCGCGACATCGCCGTCGACGCGGTGTTCGTCGGGTCGTGCACCAATGGCCGCATCGAGGACCTGCGCGCGGCGGCCGACGTGTTGCGGGGACGCACGATCGCCCCCGGCGTGCGGATGCTCGTCGTACCCGGTTCCATGCGGGTGCGCGCCCAGGCCGAGGCCGAAGGGCTGGGTGAGGTCTTCACCGCGGCCGGCGCCGAATGGCGGCAGGCCGGCTGCTCGATGTGCCTGGGCATGAACCCCGACCAGCTCGCGCCCGGCGAGCGGTGCGCCGCGACGTCCAACCGCAACTTCGAAGGGCGGCAGGGCAAAGGCGGCCGAACGCACCTGGTGTCGCCGGCCGTCGCGGCGGCGACGGCGGTTCGTGGAACGCTGTCCGCGCCGGCCGACTTGAACTCCAACTGAGCAGAATCGAGGACGGGCATGGAACCATTTCGCACCCACACCGGCATAGGCGTGCCGCTGCGGCGCTCCAACGTGGATACCGACCAGATCATTCCCGCGGTGTATTTGAAGCGGGTGACCCGGACCGGTTTTGAGGACGGCTTGTTCGCCACATGGCGCTCGGATCCCTCATTCGTGCTCAACCTCAGCCCGTTTGACCGCGGCTCAGTTCTGGTTGCCGGCCCCGATTTCGGCACCGGCTCGTCGCGCGAGCACGCCGTGTGGGCGCTCATGGACTACGGGTTCCGGGTGGTTATCTCGTCTCGGTTCGGCGACATCTTTCGCGGCAACGCCGGCAAGGCCGGGCTCCTGGCCGCCGAAGTCTCCCAAGACGGGGTGGAGCTGCTCTGGAAGCTCATCGAGCAGAGCCCGGGCCTGGAAATCACTGTCAATCTTCAAGATCGAAATATCACCGCCGCAACGACGGTGCTGCCGTTCAAGATTGACGACCACACGGCGTGGCGGCTGCTCGAAGGCCTCGACGATATAGGCCTTACGCTGCGGAAACTCGACGAGATCGAGGCATTTGAAGCGGCGCGTCCGGACTGGAAGCCGCGCACCTTGCCCGCCTCGTAATGGACCAATCCGGGCGGTAATTCGTCTCGATCACCTAACTAATCCGGGCCGATTTTCAAGGCTTGCCACCGGTCAAGGGAGGCAATCGGATTGCGAAAATTTTGGCCTATCCGCCGTGAAATTGCGCGTGGCTCTTGGAAATTTGCTGGGTGAGGGTTTACCGTGTCCACTAGTCGGTTCGCGAAAACGGGGACCACTAGCTTGGAGGGATTGGATGAACAAAGCAGAGCTCATTGACGTGCTCACACAGAAATTGGGCTCGGACCGTCGGCAGGCAACCGCCGCCGTCGAGAATGTCGTCGACACCATTGTGCGCGCGGTGCACAAGGGTGACAGCGTCACGATTACCGGGTTCGGTGTCTTCGAGCAGCGGCGGCGCGCGGCGCGCGTGGCCCGCAACCCGCGCACCGGCGAGACGGTGAAGGTGAAGCCGACATCCGTCCCGGCGTTCCGTCCGGGTGCCCAATTCAAAGCGGTTGTAGCTGGCGCACAGCGCCTCCCGGCGGAAGGACCCGCAGTGAAACGTGGTGTTGGCGCAGGTGCTGCCAAGAAGGTCGCCAAGAAGGCTCCGGCCAAGAAGGCTCCGGTCAAGAAGGCCGCGCCCGCCAAGAAGGCTCCGGCCAAGAAGGCTCCGGTCAAGAAGGCCGCGCCCGCCAAGAAGGCTCCGGCCAAGAAGGCTCCGGTCAAGAAGGCCGCGACCAAGGCCCCGGCCAAGAAGGCCGCGACCAAGGCGCCGGTCCGCAAGGCGGCCACCAAGGCCCCGGCCAAGAAGGCTCCCGCCAAGAAGGCGACCGCGCGTCGCGGCCGCAAGTAGGGCAGCGACCAGGCTTCACAGGCGAATACCCTTCGGGTGGCAGCGGTGCCCCCGAAGGGTATTCGCGTGCTAGGCGCGCACGTTCGCGGCCAGCGGGCCGCCGATGTGGTCGGCCGCGACCAGCCGGCCGCCCGACAACGACAGCACCCACGTGCTGCCCTTGTGGTTGCGTGACCTGTCGGGGCGCACGCCGTCGCGTCCGCACCACCACTCGATCAAGTCGGGAATCACCTTGCCCTGCGTACAGATCACCGGGGTGCCGTCCTGCTCGGCGATGCTCAGCACGCGCTGCCGGCCCCGTTTGCGATTCTTGGCGTACGCCTCCTCGGTCAACGTGATCTCGTTGTGCACGGTCACACCCAACTCCTGGGCGAGCGGTTGGACCGTCTGGTGGCAGCGGACCCGGTCGGCGGCGTAGACGTCGGAGGCGCCGAAGGCCAACAGCTGGGGAACCAGGGCCTCGGCCTGTGCGCGCCCTCGCTTGTCCAGCGGCCGTTCGGCGTCGTTGCCCTTGAAGCGTGCCTTCCGGCCGGCGGTTCCGTGCCGGACCACCAGGACGGTACGGGTGTCGGCGGGATGTTTTGCGAAGTGCCGCAACATCTTTTGATCCTGGGCATAGTTGAGCCGGCGCATCGCGTCCTGGACCGGCAGCCAGATGAGTTCGTCGACCTCTTTGCCGGGGGTGAACTCGCCGCCGCCGCTGCGCGCCGCCCAGTAGTAGACCTTCTTGACGCCCTGGTCGATCGAATAGGAGATCATGTCCAGTCGCCTGCCCAGCGTGGCTTGGTGTCCCGTCTCCTCCAGCACCTCGCGCACCGCGGCCACGGGCGCGGTCTCCCCGGGGTCGACCTTGCCCTTGGGCAGCGACCAGTCGTCGTAGCGGGGACGGTGGATTACCGCGATCTCGAGCGGCGGGTCGGCCGCATCGCCGGCACCCGGGCGCCACAGCACGGCCCCCGCGGCGTAGACGATCCGGCTTCCCGAACGCCGGGCGGACGATTTCTCGATTGGCACCTCAACTCCTGCACGTCAATTCAGCCGGGGCCGCACCATGGCGGACGCGCCGGGAAATCATCACTGGGGCGTTAAGGACTGCGGTGCCGCTCCATGAGTGAAACCTGGTGATCGCGAACCGTGTGGCCCTCCTGGGGCGAGGCGACCCACTGTCCATCCGGCCCGAGTTCCCAACAGCGCGTGGACGGGTCGAGGGCGGATTCGAACAAGTCGTTCAACTGGGCGGTGAGCTTAGGGTCCTTGACCTGGGCGAGCACTTCGACGCGCCGGTCGAGATTGCGGTGCATCATGTCGGCGCTGCCGATCCAGAACTCGTCGATGTTGCGGAAATGAATGATCCGCGAGTGTTCGAGGAATCGGCCGAGAATTGAGCGCACATAGATGTTTTCCGAGAAGCCTTCGGTTCCCGGGCGCAGCGCGCAGATCCCTCGCACGACCACCTCGACACGCACGCCGGCCTGCGAGGCGCGGTACAGCGCGTCGATCACCTGCTCGTCGACGAGGGCGTTCATCTTCAGGCGGATGCGTCCGTCGCCCCGCTCGCGGTGCGCGGCCACTTCCCGCTCGACGCGTTCGATGATGCCGGTGCGAATCCCGTACGGCGCCACCAAGAGGTTGCGGTAGGACAACTTCCGCGAATAGCCGGTCAGCGAATTGAATAGGTCGGTGAGGTCGGCGCCGATCTCCGGGGCCGCCGTCAGCAGTCCGACGTCCTCGTACAACCGTGCGGTCTTGCTGTTGTAGTTGCCGGTCCCGATATGGCAGTACCGCCGGATCGCCGAGCCTTCGCGCCGCACCACCAGGCAGGTCTTGCAGTGTGTCTTGAGGCCGACGAGCCCGTAGACGACGTGCACGCCCGCGCGTTCGAGTTCGCGTGCCCATTGAATGTTGGCCTGCTCGTCGAAGCGCGCCTTGATCTCGACGAGCGCCACCGCCTGCTTGCCGGCCTCGGCGGCCTGGATGAGCGCCCGCACGATGGGCGAGTCACCGGACGTGCGGTACAGCGTCTGCTTGATCGCCAGAACGTTGGGGTCGGCGGCCGCCTGCTCGATGAACCGTTGCACGCTGGTGGAAAACGAGTCGTACGGATGATGAACCAGGACATCGCCTTCGCGCAGCGTCGCAAAGATGCTTTTGGGAGTTTCCCGGTCGGCGAAGGCCGGGTGGGTGTCCGGGACGAACGCCCGGTCCTTGAGCGCCGGGCGGTCCAGGCCGTAGATCTGCCACAGGGAGGACAGGTCGAGCAGCCCGGGCACTTCGATGACGTCGCCGGGATGCACGTCGAGTTCGCGCAGCAGCAGCTCCAGCATGCTCTCGGTCATGTCGTCGGCGATCTCCAGCCGCACCGGCGGACCGAAACGCCTGCGCGCGAGTTCGCGTTCCAGGGCCTGCAGCAGGTCCTCGTCGCGGTCTTCCTCAACCTCCATGTCGGCGTTGCGGGTAATGCGGAACGCATGATGCTCGACGATCTCCATGCCCGGGAACAGCACGGGCAGGAAGGCTGCGATGAGCTCCTCCATCGGTAAGTACCGCACGACCGTTTGCCCCTCGGCGTCGTCGCCGGTGGCCGGGCCGCGGAGCTCGACGAAGCGATCCACGTTGTTGGGCACCTTGACTCGGGCGAAGTGCTGACCGCCGTCGTCGGGTTGGCGCACGGTCACGGCAAGGTTGAGGCTCAGGCCGCTGACGAACGGGAAGGGGTGGGCGGGGTCGACCGCGAGCGGTGTCAGGACCGGGAAGACCTGCTCCATGAAATAGGTCGACAGTTCCTCTTGCTCGCGGCCATCCAGGTCGGCCCACGTGACGATGTGGATGCCCTCCTCGGCGAGCGCCGGCCGCACCAAGTCGAGAAAGACCCGGGCGTGCCGGGTCGCGATGCGCTGAGTCTGTTCGCCGATCAGCGCCAGTTGCTCGCGCGGGGTCAGGCCGTCGGCCGAGCGGACCGACAGGCCCATCTCGTCGCGGCGCTTGAGGCCGGCGACGCGCACCATGTAGAACTCGTCGAGGTTGGAGGCGAAGATGGCGAGAAACTTGGCGCGCTCGAGAAGCGGCAGCGAATTGTCGTCGGCCAATGCCAGAACTCGTGCGTTGAAGTCAAGCCAGCTGAGTTCGCGGTTGAGGTAGCGGTCTTCGGGTAGCTGGTCGGTGTTCGCTGCCGGCGTTGCTGCGGGTGGCGCCGCCACGGCCGACTCGCCCGGAAGCCACACGTTCTCATCGGCCCGCGCCTGAGCTTCGATTTCTGTCACCCTGAGATCATGGCGTATGACCGGCTGGTGCTGCTAGCGCTCCGGGGACATCCATGCGCCGTTGGTACGCCGTTCATCCCTCGGAAAGGTTTGCTGGCGCGGGATCCCTAGTGCTGCGTGAGGGCGCGGGCGGTCGCCGGTCCGACCCCGAGTCGACGCGCGGCCGCGAGGTCGGCCGGAGTGTCGACGTCGCAGCGCAGCCCGGGCCACGTACCCGTCAGCTCGATCGCACCCGAACGGCGGTGCCGCGCCGCGGAATCCGGCCCGAATTGCGGATCGAGAGCGGTCCCGAACGCGCACAGCGCGGAGGTCCCCGTCGCCAGCCGGTCGGCGACGAAGCTGCGGCGGTGCTGGCGCGCCGCGGCGATCGCGCCGGCGAGCTCGTGGCTCTGCAGCGCGGGCAAATCTCCCTGCAGCACAACGAGATTCGTGTAGGACTCGGCGAGTGCCCGTTCGGCGACGGCGATCGCGTTGTTCAGCGGGTCGCGGTGGCCCTCGGGCGTCGGGTCGGTCAGCGCTTGCGATCGCCGCGGGCTTGATGGCGGCGACCCGCCGCGCCCGGCTGCGCCGCGCTTGCGATCGCCGCGGCGCCGCGTGAATGTAGACCCCGCCTGTTCTAGTGTGTATCGGCTACATGCCGCTGGGCATCCGGCGCGAGAACAGACTGGGGGTGGCGAATTGGCCGGCACATCGGGCGCCGTCGCGGTGATGGGCGCCGGCGCCTGGGGCACCGCGCTGGCCAAGGTGCTCGTCGACGCGATGGGACCCGAGGCGGAGGTGCGGTTGTGGGCCCGGCGACCCGATATCGCCGAGCAGATCAACACCACTCGCTACAACCCCGACTACCTGCCCGGCACGATGCTGCCACCGGGCGTTCGCGCCACCACCGACGCCGACGAGGCGCTGCGCGGCGTCACGACGGTCCTCCTCGGCGTGCCGGCCCAGACGCTGCGGGCCAACCTCGAGGGCTGGGCGCCGTCGTTGGCCGACGGTGCGACACTGGTGAGCCTGGCCAAGGGCATCGAGTTGGGCACCCTCATGCGGATGAGCCAGGTCATCGTCTCGGTGACCGGTGTGGACATGGATCAGGTCGCGGTGATCTCCGGACCCAACCTCGCCAGCGAGATCGCCCAATGCCAGCCCGCCGCCACCGTCATCGCCAGCGGTGACTCCGGACGCGCGGTCGCGCTGCAGCGCATGCTGAACAGCGGGTACTTCCGCCCGTACACCAACAGCGACGTCGTGGGAACCGAGATCGGCGGCGCGTGCAAGAACGTCATCGCGCTGGCGTGCGGGATGGCCGCCGGCGTGGGGCTCGGCGAAAACACCGCGGCCGCGATCATCACCCGCGGGCTGGCCGAGATCATGCGGCTGGGCATTGCGCTCGGCGCCAAGGGCGCGACGCTGGCCGGCCTGGCCGGCGTCGGCGACCTGGTTGCCACGTGCACGTCGCCGCACTCGCGCAACCGGTCCTTCGGGGAGAGCCTCGGCCGGGGCGTGACCATGGAGGCGGCCATGCGGGCCGGGGAGGGCCACATCGTCGAGGGCGTGACGTCCTGCGAGTCGGTGCTGGCCCTGGCGTCCAGTTACGACGTCGAGATGCCGCTCACCGACGCCGTGCACCGGGTGTGCCACAAGGGGCTGTCCGTCGACGAGGCGATGGCCCTGCTGCTGGGCCGCAGGACCAAGCCCGAATAGTCCGAAACCGCAGGTGACGGCCCGTCGCGCGGCCCCGGGCGCCGACAACCGGTAGCCTCTGAAGGTTGTGGAGGCCAGCGACCGGTCGAGCCGGGTGCGCGTCGCCGTCGTCTTCGGTGGCCGCAGCAACGAGCACGCCATCTCGTGCGTGTCCGCCGGCGGCATCCTGCGCAATCTCGACCCGGAGCGCTTCGAGGTGATCGCGGTGGGCATCACGCCCGGGGGTTCGTGGGTGCTCACCGACGGCGACCCGGACGCGCTGGCGATCACCGACCGGCGGTTGCCCGAGGTGTCCGCCGCGTCGGGGACCGAGCTCGCCCTGCCCGCCGATCCCGGGCGAAGCGGCCAGCTGGTGTCGTTGCGGCACGGTGCCGGCGAGGTCCTGGCGTCGGTCGACGTGGTGTTCCCGGTCCTGCACGGCCCCTACGGCGAGGACGGAACGGTCCAGGGGTTGCTGGAGCTCGCCGGCGTGCCCTACGTCGGTGCGGGTGTGCTGGCCAGCGCCGCCGGCATGGACAAGGAGTTCACCAAGAAGCTGCTGGCCGCCGAGGGGCTGCCGGTCGGCTCGCACGTGGTGCTGCGGCCGTCGCAGTCGACGCTGCAACCCGAGCAGCGCGAGCGCCTGGGGCTGCCGGTGTTCGTCAAACCGGCGCGCGGCGGCTCGTCGATCGGCGTCAGCCGGGTCGCGGGCTGGGACGAGCTGCCGGCCGCGATCGCCACCGCGCGCCGCCACGATCCGAAGGTCATCGTCGAGGCGGCGATCCCGGGTCGCGAACTGGAATGCGGTGTGCTCGAAATGCCCGACGGCACAATCGAAGCCAGCACCGTCGGCGAGATCCGGGTGGCCGGCGTGCGCGGGCGCGAGGATGCGTTCTACGACTTTGCGACCAAATACCTCGACGACGCCGCCGAATTGGACGTGCCCGCCAAGGTCGACGACGACATCGCGGACGCCGTGCGGCAATTGGCGATCCGGGCGTTCAAGGCCATCGATTGCCAGGGCCTGGCCCGGGTCGACTTCTTCCTCACCGACGAGGGGCCGGTGATCAACGAGGTCAACACCATGCCCGGGTTCACGAAGATCTCGATGTATCCGAGGATGTGGGCCGCCAGCGGCATGGACTACCCCACACTGCTGGCGACCATGGTCGAGACGGCGCTGGCCCGCGGCGTCGGGCTTCGTTGACGAGCCGCCTATTTGGGGGCTGCCGGTTGGATCGGGACCGCGGGAAGGACACGGCCGATCACCTCGGAGAGTTGCTGGATCGGCGTGGGCCCGGATTCGGCCGGGAGTGTGAGCGCCACGTATACCGACCGGTCCACGGCGCACCAGGTGGATCCGCCCGCGTTCCCGGGGCGCCTGACCGCGGCTGAGGTCTTGAACCATTGCACGCCGTCGACGACCTCGAGTGGGGACCCGACGACGAAGTCGGCCGGGCGGTCGAGTCCGCAGCGCAGCACCACCGGATTGCTACCGGGCACGGCCCGCCAGGCGCTCGCGCCCGAGGGCGCAGGTTGCGCGAGGGCCACTCGCTGAAAGTCACCGAGCCGCTGTGGCAAAGCCGCGCCCAGGGATTGGCACGCGGGGCTCTCGGCTTGCGGTGCGTCGACGGCCGCGACGGTCACATCGCGCGGCGGCGTGCTTCGGCTCGCCAGCGTCAGCACAACCCCGATCACCGCGACGGCCAGCGTGAGCGCGGCGAGGATCGCCCAACGCGACGGCCCGCCGGCATCGGAGCCCGGACCGGGATCGGTGGTCACGGCCCTCGCACCTCCTGTCTGCGCCCGGTGCGCTCGCCCGGCAGGCACCCAACTTACCGTGGGGGCGCGACCGTAGTGTGGCCTCACACAACCGGACCCGCGCAGGAGGTGGCGTGAACGACGACGCACCGGGGCAGCGCCCGACGCTGCGGCGGCTCGGCGAGTTCGCCGTCATCGACCGGCTAGTGCGCGGCCGGCGGCAACCCGACGCGGTGCTGCTCGGGCCCGGCGACGATGGCGCCGTGGTCTCCGCCGCGGACGGCCGCGTCGTGGTCTCGACCGACATGTTGGTGCAGGACCGGCATTTTCGCCTGGATTGGTCGACGCCGCACGACGTGGGTCGCAAGGCGATCGCCCAGAATGCCGCCGACATCGAGGCGATGGGCGCGCGGCCCACCGCCTTCGTGGTCGCCTTCGGGGCGCCCGGTGACACGCCGGCCGATCTGGTGGAGTCCCTGGTCGACGGGATGTGGGACGAGGCGGCCCGCGTCGGTGCCGGCATCGCCGGCGGGGATCTCGTCAGCAGCCCGCACTGGGTGATCTCGGTGACGGTGCTCGGCGACGCGGGCGGCCGTGCACCCGTGTTGCGCTCGGGCGCCAAACCCGGCTCGGTTCTCGCCGTCGCGGGCGAGTTGGGCGCCTCGGCGGCCGGTTATTCGTTGTGGCGCAACGGCATTGAGGGCTTCGACGAGTTGCGGCGCAGTCACCTGGTGCCTCGGCCGCCCTATGGCCAGGGCGCGGCGGCCGCGGCGGCCGGCGCCGAAGCCATGATCGACGTCTCCGACGGTTTGGTGGCCGACCTGCGGCACGTCGCCGAGGCCTCCGGCGTGGGCGTGGATTTATCCACCGCGGCGCTGGCCGCCGACCGCGAAGCGCTGGCCGGCGCCGCCGCGGCGGCCGCCGCGGACCCCCTGGCGTGGGTGCTGGGCGGTGGCGAAGATCACGCGCTGGTCGCCTGTTTCGGCGGTCCGGTGCCGGCCGGGTGGCGCGTCATCGGGCGGGTGATCGAGGGGCCGGCCCGCGTGCTCGTCGACGGCGACGCGTTCAGCGGCTACGCCGGGTGGCAGTCCTATGACGAGCTAGGGTGACGCGGTGACCGCGCGCCCGTTGAATGAACTCGTCGAGCAGGGCTGGGCGGCGGCGCTGCAGCCGGTGGCCGGCCAGGTAACTCAGATGGGGCAATTCCTGCGCGAGGAGATCGCCGCCGGGCGCCGATACCTGCCGGCCGGCCCGAACGTGCTGCGCGCCTTCACCTTCCCCTTCGACGCCGTCCGGGTCCTCATCGTTGGCCAGGATCCCTATCCGACCCCCGGACACGCTGTGGGGTTGAGCTTTTCGGTGGCGCCCGAGGTGCGCCCGCTGCCGCGCAGCCTGGCCAACATCTTCGAGGAGTACACCGCCGACCTCGGTCATCCCCAGCCGGCATGCGGCGATTTGACGCCGTGGGCGCAGCGCGGTGTCATGCTGCTCAACAGGGTGCTCACGGTTCGCCCCGGCAATCCGGCGTCGCATCGCGGCAAGGGCTGGGAAGCGGTGACGGAGTGCGCCATCCGGGCGCTGGCCGCGCGGTCGCAACCGATGGTCGCGATCCTGTGGGGTCGCGACGCGTCCACGCTCAAACCGATGCTGGCCGAGGGAAACTGCGTCGCGATCGAGTCGCCGCATCCTTCGCCGCTGTCGGCATCGCGCGGGTTCTTCGGTTCGCGGCCGTTCAGCCGCGCCAACGCGTTGCTGGCGGACATGGGCGCCGACCCGATCGACTGGCGGCTGCCCTGAGCAGGCGACTAGCCGCGGACGACCTTGCCGGCTTTGATGCAGGACGTGCAGACGTTGAGGCGCTGCTTGTTGCCGCCGGGGCGGGTCGCGGCGCGCACGGTCTGGACGTTGGGGTCCCACCGTCGGCTGGTGCGCCGGTGGGAGTGGGACACCGACTTGCCGAAGCCGGGGCCTTTCCCGCAGATGTCGCACACAGCGGCCATGGTTCAAACTCCTCAAGAAATCGGGGGTCCGGCAACTCGCACGTCGGAAGCCGGGACGGCCCGGGGGACCGGGCCCAACCAGGATACCGACTGTCCTGATAACCGCCAAAACCGTCACCGGCGCTGTCGGCCCCGCTCGGTAGGCTCAGCGGGCCGGATGGCCGCGCAGGCGACCGTCGAACACAGACACTGGGCACAGCCGCCGCGCATGTCACCGGGCTACGCTGGCGCCCATCGGATGCCGGCCGGCCGGCGCAGAGGAGGTGGGCACACTGGGCACGTCAGAGGCTCCGGCGGACCGCCTCCTGGACGCCGTCACCCTGCGGGATTGGGCGCACACCGCCGTCAGCGACCTGATCACCCACATCGACGAGATCAACCGGCTCAATGTCTTCCCGGTCGCCGATTCCGACACCGGCGCCAACATGCTGTTCACCATGCGGTCGGCGTTGGCCGAGGCGAACGCGGGGGCCAACGCCGACGGCGGCGGTTGCGTGGCCAAGACGGCGGCGGCCCTGTCGACCGGTGCGTTGAACGGCGCCCGCGGCAACTCCGGCGTCATCCTTTCCCAGATACTGCGCGGCATCGCCGACGTGACCGCGACTGCGGCCGCCGCCCGAGGCGGCGAACTGCAGCACATGGACGCCGCCACGCTGGGGGCGGGCCTGCGGCGCGGGGTCGAGCTGGTCATCTCGTCGATGGGGGGTCAGGAAGTTCCGGGGACCATCGTGTCGGTGCTGCGCGCCGCGGCCGACGCCATTGAGTCCACTGCGGAGTGCTCCGACGAAGGACTGGCCGCGGCGGTGACCGCCGCCGGTGACGCGGCCGTGATCGCGCTGGAAAAGACCCCCGAGCAGCTGGACGTGCTGGCCGACGCCGGCGCGGTCGACGCGGGCGGCCGGGGCCTGTTGGTCCTGCTCGACGCGCTGCGGTCCACCGTCGCCGGGCCGGCGCCGGCGCGGACGGTGTACCAGCTGTCGCCGCGGGTGCCCCAACCGCAGGCGCCCGCCGCGCGGCCCGCGCCGCAGTTCGAGGTGATGTACCGGCTCGACGGTTGCGATCCGGCGGCCGCCGACGCGCTGCGGGACCGGCTCGGGGAGCTGGGCGATTCGGTCGCCATCGCGGCCGCCGCCGCCTCGCCGACCGACGGCACCTATTCGGTGCACGTCCACACCGACGACGCCGGCGCCGCCGTCGAGGCGGGGCTGGCCGCCGGGCGGACCAGCCGGATCGTGATCTCGGTCCTGGACTCGGGCATCGCGGGGATGCCGGCGGGTGGCTGGACGCGGGAGCGGGCGGTGCTCGCGGTGGTCGACGGCGACGGCGCAGCCGAGCTGTTCGCCGGCGAGGGCGCGAACGTGCTGCGACCGGATCCCGACACCGACATCAGCGCGCACCAGCTGATGCGGGCCGTGGTCGACACCGGTGCGGCACAGGTCATGGTGTTGCCGAACGGCTACGTGGCCGCCGAGGAGCTGGTGGCCGGCTGCACCGCGGCCATCGGCTGGGGCATCGACGTGGTGCCGATACCGACCGGGTCGATGGTGCAGGGGCTGGCCGCGCTGGCCGTGCACGAAAGGGGCCGGCCGGCCGTCGACGACGGCTACACCATGGCCCGCGCCGCGGGCGCCGCGCGGCACGGGTCGGTGCGCATCGCGACCGAAAGCGCGCTGACGTGGGCGGGTCGCTGCCAGCCGGGTGACGGACTGGGTATCGCGGGCGACGAGGTGCTGATCGTGGCCCGCGACGCGGTCGGGGCGGCGATCGGCCTGCTCGATCTTCTGCTGGCCTCCGGCGGCGACCTGGTGACGGTGCTGGTGGGCGCGGGCTCCGTCGGCGAGGACGCGCTCAACGGCATCCTGGAACGGCACATGCACGACCACCACCCGGGCACCGAGTTGGTGACGTACCGAACCGGGCACCGCGGCGACGCCCTGCTGATCGGGGTCGAGTAGCCGTGGCGACGCTGTCCGACCGCCTGGACTACGTCGTCGGCGGCAAAGTCGTGCCACTGTTGGCCGAGGTCTTCGGCATTCACACCGTCAACGACCTGCTGCGCCACTACCCCCGCAGCTACACCGAGGGCGCCAGCCGCTGGGGCGCCGACGGTGACGGTGAGGAGCGGCCGCCGGCCGGTGAGCACATCACCATCGTCGACACGATCGCCGCCACGGAGACGTTCCCGATGAGGAACAAGCCGGGCAAGGTGTGTCTCCGCATCACTCTCGGCTCGGGACGCGGGAGGGTGACCGCCACGTTCTTCAACGCGAACTACATCAAGAAGGACCTCACCAAGGGCACCAAGGTGATGCTCTCCGGAGAGGTCGGGTTCTTCAGGGACGTCATGCAGCTGACGCACCCCGCATTCCTCATCGTCGACTCGCCGGACGGGAAGAACCGCGGCACGGCGTCGCTGCGGAGCATCGCCGACGCCTCCCGCGCCAGCAGCGGCGAAGAGCTTGCGGATGCCTACCAACGCCACTTCTTTCCGATCTATCCGGCCAGCGCCAAGCTGCAGAGCTGGACCATCTTCACCACGGTGCGCCAGGTCCTCGACGTCCTCGATCCGGTGCCAGACCCGCTGCCCGCCGACCTGCGCGCGGATCTCGGCCTGATCTCCGAGGACGAGGCGCTGCGCGCGATCCACGTCTCCGAGGACGAGAGCGAACGCCGGCGGGCCCGCGAGCGACTGACGTTCGACGAGGCCGTCGGCCTGCAATGGGCGCTGCTGGCCCGCCGGCATGGCGAACTGTCCGAATCGGGCCCGCCGGCGCCGCCCCGGCCCGACGGACTGGCGGCGAACCTACTGGGGCGCTTGCCCTTTGAATTGACCAAGGGCCAGCGCGACGTGCTCGACGTGCTGACCGGTGCGCTCGCGGCAACCCAGCCGATGAACCGACTGCTGCAGGGCGAGGTGGGTTCCGGCAAGACGATCGTCGCCGTGCTCGCGATGCTGCAGATGGTCGACGCGGGCTACCAGTGCGCCCTGCTCGCCCCGACCGAAGTCCTTGCCTCCCAACATCTTCTGTCGATCCGCGACGTGCTAGGGCCCCTCGCGATGGCTGGGCAGCTGGGCGGCGCCGACAGCGACGACGGGGTGGCCACCCGGGTGGCGCTGCTGACCGGCTCGATGACGGCCGCGCAGAAGAAGCAGGTGCGCGCCGAGATCGCCGGCGGCCAGGTCGGCATCGTCATCGGCACGCACGCCCTGCTGCAGGACGCGGTCGAATTCGACAACCTCGGCATGGTGATCGTCGACGAACAACACCGCTTCGGCGTCGAGCAGCGAGACCAGTTGCGCGCCAAGGCTCGTCCGGGAATCACGCCCCATCTGTTGGTGATGACGGCGACTCCGATACCGCGCACCGTCGCCCTGACCGTCTACGGCGACCTGGAAACCCTGACGCTGCGCGAACTTCCGCGTGGCCGGCAACCGATCACCACCAACGTCATCTTCGTCGCCGACAAACCCGCGTGGCTGGAGCGCGCGTGGCGGCGCATCATCGAAGAGGTGTCCGGCGGCCGCCAGGCCTACGTGGTGGCGCCGCGCATCGATGAGTCCGACGACGCCGAACAGCAGCCGGGCGTTCGCCCGTCGGCCACCGCCGAGGGCCTGTTCGCCCGGTTGCGGTCCGGGGAACTCGCCGACCTGCGGCTCGGACTGATGCACGGCGGGCTGCCCTCCGACCAGAAGGAGGCCGCCATGGCGGCCTTCCGCGCGGGCGACCTCGATGTGCTCGTGTGCACGACGGTCATCGAGGTCGGCGTCGACGTCCCCAACGCCACGGTGATGCTGGTGATGGACGCGGACCGCTTCGGGATCAGCCAGTTGCATCAGCTGCGCGGGCGCATCGGCCGCGGCGAGCACCCGAGCCTGTGCCTGCTGGCCAGCTGGGTTCCCCCGGGATCGCGGGCGGGAGCGCGGCTGCGCGCCGTCGCCGGCACGCTGGACGGCTTTGCGCTCGCCGACCTGGACCTCAAGGAACGGCGCGAGGGAGATGTGTTGGGACGCAACCAGTCCGGCCGTGCGATCAATCTGCGCCTGCTGTCTTTGGCCGACCACGTCGACGTTATCGAGGCCGCCCGCGCGTTCTGCGTCGACGCCTACGACCGGGACCCGCAGGATCCCGGGTTGGCGCTGCTGGCAGCGCAGTTCACCGACACCGACCGCATCGAATACCTGGACAAGGCGTGACCCGCAGACAGCTCTGGTGGTTGACCGCCGCCGCGATCGTCGCGGTGCTGGTCGCCTACCAGGCGCTGGGATCGTCGGCGGCCAGGCACGCCGCCGAATACGCCGCCCGCGCCGACGTTCCGACGGTGCAGCCGGGCACCGACGTGCTGGCCGGCATCGCCGTGCTGCCGCTGCGGGCCCACCGGTACGACTACCTGCGGGCGGCGTTCGGCGAGGCCTGGACGGACGACAACGATGCCCCCCTGGGGCACAACGGGTGTGACACCCGCGACGACATCCTCAACCGCGACCTCGTCGACAAGACCTATGTGTCGGTCAAGCGCTGCCCCGATGCGGTGGCCACCGGCACACTGCACGACCCGTACACCAACAAGACCATCGCCTTCCAGCGCGGACCCAAGGTGGGCGAGGCCGTACAGATCGACCACATCGTCCCGCTGTCCTACGCGTGGGACATGGGCGCCTACGGCTGGCCGGAGCCCGAGCGGGTGCGTTTCGCCAACGACCCGGCGAATCTGCTGGCCGTCGACGGGCAGGCCAACCAGGACAAGGGCGACTCGCCGCCCGCCCAGTGGATGCCGCCCAACGGCGCGTTCGCCTGCCAGTACGCCATGCAGTTCATCGCCGTGCTGCGTGGCTACGCACTGCCGGTGGACCAGCCGTCGGTCGGCGTGCTGCGTCAGGCCGCCGCCACCTGTCCGGCCGGATAGCCGGGGCTACTCCCCGCTGTAGGTGTTGGGATCGGGGCGCAACCGGGTGCCGTCGTTCAGCCCGTCGATCGCGTCCATGTGCTCGGAGGCCAATTCGAAGTCGAAAATGTCCAGGTTGCCGGCGATGTGTTCGGGCTCGGTCGAGCGGAAGATCACCGAGTTGCCCAGTTGAACGTTCCACCGCAGCAACACCTGCGCGGGGGTCTTGCCGTATTCGTTCGCGATCGCGGTCACCGTCGCGTTGTCCATCAACTTGCCCAGGACCAGCGGCGTGTAAGCCTGCGTGACGACGTTGTGCTGCGTGTCGGCCTTGCGCAGCTCGGCCTGGTTGAGCAGCGGGTGCAGCTCGACCTGGTTGACCGCCGGCGTGACGAAGGTGAGGTCGATGACCGTCGAGAGTTGCTCCTCGGTGAAGTTGGACACGCCTATCGAACGGGCTTGCCCCTCGCCGCGCGACTGGATCAAACCGCCGAAGGAGTCCACATAGGTGCCGAGCGCCGGCGCGGGCCAGTGGATCAGGTACAGGTCCACGTAGTCCAGGCCCAGCCGCTCGAGGCTCTCCACGCAGGCCTCCTGCGACCTGATGAACCCCTGGTCGGCGATGTCGAGCTTGGTGGTGACGAACAGCTCCGCCCGCGGAATCCCGGAGGCGGCGATCGCCCGCCCGACGCCGGCCTCGTTTCCGTAGGCCTTCGCGGTATCGATGAGCCGGCAGCCCATCTCCAGGGCCGCCGCCACGGCGCGCTCCGCCTCGTCGTCCGACAAATCCGCAACGCCCAGGCCGAGCACGGGCATCGTGTTTTCATCATTGAGAGCTATGGACGGAACGACAACGCCCGACTCGCCAGTCAACGCCATTCACCTGCCTTATGAAATTGAAGTCGTGGATTCGGACCAAGCCGCGCTCCGGTCGTCGATCGATGGGATCGACGCCATTTCGGTGTGGCTGAGTCCGAAATCGAACACGTCGAAGCTACTCGCAATCTGTGCGGGGGTCACCGACTTGGGGATCACGATATTACCGAGTTCGATACGGCATCTGACATCGGTGGCCGGGACCGGCGGGCAGGGCGGTCCGATCGGCGGGCCGTTGTCACCACGTACAGTTAGTCGGCGACTCACCGAAATTGAGAATTGCCCGCACCGTCTTCGTTTTGTCGCGGTTGGACGCGGGGATGTCCGTGGGTGAAACCGATTGCCGTCGTCGCGCGCGCCGCAGTTACTTTCGAGGGGGCCCCATGACCAGCACTTCGCAGGGCGAGGCCGGTCTCCGGCGCGGAGTCAAGCCCGCGCCGATGCGCCTCACCTCACGCCTGCGCGGCTCCGTCGCGAGCGCCGGGCTGAAGGTCATCCCGTGGATCCCCGGCCCGGCCAAGCGGGCGCTGTTCGGCGGCCGCGCGGTCGTCATCGACGGCAACACGCTGGATCCCACGCTGCAACTGATGCTGTCGGGTTCGCGGGCGGTCGGCATCGATGGCCTCGTCGTCGACGACGACCCGGTCGCGTCCCGGGAGCAGGTGCGCCGAACCTGCCTGGCGATGCCGGGTCCGCAAATCCACGTCGACGTCGAGGACATCTCTTTACCCGGGCCGGGGGGCGAGCTCCGGGCCCGGCATTACCGCCCGCCGCAGGGCGGCCGCGCGCCCCTGCTGGTGTTCTTCCACGGCGGCGGCTGGGTGGTCGGCGACCTGGACACCCACGACGCGTTCTGCCGGCTGACGTGTCGCGACGCCGGCATCGGCGTGTTGTCGGTCGACTACCGGCTCGCCCCCGAGCATCCGGCCCCGGCCGCCGTCGAGGACGCCTACGCGGCGTTCACCTGGGCCTACGAGCACGCCGCCGAGCTCGGGGCGGCTCCCGGACGAGTGGCCGTGGGCGGGGACAGTGCGGGCGGCAACCTGGCCACCGTGGTGTGCCATCTGGCGCGCGACGCGGGCGGCCCGGCCCCGGTGCTGCAATGGCTGATCTACCCCCGGACCGACTTCACCGCGCAGACGCGGTCGCTGAGCCTGTTCGCCCGCGGCTTCATGCTCACCAAGCGCGACATGGATTTTTTCGAGGCCCAGTACCTGCGCCGCTCCGACGTGGACCGGACCGACCCGCGAGTGTCGCCGCTGCTGGCCGAGTCGCTGTCCGGGCTGCCGCCCGCCCTGATCGCCGTGGCCGGGTTCGACCCGCTGCGCGACGAGGGGGAGAGCTATGCGTTGGCGCTGCGCGCCGCCGACGTAGCGGTGGACCTGCGGTGCCTGGGCTCGCTGTGCCATACCTTCATCAACGCGTTCCAGCTCGGTGGCGGCAGCGCCGAGGGGACCGGCGAGCTGATCTCGGCTCTGCGGGCCCACCTGAGCCGGGTCTGAATCGCGCATCCCGGGCCGCCGGTAATCTGAAGGCCCCCGTCCGACACCGTCCGACCACCGGACATGCCCGATACCGAAGGATCAGCGACCAGTGGCCGACAAACCGAAACGTCCCCCGCGATTCGACCTCAAGTCCGGCGAGCGCAGGTCCGGCCGGCTGATCCAGATCGGCGGCACGGCGCTCATCGTGATCTTCGCGGTCGCGCTCGTCTTCTACATCGTGACCTCCCACCACAAGAAGGGCGCCGCCACCGGCCCCGGCGACGCCATCCGGGTGACCTCGAGCAAGCTGGTCACCCAGCCCGGGACCAGCAACCCCAAGGCCGTCGTCGCCTTCTACGAGGACTTCCTGTGCCCGGCCTGCGGCAACTTCGAGCGCACGTTCGGCCCGACGGTGTCCAACCTCATCGACGCCGGCGCCATCGCGGCCGACTACTCCATGGTGTCGATCCTGGACAGCCCCAGAAACCAGAACTACTCGTCGCGGGCCGGCGCGGCCGCCCTGTGCGTCGCCGATGAGTCCGTCGACGCGTTCCGCCGTTTCCACGCCGCGCTCTACAGCAAGGGCATCCAGCCCGACGAGCGCGCCAGCAGCTTCCCCGACAACGCCCGGCTCATCGAGCTCGCGCGGGAGGCCGGCGTCGTGGGCACGGTCCCCGACTGCATCAACAGCGGCAAGTACCTGTCCAAGGTGACCGCCGAGGCCGGGGTGGCGGGCATCAACGCGACCCCGACCATCAAGATCAACGGGGCCGACTACGAGCCGTCGACACCCGATGCGCTGGTCGCCAAGATCAAAGAGATCGTCGGCGACGTCCCGGGGATCGACACCGCCGTCGCGCCACCGGCGACGTGACGACCTCGGTGTCCGCCCAACCGGTCGCCGACCGCGACCTGGACTCTCCGGCCCCCGGGCGCGTGGCCGCGCCCAGCGCGTGGTGGGTGCTGATCGCCGGTGCGGCCGGGTTGCTGGCCTCGATGACCCTGACCTACGAGAAGATCGAGATCCTGCTCAACCCGTCCTACGTGCCGTCGTGCAATTTCAATCCCATACTCGCGTGCGGATCGGTGATGATCACGCCGCAGGCATCGGTGCTGGGCTTCCCGAATCCCTTGGTCGGCATCGTGGCCTTCACCGTCGTGACCGTCACGGGCGTGCTGGCGGTGGCGAAAGTTCACTTGCCGCAATGGTATTGGAGCTGCCTGGCGGTCGGCATCCTGGTCGGCGCGGTGTTCGTGCACTGGCTGATCTTCCAAAGCCTGTACCGAATCGGGGCGTTGTGCCCGTACTGCATGGTGGTGTGGGCGCTGACGATCTCGCTGCTGGTGGTCGTGGGGTCCATCGCGTTGCGCCCGGGGCTCGAGCGTCGGGAACCCGGTGTGGCGCTGGCGGTCTACCGGTGGCGGTGGTCGATCGCGGTGCTGTGGTTCACCGCGGTCGCCCTGCTGATCATGGTGCGGTTCTGGGACTACTGGTCGACGCTGCTGTAGGTGGTCCCGGATGACGCGCATCATCGGCGGCGTCGCGGGCGGCAGGCGCATCGCCGTCCCGCCCCGGGGCACCAGGCCCACGACCGACCGGGTGCGCGAGTCGATTTTCAACATCGTTTCCGCGCGGCGCGACCTGGACGGGCTGGCGGTGCTGGACCTCTACGCCGGTTCCGGCGCACTGGGATTGGAGGCACTGTCCCGCGGGGCCGCGTCCGCGGTGTTCGTCGAGTCCGACGCGCGCGCGGCGGCCGTCATCGCGGACAACATCAAGGCCCTCGGGCTGGCGGGTGGGGCGTTGCGCCGCGGCGCGGTGGCGAGCGTGCTGGCGGCGGGAGCCGAGGCCGCGGTGGACCTGGTCTTCGCCGACCCGCCCTATGACGTGGACGCCGGCGAGGTCGAGGCCACCCTCGCCGCGCTGACCGATGGGGGTTGGGTGCGCGAGGGGACCATCGCGGTGGTCGAGCGCGCAGCCAACGGCGCGCCGTTGAACTGGCCGGCGGGCTGGTCCGTGTGGCCCGGGCGGGTGTACGGCGACACCCGTCTGGAGTTGGCCCAGCGGCTCTGACCAGGCGTGTACCGTCATTCGTCATGGGCGCGCCTCCTCATCCCCCCGCTTCGCATCGTCGCCGGCGCGCGCCATGAGCGGCGCGGTGTGCCCCGGATCGTTCGACCCAGTCACGCTGGGTCACATCGACGTCTTCGAGCGCGCCTCGGCCCAATTCGACGAGGTGGTGGTGGCGATCCTGACCAACCCCGCCAAGCGCGGCATGTTCGATCTCGACGAGCGGATCGCGATGATCACCGAGTCGACGACGCACCTGCCGAACCTGCGGGTGGAGTCCGGACAAGGCCTGGTGGTCGACTTCGTGCGGGCGCGTGGGATGACCGCGATCGTCAAGGGGCTGCGCACCGGCACGGATTTCGAATACGAGCTGCAGATGGCGCAGATGAACAAGCACATCGCCGGCGTCGACACCTTCTTTGTCGCGACCGCGCCGCGCTATTCGTTCGTGTCCTCGTCGCTGGCCAAGGAGGTCGCGACGCTGGGCGGTGACGTGTCCGAGCTGCTGCCCGAGCCGGTCAATCGGCGGTTGCGCGAGAAGCTGTCCGGCGCCCGCTGAGCAGCGGACGCGGACCTTGCTGCGCCCCAACCGCTTTCTGCTGCCTCACCCGCAGTGGTCGCGGTGCCCGGTTGCCGGTTCGGGCGAGCCGCCCATCATGCGCAGCATCGGCATTCCTCCCGAGGTGACGAAGCGGGCGATCAGCGCGGCCGCGATCACCAGGAAGGCGATGTTGAGCCAGGTGGTGTAGTTCCACGTGATGCCCGCCTGCATGACCGTGGAGTTACGTTGGGCCGGAATGAGATTCGCCGCGCCGAACAGCAACTCGACCAGGTAACCCGCGGCTACCATGGCGGCGTAGAAGGTGCCCAGCAGGGTCAGCATCATCCTGGTGCCGTAGTACTTGCGATAGATGTTCAAGATCGGCAGGATCAGCAGGTCCGCGTAGATGAACGCGATGACGCCGCCGAAGCTGATACCCCCGTTCCACAGCACCGCTGCCAGCGGCACGTTGCCGATCGAGCAGACGAAGGACAGGATCGCCACGACGGGGCCGACGATCGGTCCCCACAGCGCCGACAGGCCGGGGTGATCGGCCAAAAAGAAGGCCTGCCAGAACTTTCCGGGCACCCATGCGGCGATGGCTCCCGCGATCAACAGGCCCAGAACCAGGTCGCGCAGAATGGCCAACCACTCCATCACGAAGACGTGCGACACCGACGTGAAGCCCTGCGGTGAAAACAGCCGCTGCGCGAACGAGCCGTCGCCCTGAATCGACATGTCCATGGCGGCGTGGCCTTCCATGGACCCCGCGACGCCCTTCTCGGCCTGCTCGCGGGCCGCGTCGATCAGCCGGGAGCGCACGAACAGCCGGAACAGGACGGCCAGCACCACGATCATCAGTGGGCCGCCGACGAATTCGGCTGCGGTGAATTGCCATCCCATGAGCAGGGCGAGGATGATGCCGAGTTCCACGACCAGGTTGGTGGATCCGATCTCGAACGCCATGGCTGCCATGAAGTTGGCGCCCTTGCGAAACAACGAGCGGGCCAAGGCCACCGCGGCGTACGAGCACGACGACGACGCGGCCCCCAGCCCGGCGGCCACGGCCAGGGTCCGCGGCCGGTCGTCACCCAGCAGGGCGACGACGGTCGAGCGACGCACCACGGCCTGAACCACCGCCGAGAGCCCAAACCCGAGGATCAGCGCCCACAGGATTTCCCACGTCATCGACCCGGCCAACGCCAACGCGTGGCCCACCGCCGCCAGCACCGTCATCGACGCCCTCCACCTCCGGTCAATTGTTCAAGGCCGGGGCCGCGCCCAGCACGCTCCCCTGTATACCCCTATGGGGTATAAGTGTCAATCGGTCTCACGAGCCAATACGTAGCATCTGGGTCGCCATATAAAGCGTCATTTCGGCACATAATTGCAGATAGAGTGCCTAATTGCGCAGATCGTCCCTCGGTTAGATGTTGCAGTGCTACGTAATGCTCTGATTAAATACGTAGCAGTATTGGTGGATCCGCCGGGAGGGGTGGCGCGATGTCCTACGACCTGACCGTCTACGCGGCGGGCGGCCTGCAGGTGGAGCGGTTGAGGGAGGTCGTCGAGTCCCTCCCCGGGCTCTCGGTCGGCGACAGCGGCGCCGGCGGCATGACCGTCGTGCACTGCAAGCGGGAACGGCATGCCTTCACCGTCTTCGGCCCGCGGGCGATCGACGCGGCGCACGTTCCGGACGTGGTCTCGCGCCTTCCCGAGCCGGCCACCCGTTGGCACGTCACCGTCGAGGGCGGCGACCACGAGGTGCGGCCCGCCCGGCGGTTCGCCAAGGCGCTGGCGCTCGCCGCCGATGGCGTGGTGGTCGACGAACAGACCGACGACGTCATCGGCCCCGCGAAGATCCGCAAGGCCCCGCACCGGCGGGCCGAGCCCGTGCGGGTGCTGGACCTCCGGTGGTATTCCTCGGCGTCGGCGCCCGATGCGCCGTCGTCGTGGATCCAGACCGCCAAAAGCTTTCTGCCCGAGGCGCTTCCGCGACGCTTCGGCAACGCGTATCCGCTTCCCTACCGCCTGGACCGCGACGGGGAAGAGCGGTTCATCTCCACCTACTGCGATGTGGCGTGGTTCGACGGGGCCTACCCGTGCCTGGACGGTGGGCTGTACCCCAACGAGTGGGACGGCATCGTGGTCGACAGGCTCAAGATGCTGGCCGGGCCGTTGGACGAAGCCGGGTGGCGCGACAGGGTACGGCGCTTCTTCGTCGAATACGCGCGCGCCCGCGGCAGCGTGCTGGCCACCGGCGAGGTGCTGCGTAACCACCCGCTCGGGGGCGCCGCCTGCCACGGCCGCGACCTGAGCGGGTCGCTGCGCGGCGCCGACGGAATACTGGGACTGCCCGCCCAGCCCGTCTGGTGGACCTGGGTCGGCGAGGACTACCTGCCGCTGGTCGTCAGCTTCCTGCCGGCCGCGCACACGACGTTCTACGACGAGGGAGCCCTGTACGCCCCTGCCGAGGATCCCGCCGATCGCGGTCAACTCGCCTCGCTTCCCGATCCGTTCCCGAAGTGGCTGCGAGCCGTGGCCGTGCCCTCGGAATGCGGGCCGCGGAACGCTCCGGCGGCGATCCGTCCGATCATCGGCCTGGCCTGAGCCACGCCGTCGCGCCCCGTCGGATCCCGCCGGCAACGCCGCGCGGCGCCGCCGGACGCGGCGACGCCTATCGTTTTCCTCATGACATGCAGGGCGTTGGCGGCCGACAGGGTGCGTGAGGGCCGCTCCGGGCAAATACCCGACACACCGGTCCCGCCACCGCTGCCACAGCTGCAACACCAGGCACACTGGTAACAACAGGATTTTTGGGCAAGACGCCAGGAGGTTTTGGCCGTGTACCGAGTCTTTGAAGCGCTGGACGAATTGGGCGCCATCGTCGAAGAAGCCCGTGGCGTGCCGATGACGGCCGGCTGCGTGGTGCCCCGCGGCGACGTCCTGGAATTGATCGATGACATCAAGGACGCGATCCCCGGCGAACTGGACGACGCCCAGGACGTGCTCGACGCGCGGGACACGATGCTGCATGACGCCAAGGCCCACGCGGATTCGATGGTGTCCTCGGCGACCACCGAGTCCGAATCCATGCTCAATCACGCCCGCGCGGAGGCCGACCGCATCCTGTCGGACGCGAAATCCCAGGCCGACCGCATGGTGAGCGAGGCGCGCCAGCACAGCGAGCGGATGGTCGGCGAGGCCCGCGAGGAGGCGATCCGCATCGCCACGGCGGCCAAGCGCGAGTACGAGGCCAGCATCAGCCGCGCCCAGGCCGAGGCGGACCGGCTAATCGAGAACGGCAACATCTCCTACGAGAAGGCCGTGCAAGAGGGCATCAAGGAACAGCAGCGCCTGGTCTCGCAGAACGAGGTGGTGCAGGCCGCCCACGCGGAGTCCACGCGCCTGATCGACACGGCCCACGCCGAGGCCGACCGCCTGCGTGGCGAGTGCGACATCTACGTGGACAACAAGCTGGCCGAGTTCGAGGAATTCCTCAACGGCACGCTCCGGTCCGTCGGTCGCGGCCGCCACCAGCTGCGCACGGCGGCGGGCACGCACGACTACGCCACCCGTTAGCGCGCCGGGCCGTCGCGTTCGGCCCTGCGTTGTGCGGCGCGAGCCGTAGGATTTCTGGTATGACGCGGCAGCACAGCAGTACAGCGCAGCGGCATCCGACCTCCCCGATGACCGTGGACATCACGCGGCTCGGCCGGCGTCCCGGGGCGATGGTCACGCTCCGTGACACCGTGCCCAACCCGTCGCGCATCGGGCTGGACATGATCGGAATCGAATCCGGCGCGCCGCTGGAACTGGACCTGCAGATCCAGTCGGTATCCGAAGGCGTGCTGGTCACCGGCACGGTGACGGCTACCACCGTGGGGGAATGCGCCCGCTGCCTGGCCCCGCTCACCGGTCTGGTGGAGGTATCGCTGACCGAACTGTTCGCCTACCCCGACAGCGCAACCGAGGCGACCACCGAGGAAGGGGAGGTCGGACGCGTCGTCGACGACAAGATCGACCTCGAGCAGCCGATCATCGACGCCGTGGGCCTCGAGCTCCCGTTCGCGCCGGTGTGCAGCCCCGACTGCCCGGGCCTGTGCCCCGAGTGTGGGGTTTCGCTCGCCGCCGAGCCCGGGCATCAGCACGCCCGGATCGACCCGCGATGGGCCAAGCTGGCCGGAATGGTCACGCCCGAGCCCGACGCGCCCCGAGGCCGGCTTTGACGTCACGCCAGGCGCTGCTGGACGCCCTCGGGGTCGAGTTGCCCGAGGAGTTGCTCTCGCTGGCGCTGACCCACCGCAGTTATGCGTACGAAAACGGCGGGCTGCCCACCAACGAGCGCCTGGAGTTCCTCGGTGACGCGGTCCTCGGCCTGACGGTCACCGACGAGCTCTACCACCGGCATCCGGACCGCTCCGAAGGGGATCTGGCGAAGCTGCGGGCCAGCGTGGTCAACACCCAGGCGCTCGCCGACGTCGCGCGCAACCTCGCGGACGGGGGGCTCGGCGTGCACCTGTTGCTGGGGCGCGGGGAGTCGAACACCGGGGGCGCCGACAAGTCGAGCATCCTGGCCGACGGCATGGAGTCGTTGCTGGGGGCGATCTATTTGGAGCACGGCATCGACACCGCGCGCGAGGTGATCCTGCGGCTGTTCGGCCCGCTGCTGGACGCCGCGCCGACGCTCGGCGCGGGCCTGGACTGGAAGACCAGCCTGCAGGAGCTGACCGCCGCCCGCGGCATGGGGGCGCCGTCGTACGTGGTGACATCCACCGGGCCCGACCACGACAAAGAATTCACCGCCGTCGTCGTCGTGATGGGCACCGAGTACGGGTCCGGAGTCGGCCGCTCTAAGAAGGAAGCCGAACAGAAGGCCGCGGCGGTCACCTGGAAGGCCATCGAGGTGCTGGACACCGCGGGCCAGACGTCCGTCTAGACCGGATGCCCGAACTTCCCGAAGTCGAGGTCGTGCGCCGCGGCCTGCAGGCCCGCGTCGTGGGTCGGACGATGACCGCGGTCCGCGTGCATCACCCGCGCGCGGTGCGCCGCCACGAGGCCGGGCCCGCCGACCTCACCGCACGGCTGCTGGGGGCCCACATCACCGGCACGGACCGGCGGGGTAAATACCTGTGGCTGTTGCTGGACGGCGACACCGCCCTGGTCGTACACCTCGGCATGAGCGGGCAGATGCTGCTCGGGGCGGTGCCGCGACAAGACCACGTCCGGATCTCGGCGCTGCTCGACGACGGCACGGTTCTGAGCTTCGCCGACCAGCGCACCTTCGGCGGGTGGATGCTGGCCGACCTGGTCGAGGTCGACGGCAGCGTGGTGCCGGTGCCCGTCGCGCACCTGGCGCGCGACCCGCTGGACCCCCGGTTCGACACCGACGCCGTCGTTGACGTGTTGCGGCGCAAGCACTCCGAGCTCAAGCGGCAGCTGCTCGACCAGACCGTCGTCTCGGGGATCGGCAACATCTACGCCGACGAGGCGCTGTGGCGGGCCAAGGTGAACGGCGCGCGGATCGCCGCCACGCTGAGCCGCCGCCGCCTGACCGCCGTCCTGGACGCGGCCGCCGACGTCATGCGCGACGCGCTGGCGCAGGGCGGGACATCCTTCGATTCGCTGTACATCAACGTCAACGGCGAATCCGGATACTTCGACCGGTCGCTGGACGCCTACGGCCGCGAGGGGCAGAGCTGCCGGCGCTGCGGCGCCGTGATGCGCAGGGAGCGGTTCATGAACCGCTCGTCGTTCTACTGCCCGAAATGTCAGCCGCGCCCGCGACTTTGAGTGTGACCCCGCTGACCGGAGTGTGAGCCCGGGCCGGGAATGCGGCGGCGGCGTCCCTCTCGGGAATCACCCCCGACGGCTGTCTGATCAGTCGAAGATGTCGCGGCGCACGGTCCCCGCCGGCAGTGCCGGATCGACGAACCACTCACGCCAGAAAAGCAATCCGAAAATCTGCGGGGGCAGTCGAAGCAGGCCCGCGAACCCGCGCGCGGTGCCGGAGCCGCCGATCTGTGAGTGGTGGGCGGCGAACGCGTCTCGCTTCTGGCGCGCGAACCGGAAGACGTCAATCCGGTGCGTGATGGTGGCCCGCGGGGCGTACGCCGTGCGGACGACGTCGCGCTCGTAGGGTCCGGGAAGTCGCAGCAGACGAGCGAGATGGCCTACCCGGCAGACTAATTCGCGCGGCATCGTCGCCTCGAGCACCCGGGGGGTCGCGGCAAGCTCCGCGGCTCGCTTGCCGACATGGTGCACCTGCACATGATCCCGGTGGCCATACCCGCCATTGGGCTGATAGCTCAGCAGCAGATCCGCGTCTTCGTCGCGGAGTATGGTCGCGAGCCGCCGCGACGCCTCCTCGACATCCGCTCGCCCGAACCTGATCCGTCCTGGCGGGTCCGGGTAGAACAATGGGCCGTAGCCGCTGTCGGCATAGCCCAGGCACTCGACGCGGTGGGCTCCGAGAATCCGTGCGCTCGACCGTAGCTCGTCCAGCCGGAAACCGTTTTCCTCGTTCCTCATCCGCCCGTCGGTCGCTGTGACGATGACCACGCGATTTCCTGCCGCCGCCGCCCGTGCCAGCGTGCCGCCGGTGAGGATCACCTCGTCGTCCGGATGGGCGTGGAACGCGACGACCGTGGCCATGCACCGCAGTAGGCCGTCCACGTCGGCGTCACGACCGAACGGTACAAATGAGCCATGACCGAACTATGGGTGGAGCGCACCGGATCACGCCGCTACACCGGATATAGCTCGCGCGGCGCGCAGGTACTCGTCGGCTCGGAGGACGTCGAGGGCGTGTTCACCCCGGGCGAGCTGCTCAAGATCGCCCTCGCCGCGTGCAGCGGGATGTCCAGCGACCAGCCGCTCGCCCGCCGGCTCGGCGACGACTACGAGGCGGTGATCAGGGTCTCGGGCGCCGCCGACCGCGAACGCGAGGTCTACCCGCTGCTGGAAGAGACGCTCGAGCTGGACCTGTCCGCCCTGTCCGCGGCGGACAAGGAGCGGCTGCTGGTGGTCGTCGGCCGGGCGATCGACCAGGTGTGCACCGTCGGGCGCACGCTCAAGTCGGGCACCGACGTCCGTTTCGAGGTTCTCGATGTCGGATCCTGACGTCCGGCTCACCGCCTGGGTGCACGGGAAAGTCCAGGGTGTGGGCTTCCGTTGGTGGACGCGTTGCCGGGCGCTCGAGCTGGGGCTCACCGGTTACGCCGCCAACCAGCCCGACGGTCGCGTCCTGGTCGTCGCCCAGGGGGCCCTCGAGGCCGGCGAGAGGCTGCTGGCGCTGCTCGAGGGCGAGACGTCGTGGCCGTCGCGGCCGGGGCGCGTCGAGAAGGTGGTCGCCGAGTGGTCGCCGCCGCGGGAACGGTTCACCAGCTTCGTCGAGCGCTGACCGCACCGGCCACTTGCGCGATAGCGCCGGCGCTATCGCGTTGGGAGAGCACCGATACCCGCTCTCCGAGTGACGGATGTGGCCCCTGTGGCCGGTGCGCCGACCGCGAGATTTCGGGGCCGCCGACACCCCCGCGAGGAGCCGGGACGAGCCGATCCGACCGGTAGTCTGGCTGGCCGTGTACCTCAAGAGTCTGACGCTGAAGGGCTTCAAGTCCTTCGCCTCGCCGACGACTCTGCGCTTCGAGCCGGGCATCACCGCGGTCGTCGGCCCCAACGGCTCGGGCAAATCCAACGTCGTCGACGCCCTGGCCTGGGTCATGGGGGAGCAGGGAGCAAAGACCCTGCGCGGCGGCAAGATGGAGGACGTCATCTTCGCGGGCACCTCGTCGCGGGCCCCCCTCGGCCGCGCCGAGGTGACCGTCACCATCGACAACTCCGACAACGCGCTGCCCATCGAGTACTCCGAGGTGTCGATCACGCGCCGGATGTTCCGCGACGGCGCGAGCGAGTACGAAATCAACGGCAGCAGTTGCCGTTTGATGGACGTCCAGGAGCTGCTGAGCGACTCCGGGATCGGCCGCGAGATGCACGTCATCGTGGGGCAGGGCAAGCTCGACGAGATCCTGCAGTCGCGGCCCGAGGACCGGCGCGCGTTCATCGAGGAAGCCGCGGGCGTGCTGAAGCACCGCAAGCGCAAGGAGAAGGCTCTCCGCAAACTCGACGCCATGTCGGCCAACCTGGCCAGGCTCACCGATCTGACGACCGAGCTGCGCCGCCAGCTCAAGCCGTTGGGCCGCCAGGCCGAGGTCGCCCGACGGGCCCAGACCATCCAGGCCGACCTGCGCGACGCCCGCCTGCGGCTGGCCGCCGACGACCTGGTCAACCGGCAGACCCAGCGCGACGCCATCCTCGAGGCCGAGGCGGCGATGCGCCGCGAGCACGACGAGGCCGCCGCCCGCCTCGCGGTGGCCTCCGAGGAGCTGACGGCCCACGAGACCGCGCTGGGCGAGCTCTCGGTTCGCGCCGAGTCGGTCCAGCACACCTGGTTCGGCCTGTCCGCGCTGGCCGAACGCGTGGGTGCGACGGTGCGCATCGCCAATGAACGCGCCCAGCACCTCGACGTCGAGCCGGTCGCGACCGGGGACACCGACCCCGACGTACTGGACGCAGAGGCCCGAGAAGTGGAAGCCACCGAGCAACGGCTGCTCACCGAGCTGGACGCGGCGCGCGGCCGCCTGGATGCGGCCCGCGCCGAGCTGGCCGAGCGGGAACGCGAGGCCGCCGAGGCCGACCGCGCCCATCTGGCGGCCGTCCGGGCTGAGGCCGACCGCCGCGAGGGGCTGGCCCGCCTGGCCGGGCAGGTGGAAACGATGCGGGCGCGCGTCGAGTCGATCGACGAGAGCGTCGCGCGCTTGTCCGAACGGATCGAGCAGGCCGCCGCCCGCGCCCAGCAGTCGCGGGCGGAATTCGAGACCGTGCAGGCCCGGGTGGGGGAGCTGGACCAGGGCGAGATGGGCCTCGATGAGCACCACGAGCGGACCGTGGCCGCGCTGCGCCTGGCCGACGCGCGGGTGGCCGAGCTGCAGTCCGCCGAGCGCGACGCCGAGCGCCGGGTGGCGTCCCTGCGGGCCCGCATCGACGCCCTCTCGGTCGGTCTGGAACGCAAGGACGGCGCCGCGTGGCTGACCCAAAATCGTTCCGGTGCAGGGATTTTCGGTCCTTTGGCGAAACTGGTCAAGGTCCGCCCGGGGTACGAGACGGCGCTGGCGGCGGTGCTCGGGTCGGCCGCCGACGCCCTGGGCGCCGAGAACTTCGGCGCGGCCCGCGCCGCGGTCGCCGCGCTCAAAGAGGCCGACGGGGGCCGCGCCGCGCTGGTCCTGGGCGACTGCCGCGGCGGTGTCCGACGCCGGACGGCTGCTGGCTCAGCGGCTCGACGGCGTCGTCGACTCGGCGTCCCGCATCCGGGACGCCCTGGCTGCCGAGCGCCAGGCCCGCTCGGCGGCGATGGCGGCGGTGCGCGACGAGGTGAACGCGCTGAGCGCCCGGGTGGCCACCCTCACCGACTCGCTGCACCGCGACGAGGTGGCCAACGCCCAGGCGGAGATGCGGATCGAGCAGCTCGAGCAGATGGCACTCGAGCAGTTCGGCATGGCACCGGCGGACCTGGTCGCCGAATACGGTCCCGACGTGCCGCTTCCGCCCACCGAGCTGGAGATGGCGGAGTTCGAGCAGGCCCGGGAGCGCGGCGAGCAGGTGGTCGCGCCCGCGCCCATGCCGTACGACCGCGCCACGCAGGAGCGCCGGGCCAAGCGCGCCGAGCGTGAGCTCGCCGAGCTGGGCCGGGTAAATCCGCTGGCGCTCGAGGAGTTCGCCGCGCTGGAGGAGCGCTACAACTTCCTGTCCACCCAGCTCGAGGACGTCAAGGCCGCCCGCAAGGACCTGCTCGACGTCGTCGCCGACGTCGACGCCCGCATCCTGCAGGTGTTCAGCGACGCCTTCGTCGACGTGGAACGCGAGTTCCGGGAGGTCTTCACGGTCCTCTTCCCCGGCGGCGAAGGCCGGCTGCGGCTGACCGACCCGGACGACATGCTCACCACCGGCATCGAGGTGGAGGCCCGGCCGCCCGGCAAGAAGATCACCCGGCTCTCGCTGCTGTCCGGCGGCGAGAAGGCGCTGACCGCGGTGGCGATGCTGGTGGCCATCTTCCGGGCCCGCCCGTCGCCGTTCTACATCATGGACGAGGTGGAGGCCGCGCTCGACGACACCAACCTGCGGCGGCTGATCGGCCTGTTCGAGCTGCTGCGGGCGCGGTCGCAGCTGATCATCATCACGCACCAGAAGCCGACCATGGAGGTCGCCGACGCGCTGTACGGCGTGACCATGCAGGGCGACGGCATCACCGCGGTGATCTCGCAGCGGATGCGGGGGCAGCAGGTGGATCAGCTGGTGTCCAGCTCTTCGTAGCCGGGCGCTGCGGGTCGCCGCCATCGGCCCAGCGGCGATCGCAAGCGCGGTGTAGCCGGGCGCTGCGGGTCGCCGCCGTCGGCCCAGCGCTTGCCGCCGACCGCAGGCGATCCGGCCCCTGAAAGAATGTCAGCGTGTCACAAGGTCTTTGGATCGCTATCGCGGTCATAGCCGCCCTGGTCGTCATCGCCGCGCTGGTCCTGGGCCTGGCGCGTTACCGGCGCCGCCAGATCCGCCTATCCGCCCGGCCCGAACCCGGCACCCTGGACCGCCCGCGCGGATACACCGCGTCGTCGGGCATCACGTTCAGCCAGACCGCCCCGCCGGCCGAAGGGATCGACACCACCGGCCTGCCCGCGGTCGGCGACGACGCGACCGTTCCCCGCGACGCGCCGCGGCGCACGATCTCCGACGTCGAGCTCCCCGAAACCGAAGCCCCACCGGTCCCTCCTGCGGCGGCGCCCGAGGCCCCACCGGTCCCTCCTGCCGCGCTCGAGGCCGAACCCGCGCCCGAGGCCCCGCCGGCGCCCGAGATCGAGGCGATCGAGCCCACCGAAGGCCGATTGGAACGGCTGCGCGGCCGGCTGGCCAAGTCGCAGAACGCCTTCGGCAAGAGCCTGCTGGGTCTGATCGGCGGCGGCGACTTGGACGAAGATTCCTGGCAGGACGTCGAGGACACCCTGCTCATCGCCGATCTCGGGCCGGTGGTCACCGAGTCGGTGATGACGCAGCTGCGCAGCCGGCTGGCCAGCAGCGACGTACGCACCGAGGCCGACGCCAAGGCCGCGCTGCGCGACGTGTTGATCAAGGAGCTGCGGCCCGACATGGACCGGTCGATCCGCGCCCTGCCGCACGCCGAACGGCCGTCGGTGCTGCTGGTCGTCGGGGTCAACGGCACCGGCAAGACCACCACGGTCGGCAAGCTGGCCCGCGTGCTGGTGGCCGACGGCCGGCGTGTGGTGCTGGGCGCGGCCGACACGTTCCGCGCCGCCGCGGCCGACCAGTTGCAGACCTGGGCATCGCGGGTCGGCGCGGAAGTGGTGCGCGGGCCCGAAGGGGCCGACCCGGCGTCGGTCGCGTTCGACTCCGTCGACAAGGGCATCGCGTCGGGCGCCGACGTCGTGCTCATCGACACCGCCGGGCGGCTGCACACCAAGGTCGGGCTGATGGACGAACTCGGCAAGGTCAAGCGGGTGGTGACCAAGCGGGCCGAGGTCGACGAGGTCCTGCTGGTGCTCGACGCGACCATCGGCCAGAACGGGCTCGCCCAGGCGCGGGTGTTCGCCGAGGTGGTCGACATCACCGGTGCGGTGCTGACCAAGCTCGACGGAACGGCCAAGGGCGGCATCGTTTTCCGCGTTCAGCAGGAACTCGGGGTGCCGGTAAAACTGGTCGGTCTGGGCGAAGGGCCCGACGACCTGGCGCCGTTCGAGCCGGCCGCGTTCGTCGACGCGCTGCTCGGCTGACCTCTCGCACTCGCCCGGTGGGACGTTAATCCTCACGAAACATCGGCGCTTCATTGCAGAAACAACCATTGCGCAAGGTTCTGGATCAGGCACAGGCGCACGTCTGACGGCCGTTCATGTCCGACCGGAGGTGAAAGCGAGTGGCATTCCCGATTCTGGGCCAACCCGATACCGGCGATACCGCCTGGATGTTGGCCAGTTCCGCGCTGGTGCTGTTGATGACGCCGGGGCTGGCGTTTTTCTATGGCGGCATGGTGCGCACCCGAAGCGTGCTCAACATGATCATGATGAGCATCAGCGCGATGGGTGTGGTCACCGTGCTGTGGGTGCTCTACGGCTACTCGATGTCGTTCGGCAACGACAAGGGTGGCGTCGTGGGCAACCCGGGCGACTACTGGGGCCTCAAGGGTCTCATCGGCGGCAACGCCGTCAAGGCCGATCCCACCAAAGGCGTTACCCAGGTCGACATTCCGTTGGCCGGCACCATGCCCGCCACGGTCTTCGTCGCCTTCCAGCTGATGTTCGCGATCATCACCGTCGCCCTTATTTCGGGCGCGGTGGCGGACAGGCTGAAGTTCACCGCCTGGCTGGTGTTCTCCGGATTGTGGGCCACCCTGGTCTACTTCCCGGTCGCGCACTGGGTGTTCGCGGCCGACGGGTTCGCGTCCGAGAAGGGCGGGTGGATCAATAACAAGTTGCACGCCATCGACTTCGCCGGGGGAACCGCGGTCCATATCAACTCCGGTGTGGCGGGTCTGGCGCTGGCGATAGTGCTGGGCAAGCGGAAAGGCTGGCCCACAACGCTCTTCCGTCCGCACAACCTGCCGTTCGTGATGCTCGGCGCCGGCTTGCTGTGGTTCGGCTGGTTCGGGTTCAACGCGGGTTCGGCGACCAGCTCCAACGGCTCGGCCGGGTCGACGTTCATGACAACCACGATCGCGACCGCCACGGCGATGCTGGCCTGGCTGCTCACCGAGCGCATCCGGGACGGGAAGCCGACGACGCTGGGAGCGGCGTCGGGCATCGTGGCCGGGCTGGTGGCCATCACGCCATCGTGCTCGTCGGTCAACGTGCTGGGCGCCATCGTCGTCGGCCTGGTGGCCGGCGTGGTGTGCGCGCTGGCGGTCGGCCTGAAGTTCAAGCTGGGCTTCGATGACTCGCTCGACGTGGTCGGCGTCCACATGATCGGTGGTCTGACGGGCACGCTGCTGGTGGGGCTGCTCGCCGCGCCGGAGAGCACCGCCATCAGCGGCGTCGCCGGCGTGTCCAAGGGATTGTTCTACGGCGGCGGCTGGTCCCAGCTGGAAAGGCAGGCGGTCGGCGCGTTCGCCGTCCTCTTCTACTCGGGCATCGTCACCTTGATCCTGGCCCTGATCCTGAAGTACACGATCGGGCTCCGCGTCGACGCCGAGGCGGAGGCTACGGGTATCGATGAGTCCGAGCACGCGGAGAGCAGTTACGATTTCGGGACGATCGGCGGGCAGGGGTCGGTGCTTCCGCCGGCGCGGCATCCCGTCGACGACCGAAACGGCGTGGAGGATCGAGTGGGCGACAAAGTGGAGGCAGAACAGTCATGAAGCTGATCACCGCGATCGTGAAGCCGTTCACCCTCGACGACGTCAAGACCAGCCTCGAGGAGGCCGGTGTCCTGGGGATGACGGTCAGCGAAGTCCAGGGCTACGGGCGGCAGAAGGGCCACACGGAGGTCTACCGGGGCGCGGAGTACTCGGTGGACTTCGTGCCGAAGGTCCGGATCGAGGTCGTCGTCGACGACTCGATCGTCGACAAGGTCGTGGACAGCATCGTCCGGTCGGCGCGCACCGGCAAGATCGGCGACGGCAAGGTCTGGGTGAGTCCCGTGGAAACCATCGTGCGGGTGCGCACCGGTGAACGCGGAACCGATGCCCTATGACGTCAGCCGCCGATCGTTGATCACACCGGGGCGGGCGTCGACGGCATGAAGCCGAACGGGCCCGAACCGCCCGGCGAGATATCTGCGACAGAAAGCGCCCGCGGGGCAGCCGATTTGGCTGCCTCGCGGCGCCGTCTGCTGTCCGAAGCCGGCCAGCTGGACGCTGCGGAACTGCGCCAGGCCTGGCTGGAACTGCACGAAACCTGGCTGGCCGCCAAGGCCGCCGAGATCGGCATCACCGACGGCAGCGGCTTCTCGATCGTCGGGATCGGGGGTTTGGGCCGTCGCGAGTTACTGCCGTATTCCGACCTGGACCTGATGCTGTTGCACGACGACAAGCCCGCCGAGGTGTTGGAAAGCGTCGCCGACGGGCTCTGGTACCCGTTGTGGGACGCCAACATTCGGCTTGACCACAGCGTGCGGACGGTGTCCGGCGCGCTGGGCGTCGCCAACAGCGACCTGATCGCGGCACTGGGCATGCTCGACGCCCGCCACATCGCCGGCGACGCCGCGTTGTCGGAGGAATTGATCGCCGGCGCAAGACGCCAGTGGCGCAGCGCGATTCGTTCCCGCATGGACGAGCTCGTGCAGATCACCGAGGCGCGCTGGCAGCGGTGCGGCCGCATCGCGCAACGGGCCGAGCCGGACCTGAAATCCGGTCGCGGCGGCCTGCGCGACGTGCAGTTGCTCGACGCGCTGGGCATCGCCCAGCTCATCGACCGCCACGGCATGGCCAACCCCAACTCGCCCGGCGGCTCGCTGGACGCCGCGTACCTGACCCTGCTCGACGTGCGCACCGAACTGCACCGGGTGTCCGGCCGCGGGCGCGACATGCTGCTGGCCCAATTCGCCGACGAGATCAGCGCCTCCTTGCATCTCGGCGATCGATTTGACCTGGCGCGCAAGCTTTCCAGCACCGGGCGCACCATCGCCTACCACGCCGAAACGGGGCTGCGCACGGCCGCGAACGCGTTGCCGCGCCGCGGCATCACGGCGCTGGTGCGGCGGCCGAAGCGCCGCCCGCTGGACGAGGGCGTCGTCGAATACGCCGGCGAAATCGTGCTGGCCCGCGACGCCCGCCCGGAGGCCGACGCCGGCCTGGTGCTGCGGGTGGCCGCGGCGTCGGCGGACACCGGGGTGCCGATCGGCGCCGGCACGCTGAGCCGCCTGGCCGCCGGCGCCCCCGAGATGCCCGTTCCCTGGCCGCGGGAATCGCTCGACGACTTTCTGGTCGTGCTCTCCGCCGGGCCCACCGCGGTGGCGACCGTCGAGGCGCTCGACCGCAACGGCCTGTGGGGCCGGCTCCTACCGGAATGGGACACCGTCCGCGACCTGCCGCCCCGCGACATCGCCCACAAGTGGACCGTGGACCGGCACCTGGTCGAGACGACGGTCAACGCGGCGCCGCTGTCCACCCAGGTGGCGCGGCCCGACCTGCTCGCGCTTGGGGCGCTGCTGCATGACATTGGCAAGGGCCGCGGTGGGGATCACAGCGTGGTCGGGGAGAAGCTGGCCCGCGAGATCGGCGCCCGGATCGGCCTGTCGCCCCCTGACACCGAGGTGCTCGCCAAGGTGGTGCGCCACCACCTCTTGCTGCCGGTGGTGGCCACCCGCAGCGACCTCAACGACCCCCAAACCATCAAGGAGGTCTCGGAAACCCTGGGCGGAGACCCGGTGCTGCTGGAGGTGCTGCGGGCGCTGTCCGAGGCGGACTCGAACGCCACCGGCCCGGGTGTGTGGAGCGAGTGGAAGGCGTCCCTGATCGACGAGCTGGTCCGCCGCTGCCGGCTGGTGATGGCCGGAGAGTCTTTGCCGCAGGCGGAACCGACCGCGCCCCACTATCTTTCGCTTGCCGCTGACCACGGGGTGCACGTGGAGATCACCACCGGCGGCGGTGAGCGCCTGCGGGTGGTCATGGTCGCCCCCGACCAGCGCGGGTTCGTGTCCAAAGCCGCCGCGGTGCTGGCGCTGAACTCGCTGCGGATTCACTCGGCGACGGCCAACACGCACGAGGGCGTCGCGATCACCGAATTCGTGGCGTCGCCGCTGTTCGGGTCGCCGCCGGAGCCGGGGTTGCTGCGCCAGCAGTTCGTGGGTGCCCTCGCGGGCGACGTCGACGTCCTCGGTGCGCTGGAGAAGCGCGACAGCGATGCGGTCAGCTCGGCCACCGCGCGCGCCGGCGAGGTACAACTCGGGGTCCCCGTGACGCGGTCCACCGCCCCGCCGCGCATCCTGTGGCTCGACAGCTCCACGCCCGGGCAGCTCCTGGTCGAGGTCCGCGCAATGGACCGTCCGGGTCTGCTCGCCCTGCTGACGCGGGCGCTGGAGCGGGCGAACGCCGACGTCCAGTGGGCGAAGGTCAACACGTTCGGGTCGACGGCGGCCGACGTGTTCTGCGTGACCGTGGCGCCGGGTGACGGCGAGGAGGCGGCGCGTGCCGCCGTCAAGCAGCACCTGCTGGCCGTCCTGGGCGGGCCGTCCGTCGAGGTGCTCGACGAGCCCGTCGGGGATTAGTGGCGATCGCAAGCGCGGCGTAGCCGGGCGAAGCGGGTCGCCACTGTCGGGGATTAGTGGCGATCGCAAGCGCGGCGTAGCCGGGCGGAGCGGGTCGCCACCGTCGGGATTAGTGGCGATCGCAAGCGCGGCGTAGCCGGGCGTAGCGGGTCGCCACCGTCACTTACGCCTCGGTGGTGAACTGCCGCACCGCGTCGATGCGGGCCTTGAGCTGGTCACGCGTCGCCGCCGCGATGGGCGGGCCGCCGCAGCGACGCCGGAGCTCGTTGTGGATCCACCCGTGCGGCTTGCCGGTGCGGTGGTGGGCGATGGAGACCAGCGTGTTGAGTTCGCGGCGCAGCTCGCGCAGTTGCCCGTGGGTGGTGGCCGGTTGGGCGGATCGGGGGACGGCGGCGCGCTTCTGCAGCTGCTCGTCCTGACGCTGGTGCAGCAGGGCACGCATCTGCTCGGCGTCGAGCAGCCCGGGGATGCCGAGATAGTCGGCCTCCTCCTCGCTGCCGGCCGGGGTGGCCGTGCCGAACGAAGACCCGTCGAAGATGACCTGGTCGAGCTCGGCGTCGGCGCCCAGCGAGGTGAACCCGTTGTCGGCCTCGCCCCGCTCGGTCTGGGTTCGCGTGGCCGGGTCGCCGTCCAGCGGATCCTCGTCCGGGCGGTGCGGTTCGCCGAGCACGTGGTTGCGCTGGGCTTCCAGTTCGCTGGCCAGTTGCAGCAGGTTGGGCACCGACGGCAGGAAGATGCTCGCGGTTTCGCCCTGCCGGCGCGACCGCACGAACCGGCCGACGGCCTGCGCGAAGTACAGCGGCGTCGAGGCGCTGGTGGCATAGATTCCCACCGACAGCCGGGGCACGTCGACCCCTTCGGAAACCATGCGCACCGCGACCAGCCACCGGCTGGTGCTCTCGGCGAACTCGCTGATGCGCGCCGAGGATCGGGGGTCGTCGGAGAGCACGACCGTCGGCGCCTCCGACGTCAGCTTCGTCAGCAGGGCGGCGTACGCGCGCGCCGCCGTGCGGTCCGAGGCGATGATCATGCCGCCGGCATCGGGCACGTGGGTGCGCTTTTGGCGCAGTCGCTGGTCGGCCGCGGCGATCACCGCGGGCATCCACTGGCCGGCGGGGTCCAGCGCGGTGCGCCAGGCCCGCGCGGTCTGCTCCGCCGACAGCGGCTCGCCCAGGCGCGCGGAGTGCTCCTCGCCGGCGCTGTCTCGCCAGCGCGCCTCGCCCGAATAGGCCAGGAACACCACCGGTCGCACGACGCCGTCGGCCAGGGCTTCGGCGTAGCCGTAGGTGTGGTCGGCCTGCGAGCGCAGCACCCCGTCGGCGCCCGGGACGTAGTTGACGAACGGGATGGGGCTGTCGTCGCTGCGAAACGGGGTTCCCGTCAGCGCGAGCCGGCGGGTGGCGTCGCCGAAGGCCTCGCGGATCGCCTCGCCCCAGGTTTTCGCGTCACCGCCGTGGTGGATCTCGTCGAAGATCACCAGGGTCTTGCGCTGCTCGGTGCGCACCCGGTGCAGCGTCGGGTGCGCGGCCACCTGGGCGTAGGTCACCATGACGCCGTGGTACTCCGGCGACGTCTGGGGGCTGGTGTTGGAGAACTTCGGGTCCAGCGCGAGGCCGTGCCGTTGCGCGGCCAGCGCCCACTGTGTCTTGAGGTGCTCGGTGGGCACCACGACCGTCACCTGCTCGACGGCGCGCTGGCTCAGCAGTTCGGCCGCAACCCGCAGCGCGAACGTCGTCTTTCCGGATCCGGGCGTGGCGACGGCCAGGAAGTCGCGCGGCTGGCCCGCGAGGTACTTCACCAGCGCGCGGCGCTGCCAGCCACGCAGTGGCGCGCCGCCGCCGTCGACGGAGGAGTCCGTGCGAGCCACCGATTGCACGGACATTTCCCCCCTATGGTTGTGTGTTCGACGCGGCCGGCTCGATCAGGCGGTGGCTGTGAAATCTAGCACGCCAACGCTTTTCGACGCAGTAACGACTCGAGCTGGTTACGCCACCCGGCTCGCCAGGTCGCGCGCCACCAACCACGCGTCGATGCGTTGAGCGACGTCGGGCCAGCCCGGCTCCAGCATCATGTTGTGCCCCATCGCGAAGAATTCCGGCTCGGTCCGGTAGGCGCGCGCCGTGGTGCGGACCTCGCCGACGCTGACGAACCCGTCGTACTCGGCGCCGAGGACCAGGATCGGGGTGGTCACTCGGCGGGTCCTGACGCGGCGGATCATCGGATCGGTCATGGCGGCGCGCAGGCTCTCCGCGCCGGCGCGTTGCCGGCAGGATTCGACGACTTCCTCGGGCGTGTCGGAGCAGAACAGGTACTCGCGGACCAGCGCCGGGGTCGCGAGGAATTTCAGCAGCGTGCGGTCGCTCCAGGCTTCCATCGTCATCGAGGGCCGCCGGCGCCAGACGCGCAGCGCCAATGTGAGGACGCCCTGCGGCGGCACGGAGCCCACGAGGACCGCCGCCGGGGCGGGGCGCTCCTCGAGGTACCGCTGGATCACGAAGCCGCCGAGCGAATGGCCGATCAGCACCGGCGCGCCGCCCAGCGAATCGGCCACCGACCGGACGTCGTCGATGTAGTCGGCGATCGAGACCTTGTGCAAGGGCTTGGCCGTCGGGCTCGCGCCGTGTCCGCGCAGGCTCACCGCGACCGCGCGGTAGCCCGCCCCGACGAAGAAGTCCAGGAAGTTTTCCCAGCACCAGGCGCCGTGCCAGCCGCCGTGCACGAAGAGCAGCGGCACCGGATGGTCGTGGCTGCAGGATCCCTTGTCGATCACCTCGAGCATGAGCTGACTTTTCTTGGGTGCGGGCGCGCCGTCAAGCCCTTCGAAGGCGCCCCGCCGAGGCTGAATCCACGCACATCCGCGTCGGCGTGTCGTGTGCGTGGTTGCAGTGTCGCGGGGGGTCGACGGGGCCGGGACACGGCGGCCCTGCCCACGCAACCACTAGGCTGGGCGGCGTGTTTGAATCGCTCTCCGACCGGTTGACCGGTGCGCTGGCGGGACTGCGCGGCAAGGGCCGGCTGACCGACGCCGACATCGAGGCCACCACCCGCGAAATCCGGCTGGCGCTGCTGGAAGCCGACGTCTCGCTGCCCGTCGTGCGCGAGTTCGTCAACCGGATCAAGGAGCGGGCGCGCGGCGCCGAGGTCTCCGGTGCGCTCAACCCCGCCCAGCAGGTCGTCAAGATCGTCAACGACGAACTCGTCGGCATCCTCGGCGGCCAGACCCGCCAGCTGGCGTTCGCGAAGACGCCGCCGACCGTCATCATGCTCGCGGGCCTGCAGGGCTCGGGCAAGACCACGTTGGCCGGCAAGCTCGCCACGTGGCTGCGCGGTCAGGGGCATACGCCGCTCCTGGTGGCGTGCGACCTGCAACGCCCGGCGGCGGTGAACCAGCTGCAGGTCGTCGGCCAGCGGGCCGGGGTGCCGGTGTTCGCGCCGCATCCGGGCGCTGGGGCACCGGGGCCCGACGCCGGGCCCCCAGACCCGGTTGCCGTCGCCGCACAGGGCCTCGAGGAGGCCCGGGACAAGCACTTCGACGTGGTCATCGTCGACACCGCAGGCCGTCTGGGCATCGACGACGAGCTGATGGCCCAGGCCGCCGCCATCCGGGACGCCGTCAAACCCGACGAGGTCCTGTTCGTCCTCGACGCGATGATCGGCCAGGACGCCGTCACCACGGCCCAGGCGTTCGGCGAGGGCGTCGGCTTCACCGGCGTGGTGCTGACCAAGCTCGACGGCGACGCCCGCGGCGGGGCCGCGCTGTCGGTCCGCGAGGTCACCGGCGTGCCGATCCTGTTCGCCTCCACCGGTGAGAAGCTCGAGGACTTCGACGTCTTCCATCCCGACCGGATGGCCAGCCGCATCCTGGGCATGGGCGACGTGCTGAGCCTGATCGAACAGGCCGAGCAGGTCTTCGACGCCCAGCAGGCCGAGGCCACCGCCGCCAAGATCGGCAGCGGCGAGCTGACGCTGGAGGACTTCCTGGAGCAGATGCTGGCCATCCGCAAGATGGGCCCGATCGGCAACCTGCTGGGCATGCTGCCCGGCGCCGGGCAGATGAAGGACGCGCTGGCCCAGGTCGACGACAGCCAACTCGACCGGCTGCAGGCCATCATCCGCGGGATGACGCCGCAGGAGCGCGCCGACCCGAAGATCATCAACGCGTCGCGGCGGCTGCGCATCGCCAACGGCTCGGGCGTGACGGTGGCCGAGGTCAACCAACTGGTCGACCGCTTCTTCGAGGCGCGCAAGATGATGTCATCGATGCTGGGCGGCATGGGCATACCCGGCATGGGCCGCAAATCGGCGACCCGAAAAGCCAAGGGCGCCAAGGGCAAAAAAGGCAAGAAGGGCGCGCGGGGGCCGACGCCGCCGAAGGTCCGGAGCCCGCTGGGTGCAGGGATGCCGGGCATGGCCGGAATGCCGCCGGGCTTCCCCGACCTGTCGCAGATGCCCGAGGGCCTCAACGAGCTGCCCCCCGCGCTGGCCGACTTCGACCTGTCCAAGCTCAAGTTCCCGGGCAAGCCGTGACGATCGCGAGCGCGGCGGGTCGTCACGATCGGTTGTAGCCGCGCCGTGCGACTGCACGTGCGGGGCAGGGGGCTGCCCGAGGACACCGAGGTCCGGCTGTGGGTCGCCGAGGGCCGCATCAGCACCGAGCCCGTCGCCGGGGCGGACACCATCTTTGATGGCGGCTGGATCCTGCCCGGGCTGGTCGACGCGCACTGCCACGTCGGCCTCGGCCCACATGGCGAGATGCCGCTCGACGAGGCGACCGCGCAAGCCGAGACCGAACGCGACGTCGGCGCCCTGCTGTTGCGCGACTGCGGCTCGCCCACCGACACCCGCAGCCTCGACGACCAGCACGACCTGCCCCGCATCATCAGGGCCGGAAAACACCTGGCCCGGCCGAAGCGTTACGCGCCGGGTCTGGCACGCGAACTCGACGACGAGTCGCAACTGCCGGCGGCGGTGGCCGCGGAGGCCAAGCGCGGCGACGGCTGGGTCAAGCTGGTCGGCGACTGGATCGACCGCGGCGTCGGTGACCTGGCGCCGCTGTGGTCCGACGACGTGCTCAAGGCCGCGATCGACGCCGCGCACGCCCACGGCGCCCGGGTCACCGCGCACGTCTTCGGCGAGGAGGCCCTGCCCGGGCTTATCAACGCCGGCATCGACTGCATCGAGCACGGGACCGGGCTCACCGACGACACCATCGCCCTGATGGTCGAACGCGGCACCGCGTTGGTACCGACGCTGATCAACGTCATCGACAACTTCACCGGCATCGCCGACGCCGCCACGAAGTACCCGGCGTACGCCGCCCACATGCGCGACCTGTATGCCCGCTGCCAGGGGCGGATGGCGGACGCGCGCGAGGCGGGCGTGCCGATTTACGCCGGCAGCGACGCGGGCACGATGGTTGCGCACGGCCGGATCGCCGACGAGGTCGAAGCGCTCAAGGCGATAGGGATGAGCCCGACCGAGGCGCTGGGCGCGGCGTGCTGGGACGCGCGGCGCTGGCTGGGCCGGCCGGGACTCGAGCAGGGGGCTTCGGCGGACCTGCTGTGCTATCGGGAGGACCCCCGGTCGGGCCCGGCCGTGCTGGCGCGCCCCGATCTCGTGATATTGCGCGGCAAGGCGTTTCGGCCGAAGGGCTAGCGCGGCGCGGCGTCGCGATCGCGACTAGGATCGCACGATGGCGTTGGAGGCGCTGGCCAGCGGCGCGACGTTTGCCGGGTATGTGATCGCGCGGAGGCTGGGCTCCGGGGCGACCGGTGATGTCTACCTGGTGCAGGACCCGCGGTCGGCGCGGTGGCGGGCGCTGAAGGTGCTCTCGCCGGCGATGTCGGCCGACGCCGAATTCATCCGGCGGTTCCAGGCGGAGACCCCGGTCGCGGCGACCCTGCGTCACGCGCACATCGTGGCGGTGGACGAGCGCGGCGAGTTTCACGGCCGGCTGTACGTGGCGATGGAGTACGTCGACGGCATCAACGCGGCCCAGCTGATGGCCGACTGGTTCCCGGCCGTGGCACCGGCCGGTGAGGTGCTCGCCATCGTCGCCGCCGTCGCGGGAGCGCTCGACTACGCGCACGAGCGCTGGATGCTGCACCGCGATGTCCGGCCCACAAACATCCTGCTGACCGGCCGGGGGGAGGGCGAACAGCGGATCCTGCTCAGCGACTTCGGGATAGCCCGGCGGCCCCCGGGCCACACCGGCTACGCCGCGCCCGAAGCGCTCACCGGCGCCGAGGTACGCCCTGGCGGCGGTCGCGTTCGACCTGCTGACCGGGGCCCCGCCGCCGGCGCAGCAGCCACCCCGGCTCAGCGACCAGCGGCCCGAACTGGCCTACCTCGACGGCGTGTTCGCCAGGGCGCTCGCCGCGCGGCCCGCCGACCGGTTCACGACCTGCCGCGCGTTCGCCGACGCGGCCAACGAACGCGCCGGCGTGGCGATCGCCACGCGCGCCCCCCAGGCACCCCGCCCCGCCGTCGTCGCCGAATACCGAGCCCACGCGAGGAAGGCGCCCGCCGCGGTCGGATCCGCCGTCCGGAATCCGGTGGCTCCCATCCGGGCGCCGCGGTCGGTACCCGGTCCCGTCGCCCGCCAGGTATCCGCGGCCGCCGGGCGCCCGGCCCCGCATCGCGTTGCGACCGTGCCGCGCAAGCCCAGTCCCCGCCGGGTGGTGCTCGCCGTCGCGGCGGCGGTGGTGGTGTCCGGGCTGATCGCCGCCGGCGTCCTCGTCGGGCGCACGACCGGGGTCGGCCGCGCCCCGGTCGCGTCGCCGGTCCCGTCGTCCCGCGTTGCCGCGCCCGCGCCGGTTCCGACGTTGGCTCCCGCCGCACCCGAGCCGCTCGACGGCACCTACCGCCTCCAGGTCGAGCGCAGCAAGCAGACCTTCAACTACACGGCCGACCCGCGACCGCCGGACGTGAACAGCTGGTGGGTCTTTCACTCCTCATGCGTCGCGGCCTCCTGCACCGCCACCGCGACTTCGCTCGACGGCGGCGAGCACGCGGGGGCGTCGGGGCGTCAGCTGGTTATGCGGTTCCGGGACGGTCGCTGGCAGTCGCAGCCCGACGAGGTGCAGGTCGCCTGCGTCGGGCCCGACGGGCTGACGCAGAGCCAGGCGACGACGGTCGTGCTGTCGCTGGGACCGCAGGCGCGCGGCGAGCTCGTCGGCGAGGAGACCGTCACGGTGCAGACCAACGAATGCGGGCAGCGGTCGGCCGTCGAGCGCACCCCGGCAGTGCTGCGCCGTAGCGGCGACGCGCCGCCCGATGCCCCGACAGAGGGACCGCACGCCAGATAAAGATTGCGAGTACTCACTATCTATGTTACGGTTCTCCCACACCGGACAGCTGGGAGGCAGCAATGACCTACGACGTGATCATTCGCGACGGATTGTGGTTCGACGGCACCGGGCGCCCGGCGCAGACGCGGACGCTCGGCATCCGCGACGGCGTGCTGGCCACGGTGTCCGAGACTCCGCTCGACGAGAGCGGCTGCCCCGACGTGATCGACGCGGCCGGTAAATGGGTGATGCCGGGCTTCATCGACGTGCACACCCACTACGACGCCGAGGTGCTGCTGAATCCGGGGCTGGGCGAGTCGGTGCGCCACGGCGTGACGACGGTGCTGCTCGGCAATTGCTCGCTGTCCACGGTGTACGCCGGCTCGCAGGACGCGGCCGACCTGTTCAGCCGGGTCGAGGCGGTGCCGCGCGAATACGTCTACGGCGCTTTAGCGTCGCACCGGACCTGGTCGACGGCGGCCGAATACGTCGAGGCGATCGACACTCTGCCCCTGGGGCCGAATATCGGCTCGCTGCTTGGTCATTCGGACCTGCGTGCCACGGTGCTCGGCCTGGATCGGGCGACGGACGCCAGCGTGCGGCCGACCGAGGGCGAACTGCAGAAGATGGAAGCCCTGCTCGAGGAGGCGCTGGACGCGGGCATGCTGGGCATGTCCGGGATGGACGCGGCGATCGACAAGCTCGACGGCGACCGGTTCCGCTCGCGCGCCCTGCCGTCCACGTTCGCGACCTGGCGGGAACGGCGGCGGTTGATCAAGGTGTTGCGCAAGCGCGGCCGCATCTTGCAGAGCGCCCCCAACGTGGACAAGCCGTCGTCGGGCCTGATGTTCTTTCTGACCAGCAGCCGAATCCTCAACCGCCGCAAGGGCGTCCGAATGAGCCTACTGGTGTCCGCCGACGCCAAGTCGATGCCACTGGCCGTGCACACCTTCGGGCTGGGCACCCGGCTGCTGAACAAGCTGCTGGGGTCCAGCGTGCGGTTCCAGCACCTGCCGGTTCCGTTCGAATTGTATTCCGACGGAATCGATTTGCCGGTCTTCGAGGAGTTCGGTGCCGGGACCGCCGCGCTGCACCTGCGCGATCAGCTCGAGCGCAACGAGCTGCTGGCCGACGAGTCCTACCGGCGGCGCTTCCGGCGGGAGTTCGACCGCGTCAAGCTGGGTCCCTCGTTGTGGCACCGCGACTTCCACGACGCGGTGATCGTCGAATGCCCGGATAAGTCGTTGATCGGCAAGAGTTTTGGCGCCATCGCCGACGAGCGCGGCCTGCACCCGCTCGACGCGTTCCTCGACGTGCTGGTCGAAAACGGCGAGCGCAACGTCCGGTGGACGACGATCGTGGCCAACCACCGGCCCAAACAGCTCGACAAGCTGGCCGCCGAGCCCAGCGTGCACATGGGCTTCTCCGACGCCGGTGCCCACCTGCGCAACATGGCGTTCTACAACTTCCCGCTGAAAATGCTCAAGCGGACCCGCGACGCCCACCGGGCCGGCAGGCCGTTCCTGTCCACCGAGAGGGCGGTGCACCGCCTGACCGGCGAGCTGGCGGAGTGGTTCGGCCTCGACGCCGGCACGCTGCGCGCGGGCGACCGCGCGGACTTCGTCGTGATCGACCCGGCCGGTCTCAACGACGCGGTCGACGGCTACCACGAGGAAGAGGTGCCGTTCTACGGCGGGCTGCGCCGGATGGTCAACCGCAACGACGACGCCGTCGTCGCCACCGGCGTGGGCGGCGCGGTCGTCTTCCGCCAGGGGCGGTTCCGCGAGGGCTACGGCCAAACCGTGAAGTCCGGGCGATACCTGCGGGCGGACGCTCGGTCGGCGGCGGCGGTCGGCGTCTGACATGGCCAGGACCCAGCAGCAGCGCCGCGAGGAGACCGTCGGGCGGCTCCTCGAGGCCGGCATCGCGAGCATCGTCGAGGTGGGCTACGCCCGGGCGTCGGCGGCCGTGATCAGCAAGCGCGCCGGGGTGTCGGTGGGGGCGTTGTTCCGCCACTTCGAGACGATGAGCGATTTCATGGCCGCGACGGCGTCCGAGGTGCTGCGCCGCCAGGTGGAGTCGTTCACCAAGCAGGTGACGGAAATACCCGCCGACCGGCCGGCGCTGGAGGCCGCCCTGACGATCCTGCGGGACATCACCAGCCGACCGACCAATGCGGTGCTCTACGAATTGATGGTCGCCGCCCGCACCGACGAGAAGCTCAACGCCCATCTGCGCGACGCGCTGGGTCCCTACACCACCAAGATCTACGAAGCCGCGCGGACGCTGCCGGGGGCGGAAAGCGTTCCCGCCGAGACGTTTCCGGTGCTGGTGGCCCTGCTGACGAACGTCTTCGACGGGGCCGCGCTGGTGCGCGGGGTGCTGCCCCAGCCCGACATCGAGGAGCGGCGGATCGCGCTGCTGACGACGCTGATCACCGGACTGGTGCCGGGCAGCTAGTTACAGCGATCCGACGCCCGTCTCAGGATTGAGCGCGAACCCCCAGTCGAACAGGCTGGCGGCCTGGTCCCAGTACGACGGCCCGCCGGGCTTCACCAGCCCGTACATCATGGCGATCACCAGCCGCCGGCCGCCGCGGGCGGCGGCGCCGACGAACGTCTTGCGGGCCGCGTCGGTGAAGCCGGTCTTGCCGCCGATCGCGCCGGGGTAGCGCGACAACAGCTCGTCCTGGTTGGTGATCGGCTGGTTACCGGTGTCTGTGGGGAACATCGCCGACGGTTCGGCGGTGATCTGGGCGAAGACCGGGTTGGCCATCGCGGCGCGGAAGATCACGGCGAGGTCGTGCGCCGTCGACGCGCCGGAGCCGGCTGGGCCGTCCAGCCCGGATGGGGTCGCGGCGTGGGTGCTCATCGCGCCCAGGGACGCGGCCTTGGCGTTCATCTTGGCCACGGTGGCGTCGGCGCCGCCCAGCATGTGCGCCAGCGTGTTGGCGGCGTCGTTGCCCGAGACCAGGAGCAGGCCGTCCAGCAGCTGGCGCGCGGTGTAGGTGCGGCCCGGTTTGATCCCGACGCAGTTGCACTCGACCTCGGTGTCGGCGGTGTCGGCGACGACGGTCTGGTCCAGGCTCACCTGGTCCAGGGCGACCAGCGCCAACAGCACCTTGATGGTGCTCGCGGGCGGGTGGGCGACGTTCTGGTCGCGCCCGGCCAGCACCTGACCGCTGTCCATGTCGGCCACGATCCAGGTCTGAGCCGGGCCGTCGGGAATGGGCATCGAACCGACCGGCTGGACGCTGTCTGCCCGCGACGTCGCCATGCCGCACGTACCGATCGCCAGCGCAGCGGCGATCACCCCCATCAGCTTGCGCATGGGCGCCGAGTTTAACGCCCGTGCCGGCAGAACGCCCATTGCGCGACTAGTGCCAGGGCATGTCGCGCCGGGCGTAGAACGCGCCGTCGCCGATGTCGTGCACGCCTAGTAATCCCAGTAGTAGTCGTGGCACACACGCTGTTGTCCCAGGGCGCGGGTGCTGCCCGCCGGATTGGGCTCGCCCGGGCAATCAGCCGGGGCCGTCGACCGAGCGTCCGAGGTAGGCCATGAGCCGGGACGTCGGCGTCGCGTCCGGTGGGAACGGTTGCGCCGGACCGAAGCCGCCCGGCCGGCGCAGCGCCTCCTGCGGCATCGACTCCACAAGCGCACGGCACAGCCCCAGCAGGTCCTCCGGCAGTTCGGCCGGCCGGCCCAGTGAGCGTTGCACGTCCCAGCTGTGAATCGCCACATCGGAGACGGGAAACGTCAGGGCGCGGCGCAGCGGGACCTCGCCCTGCGGCGACGTCCGCATGGCGTCGAAGTCGGCCGCGGGCAAGGCCTCCTCGAGCCGGGTGGCGAGTTCGCGCAGCTTCGCCGCGGGGTCCTCGCAGACCCAGTCCTGCGGCTTCGACGGGCCGGCCCAGAGCGGTTGGTCCGCGACGAGCGCGACGATCTTCGCCGCGCTGCCGGTGGCGTGACCGACCAGTTCGCGAACGCTCCAGCCGTCCAGGTTGGACGGGTGGTCCCAGCTCTCCGGCGAAATTCGCTCCACCGCGTGGACAAGGAGGTCGATAGCCTGGCCGGCCATCGGCCCGATAAGGGCGGTCGGGTCGTTCATGGGTGCATCGTAGAGCCGGTGACCGACGCCTCCCGGTCTTCGGAGCGCCGGCCTCGTGTTGAATCGATGCATGTTGAGCCTGGCCGAAATATCCGACCGCCTGGAGATCCAGCAGCTGCTGGTGGACTATTCCTCCGCCATCGATCAGCGCCGATTCGACGACCTGGACAAAGTTTTTACCCCCGACGCCTACATCGACTACCGCGCGCTGGGCGGCATCGACGGCCACTATCCCGAGGTCAAGAAGTGGCTGTCGGAGGTGCTGCCGACCTTCCCGGTGTATGCGCACATGCTGGGCAACTTCTCGGTGCGCATCGAGGGGGACACCGCGTCGTCGCGGGTTATCTGCTTCAACCCGATGGTGCTGCCCGGCGACAGCGACCAGATCCTGTTCTGCGGGCTGTGGTACGACGACGAATTCGTCCGCACGCCCGAGGGGTGGCGGATGACGCGTCGGGTGGAGGCGAAGGTCTTCCAGAAGGTGATGTGATTTCTGCCCGGGCGCCGGGTTCTGGCACAATGGGCGGCTGTCCGCCGCGCGGTTATGGCCGCCCGGTGGTCACACACGCGAGGCAAAACCGGACCGGGCATCCCGCCCGCTCGCTGAATTGCAGCGTGACACACACAGGAGAAGTCGCTTAACCATGGCTGTGAAGATCAAGCTCACCCGACTCGGCAAGATCCGCAATCCCCAGTACCGCATCGCCGTCGCCGACGCCCGCACCCGGCGCGACGGCCGCTCCATCGAGGTCATCGGCCGGTATCACCCGAAGGAAGACCCGAGCCTCATCGAGATCAATTCCGAGCGCGCCCAGTACTGGCTTTCCGTCGGGGCCCAGCCCACCGAGCCCGTGCTCAAGCTGCTCAAGATCACCGGTGACTGGCAGAAGTTCAAGGGCCTGCCCGGCGCCGAGGGCCGCCTGAAGGTCGCCCCGCCCAAGCCCAGCAAGCTCGAGCTGTTCAACGCCGCGCTGGCCGCCGCCGACGGCGCGCCCACCACCGAGGCCGCCAGGCCGAAGAAGAAGGCGCCGGCGAAGAAGGCCGCCGCCAAGGCCGCACCAGAAGCGGCCGAAGCCACCCCCGAAGCCGCGGAGGCCGCCCCCGAAGCGCCCGAAGCCACCCCCGAGCCCGCGGCTGAGGCCCCGGCCGCCGAGGCCGCCCCGGAGGCGCCGGCCGCCGAGCAGTCCGAGTCGACGGAAAGCTGACCCGGATGAGCACCGTCGTCGTCGACGCCGTCGAGCACCTCGTGCGCGGGATCGTCGACAACCCCGACGATGTCCGGGTGGACCTGGTGACCAGCCGGCGGGGGCGCACCGTGGAGGTCCACGTCCACCCCGACGACCTGGGCAAGGTGATCGGCCGCGGGGGACGCACCGCGACCGCGTTGCGCACGCTGGTCGCCGGGATCGGCGGCCGCGGCATCCGCGTCGACGTGGTGGACACCGACCGGTAGCGGAGCGCTGCTCATGGAACTCCGTTGGAGTTGACCGTCGGGCGCGTGGCCAAGGCGCACGGCGTCGGCGGCGAGCTGGTGGTGGAGATCCGCACCGACGATCCCGCCGCCCGGTTCGCACCCGGTAACACGTTGCGCGGCAAGCAACCTCGCGGCGGACCGGAGCGCGGTTACGTCGTCGAGAGCGCCCGCGAGCACGGCGGGCGGCTGCTGGTGCGACTGGCCGGGGTGGACGACCGCGACGCGGCCGAGGAGTTGCGGGGCACCCTGTTCGTCGTGGAGTCCGACGACCTGCCGCCGATCGACGAGCCGGACACCTACTACGACCATCAGCTCGAGGGCCTCCGGGTCCGGACGATCGCCGGCCGGGACGTCGGAGTCGTCGCGGAGGTTCTGCACACCCCGGGCGGCGAATTGCTTTCTGTCAGAGGCGAATCGGGCGAAAAACTGGTGCCGTTCGTCAGCGCGATCGTCACCTCGGTGTCGCTGGCCGACGGTCTCGTCGAGATCGACCCGCCCGACGGGTTGCTCGATCTCCCATGAGGATCGACGTCGTCACGATCTTCCCGGCCTGCCTGGATCCGCTGCGACAATCTTTGCCGGGCAAGGCGATCGGCGCTGGGCTGGTGGACCTGCACGTGCACGACCTGCGCCGGTGGACCCACGACGTGCACCACTCGGTCGACGACACCCCGTACGGCGGCGGCCCCGGGATGGTCATGAAGGCGCCGGTCTGGGGCCAAGCGCTGGACGAAATCTGTTCGGCTGAAACACTTCTCGCGGTCCCGACGCCCGCCGGCAGGTTGTTCACCCAGGCCACCGCGCAGCGCTGGAGCGAGGAGGCGCACCTGGTGTTCGCCTGTGGCCGTTACGAAGGCATCGATCAGCGCGTCGTCGACGACGCCGCCCGGCGGATGCGGGTCGAGGAGGTCTCGATCGGCGACTACGTGTTGCCCGGCGGTGAATCGGCGGCAGTGGTGATGATCGAGGCCGTGGTGCGACTGCTCGCCGGAGTGCTGGGCAATCCGGCGTCCGCATGCGACGATTCGCACTCCCCGGCTCTGGACCGGTTGCTGGAGGGGCCGAGCTACACGCGGCCGCCGAGCTGGCGCGGCCTGGACGTCCCCGAGGTGCTGCTGTCGGGTGACCACGCGCGGGTCGCCGCCTGGCGCCGCGAGGTCTCGCTGCAGCGCACCCGCGAACGCCGCCCGGACCTGCTGGACTGACCTCGCGAAGAGCGAGCCCGCGCGTCAGACCCGGCCGTTGGGGAAGATCGTCCTGACCGCGCGGGTGATCGTGTCGCGGGCCGTGGCGTCGTCCGAGGTCTGCAGCGACTGGATCACCATGATGTAGCGGTGGTCGGCGCCGATCACGCCGGTCGACAGGTGCATCCAGGCGCTGCCGATGCAGCACATCCAGCCCTGCTTGACGGCCACCGGCTCGGCATACAGGCCGTCCGGGATGCCGAAACGCTGCGGGTAGCCGTCGACGCCGGTCGGGGTCGACTTCGCCAGGTTGCTGATGATGACCCTTGCCCGGTCGGGCGGCAGGCCGCCGGACCCGTCGAGCAGCATGTCGTAGTAGCGGATCAGGTCCGGCAGCGAGCTCATCGTGTTCCACCAGCGCCCGTCGTCGCCCGGGGTGGTGGATGCGAGCCCGTACCGCGTCGCGACCGCGGTGGTGATCGCGTCGCCGCCGCCGGAGTCCCAGAACCGCTCCGCCGCGCCGTCGTCGGACGACTGCAGCATGACGTCCAGGGCCTGGCGGTCCTCCGGGCTCAGCGCTACCTTGCCCTGCGACTCGCGCAGGAGCAGGTCGTCGGCGATGAACAGCTTGGCCACCGACGCGGTGCCGACGACCTGGCCGTTGCCGCTGGAGACCAGCTGATGGGTCGCGCGGTCCAGGATCGCCACCGACAGGGCCGCGCCGCTGGCGGCGGCCTCGTCGGTGGCCTGGATCTCGGGTGTCGCCGCCGGGGACGGCGCGATCGCCTCGAAGAGCAGCTCGGCGAGCTGCGGGGAAGGCTGCGGCGCGGCCTGCTCGGGGGTGGCGTGGACCGGCGGCGTGTGCGTCTTGGCCTGCACTTTCGCCTCACAGCCGGCGACGACCACCAACGCAACCGCCGCCATGGCGGTGATCAGCGTCAGCGGCCGGAACGGCATCTGTCTCCTCCGAGCTTCTCCTTCGACGGAAAAACCTGCACTCCGGGCGCATCGTCGTCCGCCCTGAGCGTTCGTTCATATGTACCACTCACCAGCGGTTTCGGCGCGCCGCAAACCCTGCGATTTTCTGTGATTTTTTCCGTATGCCGGGCGTCTGGCACAATTGGTCAGTTGTCTCCAGTGGATGTCGGCCGGTTGGGCCGCTTTCCCGCATGCTGCGAGATACGCCGAAAGCCCGAAACCATCGGCCCGGTGACCCCTGCCGCGAGCCCGACCTCAAGGAAGTGCCTTCAGATGAACCGGCTGGACTTTGTCGACCAACCGTCGTTGCGCGACGACATCCCGGCGTTCGGCCCGGGCGACACCATCAATGTGCACGTGAAGGTCATCGAGGGCGCCAAGGAGCGGATCCAGGTCTTCAAGGGCGTGGTGATCCGCCGCCAGGGCGGCGGCGTCCGCGAGACCTTCACGGTCCGCAAGGAGAGCTACGGCGTCGGGGTTGAGCGGACCTTCCCGGTGCACTCGCCCAACATCGACCACATCGAGCTGGTCACCCGCGGCGACGTCCGCCGCGCGAAGCTGTACTACCTGCGCGAACTTCGCGGCAAGAAGGCCAAGATCAAGGAGAAGCGCTGATCTCCGGCCGCCTCGGCGGCCGACCTCGGTCGCCTCGGCGGCACCACACCGCGCTGGCTACGCTGATCTCGTGACCGCCTCCCCGGATTCACCTGAGCCCCAGCCCGACCCGGGCCATCCCGAGCCGAAAGTCTCCACCCGTGACCCCGACGCGCCCGTAGAGGCGCCCGCGGCCCCGGATGCCGAACCCGAGCCCCAGCCCAAGAAGAAGTCGACGCTGCGCGAGCTGGCCGTCCTCGGGGTCATAGCGGTGGTGCTGTACTACGTCATGTTGACGTTCGTCGCGCGGCCCTACCTGATCCCGTCGGAGTCCATGGAGCCCACCCTGCACGGCTGCCCGGGCTGCGTCGGCGACCGCATCATGGTGGACAAGGTCACCTACCGCTTCACCCAACCGCGCCCGGGCGACGTGATCGTGTTCAAGGGGCCCCCGTCGTGGAACCGGGGATACAAGTCGATCCGGTCGAACAACACCGTGCTGCGCTGGGTGCAGAACGCGCTGTCGTTCATCGGCTTCGTCCCGCCCGACGAGAACGACCTGGTCAAGCGGGTCATCGCCGTCGGGGGGCAGACGGTGGAGTGCCGGGCGGATACCGGGTTGACGGTCGACGGCAAGCCGCTGCACGAGCCGTATCTGGACAAGACCACCATGATGGCCGACCCGTCGGTGTACCCGTGCCTGGGCAGCCAGTTCGGGCCCGTCCACGTCCCGCCGGGCCGGCTGTGGGTGATGGGCGACAACCGGACCCACTCGGCCGACTCGCGCGCCCACTGCGAGAGCGTGCCGGCCGACGCGCTCAAGGAGATCCTGTGCACCGGCGACCCGAACTCGGGCACGGTGCCGGTGTCCAACGTCATCGGGAAGGCCAGGTTCATCGTGTGGCCACCGTCGCGGTGGGGCGGTGTGAGTTCGGTAAACCCCCAGCAGAGTGGGTAGCCGTGGCTCGCATATGACCCGGACCTGGCCGCCGCGGACGGTGATCCGCAAGTCCGGGGGTCTGCGCACCCTGGAGTCCGCGCTGTATCGCAGCGGCCTCGGGCCGGTCGCCGGGGTCGACGAAGTGGGCCGCGGGGCCTGCGCCGGCCCGCTGGTGGTGGCGGCGTGCGTGCTGGCGCCGAACCGGCTGGAAAGCCTCGCAGCCCTTGATGATTCGAAGAAGTTGACCGAGAGCGCGCGGGAGCGGCTGTTCCCGCTGATCCGTCGTTACGCGCTGGCCTACCACGTGGTGTTCATCCCCGCGGCCGAGGTGGACCGCCGCGGCGTGCACATCGCCAACATCGAGGGCATGCGCCGCGCCGTGGCCGGGTTGCCCGTGCGGCCCGGTTACGTGCTGAGCGACGGATTCCGCGTCCCGGGGCTGCCCGTTCCGTCGCTGCCGGTCATCGGCGGCGACGCGGTCGCGGCCTGCATCGCGGCGGCCAGCGTGCTGGCCAAGGTCAGCCGGGACCGGTTCATGGTCGCGATGGACGCCGACTATCCGGGCTACGGTTTCGCCGAGCACAAGGGCTACAGCACGCCCGCGCACGGCGCGGCGCTCACCGAGCTGGGCCGCTGCGCCGAGCATCGGTATTCGTTCATCAACGTGCGGCGCGTGGCCGGCGGAGCGGGCGGGCGCGTGGTGGCCGAATGCAAACCGGACCCTCCGGGGGACGCGGCCGACATGGGTGAGGAAGATGAGACAGAGCACCAAGCGAGAAGGACGTCCGAGCAGGTGAGTGGCAGATGAGCGCAGAGGATCTCGAAAAGTATGAAACCGAGATGGAGCTCTCGCTGTACCGCGAATACAAGGACATCGTCGGCCAGTTCAGCTACGTCGTCGAGACCGAGCGGCGCTTCTACCTGGCCAACAGCGTGGAGATGATGCCGCGCAACGCCGACGGCGAGGTGTACTTCGAGCTGATGCTGTCCGACGCGTGGGTGTGGGACATGTACCGGCCGGCGCGGTTCGTCAAGCAGGTGCGGGTGGTCACCTTCAAGGACGTCAACATCGAAGAGGTCGAGAAGCCCGAGCTGCGGCTGCCCGAATAGCGCTAGCCGTTCGCGGAAATGTCGGCCTGGCCGGCTTGGCCGGCTTGGCCCGTCGGGGGCAGCTGGCCGCGCTGTTCGATGACGGCGCGCGCCACGTCGGCGAGCTTGATGTTGAGCGCCTGCGAGTGGCGCCGCAATAAGTCGAAGGCCTGGTCCTCGCTCATGTCGTGCAGCAGCATCAGCATCCCGACCGCCTTGCCGATCTCCCGGTTGCTGAGCAGCCCGCGCCGCAGGCTGGCGGCGTCTTCACCCTTGGCGACGGCGTTGATCGCCACGCTGGCGAACGACGCGAGCACCGCCGCGCGCCCGGCGGACTCGGCGTCGAACAGGTTCGGGGTGTCGCTGAACAGGTTGAGCGCCGCCCCCTTGCGCTTGTCGACCAGTAGCCGGAAGCCCATGGCGCCGCGCACCGGGGTCTCGGCCACCAGGATCTTGGCGAGCTTGGGCCACAACGACGGCGTGGTGAGGTCGGTGTCGATCTGCGGGGTTTCCTCCTCGATCGCGTCGATGCACGGGCCGTCGCCGGCGCGGATCTCGATGTCGTCGATCTCCTGGGCGAGCCGGTCGCTGGCCCCGACGGTGACGTACCGATCGTTCTCGCGCACCAAGAGGCTGGCGTGGTCGCAGCCGCGGACGACGAGGGTGGCGGCGATGCAGATGGCCGAGTACATCTCGCCGGCATCCGAGCCCTGGTAGATGATCTCGGCCAGGGCCGCGAACACCGTCGCCGGGTCGGCCTTCTCCCCGCCCGGCATTTCACCGCCCGCGTTCGGCTCGTCTACCATGCTGTGCCCCTCCTGAGCCGTGCGTCATGAGACTCACGTCCGACAGCCAGATTATCGGTCCCCGACGACCCTCATACGCTACCGGTATCCGCGGGCTCGATCAGCGGGTTTCGGCGGTGCGGCCGGGCGGCCGGCCCGGTGACATTCCGCAGGCGGGGTTTTCGGGGTGCCGCGGCGGGGAAGGATCCCCGGATGGGTATCACCGTCGCCGTCACCGGGCCAACTGGGGAGATCGGGATATCGGCGGTGACCGCACTCGAGCGGGAACCGGCGGTCGACGCGATCATCGGAATGGCCCGTCGCCCGTTCGACCCGTCGTCGCGCGGCTGGTCGAAGACCACCTACCAGCAGGGCGACATCCTGGACCGCGAGGCCGTCGACGCGTTGGTGGCCGGGGCCGATGTGGTGGTCCACCTGGCGTTCATCATCATGGGCTCGCGGGAGGAAAGCGCGCGGATCAACCTGCAGGGCACCCGCAACGTCTTCGAGGCGGTGGTTGCCGGGGCCGCGACCGGACGGCCGCATCGCCTGGTCTACACCTCGTCGGTGGCCGCCTACGGCTACCACTCCGACAACCCCGTCCCGCTGACCGAGGACGTGCCGACGCGCGGCTCCGCCGAGCACTATTACTCGGCGCAGAAGGCGCAGTGCGAGGCCCTGCTGGCCGAGATCACCGCAGACTCGCCGCTCGAGGTCTTCGTGCTGCGGCCATGCATCGTGGCCGGGCCCAACGCCACCGCCCTGGCCGACGCCATGCCGTGGAACCAGCTGCCGGCCCCGATGCGCGCGGTGGTCGGCGCCGTGCCCGTGCTCAAGCCCGTCGTCCCGGACCCGGGAGTCCCGCTTCAGCTGGTGCACCACGACGACGTCGCGACGGCCGTCGCGCTGGCCGCCACCACCCCGGCGCCGCCGGGGGCCTACAACCTCGCCGGCGACGGCACCGTCACGGTGTCGGACGTGGCCAGGGCGCTGGGCGGCCGTCCGGTCAGGGTGCCGGCGGTCGCGGCGTCGGCGGCGTCGGCGGCGATCTCCAAGGTGCCCAAGGTTCCGTCCATGTTCGAGTGGCTGCACAGCGCGCGGACGTCGGTGGTGATGGACACCTCCAAGGCCAAGACCCAGCTCGGCTGGCGACCGGTCCACTCCTCGGCGGAAACCCTGGCCGCCCTCGCCTCCTCGCTGTGACGGCGCCGCCGGGGGTCCCTGTAGGTTGACGTCGTGGGTCGCGTAACGGCGCGTCGGCGGGTCAGGCACCTCACCGCCGAGAATGTCATCACCCGGCCCGAAACCCTGGTCGTCGAGGAGCCGCTGGAGATCCGGGTCAACGGCGCGCCGGTCACCGTGACCATGCGCACGCCCGGGTCGGATATCGAACTGGCCCAAGGGTTTCTGCTGACCGAAGGGGTCATCACCGGCCGCGACGACGTGGCGACCATCCGCTACTGCGACGACGGCACCGTCACGGGTGCGAACACCTACAACGTGCTCGACGCGACCCTGGCCCCCGGCGTCGCGGCCCCCGACGTCGACGTCACCCGCAACTTCTACACCACCTCGTCGTGCGGGGTGTGCGGCAAGGCGTCGCTGGACGCGGTGCGGCTGGCCGGACGGTTTCCGCCGGGCGCGGATCCCGCCCCGGTATCCGCCAAGGCGCTGCGGGCGATGCCCGCCCAATTGCGTTCGGCGCAAAGGGTTTTCGACAGCACCGGGGGTCTGCACGCGGCGGCGCTGTTCGGGACCGACGGCACGATGCTCGTCGCGCGCGAGGACATCGGCCGGCACAATGCCGTCGACAAGGCCATCGGCTGGGCGCTGGAGCGCGGACGGGTGCCGCTGCGCGCCACGGTGCTGATGGTCAGCGGCCGCGCGTCGTTCGAGTTGACGCAGAAGGCCGTGATGGCCGGCATTCCGGTGCTGGCGGCCGTGTCGGCGCCGTCGTCGCTGGCGGTGTCCCTGGCCGAGGAGTCCGGGATGACGCTGGTCGCGTTCCTGCGCGAGGACTCGATGAACGTCTACACCAGGCCGGACCGCATCGCCTGACCGTCCGTTGTGGACGGGCGCCGGACTGGGGATAACCGGCCCGGTGGAGCCCGCGACCGAGCGCCTGTGTCGGCGTCCCGGTGCACGGTGGCCGACATGACAAGCCAACAGACGACGATGACGCGGCTGCAGCTGGGGGCGTTCGGCGAGGCGCTCGCCGTGGACCACCTGACGAGGATGGGCCTGCGGATCCTCGGCCGCAACTGGCGTTGCCGTTACGGCGAACTCGACGTGATCGCCTGCGACGAGGCGACGCGCACGGTGGTGTTCGTCGAGGTGAAAACCCGCACCGGCGACGGCTACGGCGGGTTGCCGCACGCCGTCACCGAGCGCAAGGTCCGGCGGCTGCGCCGGCTGGCCGGGTTGTGGCTGGCCGGGCAGGACCGGCGCTGGGCCGCGGTCCGCATCGACGTGATCGGTGTGCGGGTCGGACCCAAGAATTCACGCCGCACCCCCGAGATCACCCACCTGCAAGGGATCGGCTGATGGCGCTGGGCCGGGCGTTCTCCGTCGCGGTGCGGGGCCTCGACGGGCAGATCGTGGAGATCGAAGCCGACATCACCTCGGGCCTCCCGGGCGTGCACCTGGTCGGACTGCCCGACGCGGCGCTGCAGGAGTCCCGCGACCGGGTCCGGGCCGCGGTCGCCAACTGCGGCAACAGCTGGCCGATGGCGCGGCTCACCCTCGCGTTGTCGCCGGCGACGCTGCCGAAGATGGGATCGGTGTACGACATCGCCCTCGCGGCCGCGGTGTTGTCGGCGCAGCGCAAGAACCCGTGGGAGCGCCTGGAGAAGACCGTGCTGCTGGGTGAGCTCTCGCTGGACGGCCGGGTCCGGCCGGTGCGCGGGGTGCTGCCCGCGGTGCTGGCGGCCAAGCGCGAGGGCTGGCCGGCGGTCGTCGTTCCGGTCGACAATCTCGCCGAGGCCAGCCTCGTCGACGGCATCGACGTGTGGGGTGTCCGCACGCTGCGGCAGCTGCAGAAGTGGCTCGGCGGCTCCGCCGCCCTGGTCGACCGGATCGACGGGGGAACCCCGGAGCCCGAGGACCGGGCGGACCTGGCCGACGTGGTCGGTCAGGCCCAAGCCCGGTTCGCGGTGGAAGTGGCCGCCGCCGGGGCGCATCACCTCATGCTGACCGGCCCCCCGGGCATCGGGAAAACCATGCTGGCCCAACGACTTCCCGGCCTATTGCCGCCGCTGTCCGACAGCGAGGCGCTGGAGGTCACCGCCATCCACTCGGTCGCCGGGTTGCTGTCGGGGGACACTCCGCTGATCACCCGGCCGCCGTTCGTCGCGCCGCACCACAGCTCCACCGTCGCCGCGCTCGTCGGCGGGGGATCGGGGATGGCCCGCCCGGGCGCGGTCAGCCGGGCGCATCGCGGCGTGCTGTTCCTCGACGAGTGCGCCGAGATCAGCGTCAGCGCGCTCGAGGCGTTGCGAACTCCGTTGGAGGACGGCGAAATCCGCCTCGCCCGCCGCGACGGGGTGGCCTGTTACCCGGCCCGGTTTCAGCTGGTGCTCGCGGCCAATCTGTGCCCCTGCGCCCCCGCCGACCCGCAGGACTGCATCTGCGCGGCCGCGGCCAAACGGCGCTACCTGGGCAAGCTGTCCGGACCGTTGCTTGACCGGGTGGACCTGCGGGTGGAGATGCACGCGGTGCGTGCCGGGGCGTTCTCGGGCGCCGAGGCCGAGTCGACGGCACGGGTGCGCGAACGCGTCGCGCTGGCGCGGGCCGCCGCCGCCCAGCGTTGGCGCCCACACGGATTCGCCACCAACGCCGAGGTCAGCGGGGCGCTGCTGCGACGCAGGTTCCGCCCGGGCCACGCCGCGATGGAACCGCTGCGCGCAGCGCTGGACCGCGGGCTGCTCAGCATCCGCGGCCTGGACCGCACTTTGCGGGTCGCCTGGAGCCTTGCCGACCTGGCCGGGCGGACGTCACCGGGGATCGAAGAGGTCACCACCGCGCTGAGTTTCCGGCAGGCGGGGGCGCACCGATGAGCGATGCCGTGCTGCGGGCCTGGGCCTACCTGTCGCGGGTGGTCGAGCCGCCCTGCGCGGAGCTTGTCGCCCTGGTGGGCGGCGTCGGTCCGGTGGAGGCCGCCGAGCGGGTGAGGCGCGGGCACGTCGACGCCGAGTTGGCCCGGCGCACCGAGGCCAGGCGCGAAATTGATTGCGCGGCAGGGGATTTAGCGAAGCTGTCCGCGCGGGGCGGGCGATTGATCACCCCCGACAGCGACGAGTGGCCGGCGCTGGCGTTCGCGGCGTTCGGCGGTGCGGCCGGGTCGCGCGGCAGGGACCCGGTCGCCCCGCTGGCCCTGTGGGCGCTCGGTCCGGCACTCCTGGACGAGGTCGCCGAGCGGGCCGCCGCGCTCGTCGGCGTCGGCGGGGTGTCACGCCCTGCTGCGCGACGGCGCGGAGCTGGTGACCCGGGCCGGCGACGTCGTGGAGCTGGTCGGTCGCATCGGAGAGCTGGCGCCCGACGAGCCGCACCCGGCGACTCCTTTGGATGGCCTCGGCGGCGCGGAGCGCCGGGTGTACGAGGCGTTGCCGGGCCGTGGGGCCGTCACGGTCGACGAGATCGCGATCGCGTCGGGCCTGCCGCCCGAGCAGGTTCTCGGACCGCTGGCGATGCTGGAGCTGGCCGGGCTGACGCGCCGCGATGACGGCCGGTGGCGAATCGTGCGCGTCACCGCGGGCCGGGCGGCCGCGCGCTCGCGGCTCGTATAGTCGACGGGGGTCGGGTCCGGACAGGAGGGGAAGTGGCAGGTCGACCTGTGCAGAGCTTCGAGGTCGTCGAAACCCGGCAGCTCGCCCCGCACATGGTGCGGGTGGTGCTCGGGAGCGGGCATTTCGAGACGTTCGTGCCCAGCAAATTCACCGACTCCTACGTCAAGCTGGTGTTCGTCGGTCCCGACGTCGACGTGGCCGCGTTGCCGCACCCCCTGACGCTGGACAGCTTCGACGTCCTGCCGCCCGCGAAGAGGCCCGCCGTGCGGACCCTGACCGTCCGCCACGTCGAGCCGCAGGCCCGCCAGATCGCGGTGGACGTCGCCGTGCACGGCGAGCACGGCATCGCGGGGCCCTGGGCCGCCGCGGCCCAGCCCGGCCAGCCCATCCACCTGATGGGCCCCGGCGGCGCCTACACCCCCGACCCCGCCGCCGACTGGCACCTGTTGGCCGGCGACGAATCGGCGCTGCCCGCGATCTCCGCGGCGCTCGAGGCGCTCCCCGCCGATGCGGTCGGCAAGGCGTTCATCGAGGTCGCCGGCCAGGAGGACGAGATTCCGCTGACCGCGCCCGAGAACGTCGAGGTGAGCTGGGTGTATCGCGGTGGCCGCGCCGACCTGGTCCCCGAGGACCGCGCCGGCGACTTCGCCCCGCTGATCGAGGCCGTCACCACCGCGCAGTGGTTGCCCGGCCAGGTGCACGCCTTCATCCACGGCGAAGCCCAGGCCGTCATGCACAACCTGCGGCCCTACATCCGCAACGAGCGGGGCGTGGACGCGAAGTGGGCGTCGATCTCGGGTTACTGGCGCCGCGGCCGCACCGAGGAGACGTTCCGGCAGTGGAAGAAGGAGCTCGCCGAGGCCGAAGCCGGGGGCTGAGCGGGGCTGGAGCGGGCGCTGGCATCCTCTAACGCATGGCACACTTCGGCGACTACCAGAACGAGATCTACCTGCGGGGCCTGGCCGGGGTGGTGCCGCCCTTGCCGATGGTGTTCGCGGAGTGGGAGGCCAGGGCCGAGCTGGCGCTCCCGCCGTCGATCTGGTCCTACGTCGCCGGGGGAGCCGGCGACGAGCGCACGCAGCGGGCCAACCGCGAGGTCTTCGACCGGTGGGGCCTGATCCCGCGCATGTTCGCCGGAGCCGCCCAGCGCGACCTGACCGTCGAGCTGTTCGGCCTGACCCTGCCGTCGCCGCTGTTCATGGCGCCGATCGGCGTCATCGGCCTGTGCGCGCAGGACGGTCACGGCGACCTGACCACCGCCCGCGCGGCCGCCCGCACCGGCGTCCCGATGGTGGCCTCGACGCTGTCCGTCGACCCGATGGAGGACGTCGCCGCCGCCCTGGGCGATACGCCCGGGTTCTTCCAGCTCTACACGCCCAACGACCGCGAGCTGGCGGCAAGCTTCGTGCACCGCGCCGAGGCCGCCGGGTTCAAGGGCATCGTCGTCACCCTGGACACCTGGGTCACCGGCTGGCGCCCCCGCGACCTGAGCACCGCGAACTTCCCCCAGCTGCGCGGGCACTGCCTGGCCAACTACACCAGCGACCCGGTGTTCCGCGCCGGCCTGCCCCGCCCGCCGGAGGAGGACCCGCAGGGAGCCGTGCTGCGCTGGGTGCAGGTCTTCGGCTCCGCGCTGTCGTGGGACGACCTGCCCTGGCTGCGGTCGTTGACCGATTTGCCGCTGCTGGTCAAGGGCATTTGCCATCCCGACGACGCCCGCCGCGCCAAAGACGGGGGCGTCGACGGCATCTACTGCTCCAACCACGGCGGCCGGCAGGCCAACGGCGGCCTGCCCGCCCTGGATTGCCTGCCGGCGGTGGTGGAGGCGGCCGACGGGCTGCCGGTGCTGTTCGACTCGGGCGTCCGCAGTGGCGCCGACGCCGTCAAGGCGCTCGCCCTGGGCGCGGACCTGGTGGGCGTCGGCCGCCCGTACGCGTACGGCCTGGCCCTTGGCGGCGTCGACGGCGTCGTGCACGTGCTGCGCACCATCCTCGCCGAGGCCGACCTGATCATGGCCGTCGACGGCTATCCCACGCTGGAAGATCTCACCCCGGACACACTGCGGCGCGTCGTCTGAGTCGCGCCCGCGGCGCCTGCCAACGTTGACGGCGTGGAGGCGATCCTCGAGGAGTTCGACGATTACCTGAACCTGCAGTGCGATCGCTCGGCGCACACGCGGCGCGCCTATCTCGGGGATGTGCGCTCGTTGCTGGCGTTCCTCGACGCGCGCGGCGTCGGCGTGACCGGGCTGAGTCTGCCGGTGCTGCGGTCGCGTCGCCCGGCGCGTAGACCGGCTGGCCGGCGGACCCGGGCAGATCCACCCCCCGGTGCCCGGGCTGCCAGTCGGGAGTCGGCGCGTCGAACCCGCGGGTGACGACGGGCGGCGGCCGCAGCGGCCACTCCAGCCGGGGATCGTCGGCAGCCGCCGGCGCCGCGCAGGCCAGCCCCACGCTCAGCACCACCCCGATGGCCCGCCGCACGCCGTGCAGTCCAGTACCGGATCGACGGCGACGCCAGTCGGTGCTGTGCATAACCATGGGCTGAGCCCGTGTAAACTGCTGGTCGCAGCTCGTTCGCGGGCTGACTTCGCGCGCCTGCAACCGATCGATTGCCGTGCGGTCCCATCTCGGGGTTTCCCCGGAGACGGGTGCGGCATTGCGCAGGCGCCAGGGCTGGGCCTCACCCGAGGCCGGGCGACAACCGACACAAAGGAATACCGGCAATGGCCGTAGTCACCATGAAGCAGCTGCTCGACAGCGGCACCCACTTCGGGCACCAGACCCGTCGCTGGAACCCCAAGATGAAGCGGTTCATCTTCACCGACCGCAACGGCATCTACATCATCGACCTGCAGCAGACGCTCACGTTCATCGACAAGGCGTACGAGTTCGTCAAGGAGACCGTCGCCCACGGCGGCACGGTGCTGTTCGTCGGCACCAAGAAGCAGGCGCAGGAGTCCGTGGCGGCCGAGGCGACCCGCGTCGGCATGCCGTACGTCAACCAGCGCTGGCTGGGCGGCATGCTCACCAACTTCTCCACCGTGCACAAGCGGCTGCAGCGCCTCAAGGAGCTCGAGGCGATGGAGCAGACCGGCGGGTTCGAGGGCCGCACCAAGAAGGAAATCCTGGGTCTGACCCGCGAGAAGAACAAGCTGGAGCGCAGCCTCGGCGGGATCCGGGACATGAACAAGGTGCCGTCGGCGGTCTGGGTCGTCGACACCAACAAGGAGCACATCGCCGTCGGCGAGGCCCGCAAGCTCGGCATCCCGGTGATCGCGATCCTGGACACCAACTGCGACCCCGACGAGGTCGACTACCCGATCCCGGGCAACGACGACGCGATCCGCTCGGCCGCGCTGCTCACCAAGGTGATCGCCTCGGCGGTCGCCGAGGGCCTGCAGGCGCGCGCCGGCCTGGGCCGCGGCGACGGCAAGCCCGAAGCCGAGGCCGCCGAGCCGCTCGCCGAATGGGAACAGGAGCTGCTGGCCTCGGCGACAGCGACAGCTGCCACCACTCCATCGTCTGGCCCCACCGACGCCGCTGCGGGCGCCACAGAACCAACACCCACGGAAGGCTGATATGGCGAACTTCACCGCCGCCGACGTCAAGCGGCTTCGGGAGCTCACCGGCGCCGGAATGCTGGACTGCAAGAACGCCCTCGCCGAGACCGACGGTGACTTCGACAAGGCCGTCGAGGCGCTGCGGATCAAGGGTGCCAAGGACGTCGGCAAGCGCGCCGAGCGCGCCACCGCCGAGGGCCTGGTCGCGGCCAAGGGCGGGGCGCTCGTCGAGCTCAACTCCGAGACCGACTTCGTCGCCAAGAACGCCGAATTCCAGGCGCTGGCCGACCAGGTCGTCGACGCCGCGCTGGCCGCCAAGGCCACCGACGTCGACACCCTCAAGGCGGCCAAGATCGGTGACAAGACCGTCGAGCAGGCCATCGCCGACCTCTCGGCCAAGATCGGCGAGAAGCTCGAGCTGCGCCGCGTGCAGTACTTCGACGGCAATGTCGAGACCTACCTGCACAAGCGGGCCGCCGACCTGCCGCCGGCCGTCGGCGTGCTGGTCGAATTCACGGGTGAGGACCCGGACACAAGCACAGCCGCCGCGCACGCGGTGGCGCTGCAGATCGCGGCGCTCAAGGCCCGCTTCCTGTCCCGCGACGACGTGCCCGAGGAGGTCGTGGCCAGCGAGCGCCGCATCGCCGAGGAGACCGCCAAGGCCGAAGGCAAGCCCGAGCAGGCGCTGCCCAAGATCGTCGAGGGCCGGCTCAACGGCTTCTTCAAGGACGCCGTGCTGCTCGAGCAGCCATCGGTGTCCGACAACAAGAAGACCGTCAAGGCCCTGCTCGACGAGGCCGGGGTGTCGGTGACCCGGTTCGTGCGCTTCGAGGTGGGTCAGGCCTGAGCGGCCCCCGCGGGCGGGCTAGCGTCGGTGCCATGCGACGCGTCCACGCTTTCTGCGACGATGCCCTCGGTGACCTCGACGCGGTCGGCCTTAGCGACGCACTCCGGGCCGGCCGGGTCGGCCGGGCGGAGGTCATCGAGGCGGCGATCGCGCGCACCGAGGTCGTCGACCCCGTCCTCAACGGCTTGGCCTATGCGGCGTTTCGGCAAGCGCGGGAGGCCGCTGAGAATGCCGGGAACGGCAAGCCCGCCGACGGGTTTTTCAGCGGCGTTCCGACGTTCCTGAAGGACAACGTCGACATCGCCGGTCAGCCGACCATGCACGGCACCGACGCGTGGACGCCCTGGAACGCCACCTCCGACAGCGAATTCACGCGGCTGTTCCTGGCGACGGGCTTGGCGCCGGTGGGCAAGACGCAGCTGTCGGAGTTCGGCTTCAGCGCGTCGGCCGAGCACCCGCGGCTCGGGCCGGTCCGCAACCCGTGGGACACCGACTACAGCGCGGGCGCGTCGTCGTCGGGATCGGGCGCGTTCGTCGCGGCCGGCGTGGTGCCGATGGCACACGCCAACGACGGCGGCGGCTCCATCCGCATCCCGGCCGCGTGCAACGGGCTGGTCGGGCTGAAGCCGTCGCGTGGCCGGCTGCCGCTGGATCCGCATCTGCGGCGGATGCCGGTGGGCGTCGTCGTCAACGGCGTGGTGAGCCGCACGGTGCGGGACACGGCCGCGTTCTACCGGGAGGCCGAACGCATCTGGCGCAACCACAAGCTGGCGCCGATCGGAGACGTCACCTGCCCCGGCCGGCGGCGGCTGCGAATCGCCGTCCTGACCCGGTCGGTGCAGCGCGAAAGCGGTCCGCAGGTAAGGGAACTGACGCTCAAGTCCGCCGCGCTACTCGAACAGCTTGGCCACCGCGTCGAACACCTCGCCGAGCCGCCGATACCGGCCAACTTCGTCGACGACTTCGTGCTGTATTGGGGATTCCTGGCGCTCGCCCAGATCCGCGGCGGCCGGCGGATGTTCGGGGATACGTTCGACCGGACCCGACTGGACAGCCTCACATTGGGGCTGGAGCGCCACACCAGCCGGAACCTGCATCGTCTGCCGCTGGCGATCGTGCGCCTGCGCAGGGTTCGTCGGCACACCGCCAAGTTGTTCGCGACCTATGACGCGGTGCTCACGCCCACCCTCGCCGACGAGACGCCCCGCATCGGCCACCTGGCTCCCACCGACTACCGGCAGGTCATCGACCGGCTGATCGACTGGGTTTCCTTCACCCCACTGCAAAACGTCACCGGCGAGCCGGCGATGTCGCTGCCGCTGGCCCAGTCCGGCGACGGCATGCCGGTAGGCATGATGCTCACGGCCGACCTCGGGCAGGAAGCGCTGCTGCTGGAGCTGGCCTACGAACTCGAAGAGGCCAAGCCGTGGGCGCGCATTCAGGACTGAAGAACGTCAGTCGGATCCGAGCTTCTCGAGCATCCGCTTGAACTCGCGCTGCTGAGCCGGCGTCAGCTTGCTGAGGATGCGGGCGTCGGCCTCGTTGACCGCGGCCTCGGCGCGCTTGAGGAGCCCGCGCCCGTGCTGGGTCGGCGTCGCCGGCAGCGCCCGGCCCGAGGACACCGACTCCGGCCGGGCCACGGCCCCGATGTCCTCGAGCTTGCGCAGGACGCTGTTCATGGCCTGCGGTGTGACGCTCACCTGTCGCGACAGCTCGGCGCTGGACAGCCCCGGCGACTGCGAAACGATGCGCAGGCAAACGAATTCGGGCAGCGTCAGGCCAAGGGGCGCCAGGGCGGCCGAAACCTCCGGGCGCAGGACGGACGCCACCCGGTAGAGCAGGTACCCGAGCGGCGGGTCTTCGGCCTCAACCATGTCAACGATCCTTACATACCGCGGGCACGGGCGGGGTAACCGACCGGCAGCGCAAGCCATGTTCACCGGTCAACGAGGATTTCTGATGCCCAAGACGACGAAAGCCGGGAAGCCGTCCCCGCGCCTCAGGCCGGTCGGCGGAGGGCGTCGCTGCCATCTCTGGCAAATGCGATAATCGCTTTCTTGCCGACGAGTTTGCCCGATCCGAGGTCGCTGCTTTCGCCACAGTCGGGGACGGGTTCATCCGGGACTGCACGCCGGCGACGGTTTGCTGTTGCGCCGCAAAGCTCTCTGTCAATGCCCTTTATGTTCAGCACGCCCTGGCTCCGCGCGCGTGCCTAAACCGGTCGGATACCCGGGGGTGCGCCGGCTAATCCGTTTGTGGGAATTGATGCGAATGTGAAAGATGTGAACGAGGAGAATTGCGGCGCCGAAATCGGATTCGTCACGATCTGCGCAGTTAAGGGCGTCGCGCGGACAATTCGCCGAAAGTCGCCGCGTTTAGCCCGGGTGCCGAGTGGTTACGCATAGTCGTGTGCGCTTATCGCCCTTCGGGGGGAGCGAATATTGGATTCGAAAGGAAATGTGCAATGGAGTTCACCAAAACCGCCGCCAAGACAGCGATTGCCGCTGCGGGGATAGCGGCCGCCACGATGTTCGCCCCGGCGATCGCTTCCGCCGCGCCGCCGCCCAACATCCAGGGATTCGGCACCAGCGAGCAACTCGTCGACGGACCCATGGTCACCAGCTACACCGTCAGCAACCTGCAGCCGACCAACGTCACGATCCCCGGCTACACCCCCAAGGGCACGCTGTACGAGGCGAACATCACCGCCCGGGCGACCAGCGGGACCGTCACCCCGATCGTCAGCGACTTCATCGCCCGGGGGCCCAATGGCCAGAACTACCACGTGATCGACAACGTTCCGGCTCCGAACGGCCTCAACCCCGCGCCGATTCCGCAGGGCGGCGAATCGACCGGCGTCGTGTACTTCGATGTCACCGGTGCCCCGCCGAACGGCGTCGCGTACAACGCGGGTGGGCAGGACGTCCTGATGTGGACGTCGAACGTTCCTGGGGGCTCGGGCGCACCGAACTCGAGCGCGGCCCCGGGCACGCCGCCGAGCCCGGCCGTCCACAGCTGATCCGCTCACCACATCCTCCCCGCGTCACTCCGGTGACGCGGGGAGGACTGCGTATGCGGGCATGGCGCGCGAGGAGATGGGGTACCCCGCCGGCATGAGTTGCGACGATCACAGGCCCGCAGAAGTTCGCGAACAGGCGCAGCAAAACGCCGAGGAGGCGCGGGCCGCCATGGCGGAGCGGCGCAACGGCCATGCCGGTGGGGTGGCCGGCTGGGTGGCCGAGCGAGCGGGCGCGTGGGACCTCAGCGGCTTCGACGAGGCCGCCCTGCAGCGGCAGAAGTATTTCTGGAACTCGCTCGTGGACCACTGGTTTCGGATGGAGATCGACGGCTGGGAAAACATCCCGGAACCGCCGGTCCTGCTGGTCGGCATCCACTCGGGGGCTCCGTTCGTGTGGGACGCGTGGACCGTCGGCCTGCAGTGGTGGCGGCACTTCGGACCCGAGCGCCAGCTGCACGGCACCGCGCACGACGCGCTGATGGCAATACCGCTGATCGGGCGCTACTTCCGGTCCATGGGTGTGCTTCCGGCCGCCCCCGACGCGATCGCCACCGCGTTGGCCCAGGGGCGCGACGTCGCGCTGTGGCCGGGTGGGGAAGTGGACTCGTTGCGTCCGTGGACCGAACGCGACCGCGCCAACCTGGCCGGGCGAAAAGGCTTCGTCAAGATGGCAATTCGCGCGGGCGTGCCCATCGTGCCGATCTCGACCGTGGGCGGCGCCGACGCCATGCCCGTGCTGATCCGCGGTGACCGGCTGTCCCAGGCCCTGCGGCTCGATCGGCTGTTGCGGCTCAAGGTGTTCCCGCTGGCGATCTCGTTGCCGTGGGGTATCGCGCCCGCCGCGCTGCCCCAGCTGCCGCTGCCGGCCAAGATCCGGACCCGATTCATGCCGGCCGTGGAGCTCGACCACGACCCCGCGCGTGCCGATGACGACGCGTACGTCGAGAGCAAGTACCACGAAGTGCAGGACGCCATCCAGGACGGCATGGACGCGCTTGCGCGCAAGCGGGCGTTTCCGCTGTTCGGATAATGGACCGCAGTGTGACTGCAGTGTGGTTGCGCCGCAACGGTTTACGGTGCGACGGGATCGATCGTCTGCGCGAGTGCCGGCGCCGCCGCGGCCGTCGGCTCGTGCACGATCCATTCCGGATGCGGCGGCGTCACCGCCATGTAGCCCACCCCCCGGACCGTGTCCACCATCGACTCGTGCTCGGCTCCGAGCTTGGCGCGCAACCGGCGCACGTGGACGTCGACGGTTCGGACGCGACCGTGGCAGTCGTAGCCCCAGACCTCGTGCATGAGCCGGGTCCGGGTGAACGCGCGGCCCGCGTGCTGCACCAGAAAATTCAGGAGTTTGAACTCCGTCAGCGTCAGGCCCAGGTCCTCGCCTTGTAGTGAGGCCGAGAAGCTGCCCGGGTGCAGGATCAGGTCACCGAACTTCAAGGCGCCGTCCAGCGCACTGCGCCGACGGGTGACCGCCAGCCGCAGGCGCGCCTGGAGCTCTTCCGCGCCGGTTGCCGGCGGTATCACGTCGTCGACGTGCCAGTCGGCATCGACCGCCAGGAAGTCGGCCGGTGCGATGACGGCCACCACCGCGATGGCGGGACTCCCGGCCGTCAGCCGTTGGCACAGGCTGCGCGCCGCCGCCAGGTCAGTGCGGGCGTCGATGATCGCGACGTCGGGGTCGCCGCCCCGGCCGTCGCCGTCCGACGTCGTGAGCGGTGCGCGTCGCATGCTCCGCGCTATCGAGCTCAGCGCGGGCACCGCCGATTCGAAGTCGTCCTCGTCGGTGAGGAGCAGCACGTCCAACGACATCTCCAAAGCTCTGTCGGGGGACCCTGAACCCCGACCCCTGGCGCCGGGGACATGTCCGCCAGCGCAAAGCTGGGTACCCGATTCGGAGCAAATCCATGCAAGTGATTCCCCGGCTCGCCGTCACCCCCGACTAGGAGAACCTAACGGGTCCGGTCCGCTTTCGCAGGCCGGACGCTCGAACGTTGATGGGTCCGGTCCGCTTTCGCAGACCGGACGCTCGAACGTTGATGGGTCCGGTCCGCTTTCGCAGACCGGACCCATCCGGGATACAAGCTTCGACCAGTTACTGGTGAGACTTCTGGCGCTGCTCGGCTGCCTCGGCACCGCCGCGGGCGGCCTCGGCCTCGGCTTCCTTCTTGGCCGCGTTGCGCTGCGCCTCAGCCTTGTCTTGCTGAGCCTGGCCCTCGCGGGTGAGGTCGTCACGGCCGGTAACCGTGCCGACCGCTTCCTTGACCTTGCCCTTGGCGTCCTCGACGACGCCCTTGATGCCTTCGGCAGGTCCGGACTTGTTGTTGTCCGCCATGGATTAGCTCCTTCTTGGTGGCGTCCTTGTTGAGCGTTCTCGCCCAACGCCGGCCGATCAGGCGATCGGCCCGGTCACGCGGCGGCCGTGGTCCCCGGTTCTCGAAACCTGCGTAACCCGCCGCGATGGTGCGAATTCCCGCTGGCACCGCCCGCTCAAACATCCGCTTCTCCAGGCGCGTGCGCCGGCGGCGCCGATACCGGCCCCAGAGTGTGCAGATAATGCACCCCTCCGACGCCCCGTTGTGCTGCGATGAGGCAGGATGTGCAATGCCGTTCCGGATGAGGTCGCCCGGGATGGCGCTCTCATGCGAGGAGTCTGATGACGGAGTCCACGGAGCCGACCACCAATTACTTCGGCCAGCCGGCGCGGCGATCGAAGTATGCGCGAGTGTTGCTCAAGCTCGGCGGCGAGATGTTCGGCGGGGGCCAGGTCGGACTGGATCCCGACGTGGTCGCACAGGTCGCCCGGCAGATCGCCGAGGTGGTGCGCGACGGGGTCCAGGTCGCCGTGGTGATCGGCGGCGGCAACTTCTTCCGGGGCGCCCAGCTTCAGCAGAGGGGGATGGAACGCACCCGCTCTGACTACATGGGCATGCTGGGCACGGTGATGAACAGCCTTGCGCTGCAGGACTTCCTGGAGAAGGAAGGCATCGTGACCCGGGTCCAGACGGCGATCACCATGGGGCAGGTGGCCGAGCCCTACATTCCGCTGCGCGCGGTGCGCCACCTGGAGAAGGGACGGGTGGTCATTTTCGGGGCCGGCATGGGACTGCCGTACTTCTCGACCGACACCACCGCCGCGCAGCGGGCGCTGGAGATCGGCGCCGAGGTGGTGCTGATGGCCAAGGCGGTCGACGGGGTGTTCTCCGCGGACCCGCGGATCAACCCCGAGGCCAAGCTCATCGCGGCGATCAGCCACCGCGAGGTCATCGACCGCGGGCTGCGGGTGGCCGATGCGACCGCGTTCAGCCTGTGCATGGACAATGGCATGCCGATCCTGGTGTTCAACCTGCTGACCAATGGCAATATCGCCCGCGCGGTCGCCGGTGAGAAGATCGGGACGCTGGTCACCACCTGAGGGGAAACGATGATCGATGAGGCTCTCTTCGATGCCGAAGAGAAAATGGAAAAAGCGGTGGCTGTCGCCCGCGACGACCTGTCGACCATCCGGACCGGCCGCGCCAACCCCGGCATGTTCTCCCGGATCACCATCGACTACTACGGCACCAACACCCCGATCACGCAGCTGGCCAGCATCAACGTCCCCGAGGCGCGGCTCGTCGTCATCAAGCCTTACGAGGCCGGCCAGTTGGGCGCCATCGAGGCGGCGATCCGCAACTCCGACCTCGGCGTGAACCCCACCAACGACGGCACCCTGATCAGGGTCGCGGTGCCCCAACTCACCGAGGAACGCCGCCGCGAGCTGGTCAAGCAGGCCAAGGGCAAGGGGGAGGACGCCAAAGTGTCGGTGCGCAACATCCGTCGCAAGACGATGGAGGAGCTGCACCGAATCCGCAAGGACGGCGAGGCCGGCGAGGACGAGGTCGGCCGGGCGGAAAAGGACCTGGACAAGACCACCCACCAGTACGTCACGCAGATCGATGAGTTGGTCAAGCACAAAGAAGGCGAGCTGCTGGAGGTCTAGCGGCCGCTCAGCAGCGAAATAAATCCGGGCCCGTGGCAACCACCGGCGCAGGCATCCCGTCCGACGAGCCGATGGATGAGCCCAGCCAGACCGTGCGCCAGCCTGCGAAGAAGACGTCCCGGGCGGGGCGCGACCTGCCGGCCGCGATCGCCGTCGGGGCCAGCATCGGCAGCGTCCTGATCGTGACGCTGTTATTCGCCCCCCGCTATTGGGTGGTCCTGGTCGCCGGGGCCATCCTGGTCGCCACCCACGAGGTGGTCCGCCGGCTCCGCGAGGCCGGGTACTCGATCCCGGTCGTCCCGCTGCTGGCGGGCGGTCAGCTCACCGTGTGGCTGACGTGGCCGTTCCACGCCGCGGGCGCGCTGTCCGGCTTCGGTGTCACCGTGGTGGTCTGCCTGTTCTGGCGGCTGTTGATGCAGGACAACAGCAAACGACCAGATCCGTTCGTCGGTTCGCCCTCGGCGAACTACCTGCGCGACGCGTCCGCGACGGTCTTCCTGGCCGCCTGGGTGCCGCTGTTCGCCTCCTTCGCCGCGCTGCTCGTCTACCCGAAAGACGGGGCGGGCCGGGTGTTCTGCCTGATGCTCACCGTCGTCGCCTCCGACGTGGGCGGCTACGCCGTGGGGGTGCTGTTCGGCAAGCACCCGATGGTCCCGGCGATCAGCCCGAAGAAGTCCTGGGAGGGGTTCGCCGGTTCCCTGATCTTCGGGATCACGGCGGCGACCCTGGCCGCGACCTTCCTGGCCGACAGATCGCCGTGGATTGGCGTGCTGCTGGGGGTGGTCCTGGTGATCACCTGCACGCTGGGGGATTTGGTGGAGTCCCAGGTCAAGCGCGACCTCGGCATCAAGGACATGGGCCGGCTCCTGCCCGGCCACGGCGGGCTGATGGACCGGCTCGACGGCGTGCTGCCGTCGGCGGTCGCGACCTGGACGGTGCTGACGCTGGTGCGTTGACCTGACCCATACTGGGCATGTCATGGCCCAACAGTTGATCTTCGACGAGCCCCGGCCGAGCAGGCCGCCGCGGCACCTGGCCGACCTCGACGCCGGCGCCAAGCAGCTCGCCCACCAGTACTACGGCCGCCTGATCGCCGACCCGCGGGAGATGACCGACCTGCCGGCGGCGCTGCGCGAGCGCATCGCCGAGGCGATGTTTCCCACGCTGCTCACGCCGGTCACCGACGTCACCTGCGACGCCGGACAGACCCGAAAGACGTTGTGGCGGGCCCTGGACGGGGCGACGGTCGAGTCGGTGCTGATGCGGTACCCGCAGCGGAATACGGTGTGCATCTCCTCGCAGGCGGGGTGCGGAATGGCCTGCCCGTTCTGTGCGACGGGTCAGGGCGGGCTGACCCGCAACCTGTCGGCCGCGGAGATCCTCGAACAGGTCCGCGCCGCCGCGGTGGCCCTGCGCGACGACTTCGGGGGCGACCGGCTGTCGAACGTGGTGTTCATGGGCATGGGGGAGCCGCTGGCCAACTACGCGCGGGTGCTGGCCGCGGTGCGCCGGATCACCGATCCGCCGCCGCAGGGTTTCGGCATCTCGGCGCGCTCGGTGACGGTGTCGACGGTGGGCCTGGTCCCGGCGATCCGCAAGCTCGCCGACGAACGCCTCGGCGTGACCCTGGCCTTGTCGCTGCACGCCCCCGACGACGAGCTGCGCGACTCGCTGGTGCCGGTCAACGGCCGGTGGAACGTCGCAGAGGCGCTGGACGCCGCGCGCTACTACGCCGACGCCACCGGCCGCCGCGTCTCGGTCGAGTACGCGCTGATCCGCGAGGTCAACGACCAACCGTGGCGGGCCGACCTGCTGGGCGAGCGGCTGCATCGCGTCCTCGGGCCGCTGGTGCACGTGAACCTCATCCCGCTCAACCCGACGCCGGGCAGTGCGTGGGACGCCAGCCCCAAGGCGGTGGAGCGCGAATTCGTGCGACGGGTCCGGGCCAAGGGGGTTTCGTGCACGGTGCGCGACACCCGCGGCCGCGAGATCAGCGCCGCCTGCGGACAGCTGGCCGCCGAAGGCGGGCGGCGGTAGCGCGGGCGATTCGGACTGGGCCTGCGGACAGCTGGCCGCCGAGCGGTGAACCAAGCGGGGCTTCCGCGCGTCTTCTCCGACAGTAGCCAGCAAACAAGGGGTGTCTCGATGTTCCGTTCGTTCTTCCCGTTCAAGCTGTTTGCCGCGGTCGCGTTCACGCTGGTCATCGTGGTCGGGCTAGCCAATGCGCCGCGCTCGTCGGCCGCTGACGACCGGCTGCAGTTCACCGGGACCACCCTCAGCGGCGCGCCGTTCAGCGGAGCGAGCCTGCAGGGCAAGCCGGCGGTGCTGTGGTTCTGGACGCCGTGGTGCCCGTTCTGCAACGCCGAGGCGCCCGGCGTGAGCCGGGTGGCGGCGGCCAACCCGGCCGTCACGTTCGTCGGCGTCGCCGCGCACTCCGACGTGGGCGCGATGCAGAACTTCGTCTCCAAGTACAACCTGAACTTCACCACCCTCAACGACGCCGACGGCTCGATCTGGGCGCGCTACAACGTGCCCTGGCAGCCGGCGTGGGTGTTCTACCGGCCCGATGGCAGCTCGACGTTCGTCAACAACCCCACCTCGGCCATCTCCGAGCAGGACCTGTCCGGCCGGGTCGCCGCGCTGACGCGCTGACGCCGTGGACCACGGTCTTGTCGGTCTGGCCTTCGCCGCCGGGCTGGTGGCGGCGCTGAACCCGTGCGGGTTCGCCCTGCTGCCCGGGTATCTGCTGCTGGTGGTGCGCGGGCAGGGGTCCGGCGGACGGTTCCCGGCGCCCCTGGCGGCGGTGGGCAGGGCGCTGGCGGCCACGGCGGTGATGGCGCTCGGGTTCATGACGGTTTTCGGTTCGTTCGGCGTGCTGACCATCTCGGCGGCCGCGACTGTGCAGCGCTACCTTCCCTACGCGACCGTGCTGATCGGCCTGGTCCTTGTCGGGCTCGGACTCTGGCTGCTGTCGGGCCGCGAGGTGACCGCGCTGACGCCCGGCGCGCTTCGACCGCAATGGGCCCCCACCGCGCGGCTGGGGTCGATGTACGGGTACGGCATCACCTACGCGATCGCGTCGCTGTCCTGCACCGTGGGCCCGTTCCTCGCCGTGGCGGCCGCGGGCCTGCGCGGGGGATCGGTGGTGTCGGCGCTGGCGATCTACCTCGCCTACGTGGCCGGGCTGACCCTGGTCGTCGGCGTGCTGGCGGTCGCGGCGGCGGCGGCGAGCACCGCCGTGGCCGACCGGTTGCGACGGGCGCTGCCGTTCGTCCATCGCCTCGGGGGCGCGCTGCTGGTGCCGGTCGGGCTGTACGTGGCCTACTACGGCGTCTACGAGCTGCGCCTGTCCGGCCCACGAGCGACCGGGCCGGACGCGGTGATCACCGCGGCCGGACGGCTGCAGGGCGTGCTGGCGGGCTGGGTGCACGACCACGGGGCCCGGCCGTGGGCGGTGGCGCTGATCCTGCTATCCGTCGGCGCATTCGCCGGCGCCCTGCACCGGCGGGCGAAACACCCTCGTGGGCGGCTACCGGATCCAGCCGCGCCGGCGACCCCACAGGTCGCGGATCAGGACGAAGAGCGCCACCGCGGCGAACCCGATCAGGTACCAGTCCTCGATGTGGCCGACGTGATTACCCCGCAGCATGGCCAGTAGGAACAGGATGATCACCAGGCCGGTCAGGTGCCAGGAGCGGTAGTTGATCTTGCTCCAACCCCACGCGGCGGACGGCACCTCGGCCACGTCGACGCCATTGACGTCTCCGTAGCGCTGCACCTCGGTACTGGCCACGGCGAGCCCCTTTCGGATCGGTTCGGCTTCCCACCGGAGATTCTGGCATACGCGCGCCGCGGCGCGGCGGGCCAGCGGGACATGGCCCGTGCCGTCGGCGGGCGGCACAATGAGTGGGTGAGGAAGCCGACGGAGCGAGCCGACCCCGGGGGCCGCCTGCGCGTCCTGGTGCTGGGCAGCACGGGCTCGATCGGCACCCAGGCGCTGGAGGTGATCGCCGCCAACCCCGACCGGTTCGAGGTGGTGGGGCTGGCCGCCGGGGGCGCGAACACCGACACCCTGTCGCGGCAGCGCGCCGAGACCGGCGTGACCAACGTCGCCGTCGCCGACGAGGCCGCCGCCCGGCGCATGGGCGACGTCCCGTTCAGCGGGCCCGACGCCGTCACCCGACTGGTCGAGGAGACCGACGCCGACGTCGTCCTCAATGCGCTGGTGGGGGCGTTGGGCCTGCGTCCGACCCTGGCAGCGCTGGAGTCCGGCGCGCGGCTGGCCCTGGCCAACAAGGAATCGCTGATCGCCGGCGGCCCGCTGGTGTTGCGGGCGGCGCGGCCCGGCCAGATCGTCCCGGTCGACTCCGAACACTCCGCGCTCGCCCAGTGCCTGCGCGGCGGCGACCCCGACGAGGTCGCCAAGCTGGTGCTGACCGCCTCGGGCGGGCCGTTTCGCGGCTGGACCGCCGCCCGGCTCGCGACGGTGACCCCCGAGCAGGCCGGCGCGCACCCGACCTGGTCGATGGGGCCGATGAACACGCTCAACTCGGCGTCGCTGGTGAACAAGGGCCTCGAGCTCATCGAGACCCACCTGCTCTTCGGCATCCCCTACGACCGGATCGACGTGGTCGTGCACCCCCAGTCGATTGTTCATTCGATGGTCACCTTCGTCGACGGCTCCACCCTGGCGCAGGCCAGCCCCCCGGACATGAAGCTGCCCATCTCCCTGGCCCTGGGCTGGCCGCGCCGGGTGGCCGGCGCGGCGGCGCAATGCGACTTCAGCACCGCGTCCAGCTGGGATTTCGAGCCGCTGGACCACGAGGTTTTCCCCGCCGTGGAGCTGGCCCGCCACGCCGGTGAGACCGGCGGCTGCCTGACGGCGGTCTACAACGCGGCCAACGAGGAGGCGGCGGCGGCGTTCCTCGCCGGGCGGCTGCCGTTCCCCGCGATCGTCGAAACCATTGCCGACGTGCTGCACGCCGCAGGCCAATGGGCCGCCGAACCCGCTACCGTGGAAGAAGTGCTCGACGCGCAGCGCTGGGCCCGGGAGCGGGCGCGGAGCGCGGTCGCAGCCGTCAAGGTCTCCGGAGTGGTCTGAGAAAGGTCGTCACAGCCCATGATGTTCGCGATTGGCATTGTGCTGTTCGCGCTGGCCATCCTCGTCTCGGTGGCCCTGCACGAGTGCGGGCACATGTGGGTCGCCCGCGCCACCGGCATGAAGGTGCGCCGGTACTTCGTCGGTTTCGGGCCCACCCTGTGGTCCACCCGGCGGGGGGAGATCGAATACGGCCTCAAGGCCGTGCCCCTGGGCGGCTTCTGCGACATCGCCGGGATGACCACGGTCGAGGAACTGGACCCCGACGAGGCCGACCGCGCCATGTACAAGCAGGCCGTCTGGAAGCGCGTCGCGGTGCTGTTCGCGGGCCCCGGCATGAACTTCGTCATCTGCCTGGTTTTGATCTACGGCATCGCGCTGGCCTGGGGTCTGCCGAACCTGCACCCCGACACCCGGGCCGTCGTCGGCGAAACCGCTTGCGTCGCACCCGAAGTGAGCCCCGGCAAGGTGGCCGAGTGCACCGGACCGGGTCCGGCGGCCCTGGCCGGGATCCGTCCCGGCGACGTCGTCGTCAAGGTCGGTGACACCAAGGTGTCCACCTTCGAGGACATGGCGGCCGCGGTCCGCAAGCTGCACGGCAGCGTCCCCGTCGTGGTCGAGCGCAACGGCACGCCGATCACCGCCTACGTCGACGTGACGCCCACCCGGCGCTACATCACCAAGGGCGAGGGGGCCAAGCCCGAACCCGCCACGGTCGGGGCCATGGGCGTCGGCGCGCAGCGGGTTGCGCCGACGCACTACAACGTGCTCACGGCGGTTCCCGCCACCGTCGCCTTCGCGGCCGACCTGACCGCGGAGGTGGGCAAGGCGCTCGTCACGATCCCGACGAAGGTCGGCGCCCTGGTGCACGCCATCGGCGGCGGGCAGCGCGACCCGCAGACCCCGATGAGCGTCGTGGGGGCCAGCATCATCGGCGGCGACACCGTCGACCACGGGCTGTGGGTGGCGTTCTGGTTCTTCCTGGCCCAGCTGAACCTGATCCTGGGCGCGATCAACCTGGTGCCGCTGCTGCCCTTCGACGGCGGGCACATCGCCATCGCGGTCTTCGAAAAGATCCGCAACATGATCCGGTCGGCCCGCGGCATGGTCGCGGCCGCGCCCGTGAACTACCTCAAACTCATGCCGGCGACGTACGTGGTGCTGGTGTTCGTGGTCGGGTACATGCTGCTGACCGTCACCGCGGATCTGGTGAATCCGATCAGGCTCTTCCAGTGATCAACCAAAGGAACCGATACCAGTGAGCATTGGCCTGGGCATGCCGGACGCTCCGGCGCCCACGCTCGCCCCCCGGCGCAAGACGCGGCAATTGATGGTCCGCGACGTCGGGGTCGGCAGCGACTATCCGATCTCGGTGCAGTCGATGTGCACCACCAAGACCCACGACGTCAACTCCACGCTGCAGCAGATCGCCGAGTTGACCGCGGCCGGCTGTGACATCGTCCGGGTCGCCTGCCCGCGTCAGGAGGACGCCGACGCGCTGGCCGAGATCGCCCGGCACAGCCAGATCCCGGTGATCGCCGACATCCACTTCCAGCCGAAGTACATCTTCGCCGCCATCGACGCCGGCTGCGCGGCCGTGCGGGTGAACCCCGGCAACATCAAGGAGTTCGACGGCCGGGTCGGCGAGGTCGCCAAGGCCGCGGCGGCGGCCGGCATCCCGATCCGCATCGGGGTCAACGCGGGCTCGCTGGACAAGCGGTTCCTGGAGAAGTACGGCAAGGCCACGCCCGAGGCGCTCGTGGAGTCCGCGCTGTGGGAGGCCTCGCTGTTCGAGGAGCACGGGTTCGGCAACATCAAGATCAGCGTCAAGCACAACGACCCCGTGGTGATGGTCGCCGCCTACGAGCTGCTGGCGGCCAAGTGCGACTACCCGCTGCACCTGGGCGTCACCGAGGCCGGTCCCGCGTTCCAGGGCACGATCAAGTCCGCGGTCGCCTTCGGCGCACTGTTGTCGCGGGGCATCGGTGACACCATCCGGGTTTCGCTGTCCGCGCCGCCGGTCGAGGAGGTCAAGGTCGGCAACCAGATCCTCGAGTCGCTGAACCTGCGGCCGCGCCGCCTGGAGATCGTGTCCTGCCCGTCGTGCGGTCGCGCCCAGGTCGACGTCTACACCCTGGCCAACGAGGTCAGCGCAGGCCTGGACGGCCTCGAGGTGCCGCTGCGGGTCGCGGTGATGGGGTGCGTCGTCAACGGTCCCGGCGAGGCCCGCGAGGCCGACCTCGGCGTCGCGTCCGGAAATGGCAAGGGGCAGATCTTCGTTCGCGGCGAGGTGATCAAGACGGTGCCCGAATCTCAGATCGTCGAGACGCTGATCGAAGAGGCCATGCGAATCGCAGCTGAAATGGAAGCCGATCGCGGAACAGATGCGAGCGGTTCGCCTGTTGTGACCGTAAGCTGATAGGGGCCGGCGCCCTTTCGCCGGTCCCCGCTTCGCACCACAGAGAGTTCGCACGATGTCGGCTCCGCCACTCTTCCGCCTTGCCGGCGACCGACGAGTGTCCGTGGTGCGCGACGCCGCCGCGGTGTGGCGCGTCTTCCACGACGACCCGGTGGGCTCGTGCATGGTCGCGGCCCGGGTCGCCGACCACGGCATCGAACCGAACGCGATCGGCGGCGAGCTGTGGACGCGCAGCGGCGTGGCGGAGTCGCTGTGCTTCGCCGGCGCCAACCTCATCCCGCTGCGCGGTGCGCGCGACGACCTCAACGCGTTCGCCGACGAGGCGATGAGCGGGACCCGGCGCTGTTCGTCGCTGGTCGGCAGGGCCCACCTGGTGATGCCGATGTGGGAGCGGCTGGAGGCGGCCTGGGGTCCGGCGCGCGACGTCCGCGACAACCAGCCGCTGATGGCGCTGTCCAGCCATCCCAGCTGCGACATCGATGTCGAGGTGCGCCAGGTCCGCCCCGACGAGCTGGACGCCTACCTGGTGGCCGCCGTCGACATGTTCATCGGCGAGGTGGGCGTCGACCCGCGGCTCGGCGACGGTGGCCGCGGCTATCGCCGGCGGGTGGCCAGCCTGATCGCGGCCGGCCGGGCCTGGGCCCGGTTCGAGCACGGCGAGGTCATCTTCAAGGCCGAGGTGGGGTCGCAGTCCCCGGGCGTCGGACAGATTCAGGGCGTTTGGGTCCACCCCGAGTGGCGCGGCCGGGGCCTGGGCACCCGCGGCACCGCGACCGTCGCCGCCGTGACAGTCGGAAGCGGGCGGATCGCCAGCCTGTACGTGAACAGCTTCAACACGGTCGCCCGCGCGGCCTACGCCCGGATCGGCTTCGCCGAGGTCGGCACCTTCGCGACGGTGCTGCTGGACTGAGACGCGTCCTGGGCCGCGGCCTGCCAGCCGGCGAATGCCCGGCTGCGCGGGCAGTGACGCACCAACGCCCGGCTGGCCGGGCGCTCGGTATCGGGCGATCAGCCTCGGGCGCATCACGATTGCGTCTCGGTGTGTCGGCGTTGGTGTGACGACCACCCGCATAACATCTGTACCAATGGTCACAAAAACCCCACTGGTATCGGGCGCGGCGGCTCTGCTCCTCGTCGCGGCCCTGGCCCTGCCCGGCTGCACCCCGCGGCCTGACGGTCCGGGACCGGCGGCCGAGAAGTTCTTCGGCGCCCTCGCGATCGGCGATACCGCGACCGCGGCCCAGCTCAGCGACGACCCCAACGAGGCCCGCGCGGCGCTCAACGCCGCCTGGGCGGGATTGCAGGCCTCCCACCTGGACGCGCAGATCCTCAACATCAAGTACGCCGAGGACACCGGCACGGTCAGCTACCGCTTCACCTGGCACCTGCCCAAGAACCGCACCTGGGCCTACGACGGCCAGCTGCGGATGGCGCGCGACGAGGGGCGCTGGGAGGTGCGCTGGGCCGCCAACGGGCTGCACCCCAAGCTGGGGGAGCACCAGACCTTCGCGCTGCGGTCCGACCCCCCGCGGCGGGCCTCGGTCAACGAGCTGGGCGGCAGCGACGTGCTGGCGCCGGGCTACCTGTACCACTACACGCTGGACGCGACCCAGGCCGGTCCGGCGCTGATCGGGACCGCCCACGCGGTGGTCGACGTCCTGCACCCGTTCAATGACACCCTCACCGATCCCCAGCTGCTGGCCGAGAAGGCCAGCTCCCGCACCGACCCCCTGGACCTTGGGGTGACGCTGCACCCCGACGACAACGACAAGGTGTTTCCCGCCATCGGCCGGTTGCCCGGCATCGTGGTCACGCCCCAGGCCGACATGCTGCCGACCGACCCGCATTTCGCGCCGGCCGTGATCGGCGCGGTGAAGAAGGCCGTGATCGACCAGCTCGACGGCCAGGCCGGCTGGCGCGTGGTCAGCGTCAACCAGAACGGTGTCGACGTCGCAGTGCTGCACGAGGTCGAGGGAGCGCCGGCGCCGTCGGTCTCGATCACCCTGGACCGGTCCGTGCAGAACGCCGCCCAGCACGCGGTGGACACCCGGGGCGGCAAGGCGATGATCGTCGTCATCAAGCCGTCGACGGGGGAGATCCTGGCCATCGCGCAGAACGCCGGGGCCGACGCCGACGGCCTGCTCGCCACCAACGGGCTCTTCCCGCCCGGGTCGACGTTCAAGATGGTCACCGCCGGCGCCGCCGTCGAGCGCGACATGGCCACGCCCAACACGATGCTGGGCTGTCCCGGCCACATCGACATCGGGCACCGCACCATCCCCAACTACGGCGGCTTCGACCTCGGCGTGGTGCCCATGTCGCGCGCGTTCGCCAGCTCCTGCAACACCACCTTCGCCGAGCTGAGCAGCAAGCTACCGCCGCGTGGCCTGACGCAGGCGGCCACCCAGTACGGGATCGGGCTCGACTACCAGGTGGAGGGCATCACGACGGTCACCGGCTCGGTGCCGCCGACGGTGGACCTCGCCGAGCGCACCGAGGACGGCTTCGGCCAGGGCAAGGTGCTGGCCAGCCCGTTCGGCATGGCCCTGGTCGCGGCCACCGTCGCGGCGGGCAGGACGCCGGTGCCGCAGCTCATCGCCGGGCGGCCGACGGCGGTGGACGGCGACTCCACCCCCATCTCGCCGAAGATGGTCGACGCATTGCGTCCGATGATGCGCCTGGTGGTGACCAACGGGACGGCCAAGGAGATCGCCGGGTGCGGCGCGGTGTACGGGAAGACCGGGGAGGCCGAGTTCCCCGGCGGCTCGCACTCCTGGTTCGCCGGCTACCGCGGCGACCTGGCGTTCGCCTCGCTGATCGTCGGGGGAGGCAGCTCGGAATACGCGGTCCGCATGACCAAGGTGATGTTCGAGTCGCTGCCCCGGGACTTCTTGGCGTGAGCGGTCTCCCGGCCTCGCGTCAGCGGTAAATTGCGGGGGTGGGCGAAACATCCGGAGGCGACATGGTGGCCGCGCCGTCGGCGCTGCGCGTTTCCGACGCCGACCGCAACGGCACCATGCGGCGGCTGCACAACGCCGTCGCGCTCGGGCTGATCGACATCGACGAGTTCGAGCAGCGTTCGTCGCGGGTCTCCTACGCGCGCACCAGGGGCGAGCTGGACGGGCTCGTCGACGACCTGCCGGGCCCGGGCGCCATCGTCACCTCCGCGGCCGACAGGGTGGAACTGCGCGGCTGGGCCGGCTCGCTGAAGCGTCACGGTGAGTGGATGGTGCCGACGCGGCTGGCGCTGGTGCGCCGAATGGGCTCGGTCGATCTCGACCTCACCAAGGCCCGCTTCGCCGGGCCGGTGGTCGTCATCGAGCTCGACATCCGCCTCGGGTCGGTGGACATCCGGTTGCCGGAGGGCGCCAGCGCCTCGATCGACGACGTGGAGGTGTACGTCGGCAGCGCCAGCGACCGTCGCAAGGACGCCCCGGGCGAGGGGCGCCCGCACGTGGTGGTGACCGGCCGGGTGGTCGGCGGTTCGGTGACCATCCGGGGACCGCGCCGGTCGCTGCTGCGCCGGCACCGGCCCTGACGCGGCCGCCGGCGCCAACCGAGCCCCTGCCGTCACACCGGCACCGGCAGTCTCACGAGTCCCTGGCCCGGGCGGCGCATGTTGTGCCCGCCTTCGAGCGACAACTGGCCGTAATCGGGCACCGCGCCACCGACACCCGGCCGATTGTCGCTCGAAGGCGGGCACAACGAGTGCCCGGTCCGGTCGGGGGCCAAAGTGGCCGGTGTGATGAACGAGCGCGCGGCGAGCGGAGCAACGCGCCGGCCGTCGAGCCCCACTAAGCTGGCGGCATGGCTACCCGCACCGCGCTGTCCCCCGGAGTGCTGTCCCCGACTCTGCCGGTGCCCGGCCGCATCCCCCGACCGGAATACGTCGGCAAGACCACCGCCCAGGAGGGCAGCGAGCCCTGGGTGCAGACGCCCGAGGTGATCGAGAAGATGCGCGTCGCCGGACGCATCGCGGCCGGCGCGCTCGCCGAGGCCGGCAAGGCCGTCGCGCCCGGGGTGACGACCGACGAACTGGACCGCATCGCCCACGCGTACATGGTCGACCACGGCGCCTACCCGTCCACGCTGGGCTACAAGGGCTACCCCAAGTCGTGCTGCACGTCGCTCAACGAGGTGATCTGCCACGGGATCCCCGACTCGACGGTGATCGAGGACGGCGACATCGTCAACATCGACGTCACCGCCTACATCGACGGGGTGCACGGCGACACCAATGCCACCTTCCTGGCCGGCAACGTTTCCGAGGAGCACCGGCTGCTCGTGGAGCGCACCCACGAGGCCACGATGCGCGCGATCAACGCCGTCAAGCCGGGGCGTGCGCTGTCGGTCGTCGGGCGGGTCATCGAGGCCTACGCAAATCGCTTCGGCTACAACGTCGTTCGCGACTTCACCGGCCACGGCATCGGCACCACGTTCCACAACGGCCTGGTGGTCCTGCACTACGACCAGCCGTCGGTCGCGACGATCATGCAGCCGGGCATGACGTTCACCATCGAGCCGATGATCAACCTCGGCGGCCTGGACTACGAGATCTGGGACGACAACTGGACCGTGGTCACCAAGGACCGCAAATGGACCGCCCAGTTCGAGCACACCCTGCTGGTCACCGACACCGGCGTCGAGATCCTCACGCTGCCTTGAGGTCGCGGCGAGCCCGGTGAGTGGTGCGCTGCTGGTCGCGGGCACCAGTTCCGACGCGGGCAAGTCCGTGGTGGTGGCCGGCCTGTGCCGGTTGCTCCGGCGAAAGGGTGTTCGCGTCGCGCCGTTCAAGGCGCAGAACATGTCCAACAACTCGGTGGTCACCGTCGAGGGCGGCGAGATCGGCCGGGCGCAGGCGATCCAGGCCCGGGCGGCGGGGCTGGAGCCCAGCGTGCGGTTCAACCCGATCCTGCTGAAACCCGGGGGCGACCGGACCTCGCAGTTGGTGATCCGAGGCCGCGCCGCCGACACGGTCGGCGCCGCCGACTACTTCGCGCACCGCGACCGGCTGGCCGGGATCGTCGAGGCGGAACTGGCGGGCCTGCGCGCGGAGTTCGACGCGGTGATCTGCGAGGGGGCGGGATCGCCGGCCGAGATCAACCTGCGGGCCACCGATCTGGCCAACCTGGGCCTTGCCCGCGCGGCCGACCTGCCGGTGATCGTGGTCGGCGACATCGACCGCGGCGGCCTGCTGGCCCACCTGTTCGGGACGGTCGCGGTGCTCGACCCCGACGACCAGGCGCTGATCGCCGGCTTCGTGGTCAACAAGTTCCGCGGGGACCCCGCGCTGCTCGAACCCGGACTGCGGCAACTGCAGGCGATGACGGGCCGCCCCACCTACGGGGTGCTGCCCTACGCCGACGACCTGTGGCTGGACGCCGAGGACTCGCTGTCGGTGGTCGCGCACCGTGTCGTCGGCGCGCCCGCCCCGCCGCGCGGGCGCGAGTGGCTGCGCGTCGCAGCGATCCGGCTGCCGCGGATCTCCAACTCCACCGACGTCGAGGCGCTGGCCTGCGAGCCCGGGGTCCTGGTCCGCTGGGTCGCCGACCCCGCCGACCTCGCGGACGCCGACCTCGTCGTGATTCCGGGCAGCAAGGCCACCGTGGCCGACCTCGCATGGCTGCGCGAGCGCGGCCTGGCCGCAGCGATCGCCGACCACGCGCGCGCCGGCAAGCCGCTGCTGGGCATCTGCGGGGGATTCCAGATGCTGTGCCGGCGCATCGACGACCCCGTGGAATCCGGGGCCGGCGAGGTCGTCGGGCTCGGGCTCCTGGACGCCGACATCGCCTTCGACGAGAGCAAGACGCTGCGCCGCTGGGGCCGGCCGCTGGCCGGGTACGAGATCCACCACGGCCGGGTCTCCCGCTGCGGCGAGGACGCCTGGTTCGACGTGGACGCCGAACCGCAGGGCGTGCGCCGCGGCGAGGTCTTCGTCGTCGCCGCCGACACCGACGTCGCGGCCCGGCGCGACGCGCAACTGGACACGATCGCCGACCTGCTGGCGTCCCACCTCGACGTCGCCGCCGTGCTGGGCCTGCTCGACGGACCACCCCCGCGGCGCCCCTGTGTCGCGATTGGTCTGCGGCCCTGAGGCGTTCGCGGTGGGGTAACGTGCGAGAGTGCCCTCGATGATGACCACGCTCGACGGGTTGGCCGTGCCGGTCGCCGTAGGCGGTCCCGAAAAGGGCGTCGTCGTCCTCCTTCTCGGCGACGAGCACCGCTCGCCGCACGCCTACGACGGGGTGTGCGACCGGCTGCACACCGCCTCGTTGCGCACCGTCGTGGTCGGCTTCGACCCGCGGCTGACCGCCAAGTCGGTGGTGGGCATCCTCGACGCGCTGGGCATCGGGTGGGCCGTGGTGGTCGGCGACCGCGCCGGCGGCGAGCTCGCGTGGGAGCTGGCGGCAACCAGGCTGGGCCGGTTCGTGGGCCTGGTGGTGATCGATCGCGGGCATCCGCGGGTGGCGAACACCGAGGGCGCCGTCGCCGACGAACACTGCCCCCCGGTCGAGGTCGGCACCACCGCGCTGGTCAGCTCGCCGGCGGCGCGCCAGGTCGCCCGCGACAGCGACCGGTTCGTCTACTCCGACTACCGCGTCGTCGAGCTCGGCGGGCGCAACCCGCAGGAGTCGACCGCGCAGTTGGCCGCCGAGATCGTGTTGCGCACCAGCAGCTGGTAGCGGCTCCTGGTTGACTAGCCTGCATGGTTCGCAGGGAGAGCACCGAAGGCGCGGACGGCCCCGCGGCCCCGCTGCCGCTGGCCGCACTCGACCAGCTGGTCGGCATCGGCGAGGTCGACACCGTCATCGTGGCGTTCACCGACATGCAGGGCAGGCTCGTCGGCAAGCGGGTCTCGGCCCGGCTCTTTGTCGACGAGGTCGCCGCCCACGGCGCCGAGTGCTGCGCCTACCTGCTGGCCGTCGACGTCGAGATGAACACCGTGGCCGGCTATGCGATGTCGAGCTGGGACACCGGCTACGGCGACATGGTGATGACGCCCGACCTCTCCACGCTCCGGCTGGTGCCCTGGCTGCCCGGCACCGCCCTGGTCATCGCCGACCTCGCCTGGGGCGACGGCACCGCGGTGGCGGCGGCCCCGCGCGCGATCCTGCGCCGCCAGCTCGACCGGCTGGCCGGGCGCGGATGGGTCGCGGACGTGGCCACCGAGCTGGAGTTCCTGGTGTTCGACCAGCCCTACCGGCAGGCCTGGGCCGACGGCTACCGCGGGCTGACCCCGGCGAGCGACTACAACATCGACTACGCGGTGCTGGCGTCGTCGCGGATGGAACCGCTGCTGCATGACATCCGGCAGGGGATGGTCGGCGCCGGCCTGCACTTCGAGGCCGTCAAGGGCGAGTGCAACAGGGGCCAGCAGGAGATCGGTTTCCGCTACGGCGAGGCCCTGATCACCTGCGACAACCACGCCATCTACAAGAACGGCGCGAAGGAGATCGCGGACCAGCACGGCAAGAGCGTGACGTTCATGGCGAAATACGATGAGCGCGAAGGCAATAGCTGTCACATCCACCTCTCGCTGCGCGACCGCGACGGCTCCGCGGTCTTTCCCGACGCCGCCCGCCCCCACGGCATGTCGGAGACCTTCGGCTGCTTCGTCGCCGGGCTGCTGGCCACGCTGCGCGAGCTGACGTTGTTTCACGCGCCGAACATCAACTCCTACAAGCGGTTTGCCGACGGCAGCTTCGCGCCCACCGCCGTGGCGTGGGGTTTGGACAACCGCACCTGCGCGCTGCGCGTGGTCGCCAACTCCGGCCACCCGATCGGGTCGGCCGAGTGGGAGGCGGCCCACGTCCGTGACGTGCTGACGTTCTACGCCGCGAGCCCGGAACGCTTGTGCGGCAAGCAGATTCCCGTCGCGGGCGGCCTGGACGTCACGTTCAACGAGCCGCTCGGCGTGGTCGGGGTGATCACGCCGTGGAACTTCCCGATGATGATCGCCTCCTGGGGCATCGCCCCGGCCCTGGCCGCCGGCAACGCGGTGCTGGTCAAACCCGCCGAGTGGACGCCGCTGACCACGATCCGGCTCGGGGAGCTGGCGGCGCAGGCCGGGCTGGACCCCGATCTCCTGCAGGTGCTGCCGGGCGCGGGCGGTGTGGTCGGGCAGCGGTTGGTGACGCGTCCCGAGGTGCGCAAGATCGTGTTCACCGGTTCCACCGTGGTGGGCAAGGCGGTAATGGCCGCGGCGGCGGCCGACGTCAAGCGGGTGACGTTGGAACTCGGCGGCAAGAGCGCCAACATCGTCTTCGCCGATTGCGACCTGGAGCGGGCCGCGGCGACCGCGCCGGCCGGGGTGTTCGACAACGCGGGCCAGGATTGCTGCGCGCGCAGCCGGATCCTCGTGCAGCGCAGCGTCTATGACCGCTTCATGGGGCTGCTGGAGCCGGCGGTGCGCGGTGTCGTCGTCGGGGACCCACGATCACGGGACACCGAGATGGGCCCGCTGGTGTCGGCCGAGCACCGCGCCAAGGTCGCCTCCTACGTGCCCGACGGGGCGCCCGTCGCGTTTCGCGGCACGGCGCCGTCCGGGCCCGGATTCTGGTTCCCCCCCACGGTTCTCACCCCGGCGCGCACCGACCGCAGCGTTCGCGAGGAGATCTTCGGCCCGGTCGTCACCGTGCTGCCGTTCGACGACGAGCCCGACGCCGTCGCGCTGGCCAACGACACCCCCTACGGGCTGTCGGGATCGATCTGGACCGACGACCTGTCGCGCGCGCTGCGGGTATCGCGGGCGGTCGAATCCGGCAACCTGTCGGTGAACTCGCATTCCTCGGTCCGCTACAGCACCCCGTTCGGCGGCTTCAAGCACTCCGGGCTGGGGCGAGAGCTCGGCCCCGACGCGCCGCTGCAGTTCACCGACACCAAGAACGTGTTCATCGCGATCCGAGAGGAGCCCTGATGGATCTCACCCGACGGCTGGCGGGCAAGGTGGCCGTCGTCACCGGCGGCGGCGGCGGCATCGGGCTGGCCGCGGCGCGGCGGATGCACGCCGAGGGCGCGAACATCGTGGTCGCCGACGTCGACGCCGAGGCCGGTTCGGCGGCGGCCGAGGAGCTGTCGGGGGTGTTCGTGCCGACCGACGTGTCCGACGAGGCGGCGGTCAACGCGCTGTTCGACGCCGCCGCCGCGGCCTACGGCTCCGTCGACATCGCGTTCAACAACGCCGGCATCTCACCGGCCGACGACGACCTGATCGAGAACACGGAACTGCCTGCCTGGCAACGGGTTCAGGACGTCAACCTGAAGTCGGTCTACCTGTGTTGCCGCGCGGCGCTGCGGCACATGGTCCCCGCCGGCAGGGGTTCGATCATCAACACCGCGTCGTTCGTCGCGGTGTTGGGGTCGGCGACCTCGCAGATCTCCTACACCGCGTCCAAGGGCGGGGTGCTGGCCATGTCGCGCGAGCTGGGCGTGCAGTTCGCGCGCCGGGGCATCCGGGTCAACGCGCTGTGCCCGGGACCGGTCAACACCCCGCTGCTGCAGGAGCTGTTCGCCAAGGACCCCGAACGAGCCGCCCGCCGCCTGGTGCACGTGCCCGTGGGGCGCTTCGCGGAGCCCGGCGAAATCGCTTCCGCCGTGGCCTTTCTCGCCAGTGACGACGCGTCTTTCATTACGGCGTCGACGTTCCTGGTGGACGGCGGGATCAGCTCGGCCTATGTCACCCCGCTCTAGGGCCGAGCCGACCCTACGCGACCGTTCCGCGGTAGACGGCGGGAGGCGTGGCCGCCGCCGACCAGACTTGGGGCACCGACAACGCCCCGATCGACGCCGAGCGGCCGGCCCTCGCCCCGATCGGCGCCCCATCAGCACCACCCCGGTTCGGGAAGAGGCAGCGCAGTGCGGCCGCCTTGTTGAGCGAATTCAGGTGACTGATCGCGATCCCCGACGGCGCACTCAGCGAGCTGAGCCTCGACAGCGGCGCCGTCACCGGCGACAGGGACACGTCGAACGACGCGAGTGGTGACACCGAAACCGCCAGCAGCGCGTCGGGGATGGCCGCCATCACCCGCCGGCCGCTCGACACGACCTCGGGCGCGGACGTCAGCCGCCATGGGCCTGACCCGTCGCCGTGCACCCGTCCCGCGCTGGGCGGCGGGGCGAACGGCGCCAGCGGCGAGACGTCGGCGCAGGCGCGGGCGTAGGCGTACATGGCTTCGGCGTCCCGGGCCCACATTCGCTCGTAATCGGCCTCGGTTTGCGCGATCTGCGTGGCGCTTTGGCCCAGGCAGTTGGCGGCCGCGAGCGACGTTCGCCGCGTCCGGTTCGCGGCGATGACCGGCGGGGGCACCATCGCGGTCAATGCCGCACGGTGGGCGCGCACCGCCGCCGCGGCGTGGACGGCCGCGCTCTCGGCGTGCCCGGCGGCGGCGTGCAGCCAATCGGTGTAGGCCGCGGCGGATGCCGCCATTCCCCTCGTCGCGGGGTCCGTACACACCGCGTGCAGCTGTGCGGTCACCGCCCGATAGTCGGCCGCCGCCGCGCACAACCGGACAGCCAGCCGGTCCCACGCCGCAACGGCCCCGGCCAGCGATGTCGAGCCGGGCCCGTGGTACATGCGCCCGGAGTTGACCTCGGGCGGGAGCATCGCAAAATTCATGTGTATCTCTGCCTAACCGGGCGGTATGCGTCGTGCGTGAGAACGCGCGCGCTCTTTCAGAAATAGACCCGGGGGTTACGGACCCCGCTCGCAACGACGATCTGGCGCCGGTATTTCAGCAGCGGGCGATGCAGAGCCGCGTCACACTGATGTCGACGAAGCCGGTGGCGGCGGGCGCGTCGCAGCGATGGCCGATCGGCCGAACGGCGTTGGGTGAGGCCGACACCGGTGGCCAGGGCGCCAGGGCCGGCAACCGGGTCCATGACGCGGGCACCTGCCGCGTCATCCACATGCTGTGGAACGGCTTCTTGCCCGGTGCCGCGGGCCGCGGTGAAAACCCTTCTTTGTCAACGCTTGTCGATTGCGCGAGCGGATGGGCTTGGGGTTGCGCGGCGTTGACCGCCGGCTCGGGGGCGTTCTGGGTCCACGCCGCCGGCTCGGGCAATGCGGCGGCGGCAAACTGCGGTCGCAACGACGAACCCGCGACGAGGGCAATGAAAACGCCGATCGCGGCGACGATTGCGACGGCGGCCTGCCGTCGTCGGTCCTTGCCAGCGCCCCACGACATCACGGTGGCCCGACTGTACAACGCGATACTTGGGCCGCAAGCGGAGCTGGCTGTGAAAACGCTCAAAGTGCGGTGCGCGCCCGCGGCGGGCGGCGCGCCGGCGTCATCGCGGGCCGAACCGGGTCGAGCCGGTGGTCATCCCCAGACGATCAGCGGAATGGCCGTCTCGGCCGCGGTGGCCGCGCCGTGAAACCCGATGAGGCGGGCCGTTTCCGGAGGCTCGTGTCCGGTCGCCAGCACCGCGTCGGCGCCGGTGCACACCACCACGACGTCGCCGATCCGGGACAGGTGGGCCGGTGTGACCGGCCCGAACATCCCGCTGGCGACGGCCTGGTCGCGGCTGTACACCTCGGCGCGGCCGTCGAGTATTTCGGTCCAGGCGGCCCGCACATCGGATTCGGCCCCCGGCTCGGTGTGCAGGTAGCGCACCCGCGGCTCACCGGCGACCACCCGCACCCCGTCGCTCAGCCGGGGGTCGGCGTCGAGGTCGACGCGGGCGTCCTCGGGAACGTTGAGGCCGCCGTGGTCGGCGGTCACCAGCAGCATCGCGTTCGGTCCCAGCGTCTCGACCAGGCGCGTCAGGCCCGCGTCCACCCGCCCCGCCGCCTCATGCCACGCGTCGGAACCGACGCCGAAAACGTGCGCCGCGGTGTCCAGTTCGGCGGTGTAGCCGTAGACCAGACCCGGCGCCGCGGACAACTCGTCGGCCACCCGGAGGGCGTAATCGTCGGCCGGCCCGGTGGGGCGGAACTGCGCGCCGCCGTACGCGGCATCGGTCAGCCCGCTGCCGATGAACCACTCCGGGAGCACGGCGCGGGCGCTGAACCCGGCCCGTTCCAGCCGGGCGAACCAGGTGGGCAGCGGCTGCCAGACGGCGGGCAGGGGATCGTCTCGCCAGGTGATGTGGTTGAGCACCCGGTTTGTGCCCGGCACGTTGAGCGTGAAGCCCAGGATGCCGTGCTCGCCCGGCCGCGCGCCGGTGCCCAGCGACACCAGGCTCGTCGGTGTGGTCGAGGGAAAGGTGCAGGCGAGCTCCAGCAGCAGCCCGGAGTCCTGGGAGTCCTGGGCCAGCACGGCGGCGAGCAGTGGCGCGCTGCGGGCCAGTTCCGGCAGCAGGTGCCAGCCCATGCCGTCCACCAGCACGACGCCGACGCGGTCGATCCGGTCGACGTCGGCGGAGTCCGTCAGCGCGAGGGTGTCGGGGGCGCCGGGGAAGCCGAGCAGCGCCGCGGCGGCGGGCAGCACGTCGCAGATCGAACCCGGCACGCTGGCCAGTGTGACACGGTGCAGGGCTAGACGCGCGCCAGTCGCTGACTGGTCAGCCGCAGCTGGCGCTCGGTGCTCTCGGCCAGCGCGGCCATCTGCCGCGGCGACAGCCGGCCGCACAGCCGGTCCCAGTGCACGGCCACCCGATCACCCGCCGCCACGTCGGGCACCGCGCTGTAGCCGTCGGCCCAGATGTCGAGCACCCGCGGCGAGTGTTCGGACAGCGTGAGCGCGCGGCCGTCCCACGCCAACCTTCGGCACGATACCTCGACCCGTTCGCCGGAGACGGAAACCACTGTGCCCCAGGTGATCCGGCAGTTGTCGAGGACACCGAGCGGATGTTCGTCCATGCCGCGCCCCAGGAATCGGGTCCAGGGGTAGACGCCGAAGACGTGGAAGTTGTGGTTGGGGCTGGCCTCGTCGGCGAGGTCGGGGGTCAGATGCGACCAGTAGTGGCCGGCCTGGGGGCCGATGATGTCGAGCAGCGCGGGGTAGAAGGCGTGCGGGTCCACCTCGGCGCCGCGGCCGCCGCCGAGCCAATACGATTCGACGAGTTCATAATCCAGCGGGTCGGCGATCCCGGTGAGCCGGGCCAGCACCTTCAGGTAGGGCCAGGCCCCGGAGAAGCGGCGGGCGGCGGCGCGCACGTCGTCGGCCGAGCCGCTACGCAGGGTGGCGCCCAGGGGCGGGCCGCAGTAGCCCAGCGCGTTGGGGGCGTACGCGTAGCGGGCGAACATCTCCACGCCCCTTGGCCAGCCGAGTTCGTCGCGCGTCAAGGGCGACCCACGAGTTTCGCGGCGTCGCGGTGCATGCGGCCGAAGTTGTAATAGGCCGCGCACGCGCCCTCGGGGGAGACCATGCAGGTGCCGATCGGCGTCTCGGGGGTGCAGGCGGTGCCGAACACCTTGCATTCCCAGGGCTTGAGCACGCCCTTGAGGACCTCGCCGCATTGGCAGGCCTTGGGGTCGGCGACGCGCACGCCGGGCATGGTGAAGCGCAGTTCGGCGTCGAACCCGGCGAAGTCGTCGTGCAGTCGCAGCGCGCTCTGGGAGATGAAACCCAGTCCGCGCCACTCGAAGTGCGGGCGCAGTGCGAACACCTTGCCCATCAGCGCCAGCGCGGCGGGGTTGCCGTCCTCGGGCACCACCCGTTTGTACTGGTTTTCCACCTCGCAGCGTCCCTCGCGGATCTGGGTGAGCAGCATGGCCACCGCCGCCAGGATGTCCAGGGGCTCGAAACCCGCCACCACCAATGGTTTTCCGTACACCGCCGGCACGAACCGGTAGGGCCGGTTGCCGACCACGGTGGACACGTGGCCCGGCCCGATGAACCCCGACAGCCGCAGGTCCGGTGACTCCAGGATGGCCTTGATGGGCGGCACGATCGTGACGTGGTTGCAGAACACGCTGAAATTGGTCAGCCCCATCTCGCGGGCGCGCACCAGCGTCACCGCGGTGGAGGGCGCGGTGGTCTCGAACCCGATCGCGAAGAACACCACCTGCTTGTCGGGGTTCTCGACCGCCAGCTTGAGGGCGTCCAGCGGCGAATAGACGAACCGCACGTCGGCCCCCCGGGCCTTGGCGTCAAGCAGGCTGCCGCTCGAACCCGGGACGCGCATCATGTCGCCGAAGCAGGTGAAGATCACGTCCGGCTGGGAGGCCAGCCACATCGCGTCGTCGATGCGGCCCATCGGGATCACGCACACCGGGCAGCCGGGCCCGTGCACCAGTTCGACGTTGTCGGGCAGCAGGTGTTCGATGCCGTGCCGGTAGATGGTGTGGGTGTGCCCGCCGCACACCTCCATGAACTTGAACACCTCGCCGTCCCCGGCCTGGTGTGCCAGATGTTCGATGGCGGCGAGCAGCTTGCGGGCCGCGGCCGGATCGCGGAATTCGTCAACGAATTTCATGGTGTCCCCCTGCTCAGATGATCGCCGAGGAGTCGAAGGCTTCCAACTCCGTGGCGTAGGCGTCGCCCAGTTTCTGGATGGCGGCCAGGGTGAGCAGCGCCTCGGTTTCGTCGATCTTGGCCATCGCGAACCCGACGTGCACCAGCACCCAGTCGTTGGGCGCGGGCAGGTCGTCTTCGAGCAGCCGCACGCTGATGGTGCGCTGCACCCCGCCGACGTCGACCTTGGCCAGATAGTTTGCGGCGTCGGTGATTTCCACGATCCGCCCCGGAATGCCCAAACACATGTCAGCCCATCTCCTCTCGCCACGCCCCTCAGCAGATTCGCGGCAATGGGTCACCGACGAGCATGTCGACGATCCGGGTGCCGCCGAACCCGGTTCGCAGCACGACAGTTTCGGCCGGCTCGGCCACGATCTGGCCGACCTCGGCCGCCTCGGCGCCCAGGGGATGCGACCGCAGCGCGGCCAGCCCGGCCTGCGCCTCGTCGGGTGCCACGACGGCGACGAACTTGCCCTCGTTGGCCACATACAGCGGGTCGATGCCCAGCAGCTCGCACGCCCCGGTCACCATGGGCGCCACCGGAAGCCGCTCCTCGTGCAGCAGCACGCCGAGCCCGCAGGACTGGGCCAGCTCGTTGCACACGGTGCCCACCCCGCCCCGGGTGGCGTCGCGGAGCCACCGCGTCGACGGCGCCGCCGCCAGCAGCAGCTCCACCAGCGGGCTCAGCGACGCGGTGTCCGAGGCGATGTCGGCCTCGATCGCCAGGTCACCGCGGGCCAGCATGACCGCCATGCCGTGATCGCCCATCGTGCCCGACAACAGCACCCGGTCGCCGACGCGCACCGAGCCCGCCGACAGGGCGCGTCCGGCGGGGATCACCCCGGCGCCGGTCGTGGTGACGAACATCCCGTCGGCCGCCCCCTTGGGCACCACCTTGGTGTCCCCGGTGACGATCTGCACGCCGGCGACCGCCGCCGCGGCCGCCATGTCGGCCACGACCTCCCGCAGCTCCGCGATCGGGAACCCTTCCTCGAGCACGAACGCCGCGGACAACCACGACGGCACGGCCCCGACCATCGCCAGGTCGTTGCAGGTGCCGTGGACCGCGAGCGCGCCGATCGACCCGCCGGGAAAACGCCGCGGCGACACGACAAACGAGTCCGTCGACATCGCCACCCGGTCACCGCCCGGCAGCGTCATGACCGCGCCGTCGCCCAGCGACTCCAGCAGCGGGTTGCGGAACGCCTCCACGAACACCGCGTCCACCAGCGCCGCCGACGCCTTGCCCCCCGCCCCGTGCGCCAGCGTCACGTGGTCGTCGACCAACCGGGGGCGGCGCCGGCGGAACGACTCGATCCGCTCGATCACCTCGCCCTCGGCGAACCGCGGGCCCGACGCCAGGTAGTCGCCCGGTGACGTGCTCATGCGGCCCCCGCATCCTCGTCGCCCAGGCGTTCGTGGACCGCCAGCCACAACCGATACCCGAGCAGCGCCTGGGCTTCCTGGATCCGGTGCACGCTCTGCGACCGAACCACGAAGCACGCGTCGACGTGCGGGCTCTGCGCGAAGGCGCCGCCGTCATACCCGGCGAAGCCGACGGTGAACAGTCCGCGCCGCCGCGCCTCGGCGAGCCCGGCCAGCAGGTTGGGCGAATTGCCGCTCGTCGACATCGCGATCGCGATGTCGCCCGCCGCCGACCGGGCGATCAGTTGCCGGGCGCGCTGGGCGGCCGCCAGGGCCCGGTCCGACCCGCAGACCCGTCCGGTCGGCGACGAAAACCACAGGGAGGGACCGCATTCCGGGCAGGCGATCGGCTGCGCGTGGAAGCGGCGATCGGCCGGGTCGTGGTATTCGGTGGCGCAGCGCCGGCACATCGTGAACGCCGCCATGGTGGTGGCCGGGCGGTCGTAGGGCAACTCGCGGATGATGGTGAACCGCGGTCCGCAGTTGGTGCAGGTGATGAACGGGTGCCGATGGCGCCGGTCGCGCGGGTCGAACAGCTCGCCGACGCAGTCACCGCACACGGCGACGTCGGGCGGGATCGGCGTGCTCGGCCCGGAAATCGTCCTGCTCGCCACGATCCGGAATCCGCGGTCGCCAGTGCCGTCGGCCGGAACCTCGACGACCCGGATGCCGTCGATCCGCGCCAGCGGGGGCGCCTGCGCGCGCAGCCGGCGGACGAACTCGCTCACCCGCTCGCGCGCGCCCTGCACCTCGAGGAAGACCGCGCCCGAATCGTTGCCGACGAACCCGGCCAGGCCCAGCTCGCCCGCGATGCGGTGCACGAACGGCCGAAAGCCCACCCCCTGCACGACGCCGGTCACGGTGACGCGCTGCCGCACCTCGGTGTCGGGCGGCCCCGATCGCAGCAGCAGGGGGGATCGCGTCACCTCAGCCGTCCTCCGGCGCGGTACGGCCGCGGCCCATCAGCTCGAGCCCGGCCATCGCCTGCTCCGCCCCGGCGCGGTCTGTCTTCTCGACGGCGAAGCCCATGTGAATGATTATCCAGTCACCGGGGGAGAAGGTCTCATCCGGCAGCATGCCCACGTTGATCTTGCGCGGCTCGCCGGTGACGTCGACCAGCGCGAGTTGCCCCTCGTAACCCTCCAGCATCCGGATCACCTGACCGGGAATACCAAGGCACACGGGTCAGCGCTCCTCTCGCGCGGCGGAGGACTGCAGCGCGCTGACGATCTCCTCGACGGCGCGCACGGCCCGGGGAACCGCCCTGGCCACGGGCTCGCTCAGGCCGATGCCCTCCTCGACGCTGCCCGCCTCGCACCCCACGACCACGGTGTAGGGCGGCGTCCCGCCCAGGGCGCGCAGGCTGGCGAACACGGCGTTGGGGTCCATGCTGTGCGCGTCGAGCTCCGGCGCGCAGGCGGTTTCGGGGTCTTCGTCGCACTCGGCCTGGAACACGTGCAGCGTGCCCGGGCTGCCGCGGCTGGGCACCGCGTCGACGAGCACCAGCGTGTCCCACTCCTCGAGCAGGTCGTAGGCCAGGTGCATGCCGCGGATTCCGTAGTCCGTGACGCGGATTCCGGGGTCGTCGCGCGCGATACCCGCATGCCGGATCACCTCCGAGCCGAACCCGTCGTCGCTCAGGAAGATGTTGCCGATTCCGGCCACCAAGATGCGTGCCGTCATGAGCCGGCCGCTGGGGCTACATCCGCCTCAGCTTGAGGTAACGGCGGGCATCGGGCAGCGACACCACCCCCAGCCCCAGCGCGACCACCACCACCAGGGCGAGAATCGCGACGAATATCCAACCCATGATCTCCATGCCGAACTCCTTTCACGGCGGGCTGTGTTGTTCCTCGAGCGGCTCGAGCTCGTCGGGGGAGAAGTACAGGTAGCGCCCGTACCACTCGTGCAGTTCGGCGGCCGGGTCGTCGTCGACCACCACCGCGACGTGCTTGTTGCCCTCGACGTCGGAGTGCACCGACGTGACCCGGGCGGTCTTGCCGGCGACGAAGATGTCCTGCGCGTCGGCGTTGCGCCGGGGCCGCAGCCGCACCCGGCTGTCGCGGGCCACGCGGACACCGTTCACCAGCACGGCGTCGATTTCGGGACGAACGGCGTTGTCGGCCAACGGGTCCCACCAGTCGATGCCCTCGGGGATGTCGGGCACCAGGCCGGCCGACTCGGTCAGCGCGTGCGGGTCGCGCAGCACACCGTGCAGGCGCGCCATGTCCTGCGGCGACATCGCGTCGCACTGGTCGATGATCCGCGCGGCGCGGGGATCGGTCGCGCGCGCCTGCGCCTTCTCCGCGTCGGTCATCGTCATCACCCGCAGCGTGAGGATCTCGTCGATCTCGGTGCAGTCGAACAGGGCGGTGTTGCTCTGCTCGGCGACCTCGGGGTGGTCGTAGAGGATGATCGGCGAGATCAGCAGCATGTCCTCGGCGCCGGGCGGCCCGGCCAGCACGGGGAAGCAGCGGTGCTGGGCGCACCGCGACGCCGCGTCGGCCGCCGCGGGGCCCGGCTCGAGCAACGACACGAACCGGCCGCCGTCGACCTCGGCGATGATGTGGGTGCCGATCATCGACCGCGCGATCGCGTCGTCCTTGTCCCGCGCCGGATCGCCGACGTTCGAGAGCTTCACCGACACCCGGCGCAGCGCGCCGTCCGGCTCGCCGGTCACCTCGAGCACGCCGCGCACCGGGCGCCGTTCACGGACCAGCCGCCCGCCGTCGAGCAGGTGGATGTCGGTCGCCGTGTCGGCCTCCACCGGCAGCGTCCAGGACTGGGCTGGCGCGGCGCCGGCGAACTCCAAGGGCTCGAAGGGCACCTCGTATTCGACCGCCTCGTCCCAGGTCAGCCACGACCCGGCGGCGGTCGTCAGCTCGGCGACGAGCTCGTATCCCCCGCCGGGCAGGGCGCGCTCGGCCCGGCGGTGCTGCAACTGCAGGAACCGCACCACCAGGCGCAGCGCCCGGGCCCCGTCGACGAGGAACTGCGCCGCCAGGGCGTGGTCCTCGCCCAGGCCCGCTTCCGCCGCGCCGGGCGGCCCCAAAACCCCGAACTGCCAACGTGATTGGTTCTTGGTGGACGTGCCGCGGTACGGGTAGAGCAGGTAGCCCTCGTAGAGCACCGCGTCCGCGACGGCGCGGGCCCGGTCCCAGCTCGACGTCGGCGAAGCGGTCACCGCGCGGCCTTCAGGTCGGCGTCCAGCAGCGAGGTGATCGCGTGGTCGAGGTCGAGCAGGCCGTGTGCGGATTTGTATTCGGCCAGCGCCGCGATGGTCTCGTGGCTCAGCCGCAGCCAGCCCGCGTTGGGGTAGTGCCGGGCGATCAGGTCCCGCCACACCGCCACCGGCATGTCGTAGCGACACTCGCAGTCCCACGGCACCTGCTGGACGGAGAAGCCGCGCTCGGACTTGACGAAAATCGTTCCGCTGAAAAGGAATTGCAGCGGCAGCGCGCCGTCGCGCAGGGCGTGGGTGTACTTGGCGGCGGTGACCTCGAAATCGTAGGTGGCCTCCAGCGGCAGCGCGACGGTGGTGTTGCCGGTGAAACCGGGCACCATCGCGGTGCAGTGCTGCCACAGGAACGTGCGCTGGGTGTTGGCCCAGCGTTCGCGCGTGCCGAAGAGGTCGAGCAGCCCGGCGCCCTCCTCGTCGGAGTAGGACCGGCGGAGCGGCTCGATGCGGACCTGGCAGCGCAGGGCGACGGCGTGCACCGGGTCGCCGGCGGTGACGCCGACGCGGGCGGTCAGCACCGGGGTGACGGCGTATGGTTCGGGTGCCACGTCGAGGACGGCGAAGTCGATGTCGGTCATGGCGGTGTCCGTGGGGCGCTGGCGGCCCGGGAGGCGACCCGGGTGAAGAAGTCGTCGATGAACGCCCTGGCCTCCTGGCCGCCGTCGAAGCCGCGCCAGAGCATGCGCAACCGGCCGACGAACTCGTAGCAGGCGTCGATCGGGACGAGATAGGTGTGCGGCGAGGCGGATTCGTCGTTGTCGTCGTCGGGCACCCGGACCAGCAGCGCCTCGACGTCGTCGGCCAGCAGCCGCACCCGCGGGTCCGCGCCGGCGATGGCGTTCCAGGCCTCTTGCAAGGCGTGCGAGTCGATTTCCGACTCGCAGGCCCCGGCGGGGCCGGGATAGAAGGCGACGGTGCGTCCCAGCGCCGAGTTGCGGAAGAAGAAGGCGACGCCGACCGGGATCTGCAGGGCCTCCCAGGCGCGGCGGTCGAGCGCGAAATTCTCCAGCGCCAGATACCGGTCGGGCACCGAGCGGTAGCGCAGCTCGGCATCGGTGTCGGTGAACAGCAGGTAGCAGGCGCGGCAGACGCACATCAGTTGCCGCGCCGCCACATTCACCACGTGCTGGTGCTCGTCGACGATCGGCTCGGAGCACATCTCGCAGCGCTCCCCGGCGGGTTCAGGGGTTCGCCGGTTGCTCCGGATGCGGTTGAGCACCTCGTACGGGCTGGTCATGCGCCGACCCCCATCGGCACCGCCACCGATGGCGCGCCGTCGCGGTCCAGCAGCGGCAGCGGATCCAGGTGAGCCCCGGCCGAATCGAGGCCCGCGCCCGCACGCGCGACGTCGAAACGCGACCGGCACCGCGGGCAGCTCAGCACCGCGCCCCGCAATACCGCGCCCGCCAGCGTGTCGTCGCACTCCGGGCAGCGGTCGCGGTAGGCGTACAGCCGGCCGTCGACCCGGCAGGCGAGCACCGGCGCCCCGGCGACCTCGAAACCGGCGACCTCGCCCGGCCGCAGGTCGGCCAGCCCGGGGACCGGATGCCAGGAGGCGCCGCCCTGGCCGTGGGAATCCGTGTGCCCGTTGGAATGCAGGCGCGCCAGCAGCGAATCGGCGGCGATCACGGTGCTCGGCTCGACGGTCACGAGCTCGACCGAGGTGATCTCCGGGGCGGCCGCCCGGATCGCGTCCTGTACCGCCAGTTCCAGCGTCACCGCCGACGAGGGGCAGCTCTTGCAGCTGCCCGCGAAGGCCAGCCGGACGGTGTCCCCGGTGACCTCGATCAGCTCGACGTCACCGCCGTGCGAGCCCAGGTAGGGCCGCACCCGGTCCAACGCTTCGGCCACCCGGCGGTGCACGGCGTGCGGGTGCAGGCCGTGCACCAGGAGCAGGCTGGCCACCAGGTCGTCGGTGGCCAGCCGCTCGGCCAGGGCGGGGTCTGCGGCCTCCAGAAGGAGCGCCATGATCCGTTCCAGCCCGGCGCCGTAGAGCCCGACCACCTCGCGGACCAGCTCCTGGGCACGCTCATACGCGGCGGCCCCGCCGGCCGCGCAGGAATCCAGCAGCGTCTGGATCCGATCGCCCGCCGTGCGCCACTGCGCGTCCTGGGGAGTTCCCGCGGGTGTGTCCGGGCGATCCGCCATGCGTCACTCCCCGGCGGGCGACTGGGTCGGCGAGTGCAATCTGTCCAGGGTCTTGCCCTTACCCAGGTACATGTGCACGCCGCACGGCAGGCACGGGTCGAAGCTGCGCACCGTGCGCATGACGTCGATTCCCTTGAAGTTCTCCCGGTCGTTCTCCTCGAAGATCGGCTGGCCCTGCACCGCGTCCTCATACGGGCCCGGCGTCCCGTACACGTCGCGCGGGTTGGCGTTCCACGGCGTCGGCGGGTACGGGTGGTAGTTGGCGATCTTGCCGTCCCGGATCACCAGATGGTGGCTGAGCACGCCGCGCACCGCCTCGGTGAAGCCGCAGCCGATGCCCTCGTCGGGCACCTCGAAGCGCTCCCAGGTCTTGGTGCGCCCGGCGCGGATCTCGGCCAGCGCCTTCTCGGCGAAGTGCAGCGCGCACGCCGCCGCGTAGGCCTGGAAGTAGGTGCGCGCCCGGTCGCGTTCGATCGTATTGCTGCCGTGCCGCGGGATCTTCCACTCGAACTCCACCGGGCCCTTGAGCGCGGTCTTGGGCAGGTTGATCTGGACGCTGCTGCCGGTCGCCTTGACGTAGCCGATGTCGACGAGGCCGGCCAGGGCCGTCGACCACAGCCGCGCCAGCGGGCCGCCGCCGGTGTCCAGCGCCAGATGGTCCTTGCCGTCGAACCAGCGCGGCGACATCACCCAGCTGTATTTGCCGCCCTCCATGTCCCGCTTCTGCGGGTGTGGGTTGGTGTGCTGGTTCCACGGGTGGCGGCGGTCCACCGCGTTGCCCAGCGGGTCGGTCTTGACGAACATCTCCTGGTCGGTCCAGTCGTCGTAATACGAACTGCCCAAGAGGATTCGGATGCCGAGGTTGATGTCCACCAGCGAGTGGGTGACCAGTTTGCCGTCGACCACCACGCCGGGCGTGACGAACATGGCGTTGCCCCAGCGCTCCATGTCCTTGTACTCGAAGTTGCACACCTCGGGGTCCTGGAAGGAGCCCCAGCAGCCGAGCAGGGTGCGCCGCAGGCCCACCTTCTCGTAGCCGGGCAGCGCTTCGTAGAAGAAGTCGAACAGGTCGTCGTGCATGGGCACGACCTTCTTCATGAACTCGACGTAGCGCATCAGCCGGCTCATGTAGTCGGTCATCAGCTGGATGGTCGCGACCGTTCCGACCCCGCCGGGATACAGCGTGGACGGGTGCACGTGGCGACCCTCCATGAGGCAGAACATCTCTCGCGTCCACCGGCTGACGGCCAGCGCCTCGCGGTAGAACTCCCCGCTGAACGGGTTGAGCGAGCGCATGATGTCGGCGATGGTCCGGTAGCCGTGCGCGCCGGCCTGCGGGGCGGGGGTGTTCTCGGCCTTGGCGAGCACGCTCGGGTTGGTCTCGGCGACCATCTTCTCGCAGAAGTCCACGCCGACCAGGTTCTCCTGGAAGATGTTGTGGTCGAACATGTATTCCGCGGCCTCACCGAGGTTGACGATCCACTCGCCCAGGTGCGGTGGCTTCACGCCGTAGGCCATGTTCTGCGCGTAGCACGAACACGTCGCGTGGTTGTCACCGCAGATCCCGCAGATGCGGCTGGTGATGAAGTGTGCGTCGCGAGGGTCCTTGCCCTTCATGAAGATCGAGTACCCACGGAAGATCGACGAGGTGCTGTGGCACTCGACGACCTCGCGGTTCTCGAAGTCGATCTTGGTGTAGATGCCGAGGCTGCCCACGATCCGGGTGATCGGGTCCCACGCCATCTCGACGAGCTGGCCGGGCTCCCGCTTGGCGGTGGACGGCTCGGGGACAATAGTTGTCATTGCGATTTTCCCGTCTGAAGTGACTTCTCAAAGCGCCCGACCCGGTAGGTGACCTACCAGGTGCGGCGCGCTCCGGTGGTGAGTTCGTTGCCGTTGTGCCGCCAGCGCGGCTCCTTGTCGACGGTGCGCCCGGTGATCCCGCGCAGGCTGCGGATCACGCTGCCGTACAGGCCGACTGCCGTGCTCGAGAGCTTGCCTCCCGGCGGCTCGTCCATGAAGGGCATGAACTTGTCCGGGAAGCCCGGCATGGTGCAGCCGATGCAGATACCGCCCACGTTGGGGCAGCCGCCCACGCCGTTGATCCACCCCCGCTTGGGCACGTTGCATTTCACGACCGGTCCCCAACACCCAAGCTTGACAATGCATTTCGGCGATCCGTACTCGGTGGCGAAGTCGCCCTGCTCGTAGTAGCCGGCGCGGTCGCACCCCTCGTGCACGGTGTTGCCGAACAGCCACGCGGGCCGCAGCGCGTCGTCGAGCGGGATCATCGGCGCCTGCCCCGTCGCCATGTAGAGCAGGTAGGTCAGGGTCTCGGACAGGTTGTCCGGATGGATCGGGCAGCCGGGCACGCAGACGATCGGGATGCCGGCCTTGCTCTTCCAATCCCAGCCGAGGTAGTCCGGCACGCCCATCGCACCGGTCGGGTTGCCGGCCATGGCGTGGATCCCGCCGTAGGTGGCACAGGTGCCCACCGCGACGATCGCCGTCGCTTTGGGCGCCAACCGGTCGAGCCACTCGCTGGTGGTCATCGGCTGCCCGGTGGCCGGGTCGTTGCCGAACCCGCACCAATACCCCTCGTCCTTGATCTTCTCGTTGGGAATCGACCCCTCGACGACCAGCACGAAGGGCTCCAACTCACCGCGATCGGCTTTGAAGAACCACTCGAGGAAATCGTCCGCCCCCCCGTTGGGTCCGCACTCGAAGTCGATCAGGGGCCAGTGCACGGCGACCTTCGGCAGGCCGGGGAGCGCGCCGAGCGCGATCTCCTCGACGCTGGGCTGGGTGGCGGCAGTCAACGCCACCGAATCGCCGTCGCAACTGAGGCCCGCGTTGATCCAGAGGACGTGGATCAACGTCTCTTCTGCTTTGACTGCCGCTTCCGTTGGCATGCTGCAGGCTTCCCGGAGCCGGGCTGAAGGCTCCTGCGCCGCCGGAGTCGACCGTCGGCCCACTTGCGCGGCGCTGTTCTTGGGTCTACTCCCGCCGTTGGGCGTTGTCAACGGTGCCCGTTGCGTTCATTTGTTAAACACTCGTTGCATAGGCTCTGTTCTTTTGCCCCAGGGGATTTCGCCGCCGCGGCCCGGTCGCGCAGTCATGCGATTCGTTCGCAGAACGCGGTTCAGGCCGGCGGGGTTTCGGCGAAGCGCCGCAGCCAGCCGAACCAGGCGGCCATGCCCGCCCCGGTGCGGGCGCTGACCGGCAGGATCTCCGCCGCCGCGTTGACCCGCCGCACGTGCTCGATGTAGGTGTCGACGTCGGCGTCCAGGTGCGGCACCAGGTCAATCTTGTTGAGCAGCACCACATCGACCGAGCGGAACATCACGGGGTATTTCAGCGGCTTGTCCTCGCCCTCGGTCACGGAGTAGACCATGGCCTTGGCGTGCTCGCCCACGTCGAACTCCGCCGGGCAGACGAGGTTGCCGACGTTCTCGATCACCACCAGGTCCAGCGCGGGCAGGTCGAGGCCCCGCAGCGCGCGGTCGACCATGGGGGCATCAAGGTGGCATTCGCCGCCAAATCCGTTGCCGGTGTTCAGAAGTGAGATCTGGGCGCCGCGGCCGGCGAGCTTGGCCGCGTCCAGGTCGGTGGCGATGTCGCCCTCGATCACGCCGATCGCGAAGTCGCCGGCGAGTTCGTCCAGCGTTGCCTGCAGGATGGTCGTCTTGCCCGCTCCGGGCGAGCTCATCAGGTTGACGGCGCGGACTCCGCAGCTGTCGAAAGCCTTGCGGTTCGCTTCGGCGAGCAGGTCGTTTTCGGCGAAGATCGACTCCAGCACCTCGACGCGCTGCGCGCCCGTGCCGTAGTGACTGTGATCCCCGTGCTCGTGCTCGTGCTCGTGGTCGTGCACGGTTCCGTCTTCGTGGCGGTGAAACCTACCCATGGTCAGATCGATTCATTGCCAGGGCCTTTCATGAAACGTCCAGGGAGGTCAGCAGGAATTCGTTACCGCGCAGCACCTCGACGTCGGTGCTGTCGCACTGCGGGCACCAGATCGACCAGGCCGAGGTGATCTCCGATCGTCGTCCGCACCGACGGCACTGCACCTCGGCGGTGACGCACTCCAGTTCCAGCTCCGCGTCCGGCATGTTCTCGGCGTCGCGCACGAGCGTCCAACAGAACGAGAGAGATTCGGGGACCACCTGTCGCAGGGCGCCGATCCGCACCCGCACCACGTCGACGTGGCGTCCGTCGGCGTGCGACCTGACCAGGCCGGCGATGGCTTCGCAGAGCGACAGCTCGTGCATGAGCACCGTTGTACACCGGACGGGCCCCCGCGCGCACCGGCTTGGCACGCGCGTGTGCCCCGGCCGGCTAGGAAGCGCTGCGCTGGTTGCCCTTGTCGGCGAAGAAGTCGGTCCAGGACTTCACGTCCGGATGTTGCCGGAGCAGGACGCGGCGCTGGCGTTCCGTCATGCCGCCCCAGACACCGAACTCGACCTGGTTGTCGAGCGCATCAACGGCGCACTGCAGGCGCACCGGGCAGTGCCCGCAGATCTGTGCGGCCTTGCGCTGGGCGGCGCCCGGCACGAACAAATCGTCGGGGTCGACGGTGCGGCACAGGGCTTTGGACACCCACTCCATGCGGGATTCGGCCTCCGCACCCCAGACGGAACCCCGGATCGATCTGATGACTACCCTTCGGGCGGTACGACTCGTTGACACTATTCCCCCTTTTGCCTTCCTCAGCCCGCCTGCCTTGGCCCCCGTGGCCGAGCGTGTACGCCGGCCGAATTCCTTCCGGCGCGGCGCCAACCCCCTGTTGTGCTCGTCCGTGTGCAGGGATGAAGCAGGCGTCTTCCCGGACAGTACGAAGAGGCTCGCCGTTGACCTAGGGACCATTGTCACCACTGGGCATTACCGACGGCCCCTAATCGCCGTGCGGGCTGGGCCGCCGGGGGCGGGTAAAGTAAATCCGGTGGCGCTGGGAGGCAACGTAATTCACGGTGATCGGCGCCTGCGCGCGACCGATGCGGCCACACCCGGCGCCCGGGGGGCCGCCCCGGACCGCTGGCAATCCGGGCCGCCACGCGCGACACTGGACGGGTGACGAACAAGCCGTCGGTACTGGACCCGTCCGTCGCCGCGCGGCTCGGCGATTTCCTGCGGGCCCGCGGGCTGCGGCGGATGGCGTCGCGGATCCAGGTGCTGGCGGTGCTCGAGCCGGTCCACGGGCACCTGCCGGTGGCCGAGATCCATCAGCGGGTGCGGGCCTGCCTGCCACCGGGCGCCCAGCCGCCCGACGTGGCGACCATCTACCGCACGGTCACCACGCTGGTGGACCAGGGCGTGCTGCATGCGCTCACCCTCGACGGCGGCGTCACCACCTACGGCCTGGCCACCGCCCCGCACCATCACGCGGTCTGCACGCAATGCGGCGCCATCATCGAGGTGCCCGCGCGTCAGCTCACCTCGGCGCTCGAGCACGCGATGGCCGGCAGTTCCTTCGCACTGTCGGAGGAGGCCGGCCTCACACTGCACGGCCTGTGCCCCCTGTGCCAGGGCGACCCGCGCTGACGCTGAGGTCGTTAAGGGTGACGACCCGCGCTTGCGATCGTCACGGTTGAGGGTGACGACCCGCGGCGCCCGGCTACGCCGCGCTTGCGATCGTCACGGTTGAGGGTGACGACCCGCGGCGCCCGGCTGCGATCGTCACGGGCGCAGGCCCAGCAGCGCGTTCTCCACCACTTCCGGCAGCGCCGGGTGAATCCAGTACTGGCCGCGGGCCATCTCCTGAGCCGTCATTCCCGAGCGCATCGCCTGAATGAGCGGCTGGATGATCGACGACGCCTGATGCCCCATGATGTGCGCGCCGAGCAGGCATCCGCTGTTGCGCTCGGCGATCAGCTTGACGATCCCGGTGGTGTCTTCCATCGCCCACCCGTAGGCGACATCGCCGTAGTCCTGGATCGCGACCGATATGTCGAAGCCCCTTGCCCGCGCTTGGTTCTCGGTCAGGCCCACGGCCGCCAGCTGGGGATCGGTGAACACCGCCGACGGCACGAAGCGGTGATCGGTCATGGTCATCGAGTCGGTGTCGTCCCAGTCGCACGTCAGGTTGTGCTGCACGACACGGGCCTCGTGGTTGGCGACGTGCTTGAGCTGATAAGGCGAGGAGACGTCGCCGAGGGCGAACACCCCGCGCGCGGACGTGCGCTGGTATTCGTCGACCGCCACCCGGCCGTCCTCGACGTCGACACCCGCCTGCTCGGCGTCGAGCAGGTCGGCGTTGGAAAGCCGGCCGGTCGCCACCAGCAGCAGGTCGGCGTCCAGGATGCTGCCGTCGTCGAGTTCGAGGGCCACGCCGGAACCGCGGTCGGCGGCGTTCACCACGGTGCGGTGGGTGCGCAGTTCCCATTTGGCCGCCGCGATGCGGGTGAAGCGCTCGCAGATCGTATCGTCGCAATACCGCAGCAGCGTGCTGCCCCGGACGACGAGGGTGACGCGCACCCCCAGCGCGGAGAAGATGTGCGCGAATTCTGCTGCGACATAACCGCTCCCGACGATTGCGAGGTGATCGGGCAGCTCCGGGATCCGCATGATCGTGTCGCTCGTGTGGAAAGTGACGCCGGACGCGAGGATCGCGGTCGGGACCACCGGGCGCGAGCCCGCGGCGATCACCACCTGGTCGGCGGAGAATTCGTCACCGGCGGCGGTGCGCAACAGGTAGCGGCCGTCGGGCTGGACGGGCCCGAACCGGGTGTGCGCGCCGTACACGTCGATGTTGGGCGCGGAGCGCCGAAAGTCCTCGCCGCTCATCGATATCGGGTCGATCCGGCCGAAGACCCGCGAGACGATGTCCGCCCAGCGGATCCGGTCGATGTGCGCGTCGACGCCGAACCGCGCCGCCTCCCGGATCGTCGTGGCGACCTCGGCGGCGTAGACGAACATCTTCGTCGGGATGCACCCGACGTTGAGGCAGGTGCCGCCGAAGGTGCCGTGTTCGCAGATGGCCATCCGCTTTGCGGCGAAGCTTTCATCGAGAATGCAATTCCCCGAACCGGTTCCGATGATCGCGATGTCGTAGGTTTCCATGGCCGAGGGTCATCCTTTGTCCGATGACGCCGGGGCGTCGGTGTTGACGAGGTGATGGTCCAGCCACCGGTCCAGCTGCTGATAGGCCGCGCGGCGCGGCTGTGGAAGCGACAGGAAGACGTCGTGCTTGGCGTCGGTGACCGGGACGATCGTGGTGCGACTCCCGATGCGGCTCGCCCATTTGGCGATCAGGTCGACGTCGAGAACCGCGTCACCGCAATGCATTGCCGCCGGGTCCGCGCTTTCCCGCACGCTGTGGTCCGACCGCAGGATCAGGCTCGGCACACCGACGTCGATGCCGCGGTGCAGCCGGGCCTGGCCGCGGCGCACGGCGTGCAGCCAGCCCAGGGTGATGGGAAAGCCGCCCACCGGTTTCCACTGCAGGTTGTAGTCGAACTCGCCGCCGTAATCCCGGTGCAGCGTGGTTCCGTACCCGCCGGGGGTGGGCCGGCGGATCACGCCTTTGGGCCGCAGCCGCGACAGTCCGGCGATCGTCGCCGAGGCCACCGCGTGCCGCAGGACCGCCGGGCCGTGCAGGTCCAGGAAGGGGCTGTTGAGCACCAGCCCGCCGACGGCCGCGTGCGCCGGGGCGCCGCGTGCGCGGAGGCGGTCCAGCCACAGCGACACGATGAGCCCGCCGGCCGAATGCCCGTACACCAGGACCTGGGCAGCGCTTGTCTGCTCGGCGATGACCGCCAGGGCGTACTCGAGTTCGGCGTCGTAGTGGGCGAGGTCGGTGATGAAGTGGGGGGTCTGTCGCCCGCAGTGCGACCGGCCGCACTTCTGCAGGTCGAGCGCGTAAAAGGCGAAGCCCCGGCCGGCGAAGTGGTCGGCCAGTTCCGTGTGGAAGAAGTAGTCGGTGTAGCCGTGGACCGCCAGCACCGCGCGGTCCGCCGCGAAATTCTCGGTGGCTTCCGTCGGCGGGCCGCGCCGAACCAGGGTGGCGACGATGTCGCCCTCGCCGTGGGGATCCGGCCCCAGCGGCAGTGCGCGCCGCCAATAGCCGGGCAGGACGTCCGGCATCCAGCCAGTCACGAGGCCAGCTTAAAGGCTTTGCTGGCCGTGGGGAGGCGCACGGCGTTCGGGGCCGGCGCGCGTCGGGATAGCCTGGGACGGCACAACCAGCGCAGGGGCCGCTGACGGCCCACGAAAGGACCAACGATCCGGTGTCGCTCACAGGCCAGCGAACCGAAACCGCACGCGCGGACGTCGTGCTGGTGGGCGCGGGCATCATGAGCGCCACGCTGGGGGCGTTGCTGCGGAGGCTGGAACCGGGGTGGTCGATGACGATCGTCGAGCGGCTGGACGCCGTCGGCGCCGAGAGCAGCAGCCCCTGGAACAACGCGGGCACCGGGCACTCCGCGCTCTGCGAGCTGAACTACACACCGCAGCGGGCCGACGGCTCCATCGACATCACCAAGGCCGTCCGCGTCAACGAGCAGTTCCAGGTCACCCGCCAGTTCTGGGCGTACGCCGCGGAGAACGGCATCCTCGGCGACCGCTCCTTCATCACCGCGATCCCGCACGCCAGCTTCGTGCGGGGCGCCCGTCGGGTCGGCTACCTGCGGCGCCGGCAGCGCGCGCTGGCCGGCAACCCGCTGTTCGCCGGCATCGAGGTGATCGACGATCCCGGCGAGTTCGCCCGCCGGCTGCCGCTGATGGCCGCGGGCCGCGATTTCTCCGAGCCGACCGCGCTCAACTGGGCCGCGCACGGCACCGACGTCGACTTCGGGGCGCTGGCACGCCAACTTCTGGGCTATTGCGTGCGCGAGGGCGCCGCCACCCTGTTCGGGCACGAGGTGCGCAACCTCACCCGCGCGTCCGACGGCAGCTGGACACTGCTGATCGTCAATCGCCGGACCCGCGCAAAGCACCGCCTGAACGCCAGATTCGTGTTCGTCGGGGCCGGTGGTGACGCGCTTCGGCTGCTGCAGCGCTCCGGCATCAGCGACGTCAAGGGGTTCGCCGGGTTCCCGATCGGCGGCCGGTTCCTGCGCGCCCACAGCCCGGCGCTCACCGCCGCGCACCGCGCCAAGGTGTACGGCGCGCCCGCCCCCGGGGCGCCCCCGCTCGGCGCCCTGCACCTCGACCTTCGTGTCGTGCACGGCAAGTCATGGCTGATGTTCGGGCCGTACGCGGGATGGTCGCCCAAGTTCCTCAAGCACGGCCGCGTCACCGATCTGCCCCGCTCGGTCAGGCCGGACAACGTGGTGTCGATGCTCGGCGTCGGGGTCAGCGAGATGACCCTGCTCAACTACTTGCTCGGTCAGCTGCGGCTCTCCGAGCCCGACCGGATGCGCATCCTGCGCGAATTCGCGCCGAGCGCAAGGGACTCCGACTGGCAGCCGATGGTGGCCGGCCAGCGGGTGCAGGTGATCCGGCGCGACCGGCGCAGGGGCGGTGTGCTCGACTTCGGCACCACCGTGCTGGCCTCCGCCGACGGCAGCATCGCCGGGCTCCTCGGCGGCTCGCCGGGGGCGTCGACCGCCGTGCCGGCGATGCTCGATGTGCTCCAGCGCTGCTTCCCCGACCGCTACCCGTCCTGGCTGCCCACGCTGAAGGAGATGGTGCCGTCGCTGGGGGTGGAGCTGTCCCGCGAGCCGGCGCTGTTCGACGAGGTGTGGTCATGGGGGACGAGGGCATTGAACTTGGAGGCAGCGTGAGCCGCGCCGCCGACGATGCGGTGGGGGCGCCCCCAGCCGCAAAGCGGCGTGGGGGACGCGCCGACGGGGAGGAGCGGCGCTCATGACTGAAGCGTTGCGCCGGTCGTGGGCCAAGGATCTTGACGCCCGCACGCTCTACGAGCTGCTCAAGTTGCGGGTCGAGGTGTTCGTCGTCGAACAGGCGTGCCCGTATCCGGAGCTGGACGGGCGTGACCTGCTGGCCGAAACCCGGCACTTCTGGCTGGAAACGCCCGACGGCGAGGTGATCTGCACGCTGCGGTTGATGGAGGAGCACGCCGGGGGCGAGAAGGCGTTCCGGATCGGCCGGCTGTGCACCAAACGCAGCGCGCGCGGCCAGGGCCACACCACCCGGCTGCTGCGGGCCGCGCTGGCCGAGGTGGGCGACTACCCCTGCCGGATCGACGCGCAGACCTACCTGGCCGACATGTACGCACAGCACGGATTCGTCCGCGCGGGCGAGGATTTCGTCGACGACGGCATCCCGCACGTCCCGATGCTGCGGCCCGGCTCCGGGCTGCCGGAGCAGCCGTGAAGCCCTACCCGTTCAGCGCGATCGTCGGGCACGACCAGCTGCGGCTGGCCCTGCTGCTGTGCGCCGTGCGTCCGGAGATCGGCGGCGCGCTCATCCGCGGCGAGAAGGGCACCGCCAAGTCGACGGCCGTGCGGGGGCTCGCGGCGCTGCTCTCCGCCGCGACCGGCGAGGGCGGACTGGTCGAAATGCCCTTGGGCGCAACCGAAGACCGCGTCGTCGGTTCGCTGGACCTGCAGCGGGTGCTGCGCGACGGCGAGCACGCGTTCTCCCCCGGGCTGCTGGCGCGCGCGCACGGCGGCGTGCTCTACGTCGACGAGGTCAACCTGCTGCACGATCACCTGGTCGACGTGCTGCTCGACGCCGCCGCCATGGGCCGGGTGCACATCGAGCGCGACGGCATCTCGCACTCGCACGAGGCGCGCTTCGTGTTGATCGGCACGATGAACCCCGAGGAGGGCGAGCTGCGTCCGCAGCTGCTGGACCGGTTCGGCCTCACCGTCGACGTGCGGGCGTCGCGCGACGTCGACGTGCGGGTGGAGGTGATCCGGCAGCGGATGGCCTACGAGGCCGACCCCGACGGATTCGCCGACCGTTACGCCGACGCCGACGCCGACCTGGCCCGACGGATCGCCGCCGCGCGCGAGCTGGTCGCCGACGTGGTGTTGCCCGACAACGAATTACGCCGCATCGCGGCGGTGTGCGCGGCGTTCGACGTCGACGGGATGCGGGCCGACCTGGTCCTCGCCCGCACCGCGGCCGCCCACGCGGCCTGGCGCGGCTCCACCACCGTCGAGGAGCGCGACGTCCGGGTGGCCGCGGAATTGGCGCTGCCGCACCGGCGCCGCCGCGACCCGTTCGACGATCCCGGCATCGACCGCGACCAGCTGGAGCAGGCGCTGGCGCAGGGGGGCGCCGACAACGAGCCCGACCCCGACCCGCCGGGCGGCGGCGGCCAGTTCACGAACGACGATGCGCCGCAACCACATTCGCCTCCGCCCGCCAAGCCGCAGGCGCCCAGACCCAGCGCCCCGCCGGGGAAAACGTTCCGGGCCCGGGCGCTGAGGGTGCCCGGCGTCGGCGAGGGCGCGCCGGGGCGGCGGTCACGCGCCCGCAACTCCACCGGCAGCGTGGTGGCGGCCGCCGAGGGCCCGGCCGATGCGGCGACCGGCGCGCGCGGACTGCACCTGTTCGCCACCCTGCTTTCGGCCGCCGCACAAGCCGGGGCCGGCCCGCTGCGGCCCGGGCCTGACGACGTGCGGCTGGCCGTCCACGAGGGACGCGAGGGCAACCTGGTGATCTTCGTCGTCGACGCATCCGGTTCCATGGCAGCCCGCGATCGCATGGCCGCCGTCGGCGGGGCCACCCTGTCCTTGCTCCGCGACGCCTACCAGCGCCGCGACAAGGTCGCGGTGATCACCTTCCGCCAGGACGCGGCCCGGCTGTTGCTGCCCCCGACCTCCTCGGCGCACATCGCCGGCCGGCGGCTGTCCCGCTTCGACACCGGCGGCAAAACCCCGCTGGCCGAAGGCCTGCTGGCCGCCCGTGAGCTGATCGTGCGCGAGAAGGCGCGCGACCGCACCCGCCGCCCCCTGGTGGTCGTGCTGACCGACGGCCGCGCCACCGGCGGCCCGGACCCCCTGGGCCGCACCCGCATCGCGGCCGCCCGCCTCGTCGCCGAGGGCGCCGCCGCCGTCGTCGTGGATTGCGAAACGTCCTACGTCCGGCTCGGTTTGGCCGCGCAGCTCGCGCGCCTGCTCGGCGCGCCGACGGTACGGCTCGAACAGTTGCACGCCGATCAGCTGGTCCGTGCCGTGCGCACGGCGGCCTGAGGCGCGCGGCCATGCCAGAGGGCAACCCGGTGCGCGTCCCCGACGACGGCCTGACCACCCGGGCCCGGCGCAACACGCCGGTGCTCGCGGTACACACCGGCGACGGCAAGGGCAAGTCGACCGCCGCGTTCGGCATGGCGCTGCGCGCCTGGAACGCCGGGCTGCGCGTCGCGGTGTTCCAGTTCGTCAAGAGCGCGAAGTGGAAGGTGGGCGAGGAGGCGGCCTTCGGTCACCTCGGCCGGCTGCACGATGAGCACGGGGTGGGCGGGGCCGTCGAGTGGCACAAGATGGGCGCGGGCTGGTCCTGGACGCGCAAGGCCGGCAGCGAGGTCGACCACGCGGCCGCGGCCGCCGACGGCTGGGCCGAAATCGCGCGACGGTTGGCCGCCCAGCGCCACGACTTCTACGTGCTCGACGAATTCACCTACCCGCTCGCCTGGGGCTGGGTCGACGTCGACGAGGTGGTCGAGGCACTGACCGCGCGACCCGGTCACCAGCACGTGGTCATCACCGGGCGAAACGCCCCGGCGCGGTTGCTCGACGCCGCCGATCTGGTGACCGAGATGACCAAGGTCAAGCACCCGATGGACGCCGGGCGCAAGGGCCAGAAGGGCATCGAATGGTGAGCGTGCCCGCCGTCGTCATCGCCGCGCCGGCCTCGGGCAGCGGAAAGACGACCGTCGCAACGGGGTTGATCGGCGCGCTGCGGCGCTCGGGTCACCGCGTCGCCCCGTTCAAGGTGGGCCCGGACTTCATCGACCCCGGCTACCACGGCCTGGCCGCCGGACGCCCGGGCCGCAACCTGGACCCCGTGCTGGTGGGGGAGGGCCTCATCGGGCCCCTCTACGCACACGGCGCCGCCGGCGCCGACATCGCGGTGATCGAGGGCGTGATGGGTCTGTTCGACGGGCGCATCGGGTCCGCGGACGCGGCCCCCGCGACCGGTTCCACCGCCCACGTCGCCGGCCTGCTGGGCGCGCCGGTGATCCTGGTGGTCGACGCCCGCGGGCAGAGCCACAGCATCGCCGCGCTCCTGCACGGGTTTTCGACGTTCGACCGCTCGACCCGCATCGCCGGGGTGATCCTCAACCGGGTCGGGTCGAACCGGCACGAGCAGGTGTTGCGGCAGGCCTGCGAGCAGGCCGGCGTCACCGTGCTGGGCGCGATCCCGCGCACCGACGAAATCGAGCTTCCGACCAGGTATCTCGGCCTGGTCACCGCCACCGAATACGGCCGGCGCGCGCAGTGCGCGGTCGAGGCGATGACCGCCCTGGTCGCCCGCCACGTCGACCTGACCGCCGTCCGGACCGCCGCCAGCCCGACGGCGCCGACGCGGTCGTGCTGCCCGGCGGCTTTCCCGAGCAGTTCACCGCCGAGCTGTCCGCCAACGACGTCGTCCGCCGGCAGATCGGTGAGCTGGCCCGCGCCGGCGCACCGGTGCACGCCGAGTGCGCCGGGCTGATCTATCTCGTCTCCGAACTCGACGGACATCCGATGTGCGGCGTGCTGAACGGATCGGCGCGGTTCACCCCCAACCTGACGCTGGGGTATCGCGATGCGGTCGCGGTGGCCGAGTCGCCGCTGTACGCCGTCGGCCAGCGGGCCGTCGGGCACGAATTCCACCGCACCGCCGTCACGTTCACCGACGGCTACCAGCCGGCGTGGGCCTATCGCGACAGCGCTGGCAACCTGGACGCCAACCCCGCGCCCGACGGCGTGCGGGAAGGGGTGGTGCATGCCGGCGTGCACGCCTCGTACCTGCACACCCATCCGGCGGCGGCGCCGGAGGCGGTGGTGCGCTTCGTCACACGCGCCGCCGGTCGCCGGGCCTGACGCCCGCGGGCGCGCCATCGGCAGACACTAGGCTTTGCCTGGTGACCGAAAGCCCGTACCTTGCCGGATTGCGGCTGACCGGCAAGAAGGTCGTCGTCCTCGGCGGGGGAAACGTCGCCCAGCGCCGCCTGCCCCTGCTCATCGCCAGCGGCGCGGACGTCCACGTGATCTCCCGCAGCGCCACCCCGGCCGTCGAGGCGATGAGCGGCATCGCGCTGTCACTGCGCGAATACCGCGACGGTGATCTGGACGGTGCCTGGTACGCGATCGCCGCCACCAACGACGCGGAGGTCAACGCGGCCGTGGTCGCCGAGGCCGAGCGCCGCCGAATCTTCTGCGTGCGCGCCGACATCGCCGTCGAGGGGACGGCGGTGACCCCGGCGACCTTCAGCTACGCCGGCCTGTCGGTCGGCGTGCTGGCCGGCGGCGAGCACCGCCGGTCCGCGGCCATCCGCTCGGCCATCCGCGAAGCGCTGCAGTCGGGGCTGATCACCCCGGACGGCCCCGAAACCCACGACGTGGTGCACGGCGGGGTGGCACTCGTGGGCGGCGGACCCGGCGACCCCGAGCTGATCACCGTGCGCGGCCGTCGCCTACTCGCCCACGCCGACGTGGTGGTCGCCGACCGGCTGGCGCCGCCGGAGCTGCTCGCCGAACTGCCGCCGCACGTCGAGGTCATCGACGCCGCGAAGATCCCTTACGGCCGGGCCATGGCCCAGGACGCGATCAACGACGTGATGATCGAGCGCGCGCGGGCCGGGCACTTCGTGGTGCGCCTCAAGGGCGGGGACCCCTTCGTGTTCGCCCGCGGCTACGAGGAAGTGCTGGCCTGCGTCGACGCCGGAATCCCGGTGACCGTCGTGCCGGGTGTGACAAGCGCCATAGGCGTGCCCGCGCTGGCCGGCGTTCCGGTCACGCATCGCTCGATGAATCACGAGTTTGTGGTGGTCAGCGGCCATCTGGCGCCCGAGCACCCCGAATCGTTAGTGAATTGGAATGCGCTGGCCGCGATGTCGGGCACCATCGTGTTGCTGATGGCCGTCGAACGCATCGAACTGTTCGTCGACGTGCTGATAAAGGGGGGCCGACCTGCGGATACGCCGGTGCTGGTGGTTCAGCACGGGACAACGTCGGCGCAACACACTCTGCGGGCCACGCTGGCCGACACGCCCGAAAAGATCCGGGCCGAGGGTATCCGACCTCCCGCGATCATCGTGATCGGCGCCGTGGCGGCGTTCGGGGTTTAAACGATTCTTAAGATTACTGTAAGGTAACCCATTATGACGGCTCTCAACGACACAGAGCGCGCAGCCCAGAAATGGACGTCCGCGCGCCCCGATCGTCCGGCCCCGGTGCGCACAGCGGCACCGGCGGAGACCGCCACCGCTCGCATCAGCAAGTATTACCCGGCCTGGCTGCCCTCTCGCCGCTTCATCGCCGCCGTCATCGCCATCGGCGGCATGCAGCTGCTGGCGACCATGGACAGCACCGTCGCGATCGTCGCGCTGCCCAAGATCCAGAACGACCTGAGCCTGTCCGACGCCGGCCGCAGCTGGGTGATCACCGCGTACGTGCTGACCTTCGGCGGCCTGATGCTGCTCGGCGGCCGGCTCGGCGACACCATCGGGCGCAAGCGCACCTTCATCGTCGGCGTCGCGCTGTTCACCATCTCGTCGGTCCTGTGCGCGGTCGCCTGGGACGAGGTGACCATGGTCATCGCCCGGCTGTCGCAGGGGGTCGGCTCCGCGATCGCGTCGCCGACCGGCCTGGCGCTGGTGGCGACCACTTTCCCGAAGGGCCCGGCGCGTAACTTCGCCACGGCCGTGTTCGCCGCGATGACGGCCGTCGGTTCGGTGATGGGCCTGGTCGTCGGCGGGGCGCTGACCGAGGTGTCGTGGCGGCTGGCGTTCCTGGTCAACGTGCCGATCGGGCTGGTGATGATCTACCTGGCCCGCACCGCGCTGCGCGAGACGAACCGCGAGCGGATGAAGCTCGACGCCACCGGCGCCATGCTGGCCACCCTGGCGTGCACCGCCGCCGTGTTCGCCTTCTCGATGGGCCCGGAGAAGGGGTGGATCTCGATCACCACGATCGGCTCGGGTGTGGTGGCCTTCGGCGCCGCGCTCGCCTTCGTCATCGTCGAGCGCACGGCCGAGAACCCCGTCGTGCCATTCGACCTGTTCCGCGACCGCAACCGGCTGATGACCTTCACCGCGATCTTCCTGGCCGGCGGGCTGATGTTCAGCCTGACGGTGTGCATCGGCCTGTACGTCCAGGACGTGTTGGGTTACAGCGCACTTCGCGCCGGCGTCGGCTTCATCCCCTTCGTCATCGCGATGGGCATCGGCCTGGGCGTCTCCTCGCAGCTGGTGTCGCGGTTCTCGCCGCGGGTGCTGACGATCGGCGGCGGACTCCTGCTGTTCTGGGCGATGATCTCCGGCTGGGCGTTCATGCACCGCGGCGTGCCCTACTTCCCGAACCTGGTGCTGCCCGTCATCGTCGGCGGCATCGGCATCGGCATCTGCGTGGTCCCGCTGACCCTGTCGGCGATCGCCGGCGTCGGCTTCGACCGGATCGGCCCGGTATCGGCGATCGCGCTGATGCTGCAGAGCCTGGGCGGCCCGCTGGTGCTGGCCGTCATCCAGGCCGTGATCACCTCGCGGACGCTGTACATGGGCGGCACCACCGGGCCCGTGAAGTTCATGAACGAGGTTCAACTGGGCGCGCTCGACCACGGCTACACCTACGGCCTGCTGTGGGTCGCCGGGGTGGCCGTCATCGTCGGTGCGGCCGCGCTGCTGATCGGCTACACGCCCGAGCAGGTCGCGCACGCCCAGGAGGTCAAGGAAGCGATCGACGCCGGGGAGCTGTAGCTCCACACCGGCTTCGGCCTGCCTCGAGGCTGAACTCACGGCGACGCCCATCGGCGTGTCGTCGCCCTGGCGTCAGTGTCGCGGGCCGAGCGCTTGCGGTCACCGCTAGGCTGGCCCGCTGTGATCACCCGGATGTCCCAGCTCTTCCTGCGCACCCTGCGCGACGACCCCGCCGACGCCGAAGTGCCCAGCCACAAGCTGCTGATCCGGGCCGGCTACATCCGGCCCGTCGCGCCCGGGCTGTACAGCTGGCTGCCGCTGGGCCTGCGGGTGCTGCGCAGGATCGAAAGCGTTGTGCGCGAGGAAATGAACGCGATCGGCGGGCAGGAGATCCTCTTCCCCGCGCTGCTGCCCCGCGCGCCGTACGAGACGACCAACCGCTGGAACGAATACGGCGAAGGCGTGTTCCGCCTGCAGGACCGCCGCGGCAACGACTACCTGCTGGGTCCCACGCACGAGGAGCTGTTCACCCTGACCGTGAAGGGGGAGTACAGCTCCTACAAGGATTTCCCGTTGCTGCTCTTCCAGATTCAGAACAAGTACCGTGACGAGGCCCGCCCGCGGGCCGGGATCCTGCGCGTCCGCGAGTTCCTGATGAAGGACTCCTACTCCTTCGACGTCGACGACGCCGGCCTCAAGGCCGCCTATCACGCGCACCGGGAGGCCTATCAGCGCATCTTCGACCGCCTCAAGGTTCGCTACGTCATCGTGTCGGCGGTGTCGGGCGCGATGGGCGGCAGCGCGTCGGAGGAGTTTCTGGCCGAGAGCCCGGTCGGAGAGGACACTTTCGTGCGGTGCCTGGAATCGGGATACGCGGCCAACGTCGAGGCGGTCATCACCGCCCGCCCCGACGCCCGGCCGATCGACGGCCTGCCCGAGGCGGTGGTCCACGACACCGGCGACACCCCGACCATCGCCACCCTGGTGGACTGGGCCAACACGGCCGGCCTCGGCCGCGAGATCACCGCGGCCGACACGCTGAAGAACGTCTTGCTCAAGGTGCGCCAGCCCGGCGGCGACTGGGAGCTGCTGGCCATTGGCGTGCCGGGTGACCGCGAGGTCGACGACAAGAGGCTGGGGGCGGCGCTGGATCCGGCCGACTACGCGCTGCTCGACGACGCCGACTTCGCCAAGTACCCGTTCCTGGTGAAGGGCTACATCGGGCCGAAGGCGTTGCGGCAGAACGGTGTTCGTTACCTTGTCGACCCGCGGGTGGTCGACGGCACCAGTTGGATCACCGGCGCGGACGAGCAGGGCCGCCACGTCGTCGGGCTGGTGGCCGGCCGGGACTTCACCGTCGACGGCACCATCGAGGCCGCCGAGGTCCGCGACGGCGACCCCTCGCCCGACGGCGCCGGCCCGCTGGTGTCGGCCCGGGGCATCGAGATCGCCCACATCTTCCAGCTCGGTCGCAAGTACACCGATGCCTTCACCGTCGACGTGCTGGGCGAGGACGGCAAGCCGGTGCGCCTGACGATGGGCTCCTACGGGCTCGGGGTGTCGCGGCTGGTCGCGGTCATCGCCGAGCAGCACCACGACGAGCTGGGCCTGCGCTGGCCGTCGGCCGTCGCGCCGTTCGACGTCCACCTGGTGATCGCCAACAAAGACCCGCAGGCCCGCGACGGCGCCACGCAGCTGGCCCGCGACCTGGACCTGCTGGGCGTCGAGGTGTTGCTCGACGACCGTTCGGCCTCACCCGGCGTCAAGTTCAAGGACGCAGAGTTGCTGGGCGTGCCGTGGATCGTCGTGGTCGGCCGCGGGTGGGCGGACGGCGTGGTGGAATTGCGCGACCGCTTCGGCGGCCAGACCCGCGAGCTGACCGCGGGCGAGTCGCTGGCCCGCGACGTCGCCGCGGCCCTCGGCCGCTAGCTCAGCCCAGTACGGGGAAGCGCCGCTCGCGCGCGAGGCGGCCCAGCGCGTCCTGCATCACCGCCGGACGGTGTGCGAGGTGCCCCGGGGCCGAAAACGACTCGCGGGTGAGAGCACTCACACTCGTCTTGGCGACAGCGGTCGCGCGCTAACCTCGCACGATGGCAAACACCCGTCGGGAGCGGCGACTGGCCCGCCCCGCCGACGTGGCGACACCCTTCGTGCGCGCCCGCGAGTTCATGGCCGGGCAGGGCCACCGAGATCACGACGACGAACTGCCGATCGCCCGACCGACCATCGCGGTCGCCCGGCAGGTGTTCCACGACGAACTCGTGCTGCTCGGCATGCGGACGTTCCTGCCGGTGGGGGAGCCCGACGCCCCCCGGCGGGTGGACCGCGAGGTCACCGCGGCGCTCGAGTTCTACCGGGAGCGGGGCTGGCTGGAGCGCCCCGAGGCCTTCTTCGCGGCCCCGCCGGCGCTGACGGACGTCACCGAGGTGCCGGGCCGGATCCGCCGCCAAGACCTGCGCCGCCTCTCCTTCGACAGCGGCTACGAGCCGCACCCGGGCGAGCCCGGCCGCGAGCGCTGGCTGGGCTACACCGCCAACCGCCGCGAGCGTGCGCTGCTGCTGCGCCACAGCGAACCGCGGCCCTGGGTGGTGTGCGTGCACGGCGCCCTGATGGGCCGCGGGGCCGTGGACCTGCGGCTGTTCCGCGCCCGGCATCTGCATGAGGACCTGGGTCTCAACGTGGTGCTGCCGGTGCTGCCGCTGCACGGCCCGCGGAAGGTCAAGGGCGCGGCGTTCCCGGCCCAGGACCTGCTCGACGACGTGCACGCCACGGCCCAGGCGGTGTGGGACATCCGGCGGCTGATCTCGTGGATCCGCGCCCAGGAACCCGACTCGCGGATCGGCCTGAACAGCATGTCGCTGGGCGGCTACATCACCTCGCTGGTCTGCAGCGTCGAGGACGGCCTGACCTGCGCGGTGCTGGGCGTGCCGGTGGCCGACCTGATCGAGGTGCTCAGCGGCCACGGCGGCCTGCGCGACGACGACCCGCGCAAGCAGACCCTCGAGCACGCCCTGCCGATCGGGCGGATGATCTCACCGCTGTCGCTGACCCCGCGGGTGCCGATGTCCGGCCGCTTCATCTACGGCGGCCTCGCCGACCGGCTGGTGAACCCGCGCCACCAGGTGATGCGCCTGTGGGAACACTGGGGCCGGCCCGAGATCGTATGGTACGAGGGCGCGCACACCGGGTTTTTCCGGTCGCGGCCGGTGCACGACTTCGTCGACGCCGCCCTGTGCCAGTCGGGTCTCGTCGCCCCGGCGCAGGCCGTTACTCGTTTCCGCCCGGAAAGCTCGTCGTGATGGGCCAGGCGCCCAGAATCCGGCTCCAGCGGGCGGCCATCACCGCGCTCTGAATCAAGGCCGTCGCGGCGAAGGCGCGGTCGTCGGCCGTCTCCGCATGCTCGACGACCGCGCGCCAGGCCGTCGCGCCGTCGTTCTCCATCCGCGCGGCCAGGCGCGCGGCGTCCGCCGGGCTGCCCACCAGCATCGGCAGCTGATAGCCGGCGGCGGGGACCGGGGCCGTGACCTTTCGGGCCGTCAGCATCGCGATGACGTCGTCGCGTCGCTGACGGTGCTGGGTGAGGGCCTCCACCACCAGGTTGTTGACGCTCGGCGGCGACAGCGCGGACACGATGCCGTAGCCGTAGATGGTCGAGTGTTCGACGGCCAGGGCGTCGCACAGCGCCGCGTTGTCGGCGTCCTTCCCCGAGGTCATGACGAGCCCGGCGTCATATCGACGGACCCCCGGGGACCAGCGCCACCGTGTAGGAGGCCGTGCAGGAAGCGGCGATGGAGGCGAGCAGCCCGGCGCGGTACCCCGACGACGTGGCGACCAGCCGGCTGGCGTTCTCCGCCGAGACCCGCAGCGCGTCGATCACGTCGGAGACGGGCGGCGGCGGCGGTGGCGGGCCAGCGGGCTCGGCGGTGCCGGACGGGGTGGTCGTCTCGCTCGACGACGCGGTGATCTTGCCGGCCGCCCGGGCGATCTCGGTGGACAGCGCCCGGGCATGGGCGGCCCGTTGCGTGGCGACCACCGTCAGCGCCGC
>NZ_CSTD01000004.1:239231-342218 GCF_001053185.1 Mycobacterium bohemicum DSM 44277 | reverse complement strand
GGGTTGCCGACCGCCGTGGCCGCGGCCCCGGCGAGCGCGCTGTCCTTCCTGGCCTGGTCCAACGGCCCCAGCAGGTCCTCGACGGCCGGCGGCTTGGGCGTCGTCTTGCCGCAGGCCGATGCGACCACCCCCAGCGCGGCCAGAGCCACGCCACCTGCGAGCACGCCTCGCCTGTTGGTGACGGGTATCGCGCTGGGCACAAGCAACATCCTGCCATCAGCGGGCACCGCCGAGATGGCGGGCACGACGGGCGAGACACGAGCACGCCCGATGCGCGATTCCTGGCGTATCGTTGATAGCTGGCTCCCGTGGCGCGGCCACCGCCGGATGCTTCGCGGGCCACCGGAGTCGCTCCCCGGCCAGGGGCGGTGACATCCACCAGATGACCGGACAACTCAAGATGAGGAGCTCGCCGTGACCACCGGGCTACCTTCGCAGACGCAGGTGATCGAGCTACTCGGTGGAGAGTTCGCGCGCGCCGGCTACGAGATCGAAGACGTGGTCATCGACGCTCGCACGCGCCCGCCGCGGATCACCGTGGTCGCCGACGGCGACGATCCTCCCGACCTGGACACCATCGCCGCGCTTTCGCGGTCGGCGTCGACTTTGCTGGACGGCCTCGGCGACATCGCCGACCGCTACGTGCTCGAGGTCAGCTCCCCCGGCGTGGAGCGGCCGCTGACCAGCGCCAAACACTTTCGCCGTGCGCGCGGCCGCAAGGTCGAGATCGCGCTGACCGACGGGTCCGCGTTGACCGGTCGTGTCGGCGAGACCCGCGACGATGCGATCGCGTTCGTGGTCCGCGACGGCAGGGGTTGGGCCGTGCGCCGCGTCCCGCTCGCTGACATCGTCAAAGCCGTTGTGCAGGTGGAGTTTTCGCCACCAGCGGCGGCGGAGCTGGAACTGGCGGAGCTGACCGAGGCGGGCCGGGGCGCCGGGGGAGTCGCCGGGGGAGAGGAGCGGCGCTGATGAACATCGACATGGGCGCGCTGCACGCGATCGAGGTGGATCGGGGCATCTCGGTCACCGAGCTGTTGGAGACCATCAAGTCCGCGCTGCTCACCGCCTATCGGCACACCGAGGGCCACCAGGAGGACGCGCGCATCGAGATCGACCGCAAGACCGGGGCCGTTCAGGTGATGGCGCGCGAGACCGACGAGGACGGCAACGTCATCAGCGAGTGGGACGACACCCCGGAGGGCTTCGGCCGCATCGCGGCGACGACCGCCCGCCAGGTGATGCTGCAGCGATTCCGCGACGCGGAGAACGAGCGGACCTACGGGGAGTTCTCCACCCGCGAGGGCGAGATCGTCGGCGGCGTGATCCAGCGCGACAGCCGGGCCAACGCGCGCGGCCTGGTCGTCGTGCGGATGGGCAGCGAGACCAAGGCATCGGAGGGCGTCATCCCAGCGGCCGAGCAAGTGCCCGGCGAAAGCTACGAACACGGCAACCGGGTGCGCTGCTACGTGATCGGCGTGACCCGCGGTGCCCGCGAGCCGCTGATCACGCTGTCGCGCACCCACCCCAACCTGGTGCGGAAGCTGTTCGCGCTGGAAGTGCCCGAGATCGCCGAGGGATCGGTCGAGATCGTCGCGGTGGCGCGCGAGGCCGGGCATCGCTCGAAGATCGCGGTGAAGTCCAACGTCCCCGGGCTGAACGCGAAGGGGGCCTGCATCGGCCCGATGGGGCAGCGGGTGCGCAACGTGATGAGCGAGCTGTCCGGGGAGAAGATCGACATCATCGACTACGACGAGGACCCGGCCCGGTTCGTCGCCAACGCGCTGTCGCCGGCCAAGGTGGTGTCGGTGTCGATCATCGACCAGGCCGGCCGCGCCGCCCGCGTCGTCGTGCCGGACTTCCAGCTGTCGCTGGCCATCGGCAAGGAGGGCCAGAACGCGCGGCTGGCCGCCCGGCTCACCGGGTGGCGCATCGACATCCGCGGTGACTCACCGCACGCCGAGGGCCAGCCGGAACACGGCGCGAGCCACGGCATGGCCCGCGAGGGATAGCCCGGTCGCACCGGCCCGCGGTGGCGCGGGCCGGGTGGTTCGGACCATCGGTCGGGTGACGCTAGACTGAGCCGTGATCCAGCGCGAGCCTTCGGTCTCCCTTACCAGCTGGGCGCACAGACACCCGGGTGGACCGGTGCGGACGTGCGTGGGGTGCCGAAAGCGAGAGTTGGCCGCCGAACTGCTTCGAGTGGTGGCTGTGTCGACGGGGAACGGCGGACACGCCGTGATCGTTGACGCGGGCAGTAGCCTGCCGGGGCGAGGTGCATGGCTGCACCCCGCACCGGGGTGCGTGCACCAGGCGATTCGGCGGCGTGCCTTCGCGCGAGCGCTGCGCATCACCGGTTCACCGGACACCTCCGCGGTGGTCGAGCACGTCGAGTCACGAGGCGCGCGCGATCACCCGGCAACAGAACAGGTAGCAAAGAACATGAGCACACCGTGAAGTCCCGGCGGCGCGCCCCGGCGCGGCCGCAAGTCCAAGCGGCAGAAGCGCCAGGAATACGACTCGATGCAGGCGCCCGTCGTCGGCGGCGTCCGGCTGCCGCACGGCAACGGCGAGACCATCCGGCTGGCGCGCGGCGCGTCGCTCTCCGACTTCGCCGAGAAGATCGACGCCAACCCCGCCGCGCTGGTGCAGGCGCTGTTCAACCTCGGCGAGATGGTGACGGCCACGCAGTCGGTCGGCGACGAGACGCTCGAACTGCTCGGCGGCGAGATGAACTACAACGTCCAGGTCGTCAGCCCCGAGGACGAGGACCGCGAGCTGCTGGAGTCCTTCGACCTGACCTACGGCGAGGACGAGGGCGGCGAGGACGACCTGGAGGTCCGCCCGCCGGTGGTGACCGTGATGGGTCACGTCGACCACGGTAAGACCCGCCTGCTGGACACCATCCGCAACGCCAGCGTCCGCGAGGGCGAGGCCGGCGGCATCACCCAGCACATCGGCGCCTACCAGGTGACCGTGGAGCACGACGGCATCGTCCGCCCGATCACCTTCATCGACACCCCGGGTCACGAGGCGTTCACCGCCATGCGTGCCCGCGGCGCCAAGGCCACCGACATCGCCATCCTGGTGGTCGCCGCCGACGACGGCGTCATGCCGCAGACCGTGGAGGCGATCAACCACGCGCAGGCGGCCGACGTGCCGATCGTGGTGGCGGTCAACAAGATCGACAAGGAGGGCGCCGACCCGCAGAAGATCCGCGGGCAGCTCACCGAATACGGCCTCGTCGCCGAAGATTTCGGTGGCGACACGATGTTCGTGGACATCTCCGCCAAGGAGGGCACCAACATCGAGGCGCTCGAGGAGGCGGTCCTGCTGACCGCCGACGCCGCGCTGGACCTGCGGGCCAACCCCGACATGGAGGCCCAGGGCGTGGCGATCGAGGCCCACCTGGACCGCGGCCGCGGCCCGGTGGCCACGGTGCTGGTGCAGCGCGGCACGCTGCGCGTGGGGGACTCGGTGGTCGCCGGGGACGCCTACGGCCGGGTGCGCCGCATGGTCGACGAGCACGGCGAGGACGTCGAGGAGGCGCTGCCGTCGCGACCGGTGCAGGTGATCGGCTTCACCTCGGTGCCCGGCGCCGGCGACAACTTCCTCGTCGTCGACGAGGACCGCATCGCCCGCCAGATCGCCGACCGGCGCAGCGCCCGCAAGCGCAACGCGCTGGCCGCGCGTTCCCGCAAGCGGATCAGCCTGGAGGACCTGGACTCGGCGCTGAAGGAAACCAGCCAGCTGAACCTGATCCTCAAGGGCGACAACGCCGGTACGGTCGAGGCGCTCGAGGAGGCCCTGATGGGCATCCAGGTCGACGACGAGGTGGCCCTGCGGGTCATCGACCGTGGCGTCGGCGGGATCACCGAGACCAACGTCAACCTGGCGTCGGCATCGGACGCGGTGATCATCGGGTTCAACGTGCGCGCCGAGGGTAAGGCCACCGAGCTGGCCAACCGCGAGGGCGTGGAGATCCGCTACTACTCGGTGATCTACCAGGCCATCGACGAGATCGAGAAGGCCCTGCGCGGCAACGAAGCGCTGGACTCCCTGGCGCAGCCGTCGGTCCTCAGCTGACCCGGCGAGGCTCTAGGCCGAGCCCACCCATTCTTCGGTTCCGTCATCGAAGAACTGGTGCTTCCCCACCGGCTCGGCGCGCTGAGCGATCTGTGCCCGCCGGGCCGGCCGCTGCTGGTGATCGACCACCACGCCAGCAACGAGATGTTCGGGACCGCGAACTTCATCGACGTGTCGGCGGACTCCACGACATTGCTGGTCGCCGAGATCCTCGACGCCTGGGGCGAGCGGATCACCGCCGACGTCGCGCACTGCATCTACGCCGGGCTGATGATGGACACCGGGTCGTTCCGCTGGGCGAGCGCCCGCGGGCTGCGGCTGGCGGCCCGGCTGGTCGATGCGGGCGTGGACAACGCGGCGGTCAGCCGCGCCCTGATGGACAGTCACCCGTTCGGGTGGCTGCCGCTGTTGTCGCGGGTGCTCGCCTCCGCCCAGTTGCTGCCCGACGCGGCCGGCGGCCGCGGGCTGGTGTACGCGGTCGTCGAGAATCGCGACTTTGTCGCGTCGCGCCCCGAAGAGGTCGAGAGCATCGTCGACATCGTGCGCACCACGCAGCAGGCGGAGGTCGCGGCCGTCTTCAAGGAGGTCGGGCCGAGGGAGTGGTCGGTGTCGATGCGGGCCAAGGCCGACGTCGACCTGGCGTCGGTCGCCTCGACGTTCGGTGGCGGCGGGCATCGGCTCGCCGCCGGCTACTCGACCAGCGGCCCGATCGACGACGCCGTGGCCTCGCTGCGCGCGGCCCTGGGCTGAGCGCCCGTCAGAAGGACCAGCTTCCCGAGCGCTGCACCACGAACCCGTGCTCCCCGCTGGTGGTGTCCAGGCAGGCGAGGAGATTGTCGGCGCCCACCGCGCATGTCACGTTGAGGTAGGAAACCTTCTGGCCGGCGCCCAGGACCTTGCCGCCCGACGGCAGGGCGGCGGGATTGCCGTCGCAGCCGCCGTAGGACATTCGGGCCAGTTCGTAGCCGGGCCCCTTGAAGCTGGCCACCCCGACCACGCAGTCGCCCGGCCTCAAGCGGGCCGCGCCGGGGAAGGGCAGGTCGTCCATGCCGGGCATGTCGCCGGTGCACTTGATGTCCTGCGAGGGCTGCGGCGGGGGAGCCGCGCCGCCGTAGAAGTCGCACACCAGCGCGGACGGGGTGGAGAAGCTGATGCGCGGCGAGCCGCCCGGTTGTGGGGCCGTGACGTAGCCGTCGGCCGGTACGGCGGTGAAGCCGTCGAGGTTGGGGAACCCCGGCGGCGGCTGCGCGGCGACGGGCGGAGCGAGCGTGGTGACCGCCGCCGCCAGGCTCAGCGCGGCGACAAGCCGCGTGGCCGGGCCCACGACCGCACGCATCGTTGCCTCCAGACCTCGCGCCGCTGTTGCAGGGATCTTGTCACAGCATCGGGCTAGCGCACCTGCGCCCGCCCGCGCTGCAGCACGGCGTCGCGGTTGGCGGCGATGTCGTCGCCGGAGGTCCGGAACTGCCGGGCCGCCATCGCCTCCAGCCAGAGCCCGCCGCTGGTCTGCGTGTCGTCGATGCGGTGATAGGAGGCCAGCAGCGCCCGCACCGCCCCCTGGTTGTTGCCGACGATCGACGCCGCGACCCGCCGGGCCGCGGCCAGCAGCTGGTCGTGCGGCACCACCTCGGTGACCAGCCCGGCGCGCAGCGCGTCGGCGGCCGACAGGTAGTCGCCGGTGAGGCTCATCCGCCGGGCGAGGCCGACGCCGACCTTCTGCGGCAACCGCACGGTCAGGCCCCAGGTCGGCAGCAGCCCCACCCGCGCGTGGGTGTCGGCGAAGCGCGCCTGCTCCGAGGCGATGAGGACGTCGCAGTACAGCGCCAACTCGAGGCCGCCGGTGACGGCGGCGCCGTTGATCGCGCCGATCACCGGCTTGGTCATCGCCGGCCACCGCGGCGAGATGTCGGGCAGCGCCGTCCGGCCGCCCAGCTCCTTGAGGTCCAGGCCCGCGCAGAACACCGGGTCGGCGCCGGTGACGATGACGACGTCGACGTCGTCGTCGGTGTCGGCCTCGGTGAGCGCCGCGAAGAACTGATCCCGCAGCGCCGAGGACAGCGCGTTGCGGGACTGCGGCCGGTTGAGGGTCAGGGTGCGCACCCGCTCGTCGGTGTCAATCAGCAGGATCTCGTCGGTCATAGGGCAACCGTAGTCAGCGCAGGCGCTGCGGCTTCGAAGGGCGTCGCCGAGCCTGCGCTGAGAGCGTCGATGCACCGCAATTCTCTCCCCGGGCGCACGCTCGGCGCCCTGAGCGCAGGCTCGATGACGGTGATCGGTTCTCCGAGCCGCCTATCGTGGTTCCCATGTGCCGGAACATCACCGAACTGCGCGGCCTGCAGCCGGAGGCCACCCCCACCGAGATCGCGGCGGCGGCGCGCCAGTACGTGCGCAAGGTCAGCGGCATCGCGCGCCCGTCGGCCGCCCATGTCGACGCGTTCGAGGCGGCGGTCGCCGAGGTGACCGAGACGACGACGCGGTTGCTGGCCGCCCTCCCGCAGCGGCGCCAGCCGCCGAAGACCGTTCCGCCGCTGCGCCGGCCCGAGGTGATCGCGCGGATGGCCCGGTGACCCAACCCGCGCTCAAGGAGTGGAGCGCGGTGGTGCGCGCGCTGCTGGACGGCCGGCAGACGGTCCTGCTGCGCAAGGGCGGCATCGGGGAGAAGCGGTTCGAGGTGGAGGCCGGTGAGTTCCTGTTGTTCCCGACGGTCGCGCACAGCCACGCCGAGCGCGTCCGCCCGGAGCATCGCGCGCTGCTGGACATTGCGGCCGCCGACTGCACCGCCGAACACCTCACCGTCCGGGCCGCCGCGAAAGTCGTTGCGGCGCTGCGGGTCAACCGGCCCGACGGCCTCGCGGACATCGAGGACCTGCACATCTGGACCGCCGAGTCGGTGCGTGCGGACCGGCTGGACTTCCGGCCTAAGCACAAACTGGCCGTGCTGGTTGTGTCCGCCATGCCGTTGGCCGAGCCGGTGCGGGTGCCGCGGCTGCCCGAGTATGCCGGTTGCACGAGTTGGGTTCAGCTGCCGCTGCGAGCGACGCTGGGCCCACCGGTCCACGCCGAGGCGGCGCTAGCCGCGGTCGCCGACCGGGTCCGCGCCGCGGTCTGCTGACGGATCCAGCGGGCCCACCGGAAGCCGCAGCCGGGAGCGGCCGTAGCGCACGGTGTGGGTGGCCGGGGCCGACCGGCCCGCGGTGAGCGTCGGTTCGCCCATCCCCAGGTTGGGGGCGTACCGCGGGAACCAGGCGCCGGCGATCAGCAGCCGGATGTGTGATCCGGCGCGGAACCGGTGGGCCGTCCCGTCGAGTTCGATGCGCACCGTGCGGGTCGGCGCGCCGAGCCGCCGATAGCCGTCGCTGACGTTCCGCGACCGGCCCTTGGCGTCGACCTCGCTGACCCGGACGAAGAGGTCGACGTGCGGATTGTCGGAGCTGTGGGTCAGCTCGACGACCGGGCTCCCGTAGATGCACAGGTCGTGGGTCAGGGTGGGGCCGGTGAAGGCCAGCACGTCGCTTCGCTCCGCGAGCCGGCTGTCGTCGCGGTAGCCGCCCTCCGACGACAGCAGCGGGCCGCCGGTGGTGGGGGTGGGATCGGCGGGGTCGCAGCGAAACCGGGCCGGCGCCAACCCCTTCAGGCCCGCGGGCGCGGTGTCGCCCAGGTAGCCGCCGGGGCGCAGGTACAGCGAGCGTTCGGTGGTGGCGGGCGGCCAGTCGGGCAGGTCGCGCCAGCCCTGGCCGGTGACGTAGACGTGCACCGGGCTGGGCCGGCGCAGGTCGGCGCCGCCCAGGTGGGCGTCGAGCCAGTCCAGCGATTCCCGGGCGCTGGTGGCCAGCCCCTTGGTCAGCAGCTGGTTGTGGGTCCAGGGGCCGACGCTGAGCGCGACGTCGACGTCGCGGTCGCGAAGGTGCCGGTATTGGCGCAGGGTTTGCTTGATGAAGATGTCCTGCCAACCGCCGATCAGCAACACCGGCACCCGCACGCCGTCCAGCGCCCCGGTGAAGCGCATCCGGTCCCAGAAAGAATCGTCGATGTCGGGGTGTTCGACCCACGACTCGAACCACGGCGCGCCCGCGCCGAGCAGCGCCCGGGCCGAGGTGCCCAGCGGCACCGCGGCGGCCGCCTCGGCCACCCGTCGGCGGGACCGTAGCTGGCGCAGCGCGAGCCGGATGCGCCCGGGGTCCTCCTGGTGGCCGACCAGATCGCTCCAGCCGAGGAAGTCATTGATCGTGAAAGCTCCCGTGCCCCAGACGGATTCGGCGAAATCGTGGGGGCCGGCGGTGATCACGGCCGCGGCCAGTTCGGGCGGCGGATCGCTGAGCAGCGCCCACTGGGTGAATCCCAGGTAGGACACGCCGACCGTCGCGAACCGCCCGGTGAACCAGGGCTGTTCGCGCAGCCAGCTCACCGTGTCGGCGGCGTCGGCGGCCTCGTTGACCATCGGCTCGAACACCCCGCCGGACCCGAACGTGCCGCGCACGCTCTGCACCACGACGTGATAGCCCCGGGCCGCGAACAGCCTGGCGTACACGAGGGAGAACGGGAATCCGCGGCCGTAGGGTCCGCGAGCGAGCAGGGTGCCGGTGGGCGTGGGCGTGCGCGGCGTGTAGTGGTCGGACACCAGGCGGACCCCGTCGCGCATCGGCACGTCCACCCGGTCGACGGTGTACTCGGTGGTCGGCGCCGGCAACCCCAGGAGCCTGCCCAGGGCCTTGCCCCCGAGTCCCCTCCGGGCGGCCGGGGTGGGCCGCGCGGATCGCGCCGGGGCGGTACTCACTCAGCCCAAGTTACGGCCATCGGGCCCTAGAACTTGTAGTAGGACGCGAGGTCATTGGCCCGTTGCAGGTTGGTGGACATGCAGTCGACGTCGGGGTTGGAGTACACGGTCGAGAAGTACAGCGACTGCTGGATCAACCCGTAGCTCGTCTTGAACACCACCATGCAGGAGAAGTACCAGTAGCTGTTGTGGTAGGTGGGCTTGAGCACCCAGTACTGCGCGGCGCGGTGGCCCCCGATGGTGGTTTCGATGGCGTCGGCGGGCAGCGACTGCTCGTAGGTGCGCCAGATGATGGGCTCGACGGCCATCTGGTAGTTGCCGGCGTCGAAGTGGCAGCGCAGCCCGTCCTCGTGCTCGGGCGGGGTGAACGCCAGGCCGAGCCGCTGGATGACGTCGAACGGGATGTCCTCGCAGGCGTCGAACGGCCGGGGGTCGGTGGTCGCCACGATGGGGCTCTTCATCGTGGTCTCCATCGGTGCCGCGGTCGCCCGCAGCTCGACGGGACCGCTCGCACCCGGTGCGGGCGGGGCTGAACGCCCGCCGAGGAATCCCCCGGCGATCATCGCGGCCAGCGCGCCGAGGGCACCGATCAAGCGCACATTGGCCAACATCGACACCTCCCTACCCCGCCCGGGCGCGCTCGGCGGTCCCTGCCGGGAGTGTACAAGTCGCGTGGTCGGCGTCACAGCCCGATCCCGGTCGATAGGGTGGGTAATCGTGGCCAGAGGTGAACCGACGAACGGTGCGCAGCCCACGCTGTGGGCCGTCTCCGACCTGCACACCGGTCACCTGGGCAACAAGCCGGTGACCGAATCGCTGTACCCGGCCTCGCCGGAGGACTGGCTGATCGTCGCGGGCGACGTCGCCGAACGCACCGACGAGATCCGCTGGGCGCTCGACGTGCTGCGCCGCCGGTTCGCGAAGGTGATCTGGGTCCCGGGCAACCACGAGTTGTGGACCACCAACCGCGACCCGATGCAGATCTTCGGGAAGGCGCGCTACGACTACCTCGTCCACATGTGCGACGAGCTGGGCGTCATCACCCCCGAGCACCCCTTCCCGGTGTGGACCGAGCGCGGCGGCCCGGCCACGATCGTGCCGATGTTCCTGCTCTACGACTACAGCTTTCTGCCCGCGGGGGCCGCGTCCAAGGCCGAGGGCCTGACCATCGCGCGGGAACGCAACGTGGTGGCCACCGACGAGTTCCTGCTGTCCCCGGAGCCGTACCCCACCCGCGAGGCGTGGTGCCGCGAGCGGCTGGCGGCCACCCGCGCGCGCCTCGAACAGCTGGACTGGCTGACACCGACCGTGCTGGTGAACCACTTCCCCCTGGTGCGCGAGCCGTGCGACTCCCTGTTCTACCCGGAGTTCGCGATGTGGTGCGGCACCACCAAAACCGCCGATTGGCACACCCGCTACAACGCGGTGTGCTCGGTCTACGGCCACCTGCACATCCCGCGCACCACGTGGTACGACGACGTGCGCTTCGAGGAGGTCTCGGTCGGCTACCCGCGGGAGTGGCGGCGCCGCAAGCCGTTCACCTGGCTGCGCCAGGTGCTGCCCGACCCGCAGTACCCGGCGGGGTACCTCAACGACTTCGGCGGCCACTTCGTCATCACCCCGGAGATGCGGCAGCAGGCGGCCAAGTTCCGGGAACGGGTGCGGCAGCGGCAGGCCCGATGACCCCGGGCGCGCTGGTGTCGTCGGTGCTGCCGGCGACGCTGCTGGATTCGGGGGCCGACGACCTGGCCTTCGCCGAGTTGTATTCGGACCCTCCGGGCCTCGTGCCGATGCCCGAGGAGGAGCCGCTGATCGCCAAGTCGGTCGCCAAGCGGCGCAACGAGTTCATCACGGTCCGGCATTGCGCCCGTCAGGCGCTCGGCCGGCTCGGGGTGCCGCCCGCGCCGATCCTCAAGGGGGACAAGGGCGAACCGTGCTGGCCCGACGGTGTCGTGGGCAGCCTCACGCACTGCACGGGTTACCGCGGCGCGGTGGTGGGCCGGGCCGGCCCGGTGCGCTCGGTGGGCATCGACGCCGAACCGCACGACGTCCTGCCCGACGGCGTGCTGGGCGCGATCGCGCTCGACGAGGAACGCCACGAGATCGGCGCGCTGCCCGACGGCCTGCACTGGGACCGGATCCTGTTCTGCGCCAAGGAGGCAACCTACAAGGCGTGGTTTCCGCTGACCAAGCGCTGGCTGGGTTTCGAGGACGCCCACATCGTGTTCGACGTCGACCCGGCCGGCCGCGGGACCACCGGGGCGTTCGTCTCCAAGATCCTGGTCGACGGGGCCGCGCTGTCCGGTCCGCCGCTGAGCGCGCTGCGGGGCCGCTGGTCGGTCGACCGCGACCTGGTGCTAACCGCCATCGTCTTATGAGCGACGGGACGGGAACCGGCGCCGGGATAGTCGTCGTCGACAAGCCCGCCGGCATGACCAGTCACGACGTCGTCGCGCGGTGCCGGCGCCTGTTCTCCACCCGTCGGGTGGGCCACGCGGGAACGCTCGACCCGATGGCGACCGGCGTGCTGGTGGTCGGCGTCGGCCGGGCCACCAAGATCCTCGGCTTGCTTTCCGGGGCCTCGAAGTCGTACGCCGCGACCATCCGGCTGGGTCAGACCACCACCACCGAGGACGCCGAAGGCGAACTGCTGCAATCCGTCTCGGCCGAGCAGGTGACGGCCGGAGACATCGCGGCGGCGATGGCCGCGCTGCGCGGCGACATCGAGCAGGTGCCGTCGGCGGTCAGCGCGATCAAGGTCGACGGGCGCCGCGCCTACCGGTTGGTCCGCGAGGGTCACACCGTCGACCTGCAACCGCGCCCGGTCCGCATCGACCGGTTCGAGCTGCTTGCGGTGCGAGCCCACGACCGGCTCGTCGACTTCGACGTCGACGTCGACTGTTCGTCGGGGACCTACATCCGCGCGCTCGCCCGTGACCTGGGTGCCGCGCTCGGCGTGGGCGGGCACCTGACCGCGCTGCGGCGCACCCGCGTAGGGCGCTTCGCGCTGGCCGACGCGGTCCCGCTCGACGAGCTCGCCGAGCGGCCGCGGCTGACCTGGACCCTGGACGAGGCGTGCCTGCTGATGTTCGCGCGCCGCGAGCTCACCGCCGAGGAGGCCGAGGCGACCGGCCACGGACGCCCGCTGCCGGCGGCGGGGATCGAGGGCGTCTATGCCGCCGCCGACGCCGACGGCAGGGTGATCGCGCTGCTGCGCGACGAGGGCGCGCGGACCAAGTCGGTGGTTGTCATTCGCCCGGCGACGCTGGGGGAATAGTCTGAGCCGCATCAGTGGAGCCCGTCGGAGAGGTGCGCGTTATGTCCAACAAGGTTTATGTCGTCGGCGTCGGCATGACGAAGTTCGAGAAGCCGGGCCGCCGCGAGGGCTGGGACTACCCGGACATGGCGCGGGAGTCGGGGACCAAGGCGCTGGCGGACGCCGGCGTGGACTACCGCGAGGTCGAGCAGGGCTATGTCGGCTACGTGGCCGGCGACTCGACGTCGGGGCAGCGGGCGCTCTATGAGCTGGGCATGACCGGCATCCCGATCGTCAACGTCAACAACAACTGCTCGACCGGCTCGACGGCGCTGTTCCTGGCGGCCCAGGCGATCCGCGGCGGCCTAGCCGACTGCGCGCTGGCGCTGGGCTTCGAGAAGATGCAGCCCGGCGCGCTGGGCGGCGGCGCGTCCGACCGCGAATCGCCGATGGGACGCCACGTCAAGGCGATGGCCGAGATCGACGAGTTCGCAATGCCCGTGGCCCCCTGGATGTTCGGCGCCGCCGGCCGCGAGCACATGAAGCAGTACGGCACCACGGCCGAGCACTTCGCCAAGATCGGCTACAAGAACCACAAGCACTCCGTGAACAACCCGTACGCGCAGTTCCAGGAGTCCTACACCCTCGAGGACATCCTGGCCGCGCGGATGATCTCCGACCCGCTGACCAAGCTGCAGTGCTCGCCGACCTCCGACGGTTCGGGCGCCGCGGTCGTGGCCTCCGAGCGCTTCGTCGACCGCCACGGGCTGGCCGAGCAAGCGGTGGAGATCGTCGGCCAGGCCATGACCACCGACTTCGCGTCGACGTTCGACGGCAGCGCCAAAAACCTCATCGGTCACGACATGAATGTTCAAGCCGCGCAACGTGTTTACGATCAGAGTGGATTGGGCCCCGACGATTTCCAGGTCATCGAGCTGCACGACTGCTTCTCGGCCAACGAGCTGCTGCTCTACGAGGCGCTCGGCCTGTGCGGACCCGGCGAGGCGCCCAAGCTGATCGACAACGGCGACACCACCTACGGCGGGCGCTGGGTGGTCAACCCGTCGGGCGGCCTGATCTCCAAGGGGCACCCGCTGGGCGCGACCGGGCTGGCGCAGTGCGCCGAGCTGACCTGGCAACTGCGCGGCACCGCCGACAAGCGTCAGGTCGAGGGCGTCACCGCGGCGCTGCAACACAACATCGGGCTGGGTGGGGCCGCCGTCGTCACCGCCTACCAGCGCGCCGAACGCTGAGCCCGTGATCGAGTGGTCTGACACGGACCTGATGGTCCGCGACGCCGTGCGGCAGTTCGTCGACACCGAGATCCGCCCGCACCTCGACGAGCTGGAAACCGGCGCCTTGTCGCCGTATCCGATCGCGCGAAAACTGTTCAGCCAGTTCGGTTTGGACGTCATGGCCGCCGAGGCGGTCAAGAAGATGCTGGACCGCGAGCGCGGAGGCTCCGGTGCCGGTGCCGGTGCCGATCAGGAAAACGACGGCGGCGCGGGCGGTTTCGGCACCGGCGAACAGGCGTCGATGGTCGCGGTGCTGGTCTCGGAGATCGCCCGGGTCAGCATCGGGCTGCTCAGCACCGCGTCGGTCAGCCTTGGCCTGGGCGCGGCGACGATCATGAGCCGTGGCACGCTCGCCCAGAAGGAGCGCTGGCTGCCCGACCTGATGACGCTGAAAAAGATCGCGGCGTGGGCGATCACGGAGCCCGACTCCGGCTCGGACGCCTTTGGCGGCATGAAGACCACGGTGCGGCGCTCCGGCGACGCGGACGGGGCCTACATCCTCAACGGCCAGAAGACGTTCATCACCAACGGGCCCTGCGCCGACGTGCTGGTGGTCTACGCCAAGCTCGACGACGGCGATCCGACGGTGGACCGCCGCCACCGGCCGGTGCTGATCTTCGTGCTCGACTCGGGGATGCCGGGCCTCACGCAGGGCAAGCCGTTCAAGAAGATGGGCATGATGTCCTCGCCGACGGGCGAGTTGTTCTTCGACGACGTGCGCCTGACCCCCGACCGGCTGCTCGGCGAGAACGAGGAGCGCGGCGGCGACGGCCGCGACAGCGCCCGCGACAACTTCGCCGCCGAGCGGATCGGCATCGCGATGATGGCGCTGGGCATCATCAACGAATGCCACCGGCTGTGCGTGGATTACGCCAAGACGCGAACCCTGTGGGGCAAGAACATCGGGCAGTTCCAGCTGATCCAGCTCAAGCTCGCCCAGATGGAGATCGCCCGAATGAACGTGCAGAACATGGTCTTTCAGACGATCGAGCGGCAGCGCGCGGGGAAGCCGCTGACGCTGGCCGAGGCGTCGGCGATCAAGCTCTATTCTTCCGAGGCGGCGACCGAGGTCGCGATGGAGGCGGTCCAGCTGTTCGGCGGCAACGGCTACATGGCCGAGTACCGCGTCGAGCAGCTGGCGCGCGACGCCAAGTCGTTGATGATCTACGCCGGCAGCAACGAGGTGCAGGTCACCCACATCGCCAGGGGCCTGTTGGGTTAACGGCGACCCGCCGCGCCCGGCTTCGCCGCGCTTGCGATCGCCGTGCTGGGCTAGGCGACCACCCAGATCGCCAGCGCTGCCGGGCTGCCCAGATCGACCCTCGTATCCGCGCCCTTGGCCGACTCGATCGCCACCGACATCATCCCCGCGAATTCGCGGCGTGTGAGCACCCGCAGCCTGGAGTCGAGGTTGATGCCGACCCCGGCGAGATAGCGCAGCATCTGCGGGTCGGCGTCGGAGATGCGGGCGACCGTCGCGGTCTCGCCGTCGGCGCACGCCCACAGCTGGCGGGCCTGCGGCGTGGGCACCTGCCCGTCGGAGGCCGGGATGGGGTCACCGTGCGGGTCGCGCCGGGGAAATCCCAGCTTGGCGTCGATGCGGGCCACCAGCCGGTCGGATACGGCGTGTTCGAGCACCTCCGCCTCGTCGTGCACCTCGTCCCAGGCGTAGCCGAGCTCGTTGACCAGGAAGGTCTCCAGCAGCCGGTGGCGGCGCACCATCTCCAGCGCCGCCCGCCGGCCGGCCGGCGTCAGGGTGACGGCGCCGTATTTCTCGTGGTCGACGAGCCCCTGCTCGGCCAGTTTGCGGATCGACTCCGAGGCGGTGCTGGCGGACACCCCGATCTTCTCGGCCAGCATCTTGGTGCTGACCCGCTGCGGTGCCCCTTGCGGGGACCACTCCTGGGCATTCCAGATGACCTTCAGGTAGTCCTGGCCGACAGCGGTGAGTCCGCCGGGCTCGTCGTCAGCCCTCACAACCAGAAAGTTTAGGCAACCCAAGCCTCATCCGGCGCATCGCGCGCGCCATCGGGCGGCCCGGGGTCGTAGGCTTTCCCTCGTGCAGCGGTGGCGCGGCCAAGACGAGATCCCCACGGACTGGGGCCGGTGCGTGCTCACCATCGGCGTGTTCGACGGTGTGCACCGCGGCCACGCCGAGCTGATCGCGCACGCCGTGAAAGCCGCGCGCGCCCGCAACGTGCCGAGCGTCCTGATGACGTTCGACCCGCACCCGATGGAAGTGGTCTACCCGGGCAGCCATCCGGCGCAGCTGACGACGCTGACCCGCCGCGCCGAGCTCGTCGAGGACATGGGCATCGACGTCTTCCTGGTGATGCCGTTCACCACCGATTTCATGAAGCTCACCCCCGAGCGCTACATCCACGAACTGCTGGTGGAACACCTGCACGTGGTGGAGGTGGTGGTCGGCGAGAACTTCACCTTCGGCAAGAAGGCGGCCGGCAACGTCGACACCCTGCGCCGGGCCGGCGAGCGGTTCGGCTTCGCGGTGGAGTCGATGTCGCTGTTGTCCGAGCACCACAGCAACGAGACCGTGACGTTCTCGTCCACCTACATCCGGTCCTGCGTGGACGCCGGGGACGTGCTGGCGGCCGCCGACGCGCTCGGGCGGCCGCACCGCGTGGAGGGCGTGGTGGTCCGCGGCTACGGGCGGGGCGCCGAGCTGGGCTTTCCCACCGCGAACGTGGCGCCGCCGATGTACTCGGCGATCCCCGCCGACGGCGTCTACGCGGCGTGGTTCACCGTGCTCGGCCATGGCCCGGTGACCGGATCCGTCATCCCGGGGGAGCGCTATCAGGCCGCGGTGTCCGTCGGGACCAACCCGACGTTCTCCGGGCGCACCCGCACCGTGGAGGCCTTCGTCCTGGACACCACGGCCGACCTGTACGGCCAGCACGTGGCGCTGGACTTCGTCGGGCGCATCCGCGGTCAGGTCAAGTTCGACTCGATCGACGACCTGGTCACCGCGATGGGCAACGACACCGAGCGGGCCCGCGCGCTGCTGGCGGCCGGCTGACAAGCTCCGACACCGCGAGTCACAGCCGTCACACCAGCCTCTGCGCCGGGCGGCACCCGATGTGCCCGCCTCATAGCGACAAGTTTCGGCCTGCGGGTCACCCCGCGGCGATTGTCGCTATGAGGCGGGCACTTCGGACATCCCTTCCGCCCGCGTGACGCGAGTGACGGCCGAGGCGAGACGCGGGCGTCCGGGCAGGCTGCCGCGTTTGTGCCCGGGGGCGTCACCGCTGCTAAACTGCCGGACGACATCGGCGCGTGCTGCGGTTCGCGGTGGCCGCGCCCTGATACGCAATCCTCGCGGACCGATCGATGGAGATATTTTCGTGGCTCTGACAGCCGAGCAAAAAAAAGAAATCCTGGGCACCTACGGCCTGCATGACACCGACACCGGTTCCCCGGAGGCGCAGGTTGCCCTGCTCACCAAGCGGATCGCCGACCTGACCGAGCACCTCAAGGTGCACAAGCACGACCACCACTCCCGGCGCGGGCTGCTGCTGCTCGTGGGGCGCCGCCGTCGGCTGCTCAAGTACGTCTCCCAGGTCGACGTCGAGCGCTACCGCTCGCTCGTCGAGCGCCTCGGCCTGCGCCGCTGACCCCACTCGTGCGAGAAGGCCGCCCCTTCTTGTGTAGAGTGGGACCGTTCTGGGCCGTTTCGGCCCGAGCAAACGGTGCGGTCCGCGCAGATCCGCGTGTGCCGTTCCAGCGCGTCACTACGCACGTCCGCAGGGGCAGCCCAGTCTGACTCGGGCGGTCCTCGGTAGTGGCAGCCGGGCTCTCCGGATCTGGGGCAGGTCGGCCGCTTCGATCGATGGCCGTAGCCGCATTCAGACTTCGCTCTTCAGGGTTGCTCTCGGGTTGCTTGCGCGTGATGTCGCGAAAAAGCCGAATACCAGAGAGGCCGTACGGACGCAGATGTCTGTATCAGAAATTGAAGAAGGCGTGTTCGAGGCGACCGCCACCATCGACAACGGGAGCTTCGGCACCCGCACCATCCGTTTTGAAACCGGCCGGCTGGCCCAGCAGGCCGCCGGCGCCGTCGTCGCCTACCTCGACGACGAGAACATGCTCCTCTCGGCGACCACCGCCAGCAAGAGCCCCAAGGAGCACTTCGACTTCTTCCCGCTGACCATCGACGTCGAGGAGCGGATGTATGCCGCCGGGCGTATCCCGGGCTCGTTCTTCCGCCGGGAGGGCCGCCCGTCGACCGACGCGATCCTGACCTGCCGGCTCATCGACCGGCCCCTGCGGCCGTCGTTCGTCAGCGGGCTGCGCAACGAGATCCAGGTCGTGGTGACGATCCTGAGCCTGGACCCCAACGACCTGTACGACGTGCTGGCCATCAACGCCGCCTCCGCGTCCACCCAGATCTCCGGCCTGCCGTTCTCCGGCCCGGTCGGCGGTGTGCGGGTGGCGCTGATCGACGGCACCTGGGTCGCCTTCCCCACCGTCGAGCAGCTCGAGCGGGCCGTGTTCGACATGGTGGTCGCCGGCCGGATCGTCGGCGACCGGGGCGGTAGCCCCGAAAACAATGACGTGGCCATCATGATGGTCGAGGCCGAGGCCACGGAGAACGTCATCGAGCTGGTCGAGGGCGGCGCGCAGGCGCCGACCGAGAGCGTGGTGGCCGAGGGCCTCGAGGCGGCCAAGCCGTTCATCGCGGCGCTGTGCACCGCCCAGCAGGAGCTGGCCGACGCCGCCGCGAAGCCGACCGCCGACTACCCGGTCTTCCCCGAGTACGGCGAGGACGTCTACTACTCGGTGGCCTCGGTGGCCACCGACGAGCTGGCCAAGGCGCTGACCATCGGCGGCAAGGCCGAGCGCGACGCGCGCACCGACGAGCTGAAGGCCGAGGTGGCCCAGCGGCTCGCCGAGACCTACGCGGGCCGCGAAAAGGAGGTCAGCGCCGCGTTCCGCTCGCTGACCAAGAAGCTGGTCCGCCAGCGCATCCTGACCGACCACTTCCGCATCGACGGCCGCGGCATCACCGACATCCGCGCGCTGAGCGCCGAGGTCGCCGTGGTCCCGCGGGCGCACGGCAGCGCGCTGTTCGAGCGCGGCGAAACCCAGATCCTGGGCGTCACCACGCTGGACATGGTCAAGATGGCCCAGCAGATCGACTCGCTGGGGCCCGAAACGTCCAAGCGCTACATGCACCACTACAACTTCCCGCCGTTCTCCACCGGCGAGACCGGCCGCGTCGGCTCGCCGAAGCGGCGCGAGATCGGGCACGGCGCGCTCGCCGAGCGCGCCCTGATCCCGGTGCTGCCCAGCGTCGAGGAGTTCCCGTACGCCATCCGCCAGGTGTCCGAGGCGCTGGGCTCCAACGGCTCGACCTCGATGGGGTCGGTCTGCGCGTCCACGCTGGCGCTGCTCAACGCCGGCGTGCCGCTCAAGGCGCCGGTGGCCGGCATCGCGATGGGCCTGGTGTCCGACGACGTCGAGACCGAAGGCGGGGCCACCGAGCGCCGCTTCGTCACCCTGACCGACATCCTGGGCGCCGAGGACGCGTTCGGCGACATGGACTTCAAGTGCGCGGGCACCAAGGACTTCGTCACCGCGCTGCAGCTGGACACCAAGCTCGACGGGATCCCGTCGCAGGTCCTGGCGGGTGCCCTGGCCCAGGCCAAGGACGCCCGGCTCACCATCCTGGAGGTCATGGCCGAGGCCATCGACGCGCCGGACGAGATGAGCCCGTACGCGCCGCGGGTGACCACCATCAAGGTGCCGGTCGACAAGATCGGCGAGGTCATCGGCCCCAAGGGCAAGGTCATCAACGCGATCACCGAGGAGACCGGCGCGCAGATCTCCATCGAGGACGACGGCACCGTGTTCGTCGGCGCCACCGACGGCCCCTCGGCGCAGGCCGCGATCGACAAGATCAACGCGATCGCCAACCCGCAGCTGCCGACGGTCGGCGAGCGGTTCCTCGGAACAGTGGTCAAGACAACCGATTTCGGTGCGTTCGTGTCGTTGCTGCCCGGGCGCGACGGGCTGGTGCACATCTCGAAGCTCGGCAGGGGCAAGCGGATCGCGAAGGTCGAGGACGTCGTGAACGTCGGCGACAAGCTGCGGGTCGAGATCGCCGACATCGACAAGCGCGGCAAGATCTCGCTGGTGCTGGTGGCCGAAGAAGACTCGGCCGACGCCCCGGACTCAGGCGACTCGACGGAAAGTTCGGCCCCCGCCGATGCCGGGGCTCCGCAGGAGGCCGCGCCAGCCGATGCCGCCAGCTCAGTCTAGGAAGCCGGCAGCTGATCCTCCGGCCGCCCTGCATCGGGGCAAGGCGATCGCCGGACTGAACCCCGACCACAAGGCCGTCCGGCGCACGGCGCTGCCGGGCGGGCTGCGGGTGGTCACCGAGCACCTGCCCGCGGTCCGGTCGGCGTCGGTCGGCGTGTGGGTCGGCGTCGGTTCCCGCGACGAGGGGTCCACGGTGGCCGGGGCGGCGCACTTCCTCGAGCACCTGCTCTTCAAGTCCACCCCGACCCGTTCGGCGGTCGACATCGCCCAGGCGATGGACGCCGTCGGCGGCGAGCTCAACGCGTTCACCGCCAAGGAGCACACCTGCTACTACGCGCACGTGCTCGACAGCGATCTGGAACTGGCCGTCGACCTCGTCGCCGACGTCGTGCTCAACGGTCGCTGCGCGGCCGAGGACGTCGAAGTCGAACGCGACGTCGTCCTCGAGGAGATCGCCATGCGCGACGACGACCCCGAGGACGCACTGGGCGACATGTTTCTCGGGGCGCTGTTCGGCGACCACCCGGTGGGCCGCCCGGTGATCGGCACGTCGCGCTCCGTGTCGGCGATGACGCGGGCCCAGCTGCACTCCTTCCACGTGCGGCGCTACACCCCCGAGCGGATGGTCGTCGCGGTCGCCGGCAACGTCGACCACGACGAGGTCGTCACGCTGGTGCGCGAGCAGTTCCGGCCGCACCTGGTGCGTGGGCGCCGGGCGGTCGCCCCCCGCAAGGGCGCCGGACGGATCACCGGACGCCCCGGGCTGACGCTGGGCAACCGCGATTCCGAACAGACGCACGTCTTGTTGGGCGTGCGCACGCCCGGGCGGACGTCGCCGCATCGCTGGGCGCTGTCGGTGCTGCACACCGCGCTGGGCGGCGGCCTGAGTTCCCGGCTGTTCCAGGAGGTTCGGGAGTCTCGCGGGCTGGCGTACTCCATCTACTCCGCACTGGACGTCTTCGCCGACGGCGGCGCCCTTTCGGTGTACGCCGCCTGCCTGCCCGAGCGGTTCGCCGAGGTCATGCGGGTGACCGCCGAGGTGCTCGAGAAGGTGGCGCGCGACGGCATCACCGAGGCCGAATGCCGGATCGCCAAGGGCTCGTTGCGCGGCGGGCTGGTGCTGGGCCTGGAGGATTCCGGTTCCCGCATGAGCCGCCTGGGCCGCAACGAACTGAACTACGGCGCCCAGCGCACCATCGAGCAGACGCTCAAGCGGATCGACGAGGTGACCCTCGACGAGGTCAACGCGGTGGCCCGGCGGTTGCTGAGCCAGCGCTACGGCGCCGCCGTCCTCGGTCCCTATGCCTCGAAACGATCACTGCCCCAACAACTTCGGGCGATGGTAAATTAGCTGCCCATGGTACTCGGCTTCTGGGACATCATGGTGCCCATCGTCGGCGCGCCGATGGCCGGCGGCCCGGGCACCCCGGCGCTGGCCGCGGCGGTCTCCAACGCCGGCGGCCTCGGGTTCATCCCGGGCGGCTGCGTCAGCGCGGACAAGTTCGCCGAGGACATCGCCGCGGCGCGCGCGGCCACCACGGGCCCGCTCGGCGTCAACCTGTTCGTGCCGCAACCCAGCGTCGCCGACTGGGTTCAGCTCGACTACTACGCCGAGGAACTCGAGGAGATCGCCGACTACTACCAGGTCGAGGTCGGTCGCCCGGAGTTCGACGACGACGAATGGGAGCGCAAGCTCGAGGTGGTGTCCGACGTGCGGCCCGAGCTGGTGTCGTTCACGTTCGGGGTGCCGTCGCCCGACGTCATCGCGCGCCTGGGCGCGCTGGGCCTGCTCGTGATGATCACCGTGACTTCCGCCTACGAGGCCGGGGTGGCGATCGCCGCCGGCGCGGACAGCCTGGTGGTGCAGGGCCCCGACGCGGGCGGGCACCGCGGCACGTTCGCGCCGGACATGGACCCGGGAAACGAGTCGCTGCACGAGCTGATCGACCGGATCCACCGGTCGCACCGCGACGTCCCGATCATCGCCGCGGGCGGCCTGGCCACCGCCGAGGACGTGGCCGGAGTGCTGCGCAGGGGAGCGGTCGCCGCGCAGGTCGGCACCGCGTTGCTGCTGTCCGACGAGGCCGGCACCAATCCCGGGCACCGCACGGCCATGAAGAACCAGCTCTTCGCCAAGACCATCGTCTCCCGGGCCTTCTCGGGCCGGTACGCGCGCGGGCTGGAGAACGAGTTCACCCGGATGCTCGACACCGTGGCCCCGCTGGGCTACCCGGAGGTCGATCAGATGACGCTGCCGATCCGGCGCGCGGCCGCCGCCCTGGAGGACCCGAACGGGATGGAGCTGTGGGCCGGGACGGCGTTCCGGCAGGCAAAGCCGGGACCGGCGGCCGACATCATCGCCGGCCTCGTCGACTGACGCCGGTGCCGCCGCTGACGCGCCGTCGGATGCTGTTGTCGCTCGCCCTCACCGCCCCCGCTCTGACCGCCCGCGGGCGGGCCGCCGCCCTCCCGGATCCCGCCCCGCTCGACCGGCTCGACGAACTGGAGCGGCAGTACGGCGCGTACGTGGGGGTCTACGCCCTGAACATCGACACCGGGCGCAGCCTCGCACACCGCGACGGGGATCCGTTCGCGATGTGCTCGGCCTTCAAGGCCTACGCCGCCGCGCGGGTGCTGCAGATGGCCCAGCGCGGCGAATTGGATTTGCAGCAAGCCGTTTTCGTCGATCCCGCGACGTTGCTGCCCAATTCCCCGGTGACCGCGCCGGCGGCCGGCCACCCGCTGCCGCTGGCGCAGCTGTGCGCGGCGGCCCTGCAGCGCAGCGACAACGCCGCCGCCAACCTGCTGTTGCGGGCGATCGGCGGGCCGCCCGCGATCACCGAGTTCGCCCGCTCCATCGGAGACGACCGCACCAGGCTGGATCGCTGGGAGACCGACCTGAACACGGCGATACCCGGCGACCCGCGTGATACCAGCACGCCGCGGGCGTTCGGGGGCGGAATCCAAAGCCTGCTGACCGGAACCGTTCTCGACGAGCCGCGGCGCCGTCAGTTGGAGGACTGGATGCGCGCAAACGTGACGTCGACCATGCGGGCGGGCCTGCCGGCCGGCTGGACCACCGCGGACAAGACCGGCACGGGCGACTACGGCAGCACCAACGATGTCGGCATCGCCTACGGGCCCGACGGCCAGCGCGTGCTGCTGTCGCTGATGACCCGCTCGCAGGCGCCGGACCAGAACGCCGACCCGCTGCGGCCGCTGATCGCGGAGGTCACCCGCACGGTGCTGCCGTGGCTCACCGGAAACGGCTGAGTCTCAGGCCAACACGCTCGCCCGGTCGGTGAACGGCAGGTTCAGGTCCGCGGCCACCCGCTCGCACAGCAGGGCCCCGGCGTGGGTCGAAAGGCCTCGGGCCAGAGCCGGATCGGATCGGCACGCCGCCCGCCAGCCCTTGTCGGCGATTTCCAGCACGTAGGGCATGGTCGCGTTGGTCAGCGCCACCGTCGACGTCTTGGGCACCGCGCTGGGCATGTTCGCCACGCAATAGAACAGTGTGTCGTGCACGGCGAAGGTAGGGCGGTCGTGGGTGGTCGGGCGGGAGTCCTCGAAGCAGCCGCCCTGGTCGATCGAGATGTCCACCAGCACCGCCCCGCTCTTCATCTGTGCGACAAGGGAATTGGGGATCAGCGTCGGGGCCTTGCCGCCGGGCACCAGGACCGCGCCGATCACCAGGTCGGCGCGCTTGACGGCGCCGGCCAACTCGTAGGCCGACGAGTACCGCGTGCCGATGTGGCCGCCGAACTCCGCATCGAGCAGCCGAAGCCTGGCGATGTTGACGTCGAAGACCATGACCGCGGCGCCCATGCCGGCGGCGACCCGAGCGGCGTTGTAGCCGGCCGTTCCGGCGCCGATCACCACCACGTCGGCGCCCTTGACGCCGGGCACCCCGCCCATCAACACGCCGCGGCCGCCCTCGGTCTTCATCAGGTGGTAGGCCCCGACCTGGGCGGCGAGCCGCCCGGCGACCTCGCTCATCGGGGCGAGCAGCGGCAGCGACCCGTCGGCGGCCTGGACGGTCTCGTAGGCGATCGACGTTGTGCCCGAAGCCAACAGCGCGTCGGTGCACGCGCGCGACGCGGCCAGGTGCAGATAGGTGAACAGGACTCCGCCGTCGCGCAGCAGCCCGTACTCGGAAGGGATCGGTTCCTTGACCTTGAGCAGCAGGTCGGCCTCGGCCCACACCCGCTCGGGGCCGGCCGCCAGTTCGGCGCCCGCCGCCTTGAACTCTGCGTCGGCGATGGCGGACCCGTCTCCGGCGCCGGACTGCACGAGCACCTCGTGGCCCCGGTGGGTCAGTTCGGCGACGCCGGCCGGGGTGATGGCCACCCGGAACTCGTTGTTCTTCGTCTCGGTCGGAACGCCTACTCGCATGGGTGCCCCTAGGGGTTGAGGTTCGGAATCCAGCGTAGGCCCGGGGGCTTGCGTGCGCTGGCCAGGATCCTTCAAGATCCTCCAATGACCGATCCGTGTGTCGCGGCCACCGTCGAGATCCAGGCGCGCCCGGACGCCGTCTACGACCTCGTCACCGACCTGCCGACCCTGGCGGCGCTGGCCGAGGAGGCGGTCGCGATGCGGTGGCGCAAGGGCGACGCGGTGCGCCCCGGCGCGGTGTTCACCGGGCACAACGAGAACGGCGCCAAGAGCTGGAACACCACCTGCACCGTCACCGACGCCGAGCCCGGCCGCCGGTTCGCGTTCGACGTGCGGTTCGCCGTGATCCCGATTGCTCGGTGGCAGTACGACATCGAGGAGGCCGACGGCGGCTGCCGCGTCACCGAGAGCACCTGGGACCGCAGACCCGGCTGGTTCCGCAAGCTGGCCGGCAAGTCCACCGGCGTGGCCGACCGGCCGGCCGCCAACGCCGAACACATCCGGCTGACGCTGCAGCGGCTCAAGCAGCGCGCCGAGGCCGGGTAGGGCCGATGCCGACGCGCGATCCGGCCGTCGCCGTCGTCGGGGCGGGGATGTCCGGGTTGTGTGTCGCAATCACGTTGCTGCGCAACGGGATCAGCGACGTGACGATCTTCGAGAAGTCGGACGAGGTCGGTGGCACCTGGCGCGACAACACCTATCCCGGCCTGACCTGTGACGTGCCCTCGCGCGTCTATCAGTACAGCTTCGCCATGAAGCCGGACTGGACGCACGTGTTCTCCCCGGGCGGCGAGATCCAGGGCTACTTCCGCGGCATCGCCGACCGTTTCGGGCTGCGCGACCGGATCCGGTTCGGCACCGAGATCGTCAGCGCCCGGTTCGAGGGCGGCCGCTGGGCGCTGCGCACCGACGCCGGGGCCGCCTACGAGGTCGACTTCCTGATCTCGGCCACCGGCGTGCTGCACCACCCGCGGATGCCGTCGATCGCCGGCCTGGACGACTTCGGCGGCCACGTCTTCCACTCCGCGCGATGGGACCACCGGGTGCCGTTGCGGGGGAGCCGGGTGGCGGTCGTGGGCAACGGGTCGACCGGCGTGCAGTTGGTCTGCGGGCTGGCCGGCGTGGCCGAGCGGGTCCTGCTGTTCCAGCGCACCGCGCAGTGGGTGCTGCGGCTGCCGAACCCGCGCTACACCCGGTTCACCGCGCTGACCCGCCGGCGGCTGCCGTGGCTCGACCGGCTGGCGTACCGGGCCTACAGCGGCGTCTTCGACACGTTCGCCGCCGGGCTCGTCAAGCCGGGGCTGCGCCGGAAATTCATGGCGGCGCTGTGCCGCGCCAGCCTGCTGGAGATCCGAGACCCCGAGCTGCGCCGGGCGCTGACCCCGGACTACACGCCGATGTGCAAGCGGCTGGTGATGTCGAGCGGCTTCTACCGGGCGATGCAGCGCGACGACGTCGAGCTGGTGACCGCAGGCATCGACCACGTCGAGCCGCGGGGCATCGTCACCGACGACGGCGTCCTGCACGAGGCGGACGTCGTCGTGCTGTGCACCGGCTTCGACACCCACGCGTTCTTCCGGCCGATGCGGCTCGTGGGCCGCGACGGGATCGCGGCCGACGAGATCTGGCGCGACGGGCCGTGGGCCTACCGGACCGTCGCGCTGCCCGGCTTTCCCAACTTCTTCATGATGCTCGGGCCGCACAGCCCGGTGGGAAACCTCGCGCTGACCACCGTGGCCGAATCGCAGGCCGGCTACATCCTGCGCTGGATCGACCGGTGGCGCCGCGGCGAGTTCGACACCGTGGAACCCACCGCGTCGGCGGCCGAGAGCTTCAACGCCACCCTGCGCGCGGCGATGCCGGACACCGTGTGGACCACCGGCTGCAACAGCTGGTACCTCAACAAGGACGGCGTGCCCGAGGTGTGGCCGTTCACGCCGGCCGAGCACCGCGCGATTCTGGCGAACACCGATCCGGCCGAGTACGACCTGCGCCGGCACGTCAGGACCGCCTGAGGTTCCCGTCCCGGGCCGGGGTCCTATACTTGCCAGCACTCGATGGGGAGGGGGCGCCATGTTCACCGTCGACGACCGGGCGGCCGGCCCGCACGACTCGTCGCTGGATCACGAGCGACTGGTCCTGGAACCGCGCGATGTCGACTTCGACTGGGCGACGCTGCCCTTCCACTACGTGCCGGGCGAGCCGTTCGTCACCCACATCCTCAACGTCCTGCACCTGCTGCTGCCCGCGGGCGAGGAGTACTTCGTCGACGCGTTCAAGCGCGCGCTGCCCTTGATCAAGGACGACCAGCTGCGGCTGGACGTGCAGGGCTTCATCGGGCAGGAGGCGGTGCACTCGCAGGCCCACGCCAAGGTGCTCGCCCACTTCGCCGCCCAGGGCGTCGACGTCACCCCCTATACCGACCAGATCCACTGGATGTTCGAGAAGCTGCTGGGTCCCCGGCCCGGGTGGAGCCTGCGGCGACAGCACCGCTGGCTGCTGGAGCAGGTCGCGCTGGTGTCGGCGATCGAGCACTACACCGCGATCCTCGGCGAATGGGTGCTGAACTCGCCCGCGCACGACGCGATCGGCACCCATCCGGTGATGCTGGACATGCTGCGCTGGCACGGCGCCGAGGAGGTCGAGCACAAGGCCGTGGCCTTCGACACCATGCAGCACCTGCGGGCCGGGTACCGGCGGCGGACCCGCGCCCAGCTGGTCGTCACCCCCGCCATCTTCCTGCTGTGGATCCGCGGGGTCCGCTTCCTGTACACCGTCGACCCGTGCCTCCCGCGGGGGACCAAGCCGCGGTGGCGGGATTACTTCCGCGCCGCGCGCCGCGGCCTGGTCCCGGGCCCGCTGCGATTCGTCCGGGCCGTGGGCGACTACTACCGGCCGGGATTTCACCCCTCACAGCTGGGCGGCGTCGGGCTCGCGGTCGACTACCTCGCCGTCTCGCCCGCCGCGCGCGCCGCCCACTGACTCCCGGCCGACACATGCCGACCACCTCCACCGTCACCGCCTCCGACGGCGTCGTTCTGGCCGTGCACCGATACACCGACATCGACCCGCAGCGCCCCACCATCCTGGCAATACACGGTTTTCCCGACAACCACCACGTCTGGGACGGCGTGGCCGCCCACCTGGGCGATCGCTACAACGTGGTGGCCTACGACGTCCGCGGGGCGGGCGAATCATCGCGTCCCGCAAAGCGTTCCGGGTATGCCTTCGCGCAGCTGGTGTCCGACCTCGGCGCGGTGATCGACAGCCTGGGCGCCGGGCCGGTGCACCTGCTCGGCCACGACTGGGGCTCGATCGCCACCTGGGCGGCGGTCACCGACGTGTCGATGACACCGAAAATCGCGTCGTTCACCTCGATTTCGGGGCCGCACCTGCGGTACGCCGGCGCCTTCCTGCGGTCGGCGCGCACCCCACGCGCCGTGGGCCAGGTCGCCCGGCAGCTGATGTCGTCGGGGTACATCGCCTTCTTCCTCTGCCCGGTCGTGCCCGAACTGTCGTTTCGCTCGCGGGTGGGCGTGAAAGTCGTTGAGCTGCTTGAACGCATCGGCAGCCCGAGCGCCCGCAGCCGCCGTCGCCCGACGCCGCGGTCCATCGGCGACTACCTCAACGGGCTCAACCTCTACCGGCAGAACATGCCGGGGGCGATGCTGTTCCCGGGGTCGCCGCTGCCCGAGACCACCGTCGCCGTCCAGGTCCTGGTGCCGCGCCACGACATCTTCGTGACGCCCGCCCTGCAGCGCTTCACCGGCGCCATCCCGCCCGGCGGCCGGGTGGTCGCGATCGAGGGCGGGCACTGGGTGGTGACGTCACGCCCCGACGTCATCGCCCGGCTCACCGCCGAGTGGGTCGACCACAACGCCGGGGACGCGGCCGCGAGACGGGCATAGCGACATGCCCGAGAGCATGTGGCGCAGCAGGCCCGCCGACCTCTACGGTCGCCGCGACCGGGACCGGCTCTGGGCGGGGATGGTCGGCCTGCGGGCGTGGTTCGAGCTGTTCGCCCGGACCTCGCGGTGGGACCCGGAGCGGGTCAAGCCGGTGCGCCGCACGCGGCGCGCGGTGGTCACCGAGCGCGAGCTGGTGGCCCCCGACGTCGTGGCGCTGACGCTGGCCGACGCGGACGGCGGCCTGCTGCCGTCGTGGACGCCCGGCGGCCACATCGACGTGGTGCTGCCCTCGGGGCGGCGACGGCAGTACTCGCTGTGCGGTCCGCCGGGGCGGCGCACCGACTACCGCATCGCCGTGCGCCGCATCGCCGACGGTGGCGGCGGCTCGGTCGAGATGCACGAGGCGTTGCGACCCGGTGACACATGCGAATTCGAGGGCCCGCGCAACGCGTTCTACCTCGGCACAGCCGAGCGCGACGTCCTCTTCGTCATCGGCGGCATCGGGGTGACGCCGATCCTGCCGATGATCCGTGTGGCCCGCCACCGGGGAATCGACTGGCGCGCGATCTATGCCGGGCGCAGCCGCGGCTACATGCCGTTCCTGGACGAGCTGGTGTCCCTCGCCCCGGAGCGGGTCACGGTGTGGGCCGACGACGAGCGGGGCGGGTTCCCCGGCGTCGATCAGCTGCTGGCCGGCGCCGGGCCGCAGACCGCCGTCTACGTGTGCGGGCCCGGCGCGATGCTGGAGAGCGTGCGCCTGGCCCGCGACGAGTTTCCCGGCGCCCCACTTCATTACGAGCGGTTCGGCCCGGCGCCGGTCGTCGACGGCGTTGCGTTCGAGGTGGAGCTGGCGCGGTCGCGGCAGGTGCTCAGCGTCCCGGAGAATCGTTCGGCGCTCGCCGTGATGCTCGACCGCGACCCCACGACCCCGCACTCGTGCCGGCAGGGATTCTGCGGGACCTGCAAGGTGAAAGTCCTTGGCGGACAGGTCGATCACCGCGGACGCATCGCCGTGGGCGATGACGAGATGCTGGTCTGCGTGTCCCGGGCGCCCGGCGGCCGGATCGTCATCGACCGCTGAGCCGGTACCCCACGTGGGGCACCCTGACGCCGGGCAGTGGCTCCCAGTCCAGGGTGCGCCCGTCGGCGCGAAACCCGTTCTTTTCGTAGAAGCGGCGCGCCTTCGCGTTCTGATCGGCGCACCACAGGATCACCTCGCCCGACGGGTGCGCGTCCAGCACCGCGCCGAGCAACCGGCCGCCCAGGCCGTGCCGTTGCAGGTCGTCGGCGATGTACAGCGCGTCGATCTGGATCGCCGCGGGCTCGTCCGCGTCGGGGCCGAAAATCGTGACACCCACTGTGCGGTCAGCCGATTCGGCGATCCACATGGCCCACCCCGGGCGGTTGAGGTTCTGCGGGTAGACGTCGGTGACCCAGCGCCGGGCCGGGCCGAGGATGTCCAGCAGGGGTTCGATGAGGATGCCGGCCCAGGATCGCCGCCACACCGCGTAGTGCACCTCGGCGACGCGGGCGAAGTCGTCCGGCGTGGCCGCGCGGATCGTGATGTCGCCGGATGTCACGCCCTTCAGGCTAGAGACCGCCCCGGCGGGTGACTCGGGACGGCTCCAGATACGCGGCCAGCGCGTTGGTCAGGCCCCGCCTGGCCATGTCGAGGTCGGCGTACGAGCCGAGTTGGCGCTCGGACACCAGCCCGCGCATGGCGCCGGGGATGAGGGCGGCGACCTCGCGCACCCGGTCCGGATCCACGGCGAGGCCGGCGAACGCGTTCTGGCAGGTTTCCAGCCAGCTCCTGCCCCAGGAGAACAGCTCCGCGGCGGTGCGCGGGTAGAGCCGCTCGAGCTCGCCGGGGTCGCGGGGCAGCGCGGCCCGCAGGTTTTCGATCGCGCGCGAATCGGGTGAGGCAAGGCCGTGATAGAGCGTTCGCCGGCGCGCGGAACGTCGCGGCGCGCCGCTCGGCCGTGCGGTGCAGGACGGCGGCCCAGAACCCGTCGGTGTCGCCGAACTGGTACTGGACGGCGCCCCAGGTGGCGCCGATGTCCTTGGCGATGCGGTTGGCCGAAACCGAGCCCGGCTCGCCGGAGGCCAGTGACTTCAGCGCGGCCTCGAGCATGTTCTCGCGGGTCGCGTGACCGCGTTTGTTGGGGCGCCGCTCGGCGACTTTCGGCCTGGTCACCCGGCGAGCGTAACAGTTTTCATAGAGGGTACTGTGATTTTGCCGCCCGGCCGCCTATCATTCCTACGCGTGGAGGACACCCGGCATGGCTAAGCCGCCGCTGTCGATGAAGCCGACCGGCTGGTTCCAGGTGGCGTGGTCGGACGAGATCGCCGTGGGCGACGTCCACAAGATGAAGTACTTCGACCAGGAAATGGTCGCGTGGCGGGCCGAGTCGGGCCGGCTCACGGTGATGAACGCCTACTGCGAGCACCTCGGCGCGCACCTGGGTTACGGCGGCAAGGTCGTGGGTGAGGTACTGCAGTGCCCGTTCCACGGCTGGCAGTGGAGCCAGCAGGGCCGCAACGTCTGCATCCCCTACCAGGACCACCCCAACCGCGGCAGGCGCATGCGCACCTACCCGGTCGTGGAGCGCAACGAGTCGGTGTACGTCTGGCACGACGTGCAGCGCCGGGAGCCCTACTTCGACGCGCCGGACGTGTTCGGCGCCTTCGGCGACGGCTGCAGCGCGGCCGACTACTGGCCCCAGCAGCGCCTGCACGCCGAGCGGCTGGAACTGCACCCGCAGTACGTGCTCGAGAACGGCGTGGACTTCGCGCATTTCAAGTACGTGCACAACACCCCGATCGTCCCGGTGTTCACCCGCCACGACTTTTCCGGCGCGGTGTCCTTCGTCGACTTCACGATCACCTTCGAGGGCGACGACGGCCAGAAGATCGAGGACGTCAACAGCGGAGTGGAGGCCGTCAACGGTGGCCTGGGGATCGCGGTGACCAAGAGCTGGGGCATGGTCGACAACCGCACCATCTCCGCGATCACCCCCGTCGACGATTCCACCTGCGACGTGCGGTTCATGGTCTACATCGGCCGGACTCCGGGCAAGGATCCGGCGCGGGCCGAACCCAGGGCCCGCGAGTTCGGCCAGGAAGTCATCCGCCAGTTCAGCCAGGACATCGAGATCTGGTCGCACCAGCGGTATTCCGACCCCCCGGCGCTGGCCCCCGACGAGTACGAGGGTTTCACCGCGATTCGCAACTGGGCCAAGCAGTTCTACCCCGACGCATACGCATCCCAGGAAGGGTGACCGGCATGAACGCACCGATCCGCGTGTTCCAGGTGGCGACCGGAAACGTGGGCAAGGAGATGATCAAGCGGATCGCCGCCCGCCCGGACCTCGAATTGGTTGGGGTGCACTGCTATTCGCCGGACAAGGTGGGACGTGACGCCGGCGAACTCGCGGGCGTCGAGCCCAACGGCGTGACGGCCACCGGCACCATCGAGGAGATCATCGCGGCCAGGCCCGACGTGCTCACCTTCCACGGCGTGTTCCCCGACGAGGACCTCTACTTACAGGTGCTCGACGCCGGCATCAACATCGTCACCACCGCCGACTGGATCACCGGGTGGCACCGGGACAAGAACCACCCGCACCCGTCGGGCAAGCCGGTGACTCAGCTGCTGAGCGAGGCATGCCACAGGGGCGGCGCGACGTTCTACGGCACCGGCATGAACCCCGGCCTCAACCAGATCCTGGGCGTGGTCTGTTCGGCCGACGTCGCCGAGATCGAGAACGTCACCACCATCGAGTCCGTCGACGTGTCCTGCCACCACTCCAAGGACACCTGGATCGAGGTGGGCTACGGCCAGCCGGTCGACGACCCCGAAATCCCCGGGAAGCTGGAGAAGTACACTCGCGTGTTCGCCGACAGCGTCCTGATGATGGCCGACTGCTTCGACCTGCCGCTGGACGAGGTCAAGTTCAGCTACGAGCTGGGCGCCTGCACCAAGGACGTCGACCTCGGCTGGTACACCCTGCCCAAGGGATCGCTGGGCGGCAACTACATCAAGTACCAGGGCATGGTCGACGGGGTGCCGCGGGTCGAGACGCACCTGGAATGGCAGATGACCCCGCACACCGACCCGAGCTGGAACATCAAGGGCTGCTACATCACCCAGATCAAGGGCGACCCGTGCGTCTACAACAAGCACATGATCTTCCCCAGGCCCGGCGTGGACCTGTCCAACCCGGACAACTTCGCCTCCATCGGCATGACCGTCACCGGCATGCCCGCGCTGGCGTCGATCGCTTCGGTGGTGGCGGCGCCACCGGGACTCATCACCAGCTCCGACCTGCCGCTGCGCGGGTTCGCGGGGCGGTTCAAAATCTGAGGCCGGGCGCTTCGTCATCCGCGTCGGCGAAGATCCGCTCGGGATGGTGATACGCGTTGGTCCGCGCGCGGCGATCCAACGGCGGCGGCGGGATCCATTCGGTGCGCCCGACGGTGTTTTTCCTTGTCCGCCAGCCTTTGTCGACGAGCCTGTGGTGCGGCGCGCACGCGAAGGTGAGCGCGTCGGCATCGGTCGGCCCGCCGGTCGCCCAGTCGACGACATGGTGGACTTCGCACCAATATCCGGGCGCGTCACAACCCGGGTGCGTGCACCCGCGGTCCTTGGCGTAGAGCACGACCCGTTGATCTGGCGAGGCGATGCGCCGCGAACGACCAAGGTAAAGTGGCCGATTCGAGTGATCGTCGAACACGGCCAGGTAGTGATAGGCGTGAGCGGCCATCCGGATCAGGTCACGCATCGGCAGCGGCGTTCCGCCGCCCGTCACCGCCCGGCCCGCACCCGACGCCAATTCCTTGAGCGTGGTCGAAACGATCACCGTCACCGGTAACCCGTTGTGCGTGCCCAGCTTCGGATCGCCCAATTGCCCGCGGACGAGGGCGACCAGCGCGTCGTGTCGGCGCTGGGCGGTGCTGCGCGAATCCCGCGTCACGGATTCCTCGCTGGGTTCTGATTCCACGCAAGGGGTTTCGTCGTCCGCGTTGCACATGCCGGGGGCCGCGAACCGGGCGAGCCACGCATCGATGCCGGCGCGCAACTCCGGTGACGCCACCAGCTTGCCGAGGCTCATGCCGTCGGCCCGCTGGCCGCACCAGGTGAAGCCGCGCTGCCGCGCGCGGTCGGCGTCGGAGAACTTCCCGTCGGGATTGAGCTGCAGGGCGCACCGGTGCGCCACCTTCTCGAGCTGGTCGGGCCGCAGCTGCGTCGCTTGCCGGGCCAGGAACCGCTCGGCCCGTGCCACCGCGGCGGCGGGAGTGTCCGCGGGCAGATCGCGGACGAACGTCTGAATGACTCGCAGGTGCTGCCCGTCGAGCATGCCGTCGCGCCAGGCTTCCGCGGTGGCAGGCAACTCGGGTGGCAATTCCTCGCCGGTAAGCGTCAGTCGCCTCGACAGCTGCTTGACGTCGCGCAGTCGGCGGGACGCCTCGGCGCAGCTGATCCGCAGCCAGTCGGCGATCACCTTGTGGACCGGACCGCCGACCTCGGCCGGTTCTTGCTGCGCGAGCCCGCGGATCACCTCGTGACCGATCGCAACCTGACGCCGCCGGGACGTCTCCATCCGTTCCAGCGTGCGCAAGCGGGCGGCGGGGCTCAGCGCCGCGAAGTTCAGGTCGCCGATCAGCGCGACGGCCGTGTCCAGCGCATCGAGCGCGGCGGCCACATCAGGCGGATCGGGAATCGAATGCATGTTCGAATGCTATTCCGCCCCGGGGACACCGGCAACGAAACTCCGGGCGGCTGTGGATGAATGCCCAACTGTGGATAACACCGCCCGGTCTAGGGTGAGAACCATGCGGGTAGGCGTGTTGGGATCCAAGGGCAAAGTGGGGGCGACGATGGTCGGCGCGGTGCAGGCCGCCGACGACCTGACGCTGTCGGCGGAGGTCGACGCCGGTGACCCCCTGAGCCTGCTGACCGACGGCGACACCGAGGTGGTCATCGACTTCACCCATCCCGACGTGGTGATGGACAACCTGGAGTTCGTCATCGGCAACGGGATTCACGCCGTGGTGGGTACCACCGGCTTCACCGCGGAGCGCATCGAGCAGGTGCGGGCCTGGCTGGCCGACGCGCCCGGCGCGTCGGTGCTCATCGCGCCGAACTTCGCGATAGGTGCCGTCCTCTCCATGCATTTCGCCAAGCAGGCGGCGCGGTTCTTCGACTCGGCGGAGGTCATCGAGCTGCACCACCCGCAGAAGGCCGACGCCCCCTCGGGCACCGCGACGCGCACCGCCAAGCTCATCGCCGAGGCTCGGAAAGGTCTGCCGCCCAATCCCGATGCCACCAGCAGCGCCCTGCCCGGTGCGCGCGGCGCCGACATCGACGGCATCCCGGTGCACTCGGTTCGCCTGGCCGGGCTGGTCGCCCACCAGGAGGTGCTGTTCGGAACCGCGGGGGAGACGCTGACCATCCGCCACGACAGCCTGGACCGCACCTCGTTCGTGCCGGGCGTGTTGCTGGCGGTGCGGCGCATCAAGGAACACCCCGGCCTCACGGTGGGCATCGAGCCGCTGCTCGACCTGCAATGAAAGCGCTGCGCATCCAGCTGCTGATCGCGTTACTGTGCGTGGCGCTGCTGACCTACGCTGCGCTGTTGGGCCGCATGGCTTTTGCGTTGATCGGGTCTGGCCGGGCCGCCGCGGTGGGCCTCGGCCTGGCGGTGCTGGCCATGCCCGTCATCGGGCTGTGGGCCATGGTCGAGACGCTGCGGGCCGGGTTCGCCCACCAGAGGCTGGCCCGGCTGATCGCGGCGGACGGAATGGAACTCGACACCGGCGGGCTGCCGCGGCGGCCGTCGGGACGCATCGAACGCGACGCGGCCGACGCGTTGTTCGCCACGGTGCGCACGGAGGTGGAAAGCGACCCCGACGACTGGCGCCGCTGGTACCGGCTGGCCCGCGCCTACGACTACGCGGGTGACCGCCGGCGCGCGCGGGAAGCAATGAAGACGGCCGTGCAAATGCAGGGGCGCCGTTGACCAAGACGCTGCTCATCGTGCACCACACGCCGTCGCCGCACTGCCAGGAGATGCTCGAGGCGGTGATCTCCGGCGCGACGGACCCCGAGATCGAGGGCGTCGAGGTCATCAGGCGCCCGGCGCTGACGGTGTCGCCGGTGGAGATGCTGGAGGCCGACGGCTACCTGCTCGGCACTCCGGCGAATCTCGGGTACATCTCCGGCGCCTTGAAGCACGCGTTCGACTGCGCCTACTACCAGCTCCTCGACACCACCAGCGGGCGTCCATTCGGGGCCTACCTGCACGGCAACGAGGGCACCGAGGGAGCCGAGCGCGCCCTCGACGGCATCACCGCCGGGCTGGGTTGGGTCAAGGCGGTGAAGACCGTCACGGCGGCGGGCAAGCCCGGCAGGGGCGATCTCGAGGCGTGCTGGAACCTGGGCGCCACCGTCGCCGCGACGCTGATGGGGTGAGCGCCTCAAAGATACGACGGCACAAAGGCGTCGGCGGGCTGGGCCAGGGCCACCGCCGAGGCGGTCCCGAAGGGGCCGTGCCGGTCGAACAACGTGGCGCTGCCGGTGGCGACGCCTTGCGTGCCGTAGTGGCTCTGCGCGGCGAGGCCGACGTACTCGCCGTCGGGCAGCCGGCTCGCGGTGACGGTGTAGTCGGCGTTGATGTAGCGCAATCCGCCTGCGCCCCAATGCGAAAGGGAGCTCGTGATATCACCGACGAACGCCAGGCGGACCAACGGCGTGAGCGGGTGGCCGCGCACCATCGGCCGAAAGAGCCTCGTCCAGGCGAACTTCTGGCTGTCGGCCTGCTCCCACTCGGCCATCCCGCGGCTGCCCTCGCCGACCTCGGCGCCGTAGCTCCAGATGTGAAAAGGCATGTCGGGCGGGAAGCCGTCGGCGTTCGCCGGAAGCGGGGGCATCCGCACCGGCGTCGACCACACCCGTACGTCGGGATGCTCGCCGCGGCGCAGGAACAGCGCGCTGGCCCGCGCGACCACCTTCCCGTCCTGCACCAGGGTGCCGTCGACGAGCTTGATGCGCCGGCCCTCGCGCACCACCGACGTCCGGATTTGCACCGGCTCGAGCGGCACCGGGCGCAGCAGGTCGACCGTCAGGCGGGCGGGCTGAAGCCCGGGATCGATGCCGGATCGTTCTATGCCCCAGCCCAACAGCCCGCCGACGATCTGGCCTCCCATCGCGGCGCCCCAGGGTCCCCGTGTCATCGGTCCCGGCACGTAGGAGTCGCCGTCGACGGAGAAGTACGCCTCGGGCATGATGGCGGAATCCTCGGTCGTCACCGCATCACCATAGGCCAGGAGCAGAGTTAGGACCGGCCATGCCTGAAGTGATCGAAATCCCCCGCGACAAAAACCCCTTCGCCACGACCGGAGTGTCCCGGGACCTCGCCGGCATCCCGCGCTACGACGACTTGCCGAACACGTTGCTGGACATGCTCGCCGGGCACGTCGACCGCAGCCCTAACAGCGAGGCCGTGGTCGAACTCGGGGGTGGCCGCCTGACCTACCGGCAGCTGTGGGACCGCGCCGCCCGGGTGGCGGGCGGGCTGCGCGCGGCGGGCCTGAAACCCGGCGAGCGGGTGGCGGTGCGCCGTCCCGCCGGGATCGACTGGGTGCTGGCGTTCTGGGGCACCGTGATGGCGGGAGGTGTGGCGGTCGCGGGCAACACCCGTTCCGCGCCACCCGAGGTCGAGTTCGTGCTGAACGACTCCGGCGCGCACGTGGATCTCGCGCCGGAAACGCCGCTGCCCGACGGGCATCCCTACGTGACCGAACAACTCGGCCGCACCGACATCGCCGCGCTGTTCTACACGTCCGGCACCACCGGCCATCCCAAAGGCGTGCCGACGACACACGAGGCGTTCCTGACGAACACCGAGAATTCGGTCCGGTGCATGGGGCTGCCCCGCGATCTCGGGGAGGGGATGCGCACGCTGATCTCGGTTCCCTTGTTCCACGTGACCGGTTGCAACTCACAGCTTCTGGCGGCCGCCCGCGTCGGGGGAGCGTCGGTCATCATGCCCGCGCTCAACCTCGAGCAGCTGATCGCCGCGGTGGCGGGCGAACGCATCTCGAGCATGGTGACCGTTCCGGCGATCTATTCGTTACTGCTGCGGCACAACGGCTTTCGCGACGCCGACGTGTCCGGCGTCCGTTGGGTGGGCTACGGCGGCGCGCCGATCGCGCCGACGCTGGTGCGGGCCGTGAAGGACGCGTTCGCCGGTGCGACGGTGTTCAACGGGTACGGGATGACCGAGACCGCGTCGCTGATGACGGTCCTGCCGGACTCCGATGCCCTCGAACACGCCGACTCCGTCGGGTACGCGGTGCCCTCGGTCGACCTCGGGGTGATTCCGTTCGGCAACGACGGCGCCGAGGGCGAGCTGGTGACGCGCGGCGCCAACGTGACTGCCGGCTACTGGAAGCGGCCCGAAGCCAGCGCCGCCAGCATCGTCGACGGCTGGTTGCACACCGGCGACGTCGTGCGGGTCGACGACGCCGGCCGGGTGTACATCGTCGACCGGCTCAAGGACATCATCAACCGGGGCGGGGAAAACGTGTCCAGCGTCGAGGTGGAGGCCGTGCTGCTCGCCGCGCCCACCGTCGCGGACGCCTGCGTGCTGGCCGTGCCCGACGAGATCATGGGCGAAAAGGTCGGGGCCGTATTGTTCGGTGGCGCGGACGATGTCGACGTCGACGCCGTTCTGGACCACTGCCGGGAGCGGCTGGCCGACTTCAAGGTTCCGCAGTACGTCACGGTGGTCGGCGAGGCGTTGCCACGCAACGCCGGTGGCAAGCTGCTCAAGGGCAGCCTGCGCGCACAGGTGCAGTGGGGTGACCCACGTCGATGACCGAGTTTCCTTCATGACCGTGCTGATCGCCAACCGGGGCGAGATCGCGCTGCGAATCGTCCGGACCGCAACCGAACTGGGCATGCGGACGGTCGCCGTGTACGCCGAAGACGACGCCGGCAGCCCGCACGTGCATGCCGCCGACGAGGCGTTCGGCCTGCCGGGCACCGGGCCCAAGGCGTACCTGGATTCCGCGGCGCTGTTGGCGATCGCCGAGAAATCCGGCGCCGACTTGATTCATCCGGGCTACGGGTTTCTCAGCGAGAGCTCCGAATTCGCCCGCGCCTGCGCCGCGGCCGGGCGCACCTTCGTGGGGCCGGACGCCGACGTGCTCGAGGCGTTCGGTAACAAGTCCACGGCCCGGGCCGCGGCGGTGGCGGCCGGGCTCCCGGTGCTGCCGGCCACCCGGGGGCCGAGCAGCGTGGACGACGTCACGGCCTTCTTCGCGGCCCACGGCGGCGCCATCATGATCAAGGCGCTCGCCGGCGGCGGTGGCCGGGGCATGCGGAAGGTCACCGACGCTGACCAGATCGAGGCCGCCTACCGGCAATGCGCCGCCGAGGCTCAGCTCGGCTTCGGCGATCCGGCGCTTTTCGCCGAGGCCGTCCTCGACGCGGCGCGGCACATCGAGGTGCAGGTGGTCGGCGCACCCGCGGGCCACCAAACGCACGCGCTGGCGCTCGGCGACCGAGACTGTAGCATTCAACGGCGCTACCAGAAGATCGTGGAAATCGCTCCCGCGCAGGGCCTTTCCGGGGCGCTGCGGCGCGAGCTGCATCAGGCGGCCACGCGGTTGTGCGCGCGGGCCGGCCTGCGCGGGCTGGCCACCGTCGAATTCCTGCTCTCCGGAGACGAATTCGTCTTCCTGGAGGTCAACCCGCGCATCCAGGTGGAGCACACCGTCACCGAGGAGACCACCGGGCTGGACCTGGTCGCCGTCCAGCTGGCCATCGCCCGTGGTGCGTCGTACTACCAGCTCCGCCTGCCGGCCGGGACCGCCTCGGACGGCACCGAGGTCATCGGTGAGCCCGCGGCGCACCGGGGCATCGCCATCCAGGCGCGGGTCAACATGGAGACCCTCGCCCCCGACGGCTCCGTCGCACCCGCGGCGGGCGCGCTCACGGCCTTCTCGCCGCCGAGCGGCCCGGGTGTGCGCGTGGACACCTACGGCCGCCCGGGCCTGGCCGCCAACCCGCAGTACGACTCGCTGCTGGCCAAGGTCATCGCCCACGTGCACGCCCCGTCGTTCGAGGCGGCGGTGCGCAAGGCGCGGACCGCCCTGGGCGAATTCGGTATAGAGGGGGTCGCCACCAACATCGGTTTCCTCCGGGAGCTCTTGGCGGACAGCCGGGTTCAGTCCGGGTGGGTCACGACCGACTTCCTGGACGGACATCTTGCCGAGTTCGCCGCGGCGTCGGCGCACCCAAGGCCCGAGGCGCGGGTCACGGAGGTCGAACTGTATCCGGGCGAGGAAGCGCTGCGCGCGCACCTGGCCGGCACCGTCGTGGAGCTGGCACCCGAGGGCGCCGACTTCGGCCCCGGCGGCCAACTGGCGGTGCTGGAGGCGATGAAGATGCAGCACGTGCTGGTCGCGCCGGCGGCGTTGCGGACCGTGCGGAGCCTGGTGACGGTCGGCCAGGTCGTCGGCCCCGGAGACCCGCTGGTGATCTTCACCCGCGTCTCCCGGGGCGCCGACGGCGAGTCGGTCACGGCCGCCGCCGATCTCGACCGGCCGCGCGCCGACCTCGACGAGGTGCGCCGGCGCCATCTGCTGACCCTGGACGAGGGCCGCGACGCCGCGGTTGCCAAGCGGCACAAGCAAGGTCGCCGCACGGCCCGGGAGAACATCGCCGACCTGGTGGATCCCGGCAGCTTCGTCGAGTACGGCGCGCTGGCCATCGCCGCGCAGCGCAGCCGCCGCTCCGAAGAGGACCTGGTCGCCAACACCCCGGCCGACGGCCTCGTCGCGGGCCTGGCCACGATCGGGGCGGACCGCTTCGGGCGGCCCGCGGCCGAGGCCGCGGTGCTGTCCTACGACTACACGGTGCTGGCCGGCACCCAGGGCATGCGAAACCACGCCAAGACCGACCGGGTTTTCGAGCTGGCGGCCCGCCGGGGGCTGCCGGTGGTGCTGTTCGCCGAGGGCGGCGGCGGTCGGCCCGGGGACACCGACGTCGGCGGGCACGCCGGCCTCGACGTGCCGACCTTCCGGATGCTGGCCGGACTCGCCGGCCGGGTGCCGCTGGTGTCGATCGTCTCGGGCCGGTGCTTCGCCGGCAACGCCGCGCTGGCGGGCGTGTGTGACGTGATCATCGCGACCCCCGACGCCAACATCGGGATGGGCGGCCCGGCGATGATCGAGGGCGGCGGCCTGGGCGCCTACCCGCCGGAGGCCATCGGCCCGATCGACGTGCAACGCCGCAACGGCGTGGTCAGCCTGGTGGCGCGCGACGAGGCGCACGCCGTGTCGCTGGCCAAGCAGTACCTGTCCTATTTTCAGGGCAGCCTTCGCGAGTGGGAGGAGCCCGATCCGCGCCTGGCCCGGCATGTGGTGCCGCAGAACAGGTTACGGGCCTACGACGTACACCGGGCGATCGAGTCCATCGTGGACGTCGGCTCCGTGCTCGAACTGCGGCCCGACTACGGCGTCGGGATCGTGACCGCCCTGGTGCGCGTGGAGGGGGTCGCCTACGGGCTGATCGCGAACAGCACCCACCACCTGGGCGGCGCGATCGACGCCGAGGCCGCCGACAAGGCCGGTGACTTCCTGGCCCTGTGCGAGTCGTTCCGGTTGCCGCTGATCTCGCTGTGCGACACCCCCGGCTTCATGGTCGGGCCGGACGCGGAGAAGGAGGCGGCGGTCCGCCGGTTCGGCCGCATGTTCGTGCTGGGCGCCCGGCTGACCGTGCCAGTTGGAATGATCATCCTGCGCAAGGGATACGGGCTCGGCGCGATGGCAATGGCGGGCGGCTCGTTCCGCGCCCCACAGTTCACCGTCGCCTGGCCCACCGGGGAGATCGGCGGCATGGGGCTGGAAGGCGCTGTGCGCCTGGGCTTCAGCAAGGAGCTGGCCGCCGTGGCCGACCAATCCGAGCGGCAGGCGCTCTTCGACAAGCTGGTGGCGGCGGCCTACGAGCACGGCAAGGCGCTGCGCTCGGCCACCACCTTCGAGCTCGACGACGTCATCGACCCGGCCGATTCCCGGGCCTGGATCACCAGGCTGGCGGGATGAACCGCTCCCGCCCCTGGCGCCTCTGCCGATTCCGCGAGGTTTAGATTCGCTACATCGGCGATGCGCTCACCCCCTACTGCAGAAGGCGTGCACATGACCTCATCCGACCTGACCGGCCGAACCGCCATCATCACCGGCGCCTCGCGCGGAATCGGGCTGGCGATCGCGCAGCAATTGGCGGCCGCGGGCGCCAACGTCGTGCTCACCGCCCGCAAGCAGGAGGCGGCCGAAGACGCCGCGGCCCAGGTGGGGGAGAAGGCCTTGGGGGTTGGCGCGCACGCCGTCGACGAGGACGCCGCGCGGCGCTGCGTCGACCTCACCCTCGAGAGATTCGGCAGCGTCGACATCCTGGTCAACAACGCCGGCACCAATCCGGCCTACGGGCCGCTGATCGACCAGGATCACGCCCGGTTCACCAAGATCTTCGACGTCAACCTGTGGGCACCCCTGCTATGGACGTCGCTCGCCGTCAAGTCGTGGATGGGCGACCACGGCGGCGCCATCGTCAACACCGCCTCGATCGGCGGCATGCACCAGTCCCCGGCGATGGGCATGTACAACGCCACCAAGGCCGCGCTCATCCACGTGACCAAGCAACTGGCGCTCGAACTTTCACCCAAGGTCCGGGTCAACGCGATCGCCCCGGGCGTGGTGCGCACGAAACTGGCCGAGGCGCTGTGGAAAGACCACGAGGACCCGCTGGCGTCGACCATCGCGCTCGGGCGCATCGGTGAGCCGATCGACGTGGCGAACGCGGTCGCGTTCCTCGTTTCCGACGCGGCGAGCTGGATCACCGGCGAGACCATGGTCATCGACGGCGGCCTCCTGCTGGGCCCAGCGCAAGGATTCCAGTCCGCATCGGGCGGCGCGCGATGACGGCGGACGACCTGGAGGCCCGGGTCAAGGCCCTGCTCGACGCGTACGACCCTGGAACGAGTGACCCGCGCGAATTCCTTGGCGCGCAATACGATGCGGGCCTGGCATGGGTCCACCTGCCCGAGGGTTTCGGCGGGCTCGGCCTGCCACGCTCGGCCCAGGAGCGGGTGAACGCCCAACTCGCCGCGGCGGGGGCGCCGGTGGGCGGCACCGTCAAGAACTTCATCGGCATGGGTATGGCGGCACCGACGATCGCCGCGTTCGGAACCGACGAGCAAAAACGAAAGTTCCTGCGCCCCTTGTTCACCGGGGAACACGTCTACTGCCAGTTGTTCAGCGAGCCGGGCGCGGGATCGGATCTGGCCGGCGTCGCCACCCGCGCGGTGCGCGACGGCGACGAATGGATCGTCAACGGGCAGAAGGTGTGGACCTCGATGGCGCAGCACGCGCAGATGGCCATCCTCGTCGCCCGCACAGACCCGACGGTGCCCAAACACGCTGGTCTGACCTACTTTCTGTGCGACATGACCCAGCCCGGCGTCGACGTGCGGCCGCTGCGCCAGATCACCGGGGAAGCCGAGTTCAACGAGGTGTTCCTCACCGATGTGCGGGTGCCCGACGCGAATCGGCTCGGCCCCGAGGGCGGCGGCTGGCGCGTCGCGACCACCACGCTGAACAACGAGCGGGTCGCGATCGGTTCGCAGGCCGGCACTCCGCGCGAGGGCGGGCACATCGGCAAGGTGGCCGAGGCGTGGCGCGAGGAGCCGCACTTGCGCAACCCCGCGATGCACGACGAGCTGATGCGGCTGTGGGTCGAGGCGGAGGTGCTCCGGCTGGCGGGTGAACGATTGCGGCAGCAGGCCAGCGCCGGCCAGCCCGGCCCGGAAGGCGCCGGCATGAAAGTGGCATTTGCCCGGCTGGCGCAAGCCGTTTCGGGATTCGACATCGAGCTGCACGCCGAATCCGGCCTGCGCTACGACGATTGGACGATGCGCAGGACGGAGGTCGTCGACCTGGTCGGGCGCGAACCCGGCTACCGGTATCTGCGGGCCCGCGGCAATTCGATTGAAGGCGGCACCTCGGAAATACTGCGCAACACCATCTCCGAGCGGATCCTCGGCCTGCCGGGCGAACACCGTGTCGACAAGGACGTCGCCTGGAAGGACCTGAACCGATGAGCGCGGGCGACCTGCTCTACTCCGACACCGAGGAGGCCCTGCGCGACGGCGTGCGCCAGCTGTTCGCCGACCGCTGTCCGCCCGAACAGGTGGCGCGCGCCTACGATCCCCAGCCGCAGGACTTTTCGGCGGTATGGCAGACGCTGGCCGCCGAGCTGGGGGTGGCCGGGCTGCTGGTCCCCGAGGCGCTCGGCGGTGCCGGCGCGACCGCGCGCGAGGCCGACGACGCGAGCGTGGCCGCGGCCACCGCCCAGGCGTACTGCAGCGGCGTCGCCGTGCACGCCGCCGAGGAATGCGTGCAGCTGCACGGCGGCATCGGGATGACGTGGGAGTATCCGGCGCACCTGTACCTCAAGCGCGCCAAGAGCGACCAGTTGGCGCTGGGCACCGCCTACCGCCACCGCGCGCGGCTGGCCGAACTGGTGGGCCTGCCCGCCGGTTAGGTCAGGCGCGATCCGGATCCACGCTGTTGAGCCAGAGCTCCTCGGTGCGGTCGTGGAAGGTGACCAGCGCAACGGTGTCGTCGCGGCGTCGCATGGCCGACTTGCTCATGCTGGCCCACACCGAGTGGCCGTCCTTGTGCCTCAGCACGACGCGGCGCTGGGCGCTCGTTCCGGCCAGCACGATCCACGTGTCGTCGGCCGGCAGGGTGACGAAGAATTCGTCGAAGCTCATCGACTGCAATTCGCCGGCCAAGTAGCCCGTCATCCGGCAGAACGGGCCGTTGGCGAACAGGACCGTCCCGGCGCGGTCAACCGCCAGGGCGGGCGTCGGTAGCCGCTCCAACGCGACGAGTGCGGGCATCCGCTGCAGGTCGTCGATGGGCGACTGGCCTGGTGGTTTCGGGCGTCGACGCTCGACCCGTCGGCCGCCGTCAGGTGCCGGAACGTCTGCGAACACGCGGTCCCCCCCGTCGTCGCTGTGGCACTGCGCCCGGATGCGGTTGAGCTCGCTTTCTGCTAAACGCGCTGCCAGCAAATGCTAAGGCCAAGTCGGTTGATAAGTCCACAGCGCGAGGGGCGAGTTTGCAATTTGGCACGTGGCGACTGGTTTGGCGGAACTGCGCAACTTTTCGACGTGGACGTTGCCGGGCGCGCTTAGCTGACGCTGCGGTACGGCCCGCGTTGCGGAGCGACAGGCATCTCCGCAGCAAATTCATCTACATCGGCGTCACCGCGGCAGCGCCGACCCGAACACCTCCGTGATCGCCTCCCAGTGCCGCTCGGCGGCCGCCGCGTCGTAGGGCGCGTTGTCCGGAACCGCGAACCCGTGGCCCGCCGAATACCACTCGATGGTGTGCGATACCCCGGCCGCCGTCAGCGCCTTGTCCAGCCGCTCGGCGTCGTCGGCGGTGAACGACGCGTCGTTCTCGGCGCCGCCCACGTAGATCCTGGCGGTCATCCGGTCGGCCAGCAGGTGTGGGCTGTCCGTGCCGTCGCTCACCAGTCCGCCGCCGTGGAAGGATGCGGCCGCGGCGACGCGGTCGGGCAGACGGCCGGCCACCACCAGCGAGGTGCGTCCGCCCATGCAGTAGCCGCAGACGCCGAATCGGTCCCCGGAGACCTCCGGCCGGGCGGCCAGGTAGTCGAAGAACGCGCCGGCGTCGGCCGCCATCTTGTCCGGGGTGATGCTGCCGATCATCGAAAACAACCGGTTGCGCTCGTCCTTGTCGCCGAACACCGTCGCCATGTCGAACGGGGCCCAGTCGCCGCTGCGGTAGTACACGTCGGGCAGCAGCACCGCGTAGCCGAATCCGGCGAGCTTGGCGGCCATCTGGTCGAAGGTGTCGCGAACGCCGCCGGCGTCGCAGTACATGACCACGCCGGGCCACGGGCCCGGGCCCTCGGGGGTGAACAGGCGGACGGCGCAGGTGCCGTCCGGGGTCGTGATGCTGTCGGTGATCTTGGGCATGGCATCCGTTCTACTCTTGCGATCGCCGCTGGGATTTTCGGGCGGCGACCCGCCGCGCCCGGCTTCGCCGCGCTTGCGATCGCCGCTGGGATTTTCGGGCGGCGACCCGCCGCGCCCGGCTTCGCCGCGCTTGCGATCGCCGCTAAGCTGACCGCGTGCCGATCCCCACCCCCTACGAGGACCTGCTGCGACTGGTGCTCGAGCGGGGCGCGGCCAAATCCGACCGCACCGGCACCGGCACCCGCAGCCTGTTCGGCCAGCAGATCCGCTACGACCTGTCGGCCGGGTTTCCGCTGCTGACCACCAAGAAGGTGCACCTCAAATCGGTGGTCTACGAATTGCTGTGGTTCCTGCGCGGCGACTCCAACGTCGGCTGGCTGCACGAGCACGGCGTCACCATCTGGGACGAATGGGCCAGTCCCACAGGCGATCTCGGCCCGGTCTACGGCGTGCAGTGGCGGTCCTGGCCCACCCCGTCCGGCGAGCACATCGACCAGATCAGCGCGGCGCTGGAGTTGCTGCGCACCGATCCCGACTCGCGGCGCATCATCGTCTCGGCGTGGAACGTCAGCGACATCCCGCGGATGGCGCTGCCGCCGTGCCACGCCTTCTTCCAGTTCTACGTGGCCGATGGGCGGCTGAGCTGCCAGCTGTATCAGCGCAGCGCCGACCTGTTCCTCGGTGTGCCGTTCAACATCGCCAGCTACGCGTTGCTCACCCACATGATGGCCGCGCAGGCCGGCCTGGAGGTGGGGGAGTTCGTCTGGACGGGCGGGGACTGCCACATCTACGACAACCACGTCGAGCAGGTGCGGCTGCAACTGAGCCGCGAGCCCCGACCGTACCCCGAACTCGTTCTCGCCCATCGGGATTCGATATTCGACTACACCTACGAAGATGTGGTCGTGAAAAACTACGATCCGCACCCGGCGATCAAAGCCCCCGTAGCGGTATGACGCGGACGACCGAGGTGGGCCTGGTGTGGGCCCAGTCGACGTCGGGCGTCATCGGGCGCGGCGGCGACATCCCCTGGCGGGTGCCCGAGGACCTCGCCCGCTTCAAGGAGATCACCATGGGCCACACCGTGGTCATGGGCCGGCGCACCTGGGAATCGCTTCCGGCCCGGGTCCGGCCGTTGCCGGGCCGCAGGAACGTCGTGCTGTCCCGCCGGACCGACTACCGGGCCGAGGGCGCAGAGGTGGTCGGTCGCCTCGACGACGCCCTCTCCGACCCGCAGACCTGGATCATCGGCGGCGCGCAGATCTACCTCCTGGGGCTGCCGCTCGCCACCCGGTGTGAGGTCACCGAGGTCGACATCGCCTTGCCACGCGACGACGACGACGCGCTGGCGCCGGTCCTCGACGAGGCCTGGCTGGGGCAGGCGGGGGACTGGCAGGTCAGCCGGGCGGGGCTGCGCTACAGGTTCCACACCTACCGTAGGGCGTGACGGTCGGCGCCCGCCGCCGCTGACATACTCGAACCCGGGGGTCGGTTCCATCGGCGTTACCCGACATTTCCAGGAGGGGGGAATCGAAGTGATCACCGAACCCGCGAAAGCGTTCTCGCGCACGTTCAGGGGTTACGACACGGGTGCGGTTGACGCCCACATCGAACTGTTGACCACCAAGCAGAAGCTGCTGGTCGACGACGTCGACAGCCTGCGGGCGCGGCTGAAGGAATCCGCTGACGAGGTCGCCGCGCTGCGCAAAGAGATCGGCGTGCTCACCGACACGTCGCCGTCGCCGCACGCGGTGCAAAAGCGGATGGCCAAGATGCTGCGGCAGACCGTCGACGAGGTTTCCGAGATGCGCGCCGAGGCGCGAGCCGAGGCCGACGGGCTGATTGCCGAGGCCGAGGCGGAGGCGGAGGCCGCGCGGCAAAAGCACGAACGGGAGCTGGCCGAGCTGGCCGCGCAGCGAAAGGCCCTGGAACTCGAATACCGGGAGACCAAAAAGAAGCTGGACGCCGAGCTGGCCGCCATGCGCGCCGACGCCGATTCGGCGATCGAACAGGCGTGGCGCGACGCCCGGCGGGAGGCCGATCACTATCGGGAGCAGGCCCAGCGGGCGGCCGACGAGGCGAGTCAGCAGCGCATCGGCATCCTCGAGCAACTGCGGGCCGTATACCGCGAACTCGAACCCGTCCCGGCGGCCCTCGAGGCGGCCTACCGGGAGCACAAGAGCTCACCGGAACTCAGCGCGGTGGTACCGCTGGAGCGCAAAGTCAGCACCGGCTAGCCCGGCCGACCGGTATTGTCGGCGCCGTGCCGATCGGTAACGGTAAGCTCACCGCCGCCCAGGCGCGACGCATTGCCGTTGCGGCCCAAGGGTTTAGCGGGCAGCGGCCGGCCGCAGCGATCACCCGGGCGCACCTGCGGCGGCTCATCGCGCGCATCCAGGTGCTGCAACTGGATTCGGTGTCGGTGGCGGTGCGCGCGCATTACGCGCCGGTGTTCAGCCGGCTCGGCCCGTACGACCGCGACGTGCTGGACCGCGCCGCGTGGGGCCCCCGGCCCGCGCGGCTGCTGGCCGAATACTGGGCGCACGAGGCGGCCCTGATGGCCGTCGAGGACTGGCCGTTGCTGCGCTGGCGGATGCGCGAGTACCGGCACGGGCGCTGGCGCACCCACATCGCCAGGGACAACCCGAAACTCGTCGACGACGTGATCGCTGCGGTCGCCGAGCTGGGCCCGAGCACGGCGGGGGAGATCGAGGCGCACCTGGAGGCCGGGTCGAGCCGGACCAAGGGCGCCTGGTGGAACCGCAGCGACACCAAGTGGATCGCCGAGGCGCTCTTCGCGGCCGGGGTCCTGACGACCGCCACCCGGGTCGGCTTCGCGCGCCACTACGACCTGGTAGAACGGGTGCTGCCGCCGAGCGTGCTGGCCCGCGAGGTCGACGACGACGAGGCCGTGCGCGAGCTCACCCTGCGGGCCGCCGGCGCGCTGGGCGTCGGCACCGAGGCGGACATCCGCGACTACTTTCGACTGTCGGCTCAGCAGGTCACGCCCGCCATCGCCGACCTCGTGGCCGCCGGCGAGATCGAGCCGGTAGCCGTGGACGGCTGGTCGGCGCCGGCCTATGTGCGCGCCGGCCAGGCGGTGCCGCGCCGGGACAACGGCACGGCGCTGCTGTGCCCGTTCGATCCGCTGATCTTCTTCCGGCCGCGGGTGGAGCGGCTGTTCGGCTTCCACTACCGCATCGAGATCTACACCCCGGCCCACAAGCGCCGCTACGGCTACTACGTGTGGCCGCTGCTGCTCGACGGGCGGCTGGTCGCGCGGGTCGACCTCAAGGCCGACCGGGTCGCGGGCACATTGCGCGTCGTCGGCGCCTTCGCCGAGGCCTCGGTGAGTGATCCCGTGCCCCGGGCCCGGGTCGCCGCGGCGCTGGCCGGCGAGCTCGCGTCGATGGCGTCGTGGCTGGGCCTCGCCGGGTTCAGCGTGGCCGACCGGGGCGATCTGGCGGGGGAGCTGCAGCGCGCGGGCTGATGGAGGCGCGGGCGCGCCCGACTGCCGGGATATGGTGAGCGCCATGGCCGAGACCGCGCCGCTGCGCGTGCAACTGATCGCCAAGACCGATTTCGTGGCGCCCGCGGACGTGCCGTGGGCCACCGACGCCGACGGCGGCTCGGCGCTGGTCGAGTTCGCCGGCCGCGCCTGCTACCAGAGCTGGTCGAAGCCCAATCCCCGGACCGCGACGAACGCCGGCTACCTCAAGCACATCATCGACGTCGGGCATTTCTCGGTGCTCGAGCACGCGAGCGTGTCGTTCTACATCACCGGCGTCTCGCGGTCGTGCACCCACGAGCTGATCAGGCATCGGCACTTCTCCTACTCGCAGCTCTCGCAGCGGTATGTGCCGGAAGGGGATTCGCAGATCGTCGTGCCGCCGGGCCTGGACGACGACCCCGAGTTGCGGCAGATCCTGGCGGACGCGGCCGACGCGAGCCGCGCCACCTACGCCGACCTGCTGGCCCGGCTCGAGGCGAAGTTCGCGCCGGGCCAGGCCGACGAAAACGTGGGAGTGCTGCGGCGCAAGCAGGCCCGCCAGGCCGCTCGCGCCGTGCTGCCCAACGCGACCGAGACGCGCATCGTCGTGACCGGGAACTACCGGGCCTGGCGGCATTTCATCGCGATGCGCGCCAGCGAGCACGCCGACTTGGAGATCCGCCGCCTGGCCATCGAGTGCCTGCGCCAGCTCACCGGCGTGGCCCCCGCGGTGTTCGCCGACTTCGAGGTCGTCACGCTGGCCGACGGCACCGAGGTCGCCACGAGCCCGCTGGCCACCGAGGCCTGAGCCGCGGGACCACTCTCGTCACTCCCGTCACGGCTCGGGAGGCGTGCGACGTTGTGCCCGCCTCATAGCGACAACCACCCCGACGCCACCGGGATTGTCGCTAGAAGGCGGGCACATCGGCACGTCCCCAGCTTTCTGTGACGGGTGTGACGCCCAGGCCGCGCCCGCCCGCGGATGCAAATCGGCTTGCCGGGGCCAGGTAACCTGAACACCGTGAACACCGTCGGATTCGACGCCCCCGCACGCTTGGGGACCCTGCTGACCGCGATGGTGACACCGTTTCGCGCCGACGGCTCTCTGGACACCGCCGCCGCCGCGCACCTGGCGAACCACCTGGTGGACGCCGGCTGCGACGGCCTGGTGGTCTCGGGAACCACCGGCGAGTCGCCGACCACCACCGACGACGAGAAACTCGAGCTCCTGCGGGTCGTGCTGGAAGCCGTGGGCGACCGGGCCCGGATCGTCGCGGGCGCGGGAACCTACGACACCGCCCACAGCGTCCGACTGGCAAAGGCGTGCGCGGCCGAGGGCGCGCACGGGCTGTTGGTGGTCACGCCCTATTACTCGAAGCCGCCGCAGAGCGGGTTGATCGCCCATTTCACCGCCGTCGCCGACGCGACCGACCTGCCGGTGGTGCTCTACGACATCCCGCCGCGGTCGGTGATCCCGATCCAGCCCGAGACCATCCGCGCCCTGTCCGCCCACCCGAACATCGTCGGCATCAAGGACGCCAAGGGCGACCTGCACTCCGGCGCGGAATTGATGGCCGAAACCGGGTTGGCGTACTACTCCGGCGACGACGCGCTGAACCTGCCCTGGCTGGCGATGGGCGCCACCGGCTTCATCAGCGTGATCTCCCACGTGGCCGCGGGCCAGCTGCGAGACATGTTGTCCGCGTTCGCTTCCGGGGACGTCGCGACCGCGCGGAAGGTCAACGTCAACCTCGCCCCGCTGTGCAACGCGATGGCCCGCCTCGGCGGCGTGACGATGTCCAAGGCGGGCCTGCGCCTGCAGGGCATCGACGCCGGCGACCCGCGGCTGCCCCAGATGCCGGCCACGCCGGAGCAACTCGACGCGCTGGCCGCCGACATGCGCGCGGCCGCGGTGCTCAGGTGAGTCGCGCGTGAACCAGGACCTCGCCCCACCGGGACCTCTGCCTCCCGGCGGGCTGCGGGTCACCGCGCTCGGCGGCATCAACGAAATCGGCCGCAACATGACGGTTTTCGAACATCTCGGCCGGTTGCTGATCATCGACTGCGGGGTCATGTTCCCCACCCACGACGAGCCCGGCGTCGACCTGATCCTGCCGGACCTGCGGCACATCGAGGACCGGCTCGACGACGTCGAGGCCCTGGTGCTGACGCACGCGCACGAGGATCACATCGGCGCCATCCCGTTCCTGCTCCGCCTGCGGCCCGACATCCCGGTCGTCGGCTCCAAGTTCACCCTGGCGCTGGTCGCCGCCAAATGCCGCGAACACCGCATCAAGCCGGCTTTCATCGAGGTCGCCGAGGGGCAGCGCACCACCCACGGCGTCTTCCAGTGCGAATACTTCGCGGTCAACCACTCCATCCCCGACGCGCTGGCCATCGCGGTCCACACCGGCGCGGGCACCGTCCTGCACACCGGCGACATCAAGCTCGACCAGCTGCCGCTGGACGGGCGTCCCACCGACCTGCCCGGGATGTCCCGGCTGGGCGACGCCGGGGTGGACCTGCTGCTGTGCGACTCGACCAACTCCGAGATCCCCGGCGTCGGGCCCTCGGAGAGCGAGGTGGGCCCGCCCCTGCACCGCCTCATCCGCGGCGCCGACGGCCGGGTCATCGTGGCGTGCTTCGCCTCCAACGTGGACCGGGTGCAGCAGATCATCGACGCCGCGGTGGCCCTGGGCCGGCGGGTGGCGTTCGTCGGGCGGTCCATGGTGCGCAACATGGCCATCGCGCGGGAGCTGGGCTTCCTGCGGGTGGACGACGCCGACCTGCTCGACATCGCCGCCGCCGAGATGGCGCCGCCGGAGCGGCTGGTGCTCATCACCACCGGAACCCAGGGCGAACCCATGTCGGCGTTGTCGCGGATGTCGCGCGGCGAGCATCGCAGCATCACGCTGACATCCGATGACCTGATCATCCTGTCCTCGTCACTGATCCCGGGCAACGAGGAAGCCGTCTACGGCGTGATCGACTCCCTGGCCAAGATCGGCGCCCGCGTCGTCACCAATCAGCAAGTACGGGTTCATGTTTCGGGCCACGCCTACGCGGGTGAACTGCTGTTCCTCTACAACGGGGTGCGGCCGCGCAACGTGATGCCGGTGCACGGAACCTGGCGGATGCTCCGGGCGAACGCCAAGCTGGCCGCGCGCGCCGGGGTGCCCGAGGAGTCGATCGTGTTGGCGGAGAACGGCGTCAGCGTCGACCTGATCGCCGGCCGTGCCGGCATCGCCGGTGCCGTGCCGGTCGGCAAGATGTTCGTCGACGGCCTGATCACCGGCGACGTCGGCGACATCACGTTGGGGGAGCGGCTGATCCTGTCGTCCGGGTTCGTCGCGGTCACCGTGGTGGTCGGCCGGGGCACCGGCCGACCGGTGGCCGTGCCGCACCTGCATTCCCGCGGCTTCTCCGAGGACCCCAAGGCGCTCGAGCCCGTCGTGCGCAAGGTCGAGGCGGAACTGGAATCCCTCGCCGCTGAGCGGGTCACCGATCCCGCGCGCATCGCGCAGGCCGTGCGGCGCACCGTCGGCAAGTGGGTGGGGGAGACCTATCGCCGGCAGCCGATGATCGTGCCGACAGTCATCGAGGTCTGAGGGCTCTTTGCGGCCTAGACCTTCTCCGCGAAGGCCGACCATTCCACCTGGGAGGCTTTGAGTTTCCGGCCGGTGGGCTCAACGTAGCGCCGGACGAGGTCGTCGGGCCCGGCCTGTTCCACCAGCCGCCACCCGTAGGCGGCGATGAAATCGCCGACCTCCTCGGGCTGTAATCCGAAGTGCCACAGCTGCCGGCGTTCACGCACGCTGCGATACAGGGTGCGGGTGCCGTATCGGTTCGTCCCGTCGATGAAGTCCCGGCGGACGTAGGTGAACAGCAGCCTGCTGCCCGGCGCGGCCGCGCGCAACCCCTCCAGGGTTCGCCGGACGGTTTCCTCGCTGAGGTACTGCGTCACGCCCTCACAGATGAAGAACGCGCGGTAATCGGTGCGAAAACCGTGCTCCGCCAGAGACGTCAGCAGGTCGTCGCGCTCCAGGTCCAGCGCCACCAGCCGCACCGACAGCGGCGCCCCCCCCACCCCCCGCCGCACCGTCTCCAGCTTCCTGGCGATGTTGACCGGCAGGTCCACCTCGAACACCGGGATGCGGACCCGCCGGGTCAGCCGGTACGGACGGGTGTCCAGGCCGGCGCCCAGGATGACCACGGCCTCGATTCCCGGGAGCGCCTCGTCGAGCTTGTCGCCGATGAATCGCTTGCGGCAGGCCAGGTTTGCCCACAGCCCGCGGCCCGACCACTCCGATGCCCGGATCATCGCGCGGCGCACGGGGGCGACCCGGGTGGCGGTCACCAGCCAGCGTAGGGGCGCCGGCAAGAACAGGTTGGCCAGGTCGTCGTCCACGAGCCGGCGCTCGGGTGGCTCGTTCTGCTCGACGGCCGCCAGGACCATCGGCCCGAAGGCCGTCTGCGCCACCATGTTCCGGCTCATGGCGGGCTACTTGTTCAGGAAGCCCGCATCGACCGGCAGGGTGACCCCGGTGATGTAACGGGCCTGGTCGGACACCAGCCATGCCACCGCGTTGGCGATGTCCTCGGCCTGCAGGACCTCCACCGGCAGCGCATTGCCCATGGCTCCCGGCGTGTCCGTCGCCGCGGCCATCTTGGCCAGCCACTCCCGGGTGAACTCGTTGTTGATCATGGGGGTTTCCACGCCGGTGGGATGGATGGAGTTGACCCGGATATTCTGCCCCGCAAGGAGGTTCGCGTAGACCCGCATCAACCCGACCACCCCGTGCTTGGCGGCGGCGTAGCCGACCGAACCCGCGTCCGGGCTGCCGACACCGGCCAGCCCGGCGGCCGAACTGATCAACACGATCGACCCGCCGGCGCCCTGGGAGACCATCGTCGGGATCGCCGCCTTGATGGTGTGGTAGACGCCGGTGAGGTTGACGTCGATGACGTCGCGCCAGCCGTCGTCGCCGGATTGCATGGGGGCGATGCCGGCGTTGGCCACGACGATGTCGAGCCGGCCGAGCTCGTCGAGCCCGGCCTGCAGCGCGGCGGACAGCGACCGGCGGTCGCGCACGTCGCCCTGCTTGGCCACGATGCGGGCGCCGGTGTCCTCGACCAGTTTCACGGTGGCGGCCAGATCCTCGGGTGTGGCCAGGGGGTAGGGGACGCTGGCGATCTGGTCGCACAGGTCGACCGCGATGATGTCCGCACCGTCCGCGGCCAGCCGGACCGCGTGCGCCCGGCCCTGGCCGCGCGCGGCGCCGGTGATTAAGGCGACCTTCCCGCTCAGGGGGCCGCCGCGGGGTGCGCTCGTGGGGCCGCTCATCAGCGGCGCAGCTGTCCCTTGTCCGCGTCGCCCGCCGGAACCGGCTGCAGCATCTTGATGTCCGGCGCGCCGGCCAGGTGCTCCCCGACCGCCGCGAACATCTTGCCGATCGCCGGCGCGGTGCTGTGGGTCTTGAGCGCCTCCTCGTCGGCCCACTGCTCGACGAAGACGAAGGTCTCCCCGCTCTGGTGCAGCGAGTAGAGCTGGCAGCCGGGTTCGTCGTGCACTTCTGACACAGCGGTGGTCAGGATGTCGCGGACGGTGTCGACCGACTCGGGTTTGACGGTCATGGTGGCGACGACGACGACGGGCATGCTGGGGGCTCCTCGGGTGTGTGGCACGGGGTGACGGCTGTCACCCTACCCACTCGCCGGCGGGCCGCTTCGGTGATCCCGCGGCGGCCGAACCGACACACTTTTGTGACCAGTGTGGCAGATGGTGAATTTGAGGCGATAGCGACTAGGCTGGTCCCCATGCCGAGTAAGACCGTCGCCCGCTCCGGGACCCGAACGAGCAGGTCAAAGGCCGCTTCGCGGAGCGCATCGAGACGCGCCCGACCGGCGCCCCCGCTGCTCGGCGCGTCCGTCGTCGTCGCCGCGAGCTCGTGGTTCCACGCCGCCCGGCCCGTCGGCGCCTGGGTGGACACCGTGCTGCGGACCTTCATCGGCTCGGGTGTCCTGGTGCTGCCGCTGATCACCGCGGCGGTGGCGGTCGCGCTGATGCGAACCGAGCCGAACCCCGACGCGCGGCCCCGGCTGATCCTGGGCGCCAGCCTGATCGCACTGTCCGTGCTGGGCCTGCGCCACCTGTGGTCGGGCTCCCCGCAAGACCCCGAATTGCGCCGTCGCGCAGCCGGATTCATCGGCTTTGCGATCGGCGGGCCGCTGTCCGACGGGCTGTCTGCCTGGATCGCCGCGCCGCTGTTGTTCATCGGGGCGCTGTTCGGCCTGCTGTTGCTGACCGGGACCACGATCAAAGAGGTGCCCGACGTGGTGCGTGCCATGTTCGGGACCCGGCTCATGCGCGATGACGACGTCGCCTACGACTACGCAGACGAGTTCGACGACGACCAGCCCCGCGAAGACTTCTCCGACGGCTACTACGACGAGTCGCCGGCGGAGGAACCGCAGGCGTGGCCGTCGGCCAAGGCCGCACCGGCCGCGCTCGACGAGCCGATCGCCGACGACTCTCCGACCATTCCGGAGCCGGGGCGAAGCCGCCGTCGCGCCAAGAAGCAGGAAACGCAGATCGTGGACCGCGTCGTCGAGGGGCCCTACACCCTGCCGCCGCTGAGCCTGCTGGTCGCGGGCGACCCGCCCAAGAAGCGCAGCGCCGCCAACACCGTCATGGCCGACGCCATCGGCGAGGTGCTCAACCAGTTCAAGGTCGACGCCGCCGTCACCGGCTGCACGCGCGGCCCCACCGTCACCCGCTACGAGGTGGAGCTGGGGCCCGGGGTCAAGGTGGAGAAGATCACCGCCCTGCAGAAGAACATCGCCTACGCCGTGGCCACCGAGAGCGTCCGCATGCTGGCCCCGATCCCGGGCAAGTCCGCGGTCGGCATCGAGGTGCCCAACACCGACCGCGAGATGGTGCGGCTGGCCGACGTGCTGACCGCGCCGTCCACCCGCCGCGACCACCACCCGCTGGTGATCGGGCTGGGCAAGGACATCGAGGGCGACTTCATCTCGGCCAACCTGGCCAAGATGCCGCACCTGCTGGTCGCGGGCTCCACCGGATCCGGCAAGTCCAGCTTCGTCAACTCGATGCTGGTCTCGCTGCTGACCCGGGCCACACCCGAGGAGGTCAGGATGATCCTGATCGACCCGAAGATGGTGGAACTCACGCCGTATGAAGGCATTCCGCACCTGATCACGCCGATCATCACCCAGCCGAAGAAGGCCGCGGCCGCGCTGGCGTGGCTGGTCGAGGAGATGGAACAGCGCTACCAGGACATGCAAGCCTCGCGGGTGCGGCACATCGACGACTTCAACGACAAGGTGCGCTCGGGGGCCATCACCGCCCCGCTGGGCAGCCAGCGGGAGTACCGGCCCTACCCGTACGTCGTCGCGATCGTCGACGAGCTCGCCGACCTGATGATGACGGCGCCCCGCGACGTCGAGGACGCGATCGTGCGGATCACCCAGAAGGCGCGCGCCGCCGGCATCCACCTGGTGCTCGCCACCCAGCGGCCGTCGGTCGACGTCGTCACCGGGCTCATCAAGACCAACGTGCCGTCGCGGCTGGCGTTCGCCACGTCGTCGCTCACCGACAGCCGGGTGATCCTGGACCAGGCCGGCGCCGAGAAACTGATCGGGATGGGCGACGGCCTGTTCCTGCCCATGGGGGCCGGCAAGCCGATCCGGCTGCAGGGCGCCTACATCACCGACGAGGAGATCCAGGCCGTCGTCGCCGCCTGCAAGGACCAGGCCGAACCCGAGTACACCGAGGGCGTCACCACCGCCAAGCCCACCGGCGAGCGCACCGACGTCGACCCCGACATCGGCGACGACATGGACGTGTTCCTGCAGGCCGTGGAGCTGGTGGTATCCAGCCAGTTCGGCTCCACCTCGATGCTGCAGCGCAAGCTGCGCGTCGGGTTCGCCAAGGCCGGCCGGCTGATGGATCTGATGGAGACCCGCGGCATCGTCGGGCCCTCCGAGGGGTCCAAGGCCCGGGAGGTGCTGGTCAAGCCCGACGAGCTGGCCGGCACGCTGGCGCTGATCCGCGGCGGGGCCGACGCCGACGGGGGCGACCCCGAGTAGCGCGGTAGCCCCTTGGCGCGAGCAGACGCAGAATCCCACTGGAAGAGCGCATTTAGTGCGATTCTGCGTCTGCTCGCGGGAGGCGCCCCCAGCTCGCGGGGCTAGAGGACCAGCAGCATCCGGGAGTTGCCCAGGATGTTGGGCTTGACGTAGCTCAGATCCAGGAACTCGGCGACGCCGATGTCGTAGGAGCGACACATCTCCTCGAACACCTCTGCGGTCACCGGGGTGCCCTCGATCTCGGTGAACCCGTGCTTGCCGAAGAACTCGGTCTCGAAGGTCAGCACGAACAACCGCTCCAACTGCAGTTCGCGGGCGACCTCCAGGAGCCGGTTGACGATCGCGTGCCCGATGCCGCGGCCGGTCATTGCCGGATCGACCGCGACGGTGCGGATCTCGCCGAGGTCCGCCCACAGCACGTGCAGCGCCCCGCAGCCCACCACCCTGCCGTCAATCTCGGCCACCCAGAACTCCTGAACGGCCTCATAGAGCGTGACGAGGTTCTTCTCCAGAAGGATCTTCCCGGAATAGGTGTCGACGAGGTGTTTGATGGCGGGCACGTCAGAGGTGCGCGCACGCCGGACTGTCGGCCGGTGATCCTGTCGACTTTCGGTCACGGGTAACAGTATCGGCATCGGGATCGGTCGCGCTGGTCAACCGCTATTCTGTTGCCGTGTCGGGGCAGCCGGAAACGGGTCCAGTGACGGGACCTCCGGACCCCGTCCGCATCGCCAACCTGGCGAACGTTCTGACGCTGCTGCGGCTGGTGCTGGTGCCGATTTTCCTGCTCGCGCTCTTTGCCGGGGACGGCCGCCAAACCGCCTTTCGGCTAGTGGCTTTCGTGGTTTTCGCGGTCGCCTGCATCACCGACCGGCTGGATGGTCTGCTGGCCCGCAACTACGGCATGGCCACCGAATTCGGCGCGTTCGCCGATCCGATCGCCGACAAGACGCTGATCGGGTCGGCGCTGATAGGGCTGTCGATGCTCCACGAGCTGCCGTGGTGGGTCACCGTGGTGATCCTGGTCCGCGAGGTCGGGGTGACCCTGCTGCGGTTGGCGGTCATTCGCCGCGGCGTCATCCCCGCCAGCATGGGCGGCAAGCTCAAGACGGTGGTCCAGGCCGTCGCGATCGGGTTGTTCATCCTGCCGCTCTCCGGCCCATTCATCGTGGCGGCCTCGGTGGTGATGGCGGTCGCGATCCTGCTGACGATCGTCACCGGCATCGACTACGTGGCCTCGACCGTCCGGGAGGTCCGTCGGACGCCCGGCCGCTGAGTCGCTCACCGCGCGGTCCTGGCGGGCCGGGCTGCGCCAGCGCGCGGCCGTTCGGGCCGAGATCGGTTTGCCCGCCACCGATCCCGGGCCGCTGCGGCGGCTGATCGCCACCCTGCCCGCCCTGGAGCTCCCACGTCCGGACTGGCCGGCGGAGGCGGTGGTGGTGGGCCCGCTGCATTTCGAGCCGACCGACCGCGTGCTGGACATCCCGCCGGGCCGGGGACCCGTGGTGGTGGTGGCGCCGTCGACCGCCCTGACCGGCACCGAAGGGCTGGCCGAGGTCGCGCTGGGGTGCCTTGTCCCCGGGGAGACGCTGCCCGAGGGTTCGCGCCTGGTGGTGTCCCGGCTGGGCGGCCCGCAGGTGCCGGTGCCGCCGTGGGCGGTGGTGGGGCTGGGACGCCAGGACGACCTGCTCACGCGCGCCGACGTGGTGATCTGCGGGGGCGGCCACGGCATGGTGGCCAAGACACTGCTCGCCGGGGTCCCCCTGGTGGTGGTGCCCGGCGGCGGGGACCAGTGGGAGATCGCCAACCGGGTGGTGCGCCACGGCAGCGGGAGGCTGATCCGGCCGCTGACCGCCGACGCGCTGGCCGCCGCGGTGGGCGAGGTGCTGGCCTCGCCCGGCTACCGGGAGGCGGCGCGGGCGGCCAGTTCGAGCGTCGCCGGGGTCGCCGACCCGGTGCGGGTGTGCCGCGAAGCGCTTGCTTTGGCGGGGTGAATCGCTGGGTATGTTGGCTGGCGTGCGGCTAACGGAGTTCCACGAGCGGGTCGTGCTGCGATTCGGCGCCGCCTACGGTTCATCGGTGCTGGTAGACCACGTGCTGACCGGTTTCGGGGGCCGGACCGCCGCGCAGGCGATCGAGGAAGGCGCCGAGCCTCGCGACGTCTGGCGGGCCCTGTGCGCCGACTTCGACGTGCCCCGCGAGCAATGGTGATCGCGTTTCGCGCCGAGCCTGCGCTCAGGGCGGCCGCCGGTGAGGAACCGGCGCCACCACCGCAGGCTCGACGCCGCCGACGCAGACTCGCCGACGGCCCGGCGTGTCAAACTTGAATCGAACACCTGTTCGTCTACTGTGGGGAGTGTTCGGAGGGATCGACTTGTCGGACCCCGGGCCTAGTGTCACGGCCAACCGACCGATACCGGTCAGGCGAACACACCGACTACAGGAGAGGCACCATGACGCAAGCCCCCGACCGCGAGAAGGCTCTCGAGCTGGCGATGGCCCAGATCGAAAAGAACTACGGCAAAGGCTCGGTGATGCGTCTCGGCGACGAGATGCGTCAGCCGATCTCGGTCATCCCGACCGGATCCATCGCACTGGACGTGGCATTGGGCATCGGCGGCCTGCCGCGCGGCAGGGTCGTGGAGATCTACGGACCGGAGTCCTCGGGTAAGACCACCGTCGCGCTGCACGCGGTGGCCAACGCCCAGGCCGCCGGCGGCGTCGCGGCGTTCATCGACGCCGAGCACGCCCTGGACCCGGACTACGCCAAGAAACTCGGCGTCGACACCGATTCGCTGCTGGTCAGCCAGCCCGACACCGGTGAGCAGGCCCTGGAGATCGCCGACATGCTGATCCGTTCCGGCGCGCTGGACATCCTGGTCATCGACTCGGTGGCGGCCCTGGTGCCGCGCGCCGAGCTCGAGGGCGAGATGGGGGACAGCCACGTCGGGCTGCAGGCCCGGCTGATGAGCCAGGCGCTGCGGAAAATGACCGGCGCCCTGAACAATTCGGGCACCACGGCGATCTTCATCAACCAGCTCCGCGAAAAGATCGGGGTGATGTTCGGCAGCCCCGAAACCACCACCGGCGGAAAGGCGTTGAAGTTCTACGCGTCGGTGCGCATGGACGTGCGCCGGATCGAGACGCTCAAGGACGGCACCAACGCGGTCGGCAACCGCACCCGGGTCAAGATCGTCAAGAACAAGGTGTCGCCGCCCTTCAAGCAGGCGGAATTCGACATCCTCTACGGCCATGGCATCAGCAGGGAGGGCTCGCTGATCGACATGGGCGTGGATCAGGGCTTCATCCGCAAGTCCGGTTCCTGGTTCACCTACGAGGGCGAGCAACTCGGCCAGGGCAAGGAAAACGCCCGCACCTTCCTGGTGGACAACGCCGACGTCGGCAACGAGATCGAGAAGAAGATCAAGGAAAAGCTTGGCATTGGTGCGGTCGTGACCGATGACGACGTCCTGCCCGCCCCCGTCGACTTCTGAGCCCTCCCGCGAGGAGCAGGCGCGGGCGCTGTGCCTGCGCCTGCTCACCGCGAGGGCGCGCACGCGTTCGGAGTTGTCCGCACAGCTGGCCAAGCGCGGCTATCCCGACCAGGTCAGCGCCGCCGTGCTCGACCGGTTGGCGGCGGTCGGGCTGGTGGACGACACCGACTTCGCCCGGCAGTGGGTGTCGTCCCGGCGGGCGAACGCCGGCAAGAGCAGGCGCGCGCTGGCCGCCGAACTGCACACCAAGGGCGTCGACAACGACGTGATCACGACGGCGCTGGCCGGCATCGACGCGGGCGCCGAGCGTGAACGCGCCGAGCAGCTGGTGCGGTCGAGGCTGCGCCGGGAAACGCTGGGCCAGGACGACACGCGCATCACCCGAAGGCTCGTGGGAATGCTCGCGCGCCGGGGTTACAGCCAGAACCTGGCGTGCGAGGTGGTGTTCGGGGAGCTGGCCGCCGAGCGGGAACGCCGACGAGTCTAGAGCCCTGAGCTGCGGTTTCTCGGCCGCCGTCCGGTCGCCGTACCATGGCTCCGTGACTTCGTTGGTGGCGCGAGAGGCCCTGGGGGCGCCGGCGGCGCCGTCGGGGCCGGGCCCCGCGTCGGCGCGCACCTATCAGGTCCGCACCTACGGCTGCCAGATGAACGTCCACGACTCCGAGCGGTTGGCGGGCCTGCTCGAAGCGGCCGGCTACCAGCGGGCGGCCGAGGGTGCCCAGTTCGGGGAAGCCGACGTGGTGGTCTTCAACACCTGCGCGGTGCGCGAGAACGCCGACAACAAGCTGTACGGCAACCTCAGCCACCTGGCGCCGCGCAAGCGGGGCAACCCCGAGATGCAGATCGCGGTCGGCGGCTGCCTGGCGCAGAAGGACCGGGAGGCGCTGCTGCGCAAGGCGCCGTGGGTCGACGTCGTGTTCGGCACCCACAACATCGGGTCGCTGCCCACGCTGCTCGACCGGGCGCGGCACAACAAGGTCGCCCAGGTGGAAATCGCCGAGGCCCTGCGGGAGTTCCCGTCGTCGCTGCCGAGTGCCCGCGAATCCGCCTATGCCGCTTGGGTTTCCATCTCGGTCGGGTGCAACAACACGTGCACGTTCTGCATCGTCCCGGCGCTGCGCGGCAAGGAGGTCGACCGCAACCCCGCCGACGTCCTGGCCGAGGTGCGATCGCTGGTGGACGACGGCGTCCTGGAGGTGACGCTGCTCGGCCAGAACGTCAACGCCTACGGGGTTTCGTTCGCCGACCCGGCGCAGCCCCGGGATCGCGGCGCCTTCGCCAAGCTGCTGCGCGCCTGCGGCGCCGTCGACGGCCTGGAACGGGTGCGGTTCACCTCGCCGCATCCGGCCGAGTTCACCGACGACGTGATCGAGGCGATGGCGCAGACGCCGAATGTCTGCCCCGCCCTGCACATGCCGCTGCAATCGGGATCCGACCGGGTGCTGCGCGCGATGCGCCGGTCCTACCGCGCCGACCGCTATCTCGGCATCATCGACCGGGTGCGGGCGGCCATGCCGCACGCGGCCATCACCACCGACCTCATCGTCGGCTTCCCCGGTGAGACCGAAGAGGACTTCGCGGCAACGCTGGACGTCGTCCGGCAGGCCCGGTTCGCGGCGGCCTTCACCTTCCAGTACTCCAAGCGGCCCGGCACCCCGGCCGCCGAGCTGCCCGGGCAGGTGCCGAAAGCCGTTGTCCAGGAACGCTATGAGCGGCTGGTGGAGCTGCAGGAGTCGATATCGCTGGAGGGTAACCGCGCGCTGATCGGCCAGACCGTCGAATTGCTCGTCGCCACCGGCGAGGGACGCAAGGACAGCCGCACGGCGCGCATGACCGGCCGCGCACGCGACGGGCGGCTGGTCCACTTCGCGGCCGACCCGGCGGTGCGCCCCGGCGACATCGTCACCACGGTGGTCACCGAGGCGGCGCCCCATCACCTCATCGCGGACGCGGGCATCCTCGCCCACCGCCGCACCCGCGCGGGTGACGCGCACGCGGCCGGTCAGCGCGCCTCCGGCGTGGGCCTTGGGATGCCCGCCGTCGGGCTGGCCCCCTCACCACCGCAAGCCTCCGCGGAAGGATGTGCACGATGAAGAAAGAACACACCGACCTCGCCGCCCTGCGCATCGAGATCGAGGCCGCCGAACGGCGGGTGGCCAGCGAGATCGACCCCGGTCCGAGGGGTTTCGTGCTGGCCATTCTGGTGTTCGTGCTGCTGGGAACGTTCGTGCTGCCCCACACCGGCAGCGTGCGCGGCTGGGATGTGCTGTTCGGCAGCCACGGCGCCAGCGCCGCGGCGGTGGCCCTGCCGTCGCGCGTATTCACCTGGCTCACGCTGGTTTTCGGCGTCGGCTTCTCGATGCTGGCGTTGATGACCCGGCGCTGGGCGCTGGCCTGGATCGCGCTGGCGGGGTCGGCGATCGCCTGCGCCGCCGGGCTGTTGGCCGTCTGGTCGCGCCAGACCGTCGCCTCGGGCCACCCCGGCCCCGGCATCGGGCTGATCCTCGCCTGGGTCACCGTCGCCGCCCTGACGTTTCAATGGGCCCGCGTGGTCTGGACGCGGACCATCGTCCAACTCGCGGCCGAGGAGGAACGGCGCCGGCTGGCCAAGGAACAGCAGTCGGTCACGCTGCTGGACACCTTCGACGACAAGCGCCCGCCGGGGTCCTGACCGCTACGACCTGCGGGTCAGCGCCTGCGCGGCCGCATCGGCCCACTGACGCCACTGTTCGGCGTTGGCGCTGGCCTCTTCGGCCTCTTTGGTGCGTCCCGCCGCGGCCGCCTTCTGCGCCTGCTGCTCGTACTGCTGCGCCCGGGTCCGGAACTGCTCGGCCCTGGCCTGCGCCTGCGGATCGGACCAACCGGTGTCGCCGGCGTCGCGCACCTTCTTCTCCACGGCGCGCAGCCGCCGCTCCAGCTCGGCGGAACGTTCCCGCGGCACCCGGCCGATCGCATCCCACCTGTCCGCGATCGAACGCAGCGCGGCCCGGGCGGCCTCGTGGTTGGCGGTGTCGAGCTTCTCCGCCTCGGCCAGCAGCGCCTCTTTGGCCGCGGCGTTGGCGTGCAACTCCGCGTCCTTCTCCGCGGTCGCCGCGTTGCGGGCGGTGAAGAACGCGTCCTGAGCGGCCTTGAACCGGTGCCACAGGGCATCGTCGAGTTCGCGGGAGACCCGCCCCGCCGCCTTCCACTCGGTGAGCAGCTTGCGGAACTCCGCGCTGGTGGCGCCCCAGTCCGTCGAGCCGGACAGCTCCTCGGCCCGCTCGCACAGAAGTTCCTTGGCCTGCCGGACCCCGGAACGTTCCCGGTCCAGCTCGGAGAAGTGCGAGCCGCGCCGCCGGTTGAAGGACTCCCGGGCCGCGGAATACCGCTTCCACAGCGCGTCATCGACCTTGCGGTCCAGGCCGGTGATCGTCTTCCACTCGTCGAGGATCGCGCGCAGCCGGTCGCCGGCCGCCTTCCACTGGGTCGAGTTCGCGGCGAGGTCCTCGGCCTCCGCGGCCAACGCCTCCTTGCGGGCCGTCTGGGCGGCCCGGTGCTCCTCGCGCCGGGAGCGGTCCGCCGCGATGGCCGCGTCGGCCCGCTCGGCCAGGCCGGTCAAGCGGGCCGCCAGGGCGTCGACGTCACCCAGCACGGACGCCGTCGGCAGCGCCTCGGCCAGCGCGCCGGCGCTGGCCTTGATCTTGCGGGCGTCGCCGGTCCCGGCCGCCAGCCGCTCCTCCAGGAGCGTGATCTCGGTGCTCAGGTCGTCGAACCGGCGGCCGAAGTGGGCGAACGCCGCGTCCGGCTCACCGGCCTGCCACGAGCCGATGACGCGCTCGCCGGCCGCGCTGATCAGCCACACCGTGCCGTCGTCGTCGACTCGTCCGAACTTGCGCGGATCGCTGTGCGGGGCCGCCGCGACCGGGCGGGCCACCGGGTGGCTGGGCCGCGGACCCGGGGTGGGCCGGGGACCGGGCCTGGGACGGGGCGGGGGCCCCGGAGGGGGCACCGAAACCGGGCCGGCCGCTTCGTCGGTGCGGGGCTCGTCAGCCGTCATGCGCTCGTCACCACCCTTTCGCGCGGGTGCAAGCCCGCGCACCTGCCGCGCGAAGCGGCACCCGTGCGATCGGCCCGGCCCCGACGGCGTCGCTAGGCGTCCATCGGGTGCTCCGTAACCGTTCCCACAGTATTCAAGCAGCTTGGCGGGGCGCACGGTGCAACCTTGCGGGCGGGATTTGCCGGCGCGAAGGCCGCGCCCAGTCGGGCATAGCATCGTCGAGTACAAGTAGTTGGACGATCGCGGCCCGTCGTATCGAGACCGCCGGCCCGCCCGCACTACAGTGGTTCTGGCTTAACCGGTATCAAACGTCACGTGTACAGGCAGCTTTCGTAGGGAACGCTGGTCGCAACGCTGGTAAGGGGGTTCCCATGACGAAGGTGGACGTCGCGGCGCTGATCGCGCTGTGCGCGGCGCTGGCCTCCGCGGTGGGCGACGTGATCCGGCAACGGTCCGCGCAGGAGATCACCGACAAGGAAGTCGGGCATCTGGAGTTGTTCCGCATGTCCCTGCGCGACAAGCGCTGGTGGATGGGGGGCCTGGCGGCGATCGTCAACTACAGCCTGCAGGCCGGGGCCCTGGCCTGGGGCTCGGTGGTGCTGGTCACGGCCCTGCAGGTGTCCGCGCTGCTGTTCGCCCTGCCGATCTATGCGAAGCTGAGCCACCACCGCACGACCCGCTGGGAATGGATGTGGGCGGTCGTGCTGGCCGCCTCGCTGGCGGTGGTGATCATCGTTGGTGACCCTGCGTCCGGCCGGCAACGGGCGTCGCTGTCCACGTGGCTGATCGTCGCCGTGGTGATGGGCCCCGCGCTGGTGCTGTGCGTGCTCGCGGCGCGGGTCTGGCGGGGGCGTCCGATCGCCGCGATCCTGCTGGCGCTGGTGGCGGGTTCGTCGCTGGCGTTGTTCGCCGTGCTGACCAAGGGGGTCGTCGAGGTGGCCGAAGGAGGGCCGGGGAACGTGCTGCGCGCCCCCGAGTTCTATCCGTGGCTGCTGGTCGCCCTGTGCGGAATGGTCTTCCAGCAGTCGGCGTTTCGCGCCGGTGCACTGACCGCTTCCCTGCCGACGATGACCGTCGCCAAGCCCGTGGTGGCCGGCGTCCTGGGCGTCACCGTGCTCGGCGAGACGCTCGGCGCACGGGGCCCCCTGGCGGTCGTTCTCGTCGCCGCGGTGGCGATGGTCATCGTCGCCACCGTTGCGCTGGCCCGCGGCGAGGCCGCCTCGATGGCCGCCGAGGTGGGCCGCGACGTCGACCTCGACGGTGCGCACGAAAGCATCGCGCCGGAAGCCCCGGGCGAGGGGGTAGCCCCCGCCTCGTCCGACGGCGGCCGGACGATCACCTAGCTTCGCCGCGCGCCCCGCCGGCGAGGCACTAGTTTGGTGGCGTGCTGAGCGCCATTGCGATCGTCCCCTCGGCGCCCGTGCTGGTCCCCGAGGTCGCGGGAGCGGCCGCCGAGCTGGCCCGCCGCGACCCGGACGCGGCCGCCGCGATCCTGCCCACCGACGGCCGCCGCACGGTGCGGGCGCTGGAGGTCGTCGAGCTGACCGGGCGGCCGTTCGCCGCGTCGGCGCCGAGGATCGGCGCCCCGAGGTGGGACACCGCGATCGTCGGATTGGACTGCGACACAGACGTTCTCGACGAGCGGCTGGCCAGGCGGACCGACGCCATGTTCGACCGGGGGCTTCTCGGCGAGGTCGAGGGGCTGCTGCGCGCGGGTCTGCGCGACGGGGTCACCGCCTCGCGCGCCCTGGGGTACGCCCAGGTGATCGCCGCGATCGACGCAGGCGGGGGGCCCGAGCGGATCCGGGAGGCGCGCGAGCAGACCTACGTGGGCACCCGGCGCTACGTGCGACGGCAGCGGTCGTGGTTCCGCCGCGACCACCGGGTGCAGTGGCTGGACGCCCGCGATGCCGAACTGGTCGATGCCGCCGTGCGGGCGTGGCGGCACGTACCCTGAACAGGTGAGATTTGCCAAGGGCCACGGCACCGAAAACGATTTCGTGCTGCTGCCCGACCTCGACGCCGGGCTGACGCTGGACGCGGCCCGGGTGGCCGCGCTGTGCGACCGGCGACGGGGGTTGGGCGCAGACGGCGTCCTGCGCGTCACCACCGCCGGCGCGGCGCTGGCCGCCGGCGTGCTGGACCGCCTGCCCGACGGGGTGAACGCGGGCGACTGGTACATGGACTACCGCAACGCCGACGGCTCGACCGCCCAGATGTGCGGCAACGGCGTCCGGGTGTTCGCGCATTACCTGCGGACCAGCGGCCTGGAATCCCGCGCCGACTTCGTGGTCGCGTCGCTGGCCGGCCCCCGGCCGGTCACCGTGCACCGCGTGGACGCCAGCTGCGCCGACGTCACCGTCGACATGGGCAAAGCCAATGCGCTCGGGCCGGGAGAGGCCGTCATCGGCGGACGGCGGTTCGCCGGCCTCGCCGTGGACGTGGGCAATCCACACCTGGCGTGCATGGACCGCGACCTGACCGCCGAGGGGCTGGCGGCCCTCGACGTCGCGGCGCCGGTGCGCTACGACCGCGGCCAGTTCCCGGACGGGGTCAACGTCGAGGTGCTGACGGCCCCGGCAGGCGGGGTGGTCCGGATGCGCGTCCACGAGCGCGGCGTCGGGGAAACCCGGTCCTGCGGCACGGGAACGGTCGCGGCCGCGGTGGCCGCGCTGGCCGGCGACGGTGCCCAGACCGGGAGCCTGACGGTGCGCGTGCCCGGCGGCGACGTCGTCGTCAGCATCACCGAGGCGACCAGTTACCTGCGGGGCCCTTCGGTGCTGGTGGCCCACGGGGAGATCAGCGGGGAATGGTGGCACGCACAGCAGCGTTAATTCGGATGCACGCCACCGATTTCGCGTGCATCATCTGTTATTGCCTATGACGAATCCCGAGAACTCTCCCCAGCCGCTGCGCGAGCCGCTGCCCGAGCCCAGCACCGGCGAACTCGCCCTCGAAGACCGCTCCGCGCTGCGCCGCGTCGCGGGCCTGTCGACCGAGCTCACCGACGTCTCGGAGGTCGAATACCGCCAGCTGCGGCTGGAGCGCGTCGTCCTGGTGGGCGTCTGGACCGACGGCACCTCGGCCGACAGCCAGGCCAGCATGGCCGAGCTCGCGGCCCTGGCCGAAACCGCCGGTTCGCAGGTCCTCGAGGCGCTCATCCAGCGCCGCGACAAGCCGGATCCGGCCACCTACATCGGTTCCGGCAAGGCCGCCGAGTTGCGTGAGGTGGTGCTGGCCACCGGCGCCGACACCGTCATCTGCGACGGCGAGCTGTCCCCGGCGCAGCTCACGGCGCTGGAGAAGGCGGTCAAGGTCAAGGTCATCGACCGCACCGCGCTGATATTGGACATCTTCGCCCAGCACGCCACCAGCCGGGAGGGCAAGGCGCAGGTGTCGCTGGCCCAGATGGAGTACATGCTGCCCCGGCTGCGCGGCTGGGGTGAGTCGATGTCCCGGCAGGCCGGCGGCCGCGCCGGCGGCAGCGGCGGGGGAGTGGGCCTGCGGGGTCCCGGTGAAACCAAGATCGAGACCGATCGCCGCCGCATCCGCGAGCGGATGTCCAAGCTGCGCCGCGACATCAAGGACATGAAGCAGGTCCGCGACACCCAGCGCAGCCGGCGGCTGGCCAGCGACGCGCCGTCGGTCGCGATCGTCGGCTACACCAACGCCGGCAAGTCCAGCCTGCTCAACGCGCTGACCGGGGCGGGCGTGCTCGTTCAGGACGCGCTGTTCGCCACGCTGGAACCCACCACCCGGCGCGCGCAGTTCTCCGACGGCCGCCCGTTCGTGCTCACCGACACCGTCGGCTTCGTCCGGCACCTGCCCACCCAGCTGGTTGAGGCCTTCCGCTCCACGCTGGAGGAGGTCGTCGACGCCGACCTGCTGGTTCACGTGGTCGACGGCTCCGACGCCAACCCGCTGGCGCAGATCAACGCCGTGCGCCAGGTGATCGGGGAGGTGGTCGCCGACCATCGCGGCGACGCCCCGCCCGAGCTGCTGGTGGTGAACAAGATCGACGCGGCCAGCGACCTGGCGCTGGCCAAGCTTCGGCACGCCCTGCCCGGCGCGGTGTTCGTCTCGGCGCGCACCGGCGACGGCATCGACGCCCTGCGGCGGCGCATCGGCGAGCTCGCCGCCCCCAGCGACGCGGCCGTCGACGTGGTGATCCCGTATGACCGCGGGGACCTGGTCGCACGCCTGCACGCCGACGGCCGGGTGCAGCAGGAGGAACACAACCCCGAGGGCACCCGGATCAAGGCGCGCGTGCCGGCCGCGCTGGCGGCCAGCCTGCAGGCGTTTGCCGCCCGCTAAGCGCGCTGAGGCTGTAACCACGCACACCCGTCCCGGCGTGTCGTGTGCGTGAGTTCAGTGTCGCGCCGCCAAAAGGAGCGCCGACGGGTCGCCTCACTGTCTACCAACCGTCCGGTTGGTATATGTTGGGCGGCACAGTCTCCATTCGCCGGAAGGTCGTCCCATGAGCAGTGCCGTCAAGTACCAGCGCACTCTTTTCGAGCCCGAACACGATCTGTTCCGGGAGTCTTACCGGGGCTTCCTCGACCGCCACGTCGCGCCCTATCACGACGAATGGGAGAAGGCGAAGATCGTCGACCGCGGGGTGTGGCTCGAGGCCGGCAAACAGGGCTTCCTCGGCATGGCCGTGCCCGAGGAATACGGCGGCGGGGGTAACCCCGACTTCCGGTACAACACGATCATCACCGAGGAAACCAGCGTCGGGCGTTACAGCGGAATCGGTTTCGGCCTGCACAACGACATCGTGGCTCCGTACCTGCTCGCGCTGACCACCGAGGAGCAGAAACAGCGCTGGCTGCCGAAGTTCTGCACCGGCGAAATCATCACCGCCATCGCCATGACCGAGCCCGGGACCGGCAGTGACCTGCAGGGCATCAAGACCCGCGCGGTCAAGCAGGGCGACCATTACGTGCTTAACGGGTCAAAGACGTTCATTACCAACGGGATCAACTCCGACCTGGTGATCGTCGTCGCACAGACGGATCCGGACAAAGGCGCGCAAGGCTTTTCATTGCTCGTCGTCGAGCGCGGCATGGAAGGTTTCGAGCGCGGCCGGCACCTGGACAAGATCGGGCTGGACGCCCAGGACACCGCCGAGTTGTCGTTCACCGACGTCAAGGTTCCGGCCGAGAACCTGCTGGGCGAAGAGGGCATGGGGTTCATCTACCTCATGCAGAACCTGCCGCAGGAACGCATCTCGATCGCGATCATGGCGGCCGCCGCCATGGAGCAGGTGCTGGAGCAGACCCTGCAATACACCAAGGAGCGCAAGGCCTTTGGCAAGCCGATCGGCAGTTTCCAGAACAGCCGCTTCGTGCTCGCCGAATTGGCGACCGAGACCACCGTGGTCCGCATGATGGTCGACGAATTCATCCGTTTGCACCTGGACCACAAGCTGACGGCCGAACAGGCGGCGATGGCCAAGTGGTACTCCACCGAAAAGCAGGTGTACGTGATCGACCGCTGCCTGCAGCTGCACGGCGGCTACGGCTACATGCGCGAATATCCCGTTGCCCGTTCGTACCTCGACGCCCGCGTGCAGACGATCTACGGCGGGACGACCGAGATCATGAAGGAGATCATCGGCCGCAGCCTCGGGGTCTGATCCGGCGCGGTATCACCACGGCGATCACGCCGTCGTCGTCCGTTTCGGTCGGGTGGATGTTTGTCCGGCGCAGGGCTTCACGTACCGTCGCCCCATGCGGTATTCGTGCGTGGATTGGGTGGCCGCGTATCGCCGTGCCGGCGAGCGGGGCGACCATTCGGTCGGCATTGCCGCGGCCGTATATCCGGGCGGGCGCGACCGTGCATCAATTCGACATCGGCACGGTATCCGTTTTCGTAAAATTTGTAATTCGACTTCGCATTTCTTGTTGGCTGGAGCAAAGTTATGCGAGCCCGGCGAGAAGGCGGATGGTATTGGGGATGTTTCCCCCCGGTGGCGGCGCGGCCGCTCGCCGGAGCTGCAGGGTGCGGGCATGGCGGCCGGCGGTGCCATATCCGTCGGCTGGGAGGTTGGGTGAACGGGCACAGGAGCAACATGCGCAAGCTGATCGGAAGCGCGCTGGTCAGTTTGGCGACCACCGCGGTGGCCGTGGCGTTGCTGGCGCCCGTTGCCGCGGCGTCCCCGATCGGCGACGCCGAGGCCGCCATCATGGCGGCGTGGGAGAAGGCCGGCGGCGACGGCTCACCGCTGGGCGCCCGCAAGGGTGACGTCTATCCGGTCGGCGACGGGTTCGCGCTGGACTTCGACGGCGGCAAGATGTTCTACACCACCGACACCGGCGCCAAGTTCGTCTACGGGCCCATCCTGGACAAGTACGAATCGCTCGGCGGTCCCGCGGGCAGCGACCTCGGCTTCCCCACGATCAACGAGGTGCCCGGGCTCGCGGGGCCCGACAGCCGGGTCGCCACCTTCTCGGCCAGCGACAAGCCGGTGATCTTCTGGACGACCGCCCACGGGGCCTTCGTGGTGCGCGGCGCGATCAACGCCGCGTGGGACAAACTCGGCAGCTCGGGCGGCGTGCTGGGCGCTCCGGTCGCGGACGAGACCTACGACGGCGAGACCACCTCTCAGAAGTTCAGCGGCGGACAGGTCTCCTGGAACAGGCAGACCAAGGAGTTCGCCACCGAACCGGCGACGCTGGCCGACCAGCTCAAGGGCCTGCAGGTGCCCATCGATCCCACCGCGGCCATCAACATGGCCTGGCGCTCGGCCGGCGGTCTCAAGGGACCCCTGGGCGCCAAGCAGGGCGGCCAATACCCCATCGGCGGCGACGGAATCGCCCAGAACTTCGCCGGCGGGAAGGTCTTCTTCAGCCCGGCGACCGGGGCGAACGCCGTCGAGAGCGACATCCTGGCCAAGTACGAGTCGCTGGGCGGCCCGGCCGGCAGCGACCTCGGTTTTCCCGTCGCCAACGAGTCCGACGGCGGCCTCGGGCCCTCCAGCCGGATCTGTACCTTCTCGGCGGCCGACAAGCCGGTGATCTTCTGGACCCCCGACCACGGGGCCTTCGTCGTGCGCGGGGCCATGAAGGCGGCGTGGGACAAGCTGCGGGGCCCATCGGGCAAGCTCGGTGCGCCGGTCGGGGATCAGGCCGTCGACGGCGACGTGATCTCCCAGTCGTTCACCGGCGGCAAGATCTCGTGGAACCGGGCCAAGAATTCGTTCAGCACCGACCCGGCCAACCTGGCGCCGCTGCTGTCCGGCCTGCAGGTGCCGGGGCAGAACCAGGCGAGCGGCGCGGCGCCGGCGCCCGGCCACGCCAAGAAGTTCACCTGGCAGTGGTGGTGGTTACTGGCGGCGATCCCGGTGCTGGTGCTGATCGTGTTGTCGGCGTTGGTGGCGTTCGGCTGGCGTCGCCGCCGCTCCGAACGCGAGGCCGCGTCCTATCAGCCCGAGCACGACCTGGACGGCGGCTACGACGATTACCCGTTCGGCGACCTTGCCGCGCCGGACCATCCGACCGATGACGAGCCGGCTCGGGTCAGCTGGGGGCGGGGACCGGCGGCCGTCGCCGCCGACGATGGGCGAGACCCCGACGAGGTGGACACCGATTCCATCCCCGTCCTTGCGGGCCACCCCGGGTACGACGAGGCGGGATACCGCGACGCCGGAGACGCCGGATACGACGACGCCGGATACGAAGACGCCGGGTACGACGACGCCGGGTACGACGACTACGAGGCCGGATATTCCGAGAGCGCCCATGCCGAGGCCCATCCCGAGGCCCATCTCGACGTCGAGGCGGAGCCGGAAGGCTCATACCTCGAGCACGAGGAGGCCGCTCACCCCGAGGCCGGGTACGAGCGCGGCGGCGCCGACGAGGATGAGCAGGAGGGTGAGCCGGTGGGCTATCCCGACGTCGCCGCTCCGCACGCCGACGAGGCCCTGGCCACTCCCGAGGCCGCGGCTCCCGAGGCGCACACGGCGGAGGCTCTCGTCGCGGCCGCCGCCTTTGAACCCGAGCCGAGAACCGGGCGGCACGCGGCGCCGGGCACCGAGGAGCCGGTCCCGGCCGGGGCGGTTCGCCCGACGATCCACCTGCCGCTCGACGACCCCTATCAGGTTCCGGACGGCTACCCCATCAAGGCCAATACCAGCTTTGGGCTGTACTACACGCCCGGCAGCGCGCTGTACCACGACACGCTCGCCGAGATCTGGTTGTCCACCGAGGAAGTCGCGCAGGCCAACGGCTTCATCAAGGCCGACTGAGGTCTCCCTATACCTTGCGGATCACCGTGACGACCTTGCCGAGCACGGTCGCGTCGTTGCCCGGTATGGGGTCGAACGCAGGGTTGTGCGGCATCAGCCACACCTGACCGCCCGCCCGCTTGAACGTCTTGACGGTGGCCTCGCCGTCGATCATGGCCGCGACGATATCGCCGTTGTCGGCGACGTTCTGCTGCCGCACGACCACCCAGTCGCCGTCGCAGATCGCCGCCTCGACCATCGAGTCGCCGACCACCTTCAGCAGGAACAGCGTGCCCTCACCGACCAGCTCGCGCGGCAGGGGGAAGACGTCTTCGACGGCTTCCTCCGCGAGGATCGGCCCGCCGGCCGCGATGCGCCCGAGGACCGGGACGAAGGTGGGCTCGGGCAGGGCGTCCGACCCGGCGACCTCGGTCACCGGCGTCGCGGCGCCGGCGTCGTCCGCGCCGCGGACGTCGACGGCACGCGGACGGTTCGGGTCGCGGCGCAGGTAGCCCTTCCGTTCCAGCGTGCGTAGCTGGTGGGCCACCGAGGAGGTCGACGTCAGGCCGACGGCGTCGCCGATCTCGCGAATGCTCGGCGGGTAGCCGCGGCTGGTGACCGACGCGCGAATGACATTGAGAATGGTGCGCTGACGCTCGGTCAGCGATGAATCCCGGGTTGCCGCCGAGGCGGCCGGGGTGTCGTTGCTGTCGCTCATGGCACTGAGGGTAACGCCGGAGCGGCCGAGAATCAAACATGTGTTCGACTGGCGTGTCGCGGCCGCCGTCGCGCCGGAAATTGGGCCGCACCTGGGTAATAACAATGGTGTAACTCTTGGGTCGAGAGGGTATCTCTGACCCATGGCAGTGGTAAGGGCCGCCGGACTTGTCGGTGGTGCGGTCTAGCGTTTTGCTCGACACGCTTCGCTCACATGTTCGGAATTCGAACAGACGAGCGATATAGTCGAACACCTGAGCGAGACATGGGTTGACCGGAGGGACGCAGATGACGATCATTCACACACTCTCACCTCGCAGCAGCGTTCGCCGCCCGGTCAGCGGGCCGGCGCAGGGGTTGCGGTACGGCCGCGAGGGGCTGTCGGGGTCGAGGCGCCCCGGGTCGACCCGCCCGGCGGTGGCCCCGCTGCGCTACCACGGCAGCGGAATCCCGGTGTCCGCGGCCCCGCACCGCAGGCGGCCGGTGACGGTCGCGACGACGGTCGGGCTGGCGCTGCTGGCGGGGTTGATCACGCTCTGGCTGGGCCTGGTCGCGAACATCGGGCAGGCGCTCAACGGTGACTCCGCCGGCTCCGCGGCGCGGGTGCCCGACCGCCTGCGGCGAGTCGCTCGAGGACGTCGCCCACCGGGTGGCGCCGGACGCGCCGGCCCGTCAGGTGGCCGAACGCATCCGCCAGCTCAACGATCTGAGTTCGCCGGCCGTGGCGGCCGGCCAAACGCTGATCGCCCCGGTCGGCTGACCGCGGCACCGCCCCGCGCGACGAACGCTTCGCGGCACCGCCGTGTCGATGATGGCCCGGCTTCCGAGCGCACAGGTACGCTCGGGTTCTGCGGGGCACGCCAGTCGGCACGGTGAAGGAGCGGTCATGCACTGTCCGTTCTGCCGCCATCCCGACTCGCGGGTGATCGACTCTCGGGAAACCGATGAGGGACAGGCCATTCGGCGACGCCGCGCGTGCCCGGAGTGCGGCCGGCGGTTCACCACCGTGGAGACCGCCGTGCTGGCCGTCGTCAAACGCAGCGGTGTCACCGAGCCCTTCAGCAGGGAAAAAGTCATCAGCGGGGTCCGCCGGGCGTGCCAGGGCCGACAGGTCGACGACGACGCGCTGAACCTGTTGGCCCAGCAGGTGGAGGACACCGTGCGCGCCGCGGGCTCGCCGGAGGTCCCCAGTCACGAGGTCGGCCTGGCCATCCTGGGGCCGCTGCGGGACCTCGACGAGGTTGCGTACCTGCGATTCGCGTCGGTGTACCGCTCCTTCGAGTCCGCGGACGATTTCGAGCGCGAGATCGAGGCGCTGCGCGCGCACCGCAAAGCGCCGACCGATCCGTCGCCCGCCGCTCGCTAAGCTGTCCTCATGCCGCCCGAGCTGCATCCTGATCTCGAGGCGCTGGCACCGCTCCTGGGAACCTGGACCGGTCGGGGAGAGGGCTTCTACCCCACGATCCAACCCTTCGAGTATGTCGAGGAAGTCGTCTTCTCCCATGCCGGCAAGCCGTTCCTGGCCTACACCCAGAAGACCACGGCAGTCGCCGACGGCAGGCCGCTACACGCCGAGGCGGGCTTTCTGCGGGCGCCCGCGCCGGGCGGGGTCGAGCTGATCCTGGCCCACCCCAGCGGGATCACCGAAATCGAGGTGGGCACCTTTTCGGTCGACGGCGGGCGCATCGACATCGAGATGTCCACCGCCGGTGGGGCCGGGGGTTCCGTCGGGCTGGCCCCCACCGCCAAAGAGGTCACCGCGCTGGCCCGTGCTTTCCGCATCGAGGGCGACGAGCTCTCGTACACGCTGCGGATGGCGGCGGTCGGGCAACCGCTGCAGGACCACCTCACGGCGGTGCTGCGCCGCCGGCGTTGAAATCAGGTGGCGCTGCGCTCGTCGGAACCCATGGCGTTGAGCACGGCGACGCGCGTGGTCGCGGGGCCGGTGACCGTCTTCTCGCCGCCGCCGCTGCGCAGCAACTCGCGCAGCGCGGTCTGGTTGTATTCCGACGGCGCGGTCGAGTCGATGAACCGCTGCACGACGTCGATGAACCGGGCCGGGTCGTCGTGGAACGGGAAATGCCCCGAGCCCTCGAAGATCTCGAGACGCGAGCCGGGCATCGCGGCGTGCGCCATCCGCGCATGCCCCACCGGGACCACCGAATCCTTGGCGCCCCAGACGATCTGCACCGGGATCGCCTCGGTCAGATAGCACCGGTCCAGCATGGTGACGATCTGCCCGCGCCAGTCCACCACCGCACGCAGCGTCCGGCTGAACGCCGCAGAGGCCGTCGGCTCCGGCAGGTCGTCGAGGATGCGCAGCATGTTGGGCAGGTCGCGGCCGAGTCCGGTGCTGCCGAGCATCGTGCCCAGCACGCGGCCGAAGATCTGCACGGCCGGCAGCACCAGCGGCAGCCGCAGCAATGCCAGCGCCTCGGTGCCCATCGGCAGTGAGGCCCAGCGCAGGACGAAGTTGACGTCCTTGGTGACGCCGCCGGCGCCGACCAGGATCAGCCGCTCGACCACCTGCGGGAATTGGTAGGCGAATTGCATGGCCACCCCGCCGCCGAGCGAATGCCCGACGATGGTGACCCGCTCGATGTCCAAGACGCTGAGCAGGTCGCGCATCCCGTTGGCGTAGGCGGCCACCGAGTAGTCGGCGCGCGGCTTGTCGGACTGCCCGTGCCCCAGCAGGTCCGGGGCGATCACCGTGAATCGCTGGGCGAGATTGGCCTGCACGGTGTTCCAGGTCGTCGAGTTGTCACCGATGCCGTGGATCAGCAGGATCGCCGGGCCGGAGCCGGCGATCCGGTAGGCCCGCTTGTAGCCGTGGATGGTGCGGAACTCCAGCCTGGGCGCGGTCACTTCGCGCACCGGGCGGAGGTTGGCACTGCGCTTCCGCTCGGTCATCTCGCCAACCTTGGTGTCGGGCCGGGCAATGGCCGGTAATGGAACTCAGACAAACTCAGGCCTGGTCGTCGTCGTCGAACTTCTTCTCCGCCTGCTGGGCCAAGAATCGCTCGAACTCTGCGCCAAGCTCGTCGCCGCTAGGCAGATCCTCGTCGTGAGTTAGTAACGACCTGTTCTCCTGAGCGTCGATGAAGGAATCGTACTGGCGCTCGAGTGCGGTCACCACTTGAGCCACTTCGGCGCTCGCCTGGACCTGTTCGTCGATCCGGGCGCGGATGTCGGCGGCGGCCTCGGACAGCGCCGAGAGCGGGAGGTCCAGCGACCCCGTCTTGGCCACCTGCTCCAGCAGCGCCTGCGCGGCGGCGGGATAGTCGGTCTGGGTCAGGTAATGCGGGACGTGCACGGTGAACCCGACGACCTCGTGACCGTGCTGGGCCATCCGGAATTCGAGCAGGTTGGACGCGCTGCCGGGGACCTGGATCTCCGAGATCCAGGGCGTGAACTCGGCGATCAGCTCGGGGTTGTTGGAATGCGCCGTCATCGTGATCGGACGGGTGTGCGGGACCGCCATGGGGACCGTGCCGAGGCCGATCGTCTGGCGCACGCCGAGCCGCTCGGCCAGCAGGCGCACGGCGGTGATGAACCGCTCCCACTTCAGGTCCGGCTCCAGCCCCGACAGCAGCAGGAACGGCGTACCGACACTGTCGCGCAGGGCGTGCAGGCTCAGCTCGGGGTCGTCGTAGTGGGTGAAGTGGTCGGTCTTGAACGTCATCACCGGTCGCCGCGAGCGGTAATCCAGCAACTCGTCGATGGCGAACGACGCGACCAGCTCGGCGTCCAGGGCCCCCTTCAGGTGGGCGGAGGCCAGGCGTATCGCGTGGCCGGCGTCCGAGAAGCCCTGCAGGGCGTGCACCAACACCGGGCCGCGGCCATCCGACGTCGACAATTGCGGCGCCGGGAACTCGAGCTCGTACATGCCGTGCTCGCCGGGCTCGTAGTAGTCGTCATCGTGGTGGTGGGCCATCGGGGATTGCCTCCTCTCGAGGTCTCTCCAGGGTGCCCTACCGAGTGTCCCCCAAATCAACGGGCACCCATAAACGAACGGCGAATCCGGACACTGAAACGCGGCCGCGCTCCCCGGCAATCCGCGCCCGGCGCGGTCGGGCGCGCCCGACGACCCGGCCGACGCAGCCCGTGCCCGGGGGCGCGTGAAGTGCGCCCGCGCCCCGGCGGTCAGGCATGATGGGACCACGATGCGCGTATCGATGCTGGTGCTGTGTCCGCTGGTCGGCGTGGCGACGTTGCTGACGTCGTGCGTCCGGCCCAGCGGTCATGCGACGGCGCCGAGCCCCACATCGCCGAAGACCAGTGCGCCGGTGCAGCGGCTCGGGCAGCCGCAACGCCAGGCGGTGGCGGCGCCGATGGACCCCGACCTGCGGGTCGGGCCCATCTTCCTGGACGGCGCCACTCAGCACGTGTGCACGGGTTCGGTGGTGCACTCGGCCAGCGGCAACCTGGTGCTGACGGCCGCGCACTGCCTGGCGGGGGCGTCGAAGATCGCGTTCGTTCCCGGTTTCGCCGGGGACGCCCCGGCCACCGAGGTGTGGACGGCCGACGCGGTCTACCTCGATCCGCGGTGGATCTCGGCGAAGGATCCGCACGCCGACTACGCGATCGCGCGGGTCAGCAGCGCCACCGGCGGCTCGGTGGAAGCGCGCACCGGCCTGGCGTTGACGCTGGGCGCCGCGCCGCCGCCGGGCAGCCGCGTCACCGTCATGGGCTATCCGTCGGGCGTGGGCGGCTCGCCGATCGGCTGCCAGACCAGCACGTCGGTCACCGACAGCGGTTATCCCTCGCTGGCGTGTGAGGGGCTGGTCGGCGGCACGAGCGGCGCGCCGTGGGTCAGCGGTACGACGGTCACCGGGCTGATCGGCGGCCTGGAGGGCGGTGGCTGCGCCGAAAACGTGTCGTACTCGGCACCATTCGACGAACACGTGGGGGAGTTGCTGGCGCGCGCCGACTCCGGCGGCCCCGCCGACGCCGTCCCCAAGGACGCCCCGGACGTCTGCTAGCCGTCAGTGGCGGAACTGGTTGAGCGCGCGCACCTTGTTCATCACGTCGAGCGCGGCCACCTTGTACGCCTCGGAGAAGGTCGGGTAGTTGAAGACCGCGTCGACCAGGTACTCGACGGTGCCGCCGCAGCCCATCACGGCCTGCCCGATGTGCACCATCTCGGTGGCGCTGGTGCCGAAGATGTGCACGCCGAGCAGCCGCAGGTCCTCGGTGGACACCAGCAGCTTGAGCATGCCGTAGGAGTCGCCGGCGATCTGCCCGCGCGCCAGTTCCCGGTACCGCGCCACCCCGACCTCGTAGGGGATCGCGTTCTTCGTCAGTTCCACCTCGGTCGCCCCGACGTAGGACACCTCGGGGATGGAGTAGATGCCGATCGGCTGCAGCGGGGTGATGCCCTCGGCGCGCTCCCCGAACGCGTGGTAGGCGGCCAGCCGTCCCTGTTCCATCGACGTCGCGGCCAGTGCGGGGAAGCCGATGACGTCGCCGACGGCGTAGATGTGGGGCACCTTGGTCTGGAACTTGTCGTCGACGAAGATCCGGCCGCGGCTCTCGACCTCCAGGCCGGCCTTGTCCAGGTCCAGGTGGTCGGTTTGCCCCTGGCGCCCAGCGGAATACATCACCGTCTCCGCGGGGATCTGCTTGCCGCTGGCCAGCGTGGTGACGGTGCCCGACGAGCCGACGTCGACCGCGGTCACCTCCTCACCGAAGCGGAACGTCACCGCCAGGTCGCGCAGGTGGAACTTGAGCGCCTCGACCACCTCGGGGTCGCAGAAGTCGAGCATGTCGTTGCGCTTCTCCACGACCGTCACCTTGGTGCCCAGTGCGGCGAACATCGAGGCGTACTCGATGCCGATCACCCCGGCGCCGACCACGACCATCGACGTGGGCAGCGTCTTGAGGTCGAGTATCCCGTCGGAGTCCAGCACCCGGTCCTCGTCGAACTCGACGCCGGACGGCCGCGCCGGCCGGGTGCCGGTGGCGATGACGATGTAATCGCCGGAGACCGTGGACTTTTCCCCGCGGGCGTGGTCCTCGACGAGGACGGTGTGCGGATCCAGGAAGCGCCCGTGGCCGATGTGCAGATCGATGCGGTTGCGCATCAACTGGTTGCGCACCACGTCGATTTCCTTGCCGATCACGTGCTGTGTTCGGGCCAGCAGGTCCGCCGGCGTGATCTTCTCCTTGACGCGGTAGCTCGCCCCGTACAGCTCGCGCTGGTTCATCCCGGTGAGGTAAAGGACGGCTTCCCGCAACGTCTTTGACGGGATCGTCCCGGTGTTCACGCAAACCCCGCCCAGCATCCGGCCGCGTTCGATGATCGCGACCGACTTTCCCAGCTTGGCCGAGGCGATGGCGGCCTTCTGGCCGCCTGGCCCCGAGCCGATAACCACCATGTCGTATTCACGCGTCGCCGCCATGGGTACCAACAGTAAAGCAGCTTGACTCACAGTGCTGGGTTCATGCACAGCAGGCGGAACGCCCCGGCCCGGGCGAGCGCCGGCTGACGGTCGGGCAGGTCAGCGTGATGCCCATGACGCATCCGCCAGATTTCCCCCTCAGCCGCCCCGGGGCGCTGATCGCCGCGCTTCCCGCCGTTCTCGGCTTCGTTCCGGAAAATTCACTGATCCTGGTGTCTTTGAGCGACGGCCAGCTTGGTGCGGTGATGCGGGCCGACCTCTCCGACGACCTCGCCGACCGACTCGGGCACCTCGCCGAGGTTGCCGCGGCGGCTCGGCCCGAGTCGGTGGTCGCGGTGATCGTCGCCGCCGACGGCGCGCACTGCCCGAGCTGCAACGAGGAGTACCGGCAGCTGTGCGCGACGCTGGCAGAAGAGTTGGGCCGCTACGACATTGAACTGTGGGCCGCGCACGTGGTGGACCGCATCGCCCCCGGCGGGCGCTGGCACTGCGCGGAAGGCTGCGGTCGAAGCGGGCCGGTCGACGACCCGTCGGCGTCCCCGTTGGCGGCCGCGGCCGTGCTCGACGGGCGGCGCCTCTACCCGCGGCGCGCCGACCTGCAGGCGGTCATCGCCGTCGACGACCCGGGTCGCAGCGCCGAATTGGCGGGCGTCCTGGAACGACAGGCGGTGGCCCGCGGACTGGCGCATCGCTCGGACCCCATCGGCTGCTGCCGCCGCGACGTGGAGAACGCCGTGGCCGCCGCCTCCCGCCTCGCCGGCGGCCAGAGTCCGTCCGATGCGGAGCTGGCCGATCTGGGCTGCGCGCTGAGCGACGTGCGGGTGCGCGACACGCTGTATGCGCTCGCGGTCGGCGAAGCCGCCGGCGAGGCGGAGTCGTTGTGGGCGCTGCTGGCTCGCACCCTGCCCGGGCCGTGGCGGGTCGAGGCGCTGGTGTTGCTGGCGTTCAGCGCCTACGCCCGTGGCGACGGGCCGCTGGCGGGGGTGTCCCTGGAGGCCGCGCTGCGCTGTGATCCCGAGCATCGGATGGCGGGCATGCTCGACACGGCGCTGATGTCCGGTATGGGGCCCGAACAGATCCGGCAGCTGGCGGCCACGGGCTACCGGCTGGCGAGGGAGCTCGGCGTGCGGCTGCCCCCGCGGCGGCTTTTCGGCCGCCGGGCGGGTTAGACCTTCTCGACCTTGACGGCGTGCGCCATCTCGTGTGGCAGGGTGACGTTCTCGTGGCCCGGGATGACGATGGTGACCCCGCCTCCGGTCGCGCTGGTCTCCACGCTCACCCGCGCGTTGGGGACGACGCCGGCGTCTTTCAGCCGGGTGATCAGGTCGATGTCACCCTGCACGTGCTCGGTGAGCTGACGCACGACGACCGCCACCGGCGAGCCGGGCGGCAACTCGGTCAGCCGGACGAGGTTGGCCCCGTTGGCGCCCGACTCGGGGCCCACGCCCAGGTCCAACAGGCCGGGGATCGGGTTGCCGAACGGCGACGTGGTGGGGTTGTTGAGCACCTTGACCAGCCGGCGCTCCACGTCCTCGCTCATCACGTGCTCCCAGCGGCACGCTTCGGCGTGCACTTCCTCCCACGGCACCCCGATGACGTCGACGAGCAGCCGTTCGGCGAGGCGGTGCTTGCGCATCACGGCGACGGCCAGCGCCCGGCCCTTGTCGGTCAGTTCCAGGTGGCGGTCACCGGCCACGTGCAGCAACCCGTCGCGCTCCATGCGGGACACGGTCTGGCTGACGGTCGGCCCGCTCTGGTCCAGGCGCTCGGCGATGCGCGCGCGCAGCGGCGTCACGCCCTCTTCTTCGAGGTCATAGATGGTCCGCAGATACATTTCGGTGGTATCGACCAGGTCATTCATCCCGCACCCTCCATCGACGCCGAGTCTACTTGGCCAGCTGCGCAAACGGGTGTAACGCCTTTGTGGCAAGCAGTATGCCCGCCGCTGACGCGGCGGGCATACCGTCGGGCACTAGCCTATGTGGACCGGTTCGCTAGCTGGCGTACGAGCGCAGCCGATCGGCGCGCTCGCCGTGGCGCAGCTTGGACATCACGTCGCGCTCGATCTGGCGGACCCGCTCGCGCGAGAGGCCGAACAGCTTGCCGATCTGGTCCAGCGTCCGCGGCTGACCGTCGTCCAGGCCGAAGCGCAGCCGGATCACCTGGTGCTCGCGCTCGTCGAGCGTCGCCAGGACGCTGCGGATGTCGGTGTGCAGCAACTCGGCGATCACCGCGTTCTCGGCCGACATCGCCTCGGCGTCCTCGATGAAGTCGCCCAGTGGGGCTTCTTCCTCGGAGCCGACCGGCATGTCGAGGCTCACCGGGTCGCGGCTGTGCTCGAGCAGGTCGTTGATCTTCTCGATCGGGATGCCGGACTCGGCGGCGAGCTCCTCGTCGGTGGCCTCGCGGCCCAGGTTCTGGTGCATCTCCCGCTTGATCCGCGCCAGCTTGTTGACCTGCTCGACCAGGTGGACGGGCAGCCGGATGGTGCGGCTCTGGTCCGCCATGCCGCGGGTGATGGCCTGCCGAATCCACCAGGTGGCGTACGTGGAGAACTTGAATCCCTTTGTGTAGTCGAACTTCTCCATCGCGCGGATCAGTCCGAGGTTGCCCTCCTGGATCAGATCCAGCAGTGGCATGCCGCGACCGGTGTAGCGCTTGGCCAGCGAAACCACGAGGCGCAGGTTGGCCTCCAACAGGTGACGCCGCGCGGCCTCGCCGTCGCGCACGACGGCCTCCAACTCGCGTTTGCGGTTGTCGCCCAAGCGCTTACGGGTTTCGAGAAGGTGCTCGGCGTAGAGCCCGGCCTCGATTCGCTTGGCCAGTTCGACTTCACCTGCCGCGTTGAGCAACGCCGTCTTGCCGATACCGTTGAGGTACACGCGCACGAGGTCCGCAGCCGGGCTCTGGGCATCCAGATCGCTGTCAAACCTACTTGTGGTGGCCCTGGTGGTGGGTTCGGCCATGGCGCCCCTCCGATCGACTTTGTGCTGTCATGTCGATTAACGACATATACGGCCTCAGAGTTCCCACCCCTCTCGGATCTCACACGCCGTGACGTGCACAAATGTGCCGCCGACCTGAGAAAGTGCTGAGAAGTACGCCCCGGGGGCGCCGGCGCGGGCCGCTAGCCGCGATCGTCCGGGCGCACCGGCCCCGGTTGCGGCTCCCGGGGGAGCGGAGGCTCGAGCGCCGGGCGTTCGGCGGTCGGGAAAAGCTGGGTGCGGCGCGGCATGTCGTCGAACCGCCGGGGCTCGTCGGATCGGCGTGGCGGCCGGTCGTTGGCGATCAGCACGGCCATCCACGGCAGCGGTATCGACGCCGCCACGATCGCGAGCGAGATCAGGCCGTTGTGCCAGGCGCCGTAGGCCAGGGCGGCCCCGATGAGCGCGGGAATCCGGAACGCCATGAGTGTCAGGTATTTACGCACGCGGGCGCGGTGCTGTTCCTCGTATGACGGTGCGGCGGCGGTGATCAGCACCGGCCGGCTCTTGTCGTCGAAGTCGCCGAAACCGTCGAACCGGTCTGCCGAATTGTCACCGAACCCATCGTCGGTGCCGCGCCTCATCACTCCACTCTCCCACACGCGACGGATTCCGGCTCATCCCGGTTTCTCGCAGGTCGGGGGGTGCACAATGTTAGGCATGGACACCCAGACGATCGAACGCACCGATGCCGAAGAACGCGTCGATGACGGGACCGGCAGCGACACCCCCAAGTACTTCCACTACGTCAAGAAGGACAAGATCGCCGAGAGCGCGGTGATGGGCACCCACGTGGTCGCGCTGTGCGGGGAGGTCTTTCCCGTGACGCGGGCGGCCAAGCCGGGGTCGCCGGTGTGTCCGGATTGCAAGCAGATTTTCGACCGCCTCAAGAAGGCCTGATCTCCGCCTGCCGCTCGGCCGCGGCGACGCTGGGCTGCGGCGGGCCGGGCTCGGGCTCGGATTGCGCCCCCGCACCGGAGGCCTCGGCGGCCTCGGAGGCCTGGGAGACGCGTCCGGTCCGCACGCGTGACACCACCCACTTGCGCAGCCGGTGCGCATGCGTCTTGGGCGCCGGGAATTCCTCCTGGATGGCGGCGTTGAGTTCGGCGCCGAGCATGATCGCGAATCCGCCGAAGAATGCGAAGAGCAGAAACGCGATCGGCGTCGACAGCGCGCCGTAGGTGTAGCCGGTGCTGGTGATCCAGCGCAGGTAGAACCGCAGGACCAGGGTGGCGACCACGAACACCGTCGTCGCCAGGATCGCGCCGAAGATCAGCCGATGCGACGGCAGCGGCTGCGGCAGCGAAACCCGGTAGAGGAACATGACGCCCACCAGCAGCCCGAGCAGCAGCGCCGGGTAGTAGCCGTAGCCCAGCACATTGGCCAGTCCGGCCGGGATGCGCTCACCCACCTCGCGCGGGCCGACGACCACCAAGGGCGCGGCCGTCACGGTGGTCACCAGCATCACCACGTACAGGAACAGCGCGAAGAGCCGCTGCCGCACCGGGTGGCGCAGCGGCGTCTGGTCGTGGGCCTCGACGACCGAGTCGACGAACGCCGAGATGGCCGACGACCCGGCCCACAGCGAGATCAGGAAGCCCAGCGAAACCACCTCGCCGCGAGCGTGGTTGGCGACGTCGCGGATGGTCGGCTCGATGATCTCGTTGACCACGCTGGGGGAGAACACCTTGTGGGCGGTCGAGATCAGCTGCCGTTCGATCGCCGGCAGCATCTCCGGCCCGAACAACGGCGCGACGTAGGCCAGGCTGCCCAAGAGCCCCAGCAGCAGCGGGGGCAGGGACAGCGCGGACCAGAAACCGGCCTGCGCCGACTCCGAGAAAATCGAATCGTCCCAGCTTTTCGACAGCGTCCTAAGGCTGATTCGCCAGACGTGATGGCGGGATGGCTTCGCGACCTGATCGCTCATACCGTCCCAGCATTACCGATGACCGGCCTCCCAGCCCACATTGACCGACGGGGCGAGTTCGGTCCCGCTAGTTCCCGCTGGCCTCCAGCACGGCGGCCACCTCGATCAGCTTGGCTTCGTGCTCGTTGGCGTGGTGCTGGCAGAAGAGAAGCTCGGCTCCTGAAGGCAGCTTGGCACGGACACGAGCCGCGGCACCGCAACGGTCGCAGCGGTCCGCTCTGGTGAGCTCGGGTGTGGTCAGAGTTGCATACATGGCTTCTCCGTTCTTGCGTTCATTCACTGTCTCAGACGTATGGGGTTTTCGCCGTGTTCCCTAACCGTTATCGGGTGTGTCGTTTCTCACGAGTTTTCTGATACCCATTTGGCGCGTGTCTAAAGTGGCAAGCTGTGCCTCCCGGTGCTGCGGTTCCCGACACGCCCGGGGTACTCGTGCACCTGTGCGGTGCCGACGAATGGATCCGGTGCCGTGCCCTGGGGTCGATCGATCCGGCCCCCGGCTCGCCGTTTCTTCACCTGTCGACGCCCGAGCAGGTGCACCTGCCGGCAAACCGGCTCTACCGCGGCCGCACCGACCTGGTCCTGCTGCACATCGACCCGAAGCGGCTCGATGCACCCGTGCGCTGGGAGCCGGGAGTGCCGACGGATCCCGACTCCATGCTGTTCCCGCACCTGTACGGCACCCTGCCGGTGAGCGCCGTGTTCGACGTCACCGACTACCGGCCGGCGACCGACGGGACCTTCCCGCCGGCGCGTCAGGGGGCTGGCGGGGATTCGACGTAGGCGTCGGCTTCGATCTCCACGAGCAGCTCGGGTGCGATGAGCGCCGACACCTCGACCATCGTCGCCGCGGGCCGGATGTCCCCGAAGACCTCGGCGTGCGCCGCGCCCACCTCGCGCCAGCGCGAGATGTCGGTCACGAAGATGCGGGTGCGGACCACGTCGGAGAGCGTCGCGCCGGCCTGCTGCAGCGCAATCTCGATGCGGCGCAAGGCATCCCGCGTCTGGGCGGTGATGTCACCGGCCGGGCCGGCGCCCGTGGTCCCGGCGATCGAGACCAGGGGGCCGACGCGGACAGCTCTCGAATAGCCGACCGCCGCCTCGAAGTCCGAGCCTGACGAGACGAGCTGGCGCTTGGCGGGCATGCGGCCACCCTACGACGGCGAGGCCGTCAGCACGGCGAATTGCGATGCGTGGCAAGCGCGTTTGCGCAAAGCTTGCGCCTCAAGGCCTCGGCTCGGCTCCCCGCGAGACGATTTCCTCGGCGATTTCCGCGACGCGGATGTTGGAGTTCTGCGAAAGCCGGACAAGCAGTTCGAATGCGCGGACAGCGTCGACATGGAACCGTTCCATGATCATGCCCTTGGCTTGGCCGATGATGTCCCTGCTTGCCAACGCGGACCGAAATTGCAGCCGTTCGTCATCCGCAATGAGTGCGATCGCCGCGTGGGTGGCAAGCATGGCGCCGACAGCCTCGGCTTCGGCGGTGAACATGTCGGGCTCAAGCGCGAACATGTTCAGCGCCCCCGCGCGAGTGTCGTGGGTGTACAGCTGAAACGACATGAGGCTGTGGACACCGGCGCTGACTGCCGCCCCGCCGAAGTTGGGCCACCGCTTGTCTTCGCGGAGGTCGTTGGACAGCACCGGCGAGTTTCCGGCGGCGGCGTCCAGGCAGGGTCCCTCGCGGAACACTCGTTGGAGGTCGTGAATATGAAGGGCAAGCCGTGATGTTGGCGCCACAGACAGAAAATGGTCGGCGCCGGAGATCATTGCGATGTCCGCGCAGTCCACGCCCTCGATGAGGTGCACACATCGTGACGTCACGCTTCGTAAACTGACATCGATTTCGGTGGGCCGGGCGAAGTGGGTGGTCAGTTCCGTCATCGTCTCCCGGAGGAGTCCGGCGTACTCGCGGTCGTCCATGTGGCTGCGGCCCGATCAGGTATCACAGAGTGAAATGAAGCGGGCCGAAGGAAAGAAGAAGCCGGTTGTGAACCCGATGCGACCAGGCGAACCGCGTGCGTTTTGTGGCGCCCCTAGGACGCTACTCGCGTTGAGACCGCCGCGACACCCGGGAGCGCACATTCCGGGGAACCGGAGCGCAAAACCGGATCGACGAAGCGGTCCTCAGTCCAGGTAGTCGCGCACTAGGGGCCGATTTGCAATGTGCTTGACATGCTGAAATGCAGATCATCGGGTTAGCTAGGATGCTCGAATATCTTTGACTGACGCAATGCCGGAAAGGTTGACGTCAGACATGGCGAATCTATCAGTGATCCGCGAGGATTCACCCGACCCAGCGTCCATCCCAGCCGACGACGGCTGGTCCGGCACGATCGTCACCGTGGTGGCCGGCAAAGTGTTCGGCGAGATCATTCGGGACATCTGCGACGGCGGCACGGTGACCCATGAGGCGCGCATCCAGATCCTTGATCACGACACCGGGGTCCGCTTCGCGGACGTGCAGGTCTGGGAGGCCCAGGTGCTGCGTGACGTCGCGGCGGTGGCCGCGTTCCTGGCCGACGAGCTGGGCTTAGCCTGCGCCTTTCAACGGGAGGCCCCTCAGGCTATTCGATAGCCGGGGCTTTTCGCTGCCCGGAGCAGCCGCTCAACCCGGTCGGCCGCGGTGACTGGGTTCTCGTGCTCCCAGATCCGCACCACGGTCCAGCCGGCATCGCGCAGGATCGCATCCACCTCATCATCGCGCCGCACGTTGCGCTCGACTTTCGCAACCCAATACTCGATGTTGCTACCCGGTTGACGGTAGTGGTCTGGGGCAGCGATGCCAAAAAGCATCCATCGACGAACACGGCCACCTTCGCTCGGGTGAAAACCACATCGGCCGTCCGGCGAACACCGTGGATTGGACGGGCCGCAACTCGGTACCGCAGGCCTCGCTTGTGAAGGACCGATCGCAACAGCAGCTCGGGCCGAGTATCTCTGCTCCGGTTTGCCTGCATCACCTTCCGGACGGCGGCACTCGCTCCGGCTGTCACCACTGCTAACGCAGCACCGGAAGAACGTGCTCCACCACCCGGCGCGCTAGCAGCGGCGGCACGGAGTTGCCGAGCTGGGACTGGACGCTCATGCGTGATCCGACCAGCTCGAACTCGTCGGGGAAGGTGAAGAGCCGCTTGATCTCGGCGACGCGGAGCCGCCGGTTCTCCCAATGAAACGGGCCGACGTTCGGTCCGGGCTGCGCCTGGATGGTGGGTGACGGCTTGTCTGGGTCGAGCTTCAGCAGGAATGACCAGTATCGACTGCGCCACTTGAAGATTGGCTCCGGATGGCCAAGCTCCGTAGTGTAGTGCAAGTAGTTTCCCCCAGGCGGTATGTCGGGCAGAAGGCCGCCGAACTGGCCGCCGACTTTCTCGCCCACCTCGGGGTCTGTGACCAGCCCGTCTAGCGCTTCGCCCGCTGTGACGTGGGCGCGTTCATCGTTTCCGGTAGAGCGGCGCTCCCACGCGCCGCCGTGGGTGGCATCGGGATGCTTGGGCTGCCGTCTACCCTTCGGCGCGCCGATGATGAAGAGGCGGGGTCGGAGCTGCGGCACTCCGTAGTCGGCCGCATTGAGAACCTTTGGAAAGCAGTGGTATCCGGCCTCATCGATCTCGCGCAAGAGGCGCTCAAGGGCCGGTCGGCTCGCCTTATTGTTGAACGTCAGCGCATAGACGTTCTCCAAGACGAAGGCCTTGGGTCGCGCCTCGCGCAGCACTCGCGTGTACGCCTGCAGGAGTGATGCGCCGGGGTCAAGACCCGCCCGTTTGTACTCGAGCCAGAAGCCGCTCTTCGAGAATGGTGTACAAGGAGGGCCGCCAATGAGGAGGTCCGGCCGCTGGCCCTTCCGCAGGCCGGCGGCGCGCAAAATCTCCGCCGTTGTCGTGTCGAGGATGTCCCTCTGGATGACCGGCGAGGCCAGCTCGGTGAAGTTCTTCTCCATCGTGAGGGCTGAGTCGCGGTCCCACTCGACAGCAGCACGAACGTCCGCGCCAGCGGCCTCCGCTCCCAAGTCCAGTCCTCCAGCACCGGAGAACAGAGAGATCGCCACCGCTTTCTTGCCGCCCGCCATGAGCGTCAGCATTACACGCGGGGTATGACGGCGGCGCTAGGCACGCTGGAACCGGCCTATCCCTTCAGCAGCTTGTCGAGCTGCTGCTGGACGACCTTCCCGATCCGGAAGTTGTACTTCCGCCAGAACGCGTAGAAAGCCTCAGGCGAGCTGAACTCGCCACGCCCCTCCCGCAGCGCGTCGATGTGCTGGACTGCGCCAATGTACTCGCGGGTCGTGGATGAGCGTTGCTTGCTGGCGATCCTCCATGGCTCATGGACCAGAAGCTCCAGTTCCTCAATCCGGGCGAGGCTGATGTAGTTGAGCGTGTAAATGCCGATGAGGTCCAAGTGCGAAGTGTAGTCGTTGAAGGGCCGAAAAGTGCCGGGCCAGTGGAGCTGTGGGTACCTGAAGTAGGTGTTGCCGGTATAGAGCGTGATCCGGCTTTGGGTTAGATTCGTCGGCTTTCCCGTCTTGGTGATCTTGCGCTTGGCGACCTTGACGTCCACGGCATGGAAGCCCCCGCCGAAGCGGGGGCCCGACAGCTCGAGGTCAGGGTAGCCGCGCTCGGTGCCGCGCAAGACGCTTACACCGTCGGCTGCGTCGGCCCGTTCCGACAGGAAGTCAACCAGGCTGACCTCGAGGACGTTGGCGAGCGCTGCGGGCTCCTGCGGCAGCGGCAGGATGTGGCCACCGTCGGCGAGTGTTTGCGCCAGCTCAGTTGCATCGCTGGCGGTTATCGGCCACGAAAGGTGCCCGTTGAGCCGGAAGACACCAGCGAGGTCGAACTCGTACTCGGCACACTGCTCGCGCAGCCATTCTTGGGCCGCTGCGCCTCCATCGTCCACGATCCGGAGCTTTCCAGATCAGTCCGATGACAGCACCTATGCGCGACTACTCCGCGTGTCGGCCGGTTCAATGCACATCTTCCACTTCTGCCCCACCAGTTACGAATAAAGTCGAGTTTCTCTCAGCGTGTCGCGTCGTGCCATGGGCAGACGCGCTGCATGATGACGTGTTCGGAACATTTTGCGGTGACACGCGCGCGTACACCGGGAGATGTCGGTCCCCAGGGGTAGGCTTTGCGCTAACAGAAGCAAGGCCCCGGGCCCAAATCCGGGAAGGGCTTTGGACCTGAGGCTTGCAACCTACTGGCGTGTAGACCGCCAAGCTACCAGGTGAACCGGTACCGGTCGACTGCGACCCGGCACTTGTTGCCAAAGCTTCTTATCACCTTGCTGCTGTTGTGAACTGCGCCGTCGCGGGCGGTGGTTCATGACTGACGGCGAGGAAGGAGGTAAGAGGCTCATGACCGCTCATACTGGTCAAACCTGTCCGGTGAGCGGCGTCTGGAAGTCCTTGGACTACCCCAGCACGACCGCTCCCATCGCCAAGGGCAACCGCATGCCGCCCCATAACGGGGTCGCGGTGACCTGGCAGCTCATTCAGTACGCCTAACCGTGCTGGCCGGGAGGCGGCACCACCGCGAGGTGGTGCCGCCTTCTCGTTTTCGGCAGGCCTTGAAGGCTACGTGGTGACACCGACATCCCGCGGGCACGAAAATCAACTTCGTGGCCGAAATGCGCCAAACTCCGTTGGGCACCCAGCCGCCCGAAGCCGTAGCAAAATTTGTGCAACGCATGGCCACTCATGAACATGCGTGGATCTCCGAACAGCCCTTCGGGTCGGAAGTTGGGATTCTGCACACAGTCCGCCGCGCTAAGTCCGGCCGTGCGCCCTGATCAGCGGAAAGGGGCCGCCCCCCTGGGTGTGCTGCGTGTTCGTGCTCACCAGGCCTGAGCCTGGCTGCATATCTATGCGTGACTCCAGCAAACATCAGAGCACATCCGCTGGGTGGGTACGGGCTGGTCGGACACCCGATCGTCGCCGCGGTTGGCGTGCGCGACCGCGTTTGGCTTCGGCCTGTGTCTTGATCTTGTGGCACGGAGTGCACAGCCACATCGCGTTATCCAGTTCGTCACATCCGCCCTCGGCGACCGGGACGATGTGGTCGAGCTCGAGCGGGACGTCTGCGCCGTCCATGCGGCATCGGGCGCACTCGTAAGGCAGTGCGGTCCTGGCGATACGGCGCAGCCGCTTCCACGCGGGTGTGCTGGTGCGGCTGGCGCCGCTGCATTGCCAGGCCATCGGTGATGCCTCTCATGTGTGTGGGGTGCCGCCGTTGGGTTGCCGGGAAAGGTGAACTAACCAGCAACCCAACGGCGACGGTGGTCAGGCAGCAGTCACCAATGTGCGAGGTTGGTGACGCGCCAGGACCGTCTTAACTGCCGCTGATGTCGCCCACGGTGAACTGACCGATCCGCTCGGGGCGGACGGGAGTCCAGCCGATGCGCCAGGTGGCCTTGACCACGGTGGCGTCGGACCGGAACGCGGCGTGTTCCGACTGTGAAACCCGGACCGGGCCAACGGCACTGGCGATCGCGCTCCTGTCGACCACCAGGCCGGTGTTCTCGGGCAGGAACCGGCTGCGCTTGACCGGCAGGCTCAGCAGCATCGGCGTCGCGTCGGCGGTGCCGGCGCCCAGCAGCGACTCGTTGTAGGTCTCGGCGACCTTGAACTTGCGGAATGCGGCCCACGACAGCGGGTCCAGGATGATCGCCGACGGGTTGGCGCCCTTGACCTCGAGCTCGGCCAGCAGGTCCACCAGGGCGTCGAGGCTGTCGTGCACGGGCGCGGCCGCGTGCGTGATGCCCGAGGCGTTCAGCAGGCCGGTGGGGTTCGACGCGCTACCGAGGTAGTCATAGTCGGCCTTGCGCACTAGGTCTCGCGCGAACGAGGTCGCGACCTGGGTCGCGGTCGGCGCTTTCCGGAACTGCTCGTTAGAGATGGTCGCCAGCCGGGTCAGCTTCTTGGTGTGTACCAGGACCTCGTCGAGGCCGGGCTCCTCGTCGGCCAGGTCTGCGCCCTCGGCCTTGTAAACGGCGCCGGTGCCGTCCTGGCCGGCGTCGGTCACGAACGCCACGTGCAGGCTGGGCTGGTCGCCGTCGATGTCACCGGAGATGGTGCTGGTCGTCAGGATGAGCGCCTGGGGGACGACATCTTCCGGGGCGAAGACGACGTCGTCGGGCCGCCATGCGAAGTCGGCGGTGGTGGTTGTGAGAGTAGCCATTTCGACTCATTTCGTAGGTTCGCGGCAGCCATCGCGAAAAGTTTCAGGTGGAATACTTCGCAGCTGCCCCGTACGGGGTCGAAAGCCGTGACGCGCCATACGGCGCTGATGGAGCGGGTGGGAGCGGCAACTTAACCCACCCGCTCGATCAGTATATCCGGTATCCGTGACGGGTCACTCGTCGCGAGGAGAAAACGCTTTCGTCCATCCGTTGCGCTTGGGTTGCGGATGCCCTGATGCGCCAGAGCGCATACCCATCTGACGCTGGACGATCGGCCGGGTGATTCCGAGTTGATCGCGCGCGGTTCGCACTGCGGCATCGAGTTTCGACGGATCCGGCGTGCCGTCCTCGGCCAGGAGGTCCTTGAGCTCGGCGACGGCGAAGACCGCCGCGGGCTTCAGACCGGCCGCGGTGATGACCTGCTCGACCTGTCGGCGCTGCAGGCGTTCGACGGTGGCCGACAGTGCATCCCGTTGCGCTTCGGCCTCCTGGGCTCGCTTGCGGTAGCGGGCTTCTCGGCGGCCGGGCCTGTCGTCGTCGGCCTCAGTCTCGTCGTGGGTGTCGGTTTCGGTCTCCGGTGTGGTTTCGGCTAGGCCTTCGGATTCCGGTGCGCCAGCGTCGATCTGGGCGTCGTTTTCGGTGGTGTCGGTGTCAGTCATTGGTGGTTTCCATTCTCGTGCGGAGGGTGTCAGGGGTTATGGCTGGTGCGATCCAGTCGGTGTTGGTGAACTGATCGACGGCGACCGGCATGCCGGTCTCGCGGTCGGTGATGACCTCGGTGTGTACTACCGGCGCCGGTCCGACCGGCAACGGCGGCAGCTCTTCAGCCGGGGTTGCCCGCGGCACCGCGTCTTTCGGTGCGCGATGCCGTCGCGCGTCGGCGATGACCGCGGCCAGCTCGCTGATGTCGCGATCGGGCTCGAATTCGATACGGCGACCAGTCATGGGTGATTCCTTTCGGTTTTCCTTATGCGGGTGTGGACAGCGCCCACGTGAATTTGCGGTGTTGACTGCGTGTGCGGGTCACGCGGAGCCGCCTGGCGGCTTCACCGAGATGTCCGCGTGTCAGGCCGACCGCGGCCGCCTCGGTGATGAGATCGGCGACCAGCCGCGGGCCGTCGTGCAGGCGTTCGGTCAGGAACACCGTGGCGCGACCGGTCGCGGTGGTGGTGTCCGGCTCCGGTGGGGGTTCCGGTGCCGGCAGCAGTTGCCCGGCGACGACGCCGGACGGTCGCCGCCGCGGCGGTGTCGATGCCACCCACTCAGCGCAGGCCTGAAGTGCCGGGCAGGACCGGCATACTGCGGCTGCCGCTTCGATCGCCGCTGTGTCGGCACCGGGCTCGAGGTCGAACAGTGTGGGCTGACCCTTGCAGGCCGCGCCCGGCAGAGGTGGGATGTCGCCGACAACGGCGGTCAGTTGCGTCACACCCACCAGACGGGTCGCCGTCAGCGGTCGGGGTTGATGGTGGGTGATCATGCGACGACCCACCGTCTTTGCGGTGTTGCGGCCCGTGCGCGCAAACCAAATGCACCAGCGCGTAAGGGGTGGTGTTGCGTTGCGCTTCTATAGGCGCAACACCACCACACGCGTACTGGTGTTGCGGTGTTGCGGTCAGTGTTGCGCAACACTTCGCAACACCGGAGATTCGGCCGCATCATCGGTCACCCGCGAGGACGTGAAGCTGAGATTTGTTCGGCCCCTGGTCGACCCTCACCGTGCCGTCATCGATCGCCTTGCGGATGGCCTGGCGGGCGCGGTGGAAACTGACACCGCGGTCGTTCATCCGATCGCGCAGCACGTTCTGCGTCAGGCCATCGCCAACCTCGGGGTCGGACAGGATGTTGATGAGCGCCGCCCTGGCGTCGTCGGCTCTGACCCTGGTGCGCGTCGCGCCGCCCTGCAGGGTCAGGCTGCCATCCTCGTCGAGGACCAGCAGTTGCTCTGGCACATCGACGTCGCGGCCGTTGGCCGAGAAGAATCGCCGCTCATCGCTGGCCTCGACATGCTTGACGGTCGTCTGTGATTCCTTGACGATCTTCCAGTTGACGTCGGGCCAGTCGAGTAGACGACTGTCACCGCGTGCCCGCTCTTGCTCATGACCCATGTGATGGGCGACCACGGCGCCATCGACGCCGGCATCGTTCAGCAGTTCATCCCATGCCACCAGGAACGCGCCCGCCTCGGTGTGCTCGGATAGCCCCATCGTGTCGAGCACCGGCCGTAGACAGTCCAGGACCACGAAGTCGCTGCCTCGGAGTTCGGCCAGCCAGTGACGGCGCAGCGTGGGATCGCGAAAGTCGAATGTGGACAGCCTGCCGCGCAGACTGTGCACCCTGATGCGGTCCATGTTGGCGATGCCCTGCCGACGCAGCCAGCGCCGAAGCATACGTTCGTCGAGCTCGGTGTCGAAAAGGTCGACGCGGTCGACGGGTTGAACGCCGTATCTGCCCAGGAAGTCTGCGCCATCCACGAGCGACCGCAGCAGCGCCGCCAGTAACGACGTCTTACCGGCCTTCTGTTGCGCGGCAAGTAGCGCGCGGCCGCCCATCGGCAACAGATCATCGATGCGGTAGGTCGCGTCTTCGTCGGCGACGGAGAGGAATTCGGCAAGACTGATCCCATGACGGGGCTGGACGCCGGTCTGTTGGACACGCCAGGCCTGATACAGCTCGCGCGCTTCGTTCTCTAGTCGGATCTGGGCTGCGCGATTGCGGACCGCGGCAGCCCACTGCTGCTCGGTCGTGTCGGCATCCGTCGAACCCGCTGGCGCCGTGCGCGTCTCGGTGATCGGCTGCCCATTCTCATCGGTCAGCGTGGGCGCCGCCGGTGGGGTTATCCGCGCGTGCTGCATGGGTCGGTCCGCCAATGGTTCCGGCCCGTGCGCTACGGCACTGTCACGTGCTCGGTCGAGCGCGCGCGGCAGGTTGGCGCCGGGCTTGGTCGCGTACCCGTTGCCGGTGAACGTCTGCGTCAGACGATCTGTCACCTGCTGAAGATCGATGCGCGCCCATATAGCGTTCCGGTACAGCCAATATCCGCCATTGTGCGCGGCGGTGTAGCGCCCCTCGGTCAGACCTGCCCAGCCGCGGCATGCGGCGTCGATGGCGCCCCAGACACGACGCTGATTGAGGTCCGTTGGTTGTGGTGCCGTCGGCGTCTGCGGTCGCGGTGGTGACGGATTGGCCTTGGCGCGGAGCGCCTCCATTATGTCGGCCATCAGAGACCGGCCTTGATGTCATCGGCCATGGCTTGCGCTGCGCGCCCGGCGATCTCGTAGAACTGCGGCTCGCGCGCCGCGCGCTCGGCGATCCTTTGAAGGTTCGCGCACCACCGCGCATCGGCGGTGTAGCGGTCGTCGCGACGAGATATAGTAGATTCGGATTCTGGTGGTTCGGAATCCCCTTGTGTGGGTTGGGCCCGGTCGTTTCGGCGGCCGGGTCTTTCCTCTTTTGTGTGGGTCGACATTGTGTTCCTCTGATTCCAGTTCGCAGCCGGGACCGGAGGTGTGAATTTGTCTAGGCGGCACCAGCTTTGCGTGCCTGCCGCACCTTGGCGGACTTGTAGGCCATGCGCTGGAAGTGGGCCTTGCGCGCGTTCTCGGCACGCTTGGCACGCTCCTCGGGCGTCAGCCGCCCCTCGGGGTCGACCAGGCGCTCGAAGCGATCCATGTTGGCCTTGGTGGCGTTGGCCGTGCGAGCCCTTCGGTCCTCGGTGTGAGCCCAGGAGGCGTGGGCGGCGATCGATGCCCGCAGCGACCGCTGGGCGGGCGTGAGTGTTTTGGACGCGGCCATGCCATGAAACCCTTCGGATTCTGGATGGCCGCTTCACGCCATCGGTGGCGCCGCGCGCGCCTCGATACCTCGACCCGAATGAATTCAGGCGTCAACAGTGCGGAAACTCAAAGCTTGATCTGTCTAGGTCAGACTAGTACGTAGGTTCGACCGGTCGATTCGACGCGGGAGTTTGTGTTTTCAAAGATCACCAAGGCCCAGGGTGCGGGCCTCGTCGGCGGCCCGTTCGGCGGCCGTCGATCTCGTATAGCGGTCGATCATGTCCCGGGTCGACCATCCGGCGACCGCCATCAGCCCGCCCTCGGAGCCACCCGCGGCCAGCCATCGCGACGCCGCGGTGTGCCGCAGCAGGTGCGGATGGAAATTCGTCAGCCGCGCCAGTTCGGCCCGGCCCTTCAGCGCCCGGTGCAGGCCGTGGTAGTTCAGCCCCTTGCCGCGGTCGCCGAGCCACAGTGCGTCGGTGTCGGCCAGGCGGTGGGTGCGCCGCATGCGGAGGTAGCGGTCGATCGCCAGACCGGTCTGGTCGCCGAACGGGGCGATGCGGCCCTTGCCGCCCTTGCCGCGATGGACGGTGACCAACCCGCGCTGGAGGTCGACGTCGGAGACGGACAGGCCGCAGACCTCGCCGGCCCGCATCCCGGTCTCGGCCATCAGCCGCACGATGGCCTCGTCGCGGCGGTCGCGGAAGTCCTTGCCGACGCACGCCTTGAACAGGCGGCGCAGCTCGTCGTCGGTCAGCGACGGGGTGACCTTGGTGTCCAGCTTGGGGGCCTTCAGCCCCAGCAGGGGATCGGCGTCGAACTCGCCCTCCTCGGTCAGCCACGCCGAGAACCGCCGCACCCCCAGTTGGCGCGCCCGCGCGGTGGACGGCTCGGCGCCGTTGTCGAGCAGGTCGGCGACGAACCCCTTGACCAGATCGCGCTCGAGGGCCGGGCGGTGCCCGTTGGCGTCACACCAACGCAGGAACCCGCGGACCCCGTCGCCGTACCCCTTGATGGTCTCCCGGGACTTGCGCTCGGCGCGCATGGCCAGCTCCCATGACGGCAGCAGGGCGGCCAGATCGAGCGGTGGCCGCGGTCGGGCGCGGCGCGAGGTGCTATCGGTGGGCATACCAATATCTTAACTGACAGCGACGTCCTAGCTTGATATAACTGGATTGACTAGTAAAACCGCTGGTCAGAACAGTTAGAGGATGGATGCCTCAGTCTAAGTAGTCGCGCAGGACCTGCGAGCGGCTCGGGTGGCGCAGCTTCGACATCGTCTTCGATTCGATCTGGCGGATGCGCTCGCGCGTGACGCCGTAGACCTGACCGATCTCGTCGAGGGTGCGGGGCTGGCCGTCGGTGAGGCCGAAGCGCAGCCGGACCACGCCGGCCTCGCGCTCGGACAGCGTCTCCAGCACCGACTGCAGCTGATCCTGCAGCAGGGTGAAGGACACCGCGTCGACGGCCACCACGGCCTCGCTGTCCTCGATGAAGTCGCCGAGCTGGCTGTCGCCCTCGTCGCCGATCGTCTGGTCCAGCGAGATCGGCTCCCGGGCGTACTGCTGGATCTCCAGCACCTTCTCGGGCGTGATGTCCATCTCCTTGGCCAGCTCCTCGGGCGTGGGCTCGCGGCCCAGGTCCTGCAGCAGCTCGCGCTGGATGCGGCCCAGCTTGTTGATGACCTCGACCATGTGCACCGGGATGCGGATCGTGCGGGCCTGGTCGGCCATGGCGCGGGTGATGGCCTGGCGGATCCACCACGTCGCGTAGGTGGAGAACTTGTAACCCTTGGTGTAGTCGAACTTCTCGACCGCCCGGATGAGGCCGAGGTTGCCCTCCTGGATGAGGTCCAGGAACGCCATCCCGCGCCCGGTGTAGCGCTTGGCCAGCGAGACGACCAGCCGCAGATTGGCTTCCAGCAGGTGGTTTTTCGCGCGGTCGCCGTCGCGGCAGATCCACATCATGTCGCGGCGCTGCGCGGCGGGGAGCTTCTCGCCCTTCTCCGCGTAGTCGGACATCAGCTGCGTGGCGTACAGGCCCGCTTCGATGCGCTTGGCGAGCTCGACCTCTTCCTCCGCGTTGAGGAGTGCGACCTTGCCGATCTGCTTGAGGTACGCGCGGACCGAGTCGGCCGACGCGGTGAGCTCGGCGTCCTTGCGGGCCTGGCGCAACGCCTCGGATTCGTCTTCGTCCCAGACGAAGTCACCGGAGGCCTTGTCCTTCTCACTGGGCTCGGCGATTTCCTCGTCGTCCTCGGCCGGCGCCGCCCCGGCCGGCGCGACCGCGGGGACCACCTCGTCCTCCGCTTCCACGGGGTCGAGGTCGACCTCGGCGACGTCGGCCTCCACGTCCGGGTCCAGGTCGTCGAGGCTGAGGTCGGCGGCGTCGATCTCGAGGTCTTCGACAGCCTCGACCTCGAGGTCGGGCTCGACGTCGAGGTCGTCGGCCGCGCCGTCGCCCTCGAGGACGGCGAGTTCCTCGGGCTCGGAGCGTTGGCGGCCCTGGCAGGCTGGGCGGCCGGTCGCTTGGACGACGGAGACTTCGTGGCGGTGCGTGTCACCGGCTCGTCGGTCGCCGGGTTTGCCTTGGTCGCTGCCACTTACACCCCTTCGTTTGGACTCACTTCCGGTGGGTATGGGCGCGAAGAACCGAAAGTGTCTGCTATGTCGATGTCGGCGTTTGGTATGAGCGTGAATACTCGCACGCTATCGGTCTGGGCTGCTCGCCGAGGACCGGCGAGCACCATTGTAACGATCGCGGGCGCTCACACCGGCTTACCGGCCAGAATCAGTGCGTCACATCGACCGTGGCGGCCATGGCCGCGCCCACGATGCCCGCGCTGTTCTGCAGGGCGGCGGCCACCACCGGGGTCCGGTTCTTCAGCAGCGGCACCCACTTATCGGCCTTGCGGCTGATGCCGCCCCCGGCGATGAACAGGTCCGGCCAGATCGCGTTCTCGATGGCCACCAGCACCCGCGTCACCTCGCCGGCCCACTTCTCGTAGCTCCAGCCCTTGCGCTCCTTGACCGACGACGCGGCCCGCTGCTCGGCCTCCTTGCCGCCGACCTCGAGGTGGCCGAACTCCGTGTTGGGTATCAACGTCCCGTTGTGAATCACCGCCGAGCCGATCCCGGTGCCGAACGTCAGCAGCACCACCAGACCGGACTGGTTCTTGCCCGCCCCGTAGCGCTCCTCGGCGAGCCCGGCCGCGTCGGCGTCGTTGAGCACGGTGACCGGCTGGCCGTTCAGCTCGGCGCTGATCACCTCGCGCGCGTTGGTCCCGATCCAGGACGCGTCGACGTTGGCCGCCGTGTGGACCCAACCGTGGGTGACCACGCCGGGGTAGGTCACTCCGAGCGGCCCGGTCCACCCGAAGTGCTCGACCACCGCGGCGATGGTCTTGGCGACCGCGGACGGCGTCGCCGGTTGCGGGGTGAGCAGCTTGAACCGCTCGCCGATCAGCAACCCGGTGGCCAGGTCGACGATCCCGCCCTTGATGCCGCTGCCGCCGACGTCGATGCCGAAGGCCCGACGCTGCGGTCCACCGTCGGCCGTGCCCGGGCTGGTCGTATCAGTGGTCGAGTCGGTGCTGGTCATCGAACCCCCTCGGCGGGACGCGGGATGTCCGCTCACTTTATCCCGATGGTGCGGGCGATCGGGCATGTCGGCGGAGCCCCGCCGCCTGTGATGCGATGGACCGGTGACGCGACCCGAAGACTCTCCGCAGCGGCTGCGCTCGGTGGCCGAGACGCTGGCCGCCGAGGCGGCCGATTTCGTGCGCCGGCGCCGCGCCGAGGTGTTCTCCGGCGCCGCCGACGACGGTGACGCGGTGCGGTCGAAGAGCACACCCACCGACCCCGTGACCGTGGTCGACACCGAGACCGAACGGCTGTTGCGGCGCCGGCTGGCGGAATTGCGGCCCGGTGACCCGATTCTCGGGGAGGAGGGCGGCGGGCCCACCGACCCCGCCGCCACGCCCGACGGCGCGGTCACCTGGGTGCTCGACCCTATCGACGGCACGGTCAACTTCGTCTACGGCATCCCGGTCTACGGGGTGTCGGTCGGCGCCCAGGTCAACGGCCTCTCGGTCGCCGGTGCCGTCGCCGACGTCGTCGCGCGGCGGGTGTACTCCGCGGCGACCGGCCTTGGCGCGCAGGTGATTCACCGGCGGGGGACGGACCCGCTGCGGTGCACCGACGTTGACGATCTGTCGATGTCGTTGGTGGGCACCGGGTTTGGTTACGCCCCGGGGCGGCGAAAGGCTCAGGCGGCGCTGCTGGCCCGGATGCTGCCGGTGGTCCGCGACGTGCGTCGCATCGGTTCGGCGGCGCTGGACCTGTGCATGGTCGCGGCCGGCCGGCTGGATGCCTTCTACGAGCACGGCCTGCAGCCGTGGGATCGCGCGGCGGGCGCGCTGATCGCGGCCGAGGCGGGGGCGCGGGTGGTGTTGCCGGGCCCGGAGGTGAACGGGGCCGGCCTGACGGTCGCGGCCGCCCCGGGGGTCGCCGACGCGCTGCTGGCGGCGCTGGAGCGATTCGACGGCCTCGCCCCGATCACGGACTGACGCTCAGCAGCTGCTGGAGTGAATCCTGGCCAGCAGTGCGGGATCTGACGGTTCGGTGGCGCCCGGGCGCAGCGTGGCGAGCACCGCGTCGATGTCGTCGTTGTGCGCCAGCCCGGTGAACTCGGTGCCGACCGCGAAGTCGACGGTGTCGTCCGCGCGGTTGTCGTTGAACAGTTCGGTGCAGGGCGCCACCAGCCACACCGCGGCAGCGCTCGCCTGCCCGGCGGTGCCGAAGCGGATCTGGCCCTGGCAGTTCAGCCGGGTGCCGGCGTAGACGGGGTCGTTGGCCGCGGTCGGCTGGGCGAAGCCCAGATCCTTCATCGCACCCGCCACGTCGGCGGCCTGCCCGCCGCGGCCGCTGGCATTGAGGACCCGGACCTTGGCGTCGGCGAGCTTCGCCGGTGTGACGTCGGCCATCGCGCTGCGCGACACCTGCTCGCCGAGCTGCGGGGCAGCCGATCCGGCCGGCTGCGGCGGCGGGTTGCACACCACGGCCTCGTGCACCCTGGCCGGCCGGGTCAGCGCGACCGTCCACACCACCCCCGTCAGCACCACCAGGATGGTCAAAACGATGATGGCGGGCCGGGGATTGCGCCTCCGGAAGGGGCGGCCGTGCTTGTCGAAAGCGGTACCCTCGGTGATTTGTGCGACCACAGCTGCACTCTAGCGGGGCGCCAAAACCACTGTTCAAAGCCGAACACAAGGCCCCCACCGCTACTGTGATGCAAATCACACCATACCGGGCGGCGATACGGGCACGAATCATTTGGTGGATGCGTTCGACGCTGGTACAAAGCGAGGCTTGGGATAGAGGGGATTAGGGCAGGGGAATAGGTATGCCTACGGACTATGACGCGCCGCGGCGAACCGAGACCGACGACGTCTCGGAGGACTCGCTGGAGGAGCTCAAGGCGCGGCGCAACGAAGCGGCCTCGGCCGTCGTCGATGTCGACGAATCCGAAACCGCTGAATCTTTCGAGCTGCCGGGGGCGGATCTTTCGGGGGAAGAGCTTTCCGTTCGGGTGATCCCGAAGCAGGCCGACGAGTTCACCTGCTCGAGTTGCTTCCTGGTGCAACACCGCAGCCGTCTCGCGAGCGAGAAGAACGGCGTGATGATCTGCACCGACTGCGCGGCTTGACGGGCTTCGGGGTCAGCTGCGCAATGCCGACAGCACCCGCTCCGGGTGACGGCAGCTCACCAGCCAGTAGGGCGTCGGGTCGTCCGGGTCGCCCAGGACTATCAGGACCATCGGGCCGACCCACGCCCGGTGCAGGACATAGGCCGCCGGGTCCAGCTGGCGGCCCAGCGCCGCGAACTTCGCGGAGGGTGCCACCTCCGCGGAGCGGGTGATCACCGTCACGGGCAGGTGCGCCTGCCCGGCCCACAGTTGCACGACGTCGGTCCCCGACCTCTCGGTGCCGGCTGTGACCTTGATCTCGACCCGGCCCAGCCACAGCAGGGCGCCGGCCGCGACGGCGAACAGCGTCGCGTACGGCACCCACTGGGGCAGCGCGCGCACACCGAGGTTGACCTCGAACGCGATCAGGGCCGCGAGGGCGAAGCCCAGCGGCCACCACCACCACGGCACCCATAATCGTTCGCGATATCGCACGCTGTGCGGCGCGACGCGCGTGGAAGACACGCGGTCAAGGGTAGTCTGTGGCCCCGTGTCGACCAGTCTGGCCATCGTTCGCCTGGATCCCGAACTGCCACTGCCCAGCAGGGCCCACGACGGCGATGCCGGCATCGATCTCTACAGCGCCGAAGACCTCCGGCTGGAGCCGGGGCACCGCGCGCTCGTAGGGACCGGCGTCGCGGTCGCCATTCCCTACGGGATGGTCGGCCTGGTTCACCCGCGCTCGGGATTGGCTGCGCGCGTGGGCCTTTCGATCGTCAATAGCCCGGGAACGATCGACGCCGGCTACCGCGGCGAGATCAAGGTGGCGCTGATCAACACCGATCCGGCCGAGCCGATCGTGATCCATCGCGGCGACCGCATCGCACAGTTGCTGGTGCAGCGGGTCGAGTTGGTGGACTTGGTCGAGGTCTCGTCGTTCGACGAGGCCGGACTGGCAGATACCTCCCGTGGCGACGGCGGCCACGGTTCCTCCGGCGGACATGCGAGTTTGTGATGCCATTCGGTAAGCGCTCAGGCAAAGACGACGACCCCGACGAGGTCGTGACGCAGGCGGCCGACGAGCCCGAGGAGTTGGACGGCCCGTTCGACATCGACGACTTCGACGACCCGGCCCTGGCGGAGCTGGCCCGGCTCGACTTGGGCTCGGTGTTGATTCCGATGCCCGAGACCGGCCAGCTTCAGGTCGAGCTGACCGAGACCGGGGTGCCGAGCGCGATATGGGTCGTCACCCCCAACGGGCGCTTCACCATCGCCGCGTACGCGGCGCCGAAGACCGGCGGGTTGTGGCGCGAGGTGGCCGCCGAGCTGGCCGAATCGTTGCGCAAGGACTCGGCCAAGGTCAGCATCAAGGACGGCCCGTGGGGCCGCGAGGTCGTGGGCGTCGCCTCGGGGGTGGTGCGTTTCATCGGGGTCGACGGCTACCGCTGGATGATCCGCTGCGTGATCAACGGCCCGCACGAGACCATCGACGCGCTGGACGCCGAGGCGCGAGCGGCATTGGCGGACACCGTGGTTCGCCGCGGCGACACCCCGCTGCCGGTGCGCACGCCGCTGACGGTGCAGCTGCCCGAACCGATGGCCGAACAGCTGCGGCAGGCCGCGGCCGCCCAGCAACAGGCCCAGCAGGAGGCGCAGCAGCAGGCCGCCGGCGAGCCCGCGGAGCGCCGCAGCGCCGACGGGTCGGCGATGCAGCAGCTGCGCAGCACCACCTCGGGCGGCTAGATCAGACCTCGCCCGCCTCGGCCAGGGCGGCCAGGCAGGCCGCGCCCAGCGCGGCGGGGTCGGCCCCCATCTCGTCCAGCGTCACGGTGCGCAGCGCCGCGCGCGGCGCTGCGCCGACCCACTCGACGGCCACCTGCGCCGGGTGCACCGGGTCGTCGACCGCGGC
>NZ_CSTD01000004.1:68740-238503 GCF_001053185.1 Mycobacterium bohemicum DSM 44277 | reverse complement strand
GCCAGTTCCGCGGGCCCGGGCGCCACGTAGGCGGCGGCCTCGTCCATCGCGTCGGGCAGGTGCGGCCACTGGGCGCGCCAGGAGCGGGTGAGTTCCTCGGCCAGCCACGCCGGGCTGGAGGCCTGCATCTGGGCGGTCGTCGCCGCCAGGCCGTCGGCGCGCAGTCGCTCCGCCGAATACCGGGCGGCCAGCGCCGCCGGAGCGGCGTCCGGGGCGCCGGCCCACGCCGGCAGGGCGGCCAGGACCGCGACCGTGCGACCGGGATGGGCCAGCGCCCACGCGGTCGCGACCGCGGCGCCGATCGAGACGCCGCCGACGGCGATCGGGCCGTCGCGGGCCGCGTCGTCGAGCGCCGAGAGGTAGCCGTCGATCAGCCGGTCCGCCTCCGGCGGCGGCGCCACCAGCACCGCGCCGACCTGCCGCAACGGCCCCGAAAACGCCCGCCGGACGAAGTCGTCGTCGGAGCCGGTTCCGGGCAGCAGAACCGTCGTCACGCCCCACAGGTCGACAGCCACCACACGATAGTGCCCCGGGCCTCATCCGCCCTCCAACACGGTGTTTGGTTCGGTTGGCGCGGGGGAACCAACAGGTCTACGGTGACCGTTGGCATAGGACAAGTACCAGGCATATCAGCGAGTCATAGCATCGTCAGGAGTGGCCATGGGGGCCCAAGGTTATCTGCGCCGGCTCACCCGTCGGTTGACGGAGGATCCGGAGCAACGTGACTCCGAGGAGTTGTCCCACGAGGTCGCCAGCACCGGCGCGCAGCGCGTGATCGATTGCGAGCGCGGCCAGGAGGTCACCATGATCGGCACGCTGCGCAGCGTCGAGACGAACGGCAAGAGCTGTTCCGGCGGGGTCCGCGCCGAACTGTTCGACGGCAGCGACACCGTGACCCTGGTGTGGTTGGGTCAGCGCCGCATCCCGGGCATCGACTCCGGGCGGACGCTGCGCGTGCACGGCCGGCTCGGCACGCTCGAAAACGGCACCAAGGCCATCTACAACCCGCACTACGAAATCCAGCGGTGACCCTTCCGCAGGATTGGGAGGCGGCTCCGCAACCCGCGCGAGCGGCCGAACCGCCCGCGGCCGCGAACCGTGTCAGCCCCGAGCGGCTGCTGGCCCAGATGGGCGGGCTGAGCGGCGTCATATATTCGTCGCTGCCGGTGGTGACCTTCGTGGCGGTCTCGAGCGTCTCGAGTCTGGTTGCGGCCATCGCGGCGGCGGTGGGCCTCGCCGCCCTGATCCTGCTGTGGCGGCTGGTCCGGCGGGAGTCGATCCAGCCGGCGTTCTCCGGCTTCGCCGGCGTCGCGGTCTGCGCGCTGATCGCCTACGCGGTGGGCCAATCAAAGGGCTACTTCCTGCTGGGCATCTGGATGTCGCTGCTGTGGGCCGTGCTCTTCGCGGCCTCGGTGGTGATCCGTCGCCCGCTGGTCGGTTACGCGTGGAGCTGGGCCGGCGGGCACGACCGGGCGTGGCGCGGGGTTCCGCGCGCCGTCTACGCCTTCGACGTCGCGACGGTGTGCTGGGTGCTGGTGTTCGCCGCGCGGTTCGTCGTCCAGCGGCTGCTGTATGACGCCGACAAGACCGGTTGGCTCGGGGTGGCGCGGATCGGGATGGGCTGGCCCCTGACCGTGGTGGCCGCCCTGGTGACGTATGCGGCGATCAGGGCGGCCCAGCGCGCCATCCTCGGCGCGGACGCCCTCGCGGAGGCCGACTAGTACTAGTCGCTCGGCGGCGGGGAGTCGGGGAGCACCAGGTTGCGCAGCTCCTCCTCGACCTCTGCCGCCGCGACGAACAGCAGCTCGTCGCCGCCCTCCAGCGGCTCGTCACCCTCGGGCACGATCACCCGCGGGCCGCGCAGGATCGTCACCAGCGCCGCGTCGCGCGGCAACTGCAGCCGGCGCACCGGCTTGCCGCCCCACGGCGTGTCGTCCGGCAGGGTGATCTCGACCAGGTTGGCCTGGCCGCGGCGAAACTCCATGAGCCGCACCAGGTCGCCGACGGCGACGGCCTCCTCGATCAGCGAGGCCAGCATGCGCGGCGTGGACACCGCCACGTCGACGCCCCACGCGTCGGTGAACAGCCACTCGTTGCGGGGATCGTTCACCCGGGCCACCACCCGGGGCACCGCGAACTCCGTCTTGGCCAGCAGGCTGAGCACCACGTTGGCCTTGTCGTCGCCGGTGGCGGCGACCACCACGTCGAAGCCCTCGAGGTGCACCGACTCCAGCAGGCTCAGTTCGCACGCGTCGCCCAGGCGCCAGTGCGCGGCCGGGATGGCGTCGACGTCGACGTGGTCGGGGTTGCGCTCGATCAGCGTCACCTCGTGGTCGTTGCCGACGAGCTCGCGGGTCACGGAGCGGCCGACGGCGCCGGCCCCTGCGACAGCTACCTTCATTTGCGCCCCTTTCCCCCGCAAGCGGGCGGTGCCCCCACAAACCCGGCTTCACCGGCTCCTTCGTCGTCGGCGCGTTTCATTTGCCCGGTCCCTCGAATTCCTCACTGGGTGGCAGCGCGGCAATGGCCACCGCTTCCGCGGCGCGGCCGGAGATCGCAGCGATGTAGACCTGATCGCCGGCCTGGATGACGGTCTTCGGCTCGGGCAGCACGCCGGTTCCGAACCGGATCATGAACGCCACCCGGGCGCCGGTGGCCTGCTCGAGGTCGGTGGCCCGGTGCCCGACCCAGTCTTCGTGCAGGTCGAGCTCGGCCACGGCGACGGTGCCCGTCGGGTCGCGCCACTTGGCGGTCTCGCCCTCCCGGGTGAGCGCATTGAGCAGGCGGTCGGTCGTCCACGGGACGGTGGCGATCGTCGGGATGCCGAGGCGTTCGTACACCTCGGCCCGCTTGGCGTCGTAGATCCGGGCGACGACGCGCCGCACGCCGAAGGTCTCGCGCGCCAGCCGCGCCGAGATGATGTTCGAGTTGTCGCCGGACGACACCGCCGCGAAGGCGTCGCTTTCCTCGATCCCGGCCCGCAGCAAGACGTCCCGGTCGAACCCCTGGCCCAGCACCCGCTCGCCGGCGAACTCCGGGCTCAGCCGGTTGAAGGCGGAACTGTCGCGGTCGATCACGGCCACGTCATGGCCGATCCGGGACAGCCCGTCGGCCAGCGACGACCCCACCCGGCCGCAGCCCATCACAACCACCCGCACTTGAGGCCTCCCGGCTGGTCCCGCGTCTCGTCGCTCGAACGGCGAGCCAACCTGGCCAGCCCGTTTCGGTCGGGAACATTCTCGCCTACGAAACGCTATCAAGCCGCGGCGGGCTTACTCTTGGCTCTCGTGCCCAAACTTTCCACCGCCGCGCGGCGGCTGCTGATCGGCCGGCCGTTCCGCAGCGACCGGCTGAGTCACACCCTGCTGCCCAAGCGGATCGCCCTGCCGGTGTTCGCCTCCGACGCGCTGTCGTCGGTGGCGTACGCACCGGAGGAGATCTTCCTGATGCTGTCGGTGGCCGGGGCGGCCGCGTATTCGCTGGCACCGTGGATCGGGCTCGCGGTGGCCGCGGTGATGCTCGTCGTGGTGGCCAGCTACCGGCAGAACGTGCACGCCTACCCGTCGGGCGGCGGCGACTACGAGGTGGTCACCACCAACCTCGGCGACACCGCCGGCCTGGTCGTCGCCAGCGCGCTGATGGTGGATTACGTTCTCACGGTTGCGGTTTCGACCGCGTCGGCGATGTCGAACATCGGCTCGGCGATCCCGGTCGTGGCCGAGCACAAGGTGCTGTTCTGCGTGGCCGCGATCCTGCTGGTGACGGCGATGAACCTGCGCGGCGTCCGGGAGTCCGGCGTCGCCTTTGCGATCCCGACCTACGCGTTCATCGTCGGTGTTGTCGTCATGATCGTCTGGGGCCTGCTGCGGGTCTTCGTGTTGGGTGATCCGCTTCGGGCGGAATCCGCCGGTTTCCAGATGCATGCCGAAAACGGAAAGGTCGTCGGTTTCGCGCTGGCCTTTCTGGTGGCCCGGTCGTTCTCCTCGGGATGCGCCGCGCTGACGGGCGTCGAGGCGATCAGCAACGGGGTGCCGGCGTTTGAAAAACCCAAGTCGCGCAACGCCGCGACCACATTGCTGATGCTGGGCGCGATCGCGGTGACGCTCTTCATGGGCATGATCCTGCTGGCGAAGAAGACCGGGATCCAGGTCGTCGACGACCCGGCCAAACAGCTGGCGGGCACGCCGCCGCACTATTACCAGAAGACGTTGGTGGCGCAGCTCGCTCAGGTGGTGTTCGGCAGCTTCCACATCGGGTTCCTGCTGATCGCGACGGTGACGGCGCTCATCCTGGTGCTCGCGGCCAACACCGCCTTCAACGGGTTCCCGGTGCTGGGCTCGGTGCTGGCGCAGCACAGTTACCTTCCGCGCCAACTGCACACCCGCGGAGGCCGATTGGCGTTCTCCAACGGAATCCTGTTCCTGTCGGGGGCGGCGCTCGCGGCGATCATCGCGTTCCGCGCCGAGCTGTCCGCGCTGATCCAGCTGTACATCGTCGGCGTCTTCATTTCGTTCACCCTCAGCCAGATCGGCATGGTCCGGCACTGGACCAGGTTGCTGCGCACCGAGACCGATCCGGGAGCCCGGCGCAAGATGATGCGCTCGCGGGTGGTCAACACCGTGGGGCTGGTCGCCACGGGGGCGGTGTTGTTGGTCGTCCTGGTCACCAAGTTCGTCGCCGGGGCGTGGATCGCGCTGTTCGCGATGAGCCTGCTGTTCGGGATCATGAAGATGATTCACCGGCACTACAACACCGTGAGCCGGGAACTGGAGGAGCAGGAGGCCGCCCAGCATGGCGTGGTGCTGCCCAGCCGCAACCACGCCCTGGTGCTGGTGTCGAAGCTGCACCTGCCCACCCTGCGCGCGCTGGCCTACGCGCGCGCGACTCGCCCGGACGCGCTGGAGGCGCTCACGGTCAGCGTCGACGATGCGGAGACCCGCGAGCTGGTGCACAGGTGGGAGGAGAGCGACATCAGCGTGCCGCTCAAAGTCATCGCCTCCCCGTATCGCGAAATCACCCGCCCGATACTCGATTACGTCAAGCGGATCAGCAAGGAGTCGCCGCGCACGGTGGTGACCGTCTTCATTCCCGAGTACGTGGTGGGCCACTGGTGGGAGCAGCTGCTGCACAACCAGAGCGCGTTGCGGCTCAAGGGCCGGCTGCTGTTCATGCCCAACGTCATGGTGACGTCGGTGCCCTGGCAACTGACGTCGTCGGAACGGCTGCAGAGCTTCCAGCCGCACGCGGCACCGGGCGACGCCCGTCGCGGGATCTTCGACTGAGCATGCAAGATTCGACGGCGCGCGCAGAGTTGACGGTGGTCGCCGGCGCGCCCGCCAACGGCGGCAGCTGCGTGGCCCACCACGAGGGCCGGGTGGTGTTCGTGCGCTACGCCCTGCCCGGCGAGCGGGTGCGGGTGCGGGTCACCGCCGACCGCGGATCTTATTGGCACGCCGAGGTTGTCGAGGTGATCGAGCCCTCCGCGGACCGGATCGCGTCGCTGTGCCCGATCGCCGGCGTGGACGGCTCGGGGTGCTGCGACCTGGCGTTCGCGACGCCGGAGGCGGCCCGGGCCATCAAGGCGGACGTCGTGGCCAACCAGTTGCAGCGCCTGGGCGGACATCAGTGGAGCGGCGAGGCCCAGCCGCTGTCCGAATCGCCCGGCACCGGTTGGCGCACGCGGGTGCGCCTGGAAGTCGGCGACGACGGTTGCCCCGGCTTTCACCGCTACCACAGCGACCGGCTGGTGACCGACCTGCGCTGCGCCCAGCTGCCCGACGGGATGCTCGACGGCCTGGACGTGCCGGGCTGGCCGCCGGCCGCGCAACTGCACGTGGCCGTCGACGACGACGGCCAACGCCACGTGGTGCGCACCCAGCGGGAGCGCGGTCGCACGACGACCACGGTGGTGCAGGGCGGGTATGACGGCGTCCAGCGGGTGGGCGCGCGCTCCTGGCGGGTGCCCGTCACGTCCTTCTGGCAGGCGCACCGGGACGCGGCGCGGGTGTACAGCGCGCTGGTCGTCGACTGGGCGCAGCCGGCCACCGGCATGACCGTGTGGGATCTCTACGGCGGCGCCGGCGTCTTCGCCGCCGACGTCGCGGTGCTGGACCCGCCGCGGGCGGGCGCCGGGCGTGAGGTCATCGACCTCCTGGCCGCCGCCTCGGTGCCGCGCGTGGTCCACATCGGTTGTGAGGCAGCATCGTTCGCGCGCGATATCGGCCTCTACCGCGGCCACGGCTATGCCGTCGAGAAGCTCAGCGTCTTCGATGCGTTCCCCCTCACGCATCACACCGAGTGCGTGGCGCTGCTCAGTCGCTAGGTGGGCTCGGCGCCACCACCGCAGGCCCGCAGCGGCTAGACTCCGTCGCGGTGTGCCGGGAAGCCTGGTCGGCGATGTTTCCGGCAACCCACCGAAAGGCTTCCGTGCCCCCCACGAACCCCACCCGGTCCAACCTCACCCGCATCCGGTTGCCGTCATCGTGAACGAGACCTACCGCTACGCGCTGATCATCTTGTTCTGCAGTGCAGTCGGTTTGATCGCGGTGCTCGCGAACCGGCTCACCGAGCGGATCAAGGTGCCGGTGGCCCTCCTCGTGCTGGTCGGGGCCGCCGTGGCGGTGCACGCGGTGCCGGCGGTCCAGCCGCTGTCCGAGCCGACCGTGGAGCGGGTCATCACCATCGCGCTGGTGCTGGTGCTGTTCGACGGCGGCATGCACATCGGGCCGTCGCGGTTCCGCGCGGCGGCGGTCCCCATCTTGTCCGTCGGCGTCCTGGGCACCGGTCTCGTCGCCGCGGGCGCCGCGCTGCTGCTGCACTACGCGTGCGGACTCGGCTGGTATGTCGCGGTGCTGGTCGCCACGGCGGTGGCGCCCACCGATCCCGCGGTGGTCTTCTCCGTTCTGGGCAAACGCGAAATCTCGGGCCGCAGCAGCACGATCCTGGAGGGTGAGTCCGGTACCAACGATCCGGTGGGCATCTCCCTGATGGGCGGCCTGATCGCCGCCGGCGGGCTCAGCGCGGCCGGATTCGTCACCGTGGGAACCCAATTCGCCCTGCAGATGGTGATCGGCACGGCCGTGGGGGTGGTTGGCGGGCGGATCCTGATGGTGTTCATGCGCCGCGTGGCGCTGCCCAGCGAGGGGCTGTATTCGCTGCGCACGCTGGCGTCCTGCCTCATGCTGTACGGCTTGGCGACCCTGGCCCACGGCTCGGGGTTTTTGGCGGTGTTCGTCGCCGGCATCGTGATCGGCGACGGTCGCGCGCCCTACAAGCCGGAGATCAAGCGGTTCCACGCCGCGCTGGCCGGCCTGGCCGAAATCGTGGCCTTCGCCGTCCTGGGCCTGACCGTGGACCTGGGCGTCATCGCCCACCCCGACGTCTGGATCCCCGGGCTCGTCCTCGGCGTGGGTCTCACGGTGCTGATTCGCCCGTTGGCGGTGAGCGCCTGCCTGGTGCGTGTGCGATTGGAGCGAAACGAACGCGCCTTCATCCTGTTCGCCGGTCTCAAGGGCGCGGTGCCGATCCTGCTGGGCGAGTTTCTGCGGGCCGCGCACATCGCCGACGCCGAGCGCCTGTACGGCATCGTGGTCGTGGTCGTCGTCTTCTCGGTGCTGGTGCAGGGCAGCTCGGTGCCCGGCGTCGCGAGGCTGCTGCGCCTGCCGATGCGCACGGTGGAAACCCAGCCGTGGCAGATCGGTGTGCGGCTCGCCGACGAACCGCAGGGCGTTCACCGGTTCAGCGTTGCCCGCGGGTCTGCGGCCCAGGGCTGCACCGTCGAGGGCCTCGGTGACCGCGTCGGCGACATCTGGGTGAGCATCGTCGTGCGCCCCACCGGGCTGGTGCCGGTGCGGGGCGACACCGAACTCCAGGCCGGCGACGAGGTCGTCGTCCTGGCCGATCCCGAACTTCACGACACTCTGGCCGAGCTGTTTGGCCGCGCCTAGGCGACGCGCACGACTGAACCCACGATGCCGTCGCTGCGTAAACTGACTGGATGCTCGAACAAATTCGTGGACCCGCCGATTTGCAGCACCTGTCCCAACAGCAGGTGCGGGATCTGGCCGCCGAGATCCGCGAATTCCTGATTCACAAGGTCGCCGCCACCGGCGGGCACCTGGGACCCAACCTGGGCGTGGTGGAGCTGACGCTGGCGCTGCACCGGGTCTTCGACTCGCCCCACGACCCGATCATCTTCGACACCGGCCACCAGGCCTACGTGCACAAGATGCTGACCGGGCGCTGGCACGAGTTCGAGACCCTGCGCAAGAAGGGCGGCCTGTCGGGGTATCCCTCGCGCGCCGAGAGCGAGCACGACTGGGTGGAGTCCAGCCACGCCAGCGCCGCCCTGTCCTACGCCGACGGCCTGGCCAAGGCGTTCGAGCTGACCGGGCACCGCAACCGGCACGTCGTCGCGGTGGTCGGCGACGGCGCGCTGACCGGCGGCATGTGCTGGGAGGCGCTGAACAACATCGCCGCGTCGAACCGGCCGGTGATCATCGTCGTCAACGACAACGGCCGCAGCTACGCGCCCACCATCGGCGGCCTGGCCGACCGGCTGGCCACGCTGCGGCTGCAGCCGGCCTACGAGCAGGCGCTCGAGGCCGGCCGCGAGGCGCTGCGTTCGATGCCCTTCGTCGGCGAGTTCGTCTACCACTTCATGCACAGCGTCAAGGCCGGCATCAAGGACTCGCTGGCCCCGCAGCTGCTGTTCACCGACCTCGGCCTGAAGTACGTGGGCCCCGTCGACGGTCACGACGAGCGCGCCGTCGAGGCGGCGCTGCGCCATGCCCGCGGGTTCGGCCGGCCGGTGATCGTGCACGTCGCCACCCGCAAGGGCATGGGGTACGCGCCGGCCGAGGCCGACGAGGCCGAGCAGATGCACTCGACCGTCCCGATCGACCCGGTCACCGGCCGGGCCACCAAGGTCGCCGCCCCGGGGTGGACGGCGACGTTCTCCGACGCGCTCATCGGCTACGGCCGCACGCGCCGCGACATCGTGGCCATCACCGCGGCCATGCCCGGGCCCACCGGGCTGACGCCGTTCGGCGAGCGGTTCCCGGATCGCCTCTTCGACGTCGGCATCGCCGAGCAGCACGCGCTGACCTCGGCCGCGGGCCTGGCGATGGGGGGCATGCACCCGGTGGTGGCGATCTACTCGACGTTCCTCAACCGCGCCTTCGACCAGATCATGATGGACGTGGCGCTGCACAAGCTGCCCGTCACCCTGGTCCTCGACCGGGCGGGCATCACCGGCTCCGACGGCCCGAGCCACAACGGCATGTGGGACCTGTCGATCCTCGGCATCGTGCCGGGGATGCGGGTGGCCGCCCCCCGGGACGCGACGCGGCTGCGCGAGGAACTCGGCGAGGCCCTCGACGTCGACGACGGCCCCACCGCGCTGCGCTTCCCCAAAGGCGATGTCGGAGAGGACGTTCCGGCCCTCGAGCGGCGGGCGGGCATCGACATCCTCGCCGTTCCGGCCGACGGGATGAACCAGGATGTGTTGCTGGTGGCGGTTGGCGCGTTCGCGTCGATGGCGCTCGAGGTGGCCAAGCGGCTGCACAACCAGGGCATCGGCGTCACCGTGATCGACCCGCGCTGGGTGCTGCCCGTGTCCGACGGCGTGCGGGAGCTGGCGACCCGGCACAAACTGCTGGTGACGCTGGAGGACAACGGCGTCAACGGTGGCGTGGGCTCGGCGGTGTCGGCCGCGCTGCGGCGGGCCGAGATCGACATCCCGTGCCGCGACGTCGGGCTGCCGCAGGAGTTCTTCGAGCAGGCCTCCCGCGGCGAGTTGCTGGCCGACCTCGGGCTGACCGACCAGGGCGTGGCCCGGCGGATCACCGGATGGGTTGCCGCGCTGGGCAGTTCGGTCACCGAGTCGGAGATCAGCGAGCGGCTGGACTAGCCGGCCGGGGCATCCCCATCGGCGGATGACTCGTCGGCGCCGTCGTCGTCCGGCGGCTGCAACGCCCGCGCCAGCTCCGGAACCGCGAGGTGGCGCTGCCACGCCCGCGCCTGACCGGCCCGCAGGAAGGCCTCGACGGCCTCCGTCACGTCGGCCCCGCCGTGGCGGTGGACCTCCCAGTCCCAGCACAGCCGGCGCACCAAATCGGGCGAGAGCAGGTTTTCGGTCGGAATCCCGACCCGCTCTGACACCTCCGACAGCGCCGCCCGTGCCGCCTCCAGCCGCGCCGCCGCCTCCGGTTTGCGCCGGCTCCACCGCGCGGCCGGGGGCGGACCGTTGGGCGCGTCGGTGTCGTCCGGCGGGCTGGGGTTCGTGCGCGCCGCCTGAAGGGCCGCCAGCCAGGTCGCCGCGCTGCGACGCTGGTTGCGCCCGCCGAACACCGGCAGCGCGACGAGGTCCTCGACGGTCGTGGGGTCGGCGACCGCCGCGTCGATGATGGCGGAGTCCGGCAGCACGCGGTGCGGCGCGATGTCGCGGCGCTGGGCGATGTGGTCGCGGGTGGTCCACAGCTCGCGGACGGCGGGCGGCCGGGGCGGGCTCCCGGCCGCCGACCTGGCGCAGGTGGTCGAATTCCTCTGCGGCCCAAGCGCTTTTGCCCTGCTCGTCCAGGATTCCGGAGATCGCCGCGCGCAGCTCGATCAACAGCTCCACGTCCAGGGCGGCGTAATTGAGCCATTCGGGGGGCAGCGGGCGCCTGGACCAGTCGGCCGCGCCGTGGCCCTTGACCAGTCCGAACCCGAGGAGCCGTTCGACCATGGTCGCCAGGTTCACCCGGTCGAATCCGGCCAGCCGCCCGGCGAGCTCGGTGTCGTAGAGCGCGGGTGGCCGCATGCCCACCTCCGCGAGGCACGGCAGGTCCTGGTCGGCGGAGTGCAGGATCCATTCGTCGTCGCTCAGCACCTCGGCGACGGGCCGCAGCGCGGTCAGCGGGTCGGCGCCGTGGCTGACCGGGTCGATCAGCACGGTGCCGGCGCCGGCGCGCCGGATCTGGATCAGGTACGCGCGGTTGGAGTAGCGGAACCCCGAGGCCCGCTCGGCGTCGACGGCGAACGGCCCGTGCCCGCCGCCGAGCAGCCCCGCGGCCGCCTCGATCTCGCCGACGGTGACCGACAGCGGCGGAACCCCGTCGGCGGGACGCAGCAGCGGCGTGGGTTCGGGCTCGGGTCCCTCGACTGCGGATTCGCCCATGTCAGGCGCGTGACCGCGAGCCGAGGTCGGTGACCCCCGCCGGCGGTAGGCCTGCGGCGTGCTCGAGCACCTCGCAGAAGGCCTCGACGTGCACACCGAGGTCGGGGGTGGTGGCCGTCCACGACGCGCGCAGCTCCAGCTGGTGTGCGCGGGGCGGTCCCGAGATGTCGCCGTAGCGCACCGACGTGGTCGCGGTGACGGTTCCGCCCAGCGCCGTGACGAGCTCGGTGCGCGACGCCAGCGCGTCGACGAGCCAGCTCCAGGCCACCTCGGGCAGCAGGGGGTCGACGGCCTCGCTGGGGTCGAGGTCGGCCTGGACGTACGCGACCAGACGCAGGGTGCCGTCCCAGGCCTCCGCGCCGTCCGGGTCGTAGAGCAGGATCAGCCGGCCGAACGCGTCGCCCTCGGATCGTTCCGGGACGATCTCCAGGTCGGGGTGTTTGACCTCGGCTCCCAGCGCGTAGCTGAACGGCGCCAGGCGCTGCGGGGGGCGGATCGGCCCGAGTTCGATCTCCGGCCGCACGGCGGCGGCGTTCATCGCCGCGACCGCATCGCGAAAGGGGGCCGGTTCGACTGAGCTCAAGGGGCGCCGCTCCTTCTGGTCGCGCCGCTGCCCGTGGTCGCCGGCGCTGGTCACAGAATTCGACGGTAGACCCATCGGCGGACCCGCGGCGACAGGCGCGCCGGGTCCGCCATCGGCCGCAACCAAGCTGTTATCCGGCCTCATCGGAGGGTATCGGGCCTGCTCACGTGGCATTTCCGCCGAACCGGGCCGGGCGTTTCTCGCGGTGGGCGGCCAATCCCTCGCGGACGTCGGGCCCGCCGAAGCCGAGGAATTCCAGGCCGAGCGACGTCTCGAAGGTCGGGCCGAACATGCGATACCACTGGTTCAGGCTGTGCTTGGTCCAGCGGATCGCGTGTTGGGCGCCCTGCGCCAAATTCTCGGCGATCCGGGTGGCGGTGGGCAGCACGTCGTCGTCGTCGACGCAGGTCGACACCAGGCCGATGCGCTCGGCCTCCTCGCCGAGCAGCGTCTCGCAGGTCAGCAGGTAGTACTTGGCCTTGGCCATCCCGACCAGCAGCGGCCAGCAGATGGCGGCGTGGTCGCCGGCGGCCACGCCCAGCTTGGTGTGCCCGTCGATGATCTTCGCGGTGCGCGAGGCCACCGAGATGTCGGCCAGCAGCGCGACCACCAGGCCGGCGCCGACGGCCGGCCCGCGAATCGCCGAGACCACCGGCTTGTCGAGGTTGACCATGTTGAGCACCAGGTCGCGGGCCTCGCGCATGATCCGCATCCGGCCCTCGTAGTCGCCCATGGTCTCTTCGATGAGGTCGAAGCTGCCGCCCGAGGAGAACGCCCTGCCCTCGCCGCGGACCAGCACGACCCGCACGTCCGGGTCGCGGCCGATCACCGGCCAGACGTCGGCCAGGTCGCGGTGCATCTGCGGCCCCACCGAGTTCAGGCCAGGGGCGTCGAGGACCAGCGTCAGCACCCCGTTCTCCCCGGTCTCGAACCGCAGGCCGGGGAACTCGTCGTAATTCACGGGTGACTGGCGCACTGACACGGTCGCGATATTACGCAGCGCCGCCCCGGCGGCGGCCTCGTGGCAGCATTGACGCCGATGGACAAGCCTGCGCGTACCCGCCGCGACCTTCCCGAGTCGCCGTACCTGGCCGCGGTCACCGGCCGCAAACCCGGCCGGCTGCCGGTGTGGTTCATGCGGCAGGCCGGTCGCTCGCTGCCCGAGTACCGGGCGCTGCGGGCCCAGCACGACATGCTGGCGGCCTGCTTCGACGCCGAGCTGGTCTGCGAGATCACCCTGCAGCCGGTGCACCGGCACGACGTCGACGCGGCCATCCTGTTCTCCGACATCGTGGTGCCGCTGCTGGGCGCGGGTGTCGACCTGGACATCGTCCCGAACGTGGGGCCGGTCATCGCATCCCCGGTACGCACCGCGGGCGACGTCGACGCGCTCAAACCCCTGGACGCGCAACGGGTCGCGCCGGTCGCCGACGCGGTCGCGCTGCTGGTGGCCGCGCTCGGGCCTGTGCCGCTGATCGGCTTCGCCGGCGCGCCGTTCACGCTGGCGTCCTACCTGATCGAGGGCGGCCCGAGCCGCCACCACGCCCGGACCAAGGCGATGATGCTGGCCGAGCCGCGGACGTGGCACGCGCTGCTGGACAAACTGGCCGACATCACCGTCGGGTTCCTGCGGGCGCAGCTCGACGCCGGGGTGGACGCGATCCAGGTGTTCGACTCCTGGGCGGGAGCGCTGTCGCTGGCCGACTACCGGCAGTACGTATTGCCGCACAGCGCAGGGGTTTTCGCCGCGCTGTCCGGGTACGGCGTCCCGATGACGCATTTCGGGGTGGGCACCGCGGAGTTGCTGGGCGCGATGTCGGACGCGGGCGCCTCGGTGGTCGGCGTGGACTGGCGCACGTCGCTGACCGACGCCGCGAGCCGGGTCGCGCCCGGGACGGCGTTGCAGGGCAACCTCGATCCGGTGGTGCTGATGGCGGGCTGGCCGGTGGTGGAGCGCGCGGCGCGGGGTGTGGTCGACGACGGGCGCAGGGCCGTCGACGCCGGCGCGGCCGGGCACGTCTTCAACCTCGGGCATGGGGTGCTGCCCGAGACCGACCCGGGCGTGCTGACCGAGCTGGTGTCGCTGGTCCACTCGCTATGACACGTGCGTATTGCGTTGTCGGGGGCGGGATTTCGGGCCTCACGGCGGCCTATCGGCTGCGGCTGGCCGTCGGCGACGACGCCACCATCGTCCTGTTCGAGCCCGGCGATCGGCTGGGTGGGATCCTGCGCACCGAGCGGGTCGGCGGCCGACCGATGGATCTGGGCGCCGAGGCGTTCATCCTGCGACGGCCCGAGCTGCCCGCGCTGCTGGCCGAGCTCGGTCTTGCCGAGCGCCAACGTGTTTCGGCGGGCCTGCGGCCGCTGATCTACAGCGAACGCACGTTGCACCCGGTGCCGGCCGGCACGGTCGCGGGCATCCCGTCGTCGGCGCAGTCGGTGGCGGGGCTGGTCGACGACGCGACGGTGGCGCGCATCGCGCCGGACACCGCGGCCGCCGCGGGACGGGTCGAGAGCGCGTCCTCGGCGGTGGTCGCGCTGGCGGTGCCGGGCGACACGCCGTTGCCGGACTGCTCCGGGGTGCTGGTCGCCAGCGGTGAACCGTTGCGGTCCAAGGCGATCACGCTGTCGTCGCGCAAATGGGACTCCGGCGGGGACGTCCAGCTGCTGCGGCTGTCGTTCGGGCGGTTCGGCGACGACGTGGCCGCGGCGAGCTCCGATGAGCAGCTGGTGGGCTGGGCGGTGGACGACCTCGCGACCGTGTTCGGGCTGACGGTCGAGCCGGTCGACGCGCGCGTGCAGCGCTGGATCGACGCGATGCCGCAGTACGGCCCGGGTCACGCCGATCTGGTCGCGCGGGTGCGGGCCGGGCTGCCGGCGGCGCTGGCCGTCGCCGGCAGCTACCTGGACGGCATCGGGGTGCCGGCGTGCGTCGGGGCCGCGGGTCGGGCGGTCGAGGCCCTCGACCTGACAGTGGCACGATAGGTGCCATGGCCAAGCTCGATTACGACGCCCTCAACGCGACGCTGCGCTACCTGATGTTCTCGGTGTTCTCGGTGCGCCCCGGCGAGCTGGGTGAGCAGCGCGACGCCGTCGTCGACGAGGCGGCGACCTTCCTCAAGCAGCAGGAGGAGCGCGGCGTGGTGGTGCGCGGGCTCTACGACGTCGCGGGCCTGCGGGCCGACGCCGACTTCATGATCTGGACCCACGCCGAACGCATCGAGGCCCTGCAGGCCACCTACGCCGACTTCCGGCGCGCCACCGCGCTGGGCCGGGCCTGCTCGCCGGTGTGGAGCAGCGTCGGGCTGCACCGGCCGGCCGAGTTCAACAAGAGCCACATCCCGGCCTTCCTGGCGGGCGAGGAGCCCGGGGCCTACATCTGCGTGTATCCGTTCGTGCGGTCCTACGACTGGTACCTGCTGCCCGACGAGGAGCGCCGCCGCATGCTCGCCGAGCACGGCATGGCCGCCCGCGGCTATAAGGACGTGCGGGCCAACACCGTGCCCGCCTTCGCCCTCGGCGACTACGAGTGGATCCTGGCGTTCGAGGCGCCGGAGCTGGACCGCATCGTCGACCTGATGCGCGACCTGCGTGCCACCGACGCGCGCCGGCATACCCGCGAGGAGACCCCGTTTTTCACCGGCCCGCGGGTGGGCGTCGAGCAGCTGGTGAACGCGCTGCCATGAGCCAGCCGCAGTTCGATCCCACGGACCCCACCCGCTTCGAGGAGATGTACCGCGACGGACGGCTGTCGCACGGGCTGCCCGCCGCCACGCCCTGGGACATCGGCGGTCCGCAGCCGGTGGTGCAGCGGCTGGTCGCCCTCGGCGCGGTCAAGGGCGAGGTGCTCGACCCGGGCACCGGGCCCGGGCACCACGCCATCTACTACGCCTCCAAGGGGTATCCGGCCACCGGCATCGACGGCTCGGAGGCCGCGCTGGAGCGCGCCCGTGACAACGCCGAGAAGGCCGGCGTGTCGGTGGACTTCCGGCTGGCCGATGCCACCAAGCTCGAGGGGCTGGACGGCCGGTTCGACACCGTCGTCGACTGCGCGTTCTACCACACCTTCAGCACCGACCCCGAGCTGCAACGGTCCTATGCCGGCGCGCTGCACCGCGCGACCCGGCCGGGCGCGCGGCTCTACATGTTCGAGTTCGGCGAGCACGACGTCAACGGCTTCACCATGATGCGGTCGTTGTCCGAGAGCGACTTTCGTGACGTGCTGCCGGCCGCGGGCTGGGAGATCACCTACCTGGGCCCGACCACCTACCTGGTCAACATCAGCGCCGAGCAGATCGAGATGATGGCCGCGCGCAACCCCGACATGGCCGAGCAGGCGCAGGAGCAGCTGAAGCAGTTCCGGGCGATGGAACCGTGGCTGAAGGGCGGCCGGGTGCACGCGGGTTTCTGGGAAGTGCACGCCACCCGGGTGGACTGACGCCACAGCCGTCACGCGCGTCACCGGCCGGCTTCGCGACACATAAACGTCTGCGACGACACGCCGGAAACCAGCGCAATCATTGATGTCTCGCGGATCCGGGCTGGGTGGCAGGGACGTCCTTCGTCACATGGACGACGTGTTCAGGGGCAGCGAGGCCGTGCGCCAGGGTCGGCTGAGTCCGTATCAGCTGCGAACGGCATTCCGCGTGATCTATCCCGACGTGTATCTGAACGGCTGCGCGACGCCGTCGCTGCGAATCCGTACCGTCGCCGCGTGGCTGTGGTCGGACCGACGCGGCGTCGTGGCCGGGCTCGCGGCGGCGGCGTCGCACGGCTCGCGCTGGATCGACGACGACGTGCCCATCGACCTGATCTGGCGAAACCAGCACGCCCCGGCCGGCGTGATCACCCGGAACCTGCGCGTCGAGACGGACGAGGTCACCCGCGTCGCCGGCCTGCCGGTGACCACCGTCGAAAGGACGGCGTACGACTTGGCCAGGCGACTGCCCATCGGTGAGGCGGTGGCGCGGCTCGATGCCTTGATGCGGGCGACGCCGTTCGGCGTCGGCGACGTGTTGGAGCTGGCCAAGCGCTATCCGCGTGCTCGCGGTCTGCGGCAGTTACGGGCGGCGCTTGAGCTCGTCGATCCCGGTGCCGCGTCGCCTAAGGAGACTTGGCTGCGCCTGTTGATGATCGATGCCGGGTTGCCCACACCAGAGACGCAGATACCGGTGAACGAGGGTTGGCGAACTATTGGCGTGCTCGACATGGGTTGGGAGGGATACAAAGTGGCCGCCGAATACGACGGTGACCACCACCGCACCGACCGACGCCAATACGCGCGAGACCAGTGGCGCATACGCGAGCTCGAAGCGCTCGGCTGGATCATCGTCCGGGTGATCGCCGAGGACAAGCCGCAGGACGTCGTGCGGCGGGTGCGCGACGCGCTCGTCCGTCGCGGCTTCCGCCAGACATAAACGGCTGCGATACGCGCCGGCGTGTCGTCGCAACTGGTTATGTGTCGCGGACCCGGGAGGGCGCGCCGTCCTCAGGACCCCGCCGGCACCAGTCGCAGCGAGATGGAGTTGATGCAGTAGCGCTGGTCGGTGGGCGTCGGATACCCCTCGCCCTCGAAGACGTGGCCCAGGTGGCTGTGGCAGGTCGCGCACAGCACCTCCACCCGCCGCATGCCCAGCGAGTCGTCGGGCCGCAGGATCACCGCGTCGCTGCTCGCCGGGTCGAAGAACGACGGCCACCCGCAGTGGGATTCGAATTTCTCGCTGCTGCGGAACAATTCGGCGCCGCAGGCCCGGCACTGGTAAACGCCCTCGGTCTTGGTGTCGGTGTACTCGCCGACGAAGGGCGGCTCGGTGCCGGCGCGACGCAGGACCTGAAACTCTTGGGGATTGAGCTTCTGCCGCCACTCGGCGTCGCTCAGTTGCACCTTGGGACTAGTCAATCTGCGCCACTCCTCCTCTGCGCTCTGCATCGTCGCCGGCGCGTCATGCGTCCACGCTAGCGCGGTCCCGTTCCGGCGTCAGCCACGCCGGATCGATGCCGTCGTCCAGCCGGTCCTCGGCCTTGGCGTCCAGGTAGCGGAAGTACAGCACGGTGAACACCACGATCAGCAGCAGCGACCAGCCGTAGGTGATCTTCAGATATTGCAGCGCGCGGCCATAGCGCATCCAGTGGAAGAGCAGGTACCCGTCCAGGGTCATGAACCCGTAGATCCCCAGCCACGCCGGCCAGTTGCGGATCAGCGAATTCCGCAGCACCACGGTCATCAGGAACGGGAACAGCATCATCGAGTAGTAGCCCTGGGCCAGCGGCAGTGCCAGGAACGACCACAGCAGCAGCACGCCCGTCGAGTTGGTGAACCAGAACAGCGGATCACGGGTGCGGTAGTAGCGGTACAGCAGCCACAACGCGCCGATTGCCAGCAGTGTGAACAGGATTCGCAGGAACACGATCAGCCAGGTGGGCAGGCCGAAGTACACGCCGTTGCCCTCGACCGAGCTGTTGAAGTAGTCGCGGACGCCCCCGATGTAGGGCAGCGTGCGGGTGACGAAGTCCATCGGATCACTGACCAGAGGCCACGCGATCGCGTTGATGACGATGGGCACCACAAACGCGGGCACCAGCGCCCGCCACTGGCGGTTCAGCAGTGGCAGCAACAGCAGCCACCCCAGCAACGGGTTGAGCGTCAGCGTCAGGCCGATCGCCAGGCCGGCCCACCATTGATGTCGTACCTTTCCGTCCAGCAGCCACCGCAGGTACAGCATCTCCGCCAGCAGGACACAGCCGTTGATGTTGGTGAATACCAGCGTGCTGCTGACGCTTTCGGTGCAGAACATGGCCAGCAGCAGCGCGGGCGCCGCCACCGAGGACAGCGTGTAGTTGAACATCCGCAGCAGCAGGTACCAGGCGATCAGGATGGCCACGGCGTTGATCAGGATGAACAGGTACCTCGACGGCGTGAAGGGCAGATAGCCGAACGGCGCCATCAGCAGCGTCCCGCCGGGCGGATAGAGGTAGTGCGGGTCGACGTAGTCGAAGTGCTCGTTGTAGATGTCCCACCCGTGCCGGAAGTTCAGCACCGCCCGGTAGACCGGCTTGAAGTCGTCGGTGATGTTGCCGTTGAGCGGGAGGATGATGCTGCGGTGCAACACCGACATGATGGCCACCGGCCACAACGCCGACCGCAGAATGCTCGCCACGCTCGGCCCGCCGGTGCGGGGACGGAATGCGGCCAGCACCCGCTCGCGCATGCCGTAACTGGTCGTCACCAGGGCACCGTACCGCGGCCGAGGGGCCGAACTGTCAGGCGGGACAGTACGTGTCGGTTCCGGGCAGCTTGCCGCTGTTGAGGTAGCCGATCAGCGGCGGCACCGCGCACGGCGAGTAGATGCTGGCGCCGTGGCCGATGCCCTGCCACATCACCCGCTTGCTCGCCGCGCTGGCGTTGATGATGGTGGCGGCCGTCGCGGCCACGCCCTCGTTGCCGACGATCGGGTCGTTCTGCACGCCCGCGAGCAGGACGTCGACCTTGAGGGATTTCGGCGCCGGCTGCGGCGACCCGGTGGGCCAGTGCACGCATTTGACCAGGTTGAGCGCGGCGACGGTGCCGAACTGCGGGTAGAGCTTGGCCCACGCCACCACGAGTTCGCGCACCCGGTCCGGGGTCGGCCGGTTGACCGCGTCGCTGCAGGAGTTGATGAACTGGCCGTCGGAGTCCTGCGCGGCGTCGGCGCGGTTGATGAGGTTGGTCAGCTGGTTGGCGTCGCCGGAGCGCGCGGCGGCCAGCGCGGACGCGACCCCGGCGGTGGCGGCGCTCGCGGCGACGAGAACGGCTCCCAGGACGATCAGCCAGCGGTGCATCTTCGCATGATCGCACACGCCCTCAGCCGTCCGCACCAACCGATTTCCCGCTGCTCAGCGCCTGCAGCGCGGCGATCAGGTCGGCCTCGGTCCGGTCCTTGTCGACGCGGGCGCGGTGCAGCGGCCCCTGCCGTCCTCCAGCTCCAGTAGCGCCGCCGCTGTCAACCGCAGGAACGGGATGCGCCCACGTGCGGATTCTGCGAATATCGAGGGGCCCATGAAGCCCCTGAAGCTCCTCCTGGCGCTGCCGGTCGTCGGCGCCGGCATCGGCATGGCCGCGCCGGCCCTCGCCGACACCAATGACGACACGTTCCTGGCCACCCTCCAGGCAGCCGGGATCACCTACCACAGCACAGACCGGGCCATCGCGGCCGGCAAAGCGGTGTGCAAGATGGCCGGGCAGGGCAAGCCGATGGTCGACGTCGTCAAGACGGTGCAAAGCCTCAACCCCGCAATGCACGGGGACAACGCCGCCCGCTTCACCGCCATCGCCGCCTCCGTGTACTGCCCCCAGGCGCTGTCGGTGCCCACCGCCGGCGGGTGACGCCCGGCGGCCCCGATCGTCATCCGGTTGTTACATCGCCGGCACCGGCGCTCCGGTTAACGAAACCTTTCGTAAACATTGCGGCTTTACGCTGCGGTTCCATGGCGGGCCCGCATCTTCGTTGAGGACACGAATTTGGACTTTCTTCAGGCGCGGGTGGTGGATCCGCTCAGCAACGTTCTGAATGCCCATGTTCTCGTCTACCTGCTCATCGGTGCCGGCGTCTATTTCACGGTGCGCACGCGATTCATCCAGATCCGGTACTTCGGGCGCATGCTGCGCCAGGTCCGCCGATCCCACCGCCACGAGGGTGGGATCTCGTCCTTCCAGGCCTTCTGTGTGGGCTTGGCGTCGCGCGTGGGCACCGGGAACATCGCCGGCGTCGCCATCGCGCTCACCGTCGGCGGCCCGGGCGCGATCTTCTGGATGTGGGTGGTGGCCGGCGTCGGCATGGCGACCGCGGTGGTCGAGGCCGTCCTGGCCCAGATCTTCAAAGTCCGTTCGGGCGACGGCGCTTTCCGCGGCGGTCCGGCGTTCTACATCCAGCGCGGGCTGCGTTCCCGTGCGGGCGCGGTCTTGTTCGCCGTGCTGCTGGTGCTGACCTTCTCGACCGCGTTCAACATGGTCGAGACCAACGCGATCAGCGGGGTCCTGAAGTCGTCGCATGGCGTCGGAATCGGTTGGACCGCAGCCGCTTTGGCTGTGCTCGCGGCTCCGGTGCTGTTCGGTGGGGTGCGCCGGGTGGCCCAGTTCGCCGAGATGGCCGTTCCGCTGGTGGCCGTGGTGTACACGCTGCTGGCGCTGGCGATCGTGGCGGTCAACGTCACCGCCCTGCCGGGCGTGCTCGGGGAGATCATCGGCGGTGCGTTCGGAATCCGGCAAATGGCAGGCGGTTTCGCCGGCGGCATCGCCACCGCGTTGTTCACCGGCGTCAAGCGCGGCCTGTTCGCCTGCGAGGCCGGGATGGGCAGTTCGCCGAACATCGCCGGCGCGGCGACGGTGGCGCATCCGGTGGAGCAGGGCCTGATCCAGTCGTTCGCCGTGTTCGTCGACACCATGGTGATCTGCACGGCGACGGCGTTCATCGTGCTGATGTCCGGGCCGGCCGTCTACGACCCGGCCCACATTGGGCCGATCGCCGGCGCAAGCCTGACGGAGTCGGCGATCGCGGCCGGTTTGGGCTCGTGGACAACGGGATTGATGACCGCCGTGGTGTGCGTCTTCGGCTTCGCCTCGGTGCTGAGCAACTACGTGGTGGCCGAGGCCAACCTGTTCTTCCTGGGCGGGCGGCGCCTGGCGATCAACGCGCTGAAGGTGGCGACGCTGGGCGCGATCGTGGCCGGCGCGCTGTCGACGCTCACGCTGGTCTGGTCGATCGCCGACCTGACCATGGCGTTGATGGCGATCGTGAACCTCACCGCGATCTGCCTGCTGGGCCGGTGGGCGTTTGCGGCCCTGCGCGACTTCCACCGCCAGGCCGCCCGCGGCGAGCGTCCGGTGTTCGTGGCCGCCGAGGCGGGCCTTCCCGGGGAGCTCGACGGCGACGTCTGGGCGGCGCCGGAGCGCCGGCCCGTCGGGGCGCTGCCCGATTCGCTGCGCATCAGCAGGCCGCTCCCGCGAGCGTTGAAACCGTCCCGCGCCCCGGCCGCATAACGGGCCCGGCCGCCGCAATACGCTGGTGGCCATGCGCGTCGACGTTGGGCCGCTGACGGGGGCCGCCCTGGTCCAGACCTGGCACCTGGACGTGGCCGCCGTGGCGGCGGCCGCGGTGGTGGGCGGCGGTTACGCCTGGTGCTACCGCCGCAGCAGGCATTCCGGGGAATCGGTGGGACGCGCTCAGGCGGTGTGCGTCGGCGTCGGCATCGCGTTGTGGCTGCTGGCGACCGTCAGCGCGATCGGGGCCTACGCGTACGTGCTGTTTTGGGTGCGGGCGCTGCAGGTGTTGCTGCTGCTGTACCTCGTGCCGTTCTTCCTCGCGCTCGGCAAGCCGGTCACCGCGCTGCGCCTGGCCGTGGGTCCGCCCGCGCGCGAGCGGATCGACCGGTTGCTGGCGACCCCGTTGGCCCGGGTGCTCGCCCATCCGCTGACCACCTCGCTGGCGATGCTGGGCTTGCCGTGGCTGCTGTACCTGACGCCGTGGTACACCGCGGCGCTGCGCGACGAGGGGGTCGGCGCACCCACGCGAATCCTGTTGGTGGCGGTGGGCTTTGGCTACTTCTACGCCCGGCTGCAGGCCGACCCCGTGCCCCGCCGCTACCCGCAGCTGCTCTCGCTGCTGATCACCGTCGCCGAGGCCCTCGGCGACGGCGTGCTGGGCCTGGTGCTCTGGCAGGGCGCGCTGATCGGCGCGCAGTACTACGCGGACCTGCATCGGAGCTGGGGGCCCGATCAGCGGCTCGACCAGACGATCGGCGCCGGCGTCCTGTGGATCCTCGGGGACCTGGTCGGCTGGCCGTTCGTGCTGGTGTTGATGCGCGCGCTGTCCCGCGACGAGAAGGCCCACGCGGTTGAAGTCGACGCCGAGTTGGACGCGGTGGAAGCCGAGGAGGGCGACGGTGCCGCGCCGTCGGGGCTGTGGTGGGAGAACGATCCCGAACTGCGCGAACGCTTTCGCCCGCGCTGAGACCGTCAGACCGCGCGCGCCTCGATCACGCTGAACCGCGACGCGGTGTCCACCACGCCGACCATCCGGAAACCGGATTCCTCGAACAGGCGTCGGTATTGGCTCTCGGTGCGCTCCCGGCCGTCGTTGATCACCAGCATCTCGAGGTCGACCCACTTGACGATCGGCCCGCCCTCCCCCTCGGGGACGACGCCCTCGATGAGCAGCACCGCGGTGCCCGGCGCCGCGGCCGAGCGCACGTTGCGCAGGATCCGCACCGCCTGCGCGTCGTCCCAGTCGTGAATGATGTGCTTGAGGACGTAGGCGTCGCCGCCCGCCGGGACGCCGTCGAAAAACGAGCCTTCGGCGAGCCGAACGCGTTCTGACACTTGGTTTTCCCGCAGCAGCCCAGGCGCGCCGGCGACGACCTCGGGCAGGTCGTACAGGACGCCCTCGGCGTCCGGGGCGGCGTTGAGTATCGCGGCCAGCAGGCGGCCGTGGCCGCCGCCGACGTCGACGATCGTGCGGTAGCCCGTGAAGTCGTAGGCGGCGACGACGGGTCCGATCGACGCGCCGGACAGGCCCGTCATCGCGTCGTTGAAGATCTGCGCGAACTCCGGCTCGTCGCCCAGGTAGTCGAAAAAGCTCTTGCCCCGCTGCTGCGGGACGAGCGAGCGCCCCGACCTGATCGCCTCGGTCAGCAAGCTCCAGTGCTCGCGGTGCTGGCGCGAGCCGACGAACCGCGCCATCGCGGCGATCGAGACGGGGGCGTCGGAGCGCAACACGTCGGCCGCCGGATTCAGTTCGTAGCGGCCGTCATCGCCGTGGGCGAAGATGCCCGTGCCGATCAAGGCGCGCAGCAGCCTGCCCAGCGCGTCGGCGTCGGCGCCGACCCGGCCGGCCAGTTCGTCGATCGACAACGGGCCGGCGGCCAGCGCGTCGGCCACGCCCAGGTCCGCCGCCGCCGCGATGCCCTGCGACACCCACGCCGAGAGCACCAGTTGCTGGACGACTTCCGCGGGGCTGGCGGCATGTCCGTCGGATGGGTTCTGCGATGCGGTCACGATCCGTCCTCGTGTCGGTGGCCTTGGTGCTGAAAACTCGGAGGGAGTCTCGCACGAAAGCCTTTCCGACGATCGCTGCGGTACCGTGTCGGCGGCCCGACGAGAGGATGAGCGTTGAGAAAAGGACCGACCGCGGCGCTCGGCGCGGCGGCGCTGCTGGGCTGGGGCGGCGCGCGGCTGGCCGCCGGCCGGATCATGGAAAACCCGGACCCTTTTCCGCGCGAACGCCTGCTCGCCGAACCGCAGGGCGAGCGTGTCGTGATCACCCGGCCCGACGGCACGAAGCTCCACGCGTTGGCGGCGGGGCGCGGCCCGGCGGTGATCCTGGTGCACGGGTACAGCGCCAACCTGCTGGAGTGGAACTTCGTGTGGGATGAGCTGCGGGGCAGGGGGTTTCGCGTCATCGCCTTCGACCAACGCGGACACGGAGGTTCCACCATGGGCTCCGACGGCATCGGTTCGGCGCCCATGGCGGCCGATGTGGCCGCCGTCGCAGAGCATTTCGACGTTGACGACGCCGTCGTCGTCGGGCACTCCATGGGCGGGTTCGTCACCATCCGCGCGGTGCTCGACCACCCGGGCCTGGCCGGCCGGCTGCGCGGGCTGGTGTTGTTCGCGACCTGGGCGGGCCGGATGCTCGACGAGGCGCCGCAGAACCGGCTGCAGATTCCGTTGCTGCAGTACGGCATCCTGCAGCGGCTGGTGCGCAACAAGACCATCGGCGTGCTGTTCGGGGCCGCGCAGTGCGGGGCGCGCCCGTCGCCGGCGATGATCTCGGTGTTCATCGAGTTCTTCATCCGGCACATGGACGAGCACGGGCCGCTGCTGCCGATCGTGCGGGCCTTCTCGCGCGAGGACCGGTATCCGCGGCTGGGCGAGATCGCGGTACCCACGGTGGTGATGGTGGGAACGGCGGATCGCACGACGCCGCCGAGTCATTCGCGCCGGCTGGCCGCGGGGATACCCGGCGCCCGGCTGGTGTCGGTGCCCGGCGCGGGCCACCTGCTGAACTGGGAGGCGGCCGGCGAGCTGATCGAGGTCGTCGAAGCGCTGGCCGCCGGGGCTAACGGGCGGCCCGCGCCATCCACGTGAAGCTGTGCATCTCGGGGATTTCCGGCGCCAGCGCCGCGGCCACCGCGCGGCCGATGTCGTCGCTCGCCGCCAGGGGAGTGTCGGCGTCGAGGAAGCCTTCCACTTCCACGCGCAGCGTGCGGCCGGTCCAGCGGGCCCGGGCGTGCGCGTGCGTGACACCGGGGACCGCGGCGGTGACGGCCTCGGCGGTGGCGACGATTTCGGGGTCGACCCCGTCGAGCAGGTGGTGGGCGATGTCGGAGGTCACCTCCCAGCCGACGTGGCAGATGAACCCGGTGACGACCATGCCGGCGACCGCGTCGGCCCAGCCCCACCCCACGGCCACGCCGACGAGCCCCAGCATGGCCCCGCCCGACGACAGCGCGTCCAGCCAGGAATGCTTGGCGTCGGCCACCAGGGTGGCCGAGCGGATGCGCCGGCCGACGGTGAGCTTGTAGCGGGCGACCAGCTGATTGCCGGCGATGCCGATGGCCGCGGCCGCGATGCCCCAGCCCACGTGATCGGTCGTGCCGTGCCGCAGCAGTTTGGTGACGCTTTCGAACCCCGCGAACACGGCGCTGCCCCAGATCACCACGGCAACGCCCAGCCCGGCGAGGTCCTCGGCGCGCTCGTAGCCGTAGGGATAGCGCTCGGACGGCAGTTTCCTGGACGCGCGGAACCCGACGAAGACCAGCGCGCTCGTGGAGACGTCCGCGAGGTTGTGCAGCGCGTCGCCCAGCAGCGCGACCGACCCGGACAGCAGCGCGATGGCCAGCTCGACGAGGCCGGTCACCGCCAGCCCGGCGGCGCTGACGGCGACGGCGCGGTTGGCCTGGCGGCGCTCGCCCGCGTCGTCGACCCCGGTGTCGAGCGGAAAGCTGGTGGCCGGGTCGCGGGCTCCGCTGATCAAATGCATACGGTCAAGCATGCCGCCCGTGTGGGCCGGTCCTCAACTTTCTGCCCGCGTGGCCGGGCCCGCGCCGGCACCGATAGGTTTGCGTCCCGATGAAGGTTGTGGTGGTCGGATACGGCAGCCGCGGCGACGTGGAGCCCTGCGCCGCCGTGGCGCGCGAGCTGCAGCGCCGCGGCCACGACGTGCGCATGGCGGTGGCGCCCGACCGCCTGGCGTTGGTCGAGGCGGCGGGCCTCGACGCGGTCGCCTATGGTCCGGACACCCGCGAACGGATGGGCGCGTTCGCGAAGGTCGTTGCCCACGTGCCGAATCCGATCAGCGCGCTGCCCGAGGTCATGGAGCAGCTCACCCGGACGTGGGCGGCCAAAAGCGAGACCCTGACGTCGCTGGCGCCCGGGGCCGACGTGCTGCTGGCGGGCATGAACGAGCAGGAGCTCGTGGCCAATGTTGCCGAGCGCCAAGGTATTCCGTTGGCGGGGGTGCACTTCTTCCCGTCGCAGATCCTGTCGTCCGGGGTGTTGCAGGCGGGCATGACCCGCGAGGCCGCCAACGTCCAGCGCCGCGCCCTCGGCCTGGCGGAGACCACCGAGGCCGCGCCGGTGGCGCTGGAGATCCAGGCCTACGAGGACTTTTGCCTGCCGGGGCTGGCGGACTCGTGGGGGGACGCTGCCGCCCGCCGGCCCTTTGTCGGCGGGCTGACGCTGGAACTGCCGACCGATGACGACGACGAGGTGTCGGCGTGGATCGCGGCGGGCACACCGCCGATCTGCTTCGGGCTGGGCGGCACGCCGATCGCGTCTCCGGCAGAGACGGCCGGCATGATCGGTGCCGCGTGTGGGCAGCTGGGGGAGCGGGCGCTGATTTGCGCCGGCCCCAACGACTTCGGCGGCGCGCCGCGTTTCGATCACGTCAGGGTGGTGGCCGCGGTGAACCACGCGGCCGTGCTGCCGGCGTGTCGGGCGGGCGGCCGTCCACCACGGCGGCGCCGGCACGACGGCCGCGGGCATGAGGGCGGGCATCCCCGCGGTGGTCCTCTGGCTCTGGCTCGATCAGCCGACCTGGGCCGCCGCGCTCCAGCGGCTCGGAATCGGTTCCGGCCGGCCGTTTTCGGCGACGACGACCGATTCGCTCGTCGCGGACCTGCGGTCGATCCTCACTCCCGAGTGCGCCGCGCGAGCCCGCGAGGTCGCCGCCCGGATGACCCCGGCCCCCGAAAGCGCCGCTTCGGCCGCGGATCTGGTGGAGGGCGTGGCCGCCGGCCGCCGGCCGGGCCGTCAACGGGGCTAATCGCCGTCGCCCAAGGCGGGCGGCGCCGGTCGGAAGCAGTCGGGGTAGGCCAAGATGGCGCTGGAGGTCAGTTGCACGGTGTCGCTCATGCTGGCTCGCATCTGCGTCGACATCTGCTGATTGACCTGCTCGACCGACTCGCCGGATTGAAACAGCCGGCAGGTCTCGTGTGCGTTGCGCAGGATCAGGTCCTTGTCGGTGACGGTGTAGCCCAGGGACCGCATTCTGGCGAGGAACCGCTCGTCGTTGGCGTTGTCGACGCTCGACGGGGTCACGGCCTTGAGCGCCCGGGTCGGTGTCACCGGAACCTTGACGGTCACGGTCGTCGGCGCCGCCTGGACGGTGACCGTCGCCGTGACCGGCGGCGCCGGCGCCACGATCGAGGTCTGCACCACTACGGTCGCCGGCTGTGCTGCGGGTGCCGGCGAGCGGTCGCCTCGATGCGCCAGCATCGCAATCAGGCCGCCGACGGCGGCCAGCAACGCAACCGCGGCGGCGCAGCCAGCGCCCAGCACCGCGCGTGCCCAGCGGGAGTCCCAGGCTCGGCGCCCGAGAAGGACGGTGTCGGCGTCATGGTCCAGCGACCACGCGAGGGATGGGCCGGGCTGGCCGGACGGGGGCATGAAAGCCGTCTCGTCGTGTTCGGCCGCGATGGTCGGCGGCTGTTCGTCGGCGTTGTCGTCGTCGGTCATGGTCGGTCTCCTGTTCGCCGGCAGTCTGCACCGGGGCACCGACAACTTGTGGCGGAGTGCGGGCGTGATCGACGGAAAGAGGGCGCCTATTCGTCGGCCGGGGGTCCCACCGGGGCGGTCGCGTCATTCTCGGGCAGTCGAACGTTTTCGGGGGAGGTTGCTTGTCCTTTAGCGGATTTTCGAGCCGGGCTGCCGACCGGTGCCCTCGTCCGCCCAAAAATCATCTTTCGGTATGTGAACGGACAATTTTTATACCGTTAGCCAGACAATGCCGATGTTGTCGCGCCCCGCCGAGTCAATCGCGCCAGCAATTGGTCTGGCGGAACGCATGGATGATGTGATATGCAATGGCCCGCGGCACGCGGTGCCGCGTCGGGTTCGCCTGGCGGGTCCCCGCGCAATTTTGGTTATTGGCCTGTGCTGCAGTGATTTTCATGTGTATTATCGCGCAATCCGGCGATTCGTCGCGGGCCTTCAGATCGGGCGATCGGTGGCCCGGATTGGTCCGACCGGTAACCGCGCTAGGCCTCGGCGCAGTGGCGACACGCAAACTCGAAAATTACCATTTCCGAGTCACCGGGCGCCGTTAGGTGCACAATTCGGTGGAGTGAACAAGTCGAGTAGATAACTACTCATGTCCGCGTGCGGCCTCGCTGAAACAATGGCCTTATGCGCCCGGTCCCCGGCTTGGGATGTGGAACTGTCGAGGTGACATCATGAGTAGCACCCTTCGGCGTATTCGCCCGATCCTGCGCCTCCTGCCGCACGGAACGCGAACCAGCCGGCCCCCGGTGGCGCCCGGTTCGCGCGCGGGCAGCGTCAAGAGCGCACGGCTCGATCGCGGCTCCCTCGTCACGTACTGCATCGTGTGCATTCAGGCCGGTCGCCCGACGGAAGCCACCTACCAGACCAAGGATCTGCTCTGCGGCTGCGACGAACACATCCACGAGCTCGAACAACACGGCCTCGCCGCGGTCCGCCGTGCGCAAGAGCACGCGAGCGCCGAGCCCGTCCCGGGGGCCATGCAATAGAAGCGCCGAGGACGACGTCGTGCCGGCGGCCGGTGCGGGGCCGATCCCTCCCGGTGGCCGGTGAACCCCGGCCACCCATCGGGAATTGACGCCAGAATCCGTCAGGGTGCTCAAGTGCCGGCGCGCTGCTACAAATACTGTTACGGCGGTAGCCGGGGGGCATGGTGCCGTGGTCTTCGAAGAGAACGGAACTCCAACGTGAAGACGAGAGTATTGACCGTCGCGGCCGGCGCTGTGGCGGCAGCCTGGGCCTCTGGCGTCATGTGGACCGTGCCATCGGCCACCGCTGAGGGGAGCGACTTTTGCAATTCGCTTCCCAACCCCGCGCAGGTTCACGATTGCAGCTGCGGCTTCGACAACGTCCCGGGCAGTCCGGAATATCAGCAGTGCCTGCACGGAGCAGTGGCTGCGCCCGGGAAAACGCCCGCACCCGGAAATCCGCCCGCGCCCGGAAATCCGCCCGCGCCCGGGAATCCGCCCGCGCCCGGCGGTTAATGCGGAGTTTGACCAGATACGTAGTCCTTTCCGCGCAGCAACAACGACGGCTGCCAATCGTCACCTTGCTGGTCCTTCAACTTGCACGCGGTCGCGTCGCGGCAGAGACTTGGGCATCGGCTTCCGGGGCGGCGGGCAGGGGCACCAGATGGGCGACTCCACAGCGAGGCGACACGGCGTTCGCTCCCTCCGCCCGCTGTTGAGGACCGGCGTGGCGGCGAGCGTCATCGCGGCGGGCATCGCGGCGCCCGCGATTCCGGTGGGGTGCGGCATCACGTGGACGCGGACCGGCGGAGTGTGGATTTTCGTGCCCGACTGTTCCCGTCAGTCGCCACCGTCACCGCCCGGTCCCCCTGCGCCGAACGACCGGCCGCCCGGTTCCCAGGAGCCACCGCCCGCCGCGGCCACCCCGTAAGCGTGGCAGCCCAAAGCGATCGCGCGGTGCAATCCGATTGCGCGGCAACGGGGTTCGACGGATATCCGAACGCGATGGTGCGGCCGAGCGCCCGGACCCGGAGGGTCTCGGGAATTCGCCCCACCTACGGTTCGCGCTTCGCGACCCTCCCTTGAGTCGGCTCGGGGCTCAGGGTGCCTCGTCGCGGTTTGCCTGCGGACCGACGACCTGTGAGCCTAGGTACACGCCGGAACTCCGTGAGCTGTTCGGGCATGCGGTCCATATACGGCAAGGCGATCACGGACGGCTCGCTGACGAGCGCGGTGCTTCTGATGCGTCGATATGCCGATCCGGTAATGCTTGTCTTTCGTGGATCGACAGCGACGTCATCCGTGGATAAAGGATCGCTGGACCGAGCCATCGAGCAATGAAGCGGCGTAATGCGAGCCCCTCACGCGGCTCCTGGCCTGGATCGGTCAGCATGGACTGCACCGTGCGCAAGGTCATTTCGGCAAGTTCGCGCAGGCCGAGGGTATCGAAGCCGTGCAGCTCCCAATCGACATCGAATTGGTGAAAAGCGGACAAGCAGAACGAGATTGCCGTGTCGGAGGATAACGAGGTGACGGCTTCGCCGTCATGCCGTGCGGTCAGTAAGGTTTCCAGTTGCGGATCGCCGGACAGGTTCTCGACTCCGAAGGCAACACATTCGACCACCACGGCGACCGGGTCTTTGAGGCCGCTGACGTGCTGTGCAATCTGGTCGATGAAACCGTTGACGGCACGCATCCCGCTGGCCATGAGCAGCGCGTCGGCATTGGGAAAGTAGCGGTACACCGTCTGGCGAGTCACGCCGAGTCTGCGGGCGATGTCGGCGAGGCGTATCGCCGCCCCATTTTCGGCGACCTCCTCGTCCACCGCGCTCAGGATGCGCGAAATAGCCTCTTCGTCCGAAGAGGGCGTCGAACCCCCCCAACCACGACTACGCACTCGCCGTCACCACCCTTTCGCTGGTGAACTCAATCGAAAGAGTCGACGGACCAGTCATCCCCAGCAGCGGCTTCCACGGGGCCGGACCGACGCGATGAGCGTCCGGAAGGCGGTGGGTGAGGACTGTAAGCGCTTCCGCCAGTTCCCGGCGTGCGAGGTTCGCCCCGAGGCAGTAGTGCGCTCCGCCACCGAACGTCAGAATTGGGGGAACGTCATTGCGCGCGATGTCGAAGCGGTCGGCATCGTCATATACCGCCGGGTCTCGGTTGGCGGCAAAGGTATTGACGATTACGAGGGTTCCCGCCGGGAACATGTAGCCTCCGAATTCGACATCGTCAACGGCGGCTCGCGGCACGATGCAGGCTGCGGGGGAGTGGCGCATGCTCTCCTCGACCGCCTGCATCGCAAGCTCTGGTTGGTCGCGCAACTTCGCCCACTGGTCCGGATGCTCGCAGAGCACCTGCACCGATGCCGACAGCTGGTTTCGCGTCGTGTCCGTTCCGGCCATCAGGAACCCGGCCGCCAGCATGCGGAGTTCCTCGAGGTTGAGCCGGTCGCCGTCGCTTTCCGCGCGAATGAGCTCCGAAAGCAGGTCATCGGTGAGGTGGTCTCGGCGCGCGGCCACCATGTCGTCCACGTAGGCGTCGAGCTCGCCCCACGCGCGCATGATCGCGGCCTCATCGAAGGTGACATCGGGCTGAAAGTTCAGGGCCTTGAAGATCTCCTCAGTCCAGTCCGCAAACGACTGCCAATCCTCGCGGGGGGCGCCGAGCAGGGCGCAGATGATCGGAGTCGGGTACTGATACGCGATGTCGGTCACGACGTCGCACCGCCCGGCGTCCATCACCCTGTCGATCAGCCCGTTGACCATCTCTTGGATCGTGTCTTGCAGACGTGATGTCGCGCGGGGAGTGAACGCCCTGGACACCAGCTTGCGCAACCGGGCATGCGATGCGCCGTCCAGGCCCAGGAGGCTGTTCGCCAGCTTGTCGAACAACGGCCCCGACGTGATGCCTTGCGCCGCCAGGGTGATACCGGGTGGCAGGCGGAATCTGTTGTCGCGCAATAGGTCGCGGCCCATCTCATAGGACAGCACCTCCGGGCCGAGCGGCCCGATTGCGATAGGCGAACGCGATTGCGCGATTCGGACGTCGTCGACGACGTCGTGCGGAGTGGCGTCAAGCTCGTAGCTGAACATGGGTAGGCCGGCGTCGAAGACGTTGGGAGCGGTGCTGTTCGCGTTCATCGATCTCTCGCCTTCCAATGCCGCCCAACAGACGGGTAACGGACATATCTGACAGCAGCGTATGACCAGAACGGTTCGATCGTCAATGACGGACAACATATTCCCATTTGCCGGGGTACGCCGGCGCTTATGGTCATACGTCTTGGGTATCTGACGTCCGTGCCGCTCGCATGAGCCGCGGTCCGTCGGGAGGGCCCCCAGAACAAGAAAGGCCCGGGGTTACCGGGCCTGACCTGCATTGAAGGGAAACACGCATGTTCAGGGCTTGGCGGAGCAGGTCGATCCCGTGCGGTTGGTGCGGTCGGCGCGTCCCGCAGCGAGAATCCGGCCGCGCCCAGCGCTGGTGCTCCAATGCGTGCCGGATGAGGTCGTATCGGGCCCACGAGCGAACCCGCCGAGGTGGCCCCCGGGATAGCTAGCCACGTCACGGGAACAAGCCGTGATCGCTTCCCTCTCACAAGACTTCATGCGAAACTGCGGCCATGACTTACGACGTGCACATCAAGACCGCCGACGGCGCAGTTCAGTACCCGAACGCACTTTCTTGGGGAACCAAGGACCAAATCCTTATGGTTCAAGTGGGCACCGACGCTGACGAGTCGGACACCATCTACTTCAGCCCCAGCTACTGGTAGCAGTACTGCGTGAACCCTAACAGCAAGGATCCACTCGATCTCAGGGACTAGCATTCTTGGCCTCGAAATTTTCCGAAGCCACTGGACGGGCAATCTCAAATTGTTGCATGCTTATGACGCACGAGACTATCGCAGGGAGCTTCACTGTCTCACTGAGTTTCTGTGGTAAAGGGGAGCTTACGTGACGGACGAGTCGCCATCCGACGACCGACTCGAGATTGCGTATGAAGCAGCCCGTAACAGTGTCAGCATGCAAGACCAGACCCTTGGAAACCTGAGGACTCGGGCGAATAACCTTCTGGGGACAGCGGCATTGTTTACTTCGTTTTCCACCGGGATTGGCTTGATAAGTACAACTCCGGGAAGCAATCATGTGTTGTCGCCGATTAAAGGAATCATCCTGCTTCTTGTGCTCATCGCACTCAGCTTTTTCGTACTCTCAGTATTGTGGCCGGCCGACGACTGGCTCTTCGGGCCGTCAGCAGCAGAAATCATGGCAAAAATCGACCCTAACCCGTCTCAAGGTGGGACGCAGCCCCAGCCAAAAGACATAGATCAGATCCGCAGAGATGTCATCAAAACTCTGATAGCGGGGTACGAGACAAACAACGATGTGCTGGCTGGAAAACATCGTGCATTCCGACGGGCCGCCTTATTGCTAGTAGCAGAGGTTTTTATTCTGGTTGTGATGTTGTGGATTTGGAAGTAGGGAAACATGGGTGACAACGGCGGCGACAGCGGAGACGCGGATCGCGGTGACAGGCGGACCAACATATCTCGGTCCGCGCCGATCGATGACCTGCGGGCTCCGTTGCTGGCAGCTATGGGTGCGGCCGACCTGGCCCTGGCAACGGTCAACGACCTCATCGCCGACCTGCGTCAGAGTGCTGAGGAGACCCGCACCGAGACCCGCAGCCGGGTCGAGGAGCGCCGCGCGCGCCTTTCGAAGCTTCAGGAGGACCTGCCCGAGCAGTTCACCGAGTTGCGCGAGCGGTTCACTTCTGAGGAGCTGCGCAAGGCCGCCGAGGGCTACCTGGAGGCCGCGACCAGCCGGTACAACGAGCTGGTCGAGCGTGGTGAGTCCGCCCTGGAGCGGCTGCGCAGCCAGCGGCCCTTCGAGGAAGCGTCGACGCGCGCCGAGGGCTACGTGGACCAGGCCGTGGAGCTGACCCAGGAGGCGCTCGGCACCGTCGCGTCGCAGACCCGCGCGGTCGGTGAGCGTGCGGCCAAGCTGGTCGGCATTGAGCTGCCCAAGAAGGCCCCGGCCAAGAAGGCGCCCGCTAAGAAGCTGCCCGCAAAGAAGGCTCCGGCCAAGAAGGTTCCGGCCAAAAAAGCGTCTGCCAAGAAAGGTACCCGTAGGTAGGCCCGCATGTTGCGCGGGCACGCCGCGGCCGCTTCCGTCCGAATGTAACCGAAAGGGCGACACCGCCGTTGCGGGATGCCGCCCCCTCGGCCGACGCGGGTTACGCGTCCTGAATGAGTTGCCAGTTCGCGTCTAGTTCAACCCAGCCAGCAGCTCCCGCAGCCGAGATCAATGGTCAATACCAATTTGACTGTGCTGCGGACGGATTCGCCGCCCCCGGCGTCTCGATACTGGTATCTATCAGCCAAAACACCGTGTGAGCCCTCCGATGTTTGCTGCGGCGCGCCTGGAAATAGGCGCGCGCGGGTATCCCCCCGAGGGTATGGGATATCCCCTGGGGGGTATCGCGTTAGCGCAGGTCAGGGACTCGCGCCCAGCAAACACGCTTCCGCGCATCCCCGCAGCTCAGAGCCGTTTTTTGGTACCACGGCAAGCGCGGCCGGGCCGGTCGCACTTGATTTATCCCCCGCGAAATTTGCGAAGCGGGGAAAAACCAAGGAAAACCTGCGAAATTCGAGCAAATCGCGCGAAACCGGAGATTGCTGGAATGCTGAAACCCGTTTCTGCGCAACATATTTGGAGTGCTGATTCATGGCGTTAGCTTTGGGCGTGCTCACCGCGATCCACGAACGGTCGGCCGCGCCGGCCGCGCCGGCCGCGATTTTCGTTTTATCCCGTACGGGAATCGCGAATCGCATGCAATGCCGTTATGGTCCTTGTCCAGCGCGGGCCGGCAGAGCCGGGTCATCCGCGCTTCACGGCGACGCCCCCGCCGGTGCCTTTGCAAGCTCAACGAAAATCGGCGTTCCCCCCGGTTGTGAGGGCGTCGGGACGCTACATTCCCGGACCATGAACAAGAAGCATCTCGCTGCCGCCATTGCCACTGCCATACTCCTGGCATTCAGCGGTGTCGTCGCCGCCGGGGCGCGAGCGGCGGCCTCGTTTGAGCCCGCGCTACCCCTCAGTCCCGCAAGTCAACAGAACGCAGCGCGAGCCGCCAAGGAACATCTCGCCGTCCAGGCCTACTCGCGCAAGGGCCTCATCGACCAGCTCGTGTACGAGAATTACTCGACTGAGGACGCGACCGACGGCGTTGACAGTCTCAATGTGGACTGGAATGAGCAGGCAGCGAAGTCCGCGAAGGAACATCTTGCCGTGCAGGCCTACTCTGCTGGTGGACTTGTCGACCAGCTCGTCTACGAGGGGTTCACTTCGTCGCAGGCGAACTACGGGGTAGCCGCCGCCGGGCTATGAGACGACTGGATTTGGTGAGTTACCCGCACGATCGCGTCGCCGTCAACATACGACGCCTTGGCCCGTCGAATGCCCGCACGAGAGGTTTGGATGCCGAACGTCCCAGGTTGCCGGGCTGCTCCGCACCCACCCGACCGACCACGTCAACGGCTCGGCCTATTACTGTTCCGAAATTATCATGCAGCCTGATCCGCGATTGGTGGCCCTGCTTCGCGCTTCGACCGGCCTTGTGTGGCATTGTGAGAATTGCGGCGTAGTCCTGGCTCAACTGCGCGTATTTTCGCTAAATGCGACTCGCGGCGACCTTTATCTTGCGGAATTTCCTCAGCCGGGAGTGGACCCGAACCAGGTGCACCTATTATGTAATTCCTGCTGGGGACCAATGCTCCAACGCTACGCGCTGCTTGGGTTCGATATCCATACACATGCTCTTACCGAGGCTTGCAATTCGAACTGCTTGACGAGGAAGAATGGACGCAGCTTGCAGTTCAGGAGCCTCAGAGCGCTTGACAGAAGAATAGGCTTTCAGCTCATTAAAAGAATCGATGGTCAGCCGCAACGCAACGGTACGCAACCGATTTTTGCTGCGAGGCTCTCCTATTTTCAAGGAGGCGCTTATGCGAGACAAATGTACTACGAGTCGATCGCTGATCCTGCAGAGGTAGCTCGGCAGCTAATCAACAATCAAGATCTCCGGCACTGGGGCGTGCCATACCAAATGCGCGACTACCACCAGATGGTTGTGAGGTGGTTCGAGTCGTCATACACAGCTCCCAATGGGATTATCGGGACGCCAGCTCAAGGCGAACAGTCAATTGGCTATCATGCAATAAGTCTTAATGGGTACGACCCAACAACAGAGACGTTCAGCTTCTGGAATTCATGGGGATCAAACTGGGGTGATCGCGGTTATGGGACGATGTCTCTGGACTACGTACGGCGCTATCATCATGAAACCCTCGTTACACGCTACGCGAGGTGGGGGCCATCGCCCGCCAAATTGGACCGCATGAGGAATGCTGGCGACAATGTGCAGAAAATTCGCGAGCTGTGGGTGGTTGAAAATCCGCGTATCAGGTATACAGTTCGCGGCAAGGGCCGCAATCCCCAGGTGGTGTACTACTATACTCTTTCGCCAGTCTCGAACATTCCTGTGTCGTGTATCGAACTAAAAACGGGTTTCGGATTGCGCATGGCATGGATGTTCGTACGGCACTGGGAGGGAGCAACTAAATTCAGTGAAGTGACGGAATTATTCGTGTGGCCGATCTTCCGTCGGATGCACTTGGGGGCTGAGCTTGAGAGCGCAGCGGTCGAGGAAGCGAAGATGCATGGTAGCGGCGAGATAAGGTTGCTGATGAACGAAGCCGATCATATCCTCGGACCGCCTAGAACTGCGGGACGAGAGTTCGCGAAGGCGTGTGGTTACGACCTGAAGTGGCGGACCACAGTAGGGCCGAGAGCCCGCATGACCGGCATCAAAGCAATTTGAATGGGGCCCTCACGCTCGAACTACGTGTGCTGCGGAGGCGCGGCCTGACCCACGGTATCTGTAAGGCTAGCGCGGTAGTGATCGAGTCCCGTGAGGAGGCGCTTTTCAAGATCGTCTTTGGTCCAGGGGTTCTTGGAAGCGAGTCGACTACGCAATAGTGCGCGCAATAGAAATGGAGCGATTTCTGCGCTCACCAACTCGTCGCCGTCATATTTGAAAGTCGGTTTGGATTTGACTGAGCCGTGAGCTATCTCCGACCGGTGGTCATAGACCTTTCTCGCCAGTTCGTAGATCGCTTCCGGTCGGTACTCATCGAATAGGGCGGCGGCGGCCCGCAATGCCATGCGGTGCTTCAGTTCCGCGTTGTCACTGAGCAACAGGGCTTCGACTCCGATCGTCGCGTCTAGAGTGCGATCCTCGTCATTCGTTCGCATCATCGCGCCCACCGATCGTCGCGCTGCCAACTTGACGTCATTCGGCGCGGTGTCGAGCGCTCGGTACGCCGCCGCTATTTCATTGACCTGCTCAGCACCAGCGGGCTCCCGCGCCACCGTTTGCCACGGTGCACGGTACAGAGACTGGGGGTAGTTGGGCATCGCCTCGATCTTCCAAATGGGTGGTAAGTCGTGGTTCCAGCCGTCTGCCCAACCATCTGGTCGCACAAACAACTGGTTATAGCCCGTGTCTTTCTCAATAACTATGTGTATGCATTGGATCGCACGGTCGATTTTGTCAACATCGCTGGCAGGAATGATCGGTGTGACGCTAGTGGCCAAGATACGGTTCGCGTAGGGCAGGTTCGAAATGGTGATGGCCTTGACGACGACGGCGTGAGTCGCGGCTGCAACGAGGTAAGGGCTCACACCCTCAGCGGCATGAGAATCGAGCGCGCGAGCACGCTGCATGTCTGGCGTCAAGGCTTCTATAGTGACCCCGCCGCCAAGTTCGACCGACTCCTCAATACCCAAATCGGTCATCGTCAACGGCGCGACGAGATCACCGCTCAGTTCAGGCGCAAATCTTCCACGCTCGAGCTGCAAATATACGTTGAGAAGGTCCTCGTCCGATGTCGCGTCCGTCGCCACCGCGCGTCCGACGATCGAGCCGACGAATGACAGATACTCCCACTCAAGGCTGCCGTTCCGCAGGGCATCGCCACCTTGATCAGCAAAAGCGTTCATACCTCTAGCGAAGGTCTGATCGTCTTGCGACCTGGCGCGAACAGCCTCTAACGCGGCGCTTAGCTCGGGAACGTCGCCGACTACAACCAAGTCACCAAACTGGGAAGGCGTCGTCGAGAACATGGAACGCCATTTCACGGGCGCAGTTTTCGGGATAAACACAGATGAGGTTGCGACCACCATCGGCCAACCTGCATTACTTTGTTCATACTCCGGCACCGCCACTCGGGAGACCGGCTTCCCGTCATCGATAAGCGCTTGACCGGCCGACCACCCAGCGCGCACCGCAGGAAGGGTCAGCTCCCAGAGAAATTGGTGAATTGGGGCGTCGACCACAGAACTCCCTTCACGTAGGCCCCGTCGGGCTCAAGGCTCGTCAGGCTCATCGTCATCGTGGTCGCCGCCGTCTGGCCTCCGCCGTCGGAACGCCAAGGCCTTCTGAAAGCCGTCGGCGTCCGGCTCTGATCCGTTGGCGCGCTCGGCCAGCCACTCATTCACCTCAGCGACCGCATTCCACATCTGGTCCTCAGACGCCACGATGATGTACGTCTCGCGGACGTCATCGGTGACGTAACCAGGTGGTGGTTCGAAAGGTGCTTTCATGCGGCCGTTGAGCACTTCACCCAGCCCGTGCACCTCGGTATGGTCGAGACCCCACTGCAGCTCGCTAGGTCGCCAGCGCACCGTCACTGTGATCGGGACATTCGTGCCGTCAGCCATGGTGTCCATTGTGCCGAGCGGCACACGCTCGTTGCGGGACACCCACCCCCGAGTGGGCCGATCCTTCAGACCCACTCATAACTGATTTCGTCATCGATCAAATTCTCAAGGTCGGCGAACTCCTGCGCGAGGTCCTTGAGGTTGCCACCGTCCACTGCCCAGCCATGCCATAGGCCGCCGGGTCTCGCTTGCTGAACTGACGCTTCATCGTGAACCAAAACGGGGGCGAGTCCTTGCCGCCCAGAAAGACGCCGTGGATGACCTCGTTGCGAAGTGACAGCGCTCGGTTTAGGCGGTCGGCCAAATCAGCGGCGACCACGTTCCCGAACGCTTCGACAAGCTGCTGCCAGATGCCGCCCAGCCCTTGGCGGCCTGCTCGTGACCGATCGCCTATCTGGTGCGTCAACTGCACCAATTCCCCGGCCTTATCTTCCGCCCATGCCGCCGACATAACCACTAGTCCGACCGCTCTCACCAGGTCAGGGGGGTATTCATGAAAGTCCACGGCGGCCGGCCTACTCCCCAGAACTATCTGTCGCGGCGGGCTTGCCGCTAGATGTTGTTTGAAACCGGAACTCGACACCTTCTCGAATCCCCCATGTCGCGAGGGTAGCTCCCGGCCCGCGAACCTCCGGGAAGAATGCCGATTTGCCGTTGGTCGCGTCGGCAAAAGCCACCAGCTTCTCGGCAGCGGTAACTGAGATTGACAGCGTATTGGCAGCGCCGCACATTGTCAGGTCAAAAAAATGCCTTCAACTGCAAAAACACTGGTGCGCGATACTGGGATTGAACCAGTGACCTCTTCCGTGTCAGGGAAGCGCTCTCCCGCTGAGCTAATCGCGCCTGGGTTCGAACAGGGAGGTGGAGACGGGAATCGAACCCGTGTGCACGGCTTTGCAGGCCGTTGCCTCACCACTCGGCCACTCCACCGCTGGGGATTGATGCCACTTGCACCTTCGAGCGGATGACGGGATTCGAACCCGCGACCCTCACCTTGGCAAGGTGATGCGCTACCAACTGCGCTACATCCGCGTGCAACGGACGAGATCGTTGCCCGGTGCGATGCAAGACGATAGTCGACGCGAGCGGGCCCAGACAAATCTTTCGGAAAAGTTAACGGCCCTTGGCCGGCCGGTCCGCGGCGGGCACGCGGCGCGTCTTGGGATGCCGGTATCGTGCTAGTCTTCGACCTCGTTCGCCTCTCGGCGCGGTCCCGTGGCTCAGTGGAAGAGCGTCCGCTTCACACGCGGAAGGTCGCTGGTTCGATCCCAGCCGGGACCACCCAGACCGCCAAGGTTCAGGGCCCACGGCCTGGGCCGAACGCCGCCAGGTCGACACCGAGCGCAATCTCCGACGAGCGACCCGTTAGCTTGGAATTCATGGACAGCGCGCGGGGGGAGTCCGCCTCGACGACCCGCATGCATCGACAGGTCGATGAGCTGCGGGCTTCGCGCGACCAGTTGGAGCAGCTGGTGCGGCTCATCGTCGAGATCGGGTCGGACCTGGACCTGGATGTGACGCTGCATCGAATCGTCAACGCGGCGATGAAGCTGACCGGCGCCCGCTACGGTGCGCTGGGCATCCGCGGCTCCGACGGAACGCTGGCGTCGTTCGTCCAGGCGGGGATGCCCGACGCGACCGCCAAGCGGCTCGCCGACCTGCCGGTCGGCGACGGGCTGCGCATCGACGACCTGGCCGACCATCCGCAGGCCGCCGGGCTGCTCGCCCAGGGTCCGCCGATGCGGGCACTGCTCGGCATCCCGATCATCGTGCGGGCAGCCGACTTCGGCAGCCTCTACCTGGTCGACGACCGGCCGGGGTGGGTGTTCTCCGATTCCCACGAGGGCGCCGTCCGCGCCCTGGCGACCGCGGCCGCGGCTGCCATCGACAACGCGCGGCTCTTCGAGCGCGAGCGCGAATCGGCGAAGTGGACCAAGGCCAGCCGCGAGATCACGACGGCGCTGCTCTCGGGCGACCCGCAGACCGGGCCGCTGCAGCTCATCGTGAACCGGGCGCTGGAGTCGGCCGGCGCGGAGCAGGCGATCCTGCTCGTCCCGCGGGAGGCCGCGCGGCCCGCCGACCAGGTCGACACCCTGGTGGTGGCCGCGACGGCGGGCCGGTATGCCTCCCAGGTGATCGGCAGGCAGGTGCCGATGGACGCCTCGACGACCGGCGGGGTCGCCCGCCGCGGCCTGCCGCTGATCACCGACTCCTTCCAATATCCGATCGAGGGATTCACCGACGTCGGCGAACGCTCCGCGATCGTCATGCCGCTGATCGCCGACGAGGCCGTCCTCGGCGTCATCGCGGTCGCCCGCGACCCGCAGCAGCCGCCGTTCGGGGACGAATACCTCGAGCTCGTCAGCGACTTCGCCGGACACGCCGCCATCGCCCTGGCGCTGGCGGCGGGCCGCCAGCACGCGCTCAACCAGGAACTCGCCGAAGCCGACACCGTCGACGACGCGGTGAAGACCGCGGCCGAGGAACTGCGCCGACTCTGGCGCGCCCGCCGCGTCCTGGCCGTCACCTTCCCGACCAACGCGTCCTCGGCGGACACCGCGTTCGGCGACCCGCAGGTCGTCGCGGTCGGCGAGCCCGCGCAGTGGGCCGACCTGTCGCGGCACGTCAAGAAGATCCTGAGCACCGTGCGCGACGGTGACTTCCTCACCCCGTACATCGCGATGCCGGGCGCGGCGGGCATCGCGCTGCAGCACCCGGTGGGTGTACTCGTCGTGTGGATCGAACTGGCCGAGGAGCGGCCGTTCACCCTCGAGGACCAGACCCTGCTCACCGTGCTGGCGGGCCGGCTCGGCCAGGGCCTGCACCGGGTGTACCAGGTTGACCAGCAACGCGAGACCGCGCTGGCGCTGCAGCACGCGATCCTGGGGCCGGCGCATCTGCCCCAGGGATTCGCGGTGCGCTATCAGGCCGCCAGCTGGCCACTTCAGGTGGGCGGCGACTGGTACGACGTCGTCGACCTGGATGACGGGCGCATCGCGCTGATCGTCGGCGACTGCGTCGGCCACGGCCTCGCGGCGGCCACGGTGATGGGGCAGTTGCGCAGCGCCTGCCGCGCGCTCCTGCTCGACAACCCCAGCCCGCGCGCCGCCCTCACGGGGCTGGACCGCTTCGCCAGCCGGCTGCCCGGCGCCCGGTGCACCACGGCAGTCTGCGCGGTGCTCGACCCCGGCACCGGCGAACTGGTCTATTCCAGCGCCGGGCATCCGCCGCCCATCCTGGTCGAGGCCGACGGCACGAGCCGCGTCCTCGAGGACGGCCACACCATCCCATTGGGTATCCGATCCGGCTGGCCGCGTCCCGAAGCCCGCGTGACGATCCCGGCGCGCGCAACCCTGCTGCTCTACACCGACGGCCTGGTCGAGCGTCGCAACAGTCCGGTGGAAAACGGCATCGACCGGGCATCCGTCCTGGTGCGCGACGGCCGCGCCTCCGCCTTGGAGGATCTGGCGAACCACATCATGCTCGACCTCGCCCCCGGCGACGGCTATCAAGACGACGTTGCGGTGCTGCTCTACCGTCATCCGGCCCCGCTGGAGCTGGAATTCCCCGCCGACGCCGAGCACCTCGCCGCTACCCGCGCCGCCTTGCGTAGCTGGTTGAAGCGGGCCAAGGTGGGCGCGGTGGTGGCCGACGACGTGCTCATCGCCGCCGGAGAGGCCGTCGCCAACGCCATCGAGCACGGTCACCGCGACACGGCGGGGGGCACGATCAGCCTGCGGGCGTCGGCGCTGGTGGACCAGGTGCAGCTGACCATCGTCGACACCGGCTCGTGGAAGACACCCCACCCGGACACCGCCGCCCATCGCGGCCGGGGCATCGGTCTGATGCGAGCGTTGATGCACGACGTGGATATTTGCCCCGGCAGTGCTGGCACGACGGTCCACCTATCCGCGAGAATCAGCTGATGGCCACATCGCTGTCTCTCGACACCGTGCGCCGCGACGCCGGAGAGCTCGTGCTGAGCGCCGCCGGGGAAATCGATCTGAGCAACATCGACGGGTTCACCCGGGCGCTGACCAGCGCCGTCGCCGAGACCCCCGGCGCGACGCTCACCGTCGACCTGAGCGCCGTGGAGTACCTGGACAGCTCCGCGATCAACGCCCTGTTCGCCCACGCCGAGCAGATCCGCGTCATCGCCCCGCCGCACCTGATGCGCGTGTTCACCATCAGCGGGCTGACCGAGCTGACCGCCATCGAAGCCGCGGCGCACTGACGCCGACCAAACCGCGTACCGCGTTATCCCGTTGTCCCAGAACGATATAGGGTGTGCCGCGAAGGACGGTGAGCGATGGTAGGAAACCAAGAAGGCATCGGCGTGCTCAAGCTGGAGTGCCCGCAGTCCCACCCCGTCGGCAGGATCCTCAAGGAGGCGCCCCACCAGGCCGTCATGTACGACCCCGGCGCCGTCGTCGGCCCGCGCCGGTTCTGGCCGGACGAGGCCGATCAGCCGCGCTTCACCGTCAACTGCCGCTTCTGCGACCGACCGGTGGGCGATGCCACGGCCGCGCTGCAGAGCAAGCTCAACGCCCTGGTCGCCGACGCGTCCCAGAGCTCGGAAACCGCCGCTCTGCCCTTTGCGTGAGGCCGCCAGAGGTCGACCCACTGTCCGTGACCGGCGACCCGCAGCACGTCACCGATGCCGGCCCGGTCGAACGCCGCGACGAAATCGTCTAAAGCCCTGGGTGAAGTGGGCCCGGCCGTCGACGTGCGCGGGTGTCGCCTGTCAGATCCCCCTCCCGCGGCCCCGCCAAAACGGTTCGCGCAGCTCGTTTTTGAGGATCTTGCCGCTGGCGTTGCGGGGGAGCGACGCGACGAAGTCGACGGACCGCGGGCACTTGTAGCCGGCCAGGTGCTCCCGGCAGAATACGATGACGTCGTCGGCGTCGACGCCCGAGTCCTTCGTGGCCACGACGATCGCCTTGACGGACTCGCCCCAAAAGTCGTCGGGCACCCCGATGACCGCGGCGTCGGCGATCGCCGGATGTTCGATGAGCACGCTTTCCACCTCGGGCCCGTACACGTTCTCTCCGCCGGTGATGATCATGTCCTTCAACCGGTCCTCGACGTAGACGTAGCCGTCGGCGTCCAGGCGGCCGACATCCCCCGTGCGCACCCAGTTGTCGTGCGTGATCGTGTCGGCCGTCGCCTCGGGCCGGTTGAGGTACCCGCTCATGTTCTGGTTGCTGCGCACCCAGATCTCGCCGGGCTCGCCGACCGCGACCTCGGCGCCCGTTTCCGGGTCCACCACCCGAATCTCGGTGCCCAGCACCGCTTTTCCGGCCGACAGCCGCAGCTCCGGCCGCCCGGGGTCGCGGTGGTCGGCATCGCTGAGCGCCGTGACCGCCCCGCACAGTTCGGTCTGGCCGTACACCTGCACGAAGCGGGTGTCGGGCCAGGTCTGCAGCGCCTGGTGCAGCAGCGGCAACGGCATGGGCGCGGCGCCGTAGACGATGTAGCGCAGGCCCGCGATCGCGCCGCTGGCACTGTCGCCGGCGTCCAGGAACCGCGCGATGACCGGGGGCACGAAGAACGCGTGCGTCGCGCCGGCCCGCACCGCCCCGATCAGGCTGGCGGCGTCGGGTTCCCGGGTGATGATCGTCGGCACCCCGGCGTTGATGCCGAACAGCGCATAGCCGATCCCCCCGACGTGAAAGAGGGGCATTGCGACCAGGTTTGCGTCCCCCTCGGCGAACGGGAACGCCGGCGCGAGGTTGGCCGCGTGGTTGACCAGCGCCCGCTGGCTGAGCAGCACGCCCTTCGGGCGCCCGGTGGTGCCCGAGCTGTAGATCACCAGCGCGGTGTCGCCGTCGTCGACCTCGTCGGAGGCGTCCGTGGGCGACGCCGCGGTCAGCATTGACTCGTATTCATCGGTGTCCCCGCCCACCACCACGATCCGTTCCAGGCCGGGTACCCGCCCGGCCGCCGCCTCGGCCGACGCCAGCAGCTCGGCACCGACGAACAACAGCCGCGCGCCGCTGTCGTGCAGGACGTGGACCATCTCGTCGCCCGCCACCCGCCAGTTCACGACGGTCGTCACCGCCCCGACCGACGCCGCGGCGAACAGGATCTCCAGGCAGGCCGGATGATTCTTGTCCAGGAACGCCACCCGGTCGCCGCGGCGCACCCCCTCGGCCCGCAGCGCACCGGCGGCGCGCCGGATCCGCGACGCCCAGTCGCCCCAGGACCACTGCACGTCGCCGTAGCGGATCGCGGGGGCATCGGGCCGCAGCCGCGCGTGCCGCTCGACCAGGCCGGTGAGTGTCCCGGCCGTGCGGGTGTCGGACATATCCCCTCCGCTGCTGTGCGTGTGCTCTTCGTTCGAGTGTGCCCGACGCCCGCGGCAGGCCGTGTGCCAGCATGACTGCCATGGTGAACCCCGAGCGCGCCGCCTCCCGAACTTTTGTCGTCACCGGCGCCGCGTCCGGAATCGGGCTGGCCACGGCCAAACGCCTGCTGGCCGAGGGCGGCAGGGTGGTCGGTGCCGACCTCGCGCCGGCGCCCGACCTCGGGCCGAACTTCCGCTTCGTCGCCGCCGACGTCACCGACGAGGCCGCGGTCGGCGCGGTGTTCGACGCGGTGTCCGGCCGCCTCGACGGCGTCCTGCACGCGGCCGGTGTGGCGGGCGGCGGTCCGGTGCACCTGCTCGACCGGGGCGAGTGGGACCGGGTGATCGGCATCAACCTCACCGGGACGTTCCTGGTGGCCAAGGCCGCGCTGGCCAGGATGATCGAGCAGCCGCGCGTCGGCGGGGAGCGGGGGTCCGTCGTGACCGTCGCCAGCATCGAGGGCCTGGAGGGCACCGCGGGCGGCAGCTCCTACAACGCGGCCAAGGGGGGCGTGGTCCTGCTCACCAAGAACATCGCGCTGGACTACGGCCCGAGCGGAATCCGGGCCAACTCCATCTGCCCGGGCTTCATCGATACGCCCATGGCGCAGAACGTCTTTGGCCTGCCGGGCATGGAAGAGCCGCTGGCCTCCATCACCGCCGAGCACGCCCTGCAGCGGCTGGGCCGGGCCGACGAGGTCGCGGCCATGGCGGCGTTCCTGCTCTCACCCGACGCCTCGTTCGTCAGCGGCCAGGCCATCGCGGTCGACGGCGGCTACACGGCGGGTCGCGATCACGGCGTCGTCAAACTCTTCGGATTTCCCGGGTAGCCCGTAAGATTCGACAAATGGTCTCTCCCGACGAAGCGATCGAGGCGATCCGCGGCACCGGGGGAGCGCAGCCCGGCAATCGCGCGCTGCACGCCAAGGGCACCCTCTACAGCGGCAGGTTCACCGCCAGTCCCGCCGCGGCCGGACTGTCCCGCGCCAAGCACCTCGACGGCTCGGCCGTGCCGGCGCTGTTCCGGTTCTCCAACGGGTCGGGAAACCCCGCCCAACCCGACGGCCAGCCTGGGGTGCGCGGCCTGGCGGTCAAACTCACCCTGCCCGACGGGTCCACCACCGACGTGTCGACGCAGACCGCCCGGCTGTTCGTCTCCAGCACCCCCGACGGATTCGTCGACCTGCTCAAGGCCATGCGGCCCGGTCCGACGATGCCGGTGCGGATGGGTGCGTACTTCCTCACCCACCCCCGCCTGGTGGGCGCGCTGCCGATTCTGCGGGACGCCAACCGGGTTCCGGCCAGCTACGCCACCGTCTCCTACCACGGCCTGCACGCCTTCCGCTGGACCGCCGCCGACGGCAGCTCCCGGTTCGTCCGCTACCACCTGCGCCCGGTGGCCGGGGAAGAGTTCCTGTCCGCCTCGGCCGCGCGCCGCAAGGACCCGGACTTCCTGCACCACGAGCTCAACCATCGCCTCACCGCCGCGCCGGTGCGGTTCGACTTCGTCGTGCAGATCGCCGGGCCGGGCGACTCCACGGTCGATCCCTCGGCGGCCTGGCGCGGCACCGAGACCGTGATCGCCGGCAACTTCGAGGTCACCAAGATCGACACCGAACGCGAGCACGGCGACGACATCGTGGTGTTCGACCCGATGCGCGTGACCGACGGCATCGAACCCTCCGACGACCCGGTCCTGCGGTTCCGCAGCAGCGCGTACTCGGCGTCGGTCAAGCTGCGGACCGGCGTGGACCGGGGCCCGGAGGCGCCGGCCCTCTGACCGGGGGCCTTCGCGTCGAATCTTGGCGGCAGACTAGGGTTTTCCCTTAGTGCTGTTCTCCCAGATGCTCCTGATCGGCGTGGCCGGGTTCGGCGCCGGCGCGATCAACGCGCTGGTCGGGTCCGGCACCCTCATCACGTTCCCGACGCTGGTGGCCCTCGGCTACCCGCCGGTGACCGCCACGATGTCCAACGCGGTCGGCCTGGTGGCCGGAAGCGTGTCGGGCACCTGGGGCTACCGCGCCGAACTGCGCGGCCAGGGTAACCGGCTGCGCTGGCAGCTGCCGGCGTCGCTGGCGGGCGCGGTGCTGGGCGCCTTCCTGCTGCTGCATCTGCCCGAGAAGGTGTTCGCCGAAGTCGTGCCGGTCCTGCTGATTCTGGCGCTGGTCCTGGTGGTCGCGGGGCCGCGGATCCAGTCCTGGACCGCCCGGCGCGCCGAGGTGGCGGGACGTTCACCCGAGCACATCACGCCGGGACGGATGGCTGTCCTGGTGCTCGGCACGTTCGCGGTCGGTGTCTACGGCGGCTACTTCACCGCGGCCCAGGGCATCCTGCTGGTCGGCGTCATGGGCGCGTTGCTGCCGGAATCGGTGCAGCGGATGAACGCGGCCAAGAACCTGTTGGCGCTGGTGGTCAATTGCGTTGCTGCCGTTGCATATTCGGTGGTTGCTTTCGGCCGGATCAGCTGGTCGGCGGCCGCGTTGATCGCGGCCGGCTCCCTGCTCGGGGGATTCGTCGGGGCGCGGTACGGGCGCCGGCTCTCGCCGACCGCGCTGCGTGGCACCATCGTCGTGGTCGGGCTGATCGGGCTCTACCGGCTGCTCGCGGTGTCCTGACGTCAGCTCAGCGTCGCCTCGGCGACCTCGCGCACGACGTCCATCACGTCCCGGCGCCGCCGCCAGGCCCGCAGCTGCCGCATCGCACCGTTGCCCTGCGCGGCGATGCGGTCGAGTTCCCCGGTGACGCGGTCGTATTCGCCGAGGGCCTCCAGCGCGGGCCGGACCCGGCGCACCAACGCGCCCAACAGCTCCCGCGCGGGCATCGCCCCGCGGTCGCCCAGCAGGTCCAGGCCGTCGCCGGCCAGTCCGTCGTGGGCGGCCTTCCAGTACGCGGCCCGCAGCGCGCCCGGTGGCAGGCGCGCGAGCTCGTCTTTCTCGCCGCTGTTCTCCTCGAGGGCGGTGATGACCGCGGCCCGCACCAGGGTGGCCAGCAGCACGGTTTCGGCGGCGGTTGCCGGCACGTCGGCCACCCGGACCTCGATCGTCGGAAAGTTCGCCGACGGGCGCACGTCCCAATAGATCATCTTCTGATCCAGGATGACCTCGGTGTCGACGAGCATGCGCACGGTGCGCTCGTATTCGTCGGGCGAGGCGAAGAACGGCGGCGGCCCGGCGGCCGGCCAGCGGCGCCACAGCACGCTGCGCCAGCTCGCGTACCCGCTTTCGGCGTTGCGGTACAGCGGCGAATTCGCCGACAGCGCAAGCAGTGACGGCAGCCACGGGCGCAGCCAGTTGCTGACGTGGATGGCGGCGGCCCGGTCCGGCACCTGCACGTGCACGTGGCAGCCGCAGATGCCCTGCTCGTGCGCGACCATCCCGTATCGCTCACCGATCCGGCGGTACCGCGGGGTGTCGGTGACCGGGAACTCGTGCGGCGTGGCGGGGGGAAGGCCCGAGGCGAGCAGCGTGACGCCGGCGGCCTCGGCGGCCTGCGCGGCTGCGCGTCGCAGGCGGGCGAGTTCCCCGGCGAGCTGCGCGCTCGTGGACGCCACCGCCGACGTGGTCTCGACCTGGCAGCTGCTCAGCTCCACCTGCAGGTCGACGCCGCGGCGCCCGGCCTCCTCGGCCACCGCGGAGTTACGTGCGGCGGGCTCGCCGGTGCGCGGGTCGACGAGGAGAAACTCCTCCTCGGCGCCGAAGGTGGGAAGGTCGCTCATGCGGCCGAGCACACCCGCTCAGTGGCCCGGCCACCACGTCACCAGCGCGCCGCCCCCGCCAGCGCCGCGTCGACGGTCGGGTAGATCGGCAGCAGGGCATTGAGCCCGCAGGCGTCGACGATCCGGGTGACGATCGGCTGGTGGCTGACCAGCCGCAGTTCGATCCCGCGGTCGCGGCAGCGGTGCGCCTCGTCGGCGAGGACGGAGAATGCGCAGCACGCCATGAAATCGAGGCCGGTGACGTCGACGATGAACGGGCCGGGGGCGATCACGACGCCGGCGGCCTCGTTGACCAGCTGGCTCCAGGTGCGCTCGTTGCACGCGTCGATCTCGCCGCCGGCGCTGATGAGGACCGCGGCGCCCATCCGATCGGTGGTGGCGCGCAGCGTGCTGTTGGGGTCGCCCAGCTCGTACACCAGCCTCGTGCTGAGCATCAAAGGCGTGGTGTACATGGGTTCTGCAAAGACCGGGCTCATGATGGACTCCCTGATCGACCGGTGTCTGAAGAGGTGTCTTCGACCCCGGGATGGAATGCCCGTCCTGCTGACTGAAGACTGACGATTCGCGAATAATGCGAATCTCATTTGTATAACGAGACAGGGCGGTCTGTCTATACGTCCCAGCTAAGAGTATGGTAAGCGTCATATGACCAATCACGATGCCGCGACGCCCGTCGCCTCGCCTCGTGAGCGGATCCTGGCCGCAGCCTACGAGTTGTTCGGTCGGCGCGGGATCCGTGCCGTCGGCACCGACGAGGTGATCGAGCGGGCCGGCGTCGCCCGGGCGACCCTGTACCGCCACTTCGCGACCAAGAACGACCTCGTCCTGGCCGTGCTGCAGCGGCGGGAAGAGCTCTGGACGCACGGCCTGATCGAGCAACAGTCGCGGCAGCGGGGCGACACCCCCGAGGAACAGTTGCTGGCGATCTTCGACGTCATGCACGACTGGTTTCAGCTCCGCGACGGGTACGAGGGCTGTTCGTTCATCAACGTGCTGCTCGAGTTGGGCGCCGACCATCCGGTGGGGCAGGCCTGCATCACTCACCTCGACCACGTGCGAGAAGTCGTGCGGCAGAGGGCGATTGCCGCCGGCCTGAGCGACGTCGACGACTTCGCGTGGTCGTTGCACCTGCTGATGAAGGGCGCGATCATCCTGGCCGCCATCGGCGACCTGGATGCCGCCGTGCGGGCCCGCCGGATGGCCGTCGACCTGATCGACCAGCACCGGCCGACCGCGGCGTCCGGCGTCGGCGAGGCGGTCGGTTAGGCGGCGTCGGCCGCGGTGGTGCCGGCTTTGCGGTAGTGCTCTTCCTCGAGTTCGGCGATGGCCCGTGCGGTGCGCTCGCGCAGCGCGTAGGCGGCGATGAGGCCGAAGACGACCGCGACCACCAGGGCCACCCAGGAGAACCGCTCCATCCAGCGTTCGGCGGCCATGCCGGCGTAGTACACCACCGCGGTGGTGCCGCCGGCCCAGCAAATCGCGCCCGAGACGTTGGCCGCCAGGAAACGCGGGTAGTGCATCTTCAGCGCGCCGGCCAGCGGCCCGGCGAAGATGCGCAACAGCGCGATGAAGCGCCCGAAGAACACCGCCCGCGCGCCCCAGCGGTCGAAGAGCCGTTCGGCGAGCGCCACATGCCCCGGGCCGAAGTGCTTGGGGAATCTCCGGCCGAGCCGGTCGAAGAGGGGCAGCCCGAATCGCCGCCCGATTGTGTAGCCGATGGAGTCGCCGACCACCGCGCCGATCACCGCGGCCGCGCCCACTCCGATCGGATTGACGGGCAGGTCGTGCTGCGAGGACATCAGCGCCGCGCTGACGAGGACGATCTCGCCGGGCAGCGGGACGCCCAGGCTCTCGACCCCGACGACGCCGCAGACCACCAGGTAGACCGCGAGCGGGGGAACCGACTGCAGCAATGCCTGCACGTTCATGGGTCAAGGATGCCCGACCGCCGCCGGTTGCGCGCCGGATTACCTTCGCCCGCCGCGCGGAGGGGTTCCAGCTGCGGCCGCTTGGGCTCGCGCCCGTCGGCGGAGGACATGCCGCGCAGCCGGCGCCAGATCCACGGGAAGAAGGCGTCCTGCGTCCAGCGCAGGTGCCCGGATGCGGTGTCCGACAGCGACAAGCGCGCGGGGTCGGCGCTCGGCCGCGCCCAATCATGGTTGCTGCCAGGGAGACTCAGCGCCTCGGCGGCGGCCGCGGCGAACAGGAGGTGCCCTCGCGACGAGGCGTGCACGCGGTCGATGTCCCACGTCTCGAGCTCGCGCATCGACGGCGCGTGATACAGGTCGACGAGCCGGAACCCGTAGCGGTCGGCGGCCGCGCGAATCGCCGAGTTGATGCGGGTCAGCCTCCCCGAGACCAGCCGCCCGAGCGGCAGGAACTGCGCGACGTTGGGGAAGGTCGTCGTCACCACGGTGGCCCCCGAGCCGGCGAGGGCGGCGTAGAGCTCTCCGAGGTCGCGCAGGGCGGGGTCGAAGGATCGCCCGGGCTGGATGACGTCGTTCATCCCGACGCACACGGTGATCAGGTCGGGCTCCATGGCCAACGCCGGCGGCACCTGCTCGCGCAGGACGTGCGCGATCCGCTTGCCGCGGATCGCGAGGTTGGCGTAGTGCAGGCCCGGGTGCAGGGCGTCGATCATGGCCGCCAGCCGGTCGGCGAACCCGAGCAGGCCGATGTCGTCGTCGCCGTCCCACAGGCCCTCGGTCTGGCTGTCCCCGAGGGCGACGTATCGGCGGTATCCGGTCTGACGAGCCCCGCACACGATGCTGAGAGTAATAGGTGCCCGCGACCCGCTTCGCCCGCCGGGGATCGCACTGTAGCGTGACGCTGGCCCGACAGGAGGAGACCGGTGGAGTTCAACCTCGCCCAGGTGTTCGCGGCGGTGGCAGCGGCCAACCCCGACCGGGACTGCATCGTGTTCGGGGACCGGCGGTACACGTACGCGCAGACCGCCGAACGGGCCCGCCGGTTCTCGCGCGCGCTGCACGGGTGGGGGCTCGGGGCGCGACGGGAACGCGTCGAGCTGGCGCCCTACGAGTCGGGGCAAAGCCACCTCGGCCTGTACATGGCCAACTGCAACGAGTTCCTCGAGGCCATGCTGGGCGCCTACGGGGCGAGGGTCGCGCCGTTCAACGTCAACTATCGCTACGTCGCCGACGAACTGGTGTATCTGCTGGGCAACGCCCGCGCGGAGGCGGTGATGTACCACGCGCGCTTCGCCCCCACGCTCGCCGAATCGCTGCGGACGCTGGGCGCCGACGTGCGCCTGATCCACGTCGACGACGGCTCCGGGCACGAGCCGCTGCCCGGGGCGGTGCGGTACGAGGACCTGCTGGCGTCGGTGTCCGACGAGCCACTCGACCTCGCGCTCTCACCCGACGACCTCTACGTGCTCTACACCGGCGGCACCACCGGGATGCCCAAGGCGGTGCTGTGGCGCCAGAACGACATCTATCTGAATGCCATGGGCGGCCGCAACTTCGGCACCGGTGAAATGGTGACCAGCCTGGAGGAAATCGTCGAGCGATCGCGGCCCGAGGGGCCGGGTTCGATGACGGTGGCACCGCTGATGCACGGGGCCGCGCAGTGGGCGGCGTTCATCAACCTGTGCGGGGGCCGACCGTTCGTGATGGCGCCGACGACCACCCACTTCGATCCCGCCGAGGCGCTGGCCCTGGCCAGCCGCGAGCGGGTGGTTTCGCTGTCGATGGTCGGCGACGCCTTCGGGCGGCCCCTGCTCGAGGAGATCGAGACCGGCGCTCACGACCTGTCCGGGCTGCTGATCCTGATCACCGGCGGTGCCGCGCTGACCGCGCCGCTCAAGCGGCGTTTCATCGAGCTGCTGCCCCAGCTCACCATCCTCGACGCGGGCGGGTCGTCGGAGTCCGGCTCCCAGATGGGCGAGGTGTCCAGCCGCGCGCTGGGGGTCTCCGGGCGGTTCGCCCCCAACCCGGGGGCGGTGGTGGTCAGCTCGGACCTCACCCGCATCCTGTCGCCCGGCGACGACGAAGTCGGTTGGCTGGCACAGCAGGGGCTGATACCGCTGGGGTACCTGGGTGACCCGGAGAAGACCGCGCGGACGTTCCCGGTCATCGAGGGGATCCGGCACTCGGTGCCCGGGGACCGGGCCCGCTGGCATGCCGACGGCCAGATCGAGCTGCTGGGCCGCGACTCGGTCACCATCAACTCCGGCGGGGAGAAGATCTTCGCCGAGGAGGTGGAGGCCGCGATCGCCCGCCACCCGGGCGTCTACGACGTGGTGGTGACCAGCCGGCCCAGCGAGCGGTGGGGCAACGAGGTGGTCGCCGTGGTGCAGATGGCCGACGGCCAGCCCGCGGACCCCGACGGCATCATCGCCGAGGCGAGCCGCCACATCGCCCGCTACAAGCTGCCCAAGGCGATCGTCTTTCGCGACCGCCTGCAGCGCTCGCCGTCCGGCAAGGCCGACTACCGCTGGGCCAAAGAGCAAGCCGCACAGTCGGTCTGACCGCCGCCCGGAGGCGTCAGCTCACGAAACGCGTTGTGCGGTGCGGAATCTCGGGTCGCAGGAACACGTCGTTGAGCGTGACGGTCCGCAGCCTGCGCGCCCGGATGATGTCGACCAGCTGGCCGTAGACGTGGGTGATCGACGGGTGGTTGAGGTGGCCGATCACGATGTTCTGCGGCACGAAGGACTGCTGGGCCAACTGGACGATCTGGTCGTCGGCAAGCACCGCCGAGTCGCGCAGGTCGCCGCTCCACAGCGTGGGAACGTGGTAGCCGAGATCGGCGGCCACCGCGTCGACCGAGGCGTTGTGGTGGCCGTAGGGCGGCCGGTAGTACGGGGCGGCGTCGACGCCGTACGTGTTCTGCAGGAACGCGTCGGTGCGGCCGAGCTCGTCGGCGACCTGGCCCGGCGACAGTCGCGTCAGGTCCGGGTGACTCCAGGTGTGGTTGGCCAACTGGATCTGCCCGGAATCCACCAGCGGCCGAAGCAAAGCGGCGTTCTCGGTCCACGAGCGAAACGAGCCCGTCACGAAATAGGTGAGCCGCACGCCGGTGTCCTTGGCGAATTGGGTGTAGAGCCGCACCACATCGGAGTCGACTCCGTCATCGGCGGTCCACGCCACGAGATCGCTGCCCGGGAGCTTGTTCAGCGCCGCCCCGCCGGGCAGCGGGACCCGCGATCCCTTGGGCGGGGGTGGCAACAACGGCGGCAGGGTCGGGGCGATCGGGCCCGGTACCGATCCGATGACGTCCCCGCGCGCGACCGTCTCGTGGGGCCCGGCCGCCGAGGACCACGAGATCCCCGTGACGGCCACCGTCGCGGCGACCGCGACGAGAAACCGTCGCCGATCCAGTTCGTTCACGCTGGAACGCTAAGCTCGCCACCGCCGCGGCTCCGGCACAAAAGCGGAGTGTCCGCGCGAGGATGCGAACTTGTGACTTTTCCGCTACGCGTTATCAATTCGCAACCGGGCCACCTCGTGGCGCCAGGCCGCCTCGGCGGTGAACGACGGCCCGAGATCCGGCAGGTCCTCCCAGTCCGCGTCGTCGATGTCCCGCAGCGTTGCGCCGGCGGCGCGCACCCGCAACGACATTCGCGCGAGTTCGTTCAGGCTGATCGCCTGCAGGACCGCTTGCTCTACGGTCGCGGCGGCGCTGGTGATTCCGTGGCCGCGCAGGATGACCACCGGCCGGCCGCGCATCGCCGCCACCATCTCCTTGCCCAGCCGCGAAGTGCCGATCAGCGCGGCCCGTTCGTACACGGGCACGCCGCCGCGGGCCAGCCGCGCGCCGGGAATGTCGTAGGCGCCGTAGATCGGCCGGATCGCGATGCCGGCCAGGTCGGCGGCCACGACGGCGGGCGGGTGCAGGTGCGCGACGGCGCGGTGCCGGGGGTCGGCCAGCATCGTCTCGACGTGGATCGGCAGTTCGTTGGGGACGCGGTACCCGTCGAGCTCGCCGTCGGCTGCGGGGCTGCCGTCGAACCCGACCAGCCGGACGTCGTCGCGGCGGGTGAACGCCACCCCGGCGTCGGTGTCGCTGCGGCAGCGCACCAGCAACCGCTCGTCGCCCACCCGCAGGCTCAGGTGGCCGAGCATGCCGTCGACCAGCCCGCGGGCGGCCGCCACCCGGCAGCCCTGCGCGACCAGGGCGCGTTGCTCGTCGAGCGCCGTCATCGCGGGGCCCCGAGCCCGAATCCGCCGTCGGGCCGGATCGTTTCGCCGGTGATGCCGCGGGACCGGTCGGACGCCAGGAACACGTAGCTCCACGCGTGGTCGCGGCCGTCGAGCGCCACGCCGAGGGGGTTGCGCGCGGCCAGCTCCCGCGCGCGCTCGGGCCCGTCGTCGAGGCGGACGCCGTCAAGCCCCAGGCTCGCCAGGCCGCGCAGGTCGGTGTTCAGGGTGCCGCCGGGGGCCACCCCGTTGACCCGGATGCCGGGCGCCAGCTCGTGCGCCAGCGCCGTGACCAGTCCGCGCACCGCGAACTTCGACGCGACGTAGAGCACGCCGCCGCGCCCGGGATAGAACGACGACGCCGACTCGGTCAGCACGATCGACGAGCCGGCAGCCAGCGACGGAAGCGCGGCCTTGACCGAGTGCAGGTGGCTGAGCACGTTGGTGCGAAACATCTCGTCGAACGCCGCGGACAGTTCGTCGGCGCCCAGATCGCCCACGCCGCGGTAGAAGTCGAAGACGCCGACGCAGTTCACCAGGGTGTCCAGGCCGCCGTACGCGTCCACGGCGACATCGACCGCGCGCGTGTTGGCCTCGCGGGTGGTCGCGTCACCCTCGATCACCGGCAGCTCGGGCAACTGCTCACGCAACGCGTTGCACTTCCGGAGATCACGTTCCAGCACGGCCACCGCGGCGCCTTCGGCGAGGAACGCGTCGACGACGGCCCGGCCGATCCCGGAACCGGCGCCGACGATCAGGGCGCGCTTGCCCTCAAGCCAGCCCGTCATCGCCGCCCTCCGGCTCGTCGGGCAGCAGCGGCGCACCGGACCTGCCGACCATGGCCGCCAGCGTGCGGGCGTTCTGCCAGGTCAGCGCCTCCACCTCGAGCGCGTCCAGGCTGATCGACCGCCCGCTGCGCGGGGCGCTGATCAGCAGCCGCGACCCGTTGCGGGTGTCCACCCGCCGCACCTCGACTTCGGCGAATTCGTTTGCCAGCCTGATTGATTCGCTCACAGGAACACCGCCAGGTTCTGCATTCGGAGTACCGACTCGTCGGCAATGATGGTGCGCCGGGCCAGCTTCCAGCGATCGCCGCACCGGCGCAGCACGTCCTCGCGTCCGCAGGACACCAGGGCGGCCTCGCTGACGTCGCCGCGGCTGCGGAAGAGCAGTTCGGCCGACTGCACCCGAAGGTGCGTGTCGTCGTCGCCTTCGAACGTGCGCACGTTGGTGACGAAGTGCCGCAGCCGCGACGGCGGGTCCTCGGTCCAGGCGTGCTCGGTGGCGAACCGGGCGACCCGCCGGCTCAGCGAGTACTTGTCCTCGTCGAAGTGCGCCATTCCCGGTGAATCGTCGAATTCGGCGCCGCGCGCGGTGGTGACCCGGACCGGCATCACGTAGCGGATGTCGTCGGTGAGGGTGTCCAGCCACGCCTCGTAGTCCTGCGCGTCGAGCAGCCAGGCCTCGTCGACCAGGAACTGGTGCGCCTCGAGGTGGCGAATGTCGCTGAAGGGCAAGGAGGGCAAGGAGGGCAACGCGTTTGTCATGACAGGTAGTCCGCCCACAGCCCCAGGAGCGCCCGCTGGTTGTACTCGTTGTAGCCGACCTGCGCGCGGCCCGGCCCGTGAAAGGCCTCGGGGCCCAGCGCCTCGATCACCGGCCGGTCGTCGGAGAGCAGGCCCATCCGGCTGTTGAGCAGCAGGCGGCGCGCCATCGTCCCGCCGGCGGTGGTGGTCAGCGAAACCCAGTTCTCCACGTCGTCCTGCTCGAACATGCCGGTCGACCCGAAGCACATCAGGTACGCCCGGTAGGAGTCCCTCTGGTACCGCGGGGGAGCGGCGGAGTCCACCGCGAACCACGAGCACACCTCGGTCTCGTTTTCGCTGACGGGTTGCCACAGCCGGATCGAGATGAACGGCACGACGGCATCGCCCGCACCGGATTGCAGCTTCGGCCAGTTGTGCACGAAGCTGAGGTTGGGAAAACAGGTCGCGGCCGAGATCATGAAACCGTCCTCGCCGACGACCCGTTGCTGCCGCGGGGTCCACACCTGTTTGATCCGGGCGATCATCTCGTCGGGGTAGCCGACGTAGCGCATCCGCTCGTCGAAGCCGCCGGGCGGGAGCTTGTAGGTGGTCCCGCCGCCCCGGCCCGCCCAGTAGGTGGCGCCGTCCTTGCGTTTCTGGGCCCTGGGTTCGCGGAACAGTCCGATGTCGACGATCGAGGCGTGCGTGTGGGGGGTGTGGTACATGTCGCCGGCGAAGTTCTCCGCGCCGATCTTCCAGTTGGCCCTGATCCGCCAGCGCTGCGGTCCGCGCACCGCAAGGCCGCCGGCGCTTTGTTTTGTGTAGAAGTCCAGGTAGAACCGGAAGTCGCCGAGGTAGTCCTCGAGCGGTTCGGCCCGAGGATCGAGGCTGATGAACAGCAGGCCGTTGTAGCTCGCGAAATTCGGTGCGGGAAGCAGACTTTGGGCGCCGCGGGCCAGACCGTCGTCACCGCCGTAGGCCTCGCGGTGAAACGGCAGCCCGGTCAGCCGGCCGTCGTTGCGGTAGGTCCAGCCGTGGTAGGGGCAGCGGAAGTTGGAGGCGTTGCCCATTTCCGCGCGGCACACCTGCATGCCGCGGTGCAGGCACATATTGAACAGGGCCCGGATCTGCCCGCCGGCGTCGCGGGTGATGATGAACGAGTCGCCGAGGACCCGGCGCACCACGTAGTCGCCGTCGTGCGGGATCTCCGATTCGTGCGCCACGAACGTCCACGCCCGGGCGAAGAGGCGGTCCCGCTCCAGGTCGAACAGCTCCGCGTCGTTGTAGATGTGCGCCGGGACCATTCCCCGGCGCACGTTCCGCAATACGGCGTCGAGGGCCCCGCGTCGATCCGTCACGAACACCCACTGTCTGCTGTACAGGACCTTTCCGCTCATGAGAATCCCGCAGCGCACTGCGGTGGTCAACCATCCCGCTTCTCGCGCCGCCAGGTTTTTACAAGTCACCTTTGTGCTAATTCACAGGCCCCGCCGCACCTGGTGCGCCACCGCGGCTAGCGTTATCGATCGGGCGGCTCGCGCGTGAGCCGCCAATCAACGGGTATGCGCTCAACCAAGGGTCGGGGTGTTTCACGGCGGGAAGGGTTGATGACATGGTCGGTGCGGCACGGCGGGGTGGCTTGCGGAAACTCGGCCCGCAGGTCCTGTCCGCCATCGGGCGCCAGGAATGGCTGGATCGGCCCAGCTATCGATTCGAGCACCTGCTCAGCTTCGGCTTCAACGCCCTGGGCGGCGCGCGCAACGCCGTCACCAACGCGCTCAACGGCGTCTGGGGGGGGCCCCCGGTGCCCCCGCCGCTGGCGTCGCTGACCAGCGGGGCGCTCGGCACCACGGTCGCGCTGGACGCGATCAGCCTGCTGCCCGGCCAGCCCGCCGGTGAGGTCCGCGACGCCTCGCGGTTCGCGACCCGCGCCTTAGGGGTCGGCATCCTGGCCAGCGTCGGCGCGGCCGTCACCGGCGTCACCGACTGGCAGCACACCCACCAGGAGGCGCGCCGGGTCGGCGCCGTGCACGGCCTGGTCAACCTGGCCGCGACCGCCCTGTACGCCCGCTCGTGGTGGGAGCGCCGCCGGGGCCGCCACGGCCGGGGGATCGCACTGACGGCCCTCGGCTACGGGATAACCGTCGCCGGCAGCTACCTCGGCGGTGCGCTGGTGTTCGAGTCCGGCATCGGAATCGACCAGTCGGGCGAGCGGCTGCGCACCACGCAGTGGACGCCCGTGCTGGCGGCCAGCTCGCTGAACGGCAAACCGGTCCGGGTTGAGGTCGACGGGGTGGGGCTTGTGGTGTGCCAGACCAAGCCCGGCGAGGTCGCGGCGTTCGGCGAGTTCTGTCCGCACCTGGCGGCCCCGATGGAGGACGGCTGGGTCGACCGCGGTCGGCTCGTCTGCCCGTGGCACGGCTCCTGGTTCGCCGCCGACTCCGGTCAGGTGGTGCGTGGCCCTTCGGCGGCTCCGCTGCCGTGCTACGAGGCGAGGTTGGTCAACGGGATGGTCGAGGTCCGCGGGGAGCGTGCACCCGTCCTGGGCGGACAGAGAGGGATAACCAAGTGAACGCCTACGACGTGCTCAAAGAGCACCACATCGTGATCAAGGGCCTGGGCCGCAAGATCAGCGCGGCCCCGGTGGATTCCCAAGAGCGCCACGACCTTTTCGACGAGATGCTGGTCGAGCTCGACATCCACTTCCGCATCGAGGACGACCTGTACTACCCGGCGCTCAAGGACGCGGCAAAGCTGATCGCGGTCGCGCACGCCGAACACCGCCAGGTGATCGACCAGCTTTCGGTGCTCCTGCGGACCCCGCAGAGCAACCCCGGCTACGAGGACGAGTGGAACTCCTTCAAGACCGTGCTGGAGGCCCACGCCGACGAGGAGGAACGCGACCTGATCCCGGCGCCTCCCGAGGTGCGGCTCACCGACGCCGAGCTCGAGGAGCTGGGCAACAAGATGGCGGCGAAGATGGAGCAGTGCCGCAGCTCCGCGCTGCACAGGCTCAGCACCCGGGGCCGCGCCGCGCTCGTGCGCGCCCTGTAACGACGACGCCCCCCGGCTTGCGGGGACAGCGGCGCGATCGAGAGTAGCCTCACGGCACATGAACTCCGACGATGTCGTGTCGCTGGTGAACATCGCGGCGGAGATCGCAGCGATCGCCGCCGATCACCGGCCCGAGGGCGCGGATGCCCAGCCGAGGCTGGACTACCCGCCGTACCGCAGCAGCGCGCTGCGCCACCCCACGCGCCCCCCGCTGCTCGTCGACCCCGAGGAGCTCGAACGCCGGTCGCCCTGCTTCGGCAGCGACGACGTTCATCCCCGCGACGCCGACCTCACCGCCGGCCATCCCGGAGAATCGATCGGGGAGCGCGTCATCGTCACCGGACGGCTGGTCGACCGGGCGGGCCGACCGGTGACCGGCCAGCTGGTCGAGGTCTGGCAGGCCAACGCCGCCGGGCGCTACCGCCACGAGCGCGACGCGCACCCGGCGCCCCTGGATCCGAACTTCACCGGCGCCGGGCGCTGCCTCACCGGGCGCGACGGGTCCTTCCGCTTCCTGACCGTCAAGCCCGGCCCGTACCCGTGGCGTAACCACCGCAACGCGTGGCGCCCGGCGCACATCCACTTCTCGGTGTTCGGAACCGCGTTCACCCAGCGCCTGGTCACCCAGATGTACTTTCCGGGTGACCCGCTGCTGGACCTGGACCCGATCTTCAAGTCGGTCCTCGACCCCGACGCGCGCCGACGACTGATCGCGCGCTATGACCACGCCGTCACCGAGCCGGAATACGCCACCGGCTACCGGTGGGACATCGTGGTGTCGGGCGGCGGCCGCACGTGGACCGAAGACGATGACTGAATTCGGCTGCACCCCAGGGCAAACGGTGGGTCCCTTCTTCGCGCTGGGACTCGCCCCCCGGACCGACCTGGCGTCCCCCGGGTGTCCGGGCGCCATCCGGTTGCGTGGGACGGTCTACGACGGCGCCGGCAACGGGGTCCCCGACGCGCTGGTGGAGCTGTGGCAGCCCGACACCGACGGCCGCATCCCAGCGCGGCCCGGAATGCGCGGCGACGGCGTGGCGTTCGGCGGCTGGGGCCGGTCGGCGACCGACGCGGCCGGGGCCTACGGCTTCACCACGGTGCCGCCCGGCTCCGTGCGCGGGGGGCCGCCGTTCTTCTCGCTCGCCGTCTTCGCCCGGGGCCTGCTGAACCGGTTGTTCACCCGCGCGTACCTGCCCGGCGCGGATCCCGGCGCCGACCCGGCCTTGGCCGCCGTCGAGCCCGCGCGCCGGCCGACCTTGCTGTGCGTCGCCGAACGCGATTGCGCAACATACCGTTTCGATATCCACCTGCAGGGGCCCGGCGAGACGGTATTCCTGGCGTACCGGGACGACGGGCCATGACGAACCTGCTGTGGCCGGGGGACCACCGGGCCGGCGAGCAGATGAGCGACCGGGCACTGCTGCGGTCCATGGTCGCGGTCGAATCGGCCTGGCTGGCGGCTGACCGACGCCGACGCCGAGTCGCTGGCGGTCGGCGCGGAGGACGGCGGCAACCCTGTCATCGGGCTGGCGGCGCTGCTGCGGCGGCGGGCCGCCCCGGCCGTCGCACCCTGGATCCACCGCGGGCTCACCAGCCAGGACGTCCTGGACACCGCCCTGATGCTCGGGGTGCGCGGAGTTGTCGATCACCTCAATCGCCTTGTGGCCGAACAGCTCCTGGCGCTGACCGGGCTGGTGGCCGTGCACCGGGGCACGCCGATGGTGGCCCGCACCCTCACCCAGCATGCGGCGCCGACCACCTTCGGCGCCAAGGCGGCCGGCTGGCTGGACGGAGTCGTCGACGCCGCCGAGCGCCTGGCCGCCGTGGCCACCCCGGCCCAGTTCGGCGGCGCCGTCGGGACACGCGCCGCCGCAACGGAATTGGTGGCGCTGCGCACCGAAGCCCCCGACGCGGCCGACGTGTCCGAACGCCTGGCCCGCGGGGCCGCGGCCACCCTGGGGCTCGCCGTCCGCCCGCCGTGGCACACCACGCGGACGCCGGTGACCGCCGCCGCCGACGCCCTCGTGTGCTGCACCGACTCCTGGGGCCGCATCGCCTCGGACGTCGTCACACTGGCCCGTCCCGAGATCGGCGAACTCGGCGAGCCGGCCGGGGAGAACCGCGGCGGCTCTTCGTCGATGCCGCATAAGCGCAATCCGGTGCTGTCCATCCTGATCCGGCGGGCCGCCCTCTCGGCGCCGCAGCTGGCGGCGACGCTGCACACCGCGGCGGCGCTGGCGCACGACGAACGGCCCGACGGCGCCTGGCACGCCGAATGGGACACCTTGCGCATCCTGGCGCGGCGCACCGTCGTCGCCGGCTCGCAGTGCGGCGAACTGCTGTCGGGGTTGACGGTGCACGCGTCGCGGATGGCCGAGAACCTGGCCGCCACCGACGTACTCGGCGAACAGCGCGCGATCGCCGAGTTGGCGGGAAGGCCGCCGTCGCCGGACTACCTGGGCGCCGTCGACCGGCTGATCGACCACAGCCTTGACCGCGCCCGGCTGACACTCCCGCGGCTGGTGGCCACCGCCGACGGTGATCAATCGCACTCCGTTCGGTAGCGACGCCGCGCGGATGTGCCCCTGGGCAGCTTCCGGTGTGACTTTCGGCCCTAGGGCGACGATTTGGGGACGGGGTAGCAACTAACCATGGGACAAAGATCCGATTTACCCGTCGCATTTGACGTCCGGGTGACGACCCATGGGCAGCTGCCCGGTGCGGAGGACTACGCGCGGACCAAGATCGGCGAGCTCGGTCGGCTCACCCACGAGCCCGTGCTCGACGCCCATGTCAGGTTGAGCCTGCACGGCGATCCGGCGGTGGCCCGCAGGGTGCTCGCGCAGGCGAACCTCGACGTCAACGGCCGGCTGGTCCGCGCGCAGGTGGAAGGCGTGACCGCGCGGGAAGCGATCGACCGGCTCGAGGCGCGGCTGCGGCATCGTTTGGAGCGCTGCGCCCAACACTGGGAAGCCAGACGGGGAGGTCTGCCCCGGCCGGCTCCACAGGAGTGGCGCCACCAGTCCGAGGCCACCGACCGGCCCGGTTACTTTCCCCGGCCGGAAAGCGAGCGCCGCATCATGCGGCACAAGTCCTACGGCCTGCCGGCCTGCACGGTCGAGGAGGCCGCGGTGGACATGGAGGCGCTGGACTACGACTTCCACCTCTTCACCGAGGCGGGGACGCGGCAGGACAGCGTGCTCTACCGCGAGGGGCCGACCGAATACCGCCTGGCGCTCCCCGACCCGGAACGCGCCGAGGAGCTCGCCCCGTTCGAGATGCCGCTGACCATCAGCCCGCGGCCGGCGCCGCGGCTCACCGTCGACGAGGCGATCGACCGGATCAACGCGCTCGGCCTGCCGTTCCTGTTCTTCGTCGACAGCGCCCATGGCCGGGGAAGCGTGCTGTATCACCGCTACGATGGCCACTACGGTCTGATCACGCCGGCAAGCTGAGTCCACACCACACCGAAGCCGCGGCGGTCCCGGAAAACCCCCCCATCCGGGACCGTCGCTTTCACTTCTCGTACAGCGCCGAAAGCGGCTCGGCGAACTTCTCGATCACGACCTTGCGCTTGAGTTTCATGCTGGGCGTGAGATCGCCTGACTCCACGGTGAATTCGCGGTCGGCGATGGTGAACTTCTTGACCTGCTCCCAGCGATTCAGTTCGGCGTTGAGGGCGTCGACGTATCCGGCGATCAACTCTTCGGTCTTCGCGTCGTGCGCGACCTCGGCGAACGACTTGCCCGCCAGGCCGTTGCGGGCGGCCCACTCGGTGATCGCCTCGGTGTCCAGGCTGACCAGCGCGACACAGTAGGGCTTGCCCTCGCCGTAGACCACCAGCTCGCTCACGTACGGGCACAACCCCTTGAACTTCGCGTCGATCGCCGACGGCGCAACGTACTTGCCCTGCGAGGTCTTGAACATGTCCTTCTTGCGGTCGGTGATCCGCAGGAAGCCGTCGGCGTCGATCTCGCCGATGTCGCCGGTGTGGAACCAGCCGTCGGCGTCGAGCGCCTCGGCGGTGGCGTCCGGCAGGTCGTGGTAGCCGGTCATCACGCCCGGGCGGCCTCGTTCATCAACCGGCCGGGCCAGACAAATGTCCTCCGCGGTCCTCCGCGCGCCGCCGCCGACCGGCTCGGCGGGTGAAGGCCCGTCGGGTCGCGTACCGTACGTCGGGTGGCTGCGCATCACCGGGGCGGGGGTGGATCGACATGAACGCCGTCAGCGCAACGGATCTCGCGGCGCTGGAAGTGTTCTCCGGTATCGGTGCGGAAGACCTCGCGGCGCTGGCCCCGGACCTGGAGCCGTTGCGCGCGGCCGCCGGCGAGGTTTTGATGCGGCAGGGCGAACAGGCGGACTCGTTCGCGATCATCGCGTCCGGGCGCGTGGAGATCCACCACACCGGCCCGCGCGGCCAGGGGGCAACCGTGGAGCTCTCGCCGGGAACGATCATCGGCGAAATCGCTTTGCTGCGGCACTCGCCCAGGACCGCGACAGTGACCGCGAAGGACGACGTCCGCGGCTACCGGGGCCACAGCAGCGCCTTCGACCGCATGCTGGCCATGCCGGCGGTCGCCGAACGGATGGTGCGCACCGCGCGTCAGCGGCTGGCCGCCTACGTCGTGCCCATCGAGGTGTCGACCACCGACGGCGCCAGGCTGCTGCTGCGCCCGGTGCTGCCCGGTGACGCGGCGCGGTTCAGCGGCAACGGGTCGTTCTCCCGGGAGACGCTTTACCTGCGCTACCAGGGCGGCACCCCGAGCCAGGCGCGGCTGGTCTACCTGTTCGAAGTCGACTACATCGACCACTTCGTGTGGGTGGTCCTGGACGGCTCCGACGGCTGGGACGGCCCGGTCGTCGCCGACGCGCGCTTCATCCGCGACGTGGACGATCCCGCCTCGGCGGAGGTGGCGCTCACGGTCGCCGACGCCTATCAGGGGCGGGGCATCGGGACGCTGCTGCTCGGTGCGCTGGCGGTCGCGGCGCGGGTGGACGGCATCAAGCGATTCCATGCCCAGGTGCTGGCCGACAACCCGCCCGCCCGCGCGCTCGGCGACAAGGTGCACGCCCGCTGGGAGCACGAGGAACCCGGCGTGGTGGTGACCACGGGGGAGATCCCGCAATTCGCCGACCTGCCGCTTCGCCCCGGTCTGCGCCGCCGGATCGAGCGCGTGGCCCGCCAGGTGATCCACGCGTTCGACTGACGCGACGCGAGAAGTGACGAACGCCCCTTACCGGGCGGCAGGGGGCCCCCGCAGCATTGTTCGCATGAAGTCGCTCATCGTCTGCGTGTCCAAATCACACGGCAATACCCGCCGCGTCGCCGATCGGATGGCCGCGGTGCTCGGCGCCGAGGTCGTCGACCCAGAGTCCGTCGAACCCGACAAGCTGCGCGACTACGACCTCGTCGGCTTCGGGTCGGGCATCTACTACATGGCCTTCGACGCGAGGATACGGCGGCTGATCGGCCGCCTCCCCGCCGTCGAGGGCGTGCGCGCGTTCACGTTCTTCACCAGCGGCGCCCGCGAGGTTCCGTTGCTGGACTACACCAAGCCGATCCGGAAGCCCCTGGGCGACAAAGGTTTCGAGCTGTGCGGTTCGTTCTCGTGCCGCGGGTTCGACACGGTGGGGCCGTTCGGCTTCGTCGGCGGGATCAACAGGGGGCGGCCGAACGACCGTGACCTCGACCGGGCCGCGGCGTTCGCCGAAGACCTTCGCCGGCAGGTGGCGCCGTCGGCGCCCGCTACGTGAGCGCGGTTACGACTGTTTTCCGCCCACCGCCTGGCCGGCGCTGCGCACCACGCTGCGGAAAAACTCGATCCGCCCGGTGACCAGTTCCTCGGTCAGGTCCAGGGCGGCGTCGATGACGTTCTTCCGCTTCGCCTCGTCGGGAATGTCGCCGGTCACCTGGTCGACGAACTTACGGACGGATTCGATGGCTTGCTTACGGCTCGCCTCTACCGATTCGAGCACCTCGTCAGACAGTTCCGCCCAGCGCGACTCGGCCTTTTCCGGTGTCTGTGTCACTGTCACTCCTCAATTGTGGTGGTATGACGCTGCATATCGCGTCACCAAGCGGCCACGTTGCCGATTCGAACGCTACGTCGTCCACGGGGTTGGCACGAGTGCCTAAAGTCCCTCCGCAACCGATCATTTGGCGCCGAAAAGCTCGACGTGCCTTCCAAGGACTTTCGCGGTCGGCAGCGGGACGTAAGTCCCTAACATGGCGTTCCGGGTTGCTGCTAGCTTGCCAGGATGCCAGCAGCCACCGGCGACCAGGAGTTGCACGGCCGCGGGGTTTCGCTGCCGAGCCCACCCGGCGTGGCCGGCCTCGGCAACGCCGTCAAGCCCTTCACGAACACCGGCCAATACGTGGCCCAGTCGTGGCGGGAATACCGCGACCAGGAGCCGGGCGGGCTCCCGCTGGCCCGGCCCACCCTGGCCCTGGCGGCGCAGGCCTTCCGCGACGAGATCGTCCTGATCGGGCTCAAGGCCCGCCGCCCGGTCAGCCGGCCCGAGGCGTTCGAGCGCATCTCGCGCGAGGTAGCCGCCGCCGTGGAGTTCTACGGCGCCCGGGGCTGGCTGGACAACCCGAAGCGGTTCTTCGCCGCGCCCCCGAAGCTTTCCGAGGTCTCCGTGCGAAAGCCCAAGGGTGGCAAACCCTCGCTGTACCGGATCTTCTTCGACAGCGGGTACCGGCCGCGCCGCGGCGAACCCGGCGCCCAGCGGTACATGGGGTACACCGCCAACGAACGCGAGTACGCGCTGTTGCTCCGGCACCCGCAACCGCGGCCGTGGCTGGTGTGCGTGCACGGGACAGAAATGGGTCGCGCCGCAATGGATCTCGCCATATTCCGGGCGTGGCGGTTGCACGAGGTGCTCGGCCTGAACGTGGTCATGCCCGTGCTGCCGATGCACGGGCCGCGGGCGCGCCACCTGCCGAAGGCGGCGGTGTTCCCGGGGGAAGACGTGCTGGACGACGTGCACGCGACCGCCCAGGCGGTGTGGGACATCCGTCGGCTGCTGTCCTGGATTCGCAGTGAGGAGCCGGAGTCGCAGATCGGGTTGTACGGCCTGTCGATGGGCGGCTACATCGCCGGGCTGCTCGCCGGCCTGGAACGGGGCCTCACCTGCGCCATCCTGGGCGTCCCGGTCGCCGACCTGGTCGGGTTGCTGGGCCGGCACTCCGGGCTGGGTTCCGACGACCCGCGCCGCCACACCATGGAGATCGCCGCGCGGATCGGGCAGATGACCTCACCGTTGTCGCTGCGCCCGCTGGTGCCGCAACGGGGTCGCTTCATCTACGCCGGCGTCGCCGATCAGGTCGTGCACCCCCGCGAACAGGTGGTCCGCCTGTGGGAGCACTGGGGCAAGCCCGAAATCGTCTGGTATTCCGGGGGCCACACCGGATTCTTCCGGGCGCGGCCGGTGCAGCGGTTCGTCGAGGCCGCGCTGGCGCAGTCCGGCCTGCTGGACGGGGTGTCGGCGTCGCGCGACCGCCCGGCGTAGGGGGACACGAGATGAGACCGCTCGATCCCCTGGACGCGGCGATGATGACCGCCGAGCTGGTGTCCAATCCGATGCACGTCGGGGCGGTCCTCGTCCTGTCACCGCCCAAGGGCGCCGGAAAGCACTTCGTCGACAAGCTCCACCGGGAGGCGATCTCGGGCGCCGATCCGATCGATCCGCGGCTGCGCCGGTACCCCCACCGGGGGGTCGACACCGGCGGGGTCTGGGTCTGGCGCGAACCGGAGGCGATCGACCTGAGCCGGCACTGCGGCCGGCGTACGGTGGCCGACGGCGACTTCTGGCGGCTGATCGGCGAATTGGACGCCGAGCGGCTGGACCGCCGCGGGCCGATGTGGACGTCCTATCTGATCGACGGCCTGGACGGGGGCCGGTTCGCCTTCTACATCAAGGTGCATCACACCGTCGTCGACGGTGTCGCCGGCTTCCGGATGATCACCGACGCCCTGAGCACCGACCCGAAACGCCGTGCCATGCCGCCATTTTACGCGGAGCACCCCCATGATGCCGAGCCGCCGCGGGAGGCCGCCGGTGTGGTCTCGGGCCTGGTGTCGCCGTTGCGGTCGCTGCTGGGGACGGCGGCGTCGGCCGTCGGGCTGGTCGGGCGCGTGGTCAGCGGCGAGATCTCGACCGTGCTTGACACGCTGGTGGGGCACACCACCGTGCTGCCGTTCGGCGCCCCCTACACCCGGTTCAACGGTCGGCTCGGGCCGCGGCGCGCCGTCTCGGCGGGCAGCTGGCCCAGGGAGCGTTTCCGCGCCGTGCAACTGGCCGCCGGCGTGACCGCCAACGAGGCGGTGACCGCGACGGTGGCCGGTGTGCTGCGCCGCTGGCTGGCCGACCGCGGCGAACTGCCCAAGCAGTCGCTGGTGGCCGCCTGCCCGATCACGGTGCGCTCCCGCGAACGCACCACGGAGGATCACGACCAGGGCAACATGTTCGGCCTGTGGCTGTGCCCGCTGGGCACCGACCTGGACGATCCGCTGGCCCGCTTGCAGTTGGTGCACCGGTCGATGTCGGAGGGAAAGCAGTGGGTGGCCAAACGCGGATCGGCCGCCTCGCTGCTCACGGCCTCGGGGAGCATCGCCGCGACGGTGCTGCTGCCGATGCTGCCGTTCACCCCGCGGACGCGGACCGGATACAACGTGCCGATCTCACACGTCGCCGGCCCGACGACCGAAATGTATTGGAACGGCGCCCACATCGACGAGATGTACCCGGTGTCGACCGTCTACGACGGCCAGGCGCTGAACGTGACGACGTGCTCGTACGCCGACCGGATCGGATTCGGCTACGCCGCCGGCGACGACGCGGTGCCCGACATCGACGACCTGATCCCGCTGACCGAGCGGTCGCTGGCCGAACTGGAGTCCGCCGTCGGCGTCTGAGCGCGGGGGACGAGCTACCCGCGGCCCAACTGGCTGGCGCGACCGACCCGCACCATCACGCGGTTCAGCACGATCTCGGAAAGGTCCCCGTTGTCGGCGACCCGGGCGAGGCCCCGCCGCCGCAGGAAGGTGTCGAGGCGTCGATCCGGCGACCAGTCGGCGTAAATCGGGTCCACGTAACGGGATTGAAGGAAGTCTGAAGCCAGGGCATCCACATCGGAATCGGTTAACAATAACGGTGGGATAGCACCCATCAGCCGTCGTATCCCTTCGTTCAGCCGTAACCGCCGCAGCCAAATTACGTCAGACGGACCCATTATTCCGTCACGCACGTGTTGCGGATAGGGCCCAAAGTCATCAAGCACGAGTCGAACGGGTGAACGCCGCGCGCGGAACGCCACCGGAGCACATCGGCGGGGCGGCGGGGACCATTGACCCTGTCGGGCGGGTCGGCCGCGCCGCCAGACTGGCGCCATGGCCAACGTGACGAGACGGATGACGCGGGCGGCGGCGGTCCTCGCGGTGCTGTACGCGGCGCGGCGGTATTACCGCAACTGGGGCGCGACCAAGGCCGAGTGTCAGATGCCGATGCCCGGTGACGAGCTGATCGCCGAGCCCGCCCTCCAGACGACCGAGGCGGTGTACGTCGACGCCCCGGTGTCCGCCGTCTGGCCCTGGCTGGTGCGGTTGGGCCGGGGCGAGCGCGACCTCGAGGTGGGAGACGAGGTGCGCCCGGCCGCCGGGGGCCGGCTGCCGGACGGGCTGACCCTGCGGGTCGCCGAGATCGTCCCGGAGAAGTACCTGGTGCTCACCGCCGGTCGCCCGGGCCATCGCTGGAATATCATGTGGTCCTTGCACATTCAGCCGCACTGGGAGGACCGGGTCCGCTTGCTCACCCGCGCCCGGATCGCCCTGCGCCATCCGGGCGAGGTGTTCCTCGCAGAACTCGTCCGGCCCGGCATCGCGCTGGGCACCCGGGGACTGCTGCTGGGGATCAAGCACCGGGTGGAGCGGCCGTCGCGGTGGGCCTCGTCCGCGGAGCAGCCCACCGCCGGCACCCGGTGATGCGGGACCCGAGCCGAAAAACCTAACGGTTGGAGGTGTGTGAAGGTGCGCGATGCAATCCCGCTGGGGCGGGTCGCCGGGTTTCCGGTGAGTGTCCATTGGAGCGTTCTGGTCATCCTGTGGCTGTTCACGTGGAGCCTGGCGACCACGCTCCCCGGCGTCGTCAAGGGGTACGCCCCGGGGGCCTATTGGCTGGCCGGGGCGTGCGGCGCGCTGGTGCTGCTGGCGTCGCTGCTGGCCCACGAGCTCGCGCACGCCGTCGTCGCCCGGCGCTCGGGTGTGGCCGTGAAGGACGTGACGCTGTGGTTGTTCGGCGGGGTGACCACGCTCGGCGGCGAGGCCAAGACCCCCAAATCGGCCTTCCGGATCGCGATCGCGGGTCCGGCCACCAGCCTCGCCCTGGCGGCGGCGTTCGCGGGACTGGTCGCGGCGCTGCACGCCGTGCGGGCCGCCCCGATCGCGGTGGGCGTCGCGTCCTGGCTCAGCGTCATCAATTTGGTGCTGGGGCTGTTCAACCTGTTGCCCGGCGCGCCGCTGGACGGCGGGCGGGTACTTCGCGCCATCCTGTGGCGCCGGCACGGCGACAGCGTGCGCGCCAGCATCGGCGCCGCGCACGCCGGTCGGGTGGTCGCGTTCGTCCTGATCGGCCTGGGGCTGGCCGAGTTCGTGGCGGGCGGGGGGATCGGAGGGGGCTGGCTGGCGTTCATCGGCTGGTTCATCTTCGCCGCCAGTCGCGAGGAGGAGCACCGGATCACCAGCCGGCAGGTCTTCGCCGGGGTGCGGGTCGCCGACGCGATGACCGCCGGGCCGCACACCGCCCCCGGGTGGATCAGCGCCGAGGACTTCATCCAGCGTTTCGTGCTCGGCCACCGCCACTCCGCGTACCCGGTCACCGATCCGGACGGATCGATCGTCGGTCTGGTCACGCTGGCCCAGCTCCGTGACGTCGCGGCCGCCCGGCGCGCCACCACCCGCGTCGCCGACATCGCCCTGCCGCTGAGTGCGGTGCCGACCGCGGCGCCACAGGAGCCGCTCACCGCGCTGCTGGAGCGGATGTCGGCGGCCGGCCCGCGCAGCCGCGCCCTGGTGTTCGAGGGCGCCCGGGTGGTCGGCATCGTCACGCCCACCGACCTGGCCCGGCTCGTCGATGTCTACCGGCTCGCCCACCCCGGCCCTCTGCACGGACCGGACGAGGCGAGTTATTCCAATGCCGGGTAGCGGCGCGCGGCCGAGCGCTCGGTGCTCGTCGTCCGTTAGTCCTACTAACAGGGGACGTTTGGCTCTTCTGCGCTGGTCGCGGCGCGGGTCAAGATCGTCGGGTGCGTGCGCGGACGTCCCGGATATGGGAATCGATCGGCCTGCTGGCCAAGCGTGACGGCAGCTACCTGTCCCCGAAGCACGCGTGCCTGGCGTGCGTGGAGGCCGTCGGCGTGACCGGCGCGGGCCTGATGGTGTCCGAGGGCACCGACGCGCTGCAGCCGGTGTACGTCACGGACTCGCGGGTCGGCGAGGTGGAGAACCTGCAAGCGACCCTGGGCCAGGGCCCGGGCAGCGACGCGCTGCAGTCGGGCCGGCCGATCCTGGTCGGGGACCTGACCGCGCCGATGAGCATGAGCCGATGGCCGATGTTCGCCTCCGAGGCGGGCCGGTTCGGCGTGTCCGGGATGTACAGCCTTCCCCTGGCGCTGGGCGCCATCCAGGTGGGCGTCCTCGACCTTTTCAACGCCGCTCCCGGGCACCTCGACCAGGACCAGCTGATGGACGCCCTGATCTACGCCGACACGGCCCTGCTGCTGACGCTCGACGCGCGCAGCGGGATCGCCACGGCGCCCGACGTCGAGCACGCCAACAGCCTGGGCCCGGTGCTGTGGCACGCCAAGGTGCATCAGGCGGCCGAGATGGTGTCACTGCAACTGGGCGTCTCGCCGCTGGAAGCGTTGGCGCGGCTGCGCGCGCACGCGCACGCCAAGGACCTGTTGCTGAGCGACGTCGCGCGCCAAGTGGTGGAGGGGCGGCTGGAGTTGGACACCGGGCCGGCGCAAGGCGGGGCGTCGACCGCGACCGACAGCGGCGCCTGACTCGTCAGGCCGGCGCGTCGCGGGCCACGATGACCGGCACCCGCGCCATCTGGGCCACCGTTTCGCTGACCGAGCCGACCAGCATCCCGGCGAATCCGCCGCGGCCGCGGCTGCCGACCACCACCAGCTGCGCTTGCCCGGATTGCGCGACGAGCTGTCGCGCCGGCTGCGCCTGCACGACGACGCGGCTGACCGCGACGTCGGGATATTGTTCCTGCCACCCCGCCAACCGCTCGGCCAGGACCTGCTCGGCCACGGTTTGTGTTGCGGGCCAATCGGTGTCGGGGACGTCGTCGCCGGCCCCCTCGGGCCGGTCCGAGGCGTCCAGGTCGCTCCACGAGTGCAGGGCGACCAGCCCGACGCGTCGCCGCGAGGCCTCGTCGAAGGCGATCCCGGTTGCCGTCTCCGACGCCGGGGAACCGTCGACGCCGACCAGCACCGGCGCCTGACTCGCCGGCGGCGCCGGGTCGGGCTCGTGGATGACCGCGACCGGGCAGTGCGCGTGCCGCAGCAGCCCCGAGCTGACCGAACCGAGCAGCCTGCCGGGCCAGCGGCCGCTGCCCTGCGCCCCCGTGACCACCATCTCCGCGTCCTTGGACAGGTCGATCAACGTGGCCGCCGCCGCTGCCGGGACGACCTCGGTGTGCACCCCGGCCGGACCGCCGTGCGCGGACCCCCGCTCGACGAGCTTGACCGCCTCGTCGACCAGCCGCCGCCCGTGGTCGTGCTGCCAGCGCAGGACGCCGGCGGGCACCGGCGTCCGCAGCCAGCTGGAGACTTCGGGGGAGATGGCGTGGACGATCGTCAGCGGGAGCTGGCGCAATTCGGCCTCCCGCGCCGCCCACCGCACCGCCTCCCGGGCCGCCGGCGAGTCGTCGACGCCGACGACGATTCCCGAAGCTGCATGCTGCGATGACATGTTGTGTCCCTTGCTGATCGAGTGGACGGGCCGGTTCAGGCATGACGCTATTGGGCTCGGCCCCGTCGCGTCAGAGCCGTTTGTCACAGTCGGGATCGGCAGGAGTCCGTTGTCGGACGGCTTTTTACAAGGTCCCCTGGGTAAAGTCGGGGGTCGACCCTTACGACGACCATTGAGGAGCGTGAGCGCCGCGTGAAGACCCAGGCCGCGTCGAGCCGGCACCCCGCCGGTCGCCGCCGCGAGGTGCTGAAGGTTCTGCGCGCGTCGGCCGATCCGTTGAGCATCATCGCGATCGCCGACGTGCTCGGCGTGCATCCCAATACCGTCCGATTCCACCTCGACAGCCTGGTGGGCGACGGCCTGGTCGAGCAGTTCGAGCAGAGCCGCAAGGGGCCGGGCCAACACGCCGGAAGGCGCCCTGCGGCCGCCGCCGGGGCAGCCGCCCACCGTCGACCACACCATCGACCACCTGGTCGACGTCCTCGACGAGCTGGGGTTCGCCGCGCAGCGCCGGGAGGCCGGCGGCGAATACCAGATCGGGCTGCGGCACTGCCCGTTCCTGGAGGTCGCCGAACACCGCACCAGCGTCATCTGCCCGGTGCACCTCGGGATCATCCGGGGAGCCGTCGAGGCCTGGGGTGCGCCGGTCACCGTCGAACGGCTCGAACCGTTCGCCGAACCGGACCTGTGCCTGGTGCACCTGAAGCCGCGAGGAGGGGCGGCGTGAGCACCGGACCGGCGGTCGGCGTCGCGGTCATTTTCGTCTGGCTCGGCATGGTGCTGGCCATCTCGTTCCTGGAAGCCCCGCTCAAATTCCGCGCGCCCGATGTGACGCTGCAGATCGGGCTCGGCATCGGGCGCCTGGTCTTTCGCGCGCTGAACACCGTCGAGGCCTGCTTCGCGATCGTCGTCGTGGCCGTCGTGGTGGCCGCCCGGACGCCGGTGTGGACCACCGTGGCGTGCTCGATCGCCGTTGCGGCACTGGCCATTCAGTTGATCGCGGTGCGCCCCGCCCTGACGCGACGCTCGGACGCGGTGCTCGCCGGACATGCCGGCCCCCGCTCACACGCCCATTACTTCTACGTCGGCCTGGAGGCGATCAAGGCGATCGCGCTGTTGGTGGCCGGCACGGTGCTGCTGACCGGAAGGAGCTGAGCACATGGAGTCGATCTCGCTGACGGAGCTCGCCGCGCGGGCGCTGGCCGAGGCCGGCCAGTCGCACAGCGGGCGCGCCGCGCACACCATCCACGGGGGTCACACCCATCAGCTCCGGCAGACCGTGCTGGCCCTGCTCGCCGGTCACGACCTGTCCGAGCACGACAGCCCGGGGGAGGCCACCCTGCAGGTGCTGCAGGGGAGTGTCCGGCTGACGACCGGCGACGAGGCGTGGGACGGCCGGGCCGGCGACTACGTCGTGATCCCCGCGCAGCGCCACGCCCTGCACGCGGTCGAGGACTCGGTGGTCATGCTCACCGTGTTCAAAACCATTCCCGCGGCCTAGCGTTCGGTGCTGTCGACGCCCTGGTCGAGTGGGTGATACGCGCCGAGCCCGTGCTGCTAGACGACGCGCTGGCGCCCGTCGCGTCGAGACATAAATGAGCGCGAGTCCGGTCGGCGTGTCCTCGCAAAGGTTTATGTGTCGCCCGCCGGGGCCGGCGCGCGGGGTCGGGTCGACCCGTCACACCCCGCGCAGGTAGCGGCGGGCGATCACCCGCTGGGCCAGCGCCACCACCGGCCGGGCCGCCTTGCTCCACCACGTCGCGGGCCGGGAGAACGCAGACACCTCGGCGAACACCGCGTCGGTGGCCGGGTCGTGGCGCACCACGAAGCGCTCCTCCCCGGATTCGGGGTGTCCGGGCAGCGTGCCGTAGCCGAACCCGCGGATGTCGGGTTCGTCGATGACGTAGACGACCCGGCACGGCGCGGGCAGGAAACCCATCCGCACCTGCACCACGGTGTCGACGGCGGCGACGTCGGAGCTGGCCCGCACCCGCAGCCCCGCGCCGCGCTGCATGCCCCAGCGCATGACGGCGTCGGCGGCCCGCTCGAAACGCTCTCTGCCCCGGCCGATTTCCCGCTCCACGTGCAAATGCCCGTATCCGGCCGGCAGCTGCCCGGAGGCGGTCGCCCCGACCTCCGGATACGTCAGCGGCAGCTCCTCGAGCCTCTCCAGGTCCACGTGCCCAGCGTACGGTCTATAGGTGTGACCACTGAAACTGTTGCCCAAGCATCCGGAACGTTCACCATCGGCGGCGACCTGACCGTGAACCGCCTCGGCTACGGCGCCATGCGCCTCACCGGGAAGGGCGTGTGGGGCCCGCCCGCCGACCGCGACGAGTGCGTGCGCGTGCTGCGGCGCGCCGCCGAACTCGGCGTGAACTTCATCGACACCGCCGACTCGTATGGCCCCTACTTCTCCGAGGAGATCATCCGCGAGGCCCTGCACCCCTATGACGGGCTGGTGATCGCGACGAAGGCGGGGCTGCTGCGCACAGGGCCGGACGTCTGGATCCCCCTGGGCAACCCGAGCTACCTGCGCCAGGAGTGCGAGCTGAGCCTGCGCCGGCTCGGCGTGGACACCATCGACCTGTTCCAGCTGCATCGCATTGACAAGAATTTCCCGCTGGCCGATCAGGTCGGGGAGCTGGTCGCGCTCAAGGGCGAGGGAAAGATCCGCCACATCGGGCTGTCGGAGATCGACGTCGACCAGCTCACCGAGGCCCAGCGGATCACCGAGATCGTGTCGGTGCAGAACATGTACAACCTGGCCGCCCGCGGCGCCGAGAAGTTGCTGGACGCCGCGACCCGCCAGGGCATCGGCTTCATCCCGTGGTTCCCGCTGGCCGCCGGGCCGCTGGCCGCGCCCGACGGCCCGCTGCAGCGCATCGCCGCCGACCACGACGCGACGCCGTCCCAGCTGGCCCTGGCCTGGCTGCTGAAGCGGTCCCCGGTGATGCTGCCCATCCCGGGCACGTCCAGCGTGGCGCACCTGGAGGAGAACGTCGCGGCCGCGCAGATCACCCTGAGCGACGAGGAGTTCGAGGCCCTGTCGACCGCCGGAGGTCAGAAGACGGTCTGACCTGGATACGGTGTCCGGGTGACCCGCGAACAGGCCAGCCACCCGGGCGGCGGATTCAACCCTCCCGAACCGACCACCAAGGGCGGACCCGACTACGGCCGGTTCATCGACGCGGTGCGCAAGATGCAGGACCACGCCCGCGCGGTCGACGCGCCCGACGAGGTGATCACCGAGGCCGCCGACCTGCTGGAGAAGGTGTCGGCACTGCTGACGCCGTTCGACGCCGACGAGTGGGAATCCCCGTCGGGGCGCCGGATGGATCTGCCCATGCGCGGCAACATACTGACGGTGCCGATGAAGGCACGGAAGACCGACGACGGGCGGGTCGAGGGCTGGGCCCGGTTCGGCCGGTATCACCTTGGCCGCAACGGCGCCGTGCACGGCGGCTGCCTGGGCATGCTGTTCGACACGGTGCTCGGGCTGGCGGCGGTACTCCTCACCGGGAGCCGTCGCCAACGCACGGCCTACCTCAAGATCGACTACCGCCAGATCGTGCCGATCGAAAGGGAGTTGCGGTTCGACGCGGGCGTGGACCGGGTGGAGGGGCGCAAGATCTTCGTGTCGGGGCGGCTGACCGACGGTGACACCCTGCTGACCGAGGCCGACGCGCTTTTTGTTCGGCTCAAGCCCGGCCAGCCCTGACGAGTCCACCGCTGGGCCACTTCGGTCCCACCGGCCTCATCGGTATCCGCGCCGGGCGGCACTGTTTTTGCCCGCCTTCGAGCGACAACTCGCGACCGACCACGAACCTCGATCGCAAAAGTCGCTATGAGGCGGCAGAACGAACGATCCTTCCGTGCCGGAGGCCAGTGGGGCTGCTGGGGTTCGCCGGTGGTGACGCCCGTCGGCGCACCGGCCCGCACACGCTCATCCGTCGCGGGTCCGCCCCGATAGCATGGTCGGGTTCGTTCGCACATGACCAAACCCTGGAGACGCACCCGATGAGCGCCCCCGCACGCCCCGCCCCGATCCGGGTGCCCGCCGGCACCCCCGACGCGATCGTCGTGGTGCGCGACGCCGAGGGCAAGCTGCGCGACCTGAGCTGGGTGCCCGACGCGGACACCGAGGTCGTCCCGGTGGCGGCCAACACCGACGAGGGCCGCAGCGTCATCCGGCATTCGACCGCCCACGTGCTGGCCCAGGCCGTGCAGGACCTGTTCCCCCAGGCCAAGTTGGGCATCGGGCCGCCGATCACCGACGGCTTCTACTACGACTTCGACGTGCCCGAGCCGTTCACGCCCGAGGATCTGGACAAGCTCGAAAAGCGGATGCGCCAGATCGTCAAGGACGGCCAGCTGTTCGACCGCCGGGTCTACGAATCCAAGGACCGGGCGCGCGAGGAGCTGGCGAACGAGCCCTACAAGCTCGAGCTCGTCGACGACAAGTCGGGCGACCCCGACGTGATGGAGGTCGGCGGTGACGAGTTGACCGCCTACGACAACCTGAATCCCCGCACCCGCGAACGGGTTTGGGGCGACCTGTGCCGGGGTCCGCACATCCCCACCACCAAGCACATCCCGGCGTTCAAGCTGACGAGAAGCTCCGCGGCCTACTGGCGCGGCGACCAGCAGAACGCCAGCCTGCAACGCATCTACGGCACGGCGTGGGAATCGCAGGAGGCCCTCGACCGGCACCTCGAGCTGATCGAAGAGGCCCAGCGCCGCGACCACCGCAAGCTCGGTGTCGAGCTGGACCTGTTCAGCTTCCCCGACGAAATCGGTTCCGGCCTGGCGGTTTTCCACCCCAGGGGCGGCATCGTGCGCTCCGAGCTGGAGGACTACTCGCGGCGCAAGCATGCCGAGGCCGGCTACCAGTTCGTCAACACCCCGCACATCACCAAGGAGCAGCTGTACGTCACCTCGGGCCACCTCGAGTGGTACGCCGAGGGCATGTTCCCGCCGATGCACATCGACGCGGAGTACAACCCGGACGGCACGGTTCGCAAGCCGGGGCAGGACTACTACCTCAAGCCGATGAACTGCCCGATGCACCACCTGATCTACCGGTCCCGTGGCCGCTCCTACCGCGAACTCCCGTTGCGGCTCTTCGAGTTCGGCAGCGTGTACCGGTATGAGAAGTCGGGCGTTGTGCACGGGCTGACCCGGGTGCGCGGCATGACGCAGGACGATGCGCACATCTACTGCGCTCCCGAGCAGATGCGCGACGAGCTCGCCTCGCTGCTGCGGTTCGTGCTCGACCTGCTGGCCGACTACGGTCTTGACGACTTCTACCTGGAGCTGTCCACGAAGGATCCCGATAAGTACGTGGGCTCCGACGAGGCGTGGGAGGAAGCGACCGAGGTGTTGCGCGAGGTCGCCGAGAGTTCCGGTCTGCAGCTGGTTCCCGATCCGGGCGGCGCGGCGTTCTACGGCCCCAAGATCTCGGTGCAGGTCAAGGACGCGCTGGGGCGCAGTTGGCAGATGTCGACCATTCAGCTCGACTTCAACATGCCGGAGCGGTTCGACCTGGAGTACACGGCCGCCGACGGCTCGCGGCGGCGGCCGGTGCTGATCCACCGGGCGCTGTTCGGGTCGATCGAGCGGTTCTTCGGCATCCTGACCGAGCACTACGCGGGCGCCTTCCCGGCGTGGCTCGCCCCGGTCCAGGTGGTCGGCATCCCGGTCGCCGACGAGCATGTCGCATATCTGGAAGAGATTGCGGCGCAGCTGAAATCGCACGGGGTTCGGGTGGAGGTGGACACCAGCGACGACCGGATGGCGAAGAAGATCGTCCACCACACCGCCCAGCGGGTGCCGTTCATGCTGCTGGCCGGCGACCGCGACGTGCAGGCGGGGGCGGTCAGCTTCCGCTTCGGGGACCGCTCGCAGCTCAACGGGGTGCCCCGCGACGCCGCCGTCGACGCCGTCGTCAAGTGGATCGAAGACCGTGAAAACGCGGTTCCCACAGCCGAACTCGTGAAGGTAGCGGGGCAGTGAGCGAGCAGGATCGCACCGAGGAGACCATCCTCGACACCGGCGTCGGGCAACGCGATCACCTACAGCGGCTGTGGACGCCCTACCGGATGACGTACCTGGCCGAATCGCCGATGAAGCGCGAAAACGCCGAACCGGCCGAGCCGTTCACCGATATCCCGCGCATGTCGGACGAGGAGGGGCTGGTGGTCGCCCGCGGCGAGCTGGTCTACGCGGTGCTCAACCTCTACCCGTACAACCCTGGGCACCTGATGGTGGTGCCTTATCGGCGGATCTCCGAGCTCGAGGACCTGACCGAGGCCGAAAGCGCCGAGCTGATGGCCTTCATCCAGAAGGCGATCCGGGTGATCAAGGCGGTGTCGCGCCCGCACGGCTTCAACGTCGGCCTGAACTTGGGCACCTCCGCGGGCGGCTCACTGGCCGAGCACCTGCACGTGCACGTCGTGCCCCGCTGGGGCGGTGACGCCAACTTCATCACCATCATCGGCGGCTCGAAGGTGATCCCGCAGCTGCTGCGCGAGACCCGCCTGCTGCTGGCCACCGAGTGGGCGAACCAGTCATGAGCGTGAACCTCTCATGAGCAAGATGCCGTTCCTGTCCCGGGCGGCATTCGCGCGGGTCACCACCCCGACCGCGCGGGCCTGCCTGCGCGTCGGGCTGACCCCCGACGCCGTGACCATCCTGGGGACCACCGGATCGGTGGCGGGGGCGCTGACGCTGTTCCCGATGGGCAGGCTCTTCCTGGGCGGCTGCGTGGTGTCGTTCTTCGTGCTGTTCGACATGCTCGACGGCGCGATGGCCCGGGAGCGCGGCGGCGGCACCCGCTTCGGCGCGGTGCTGGACGCGACGTGCGACCGCGTCAGCGACGGGGCGGTGTTCTGCGGGCTGGCGTGGTGGATCGCCTTCGGCATGCACGACAAGCCGCTGGTGGCGGCGACCCTGATCTGCCTGGTGACCTCGCAGGTGATCTCCTACATCAAGGCCAGGGCCGAGGCCAGCGGGCTGCGCGGTGACGGCGGCATCATCGAGCGACCGGAACGGCTGATCATCGTGCTGGTCGGCGCCGGGGTGTCGGACTTTCCGTTCGTCGCCTGGCCGCCCGCGCTGCCGGTCGCGATGTGGCTGCTGGCGGTGGCCAGCGTCGTCACCTGCGCGCAGCGGTTGCACACCGTGCGCACGTCCCCCGGTGCGACGGGGCCCATGCCGTGATCACCACCCGCCCGGCCCTGAGTGCGATCACCGCCCCCCGGCGGGTGTTGACGCGGACGGCGACCGACTGGACCTACGCGGCAGGCTGGATGGGTGTGCGCGCGATGCCCGAAATCGCCGCGCGGACGGTGTTCTCCACCGGGGCGCGCTACGCGGCGCGCCGGGGCGGGCCGCAGCAGTTGCGCAAGAACCTGGCCCGCGTCATCGGCGTGCGGCCGGCCGAGGTGCCCGACGCGCTGATGCGGGCCTCGCTGGAGTCCTATGCCCGCTACTGGCGGGAGGCGTTCCGGCTGCCCACGATGGACCTCGGCGCGCTGGCCCGCCAAATCGACGAGACGTTCCAGGGCAGCGACAACCTGGACGCGGCGCTGGCGAAGGGCCGCGGGGCGGTGTGCGCCCTGCCGCACAGCGGGAACTGGGACATGGCCGGGGTGTGGCTGGCCCAGACCCGGGGCACCTTCACCACCGTCGCCGAGCGCCTCGAGCCCGAGTCGCTCTACCGGCGTTTCATCGCCTACCGGGAAGGCCTCGGCTTCGAGGTGCTGCCGCTGTCCGGCGGCGAACGCCCGCCGTTCGACGTGCTGTGCGACCGGCTGCGCGCCAACCGGGTGGTCTGCCTGATGGCCGAGCGCGACCTCACCCGGAGCGGCGTCGAGGTCGATTTCTTCGGCGAGCCGACGCGGATGCCGGCCGGGCCGGCCAAGCTCGCGATCGAGACCGGGGCGGCGCTGCTGCCGTCGCATTGCTGGTTCGAGGACGACGGCTGGCGAGTGTGGATACAGCCGCCGCTGGACTGCAGCAGCGGCGACGTGCAGACCATCACCCAGGCGCTGGCCGACCGGTTCGCCGAGAACATCGCCGCCCACCCCGAGGACTGGCACATGCTGCAGCCGCAGTGGCTGGCCGACCTGTCCGACGCGCGGCAGGCCCGCTTGAGGGAAGCCTGATGCGGATCGGGATGGTCTGTCCCTACTCGTTCGACGTGCCGGGCGGGGTGCAGTCGCACGTGCTGCAACTGGCCGCGGTGATGCGCGCCCGGGGCCACCAGGTGAGCGTGCTGGCGCCGTCGTCGCCGCACGCCGCGCTGCCCGACTACGTCGTGTCCGCGGGCAAGGCCGTGCCCATCCCCTACAACGGGTCGGTGGCCCGGCTGCGCTTCGGGCCGGCCACGCACCGCAAGGTCAAAAAGTGGCTCGCGGAGGGCGATTTCGACGTGCTGCACCTGCACGAACCGAACGCCCCCAGCCTGTCGATGCTGGCCCTGAACATCGCCGAGGGCCCCATCGTGGCGACCTTTCACACGTCGACCACCAAATCGCTGACACTGACGGTCTTCCAGAGCATCCTGCGGCCGATGCACGAGAAGATCGTCGGCCGGATCGCGGTGTCCGACCTGGCCCGGCGCTGGCAGATGGAGGCCCTGGGGACCGACGCGGTGGAGATTCCCAACGGCGTGGACGTCGCGTCGTTCGCCTCGGCCCCGCGGCTGGACGGGTATCCCCGGCCCGGCAGGACCGTGCTGTTCCTGGGCCGCTACGACGAGCCCCGCAAGGGCATGTCGGTCCTGCTCGACGCCCTGCCCGGCGTGGTCGAGATGTACCCCGAGGTCGAACTGTTGATCGTCGGCCGCGGCGACGAGGACGAACTGCGCGAGCAGGCGGGCGGATTGGCGGAGCACCTGCACTTCCTGGGCCAGATCGACGACGCCGCCAAGGCGTCGGCGATGCGCAGCGCCGACGTCTACTGCGCGCCCAACACCGGGGGCGAGAGCTTTGGCATCGTCCTCGTCGAGGCGATGGCGGCGGGGACCGCGGTGGTGGCCAGCGACCTGGACGCGTTCCGGCGCGTCCTGCTCGACGGCAAGGCCGGGCGCCTGGTGCCGGTCGGTGACGGCGCCGCGCTGGCCGCAGCGCTCGTCGAGGTCCTGGCGAACGATGCGCTGCGCCAGCGCTACGTGGCGGCCGGCTCGCAAGCCGTGCAGCGCTACGACTGGTCGGTGGTGGCCAGCCAGATCATGCGGGTCTACGAGACGGTCGCCTTGGCCGGTGCCAAGGTTCAGGTGGCCAGCTGATGACGTGGTGGATCGTCGCCGTCGTGCTGCTCGTCGCCGTGCTCGCGGCGGCGGGCGCCTGGGCCTACCGGACCGCCAACCGGCTGGACCGGCTGCACGTCCGCTACGACCTCTCCTGGCAGGCGCTCGACGGCGCGCTGGCGCGCCGCGCGGTGGTGGCGCGCGCGGTCGCGATCGACGCCTACGGCGGGGCCCCCGGGGGCCGGCGGCTGGCGGCGCTGGCCGACGCGGCGGAGCACGCGCCTCGGCCGGCGCGGGAGTCCTGCGAGAACGAGCTGTCGGCCGCGCTGGCGATGGTCGATCCGGCGTCGCTGCCGGCGGGTCTCATCGCCGAACTCGCCGACGCCGAAGCCCGCGTGCTGCTGGCTCGCCGCTTCCACAACGACGCCGTGCGCGACACCCTCGCCCTGGCCGAGCGCCGCCTGGTGCGGCTGTTCCGCCTGGGCGGAACGGCCGCGCTGCCAAGCTATTTCGAGATCGCCGAGCGCCCCCACGCGCTGGCGCACGGCGGTCACGGGGTGCCCACCCACCGCACGTCGGCGCGGGTGGTGCTGCTCGATGAGGCGGGAGCGGTGCTGCTGCTGTCGGGGTCGGACCCGGCCGCCGGCCACGGCGACGCGCCGAGGTGGTGGTTCACCGTCGGTGGGGAGGTGCTCCCCGGCGAGCGGTTGGCCGAGGCGGCCGCGCGCGAGCTTGTCGAGGAGACCGGCCTGCGGGTCGCGGCGGCCGACATGGTCGGACCGGTCTGGCGACGCGACGAGGTGTTCGAGTTCAACGGCTCGCTCATCGACAGCGAGGAGTTCTTTTTCGTCTACCGCACCCGGCGGTTCGAACCGACCGCGCTGGGCCGCACCGAGCTGGAGCGGCGCTACATCCACGGCCACCGCTGGTGTGATGCTGATGACATCGCCGGGCTCGTCGCGGCCGGGCAGACCGTCTATCCCCGGCAGCTGTCCGAACTGCTCAGCGACGCCGCCGAGCTGGCCGGTGGCCGGGCCACCGGCCAGCTGCAGTCCATCCGCTGACTGCGCAGTTAAGTGCTGGCCGGACGGCCTCACTAGACTGGATCGACACCACGTGAAGGAGACCAGCAGTGGATACCGCCGCATCGAACGGCAGCGGCCAGACCGGAACGGCGCGCGTCAAGCGCGGCATGGCCGAGATGCTCAAAGGCGGCGTCATCATGGACGTCGTCACCCCGGAGCAGGCCCGGATCGCCGAAGGCGCCGGCGCGGTGGCGGTGATGGCGTTGGAACGGGTGCCCGCCGACATCCGCGCCCACGGCGGGGTGGCGCGGATGAGCGACCCCGACATCGTCGAGGCCATCATCTCCGCGGTCACCATCCCGGTGATGGCCAAGGTCCGCATCGGGCATTTCGTGGAGGCGCAGATCCTGCAGAGCCTCGGCGTGGACTACATCGACGAGTCCGAGGTGCTGACCCCCGCGGACTACACCCACCACATCGACAAGTGGAAGTTCACGGTGCCCTTCGTGTGTGGGGCGACCAACCTGGGCGAGGCCCTGCGTCGCATCAGCGAGGGCGCGGCGATGATCCGGTCCAAGGGCGAGGCCGGCACCGGTGACGTCTCCAACGCCACCACCCACATGCGGGCGATCAGCGGGGAAATCCGCCGGCTGACGTCGCTGTCGGAGGACGAGTTGTTCGTCGCCGCAAAGGAATTGAGCGCCCCCTACGAACTCGTCGCGGAGGTCGCCCGCGCCGGCAAGCTGCCGGTGACGCTGTTCACCGCGGGCGGCATCGCGACCCCGGCCGACGCGGCGATGATGATGCAGCTGGGCGCCGAGGGCGTCTTCGTCGGCTCCGGCATCTTCAAGTCCGGCGCGCCCGAACACCGCGCCGCCGCGATCGTCAAGGCCACCACGTTCTACGACGACCCCGACGTGCTGGCCAAGGTGTCGCGCGGGCTGGGCGAGGCGATGGTGGGCATCAACGTCGAGGAGATCGCGCAGCCGCACCGCCTGGCCGAGCGCGGCTGGTAAGAACAGTCTGTGTCGATCGAGCAGATCCTCGATCTCGAGCAACTCGAGGTCAACATCTATCGCGGGCGCGTCTTCAGCCCGGACTCGGGTTATTTCCAGCGCACGTTCGGCGGCCACGTGGCCGGCCAGTCGCTGGTGTCGGCGGTGCGCACCGTCGAGCCGGGCCACCTGGTGCACTCGCTGCACGGATACTTCATCCGGCCCGGTGACGCCACGGCGCCGACCGTGTTCCTCGTCGAGCGCCTCCGCGACGGCGGCTCGTTCTGCACCCGGCGGGTCAACGCCGTCCAGCACGGCGAGACCATCTTCTCGATGTCGGCCTCGTTCCAGACCGACCAGGAGGGCATCAATCACCAGGACGCCATGCCGGAGGCCCCCGCACCCGACGACAACCTCCCGGGCCTTAACTCGATGAAGGTGTTCGACGATGCCGGCTTCCGTCAGTTCGAGGAGTGGGACATCCGGATCGTGCCGCAGGAGCGCCTGCAGCGCCTGCCCGGCAAGGCCTCCCAGCAGCAGGTGTGGTTCCGCCACCGCGACCCGCTGCCCGATGACCCGGTCCTGCATATCTGCGCGCTGGCCTACATGAGCGACCTGACGCTGCTGGGGTCGGCGCAGGTGAACCACCTCGACGAGCGGGAGCATTTGCAGGTGGCCTCGCTCGACCATGCGATGTGGTTCATGCGGGTCTTCCGCGCCGACGAGTGGCTGCTCTACGACCAGTCCTCGCCGTCGGCCTGCGGCGGGCGGGCGCTGTGCCAGGGCAAGATCTTCAACTCCTCGGGCGAGATGGTGGCGGCGGTCATGCAGGAGGGCCTGACCCGCTTCCCCCGCGGATACGTGCAAACCCGGCCGTGAACGCCCCGCGCATCGGCGTGCTGGCGCTGCAGGGCGACACCCGGGAACACCTGGCGGCGCTGCGCGAGGCCGGCGCCGAGCCGATGCCGGTGCGCCGCCGCAGCGAGCTCGATACGGTCGACGGGCTGGTCATCCCCGGCGGCGAATCCACCACGATGAGCCACCTGCTGCTCGACTTCGACATGTTGGAGCCGCTGCGCGGGCGGCTCGCCGAGGGGATGCCGGCCTACGGCGCATGCGCCGGGATGATCCTGCTGGCCAGTGAGATCCTGGACGCCGGCGCGCGGGGCAGGCAGGCGCTGCCGCTGCGGGCGATCGATATGACGGTGCGGCGCAACGCTTTCGGACGGCAGGTCGACTCCTTCGAGGGTGACGTCGCGTTCGCGGGCTTCGACGTCCCGGTGCGGGCGGTTTTCATCCGCGCGCCGTGGGTGGAGCGGGCCGGTGACGACGTGCGGGTGCTGGCGAGTGCGGCGGGTCACGCCGTCGCGGTCCGGCAGGGCCCGATGCTGGCGACGGCGTTCCACCCGGAGGTGACCGGTGACCGTCGCGTCCACCAGTTGTTCGTCGACATCGTCACCGGCGAGGCCTGAAATCACATCCGTCACTTCCGTCCCCAGAAGGTGGGTGTGTGCCTTTTTGCCCGCCTCATAGCGACAATTCGCGGGCGGCGTGACGACGGCGTGACGGCGGGGTGGCGGGCGGCGTGACGGCGGGGTGCATCGCGGGGCGACCGCGGGGGGTTACGTCTACCCCCACGGGCGGGATTGTCGCCACGAGGCGGGCAAAAAGTGTGCCGACCGCTTCTTGTGACGGGTGTGACTGACGGGTGTGGCGGGGGGGCGGCGGCCGGGCCGCGCCGGTCGCCCACGTAGACTCGTCTGGCGAACTTCAGGCAAGGGAAGAGGTAGATCAACCGATGAGCGGCCATTCCAAGTGGGCCACCACCAAACACCAGAAGGCCGTCAAAGACGCGCGCCGTGGCAAGGAGTTCGCCCGGCTGATCAAGAACATCGAGGTCGCCGCCCGTACCGGCGGTGGTGACCCGGCGGGCAACCCGACGCTGTACGACGCCATTCAGAAGGCGAAGAAGACCTCGGTGCCCAACGACAACATCGAGCGCGCCCGAAAGCGGGGCGCCGGCGAGGAAGCGGGCGGCGCCGACTGGCAAACCATCACCTACGAGGGCTACGCGCCCAACGGTGTGGCTGTGCTGATCGAGTGCCTCACCGACAACCGCAACCGGGCGGCCAGCGAGGTCCGCGTGGCGATGACCCGCAACGGCGGCACCATGGCCGATCCCGGGTCGGTGGCCTACCTGTTCTCCCGCAAGGGCGTGATCATGCTGGAAAAGAACGGCCTGACAGAAGACGACATCCTGGGCGCGGTGCTCGACGCGGGCGCCGAGGACGTCAACGACCTTGGCGACAGCTTCGAGATCATCTCGGAGCCAACGGATCTGGTCGCGGTGCGTACCGCCCTGCAGGACGCCGGCATCGACTACGAATCGGCGGAGGCCAGCTTCCAGCCGTCGGTCAGCGTGCCCGTGGACCTCGACGGAGCGCGCAAGGTGCTCAAGCTCGTGGAAGCGCTCGAGGACAGCGACGACGTGCAGAACGTCTACACCAACGTCGACCTCTCCGACGAGGTGCTGGCCGCTCTCGACGAGGACTAGGACGGAACGCCGGCGGGCGAAAGACCCGAAGGGTTCCGGCCGTGGGCGGCCCGGGACTTTGTTTGTCGTGGTCGGCCCCGAGGTTAGGTAGGCATCGTGAATGGTGACGCGGACTCCGGCACATCCAGACACGACCGAATCCTCGACGCGGCGCTGGAGGTCTTTTCGGTCCACGGAACCTCGAACGCGACGCTGCAGATGGTCGCCGCGGCCGCCGGGGTGTCCGTGGGGCTGGTGCAGCACCATTTCGGCTCGAAGGACGGGCTGATCGAGGCCGTCGACGCCTATGCGCAGAGGATCATCGCCGCCCAGCTGACGACGCCACTGCCGGAAGCGGGGCCTGACTATCTTCCCGAGATGGGCCGGCGGGTCACCTTCCTGCTCTCCGAGCACGCGAGCGCGGTGGACTATCTGACCCGTCAGGTCCTGAACGGCAGCCCTGCCGGTGCGGCGGTCTTCGACGCGCTGGTGACGATGGGCATCGCGCGATGGCGGCGACTCGTCGAAATCGGAGCCACGCCAGCCGATCTCGACGTCTTCTGGGCCGCCGTGAATCCGCTGATCCTGACGCTGGGCACGATAGCCGTCCGTCGACACCTCGACCGCCACCTGCCGGAGCCGTTTGACGCCCCCGCCGAGATGCAGCGTTGGGAGCGGTCGGTCACCATGCTGCTCCGGGGGCAGCTGCGGCCGTAACACCGGCTCCGGGCCGGTGTCCGGACCTGGCCGTGGCGTGCAATATGCGCGTATTGCACAATATCCGGATATGGTAACCGGTTCCGTCTCGCCGTCGGAGAACGTCGATAGCCGCCAGTTGGTTCGCGCCCTGGCCGGCTTTGCCGGCCCGGCCAAGGCGGTGGTGATGCAGGCCCATGACGAGGCTTATCGCTATGCGACCGGCTACGTCGGAACGGGACACATTTTGCTCGCCCTGGTGTCGGATCCCGCATGCCCGATCGCGGTGGCGCTCTCGGCCCGCGCGGCGGGCCCCGACGTGGTGCGCCGCCGTTTCGAAGAGGGCGCCGGGGTAAACGGCCGGCAACCCCCGCGGGTGACCCACCTGCCCTACAGCATCAACGCGAAATCGGTGCTCATCGGCGCGGACTGCCGAGCCCGCATCGGCGGGTCGGCCGTGGGCCGCGGCCACCTCTGGTGGGCCCTGAGCCACGTCCCGAGTTCGTCGGCGGCCGAGATATTGGGTGGGCTCGGGCAGCTTGACTACGTGCGGGGCGCTTCCGACGAATACGGTCCCGACCGGCCCGACCGGCTGGACACGCGCTAGTCGTAGCCGTGGCGCATGTCCTCGACGATGCGCGGGTTCTCCAGGGTCGACGGCTCCAGCGGGCGCGGCCCGGTGTCCGATGAAAACACCGTCGCGGCGTCGAGCACCTGCTGGTTGAGGAAGCGCAGCGGCGGAGCGTTGGGCGGCATCGTCGGCACCGGCGGGGCCGGCCCGCGGCGCGCCAGCGCGAACCCCCAGTCGCCGAAGGTCGGCACGTGCACGTGGTAAGGGGTGACCGCGTAGCCGGCCGCCCGCACCGTCGACACCGTGCGCCAGAACGCCGTCGGGGTCGAGAACGGGCTGCCCGACTGCACGACCATCAGCCCGCCGGGCGCCAGCGCGCGGGCGACCAGCGCGTAGAACTCGGTCGAGTACAGCCGGCCCAGCGCGGGGGTGTCGGGATCGGGCAGGTCGACGATGACCGCGTCGAACGACCGGTCAGCGACGGGCCCGCGCAGCCACGTCATCGCGTCGCCGATCACGACGTCGACGCGGGGGTTGTCCAGCGATCCGCCGTTGGCCTCGCGCATGGTGGTGCGCGCGAGGTCGATGACGGCGGGGTCGAGCTCGACCTGCACGATCCGCTGCACGCCCGGCTGGCGGAGCAGCTCGCGGGCGCACAGCCCGTCCCCGCCGCCCAGGACGAGCACCGAGTGCGCGCCGGCCCCGAGCGCCGGGTAGACGAGACTCTCGGTGTAGCGGTATTCGTCCCGCGTGGAGAACTGCAGGCCCCCGTCCAGGTAGAGCCGCATGTCGGCGCCGCGGCGGGTCACCACGATCTCCTGGTACGGCGTGTGCCGGTAGGCGATGATCGGGTCGGCGTAGAGGCGCTGCCTGCTGGTCGTCTCGATGTCGTGCGAGCGCACGAGCAGCGTGGTGAGCAGCGCGAGCGCCAGCCCGAGCGCGCACAGCGCCGACGCCAGCTGGCGCGGGGAGACGACGCGGCGCAGCAGGAAGACGGCCACGACGGCGGCGGCCGCCAGGTTGATCACGCCGGTCGCCGCCGCGCCGCGGATCATGCCGAGCTGGGGCAGCAGGAAGAACGGCCAGACCAGCCCGCCCAGCAGCGCACCGAGGTAGTCGGCGGCGTTCAGGTTGGCCAGGGTGCGGCCGGTGTCCGCGGCCCCGAGGGTCCGCCCGCGTTGCAGCAGCGTCATCAGCAGCGGCACCTCGGCGCCGACGAGGCCGCCGATCAGGGCCGTGCCCACCGCCAGCACCCAGGTCGACTCGTCGTCGATGAAGGCGAACACGGCGTACAGCGTCGCCGCGGACAGGCCCCCGACGATGCTGAGCAGCGCTTCCACGGCGACGAACGTGATCGCCGCGTGCGCCAGCAGCGGCTTGACCAGCAAGGCGCCCGCGCCCAGCGCGGCGATGTAGCCGGCCACGATCAGCGAGGTGGCCACGATGCCGCCGCCGTCCAGGCTGGCCGACAGGGTCAGCAGCGCGAGTTCGTAGACGATGCCGCACGCCGCGCAGGCGGCGACCGCGGCCAGCAGCACGGCCCGCCAGCGCCCGGACGCGGCCGCCACGACCCTAGGGGTGACGTGGGTCATGAGATCGCGGCGGCGATGACTCCTCCCACCGCCACGAGCATGGTGGCGGTGGCGAACGCGGCGGGGTGCAGGGTCGGCTCCTCGACGTGCTCGCGGAACCGGCCCGGCACCGCGATCTGCAGGATCAGCAGCGCGCCGCCCTGCAGCACGACGCCGACCAGCCCGTACACCGCGACCCCGATGAGCCCCTCGCCGAGCGAGCTGTAGCTGCTGGCGATGGCGCTGATGATGACGATCGCGAGCGCGACGTACATGGCCGACGCCAGCACGACGGCGTTCGGGCGCCGGTCGATGAAGACCAGCCGGCGCAGGCTTCCGGGGGTGAGCACGTCGACCATCAGGAAGCCGGCGATCAGGACCCCGACTCCCACCGCGAAGTACAGGACGACGGCCAGCACGCCCTGAGCGATGGTGCCGAAGTTGATCGCCCCGAAGTCGAGGCTCGAAGAAACTAGGGCGTACATGACTGTCTCCTTTGCTACTTGACCCTGCCGCCGGGTCCGCCGGGGGTGCCCCCGGCGCCACCCGCGGGGGATCCGGGGGTGAATCCTGGGCCGAGGAAGAGGAACGCGCCGTGGTTGTATCCGGCGCTCAGGGGCTCCACGCGGATGCTGCACGGGCGGGTGCCGTCGGGGCCGACGATGACGATGTCGCTGCTGTAGCGCAGGTACTCGTTGTCGTCGTTGGCCGCGCGCGCCGCCGGGGCCTGATAGTTGGCCAGCGTGTCGGCGACGTCGTCCGGCGACCCGCTGCACTCGTACCGCGTGCCGTCGGCGTCGCGGGAGTATTCGCGGTAGTGCGAAGCGATATAGGATCCGATGTCCTTGTGCAGCAACATGATTCCGGGCACCAGGCAGGCGACCGCGGCGACCGCCAGGCCGCCCGCGATCAGCAGCAGGCGGTTGCGGGTCACGGCTGCCACCGGCTCGCCGTATGAACCACGATCCCGCCGGAGCCGGCGGGAACCCCCGGATACAGATGCCAGGTCTGCCAGCGCCAGCCGTCGCCGTCGGGTTCGGCGGCCAGCGGCGCGGGCGGGGCCGCGTTGAGCACGAGGCGCAGCGCCTTGCCGGACACGTCCTGCGGGTTGACGGCGAGCTGATGCAGCGGCACCGGTGCGCTCCTAAGGGGAGGGGGGCGGTGCGGGGTAGAGCGTGAGCTCGCCGGGCCGCACCGGCTTGCCGGTCGATATCTCCCATGGTGTGCCGGGGGACCAGCGCTCGAACGAAAGCAGCGCGCTCTCATCGGCATTGGCGCAGTCGATGAACTCCATGTCGCCGGCCGCGGGCAGGCCCGTGGTGCCTTCGGTCGTGTAGGAGGCGCGGCCGCGTTCCGACTCGTGGAACGTCACGCCGTCGACGAGGTAGGGCTGGCCGGGTTGCAGCGTCACGTCCTTGCGGGCCACCCACATGGCCAGCTCCAGGCGCCCGTCGTCCTCCTCGACGCTGAACCAGACCGGCTCGTCGCCGCCCTCGAGCAGGTGCTCCCACCACACGAACGGCCCCTCGCGGTAGGTCACCGAGCCGCGCACCACATAGTCGACGCCGGCGTAGCTGACGATGGCGCCCGGCCCCAACTCTCGCGGGCCGAATTGCGGCGACGCGTTGAACGCGAGCGGGTCCTGGCGCGCACCCCCGGACCTGGGTGCCTTGGGCCGGCGCAACGCGATCACCAGAACGACGATCGACGAGATGAACAACACCGCGGCGATCACGACCAGGACTGTGCCCACGGGAACCTTTCGGAGCCGAACGTGGGCTACAAGTTAACAGCTTTAGCGCGAGACGCCGGCTCCGCGCTATCGCGGCGTCGCCCTGGCGCCGCGTGTCGTGCCCGCCGATGTCGCACCCAGCCGCTAACCTATCGAACAGCTGTTCGGCAATCGGTGGGAAACGGCGGGAGCGGTGTAGAGGCTATGCGGGTGATGGGCGTCGATCCCGGGCTGACCCGATGCGGCCTGTCGGTCGTCGAAACGGGGCGCGGGCGTCAGGTCGTGGCGCTCGACGTCGACGTCGTGCGCACGCCCTCCGACGCGCCGCTGGCGCGGCGCCTGCTGGCCATCAGCGACGCCGTCGAGCATTGGCTGGACACCCACCGACCGGACGTGGTGGCCATCGAGCGGGTGTTCTCGCAACTGAACATGACGACGGTGATGGGCACCGCGCAGGCCGGCGGGGTGATCGCGCTCGCGGCGGCCAGGCGATCGATCGACGTGCACTTCCACACGCCCACCGAGGTCAAGGCGGCGGTCACCGGCAACGGCGCCGCGGACAAGGCGCAGGTGACCGCGATGGTCACGAAAATCCTTGCGCTGCAAGCCAAACCGACACCGGCCGACGCCGCCGACGCGCTGGCGCTGGCGATCTGCCACTGCTGGCGGGCCCCAATGCTGGCCCGGCTCGCCGAGGCCGAGGCGCGGGCTGCGCAGCAGCGGCAGGCCTACCGGGCCAAGGTGCAGGCCAAGCTGAAGGCCGCCCGATGATCGCGTCGGTGCGCGGCGAGGTGCTCGAGGTGGCCCTCGACCACGTGGTGATCGAGGCCGCCGGCGTCGGCTACCGGGTGAACGCGACGCCGTCGACGCTGGCGACGTTGCGCCAGGGTGGCGAGGCCAGGCTGATCACCGCGATGATCGTCCGCGAGGATTCGATGACGCTGTACGGGTTCGCCGACTCCGAGACGCGTGACCTGTTCCTGACGCTGCTGTCGGTGTCGGGCGTCGGGCCCCGGCTGGCCATGGCGACGCTGGCCGTGCACGACGCGGCCGCGTTGCGCCAGGCCCTGCACGACGGCGATGTCGCCGCGCTGACCCGGGTGCCGGGGATCGGCAAGCGCAGCGCCGAGCGGATGGTGCTGGAACTGCGCGACAAGGTCGGTGGCATCGCGGCGGGCGCGCCGGCCGGTGTCGCGCAGAACGGCCACGCGGTCCGCGGCCCGGTGGTCGACGCCCTGGTCGGGCTGGGGTTCGCCGCCAAGCAGGCCGAGGAGGCCACCGACAAGGTGCTGGCCGCCGACCACGACGCGACCACGTCCGCCGCGCTGCGGGCCGCGCTGTCGCTGCTGGGTAAGTCCCGATGAGCGGCGACTATCGGGAGGACCCGCCGGAGCCCGACGACCGGGACGTCTCCCCGGCGCTGACCGTGGGCGAGGGCGACATCGACGTCAGCCTGCGACCCCGCACGCTTGCGGAGTTCATCGGGCAGCCGCGGGTGCGCGAACAGTTGCAGCTGGTCATCCAGGGCGCCAAGAACCGCGGCGGCACGCCCGACCACATCCTGCTGTCCGGGCCGCCGGGCCTGGGCAAGACGTCGCTGGCGATGATCATCGCGGCCGAACTGGGGTCTGCGCTGCGGGTGACCTCCGGCCCGGCGCTCGAGCGCGCCGGCGACCTGGCCGCGATGCTGTCCAACCTGGTCGAGCACGACGTGCTGTTCATCGACGAGATCCACCGCATCGCGCGGCCCGCCGAGGAGATGCTGTACCTGGCGATGGAGGACTTCCGGGTTGACGTGGTAGTCGGCAAGGGCCCGGGCGCCACCTCGATCCCGTTGGAGGTCGCGCCCTTCACCCTGGTCGGCGCGACCACCCGGTCCGGCGCGCTCACCGGCCCGCTGCGCGACCGGTTCGGGTTCACCGCGCACATGGATTTCTACGAACCCGCCGAACTGGAACGCGTGCTGGCCCGGTCCGCCGGGATCCTCGGCATCGAGCTGGGCGCATCGCCAACCGGCTGCTGCGCCGGGTCCGCGACTTCGCCGAGGTGCGCGCCGACGGGCTGATCACCCGCGACGTCGCCAAGGCCGCGCTGGCGGTGTACGACGTCGACGAGCTGGGCCTGGACCGGCTGGACCGGGCGGTGCTGTCCGCGCTGACCCGCAGCTTCGGCGGCGGCCCGGTGGGGGTCTCGACGCTCGCGGTGGCGGTCGGTGAGGAGGCCACCACCGTGGAAGAGGTGTGTGAGCCGTTCCTGGTGCGCGCCGGCATGGTCGCGCGCACGCCGCGCGGCCGCGTCGCGACCGCGCTGGCCTGGACGCACCTGGGTATGACGCCGCCGGCCGGGGTGACCGGGCTGGGCCAGCCGGGCCTGTTTGACTAGCGGGTCGCGACTCGCGGGTCGCCGCCATCCGGCATAGTTGCGATCGCGAGCGCGGCGGAGCCGGGCGAAGCGGGTCGCCACCACCCGGCACAGTTGCGATCGCGAGCGCGGCGGAGCCGGGCGACAATTGACGCCGATACACCAGGAGGACGCGATGTTGACCGCAGGGTTGGTACTCGCCGGGCTGGCCGCCCTCTTGCACGTCTACATCTTCGTCATGGAGTCGCTGACCTGGACCTCGCCGCGCACCCGGGCCGTCTTCGGCACCACGCCGGAGGAGGCCGACACCACCCGGCTGCTCGCCTTCAACCAGGGGTTCTACAACCTGTTCCTGGCGATCATCACGTCCGTCGGGATCGGCACCGTCGCCATCGGGCACGAGGTGGTTGGGGCCACGCTGATCCTCGCGGGGGCCGGCTCGATGACCGCGGCCGCGGTGGTGCTGCTGGTATCCGCCCCGGACAAGGCGCGGGCCGCGCTATTCCAGGGGGTCTTCCCGGCCCTGGCCATCGCTCTGGTGCTCCTCGGCCTGCGGTACTGACAGACCGGTTACTTCTCGGTGGCCGGGGGTACCCGTTTTGAGCCGGAATTCGACCGGCTTCTACCGAGGAGATGTCATGAAAAGCACGGAGTACGACCGCCCGGGCGGGCTGCGGATGCCGCGCTCGCGCGGCGCGATCAGTGGATTGCTCCTGGTCATCCTGGGTGCGTGGGGCGCGTTGATCCCGTTCGTCGGTCCGCACTTCAACTTTGCGTACACGCCGGACCAGGAGTGGGCGTGGACGTCCGCCCGCGGTTGGCTCGAGGTGCTGCCGGGAGCCGCGACCGTGGTCGGTGGTTTGCTGCTGATCCTCGCCGGCAACCGCGCCGCCGCGATGCTGGGCGGCTGGCTGGCGGTCCTGTCCGGCGCCTGGTTCGTCGTCGGCAACCAGGTGGCTCCGCTGCTGGGCATCGGCTCCGCCGGCGACCCGGTCGCCGCGACCGAGCGCAAGCGCACCGCCCTGGAGATCTCCTACTTCACCGGCCTGGGCGCGCTGATCATCTTCATCGGTGGCGTGGTGCTGGCCCGCACGGCGGTGCGCCTGGCCCGCGACGTGACGCCCGTGGCTGCGGCGGCGGATCCGCGGCCGGCGCCGGCGGCCGAGCCGCACCACGAAGTGGTGGGGGAGCCGGTGTCCTCGGGCGCGATGACCATGCCCCGCGGTGACCGCTACGTCGTCCCGGAGGAGGCGCGGCCGAAACGGGGATGGCGCCGCCAGCGCGCGGACGCCGAGCCGGCAGGGCACTCCAGGTTTCTGCACTGGCCGCATCCCCAGCGATAACCGGTAGGCGCAAGCGAATCGCCCAGCTCCCGCGGGAGCTGGGCGATTCGCTTACCGGGACCTCGCTACAGCAGCCCGAGCAGCTGCAGGTCGGTGGCGTACTTGACGATGATCGGCGCCGAGACGTGTGGAATGTCCTTGTCGGGGCCGATTTTCGCTTCCTGCACCGCCGCGCGGAAACGGTCGGTCGGTGCCAGCGATCCGCGCAGCGGCTTCTCCGGCCGTTGGTAGTTGTGCAGCAGCGGCAGCAGCGAGTACTGACGCTGCCGGTCCGGAAGCGCCCGCAGCGCCGTGTCGAACCGCTGCAACCACTGTCCATAGTCGGCGATGCGCTCGATCGAGTAGCCGGCCTCGACCAGCCAGTCGACGTACTCATCCAGCCCGATGCCGTCGTCGTATGGATTCATGACGTGATACGTCTGGAAGCCCTCACGCGGTCCCAGCGTCGAGATCGCTGCGGCGATGAACTCGACCGGCAGCCCGTCGTAGTGCGCCCGCTGCCGGTTGCCGTCGGCGTCCAGCTCGTAGAACGAACCGGGCGCGATGCCGGTGGCCACCAGGCTCAGCATCAGCCGGGTGAACATGTCCGGCAGGTTGAGCTGGCCCGCGTACGTGGTGTCGGCCAGGATCATGTCGCACCGGAACACCGCGACGGGCAGGCCGCACAGGTCGTGGGCCTCGCGCAGCAGCACCTCGCCGGCCCACTTGCTGTTGCCGTAGCCGTTGGCGTAGTTGTCGTTGATCGCCCGCGTGGCGCTGATCTGCCGGATGTCGGCGTCCTCGACGAACTCGCCCGGCTTGATCTGGTCGCCCACACCGATCGTGGACACGTACGTGTACGGCTTCAGCTTGGTGGTCAGCGCGATCCGTATCAGCTCGGCGGTGCCAAGCGCGTTGGGGCCGAACAGCTCGCTGTAGGGCAGCACGTGGTTCACCAGGGCCGCCGGGTCGACGATCAGATCGACGGTGTCGGCCAGCCGCTGCCAGGTCTGCGGGTCCAGGCCGAGGTTGGCCTCGCCCTTGTCGCCGGCGATTACCTCCAGGTGGTCGGCCGCCAGCTCCCGGTAATGCTCCAACAGCTTTGGGTCTCCGCTGTCGAACGTCTTGTCCAGCCGGGCCCGGGCCTCCTCGTCGGAGCGGGCTCGCACCAGGGCGATCACCTTGCCGTCGACCATGTCCATCCGCTCGAGCCATTCCAGCGCGAGGTAGCGGCCCAGGAAGCCGGTCGCGCCGGTCAGCAGCACGGTCCGCGGCTCGGCGCTCGCCTTCGGCAGGTTGGGCGCGGCGGCCAGCCTGGCCTCGTCGAGGAACTTGTCCAGCGTCAGGTCGCTCGCGTGGACCTCGGTCGCGTCGCGCCCGTGCACCGCCGCGAAGGTCGGCCGCCTGGTGCCCTGGCGCTCGGCCTCGATGTAGGCGGCGATGGCCGCCAGGTCGTTCGCCGGGCTCACGATGACGCCCACCGGCACGTCGACGTCGAAGATCTCGCGCAGCAGGTTCCCGAATGTCAACGCCGACAACGAGTCCCCGCCGAGGTCGGTGAAGTGCGCCTCGGGTGACAGGTCGGTGGCCGCCGTGCCCAGCATGGCCGCCGCCGCCCGGATCACCGTCTGCGGCACGGGCGCGTCGGCGCCGCCGCGGCGCAGCTCGGCCAGCTCGTTGGCCTGTCCCTCGGCCAGCTCGGCGTAGAGCTGTTCCAGCCGCTCGCCGTAGTGCGCCTTGAGCTTGGGCCACGCCAGCTTGCGGATGCCGGTCAGCAGCCCGTTCTCCAGGCTGAACGGCGTGGTCTCGACGATGAAGTCGCGCGGCACCTCGTAGGACTGCAGGCCCGCCTCGCGGGCGACGTTCTGCAGCGAGTCGGCGATCCTCGACTTCAGCGCCTCGGCGTCGCCCTCCGCGAGCGCCTCCTCGGTCGGCACCACCACGGCCAGCAGGTAGGGCTGGGCGCTGTTGCCGTAGACGTAGATCTGGCGGATCAGCGGGCTGTTGCCGAACACGGCCTCCAGCTTCGCCAGGGTGACGAACTCGCCCTGGGCGAGCTTGAGCACGTTGTTGCGGCGGTCGACGTACACCAGCCGGTCGGGCGCGATCTCGGCGAAGACGTCGCCGGTGCGGTAGTAGCCGTCCTCGTCGAACACGTTGGCGGTGGTCTCGGCCCGCTTGTAGTAGCCGGGGAACATGTTCGCGGTCCGCAGCAGCAGCTCACCGCGCGGGTGCGGCCGGTCGGTGCCGAAGTAGCCGAGGTCCGGGACGTCGACCAGCTTGTAGTCGATCACCGGGGGACGCTGGATCTCGCCGTCGAACAGCACCATGCCCGCCTCGGTGGAACCGTAGCCGTCCAGCAGGTGCATCTCGAGCAGGGACTCGACCCAGGTCCGCAGCTCCGGCGAGGTGGGCGCCGAGCCGGTCATCGCGAAGATGAACCGACCGCCGAGCTGGTACCGGCGCTGCTCGTCGAGCACCTCGGCCTCGACCGCGCGCCGCTCGTCGGGGTCGTTAGGGTCGGTCAGCCGGCGCTCGACCTGGCGCTGGAATTCGCCGTACAGCGTCTCCCAGATGCGCGGCACGAAGTTCAGTTCGGTCGGCCGGACCAGCTCGAGGTCCTCGAGCAGCGTGGACAGGTCGCTCTTGGCGGCGAAGTAGGCGGTGCCGCCATTGCCGAGGGTGCCGTAGAGGATGCCGCGTCCCATCACGTGGCTCATCGGCATGAAGTTGAGCGTGATCGACGCCGCAGTCTCGCCGAACCAGTTCCGGCTCGACCGGCACCACATCTTGCCGACGTTGCTCTGCGGGTACATCGCGCCCTTCGGCGCGCCCGTGCTGCCGGAGGTGTAGATCAGCAGGGCCAGCGGGTCGTCCTCCTCGGTGGCGTCAGCGGGCACCGCGGGCAGCGACGTGCCGCGCTCGAGGGCGTCGGCCAGTGTCTCCACCGCGACCGGGCCGTCGGCCAGCCGCGCGCGGGCGGCCTCCACGGTTTCGCGTTCGTCGTCGACCTCGGGGTGGTAGTCGAACACCACGAGCTTCTTGGGTAGCTCGTGCTGCGCGCTGAGGATCAGCTCGACCGCTTCGGGCAGCTGGTTGACGCTCGCGGCGAGGGCGCTGGGCTCGGTCTCGGCCACGATCGGCTGCAGCTGGCCCAGGGCCGCGCTGGTCTGCAGCGGGACCGCCACGGCGCCGATCTGCCCCAGCGCGATGTCGATGGTGGTGTAGTCGACGCTGTTGAAGCCCAGCACGCACACGCGGTCGCCCGCCCGAAGCGAGTCGCCGGTGAGGGCGCGCGCAAGGGCGTCGACGCGGTCGCTCAGCTCGCGGTAGGTGGTGGTCTGGAAGTGGGGCAGGATCTCCAGCGAGGTCCGCCCCGTCGCCGGGTCCTGGACGAACCCGACCGCGCGCTGCCCGAGCGCGGGCCGGTCGGCGTAGCCGTCCAGCACCGTCCGGATGATCTGGGGCAACCGCAGGCCCGGCTGTTCCAGGGCCGCAACGACGGCCGGGTCGGGCCGGGCGGCGGCGAACTGCGGGTCGGTGGCTCTGAGTTCTTCTACGCGGCGGGTCAGCCGCTCGTCCTGATCAGTCTGCGACATCAATTTCCCCTACGAATGAAAGATAGTTGTGAGTTCGCGCTGCGGCGCTGACCAATAGAACGTTAGCTAAAGTAACGGTATTCCTCCAATCATCCCACCCGGGCCGGCGCTGTGACATTGCCCACGCAGCCCACGCGGCCCAACGGGCCCAGCGCACCCAGCCGGGGGAGGGCTACAGGTCGCGCAGGATGCCGCCCAGAACGTCGAGCCCCTCGGCCAGCAGCCCGTCGCTGATGGTCAGCGGCGGCAGGAGCCGGATGATGTTGCCGAACATCCCGCAGGTCAACACGATGACCCCGGCCGCGTGCGCCGCCGTCGACCATCGCTTGGCCAGCTCCGGGTCCGGGTCGGACGAACCCGACTTGACCAGCTCGACGGCGATCATGGCGCCCCGGCCGCGCACGTCGCCGATCCGGTCGTCACCGGCCTGCATGCGCAACAGCGGCTCGGTGATGAGTCGTTCCATCTCGCGGGCGCGCTCCACGAGGCCGTCGGTCTCGATCGTCTCGATGGTGGCCAGCGCTGCCGCACAGGCAATCGGGTTGCCGCCGAACGTGCCGCCCAAACCGCCGACGTGGGATGCGTCCATGATGTCGGCGCGGCCGGTGACCGCCGACAGCGGCAGCCCGTCCGCGATGCCCTTGGCGGTGCAGATCAGGTCCGGCTCGATTCCCTCGTGCTCGCAGGCGAACATGGCTCCGGTGCGCGCGAAGCCGGTCTGCACCTCGTCGGCGATGAACACCACGCCGTTGTCGCGGCACCAGCCGAGCAGCGTCGGCAGGAAACCCTCGGCGGGAACGATGAATCCCCCCTCGCCGGCGATCGGCTCGATGATGACGGCGGCCAGGCTGTCGGCGCCGACCTGGCTGTCGATCACGGTGATGGCCCGCGCGGCGGCCTTCTCGCCGTCGGTGGCCAGCTCCTTGTCGAGCAGGCCGTCGCGGTAGGGGTAGGACATCGGCGCCCGGTAGACCTCGGGCGCGAACGGGCCGAAACCGCTCTTGTAGGGCATCGACTTGGCGGTCAGCGCCATCGCCAGGTTGGTGCGGCCGTGGTAGGCGTGGTTGAACGCCACCACCGCCGGCTTGCGGGTGTGCACGCGCGCCGCCTTGACAGCGTTCTCGACGGCCTCCGCGCCAGAATTGAACAGGACCGAGCGCTTCTCGCCACTGCCGGGGGTGAGCCGGTTGAGCTCCTCGGCGACGGCAACGTACTGCTCGTACGGGTTGACCATGAAGCAGGTGTGGGTGAACTCGGCGACCTGCGCCCGCACCGCCTCGACGACGCGGGGCGAGGAATTGCCGACGGTGGTCACGGCGATGCCGGAGGCCAGGTCGATGAGCCGGTTCCCGTCGACGTCCTCGACGATGCCGCCGCCGGCGCGGGCGACGAACACCGGCATCGACACGTTGACGCCGCCGGAGACAGCCGCGGCGCGGCGCTTGCTCAGTTCCAGCGAGGCGGGGCCGGGGATTTCGGTGACCAGCTGGCGACTTTGCTCGAGGCTGGCCACTCTCGTCCTCCTCACCGCGGCGCGGCTGTCACGTCGCGTTTCAAGCCTAGCGGTCGGGCGGGAACAGCCGCCTGCCAAACTGGACGGGCACACTGGACCCGACAGCATGGGTCGCTACGAAAGTCAGGTCGATAAACCCGATGAATAGCTTGGTCTTGTTTTTGCCGTTCGTGCTCATCATGGGCGGCTTCATGTACCTGCAGTCGCGCCGCCAGCGGCGTGCCATGCAGGCCACCATCGACCTGCACGAGTCGCTGCGACCGGGCGACCGGGTGCACACCACGTCGGGTCTGCAGGCCACCGTCGCGGCCATCACCGAGGACACCGTCGACCTGGAGATCGCGCCCGGCGTCGTCACCACCTGGATGAAGCTGGCCATCCGCGACAAGATCCTGCCCGAGGACGCCGAAGCCCCGGACGACCTCGACGAGTTCGACGACGAAGCCGCAGACGCCGAAGACGGTGCCGACCGCCGGGTGATCGGGGATTCCTGACGCCGCCGGGCCGCTTGCGCCCGGACGCCCGCGCGGACACTAGGCTTTGTCTGGCTTTGTCTAGCTCTGTGTGGCCGTGCATGGCTGTGTCGGGGGTAGAGAAGAACCGATTTCGAGGAGAAGGAACGTGGCATCGTCTTCAGCGCCGGTGCACCCTGCCCGCTACCTATCGGTTTTCTTGTTCCTGCTGGTCGGCGTCTACCTCTTGGTCTTCCTCACGGGGGACAAGAAGGCCGCCGCCAAACTCGGCATCGACCTGCAGGGCGGCACCCGCGTCACGTTGACCGCGCGCACCCCCGACGGCTCGCGGCCCAGCCGGGAGGCGCTGGCCCAGGCCCAGCAGATCATCAGCGCGCGGGTGAACGGGCTGGGCGTCTCCGGTTCCGAGGTCGTCGTCGACGGCGACAACCTGGTCATCACCGTGCCCGGGAACGACGGTAACCAGGCCCGCAACCTCGGGCAGACCGCCCGGCTGTACATCCGGCCCGCCGGGAGCCGGCGTCCGACCGGCAAGCGAAACGCCGGCCGGCGGTAGCCCCGATGGCCATCCGGACCGGCCGGCGCGGCCTGACGGGGTGGGGGAATGTCGTTTTTGCGGTGCCGCTCGCCGCGGCCTTGGCGCTGGCGGTCACGCTGACCGCGTGTTCGGGCAGCGCCGCCTCCCATGTCGACTACGTGGTCGACGGTCCGCTGGCCACCTACAACGCCAACACGGTCGTCGGCGCCGCGTCGGCGGCCGCCCAGGCGTTCGCCCGCACGCTGACCGGCTTCTTCTATCACGGCCCGGACGGGCAGGTCGTTCCCGACCGCGACTTCGGCAGCGTCTCGGTGGTGGGCGGCGCCCCGCTGGTGCTGGACTACCAGATCGCCGACAACGCCGTCTACTCCGACGGCAAGCCGGTGACCTGCGACGACATGGTGCTCAGCTGGGCCGCGCAATCGGGCCGGTTCCCCGACTTCGCGGCGGCCAGCCGGGCGGGCTACACCGACATCGCCAACGTCGAGTGCCTGCCCGGGCAGAAGAAGGCGCGGGTGTCGTTCGTGCCCGACCGCAGCGTCGTCGACTACACGCAGCTGTTCTCGGCGACTTCGATGATGCCGTCGCACGTCATCGCCGACAAGCTGAACGTGGACGTGACGGCCGCCCTGCTCAGCAACAACGCGCCGCTGGTGCAGCAGATCGCCACGTTGTGGAATACCGGCTGGGACCTCAAACCCGGGATCGACCTGAAGATGTTCCCATCGTCGGGCCCCTACCGGATCGAGTCGATCCTGGACCACGGCGGGGTGGCGCTGGTCGCCAACGACCGCTGGTGGGGCCCCAAGGCGATCACCAAGCGGATCACGGTGTGGCCGCAGGGACCCGACATCCAGGACCGGGTGAACAGCCGCAGCGTCGACGTCGTCGACGTGGCCGCCGGATCCGCCGGGGCGCTCACCCCGCCGGACAGCTACGACCGCAGCGACTACCCGTCGGCCGGCATCGAGCAGATGATCTTCGCGCCCCAGGGCCCGCTGGCCCAGCCCAAGGCCCGCCGCGCCGTCGCCCTGTGCACGCCGCGCGACGCCATCGCGCACGACGCCGGCGCGCCCGTCGCCAACTCGCGGCTGGACCCCGTGGGCGACGACGCCATCGCCGCGGCGGACGGCGCCGAGCAGGCCGGCCCGTTCGGCAGGGCCGATCCCGCCGCCGCCCGCAACGCGCTGGGTGGCGCGCCGCTCGCGGTGCGGATCGGCTACCAGGGCCCCAACGCGCGCCTGGCCGTCACCGTCGGGACCATCTCCAAGTCGTGCGCCGCCGCCGGCATCGCCGTCACCAACGTCACCCTGGACTCGCCGCCTTCGCAGGCGCTGCGGGACGGCAAGGTCGACGTCTTGCTGGCCGGCACCGGCGGGGCCACCGGCAGCGGGTCGACCGGGTCGTCGGCGTTGGACGCCTACGACCTGCACAGCGGCAACGGCAACAACCTGTCCGGCTACGCAAATCCCCAGGTGGACGGCGCGATCGCCGGCCTGGCGGTGTCCGCCGACCCCGCCGAACGCGCCCGGCTGCTGGCCGACGCCGCGCCGGTACTGTGGGGCGACATGCCGACCCTGCCGCTGTACCGGCAGCAGCGCACCCTGCTGACTTCGAAGAAGATGTATGCCGTGAGCAAGAACCCGACCCGGTGGGGCGCGGGCTGGAACATGGACCGATGGGCCCTCGTGCAATGAGGCGCCCGTGACACCCGTCGGCGAGACCACTCCGGTGGCCGGGATGATCGCGTCGCACACCCGGGTGGTCGCCGATTTCCCGAAGCCGGGCGTGGTGTTCAAGGACCTCACCCCGCTGTTCGCCGACGGGCCGGCGATGACGGCGGTCGTGGACGCGCTGGTGCCCGTCGTGTCCGGCGCCGACCTGCTGGCCGGCATCGACTCCCGCGGGTTCCTGGTGGCGGCGGCGGTGGCCGGCCGGCTGTGCACCGGTGTGCTGGCCATCCGCAAGGGCGGCAAGCTGCCGCCGCCGGTGTACAGCGTGGAGTACGACCTGGAGTACGGCAGCGCGACGCTGGAAATCCCGGCCGAGGGCGTCGAGCTGCGCGGCCGCAACGTCGTCGTCATCGACGACGTGCTGGCCACCGGGGGCACCCTGTCCGCGGCCGCCCGGCTGCTGCAGCGCGCCGGCGCGCACGTGACGGCGGCGGCGGTGGTCATCGAGCTCGCCGCGCTGGGTGGCCGTCGCGCCGTCGCCCCGTTGCGGGTGCTCAGCCTGAGCACGGCCTGATCCGCCCGGCCGCGCGATATCCTGCAGTGGAGACGGGAGGTGACCGACGTGGCTGAGGAGCAGGGCGCAACGCAGGCACTCGACGTGCCCGCGGAGTCGCCCGCCGCCGGCGCGGTGCCGGGGGCGGCCCTGGAAACGGTCACCCAGGCCCCCGACGTCCCGGAGCCACAGGAGGCGCCGGAGGCGCCGGAGCCGCCGGCCGAAACGCTGAAGTCCTCCACCAGCGCCTCGCGCCGGGTGCGCGCCCGCCTGGCCCGGCGGATGACCGCTCAGCGCAGCACGCTCAACCCGGTGCTCGAACCGCTGGTGGCGGTGCACAAGGAGATCTACCCCAAGGCGAACGTTCAGCTCCTGCAGCGCGCGTTCGAGGTCGCCGACCAGCGGCACGCCAGCCAGTTGCGCCACTCCGGCGACCCGTACATCACCCACCCGCTGGCCGTGGCGAACATCCTGGCCGAGTTGGGCATGGACACCACCACGCTGGTGGCCGCCCTGCTGCACGACACCGTCGAGGACACCGGGTACACCATCGAGCAGCTGTCGGAGGACTTCGGCGAGGAGGTGGCGCACCTGGTCGACGGCGTCACCAAGCTGGACCGCGTGGTGCTGGGCACCGCCGCCGAGGGCGAGACCATCCGCAAGATGATCACCGCCATGGCGCGCGATCCCCGCGTGCTGGTGATCAAGGTCGCCGACCGGCTGCACAACATGCGCACCATGCGCTTCCTGCCGCCCGAGAAGCAGGCCCGCAAATCCCGGGAGACGCTGGAAGTCATTGCGCCCCTTGCGCATCGGCTCGGGATGGCGAGCGTCAAATGGGAGCTCGAAGACCTGTCGTTCGCGATCCTGCACCCCAAGAAGTACGACGAGATCGTCCGGCTGGTGGCCGGCCGGGCGCCGTCGCGGGACACCTACCTGGCCAAGGTCCGCACCGAGATCGTCAACACGCTGAACGCGTCCAAGATCAAGGCGACCGTCGAGGGCCGGCCCAAGCACTACTGGTCGATCTATCAGAAGATGATCGTCAAGGGCCGCGACTTCGACGACATCCACGACTTGGTCGGCATCCGCATCCTGTGCGACGAGATCCGCGACTGCTACGCCGCCGTCGGCGTCGTGCACTCCCTGTGGCAGCCGATGGCGGGCCGGTTCAAGGACTACATCGCCCAGCCCCGCTACGGCGTCTACCAATCGCTGCACACCACGGTGGTGGGGCCGGAGGGCAAGCCGCTGGAAATCCAGATTCGCACCCGTGACATGCACCGCACCGCCGAGTACGGCATCGCCGCGCACTGGCGCTACAAGGAAGCCAAGGGCCGCAACGGCGTTCCGCACCCGCACGCCACCGCCGAGATCGACGACATGGCCTGGATGCGCCAACTGCTCGACTGGCAGCGGGAGGCCGCCGACCCCGGGGAATTCCTGGAGTCGCTGCGTTACGACCTTGCGGTGCAAGAGATCTTCGTCTTCACACCCAAGGGCGACGTCATCACGCTGCCGGCCGGCTCGACTCCGGTGGACTTCGCCTACGCGGTGCACACCGAGGTCGGCCACCGCTGCATCGGCGCCCGGGTCAACGGCCGGCTGGTGGCGCTGGAGCGCAAGCTGGAAAACGGCGAAGTCGTCGAGGTCTTCACCTCCAAGGCGCTCAACGCCGGCCCGTCGCGGGACTGGCAGCAGTTCGTCGTCTCACCGCGCGCCAAGGCGAAGATCCGGCAATGGTTCGCCAAGGAGCGCCGGGAGGAGGCGCTGGAGGCCGGCAAGGAGGCGATGGCCCGCGAGGTCCGTCGCGGTGGACTTCCGTTGCAGCGCTTGATGAATGCCGAATCCATGGCGGCGGTCGCGCGCGAGCTGCACTACGCCGACGTGTCCGCGCTCTATACCGCGATCGGTGAGGGGCACGTGTCGGCCAAGCACGCCGTGCAGCGGCTGCTGGCCGAGCTCGGCGGGATCGACCAGGCCGAGGAGGAACTGGCCGAGCGCTCGACGCCGACGACCATGCTGCGGCGGCCGCGCAGCAGCGACGACGTCGGCGTCTCGGTGCCCGGCGCGCCCGGGGTGCTGACCAAGCTCGCCAAGTGCTGCACGCCGGTTCCGGGCGACCAGATCATGGGGTTCGTCACCCGCGGCGGTGGGGTCAGCGTGCACCGCACGGACTGCACCAATGCGGCGTCGCTGCAGCAACAGTCGGAGCGCATCATCGACGTGCTGTGGGCGCCGTCGCCGTCGTCGGTGTTCCTGGTCGCCATCCAGGTCGAGGCGCTCGACCGGCACCGGTTGCTCTCGGACGTCACGCGCGTGCTGGCCGACGAGAAGGTCAACATCCTGTCGGCGTCGGTCACCACCTCCGGTGACCGCGTGGCGATCAGCCGGTTCACCTTCGAGATGGGCGACCCCAAGCACCTCGGCCACCTGCTCAACGTCGTGCGCAACGTCGAGGGCGTCTACGACGTCTACCGGGTCACGTCCGCGGCGTAGAGCCGGCCCGCTCTAGCCGACCTGCACCGACTTGATCGTCACGGTGGAGGCGGGCATGCCGCTCTCCCGGTTACCTGCCACGCCGACCTTGGCGATCTTGTCGAGGGTGTCCAGGCCCGCCTCGTCGACGGCACCGAAAACCGTTGACTCCGGGTTGATTTCAGAGTCGCGGTAGACCAGGAAGAACTGGCTCTCGTTGGTGTTGGGTCCGGAGGTGGCCATGGCGACCGTCCCGCGCGGGTACAGCACGGTCGCCTTCAGCGCGGGGTCGTCCGGCTTGTACTGGTCGGTCGGGTACTCGTCGGCGAACTGGTACCCGGGGCCCCCGCTGCCCTCGGTATCCGGGCCGCCGCGCCGGTGCCCGCCAGCGCAGCTCTGGCGGCCTCGGCCAGCTCCACGGCCGACTGGTAGCGCTGGTCGACGTCTTTGGCCATCCCCCGGGCGACCACCGCGTCGAAGGCCGGGGGAATGTCCGGTGCGCTCGCCGACGGTTGCGGCGGCGGCGTGTTCAGGTGCGCGTTGAGCTGCTCTTCCAGGCTGTCGCCGGTGAAGGGCCGTTTCCCGGCCAGGCACTCGTACAGCACGCAGGCCAGCGAATAGACGTCGGCGCGGTGATCCGTTGTGCCCCTGAAGCGCTCGGGCGCCAGGTAGGCGACGGTGCCCATCGTGGCCCCCGTCTGCGTGAGCGCGGTGTCGGTCATCGAGCGGGCCAGGCCGAAGTCGATCAGGTAGACGAAGTCCCGCGGGGTGGTCACCAGGATGTTCTTGGGTTTGATGTCGCGGTGGACCAAGCCGACCCGGTGGGCGCTATCCAGTGCGGCGGCAACCTGTTCGATCACCGCGACGGCGCGCTGCGGGTCCAGCCGGCCCCCGCGTTCGGTGATGTACTGGCCGAGATCGCGGCCCTCGATCAACCGCATGTCGACGTACAGCCGGCCATCGATCTCGCCGTAGCCGTGGATCGGGACGATGTGCGGGTCGTTGAGGCCGGCGGCCACGCGCGCTTCCCGGCGGAATCGATGCTGAAAATCGTTATCCTCGGCCAAATGTGGCGGGAGTACTTTGAGCGCCACCACTCGGTCCGTCTTGGGGTCGTAGGCGCGGTACACCCGCCCCATGCCGCCGCGCCCCAGCAACCCGAGTATTTGGTAATGACCGAACGACTCCGGATCGAACCCCACCCAACGACCATAAGGGGTCGGCGGCGCGAGCCGCGCGATTTGGGCCCCGGTCAGTCGAGCAGCAGCGACTTGATGGTGACGTCGATGGCCGGCGCCCCATCCTCGCCGCCACCGGCGACGCCGGCCTTGGCGATCTTGTCCAGCGTGGCCAGCCCGTCGGGCTGGATGGTGCCGAACACGGTGTACTGAGGCGGCAATTGGGAGTCCTTGTAGACCATGAAGAATTGGCTGCCGTTGGTGCCCGGCCCGGCGTTGGCCATTGCCAGCGTGCCGCGCGGATAGAGGACCGGCTCCTGCGCCTTGGGATCGTTCGGCGGGTACTGGTCGGTGGGGTACTCGTTGGCGAACTGGTAGCCGGGGCCGCCCGTGCCGTCGCCCTTGGGGTCTCCGCACTGCAACACGCCCAGCGACGGCGACGTCGTCAGCCGGTGGCATTTGGTGTTGTCGAAGTACTTCTGGCCGATCAGGCTCGCGAAACTGTTTACCGTGCAGGGGGATTCGTTGTTGGCCAGCATCAGGCCGATGTTGCCCTGGCTGGTCGTCATGCTGGCGCTCACCTGTGCGGGGTCGGTGGGAATCTTCCCGGTTCGCGGCGGCTTGACCGGCTTGGCGGCCGACTCCTGCGGAGTCTCGGGGTATTGGCAATTGGCCCCGAGGTCGGCCGACGGCTTGAACGGCGGCAACGGCGGAACCTGCCCGGGCGGCGGAGGCGTCTCGGAGGTGGACGCGGGGGCGCTGCTGGGCGTGCTCGCCGTCGAGGAGGCGGCGGTGCTGTTCTTGTGCTCGTGCTTGCTGCTGAAGATCGCGATCGCGGCCACGACGATCACGGCCACCGCCAGGGCCGAGCCGCCCGCGATCACCATGATCCTGCGCATCCGTGCCTGTTTGGCGCGGCGCTCCATCTGGCGTTCGAGTTTGCGCTTGGCGTTGGCGCGTCGCTGTTCGTTGGTCGGCACGGCCGGTATGCCTCCATGTTTTGGTCAGTAGGGCCCAAGTTCGCCAGCCAGGCTAGTGCGGGCGCCGCGACCCGTGTCAAGCGGGCCCGCCGGAGATGGGAAACTGGGAACCGTGTTGATCACCGGATTTCCCGCCGGCATGTTGCAGTGCAATTGCTACGTGCTGGCCGAGCGGCCCGGAACGGACGCCGTCATCGTCGATCCGGGGCAGCGCGTGATGGGCCAGCTGCGCCGCATCCTCGACGAGAACCGGCTGACCCCGGCGGCGGTGCTGCTGACCCATGGGCATGTCGACCACATGTGGTCGGCGCAGAAGGTGTCCGACACCTACGGCTGCCCGACCTACATCCACCCCGAGGACCGGTTCATGCTCAAAGACCCGATCTACGGGCTGGGGCCCCGGGTGGCTCAGCTGGTCGCGGGTGCCTTCTTCCGGGAGCCCCGGCAGGTGGTCGAGCTGGACCGCGACGGCGACAAGCTCGACCTGGGCAGTGTGAGCGTCAACGTTGACCACACGCCGGGCCACACCCGCGGGTCGGTGGTGTTCCGGGTGTCCGGTGACCAAGACCTGGTGTTCACCGGCGACACCCTGTTCGAGCGCTCGATCGGGCGCACGGACCTGCACGGCGGCAGCGGCCGCGACCTGCTGACCTCGATCATCGACAAGCTCCTGGTCCTCGACGACGACACCGTGGTCCTGCCGGGGCACGGCAACGCCACCACCATCGGCGCCGAGCGGCGGTTCAACCCGTTCCTCGAAGGCCTGGGCCCGTGACGGAGTTCTCGTCGTTTTCGGCCCCCAAGGGGGTGCCCGACTACGTCCCGCCCGACTCCGCGGAGTTCGTGGCCGTGCGCTCCGGCTTGCTCGAGGCCGCCCGGCGCGCCGGTTACGGCGACATCGAGCTGCCGATCTTCGAAGACACCGCGCTGTTCGCCCGCGGCGTCGGCGAATCCACCGACGTCGTGTCCAAGGAGATGTACACGTTCGCCGACCGCGGCGACCGCTCGGTGACGCTGCGCCCCGAGGGGACCGCCGGGGTGGTGCGCGCGGTGATCGAGCACGGCCTGGACCGCGGCGCGCTGCCGGTCAAACTCTGTTACGCCGGGCCGTTTTTCCGCTACGAGCGGCCCCAGGCGGGCCGCTACCGCCAGTTGCAGCAGGTCGGCGTTGAGGCGATCGGCGTCGACGACCCGGCACTGGACGCCGAGGTGATAGCCGTCGCCGACGCCGGCTTCCGCTCGTTGGGGCTCGAGGGTTTCCGGTTGGAGATCACCTCGCTGGGCGACGAGACCTGCCGGCCGCAGTACCGGGAACTGTTGCAGGACTTCCTGTTCGGGCTCGACCTGGATGAGGAGACCCGCAGACGCGCCGAGATCAACCCGCTGCGGGTGCTCGACGACAAGCGCCCGGCGGTGCGCGCGATGACCGCCGAGGCGCCGGTGCTGCTGGACCACCTGTCGGACGCCGCCAAACAGCATTTCGACACCGTGCTGGCTCATCTCGACGCGCTGGGCGTTCCCTACGTCATCAATCCTCGGATGGTGCGCGGGCTGGATTACTACACCAAGACCACCTTCGAGTTCGTGCACGACGGCCTGGGCGCGCAATCGGGCATCGGGGGCGGCGGTCGCTACGACGGCCTGATGCACGAACTCGGGGGACAAGACCTGTCCGGCATCGGATTTGGGCTCGGGGTGGACCGCACCCTGCTGGCGCTGCGCGCCGAGGGCAAGAGTGTCGGGGAGACCACGCGCTGCGACGTGTTCGGGGTGCCGCTCTCCGAGCCGGCCAAGCTGCAGCTGGCGGTGCTCGGGGCGCGGCTGCGCGGTTCCGGTGTCCGTTTCGACATGGCCTATGGCGATCGCGGGCTCAAGGGCGCGATGCGCGCCGCGGATCGTTCCGGTGCCCGTCTCGCCCTGGTGGTCGGCGATCGGGATCTCGACGCCGGGACGGTCGGCGTGAAGGACCTCGCAAGCGGCGAACAGGTGTCGGTGCCGACGGACTCGGTGGTGGCGGAGGCACTTTCCCGGTTGCGCGGCTGAGGGGTCGGGGACGTGTCGTACCCGGCGTGCCTCACGTCAAGATGCGCGCGTAGGGGGCGTCGTTGCCTCACGTGAGCGTGCGCGCTTGGTGAGGGGAGCGGGGGCGCCGTCTGCGGCTTTGCTGGTGGCCAGAGTGAAGAGCTGGATGGTCAACGCCTGGATTTGGCGTTGGGTGGCGGCGGGATTGATCAGTGAGTAGGTCCGTTTGAGCGCCACGATGCGGTCCACGATCATGCTCGGGTGGTCGACCGCGCGGTGAAACGGGGTGGTCCACCCACCCCGGCAGCCAGCTGCTGTTCCCCGCCCTGTGCCTGTCTACGCGCGAAATGCACTCGCCCGCAACAACGTCCCCGCCGCCGCAATCACACCGCGGCCTGATGATGCCGACCCGCCGCCGCGCCCGCGCCCAAGACCGCGCCCACCGCATCGACGCCGAACGCGCCCTCAACGCCGCGCACGTCGCCGAACGCAAACCAGCCACCAATCTTTTAGGGCCTTCCTTGACAGCGCTATTCAGACGATGGTGCAGTCGCCGCGCTCGGCGTATAATCCGCACTACTCCAATCTTGATCTGATGCAGCTATGCGTCGATGACCTGCCCGGGGGGCAGTGATGTCATATCTGGTGGCGCTCCCAGAGTTCCTGAATTCAGCGGCGGCGGATTTGGCCGGCATCGGCTCGGGGCTGAGCGCGGCCAACGCGGCCGCGGCGCTTCCGACTACCGCGGTGGTGGCTGCCGCCGAGGATGAGGTGTCGGCGGCGATCGCGTCGTTGTTTTCCGGCCGCGGGCAGGCCTTTCAGGCGCTCAGCGCCCAGGCGGCGGCGTTCCACACCCAATTCGTGCAGGCGCTCGGTGGTGCCGAGAGCGCCTACACGGCCACCGAAGCCGCGAGCGCCTCGCCATTGCAGACCGTGGTGCAAGACGCCCAGAGCCTGACGGTGTTCTCCCCGGTGAAGGACCTCACCGGGCGCCCGCTGGTCGGTGACGGCGCCAACGGGACCGCCGGCAGCGGGCAGGCCGGCGGCGACGGCGGGTGGATTTACGGCAACGGCGGCAACGGCGGGTCCGGAGCGCCTGGGCAGGCCGGCGGTGCCGGCGGCAGCGCGTTCCTGTTCGGTAACGGCGGCCAGGGCGGTGCTGGTGGTGTTGGTACCACCGGCGCCACAGGCAACGCGGCCACCAGCACCAACGGCGTCGGCGGTGGCAACGGCGGCGTCGGTGGGGTCGGCGGCAACGGGGGGCTGTTGTTGGGCAACGGCGGGGTCGGTGGCATCGGTGGGGCCGGCGGGCAGGGCGGGGCTGGCGGTCCCGGCACGGCCGGTTTTGTCAACGGCACCGGCGGTGCCCAGGGCGGCAACGGCGGCAACGGCGGGGCCGGCGGCCATGCCGAGGGATTGGCGGCATTGTTGGGTGGCCATGCGGGCGCCAACGGCAACGGCGGTGGCGGCGGCAACGGCGGTGCCGGTGGTCAGGGCGGCGCGGGCTTCACCGGCACCGGTGCCACTGGCGGCAACGGCCCGACCGCGGTGGTGGTGGCGGCGCCGCCGGCATCGCTGGTGGCCCCGGCGGTGCTGGCGGTGGGGGCGGCGCCGTCAACAACGGCAGCGTGACCGGAATACAGAACGGCGGCGACGGCGGCAACGGCGCCGGCACCGGTGGTGGCCTCCACAGTGTCGGCGGTGAGGTCGACGAAGCCGCCGGCGGCGCCGTAGCCGCCGGTGGTGGCGGCGGCGGCGGCGGGGGTCTCACCGTGGGCACTGCCGGCAGCGGCGGTAACGGCGGCAGTGCCAGCATAACCGGCGCCGGAACCGGTGTCGGCGGTGAGGGCGGCGCCCCCGACAGCGTCGGCCAGCCCGGCCTCACCAGTGCTTCCGGGGGTACACCCACTGCTGGCCATGGCGGCGGTAGCCAAGGCCAGGGTGGCGGTGGTGGTGGCGGCGGCGCCGCCACCGATTTCGCGGGCAGCGCCGCCGGCGGAAACGGCGGCCAAGGCGGCTAGTGTCCCGTTTGGCTGCCTACATGACCACGCCCGCGCCGCCGACAACCGCCGCGCCCTGCAGCGAAGGCCCCCGGCCCAACGATCAACATGGACGCTTCCGGCCTGATGCACCCCGCCCAGGTGGCACAAGCGGTCGCCCGGTACGTCGCGCCGTCGCTCTAGCCGGCGCACCCGCACCCAACAGCGCGCAGAACGGGTCGCCACCGAACGCCGACACAACCGCCAAGCCCGCACCGCGCGCCAGGCCCAAAGTGCTTCGACGGCATGGAGTTCGGGCGCCGACCACGCCGTCGGCGACGGCGAGCCACTGCCCTTCTGACGGCGGGGACACTTGACAATCCTATCGAACTAGCGTTCGAATAGGAACATGCGCTGGGCGAACCAGGCCGTCGCCGTCAACGGCGAGCCAGTCGAGGACGAAGCGCTACCGGGCCTGCAGCGCATCGGCCTGGTCCGCAGCGTGCGCCACCCGCAGTTCGAGGGGATCACCTTCCATGAGGTGCTGTGCAAGTCGGCGCTCAACAAGGTGCCCAACGCGGCGGCGCTGCCGTTCCGGTACACGGTCAACGGCTACCGGGGCTGCTCGCACGCCTGCCGCTATTGCTTTGCCCGGCCCACCCACGAGTACCTGGACTTCGACTGCGGCAACGACTTCGACACCCAGGTGGTCGTCAAGACCAACGTCGCGGAGGTGCTGCGCCGCGAGTTGCGGCGGCCGTCGTGGCGGCGCGAAACCGTCGCGCTGGGTACCAATACCGATCCCTACCAGCGGGCCGAGGGCCGCTACGCGCTGATGCCGGGCATCATCAGGGCGCTCGCCGAGTCCGGTTCGCCGCTGTCGATCCTGACCAAAGGCACCCTGCTGCGGCGCGACCTGCCGCTGATCGCCGATGCGGCGCAACAGGTTCCGCTCTCGGTCGCGGTGTCGCTCGCGATCGGCGACCCCGAACTGCATAGGGACGTCGAACCCGGCACGCCCACCCCGCAGGCGCGGCTGGCGCTGGTCACCGCGATCCGCGACGCCGGGCTGGACTGCCACGTGATGGTGGCGCCGGTGCTGCCGCACCTCACCGACTCCGCCGAACAGCTCGACCGGCTGCTGGGGCAGATAAAGGCCGCCGGCGCAACCGGAGTCACGGTCTTCGGCCTGCACCTGCGCGGCCCGACCCGCGGCTGGTTCATGTCCTGGCTGGCCGGCGCCCATCCCGAGGTGGTCGGCCGCTACCGCGAGCTCTACCGCCGCGGCGCGTACCTGCCGCCCGGCTACCGTGACATGTTGCGCGAACGCGCCGCGCCGCTGATCGCCAAACACGGGCTGACCGGTGATCACCGCCGGTTTCCGCAGCCGTTTCGCCAGCCGGCCGCCACAGCGGAACCCGTTGCGCCGACGCTGTTTTGAGTCACCGCGGGTTGTCGCCGCGCGGCTTGGTGAGCGTGAACTCGTCGATCACCGCCACGGCGCCCGACGGCCCGCGCAGCGCGTAGTGCGTCGCCCTGATCGAGGTGTTGCCTCCCGGCGGCCCGGGGTCGACGTCGAAAGCCGCGAAGCCGTAAGGGTTTTCCCGGTCGCGAAAGGCCGACCAGGGCGCGTCCTCCATCACATAGATGGGCGCCTTGCGCCCGATCGAGGGGTCGAAGGCGCCGACGCCGGTCAGCACCCGGCAGCGGGGCTCGGGGAAGAAGAACCCGTTGCTGGGCGCCGACGTTCCCCCGCCGCCGATCACGAGGTGCACCGTTCCCCGGGTGGCGTCGATCAGATCCCCGCGGGTGTCCACCGGGATCGGCGTCCGCGTGTCGGTGCCCAGCGTCCCGCGCAGCGGATGCGAGCGTTCGTAGTGGTGCTCGTGGCCGCACACCACCAGGTCCACCTCGTACCGGTCGAACAGCGGCAGCCACTCCTCGCGGATCCCGAGGTCGGCGCCGTTGGCCCGGTCCGCGGTGGAGATCGCGGTCTGGTGCATGCAGACGACCACCCAGTCGATCCCGGGATCACGCCGGGCGGCATCCAATTCGCGCGCCAGCCAACGCTTCTGCTCACCACCGGAGTAGCCGTGCACGTAGAAGTTGCCGCCGTCCTGGAAGGCGACGTCGTCGTTGTTGAGGCTGATCACCCGCACCGACCCGGCGGTGAACGAGTACCACAGACCGCGCAATTGCGCACCGGCGCCCGAATCCGGCACCGCGAAATACGTCTGATACGCGCCGTAGCCGACCGGGCCGTTGCCCAGTTCGTTCTCGTGATTGCCCGCCGCCGGCATCCACGGGCGGTGCCGCGCCGAACGCGTGTTGTTGGCGAACCAGTCCGACCAGGTGCGCACCCGGTCCTGGGCGAGGTTGGCGTAGCACAGGTCCCCGTTGACCAGGTTGAACAGCGGCGCGAGGCGTTCGATCGCCGTCGTGGTGTCCGCGGCCGCGGGCGAGCCGATGTTGTCGGTGCCGTACCCGCCGCCGGGCAGCGGCTCCAGTGTGGGTGTGGACTGGTCCCCGAAGCTGGTGAATCGCAACGGCTTTCGTCCCGACGGCGCCGTACGCACGGTTCCCGTCTCCGGTTCGGCGCCGTCGTGCATGGCGGCGTAGACGTAGTCGGTGTCCGGCATCAGACCCGTGAGCCGGGCGTGCGCGCCGTGCGACCACAGCACCGCGGCCCCGCCGCCGATGCCCGACCCGAGAGCGGCCGAGGCTGCGCCCGTCGTCAGCAACCTGCGGCGGCTGATGCCCGCACCGGGATCGTCGCTCATGCCTGCTTCTTACCGGACACGGTCGACCGGCCGGTGAACGGCCAACCGTCGATAACGAATCCGGTAGCGTTTGCGATATGACGAACGTGCGAAAAGTGATCAGCGCCGTCGCGTCAGTGACGTTTGCAGCAGCCCTGGGGATGGCCGCGACACCCGCGACCGCGTTCGCCGACCCGGCCGGCCACCAGGTGACCTACACCGTCACCGCCACCGGCAATCTGACCGGAAACGTCCGGTACATGAACACCGATCCGCCCAGCCAGGCGGCCTACGATGCGAACTCGTCGCAGTTCATGAGCAGCGTGCCGGCGACGTTCGCCGCCGGGCAGCCGCTGGTGTACACCACCACGCTCGCGGACCCCAACCAGTGGGCCATCGTCACCGCCAGCGGCGGCTGCCATTGGCCGGACTGCGACTCGTCGAACGTGCCGCAGATCCAGTGCCAGATCGCCGTCGACGGCCAGGTGGTGGTGACCCAGAGCGCCACGACCGGGGTGACCTGTTCGACGCGGCGCTGGTAAGCGCTAGTCCAGGTTGGTGGCGGCGAAGGTATTGCACTTGTTCGGGTCGCCGGTCTGGTACCCGACGGTGAACCAGTGCTGCCGTTGCTCGGACGAACCGTGCGTCCACGACTCGGGATTGACCCGCCCGGTCGAGGCCTTCTGGATGCGATCGTCGCCCACCGACGCCGCCGCCGACAGCGCGTCGGCAATGTCCTTGTCGCTCAACGGTTCCAGGTAGGGCACGCCGGTGCTCTCCTGCTTGACGGTCGACGCGTAGTGCGCCCAGATGCCGGCGTAGCAATCGGCCTGCAGCTCGGTGCGCACCCCGTTGCCGCCGGCGCCCTGCGCGCCCTGCTGGGAACGGCCCAACAAGCCCTGCAGCTGCTGCACGTGATGGCCGTATTCGTGGGCGACCACGTACTCCTGGGCGAACGGCCCGCCGCTGGAACCGAATTTGTCGACCAGTTCCTGGAAGAAGTCGGTGTCGAAGTACGCGGTCTGGTCCACCGGGCAGTAGAACGGCCCGACCGCGGTCGTGGCGGGTCCGCAGCCGGTGTCCACCGAGCCGGTGAACAGCCGCATGTGCGGGCGGGTGTAGGTCCGGGGCATCAGCTGATGCCACACCGCGTCCACCGAGTTGCCGGTGGCCACCACCCGGCATTGGACGAACCTGTTGGCGTCGGCGCCGGTCTTGCACTGGCTCAGGTCGAAGCCCGGGGCCACGTCGCCGCTGGTGTCCATCGGCTGCTGGCTGATGACCCCGCCGGGGTCGACACCGAGGAACAGCGCCAGGAAGAGGATCAGCAGACCGCCGATGCCGCCGCCGAGGGCCATCCGCATTCCGCGGCCGCCGGACGACGACACCGCGCTCGTGTCGATCTGCATGCCGTCGTTGAACATCGGACTAATCTATCCGGGACCATCGCTGGCCGCCGCCAATAGCGGGACCACGACGTCGCTGATCGGTGTCGCCAGCCCGTGGGCGCGGGCCTTGCGGGCGATCACCCCGTTGCGGATGTCCCACTCCATCGGTCGGTGCTGTTCGCGGTCGGCCAGGATCGACGTCCCCATGTCTTCCGGGGCGGCGCGAAACAGGCCGACCAACTCGTCGACCACGTCGTCGCCCAGCCGGGCGCCCTCGGCCCGCGCGACGGCCAGGCACTCGGCGACGTAGCGGCGGGACAGCGCGGCCACGTCGTCGCGGCGGAACATCCCCGAGCGCCGGCCGGACAGCGCCATGAAGCCCGCCAGCGCGTTGGTGAGCAGCTTGCGCCAGGCGGCGGTGAGCATGTCGGGGTCGCAGTCGACCCGGCAGCCGGCGCCGCGCAGCAGCTCGGCCACCGCCTCGGCCGCGGGACCGGTCGGGAGCACCAGCGCCGGCTCGGTGCGCAGCCGCACCCATCCCTCGGGCTGGGTCTCGGCCGAGTACCACACGATGCCGGGGATCACGGCCGACGAGGGGCAGTGCGGCTGCACCTGCTCGACCTGCTCGACCCCGTTCTGCAGCACCGCGACGATGGTGTTCGCGTCGCACAGGCGGGCCAGCCAGCGGGCGGCGTCGTCGTTCTGGGTGGCCTTGACCGCCAGCACCACGACGTCGACCGGGCCGGTCACGGCACCGGGATCGGTGAGCACCGGGCCGGGCACCACGATCGGGTGACCGCCGTCGGGCCGCAATTCGATGCTCTGTCGGGGGGTGCGGCCGCACACCAGCACCGGATGCCCGGCCCGGTGCAGCAGGCCGGCGATCGTGGCGCCGACGGCGCCGGGCCCGACGAGCGCAAACCTGGGTGGGGGGTTGGTGGCGATAGGACCGAAACTACCTGCCTCTAAACTGGGCTCTCGTTCCAACCGGCCGTAAGGGGAGTGTTTGTGCTGCGCAGCCACGGCGCTGGTTCGCTGCGGGACAGCGACGCCGGCCAGCAGGTGACCTTGGCCGGTTGGGTGGCCCGCCGCCGCGACCACGGCGGCGTCATCTTCATCGACCTGCGCGACGCCTCGGGGATCGCCCAGGTCGTGTTCCGCGCGGCGGACGTGCTGGCCCAGGCGCACCGGTTGCGCGCCGAGTTCTGCGTCGCGGTCACCGGAATGGTGGAGATCCGCCCGGAGGGCAACGCCAACCCGGAGATCGCCACCGGCGACATCGAGGTCAACGCGACGTCGCTGACCGTGCTCGGCGAGAGCGCGCCCCTGCCGTTCCAGCTGGACGAGCCCGCCGGCGAGGAGCTTCGCCTGAAATACCGCTACCTGGACCTGCGCCGCGACGTCCCGGCCGCCGCAATGCGCTTGCGCTCCAAGGTGAACGCCGCGGCGCGCGACGTGCTGGCCCGGCACGACTTCGTCGAGGTCGAGACGCCGACGATCACCCGCTCCACCCCGGAGGGCGCGCGCGACTTCCTGGTGCCGGCCCGGCTGCACCCCGGGTGTTTCTACGCCCTGCCGCAGAGCCCGCAACTGTTCAAGCAGCTGCTGATGGTCGGCGGGATGGAGCGCTACTACCAGATCGCCCGCTGCTACCGCGACGAGGATTTCCGCGCCGACCGGCAACCCGAGTTCACCCAGCTCGACATGGAGATGAGCTTCGTCGACGCCGAGGACATCATCGCGATCTCGGAGGAGATCCTCACCGCGCTGTGGGCGCTGATCGGCTATGAGCTGCCGACGCCGATCCCGCGGATCAGCTACGCCGACGCGATGCGCCGGTTCGGCTCCGACAAACCCGACATGCGGTTCGGCCTGGAGCTGGTCGAGTGCACGGAGTTCTTCAAAGACACCACCTTCCGCGTCTTCCAGGCGCCCTATGTCGGCGCGGTGGTCATGCCCGGCGGGGCGTCGCAGCCGCGGCGCACGCTGGACGGCTGGCAGGAATGGGCCAAGCAGCGCGGGCACCGCGGCCTGGCCTACGTGCTGGTCGCCGAGGACGGCACGCTGGGCGGCCCGGTGGCCAAGAACCTCTCCGACGCCGAACGCGACGGCCTGGCAGCGCACGTCGGCGCCGACCCCGGTGACTGCATCTTCTTCTCGGCGGGCCCGCCGAAGTCGTCGCGGGCGCTGCTGGGGGCGGCTCGCGGCGAGATCGCCCACCGGCTGGGCCTGATCGACGCGGAAGCCTGGGCGTTCGTCTGGGTGGTGGACCCGCCGCTGTTCGAACCCGCGGAGGAGGCCACGGCCGCCGGCGACGTGGCCGTCGGCGCGGGCGCCTGGACCGCGGTGCACCACGCCTTCACCGCGCCCAAGCCGCAGTATGCGGACGTGGTCGGCACCGACCCCGGCGCCGTGCTGGCCGACGCCTACGACATCGTCTGCAACGGCAACGAGATCGGCGGCGGCTCGATCCGCATCCACCGCCGTGACATCCAGGAACGGGTGTTCGCGGTGATGGGCCTGGACAAGGCCGAGGCCGAGGAGAAGTTCGGATTTCTGTTGGAGGCGTTCACCTTTGGTGCGCCGCCGCACGGCGGGATCGCGTTCGGCTGGGACCGCATCAACGCGCTGCTGTCCGGCGTCGACTCCATCCGCGAGGTGATCGCGTTCCCCAAGACCGGCGGCGGCGTCGACCCGCTGACCAACGCGCCCGCGCCGATCACCGCCCAGCAGCGCAAGGAGTCCGGAATAGACGCCAGGCCCAAGGCGGTTGACGGGGCATGACCGAAACCCCGGACGCCCAGACCATCAACGCCTTCAACACCAGCATCATCGACGAGTTCCGGGCCAACGGCGGCAAGGTCGGCGGCCAGTTCGCGGGCGCCAACCTGTTGCTGCTGCACACGACCGGCGCGAAGTCCGGCCGGCCGCGGGTATCGCCGCTGGCCTACTTCCGCATCGACGGCAGGCTGATCATCATCGGCTCCTTCGCCGGCGCCCCGGTCAGCCCGGCCTGGGTGCACAACCTGCGGGCCCACCCCGGCGCGCACGTGGAGATCGGCGCCGGATCGGGCGTGCAGGAGTTCGACGTGACCGCCCACGAGCTGCCGCGCGCCGAACGGGACGAGCTGTTCGCCAAGGTCGCGGCCGCCGCACCCGGCTTCGCGGAGTACCAGTCGAAGACGAGCCGGGTGATCCCGCTCTTCGAGCTGCGGCCGGCCTAACGCATGAGCGCGGCGCGGCCGGCGGTGCCGTCTTCGGTGTCCGCCGCCGCACGCGCGGGCTACAAGCGACTTCGCGGCCGCTCGTTCAACCTGCTGCAGACCGCGACCGCGGCGGGCCTGGCGTGGTACCTCACCCACGACCTGCTCGGGCACCCACAGCCGTTCTTCGCGCCGATCGCTGCGGCGGTGTGCCTGTCGATCACCAACGTCCTACGCGCGCAACGCGCCGTCCAGATGATGATCGGGGTGACCCTGGGCATCGGGCTGGGCACGCTGGTCGAGCGGGTGCTCGGCCCGGGAGCGGTCTCCATCGCCGTGGCCGCGCTGTTAGCGCTGTGCGTCGCGGTGGTCATCGGGACGGGCTTCATCGGCCAGGGCATGATGTTCGCCAACCAGACGGTCGTGTCGTCGATCCTGGTGATCGCGCTCTACCGCAGCGGCGTAGGCCTCGAACGCGTCGTCGACGCCCTGATCGGCGGCCTGCTGGCGATCGTATTCGCCGTGCTGCTGTTCCCGGCCGACCCGCTGAAGGTGCTGCGCAGGGCGCGCGTCGGGGTGCTCGGGGTCCTGTACGACGTCCTGTCGCGCACCGCCGATGTCGCCGCCGGCCGCAGCGCGGTCGCGCCCGACTGGCCGCTGTCGGTCGTGGACCGGGTCCACGCACAGCTCGGCGGGCTGATCGAGGCCCGCACCACGGCCCGCCAGGTGGTGCGGATCTCGCCGCGGCGGTGGGGTCTGCGCGACGTCGTTCAGGCCGCGGATCGCCAGGCGGTGTACGTGGCGCTGCTGGCCGGCTCGGTGGTGCAGCTGGCCCGCGCCGTCGCGGGTCCCGCGCCGCCACCCGTGCACACCGTGCTGGTCGAGCTGGCGGCGGCCGCCGCCCTGGCCGAAACGGACCCCGCCGGGGCGTCGGCATACACCGCCGCGGCGCGCCACTGCGCTTCCGAATTGCAGGCGAAGGCCAGCGAGAAGGCCGAGGTGGTGCTGGCCGACGTCGTCTCTGCCTGCGTCGACGACGTGCAGCGGGTGATCGACCTGCGTCAGGTTTGACCGGTCACATCGAGTCGCCCAGGAACTCCTGGACCAGCTTCTTGGGCGCCTGCGTCAGCCACGCCTCGGTGATGAGCTCCTCGAGCGCGGGGACCGACACCTCGGCCAGCCGGACCAGCACCGCCGGGTAGCCGTCGAAGTGTGGCGTGGTGAAGAAGATCGAGGGCTCGTCGGCGATCAGCGCGAACTTCACGCCCTCGTCGGACACCCGGACCCCCAGGATGTCGCCCCCGGGCGGTTCGAAGCCGGCGCGCCGCAGCGCCTCCCGGTCCGACGGGCGCAGGGGCCGTTCCCAGGCCAGCAGCTTCTTGCCGACCCGCCAGTCATGCGGTGACGGCTCCGAGGTGAGCGCCAGCTCACCCACGATGCGGGCGACGTCGCCCCACGTGGCCACGTTCTGAATTGTGCGCCGCAACAGTGCCGAATGAGGCCGGTAGTAGTAGAAATAGGTCGCGTGCCCTCAGATGCGCCGCCCCGTCGCCATCGAGTGACCCACCGCACCGAGTACCGCTACTCCGACGTGGTCACCAGTTCCTACGGCCGCGGCTTCCTCACCCCGCGCGACTCCCTGCGCCAGCGCTGCATCGCGCACCGGCTGACCATCGACCCGGCCCCCGCCGACAGCTCCACCAGTCAGGACGTCTACGGCAACATCAGCTCCTACTTCCACGTCACCGAGCCGCACCGCGCGCTGACCGTCACCAGCGACTCGATCGTCGACGTGTATCCGCCGCCCCCCGAGCGGTACAGCAGCGGGCCGGCGGTGCAGCCGTGGGAGGCGTCCCGCCCGGCCGGCCGCCGGGGCGCGCTGGCCACCGAGTTCACCCTGGACCTCGATCCGCCGGAGATCACCGACGAGGTGCGCGACTACGCCGCGCCCAGCTTCGCGCCGGAACGCCCGCTCGTTGACGTGATGCGTGACCTCGCCTCCCGGATTTTCCGCGACTTCACCTACCGATCCGGGTCCACGACGATTTCCACCGGGGTCAGCGAGGTTCTGGCGGCCCGCGAGGGGGTATGTCAAGACTTTGCCAGGCTGGCGATCGCCTGCCTGCGCGCCAACGGGTTGGCGGCCAGCTACGTGTCCGGCTACCTGGCCACCGACCCGCCCCCGGGAAAGGATCGCATGATCGGAATCGACGCCACCCACGCCTGGGCGGCGGTGTGGACACCGCAGGAGCCCGGCCAGTTCGAGTGGCTGGGCCTGGACCCCACCAACGACCAGCTGGTGGACCAGCGCTACATCATCGTCGGGCGCGGGCGGGACTATGCCGACGTCCCGCCGCTGCGCGGCATCATCTACACCAATTCGAAGGACAGCGTGATCGACGTCGCGGTGGACGTCGTGCCCTTCGAGGGCGATGAGCTCCATGCGTGACTTCCACTGCCCCAACTGTGGCCAGCGACTGACGTTCGAGAACTCGGCGTGCCTGTCGTGCGGAAGCGCGCTCGGGTTCTCCCCGGAACAGAGCGCCCTGCTGGTGATCGCCCGGGGCGAGCAGGGCGAGCACGCCGGCGCCGTCGACGCCGACGAGTACCAATTGTGCGCGAATCTCTATGTGGCCGAATGTAATTGGCTGGTGCCCAAGAACGATCGCGGGGCGCTGTGCGTGTCGTGCGCCCTGACGCTGGAACGGCCCAACGACACCGACACCGAGGGACTGGCAGCATTCGCCCGGGCCGAGGCCGCCAAGCGGCGGCTGATCGCCGAGCTGCACGACCTGAGGCTGCCGATCGTCGGGCGCGACGAGGACCCGGAGTACGGGCTGGGCTTCCGGCTGCTCTCCAGTGCGCACGAGAAGGTGTTCACCGGGCACGAAAACGGGGTCATCACACTGGATTTGGCGGAGGGCGACGACGTCCACCGCGAACAGCTGCGGGTGGAGATGGAGGAGCCGTACCGGACGCTGCTCGGGCACTTCCGGCACGAGGTCGGGCACTACTACTTCTACCGGCTCGTCGCGCCGTCGAGTGAGTACCTGGCCCGGTTCAACGAGCTGTTCGGCGATCCCGACGCCGACTACCAGGAGGCGCTGGACCGGCACTACAACGAGGGCGCGCCCGAGGGCTGGCAGGAGAACTACGTGTCCTCCTACGCCACCATGCACGCCGCGGAGGATTGGGCCGAGACGTTTGCGCATTACCTGCACATCCGTGACACCCTGGACACCTGCGCCTGGTGCGGGCTCGCGCCGGCGACGGCGACCTTCGACCGGCCGCTGTTGGGGCCCAGCGCCTTTCAGACGATCATCGACACCTGGCTGCCGTTGTCGTGGTCGCTGAACATGGTCAACCGGTCGATGGGCCACGACGACCTGTACCCGTTCGTGCTGCCGACCGCGGTGCTGGAGAAGATGCAGTTCATCCACACCGTGATCGACGAGGTGACCTCGCAGGCGCGGGGGCCGGCCGCCGTCGCGGGTTAGGGCCGGGACCGGCGAGTCACATCCGCCCCTTGCGCCTCGCCGCCGGACCGACCACTCTTTGTGCCCGCCTCAGCGCGACAATTGCCCGTGCTGACACGGCGCCCGGGCCCGTTGTCGCTCGAAGGCGGGCACATCGGGTGTCACCTCCGCCAGGGACTGCTGTGGCAGATGTGACGCCAGGGAACTTCTAGGCCGGCATCACCCGACGCTCGGCGGGGCCCCACAGCGGCTGCATTCCGCCGGGCAGGGCCAGCTGCGTGCTGGTGAGGGCGTCGGCCAACTCGCGCAGCTGCGCGTGAACGCCGTCGAGCAGGTCCGCCAGCTCCGCGCGCCGGCCGTCGGTGACCTCCTCCAGCTCTTCGGGGTGCGACCGGCGCAGCTGGAAGCCGATCTCGTCCACCAGTCGCTCCGGGCGCGACGCCCCCGACGAGCCCGGCAGGCCCTTGAGGTTGGCCCGCAGCCGTTCCACCTGGTACAGCAGCGAGCGCGGGTTCTGGGCGTCGAAAAGCATCAGCTCGGCCACGGCGGCGACGGTGACGTTGCCCACGGTGCGGCGACGGTAGATGACCGACGATTCGCACGCCACCAGCGTCGACTCGATGATCGTCTGCTCGGCCGCGGCGCCGCGCACGGGGCTCAGTGTGGCCCGCAGCAACGCGGTGAGCCACAGGCCGCGTTCGATCCGCTTGCCGATGTCCATCATCGTCCAGCCCGCGTCGCGCACCATCGACTCGCCGGCCACGCCCGCCAGCGTCAGCATCCCGGCCAGCGCCTGGGTCTGCGCCGATGCCAGCAACGCGTCGGCCTCGGTGAGCGAGTCCGGCGGTTCGGCCGGCAGCCCCACGGCGCGCTCCACCCCGGCCAGCACCATCCAGGTGTCGTTGGACAGCTGGTCGCGCACCGAGCGGGCGGCCAGCGCCAGCCCCTCCACCGACTGCACCAGGGACCCCGGACGGGCGGCGTCCACGGTCAGCGACCACAGCGTCGACGGCGCCACCGCGATCATCTCGGCGTGGTCGCCGTCGGCGCCCGTGTCGGTCCCGGTGACCCGTCCCAGCGCGGCCATCAGCGCCGGCACGCACTCGCTCTCCTCGGAGTCCTGGTGGTGCCGGTAGACGTGGAAGCGGTCGCGGGCGACGATCAGCAACCGGGCCATGTTCTCCGCCCGCTCGCCGTAACGGCCGATCCAGAACAGGTCGGACAGCACGCGCGGCGAGCTGACGCCCCAGGTGCCCGCGGCGGTCTTCGCCGGAGCCGACAGCGGCGGCTGCGTCAGGGTCACCGCCTCGGTGCGGGCGCGCTCGGTCGGCCGCACCCAGACATCCTTGGCGGCAACGGTTTTCAGTGAATACGCGTCGGGGCCGGGCGCCAGCACGTAGCCCAGGCCGCCGATCATCGGCGCGTAGCCGCTGCGCTGGGCGACGGTGAACAGCCGGATGCCCACGCCGGCCGAGGACAGCGCGCCGGCGTGGTCGGTCGGGGCCGACGAGAACTGGGGCAGCTCCTGGCCCACCCACTGCCACGGCGCGTCATCGATGCGCGCGGCCAGCTCGATCAGCCGCTGCGACGAAAGCATCGGCCCCACAATGGTTTCCCTGCCGACGGTGGACTTGACCAGCAGCGACGCCAGGTTGGCCAGCAGGTGCGAGCGCTCGCCGGCGACACCGCCCCAGTACACCGGCGCGCTCTGCAGCAGCGGGGCCTCCCCGAGCAGCCGCTTGGCCAGCTCCGGCAGGAAGCGAAGCAGCCCAGGGCTTTCCAGGATGCCGCTGCCCAGCGTATTGACCACGGTCACCGTCCCGCGGTGCTGGGCCTCCACCAGGCCGGCCACCCCGAGCCGCGAGTCGGCGCGCAGGTCGAGCGGGTCGACGTACTCGGCGTCGACGCGGCGCAGCACCACGTCGACCCGCTTCAACGTGCCCAGCGAACGCATCCACAGCTTGCCGTCGCGCACCACCAGGTCCGCGCTTTCCACCAGCGGGAAACCCAGCTGGGTCGCGAGATAGGCCTGGTCGAACGCGGTCTCGGAGTAGATGCCGGGCGTGAGCACGACCACCACCGGGTCCTGGGCGACGTCGGGCGCCGCGTCGATCAGCGCCAGCCGCAGCGCCTGCGCGAACGGGGTCGTCGGGCGCGGTGCGACCCGCTCGTAGAGGTCGGGGATCGCGTGGGCGACAACCCGGCGGTCGGCCAGCGCGTAGCCCGCCCCCGACGGGGCCTGGGCCCAGTCGGCGTTGACCTGGAACCCGCCGCCGGGCAGCCGGCCGAGGTCGCAGGCGTGCATGAAGAGCTGGTGGTGCCCGGGCACCTCGACGCCGTTGGCGGCGCGCACGTAGCCCGGGTGGGCGAACAGCAGCTCCGGCGGGAGCACGCCCTCGGTCAGCATCCTGCGCGGACCGTAGAGGTCGGCGAGCACGGCGTCCAGCAGCCGGGACCGTTGAATCAGCCCGGCCTCCAACAGCTCCCAGTCCGCCGCGGACACGACGAGCGGCAGCGTGTCCAGGAGCCACGGCCTGGGCTCGAGGCCGTGCGTCCCGTCCTTGCTCGGGTCGACCTCGGTGTAGGTGATGCCGTCGTACGCGCGGCCGCCGGGATGGGCGACGTGGTAGGTGCAGCCGCCGCGCGACGTCGCGCTGGTCAGGTCGATCAGCTCGAACTGCAGCGGGACGTCGGTGGAGATCGTCGGGTGCAGCGCGCTGGGCGGCTGCCAGGCCTTGAACCGCACGCCACCCACGTGGATGTCGGGGTTGTCGGTGGCCAGCAGCGGCACCGGGTAGTCGTTGCAGGTGACCACGTAGCGCTGGCGGTCGGCGCCGATGATGCGGACCTGGATGCGCTCGACCGACGAATCGACGTAGCGGGCGGTGCCGGTGGCGGTGGCCTCCTCCCCGAGGGTGTTCCAGGGCTCGATCGCGCCGCGCAGCTCGATCTCCACGCCGTCGAACACCGCGGTGCCGATGCGGGGGAAGCGGAACTCGGTGAACGGGTCCAGCCAGCTGGTCTCGAAGGCGATGCCCTGGGCGCGCAGGTCGGCGGCCACGTCGGCGATGTCGTGAATCAGGAAGTGCGGCAACAGGTATCGCCCATGCAGGTTTGCGCCGTGGCGGATCAGCGGGGCGCGCAGCGGCTCCTCCCAGAACCACGCGACCAGCGCGCGCACCAGCAGCGACTGCACCATCGCCATGTGCAGATGCGGCGGCATCTCGAAGCCGCGCAGCTCCAGCAGGCCGAGCCGGCCGCGGGGGCCGTCGGGGCTGTAGAGCTTGTCGATGCAGAACTCGGCGCGATGGGTGTTGCCGGTGATGTCGGTCAGCAGATGCCGCAGGGCGCGGTCGGTGACCCAGGGCTTGGGCGAGCCGCTCGCGCACAGCCGGGCGATCTCGGCGAACGCGATCTCGAGCTCGTAGAGGGCCTCGGAACGGCCCTCGTCCACCCGGGGCGCCTGCGAGGTGGTGCCGACGAACCGCCCGGCGAACAGGTAGGACAGCGACGGGTGCCGCTGCCAGTACGTCAGCAGCGAGACCAGCAGGTCCGGGCGGCGCAGCAGCGGCGAGTCCGCGGGCGACGGGCCGCCGAGCGTGATGTGGTTGCCGCCGCCCGTGCCGCCGTGCGTGCCGTCGACGTCGAACGACTCCGTCGACAAGCGCGCCAGCCGGGCCTGCTGGTACAGGGTCTCCAGCAACTGCCGCTGGCCCAGCCGGCGCCGTCATCCCGGCGGTGCAGGGGCAACACGAAAGCCGCTGGCGCGTGGGTGGATTCGTCGAGGCGCGCCAGCAGCGCGGCGCGGGCGGCCGGGGAGTCGGGGCCCAGGTCGTCGTCGGGGTCCACCGGGTCGCCGTCGGGCATCCGCACGCTCTCGGCCAGCCGGTGCAGCGGGTCCTCGTAGGCGGGCCGCAGCTGCGAGAGCGGCAGCCCCAAACCCTCGGCGACGCCGACCAGCACCTCGTACGCCGAGTCAACGTCCAGCGGGGCGGGCCGGGCGCCCCAGGGGTCGGCGAGCAGCGCCTCGTCGTGCCACACCGGGTGCCCGTCGGCTCGCCAGTAGAGCGCAATCTGCCAGCGCGGCAACGGTTCTCCCGGATACCACTTGCCCTGCCCGCGCTGGATCAGCCCGTGGGGGGCCCACGCCGCCTTGAGGCGGTTGGCCAGGTCGGAGGCGCGCTGTCGCTTGTGCGGACCGTCGGCGGCCGTCGTCCACTCCGGCGAGACCTGGTCATCCACCGACACGAACGTCGGCTCACCGCCCACGGTCAGCCGGACGTCTGCCGCGGACAGCCGCTCGTCGACGCGGCGGCCGACCTCGCAGATCGCCCGCCACGCCTCGTCGCCGTAGGGCAGGGTGACCCGCGGGTCCTCGTGCACGCGGGTGACGGTGTTGGAGAACTCCAGCACCGATTCGCACGGCTCGGTGCCGCCGGTGATCGGTGCGGCGCCGGCCGGGTGCGGGGTGGCCGCCAGCGGGATGTGCCCCTCGCCGGCGAACAGCCCGGACGTCGGGTCCAGGCCGATCCAGCCGGCGCCGGGGATGTACACCTCGGCCCACGCGTGCAGGTCGGTGAAGTCGGCGGCGGGTCCCGACGGCCCGTCGAGCGCCTCGATGTCGGACGCCAGCTGCACCAGGTAGCCGGAGACGAAGCGGGCCGCCAGTCCCATCCGGCGCAGGACCGACACCAGCAGCCATGCGGAATCCCGGCACGAGCCGACGCCGGTGCGCAGCGTGTAATCCGGGGTCTGCACACCGGGTTCCATGCGCACGCTGTACGCGACGTCGGCGTTGATCGCGCGGTTGAGCCCGACGAGCATGTCGATGGTGCGGGTGCCCTCGGGCACCGAGAAGTTGTCCACCCACGCCCTGGTCAGCTCGCCGGGGCCCGAACCCTCGCCGTCCTCATCCACGGGCCGCAGGTAGGGCTCGAGGTCGTCGGCCAGCGCGCGGGGGTAGGTCATCCCGTCGGCGGGCCAGACCTCGGCCCAGTCCTCGATGAAGAAGTCGAACGGGTTGATCACCTTGAGGTCGGCGATGAGCCCGACGGTGATGGTCAGCTGCCGCGTGGGATTCGGAAACACCAGGCGGGCAAGGAAATTCCCCACGGCGTCCTGCTGCCAGTTGATGAAGTGCTCGGCCGGCTCGACGCGCAGCGAATAGGCCTCGATGGGAGTGCGGCAGTGGGGCGCCGGGCGCAGTCGCACCACGTGCGGATACACCGCGACCAGCCGGTCAAAGGTGTAGCTGGTGCGGTGCTCCAGCGCCACTTTGATGCTCATAACCGCTGATCGAATCACACGGACGAGGCCGCCGCAGCGCGGCGCGGACGGGGATCAGGCGGGGTAGGACCCTGGCGGCGGGCCGGGCGGCGGCCCCTGCGGGTAACCCGGCTGTTCCAGTGCGACGACCTGGCCGCCGGACAGCTTGCGGTAGGTGTAGAAGAGACAGGCCGTAGCCGGGCGCCGGGGGCGGATAGCCGGGCGGGTTCTGACCGCCGCCGGAGGGATCAGCCGGGGTGCCGGGGTATTCGGGGGGCTGGCTCATGTCCGTCCTAGCTGTTGAATCAACTTCCGTGGGCACGGCGCACACGGAACTTAACAAATGTGTGGCCGAGGCGTCGGGATTGGCGCCGCGTGGTATGCCTGAAGCCGTGTCCGACGGACTCTTCGACGTGCCCGGCACCGTGCGGGCGAGTCACGATCCCGGCGTGCCGGCCGGTGCGCCGCTGGCGGTCCGGATGCGCCCGGCGTCGCTGGACGAGGTCGTCGGGCAGGGCCACCTGCTGGCGCCCGGGTCGCCGCTGCGCCGCCTGGTGGAGGGGTCGGGCGTGGCCTCGGTCATCCTGTACGGTCCGCCGGGCAGCGGCAAGACGACGCTGGCCGCCCTGATCTCGCACGCCACCGGCCGGCGCTTCGAGGCCCTGTCGGCGCTGTCGGCGGGCGTGAAAGAGGTTCGCGCCGTCATAGAAAAGGCGCGCACCGCCCTCCTCCGCGGCGAGCAGACGGTGCTCTTCATCGACGAGGTGCACAGGTTCTCCAAGACCCAGCAGGACGCCCTGCTGTCGGCCGTGGAGAACCGGGTGGTGCTGCTGGTGGCGGCCACCACCGAGAACCCGTCGTTCTCCGTGGTGGCCCCGCTGCTGTCCCGGTCGCTGATCCTGCAGTTGCGGCCCCTGACGCCCGACGACGTCCGCACCGTCGTGCAGCGCGCGATCGACGATCCCCGCGGCCTCGGCGGCAAGGTCGCCGTCGCGCCCGAGGCCGTCGAACTGCTGGTGCAGTTGGCCGCCGGCGATGCCCGCCGCGCCCTCACGGCGCTGGAGGTCGCCGCCGAAGGCAACGAGGCCGTCGCCGTCGAGACCGTCGAGCAGTCCCTGGACCGGGCCGCCGTGCGCTACGACCGCGACGGCGACCAGCACTACGACGTCATCAGCGCCTTCATCAAGTCGGTGCGCGGCTCCGACGTCGACGCCGCGCTGCACTACCTGGCCCGCATGCTCGTCGCCGGGGAGGACCCACGGTTCGTCGCGCGCCGGCTGATGATCCTGGCCAGCGAGGACATCGGCATGGCCGACCCGACGGCCCTGCAGACTGCGGTCGCCGCCGCCCAGACGGTGGCGCTGATCGGCATGCCCGAGGCTCAGTTGACGCTGGCGCACGCCACCATCCACCTGGCCACCGCCCCGAAGTCGAACGCCGTCACCACCGCGCTGGCGGCGGCGATGGGCGACATCAAGGCGGGCAAGGCCGGACTGGTGCCGCCACACCTGCGTGACGGCCACTACTCCGGCGCGGCCGGGCTGGGGAACGCCCAGGGCTACAAGTACTCCCACGACGACCCGGATGGCGTTGTGGGGCAACAATATCCGCCGGACGAGTTGGTGGGCGTGGACTACTATCACCCCACCGGGCGAGGCTACGAACGAGAGGTGTCGGGCCGGCTCGACCGGCTGCGCGCAATCATCCGGAGCCGCTAGACCAGCTCGGGTACCCGGAGCCCGGCGATCGCCAGCTCGAACTCGGCGACGTCGATCACCTCGGCGCCCAGGTCGCGCACCCGACGGCTGCGTAACTCGGAGGCCTCGTCGCGGTTGCGGGCCATCGCGTCCACGCTGTCGAACGTCGAGCACGACACCGCCCGCCGGCTCGCGGGATGGTCCACCAGCAGGCTGGCGCTGCAGAACCCGTCCAGGCCCTCCATCTCCGGGAGCACCGACGTGCGGTAGAAGTCCAGCGAGCCGCTGAGCTGGTCGGGCACCACCTTGAGCCAGGTGGCCCGGACGCAGGCCCCCTCGCCGGCGCGGTGGTCGCGGTGCAGCAGCGCGATCTCCCATTCCTCGACGCGCGCGCTGCCGTCGAACACCAGCGCCGCACGGTCTCGGATGGGCGCCACCCGCTCGGCGCCGGCGCGCATCGCCTGCACGCTCTCCCAGGCGCTGGTGGCGATGCATTTGCCGGACTGCCGGTCGACAAGGAGCGAAACCCCGACGAACCCGTCGATCTCCTGCAGCGCGGGCGTGACGACGTCGCGAACATGCGCGATCCCGATGTCGATCGAGAGGGGCTGGGCGGAAATGGTGGTGGAGCGTGCGTACACGGTGGGCCTCCCGGGTCGCGGCGGTAGTGAACGGTCCCCGGCGGGCACCAGGTCCCATCGACAACCTTCCTCCTGCCCGTGACCGGCCGCAATGCCCGACCGCCCCCCGTCTCGATTGGCTGGCCCCCGCGGGCGCCCCGTAGGCTGGTCGGCGATGCATACCGATGTGCTTGAGGTGGACACCTCCCGTCGCCGCATCGTCGATCTCACCCAGGCGGTGCGGGGATTTTGCTGGTCCCGGGGCGACGGCTTGCTCAACGTGTTCGTTCCGCACGCGACGGCCGGGGTGGCGATCATCGAGACGGGCGCCGGCTCCGACGACGACCTGGTGGACGCGCTGGAGCGGCTGTTGCCGCGGGACGACCGCTACCGGCACGCCCACGGTTCGGAGGGGCACGGCGCCGACCATGTGATGCCGGCGATCGTCGCGCCCTCGGTGACGGTGCCGGTCACCGGAGGCGAACCGCAGCTGGGCACCTGGCAGAGCGTCGTGCTGGTCGACCTCAACCGGGACAACCCTCGGCGCTCGGTTCGGCTGAGCTTTCTGGAGGGTTAGCGGGCGCGCACGCGGCCGCCGAATAGGCTGGAACGTACTCCGGATTGGCAGCGGGCTTAAGGGAAGAAGCGGAAAGAGTGCAGACACACGAGATCAGGAAGAGGTTCCTCGATCATTTCGTGAAGGCGGGACACACCGAGGTGCCGAGCGCGTCGGTGATCCTCGATGACCCCAACCTGCTGTTCGTCAACGCCGGCATGGTCCAGTTCGTGCCGTACTTCCTGGGGGCGCGCACGCCGCCGTACTCGCGGGCGACCAGCATCCAGAAATGCATCCGCACACCCGACATCGACGAGGTCGGCATCACCACCCGGCACAACACCTTCTTCCAGATGGCCGGCAACTTCTCGTTCGGCGACTACTTCAAGCGCGAGGCGATCGAGCTGGCCTGGTCGCTGCTTACCAGCGGCCTGGACGACGGCGGCTACGGCCTGGACCCCGAACGGCTCTGGGCCACGGTCTATCTCGACGACGACGAGGCCGCCGGGCTGTGGCGTGAGATCGCCGGCCTGCCGCCGGAGCGCATCCAGCGGCGCGGCATGGCCGACAACTACTGGTCGATGGGCATCCCCGGCCCGTGCGGCCCGTCGTCGGAGATCTACTACGACCGCGGGCCGGGGTTCGGGGTCGACGGCGGTCCGGTCGCCAACGAGGACCGCTACCTCGAGATCTGGAACCTGGTGTTCATGCAGAACGAACGCGGCGAGGGGACTTCCAAGGAGGACTACGAGATCCTCGGGCCCCTGCCGCGCAAGAACATCGACACCGGCATGGGCGTGGAGCGGGTGGCCCTGGTGCTGCAGGACGTGCACAACGTCTACGAGACCGACCTGCTGCGACCGGTCATCGACCTGGTGCAGGCGCGGGCCCCGCGCCGCTACGACGCCGGGAACCACGCCGACGACGTGCGCTACCGCATCATCGCCGACCACAGCCGCACCGCGGCGATCCTGATCGGCGACGGGGTGAGCCCGGGCAACGACGGCCGGGGCTACGTGCTGCGCCGGCTGCTGCGCCGGGTCATCCGCTCGGCCAAGCTGCTGGGGATCGACACCCCGATCGTCGGGGACCTGATGGCCACCGTGCGCGATTCGATGGGCCCGTCCTACCCGGAACTGATCGACGACTTCGACCGGATCAACCGCATCGCCGTGGCCGAGGAGACGGCCTTCAACCGCACGCTCGCGTCCGGCTCGCGGCTTTTCGACGAGGTGGCCGCGGCCACGAAAAGTGCTGGGGCGAGCGTGGTTTCGGGCTCCGACGCCTTCACGCTGCACGACACCTACGGCTTCCCGATCGACCTCACGCTGGAGATGGCGTCCGAGGCCGGCCTGGCCGTCGACGAGGGCGGCTTCCACGAGCTGATGCTGCAACAGCGGCAGCGGGCCAAGGCCGACGCGGCCGCGCGCAAACACGCCCACGCCGACCTGACCGCCTACCGCGAGCTGGTCGACGCCGGGCCCACCGAGTTCACCGGCTTCGACGAATTATCTTCCGAGGCAAAGATTCTCGGCATCTTTGTGGACGGCAGGCGGGTGCCGGTGGTCGCGCATGCCGCGCACGGCGAGGCCGCCATGGGCGGAGTGGGCGACCGGGTCGAGCTGGTGCTGGACCGCACCCCGCTCTACGCCGAGTCGGGCGGGCAGATCGCCGATGTCGGCAGCATCACCGGAGTGGGGTCGGGGGCCAGCGCCAAAGCCGCCGTCACCGACGTGCAGAAGATCGCCAAAACCCTCTGGGTGCATCGGGTCAACGTCGAATCGGGGGAGTTCGTCGAGGGCGACACGGTCGTCGCGGCGGTGGACCCCGAGTGGCGCCGCGGCGCCACCCAGGGCCACTCGGGCACCCACATGGTGCACGCCGCGCTGCGAGAGGTGCTGGGCCCCAACGCCGTTCAGGCCGGGTCGCTGAACCGGCCGGGATACCTGCGCTTCGACTTCAACTGGCAGGGCCCGCTGACCGAGGACCAGCGCACCCGGATCGAAGAGGTGACCAACGAGGCGGTGCAGGCCGATTTCGAGGTGCACACCTTCACCGAGAAGCTGGAGAAGGCCAAGGCGATGGGCGCGATGGCGCTGTTCGGCGAGGCCTACCCCGACGAGGTGCGCGTCGTGGAGATCGGCGGGCCGTTCTCGCTGGAGCTGTGCGGGGGGACGCACGTGCACAACTCGGCGCAGATCGGGCCGGTGACGATCCTGGGCGAATCCTCGATCGGCTCCGGCGTCCGCCGCGTCGAGGCATACGTCGGGCTCGACTCGTTCCGCCACCTGGCCAAGGAGCGCGCGCTGATGGCGGCGCTGGCGTCGTCGCTGAAGGTGCCGTCCGAGGAGGTGCCCGCCCGGGTGGCCGGCCTGGTGGAGCGGCTCAAGGCCGCCGAGAAGGAACTCGAACGCTCCCGGCTGGCGAGCGCGCGGGCGGCGGCCACCAACGCCGCGGCCGGCGCCGAGCGCATCGGTAACGTCCACCTGGTGGCGCAGCGGATGGCGAGCGGAATGACGGCGGCCGACCTGCGTTCCCTGGTCGGCGACGTCCGCGGCAAGCTGGGCGCCGGGCCCGGGGTGGTCGCGCTGATCGCCGAGGGTGAGGGCGGGACCGTGCCGTACGTGGTCGCCGCCAACGCCGAGGCCCAGGACCTGGGCATCCGGGCCGACGACCTGGTCAAACGGCTCGCCGCGGCGGTCGACGGCCGCGGCGGCGGCAAGGCCGACTTGGCGCAGGGCTCCGGCAAGGACGCGGCCGGCATCGACGCGGCGCTCGACGCGGTGCGCGCCGAGATCGCCGTGATAGCGCGGGCCAGTTGAGTGGCCTCTGCACAGCACCGCCTGCCCGACCGGCCCGGCGATCCTGACCAGGATCGGTCGGGGCGGGGGCCCCGACGCGGGAGAAGCTTGGGCATCGACGTGGGCAGCGTGCGCATCGGCGTGGCCTGCAGCGACCCCGACGGCATCCTGGCGACCCCGGTGGAAACCGTGCGCCGCGAACGTTCCGGCCGGCACCTGCGCCGGCTCGCCGCCCTGGCCGCCGAACTGGACGTGGTGGAGGTGATCGTCGGGTTGCCGCGCACGCTGGCCGACCGCACCGGCCCCGCCGCGATACAGGCGATCGAGCTGGCCGAGGCCCTGGGGCAGCTGATCGCCCCCATTCCGGTGCGGCTGGCCGACGAGCGGTTCACCACGGTCAGCGCGCAGCGATCGCTGCGCGCCGCCGGCGTGCGGTCCAGACAGCAGCGGGCGGTGATCGACCAGGCCGCCGCGGTCGCGATCCTGCAGAGCTGGCTCGATCAGCGCCGCGCCTCGCCCGCGGGAGGCCCCGCCGATGGTTGACAGCGCGCGCCGGGAACGGTCCGAGCCCGAAGCCGTCGGTCCGCCGCGGCACCGGATGAGCCGGGTGGCCCGCAACAAGGCCGAGCGCGGGCGGCGCCGCCGGCGCTTCGCGGGCCGGATCACCGTGGCGGTGCTGGCGGTGATCGTGGTGGCCGGCGTGTTCGTCGGCACCAAGTTCTGGCACACGGTGTTCGGATCGGGTGACGACTACACCGGCAGCGGCAAGCGTGACCTGGTGATCCAGATTCAGGCCGGCGACTCGACCACGATGGTCGGGCAGACGCTGCAGGAGCAGGGTGTCGTGCGCACGGTGCGGGCCTTCGTCAACGCCGCGCACGGCAACAGCAAGATCGACTCGATTCAGCCCGGCTTCTACCGGATGCGCACCGAGATCCCGGCGTCCGACGCCGTCGCGCGCCTGGCCGACCCGGACAGCCGGGTGGGGCGGCTCGTCATCCCGGAGGGCCGTCAGCTCGACGACACCACCGACATGAAGACCAACAAGGTCAACCCCGGCATCCTGACCCTGATCTCGCGCGCCACCTGCGTGGACCTCGACGGCAACCGGCACTGCGTCCCGGTGGACGACCTGCGGGCCGCCGCCACCAACAGCGTGCCCGCGGCGCTGTCGGTGCCGCCCTGGGCGCTCGAGCCGGTCACCGAGCTCGGCAAGGACCACCGACGGATCGAGGGCCTCATCGCGCCGGGCACGTTCAACGTCGACCCCTCGGCGTCGGGGGAGAGCATCCTGGCGGGCCTGATCGGCGCCGGGGCCGTGGAGTACATGAAGTCCGGGCTCGTGGACACGGCCAAGACGATGAACCTGTCGCCCTACGACATCCTGGTGGTCGCGTCGCTGGTGCAGCAGGAATCCAACTCGCAGGACTTCCCCAAGGTGGCGCAGGTCATCTACAACCGCCTGCACGCCCACCACACGCTGGAATTCGACTCGACCGTCAACTACCCGCTGGACCGCCGCGAGGTGGCCACCAGCGACGCCGACCGGGGCCAGCGAACGCCGTGGAACACCTACGTCTCGCCCGGGCTGCCCGCCACGGCGATCTGCTCGCCCGGCGCCGACGCGCTGCACGCCGCCGAGCATCCCGAACCCGGGGACTGGCTGTACTTCGTCACCATCGACGCCCAGGGCACGACGCTGTTCACCAAGGATTATCAGCAGCACCTGGCCAACATCGAGCTGGCTAAGCGCAACGGTGTCCTCGACTCGGCTCGTTAGGGGCCCGGCCAGACGGGCGGGCGTGCTCGGCAGGCCGATCGCCCACTCGCGCTCCCCCCAACTGCACCTGGCCGCCTACCGCGCGCTGGGTCTGACCGACTGGACCTACGAGCGCATCGAGTGCGGCGCCGAGGACCTGCCGCGGGTGGTCGGCAGCTTCGGCCCGGAGTGGGTGGGCGTGTCGGTGACGATGCCCGGCAAGCTCGCCGCCCTGCGGTTCGCCGACGAGCGCACCGACCGCGCCGAGCTGGTCGGCTCGGCCAACACCCTGGTCCGCACCCCGGCGGGCTGGCGGGCCGACAACACCGACATCGACGGCGTGGTCGGCGCGTCGCTGCGCGAGGTCGACGGGGCGGCGCGGCAGATCATCGCCGACGCCGGCTACGGGGAGAACTTCGGCCACGGCCTGGGGCACGGCGTGGGCCTGCAGATCCACGAAGCGCCGGGAATCGGCGCGACGTCCGTCGGTACACTGCTTGCGGGCTCCGTGGTCACCGTGGAGCCCGGCGTCTATCTCCCCGGCCGCGGCGGCGTCCGCATCGAGGACACCCTGGTCGTGCCCGGTAACACCTCGACAACCGCCGGGAAGACCCCCGAATTGCTGACCCGGTTCCCCAAGGAACTGACCACCCTTTAGGAGACACACCGACCGTGGCATCCACCGCCGACTTCAAGAACGGACTGGTGCTCAACATCGACGGCCAGCTCTGGCAGATCGTCGAATTCCAGCACGTCAAGCCGGGCAAGGGCCCGGCGTTCGTCCGCACCAAGCTCAAGAACGTGCTGTCGGGCAAGGTGGTCGACAAGACCTACAACGCCGGGGTGAAGGTCGAGACCGCCACCGTGGACCGGCGCGACGCCACCTACCTCTACCGCGACGGCTCGGACTTCGTGTTCATGGACAGCGAGGACTACGAGCAGCACCCGCTGCCGGAGTCGCTGGTCGGCGACGCCTCCCGGTTCCTGCTGGAGGGGCTGCCGGTGCAGATTGCCTTCCACAACGGCGCCCCGCTCTACATCGAGCTACCGGTCTCCATCGAACTGGAGGTCAGCCACACCGAGCCCGGCCTGCAGGGCGACCGCTCCAGCGCAGGCACCAAGCCGGCCACCCTGGAGACCGGGGCCGAGATCCAGGTGCCGCTGTTCATCAACACCGGCGACAAGCTGAAGGTGGATTCGCGGGACGGCAGCTACCTGGGGCGGGTCAACGCCTGACCATGCCCGACGGTAAGCAGGGCAGACCGACCAAAGGACGCCATCACGCCCGCAAGCGCGCCGTCGACCTGCTCTTCGAGGCCGAGGCCCGCGGGCTCAGCCCGGCCGAGATCGTCGACCTGCGCGCAAAGCTGGCCGACGCGAAGGCCGACGTCGCGGCCCTGCAGCCGTACACGGCCGCGGTGGCGCGCGGGGTGGGGCAGCACGCCGCGCACATCGACGACCTGATCAGCTCGCATCTGCAGGGCTGGACGCTGGACCGCCTGCCCGCCGTCGACCGCGCGATCCTGCGGGTCGCGGTGTGGGAGCTGCTCTACGCCGACGACGTGCCGGAGCCGGTGGCCGTGGACGAGGCCGTGCAGCTGGCCAAGGAGCTGTCCACCGACGAGTCGCCGGCCTTCATCAACGGGGTGCTGGGACAGGTCATGCTGGTGACGCCGCAGATCCGGGCGGCCGCGCGGGCGGTGAGGGGCCAGGAGCCGTGAGCCGCCTGGAACTGCGGGTCGTCGTGGCGGGGTTCCTCGCCGCGACGGTCGTACTGGGCGCCGTCGTGTGCGCGGCCTTTCGCCTGACCATCGTCGCGTCCGCGCTGGCGATCTACGCGCTGGGCGTCGGCGCCTGGCTGTATCACTGCGTCGAGCGCCTCATCCTGGCCAACCGCATCAGCACGGTCCGGCAGGCGGCCAAACCGCTGCAGCCGCTGCTGCCGGTGATGGCCGCCCTCATGGCGCTGACGCAGGCGGTGGTGCGGTCGCTGTCCGACGTCACCGAGCTGCCGGCGCGCAGCCGGTACCTCCCGGTCCTGCGATGGGTGGACGGCGGTCGGGGGAACCGGCGCGTCGTGGACGCCGACGACGATCCGGATCGCTGAGCGTCGTCGCGCAAATATTCACCCGCGCCGGGCCGATGGCGTCACAATGCAGTCAGCCGAAAGGCAGTTCTGCCGATAGACAGGTGACCATGATGAACCCATACAGTGCCCAGCCGCGCCGGCTGCGGGTGTCGGCGCTGGCGGCGGTGGCCAACCCGTCGTACGCGCGCATCGACACCTGGAACATGCTCGACGACGCCTGCCGCCATCTCGCCGAGGTCGACCTCGCCGGACTCGACAAGACCCACGAGGTCGCCCGGGTGAAGCGCCTGATGGACCGCATCGGCGCCTACGAGCGGTACTGGCTGTATCCCGGCGCCGAGAACCTCGCCACGTTCCGGACGCACCTGGAGGCGCTGTCCACCGTGCGGCTCGCCGAGGAGGTTTCGCTGGCCGTGCGGCTGCTCTCCGAATACGGCGACCGCGCCGGCCTTTTCGACACTTCCGCGCCGCTGGCGGACCAGGAGCTGGTGGCCAGGGCCAGACAGCAGCAGTTCTACACCGTGCTGCTCGCCGACGACGCCCCCGCCACGGCCCCGGACTGCCTGGCCGAGTGCCTGCGGGCGCTGCGCGACCCGTCCGACGACGTGCAGTTCGAGATCCTCGTCGTCTCCAGCGTCGAGGACGCGGTCACCGCGGTCGCGCTCAACGGCGAGATCCAGGCCGCCATCATCCGCGACGACCTGCCGCTGCGGTCCAAGGACCGGCTGCCGCTGATGAACAGGCTGCTCGGGCCCAACGAGGACGCCAAGGACGTCATCCCCGACCGCGCCAACGACTGCGTCGAATGCGGCGAGTGGATCCGGGAACTGCGGCACCACATCGACCTCTACCTGCTCACCGACGAGTCGATCGCGGCCGGCGACGACACCGAACCCGACGCCTACGACCGGACGTTCTACCGGCTCAACGACGTCACCGACCTGTACAGCACCGTGCTCGCGGGCCTGCGAAACCGTTTCGCCACGCCGTTTTTCGACGCCCTGCGCGCCTACGCCGCGGCCCCCGTCGGCCAGTTTCACGCGCTGCCCGTCGCGCGCGGCGCCAGCATCTTCAACTCCAAGTCCCTGCAGGACATGGGCGAGTTCTACGGCCGCAACATCTTCATGGCCGAAACCTCAAGCACCTCAGGCGGTTTGGACTCGCTGCTGGACCCGCACGGCAACATCAAGAAGGCGATGGACAAGGCCGCGCGCACCTGGAACTCCGACCACACCTACTTCGTCACCAACGGGACGTCGACCGCCAACAAGATCGTGGTGCAGTCGCTGACCCGGCCGGGCGACATCGTGCTGATCGACCGCAACTGCCACAAGTCGCACCACTACGGGCTGGTGCTGGCCGGCGCCTACCCGCTGTACCTGGACGCATACCCGTTGCCGCAGTTCGCGATCTACGGCGCGGTGTCGCTGCGCACGATCAAGAAGACCCTGCTGGACCTGGAGGCGGCCGGACAGCTGCACCGCGTGCGGATGCTGCTGCTGACCAACTGCACCTTCGACGGCGTGGTGTACAACCCGCTGCAGGTCATGCAGGAGGTGCTGGCCATCAAGCCCGACATCTGCTTCCTGTGGGACGAGGCGTGGTACGCGTTCGCCACCGCCGTGCCCTGGGCCCGGCAGCGGACCGCGATGGTGTCCGCCGAGCGCCTCGAACAGATGCTCGCGGCGCCGCAATACGCTGCCGAATATCGGGATTGGGCCGCGTCCATGGAGGGGGTGGAGCGCTCGGAGTGGGTCGATCGCCGCCTGCTGCCCGACCCGGCGCGGGCTCGGGTACGCGTCTACGCCACGCATTCCACCCACAAGTCGCTCTCGGCGTTCCGGCAGGCGTCGATGATCCACATCCGCGACCAGGATTTCAACGCCCTGGCCCGCGACGAGTTCGGCGAGGCGTTCCTCACCCACACCTCGACGTCGCCGAACCAGCAGCTGCTCGCGTCGCTTGACCTCGCGCGCCGGCAGGTCGACATCGAGGGTTTTCAGTTGGTGCGGCAGACCTACGACATGGCGCTGGTCTTCCGGCACCGGGTCCGCAAGGACCGGTTGATCAGCAAGTGGTTCCGCATCCTCGACGAGTCGGACCTGGTGCCCGAGGAGTTCCGGGCCTCCTCGGTCAGCTCGTACCGCCAGGTCCGCCAGGGCGCGCTGGCCGAGTGGAACGAGGCGTGGCGGTCCGATCAGTTCGTGCTCGACGCGACGCGGGTGACGCTGTTCATCGGCCAGACCGGGATGAACGGATACGACTTCCGCGAGAAGATCCTGATGGAGCGGTTCGGTATCCAGATCAACAAGACGTCCATCAACAGCGTGCTGCTGATCTTCACCATCGGCGTCACCTGGTCCAGCGTGCATTACCTGCTCGACGTGTTGCGCCGCATCGCAACGGATTTCGACCGCCGGCAGGCCGCGGCGAGCGTTGCCGACCGCGCGCTGCAGCGGCGCCACGTCGAGGAGCTCACCCAGGACCTGCCCCACCTGCCCGACTTCAGCGAGTTCGACGTCGCGTTCCGTCCCGTCGATGCGTGCACGTTCGGCGACATGCGGGCGGCGTTCTACGCCGGGTATGAGGAATCCGACCGCGAGCACGTGCTGATCGGCATGGCCGGCCGCCGGCTGGCCGAGGGCAAGACGCTGGTCTCCACCACGTTCGTGGTGCCCTACCCGCCGGGCTTCCCGGTCCTGGTTCCCGGCCAGGTGGTCTCGAAGGAGATCATCTACTTCCTCGCCCAGCTCGACGTCAAGGAGATCCACGGGTACAACCCCGACCTCGGGTTGTCGGTCTTCACCGAGCAAGCGCTGGCGCGGATGGAGGCCCAGCGCAACGCGGCGACGGCCGCCGTGGGCTCCGCGTACCCGCCCTTCGATCTGCCTTCGGACGCCGCGGGTTTGAACGGTGGGGTCAACGGCGACGCGGCTGTGGCGGCCGTCTCCGAGCAACTGTGATGTGGCCGGCGGCAAATGCAGGTAGGGTGAGGGGCAATTGACCGCGCCAACCACTGCGCCGTCGACGAGCGCTAAGGATGGCGGCAAAGCTATGGGTACTGGGCACGATGCACCTCAGGTCCGTCCGTGGGAGGTCCGGGTCGGTGACGTCATCGGCACCACCGGGCTGCGCTACACGGTCAAACTGATCGGCGGCCCGCAGACCACCCCGAAGCAGTGGACCTTCTTCGGACGCGACGACGCGGGCCTGCAGCACACGGACACCGTCGGCGAGGGCGACTTCATCAGCCGGTACGCCAGCGCCTTCTGAGTTTGGGTCGCAGGTTGCGCTCAGCGCGATCGGAACGTCGCCGCCGAACGCCAGGTGGCGCAATAGCGAAACGGGCCCGGATTTGGGCTGGTCGCAGCTGAATCCGGCCCGGCGCAATGCCGAGTCGCCCCTGCGCCGCCGGGCGCCGCGTGTCCGCGATGCCCGCGCGCGCCGGGTTAGCGTGGCGGCGTGGCGCAACCAGTACCGATGCCCGCCGGGGGTCCCCGGGCCGACCGCGCGCGTCGCGTGGCCGACGTCCTGCGCCAACAGGTCCACGCCGGCGCCTACGCCGCCGGGCTGCCCGCCGAACACGAGCTGGCGGCCGAATTCTCGGTGTCGCGCAACACCATTCGCGAGGCCCTCGCCGTCCTGAAACGCGAGGGGCTGATCGACCGCGGACCCAGAGTCGGCACCCACGTCGCCCAGCGCAAGTACGACCACGGGCTCGACGCGCTGCTGGGCCTTAAGGAGACGTTCAGGGACTTCGGCGAGGTCCGCAACGAGGTCCGCGCCGCCGTGGCGGTGAGCGCGCCGCCGGCGGTCGCGCGGCGGCTGCGGCTCCAACCGGGCGAGCAGGCCGTTTTCATCGAGCGGTTGCGCTACCTGGGCGAGCTCCCGCTCAGCCTCGACCTGACCTACCTTTCGCCCGACGTCGGCATCCCGGTCCTCGAGTTCGCGCTGGAGACCAACGACCTGTTCGCGCTCATCGAGCGGGTTACCGAACAGCGTCTGGGCACAGCGGCTTTGGCGCTGGAGGCCATCCCGGCCGACGCGCACTCGGCCGCCGCCCTGCAGGTGCCGGACGGCGCGCCGCTGCTGATGCTGGAACGGCTCACCAGTCTCGACGACGGTCGCCCGGTCGACCTGGAGTACATCCGGATGCGCGGCGATCGAATCACCATGCGCGGCAACATGATGAGGAGCAAGACGTGACGCTGATCTCCCAACGCGCCGACGTGCCGGTCACGATCGACGAGTCGCTGTGCATCGACGGCTGCACGCTGTGCGTCGAGGTCTGCCCGTTGGACGCGCTGGCCATCGACCCCGACACCGGCAAGGCGTACATGCACGTCGACGAATGCTGGTACTGCGGCCCCTGCGCGGCGCGCTGCCCCACCGGCGCGGTCACGGTCAACATGCCCTACCTCCTACGCTGAAGGCCCCGCGATGAAGAAGTCCGCCCTGCGACTGCTGTCGCTGATGACCGCCCTGGCCGTCACCTCCGGCTGCTCGCTGGAATCGCTGTCCCAGTCCGCGGGCGTGGTCAACGTGGTGGTCGGATACCAGTCCAAGACCATCAACACCGTCACCGCCGGCACGCTGCTGCGCGCGCAGGGCTACCTGGAGCGCCGCCTGGCCGACATTACGAAGCGCACCGGGACGAAATACGCCGTGCGCTGGCAGGACTACGACACCGGGGCCCCGATCACCGCGCAGATGCTCGCGGAGAAGATCGACATCGGGTCGATGGGTGACTACCCGCTGCTGATCAACGGCTCGAAGACGCAGGCCAATCCGCTGGCGCGCACCGAAATGGTTTCGGTCACCGGCTACAACCCCAGGGGCGCGCTGAACATGGTTGTGGTCAAACCGGATTCGTCCGCGACGACGCTGGGCGACCTGGCCGGGTCCAAGGTCTCGGCGAGCGTGGGCTCGGCCGGCCACGGCACGCTGGTGCGCGCCCTGGCGAAGGAGGGCGTCACCGGCGTCGACGTGCTCAACCAGCAACCGCAGGTCGGCGCCTCCGCGCTGGAATCCGGCCAGGCCCAGGCGCTTTCCCAGTTCGTCGCGTGGCCCGGGCTGCTGGTGTATGAGGGCAAGGCCAGACTCCTCTACGACGGCGCGGAGCTGAACGTGCCGACCCTGCACGGCGTGGTCGTGCGGCGGTCGTACGCCAAGAGCCACCCCGAGGTGCTCGCGGCGTTCCTGCAGGCGCAATTGGATGCCACCGACTTCCTTCACGACAAGCCCCTGGAGGCGGCCCGCATCGTCGCCGAGGCGAGCGGCCTGCCCCAGGAGGTGGTCTACCTCTACAACGGGCCCGGCGGCACCTCCTTCGACCCGACGCTGAAGCCGTCGCTGACCGACGCGCTGAAAGGCGATGTGCCGTACCTGAAGTCGATCGGCGACTTCGCCGACCTCGACCTATCGAACTTCGTCGTCGACGAGCCACTGCGCGCGGTGTTCGCCGCCCGCGGGCTCAACTACGACCAGGCCCGGGCGGCCACGGGCAACCCCTCACCGCTGCCCGGCGACCCCGCCCGGGCCAGCGAACTCTGGCTGGACGGCGCCGACGCGACCCAAACCTTCGCCACCCCGACCCAACTGCTGGGCGCGGTCAGGGACGCGACCTTGCGCGGCGCCAGGGTTCGCGCGGCCTACGTGCCCGACGCCGAACTCGGCACCCGCTGGTTCGCCGACAAGGCGAACTGGGTGCGCTCGCAAACAGCAGGGTCCCAGACCTATCAGCCGTTCGACACCGAGGCAGGGGCGCGTCGCTATCTCTCCGCACACCCCGGCAGCGCCGCCGTGAATTACCAACAGGCACTGGGAGGTTCGTTATGACCGCGCATGTAGTGGTCGAACAGGCGCGCCATGGCGGTCCCGCGCGCTGAGGTTGGCGTCGGTGGCGGCCGCCGTGGGACTCTGGCAGGCGCTCACAGCCGGCAAGGTGCGGCTGTTGCTGCGCTTCGACACGTTGCCCACCGTCACCGAAATCGTGGCGGCGCTGCACCGCCGCGTCGGCGCCCCCCAGTTCTGGCTTGACGTGGCGCAGTCGGTGATCCGCATCCTCACCGGCTTCGGGCTGGCGGCGGCGATCGGCGTCGCCACCGGTGTGCTACTCGGCCGTTCCCGGTTGTTCGCCGACGTCCTCGGCCCGCTGGCAGAGCTGGCCAGGCCAGTCCCCGCGATCGCGATCGTGCCGGTCGCGATTCTGCTGTTCCCGACCGACGAGGCGGGCATCGTCTTCATCACCTTCCTGGCGGCCTACTTCCCGATCATGGTCAGCACCCGGCACGCGGTGCGCGCGCTACCCACGTTGTGGGAGGACTCGGTGCGCACCCTGGGCGGCGGCCGGTGGGACGTGCTGAGCCAGGTGGTGCTGCCGGGCATCCTGCCGGGTGTGTTCGGCGGCCTCTCGGTCGGCATGGGCGTGGCCTGGATCTGCGTGATCTCGGCCGAGATGATCTCCGGGCGGCTCGGCATCGGCTATCGCACCTGGCAGGACTACACCGTGCTGGCCTACCCGCAGGTGTTCGTCGGGATCATCACCATCGGTGTGCTCGGATTCGCGACTTCTGCCGGCGTCGAACTGGTGGGCCGCCGCGTCACCCGCTGGCTGCCGCGGGCACAGGAGGGGCAGCGATGAAGGGAATGAGCCTCGAACTGGACCGGGTTTCGTTGTCCTACACGGCAATCCCGGTGATTGACGGACTCTCCCTGGCCGTTCGGCCCGGGGAGATCCTGGTGCTCACCGGGCCGTCGGGCTGCGGCAAGTCGACCGTGCTGCGTGCGCTGGCCGGTCTGCTGCCGCCCGACGCCGGACGGCTGCTGGCCGATGGCGCCGTGGTCACCGGCACCTCGGGCGATCGCGCAATGGTGTTCCAGGACAACGCTTTACTGCCCTGGCGCACCGTGCGGTCCAACATCGAACTCGCGCTGCGGCTGCGCGGGGTGCCGCGCGCCACCCGGCGCGCGGCGGCAGAGCGCTGGATCGACGAGCTGGGACTGACGGGTTTCGGCCACTACCTGCCCAAGAGCCTGTCGGGCGGCATGCGCCAACGCGTACAGCTGGCCCGCGGCCTGGCCGGCGCCCCGAGGGCGGTGATGATGGACGAGCCGTTCGGTGCCCTCGACACCCAGACCCGCGCGGCCATGCAGCGGCTGCTCATCGACGCCTGGCGCGCCCACCCCACCACCATCGTCTTCGTCACCCACGACGTCGACGAGGCGCTGGCGTTGGGGGACCGGATCGTCGTGCTGGGCCGGGCGGGCCGGCCGCTGCGCGCCGTCATTGACGTGCCTGAGCCGCGCACGGACAGCCGCCCGCGGGCCGAGATCCGTGCGGAGATCATTGCCGCACTGGACCATCCGGTGGCGGCGTGATGCGGATACCCGACCTCGCGCCAGTCCGCCTCGACTGCGACGTGCTAGTCATCGGTGGCGGCACCGCGGGCACCATGACGGCGCTCTCGGCCGCCGAGCACGGCGCACGAGTGCTGTTGCTGGAGAAGGCCCACGTGCGCCACTCCGGCGCGCTGGCGATGGGCATGGACGGCGTGAACAACGCCGTCATTCCCGGTAAGGCCGAACCCGAGGACTACGTCGCCGAGATCACCCGGGCCAACGACGGAATCGTCAACCAGCGCACGGTGTATCAGACCGCCACCCGCGGATTCGCGATGGTGCAGCGGCTGGAGCGCTACGGGGTGAAGTTCGAGAAGGACGAGCACGGCGAGTACGCGGTGCGCCGCGTGCACCGCTCGGGCTCGTACGTGCTGCCCATGCCGGAGGGCAAGGACGTCAAGAAGGCGCTGTACCGGGTGCTGCGGCAGAAGACCATGCGGGAGAAGATCCGCATTGAAAACCGGCTGATGCCGGTGCGGGTTCTCGTGCGCGACGGCCGTGCGGTGGGCGCCGCCGCCCTGCACACGCGCACCGGGGAGTTCTACGCCATAGGCGCCAAGGGGGTGATCCTGGCGACCGGGGCGTGCGGGCGGTTGGGCCTGCCGGCGTCGGGCTACCTGTACGGCACCTACGAGAATCCGACGAACGCCGGCGACGGGTACGCGATGGCCTATCACGCCGGCGCGGAGCTGTCCGGCATCGAGTGCTTCCAGGTCAACCCGCTGATCAAGGACTACAACGGGCCGGCCTGCGCGTATGTGGCGAATCCGTTCGGCGGGTATCAGGTCAACGCGCAGGGGGAGCGGTTCGTCGACTCGGACTACTGGTCTGGGCAGATGATGGCCGAGGTGAAAAGCGAGATCGACTCCGCCCGCGGGCCGATCTACCTCAAGGTATCGCACCTGCCCGACGAGACACTGTCCGCGCTGGAGAACATTCTGCACACCACCGAGCGGCCGACCCGGGGAACGTTCCACGCCAACCGGGGGCATGACTACCGCACCCACGACATCGAGATGCACATCTCCGAAATCGGTTTGTGCGGAGGCCATTCCGCCTCGGGGGTCTGGGTCGACGAGCATGCCCGCACCACGGTGCCCGGGCTGTACGCTGCCGGGGACCTGGCCTGCGTCCCGCACAACTACATGATCGGCGCGTTCGTGTTCGGCGACCTCGCCGGCACCGACGCGGCCTCGGCCTGTGGGGAAGTCGCTGCGCCCCAGGAACTCCCGGAGGACCAGCTGCGCGCCGCCCACGAACTGGTCTATCGGCCGCTACGGCATCCCGACGGGCCGCCGCAGCCGCAGGTGGAATACAAGCTGCGCCGCTTCGTCAACGACTATGTGGCGCCGCCCAAGACGGCCGCCAAGCTGTCGATCGCGGTACGCACCTTCGAGCGGATGCGCGACGAGATCGCCGAGATGGGCGCCCGCAACCCCCACGAACTGATGCGCGCCGTCGAGGTGTCGTTCATCCGGGACTGCGCCGAGATGGCCGCCCGGTCCTCGCTCACCCGCACCGAATCGCGCTGGGGCCTTTACCACGACCGCGCGGACCTCCCCGGGCGCGACGACGCCCAGTGGGGCTACCACCTGAATCTGCGCAAGGGGCCCGATGGCGCGATGGTGTTCCTCAAGCGGCCGGTGGCCCCCTACCTGGTGCCCGTGCCCGAGTTCGACGGCCTGCCGCCGGCCGACCGGACCGTGTACGAGGTGCAGCAGCCGGCGCTGGTCGGCGGTCAGGCTCCGGCGGCCGCGGGTCCCGGGATCCGCCCTGCTGCAACCCCGTTCGAACCGCCATCCCCGCGCATCGCCGAGGTGCTGGCGCTCGAGGAGCCGACCATCACCGATCTCGGGCCGTACCTGGCCGACGCGGATCCGGGGGTGCGCCGCACGGCGGTGGCGACGCTGACCGAGCACATTCCCGACGGGTACGCGCCGGCGCTGTTCGCGGCACTGGATGACCGCGACGCCGGGGTGCGGCGCGCCGCCGCCGAGGGGGTTCGCGAGCTGGCGGAGGTGCTGCCCGACCCGGCCGGAGCGGGCGCGCATCTGGGCTCGAGGGACACGGTGGTGCGTGCGGCCGCGGTCCACCTGCTCGCCGCGCGGCGGGTCGGTGACGCGCGCGAATACCGCCGCGCGCTGGACGATTCCGACCACCGCGTCCGGATCGAGGCGGTGCGGGCGCTGGTGTCGGTCGACGACGTCGACGGCGTGGTCACCGCGACGCGGGACGAGAACCGGGAGGTGCGGATCGCCGCGGCCGGCGGCCTGGCCACGCTGGGTGGGGGTGCCGGCGCGGTGCGCGCGCTGCTCAACGATGCCGACCCGCTGGTGCGCGCGGCGGCGCTCGCCGCGCTGGGCCAATTGGGCTGCGTGGAAAGCGATTTGGATGCTGTCGACCACGCGTTGCGGGTGCCCGCATGGCAGGTGCGCGAGGGTGCGGCGCGCGCGCTGTCCGGTGCACCCCCGGAATTCGCGGTTTCGCGGCTGGTCGAGGCGCTCGTCGACGAGCATCTCGACGTGCGCAAGGCGGCCGTGCTGAGCCTGGCCCGGTGGACGGCCGATCCCGACGCCCGCGATGCGCTGGGCATCGCCTTGAAGGACGGCGACGCAGACGTGCGGGCCTACGCGCGCCGCGCCCTCGCGTAAAGCAGGCTGTCCTGCGGCTCGGGCCCCATGGTCGGGTACACGGCGTGCCGGCTCAGGCGGCCCTCGAGGACGAAGCCGGCGCGCTCGAGCAGCCGCGCCGAGCGTTCGTTGTCGACGCTGCACGTCGCCCAGACGCGGTACACCCGCCGGTCGGCGTCGAGCGCGGCCAGCAGCATCTCGAGCGTCTCGGACATGATTCCCTTGCCCCACCACCGCCGGCCGAGGCAGTAGCCGACCTCGACCGAGTGGGGCACCGGGCGCCGGCAGCTGGCCAGGCCGACGACCTCGCCGCTGTGCCTCAGCTCGATCACCCACGTCCGCTCGTCGTCGCTGACGTTGAGTTTCTCGGTGATCACCCGCCGCGTCGTCGCCACGTCTGGATGCGGCGCCCACATCAGGTACTTGGTGACCTCGGGATCGCGGGCCACCCTCTGGTAGAGCGCGCCGGCGTCGTCGACCACGGGTCGGCGCAGCACCAGCCGCGGCCCCGTGATCCGGTCGGGTGGATAGTCGACCACGGCGCTAGCGGCCGAGGGCCTGATAGGTGCGGCGGACGAACTTCGGTTGCACCGATTGAAGTTTCGCGAGCGTGGTGTTGCCGGCGACGGCCGCGGCGACGTCCGCGGACATGTCGGGCATGTTCTGCACCAGATACAGCAGGATCAGGTCGGCGGACGGGTCCGCCTGCCACCAGGTTCCGTAGGCGCCGGGCCAGCTGAAGGTGCCGAGCCCGCCCGGCCCGAACAGCGGCGCGCTCCTCGCCGGATCGGTCACCACCGACAGGTTCAGCCCGAAGCCGCGCCCGACCCAGTACGGGGCGCCCAAAAAGTTGTGGCGTTTCTGTTCGTCGGTCAGCCGGTCGGTGCGCATCAGGCGGGCCGACTCGGCCGACAGCACCCGAACCCCGTCGATCGTCCCGTCCCCCAACAGCATTCGCACAAACCGCAGGTAGTCGTCGGCGGTCGACCACAGGCCGCCGCCGGCGTTGGGGAACGAGGGCGGCTTGATGTGCGGGGGACCCATCACGTCGTGATGCAGTTGACCGTGCTCGTCGAGGCGATACATGGTCGCGGCCCGGCGCCGCGCTTCCTCGGTGACGAAGAAACCGGTGTCGGTCATCCCCACCGGGCCCAGCACCCGTTCGTCGAGCACCTCCTGGAACGGCTTGCCGTCGATGCGGGACGCGATGACGCCCAGCAGGTCGATGGAATGGCTATAGGTGAGGCGGTCGCCCGGCTGATGCACCAGGGGCAGCTCGGCCAGGGCGGCCAGCCAGGTGTCGGGGCCCTGGTGGAACGGCAGCCGCATGTACGCCTTGGCGATGGGCCCGGACACCGAGAACGCGTAGGCCAGGCCGCTGGTGTGGGTGAGCAGGTCCTCGATCAGGATCGTGCGCTCGAGCGGATGCGTGCGGTCCAGGGGACCGCGCGGGTCGTCGAGCACCCGCAGGTCGGCCAGCTCCGGCGCCCAGCGCGTGACGGGGTCTTTCAGCGTCAATTTGCCCTCGTCGACCAGGCTCATCACCGCCGCCACCGTGACCGGTTTGGTCATCGAGGCGATCCGGAACAGCGTGTCGCGTCCCATCGGCAGCCCGGCGTCCACGTCGCGATAGCCGATCTCGTTGACCTGCACCACCTCTCCGCGCTGCCAAACCAGCGTCAGCGCACCGGCGAGCAGGCCGGCGTCACACGCCTCTTGGATCGAGGCCCGATTGACGTCCAGATTCACCCGGTTCACGTTAGCCGCGCCGGTCAGCGCCGCTGTGCCCGGATGTTCCAAACGCCATTTCGGCGGTCTTGCGGTCGACCTCGCGGCGCACGGTGACGGGCTCGACGCGATGTCCCAGCCCGCGCACAGCACGTCGCGCAGCGTCCGCTCGGCGCCCGTGGTGTGATTTCGGTGGCATTTGGCACGACGATATCGGTTCGACGACGGATTGATTTCGTTCGGTGCAGGCGGGTTAAGCCTTCGGTAGTGGGTACGTCTACGCCTGGGTAAAATTTTCCCTGCAAGTACGGAGACTGTAAGCACGGAGCATGGTGTGAACTCGAACCGTTTCGACGCCGTCATTGTCGGCGCGGGATTCGGCGGCATCGGAGCGGCCGTCCAGCTCAAGCGTCTGGGATACGAGAATTTCGTCATCCTTGACCGCGAAGACGACCTGGGCGGCACCTGGCACGTCAACCACTACCCAGGTGTCGCCGTCGACATCCCGTCCACCACGTACTCGTACTGGTTCGAACCCAACCCGAAGTGGTCGCGGTTGTTCGCGCCGGGCTCCGAGGTCAAGCAGTACGCCGCCGACGTCGCCGAGAAGTATGACGTGCGCCGCCACATGCGGTTCAACGCGACGGTGGAAGGTGCCCAGTGGGACGAGGACGCCGGAGTCTGGCGGGTGGCCCTGATGGGCGGCGAAACATTGACGACCCGGCTCTTGATCACCGCGACCGGCTTCCTGTCTCAGCCCCGCACCCCCGATATCGCGGGCATCAGCGGGTTCCGGGGCAAGATCGTCCATACCACGGCCTGGGATCACGACTACCGCTATGAGGGGCGCCGCATCGCGGTCATCGGGACCGGGGCGTCCGCGGTGCAGGTCATCCCGAAGTTGGCCGAGCAGGCCGGGGAACTGATCGTGTACCAGCGCACCGCCACCCACGTGCTGCCCAAGCCCGACTTCGAATTTCCCCCGGCGGCGCAACGCCTGTTCGCGCGGCTGCCGTGGGCGCAGCGGATCCTCCGCTGGATCAGCGACATCGTGATCGAGATGATCCTGGTGATCGGGGTGTTGCACTTCAAGGAAACCCGTGGCCGGGGCAACATCACCGCCTCCGACATGGCCAAGATCAACCGCTTCGCGTCGATCCGCGACAAGGAACTGCGCGCCAAGTTGACACCGGACTATGACTGCGGTTGCAAGCGGCCCACCTTCTCCAACTCCTACTACCGGGCGTTCACCAAGCCGCACGTGCACCTGGAGACCAACCCCATCGAGCGGGTCGAGGCCGACGGCGTCGTTACCGCGGACGGCCGCAAAATCGTCGTCGACACCCTCGTCCTGGCGACGGGATTCGACATCTGGGAGGCCAACTTCCCGGCCGTCGAGGTGGTTGGCCGCGAAGGCCGGAACCTCGGAAAGTGGTGGCGCGAGAGCGGATTTCAGGCCTACCAAGGGATGTCGGTGCCCTACTTTCCCAACTACCTCGGCCTGGCCAGCCCGTTCGCCTTCTCCGGCCTGTCCTTCTTTCACACCATCGAGGCCCAGATGCGGCACATGGACCGGCTTCTCGGTGAGGTGAAGCGCCGCGGTGCGACCACTTTCGAGGTGACCGAAGAGGCCAACGCCCGTTTCCTCGACCGCATGACCCGGTCGCTGGGCAACTCGGTGTTCTACAACGGTGACTGCGCCTCGTCGCGGTCGTACTATTTCAGCCCCACCGGTGAGGCATCGCTGCTGCGGCCGACCAGCACGCTCAACGCCTTGCGGGAATCCTCCACTTTCCCGCTCAGCGACTACACGATCACCTGACCCGGCCCTGTGCGCACTTCCTGGCGCGCTTCGCTTTTCGGATCACCACTCCGTCCGATGACATGGCGACCAGCCCTAACGAGCCTGGAAGCGAAACGGCTTCCCCGGCGACGTTTGACGCCCGTCAACCCGAGGTAAGCTGCCGTCCAACCTCAGACAGCCGGAGAATTAGGAGGCGACATGGCCACGGCTGGAACGGGTTTGGACGGCGCGGCAACGCGTCGGCGCCCGCCGGCCGGTGTCGCATCGTGAGCCGGCTCGACGGCGCGGGCGAAGTCGCCGACTTGCGCGCGCGGCTGGCGGCACTGATCGACGCCTGCGACATGGTGCAGGCGGGCGGGCCCGTGGCGGCGCGTTTTCGCGCCGACGGGACGCTGGGGCGCCTGAGCATCGAAGACGGCGCGCTCGAGCGGTACACCAGCCGCGCGTTGGAGCGCCTCATCGTCGAGGCCCTGCGCACCGCCCGGACGCGGGTGCACCGCCTGGTGCAGGCGCAGGCGATAGAACTGTTTACGCGCTGTGCTGAGGGTGGCGGCCCCGTCGCCGACGCTTCGGCCCCGTGGGAGCGGCTCGAAGCGTCGGCGAACCACGTCTTCGCCTGGCTGGCCGCCACCGGCAGCGACGGGCAGGCCCGGATCTACGCCGAATCCTCGCGGGACGGGGCGCTGGCGCTCGCGCTCGACGGCTCCGGCGCTGCGCAGTGGTGCCGCCTGAGGCCCCAGGCACTGGGTTGGGGGGCCACGGCACTGGCCGATCAGATCGGCTGTCTCTACACCCGGGCGCTGCTGCGGGTGCGCCACGCGGAACGTCGCCGCATCGAGAAGCGGTTCGGCCCCGAACTGGCCGCCGAGATCTTCGCCGCGGCACCCGCGGCCTACCCCGAGAAACAGGCCTTGAAGCAGTATCGCCGGCAGGGGCTCACGGGCCGCTCGCCGAGGCCCGCACCCGCGAAGCGTTCGAGGTGGTCACCCGACAGCGCGGGACCCGGTCGGCCTATTGACTTGACTCAATCGTCCGGGACATCAGGGGGGGTAGGTTCAACGGGATAGGGACCGGGAGCGGGAGGTTCAGGACCGAGATTCGGGTACGGCTCAGGTCCGAGGCCGTATTCCTGATACTCCAAGTTGTCGTCATTTTTTTCCAACCACGTAAGATTAGCTTCATACTTGTCGTCCCAAGTATTTACCGCCTGGTCCCATTGGTTTAGTTGATTATCGTAATTTTGCCACAACTGTTCATTGGGAGTCAGATTGCCGGTGTTGGGAACGCCCCCTGATAGGAGGCCATTTCCACCAAGTAAATCATTTATATCTTCGGAGGGATCGGAAATAGTTAAACCTGACATGACGCCGGTGGTCGTGAAGCCAACGTTCGGTTGCCAAGTCACCGAATCCCCACTACCGAAGACGCCCCCAATGTTTGCGGTGGCGTTGTAAAATCCGACGCCGGGGTTCGCCTGTACCGACACCCCTGCCAAGTCAAGCGGAGCGGATACAGAACCGGCGAAGGACACGCCGGTTCCGCTGTTGTACTGCACCAATGCCTGGCCACCGCCACCGACAACAGGCAGCTCCCCGCCAACACTTGCGGCATAAATGCCCTGTTGCGTGTTCGCCACCACCCCGCCCCCTGCGCCGAATACGTATCCAGTCGCGCCGTAAATACCGGCCCCAACGTTCGCGGTCACCGATTCCTTGCCGACCACGGGAAGGGATAGATTCTCGCCGTAATTACTAGTTAAAGTGTCGGCAACCAGCCCTATTCCGTAGCCGCCGGGGGTGGTCACACTTCCGGAGAAAAGGATATTTCCGGAATCATCCGCACCCGAGGTGAAGCTGTAAGTAATAATCGGTTTTCCGTTAAGATAGGGTGCAATCTGATTGCCCAATGCATACGGTTGTCCGGGAGTTAAAAGAAGGGCCGCGACGTTATTACCCAACGAAGTAATTGGGAGGCTTATAGTACCAAAAAAGGATGTCTGTAGGCCTTTATTGCCCCAAGGGTAATAATACTCGGCTGGTGGTTTCGCGGCGGCACCGCCCACAGTCGCTTGACCTGTGCCGATGCCTTTCAGCAGATTTTGCGGGAGGACGGTTGCCTCAGTACTGAGGAACTGACGCGCATCGTTCGACAATATTTGCCCGACGTTAGCTGCCTCGGCACTGAGGTACTCATGCAAGCTCGAGCGCAACGTCGCTGCGAAGTTTTCGCCGAAAGCTGCGGCCCGCGAGCTGGCGGCTTGGAATTCCTGCGCGTGCGTACCAAACAAGGCCGTGATCGCTGCTGAGACCTCGTCGGCGGCTGGGGCTGCGATCACGGCGGTTTGGGCCTCTGCCGCCGCGGTCGCGCTACGCACCGAAGAGCCGATTTCCTGCAAGTTTTCGCTCGCCGCCGACACAACCTCCGGCGTCACGCTCAGCAATGGCATAGCAGCAGCCTCCTTGGCCGACGCCCCGGCCCGAAGGCGGAGCATCGGCGAAATCGAATCGTAACAGTGGATTGCCCTACGTGGAACACCGCGTTTTCAAATATTCGCTCGGCACACTTACCCCGGTGATGAACGCAGCGGGGCTATCCGTCGCTGATTGTTTCGAGGTCGATGCCGGGCGCGTTAATGCGGTCCGAACGAACGGCCTGAGCGACTGATACCCTCCTAGCGGGTAGGACACGAACGTGTTCTACAAACCCCCTTTAACGATCCGTCCCGTGAGGCGGAGAAGGAGGTCAAGTTTCGTATGGGTGCCGCGGGTGAATCCCGGGAGCTGATGTCGGCGGCCGACGTGGGCCGCACCGTTTCGCGCATCGCGCATCAGATCATCGAGAAGACCGCCCTGGACGGGCCCGACGCGCCGCGGGTGGTACTGCTCGGAATCCCGACGCGCGGGGTGATCCTGGCCGACCGGCTGGCCACCAACATCGCGGAGTACAGCGGCGTGGAGGTGGCCCACGGGGCGCTCGACATCACCCTGTATCGCGACGATCTCATGCAGAAGCCACCGCGGCCGCTGGAGGTCACCGCGATCCCGGCCGGCGGCATCGACGACGCACTGGTGATCCTGGTCGACGACGTGCTGTATTCCGGGCGCTCGGTGCGCTCGGCCCTGGACGCGCTGCGCGACGTGGGCCGTCCGCGCGTGGTGCAGCTGGCGGTGTTGGTCGACCGCGGCCACCGCGAACTCCCGCTGCGCGCGGACTATGTGGGCAAGAACGTGCCGACCTCGCGCAGCGAAAGCGTGCACGTGCTGCTCAGCGAGCACGACGGCCGCGACGGCGTGGTGATCTCCCGATGACGCGCCACCTGCTGGCCGCCGGCGACCTGAGCCGCGACGAGGCCACCGCCATCCTCGACGACGCCGACCGGTTCGCCGAGGCGCTGGTGGGCCGGGAGGTCAAGAAGCTGCCCACGCTGCGCGGCCGCACGGTGATCACCATGTTCTACGAGAACTCCACCCGCACCCGGGTGTCGTTCGAGGTCGCCGGCAAGTGGATGAGCGCCGACGTCATCAACGTCAGCGCGGCCGGGTCGTCGGTGGGCAAGGGCGAGTCGCTGCGTGACACGGCGCTGACGCTGCGGGCCGCCGGGGCCGACACGCTGATCGTCCGGCACCCGGCGTCCGGCGCCGCGCAACTGCTCGCCGAGTGGACCTGCACCGGCGACTCGGGGCCGTCGGTGATCAACGCCGGCGACGGCACGCACGAGCACCCCACCCAGGCGCTGCTGGACGCCCTGACCATCCGGCAGCGGCTCGGCGGGATCGAGGGGCGCCGCATCGTGATCGTCGGCGACATCCTGCACAGCCGGGTCGCCCGCTCCAACGTCACGCTGCTCGACACGCTCGGCGCCGAGGTGGTGCTGGTCGCGCCGCCGACGCTGCTGCCTGTCGGGGTCGAAGGCTGGCCGGTCACCATGTCGCACGACTTCGACGCGGAGCTGCCCGCGGCCGACGCGGTGCTGATGCTGCGGGTGCAGGCCGAGCGGATGAACGGCGGCTTCTTCCCGTCGGTGCGCGAATACTCGTCGCTCTACGGGCTCTCCGGCCGCCGTCAGGCGATCCTGCCCGGCCACGCCGTGGTGCTGCACCCCGGCCCGATGCTGCGCGGCATGGAGATCTCCTCGTCGGTGGCCGATTCGTCGCAATCGGCGGTGCTGCAACAGGTTTCCAACGGTGTGCATGTGCGGATGGCCGTGCTGTTCCACGTGCTGGTCGGGGCGGAGGAGATCTCGGCGTGAGTGTATTGATCCGCGGGGTGCGGTTGTACGGCGAGGGCGATCGCGTCGACGTGCTGGTCGACAGTCCGGGCTACGAGGGACAGATCGCCGACATCGGCGCGGAGCTCGCCATCCCTGACGACGCCGACGTCATCGACGCGCGCGACCAGGTGCTGCTGCCCGGGCTGGTGGACCTGCACACCCACCTGCGCGAGCCCGGCCGCGAATACGCCGAGGACATCGAAACCGGCTCGGCCGCTGCCGCTCTGGGCGGTTACACCGCGGTGTTCGCGATGGCCAACACCAACCCGGTCGCCGACAGTCCGGTGGTGACCGACCACGTGTGGCAGCGCGGCCAGCAGGTTGGCCTCGTCGACGTGCATCCCGTCGGCGCGGTCACCGTGGGACTGGCCGGTGCCGAGCTCACCGAGATGGGCATGATGGCCGCCGGCGCCGCCGGAGTGCGGATGTTCTCCGACGACGGCGTCTGCGTCCACGACCCGCTGGTGATGCGCCGCGCGCTGGAGTACGCGACCGGGCTGGGCGTGCTGATCGCCCAGCACGCCGAGGAGCCGCGGCTGACCGCCGGCGCCGTCGCCCACGAGGGGCCCACCGCCGCCAGGCTCGGCCTGGCCGGCTGGCCTCGCGCCGCCGAGGAGTCGATCGTCGCCCGCGACGCGCTGCTGGCCCGCGACGCCGGAGCCCGCGTGCACATCTGCCACGCCTCCACCGCGGGCACCGTCGAGATCCTGAAATGGGCGAAAGCGCAAGGGATCTCGATCACGGCCGAGGTGACCCCGCACCACCTGGCGCTCGACGACGGCAGGCTGGCCAGCTATGACGGGGTGAACCGGGTCAACCCGCCGCTGCGCGAGGCCTCCGACGCCGCGGCCCTGCGGCAGGCGCTGGCCGAAGGGATCATCGATTGTGTGGCCACTGACCATGCTCCGCACGCCGAGCACGAGAAGTGCTGTGAATTCTCCGCGGCGCGCCCGGGCATGCTCGGGTTGCAGACGGCGTTGTCGGTCGTGGTGCAGGCGATGGTGCTGCCCGGGCAGCTGACCTGGCGCGACGTGGCGCGGGTGATGAGCGAGAACCCGGCACGCATCGTCGGGCTGCCGGATCACGGCCGGCCGCTGGAAGTGGGGGAGCCCGCGAACCTGACGGTGGTGGATCCGGACGCCACCTGGACGGTCGCCGGGCCGGACCTGGCGAGCCGGTCGGCCAACACGCCTTACGAGTCGATGACACTGCCGGCCACGGTGACTGCGACCCTGCTGCGCGGGAAGGTCACCGCCCGGGACGGGAAGTGCCCGGCATGAACCGCGCCGGCGACCCGACCGTGCGCCGCATGAGCGGTGCCTATGAGAAGGAGCGGCGCCCATGAACTCGGGCACGCTGGTGGGGTCGCTGATCTTCGCGGCCGTGCTGGTGGTGCTGATCGCGGTCGTCATCCAGCTGATGATGCGCAGCTGGCGGCGCCGCTCGCAGCGGCAGGAGGAGCTGATCGGCGACCTGCCCGCCGTGCCCGACCAGGTGGGCGCGGAGATCACCACGACCCGCGGCCACTATTGCGGCTCGATGTTGGCGCCGGGCTGGACCGAGCGGATCGCGGCCGGCGACCTGGGTTTCCGCAGCAAGGCGGTGCTCACCCGCTACGCCGGCGGAATCATGATCGAACGCGCACGGGCACAACCGATTTGGATTCCCAGTGAGGCGATCACGGATATCCGGATGGAGCGCGGCATGGGAGGCAGGGAGCGGGCCCGGATCGGGATTCTGGCGATTCGGTGGCGGCTGAAATCGGGGGTCGAGATCGACACCGGTTTCCGGGCCAGCCACCGCGACGACTACGCCGCCTGGCTGGAGGGCAGCCCGGCCGGCGGGAAGGAGGGTGTCGCGTGAGTCGCGCCGGCGACGATGCAGAGAGAAGCGATGAGGAGGAGCGGCGCCCATGAGTAAAGCGTTGCTGGTGCTCGAGGACGGCCGCGTCTTCACCGGGGCGCCGTTCGGCAAGGTGGGCCAGGCGCTCGGGGAGGCGGTGTTCTCCACCGCCATGTCCGGCTACCAGGAGACGCTGACCGACCCCAGCTACCACCGGCAGATCGTGGTGGCCACCGCGCCGCAGATCGGCAACACCGGGTGGAACGACGAGGACGCCGAGAGCCGGGGCGACAAGATCTGGGTCGCCGGCTACGCGGTGCGCGACCCGTCGCCGCGCGCCTCCAACTGGCGCGCGACCGGCACCCTGGAGGACGAGTTGGTCCGCCAGCAGGTGGTCGGCATCGCCGGCATCGACACCCGCGCGGTGGTGCGCCACCTGCGCAGCCGCGGCTCGATGAAGGCCGGCGTGTTCTCCGGTGCGGCGCTGGCCGACACCGCCGAACTGCTGGAGCGGGTCCGTGGCCAGGAGTCCATGCTGGGCGCCGATCTGGCCGGCGAGGTCAGCACCCCTGACACTTACATCGTCGAACCCGAAGCGCCGCAGCGCTTTACGGTCGCCGCGCTGGACCTGGGGATCAAGACCAATACGCCACGCAATTTCTCCCGTCGCGGCGTGCGCACCCACGTCCTGCCGGCGTCGGCGACCTTCGAGCAGATCGGCGAGATCAAGCCGGACGGAGTGTTCCTGTCCAACGGCCCGGGCGACCCGGCCACCGCCGACCACGTCGTCGCCGTCACCCGCGAGGTGCTCGGTGCGGGAATCCCGTTGTTCGGCATCTGTTTCGGCAACCAGATCCTGGGCCGGGCCCTGGGCCTGTCCACCTACAAGATGGTGTTCGGGCACCGCGGCATCAACATCCCGGTGATCGACCACGCCACCGGCCGGGTCGCGGTGACCGCGCAGAACCACGGCTTCGCCCTGGAGGGCGAGGCGGGCCAGTCGTTCGACACCCCGTTCGGACCGGCGATCGTCAGCCACACCTGCGCCAACGACGGCGTCGTCGAGGGCGTGAAATTGGCCGACGGCCGGGCGTTTTCGGTGCAGTACCACCCCGAGGCCGCCGCGGGCCCGCACGACGCGGAGTACCTGTTCGACCAATTCATCGACCTGATGGCCGCCCAACACGGCGAAGGGGAACGCTAGTGCCGCGTCGCAGTGACCTCAACCACGTGCTGGTGATCGGGTCCGGACCGATCGTGATCGGCCAGGCCTGCGAGTTCGACTACTCGGGCACCCAGGCGTGCCGGGTGTTGCGCGCCGAGGGCCTGCAGGTCAGCCTGGTCAACTCCAACCCGGCCACCATCATGACCGACCCGGAGTACGCCGACCACACCTACGTCGAGCCGATCACCGCCGCGTTCGTCGAGAAGGTGATCGCCCAGCAGGCCGAGCGCGGCAATAGGATCGACGCGCTGCTGGCCACCCTGGGCGGACAGACCGCGCTGAACACCGCGGTCGCGCTGTACGAGAACGGCGCGCTGGAGCGCCACGGCGTCGAGCTCATCGGCGCCGACTTCGACGCCATCCAGCGCGGCGAGGATCGGCAGATGTTCAAGGACATAGTCGCCAAGGTCGGCGGCGAATCCGCCCGCAGCCGAGTGTGTTTCACCATGGACGAGGTCCGCGAGACGGTCGCCGACCTCGGCCTGCCGGTCGTCGTGCGGCCCAGCTTCACGATGGGCGGGCTGGGCTCGGGCATGGCCCGCAGCTTCGAGGAGGTCGACCGGATGGCCGGCGCCGGGCTGGCCGCCTCCCCCAGCGCCAACGTGCTCATCGAGGAATCCATCTACGGCTGGAAGGAATTCGAGCTCGAGCTCATGCGCGACGGCCACGACAACGTCGTGGTGGTGTGCTCGATCGAGAACGTCGACCCGATGGGCGTGCACACCGGCGACTCGGTCACCGTCGCGCCCGCCATGACGCTGACCGACCGCGAATACCAGCGGATGCGCGACCTGGGCATCGCGATCCTGCGCGAGGTGGGCGTGGACACGGGCGGCTGCAACATCCAGTTCGCGGTCAACCCGACCGACGGGCGGCTGATCGTCATCGAGATGAACCCGCGGGTATCCCGGTCCAGCGCGCTGGCGTCCAAGGCCACCGGCTTCCCGATCGCCAAGATCGCCGCGAAGCTGGCCATCGGGTACACCCTCGACGAGATCGTCAACGACATCACCAAGGAGACCCCCGCCTGCTTCGAGCCGACCCTGGACTACGTCGTGGTCAAGGCGCCACGGTTCGCGTTCGAGAAATTCCCCGGCGCCGATCCCACGCTGACCACCACGATGAAGTCCGTCGGCGAGGCGATGTCGCTGGGCCGCAACTTCATCGAGGCGCTCGGCAAGGTGATGCGGTCGCTGGAGACCACCCGCGCCGGCTTCTGGACCAAGCCCGACGCCCCGGGCGGCGTCGACGAGGTGCTCGAGCGGCTGCGGACCCCGACCGAGGGACGGCTCTACGACATCGAACTGGCGCTGCGGCTCGGCGCCCCGGTGGAGCGGGTCGCCGAGGCCTCCGGCGTCGATCCCTGGTTCGTCGCGCAGATCGGCGAGCTGGTCGCGCTGCGCGCCGAGCTCGTCGCCGCCCCGGTGCTCGACTCGGAGCTGCTGCGGCGCGGCAAGCACAGCGGGCTGTCGGATCGCCAGATCGCCGCGCTGCGGCCGGAACTGGCCGGCGAGGACGGCGTGCGCTCGCTGCGCGAGCGCCTGGGCATCCACCCGGTGTACAAGACGGTGGACACCTGCGCGGCGGAGTTCGAGGCCAAGACGCCGTATCACTACAGCAGCTACGAGCTCGACCCCGCCGCCGAGACCGAGGTCGCCCCGCAGGCCGAGCGGCCCAAGGTGCTGATCCTCGGGTCCGGACCCAACCGGATCGGGCAGGGCATCGAATTCGACTACAGCTGCGTGCACGCGGCAACCACGTTGTCCCAGGCGGGTTTCGAGACCGTGATGGTCAACTGCAACCCCGAGACGGTGTCCACCGACTACGACACCGCCGACCGGCTGTACTTCGAGCCGCTGACGTTCGAGGATGTCCTCGAGGTGTTCCGCGCCGAGACGCAGTCGGGCGCGGGCGGTCCGGGGGTGGTGGGCGTCATCGTGCAGCTCGGCGGGCAGACCCCGCTCGGCCTGGCGCAGCGGCTCGCCGACGCGGGTGTCCCGATCGTGGGCACCCCGCCGGAGGCGATCGACCTGGCCGAGGACCGCGGCGCCTTCGGCGACGTGCTCGGCGCGGCGGGTCTGCCCGCGCCGAAGTACGGCACGGCAACCACCTTCGCCCAGGCCAGAAAGATCGCCGAGGAGATCGGCTACCCGGTGCTGGTGCGCCCGTCGTACGTGCTGGGCGGGCGCGGCATGGAGATCGTCTACGACGAGGAGACGCTGCGCGGCTACATCACCCGCGCCACCGAGCTGTCCCCGGAGCACCCGGTGCTCGTCGACCGCTTCCTGGAGGACGCGGTGGAGATCGACGTCGACGCCCTGTGCGACGGCTCGGAGGTCTACATCGGCGGCGTGATGGAGCACATCGAGGAGGCCGGCATCCACTCCGGCGACTCGGCCTGCGCGCTGCCGCCGGTGACGCTGGGCCGCAGCGACATCGAGAAGGTGCGCCGCGCCACGGAGGCCATCGCGCGGGGTATCGGCGTCGTCGGACTGCTCAACGTGCAGTACGCGCTGAAGGACGACGTGCTCTACGTCCTGGAGGCGAACCCGAGAGCGAGCCGTACCGTTCCTTTCGTATCCAAGGCCACCGCCGTCCCGCTCGCCAAGGCGTGCGCCCGAATCATGTTGGGCGCCAGCATCGCCCAGCTCCGCGAGGAGGGCATGCTGGCGGCGTCCGGCGACGGCGCGCACGCGCCGCCGCAGGCCCCGATCGCCGTCAAGGAGGCGGTGTTGCCCTTCCACCGCTTCCGCGGCGCCGACGGGGATGCCATCGATTCGCTGCTGGGGCCGGAGATGAAGTCCACCGGCGAGGTGATGGGCATCGACCGCGACTTCGGCAGCGCGTTCGCCAAGAGCCAGACCGCCGCCTACGGGTCGCTGCCGGTGCAGGGCACCATCTTCGTGTCGGTCGCCAACCGGGACAAGCGGTCCCTGGTGTTCCCGGTCAAGCGCCTGGCGGACCTGGGATTCCGGGTGCTGGCCACCGAGGGCACCGCGGAGATGTTGCGGCGCAACGGGATTCCGTGTGACGAGGTGCGCAAGCACTTCGAGCCGCCGCAGCAGGGCCGGCCCGCGGTGTCCGCCGTCGACGCGATCAGGGCGGGCGACGTGGACATGGTGATCAACACGCCCTACGGCAACTCCGGGCCGCGCATCGACGGCTACGAGATCCGGTCGGTCGCGGTCTCGGCGAACATCCCCTGCGTGACGACCGTGCAGGGCGCCTCGGCCGCCATTCAGGGCATCGAGGCGGCGATCCGCGGCGACATCGGGGTGCGCAGCCTGCAGGAGCTGCACAGCCTGATCGGCCAGCATGGCAAGGGCCGGTGACCGGGTTCGGCGACCGGCTGACCGCCGCCAAGCGCAGCCGCGGGCCGCTGTGCCTGGGTATCGACCCGCATCCGCAGCTGTTGCAGGCCTGGGGCCTGCCCACCACCGCCGACGGCCTGGCCGCCTTCTGTGACATCTGCGTGGAGGCGTTCGCGGGCTTCGCGGTCGTCAAACCGCAGGTGGCCTTCTTCGAGGCCTACGGCGCCGCCGGGTTCGCGGTGCTGGAGCGCACCATCGCCGCGCTGCGCGCCGCGGGGGTGTTGGTGCTGGCCGACGCCAAGCGCGGTGACATCGGAACCACGATGGCCGCCTACGCCGCGGCCTGGGCCGGCGACTCGCCCCTGGCCGCCGATGCGGTGACCGCCTCGCCGTACCTGGGCTTCGGCGCGCTGCGGCCGCTGCTCGAGGCCGCGGCGGCGCACAACACCGGGGTGTTCGTCCTGGCGGCCACCTCCAACCCCGAGGGCGCGACCGTGCAGCGGGCCGCGTTCGACGGGCGCACGGTGGCCCAGATGGTCGTCGACCAGGCGGCCCAGCTGAACCGGTCGGCCACCCCCGCCGGGGCCGGCTACGTCGGTGTGGTGGTCGGGGCGACGGTCTTCGAGCCGCCGGACGTCAGCGCGCTGGGCGGGCCGGTCCTTGTCGACCGGGCCCCGGGCGCCGTGCGTGCGGCCGCGGTGGCAAAAGCGCTGGTCAGAGCTGAGATCGGCGTTCGGGTGAGCATCCCGGCTCGGGCGAGACGACGGGGCCGGTGCACCCCCGCTGTGACCGCCGTCGCGGGCGCCGGGTGAGGCCCACGCTGGGCATTTGTTCGCCTTTACCAGGGGGGCGGGTTAGATTTCGTTCCGAAGCGTGGGTACGGTCGTCTGCGCTGGCAGAAGTACCAGGCAGAGACAACAGCGATCGATTCGGTTTGATCAGAGACGGAGGAATAGTGGCCCTTCCCCAGTTGACCGACGAGCAGCGCGCGGCCGCCTTGGAGAAGGCGGCAGCCGCACGTCGTGCACGAGCAGAGCTCAAGGACCGGCTGAAGCGTGGCGGCACCAACCTCACGCAGGTGCTCAAGGACGCCGAGACGGACGAAGTCCTGGGCAAGATGAAGGTGTCTGCCCTGCTGGAGGCCCTGCCCAAGGTGGGCAAGGTCAAGGCGCAGGAAATCATGACCGAGCTGGAAATCGCGCCGACCCGCCGCCTGCGCGGCCTCGGCGACCGGCAGCGCAAGGCCCTGCTGGAAAAGTTCGGCTCCTAACGCCCGACGACGATGCAGGCCGTCAGGCCTGAGGAGGAGTCGGGCAATCGGCACTCGCCGACGACGATGCAGGCCGTCAGGCCTGAGGAGGAGTCGGGCAATCGGCACCCGCCGACGACGATGCAGGCCGGAAGGCCTGTGGGGGCGCCGACCAGGGAGCGCCGGTGACCGCCGGCGGGGGACCGGACCTCGGGCATGCGACACGGCACGAGCCAACCGGCAAGGGGCGCGTCGTCGTGCTGTCCGGTCCCTCGGCCGTCGGCAAGTCCACCGTGGTCCGGTGCCTGCGCGAGCGGATCCCCGACCTGCACTTCAGCGTCTCGGCCACCACACGGGCGCCGCGCCCGGGCGAGGTCGACGGCGTCGACTACCACTTCGTCACCCCGGCCCGCTTCCAGGAGCTGATCGACCAGGGCGCCCTGCTGGAGTGGGCCGATATCCACGGCGGGCTGCACCGATCGGGGACCCTGGCCGAGCCGGTGCGGGCCGCCACCGCCGCCGGACGTCCGGTGCTCATCGAGGTCGACCTCGCCGGGGCCAGGGCCGTCAAGAAGGCGATGCCCGAGGCGATCACCGTGTTCCTGGCGCCGCCCAGCTGGGAGGACCTCGAGGCCAGGCTCGTCGGCCGGGGCACCGAGACACCCGAGGTGATCCGGCGCCGCCTGGACACCGCGCGCGTGGAAATGGCGGCCCAGGGCGACTTCGACGAGGTGGTGGTCAACAGTCGATTGGAGTCTGCGTGTGCCGAATTGGTATCCTTGCTGGTAACTGCGCCGGGCCCGGCATGACCGTCTGGCCAGACCAGGAGCCAAAATCACATCGAGCATCGAGTGTCTAGCGGTTCCTGGCCGTTTCAGGGCTTCTAACCGCCTCTCACCGCTGAGGAGATTGACCTACGTGACTACTTCGCCGTCCGACGCGCCGCTGGCCGCCGTTTCCGACCAATTCGACCCGGCGGCGGGTGGATTGGGCGCCTACGACACCCCGCTGGGCATCACCAACCCCCCAATCGACGAGTTGCTGGACCGCGTTTCGAGCAAGTACGCGCTGGTGATCTACGCGGCCAAGCGGGCCCGCCAGATCAACGACTACTACAACCAGCTCGGCGAGGGCATCCTCGAGTACGTCGGCCCGCTGGTCGAGCCCGGGCTGCAGGAGAAGCCGCTGTCGATCGCGCTGCGCGAGATCCACGCCGACCTGCTCGAGCACACCGAGGGCGAGTAACAGGCCAGGGCCGGGCGCTGTGGACCGTAAGCCGATCGCCAAACAGGTCATCGTCGGCGTTTCCGGGGGCATCGCCGCCTACAAGGCGTGCACCGTCGTCCGTCAGCTCGCCGAGGCCGGCCACCAGGTCCGCGTCATCCCCACCGACTCCGCGCTGCGCTTCGTCGGCGCCGCCACCTTCGAGGCGCTCTCCGGCCAGCCGGTGCACACCGGCGTCTTCTCCGACGTCCCCGAGGTGCCGCACGTCCGGCTCGGCCAGCAGGCCGATCTGGTCGTGGTGGCGCCGGCCACCGCGGACTTGCTGGCCCGCGCCGTCGCCGGCCGGGCCGACGACCTGCTGACCGCCACGTTGCTCACGGCCCGCTGCCCGGTGCTGTTCGCGCCGGCGATGCACACCGAGATGTGGCTGCATCCGGCCACGGTCGACAACGTCGCCACCCTGCGCCGCCGCGGAGCGGTGGTGCTCGAACCCGCGTCCGGGCGGCTCACCGGCGCCGACAGCGGGGCGGGCCGGCTGCCGGAGGCCGAGGAGATCACCACGCTGGCCCACCTGCTGCTGGAGCGGCACGACGCGCTGCCCTACGACCTGGCCGGCTGCAAGGTGCTGGTGACCGCCGGCGGCACCCGCGAACCGATCGACCCGGTGCGGTTCATCGGCAACCGCAGCTCGGGCAAGCAGGGCTATGCCGTGGCCCGGGTCGCCGCCCAGCGCGGCGCCGAGGTCACGCTGATCGCCGGGCACACCGCCGGGCTGATCGACCCCGCCGGCGTCGAGGTGATTCAGGTCAGCTCGGCCGAGCAACTCGGCGACGCGGTGTCCAAGCACGCTCCCGCGGCCGACGTGCTGGTGATGGCGGCCGCGGTCGCCGACTTCCGCCCCGCCCAGGTTTCGGCGGCCAAGATCAAAAAGGGCGCCGACGACGCGGCCGCGGCGCCGTCGATCGACCTGGTGCGCAACGACGACGTGCTGGCCGGCGTGGTGCGGGCGCGCAGCCACGGCGAACTCCCGAACATGCGGGCCATCGTGGGTTTCGCCGCCGAGACCGGCGACGCCAGCGGCGACGTGCTGTTTCACGCCCGCGCGAAGCTGCGGCGAAAGGGCTGCGATCTGCTGGTCGTCAACGCGGTCGGCGACGGCCGGGCGTTCGAGGTGGACAACAACGACGGCTGGCTGCTGGCCTCCGACGGCACGGAGTCGGCCCTGCAGCACGGCTCCAAGACGCTGATGGCCAGTCGTATCGTTGATGCGATCGTCGCGTTCCTGCACGGCGACGGCTAAGAAGGTTCGGTTTTCCTGTGGTGACCGGTCAGGCGCTGATGGGCCTGCCGCCAACCGATATAATTCGGCTACCTAACTATTCGGAAGGATCAAAACAGTGAGCGAAAACGGTCGGCTGTTTACCAGTGAGTCGGTGACCGAGGGGCATCCCGACAAGATCTGTGACGCGATCAGCGACTCGGTGCTCGACTCGCTGCTGGCGGAAGACCCGCGCTCGCGCGTCGCGGTCGAGACGCTGGTGACCACCGGCCAGGTGCACGTCGTCGGCGAGGTCACCACCACGGCGAAGGCGGCGTTCGCCGACATCACCAACACCGTGCGCGCGCGGATCCTCGACATCGGCTACGACTCCTCGGAGAAGGGTTTCGACGGCGCGTCGTGCGGGGTGAACATCGGCATCGGCGCCCAGTCGCCCGACATCGCCCAGGGCGTCGACACGGCCTTCGAGGCCCGCGTGGAGGGCACCGGCGACCCCCTGGACGCCCAGGGCGCCGGGGACCAGGGCCTGATGTTCGGCTACGCGATCAACGACACCCCCGAACTGATGCCCCTGCCCATCGCGCTGGCCCACCGACTGTCGCGGCGGCTGACCGAGGTCCGCAAGAACGGCGTGCTGCCCTACCTGCGCCCCGACGGCAAGACCCAGGTCACCATCGCCTACGAGGACAACGTCCCCGTCGCGCTGGACACCGTGGTCATCTCCACCCAGCACGCCGCCGACGTCGACCTGGCGAACACCCTGACCCCCGACCTGCGGGAGAAGGTCCTCAACACCGTCCTCGACGACCTGGCGCACGACACGCTGGACACGTCGTCGACGCGGTTGCTGATCAACCCGACCGGCAAGTTCGTGCTCGGCGGCCCCATGGGCGACGCGGGCCTGACCGGCCGCAAGATCATCGTCGACACCTACGGCGGCTGGGCCCGCCACGGCGGCGGCGCCTTCTCCGGAAAGGACCCGTCCAAGGTGGACCGTTCGGCGGCCTACGCGATGCGCTGGGTGGCCAAGAACATCGTCGCCGCGGGCCTCGCGGAGCGCGTGGAGGTCCAGGTGGCGTACGCGATCGGCAAGGCCGCGCCCGTCGGCCTGTTCGTGGAGACCTTCGGCACCGCGACCGTCGACCCGGTCAAGATCGAGAAGATCGTTCCCGAGGTGTTCGACCTGCGGCCGGGCGCCATCATCCGGGACCTGGACCTGCTGCGCCCGATCTACGCGCAGACCGCCGCCTACGGGCACTTCGGGCGCACCGACGTCGACCTGCCGTGGGAGCGCCTCGACAAGGTCGACGAGCTCAGGCGCGCCGTCTAGGGGAGCGGGTGATCGGCCTCCAGGCCGGGCAGCCCGTCGATGCTGCGAAGGTTGCGTCCGATGAGGCCGGCGAACTTCTCGTCGGACGCCTGCGCGTGGTGTGCGTCGAGCACGGGGCGTTCGTCGACGAGCTCGTAGTAGGGAACCGCGAACCCGCAGGCGTCCGCGATGCGTTCGACGTCGATGACGATGACGGCGCGGGCCCCGGCGTGCTTGTCCTCGAAATGCGCTAGCAATTCCCGGAATTCGGCGTCGTCGGGACGGACGACCCGCCCGGTGCCGAACAGCCGCAGGATCCGCGAGTTGCGGGTGAACGAGCAGAACATGACGGTGATGCGGCCGTTGTCGCGCAGGTGCGCGATGGTTTCCACGCCGCTGCCGAACAGGTCGAGGTAGGCCACGGTGTGATCGTCGAGCACCGCGAACGTGTCGCGATAGCCCTTGGGGGAGAGGTTGATTCGGCCTCCCTGCGACGGGGCGGTGGCAACGAAGTAGACCGCCTGCTCGCCGATGAAGGCGCGTAGCGTCTCATCGATGCGGGGAAAGACCTTGGCCACGCGTCAAGCGTAGCGCTGCGCGGTGAACCGGTAGTCGTCGAGATCGAATCGCCTACTGCGCCAGTACGCCTGGACGGTGGTCGCGGGCCGCAGCGGCACGTCGCCGTTCTTGTCGAAGTAGTAGCTGTTGGCCAGCCGGCAGCTGTCCTGCCAGAAGATCTGCCGGTGCCGCTTGCGCATCATCTCGGCGAAGTAGCGGTCGTTGGCCTCCCGGGTCACCTCGATGCGGCTCGCGCCCCGGTGCCGGGCCCGCTCGAGGCACCGCACGATGTGTCGGGTCTGGGTTTCGATGAGCGCGAAGTACGACGAGCCGACGTAGCCGTACGGCCCGAACACCGTGAAGAAATTGGGGAAACCCGGAACCGACACGCCCTCATAGGCCTGCAGCCGGTGCTCGTCCCAGAACCGGCTCAGCGACACTCCTCCGCTTCCGGTCACCGCGAAGGTGGGCACGTTGTCGGTGTCCATCACCTTGAAGCCGGTCGCCAGGATCAGCACGTCGACGTCGTACGTCTCGCCGTCGGTGGTGGCCACCGCGCCCGGCGTGATCTTGTCGATCGGCTCGGTGACCAGCGCCACGTTGTCGCGGTTGAAGGTGGCCAGGTAGTCGTTGTGGAAGCCGGGCCGCTTGCACCCGACGGCGTATCGCGGGGTGAGCTTTTCGCGCACCGCCGGGTCGTGGACCTGCTTGCGCAGATACGCCAGGCCGGCCGACTCCATCCTGCGGGCGAGCGGGAAGACCGTGAAGTAGTGCGCCGAGATGGGGAACGTCAGCTCGACGAACGCCTGGCTGAGCGCCCGCTGTACGGCCTTGCCGCCGGGAATGCGCATCGCCCAGCGCGCCGGCGCCGGCAGGGGGAGGTCGAACTTCGGGAAACACCAGATCGGGGTGCGCTGAAAGACGGTGAGCCGCTCGACAATCGGGGCGATCTCGGGGATGACCTGAACGGCCGAGGCGCCGGTGCCGATGACGGCGACGCGTTTGCCGGTCAGGTCCCGGGTGTGGTCCCACCGCGCGGTGTGCATGGTGACACCGGCGAAGGAATCCACGCCGTCGATGTCGGGCAGCTTGGGCACGGTGAGCACACCGCTCGCGCTGATCAGGAACCGGGCGGTCACCTCGCCGCCGGGGTCGGTTCGCACCCGCCACACGGCGTGCTCGTCGTCGAATTCGGCGGTGATCACCTTGGTGTTGAACCGGATTCGTGACCGCAGGCCGTACTTGTCGACGCAATGCTCGGCGTAGGCCTTCAGTTCGCGGCCCGGCGCGTAGGTCCGCGACCAGTTGGGGCTCTGCTCGAAGGAGAACTGGTAGGAGAACGACGGGATGTCCACGGCGATACCGGGATAGGTGTTCCAGTGCCACGTCCCGCCGACCCCGTCGCCGGCCTCGACCACCAGGTAGTCCGGCAGCCCCGCCCGGTCGAGCCTGATCGCGGCCCCGATGCCGGAGAATCCGGCACCGACGATCAGCGTGTGGTAGTCGGGGGCGGTGCTCATGGCGGCCTACCCGTGCAGAGCCTTGCGCAGCGCCGCCAGCCCGCGGTCGGTGGCCTCGGCGGCGGCGGGGATCACCAGCGCGAAGCTGACGTAGCCGTGCACCAGCGCGGGCTCGTTGCAGAGCTCGACCGGCACCCCCGCGGCGTCGAGCAACTCGGCGTAGCGGGCCCCGTCGTCGCGCAGCGGATCGTGCTGGGCGGTGCCGATGAAGGCCGGCGGCAGGTTCGAATGGTCGGCGGCATTGGCCGGCGCGAGGGTGGCGGGCAACGCCGCGGGGTCGGTGATGTCGACGTCGGGCAGGTACCAGGCCAGGAACGCGTCGATGACGTCGCGGTCCAGGATCGGCGCGTTGGCATTCTCGATGAAGGACGGCAGCGACAGGTCGGCGGTGACGACCGGGTACCACAGCAGCTGGAAGCTCAGGTCCGGTCCGGCGTTATCCCGGGCCAGGTGCGCCATCACCGCGGCCAGGTTGCCGCCGGCGGAGTCGCCCGCGACGGCGATGCGGGCCGGGTCGCCGCCGAGTTCGGCAGCGTTGGCGGCCACCCACTGCAGCGCGGCCCAGCAGTCGTGGACCGCGGCCGGGAACGGGTGCTCGGGGGCCAGCCGGTAGTCGACGGACACCACGATGGCGTCGGCGCCGACGGCGTGCGAGCGGGCGACGGGGTCGTGGGTATCCAGGTCGCCCAGCGCGAACCCGCCGCCGTGGTAGAAGACCACCACCGGCCTGGGCTCGTCGGCGGCGGGTGGCCAGTAGATGCGCACCGGGATGTCGGTGAGCTCGCCGTGGCTGATCGTGCGGTTCTCGATCCGCAGCGGGGGAAGCATCTCCTCGGGCGCCTTGAGCAGTTTCAGCCTCGTGCGGGCGACCTCGACGCCGTCGGCGGCGGTGAAGGTCATCGGGAAGGCGTCGAGGAGCGATTTGAATACCGGGTCGATGCCCGGCCCGGCTGGGGTCTGCGGGGACTGCTCCGTCATGGGACTCACCGTACGCGCCGGCGTCAGCCGTGCAGCGCGGCCCGCAGGGCGGCCAGCCCGCGCTCGGCCGCGGCGGTGGCCGCGGGCACCACGCCGGCGTACCCGAGGTAGCCGTGGACCAGCGCCTCGGCATTGTGCACCTCGACCGGAACCCCGGCCGCGGCAAGCAGTTCGCCATAGCGGATGCCGTCGTCGCGCAGGGGATCGTGGCCGGCGACGGCGATGTAGGCGGGGGGCAGGCCGCCCAGGTTCGGCGCCCGGCCGGGCGCCATCCCGGGCGGCGGGTTGGACATGTCGACTTCGCCTGCGTACCAACGGGAGAACGCGGCGACGGCCCTGGCATCCAGGATCGGCGCGGTGGCGTTCTCGGTGAACGAAGGCAGCGTCGGGTCCCACTGCGTGGAGGGATACCACAACAGCTGGAACGCGACGGGCGGGCCGGCGTGGTCGCGGGCCCGCTGGGCC
>NZ_CSTD01000004.1:0-67332 GCF_001053185.1 Mycobacterium bohemicum DSM 44277 | reverse complement strand
CCCGCCGGCCGAGTCGCCGGCGACGGCGAGCCGGCCCGCGTCCGCACCGATCTCGTCGCCGTGCTGGGCCACCCAGTTCGTTGCGGCCCAAGCGTCTTCGATCGCCGCGGGGTAGGGGTGCTCGGGCGCCAGCCGGTAGTCGACGGAGACCACGACCGCGCCGGCGGCGGCGGCGTGCTGGCGCGCGGTGCCGTCGTGCGTGTCGAGGTCGCCGACGACGAAGCCGCCGCCGTGGAAGAACAGCACCACCGGGCTGGCCGGGCCGTCATGCGCTGGCGGCCAATAGATCCGGACGGCGACGGGCCCGGCCGGACCGGGAATGGTCCGGTCCTCGACGCGCAACTCGGGGTGCACCGGCCGGCGGGGCAGGTCGCGGAACCGCTGGCGGGCCGCGTCGACACCATCGTCGGTTGATAGCCGGAAGGGAACCGCATCCAGTACCTTCAGCAGAATGGCGTCGATCGCGGGTTTCTCGTCGGCTGTGTTGTCCAAGCTGGGCATGGAGGTACCGTACGCACCGCGCGTGGTGGCGGGCGCCTGGGTGTTGGCCGGCTGGGCGGGACTGGGTTACGGCGTCTACCTCACCGTGCTCGCGCTGCGCTCCCCGCCGGGGGTCGAGCTGACCGGACACTGGATCCTGCAGCCGCCGTTGAAGGCGTCGATGGCGGTGCTGTTGGCGGTCGCGGCGGCCGCACACCCGTTCGTCCGCGAGCGCCGGTGGCTGATGCCGGCGTTCCTGTTGTCGGCGGCCGGCGACTGGTTGCTGGCGATCCCGTGGTGGACGCTGTCGTTCGGCCTCGGCCTGGCGGCATTCCTGTTGGCCCACTTGTGTTTCCTGGCCGCGTTGCTGCCGCTCATCCCCCGGATGCGGCCGTCGGGCCCGCGCGTCGCCGTGGTGGTGCTGGTGGGCCTGGCCGTCCTGTGCCTGCTGGCGTGGTTCTGGCCGCACCTGAGCCGGGACCGGCTGACGATTCCGGTGACGTTCTACATCCTGGTGCTGACCGTGATGGTGTGCGCGGCACAGTTGGCGCGGCTGCCCACGATCTGGACCGCGGTGGGCGCGCTGTGTTTCGCGATGTCCGACGCGATGATCGCCATCGGCCGGTTCATCCTGGCCAACGACGCGTTGGCGGCGGCAGCCCGCCGACGTGCCCGCGCTGACCAAGCTGCAGCGCGAACTCCTGGGCGCGGCGATCGCGCTGACGCGGCCCGGGGGAGTGGTGCTGTACGCGACGTGCTCGCCGCACCTCGCCGAAACGGTCGGGGTGGTCGCCGACGCGCTGCGCCGTCATCCGGTGTGCGCGTTGGACGCCCGGCCCCTCTTCGAGCCCGTGGATCGGGACCCGGCCGGCCTGGGGGACGGGCCCTACGTGCAGCTGTGGCCGCACCGGCACGGCACCGACGCGATGTTCGCCGCCGCGCTGCGCCGCGTGGCTCAGTAATGTGGCGCACATGCCTCGCCCCACGAAATCCCCGGCGGGACCCTTGATCGCGCCGTCGATCCTGTCCGCTGATTTCGCCCGGCTCGCCGACGAGGCCGCCGCCGTGACCGGCGCCGACTGGCTGCACGTCGACGTGATGGACAACCACTTCGTCCCCAACCTGACGATCGGCCTGCCGGTGGTGGAGGCCCTGCTGGCCACCACCGACATCCCGATGGACTGCCACCTGATGATCGAGAACCCCGACCGGTGGGCCCCGCCGTACGCGGAGGCGGGCGCCTACAACGTCACCTTCCACGCCGAGGCCACCGCCAACCCGGTGGGCGTGGCCCGCGACATCCGCGCGGCGGGCGCCAGGGCCGGGATCAGCGTGAAACCGAAGACCCCGCTCGAGCCGTACCTGGAGATCCTGCCGCACTTCGACACCCTGCTGATCATGTCGGTCGAGCCGGGCTTCGGCGGCCAGAGCTTCATCCCCGACGTCCTGAGCAAGGTCCGCACCGCACGCAAGCTGATCGACGCCGGGGAGCTGACGATCCTGGTGGAGATCGACGGCGGCATCAACGAGGACACCATCGAGCAGGCCGCCGAAGCCGGCGTCGACTGCTTCGTCGCGGGGTCGGCGGTGTACGGCGCCCAGGATCCGCGGGCCGCGGTGGAGGCGCTGCGGCGACAGGCCGCCGCCGTCTCGCCCCACCTGCGCTCATGAACCAGCCCCAGTCGGTCAACAGCCTCGACGCCGCGATGCGGCTGGCCATCGAGCAGTCCTACCGGGTCAAGGGCACCACCTACCCCAACCCGCCCGTCGGGGCGGTGATCCTGAACCCCGAGGGGCAGGTCGTCGGCGTCGGCGCCACCGAACCGGCCGGCGGCGAGCACGCCGAGGTGCTGGCGCTGCGCCGGGCCGGCGGTCTGGCGGCCGGCGGCATCGCCGTGGTCACCCTCGAGCCGTGCAACCACTACGGCAAGACCCCGCCGTGCGTGAACGCCCTCATCGAAGCCAGGGTCGGCACGGTGATCTACGCCGTGCCCGACCCGAACGCCGTCGCCAGCGGCGGCGCGGGCCGGCTCCAGGCGGCCGGGCTGCAGGTGCACTCCGGCGTGCTGGCCGACCAGGTGGCCGCCGGGCCGCTGCGGGAATGGTTGCACAAGCAGCGGACCGGGCTGCCCCACGTCACCTGGAAGTACGCCAGCAGCATCGACGGCCGCAGCGCGGCCGCCGACGGTTCCAGCCAGTGGATCTCCAGCGAGGCCTCCCGGACCGACCTGCACCGGCGCCGGGCCATCGCCGACGCGATCATGGTCGGCACGGGCACGGTGCTGGCCGACGACCCGGCGCTGACCGCGCGGCTGCCCGACGGCTCGCTGGCCGCCCGCCAGCCGCTGCGCGTGGTGGTCGGAATGCGCGAAATCCCCTCCGACGCCAAGGTTCTCAACGACGACTCGCGGACCATGGTGATCCGCACCCACGATCCCCTGGAGGTCATGAGGGCGCTGGCGGATCGCACCGACGTGCTGCTGGAGGGCGGCCCGACGCTCGCCGGCGCCTTCCTGCGCGCCGGGGCGATCAACCGCATCCTGGCCTACGTCGCGCCGATGCTCGTGGGCGGCCCCAACACCGCCGTCGACGACGTCGGGGTGCCGACCATCGCCCGGGCGTTGCGCTGGCAGTTCGATGGCGTCGACCGGACGGGCCCCGACCTGCTGATCAGCCTGGTGCCGCGATAACGCTCAGGGCGCCGGCGCGACGGCCGGCTCCCGCTCGGTGACTTCCGGCTCCTCGGCGTGTTCGGTGCGCCCGCTGATCAACAGGCCCAGCAGCGCCCCCACCACGCACACGCCGGCGGTGATCGTGAAGATCTCGCCATACATGGCCGCGAAGGACGGGATGACGTTTTCCGCCTGCGCCCGGATCCGGTCCGCCCTGCTGACGTCGCCCGGGATCGCGGCGTTTTTGTGGTTGAGGATCTGGTAGAAGCGGTACAGGCCCCACGCGCTGAGCGACGCCACGCCGATGAGCATGCCCGTCATCCGGGACACCACCACCGCCGCCGAGGCGATGCCGTGCTCGGCCGAGGGGACCACGCGCAGCGCGGCCGAGGTCAGCGGCCCGATCACCAGCCCCAGGCCCAGGCCCGCGATCAGCAGGTCGTTGTTGACGGCGACGCCACCGATCATCAGGTCGTTGTTCATCGCGGGCACGCTGAACAAGCCGAAGAAGCTGTGCCGGTAGTGGGGCAGGTCGGCCGGCCAGTGCGAAATCAGCAGGTAGCCCCCGGCGGCGATGAGCAGCCCGACCAGGGCCACCGCCCGGTCGCCGACCCGGGTGGCGATGAAACCTCCCAGCAGCGCCCCGATCGGCAGCGCGATCAGGAACGACGTCAGCATCCCGGCGGCCTTGTTCTGGTCCAGGCCGAGCACGCCCTGACCGAACAGCTCCACGTCCACCAGCGTCACCATCAACGCCGCGCCGGCGGCGAAGGAGGCGCCCATCGCGGCCAGGAACGGCCGGAACTGCACGCCGCGCGGGTCGATCAGTCGCGTGCGCGAGAACCGCTCCCACAACAGGAACAGCACCCCCACCACGACCGCCCCGATCACCAGCGGCAACCCGTAGTCGGGCAGCGCCTGCTGGCCGTTCGGGTTCGGGTTGTACAACCCGATGACGGCCAGACCGAGGGTGATCGCCAGCAGCACGCCGCCGACCAGGTCGATCTTCTCCGGCGCCTCGCTGCGGTCGTGCGACGGCAGGCTGATCTGGATCAGCGCCATCGCGACCAGCGTCAGCGGCACGTTGATCCAGAACACGTCGCGCCAGTCGCGGAACAGGAAGACGATGAAGATCCCGTACAGCGGGCCCAGCACGCTGCCCAGCTCCTGGGCGGCGCCGATGCCGCCGAGCACGGCCGCGCGGTTGCGCTGCGCCCACAGGTCGGCGCCCAGCGCCAGGGTGACCGGCAGAAGCGCGCCGCTGGCGACGCCTTGGATGGTGCGGCCGACGACCAGCACCTGCAGGCTCTGCAGGTGGAAGTTCTGGATCGGGTAGCCCAGGATCACCAGGTCCCGCAGCGGGTGCCCCATGATCTGCATGTTGACGTTGGCCACGTCGAAGTTGCCGATCTGCACCGCGAGCGCGGTGATCACCGAGCCGAGCATGAACGTCGCCAGGCTGACCTGCAGCAGTCGCTTGCGCCCGAAGCGGTCGGAGGCCTTGCCCAGCAGGGGCATGGCCGCGATGTAGCCGAGCAGGTACATCGTGACGATCGGGGTGATCCGCTGCAGCTGGTTAATGGGGATGCCTACGTCGTGCATGATGTCGCGCATGATCGTCACCACGACGTAGGCGTCGAGGGCGCCCAGCAGCACCGCCAGGCTGCCCGCCCCGATCGCGACTCGGCGCCCTGCCAGCCGGCTCATCAGCTGGCCGCGGGCTTGGAGACCTGCACCGGCTGGCCCCAGTTCGACAAGGTCATCTGCACGCTGTTGCCCGGGCTGTACTGCAGGCTGATCTGGGCCAGTTGGTGGTCACCGCCCTCGACGATCCACGCCGTGGCGGGGACCGGCTTGGTCGCCTTGAACGGGGACGCGATCTTGTTGACGGCGTCGGCCGAGACGTTCCCGCTGATGCGGACGGTGGTCTGGCCGCTGACCTGGTCGCGGCCCTCGGCCTTGGCGTCGCTGAAGTTCGCCAGCACGTTGGCCACCCCGGTGTCGGGGTTCAGCAGAGCCGAGGGGTCGTAGACCTGGGAGGCGGGGCCGACGTCGGTCATCGTCGGGTCGCCCGGGTTGAGCGCGTTCGTGTAGAGGTCACCGCCGACGACGATGAAGTCGGCGCTGATGTCCTGCCCGAGGTAGGTGAGCTGGGCGTTGCCCTTTGCGGCGGTCGCCGGCGACGTGGTGAGGTCGCCGGTCAGATTCTTGACGGGAAGACCCGGGATCTTGCCGGTCACCGTCAGGACCAGGTGGGCGCTCTTGAGGTTCTTGGTCGTGTCGGCGGACTGCTTCACCAACGTCGTGGCGTCCGGTAGCGGCCCGCCGGCACCCGAGGAGCTGAACGAGCAGCCGGCGATCACGGCGGTGGCAAGGCACGCGGCGGCGAGGACGGCCGATAGTCGGCGGCGGGTCTGCATACCCAGCATCGTAGAGGAGCCGGGTGAGCGGCCCCGGGAACCTGGTTGGCGCCCGGCCGCGCCTGGGCCCATTAACCTGGTGCAATGTTCACCGGAATTGTCGAGGAACTCGGTGAGGTCACCGGCCGGGACGTCCTCGCCGACGCCGCGCGCCTGACCATTCGCGGGCCCGTCGTGACGGCCGACGCCGGCCACGGCGATTCGATCGCCGTCAACGGGGTGTGCCTGACGGTCGCCGAGCTGCTGCCGGGTGGCCAGTTCACCGCCGACGTGATGGCCGAGACGCTGAACCGGTCAAACCTGGGGCAGTTGGAGATCGGCGGCCGCGTGAACCTGGAGCGCGCCGCGGCGGTCAACAGCCGGCTCGGGGGGCACATCGTTCAGGGGCACGTCGACGGCACCGGGGAGGTGGTGGCCCGCGCTCCGTCCGAGCACTGGGAGGTCGTGCGCATCGAGATCCCCGCGGCAGTGGCCCGCTACGTCGTCGAGAAGGGGTCGATCACCGTGGACGGGATTTCGCTGACGGTCTCCGACCTCGGCGCCGAACCCCGCGACTGGTTCGAGGTCTCCCTAATCCCCACCACGCGGGAGCTGACCACCCTCGGGCGCGCCCCGGTGGGGACGCGGGTGAACCTCGAGGTGGACGTGATCGCCAAGTACGTCGAGCGGCTGATGGCGACCAGCTGAGCTAGGGTCCCGATGGCGCGCCGCTCGGCGCACCGAAGGTGCCGGCTCCGCCCGTCAGCAGGGTTCGCCCGGTGGCGTCCAATACGGCTCGCCCGACGGGGTGTAACAGGGCGGCGGCGCGCCGGGCGGCGGGACCGTCATCGCCCCGGCGGGCAGAACCCAGTTCCCCCAGCGGGCCGGGTCGGTGCAGCCGCCGACGCTCACGACGCGGCCGCCGACGTCGGCGCAGGCGTCGGCCTTCGCCGTTTGCGGGTGGGCGATGCCCGAGAGGAGTCCGACCCCGAACGCGAAGGTCACGGCCGGTAGCGCCAGTTTTACCGTGGTTCTCATGTCGTTCAGGTTAGATTGCTGGGGGCGCTTGCGGGGCGATTTTCACCGCGTGAGTCAGCGCTTCGAGACCGCCATCCGCGCGCCGAGACTGCGTACACGCCGCGTCCGGCAGTCGAATCCCGATCTGTGTTCAGGCTCGGCGCCTTCACCGCAGGCTCGACGCGGATACCATGACGACGACAGCGCGCACGCGGGAGGAGGGATCACCGGTGGGGATCGTCCCGGGCGTCGCAGCAGGCGCACTGATGCTGGCCGGCCTCCTGCTCCCCGCGCCCGCCGCCCGCGCCGACACCGCCGCGCAGGAGCAGCAGGCCTGCCAACTGATGGACGATCCGGCTGGCCGCGACCAGGGGTACCAGCCGGCTGAATACGCGTTCATGGTCTTGCGCGCCAAGTTGTCGGCCGAGAGCGCACGAAACGTCATGTCCCTGGCGGTCCAGGACTACTGCCCGAACCACCTCACGGACTTGCCGGCGAGTTGGCGATAACGGGCTTCGGCACGGATCAGCCGCGGCAATAATCGCTTCGGCGCGGTGGTTCATACTGAGAGCAATACACGCGCTCCTCATGTGGGCCGTGCCGACAGCGAGGTAGCCGAAGATGACGAGGTTGGATTCCGTCGAAAGGGCGGTTGCCGACATCGCGGCGGGCAAGGCCGTCATCGTCATCGACGACGAGGAACGCGAGAACGAAGGCGACCTGATCTTCGCCGCCGAGAAGGCGACGCCGGAGCTGGTGGCCTTCATGGTCCGCTACACCTCGGGCTACCTGTGCGTCCCGCTGGACGGCGCGATCTGCGACCGGCTGGGCCTGCTGCCGATGTACGCGGTGAACCAGGACAAGCACGGCACCGCCTACACCGTCACCGTCGACGCGAGGCTCGGTGTCGGCACCGGGATTTCGGCTTCCGACCGGGCCACCACCATGCGGTTGCTGGCCGATCCCGCCTCGGTGGCCGACGATTTCACCCGTCCCGGGCACGTGGTTCCGTTGCGCGCCAAGGACGGCGGCGTACTGCGCCGGCCGGGGCACACCGAGGCCGCCGTCGACCTGGCGCGGATGGCCGGCCTGCAACCGGCCGGCGCGATCTGCGAGATCGTCAGCCAGAAGGACGAAGGCGCGATGGCCCAGACCGACGAGCTGCGGGTCTTCGCCGACGAGCACGACCTCGCGCTGATCACCATCGCCGACCTCATCGAGTGGCGGCGCAAACACGAGAAGCACATCGAGCGGATAGCCGAGGCACGGATCCCGACGCGGCACGGGCAATTCCGCGCCATCGGCTACTCCAGCATCTACGAGGACGTCGAGCACGTGGCGCTGGTGCGCGGCGAGATCGCGGGGCCCAACGCCGACGGCGACGACGTCCTGGTGCGCGTGCACTCCGAGTGCCTGACCGGCGACGTGTTCGGCTCCCGCCGCTGCGACTGCGGCCCCCAGCTGGACGCCGCGATGGCGATGGTGGCGCGCGAGGGTCGCGGCGTGGTGCTCTACATGCGGGGCCACGAGGGCCGCGGCATCGGGCTGATGCACAAGCTGCAGGCCTACCAGCTGCAGGACGCCGGCGAGGACACGGTGGACGCCAACCTCAAACTCGGATTGCCCGCCGACGCAAGGGATTACGGCATAGGAGCGCAGATCCTGGTCGACCTGGGCGTACGTTCCATGCGGCTGCTGACCAACAACCCGGCCAAGCGCGTCGGCCTGGACGGGTACGGGCTGCACATCATCGAGCGGGTCCCGCTTCCCGTGCGGGCCAACGCCGAGAACATCCGCTACCTGATGACCAAGCGCGACAAGATGGGCCATGACCTGGCCGGGCTGGACGACTGGCACGAATCGTTCCATCTGCCGGGCGAATTCGGCGGTGCTTTGTGAGCCGCGCCGGCGACGATGCAGAACGCAGTGATGCTGAGGTGGGGGCACCTCCCGCTTGCGGGGGACGGCGCCAATGAGCCCTGCCGCCGGCGTGCCGGAGATTCCGGCGCTGGACGCCTCGGGTCTGCGGCTGGGCATCGTCGCCAGCACCTGGCACAGCGAGATCTGCGAGGCGCTGCTCGAGGGCGCCCGCAAGGTGGCGGCGGCTTCGGGCATCGAGAGCCCGACGGTGGTCCGCGTGCTCGGTGCCATCGAGATCCCGGTCGTGGCGCAGGAACTCGCCCGCGGCAACGACGCGGTCATCGCCCTGGGCGTCGTGATCCGCGGTGCGACACCGCATTTCGAATATGTGTGCGACGCGGTGACCCAGGGTCTGACCCGGGTCGCCTTGGACGCCTCGACGCCGGTCGCCAACGGGGTGCTGACCACCGACACCGAGGAACAGGCGCTGGACCGGGCGGGGCTTCCGACGTCGGCCGAGGACAAAGGGGCGCAGGCCGCGGCGGCGGCGCTGACCGCCGCGCTGACCCTGCGCGACCTGCGCGCCCGGTCGTGAGGCCGCCCGACCGCGAGGTCTGGGATGCCGAGCTGCGTCCCCACCGCTCCAAGGCGTTCATCTACACGGCGGCGTTCGTGATCGCCGCGGCGCACATAGCGGTGGGCCTCCTGCTCAAGATCAAGTCCAGCGGCGTGTACTTCCGAACCTCCGACCAGGTGGCGATCGCGGTGCTGGGCCTCGTCGTCGCCGGGGCCGTGTTGCTGTTCGCCCGGCCGCGTCTGCGGGTTGGGCCCGCCGGGTTGTCGGTGCGTAACCTGTTGGGCGACAGGCTGGTTCGGTGGCCCGACGTCGTGGGCCTGTCGTTTCCGGCCGGTAGCCGCTGGGCGCGAATCGACCTGCCGGACGACGAATACATCCCGGTGATGGCGATCCAGGCGGTCGACAGGGACCGCGCCGTGGACGCCATGGACACGGTGCGCTCGCTGCTGGCCCGCTACCGGCCGGATCTGCGCACGCGCTGAGCACAACGGGCCGTCGGCTCGAGTCGACAGCCTCCGGGGCATCACTTAGGGTCAGTGCTCAACCACGCCCGGCTGAACATGGAGTGACGAGATGCGGAAGGTCACTGCCATGGGAGGCGGGGCAGCCCGCAGCGCCGCCACGCCGTTGCTCGCCGTCGCCGCCGTGCTCGCTCCGGCGGCGGCTCACGCCGCTCCCGTGGACGACTACGTCGCCCGCAAGGGCAAGGTGGTGTGCGGTGAACTCGACAAGGCCCAGAGCACGGGCGACATCTTCAGGCTCTCCCTCAAGATCTCGCACGATACCGGGTTCAGCCTCCGCGACGCGGCCAGCGCGGTCAGTCAATCGGCGGCGACGTACTGTCCGTCGAACCTCGCGCTGGTCAGGCAGGCCGGCAGTCGGTAGGCGCCGCGGGGTCGTAGCGGCCTATTAGCCTGGATGGGTGCCAGATCCCGCCACGTATCGCCCTGCGCCCGGGTCCATCCCGGTCGAGCCGGGCGTGTACCGATTCCGGGACTCGCACGGCCGCGTCATCTACGTCGGTAAGGCCAAGAGCCTGCGCAGCCGACTGACGTCCTACTTCGCCGACGTCGCCGGCCTGCACCCGCGGACCCGGCAGATGGTGACCACGGCCGCCAAGGTCGAGTGGACGGTGGTCAACACCGAAGTCGAGGCGCTGCAGCTCGAGTACAACTGGATCAAGGAGTTCGACCCGCGGTTCAACGTCCGCTACCGCGACGACAAGAGTTACCCGGTGCTGGCCGTCACCCTCAACGAGGAATACCCCCGGCTGATGGTCTACCGCGGGCCGCGGCGCAAGGGGGTGCGCTACTTCGGGCCGTATTCGCACGCCTGGGCCATCCGCGAGACGCTGGACCTGTTGACCCGGGTCTTCCCGGCGCGCACCTGCTCGGCCGGAGTGTTCAAGCGGCACAAGCAGATCGACCGCCCCTGCCTGCTCGGCTACATCGACAAGTGCTCGGCGCCCTGCGTCGGCCGGGTGAGCGCCGAGCAGCATCGCCAGATCGTCGAGGACTTCTGCGACTTCCTGTCCGGCAAGACCGACCGGTTCGCCCGCGAGCTCGAACAGCAGATGAACGCCGCGGCGCAGCAGCTCGACTTCGAGCGGGCAGCCCGGCTGCGGGACGACCTGGGCGCGCTGAAGCGGGCGATGGAGAAGCAGGCCGTGGTGCTCGGCGACGGCACCGACGCCGACGTGGTCGCCTTCGCCGACGACGAACTCGAGGCGGCGGTGCAGGTGTTCCACGTCCGCGGCGGCCGGGTGCGCGGGCAGCGCGGCTGGATCGTCGAGAAGTCCGGCGACCCGGGGGAGTCGGGCGAGGAACGGCTGGTGGAGCAGTTCCTCACCCAGTTCTACGGCGAGCAGGCCGAACTGGGCTTCGAGACCGACCGGGCGCCCGACGAATCCACCAACCCGGTGCCGCGCGAGGTATTGGTGCCGTGCCTGCCGTCGAACTCCGGCGAGCTCACCGACTGGCTGTCGGGCCTGCGCGGCTCCAGGGTGGCCCTGCGGGTGCCGCGCCGCGGTGACAAGCGCGCGCTGGCCGAGACCGTGCAGCGCAACGCGAAAGAGGCGCTGCAGCAACACAAGCTGAAAAGAGCCGGTGATTTCAACGCGAGATCGGCTGCGCTGCAGAGCATTCAGGACGCCCTGGGGTTGTCGGAGGCCCCGCTGCGCATCGAATGCGTCGACGTCAGCCACGTGCAGGGCACCGACGTCGTCGGATCGCTGGTGGTCTTCGAGGACGGCCTGCCGCGCAAATCGGACTACCGCCACTTCGCGATCCGGGAGGCCGCCGGCCAGGGGCGCTCGGACGACGTCGCCTCCATCGCCGAGGTGACCCGCCGCCGGTTCCTGCGGCACCTCAGCGATCACGGCGACCGAACCGCCCCGAATGTGCTTTCCCCGGAAGGCAAGTCCCGCCGGTTCGCCTACCCCCCCAATCTGTACGTCGTGGACGGCGGCGCCCCGCAGGTCAACGCGGCCAGCGCGGTCCTGGAGGAACTCGGCGTCACCGACGTGGCGGTGATCGGGCTGGCCAAGCGGCTCGAGGAGGTTTGGGTGCCGTCCGAGCCGGACCCGGTCATCATGCCGCGCAACAGCGAGGGCCTCTACCTGCTGCAGCGCGTCCGCGACGAGGCGCACCGGTTCGCCATCGCCTACCATCGCAGCAAGCGATCCAAGCGAATGACCGCATCGGTGCTGGATTCGGTGCCAGGATTGGGAGAACATCGGCGCAAGGCGCTGGTGACCCATTTCGGATCGATAGCCCGCCTCAAGGAGGCCACCGTCGAGCAGATCACCGCCGTTCCGGGAATCGGCGCGGCAACGGCCGCGGCCGTCCTGGAGGCGCTGCGACCCGAGGCCAGCGAGACCGCGGCGGGCACGGGGGTCACGGAATGACCGGTCAGGGTGACGTGGTCGAGAGCCGCCCGGCCGCACCCGACATCGACGTCGTGCTGGTCACCGGTCTGTCGGGCGCGGGGCGCGGGACGGCGGCCAAGGTGCTCGAGGACCTCGGCTGGTACGTCGCCGACAACCTCCCGCCCCAGCTGATCACCCGGATGGTGGACTTCGGGCTGGCGGCCGGGTCGCGGATCACGCAGTTGGCCGTGGTGATGGACGTTCGTTCCCGCGGCTTCACCGGCGACCTCGACGAGGTCCGCACCGAGCTGGCCACCCGCAACATCAGCCCGCGGGTGGTGTTCCTGGAGGCCTCCGACGACATGCTGGTGCGCCGCTACGAGCAGAACCGGCGCAGCCATCCGCTGCAGGGCGCGCAGACCCTGGCCGAGGGCATCGCCGCCGAGCGCAAGATGCTGGCCCCGGTGCGGGCCACCGCCGACCTGATCATCGACACCTCGACGCTGTCGGTGCGCGGCTTGCGGGAAAGCATCGAGCGCGCGTTCGGCGGCGACACCGGGGCGTCCACCGCCGTCACCGTCGAGTCCTTCGGCTTCAAGTACGGCCTGCCGATGGACGCCGACATGGTGATGGACGTTCGGTTCCTGCCCAACCCGCACTGGGTGGACGAGTTGCGCCCGCTGACCGGCCAGCACCCCGCGGTGCGGGACTACGTGCTCAGCCAGCCGGGCGCCGCCGAATTCCTCGATGCCTACCACCGGCTGCTGGCCCTGGTCGTCGACGGGTACCGGCGGGAAGGCAAGCGCTACATGACGATCGCCGTGGGCTGCACCGGCGGCAAGCATCGCAGCGTCGCCATCGCCGAGGCGCTGATGGGGCTGCTTGGCGGCGACGCCCGGCTGGGGGTGCGGGTGCTGCACCGGGATCTGGGCCGCGAATGACCGCATCGATCAACCACGGCATCGTCGCGCTGGGCGGCGGGCACGGGCTCTATGCGACGCTGTCGGCGGCGCGCCGGCTGACGCCGCACGTCACCGCCGTGGTGACCGTGGCCGACGACGGCGGCTCGTCGGGCCGGCTGCGCGGCGAGCTCGGGGTGGTCCCGCCGGGCGACTTGCGAATGGCGTTGGCGGCGTTGGCATCGGACAGCCCGCACGGCCGGCTGTGGGCCACCATCCTGCAGCACCGGTTCGGCGGCAACGGCGCCCTGGCCGGGCACCCGATCGGCAACCTGATGCTCGCCGGCCTCTCGGAGGTGCTCGCCGACCCCGTCGCGGCCCTCGACGAACTCGGACGCATCCTCGGCGTCAAGGGCCGCGTGCTGCCGATGTGCCCGATCGCGCTTGAGATCGAGGCCGACGTGTCGGGTCTGGAGGCCGACCCGCGAATGTTCCGGCTGATCCGCGGCCAGGTCGCGATCGCGACCACCCCCGGCAAGGTGCGACGGGTGCGGCTGCTGCCGGACAATCCGCCGGCGACCCGGCAGGCCGTCGACGCCATCATGGGCGCCGACCTGGTGGTGCTCGGGCCCGGGTCGTGGTTCACCAGCGTGATCCCGCACGTGCTGGTGCCGGGGCTGGCCGCGGCCTTGCGGGCCACCACCGCCCGGCGGGCGCTGGTGCTCAACCTGGTGGCCGAACCGGGGGAGACGGCCGGCTTCTCGGTGGAGCGTCACCTGCACGTCCTGGCCCAGCACGCACCCGGTTTCACCGTGCACGACATCATCATCGACGCCGAACGGGTGCCCAGTGAGCGGGAACGCGAGCAGCTGCGCCGCACCGCGACCCTGCTCGAAGCCGAAGTCCACTTCGCCGAGGTGGCCAGACCTGGTACACCTTTACATGATCCGGGCAAGCTCGCGGCGGCCCTGGACGGCGTGCTGGCGGGCCCCACGGGCGCGGGAGCGCCTCCCGTCACCACTGCGGAGATCCGGGTCGACGGTGACAGTAAGGGGTGACGGCGCGTGGCGATGACGACCGAGGTCAAGGACGAACTGAGCCGTCTGGTGGTGAAGTCGGTCAGCGCACGGCGCGCCGAGGTGACGTCCCTGCTGCGGTTCGCCGGCGGGCTGCACATCGTCGGGGGGCGGGTGGTCGTCGAGGCCGAGGTGGACCTGGGCAACATCGCGCGGCGGCTGCGCAAGGACATCTTCGAGCTGTATGGCTACAACGCCGTCGTGCATGTCTTGTCGGCCAGCGGGATTCGCAAGAGCACCCGCTACGTGCTGCGGGTCGCCAACGACGGTGAGGCGCTGGCTCGCCAGACCGGCCTGCTCGACAACCGGGGGCGCCCGGTGCGGGGCCTGCCCGCCCAGGTCGTCGGCGGCAGCGTCGCCGACGCCGAAGCCGCCTGGCGCGGAGCGTTTCTGGCCCACGGCTCGCTGACCGAGCCCGGCCGTTCCTCGGCGCTGGAGGTCAGCTGCCCCGGCCCGGAGGGCTCGGCGTGAGCGCGAAGGCCCGCGAGGTGCGCGGCGCCGATCGGGTGGTGGTGCGCGATGGCGAGGCGATCGGGGCGCTGCTCACCCGGATGGGAGCCCAGGACACCCGGCTGGTGTGGGAGGAGCGCCGGATGCGCCGCGAGGTGCGCGCGACGGCCAACCGGCTGGCCAACTTCGACGACGCCAACCTGCGCCGCTCGGCGCGCGCCGCGGTCGCGGCGGCCGCCCGCGTGGAACGGGCGCTGGAGATCCTCGGCGACACGGTGCCCGACCATCTGGCCTCGGCGGGCAAGCTGCGCGTCGAGCACCGGCAGGCCTCGCTGGAGGAACTCGGCCGGCTCGCGGACCCGCCGATGACGAAAGACGCTGTGGCGGGCCGCATTCGGCGGTTGCTGTCGATGGCCGATCGCAAGGCGAAGGTTGAGGGCATCCCGGACACGGAGTCGGCGGTAACCCCAGACCTGTTGGAGGACGCCTGACGACGATGCGCGCCGCGAGGCGGCGCGCGGTGGGGGCGAGTTAGGCGATTGGCAGATGCCTGATCGGCAGCTACGGTCAGGGCATGAAACGGCTTTCCAGTGTTGATGCGGCGTTCTGGTCGGCGGAGACGTCCGGCTGGCACATGCACGTGGGCGCGTTGGCGATCGCCGATCCGCGCAAGGCGCCCGAGTACAGCTTCGCCCGCCTGCGCGAGCTGATCATCGACCGGTTGCCCGAGCTGCCGCAGTTGCGCTGGAAGGTCACCGGGGCGCCGCTGGGGCTGGACCGCCCCTGGTTCGTCGAGGACGAGGAACTCGACCCCGACTTCCACATCCGGCACATCGCCGTTCCCGCGCCGGGCGGGCGCCGCGAACTCGAGGAGCTGGTGGGCCGGCTGATGTCGTACAAGCTCGACCGGTCCCGGCCGCTGTGGGAACTGTGGGTCATCGACGGGGTCGAGGGCGGCCGGGTCGCGACGCTGACGAAGATGCATCACGCCATCGTCGACGGCGTCTCCGGCGCGGGGCTGGGCGAAATCCTGCTCGACGTCACGCCGGAACCGCGGCCGGCCCAACAGGAGATGGTCGGGTCGCTGGCCGGATCCAAGCTCCCGAGCCTGGAACGACGGGCGCTGGGCGCCCTGTTCAACCTCGGCGTCATGACCCCGTTCCGCATCGCGCGCCTGCTGGAACAGACGCTGCGCCAGCAGATTGCCGCTCTGGGCGTGCGCAGCAGGCCGCCGCACTATTTCGAAGGGCCCGCGACCCGGTTCAACGCCCCGGTGACCCCGCACCGCCGGATCTCGGGTTCCCGCGTCGAGTTGGCCCGGGCCAAGGCCGTCAAGGACGCCTTCGGTGTCAAGCTCAACGACGTCGTGCTGGCGATGGTGGCCGGCGCCGTGCGCGAATACCTGCTGAAGCGCAACGAGCTGCCGCAAAAGCCGCTCATCGCGCAGATCCCGGTCTCCACGCGCGGCGACGACACCAAGGACGACGTCGGCAACCAGATCAGCTCGATGACCGCGTCCCTGGCCACCGACATCAAGGACCCGGGCGAGCGGCTGCTGGCCATCCACGCCAGCACGCAGAGCGCCAAGGAGATGGCCAAGGCCCTGTCGGCGCACCAGATCATGGGCCTGACCGAGACCACCCCGCCCGGCCTGCTGCACCTGGCCGCGCGGGCCTACACCGCCACCGGGCTGTCGCGAAACCTCGCGCCCATCAACCTGGTCGTGTCCAACGTGCCCGGCCCGCCGTTCCCGCTGTACATGGCCGGCGCAAAACTGGATTCGCTGGTGCCGCTGGGTCCGCCGGTGATGGACGTGGCGCTGAACATCACCTGCTTCTCCTACACCGACTACCTGGATTTCGGCTTCGTGACCACACCGCAGGTGGCCAACGACATCGATGAGATGGCCGACCTCATCGAGCCGGCGCTGATCGAACTCGAGACGGCCGCCGCGGCTTTGCAGCAGAAGACCAAGTCGCGCCGCCGGACCACCCGGCGCTGATGACTCAGTCGCGGCGACGCCCGTCGGCCGGGCGGGTGGTCGCGTACACCCACGACAGGAAGCGCGCCACCGCCTCGGCGGACCGGTGCGCACGGGGGGAGCCGAAGATGTCGAAAGCGTGCTGGGCGTAAGGCAATTCGGCGTAGGCCACCGGTGACTTGGACACCGCGCGCAACTCCTCGACGAACTCCCGCGCCTCTTCGACCGGGATGAGCGAGTCGTCGGCGCCGTGCAGGACGAAGAACGGCGGAGCGTCGGGCCCCACGTACCGGATCGGTGAGGCGTCGAGGTAGATGTGCCGGTGCGTGTCGAATTTGTGCTTGACGACCAGCCTTTCGAGCACCTCGATGAACTGGGCGCGGCCGTCGGCCTCGGTGGAGTACCAGTCGTAGCGGCCGTAGTACGGGACCGCGGCCACCACCGACGTGTCGGCCGCTTCGAAGCCGGGCTGGAACTTGGGATCGTTGGGGCTCAGGGCGGCCAGCGCGCTGAGGTGACCGCCGGCGGAGCCGCCGCTGATCGCGACGAAGTCGGGATCGCCCCCGTAGGCGGCGATGTTCTCCTTGACCCAGGCCAGCGCCCGCTTGACGTCGACGATGTGGTCGGGCCACGTGTGCCACGGCGAGACGCGGTAGTTCATCGACACGCACACCCAGCCCTGCGAAACCAGATGGCCCATCAGGGGATAGGCCTGCGGACGGCGCCACCCGATCATCCACGCGCCGCCGGGCACCTGGAGCAGGACCGGCGCCTTGCCGTCGCGCGGCAGATCGTTGCGGCGCCAGATGTCGGCCAGGTTGGCGCGCCCGTGCGGCCCGTAGGAGATGATGTTCTGCTTGTCGACGAATCGTCGCCTCGCCACGGTGGTGCGCAGCGGCAGGTTGCGCCGCCCGGCGCGGGTCGGCCCGCCGGCCAGCTCGGCCAGCTCGTCGGCGTAGTCGGGACCGAGCCCTTGGCTCAGTCCGGCCTCCAGCACCGGGGCCGGGGTGGTCGTCGCCCGGTAGCGGATCATCGCCAGCACCGGCCAGGACGCCGCCGTGAGGGCCAGCGCCAGCTTTCCCTTGCGGCCGGCGAAGTCGCCGCGCCGGCCGCGGCGCAAGGCGTCGAGCATCGAGGCGGTGGCGTAGAGCCCCGGCACCTCCGAGGTGGGCCAGCCGAACCAGAACACCAGCACCGAGACGTAGGGATTGCGGCTCACGGGATGTAAACCGTTGACCGCGTTCAGCAATTCGATCGCCCCGCGGGTCAGCGGTCTCGGCGTGCGCACCCGCCGTCGGAGCCTTTCCAGCCTCACGAGCCGGCGACCCTGGACTGCAGCTCGTTGCGCAGGATCTTGCCGGTGCTGCTGCGGGGGAGTTCGTCGACGATCGCGATCTCGCGGGGCACCTTGTAGTTGGCCAGGTTTTCCCGCACGTGCTGCTTGAGGTCGTCGGGAGAGGTCGAGGCGCCGGGGGCCGGCACCACGAAGGCGGCCAACCGCTGGCCGTATTGCTCGTCTTCGACGCCGATCACCGCCGCCTCCGCCACGTCCGGGTGCGCGGTCAGGATCTTCTCGACCTCGATGGGGTAGACGTTCTCGCCGCCGGAGACGATCATCTCGTCGTCGCGTCCGACGACGAACAGGCGCCCGTTGGCGTCGAGGTAGCCGACGTCGCCGGAGGACATGAAGCCGGCGTGGAAGTCCTTGCTGGCGCCGGAGGTGTAGCCCTCGAACTGGGTGTCGTTGCGGACGTAGATCGTCCCGACCTCGCCGGTGGGCACCTCGTGCAATTCCGAGTCCAGGATCCGGATTTCGGTTCCCTCCGCCGCCCGGCCCGCGGTGTCGGGGGCCGCGCGCAGGTCGGCCGGCGTCGCGGTGGCGATCATGCCGGCCTCGGTGGCGTTGTAGTTGTTGTAGATCACGTCGCCGAACTCGTCCATGAACGCGGTGACCACGTCGGGCCGCATTCGCGACCCCGATGCGGCGGCAAACCGTAATGACTTGCCGCTGTAGCGCTTTCGCACCTCGTCGGGCAGCTCCATGATGCGGTCGAACATCACCGGGACGACGATGAGGCCGGTCGCGTCGTGCCGGTCGATGAGGTCGAGCGTCGCCTCCGGGTCGAACTTGCGCCGGGTGATCACCGTGCACGCCATCGTCGCGGCGAACACCAACTGCGAAAAGCCCCACGCATGGAACATCGGCGCCACGATCACGACGGGTTCCTCGGTGCGCCACGGCGTGCGGTCCAGGATCGCCTTGAGGGTGCCGATTCCCGCGTTGCCGCCGGACTGGTTGGCGCCCTTGGGACTTCCGGTGGTGCCCGAGGTGAGCAGGATCATCCTGCCCTTGCCGCCGGTGCGTCGCGGTTGCCGGCCGCTGTGCGCGGCGATCAGCCCCTCGACCGTCGGTTCGTCCCGCGGCCCGTCGGTCCAGGCCACGATCCGGGTGGCCGCCGCATTGTCGGCCAGCGCGCGGTCGACCGTCGCGGTGAACTCCTCGTCGTAGATGACCGTGTCGACGCCCTCGCGACCGACCACCTCGGCCAGCGCCGGACCGGCGAACGACGTGTTGAGCAGCACCACGTCGGAGCCGATCCGGCTGGCGGCCACCACCGCCTCGACGAAACCCCGGTGATTGCGGCACATGATCCCGATCGCCTGCGGCCGGCCGGTCGGCAGCTCCTGCAGCGCCGCGCCCAGCGCGTTGATCCGCTCGTCGAGCTGACGCCACGTCAGCGTGCCGAGTTCGTCGATCAGGGCGGCCCGATCCGGGCAGCGCTGCGCGGCGCCGGCGAAGCCCACCGTCATGCCCATGCCCTCCCGGCGCATGGCCGCGGCGATCTTCAGGTAGCGGTCGGGCCGCATCGGCGCGATGATGCCGGCGCGCCTCATCGTCTGGATGATGCCCAGGACGCCGAGGCCCCGGTCGACGACTGATGCCACGGGTCAGCCCAGAATCGGGAAGCGGCGCTTGGCGGCCAGCTCGTCGAGGGCGTGCTGCATCACCGACCGGACGTGCTCGTCGACCTCGTCGATGTCGGGGTCGTCCCCGAAGCGCGCGGTGATGTCGATCGGCTCGAGCACCCGCGTCACGATCTTGGTGGGCAGCGGCACGTTGGGCGGGATGGCGGCGCTGAACCCGAACGGGAAACCGAACGACAACGGCAGGATGTCGCTGCGCAGCAGCCGCTTCACCCCGAGCCGCTCGGCGAGCCAGGTTCCGCGGGACAGGTAGAGCTGGGTCTGTTGGCCACCGATCGACACCGCGGCACCCGTCGGGGAGTCGGTCGCGCCCCGGCCCGACGCGGCCGACCAGCTGCAGGCCGACTACTTCCTGCGTTTGCTCGCCCAGAACCGCCGCCTCATCGACCACCGGATCGACGGGTACCGCAAGGCGATCGCCGCCGCGGAGGCCAAGGGCGACGTCGAAGGCGTCGTCACCTTCCGGCGCACGGTGGTCGGCGAGGAACGAGACCGCCGGGTGCTCGACGCCATGATCGAAAGCTTGCACCGGCGGTTTCCCCGGCGGTCCTGACGGCGGGCGCCCGGGCCGCGCCGCTGCGCGCCGGGCGTGGGGCCTGTGCACTGCTTTCTCGGGTTTTTGTCCATCTCCCACGCGGTCGGCGGTGGCAATGGTGTTGGACCGCAACCTCATTGAAACTTCCCTTTGCCAGGGCGGCGGGACCGTACGGGATCGATGTCGACGACCCGGTGCTCGTGGCGCATGTGCGCCGTGAGCTTTCGCTGAGCGGCATATGGTGTGTGATGTGGCCCACCGTCATGGGAAGGGGACGACATGGGATTCATGACACCGGTGCTTCCGGACGTCGACCACGACACCTGGCCCACATTGCCGCGGGCGACCCGGCTACAGGTGGTGACACGGCACTGGGCCGAGCACGGCTTCGGCACCCCCTACGCGGTGTATCTGCTCTACCTGCTCAAGATCGCGCTTTACATCGCGGCCCCGGCCGCGATCATCTCGCTCACCCCCGGCCTGGGCGGGCTGGGCCGCATCGGCGACTGGTGGACGCAGCCGATCGTGTACCAGAAGGTGATCGTCTTCACGCTGTTGTTCGAGGTCCTGGGCCTGGGCTGCGGTTCCGGCCCGCTCACCGGCCGCTTCATGCCACCCGTCGGGGGATTCCTGTATTGGTTGCGGCCCAACACGATTCGCCTGCCCGCCTGGCCGGGCAGGGTCCCGCTCACCGCCGGTGACACCCGCACCGTCGTCGACGTCGCCCTCTACGCCATCGTCCTGGCCGGCGGGGTGTGGGCGCTGTTGTCACCCGGTCACGGCGGCCCGGTCACCGGCGCCGGCGATGTCGGCCTCATCGACCCGGTGCTGGTCATCCCCACCATCGTCGCCCTGGCGTTGCTGGGGCTGCGCGACAAGACCATCTTCCTGGCCGCCCGCGCCGAACACTATTGGCTGAAGCTGTTCGTGTTCTTCTTCCCGTTCACCGACCAGATCGCCGCGTTCAAGATCATCATGCTCTTCCTGTGGTGGGGCGCAGCGACTTCCAAGCTCAACCACCACTTCCCCTACGTGGTGGCGGTGATGACGAGCAACAACGCGCTGCTGCGGCCCAGGCTGTTCAACCCGATCAAGCACACGCTCTACCTCGACCACGTCAACGACCTGCGGCCGTCGACGCTGCCGAAGCTGATGGCCCACGTCGGCGGCACCACCGCCGAATTCGTGGTTCCCACGCTGCTGGTGTTCTTCGCCGCCGATCACCCGTGGCGGTGGTTCCTCATCGGGTTCATGGTGATCTTCCACCTCAACATCATTTCCAACCTCCCGATGGGGGTGCCGTTGGAGTGGAACGTCTTCTTCATCTTCTCGCTGTTCTATCTGTTCGGGCACTACGCTGCGATCCGGGCCACCGACCTTCGCTCGCCCCTGCTGCTGGCGATGCTGATCCTGGCGCTGCTGGTCGTCATCGCGGGAAACATGTTCCCCGAGAAGATTTCGTTCCTGCCCGCCATGCGGTACTACGCCGGCAACTGGGCCAGCAGCGTATGGTGCTTCCGCGCCGGCGCCGAGGAGAAGATCGACGCCGACATCGTCAAGAGCTCCGCGCTCGTGGTCAACCAGCTGGCACGGCTGTACGACCCGGCAACCGCCGAGATCATGGCGGACAAGACCGCCGCATTCCGCGCGATGCACGTCCACGGCCGGGCCCTCAACGGCCTGTTGCCGCGCGCCATCGACGACGAGGCGAACTACAAGATCCGCGAGGGCGAGATCGTCGCCGGTCCCCTGGTCGGGTGGAACTTCGGGGAGGGCCACCTGCACAACGAGCAGCTCCTGGAGGCGGTGCAACGGCGCTGCCACTTCGAGGACGGCGACGTCCGGGTGATCGTCCTCGAGGGTCAACCGATCCAGAGCCAACGGCAGTGGTATCGCATCGTCGACGCCAAGCGCGGCGTGATCGAGGCGGGCTACGTCAACGTCAAGGACATGCTGACGCGCCAGCCGTGGCCGGCGCCCGGCGACGAGTTCCCGGTGCACGTCACCGTTGGCGGCGACCCGCGGCGCCCGCGATCGCCGCGCACGACCCAACACGGCACCCGATGACGACCGCGGTCGTCGTCGGGGCCGGGCCCAACGGCCTGGCCGCCGCCATCCCCCTCGCCCGCCACGGCGTCGATGTCCACGTGTTGGAGGCACGCGAAACCGTCGGCGGGGGAGCGCGTTCGGGGGAGCTGACCCTGCCGGGCGTCGTCCACGACCACTGCTCGGCGTTTCACCCCCTGGGTGTCGGTTCGCCGTTCTGGAGGCAGATCGACCTGCAGCGCTACGGCCTGCGGTGGAAGTGGCCGGAGGTCGACTGCGCGCACCCGCTCGACGACGGCACCGCCGGAGTGCTCCATCAGTCGATCGAGAGGACCACCGCGGGCCTGGGACCCGACGCCGCCCGCTGGCGCCGCGCCGTCGGCGACCTCGCGGAGGGCTTCGACGACCTGGCGCAGGATCTGATGCGTCCGGTCATCAACGTTCCGCGGCACCCGGTGCGCCTCGCCGCGTTCGGGCCGCGCGCGCTGCTCCCCGCGACGACGATGGCCCGCTGGTTTCGCACCGAGCAGGCGCGGGCGCTGTTCGGCGGCTCGGCCGCCCACGTCTACACCCGGCTGGACCGGCCGCTGACCGCCTCGCTCGGCCTGATGATCCTGGCCAGCGGGCACCGGTACGGATGGCCCGTCGCCGAGGGGGGCTCCGGTTCGATCACCCAGGCGCTGGCCGCCGCCCTGCAGGACCACGGCGGGAGCGTCACCACCGGGGTGATGGTCGCCGCCCGCGCCGACGTTCCCGACGCCGATGTCGTCATGCTCGACCTGAGCCCGGCCCTGGCGCTGCAGCTCTACGGCGACGCCATGCCCAGTCGCGTCAGGCGATCGTTTCAGCGCTACCGCGAGGGGTCCTCGGCGTTCAAGGTCGACTTCGCCGTCGACGGCCACGTCCCGTGGACCAACCCCGATTGCGGGCGCGCGGGCACCGTCCACCTCGGCGGCACGTTCGCCGAGGTGGCCGACACCGAACGCCAACGCGCACAGGGCAAAATGGTGCAGCGGCCGTTCGTGCTCGTCGGGCAGCAGTACCTGGCCGACCCGTCGCGCTCGGCCGGCGGCATCAACCCGATCTGGGCGTACGCCCACGTGCCGTTCGGCTACAGTGGCGACGCCACCGACGCCGTCATCGCCCAGATCGAGCGATTCGCACCGGGATTCCGCGACCGCGTCGTCGCCACGGTCAGCACCAGCACGGCCGAACTGCAGGCCTACAACCCGAATTTCATCGGCGGCGACATCATCGGCGGCGCCAACGACGGGCTGCAGGTCATCCTGCGCCCGCGCATCGCCCTCGACCCCTACGCGACGGGTGTGCCCGGCGTGTACTTGTGTTCGCAGTCCACGCCGCCGGGGGCCGGAATCCACGGATTGTGTGGGTATTACGCCGCGGAGTCGGCGTTGCGGTGGCTGCGCAAGCGCCGCACCCTCTGACGAAGCGCCAGGCCAGGGTCGAATCGCCGCGGCTTGTGGCCGAAACGTGACTCAGGCTTGACCGAATTGCGCACGCGCCCTTGCGCTTCCGTTGTTGACCCGGGCCCTAACATCGCTATTGCAAGGGTGTCAATAAAAGGGAATCGGAGCCATGCGGGCGGTTGTTCGGTGCGTTCTGACCGTTGTCGGCATCGCTGCGACCGTGATCGTGGGGCCGGCCGGCCCGAGCCGGGCGGCGGTGACCCAGTCGTACAGGTCGGCGATCGCGTCGGTTCTGCCGGCCCGGGGCCAGGCGGTCGGCGTGGCGCATCCCGTGGTGGTGCGTTTCGGCGTGCCCGTCGTCGGCGCGGCCAGCCGGCACGCGGCCGAGCGCGCCCTGGACGTCAGGTCCGCGCCGGCGATGACCGGCAAGTACGAATGGCTGGACAACGACGTCGTGCAGTGGGTTCCCGACCGGTTTTGGCCGGCGCACAGCACGGTGGCGCTCTCGGTGGGCGGCGCGCCCACCGAATTCCACACCGGGGCAGCCGTGGTCGGCGTTGCCAACATCTCCGACCATACGTTCACCGTGAGCATCGACGGGGTTCCGACGGGACCGCCGCCTTCCCTTCCGGCTCCGCACCACCGGCCCCACTGGGGAGAGCAGGGGGTGCTGCCGGCCTCGATGGGCAGGCCGGAGTACCCGACTCCCGTCGGCTCGTACACCGTATTGGCCAAGGACCGCACGGTGATCATGGACTCGAGCAGCGTCGGCATCCCCGTCGACGATCCCGACGGCTACCGCATCCCGGTGGATTACGCCGTCCGGATCACCAACCACGGCCTCTACGTTCATTCGGCCCCCTGGGCCGTCAACGCGATGGGTCTGGAGAATGTCAGCCACGGCTGCATCAGCCTGAGTCCCGAGGACGCCGAGTGGTACTTCAACACGGTCAACGTCGGCGACCCGGTCATCGTTGAGGATTCCCCGCAGCCACCCCCGCAGCCGTCCCCGCAGCGCCAGCCTCCGCTGCTGTGGGAAGCGCCGCCCAGCTGACCCGCGTCGCCGACTCGACGGCGGCCTGCCCGTCGTGACGAGGCGCCACCCAGATTCGGATCGTGTTTCCGGGGTCGATGATCTTTGGTGGCGCGGCCCTGCTTTGACGCCGGACCGACGCCGCCGCAACCCGGCCGCGAATCGAGCCGTGTTGACGCGCAAACGGAACGGACCCGCGCGGCCCCCGGGGCCGGGCACAGTTACCGGCGGCGCGCGGGCTGCCGGCACTGATCTAGGCTGACGGCAAAGCGCTCATCAGCGAACAGGGAAAGGCAGGGCGAGGCAAGTGACGGTCCGGGTAGGCATCAACGGCTTCGGCCGAATCGGCCGCAACTTTTACCGGGCTTTATTGGCTCAACAGGAGCAGGGCACCGCCGACATCGAGGTGATCGCCGTCAACGACATCACCGACAACCACACGCTGGCTCACCTGCTGAAATTCGACTCCATCCTCGGCCGGCTGCCCTACGACGTCAGCCTGGACGGCGAGGACACCATCGTGGTGGGCAGCCACAAGATCAAGGCGCTGGAGGTCCGGGAGGGCCCGGCGGCGATGCCCTGGAGCGACCTCGGCGTCGACGTGGTGGTGGAGTCCACCGGCCTGTTCACCAACGCCGCCAAGGCCAAGGGCCACCTGGAGGCCGGCGCCAAGAAGGTGATCATCTCCGCGCCGGCCACCGATCCCGACATCACGATCGTGCTCGGGGTCAACGAGGACAAGTACGACGGCAGCCAGAACATCATCTCCAACGCGTCGTGCACCACCAACTGCCTGGCGCCGGTCACCAAGGTCCTGCAGGACGAATTCGGCATCGTCCGGGGCCTGATGACCACCATCCACGCCTACACCCAGGACCAGAACCTGCAGGACGGGCCGCACAAGGACCTGCGGCGCGCGCGGGCGGCGGCGCTGAACATCGTGCCCACCTCCACCGGCGCGGCCAAGGCGATCGGCCTGGTGATGCCCGAACTCAAGGGCAAGCTCGACGGCTACGCGCTGCGGGTGCCGATCCCGACCGGCTCGGTCACCGACCTCACCGTGGAGCTGGCCAAGGAGGCCGGCGCCGACGAGATCAACGCCGCGTTCAAGGCCGCCGCCGAGGGCCGGCTCAAGGGCATCCTCAAGTACTATGACGCCCCGATCGTCTCCAGTGACATCGTCACCGACCCGCACAGCTCGATCTTCGATTCCGGGCTGACCAAGGTGATCGGCAACCAGGCCAAGGTCGTGTCCTGGTACGACAACGAATGGGGCTACTCCAACCGCCTCATCGACCTGGTCGCGCTGGTCGGCAAGTCGCTGTAGGCGCCGTGGCCGTTCCGACACTCGAAGACCTTCTCGCGCAAGGCGTTTCGGGCCGCGGCGTGTTGGTGCGCTCCGACCTGAACGTTCCGCTCGAGGACGGGGCCATCACCGATCCCGGGCGCATCACCGCGTCGGTGCCAACGCTGCGCGCGCTCGTCGACGCGGGCGCCAAAGTCGTCGTCACGGCCCACCTGGGCCGCCCGAAGGACGGGCCCGACCCGAAGTTCTCGCTGGCCCCGGTCGCGGCGGCGCTCGGCGAGCAGCTGGGCCGGCACGTGCAACTGGCCGGCGACTTGGTCGGGGCCGACGCCCTGGCCCGCGCCGAGGGTCTCACCGACGGTGACGTGCTGCTGCTGGAAAACGTCCGCTTCGACCCGCGCGAGACCAGCAAGGACGACGGCGAGCGCCTGGCGCTGGCCCGGCAGCTGGCCGAATTGGTCTCGCCCGGAGGCGCTTTCGTCTCCGACGGCTTCGGGGTGGTGCACCGCAAGCAGGCCTCGGTGTACGACGTGGCAACGCTGCTGCCGCACTACGCCGGCGAGCTGGTCGCCGCCGAGGTGCGGGTGCTCGAGCAGCTGACGAGCTCCACCGAGCGGCCCTACGCGGTGGTCCTCGGCGGCTCGAAGGTGTCGGACAAGCTCGGCGTCATCGAACAGCTGGCCACCAACGCCGACAGCATCCTGATCGGCGGCGGCATGTGTTTCACTTTCCTTGCCGCTCAAGGGCTTTCGGTCGGGAATTCGCTCCTGGAATCCGAGATGATCGACACCTGCCGCCGGCTGCTGGACACCTATCACGACGTGCTGCGCCTGCCGGTCGACATCGTGGTGGCCGAGAAGTTCGCCGCCGACTCCCCGCCGCAGACCGTCGCCGCCGACGCGATTCCCGAGGATCGCATCGGCCTGGACATCGGGCCGGGTTCGGTCAAGCGGTTCACGACGCTGCTGGCCAACGCCAAGACGATCTTCTGGAACGGACCGATGGGGGTGTTCGAGTTCCCGGCGTTCGCCGCGGGCACCAAGGGGGTCGCCGAGGCGATCGCCGGCGCGACCGGCAAGGGCGCGTTCAGTGTGGTCGGCGGCGGCGACTCCGCGGCCGCCGTGCGCGCCCTGGGCATCCCGGAGGACGACTTCTCCCACATCTCCACCGGCGGGGGCGCGTCGCTGGAGTTCCTGGAGGGCAAGACGCTTCCGGGCATCGAGGTCCTCGGTCGGCCGCAGCCGGACGGGGCTGACGCATGAGCCGCAAGCCGCTGATCGCCGGCAACTGGAAGATGAACCTCAACCACTTCGAGGCGATCGCGCTGGTGCAAAAGATCGCCTTCGCGCTGCCCGACAAGTACTACGACAAGGTCGACGTCACGGTGTTGCCGCCGTTCACCGACCTGCGCAGCGTCCAGACCCTGGTCGACGGCGACAAGCTGCGGCTCACCTACGGCGCCCAGGACCTGTCCAAGCACGACGCGGGCGCCTACACCGGCGAGGTCAGCGGCGCCTTCCTGGCCAAGCTGGGCTGCAGCTTCGTCGTCGTGGGCCACTCCGAGCGGCGCACCTACCACGCCGAGGACGACGCCCTGGTGGCCGCGAAGGCCGCCGCCGCGCTGAAGCACGAGCTGACCCCCATCGTCTGCATCGGCGAGCACCTCGACGTCCGCGAGGCGGGAAACCACGTCGACCACAACGTCGAGCAGCTGCGCGGGTCGCTGGCCGGCCTGTCCGCCGAGCAGATCGGCACGGTCGTCATCGCTTACGAACCCGTCTGGGCCATCGGCACCGGGCGGGTCGCCAGCGCCGCCGACGCGCAGGAGGTGTGCGCGGCAATCCGCGCGGAGCTCGCCGAGCTGGCGTCACCGCAGGTCGCCGACACCGTCCGGGTGCTCTACGGCGGGTCGGTGAACGCCAAGAACATCGGCGAGCTGATCGCCTGCGAGGACGTGGACGGCGCGCTGGTCGGGGGCGCGTCGCTGGACGGGGAGCAGTTCGCGACGCTGGCGGCGATCGCCGCCGGGGGGCCCCTGCCCTAGGGCGGTTGCCCGGTTGCCGCGGTGGCACCGGTAAGCTGCCTGTCATGCAACTGGCCCTGCAGATCACCCTGGTGGTCACCAGCATCCTGGTGGTGCTTCTGGTGCTGCTGCACCGCGCCAAGGGTGGCGGCCTGTCGACGCTGTTCGGCGGCGGCGTGCAGTCCAGCCTGTCCGGGTCGACGGTGGTGGAGAAGAACCTCGACCGGCTGACGCTGTTCATCACCGGCATCTGGCTGGTCTGCATCGTCGGCATGGCCCTGCTGGTCAAGTACCGCTGAATCCGCCCCGGGTTGCGGCCGCCGACCCCGCCTAACGCGTCCTCGCCTCCGGGGTTTCGCCCGACTCGGCGCGGTCGATGCCGCTGCGGACGTCGCCGGCCCGGTTTTCGTCGCGTGACAGATCGAGGCGCTCGGACGACCGCAGTTGCCACGGCACGCTGGTGACCATCACGCCGGGCTCGAACAGCAACCGTCCCTTGAGCCGCAAGGAGCTCTGGTTGTGCAACAGGTTCTCCCACCAACGGCCGACGACGTATTCGGGGATGTACACGTTGATGACGTCGCGGGGCCCGCTCTTTCGCAGCCGCTTGATGTAATCGATCACGGGACGGGTGACCTCCCGGTAGGGCGACTCGATGACCTTCAGCGGAACATCGACCCTCAGCTTCGCCCAATCCTCGACCAGCGCGGTGGTATCGGGTTGGTCGACCTTGACGGTCAACGCGGTCAGGGTGTGCGGGTTGGTGGCCCGGGCGAACATCACCGCGCGCAAGGTTGGCTTGTGCCAACTCGATACCAGCACGATGGCATGCACTCGGCTCGGCCTGATCTGCTCGTCTTCGTCCGCGATGCGTAGTTCGGAGCCGACGGTCGAGTAATGCTTTCTTATTCCCTGCATCACGAGGCACAGCACCGGGATCGCGATCACCACCAGATAAGCGCCGTGCGTGAATTTGGTGACCATCACCACCACCAAGACCACACCGGTGAAACATGCGCCCAGCGCGTTGATGGCCCGGGCGCGGTTGATCCTCAATCTTTGTGCGCGGTTGTCGGCGTCGCGCAGTATCCGATTCCAATGCCCCACCATGCCCGTTTGGCACAACGTGAAGGAGGTGAACACGCCCAGGATGTAGAGCTGGATCAGCCGGGTCGTGGAGCCGTCGAACGCATAGATCAGGCCGCCGGCGATCGCGGCGAGCAGAATGATGCCATTGGAGAACGCCAACCTGTCACCGCGGGTATGCAGTTGCCGTGGCAGATAGCGGTCTTGGGCGAGGATCGAGCCGAGCAGCGGAAACCCGTTGTAGGCGGTGTTGGCGGCCAGGATCAGGATCAACGCCGTCGCGCCCTGCAGGAAATAGAACATCACACTGTTGTTGCCGAAGACCGCCGCGGAGATCTGAGCGATCACCGTACGCTGCGGATCCCGTGTGCAATCACCGTGGAACCCGATGAGATCGCAGGTGTTTTCGACGACACGAGTGCGAGCGATCAACGCCAGCGCGGTCACGCCGACGAACATCGTGATCGCCAGTGCCCCCATGAGTGACATCGTTCGTGCCGCGTTGAGCGCCTTGGGCTTTTGGAAGGCCGGAACCCCGTTCGAGATCGCTTCAACGCCCGTGAGCGCGGTGCAGCCGGAGGAAAACGCCCGCAGCGCCAGCAAAGCGATCGCCAGCGTGTTGAGTCCGGACTGCTCAGCATGGATTCCGTAGTGAGCACTTTCCGCCTGCGGGGGGTCGCCGAGGAAGGTGCGAACCAAACCGATGACGATCATCAGCATCACGCTGGCGACGAAGGCGTATGTCGGCACCGCGAATGCCCGCCCGGACTCACGGACACCGCGAAGATTCATCGCGGTTAGCACGACAATGAAACCGATGTTGATTGCCACCCGAGACGGATTCAGTTCGGGCGCTGCCGAAATGATGTTGTCGACCCCGGCCGCGACGGACACCGCGACCGTCATGACATAGTCCACCAGCAGCGCGGCCGCCACCACCAGTCCCGCGCGTGGCCCCAGATTTCTGGAGGCGACCTCGTATGACCCGCCGCCACTGGGATAGGCCTGCACCACCTGTCGGTAGGACAGGACAACGACACCGAGCAGCAGCACCACCGCGGCCGCGATCCACGGCGCCAAGTACAGGTAGCTGAGGGCGCCGAGCGTCAGGATCAGCAGGATCTCCTGCGTTGCGTAGGCCACCGACGACAACGGGTCGCTGGCGAAGATTGCCAATGCGATGCGCTTGGGCAGCAGGGTGTGGTGCATCCGATCGCTGCGGAACGGACGGCCCACGATTAGGCGTTTGACCAGCGACGTCGGTGACGACACGCTAGGAGCGTAGTGTCATGGCCCCATGCGGGACGTGTCTCGGCCGTAGAAATTCCGTAAATTTTCGGCCCGTAACCGCCTTGGCTGCCGCACGCGTCTCGGAGCGGTGGCTACCCCGCCGGCAAGCGGACACTGAGCCTGGCCCCGATACTGGAACCCATGGCTGAGGCTCCCGACACCGCGCTGGAACCGATCGGTGCCGTGCAACGCACCCGGGTCGGACGCGAGGCGACCGAGCCGATGCGGGCCGACATCCGGCTGCTGGGCGCCATCCTGGGCGACACCGTCCGCGAGCAGAACGGCGACGAGGTCTTCGACCTCGTCGAGCGCGCCCGGGTGGAATCGTTCCGCGTGCGGCACTCCGAGATCGACCGGGCCGAGATGGCGCGGATGTTCGCCGGGCTCGACATCCACCGGGCGATCCCCGTCATCCGCGCGTTCAGCCACTTCGCGCTGCTGGCCAACGTGGCCGAGGACATCCACCGCGAGCGCCGGCGCGCCGTCCACGTCAAGGCCGGCGAGCCGCCGCAGGACAGCACCCTGGCCGCGACCTACGCGAAACTCGACCGCGCCCGGCTGGATTCGGCCACGGTCGCCGAGGCGCTGCGGGGGGCTCTGGTGTCGCCGGTGATCACCGCGCATCCCACCGAGACCCGCCGGCGCACCGTCTTCGTCACCCAGCACCGCATCACCCAGCTGATGCGGCTGCACGCCGAGGGCCACGTCGAGACCGACGACGGCCGCAGCATCGAGTTCGAGCTGCGGCGCCAGGTCCTGACGCTGTGGCAGACCGCGCTGCTGCGGCTGTCCCGGCTGCAGATCACCGACGAGATCGAGGTGGGCCTGCGCTATTACCCCGCCGCGTTCTTCACGGTGATACCCAAGCTGAACGCCGAGGTTCGCGATGCGCTGCAGGCCCGGTGGCCCGACGCCGACCTGCTACCCGGGCCGATCGTGCAGCCGGGCTCCTGGATCGGCGGCGACCGCGACGGCAACCCCAACGTGACCGCCGACGTGGTCCGCGAGGCCACCGGCAGCGCCGCGTTCACGGCGCTGTCGCACTACCTGAGCGAGCTAACCTGGGTGCGGACATCAATGCGGCGATCAATGCGGTGTTGACGGGTAACCTGGCCTCTACGGCCCCGCCGCGGTGCCCAACTACGTCATCTCGATGTGCCGCTCGGTCTCCGACGTCCTGGAGACCGCGATCCTGCTCAAGGAGGCGGGCCTGTTGGACGCGACCGGCCCGGAACCCTATTGCCCCGTGGGCATTTCGCCGCTCTTCGAAACCATCGAAGACCTGCACAACGGCGCGGAGATCCTGCGCGCGATGCTGGAACTTCCCGTCTACCGCGCGATGGTCGACGCCCGCGGGGGGCGCCAGGAGGTGATGCTCGGCTACTCGGATTCCAACAAGGACGGCGGGTATCTGGCCTCCAGCTGGGCGGTCTACCGGGCCGAGCTGGCCCTGGTCGAGGTCGCCCGCAAGAGCCGAATTCGGTTGCGGCTCTTCCACGGTCGCGGCGGCACGGTCGGGCGCGGCGGCGGCCCGAGCTACCAGGCGATCCTGGCCCAGCCGCCGGGCGCGGTGGGCGGCTCGCTGCGGCTCACCGAGCAGGGCGAGGTGATCGCCGCCAAGTACGCCGAGCCGCAGCTGGCGCGCCGCAACCTGGAAAGCCTGGTGGCCGCCACGCTGGAGTCCACGCTGCTGGATGTCGAGGGCCTGGGCGACGCGGCGGATCCGGCGTACGCGGTGCTCGACGAGGTGGCGGACCTGGCGCACCGCGCCTACGCCGAATTAGTCCATGACACACCGGGTTTCGTCGAATATTTCAAGGCTTCCACCCCGGTCAGCGAGATCGGGTCGCTGAACATCGGCAGCCGGCCGACGTCGCGCAAGCCGACGGAGTCGATCTCGGACCTGCGGGCCATCCCGTGGGTGCTGGCCTGGAGCCAGTCGCGGGTGATGCTGCCGGGGTGGTACGGCACGGGATCGGCGTTCGAGCAGTGGATCAAGGAGGGGCCCGAGAGCGAGGCCGAGCGGGTCCAGACGCTGCACGAGCTGTACGAGCGGTGGCCGTTCTTCCGCAGCGTGCTGTCCAATCTGGCTCAGGTGCTGGCCAAGACCGATATGGGCCTGGCCGCGCGCTACGCCGAGCTGGTGGCCGACGAGGAATTGCGGCACCGGGTCTTCGACAAGATCGTCGACGAGCACCGGCGCACGATCGAGATGCACAAGCTCATCACGGGCCAGGACGACCTGCTGGCCGACAACCCGGCGCTGGCGCGTTCGGTGTTCAACCGCTTCCCCTACCTCGAACCGCTCAACCACCTGCAGATGGAGTTGCTGCGCCGGTACCGCTCGGGCGACGACGACGAACTCGTCCAGCGCGGCATCCTGCTGACGATGAATGGACTCGCGAGCGCGTTACGCAACAGCGGATAACGGGCATCCGGTATCGGTGTCGACCTCATCGGCGCCCGGCAACCCGCCGCCCGTCACCCCGACCGAGCTGGCGCAGAACGGCGTCTTCGAACGGGCCGCCCGAGGCGGCTACGTCGTCAACGGTCTGCTGCACCTGATCGTCGGCTACCTCGCGATCCGGATCGCCTTCGGCGCGGGCGGCACCGCCGATCAGACCGGGGCCCTGGCGGCGCTGGCGGCCAAGCCCGGCGGCCCGATCGCGCTGTGGGTCGCCGCCGGCGCCCTGCTGACGATGGGCCTGTGGCGGCTCGTCGAGACGGCACTGGGCCGGTCGAGCGACCGCAGGACCGACGGCGCGTCGTCGGGCACGTGGGACCGGGCCAAGGCGCTGGGCCTGGCCGCGGTCTACCTGGCGTTCGCCTACTCGGCGTTCGGATTCGCCCGCGGCGCCGGAAGGCCTGCGGACCAACAGAATTCGTCGATCAGTGCGCGCCTGATGCAGACCACCGCGGGCACCGCCGCCCTCATCGCGTGCGGGCTGATCATCGTCGCGGTCGGCGGCTACCACGTCTATAAGGGGGTGAGCCGCAACTTCGTCGACGACCTCAAGGGCAAGTCGGGGGACCTGGTGCGACGGCTCGGTGTCACCGGCTACATCGGCAAGGGCGTGGTGCTCGCGGCCACCGGCGCGCTGGTCGTCGTCGCCGCGTGCCGCTCGGAACCCAAGCGGGCCACCGGGCTGGACGGCGCGCTGAAAACCCTGGGCTCTCAGCCCTATGGCGCGGCGCTGCTGATCGCGGCCGGTCTCGGCATCATCACCTATGGCCTGTACAGCTTCGTCATGGCCCGATCCACCAGAATGTGAGCCTCAGCGATTGCGCAGCCTGTCGATGACGCCACGCACCGCGTGCTCGGTTGCCGACAGCGGCGTCATCATGGTCTCGCCGACCTTCATCATGTCGTCGACGCGATGGACGATCGCCTCGAGGGGCTCGACCAGCACGATGAGCCGCCGCGCCAGATCGTCGAGGCTGGACAGCGTGCCGTCCAGGTGATCCAGGCCCTTCTCCATGCGCTCGACCGTGGCGTTGAGGGCCGAGAGCGAACTGTTGAGCTCGGTCATCGTCCTGCTCAGGCCGTCGAGGACATCCTCGACCTGCTCCACCGTCTTGTCGGCGTTCAGCGCCGCCTGGGTGAGCGTCTTGATGCGGCTCCGCTCGTGCCCGCCGCGCACGGTTCTGTCTGCCATGCGGGCAATTATCCCCCAGGGCGGGCGGGAAGTTCAGCCGCGGCTTCCTCGTCGAGCAGCCAGAGCGTGAGCTCGCTCCCGACGGCGCCGGCCGCGGGAACCGAGACCGGCGGGGCGCCGCCGATCGCGGCGGCCACCGCGTCGGCCTTCTCCGAACCGGACACCATCAGCCAGACCTCGCGGGAACGCTGAACGGCGGGCAGCGTCAACGTGATTCGCTGCGGAGGCGGCTTGGGGGAATCCTCCACGGCGACCACCATCCGGGTGGCCTCCAGGACGGCCGGGGTGTCGGGGAACAGCGAGTTGACGTGGCCCTCCGGCCCCATCCCGAGCAGGTGCACGTCGAAAGTCGGCACCGGCTGGCCGGATTCGGCGTTGGCCGCCAGCAATTGCTCGTAGGCCAGGGCCGCGGCCGCCAGGTCGGTGCCGAACTCGCCGTCGCTGGCCGGCATCGTGTGCACGTGGCTCGACGGGATGTCGATGTGGTCGAGCAACGCCTCGCGCGCCTGCTTGTCGTTGCGCTCGTCGTCGTCCTCGGGCACGTAGCGTTCGTCGCCCCAGAACAGGTGCACCGTCGACCAGTCGATCTCGCGTCCCGCCGTCGCCAGCGACCGCAGCAACCCGATGCCGTTGCTGCCGCCGGTCAGCACGACAAGCGCCCGGCCCCGCGCCGCCGCGGCGGCCTCGATCGCGTCGACGAGTCGCCGGGCGGCCGCGCCGACCAGAGCCTCACTGTCCGGGAATACCTCGATCTCGGTGCTCACACGTATTGCACCTTCTCGATTCCCTCCAGCGCCGTCTGGTAGATCTCGTCGGCATCCAGCCGCCGCAGGTCCTCGGCGAGGCATTCGCCGGTTTCCCTGCGCGGCAACGGAACCAATGCGTCGGGTCTGGCCGAGCGGCTCAGCGTGGCCGTCCTGCCGTCCTGCGGGCGGCTCAACACGATGGTCTCGCTCTTGCGGGACAACTCCACCTTCAGCTCCCCGACCGCGCGGCGCACCGGGCCGTCGATCCGGCTGGCCAGCCAGCCCGCGAGAATGTCAAGCGCCGGTTCGTTTCTCAGCCCGGACACCAGTGCCGACTCGATCGGTTCGTGCGGCGGCTGGTCGACCGCGGAGGTGAGCAGCGCGCGCCAATAGGTGATGCGCGCCCAGCACAGATCGGTGTCCCCGGCGGTGTCCCCGCCGAGCCGGCTCTTGATCGCCGCCAGCGGGTCGACGGCGTTGGTGGCGTCGGTGATCCGCCGGATCGCCAGCTTGCCCAACGGGTTTCGGGCGGGCACGGCCGGGGCGACGTCGGGCCACCAGGCCACCACCGGGATGTCCGGGAGGAGGAAGGGCATCACCACGCTGGCGGCGTGCGCGGACAACGGCCCGGACAGCCGCAGGATCACCACCTCGCTGGCGCCGGTGTCGCCGCCCGCGCGCAGTTGCGCGTCCAGACGGGCCTCGTCGGAGTACGGGTCGCCCCGCATCGACACGATGATCCGGCTCGGGTGTTCGTGGCTGGCGTCGTTGGCCGCTTCGAGGGACTCCTCGAGCACCTCTTCGCTGTCGGGGGCGATGATCAGGGTCAGCACCCGGCCCATCGTGACGGCGCCGGCCTTCTCCCGCAGTTCGTCGAGCTTCTTGGTGACCGCGTTGGTCGTGGTGTCCTCCAGGTCGACGATCATGGGCGCCGCCATTCCCTTCCGGTGCGGCGCAGCATGTCAAACGACGACTGCGGCCCCCAGGTCCCGGCCTCGTACGGCTCCGGCTTACCGCTTTCGGCCCAGTTGTCGAGAACGGGATCGAGTATCTGCCAAGCCAATTCGACCTCCTCGTTGACCGGAAACAGGGACGGCTCACCGAGCAGCACGTCGAGGATCAGCTGTTCGTAAGCCTCCGGGGACTCGTCGGCGAACGCCGAGCCGTAGGAGAAGTCCATGTTGACGTCGCGCACCTCCATCGCGGTGCCCGGCACCTTGGAGCCGAACCGCAGCGTGACGCCCTCGTCGGGCTGGATCCGGATGACCATGGCGTTGGTGCCCAGCTCGTCGGTCATGGTGGCGTCGAAGGGCAGGTGCGGTGCGCGTTTGAAGATGAGGGCGATCTCGGTCACCCTGCGGCCCAACCGCTTACCCGTGCGCAGGTAGAACGGCACACCGGCCCAGCGGCGGGTGTCGATCTCCAGCGTGATCGCGGCGAACGTCTCGGTCTTGGAGTCCTTGGCGAAGCCCTCTTCGTCCAGCAGCCCGACCACCTTCTGGCCGCCCTGCCAGCCGGCGGTGTACTGGCCCCGGCTGGTGGTCTCGTCGAGCGGCTCGGCGAGCTGGGTTGCCGAGAGCACCTTGATCTTCTCCGCCTGCAGCGCAGCGGGATTGAAGCTGACCGGCTCTTCCATCGCGGTCAGCGCGAGCAGCTGCATCAGGTGGTTCTGGATGACGTCGCGGGCCGCGCCGATGCCGTCGTAGTAGCCGGCCCGACCGCCCAGCCCGATGTCCTCGGCCATGGTGATCTGCACGTGGTCGACGTAGTGCGCGTTCCAGATCGGATCGAACAGCTGGTTGGCGAATCGCAGCGCCAGGATGTTGCGGACGGTTTCCTTGCCCAGGTAATGGTCGATGCGGAAGACCGATTCCTCCGGGAAGACCGCGTTCACCGCCTGATTCAGGGCCTGCGCGCTCGCCAGGTCGTGGCCGAACGGTTTCTCGATGACCACCCGGCTCCACCGGTCGCCCTGCGGACGCGCCAGCCCCGACTTGTAGAGCTGCTCGCACACCACCGGGAACGACTTGGGCGGGATCGCCAGGTAGAAGGCGTGGTTACCGCCCGTGCCGCGCTCGGCGTCCAGCTTCTCCAACGCCTCGGCGAGCCGGGAGAACGACTCGTCGTCATCGAAGGATCCGTTCACGAAACGGAATCCCTCGGCCAGGCGCTCCCAGTTCTCCTCCCGGAACGGCGTGCGGCAGTGCTCCTTGACCGCCTTGTAGACCACCTGACCGAAATCCTCGGTGTCCCAGTCCCGGCGCGCGAAGCCCACCAGGGAGAAGGTCGGCGGCAGCAGACCGCGGTTGGCCAGGTCATAGATGGCGGGCATCACCTTCTTGCGGGCCAGGTCGCCGGTGACGCCGAAGATCACCATCCCGCACGGGCCGGCGATCCTGGGCAGCCGCTTGTCGCGCTTGTCCCGGAAGGGGTTATGCCATTGTGCGGATTTGCTAGGGCTCATTTGGCCGCGGAACCCAGCTGCTTCTGGGTCTCCTCCAGCAGCTCCGTCCAGGAATCCACGAACTTCTCGACGCCCTCGTCCTCCAGCACCCTGAACACGTCGGTCAGGTCGATCCCGATTTCCGCCAGCTTGTCGAACAGCTCCTGGGCGGCGCCCGCGGTGCCCGTGACGGTGTCGCCGGTGATCTCGCCGTGGTCGGCCACGGCGTCGATCGTCTTCTCCGGCATGGTGTTCACCGTGTGCGGGGCGACCAGCTCGGTGACGTACAGGGTGTCGGAGTAATCCGGGTTCTTGACGCCGGTCGACGCCCACAGCGGGCGCTGCACACGGGCCCCGTCGGCCTTGAGCGCCTGGTAGCGGTCGCCGCCCTCGAAGACTTCCTGGTAGGCCGCGTAGGCCAGGCGGGCGTTGGCCACACCGGCCTTGCCGCGCAGCCCGTTGGCCTCCTCGCTGCCGATCTTCTCCAGCCGCTTGTCGATCTCGGTGTCCACCCGGGAGACGAAAAACGATGCCACCGAATGGATCTTGGAGATGTCGTGGCCGGCCTCGCGCGCCTTCTCCAGGCCCTCGAGGTAGGCGTCCATCACCTGGCGGTGCCGTTCGACCGAGAAGATGAGCGTGACGTTGACCGAAATGCCTTCCGCGAGAACCGCGGTGATGGCGGGGATGCCGGCCTTGGTCGCCGGGATCTTGATGAACAGGTTGGGCCGGTCGACGATCTTCCAGAGCTCGACCGCCTGCGCGGTCGTCTTCTCCGTCTCGGCGGCCAGCCGCGGGTCGACCTCGATGGACACCCGGCCATCCACCCCGTCGGAGGCCTCCCACTGCGGCCTCAGCACGTCGCACGCGTTGCGGACGTCGTCGGTGGTCACCGTGCGGATGGTGGCGTCGACGTCGGCGCCGCGCTCGGCCAGTTCGGAGATCTGGTCGTTGTAGGTGTCGCTGTCGGCGAGGGCCTTCTGGAAGATCGACGGGTTGGTGGTGACGCCGACGACGCACTTGGTGTCGATCAGCTCCTGCAGATTGCCCGACTGCAATCGTTGCCGCGATAGGTCATCGAGCCACACGGATACGCCCGCGGCGGACAGCGCCGCCAGGTTGGGGTTCTGACCGGCCATGTGAACCACCCTCTCTCAGTTATCGACGACCTGCTCCGCGGCGGCAGCGACGGCCTCAGGTGTGAAGCCGAATTCACGGAACAGGGTCTTGTAGTCGGCCGACTCGCCGTAGTGCTCGATCGACACGATTCGTCCGGTGTCGCCCACCAGCTTGTGCCACGACTGCGCGATCCCGGCCTCGACGGCGACCCGCGCCGACACCGACGGCGGCAGCACGCTGTCGCGGTAGTCCTCCGGCTGGGACTCGAACCACTCCACACACGGCATCGACACCACCCGGGCGACAATGTCCTTGTCGGCCAACAGCTTCTGCGCGCCCACCGCCAGCTGCACCTCGGAGCCGGTGGCGATCAGCACGACGTCGGGCTCGTCGCCGCCGTCCTCGCCCAGGATGTAGCCGCCGCGGGCAACGCCGTCGAGGCTCGTGCCCTCGAGCACCGGGACGCCCTGCCGGGTCAGGATCAGCCCGACCGGGCCGCTGCCGTTGCCGCGGGCCAGGACCGTGCGCCACGCGTAGGCCGTCTCGTTGGCGTCCGCCGGTCGCACGACCGATAGCTTGGGGATGGCGCGCAGCGCCGCGAGGTGCTCGATCGGCTGGTGCGTGGGGCCGTCCTCGCCGAGGCCGATCGAGTCGTGCGTCCACACGTAGATGGTGTCGATGTCCATCAGCGCGGCGAGCCGCACCGCCGGGCGCATGTAGTCGGAGAACTGCAGGAACGTCCCGCCGTACGCCCGGGTCGGGCCGTGCAGCACGATGCCCGAAAGGATCGATCCCATCGCGTGTTCACGAACCCCGAAGTGCAATGTGCGGCCGTACCAGTGCGCGGTGTAGTCCTTCGTCGAAATCGACGGCGGCCCAAAGGAGTCCACGCCGTCCATCGTCGTGTTGTTGCTGCCCGCGAGGTCGGCCGAACCGCCCCACAGCTCGGGCAGCTTCGGGCCCACCGCGCTCAGCACCTTGCCGGACGCCGCACGGGTGGCCAGCGGCTTGTCTTCCGGCGTCCAGGTCGGGATGTCGGCGTCCCATCCTTCGGGCAGCTCTTCGGCCGTCAGCCGGTCCAGCAGTGCCTTGCGCTCGGGTTCGCGTTGCGCCCACGCGTCGAACTCGGTCTGCCACTTCTCGTGGGCTTCCTTGCCGCGGTCGACCAGCTTGCGGGTGTGGGCGATCACCTCGTCGCGCACCTCGAACGTCTTGTCGGGGTCGAAGCCCAGCTCCCGCTTGACGGCCGCCACCTCGTCGTCGCCCAGGGCGGCGCCATGTGCCTTGCCGGTGTTCATCAGGTGGGGGGCGGGATAGCCGATGATGGTGCGCAGTTCGATGAACGACGGCCGGTCGGTGACGGCCTTGGCGTTGGCGATCGCCTCCTCGATGCCGACGACGTTCTCGCCGCCCTCCACCCGCTGCACGTGCCAGCCGTAGGCCTCGTAGCGGGCGGCGGTGTCCTCGCACAGCGCGATGTGGGTGTCGTCTTCGATCGAGATCTCATTGTGGTCGTAGAAGACGATGAGGTTGCCCAGCTGCTGCACGGCCGCCAGCGACGACGCCTCGGACGTCACGCCCTCTTCGATGTCGCCATCGGAGGCGATCACATAGATGAAGTGGTCGAACGGGCTGGTGCCCGGTTCGGCGTCGGGATCGAACAGCCCGCGCTCGTAGCGCGACGCCATCGCCATGCCCACCGCCGACGCCAGGCCCTGACCCAGGGGCCCGGTGGTGATCTCCACGCCCTTGGTGTGCCGGAACTCCGGGTGACCGGGCGTCTTGGAGCCCCAGGTGCGCAGCGCCTCGATGTCGGACAGATCCAGGCCGAACCCGCCCAGGTACAGCTGGATGTACAGGGTCAGGCTGCTGTGGCCGCAGGACAGGACGAACCGGTCGCGGCCCAGCCAGTACACGTCGCTGGGGTCGTGGCGCATCGCTCGCTGGAACAACGTGTAGGCCAGCGGCGCCAGGCTCATCGCGGTCCCGGGGTGCCCGTTGCCGACCTTCTGCACCGCGTCGGCGGCCAGCACCCGGATCGTGTCGACGGCCGCGGAGTCGATCTCGGTCCAGTCGTCGGGGAGGTGCGGTTGGGTCAGCGTGGAGATCTCTTCGAGTGTCGTCACAGACTCTGTCCTTGGGTCATCGAGCGTCCTTGGGTCATCGAGCTGATCAATCCCACCCTAGTGCGGGAGTACGGGCTTACGCAGTGCAGGTTGTCGGATACCCCACGCGGGGCCCCCCGAAAAACTGTGAAAACACTCGCTCGTTGCCGGCGCTTTGCATTCCGTTCGGAAATGCCGGAAGAATCGTCGTTGGATGGACCCTGCGGGCACGCCGGTGCCGGAGCGCCGTCTACCATCGTGCGTAGTAGTCGCTGCGCGCCAGTGCGATCCCGAGGAGTTGATGCGTGAGCGTTCGCGGGCGCGTCGCCCCCAGCCAGGTACCGGCCCGGTTGCCGGGCCGGGTACGGGGCACGGTGCTGGCCTACCTGGCGCTGACCAAGCCCCGGGTCATCGAACTGCTGCTCGTCACGGCGATTCCCGCGATGCTGCTGGCCCACCGAGGCGGTGTGCAACCGCTGCTGATCGTCAACACGTTGATCGGCGGGATGCTGGCCGCCGGCGGCGCCAACACGCTCAATTGCGTGGCCGACGCCGACATCGACAAGGTGATGAAGCGCACGGCCCGCCGGCCGCTGGCGCGCGCGGCCGTCCCGACCCGCAACGCGCTGGTGTTCGGGTTGCTGCTCACCGCGGTGTCGTTCTGCTGGCTGTGGTGGACGACGAACCTGCTGTCCGGGCTGCTGGCGATGGCGACCGTCGCGTTCTACGTGTTCGTCTACACGCTGTTCCTCAAGCGCCGCACGCCGCAGAACGTGGTGTGGGGCGGGGCGGCCGGCTGCATGCCGGTGATGATCGGCTGGTCGGCGGTGACCGGCACGATCGGCTGGCCCGCGCTGGCGATGTTCGCGGTCATCTTCTTCTGGACGCCACCGCACACCTGGGCGCTGGCCATGCGCTACAAGGACGACTACCGGGCGGCCGGCGTCCCGATGCTGCCGGCCGTGGCGACCGAGCGTCAGGTCACCAAGCAGATCCTCATCTACACGTGGCTGACGGTGCTCGCGACGCTGGTGCTGGCGCTGGCCGCGGGTTGGCTGTACGCGGCGGTCGCCGTGGCGGCCGGGGTGTGGTTCCTGGCGATGGCCCACCAGCTCTACGCCGGCGTTCGCGCGGGCGAGCCGGTCAAGCCGCTGCGGTTGTTCCTGCAGTCGAACAACTACCTGGCGGTGGTCTTCTGCGCGCTGGCCGTCGACTCCGCGATCGGGCTGCCGACGCTGTTCTGACCCGGCGCCGAAGCCTCATCCGCCACAGGCGTTCCCGCCGGGAGGTGGCACTGTTTGTGCCCGCCTCATAGCGACAATTCTTCTCCGGCAGCCGGATTGTCGCTGTGAGGCGGGCAAACAGGCACACTCCTCCGCCGGCGAGACGCGGGTGACTTCCGTGCAGCAGGTCAGGGGAGCAGCACGATCGACCCCGTGGTCTTGCGGCCCTGCAGGTCTCGGTGAGCCTGGGCCGCCTCGGCGAGCGGGTACCGCCCGCCGACCTCGACCGTGATGTCCCCGCCGGTGATCGCGTCGAACAGTTCGGTGGCGCGCCAGGTGAATTCGTCGCCGGTGCGGACGAAGTGCGCCAGCGACGGCCGGGTCAGGAACACCGAGCCCGCGGCGTTGAGTCGCTGCGGATCGAACGGCGGCACGGGTCCGCTGGCGGCGCCGAACAGCGCCAGGGTCCCGCGGACGGCGAGGCTGGCCAGGCTGGCGTCGAACGTCGTCGCGCCGACGCCGTCGTACACCGCCTGCACGCCGGCGCCGCCCGTCAGCTCGCGGACCCGCTGCCCGAACCGCTCGGCGTCGTCGGGGTAGTCCAGCACCTCGTCGGCGCCCGCCTGCCGCGACATCCGGGCCTTCTCCGGGGTGGAGACCGTGGTGATCACGCGGACGCCGAGGGAGGTGGCCCACTGCGTGAGGATCAGGCCCACCCCGCCGGCGCCGGCGTGCACGAGGACGGTGTCGCCGCGCTGCACCGGATACACCGACTTCAGCAAATAGTGCGCGGTCAGGCCCTTCAGCAGCACCGACGCCGCCGCGTCCGAGCTTACGGCGTCCGGCACCTTGACCGTCAAAAACGCTGGGGCCGTTGAGAACTCGGCATATGCCCCGGACGCCGCTGCGGTCAGCACCCGGTCACCCTCGGTGAAACCGTCGACCCCCTCGCCGGTGGCGGCCACCCTGCCGCACACCTCCGATCCCAGGATGAACGGCAACGACCGCGGATAGTGCCCGGACCGGAAGTAGGTGTCGATGTAGTTGACGCCGATCGCCTCGGCCCTGATCAGCACCTCGCCGGCGCCGGGGGTGGGCTCGGGCGCCTCGACGTAGCGCAGGACTTCGGGACCGCCGGTTTCGCCGACTTCGATTGCGTGCATGTGGATATCATGCCCGGGCATGAAGCTGGCCCGCCCGGACGTCTTCCATCCCCGCATCGTGCTGGCGGCCTGCCGAGGGCTGATCGCAGGTGATCCCGACGACGCGGGGCTCGTCGGCGCTTTGCGACGGCGCGGCCTGCACGCCCGTTGGCTGGCGTGGGACGACCCGCAGACCAGCCGCGCGGACCTGGTGATCCTGCGCGCGACCCGCGACTACGCCGAGCGGCTCGACGAGTTCCTGGCCTGGACCACCCGAATGCGCAACGTGCTGAACGCGCCCGCCGTCGTCGCCTGGAACGCCGGGCGGGGCTACCTCGGCGACCTGGCCGACGCGGGGGTGCCGACGGTGCCCGGTGAGGCCTTCGGGCCCGGTGAGCCGATCCGCTGGCCGCGCACCGGGGCGGTCTACGTCGGCGGGACCGTCGGCACCGGGACCCGCCGCTGCGACGACCGGCCTACCGCCAAGGCCTACGCCGCCGGCCTGCACGCGGCCGGTCGCGGCGTGTTCGTGCAGCCGGGCGGGCGGGGCGAAGAGACGGTGCTGGTCTTCCTCGGGGGCAGCCCGTCGCACGCGCTGCCGCACGCGGAGCCCGACCTGGAGGTGTGGGACGTGGGCGCGGCGGCGTTGGCCGCGGCCGCCGCCCGGGTGGGCGTCGAGGTCGGCGAATTGCTGTATGCGAGTGCGCATCTGGTGGGCAACCGGCTGCTGGACCTGCAGCTGGTGGACCCGTCGCTGCAGTGGGGACGCTTGGACCCGGGGGCCCGCGACCTCGCCCAGCGCGATTTCGCGCTGGCGGTGGAGTCAGCCCTCGAGCGGCTGGGCCTCGGACCGTTCTCGCATCGAGGCCCATAGCGCCGCGGTCGCCGCCGTACACCCACGTGCACCGCGACCAGGGCGGCGGGCACGCCGGTGAAGTACTGCGCGGTGCCGACGGCGGCCTGCGCAACGAGCAGGGCGAGGAGCACGCCCAGGCGCAGCAGGATGGGCCGCGCCGCACCGACCGCCAGCAACCCGGAGCCCAGCCCGACCAGCAGCGCCAGGTAGGCGACCAGCAGCGACGAATGCGCGTGCACCAGCGTCGCGACCTCGATTTTCAGCCGCGGCACCGTCCGGCTGGCGCTGCGGTCGCCCGCGTGCGGTCCGGCGGCCGTCACCAGCGTGCCGGTCACCAGCACTGCGGCCAGATTCAGTCCGGTGAGCGCGGTCAGCGCGCGCAGCGGCCGGGCCACCAGCGGGTGCACCGCCCCGGCGTCCGGTTCGCCGATCTTGACGTAGAGCAGGACCGACAGCCAGACCATCGCCATCGACGTCAGCAAGTGGATCGCGACCGTCCACCACAACAGGCCGGTGCGCACGGTGATGCCGCCGATCACGGCCTGCACCACGGTCGACGCCGGCATCAGCCACGCGTACAGGAGAACCTCCGCGCGCCGCCGGGCCCGCGTCACGGCCAGCACCGCCAGCGCCGCGGCGATCACCACCGCGATGCTGATCAGCCGGTTGCCGAACTCCACGGCCTGGTGGATGCGGGGCACCTCGGCGTGGGCCACCGGGGTGAAGCTGCCGGGAAAGCACTGCGGCCAGGTGGGGCAGCCCAGGCCCGACGCCGTGACGCGCACGATCGCGCCGGTGACCGCGATGCCGCCCTGGGTGAGGATCACCAGCGCCGCGATCGATCGCTGGACGCGCAGGCTGGGATAGGGGAGCAGGTCCACCAGCCGCATCAGGGCTCGTCTCACCGCACCGATCGTAGGCCAGCGACAACTACCGTCTGTAGTACGGGCCCGCGATCACCGAGACTTGCACCACGTACACCCGTGTCGGCGTGTCGTGTGCGTGGTGCACGTGTCGCGGCAGCCTGGCCGGGCCGGCCGTTAGGTGAACCGGAACCAGCGCAGCGCGGCCAGCGCCGCGAGCGTGCCCCAGGCGGCCAGGACGACGATCCCGAACCAGTCCACCGACAGGCTCATCGCCTGCGAGAGCGCCTCGGTCAGCGCGCCCGACGGGGTGATCCGCGCGGCCCACTTGATCGCCGCGGGGATCATCTTCGTCTCCAGCGTCAGCGCGCCGAGGCCGGCGAACACGAACCACATCAGGTTGGCGACCGCCAGCACGATCTCGGCGCGCAGCGTCCCGCCGAGCAGCAGGCCCAGGGCCGCAAAACCCGCCGTGCCCAGCGCGATGACGGCCGCGCCCAGCGCCAGCGCCGCCGGGGCGGGACGCCAGCCCAGGGCAAACCCTATGCCGCCCAAAATGATTGCCTGAAGAAACACGACGGCGACCACCGCCATCGACTTGCCCGCGATGATCCCCCAGACGGGCAACGGGGTGGCGCCCAGCCGCTTGAGCGCGCCGTAGCGGCGGTCGAACGCCACGGCGATCGCCTGCCCGGTGAACGCGGTGGAGATCACCGCCAGCGCCATGATCACGGGCACGAACGTCGCGGCCCGGTTGCCGCCGAACGAGCCCAGCGGCAACAGCGTCAGCCCGACCAGCAGCGTGATCGGGATGAACATGGTGAGCAGCAGTTGTTCGCCGTTGCGCAGCAGCAACTTCAGCTCCAGGCCGAATTGGGCGGCGAGCATCCGCGGGACGGCATTGGGCCGCGGGTCGGGCGTGAAAGTGCCCGCCGGGAAGACGGATTCGGTCACGGCCGCACCTTCCTGCCGGTGAGGTCGAGGAACACGTCCTCGAGGCTGCGCTGCTCGACGCGCATGTCGGTGGCCAGCACGTTGATCTGCGCGCACCACGCCGTCACGGTGGCCAGCACCTGCGGGTCGACGGCACCCTCGACCAGATACTCGCCGGGCGTGATCTCGCTGGCCCGGTAGTCCTCCGGCAGGGCGGCGGACAGCAGCGACAGGTCCAGCCGCGGCGGAGCGGTGAACCGCAACTGGTCCTTGGCGCCGGTGCGGGTGAGCTCCGCCGGTGTGCCGGCGGCCACCTGCTCGCCGTGGTCGATGATGACGATCCGGTCGGCGAGCTCCTCGGCCTCCTTGAGCTGGTGGGTGGTGAGCACCACGGTCACGCCGTCGCGGCGCAGCGCGTTGATGAGGTCCCACACCAGCAGGCGGGCGTGCGCGTCCATGCCGGCGGTGGGCTCGTCGAGGAAGACCAGTTCGGGGCGGCCCACCAGCGCGCAGGCCAGCGCGAGCCGCTGCTGCTGCCCGCCGGACAGCCGCCGGTAGGTGGTGCGGGCGGCGTCGGTGAGGCCGAGGGTGTCCAGCAGCCACGCCGGGTCCAGCGGGTCGGCGGCATAGGCGGCCACCAAGTTGAGCATCTCGCCCGCGCGCGCCGCGGGGTAGCCGCCCCCGCCCTGCAGCATCACCCCGATGCGGGCGCGCAGGCGGGCGTTGTCGGTGATTGGGTCCAGGCCCAGCACCTCGATGGTGCCGGCGTCGGGGCGAGCGAAGCCCTCGCACATCTCGACCGTCGTGGTCTTGCCGGCGCCGTTGGGACCCAGCAGCGCCAGCACCTCGGCTTCCCGCACCTCCAGGTCGAGGCCGCGCACGGCCGCGACGGGCCCGTAGTGCTTGCTGACCCCGCGCAGCCTGACGACCGTTTCGCGGGTTTTCGAGGCCGAGCTCACGTGGAATCAGCGTAGGCGTCGGCCGGGGCGGCCGGCGCCTCAGGGGAGGCGTCGGAGGCGGTCGGGCCGTCCGGGGCGGCCTCGGGCTCGGGGGGCAGGCGCCGCCACGGCAGACGCGTGTAGGTCACCGCGATGAGCGCGGCGACGATCGCGGTGCTGGCCAGCGTCGCGTCGACGATCTGGAACAGCGCGAAGCGGTCGCCGTTGGCCGTCGGGCCGAAGATGCCGACCACCAGGGTCACGATGATCGCCGCCGTGCGGAAGCCGGGGCGGGTGGCCCAGGCGGCCAGCGGAATGATGGCCCACAGCAGGTACCAGGGCTGGACGACGGGAAACAGCAGCACCGTCACGCCCAGGGCGACGCCCAGGCCGCCGATCGGATGCAGGCGGCCGCGGAAGACGGACACCAGCAGCCAGCCCACCACCACCATGATGATCAGCACGCCGATGCCACGGGTCAGCCCCAATATCGCGGTGGTGTGATCACCCAGGCCCAGCAGGATGCCCACCTGGCCGGTGCCCAGGGCCAGCAACGTCGGCGGCGACATCCAGCTGCGCACCACGTTGGCGGTGCCGAGCGTGTAGATCCAGCCGAACCCGAGACCGCTGGCCCAGCCGACGACGGCCATCACCGCCAGCGCGAGCGCCGTCATTGCGGCGCCCGACAGCAGCAGCGCCTTCAGCGTGCCGCCGCAGCGGTAAGCCAGGGCCACCGTGACGAACCCCAGCGCCAGCAGGGACGGCAGTTTCACCTGCGACGACAGTGTGATCAAGATCGCGCCGCCGATCAGCATGAGCACCGGCTCCCAGTCGGCGTCCAGCCGCCACGACGAGGGCATCAGCCGGGGCGAATCGATACCGCGCAGCGCGAACTCGGCGCCGGCCAGCATCATGCCGAGCATCAGGGCCTCGTTGTGGATGCCGGCGACCAGATGCATGATCAGCAGCGGATTGGCCGCGCCGAGCCACAGCGCGCTGACCTCCGCGACGCCGCAGCGGCGGGCCAGCCGCGGGGTCGCCCACACGATCAGGGCCACGCCGATCAGCACAACGACCCGGTGACACAGCACCGCGGCGACGATGTTCTCGCCGGTGACGACCGAGATGCCCCGCCCGATCCACAGGAACAGCGGGCCGTACGGCGCGGGCGTCTCGCGCCACAGGCTGGGCACCGAGAGCGTGAACACGTGGGACAGGCCCAGCCCGGACGCCGGACCGACCCGGTAGGGGTCGAGCCCTTCCAGCGAGATTTGGCTCTGCGCCAGGTAGGAGTAGACGTCCTTGCTGTACATCGGGGGAGCGATCAGCAGCGGCAGGATCCACAGCATCAGGGTGCGGTCCAAATCGCCGCGCGACATCTTCCTGCGGCCCAGCGCGAACCGGCCGAGCATGAGCCAGGCCAGCGCCATCATGACCGCGCCGGTCGTGGTCATCGTCAACGACACCGTCTGGATCCGCGACGGCAGGTTCAGCAACCGGACCCCGAACGTGGGGTCCTGCACGACCGGGCGGGCACCGGCGCCCAGGGCGCCGATCCCCATCAGCACGGTGCCGGTCGCGCCGAACAGCCGGGTCCGGCGGAGCGCGGTGAGTTCGGCGGCGTTCAGCGGCGAGCCCACCGCCTGCTCGTCGCCGTGCAGGCTGGCGATCGACGAGCTCAGCGAGTGGTGGCGGGCGGCCATCTGTGCAGCGTAGCGGGGACCGCCGTTTATCTACCGTGTGACCAGCGCAACTCCGGCGAAGGGGACCCTCCCTGGACCGATCCACGGAATTGCGTCACACTGGTGTTGTGAAAATCCCCGCGGCCTCGGCGCTGCCGGCCGCCCCGGTGGCGGACGGGCAGACCCGCCGCGCAATCGTACGGCTGCTGGTCGAATCGGGGTCGATCACCGCCGGCGAGATCGGCGACCGGCTCGGTATATCGGCCGCCGGTGTGCGGCGCCATCTCGACGCGCTGATCGAGGCGGGCGACGCCGAGTCGACGGCGGCGGCGGCTTGGCAGCAGGTCGGTCGCGGCCGGCCCGCCAAGCGCTACCGGCTCACCCCGGCCGGGCGGGCCAAGCTCGACCACGCCTACGACGACCTGGCGTCGGCGGCCATGCGGCAGCTGCGGGCGATCGGCGGCGAGGACGCCGTGCAAGCGTTCGCCCGGCAGCGGATCGACGCCATCCTGGCCGACGTCCCCGCCGCCCACAGCGCCGCCGACGAGGACGTCGAGGCGGCCGCCGAGCGGATTGCCGGTGCGCTGACCAACGCCGGCTACGTCGCCACCACCGCGCGCGTCGGCGGACCGATTCACGGCGTACAGATCTGCCAGCATCACTGCCCGGTGTCGCACGTCGCCGAGGAGTTCCCCGAGTTGTGCGACGCCGAACAACAGGCGATGGCCGAGGTGCTGGGCACCCACGTGCAGCGGTTGGCCACGATCGTCAACGGCAACTGCGCCTGCACCACGCACGTCCCCCTGGCACAGACATCCACCGAGGCGCCCAGCCCGCGCCGCACCACAAGCACCCAAGAAGGAGCGTCGTTGTGACGATTGAGGCAGACAAGGCCCTGGCCACCTCCGGCCCGTTGACCCAGGAGCAGACCATCGCCTCCCTGGGCCGCTACGGCTACGGCTGGGCCGATTCCGACATCGCGGGCGCCAGCGCGCAGCGCGGGCTCTCCGAGGCGGTGGTCCGCGACATCTCGGCGAAGAAGAACGAACCCGAGTGGATGCTGGACACCCGGCTCAAGGCGCTGCGCATCTTCGACCGCAAGCCGATGCCCAACTGGGGTTCGGACCTGAGCGGCATCGACTTCGACAACATCAAGTACTTCGTGCGTTCCAGCGAGAAGCAGGCGGCGACCTGGGACGATCTGCCGGCGGACATCAAGAACACCTACGACAGGCTGGGCATCCCGGAAGCCGAGAAGCAGCGGCTGGTCTCCGGGGTTGCCGCGCAGTACGAGTCGGAGGTCGTCTACCACTCCATCCGCGAGGACCTGGAGAAGCTGGGCGTCATATTCCTGGACACCGACAGCGGTTTGCGCGAGCACCCGGAACTGTTCAGGCAGTACTTCGGCACCGTGATCCCGGCCGGGGACAACAAGTTCTCCGCGCTGAACACCGCGGTGTGGAGCGGCGGTTCGTTCATCTACGTCCCGCCGGGCGTGCACGTCGACATTCCGCTGCAGGCCTACTTCCGGATCAACACCGAGAACATGGGCCAGTTCGAGCGGACGCTGATCATCGTCGACGAGAACGCCTACGTCCATTACGTGGAGGGTTGCACCGCACCGATTTACACCTCGGACTCGCTGCACTCGGCGGTGGTGGAGATCATCGTCAAGCCAGGCGGCCGCTGCCGGTACACCACGATCCAGAACTGGTCGAACAACGTCTACAACCTGGTCACCAAGCGGGCCCGCGCCGAGGCCGGCGCCACCATGGAGTGGGTCGACGGCAACATCGGGTCGAAGGTGACCATGAAGTACCCGGCCGTGTGGATGACCGGTGAGCACGCCAAGGGCGAGGTGCTCTCGGTGGCGTTCGCCGGCGAGGGCCAGCACCAGGACGCCGGCGCCAAAATGCTGCACCTGGCGCCGAACACGTCGAGCAACATCATCTCCAAGTCCGTGGCCCGCGGCGGCGGCCGCACCTCCTACCGCGGCCTGGTGCAGGTGAACAAGGGCGCGCACGGGTCGCGCTCCAGCGTGAAATGCGATGCGCTGCTGGTCGATACGATCAGCCGCAGCGACACCTACCCGTACGTCGACATCCGCGAGGACGACGTCACGATGGGCCACGAGGCCACCGTGTCGAAGGTCAGCGAGAACCAGCTGTTCTACCTGATGAGCCGCGGCCTCACCGAGGAAGAGGCGATGGCGATGGTGGTGCGCGGCTTCGTCGAGCCGATCGCCAAGGAACTGCCCATGGAGTACGCACTGGAGCTCAACCGGCTGATCGAGCTGCAGATGGAGGGCTCCGTCGGATGACGGCCACTCTGAACAAAGGCGAGTTGTTCGCGTCGTTCGACGTCGACGCCTTCGAGGTCCCCGGCGGCCGCGACGAGATCTGGCGTTTCACCCCGCTGCGCCGACTGCGCGGCCTGCACGACGGCTCGGCGCCCGCGACCGGTGCCGCGCACATCGCCGTCGACGAACGACCCGGCGTGCGGACCGAGACGGTCCGCCGTGGCGACGAGCGGCTGGGGCAGGGCGGTGTGCCCACCGACCGCGTTGCCGCCCAAGCGTTCTCGTCGTTCAACGCCGCAACGGTGGTCACCGTCGGGCGCGACATCCAGATCGCCGAACCGGTCAACATCACCGTGACGGGCCCCGGCCCGGGCGCGGTCGCCTACGGGCACCTGCAGATCAGGGTCGACGAGCTCGGCGAGGCGGTGGTCGTCATCGACCATCGCGGCGGCGGAACCTACGCCGACAACGTCGAATTCGTCGTCGGTGACGCCGCCCGGCTCACGGTCGTGTGGATCGCCGACTGGGACGACGACGTCGTCCACGTCAGCGCGCACCACGCCAGGCTGGGCAAGGACGCGGTGCTGCGCCACGTCGCGGTCACCCTCGGCGGCGAGGTCGTTCGGATGTCGGCCAACGTGCGCTACGCCGCGCCGGGCGGGGACGCCGAGTTGCTCGGCCTGTACTTCGCCGACGACGGCCAGCACCTGGAGTCGCGGTTGCTGGTGGACCACGCGCAGCCCAACTGCAAGTCCAACGTGCTGTACAAGGGTGCGCTGCAAGGGGATCCGGCATCACCGAAGCCCGAAGCCCACACGGTCTGGGTGGGCGACGTGCTGATCCGCGCGCAGGCCACCGACACCGACACCTTCGAGGTCAACCGCAACCTGGTGCTCACCGACGGCGCCCGTGCCGACTCGGTGCCCAACCTCGAGATCGAGACAGGCGAGATCGTCGGCGCCGGACACGCCAGCGCCACCGGACGATTCGACGACGAGCAACTGTTCTACCTGCGCTCCCGAGGCATTCCCGAAGAGCAGGCCCGCCGGCTGGTGATCCGCGGATTCTTCGGCGAGATCATTTCCAAGATCGCCCTCCCGGACATTCGGGAGCGGCTGACCGCAGCCATCGAACACGAACTGGCCATCACCGAGAAGGCGGAGAAGACAGTAACCCCATGACAACCCTGGAAATCAAAGACCTGCACGTCAGCGTCGAAGACCCCAACGCGCCGGAGGCCGAGCGCGACATCCCGATCCTCAACGGCGTCGACCTCACCGTGAGCTCCGGTGAGACGCATGCGGTGATGGGCCCCAACGGCTCCGGAAAGTCCACGCTGTCCTACGCCATCGCCGGCCACCCCAAGTACCGGGTGACGTCGGGCTCCATCACCCTCGACGGCCAGGACGTGCTGGCGATGAGCGTCGACGAGCGCGCGCGCGCCGGCCTCTTCCTCGCCATGCAATACCCGGTCGAGGTGCCGGGGGTGTCGATGTCGAACTTCCTGCGCAGCGCCGCCACCGCGGTCCGCGGCGAGCCGCCGAAACTGCGGCACTGGGTCAAGGAGGTCAAGGCCGCGATGACCGACCTCGGCATCGAGCCGGCCTTCGCCGAGCGCAGCGTCAACGAGGGCTTCTCGGGCGGGGAGAAGAAGCGCCACGAGATCCTGCAACTGGGGTTGCTCAAGCCCAAGATCGCGATCCTCGACGAGACCGACTCCGGCTTGGACGTCGACGCGCTGCGCGTGGTGAGCGAGGGCGTCAACCGCTACGCCGAGGCCGAGCACGCCGGCGTGCTGCTGATCACGCACTACACCCGGATCCTGCGCTACATCCACCCGCAGTTCGTGCACGTGTTCGTCGGGGGCCGCATCGTCGAGTCCGGCGGCCCGGAACTCGCCGACGAGCTGGAGGAAAACGGCTACGAGCGCTTCACCTCAGCGGCGGCCGCGGGGGCGTAGACCACATGACGACATCGGTTACGCCGCTGGATGTCGCCGCCATTCGTGCCGACTTCCCGATCCTCAAGCGCGTCATGCGCGGCGGAAAGCAGTTGGCGTACCTGGATTCCGGCGCGACGTCGCAGCGGCCCTTGCCGGTGCTGGACGCCGAGCGCGACTTTCTGGTCACCTCCAACGGGGCGGTGCATCGCGGTGCGCACCAGCTGATGGAGGAGGCCACCGACGCCTACGAGCAGGGTCGCGCCGACGTGGCGGCGTTCGTGGGCGCTGACGCCGACGAGGTGGTGTTCACCAAGAACGCCACCGAGGCGCTCAACCTCGCGTCATACGTGCTGGGGGACAACAGGTTCGACCGCGCGGTGGGCGAGGGCGACGTCATCGTCACCACCGAGCTCGAGCACCACGCCAACCTCGTCCCGTGGCAGGAGCTGGCCCGGCGCACCGGCGCCACGCTGCGCTGGTACGCCGTCACCGGCGATGGCCGCATCGACCTGGACTCGCTGCGGCTCGACGAGCGCGTGAAAGTCGTTGCCTTCAGCCATCACTCCAACGTCACCGGAGCGGTGGCGCCGGTGGCCGAACTGGTCGCCCGGGCCAGGGCCGTCGGCGCGCTGACCGTGCTCGACGCCTGCCAGTCGGTGCCGCACCAGCCGGTCGATCTGCACGCCCTCGACGTCGACTTCGCGGCGTTCTCCGGGCATAAGATGCTGGGGCCCAACGGTATCGGCGCGCTGTACGCGCGCCGCGCCGTATTGTCCAAGCTGCCGCCGTTCCTCACCGGCGGGTCGATGATCGAGACCGTGACCATGGAGACCTCCACCTACGCGCCGGCCCCGCAGCGTTTCGAGGCCGGCACCCCGATGACCTCGCAGGTGGTCGGATTGGGGGCGGCCGCCCGCTATCTCGGCGCCATCGGCATGGACGCGGTCGGAGCCCACGAGCGCGAATTGGTCGCCGCGGCCATCGAGGGCCTGTCGGGCATCGACGGCGTGCGCATCGTCGGACCTACCTCGATGGAAGACCGCGGCTCGCCGGTCTCGTTCGTCGTCGACGGCGTGCACGCCCACGACGTCGGGCAGGTGCTCGACGACGACGGGGTCGCGGTGCGGGTGGGCCACCACTGCGCGATGCCGCTGCACCGCCACTTCGGGCTGGCCGCCACCGCGCGGGCGTCGTTCGCGCTGTACAACACGGCCGACGAGGTCGACCGACTGGTGGCCGGGGTGCGGCGCGCGCTCGATTTCTTCGGGAGAGACTGACCCGTGCGCCTGGAGCAGATGTATCAGGACGTGATCCTCGATCACTACAAGCACCCGCAGCACCGCGGCCTGCGGGAGCCCTACGCCGCCCAGGTGTCTCACGTGAACCCGGTCTGCGGCGACGAGGTGACGCTGCGCGTCGCGTTGTCCGCGGACGGCGAGCGCGTCGCCGACGTCTCCTACGACGGACAGGGCTGCTCCATCAGCCAGGCGGCCACCTCGGTGCTCGCCGAGCAGGTGATCGGCCAGACCGTCACCGACGCGCTGGCCACCGTCTCCGCCTTCACCGACATGGTGTCCTCGCGCGGCACGGTCGAGGGCGACGAAGAGGTGCTGGGCGACGGGGTGGCTTTCGCCGGGGTGGCCCGCTACCCCGCGCGGGTCAAGTGCGCGTTGTTGGGCTGGCTGGCGTTCAAAGACGCGCTGGCCCAGGCGGTTACGGATTTCGAGGAGGTTAGTGATGAGCGAGACCACCGCACCGGGTGACGAACTGCTTGCCGACATGGAGGAGGCGATGCGCGACGTCGTCGACCCCGAGCTCGGCATCAACGTTGTCGACCTGGGCCTGGTTTACGGCCTGAACGTCGAAGAGGGCGACGAGGGCACCATCGCCCTCATCGACATGACGCTCACGTCGGCGGCCTGTCCCCTGACCGACGTCATCGAAGACCAGTCGCGCAGCGCGCTGATCGGCAGCGGCCTGGTCGACGAGTTGCGGATCAACTGGGTGTGGAACCCGCCGTGGGGTCCGGACAAGATCACCGAGGACGGCCGCGAACAACTGCGCGCCCTCGGCTTCACCGTCTGATAGCGGACTTCCTGATAGGGACCTTCGCCTCACAGGTGCAGGTGGGGGAGGTGCGGCAGGTGGAACCGGTGGCGCGGCGGCCCCATCGGCGGACACTGCTCGAGGCTGATCGTCGTCGCGCGCAGCGCGCCGCCGTCGTCGGTGCCCTGGGCGCCCATGCACGTCCCGTTCGTGATCGCCTGCGCGTTGGACACCGTCTGCCTCTTGTAGGAGGTCGTGTCGGTGACGGTGACGGTCGTCGGGGCCGGCTGGCCGCCGATCCCGTTGACGGCGATCGTGTTGCCTGAGACGGAGGCCACCGTCCCGTAGAAGCCGGCGGGGGGCGGGCATTTGTCGTCGATGGCCGCGGTGATCGTGACCGCCTGCGCGGTGAACCCCGCGCCCGGGTCGCCCTGCGGCGTGGCCCGGACGTTCACGCAACTGCCCGGCGTGACGTCGGTGAGCTGCGCCGGGGAGACCCGGAAGACGGGGGTCGACGGCGCGAAATCGACCGTGGCCGAACCGCTTCGCGTGCGCAGCGCGATCGAGCCGCCCGATACCGATTCGACCATGCCCTCGACGTAGTCCTTACCGGCGGGTGGTGGGGCGGGGGCCGGTGCGGGCGTGGCGGCGTTCGGTGGCCGGCTCGGCGGGATCGCCGAAACCTCGGGCTTGCCGGTGCCGTGCGACGCGTCGTTCGAGGGGGCGCACATGGCGATCGCGAACGCGATTGTGGCGATGACGAGCGCGAGCATCGCGAGTCGAATCAGCAGGGGGTTAACCCGGGCGGTGACGGCCATCGCCCGCTCGGATACCCGCTGGAACGCCGTTTTCAAATGTTTCCCACCTTCTGTGACGCGATTCTCGGGCGCTTGTACCCTGCCGACACCGGGCCACCGCGATAGTTTGTCCCGCATGCAGTCCACGCCCAAGGCAATGATCAGCGTCGCCAGTGCCACGGCCATCGGCGTCGGCGGGATGATGGGCGCCGGGCTGTACACGCTGCTGGGCCTGGCATCGTCGACGGCCGGCGTGTGGCTGCCGGTCGCCTTCCTGATCGGCGGCGTGGTGTCGGTGTTCAGCGTGTACTCCTACGCCAAGCTCGGCGCCCGGTACCCCAGCCGCGGCGGCGCCGCCCAATTTCTGATCCGCTGCTTCGGCGACGGCCTGATCGCCGGGGGCCTCAACATCTTCCAGTTCCTGGGCTGGATCATCGCCATGGCGCTCTACGCCGCCGGGTTTGCCGGTTACGCGCGGGCCCTGCTGCCCTGGGAGATTCCCGACTGGTCGGAGAAGGCCATCGGGATCGCGCTGATCGTCGCGGTGGTGTTCGTCAACCTGGTGGGCAGCAAGTTCGTGGGCCGCTCGGAATTCTTCGTCGTCGCCGTCGAAGTCGCGATACTCGCCGCATTCGTCGGCTTCGGACTCACCAAAACGGATGTGGGGCGCTTCGCCCACAACGGCGACCACACCTTCATCGGCGTCCTGTTCGCCGCCGGCTTGCTCTATGTCACTTACGAGGGGTTCGGCGTCGTGACGAACTCGGCCGGCGAAATGCGCGACCCGGCAGCCGAACTCCCGCGGGCGATGTTCTGCGCGCTCGGCATCGTGATAGCGGTGTACCTGCTGGTCAGTTCGGTCGTCGTGATGACGATGACGCTGCCCGCCATCGAGGCCGCCTCCGGGCACGTGCTGTCCGAGGTCGGCCGCGAGGTCCTCGGACGGGCCGGCTTCATCGTCATCGGGCTGGCCGCGCTGTTGGCCACCGCGTCGGGGGTCAACGCCACCATGTTCGGGGACGCCAACCTGGCGTTCCTGGTCGCGAAGACCGGGGAGCTGCCGCGCGGCTTCGCCCGCGGCGTGTGGCACGGCGGAACCGGCGGGCTGTTCGGGGCGGCCGCGCTGACCGCGGGCTTCGTGCTGTTCTTCCCGCTGGCGGCGGTGGGGCAGATGGCCAGCCTGGCCTTCTTGATCGTCTACGGCACGGTCAGCCTCGGCCATCTGCGGGTCTGGCGCGAGACCGGTGCCAAGCCCTGGCTTCTGGTCACCGCGGTGACGCTCAACCTCGCCTTGTTCGCGCTGCTCCTCGGATACAGCGTCTACACCGGCCCGCCCAGCACGTGGATCACCCTGGTGGTGGTCCTGGCGGGAAGCTTTGTCGTCGAGTACGCGTACCGACGGCGCAGCGGCCGCCGCCTCAGGCTCGATCCGGCCGCGGCGAGCGCCCCCCGACCCGAGCCCCACGCCGGCTGACCGTGGACACCCGGCGCGCGATCAGCGTCCCGGACCCGGCTGGCCCGGCTTGCCGCCGCACGTGCCGCCGACGGCCTGCCGCAAGGTGATCGCCGTCGCCTGCAGCGTGGCTTTGTCCGGGGTTCCGCCGTCCATCGTCCCGCGCGCCATCACGCACTTGCCCTGCGTGATCGCCTCGGGCGTGGCGGTGGCCAGCTTCGAGTACTTGGTCTTGTCGTCGACCGTCACGGCCGTCTGGGTGGTGTTGCCGCTGGCGTCGGTGCCCGCAACGGTGACGGTGTTGCCGCTCACCGAAGCGACGGAGCCCCGCACCGGCTTCGGCTGCTCGGGTGCCGGCGACGGCGACGGCGACGTGGTGTTCGCGCCCGGCCCCGCCTTCGGCTGCGGGCAGGTGCCGTTGACCGACGGGCTGACCCGCACCGACGCCGCGGTGACCGGCTGACCGGCCGGGGCTTCGGCCTTCGTGGGCCGCACCGTCACGCAGCTGCCCGTGGTGACATCGCTCAGCGTGGCCGGCATGACCTCGGTGACCTTCGTCGTGGAGGTGAAGTTCACCGTCGCGTTGGTCTTGTCTTCCTTGGTGACCTGGATGGAGTTGCCGGCCACCGAGGCGATCAGTCCGCTCACCTTGGCCTCGCCCTGGGCCGGTGCCGGCGACGTGGTCGTCGAGGTCACCGTGGACGTGGAAGTCGAGGTGGACGTCGGGGCCGACTTGTTCGACGAGCCGCACGCGGCGACCGACAGCGCGGTGGCTCCCGTGACGGCGAGAATGGCGAACCGGGTGAGCCCGGGCCTGCTGGCAGTGATCAATGCATGTCCCCCGATCGTGAATCGAACCAGTGAGTGTGAACCAGGGAAAGGTTTACCCGACGCAGCTGTGCGGGGGCTGTGTGATGCGATCGGTCAGAAGGCGTCTTCGGGCACGCGCATGATGTCGCCGTCGATCGACTCGATCACCGAGCGCAGCGGGCTCAGTTTCGGCAGCATGTTCTTGGCGAAGAACGCCGCCGTCGCGATCTTGCCCCGGTAGAAGGGCTCGTCGGCGCCGGAGGGGGACGCGGCGAGCGCCGCGTGCGCGACGCCGGCCTGCGCCAACAGTCGCCACCCGATGAGCAGGTCGCCCACGGCAAGCAGGTAGCGCACCGACGCCAGGCCCACCTTGTAGATCTCGGTGGGGTGCTGGCCGGCCGACATGAGGTATCCGGTGAGGGCGGCGGTCATCCCCGCGACGTCGTCCAGCGCGGCCTGAACCGCCATCGCTTGCGGCTTCAGCGCCTCGTCGGAGGTGTCGATGGTGTGGCTGATCTGGTCGGTCAGGAACCGCAGCGCCTGCCCGCGGTCGCGAACGATCTTGCGGAAGAAGAAGTCCAGCGCCTGGATGGCGGTGGTGCCCTCGTACAGCGAGTCGATCTTGGAGTCGCGGATGTATTGCTCGATGGGATAGTCCATCAGGAACCCCGAGCCGCCCAAGGTCTGCAGCGACTCGGTCAGCACCTCGTAGGCGCGCTCCGAGCTCGCGCCCTTGACGATCGGCAGCAGCAGATCGTCGACGCGATGCGCCATGTCCGCGTCCGCGCCCGAAACCCGTTGCGCGACAGCGTCGTCTTGATGTGCGGCGGCGTACATGTAGAGGGCCCGCAGCCCCTCGGCGTACGCCTTCTGGGTCATCAGGCTGCGACGCACATCGGGGTGGTGCATGATCGTGACCCGCGGCGCGGTCTTGTCCGCCATCTGGGTCAGGTCGGCGCCCTGCACCCGCTCCTTGGCGAAGGCCAGCGCGTTGAGGTAGCCCGTCGACAGCGTGCCCGCGGCCTTGACGCCGATCGTCATGCGCGCCTGCTCGATCACCGTGAACATCTGCGCGATGCCGTTGTGCACGCCCCCGACCAGGTAACCGACGGCGGGGACATCCGTTGCGCCCAAGGTCAATTCGCACGTCGGCGAAGACTTGAGGCCCATCTTGTGCTCCACCCCGGTGACGAAAACCCCGTTGCGGGCCCCGAGTTCGAACGTGTCCGGATCGAAGAGATACTCGGGGACGTAGAACAGGCTCAGCCCCTTGGTGCCGGGGCCGGCGCCCTCCGGTCGGGCCAGCACCAGATGGAAGATGTTCTCGGCGGTGTCGCCGACGTCGCCGCCGGAGATGAACCGTTTGACGCCCTCGATATGCCAGGTGCCGTCGGGCTGTTCGATGGCCTTGGTGCGGCCCGCGCCCACGTCGGAGCCGGCATCGGGTTCGGTGAGCACCATCGTGGCCTGCCACCCGCGCTCCACGCCCTCCACCGCCCACCGGCGCTGCTCTTCGTTGGCCACCTGGTACAGCGCGTGGGCCATGTAGGGGCCGAAGTTCAAGAAGCTGGCGGAAGGGTTTGCGCACCAGATGATTTCGTTCACCGCCCAGGCCAGCGGCGGCGGCGCGGGCATGCCGCCGAGCTCTTCGGCCAGGCCGAGGCGCCACCACCCGGCCTCTTTGATGGCCTCGACGGTCTTGGCCAACTCGGGTGGGATGCTGACTTTGTGGGTCGCCGGGTCGAACTCCGGGGGATGGCGGTCCGCGAACGCGAAGGTCTCCGCGACCGGGCCTTCGGCCAGCCGGGCGGCCTCGGCCAGGATCGTGCGGACCGTGTCCTCGTCGAGGTCGCCGAAGCGCCCGGTGCCCAGAACCGCGCCGAGGTCGAGCACCTCGAACAGGTTGAACTCGAGATCGCGAACGTTAGCGATGTAGTGGCCCAACGCGATTCCCTCCACTCAGGCTCATCGGTGCTAAGTGTGTCGGAGGGGAGAAAACGTACGCAACCGTAAGTAGGCGCGGCTACCCGTGCGCGCCGAAGAGCAGCCCGCCGGCCCCATGCCGTCGGGGCTGATGCCTCGGGCACCGAAGTCTCCGATCAGCAATCCCTATGGTGGAGGCGCCGGCCCGGTTTCCGGGAACACCAGGACCGGCTGCCGCGTTACGGCAAATGTGACAACAGTCGATCTCACCGCAGAGAAGTTCAACGAGACCATCGAGGGCAACGACATCGTGCTCGTCGACTTCTGGGCATCGTGGTGCGGCCCGTGCCGGCAGTTCGGGCCGACCTTTCAGGCGTCGTCGGAGAAACACCCCGACATCGTCCACGCCAAGGTCGACACCGAAGCCGAACAACAGCTTGCGGCGGCCGCCCAGATCCGGTCCATTCCCACGCTCATGGCCTTCAAGAAGGGCAAGCTGCTTTTCAACCAGGCCGGGGCCCTGCCGCCCGCGGCGCTGGAGGACCTCGTGCAGCAGGTCCGGGCCTTCGACGTCGACGCCGCCGTTCAGGAGCAGTCCGACCAGGCCTGACACGCTTGCCGCGGCGCTGCACGCTACCGTTCACGGGTGAGCCTGGTACTGCTAGAGCACCCGCGGCCCGGAGTCGCGCTGATCACCCTGAACCGGCCGGAGCGGATGAACTCCATGGCCTTCGACGTCATGGTTCCACTCAAGGAAGCCCTGGACGAGGTGACCTACGACAACTCCGTTCGGGTGGTCGTGCTGACCGGTGCGGGCCGGGGGTTCTCCTCGGGCGCCGACCACAAGTCCGCCGGCTCGGTGCCCAACGTCGACGGGCTGACCCGTCCCACCTATGCCCTGCGCTCCATGGAGGTGCTCGACGACGTCATCCTGGCGCTGCGCCGGTTGCACCAGCCGGTGATCGCCGCGGTGAACGGCCCTGCCATCGGCGGCGGGCTGTGCCTGGCCCTGGCCTGCGACATCCGGGTGGCCGCGAGCAGCGCCTATTTCCGGGCCGCCGGGATCAACAACGGGTTGACGGCCAGCGAGCTCGGGCTGAGCTACCTGCTGCCGCGGGCCATCGGGTCGTCGCGCGCGTCGGAGATCATGCTCACCGGGCGCGACGTCACCGCCGAGGAAGCCGAGCGGATCGGCCTGGTGTCGTCCCAGGTGCCCGACGGGGAGCTGCTGGAGGCCTGCTACGGGATCGCCGCCCGGATCGCGGCCTTTTCCCGGCCGGGCACCGAGTTGACCAAGCGCACACTGTGGAGCGGGCTCGACGCGGGTAGCCTGGAAGCGCACATGCAAGCCGAGGGCCTGGGACAGCTGTTCGTCCGCCTTCTCACCGGCAACTTCGAAGAAGCGGTCGCCGCGCGCAAAGAGCGCCGACCCGCGGTGTTCACCGACGACAAGTAACTCAACCAAGGGAGCGATCGTGATCACGGCCACGGACCTGGAGGTCCGCGCTGGCGCGCGCATCCTGCTCTCGCCCGACGGCCCCGACCTGCGCGTGCAGCCCGGCGACCGCATCGGCCTGGTCGGTCGCAACGGCGCGGGCAAGACCACCACCCTGCGCATCCTGGCCGGGGAGAGCGAGCCCTACGCCGGATCGGTCGTGCGCGCCGGTGAGATCGGCTACCTGCCGCAGGACCCCAAGGAGGGCGACCTCGACATCCTGGCCCGCGACCGGGTGCTGTCGGCCCGCGGGCTCGACGTGCTGCTCACCGACCTGGAAAAGCAGCAGGCCCTGATGGCCGAGGTCGCCGACGACGACGCCCGCGACCGCGCGATCCGCCGCTACGGGCAGCTGGAGGAGCGGTTCGTCGCGCTGGGGGGCTACGGGGCGGAGAGCGAGGCCAGCCGCATCTGCGCGAGCCTCGGCCTGCCGGAGCGGGTGCTGACCCAGAAGCTGCGCACCCTGTCCGGCGGCCAGCGCCGCCGGGTCGAGCTGGCGCGCATCCTGTTCGCGGCCTCGGACACCGGCGCCGGATCGTCGACCACGCTGCTGCTCGACGAGCCGACCAACCACCTCGACGCCGACTCGATCGGCTGGCTGCGCGACTTCCTGCGCGGCCATTCCGGCGGGCTGGTGATCATCAGCCACAACGTCGAGCTGCTCGCCGACGTCGTCAACCGGGTCTGGTTCCTGGACGCGGTGCGCGGCGAGGTCGACGTCTACAACATGGACTGGCAGAAGTACCTCGACGCCCGCGCCACCGACGAGCAGCGCCGCCGGCGCGAGCGCGCCAACGCCGAACGCAAGGCCGCCGCGCTGCGCACGCAGGCCGCAAAGCTGGGCGCCAAGGCCACCAAAGCCGTTGCGGCGCAGAACATGTTGCGTCGCGCCGACCGGATGATGGCCTCGCTCGACGAGGAACGGGTCGCCGACAAGGTCGCCCGGATCAGGTTCCCCACCCCGGCCGTGTGCGGTCGCACACCGATGACGGCTTCGGGGCTGAGCAAGTCCTACGGATCGCTGGAGGTTTTCGCCGGCGTCGATCTGGCCATCGATCGCGGCTCGCGGGTGGTGGTGCTGGGGTTGAACGGGGCCGGCAAGACCACGCTGCTGCGCATCCTCGCCGGCGTCGAGTGCCCCGACACCGGGGCCGTCGAGCCCGGGCACGGTTTGCGGATCGGCTATTTCGCGCAGGAGCACGACACCCTCGACAACGATGCGACCGTGTGGGAGAACATCCGCCACGCCGCGCCCGACTCCGGCGAGCAGGAGCTGCGCGGCCTGCTCGGTGCGTTCATGTTCAGCGGCCCGCAGCTCGATCAGCCGGCGGGGACGCTGTCCGGCGGCGAGAAGACGAGGCTGGCGCTGGCCGGTCTGGTGGCGTCCACCGCGAACGTGCTGCTGCTCGACGAGCCGACCAACAACCTCGATCCCGCGTCGCGCGAACAGGTGCTCGACGCGCTGCGCAGCTACCAAGGCGCGGTGGTTCTGGTCACCCACGACCCCGGCGCCGCCGAGGCCCTGGACCCGCAGCGGGTCGTGCTGCTGCCCGACGGCACCGAGGACTACTGGTCCGAGGAGTACCGCGACCTCATCGAGCTGGCCTAGTTGCGGCGCACCGAGTTCTCCACCAGATCCAGGACGGCGGCCAGCCGCTTGGGGTCCTCGCCCGAGGCCAGCCGGGCCACCAGCCCGTCGAGCACCAGCTCCAGGTAGCACTGCAGCACGTCGCCGGGGACGTCGTCGCGCACCCGCTGCGCCGCCTTCTGCCGGCGCAGCCGATCGGTGGTCGCGGCCGCCAGCTCGGCGGAGCGCTCCGCCCATCCGCGGCTGAACGCCGGGTCGTTGCGCAGTTTGCGCGCGATCTCCAATCGCGTTGCGAGCCAGTCGAACTGGTCGGGCGCGGCGAGCAAGTCGCGCATCACCTGGATGAGGCCCTCCCGCGACGCCACGTCGGCCATCCGCTCGGCGTCTTCGTGCGCGAGGGCGAAGAACAGGGCGTCCTTGTCGCGGAAGTGGTGGAAAATCGCCCCGCGCGACATCCCGATCGCCTGTTCCAGCCGTCGCACCGTCGCCTTCTCGTAACCGTATTCGGCGAAGCACCGGCGGGCACCGTCCAGGATCTGACGGCGGCGAGCCGCCAGATGGTCCTGGCTGACCTTGGGCACCGGAGGCCGGATCAGTCAGCTTTGAGCATGTTGCGCAGCACGTACTGCAGGATGCCGCCGTTGCGGTAGTAGTCGGCCTCGCCGGGGGTGTCGATGCGCACCACCGCGTCGAACTCGACCGCGTCGGCCCCCTCCTTGGCGGCCTTGACGTGCACCGTCTTGGGCGTCTTGCCGTCGTTGAGGGCGTCGATGCCGGTGATGTCGAACACCTCGGTGCCGTCGAGACCCAGTTCCTTGGCCGACTTCCCCTCGGGGAACTGCAGCGGGATGACGCCCATGCCGATGAGGTTGGAGCGGTGGATGCGCTCGAACGACTCGGCGATCACCGCCCGCACCCCCAGCAGCAGCGTGCCCTTGGCCGCCCAGTCGCGCGACGATCCGGAGCCGTACTCCTTGCCGCCCAGGACGACCAGCGGGATCCCTTGCGCCGCATAGTTCTGCGCGGCGTCGTAGATGAACGCCTGGGGCGCCCCGTCCTGGGTGAAGTCGCGGGTGTAGCCGCCGGAGACGTTGTCGAGCAACTGGTTTTGCAGCCGGATGTTGGCGAACGTCCCGCGGATCATCACCTCGTGGTTGCCGCGCCGCGAACCGAAGGAGTTGTAGTCCTTGCGGTCCACGCCGTGCTCGTCGAGATACCGGGCCGCGGGCGTGCCCGGCTTGATGCTGCCGGCGGGGGAGATGTGGTCGGTGGTCACCGAATCACCCAGCAGCGCAAGCACCCTGGCCCCGGTGATGTTGCCGACCGGCGCGGGTTCGGCCGACATCCCCTCGAAGTAGGGCGGCTTGCGCACGTACGTCGATTCCGGGTCCCACTCGAAGGTGTTGCCGCTTGGGGTCGGCAGGTTGCGCCACCGCTCGTCGCCCTTGAACACGTCGGCGTAGTTTTTGGTGAACATCTCGGAGTTGATCGCCGACGCGATGGTGTCCGAGACGTCCTGCTGCGACGGCCAGATGTCCTTGAGGAAAACGTCCTTGCCCTCCTTGTCCGTACCCAGCGGGTCGGAGTCGAAGTCGAAGTCCATCGACCCCGCCAGCGCGTAGGCGACCACCAGCGGCGGCGACGCCAGGTAGTTCATCTTGACGTCGGGGTTGATCCGGCCCTCGAAGTTGCGGTTGCCGGACAACACCGCGGCCACCGACAGGTCGTTGTCGTTGATCGCCTTGGAGATCTCGTCGGGCAGCGGGCCGGAGTTGCCGATGCAGGTGGTGCAGCCATAGCCCACCAGGTAGAAGCCCAGCTTCTCCAGATACGGCCACAGCCCGGCCTTTTCGTAGTAGTCGCTGACCACCTGCGAGCCCGGCGCCATCGTGGTCTTCACCCACGGCTTGGCCGTGAGGCCCTTGTCGACGGCGTTGCGGGCCAGCAGCGCCGCGCCCAGCATCACCTCGGGATTGGAGGTGTTGGTGCACGACGTGATCGCCGCGATCACCACCGCGCCGTGGTCGAGCACGAATTCGCCGTACTCGTCGGACTTCACCTTCACCGGGTTGCTCACCCGGCCGTTGGCGTGCTCGGCGGCCGAGTGAATCTTCGGCGCGTCGTCGGCGTGGCCGTTCTGTGGCTGTCCGGGATCGCTCGCCGGGAACGACTCGTCGACGGCCTCGTCGAGCTTCGAGTACTCCTGCTTGTCGGGATCGTCGCCGACGTAGCCGGGGATCGTCTTGCGGAACATCGACTTGGCGTCCGACAGCACGATCCGGTCCTGGGGCCGCTTGGGGCCGGCGATCGACGGCACGACGTCGGACAGGTTGAGTTCGAGGTATTCGGAGAACTCGGGCTCGTGCCGGGGGTCGTGCCACATGCCCTGCTCTTTGGCGTAGGCCTCGACCAGTGCCAGCTGCTCGGGCTTGCGGCCGGTGAACCGCAGGTAGGAGATGGTCTCCTCGTCGATCGGGAAAATCGCTGCGGTGGAGCCGAATTCGGGGCTCATGTTGCCCAGGGTGGCGCGGTTGGCCAGTGGCACCTCGGCCACGCCGTCGCCGTAGAACTCGACGAACTTGCCGACGACGCCGTGCTTGCGCAGCATCTCGGTGACCGTCAGCACGACGTCGGTTGCGGTGACGCCGGGCTGGATCTCACCGGTCAGCTTGAAGCCGACAACCCGCGGGATCAGCATCGACACCGGCTGGCCGAGCATCGCGGCCTCGGCCTCGATACCGCCGACGCCCCAGCCCAGCACGCCCAGGCCGTTGACCATCGTGGTGTGCGAGTCGGTGCCCACGCAGGTGTCGGGGTAGGCCACTACCGTCCCTTGCGCGTCGGCGCGCGACATCACGACGCTCGCCAGGTATTCGATGTTCACCTGGTGCACGATGCCGGTGCCCGGCGGCACCACCTTGAAGTCCCGGAACGCGCCCTGGCCCCAGCGCAGGAATTGGTAGCGCTCGCCGTTGCGCTGGTACTCGATCTCGACGTTGCGCTCGAACGCGTCGGCGCGGCCGAACAGGTCGGCGATCACCGAGTGGTCGATCACCAGGTCGGCCGGCGCCAGCGGATTGACCTTCTCGGGCTTGCCGCCCAGGTCGGCGATCGCCTCCCGCATGGTGGCCAGGTCCACGATGCACGGCACTCCGGTGAAGTCCTGCATGACGACCCGGGCCGGCGTGTATTGGATCTCAATGCTGGGTTTCGCCTTGGCGTCCCAGTTGGCGATGGCTTCGATGTGGTCCTTGGTGATGTTGCTGCCGTCCTCGTTGCGCAGCAGGTTCTCGGCGAGGACCTTGAGGCTGTAGGGGAGCTTTTCGGTATTGGGGACCGCGTCCAGGCGATAGATCTGGTAACTGTTATCGCCGACCTTGAGGGTGTCGCGTGCTCCGAACGAGTTCACCGAGTCCTTGCTAGTCACATCAACTCCCTGGATTTAGTTCTTTCACCGACGGGCCGTGTCGGCGGCGCTTCAAAGTAGCGAGCCAACTTTAACAGTACGCTTGTCCTGCATTACGGGGGGCCGCCCGTAACACCCACTCTTGTCCGATGCGGCCGGCGTTTAAAGGCCCGGGCGCTCGCGAGACGTGCACCAGGCACACGCGGTTCGGCGTGTCGTGTGCGTGGTGCAAGTGTCGCGGACCGAGGCGCGGGGTGACTCGCGTAGCGTGCCTCTCAGCACTACCGCAGGAGGGACATCATGACCGGGCACGACTCCCTCGTCGTACCGCTCTACATTCCGCAAGACGTCGACATGGCCGCGATCAAGGCCCAGGTCACCGCGGCCGGCGTCAGCGCGCCGCCGAACGAAATGCCCGGACTGCTCGACGTGGTCAACCAGGCGCACGCCCACGGCATCAACCTCAAGATCGTGCTGCTCGACCACAACCCCCCGAGCGACACCCCGCTGCGCGACATCTCCACGGTCGTCGGCGCGGACTACCACGACGCGACCGTGCTGACCCTGAGCCCGAGCTTCGTCGGGACCTACAGCACCCAGTTCCCGCGCGTGACGCTCGAGGCCGGCGAGGACATTGCCAAGACCGGCAACCCCGTGGTCTCCGCGCAGCATTTTGTCAATGAGCTGGAGGGCCGCGAATTCCCGTGGACGGGGCTGACGATTTTTTTGCTGATCGCCGTGCTGGCGGCGGCCGCCGGCGTTCGGCTGCTGCAGCTGCGCGCGAGGCGCTCAGCAACGTCGGCGAACGCCGCCGAAACGCAGATGGCAACGCCCAGCAACACCGCCTAACCACGCTCGTCCGCCTCGTGGGCCCCCGTCGGGCAACCGGCCGATCAAGTTTGCGGCAAACCCCACAGGTCACTGTTCGGTCACATTAAACGCACGTACAGAGTGCAGTTTTCTGTGGGCGCTTGCATGGCGACTTCTGTGACGTACGGTGCAAATGATGCTGATGTTGTCTTTGGCGCCACGGAGAGCAATGTGGCTGGCGCCGCCGTCCGCGTGGAGCCATAGGGAGAGCTGAGTCGAATGAGACGCGCACGCAGGGGCTCTTCCGCGCGACCGGTCGCGAGGCTGGTCCGGCCTGTTGTCCCGTCGATCATCAGCGTGGCCATGCTCGTCTGGACGCCCGAGCTGGCCCACGGCGATGCCTCCGCCGACGGCATCGCCGCCCTGATCGCCGACGTCGCCAAGGCAAACCAGCGCCTGCAGGACCTGAGCGCCGAAATCCAGACCGAGCAGGAAAGCGTGAACAAGGCCCTGGTCGACGTGGAGACCTCACGCGACAACGTCGCCGCCGCCGAACACGACCTGGAGGCCGACCAGCAGGCGGTCAAAGACGCCAACGCGGCCATCGCCGCCGCGCAAAAGCGTTTCGACACGTTCGCCGCGGCGACCTACATGAACGGGCCGTCCGGTAGCTACCTGACCGCGAGCAGCCCGGAGGACATCATCGCCACCCAGGCCGCGTCGCAAAGCCTGGCGGCCAGCTCGCAGGCCGTGCTCACCAAGCTGCAGCGCGCCCGCACCGAGCAGGTGAACAAAGAATCGGCGGCTCGGCTGGCCAAGCAGAAGGCCGACAAGGCCGCCGCCGACGCCAAGGCCAGCCAGGACGCCGCGGTCGAGGCGCTGACGAACTCCAAGCACAAGTTCGAGGACCAGCGCGAACAGATCACCGCGCTGGCCGCCCAGCGCGACGAGGCCGAAGCCAGGCTCGAGGCCGCCAAGCAGGAGGCCGGGCGGCAGTGGTCCGCGGGGCCGGGCGGCGCCGGGGCCCCGGGGTCGGGTGACCGCTGGGA
>NZ_CSTD01000003.1:404334-551005 GCF_001053185.1 Mycobacterium bohemicum DSM 44277 | reverse complement strand
CCCGCGCCCCCCCCCGCGGCGCCGGCTGTGCCCCGCCAGCCGCCGATGACGATGTACCTGCACTTCCCGTTCGTCACCGTGCCGATCCCGATCACCCCGCCGGCGCCCCCACCGCCGGCACCGGCGCCCTGAGGCCGTGGCACACGGGCCGGGCCGGGCGCACACTGGAAAAGACTGCTGAGGGCAAGGAGGTCGCGTGGGCGAATACGGTGCTTTCGGATTCGATCCCGACGAATTCGATCGCGTGATCAGGGAAGGCAGCGAGGGGCTGCGCGACGTGTTCGAGCGGATCGGCAGGTTCGTCGCCACGCCCGGCGCCCGATCGGGGTGGTCGTCGATCTTCGAGGACCGGCCCCGCCCGGCGCCGGAGACGACCGGCGAGGCCGGCGACGGCGTGTGGGCGATCTACACGGTGGACTCCGACGGCGGCGCCCGGGTCGAGCAGGTGTACGCGACCGAGCTGGATGCGCTGCGGGCGAACAAGAACAACGTCGACCCCAAGCGCAAGGTGCGGTTCTTGCCGTACGGGATCGCGGTCAGCGTCCTCGACGACGATTCGGACGAGTCGCCCGAGCAGCCGTCGTAACTAGCCCTGCTGCACCACGTTCGAGCCGCCGGAGTTGCTGACCTTCGGCGCGCCCGAATGGTAGGTGACCTTGTTGTTGAAGCCGGAGGCCTCGACGGTGTCGACGGAATCGACGGTGATGGCGTTCTGCACGCCGGACACGCTGATCCGCACGCAGTGACCGGTGATCTCCACCGTGTTGGAGACGCCGCTGACGCTGACGACGTTGTCGTTGCAGGCGATCGTGCGGTTCTCGTTGATGCCCGAGACGCTGATCCTGGCGCCCGGCGTCGGCGACGTCTGCGACCCCGATGGACTGGTGGTCTTGGTCCTGCTCGGGGAGCTCGGCGGCGCGCTGACGCCCCCGGTCGGCGGTGACTCGATGATCGATCGCACGCCCGAGAACTGGTGGGCGGCGAAGGCGGCGATGCCGCCGGCCAGCGCGAGCATGCCGACGACGATGACCGTGCCCAGGATCCACCACGTGCGGTTGCCCGACGTTCGCGGCGGCGGGCCCATGAAGGGGCCGCCGCCATAGGTCCACGAGGCCCCCGGCGACGTGGGCGGGGGAGAGCCCGGGGGCGGGGTCGGCGGGGGAGGATACGGCGCCGCGGGCGGCAGCGGGCCGCCCAGTTCGGAGGCCCGCGCCGTGTCGGCCAGGGGTCGCTCGAGTTCCCGGATGCGCTCCTCGGGGTCGTCCTGCGATTGCATGCAGAGATGCTCCCACCGGACCGTGGGAATGGGTAGGTTCTGCATCGTGTCCGACTTGCCGAACCGCCAGATCGTGCTCCGTCGCCGCCCGACGGGCCTCGTCCAGCCCGGGGATACGGAGCTGATCACCGAGCCGGCGCCGGAACCGGCCGAGGGCGAGGCGCTGGTCCGCACCACCTATGTGGGGCTCGACGCCGCCGTCCGCACCTGGCTGAACGACCAGCAGGGCTACCTGCCGCCGGTGCAGCTCGGCGAGGTGATCCGGGCGGCCGGGATCGGCGAGGTGGTGGCGTCCCGCTGCCCGGCCTACGAGGTCGGCGACGTGGTCACCACGCTCAGCGGCTTCCAGGAGTACGTGCTGGTGCGCGACGACGTGTTCTGCACCCCGTATCCGCGCAGCGAGAAGGTCGATCAGCGCGCCGTGATGTCGGTGTACGGCCCGACCGGCGCCACCGCCTACATCGGCATGATGGACATCGGGCGGCCGCAGCCGGGGGAGACCGTGGTGGTGTCGGCCGCCGCGGGCGCGACCGGGTCGGTGGCCGGCCAGATCGCCAAGATCTTCGGCGCGCGGGTGGTGGGCATCGCGGGCGGGCCCGAGAAGTGCCGGGCGGTGGTCGAGGACTTCGGGTTCGACGCGTGCATCGACTACAAGACCGACGACCTGAACGCCGCGCTCAAGGAGCACTGCCCGCGCCGCGTCGACGTCTACTTCGACAACGTCGGCGGCCCCATCCTCGACGCCGTGCTGGGCCGCCTGGCCAGCAAAGCCCGGGTGGTGCTCTGCGGTGTCATCTCCAGCTACCTCAGCGGAGAGCACCCCGGACCGGCCAACTACGTGAACCTGCTGTCCAAGACCGCGCTGATGCAGGGCTTCAACGCCCTCGACGACTGGGGCCGTTTCGACGAGGCGTTCGCCGCGCTGCGCCAGTGGGAGAGCGAGGGCAAGATCAGGCACCGCGAAACTGTCTTCGAGGGCATCGAATCGTGCGTCGACGCCCTCAACGGGCTGTTCACCGGGGCCAATATCGGCAAGATGCTGGTCAAGCTCAGCGAACCGGCCTGCGGTTAACCCGATGGTGGCGACCCGCAGCGCCTAGCCCTCTCCCAGCACCCGGTAGAGCGCCTTCTTCGCCTCCGTCACGGCCTCGAGGACCTTGGTCTGCGCCTCGGCGAGCTGCTGTTTCTGCTCGTCAGTGCCGGTCCAGGTGATGGTGCGGGCCAGCCGGGCCATCTCGAAGAGTTCCCTGCGGATCTTCAAGGCGTCGCCCCACTTGGCCGCCCGCCCCAGGAAGGCGTGCGCGGTCTCGCTGCTGACGCCGCGCCAGGCCAGCAGGTTGCGGCCGAGTTCGGTCAGTGTCACCACGCCGTTGTCGACCGTGACCATGCCCCGGCCGGCGAGCAGTCCGATCGCAAGCTCGGCCATGTCCTGCGGAGGTGTGAACGCACCCTCGGTGGCGTCGGACACCCGCTGAACCACCTGGCCGGCGTCGGCCGGCCCGTCGAGCAACAGGGCCGCGGTCATGAACGCCGCCCGCTTCATGCCGTGGCGACCACCCGGGCCGAACCCACCCTTGCCGGGGCCGCCGAAACCACCTTGGCCCCAACCTCTTTGACCCCGGTCAGCCCAGCCGCCACCGAAGCCCGGTCCGCCGAATCCCGGACCGCCGAAACCGGGGCCGCCGGGGCCTCCGAAAAATCCACCGTGCATCGTCGCCGTTCCTTTCCTCAAAGTATCAATTTCCTTGATACCACTGGGCGCCGAGATGTCAACCAAATTGATAGTGGCCGCCGGATGGCCGTCGACCCCGCCACCGAGTGTCGGAATGCGGCCGACCCCGGGCCCGTGGTTTCATAAAACCGTTTGCGATAGTCGTCGAGGGGTATTTGGCCAGGTCGTCAGAACTTGGTTAATGGATTGGTGGTTGTAATGGATCGTCGCAGCATGTTGTTGATGACGGGGGTCGGCATGCTGGGGGCCGCGATGCGTCTGCCGGGGGCCTGGGCGGCCCCGTCGGCGCCGCAGGCACCGCCGTCGGCCGGGCCGGGCGGGCCCTACATCTTCGACGACGAGTTCGACGGCCCGGCGGGCTCGGCTCCGGACCCGGGCAAGTGGACGGTGCAGACCTGGCAGGACGACGTCTTCCCGCCGGTCGCGGGGATCTATCGCGACGACCGCCGGAACGTGTTCCAGGATGGCAATTCCAACCTGGTGTTGCGCGCCACTCAGGAGGGGGACACCTACTACGGCGCCAAAGTGCGGGGCAATTTCCGCAGCATGATCAACCAGACCTGGGAAGCGCGGATCAAGCTGAACTGTCTGGAGCCGGGCCTTTGGTCGGCGTTCTGGGGTGTCAACGAGGACCCGCTGCCCGACGGCGAGGTCGACCTCTTCGAGTGGTACGGCAACGGCTCGTGGCCCCCGGGTACGACGGTGCACGCGGCGTCCAACGGGAAGACCTGGGAGGGCAAGTCGATTCCCGGGATGGTGGACGGCGACTGGCACACGTGGCGGATGCATTGGGGTGAAGAGGGCTTCGAGTTTGCGCGCGACGGCGCAACGTACTTCACCGTTCCCAACAAGCCGATCCACGTCCATGGCGGCGCTCCCGACGACTTCCGGTGGCCGTTCAACGCCCCGGGCTATTGGATGACCCCGATGTTCACGCTCGCGGTCGGTGGCGTGGGCGCCGGCGATCCCGCCGGGGCCACCTACCCGGCGGACATGCTGGTGGACTACCTGCGCATCTGGTGAGCGCTATCGCACCGCTTTGATGACCTGAACCAGGCTGAACTGCCAGCGCTCGACCAGGCGGAAGCCGAGGTCATGGGGAACGGCGAAGGCGGGGGTCGCCCCGTAGGCGGGGCCGGGCGGGAGCGCCACGCCCTGCTCGTGGGCGGGCACCGAGCTGTCGGCCTGGGTGATGATCCAGACCACCCGGCAGTGGCTCAGCGGCGCTGCGACGACCTCGGGGATGAGGTTGGTGTCGAAGACGTCGCGGCGGTCGGTGGCGCGCTGCCACAGGGTGAGGTCGACCAGTTTGCGGTACGCGTCGGGGCGCGCCGCGAGCAACGGGCGCATGGGTGCGGGCATGAAGGTCACCGTGTCGTTCACCAGCAGGCAGTCGCCGGGCGCCGCCTCCGCGGCGATCAGATCGGCCACCTGGCTGTAGTCCATGCCGTACTTGGCGTACGGATTGCGTTGCACCGCAATGTAGTTGGGGATCGCCGCAATGGCGAACACGCCGACCAGCCCGGCGGCCACCCACGGCCTGACGGCCACCGTGGCGGTGGCGACGCCCAGGACGAGCGCCATCGCCGGAGCCGTGAAGGACAGGTAGCGCGGCGTGTAGATCGGGTGCAGCAGCGCCGACCAGCCGACGATGACGGCGGTCGGGATCGCCATCCACGCCACCGCGATGGTCAGCAACTGCCGATCGCCCCCGCCCGGGTGTCCCCATCGCTTCAGCCACACCGCGATCGCGCCGGCGATCACCACGGCCGACAGGACGGCGAACGGCGGGCATCGTTCGAAATACTGCTGGACCGCCACGTCCTCGGGTGTGCGGCCGCCGATCGGCGGAACCCATTTGATCTGGTGCGCCTGGCCGGCGGCTGTGACCAAGAACGGCGTCAGCGCGGCCACCGCCAGCGCCGACGCGGCGGCGAAGCGCACCAGGACCCGCCGGATGCGCAGGTGGGCGCACAGGAAGACCAGGTACGCGGCGGGCATCAGCACCAGGTAGGCGTCGACCAGGATCGAGGCGACGGCGGCCACCCCGTAGCCGAACCACGACCCCGCGGTGTCGCGGCGGGCGGCGCGCACCAGCAGCACTGTGAGCCACACCGCGGCAAGCATCGACAGGGCGTACGGGCGCGCTTCGATGCCGGCCCAGGTGGTGCGCGGCAGGATCGCGCACACGGCGCCTGAGCACAGCGCGGCGGTGCGCGTCGAGAACTGCCTGGCCAGCACCACCACGCCGGCCGCCGCGCCGCCGACGGCAAGGCCGCTGGGCAGCCGCGAGAAGAACTCGGTGGGGGGGAAGATCTGAAACCAGCCGTGCATCAGCAGGTAGTACAGGCCGTGGACGGCGTCGACGTTGCCCAGCATCTGCCACAACTGGCCGAGCGATCGGCTGTAGGACGCCGAGATCGTCGCGGCCTCGTCGTACCAGAAGGAGGGGCGACCGGCGCCGACCAGGCTGACCGCGGCGGCCAGCACCCCGACGATCAGCGGGTCCAGCGCCTGTCTTGGCACCGTCCGCAGGCCGCCGCGAAGCACACCGCCATGCTGCCATTCGAACGTATGATCGAACCCGTCCTATGATCGACCAATGGGCGACCTCGCGTCGATCGGGTACAACGGCCAGCCGGTCCGCAGCCCGTTTCGGGTGGTGCGCCCGCCGATCACGGTGTTGGTCGACCTGACCGTGCTGTTTCCGCGCCAGCCCCACCGTTCGGGGCGCTACCAGCCCAACGGGCTGCAGCTGCACAAGGTCGTCGAGGGCAGGCTGAGCTGCTGGGGCATCTGCGAGCAGGGCGACTGGTGGGGGTTGGTCACCTACCCCGTCGCCTACGGCGCCAAGCGCAGGACCGTGACGCACTGGGTGCCGGCCTGGACGTTGCGCAGGAAGCATTAGCCGGGGAATGCGATGATGCTGCCCGTGAACGCAAGTTGGGGCACGCTGCTGGCTCGGCTCTTCGCGCTGGGGTTGGTGATCGCCACCTCACCGATCACGGTCATCCCGGCGGTGCTGGTCCTCCACGCGCCCCGTCCGAGGCCGACCGGGATGGCGTTCCTCGGCGGCTGGGTGCTCAGCCTGGCCGCCCTCACCGGCCTGTTCGCCGGGGCCTCGGATCTGCTGGGCGGGCTGCACAAGTCGCCGCCGACCTGGGCGTCCTGGCTACGGGTGTTTTTTGGCTCGGCGCTGATCCTGTTCGGCGTCTATCGGTGGCTCACCCGGCATCGCCAGGGCGAGAGCCCGCGCTGGATGCTCGGCGTCGCCGACTACGACCACGAGGGCCGGCCCGTCCACCTCGTCACCGCGTACGCCCCGCTGGAGGAGTTGCCGGACCTGTCCGGTGCCATCGCCGACCATCTGGGCGGCGCCGGCGCCGGGCCGGACGCGGTGGTGGACCTGGCGCTGTGGCGCCACGGCGCGGCCTCGGACGAGGGCCCAGACGACCCCTCGGACGAGGAAGCCATCCTCGTCGAGGCCGAAAAGCTCTTGGCGGACTGCGATTTCGGCGGTCCGCTGCACCGGCTTGACCTGACGGTGACGACCGTCGAGGGAGCGACGCCGGAGCGTTTCCGCACCCATCACTTCACGTTGCGCCCGCAGGACGGCCGGTTCGTCGAGGATCCCCTCTACCGCAACCTGCACCCGATGCTGGCCAAGCGGCTGGACCTGTGGCGGCTGGCGAACTTCACCCTGCGCCGGCTGCGGTCGGCGGAGGACGTGTACGTGTTCCACGGCGTGGCGCGCGACAATCCCGCGGACCACCGGCTGTTCGCGCTCGCCGAGGTGCGGGACCTGACGCCGGTTTCGGCGGCCGACGGCACGCTGCGCTATCCGCGGCTGGAACTGATGGGATCGCTTGCCCTGTCGGCGATGTGGGAGGCGCTGGCCACGTTCGACGCCCGGAACCGGCCCGCGGCCAACCGGATCGTCCTCTACGTCCGGCCGCCGTGGAACGTGCCCCGCGACGCCTGGACGGCGCTGGCCCGGTCGTCGGCACCGCTGGCGATCGGCGCGGCGCTGGAGAAGCTCGTGCTGCGCGTGCGGTTCCCCGACGGCCGCGAACGCGTCCTGGACGTGGAGGGCCTGGGCGAGGGCGTGACGGTGCGGGAACGCCCGCTCGGCGCAGAACCCGTCCGGTCCTTGACGCCGTACCGGCAGAAGTTGTTGCGCGCCAACCGGATCGGTGCGCCCTACCCGTACGAGATCGTGCGGATGCTGACCCCGCCGCCCGAGGCGGTGGCCCGCTTCCCCACCGGCGAGTTCACCGAGCACGACCTCGACGAAGACGGCCACCTCGCGCCCGTGTCGCGGCCGTATGGCCGCAACACCGCCAACGTCGTGCTCGGCCTGCTGCGCAACAACACCGAGAAGGTGCCCGAGGGCATGACCCGGGTGGCGCTGTTCGGCGACCCGACCCGCGGGCTGGGCAACATCGCCGAGCCGGAGTGCCGGCGGATCGTCGCGGCGCTGGACCTGGCCGAGCGGATGGGGGTGCCGGTCGAATGGTTCACGCTGTCCTCGGGCGCGAAGATCGCGATGGACAGCGGGACGGAGAACATGGACTGGATCGGCGCGGTGTTGCGCCGCCTGATCGAGTTCACCCAGCGCGGCGGCGAGGTGAACATCGTCGTCACCGGGGTGAACGTGGGCGCCCAGCCGTATTGGAACGCCGAGGCGACCATGCTGATGCACACCCGCGGCATCCTCGTGATGACCCCCGCCAGCGCGATGGTGCTGACCGGCAAGCAGGCGCTCGACTACTCCGGCGGCGTGTCGGCCGAGGACAACTTCGGCATCGGCGGCTTCGACCGGATCATGGGCCCCAACGGGCAGGGCCAGTACTGGGCGCCCACGCTGGCCGACGCGTGCGCGATCCGGTCGAACTCTTCGGCGACCTCGCTGAGTTTGGCCGCCCGGCTCGCCGAGGTCACCGCGGCGGTGCGGGCGGCCAAACTCAGCGAGGTCGCCGAAGAGTTCGACCGGATCCACACCGTGCAGCGGGCGCTCGCGGTGGGCTCGGTGGACCGGATCATCAGCGCCGAGGCGCTGCGGCCCTACGTCATCGACGCCCTCGAACGGGGCCTGTCACTGGGTTAGTGGGTCAGCGGCTGCGTGAGCCACGAGTCCCTGGGCTGCGCGCGGGACAGGGCGCCGGGGTCGCCGAGCGCGACCGGCGCCGGGCCGGGTTCGCGGGTCGCGACGGTCAGCACGAACCGGCCGTCGCGGCGCCACCAGCCGGGGAAAACTGCACCGTCGGCGCAGCGCACCCTCAGCGCGCCCCAGCCGTCGTCGCGCGGTGCGCCGGGATCGACCTCGAGGCTGTGGGTGTCGCGGCGCAGCCCGGTGCCGAGCACCTTGAGCGCGCTCTCCTTCGCCGACCAGATCAGGTTCGCCATCGCGTCCCGTTCCTCGCCGGCCGCGCGCGAGCCGACCAGGCGTTGCTCGGCGGCGGTGAAGAAGTCGCCGACGAAACCCGGCGAACGCGGCTCGACCAGCTCCAGGTCGCAGCCGACCGGCAGGAGCCCGGCCCGCCCGGCCGGGGGGGACGTCACGCACACCGCCCACCCGGCGCGGTCGCTGATCGACACGCCGAGGTCCAGGGGGGCGCCGCCCGCGCACGCGTAGGGGGCGCCGTCGGCGACGTTGCGGATCTCGATGCCCGACAGCGTCGCGGTGTCCGCGGGCCGGCCGGTGACCAGGGCGACGGCGCGCTTGGCGACGAGCCGGCGCAGCAGAAATTCGTTGCGCCGCTTGGTGTATCCCGGCCGGGCGGGGGCGGCGACGATCGCGTCGACGTCGGACAGCCGCACGGACTGCTCGGCAAGGCACGCCGACACCGCGCGCGCGGCCGCCGCGGCGAACCGCTCGTCGGTCGCCGCCGACTCCGAGAAGCGCAGGACGTTGCGGGAGTCGGCGAAACCGACCGTGGCGCAGAAGGTTTCGTCGCCGGCCTCACTCGGGTCGTTCACCCACGAGACCCGGCTGAGGCCGTCGTCGTCGTCGGACCAGCCGCACAGCATCGCCGCGCCGGCGGGCGAGAACGGGAAGTGCTCGCTCATCCCGTGCCCGGGGTCGGCGTCGCTGGCGACCACCAGCGCGCGCCGGATGGCGCGGCTGCGCATGAAGCCGTCGACGATCTGCAGCGCGGTCAGCAGCCCGCAGGTGCCGTTGGCGATGTCGAAGGAGAAGGTGCCGTGGGCGCCCGCGTGCGGGTCCTCGGGGTTGGCGCCGATGTCGTCCTGGATCAGCGCGGCGAGCGCCGGCTCACCGAGGTTGCGGTCGCGGTAGATGCCGGCGTTGACGACGAGGTCCAGCTCCGAGGCGTCGCACCCGGCCCGCTTCAGGCAATCCTTGGCGGCGACGACGGCCAGGTGCAGCGCGCTGTGACGGCCCCGCAACCGCGGATGCGAGACGTCGATCCGATCAATCACCGTGCCCATAGCGGCTCACCACATCCTCGTCCAGGGTCAACAAGACCACACCGATCTCCAGTCCGGAGGCCAACGCCAGCAACGCGATCCGCTCGCCCGGCTTGATCCGCCCGGCCTCGAGTTCCTCGACCAGCGCGACCGTGTGGGTCGTCGAGGCCGTGTTTCCGTAGCGGTCGACGGTGATCACCGCGTCGTGGCGGGGGCTGTCGCCGAACACCTCCGACATCCGGGCCATGCCCTTGCGGATGGCGCGCGCCGACGTCTGGTGGGTGATCACGTGGTCGATGTCGTGGATCGAAAGCCCCACGGTGTCAAGCACTTCGCTCAACAGCAAGGGCGTGTCGGCGATGGCGGCCTTCTGGATGGCGCGCGAGTTGGTGAACATCCGCGCCCCCGGGTCATCCCCCTCCGGATACGCGAGGCAGAGCCGGCTGTAGTCGGCGACCGTGGTGAAGCCGGCCAGGGCGATGCCCGCCGACCCGGCCGGCGCCCGCTCGAGCAGCAGCGCCGCGCCGGCGTCGCCGAGGGTCAGGCAGGCGAGCTCCTTGCTCATGATGTTGCGGATGTGCCGGGCGGCGTTGTTGGAAAGCTGCGAGATGTATTCGCCGCTGACCACCAGGCCGCGCTCGACGACGCCCTGGCGGATCCAGTTGTTCAAAATCGTTACGCCCGTGAGCATTCCGGCGCACGCGTTGGACACGTCGAACGTCATCGCATTGGTCGCCCCGATCCCGCGCGCCACGGCGCTGCTCATGGTCGGCTCGAGCCACTGCGTCAGCCCGTCGCGGAACTTGGTGATGCTGCAGCTGATCACCACGTCCAGGGCCGCCGGGTCCTGCTGCGCGGTGGCCAGGCAGTTCAGCGCCGCCGAGCTGGCCAGGGTGTAGGAATCCTCGTCGCCCACCGAGACGCGGCGTTCGCGGATCCCGGTCAGCCGTTCCAGGTCGATGTGGGTGCGGTGGCGGGTGGACGCCATGAGCTCGTCGGTCGTCAGGTGGGTGCCGGGCAGATGCCGGCCGGCGGCCGCCACTCGCGCGACGAAGGGCGCCTCGCCGCCTCCCCCGGCCGTTTCCCCGGTTGTCTCCATCACCAGCCAGTGCCGAGTCATCGATGGCGCCTCCTTGGCATATCGGTCACCCACGGATCTCGAGGACGTCGGCCACCGGACGGCGGGCCACGTCGACGCGCGCGGCCTCCGAACTGGACAGCAGGGCGCTTTCGGGCACGTGGTCGGCGTTCGTCTCGAAGGGCGATGTCCACCAACGCAATTCGGTCAGATAGGAGGTGTCGCTGCGGCGCAGCTGCTCGGTGAGCCGCGAGGCCTCGGCCAGCCGGGGCCGCTCGTCGTCGTCGACCACGTCCAGCGACACGTCGTACGGGGTCACCGCGCGGCTCAGGACCGAATGCAGCGTGGGCCACGCGGTCGGTGCGCCCAGGGGCAACCGGTCGGTGCGACGGCGGCGGATCGCGTCGGCCCGCAGCCTGCTCTGCGCCGTCACGTTCTGAACGGGCAAAAAGCCCACACTCGCCAGGTGATCGGGTCTGCCCTCGGTGGGGAGCCGTTCGGTGACGCTTTCCCAGCCGGCGGCGGCCATGGCGACCCGCAGGTGGTCGAGGACCGCACCGCAGCTCAGGATCAGTTCCCGGCCGGTGTGGTCGGTGGCGTGCATCGCGTGGCGCGGGTCGGCCCACAGGTGCAGCCGCGTGCCGTCGGCCACCCACCGCCAGGGCTGGCTGTTGTGCAGCGAAGGTGCGCGGCACGCGAGCGTCAACGCGTCCCGGATGACCTGTTCGGTCGGCACTTTCGCGTCCATCTCCACCATTTCGTCGATGTGGGTGAGGCAAACTGTATGCCCGCTGCGGCGGGTGCGGGCAGGGCCGTTGGTCCCCGACGTCCGGGACGTTGGAACCTCCTGACGTCCGCTACGTCGCGCGCCGCCAGAGGTCGCGCGCCTCGCGTGCGACGAGTTCGGGGCTGCGGGAGGTGTCGATCCGGTGCGCGCCGTCCCAGTCGGCGCGCGCGGCGGCCAGGGCGGCGGCGATCTGGGGGGTCACCTCCGAATTGCCCGCGGGCCTGGTCTTGATCCGGTCGGCCGCCACCTCCGCCGTCGCCGAGCAGACGAATTCGACCAGCGCCGAGTGCGTCTCGGCGGCCAGCCGGCGGGCCTGGTCGCGCGTCCCCGGGTCGCGCCAGGTGCCGTCGAGGATCACCGAATGCCCCTCACCCAGCAACTGCCGCGCGCGGCGCAGGGTGGTCTCGTAGACCACCGCGACCTGGTCGGGGCTGTACAGTCCGGCGTTCAGCACGCCGGGCGCACCGGCGATGGCGCCGGAGTCGCGAAGCTCCCGGCGCACGTCGTCGGTGGAGATCAACTGCGCCCCAAAGGATTCTGCCAGTCCCCGCGCCACGGTGGACTTCCCGGTGCCCGGGTTGCCACCGACGAGCGCCAGCCGAACGGTCCCGCTCTGCAGGTGCCGGGTGGCGATGGCCAGGTGGCGGGCGGCGTCGTCCGACGCCCCGGGATTGCCCTGGGTGACCCGGACGCAGTCCACTTTCGCCCGCACGCCGGCCCGGTAGGCGATGTAGAAGTCGGACAGCGCCGGCGGCCCCGCCCAACCCGCGTGCTCGGCGTAGCGCTGCAGGAAGTAGTCGCCGAAGTCCTTGCGGCCCAGGAACTCCAGGTCCATCGCGAGGAAGGCGGCGTCGTCGATGCAGTCGACGTGGCGCAGCCGGTCGTCGAACTCCAGGCAGTCCAGCAGCGCCGGGGTGCCGCCCACCCAGAAGATGTCGTCGGCGAGCAGGTCGCCGTGCCCGTCGACGATGCGTCCCTCGCGGACGCGCCGCGCGAACAGCGGCGCGCGCCCGGCGACGAACTGGGCCACCAGGCGCCGCAGTTGGGCTACCTCGCCTTCAGTTACGCCCGGAATCGATTGGGCCGCATAGCGTTGCAATTCGATCAGGTTCTCCCGCCAGCGGCCCTCGATCGCGGCGGCCTCGCCCTGGGCGTCGATCCGCTCGCCGCGCTCGGCGCGTTCGTGAAAGCGTGCCAGCACGGCCGCGACCGCGTCCAGCACGCGCTGGACGGACTCGTCGGTGTTGTGGGCCACCAGGTACGCCAGGCGGTCCTCGTCGCGGTAGCGCCGCATCACCACGACCGGCTCGGCCGGTCCGCCCGCCGGATCGGTGAGGTGGGCGACGCCGAGGTAGCTCTCGGGCGAGAGCCGGCTGTTGAGCTCGACCTCCCGGCGGCAGGCGCGCTCGCGCTGCTGCGGCGTGCGGAAGTCGAGGAAGTCGGTCAGCACCGGCTTCTTGGCTTTGTAGGCGCGGTCGCCGGCGAGAATGACCACGCCCGTGTGGGTTTCGTGCAGATCGAGATACGGCACGGCGGCGGCGCGACCCTAGGACGGCCGCGCGACGATCACCGGCATCCGGACCGCGTGGACCACGGCGTTGCTCACCGAACCCAGCAGCATGCCGCTCAGGCCGCCCCGGCCGTGGCTGCCCACGACGGTCAGCTGCGCCGATTCCGACTTCTCGATCAGCTGCCGCGCCGGCTGGTCGCACACGACGAGCCGGTGCACCGTGACGTCGGGATAGCGTTCCTGCCAGCCGGCCAGCTGCTCGGCCAGGCTGCGCTCGGCCTCCGACTTCACCGACGACCAGTCCAGGCCGGGGAGTTCGACGACCTCGATGTCGCTCCACGCGTGCAGCGCGATCAGTTCGACGCCGCGCCGGGACGCCTCGTCGAACGCGAGGGCCGTCGCGAGCTCGGAGGCGGGCGAGCCGTCGACGCCCACCAGCACCGGGGCCTGCTGCGGGTGCGGCATCAGCGGGTCCTCGTCGCGGATCACCGCGACCGGGCACCGCGCGCTGCGCACCACGCTCGAGCTCACCGAGCCGAGCAGCGCCCTCGCCACCGCCCCGCGGCCGCTGCTGCCGACGACCAGCATCTCGGCCTCGTCGGACATCTCGACCAGCGTCGGCACGGGCGGGGAGCACGTCAGCGCGCTCTTGACGTCGATCGGGTGATCGACGGCGTCTTCGGCGATCTTGACCGCCCGCTCGAGAATCTCCCGGCCCTGCTCCTGCTGCCAGACCGCGACACCGGCGGACACCGGCAGCTGCGGCACCTGCGGCACGATGGCGTTGACCATGTGCGCGACGGTCAACGGCACGTGCCGCATCGCCGCCTCGCGGGCCGCCCAACAGGCCGCCGCGTTCGACGCCCCCGAGCCGTCGACCCCGACGATGATGCCGTGGCGGTTCATCGGTGCGGACATGTGCGTTCTCCCTCCGTCAGGACAAACGCTATTGGGACGATCATCGCCGATCATGAGGCTTAAGTCCCCAACCGCATGGTCATCGGACCCCGCTGCGCCCGGTTGTATTGACCGGCGCGCGCGCGGTGGCCCATCGTCGAAAATATGACCGAACGGCCCGCGACCATCGACCGCCGATACCACGATGCGGTCATCTTCAAGCTGTGCAGCGTGGTCGGCAAGGTCGCGTCCGACGGCCCCCGGACTACGGCGGTGGAGATCCGCGATTCGACCGTCCCGCTGTTGCGGCGCCTGCGCGACGCCGGCATCGCCACCGCGGTGTACTCGCCCGCCGGTGACTGCGCGAGCGTGCTGGCGGCGGCGGGGCTCTCCGATCTGGTCGGCGCGGTCGTCGACGGTGCGGGCACGGCGGACGCGGACGCCCTGACCGAAGCGATGTCCCGGCTGGGCGTGCGGCCGGTGCGCTGCGTGGTCGTCGGGTGCGACGAGGCGGGGCTCGCCGCCGGCCGCGACGGCGGATTCCGCCTCGTCGTCGGGGTCGAGCGCAACGGGGGCGGGGACGGGCTGCTGGCTTGCGGGGCCGACACGGTCGTCGCCGACCTCGGGGAGATCACGGTGCGGAAGGTGGGCGCCGCGATGTCCACGATCGCCGACGCGCTGCAGGTCTACAGCCAGCTCAAGGAATTGGCGGGCACGCGAAGGCCGGTGGTGTTCCTCGACTTCGACGGCACCCTGTCCGACATCGTCGAGCGGCCCGACGCCGCCACCCTGGTGGACGGCGCGGCGCAGGCGCTGGCGGAGCTGGCCGCGCAGTGCCCCGTCGCGGTGATCAGCGGCCGCGACCTGGGCGACGTCCGCGACCGGGTGAAGGTCGACGGCCTGTGGTATGCCGGCAGCCACGGCTTCGAGCTCGCCGCACCGGACGGCACCCACCACGAGAACGAGGCCGCCGCCGGGGCCACCGCCACGTTGGCGCGCGCCGCCGAGCGGCTGGTGGCCGAACTGCGCGATGTGCCGGGAATCGTGGTGGAGCACAAGCGGTTTGCCGTGGCCATTCACTACCGCAACGCGGATCCCCGACGGGTCGACACCGTGGTCGCCGCGGTGCGCCGGCTCGGGCGATCCGCGGGGCTGCGGGTCACCACCGGCCGCAAGATCGTCGAGCTGCGCCCGGACGTCGACTGGGACAAGGGCAAAGCGCTCAACTGGCTGCTCGACCGGGTCGGGGCCGCCACGCCCGATCTCCGGGCGATGTTGCCGATCTACATCGGCGACGACATCACCGACGAAGACGCCTTCGGAGCAATCCATTTCGACGGGGTCGGCATCGTCGTGCACCATCGCGAGGACGGTGACCGGCATTCCGCCGCGCTGCTGAGCCTGGACAGCCCCGCCGCGGTCTGCGAATTCGTCACGCGGCTGGCGCGCGACCTCAAAGACGAGGCGGCCAAGCCCCGCGACACCTGGGAGCTGGTCTACGAGGGCTACGACCCGGAATACGAGCGGCTGCGCGAATCGCTGTGCACCGTGGGCAACGGCTACGTCGCCACCCGGGGCTGCGCGCCGGAGGCGGTGGCGTGCGAGTCGCACTACCCGGGCACCTACGCCGCGGGGGTCTACAACGAGCTGACCGATAAGGTCGCGGGCCGGACCATCGCGAACGAGAGCCTGGTCAACCTGCCGAACTGGCTATCGCTGACGTTCCGCATCGACGGCGGGCCCTGGTTCCACGTCGACGACGCCGAGTTGCTGTTCTATCGGCAGACCTTCGACCTGCGGGACGCGACTCTGACTCGCAGACTGCGGTTCCGGGACCGGTGCGGGCGGATCACGGCGGTGACGCAGCAACGGTTCGCGTCCATGCGCGACCCGCACACGCTCGCCATGCGGACCAGGATCGCGGCCGAGAACTGGTCGGGCACGGTCGAATTCAGGTCATTGCTGGATGCAACCGTGCAGAACACCATGGTGGAGCGCTACCGGTCCCTGTCCAGCACCCACCTCACCGCGTCGGTGGTCGAGGATGTGGCGCCCGACACGGTGCTCCTGCGGACCCGGACGTCGCAGTCCCACATCGCGATCGCGGTGGCCGCGCGCACCACCGTGTGGACCGGGGGTGCGCCGGGCGGCGAACCGGCCACCCAGCCGGCGGAAGCCGAGTACGCCGCGGTGCACGAGGTCAACCGGGGCGGCCACGACATCCGGGTGGAGCTGCCGGAGGGCGGTGCGGTCACGTGCGAGAAGGTGGCGACGATCTTCACCGGCCGGGACCCGGCCATCTCCGAACCCGCGAGCGCCGCGCTGCAGCAGCTCGACGCGGCCGGCCGCTACACCGAACTGCACCGTCAGCACGCCCGGGCGTGGGCGCGGCTGTGGGAGCAATGCGACATCGGCCTGGCCGACAACGTGGACGCGGTGCGGGTGCTGCGGCTGCACTTCGCCCATCTGCTGCAGACGATTTCGCCGCACACCGCCGAGCTGGACGCCGGCGTTCCGGCGCGCGGCCTGCACGGCGAGGCCTACCGCGGGCACGTCTTCTGGGATTCGCTGTTCGTCTCGCCGGTGCTGAACTTCCGCATGCCTAACGTGTCGCGGTCGCTGCTGCTCTACCGGTACCGCCGGCTTCCCGCGGCGCGCCGCGCCGCCCGCCGCGCGGGCTACCTGGGCGCGATGTATCCGTGGCAGTCGGGCAGCGACGGCCGCGAGGTCAGCCAGGAGCTGCACCTCAACCCGCAGTCGGGCCGGTGGAACCCGGACGCCAGCGCGCGCGCCCACCACGTCGGCCTGGCCATCGCCTACAACGCGTGGCAGCACTACCAGGTGACCGGCGACCGCCAGTTCCTCATCGACTACGGCGCCGAGATGCTGGTGGAGATCGCCCGGTTCTGGGTGGGGCTGGCCACCTTCGACGACAGCCGCGGCCGCTACACGATCCGCGGGATCATCGGACCCGACGAATTCCACTCGGGCTACCCGGGCAAGGAGTACGACGGCATCGACAACAACGCCTACACCAACGTGATGGCGGTGTGGGTGATCATGCGGGCGATGGACGCCCTGGACCTGCTGCCGCTGCGGGAACGGCTCGACCTGGTCGCGAGGGTCGACCTCGCGCCCGACGAGCTCGACCGCTGGGATCACGTGACCCGCAAGATGTTCGTCCCCTTCCACGACGGTGTGATCAGCCAGTTCGAAGGCTATTGCGATCTGGCCGAATTGGATTGGGAGGGATATCGGCAGCGGTACGGCAACATCCAGCGCCTCGACCGGATCCTGGAGGCCGAGAACGACAGCGTGAACAATTACCGGGCGTCGAAGCAGGCCGACGCGCTGATGCTCTTCTATCTGCTGTCGTCCGAGGAGCTGCTGGGCCTGTTCGGTCGGCTCGGTTATCGCTTCCCGCCGGAGCAGATCCCGAAGACGGTCGACTACTACCTGGCGCGCACGTCGGACGGATCGACGCTCAGCTCGCTGGTGCATTCATGGGTCATCGCGCGCGCCAACCGGCACCACGCCATGAAGTACTTCGTGCAGGTGCTCGCCTCCGACATCGTCGACATCCAGGGCGGAACCACGTCGGAGGGCATCCACCTGGCCGCGATGGCGGGCAGCATCGACGTGCTGCAACGGTGCTTCACCGGCCTGGAAACCCGCGACGACCGGCTCGTCCTGGCTCCGCACTGGCCGAAGGCGCTGGGCGCCATCGAGTTCGCGTTCGTCTACCGCGGCCAGCGGTTGCACCTCAAGATCCGCGGCCGGACCGGCGCGCTGACCTCCGAGGCCGGCAACGCCGAGGCGATCCGTCTCGAGTGCCGCGGCCGCCTGCACGACGTGCTGCCCGGGCACACCGTCGAGGTCGCGTGATCGCAGCCTGGTGACCCTTGCCCGCGGAGGGGAGGCCAAACGGCCCTGCCCGGGGGCCGGGACGCCGAATAAAGTTCGGGTGCGGGGCCGGCAGCGGGCTCATCGGACCGGGAGGAAGCGAATGAACCATCCGCAACGGGCGGAGCGGATCGTGGTGGGGATCGACGGTTCGGACGCCGCCCTCCGGGCGGCCGAGTGGGCGGTCGCCGAGGCCGTCAGCCGGAACGCCCCGCTGCGACTGGTCCAGGCCGTCCCCGAGCGCGCCACCGACGGCGGTGCCGGCCTGGAACGAGAGTATGCCGAGACGACGCTGCGCGCCGCCGACGCGGCGGTACAGGCCCTGGGCGAGCCGGTCAAAGTGGAATGCGCCATGGTGCCCGGAACGCCCGAGGGCGCGCTGATCGCCGAGTCGGCGGGCGCGGCGATGGTCTGCATCGGATCGGTGGGCATCGGGCGGGTGGCCCGCAAAGTGCTCGGCTCGACCGCCGACGCCGTGGCCCGCGGGGCGCACTGCCCGGTGGCGATCCTTCGCACCGACGGCGAGGCCGCCGCCGAACCCGGGTGGGTGGCGGTGGTCGTCGACCGGTCCTCGAGCAACGACGCGGTGCTCGAACACGGGTTCCGGGAAGCAGCGCTTCGCGCGGCGCCCATCCTGGCGATGGGCGTGTGGCGCTGGGGCCTGGGCGAAATTCCCTATCGCCAGCTCGAAGACCGCCTCGGCCCGTGGGTGGCCCGGTACCCCGACATCCACGTGATGCCGGCGCCCGCGCGGCACGGGGCCGCCGAATTCCTCACCCACACAACCGAACACATCGGCCTCGCCGTGGTCGGCAGCGCCGACGCCGACAAGGTCGCCCGGATCGTGGGGCCGACGGCTCAGCGTTCGTCAGGCCGCGCCGGTTGTTCGGTGCTCGTGGTGCGCGGCTGACCGCTATCCGGCCGCCCATTGCTTGGCGCGCTCGAGGTCGTCCAGCCCGAAGGTGGCGATCTCGCCGGGGATCATCCACGCCAGCGCGTGCAGGACGTGGGCGACCCAGTCCTTGTCGGACACCACGGCGATCCGCCTGAAGGCCGAATGGTGCGGCATGACGGTGCCGAAGCCCAGCTTGAGGTCCTCGATCAACCCGCCGGGCCCGAAGCCCTCGTAGTCGGACGCGATGACCTCCACGATCCTGATCTCGCCGGTCTTCAGCATCTCTTCCACCGTGGGCTTGATGTCGCGCAGTTCGTCACCGCGCAGGCGCCCCGAGACCCGGATCCCGGTCACTCCCGGCGGCATGTCCGTCAGCAGCTCGATCACGAAACCTCCTCAGCGAACGACGATTACGGGAACCTGCGCGGCCTGGACCACGCCGGAGCTGACGGATCCCAGTAGCATGCCGGGAAACCCGCCGCGGCCATGGCTGCCAACCACCACCAGCTGGGCGCGCTCGGACTCCGTGACCAGCCAGTGTGATGGCTTGTCGCAGTGCAGGATTCGCTCCACGCGGACGTCGGGATACTGTTCCTGCCAGCCGGCCAGCCGTTCGGCCAGGATTTCGTGGCCCTCGTTCTCGCGGTCGTGCCAATCCATGCCGAGGACCGGGAACACCCCGACGTCGCTCCACACGTGCAGCGCCAGCAGGCCGACGCCCCGGCGGGAGGCCTCGTCGAAGGCCAGCGCGGTCGCGGCCTCCGAGGCCGGGGAGCCGTCGATGCCCAGCAGCACCGGCGCGCCGGGGTCGGGCTCCGCGCCGGCGTGGATCACCGCCACCGGGCAGTGGGCGTGATGAACCAGGCCCGTCGTCACCGAGCCCAGCAACAGGCGGCCAAGCGGCCCCAGCCCCTGCGCGCCCGTCACGACCATCCGCGCCTGCGCCGACGCGGCGATCAGCGCCGGCGCGACGCTGGAATAGACTGTCTCCGTGCGTATTTCGAGTGACTCACCGTCGCGCAAGGCGGCGGCCACCGCCTTGCGCGCCCGATCCATGACCTGCTGCGCATCGTCTTTCTGCCACTGCGGCATCTCCTCGTAGAGTTGGCCGACCGGCCAGCCGACGACCACCGGCGGGACGGCGTACATCAGCGTGACGGGCAATCGGTGCATGATCGCCTCGCGGGCGCCCCAGGCGACGGCGGCGTCCGACGCCGCGGACCCGTCGACGCACACCAGCACCCCGTGTCTGCCACCACCTTCGGCCATGTCCCACTCCTCGCTATGAATCCTGTTCGCACAGTTGAAATTCCAGGTGTCGCACCGAGCACTCGCCCGTGGGCGAGCACCGCCACCCGAGCTCGGAGAACACGGTCAGCATGAGATGGTTCTCCCCCAGAACCTCGGCGACGAAGCGGCGGACCCCGTGCGATCGGGCGATCTCGGTCAGGCGGTTCAGCAGGGCCGTGCCCACGCCCCGCGAATGGTCGTCGTGGGCCACCAGGACCGCGACTTCGGCGGTTTCCGGATCCGCGCCGCCGACCGTGTAGTGCGCGACGCCGATGAGCCGGCCGGAGTCGAACGCGCCGACGGCGCAGACACCGTCGGCCTGCCCGGTGAGCGCGCCGACGACCTCCCGCAGGCCGACGGGACGCAGCGTGAAGAACCGGAAGTAGCGGTCGTGGTCGGACAGCTGGTCATGGAGCGCGTAGACGGCGTCGGCGTCGTCCTCGCGCAGGAACCGCATCGTCGCCAGGCGTCCGTCGAGCAAGCGGGCCGTCGTCACCGACTCCCCCACGGGCTGGACCGCCTGATCGCTCACCCTGATGACGCTATTCCACCGCGGTGCGGGTCAGCAGGGCCGTTGGACCCCTTGGTTTGGACTTTTGGTCACGCCGCCGGGCGGGGCCGGGGTCAGTAATCGGTGAGCGGGGCGATCCAGCGGACCCGTGCGCCGCCCTCGGGCTGGTTGGTGATCTCGCAGCTTCCGCCCAGCTGTTCGGCGCGGTACTGCATGTTGGCCAGCCCGCTGCGCCGCGAATTCCCGGCGGGAATGCCGGCGCCGTTGTCGCTGATGTCGAGGGTGAACATGTCGCCGGCGCTGACGTCCACGGTCAGCCGTGACGCGCCGGAGTGGCGCAGCGCGTTGCTGATCGCCTCGGCGGTGACGGCCTCGGCGTGCTCGGCCAGCTCCCCGCCGACGGCGGTCATCGGCCCGTGCATGCGGACCGTGGTGACGATGTCCCGGTTCTCGGTCAGGTCGGCGATCACGCGCTGGATTCGCTGCCGGAAGTCGCCGTTCTTAGACAGCGGGGCCTTGAGCTGGAAGATCGTCGTGCGGATCTCCTCGATGATGGTCTGCAGGTCGTCGAGCGTGCGGTTGAGCCGGTCGGCCACCTCCGGGGAGCGCGACCTGGCCAGCGTGCCCTGCAGGTCCATGCCCGCGGCGAACAGCCGCTGGATGACGTGGTCGTGCAGGTCGTGGGCGATGCGCTCGCGCTCGGCGAGGATGGCGAGCTGCCGGGAATTCTCGCGGGCCGACGCCAGCACGAGTGCCATGGCGGCGTGCGTGGCGAAGTCGCTCATCAGGTCGAGGTAGCTCTCGCTGAACGGCGGCTGGTCGGCGGCGCGGGCGATCGCGATCACGCCCGCGACGTTGTCGTGGGCGCGCAGCGGCATCACGATCGCCGGACGCTGCCCGACGTCGGTGAATGCCTCGATCGGGTAGCGCAGCGCCTCGGTGATGAGCGGCTCGCCGGAGCGGAAGACGGCGCCGCTTGTGGAGCCGTCCACCGGAACTCGCCGGCCGAGCACCTCCGCGGCGTTGATGCCCACCGCGGCGGACACCACCAGCGTGGCGACCTCGTCGTCGGGCACGTCGGCGTCCGCGGGCACCAGCACGATCGCCTGCTCGGCCTCGGTGAGCACGAGCGCGCGTTCGGCGATCATCTGCAGCGGCCGGCGGTGCGGCGCCGCGCCGGACAGCAGCGCGGTGGTGATCTCGCGGCTGGCCTCCATCCACTTCGTCGCTGTGCGCTCGCGTTCGAAGAGCTGGGCGTTGTCGATGGCCACGGCGGCCGCATAGGCCAGCGCGCGCGCGGCGACCTCGTCGGCTTCGGAGAACACCCGATCGGGGCCGACGTGGGTCAGGTAGAGGTTGCCGAACACCGTCCCGCGGATGGTGATCGGCACCGCGAGAAAGGCCCGCATGGGCGGGTGGTGCTCGGGAAACCCGACGGCGGCGGAGTGCGTGGTCAGGTCGTCCATCCGCAGCGCCTGCTCGTCGAGGAGGGACACGCTGAGCACCCCCTTGCCCACCGGGAGGTGTCCGATGCACTCGACCGTGTCGGCGTCCATGCCCTCGTGCACGAACGAGAGCAGGTTCCCCTCGGGATCGCGGACGGCCAGGGCGCCGTACGGGGCGGCCGTCAACTCGCGGGCGGCGGCGATGATCCGGTGCAAGGTCGCGTCGAGGTCGAGATTGGAGCCGATCTCGACGAAGACGCGCAGCAATTGCTCCATCTGGTCGCGGGCCGCCAGCAACTCATCGAGTTGCGCGTGCATCCTGTTGACCAGCCCACGCTGTCCCAGCCCGGCGAACGCCGAACCCGTACCCTTGTCGGTCACCCCGACAAAACCTCCACGACATGCTCAGGGCTAGGACCACTTGGGGGCCCCATGGGCTGTGCGACATGTCACGTACACAGCGCAAATGCCACCACCAGCTTAGCCCGGACCGGTCGCGGCGCCTAGGACGGTGCCCGGGACCGGCGCCGACGACGCGGGGCGCGGGCGCCGGGTCCGCCAGCAAACCCGATCCGGGGCCGGGGCGCGCGTCGGTGCGGGTTGCCGGTCAGTCCGGCTGCGCCGACGAGGGGCTGTTGGCCTGGCCGGGGTGCGGGCCGAGCCTCGACGCGAACACCGCGGCCTGGGTCCGACGCTCCATACCCAGCTTCGCCAGCAACCGCGACACGTAGTTCTTCACCGTCTTCTCGGCGAGGAACATCCGCGCGGCGATCTGCCTGTTGGTCAGACCTTCACTGAGCAGCCCCAGCAGCGTTCGTTCCTGTTCGGTCAGCCCGGACAGCGGGTCTTCCCGCTCGGCGGCGCCCCGCAGCTTGGCCATCAGCGCGGCCGCCGCCCGGTTGTCCAGCAGGGACTTGCCGGCGCCGACCTCCTTGATGGCGTGGGCCAGCTCCATGCCCTTGATGTCCTTGACGACGTAGCCGCTGGCCCCGGCGAGGATGGCCTCGAGCATCGCCTCGTCCGAGGTGAACGACGTGAGCATCAGGCAGCGCAGGTCCGGGTGGTCGGACACCAGGTCGCGGCACAGCTCGATCCCGTTCCCGTCGGGAAGGCGCACGTCGAGCACCGCGACGTCGGGCTGCAACGCCGGGATCCTCGCCTTCGCCTCGGAGACGGAGCCGGCCTCCCCGACGATCTCGAGTTCGGGATCCGACGCCAGCAGGTCGGCGAGACCGCGCCGCACGACTTCGTGGTCGTCGACCAGGAAAACCTTCACCATGACGAACCCCTCCTGCCGGCCGGTTGGCAACGCGGTCCGCGCCGCGGTGGTGCCAAACGACCGAATCAATATTTCACACCCCCATCATGGCCCGAAGGTCACATGTGCTGCCGATTGACGATGAGCAACGAGCAGCCGGCGTCCTGGAGCACGGCGCTGCCGGCCGGTCCGACCAACTCGGCGAGGTGCGCACGGTTGCGGGCGCCGACGATCACCAACCCGATGCCGCGGCGGCTGCCGGCCACGTACTCCAGCAGGCTGCGGTGCACCGCGACCGGCTCCACCCGCACTTCCGGGTAGCGCCGCTTCCACGTCGCCAGCCGCCTGTCGAGGTCGGCCAGCGCCCGCCGATCGCTTTCGGTATCGGCGACCACCGGCTCGCCCGGCTCGCCCCGCCGGCAGACCAGCGCGCGGACGGCCGCGCCGCGCAGCCGGGCTTCCTCGGCGGCGGCCCTGAGCAGGCCGCCGTTGTCGGCGGCCTCCTCCACCTCGACGACGATGTCGTCGGCCGACGGGCGCGGGTGGTGGTCGTGGCCGCGGATGACGGCCACGGGGCAGCGCGCCGACACGGCCAGTGCCGCGGCCGTCGAGCCCACCCGCCCCGCCTGGAAGTGCCGCAGCCCGACCGCTCCGACGCAGACCATGGCGGCCGCAGCCGAGGCGCGGATCAGCGACCCGACCGCGGGGCCCTGCACGGTTTCGCTCTCCACCTTGACCTGGGCGCCGGCGGCCTCGATCGCGGTGCGGGCCTGCCGGAGGGCGGTGTCGGCCGGGGCGCCGCCGCTTTCGGCGTCCTCGATCGCGTGCAGCAGGCGCAGCGGGACGTCGCGACTGACCGCCTCATCCACCGCCCAGAGCGCCGCCCGAATCGCCGCCTTGGACCCGTCGACACCCACGACGACCGGCTGCGGCTTGGCTGACTCGTTCATGCGGGCCGGGTTCTAGTGGCGGACCACAAGCACCGAGCAGTCCGGATATCCCAGGATCGGATGGCAGTTCGGCGTGGCCAGTTCGGCCATCCGCTCCCCTTCCGCGCTGCCCACCACCGCCAGTTCGATTGCGTGGCCGGCCTTTCCGCTCGACCTCAGGCCCGTGCCGGCGGCGACGGTTTCCACGTGCACATCGGGGTAGCGCCGCACCCAGCTGTCCAGCCGGCGGTCGATCTGTCGCACGGTGGCGTGCCGCCGCCGCCCCTCTTCCATGGCCTGGTGCACGACCTCGTCGTTGTCCGGCTCGTCGTTGAGGACCACCGCGATCACCCCGAGTTCGGTCGGCGACCCGTCGGGATTGGTGCGGATGATCGCCACCGGGCAGTGCGCGCTGGCCACCAGGCCGGCGGCGGTCGGCCCCAGCAATCCGTCGGACGCCCATCCCCGCCTGGCGGTTCCCACGCACACCATGGCCGTCGCCAGGGACTCGTCGATCAGCACCTGCGCCGGATCCCCGGACAGGATCGCCGTCTCGATCTCGACGGGCTTGCCGCGCTCGCCGGTGGCGCTCATCACCGCGCTTTCCGCCTGCGCGAGCGCCATTTCGGCGCGTTCGAGCTCCCATTCGGACGGCGGCGCCGGGCTGTCGTGCGCCTCGCGCCGGGCGATGACATAGACGAGGCGAAGGGGCAACTGGCGGCCGATCGCCTCGTCGACCGCCCACTTGGCGGCGTTGACCGCGGCCTGGGAGCCGTTGATGCCCACGACCACTGACTTGGCGTCCAGCTGGTTCATGTCGCTCCTACCGATTGGCTTGGGTCCAGGCTATTGCGCCGGATCGCCGCGCGGAGGGGTCGTTAGGCCTCATCTGGAATGCCGTTCGTCCCGCTGGCCGGCGGGGCCGCCACCGGCGTTCGGTCCGCAAGCGGGGGCCTAGGCGCCCGCGCCGATGTCCGTGGGCTCGGGGACCAGCTCGAACAGCCGCTCCACCTCCGCGCGTGGGCAGACCGCGGTGCCGGGCGTCATCAGCATCGCCGCGCCCGCCGCGACCCCCAGAGCCACCGACTTGACCAGTGGCCACCCGCGACAGAGCCCCACCGCGATCGCCCCGACCATCGCGTCACCGGCCCCCACACCGCTCCCGCTCGGCATCGGGATCGACGGGAAGCGTTGGGCCGCATGGCCGGTCGCGAGCAGCGCGCCCGCCGCGCCCAACGAGACCAACACCACCTCCGCGCGGCCACGCTCGATGAGCTCGCGCGCGGCGGCCAACTGCTCGGCCTCGGTGTCCAGCGGCCGCCCGACGCATTCCCGCAGCTCCCGCAGGCTGGCCTTGAGGAGGAAAACCCCGGAGGAGACCTGCCGCAGGCCGCCGCCCGAGGTGTCCAGGATGAGGCGCACGCCCAGCTGCCCGCACATGTCGGCGACCCGCTGGTAGAAGTCGGTGGGCACGCCCGGCGGCAGGCTGCCGCTGGCCACCACGAACTCCGACGACCGCGCCGCGATCCGCAGCTCCTGCAGGCAGCGTCCCTGTTCGTGCGGACTCAGGTGCGGACCGGGCAGGACGAACCGGTACTGCTCGCCGCTGCTGGTCTCGTTGACGGTGAAGCTTTCCCGCGTCGCCGCGCGGATCGGGATCTCCGCGAAGGGCACCCCCGCGTCGCTGAGCAGCCGGGTCATGTGGCCGCCGTGCGAGCCGCCGGCGGGGAACACCGCGAACACCGACCCGCCGAGCACGTGGGCGACGCGGGCGACGTTGATGCCGCCCCCGCCGGGGTCATAGCGCGTGGCCGAGCAGCGCAGTTTGTCGGTCGGGCGCACCACCTCGACGCTGGTCGTGATGTCGAGCGCCGGGTTCATGGTCAGCGTCACGATCCGCGGTCGGTTCGCGGTCGGGTCGGCCGGCATGGTCATGGCATGGCCTTTCGCCGGCTACAGGCCGCTCGGATACGTCTCGGGTGTTTCGCCGGCGATCCACAGGCTGGTCACCTCGAGGGGCTCCAGCGCCCGGGTGGTGTCGATATGGATCATCGCGTCGAATTGGTCGGCCGGGCGGACGTGGAAGTAGTGGCTTTGCCGCTCGGTCTCGGGCCGATAGATCACGCCGATGGCCCGGCCCAACCGGACGGCGCTCAGCGGGTCCGCGGCCTCGGGGGTCAGCAGCGCCGACGTCAGGAAGGCGTCCCTGCCGGTCTGGTGCAGCAGTTCTTCGATGCTGCCGGCCAGCGCGGGGCGCACGGCCTTGCGCTCCGCGACGCCGCCCCAGTCACCGGCGGCGGTGACGGTGCCCGTGTAGGTGCTGAAACCGATCAGCCGCGCCCGGTCGCCGAACCGCTGACGGGCCAGTTGGCCCAGCGTGAGCTGCCCGTCGGCGCTCACCTCGGTGGCGCGCGCGTCGCCGACGTGAGAGTTGTGCGCCCACACCACGATTCGGGCGGGCGGCGCGTCCCGGTGGCGGTCGAGGTGGTTCAGCAGCGCCTCGAGCGTGTCGGCCATGTGCTGGTCGCGCAGGTTCCACGAGTTGACCCGCCCGCTGAACATGGCCCGGTAGTACACCTCGGCGTCGCGCACGGTCTGCGCGTTGCGCTCCGCGTAGAACAGGTCGTCCTCGGCGAGCAGCCCGTCCCGGCGCGCGTATTCAAGCGCGTTGCGCTGGATCTCCACCAGTTGCTCGACGGCTTCGCGCTCGCAGGACGGGCCCGCCCCGAACGCCGCGGCGTAGCCGTAGGCCTGACCGTCGTCGGCCGACGTGTGGTCGAAGCAGCCGTACCGCTCCCGCGCCCGCGCGGCCGCCTTGGGGTCGACCCGGTCGAGATAGGCGATCACCTCGTGCATCGACCGGTGCAGGCTGTAGAGGTCCAGGCCGTAGAAGCCGGCCTGGCGCTGCGCGCCCGAACGCCGGTTGCGGCCGCGCAGCCAGTCGACGAAGTCGCGGACGACGGTGTTGCGCCACATCCACGCGGGGAAGCGCTCGAAGCCGCTCAACGCCTCGTCGGCGCCGGTGTCGTCGCCGAGCCCGCGCACGTAGCGGTTCGCCCGATAGGCGTCGGGCCAGTCGGCCTCGGCGGCCACGGCGCAGAAGCCCTTCTCCTCGATCAGCCATTTGGTGATCTGCGCCCGCGCCTCGTAGAACTCGTGGGTGCCGTGCGAGCTCTCCCCGATCAGCACGATCCGCGCGTCCCCGATCAGCTCGGCGAGCGCCTCGCGCGGGGGCACGCCGCCGGGTGCGTCGATCGCGACGGCGCCGATCACCTCGGCCGGCGTGTGGGCCGCCGGCTTCGCCGGCACCCCGGTCGTGGGGGTGGCCAGCAGCCGACAGACCTCGTCGTCGGTGACCTGCCGGAAATCCCAGAACGACTCGCCGACGGCGAGGAAGGGGGTGGGCATGCTGGCGCAGACGACATCGTCGACGATCCCGGCGAACTCCCGGCAGGTCGACTCGGGGGCCGCCGGCACCGCGATGACGATGCCGGACGGCTCGGCTTCACGCAAAGCCTGAACGGCCGCCAACATGCTTGCGCCCGTTGCCAATCCATCGTCGACCAGGATGACGGTCCTGCCGGTCACCTCGACGGGCGGACGTCCGTCGCGGTAGGCGGCCTCGCGCCGGATCAGCTCCCGGCCCTCCCGCTCGGCGACGGCGCGCAGGTCTTGGGGATTGATCCGCAGACCGCGCACGACGTCGTCGTTGACCACGACGCGGCCCCCGCTGGCCAGCGCCCCGAACGCGAACTCCTCGTGGCCTGGCACACCCAGTTTGCGCACGATGAACGCGTCCAGCGGGGCGTGCAACGCGGCCGCGACCTCCCATGCGACGGGTACGCCGCCCCGGGCCAGGCCCAGGACGATGACGTCCGGGCGATCGCGGTAGGCGCCGAGCAGGTCGGCCAGCACCCGCCCGGCCTCGCCGCGGTCGCGAAACACCCGCCTTGGCGCCTGCCGGCCGACGTCGGCCGCCCTGGTCATGGCGTGCCCCCACGCGTGCTCATCGAAAGGATGCCCATCGGTGTCTCCTACATCGTCGCCGGACCTTCGAGGTCACCTTCTCCACCCATCCGACCAGCGGTCGAACGTCCGGCGATAGGGACCGAAGTCCCGCGCTCGCGGGTCGTTCGTCGGCTCGCCGGCGCGCTCAGCCCCGTCCGTGCACCGCGCCGAGGTAGGACATGACCCGGTCGCGGACGAGGTCGTAGGCCGACACATCGTCGATGAGCGGGACCAGGCAGCGGTGGCGCAGGAAGCCGTCGAGGCGCCGGTCCAGGGACCAGTCGGGAGAAATGTCGTCGGCGAAGGGCGAATTCAGGAAGTCGACCGCCAGCCCGTCGACGTCGGCATCGGTCAAGAACAGCGGACCGCCTGCGATAGCAGCCATTTCACTTCCTCTGCGTGCGGGATGACCTCATCGTCGCGATGGTGTGAGGGCGCCGCTAGGGTCCGAAGTCACTGACCGCGGGGTTCAGGCGCCGTGTGCACGCTCCCGGATGGCGGACTGCACCGCGGCGAAGCGCGCCCGCGCCCGCTCGTCGGCGGCCTCCTGCTCGGCGGCCGTGACGACGATCGCGTCCGGCCCCGGGAAGATGGTGGTCTCCTCGCCGGTGGTGAGCCACCGGACCCGGAACGGCGGCTCGCCATCGGGCGAGCGCACGTCCGTGACCAACCCGCGCACGTCGCCATGCCCGACCGTGCCGCTCTTGACCACGAGCCAGTCCCCCGCCTTCGCTTTCATCACACACTCCCTCCGGGCTGAATAACGCTCTCCTACAACACTTTTCCCTGCCGCTCCCGCATCAGGGCCGAACCTCCAGGACCTCGGCCAGGGGCCGGCGCGGGGTCGGCTCCGGGGGCTGTCCGGCGGCTACTGCCCCCACGCGGACCAGCACCTGCGGCACGCACGCGGCGTCGGGCAGGAGGTCGCGAACGACGTCGCGGCCGGCCTGCAGCTCCGTCAGGTGCGTCACCGCGCAGGTGGCCAAGCCGGCCATGGTGCATTCGAGCAGGACCGCCGACAGCGCCTGACCGCAGTCCAGCGCGTCGGTGCGGGTGTTCTCGGGCGTGGACAGCACGACGATCTTGGCCTCGTCACCGGCGCCGGGCGACCCTTTCGCGGTGTCCGGGTCGCCGGGGAACCGGCGGTTCACCTCCACGGCGCGGGCCTGCGGCCCGGTCGGCAGCGCGCCGGGCGGTATCCCCTCGGAGTCCCTGGAAGGCGCGGTCCACCACAGCAATTCGTGGTGATAGGAGTCGTCGTAACGGCGCAGCGCCTCCGTCAGGTGCGACGCCTCGATCAGGCGGGGGCGCGCATCGTCGCCCAGCACGTCCAGGGTCGCGAACGCGCCGTCGAACGCGCTGCGCAGAACGGGCTCGAAGGACGCCCAGTCCCTGGGCGCGCGGAACGGGCGCCGATCGGTCCGGCGGCGCGAGATCGCCGCGGCGCGGTCGCGGCGCGCCTGCGCGACGAACTCGGGCCCCAGACGGGGCGAGGCGAACTCGATCGACGCGAGGTGATCGAGGTTGTTCGGGTTGGGAAATCGCTCGACGGTGGTCTCCCAGCCCAGGGCGGCCATCGCGACGCGGAAGTGGTCGAGCACCGCGCCGCAGCTGATGATCGACTGGCGGCCCGAGCCGTCGGTGAACTCCACGATCCGGTGCGGGTCGGCGAACAGGTCGACGCTCGCACCGTGGGCGACCCACCGCCACGGCTGGCTGTTGTGCAGCGAGGGCGCCCGGCACGCCAACTGCACCGCCGCCTTGATCGCCTCGGTGTCGACCGTCGCCTGGGTCATCGCCTGCCCTCCCTGTCTGGTGTAGACCCTCGGGCATGCGGGGCGCGGGGCGCCAGGGTCCTTGGTCCCCCGGCGCAGCGTCATTGGGCCCCGCCCGGCGCCGGCAAGACCCTCGACGGCCGGTGGTGACTTTCGTCTCTATGCGGGCCCGCCGGGCCCGGCGAACGATGAAGGCACCCAGCAGCCCATGGGACAGGACTGGCGCATGGATGTCATCCGCAAGACGGCCGACGACCTCGAGGTCCGGCCCAACCTCACCGACTACGAGCGGGCCCGGGCACGGTTTCGCTGGTCGGACCTGCCGGACTTGTGCCAGGGCATGGGACCCGGCCGGTGCAACATCGCCTATGCCGCCCTGGACCGGCACGCGGCGGGCCCGGCCGCCACGCGCACGGCGTTGCGTTTCGTGTCCGACCGGGGCCCCGAGGGACCCCTGACCACCAGGGACCTCACCTACGCCGACCTCGCCGGGCTGGCGAAACGCTTTTCCAGCGTGCTGCGTTCGCTCGGCATCGGCAAGGGCAAGCGCGTGTTCACGATCATGGGCCGGGACCCCGCGCTGTACATCGCGATGATGGGCGCGCTGCGCAACGGCTGCGTCGTCTCGCCGCTGTTCTCGGCCTTCGGGCCCGAGCCGATCGCCACCCGGGTGAACATCGGGCAGGCCGACGTCCTGGTGACCACGAGGGCGATCTACCGGCGCAAGATCGCCAAGATCCGCGATCAGTTGCCGTCGGTGCGGCACATCCTCGTCGCCGACGAGGGCGAGCACGACGGGGGCGGCGACCCTCCGGAGGGCACCGGAGACTTCTGGCGCCTCCTGCACGCGGCCGACGAGAACGCGCCGATCGAGCCCACGACGGCCGACGACCCCGCGCTGCTGCACTTCACCAGCGGCACCACCGGAACCCCCAAGGGCGCCATCCACGTGCACGGCGCCGTCGCGATGCACTACGTCACCGGCCTGTACGCGCTCGACCTTCACCCCGACGACACCTATTGGTGCACAGCCGATCCCGGCTGGGTGACCGGAACCTCCTACGGCATCATCAGCCCGCTGCTGCACGGGGTCACCTCCATCGTCGACCAGGCGGACTTCGACGCCGAGCGGTGGTATCGCATCCTGCAGGACCAGGGGGTCTCCGTGTGGTACACGGCGCCGACCGCCATCCGGATGCTGATCAAGGCCGGCCCGGAACTTCCGGCGCGCTACCACTTTCCCCGGCTGCGGTTCATCGCCAGCGTGGGAGAGCCGCTCAACCCCGAAGCGGTCTGGTGGGGAAAACGCGTGCTGGGCTTGCCCATTCATGACAACTGGTGGCAGACCGAGACCGGCGGCATCATGATCGCGAACACCCCGGCGTTCGATATCAAGCCGGGCTCGATGGGTCGTCCGCTGCCGGGGGTGAACGCCTACATCGTGCGCCGGGGTGACGACGGCACCACCGCGATCGTCGACGAGCCCGGCGTGGAGGGCGAACTGGCGCTGGAACCCGGCTGGCCGTCGATGTTCCGCGGGTACCTCAACGCCGAGGAGCGCTACCGAAGCTCGTTCGCGGACGGGCTCTACCTGACCGGCGACCTCGCCAAGAGGGACGCCGACGGTTACTTCTGGTTCGTCGGGCGCAAGGACGACGTGATCAAGTCGGCCGGGCACCTGATCGGGCCGTTCGAGGTGGAAAGCGCGCTCACCGAGCATCCCGCGGTGGCCGAGGCGGCGGTCATCGGCAAGCCCGATCCGACGGTGGGCGAAATGGTCAAAGCCTTTGTCACCCTGCGCAACGGCGTCGTCGGCGACGAGGACCTGCGGCTGGAATTGCTCGGCCACGCGCGCAAGCGGCTCGGGGCCACCGTGGCGCCCAAGGAGATCGAGTTCGTCGACACCCTGCCGCACACCAGCAGCGGCAAGATCATGCGGCGCCTGCTCAAGGCGCGCGAACTCGGACTGCCCGAGGGCGACACGTCCACCATCGAACGCCAACCCGCCGCCCAGGCCCAGGGGGTGCCCTCGTGACCGATACGAAGCTGGCCCACGAATTCCTGTCCGACATGGTGCGGGTGCGGCGCATGGAGGAGAAGTGCGCGGAACTCTACAGCGCGGCCAAGATTCGCGGCTTCCTGCACCTCTACGTCGGGCAGGAGGCCGTCGCCGCCGGGTCCCTGCGCGCCCTGGCCGACGACGACGCGGTGGTGGCGACCTACCGCGAACACGCGCACGCGCTGCTGCGGGGCGTCCCGATGACGTCGATCATGGCCGAGATGTTCGGCAAGCAGGAGGGCTGCTCCCGCGGGCGCGGCGGGTCGATGCACCTGTTCGACGCGGCCAGGCGCTTCTACGGCGGCAACGCGATCGTCGCCGGCGGCCTGCCGCTCGCGGTGGGCATCGCGCTGGCCGACGCCATGCTGGCCCGCAAGCGGGTGACCGCCTGCTACTTCGGCGACGGCGCGGTCGCCGAGGGCGCCTTCCACGAGTCGCTCAACATGGCGGCGCTGTGGAACCTGCCGGTGTTGTTCTGTTGCGAGAACAACCTTTACGCCATGGGGACCGCGCTGGATCGGGCGCAGTCGCAGACCGATCTCACGGTCAAGGCCGCGTCGTACCGCGTGCCGACCCTGGCCGTCGACGGGATGGACGTCGAGGCCTGTCACACCGCCGCGCAGGAGGGCGTCGGTCACGTCCGCGACACCGGCGGACCGTTCTTCATCGAGTTCCGCACCTACCGGTTCCGCGCCCATTCGATGTTCGACCCCGAACTGTATCGGGACAAGGCCGAGGTGGAACGGTGGCGCGAGCGCGACCCGATCCGCTCCTTCACCAACCTATGCCTGCGCGACGGAACGCTTTCCGACGCCGACGTGCGCGAGATCGAAGAGTCCGCCGCCGCCGAGATCGAGGCCGCGGTGGCGTTCGCCGAAGCCGGAACATGGGAGGACGCCGCCGATCTCGAACGCGACGTGCTGACACCCGCATCGGGGGCGGCACGATGAAGACGACCTACCGCACCGCCGTTCACGACGGGATCCGCGACGCCCTGCGCGACGACCCGCGCGTCGTGCTGATGGGCGAAGACGTGGGCCGGTACGGCGGCACCTACGCCGCGTCCAAGGGGCTGCTGGAGGAATTCGGCCCGGACCGGGTCCGCGACACGCCGCTGTCCGAACTGGGCTTCGTCGGAATCGGAATCGGGGCGGCGCTGGGCGGGCTGCGCCCGATCGTCGAGGTGATGACGGTGAACTTCAGCCTGCTCGCGCTCGATCAGCTCGTGAATACCGCTGCGGCCCTTCGCCATATGTCCGGCGGTCAATTCTCCGTCCCGCTCGTCGTGCGGATGGCCACCGGGGCCGGGCGCCAGCTCGCGGCGCAGCACTCGCACAGCCTCGAGCCCTGGTACGCCCACGTTCCCGGCATCAAGGTGGTCGCGCCCGCCACCGTCGAAGACGCCTACGGCATGCTCGGCCCGGCGCTGGCCGACCCCGACCCGGTGGTGATCTTCGAGCACGTCCAGCTCTACAACACCTCGGCCGACATCGAGGCGCTGGCCCCCACCGACATTTCCGGTGCGGCGATTCGCCGCGGCGGCAACGACGTCACCTTGGTGGCCTACGGCGGCTCGCTGGGCAAGGCGCTCGACGCCGCCAACGAGCTATCGCTGGCGGGGATCGACTGCGAGGTGATCGATTTGCGGGTCCTGCGCCCGCTCGACGAGGGCACCGTGCTCGAGTCCGTGCGCAAGACGCACCGCGCCGTCGTGGTCGACGAGGCCTGGCGCAGCGGCAGTCTGGCCGCCGAGGTCAGCGCGCGGATCATGGAGGGCGCGTTCTACGACCTGGACGCGCCGGTCGCCCGGGTGTGCAGCGCCGAGGTGCCCATGCCCTACGCCAAGCATCTGGAGCAGGCGGCCCTGCCCCAGGTCCCCGGGATCGTGGCCGCCGTGCAGAGCCTGTTCGGGGAGCGGCCATGATCGAATTCGTCATGCCCGCACTGGGTTCCGACATGGACGAGGGCACGCTGGACGAATGGCTGGTCAAACCCGGCGACAAGGTGAGCCGCGGACAGGTCGTCGCGGTGGTCGAAACCACCAAGGCCGCGGTCGAGGTCGAATGCTGGCACGAGGGCACGGTCGGCGAGCTTCTGGTCCCGGTCGGTGAAACCGTCCAGGTCGGAACGCCGTTGGCCACCCTGCTGGAATCGGGCGAGCAGGCGCCGGCGAGGCCCCGCGAACGTCTCCAGCCCGCGGCGAAGTCGACCCAGGCGACGGCGGCGACACCGCCACGCCGAAGCCGGTCGCCAAGGCCGCCACCAAGCTGACCGGGGCCGACCGCGCGGCGCAGATGCGCAAGTCGATCGCGGCGGCGATGAGCCGGTCCAAGCGGGAGATCCCGCACTACTACCTCGCCGACGAGATCAACCTGGAGAACTCGCTGACCTGGCTCACCGCGCGAAATGCGCAGCGCTCCATCGACGAACGCGTGCTGCCCGCCGTCCTGCTGCTCAAGGCCGTGGGCCTGGCCGCGCAGAAGTTCGGTGAGTTCAACGGGTTCTGGCGCGAGGACGGATTCGAGCCCGCGACCGGCGTCCACGTCGGCGTCGGGATCTCGCTGCGCGGTGGCGGCCTGGTCGCGCCCGCGATTCACGACGTGCCGGACAAGAAGCTGGACGAACTGATGGACGACCTGACCGACCTGGTGGCCAGGGCGCGCTCCTTCTCGTTGCGCAGTTCGGAGATGTCCGATCCGACCATCACCGTCACCAACCTCGGCGACCAGGGCGTCGACAGCGTCTTCGGCGTGATCTACCCCCCGCAGGTGGCGATCGTCGGGTTCGGCCGGCCCGCCCAGCGGGTGCGCGTCATCGACAACGGCATCCGGATCGTCCCGACCGTGCAGGCCACCCTCGCCGGCGACCACCGCAGCAGCGACGGTCACCGCGGCGCGCTGTTCCTCGCCAAGATCAACGAGCTGCTCGGCCAGCCCGACCTACTGGAGAAGTGACACACCATGACGACGACGAATGAGGACACCCGGGCCGTGGTGTTGTCCGTGCTGACCACCATCGCGCCCGAAGTCGATCCCGACGACATCAGCGACGACGACCTGCTGCGGGACCAGGTCGACCTCGACTCGATGGACTGGCTCAGCTTCCTGCGCGGCATCCACAAGCGCCTCCACGTGGACATCCCGGAAGCGGACTACGCGTCGCTGCGGACACTGGCGGACGTCGTCGGCTACGTGGAAAAGAACGCCACCGGGGCCGGAGGGTGAAACGCACGGCGGTAACCAAGGACCCCGCCGTCAGGGCCGATTTACCCTTGGCGCCGAAGTCGCGGCTTCCTACTCTCGGCAGCAAACCGACGCTCGGCGAGGGGCTGACAACATGGGGACACCGTTCGACACCCAGGTGATCAGGCGAGCCGTGCATCTGGCCTGCCGGGCGCCCTCGGTGCACAACAGCCAGCCGTGGCGCTGGGCGGTGCAGGACGACGTCTTGCATCTGTTCGTCGATCGGGACCGGGCCGTGCCCGGCACGGACAGCACGGGCCGCGAGACGATCCTCAGCTGCGGCGTCGTGCTCGATCACCTCCGGGTCGCCATGATTGCCGCGGGCTGGGAGCCGAAAATTGAGCGGTTCCCCGATCCGCACGATCCGGATCACCTCGCTGCGATCGAGTTCGCGCCCGTTGCGCGCGTCACCGGCGCACAGCTCGACCACGCCCGGGCGATCCTGCAGCGCAGGACCGACCGGCTCCCGCTCGGCGTGCCGACGTATTGGGACCTGTTCGAGCCCGTCCTGCGCGGCACGCTGGCCGACGGCGCGGTGATGCTGGACGTGCTGCCCGACGACGCCCGGCCGCAGCTGGCCAAGGCCTCGCAGCTCACCGAGGACTTCCGCCGCGCCGACGCGTCCTACCACGCCGAGCTGGAGTGGTGGACCTCGCCGTTCGCGCTCACCGAGGGCGTACCGCCCAGCGCGCTCGCCTCCGACCGGGAAAGTCACCGGGTGGACGTGGGGCGCGAGTTCCCCGTCCGCGGGCACCAGGACAGGCGCCCCGAGGTCAGGGCGGACTGGTCCAAGATCCTCGTGCTCTCCACCCCGCAGGACACCAGGGCCGACGTGCTGCGGTGCGGCGAGGCGTTGTCGGGCGTGCTGCTGGAGTGCACCCAGGCCTTCATGGCGACCTGCACGCTGACCCATCTGATCGAGGTGGAGGAGAGCCGCGACCTCGTGCGCAGCATGCTCATCGAGGGCGGCCACCCGCAGGTGCTGATCCGCGCCGGGATGGCACCGGCCACCGAGCAGCCGCCGGCGCCGACCCCGCGCCGCCCGCTCGACGACGTTCTGGAAGTCCGATAACCACCCGCGAGTGAACTGGCCCGCGGGCGGCAAGCAACTTTGGTCCCTGCGACGCGGGACCTTCGGCCGCCGCCCGCCGGTGCCCGGTCCAATACCCTGGGCGCTATGCCAGTGCCGTCGCACGTAGACCGAGGGGATCGCTGATGCCGCTAACCGATGAGAGTTCCTCCATCCTGCCGGTGCACGAATGCTGGGACCTGCTGGCGGGCATGTCCCTGGGGCGGCTGGTCACGAGCGTCGACGGGCAGCCCGAGATCTTTCCCGTCAACTACGCCGTGCAGCGGCGCACCGTGCTGTTCCGGACGGCGGAGGGCACCAAGCTGGTCAGCACCGCGATCAACCATCGCGTCCTGTTCGAGGTCGACGACCACAACGTCGCCGAGGGGTGGAGCGTCATCGTCAAGGGCAACGCGCGCTCGCTTCGGACCTACGAGGAGATCGAGGACGCCGAGCAGGCCCAGGTGTTGCCGTGGACATCGTCCGAGAAGTCGCACTACGTGCGGATCACTCCGGAGTCGGTGACGGGCCGCCGTTTCCGGTTCGGCGCTCCGCTGGAGCACTGACCGCTCCCGGCCGGTGCAGGCGCCGCGGCCGGGGCACGAACTCCAGCGACAGCAGCACCAGCAGCGCGGCCGGGATGTGGTGAACGCACAGGATCACGTAGCGCCGCTCGGCCAGCGCATGGAACTTGCGCAGATACCGATACAGCGACTCCAGCCGGATCAGCGGGTCCAGCAGGTGGATCAACCGCAGGGCGATGCGCTGCGGCAGGCCCGGGCATTCGGCGTCGAAGATCTCGGGAAAGGCCGCGAAGGCCAGCGAAAGCCGTTCTGCCCCGTGCTCTTTGGCGTGGGCGATCATGTCGGCGGTGAGCCGCTCGTCGACGCCGTTGGGGGCGTCGGGCCGGCGGAAGGGCACGTCGAGGCTGACTTCTGAGCCCCCGCCGGCGGTCGCGTACCGGTGAAACGCCACCACGCGCCCGCCCCGGTCGCGCGCGACGGCCAGCCTGACGCCGGGAAACCGGCCCTGCAGGGCCGCGTCGAGGTTCATGCAGAACCCGCGCTCGGTGCGCGCGGCCCGGTGCGCGGCGTAGAGGACCTCGGTCAGCTCGGCGGTCAGCGCGCCGCCCAACTCCTGCTCGTCGACGATCTCGGTGGTCACCCCGAAGTTGTGGGTGCGTTGCACCGCCTGGCGCAGGTTGCGGTAACGGCGTCCGTGAAAGGTGAAGCGGCGGACGTCGACCACCACGTCGCGGCCGATCGGCACCGCCAGCATGGGCTGCCCCACCGTCTCTTTACACCACAGCCCGACGTGTCGTTCGCCGCCGGCGAGCACGATGATCTGCCAGCCGCGCGCGCGGCACATGCGCACGAATTCGGCGACCAGGTCGCCGAATTGGTCGGGATCGCCGATCGGGTCGCCGCTGACGACGGCGAACCCCAGGCGGGTGCGGTAGGCGATCGCCGCGGTGCCCGCGGCGTTGAAGTGGTAGCTCTTGCTCGAGTGCATCGCGAAGGGCGCCAACGCATCCCCGCGCGTGGCGTCGACGAGCCGCCACACCCGTTGCAGCTGTTCGGGCTGCGGCCGGGCCGCGGTGGGCAACATCAGCGCGAGCCCGCTGCCGGCCAGCAGCAGGTTGCCGGGCGCGTCGAAGCCCAGCAGGCGCACGAACACGCCCCCGGCCAGGACGGCGGCCGCCAACAGCGCATGCCCGACGGTCACCGGGCGGCCCAGGAAGATGCCGCGCGCGATCAGGGCCACCGCCACGAGCAGTCCCACGGACCAGCCGAACCTGCCCGCGGCAACGCCGTGGCCGAGGTGCTGGCGCGCGACCAGCACCGCCAACGAGGCCAGCACGCCCAGCAGCATGAGCACGCCGACGAAGCGGATCGCCGGAGTGCCGGACCTGACCAGGACCGCGCCCGCCCGCCCGCGAGGGCCATTCGTCGTCGCCACGTTAATCCGTTGCCCGCCCGCCGATCTCCCGCACCACCAGGCGGACCGCCTCCGGCACGGCGCGCGACACCTGCGGGGTCAGGCCGGTGCCGTGACCCGTGTCGGCGACCTCGATCGCGAAGATCACCAGCTCGCCCGGCGCGCGGCCCAGCGCCGCGGCCAGCTCGTGGCTGTGACCGACATCCACGGCGTGTGAACTCAACCCGCCGCGCCCGGCCCGCACATCGTCGAGGCCGCATCGGCGTATTCGTCCCGGCCGCGGCGGGGCCGCGGCGTCGGCGACCGCGGCGTCGATCACGATGGCCAGCCCGGCTCCCGACCAGGCCTCCACCAGGCCCATGGGGTCCGCAATGCCGCTCGCCACGACGACATCCGGCAAGCCCAGACGCTCGAGCGCCGCGGCGACCGCGGGACCCACGCCGTCGTCGCGGCGGTAGGTGTTGCCCAGGCCGACCAGCACGGTGCCCGCGCGGCGCTCGCTCACCCCCGGTGCACCGTCAGCGTCAGGAAGTGCGCCGAGCAGGAGATGCACGGGTCGTAGCTTCGAATCACCTTCTCGCACAACGATGTCAGTTCGTCGTCGGCGAGAAAGAGATTGTCCGACACCACCCGGGCCAGGTCGGCTTCGATGGCGGCCTGGTTCTGCGACGTCGGCGGGATCATCGTCGCCGCGGACACCAGCCCGTCGGCGCCGATCTCATAGCTGTGATACAGCAGCCCCCGGGGTGCCTCGCTGACGCCGTGCCCGATCCCGGGCCGGGCCGGGACGTCGACGAAGGGCCGCGCGGGACGCTCGTAGGAGTCGATGATCCGCAGCGCCTCCTCGATCGCGTACACCACCTCGACGGCCCGGACGACGATGCTGCGGAAGGGGTTTCGGCATTCGTCCGCGAGCCCGGCCGCCGCGGCCGCCTGGGCCGCCACCGGGGACAGCGCCGAGGAGTTCAGGCAGTAGCGGGCCAGCGGGCCGGTGACATAGCGGCCGCCGTCGAGGGTCGCGTGCAGCGCGGTCGAGTGCGGCACCTGCAACTCCCGCACGTGCGCGGTGAACTCGGGCACCGGAAACGACGGGCCGGCGCTGCGCGCGATGACCCCGTTTTCGATCGGGTACCGCCCGTCCTGGCTCAGCGCCAGCATCTCGTGGTCGACTTCGAGGTCGGGGAACTCGAACCCGGCCGCCCACTCGACGGTCGCCAGCGCGTCGTCCAGCGCGCGGCGCAGCTGCTCGGCCACGGGCGCGAACTGGGATCGGGTCGGGACCGAGTAGAAGCCGCCCAGGCGCACATTGATGGGGTGGATCGCCCGCCCACCGACGAAGTCCATCAACCGGTTTCCGGCCTTCTTCAACCGCAGCCCGCGCTCGACGACCTCTCGCTCGTCGCGGGCCATCGCGATCGCGTCGGGGTAGCCGAGGAAGTCCGGCGCGTGCAGCAGGTAGATGTGCAGCATGTGGCTGTGGATCCACTCGCCGCAGTACAGCAGCCGGCGCAGCGCGACCAGTTCGGGGTCGACCTCGACGCCGCAGGCGCTTTCGAGCGCGTTGCAGGAGCTGACCTGGTAGGCGACCGGGCAGATGCCGCAGACCCGGGCGGTCAGGTCCGGCGGCTCGGTGTAGGAACGGCCGCGCAGGAACGCCTCGAAAAACCGCGGCGGCTCATAGATGTTCAGCTCGACGCTGTCCAGCTCGCCGTCCTTGAGCCGGACGTGCAGCGCGCCCTCGCCTTCCACTCGCGTCAGCGTGCCGACGCTCAGGGTGCGGTTCTCCGGATTCACTGCATCCCCCGCCCTTCGGTGCCCATTTCTTCGGCAAAGGCGGCGACGTTGAACGTCGAGAACACCCGGTCGACGTCGCCGTCGGACATGCCGTCGCGGCGCAGCACCGGGATCAGCGTCCCGATCTGGGGTCTGGCCGCCGGGCCGAAGCAGCCGTAGCACCCGCGACTGTGGCTGGGGCACAGCGCGCCACAGCCGGCGTGCGTCACCGGGCCCAGGCACGGCGTGCCGTCGGCGACCAGCACGCACGTCACGCCGCGCAGCTTGCACTCCGTGCACACCGTCTTGGCCGGCAGCCGCGGCTTGCGCCCGATCAGCAGGGCGGCCAGCGTGTCGAGCAGCTGACCGCGGTCGATCGGGCAGCCCGGCACCTGGTAGTCGACCTGCACGTGCGCCGAGGCCGGCGTGGAGGTCGCCAGCGTGTCGATGTAGTCGGGCCGCGCGTAGACCAGCGAGGCGAACTCCTCGACGTCGGCGAAGTTGCGCAGGGCCTGCACCCCCCCGGCCGTCGCGCACGCGCCGATGGTGACCAAAACCTTGGACTGCTCGCGGATTTCGCGGATCCGCTGCTCGTCGTGGCGGGTGGTGACCGAACCCTCCACCAGCGACACTTCGTAGGGGCCGGCGACCACGGCGCTGGACGCCTCGGCGAAGTTGGCGATGCGCACCTGGTCGGCCAGCGTCAGCAGCTCGTCCTCGCAGTCGAGCAGGGTGAGCTGGCAACCGTCGCAGGACGCGAACTTCCACACGGCAAGGCTGGGGGTCATCTACAGCTCCTTGACTTGCATCAGCGGCCCGGCGACGTCGTAGCCGATGACCGGCCCGTCGCGGCAGATCAGCAGCGGTCCCAGCTGGCAGTGGCCGCACAGCCCGATCCCGCATTGCATGTTGCGCTCCAGGGATACCCGAATGTCCTCGGCGGCAACGCCTTTGCCTATCAGGGCCTCGGCGGCGAACCGCATCATCGGCTCGGGCCCGCACAGCAACGCGGTGGTGCGCCGGGGGTCGAGCGCGAGCCGCTTCAGCGGCTCGGTGACCAGGCCGACCTCGCCGTGCCAGCCCTGCACCGGAACGTCGACGGTCAGATGCAGATCGATGCGCGGGTCGGCGGCCCACCGGGCGAGCTGGCCGGTGTAGACGAAATCCGACCGGGAGCGGGCGCCGGCGATCAGCGTCAGCCTGCCGTAGCGGGACCGCCCGGCCAGCGCCGCGAGCACCGCCGGGCGCAGGGGGCACAACCCCACGCCGCCGGCGACCATGACCAGATCCCGGCCGACGGCGTCGTCCATGCCCCAGCTGGTGCCGCACGGGCCGCGCACCCCGACGACGCTGCCCGGCTCGGCGTCGTGCAGCGCGCGGCTCACCGCCCCGACCGAACGGATGGTGTGGGTGAGCGAGCCGTCGGTGACGGTCGGGTCCCCGCTGGTCGAGATCGCCGCCTCGCCCACGCCGAACGCGTAGAGCATCATGAACTCCCCGGGCTCGGGCGTGCGCAGGGCGTGGCGGACCGGTTCCAGGCACAGCGTCGCCGAGTCGGCGCTTTCCACGACGCGGCTGCGCACCCGGTAGGGCACGGGCGCCATCTGCTCGGCGGGGCCCTCACTCATCGCGGGCCATCTTGTTCATTTCCTCGGTGATGTCGATCCCGGTGGGGCACCAGGCGATGCAGCGACCGCACCCCACGCAGCCGGACATGTCGAACTGGTCGTGCCAGGTGCCCAGCTTGTGGGTGATCCAGTGCCGGTACCGCGAGGCCCCGGACTGGCGCACGCTGCCGCCGCCGTGCACGTAGGTGAAGTCGAACTCGTAGCACGACGCCCAGTTCTGCCAGCGTTCGGCGTGCTGGCCGGTCAGGTCGCTGACGTCCTCGGTGCTGGTGCAGTAGCAGGTGGGGCAGACCATCGTGCAGTTGCCGCACGTGAGGCAGCGGCTCGCGACCTCCTCCCACTGCGGCGATTCGCGCGAGCCCATCAGCAGGCCGCGCAGGTCGGCGTCGGGCATCGCGCGGCCCATCCGGTGCGACGCCTCCTCCACTTCGGCTCGCGCGGAGGCGATCTCGTCGCCCTCGGCCGCCCGGTGCGGGACCGCGGCGAGCACGTCGGCGCCCTCGGGTGTGCCGACGTCCACCAGGTAGGTCACGGCCCCATCCTCGAGGGCGTCCAGACGCTCGGTCAGCGCAAGGTCATAACCCGGCCCGGCCGCGGGCCCGGTTCCCATCGACGAACAGAAGCACAGCCCGCCGGGCTCGGTGCAGTTGACCGCGACGATGAAGGCCTGCCGGCGCCGCCGGACGAACGAGTTGTCGGGAAATTGGCCGCGGCCCAACACCTTGTCCAGGGTCGCGATCGCCGCGAGGTCGCAGCCGCGCACGCCGAGGAACGCGTAGCGCGGCGGCTCCTCGTCGGGCTGGACCGTGCCGTCACGGTCACCGGACCACAGCCGTCGCCGCGGCGGGTGCAGGAACTGCTTGAACGACTGCGGTCCCGACGAGTGGCCGAATGCGGCGTCGTCGTCGCGCCGGCGCAGCCGGTAGTGCCCCGGGGCCACGTACACGCCCCAGCCCCGCGGCAGGTCGTCGGCCGACTCCAATTCGTCGAGCACGATCGCGTTGTCGCGCACCGTCGGGCCGACCACGCGGTAGCCGCGCTCGATCAAGACCTCGACCAGGCGGTGCAGCGCGGTCGCGTCGAGCAGCGCGACGCCGGGGCTCATCGACACATCAACCGCCTATTCGACTGTGCTGTATAGCGTTTACTATTGCACGCCGGGAGGCCGTCATTGCCGATTCGTCCGGCCACCGTCTTCCACCAGAGACCTGATCTCGCGCTCCCACGCGGCGTCGCGCGCGCGGTTGAGCCGCGCATAGACGGCGGCCACCAGGGTGCCCAGCGCGAAGGCCGCGATCAGCAGCCCCACGCCCGCCATGACGACGGCATCGAAGGCGGCATGCCACCTCGGGGTGGGCGGGAACGCCGCGTTACCGTCCCTGCCCACCCAGATGTCGACCTTGTTGCCGGGCTTGGCGGCCGTGGTGAGTTCGAGGGTGCCGGTGCGCTCGCCGACCGGTCCGGGCCACCTGGCCCGCACCACGGTCGTGCCGGAGCCCTCGAGCACGGTGTCGGTGACGGTGGCGGCGACGCGGTGCCGCTCGTGTTGCTCCTGGGAGTAGAGACCCGCACGCGCGCCGTAGACGACGGTGCCCACGACACCGGCGACCGGAATCGCGATCAGCATCGTCAGCATCGCCAGCAGGGCGACCAAGGCTTCGATCCGGTCGGTCCGCCGAAGCAGCGGGTTGCGCCCGACGAGGCGGGCGACCTTCCAGCGGCGCGGGTCCAGCGCTAGCGTCTCCATCCCAACTCCCATGAGATTCAACGGTTTTCGGGCGATCCGTGGCCCTAGTGGGCGACGTGCTGATCGTGGTCGACGAGCCACTCGACGAAGTCGGCGAGCTCGCGCCGCGGGGTGGCCGGCAGCGGGTCGGCGTTGATCGGCGCCCAGCCCACCCGCAGCAGCATCTGCGGATAGTTGCTGTCCCCGAAGATATCCGAGCGGACGGCCTCGCGGGTTTGAGGAGTCTCCAGCGGCTCGGTCACCGGGCAGCTCGCCAGGCCCATCGACGTGGCGGTGAGCAGCACGGCGCTGGTGGCCTCGCCGGCGCGCAGCCGTGCCATCCGGTCGTCGTTGCGGGTCCCCAGCGCCAGCACGACGGCGTTGTCGTCGGCCGACGACGTGTCCGGCGGCATGGGCAGCACGGGACCCGCAAAGAGCCGGCCGGGGATTTTCGCGTTCGGGTCCGGCGCGGGTGTGTTGTGGGCGGGGACGCCCGCGACCGATGCGTAGCGCCCACTCCATGCCGTGAGCTCGGCCATGTAGTCGTGGTTGAGGTGGTCCTGGACGGAGCGGACAACGATGTCGTGCAGGTTGTCCATGTCCTCCACCCGGCACAGTGTCACGCCGTGCCGGGCGGCGCGCGCCGCCATCAAGGCGATGTCGCCGACGGGCACCGGCCAGTGGCTGTAGTGGCGCCGGTCGGTCCGGCGCCGCGGAATCGCCGCCGCGAGCGCGATGTCGACGGCGTCGGCGGGATAAGGGGACAGCTCGATGGCGGCCAGGTGGTCGGGGTCGTCCGGATTGGGCAGCCGGGTCACCTTCGACTGCCACCCGACGGCCGCGAAGGCGACCAGGCAGTGGTGCAGGGCGGCGCCGCAACTCAAGATCAGGTCACGGCCGTCGGGGTCGGTGTGGGGCAGCTGCCGGCCCGCGTCGGAGTACAAATGCAGGCTCGCCGGGCCAACCCGCCACCCCCACGGCTGCGTGTTGTGCACCGACGGCGCCCGACCCGCCAGCGTCAGGGCCGTCCGAATCGTCCCTTCATCCGGGAAGCGCGCGTTCATGGCCATATTTCCCTCCGGTAAAGCTCAGTGCCCCCTACGATCGCGCGTTCGCGCCGGGCCACACGAGGGCACGACGGCACTTGCACAAAGGACTTTGTTCCAATAAAACGCGGCGTTGCGGCCACGGTCACACCGGGGTCACGCGCCGGCGGCGGCCACGAGGGCCACGTCGACGGACAGTTGGTCGCACACGGCGTAGGCCGAGGCCCAGTCACCAACACAAGCCGCTCGGGCCAGATCGTCGACCAGGGGGCTGCGGACACCCAACTCGGCCAGCCACGCGGCCACGGTCGGAGCGATCTGAGCGCCGGTCACCCGAACCGTGCGGTCGCGGTGCAGCCGGTCGGTGACGCTGTACATCGTCGGCGTCGCCACGGCCTGCCGGGGTTCCCGTCGCATGTGTCCTGAAAACTTCATCACGCCCCCTCGGTCAACCCCAAGCCTTCATCCGACCACTCCCCCGACCCGGCCCCTAGGGCCGAACGCAACCCGACGGAAGTGCTTCGGTCGCCGCCGCGAGGTCCCGAGGTCCCGGTCCGGGAGGCCTTTGGTCACACGGGAGTCCCGGCGTCCTTGGCCTCGGCGGCCGCGTCCCCGCCGGCGGCCGGACGATGCGCCGCCCACACGCCGGCGATCGAGGTGGCACCGATGGTCAGCAGCGCGCCGAGCAGCAGCGCCGACGGTTCCCCCGCGGCCAGCAGGTGTTCCTCGGTGCCGATGGTGGCCGCGGCCACCGGCACGCCCAGCTGGGCGGCCGCGATATCGCCGAGCGCAGCTGGCCGCCGCGGACCGGCACGTGCGTGCCCACCACGAACATGACCAGGCCGAAGCCGATGTTCGCGAACAGCCGGAAGGTCGGGTCGCTGGCGTCGACGACGTCGAAACCGGTCTTGCCGATGACGAGCCCCGCGGCCAGCTCCCCGATGATCGCCGGGATCCGCAGGCGGGGAATGGAGGCCAGCAGCGGCCCGGCGAACCCGACGGCGGTCAGCAACGCCAGCGTGTGGAAGCCGAACCCGTGCACGTCAGCGGCCCGTGTGCGTCGGCCCGGCCACTACGGTTGCCGCCGCTTTGCTGTCGCCACGGGGTCATTCTGCAACGCTTCGGTACAAAGTGGTCGGACCCGACCGGGGATGTCGGCGAACGGGGTTGTCCTATTCCCTGGGCGGTTCGCTCAGGTTCGCTACTCGTCCGAGTCTTGGGAATCATCCTCGTCGTCGTCGGAGTCCTCGTCGTCGTCGGAGTCCTCGTCGTCGTCGGAGTCCTCGTCGTCGTCGGAGCCCTCGTCGTCGTCGGAGTCCTCGTCGTCGTCGGAGTCCTCGTCGTCGTCGGAGTCCTCGTCGTCGTCGGAGTCCTCGGCCTCATCGGAGTCCTCGGCCTCATCGGAGTCCTCGGCTTTGTCGGCCTTATCGGCGAACTTCGTCAACAGGCCCGCAAGCTCGCGGGCCTCGTCGGATGCCAACGAATCTTCAAACAACTGCTTGTCGTCGTCAGTCACGCGCTGGATGTAGACCGCCCGGTCCTTGACCGCGACATCCCAGCGGCCCCCCTCGTGATCAGCCATCTGATCCCGCCTTCCGACTAGTGATCCGCAAATGAATGTGGCGGGTCCCACATCAAGGCGTTGTCTACCCACTTTCGGCGTTCGGCCAACCGACACGGTTTTTCCGGCATTCATGGGCATCGGATCGACCGTGCCGGAGGGGGGCATGCGCCGGCATTCAGATTGCGCCAGTCGAACGAAGGCGCTCGATGCCGGCAGCGTCGTAACCTGCCACGGCGGTGAGTAACTCTTCCGTATGCTGCCCAACGTGCGGCGCTGCCGGCGGTGCAAAACCTTCGTCGGATTTGGTCTTGATGCACGTTCCGATCAATCGCTGCGAAGTACCGTCCGGCTGGGCCTGCTCGTAGACGAGTCGGCGAGCCTTCGCGTGGTCGTCGTCGAACAGGTCTGCTCCCAAAAATGCCGGGGCTCCTGCGATGTCGGTCGCTATGAAGAAGTCGGTCCATTCCTTGCGTGTGCGGCTGGCAAAAATTGCTGTTAACTGCTCGCGCAGCCCGGCCTCTGCCTCGAGATCCGTCCCCGGCTTCTGGCGTCCCGGTTCGTACAGATCCATCCTGTCGAGTGATTCACAGAATCTCAGCCAGAACTTGTCCTCCAAGGCGTTGAACACCACGTAGTTGTCGTCACCGGTTCGGTAGTACTGGTAGCGAAGCGAAGCGCGGATTCCCTCGCCATAGCCCTGTTGACCGTTCGCCAACGCCGCGAGGTGCTGAAAGTTCCAGTTGATAGCCGCATCGACCTGCGCCACTTCGACGTACTGCGGCCGGCCGTCGCGCCCGGCGGCGTGCAGCGCGGCGAGTACGCCCATGGCTGCGTACAGCGGTCCCGCCAGAACGCCCGTCGTCCCTGTGGCCGCCCCCGAAAGGCGTGGCGTTCCGTCGGCATCGATTATCGGCGGACTCAGGCCGGCGAAACAGTCGAAGGACAGCCCGTGCGTGGGCAATCGCGTGTAAGGCCCATAGCTGCCCATGCCGTTAAGCACGCAGTAGACAACCGTCGGGTTGACCGCGACGATGTCGTCGTAGCTGAAGCCGAGCCGGTGCGCGGTTCCGTACCGTAGCCCGTCGATCACCACCGGCGACGTGGCGGCCAGGCGGCGAAAAGCATCCTGACCCTCAGTCGTTTTCAGGTTGATTGCCACACTCTTCTTGCCGCGGTTCCAGTGCGAGTCCTGCAGCTCGCCGCCGGAAACCGCCGAACCGCGGAAACCACCGCCGCCCGGCGGCTCCACCTTGATCACCTCTGCGCCGAGGTCGGCCAGATGTCCGCCCAGTGCATCCGTGGAGAACAGTGACACCTCGAGGACCCGGACGTCCCTGAGCAGTTCCATGACGCGACCCTTCCAGCCCCCAAGTCCCTTAACCGCCCCGCCCCACGCCGCGTGCAGTGCCCCGCTACATCATGGTGATTGATTTCAGCTCGGTGTATTCCTCAAAGCCCCAACGCCCCTGCTCACGTCCGAGTCCACTTTGTTTGAATCCGCCGAACGGTCCCCCGCCGTTGAACATGCCGCGCGCCGGCAGGGACCAGCCGGGACCCTGCCCGCCACCCGGATTGGCGCCGAGGTCGGCAGCGGGCCCGAGAGTCTGCACCATGATGGTGCCCGTTCGAATCTGCCTGGCGACGTTGAAACCCTTTGCGGCGTTGCGGGTCATCACCAGACCTGCCAGACCATAGATGGAGTCGTTCGCGACGCGGATCGCTTCCTCTTCGGAGCGATAGGTCATCACTGCCAGCACAGGCCCGAACACCTCGTCCTGGCATAAGCGCATGTCGCTGCGGCAGTCGACAAATGCCGTCGGCTCGTAGTAGAAGCCGCGTTCGAGATGTTCGGGACGTTTGCCGCCCACCACCAGGTGCGCGCCTTCCTCTAGGCCCGACGAAACGACCGACTCAACTCGTTGCCGCTGCTGATCCCTGATGAGCGGCCCGACGACAGTGGCGGGATCACGCGGATCCCCCACGGTGATTATCGGAGCCATGGCTTTCACGCCATCGACATACGCCTCGAGCAGGTGCTCGGGCAGGAGAAGTCGCGATGTGACCGTGCAGGCCTGTCCGGCATGCATCAGCACCTGCCCGAACCCTATTCCGGCGACGTCACTTTCGGTGACATCGTCGAGCACGATGTGCGCGCTTTTGCCGCCGAGTTCCAGCTGAGCACGTTTCATCGTGGCGGCAGACAGTTCACGAATGCGTCGACCGGTCGCGGTCGAACCGGTGAATCCGATCATGTCGACGCCGCGGTGCGTACATAGCTCCTCTCCCACGTCGGCACCGCCCACAACGACGTTGAACACACCGGGCGGGAGGCCCGCTTCCTCGCCGACCTTGGCCAGCTCCAAGGCGTTCATCGGGGTCCACGGGTGGGGCTTGAGCACCACAGTGCAGCCGACGGCCAAGGCGGCCAGGCACTTCTGAATGTTGATCGAGAACGGAAAGTTGAACGGCGTGATGACTCCCACCACCCCGACCGGCTCGCGGACCACCGTCACGCCACCCAGGCCGGTCGGCGACACCACGGGCCCGCTCGGTGTCTCCACCCACGTCACATCATGTTCGACGAACTCGCCGTAGTAGTGGGCCGCCTCGATGGCACCCCCAACCTGAATCAGGTCGGTGATGAAGGCGGTCGAACCGATCTCGGCGACGACAAGCTCGCGAAGTTCCGCCTTGCGCTCATCGAGAATGTCAGCGAACCGCTTGATGATCTTGCCCCGCTGCCGGACCGACATCCACGGCCACGGACCTTCGTCGAAAGCCCGCCTGGCAGCCTCGATCGCCATGGCCGCCTGCTTTGGTCCACCGTCGACGACTCGGCCGATCAACTCCTCGGTCGCCGGATCGATGACGTCGATGGTGCCGACGGCGTTGTCGCTCAACCACTTACCGTCGACGAAGCTCTGGTACTCCCGCATCATACGAATCGCCGTTGACTACGTCGGCGTCGGATATGGGGCGGGCTCAAAGTCGAAGACCCGGCGCGCATTACCCTGCAGCACTTTGTACTTGTCAAGGTCGGACCGGCCGTCGAGTGCCTTGTGAGCGGCCTGAAGGGAGTTGGGCCAGAGGCTGTCGGTATGCGGATAATCCGTCTCGATCATCACGTTGTCGACACCGATCGAGTCCAGATTCGCCGCCCCGAAGTCGTCCTCGATGAAGCAGCCGTACATGTGTTCGCGGAAAAGCCGGCGCGGTGACTCCGGAAAAATGTCGGGGTCGGTGGGTACGGGGGTCAAGCGCATCGTGGCCGGATCAACCGACCAGTTGTTGGCGCGCAGGTATTGGTAGTCGGCGGCGACATGCTCTGCACGCTCGATGAGGTAGGGGATCCAGCCGATGCCGCCCTCGGCCAGCACGATCTTCAGGTCGGGGTACTTCTGCAGCTTGCCCGAGAACAGCCAATCGGTGGTCGAGTTCGCCAGATTGAGGTTGATGTTGACCGCCTGAACCCCGAAAGGCGCGTCGGGCGACGTGGTCGGACTGACCGACGACGATCCGATGTGCGTGCACAGCGGCATCTTCGTCTCGTTCACCACCGCGAAGAAATCGTCCCATGCCCCCGAGTGGATGGACGGAAATCCCAACGGGTGCAGATTCTCCGAGAAGGCAATGGCTTTGGCGCCCTTGCCGGCGCACCGTAGCGTCTCCTCGACGGCCAAACGGGTATCCCACAACGGGACGATGACCATCGGGATGTAGCGACCGGGCGCCGCCGCGCACCACTCATCGATGACGAAGTCGTTGTACGCCCGCACGCACTTGAGACCCAGATCGCGGTCACCGAGGTGCGCGAACATCTGACCACAGAACCGGGGGAAGAACGGAAAGTTCAATCCCGCGATCACATGATCCTCGTCCATGTCGGGGATGCGGGCCACCGGGTCGAAGTACGCGCGGGGCATCTCGTCGTAATTGACTGGGAGCGGGGAGTACTCGGCGGGCCTCTGGTGAGCCGCGACCAAGATGCCGAGCACCGAGGCGCGCGCTTGGTCGTAGATCCAGGTATCGACGCCGTCGATGCGCTCGACGTGTGGCACTCGATCGCGGTCGGCGGCCGACGCGCGGTCGACCCATAGGTTCGGCGGCTCGATGATGTGGTCGTCGACGGAGATCATCCATTGAAGATCTTGCTTGTCCACGGTTCCTCCCTGGTTTCACCGAACCGGTTTTCGTCGGGCCTGGCGAGTGGGCAACGGGTGCAGCAATGAGGGCGTCGTCGCGCAAGACGGATACCGATTACCGGCTGACCTGATGCTAGGAGCGGCTCTGGCGCGTTGTCAAGTAGCACTTGATAACTTGGTCGAGCCGCACCTGGAGATCTGCTATTGCGCTGGCCGCAAGCCGATATGGGCGGTTATCCGCCGCCCCCTCACCGGCCGACGCGGGCACCAGGGGTAAAGACGACCGGCAGGGCGCGGTAGCCCCGAGTGACCGAGTTCCCGTGAAAATCAACTTTTGCCCCAGGGGGGATGGCGTAGTCGGGTATCCGATTCAGGGTCTGTTGGACACCCACCCGAAACTCGAGTCGGGCGAGATTGGAGCCCAGACAGCGATGGACGCCGGCTCCGAATCCGAGGTGGCGATTTGTCTGTCGATCGAGCATGCACGTGTTGGGCTCGTCGAACTCGCGCGCGTCGCGGTTGGCGGCCGCATAGTTCACGACGACCGTCTCGCCGGGACAGAACTTCTGGCCGCTTAGCTCAACGTCTTTCGCCACCGAGCGATGCAGCCCGTGGACCGAACCGGCGAACCGGATGAATTCCTCTATCGCCGTGGGCATCAACTCGGCATCGCGTACGAGTCTGTCGCGCTCCGAAGCATGCGTGCCTAGATGGAAGAAGGCGAACGACATTGCACTAGAGGTTGTTTCGAGCCCGGCTTGCACCAACAGCATCACATTCGCGACAACGTCGTCGAAGCTCAATTTCTCACCGTCGATCTCGGCGGCGAGCAAGACATCGATCAGGTCATCGCGTGGCGGTTCACCACGACGCTTGTCGATCTCCTCGCGCACGCGGACATAGAGGTTCGTCATCGACCCGTTTCGGACCTCTTCGCTCTCACCATTGATCGCGAGGTCGGCTGTCTCGATGTAGAGCGGCACGTCCTCCACGGGCATGCCGAGTAGGTACCGGAAGAACACGATCCCAGGTTGCTGCCATGCAACGTCCGCGAGATCGCCGCGGCCCAACTCGATGAAGTTGTCGATCAACCCATCGGTGACCGCGCGCACCTGGGGCTCCAGCTCCTTCATCCGGCCCGGCGAGAAATACGGGTTGAGAACCTTGCGAAGCTGTTGCTGCCGTGGCGGATCCAAGGTGATCACGATGTCTCCAAATGACATCGGGTTGCCCTCCAGCCCCACGGGCTTGCTGGAGAAGCTGCGCCAGTCACGCAGGATCTCGTAACAGTCGTCGTAGCGAGTGGCGACCCAGGCGCCCCCCGGCGTAGGACCCAAGAACGGGACTTCCTGGTGACTGAACGGTCCGTTCTCCCGCATCACCGCGTAAACCTCGTAGAGGAATTCTTGATCGTTGAAATCCTCGTGACGAAGGTCGAGGTTCCGGGCGTGTTCCTCCGGTGATTTGCTCACCATGGGTAGTCCTTTCCGCCCTCGGGCGCGGGCATGCCGACCTCGGGACTACGCCAGCGATCGGCCTGGACAGACAGCCCCCACCGAGGGCCCGTCCACATTCCGGCAACACCGCAAACGTGCCACGGTCCATGTGCCATCTGCGTCGGCCCTCGGATTTCTCACACACGCCGAAATTTGCTTTGGCAGCACAGTAAATCGTCGGCTACGCGGAGTCAAGTCGGACTCGATAACCGCCCGAGTCAGCTCACGATCAGCGCGCCGCATTGCGCGCAAACAAAGAGGATGAGGCCGAAAAGCCCGGGGTGGCGAAGGAAGCACGCGTGCGAGCTTCCCGTCAGCCGACGAGTGCTCGCTAAAGTATGTGTGATGACTACAGGCGCGCGGCGGCGAGTTCGCGACAAGGATGGCAAACAACGGGCCCTCCTCGAAGCGGCTGCTGAGGTGTTTGCGGAAGCGGGATACGCGGCCGCGGCGACGAAGGAGATCGCCCGTCGCGCCGACTGCTCGGAAGCAATGCTGTTCCACTACTTCGGGGACAAGCGAGGCATCTTCGAGCAGGTCGTTTCTCGACAGATCGCGGATCTCGTCAGTGAAGCCGAGGAGCAAGTCGTGGCGGCCCTGCCCGCGCGCTTCGAGGACTATATCGAGCAGCTGTTCTTCGCGAGGTTAAGGCTCGACGACCGGGACAGCGGTGTTCCCGGCTGGGACATTTCCGGTCGGGCCTTGTCGGATCCGGACTTCTCGCTGCGGGTGCTCCAACCCAATCACGCACGCCGTACGGCCGTCATTGCCGAAGGCGTTCGCCACTACCAAGCCGCGGGCCAGATCAGGGCCGACGTCGACGCCGACCTGTTCGCCGAGCTGCTGGCTAACTTCATCATCTTCACAACGAGCCTCGGACCACGCTGGTTCGGTACGGGCGAGTCGGACATCCGCGCGCAGATCGAACTTGGTTCGCAGATCCTCGCCAAGGGCGTAAGCACATCGACCGCGAACCCGCCGGCCAAGCGAGGCGGTCGGGTTCAGCGGGCCTCGAAGGTGCGTGCGGCCGACTAGAAGCTCGGACGAACTCGACCTCGGACATACTTATCGAGTCGCACTTGACACTCTGGCTTTCCCGTCGCTAGCGTCGTTGCCAGCCAAGCCGCAACCATGCGGATGCAAGAAACCCTGCTCGATAGGCGCGAGCGTGAGGACAGAAGTGGCGTGTGTGCACTCATCGTCGCGGGTAACTCACTTCCGACAACCTTGACGCGGAAAGTCACAAGGCGATGAACACTCTTCGTGGGGTTCGTGTTGTCGAGTGGGCGACGGAAATCGCCGGTCCGTACTGCACCAAGCTGTTCGCCGACCTCGGAGCGGAGGTCATAAAAGTAGAGGCCCCCGACGGAGACCCGTTCCGCCGCAGAACGTTCGGCGATCGAAGCGATGGCGGCGCGCTGTTCAAATTCTTGAACGCCGGCAAGCGTTCAGTCGTTGGCACTTCGCTGACCGACCTCGAGCCATTGATCGTTTCCGCCGATGTGTTCGTCGATTCCCTCGGCCCCGGGGCACTCGACCGCGAGGCCCTCCTAGCGCGTGCGCCACACCTGGTGATCGTGGCGTTGTCTCCGTACGGGTTGACCGGGCCGTACCGGGACCGACCCTCAACGGAGTTCACGATCCAGGCCGAGAGCGGAACCCTGGCGTTGCGTGGCCGTCCGGACCAACCGCCCATTCAAGCGGGTGGTCGAGTCTTCGAATGGGTCATGGCCAGTTATGCCGCCGTCGGGGCGCTTGGCGCACTGCGTCGGGCCCAACTCGGCGGACAAGGCGAAATCGTCGACTGCTCGTTGTTGGAGGCGTGTCACCTCAGCGCCAGCGGATTCGCCGACCTCTACCACGAGCTGGCCGGTCGTCCCCCTTTGACCCTGCCGGCCCGACAGGTCGAAATCCCTTCCATCGAACCGACCGCGGACGGATGGGTGGGCTTCAACACCAATACCCGCCAGCAATTCGAGTCGTTCCTGGCGATGATCGGCCGGCTTGACCTGCTCGACGAGGACCCGGCGTGGGCACTCGCGACGACGCGCTGGGAACGCCGGGAGGATTGGAATCGGACTGTGCGGGAATGGACGACGCAGCGCCGCACGGACGAGATCGTCGCGTTGGCCTCCGATCTGCGGATCCCCGTCTCACCGGTCAACAATGGCCAGACCGTGTTGGACCACCCCCAGTTCTCGGCGCGCGGCGTGTGGGGCACGTATCTCGACGGAAGCTTCACCCACCCGTTGGCGCCCTACCGAATCGATGGCCGACGCCCCTCCCCCACCGCCGGTGCTCCCCCGCTCGGCGAAATGACAGAAGTACCCGCCCACAACAGGATTGCGACCGCCGCCGACCGCGCACCGCGACTTCCGCTGGAGGGCATACGAATTCTCGACGCGACAGCCTGGTGGGCCGGCCCCTCCTCCACCCACATCCTCGCCGCACTCGGCGCTGAGGTCATTCACCTGGAGTCGACGGACCACCCTGACGGCGCACGGATGGCGGCCGCGGCGTTCGCCGCTCAGCCTCAGTGGTGGGAGCGGTCGGGGATGTACCTGGCGACCAACGCCAACAAGCGGGGGCTCACCCTCGATCTGTCCTCGCCCGAAGGGCGAGAGCTGCTGTTCGGCCTCGTGAAATGCTCGGACATTCTGGTCGAGAACTTCTCCCCCCGCGTGTTCGACAATTTCGCCATCACGTGGGAGGCCGTCAGTGAGCAGAACTCTCGAATCGTGCTGGTCCGTATGCCTGCGTTCGGGCTCGACGGGCCATGGCGCAATAATGTGGGTTTCGCGCAAACGATGGAACAGATGACCGGGATGGCGTGGGTGACCGGCCACGAGTACGACCAGCCCCGGATCCCCCGCGGTCCCTGTGACCCACTGGCAGGAATGCATTCCGCGTTCGCCATGCTCGCCGGTCTCCGGCGCCGCGACGAGACCGGCCAGGGGTCACTCATCGAAGTATCGATGGTCGAGTCCGCGCTCAACGCAGCCGCCGAGCAGGTTGTCGAGTTCACCGCCTACGGGAACCTGATATCGCGGTCGGGAAATCGCAGCCGCGACGCCGCCCCGCAAGGGCTCTATCCGTGCGCGGGGACCGAGCGGTGGCTGGCGATCTCGGTCGCCACGGACGAGCAGTGGCGTCTGCTGAAGTCGGCTCTGTGTGAACCGGATTGGGCGAATGACCCCGCGTTGGACACCCACGAAGGGCGCGTGCGGGCACACGATGTGATCGATAAGCATCTCGAGCAATGGGCCGGCCAGCACGATTCCTCGGCCGCCGCAGAGTTACTCGTTCAGCATGGCATTCCGGCTGCGGATTTGGCTGACGCCAGGACAGGTTCGATGCACCCTCAGCTGACGGCACGAGGCTTTTTCGAATGCCTCGATCATCCCATCGTGGGAACACATCACGTGCCGGCGATTCCCTTCAAGTACCGCAGCGTTGACACGTGGTATCGGTCAACGGCTCCGACGTTGGGGCAGCACAACGCAACCATCCTCGGCGACCTACTCGGCCTCGACGCCGCATCGATTGCAGCGTTGGCAGAAAAAGGAGTCATCGGGACCAGACCGGGCGGATTGGACTAGACAGCGTGAAACTTCATGTCGAGAGGGAGGCGTGCCAAGGCCACAGCCGTTGTTACGCAACGTATCCCGAACTGTTCGACATCGACGACGAAGGGATCGCTTTCGTCACCGTAGAAGATATTCCCCCCGAATGGGAAGAACGGGCACACAACGCAATCGCCAACTGCCCCGAGCGTGCCATACACATCGTCAAGGAGTCGCCGTGAAGACCAAGGGAGCAGTTCTGTGGGGGCTGAACGAGAAGTGGTCGGTGGAGGAGATCGAACTCGACCCGCCGCAGGAAGGCGAGTTACTCGTCGAGTTCGAAGCCACCGGTCTGTGCCATTCCGACCACCACATCCGCACCGGCGACATGTTCGGGGTGAGTTTTCCCTTGATCGGTGGACACGAAGGGGCGGGCATCGTCCACGAGGTCGGTCCGGGAGTGCGCGACATAGCGGTGGGAGACCATGTGGTCACCTCCTTCCTGCCGGCGTGCGGTCGCTGCCGCTGGTGCGCCACGGGTCGTCAAAACCTCTGCGATTACGGGGCGATCATCCTGGCGGGAGTCCAGGCCGACGGCACCTTCCGGCGCCGAGCCAGAGGACGGGGCATCGGAGCCCTCTCAGGCGTCGGCAGTTTCGCGCAGTGGGGCGTGTTGTCGGAAGCCTCGGTGGTGAAGATCGACAACGATGTGCCACTATCGCGCGCCTGTCTGCTCGGCTGCGGCGTCACCACCGGCTGGGGTTCGGCCGTCAATACCGCCAGCGTCAGTCCCGGCGACGTGGTGCTCGTGGTTGGCTGCGGAGGGATCGGCAGCGGTGCCATTCAGGGCGCGCGGCTGGCGGGTGCAGAGCACATCGTCGTCGTCGATATTGAGCCGAGCAAGCGCGACAAAGCGTTCCAATTCGGAGCCACGCACTTTGCCACCTCCATGGAGGAGGCAACCCAACTGGTTGGCGAGATGACGCGTGGAGTCATGGCCGACTCGGCCATCCTCACGCCAGGCCTGCTCGAAGGCGCGATGATCAACGACGCGCTGAATGCGGTGCGAAAGGGCGGGGCCGTGGTGGCCACCGCCCTGGCATCGATGTCCGACGTGACGCCGACGCTGCCGCTTACGTTGTTCACACTGTTCCAAAAACGCCTCCTGGGCAGCCTGTACGGCGAAGCCAACCCGCGGTCCGACATCCCGCGACTCATCAGCCTCTACCGAAGCGGCAAGCTGTTGCTCGACGAAACCGTCACCACCGAGTACAAGCTCGACGACATCAATGAGGCCTACGACGACATGCTCGCCGGCCGCAATATTCGCGGGGTGATCATCCACGACCACTGAGCCTTTGGGAGACGGATCCGCATCATTCTCCTGCCCCCGCACGTTGATTCACCCACCCTCGTGAAAGGGATTTCATTCATGTCTTCGCCAGCCGATGTCGTCCGCCGGTTCTGCGCGTTAATGGAGCAGCGGGATGCCGAAGCGCTGCGCCCCCTGCTCGCCGACGGGGCCGTTTATCAGAATGTGGGAATGCCCGCCTTCACCGGACCAGACGCCATCGTGGAGAACATGGCCGCCCAGTTTGCGATGTTCCCCGACGCCTATGCCTTCGAAATCCTCAACCTCGCCAGCGAGGGTTCCGTGGTGCTCACCGAACGCCTGGACTACATCCAGGCACCGGACGGAAGCAAGCCGGCCGTCCCGGTAATGGGGACCTTTGTCGTCGATGACGAGGGAAAGATCACTCGCTGGACCGACTATTTCGACCTGAACCTGACGATAAAGCTTCTCCAAGGCGAGGACATCAGCGCCCTGGTGCCGTCGACCGCATGACTTCAGAGATCGTTCAATTCGAGCGTCGTTGGGAATGAGGGAGCCATGCGGGTGCCACGGGCCGTCGCAAACTTCAATAGTCGAGTCACCAATCCAGCGGCTCGGTCGATCACGCCATGGCTCCCAGGCCAAGGGACCCTCGAACATGTCGGACGCAAATCAGGCAAGCGGTATCAAACGCCGCTGCTGGTTTTTCCCACCCGCGACGGCTTCGTCGTTCTCATCGGGTACGGGCTGGAATCAGACTGGTTGAAGAATGTATTGGCTGGCGGGCCGGCGGTGTTGCACAAGCGCGGCAAGAGTATCGCGCTAGCCAATCCCCGCCTGCTGAGTAAGGCTGAGGGCGCGGCGCTCGTTACGGGACCATCCGGCGTGTTCTACCGCCTTTTTCCGTACAACGAAGCGGCGCTCGTCGTGACCAAAGTCACTTCCTCGCAATGACTTTGGGCGAGAACTAAGCTACCGCGCGAGTCGAAGGGCTGGTCGCAGATCACGTCCAACCCGGCCCGACTGCCAGGACCGGCCCGCACATTCCATGATCCGCGGCACTGCTATGCGACCAGCGCGCTCAAAAAGCCGGGCTGAGCCCCAAGGTGGTCTCGAGCGGATCGGGCACGCCAACGTGGGGTTCTGTGTGGAGACATATGCCCACGTCCTCAAGGACGACGACCGGGCGCCGCTGAGCAGGCGGTGTTCCTGATAGATGCCGGCTGGGACTCGGAATCAGACGATGACCGGGGCCAACCCTTGCTTTAACCCGGCGCAATCTTTCTCTTGACATGGAGCGACGTCCTCGTCACGGTTGGCCTGTGAAGACGATCCGGATCTCCGCGAGCCGCCTCGGAGAAGTCGTCATGGATGATCTTTGCGAGCGGTGCTACTGGGTCAAGCTGCATCTGAACCATCACTTGCCGTTTCAGATGTTTCCAAGCATTTTCAGCTCGATCGACTCCTACACCAAGGACATTGTTCACTCGTGGTTCGAGGCCCACGGTGTGCCGCCCGGCTGGCTCTCACCGCTAGGGACAATCGTGGCCTACCAGACGCCGCGGCACTGGTCGCAGTTTCAAACCGTCGATGCCAAGTACGGCATTCGCCTCACCGGCGTAGCCGACGCGATCTTTGAGTACGCCGACGGTTCCTTGCTGATCGCCGACTATAAAACGGCGCGATTCACCGACGCTGAGAACAAGAAGCTGATGCCGCGCTACACGCTGCAGCTCAACGCTTATGCCCGTATCGCAGCTGAGTGCGGCCCCGCGCCGATATCTCGGCTGGCGCTCATCTATATGGAGCCCGCGACCAAGGGAGACACCGTCAATTACTGCGGAAACTGTCGCGAAGACGGCTTTGTCATGGGTTTCCAAGCCCGCGTCGTCGAGATCCCGGTCGATGATGACCTATTGAACGATGCGTTGGCAAAGACAAGGGAGATCTTCGACCTATCCGACGCACCCAACGGCGCTCCAGGATGCAAAGACTGCGTTCTTGTGCTCGATCTGGCCGAAAAGCTTTGGCCTGGAATAAACGACGTCGATCTCGCGGACAAGCTGCAACGCATGCTCGCGGACCCAGAGCTAAGAAAACCGCGGCACCGGCACAAGGTTTCAGCGAATGCGGCGAAGAATGCAGGGCTTGACGTTTGACACAGAACGGCGCGCACCGGAGTAAGTAAGATGCTGCCTGCTAATAGGTAGCATGTCTCGGATCTGGGTCATAGTCGAGTTCATGAGGCCGCCAGGCTGGTCGCCAATATTCCTCGCGGGCTTGGCGTTGGGCGGCCCATTCATCAAGGGCGCGTTGTCGTTCTGAGGCTTTTGCCTCGGCGTCGCGAATGGCTTCGTCGAGTCGCTGGCGTGCGAGCGCGGGGGTCAGCATCGGTATTTGGTGGGTGCGTGCGGCACGGTGGGGTGCGTCGTCTGCGCTGGGCGTTGTGGTCGTAACCCAGGCCACCGTCTTGGTGATGTTCTTCGCGATGCTTGCTCCGTGGTCCTCCGCACATACGCGCAACTCGTCGAATTCGGGTCCGTGACCCAGGATGCCGACTCGGACCCCGCGTAGGTAGCGCGCTTGCGGCGGCGGCGGTGATTCGGTGCATTGTTCGATTGCGGCGCCAATCTCACTTGCCAGGTCTTGTAACCCTAATTCGTCGGCGAGCAACCACATCTCACGTCGATGATTTGGATCAAGGCTGGTCCAGTCCCTGTGGGAATCGGCGCCGTATTTCGACCGCCACACTTCGTAATGCAATGAACGGAGCTGGGTGCCGTTGAGGCGTGTGCGCCGAGCTTGGCTTGACAGTGCGGTGGCCTCTTCGGGGGTGAGTCGTCCATCTTTGATGCACTCACCGAGCAAAGTCCGGTAGCGCTCGATCTCGGCCGGGTCGCCGCTCCGTGGGGTTGGCGACTGCGGGAAGGACTCCAGCAGTGCAGCGACCGAGGCTCCGGTCATGGGCACAGGCCGACAACTAATCGCGCACGGCTGCGGCGCCGGACCTGATACTGGAGCGGCGATCGCCGCCGAAGTGAGGTGCAGCGGCTGCGGCGCAGTTCGTAGCATCCACAGGAGAACCTCACGGACGGCGCGGGCATCGCCCAGCGCAGTGTGATTGTTCTCAGCCCAATGACCGGTGGCGCTCTTGTACAACGACATGAGGCTGTAGGCGCGGCCATCGAGTTGACGTCGTGCCGCCTGAAGCATGCACACACCGGTCAGCCGCGGAAGCGTGACACTGTTCCGTTGTGCTGCCGAGGCAAGGAACCCTGCTTCGAAGTCGAGGTTATGCGCGACGACAACTGTGTCGGCCATAAACGCGAAGGCCTCAGGGAGCACGTGATCGATCGTTGGAGCGCCGATGAGATCGGTGTCATCGATCTGGTGGTGCATTCTCGCCTCTGGCGAGGATCCGGGGTTGTTCACCAAAGTGGCGAATTCGTCGAGAACCTCTCCGTCACCGCGGAACTTCACTAGTCCGATCTCCACGATGCGATCCGCCGAGGGATACAAACCCGTGGTTTCCAGATCGACTGCGGTGAAGACCTGCTCGGCTGCGAGGTATTTGGTAGTGGCACGCGTCAGTAGCGAACGCTCGATGAAACTGGTCGTTGTGGTCGGGCGCCGAGCAGTGGATACGCGCTGCGGGGCTGACGGCCGCTCCGCAGGAGGTTGGGATTGCGTCGGCCGCTGGCGCTGTGCCGGTGCAGCCGCATGTCCTGTGTGCTCATCGGGTTGTGCGGGCGCCGCTGAGATGACCTGGGCAAGCGGTTCGGCGGCGTCGGCACGTGATATCTGGATGATCCAATAGAGGCCGCTTGCCGAAGTGATGAGGAGTCGTCCGTACAGCATGATCGGGAGCATCCTGTTGTTTTTGTAGCGGCGGTCCGGGCCGCCCTTGACGTTGACGATCTGCCATGTGGTGTCGACTTGGGCGGCGTCTCGTGGAGGGGATGACCTTTCGATGAAGCGTTGCTTCTGGTGAAAAGTGCGCAGTGCCTGGTAGTCGATGTCGCTGTAGCGCTTGCCCTCTCGAATCAAGACCCGGTCTGGCAGCAGGTAGATCGCAGAGTTACCGGCGGTGATTGAGGGTACGGCGATGTTCGTCGCCAATTGTTTGTGCCGGACCGATGTGGCCGCTGTCGCGGGGATCGTCTTGACCAGTGTGCTGGCCCCGGAGTTCGTTTTGAAGGCGTTGGTTCCCACCACGTCGCCGGCTTGTACGATTCGCCAAACTCGCTGCGACTCGGTGAGCCAGCGCCATTGGGTTACCAGGGAGTCGAACCACGATTGAGCGTCGTCGTTCACGTCGTAGAAAAGAACGACCGTGCGTCGTGCCTGGTCATTGAGGTAGAGCCAGACGCAGCCAGCGCCGCCGAGAAACCAGATGAGCAATCCCCATGGCATTGTCAGCAGGCCCAGCAGCAGAACCGAAATCGCCGTGGGCCACCACCAGGCGAAACGCGCGGCCGCCGCGTTCAGCTGGTCGACCAGATCGCCTCGACCGGTGGGCTCCAAGGTAGTGGCAGCGGCACCGGTGACGTCCTGCAGGATGACGTCGCTGGGGCGAAACGCTGGGGGCGCGGCCGGCGATGGGTGTTGTTGTCGCGGCGATGACGACGTGTGGTGTCCGTTCAGCGAGGCCCGGTAATAGACGCCATTGCGACCCATGTGGACGTAATTGCCGCGCGGACCTGTGCCGACGCGAAAGCCAGGAACGCCGGCACTTACCCCGATCCCGGACTTGCTCAGGTTGAACCGAAAAGGTCCGGCTTTGACGCTCTTGCGGACGTAAATCCCCACGATGCCGCCTCAACTCGACAGCCGAAGGCGCCCATATACGGCTTTCGGCATCTGTCCATTCCGGATCAAACAGCAGCTGTGACATCTGGCGGTCGCCACGAACGCATCCTCGGAAGAACTTGACTCGACTGGAAACATGGACCCGAGATGAGCGACATTAGTCGAGCTCGTCGGAGACGACAACGACGCCCGACAGCGCTGATCGACGCGCTTGGGTGCGATGCCCCTGCCCACCGCTTTCACCTATGTCAGATCGCGGCGCAAATCAACCGGTTCGTAAGGCTGCTGTTCCGACAATGTGGCCCCAAGTGGCATGAAAATGGCCCCCGGAGTCTCCTCCGGGAGCCATTTCACCTGGTAGCGGGGACAGTGTCTGATTCCAGGACATAGTTGGCAGCTGTCTCGCGACATAGTTGACACCTCTGCAAGTCAGGGAGGTTAGCCATGTCGAAGGCACATCTGGTCATCACCGCCGTGACGGTCGAGGGCCGCAGCAAAAGCGAAGTCGCCCGTGACTACGACCTGTCCCGCCAATGGGTCCAACAGCTGTGCAAACGCTACGAAGCCGACGGCGATGCGGCCTTTGTGCCGCACTCGCGACGCCCACACCACACCCCCCGGGCCGCCCCCGCCGACGTCGAAGACCGCATCGTGCGGTTACGCAAGACCCTGACCAAACGCGGTCTCGATGTCGGCGCTGACACCATCGCCACCCATCTGGCCACCGACCCCAGCATCGCCCATACGCCTGCGGTGTCCACGATTTGGCGCATCCTCAAACGCCGCGGCTTCGTCACACCCCAACCCCACAAACGGCCCCGCTCCTCCTGGAAACGCTTTGAGGCCGAACTGCCCAACCAATGCTGGCAAGCCGACGTCACCCACTGGCACCTCGCTCACGGCGGCGGCGTCGAAATCCTCAACATCCTCGACGACCACTCCCGGCTAGCCATCGCCAGCCTGGCCCGGCGCACGATCAGCGGCCCCGACGTCACCACAACCTTCACCACCGCCTTTGCCACCTATGGCCCACCGGCCTCAGTGCTGACCGACAACGGCGCCATCTTCACCGGAGCACCCCGACGCGGTGGGCGCACCGCCCTCGAGATCACCCTGGGCACACTGGGCATCAACTACCTCACCAGCCGGCCCTACCATCCCCAGACCTGCGGAAAAGTGGAACGCTTCCATCAAACTCAAAAGAAATGGCTCACTGCACATCCCGCGGCCACCCTCGCTGAACTCCAACACCGCTGCGACCAATTCCGCGTCTACTACAACCAGCGCCGACCGCACCGCGCCCTTGACCGACACACCCCGGCCCAGGCCTATACCCACCGACCCAAAGCCACCCCCAACGGCTATGTCATCCCCGCCCACTGCCGCGTGCGCACCGATGTCATCGACGCCGCCGGCGTCATCACCATCCGCTACAACAGCCGCCTGCACCACATCGGCCTGGGCAAGCGCCGCACCGGCACCAAAGTCACCGTGCTCATCGACGACCTCGACATCCGCGTCCTGGACCGCACCACCGGAACACTCATCCGCAAACTCGTCCTCGACCCCACCCGCGACTACCAACCACGCGGCGTCAAATGCGGAAACAGCCCCGAAAACAAGCAATAGGTGTAAACCATGTCTCGGGACACCTGTCAACGATGTCCCGAGACACGACATGGTAGCGGGGACAGGATTCGAACCTGCGACCTCTGGGTTATGAGCCCAGCGAGCTACCGAGCTGCTCCACCCCGCGTTGGTGAATGCCAGGTTACCGAACGCCTGTCACGGCGACCAAATCGGGCTTCGTCCGACCAGGTGTCATCAGGCATGCCGTGGCGGCGAGCGCGTCGTTGACCGCGGCGGTCAAACTCGTGCCGCCGCGGGCACCGGTGGCGATTCGACGCCCCCCTAACCCTCGCATGACTGCGGCTTGAAGATCACCAGCCGTGCGATAGCCCGGCGGCACGTCGGTCGGTCACCGTTGTCTACACGCCGGCTCCACAGCCGGACTGTGTCGTTCGCACCTACTCGTCGCCTCGCGGCCCTCACCCGGGCCGCGGACCCCCCGCCATACAACACTTCGCCGCGGTGAACCGCGCCATCATCCTCATCACCCGGGGTAGCCTCGACGAGGCGACGACGATTGTGTCCGAAGGCTCAGAACGTGCTGCCGCACAACGCAATCAGATGGCGCTCCAGCTGCTCACCCAAATGCGGGCGCAAGTCGACCTGGCCGCCGGGCGGTTGGAAGCGGCGCGCCGCGCCGTCGAATCGCTGCCCAAGCGGGAGCGGATGACCTGGAGCCGCATCGGGGGCCGGATAGGCCTGATGACGTTGGCCCGGGTGGCGCTACACACCGACGACCGCTCGCTGGTGCGTGAGGTCACCGTCCATGCCCGTGACGCGTATACCGCCGGAGGGCCCGGTGTCCCGTCCGCTCCTGCACGCCGCCGCGGCTGAAGATGCCGGCAGCGCACTGACGCGGGCGGGTCGGACCCGCGCGGGCATCGACCAGCTCAGCACCGCCTTCGACACCTTCATGCGCTGCGGTGCCAGCGCGGATGCCCGTCGAATCGGCCAAGTCCTGCGCGAATACGGCGTCTCCCGGCGCGTGGTCAGCGACCTCATCGGCGGCCGCCCGTCGTCGGACACCGCCAAAGCATCCTGAGGCGACTCGAGGCGGAACCTGATCCGCGCGGTATGACGCGGTTACGCCCCGGGCGTCACTTTTTGCTGGGGATGACGATGATGACGATCAACGTCAGGATGGAGAAGAACAGCCCGAGAATTCCCCAGCCCAGCGGATTGCGGCCCTTCATCATCGCGATGATGCCGCACACAATCGCGGCGATCACGCTCCCGATGGCGACGAAAATTCCCTTGATTCCGCGGAGTATCAACCCCGCCGCGAGCGGATCCGAACTCGCCAAGATCACCGAGTGCAACATGTCAGGCCCTTTCGTGGGAGGCCTCTGGGTAATACCCACGACAGCGCAATAGTAGGCGCAGGCGGGCAAATATCCGAGCCCGCCGCGTTTGCCATCCCGGCTTCGGCCGCCGAAAAGGCCGAGACCCTACTTGGCGGCGTTGTACTTGTTGATCGCGTCGTCCAGGCGCTGCAGCGCGGCGCCGTAGGCGGCGAAATCGCCCTTCTTCTGGGCGTCCTTCGCCGCGCCGATGGCCGCCTGGATGTCCTGCAGGGCGGCGGCCTTGGCCGGGGACAGCGTCACCGACCCGTCGGGCACCGGCGGGACCTGTCTCTTTTACACCGCCGGCGTCGGTGGGCACAATCCCCGTGGCGGCCGCACCCGCACCCGGCCCGAACAGGCCGGTCAGTGCATCGGAAACCGTTGGGCCGTAACCGATCTTGTCGTTGTACATCATCGCCACCCGGATCAGGCGGGGATACGACGACGCGGCGTCGCTGGCACCCGGGGACGCGTAGACGGGTTCGACGTAGAGCAGGCCGCCCTGGCCGACCGGCAGCGTCAGCAGGTTGCCCCACCGGATGCGGTTCTGGTTGTCTCGCCCGATCACGCCGAGGTCCTGGGACACCGCGGGGTCGGTGGTGATGGCGTTATTGGCCAGCTTCGGGCCGTTGACGTTGCCCGGGATGGTCAACACGGTGATCTTGCCGTACGTCGCCGGGTCGGAGCTGGCGCTGATGTAGGCGGCCAGGAAGTCGCGCTTGAACCGGTTCATCGCGCTGGTCAGCTGATACGACGCCGAATTGTCGTTCTTGAGAATGTTTTTCGCCACGATGTAATAGGGCGGCTGGTAGCTGCTGGCCGTCGGGTTGGGATCCAGGGGCACGTCCCAGAAGTCCGACGACGTGAAGAACGTCCCCGGGTCGTTGACGTGGTACTTGGCCAGCAGCATCCGCTGCACCTTGAACAGGTCCTCGGGGTAGCGCAGGTGCTCGGCCAGCTCGGGGCTGATGTCGCTCTTGGGCTTGACCGTTCCGGGAAAGACCTGCATCCAGGCCTTGAGCACCGGGTCCTGTTCGTCCTGCTGATACAGCGTGACGGTGCCGTCGTAGGCGTCGACGGTGGCCTTCACCGAGTTGCGGATGTAGGACACCTGCTTGTCGGGCTGCAGCTTGTTGAACGCCACCTCGTTGGAGTCGGCCGTGGCCGACGACAACGAGGTGAGCTCGGAATAGGGGTAGTTGTCCAACGTGGTGTAGCCGTCGATAATCCACACCAGGCGCTTGTTCACGATCGCCGGATACACCGCGCTGTCGGTGGTCAGCCACGGCGCCACCGCCTCGACCCGCCGGGCGGGGTCGCGGTTGAACAGGATCCGGCTGTTGTTGCCGATCACGCTGGAAAACAAGAAGTTTCGCTCGGCGAACTTCGCGGCGAACACGCTGCGCGACAGCCAGCTGCCGATCGGGACGCCCCCACTACCGGTGTAGGTGTACCGCTTGGTCTCGGTGTTGGTCTCGTAGTCGTATTCGCGGTCGTCGCCGCTCTTTCCGACGATCGCGTAGTCGGCGGGCGTATTGGCGATCACCGGGCCGAAGTACACGCGGGGCTGGTCCAGCGGCGCCGGCCCCTCGGAGACCACGGTGCCGTTGGCCCCGACGACGTTGGTCAAGAACTCCGGATAGCCGCCGTTTTGGTTGGGGTCGTTGGCGATACCGCGCACCGTGTTGGCCGGCGACGCGATGAACCCGTTGCCGTGGGTGTAGACGGTGTGCCGGTTGATCCAGTCCCGCTGGTTCTCGATCAACCGGTCGGGATTGAGCTCACGGGCGGCCACGACGTAGTCGCGCAGCGCGCCGTTGCGGTCGCGGTAGCGGTCGATGGAGAGCTGGTCGGGGAAGTAGTAGAAGTTCTTGCCCTGCTCGAACTGCGTGAACGCCGGGCTGACGATCGTGGGGTCCAGCAGCCGGATGTTCGACGTCGTCGCCCGGTCGGTCGCGACCTGCTGCGCGTTGGCCGGCGCGTCACCGGTGTAGTTGCGGTAGGTCACCACGTCGTCGGTCAGGCCGTAGGCCTGCCGCGTCGCGGCGATGCTGCGGCTGATGTACTCGCTCTCCTTGCGCTGCGCGTCCGGTTTGACGATGAGCTGCTCGACGATCAACGGCCACCCCGCGCCCACGATCATCGACGACAGCAGGAGCAGCACCAGCCCGATAGCCGGAATGCGCAAGTCCCGGAAGACGATTGCCGAGAAGACGGCGGCCACGCAGATCAGCGCGATCGCCATCAGAATCAGCTTGGCGGGAAGCACGGCGTTGATGTCGGTGTAGCCCGCGCCCGTGAACGGCTTGCCGCCCCGGGTGTGCGACAGCAGCTCGTAGCGGTCCAGCCAGTAGGCAACCGCCTTGAGCAACACCAGCAACCCGACGAGACCGACCAGCTGGACCCGCGCCGAACGGCTCAGCACGCCCGTGCGCCCGGACAACCGGATGCCGCCAAACAGGTAGTGCGCCAACACGTTCCCCACGAATGCCAAAAACACGGCCACAAACAGGTAGCTCAGCAGCAGGCGGTAGAAGGGCAGCTCGAACGCGTAGAAGCCGAGATCCTTGCCGAACTGCGGGTCCCGGATGCCGAAATCCGAGCCGTGCAGGAACAATTGGACCCGCACCCAGTAGCTCTGGGCGATGATCCCGGCCAGCAGACCGATCGCGACCGGCACCCCGACGCCCACGACCCGCAGCCGGGACATGACGACGGTGCGATAGCGCGCCACCGGGTCGTTGTCGTTACTCGGGACGAACACCGGCCGGGTGCGGTAGGCCAGCGCCAGCCCGCCGAACACGATGCCGCCCACCAGCAGGCCGGCGACCAGGAACACCACCATGCGGGTGACCAGCACGGTGGTGAACACCGAGCGGTACCCGAGCTCGCCGAACCACAGCCAGTCGACGTAGGCGTCGATCAGCCGCGGGCCCGCGAGCAGCAAAGCGATCACACCGAGCGCGACGAGGATCAGAACCCGGCTACGCCGAGTCAGCTTGGGCATCCGTGCGGTGGGCCGCATCCCCACTGGCTACGCTCCTGGGTCGTTTTCTCGAGACGGTCACAACTGTACGCATGCCGCGGCGCCGGTGACCGGCGTCATCGGGGCCGCCGGGCGCACTCAGCAGGCGGGCGGCTGGCCCCCCGAGGTGATCGCATGCAACGCGTCGACCGCCTGGCTGAGCGTCTCCACCTTGACCAGCCGCATGCCCGACGGGTTGTCCGAGTTGGCCTCGTAGCAGTTCTTCGCCGGCACCAGGAACACCGTCGCGCCAGCCGCGTGGGCCGCGACCATCTTGTGCGTGATGCCGCCGATCTGGCCCACCTTGCCGTCGACCGAGATGGTGCCGGTCCCGGCGATGAAGTTCGATCCGGCCAGGTCGCCGGTGGTCAGCTTGTCGACGACCGCCAGGCTGAACATCAGCCCGGCCGACGGCCCGCCCACGTTGGCGAGGTTGAAGTCCACGACGAACGGCGCCCACGGCGCGTCCAGCACCGCCACCCCCATGAACCCGTAGTCGCGATCCTTGTTGCTGCCCAGCGTGATCTGGGCCACGCCGGCCGGCGCGTTCTTGCGCCGGAAGTCGATCGTCACCACCTGCCCCGGCTTGGTGGCCTTGAGGAATCCGGTGAACTGGTCGACATTGGCCACCGGCTTGCCGTCCACCGCGTCGATCGCATCACCGGACTTCAGCTTGCCGACCGACGGACCCGGGTCGGCGACGCTGGCGACGGTGACCGCGGCCGGGTACTTGAGGTAGCCCAGGGCGGCGTACTCCGCGCTGTCCTCGGACTGCTTGAAATCGGCGTTGTTGGCCTTGTCCACCTCGTCACGGGACTTGCCCGGCGGATACACCAGGTCGCGCGGGACCAGCTGCTCGGTGTCCGAAAGCCACAGCGTCAGCGCCTCACCCAGGCTGATCTCGTCGCGCTGGGAGACCGTCGTCATGTTCAGGTGGCCCGTCGTCGGGTGGGTTTGCGTCCCCTCGATGGCGACCACCGGGTTGCCGTCCACCTCGCCCAGCGTGTCGAAGGTGGGGCCCGGGCCCAGCGACACGAACGGCACCGTCACCACCGCGAGCAACACACCGAAGACGACGATCGGCACCAGCGCGACCATCAGCGTCAGAATCCGCCTGTTCACGCCGCATACACTAACGGGCACCCCCGAGCGGCGTTCACTGCAAGCTTGACCCAAGACCGCGCTTTCGCTTCGGCGGGTGAGTACCGTTGACCCTATGCCTGACCTGCCTTTCGGGTTCTCCGGCGGAGACGACCCCGACAAACACGGGAAGAAAGATCCCGAGTCCGGATCGGGGCCGTCCGAGCCGTTCGGCGCGTTCGGCATGAGCGGCGACTTCGGCATGGGTGACCTGGGGCAGATCTTCACCCAGCTCGGTCAGATGTTCTCCAGCGCCGGCACGGTCACGGCCGGCGGCCAGGCGTCGGGACCGGTGAACTACGAATTGGCCCGGCGCGTCGCGTCCAGTTCGATCGGGTTCGTCGCGCCCGTCCCCGCCTCGACGAACTCGGCGATCGCCGACGCCGTGCGCCTCGCCGAGACCTGGCTCGACGGCGCGACGGCGCTGCCGGCCGGGACCACCAAGGCGGTCGGCTGGAGCCCGAGCGAATGGGTCGACAACACCCTGGAAACCTGGAAGCGCCTGTGCGATCCGATGGCCCAGCAGATCTCGACGGTGTGGGCGTCATCGCTGCCCGAGGAAGCCAAGAGCATGGCCGGACCGCTGCTGGCGATGATGTCGCAGATGGGCGGCATGGCGTTCGGTTCCCAACTGGGCCAGGCGCTGGGCCGGCTGTCCCGCGACGTGCTCACCTCGACCGAGATCGGCCTCCCCCTGGGCCCCAAGGGCGTGGCCGCGCTCATGCCGGACGCCATCGAGTCCTTCGCCGCCGGCCTCGAGCAACCCCGCAGCGAGATCCTGACCTTCCTGGCCGCCCGCGAGGCCGCACACCACCGCCTGTTCAGTCACGTGCCCTGGCTGTCGAGCCAACTGCTGGGCGCGGTCGAGTCCTATGCGATGGGCATGCAGATCGACATGAGCGGGATCGAGGAGCTGGCGCGCGACTTCAATCCGGCGACGCTGTCCGACCCGGCGGCCATCGAAAACCTGTTGGGGCAGGGCGTATTCGAGCCCAAGGCGACGCCGGCGCAGACGCAGGCACTGGAACGGCTCGAGACGCTGCTCGCGCTGATCGAGGGCTGGGTGCAGGTGGTCGTCACCGCCGCCCTGGGCGACCGGCTTCCGGGCGCCGCCGCGCTCAGCGAAACCCTGCGCCGGCGCCGGGCCACCGGCGGCCCGGCCGAGCAGACCTTCGCCACGTTGGTCGGCCTCGAGTTGCGGCCGCGCAAGATGCGCGAGGCCGCCGCGCTGTGGGAGCGCCTGACCCAGGCCGGCGGCGACGACGCCCGCGACGCCGTCTGGCAACACCCCGATCTGCTCCCGTCCGGCGACGACCTGGACGAACCGGCCGGTTTCATCGATCGCTTCATCGGCGGGGGCGGCAGCGGGGTCGACGAGGCCATCGAGCAACTTGAGGCGCAGCTCGAACAGGACGGCGACGACCCCGGCCCTGTGGATAACTGATCCGGGCGAGCCGCCGCGGGTGGCACAGTCTCGGTCATGTCACCGGCCGTGCTTTCCCGGTATGCGTTGGACCCCGCGATGCCGGTGCTGCTGCGGCCCGACGGCGCCGTCCAGGTGGGATGGGACCCCCGCCGCGCGGTCCTGGTCCGTCCGCCCAGCGGCCTCGCCGCCGCGGAGTTGGCCACCTTGCTGCGGTCCATGCGATCGCCGACACCGATACCGGAGTTGCAGCGGCAGGCCACCGATCGCGGGCTGACGGACGCCGGGGGCCTGGCCGGACTCGTCGAGCAGCTCGTCGGGGCGGGGGTGATGACCGAATGCGCGCGTTCGGGCGGCCGGACGGCCTCGGTCCGGGTGCACGGCCGCGGGCCGCTGTCGGACCTGCTCGTCGAGGCGCTGCGCTGCTCGGGAGCCCGGGTGGCGCACAGCAGTCAGCCGCACGCCGCGGTGACACCGGGCGCCGTCGACCTGGTGGTGCTGTCGGACTCCCTGGTGGCCGACCCGCGCATGGTGCGCGAACTGCACGCCCGGCGCGTCGCCCACCTGCCGGTCCTGGTGCGCGACGGCACCGGGCTGGTCGGCCCGCTGGTAATACCCGGCGTGACCAGCTGCCTGGGCTGCGCGGACCTGCACCGCAGGGACCGCGACGCCGCGTGGCCGGCGGTCTCCGCGCAGCTGCGGGAGACCGTCGGGGTGGCCGATCGGGCCACCCTGCTCGCCACCGCCGCGCTGGCGCTCAGCCAGGTGAACCGGGTGATCGCGGCCGTCCGCGGCCGGGAGGTCGTCCCCGACGCCCCGCCGCCTCAGACGCTGGACGCCACACTGGAAATCGACCTCGCCGCCGGAACCATCGCCGCGCGTCACTGGACCCGACACCCACTGTGCACGCTGTGTTCGTGCGGCTAGCCCATGCGCCCCTGTTCGGGCACGCTGGTCGACACCGACGCGTACGCGCGGGCCAGTTCCTCCAGGACGGCCGCCGTCAAGGTGCCGTCCTTGCGGTTCTTGTCGAGCGTCTCGATGATCGCCCGGAACAACGAGTCCGCGGCGTCGTGCTGCGATTGCTTGGCTGCCATGACTTCGTCGGTACCACCCTTCGCATGAGCATTGCCGGCAGTCGCGGGACCGCGACCTGCCAGGGAACAACCTAGAGGCAGGCGTCGGGGCGGCGTTGGGAAGATACGTACCGCTATCGGCTGACCGTCGTGGATGATGGGATGCGTGGCAGACATCAAACGCGGTCGTGCCGCGCGCAACGCGAAGCTGGCCAGCATCCCGGTCGGCTTCGCCGGTCGGGCGGCGCTCGGGTTCGGCAAGCGGCTGACCGGCAAGTCCAAGGACGAAGTCCAGGCCGAATTGATGGAGAAAGCCGCCAACCAGCTGTTCACCGTCCTGGGCGAGCTCAAGGGCGGGGCGATGAAGGTCGGCCAGGCCCTGTCGGTGATGGAAGCCGCGATTCCCGAGGAATTCGGCGAGCCGTACCGCGAAGCGCTGACCAAGCTGCAAAAGGACGCGCCGCCGCTGCCCGCCGCCAAGGTGCACCGGGTGCTCGACGGCCAGCTGGGCACCAAGTGGCGCGAGCGCTTCACGTCGTTCGACGACAAGCCGGTGGCTTCGGCCAGCATCGGCCAGGTGCACAAGGCGGTGTGGTCCGACGGCCGGACCGTGGCGGTCAAGATCCAGTACCCGGGCGCCGACGAGGCGCTGCGGGCGGACCTGAAGACCATGCAGCGGATGGTCGGGGTGGTCAAGCAGCTCGCCCCCGGCGCCGATGTCCAGGGCGTGGTCGACGAGCTGATCGAGCGCACCGAGATGGAACTCGACTACCGGCTGGAGGCCGACAACCAGCGCGCCTTCGCCAAGGCGTACCAGGGCCACCCGCGGTTCGTCATCCCGCACGTCGTGGCCAGCTCGCCCAAGGTGGTGGTCCAGGAGTGGATCGACGGCATCCCGATGGCCGAGATCATCCGCCACGGCACCCCCGACCAGCGGGACCTGATCGGCACCCGGCTGCTCGAACTCACCTTCGACGCGCCGCGGCGGCTGGGCATGCTGCATGGCGACGCCCACCCGGGAAACTTCATGCTGCTGCCCGACGACCGGATGGGCGTCATCGACTTCGGGGCCGTGGCGCCCCTGCCCGGCGGCTACCCGGTCGAGCTCGGGATGACGATCCGGCTGGCCCGCGACAAGAACTACGACCTGCTGCTGCCGACGATGGAGAAGATCGGCTTCATCCAGAAGGGCCAGCAGGTGTCGGTGCGCGACATCGACGAGATGCTGCGCCAGTACGTCGAACCCATCGAGGTCGACGTGTTCCATTACACCCGCAAGTGGTTGCAGAGAATGACGGTCGGCCAGATCGACCGGTCGGTGTCGCAGATCAAGACGGCCCGACAGATGGACCTGCCGCCCAAGCTCGCGATTCCGATGCGGGTCATCGCCTCGGTGGCCGCGATCCTGTGCCAGCTGGACGCGCACGTGCCGATCAAGGCGCTCTCCGAGGAGCTGATCCCCGGCTTCGCCGAGCCCGACACGGCCGTCGTCTAGCGTCTGCTTCCTTGGCGTCGAGGGTGCGCTGACGGCGTCCGGGGTGTACCTGTGGCGACGCCGCTCGGCGTGTCGCCGCCCTGGATTCACCCGCGATCCGCCGGCCCGAAGACCCTCTAGGCGGCCAGCGGCTCCTTGCGCGGTCGCCCCCGCGGCCGCTTGTAGCTGACGATCGACCCGCGGTCGAAGATCTCCCCGCCCCACACGCCCCACGGTTCGGCCCTGTCCACGGCCGCCGCCAGGCACTGGCGCCGGATTGGGCAGTCCGCGCATAGGCTCTTGGCGAGCTCGAGGTCGGCCGGGGCCTCGGCGAACCACAGGTCGGGGTCGCCGACGTGACAGGGCAGGGCCTGGGGCCGGGTGCGGATCATCGGTGCCGACATGCGTCCACCTGCTTTCCTGGTCGGGTGTGTCCTTGCGGTGATCCGGACCAGGGGGTTGTCGATCCCATGAAGATGGCCACGGATCCTGGTGACTTCGGGGTCCGTGGCCTCGGGTGAAACCGGCTTGGGTGGAGCCTAGAGATGGTTCCGATCCACGGACGCGTCCGTCGCGGCGGCATGCTTGGGGGCAGCCGCCGGCGCGGCGGTGTGGGCGGCACGGGAGGCGCGAGCGGTCGACGCCGGGGCGGCAACGCCTACACCGAACACGTCGTTGATCATCGCGGCCACCCTCCTCTCTTGGCGCTTGACCGAGGGTAGACGGTCACGACCACAACCGACAACCGATTTTTGACCTGCGCTTTCGCCGGTCAGCGACCGCGGACCAGCTCCAGCACGTCGGGACCGTACTGTTCGAGCTTGCGCGCGCCGATCCCGGGGATGGCCACCAGCGCCTTTTCGTCGGAGGGCAGCATCTCGGCGATCGCGATCAAGGTGTTGTCGGTGAACACGACGTACGCGGGCACCTTCTGTTCCTTGGCCACCTCGAGGCGCCAGGCCTTGAGCCGCACCAGCAGGTCCTCGTCGACGTCGGCCGCGCAGGTCTCGCAGCGGCGCAGCATCACGGCCGCCGGCGTGGTCAGGTCCTTGTTGCAGATGCGGCAGCGGGTCGCGGCGCCGCGATTGCGCCGCGAGCGATTCGCGGCCTGCTCGGGTCGCGTTTGCGGTGCGATGCCGTTGAGGAACCGCGACGGCTTGCGGCTCTGCCGGCCGCCCGGGTTGCGTGCGAGCGCCCAGCTGAGCGCCAGGTGCACCCGCGCCCGCGTGACCCCCACGTAGAGGAGCCGCCGCTCCTCCTCGACGGCCTCGCTCTCCGGGCCGTGTGCCAGCGCGTGCGAGATCGGCAGCGTGCCGTCGGCCAGCCCGACGAGGAACACCGCATCCCACTCCAGGCCTTTGGCGGCATGCAGCGACGCCAGCGTGACGCCCTGCACCACCGGCGGGTGCCGGGCGTCGGCGCGCAGCCTCAGCTCGGCCAGCAACCCCGGGAGGTCGAGCTGGGGGCGCTGGGCCACCTCGGCGTCGACCAGCTCGGCCAACGCGGTCAGCGCATCCCAGCGGTTGTCTCCGCGCCCGCCCCGCCGGCGCGCGCGGTGGCCGCGCTGCCCGCCTCGCTGTCGCGCTTCTCCCGCGCCCCGCGGCCGTCGCCGTCGCCCGCGCGGGCCCCCCCGCCCTGCTGGCGCCGTCCCCGCCGGGCGGCAGCCGCCCGGCCCGTCGGCGCCGCGCTCGGCCGCGCGCGACAGGACCACCAGCGCCTGCTTGATCTCCTGGCGGTTGAAAAACCCCTCCCCGCCGCGCACCTGATAGGCGATGCCCGCCTCGGTCAGCGCCTCCTCGTAGACCTCGGACTGCGCGTTGACGCGGTAGAGCACCGCGATCTCGGCCGGCGGGGTGCCGGATTCGATCAGCCGGGCGATCGACGCGGCGACGGCGGCGGCCTCGGCCGTCTCGTCGGGGTGCTCGTGAAACGTCGGGGCCGGGCCCGGTTCCCGCTGGCCGACCAGGTGCAGCTTGCTGCCCGCGACCCGGCCCCGGGCGGCGGCGATCACCTGGTTGGCCAGGGACACCACCTGGGGCGTGGAGCGGTAGTCGCGTTCGAGGCGCACCACGGTGGCGTCGGGGAACTGCCGCGAGAAATCCAGCAGGAAGCGCGGCGAGGCGCCGGTGAACGAGTAGATGGTCTGGTTGGCGTCGCCGACGACGGTCAGGTCGTCCCGGTCGCCCAGCCACGCCTGCAGGACCCGCTGCTGCAGCGGGGTGACGTCCTGGTACTCGTCGACGACGAAGCAGCGGTAGCGGCCGCGGAACTCCTCGGCCACCGCGGCGTCGTTCTCGATCGCGGCGGCGGTGTGCAGCAGCAGGTCGTCGAAATCGAGCAGGGTGACCGACTCGTCGCGGGTCTTGAGCGCCTCGTAGGCGGCGTAGACGGCCGCGATCTTGGCGGCGTCCAGCGGGATGTCCCGCCCGGCGGCGGCCACCGCGGCCGGATACTCCTCGGGGCCGATCAGCGACGCCTTGGCCCACTCGATCTCGCCGGCGAGGTCGCGCACGTCGTCGGTGCCGGCGTTCAGCCGGGCGCGGTTGGCCGCGCGCGCCACCACGGCGAACTTGCTGTCGAGCAGCTGCCAGCCGGTGTCCCCGACGACCCGCCGCCAGAAGTACCGCAGCTGCCGATGCGCGGCGGCGTGAAACGTCAGCGCCTGCACCGCCCCCACGCCGGCGCCGGAGTCCAGGGCCCGCAGCCGCGACCGCATCTCCCCCGCGGCCCGCTGGGTGAAGGTGACGGCGAGCACCTGCCCGGCGGCGACGTGACCGTTGGCGACGAGCTGCGCGATGCGGTGCGTGATGGTGCGGGTCTTGCCCGTGCCGGCGCCCGCGAGCACACAGACCGGGCCGCGCGGGGCCAGCACGGCTTCGCGCTGCTCGTCGTCCAGCCCGGCGGTCAAGTGGTCGGCGACCATCGGCATGGCGTCCATCTTGGCAGTGATGGCCGACAAACCGCGCCCGCGGCTCCTGCGCGTCGCGGAATGCTGTGGGGCGGGGCTACGTTAAGCAGTCATGACCAACGCTGCGCTCACGGTGTACACGACGTCCTGGTGTGGGTACTGCCACCGGCTCATGACCGTGCTCAAGTCCAACGGGATCGCCTACGAGACCGTCGACATCGAAGACGACCCGGCCGCCGCGCAGTTCGTCAGCTCCGTCAACGGCGGCAACCGCACCGTTCCGACGGTCAAGTTCGCCGACGGGTCGACGCTGACGAACCCCAGCGCGGCGCAGGTCAAGGCCAAGCTCGCCGAAGTGGGCTGACGGTCGCGCCGCCTCGCGCCGCCTCAATCGATGGCGGCCCAGGATTCGATGATCACCCGCGCGATCGAAATCGACCCGGGCAGCAGTAGTTTCGACTGTGACGTGCTGCTCCAGTCGCCGGCCTCGAGCGCCCCGCGCACCTGCGCGCGGGTGAACCATTGGGCCTCGGCGATCTCGCCGTCATTGAACGAGAAGTCCTGCGCCGGGTCGCCGACGGCGTGAAAGCCGACCATCAGCGATCGCGGGAACGGCCACGGCTGACTGCCGAGGTATCGCACGTCGCTGACGGTCAGGCCGATTTCCTCGCGGATTTCCCGGGCGACGCAGGCCTCGAACGATTCCCCGGCCTCCACGAACCCCGCCAGCAGCGAGAACATCCGCTCCGGCCAGACGCCCTGGCGGGCCAGCACCGCGCGGTCGCCGCCGTCGTGCACCAGGCAGATCACCGCCGGGTCGATTCGCGGGAACTCCTCGTGGCCGGTGACCGGGTTGACGCGCGACCAGCCGGCCCTCGCCGGTCTGGTCGGTGAGCCGTCGATCGAGCTAAATCGCGCGCTGTCATGCCAATTCAGCAGCGCGATGGCCGAGGACACCAGTTGGCTGCTGGCGTCGTCGAAGATGGGGCCCAGGCTGCGCAGGTTGACCACTTCGGCCTGGGCGCCGGGATCGTCGGGCGGTTGAAGCGCCCCGCGGATCGCCCAGACGTGCCGGCCGCCCTCGATGCGACCGAGGAACACCGCGTCCGGCGGCGGCTTCTCGCCCAGGTCGGCCGCGGCGCCGAGCACCACGCGCCCGTTGGACACCAGCACCTGGTTGCGCGAATCCACCCGCAGCAGTGCCGCGTCCGCCCATCCCCTCGCCGCCGCCTCGACATCGGTGCGCAGCTGATCGGCGCGGTCGGCGCCGACGCGCGACAGCAGAGGCACCTCGTGCAGGCGAAAGTCCAGCAGAGCCACTAGTCGCCCGCCGCGCTTGCGATCGCCACTAGTGCCCCGTGGTCTTGATGTAGAGCAGCCGGTCGCTGGCCTCGATCGCGTCCACCTCGGGCGCGCCGATCCGCAACAGGTGGCCGTCACGCACCACGCCGAGCACGATGTCGCGCAAATGCCGGGGGGAACCACCGATTTCGGTTTGCTCCACCTCCCGCTCGGCGATGGCCAGCCCGAAGTCCGGCGTCAGGAGGTCCTCGATCATCTCCACGACGCTGGGCGTGGTGGTGGCCAGCCCGAGCAGCCGGCCGGCCGTCTCCGAGGAGACCACGACCGAATTCGCCCCCGATTGCTGCAGCAGGTGCTGGTTCTCGGCCTCGCGGATCGACGCCACGATCTTGGCTTTCGGCGCGATCTCCCGCGCGGTCAGCGTCACCAGCACCGCCGTGTCGTCCCGGCTGGTGGCGACGATGATCGAGGCCGCGTGCTGTGCCCCGGCAAGCCGCAGCACATCGGACTTGGTGGCGTCTCCGTGCACGGTCACCAGGCCCGCCGTCGCCGCGCTCTCCAGGACGGTCCGGTCGGTGTCGACGACGACGACCTCGCCCTGGGCGGCCTCGTCACCGAGGATGGCGGCGACCGCCGTTTTGCCCTTGGTGCCATAGCCGATGACGATGGTGTGGTTGCGCACTCTGCTCCTCCAACGCTGAATCTTCCACCCCTGCCGGGAGCGCTCGGAGAGCACCTCGAGCGTCGTGCCGACCAGCACGGCCAGGAACGCGATCCGCAGCGGCGTGAAGATCGCGGTGTGGGTCAGGCGCGCGGTCTCGGTGTAGGGGGTGATGTCGCCGTATCCGGTGGTCGACAGCGACACCGCGGCGAAATAGACGCAGTCCAAGAACGACAGCGGCGCGCCGCGGATGTCGCGGTAGCCGTTGCGGTCCAGGTAGACGATGACGGCGGCGGCGAAGAGCACCCCCAACGCGATGACCACCCGGCGCGTGATCACCCGGAAGGGGCTGGCGGGATCCTCGGGGATGCGCACGACTCCGACCAGCAGGTGGCCGGGCTGGGCGGTCAGGTTTTCGTCCAGGCCGTCCGGTTTGGGCGACCTACCGTTGCGCACGGCGGCCCGTCATCGGCTCGAACCAGCGCGGCGGACAGGCACGACACAAATCTAACCACCGGCGCCCCCGCGGCGGGGCGATACCCGTCACGGAGCGGTGGACCGCGAAAGCCGGGCCAGCTCGGCGGGACCGGGCAGCTCGTCGGGGGACACGGTCGCCCGCGCCCGCACGTAATAGAAGGCGGTGCGCACCTGCGATTCGGGGATCCCCGACAACGCCGCCCACGCCATGCGATAAACCGCCAGCTGGACCGCGGCCTGGCGCATGGCTTCTGATCCGTGGGGCGGCTCGCCGGTCTTCCAGTCCACGACGGTGGCGCCGCCGTCGGGGTCGGCGAACACGGCGTCGATGCGCCCGCGCACCACCGTATCGCCGATCGGCATCTCGAACGGCACCTCGACCGCCACGGGAGTCCTTGCCGCCCATTGAGATTCGGCGAATGCCGCCTGCAGGGCCGCCAGCTCCGTGGTGTCGCCGACGTCCGAGTCCGCCGCGCCCGGCAGGTCCCCGAGGTCAAACAGGCATTCGGCGCCGTAGAACTGCTGCACCCAGGCGTGGAAAGCGTTGCCCAGCATCGCGTGCGGGTCGGGCCGGGTCGGCAGGCGGTGCAGCAACCGTTGCATCGCCGCCGCGGGGTCGCGGGCCATCTCGACCAGGCCGCTGACCGACACCTGGCCGGGCAGGGCCAGGGCGGCCAGCCGCTGCCGACCGCTCCCGTTCGGCCAGCAACGCGTCCACGTCGGCCGCCCAACTGTCGACGTCCGCGACCGATTCCGCGGCGCCGCGCGACATGGCCCGGGCAACGAGGGCGGCCCCGCGTTCGACGTCGCCGCGGCGCGCGGCCAGCGGATCGACCGGCCAGGAGGCTTCGATGATGTTGTCTTTCAGAGGGTTTCGCTCACCGTCGGCCGGCGCGGGCGCCCAGTGCTCCACGGCGCCGCAAGGCTGGCCGGCCGCCGCCGAACGGTCGATGACGTCCTTGAGTTCACACAGGAATTCCGACGGTCCCCGCGGTTTGATCCCCGTGCAGCCCCAGTGATGGCCGGACACCAGCAGTACGTCCTCGGCACGGGTGATGGCGACGTAGAGCAGGCGGCGCTCCTCGTCGACGCGTCGCTGGTCGAGCTGGCGGCGATGCTCGGCGATCTTGTCCGACAGCTGTTTTCGGTTGGTAACGTCCGAGGTGTCCAGCACCGGGATGCCCAGTGCGCCCGCCGCGGCGCGGTCCCCCCGCAACAGGGGCGGCAACTCGGCGGCGTCGGTGAGCCAGCTGCTGCGCGACGCCGTCGACGGGAAGATTCCGCCGGACAGGTGCGCCACCGCCACCACCTGCCACTCCAAACCCTTGGCGGAGTGCACGGTGAGCACCTGCACACGGTCGCGCGCCACCACCGTCGGCGCCGGCGGCAAGCCGTTCTCGACCGCCTCGGCGGCGTCGAGGTAGGCCAGCAGGCCTGCCACCGACCCGGCCGTCGCGGCGCCCGCCCGCTCGGCATAGCCGGCGACGACGTCGGCGAACGCGTCGAGCTGTTCCGCACCGTTCCACTCGGCCCCCACCCCCGCCGCCGCCCGGGCTTCGCAGTCGATGCCGGTCACGCGGCGGACCTCGGCGACCAGGTCCGGCAGCGAATGGCCGAGATGCGATCGCAGACCGCGTAGGCGTAGCCGTGCACCGTGCGCACCAACGGGTCCCGGACGGCCGAGGCGCCGCCGCCGCGGTGCGCGCCGAGCAGCGCCGTCGTCAGGGCGTTGCGCGCCCGCATCCCGAGGCGGCCCGAACCGGTAAGCAGCAGAACCGATTCCGGCTCGGCTCCCGACCTGATCCGGGCGACCGCGGCGTCGACCAGCAGGCTGGTCTTGCCCGTGCCGGGGCCGCCCAGGACCCGCACGGTACCGCGCGCCGAAGGGGCCAGCAGGGCGCCGGCCTCGTCGTCCCAGGTGTATGACATGGCTGCATGCAACCACCGGGGTGTGACAAGCCGGCGTGCGCGCGGCCCCGGTGAGGCTTCTACCCTGGACACCGCGAAAGTCCGCAGAATCGGAGAGGAGGGTTTCGGATCATGGAAGATGTCGATCGTGGCTCACCCGTCGACGACGCGCCGGAGGGCGACGCCGTGGCGCAACAGCAGTCCGTCGAATACGACGACGAGGCCGGCTTGGACACCGACTACCTGACCGCCGCGGACCGCGAGGCCAACGAGGCCGACGTGATCGAGCAGGCGTACGTCGTGCCGGTGGAAGACGACTGGAACGACGATCGCTGAACGGACCGCCGCCGGCCTGTATGTCCACCGCTACGGGCCGCCGGGGCCGGTGCGGGTCCTGGCGCTGCACGGCCTGACCGGCCACGGGCAGCGCTGGGAGCATCTGGCCGGGTATTTGCCCGGCGTATCGATCGCCGCGCCGGACATGATCGGCCACGGCAGGTCCACGTGGGCGGCCCCGTGGACCATCGAGGCCAACGTCTCGGCGTTGGCCGCGCTGCTCGACGATTCCGCCGATGCGCGGGTGCTGGTGATCGGTCACTCGTTCGGCGGCGGGCTCGGCATGCATCTCGCCGCGGCGCGCCCGGAACGCGTTGGCGCGCTGCTGATGCTCGATCCGGCGGTGGGCCTCGACGGCGGCTGGATGCGTGACATCGCCGAGGCGATGTTGTCCTCGCCGGACTACCCGGACGCCGACGAGGCGCGGGCGGAGAAGGCGACGGGCTCGTGGGCCGACGTCGATCCGGCGTTGCTGGACGCCGAAATCGCCGAGCATCTGGTGAGGCTGCCAAGCGGCCGGTACGGCTGGCGGGTCAGCCTGCCGGCGATGATGTCGTACTGGAGCGAGTTGGCCCGCGACATCGTATTGCCGCCGGCCGGGACGGTGACGAGGCTCGTGCGGGCGAAGCGGACGTCGCCGCCCTACGTCGGTGACGATCTCGTCGCGGGACTCGAGCGGCGCCTGGGATCGGACTTCGCGCTGCTGGATTTCGACTGCGACCACATGGTGCCCTACGCCAGGCCCGACGAGGTGGCGGCGCTGACGCGCGAATTGCTGAAAGCGCTCTGACCGTGGCGCCGGTGACCGAGGAACAGGTCGAGCGGGTGCGGGCGCTGGTCGCCGCCATCCCGTCGGGCAGGGTTGCCACCTACGGCGACATCGCCTCTGTCGCAGGGCTTTCCAGCCCGCGCATCGTGGGCTGGATCATGCGCACGGACTCGTCGGACCTGCCGTGGCACCGCGTCATCACCGCCTCGGGTCGCCCGGCGCGACACCTGAGGAGCCGGCAGCTGGAGTTGCTGCGGGCCGAAGGAGTGCTCGCGGTCGACGGCCGGGTGGCGCTGAGCGAGGTGCGCCACGCGTTCGGCGGTTAGAGCACCAGCCGTACCAGGGCCGCGGTGCGGGCCAGGCCCGGGAAGGCCTCGGCGGTCGACCTGGGATGCAGCGCGTGGACCGCGAGGCGAAACATCAAGGCGCGCAACAACATCTGCGGCCACTCCGGCAGGGCGCTCCAGCGTTCGATGAGCCCGTCGTCGGCCTCGCCCCACGACAGGGCGTCGACGACCGCCACCCCAGCGGCCCAGGAGGCGGGCCGCCAGTAGGGCGTGATGTCGGTGATGCCCGGCGCCGCGGTTCCCACGAAAAGCACTGTGCCGTAAAGGTCCCCGTGCACGAGCTGGTTGGGACTGCGGGTCGGCTTGCGCAAGCTCGCGAGCTGGTTGATCAGCTCGACCGATTTCTCGCTGTCCGCCGACGGCGGGGCCGTCCGCGCGCCCGGTGGCACGGAGGACAACGGCCGTTCCTCCCACGCGGCGCGGTCGGCCGCGATGAAGACGTCGACATCTCCCCACGGCGCGGTGGGGCCCTGGGTCAGAAATCGGGGGCGTTCGAGTTTGCCGGTCGCCTCGTGCAGCCGGACCGCGGCCGACACGACCTCATCGTGGCGGGGCTCCGGCACGCCGGCGACGAAGGTGTCCGCGCGCCACCCGGAAACCACGTAGCGGCCGTCGGTCGAACGCACCGGGCGGGCCAGCCGGACGCCGTCGACGAACAGCGTCTCGCGCACGCGCGCGGACCAGGCCGCGCGCGCGTGGTCGGGCACCACCGACAAGACGACCTCGCCGCAGCGCCAGCCGCCCTCCCAGCCGGGGCCCAGCGCGACGGGCTGCACACCGGTCAAGCCGAACGCCGTCAGCACATGCTCCGGCGGTAGCTCGACTGTCACAGTGCGTAGCGTAATGGAGCGCGCCGGCGGCGATCGCGAGCGCGGCGAAGCCGGGCGCGGCGGGTCGCCGAACGACAGAACCAGCGGATCGGCTCAGTACATCACCATGTCGGGCTGCATCTGCTGCGCCCAGGCGACGATGCCGCCCTGCAAATGCACGGCGTCGGAGAATCCGGCGTTGCGCACCGCCGCCAGCGCCTCGGCCGAGCGGACGCCGGTCTTGCAATACAGCACCGCCTTGCGGTCGTGCGGCAGCTGCGCCAGGCCCTCACCGGACGTGATCAGGGATTTCGGGATGAGCTGGGCGCCGTCGATGTGCACGATGTCCCATTCCACCGGCTCGCGAACGTCGATCAGCGCGAGCTTCTCCCCGGAGTCCAGCAATTCCCGCAGCTCCCGGGGGGTGATGGTCGAGCCGGTCACCGCATCGGCGGGCGCGGCGCCACACAGTTGCTCGTAGTCGACGAGTCCGGTGATCCTCGGCGCCGACGGGTCCTTGCGGACCGCGATCGTTCGGTAGCTCATCTGCAGGGCGTCGTAGAGCATCAACCGGCCCAGGAGTGGCTCGCCGATCCCCGCGATCAGCTTGACCGCCTCGGTGGCCATCACCGCGGCGATCGAGGCGCACACGACGCCCAGCACCCCGCCCTCGGCGCACGACGGCACCAGGCCGGGCGGGGGCGGCTCGGGGTACAGGTCGCGATAGTTGAGGCCGCGGCCACCGGGCGCGTCCTCCCAGAACACCGACACCTGGCCCTCGAACCGGTAGATCGACCCCCACACGTACGGCTTGCCCGCCAGCACCGCGGCGTCGTTGACCAGATACCGGGTGGCGAAGTTGTCGGCGCCGTCGACGATCAGGTCGTAGCCCCCGAACAGCTCAACGGCATTGCCCGCCTCCAGCCTGAACTCGTGCAGTCGCACGTTGACCAGCGGGTTGATCGCGGCGATCGAGTCGCGCGCCGACTGGGCCTTGGAGCGCCCGACGTCGGCGACGCCGTGGATGATCTGCCGTTGCAGGTTCGACTCGTCGACGACGTCGAAGTCGACGATGCCGATCGTGCCGACGCCGGCCGCCGCCAGGTACAGCAGCGTCGGCGACCCCAGCCCGCCGGCCCCGATCACCAGCACCCGCGCGTTCTTCAGCCGCTTCTGACCGTCCGGGCCGAGGTCGGGGATGATCAGGTGGCGGCTGTAGCGGGCCACCTCCTCGCGGGTGAGCCCGGCCGCGGGCTCGACCAGCGGCGGCAGCGATGTCTGGGGTGTCGACACCGGACTTCTCCTCGGTTGACTGACGCCCACGATCCTAGGCCGCATCGCCGAACCTGCGGTGGCGGCGCCGAGACTGCGCACGGGGCGCGATTGACGCGCGAAGACCCGCCGTGGCCGCAGGCTCGGCGCAGCGACGAGACGTAAAGAGACGAGACGCGACTAGGCGATTGGATACGGCCAGGGGTTGAACCGGCAGGTCTTGCCGTCGGCCTTGACGACGTCGGGGTCGAACTTGGCGGCGTCGTCGTTGGACGTCGAGAACGTCTGCTGCATCATCACCGGCGCCAGACCGCCCTGCTTGTCGCAGGCCTCGTGGCGGACGTACCCGATGGCGTGTCCCACCTCGTGGTTGATCACGTACTGCCGATACGAGCCGACGTCCCCTTCGAAGGGCAGCGCACCGCGCACCCAGCGCGCCTCGTTGATGAACACCCGCGCCTGCCGGTCGCGTCCGAAAGCCGGGTTGTAGCAGGACGTCTCGAGCCGGAACTCGTAGCCGCACCCCTCGCGCACCGTCACCGGGGACACCAGCGAGATCCGGAAGTCGGGCTTTCCGCCGTTGTCCGCGTCGACACGGATGAAGGCGAACTGCGGGTTGTGGGTCCAGCCCTTGGGGTTGGCGAGCGTCTGGTCGACCATCTGCGCGAACGCGTTGTCACCGCCGAACATCGTGGGATCGATGCCGTTCTCGACCTCGACGGTGTAGCGGAACACCTTCGCGGTGCCCTGGCCGACCTGCGGGGTGGTACCGGGCAGCACCCGCCACGTCTTGTCGCCCGCCTCGGTGAAGGGACCGCCGTCGGGCAGCGTTCCGGCCGGCAGGTTCGCGTCGAACGCGGCGAGCCCGCGCGGCGGCGCGTCGATGATCGCGGTGCCCACGGCCCCGATGGCCGGCGGGGCCTGCATGGCCTGGGTGGCCGCCGGCTTGGGCGCGGCGGTCCCCGTCACCGTCTGGTAGATCACCACCGCGGTGAGCGCCACCAGGGCGGGCAGCGCGTACGCGCGCCAGCCGTAGGTGGAGACGAACCGCCCCAGCGATGTTTGCTTGCGCCATTGACTGGGCCGGTCGCGGTCGGCCCGCGGGCGCCCCGGGTCGCGGCCGATCGGGTCGCGCAGGGCGCGCAGCGGCTCGCGCCACTCGTCGCGCACCATCGGCACCCGACCGGTGCTGCCGCGCACGGGCCGTTGGGACGTCATTTGCCCAGGATGGCATAGCTTGCGCCCACCAAACTGTAAGGCCGCCTTTGGCGCGCCCCGGCGAACCCCGCGGCACCCCGCTCTGCCAGCGGCTGGGCGTCAGTGACGGTCAATGCGACGCCGCGAGTAGTAATGTCTTGGCGACGAGCGCGGCTGACCCGTCGATGTCCGAAGGTCGGTCGCCAACGAATCAGATGAGGAATCGATGAGCGATCTGGCCAAGACGGCGGCGCGGCGTGCCGTCCGAGCGGCTGAGCGCGTTCGGCCCGACGGCGGCATTTCACCCCAGAACCGGCGCGGCAACCGGCTGCCCCGCGACGAGCGGCGCGGCCAACTGCTGACCGTCGCCAGCGACGTGTTCGTCGACCACGGCTACCACGCGGCCGGCATGGACGAGATCGCGGAGCGCGCGGGTGTCAGCAAACCCGTTCTGTACCAACACTTTTCGAGCAAGCTAGAGCTCTATCTCGCGGTGCTCGCACGGCACGTGGAGAACCTGGTCTCGGGCGTGCAGCAGGCGTTGCGCACCACCACCGACAACCGGGAGCGGCTGCACTCGGCGGTGCAGGCCTTCTTCGACTTCATCGAGCACGACAGCCAGGGCTACCGGCTGATCTTCGAGAACGACTACGTCACCGAACCCGAGGTGGCCGCGCAGGTGCGGGTCGCCACCGAATCGTGCACCGACGCGGTGTTCGACCTGATCAGCGCCGACTCCGGCCTGGACCCGCACCGCGCCCGGATGATCGCGGTGGGCCTGGTCGGGATCAGCGTCGACTGCGCCCGGTACTGGCTGGACTCCGATCGGCCGATCTCGAAGGCCGACGCCGTCGAGGGCACCGTTCAGTTCGCCTGGGGCGGCCTGTCACACGTGCCGCTCACTCGCCCTTAGAGACCTTCGCGGCCAGCCGCGCCGCCTCGGCCCCGATTCCGAAGCCGACGCGCCGCGCGTCGGGGGCGCCGATCTCGACGTAGGCGATCTTCGCGCTGTCGACCAGGAAGCGCCGGCCCCGCTCGTCGCTCAGGCTGAGCAGTCCGGGGCCCTTGCCCAGTGCCGCGGTCACGAGTTCCTCGACTTCGGCCGGAGTCTGCGCGCTGGCGATGACCAGCTCCCGCGGACTGTCCGTGATACCGATCTTGACCTCCACGGTCACCCCTTCCCGTTGGCGTTGAAGTCGCCGACCTGTCAGCAGCAGGCTAGTGGACGCGGCGGCCGCGCATGCCAAACGGCCCCCGGCCAAGCGGTTCGCGGTAAGCGAAACCCGGTCGCGACCGGATAACGATTCGCTTCCAGCTGGGTTTCCACCCGCGCGCGCACCGATGCACCAGTTTTCACATGGCTACCGTCGGCCCCATGGGTACCACACTGCCCCATCTCGATCGCGGCGCCCGGGACTACCCCGACGACGACTACGACGCCTACGACGACTACGACGACTACGACGCCCAAGAGGGCGACACCGCCGGCTCCGAGGCCGGCAGCGACTACACCTGGACCGGCTGGCCGGCCGAGATCCGCTGGCGGCCGGCCGCGGCCATCGTGGGCGCCGTCTTGGCCGTCGGGGCCATCGCGACCGCCGTCATCATCAACAGCGGCGACAGCGCGTCGACGAAGGCGACCGTCGGCGCGCCGGTTCCGCGGACGGTGCCGTCGGCGACCACGACGGCGAAGGCGAGCGCGCCGCCGAGCGCCTCGACGGTGCCGCAGCTGCCGCCCGAGACGGTCACCACGGTGACGCCCAGCGCCGGGCCCAGCACGCTTGCCACCGCCCCACCCACCGCCGTGCCGCCACTGGCCCCGACCGCGGTACCGCCGGCGGCCACGCTCGATCCGCGCACCGTCGTGTACTCGGTGACCGGCTCCAAGCAGCTGCTGGACCTGGTGAACGTCACCTACACCGACGCCCGGGGGTACCCGCAGACCGAGTTCAACGTGTCGCTGCCGTGGTCGCGGATGATCGTGCTGAATCCTGGTGTGCAAAACGTGTCGGTGGTGGCGACCAGCTTCTACGCCCGGCTCAACTGCTCGGTCGTCAACGCCGCCGGTCAGACCGTGGTGGCGTCGGCCGCCAACTCGAACCTGGCGACCTGCACGCGCTGAGCGCGCAAGGAATCAGGCCAGACCGAGTTCGTGCATCCGCCGGTCGTGCGTCTGCTGCAGCCGGTCGAAGAACGCGCTGAGCTGGCCCAGGCCGCCGGTGCCCGACAGGACGAGGTCGACCAGCTCGTCGTGGTCGGCGAGGACGTATTGCGCCTGGGTGATGGCCTCGCCAAGCAGCCGCCGCGCCCACAGCGCCAGGCGGCTGCGCTGCTTGCCGCTGGCGGTCACCGCGGCCCGCACCTCGGCGACGACGAACTGGGAGTGCCCGGTTTCCGACAGCGCCGCGCGCACCACGCGGGCAACCTCGTCGGGCAGTCCGTCGGCGATCTCCAGGTACACGTCGGCGGCCAGGGCGTCGGCGACGTACGTCTTCACCAGGGCTTCCAGCCAGGTGCTCGGCATCGTCAGCCGGTGGTAGTTCTCCAGCGCGGACACGTACTTCGACATCGCCTCCACCACGTCGACGCCCCGGCGCTCCAGGGCGTCGCGCAGCAGCTCGTAGTGGCCCATCTCGGCGGCGGCCATGCTGGCCATCGAGATGCGTCCGCGCAGGTTGGGGGCCATCCGGGCCTCGTCGGTGAGCCGGTAGAACGCCGCGATCTCGCCGTAGGCCAGGACCGCGAACAACTCGTTGACGCCCGGGTGGTCGCCCGACAACCGGGGGGCCGGGGAGTCGTTGAGCTTCTCGGCGTCCAAGTCGGCTTCAGGGGTCGTGCCGGGGGACCGGGTCATGTCAACACTCTAGTCGGCGGACTCCGCGGTGCATGGGCGCCAGCTGACGGCCAGCTATGATGTCCCTAGGTATTGGCCGCTTCCTCTGTGGCCGCTACCGGCGAAATGTGCGTGTACGTGCCGGCCCGCCTGGACGCAGTCCACTCGAAGGCCGGCGACTCGGCGACGTATTCGGAGTCGGAACTCGTGCGCGCGTGACGCGACAGCCCGCGCCCACCCCGCCCCCCGCCCGGGAGGTGCCGGCCACCCTGCGCCAGCTGTGGACCGCGGCCAGCCCCGCCACCACCGCCCCCGTCGTGGTCGGCGGGACCATCACCACCGGCGCCGGCCGCCAGGTCGACGGCCGCGACCCCGGGACGGGCGAATCCCGCTGGAGCTATGCGCGGGACAGCGACCTGTGCGGCGTCTCCTGGGTGTATCACTTCGCCGTCGCGGTCTACCGCGACGACCGCGGCTGCGGGCAGGTCAGCACGCTCGACGGCTCCACCGGACGCCGCGGGCCGGCCCGCAGCAGCTACGCCGACCCGCGGGTGCGCCTGTCCTCCGACGGGTCGACGGTGCTGTCGTTCGGTGACACGCACCTGGAGCTGTGGCGCTCGGACATGGTCCGGATGCTGGCCTACGGCGAGACGGACGCGCGGGTCAAACCGTCGGCGCGCGGGCTGCACTCCGGCTGCGCGCTGGTGTCGGCGGCGGCCAGCTCGGCGGGGGTTTCGGTGCTGGAGAGCTGCGCGGGCCAGGCCGGCCTGCGGCTGGCGCTGCTGCGCCCCGGCAAGGACGACGACGAGCCGCAGCAGCAGCTCGTGCCGGAGCCCGGGATCGCGGCCGGTTCCGGCGCCCGCGTGCTCGCCGTCTGGGAGAACAACACGGCGGTGTACCTGCCGTCACCGCAGCCCAGGGTGGACGTGGTGGACCAGACCGGCACCACGGTGTCGAGCACGCTGCTGCCCAGGCCGGCGTCGGCGTCGAACGCCGTGTCACAGGCCGGCAGCCTGCTCACCTGGTGGACCGGCGATTCGCTGATGGTCTTCGACGCCAGCAAGTTGACGCTGCGCTACACGATCGCGGCCGGCGAGAAGGCGCCGCTGGGACCGGGGACGATGATGGCCGGCCGGCTGCTCGTGCCGGTGACCGGCGCGATCGGCGTCTACGACCCGATCACCGGCGCGAACGAACGCGACATTCCGGTGGACCGGGCGCCCGGCACGAGCGCGGTGGTTCCCGCCGTGGCGGGCTCGAAGGTCTTCGAACAGCGCGGCGACTCCGTGGTGGCCCTCGGCTAGGTGTCCTGAGCCGCTTTGGGGCCGCTTTGGGGCCGCTTCAGGCCTCGACGGCGAACGTGGGCAGCGGCTTGCCCGTCTTCCAGTGCTTGAGCAGCGCCCGCGCGAGGTCGCCGTAGGCCGACGCGCCCTTGTTCTTGCGCCCGGCCATCACCGACGAGCCCGACGCGCTGGCCTCGGCGAACCGCACCGTGCGCGGGATCGGCGGGGCGAGCACCGGCAGGTCGTAGCGGTCGGCGACGTCGAGCAACACGTCGCGGGTGTGGGTGGTGCGGGAGTCATACAGGGTCGGCAACGCGCCCAGCATCCGCAGCTCCGGGTTGGTGATCTGCTGGACGTCGGCGACGGTGCGCAGGAACTGACCGACGCCGCGGTGGGCGAGGGTCTCGCACTGCAGCGGGACGATCACCTCGTCGGCGGCCGTCAGGCCGTTGAGCGTCAGGACACCCAGCGACGGCGGACAGTCGATGATGATGACGTCGAACTGGTCGGCCAGCTTGGCCAGCGCCCGCTTGAGCGCATACTCGCGGCCCGCCCGCATCAGCAACATCGCCTCGGCCCCCGCCAGGTCGATGTTGGCCGGCAGCAGCGTCATTCCCTCCATCGTGGTGACCAGCGCGGCGTTCGGCTCGACCTCGCCGAGCAGCACCTCGTGGACCGACACGGGCAGCTTGTCGGGGTCCTGGCCCAGCGAGAACGTCAAACATCCCTGCGGATCCAGATCGACGAGCAGCACCCGCCGGCCCTCGTCCACCATCGCCGCCCCCAGCGACGCGACCGTCGTGGTCTTGGCGACACCGCCCTTCTGGTTGGCCACCGCCAGCACTCGCGCCTTGCTCACACTTCCCATCCTGGCATGTTCGCCCGCCGGGCGCTGCTGCCGACGGGCCCGCATGTCGTCGGGCAGAATCGGTCGATATGGGCTTACACAATCACCGGCTGGTCCTGCTGCGCCACGGCGAAACAGCGTGGTCCAAATCCGGCCAGCACACCGGCCGCACCGATCTGGAACTGACCGACACCGGCCGCGTCCAGGCGGAGCTCGCCGGCCGGGTGCTGCGGGAGATGCGGCTCACCGACCCGCTGGTGGTGAGCAGCCCGCGAATCCGCGCGCTGACCACCGCAAAGCTGGCCGGGCTGGCCGTGGACGAGGTGTCGCCCCTGCTGGCCGAATGGGATTACGGTTCCTACGAGGGCAAGACCACCCCGCAGATCCGGGAATCGGTTCCCGACTGGCTGATCTGGACCCACGGCAGCCCCGCTGGATGGCCGCGCCGTCCTGCGCCGGCTGGTGGACGCGGACCCCGCGGCGTACGGCTACCTCGTCGACCTCACCGCCGCCGGGGGCGACTACCGGGGCGCCGCCCTGGTGGGCGCCAGTCCCGAACTGCTGGTCGCGCGCTCGGGCGATCGCGTCCTGTGCCGGCCGTTCGCCGGCTCCGCCCCGCGCGCCGCCGACCCGGGGGCCGACGCCGCCAACGCCGAGGCGCTGGCCGCGTCGGCCAAGGACCGCCACGAGCACCGGCTGGTCATCGAGAGCATGCGCGAGGCGTTGGAGCCGCTGTGCCACGAGCTGGCGATCGCGGACGAGCCGGAATTGAGCCGCACCGCGGCGGTGTGGCATCTGTGCACGCCCATCACCGGTCGGCTCCGCGAAACATCCACCACCGCAATCGATTTGGCGTTGTCGCTGCACCCCACGCCGGCGGTGGGCGGAGTCCCGACGGACGCCGCCGAAAGGCTCATCGCCGAACTGGACGGCGACCGCGGTTTCTACGCCGGCGCCGTGGGCTGGTGCGACGCAGGCGGCGACGGCCGCTGGGTGGTGTCCATTCGCTGCGCCCAGTTGTCGGCGGATCGCCGCACCGCCCTGGCGCGCGCCGGCGGCGGCATCGTGGCCGAATCCGACCCCGACGACGAAGTGGCCGAAACGACAACGAAATTCGCCACCATTTTGAACGCGCTGGGGGTCGGGCAATGAGCGCGGCAATCCGGCGGGCCATTCCGGACGACGTCGCCGGCATCACCGAGATGATCCACGCGCTGGCCGAATTCGAATTGGCCGCCGATCAATGCAGCGTCACCGGAACGCAGATCCACACCGCGCTTTTCGCTCAGCCGCCCACGGCGCACGCGCACGTCGCGGACGTCGGCGGCGAGCTCGCCGCGATGGCGCTGTGGTTCGTCACCTTCTCCACCTGGGACGGCGTCGGCGGCATCCACCTCGAGGACCTGTTCGTGCGGCCGGCGTTTCGCCGCCGCGGCGTGGCCCGCGCGCTGCTGGCGACCCTGGCGGGCGAATGCCTCGCGAGGGGCTACACCCGCTTGTCGTGGGCGGCGCTCAACTGGAACGCCGACGCCATCGCGCTCTACGACGGGATCGGCGGGCAGCCCCAGCGCGAGTGGACGACCTATCGGCTCTCCGGCGACCGGTTGGCCGCCCTGGCGGGGCCGCCGGGGCCGTCCTGATCGCCGCCGGCCGCCCAGCGCACGGCCGCCGGAGTGAAGAGCAGGACCAGCACCGCCACCGCCACGACGCCCGCCGCGATCCCCGCCGCGGCCTGCTGCGAGCCCCGCACCAGGTACCACGCGACCGGCAGCAACAACAGCTGGGTGATCACCGCCAGGCCGCGGCCCCAGCGCTTTCCGGCGGTCAGCGCGCGCCCGGCCGCCAGCACCACGGCGCCGACCAGCACGAACAGGACCGCGGTGCCAAGACCGTTGACCACCCGCTGGTCGGCGCCCGCCAGTCCCCGCACCAGCAGGACCCCCGCAACGACCAGGGCGGCCGCCCCCTGTACGGCGACGATCAGGCCCGCGGCGCGCACCGGGGCGGGCGCCGCGGGCTTGCGGGGCAGCGTCACAGCGTCAGCGTAGCCGGGGCCCGGCGGCACAGCGGGGGCTTAGGGGCCCCATAGCCGGCGCGCATAAGCTCGTGGCTCATGCGCGCCGTGCTGATCGTGAATCCGACCGCCACCTCCACGACCCCGGCCGCCCGGGACCTGTTGGCGCACGCGCTCAAGAGCCGGCTGCAACTGACGGTCGAGCACACCACCCATCGCGGTCACGGCGCCGAGATCGCGCAGGCCGCCGTGGAGGACAAGGTCGACCTGGTCATCGTGCACGGCGGCGACGGCACGGTGAGCAGCGTGGTCAACGGCATGCTCGGCAACCCCGGGGCGCCCCGGCCGGCGCACGTCCCGGCGATCGGGGTGTTGCCCGGCGGCTCGGCCAACGTGCTGGCGCGTTCGCTGGGGGTCTCCACCGACCCGGCCGCGGCCACCAACCAGCTGATCCAGCTGATCGACGACTACCGCCGCCACCAAAGCTGGCGCCGCATCGGCCTGATCGACTGCGGCGAGCGCTGGGCCGTGCTCAACGCGGGCATGGGCGTCGACGCGGAGGTGGTGGCCGGGGTGGAGGCCCAGCGCGACAAGGGTGTGAAGGTCAATGCGCTGCGCTATTGGCGGGTGGCGGTGCCCACCACGTTGGCGTTCCGCCGCCGCGAGCCGCGGCTGACGCTGGAGCTGCCGGGCCGCGAGCCGATCCCGGGCGTGCACTTCGTGTGGGTGTCCAACACCAACCCCTGGACCTACAGCAACGACCGGCCGCTGCGGCCCAACCCCGGCTGCACCTTCGAGTCGGGCCTGGGCGTGTTCGCGCTCACCAGCATGAAGGTGCTCCCGACCCTGCGGTTGGTGCGCCAGATCCTGTCCAAGCGCGGGAACCCGCAGGGCAGTTCGCTCGTCCGCGACGACGACGCGGCGTGCGCCCGGGTGACCTGCTCCGGGGCGCCCATCGCCAGCCAGTTCGACGGCGACTACCTCGGCCTGCGCCAGGCGATGACGTTCAGGGCGGTCCCCGACGCGCTGCCGGTGGTCGCGCCGCCCGCAAAAACGCGGCGTGAACTGCGGTAACGCCCGCGGCGGCGGGGCCCGCCGATAAATTCATCTGGGAATGTGGCGGGCGAGTGTAGTACAACGGAGTAAGGGCTCAACTAAGAAATCCCTGAAGTGAGATAGCCCACGAGCGAACTCACGCTATTGACATCTGTTGAGCCTGTGAAACGATCGAAAGGTTGCATGCAGAAATTTATGTAGGGGTGCGGACCCTTTTCTTGTGCACGTGTTAACAGCCGAAGAAAAATGGCCGTGCGCCTTGCTGCGCACTCAGTGAGGAGTAACAACTTATGGATTGGCGCCACAAGGCGGTCTGTCGCGACGAGGATCCGGAACTGTTCTTCCCGGTAGGGAATAGCGGCCCGGCGCTTGCGCAGATCGCTGACGCGAAACTGGTCTGCAACCGGTGCCCGGTGACCACGGATTGCCTCTCGTGGGCCCTGAACACCGGCCAGGACTCGGGCGTCTGGGGCGGCATGAGCGAAGACGAGCGGCGCGCGCTCAAGCGCCGCAATGCCCGGACGAAGGCCCGCAGCGCGGTCTGACCAGTCAATCAGCACACAGTGCGGCCCCGACGAACGTCGGGGCCGCACTGTTGTGTGCAGCCGTTAGATCACCAGCCGCGCCCGCCGGCCGATCGGGACCCGCAGCACCACGTCGGTGCCGCGCCCCGGCGCCTGCCGCATGCCCAGCGTGCCGTCCAGTTCGGCCGACACCAGGGTCCGCACGATCTGCAGGCCCAGGCTGTCGGACTTTTCCAGGCTGAACCCTTCGGGCAGTCCGCGGCCGTCGTCGTGGACCACCACGTCGAGCCACCGCGCCGAGCGCTCGGCGCGAATCGTCACCGACCCCTCCGGCGCCCCCGGGTCGAACGCGTGCTCGATCGCGTTCTGGACCAGCTCGGTGATCACCATGATCAGGGCCGTCGCGCGGTCGGAGTCCAGCACCCCCAGGTCGCCGACGCGGTTGATCCGGATGGGCCGGTCCACCGACGCCACATCGTTCATGATCGGCAGGATGCGGTCGATCACCTCGTCGAGGTTGACCTGCTCGTCCACCGACATCGACAGGGCGTCGTGGACCAGTGCGATCGACGACACCCGGCGCACCGACTCGATGAGCGCCTCGCGGCCCTCGACGTTGACCGTGCGTCGGGCCTGCAGGCGCAGCAGCGCCGCGACGGTCTGCAGGTTGTTCTTGACCCGATGATGGATCTCCCGGATGGTCGCGTCCTTGGAGATCAGCGCGCGGTCGCGGCGCTTGACCTCGGTGACGTCGCGGATCAGCACCGCCGCGCCCGCGGGGGCGCCGTGCACCACCAGCGGCAGCGTGCGCAGCAGCACCGTGGCGCCGCCGGCGTCGACCTCCATCCGCACGCTCTTGCCGCCGGCCAGCAGGTCGAGCACATGTTCCGCCAGCTCCTGGGCCTCGAACGGGTCGGAGATCAGCGGGCGCGTCACCTTGATCAGGTTGCGGCCCTCCAGCTCGCTGGACAGCCCCATCCGGTGATACGCCGACAGGGCGTTCGGGCTCGCGTAGGCGACGTCGCCGTTGACGTCCAGCCGGATGAAGCCGTCGCCCACCCGCGGGGTGGACCGCGACATGGCGACGTCGCGCACGTCGGGGAAGGTGCCTTCGGCCAGCATGAGCACCAGGTCCGCGGCGCAGTTGCGGTACGCGGTCTCGAGATGGCTGGACATGTGGTCGGCCGCCAGGGCGGTTTGGTGCCGGGTGAGCACGGCCACCACTCGGTCGCCGTAGCGAACCGGCGAGGCCTCGACATGGTGGCCGGGCAGCGGCCAAGAATGTTCCTGCGAGCCATCGCCGTTCGGCCCGGCGCCACCGAAGATCTCGGCGACGAGCGGCAACCGGCCGGCGGCGACCACGCTGCCCACCGCGTCGGTCTGCAGGACGGTGGGCGCGGTGGTCGGCCGGCACTGCGCCACGCACACCAGCGCGCCGTCGTCGCGGCGGACCCACATCAGGTAGTCGGCGAATGACAGGTCGGCCAGCAGTTGCCACTCCCCCACCACGGCGTGCAGGTGGTCCACCGCGTTGCCCGGCAGCATCGTGTGTTCGGCGAGCAGATCACCGAGAGTGGACATGTCTTGATCCCCCGAGCGGGGTCCTAGCTGATGACGGCGATGAGGTCGCCGGCCTGGATGACGTCACCGACGGACACGCTGACCTGGCTGACGGTGCCGTCGACCTCGGCGAGCACGGGGATCTCCATCTTCATCGACTCCAGCAGCACCACGACGTCGCCCTTGCCGATCTGGTCGCCCTCGCTGACAACGACTTCGAGCACGCTGGCGACGATCTCCGCTCGAACATCCTCGGCCATCTTCACTCCGCTCGTTGTTGGCATTCGCGCAGGCTGGGTAGCTGATTTGGCAAGCTCATGTATATCGAACCACAGGGCCGCCGCGGTGCGCGGCGCGCGGGCGTGTGAAGCCCGCCGCCCTCCGCGTGAGAGACTGGGCGTCAAGATGTGGGCACAGCGCCCCGTGTGACGTTCGATTTCCCGGAGGTTTGACGATGGCCAAGCGTGGCCGGAAGAAGCGCGACCGCAAGCACAGCAAAGCCAACCACGGCAAGCGACCCAACGCTTAGCGGCTACTGCCCGCCCCGGATGATGGTGGTCCGCCGGATCTCCAGGCGGAGGCGCTCCTTGAGGCCCTCGGGGGCCTTCTCGCTCTGACATTTCGTCGCGAGCAAACCCTTGATCCGCTTTTCCAGGCCGAAATGCTCGAAGCAGCCGGGGCACAGCTCGAGGTGGGCGAGCAACTGCTCGCGGGCCTGCGGCGTGCATTCGCCGTCGAGCAGGGTCCATACCTCGGCGATCACCTGGGCGCAGCTCACGCCGTGGGTGTGGCTGTCGTCGGCGGGGCGCGGGTCGGTGCTGCCGGGAGACTCGCTCACGACGACACCTCCTCGTGCGCCTGCTGCCCGCGGTTGAAGCCCCGCTCCTTGGCCACGTCGGCCAGGAGGCCCCGCAGCTGACGCCGGCCGCGGTGCAGCCGAGACATTACCGTCCCGATCGGCGTGTCCATGATCTCGGCGATCTCTTTATACGGGAAGCCCTCGACATCGGCGTAGTACACGGCCATCCGGAATTCCTCCGGCAGCGCCTGCAGCGCTTCCTTGATCTCCGTGTCCGGCATCGCCTCGAGCGCCTCGACCTCGGCCGAGCGCAGCCCGGTGGACGAATGCTCGGCGTTGGCCGCCAGCTGCCAGTCGGTGATCTCCTCGGTCGGGTACTCCGACGGCTGACGCTGCCGCTTGCGGTAGCTGTTGATGTAGGTGTTGGTCAGGATGCGGTACAGCCACGCCTTGAGATTGGTGCCGGCCCGGAACGAGCGGAAGCCGGCATAGGCCTTGACCATCGTCTCCTGCAGCAGGTCCTCGGCGTCGGCGGGGTTGCGCGTCATGCGCAGGGCGCCGCCGTAAAGCTGGTCCAACAGGGGAATCGCGTCGCGCTCGAAGCGCGCCGTCAGTTCCGCGTCGGTCTCCCGCTCGGGGTCGGGCACCCCGGATTCCGTGGCGCCGTCGGTATCGGCCATGTCGATTAACCCGGTCCCTTCTGCTGCGGTGTCGCCGGGGAGCGGCGCGAGCGCCGCCGGACTCGCGAGCAGGCACGCCAACCGCTCGGTGCCCCTTGGCCTGTCCAAAAGGCTCGTCGCCGTTGACACCCGACCGCTCCTCCCAATCTAGAGGCTGCCCCCGACAACTTCTGTCCGGGTGTGCAGCCACACCGCATAAGAACCGACTTGATTAACAGCGTTATCCTCCGGGCTATTTCCCGGGGATCATCCGGCGGCCGGCGGGGCGGGCGTTAGTGTGTCGCCATGTCCCTATCAGGCAAGACCATGTTCATCTCCGGCGCCAGTCGCGGCATCGGCCTGGCGATCGCCAAACGCGCCGCTCAGGACGGTGCCAACGTCGCCCTGATCGCCAAGACCGCCGAGCCGCACCCCAAGCTTCCGGGCACCGTCTACACCGCCGCCAAGGAGCTCGAGGAGGCGGGCGGGCAGGCCCTGCCGATCGTCGGGGACGTCCGCGACCCGGACTCGGTCGAGTCCGCCGTGGCCAAGACCGTCGAGCAGTTCGGCGGCATCGACATCTGCGTCAACAACGCGTCGGCGATCAACCTGGGGTCGATCACCGAGGTGCCGATGAAGCGCTTCGACCTGATGAACGGCATCCAGGTGCGCGGCACCTACGCCGTCTCCCAGGCGTGCATCCCGCACCTCAAGGGCCGGGAGAACCCGCACATCCTGACGCTGTCGCCGCCGATCCTGCTGGAAAGCAAGTGGCTGAAGCCGACGGCCTACATGATGGCCAAGTTCGGCATGACCCTGTGCGCGCTGGGCATCGCCGAGGAGATGCGTTCCGAGGGAATCGCCTCGAACACGCTGTGGCCCCGCACCCTGGTGGCCACCGCCGCGGTGCAGAACCTGCTCGGCGGCGACGAGGCGATGGGACGCGCCCGCAGGCCCGAGGTCTACTCCGACGCGGCCTACGTCATCCTCAACAAGCCCGCCCGCGAGTACACCGGCAACATGCTGCTCTGCGAGGACGTGCTGCTGGAATCCGGCGTCTCCGACCTCTCGGTGTACAACTGCGTGCCGGGGTCGCAGCTCGGCGTCGACTTCTGGGTCGACGGCGTGAACCCGCCGGGTTACAGCGGTCCCTAGCCGGGCCCGCCGCTAGGCCCGCTCGCCCGGCTCGGCCAGGAACTCCTCGATGACGGGCGCGAGTTCGGTCGCGTTGTGCACGATGTCGATGTGCCCGCCCGGGTGCAGGTGCAGCACGGAGTGCGGCAGCAGCGTGTTGAGGATGTGCGCGTTGACCACCGGGATGATCGGGTCGTCGGTGCCCGCCACGATCAGCGTCTCCTGCCGCACGGCAGGCAGGGCGAACAGGCTGGTCCAGACCGAGCCCGCGAGCAGTTGGTGCACATATCCGAGCTTCGACCCGGCGTGCAGCTGCCGCACGAACAGCCGGGCCACGTCCTCGCCGTGGGCGCGCACGGTACCGCCGTAGAGCTCACCGGCGATGGCCGCGGCGTAGTCGGGATCCGAAAACCGGCGCGGGGTGATCATCTTCGACAGCACCCGCGGAGGGGCGGGCACCATCAGCACGCCCGTGCCGGTCGCCACCAGCACCATGCGCCGGCAGCGGCGCGGGTTCTGGAAGGCGAACTGCTGGGCCAGCGCCCCGCCCCAGGAGAGGCCGAGGACGTCGACCACGCCAAGGCCGAGCTTCGACAGGACCCGGCCCAGGACCCACGCGAGGTACGGAAACCCGTACGGCAGAGGCGAGGTGGGCGAGCCCCCCGTCCCGGGCACGTCGAACCTCACCACCGTGCACGTGAGCCGCTCGACCAGCGGATCGAGCACCTCCAGGCTGGCCCCGATGCCGTTGCAGAGCACCAGCGGCACGCCCGTTCCGGTGCGCACGTTCACCCGGATCCGCTGCCCGCCCGCGGTGACGTAGCGCTCCTCGCCGAGGGTGCTGGCCGTCACCACGCGCAGGCGCCTCGGCGGCGCACTACGCTTCACTCACTTCTCCATCACATAGCTGCCGGGGGCCGGGCCGAGCGGTGGAAGGCCTTCGCCGCCAAGGGTTTTCGGGGCATCGATCTCCGGGCCGCTGCGCTCGGCGAGCCAGGCCACGTAGTCCGGCCACCACGAGTCGCTCGACTGCTCCGCGGCCTCCAGCCACCGTTGCGGGTCGTCCGCGTCGACGGGCCCGCTTCGGTACGACGCCTTCGGATTCCCCGGCGGGTTGACCAGGGCCGCGATGTGGCCGCTGGTGGACAGGACGTAGCGGTTGTCCTTGCTGCCCAGCAGGCGCGCGCTGCGGTAGGTGGCCTGCCAGGGCGAGATGTGGTCGGCCACACCGCCGACGACGTAGGCGTCGGCGGTCACCTTCGCCAGGTCCACCGGCGTGCCCAGCATGCTCACCCCACCGGGGGTGACGAGCGCGTTGCGCACGGCCATCAGCACCATGTCGCGGTGCAAAGCGGCGGTCATCCGGGTGGTGTCGGCGTTCCAGAACAGCACGTCGAACGCGGCCGGTTTGCGGCCCTGCACGTAGTTGTTGACCCAGTACCGCCAGACCAGGTCGGTGGGCCGCAGCCAGGCGAACATCTCCGCCATGTCGCGGCCGTCCAGGTAGCCCTTGCGTCCGGAGGCCCGGATGGCCGCCTGGGCCGCGCGCTCGCTCATCATGGCGGCCGGCAGGCCGGCCCGGTCCTCGTCGAGCACGGTGACCGACAGGTTGAGGCCGGCCACCCGGTCGCCCTCGCCGATCTCGGCCAGGTGGGCCGCCGTCATCGCGGCCAGGATGCCGCCCGAGCAGGTGGCCAGCAGATGGGTGCGGTCGGTGCCGCTGATCGTCTCCACCGCGTCCATCGCCTCGACGATGGCGGCGCCGTACTCGTCGAAGCCCCAATCGCGGTGCCGCTTCTGCGGATTGCGCCAGGAGATGACGAAGACCTGCTGCCCTTGGCGGACGAAGTACTCGATCATGCTGCGCCCGGGCGCGATGTCCATGACGTAGTACTTGTTGATCACCGGCGGCACCATCAGCAGGGGAACCTCGCGGACCTTGGCGGTCTGCGGCGCGTACTGGATCAGCTCGAACATCGGCGTCCGCAGCACGACCGCGCCCTTGGTGACGGCGACCGTCTCCCCCACGACGAACGCGTCGGGCTCCACCATGGCGGGCACGCGCGGCTTCGAAAGCATGTCCCGCGCAAGGGCTTTGAGCCCCCGCACCGCGCTCAGGCCGCCGGTGTCGATCATCGCCTTCCAGCCCAGCGGGCTGATCAGCGGGTTGTTGCTGGGGGCCAGGCCCTCGACGAGGTTGTCGATGACGAACCGCATCCGCTCCCGGTCCCGCCAGTCCAGCGCGGCGTCGGCCACCATCGCCTCGGCGGTCTCGGCGCCGGCGAGGTAGGCCTGCATGATGCGGTGCAGCACCGGGTTCTGCTCCCACGCCGGGTCGGCGAATCGCTTGTCGGCCCGCGCCGGCACGCGCTGCGAGTTCCCCGCCGCGACGGCGCCGAGTTCTCGCGTGAGCGTCCCGATCCGGCCGGCCACCGCGCCGGGTCGCCTGGCCAGGCCGGCGGCGAAACGGGTCCAGGTGTCGTCGGGCATCATCCGGCTGACGAAGGGCTTGGTGGCGCTGGTCAGCAGCAGGTCGAGCGGGACGGCGAGCTCGTCGGGCTTGGGGGTTTGGGTTGCCATGGCTATGTCGTGCTTTCGGTTGCAGGGACGGTGATGTCGCGCTTCTGGACCTTTCCGGTGGGTCCCTTGGGCAGCGCGTCGACGAGCCACACCTTGCGCGGATATTTGTAGGCGGCCACGCGCTCCTTGACGTACTCACGCAGCTCGTCGGGTTCCGCCGCGGTGCCCTCCTTGAGGGCGACGGCGGCGCCGACCTCCTCGCCGAGCGAGTCGTGCGGGATGCCGATGACGGCGGCTTCGGCCACCGCGGGGTGCTCGTAGAGCACCTCCTCGATCTCCCGCGGATAGACGTTGTACCCGCCGCGGATGATCATGTCCTTGGTCCGGTCGACGATGTAGAAGTAGCCATCGGAGTCGACGCGCCCGATGTCGCCGGTGTTCAGCCAGCCGTCGGGGGTGATGGTGGCCTGGGTGGCGTCGGGCAGGTTCCAGTAGCCCTTCATCACGTTGTGGCCGCGGATCTGGACCTCCCCCGCCTCCCCCTGGGGCACCTCGGCGCCGGTGGGGTCGACCACCCGCATCTCGACGCCCTCGATCGGGGTGCCGATCGAACCCGCCTTGCGGGGCCGGTCCGGGTGATTGAACGCGGCGGCCGGGGAGCTCTCGGAGAGCCCGTAGCCCTCGAGAACCGTGCAGCCGAAGGCCTTTTCGAAGTCGGTGAGTACCTGGACCGGCAGTGCCGCGCCACCCGAGACGCAGGTTCGGAGGCTTTGCGTCGCCCCTGGCGCGGCCTCGTCGGCCACGGCGAGCAGCGCCGAGTACATCGTCGGCACCCCCTGGAAAACCGTGACCCGGTCGCGTTCGATCACCTCGAGCGCGGCCTTGGGGTCGAAGCGGGGCACCAACGTCAGCATCGCCCCCGACAGCACCGAGGAGTTCAGGCCGCAGGTGAGCCCGAAGACGTGGAACAACGGCAGGCAGCCCATCACGACGTCGTCCGGACCGGTCTTGACCAGGGTGCGGGCGGCGACCTCGGCGTTGCGGCCCAGGTTGGCGTGAGTGAGCATGGCGCCCTTGGGTTTTCCCGTCGTCCCCGAGGTGTGCAGGATCACCGCGACGTCCTCGTCGTCGCGGTGCACCGGCGCGTCCTGGGCAGGCAGGTCGGCGATCAGCTTCCCCAGCGCGGCGTCGTCGACGAGCAGGCACTGCGCTCCCACCTCGGCCGCCCCCGCGGTGGCCTCCCCGGCGAAGACCGGGGTCGCGAACAGCGCCTTGGCGCCGCTGTTGGACAGGTAGAAGGCGATCTCGCGGGCCTTGAGCAGCGGGTTCATCGGGACCGCGACGGCGCCGCGATAGATGATGCCGTAGAAGGCGATGGCGAACGCGGGCGTGTTGGGCAGCATCACGCCCACCCGGTCGCCCGGCTCGACCCCGGCCCGCTCCAGCAGCGCCGCGACGCGCGCCGCCGCGCCGTCGAATTCGGCAAAGGTGAGCTGCGACTCGCCACAGCGCAGGGCGACACGTTCCGGGTGGCGTTCTTTCGACGCGATGAGGTTGTTGCTCAGTGCGCTCATGAGGGCCTCCGTCGGGGTGGGTGTGTCGTCGTTGCCTCCAGCGTGGTCTCCATGGCGGCGGGCGGCAATGTCCCCGGAAACAACGGCAGCGGCTCTTTGCTGTTACGGCGCACATCCGACCGCCTCCGGGCATAGGGTTCGCGATATGGGCGTGGCATCCAGGAGCCGCGGCGTCCGGCATGGCGCGACGGTTGACCCGCACGTGATCGAGCTGAGCAAGCTCATGCTGGCCCGCGCGCCCGGGTTGGGCAGAGCCATGGCCGACGTGCTCTGCCGCGACATCGAGGCCTACCGCGACGACACCGTCGTCACCAGGGATCAGGTTGCCGAAAGCTGCGTGGCGAACGTCGCCTTCATCTTTCAGTCGCTCACGGGGGACGAGGGCGTCGACGTCTCCCCCGCCGAGCGCACCGGGACCGAACGGGCGCTCGCCGGTGTGCCGCTGCCGGCGGTGATGACCGCCTACCGCATCGGTTTTCGCTTCGTGTGGGAGGAGACCCTGGCCACCGCGCGGGACGCGGCCATACCCACCGACGCGATCCTTGATGCCACCGCGCGAATCTTCTTCGCCCAGGAGACCTTCACCCAGGCGATGGCCACCGCCTACCGCCAACAGCTCACCGCGCAGATCCTGGAGCGCGAAGAGGAACGATCGGCGTTGGTCGAGGCGCTGCTGTCCCGGCGGATGACCGACAGGCAAAGCCTCTGGGAGGCGGCCGATCTGCTGCGCCTGCCGACCTCCGGGCCCTACGTCGTGGCGGCGGCGGAGCTGCCCGCGATCGGCCGCCTCGGGCTGCCGGCCATCGAGAACAAGCTGTCCGCCAAGGACGTTCGATCCGCGTGGCGGCTCCTGCCCGACCTGCAGGTGGGGATCGTCGCGCTGAGGGAAACGACGGAGGCGATGACCACCCTGGTCGAGGTGCTCGGCCAGGCCGCGACCGCGCGGGTCGGCATCAGCCCGCCGTTTCGGGACCTGGCCGACACCAGCGACGCGCTGCGGTTCGCCCGGGTGGCGGTCACCGGAAAGCGGTCCGGGGACTCGCTGGTCTGCGTCTTCGACGACACCCCGCTGGCCGTCGCGGCGGTCAGCGCGCCCGAGGCGATGACCAAGATCAAGTCCGCGCTGCTGCGGCGCGTCGACGACCTGCCGGCCGAGGAGCGGGCGATCCTGCTGGACACGTTCCGGGCCTGGGTGGACGCGGGCGGCTCCGCCAACGACGCCGCCGCGGCGGTCTTCTGCCACCCCAACACCGTGCGGCACCGGCTGCGCCGCATCGAGGAGCTGACCGGCCGGTCACTCTCGCGGCCAAGGGATCTCGCGGAGCTGTGCCTGGTGTTCGAGGCGGACCGGCGACTGCCCTAGCGGGTCACCGGCACCCCCTAGGCCGGGTGCCCCGGCGATTCCGTCAGGTGCTTGGCGCGGCCGCGAACCTGAATCGCGGTGATGACGTCGACGATGCCGATGGCGATCAGCCAGCAGCCCGCGACCAGGGTCAGGACGGCGATCGAGTCCAGCGGGGAGACGATCAGGACGGCGCCGCCGACGACGATGATCAACCCGGACAGCACCTGCCAGCCGCGGCCGGGCATGTGGTCGAGCGCCAGCGCCGCGGTGAGCAATGTCATCCCGCGGAACAACCAGCTGACGCCGATCCATATCCCCAACAGGGCCACGGCCTCGAACTTGTCGCGGAAGCAGAAGAACCCCAGCACTATTGACACGATGCCGGCGAGGAAGGTGAGCACCCTCATCGCGGCGCCCGCGTGCGTGCCGAAAGACGCGAACACGTACCCGATGCCGGAAACCACCAGGTATATGCCGAACAAGACACCCGCCACGAACAGTGTCTTGCCCGGCCAGGCCAGCACGATGACACCGAGTGCCACCGCCAGGAGACCGGTGAAGAGAAGCATCTGCCACGCGCTGCGGGCAAACTGCTGCAGTGGACCTTCGAACACGGTCCGATCGGTAGTTGTCATGACAATATGATTCGCCACTCGTGGCGTAAAGAAAATGGCTTGGGCGACACAATTTGGTATACGGGCGGTTGTCACACGAATTGCCTACGACAATTCATCCGCCCCGGGGCGCATTTCTCGCTACCGACAACCCTCGTCGCACGGGGACGGCGCCACGGCCACGCCGCGCCGTCAAGTTCTGCGACGAACCCGGCAAGGCGATCCATCAGGGATCTCGATCGCCAAGTGCCGCAGTCACTTCGATTTGGGACCGCGGGAAAGCGCAGGCGCCTGTCGAAACGCACACTGGTGATCACGATGTGCACCGCGGTCGTTTTCACGCCCGTGCTAACTCCGGCGCCCGTGCATGCGATCCATTTCGAGCGTGAAGGCGGCCGGGTCCGGCCGGTGCGCCTAATCCGGGCGCTGCGCCGCCGAGCCTGACCCGGCCCGCCGAATTCCGGCCTTTGCCCGCGCGCCGGGTTCGGTGATGACATGCTTCGGCTCGAACGGATTCGAGCCGCGAGCGACGGGATGAAGCCATGACCAGACTTGCAGGTGATGGTGGCCGATGAAGTGCCGAGGGGCGGTGCTGCCGGGCGCCGGCCGCGGCTGGGAGATCCGGGAGATCGAACTCGATCCGCCGCGGGACGGCGAAGTGCTGGTGCGGGTGGCCGTCGCCGGAATCTGCCACTCCGATGATCACTACGCGACGGGGGACGGCGTCGCGGGGAGCCGCCTGGCGACGATCATGGCGGACAACGAAATCCCGGTGCCCGAGCTGTATCCGATGCTTGGCGGACACGAGGGCGCCGGCGTCGTCACCGAGGTCGGTCCGGGCGTGCGGTCCGTGCGACCCGGTGACCGCGTGGCCACATCGTTCATCCCGGCATGCGGTTCCTGCCGGTGGTGCTCCCGTGGGCAGAGCTACCTGTGCGACCTCGGCGCCGGCACCGTCTCCAAGGAGATGACGACGGACGGCACGCCGCGCCGTCACGTGGGGGACGAACACCTGACCGCCATGACGCAATTGGGCACCTTCGCGGAGTACCTGGTGGCGGCGGAGTCGTCGGTGATCAAGATCGACGACGACATTCCGTTCCACGCCGGATCACTGGTGTCCTGCGGAGTCATGACCGGCTGGGGCTCGGCGACGGTCGGCGCGGGCACGGAGGCCGGCGACACCGTCGTGGTGATCGGCACCGGCGGCGTCGGCATGAACGCGTTGCAGGGCGCGCGGGCCGTTGGGGCGAAGTACGTGGTCGCGGTCGATCCGGTCGCGTTCAAACGTGACTCGGCGGGCGCTTTCGGCGCGACCCATGCCGTGGCGTCGATCGACGAGGCCGCACCGTTGGTGCGGCAGCTGACCCGCGGTGTGATGGCCGACAGGGTGGTCCTGACTCCCGGCGTCGTCCCGACGGACTTGCTGTCTCCGGCGATGATGTTGACGCGCAAGGGCGGTACCTGCGTGCTCACCGGGCTGAGCCGTTACGACGAGTTGCCGGTGCCACTGGTGCTCAACGACATGGTGTTGTCGGCCAAGCAGCTCAAGGGATTGCTCGCCGGCGGAATGAATCCGCGCGCCAGCATGCCGATGCTGTTGTCGATGTATCGCGAAGGCAGGCTGAAGCTTGACGAGCTCGTCACCCGGCGCTACCGGCTCGATCAGATCAACGAGGCGTTCAGCGATATGCGGGAAGGGCGAAACATCCGCGGGCTCATCGACTTCATTGACTTTCAGTAGTCGCCGGTCGGCTCAGTACTTGTAGAAGCCCTCGCCGGTTTTGATCCCGAGCTTGCCTGCGTCGACGTAGGACTGCAGGAGGTCTCGCACGCTCTTGGGCAGGTGGGGAAACTCTTGGGCGTAGTGGTTTTCGATGTCGAGCACCACGTCCAGCCCCACCGCGTCCATCATCTGGAACGGCCCGGCCGCCACACCGAGGTTGACCCTGAACAGCCCGTCCACATCCTCGGGACGTGCGACGCCCTCGGCGACCACCGCCAACGATTCCCGTTTGATGGCCGCCCAAATGCGGTTGAAGATGAAGCCGGTGCTCTCCTTGAGCGCCTCGAACGGATGCAGTCCGAACTCGGGCAGCACGGCCAGCAGGGTGTCGAGCAACCCGCGGTCGGTCTCGCCGTCGGACATCAGGTCGACGCCATTGACCTGCGGGGGCATGTAGAAGTGCATATTGCACAGCCGGCGTCTGTCCCCGACATTGTCGGCCAGCAGGCGCGACGGGTATGACGACGAGTTCGTCGCGAAAATGGTGTCCGGCGGCGCCGATTGGTCGATCCGACCCCAGAGCGGCACCTTGATCTCAAGCTTCTCCGGCACGGATTCGACGGCGAGCCAGGCGTCGTCCAACGCCTCGTCGAGCGAGGTCATCGGCAGCGCCACGCCGATCTCACCGAATCCCCTGTCCTGCACAAGTTTTGGCAATCCATCCACGACATAGCGCGCCGCCTCGGCGAGCTGGTCGGCGCGGCGGGCATGGATTCGCACCGTTCCGCCGCGGCTGGCGAACATCAAGGCGATGCGGCGCCCCAGCGTGCCCGCCCCGATCACGGCCACCGGACGGTCGCGGATGTCCTCGAACGTGTGGGTGTAGGAGCCGGTCACATACGCATGGTAGGCGGCACCCGATCGACGCCTCGGGTGGAAACGGCCCGAAAACAGCTATATCACCGGGCCAATTGCCCTAATGTGTGGGCGCGGCTCAATGGTTGCGTCGTGAAACGTCGGGGGTTGGGCGATGTCATTTGTTGACGTGGCACCGGAGTTGGTGCAGACGGCGGCCGCCGACATCGGGCGGATCGGTTCGGCGGTGCACACCGGAAATCTCGCCGCGCTGCTCCCGACGACCGAACTGGCGGCGGCCGGCGCCGACGAGGTGTCGGCGGCCATCGCCGCGGTGTTCGGCGCGCATGCCACGACTTACCAGGCGGCGGCGGCGCAGGCGGCGACGTACTGCGAGCAGTTCGCGGGGACCCTGAACGCGGCGGCGGCGGCCTACGCAGGCACCGAGACGGCGGCCGCCGCGTCCTTCGTCGCCGATCCGCTGCGCACCGTCGGCGAGGCCTGGGTCAACAGCCCACTGGGCCAGGTGCTCGATCCGATCATCAACGCGCCGACGGACGTGCTGTTCGGCCGCGATCTGATCGGCACCGGCGCCGCCGGAACGCCGGCACCCGCCACCAAGATCGTCATCGACTTCGTCCGGCACGGGGAGTCGTTCGGCAACGCGGCGAATCTGATCGACACCGGCGTGCCCGGCACCCCGTTGACCGCGCTCGGTCAGCAACAAGCGGTGACCATCGCCAACGCGCTCGACTCGCAGGGGCCGTTCGCCGCGATCTTCTCGTCGCAGTTGCTCCGGACGCAGCAGACCGCCGCGCCGCTGGCCGCGCTGCTGGGCATGCCCGTCACCACGTTGCCCGGGCTCAACGAGATCTATGCCGGCGCCCTCAACGGTTTCCCGGAGGTCCCGCTGGGCGTCCTGTATCTGCCGGCCCCGCTGGCGTGGGTGCTCGGGCTGCCCCTGGTGCCCATGCTGGGCCCGGGCTCCGGCCCGTTCAGCGGGCTGGCGTTCGACCAGGGGTTCACCAATGCCCTGCAGACGATGTATGCCGGTGCGATGGCGCACCCGGTGCTGGCGGCCAACGGCCAGATCACCGACGTGGCGTACTCGAGCGAATTCGCCATCGAGGTGGGAACGCTGATGAACGTCAAGAACCCCGACCTGTTGCTGATGCTCACCCACCCGCTGCCGAACACGGGCGTCGTCGTGGTGCAGGGCGACCCCCAGGACGGCTGGAACCTGGTGAGTTGGGACGGGGTGCCCGTTCCCCCGGCCTCGCTGCCGACCGAGTTGTTCGTCGACGTGCGCGACCTGATGATGGCGCCGCAATTCGCGGCTTATGACGACGTGCAGGCCCTGCTCGGCGGCAACCCCGCGACCATCGTGAACACGTTTGCCAACGGTGCCGACCTGGTCGGCACCGCGACCGCGCAATTCCCCGTCGCGGTGACCCACGACATCGTCGGCGCCCTGGGCGGCGGCCCGGCCGATTCGCTGAACCCGATCATCAACGTCTCGAACTTGTAGCGCCTAGAGCAGCCGGGCCTGCTCGGGCTGCGGTTCGGCGGGCTCGACCAGCTCGGGGCCGTTGTTGCGCACGTTGTTCACCAGGGTGGACACCTCCCGCATGCGGATGCCGCTGACGTCGGGGACGCGGGACAGGATCTCTTCGTCGACCGGGGCGTCCGGGTCCAGCCAGCGGTCCCAGTCCGCTTCGGGCACCACCAGCGGCATCCGGTCGTGGATCCGGCCGAGCTCGCCGGGGGCGTCGGTGGTGATGATCGTGCAACTGAGCAGCGGCGAGCCCTCCTTGGCCGGCTTCCAGACCGACCACAGCCCGGCCATGAACAGTGGCTCACCGTCGGCGCGGTACATGAAGAACGGGGTCTTGCGGGACTTGGCGCCGGCGCCCGCGTCGTTGACGCGCCACTCGTAGTAGCCGTCCATCGGGATCAGGCAGCGCTTCGACTTCACGGCCGACCGGAAGGCCGGCGAGGACGTGACCTTGTCGGCGCGGGCGTTGATCAGCATCGGCCCCTTGGCCTCCGGCGCGCCGCCGGCGCCGGCCTTCGCCCACGGCGGGATCAGGCCCCAGCGCATGAGCCGGACCCGCCGGCTCGGCTGGTCGTCGGGCTCCGAGTGCCGGCTGACCACGGTCGCGATGCTGGTGGTGGGGGCCACGTTGTAGTTGGGGGCCGTGGCGCCCGGCGCCGCGCCCTCCGTAGTGCCCGTCGCCTCGTCGATCGCCTTGATCTTCTGGGCCAGCAGGGCCGGATCGGTGGTCACCGCGAACCGTCCGCACATGGTTTCCATGGTGGCAGATGTCCCCGACGGGCCGCGGACAGGCGATGATGGACCCGTGATCAACTGGGCGGCCCCGACCATGCCGGCGCCGGTGCACGCGACCGTGACGATCCCGGGCTCCAAGTCGCAGACCAATCGCGCGCTCATGCTGGCCGCGCTGGCGGCCGCGCAGGGGCAGGGCCCGTCGACCCTGGGCGGGGCGCTGCGCAGCCGCGACACCGACCTGATGATCGGGGCGCTGCGCACCCTGGGTCTGACCGTCGACGGGGCCGGGCCCGACGTGACGATCGGCGGCCGGGTGGCCCCCGGGCCCGACGCGCGGGTGGACTGCGGCCTGGCCGGCACGGTCCTGCGCTTCGTGCCGCCGCTGGCGGCGCTGTCTGACGCGGTGGTCGAGTTCGACGGCGACGAACAGGCCCGTGCGCGTCCCATCGCGCCGCTGCTGGACGCGCTGCGCGGCCTCGGCGTCCGCATCGACGGCGACGGCCTGCCGTTCCGGGTGCACGGCGGCGGATCGGTGGCCGGGGGCACCGTCGCGATCGACGCCTCCGCGTCGTCGCAGTTCGTCTCCGGGCTGCTGCTGTGTGCGGCGTCGTTCAGCGAGGGCCTGACCGTGCAGCACACCGGCGCGGCGCTGCCGTCGGCCCCCCACATCGCCATGACGGTCGCGATGCTGCGGCGGGCCGGGGTTAACGTCGACGACTCGGCTCCCAACCGGTGGCGGGTGGGCGCCGGCCCGGTCGCCGCCCGGCACTGGGACATCGAACCCGACCTCAGCAACGCCGTGCCCTTCCTGGCCGCGGCCGTGGTCACCGGCGGTGCGGTGCGCATCACCGGCTGGCCGGCCGCCAGCGTGCAACCGGCCGGGCACATCCTCGACGTCCTCGCCAAGCTCAATGCCGTTGTGACGCAGACGGATACGTATCTCGAGGTGCGCGGGCCCGGCGACTACTCCGGGTTCGACGTCGACCTGAGTGCCGTCGGCGAGCTGACGCCGTCGGTGGCGGCGCTGGCCGCGCTGGCCGAAACCGGTTCGGTGTCGCGCCTGTCGGGCATCGCGCACCTGCGCGGCCACGAAACCGACCGGCTCGCCGCGCTGAGCGCCGAGATCAACCGCCTGGGCGGCGACTGCGCCCAAACGGCGGACGGCCTGGTGATCACCGCGACCCCGCTGCAGCCCGGCACCTGGCGCGCCTACGCCGACCATCGAATGGCCATGGCGGGGGCCATAATCGGGCTGCGGGTGCCCGGGGTCCTGGTGGACGACATCGGCGCCACCGCCAAAACGCTGCCGGACTTCCCCCGGCTGTGGGCCAACATGCTGGAGCCCTGGGCTTGAGGCCTGGCGACTACGACGAGTCCGACGTCAGGATCCGCTCCGGACGCGGTTCGCGGCCGCGGACCAAGACCCGTCCCGGGCACGCGGACGCCGAGGCCGCCATGGTGGTCAGCGTCGACCGCGGCCGCTGGGGTTGCGTGCTGGGCGGGGACCCCGCTCGCCGGGTGACCGCCATGCGCGCCCGCGAACTGGGCCGCACGCCGATCGTCGTCGGCGACGACGTCGACCTGGTCGGCGACCTGTCCGGGCGCCCCGACACGCTGGCGCGCATCGTGCGCCGCGGCGAGCGCCGAACGGTGTTGCGCCGCACCGCCGATGACACCGATCCCACCGAACGGGTGGTGGTCGCCAACGCCGACCAACTGCTGATCGTGGTGGCGATGGCCGACCCGCCGCCGCGCACCGGCCTGGTCGACCGGGCGCTGATCGCCGCCTACGCCGGCGGGCTGGCTCCGATCCTGTGCCTGACCAAGACGGACCTCGCCGCGCCGGAGCCGTTCGCCGAGCAGTTCGCCGACCTGGACCTGACGATCGTGGCGGCGGGCCGCGACGATCCCCTGCTGGCCGTCGCCGACCTGCTGGCCGGCAAAATCACCGTGCTGCTGGGACATTCCGGCGTGGGCAAGTCGACACTGGTGAACCGCTTGGTGCCCGAGGCCTTCCGGGCGGTGGGCGAGGTGACCGAGATCGGCAGGGGCCGGCACACCTCGACGCAGTCGTTGGCGCTCGCGCTCGAGGGTTCCGGCTGGGTGATCGACACGCCGGGGATCAGGTCGTTCGGGCTGGCCCACATCCGGCCCGAGGACGTGCTGATGGCGTTCTCGGATCTGGCCGAGGTGATCGAGGACTGCCCCCGCGGCTGCGGGCACATGGGCCCGCCCGCCGACCCCGAGTGCGCGCTGGACGCGCTGTCCGGGCCCGCGGAACGCCGCGTCGCCGCGGCGCGTCGGCTGCTGGCGGCGCTGCGGGCGCCCTAGGCAAAGCGCCGATCAGACGGGCTTGGCCAGCCGCATGCCGAGCTCGTCGGGCGGCACCAGATGGCCTTGTCTGCAACGAATCTCGACGCCAACCTCGGCGCCGCAGCCCTGATGGGTGAGCCTGAGCCGGTTGCGTCCCGGCAGGTGGCGCCGGCCCCACTCGAACAGCGCCCACACCACGGGCATGAAGTCGATGCCGGCCTCGGTGAGGACGTACTCCTCGCGACGGCGCTGCCCCGGCTCCCGGTAGGGCCGGCGCTGCAGCAGCCCGATCTCGACGAGTTCGGCCAGCCGCGCCGACGTTGCGGCCTTGGTGATGCCGACGCGGCGGGCGAAGTCGTCGAACCGGGTGGTCCCGTAATAGGCCTCGCGCATGATCAGCATGGCGGACTTGGTGCCGACGACCGCCATGGTCTTTTCGATCGCACACTCCCCGACCGCCGACCAGGCGTCGCGGTCGGCCAGCGGCCCCTGCAGCAGTGTCACGCACATCACCTCCCGGTCTGGGTTGCTTTTAGTGTACCTAGATGTTTACCTGGGTATAGCCTCAAATACTCAGGCAACGGACTCAAGGAGGAGCCATGTCTCGCGACGCCGTCATCGTTGGTGCGGTCCGCACCCCCATCGGCAAGGGCAAGCCCACCGGCGCGCTGCACGACGTGCTGCCCGCCGACCTGTTGGCGCACAGCCTGCGCGAAGTGGTGGCCCGCACCGGCGTCGACCCGGCGCAGGTCGACGACGTGATCGCCGGCGCCGTCGCCCAGGTCGGTGACCAGGCGGTCAACATCGCGCGCAACGCCCTGCTGGGCGCCGGGTTTCCCGAGTCGGTTCCCGGCGTCACGATCGACCGTCAGTGCGGCAGCAGCCAGCAGGCCATCAGTTTCGCGGCCCAGGGTGTGCTCGCCGGCGCCTACGACCTGGTGATCGCCGGCGGCGTGGAGTCGATGGGCCGCGTCCCGATGGGCACCTCCGTGCTGCCCGGCAGCAACCCCTTCGGCCACGACATGACGCGCCGGTACCCCGACGGCCTGGTGCCGCAGGGCATCAGCGCCGAGTTGATCGCGGCGAAGTGGGGCTTTTCCCGCACCCAGCTCGACGAGTTCTCGGCGGCCAGCCACGAGAAGGCCGCGCGCGCCACCAAGGACGGGCTGTTCGACGATGAGCTCATCCCGATCGCCGGGTTGTCCACCGACGAATTCATCCGGCCCGGCACCACGGTCGACACGCTGGCCGGATTGCGGCCCGCCTTCTACAGCGACGCGATGAATGAGCGCTTCCCCCAGATCAATTGGTCGATCACGGCGGGCAACTCGTCCCCGCTGTCCGACGGCAGCGCCGCGGTCATGATCACCAGCAGCGAGGTCGCGCGCAAGCTGGGCCTGCGCCCGCTGGCCCGCATCCACACCACCACCGTGGTGGGATCCGACCCGCTCTACATGCTGACCGGGGTCATCCCCGCCACCGAGAAGGTGCTGCGCCGCGCCGGGCTGACCGTGGCCGACATCGACCTGTTCGAGGTGAACGAGGCGTTCGCGCCCGTCGTCCTGGCCTGGGCACAGGACGTAGATGGGGAGCAGACCGGCATCCTATCTCGGACCAACGTCAACGGTGGTGCCATCGCCATCGGCCACCCGCTCGGTGCCAGCGGTGCCCGCATCATGACGACGCTGGTTAATGCGCTCGAACAGCGCGGAGGTCGCTACGGTTTGCAGACGATGTGCGAGGGCGGCGGCATGGCTAACGCCACCATCATCGAGCGGCTTGGCTAGATAGACGGTTACACACGACGGGAGAGCACCTCGCGATTCGTCGCGCGGGCTCTAGCCTTTTCGGAGCTTGTCCGCCGCCCTGCTGACGGCTGGCAAACGCTTGCTGGACTGCTGCGAGCCGCGCCGGGGATTGAATGAAATACCTCGTCAACTCGCACATCAGTTGATCACCAGCGCAGACTGCTCGATGCTCACGGGTGCGACGAAATCGCCCTGGGCCGACCCCCCCTAAGACGCCCTCGCTTTAGAAAGTGCGGGAGAGGACGATGGTTCGGGACTGTTGTCGATTTGTCAGGAGGTGTCGATGTGGGTGATCAAGGGCCCATAGGGCTAGCGGAAGCGATCGGGCAGGTACGCGCCGAACTCGAGAATGCCCAAGTGCGCGGCGAGGGTCAGGAGTTGCAGTTCAGGGTCGATGAGGTGACCTTGGAGTTTGCAGTCGAGCTGACACGCGAAGGTGGCGCGGGGGCTGGGATCAACTTATCGGTCGTTTCTCTCGGCGCGAAAGGAAAAGTGGGCAGCGCACACACCAACACTGTGACGGTAAAGATGGTGCCGCAGAGCAAGTCTGGGGCCGGGTGGGGTCCTTTGCTGGCCGAGGTACGCGCAAGCGAGTGGCATCCGCTGATGGTCAAGCCATACACGGCAGATGGAGAGCCAACGGCGTCGGACTTGGAGAGCTGAGCAGGACTTCCGAGTCGGCGATAGAAAGGCCCCCGCCTCGCTACGCACGGGTAAAGTCGGCGCGTTCCCTTGCGCGCCCTTTACCGAGACCTATTGCATACGTATCGTTCCGACTTGGCAGCAACCGTCGGGTTAATAGCGTGTCAGGCGCTTGGGTGTTCGAAGACTTCGTCGCGCTGCGGTGATCAGGGAAGCTAGCTGGAAGTTGGGCGGGCCAAGTGACTGATGTCGTCATCGCCGGGGCTGGTCCGGATGGATTGATGCTGGCCTGCGAACTGGGATTGGCCGGGGTCCGGCCGGTGATGTTGGACCCGACACCCGGCCCCAATCCCAGCGCGCGGGCCAACCGCATCGTGGGCCAAGCGGCTCGAATCCTTGATCACCGAGGTCTCTACGGTGCACTCACCGGGTCAGCGGAACCGCCCCGGCCAGCAAAGCGCGCGATGTTCGCGGGTTTTCCCTTGGACCTCGCCGCAATGCCGGACTCCCAACTTTTCGTCGTCCCGATTCAACAGCACGGGCTTGTTCAAGTGCTTACCGAACGGGCCGACGAATACGGCGTGGACATTCGTTGGGGTCACGCTTTGACCGGTTTCGACCAAGACGAAGACCGCGTCACGGTGCATGTCACCGGGCCGGACGGCGCCTACGACATGACGGCCAAGTACTTGGTCGGCGCCGACGGCGGCCACAGCAAAACACGCCACCTCGCCGGCATCGAGTTTTCCGGAATGTCGTCTTACGACTTGGTTGTCCGGATCGGCTTCGACCTGCTGCCGCCCGACAAATGGCTTGAACCGGTCAGCGACTCACCAGAATCCAATCACCTTCCACCCCAGCGGTATTACCGAACCGACCGAGGTGTGTTCGCATGCGGTGCGATGGGAAACCGCGTGGCGGTGATGACCTACGAACTGGACATCGCGGCCCGCGAACAGCGCAGCGAAGAAAGAGCTGATGAGCCACCCATGAGCCTGGCCGAGCTGGAGGCCAGCGCCGAGCGTGTGCTCGGCTCCGGCGTGCCGCTACGGCGGACATCGCCTGACACACCACTTGATCTGCGTCGGTTCTTCGGCATCAACTCGAGGATCGCTTCCCGGTACCAGGTCGGCAGGGTGATGCTGGTCGGCGACGCCGCTCACGTCCACTCGCCCATTGGCGGACCGGGTCTAAACTTGAGCTTGCAAGACGGGGTCAACCTCGGCTGGAAGATGGCGGCGGTTGTCAGTGGGCGCGTGCAGCCCGCATTGCTCGCCACTTACGAGACCGAGCGTCGGGCCGCCGCCGAGCGGCTTATCATGCAAAGCCGGGTCCAGTTGGCTCTGTTTCGACCGGGACTTGAAGTCACGGCGCAACGCGAACTCTTCTCCGAAATGCTCGCCGACTGCAATAACGTCAGCCGGATCGGCGACTTGCTCTCGGGCGCGGACAACCGTTACACGATGGGCACTTTTGGCGCCAGTACACATCCGCTCGTTGGACGCTGGGTGCCCGACTTCGCTGTTGCGGGCACCAGCACAACCCAACGTATTGCGGAGCTAGCCCGCGATGGGCGGCCAGTACTCGTCGATCTCACCGAGAGCGGCGCCGTCACAGCGGCAGTGACCGATATTGCAGACCAGCTCAACCTCGCCGCCGGACAACCCGTCGGCGAGATCGCCGCCACCGCTGTGTTGGTGCGTCCCGATGGTTACGTGGCTTGGGCGTCGTCGCACGCCAGACCCGGCCCCGAGGAATTGGGCGAACTGTTCGGCGCGCTTACGCATTGGTTCGGTATCTAGTTGCTTATGGACGTACTCTTCCGCACCACCCTCGCGCTCGCCTGGGCGCAGGACACCGGCGCCGACCTGGCCAAGACCAACGTCAACGGTGGTGCCATCGCGATCGGTCACCCGCTGGGCGCCAGCGGGGCCCGGATCATGCGCACACTGGTCAACGCCCTGCACCAGCGCGGCGGGCGCTACGGCCTGCAGACGATGTGCGAGAGCGGCGGCATGGCCAACGCCACCATCATCGAGCGGTTGGGCTAGGCCGTGGCGGCCTCCGAGGCAAGGTTCGACGGGGTGCGCGTCCGCTACGACAGCGCCAAGGGCTACGACGCGCTGCTGGCCGCCCTGCTGGCCGACATCGGCGACAAGCCGGTCCCGATCAACGACATCGCGGGTTCTGGCGGCGACTGGCGGTCCTACCAGGAGCGGGTCGAAACCTACATCGGGCCAAGCGGATTCGCGTTGTTCGCGCTGCTCGACCACGGCGCCTGGATCACCAAGGCCGGCATCGAGCGCAAGGCGATGCGCGTCATCCTCGGCAACCCGCTGATCGCGATCACGATGCTGCGCCACGACGTGACCGCCGGGCTGTTCGCGCCGGTCGAACTGCTGCTCCTCGACGAGGGCGCCGGCAGCAGCCTGACCTACGTCAAGCCGTCGTCGCTGATGGTGATCGGGTTCAACCCCGAATTGCTCAGCGCCGCAGAAGAACTCGACGCCAAGTTGGCAGCCCTGGCGGAAAAGGTGACCGGCGGCGGCCCCTGAACGTACAGCAATCGATGCCGAACGGCCCGTCGAGCAGGTTCGCCGCCGCGCAGCTTCGCTGACGACCGTCATTGACGGCCGTCAGCGAACGTGCATATGATTCCCGTCATGGGGGCACCCAACGCAACGTCAGCCGCCCCATCGCCGGCGGCCGGTGTCCGGGAGGCTCGGCGGCTGGAAACCCGGGCCCGCTTGTTCGACGCGGCGCTGGCCGAGATATCCCGACGTGGATTCGCCGACGCCGATGTCAGTGCCATCGCCGCTGCGGCCGGCGTGGTGAGGGGGACGTTCTACTTCCACTTCCCGACCAAAGAACACGTCCTCATCGAACTCGAGCGCAACGAGGAACAGCGGATCGTCGGTGAAATCGGCACGGCCAAGGGCAATCTGGAGTCGGTGCTGGCGCGACTCGTGCAGCACGTCCTCAATGCGGAACGCCGGCTGGGCGAGGTCGTCTTCCGGGCCATGCTCGGACTGCATTTCTCGCCCGCGCGACCGGTCGAAGACGATGTGACGGCGCATCCGCTCGCAGAGTTTCTCGTGGCGGTCATCCGTCGGGCGCAAAAGGCCGGGCACGTCTCCTTACGCCAGGACGCCGAGGAACTCGCGACCTTCTTCCTGACCGGGCTGTTCGCCCTGTTGGCCATCGGAGCGCACGACGCCGCGCTGCTGAGGCGTTACGTCACAACGACCGTCAAGGGAATGGAGAAACGATGAATGGCAACGGAATCGAAGGCTACCGGGAGTTCCTCGCCAAGCGTGACGGCGAAGCCGACCTGCTCAATCGGCGGTTGGCGAATCGGGAGCGGTTCTTCAACGACCTCGAAGCCAACCCCGTCCGGTCGGCCCATCCCGCCGACCGGGCGACATTCCTTCGCAACCTGCGACGCCGTCGACCCGAACCGGGGCTGGACCCCAAGATGCTCTTCCTGCTGGCGACCGCCAAACTGAACCAGGCCGAACGCTTCGGTGTCGGCCTCGGAGAAACCTACGGGCGCAACAGCGACGAGAATTTGCCGCCGGAGAATGTCTACCTCGAACTCGAGGAGCACTACCACACCCGGCTGCTGGCCTACGCGCTGGACATCTTCGATCTGACGTTCCAAGTCGTGCCCCCGCCGTTCGTCATGCGGCAGTTCGTCAAGACGGCCGTGTTCCTCCCCGACCGGGTCAGCTTCGCGTTCGTCGGCGCCGCGGAGATGGCCGGCTGCATCATGTTTGACGAACTGCGCCGCGTCGGCAGCAAGCTGTTCGCCGACGAACCCGCGGTCGCCGGACGAATCGAACTGCTCTACAGCGACATCCTCACCGACGAGATCGGCCACGTCGGCTACTGCGCGTCGCGCTGCACATCCGCGGAGCGGGCGGCCATGCGCCGGATCTATCCACTCATCGGACGGCTTTTCGCCCGGCAGACCGTGGAGATCAGCCTGCTCGTCGACATGGCGGAATTGCGGGCACGACTCGACCGACCCTTCGACGTCGACGAACTCACCGCCGGGCTGGACAACGAAACCTATCTGGTCGCCCACCCCTGACGGCGATCCCTCACTCCATTCGCTCGGTCCACTGCGCCCGCGATGCCCCCGGCTCGAACGGATCGCCGAAGTACTGTGTCTCACGGACCACTTCGCCGTCCTCGAACTCCATGATGCTGACCGTGTAGAACGGTTGCACGTCATAGGTCAGGACGAGTTCGCTGACCCACAGGTCACCCCCGCCCAGCATGCGTCGCACCGTGAACCGTTTCTCGTTCGGCTGGGCGGCACGCGACGCCTGGATGTTGGCCCGGCCTCGGATCCGCTCGCGCGATTGCGGATATTCGAGAACCGCATCGGCCCGGTAAATTTCGTGCTCCGTCGCAAAGTCGTTGGCGTCGGAGGCCACCCAGTGGCGCCGCAGGGCGACCCGCACGTCGTCGTCTCCCATGGCTGCAATCCTTCCCGATCGACGCGCTTTACCCTGTTGCGCGGCCGGAGTATCGTTCGGCGTGGCCAGCCTACGCCGTCGTGACAGCACGTCGGGAGGTTGCCGGCCGCCAGGAAACCGTCACATGTCCGCGGGTTGTCCGGACAGTAAACATGGACGGAGGCTACGCCGATGGATCGTGTCGCGGTGGTCACCGGCGCCAGCCGGGGAATCGGTGCGGCAACCGCATTGGTCCTCGCGGAGCGTGGATTTCGGGTCGTCGTCAATTACCATTCCAGCGCCGGGCAGGCAGATGAGGTGGTCGGCGCCGCCAGGGCGGCCGGTGGTGAAGCCGTGGCGATTCGGGCCGACGTCACCTCGCCCGACGATGTCAGGGCGCTGTTCGAGCACACCGAACAGCGATGGGGCCGGGTCGACGTACTCGTGCATAACGCGTTAATTCCCTACGATGTAACTTCGTTTGCCGATCTGAGCTGGGAGCAGCTCGGGGGAAAGCTGGACCGGGAGCTGCATGCCGCCTACATGGTCACCAAAGCCGTTGTGCCGGGCATGCTTTCCCGGAATTATGGCCGGTTGGTCTTTCTCACCACGGTGTTGTCCCGCCGGCCCCGGCAAGGCATGATTACGGTCGGTACCGCCAAGGCGGCGCTCGACCAGTTCGTCCGGTACGTCGCTCTCGAGCTGGCGCCGCACGGAATCACCGCTAATCTCGTTTCGCCCGCGACGGTGGCTGATACGGCGGCGAGCGCGCTGTTGAAGGCCGAGGAGTTGCGTCGAATCGGCGCATCCAATCCCATGGGGCGCAACGTCCGTCCCGACGAGATCGCCAAGACGGTGGCGTTCTTGGCGAGTGAGGATTCCGGTTTCATCACCGGCCATTGTGTGGAGATCAACGGCGGCCTTGCCATGGACTGAAAGGGGCTGTGGCTGTGGAGACGATCGATCTGGCCTATGTCGGTCGCGGCCTTCATGAGGAGCTGGTCGCCCATGTCGCCGACCAAGAGGGCTACTACGAAGACGAAGGTGTCCACGTCGCCGTTCGCGACGGGATCGGCTGGAAGCCGGAGCGGTTGCGCCGCGGCGCCGTCATCGGATTGGGCCGGACCCTGCTGTCGCGGCTGACCGACGGGATCGGTTGGACGGCGGTCAGCGTTAACACCGATCGCCCGCTGTTCTGGTTCCTCGGCAACTCCGAGGTGACGTCCATGGCGGATCTGCGCGGGCGGCGCCTGGCAGTCCACGCCCCCGACAATCCGCCGGGTACCTTCGCGAGAATCGTGTTGCGCAAGCACGGCCTGGACCCCGACCGCGACCTGAAATGCGTGGTGCGCCATCCGGGCGACTACCAGATGGACCTGCGGCGCCTTCGCGACGGCTCGATCGACGCCGCCTACGTAGGCAGCACCCTGTCGCCCGAACAGGTCGCCGCGGAAGAGGGATTCCACGTCCTGGCCTGGGTCGGGGACCACTTCCGGATTCCCACCGTGGGCGTCGCGGTGGACCCCGGCCACATCCCGCTGGACAGCCCCGCCGTGCAGGGAGTGGTTCAGGCGAATCAGCGAGCGTTGCAGCTCCTCGCCGAAAAACCGGATCGGGCCGTGAGCTACGTCAACTGGTTCCTCGACCGGCTGACGCGTGATGAAGCGCAGCAATACTACGAACGCTATGTCGGGCCGTATTTCATTGCGGGCCGCAAGGTGGACATCGGGCTAGCGCAGCAAGCGGTCGATGCTGTCGCCGGCGAACTCGGTGTCCCTTCAGGAGACGCCGCGCGAATGTACCAGCCGGCGTCTTAGCTGCTAGGCGGCGAGGCCGCCGTTGCGACCGGCCTCCGCCTGGCGCCTGTCGCGCCGGTCTTGCCGCCAGCCCCGCACGGTGGCGATGGCGGTCTTGAGCCCGCGCCGGCGTCCGGTCGCCGGGTCGGTGCCGGCGAAGCCTGGCTCCAGCGCGGCGAACATCCGCTCGCTGCGGGTCTCGGGCGCGTCGTCGGCGTCGTCGCGCAGGTAGGAGTTGGGCAGCGACAGCTTGGCCAGCGTGCGCCAGGTCTTGCCATATTGGACCAGGAAAGAGCCTGTGGTGTAAGGCAAGTCGTACTTGTCGCACAGCTCGCGGACGCGGAACGAGATCTCGTGCAGCCGGCTGCTGGGCAGGTCGGGGTACAGGTGGTGCTCGATCTGGTGGCAAAGGTTGCCGCTCATGAACCGCAGCGCGGGCCCGGCCTCGAAGTTGGCGCTGCCCAGCATCTGGCGCAGGTACCACTGACCCTTCGTCTCGCCGATCATGTCGGTCTTGGTGAATTTCTCTGCGCCGTCGGGGAAATGCCCGCAGAAGATCACGGCGTTCGCCCACACGTTGCGGATCACGTTGGCCAGCGCGTTGGCCTTGAGCGTGGACCTGTAGGTCGCGCCGGGCGACAGCGCGGTCACCGCCGGGTAGGCCACGTAGTCCTTGACCACCTGCCGGCCGGCCTTGGCCAGGAACTCGTCGACACGCTGGCGGGCGTCGTCCTCGTCCATCCGCTTCTTGACGATCTTGCCGATCTCCACGTGCTGCAGCCCCACGCCCCACTCGAAAAGGAGCGCGAGCAGGGTGTTGTAGACGAGGTTGAGCAGGTTGAAGCGCTTCCAGCGCTGGTCGCGGGTGACGCGCAGCAGGCCGTAGCCGACGTCGTCGTCCATGCCGAGGATGTTGGTGTACTTGTGGTGCACGAAGTTGTGCGTGTATCGCCAGTGCTTGGACGACCCGCTCATGTCCCACTCCCACGAGGTGGAGTGGATCTCCGGGTCGTTCATCCAGTCCCACTGGCCGTGCATGACGTTGTGGCCGATCTCCATGTTCTCGATGATCTTGGCCACGCCCAGCGTCAGGGTCCCGGCCCACCAGGCGGAGCGGCGCGAACCGGCGGCCAGCATCAGCCGGGCGGCCACCTCCAGCCCGCGCTGGGCGGCGATGGTGCGGCGGATGTAGCGCGCGTCGCGGGCGCCGAGTGAGTCTTCGACGTCCTGGCGGATGGCGTCGAGCTCCACGGCCAGGCTTTCGATATCCGCCTCCGTCAAATGGGCGAATACGTCGACGTCGCTAATCGCCATCGTGTTCTTCTCCCTACGATCGGTGCGTGCATCCGGAAATCTCCCGGACTTACGCTATCGTAACCTACGTATCCGTAGGTTACCTGTGAGTAGCCTCTAAATGTCTATTGCGCAATCGCCCGACGCCGCCGATATGCAGGTCTGGATCCGCGACCCCGGTTCGTGCTCCCGCCCGGTCCGCAGGTCGCGGACGTGTCCGTCGACGAGGCCCACCACGCACGACTGGCAGATGCCCATCCGGCAGCCGAACGGCATCAGCACGCCCGCGCCCTCGCCGGCGTCCATCAGCGACGTCGCGGCGTCGGCGGCCACGGTCCGACCGCTGCGCACGAACGTCACCGTCCCGCCCGCCCCGGCGGGGGCGGCCTTCGCCACCGCGAACCGCTCCAGGTGCAATCGATCACCGATGCCGGCCGACGTCCACACCCGCTCGGCCTGGGCGAGCATCCCCTCCGGCCCGCAGGCCCAGGTGTGGCGCTCGCGCCAGTCCGGCACCTCGTGGTCCAGCGACTCGAGGTCGAGCCGGCCCCGGGTGCGGGTCTCGCGCAGCAGCAGTCGGTACCCCGGCCGGTCCGCGGCCAGCGCGTCCAGCTCGGCACGGAACATGGCGTCGGCTCCCGTGGGCACCGAATGAACGTGCACGATGTCGCCGATCTGGTTGCGGCGCACCAGCGTTCGCAGCATCGACATCACCGGCGTGATGCCCGATCCGGCGGTCAGGAACAGGATCGAGGCCGGCGCCGGATCGGGCAGCACGAAGTTGCCCCGGGGTGCGGCCAAGCGCACGATGGTCCCCGGCTCGACGCCGGCGACCAGGTGCGTCGAAAGGAAGCCTTCGGGCATGGCCTTGACCGTGATGGTCACGGTGCGGGCCGATGAGGATCCGGTGTCCGTGGGGCTCGATGTCAGCGAATACGACCGCCAGCGCCACCGCCCGTCGACCAGCAGCCCGATCCCGATGTACTGGCCGGGCCGGTAGTCGAAGTCGAAGCCCCAGCCGGGCTTGATCACCAGGGTTGCCGAGTCCTCGGTCTCCCGGTGCACCGACAGGATGCGGCCCCGCAGTTCCCGCGCGGACCACAGCGGGTTGGCCAGGTGCAGATAGTCGTCGGGCAACAGCGGCGTGGTGATCCGCGAGGCGATCGTGCGCAGCGCGTGCCACACGGGGCGCCTGTCTCCGCCTACGACTGCCGGACGGGCCGTATCGACTACTTTCGCGACCAGCACTGTGGACTTCTTGCCCATAGGAAGCTCCTGCTCGTCTGAGGCGTCAGCTTCCGCTGCCATCGGGGCGCTGACGCCCGTCATCAACCTACGGTACCGTAACTTACGACAGCGTATCCGGGAATGCGAGATCGAACTCATCACACCGGCGCTACAGCAGCTCCAGCAGGAACGGCAGTTCCTGGTTCGCATACCAGGCCAGGTCGTGGTCCAGCGCGTCACCGACCGCCAGCTCCGCGTCCTCGTCCCCCAGGTCCGCGACGTCGATGACCTCGATCGCCTTGCGCACCGCCGGCTCGGCGGCGGCGTTGTCCACATAGGCGGCGATGACGTCCTCCATCGCCACCGCGGCGGCGAGCCGCACGACGGCGTCGTCCAGGTCGGGCCGATAGGTGACCTCCCGCGCCTCCGCGGCCAGCACCACCCGCCGGGGCGGAAGGTCCGCGGTGACCCCGGGGTGGGCCCCCGCTTGGGCCTCCGCGGCGCCCGCCAGCAATCGCAGCGACGCCAGGGCCGCCTCGCGCAGCGCCACCTCTGCCAGCTCGTCGTCGTCGCCCTCGGCGTAGGCCTCGCGCAACGTGGGCGTCACGGCGAACGCGGTGCCGTTGACGGGCCGCAGCGAGCCATCGGTCACCAGCTGCTGCAGCATCGCCAGGGTGGCGGGGATGAAGACCTGCATCGAGGCGCTCAACGCCCGATCAGGGTGGCGGCGTAGTCGTCGACGTAGGTCGACAGCTCGCGCGGCGGACGGTGGTAGTTCTCGGACACGAGGGGGTGCCGCGGGAGCTTCACCTCGGGCTGTTTGACCGGCTGGTAGGGGATCGTGGACAGCAGGTGCGCCATCATGTTCAGCCGCGCGTGCTTCTTGATGTCGGATTCCACCACGTACCACGGGCTGACCGGGGTGTCGGTGTGCACCATCATCTCGTCCTTGGCGCGCGAATAGTCCTCCCACCGATACACCGACTCGAGGTCGGTGGTGCTCAGTTTCCATTGCCGCACAGGGTCGTTCATGCGGGCCCGGAACCGGCGCAGCTGCTCGCCCTCGGAGACGGAGAACCAATACTTGCGCAGCATGATCCCGTCGTCGATCAACATCTGCTCGAAGATCGGCGTCTGCCGCAGGAACAGCACGTACTCCTGGGGCGTGCAGAATCCCATGACCTTCTCGATGCCGGCGCGGTTGTACCAGGAGCGGTCGAAGAGCACGATCTCGCCCTTGGCGGGCAGGTGGGCGATGTAGCGCTGGTAGTACCACTGCCCGCGCTCGCGTTCGGTCGGCACCGGCAGCGCGGCGACCTGGACGACCCGCGGGCTCAGGTACTCGGTGATCCGCTTGATCGCACCACCCTTGCCGGCGGCGTCACGACCCTCGAAAATCACCACGACGCGCGCCCCGGAATGTCGCACCCATTCCTGTAGCTTCACGAATTCCGTTTGCAGACGGAACAATTCGGACTCATAGACGGCGTCGGAGATCTTGCGGGCGGCTTTGGCGGTCGATTTCGGTTTCTTCGCCCTCACCGGCGCGCCGTCGTTTGTCGCGGTGCTCATCACCGAATGATAGAGACTACCGGGACGCTTCCAGCAGTTCCTCGAGCGATTGGCTCAACAGCGCCGGAAGAAGGTCGACGTCGCTCATGGCCTCGCGGTCGGCGTTGATCCCGAAATACAGCATCCCGTTGTAGGACGTGACGCTGATGGCCAGCGCCTGGTCGTGCAGCAGCGGTGGCACCGCGTAGGTCTCCAGCAGCTTGGCGCCGGCGATGTACATCTGCGATTGCGCCCCCGGCGCGTTGGTGATCAACAGGTTGAACGTCCGCTTGGAGAAGCTGGGGAAGCTGGTGGCGACCCGGATGCCCATGGCGTGCAAGGTCGGAGGCGCGAACCCCGACAGCGTGACGATCGTCCTGGCGTCGACGAGGCTGCCGGCCGTGGGGTTGGACTCGGTCGCGTGCGCGATCTGCGACAGCCGGACCACGGCGTTGGGCTCCCCCACCGGCAGGTCGACCAGGAACGGCATCACCTGGCTCATCCTCTGGCCCGGGCCCGTCGCGTCGAGTTGGTCGTCGGCGTAGACCGACAGCGGCGCCATCGCCCGGATCGTCGCGGTCGCCGACACCGCCACCCCGCGCGACATCAGCCAGTTGCCCAGCGCCCCGGCGATCACCGCGAGCACCACGTCGTTGACGTCGCAGTCGTAGCGCGCCCGCACGGTGCGGTAGTCCTCCAGGCTGCCGCGCGCGACCGTGAACCGCCGGTGCCGCGACACCCGTGCGTTCAGCGGGCTGCTGGGCGCGGTGCCGCGGGCGATGTTGCGCGCGTAGTCGAGGACGCGGCGGCCGGCGCCGACGAGTTCGCCGTAGTTCGTGGCCAGCTCGGCGACCGCGGACCCGACCGCCTGCAGCTGCGCGCCCGGCCGGCCCAGCCAGTCGCCGATCGCCCACAGCACCAACCGGGTGTTGCCCGGGTCGCGCTCGGGCACCCAGATGTCTTCGGGGAACGGAGGCGGCCGCCTGGTGCGGTCGGCGATGACGTGGTTGATCTCCAGCGCGCTCATGCCGTTGATCAGCGCCTGATGCGACTTGGTGTAGAGCGCGACCCGGTTCTTCTCCAGCCCTTCGACCAGATACATCTCCCAGAGCGGACGCGACTTGTCCAGGGGTCGCGCGGCCAGCCGGGCGACGAGCTCGTGCAGCTGCTCGTCGCTGCCCGGCGAGGGCAGCGCCGAGCGGCGGACGTGGTAGGTGATGTCGAAGTCGTTGTCGTCGATCCAGACGGGCCGGGCCGTGCCGATGCCGACCTCGCGGACCTTCTGCCGGTAGCGCGGCGTCTGGGGCAGGCGCTTCTCGACGGTGGCCAGCAGCGACTCGTAGCTCAGCCCGGCGCGCGGCCGCTGCAGGATGGACAGCGACCCGACGTACATCGGGGTTGCCGTGTTCTCCAGCCCATAGGCGGACGCGTCCGAGGGGGACAACCGGGTCACCATTACGGCGCTGCGCTCCTTGTCGTTTCGTGACGTCTACCCACAGGTGTGGCCCACGCTAATCCCCCCGGCGGGGTGCGGTTCGGCGCGGGTACGCGTGCGCGCGACTTGTGTCATGATGACCCCTGACTGACCCGGAAAATTCCGTCTGCCCCTCTCCAGCAGGCTCCCCGTCGGACCCCCAGTTGGAGAGTGCGCGTTGACCAGTGATCGCCCGGCCGGCCCCCACGCTTTCGCCGTCCAGCCCGTCGTCGACTATGAGCCTCCGCCGCGCAACGTCGCGGCACACCGCAACCCGGTCCCGTGCCGGCCGTCGCGGCGCCGCACCACCCACGCGCCGCACCGGCCCCACCTCCGGCAGCCCGGCCCGGCGCCGTCGTCGCCGCCGGTCGCCGAGGCCGTGTCCGCCCCGATGCGCCAGGCGGCTCTCTTCGCCGACGCAGCGTTGCGCCGGGTGCTGGAAGTGATCGACCGCCGTCGCCCCGCCGCCCAATTGCGGCCCCTGCTGGCGCCGAGCCTGGTCGATTCCGTGTTCGCGCTGGGCCACGGGGCGACCGGCCGGCAGGGCGCCGCGGTGCTGCGCCGGATGCGGCTGCAGCCGGCCGGTCACCGCGACACGGCGGCGGAAGTGTTCGGCTGCTACAGCCGCGGGGACCGGATGCACGCCATCGCCTGCAGGGTGGAGCGGGCGCCCACCGGCCGGTGGCTGGTGGTGGCCCTGCATATCGGCTAGTCAGCGGCTAACCGGCCGCGGTCGCCGCCCGCAACCGTCCGCCGGTTGCGCGGGCCAGCACCGGGCCGAGGGTCGCCATGACGAAGACGTACGCCGTCGCCAGGGCCGCCACCGCCGGGAGGGATGCGCCGGCCAGGCCGATGATGATCAGGGAGAACTCACCGCGGGCGACCAGTTCCATGCCGGCGCGCAGCTGCCCGCGCCGCGCCACGCCGTCGCGCCGGGCGGCGAACATCCCGGTGAGGACCTTCGTTCCCGCGGTGACCGCGGCCAGCGCCAGCGCCGCCGGCAGCATCGGGACCAGCTCGTGCGGGTCCACCGAGAAGCCGATGGCCAGGAAGAAGATGGCGGCGAACAGGTCACGCAGCGGACCCAGCACCTTGCGCGCCCGCTCCGCGGTGTCGCCCGTCAGCGTCAGGCCCACCAGGAACGCGCCCACGGCCGCCGACGCGTGCAGGCTTTCGGCCACGGCCGCCACGATCAGGGTGATCCCGAGAATCCGGAGCAGCAGCTGCTCGGAATCGGGATGCTCGACCAGCCTGCCGACGTGGTGGCCCCAGCGGTAGGAGGCGGCGAACGCCGCCAGCAGCGCACCGACCGCCGCGGCCATGCCGGCGACCGCGCGCAGCCACCCGCCGCCGGACGCCAGCACCGCGAACAACGGCAGGTAGGCCGCCATCGCGAAGTCCTCGAGGACGAGCACCGACAGGACCGCGGGCGTCTCCCGGTTGCCCAGCCGGTTGAGGTCCTCGAGCAGCCGCGCGATGACTCCCGACGAGGAGATGTAGGTGACGCCGGCCAAACACAGGATCGCGACGCCGTCGAGCCCGAGCAGCCAGCCCGCGATCGCGCCGGGGAGCGCGTTGAGGACGATGTCGACGCCCGCGGACGGCAGGTGATGACGCAGGCTGCTGGCGAACTCGGTCGCGGAGAACTGGCATCCCAGCGTCAACAGCAGCAGCACGACGCCGATGGGCGCGCCGGTGGTGACGAAGTCACCGGCGGCCGCCACCGGCAGGATCCCACCCTTGCCGAGGCAGAGACCGGCGAGCAGGTACACCGGGATCGGGGACAACGCGACTCGGCGCGCGAGCGCGCCCAGGATGGCCAGGCCTGTCAGGAGGGCGCCCAGTTGCAGCAGTAGCGTCCCCGAAATCTGCATTCGCTCAGCCCTTTTCGATGATCCGCTCGACACCGGTGATGCCGTCTTCGGTGCCGATCACGATCAATGTGTCTCGGGCGCGCAGGATTTCGGCCGGGCCGGGTGAGGCCAGCACGTCCTCGTTGCGCACGATCGCGACGATCGACGCTCCCGTGCGGGTGCGGGCCCGGGTGTCCCCCAGTGGGCGGTCGACGAACGGGCTGCCGGCCACGACGCGGACCTGGCGGGTCTGCAGGCCCGGCACCTGCCGGGCCAACTCGGTGAACCGCTCGGCGATCCGCGGCGCGCCCAGGATCTGGGCCACGGCCTCGGCCTCTTCGTCGTTGAGATGCAGCAGCGGCCTGGCCTCGTCGGGATCCTCAACGGCGTAGACCACGACGTCGAAGTCGCCGCCGCGGCGCGCGACGATGCCGATTCGGTCGCCCCGGTGGTCGGTGAACTCATAACGCAGACCGACCCCCGGGAGCAACACCTCCTTGACATCCATACCCGAAACCTACCGGCAAGCCACCACGAGATGCCCGCGCAGTCAAGGGGTTCCGGCCAAACTCATACTCTTGGCTCGGGGTCGACGGCCCCTCTCGCCGGGCCCGGCGAAGGCGAAGCCGGCGTCACGTCCGGCGAAAGGCTAGCGCCTCTTGACCGATTTCGGCGGCTTGGCTCCGCGGCCCTGGCGGCGGGCGGCCTCGCGGGCAAGACCGCGGTCGCCGTCGCCTGGGACGGGCGGGCCCGCGGGGTACTGGTCGTCGCCGACACCGTCAAACCCACGAGCGCGGAAGCCGTGCGGCTGTTCGATCTCCTGGGCCTGACGGTGGTGCTGCTCACCGGCGACAACAGGGCCGCCGCGAACCTGATCGCCGAGCAGGTCGGCATCACCCACGTCATCGCCGACACCTCGCCCGCCGACAAGGTCGCCGCGGTCCGGCGCCTGCAGGCCGCGGGCAACGTCGTCGCGATGGTCGGTGACGGCGTGAATGACGCCGCCGTGCTGGCCGCCGCGGATCTGGGACTGGCCATGGGCACCGGGACGGACGCGGCCATCGAGGCCGCCGACCTCACCCTGGTGGGCGGGGACCTGCGCGCGGCGGCCGACGCGATCCGGCTCTCGCGCCGAACGCTGCGGACCATCAAGACGAATTTGTTCTGGGCCTTCGGCTACAACATCGCCGCCATCCCGTTGGCCGCCCTGGGCCTGCTCAACCCGATGCTGGCGGGCGCCGCAATGGCGTTGTCCAGCGTCTTCGTCGTCGGCAACAGCCTGCGCCTACGATCGCTCGCCACGGTCATCCGGGAGCCGTAACCCGCGCCCTCGGCGGAGCCTGGGGCTCGCCCCGGTATGGGATAGTGGGGTCTGACTAGCCTCGCCGGGCCACGGCCGGCGGGATGAACCTCGCGGAGCGATCGACCGTTGCAACACTTTTTCGGGCAGCTGTCCTTGCTGCACGGCTGGCTGCCGCCCATGCTGCAGGCGGTGGCCCTGGTCGCGGTGATCGCCGCGATCCAATGGCGCAGGCGACGCTGGCGCAGGTGGGTCCTGCCCGGGGCGCTGATCGCCGCGGCGGCGCTGACAGCCCTGTCGTACTGGTACCTCGCGTCGCTCGGGGTGGCCGGGGACCCGGCACCGACCTCGCTGTGGCTCTGGATCGCCATGACCGGGCTGGCCGCCGCCGTGCTGCTGCTGGGCTGGCCGGGCACGCGCTGGTGGAGGCGCGGCCTGGCGGCCCTGTCGGTTCCGCTGTGCGCGCTGTGCGCCGCCCTCGCCCTGAACGTGTGGGTCGGCTACTTTCCGACGGTCCTCGCCGCGTGGAACCAGCTGACATCGGTGCCCTTACCCAACGAGATCGACCGGCTGCGGGTCACCGAGATGCAGGTCGCCGGCACCAGGCCGAGCAAGGGCGTGGTGGTGCCGGTGAACACCGGCGGCGACGCGTCGCACTTCCCGCACCGCGAAGAGCTCGTTTACCTGCCGCCGGCCTGGTTCAACAGCAACCCGCCCCCGCGGCTGCCGACGGTGATGATGATCAGCTCCGCCTTCAACACCCCCTCCGACTGGCTGGGCCCCGGCGGCGCCTTCACCGCGATCGACAACTTCGCCGCCGCGCATCACGGCTTCGCGCCGGTGCTGGTGTTCGTCGACCCCACCGGCTCGTTCGACAACGACACCGAGTGCGTCAACGGCAGCCGCGGTAACGCCGCGGACCACCTGACCAAGGACGTGGTGCCGTTCATGGTGTCCAACTTCGGTGTCAGCCCCGACCGCGCGAACTGGGGCGTCGCCGGATGGTCGATGGGCGGCACCTGCGCCGTTGACCTGGCGGTGATGCATCCCGAGCTGTTCAGCGCCTTCGTCGACATCGCCGGCGACCGCAGCCCGAACATCGGCAGCAAGGATCTGACCGTCGCCAAGTTGTTCGGCGGCGACACCGCCGCCTGGTCGGATTTCGACCCGATCACGGTGATGTCCCGCCACGGCCGCTACACGGGACTGTCGGGCTGGTTCGACGTCCCCGGCTCGCCGGGCACCCGCGACGTCTCGGCGGAGGCAAATCCCAGCGGTGGCCAGGACGCCGATCCGGCGGCCAACCCCGAGGGTCAGGACGCCGCGGCCCACGCCCTGTGCGCCGCGGCGATGGCCAACGGCATCCCCTGCGCGGTGGTCAGCCAGGAGGGCAGGCACGACTGGCCGTTCGCGGCCCGGGCTTTCGAGGCGGCGCTGCCGTGGCTGGCCGGGACGCTGGGCACCCCGGGTGTCGAGCCCGTCCCGTTACCGCGACCCGGCGACGGGACGCCGCATTGACCCGCGGAATCGTTGCCGGATCGATGCAGAATTCACAGCTGACCCTCCTGTAACGCGCCCGGCATATCGGCGCCGGCGATGGTACGGTTCGCTGCTGTGACGACGGAGTTCGGCTATTCCCGCGCCTCGGGCGCGGGGGCGCGCACGCCGGAGTCACACCGCAAGCCGGCCGTCCGCAATCGCCGGCGCGTCGGCGGTTCCCCGGAACTCAACCGCCGCCGTTTCCTCGGGGCGCTCGCGGCGGCTCGCACCCCCGGCCACGCCGGCGGTCGCCTTCTCGGCGTCACCGCCGTTGCGCTGTACCTGCGCCGACCCGTCCTCGGACGGGCCCGAGTACGTCAGGGCGGGCGCCTCGTTGTCGATCCCCTTGGCGTGCACCACACTTCGCGGTTCCTCGCGGGCCTCGGCCGGCGCTTGGGGTGCGGCGTCCTCCGGCGCCGCCGTTCCGAGCTCGGCGAGGCCTTCCGGCGTCTGCATCGGGGCGACCTGCGGGGCGGGTACCGCCTCCACCGAGACGTTGAACAGGAAGCCGACGGACTCCTCCTTCATGGCGTCGAGCATCGCCATGAACATGTCGTAGCCCTCGCGCTGGTACTCCACCAGCGGGTCGCGCTGCGCCATCGCCCGCAGGCCGATGCCCTCCTTGAGGTAGTCCATCTCGTAGAGGTGCTCACGCCACTTGCGGTCGATGACGTTGAGCAGCACGTTGCGCTCCAGCTGCCGCATGGCGCCCTCGCCCGCGAGCTCCTCGAGCTCGGCCTCCCGGACCCCATACGCGCGTTCGGCGTCCTTGAGCAGCTCGTCGAGCAGCTCCTCGCGGGTCAGGTCGTCGCGCTCGGAGTCGCCGTCGAGGCGGGTCAGCGTCTCGTGGCTGATGCCGACCGGGTAGAGGGTCTTGAGCGCGGTCCACAACGCGTCGAGGTCCCAGTCCTCGGCGTAGCCGTCGGCCGTCGCGCCGTCGACGTAGGCGGTGATCACGTCGCGCACCATGTCCATCGCCTGCTCTTTGAGGTTCTCGCCCTCGAGGATCCGGCGGCGCTCGGCGTAGATCACCTTGCGCTGCTGGTTCATCACCTCGTCGTACTTCAGGACGTTCTTTCTGACCTCGAAGTTCTGCTGCTCCACCTGGGTCTGGGCGCTCTTGATCGCCCGGGTGACCATCTTGGCCTCGATCGGCACGTCGTCGGGCAGGTTGAGCCGGTTGAGCATCGCCTCCAGGGCGGCGCCGTTGAAGCGCCGCATCAGCTCGTCGCCCAGCGACAGGTAGAAGCGCGACTCCCCCGGGTCACCCTGGCGGCCGGAGCGGCCGCGCAGCTGGTTGTCGATGCGCCGCGACTCGTGCCGCTCGGTGCCCAGCACGTACAGGCCGCCGGCCTCGATCACCTCGGCGGCCTCCTTGCCGGCCTCCTCCTTGACCTTGGGCAGCTCGGAGTGCCAGGCCGCCTCGTACTCCTCGGGCGTCTCCACCGGGTCGAGGCCGCGCTCGCGCAGCCGCAGGTCGGTGAGGAAGTCGACGTTGCCGCCCAGCACGATGTCGGTGCCGCGGCCGGCCATGTTGGTCGCGACGGTGATGCCGCCCCGGCGGCCCGCCACCGCGACGATGCCGGCCTCTTGCTCGTGGTACTTGGCGTTGAGCACGTTGTGCGGCAGGCGGCGCTTGGTGAATTGCCGCGACAGGTACTCCGAGCGCTCCACGCTGGTGGTGCCGATCAGGACCGGCTGGCCCTTCTCGTAGCGCTCGGCGACGTCGTCGACCACCGCGATGTACTTGGCTTCCTCGGTCTTGTAGATGAGGTCGGAGCAGTCGGTGCGGATCATCGGCTTGTTGGTCGGGATGGGCACCACGCCGAGCTTGTAGATCTCGTGCAGCTCGGCCGCCTCGGTCTGGGCGGTGCCCGTCATCCCGGAGAGCTTGTCGTAGAGCCGGAAGTAGTTCTGCAGCGTGATGGTGGCTAGCGTCTGGTTCTCGGCCTTGATCTCCACGTGCTCCTTGGCCTCGATGGCCTGGTGCATGCCCTCGTTGTAGCGGCGGCCGTACAGCACGCGGCCGGTGAACTCGTCGACGATGAGCACATCGCCGTCGCGGACGATGTAGTCCTTGTCGCGGGTGAACAGCTCCTTGGCCTTCAGCGCGTTGTTGAGGTAGCTGACCAGCGGCGAGTTGGCGGCCTCGTAGAGGTTGTCGATGCCGAGCTGGTCCTCGACGAACTCCACGCCCTTCTCGTGCACGCCGACGGTGCGCTTGCGCAGGTCCACCTCGTAGTGGATGTCCTTCTCCATCAGCGGCGCCAGCCGCGCGAACTCGGTGTACCAACTGGAGGCGCCGTCGGCCGGGCCGGAGATGATCAGCGGGGTGCGGGCCTCGTCGATCAGGATGGAGTCGACCTCGTCGACGATGGCGAAGTTGTGCCCGCGCTGCACCAGCTCCTCGAGCGAGTGCGCCATGTTGTCGCGCAGGTAGTCGAAGCCGAACTCGTTGTTGGTGCCGTAGGTGATGTCGGCGTTGTAGGCCACCCGGCGCTCGTCGGGCGTCATCTGCGCGAGGATCACCCCGACGTCGAGGCCGAGGAAGCGGTGCACGCGGCCCATCCACTCGCTGTCGCGTTTGGCCAGGTAGTCGTTGACCGTGACGACGTGCACGCCCTTGCCGCCGATGCCGTTGAGGTAGGCCGGCAGCACCGAGGTCAGGGTCTTGCCCTCACCGGTCTTCATCTCGGCGACGTTGCCGAAGTGCAGCGCCGCCGCACCCATCACCTGGACGTCGAAGGGGCGCTGGTCGAGCACCCGCCAGGCGGCCTCCCGCGCCACGGCGAACGCCTCGGGCAGCAGGTCGTCGAGGCTCTCACCGTCGGCGTGCCGCTTCTTAAACTCGTCGGTCTTGGCCCGCAACTCGGCGTCGGTCAGCTTCTCGACCTCGTCGGACAAGGTGTTGACGTAGTCAGCCACCCGCCGCAGACGCTTGAGCATGCGGCCTTCGCCCAGGCGCAGCAACTTCGACAGCACGGTGTTGTCCCCTTTTTGGGATGGTCCCCTGTTGGTGGGAGTCTCGATCTATCAAGCGACTCCCATGGTAGGTGACAACCCGCGAATGGCCGTCGTACCTCGGCGGAGCCCGATCAGGCCAGGCGGATCAAACCGTAGTCGTAGGCGTGCCGCCGGTAGACCACGCACGGCCGCTCGGTCTGCTTGTCGTGGAACAGGAAGAAGTCGTGTCCGACCAGTTCCATCTCGTAGAGGGCGTCGTCGACGGTCATCGGGGTGGCCGGGTGCTCCTTGGTGCGCACGATCCGCCCGGGCTCGTGATCCGCCGCGGCGCCGTCACGCTCGGGCGCTGACGGCTCGGGCTGCGCCTCCGGTTGCGCCTCCGGGGGCGGCACGACCGCGGTCGCGGCTGCCAGCGACACCGGGGTCTTGTCGCCGTAGTGCACCTTGCGGCGATCCTTGACGCGGCGCAGCCGGCTCTCCAGCTTGTGCACCGCCGACTCGAAGGCCGCGTAGAAGCTGTCGGCGCAGGCCTCCGCCCGGCTCACGGGGCCGCGGCCGCGGGCGGTGATCTCCACGCGCTGACACGATTTGCGCTGACGCCGGTTGGGCGCGTGCTTGAGCTCGACGTCGAAAAGGTAGATGGAGCGGTCGAATCGCTCGAGGCGGGCGAGTTTCTGCGAGACGTAGACACGGTAGTGATCGGGGATCTCCACGTTGCGGCCCTTGAACACGACTTCGGCGGTCAGCGTCGGTTCGGATTGCCCGTTGGTTTCTGCGGGCGGTTGGTCCAGCGTTGGGTCGAAATCCACGGATAGCCTTGACATACGGGACAACTCGCTCTCTTTTCCATGTCGCACGCCTCGTGCGTGCCGGGCTTTTCAAGAAGCGCGCCGACGGGGTTAGAGCGGTTGTAGAGCCGTGACCGCCTCAGGCTGCCCGCCGGTGCGAGGTGTCGAATACTCACCCCTTCCGATCGGTGGGAGCTCAACCTGCGACAGTCCTGTCATTGCATGTTGTTCTCGACGTTAGCTCGTGTTCGCCCGCGGATGCCACTGATTTCGGGGAGGTGTTGCGAGTTCTTCACACGCCCGACTCAGGCGGCGGCGATCGCCAGCACCGCGACGACGCGCACCCCGGCCGCGCGCAGCACCCGCACCGACTCGCGGGCCGTGGCCCCGGTGGTGACGACGTCGTCGACGAGGACGACCTCGGTGCCCGGCGGGCGCCCGCGCAGCAGCACCGCGTCGAACGCGCCGGCCAGGCCGGCGCCCGAGGCCGGGTCGGTCTTGGAGGTCAGCGTGTTGCGGGCCAGCTGCAGGCTCGAGTCCAGCGACCGCGTCTCCTCGCCGTTGACGATGCCGCCGACGGTGGTGCGCGCGCGCTCGATCTGTTCGATGCCGGCCTTGACCTTGACGTCGAGCACGCGGTTGGTGACCTGGCTGGTCAGCACGAACCCCAGCGCCAGGATTACCGCCAGCGACAGCCCGAGGGTCAGCGCCACCACGCGCAGCTGCAGCGATCGGCGCCAGGCGGTGCCCACGACCCGACTGACCGCACCCATGCCGCGGGTCATGGGGCCCGAACGGCCCCAGCGGCTACGGGTGCGTTGCCGCGGCCCCCAGATCAATGGCGGCGCTCCTTCGCATTACTCCGTTCCGGATCGTCGCCCGCCCGGATCACGGAGGTCCGGCCTTGTATCCCACTCCTCGAACGGTCAACACCACGGTGGGGTTCTCCGGGTCCTTTTCGACCTTGGCCCGCAGGCGCTGGACGTGCACGTTCACCAGGCGGGTGTCCGCCGGGTGCCGGTAGCCCCACACCTGTTCGAGCAGCACATCACGAGTAAACACCTGCCGCGGTTTGCGCGCCAACGCGACCAGCAGGTCGAACTCCAGCGGCGTCAGCGAGATCTGCTCGCCGTTGCGGGTGACCTTGTGCGCCGGCACGTCGATCTCGACGTCGGCGATCGACAGCATCTCGGCCGGCTCGTCGTCGTTGCGCCGCAGCCGCGCCCGCACCCGCGCCACCAGCTCCTTGGGCTTGAACGGCTTCATGATGTAGTCGTCGGCGCCGGATTCCAGGCCCAGCACGACGTCGACGGTGTCGGTCTTGGCCGTCAGCATGACGATCGGGACGCCGGAGTCGGCGCGCAACACCCGGCAGACGTCGATGCCGTTCATGCCCGGCAGCATCAGATCCAGCAGTACCAAGTCGGGGCGCAATTCGCGCACCGCGGTCAGGGCCTGGGTGCCGTCACCGATGACCGCGGTGTCGAAACCCTCCCCACGCAACACGATGGTGAGCATCTCGGCCAGCGAAGCGTCGTCGTCGACGACCAAAATCCTTTGCCTCATGGAGTCCATGGTGTCACACCAGCGCGTCGAGGGCGCCCCGCAGCCGCCGCACTCCAGCGGCAGAATCAGGTCGAGCACCCGGTCAGTGTGGCGAATGGCGCCGACATGTGTGTGCCGGCGTGTGCCGGTGTGTGCCGGCGGCTATCCCGGCAGCACCGGCGCCGCGCCGGGCACCGTCAGCCCCGAGACCTCCGACCAGCCCTGCTGTCCCTCGGCCGCCGACGCCGAATACTGCACCACCCCGTCGGGGGCGGCGACGTACACCGTCGACGGGTTGGCCGCGACCGTGGACACCGGCAGCCCGACACCGCGGGACGGGGCGTCGGAGTTGACGCCGTCGAGGTTCACGTACGACACGGGGTGACTGGCGTCGGTGCGGGTCACCACGATGTCGTCACCCGTGCGCCACGACAGCGACACCACCGAGGTGCCCAGCCCGAAGCCCAGCCGGCGCGGATAGGTCAGGGCGTACTGCCCGGCCTGGGTCTGCTCGACCCCGGCCAGGATCACCTGGCCGCCGATCACCATCGCGGCGCGCGTCGAGTCCCGCGACAGCTGCAGGTCGGTGATGGGCCCCGGGAAGCGGCTGGCCACCGCGACGGAATCCACCGGGATCCGGGCGGGCTGGCCCGACGCCGGTTCCTGGATCGCCCGCAGGACGTTGTTGCCGTCCACCACGGTCCAGACCGCGTCGTCGAGCGACCAGCTGGGCCGCGACAGGGTGTGCCCGTCGGCGGACTGGACCGCCTCGGCGCCCAGGTCCCCGATCCACAGCGACGCCGCCATGTCGGGTGCGCCGCGGTGCAGGGTCACCACGGACGCCACCTGCCGTCCGTTGCGGGACAGCGCGGCCCCGGTCTGGTCGCCCATGCGCCCGAAGGCGCCCTGCACCGCGGTGATGTGCTGCCCGTCGAGCGCGACCAGCGACCCGTTGACCAGGGCGTGCAGCCCGGCGCCCGCGCCGTCGGCGACGCCGGGGTCGGTGGCGGCGACGTCGGAGGTGGTCCAGCCCTCGGCGAACCGGTCGTCGAGCGGCGCGCCGTCGGCGTTGATGACGTACGGGCCGCGGATGTCCGCGCGGGCCAGCGTCCAGATGATCTGCGCCGCAAGCAAAGCCCGGCTGTGCGGGTCGGTGGTGGACAGCTTCTCCAGCTCGATCCGGGCGCCGCCGTAGCCGCGCCCGATCCCGTTCTTGCCGCCGTCGGCGCGGGTCACCGGCCCGCGCAGCCGCAGCGGCGGCGCGAGCAGGTTGCGGACGGTGTGCGCCATCTCCGGCCGTGGCCCGGCCACCAGCTTGGAGATCAGCTCGGTGGCCAGCTGATCGTGGTCGGGCACCGCGACGTAACGGGGGTCGGGCACCACCGTCTTGCCGGTCGGGTCGGCGAAGTACAGGGTGTTGCGCTTGTAGGTCGCCTGGAACTGCTGCCAGTCCAGGAAGACGCCGTTGGGCAGCCGGTCGATCCGCCAGCCGCCCGAGGTCTTGACCAGCTCGATGGGGCCCGGGTCGGGCAGCACGCCCTCGGCGGTTTCGAACACGCCGACATCGGACAGCGAACCGAGGATGTCGGCCCGCATGTTCGCCGAAACCCGTTCGGCGGCACGGGTTTCCACGAACACCACGTGGTCGATCAGCAGCGCGCTGCCGGCGTCGTCCCAGGAGTTGGACGCCGACTGGGTGAGGAACTGGCGCGCCGCCAGGTGCCGGTTCGCCGGGTCCGCGGTGGCCTTGAGGAACTCGCGCAGCAGCACGTCGGGGTCCATCCCCGGGGTCGGCTTGGGCAGGTTGGAGGGGGCCGGCCGCTCGACGGTGCCGATGGCCTGCGGCGCCGACGAATTGGGCACGCCCGCGCAGCCGGCGAGCACCGCCGCCAGCACCAGCATGGTCAGGAGCCTGCGCACGCTACCCGCTCCTCTCGGCGTGCTCGCGCTGCCGCTGGCTTTCCTTGGTGTGCTGGGTGGGCTGTAGACCGGTGGCGGCGCCCGGCGGCGGCCCGGGGACTCCGGGCTGCGGAATCGGCTTGAGCGGCAGCGGGCTGGTGGTGACCTTGTGGCCGCGCACCAGCGGCAGGGTCAGCCGGAAACACGCGCCCTGACCGGGCTCGCCCCAGGCCTCGAGCCGGCCCTGGTGCAACCGCGCGTCCTCGATGCTGATCGCCAGGCCCAGGCCCGTTCCGCCGGAGCGCCTTACCCGCGAGGGGTCCGACCGCCAGAACCGGCTGAACACCAGCTTCTCCTCGCCGGGCCGCAGGCCCACCCCGAAGTCGCGGACCGTGACCGCGACGGTGTCCTCGTCGGCGCCCATCCGGATCTGCACGGGTTTGTGCTCGGCGTGGTCGATGGCGTTGGCGATCAGGTTGCGCAGGATCCGCTCGACCCGGCGCGCGTCGACCTCGGCGATCACCTCGGTGTCGGGCATGTCGACCTGCAATTCGATGCCGGCCTCCTCGGCGAGGTGGCCGACGTTGCCCAGCGCGCTGCGCACGGTGGCCCGCAGGTCCAGCGCCTCGACGGACAGCTCGGCCACGCCGGCGTCGTGCCGGGAGATCTCCAGCAGGTCGTTGAGCAGCGTCTCGAACCGGTCCAGCTCGTTGACCATCAGTTCGGTCGAGCGGCGCAGGGTCGGGTCGAGGTCCTCGCTGTGGTCGTAGATCAGGTCGGCGGCCATCCGCACGGTGGTGAGCGGGGTGCGCAGCTCGTGGCTGACGTCGGAGGTGAACCTGCGCTGCAGGTTGCCGAACTCCTCCAGCTGGGTGATCTGGCGGGACAGGCTTTCGGCCATGTCGTTGAACGACACGGCCAGCCGGGCCATGTCGTCCTCACCGCGCACCGGCATCCGCTCGGACAGGTGCCCCTCGGCGAACCGCTCGGCGATCCGCGACGCCGACCGCACGGGCACCACCACCTGGCGGGTGACCAGCAGCGCGATCCCCGCCAGCAGCACCAGCAGCACGACGCCGCCGGTGATCATCGTGCCGCGCACCAGCGTGATGGTGGCCTGCTCGTTCTTCAGCGGAAAGATCAGGTAGAGCTCCAGGTTGGCCACCTGCGCCGACGCCGGCGTGCCGATGATCAGCGCGGGGCCCGAGAAGCCGTCGGTGTGCACGGTGGCGTACTGGTAGGCCGCCTGCCCGGCCTTGATGAAGCCGCGCAGCGAGTTGGGCACCTGGTCGACGGGCCCGGCGGCGCTCGCCGCCGCTCCCTCGCGCAGCCGCGCGGCGCTGTAAGCCGCGTTCGAGGCGACGTAGCGGTCCAGGATCACCACGTCGTGGGCGCGGCACATCTCCTCGACCTCGCCCGTCGCGCTTGCGCGGTCGAGGGCGAACAGCGTCGCCATCGCGTACACCGACGAGGCCAGGTCACCGTGCTGGCCGTGCAGGGCCTCCGACGCGAGGTCGGCGGTCACCGAGCGCCCGTACCGCGGGAAGTCCAGCATGGCGACCGACTTCCCGGCGGCCTCGAAGGCCTTGCGCAGGCCGCCGGACAGCGTCCGCTTGCCGGCGCCGTCGACCCCTTCGATCACGATCAGCACGGCGCGAGCCTAGTCCTTCCCGAGCGCCCGGCCAGCCGGGCTTTCGGTGCCGAGCGCCCGGCTGGCCGGGCGTTACGGCGAGGGCGAGAGCTCAGTAGCGGTAGTGGTCGGCCTTGTAGGGGCCGTCGACGTCCACGCCGATGTACTCGGCCTGCTCCTTGGTCAGCTTGGTCAGCTTGCCGCCGAGCGCCTCGACGTGGATGCGGGCGACCTTCTCGTCGAGGTGCTTGGGCAGCCGGTACACCTCGTTGTCGTACTCGTCGTTCTTGGTCCACAGCTCGATCTGCGCGATCACCTGGTTGGAGAAGCTGTTGCTCATCACGAACGACGGGTGGCCGGTGGCGTTGCCGAGGTTGAGCAGCCGGCCCTCGGAGAGCAGGATGATCGACTTGCCGCTGTCGGGGAAGGTCCACACGTCGACCTGCGGGCGGATGTTGGTCTTGGTGGCGCCGGAGCGCTCGAGCTGGGCGACCTGGATCTCGTTGTCGAAGTGCCCGATGTTGCCCAGGACCGCGTAATCCTTCATCGCCTTCATGTGGGCCAGCGTGATGATGTCCTTGTTGCCGGTCGCGGTGATCACGATGTCGGCCTGGCCGATCGCGTCCTCGACCGTCTCGACGTCGTAGCCCTCCATCAGGGCCTGCAGCGCGTTGATCGGGTCGATCTCGGTGACCACGACGCGCGCCCCCTGGCCCTTCACGGAATCCGCGCAGCCCTTGCCGACGTCGCCGTAGCCGCAGACCAGCACCTTCTTGCCGCCGATCAGCACGTCGGTGCCGCGGTTGATCCCGTCGATCAGCGAGTGCCGGCAGCCGTACTTGTTGTCGAACTTGGACTTGGTGACCGAGTCGTTGACGTTGATCGCCGGGAAGGCCAGGTCGCCGGCGGCGGCGAACTGGTAGAGCCGCAGCACGCCGGTGGTGGTCTCCTCGGTGACGCCCTTGACCGAAGCCGAGATCTTCGTCCACTTGCCCTTGTCGGTCTCGAACCGGCGGCGCAGCAGGTCCAGGAAGACCTTCCATTCGGTGGGGTCGTCCTCCTCGGCGGGGGGCACCACGCCGGCCTTCTCGTACTGCGCGCCGCGCAGCACCATCATGGTGGCGTCACCGCCGTCGTCCAGGATCATGTTGGCGGGCTCGTCGGGCCAGGTCAGCATCTGCTCGGCGGCCCACCAGTACTCCTCGAGCGTCTCGCCCTTCCAGGCGAACACCGGCACGCCCCTGGGTTCCTCGGGGGTGCCGTAGGGGCCGACGACCACGGCGGCGGCGGCGTGGTCCTGGGTGGAGAAGATGTTGCACGACGCCCAGCGGACCTGGGCACCCAGCGACACCAGAGTCTCGATCAGCACCGCGGTCTGCACCGTCATGTGCAGCGAGCCCGAGATCCGCGCGCCCTTGAGCGGTTGCACGTCGGCGTACTCGCGCCGCAGCGACATCAGACCCGGCATCTCCTGCTCGGACAATTCGATGTCGCGGCGGCCGTAGTCGGCCAGCGACAGGTCGGCGACCTTGAAATCGATGCCGTTGCGAACGTCGGGGGTGAGCGATGTCTCGGTCGTCGTCATGCGTGTTTCATCCTTCTGCGGGGATCAGCGGATCCGGCGGTACATAGGTTAAGTATGTTCTTCCGCCACTGTAGTCGCCGGTCCGTCGGCCCCCGAGACTAGGGAACGCCCGCGACGCCGTGGCGCTCGGCGAACGGCGCCATCAGCCGCGCGAGGTCCGCCGCGACGTCGTGGTCGGCCTCCGGCGGCATGGACACGTAGCTCAGGCACAGCCGCACGATCGCGCGCGCCAGCACCCCGGCGTCGTCGTCGCTGGTGGCCACCCACGTCTGGGTGAAGGTCGACGCCAGCCGCGACGACGCCCGGGTGATGATCGGCCCGCTGTCGGTGGTGATGAGCTGCAGCAGGTCGGGCTTGGCCACCCCGCTCAGCAGCGAGATCACCAGCGGGTCGGCGGCGGATTCTGTGAAGAAGGAACGAAAACCCTCCAGGAATGCTCCGTAGATGTCGCCGACGTTGGCGTCGACGGCGGCATGGACGGTGTCCACCAGGCGGTCGGCCAGGCGCAGGGCGTACCCCTGCGCCAGGCCCTGCCGAGAGCCGAACTCGTTGTAGATGGTCTGCCGGCTGATGCCCGCGGCGCGCGCGACGTCCGACAGCGTGATGGCCGACCAGTCGCGAGTGAGCAGCAGATCCCGCATCGCGTCGAGGACCGAGTCCCTCAGCAGGATCCGCGACGCCTCGGCGTACGCCATCCGCTTCACAGGCGCGAGGATATCGCTCACGTGCGCGCGACCTCCACCATCTCGAAGTCGGACTTGGCCGCGCCGCAGTCGGGGCAGCTCCAGTCCTCGGGGATGTCGTCCCAGCGGGTGCCCGGGGCGATGCCGTCCTCTGGCCAGCCCAGCGCCTCGTCGTACTCGAAACCGCACTGGATGCACCGGAAGAGCTTGTAGGCACTCATCGATTCGCTCCTATCTTTTCGAAGTCGACCTTCTCGCGGACCGCGCAGTCGGGGCAGCACCAGTCGTCGGGAATCCGCTCCCAGGGCGTGCCGGGCGGAAAGCCCTCGCGCGCATTGCCTTTCGCCTCGTCGTAGACGTAGTCACAGCCCGGGCAGCGGAAGCTGGCGGTCACGCCGCGGCTCCGTACTTGGCGAGCAGCCGGGCACGCAGCCGCGGGTGCAGGTTCACCCTGGTGATGTCGCCGTCGTAGTGCTCGAGCACGCGATGGTCCATGACCCTGCGCCACAGCGGCGGGACGTAGGTGAGCGAGATCATCGACGCGTACCCGCTGGGCAGGTTGGGCGCCCCGTCCATGCTGCGCAGCGTCTGGTAGCGCCGGGTGGGGTTGGCGTGGTGGTCGCTGTGCCGCTGCAGGTGGTAGAGGAACAGGTTGGTGACCAGGTGGTCGGAGTTCCAGCTGTGCACCGGCGCGCAGCGCTCGTAGCGGCCGTTCGCGGTCTTCTGCCGCAGCAGGCCGTAGTGCTCCAGGTAGTTGACGGCCTCCAGCAGGGAGAACCCGAACACCGCCTGGATGAGCACGAACGGGATCAGCGCCGGCCCGAAGACCGCGATCAGCACGCCCCACAGGACCACCGACATCGCCCACGCGTTGAGCACGTCGTTGGACGGGTAGGTCCGCGGGTCCCACGGGCTCCTGCCGAGCCGGCGAATCCGCTGGGCCTCCAGCCGCAGTGCCGAACGCAGGCTGCCGAACACGCTGCGCGGCAAGAACTCCCAGAAGGTCTCGCCGAACCGCGCCGACGCCGGGTCCTCCGGAGTGGACACCCGCACGTGGTGGCCGCGGTTGTGCTCGAGGTAGAAGTGGCCGTAGCAGGTCTGCGCCAGGGTGATCTTGGACAACCAGCGCTCCAGCGACTCGCGCTTGTGGCCCATCTCGTGCGCGGTGTTGATGCCCACGCCGCCGACGATGCCGACCGACAGCGCCACGCCGAGCTTCCCGCCCCAGCCCAGGGCGCCGTCAAAGCCGAGCCAACCCAGGTGGGCGGCGGTGAACAGGTAGGCGCCGAACACCACGGTGAGGTACTGGAACGGGATGAAGATGTAGGTGCAGTAGCGGTAGTACTTGTCGTTCTCCAGCCGCTCCATCATCTCGTCGGGCGGGTTCTGCCCGTCCGGCCCGAACCGCGTGTCGAGGATCGGGAGCAGCACGTAGACCAGGAACGGCCCGATCCACAGCGGAATTTGGGCCGCGGCGTGCCAGCCGAGCTGGTTCAGTCCCCACACGATCGGCAGCATCACGAACAGCGCCGTCGGCGGGATCAGCCCGATCAGCCACAGGTGGCGCTTCTTGTCCCGCCAGGCGGGGGCCTCGCCCGTCGCCGCCTCCGACTGCCGGCTGAATGTGGTCATATGCCAAACCTCCTTGTGAGTCACACCACGCTTGGGATTGGACAATACATCGCTTTGCGTCTTCCGTCTAGACAATTTGAGCTGTTTTGTACAACTGCGGGCGGCGTCGAGCCTGCGCTGCCGGCATCGAACCTGCGCTCACGTCGCGAATCCGGCGTTTTCGACGCCCTGGACGCAGGCTCGACGCCCGCACGCAGATGCACGCAGATGACAGTGGGCTACCGGGTCGGCGCGGCGCTCGCCGCGCGGCGGCCCTGCACCGAGTGGCGGTAGCCGTAGCCGGCATAGATCGCGGTCCCGGCCACCAGCCAGATGCCGAACCGCACCCAGGTCAGCGCGGTGAGGTTGACCATCAACCACAGGCACGCGCAGATCGAGGCGATGGGCAGCACCGGCACCCACGGCGCCCGGAATCCGCGCTCGAGGTCCGGGCGGGTGCGGCGCAGGACCAGGACGCCGGCCGACACCAGGACGAACGCGAACAGCGTCCCGACGTTGACCATCTCCTCCAGCTTGGCCATCGGGAAGACCGAGGCCGTCGCCGCCACCAGCACGGCGACGAGCACCGTGATGCGCACCGGGGTGCCCCGCGAGCCGGTCTTGGCCAGCTGCCGCGGCAACAGGCCGTCGCGCGCCATCGCGAACAGCACCCGGCACTGACCGAGCATCAGCACCATCACCACGGTGGTCAGCCCCGCGAGCGCCCCGATGGAGATGACCTCGCTGGCCCAGTGAATGCCGTTGTCCTCGAACGCCGTTGCCAGGTTGGCATGCCCCCGGCCGGGAACGGTCTTGAGCTTCGTGTAGGACACCATGCCGGACAACACCACCGCGACCGCGACGTAGAGCACGGTCACGATCCCCAGCGACGCGAGGATGCCCTTGGGGACGTCGCGCTGGGGGTTCCTGGTCTCCTCGGCCATGGTGGCGACGATGTCGAACCCGATGAACGCGAAGAACACGATCGACGCCCCCGCCAGCACGCCGTAGAAGCCGTAGTGGCTGCTGTGCGCCCCGGTGAGCAGCGAGAGCACCGACTGGTCGATGCCCCGCACGTCGGCCCCCGCTTCGGGCTTCGGGATGAACGGCGAGTAGTTCGAGCGCTTGATGTAGAAGGCGCCGACGGCGACGACCAGCACCACCACCGACACCTTGATGGCGGTGACCACCGCCGAGAATCGCGAGGACAGCTTGGTGCCCAGGGCGATCAGCGTCGCCACCACCGCGACGATCAGCAGCGCGCCCCAGTCGAGCTGGACGGATCCCACGCCGACGGTGCCACCGGCGAACCCGAACACCGTGCCGAGATAGCTCGACCAGCCCTTGGCGACGACGGCGGCGCCGATCGCCAGCTCCAGCAACAGGTTCCAGCCGATGATCCAGGCCAGGAACTCCCCGAACGTGGCATAGGAGAAGGTGTAGGCGCTGCCCGCGACCGGGAGCGTGGAGGCGAACTCGGCGTAGCACAACGCCGCCAGCGCGCAGGTCGCCGCGGCGATCACGAACGAGATCCAGATCGCGGGACCGGTGATGTCGCCGGCGGTCGACGTCAGCACGCCCCGCGCGCCCTCCATCGAGGCCTCGAGCAGCGGCGAGTTGATGGCGATCTCGGCGGCCTTGAGCGAGCGGCCCTCGCCGCGGGCCGAGCCGATGCCCATCAGCGCCGTGCCCGCGCCGGACATGATGCCCTTGACGTCGGCGAAGTCCACGTTGATCAGGCCCGGCGTGGTGATCAGGTCCGTGATGCCCTGCACGCCGTTGAGCAGCACCTCGTCGGCGCTGCGGAAGGCGTCCATCAGCGACACCGCCGCGTCGCCCATCTGCAGCAGCCGGTCGTTGGGGATCACGATGAGGGTGTCGCAGCTCTCCCGCAGCGCGGCGATGCCGTTCTCGGCCTGGTTGCCCCGGCGCTTGCCCTCGAACGAGAACGGCCGGGTGACCACGCCGACGGTGAGCGCGCCGAGCTTGCGGGCGATGCTGGCGACGACGGGCGCGCCGCCGGTTCCGGTGCCGCCCCCCTCGCCGGCGGTCACGAACACCATGTCCGCCCCGCGCAGCAGTTCTTCAATCTCGTCCTTGGCGTCGTCGGCGGCCTTGCGGCCGACCTCGGGGTCCGCGCCGGCGCCCAGCCCGCGAGTGGAGTCGCGACCGACGTCCAGCTTGACGTCGGCGTCGCTCATCAGCAACGCCTGTGCGTCGGTGTTGATCGCGATGAACTCGACGCCCTTGAGGCCTTGTTCGATCATCCGGTTGACGGCGTTCACGCCGCCGCCACCGATCCCCACGACCTTGATGACGGCCAGGTAGTTATGCGGGGGGGTCATCATTCGTCTTCCTCCCTGGTGGGCTCAAGCTCTTGCCTGCAAAACCCTCAACCTCAACCATAGGTTTAGAGTTATGTCAAGTAGTTTCGCGCAAACAGAACGGTATGGGCACGGCGCGCCGTAGCCTCGCAGGCGCGCCGACGCGCCGGTGCGAAATTTGAGCAATTTCGGGCGCGTCATTGCGGCGACGGTAGACAGAACAGTGACGATGACTGGGAACGGCGCGACCGATCGGTAAATGATGATGCGGGGGGCTCGGCGACTCGACTGACCAACGGAGGCCAGGGTGGAGCAACTGAGCGGCCTGGATGCCGCGTTCGTGTACGCCGAGACCGCCGGCGCCGCGCACGTGACCTTCTTCGGGATCTACGATCCCTCGACGACGCCCGGCGGCATCGTCACCTTCGATGACGTGGTGGAGCACGTGGCCTCCCGGCTGGGCGCGGACCGCGTCTTCCGTTCGGTGCTCGCGCGCGTGCCGTTCGACCTGGATCACCCGTACTGGGTGCGCGACAAGAAGTTCGACCTGAGCCAACACCTGCACCACCTGACCCTGCCGCGGCCCGGTGGGTGGCGGCAGCTGTGCGACGAGGTGTCGCGGTTGCACGCCGAGCGCCTCGACCTGCGCCGGCCGCCCTGGGCGGGCTACGTGATCGACGGGCTGGGCCGGATCAAGGGCGTTCCGAAGGACGCGTTCGCCGTGTGTTTCAAGGTCCACCACTGCGCGGTCGACGGGGTGACCGGGCTGTCCATCGTCAACGGGCTGCACGACCTGACCCCCGAGATCGCACCGCCCCTGGACGACGACTGGACCCCGGAGGCGCACCCGTCGTCCCTGCATCTGCTGGCGCGCACCGCGGTGACGTTCGCGCGCCGTCCGGTGCGCTTCGCCTCGGCCGCGGCGCACAGCATCCCGTTGCTCGGCCGGTTGCCGGGCGCGATCAACCGGCGGATGCCGGTCGGGCCCCGACTCGAGCACGACACGTCCCTCGAGGTGCCGGACAGCCCGTTCAACGCACACACCGACAGCACCCGCAACTTCGACGCCCGTTCCTACGACCTCGCGACATGCAAGGCGGCCTGCGCGCTCGTCGAAGGCGCCACCGTCAACGACGCCGCCATCACCGGCATCGGGGGCGCGATGCGCCGCTACCTCGAGGAGAAGGACGCGCTGCCGGACAAATCTCTGGTGACGGCGATGGCGATCTCCATGCACGACAACTCCGGCCGCCGGCGCGGGGTCAACCAGATTTCGGTGGTCCGGGTTCCGCTCGGCACCGACATCGCCGACCCGGTGGACCGGCTGCGGGCCGTACACGAGGCGACCGCCCAGTCCAAGGCCGCCAATTCGGTTCTGGGAGAACAGGTTCTGCAGTACGCCGAATTCGTGCCCGGCGCGCTCGTCGTGACGGCCCTGCGGGTCGGGATGGCCGCCCACCTCGGCAGGCTCGCCGAGCATTCCCACATCTCGAACACCCTGGTGTCCACCATGCGGGGCCCGGACTTCCCGGTCTACCTGGTCGGCGCCCGGATGCTCGCCGGCTACGCCCTGTCGCCCTTCACGCAGGGAGGCGGGCTGATGCACAACGTGATCAGCTACTGCGGACGCATCGTCGTCAGCATCAACGGGTGCCCCACCGTGATGCCCGACATCGCGCACTACGGGGATTGCATGGACGCGTCCTTCGCCGAGCTGAAGGCCGCCGTGAGGCCCGCGCGGCAGCGTCGTCCCCGCGCCCAGCCCTGAGCGGGCGCCCGCGCCGGGCCGCTATTTGACGGTCGGCAGGTCCGGGCTGGACACGTCGTAGGTCCGCCCCGGCTGGGTCAACAGCGCGGCCAGCTTTTCCGCCTTCTCCTCGGTGCGGTCGGTGGTCCCCCAGACCACCACCCGGCCGTCGTTCAGCGTCAGGGTGATCGAGGCGACCGACGGCGCCGCGATCCGGCTGACCTGGCCGGCGACCTCGGGCCGCAGCGCCGTCAGCACCTGCAGCGCCGCCTTGGTCGCCGGGTCGCTCGGGCCCGGGTCCGCGACGTCGATGTAGGGCAGCGCCGGAGGCGGCGGCGCGGTCGCGAAGTCCACGCCATCGCGGTCGAAGAGGTGCGGGCCGTCGGGAAAGTCCTTGACCGCCACCGGAACCCGCTCGACGATCGTGATCCGCAACGCCGACGGGTACTGGCGCTGTACGCGGGCGCTGGCCACCCGCCGGATCGCGGCGACGCGGTCGGCGACCTGGTTGGTGTTGATCTGCAGCAGCGGCGTGCCGGGCCGCACCTGGGCCGCGTCCAGCACTTCCTCGCGGGTCACCGCCCCGATGCCGGTCACGACGATGCTGCGTGCCGACATCGCGGGCGTGAAGTAGAGCACCAGCGCCAGGCCCACCCCGAGGAGCGTCAGCAGCACCGTCGCCAGCAACATCTTCAGGCCCCGGACGACACCGCGCCCGACGGGCTTGGGCTGGTTGACCAGGCGTCCGGTGGCCTTGCGCTTGGCCTCCCGGCGGGCCTCCTCGATGGCTCGCGCG
>NZ_CSTD01000003.1:173975-404323 GCF_001053185.1 Mycobacterium bohemicum DSM 44277 | reverse complement strand
ACGCGAGCAGGGCGGCCAGCGCCAGCGCCGCGGCCACCCGATGCGCCGCGCGGCGGTGTCGATTGTGTTGCGGCACTTCGTCGATCGCGCCCTCGATCATGTCCACGCGCACCTCATTCATGATGTCTTGCACACCTTCCAGCCGTCCTCCAGCTTGAGCGGCAGGGTGAGCTCGCCCGACCCGAGGGCCTCGTTGTGCACCACCATGGTCGAGGTGGCGCTATCACCGGTGATCGTGACGGCGGTGATTTTGATGGTGGTGAGGCCATTCTGAACCCGGCCCTTCTTCACGTAGTCCATGGTGGGGCCGGTGAATTGGGCCCGCATCGCCGAGCACATGAGTTCGGTGTAGGCGTCCCAGTTCTGGGTGTTGTACGCCTCCTCGAAGGCCGTCACCGTCTGGCGGACCTGGTCTTGCGCCGGCGGCGCGGGTGCGGCGCTCGTGGTGCCGGCGGTGCCGGCGCCGTGCGGGGCGGCCGCGGGGGTGCCCCCGGTGACGACCGAGCACGACACGCTGAACGCGGCGAGCGCCGGCGCGGCGGCCATGGCACATCGGCGCGAGATCGCGGTCATTTCACCCCTCCCCTAGCGGTGCGGCACCTTCGCCGCGGCGGCGGTGACCAGCGCCGCCACGTCGGCGCCCGTGCCGCGGCATTGCCGGATGTCGATGAGCACGTTGCCCCGCTCGAGGATCCCATGCTGGCAGGTGGCGTTGCCGCCGCGCAGGGTGGCGCTCAGGGTCAGCACGCCCGCGGTGGTGACCGGCTGGCCGAAGTCCCACGTCTGAGCGGGCTCGCCGGGCGCGGTGACGGTGAGCGGCTTTCCGCCGCACAGCGCCCACTCGCCGCGCTGGTTCACATACGAGACGCCTACCTTGTCCAGCGAGGGGAAGGACAGCGCGGCCTGAATGACGCTGTCCTGCCACGCCTTCTCGTTCAGGGCGCGCAACTGCTGGACCGCGGCACCCGTTTGGCCGCTGCCCGCATAGACGGTCTGCTGCGCCGGCGCCCAGGCGCCGAGGCATTGCGGGTTGTCCACCTCGTCGACGTCGTCGAGCACTTGGGTGCCCTCGGTCTCCAGCGCCAGCGGAGCTCCCCCCGCGACCGGGAGCGTGGAGGCGAACTCGGCGTAGCACAACGCCGCCAGCGCGCAGGTCGCCGCGGCGATCACGAACGAGATCCAGATCGCGGGACCGGTGATGTCGCCGGCGGTCGACGCGGTCACGGTGAAGATGCCGGCGCCGATCACCACGGCGACCCCGAACACGACCAGGTCGAACCACGTCAGTTCCTTGCGCAGCCGCGTGTCGGGCTCGTCGGTGTCGGCGATCGACTGCTCGACCGATTTCGTCCGCCATCGATTGGCCACCCACCGCCCCCTTTTCGCCATTCGTTGGACCGCAACCCTACTGGGTACTCTCCAGGCCATGGTGGGTAGCGGAGGGAACGTCAGGGACCACGCGGTGGTCATCGGGGGAAGCATCGCCGGGCTGTCCGCGGCCCGGGTGCTGGCGGACGCCTACGGCCGGGTGACCGTCTACGAGCGCGACGACTTGCCGCCCGAACCGGCCAACCGGGCGGCCGTCCCGCAGGACCAGCACCTGCACATGCTGATGGCGCGCGGGGCCGCGGAGTTCGAGCGCCTGTTCCCCGGCCTGCTGGAGGACATGGTGGCCGCGGGCGTACCCATCCTGGAGAACCGTCCCGACTGCATCCACCTCGGCGCGGCGGGCCACGTCCTGGGCGTGGGCCAGACCCTGCGCGACGAATTCACCGCCTACGTGCCCAGCCGCCCGCACCTGGAATGGCAGCTGCGCCGACGTGTCCGGGACATCGACAACGTCGAGATCGTGCGGCGCCCGGTCGCCGAGCCGCGGTTCGACGCCGCCCGCGGTCGGGTGACCGGTGTGGTGCTGGACCCGGACGACGAGTTCGTGCCGGCCGACCTGGTGGTGGACGCCGCCGGGCGCGGCACCCGGCTGCCGGTGTGGCTCCAGCAGTGGGGATACGAGCGCCCGGTCGAGCAGATCATCGACATCGGGATCCACTACGCGACGCAGCGGTTCCGGATTCCCGACGGCCTGCTCGCCGAGAAGGTGGTGGTGGCGGGCGCCTCGCACGACCAGTCGCTGGGCCTGGGCATGCTGTTCTACGAGGACGGCGGCTGGGTGCTGACGACGTTCGGGGTGGGCGGCGCCAAACCGCCCGGGACGTTTCCGGAGATGCTGGAGCTGGCCCGCGAACTGCTCCCGGACCACTTCCAGGCCGCGCTGGCGCAGGCCGAGCCGTTCGGTGAGCCGGCCTATCACGCGTTCCCGGCCAGCAGGTGGCGCCGCTACGACAAGCTGGACCGCTTCCCGGCCGGCATCATCCCGCTCGGCGACGCCGTCGCCAGCTTCAACCCCACGTTCGGCCAGGGCATGACGATGACGTCCCTGCAGGCCGCGCACCTGAAGTGGGCGCTGCGTTTCCCGGACCACCAGGTGGCCGCGGCGCTGAACGGCGCGACGGCCAGGACCACCTATCCGGTGTGGATCATGAACGGCATCGCCGACGTCGGCTTCCACCACGCGGTCAGCAAGGAGCACGTCCCCTGGTGGTGGCGGCCGTCCGCGGCCCTGTTCGACCAGTTCCTCGGGGCCGCCGAGACGGAAGCCGTTCTGGCCGAATGGTTTTTGCGCCGGTTCTCCCTGCTGGACAGCCTCTACATGGTCCCGCCGCCGCGGATCATCGGCCACGCCATCCGGCACAACATGCGGCTGTGGCTGCGCGAGCGCCGGGAGGCTGCGCGGGAGCGCGCGGCGGCGGCCCGGGAGGACCGGGCGGTCACAGCCCTACAGTCGCCCTGAACAGCTCGGTGGGCTCGCGGGCGATCAGGCGGATCGGCCCGTCGTCGGCCGCGACCCAGGCGGCAGTTCCCCGGTGCAGCGTGAGGGAGCCGGACTTGCCGTGCACCGTCGTGCAACCCCGGGTGCACAGCAGGACCTGCGGGCCCTCGTGGCCGCACGCGGCGTCGACCTCGTGGCCGAGGTACTCGCCGTCGAGCTCCAGCCGGGCGACCGCGAATTCGTCGGCCGGGGTCTCGTAGAGCAGGGCGAACCCCTCGCGGCGCACGGGCGGGCGCAGCTGCGCCTCGGCGCTGGGGTTGAAATCGAGCACCCGGAGCAGCTCGGGCACGTCGACGTGCTTGGGGGTCAGCCCGCCGCGCAACACGTTGTCGGAGTTGGCCATCACCTCGACGGCGAAGCCGCGCAGGTAGGTGTGCAGGTTGCCGGCCGGCACGAAGATCGCCTCGCCCGGGGCCAGGGTGATCCGGTTGAGCAGCAACGCCGCCAGCACCCCGGCGTCGCCGGGGTAGCGCTCGCCGAGCTCCAGCACCGTCTTGGCCTCGGCGGCGAACTCGGTCGCCCCCGAGCTGACGTAGTGGATGGCGCCGTCGAGCACCGCCGGGACCAGCGTGTCGAGGTCCGGCTGCGGCGCGGTGATCCACGTGGTGAACAGCGCGCGCAGCCCGTCGGCGGCGGAGGTGTCGTCGAGCAGTTCGATGAACGGGTCCAGGTCGGAGACGGCCAGCGCGCGCAGCAGCGCGATGGTCCGGGACACCTCGCGGAAGCCGGCCAGCGCCTCGAACGGCTGCAGCGCCACCAGCAGCTCCGGCTTGTGCGAGGTGTCGCGGTAGTTGCGGATCGGCGAATTGACCGGGATGCCCAGCCGCTCCTCGCGCAGGTAGCCCTCCAGCGCCTGTTCGGCGCTGGGGTGGGCCTGCAACGACAGCGGCTCGTCGGCGGCCAGCACCTTGACCAGGAACGGCAGGACGTCGCCGAAGCGGGTGCGCGACCCCGGGCCGAGCTGGCCCTCGGGGTCGGCGAGAAGCGCCTTGAGCAAAGACACCTCGCCGCCGTCGGTTTCGAGCCAGGCCGGGTCGCCGGGGTGCGCGCCGAACCACAGCTCGGCCTCCGGGTGCGCGGCGGGGACGGGACGGCCGGTGAATTCGGCGATCGCGGTGCGCGATCCCCACGCGTACGTCCGCAAGGCCCCGCGCAGCAGCTCCACTTGTGTATCTATCCCCGCACCAGTCGCATGTAAACCGCGGCCATCTCCACCCGGACGGCCAATACTGCCAGTTGCTGCTCACGGCTGATCGGGCCCCCCAGGGGGGCCGACACCTCCGAACCCGCCGCGCCGCCGGGCCCGTCGGGCACGTCCTCGGCGGCCAGCAGGTACACGTCATCGAGGCCGGCGGTCCGGGCGGCGACCACCGTCTGCTCCTCGGACAGCGTGAGCACCAGCACCCGGAGCCGGTCGGGCAGCGGGCCGTCGATCTCGGCCGCGATCCGCGCGACCACCGCCTCGACGTCCTCGGCCGCGCGGGCCTCGACGTTGAGCCGCAGCAGCGGCTCGGTGTTGGAGCTGCGCAGGTTGAACCAGGTGCCCCCGCCCAGGTCGACCGTCACGCCGTCCAGGTGGTCGATGGAGTGGATCCGGGTGCCGAACGACTTGAGCACCTCGTCCACGCAGCGCTGGGCGTCCTCGACGCGGAAGTTGATCTCCCCCGACGATTCGTAGCGCTGATAGTCGGCGGTCAGCTCCGAGAGCGGTCGGTCCTGCTCGCCGAGGGCGGCCAGCACGTGCAGCGCCGCCAGCATCCCCGAGTCGGCGCCCCAGAAGTCGCGGAAGTAATAGTGCGCCGAATGCTCGCCGCCGAAGATCGCGCCGGTCTCGGCCATCAGGCCCTTGATGTAGGAGTGCCCGACCCGCGAGCGCAGCGGCGTGCCGCCCCGCTCGGTGACCAGTTCGGGGACCGCGCGGGAGGTGATCACGTTGTGGATGATCGTGGCGCCGATCTCGCGACGCAGCTCGCGGGCGGCGACCAGGCTGGTCACCGTCGACGGCGAGACGGGCCGGCCGCGCTCGTCCACCACGAAGCAGCGGTCGGCGTCGCCGTCGAACGCCAGCCCGATGTCGGCGCCGGTGTCGCGCACGTAGGCCTGCAGGTCCACCAGGTTGGCCGGGTCCAGGGGGTTGGCCTCGTGGTTGGGGAACGACCCGTCGAGCTCGAAGTACAACGGCAGCAACGTGATCGCGCCGATCGCGCCGAGCACGGCCGGCGCGGTGTGGCCGGCCATGCCGTTGCCGGCGTCGACCGCCACCCGCAACGGCCGCAGCCCGGAGGTGTCCACCAGCGAGCGCAGGAAGGCGCCGTAGTCGTCGAGCACGTCCCGGTCGGAGACGGTGCCGGGCGGCCCGTCGTAGGGCGCGACGCCGGCGATGACGTCGTCGCTGACGACGCGCAGCCCGGTCTCGGCGCCGACGGGTTTGGCGCCGGCGCGGCAGAGCTTGATGCCGTTGTAGGCCGCCGGGTTGTGACTGGCGGTGAACATCGCGCCGGGGCAGTCCAGCACCCCCGAGGCGAAGTAGAGCTGGTCGGTGGAGGCCAGGCCGATTCGCACCACGTCCAGCCCCTGGCCGGTGACCCCGGCGGCGAACGCGGAAGCCAGCGGCGGCGAGCTGTCGCGCATGTCGTGACCGATCACCACCCGGCGGGCGCCCTCGGCCCGCATCAGCCCGGCGAATGCGGCGCCCAGCTCGGCGACCAGCGACTCGTCGAGTTCCTCGCCGACCAGCCCGCGCACGTCGTACGCCTTGACGACGCGGTGGACCGTCGCGGCGGGCCGAGACATGGGAACTCCTGACGCCATCTGTTGGGTGTGAACCGTTGGCGTCAGCCTATCGGCCCGCGGCGACTTCGGACCCGACGGTGCCGGGGTGGCGCAGCCGCGCCGAGCGGTTCGACATGGCGGTGCTGGAGGCCTACGAGCCCATCGAGCGGCGCCTGGCCGACCGGCTGGGCGAACTCGACGTGGCGGTCGACGAGATCCCGCGGATCGCCGCCAAGGATCCCGATGCCGTGCAGTGGCCGCCGGAGGTCGTCGCCGACGGCCCGATCGCGCTGGCCCGGCTGATCCCGGCCGGCGTCGACGTCCGGGGCAACGCCACCCGGGCACGAATTGTGTTGTTCCGCAAGCCGATCGAGCGGCGAGCCAAGGACACCCTGGAACTCGGGGACCTGCTGCACGAGATACTGGTCGCTCAGGTCGCGATCTATCTGGATGTGGATCCCTCGGTCGTCGATCCGACGATCGACGACGAGTAGTTCTCCCCGTTTGTTGCCTGCGCGGGTCAGATGATGCCGCGCTTGAGGCGCCGGCGCTCGCGCTCGGACAGGCCGCCCCAGATGCCGAACCGCTCGTCGTGTTCGAGGGCGTACTCCAGGCATTCGTGGCGCACCTCGCAGCCCAGGCAGATCTTCTTGGCCTCGCGGGTCGAGCCGCCCTTCTCCGGGAAGAAGGCCTCGGGGTCCGTTTGCGCGCACAGGGCGCGGTCCTGCCATTGGTCGGCGGGCAGCGGCAGCGGCTCGGGCTCGAATTCGACTGGGACGTCAGGGACCACAGTCAAGTGCGGCCGGGGCAGCGGGGCCGGGGCCGGGGTCATCGCGGTGTGCGGGGGGTTTGCCAGTAGACCCTGAAGGTGCTCGTAAGACATGCGGTCGTCCGCCTCCTCAGCGTGGTGGAGAGAGTGAGTATTCAGCTCTGTTCTGATGTACAGACAATTCGAACAAGTGATCGAATCTCGGCCTGCGACACCGGAATCGGCCGGCCAACCGGGAAATGACACTGTTGTGATTAGACACGGGTTGACCTGCCTGGTCAAGCACTTGGGCGCATTTCCATATCATCTCGTGACCGATTTTCGGCGTTTCTGTTGTATTGACCCTTCGGCGTGTCGATCACATTGGCCCCACCCCCATTTCGGAATCGTCTCCATCGGGCCCCGCGTCGGCGGTGCCGGGGCGGCGGTACTGTCAGGCCCTGTGAGGGCCAAGTGAAGGTCACCGTTCTGGTCGGCGGCGTCGGCGGGGCCCGATTCCTGCTGGGCGTTCAACAGCTACTCGGGCTCGGTCAGTTCGGTGCTGCGCAGGGTCCGAACGCGGCGGCCCGCGACCACGAACTGAGCGCCGTCGTCAACATCGGCGACGACGCCTGGATCCACGGGGTGCGGGTCTGTCCGGATCTGGACACCTGCATGTACACCTTAGGCGGCGGCGTCGACCCGCAGCGCGGGTGGGGTCACCGCGACGAAACCTGGCACGCCAAAGAGGAATTGGCGCGCTACGGCGTGCAGCCGGACTGGTTCGGGCTCGGCGACCGCGACCTGGCCACCCACCTGGTGCGCACCCAGATGCTGGGCGCCGGCTATCCGCTCTCACAGATCACCGCGGCGCTGTGCGACCGCTGGAACCCGGGCGCGCGGTTGCTGCCGGCCAGCGACGACCGCTGCGAGACGCACGTGGTGATCACCGACCCACACGACGGCACCCGCCGGGCGATCCACTTCCAGGAGTGGTGGGTGCGCTACCGGGCCAAGGTGCCCACGCACAGCTTCGCGTCGCCGTCGTGCACCAGCTGCTCGCCGCGATGGCCGTGCAGGGCCGGCGACGGGGCGATCCCGCGGACCAGGTCCGCCGACCCGCGCACGAAGTCCTCGGGCGTGCCCATGTCCCGCCAGTAGGTGGCGTCGACGTAGCCGCACACCTTCACTCCCGCGTCGGCGAGCAGCGCCGGGAACACCTCGCGCTCGACCGAGACCTCGCGCCCCCGCGGGATCCGGTCGATGATGTTGCGTTCGAACACGTAACTGCCGGCGTTGATCTGGTCGGTCGGCGGGTCCTGGGTCTTCTCCAGGAACGCGGTGACCCGGCCGTGCTCGTCGGTGGTCACGCAGCCGAACGCCCGCGGGTCGCCCACCCGCACCAGGTGCAGCGTGACGTCGGCGTGGTTGCTGCGGTGGAACTCCAGCAGCTGGCCCAGGTCGGCGCCCGAGAGCACGTCGCCGTTGAACACCATCACGGTGTCGTGGCGCAGGTGGTCGGCGACGTTGGCGATGCCGCCGCCGGTGCCCAGCGGCTGTTCCTCGGTCACGTACTCGATCTGCAGGCCCAGCTTGGACCCGTCGCCGAATTCGGCCTCGAAGACCTGCGGCTGGTACGACGTGCTCAGCACGACGTGCTCGATGCCCGCCGCGGCGATCCGCGACAGCAGGTGCGTGAGGAACGGTAGCCCGGCGGTGGGCAGCATCGGCTTGGGCGCCGACAGCGTCAGCGGCCGCAGCCGGGTTCCCTTGCCCCCCACCAGGATCACCGCGTCGACGTCGCGAGGTTCCATGTCAGCGCCGCCCTTCTGCGAGTTGCTGCCGCCGCGCACTGCGCACGGCGCTGCGCACCATGAGTCGCGACCGCAGCGCCAGCGAGGCGCGCAGCGTCCAGCGCAGCGGCGCCCGCCGCCACCCCGGGTGCCGGTCGGAGAGGAAGAGGTAGGTGCTGCGGTGGTGGGCGGCCAGGTGCGTCGCCGGGTCGTAGCCCGTGGAGTGGCCGCGGTGGTGCAGCACCTCCGACGACGGCACGTACACGCTCAGCCAGCCGGCCTTGCCCAGCCGGTCGCCCAGATCGACGTCCTCCATGTACATGAAGTAGCGCTCGTCGAACCCACCGACCTGGCTGAACGCCGAGCGGCGCACCAGCAGGCACGATCCCGACAGCCAGCCCACCGGGCGTTCGCTGGGCTCCAGCCGGTCCTGGCGGTAGGCCGCGGTCCACGGGTTGCGCTTCCAGAACGGCCCCACCACCGCGTGCATGCCGCCGCGGATCAGGCTGGGCAGGTGGCGCGCCGACGGGTACACCGACCCGTCGGGGTCGCGGATGAGCGGGCCCAGCGCCCCGGCCCGGGGCCACCGGCTGGCGGCGTCCAGCAGGGCGTCGATGCTGCCGGGCCCCCACTGCACATCGGGGTTGGCCACGATCACCCAGTCGTCACTCTCGTCCAGCTGCGCGACGGCGCGGTTCACCGCGGTGCCGTAGCCGAGGTTGGATCCGGTGTCGAACAGGCGCACGTTCGGGTAGCGCCCGACCGCCGCCTGCGGGGCGCCGTCGGTGGAGCCGTTGTCGGCCAGCAGCACGCTCACCGGGCGCTCGGTGGCCAGCGACAGCGACGCCAGGAACCACTCCAGGTGCGGGCCCGGCGAATAGGTCACCGTCACGACGGGTAGGACGTCGGTCATCGGGTCGAGGGTAACGGTCGGTCGGGCGCGGCCCCGCCCTCCGACACCGCCAGCGCCGCGACAAGTGCGGCGCGCCAAGGCCTTAGCGGCGCGAGCCCGGCCGCCGCGGACTCCCGCCCGCCCAGCGCGGAATAGCTCGGCCGCGGTGCCGGCCGCGGGAACTGGTCGGTGCTGACCGGCCGCAGCCGCTCGGGGTCGGCGCCGCATTCGGAGAACACCGCGCGGGCCTGGCCGAAGCGCGAGACGGCGCCCTCGTTGGCGGCGTGCAGCACGGGACCGGGCACGGAGTCGTCGGCGACCTGGAGCAGGGCGGCGGCCAGGTCGGCGACGTAGGTGGGCGATCCGACCTGGTCGTCGACGACGTCCACGGGGCCCTCGCCGGCGGCCAGGCGGCGCATGACGGCGACGAAGTCGTTGCCGGTGCCGCCGGTGTAGACCCAGGCGGTGCGCACGACTATCCCTTGCGACGGATCCGGCAGCGCGGCCAGCACGGCCTGCTCGCCGGCATACTTCGTGCACGCGTAGACCCCGCGCGGGTCCACGGGGTCGCTGGGTTCGAAAGGCCGCGGCTCGGCGCCGTCGGTGGGGATGCCGCAGAACACGTAGTCGGTGGAGACGTGGATCAGCCGGGCGCCGGCGCGGGCGCAGGCCCGCGCGAGGTGTTCGGGACCGGTGGCGTTGACGGCGTGCGCGGTGGCCTCGTCGCTCTCGGCGCCGTCGACGTTGGTGTAGGCCGCGCAGTTGATCACCACGTCGCCGCCCCGGATGATCCGCTCGGCGGCGGCCGGATCGGTGATGTCCCACTGCTTCGAGGTGAAAGAGGCCACGTCACGGCCCTGACCGGCCACCAGTGCGGACAGGCAGCCGCCCAGCTGACCGCCGGCGCCGGTGATCACGATCCTTGCTGACATGGTGTCGAGTGTGGCACGCCCCGGAAACGCCGGGCCACGCCGGACTTCGCTACCCGCGATGCGCATGAGCCGCAAGTAACCTATTGGGATGCTTGTGCAACGTGTGGTTCGTGTGGTTGCCACCGCGCTGACGGTCCTGATCGTGCTGGGCACCGGGATCGCGTGGAGCAACGTCCGCTCCTTCGAGGACGGCATCTTCCACATGTCCGCGCCGTCGCTGGGCAAGGGCGGCGACGACGGCGCGATCGACATCCTGCTGGTCGGCCTGGACAGCCGCACCGACGCGCACGGCAACCCGTTGTCGGCCGAGGAACTGGCCACGCTGCGGGCCGGCGACGAGGAAGCCACCAACACCGACACCATCATCTTGATCCGCATCCCCAACAACGGGCGCTCGGCGACCGCGATCTCGATCCCCCGCGACTCCTACGTCTCGGCCCCCGGCCTGGGCAAGACCAAGATCAACGGCGTCTACGGCCAGACCCGCGAGGCCAAGCGGGTGGAGCTGGTCAAGGCCGGCGACTCCCCCGAACACGCCGCCGCCCAGGGCACCGAGGCCGGGCGCGAGGCGTTGATCAAGACCGTCGCCGACCTCACCGGGGTCACCGTCGACCACTACGCCGAGATCGGGCTGCTGGGCTTCTCGCTGATCACCGACGCGCTGGGCGGCGTGGACGTCTGCCTCAAAGAGCCGGTGTTCGAACCGCTTTCGGGTGCGGACTTCCCGGCGGGCCAACAGCGGCTCGACGGTCCCGAGGCGCTGAGCTTCGTGCGCCAGCGACACGAGCTGCCGCGCGGCGACCTAGACCGGGTGGTGCGCCAGCAGGTGGTGATGGCGTCGCTGGCCCACCGGGTGATCTCGGGCCAGACCCTGTCGAGCCCCGCCACGGTCAAGCGGCTGGAGTCCGCGATCCAGCGTTCGGTGGTGATCTCATCGGGTTGGGACGTCATGGATTTCGTCCAGCAGATGCAGAAGCTGGCCGGCGGCAACGTCGCGTTCGCCACCATCCCGGTGCTCGACGGCGCCGGCTGGAGCGACGACGGCATGCAGAGCGTGGTGCGGGTCGACCCGCACCAGGTCCAGGACTGGGTCGCCGGGCTGCTACACGACCAGGCGCAGGGCAAGACCGAGGAGCTCGCCTACACCCCGGCCAAGACCACCGCCAGCGTGGTCAACGACACCGACATCAACGGGCTGGCGGCGGCGGTGTCGGAAGTGTTGAGTGCCAAGGGGTTCAGCACCGGCACGGTCGGCAACAACGACGGCGGGCACGTCAAGGCCAGCCAGGTGCGGGCCGCCAAGGCCGACGACCTGGGCGCCCAGCAGGTCGCCAAGGAGCTGGGCGGGTTGCCGGTGGTCCCCGACCCCGCGCTCGCGGCCGGGTCGGTCAAGGTGGTGCTCGCCAACGACTACACCGGTCCCGGCTCGGGGCTGGGCGGCGGCTCCACGGGCCAGGTGGTGAACGCGCGTGCGTCGAACGCCGGTGACGGCGCCGACACGAACGCGCCGCCGCCGTCACCGATCCTGACCGCGGGCTCCGACAAACCCGAGTGCATCAACTGAGCACGCTGTCGGGCGCGATCCTGGACCCGATGCTGCGGGCCGACCCGGTCGGGCCGCGCATCACCTACTACGACGACGCCACGGGCGAGCGCATCGAACTGTCGGCGGCGACGCTGGCCAACTGGGCCGCGAAGACGGCCAACCTGCTTCGCGACGAGCTGGGCGCCGGGCCGGCGACGCGCGTGGCTCTCCTGCTGCCGGCGCACTGGCAGACGGCGGCGGTCCTGTTCGGCGTGTGGTGGATCGGCGCGGAGGTCGTTCTCGGCCCGGGGTCCGCCGACATCGCACTGTGCACCGCCGATTGCCTCGACGAGGCCGACGGCACCGGCGCCGGCGAGGTCGCCGTGCTGTCGCTCGACCCGTTCGGCCGCCCGGCCCCCGACCTGCCGATCGGCGTGACCGACTACGCCACCGCGGTGCGGGTGCACGGCGACCAGATCGTGCCCGAACGCCGCCCCGGCCCGGCGCTGGCGGGCCGCTCGGTCGAGCAGATGCTGGCCGAATGCCAAAGCTCAGCTGCGGCAAGGGGTTTGACGGCCGCCGACCGCGTGTTGTCCAGCTTGCCGTGGGCCCGCGCCGGCGATCTGGTGGACGGGCTGCTGTCGATCCTGGCCGTCGGCGCCTCGCTGGTCCAGGTGGCCAACCCCGACCCCGCGGCGCTGCAGCGCCGCATCGAGACCGAGAAGGTCACCCGGGTCCTGTGAGCCTGCGTAGGCGGCGTCGAGCCTGCGGTGGTGGCGTCGAGTCTGCGGTTGCGGCGTCGAGCCTGCGGTGGCGGCGTCGAGCCTGCGTATGCGGCGTCGAGCCTGCGGTGAGGGCGCTATATGGGGCTTCCGCGACGCCATCAGCGCAGTGTCGATCGGGTGCCAGATACATATTGATATCGCAATATCCCGATGTTAATGTCGGGCAAGCACCCGAACAGGAAGGTTCAGCGATGGCGGCGTACGGACTGTTGGCCAAGGCGGCATCCACGGTGGTCACCGGCCTGGCCGGGGTGACGGCCTATGAACTCCTGCGTAAGGCCGCGGCCAAGGCGCCGCTGCACGAGACCGCGGTCAGCGCGGCCGAGCTGGGTTTGCGCGGCACCCGTAAGGCCGAGGAGGCCGCGGAGTCGGCGCGCCTGAAGCTCGCCGACGTCATGGCCGAGGCCCGCGAACGCATCGGGGAGGAAGCGCCCACCCCGTCCGTCGCCGAACTGCACGACCACGAGCACTGATCGCGCGGCCGTGTCCATCGCAGCCGAAGAGTCTGCGCTGCATGTTGTTTCGGATGCGGCTGGGCGCATGCGGGTTCGCGTCGGGTGGGTGCGCAGCGACCCCCGGCGCGCGGTGGCGGTCGAGGAGGCCGTCGCCAAGGAGCCCGGGGTCCGCGTCGTGCACGCCTACCCGCGCACCGGATCGGTCGTCGTGTGGTACTCCCCCCGGCGCGCCGATCGCTCCGCGGTGCTCGCGGCGATCGGCGCCGCCGCGCACGTGGCCGCCGAGCTGATCCCGGCGCGGGCGCCGCATTCGTCGGAGATCCGCAACACCGACGTGCTGCGCATGGTCATCGGCGGCGCGGCGCTGGCCCTGCTCGGGGTGCGCCGCTACGTGTTCGCCCGCCCGCCGCTGCTCGGCCCGAGCGGGCGGGTGTTCGCCACCGGGGTCACCGTGTTCACCGGCTACCCGTTCTTGCGCGGGGCGCTGGGGTCGCTGCGCTCGGGGCGGGCCGGCACCGACGCGCTGGTGTCGGCGGCGACGGTGGCCAGCCTGGTGCTGCGCGAGAACGTGGTGGCGCTGACGGTGCTGTGGCTGCTCAACATCGGTGAGTACCTGCAGGACCTGACCCTGCGCCGGACCCGGCGCGCCATCTCCGAATTGCTGCGCGGCAGTCAGGACACCGCCTGGGTCCGGCTGGCCGACGGCGAGGTCCAGGTGCCCATCGACAGCCTGCAGATCGGCGATGAGGTCGTGGTGCACGACCACGTGGCGATCCCGGTGGACGGCGAGGTCATCGACGGCGAGGCGATCGTCGACCAGTCCGCGATCACCGGGGAGAACCTGCCGGTGAGCGTGATGGCCGGGGCGGGCGTGCACGCCGGGTCGGTCGTGGTGCGCGGACGCCTGGTGGTGCGCGCCCGCGCCGTGGGCAATCAGACCGCGATCGGGCGCATCATCGCCCGCGTCGAGGAGGCCCAGCACGACCGGGCGCCGATCCAGACGGTCGGTGAAAACTTCTCCCGCCGTTTCGTTCCCACCTCGTTCGTCGTGTCGGCCCTGACGCTGGTCGTCACCGGGGATGTGCGCCGCGCGATGACCATGCTGTTGATCGCCTGCCCGTGCGCGGTGGGCCTGGCCACCCCCACCGCGATCAGCGCGGCGATCGGCAACGGCGCGCGCCGGGGCATCCTGATCAAGGGCGGATCGCATCTGGAACAGGCCGGGCAGGTCGACGCGATCGTGTTCGACAAGACCGGAACGCTGACCCTCGGGCGCCCGGTGGTGACCAACATCGTTGCGCTGCACAAGGATTGGGACCCCGAGCAGGTGCTGGCGTACGCGGCCAGCTCGGAGATCCATTCCCGCCACCCGCTGGCCGAGGCGGTGATCCGCTCCACCGAGGAACGCCACATAACCATCCCGCCGCACGAGGAGTGCGAGGTGCTGGTCGGCCAGGGCATGCGGACCTGGGCCGACGGCCGCACCCTGCTGCTGGGCAGCCCCGGGTTGTTGCGCGCCGAGAAGGTGCGGGTGTCGAAGAAGGCCTCGGACTGGGTGCACCGGCTGCGCCGGCAGGCCGAGACCCCCCTGCTGCTCGCCGTCGACGGCACGCTGGTGGGCTTGATCAGCCTGCGCGACGAGGTGCGTCCCGAGGCCGCCGAAGTCTTGCAAGAGCTGCGCGCCAACGGGATTCGCCGGATCGTGATGCTCACCGGCGACCATCCCGACATCGCCGAGGTGGTCGCCGGCGAGCTGGGCATCGACGAGTGGCGCGCCGAGGTGATGCCCGAGGACAAGCTCGAGGTGGTGCGCGGGCTGCAGAGCGAGGGCTACGTCGTCGGCATGGTCGGCGACGGCGTCAACGACGCGCCCGCGCTCGCGGCCGCCGACATCGGCATCGCCATGGGCCTGGCCGGAACCGACGTCGCCGTCGAGACCGCCGACGTGGCGCTGTCCAACGACGACCTGCACCGCCTGCTCGACGTGCGCGACCTGGGCGCCCGCGCCGTCGACGTCATCCGCGAGAACTACGGCATGTCCATCGCGGTCAACGCCGCCGGACTGATCATCGGCGCCGGCGGCGCCCTATCCCCGGTGCTGGCCGCGATCCTGCACAACGCCTCCTCGGTCGCGGTCGTGGCCAACAGCTCCCGGCTGATCCGCTACCGGCTGGAGTAGTGGCGATCGCCAGCGCGGCGAAGCCGGGCGCAGCGGGTCGCCACGCGACGTTCAGCAGCAGCAGTCGTGGCCGCGCCAGGCCCGGGCCCCCTCCCAGGCCGCAAGGCCGGCGATCACGAGCCCGACCGCGGGGTCGACCCACCAACCGCCGGACCACAGCGCTGTCATGGCCAGCCCGACAAGCACGCCGGCCGCCTGTGCGGCGCACAGGTAGTTCTGGATCCCCTCAGCCTCGGTGGCTCCCGAATCCAGGCGCCCGCCCAGTCTGCGGTTGGCCCGGCCGAGAATCGGCATGAGCAACAACCCGAGAGCCGCCAACCCGATGCCGATCACCGACGTCTCGGCGTGGCGTTCACCGGTGAGGTTGTTGATCGATTCGGCGGCGATGTACGGGGCGGTCAGCCAGAAGGACACCGCGACGCCCCGTTGAGCGTGGCGCTCGGCGGTTCGCGAAAAGGTGCGCGCGCCGCTGAAACGCCACACCACCATCGCGCTGGCCAAGGCCTCGGACGCACCCCCGAGGGCCCATCCGGTCAGTGCGACGGACCCGACGGCAAGTCCCTGCCACAGACCGACGACACCCTCGACGAGCACCACGGTCAGGCAGATCCAGGCCAACTGCCGCGCCGCCCGGGCGCCGGCCTGCCAGCCGGCGGCCTGCGCCGCGACGATCGCGCAGTCTTCGGCAATGGCGGGGGAAGTGGTCATTGCGCGAGAGTAGAAGCGGCGCGGCGGGGTCGCGGGCTTCGACACCCGGCCGTAACGCAACCGTGTCACAGGGCGATCAGGAATCCGGTCAGGAGTCAATGTGTGTGACGGCAACGACAGTGAGCTCGGAGTCGAGTGGGTCGACGTATCCGCCGAGCCGAACCATGTGGAGCAATTTCGCACCGACGCCGCCAGGATCTACGAGGTGACGATCAAGGCCGGGACGGCGACGTTGTACCACCGGCACGACCGCGACACCGTCTACGTGATCACTTCCGGCGGGCGGTTCCGATCGCAAGAGCCCGGACATCAACGTAGCCGGACATCGCTCGGGCGCTCCACCGGGCTGGGCAGCCAACTGCGACTCCTCGCGAGCCGCCTGACGATCGGGTGGCTGCGGGTGCCGGCCGGCACGGTGATCCTGCAGCCGCACAAGGACTTTCCGCTGATCCACCGCGTCCACGCCCATCCGTCGAACGCCGGCCCGATCAAGATGATCGGCGTGGAGTTGCCGAGCGGCCACCCGGCGCCGAGTCCTATCGACGGTGGGGCGGGGTTGCGAGTCGAAAAGCGCGGCCCGCGGTGGCTGGTTTATCGGCTGCGGCTCGATGCCGGCGGCACAACGACTTTCACCGCGCCGGCCGGTGGCGTGCTCGTCGTCGTCGCCGGCACGGCGGAGTTGCCCGACGGCCCGGACGCGGTCGCGGGGTCAGTCCACCGGCTGCGGCCGGGGGTGGTCACCGTGCGTTCGTCGGGCACAATCCCGCTCGACGCGGTCGTCGTGCCCGGCTGAACTCGGGTGCGCCCTAAGTTCGTCCCTGGCCCTGCCCGAACATCTTGGTGAGCCTGCGGGTGAGGCCCCGCGGCAGCATCCTGCCGCCGGTGGTCAGCACCTTGTACTGCAGACTCGGGACGATCACGATGTCGCCCTTGGCCACCCCGGACAGGCACTTGTCCACCACGTCGTCGATGTCCAGCCACATAAACGCCGGCATCGACGACATTTCGATGCCCGCCCGGTGATGAAAGTCGGTGTGCATGTAGCCGGGACACAGCGCGTGGACGCCCACGCCGGTGCCGGCCAGCCCGCTGGACAGCCCTTCGGAGAACGAAACGACCCACGCCTTGGACGCCGAATAGGTCGAGCCGCGGCCGGGAAGCAGGCCCGCGATGCTGCCGATGTTGATCACCGTGCCGCGGCCCGCGCGCAGCATGGCCGGCAGGGCCGCGCGGGTCAGCTGCATCACCGCGGTGACGTTGACGTCCAGCTGGGCCTGCAGCAGCGCCGGATCGATCGTCCAGAATTCGCCGGCGATGCCGAAGCCGGCGTTGTTGACCAGCACGCGCACGCCGTCGGCCAGCCGGTCGGCCACCGCGGCCCGGCCCGACGGGCCGGTCAGGTCGGCCACCAGGACCTCGCTGTCGACGCCATGCGCCTGTTGCAGATCGTTGGCCAGGTGCTTGAGCCGTTCGGCGTCGCGGGCCACCAGGACCAGGTCGTAACCGTCGGCGGCGTAGCGCCGGGCGAATCGCTCGCCGAGACCCGAGGTGGGTCCGGTGATCAGCGCGATGGGTCGGGACATGTCAGACACCCGCCTCGTCTTCTATGGGCTGGTTGTTCAGCAGGCGTTTGAGCACCTTGCCGCCCGCGTTGCGGGGCAATGCATCGACGAACAGCACGTCGCGCGGCACCTTGAAGCGGGCCAGCCGCCGCCGGACGTAGTCCTTGACGTCCTGCTCGGTCAGCGACGCGCCCGGCCGCACCACGATGTAGGCGCGCAGCCGCTGGCCGAACTCCTCGTCGTCGACACCGATCACCGCGACGTCGAGGATGCCGGGGTGGTGCTCGAGCGCCTCTTCGACCTCGCCGGGGTAGACGTTCTCCCCGCCGGAGACGATCATCTCGTCGTCGCGGCCGTCGATGAAAAGCCTGCCGTCCCGGTCGAAATGACCGATGTCACCGGTGGACATCAGTCCCTGGATGGATTCCTTGGTGCCGCCGCCGGTGTAGCCCTCGAAGGCCAGCACGTTGCCGACGAAAATTCGGCCCGGCGTCCCCGCCGGCGCCTCGTGCCGGTCGTCGGTGAAGACCTTGACCACCGAGCCCGGCACCACCGCGCCGACGCAGCCGGGCGCGACGGCCAGATCGGCGGGCGTGGCGATGGTCGCGTAGGCGACCTCGGTGGACCCGTACATGTTGTAGACCACCGGTCCGAATGCCTCGAGCGCTCGGGTGGCCAGCGCGGCCCCCAGCTGCGATCCGCCGATGAACACGATGCGCAGCGACGACAGATCGTGCTCGGCCAGCGCCGCCGGGCCCAGGTCGAGGATGCGCCGCAGCATGACCGGCACGACGATCATCGCGCTGGCCCGGTGCGCGGCCACGCTGTCCAGGGTCTGTTTCGCATCGAAGTGGCGGCGCAGCACCAGGGTCGAGCCCAGCACCATGGCGTACATCGCGTGGCTGAAGCCCATCGAATGAAACAGCGGCACACAGCATTCGGTGACTTCCCGGCCGCGGAACGGGACCTTGCCGAGTAGGCCGCCGACCGGTATCAGCGAGTAGGGCTCGCTCCGCGCGGCGCCCTTGGGCACCCCGGTCGTCCCGCTGGTCGAGATGACGATCTTGGGCCGGCCGCCGGAACTGGGCGGAGGGGTCCGATCGCCGCGTTCGATCAGCGCATCGAGGGTGTCGGCCGCGGGCTGATCGGCCCACGCCCGGAAGCGGCCCAGCCTGGGGTGGACGTCGGCGACGACGCCGCTGTAGTCCTCGTCGAACACCAGCAGGTCGGCGCCCTCGCGGGCCAGCATCCCGGCGAGTTGCTCGCCGCCGAAGCCGGTGTTGAGCAGCAGGACACCCGCGCCGCACTTGCCGGCGGCGAAGACCGCCTCCAGGAAGCCCCGGTGGTTGCCCACCAGGATGGCCACGCTGGCACCCGGGCCGACCCCGAGGCGGCGCCACTCGTTGGCCAGCGCGTTGGTCCGCTCGTCCAGCTCGGCGAAGGTGAGCGGGCCGCGCTCGTCGATGAGCGCAAGCCCCTTGGGATCTCGCCCGGCGGCGATGGCCGTCGCCCCGCCCAGCAGGCCGTACCGCTCGACCGCGCGCAACACCGGCACGATCTCACCCGGCATGATCAAGCGCAGTCCGCCGGACCGCGCATACAACAGCAGCGACCAGGCTTCCAAACCCAGTCGCCTCACCCATCCGGCCGCCGTAGCCTGCATTGTGCTCGTCACGCGTCGATGCTGCCGCCGGCCCGCGCCGTGGACAAGGGCGCAACGCCACCAGCGGCTCGGGTCTTTGGTCACCCGCGGGGCGGAGCCCAAGGATGCGCCGGCCCGCCCGTCGTTATTCTGGCTAACCAGTAGACCGAAGGGATGTTCGATGGCACGTACCGACGACGACACCTGGGACCTGGCGACCAGCGTGGGGGCCACCGCCACCATGGTGGCCGCCGGGCGCGCCCGGGCCACCCGGGACGCGTTGATCGACGATCCCTTCGCCGAGCCGCTGGTGCGCGCCGTCGGCGTCGACTTCCTCACGCGATGGGCCGCCGGCGAGCTGGACACCGACGACGTCGACGTGCCGGGCGCGCCGTGGGGCATGCAGCGCATGACCGACATGCTGGCCGCGCGCACGCGCTACATCGACGCATTCTTCGCCGAGGCCCAGGACGCCGGCATCCGGCAGGTGGTCATCCTGGCCTCGGGCCTGGACGCCCGCGCCTACCGCCTGCCGTGGGCGCCGGGCGCCACGGTGTACGAAATCGACCAGCCCGAGGTCATCGAATTCAAGACAGTCACGCTCGCCGACCTCGGCGCGGCGCCGACCGCCCAGGTTCGGCCGGTCCCGATCGACCTGCGCCACGATTGGTCAACGGCGTTGCGCCGCAGCGGTTTTGATACCGGCCATCCCACCGCCTGGGCCGCCGAGGGCCTGCTGGGCTTCCTGCCGGCCGAGGCGCAGGACCGGCTGCTGGACCAGGTCACGGACCTGAGCGCCGACGGCAGCCGGCTGGTGGCCGAGGTCTTCTTCAACACCGGTCCCACCGGCGACGCGCTGAACGCCGCGAGCGAGAAGTGGCGGGCGAACGGCCTCGACATCGCCCTGGGCGACCTCGGCTTCCCCGGCGAGCGCAACGACGTGGCCGACTACCTGGCCGAGCGCGGCTGGCGTCCGGTCCGCACCACACTCAATCAGCTGTTGGGGGACAACGGGTTACCGCTGCAGTCCGGGGATCCCGACGCACCGTTCGCCAGGAACTACTACTGCACCGCGGTCCTGCACCGGGCCGGGTGAGGGAAGGCCTCGATGCCGAACAGCAAGGCGCCCAAGCCACTTGACGGATTCCGGGTGCTCGACTTCACCCAGAACATCGCCGGCCCGCTGGCCGGGCAGGTGCTGGCCGACCTGGGCGCCGAGGTGATCAAGGTCGAAGCCCCCGGCGGCGACGCGGCCCGGCAGATCACCGCGGTGCTGCCCGGGCGGCCGCCGCTGCCCACGCTGTTCCTGCCGCACAACCGGGGCAAGAAGTCGGTGGCGGTCGACCTGACCGACGAGCAGGCCAAGGAGCGGATCCTGCGGCTGGCCGACAGCGCCGACGTCCTGCTGGAGGGCTTTCGGCCCGGGGTGATGGAGCGGCTGGGCCTGGGCCCCGACGAGCTGCGGGCCCGCAACCCGAAACTCATCTACGCGCGGCTGTCGGCCTACGGCGGCAACGGCCCGCACGGCAGCAGGCCGGGCGTGGACCTGATGGTCGCCGCCGAGTCGGGCATGACCACCGGGATGCCCACCCCGACGGGCAAGCCGCAGATCATCCCGTTCCAGCTCGTCGACGCCGCCAGCGGTCACGTGCTGGCCCAGGCCGTGCTCGCCGCGCTGCTCAACCGGGAGCGCCACGGGGTCGCCGACGTCGTCCGGGTCGCCATGTACGACGTCGCGGTGGGCCTGCAGGCCGGTCAGCTCACCATTCACCTGAACAAGCCCACCCCGGACTCCAAACCGGCCCCCGACCCGAAGGCCAAGCGGCGCAAGGGGGTTGGCTTCGCCACCCAGCCGTCGGACGCCTTCAAGGCGGCCGACGGCTACCTGGTGATCAGCGCGTACGTGCCCAAGCACTGGGCGAAGCTGTGCCAGATCATCGGCCGGCCCGACCTGACGGACGACGAGCGGTTCGCCGACCAGCGCTCACGCGCCCTGAACTACCACGAACTGACCGAGGAGCTCGAGGCGGCGCTGGCCGCCAAGACCGCCGCCGAATGGGTCGAGCTGTTGCAGGAGGGCGGCCTGATGGCCTGCCTGGCCTACACCTGGAAGCAGGTCGTCGACACCCCGCTGTTCGCCGAGAACGACCTGGCCCTGCGTGTCGGCGGCGACGCCCCCGACGCCGTCACGGTGGTGCGCCTGCCGGCGCGCTACGCCAGCTTCGACGCCGTGACCACCGATCCCCCGCCCGCGCCGGGACAGCACAACGAGGAGTTCCTCGGCGCGACCTGATCCGCGACCTGAGCGCTAATCGGCCTCGGTGAGGCTGCCGCCCAGCGTTTCCGGGAGCGCCAGCGTGCAGGCCAGGCTGGCCAGCATCAGCACGGCCATCATCAGGCCGATGGACCAGCCGCCCACGGTCGCCGCCAGCGCGCCGGCCAGCAGGGGCGCCATCGCGCCGCCGACGATCCCGCCGGCGTTGAACGCCAGCCCCGCGCCGGTGTAGCGGTAGCGGGTGGCGAAGGTCTCCGGGATGAACGAGCTCAGCGGCGCGGTCAGCATGCCCAGCACCGCGTAGGTGCCGATGATCGCCGCGCCGAACAGCGCGGTGTCACCGGTGTCCATCAGGGGCATGACCGCGAACACCCACGGCAGGCCGAAAGCCAGGCCGTACAGCATGACCCGGCGCCGGCCGAGCCGGTCGGACCACACCGCCGCCGCCGCGACCGAGGCGATCATCGACAGCCCGCCGAGCACGCCGACGAACAGGATGAGGTCACGCGGGTGGCCCAGCCGGGCGTGGGCGTAGTTCATCAGGTAGGTCCCCGCCATGAAACTCAGCGTGAAGGGCGCCACCGCGCACCCGGCGGCGAGCAGGACCTGGCGGGGCTGGGCCCGGAACAGCTCGGCGATCGGGGTGCCCGCCCGCGCGTCGCGGCCTCTCGCGGCGAAAACCGGTGTCTCCGTGACGTTCAGGCGCACGTAGAGCGCCACGACGATCAGCACCGCGCTGAACAGGAACGGCACCCGCCACCCCCAGCTCATGAACGCGTGGCTGGCCTCGCCGACGGTGCGGTTGACGGCCAGCATGGCGACGTTGGCCAGCACCAGCCCCACGCCGGCGCCCAGTGGGGTGAACATCCCGAACTCCCCGCGCCGGTCGCGCGGCGCGTGTTCGGCCAGCAGCAGCGCCGACCCGGCCCATTCACCGCCGAGCGCTATCCCCTGCAGCAGCCGGAGCGCGAGCAGGATCAGTGGCGCGGCCAGGCCGATGGTGGCCACCCCGGGCAGCAGGCCGACGGCCACGGTGGACAGGCCCATGATCACCAGCGTCGCGATCAGCGTGGCCTTGCGGCCCAGGCGGTCGCCGAAGTGCCCGAAGAGCGCGGCTCCCAGCGGGCGGGAGAAGAAGGCCGACGCGAACGTCGCCAGCGACGCGATCGCCGCCATCGTCGGCCCCAGGCCGGGGAAGAACACGCCGGGAAACACCAGCGCCGCCGCCGTGCCGTACAGGAAGAAGTCGTAGAACTCGATCGCGGACCCGACCAGGCTGGCCAGGGCAACGCGGGTCATCGGGGTCCGCGCGACCGTCGCGCCGGGCAGCGCACAGGGCGCCGGCTCGAGATTCACCCCGACATGCTCGCACGTCGGCCAACGGAGCGCTTGCCTTCAGCTGACGAGCTTCACCGTTCGGTCGTTCCCGCGATCGGCGACGTAGACGTCCCCGTTGGCGCCCACCGCCACCCCCAACGGGTTGTTCAGGCCCGTCAGCGGCAGCACCGTCGGGGTGTTGGACCCGGCGGGCAACTTGAGCACCCGATTGCTGTCGTGCTCGGTGACGAACACGTCGCCGGCCGGGTCCACCGTGATGCCCCAGGGCACGGCGACGCCGGTGAACGGGACCACGGTCTGCGCGGTCGACCCGGCCGCGAGCATCAGCACCCGGTTGTTGTCGGTGTCGGTCACGTACACGTTGCCGGCGGGGTCCACCGCCACACCGTCGGGGTTCTTCAGGTCGGTGAACGGCAGCGCGGTCGGGGCGTTCGAACCGGGCGCCAGCTTCAGCACCCGATTGTTACCCCGGTCGGCGACGTAGACGCCGCCCTGGCCGTCGACCGCGACGCCCTCGGGGTAGTTGAGGCCCGAGAACGGCAGCACCGACTGCTTTGTCGAGCCGGCGGTCAGCTTCACCACCCGGTTGTTGAAGTCCGCGACGTACACCGCGCCGGCGCCGTCCACCGCCAGCCCCTGCGGCTGATACAGGCCGCTGAACGGAAGCACGGTCGGGGTGCTCGACCCCGCGGGCAGCTCCACCACCCGCCCGTACATCCCTTCGCTGGTGACGTAGACGTCGCCGGCCTTGTCCAGCGCCACCCCGCCCGGGGACAGCCGGAAGTCGATCCCGGTGAACGGCAACTCCGTCTGTCCCGACGCCTGCTGCCTGGACGCCGCCGACGGGTGCCTACCGAAATAGCCGACCGTGGCCAGCGTCGCGGCCAGCAGCAGGACCGCGGCGCCGGCGACGATCCACCGCTTGCCCTTCCGCCCCGCCCGCGCCGCAGCGGGCGGGACGTGGGGCGCGGACGGTCGTGGGCCGATCGCCGCCGGCGGCGCGGGGCGCACCTCGGTCCGGTTGGTGAAATAGCTTGGGCCCGAACCGTTCGCGAGCTGGGCCGCATACTGGCCGTACCGCAGGATCGTTGCCTCTTGATGCTGCTCGGGCGTCGTGAGCGCGTCGTGGGCGGCCGCGGCCAGGTCTCCGGCGGAGTAGTAGCGGTCCGCCGGGTCCTTGGCCATGCCTTTGGCGATGACGTGGTCCAGGGCCGGTGGGATCCGCCCCGGTCGCAGCTCGCTGGGCCGCGGCGCGGGCTCGAGCAGATGGGCGGTGATCAACCGTTCGACGCTGTCGGCCCGGTACGGCGGCGCCCCGGTGAGGCACTCTTCGAGCACGCAGGCCAGCGCATAGATGTCGGAGCGGTAGGTGACCTCGGCACCCTTGAACCGCTCAGGGGCCATGTAATGGTAAGTGCCCATTGCGGTTCCGCATTCGGTCAGCCCGGGGTCGGTGGCCGCACGCGCGATCCCGAAATCCACCAGGTAGGCGAAGTCGTCTTTGGTCAGCAGGATGTTCTCGGGTTTGACGTCGCGGTGGGTGACGCCGTTGGCGTGCGCCGCGTCCAGTGCGGCGGCGACCTGGCGCACGACGGCGACGGCCCGCGCGGGGGGCAGCGGCCCGTAGTTCGCCAGCAGCGCGCGCAAGGAGAGGCCGTCGATCAGGCGCATCTCCACGAAGAACTGGCCGTCGATGTCGCCGTAGTCATGGATGGGCACGATGTGCGCCTCGGTGAGTCGACCGGCCGTGTCGGCCTCGCGCTGCATCCGCGCGCGGAACACGGCGTCGGTGGAGAACTGCGGCGAGATCAGCTTCAGCGCCACCACGCGGTGCTTGCGGGTGTCCTCGGCCTCGTAGACCTCGCCCATGCCGCCGCGCCCCAGCAGGCGCCGCAATTGATAGGGCCCGAAACGCAAACCAACCCTGGACATGGTGTCGTTCACGTCCACGCTCCTTTCACTTCACCGCACGGCGTCACGAGATCGCATTCACGGCCGCCGCGATCTTGGCCTGGAATGCGGTGGGCAGCGGGATCGATCCGTACTGGTCCAGGCCGGACTGGCCCGCGCCGATGGCGGCCTGCATGAACGCCTTCACCGCCGTTCCGGTCGCGGCGTCCGGATACTTCGAGCACACGATCTCGTACGTCGGCTCCACGATCGGATACGCGCCCGGTTGCGTCGGCTGGTAGAACGAGGAGGTGTCCACCACCAGGTCGTTCCCCTGGCCCTTGAACGTGGCACCGGCGATCGTCTTGTCGATCGAGTCGGTGGTGATGCCCACGGCGTCGGGGCCGGCCGGGGTGACGATGTCGGCCATGGTCAACTGCTTGCCCACGGCAAACGACCACTCGTTGTAGGTGATCGAATCGTCGGTGCTCTGCACCTGCGCCGACGTGCCGTCGTCCCCGACGCCCCCCTGCCCGACGCCGCCGTTGAACGTCTGGCCGGCGCCCTTGCCCCAGGCGCCGTCCGACGCGGCGACGAGGTATTGCTGGAAGTTCGATGTATCCCCCGACTGGTCGCTGCGGAAGAAGACGCGGATGGTCGCCGGCGGGAGGGCGGCCCCCGGGTTCAGCGCCTTGATGGCCGGGTCGTCCCACCGGGTGATGGTGCCGTTGAAAACCCTTGCGAGAGTGGGCGCATCGAGCTTCAGCGTGTTGACGCCGCCGACGTTGAAGGTGACCGCGATGGGCTCGAACACCGTCGGCAGGTCCCACGCCGGCGACCCGCAACGCTGCGCCGCGCGATCGACCTGCCCCTTCGCCGGGTTCAGCGGATCGCCCGAGCCCGCCAGGTCCGAGACGTTGCCGAGGAAGTCGGTCACGCCCGCGCCCGAGCCGTCGGCGTTGTAGTCCAGCGTGTATCCGGGGCAGGCGCGCGCGTAGGCATAGACGAACTGCTGCATCGCGTTCTCCTGCGCGGCTGCGCCGCTGCCTTTGAGTTGCGTCTTGCCCCCGCACTGCACCGCCGTGGCGGAGGTACCCGGCGACGAGGCGTGCGTGGCGCTCCCGCAGCCCGCCGAAGCCAGTGCGGTTACGGCCAGCAGGCTCAGCGCGGCGCCGAATCTGTTGCTCTGTCTGCCCTTCAACGGAACTCCTCGAACTCTCGGGGCGACGGAACACTCACTCACACTCCGCCACCGGGGAGCCCCCCGGACCACGTTCGGCCGGCTGCGGCGTCACGTGAACCTTGGAACATCAAAGCCCCGGAATGTGGGCGCCCGCTTAGCAGCGCCTCTGAAGACGTTGAGCATTAACGCCGTTGCGCGAAAATGAGCGGGCGATGAGCGACGCCTTTGAAGATGTGCAGAGCTTCGCCGCGGGTGGTTTTTATCGGCACGGCGCGACGTAGCTTGATGGAGTGATCACCAGCCCCACCCAACTTACTCCCGAAAGCGGGAGCGCCCCTGCCGATTCCGGAACGAGCGCGATCACCGCGGTGAATCTCACCCTGAGTTATGGCGCCACAACAGTTCTCGATCGCGTGACCCTGGACTTCCCCGAGCGCGCCGTCACGTCCCTACTGGGGCCGACCGGCTCGGGCAAGACGACCTTCCTGCGCACCCTGAACCGGATGAACGACCGGGTCACCGGCTATCGCCGCCGCGGTGACGTGCTGTTGGGCGCCCGCAGCATCTTCGAAAGCCGTGACCTGATGGAGCTTCGGCGCCGCGTCGGCATGCTGTTCCAGCGGCCCAACCCCTTCCCGATGTCGATCCTCGACAACGTGGTGGCCGGGACGCGCGCGCATAAAATGGTGCCGCGCAAGGGATTGGCGGCCGTCGCCGAGGCCCGGCTCGCCGAGGTGGGCCTCTGGGATGCGGTCAAGGACCGGCTCGACGACTCCCCATTCCGGCTCTCCGGCGGTCAGCAGCAGTTGCTGTGCCTGGCTCGTGCGCTCGCGGTGAACCCGGAGGTGCTGTTGCTCGATGAGCCCACCGCCTCGCTGGATCCGGCGACGACCGAGAAGATCGAAGCGCTGATTCGATCACTCGCCGACCGGCTCACGGTGATCATGGTGACGCACGACCTGGCCCAGGCCGCCCGCATCGGCGACCGGACCGCCCTGTTCTTCGACGGCAGGCTGATCGAGCAGGGACCCACCGAACGGGTCTTCCTGGCGCCTCAGCACCCGGAGACCGTCCGCTACGTCTCCGGGCTGTTCGGTGACTGCACGATGTTCGGCGACCGGGGACGGCGGGTGGGGGCGGCGACATTTCACGGGGGCGCAGACGGGGGACGAGAAAGGTGATATCCCATGAAGATTCGTTCGCGCGCGCTCCTGCTCGTCGTGCCGCTGATGCTGGCCGCCGCGGCCTGCGGTTCGAACTCGACGGTGGCTTCCGTCGCGGGCCCCACCGCCGGCGCGGCTAACGGCGCCGGACCCGCCACCGCGCCCGCGACGTCGAAGGTGGCCCTGACGGAGACCGGCGCCACCGAGCTCTACCCGCTGATGAACGTGTGGGGGCCGGCCTACAACGCCAAGTATCCCAACGTGTCGATCACCACCGGCAGCACCGGATCGGGCGCCGGGATCTCCCAGGCCGCCGCCGGGGCGGTCAACATCGGCGCATCGGGCGCCTACCTGTCCAACGGTGACATGTCCGGGCATCAGGGGCTGATGAACATCGCGCTGGCGGTCTCCGCAGAGCAGGTCAACTACAACCTGCCCGGCGTCAGCGGCCACCTCAAGCTGAACGGCAAGGTCCTCGCGGCCATGTACGAGGGCAAGGTCAAGGCCTGGAACGACCCGCAGATCGCCGAACTCAACCCCGGCGTGACCCTGCCCGCCACCGCGGTGGTTCCCCTGCACCGGTCCGACGGGTCCGGCGACACGTTCGTGTTCACCCAGTACCTGTCGAAGCAGGACCCGGACGGCTGGGGGAAGTCGCCCGGATACAACACCACCGTCGACTTCCCCGCGGTGCCGGGGTCTTTGGGTGAGAACGGCGCCGGCGGCATGGTGACCGGCTGCGCCCAGACGCCCGGCTGCGTCGCCTACATCGGCACCAGCTACCTCGACCAGGCCGTCCAGAAGGGGCTGGGCGAGGCTCAACTGGGCAACGCGTCCGGCAACTACCTGCTGCCGGACGCCCAGAGCGTGCAGGCCGAGGCGGCGGGCTTCGCCGCCCAGACCCCGGCGAACGAGGCGATCTCGCTGATCAACGGGCCCACCGCCGAGGGGTATCCGATCGTCAACTACGAGTACGCGATCGTCTACGGCGGCCAGAAGGATCCCGCGGTCGCGCAGACGATGCAGGCGTTCCTGCACTGGGCCGTCACCGACGGCAACGGCCCTTCGTTCCTCAACCAGTTCCACTTCCAGCCGCTGCCGGCCGCGGTGGCGAAGCTGTCCGACGCCCAGATCGCCAAGATCTCGAGCTAGGCGACGTCGGTGACCCGCACGCTTCCCCGACAACGACAAGCGCCGAGCGGCGTCCGCGACTCGGGCCGCGGGGCGCGCACGGTCCGGTATGCGGGCAGGGTGAGCGCGGTGACCCCGCTGCTCGCGCTGGTGTTCGTGCTGGCGACGCTGATCGTGGAGGCGGTGGGCGCGATCCGGCTCAACGGGCTGCACCTGTTCACCGGCACCGACTGGAACCCGGGCAACACCTACGGCGACACCGTCGTCACCGGCGGTGTCGCCCACCCGGTCGGCGCCTACTACGGGGCACTGCCGCTGATCGTCGGCACCCTGGCGACGTCCGCGATCGCCCTGCTCGTCGCGGTGCCGGTGTCCATCGGCGCGGCCCTGGCGATCGTGGAGCGGTTGCCGCGGCGGCTCGCCGCCGCCGTCGGCATGGTGCTGGAATTGCTGGCAGGCATCCCCAGCGTCGTCGTCGGCCTTTGGGGCGCAATGACGTTCGGGCCGTTCATCGCCCACCACATCGCTCCGGTGATCGCCCGCAACGCGCCCGACGTGCCGGTGCTCGACTACTTCCGGGGCAACACCGGCAACGGCGAGGGCATGCTGGTGTCCGGCCTGGTGCTGGCGGTCATGATCATCCCCGTGATCGCCGGCACCTGCCGCGACCTGATCCGGCAGGTGCCGTTGTTGCCACGCGAGGGCGCGCGGGCGCTGGGCATGTCCGACTGGGAGTGCGCACGCAGGGTCACGCTGCCGTGGGTGTCCGGTGGCATCGTCGGCGCCGTGGTCCTCGGACTCGGACGCGCGCTCGGCGAGACCATGGCCGTCGCGATGGTGTCCGGCGCGGAGCTGGGCACGATGCCGGCCAACATCTACTCCACCATGACCACCATCGCCGCCACCGTTGTGTCGCAACTCGATTCGGCGATGACCGACTCCACCAACTTCGCGGTGAAGACGCTCGCCGAAGTCAGCCTGGTGCTGATGGCGATCACCATGCTGACCAACATCGCCGCTCGTGCACTGGTGCACCGGGCGTCCGGCACCGCGCTGCCGGTGGGGCGGGGTGTCTGACATGCCGGTCGCGATGCGCCGCAGGGGCGTCAACGCACTGTTCTGGGCGGCCTGCTTCGGCTCCCTGGCGATGGTGATCGCCCCGACGTTGTGGATGCTCATCGGCGTCGTCGGCCGCGCCCTGCCGGTGTTCCGCTTCGACGTGCTGACCCAGGACACCCAGGGCAACGGAGGCGGCCTGCGCAACGCGATCGCCGGGACCGCCGTCCTGGGCCTCGGCGTAATGTTGGTGGGCGGCACCGTTAGCGTGCTGGCGGGTGTCTACCTGTCCGAATTTGCCACCGGCAGAACGCGTTCCATCTTGCGCGGCGCCTACGAGGTGCTGTCCGGCATCCCGGCCATCGTGCTCGGCTACGTCGGCTACCTCGCGCTGGTGGTGTACTTCGGCTGGGGCTTCTCCCTGGCGGCCGGGGTGGCGGTGCTGTCGGTCATGAGCGTTCCCTACATCACCAAGGCCACCGAGTCCGCGCTCGCCGCGGTGCCGACGTCCTACCGGGAGGGGGCCGACGCGCTCGGGCTGCCGACCATGTGGGCGTTGCGCAAGATCATCCTGAAGCCCGCGATTCCCGGGATCGTCACGGGCATGCTGGTGGCGCTCGCGCTGGCGGTCAGCGAGACGGCGCCGATGCTGTACACCGCGGGGTGGTCGGCCTCGTTGCCGACCGGGCAGCTCACGCATTCGCCGGTCGGGTACCTGACGTATCCGATCTGGACCTTCTACAACCTGCCGTCGAAATCGGCGCAGGACCTGTCCTACGACGCGGCGTTCCTGCTCATCGTGTTCCTCGTGCTGCTGATCCTGCTGGGCAGGCTCATCACCTGGCTGTCGCGGCGAAACACCGAAACCTGATGCGCAGCATCAGATTCCCGGGAGCCGCACCACCTGGATGAAGAACTCGTCGATCTGGCGCACCGCGTTGATGAACTGGTCGAGGTCGACGGGCTTCGTGACGTAGGCGTTGGCGTGCAGTTCGTAGCTGCGCAGGATGTCCTCCTCGGCCGACGAGGTGGTCAGCACCACGATGGGGATGCGGGACAACTCGGGGTCGGACTTCACCTTCTCCAGCAGCTGGCGGCCGTCGTACTTGGGCAGGTTCAGGTCGAGCAGGATGAGGTCGGGCCGCGGCGCGTCGGCGTAGGGGCCGCGCCGGTAGAGGAAGTCAAGGCCCTCTTCCCCGTCGTGCGCGACGTGCAGGTTGTTCTTGAGCTTGTTGTGCTCGAACGCCTCCCGGGTGATGAGTTCGTCTCCCGGGTCGTCCTCGACCAGCAGGATCTCGATCGCCCGGCCCTCGGGCCTTGAGGATGTCACTGTTGCTGCGCTCCTTCCAAAACGGCTGTGCCCGCATGGTTTTCGTCGCCGGACGCGGGCATCGGGATGGTGAACATGATCCGGGCGCCCTCGGTGTAGGAGTCGTCGATGCGGATGCTGCCGCCGTGGTGCTCGACGATCTTCTTCACCAGCGCCAGGCCCACACCCGTCCCGCTGTACACGTCGCGGCCGTGCAGCCGCTGGAAGATGACGAAGACCTTGTCGGCGAACTCCTGCGGTATGCCGATCCCGTTGTCGGCGACGCTGAGCAACCACTCGCCGTCACCGGCCTCGCAGCCGACGACGACGCGGGGGCGGCGGTCCTTGTGCCGGAACTTGACCGCGTTCCCGATGAGGTTCTGCCACAACATCGTCAGCAGCGTGGGATCCCCGACGATCTGCGGGAGCGGCTGCGCGGGCCGCACGATCTCGGCGTCGGATTCCTCGATCGCGGCGCTCAGGTTGGCCAGCGCGGCGTCCAGCGCCTCGTCCAGCCGCACCTCGCTTTCCGAGGTGTTCAGCCGGCCCACGCGCGAGAAAGTGAGCAGGTCGTTGATGAGCACCTGCATGCGCTTGGCGCCGTCGACGGCGAAGCCGATGTACTCGATCCCGCGCTCGTCGAGCTTGTCGCCGTAGCGCTTCTCCAGCAGCTGGCAGAACGACGCGACCTTGCGCAGCGGCTCCTGCAGGTCGTGCGACGCGACGTAGGCGAACTGCTCGAGTTCGGTGTTGGAGCGCCGCAACTCGAGCGCCTGCTCGTCCAACATCTGCTGGGCCGAACGGGAGGTCTGCAGCTCCTCGACGATCCGCCCGCGCATGTTCTCCACGTCCATCGCCATGTCCCGGATGTCCCTGGGCCGCTTCGGCGGCACGATCGTCCGGTCGAAGTCGCCCTCGGTGATCCGCCGGCACGACGCGGCCAGCGCCGCCAGCGGGCGCGCGACCATGTCGCGCACCAGCAGACCGAGCAGGGCGGCCGTGGCGAAGAAGAGCAGCACCATGGCGATCAGCACCCTGTTGCGCCAGGCGTCGGTGCGCCGCAGCTCGTCCGCCGCCCGGTCGCGCGCCGCGCGCAGGTTCGCGTTCTGCTTGTCGAAAAGCGAACGCAGATGGTCGAATTCGGCCTTACCGCGTTCGGCCGCCGGACGGTTGGTGAGATTGCGGCCGCCCGGGTCGACGCTGGCGATCGCCGGCTCGGCGTAGTTGGCCCGCCACTGCGCGCCGGCCTCCTCGATGGCGTCCAGGTCGGCGATCAGGTCCTCGTTCTGACCGATGCGGCGCCGGACCTCCTCGGCGGCCGCCTGTTCGGCGTGCTGGCCGTCGTAGTACGGGGTGAGGAACTGGCGGTCCTCGACGATCAGGTAGCCCCGCACCCCCGTCTCCTGGTCGCGCAGCGCGGACTGCAGCCGGCCCGCCGCCGTCCGCGCCGGCTGGATGTTGTCGATCAGCTCGCGCGCCACCTGGTCGGTGTGGCGGATCAACACCGCGCCGACGACCGCGCCGGCCAGCACCATCGCGCCCATGATGAACAGGGCGACGCCCTGCCATCCCCGCGCGGTGAGCTGGGAGGGCCGCAGCCGGTCGAGGACGGCGCTCACGCGGGGGTCCGTTCGATGCGCAGCACGGCGATGTCGTCGGTGAGGCCGCCGAGCGGCTCGGCGAGCCGCTGCGCGCCGTCGATGAGGGCGTCGACGAAGTCGGGACCGGGCAGCGGCGCGTGCGTGCGTGCCAGCGCCAGCAGGCCGTCCTCGCCGAGGCGTTCGATCCCGCGCCCCGAATACCCCTCGAACAGGCCGTCGGTCAGCAGGAGCAGCCCCCGACCGGGGGACAGTTCCAGGTCGTGCTGCGGCCAGTCGTGGGCGCGCAGGCCCAGCGCCGGCCCGGCCGGCGGCTCGATCCAGTCCACGGTGCCGCCCCCCTGCAGGAGCATCCCGGGATGGCCGGCGCGGACCGCGGTGACGCGCGGGCTGTCGGGCGCGATCTGGAGGCTGAGCACGGTCGCGAAGACCCCGGTGGCGGTGCGCTCGGAGTACAGCACGCGCTCCAGCTGGCGCATCAGTTCGACGCCGCGGACGCCGGCGAAGGTGAGCGCCCGGAACGCGATCCGCAGCGCCGCCCCCAGGGCCGCCTCGTGCGGCCCGTGCCCGGCGACGTCGCCGATCAGGACGTGCACGATCCGGTCGGGTGTCTGCACGACGTCGTAGAAGTCCCCGCACAGCAACGCGTCCTCGCGGCTGGGCCGGTAGCGGGCGACGATGTCGACACCGGGGTTGTCCAGCAGCAGCGGCGACGGCAGCAGGCCGCGTTCGAGCAGCGCGTTCTCGCGCGCCCGCAGCTGGCTGGCGTGCAGGTCGGCGGAGATCAGCTCGGCCCGTTTGCGCTCGATCGCGTACAGCAGCGCCCGCCGCAGCATCTCCGGTTCGACGCGCCCCTTGACCAGATAGTCCTGCGCGCCCGCCGCGACGGCGGTGGCCCCGAAGTACTCGTCGTTGAGCCCGGTGAGCACGACGACGGGGACGGTGGCGTCGCGCTTGGCGATGCGGTCGAGGGCCTCGATGCCGCTGGCGTCCGGCAGGTGCAGGTCCAGCAGCACGCAGTCGGGCCGGGCCGCGGCGAGTTCTTGCTCGGCGTGGGCCATCGACTGTGCCCAGATGACCCTGATGTCGGCGACCGCGTCCGCGATCAGGTCCTCCACCAGCACGGCGTCGGCCCGGTCGTCCTCGACCAGCAGCAGCGACAGCGACCTCCAGTGGGCCGCGGGTGTGACGGGAGCGCGCACGGGAATCAAGTACCGGTCATCCGTGGGCGCGCATGGCAGGCGACGTTGTTAACTGGACACCCCCTGGCCCGGGTAAAGCGTTTGCTCAGTGACGTCGGTCGACGTCTGCGGTCGGTGCCTGCTTACCGACCCGGGGCTCGGCGACCGCCCCACATAGTTGCCTGGTTGCCGTTGGAAATCCTATTCGACCACGGCGACGCCCCCGCGGAGGGTCGAATCAGCGCAGCAGCGCCCGCGACATCACGACCCGCTGGATCTGGTTGGTGCCCTCGTAGATCTGGGTGATCTTGGCGTCGCGCATCATCCGCTCGACGGGGAAGTCCCGCGTGTAGCCGTAGCCGCCGAACAGCTGCACCGCGTCGGTGGTGACCTCCATCGCCACGTCGGAGGCCAGACACTTGGACGCCGCGGAGATGAACCCGAGGTTGGATTCGCCGCGCTCGGCGCGGGCGGCCGCGTGGTAGACCATCAGCCGGGCGGACTCGACCTTCATGGCCATGTCGGCGAGCATGAACTGCACGGCCTGGTTGTCGCTGACCGGGCGGCCGAACTGCTTGCGCTCCTTGGTGTAGGCGATCGCGGCGTCGAGCGCGCCCTGGGCGATGCCGACCGCCTGGGCGCCGATCGTCGGGCGGGTGTGGTCGAGGGTGGCCAGGGCGGTCTTGAAGCCGGTCCCCGGCTCGCCGATGATCCGGTCGCCGGGGATGCGGCAGTTCTCGAAGTACAGCTCGGTGGTCGGCGAGCCCTTGATCCCGAGCTTGCGCTCCTTGGGACCGACGCTGAACCCCTCGTCGTCGGCGTGCACCATGAACGACGAGATGCCGTTGGCGCCCTTGTCCGGGTCGGTCACCGCTATCACCGTGTACCAGCTCGACTTGCCGCCGTTGGTGATCCAGCACTTGGCGCCGTTGAGGATCCAGTCGTCGCCGTCGGCCTTGGCCCGGGTCCGCATCGCGGCCGCGTCGCTGCCCGCCTCGCGCTCGCTCAGCGCGTAGGACGCCATCGCGGTGCCGTCGGCGAGCTGCGGCAGCACCTGCTTCTTGAGGTCGTCGGAGCCGCGCAGGATCAGCCCCATGGTGCCCAGCTTGTTCACCGCGGGGATCAGCGACGCCGAGGCGTCGACCCGGGCGACCTCCTCGATCACGATGCACGCGGCCACCGAGTCCGCGCCCTGCCCGCCGTACTCCTCGGGCACGTGCACGGCGTTGAAACCCGACGCGTTGAGCGCGTCCAGCGCCTCCTGCGGGAACCGCGAGTTCTCGTCGACGTCGGCGGCGTGCGGCGCGATCTCCTTCTCCGCCAGCGCCCGGATCGCCGCCCGCAACTCGTTGTGCTCGTCGGGCAACTGGAACAAATCGAACGACGGGTCTCCGCCCCATCCGGCCATCTCAAGCCTCCTCGTGCTACTCGCCGGTAACTTTACCGTGCAGCTCGCGCAGCGCCGCATCCTTGGCCGCCACGCTGGCGGCCAGCTCGGCGGAGAACGCCACGAGGCGCGCCCGCAGCTGCGGGTCCGACGACGCCAGGATGCGCACGGCCAGCAGCCCGGCGTTGCGCCCGCCGCCGATGGACACGGTGGCCACCGGGACCCCCGCGGGCATCTGCACGATCGACAGCAGCGAGTCCAGGCCGTCCAGCCGGGACAGCGGCACCGGCACCCCGATCACCGGCAGCGGCGTCGCCGACGCCACCATCCCCGGCAGGTGGGCCGCGCCCCCGGCGCCGGCGATGATGACCTCGAGGCCGCGGTCGGCCGCGGTGCGGGCGTAGTCGAACATGACCTGCGGGGTGCGATGCGCGGAGACCACCCGGACCTCGGCCGGGACGTCGAACTCGGCCAGCGCGGCGGCGGCGTCGGACATCACCGACCAGTCGCTGTCGCTGCCCATGATCACGCCAACCCTGGCCTCAGTCATTGCGCCGCTCCTCCTCATCGCTTCCTCCCCCTCGGCGCTCCGCGCCCGGGGGAGCCCCCTCTGCATCGTCGCCGGCGCGGCTAGCCATGCGGGTCCCATCCGTCCGTCCACTGCCCGCGTGACAACCAGTGTGCCGCCAGCTCGGCGCGTTCCCGCAGCGCGGCCAGCCCGGCGGGGTCCGCGGCCCCCGCGTCACCCAGGAAGTTCACGTGCCCGATTTTGCGGCCGGGTCGTTCGGCCTTGCCGTACAGGTGGACCCGCGCGTCTGGCATCCGGGCGAACAGGTGGTGCAGCCGCTCGTCGGTGGTCATCGCGGGCTCATGCGGCGCCCCCAGCACGTTGGCCATCACGGTCACCGGGGCGAGGGCGGCCGTGTCGCCCAGCGGGTAGTCGAGCACCGCGCGCAGGTGCTGTTCGAACTGGCTGGTGCGCGAGCCGTCCATGGTCCAGTGCCCGGAGTTGTGCGGCCGCATCGCCAGCTCGTTGACCAGCAGCTCGCCCTCGGTGTTCTCGAACAGCTCGACCGCCAGCACCCCCACCACGCCGAGCTCGTCGGCCAGCCGCAACGCCAGCCGTTGCGCGGCCGACGCCACGTCGCCGGGCAGGCCGGGGGCCGGGGCGATCACCTGGACGCAGATGCCGTCGCGCTGCACCGTCTCGACCACCGGCCAGGCGGCGCCCTGCCCGAACGGCGACCGCGCCACCAGCGCCGACAGCTCGCGGCGGAGTTGCACCTGTTCCTCGGCCATCACCGGCACCCCGTCGGCGAGGAACCCGGCCGCGATCTCGCGGGCGTGCACGGGGTCACGCGCCATCCGCACCCCGCGCCCGTCGTAACCGCCGCGGACGGCTTTCACCACCACCGGGCCGGCGATGCGCCGCGCGAAGCCATCGAGTTCGTCGACGCTGCGGATCTCGGCGAAGCGGGGCACCGCGGCGCCGAGCGCCTCCAGCCGCCGGCGCATGACGAGCTTGTCCTGCGCGTGCAGCAGCGCGCCCGGCGGCGGCGCCACGTTGACACCCTCGGCGACCAGCTTGTCCAGCAGCTCGCCGGGCACGTGTTCGTGGTCGAAGGTGAGGACGGTGGCGCCGGCGGCGACCCGGCGCAGGTCCTCCAGGTCGGTGTGCGAGCCGATCACCACGTCGGGCGTGACCTGCGCGGCGGACTCGTCGGGGGCGGTGGCCAGCACCCGCAGCGTCTGACCCAGCGCGATCGCGGCCTGGTGGGTCATCCGGGCGAGCTGTCCACCGCCGACCATCGCTACCAGTGGGCTGCGTGTACTCGGCACGGCCATCATGGTGTCACGGCGCGCGGCGCCGCGTTCAGGCGTGTTGACCGGCGCCGACGCGGAATCGTTAGGTACGGTTGTGCGTCTGTCCGTACACTGACGTGTTGTGTCCTTAGCCGAAGCCGCGATCGCGCGCATGCCCAGCGCGCTTCAGCCCTACCTGCTGCGGCACCACGAATTGATCAAGTTCGCCATCGTGGGTGGCACGACGTTCGTCATCGACTCCGCGATCTTCTACACGCTCAAGCTGACGATCCTCGAGCCCAAGCCGGTCACCGCCAAGGTGATCGCCGGCATCGTCGCGGTCATCGCCTCCTACGTGCTGAACCGGGAGTGGAGCTTCCGCGACCGCGGCGGCCGCGAGCGCCACCACGAGGCGCTGCTGTTCTTCGCGTTCAGCGGCGTGGGCGTGCTGCTGTCCATGGCGCCGCTGTGGTTCTCCAGCTACGTCCTGCAGCTGCGGGAGCCGATGGTGTCGCTGACCGTGGAGAACATCGCCGACTTCATCTCGGCCTACATCATCGGCAACCTGTTGCAGATGGCGTTCCGGTTCTGGGCGTTCCGGCGCTGGGTGTTCCCCGACGAGTTCGCCCGCAACCCCGACAAGGCGCTGGAGTCCGCGCTCACCGCGGGCGGGATCGCCGAGGTCTTCGAGGACGAGATCGAGCGCGGCCTGGACATCGGCAACGTCACGCTGCTGCGGTCCTGGCGCAACCGCCGGGCCGCCCGGCTGGGTCAGCTGGGCGACTCCTCCGAACCGAGCGTGTCGAAAACCTCGTGATAGAGCAGCGCGTGCACGTCGCGCAGGCGCGGAATGTCGTAGAACTCCAACGGATCCTGTGACGCCGACTCGATAATCAGCGTCCCGGTGCGAAACATCCGCTCGGTCAGCCGGTCGCGGAACTCCACGCTGTTGATCCGCGCCAGCGGGATGTCGATCCCGCTGCGGGTGAGCACTCCGTGGCGGAACATCACCCGCCGGTTGGTGACGACGAAGTGGGTGGTCAGCCACGACAGGAACGGCCACAACGTCAGCCAGCCGACGATCACCAGCCAGATGCCCCAGATCGCGCCGTGCAGGATGTTCTTGGCCATCTGCTCCCAGTGCGTCGAGTTGACGTACCCGGACCCGAACGCCGCCAGCGCGGTCGCGCCGAGCAGCACCAGAACCGGCCAGATCAGCCGCTTCCAGTGCGGGTGGCGGTGGATGACCACCTGCTCGCCGGCGGCCAGGGCGTTGTCCGGGTAGCTCACCCGCACGAAGCTACCGTTTCCTAACGCAGATGCACGACGTCACCGGCCGAGACGACGAGCGTCTGGCCGCCCGTCTCCAGCAGCAGCCTGCCCTGCTCGTCGATGCCGCCCGCGGTCCCGACGATCTCCTTGCCGCCGGGCAGGTGGGCGCGCACGCGGCTCCCGATCGTCAGGCTTTGCGCCCGGTAGTCGGCGTCTGGTGCTCGGCGATCAGCACCGAGCCGGCGACGTCGGTCCCCTGGGCCGCCCGGGCCAGCAGGTCGGCGTTGGTGGATCCGGTTCGTTCGACGACGTCGAGCCGCCGCCAGCCCAGCCCGGTCCCGATCAGCTCGGCGCGCAGCATGGCCTCGTCCAGCGGTGGCGAGTCGATCACCCAGCCCAGCCTAAGGGGCCCCGTCGGGGCAGCCGATAACGCGGATATTGTTGACTCCCATGACAAGCGTTACCGACCACACGGCGGAGCCCGCTGCCGAGCACACCGTCGACATCCACACCACCGCAGGCAAGCTGGCGGAGCTGCACAAGCGGCGGGAGGAGTCGCTGCATCCGGTCGGCGAGGCCGCCGTCGAGAAGGTGCACGCCAAGGGCAAACTCACCGCTCGCGAGCGCATCTACGCGCTGCTGGACGAGGACTCGTTCGTCGAGCTCGACGCCCTGGCCCGGCACCGCAGCTCGAACTTCGGCCTGGAGGCCAACCGGCCGCTGGGCGACGGCGTGGTCACCGGCTACGGCACCATCGACGGCCGCGACGTGTGCATCTTCAGCCAGGACGCCACGGTGTTCGGCGGCAGCCTCGGCGAGGTGTACGGCGAGAAGATCGTCAAGGTCCAGGAGCTGGCGATCAAGACGGGCCGCCCGCTCATCGGCATCAACGACGGCGCCGGCGCGCGCATCCAGGAGGGCGTCGTCTCGCTCGGCCTCTACAGCCGGATCTTCCGCAACAACATCCTGGCCTCCGGCGTCATCCCGCAGATCTCGCTGATCATGGGCGCCGCCGCCGGCGGGCACGTCTACTCCCCCGCGCTGACCGACTTCGTGATCATGGTCGACCAGACCAGCCAGATGTTCATCACCGGTCCCGACGTGATCAAGACCGTCACCGGCGAGGACGTCACCATGGAGGAGCTCGGCGGGGCCCACACCCACATGGCGAAGTCGGGGACGTTGCACTACGTCGCCTCCGGCGAGCAGGACGCGTTCGAATGGGTGCGCGACCTGCTGAGCTACCTGCCGCCCAACAACGCCACCGACCCGCCGCGCTACGCCGAGCCCGCACCCGAGGGCCCGATCGAGGACAACCTCACCGCCGAGGACATCGAGCTGGACACGCTGATCCCCGATTCGCCCAACCAGCCCTATGACATGCACGAGGTGATCACCCGCATCCTCGACGACGACGAGTTCCTCGAGATCCAGAACGGCTACGCCCAGAACATCGTGGTCGGGTTCGGCCGCATCGACGGCCGCCCGGTCGGCATCGTCGCCAACCAGCCCACCCAGTTCGCCGGCTGCCTGGACATCAACGCCTCGGAGAAGGCCGCCCGCTTCGTGCGGACCTGCGACTGCTTCAACATCCCGATCGTGATGCTCGTCGACGTGCCGGGCTTCCTGCCCGGCACCGGCCAGGAGTACAACGGCATCATCCGCCGCGGCGCCAAGCTGCTGTACGCCTACGGCGAGGCCACCGTCCCGAAGATCACCGTCATCACCCGCAAGGCTTACGGCGGCGCGTACTGCGTCATGGGTTCCAAGGACATGGGCTGCGACGTCAACCTGGCCTGGCCGACCGCCCAGATCGCGGTGATGGGCGCCTCGGGCGCCGTCGGCTTCGTCTATCGGCAGAAGCTCAAGGAGGCGGCCGAGGCCGGCGAGGACGTCGACACGCTTCGCCTGCAGCTGCAGCAGGAGTACGAGGACACCCTGGTCAACCCCTACGTCGCCGCCGAGCGCGGCTACGTCGACGCCGTCATCCCCCCGTCACACACCCGCGGCTACATCGCCACCGCGCTGCGCCTGCTGGAACGCAAGGTCTCCCACCTGCCCCCCAAGAAGCACGGGAACATCCCGCTGTGAGTCGAACGAGCGGAGCGAGCGCAGTGAGCGACGGGAGTGAGACGAACAATCGAGCAGTGAGTCGAGACGCCATGGCCGGCGAAAATGCCACCGCGGCAACCGAACCCGCGCACCACGAGCCGCGCATCCAGATCCTTCGGGGCAACCCCACCGACGCGGAGCTGGCGGCGCTCGTCGTCGTGCTGGGCAGCGCGGGCGGCGCGCCCGAACCGCCCGCGCCCGAGCGCACCCGCTGGGGACTGCCGTTCGACCGGCTGCGGTTCGCGATGTCCAACTACCAGCGGCTGACCCTGCAACAGATGCAGCACTTGAAGCAGTGACCCGGGTGGTGCTGGCGTCGGCGTCGGCGGGGCGGCTCAAGGTCCTGCGCCACGCCGGCGTCGACCCGCTGGTCAGGGTGTCCGGCGTCGACGAGGACGCGATCGTCGCCGGCCTCGGGCCGGCCGCCGCGCCGGACGACGTGGTGTGCGCCCTGGCCGAGGCCAAAGCCGAGCGGGTGGCCGCCGGACTGAGCGGCGCCGTCGCGTCGGATTGCGTTGTCGTGGGCTGTGATTCGATGCTGTCGATCGACGGGCTGCTGTGCGGCAAACCGGGTTCGGCCGAGGCTGCCGTGAGCCAGTGGCGCTTGATGGGCGGGCGGTCCGGGCGGCTGCACACCGGGCACTGCCTGCTGCGCGTGGCCGCCGGGGCCATCACCCACCGCGGCGTCGAATCCGCCTGCACCACGGTGCATTTCGCCGCGCCCGCGGACGCGGACCTGGGCGCGTACGTCGCGCAGGGCGAGCCGCTGGGGGTGGCGGGCGGATTCACCCTGGACGGCCTGGGCGGGTGGTTCGTCGACGGGATCGAGGGTGACCCGTCCAACGTCATCGGGGTGAGCCTGCCCCTGCTGCGGGGGATGCTGGCGCGGGCCGGGCTGTCGGTGGCCGCGCTGTGGGCGTCGAACGCCGGCGACTGACGCGCGAAACATAAACCGCTGCGACGCCGTTCGGCGTGTCGTCGCAGACGTTTATGTGTCGCGGTGTCGTGACGGGCTCGCCCCGCTCATTGGCCTGCCGGGTAGGCTCGACCCCGTGCCACTACCCCCGGACCCCGACCCCTCGCTCCTGGACTACGCCCACCCCGAACGGCTGGTGACCGCCGACTGGCTGTCGGCCAACATGGGCGCCCCCGGCCTGGCGATCGTCGAGTCCGACGAGGACGTCCTGCTCTACGACGTCGGGCACATCCCGGGCGCGGTCAAGGTCGACTGGCACACCGACCTCAACGACCCGCGGGTGCGCGACTACATCAATGGCGAGCAGTTCGCAGACCTGATGAACCGCAAGGGCATTGCCCGCGACGACACCGTGGTCATCTACGGGGACAAGAGCAACTGGTGGGCCGCGTACGCGCTGTGGGTCTTCAGCCTGTTCGGCCACCCGGACGTGCGGCTGCTCAACGGCGGGCGCGACCTGTGGATGGCCGAGCGCCGCGACACCACCCTGGACGTCCCCACCAAGACCGGCACCGGCTACCCCGTCGTCGCCCGCAACGACGAGCCCATCCGCGCGTTCAAGGACGACGTGCTGGCCATCCTGGGCAGCCAGCCGCTGATCGACGTACGCTCGCCCGACGAGTACACCGGCAAGCGCACCCACATGCCCGAGTACCCGGAGGAGGGTGTGCTGCGCGGCGGCCACATCCCGACCGCCCGGTCGATCCCCTGGAGCAGGGCGGTCGACGAGTCGGGGCGGTTCCGCAGCCGCGCCGAACTGGAGGAGCTCTACGGCTTCCTCGACCCGGACGACAAGACCGTCGTGTACTGCCGCATCGGCGAGCGGTCCAGCCACACCTGGTTCGTGCTGACCCACCTGCTGGGCAAGCCCGGGGTGCGCAACTACGACGGGTCCTGGACCGAGTGGGGCAACACCGTGCGGGTGCCGATCGTCGGCGGTGAAGAACCCGGAGCCGTGCCCGCCCGATGACCATGCCCGTGCCACTGGCCGAGGTGGTGTCCGAGTTCGCCGAGGTGCAGGGCCAGGACAAGCTGAGGCTGCTGCTGGAGTTCGCCGACGACCTCCCGGCGCTTCCGCCCGACCTCGCCCAGGCGGCGATGGAGCCGGTGCCGGAGTGCCAGACGCCGCTGTTCCTCCACGTCGACGCCGGCGATCCCGACCGCGTGCGGCTCTACTTCAGCGCCCCGGCCGAGGCGCCCACCACCCGAGGTTTCGCCTCGATCCTGGCCGCCGGCCTCGACGGCCAGCCCGCCGCCGACATCCTGGCGGTGCCCGAGGACTTCTACACCGAGCTGGGGCTGGCCGCGTTGATCAGCCCGCTGCGGCTGCGCGGCATGTCGGCCATGCTGGCCCGCATCAAGCGGCGAGTGCGCGAAATGTCGTGACCTCAAAGGGGATGGGAGAGGCGGTTAACGGCCCGCGCGGCGCGGCGCATAAACTTCCCCGGACAAGACTTGTAAGAAATTCTCTTAGAGACGAATACGTCCAGCCAACAGGGAGGCGCAGTGGCCAATCACGCCAGCTCGAGGATCTCCAAGGTGCTCGTCGCCAATCGCGGCGAGATCGCGGTCCGGGTGATCCGGGCGGCCCGGGACGCGGGCCTGCCCAGCGTGGCGGTGTACGCCGAACCCGACGCCGACGCGCCGCACGTGCGGTTGGCCGACGAGGCGTTCGCGTTGGGTGGTCAGACGTCGGCGGAGTCGTACCTGGACTTCGGCAAGCTCCTGGACGCGGCCGCGAAGTCGGGAGCCAACGCCATCCACCCCGGGTACGGCTTCCTGTCGGAGAACGCCGACTTCGCCCAGGCCGTGATCGACGCCGGCCTGATCTGGATCGGGCCCAGCCCGCAGTCCATCCGCGACCTCGGTGACAAGGTCACCGCCCGCCACATCGCCGCCCGCGCGCAGGCCCCGCTGGTGCCCGGCACCCCGGACCCGGTCAAGGACGCCGACGAGGTGGTGGCCTTCGCCCGGGAGTACGGCGTCCCGATCGCGATCAAGGCGGCGTTCGGCGGCGGCGGTAAGGGCATGAAGGTCGCCCGCACCCTCGAGGAGATCCCCGAGCTCTACGAGTCGGCGGTCCGCGAGGCGGTGTCGGCGTTCGGCCGCGGCGAGTGCTTCGTCGAGCGCTACCTGGACAAGCCGCGCCACGTCGAGGCGCAGGTGATCGCCGACCAGCACGGCAACGTCGTGGTCGCGGGCACCCGCGACTGCTCGCTGCAGCGCCGCTTCCAGAAGCTGGTCGAGGAGGCGCCGGCGCCGTTTCTGACCGAGGCGCAGCGCAAGGAGATCCACGAGTCGGCGAAGCGGATCTGCAAGGAGGCCCACTACTACGGCGCCGGCACGGTCGAATACCTCGTCGGCCAGGACGGCCTGATCTCGTTCCTGGAGGTCAACACCCGCCTGCAGGTCGAGCACCCGGTGACCGAGGAGACCGCCGGGATCGACCTGGTGCTGCAGCAGTTCAAGATCGCCAACGGCGAGAAGCTCGACATCACCGAGGACCCGACGCCCCGGGGGCACGCCATCGAGTTCCGGATCAACGGCGAGGACGCCGGCCGCAACTTCCTGCCCGCCCCCGGGCCCGTCACCAAGTTCCACCCACCGACCGGTCCGGGCGTGCGGCTGGACTCCGGCGTCGAGACCGGCTCGGTGATCGGCGGCCAGTTCGACTCGATGCTGGCCAAGCTCATCGTGTACGGCGCCTCCCGCCAGGAGGCGCTGGCGCGCGCCCGCCGCGCCCTGGCGGAGTTCGAGGTCGAAGGCCTGGCGACGGTCATCCCGTTCCACCGCGCCGTGGTGTCCGACCCGGCGTTCATCGGCGACGAGAACGGCTTCACGGTGCACACCCGCTGGATCGAGACCGAGTGGAACAACACCGTCGAGCCGTTCACCGCCGGCGACCCGCTCGACGAGGACGACGCGCGGCCGCGGCAGAAGGTGGTCGTCGAGGTGGGCGGCCGGCGGCTGGAGGTGTCGCTGCCGGGCGACCTGGCGCTGTCCAACGGTGCCGCCGACCCGGCCGGCGTGATCCGCAAGAAGCCCAAGCCGCGCAAGCGCGGGTCGCACGCGGGGGCCGCGGCCTCCGGCGACGCCGTGACCGCGCCCATGCAGGGCACCGTGGTGAAGGTGGCCGTCGAGGAGGGCCAGGAAGTCTCCACCGGCGACCTCGTGGTGGTCCTCGAGGCGATGAAGATGGAGAACCCGGTCACCGCGCACAAGGACGGCACCATCACCGGGCTCGCGGTCGAGGCCGGTGCCGCCATCACCCAGGGCACGGTGCTCGCCGAAATCAAATGAACCCGCGTGATCGGTTGTCGGGTCCTCTCCGACGCGAGTAGGGTTCTTGGCAGGTTGAGTTCACAGCCACACCGGATCACGTCACGGATTTGTCGGGAAGGTGAACCCCTCCCCTCCCAGTAGCGCTAACGGCGCCCGACAGACCCGACGTCATCCACAGCACATCCTCCTCACATGAGGGAGTCAAGCATGCTTGTGGCGCAACCCTGGCAAAATTGCCGCACCACCCGGTTCAACGCGCGCTGGGAACCGTCGGGCACGGTCATCACCGTCGACGGTGAACTCGACGCGGCCAACGCCGACGAGCTGGCGGCCTACGTCCAGCACAGCCTCGGCCGCTCCCGCCGCGTGATCCTTGACCTGCGGGGGCTGGATTTCATTGGCACCGCGGGCTTTTCGGCGCTGCACCGGATCAACGTGATGTGCTCGGGAGCAGGAATCGACTGGGCCATGGTGTCCAGCACGGCGGTGTCGAGGCTGCTGCGCATCTGCGACCCCGACGACACCCTGCCCGTGACCACGCCGCTGCGCGAACCGCTGGTGCCGGCCGATCCCCCCGAGCGCGGGGCCGCCTGAACCCCTACTCCAGCTGGTCGCGCAGCCGCGCCAGGGACTTGGCCAGCAGCCGGGAGACGTGCATCTGGGAGATGCCGACCCGCTCGGCGATCTGCGTCTGGGTCATCGACTCGAAGAACCTGAGCACCAGCACCGTTCGTTCCCGCTCGGGTAGCGCGTCGAGCATCGGGCGCAGCGCCTCGCGGTCCTCGATCTGGTCCAGCCCGGTGTCGACGTCGCCCAGGGTGTCGGCGATCGCGCGCGCCTCGTCGTCGTCGCCGCCGCCCCCGCTGTCGATGGACAGGGTGTTGTAGGAGCTGCCCGCCACCAGGCCCTCGACGACCTCGGCGCGGTCCATGCCGAGTTCCGCGGCGAGTTCGGTGGCCGTCGGCGCCCGGCCCAGCCGTTGCGACAGCTCCGCGGTGGCCGTGCCGAGCCGCAGGTGCAGCTCCTTGAGTCGCCGCGGCACCTTGACCGACCAGCTGTTGTCGCGGAAGTGGCGGCGGACCTCGCCCATGATCGTGGGCACCGCGAACGACACGAAGTCCGTGCCGGCCTCCACGTCGAACCGGATCACCGCGTTGACCAGCCCGACCCGCGCCACCTGGACCAGGTCGTCGCGGGGTTCCCCGCGACCCTCGAACCGGCGGGCGATGTGGTCGGCGAGCGGCAGGCAGCGCTCCACGATCTTGTCCCGTTGGCGCTGGAACTCCATCGAATCGGCCGCCGCGGCGGCCAATTCACGGAACATGTCCGGGACGTCGGCGTACTCGTTCGGTCGTGACACCGACCCGCCGGCAGCTCGCGCCGTCACCTGCTGGAGGCCACCCGTCGCGCCGTCAGCTTGATACCGAAGATGCTGCCGCTTTCGTTCGGTTCGCGGCCGTCGTGGAAGGTCTGGACATCGTCGGCCAGCGAGGTCAGGACGTGCCAGCTGAAGCTGCCGGGCGCCACCACGTCGTGGGTGTCGCAGGCGGCCGAGGCCTCCACCACCAGCTCGTCGTCGCGCGGGTCCACCACCACGACCAGCGTGGCGTCCGGGGTGGCCGAGCGGATGAGCCGGGTGCACACCTCGTCGACCGCGAGGCGCAGGTCGGCGACGGCGTCGAAGTCGAGGTCCTCGAAGGTGCCGATCGCGCCGACCAGGGTGCGCAGCATCGCCAGGTTCTCCAGGCGCGCCGCGACGTGCAGTTCTACCGCGCGATGGCCTCGTTGACTCCTGTTGGCGCGCGCTCCCGCATCGGACATCTGGTCTCCCGGCACCGTTTGACTGAAACTACTACTCTGCAGCCTGCCGTGGACCGTAGGCTCCAATTGGTTAGTCATGATCGCCGCCGGGTACTCGCCCGATGCGGACGTCGATGTCGGCGTCTGATCTCGCTGGCAAGACCTTGAGGGCACTCATCATGGTCTACACCTGATACCCACTCGGTAAGCGCGGTAACCGCCGGATTTCCCGCGGCTGAACGCTAACCCGTCAGCGCGGGCCCGGCGATGGGCGCGACGCCCATGGACACGGTCAGCACCATCAACGTGAGCAGGAACCAGCCGGCCCCTTGCCATCCCCACCAGGTGCCCTCGGCCTTCCACACCCGATAGGTGCGCAGGAACGCCCACAGCCCGGCGACGAACAGAATCACCGGACTGCCGAGGGCCAGCAGCGCGCGCTGCGGTGCGCCGCAGGCCGCCGTGTCGACGCTGGTCCCGGGGCAGGTGCTGACCCACAAGGCGGCCAGGATCAAGAACCCGAGCCCGGCGGCCGCCGCCAGCACGGCGAACCTCACGGCGGCGTGCACCTCGCGGTCCTCGCGCCCGAGGTGATCGCCCGGCGATCGCTCACCTGCCCTCTGCATCCCCTGCCCCTCGAATACTCCCGACCAGCGCTGCCGTGTAGTGCATCGGGTTCCGGGTGGAAAAAGTTACCGCGCCAGGTGAACTCACGCCAGGGGAATTTCACGGTTGCCCACCCGGCCCACTGCCGAGACAAACCGCCCTTAACCTCGGTGAGTACTATCTGACACATGCCGACAGCTAGAAGGCGGCTATCCCCCGAGGATCGCCGTGCCGAGCTGCTCGCGTTGGGGGCAGAAGTCTTTGGGAAACGACCCTATGACGAGGTCCGCATCGACGAGATAGCCGAACGCGCCGGGGTCTCGCGGGCCCTGATGTACCACTACTTTCCCGACAAGCGGGCGTTCTTCGCGGCGGTCGTGAAGGACGAGGCCGACCGTTTGTACGAGGCCACCAACAACCCCCCGCCCGCGGGCATGACGATGTTCGAGGAGATCCGCACCGGGGTGCTGGCCTACATGGCCTATCACGAGCAGAACCCGGAGGCGGCGTGGGCGGCGTACGTGGGCCTCGGCCGGTCCGACCCGGTCCTGCTCGGGATCGACGAGGAAGCCAAGAACCGCCAAATGGAACACATCATGTCCCGGATCGCCGAGGTGGTCAGCGGCATGCAGGACAACCGGGCCCTGCAGCCCGACGTCGAGCGGGACCTGCGGGTGATCCTCAGCGGCTGGCTTTCGTTCACCTTCGAGGTGTGCCGCCAGCGCATCATCGACCCCACGACCGACGCCGACCGGCTGGCCGACGCCTGCGCGCACGCCCTGCTGGACGCCATCGCCCGCGTGCCGGAGATCCCGGAGGAGCTGGCCGGGGCGATGGCCACCGCGCGACTGTAAGGCTCGTGTCGGCACCGGTTGGCACCATGGGGGGGTGAACGCTCGCCGCGGTTCCCCGCCGCCTCCCGATCCACTGCGCCGTTTCGGCCGCATCACCCGGGAGTGGTTCGAGGGCACCTTCGCCGCGCCGACCACCGCGCAGGCGCAGGCGTGGGACGCCATCGCCGACGGGAAGAACACCCTGGTGATCGCGCCCACCGGCTCGGGCAAGACCCTGGCGGCCTTCCTGTGGGCCCTGGATTCGCTCGCGTCCCTCGCCGGCTCCGCCGACGCGCCGGCGGGCACCCGCGTGCTCTACGTCTCCCCGCTCAAGGCGCTGGCGGTCGACGTCGAGCGCAACCTGCGCACCCCGCTGGCCGGGCTCACCCGGGTGGCCGCCCGGCACGGCGTGCCCCCGCCCGCCATCAGCGTCGGCGTCCGGTCCGGCGACACCCCGCCGGCCCAGCGCCGCCAGCTCATCGCCCGCCCCCCCGACGTGCTGATCACCACCCCGGAGTCGCTGTTTTTGATGCTGACCTCGGCCGCGCGGGAGACCCTGGCCGGCGTGGCGACGGTGATCGTCGATGAGATCCACGCCATCGCCGCCGGCAAGCGGGGCGCGCACCTCGCGCTTTCGCTCGAGCGCCTCGACGAGCTGCGGGGCGGGCGGCCCGCGCAGCGCATCGGGTTGTCGGCCACCGTGCGTCCGCCCGAGGAGCTGGCCCGGTTCCTGTCCGGCCGGCACCCCACCACGATCGTGGCCCCGGCGTCGTCCAAGACGGTCGAGCTCAGCGTGCAGGTGCCGGTGCCGGACATGGCGAACCTGGAGAACAACAGCATCTGGCCCGACGTCGAGGCCCGCCTGGTCGACCTGATCGAGTCGCACAACTCGACCATCGTGTTCGCCAACTCCCGGCGGCTCGCCGAGCGGCTCACGGCCCGGCTCAACGAGATCCACGCCGAGCGCTGCGGCCAGACCCTGACCACCGACGCCAATCCCGGGGTGCCGGGCGGCGCGCCGGCGCACATCATGGGCAGCGGCCAGACCTACGGCGCGGACCCGGTGCTCGCGCGCGCCCACCACGGTTCGGTCAGCAAGGAGCAGCGCGCCCTGGTCGAGGACGACCTAAAGCGGGGGCTGCTCAAGGCCGTGGTGGCGACGTCCAGCCTGGAGCTGGGTATCGACATGGGCGCGGTGGACCTGGTGATCCAGGTCGAGGCGCCGCCGTCGGTCGCCAGCGGGCTGCAGCGGATCGGCCGGGCCGGCCACCAGGTCGGCGAGGTCTCCCGGGGGGTGCTGTTCCCCAAGCACCGCACCGACCTCATCGGCTGCGCGGTGACCGTGCAGCGGATGCTGGCCGGCCAGATCGAGACGATGCGGGTGCCGGCCAACCCGCTGGACATCCTGGCGCAGCACACGGTGGCGGCGGCCGCGCTCGAGCCGCTGGACGCCGACCGGTGGTTCGACACCGTGCGGCGGGCCGCCCCGTTCGCGACCCTGCCGCGCAGCGTCTACGAGGCCACCCTGGACCTGCTGGCGGGCAAGTATCCGTCCACCGACTTCGCGGAACTGCGCCCGCGGCTCGTCTACGACCGCGATGCCGGCACGCTGACCGCGCGGCCCGGCGCGCAGCGGCTGGCCGTCACCTCCGGCGGGGCGATCCCGGACCGGGGCATGTTCACCGTCTACCTCGCCACCGACCCCGAAAAGCCCTCGCGGGTGGGCGAACTCGACGAGGAGATGGTCTACGAGTCGCGGCCCGGCGACGTCATCTCGCTGGGCGCCACCAGCTGGCGGCCGTGGCGGCCGCGACCGCGCACGCCGACGCCGTCGACTACGCGTTCCTGAACGCGGTGAAGGCCAAGGGCATCAACTTCGCGTCGCCGCAGGCCGCGCTCATCGCCGGCCACGAGGTCTGTGACGAACTCGACCTGGGCAAGCAGAAGTCCGACGTCGCGACCGAGGTGATGACCAACAGCCAGCTCGACGGCTACCGCGCGGGATTCTTCGTCGGCGCGAGCGTCGCCGCGTACTGCCCGCGCTACCACAGCGCGTCCTGAGCGTCAGGAAATCGCGTCGACCGCCTTCGACAACCGTGACTTGAACTCGGGCGGGACGGGGATGTAACCGTTGTCCGCCAAGCCATTCTGGCCGCCGCCGATCGTGCTCTGCAGGAACGCCCGCACTGCCGCGCCGACCTGCGGGTCGGGGTATTTCGAGCACACCAGTTCGTAGGTGGCCAGCACGATCGGGTAGGCGTCGGGCTGGTTGGGCCGGTAGAACGAGATCGTGTCGAGGGCCAGGTCGTTGCCGTCGCGGATGAACCAGGCCGCCGAGATCGTCTTGCCCACCGAATCCGCGCTGACGGCCACCGGCTCGGGTCCGGCCGACGTGATGATTCTGGCCATGCTCAGGTGTTGCGCGGTCGCGAACGACCATTCGTTGTAGGTGATGGCCCCCTCGGTGGCCTTGACGGCGGCGGCCGCGCCGTCGTTGCCCTTGGCGCCCTCGCCCACGCCGCCGGTGAACGTCTTGCCGGCGCCCCTGCCCCACGCGCCGTTGGACGCGCTGTCCAGGTAGCGCTGGAAGTTGTCCGTGGTGCCGGACTCGTCGCTGCGGAAGATGACCCGGATCGGCTCGGCCGGCAGCGGGACGCCGGGGTTCAGGGCCGCGATCGCGCCGTCGTTCCACGCGGGGATGGCCCCGTTGAAGATCCTTGCCGCAGTGGCGCCGTCGTGCTCGTCCCGGTCGCGTCGTTGTCGCCGCCGCACGCCGCCGCCGCGGCCGCAACGGTGGCCACGGCAACCAGGACGGCGCCGAATCGCCTGAGCCTCAACCCGATTCCTCCGAGCATGAGGCATGCTAACAACCTCAAGCCCGTGGCGCCGGGCGTTCAACTGCCGTTCGCCGCCCGTACACCGCTGGTCGCCCGCTAGTCCCTGGCGTGCGCCAGGAAGAACTGCGCGATCACCTCCGAGGCGTCCAGCCCGCGGGCGGTGGCGCCGATGATCGCCTTCGGCAGGTACTGCTTGCCGCCCGGCCAGGTATGCCCGCCGCTGTCGATCTGGTAGAAGACCACCTCCGTGGACGCCGCACACGACGCCCAATCGAATCGGCGCACGAGGGTGCCGTCGCCGGCGCCGGGCAGCGGCTGCACCGACGGATCGCCCTGGCACCCGTCGACCGAACGCCAGCGGTCCACCATGCCGCGGGCCGAGATCGCGTGGCTCACCCCGCCGCGGCCACGCACCTCCCCGCCGTTGAACGGGACCAGCGGGTCGGCGGTGCCGTGCGCCGCCAGGACCGACACCGGCCGCGACGGGTTGCAGCCCACGCCCGCGCCCAGCGTCCCGGCCACCGCCGCGACCGCGGCGAACGCGTCGGCGTGCTCGCACGCCAGGCGGTTGGACATGAACGCCCCGTTGGACATTCCGGTGACGAACACGTGCCCGGCGGGGACGCCGTAGTCGGTCGCGAGCCTGCCCGCGAGCGCGACGAGGAAACCCGCGTCGTCGACGTGGCGGCGATCGGCGGGCGACGCGCCGCGACCGTCGGCCCAGCTCTTGTCGTAGCCATCGGGATAGGCCACCAGCAGGGCGTGGGCGTCGGCGACCGCGTCGAAGTCGGTCAGGCCCTGCTGCCCGACCCCGGTGCCGCCGCCACCATGCAGGCTGAGCACCAGCCCCACCGGATTGCCGGGCGGTACGTGCAGGCGGTACGTCCGGTCCATGCCGTCCGCGCGGAAGGTGCCGGCAATGTCTCGGGCGCTCGACGCCGAGACGTGGCGGGCGCCGCAGCCGGCGAGAAGCGCCGGCGAGGCCGCGCAGATCGCCGCGCACACCGCCGAGACGGCGAGGCACAACCATCGCGCGTTGGACACGGGAGTCAAATTACCGATCGGCCTGGTGAATCGACGAGGGCCCTCCGGTGAACGACGGTGGCCCGCGGCGGAACCTAGCGCAAAGTTGGTACGTTGGCAATGTCGACGTCGCCTGATGGGAAACCCGTCTTAACCTGCCGGCCACTTTCGGCGCAACACTTAGAGGCGACAAAGCAATCACGCTTCTATCGCAGCGGGGACACACATGACCAGCATCCGTATCCGTAAGCCTGGCCGCCTGGCCTTGCTGGCCGCCGGCCCGCTGATGGCGGGCGCACTGCTCGCCCCTCTCGGAGCGGCTCCCGCCGCCCGCGCCGACGTCGTCGACGACGAGTTCATCGCAGCGCTCAAGGCGCACGGGATCGTCCACGAGACGAACCAATCCGCCATCGCCGCCGGTCATCTGGTCTGTCACCAGCTCGGCATGGGCAAGACCCAGGAGCAGGTCGCGACCGACGTGATGAACAGCAGCACGCTCGACGGCGACAACGCCGGTTACTTCGTCGCCGTGGCCGAACGCGCGTACTGCCCGAAATACGCCGACATCCCGTCCTGACGGCCGGTCCGGGGAGACCCGCGTGACAGCCGCTTGACAACTCTGAGACGTCCCCCGCCGGGGAACGTAAAATGGCAAGTCGCCTCGACCGCCGCCGCACCTCGGTGGCGGTTTTGTTCCACGGGAGTTTTAATGACCAGCAACGGCGTCATCGGGGGCCTGCCTGCCCGCGCGGCGGCGTGCCTGGTGCTGGCCGCGGGGTTGTTGCTGGGCCCGCTTGACGGCGTCGCGCACGCCGACGCGGTCGATGACTCCTTCCTGTCGGCGCTGAAGTCCAAGGGCATCAAATTCGGATCCCCGGACAAGGCGCTCGTCGCGGCCCACGAGGTCTGCGACGAACTCGACAACGGCAAAACCCCCGCGCAGGTGGCGTCGACCGTGCAGGGCAACAGCAACCTCGACGGGTACCACGCCGGGTTCTTCGTCGGCGCCGCCATTCGCACGTACTGCCCCAAGTACGCCTCGTAACGTGATCGCAACCCCGCTGACCTGATTGCAACGTCGGCGTTAACCCTCCGGTTTCCGGCCGCCCGTATCATGTTGCGTGTCACCTATTACGGAGAACTGCACTTGATAAGTAAGGCAATACTAAGCAGCGCAATCGTTTTCGGTACTTGTCTCGGCTTGGCCGCCCCCGCCGCCGCCGATCCCAGCGTCTTCGGTGTACTCAGCTGCGGCTGCGCCGACGTCGCCCCGGCCGACAGCCCGGTCCGCACCGACAGGGTGAACCAGGGAATCCGGCAGGGCCTGTCGAGCCTGCCCGCGGCCTCCCCCTTTCAGTAGCCCGGGCCGGTCGTCTCAGCCGGCCGCGCCGTGGCCGATGGCCTGGACCGACGCGTGCTCGTGCAGCGCCAGCTCCGCCTCCCCGGCGACGGGTTTCAGGTCGAACACCACCTCTTTGACCGTTCCGGTGAACGCGTACGGCGCCCGGTCCTCGTAGTCGAGGTCTACGACCAGCCCGTTGTCGCGGCTGATGTCCATCCCGGCGTACGAGGTGAAGGCCATCGGCACCGTATTGGGCATCCGGCCCTCGCCGATCAGGGTGTCGTCGGCCCACAGGGTCAGCCGCCCGCCCGAACCCGGGAGCGGCTGATCGGATTCGAACAGCGCCCGCACGGTCACGTCGCCGGTCGGGATCGGCTCGGTGGACACCTGCTTGTAGGTGTCCACGCCGAGGTAGGAGTAGGTGTGGTGCAGGCGCTGCCGCTCATCGACCCACAGCGCGAACCCGCCGATGAAGTCGCCGTTGGCGACGATCACCCCCTGCGCGCCCTCGTCCGGGACGTGCAGCCGCGCCTCGATCTCATACGAGCGGCCGAAGATCCTGGGCACCGTGCCGCGCTGGATGTTCTGCACGTCGCCCTTGAAGGAGAACCGGGTGGTGGTCGGTAGCGGCGGCAGGTTGCCGAACATCACCGCCACACCCCCGAGCAGCGGCAGCACCCGGTTGCGTTCGGCCTCCTCCCACCACCTGCGCGTGAGCGCCGCGACCTTGTCCGGGCGCTCCGCGGCGAGGTTCCTGGCCTGGGAGAAGTCGTCGGGCAGGTAGTACAGCTCCCACACGTCGTCGTCGGGGTTGTACCTGCCGGGCGCGAACCGCTGCAGCGTCTCCGGGGAGAAGTCCCACGGCGCCTTGTCCAGCCGGGTGCACGCCCACCAGCCGTCCTCGTAAATGGCTCGGCTGCCGAACATTTCGAAGTACTGCACCGTGTGACGCTCCTCGGCGTCAGCGTCGGCGAAGGTGTGCAGGAAGCTGGTGCCGTCCATGGCCTCCTGTTCGATGCCGTCGACGTGGGTCGGCGCCGGTAAACCGATGGCCTCCAACACCGTTGGCACCACGTCGATGCAGTGGGTGAACTGCGACCGCAACCGGGCGTCCGGACGGATCCGGGCCGGCCAGGCGACCACCATGGGGTCACGGGCACCGCCGAGGTGGCTGGCCATCTGCTTGCCCCACTGGAACGGGGTGTTGTTCGCGTGCGCCCACGCGGAGGCGAAATGCGGCGCGGTGTGCTCGTTGCCCAGCGCCTCGATCCCGCCGTACTGCTCGATCAGCTTCAGCTGGTGATCGGCGTCGAGCACCACGCCGTTGAGGAACGTCATCTCGTTGAACGAGCCGGTGACCGTGCCTTCCATGCTGGCGCCGTTGTCGCCCCAGATGTAGAAGACCAGCGTGTTGTCGGATTCGCCGAGGTCCTCGATCGCGTCGAGCAGCCGGCCGACATTCCAGTCGGCGTTCTCGGAGAACCCGGCGAACACCTCCATCTGCCGGGCGTACAGCTTCTTCTGGGTGTCCGAGAGGCGCTCCCACGCCGGGAACAGGTCGGGCCGCTCGGTGAGCTCGGTGTCGGGCGGGATGATCCCGAGTTCCTTCTGGCGTTCGAACGTCTTGCGGCGGTAGACGTCCCAGCCCTCGTCGAACTGGCCCCGGTACCCACGCCCAAGAGTTCAACGCTTTGACCGCCCAGGCGGCCACCTTCCACAACCAGTTCGTGCAGACCCTCAACGCGGGCGCGAGTTCCTACGCCCTGACCGTGCCCACCAACACCGCGCCGCGCAGCGGGATCTGCTTGCCCTCGGTCCGTTCGGCGAGGGTGCCGAAGTCGCGGCGGGCCAAATCGAGATCCTGGTAGCCGGCGACGATGACCAGCGCGTGCTCTTCGCTCATGGCGAGACTCCCTGTTGGGCGGACCGCGGCCCGTCAGATGAACGGGCCGGTCGGTAAATATAGACCTCGAAGGGCTCCCCGGGTGTTTGTTCACCGCCGATTCACCCGCTGAGCCCCGGACGGGTACCCGGGTGGTGCAAATGCGTCCCTTGCGCCACGATGGGCCCGGGCTCAACGGGAATCGTGAGCATCCCACTTGTATTGGAGGGTGCGCGGATGACGGTGGTTCGCACATTCCCCGGCCGGGGTGTGGCGGTGGCGGCGCGACCGGGACGCAACTGGGCCGCCGACGTCGCCGTGTTCGTCGGCGCCGCAGTGCTGCTGTGGTTGGTGGTGCGCGTCGGCCGCGGAACGGCAGTGCCGTGGACGGTGCCCAGCGCACCCTCGTCGGTGTCCACCGACCCGGCTAACCTGCCGTACTACGCCGCCCGCTCGCTGTTGCGGATGTTCGCGGCGCTGGGCTTGTCGCTTGTTTTCACGTTCTTTTATGCCACCGCGGCGGCCCGCTCCCGCCGCGCCGAAAAGGTGCTGATCCCGCTGCTGGACTTCCTACAATCCGTGCCGGTGCTCGGGTTTCTGGCGATCACCATCACCGGGTTCATCGCATTGTTCCCCGGCTCGCTGCTGGGTTTGGAATGCGCGTCGATATTCGCGATCTTCACCTCGCAGGCCTGGAACATGACGTTCGCGTTCTACCAGTCCCTGATCACCCAGCCCCGCGATCTGGACGAGGCATCCAGGCTGCTGCGGCTGTCACGTTGGCAGCGGTTCTGGCGGGTCGACCTCCCGAGCGGGGTGATTCCGCTGGTCTGGAACGGCATGATGAGTTTCGGCGGCGGCTGGTTCTTCCTGACCGCGTCAGAAGCCTTGAGCGTCAACAACCACAGGTTCGCCCTGCCCGGGATCGGCGCCTACGTCGCGGCCGCCAGCGACCAGGGAAACCTCGTTCGGGTCCTGCTTGCGATCGTGACGATGATCGTCGTGATCATCGGGGTCAACGCGCTGTTCTGGCGTCCGCTGACGGCATGGTCCGAACGATTCCGCATCGAAGAATCCGAGGCTATCGAGGCACCGCGAAGCGTGACGCTCGACGTCCTGCGTCGCTCCCGCGTCCCCGGCATCGTCGCCCGCCCGCTCGGCCGGCTGGTCTACCCGGTCGACCGGGCCACGGCGATCTTCGGCATGACCGGGGGGCCGCTGAAAGCGTCGACCGTGCGCCGCCGTATCGGTGACGCCGTTTTCGTTCTCGCTTTGGCTATCGTCTTGGGCTACGGCGCTTTACGGGTGGTCGAGTACATTGCCGGCAGCGTCGGCTTCGCCGAGGTCGGCCACGCCGCGCTGCTCGGCTTGGCCACCTTCGCCCGTGTCGTGGTGGTGGTGGTCGCATCGACGTTGATCTGGGTGCCGATTGGAGTATGGATTGGATTGAATCCCAAGGTAACCCGCTTCGCTCAGCCGGTCGTCCAAGTGCTGGCGTCGTTTCCGGCGAACTTCCTGTTTCCGGTGTTCACCGCCCTGCTCCTGGCCACCGGAATCAGCATCAACTGGGGCGGCACCCTGCTGATGGCGCTGGGCACTCAGTGGTACATCCTGTTCAACGTCATCGCTGGGGCGACCTCCATTCCCACCGAGCTTCGCGACGCCGCCTCCAGCCTGCGCCTGCCCACCGTGCTGAAGTGGCGCACCCTGATACTGCCGGGAATCTTCGGCAGCTACGTCACCGGCGGCATCACCGCCGCCGGCGGCGCGTGGAACGCGTCCATTGTCGCCGAGGTCGTGCAGTACCACGGCACCACGCTGTCGGCTGTCGGTTTGGGCTCCTACATCACGCATGCCACCGCCGTCGGCGACGCCCCGCGGCTGCTCATCGGCGTGATCGCGATGAGCTTCTATGTCGTGACGATGAACATCGTTCTGTGGCAACGCCTCTACCGCCTGTCCGAGCGGCGCTTCTCCCTATCCTGATCGTGACGGAGGTTCCGATGGCCCCAAACGACGTGATCGTCCAACTCGAGCACGTGAGCAAGAGCTTCAGCAAACCCGACGGCGGTGAGCTGAAGGTTCTCGATGACATCAACATCGACATCCGTGCCGGGGAAGTCGTCGCGCTGCTGGGTCGTTCCGGGTGCGGCAAGTCGACGCTGCTGCGCGTCATCGCCGGGCTCGTCGGACCCACCAGCGGCGTGGCGCGCTACGACGGTGCCGAACTGACCGGCGCCAACCCGGGCACGGCGATGGTGTTCCAGAACTTCGCCCTGATGCCCTGGCTGACCGTACAAAAGAATGTCGAGCTCGGCCTTGCGGCACGCAAAATGCCTCCCGCCGAACGGAGTAAGCGCGCGGTGGAGGTAATCGATCTGATCGGGCTGGACGGCTTCGAATCCGCCTATCCCAAGGAGCTTTCCGGTGGAATGCGCCAGCGCGTCGGATTCGCCCGCGCGCTGGTGCTGCAACCCGACCTGCTGCTGATGGACGAGCCCTTCTCCGCGCTCGACGTCCTTACCGCCGAAAACCTGCGCAACGAGCTGATGACTCTGTGGACCGGCCAGGAATTCCCCACCAAGGCCATCTGCCTGGTCACCCACAACATCGAAGAGGCGATCGTGCTGGCCGACCGCGTTATTGTGCTGGCCAGCAATCCCGGCCGCATACTGGCCGAATTCCCCATCGAGCTGGAACGCCCCCGCGACCGCCGTTCCCCGTCCTTTGAAGCGCTCGTCGACAAACTCTATGAGCTGCTGACCGGCACCGGACCGGCCACCACGCTCGTCGAATCCGGCTCCGCCACACCCTCCAGCCACCCGCTACCCAGAGCCACCGTCGGCGGGCTGGCCGGCCTGGTCGAAATCGTATACGGCAAGGGTGGGCGCGCCGACATCCCGCACATCGCAGCCGATTTGGGCATTGCCGCCGAAGACCTGCTGCCGCTGGTGGACGCCACAGCCCTGCTCGACTTCATGCATGTCAGCGGCGCAAACCTCGAATTAACATCTACCGGAAGGGATTTCACTGTCGCCGACATCCAAACCAGCAAGCAGATCTTCGCCCAGCAGGCGCGCACCCGCGCACCGCTGGTGCGCACCATCTGTCACGCACTGCACGACTGCCCCGACGGCAACCTGCGCGCCGGATTCTTCCTCGACATCCTCCAGCAGGGGTTCAATCCCCAGAACGCCCAGCGGCAACTCGACATCGCGATCGGCTGGGGCCGCTACGCCGAACTCTTTGACTACAACGCCGATACCGACCAGATCACGGCCGATCCCAACGCGACGCTGGTGACGCCCACGCCCGATCAGTAGGTGGAGATCTCGTCCGCGGCGGGCAGCACCCCGGTGACCATGAAGATGACGCGCCGCCCGACTTCGACGGCGTGGTCGGCGAAGCGCTCGTAAAAGCGTCCGAGCAGGGCGGTTTCGACGGCCACGGAGGTGCCGTGCGGCCAGGCGTCATCCAGCACGACGCGGAACAGCTGCCGGTAGAGGTCGTCCATGGCGTCGTCCTGCTGGTGAAGCTGGGCGGCGTGCCGCGGGTCGCGGGAGATCAGCACCTGTTTTGCGCTCTCCCCCATGGCGATTGCGACGTCCGCCATGTCGGCGAAGAACGCCCGCACCTCGGTGGGCAGCACCTGCTTCGGATGCTCGCGCCGGGCGATCTTGGCCACGTGCACGGCCAGCGCGCCCATCCGCTCGGTGTCGGCGATCACCTGGATGGCGCTGAAGATCGCCCGCAGGTCGCCGGCCACCGGCTGCTGCAGCGCCAGCAGATCGAACGCGTCCTTTTCGGCGCGCGCGCGCATCTCGACCAGCTCTTCATGGCCACCGATCACCTGCTCGGCGGCGTCGGCGTCCGCCTCCAGAAGGGCCTGCGTCGCGCGCTTCATCGCCTCCCCGGCCCGGCCGCACATCTCGCCGAGTTGCGTGGTCAGATCGGCGATCTGCTGGTGGTAAGCCGTTCGCATCGCAAGCCTCTCGTCATGGCGCGCGTCACACGCTAGAGAATTTCCGCCGGCTTGCCAAGTGACGAAAGCCTCCCGAACGGGGGCCTGAACGGCCCCTGCCGGGCGACGACGTTGCCGCTAATCTGCGGTGGTGCCCGTTCCGGCGATCCGCGAACCGCTGACCGCTCATGCGGTGTCGGCCGCCGGAGTCGAGGCGGTTTTGGATTGGCTCGACAGCTCGGCCGACGGACTGTCGAGCGCCGAGGCCGTCGAACGTTTGGAAAGTCACGGCCCCAACGCAATCCACATCCATCGCGTCAGCGCGCTCGCGGTGCTGGCCCGTCAGCTCAAGAACGCGGTGTTGATCCTGTTGGCCGTCACCGCTGTGCTGTCGTACGCACTGGGCGACCATAGCCAGGCTTTGATCATCGGCACCATCTTGGCCGCCAGCATCGGACTGGGGTTCTTCAACGAGTACCGCGCGGAGCAGGCCGCGGCGGCCCTGCATTCCCGCATCCGCCACACCGCGATCGTTCGGCGCGACGGGAGCTTCGCCGATATCGACGTCCGCGACGTCGTGCCCGGTGATGTCATTCGCCTCTCGCTCGGCCAGGCGGTGCCCGCCGACGTCCGCTTGATCGAGACCGCGGCGCTGGAATGCGACGAAAGCATCCTGTCCGGGGAATCCACCGGCTCGGAGAAGTCACCGGAGCCGGTACCGGCCGACGCAGCCCTGACCGACATGACCGACCTCGCGTTCATGGGCACGGTCGTGAGCGCGGGCGAGGGCCTGGCAGTCGCCTATGCCACCGGCGACCGCGCAGAATTCGGCCGCATCGCCGCCGGGTTGGGTGAACGGCAGCCCGAGACCGACTTTCAGGCCGGTCTTCGCCGGTTCTCGTATCTGTTGCTGCGGGTCGCGGTCGCCCTGACCGTCCTGATCCTGGTCACCAACCTGATGCTGCACCGGCCGCTGATCAACTCGGCGCTGTTCGCGCTCGCCATCGCGGTGAGCATCACGCCTCAGCTGCTGCCCGCCGTGGTCAGCACCAGCCTGGCGACGGGCTCCCGGCAGCTGGCCAAGGCCAAGGTGCTGGTGAAACGGCTGGTGTGCATCGAGGACTTCGGCGACATCGACATCCTGATCACCGACAAAACCGGCACCCTGACCGAGGGCCGCATCAGCCTGGTCGACGCCGTCAACCCGTCCGGCGAACACGCCGACTCGGTGCTGCGCCTGGCGCTGCTGGCGTCCGACGGCGATCTCGCCGCCGGCGGTGCGGCAACCAACGCGTTGGATGTCGCGCTCTGGGACCACGCGGATGCGCGGCATCTCGTCGGCGACGATGCCACCCGACTGGCGTTTCTACCGTTCGACCACACCCGCCGAGCGACCTCGGCACTGGTCGACGACCGCGGGAAACGGCTTCTGGTGGTCAAGGGCGCGCCCGAGCAGGTCCTGGCCCGCTGCCCGGACACGCCGCAGGACGCGCGACAGACCCTGAGCGCCCTGTTCGCGGCCGGGCGCCGGGTGATCGCGGTGGCGGTCAAGCCCGCGCCGCAGCTCGCCACCATCACCCCCGACGACGAGGCCGAATTGACGCTGACCGGGTTCTGCGTCTTCGCCGACGAACCGAAATCCGCCGCCCGGCAATCCCTCGCCAGGCTCGCCGATCTGGCCATCGAGGTGAAGATCGCCACCGGAGACAACCCGCAGGTCGCCGAAAAGGTCTGCGCGGATCTGGGTTTGGCCTCCAAAGGGACGATCACCGGCGCGCAGCTGGAGCTTCTCGGCGACGAGGAATTCGCTGACGCCGCGCAGCACAACAGCATCTTCGCCCGCATCTCGCCGGAGCAGAAGGCGCGCCTGGTCACCGCCGCCCGCCGCACCGGGAGATCGGTGGGATTCCTCGGCGACGGGGTCAACGACGCGCTCGCGCTGCACGCTGCCGACGTCGGCATCTCCGTCGACACCGCCGCCGACGTGGCCAAGGACGCGGCCGACGTGGTGTTGCTGGAGAAGGACCTCGGTGTGCTCGCCACCGGGGTGGCAACGGGCAGAAGGATTTTCGCCACCGCCGCAGCCGGCCGCGACCAGCGCCAGGGCGAGCGCCGCGGCAGAGCCGAGCACACGTATCCGGGTGTCCATGAGAAAAGTGTCGCCCACCGCACAGCCCGACGAAAGGGCGGTTTGCCGACCCGCTAACTCGCGCCCTTGCTCACTTCCAGAACCCGCTTGCGCAGGCCCTTGGTGGCGGTGTCCATCAGGCTCTTCGCGCCGCGCTTGACCAGAAAGCCCGGGACCGGCATCAGGAGGTCGACGGTCAGGTCGAACCGGACGCGGGTGGAGTCCCCGTCGGGGGTCAGCGTGTACTTACCCTCTTGCGCCCGTTGCTGTTTGGCGTGGTCCAGCGTCCAGCTCACCCCGTCGTCGTGCACGGTGTAGGACAGCACCTGCTCTTCGGTGAAGCCCACGAGCTTGACGACCTGCCGGGACTTGGTCGGGTGCCCCTCGTCGTCCCGCTCGAGGATGTCGACCTTTTGGTGCACCGAGGACCACTCGGGCAGCGACTCGAGATCGAACAGCACATCCATGACCTCGGTGGGGGTCGCCTCGATGACGACCTCGCGGGACTCGGTGACAGCCATGCGACTGAACATAGCCGTTGCGCCGCGCCCGAAACGGACCCGAATGCCGGTCGCGCTACGGCACCAGCACGACCTTGCCGACGTTTTCCCGCGCCGCCAGGATCCGGTGCGCCTCGGGCGCCTCGGCGAACGGCACCGCCGCGTGCACGATGGGGGAGGCGGTGCCGTCGTGCATGGCCTCGGCCAGCGGCGCGATCCACGGCCCGAGGGTGCCGCGGTCGTCCCACAGCCGGAGCATGTTGATTCCGATCACGGCCTTGGAGTCCGAGAGCTGGTCCATCAGGTTGAATCCGCGCAGCATCGCCAGGGCGTGCGGTGCCGCCGTGCGCAGCGACCGCGTCTCGCCCTGCTGGAGGTTCGAAATCCCGTACGCCACAAGCCTTCCGCCCGGCCGAAGCAGGCGATAGGACCGGCGCAGCGATGTGCCGCCGAGCGCGTCGAGCACGATGTCGTAGGGCTCGAGGCCCTTCCACCAGCCGGCGCGCCGGTAGTCGATGGCGCGGTCGACGCCCAGCTCCGCCAGTTTGGCGTGCTTGCCCGGCGACGCGGTGCCGTGCACCTGGGCCCCGGCGGCCTTGGCGAACTGGATGGCCGCGATCCCGACGCCCTGCTCGACGCCCTCGACGAGGGCCAGCAGCTGTGGCGGCGCGTGCAGTCGGCGGTGTCGGTGCTGCTGGGCGGCAACCTCGGTGAGGTCTGCTTCGCGCTGCTCACCACGATCGTGACCGGCAACTCGGTGCTCAACGCCCGCCAGATGCTGCTGGTCAACATGCTCACCGACGCGCTGCCCGCCGCCGCGCTGGCCGTCAGCCCCCAGGCGGGCACCGCCGAGGTCGACCGCGACGAGGCGGCGATGTGGCGGGCGATCGGGATCCGGGGCGCGTCGACCACGATGGGCGCCACGCTGGGCTGGGCGATGGCCAGCGTCACCGGGACGCCGCGCCGCGCCGCGACCGTCGGGCTCATCGCGCTGGTCAGCACCCAGCTCGCCCAGACGCTGGTCGACTCGCACGCCCCGCTGGTGGTGCTGACGACGGTCGGCTCGCTGGGGGCGTTGGTGGTCGTCGTCAGCACGCCGGGACTCAGCCAGGTGTTCGGCTGCACCCCGGTGGACCCGCTGGCGTGGGGGCAGGGGCTGCTGGCGGCGGGGGTGGCCACTTCGGTGTCGGCGGTGGCGCCCGGCCTGGTGCTGCGCGCGTCCGAAACGCTGCGGCGGCGGGCCCTGCCAAACCCGTTGGCCGCGAACACTGTTCACGTTCCGTCAACCGGGCCGTAACCGAGCGGCGCTCGGGTCGCGGGCTGGCCGTGATAACCGTAGCGTTGGCGCGTACCCCGACGAGCAGGTGGAGAGATGGAACACGAAAACCGTTTGCGGCTCAAGCCTTATCGCACCGCGTCGGAGCACGTCGACGGGGCCTGGTGGCCGCGGTCGAGCAACCTGGTCGCCGAGCTGCCGGCCCTGCTGACGTCGGTGGCCGACCGGCTGGCGCCGGTGGTGATGGTGGGCTACCGCCGCAACGGCTGGGAGCAGACCCCGCCGATGGCCGACGTCGACGGTCGGCCGGTCGAACTGCTCGCCTTCACCAGTGACGAGCCCACCAGCGTCATCCTGATCGGGGAGGACGGCCGGCATCTCACCCTGCACGTCATCCGCGCCGACGCCGGCCAGGAGGTCGCCCGCCGGGCTCTGGAGCAGGCCGCGTCGAGCGCGCCCGACTCCGAGCCGGCCGGTCCGACGCGGGTCGCCCGGTCCGTGGACGACGTCGCCGCGAAGCTGGCCGCCCACGAGGGACTGGACGACGAGCAGCGGATCGCCCAGATCAAGCGCTGGTGCGAGGAGGCCGCCCTGCAGTTCGTCGACGCGCCCGTGCAGGCGTTCGTCCCGATCCTGGTCGAACACATCGTGCGCAACCGGATATCGGAGTCCCGCCAGGGCGAGCGCCATCGGCCGCCCGAGTCGATGACGGCTTAGCCGGCCGCCATCAGCGCCGTGATCGCCTCGACGTCCGCCGGGCCGGGCAAGCCCCAGTCCGGCTTGTAGTCGAATACGTCGTCTGCCTGCACGGTGCGCAGGTCGACGTCGAGCAGCTCGATGGCCTCGAGCGGCACCAGCGCCGGATGGACATGCCCGCAGGCGCGGGCCAGGGACAGCAGCTCGAAGCGCAGGGTGGCCAGGTAGTTGGCGCAGCGCACCGACTTCAGCGCCGGGTCGAGGCCGTGCTGCAGCCACACCGACTGGGTGGCGACGCCCGACGGGCAGCGGCCGGTGTGGCAACGCTGGGCCTGGATGCAGCCGATGGAGAACATGGCCGTGCGCGCGACGTTGACCATGTCGCAGCCCATGGCCAGCGCCAGCAGGGCGTTCTCTGGGATGCCGAGCTTGGCCGAGCCGATGAACACCACGTCGTGGTGCAGGCCCTCCTCGGCGAAGGCGGCGTAGACGCGCGGGAAGGCCCACTTGAACGGCAGGGCCACGTGGTCGGTGAAGACGAGCGGGGCCGCGCCGGTGCCGCCCTCGCCGCCGTCGACCGTCACGAAGTCGACGCCGGTGCCGGTGCGCGCCATCCGCGCGGCCAGCTCGGGCCAGAACGCCGCCTCCCCGACCGCCGACTTGATGCCCACCGGCAGTCCCGTCTCGGCCGCGATGGTCTCGACCAGGTCCAGCAGCCCGTCCACATCGCGGAAAGCGGAGTGACCGGCCGGGCTCTTGCAGTCCACCCCCACCTCGATGCCGCGGATCGCGGCGATCTCCGGGGTGACCTTGGCGCCGGGCAGCATGCCGCCCAGGCCCGGCTTGGCGCCCTGGCTGAGCTTGATCTCGATGGCCCGGATGGCGGGCGTGGCCGCGACCCGGTCGATGAGGCGATCGAGGCTGAAGGTGCCGTCGTCGTTGCTGCGGTGGCCGCCGCGTCGGCCCCGGCATCCGCCAGGCCCGTGCCGACCTCGCCTCCCAGCGACTGGAAGCCGCCGGCGGTCTGCAATTGCGCCAGGACACCGAGAATGTTGACCGGGTATCCGCCGGCGGCGATCGCCTGGTTTGCCCAGGTGCTGGCCCATTGGAACCAACCGGCTTGGGGGTTGAAGCCGCCCGGGGTGCCGAGGAAAGACTCGAAGAACGACCCGATTTGATCGATGACCGACTGCGCCGGCGTCGGGGAGGCCGCCGCCGCCTGCACCGCGGCGACCTGGGTGGCCGTCCCCGCCGGGTCCACGATCGGGGGTGGGGGCGAGAATTGCTGCGGCACAACGGCGCTCGCGGACGTGGCCGCGTACCGATACATCGCGGCGGCGTTGTTGACCCACATGGCCATGTATTCGGCCTCGGTTTCGGCGATCGCCGGCAGGTTGATCCCGAAGAAGTTGGTGGCGAGCAGGACGGCGAGCCGCGCCCGGTTGGCGGCGACCACCGCGGGATGCACGACCGTGAAATGGGTCAGCTCGAACGCCGACACCACGGCCTCCATCGACGCGGCGACGCGCTCGCACTGCGCCGCGGTCGCGGTCAGCCAGTCCAGGTAGGGCTGGGCCGCGTCGGCCATCGCCAGCGAGGACGGGCCGCGCCAGTCCGCGCCCAGCAGGGACAGCGTCGAGGTGTAGCCGGCGACCGACTGCTCGAGTTCGATGCTGAGCTGTTGCCACACGTCCGACGCCGCGACCAGCGAGCCCGAACCGGGCCCGGAGTGGATCAGCGCCGAGCTGATCTCCGGGGGGAGCATGCCGAAATCCATCATGGGCTACCCCACTGAACGTCCGGCGTAGGGCGGGCGCGGCAGCTCGGACACCGCGAGAGTTCTCGGTGTCCTACTGCTGCGTTCGCTTTGGCGGGGCACCATGATCGGCCCTCATCCCCCGCTTGGAGGTCTTTGCACCACCCTTTTCGGGAGCTCCGTGCTGTACTCGAGGTCTTCGGCGTTCTGCTGCTTCCTCTTGCGCCAGCCGCTGCCCGCCGACGTCGGCGGCGGCACCATCATCGGCATCATCGGGATGGCGGACAGCCCGGAGGTGCCCGCGGGCAGCGGCGACGCCGCCGAGGCGAGTTGCACGGGCGTCTGCGCGGCCGGCAACAGGCCCACGATCGCCGGCGGGGCGGTCAGCTTGCCGACGGTGACTCCCACGCCCAGCGCGGCCGTCGGCGCAGATCCGACCGACTTGATCGCACTGGCGAAGTTCGCCTCCGATGAGCTCAGCGCGGCCTCTCCCTCGGCCAGGCCCTGGCCGACTTCGCCGCCCACCGACTGAACGCCCTGGGCGGTCGCCAACTGCGCCTCGACGCCGAGGAGGTTGATGGGAAACCCGGACGACAGGAACTGGTTGCCCCAGGTGCTCGCGTAGCCGAACCAACCGGCGTTGGGGTCGAAGCCGCCCGGGGTGGTCAGGAACGACGAGAAGAACGAGCCGATCTGGTCGATGACCGACTGCGCCGACGTGGGCCCGGTCGCCGCCGGCACCGCGGCGGCCTGGGTGGCCATCCCGGTCGGGTTGGCGATCGTCAGGGGCGAGGTGAACTGCGGCAGCGCGGTGGCTTGCGCGGAGGCCGCCTGGTACTGGGTCATCGCCGCGGAGTTGTTCGCCCACATGGTCTGGTATTCGGCTTCGGTCTGCGCGATTGCCGCGGTGTTGCTCCCGAACCGGTTGGTGGCCAGCAACTGCGCCAGCCGGGTCCGGTTGGCGGCGACCTGCGCGGGAGTGACCACCGCCGCGCGGACGGCCGAGAATGCAAGCGCCGCGGCCTCGGCCGAGGCGCCCATCTGCTGGGACTGCTGCGCGGTGGCGCCCAGCCAGATGAGGTACGGCTGGACCGCCTGGACCATCGCCATCGCGGACGGACCGGCCCAGGTCTCGATGAGCCCCGACACCGCCGACGCGTAGACCGACACGGAGTTCTCCAGCTCCACGGCCACTTGCTGCCATGCGCCCGAGGCCTCGATCATCGAACCCGCGCCGGGCCCGGTGTGGATTTGCGCCGAAATAACCTCGGGAGGCGCGAACAAATCCATGACTCAATTACCTCCCCTGCCCAGGTAACACCACTGAGAAATCGCGTCGACTAGGCCGCGTCGAGCCCTGGAACATTGTTCATCGACGCCTCCGTTGCAGCCAGGACCGTTCCCGTCGATTGCCGGATGTGACGAACGATATACCTGTGACGATAGTTGGCCAACGAGTTTTCGCTCACGAGGGCTTTGGTCCCGACGTTGCGGGTCGAACGTCGTCAGAAGGGTGGTGGGTCGTCGTCGGTGTGGGGTGGGGCGGGTCCGGTGGGGTTCACGGTTTGGGCCTGGCGGCGGGTGCGGGTGTTGTGGTTTCGTCGGCGTTCGGCCGCAACCCGCTCTGTGCGCTGTTGGGTGCGGGTGCGCCGGCGTCGGGGCATCATGGCGGTGCGCTGGCCGCAGTAGTCCTGCGGTGCGGGGTCGGCCTCGGGTCCGGGCATGCCGCCCACCGCGTGGCACAGGCTGGGGAACAGCAGCGCGCTGCCCGGGGTGGTCACGTAGGTGCGCCCGGCCGGGGAAGTCAGGATCAGGGTCGCGTCGGGCAGCTGTTTCTCGGACCAGCCCCAAAACGTCTTCAGCAAATGATGTTACCGACTGGCTAGATAACCCATTACCAGCCGGAAGGTGACCCGCCATGAACACAACCGTCAACCTCACCGACGTCGGCCCCGCCCCGACGCCGCCTGCCTGGTGTGAACCGGGCACGCTGCCCACCTGGGACCAGCTCACCGAGGACCGCGGCGGCCACCGAGATCGACGGGTGAGCCGGGAAATGAGCAGCAATTGGGTGGCCGCCGGCGCTGGGAAGGTCCGGGCGATCTGTGAGCACTGCGGGCGCCGCTCGCGGCCCGTCGAGTCGATGCCGGACGGGCGCCCCACCTGGGACCTACCGGGATGGTCAAGTGCCCCGTACCCGGTCGACGTCGAGCACCGGGACGGCTCGCACGGCACGCTGTTCACGTGCCCGGGGTGCCGGGCGTTGGCGGATGGCCGGCAGCGGTCAGGTATCACTCCGCTGCTCTCGCCTGCTCCCGAGCGGGCCGCGGCGATCCGGGCGCGGGTGAACCGATGACACCCGAAAACGCCTCCAACTGGCGCGACCTGGCCGACCAGCTCACGCCCGAGCAGGTCACAGAGCTTGAGGACAGTGAAAACGGCTACCGCCGCCGTGCGACGCTGCCCAAGCCCTGGTGGTCGACCGCCCCGCGGTCCGATACCGACATCGCTCGGCTGCTGATCGAGCTGGCCCGGCAACGCTCTGCCCACAACATCGCCGTCGCGATGATCGGCGACGTCGCTCCCCCTCCCGCCGCCGTGAAGGTGTACGACTGGGACGACGCCGACACCCCTGATGCGTTCCGCCGCGTCGATGTCTGCTCAGCCCTTGTGAAGACGCAGTATGAGGAGATCAGCGTCGAACTGGGGGGCGTGCAGACCCTAGACGGGAGCGTTGAGTATCAGATTCGCCTTCCCGGCGACACGATATTGAGCCTCGACGAAGCCGGCGAGCTGGCCGCGGCTATCAACGCGGCTATCAGCGCGGCTCCCGCCAAGCTGGATGGGTGGACGGGCGCATGACTAGCGACCGCCCGGCGCGTCCAGGCCTACCGCCCATCGTGTGCGCGCCGTGGTGCACGGACGGCGACGGACACACCCAGGCAGTTTCCGAAGGCGATCAGGTGTGCTGGGGCGAGACCGGTTCCTATGTGTGCCCGATACACGAACCGGCCGCGCTAGATGGCAACGGCGTGTGGTTAACGCAAGTCGGAGCGATGGCCTACCGCGGATTCGCCAAGGATGCGGTCGTGTACGTACACGTCGAGCGTTACGACCCGCACGCCGACATCTCGTTGCATCTGACCGCCAACGAAGCGCGCCAGTTGGCGGCGCGGCTCGTCGCGGTCGCCGGCGTGATCGACGGGTGGAGCGCGGAATGACCACCGCCACCAGGCAGGCACCGCGAGAGGCTTGTACAGGAGGTCGAGCGCTGCGCCCAGGCCGTCGGCCTGAACGACCTTCTGATCTTCGAGCTGCGGTGGCACTGTTGCTCGGGGAGGCGCGCATCCGGGTCCTTACCGGACGGGCGGTGCCCACATTGGAACGTGCCGAACTCATCCGCCGCGTCAGGACCGCCATGGCCGACGCGCCGCCCGAGGATCTGACGGTGGAAGAACTACGCGTGGTGCTGGCTGTGGTCGAGGGCGCCGCCGACCGCGCCCCGGCTGTGGTCGGCAATGTGATTCAGCTGGCGGGTCGGCGACCTCGATCGCGGACGCGATGACCGCCGCGCCATCCGCGCAGTCCGTGGACCGTTGTCGGCCCCCGGGAGCACACTGCAGACACAGCAAAGGAGGACACACCATGATCCGCACGTTCATCGCCGCCGCGGTCATCGGCTGCGCGCTGTCCGCTGCCATGGTCGCGGTCAGCCCGCCCACCCACGCGGGGCCGATCCAGTGGTGCGATCCGGCCTCACCGCTGTTTGACCCGACGGTCTGCGCCGACGAGTCCCCCGGCGGCGGCTACAGCTGCGACCCGTTCGGGCCGGCCTACGATCCGAACTACTGCGCCGCCCAGAGCCGGCCGAGCGGCTACTGGCGCGGCTAAGTTCGCCGACGGAATGAGTGCCATGAACTCGAAGCGGAGCGCGAATCCGCCGGCGGTCTAGCTAATTTCATTCTTGGCGGCGGGGATGCCGGCCGCACCCGCACGGAGATTAACCGGGACTACTTCAAGCGCAACAAAACCGCCGCAGAAATCAGCGCCGAGCTGGCACCCCTGGTGCACGACGGGGTGGTGTTCGAGATCCGCGAAGAGACCGGCTCTCGGCCAATCACTCGCTATGTACATCGGAGCCTACGAAGTAACGAATCTACGAAACACGCAGTTCAGGGCACAAATTCGGTTACGAACTCAGACGAATCAGGAACGAATTCAGTCATCGACCCCCCCTCCGCGGCGGAGGTTAGTTCGTCGGAATTCGTAGACGGTTCGTTGTACGAAACATGCTCTGGGCTGCACAGTTCGTCAAAGTCGTTAATTCGTGGTTCCACAATCGCAAACGGTCACCACGAACCGCCGGGCGGTATCACTGCTGCAACACCCGGAATGACTGACCGCGTCCAACAGATAGTGCGTAACGCCCGCGCCGCCCGGTGGTAACCGATGACCGCGATCGCTACGGCGCAACAGGCGAGCTGCGCAAGAAGGCTCGCATGACCCTCTACGCCCAAACCGCTGACGACGGAAAACTGACCGTCGGGCCCGAGAAAGCCAACGGTGCGGCCATCGCCAACGCCACCAAGTTCGCCATCACGGCGGTACAGCACTTTGATCCCACCGACGACCATGACGGCACCGTGCCCCGGCTCGCCTACGCCGGCGACTCCGACCAGACGGCGCGCGAACATTTGGCAGAGAACTACGCGGCCGAGCATGACAGCGCCAAGGGTGACGCGATCGGGTGGCTGGCGACTTATCTCGCCGCGGGCCCTCGCTGGGCAGCCGACGCCCACACCGCGCGCGACAAGGCCGGATTCTCTGAAAAGGCAATCAAGACAGCAAAGCGCAAACTCGGTGTCGAATCCGAACGCGACACCGCCAACGGGCCGTGGTTCTGGCGACTGCCGCAGCATCAGGGCGTCCCAGAGGGCCGCCCACAAGTCCCAGAGGATCCGTCTCGGGCCGCCTGGACTTCTGGGACTTGTGGGACAACGCGAAAGCTGCCCGCAAATACCGTGAGGCTTGGGCTGGCGAGCAGCGTAACTAACCACACCTCAGCGCCACGCCTGTACGCCCGGCGGCTCCGTGCGGGCCCGCGGCAGCACGGGCCGCGGAGGCATACTAGGGACCATGGCCCGACACCCGCGCCCCTGCCTGGGGGTGCGCGGCGCCCGCTGCCCGGCGTTGACCCGCGACGCCTCTGGCCGCTGCGACGCCTGCCGGCGCGAGCATCAGAAGCTCCGCGACCTCGACCGGCCAAGCCCGACCGACCGCGGCTACGGGCCCGAGCATCGCCAACTCCGCGAACAGTGGGAACGGCGCATCGCCACAGGCACCGTCGTCTGCGCACGCCCCGAGTGCGGCCAGATCATCACCCCCGGACAGCTTTGGGACCTGGGTCACAACCCCGACCGCAGCTACCGTGGACCCGAACACCGGGCCTGTAACCGAGCAACCCGCGGACCCCGGCGTCGACCACCGGCAGGGCCACCTCAGCCGCCGGCACCACCCCCGCCCAGCGTGCTGGACACCATCTAGGCAGGCTGCCCCTGAGATCCCGTTTTTTAGCTGCGAGCCACGTCGACCCTGCCATCAGTCGAAGTCTCTCCGGGGCGAATCGCCACAAAAAAGGCCCGGTGCCCGCCGAGAGCGCCGGATCGGTGCGAATCGAGGCTATCGGGGCCGTCGGGGTCCGGGTTGGTCAGGCGTCGCGTCGGCGGTGGTCGTCGAGCAGGGTCACCAACGTGTCATCGGGGCGGCGGGCCTTGGCGCGTGCCCGAGGTGTGTCGGCGAACGCGCCTGCCGGGGTCGGCGCCGTCTTCGACTCCGCTGCCGGGGTCAATCCAAGCTCGGTTTCACACAGCCGCAACTCGGTGGAGAGGTTCTTCAGCTGCGCCAGCGCGGGGTTGGTGCGGAGCTGTTTCTGGCTGCCGGTCGACATGATTCCGTCGGTGTCGATCTGGCGGAACAACCCGTCGGCGACATCGCGTAGCCGGCAGTACCGCTCGACGAGGCCGCGGTGGCGTTCGGTGATCCACGGGTGGCTCGGCGCCCAGACCCACTTCCAGGCCGCGAGCCCGTCGGCGCCCAGGCCCGCGGGTGCCACCGGTGCCCGGCGGGTCTTGCCCCGGGGTGCTTCACGATTCGGGCTGGGGCGTCTGCTCACGGGGGCTCCTCACCACACTGAAGACAACACGTCATAGGGCTGTGACTGCGAGGAGGCACGGTCGAGGGCCATCACCATCGCCACACAGAGGTCGATCTTGTCCGGTGAGTCGGGATGGTCCTTGCATACCGTGCGCCCGCGGGGGGTCGTTTTGGCTCTGGCGTTGGCGACATGGCGGGTGAGCCGCGCATCGCCGCTGTGGGTGAGCTCCTGGTTGCGGATCGCGTCGTAGGCGCGCTCGGTGGCCGGCACCATGTGCGAGCGCAGCTGTGGGAAGTCGACCACCGGCAGCCCGTCGTCCTCGAGGACTTCGAAGACGTGACGCCACCCGTACATGTCCACGGCGAGTTCGGCGACGTCGAACCGCGCGCAGGCGTCCCGGATGGTCTGCTCGACCTCGGCGGTGGGCACCCGCCAGCCGTTCCACGCATTCGCCGGGCGTTCCCAGCAGCCGATCACGCCGACATGCGGGACCGTCTCGCAGGTGACCGCGATCAGGGCCGTGGAGTCGCGGGAGAACGACCCGTCGAAGCCCAGGCAGATCCGTGCCCCGTCGGGGATGGTCTTGCCCGCATCGGCGCAGGCGTCCCAGGCGCCCGGCGGTAGCCATGAGTCGACGCTGGTCGTCCAGACACCGCCGTGGTAGCGCAGCCAGTCGTTCTCCGGGATCTGGAAATAGCGCGCCGACACGTCGGCGACGTTGAGGAACAGATCGGCCGCGGGGTTGGCGTCGCGGACGGCCTGGGCGCGCTGCTCGTCGTCGGCCAGGTCGTAGCGCTCGGGCTCGACGCCCCACCACACGAACAGGAATCCGTCGTCTTTGACCTCGCCGGAGTTGACCCGGCAGCCGTAGTCGTGCAGGCGCCCGGCGAGGGTGTCGCGGTTGAATCCCGGCGTGGTGACGTTCAGCTCGAGCGACGCGGCGCGCTTGGATAGGCCGTTGGTCAGCACCAGATGGGATCGTTCCTGCTTAGGGGACACCCACGCGTGGATCTCATCGGCGAGCACCGCGGTGGGCCGGGCGCCGTCGTTGGTGTTATCGGTGGCATACACCTTGTAGGCGCGGCCGGGACCGTCTTTGACCCTGATCTCGCCCTCGTAGGCGATGAGCATGGCGCGCAGCTTGGGTGACTCTTCGACGTTGATCTGCATGTCGCGAAAAACCAAGCCGGCCTGCTCATATGATGCCGCGGCCACGGGGATAACCGGGGAGAACCGGTTGCACAGCAGGTACAGCCCGACCCAGGATGACAGCGCCGATTTCCCATTGCCCTTGGGGACTTCCAGCAGGGCACGCCTGAAGCGATGCTGGCCGTCGGGCCGTTTGGCGAAAAGCCAGTAGAGGAACAGCTTTTCGAACAGCTCGAGTCGGGCCGGCTGGCCGTAGTGGTCACCCTCGCCAAAGCAACAGTGCTCCTCGATCCACGAAATCACCTCAGGCCCATCCGAGGCCGCGTTGGTCAGCGGCGGCGCCGAGAGCGGCTCGGGGACCTCGGCCGGCCAGCCGATCACCTCAGTCATGCTTGGGCACCAGCGCGTACCTCGGTCCTTCGCGCCACCGAACATTGTTCTTGATCTTGGCAGCCGACCGGATGAACAGTTCGCCCAGCGACTCGTTAACCTCATCTACGTCACGCAGTACCCGGTCCAGGCCGAGTCGCATATTCTCGCATTGCCACCACAATTCGTCATTCTCCGGTGCGGTGGGCAGCCGCTCCTGCATCGTGTCTAGGACATGCCGCAGCATGGCGTGGTGACATTGGATTCCATGCTCCAGAAGCTCATACCGGTCGGCCAGTGCTTCCCAGTCGAAGTCGTCGGGTGAGGTCACATTGTCTCCTGACAGTTGAGGCATGCCGGCGGCCGGGGTGAAAGGACCCACGAGGAAAAACCCCGGCCGCCGGATGCCGGTCAGTGCCAGCCGCCGCGACGACGTTTGGCGTCCGCCGTCGTCGCCCTTACATTCGCGCGGTGCGCTTCTTCCTGCACCTTTTTGATCTCCTCGAGATGCGGCAGCGCGAAAGCAAGCATCGCCGCATGCGCCTTGTCCGCCCAGGCTTTCCGCTCTTCGGGGGACTGATCGGCGGTGTCCGGGTGCTCGACCAGGTGGTGATGCATATAACGCAGGGCGATCTCGTCCGGCCAGTCCACGAGCTGGCCACGCCGGAGGCCGTTGGGGTCGTTGAAGACGGTGCCAGACACGTCTTGCAGAACTCGCACTTTCACTGTGGATCTCCTAATTACTTTGGGCTTCAAGGACTCTGGGGAATCGCGCCAGCTTGTCGCCGTACCAGACATAGCGAACAGTGGCGTCGTTGACTTCGCGCGCCAGGTGCTCGGTGGCTGTTGCACAGTCGGGGCAGTAAACCTCGGCCACCGTGCCCAGCCCCTCCTCGTCGAGCTCGATATCACACACCCACTCGACGGCGGCTCCACGCAAGCGGCGATCACAGCGGCCGCAGCGTTTAACCTGGGCGGCCATCACCAGCCCGCCCGCTGGGCGTCCCGCTCGGCCGGGAGGGAACGGGGATCGCGGCGGCGTCGCAGTTCGGCCAGGGCGAATCCCGGCGACATCGGCGGCGGGCCGTCCTTGATTCGCTCGAGGCGCCGCAACGCTTCGCCCGGGGTCAGGGGGTGCCCTACAAACCCATTCCGGTCGAACAGCTCGCCCAAGCGGTTCTCTGCGGCCAGCGTGGCGATCTCGTACAGCGGGCGTCCCGTGCGGGACGCGAGGCCCTCGAATGCGGACACGCCGCGCCTGCCGGTACTCGCAAACTCGGTCTTTTTACTCACGCTCATCGCTCCTAGCTGGCATCGGTTCGTCGGGTGGCCTTGTTCGCGCGACCAGCGTGCGAAATTCGTCGTCGGGCATGGCGGCGAGCCAATCCTCCACGGCCGCCTGTAAATCAGGCATCGTCGCGTCTCCCTTCTGCGTATTCACTGACGGCGGCCCGACCGAAAAGCCATCTGCCGCCGACGATCCGGCCGCCGAGGTCGGCGGCAATGCGCTGGCATTGACGCTTGGACAGACCCAGCACCTCGGCTGCCTCCTTCGCGGTAATCAGTTCGTCTTCCAATTGTCCGATACTGCTTGTCATTCCATGTCCTGACTGCGCCATGCGGAACTCGGCTTCGAGGCGACCGTGGTGGCGGCGGAGCCACGCAGGGATGGGCTGCCCGCCGCGTTGGCGAGATCTGATCAGTTCAGCAGAGCAATACAAGCAGGCCCTCAGGTGCTCGTCGGACGCGACCTGTTCGGCGTTCATCGGACCACCGTCCCGGCGATGACTCCGGCGGGTCGCTTCCGCGGCGGCAGGGTGTCAAACCACTCCCGGCACCGCGCGGCGGCAGGGCAACCCACGCACAGCCCGAGCGCCTGGGCGTGCCGGTCCCGCACGGCCTGCTCGTCCTCGCCGGGCGCCGGGCCGTCGAAAAGATGATGCCGCCCCCGGCAGCGGGCACCGGGTAAGGCCGGAATCACGCCGAGCGCGTCGAACAGGTCGGCGGCCATCATCGGTCGGCCACCTTCGCGCCGAGCCCGTCAACCCACAGCGGGCGGTTCGGGAAAGCTAGGCAGTCGACGAGATGGCCCGGGTTGAGGTACCAGTGCGAGCCGGCGCAGTGCGGGCAACGGATCTCGGCGAGCTGGCGGCCATCGCGCAGTTGGCGAGTGTGGAGCACGGTGCCGCGGTTATCGTTGGCCCTCACTGTTCATACCCCGCCATCGCGCGGTCGCGGCACGGTTTGCATTTGCTGGCGGCTTTCGCCTCAGGGGTGCTGAGCCGGTTCCCGCAGGCGCAGCGGCGGACCTCGCCGCCGGTGGGCGACGAGTCGTCGAAGAGCGCTCCGTTTCGCGTTCCGTCCTTGTGCGTGACATGCGTGACAACCGTGACGGCATCGGCTAATGGCTGGTCAAATGGCATTTCTGTTGTCACGGATGCGTCACGGATGGCACGGTTGTCACGGTCGCCGGATTCATCCGTGACGCGCTGACCTGCAATGTCACGGTAGTCACGGTTGTCACGCATAGCTGCGTCGGGTAGGTACCGTCGCCACGCTTGGCCTAGACCGTCATCGCCGTCGACCTGGTATCCCTTGGCGCGTCCTTCGCCGATCCGGATGGTGTTCGACCGCACGCCGTACCGCTTCAACTCCTTTGCTAGACGCTTCTGGTCGAGCGGCTTGCCCCAGAGGTCGGACCACTCTGATTCGTCGTCGGCGACCAGCGCGGCCACGATGTCAGCCGAGAACATCCGGTCGCAGTCGCCGACCACGGTTCGCACGTCGCGCAGTAGTCGCGCGCCGAATGACAGCTCGTCAGGGTCGCTGTCGAGCACAAAATGCCGGCAGGCAGCGCGGGCGCGTGCCGGCCAACCACCGCCGGCCACGTCGGCAATCGCCAATAACGCCTCCCAGCATTCAGCGGGGCGGTCCCGCACCCCCTCGGGCATCACGGGCCGAGCCGCCGCCAGGGCGTCGAAACTGGCGGTGGCCCAGCGCTCCATGCGGTCACGCAACGGCGCAGCGGCAACCGCGGCGTCACGCTCTCGGAAATCGGCAATGTGCTCATCAGGTGCACGGCGGCGCATATGGAAGACCGCGGCGGCCCGGTCGATGATCGTTTTCGGCATCTTCCCGGCCAAGCCCGCCAGGGTAACCGGAGCGAACACCCGGAACTCCGCCACACGCATGTTCTTCGCATCGCCCTCGCAGCGGTCGACCGTCGCGCCGCGCTTGTATCCGGCGTTATAGAGGGCCCGCAAGTCTTCCGCTTGCGGGCTGGCCGTGCGACCCCAAACGGCGTCGGCCTCGTCCTGCAAAATGGTCGGCGGGTTATCGCCGGCCGCCGCAATCCGCCGATATAGGGCCGCCGTGGTCGTCGATAGGGTCAGCTTCGCGCCGTGACACAACAGCGCGAGCACCTCCAACACCCGGGTTTTGCCAGAGCCGGGCTCGGGTGAGTCGAGTACCAGCCGGGGCGTCACGTAAAACGCGCCGACACACCATGTGTGCAATACCCACAGGCACAACACCACCAAATGATGCGCGGTCGGCAGCGCGAGAAACGGGCCGACGAATCGCTCGATGTCGTCGAGCAGCTCGGCGCCGTCGATGGGGGTTGCGTCCACAAAGGGCCGTAGCTCTTCGAGCGTCTTGCCCGCGGCGATGTGGTCGGCTGCATCCTTTCCAACGGCGGCCTCGAAGATGCGGACCGATGCGGCAACACCCTCGAGTAGCTTGGCGACGTCGCGGGCATGCTTGCGTCCGGGTTCGTCTTTGTCGGCTACGACGCGGACATGTCTACCGCGCAGCGGTGAGATGTCCGCGTGGGGGGATTTCCCGGCGCCCATCGCCGAACAGACCGCGACACCGCCGGCAGCCTCTATCGCCTCGACGTCTTTCTCACCCTCGGGCCAGTAGACAATTTTGGCGGCGCCGATGTGGTCGGCATGAAATAGGCTGGTGCCCTTGGTGTTGCCCGACTGCGGAAAGCTCTTGTCGGGCTTGCGGTGCACGACGCGGCCGTCGGGATAGCGGTAGTCGCGCTTCGGCGCGTAGATGTTGCGCATGCCGTCGTCGTCGAACAGGTCGCGCGTGGACATGCCCACCGCCGCGAGCACCGCCTGGTATTCGCACCCGGCGTGGCAGTGCACCACAACGCCTTTGCCGTCCTTGCGCGGCCCTATCGACAGCGACGAGCGGCCATCATCGTGCGCCGGACACTGCGCCTGCGCCTTGCCATGGCCCCCGTCGTTGACGTCGCGGCCCTGGCCGCGCAGCACGTCGACAAGCCGCTCGTATGCCGTCACCGCTGCACCCCGCTGGCGCTCGCCACCTTGGCCCGGCACACCGGCCCCATGTGGGCGCGCACCGACGACGGCGCGACCACCCATTGCCCACAGCGCGTGCAGCGCGTCGCAAGCCGGAAACCTCGCTCGGCCGCCGCAACCAACACGTCAATGTCGGCGCGGTCCTCCTCGCTCGGCGGTTCGTTCCAGTGTTGTCGCCAGGGTGCGATAGACTGGGGCTCACAATGGGATACGGGAGCCGCCTTCGGGCGGCTTTCGTTTTTGGTCATCAGGCCGCGTCACCGCCGCCCAGCTCGGCAAGTTCACGCCGGGTCGGCTCCAACAACACCCGGAGCTGGTCGACCTGCTCCTGAGTGAACGGTGGCGCCTGGTCCACGATGTTCTTGATGTGTTCGGCGAGCCGGTCGGCGTAGAGGTCGCGGCGCAGCGCGACCAGTTGCGGATGGTCGGCGGGGAGGTCTTGGGACAGCCGCGCGAGCTTGCCGCGCTTCTGTTTCCAGGTCGTAGTGGGCAACAGCTTCTCACCTCGGGAATGAGGATTGAGCCACCTTGTGGGGGTGGCTCTGAGAAGCCGGCGCGGAGTGCGGCAGCTACACGATACGGAGCGTGCTCGTTACGCTAAGGCTAAGACTAGCAGTACTAGCGGACGCAGTCCCGTAACCCGTCGATAGTGAGTGTCGGCACGCCGTGCTCAATCAGCTTGTCGAGCACCGGAGTCACCCTCTCCCACCGCAGCGTCAGGCCCGGCAATTCGAGAACCGCCCTGCCATCGGAAAGCTGTTTGAGGTAGTGGGCCGGGGTGTCCGTCGGCTGGCGCCGCTCATGGGCCAACGCTTTCCGACTCCGCGGCTTGACTGCGACACCCCACTCATCTGAGGTCCACACCCCGTCGTCACAATAGGCGCGTTGGACAAAGGACAGCACCGTGCGACCAACGGCGTCCACAAGCTTAATCTCGTTGTCCCGCACGGAATTACTCACCGCCGCCACTCAATCGCAATCCGCTCGGGGTCGAACCGCTCCCCGTCGCGGGGGCGGTGGCCCTTCCCGACCGGCATTATCGTCGCCGTCATCATCACGTTGATGATGACGCGCTGGCGGTCGAGGTCGAGCTTGTCCAACGCGGCCTGCACCCGGTCGGTTCCGAGCGGAACGTCGGCGAACACCCGCTTGGCGGCGGCATCCGACATCTTGGCCTCGATGGCATCGAGTTTGGCGTTGAGCCGTTCCCGCGCGGCGCGCAACTCGGCCGCGGTCAACTCCCCATCGGCGAACACGGTCGCCAGCTCGATACGGCGGGCGCGGATCGTGTTGGCCTCGGCGGTCAGCTTGTCCAGGTTGGGCGCGTCGCGGTCGATGAGCAGCTTCGTGGCGTCGGGTCGGGCCAGGCGGGCGCACACAATACCGCGGATTGTCTCTTCGGTTTCAGGCTTGGAGATCGCCACCCCCAAGCACTTCCAGCAGCGGTATCGCTCTTGACCTTTGGGCCCGTGGTAGCCCGAGATGCGGCCGCCGTCCTCGCACTTGCCGCAGCGCAGCACCCCGGTCAGGAAATGCCGGCGCACCGTCTTGGGTCCCGGCTTGCGGGCCGGGTCGTCGAGCAGGGATTGCGTGGCCCGCCAGGTCGTTTCGTCGACCAGCGGCGGCCAGGTGCCGGGTCCGACGATGACGTTGTTATGGGCGCGCAACGCCGCGTTACGCGGTGCGCGGATGAACAGTGACATGGTTGATGCGGTCCAGGGCTTGCCGTTGCGCCCGTAGTAGCCGCCTTTGTTCCATTCCCGCGCCAGCCCGGACAGTGAGCCACCGCCCAGGATGGTCTCGTAGCCCTTGCGGACCAACTCGGCCTCCACCGGGTGAGGCTGGCAGTCGGCGGTGTAGCCGAACGGGACCACCGGCCACTTGGGTATGCCGCGCTCGGCCATCTGCTTAGCCGCGGCGCGCTGGCGGGCCGCCTTATGCTCACACTCGTGGGCGGCCACGTCGCCCTTGATGCGGGCCGTCAGGCGCCCCTGTGCCGTTGACAGGTCAGTCTCACCGCTGACGGTCGCCAGCTTGATTTTCATGCTGTCGGCCAGCGGCATGAACGCCTCCAGCTCGATGGGCCGGCGGTGCAGCCGGTCGAGGTCCCAGGCCACCACGGCGGTGATGCGCCCGGCCGCCATGTCGGCAAGCATCTGCTCATACGCGGGCCGCGGTTTCCTGACGTTGGTGGCGCTGCGGTCGTTGTCGACATACTCGACAAGCTTCTTCCAGCCCTTGCGCTCGGCGAGAGCACGGCATTCGGCGCGCTGGCGGTCAATGGCGGCCTCATCGCGGCTGCGGTCGAACGACTGGCGCAGATACAGGGCAGTGGTCACAAAAACTTATCGTAGGGTATTGAGGGTTATCTAGCCAGCAGCTAATGTGTGGAGCAGTAGCACTTGAGGTTGCCCGCATGGGTGGGCCCACCGCGGGCGTAGGGGATCGTGTGGTCGATCTCGCAAGCATGGGCGGGCACGTCACAGCCGGGCCAGCGACACGTCAGATCCCGGCACCGCACGAACTCGGCCAACGCCTTTGACGGGGTATAGCGCGGCTCGGGCAGGGCATCACCGGGATGCACCAGCGGCACCCGCCTGGCCGAGCCGGCCAGCTCGGTGAGCAGGTCGGCGGTGATCAGGCCGTCGGCACCGACGAACGAGCCCGGCGCGGTGCCGCTGCCCTCGATCGTGGCCTGCTCGGCGATCACATGAATCACCACCGGTGAGGCCGGTCTACGGGCACCCGCACTGCAATCGGGACGCCCGCAGCGGCAACCGAGCCGATCAGCCCCGGCCGCCAGCGCCCCCAGGGCATCCGCGCGGCGTTGGGCGCGGGTGCGCGGGTCATGCGCACACACCGTGGCGGCCAGCGCGTCCAGCCGCCGGTCCAGGGCGTGGGCGTCGGGGGTCAACAGGCTGCCGCGGATCAGCGAGGTCCCGCCCACCACATCATCGAGGGCCACCTCCCGGTCGCTGCGCAACCGCTGCCGCCGGCGCACCGCATCGGCATCGAGCATGGCCACCACCTTGTCGACCTGCCCGGCCAACCGATGGCGCGTCATCGACGGCCACCGCCCCACATTCGCCGCCAACCGTGCATCGACTGCCGCCAACACCTCGGGATCCTCGATCAAATCCGTGCGATACACGATCGTGGCGAACAACCGAAAATCGATGTCCCCGGCGCAAAACACCGCCCCCACCTTGGGCAGCCGCTCCCGCAGCGCCCGGGCATACCGCAGCCGCGAGGCCGCCAACGCCTGGGAGATCCGCAGCTCGGCGGCCACCTCGGCCGCCACCGCCTCCATCGTGTCGATCGCCCAGTCCTCGGTCTCGGCACACCGCGACAACCGATAGGCGAACAACTCCCCCATCACCACCAACTGCGCAGCCGCCGCCCGATTCTCCACCCGCGCCGCCACCCCGATACGCCCCACCAACGCCGCCGACTCCGCCGTCCTCGACGGATAGCACCGCTCGATCAGCTCATCGAACCGCGCCCGAACATCATCGAACATGCGTGCGATCATGCCACCCAGGTACGACAAGTCCCCACGCACCAACACCAACGTCATGTCCGGTTCGGCAGCGAACACCGGATCCACGCTGGCCGTTCAGTCCCCCTGCCGGACCCAGGCGAAGATGTACAGGCTCATCGCCGTCACGAGCGCGATCAGCACCCACTGCACGACGGCCTGGTCGATCCAGGATCCCGGCGGCGGCGCACCCGGAAGGATGTTGCGCAGCGGGACCACCGCGAAGAGCATTGCGGCGTACCAGGTTCCGAACGGCGGCACGAACTTTCGCCGTCCCATCGCCATGGGAACGGCGACCAACAGGGCTAGCGTGGGCAAAGCCACCAGAACGAGGCAGATCACCAGGTCGAAGACCAGTGGGCCCTCGGCGCGCTCAAGGGTGATGACCACGTCGCCGGTGTCGGCGGACCGGGAGGTCGGGAGCGCGCTGGTGACATGGTCCACCTTGAGCTGCCAACCATCCAGCGATCCGGTTACCTGGACGATGGCGGGCAACTTCTTTCGGTTGTCTGCGGACCCCACGAACGCATCGGCCGCGAGTGGCTCGGTCTTGTACTTGTCGAACGGCCAGTTGCGGGGATCGCCGTGCGCCTCGATGGTGGTGCTGAGTTGGGCCGGCGCCCGCCCTTTCGGATATTGCAGGTCGCCCAGGTCGTTCGTCGGGTACAGGCGCACCGCGACGTCGTTGCCCAGAACGTCGAAACGGTTGTCGTACTGCTCGATCCCGGGATAAACCAGCACGTTCACCGTGAGGCGATTGGCGACGGTCTTCAGCTCCTCGACCCGCAACTGCACGATGGTCGCATTCCCCCCGCCCTGGCTCAGGTTCAGCGGCGGAAGCGGAGTTCCTTCGCTCTGCAGCATGTGGATGCCCAGCAGCGACAGCGCGTAGGTGATGATGACGCTCAGCAGAATGGCCACGCCGATTTCGATTTGCGAGCGGCGCAGCTTTGGCGGCTTCAATCTCGGCGGCGATGTCGGCTCTTCCGCGGCCAGCGGCGGCGACGGAGCCGATCCGACCTCGGCGGTCACCGGTCGCCGCCCCACGCGGTCGCGTGGCACTCGATCGCCTGCCGGCACCGGACCGCGTCCGGCCGGCGCCATCGGGCTCGTCGGGGCGACACGTGTTGAGATGCTAGCTAACCGTGATGCCGCTCGCGCAGCGAAAATCCCCGGCAACGCGTGGATATGGTCACCCGTCACCCGTCGGCCACCGGCCGTTCATCCGCGGCGGTGCGTGCGGGGACACCTAGGCCGAAACCGGTCCCGCGACGCACCGAAAACCGATGTGGGTGGTCGCGGAATCCTGCGACTGGGGCGAGCGCGCCGCCGGACGGTAGCGGTGGCAGTACTCCGGTGCGCACAAGTGCGAGCCGCCCTTCAGCGCTTGGTTGACGGCCGGATCGGCCGGGCCCGTCGGCGTGCAGCACGACTTCGGCGGCGTCGCGAGCCGGTGATGCGCGAAAAACTCGGTGACCGTCCACTCCCAGACGTTGCCGATCATGTCGAGCAGACCAAACCCGTTGGGCGGGAAGGTCCCGACGGGCGACGTTCCGACCCAGCCGAGCGCCCCGTCGTTGCGGTACGGGAAGAGGCCCTGCCAGGTGTTGGCCATCAGCCGGCCACCGGGATTCGCCTCGTCGCCCCACGCGTAGGTCGTCGTGCTTCCCGCGCGGGCCGCGTATTCCCACTCGGCCTCGGTGGGCAGCCGCCGCCCGGCCCAGCGCGCGTAGGCCGCCGCGTCGGGGTAGGCGACCTGCACCACGGGATGGTCGCCGCGGTCGGCGACGTCGCTCTCCGGCCCGAAGGGGTGCCGCCAGCTCGCGCCCGGCACCCAGTCCCACCACCGGCGCCAGTCGCGCAGGTCCACCGGCCCGGACGTCGGGCGGAAGACCATGGCGCCGGGAACCAGATCCGCGGGGTCCGCACCCGGGTACAGCGCGGGGTCGATGCCCTGCTCGGCGACGGTCACATACCCTGTGGCGGCGACGAATTCGGCGAACTGCGCGTTGGTCACCGGGTGCCGCTCGACCGCGAAGGGCCCGACGGTCACGGTGTGGATCGGGGCCTCTTCCGGATAGAAGCTGGTCGAGCCCATGCGGAATGTTCCGCCCGGGAGGTCGACTAGCTCGGTGAGCACCCCACCAGGGTACGAGCGGTCACTCCGACTGCCGATACCACGTGACCATGTAGAGGCCCATCGCCCCGACCAGCGCGATGAGCACCCAGATGACCAGGGCCTGGTCGATCCAGGCGCCCGGTGGCGGCGAGCCGGGCAGGAAGTTACGGATCGGGATGACCGCGAACAGCATCGCGGCGAACCATGTCACGAAGGGCGGGACGAATTTTCGCTTGCCCAAGGCGATCTGAATGGCCACCGCAAACGCCAGCGCGGGCAGGGCGAAGAGGACCAGGCAGATCCCGAGATCGAAGATCAGCGGACCCTTGGCCCGGTGCAGGGTGATGATCACGTTGTCGGGGCGGTCCGATTCCTGGCTGGCTTCGCCGACGCGCTTGACGCTCACGTCCCAGCCCTCCAATGCCCCGGTGACCTCGACTCGCGCGGGCACGTACTGGCGTGCATCCCCCTGTCCGACGAGGACGTCGGCCGAGAGGGTGTCGGTGCTGTACGAGTCGAACGGCCAGTTGTTGGGATCACCGTGCGACTCGATGGTGGTGGCAACCTGCGCCGGCGACTTCCCGGCCGGGTATTGCAGGTCCCCGAGGTCGTTGGGCGGGTCCATGCGCACCGCGGTGTCGGTCTTCAGCACGTCGAGGCGCTTGTCGAACATCGAATCCTCTGGAATGACAAGCACTTTCACCGTCAGGCGGTTCGCGACGGTATCCAGCTTCTCCAGGCGTACCAGCACGACGGTGTCGTTCGTCGCGTTCAGGTCCGGCGCCTTGAGCGGTCCCCCGGACGTGGCCAACAGGTGAAAACCGAACAGTGACAGGCCGTAGACGACAACGACGGCGAGCAGGATGCCCAGGCCGATGACCAAACGCCGCTTGGACTTCGCCCGCGGCGCCGCTGGGGGCGCGGACGTCGGGGAAGAGGGGGTCTGGGGCGTCTCGGGCGGCGGTGCCGGCGGAGCTTGGTGGGTCATCTGTCGCTACCTCCGGGTGGATCGATCGGTGCGCCCTCGCGGGGAGATCGTAGCGAACTGACCCCCCACGCGCCACGACAGCGAAGCCAAGGGCGGATGAGGCACTTTCCGCCGAAATGCCCGCCGACCGTCCCGCGGCAGCGAAATCGGTGGGCCGGCCCGCCGTGATCCGGTCACGCCGATACGTTCACCTGATGTTTCATTGCCTGCTGTTCCCCGGGCGGTAATTCTCGACATGTGCCTAAGTAGGGGTGCGTCGCGAATCCCCGAATGCCCGCCGCCGGTGCCGGGCGCCGCTTCCCAGGAGACGACCATCGTGAAGCCCAATCGATCAGCGCTCGCTATGCGACTGCTGACTGCCGGCGCATTGGCGCTGCCGGCCTGCAGCAACGCCCATGCGACCCTGCCGTACACGGCCGGAGCGAAGGTGGACTGCGGCGGCAAGCAAACTTTGGTCGCCAGCGGTTCGACCGCCCAGGTCAATGCGATGACGAAGTTCGTCGAGGCCTACAGCAAGGCCTGCTCCGGGCAGACCCTCAGCTACACCGCGAACGGCTCGGGCGCCGGGATCGCCGACTTCCTCGCCGGCAAGACCGATTTCGGCGGATCGGATGTGCCCCTCGACGGCGATCAAGCCGCGGCCGCCAAGCAGCGGTGCGCCGGCGCCGACGCCTGGAACCTGCCCGTGGTGTTCGGCCCGCTGGCCATCACCTACAACCTCAAGGCCGTCGACAGCCTGGTCCTCGATGGGCCCACGCTCGCCAAGATCTTCAACGGCACCATCACCCGGTGGGACGACCCGGCGCTCACCGCGCTGAACGCATCCATGCCCGCGGAGGACATCCACGTCGTCTACCGCAGCGACGCATCCGGCACCACCGACAACTTCCAGGCCTATCTGCAGGCCGCTTCCGGGGGCGCCTGGACCAAGGGCACGGGCAAGACGTTCAACGGTGGCGTCGGCACCGGCGCCGTCGGCAACAAGGGCACCTCGGCGGCGGTCAAGGCGACCGAGGGTGCGATCAGCTACAACGAATTGTCGTTCGCGCTGCAGCAAGGGCTCTACGCCGCCGAGATCAAAACCCCGGCGAGCCGCCGGTCGCTGCGGCCCGTGCGCATCGGCAACGATACGGTCGGCAAGACCATCGCCGGCGCCAAGATCGTCGGCGACGGCAACAACCTGGTGCTCGACATCTCGTCGTTCTACAACCCGGCTCAGCCCGACGTCTACCCGATCGTCATGGCCACCTACGAGATCGTCTGCTCGCGGTATCCCAGCGCGGAGGCCAAGGCGGTCAAGGCTTTCCTGCAGGCGGCGATCGGGCCCGGCCAGATCGATCTCGCGCGCAACGGCTACATCCCGCTGTCGCCCGAATTCCAGGCCAGGGTCTCCGGCGCCGTCGACGCCATCGGCGCGGTGGGCGCACCGATTCCGGACTAGTGGCGATCGCGAGCGCGGCGTAGCCGGGCGAGGCGGGTCGCCACCATCGGGCCTAGTGGCGATCCCGACCCCGAAATCAGGCTTTCTTGGGCGTCTTTCGATCTCGTTGGCGCCACCAGGCATAGATGAACAACGTCATCGCGACAACCAGCGCTATCAACACCCATAGCACCAGCGCCTGGTCCACCCACGAGCCCGGCGGCGGAGAGCCGGGGAAGAAGTTGCGCAGGGGAACCACCGCGAACAACATACCGGCGTACCACGTCCCGAACGGCGGCAGAAATGATGTCCTGCCCAATACCATCGGAATGGCCACCCACAGTGCCAAGATCGGCAGGGCGATCAGGATCAGACACAGCCCGACGTCGAAGATCAACGGGCCCTTGGACCGGTGCAGGGTGATGATGACGTTGTCCTTCAGGTCCGGATTGGCGTCGTCCGGGTCGTGGACGCGGGTGGCGGTCGCGTCCCAGCCGTCCAGCTTGCCGGTCACCTCCACGCGGGCGGGGGACTTCTCGCGGTTCGTGCCGGTCCCGGTGAACACGTCCGCCGCAATGGTTTCGGTGCTGTAGGAGTCGAACGGCCAGTTGCCCGGGTCCCCGTGCGCGACGATGGAGGTGCTCACCTGCCCAGGCGCCTTCCCCACCGGGTACTGCAGGTCGCCCAGGTCGTTGTCGGGGTACAGCCGCACGGCGGCGTCCGTGGTCAGCACCCCGAAGTTCTTGTCGTACAGCGAATCTTTCGGGTAAACAAGCACATTCACCGTCAAGCGGTTGGCGACGGTGTCAAGTTTCTCGAGGTGAACCTGCACCACGCTGTCCTCGGCCTCGAGCTTGCTGAAGTCCACGGCGGGCAAGGGGGGAGCGGACTTGGCCAGCAGGTGCACTGCGATCAGCGACAGGACGTAGATGACGATGATGGCGACGACGACGCCGAATGCGATCGCCAGTTGTCGTCCTCGCGGCGCGGACGGCGCGGGCTGCGCGGGAGGCGGGGCGGGCGGGGCCGACGGTCCGGCGGTCATTGAGTCATCACGCTGCCAGATGCTACAACCGGCGGGCCGTCAAAGCGACGATTTCTTCACCCGGCCGCTTGCACGCCGTCGCGCCGAGAGCCTTGCCCCGTCGCCCCGGGCGGAGGACACCAGCGAGCTCAGTCGCGCGAAAAGGCAAGGGCAAAGTCCTTTTCCAGGTCCTCGTATGGCTTGCCCGACAGGTCGACGGTGACCAGGGCGATGGTGCCGCCGGTGAAAACGAACGGTGCCTTGAAGCGCCGTGACACCCCCGATCCGCCGTTGCGCCCGACGGTGATGCCCGCGCCGGCGAGCCCGAACGTGCCGGGATGAGTGACCATGTCCGCGAACGAGCCAACCGCGGTCCCATCGATGAATAGCGTGGCTTCGCCGACGGGCGTGTGGCTGTTCTGCACGGTGCCGGTGCGCGCATAGCTGACGCCGAACACGTGCGCGCCCAACGGCACGGGGACGGAAGACGTGATGAGCTGTTCGCGCTCACCGAGGAAGTTGTAGGCGTAGTGCAGCCGCCCGTCCTGGAGGAACAGCACGTGCCCGCCATGGGCCCCGCCCTGCTTGAACAGCACGCCTTCGGCCCCGGTGGTGTCCACGGCCACCTCCGCCAGCACCGCGAAGGAGCGGCCGCGAATTTCGGCGGCGGCGCCCAGACCGACGTCAGAGCAGCCGGGATAGTACGTGTAGGTGTCGCGCTCGCCGACCAGGTACGGCCGCGACCGGGTCATGGTTTCGATGATGTTGAGATCCCCGAGCGGCAGGCCGTTGTACTTGTCGGCCTCGGCGAACCACAGCGCCTTGAGCTCCTCGAGCTTGTCCGGGTGTTCACCGGCCAGGTCGCGGCACTGGCTGCGGTCGGCCTCGATGTGGAACAGCTCCCAGCGATCGGCGTCGAAATGCGACCAGCCGGCGGGCGACGCGGCGTGCACGGTGTTGGCGAACCACCCCCGATGCCAGATGCCGCGGGTGCCCAGCATGGAGTAGAACTGGGTCTGCTTACCGGTGTCTGCCCCCGGATCCTCAAGCGCCGCTTTGAAACTCACGCCGTCTAAGGGCTTTTGCGGGATGCCCTTCACGGTGCCGGGCGGCGTGACACCCATCAGGTCGTACACGGTGGGAGTGATGTCGCAGACGTTGACGTAGTTGTCGCGCACCTCGCCGTGCGCGGCAATGCCGTTCGGCCAGGAGATGATTGCGGTGTCGGCGATGCCCCCCTCGTGTGAGGCGTAGCGCTTGTACAGCTTGTAGGGCGTGTTGAAGGCCATCGCCCAGCCGATCGGGTAGTGGTTGTAGGTCTGCGGCCCACCGAGCTGATCGAAGAGCTTCATGCTCTCCTCGACGGTGTCGATGTAGCCGTTGAAGAACTTGCCTTCGTTCACCGACCCGTTCGGCCCGCCCTCGCCGCTGGCGCCGTTGTCGGAGATCACCACGATGATGGTGTTGTCCAGCTGGCCGGAATCTTCGAGGTAGTCCAGGATCCGGCCGATCTGGGCGTCGGTGTAGCTCAGGAACCCGGCGAACACCTCGGCCATCCGGCTGAACAGTTTCTTCTCGTCGTCGTTGAGGGAATCCCAGGGCCGCACGGTGTCCTGCATCGGCCAGGGTTCACCGCCGGGCCCCTTGACGTCGAGATACGGGTTGACGGGCGACAGTTCGGTGTCCGGCGGAACGATCCCCAGCGACTTCTGCCTCTCCAGCACGATCTCCCGGTAGCGCTCGTAGCCCATGTCGAACCGGCCGGCGTACTTGTCCGCCCACTCCTTGAAGACGTGATGGGGTGCGTGCCCGGCGCCCGGGCACACGTAGCTGAACCACGGCTTGTCCGGCGCGATCATCTTGGCGTCGCGGATGAATTCGATTGTCTTGTCGGCGATGTCCTTCGACAGGTGGTAGCCGTCCTCGGGTGTGCCCGGGGGGTTCACCGGGTGGTTGTCGTACACCAGGTCCGGGTACCACTGGTCCGTCTCGCCGCCCATGAACCCGTAGAACCGTTCGAAGCCGCGCGACGTGGGCCAGTGCCGCTTCGTCGCGGCCAGATTGGATTCCTCGATCGGCGTCAGGTGCCACTTGCCGACGCAATAGGCGTTGTAACCCCGCTCGACCAGCACCTCGGAGAGCAAGGCGGTGTCCGCCGGGATGCGCCCGTTGGCGTTCGGGAAGCCCTCGGTGAACTCTTCGATGGTGGCCATCCCCACGGTGGTGGCGTTGCGACCGGTCAGCAACGAGGCCCTGGTCGGGGAGCACAGGGCGGTGGTGTGAAACTGCGACAGCCGCACCCCGCGCTCGGCGATGCGGCCCATGGTGGGCATCTCGACCAGCCCGCCGAAGCAGTCCCAGGTGGCGATGCCGGTGTCGTCCCAGACCAGATACAGGACATTGGGAGCGTCCTTGGGCGCCGCCGGCGCGGCGTACGGCCCCCAGTCCGGCTCGGAATCCCGAATGTCGAGTTCGATCTTGCCATTGAATTCTTGCGACTCCGCCGCCATCGCCGGCCTCACTCTCTTAGGGGCTGCACCAGACCGCGCCCAGCGTAGCGCCAAACACAAACGCCCGGGACCGTGAGGTCCCGGGCGTTGGGTGAATTGTTGTGGGCTACTTCGCCCTCTCGAGGATCTCGACGAGCCGCCAGCGTTTGGTCGCCGACAGCGGGCGCGTCTCCATCAGCGAAACGCGGTCGCCGATGCCGGCGGTGCTGTTCTCGTCGTGAGCCTTCACCTTCGTGGTGGTGCGGATGATCTTGCCGTACAGCGGGTGCCGCACACGGTCTTCCAGCTCGACCACGATGGTCTTCTGCATCTTGTCGCTCACCACGTAACCGATGCGCACCTTGCGCCTGCCGCGCGTCCTCGGCGCCGCGGGGGTGTGCTGGGGCCCCTTGGCGGCGGCACCCTTGGCCGAGTCTGTGGCGGCCTGTTTCGGGGCGGCCTTCTTGGCCGCGGCTTTGGTGGCCTTCGCTTCTGCCATCACGATTCCTTACCGTCGGGCCCCGACGCGAGGCCCAGCTCTCGTTCCCGCAACACCGTGTACACGCGCGCGATCTCGCGGCGCACGACGCGCAGCCGGCGGTTGTTGGTCAGCTGCCCCGTCGCCATCTGGAAGCGCAGGTTGAACAGCTCCTCCTTCGACTCGCGCAGGCGCTCGATGAGCTCGTCCTCGGTGAGCTCACGCAGTTCGCCAGGCGAAATTCCCACTGCCATCAGAACTGTTCCTCTCGGGTCACGATGCGTGCCTTGATCGGCAGCTTGTGGATCGCTCGGGTCAGCGCCGCCCGGGCGATCTGCTCGTTGGGGTAGCTCAGCTCGAACAGCACCCGGCCCGGCTTCACGTTGACCACCCACCACTCCGGTGAGCCCTTGCCCGAACCCATCCGGGTCTCGGCGGGCTTCTTGGTCAGCGGGCGGTCGGGAAAGACGTTGATCCACACCTTGCCGCCACGCTTGATGTGCCGGTTGATCGCGATACGGGCCGACTCGATCTGCCGGTTGGTCACATAGGCGTGCTCGAGGGCCTGTATGCCGTAGTCGCCGAAGTTCACCTCCGTGCCACCGCTGGCGATGCCGCGCTGGCGGGGATGGTGCTGCTTGCGGTGCTTGACCTTGCGGGGAATCAACATGATTCAGCTCTCCGTGCTCTGCGGTTCGACGGCAGGGGCCGCGTCGGCCGGGGCCGGCGGAGCGCTCTCTTCCGACGGCCGCTCGCGGCGGGGACGGTCGGCGCCCGCCGGGGCGGCGGCGGCCAATTCCCGTTTGCCGCCGACGATGTCGCCCTTGTAGATCCACACCTTCACGCCGATCCGCCCGAAGGTGGTCTTGGCCTCGTACAGGCCGTAGTCGATGTCGGCGCGCAGCGTGTGCAGCGGCACCCGGCCCTCGCGGTAGAACTCCGAGCGGCTCATCTCCGCGCCGCCGAGGCGACCCGAGCACTGCACCCGGATGCCCTTGACGTTGGGCTGACGCATCGCCGACTGGATCGCCTTGCGCATGGCGCGGCGGAACGCCACGCGGTTGCTCAGCTGCTCGGCGACGCCCTGGGCCACCAACTGTGCCTGGGACTCGGGGTTTTTCACCTCGAGGATGTTCAGCTGCACCTGCTTGCCGGTCAGCTTCTCCAGGTCCGCGCGGATCCGGTCGGCCTCGGTGCCGCGGCGGCCGATCACGATCCCGGGACGCGCGGTGTGGATGTCGACCCGCACCCGGTCGCGGGTGCGCTCGATCTCCACGTCGGCGATGCCGGCGCGCTCCAGTCCGGTGGACAGCAGCCGACGGATCGCGACGTCTTCCTTGACGTACTCGGCGTACTGCTTGTCGGCGTACCAGCGGGACTTCCAGTCGGTGGTGATGCCGAGCCGGAAGCCGTGCGGATTGATCTTCTGGCCCACTACTCTGAGCCTCCCTTCGCCTCAGAAGCCTCAGCTGCGGCCGCCTTCGGGGCCGCCTTCTTGGCGGTCGCCTTCTTGGCGGGCGCCTTGTTCGCGGGTGCCTTTTTCGCCGGCGCTTTCGCGGCGGCCTTGCTGGCCTCGGCGCGCCGGGCCCTGGTCGACTTCGCCGACCGCTCATCCTTCACCGGCCGGCTCTCCAACACCACGGTGATGTGGCTGGTGCGCCGGCGAATCCGGAAGGCACGCCCCTGGGCGCGCGGCCGGATGCGCTTGGCGGTCGGCCCCTCGTCGGCGTAGACCGTGGCGACCACCAGGGTCGCGGGGTCCAGGCCGTCGTTGTTCTGCGCGTTGGCCGCGGCGCTGGCGATCACCTTGGCCACCGGCTCGCTGGCGGCTTGCGGCGCCCAGCGCAGGATGTCCAGCGCGTCGGCCACCGACTTGCCCCGCACCAGGTCGATCACCCGGCGGGCCTTCGTCGGCGACACCCGCACGAACCGCGCCTTGGCCATTGCCGTCGGGAAGGCCGACGGGAATTCCGTTGTCGTCATCGCCGTTTGGCCTTCCGGTCGTCCTTGATGTGCCCCTTGAAGGTGCGCGTCGGCGCGAACTCACCGAGCTTGTGGCCGACCATCGCCTCGGTGACGAAAACCGGAACGTGCTTGCGCCCGTCGTGGACGGCGAAGGTGTGGCCGATGAAGTCCGGAATGATCGTCGAGCGCCGCGACCAGGTCTTGATCACCTGCTTGGTGTTCTTCTCGTTCTGGACGTCCACCTTCTTGAGCAGGTGGTCGTCGACGAAGGGGCCCTTCTTCAGGCTGCGTGGCATGAGTGCTCCTGAAACTTCTTACCGCGAATGCTTCTTGCCGGTGCGGCGACGTCGGACGATGAGTTTGTTGCTGGCCTTGTTCGGCTGGCGGGTGCGACCCTCCGGCTTGCCCCAGGGGCTGACCGGGTGCCGACCGCCGGAGGTCTTGCCCTCACCACCGCCGTGCGGGTGGTCCACCGGGTTCATCACCACACCACGGACGGACGGGCGCTTGCCCTTCCACCGCATGCGGCCGGCCTTGCCCCAGTTGATGTTCGCCTGCTCGGCGTTGCCGACCTCGCCGACGGTGGCGCGGCAGCGCACGTCGACGCGGCGGATCTCCCCGCTGGGCATCCGCAGGGACGCGTAGCTGCCCTCCTTGCCGAGCAACTGGATGCTCGACCCGGCCGACCGGGCGAGCTTGGCGCCACCGCCCGGCCGCAGTTCGACGGCGTGGACCACGGTACCGGCGGGGGTGTTGCGCAACGGCAGGTTGTTACCGGGCTTGATGTCGGCGTTGGCGCCCGACTCCACCACATCGCCCTGCGAAAGCCCCTGCGGCGCAATGATGTAACGCTTGTCGCCGTCCAGGAAGTGCAGCAGCGCGATGTTGGCGGTGCGGTTCGGGTCGTACTCGATGTGCGCGACCTTGGCGTTGACGCCGTCCTTGTCGTTGCGGCGGAAGTCGATCAGCCGGTAGGCGCGCTTGTGGCCGCCGCCCTTGTGCCGGGTGGTGATGCGGCCGTGGGCGTTGCGGCCGCCGTGACCGTGCAGCGGGCGCACCAACGACTTCTCCGGCGTCGAGCGGGTGATCTCGGCGAAGTCGGACACGCTGGCGCCGCGACGACCCGGTGTCGTCGGCTTGTACTTGCGAATTGCCATGTCTTATCAGGTCTCTCTCTCGCGCGCGGCTAGGCCGGCGCTCCGAACAGGTCGATCGGCTTGCTGCCCGGGGCCAGGGTGACGATGGCGCGTTTGGTGCTCTTGCGCCTGCCGAATCCGGTCCTGGTGCGCTTGCGCTTACCCTGCCGATTGGCGGTGTTCACCGACGCGACCTTGACCGAGAAGATCTTCTCCACCGCGATCTTGATCTGCGTCTTGTTCGAGTCCGGGTGCACGACGAACGTGTACACGTTGTCGTCCAGCAGCCCGTAGGACTTCTCGGAAATGACGGGCGCGAGGATGATGTCGCGCGGGTCAGCGATGGTCGCCATCAGGCCGAAACCTCCTCGCCGGTGTGGGCCGCGATGTAGGCGCGCAGCGCCTCGACGCTGAACACCACGTCATCGGAACGCAGCACGTCGTAGGTGTTGAGCTGGTCGGGCGTCAGCACGTGCACGCCGGGCAGGTTGCGCACGCTGCGGACGCCGGTCTCGTCGCTGCGGCCGATCACCACCAGCACCTGTTTGCGATCGGTCAGGGTGCCCAGGAACTCCCTGGCGCTCTTGGTCGACGGGGTCTGGCCCGCGACCAGCTCGGTGATCGCGTGGATGCGGCCGTTGCGGGCGCGGTCGGACAACGCCCCGCGCAGCGCCGCGGCGATCATCTTCTTGGGAGTGCGCTGGCTGTAGTCGCGCGGCTTGGGGCCGTGGACCACACCGCCGCCGGTGAACTGCGGCGCCCGCGTCGAGCCCTGGCGGGCGCGCCCGGTGCCCTTCTGCCGGTACGGCTTACGGCCGCCGCCGCTGACCTCGCCGCGCGTCTTGCTCGAGTGCGTGCCCTGGCGGGCGGCCGCCCGCTGGGCGGTGACCACCTGGTGCATGAGCGCGATGTTGGCCGGGGCGTCGAACAACTCGGCCGGCAATTCGACCGAGCCCTCGGTCTTGCCGTCCGGCGTCTTGACGTCGATCTTGAGAGCCATTAGTTCTCACCTCGTTTGACCGCGCTGCGCACCATCACGAGCCCGCCGGTGCGGCCGGGGACCGCGCCCTTGATCAGCAGCACGCCGTTTTCGGTATCGACCTTGTGCACCAACAGGTTCTGCACGGTCACCCGGTCGTTGCCCATCCGACCGGACATCCGGGTGCCCTTGAAGACGCGGGCGGGGGTGGAGCAGCCGCCGATGGACCCGGGGCGGCGGTGCACCGCCTGGGCGCCGTGGCTGGCGCCCTGGCCGCGAAAGCCGTGCCGCTTCATGGTCCCGGCGAAGCCCTTGCCCTTGGAGGTGCCGGTCACGTCGACGTAGCTGCCGTCGGCGAAGATCTCCGCCGTCAGCTGCTGGCCGACCTCGTATTCGGTCGCCGCGTCGGGGTTGTCCAGGCGCAGCTCGGCCAGATGCCGGCGTGGGTTGACCCCCGCGGCGGAGTACTGACCGGTCACCGGCTTGTTCACCTTGCGCGGGCTGATCTCGCCGTAGGCGAGCTGCACGGCGCTGTAACCGTCGCGCTCCGGCGTGCGGATGCGCGTCACCACGTTCGGCCCGGCCTTGACGACCGTCACGGGGACGACTCGGTTGTTCTCGTCGAACACCTGCGTCATGCCCAGCTTGGTGCCGAGAATGCCTTTTCTAGCCATGATTCTCGTCGGCTCCTACTGAATGTTGACGTCGACACTGGCCGGCAGGTCGATGCGCATGAGCGCGTCGACCGTCTTCGGCGTGGGGTCGAGGATGTCGATCAGACGCTTGTGGGTGCGCATCTCGAAGTGCTCCCGCGAGTCCTTGTACTTGTGCGGCGAGCGGATGACGCAATATATGTTTTTCTCGGTCGGCAGCGGCACCGGACCTACGACGCTGGCACCCGTGCGGACGACGGTCTCGACGATCTTGCGCGCCGAGGCGTCGATGGCCTCATGGTCGTAGGCCTTGAGCCTGATGCGGATCTTCTGTCCCGCCACGCTTCTCCTACCCTCACTGAACTTGAGGTCCGTGTCCGGACCGGGCCCCGCCGCGCCGTCGAGCCGGCCCGGGTGGGCCGGTCGAGCGTCGCGCCGGATACTGCGCCGCTGTTTACCTGTCGTGGTCCACCGGCCCCCGCGGTCGGGCGTGTCACCCTGGCGCAGCCTCGTCCGCGAGCGAATTCGCCCGCGAGGCAGAGGTGGGACCGGACGCGCCCGTTTGGGCGCTGGTCGTATGCCCGGCCAGGCGCAAACCCGGCTCAAGGCAACCCGAACAGTATGCCTCAGATCCCGGGTTCTTCAAAATTCCGACCCGAATCCCCCTCAGGGGCCCTGGTCAGGGATTTCAGGCGCCCGCCGTATCGGTACTGGCGGCGCTGGCGCGCTGCTGCGCCCGCTGAACGTGCAGGAAGCCGTCGACGGCCGCAAGCGCGCACTCCCGATAGTCGAAATCGGGCAGGGTGGACAGCCGTCCCAGCACCAGCGGCCCGATCAGCAGCGCGATGGCCCGGGACCGGTCCACCTCCCCCAGCTCGGCCGCCTCGGGACTGTCGAAGATCGCGTCGAAGGGCGCGGCGTACTGCTGGGCGATGCGTTCGCGAAGCGTGGTGATCGCCGAGTTGTCGGCGCCGCGGCTGCCACGGGGTTCCGGCAAACCGCTGAGGTCAGGCCCCAGCGCCAGCCACGACATCGCGGTCAGCAGCGTCGGGGCCTCAGCGACCGACTCCGCATGGGCCAGCACCAGGGCGACCAGCCGGTCCCGCAGCGTGCCGTCGGCCGGCGGCATGGCCACCGGCGGCAGCAAGGTGCCGAACGCCGCGGCCAGCAGGTCGTTACCGCTGGAGAAGTGGCGATACAGAGTGGCCCGGGCTACGTTGGCGGTACGGGTGACCGCGTCGACGGTCACAGCGCTGGGACCCCCGGCACGCAGCAGCGCGGCGGCGGCGTCCAGCAAGCGAGCTCGGGAACGCGCCGGACGAGGATCGGTCGTCCCGGCCAACTGTGATCCACCTCCTGTTTGGCCACGAGACTATCGGTCTATCTACGAGACGGACAGTCTTAAAAATCTCGCCGGCCCCTAAGGAGGCGTCTCGCGTGGTCGAAATTCTCACCCGGCCCGATCAGCGTAGTAATGACCTGGGCCCCGGGGGTAGCCCCCGCTCCCGGCTCTGGACCCTGGCCGTGGCCTGCATGGCCGTCGGGCTGGTCGTTGCGTCGATGACCGCGCTGAACACCGCCCTGGGCGACCTCGCGGTCGCCACGTCGGCAACCCAGTCCCAGCTGAACTGGGTCGTCGACGGCTACACGGTGGCCCTGGCGTGCCTGTTGCTGCCCGCCGGGGCGATCGGTGACCGGCACGGCCGGCGCGGCGCGCTGCTGATCGGTCTGCTGGTCTTCTCGGCCGGTTCGATGGCTCCCGCGCTGCTGCATCACCCGGTGCAGATCATCGCCGGACGCGCGGTGGCCGGCGTGGGTGCGGCATTCGTCATGCCCGCCACGCTGTCGCTGCTGACCGTCGCCTACCCGAAGGAGGACCGGGTCAAGGCCGTCGGCATCTGGGCCGGTACGGCCGGCTCGGGCGCGGTCCTCGGGATGCTCGGATCCGGTGTGCTGCTGCGGTTTTGGGACTGGCACGCCATCTTCTGGTCGTTGGGCGTCGCCGGCCTGGTGATCTTCGCCCTGGCGTGCACGGTGTCCTCGTCGCGCGACGCCGCCGCCCCCCGCATCGACGCGCCCGGCGCGCTGCTGATCGGGGCCGCGCTGGCGATCGCGGTCGCCGCCATCCTGGAAGCGCCCACTCGCGGCTGGGCCGACCCGCTCATCTGGGGCGGCCTGGTGGTCGGCGGACTGCTCGCCCTTCTGTTCTGCGCGGTCGAACTGCGCCGCCGGCAACCGCTCCTCGACGTCCGGCTCTTCACCGATCCCGCGTTCGCCACCGGCGTCGCCTCGATCGTCATCCTGTTCGGCGCGACGTTCGGCTTCTTCTATCTCGGCATGCAGTACGTGCAGCAGATCATGGGTTACTCGCCGCTGATGACGGCCGTGGCGTTCACCCCCTTCATGGTGCCCCTGGGCATATGTTCGGCGCTGTCGTTCTGGTACGTACCGAAGTTCGGCCTGCGGCTGGTGATTTTCGCGGGCACGCTGCTGATGGCGGTGGGCTTCGCCAGCATGCACGTGCTCGGGCTGCACACCACGTACCTCGAATTGGCCTGGCCCACGCTGATACTGAGCACGGGCATCGGGTTCTGCACGGCACCAACGACTTCGGCGATCATGGGGGCCGTCCCCGACGAGAAGCAGGGCGTCGCGTCCGCGGTGAACGACGCCTCGCGGGAGATGGGCGGGGCGCTGGGCATCGCCGTGGCCGGGTCGATCCTGGCCGGACGCTACTCGCAGGAACTGGCGCCCCGGCTGGCGCACTTCCCCGCGCCGGTCCGCGGCCCCGCCTCCGATTCGCTCGCCAAGGCCGTCGAGATCGCCGACCGGCTGGGGCCTCAGGGGCGCTCACTGGCCGAGCTGAGCAAAACCGCGTTCATGGCCTCGCTGCACGCCTCCACGACGGCGCTGGCCGTGATCGTCGCGGCCGCCGCGGTCCTGATCGGGTTGTGGGCCCCGGGGCGCGACGGCCGTCAACTTGGGCCGGTGCGGCGGGCCCTCGCCCGTCGGCACCGGGCCTGACGGGGACCTCCGCCCCGCCAATGTTGTTGTCCGGCACTACCATCCCCGAAAAACAAGCGGAAAAATCCTTGAAAACATCTTTCTGATCTGGTATCAGAAATGTATATCGACAGTTGCAGGTCATCTCGGACGGTGAGGTGGAATGTGTTGTTGATTCAGGCAGATGCCGGGATTGCGCCCGGGCCGGTTTCGCCGGCCTCGCGGCGGCGTTCGCCCCCGGCACGACGCTGGTCCGGAGACTTCCGGACCCGATCTGCAAACTGAAGGGAGGTGGATCGCAACAGCAGTGCAACGGTGAAGCGGCCGTCGTGCCGTCCACGAATATTGCGACGCCCTGTCCGCGCCTGACGCCCATCTGCGCGCGCACCGCCACTGTCGTGGCCGTCTACGTGGACGTCATGAAAGCCGCCAACCGAGGGCGGGTCACGCCGACATGCGTGACCCGCCCTCGTCGCTGAAAGTTCACCGCGAGGCTGCCGAAAACGCCGCGGCCAAACCTCGGCCTCGTTAGGCTTCCCCTCATAGCACCCGCCTTGGGTCGGCGGGCGTTATCCGGCTTGGCTGGGGGGATTCTTCAGTGTCATGGGTGATTGCGGCGCCCGAATACGTGGCCGCCGCCGCAGCGGATTTGGCGAACGTCGGTTCCACGCTGGAGTTCGCCAACTCGTTCGCCGCGGGGCCGACCTCGAGCGTGTTCCCCCCGGGCGCCGACGAGGTTTCGGCGAGCATCGCGGCCCTGTTCGACGCCCACTCGCAGGCTTATCAGGAGCTCAGCGCCCAGGCCGCCGCGTTTCATGCGCAGTTCGTCCAGCTCATGAACGGCGGCGCGGAGCAGTATGCGCTCACCGAGGCCGCCAACGCGTCGCCGCTACAGACCACCCAGCACGCACTCAGCCCCACGGGCTCCGCCGGGCAGGCACTGACGTCGGCGCCGTCGCTGGCGCTCGCGGGAGCGGCGGCGACACCGGAGATTTCACCGGCGGCCGCGACGCCCCTGTCGACGACGCCGTTGACCTCCGCCGCGCCGTTGACCTCCGCGTACCGGCCCGCAACGCCGGCCTACTCCACCGGCGCCGCCGACGAGCAGCCGACGGCAAGCCCCGCTGACTGAACTCACGCAACGAATTCCGCGGCCCGGTGCCCCACCATGACGATGGTGGCGTGCGGGCCGCGGCTGGGGATCGACGGGAGGATGGAACCGTCTATCACCCAGAGGTTTTCGATGCCGTGGACGCGGCACCGGTGGTCGACCACCGCTCGCGGGTCACCCTCGGCACCCATCGGCGCTGTCCCGCAGAGGTGTTGGGACGTCGACCACACCGGCGGCCCGACCGACGCCGCGGCGCCGGCGAGTTCGCGGGCCAGTTCGCTGCCCCGCCGCAGCGCGGCCACGTCGTCGGCCGCGCTGTCGTAGTGGTGCTCGATCAGCGGTGGCACATCGGGATCCGCGGACACCAGCGTGAGCCGCCCGCGCGCCCGGGGCCGCATCAGCGCCGCCCCGATGTGCGGCCAGTCTGGGCGCCCGGCCGTGCCATCGCCGGTCATCGCGACGAATCCGCCTGTGTACGGCCGGATTTCGAGGCCGTCTGCGGTGCTGAGCATGACCTCCAGCACCGGCCGGCCGGGCGCGACGGCCCAATTGGTCGGCAACACCCATTCGGGGTGATCACTGAACGCGGTCCCCACCGGTAGGGGCGCCACCGCCGGCACCCCGGCCTCCCGCAACATCTCCTCCTCGCCCACCCCGGACAGCATCAGCAGCTGCGCCGACTGGATCGCACCGCCGCACAACACGATCCGATCGGCAGTCAGGGACACGGGCCCGTGCGGCCCGATCGCGTCGACCCCCACCGCCCTGGCCCCGGCGAACCGCAGTCGCACCGCCCGCGTCAGCGCCCGCAGCGTGAGGTTCGGCCGGCCCAGCGCCGGCGTCAGGTACGCCGCGCCCGACCCGGCCCGGACCCCGTCGACAATGTTGAGCGGCACGGCGCCTACCCCCGAAACGGGTTGCGGGCCAACGTCGTTGACGTCGGCGATCCATCGGTACCCGGCCCGCTGCGCCGCGGCGATGAAACGCTCGGTGGTGCCGGTCATCTCGCGGGTCCTGCGGACCCTGATGGGTCCGCTCTCGCCGTGCGCGGGGCCGTCGAAGTCCAGGTCGGTCTCGATGGCGCGGAAACTCGGCAGGACGTCCACCCAGGCCCACCCGGGTATGCCCAGGCGGTCGAAGTCGTCCGGCAGCGCGCGGCAGAAGTACCCACCGTTGACGGCGCCGGAGCCGCCGAGGGTCGCGCCCCGCACGATGGGCAGCAGGCGGACCGGGTGATCGGTGAGCCGGGTCTGGTAACGCCGGACCAGCGGGCTGTCGGCCCCGATGGGCAGTCGGCAGCCATCGGCGGTGGCGGCCAGTAACTCCGGGTCGGCGAGCGTGGGGCCGGCCTCCAGGACGGTCACGCTGCGGCTTGGATCGGCGGAAAGGCGCTCGGCGACAACTGATCCGGCGCTGCCGGCGCCGACGATCAGCACGTCGCTGTGGGAAGCGGCGTTACTCACGGCGGGGTCGGGGCGCCGGCTAGCTGCGGATCTGTGGTTTGAGCGCGCGAGCGTTGCGTTCGCGCACCACCCCCCACCACAGCCCGAGACCGTACGCCAGGTCGTCGACGCGTTTGAGCAGGAGGTAGGCCAGCAGCCCGAGCGGCTCGGACTCGTCGCCGACGGCATCCCGGCGGCGCAGCCAGTCCACCACGCCGTCCATGACGGCGGCGACCAGGACGACGTGTCTGAAGTGGCGCGAGAGCAGGGCGGCGAGTAGCGCCAGCGGCCAGTAGTGCCGGCACAGCGCCGAGGCCAGCTGCAGCGCCGCCGACCACAGGCCGCGCGAGGCGATCGCCAGCACATCGGCCAGCGACGTGTCGGCATCGCGCATGGCCCGAGCGACCCGGCGCCCCGTCAGCACCGCCACCAGGAGCGACGCCAGTTGGGAAAGCCCGGTCCCGAGCGCCATCAAAGTCCAGGCCGTCAGCGCCCAGCCGGAGATCACCACCGGCGCCGTCTTGTCCGGGTGGCGAATCGACAGCGGCGCCGCCGAGCCACCGTAAAAGGCCTTGCGGACGAGCCAGTCACGCAGTTCGGTCCGGTGGTCGTGCGCGACCAGCGCGATCGGCTCGTAGCGCAGGCGGGCGCCCGTCTCGATCAGCCGCCAGCACAGGTCGACATCCTCGCCGGACGTCATGGTCTCGTCGAACCCGCCGATCTCCCGCAGGGCCGAGCAACGGCAGATGATGGCCGCGCTCGGCACGTAGGACACGGTGCTGTGCGGCAGGACCGGCGCTTCGCGCTCCCCGAGGTCGAGCGACGAGTGGACCGCCTCGTACCGCGCCACCACGTTCTCGCTTTGCGACAACCCGACGATGCGCGGCGCGACCAGGGCGACGGTGGGGTCACAGAAGTGCCCGAGCAACGCCTCGAGCCAGCCGCGCCGCGGGGCGACGTCGGAGTCGAGGAACGCCACGAAGTCGGTGGTGCAGGCGGCCAGCCCCGTGTTGCGCGCGGCGGCCGGGCCCCTGCTGCGGGCGTGGCGCAACACCTCCACGTCGCAGTGCGCGCCGACGAAGTCACCCGGTTCTATCGGTGGGCACGACCCGTCGTCGACCACGATGACGCGCAGCCCACGCAGGGAACTGACCAGGCGCCGCACGCCGGAAAGGTTGTCCCGCACGGGAATTACCACCGTGACGTCGCGGTGCGACGGGCCGCCGGCGGGCCGGGGGTGGGCCACCGTGGCGTCCAGCAGGGCGCGGGCCAGCCGGGCGCTGTCGTCGTCGCGCACCTTCAGCCGGCCGTCGCAGAGCATGTCCTGGGCGGCCGGCGCCAGCTTCAGCAGTCGGGTCGGGGAACCGCCGAGCAGGGCCGAGCCGTCGCCGAGCACCCGCACGCGACGATCCACCTGGACGGCGAAGCCGTCCGGCAAGCGGGGCTGGCTCATGTCAGCATTCCGTCCGCGCGGGGCCGCCACCGGGTGACCCGATGCGCACACTCGGTGACCATGGCGCCGAAGATGCGGGCGCCCTCCGCGGCGGTCGCGGTGGTCGGGTCCCCCAGGACTCCGACGGGGCTGACCGCGGCGACTCCCCCGCGGCGCATCGACGGCAGCAGCTCGGGCAGGGGCGCGCGGTTGCCCGCGAGCCATCGGTCGGTCAGGACATCGGCGGGCGAAATATGCAGCAACACGGATGTTTCGGTATGGCCGGCGTGGGCGTCACCGTCGGCGGCGAAGCACGGGCACCATCCGGCATCGCGCCCCTCGGCCCGCAGCGTGCCGACGGCACGGTGAAGGGCGGCGACGTTGCCGCCGTGGCCGTTGACGAAAACGAGGCGCCGGGCCCAGCAGGCGGCCGACCTGCCATATTCCACCAGCAGCTCGGTCAGGGCGCCGGTGCCGATCGAGATCGTCCCGGCGAAGCTTTGGTGCTCGCCGCTGGCGCCGTAGGCGATGGCCGGCGCCACCAACCACTCCGACCCGAGGTGGGCCCGGGCGGCCCGCGCGACCGCCGTCGCGATCCGGGTGTCGGTATCCAGCGGCAGGTGCGGACCGTGCTGTTCGGTCGAACCGAGCGGGATCAGCACCGACGGCGAGAGGTCGGAGAGCTGGCCCGATGTCGCCGCTCCCAATTCGCCGAGTACAGGCACTCGGTGATGGTAGGCCGAATTCACCTGGCGTGCACCAGTTGTTGTCCGGTGAAAACGAATTTTTTCTGGCTCGTTCATCCTGGGTGAGAAATTCGGCTCGTTCGTCACGTGGGCCCCGTGGGTACCACGCGGGCGCGACCGTGCCAACGTAAAGCTGGGCAAAGATGACCTAAATAACAGAGATCCGGTCAGGACTCGCCGGCCGGTGGCACGCCGAGCGCCCGGGCGAAGCCCGCCGGAACCAGCACGTCGTCTTCGACGAGGTCGTGCACCGACGCGCGCCCGAGGCCCATCAGCGCCGAGTCGATGCCGCCGCGCAGGATGTCCAGAACGTTCTCGACGCCGGCCTGCCCGGCCGCCGCCAGGCCCCACAGGTATGCGCGGCCGATCATCACCGCGCGCGCCCCCAGGGCCAACGCCTTGACGACGTCACCGCCGCGCCGGACGCCGCCGTCGAGCAGCACCTCGACCTGGTCGCCGACGGCCGCCGCGATCGCCGGCAGGGCCCGGATGGACGCCGGGGTGCCGTCCAGGTTGTTGCCGCCGTGGTTGGACACCGATATGGCCGAAACCCCGGCATCCACAGCCCTTTTCGCGTCGTCGACGCGCATGACGCCCTTGAGCATGAACGGACCGCCCCACAGCTCGCGCAGCCAGGCGATGTCCTCCCAGGTCGGCGGCGGCGTCCCCATCCACTCCCCGTAGGCGTCGAAGAAGCGGGGACCGGGTTCGCCGCGGCGGCCCTGGTTCGGCACCCGCAGCTCCGGCGGCCGCAGGGTCTTGCCGAACTCCCACAGCCAGCGCGGCCGGACGATCGCCTCCGGGGACAGGCGCAGGAACGTCGGCAGGTTCATCTTCTCCGGGATCTTGGGGCTGCCCCAGTCCCGGCCGTGCGCGAACGTCCAGTCGGTGGTGACGATCAATCCCACCGCCCCGGCCCGCCGCGCCCGCTCCACGCGTTCGGCGATGGCGTCGCGCCCGCCGAGCCAGTACACCTGGAAGAAGATCTTCGGGTTGGCGGGGATGACCTCCTCGATCGGCTTGCTGGCGAACGAGGAGAGCCCCATCGCCGTTCCGCGTGCCGCCGCGGCCCGCGCGACGGCCACCTCGCCGTCGGGGTGGACCGCCTGCACACCGGTCGGCGAAATGAGCACCGGCAGCGAAATGTCTTGTCCCATAACGGTGGTGGACAAGTCACGTTTTTCCGGCGCACCGACGACGTGCGGGGCGAACCCGAGTTCGCCGAATGCCTCGACGTTGTCGGAGACCGTGGCCCGTGACGCACTCGGGGTCCGGCCCGTCGAGCGGCAGGCCGGTGAAGAACTTGGCCGCCATGCAGCCGCCCCGGCAGCTGTCGTAGTGCCCGCAGCTGCCGCAGGCACCCGCGGACTGCGGTTCGCGGAGTTCGCGGAACAGCGGCGCGTTCTTCCAGACGTTGGCGAAGCCGACTCCAAAGCCGGTGTCGGTCAACACATTTCCGGCCAGGAAGCGGTCGTGGATGGCGAACGGACAGGCGTACACGTCCCCGACCGGGTCGATCAGGCATACCACCCGGCCGGCCCCGCACATGTTCAGGCCGGCCAGCGCGCCGGACTGCCCGAGCGGTGCCAGGTGGAAGAAGGAGTCACCGGTGAGCACCCGCTCGCCCTTGGCCACCAGCCAGTCATACAGCTGGACCTGCTGGGCCGCGGTGGGGTGCAGGTCGTCCCAGACGTCGGCGCCGCGCCCCGACGGACGCAGCCGGGTGATCCTCAGTGTGGCGTTGTAGCGGTCGGCCAGCGCGGCGAACTCGTCGAGCTGGTCGACGTTGTGCCGGGTCACCACGACCGAGATCTTGGCTCCCCCGTTCTGGGAGAATCCCGCCGCCGCGAGGTTTTCCAGCGCACGCACCGCCATGGCGAACGACCCGGCCCCGCGGACGGCGTCGTTGACCTCCGGCGTGGCGCCGTCGAGCGAGATCTGGACGTCGACGTAGTCACTGGCGGCCAGCCGCTCGGCGACCTCGGGCGTGATCCGGATGCCGTTCGTGGAGAACTTCACCCCGACGTGATGCGCGGTGGCGTAGTCGACGAGCTCCCAGAAGTCCGGGCGCACCGTGGGCTCGCCGCCCCCGATGTTGACGTAGAACACCTGCATGCGTTCCAGCTCGTCGATGATGTCCATGCACTGCCGCGTGGACAGCTCCCGTGGGTCGCGCCGGCCCGATGACGAAAGGCAATGCACGCAAGCAAGATTGCACGCGTACGTCAGCTCCCACGTCAGGCAGATGGGCGCGTCCAGCCCGCGTTCGAACTGCTCGATGAGCCGCGGCACCGCCGCCTTGGCCGGAGCCGTCATTGGGCCTCCTTCGGGATCAGCATTCGGGAATCGGCCAGCGCTCCCAGCGCGTGCAGGTACGGGCCCTGCCCGGAGTCGTCGACACCGGCGGCGCGGCAGGCGGCGTGGGCGTCGGGATGTTCGTCCAGCGACCGCACCACGGTGAGGAGGGTGCGGTTCTTGACGAAGGAGAGCTTGCGCGTGCCGAAGTGGTAGAGCAGCGCGCCGAAAGGTTCCGGACGGACGGCCACCTGGGGGTGCAACCGCCAGCCGCGGTCGGGGTCGAACACGGGTGCGGGTGGGGGGTCAGTAGACCCCGCACATCCCGTCGATGGAGACCTCTTCGACCAGGGTCTCGGTCACGAGTTCGGTGTCGGTGTCGGTTTCGCGGTCCACGGGCCTTGCCTTTCGTCAGGTCTTGACAACGATGGTGTGGGTCACAATCGTCGTCAGAATATGGCATCGAGTGCCGAAACGGAAGGGCGGGTCCGATGATGCCCCAGCCTCGAGTTGGCCGGCGCCGCTCCACCACGCCCCAACACATCGCCGACGTGGCCATCGAGTTGTTCACCGCCCGGGGTTTCGCCGACGTCAGCGTCGACGACGTCGCACACGCCGCGGGCATCGCCCGCCGCACCCTGTTCCGTTACTACGCGTCGAAGAACGCGATCCCGTGGGGCGACTTCGACACCCACCTCGCGCACCTGCGCGACCTGCTCGACGGCGTCGACCCGAGGGTGTCGCTGGGCGAGGCGCTGCGCGCGGCGCTCTTGGCGTTCAACACCTTTGACGAGTCCGAGACCGTGCGGCACCGCCAGCGGATGCGGGTCATCCTGCAGACCGCGGAGCTGCAGGCCTATTCGATGACCATGTACGCGGGCTGGCGGGAGGTCGTCGCGGGATTCGTGGCCCGCAGGACCGAGGGCAAGACCACCGACCTGCTGCCGCAAACCGTCGCGTGGACGATGCTCGGGGTGGCGCTGAGCGCCTACGAGCATTGGCTGGCCGACGAGTCCGTCCCGTTGCCGGTGGCGCTGGGCATCGCCTTCGACGTCGTCGGCGCCGGGCTGAACGGGCTCGACGGGTGAGCAGCGAGCACCTGCTGCACTCGCTGCGGTCGCAGGGACTGTTCTGCGCCGGCGCCGGCTCGCCCATGTACGGCGAGCTGCTCGAGCAGGTGGCCGCGGACGTGGAGGCCGGCGGTGTCTTCGCTTCCATCCTGTCCGGCCACGAGGACGACCCGTTCGGCCACGCGGTTCCGCTTCGGCTGCTCGGGGGCTTGCACCGGCTCGTGCTCGACGGCCGGGCGGCGGGGCTGCGCCGCTGGTATCCCAGCAGCGGCGGCGCGTGGGACGCCGAGGCCGCCTGGCCGGAGATTCTGTTCGTCGCCGAGCGCCACCACGATTCGCTGCGCGCGGCCCTGGACCACCCGCCGCAGACCAACGAGGTGGGCCGGTCGGCGGCCCTGATCGGCGGCCTGCTGTGCGCCAACCACGAATTTAATTTGCCAATAAGGCTTTTCGAGATCGGGACGAGTGCGGGGCTGAACCTGCGCGCCGATCACTACCAGTACCGCTTCGCCGATACCCGGTGGGGACCGGCCGACTCGCCCGTGGTCATCGCGGACGCGTGGCGCGGGGCGTTGCCCCCGAACGGCCCCGTGCGCATCGTCGAGCGCCGCGGGTATGACATCGCGCCCATCGACGTCATGGGCGACGACGGGGAGCTCACCGTGCTGAGCTACGTGTGGCCCGACCAGCACGCGCGGCTGCAACGGCTGCGCGGCGCCGTCACGGTGGCCCGCGGCGTCCCGGCGCACCTGGAGCGCAGGACGGCGGCCGACGCGATCGCCGGCCTCACCCTGGCCGAGGGGGCGCTGACCGTGCTCTGGCACTCGATCACCTGGCAGTACCTGTCCGCCGAGGAGCGGGTCGCGGTCCGCGGCGGCGTCGAGGAGCTGGCCCGCCGGGCCGGTCCCCGCTCGCCGTTTGCCCACCTCACGCTCGAGCCCGCCCGCGACGGGCCCGGGTCTCCGATCAGGTTCCTGATCCGGGCCCGCAGCTGGCCCGGTGGGGAACTCGACGTGCTGGGCGAGTGCCACCCGCACGGCCCGCCGGTCACCTGGTATTAGCGCTATCGCCACTAGCCGGGCAGCGCTTCGGGATTGGCGACTCGGACGGGCGTTCCGTCCAGCCAGGCCGTCACGGCCTCGATGGTGTCGGCGTAGAAGGCGCCGAGCATCTCGCGGGTGACGTACCCGAGGTGGGGAGACAGCGTCACGTTCGGCAGGCGCCGCAGCGGGTGGTCGGGCGGAAGCGGCTCGACGTCGAACACGTCGAGCCCGGCGCCGGCGATGCGCCGAGCCTGCAGCGCGGCCTCGTCGACGATCGGCCCCCGCGAGGTGTTGATCAGGTAGGCGCTCGGCTTCATCAGCGCCAGCTCGGGCGCGCCGACGAGGCCGCGGGTGCGCTCGGAGAGCACGAGGTGAATGGACACCACGTCGGATTCCTCGAAGAGCGCCGTCTTCTCGACGCGGCGGGCACCGGATTCGGCCGCGGCCTCCTCGGTGAGGTTCTGGCTCCACGCAACCACCGGCATGCCAAAGGCTTTGGCGTATTCGGCCATGCGTTTGCCGGTCCTGCCGAGACCCAAGAGCCCGAGCGTCTTCCCGGCCAGCGTCACGCCCGTCGCCGTTTGCCACCCGCCGTCGCGCATGCGGCGGTGCTCCTCGGCCAGGTTGCGCACCGTGGCGATCATCAGCCCCCACGCGAGCTCCGGCGTCGCGTCGCGCAGGGCCCGGAACCGGGGGGCGGTGAAGTCCGAGTGGGCCACCAGCACGCCGCGCTCGGTGGCCGCGGCCATGTCGAGGTTGGGCAGGGCCCGGCCGACGATCGTGATCAGCTTGAGGTCGGGCAGCCGCTCGATCAGCGTGCGAGGGAACGCCATCCGCTCGCGCATCGTGCAGACCACGTCGAAGCCGCGCAGCGCTTCGGCGGCCTCCGCCTCGGACAGGTGCCGGTCGAAAACCGTTATCTCCGAACGACTCCGGACCTGCGACCAGTCGGCCACCTCGAGGGCCACGCCGGCGTAGTCGTCGAGTATGGCGACCCGGGCCGGCCGCCGCGTCAGCCGAGCACCTCGGCAATCGGCGCCGCGGCGGCGATTTTGGCGCGGGTCTTCATCACCTTGCCGGGCATGCCCCCGCCGACCACCCCGACCAGGGCGCCGTCGCGTTCGTAGTAGGCCAGGAACTTGCGGCCGTCGTCCTCGACGAGGTGCACGGTGTCGGTGGCCTCGGGTTCGCCCAGGCACTGAATCTTGACGTCGTACTGGTCGCTCCAGAAATACGGGACGACGACGACCGACGGCGCCTCCTGGCCCAGCATCGCCGGCACCACGACGCGGGCCTGATCGGCGACGTTGCTCCAATGCTCCACGCGCGCTTGGTGTCCCGTGGCGTCCCGCCAGGACGCGACGTCGCCGAGCGCCCACACGTTGGGGGCGGTCGTGCGCCCGGCCTCGTCGCAGAGGACGCCGTTGTCCACCTCGACGCCGCTGCCCTGTAGCCAGTCGGTCGCCGGGTGCGACCCGATGCCGATGACGACCAGGTCGGCAGGCAGCTCGGTGCCGTCGGTCAGTACCACGGTGTCGACGTGCCCGTGCCCGCGTACTTCGGCCACGCCCACGCCGAGGCGGACGTCGACGCCCTCGGCGCGATGCAGCCGGGCCACCAGCTCGCCGATCCGTTCGCCCAGCACCGCCGCCAGCGGGGTCGGCTGCGGCTCCACCAGCACCACGTCCACGCCCAGGGTGCGCAGGCTGGCCGCCACCTCGCAGCCGATGAAGCCGGCGCCGATGATCACGGCGTGCCGTGCGGCGGACGCGTGCTCGCGCAGCGCCATGCTCTCGTCGAACGAGCGCAGCACCCGGATGCCCTCCAGGTCCGGGAACGACGGGATGCGCCGCGGCACCAAACCCGTTGCGATGACCAGCTCGTCGTAGCCGAGCACGCTGCCGTCGGCCAAAGTGACCGTCCGCTTGGCGGTGTCGAGGCCGGTGGCGGCCGCGCCCAGCCGCAGGGTGATGCCCTGCTCGTCGTACCACTCGCGCGGTTTGAGCGCCACGTCGTCGGCCTCCTTGCGGAGCACCTCCTTGGACAGCGGCGGGCGGTCGTAGGGGACGTGCACCTCGTCGCTGACGATCGTGATGCGCCCGGGGAAGCCGGACCGCCGCAACTGCTCGGCGGTCCGGGCGGCGGCCAGGCCGCCGCCGACGATCACAATTGCGCGCTCGCCCGGGCCGGCGCCATCGTTACTGGTCACGTGGAGTTCATACACGATGGCCGATCAGTACTTCAAGGCGCCCTTGTCCACGTTGATCTGGGTGCCCGACAGCGTTCCCGAGCCGTCGCCGGCGAGCCACGCGACGACGTCGGCCACCTCGTCCGGCGACATGAAGCTCTTGGGCTGCAACGGCATCGGCGGGAAGCTGTGCACGAAGGCGGGATGCTCGGCGAAGATCCGCATCATGGCCTCCGGCTCGATCATCGGCGTGTCGACGGAGTACGGGTGGATGGAGTTGACCCGGATGCCGTATTCGCCCAGCTCGATCGCGAGGGTGTTGGTCAGCGCGGTGAGGCCGAACTTGCTGGCGGCGTAGTGGCCGTTGCCCGGTGTGGCCTTCACCCCGGCCGCCGAGCTGACGACCACGATGGAGCCGCCGTTGCCCGCGTCGATCATCGCGGGGATCGTGGCCCGCAGCGTGCGCCAGCTGCCGGTCAGGTTGACCCCGATGACGGTGTCCCATTGCTCGTCGGTGAGCTCCCAAACCCGGCCCCAGCCAAGCACTCCCGCGTTGGCCACGACGATGTCGAGCCGGCCGAACTGTTCGACACCGTCAGCCACCAGCTGGCGCAGCGCCGCGTCGTCGCGGATGTCGACCTCGCGGGTCAGGGCCTTGCGGCCCTCGCCCTCCACCAGGCGGGCGGTCTCGGCAAGCTCCTCGGGGGTGGCCGCCCGGTAGGACACGGTGTCCGACACCGGGGCGCAGATATCGAGGGCGATGACGTCGGCGCCCTCCCGCGCCAGCCGCACCGCGTGCGAGCGCCCCTGACCCCGGGCCGCGCCGGTGACGAACGCCACCCGGCCGTGCAGTGATCCCGCCTGTCCCGCCACGCGCAGCCCCTTCGCCGTCCTACGATTCCCGTCAGGCTAGCAGCGGAATTGGAACGTGTTCTAACGCGGTCTCGGCTACCGCGGGAAGTCAGATTTCGGAGATGATCTGGGCGCGCCGGCTCCCGTACTCCTGGTCGGTCAGCGCGCCGGTGGCGCGCAGCGTTTCCAGTTCTTGCAGCCGCTCGGCGATCGACGGCTTGGGCGGCGGGACCGCCGGTGCCGCCTGCGCGACCGCCGGCACCGGCTCGGCCGCTTGGGGCTGTTGTTCGGCCGCCCGGCGCACCACCGCCTGGATCTGCTGCCGCAAGGCCGGGTTGGTCCGGATGTCGACCATGTTGTTCAGCGGGACGTTGTTGGCCTTGAGGATCTGCAGAATCTCCATGAGCGGTCCGGCCTGTCCGCTGAGGTCGTAGGTCCGGTTGTCCTCGGCGATGGTGAACTGCGCGGGCACCAGGCCGTTGACCAACGCGCTGCGCTCCCAGTCGATGCGGTGCTCCTGCGTGGCGGGGTTGACCAGAACCACGAGCTTGCGGGCGTTGAGGTTGCCCAATCGGGTGACGCTGGCGATCACCCGGTCCTCGCTGTCGAAGGGCAGCAAACCGGGCCCGGCGATGTGCAGGTGCACCTTGACCACCTGCTGGTTGTTGATCCACGTCCCCGTCTCGGTGAGCCCGGTGATCTGGGCGAGCGCCAGCACCCCGCTCTGCTCGAGCGCCGCGTTCTTAGCCGACGACTTAGCGCCGTAGTTGGCCAGTCCCAGCGCGATGAGCACGTCGGCGACGGTGATAAGCAGGCCGACGTAGAACATCCACTTCAGGAGGTCGCCGAAGCCGAGGGTGAAGTAGACGATCAGGAAGATCGGGCCCACCAGGCCGCCGCACAGCAGGACGATCAACTGGGCCTTGAGGTAGCGGGCCAACATGTTGTTCCTCCGAATCGGACTAGGAGGTCGGCGACAGGCCCTGCGCGATCACTCCCCCGCTTCTTCCTGGGCCGCGGACCCCGGCGAATAGGCCGGCGTCGCGGGTGTGTAGGCGCGCGACGCCGGGGCCGCCCCCAGCGGCGTCCCGGTCGACAGCGGCAACGCGTTCGCCGGGATCGCGTTTGTGGGTCCGAGCTCCGCGCCTTCGGCCTCGATCGCCTCGACCGGAGCGGCCGGTTCGGCCGGGGCAACCGCGCCAACCGCCGTTCCCGATGCCGGAGACAGCCGGGCGGCGCGGCCGCGGTGGCCCTGGGCATCGGGCTGGCGACGGCTTTCGGTACCGGCCACCCCGCGCTGTATGCGGTCCTGATGGCGTCGTCGTCGGCCGCGGTGGCGCTGCCCGTGATCGACTCTCTGGGATTGCGGGGACCGACCGTGCTATCCGTGACGGCGCAGATCGCGATCGCGGATACGGCGTGTATTGTCTTGCTGCCCTTGGTGATTGACATCCGTCGCGCCCCGGCGACGGCGCTGGGCGCGCTGGCGCTCACCGGCTGCGCGACGGTGCTGTTCGTGCTGCTGCGCGCGGTCGACCGCCGGGGCTGGCGCCAGCGCCTGCACGACTATTCGAAGAAGCAGCGATTCGCCCTGGAACTGCGCTACAACCTGCTTCTCTTGTTCGCCCTCTCGGCGTTCGCCGTCGCCACCCACGTGTCGATCATGCTGGCGGGCTTCGCGCTGGGCCTGGTGATCGCCATGGTCGGCGAGCCCCGACGGCTGGCGCGTCAGCTGTTCGGGGTCACCGAGGGATTTTTCAGCCCGCTGTTCTTCGTCTGGCTGGGCGCCTCACTGCAGGTGCGCGACCTGGGATCGCACCCGAAGTTCATCCTGCTGGGCCTGGCACTGGGGGTTGGCGCCGTGCTGGCGCATTGCGTGGGCCGGCTGCTCGGCCAGCCCCTGCACCTGGCGCTGGTCGCGGCCGGCTGCGCGAAATCGAGCGGCGAGGCGTTGGCGGCCTCGGTGAGGCCGTACTGCGAAGCGCCGCCGGTCATGAGCTGCACGAATTGCTGATGGAACATCGCGGCCTGCGCGCTGAGCGCCTGATAAGCCTGGGCGTGGGCGCCGAACAGGGCGGCGATGGTCGCCGAAATCTCGTCGGCGCCCGCGGCCATCACCCCCGAGGTCGGGGCCAGGGCCGCCGCGTTCGCCGAGCTGAGATTGGACAAGATGGTCGCCAGGTCATTCGCAGCAGCCGCCACAAACTCGGGCGCTGCGACCACATACGACATCCGAACCTCCAAGCACGGCCTACTAGCCCCCCCGGTCGGTCCGAAGACTCGATTGAAAACGATCCTACCGTCCCGCGGGGCGCCCCCACACGGGAATTTGGGTAAACAAACACGAAGCCCGGACCGCCTACGGGCGATCCGGGCTTCGTGTTCGAGCTGGACTACTTGATGATCTTGACGACCCGGCCGGCGCCGACGGTGCGGCCACCCTCGCGGATGGCGAACCGCAGGCCCTCGTCCATGGCGACGGGCTGGATCAGCTTGACCGAGATGTTGGTGTTGTCACCTGGCATCACCATCTCCGTGCCCTCCGGCAGCGTCACCACACCGGTCACGTCGGTGGTGCGGAAGTAGAACTGCGGACGGTAGTTGTTGAAGAACGGCGTGTGCCGGCCGCCCTCGTCCTTGGACAGGATGTAGACCTGGCCCTCGAACTCGGTGTGCGGCGTGGTGGTGCCGGGCTTGACGACAACCTGACCGCGCTCGACGTCCTCGCGCTTGATGCCGCGCAGCAGCAGCCCGACATTGTCTCCGGCCTGGCCCTGATCGAGCAGCTTGCGGAACATCTCCACGCCGGTGACGGTGGTCTTGGTGCTGGTGGGCTTGATGCCGACGATCTCGACTTCCTCGTTCACGTTGATGACGCCACGCTCCACGCGGCCGGTGACCACGGTGCCACGGCCGGTGATGGTGAAGACGTCCTCCACGGGCATCAGGAACGGCTTCTCCGTGTCACGGACCGGGTCCGGGATCGACTCGTCGACCGCGTCCATCAGTTCGGAGACGGACTCGACCCACTTCGCGTCGCCCTCGAGCGCCTTGAGCGCCGAGACCCGGACCACCGGGGCGTCCTCGTCGAACTCCTGGGCGGCCAGCAGCTCGCGGACCTCCAGCTCGACGAGCTCCAGCAGCTCCTCGTCGTCCACGGCGTCGGCCTTGTTCAGCGCGACCAGGATGTAGGGCACGCCGACCTGCCGCGCGAGCAGCACGTGCTCGCGGGTCTGCGGCATCGGGCCGTCCGTCGCGGCCACCACCAGGATGGCGCCGTCCATCTGGGCCGCGCCGGTGATCATGTTCTTGATGTAGTCGGCGTGACCCGGCGCATCGACGTGGGCGTAGTGGCGCTTCTCGGTCTGGTACTCCACGTGGGAGATGTTGATCGTGATGCCACGCTGGCGCTCCTCGGGCGCGTTGTCGATCTGGTCGAATGCGCGCGACTCGTTCAACGTCGGGTACTTGTCGTGCAAGACCTTGGTGATCGCCGCCGTCAGTGTGGTCTTTCCGTGGTCAACGTGACCAATGGTCCCGATGTTGACGTGGGGCTTGGTCCTTTCAAACTTCGCCTTCGCCACTGTTGTGTCCTCCGACTTGTTGGTGCTTGTTTAAGCAGTGTTGGTGTTTTCAGTTGTGCCGCGCCCAAGGCATTGATGACCCGGCAAGATTACTCCGTTGTTGCTGGCCCTTACTGACCCGTCGCTTTCGCGATGATCTCCTTCGACACGTTCGCCGGCACTTCGGCGTACGAGTCGAACACCATGGAGTAGTTCGCCCGGCCTTGGGTCTTCGACCGCAGGTCGCCGACGTAGCCGAACATCTCCGACAGCGGCACGTGCGCCTTGACCACGCGTGCACCGCTCCGCTCCTCCATGGCCTGGATCTGGCCACGGCGGGAGTTCAGGTCGCCGATCACATCGCCCATGTAGTCCTCGGGCGTGGTGACCTCAACGGCCATGATCGGTTCCAGGATCACCGGTTGCGCTTGCGCAGCAGCCTTTTTGAGCACTTGAGAACCGGCGATCTTGAAGGCCATCTCCGACGAGTCGACCTCGTGGAAGGCCCCGTCGAGCAGGGTGACCTTCAGGTTCACCAGCGGGTAGCCCGCCAGCACGCCGTACTGCATGGCGTCCTGGGCGCCGGCGTCCACCGACGGGATGTACTCGCGCGGGATGCGGCCACCGGTGACCTTGTTCTCGAATTCGTAGGTCGCCCCGTCCTCGCCGTGGAAAGGTTCGAGGTTGATCAGCACCTTGGCGAACTGGCCCGAGCCACCGGTCTGCTTCTTGTGGGTGAACTCGACCTTTTCCACCAGCCGCTTGATGGTCTCCTTGTAGGCGACCTGCGGCTTGCCGACGTTGGCCTCGACCTTGAACTCGCGGCGCATGCGATCGACCAGGATGTCCAGGTGCAGCTCGCCCATGCCACCGATCACGGTCTGCCCGGTCTCGGCGTCCTGGTGGACCTTGAACGTCGGGTCCTCCTCGGCGAGCTTCTGGATCGACAGGCTCAGCTTCTCCTGGTCGCTCTTGGTCTTGGGCTCGATCGCCACCTCGATGACCGGGTCGGGAAAGGTCATCGACTCGAGTACGACCTGGTCGTTCGGGTCACTCAGGGTGTCGCCGGTGGTGGTGTCCTTCAGACCGATCACCGCGTAGATGTGACCCGCCGACGCGGTCTCCACCGGGTTCTCCTTGTTGGAGTGCATCTGGAACAGCTTGCCCAGCCGCTCCTTCTTGCCCTTGGTGGAGTTGATGACCTGGCTGCCGGAATCGACCTTGCCCGAGTACACCCGGACATAGGTCAGCTTGCCGAAGAACGGGTGCGTGGCGACCTTGAAGGCCAGCGCCGAGAACGGCTCGTCGGTCGACGGCTTGCGCACGACCTCGACGTCCTCCTTGCCCGGAGCGTGGCCGACGGCCGGCGGCACGTCCAGCGGCGAGGGCAGGTAGTCGATGACCGCGTCCAGCATCGGCTGCACGCCCTTGTTCTTGAAGGCGCTGCCGCACAGCACCGGGTAGGCCTCCGAACTGATGGTCAGCTTGCGGATCGCACCCTTGATCTCCTCGACGGTGAGCTCCTCGCCGCCCAGGTACTTCTCCAGCAGCGCCTCGTCGGTCTCGGCGACGGACTCGAGCAGCTTGGTGCGGTACTCGTCGGCCTTCTCCCGCAGGTCGGCGGGGATGTCGACGACGTCGTACTTCTCGCCGAGCTTGGCCTCGGCGCTCCACACCTTGGCCTTCATCTCGACCAGGTCGACGACGCCCTCGAAGTCGCCCTCGGAGCCGACCGGCAGCTGGATCGGGATGACGTTGGCGCCGAGGCGCTCCTCCATGGTGCGCACCGAGAAGTAGAAGTCGGCGCCGATCTTGTCCATCTTGTTGACGAAGCAGATCCGCGGGACGTCGTACTTGTCGGCCTGCCGCCAGACCTGCTCGGACTGCGGCTCGACGCCTTCCTTGCCGTCGAAGACGGCGACCGCGCCGTCGAGCACGCGCAGGCTGCGCTCCACCTCGACGGTGAAGTCGACGTGGCCCGGGGTGTCGATGATGTTGATCTGGTTGTCGTTCCAGAAGCAGGTGGTGGCCGCGGAGGTGATGGTGATTCCCCGCTCCTGTTCCTGCTCCATCCAGTCCATGGTGGCCGCGCCGTCGTGGACCTCACCGATCTTGTAGCTGATGCCGGTGTAGTAGAGGATGCGCTCGGTCGTCGTCGTCTTGCCGGCGTCGATGTGCGCCATGATGCCGATGTTGCGGACCCTGGTCAGGTCGGTCAGCACGTCCTTCTGTGCCACAGAAGTCTTCCCACTCTTTCGATTGCTTGGTTAGTTCGCTGTTGGTTGCGCCCGGCCGTCACCGCCGGCTGCAATCACCAGCGGTAATGGGCGAAGGCGCGGTTGGCCTCGGCCATCTTGTGGGTGTCCTCGCGCCGCTTGACGGAGGCCCCGAGGCCGTTGCTGGCGTCCAGGATCTCGTTCGCCAGCCGCTCGATCATGGTCTTCTCCCGGCGCTGCCGCGAGAAGCTGACAAGCCAGCGCAGCGCCAGCGTGGTGGACCGGTCCGGGCGCACCTCCACGGGCACCTGGTACGTCGCACCGCCGACGCGGCGGCTGCGGACCTCCAGGGCGGGCTTGACGTTGTCGAGCGCGCGCTTGAGCGTGATGACGGGATCGGTACCTGTCTTTTCCCGGGCATTCTCGAGCGCACCGTAAACAATGCGCTCGGCGAGCGATTTCTTCCCCTTGAGCAGAATCTTGTTCACCAGCTGGGTGACCAGCTGAGACCCGTACACCGGGTCGTTCACCAACGGACGCTTGGGCGCGGGTCCCTTGCGTGGCATCAGCTCTTCTCCTTCTTGGCGCCGTAACGGCTGCGAGCCTGCTTGCGGTTCTTGACGCCCTGGGTGTCCAGGGAACCGCGGATGATCTTGTACCGCACGCCGGGCAGGTCCTTCACCCGGCCGCCGCGCACCAGCACCATCGAGTGCTCCTGCAGGTTGTGCCCCTCGCCCGGGATGTAGGCGGTGACCTCGACCTGGCTGGTCAGCTTCACGCGGGCAACCTTGCGAAGCGCCGAGTTCGGCTTCTTCGGGGTGGTGGTGTACACGCGGGTGCACACGCCACGGCGCTGTGGGCTGCCCTTGAGGGCCGCGGTCTTGACCTTGGCTACCTTGTCGCGGCGACCCTTGCGGACCAGCTGCTGAATGGTTGGCATCTACCGGCTTTCTGTCTCGCGTCTTACTTGCATTCTTCAAGTCTCATGTACTGCAGTTTTGTCCGGCCGCACTACCCCGCGGCCGGGTGTGTCGCACGCGCCGCGCACCGGAGGGGATCCGATGCGTCCTGGACATGCGAATTCGCCCGGCATTCACTTCCTTACGGTCAGGCGCCGTAAGCCGCCAGGCACGAGGCTCCACAATACCCGCCGCCGGTCGCGCAGGTCAAAGCGGCGTGACACCCTCGGCTGCGGCGCTTCGCCCGGCGGGTTTCTCGGTGCGTTTCTCCAGGCCCGCCGCCAGGCGAAGGACCATGTCGGAGAACACGGCGTCGGTGTCGATGTCGTCCATGACCCCGGTCATTTCGAGTAAGACGAAGCCGTGCAGCGCGGACCAGAATTCCAGCGCCGCGTAGAACGCCTCCTCGCCGTCCAGACCGTAGGAGGACAGCACGGAGATGACCGGCGCGGCGGCCCCCCGCGTGGCGGCGGCGTATTCGGGGTCGTCACCGCCCAGCGGCATCCGGGTGAAGGCCGAATAGCGGCCGGGATGGTGATGGGCGTAGCTACGGTAGGCGCCGGCCATCACGAGGACGGCGTCGTCGCGGGCGCGGCCCTCGCCCACCCGGTTCAGCATGGTGATGATGTCGTCGATGACCCGGATCCGCACGGCGCGGCGCAGGTCCTCCAGGCTGTCCACGTGGTTGTACAGCGAGGGCCCCTTGGTTCCCAGCTGGGTGGCCAGGGCGTTGATGGTCAGCGAGTCCCAGCCCTCACGGTCCAGAAAGGTCAGCGCGCCCTCGACGATGCCCTCGCGGCTCAGCTTGGCCGGGCGCGCGCCCGAGCGGCCGCCGCGCTGGCGCACGGCCGCCGTCGGCGGGTCCGGCGGAGCTGCCATCGCAATAGCCCTTCGGTTGCGGCTGATCGAGTTGACTAATGACTCTAGTTGACGGGCAAATGCCCGAGGGGTCTGCCATTGGCGGGGGGAGGGCACGTAATCTCTTTGCAGGCTCATTCCACCGCGCTAAGGGGGCCTCGTGAACAGGACAGCCGTCGCCGCGTCGCTCGCCGCGTGTGTCGCCTGTGTCGCCGCTCTCGTGGCCGCTGTCGTGGCCGCTGCGCCGGCCGCGCACGCCAAGAACGGCGACACGCACATCACCGGTCAGGGCGTCGAACAGACGGTGGACTGCAACGACGCCACCCTGCTGGTCAACGGCACCGACAACTCCGTCACCGCGCTGGGGAACTGCTACGCGGTCACGGTGATGGGCTCGGGCAACACCGTTGTGGCGGACTCGGTTTCGCACGACATCACCGTCTACGGTTGGAACGAGACGGTGTTCTACCACGGCGGCCAGCCGATCCTCTGGGACCGCGGCCGCGAACTGGGCATGACCAACCGGCTGCAGCAGGTACCCGGCTGAGCCACCGGGATCGACAAGGGGAATGAGGATCAATGCGCGCGCACTTCGGTGACCACAAGTCCGGCCTGGCCGCACTCGCCCTGGCGCCGGTCGCCGCGGCCGCGGTGCTGGCGGGGTGCAGTTCGACCGCCAACCCGCCCGCGGGGTCGTCGACCACGACGAAGTCGAGTTCGACCTCGACGACGACGAGCGGCGCCGCCGCGACGACCAGTTCGAGCGGAGCGAGCACCACCGCGTCGATCGAGATCGGCAACACGCTCAACTACGGCTCGATGGGGACGACGGCCACCCTCGACTGCGGCGACGGCAAGTCACTGAACGTGGGCGGCTCCAACAACACGCTGACCGTCACCGGGACCTGCGAATCGTTGACCATCGGCGGCGCGAACAACAAGGTCACCCTCGACAAGGTCAACACGCGGATCAGCGTGGTGGGCATGGACAACACCATCACCTACAAGGACGGTGCACCCAAGGTCGACAACCTCGGCTCGGGCAACACCATCAACAAGGGCAGCTGACCGGCCGCTAAAAGGCCGCGAAAAGGCCGCTAAAGGGCCGCTAAAGGGCTGAAGCCCCGTGCCGGCCGGCGCCGGCCGCGAACCGGCCGGCCCCTTCACTCGCCTCGGCCGCGACCCGGGAGATGCTGGCGAACTCGAAGTCCATCGCCTCGGATTCCGTTGTCCCCCACTGGTGTAACGCGGACAGCCGATCCGACCGCAGGCACTGCTGCGGCAGCGCGGCCAACTCGGCGGCCAGCTGCTCGGCCGCCTGCCGCGCCTGTCCCTTGGGCACCACGCGATTGGCCAGGCCCATCGCCAGGGCTTCGTCGGCCCGCACACCGCGCCCGGTGAGGATCATGTCCATCGCCCGGCTCTGGCCGATCAGCCGGGGCAGCCGCACGGTGCCGCCGTCGATGAGCGGCACGCCCCAGCGCCGGCAGAACACCCCGAACACGGCGTCCTCCTCGGCCACCCGCAGGTCACACCAGAGGGCCAGCTCGAGTCCCCCGGCGACCGCGTGGCCGCTCACCGCCGCGATCACCGGTTTGGACAGCACCATTCGCGACGGGCCCATCGGACCGGGACCGGTGCGGTGCACGGCGTTGGCCTCCGGCGTGCCGAACGCTTTCAAGTCCGCTCCGGCACAGAATGTTCCGCCCTCGCCCCACAACACGGCCACCGACGCCGAGTCGTCGCGGTCGAATTCGTCGAAGGCCGCGTACAGCGCGGCGGCGGTGGGGCCGTTGACGGCGTTGCGCGCCGCCGGCCTGTCGATGATCACCGTCGTCACCGGGCCACTGCGCTCGACGCGCACCGGATCGCTCATCGCACCTCCACCAGTTGGGTTCCGTTGTTTGGTTCCGCCCGACCACGTCGCTGCGCCAGTTCAGTCGCGAAGTCGTGGTAAGCATCGCGCAGCCGCGACCCCGGCCAGTCGGCGGGCACCAGCTCGGCCGGCAGCATCGGATCGGTGAGCAGGTGGCGAACGATTGCCGCGGCCACCAGGAAGCGGCCGGGAACGTCGCCCGCACCGGCCATGTCGGCCAGCAGCCGGTGGCCGGTCTTCGCCCACCCGCCGAGGTCCCACAGCTCACCGGCGAGCTGTTCGGGCGCGTCGTCGCGCGCCCGCAGCAGCCGAATCCGGCCTGCGGCCTCGGGGCCCAGGTCCGGGTCCAGGTTGTCGGGGCGCATCCACACCCCTTCGCGCAGCTCGCCGAAGCGCTTCTCGTGCATGGTGTTTCGCAGCGCCGCCCGGGTTCGGGCGTCCGTGCCCACGCTTGTGACGACGGCCATCAGCCACTCCCCGCGCCACGGGCGGGTGCGGGGCCGCATCGCGTCGTCCTGGCGGCGCTGGCGGGCCAGCAGGCGATCGGAGAGCCGGTAGCCGTCAGCGGAGCGGACCAGGTCGCCGGCGCCGACCATGCGGGTCAGCGCGACCCGCAACGTCGTCTCCTTGATGCCGAAATCGGCGGTCAGCCCGATCAATTCGCTCGCGCTCGCCCACGCCGGGTGCGCGCCGAGCAGCACGCTGAGCACCACCGACCGAGCCGTCATGCTCGCCATGGCTGATTCCTCTCAGACCTGGGAGGCTTGCCGGCCGTGGTCGCCGAACGGCTCGTCGCGATGCCGCACGGCCTCGCGGAAGCCGTGTTCGACGGCCTCGGCGACGAAGGCGTGCCCCTCGGGCGTGTGGCGGGCGACCCCGTCGAACACGGTGCTGACCATCCGGCTGGTGGCGACACCCTGTTGCAGCAGAGCCGAATTGAGCGCGAGCTTGACCATGATCAGCTGGTTGACAGGCACCGCCGCGATGCGCTGCACCAGCCGCTCGGTGCGCTCGTCGAGGTCTTCGGGTGCCGGGGCCTCCACCGCCAGACCCCATTCGGCGGCCTGCGCTCCGGTGATGCAGTCGCCGGTGAACAACAGGCGCTTGGCGCGCTGGTCGCCGAGCCGATGCGCCCACAGGCCCGCCGCCGGGACGCCCCAGACCCGGGTCGGCGGGTAGCCGATCTTGGCGTCGGCGGCGGCGATCACCTGGTCGGCGTGCAGGGCGATGTCGGTGCCGCCCGCCACGCAGTAGCCGTGAATCTTGACGACCGTGGGCTTGTCGGCGTGCATCAGGCTGGCGAACCCGCGCACGAAGCGGCTCATCATCTGGTAGTCGATCATGGGGTCCCAGGGCTGATTAGACAGGTGGTTGACCCCCTGCGTCTTGCCGTCGAGCACGGTGCCCTGGTAGCCGCCGGTCCCACCGGCCGAGCCGGTGCGCTCGGCGTAGGCGCTCAGGTCGAAGCCGGCGCAGAACCCTTCGCCGCGGCCCGACACCAGGATCACGTGCACCGCCGGATCGAGGTCGGCGCGCTCCACCAACGCCGAGAGCTCCAGCGGGGTGTCGGCGATGATCGCGTTGCCTTTTTCCGGACGGTTGAACGTGATTCGCGCAACCCGGTCGGTGACCTCATAGGTCATCGTCTTCAGGTTGTCGAAGTCGACCGGCCTGATCGCGTGGGTCACCGCGCTCAGCCCTTTACCAGGGCCCGCTCCAGGATCGGCGCGAGGTCCAGGCCCGTGGGCATGGTGCCGAACGCGCCGCCCCAGTGCCGGTCGAGCCGGGTGGTCAGGAACGCCTCGGCGACGGCCGGATGCCCGTGGCGCACCAGCAGCGATCCCTGCAGCGCGAGGCAGATGTCCTCGGCGACCTTGCGGGCGCGGTAGGCGATGGTCTCCACGTCGCCGAGCTCGCGGCGCAGCCGCTCGACGTGGCCGGCGAGCCGCGGGTCCTGGCCGGCGCCCTCCCCCAGTTCGTCGAACAGCACGTCGACGCATTCGGGCCGAGTTGCCATGGCGCGCAACGTATCCAGCGCGCTGACGTTACCGGAGCCCTCCCAGATGCCCATCAGCGGCGCCTCCCGGTAGAGCCGCGGCATGCCGGACTCCTCGGCATAACCGTTGCCGCCCAGGCATTCCAGTGCCTCCGCCGCGTGCGGGGTGGAGCGCTTGCACACCCAGTACTTGCTGGCGGCCAGGCCGATGCGGCGCAGCAGCGCCTCACGTTGGTCGCCGCGCGTCGCCTTGTCGGTGGCCCCGGCCATCCGCATCGCCACGATCGTGGCGGCCTCCGCCTCCACGGCCAGGTCCGCCAGCACGTTGCGCATCAGCGGCTGGTCAATCAAGTAGGCGCCGAACGCCTTTCGGTGCTGGGCGTGGTGGATGGCGCGGGTCAGGCCGGTGCGCATGCTGGTCGCGCTGCCCAGGGTGCAGTCCAGCCGGGTCAGGTTGACCATCTCGATGATGGTCGGGACGCCGCGGCCCTCCTCGCCGACCCGCCAGGCGACGGCGCCGTCGTACTCGATCTCGCTGGAGGCGTTGGCATGGTTGCCCAGCTTGTCCTTGAGCCGCTGGATGAACATCCGGTTGCGGCTGCCGTCGGGCAGCACGCGCGGCAGCAGGAAGCACGACAGCCCGCCCGGGGCCTGCGCCAGCACCAGGAAGATGTCGCACATCGGCGCCGAGGTGAACCACTTGTGCCCCGTGAGGCGATAGCTGCCGTCGGCGTTCGGGGCCGCCTGGGTGGTGCCGGCACGCACGTCGGAGCCGCCCTGCTTCTCGGTCATCGACATGCCGGCGGTGATGCCGGGCTTGGCGGTCGCCCGCTTGAGTTCGGGGTCGTATTCCCGGCTGGTGAGCAGGGGCTCGTAGACGGCCGCCAGCTCCGGGTTGTGGCGCAGCGCCGGCACGACGGCATACGTCATGGAGATGGGGCACACGTGCCCGGGCTCGCAGTTCCACGCCGACATCTTGGCGGCACGCACCACGTGCGCGCCGGGACGGTCGTCGGCCCAGGGGGCGGCGTGCAGGCCGTGGGAGATCGCGGCGCGCATCAGCTCGTGGTAGGCGGGGTCGTATTCCACCTCGTCGATGCGATAGCCGTACTTGTCGTGCGTGTGCAGGATCGGCCGGTTGCGGTCGGCCAGCTCCCCCCAGCGCTGGGCCCGCGTCGATCCGGACAGCGCACCGACCTCGTTGACTTCGTCGAGGCCCCACTGGCCGCCCTCGCGGATCAGCGCTTCGACGAGGGCCGGGAATGCCGCGGGGTTGTAGTTCTCCAGCGGCGGGACCTGGTTGGTGACGACATGGGTGTCTGGCATGCACCCATGTTACATTTTTTCGACAGCCGCACAATAGATGTAATGGTCAGCGCCGGTGGACCGCGAAGAACTGCCACAGCTGCCGCGTGGCGAAGGGCGGCCAGTCGTGGCCGCCGCCGTCGACCGTGACGAGAACGACGCCGCGGTTGTCGGGGCAGGCGGCCGTGGACGTGGTCACCTGGCCGCTGGTGGCGTCGGTGGGAGCGCCGCAGCGATCCACGTTGCGCCAGAACGCATTCACGTCCGGGATCGACGGTCCGTTGATGACGCTGAAGCCCTGCCCGCCGCCGTAGGGGACGAGCCGGTCCGTCGTGCCGTGCACCGCCATCACCGACGTCGGACGCGGCGACGCGCACGCGTTCAGCTGCGTCCCGGCGACCGGTCCGATCGCAGCGAAGATGTCGGTGGTGCACGCCAAGGTGTAGGACATGATGCCGCCGTTGCTCATTCCGCTGGCGTAGATCCTCGCGGGGTCGATGCCGACGTTTTTGGCCACGTCGGCGACGGCCGCGCGGATGAACCCGACGTCGTCGACCCCTTCCCGTCCGGACCGGCCGCAGCAGGTCTCGCCGTCGACGTTCCATGCCCGGTCCAGACCATCGGGGTAGGCGACGGCGAACTTGCCCGAATCAGCCAAACCGTCCCAGCCGTAATCCCTTTCGACCTGCCTGGCGCTGCCGGAATAACCGTGCAGCACGACCACCAACGGGGCCGAGGCGGGCAGCCCCGCGGGCTTGTAGAGCCGATAGCTGCGATCGCGTCCGCCCACGCTGAGGTGGTGCAGGCTGGTTCCGGTGGCGAATCCCGACGGCAGCGTCAGGTTCTCCCACGCCGTGCAACCCGCGACCACCAGCACCAGGCCGACGATCGCGGCGAGTCGACGGGCCACGGCGGTCAGCCGTTGATGTGTTCTCGCAGGAACGCGATGTCGTCCTTGCGGCCCTCGTCGGCGGTCTCGCAGATCACCGGCGCGTCGGCGGCCTTGACCACCGCGGCCAGCAGTGCGGGATCGATCTGGCCGGTGCCGAAGTTGGCGTGCCGGTCGGCGCCGGAGCCCGCCGCATCCCGCGAATCGTTGCAGTGCACCAGGTCGATGCGTCCCGTCAGGGCCTTGATCCGCTCGACCGCATCGATCAGCTCCTCACCTGCGGCCCAGGCGTGGCAGGTGTCCAGGCAGAAGCCGATCCCCTTGTCCCCGATGTGATCCCACAGCCGGCCGATGGTGTCGAAGTAGCGGGCCATCGCATGGTCGCCGCCCGCGGTGTTCTCCAGGTACACCGGCACATCCGTCTCGAGGTAGTCCAGGGCCTTGACCCAGCGCTCGAAGCCGGCCTCCATGTCGTTGTCGTCGGCGTGGCCGCCGTGCACGATGACCGCCGTCGCGTTGATTTCCGCGGCGGCGTCGCAGGTGTCCTGCAGGATCTTGCGCGACGGGATGCGGACGCGGTTGTTCGCCGACGCCACGTTGATCAGATACGGCGCGTGCACGTACAGCGGGATGGTGGACGCCTTCAGCGCGCCGGCGTCCTCGCGCGGTTTCGGTTTCTTCCAGCTCTGCGGGTTGGACAGGAAGAACTGGACCACGTCGGCGCCGTCGGCCTGGGCGGCGGCGAGCGGGTCGTCGTTGCGGACGTGCGAGCCGATGAGCACGTGGCCAGTGTAGTGAGTGGGCGGTCCGGGTGACTTTCGCGGCGCCGCATTCTGAATAGACTTCCGGTCATGCAGCCGCTGCGTGTGGATACCGCCGCCGTGCAGGCGATGGCCGGCCGGTGGGGCGCGTCGGTCGGCGAGCTGAGCGCGACAGTGGCACCGGCGGGGGCGGGATTGTCGTGCCAGGCCAGCGCCGCCGCCGTCAGGGCCGCCCACGCGGAGGTCACCGCCTTCACCGCGTCGCTGGCCGCCCGGGTGGGTGCGCACTCGGCCCGTGTCGGCGTGGCCGACGCCGGCTACCTCGCCAACGAGGCCGACGCGGCCGACCAGATGGCGGCGGTGGCGCCGCGCGCGACGGGCGTGTAGTCATGGCCACGGTCGCGGCGTTTCCCGACCTCTCGCAGCTGTTGTCCTGGCCCACCGAACATCTCAGCGAGGCCGCCGATCACTGGGAGGCCGTCGGCGCGCGTAGTTACGGGGCCGCCCACCAGGTTTGGCGTGATGCGCTGTCGGTCGATTGGCAGGGCGAGGGGGCCGCGGCGCTGCGCTCGGCGACGCATTCGGACATGCGAGCGACCAGTGGGGCGGCCGACCAGCTGCAAGCGGCCGCCAAGACGGCCCGCGGCGGTGCCTCGGACCTGGATGCGGCCCGCTCGCGGTTGCGGTACGCGGTGCGAGACGCCAACACCGCCGGGTTCGACGTCGACGAGGAGATGTCGGTCATCGACCGCTCCGCGGGCGGATCGGCGGCGCAGCGCGCCGCCCGCGAAGCCCAGGCGCAGGCCCTCGCCGCCGACATCCGCCAGCGCGCCGTGCAGCTGGTCGCCCTGGACCAGCAGGTCGCCGGGCGGGTCACCGCGGCGGTCGCCGGGATCCGCGACACCTTCCCGCAGGCGCCGCAGGTTCACGGCGTCGACAACCACACGTTCAAGCAGGAGCCGGCGCCGCCGACCAATCCGGGGGCGGACCCGCCCTGGAAAGATCTTCCCCCACCCAAGAATTGGGACGACATCCGAAAGATTCTGCTCCAACTTCGACCAGGCAAGAACGATCCAAATCGAGAGTTGGACACCCCGGAAGAGATTCGGAAATTCTTCGATTGGTTGAGTAAAGGCGCCGTCGGCGACTTGCCCAATTCGGGTGGATTCCCGCGGATGAAACTCCCGGATGGCACGGAGATCAAGTTGCGCCCGGACAGCACGTCCGGGGGGCCGACCATTGAAGCAGTCCCACCGGGCAAGACCAAGGGGCCCAAGATTCACTTGCCGTTGTTGCCGTTTGTCGACAATCCGCCGGTACTGCCGGGTGTTGGTCAGTATCCGATTCCCGAGCCGCCACCGTTGCCGTCGGCACATCCACCACCGCCGACGCTGCCACCGACGCAAATGCCGCATCCGGCCGACCTCCCGCCCTGGTTGCAGAACCCATCCCCGCCCGGATTCACCGTGAGCCCGGTACAACAACCGCCCGTGTTCGGCTGGGACCAACCGGATGCGCCGGGATTACCTGTGCCGCACCCGGCCCCACCAGCGCCCGGCGGGCCGTCCTGGTTACCGCAGGTCGGCCATGACCTCAGTGAGGGAGGTAAGGCAGTGTTCGGATGGGTGATGGTCGGCGGGGTCCTGGTGTGGACGATCCTTACCGGCGGTGGGCAAAGCGGAGAGGCGGCCGCGCCGTGAGTGCGTCACCGACCGGGCCGATGCACGAACCACTGCCGCCGTCACTTGTCGACGTGTTGATCGAGGACGAGTACATCGACGACGTGGCCGCTCTTCCCGCTGTTGAGATACCTGAGTGGCTGAAGCGGTTAGGTGTCCCCCGGGGTTGGGAGTTGAGTCCGCCAGCCGACGGTACCAGTGCGCCGTGGGCGCTGGTCGCCGTGACCGGGCCACGTGGCAGCGGCGAGTGGGACGCCGCCGAAACCATCAGCGTTTTCGGCTACACCGGCCGACCCCTCTTCTCCGACGTCTTCCATAACGCGGACCGAATGCTGCGCGGTATGAACGCCTCCGACATCGCCGTCAAGGTATTGCCCATCCCGCCGGTCCAGTGGACCGCTGCCGTGCGCAGCAGTGGAATTGCCCACGTGCGCGATCGGAGCGTATGGGTTCAGCAGAGCAACTACGTCGCCGGTTCAGACCAACCGCACGCCGGTCGACTGATCGTGCACTCCCTGTTCGTCGAGACGGCGAGTCAGGCCCGACTGTCTGATGACATCAGGGAGGCCAGCGACGCAGTCTATGAAGGCTTCGTTGCCGGACTCGCCGACACGTAGCCGACTGCTAATCGTCGCTGGCGACAACCAGTGCCACACTGCCGGCGCGGCGATCGATGAGCACAAACTCGTGAAAACCGCTGTCCGAACCCACGGATGAGCCCCAATCATGTTCAGCCGTATCCCGCAGATCGGCGAGCTGGTATAGGGCGGTCGCGCTGCGAATGCGCGGATAGAGCTCGCTTTCCATCTGGTCGCGACGGGCCGCGGGTAACGGCGCCTGATATTCAGCCCATGTGCGAAGCAATGCCTCGGCGTCCTGCGCCGAGGCACGTGAAAAGACCTCAGGCGTAATGGCGTGCAACCAGTAAGGTCCGTGAATCGTTTTAGCATCCTTGAAGTCTCGCGACGCATAGCTGTCGCGATAACGGACGTGGCGAATCAACAGCTTCAAAACCTCGTCGTCGTTGGCGTCGGGTGGCAGCGCGAACAGCTTCATGACCACCCATTGCCGACTGGTCCGAAAGTTGATGAAAACCTCGCCTTGGTACACCAACCGCTGCTCCGCGGGCACCGCGCTGGCCCCACTGCTGTTCGGTTCGCCCATCGCTTCCCTGCCTCCTTAACCAGAAGCACACGCGAAAAGTTGTGACGAAGCAAGTCACCCGCCATCAACTGCTTTCAGCGCCTAGAGCTGGCTTCACGCTCGAGGGCGAGGACGCCGCCAAGCGGCGGGCCCTGTTCGGCGGTGCCGAATCCGCCGTGCAGCATGATGATCAGCGGGGCGGACGGGGTCGCCGGGAAGAACTGCACTACGTCGGCGCCGTCGGCCTGGGCGGCGGCGAGCGGGTCGTCGTTGCGGACGTGCGAGCCGATGAGCACGTGGCCAGTGTAGTGAGTGGGCGGTCCGGGTGACTTTCGCGGCGCCGCATTCTGAATAGACTTCCGCTCATGCAGCCGCTGCGTGTGGATACCGCCGCCGTGCAGGCGAGGTCCCGATCAATCGTGTGCACTGCACATCAGGACCGCTGGGGTTCGCGGACTGCGAAGACACTGGCGAAAGTCTCACGATGAGGATCGTGGCGAACATCAACGAGGGGCGCGCCGGCGTCCCTGACGGGGGTCAGAAAGGAATTATTTCAATGTATCCCCTCGAGGGAGGCAGCGGAGTGGTCGAAGTGGGACCGGGCTGGACGCTATGCCCGCCGTGGGTGAACAAAAATGTGCCCATCAACTGAATCCACCGCAGCCCAACATGGGTTCGCGGCGGACGTGTTGCGAAACTTGTTGGACCGCATCGAGTTCGAGAACGACAACGGACACGAGCCGTTTCTGGTCTCGCACGCCTAGACCGATGGACCGATGATGTACCTGGTGTACACAGCACCCCCGTCGGACAGAACGTGGGGGCTGGCCCGCGACACCAGGGAGTCGATCATCGACCCCGGTCCCTGGCCGGACTTGGACGAAGCAGTGCTGTATTACTACCTGCTGGATTTCGAGGAGAACCAACCGTCCGCGTCATTTCGTCGGCCGGGCGAGCGAGACACCATCTGGTGGTTCGGCTTCCCCCGCGACGGGTTGCCTGAGCACCCGTCCGACATTCCAGCGGCGTACCGGCATACCCCCCAGACGGGCATCGAACCGACCAAGCACGAGCGCGATCGAACTCCGCCCGTGATCAACGAGCCTCGCCTATACGGAAACCCACCGCCGAGAAGCGGCGACGAATCATCTACATGAATGCGACGGTCGCGCGCGCTCATCGGAGCAACGACTGATGGTTCGTCTGTGGTCGGTCGGGTGACTTTCGCATTGTCGAATGCTGAATAGACTTTCGCCCATGCAGCCGCTTCGTGTGGACAATGGCGGAGACTCGGTGTGGACCATCCTCTTCGGGGGCGGGCAGGGCGGTGCGTCGGCGACGCCATGAGCACTTCGTTTCCACTACCCGAATGGCAGTCGCGCGCGGCGTCCTCGATGAAGGATGTGCTCACCGAAGACGAGTGGATGGAGATCGAGGACGTGGTTGCGCTCACCGGCGACCGCCTCCCGGAATGGCTGCAGCGGTTGGGAATTCCTCACAGTTGGCATGCTGTCGCACTCCCAGCCAACGTCGAGATGCCGATGGCAAGGGTCGCGGTTTACGGAAAGCGCGATGAGGGTGGATCGGAGGCCGCCGAAACCATATGCGTATTCGGCTGCACCGGGTGGCCCTCGTTCTCCGATGTACTCGAAAAGTCCGCAGGCACGTTGCGTGCTCTTGGCACTGCCCACATCGTTACCAAAGTGCTGCCCGTCTCACCGCGGCGGTGGACGGCCGCGGTGCGGAGTACGGGCATCGCCCTCATCGGTAGCCGACCCGTACATGGCCCGCGGAGCCACGGCACATGGGTACAGCAGAGTAGCTACGTGGCCGGTTCGGACCAGCCACACGCTAGCCGCCTGATTGTGCACAGCCTGTTCGTCGCGACGGAGTGTCGGGCTCGACTGTCACAGGACATCAACCGGCTCAGCGATGCGGTATACCGCGGGTTCGTTGCCGCGCTCATCGACGGTGACGGCGGGAGCTAGTCGTCGCTGGCAACTACCAGTGCCACGTCGCCCGCGCTTCGGTCGATCAGTACGAACTCGAAGAAACCCGTGACGGAGCCGACGGAGCTGCCCCAGTCGTGTTCGGCGGTATCGCGTAGGTCCGGCAACTGGTATCGGCTTGTCGCGTTTCGGATCCGCGGATACAACTCCCGCTCCATCTCATCGCGGCGGCCATCGGGAAGCGGTGCCGCGTACTCGGCCCACGTGCGAATCAGGGTTTCGGCATCGGTGGCAGAGACAGGGGAAAAGAGTTCCGGTGTAACCGCGTACAGCCAATACGGCCCATGGATGGTTTCCATGTCCTTATCGCCCGTGCCGCCGTAGCTGTCGCGGTAGCGGATGTGACCAACCAGCAGCCTCAACACAGTCTAGTCGTCGACGTCGGCCGGCAACGCGAACAGCTTGATTTTCACCCACTGATAGGTGTGGTTGCGAAAGTTGATGAAGACCTCGCCCTGGAACCTCAACCACTCCTCGACCGGTATGGCGTCGGGGCCCGCAGCCGGTTCTCGCATCGCTTCCCACCTCCTTGGCCCCTAAGCACACGCGGAATTAGGCCAATGTGCAAGCCACCCTTACCCACGCGCGAGTGTGAAACTGGCCGCACACTCGGCGCCGAGTGTGAAGCTGGCAGCACACTCGGCGGCCAACGAAAAGCCCCGGGGCGTAAAACCCCGGGGCTTTTTCGTCGTGTCGAACTACCGGTAGTCGCTGTAGCCGTAGTCGTCCAGCGGAACCGCGGCACCGGTGGCCTGGCCGAAGTCCGGGCTGTAGTACTGATCCTCGTAAGACGGGATCGTGTACGCGGCGGCCCGGGCCTCCTCGGTCGGCTGCACCTGGATGTTGCGGTACCGGTTGATACCGGTACCGGCCGGGATCAGCTTTCCGATGATCACGTTCTCCTTCAGACCGTTGAGCTTGTCGCTGCGGCAGTTGATCGCCGCATCGGTCAGCACTCGCGTGGTCTCCTGGAACGACGCCGCACTCAGCCACGAGTCCGTGGCGAGGCTCGCCTTCGTGATGCCCATCAGCACCGGCCGGCCGGCGGCGGGCTCGCCGCCCTCGGCCACCACCCGGCGGTTCTCCGCCTCGAACTCCGCGCGGTCGATCAGCGAGCCGGGCAGGAATTCCGTTGCGCCCGAGTCGATGATCGTGACGCGGCGCAGCATCTGCCGGACGATCACCTCGATGTGCTTGTCGTGGATCGACACACCCTGTGCGCGGTAGACCTCCTGGACCTCGCGGACCAGGTGGATCTGCACCTCGCGCGGGCCCTGCACGCGCAGCACCTCGTGCGGGTCGGCGGAGCCCTCCATCAGCTGCTGGCCCACCTCGACGTGGTCGCCGTCGGAGAGCACGCGCTCGGAACCGTCCTCGTGTTTGAACACCCGCAGGCGCTGACGCTTCGAGAGCTTGTCGTAGACGACCTCCTCGCCACCGTCGTCGGGGACGATGGTGATCTTGTAGAAGCGGTCGTCGTCCTCCAGGCGGACCCGCCCGGTGACGTCGGCGATCGGGGCCTTGCCGCGCGGGACGCGGGCCTCGAACAGCTCCTGCACACGGGGCAGACCGCCGGTGATGTCCTCACCGACACCACCCTGGTGGAAGGTACGCATCGTCAGCTGCGTGCCCGGCTCACCGATGGACTGCGCGGCGACGATGCCGACGGCCTCGCCGATGTCGACCAGCTTGCCGGTCGCCATCGACCGCCCGTAGCACGTCGCGCACACGCCGGTGCCGGTGGTGCAGGTCAGCACCGACCGCACCTTCACCTGCGTGATGCCCGCCGCCAGCAGCGCGTCGATCTCCGGGTCGCCCAGGTCCTCCCCGCGCGCGACGACGACGTTGCCGGCCTCGTCCACCGCATCGGTGCCCAAAGTCCGCGCGTACGCCGAGGTTTCGATGTACGGGTCGCGGATCAGGGTGCCGTCGGGCTGACGCTCGGCCAGCTCGACGACGATGCCGCGCTCGGTCTGGCAGTCGTGCTCGCGGACGATCACGTCCTGGCTGACGTCCACCAGACGACGGGTCAGGTAACCCGAGTCGGCGGTACGCAATGCGGTGTCCGCCAGGCCCTTTCGGGCGCCGTGGGTGTTGATGAAGTACTCCAGCACGGTCAGGCCCTCGCGGAACGACGACTTGACCGGACGCGGGATGAACTCACCCTTGGGGTTGGTCACCAGGCCCTTCATGCCGGCCAGCGTTCGGGTCTGGGTGAAGTTACCCGTGGCACCCGAGTCGACGATTGTGATGATCGGGTTGTCGGCGGGGTAGTGCTCGCGCAGCGCCTGACCGACCTCGTCGGTGGCTTCCTTCCAGATCTCAACCAGGGCCTCGTTGCGCTCGTCGTGGTTCAAAGCGCCACGCTGGAACTGCTTTTCGACCTTGTCGGCCCGGTCCTCGTAGTGGTCGAGGATCTCCTTTTTCCGCGGCGGAACCAGCACGTCGGCCATCGACACCGTCACGCCGCTTCGGGTCGCCCAGTAGAAACCGGCGTCCTTGAGCTTGTCGACGGTCTGCGCGACCACGATCATCGGGTAGCGCTCGGCCAGGTCGTTGATGATCGAGGCCTGCACCTTCTTGTGCATCTGCTTGTTCACGAACGGGTAGGCCAGCGGCAGCAGCTCGTTGAACAGCACCCGGCCCAGCGTCGTCTCGGCCATCCACGCGTCCCCCGGCCGCCAGCCGTTGACGCCGAACAGCTCGGCCTCGATCTCGGCCGGCGGACGCAGCTGCGACAGCCGAACCTTGATCTTGGCGCGCACCGAGAGCACGCCGCGGTCGGACGCCATGATCGCCTCGGCCGGCGAGGAGTACACGCCGACCTCCGGGCGGTCCTTGGCGGGCGGCGCGTATTCGCCGGTGTCGCCGGGGACCTCGGTGGTCAGGTAGTACAGCCCGGTGACCATGTCCAGTCGCGGCATGGCCAGCGGCCGGCCCGACGCGGGCGAGAGGATGTTGTTCGAGGACAGCATCAGGATGCGGGCCTCGGCCTGCGCCTCGGCGCTCAGCGGCAGGTGCACGGCCATCTGGTCACCGTCGAAGTCGGCGTTGAACGCCTCACACACCAACGGGTGCAGCTGAATCGCCTTGCCCTCCACCAGCATCGGCTCGAAGGCCTGGATGCCGAGGCGGTGCAGGGTGGGTGCACGGTTCAGCAGCACCGGGTGCTCGGCGATGACCTCTTCGAGCACGTCCCACACCTGCGGACGCTGGCGCTCCACCATTCGCTTGGCGCTCTTGATGTTCTGCGCGTGGTTGAGGTCCACGAGCCGCTTCATCACGAACGGCTTGAACAGTTCCAGCGCCATCAGCTTGGGCAGACCACACTGGTGCAGCTTGAGCTGCGGGCCGACCACGATGACGCTGCGGCCCGAGTAGTCGACGCGCTTGCCGAGCAGGTTCTGCCGGAACCGGCCCTGCTTGCCCTTGAGCAAATCGCTCAACGACTTCAGCGGACGGTTGCCCGGCCCGGTGACCGGGCGGCCGCGACGGCCGTTGTCGAACAGCGCATCCACGGATTCCTGCAGCATCCGCTTCTCGTTGTTGACGATGATCTCGGGAGCCCCGAGGTCGATCAGCCTCTTGAGACGGTTGTTGCGGTTGATCACCCGGCGGTACAGATCGTTGAGGTCGCTGGTGGCGAACCGGCCACCGTCGAGCTGCACCATCGGGCGCAGCTCCGGTGGGATCACCGGGACGGCGTCGAGCACCATGCCCATCGGCGAGTTGCCCGACTGCTGGAAGGCGGCGACCACCTTGAGCCGCTTGAGGGCGCGAAGCTTCTTCTGCCCCTTGCCGTTTCGGATGACGTCACGCAGTATCTCGGCCTCGGCGTCGATGTCGAAGTTCTCGATCAGCTTCTGGATCGACTCCGCGCCCATGGCACCGGTGAAGTACTCGCCGTAGCGGTCGACGAGCTCGCGGTAGAGGTTCTCGTCGACGATGAGCTGCTTGGGGGCCAGCTTGGTGAAGGTGTTCCAGATGTCCTCCAGCCGGTCCAGCTCGCGCTGGGCGCGGTCGCGGATCTGGCGCATCTCCCGCTCGCCGCTGTCGCGGACCTTGCGGCGCGCATCGGCCTTGGCGCCCTCGGCCTCCAGCTCGGCCAGGTCGGCCTCCAGCTTCTGCGCCCGGGCCTCCAGCTCGGCGTCGCGCTGGTCCTCAACGCCCTTGCGCTCCACCACCATTTCGGCCTCGAGCGTCGAGAGCTCGTTGTGCCGCATCTCGTCGTCGACCGCGGTGATGACGTAGGCCGCGAAGTAGATGATCTTCTCGAGGTCCTTCGGCGCCAGGTCGAGCAGGTAGCCCAACCGCGACGGCACACCCTTGAAGTACCAGATGTGGGTCACCGGCGCGGCCAGCTCGATGTGTCCCATCCGCTCGCGGCGCACCTTGGCGCGGGTCACCTCGACGCCGCAGCGCTCGCAGATGATGCCCTTGAAGCGGACGCGCTTGTACTTGCCGCAGTAGCACTCCCAGTCGCGAGTGGGTCCGAAGATCTTCTCGCAGAACAGGCCGTCCTTCTCGGGCTTCAGCGTTCGGTAGTTGATCGTCTCCGGCTTCTTGACCTCGCCGTAAGACCATTGCCTGATGTCTTCCGCGGTGGCCAGGCCGATACGGAGTTCATCGAAGAAGTTGACGTCGAGCACGTAACTCCCTTTCCCCTTGCGGGTTTAGTGACTGAAAAGATTTAAGCCAGGTCCTCTACGGAGGCTGATTCGTTGCGGGACAGGTTGATTCCCAGGTTGGCAGCGGCACGCTCCAGGTCCTCGTCCTCGCCCTCGCGCAGCTCGATCGCCGCACCGTCGGACGACAGCACCTCCACGTTGAGGCACAGCGACTGCAGCTCCTTGAGCAGCACCTTGAACGACTCCGGGATGCCCGGCTCGGGGATGTTCTCGCCCTTGACGATCGCCTCGTAGACCTTGACCCGGCCGACGGTGTCGTCGGACTTGATGGTCAACAGCTCCTGCAGCGTGTACGCGGCGCCGTAGGCCTGCATGGCCCAGCACTCCATCTCACCGAACCGCTGGCCACCGAACTGCGCCTTACCGCCCAGCGGCTGCTGGGTGATCATCGAGTACGGGCCGGTGGAGCGGGCGTGGATCTTGTCGTCCACCAGGTGGTGCAGCTTCATGATGTACATGTAGCCGACGGTCACCGGGTACGGGAACGGCTCGCCGCTGCGCCCGTCGAAGAGCACCGCCTTGCCGTCGCCGTTCACCAATACCTCGCCATCGCGGTTGGGCAACGTGGCCGAGAGCAGCCCCTGCAGCTCCTCCTCCTTGGCGCCGTCGAACACCGGCGTCGACACGATCGAGTTCGCCTCGGCGTGCAGCAGGTCCTCGGGCAGGTTGGCCGCCCACTCGGGCGTCCCGCCGGCGGTGTCGACCTTCCACCCGGACTTGGCGACCCACCCGAGGTGGGTTTCCAGGATCTGGCCGATGTTCATCCGTCGCGGCACACCGTGGGTGTTCAGGATGATGTCCACCGGGGTGCCGTCCGGCAGGAACGGCATGTCCTCGACCGGCAGGATCTTGCCGATCACGCCCTTGTTCCCGTGCCGGCCAGCCAGCTTGTCGCCGTCGGAGATCTTCCGCTTCTGGGCCACGTACACGCGGACCAGCTCGTTGACACCGGCCGGCAGCTCGTCGTCGTCCTCCCGGGAGAACACCCGAATGCCGATGACCTTCCCGGACTCGCCGTGCGGCACCTTCAGGGAGGTGTCGCGGACCTCGCGGGCCTTCTCCCCGAAGATCGCCCGCAGCAGCCGCTCCTCCGGCGTCAGCTCGGTCTCACCCTTCGGGGTGACCTTGCCGACCAGGATGTCGCCGTCGCGCACCTCGGCGCCGATGCGCACGATGCCGCGCTCGTCCAGGTCGGCCAGCACCTCGTCGGAGACGTTCGGGATGTCCCGGGTGATCTCCTCGGCGCCCAGCTTGGTGTCGCGGGCGTCGATCTCGTGCTCCTCGATGTGAATCGAGGTGAGCACGTCCTCCTCAACCAGGCGGTTGGACAGGATGATCGCGTCCTCGTAGTTGTGGCCCTCCCACGGCATGATCGCCACGAGCAGGTTCTTGCCCAGCGCCATCTCGCCGTTCTCGGTGCATGGGCCGTCGGCGATGACCTGGCCGGCCTCGACCCGGTCGCCCGCGTTCACGATCGGCGACTGGTTGGCGCACGTGCCGTGGTTGGAGCGGGCGAACTTGCGCATCCGGTAGGTGTGCCGGGTTCCGTCGTCGGCCATCACGGTGATGTAGTCGGCGGAAACCTCCTCGATCACCCCCGCTTTCTCCGCGACGACGACGTCGCCGGCGTCGATCGCGGCGCGCAGCTCCATGCCGGTGCCCACCAGCGGCGCCTCGCTGCGCACCAGCGGAACCGCCTGGCGCTGCATGTTGGCGCCCATCAGGGCACGGTTTGCGTCGTCGTGCTCGAGGAACGGGATCATCGCGGTGGCCACCGAGACCATCTGGCGCGGCGAGACGTCCATGTAGTCCACCTCGGACGACGCCACGTACTCCACCTCGCCCGCCTTGCGGCGCACCAGCACGCGCGGCTCGACGAAGCGGCCCGTGTCGTCGATCGGCGAGTTGGCCTGCGCCACGACGTGGCGGTCCTCCTCGTCGGCCGTCAGGTAGTGGATCTCGTCGGTGACCACACCGTCGACCACCTTGCGATAGGGCGTCTCGATGAAGCCGAACGGGTTGACCCGCGCGTACACCGACAGCGACCCGATCAGGCCGATGTTCGGGCCCTCCGGGGTCTCGATCGGGCACATCCGGCCGTAGTGCGACGGGTGCACGTCGCGGACCTCCAGGCCCGCGCGCTCGCGGGACAGACCGCCGGGGCCCAGCGCCGAGAGCCGGCGCTTGTGGGTCAGCCCGGACAGCGGGTTGTTCTGGTCCATGAACTGCGAGAGCTGGCTGGTGCCGAAGAACTCCTTGATCGCCGCCACCACCGGGCGGATGTTGATCAGGGTCTGCGGCGTGATCGCCTCGACGTCCTGCGTGGTCATCCGCTCGCGGACGACGCGCTCCATCCGCGACATGCCAACCCGGATCTGGTTCTGGATCAGCTCACCGACCGTACGCAACCGGCGATTGCCGAAGTGGTCGATGTCGTCGGTCTCCACCGGCACCTCGACGCCGCCGGGGACGGTCATCGTGGACTGTCCCTCGTGCAGACGCACCAGGTACTCGATGGTCGCAACGACGTCCTCTTCGGTCAGCGTCGTCGTGGTGATCGGGGTGGTCGAGTCCTTGGCGTTCAGACCGAGCTTCTTGTTGACCTTGTACCGGCCGACCCGGGCCAGGTCGTAGCGCTTCTCCTTGAAGAACAAGTTCTCCAGCAGGGTCTGCGCGGACTCCTTGGTCGGCGGCTCGCCCGGACGCAGCTTGCGGTAGATGTCGAGCAACGCCTCGTCGGTGCCGGCGGTGTTGTCCTTCTCCAGCGTCGACATCATGATCTCGGAGAAGCCGAACCGCTCGGTGATCCGCTCGTTGGTCCAGCCGAGCGCCTTGAGCAGCACGGTGACCGGCTGGCGGCGCTTGCGGTCGATGCGCACACCGACGGTGTCGCGCTTGTCGACGTCGAATTCCAGCCAGGCGCCCCGGCTGGGGATCACCTTGACGCTGTGCAGCATCTTCTCGGTGGACTTGTCGATGGTCTCGTCGAAGTACACACCGGGCGACCGGACGAGCTGGCTGACCACCACGCGCTCGGTCCCGTTGATGATGAAGGTGCCCTTCTCGGTCATCATCGGGAAGTCACCCATGAACACCGTCTGGCTCTTGATCTCGCCGGTGTTGTTGTTGATGAACTCGGCGGTGACGAACAGCGGCGCCGCGTACGTCATGTCCTTGTCTTTGCACTCGTCGACCGGCGCCTTGACCTCGTCGAAGCGCGGGTCGGAGAACGACAGCGACATCGAGCCGGAGAAGTCCTCGATCGGCGAGAGCTCGTCGAGCACCTCTTCCAGGCCGCCCTTGGGGTCGACCTCGCCGCGCTCGACCGCGCGCTCACGCCAGCCGGCCGAGCCGATCAGCCACTCGAACGAGTCGATCTGGACGTCGAGCAGCCCGGGAACCTCGAGGGGTTCGCGGAGCTTGGCGAAGGAAACCCGGTTCGGCGCTCCGGGTACGGATCCGTTTGAGGAACTTCCGTTCGAGGAACTCTTCCCCGCAGAAGAACCCGTCCCCTTGGGAGAACTTTGTGGGCGATCCGTCTTGCTCTGGCGGAAATCTGCCAAGATGCATCCTTCCAGCACCTCGTGCGACTCACGAGAACCGGGGCCACCGGGCCTGTTCGCCGCGAACTGTGTCGGTTAGGCCGGCGGACGATCTGACCCAGATCTCACGCGCACAACTAACTAGCTAAGCCGCTGATAGGGGGCTCAGGCTAAGACCACGGTGTCAAGTGGCGGGTGAGGTGGGCAGGAAGTAGCCAGCGCAACGTCCAACAATAGCGCAGGACGGCGCATTCCTCAACTGCCCAACACGTGCCGGTCCAAGGAACCATCGGCGCTGGCTGGCATCTCGGCATTCCCTGGACACATGCTGCCCAACAGATTGACCCGTTTACGCCCCGTCGTCAAGAGGACGGGGCCGCCCTGGGGACAAGTTATCGCGAAATTATCAGGACGAAACAGCACGGGCCACGTTCCGGCGCGCGTCGGAACCCCGCCCCTGCAGGAGTGCTCGCGGGGCCGGGAAAACGGTGGCGCGTCAGCGGCCGAACGGGTCCGCCTGATACTGGTGCGTGCCCTCGAGGTCGTCGAGGATCGCGGCCTGGGCCTTCTTCGGCAAGGTGTGCAGCATCTCGCGGACGCGGGCCTGGCGGCGGGCCACGGCCTTGCGCTCCGGCATACCCGGCGTCGCGATGATCTGCGGCGGCACGCCCTCGATCTCCTCGACACCGCCGGAGTGGTGACCGGCGTCCACCATGGCCTGCTCCTCGGCCATGGTCGCCTCGTCCTTCTCCTCGGACATGCCGATGGGCCCGATGCGGCGGCCGTTGAGGAACTGGCGCACGACCGGCTCGTCGCTGGTCAGCAGCACCTCGCGGGGGCCGAACATGACCAGCTTGCGGCGGAACAGCATGCCCATGTTGTCCGGCACGGTGCGGGCGATGTTGATGTTGTGCGTCACGATCAGGACGGTCGCGTCGATCTGGGCGTTGATGTCGATGATCAGCTGGCTCAGGTAGGCGGTCCGCACGGGGTCCAGGCCGGAGTCGGGCTCGTCGCAGAGGATGATCTGCGGGTCCAGCACCAGGGCCCGGGCCAGGCTCGCGCGCTTGCGCATACCGCCGGAGATCTCGCCGGGGAACTTCTTCTCATCACCCTTGAGGCCCACCATTTCGAGCTTCTCCATGACGATGTCACGGATCTCGCCCTCTTTCTTCTTGGTGTGCTCGCGCAGCGGGAAGGCCGCGTTGTCGAAGAGGTTCATCGAGCCGAACAGCGCGCCGTCCTGGAACATGACGCCGAACAGCGTGCGAATCTCGTAAAGCTCCTTGGCCGAGCACTCGATGATGTCGGTGCCGTCGATGACGATGGAACCGCGCTCCGGCCGCAGCAGACCGATCAGCGATTTCAGGAACACCGATTTGCCGGTACCGGACGGGCCGAGAAGAACGCTGACCTCACCCGCGGGGAGTTCGAGCGTCACGTCTTCCCAAATCCTGGAGGATCCAAAGGACTTCGTGAGCCCGTTGACCTGAATAGCGACTCCCATGAGGATCCTTCCCTCGACGCGCGTGCCTGCCACCTGCCCTTTTCTGTGGCATGAGTCACTGTAGCGCACGTCGCAGGCACGGCATCAGGGTTGCGGAACCGCGCGGACCGAATTTGACCGAGTCGAGACCGCGCCCTCAACCGGCCCAGTTGCCGTGGAAGCCGATCGGCACCCGCTGCGGCAGGTGGACGGTGGCCATGGGCTCGAGCGCCTGGGCGTCCAGGATCAGCAGCTGGCCCTCCTGGCGGCCGCGGTGGTAGCCGTAGCCCATCAGGACGCCGTCGTCCTCGGCCTGCGTCGCCGGGGAGGCCGACGGGTTCGGCACGAAGCACATCTCGCCGACCACGAGGTCGGGATCGAGCGCCGCGACCTGAACGGAACCGGTCGCGTAGTCGTGTTTGTACAGGCCGGTCGGCAAGTCGGTGGCCCCGTCGCCGACATAGTCGAAGCCGACGGTGTAGCCGAAGCGGTGTTCCGCCCCGAGCCGGGACTCGTTGATCCGGGGGAACTCCTGGGACCGGTCGTCGCGTGTTTCGGTGGCGACCGCGCCCGTCGCCAGGTTGACGGTCCAGCGGTCCAGCGTCGGCGGAGTGTCACCCGGTCCGCGCCGGTCGCGGTCGAACATCCGCGAATACCTGACCACATCGAGCACCAGGACCTCTGAACTTGTTTGAGGGCCCTCGCGCATCTCGGAGTACGCATTGAGCGGGTGGTAGATGTAGCAGGGCTCGATCTCGAACCACCGGACGTCGGCATTGCCGCCCTCCCGCGGCATGACCCCGATGCGCGCCGGATAGCGGGGGTTCCACGCGTACGGCATCTGGTCGGAGTGCTTGGGATTGCGGTTGAACATCGCGTTGATGGGACCCGGCACGCGGACCCGGCCGATCAGCGACTGCGCCACCAGCCGCGCCGGCAGATCCAGCCAGCGCGGCAGGTTGGCCGGAAGGACCTGCGCGGCCTCGAAGGTCACCGGCAGGTCGTAGATCACGACATATTTGTCGGTCAGCGAGAAATCGTGCATCATCGGCGATCCCGAGACCGAGATGTCGACCGTTCGGCGGGCCCGTCCGTCGGTGCCGATCACCGAGTACTGCACCCTTCGCCCGCGGGCGAAAGAGTATGACACCGCATGCAATTCGCCGGTGCGCGGATCGCGGTGGGGATGGGCGGTGTAGCCGCCGTACAGGGTGCCGTCGAAGTCGCAGGTCCCGACGGTGTCCAGCTCGTCGGTGAGCTCGTAGTTGGCCACGCCACCCTCGACGAGGGCGAGGGTGCGTCCGGCGTGATTCAGGACACTGGTGTTGGCCCCCAGCGACAGGATGCCCGCCCGCGGGTCGAGCCGTGCCGGCGGCTGCTCCCCCAGCGCCTTGCACACCGACGCGCTGCGCACCCAGCGGTTGCGGTACCACCGTGCCTTGCCCTCGCGCAGCGCGACGCCGTGCACCATGCCATCGCCGCTGAACCAGTGATAGGTCGCCGGATCGACCTCGGCGGCCGGGTTGGGGCCGTTGCGCAGGTAGCGCCCGTCGAGGTGGTCCGGGATGTGCCCGGTGACCGGCAGGTCATAGGCGGTCACCTCGGAGCTCACCGGCGCCAGGAAGCCTTCGAGGTACGGGTTAGCGGTTTCGGCGGTTTGTGTGGACGTCATGGCTGAGCTCCTATAACATCGTTATTACGGCGTTATACGCAAGGTACGCCCCGACGGTGAGAATGGCAACGATGGTTTCCGAAGTGGCCCCCGACACGAGTCCGCCGCTGCAGCGCAGTGTTCGTCAGGACATGCTGCTGGCCGCGGTCGACCTGCTGCACGAGCACGGACCGGATGCGCTGCAGACGCGAAAGATTGCCGCCGCGGCCGGCACGTCGACGATGGCGGTGTACACCCACTTCGGCGGTATGCGGGGGCTCGTCGCCGAACTCGCCGACGAGGGTTTCCGGCAGCTGGACGCCGCGCTCATGGCGCCGGAGGCCGCCGACCCGGTCGCCGACTTGTTCGCCCTCGGCCTCGCGTACCGGCGCTTCGCCATCGGGCGGCCGCACCTGTATCGCCTGATGTTCGGCAGCACCAGCGCGCACGGCATCAACGCGCCGACGGGCAACGTCCTGACCCTGTCGGTCGCCGAGATCGAGCAGCACATCCCCAGCTTCGCGCACCTGGTGCGCGTGGTTCAGCGTTGCATGCGCGCGGGCCGGATCACCGCGGGCTCGGTGGCCGACGACGCGACCGTGATCGCGACGGCCGCGCAGTTCTGGGCGTTGCTGCACGGGTTCGTGATGCTCGAACTCGGCGGCTTCTACGGTGACGACGGCTCGGCCGTCGCGCTGGTGCTCGACTCGATGAGGTCCAAACTGCTTGTCGCGCTGGGAGATTCACCAGAGCGGGTGGCTTCCTCGCTCGAGCTGGCGACGCGCGCCGGCTGAGCGCACGAAACCCCCGGGAACGCGCAGTTCCGGGGGTTTCGTGCGGTGGAGCTACTTGACGGTGACGGTGGCGCCGGCGGCCTCGAGCTTGGCCTTGGCGTCGTCGGCCGCCTCCTTGGCGACCTTCTCCAGCAGCGGCTTGGGCGCGCCGTCGACGAGGTCCTTGGCTTCCTTGAGGCCCAGGCCCGAGACGATCTCGCGGACCACCTTGATGACGCCGATCTTCTTGTCACCGGCGGCCTCGAGGATCACGTCGAACTCCGACTGCTCCTCGGCGGCCTCCGCGGGCGCGCCACCGGCGGCCGGGCCACCGGCCGCGGCGACGGCGACGGGAGCGGCGGCGGTGACCTCGAAGGTCTCCTCGAACTTCTTGACGAAGTCCGACAGCTCCAAGAGGGTCATTTCCTTGAACGCGTCGAGCAATTCGTCGCTGGACAGCTTTGCCATGATGTGGGTCCTTCCTGATTCCGGGTTGGGTTATTCGGCTTCTGCCGGTGGCTGCGAAGATTCGGTGGTCGCTTCCGCCGCCGGCTCGGGGGCCGGCTCGGGGGCGGCCTCGGGAGCCGGTGCCGCCGCCGGAGCCTCTGCCGCCTTCTTCTCCTGCAGGGCGGCGGCGAGCCGGGCCATCTGCGAGGCGGGGGCGGCGAACAGGCCGGCCGCCTTGGCGAGGTTGCCCTTCATCGCGCCGGCCAGCTTGGCCAGCAGCACCTCGCGGGACTCGAGGTCCGCGATGCGCTCGACCTCGGCGACCGTCAGTGCGCGGCCGTCCATGTAGCCGCCCTTGATGACCAGCGCCTTGTGCTCCTTGGCGAAGGTCTTGATCGCCTTGGCGGCGTCGACGGGCTCGCCGGTGACGAACGCGATGGCCGTCGGGCCGGCGAACAGCTCGTCGAGGCCCTCGACGCCGGCCTCGGATGCCGCGCGCTTGATGAGGGTGTTCTTGGCCACCGAGTACGTGGCCGCGCCGCTCAGCGACCGGCGCAGCTCGGCCAGGTTGGCCACCGTCAATCCCCGGTACTCGGTGATGAGGGTGGCGGTCGCCTCCTTGAACTGCTCGGCGATGTCTGCGACGGCGGTGGCTTTGTCAGCCCTGGCCATGCCTACCTCCTCCAGGTGAAAGTCGTGCGACGTGTCGTCGATGACCCCCCGAAAACGACGAACGCCCCGGCGCAGGAAACGGCCGGGGCGCGAAAGGCGCCGGCGAAGCCGGCGCTACCGCCTCGTCCTCCTGCGTGGGCCGCCGGGAAGCTCCCGGACCTTCGACCGATTTCTCGGTGACCGACGGTCTTCGGTGGATCGCAAACCACAATAGCCCGACGGGGCGCCGGCGGCCAAAACGGCGCCGGGCTAGACCACCGCCAGCGCGGCGGTGCGACCGGCCGCCACGCTGACCTCCTCGGGACCGCCGACCAGGTGGACGACGCCGCCGGGGTCCGGCTCTCCCCCGCCGACGGTCACCACGCACACGTCCTCGACGACCTGCCCCCAGGCCGGCGGGATCGCCTTGCCGGTGACGCGCAGCTGGGCGCGGACCGGGTAGAGGCCGGGCGCGGTGCCGGCGGGAATCGACACCCTGACGCGGGCCGCCGCGTGCTGACCGCCCGGCAGGGTGAACCGCCGCGCGGGGAGCCGTGCCGACCAGCCGTCGGGACACACCATCGCCACCGTTCCGTCCAGCGTCGCGTCGCTGCAATCACTGGCCACCGTAAGCCGCAGCACGACCTCGCCGCCCGCCCGACCCAGCACCGCCGTGGGTTCCAGGTGGCAGGCGACCGGCAGGCCGCCCAGCGGCGCGGGACCGCGGTTGTGCAGCCAGTAGCGCGCGAACAGCGGCTGGGCGATCTCGGCCTGCGGGGCCAGCTCGACGGGACCCGTTGCGATGCGCGGCATTTCGAGGTCGGCGAGCACGGTGGCCACCTGCTGGCCGTGCAGCGCGACCGAACGCGTGCGCCGCGACGCCGGCAGCGGCCGTTCCAACAGGTCGGCGTGGCGCAGTCGGCTCACCTCGCCCAGCGCCGAGCCGATCGAGACGCGGGCGTCCGCGCCTCCGGTCTCCACCAGCCGCAGCGCCACCTCGGCGGGGTCGACGGGCCGGACGCTGCCCTCGGCCAGCGGGTTGCCGGCCGCCTTCAGCGCTCCCAGGCGGACCGAGTCGCCCGGATCGACCCTCAGCAGCGACCCGGACGCCGCCAGCGCGCCCGAACCGGGTCCCGAGGCGACGGCCAGCAGTGGGTGGGAGAACTGGTCGCTGCGGGCCGGGACCGCGCCCCGCCGCCAGTCGCCCTCGGCGCACACCAGCGCGTAGTCGAAATCGTGCGTCCAGTGCTGGAGCTGGAAGTTGGACCCGTCGGGGGCGGTGCGGCGTGGGTCGTCGATCCAGGTGCCCGATGGCCAGCCGGTGCACGACCGCATCAGGGAGGAGTGCAGTGTGCCCTCGACGTCGACGGCGAAGCCGGGCACGCCGCGGTTGAGCAGCGCGACGGTGCGGGCCTCGAACGGGCCCATGCCGGGCGGGACGTCCTGGGAGACCGTGATTTCGGCGTCGGCGAGGTCGTCGGTCAGCGACGCGATCGCCGAGCGCAGGGATTCGTCGTCCCGGCCGTCGATCAGCAGCACGGGCAGCGCCCGCGGCGCTCGCAGGTCGGCGCCGGGTACCCACGCCGCGGCCAACGGCGCCTCGGCGGGAACCCACACCCGGGCCCGGCCCGTCGCGGCCAGCTGACGGTCGAGTTCGTGGGCGTAGATCGAAGCATCTTGGCGCAGAACGAGTTTGGTGAACTCGTTGCGGTCGGGGCCGCCCAGCGCGATCCGCACGTCGGGGAGGTTGGAGTCGACGTCGAGGTGGCCGTAGCGCGGCGTGCCGCCGGCGCCGCAGGTTGCCGTGACGCCGGCTCGGGCCAGCGCCACGATCAGCTCGCGCGCCAGCGGGCCGGACGCCGCCTCGTCCGGGACCACCACCTCGGCCACCGAGACCGCCCGCACGGCGTGGCTGTGCGGGGGGCCGGCCCGCACCCGCACCGCCGACGACAGCCCGAACCACCCGTGCGCCGGGTTGTCCAGCGTCCACGGCTGCCGCGCGGTGTCGACCGATTGCCGGCCCCCAGAACCCTTGTGCAGCAACGCAAAACCGCGCCCCACGACGGCGTCGCCGACATCGCTGACCGGCATGGCCCCCGGCACCGGGCACGGCCAGCGCAGCCGGACCAGGCGGTCCTCCCCGGTGAACTCGTGGATGGCGGTCCGGCAGTCCAGGCGGTCCACTCCGCGCCACAGCGTCAGGGTCTGGGTGTACCGCAACAGCGTGCCGATGCGGCCGCGCACCACCAGCCGTTCGCCGATCGGGCAGCGAGAGGCCTGCACCCGCGCCGGCGACTCCGACGAGCACACCACCGGCCCCTTGGGCAGCAGATGCCAGGGGCCCTCCCCCTGCGTCGGGTGCGCCGGGTACTCGTCGTAGACGGCGAGCTCGTTGCCCACCCGGCCGTCGGCGATCAGTTCGCGCCCGTCGTGGATCAGGGCGGCGACCCCGCCGCCGCGCGCCGGGTCGACCCGTAGCCGGTAGTGCTCGTTGGCGATCTCGGTTCCGGAAACCGGCTGCCAGCCGGCGGGTTCGGCGGACGCGACGAGCCGGTAGGAACGCCAGCCCAGCGACGGCACATCGCGGGCCAGCCACGTGATCGAGCGGCCGCCGTGCTCGACGAGCGCGGGTAGCGCCCCACCGCCGGGGTCGGCCGGGTCGAGCACCCGCACGCCCGCGCCGAGCGGCGGGTCGAGCCGGGCGGTGACGACGTCGGTTCGCCCGTGCGCCAACGGATTCCACACCACCACGGCGTCGGCACGGGCCTCCACCGCACCGGACAGCAGCGCCAGCGAGTTGTCGCGGGCCGCGCGGCCCAGCTCCCACGCGTCGCGCCAGCCGGTCAGCAGGTCCAGGTAGACCTGATCGGACTCGGAGCCGGTGATGGCGTCGTGATGGGCGCCGTAGGCCAGCTGCACCCACGCCTTGGCCAGCGCGGCGTGCGGGTAGCCGGAGCCGGTCATCAGCGCGGCGAACACCGCGAAGCGCTCGGCCTCCAGGACGGCGTTCTCGGCGGCGCGGTTCGCCTGCTTGGTGTCGATGTAGGAGACGTCCTTGCCGGTGTAGATCGGGTTCATGTCGCGGGTCTGCGGCGAGGGAACACAGCCGCGCTGGTCCAACTCGGCGCGCACCGCCGCGAAGAACTCCTTGGGAAGCGCGCACAGGAAACGCGGCCACGTATACCGCCGGGCCCAGTTCCGGTGGATGTCGGTGACCCACTTGTTCGGCGGGGTGTAGTCCGTGCCGACCGGCAGCAGGACGTTGCGGGTCAAAGCGACCGACTTCAGCTGGCCGAACAGCTCGTAGGTGGACTCGGCGGCCTCGGCCAGCGAGGCCGCCGAGTCCATCCACCAACCCGCCGAATAGTGCGCGGGCATGTAGTGGGTGAGCAGCCCGCGGCCCGACGGCGAGATCCACTCGAACTCGCTGCTGAACTGCATGCGCTCCACGCCACCGGTTTCGGCAGCGGTATGGGCAGGGCCCCACTGGTGGTGCGGCCCGCGGGCCCAGGAACTCGATGTCAGGCCGGCGTCGGCGGCCATGCCGGGGAATTGCGGGTCGTGCCCGAACACGTCCAGCTGCCACGCGGTCGCCGGCGCCGCGCCCAGGACGTAACGCTGAAATCCTGTGCCGTGCACCAGGTTCCGGATGGTCGTCTCCGGGCCGGTGAGGTTGGTGTTGGGCTCGTTGTAGGTGCCGCCCATCACCTCGAGGCGGCCTTCGTCCAGGAACCGGCGCAGGTCGGCGCGGTCCTCGGGCCGGGTGTCCCAATACGGCTTGAGGTAGTCGACCTCAGCCAGGACGAACTTGTAGTCGGGATCGCGGCGGGCCATCTCCAGGTGCGCGTGCACCAGTTCGAACCCGTTGGTCTGCCTGGCCCGCCCCGGCGGGTCCTCGGTCCACTCGCTCGTGTAGGCGCCCTGGGTGTTCCACCACACCGGGTCGTAGTGAAAGTGGCTGACCATGAACATCGTCCAGCCGGGTTCGGCCACGGTGAACTCGAACCCCATCCCGGCGCTGTCGGTGTACACGCGCGCGGCCCTGCCCTGACCGACAACCGGATCGCGCACCGTGACGGGAACCTCGATGAGCTCGTCCCCGGGCTGGGCGAGCGCCTCCCCACTCAGGCCGTCGCCGTCGACACGGATTCGCGTCGGCGCGGCGCACCCCGAGAGTCCGACGCGCACCACCTGCTGCGGCGCTTCGGGCGGTCCGACGAACAGGTCGAAGGACTTCGCCGAAATCAGCTGCATCTCCGCACCTTACGGCGCATGGCATCTAAGATCGCGCCATGCCCGCCCTCGCCCCGCCCGTGGCCGACGAACGCAGCGCCCTGCGTGAATTCCTCGCCTACCACCAGAGCGCCTACTTCGCCGTTTCCTATGGCCTGTCCGACGAACAGGCCCGGTCCGCCCCGTCGGTCAGCGCGCTGTCGATCGGCGGCCTGATCAAGCACGCCACCGGGATGCAGCGCAGCTGGATGGCGCGGGTCGCCGCCGCGCCCGACGCCCCGCCGAAGGACCCGCGGCCGTTCGAGGAGCTGACGCGCGAGTTCGCCGACCAGCACGTGATGCGGCCCGACGAGACGCTCGCCGGACTGCTTCGGGCGTTCGAGGCCCAGAACGCGGAGTCGCTGCGGCTGGTGGAGACCGCGGACCTCGACGCGGTCGTGCCGGTCCCGCAGGACATCCCGTGGTTTCCCAAGAACCAGAAGGCGTGGTCGGTGCGGTGGGTGATCCTGCACGTGATCAACGAGCTGGCCCGGCACGCCGGGCACGCCGACATCGTCCGCGAAACCGTCGACGGCGCCACCATGTACGAGTTGATCGCCGGCCTCGAGGACTGGGAGATCGAAGGCTGGGTCAAGCCCTGGAGCCCCGCCTAGCAACCCCTGCACCGCCGGTGACCGCGGTCACGGCGAATTGGGACTTGACACTGCCGGTTTGGCAGACTGCTGGAATGAGTTCTACCAAGCATCGCGAGGTGGCCAAGCTGGACCGGGTGCCACTGCCGCTGGAAGCGGCCCGGGTGGCCGTCACCGGTTGGCAGGTCACCCGCACCGCCGCCCGCGTCCTGAGCACGCTGCCGGGCAGGGGGCCGTGGCAGCAGAAGATGATCAAGCAGCTACCGCAGACCTTCGCCGACCTCGGTCCCACCTACGTCAAGTTCGGTCAGATCATCGCGTCGAGCCCCGGCGCCTTCGGCGAATCCCTGTCGCGCGAGTTCCGCGGCCTGCTCGACCGAGTGCCGCCGGCGGACCCCAAAGAGATCCACAAGCTGTTCGTCGAGGACCTCGGCCGCGACCCCGCCGAGCTGTTCGCCAAGTGGGAGGAGACGCCGTTCGCGTCGGCCTCGATCGCGCAGGTGCACTACGCGACGCTGCACACCGGCGAAGAGGTGGTCGTGAAGATTCAGCGGCCGGGCATTCGCCGCCGGGTGGCCGCCGACCTGCAGATCCTCAAGCGCTTCGCCCAGGCCGTCGAGCTGGCCAAGATGGGCCGCCGGCTGTCGGCGCAGGACGTTGTCGCCGACTTCGCGGACAACCTGGCCGAGGAGCTCGACTTCCGCCTGGAGGCGCAGTCGATGGAGGCGTGGGTCGCCCACCTGCACGCCTCGCCGCTGGGTAAGAACATCCGGGTGCCGCAGGTGCACTGGGACTTCACCAGCGGGCGGGTGCTGACCATGGAACGCGTGTCCGGCATCCGGATCGACGACGCCGCCGCCATCCGCAAGGCCGGATTCGACGGGACCGAGCTGGTGAAGGCGCTGCTGTTCAGCCTGTTCGAGGGCGGGCTACGGCACGGGCTGTTCCACGGCGACCTGCACGCCGGCAACCTCTACGTCGACGACGCGGGCCGGATCGTGTTCTTCGACTTCGGCATCATGGGCCGCATCGACCCGCGCACCCGCTGGCTGCTGCGCGAGCTGGTGTACGCGCTGCTGGTCAAGAAGGACCACGCCGCCGCCGGCAAGATCGTCGTGCTGATGGGCGCCGTGGGCACCATGAAGCCCGAGGCCGAGGCCGCCAAGGACCTGGAAAAGTTCGCCACCCCGCTCACCATGCAGACGCTCGGGGACATGTCGTATGCCGACATCGGCCGGCAGCTTTCGGCGCTGGCCGACGCCTACGACGTCAAGCTCCCGCGGGAACTGGTGCTGATCGGCAAACAATTCCTCTATGTCGAGCGCTACATGAAGCTGCTGGCCCCGAAGTGGCAGATGATGTCCGACCCGCAGCTGACCGGGTACTTCGCCAACTTCATGGTGGAGGTCAGCCGGGAGCACACGTCCGACCTCGAGGCCTGATGGACATCCGCACCGGGCACGCCGTGGTGAGCCATCCCCGGGGCGACCTGAAGCTCTACTACGAGGACATGGGCAGCGTCGACGACCCGCCCCTGCTGCTGATCATGGGTTTGGGCGCGCAACTGCTGCTGTGGCGCACCGCGTTCTGCGAGAGGCTGGTCGACCGGGGCCTGCGGGTGATCCGCTACGACAACCGCGACGTCGGCCTGTCCAGCAAGACCGAACGCCCCCGCTCCGCGGAGCCGCTGATACCGCGGCTGCTGCGGTTCTGGTTCGGCCTGCCCAGCTCGGCCTCCTACGGGCTGGAGGACATGGCCGACGACGCCGCCGCCCTGCTCGACCATCTGGGCATCGGGCGCGCCCACATCGTCGGGGCGTCGATGGGCGGCATGATCGCGCAGGTCTTCGCGGGGCGATTCGCCGAGCGGACGAGGTCGCTGGCGGTCATCTTCTCCAGCAACAACCGGCGGTTTCTGCCGCCGCCGGCGCCTCGCGCGCTGCTGGCGATCCTGAAGGGGCCGCCGCCGAGTTCCCCGCGCGAGGTGATCCTCGACAACGCGGTGCGCGTCACCCACATCATCGGCAGCCCGCGCTACCGGGTGACCGAAGAGCAGGTGCGCGCCGAGGCCGCCGAGGGTTACGACCGCTGCTATTACCCGTGGGGCGTTGCCCGGCATTTCAGCGCGGTCATGGCGACCGGCAGCCTCGTGCCATACAACCGGCGGACCGCGGTGCCGACCGTGGTCATCCACGGCCGGGCCGATAAGCTGATGCGACCGTTCGGGGGCCGCGCGGTGGCGCGCACCATCGACGGCGCTCGACTAGTCTTATTCGACGGCATGGGCCACGATCTGCCACAGCAACTCTGGGATCGGCTTGTCAGCGTGCTGACGAGCAACTTCGCCGAGGCCGGTTGAAGCCGGGCCGGGCGGGTTTTCAGAGTGCCTTGTTGATTTCGGGGACACCCTGACCTAGTTGTACGGTGGCGTGAGGAGGTGGGTCTTACCAATGGCAAAGCTGAAGCCGTATTACGAAGAGTCGCAGTCGACCTACGACATTTCGGACGACTTCTTCGAGCTGTTCCTCGACCCCAACATGGTGTACACCTGCGCCTACTTCAAGAACGACGACATGACGCTGGAAGAGGCCCAGCTCGCCAAGCTCGATCTGGCGCTGGACAAGCTGAACCTCGAGCCGGGCATGACGCTGCTGGATGTCGGGTGTGGTTGGGGCGGCGCGGTCGTGCGGGCGGTGGAGAAGTACGACGTGAACGTCATCGGCATCACGCTCAGCCGCAACCACTACGCGCGCACCAAGGCACGGCTGGCCGCAATCCCGACGGCACGGCGGACCGAGGCCCGGCTGCAGGGTTGGGAAGAGTTCGACGAGCGAGTCGATCGCATCATGAGCTTCGAGGCCTTCGACGCGTTCAAGAAGGAACGCTGGCCGGCGTTCTGGGATTGGGCCTACGCGACCCTTCCCGGCGACAGCCGGATGCTGATGCACAGCATCTTCACGTATCCGCAGTCGGAGTGGAAGCAGCGCGGCGTCCAGATCACGATGTCGGATCTGCGTTTCTTCCACTTCCTGGGCAAGGAAATCTTTCCCGGCGGCCAGATGTGCGGCGAACCCGACATCGTCGACAACGCGAAAACCAGCGGTTTCTCGATTGAGCAGATCGAATACCTGCAGACGCATTACGCGCGGACGTTGGACACGTGGGCAGCCAGTCTGCGGGGCAATCGCGAACGCGCGATCGCCATTCAGTCGGAGGAGGTCTACGACCGCTTCATGCGCTACCTGACCGGCTGCGCGGATCTGTTCCGCAGGGGCATCTCCAACGTCGCCCAATACACCCTCACCAAGTGAGGTGGGCCCCACAAGCGAATCGCCCTGAGCACCGACGGGCCGAAAGGTCGGAAAGGCACTGACGCCATGGCCAAGGACCTGACGCCGCACTTCGACGACGTGCAGGCGCACTACGACCTGTCCGACGATTTCTTCCGGCTGTTCCTCGACCCCACGCAGACCTACAGCTGCGCCTACTTCGAGCGCGACGACATGACACTGGAAGAGGCCCAGCTGGCCAAGATCGACCTGGCGCTGGGCAAGCTCGGGCTGCGCCCGGGGATGACGCTGCTGGACGTGGGCTGCGGCTGGGGCGCGACCATGCGCCGCGCGATCGAGAAATACGACGTCAACGTCATCGGGTTGACGTTGTCGAAAAACCAGGCCGCCCACGTCCAGACGATGTTCGACTCCCTTGACAGCCCGCGCGGCAAGCGGGTGTTGCTGGCCGGCTGGGAACAGTTCGACGAGCCCGTCGACCGCATCGTGTCGATCGGCGCGTTCGAGCACTTCGGTCACGAGCGCTACGACGACTTCTTCGCGATGGCCGCAAACGCGCTGCCGGACGACGGGGTGATGCTGCTGCACACCATCACCGGGCTGACGGGGCCGCAGTGCGCCGAGCGCGGTATCCCGCTCACGTTCGAGATGGCCCGCTTCATCAAGTTCATCGTCACCGAGATCTTCCCGGGCGGTCGGCTGCCGTCGATCGAGATGGTGGGCGAGCGCTCCGCGAAGGCCGGGTTCACGCTGACCCGCCGGCAATCGCTGCAGCCGCATTACGCCAGGACACTCGACCTGTGGGCGCAGGCCCTCGAGGCGCACCGGGACGAGGCCATCGCGATCCAGTCCGAAGAGGTCTACCAGCGCTACATGAAGTACCTGACCGGCTGCGCAAACGCCTTCCGGGTCGGGTATATCGACGTGAACCAGTTCACATTGGAAAAATAGCGGTGGTGCGGCCCCACGTGGGGGGGTCGGGTGGTCAACAAACCCAGGGGCGCGCGAGCTCAAAGAGAGGGGATGGGCCGCGCCGCGTGTAGGGTGCCGGGGGACGGCATCGAGCAAACGGCGCCGGTCCAGTCGGGAGGACGTCATGTTCGAGAATCGGGTGGGGGCAACGCTCAAGCGGTCAAACCTCGACAATGTCCAGGCCCATTACGACCTGTCCAACGAGTTCTTCGCGCTGTTCGTGGATCCGACGCGCACCTACAGCTGCGCGTATTTCCCGCGCGACGACCTGACCCTGCACGAGGCTCAGCTAGCCAAACTCGACCTGACGCTGGACAAGCTGGGGCTGCAGCCGGGCATGACGTTGCTCGACATCGGCTGCGGCTGGGGTTCGATCATGAAGCACGCGGTCGAGCGCTACGACGTCAACGTCGTCGGCCTGACGCTGTCCAAGAACCAGCACGCATACTGCCGGCAGGTGCTCGACGGGATTGACAGCGACCGCTCCCGGCGGGTGCTGCTGAGCGACTGGGCGGAGTTCGACGAACAGGTGGACCGGATCGTCGTCGTCGAAGCGCTGGAGCACTTTGGTTTTCACCGCTACGACGATTTCTTCAAATTCACCTACGACGCCCTGCCGAGCGACGGCGTGATGCTGCTGCACTCGATCACCGGCCTGCACGTCAAGCAGGTGATGGAACGCGGCATCCCGCTGACGATGGACATGGCGAAATTCATGAGGTTCATCGTCACCGACATCTTCCCGGGTGGCCGGCTGCCGACGATCGAGACCGTCGAGGAGCACGCGACCAAGGTGGGGTTCACGGTGTCCCGTGTCCAGTCCCTGCAGTCGGACTTCGCCAAGACCCTCGACTTCTGGTCCGGGGCGCTCGAGGCCCACCGGGACGAGGCCATCGCGATCCAGTCCGAACAGGTATACGACATGTACATGAAGTATCTGACCGGCTGCGCCAAGGTCTTCCGCATGGGTTACGTCGACTGCAACCAGTTCACATTGGAGAAGTGACCTTCGGTATCGTTGCACGTCGGGAATCTCGACGACGCGCGCCGCGTGCCAGGGGCAGTGAAATTCATCCAGGAGAACAAGACGAGCATGGCTGAGCAACCGACCGGCCCGACGAAGACGCGGACCCGCTTCGAGGACATTCAGGCGCACTACGACGTATCCGACGACTTCTTCGCCCTCTTCCAGGACCCGACCCGCACCTACAGCTGCGCTTACTTCGAGCGCGACGACATGACACTGGAAGAGGCGCAGTACGCAAAGATCGACCTCAACCTGGACCAGCTCGACCTGCGGCCGGGCATGACCCTGCTGGACATCGGCTGCGGCTGGGGCACCACGATGAAGCGCGCGGTCGAAAAGTACGACGTCAACGTGGTGGGCCTGACGCTGTCCAAGAACCAGCACGCCCGCTGCCAGCAGGTGCTCGGTGAGCTCGACACCAACCGGTCGTGGGAGGTCCGGCTGCACGGCTGGGAGGACTTCACCGACCCGGTGGACCGCATCGTGTCGATCGAGGCGTTCGAGCACTTCGGGCACGAGAACTACGACGACTTCTTCAAGCGGTGTTTCGACATCATGCCCGACGACGGCCGGATGACCGTCCAGAGCAGCGTCAGCTATCACCCTTACAACATGGCCGCCCGCGGCAAGAAGCTGACCTTCGAGACGGTGCGCTTCATCAAGTTCATCATCACCGAGATCTTCCCGGGCGGCCGCCTGCCGTCCACCGAGATGATGATCGAGCACGGCGAGAAGGCCGGTTTCGTTGTGCCCGAACCGCTTTCGCTGCGCCCGCACTACATCAAGACGCTGCACATCTGGGGTGACACGCTCGAGTCCAACCGGGACAAGGCGATCGAGGTGACCTCCGAAGAGGTCTACGACCGGTACATGAAGTACCTGCGCGGCTGCGAGCACTACTTCGCCGACGAGATGCTGGACTGCAGCCTGGTCACCTACCTCAAGCCCGGCGCGGCCGCCTGACCCTGTCGGATTAGCCGTGCGCCGTTCGTCGCATAGGTAGAGAGTGGAGCACGGGGCTTCGCTCACTACCGGAGGTGACGACGAACATGCAATACCTCGCTCTGCTGGTGCATGAAGAACGGCAGTTGACGCCCGACGAGCGCGCGGCCGCCATGACCGCATACCAAGATTTCCACGCCAGGGCCGCCTCGGCGATCCGCGCCGGCGATGCGCTGGCGCCGGCGGCGGCCGGCGTGCGCGTCTCCGGCGGGCCCGACGCGCCGGTCGTCACCGACGGCCCCTTCGCCGAAGGCGCCGAGGTGGCGGGCGGCTACTACGTGCTGGAGGCCGACAACCTCGACGACGCGCTGGCCCTGGCCCGCGACATCCCCGCCGCGAAGTTCGGCGCCGTCGAGATCTGGCCCGTGTTCGGCTCTTTCGACCCGCCCCGCAGGCTGACCGGCAACGACTGGCTGGCCCTCCTGATGGAACCGCCTACCTCCGCATTCGCGCCGGGCACACCCGAGTGGCAGGCCATGGCCGCGCCGCACCAGGAGTTCATGGCCGCCGCGGGCGATCGCGTGGTCGGCGGCGCCGCACTGCACGAGCCGTCGACGGCGACGACCGTGCGGGTGCGCGGCGACGAGGTCCTGATCACCGACGGGCCCTACGCCGAGGGCGCCGAGGTGGCCAACGGGTTCTACGTGGTGACCGGCGACAACCGGGACGAGGCGGTCAAGGTCGCGTCGATGATCCCCGCCTCGACCGTGCTGTTGCGGCAGCTGGCTGGGGTCTCCGGACTCTAGCCGGACGCGAATGGCCGACCTGGACGGCGTCTTTCGCCGGGAATGGGGACCCGCCGTCGCCGCGCTCGCGCGGTGGTCCGGCGACCTCACCGTCGCGGAGGACGCCGTTCAGGAGGCCTGCACCGAGGCGCTGCGCGCCTGGCCCCGAGACGGTGTTCCGGACAGCCCGGGCGGGTGGCTGGTCACCGTCGCCCGCAACCGCGCGCGGGATCGGCTGCGCCGCGAATCCGTTCGTCCGGGAAAGGAATTGGCGGCCGTGATCGACGACATCCGGGCCCGCACCGACGCAGGCGACCCGCACCCGGTCCCCGACGACGAGTTGCGGATGATGTTCACCTGCGCGCATCCGGCGCTCGACCGGCAGTCCCAGCTGGCACTGACCCTGCGCCTGGTGTCCGGGCTCACCGTCACCGAGATCGCCCGCGCGCTGCTGCAGACCGAAAGCGCGGTGGGGCAGCGAATCACCCGCGCCAAGAACAAGATTCGGCACGCCAACATCCCGCTGCGCGTGCCGCCGGCCGACCTGCTCCCGGAACGCACACCGCACGTGCTGGGCTGCATCTACTCGGTGTTCACCGAGGGCTATTGGTCGACCGCCGGCCCGTCGGCGGTCCGCGACGAACTGTGCGACGAGGGTGTCCGGCTGGCCGCGGAGCTGTGTGCGCTGATGCCCGACGAGCCGGAGTGCCACGCGGTGGCCGCCCTGGTGCTGCTGCACGACTCGCGACGAGCGGCCCGCATCGACGACGCTGGGATGCTGCTGCCGCTCGAGGAGCAGGACCGGCGCCGGTGGGACCGCGGCCGCATCGCCCGCGGGCTCGACCAGCTGCGCCGGGCCCGGGGGTCGACGGGCCCGTACCTGCCGCAGGCGGTGATCGCCGCGCTGCATGCGACGGCGCCGTCGTGGGAGCAGACCGATTGGCCCGCCATCTGCGCGGCCTACGACCGGCTGGTGCTGCTGACCGGCTCACCGGTCGCGCGGACCAACCGCGCGCTGGCGATCGGTCTGCGCGACGGTGCGCGCCGACCTGCTTCGGCGCGCGGCGCGGCCCGCCGAGGCCGTCGCATGGTATCGAAAGGCGTTGGACACCAATGGTTCCGAGCCGGCACGCGCGTTCCTGCGGCGGCGCATCGCCGAATGCGGGGCACGGACGTAACCCCTCGCGGTGGCGGCGGGCGTTACGCGATGGGTGTTTCCGCCGCCTGGCCGGGGTGACGTCCCGGACGCTGCGGCAAAACCATGATCAGGACCACGATGACGGCCGCGATGGCCGCCGAAGCCAGCGGGCGACTCAAGGCGAGGCCGCCGTCGGCCACGGGCTTGTCGAGGAAGTCCCCGACGGTGGCGCCGAGGGGGCGGGTCAGGATGAACGCGACCCAGAACAGCACCACCCGCGACGCGTTCGTCCAGAAGTAGAGGGCCACCACCACGAGGAGGGCCGCGGTGAAGACCAACGCGCCCCGTTCGTAACCGAACCCACGGGTGTCGGCCAGCCAGTCGCCGAGTGCGGTCCCCAGCGTCTGGGAGAACGTGATGGTCGCCCAGTAGAACGCTTCGACCCTCGGCGTCGACACGGTGCTCACCGACACGGTGCCCTGCGACCAACGCCACAGTCCCAACGTGGCCATCAGGCACCCGAGCAACAGCAGCGATCCGCCCGTGTAGCCGATCCCGAGCGAGCGGTCGGCAAAGTCGGCCAATGCCGTGCCCAACGTTGTCGAGGCCACGATCGTCGCCCAGTACAGCGCCGCGTGGAAACGCTCGGCGAGAATTTGCGCGGTAACCAGCGCGGCCAGCGTTACACCGAAGAGCGTCACCCCGGCTAGGTAGCCCCAATTCAGCGTCATCGTGACGGTGTCGCCGCCGGTCTCGCCGAGCGTCGTCGCCAAGATCTTGACGACCCAAAACCCGAGGGTCACCGCCGGCACCTTGGTCAAGCCCTGCTTCGTCAGGTCGGTCATGAAGGCATACCTTCCGGCGCATTCGATCGTGATCATCGGCAGAATCGACCCAAGCTATCCGCTGTCGCCTGGGGGAAATGTCGTTATTTTACGTGCGAATTGGATGGACGCGCATCGCGCCTGGACTTAACCCGCACTGCTGCAATGCATCCCGCCAGCACAGCCGGCCAATCGGTCCCGCGACGGCAACAAAAGTATCAATCTGCTTAGTATTCAATAAGTTTCTCCTGGTGGCGGTCAGTTCCGCAGCAGGTGCCGCCGGATGCCGTGTCACCATGGGTCTATGCGGGAGGGACCGGACGGCACGGTGGAGCAGGGCGCAGGTGCGCGGTGGTCGATCATGGCCATCTCCCTGGCCGTCACGGCGACTTCCTTCCTGTTCATCAACGGCGTCGCGTTCTTGATCCCCTCGCTGGAGGCCCATCGCGGCATTCCACTGACCGAAGCCGTCCTGCTGGCGTCGATGCCCAGCTGGGGCATGGTGGTCACGCTGGTTCCCTGGGGTTACGTGCTCGACCGCGTCGGAGAGCGCGCCGTACTCATGACGGGATCGGCGCTCACCGCGGTCGCGGCCTATGCGGCGGCGGCGGCCCACTCGATGCTCTTGGTCGGTACGGATCTGTTCCTCGGCGGCATGGCGGCCGCCAGTTGCAACACGGCCGGCGGGCGGCTGGTGTCCGCGTGGTTCCCGCCGCACCAGCGGGGACTGGCGATGGGCATCCGCCAGACCGCGCAACCCCTGGGGATCGCGTAGGGCGCGCTGATCGTCCCCGAGCTTTCCGAACGAGGCCCCCACCGCGGACTGATGTTCCTCGCGCTGATGTGCACCATCGCGGCGGTGGCCAGCGGCGTCGGGATCATCGACCCGCCCCGAAAATCCCGCAAAACGGCGACCCCCCAGGAACTGGCCAGTCCGTACCGCGGATCGTCGGTGCTCTGGCGGATCCACGCGGTGGCCAGCCTGATGATGGTGCCGCAGACGGTGACCGTGACGTTCATGCTCGTGTGGCTGATGCATCACCACAACTGGTCGGCGGCGGCGGCCGGGGGCTTGATCACTCTTGCCCAAATGCTGGGCGCGCTGGGCCGGATCGCGGTCGGCCGCTGGTCCGACCGCGTGGGCTCACGAATGCGGCCGGTTCGGATCATCGCCATCGCCGCCGCGGCGACGCTGGCGTTGCTCGCCCTCACCGACGGCGGTGGTTCGGGATACGACGTGGTGCTGATGGTCGCCGTTTCGGTCATCGCGGTGCTCGACAACGGCTTGGAGGCCACCGCGATCACCGAGTTTGCGGGGCCATTCTGGAGCGGACGCGCGCTGGGCGTGCAGAACACCGCTCAGCGGGTGACGGCCGCCGCCGCTCCCCCGATCTTCGGTGCGCTCATCATGGCCGCGAATTATCCGGCGGCGTGGGCGTTGTGCGGGTTGTTCCCGTTGGCGGCGGTGCCGTTGGTGCCGGTCTTGCTGCAACCGCCCGGCCTGCAACCGGTGAGGCGCCGACAACCGTCGGACAGCCGGATTCTGCAGGATGCCCCACGGCCGTGACGGGGCGCGCCTTGAGGCGCGCGCTCATTACGCCTCGGGATCGACGGTCGGCTCCATTCGCCCGCGCCTTGCGGCGCGCGCTCATTACGCCTCGGGATCGACGGTCGGCTCCATTCGCCCGCGCCTTGCGGCGCGCGCTCATTACGCCTCGGGATCGACGGTCGGCTCCATTCGCCCGCGCCCTGCGGCGCGCGCTCATTACGCCTCGGCGAAGTTGCGGGTGACGGACGGGTCGACCGGGATGCCCGGGCCCGTCGTCGTCGACACGACGATCTTCTTCAGGTAACGGCCCTTGGACGCCGACGGCTTGAGCCGCAGCACCTCGTCGAGCGCGGCGCCGTAGTTCTCCGCCAGCGCCTTCTCGTCGAACGAGGCCTTGCCGATGACGAAGTGCAGGTTGGCCTGCTTGTCCACCCGGAAGTTGATTTTGCCGCCCTTGATGTCGGCCACGGCCTTGGCGACGTCGGGAGTGACGGTGCCGGTCTTGGGGTTGGGCATCAGGCCCCGCGGACCCAGCACGCGGGCGATGCGCCCCACCTTGGCCATCTGGTCGGGAGTGGCGATCGCGGCGTCGAAGTCCAGGAACCCGCCCTGGATCTTCTCGATCAGGTCGTCGCTGCCGACGATGTCCGCGCCCGCGGCCTTGGCCTGCTCGGCCTTGTCGCCCACCGCGAACACCGCGACGCGGGCGGTCTTGCCGGTGCCGTGCGGCAGGTTCACCGTGCCGCGAACCATCTGGTCGGCCTTGCGGGGGTCGACGCCGAGCCTGATCGCCACCTCGACGGTCGCGTCCTGCTTGGCCGACGACGTCTCCTTGGCGAGCTTGGCCGCCTCCAGCGGGGTGTAGAGGTTGTTGCGATCCACCTTCTCGGCGGCGGCGCGGTATACCTTGCTGGTTTTGCTCATTGACTCAATCCAATCTCGTGGTTGGTTGTGGTTGCGAAACGGGCCGGAGCTGGCCCTCCCACGGGGTGTGTGACGTTATTCGACGGTGATGCCCATCGACCGGGCGGTGCCCGCGATGATCTTGGCCGCCGCGTCGATGTCGTTGGCGTTGAGGTCGGTCTTCTTGGTTTCGGCGATCTCGCGCACCTGGTCCCAGGTGACCTTGGCGACCTTGGTCTTGTGCGGCTCGGCCGAGCCCTTGCCGACGCCGGCGGCCTTGAGCAGCAGCTTGGCGGCGGGCGGGGTCTTCAGCGCGAACGTGAAGCTGCGGTCTTCGTAGACCGTGATCTCCACCGGGATGACCTGGCCACGCTGGCTTTCGGTGGCGGCGTTGTACGCCTTGCAGAACTCCATGATGTTGACGCCGTGCTGACCGAGCGCGGGTCCCACGGGCGGCGCCGGGTTGGCCTGTCCCGCCACGATCTGCAGCTTGATCAGCCCGGCGACCTTCTTCTTGGGGGCCATGAGTTGTCGATGTTCCTTCCTGACTGGGTTTGATGGGGGTGATCCGCTGCGCCCGGCTTCGCCGCGCTCGCGGTCACCACTAGATCTTGGAGACCTGGCCGAACGTCAATTCCACCGGCGTCTCCCGGCCGAAGATCGACACCAGCACCTTGAGTTTCTGCTGTTCGGCGTTGACCTCGTTGATGGTGGCCGGCAGCGTGGCGAACGGTCCGTCCATGACCGTCACCGATTCGCCGACCTCGTAGTCGACCTCGATGGCCGGACGTTCCAGCCCGCCCGCCTCGGCGGCGGCGGCGGTGCTGGCCGCACCCTTGGCGGTCTTCTTCGCCGCCCCGCGCGGAAGCAGGAACTTCACCACGTCGTCGAGCGTGAGGGCCGACGGCCGCGAGGTGGCGCCCACGAACCCGGTGACGCCCGGGGTGTTGCGCACCGCGGCCCACGAGTCGTCGGTCAGGTCCATGCGCACCAGGATGTAGCCGGGCAGCACCTTGCGGTTGACCTGCTTGCGTTGGCCGTTCTTAATCTCGGTGACCTCTTCGGTGGGCACCTCCACCTGGAAGATGTAGTCGCCGACGTCCAGGTTCTGGACGCGGGTTTCGAGATTGGCCTTGACCTTGTTCTCGTAGCCCGCATACGAGTGGATGACGTACCACTTGCCGGGCTTGCTGCGCAGCTCCGACTTGAGCGCCGCGGCCGGGTCGACCTCCTCGGCCGGCTCCGCGGGAGCGCCGCCCTCAGGAGCCTCTGGGGCCACTGGGGCCTCTGGGGCCTCTAGGGCCTGGGCCGCGTCGGCGACCTCGGGGGCCGCTGAAGCCTCTGAAGCCTCGCCGGCCTCTTTCAGGTCGACCGCTTCACCCGCGGACGTGTCACCGTCGAAGGCAGTCACGGTTAGTCCTCTCTATTACTCTCAAAGCTCGGTCACTCGCTCAGCCGAAAACCAGCAGGACGAGCTTGGTCAGGCCGAAGTCCGCCAGGCCGACCAACGCCACCATGAAGGCCAAGAAGGCCAGCACCACCGAGGTGTAGGTGAGCATCTGCTTGCGGTTGGGCCAGATGACCTTCCGCATTTCGGCAACCACCTGCTTGAGGTAGTTGTAGACGAACACCAGCGGATTGGCCGGACGTTCGCCGGGCTTGCGCGGCTTCTTGGCGGCCTTGGATGCCTTGGCCGCCTTGGCGTCCTTCTTGGCCTTCCCCTTGCCCGCGTCCCCTTTGGAGCTGTCAGCCTCGGCCGCCGAACCGGCCTCGACGTCCTCGCCGGCGTCGGCAAGTTTTTGCCGGGACCGCTTGCCGGTCGGACGTTGCGGCCGCGCAACCGGCTCCGTGACCACGGCCGTCCGACCGCCGCTCTCGGGGCCGTCCTCGCCGTCGCCGCCGTCGCGGGCGGCGTCGTTGGCAGTGTTGCCCTCGTCGCTCACCGCGTGCTCCTTCAGTTGCTAGTGCCTTGCGAGCCGTCCCGCTGCCGCGGGGCATCCTTCCAGTGTCCACCATGGCACGGCTGTGCCGTTAAGCAGGCCGTTTGAGCAGGGGCGACAGGACTTGAACCTGCAACCTGCGGTTTTGGAGACCGCTGCTCTGCCAGTTGAGCTACGCCCCTTCGCGGTTGGCAGGCCAACCTGCGCTTACCTACCGGGGCTTACATGACACGCGCGCTCCCCGATTGTTCGACCCACGGAAAGCGCGCTGATGCTGGGAAAACCCCGAGGTACGAGTGTACTCGATGACACTTCGGCTCGGGAAATCCGATACCGATTACGCGGTTCTGACGACCTGCCCGGATTCGTTGTCCCATCGCAGATTGTCGGACCCCTCGCTGTACTGGCTCATCAACGTGGTGTAGGCCTCCATGATCACCTCACCGTCATCGTTGGTGCAGGTGTTCTTTGTGACGACGATGTCGGCACCGAAGCGCTCGGCGACCGAATGAATGTCCATCCGGGCCCACAACTTGTCGCCGGCAAAGATCGGCTTGTGGAACACGAACCGCTGGTCGACCTGGACGATCACCAAGGTCTCCATACCCAGGTCGACATGGCGGAAGAAATCCAGCTGGACGAGTTTCGCCAGGATCGACGCGAACGTCAGCGGAGCGACGATGTTGTCGTGGCCGAGCTCGGCCGCCGCTTCCTCCTCGAAATGCGCCGGGTGGTCGCATTTGATGGACTGCGCAAACTGGCGCAGTTGTTCGCGGCCCACCACGAAGTAGTCCGGATAGCGCCAGACCATCCCGCGAATGTCGGTCTTCAATGCCATGAAATTGAGCCCGCCTAGGCCAATTTCGCCGAGGCAACCGCCCGGCCGAAGATCTTCTTGCCACCGGTGGTCGCCGTGAGTGCGATGGTCACCGACTTGGTTTCCGGATCGACGGATTTCACCCGCCCGCTGAAGACGAGCTCGGCGCCCTTGCCATCGTTGGGCACCGGCACCACGGCGGTGAACCGCACGTTGTACTCGGTGACCGCACCCGGGTCACCGACCCACGAGGTGACGTAGCCGCCCCCGATGCCCATGGTCAGCATGCCGTGGGCGATCGCGGTGTCCAAACCGACGACCTTGGCCATCTCGTCGTCCCAGTGAATCGGGTTCAAGTCACCCGAAACCCCGGCATAATTCACCAGATCCTGCCGTGTCAGCGGGTAGACCCTCTCCGGAAGCGCGTCGCCCACCTTGACCGAATCGAACTCACGCAGTGGCATGTGTAAACCCTTCTCCGTCCTCGCCGGAACGACCGGCCAGCGTTGTGTACGTCTCCTGCACGATGTCGCCCGCGCCGTCGGTGATCACGTTCTTGGTCACGATGATCTGGGTGCCGTGGGCCTCGCGCACCGAATCCACATACACATCACAGTAGAGCTTGTCGCCCGCCACGATCGGCTTGGCGAACTTCAGCACCTGGTCCACCTGGACGATCTGCTGGTCGGTCACGGCGATGCCGGCGTGTTTGAAAAACGCCGACTGGGCCTTGTAACCGAACACGCAGATGAACGTGAGCGGTGCCAGCAGCCCGTCGTAACCGAGCTCGGCGGCCGCCTTCTCCTCGAAAAACGCGGGGTCGTCGTTTTGCACTGCCACCGCGTGCTCGCGAATCTTTTCGCGCTCAACCTCGTAATGGTCGGGGTACCGATAGTGCATCCCGACGATGTTTTCGCTCAACGGCACGGCTCTAGAACCTACCTAAACACTGCCAGCGGACGCCCAAGGGTCCCGGCTAGCGTGTCTCGCGGTGCGCCTGGTGCTTGCCGCAATTCGGGCAGAATTTCTTCAGTTCCAGCCGGTCGGGGTCGTTGCGGCGGTTCTTCTTGGTGATGTAGTTACGGTGCTTGCACACCTCGCATGCCAAGGTGACCTTGGGCCGCACATCCGTACTGGAAGCCATGTCCGTTTTCCCTCTTAAGTCGCGTTCTCGTGTTGTAGCGATGGCCGGACTCGAACCGGCGACCTAACGATTATGAGTCGTTCGCTCTAACCGACTGAGCTACATCGCCTCTGGCCCACCCTCTTGGAGGGCGGGGCCGCCGCCTGCTCGGCGTCCGCCGAGCCCCCTAACGGAATCGAACCGTTGACCTTTTCCTTACCATGGAAACGCTCTACCGACTGAGCTAAGGGGGCCGTTCGCCCGGATCGAAAGTGCCGCGGGCCTAAAAGAGGGTACAACCTGGCGAGCAACGGCACCAAACCACGGGCGACCGGCCAAGCGGGCCCGGTTGGCGCGCCGACATTCACCCGCTGTTGCCCCGCGGCTTGGGCTCCCAGGCGCTGAGGTCACTGAACTCGTCGTACTCGTCGCCCTCCCCGCCGTCGGCGTCGGGCTCGCCGAGCAGGGTCCGCAGCGCAAGGTGGATGGCCTCACGCGCGTCAGCCAGATGGAATCGCCGCCTCGCCTCATCGAGCAAGTCGACGTCGATTTCGATCTCCACCAGCTTCTTCATGCGGCAACCATACCCATTTGCGGTGGGCGGACTCGGGGATCGCCGGGCGGTCCGCCCGGGAATCCGGCCAGCTTTGTCGCGCTGCGGCCAGGTCCTAGTCTGGTCGGGTGTCAGAAGACCGGCTGTATTTTCGTCAACTGCTCTCCGGCCGCGACTTTGCCCACGGCGACATGTTCGCGACGCAGATGCGCAACTTCGCCTACCTGATCGGCGATCGCGAGACCGGCGACTGCATGGTCGTGGACCCGGCGTACGCCGCCGGCGATTTGCTCGACGCGCTGGAGTCCGACGGCATGCACCTGTCGGGGGTGCTGGTGACCCACCACCATCCCGACCACGTCGGCGGGGAGATGATGGGCTTCGCGCTGAACGGCCTGGCCGAACTGCTGGACCGGGCACCGGTCCCGGTGCACGTCAATACCCATGAGGCGCTTTGGGTTTCCCGGGTCACGGGAATCAGCCTGGGCGACCTCACCACTCACGAGGGCCACGACAAGGTGAACGTGGGCGATATCGAGATCGAATTGCTGCACACCCCCGGTCACACCCCCGGAAGCCAGTGCTTTCTGCTCGACGGCCGCCTCGTCGCCGGCGACACCCTGTTCCTGGAAGGCTGCGGGCGCACCGACTTTCCCGGCGGGGACTCCGACGAGATGTACCGCAGCCTGCAGCGGCTCGCCGCGCTGCCGGGCGATCCGACGGTGTTTCCGGGACACTGGTATTCGGCCGAACCGAGCGCCCAGCTCGCTGAGGTCAAGCGGTCCAACTATGTCTACCGGGCCGCAGATCTGAACCAGTGGCGAATGCTGATGGGCGGCTGACGGATTCGGGGGCCGGTGCCGTCGGGGCCATCGGCGCAGGTCGGGGGGCTGCCGCGGACGGCGGCTGTGATATAAGCGGGGGATGGGTGCCATGGGGTGGGCGCAGGACGGCTGGCGCGAAATTACCGACGTCGGATCGAGCACATGGCTGGCGTGGGCCGCGTGGGCGGCCATTGCGCTGGGCATCATCGCGCTGGCGCTGACGAACCGCCAGCTCAACCGCAACCGCCGGTTGCTCGCGGAGCAGAATCGGCCCCACGTTGCGATGCTCATGGAACCGCATCCCTCGGACTGGCACATCATCGAACTCGTCGTGCGCAACTTCGGGCGCACCGCGGCCTACGACATCCAGTTCGCCTTCTCCAACCGGCCGACGGTGGCGCAGTACGAAAGTGCCACCGACGGCTACGCCGACGTCGTCGAACTGCAGCTGCCCCGCGAGCTGCCGGTCCTGGCGCCCGGCCAGGAGTGGCGCATGGTGTGGGATTCCGCCCTCGACCGGGCGGAGATCGGAAGCGGCATCGAATCGCGGTTCACCGGGACGCTGATCTACTACGACCGCCCCCAGCGGCCGCGCGGCCGGCGATTCTGGCGGCACGAGCGCACACCGCTGGAAACCGAGGTGGTGCTGGATTGGGACGAGCTGCCGCCCGTCCAGCGCATCGAGCTGATGACCACCCACGACCTGGCGAAACGGGAGAAGCAGAAGCTCGAGCTGCTGCGCGGGCTGTTGACCTATTTCCACTACGCGAGCAAGGAGACTCGTCCCGAGGTGTTCCGCAGCGAAATCGAACGGATCAACGGCGCCGTGCGGGAAACCCAGGACAGATGGCGCACCCGCCAACTCGACGCCCCCACCGATGTCCGCCTGCACTGGAGCAGCGCCGAGAACGATCCGGGCAGGCACAGCAGCCAGGCGCCGATCTGATTCAATCAACGGGCCTATCGAAGGAGCAGCCATGAGCGGCCCGGTCTTCTACAGCCACACCGACTCCATCGCCGTCATCCGGATGGACGACGGCAAGGTCAACGCCCTGGGGCCGGTGATGCAGCACGCCCTCAACGAGGCCATCGATCAGGCCGAGCAGGACAACGTCGGGGCGCTGGTCATCACCGGCAACGAGCGCGTGTTCAGCGGCGGGTTCGACCTGAAGGTCCTCACCTCCGGCGAGGTGCAGCCCGCGATCGACATGCTCAGGGGCGGGTTCGAGCTGTCGTACCGGCTGTTGAGCTACCCCAAGCCGGTGGTGATGGCCTGCACCGGACACGCCATCGCGATGGGGGCGTTCCTGCTGTGCTCGGGCGATCACCGGGTGGCCGCCCACGCCTACAACATTCAGGCCAACGAGGTCGCGATCGGCCTGGTCATCCCGTACGCGGCGCTGGAGGTCATGAAGCTCCGGCTCACACCGTCGGCCTACCAGCAGGCCACCGGGCTGGCCAAGGCGTTCTTCGGCGAGACGGCGCTCGCCGGCGGCTTCGTCGACGAGATCGTGTTTCCGGAGATGGTCGTCAGCCGTGCCGAGGAGGCCGCGCGCGAATTCGCCGGTCTGCACCAGCGGGCCCACGCCGCAACGAAGTTGCGTGCCCGTGCCGACGCCCTGGCGGCGATCCGCGCCGGGATCGACGGCATAGAGGCCGAATTCGGGCGGTAAAACCCGCTCGACCTGGCGTCCCGTTGTCACCCGCGCCGGAAACGTTCGCAGTATTCGTTCCAGTCCCAGGCGGACAGAAAGGTTCGCGCCGCCGAATAACCCCTCTCATAGAGCTCTTCCAGGCGCACCCTGGAAATGCCGAAGTCGAGAACGCTCACGTCGGTGGAGGGCACCGGGATCATGCGGGCGCTCACCCAGGGCAGGCTCAGCTGCGCCTGGTCATGGCCGACCAGCATGGTCGTGAACAGGCTCTGCAGCAACGCCGACTGTTTGAGGAAACGCAGGGAACGCAACGCGGGAAATACTTCGTCGACACCCTCGGCGAGCTTGGGCATCACCGTTACTCCAAAGGTCGGCCAGCGCGGCGGTTTGCCGTCGGTGCGGTCCAGCGAGTCGATGGGGAAGTTCGACAACACACCACCGTCGACCAGATGGGAGGTGAGCCCCATGGTGTTGGTCAACGCGACCGGCGGGTAGAAGAACGGGATTGCCATCGAGGCCCGGACCGCGTCGGCGACCGGCTGGTCGTCGGGATCCAGCCCGTAGAGGCGCTGGTAGTCCCACGGTAGCCGGACCAGTTGCGCCGCGGTGATGTCGGCGACGGTGATCGCCACCTTGTAGCGCCGTTCTTTGGGCAGCTCGTCGTCGTCGAGGGCCAGATCGCCGAATGTGCTCACGCCCAGGTTCTTCAGCTCGCCACGGATCCATTCGTGGGCGTAGTCACCCCGGTAGATGGCTGTGTCGCGCATCAGCCCCCATGCGGAGCCGAAGACGGGAACCGGCCCCGCGTCGCGCCATCTGCGCAGCGGCACCGACAGGGCGAGTTCCTTCAGCTGCCCACTGGTCAGACGATCACCTTGGGCTGCCGCCGCCGAGATCGCCGCGACAACCGAGCCCGCCGAGGCGCCGGACACCCGGTAGGTGGAGTAGCCGGCGTCCATGAGCCCGGCGACGGCGCCCACCAAGCCGATGAACTTCACGCCCCCGCCCGAGAGAACGAGATCGGCCAGCTGTTGCCGGCCGCCCTGACCCGCCATTACCTGTCCGCCGAAATCCATTGGTAGGGAAGGAATTTTCCGTCGAATGTCACGACGACACGGTCCCCCGTCGGGTGCGACTTTTGCTGCAGGTCGACGCTGAAGTTGATGGCGCTCATGATTCCATCACCAAACTTTTCGTGGATGAGCTCTTTGATGGCGCCGCCGTACACCTGAATCGCTTCGTAGAGGCGGTAAACGGTGGGGTCTGTCGGAACCGCGGTGGGCAGCCCGCCGCGCATCGGGGGCGCCGCCAGCACACGCACCGTCGACTCGTCGAGACCCAACATGCCCACGAGAATCTTGCCGAGCTCGGCCGGAATCGGTTGTTGGCCGAGCAGTGCCGACGTGGTCCACACGACCGGCCTGTCGATCGCGTCCGCCAATTGCTGCCAGGTCAGGCCCTTGTCCAGACGCGCCAGGACGATCTGTTCGGTGATCGCATTTCTGTTCATCGCCCCAGCATGCACGCCGGGGTGGGCGGTCCGTCGAAAGGGTTTGGGCCGAGGCGAATGCCACGGTTCCTTCCCCGGGCGTCGCTGGACTGCGAGCTGACGAAGCAGCTGTCGCCGCGGGTGCCGACGAACTGAGAGCGACGAAACGCGGTGGCCGGTGTAACACCGGCCACCGCGTTGCCATCGCCTCCTCATTGCCAGTGTGACACGCGCACAGCGCGCAGTCACCTCACCCCGCCGGGTGGGCCGCCGGCTCGCATCACAGCAGCTCGCGGAGGTAACCGAGGGCCTCGTCGGCGGCGGGGCCGTTGGTCGCCGGCGCGCGGTTGGGCGATCACCACCGCCCGTGGTGGACGACCTCGGCGAAGGGCCGGCGATTCGGCTTGCGGATCGGCGCCAGCGGACGGTCGGCCGGGTATCCGAGGCCGAGCAGGAACGCCACCAGATGGTCGTCGGGGACACCGAGGATGGCGCGCGCCTTGTCCTGGTCCCCGACCGAGGAATGTCCCGTGCCGACGCCCAGGTCGGTGGCTGCGATCATCATCGCCATCGTGGCCTGCCCGACGTCGTAGTTGTCCGTGATCACCCTGCGCTGGTCCGGCGGCACCGGCACCACGATGGCGATCGCGGCGGCGGCCCCGGCGATGTGGCCGGCGCCCTGCCACACCGTCGAAAGCTCTTGCAGCTGAGACTTGTCGGTGACGATCACGAAATCCCACGGCTGCCGGTTCTTCGCCGAGGGCGCCCGCCACCCGGCCTCGGCGATCCGGTTCAGGTCGGCCTCGGCCAGCGGGTCGGGCGTGTACTGCCGCACGTTGCGGCGGGCGCGGATCGCGTCCCAGGCTTCCATGTCAGTCCTGCCTCTCGCGGCCGATCTCGTGCGCGAGCGCGTCGATCACGTCGCGCAACTCGCCGACCATCCAGCTGTCGGTGCGCTGCCCGAATACCCCGAGCAGCGAGCGGTAGTACCACAGGTGCTGTTGCGGATCCTGCACGCTGAATCGCTGCCACACCTCGTCGCCGAGGGCGCGGAAGTCGCGCAGGATCGCACGCGCGTTGTCCAGCTTATCTGCCAGCGAGACCAACACCGCGTCGTCGGACGCCCCGCGCAGATGGCGGATGTAGCTTTCCTTGCGGCCGCGCCACGGCGGCTTGGGAGTTTGCAACGTGTCGCTGCATTCCTGCACGATCGACGCCACGCCGGCGCCGAACTTCCCCGCGATCTCGGCCAGCGTCGCCTCGCCGCCCTGATCTTCGGCGGCGTCGTGCAGCAGCGCGGCGATCGCCTGCTGCTCGGTCCCGCCGTCCTCGATCACCAGGGCGGCCACCGACAGCAGGTGCCCGAGGTAGGGGATGTCGCCGGCCTTGCGGGTCTGCGTCGCGTGCTTGTCCGCCGCGTACGCCACGGCCTCGACGAACGTGCGCGTGAGGCGCGGCGGCGGCGTCGGGTCGGGCATGGGCGCCTCCTGTCGGTCCACCGGTCTATCGTGGCACCGCGATGGCGCTTCATCTGCACCGTGCCGAGCGCACCGATCTGCTCGCCGACGGGCTCGGCGCGTTGCTGGCCGACCCGCTGCCCGACCCGTTCGCCGAAGAGCTGGTGCTGGTCCCGGCGCGCGGGGTCGAACGCTGGCTCAGTCAGCGGCTCTCGCACGTGCTCGGTGAAAGCCGCGGCTCCGACGGGGTGTGCGCGGGGGTGGCGTTTCGCAGCCCCGCCTCCCTCATCGCCGAGATCACCGGGACGGTCGAGGACGATCCCTGGTCACCGGACGCGCTGGCGTGGCCGGTGCTGGAGGTCATCGACTGCTCGCTGGACCAACCGTGGTGCCGCTCGCTCGCGACGCATCTGGGTCACTTCGACACCGGTCCGGAAGCCGAGTTGCGCAGGGGCAGAAGATATTCCGTGGCGCGTCGGCTGGCCGGGCTGTTCGCCTCCTACGCCCGCCAGCGCCCGCGGCTGCTGGCCGACTGGCTGGACGGGGACGCGTCCGGCCTGGACGGCGACCTGGCCTGGGAGCCGGAGCTGTGGCGGGCGGTGGCCGCCCGGGTGGCCGCCGATCCGCCGCACATCCGCCACCGCGACACGATCGCCCGGCTGCTCGCGGGTCCGACCGAGCTGCCCGCGCGGCTGTCGCTGTTCGGGCACACCCGCCTCGCGCACACCGATGTGGAGCTGCTGTCGGCGCTCTCGGCCCATCACGACCTGCACCTGTGGCTGCCGCACCCCAGCGACGACCTGTGGCGTGAGCTGGCCGGCGTGCACGGCGCGGTGCCGCGGTCGGAGGACCGCAGCCGGTTCGCGGCCCATCATCCGCTGCTGCAGACCCTCGGCCGCGACCTGCGCGAGCTGCAGCGCTCGCTGCCGGTGGAGCGGGCCACCGACGAATACCTGGGCCGCGACCGGGCGACGCCCAACACGCTGCTGGGGTGGCTGCAATCGGACATCGCCGCCAACGCCGTCAGGCCCGCGGGCCGCGAGCTCGCGCCCGGCGACCGGTCGGTGCAGGTGCACAGCTGCCACGGGGCCGCACGGCAGATCGACGTGCTGCGCGAGGTGCTGCTCGGCCTGCTCGAGGATGACCCGACGCTGGAGCCCCGCGACATCGTCGTGATGTGCCCCGACGTCGAGGCCTACGCCCCGCTGATCGTCACCGGCTTCGGGCTGGGCGAGCTGGCCTCGGAAAGCCATCCGGCGCACCGGCTTCGGGTCCGCCTGGCCGACCGCTCCCCCGCCCAGACCAACCCGCTGCTGGGCGTGGCCGAGGAATTGCTGGGCATCGCGGGCAGCCGGGCCACCGCCACCGCGGTGCTCAACCTGGCCCGGGCCGCGCCGGTGCGGGCCCGCTTCGCGTTCACCGACGACGACCTGGAGTCGATCACCGAGTGGGTGCGCGACTCCGGAATCCGTTGGGGCTTCGACAAAGAACACCGAGCGCCCTACGGGCTGGACCACATCCTGCACAACACGTGGCGTTTCGGACTCGACCGGCTGCTCACCGGGGCCGCGATGTCCGACGACTCACAGGCCTGGGTGGGCACCGCGTTGCCGCTCGACGACGTCGGCAGCAACAAGGTGGAGCTGGCCGGCCGGTTCGCCGAGTACGTCGACCGGCTGCGGGGCGCGGTCGACTCGCTGGACGGGTCCCGGCCGCTGGCCGAGTGGGTCGAGGCGCTGACCCGCGGCGTCGCCGAGCTCACCCGGGTGGGCGCCGACGACGCGTGGCAATCCGGGCAGCTGTGCCGCGAGTTCGCAAAGGTGTTGGAGGACGCCGGTTCTCGGGCCCTGACGGTGATGCGGCTGTCCGACGTGCGCGCACTGCTGGCCGGGCGCCTGGCCGGGCGGCCCACCCGCGCGAACTTCCGGACCGGCACGCTGACGGTCTGCACCATGGTGCCGATGCGCTCGGTGCCGCATCGGGTGGTGTGCCTGGTCGGCGTCGACGACGGCGTCTTTCCCCGGTACAACCGGCCCGACGGCGACGACGCGCTGGCGCGCGCGCCGATGACCGGCGAGCGCGACATCCGTTCGGAGGACCGCCAACTGCTGCTCGACGCGATCTGCGCGGCCACCGAGACGCTGGTCATCACCTACAGCGGCGCCGACGAGCACACGGGCCACCACCGTCCGCCGGCGGTGCCGCTGTCCGAGGTGCTCGACGCGCTGGACCAGACCACCTCGTCGCCCGTCCGCAACCGCGTGGTGGTGCGACACCCGCTGCAGCCGTTCGACATTCGCAACGTCACCCCCGGCGAGCTGGTGCCGGGCCAGCCGTTCACCTTCGACCCGACGGCCCTGGTGGCCGCCCGGGCCGCGGCCGGCGACCGGCGCCCCACGCGCCCGTTCTTCGCCGACCCGCTTCCCGAACAGCCGCCCGACGACGTCTCGCTGCCCGACCTGATGGCCTTCTTCAAGGATCCGGTGAAGGGCTTCTTCCGCGCGCTGGACTACGTGCTGCCCTGGGACGTCGAAGACCTCGACGACGAGATGCCGGTCGAGATCGACAGCCTGCAGGAGTGGACCGTCGGCGACCGCATGCTGCGCGACATGTTGCGCGGAATGCACCCCGACACCGCCGCCAACGCCGAGTGGCGGCGGGGAACCCTGCCGCCCGGCCGCCTGGGAATGCGCAAGGCCGTCGAGATCCGCGACCAGGCGGCCGGCCTGGCCCGCGCCGCGCTGCGGCATCGCCGCGGCGACGCGGGCACCTACGACGTCGACGTCGACCTCGGTGCCGGCCGGCGCCTCACCGGCACCGTGACACCGGTCTTCGGCGAACGCACGGTGTCGGTCACGTACTCCAAATTGGGCGGCCGGCACCTGATGGAGTCGTGGATCCGGTTGCTCGCGTTGAGCGCCGCCGTGCCGGGCCGCGAGTGGGCGTCGCTGTGCATCGGGCGCGGAAGGACCGCTCACCGCATCGAGGAGCGCCTTCTCGGGCCGCCTCCGCACCCGCTCCAGGCGGTGCGGGACCTGGTGCGCCTCTATGACGCCGGCCGCCGCGAGCCCCTGCCGCTGCCGGTCAGAACCTCGTTCGCCTGGGCGGAAGCCCGGCACAATGGTCGAGATCCCGTGCGGGCGGCGGGCTGGCGCTGGAACTCGCAGAACAACTTTCACGGCGAGAACGCCGAGCCGGCGCACGAAAAGCTCTGGGGCAGAAGGGCGCCGCTGACCGCCCTGCTCGGCGCGCCGCACCTGGGCGAGGAGGTCGCCGGGGAGGACACCCGCATGGGGGCGCTGGCCGCGCGGCTGTGGCTGCCGCTGCTGCGCTCGGAGGTGCGCTGATGGATCGCTTCGACCTGCTGGGCCCGCTGCCCGCGCCGGGGTCCACGACGGTGCTGGAGGCCAGCGCGGGTACCGGCAAGACGTTCGCGCTCGCCGGGCTGGTGACCCGCTACGTCGCCGAGGGGGTGGCCTCCCTCGATCAGATGCTGCTGATCACCTTCAGCCGCGCCGCCAGCCGGGAGCTGCGCGAACGCGTGCGTGCGCAGATATCGGAAACCGTTGGCGCGCTGTGCAATCCCACGGTTGACCCGGCCAACGAGCTGGTGGCACACCTGACGCGCGGCACGGCCGCCGACCGCGACGAGCGGTGCGGCCGGCTCCGGGACGCGCTAGCCGGATTCGACGCGGCCACCATCGCCACCACCCACGAGTTCTGCAGCATGGTGCTGAAATCCCTCGGCGTCGCCGGTGACACCGAGGCCGGGGTGCGGCTGGTCGAAAGCCTCGACGATCTGCTGACCCAGATCGTCGACGACCTTTATCTGGCGCGGTTCGGCTCCGCGCGCGACGAGGCGGTGCTCAGCCACGCCGAGGCGGCGGCGCTGGCCCGCGCGGTGGCCGGCGACCCCTGCGCCCAGCTGCGGCCGCGGGACCCGGACCCGGACTCCGTTGCGGCGGTGCGGCTGAAGTTCGCCACCGACGTCCTCGCCGAGCTCGAGCTTCGCAAGCACCGGCTCGGCATCCTCGGCTACGACGATCTGCTGAGGAGGCTCGCGACCGCGTTGCGCGCGCGGGATTCCGACGCCCGCAGCCGGATGCGGTTGCGTTGGCCGATCGTGATGGTCGACGAGTTCCAGGACACCGACCCAGTTCAGTGGGAGGTGATCGAGCGCGCGTTCAGCGGCCACTCCGCCGTCGTGCTGATCGGCGATCCCAAACAGGCGATCTACGGCTTCCGCGGCGGCGACATCTACACCTACCTCGAGGCCGCCCGCACCGCCGGCGAGCGGCGCACGCTGGACGTCAACTGGCGCAGCGACACCGCGCTCGTCGAGCGGCTGCAGGCTGTGCTGCACGGCGCCGCGCTGGGTGACCCGGGCATCGTCGTGGGCCCGGTCGAGCCGCGCCTGCCCGGGCACCGACTGACCGGTGCCCCGCGGGGCGCACCGTTCCGGCTTCGGCTGGTCCGGCGCACCATGTTCGGCGTCGATGAGTCCAAGACCATTCCGATGACCGACCTGCGCCGCTACATCGCCGCCGACATGGCCGCCGCCGTCGCCGCCCTGCTGGCCGGCGGCGCCACCTTCGACGGCGCTCCGGTCGGCGCCGGTCATGTCGCGGTCATCATCGAAACCGGCGAGGACGCCCGCGCATGCCAGAAAGCGTTGGCACAGGCCGGAATTCCGGCCGTCTACACCGGCGACGCCGACGTTTTCCTGTCCCCGGCGGCCGAGGACTGGCTGGGCCTGCTCAACGCGTTCGACCAGACGCACCGCAGCGGTGTGGTGCGTGCCGCCGCGGCGACGGCGTTCTTCGGCACCACCGCCGAGGAACTCGCGGCCGGGGGCGACGCGCTCACCGACCGGATGGCCGCCACCCTGCGCGACTGGGCCGATCGGCTGCGCGAGCGCGGGCCGGCCGCCGTGTATGAGGCCGCGCAGCTGGCCGGGATGGGCCGCCGCGTGTTGGCCCAGCAGGGCGGCGAGCGCCTGATGACCGACCTGGCCCACATAGCGCAACTGCTGCAGGAGGTTTCGCACCGGGAGCGGTTGACGCTGCCCGCACTGCGCGACTGGCTGCGCCGCCAGTGTGGGGACCGCGACGGCGCGCCCGAACGCAACCGCCGCATCGACAGCGACGCCGCCGCGGTTCAGATCATGACCGTGTGGGGGGCCAAGGGCCTGCAGTTCCCGATCGTGTACCTGCCGTTCGCATTCAACCGGCACGTCTTCATCGACGACATCCCGTTGTTTCACGACGAAAACGATTGCCGCTGCCTGCATGTCGGCGGTCCCGACAGCCCCGACCTGGCCGCGACCGAGAGGTTCAGCCGCTCCGAGGCCGCGCGCAACGACATCCGGCTGACCTATGTCGCGCTGACCCGGGCCCAGTCTCAGGTGGTGGCGTGGTGGGCGCCCTCCTACGACGAGCCCAACGGCGGGCTGTCGCGGCTGATGCGCGACAGGCGCGTCGGCGAGGCCGCGGTCCCGGATCGGTGTGAGCCCAAGACGATTTCGGACGAGGACGCGACGGCCCGCTTTCGCGACTGGGAGGCGGCGGGCGGCCCGGTCCTCGAGGAGGCCGTCGTTTCCGGCGTGCCCGCGATACCGGGCCCGAGCCCGCCGGCGAAGCTGGCCGTGCGGCACTTTCATCGCGTCATCGACACCGACTGGCGGCGCACGTCCTACTCCGGGCTGATCCGCGGCGCCGAGCAGCCGGCGGTCGGCAGCGAGCCGGAGGCCGCCGCCCGCGACGACGAGATGGAGGTGCCCGCGGGGCCGATCGCGCCGGCCGTCGGGGCGGACGTGCCTTCCCCCATGGCCGAGTTGCCGGCGGGCGCGACGTTCGGGGCGTTGGTGCACGCGGTGCTGGAGAACGCCGATCCCGGCGCCCCGGACCTGGCCGTCGAATTGGAAACTCGGATAAGGGCGCACGCGGCGTGGTGGCCGGTGGACGTCGATCCCGGCGTGCTGGCGTCGGCGCTGCTACCCATGCAGGACACATCGCTGGGACCCCTGGCGCCCGGCCTGACGTTGCGGCAGATCGGGCTGCGGGATCGCCTGCGCGAGTTGGACTTCGAGATCCCGCTCGCCGGCGGCGACGTCCGCGGCGCGGCGCCCGACCTCCGGCTCGCCGATGTCGGCGAGGTGCTGGGCGCCTACCTTGCGGCCGACGACCCCCTCGCCGGTTATGCGAGCCGGCTGACGTCCGACGGACTCGGCCGAGAGTCGCTGCGGGGCTATCTGTCCGGGTCGATCGACGCCGCGCTGCGATTGCCCGGCCAGCGCTACCTGGTGGTGGACTACAAGACCAACATGCTGGGGCCCAGCGCCGCCGACTACAGCTTCCCCGCGCTGACCGAGGCGATGCTGCATTCGGACTATCCGCTCCAGGCTTTGCTGTATCTGGTTGTGCTGCACAGGTTCCTGCGATGGCGCCAGCCGGGCTACGACCCCGACCGGCACCTGGGCGGGGTGCTGTATCTTTTCGTGCGCGGCATGTGCGGGGCCGCAACCCCGCTGCTCGACGGGCATCCGTGCGGGGTGTTCAGCTGGCGGCCGCCCGCCGGGCTGGCCGTCGCGCTGTCTGACCTGCTCGACGAGGGGCGGGGTGCCGGATGAGCGTCGCCGACGACCTGCCCGGGGACCCCTTCGACCACCGGCTCGCCCTGGCCGCGGGCGGCCCACTGGCGGACTTCAACGCCGCCGGCGTGCTGGAGTCCGCCGATGTGCATGTGGCGCAGCGGATTACGGCGCTCGGCGGAGAGACCGACGAATCGGTCGGGCTGGCGGTCGCGCTGACGGTGCGGGCGCTGCGGGCCGGCTCGGTGTGCGTCGACCTGTCGACCGTCGCGGCCGAGTGCGGCGCGCCGGAATTGCCGTGGCCGCAGTCGGCGCCGTGGCTGGCGGCTGTGCGGGCCAGCCGGCTGCTGGGCGATCCGCCGGTGCTGCGGCTCTACGACGATCGCCTGCTGTACCTCGACCGGTACTGGCGCGAGGAGACCCAGGTCTGCACCGACCTGCTCGCGCTGTCGGCGCCGGGCTCTGCGGTCCGGGCGCCCACCCTGCAGAGGCTGTTCCCGGCCGGCTACGAAGAGCAGCGGGCCGCGGCGGAAATCGTGCTGTCGCAGGCCGTCACGGTGCTCACCGGCGGCCCGGGGACCGGCAAGACGACGACCGTCGCGCGCCTGCTCGCGCTGTTGACCGAACGGGCGGAGGGTGTTCGGATCGCGATGGCGGCCCCCACCGGCAAGGCGGCCGCCCGCCTGACCGAGGCGGTGGCGGCCGAGGTTGCGAAGCTGGATCCCGGCGACCGCGAGTGCCTGGCCGGCCTGCAGGCGGTGACCCTGCACAGACTGCTCGGCAGCCGGCCCGACTCGTCGGTGCGGTTCCGCCACCATCGTGGCAACAGGCTGCCGCATGACGTGATCGTCGTGGACGAGACGTCGATGGTGTCGCTGACGATGATGGCTCGGCTGCTGGAGGCCGTGCGACCCGAGGCGCGGCTCATCCTCGTCGGCGATCCCGACCAGTTGGCGTCGGTGGAGGCCGGAGCGGTGCTGGCCGACTTGGTCGACGGCCTGTCCGACCGTGACGACAGGCGCGTCGCCGCGCTGCATTCGTCGCACCGGTTCGGCAAGTCGATCGGCGCCCTCGCCGACGCGATCAGGCTCGGCGAAGCCGACCGGGCGATCGACGTACTGCGGGCCGGCGGCGAACACATCGAGTGGATCGATGACGAGGACCCCACCGACCGGCTGCGGGCGCTCCTTGTCCCCCACGCGCTTGCGCTGCGCGAGGCCGCCGTTCTGGGTGCCGACGCGGACGCGTTGGCGGCCCTCGACCGGCACCGGTTGCTGTGCGCGCACCGCCACGGACCGTCCGGCGTCGAGCGGTGGAACCGGCAGGTGCATCGGTGGCTCACCGAAGAGACGGGTCTGCCGGTGTGGTCGCAGTGGTACGCCGGCCGCCCGCTGCTCGTGACGGCCAACGACTACGGGCTGCACGTGTACAACGGCGACACCGGCGTGGTCGTCGCCCGCCCCGACGGATTGCGGGCGGTGATCTCCGGGGCCGCCGAACCGGTGGACTTCGCGACCAGTCGGCTCTCCGATGTCGAGACGATGTTCGCGATGACGATCCACAAGAGCCAAGGCAGCCAGGCCGACGAGGTCACGGTTCTGCTGCCCCCGCAAGACTCCAGGCTGCTGACGCGTGAGCTGCTCTATACCGCGGTGACTCGCGCCAAGGCGAAGGTCCGGATGGTCGGTTCCGAGGCCGCTTTCCGCGCCGCAGTGGAGCGCCGTGCGGTGCGCGCGAGCGGACTGCGCCAGCGCCTCCGGTCCGAAATCGGGCCGGAATGACGGGAAGTAGCAAAATTGGAATGGTTCGGATTTGGCGTCGTCGCCGCGAAAACGCAGAAATACGTGTGCGGAATCAAGGGCCGGCAGTACGATTTGGCGGTCGCCTATTGACTCGCCGTTGGTGTCTCGCGGACTGTTCGACGAGGAGGAAATATGTCGTTGCTGAGTATCGCGCCAGACATCGTGGCGGGGGCAAGCGGAAACCTGGAAAACCTCGGGTCGATGCTGCGCAGCGCCACCGCGTCGGCCGCAAGCCAGACGACCGCCGTCCTGGCACCGGCCGCGGATGAGGTATCGGCGGCCATTACCGCACTTTTCGGATCCCATGCGCAGCAATTCCAGGCGGTCAGTGCCCAAGCGCGGCCTTTCACGACCAATTCGTCAACTTGTTGAACGGAGGGGCCGAGCAGTATTTGAGCACCGAGGTCGCCAATGCCCAACAAACGCTGGCGAATGCGGTGAGCGCGCCCGCGCAAGCGGCCGCCGCCAATGTGACGGGCGTGGTCAGCGACACCATGGGTCAAACCTTCAACTTCGGCCCCTTCCAGGTCACCGAGACTACGGGCCCCGGGATTCTGAGCGTTATCGGGACGCTGAACACCCCGTTCGGCCCGGTCGGGGCCCTGGGGCTGACCGGAAACTATTCCCCGGTGGTGTCGGGGACCGGGGATCTGCTGGGCGTGTCGGCGCAGTTCAACGGGGGCGCGACGCTCAACACGCTGCTGGGCCCCTACCCGCTGTTCACGCAGACCGGGACCGGGATCGTTTCGGTGAATGGGCCCGCCTATGTGGCCTCGACGATCACGAGCGGGCCTATCTCCATCGGGGCATCGCTGCTCGGCAACGTGTCCGGCGGGGTCCCGGTGCCCACCGGGTTCACGCTGACCGGCTTCGGCCTGGAGCTTTACGGTGCGGGAGGCCAGTTCGGCCTTGTTCCGCTGTTCCTGAACCCGGGCGGCTACGTGAACCTGCAGCCGACGCTCTGATCGACAACGACGGTTCCGCACCGGCGTCTCGACGACGCCACGTCGTGCGGCTCGCGATATTCGCCGCTTTCTTGCTGGCCATGTTCTACCTCGTCGCCATCGCGCATGTCGTGGACGTCGAGGATGTGCGGCGCGCGGTCTCCTCGACGGGGTCCGCGGCGCCGCTGACCTACGTGGTGCTGTCGGCCGCGCTGGGCGCGCTGTTCGTGCCGGGCTCGATACTGGCAGCGGGCAGCGGGCTGTTGTTCGGGCCGTGGTTGGGCATCGTCGTGACGCTCGGCGCGGCCGAGCCTCCTCGGCCGCCGCGCCGGACGGACCAGCGCCCGGGCGGTGCTCGGCCCGGCGCGCGCGGAGCGCGTCGACGCGTTGATCGACCGCCGCGGACTGTGGGCCGTCGTGGGCCAGCGGTTCGTCCCGGGCATCTCGGATGCGCTGGCCTCGTACGCGTTTGGGGCGTTCGGGGTTCCGCTATGGCAGATGGCCGTCGGTTCGCTCATCGGCTCCCTGCCGCGGGCCTTCGCCTACACCGCCCTGGGGGCCTCGATCGCGAATCGGTCGGCCTGGCTGGCGTATTCGGCGATAGCCGTATGGTGCGTGAGCGCCACCGTGGGCGCGTTCGCCGCGCACCGAGGCTACCGGCGCTGGCGCCGTCACTCGGGCAAGGCCCAGCCGTGATGGGTCGTCACAGCTGTCCGGGCAGTCACGGCTCCAAGGCAGCACCCGAAGCGCCCGCCTCATAGCGACAATGTGCCGACAATGGGGAATTGCGAACGCGCAAAACCCCTCTGCCCATCGCGCTGTCGCTGCGGGGCGGGTACATCCGGCGCGCCCCGGCTCCGCCTACACCCGCTGCGCCGCCACGAACAGGTTCCCGGGCACGGCGTCAGCGACGTCCGGGTGCGCCTGGCGGCCGTAACCGGCCATCAGCTCGTCGGACGGCGTCACCGTGACGCTCCAGCCGTGGCGGGAGAACCAGTCACCGACGTCTTCGCGCTCCTCGAAGTACCACAGCTCGTCGGTCCGGGGGACGTCGCGCTGCGGGTCGACATCGGCCATCAGCGCGCGGATCCGATCCATCCGCTCGCGGCGCCGCGCGCGGAACTCGGGGTCGAGAAACTTCGGGCCCAACGCCTCGACGGCAACCCGGCTGCCAACCGCCGCAAGCTCGTCCACACGCTCGAACAGCAGGTCCTGGGCGGCCGCGGGCAGGTAGGGCATCAGCCCCTCGGCGGACCACGCGCTGGGCACCGAAGAATCGAACCCGCTCTGCCGCAACGCTTCCGGCCAATCGTGGCGCAGGTCCACCGCGACCTCGACCCGATTGCAGGCGGGCTGCGCACCATGCTCGGCCAGCGTCGACGCCTTGAATTCGAGCACCCTGGGTTGGTCCAGCTCGTAGACGGTGACGCCGTCCGGCCATGCCAACCGCCACGCCCGAGAGTCCAGGCCCGCCGCCAGGATCACCGCCTGCCGGATACCCGAGCGGGCCGCATCGAGAAAGAAGTTGTCGAAAAACGCTGTGCGCGAAGCCATGTAACCGACCATCGCCTGCATCTGCAGCGGCAACTGCGGTTCGGCCTCGATGACTTCGGCCGGAAGCTGGCCGGCGGAGTACCAGTTCCACACTCCGTCGCCGGCGGCGTCGAGGAAAACCTGCGCGAACGGGTCCTCGATCAACGGGTTCTCGCTTCGGGTTTCAGCCGCGCGGGCCGAAGCCACCCCCAGCGCGGTCGCGCCCACGCTCTCGGTGATCTCCCAGCTGTCATTGTCGGTTCTGGCCACGTTCATATCCCTTCCGCACGTTCGTCCGCGACTAACAACTTCCCCCGGGGCACGCCACGAGTCCCCCCATCGAGGCCAGGGTAACCGCCGGCACGCCCGGCATGCGGTTAACTTGTCGGCGAGCGCCGACGACGGTGCGGCGTTCATCCGGCGGATCTGACGAGGACGCGGGGAAACATGCGGGTGGACGGGCGCGAGGTCAGCGTTTCCGGCAGCTTGCTGCAGCCGCTGACCCGGCGGACCAACGACATCGCGCGGCTCGTGGCCAGCGTCGCGTTCCTGGTGGTGGTGATCACAAGCTCGCTGATCACCCGCCCGCAGTGGGAAGCCCTGGAAAAGTCCATCTCGCAGATCGTCGGGGTCCTGTCCCCCCAGCAGTCCGACCTGGTCTACCTGGCCTACGGCATCGTGATCCTGGCCCTGCCGTTCATGATCCTGATCGGCTTGATCATCACCCGGCAATGGAAGCTGCTCGGCGCCTACGCGGCCGCCGCGATGCTGGCCGCCCTGCCGCTGTCCCTGGGCGGCAACGGCTTTTCGGCGCCCCGGTACCACTTCGACCTGTCCGATCGCCTGCAGACCGTACTGGCGCAGTTCCTGGACGACCCGCGGTGGATCGCGATGCTGGCGGCGGTGCTGACGGTGTCCGGCCCGTGGCAGCCGGCCCGGTGGCGGCGCTGGTGGTGGGGACTGCTGCTCGCCTTCGTGCCGATCCACCTCGTGGTCAGCGCCATCGTGCCGGCACGGGCGCTGCTGGGCCTGGCCGTCGGGTGGGTGGTCGGCTCGCTGGTGGTGCTGGTCGTCGGCACTCCCGCCCTGGAGGTGCCGCTGGAGGCGGCCGTGCGGGCGATGGCGAAGCGCGGGTTCCTGGTGACCTCCCTGCAGGTCGTTCACCCGGCCGGGCGGGGGCCGCTGATCCTGTCCGGCGAATGCGAGCGTGACAACTCGGCCGTGATGGAGCTGTACGGCCCGCACCAACGCGGCGGGGGCGCGCTGCGCCAGGTTTGGGGGAAGCTCAGGCTGCGCGACACCGAGACCGCACCCCTGGTGGCCTCGATGCGCCGCGCCGTCGAACATCGCGCGCTCATGGCGATCGCCGTCAAAGAGATCGGCCTCGCCAACACCTCCACGATCGCGGTCGCCACCCTGAACCGCGGATGGATGCTCTACTCGCACCGGCCCCGCCGCGGCACGCCCATCGAGGACTGCGCGCGGGCGACGCCCGTCGCGCGGGTGTGGGAGTCGCTGCGGGCGTTGAACGATCACCAGATCTCCCACGGTGACCTGCGGGCCCGAGAGATCACGGTCGACGACGGCGTCGTGCTGTTCGGTGACTTCTTCAGCGCCGAATACGGTGCCACCGAAGCTCAGTTGCAGGCCGACATCGCCCAACTCCTGGTGACGACCTCGGGCCTCTACGGCTCGGAGGCCGCGGTGACCGCCGCCATCGACGTGTTCGGCAAGGACACCATCCTGGACGCCTCGCGCCGGCTGACCAAGGCCGCCGTGCCCAAGAGCATCCGGCGGTCGGTACCGGACGGCGGCGGCGTGCTCGCAGCGACCCGAGCGGAGGTCAAGCGTCAGACCGGAGCGGACCAGATCAAGCCCGAGACGATCACAAGGTTCACCCGCGGCCAGGTCATTCAGCTGGTGCTGTTCGGAGCGCTGGTCTACGTGGCCTATCCCTTCATCAGCACCGTACCGACCTTCTTCTCGCAGTTGCGGCATGCCCACTGGTCGTGGGCGCTGCTGGGCCTGGCGGTGTCGGCGCTGACCTACGTGGGGGCGGCGGCCGCGCTGTGGTCCTGCACGGACGGGTCGGTGAGCTTCTGGCGGCTCTCGATGGCCCAGGTCGCCAACACTTTCGCCGCCACCACCACGCCCGCCGGCGTGGGCGGCCTGGCGCTGAGCACGCGGGTCTTGCAGAAAAGCGGCATGTCGGCGATGCGCGCCACCGCGGCGGTGGCGCTGCAGCAGTCGGTGCAGGTGATCGTCCACCTCGCGCTGCTGATCTTCTTCAGCGCGGTCGCCGGCGCCTCGACCGACCTGTCCCATTTCGTGCCCAGCGCCACCATGCTCTACCTGATCGCCGGGGTGGCCCTGGGCGTCGTCGGCACCTTCCTGTTCGCCCCCAAGCTGCGCAAGTGGCTGGCGACGGCGGTCCGTCCGCGACTGGCCGAGGTGACCCGCGACCTGGTCAAGCTGGCCGGCGAACCGCAGCGGCTGGGCCTGATCCTATTGGGTTGTGCGGGAACGACTCTCGGGGCGGCGCTGGCGCTGTGGGCCAGCGTCGAGGCCTTCGGGGGTGACACCACGTTCGTCACGGTCACCGTCGTCACGATGGTCGGCGGGACGCTGGCCTCGGCCGCCCCGACGCCCGGCGGCGTGGGGGCCGTCGAAGCGGCGCTGATCGGTGGCCTGGCCGCCTTCGGGGTGCCCGCCGCGGTCGCGGTGCCCTCCGTCCTGCTCTACCGGATACTCACCTGCTGGCTTCCGGTCTTCGTCGGCTGGCCGGTGATGCGCTGGCTCACCAAGAACGACATGGTCTGACGGCGGTCAGTCGTCGCTGCCGGTCATCACCACCACCATGAGGATCGAGCGGCGCACGCTCTGGCCGACGGTGGTGTCCAGGAACATCGGGTAGTACTCCTCGGGCACCGACCGCCCCACCGCGATCGATACCGGCACGCTTGCCGCACCGTCGGGCCCGAACTGGCCGGACACCGGCGTCACGGTGATGCCGGGATCGGTGGAGGCGCCGGTGACCGTGTAGCCCGCGGCGCCGTCGATCATCCGTTGCGCGTCGAGGTTCACGGTGGCCGTGCCCCCCGGCGCGACGGTCACGATGTGCTCCGAAAGATCGGCCGTCACAGCCGAACTGCCGGCGCCGAACGACGGCGGCGCGGACGACTCCGCGGTGCCCCAGCCCTTGTCCGGGTAGGCCGCCAGGGTGAACGCCAGATCACCGCCCGAGCGGATCAACGACTCCGGGGTCGACGTTCGGTCGGTGGGCTGCCCGTCGATGGAAAGCCCGCTGATGTACTTCAGGTGATGCGGTCCCGACGCGCCCGGCGCGGAGATGCGGATGGACTTCCCCGCTGGAAGCGCGATGACGGCGCGGTCGAACAGCGGGGCGCCCACGGTGAGCGTCGAGGTTCCCGGGGTGCTCGGATACAGGCCGAGGGCGGCCCACACGTACCAGCTGGCCAGCGCCCCGAGGTCGTCGTTGCCCGGTTCTCCGTCCGGGAACGGCCCGTAGAGCCCGCGCACCCGGTCGACGGTGAGCTGGGTCTTCCACGGCTGACCGACGTAGTTGTACAGCCACGGCACCCCGAATCCGGGCTCGTTGCCCGCCCACAGATAGGGCCGGTTGGGGCCCACGTTCAGCTCTTGGGTGAAGTGGTCGAGCCGGTCGGCCGCCGCCCCGCGGCCGCCGAGCGCGGTCACCAGCCCCGCGACATTGTGGGGCACCCACCAGACGTACTGTTCGGCGTTGCCCTCGTCGAACCCGTCCTGGCCGAATCCCTCTGAGGACTCCACGAATCCCGGCCCGGGCCGGAAGAACCCGGTGCCGAAGCTGCGGGGAGAGACGTATCGGGTGCGGGGATTGAACAGGTTCTGCCAGTACTGCGAGCGCTTCTGGAACTCCGCGGCGGTCGCGGCGTCACCGAGGGATTCGGCGAATCGGGAGATGGTGAAGTCGTCGACCGACCACTCCAAAGTGATTGACGCGCCGGCGATTCGGGCGTCCGTGCGGTAGGCCAGGGTCTCCGGTGCGTAGCCCAGCGACAGGTAGGTGGCGATCCCCGGCCGCTCCACGTACCCGTTGAGGCCTACGCCGCCCCTGGTGGCCCCGTACAGCATGTAGCGCAGCGCCGTGTTGACGTCGAAGTCTTTCGCCCCGTAGGTGTACAGGTTGACGATGAGCGGCACCACGCTGTCTCCGGTCATCTCCCCGGTGGCGGCGTTGGCGAGGGCCCAGCGCGGCAACGCCCCGCTTTGTTCGGCGTCGTTCACCAGCGACTGCGCCATGTCGCCGGCGCGGTCGGGAAACAGCAGCGCCTGCAACGGCGCCAGGCACCGGTAGGTGTCCCAGTCGGAGAAGTTGGCGTACTGGGTGTGCCCGCCGGCCACGCTGTGCACCGCGCCGTCGAATCCGGTGTAGCGTCCGTCGGCGTCGTTGAACGTGTTGGGGTGCAACAGCGATCGGTAGAGGGACGTGTAGAAGGTTTCGACGTTGCCGGCGTTCCTGCCGGCCACGGAGATGCGTGACAACGCGGCGTTCCATTGCGCGAGGGCGGCGGCGCGCACGTCGTCGAAGCTGCCGGAACTTTCGGCCGCCAGATTGGCCCGCGCCCCGTCGATGCTGACGTAGGAGATCGCGGTTCGCACCTCTAGCTTTGCGCCGGCCGGAAACGACACGTATCCGCCGCTGTACGGCGAGTTCACCCTGCGGGCGCCGCCATAGACGGCAAGGCCGTCCCAGACACCGTAGGAGCTGAACGGCTGGCTGAACTTCATCGCGAAATACACCGTGTAGGTGTTTTTCTTGCCGCAGAATCCGCCGCTGGTCGCCCACCCGGTGATGGTCGTGTCGTCTTCGCCGATTTGCAGGGCGGCGCGGGAATTACCGGCCAGTGACGCACCGGACCGCACGTGAAACACGGCGGCGCGGCCGTTGCGCGGGTAGCTGAATCGACCCGCGCCGGTGCGCGTGGTGGCGGTCAGTTCGGCCCTCACCCCGCTGCCCGGGAACCGCACCGTGTAGTAGCCGGGGTCACCCTGCTCGGTCTCGTCGTGGGCGATGCGCTCCGAGGCGTTCCAGGGGGCCGGGCCGATCGCGGCGGTGGTCGGCAGCATCGAGATGTCGCCGAATGCCGCACAGCCCACCGAGGCGTGGGTCATGCTGAACCCGGTGGAGCGGGGGTTGTCGTAGTTGTATCCGGCGTAGTTGCCAACGGTGTCCGGCGAATACTGCACCATGCCGAACGGCACGGAAGCCCCGGGGAAGTTGTTGATCTCGCCCACCGTCTCGCCACCGGTCCCGGTGCCGATGAGCGTGTCGACGTGCTCGGCCGGTTTCGTCACGAGGGCGGGTTCGCCATCGTAGGCGATGGGGGGTGCCGCCGCGATGAAGGTCAGGCAGATCGCCGCGACGGCCACGAGCGCGATCACCACCTTGCGCGACTTCATACCTGTCTCTTACTGGATGAACCCATATCCGCGTGGTTGATTCGAGACGAATTAGATAACGATGCGCACGTGATCGATGACCGGACGACCCTCACGGGCCAGGTCCGGGGAGCCGGTCTGCGGCTCCGGGCCTTTCGGGACCTGTCTTTCGCACACCGTTGGGCCTAGCGTGGACCCCATGACGCAACGGTACGCGGTGGACACCGGGCACCCCCCGTCGGCGCTGTTGCGTGTGGTCAACCCGGTCCTCGGCATCCTGTTGCGCACCCCGCTGGCCGGGTCTGCCCGCAAGCAACTGATGGTGCTGAGCTTCACCGGCAGAAAGACCGGGCGGGAATTCTCAATTCCGTTGAGCGCCCACGTGATCGACGGCGACCTTTATGCGCTGACCGGTGCGGCGTGGAAACAGAACTTCCGCGGCGGCGCCCCCGCGCGGGTCGTGTATGACGGGAGGACCACCGCGATGCGCGGTGAGCTCATCCGCGACCGGGATGTCGTCTCCGACCTTTTCCTGCGTTGCGCGCAGGCCTACGGAGCGCGGCGCGCGCAGCGCATGATGGGACTGAAATTCCGCGACGACCGGGTCCCGGCGCGGGAGGAATTCGCCGAGGCGGTCGACCGGCTGAAGCTGGCGGCGGTGCGCCTCACCCCGGCGCCTTAGGGCGAGTCCGCGCTGAGCAGGAGCCGGTCGAACTGCGAGCGCGAAACGCTGCCGATTCCGCCTCGCGAGGAGAAGTCCTCGACGATCCGGCGGGCCAGCAGCCCCAGCTTCATGTTGTGCTCCTGGGACAGCGATCGCAGGACGTTGAACGCGGCGTCCTCGTCGATGCCGTACACCACCATCAGCATGCCCTTGCTGAGATCGATCGCCGAGCGTCGTTCGGCGATTGCGGCCACCCTCGCGGTAATCGCGTCCTCGGTGTCGGAGTCATCCGTCAGATCCACGTAAAAACCGTGCGTGCCAACGACTTCGCCCCGGCCGTTGCAGAATTGGTCACCCACCACGATGACGTCGTGGACCATCCCGGCGGTGTCGATGATGCGGTGCCTTGTGCTGAATGCCTCGCGCTTCTCGATCATGTCATCGATGGTGGCGGCGACTCGCCGGCGATCGTCGGGATGCTTGTGCGACAGGACCAGATCGGTGGTGGGCGTCACCGTTCCGGGTTCGTAACCGTGCATGCGCTGCACCTGCTCGGACCACTCCCAGCGCAGGTCTTCGAACGAGAAACGGAACCGGCCGACGCGCTGCGGAGTCCCACCGGCGAGCGCCTGTTCGACCGCTTGGCTGCCTAGTTGCCCAGCCATTGCGCGCTCTGCTGTGCTCGGTTCACCCGGCTCTCCTGCGCTTCGTGACCGCTCATGGCCGCAAGGTTACAGGTACTGGCGAGTAACCAGGCAACCTCACGCGCACGGCGCCGCGCCCGCCGCCGCGCGCGTCCGGCCGATGGCGGGTTCGCGAAACCCGGCCTCGGAGGTCGCGCTGCGGACCGCCGTGGCGACGGCTTCCGCGCGGTCGAGCGGCACCAGGGCGATGACGCAGCCCCCGAAGCCGCCACCGGTCATCCGCGCCCCCAGGGCTCCCGCAGCCACCGCGGTGTCGGCGATCAGGTCGATGTGGTCGGTGGTGATGCCGAAGTCGTCGCGCATCGACGCGTGCGAGGCGGTGAACAGGCCACCGGCGGCGGCGAAGTCGGCGACCTCGAGCGCGGCCACGACTTCGAGCACGCGGCGGTTTTCGGTCAGCACATGGCGGGCGCGGCGCGCGTCGAGGGGGTCGCGCACCGCGGCCAGCGCCGACGCCGCGTCCGTCGCCGGATGGTCCTGGACCTCCCGCAGGGACGACACGCCGAGATCGGCGGCCGCGCGCTCGCACGACGCGCGGCGCGCGGCGTAGTCGCCGCCGGCGTGCGCGTGGCGTGCCCGCGAATCGATGAGCAGCAGCGCGACGCCGGCGGCCTCGGGATCGAAGGCCACCGGCAGCACGCTCATGTCGCGAAAGTCGATCAGCAGCGCCCGGCCGGCCTGGCCGTACAACGACGCCAGCTGATCCAGCAAACCGGTTGGGGCGCCGACAAATTCGTTCTCCGCGCGCTGAGCGAGCTGACCGCCTGCTCGCGGTAGTCGAGGCGCAGGCCGCCGGCCGTGGCCAGCGCGCCCAGGACCGCGCATTCCAGCGCCGCCGACGAGGACAGACCGGACCCGATCGGCACGTCACTGGTGACCGACATGGCGCCGCCGGGAAACCGGTGGCCGGCCGCGCGCACTGCCCACACCACGCCCGCGACGTACGCGGCCCAGCCGGTCACGTCTCCCGGCACGCTGTCGAGGGCGATGCGCACCGGGCCGTCCGCCCGGTCGCTGACCACCCTGATCGCGTCGCCGCCCGTCGGCGTGAACGTGACCTCGGTTCGTTGCGGCAGGGCGATCGGCAGGGCGAACCCGAGGTTGTAGTCGGTGTGCTCCCCGATCAGGTTGATCCGCCCGGGGGCGGCATAGCGCACCGTCACGCCAGTTCCCGGAGCCGGGCGGCGACGCTTTCGGGCGTCACGTCACCGATGAACGCGCCCATGGCGGATTCCGACGCCGCCAGGTATTTGAGTTTGGTGGCGCTGCGCCGGATCGAGATCAACTCCACGTGGAAGTAGCCCTCGGCCTGTGGCTCGGTGTCGCTGTACTGGTGCAGCGCCGAGATATAGGGCAGCGGTCCCGGATACATGCGGTCGAACCGCCTCAGCACATCGAGGTAGACCTGCGTGAAGCCATCCAGTTCGGCATCGTCGAGGTCGCCGAGGTTGCGCACGAACCTGTTCGGGTAGAGGTGCACCTCCACGGGCCAGCGCGCGGCGAACGGGACGAACGCCGTGAACGCGTCGGTGCGCGTGATGACTCGGCCGCCGCCCGCCACCTCCCATGCCAGCAGGTCCTCAAAAAGGTTGGTGCCGTGCCGCTTTCGATGGTCGCGCGCCTGCTCCAGCATGGTGGCCGCACGCGGCGTCAGGTAGGGGTAGCCGTAGATCTGACCGTGCGGATGAGTCAGCGTCACCCCGATTTCCTCGCCGCGGTTCTCAAAGCAGAACACCTGCTCGATGCCCGGCGTGGCCATCAGGTCGGCGGTGCGATGCCGCCAGGCCTCGACGACCAGCCGGGCGTGCGCCGGCGCCAGCCCCGCGAACGAGCCGGTGTGCTCGCTGGAGAAGCAGATGACCTCGCAGCGCCCGTGGCCGGGCGCGGAGACGAAGCCATCTCCGGGGCGGGGCGTTGCGCCGGCTCCGGATAGGCTCGGGAAGCGGTTCTCGAACACGACGACGTCGTAGTCGGGGGCGGGCACCTCGCTGGTCAGTCCAGTCGGACCGGGGCATAGCGGGCATTGGTCGGGGGCGGCTTGTAGGTGCGGTCCTGGCGCTGCGCGGCGATGATCACCCACTGCCCGGTGGACCGGTCGAACCGCAGTTCGGACTGGTCGGGCGCGCGCGGCCGGAGGGGCCGGCGGTCGCGGACCGGCGCCGGACGGTGGTCCGGCAGGGCGAAGAACAGCAGCTCACGGCCATCGGCCAGCTCCGCCCGGGTCGGACCCACGATGTCGAAGACCAGCTGGCCAGCGCGTCGCGGTTCGGGAACCATGATGGGTAGCGACGAGAGAGGCGGTCATCCGATCACAGTTGTGTACGAACGAGCCCGCAATTGGGTGATCGGCTCGGACCCGGGGCTGCTTCGGCTGCGGATGGCCACGCGCACGACGGCCGCGCTCGGCTGCTCCCTGCTCATCCTGTTCCTGCTGACCCGCGCGACGGGGCAACCGCTGACCGTCGCGTTGCTCGGGGTGGTCATCACCATGGTGGCGTCGCGGTCCGTCAACGAGCCGGACCCGCGCCAGCAGCGGATCACCATGGCACTGCTCCCCGTGCCCGCCGCCCTGGCCATCACCGCCGCGGCGCTGCTTTCGCCCCACCCGGTGGCCAGCGACGCCGCCTTCGTCGTCGTCGTGTTCGCCGCGGTGTACATCCGCAGGTTCGGCCCCCGCGGCCGTGCCCTGGGCATGGTCGCGTTCATGGCCTACTTCTTCACGCTGTACCTGCGGGCCCGCATTTCGGAACTGCCGTGGATGATCGGCGCGGTCGCGGTCGGCACGGTGTGCACGTATGTGATGAGCACGTACGTGCTGCCCGACCGCCCCGAGAGCGTGCTGCGCGCGACGCTGCGGGCATTGCGGGCGCGGATGTCGATACTGATAGACGCCGCCGCCGAGGCCGTGCGGACCGGCCGGTTCGACGAGCGGCGCCGACGTCGGATGCGGGCGCGCACCGTCCGTCTCAACGAGACCGTCCTGCTGGTGCAAAGTCAGATCGAGGACGAGGCCAAGGCCACCTCGGTGCGGGGTATCGCCGGTGATCGGCTGACCCCCTGGCTGTTCGACGCCGAACTGGCGATCGAGTGGGTCGCCACGGCCGGCCGGCGGGCCGCGGAGGTTGCCTCCGAAAACCCCTTCGCCATACCGCCTGCCACGCGCGCCGCGCTCGTCTCGGCGCTCACGCAGCTCTCGCGGGCGATCCGCATGCCCGAGCCCGCCGGGCTTCGCCAGGCCGCGAACCAGGCGCAACACCTCCTGGACACGCAGCCCGGCGACACCGGGCCGGGCGACACCGGGGCGGCCGCCGTCCGCCGCCTGGCGCTGGCCATCGCCAACGCCGCGACGGCGACCTCCGAAGTGCGCGCGATCGTCGAGGGCGCCGCGGCCGGGGATACCGCGGAGCTTGCAGCCGCCGGCCCGACGCCCGCGGGCGAGGCCCCGGACGTCGGCGAAACCGCCGGCGCGAAGCAGCCACGAGGGCTGCTGCCGACCACGCGGCAAGCCATCCAGGTCGCCGTCGCCGCGTCGCTGGCGATCGTCGCCGGCGAGCTGGTGTCGCCCGCGCGCTGGTACTGGGCGGTGATCGCGGCGTTCGTCATCTTCGCCGGCACCAATTCCTGGGGCGAGACGCTCACCAAGGGCTGGCAGCGGTTGCTGGGGACCGTGCTCGGCGTGCCGAGCGGAATCCTGGTGGCCACCTTGCTGTCCGGTGATAAAACCGCCTCGCTGGTCGCGATCTTCGTCTGCCTGTTCTGCGCCTTCTACTTCATGACGGTCACCTACAGCCTGATGACCTTCTGGATCACCACGATGCTCGCCTTGATGTACGGCTTGCTCGGCGAGTTCTCGTTCGGGGTGCTGATGCTGCGCATCGAGGAGACCGCGATCGGCGCCGTCATCGGCGCCACCGTCGCGATCCTGGTGCTGCCGACGAACACCCGAACCACCATCCGCAACGACACCCGCGCGTTCCTGACGGCGCTGTCCGAACTGATCGAGGTCTGCACCGCCACCATGTTCGGCGCGGGCGAGGCGCAGCGCCCCACCGAGCAGGCGCGCGAGCTCGACCGCAAGCTGCAGCAGTTCCGGGTGAGCGCCAAGCCGCTGCTGGCGGGGTTCGCCGGCATCGCCGGGCGCCGAAACGTCCGGCGCGGCCTGCGGTTGTTCGCCGCCTGCGACCACTTCGGGCGGTCCCTGGCGCACAGCGCCGAGCGCTACCAGATACCGCCCGGCTCAAAGGAATTCGCGGATGCGTTCGTGGCCGCGGCCGATCAGACGCGGCGCAACATCGACGCTCTGGTCGCCGCCATCGAGGGCGCGCATGCGCCGACAATCGTCTCGGTGACCGACGAGCTCGATTGCGCGGAGAGCCTGGCCCGCCGGCACGACGGCCAGGGTGGCGCGGGGCCCGATACCCCGCGGTTCCTCACCGCGGTGCACGCGCTGCGTCAGATCGAACAAGCCGTCATCACCACGGCCGCCAACCTCGGTGCGCGCGAACGCAGTCACGTGCCCAGTGCGGCGGCGCGCTGAGCCTCGCGGGGTCAGGAGATCGCGCGGAGCGCGTCGGCGGGGCTACCATCCCCTCACAGCCAGCCCTTCTGTGAGGAGCGAACCCATGGCTACTCCGGACCTCCCGCCGGGCTTCGACTTCACCGATCCCGACATCTACGCCCAACGGCTACCGACGGAGGAGTTGGCGGAATTGCGCCGCACGGCGCCGATCTGGTGGAACGAACAGGCGCCGGATCAGGGCGGCTTCGGCGACGGCGGCTATTGGGTGGTGATCAGGCACCGCGACGTGCGGGAAGTGTCACTGCGCACCGACGTGTTCTCCTCGTCGGCCAAGTCGGTGGTGCCCCGCTACCCGCAGGGGCTGGCGGAGGCCCAGATCGAGGCCGGCCGGACCTCGATGATCATGATGGACGACCCCGAACACGCCCGGCTGCGCAAGATCGTCGCCCGGGGTTTCACGCCGCGCGCGGTGGAGCGGCTGCGCGACGAGCTGACCGAGCGGGCGCAACGCATCGCCGCCGACGCGGCGGCCGCGGAGTCGGGCGACTTCGTCCGGCAGGTGGCCAGCGAGTTGCCGCTGCAGGCCATCGCCGGCCTGCTCGGTGTGCCCCAGGAGGATCGCGGCAAACTCTTCGATTGGTCCAACCAGATGATCGGCGCCGAGGACCCCGAGTTCGCCGACCACGACTCGCTGACATCGGCGGGCGAATTGATGTGGTACGCAATGCAATTGGCCGGCCGCAAAGCGGCGGAGCCCGGTCCAACGGATCGAGACATTGTCACCACGCTGATCCGGGCCGACGCCGACGGCCAGCACCTCTCCGACGCCGAATTCGGCATGTTCGTGGTCACTCTGGGCATCGCCGGCAACGAGACGACGCGCAACTCGATCACGCAGGGCATGATGGCCTTCGCCGACCACCCGGACCAGTGGGAGTTGTTCAAGGAGCGGCGGCCCGCGACGGCGGCCGACGAGATCATCCGGTGGGCCACCCCGATCACGGCGTTTCAGCGCACCGCCATGGCCGATACGGAACTGGGCGGCGTGCGGATCAAGAAGGGCCAGCGGGTGGTGATGTTCTACCGGTCCGCCAACTTCGACGAGGAGGTCTTCGAGGACCCGTACAGCTTCAACATCTTGCGCAGCCCCAACCCGCACGTCGGGTTCGGCGGCACCGGCGCGCATTACTGCATCGGCGCCAACCTGGCGCGCATGACGATTGACCTGATGTTCAACGCGATCGCCGACCACCTGCCGCGGCTGGTGTCGGCGGGAGAACCCGAACGGCTGCGCTCCCCTTTCATCAACGGCATCAAGCACTGGCAGGTGGGCTACCAGGGGGCGTGTCCCCGGGCGCGATAGTCGAACGGAACAGCCCGCATGCCCCCCGTTCGCCGTGTCATCCGGGGCCCCCGGTGTAATGTCTGTCACGAACCGCGTCGTACCAACGGTAATCCGCCGGCCGACACAATGTTTTGGAACGGCCGACAGCGATCACCTGAGATCCGATCCGTTCCCGATCACTGCACCGGTGTGTGATCGGCTCGAAGTGAAGGATTTTCATGGATCGCAGATCGCCAACCACCGAGCAGTTGCACGATGAGCACTCGTAGTCGGCGCCTGGCCAGCCCGGTAAGGGTGGCCTTGGCGTCCGAACTCGGCGGTGATCTGGACGGCGCATGGTGGCCGCACACGGCGTCGCTGGCCAACGAGCTGCCCGAGCTCACCGAGGCGCTGTCCAAGCGTTTGGGCCGAGTCGTCGACATCTCCATCAATTGGTCGTCGCTGGCCGCCTCACCCGATCTCGACTCGCTGAACCGTCCCCGCGTGCTGGACTCTCCGCCGATCGGCTACCGCATCATGACGATCACCGGCAGCCTGGCTTCGGCCGCGCTCATGGTGATCCCGAGCCGGACGTCGGCCGCCCTCGCGGTGATGGTCTTGCGCCGGGCCGCCCACCTGCCGATCGGGAGGGCCGAGCGCGAGGTCGAGCCGTTCCTGGCCGCCGATCGCATCGTCAACGCCGCCAGTGCGGAAAGCGCCCGCTGCGGGCGAGCGGTTCAGGAGCCGGGCCTGTGCGCCACGCCGGCGGAACCGCAGCCGTCGATCTAACGCCAGGGCGCCGCAACGCGAACCACGCGCGGCGGCCGATCCGAGAATGCGGCGATCAGACGCTGGGTTGCGGGGTTTCCACCTGGTGCTGATCGCAGGTCGCGATGAAGTCCTCGATCAGCTCGACCACCTCGGCGGGCGCCTCGACCTGGGGAAAGTGGCCCACGTCGGGAAGCACCTCGAGCCTGGTGTCGGCGCGGGCCTCGTGCGCGGCGTACGCGTGGTCGACGGGGATGATGCCGTCGCGCTCGCCCCAGATCGCCATGACCGGGAGCTCCTCGCGCAGCCGCAGCCGGTTGAGCGCGCTGACCGCCTGCCCGCGGTAGTCGACCACCGATCGCAGCGTCCGCAGGAAAGACTGCCGGGTCTCGCGATCCGCCAGCGAGGAGTACGCGCTCCACAACTCGGCCCCGCGCGGCGAGCGGATGCCGCCGGCGGTGAACCATGCCCTGAGCTTGTTGCCCACCGTCAGCACCGGCTTGGGCGCGATGACGGGCAGCACGAATTCGGCCCCGGGGGCCGACAGCAGCCGCAGGATGAACCCGACATCGGGGCCCAGGCCGCCGCTGCCGATCAGGATCAGCCGCTTGGCGTAGTCGGGATGCTGGTAGACGAATTGCATGGCGACGCCCCCGCCGAGGGAATGGCCGACCAGGGTGGCCTGGCCCACGCCGAGCTCGTCGAGGAAATCGCGCAGCCAGACGGCGAAGGCGCCCAGCGAGTAGTCACCGCGCGGTTTCGCCGACTCGCCGTGGCCGAGCAGGTCCGGGGCGATCACGCGGAACTTCTTCGCCAGCTTCGGCATCACGGCCCGCCAGGTCTCCGAGCTGCCGGCCATGCCGTGGATCATCAGCAGCACGTCGCCGTCGCCCTCGTCGCGATAGGCCACCCGGTCGCCGTGCAGCTCCAGGAACTTCAACTGGTTCATTGAGCGGGTGTACCCGGTTTGTGACCGCTCTCGCCGTGTTGAGCCCCAAAACGTGACGGAAAACGCCCCGCTCTCGGCAAGGATGAGGTCATGACCGAGCCATTCGCCGCCCGTGTGGCCGTCTACCTCGACTTCGACAACATCGTGATCTCGCGGTATGACCAGCTCAACGGGCGCTCCTCCTTCCAGCGGGACAAGGCCAAGGGGCTCGAACTGCACCCCGAACGGCAGGCCCGGGCCACGGTGGACGTCGGCGCGATCCTCGATTTCGCCTCCTCGTTCGGCACGCTGGTGCTCACCCGCGCCTATGCGGACTGGTCGGCCGACATCAACGCCGGGTACCGCGGGCAGTTGGTGGCCCGCGCGGTCGACCTGGTGCAGCTGTTCCCCGCCGCGGCCTACGGCAAGAACGGCGCCGACATCCGGCTCGCGGTCGACGCCGTCGAGGACATGTTCCGGCTGCCCGACCTGACCCATGTCGTGATCGTGTCCGGCGACTCCGATTACATCCCGCTGGCCCAGCGCTGCAAGCGGCTCGGCCGGTACGTGGTGGGCATCGGCGTGGCCGGCGCGTCGAGCCGGGCCCTGGCGGCGGCCTGTGACGAGTTCATCGTCTACGACGCCCTGCCGGGCGTTCCCGCCGCGCCGGAATCCGCCCCGGCCGACGCCGAGGCGCCCGCCCCGAAGCGGGATACCCGGCGTTCCAGGACGGCCGAGCCCGAGGAGCCCGAGCCGCCGGAACCGCAGGCCGCCGCGACGGCGCTGTTGACGCGCGCCCTGCAGATCGGCCTGGAGAAAGACGACGTCGAGTGGCTGCACAACTCCGCGGTCAAGGCGCAGATGAAGCGGATGGATCCGTCGTTCAGCGAAAAGTCCCTGGGTTTCAAGTCATTCAGCGATTTCCTGCGCTCGCGCTCCGACCTCGTCGAGCTGGACGAGACGTCGACGACGCGGCTGGTACGGCTGCGCGCGCCCCAGTGACGCCGCCTGGCAATACATATTGCTTCGTCTGTATGGCGTGTCGTGCAGAGGCGCCGGCGGCATAGGACATCGTCACAGCGATCTCGTTGACACCCCTTCCCCGTGGCCATACATTGTGTGAAACTCGTCCGCGAGGAGACCGTCATGGCCGTCGGCACCGCCCCGGCAAGCGTTTTCGACGCCGATCTACCGACCCTGGCCTACGACGTCGACGAGACCCCGGCCGAGGTCTACCCCCGGTTGCAGCAGGCGCAGCGCCGGGCGCCCGTCGCGCTGGGACCGTTCGGACCCGAGGTGCTGTCGTATGCGATGGTCCGTTCGGTGCTGCGCGACACCCGTTTCCAGATCCCGCCGGGCATCAACCTTCAGGCCCAGGGCATCACCTCCGGACCGTTGTGGGACAAGGTGGTCAACAGCCTGCTGTGTCTGGAGGGCGCCCCGCACCACCGCCTGCGCGCGCTGACGTCCAAGGCCTTCACGCCCCGGGCGATCTCCCGGCTGCACGACACCATGGTCGCCGTGATGGACGAGCTGGTCGACGGGGTCGCCGACGCGGGCCGCTGCGACGTCGTCGCCGACATCGCGCGCCCCTACCCGGTGCCCATCATCTGCGCCCTGCTCGGCGCCCCCCGCGAGGACTGGCGGCAGTTTGCGCTGTGGGCGGACGACGTGTTCAAGGCCTTCACGTTCAGCGTCGACGTGCGCGAGGTGGAGGCCGACGTGATGCGGGCGTGGGGGCAGCTCGACGACTACGTCGACGACATGGTCGCCCGGCGCCGCGACAGCCTGACCGACGACCTGCTGTCGGATTTGATCCGCGCCGAGGACGACGGCGACCGCCTGAACCAGGCCGAACTGCGCATGCTCGCGGGCGGACTCCTGCTGGCGGGAACGGACACCACCCGCAACCAGGTGGCCGCCTCGGTGCAGGTCCTGTGTGAGCACCCGGAGCAGTGGGACCTGCTGCGGCGGCGGCCGGAACTGGCGATGCGTGCGGTCGAAGAGACCATGCGGCACTCGCCGATCGCGTGTGGGACGCTGCGCCAGGTGGTCGAGGACACCGAGCTCGACGGCTACCTGTTCCCCGCGGGCACCATGGTCCTGGTGAACACCGCGGCGGCCAACCGGGATCCGGCGGTGTACGACGATCCGGACCGCGTGGACATCACCCGCGAGGGCGCGCCGGCGATCCTGACCTTCGGCGGGGGCGTGCACTACTGCCTGGGCGCCAACCTGGCCAGGCGTGAGATCGCCGAAGCCTTGAACGTGCTGACCCGCCGGATGTGCAACCCGCGCACCGCCGGGCCGGCACCATGGAAACCGATGGTCAGCCTGAGCGGACCGAAGAGCCTGCCCATCGAGTTCGACACCGAGTAACCAGTTCCCGCGAGGGTCGAAGCCACTCAGGGGATCGGAGGGTGCTCCGCCGACCAGGGGTGCGCCGATTCCAGTTGTGCCGCAACGTTGATCAGGACGTCCTCGCGCCCGTAGGCGGCGGCGAGCTGGACACCGATCGGTAGGCCCTCGGCGTTGCGGTGCAGGGGCAGGCTGATCGCCGGTTGCCCGCTCATGTTGAACGGCGGCGTGAAAGCCGCGAACTCCCCGCCGCGGCGCATGGGCGCCGTCGGCCGATCAGCGTTGTTCTCGAATTCGCGCAGCGGCAGCGGCGGTTCGGCCACCGTCGGGGAGAGCAACAGGTCCCAGCCGTCGGCCCACCACTGCTGCAATGCGCGGCGGAACGCGTGGCCGGCGTCCAGCGCGGCGGCGTAGTCGACGGCCGTCACCTGCCGCGCCCGTTCGATGAGCACCCAGTTCACCGGTTCGATGTCGTCGGCCGTGAGCTCGCGCCCCAGCGTCGCGCCGAACCCGCGCGCGGCCATCGCCAGCTGCGTCGCCCACAACGCCATGAACTTCTGGGTCAGCGACGCATCGGCCAGGCACGCCGGCCACACCGGCTCGACGATGTGGCCCAGGCCCTCGAGCATCGACGCCGCGGAGCGCACGGCCGCGACGCAGTCCGCGTGCAGGAAGTCGCCGCGCGGGTGCAGGTCGAGCATGCCGATGCGCAACCGGCCCGGGTCGGCCCCGACCTCCTCCAGGTAAGGCCGCCGCGGCGCCGGCGCGATGACGGAGTCGCCGATGCCCGGGCCGCGCACGGCGTCGAGCAGCCCGGCCGTGTCGCGCACGGTGCGGCTGACGCACAGCTCGACGCCCAGCCCGCTCTCGGCGCGGGCCGGGCCGACCGTGATCCGGCCCTGGCTCGGCTTGAGCCCCACCAGCCCGCAGCATGAGGCCGGGATCCGGATGCTGCCGCCGCCGTCGGAAGCGTTCGCGAACGGCACCATCCCCGCGGCCACCGCCGCGGCGGCGCCCCCGCTGGAGCCGCCCGGCGTGCGGTCCAGGCCCCACGGGTTGCGGGTCGCGCCCCAGGCCAGCGGCTGCGTCGTCGGCAGGCTGCCCATCTCCGGGCTGTTCGTCCGTCCGGCGATCACCAGGCCGGCCGCCTTGAACCGGGTGACCAGCGTGGTGTCGGCGGTGTCGACCTTGGCCGCCTCCTTCAGCGCCGCGTTGCCGTTCGACAGCGTCTGGCCGGCGAAGCTCGTGTAGAGGTCCTTGAGCAGGAACGGCACCCCGCGGAACGGTCCCGTGGGCAGCGCCGGGTCGGCGGCCACCGACCGGGCGTGGTCGAACCACTCGATGACCACCGCGTTCAACGCTGGGTTCGACCGCTCGATCCGCTCGATCGCCGCCTCGAGCAGCTCGCCGGGGGTGACCTCGCCCCGGGCCACCAGGGCCGCCTGGTCCGTGGCGTCCATCCAGCGTGTCTCGTCGGCCAGAGTGCTCATGGCGTTTGGTCTACCACGCGATCATCGGCTCGTGTGACGCATAACCGCGGACCACAAGTCGCGGCCACCTCGGCCCGGCTTTACGCTCGATTGGTTACACGAAGTTAATCGGGGGGCTTTGGTGAAAATGGTCGGGGGGCGAATTGTGTCCAAACGCGGGCTCGCCCCGCTCGCGGCGGCCTGCCTGATCGTCTCGTCCTGCTCGGAAACCGCCGCACCACCCGCCCTCACGCCCACCAGCTCGACGTCTCACCCGCGCACCACGGTAAGCGCGGCCCCGGCGGCCGCACCGATCACCGGCCCGCTGGAAAAGGACTGGAAGAGCTACGGCGGAACGGCGTATTTCGGTTGCCCAAACAAATTCTCGGCCGGCAAATCCGCGCTCGACGAGATCCGGCCCAAGATATTCGACACCAAAACCGGCCAATACGTGGCGCCGGCGGTTCCCGCGATTCCGGCGAACGAGACGGTCGCCGGTGCCATGTGCGCGCTCACGGGCACCGCCGAGGACATGAGGGTGGTCTACCTGGTGACGACCGGGGCCAAGACCACCGCGTACGCCTATGACGTGAAGTCCGGTCAGCAAGTGGCCACCAAGGAGCTGGTGCCCGCGGCCCCGGACCTGAAGCTCACCGCCGGGAACCAGTGGGGCGTCGACTCCACCGCATCCGGCGTGGCGTGGGTCAACGCCTTCACCGACGGGCACTCGACCGCCTCGCCGCCGCGAACGGCGGTGTTGTCCGCGGCGGACCTGGCGACGATGTGGAACGACCCGCAGCCGGGCCGGGTGTGGCAGGACGTTCTGGCGTTCCAGCGCAACACCGAGCCCGGCAAGACCTCGGGCGCCGAACTGCGCCGGCCGAGCGGGGAAGCGATCTATCAGGACAACGACATATCCTCCGTCGACGCCGAATTATCCGATGGGCCAGACAAACTGGTGAAGATCACGCACTCGGATTCCACTAACCCGCCGGTGGTTTCGACCATGTTCTATGACCTCAACGCCAAATCCCTCATCAAAGTCGGTGATTCGGAACGGATTTCCGGCGGTGGACTGGCGGCGACGTTGTCGGACGGCAGGCTGTTCGTCGACGGTCTCGGATCCGACAACTCGCAATTCGGCTTCGGCGTGTGGAATCTGCGCAGCCAACAATGGGAAATTCTGAAGACCCGCGACGACGCGAAGAAAATGTCGATCGCCAAGCTGGCGTTCTTCGGCGACCACCTCTACATCACCAATACCAACAACACCTTCGCCGTCCTCGCGCTGCCGTCGACCGATCCGATCGCGACCACCTGGTCGGTCCGGCCGTTCGCGCGCATATCGGGGTGGACGCTGGTGTGCCGCGGGGAGAACTCGGCCGCGCTGAACGGTGACTGCAAGGACATCGTCATGGTGCAGGACCGGGACGGCCGCTTTCCCGGGCCCTGGTTCTAGCCGGGTCTCGACGTCCGCCCAACCGTGCTCGCCCGCGCTGGCCTATTAATCTACTATCTGCATATAGATGCAAGTAGGCGGGCCGGCGACGATGGCCCCCGATAGCGGGGACTCGCACCAGCACGACCACCACCGCGAGTACGCCCACCATCACCAGGGGATTAGCGGCCGGGTGGCGCAGCTGCTCAACCCGCACAGCCACGACGCGGCCGACCGCGTCGACACCGCATTGGAGTCCAGCGCCATCGGTATCCGAGCGGTCAAGATCAGCCTGATCGGACTGACCGCGACGGCGACGGCGCAGGTCGTCATCGCCGTCGTCTCCGGATCGGTCGCCCTGGCAGCCGACACCATCCACAATTTCTCCGATGCCCTGACCGCGCTCCCCCTGTGGATCGCGTTCGCGCTGGGGCGCCGCCCGGCGACCCGGCGCTATACCTACGGCTACGGACGCGCCGAAGACATTGCCGGCCTGTTCGTCATCCTCATGATTGCGCTGTCGGCCGCCGTCGCCGGCTACCAGGCGATCCTGCGGCTCATCCACCCCGTCGCCATCGACCACGTCGGCCTGGTCGCCGCGGCCGGAGTCGCCGGCTTCCTCGGCAACGAGGCCGTGGCCGCCTACCGGATCCGAATCGGCCGCCGCATCGGCTCGGCCGCGCTCATCGCCGACGGACTGCATGCCCGCACCGACGGATTCACCTCATTGGCAGTGCTTTTCGGGGCCGTCGGGGTGGCTTTCGGCTATCCGCTGGCCGACCCGGTCGTCGGCCTGATCATCACGGCGGCGATCGTGGCGGTGTTGTTCCGCGCCGCGCGTGACATCTTCCGTCGGCTGATGGACGCCGTCGACCCCGACCTCGTCGACACCGCGGAGGCATGCCTGGCCGCCCGGCCCGGCGTGCGCGGCGTTCGCAGCATCAAGATGCGCTGGATCGGACATCGGTTGCACGCCGACGCGGAGCTCGACATCGACCCCACCACGAGCCTGGAGGATGCCCACGGCATCGCCCATGACGCCGAACACCAACTGACCCACGCCGTGCCGAAACTCGACAGCGCCCTCGTGCACGCCTATCCCGCACACGGCAGCGAATGACGGGCGCGCCGTTCAGAGGCCGCCGAGGGCCTGGGGCACCATGTAGAGCCCGAAACCGATGACCGCGAGGCACAGGGTCCAGGTGATGTACTTGCGCGGCCCGCGCATGCGCCACTGCTCGGGCAGGGCCTTGGATTCCAGCGCCAGCAGCAGCCCCAGCACGATCGGGAGCAGCAACGCGTTCATCACCTCGACGTCGACGGCCAGGTTGACCAGGTCAACGCTGGCCAGGACGAGGGCCGCGCCGATGATGTGGGCGAGCGCATAGGTGATGTAGAACTTGGCGGTCGCGCGGTTGGGGCGCTCGTTGAGGGTGTGCTTCCAGCCGAACACCTCCGAGAGGCCCCACGCGCCGGCCAAGGAAGCGACGATGGCCGCGACGAGGGCCGCGCCCAGCATGCCCAGGCCGAACAACACCGTGCCGCCGACGCGCCCGAGGTAGGGCGTGAGCGAGCGGGAGATGTCGCCGACGGTTTGCAGCGCCGCATCGCCGTTGTGCATGCCGATCGTCGAGGCCACGGTGACCACGACCGCGATCATGATCAGCTGGGTGAGCACCGCGCCGGCGGCGGTGTCCTGCCGGGCCGCGCGAATGGTCTTCACCGACAGGTGCTTATCGACCACCGCGCCCTGCTGGTAGAAGACCATCCAGGGCATGATCACCGCACCGACATTGGCGGCGACCAGCAACAGGTAGGCAGAATTGCCCAGCGGCATGGACTTCAGGCCCTCGACCAGGGCCGCCGGGTCCGGCCGTGCCATCACCATGGCGACCAGGAAGGCCAGCTCGGCGGCGCCGATGGCGAGCCCGATGCGCTCGACGCGCCGGTAGCTGCCGGTCAGCGCCAGGCCCAGCAGCGCCGCGGTCGCCACCGGGATGCTGACCCAGCGCGAGACGCCGAAGAGCTCGCCGACGCCCGCGACGCCGGCGAACTCGGTGAGCAGCGCGCCGATCGCGGAGGCGAACAGCGTGAAGGCCGACAACCAGGCCCAGCCGCGGCCGAACCGCTCCCGGATGAGGGCGCCGTGGCCGCGCTTGGTGACGATGCCCAGCCGGACCGTCATCTCCTGCACGACGTAGAGGATGGGCATCAGGATCAGCTGCGGTAGGACCATCCGGTAGCCCCACTGGGCGCCGGACTGCGAGGCGGTGATCAGCGAGCCGGCATCCGTGTCGGCCAGCATCACCACGAGTCCCGGGCCCCATACCGTCAGCAGCCCCCACCGCAGCCACCTGCCGCGGCGGAGCGCCGTTTTCGACGGCGCGTCCGATGGATCGGCAACCTGTGCGGTTGTATCGGTCACCTTCGACTGACTCCTTCTGGCGACGGCAGCGCTGGCACCGCTCGACCCGTGTGAGGATAAACTAGCCTCGCCTAACTTCTACCGCCTGCGGTCAGGGTTACCCCTCGACCCGGCCCGATGGCAATCACGGGAAAGCCCGTCATGGCCCTACGACCCGTCGAAGAAGCCGGACTGGGAGTTGCCCGCGTTGAAGCCACCCGAGCTCGCGCTGCCCGTGTTCCCGATACCGGAGTTGCGGCTACCGGAGTTGTAGAAGCCCGTGTCGTGGCCGTCGCCGGAGATCAAGACGCCGACACTTTCGCCCTCGCTGGGGTTGGAGTCCGTGTTGAAAAGGCCGATGTTGCCGCCGCCGGTCCCCGAGTTGCCGATGCCGATGTTGTCGCCCCCGTTGCCCGAATTGAACAAGCCGACGTTGTAGCCGTGGCCACCGGAGTTGAAGAACCCCATCTCGGTGCCGCCGCCGGAGTTGGCGAACCCCGAACTGTAGCCGCCGGTGGCCGAGTTGAAGAAGCCGGAGTTGTCGTCGCCGCCGGTGTTGAAGAAGCCCGAATTACCGGTGCCGGTGTTCCCGAAGCCGGAGTTGCCGCCGTAGCTGCCCGTGCCGAACAAGCCGGTGTTGCCATTGCCCGAGTTCCACAAGCCGGTGTTGGTGTCACCGGAGTTGAAGAAGCCGGTGTTGCTGTCGCCCGAGTTGAAGAAGCCGGTGTTGCCCGCCCCGTCGACGGTGCCGCCGGAGTTGAAGGCGCCGGTGTTGCAGCTTCCGGCGTTGAACAGCCCGACGTTGGCAAAGCCCGAGTTGCCCCAGCCGACGTTGCTCAGGCCGGAGTTGAAGTCGCCCGTGTTGGCGGTTCCCGCATTGAAGGAGCCGACGTTTTTGGTGCCGGCGTCCAGCACGCCGAAGTTGTTGGATCCGGCGTCGAACAGTCCCGTGCTCCTGCTGCCGGCGTTCCAGAAGCCGGTTTCGGTGCTGCCGGTGTTGCCGACGCCGGTGTCGGTGGTGCCCGAGTTGACCATGCCCCAGTTGTGACTGCCGGTGTTGGCGATGCCCCAGTTGCCGCTTCCGGAGTTGAGGAATCCGGTGTTGCCGGTGCCCGAGTTGAACAGGCCGGTGTTGCCGCTGCCGGAGTTCCAGCCGCCGAATCCGATTTGGTTGTCGCCCGTGAGCCCGATGCCGATGTCGTTGTTGCCGGTGTTGGCCAGGCCCAGGTTGTGGTTGCCGGTGTTGCCGAAACCGAAGTTGAAGCTGCCGTTGTTGCCAATGCCGATGTTCCACCCGGCACCGTTGGCGTTGAGGCCGCCGAACCCGATCTGGTTGTTGCCGGTGAGCCCGATGCCGATGTCGTTGTTGCCCAGGTTGCCCAGGCCGATGTTGTTGTTGCCCAGATTCCCGATGCCCCAGTTGCCGTTGCCGAGATTGCCGACGCCCAGGTTGTAGTAGGCAGGGGCGGGATTGTCGTGCGAATAGGCGCTGCCGTTGCCGAAGCCGATGTTGCCGCCGCCGATGTTGCCGACGCCGAGGTTGAATTGGCCGATGTTGGCGGCGCCCACGTTGTAATACGACGTCGCCTCGCTGAACAGCGAGTTGCCGTTGCCGGCACCGAAATTGAAGGATCCGTAGTTGCCGGACCCGAAGTTGAGGTTGCCGCCGCCGGTGGTACCCGGGCCGCTGTTGCCGCCGCCGAAGTTGTACGACCCGTAGTTTCCGCTGCCGAGGTTGAAGCTGCCGATGTTACCCAGGCCCAGGTTCGCGCCTTGGAGGCTCGGCAGGCTTTGCAGCACCCCCTCCCACGGCGTCAGCGCCGCGACCGCCGCCGACGCCCCGCCGTGGTAGCTCACCATCGCCGCCACGTCCTGGGCCCACATCTGCTCGTACTCGGCCTCGGTGGCCGCGATCGCCGGTGCGCTCAGGCCCAACAGGTTCGAGTTCACCAGCGCCACGAGTTGCGACCGGTTGGCCGCGACCAGCCAGGGATGTACTGCGGCCGCCTGCGCGGCCTCGAACACCGCCGCGGACGCCTTGGCCTGACCCGCCACCGTCTGCGCGCGAGCCGCGGCGGCGGCCAACCACGCCGCATACGCTGACGCCGCGCCGGCCATCGCCCGAGACGCGGCCCCCTGCCATGCCTGCGCGGCCAGGCCCGAGGTCACCGACCCGAATGACTCAGCCGCCGAGTCCATTTCGGCCGCCAGCCCATCCCACGCCGCGGCCGCGGCCAGCATCGGACCCGACCCGGGACCGGTATACATCCGCACTGAGTTGATCTCCGGCGGCAACACCAAAAAACTCATCGCGCGCGTCCTCTCGGCCTCGACCCGACATAAAGTAAGCGAAGGCTACACTAACTCAGCGAGCGCAGGCTAGCCTTACCTAACTCATATCGGACTGTGGTCTTGCCCACGTGGGATTGCGGCGCTCACTCGGACGGTTTGCACGTCCGCATGCTGCAGCCGCCGGCCAACCGACGGACTCACCGCGAACGGGGATTGGCAACGACGCCTGGTGGGTGCGCGGGCCAGGTTAGCCGACTTCCCCTGACGTCCGCTCAAACCTGTTGCGCGACAAACGCATTCGTGGGGATGGTCAGCGGCAGGTCGACGGAGCTGAGTAGCCCGGGCGCGGCATCGACGACGTACGGCACGGCGTTGACGACGCGCATCGCGGTGGCCACCATCGCGCCCGCCCCGGAGGTCATGGAGCCGATCCCGGCCCGACCGGGGTCGCGCAGGGTGGCCGCCAGTGTGCAGTCGATGTCGGGATCGCCGGTGATCACCACGCGGTAGGACAGGTCGCCGATTCCTCTCGGCCAGTCCGGGGCGACGCTATGGGCCAGCCGCGTCACGTGTTCGACGATGATCGCCTCGCGGCCGTCGACCACGCCGATGGCCTTCATGCGCAGCGCGCCGCACGTTCCCGCCTCGACCGTGCCCATCGCGACCTCGAGCGTCTCGTCGGTGATCGCGCGATCGAAGCCCTCGCGTATTTCCTGCACCTCGACGCCCAGGGCGTCGCCGATCAACCGGATCTGGCCGCCCCACTCGCCGGCGATGGCCCCGGGGTAGGCGACCCAGGGCTGGTAGTCGAGGGGCTGTCCGAATCCCAGTCCGTTGATCATGATTTCGGGCACGCCGTAGTCGTCGTAGAGCCCGATCTCGTAGGAGTGGATCGTCTCGATTGAGGACGATTGCGTGGACAGCACGAGCGGCAGGTAGTCGGCGGCGAATCCGGGTTCGATGCCCGACGCGTACAGCGACACCTGTCCTTGTTTGGCCGCGGCGGCCAATTGCTCGCGCCACTCGGAAGGCTCGTAGGCGTGCGGGTTGACCAGCCGGGTGGTGCTGGTGGTGACGACGTTGATCCCCGCCTCGAGCAGTTTCACGTAGTCGGGAATCGCGAGGGCGTCGCGTTCTGGTCCGCTGGCCGCGTAGACCACGCAATCGGGCTCGAGTGCGATGAGGGCGTCGGCGTCGTTCGTCGCCGTCACGCCGATCGGTTCGCCGTTGGCGAGCACGCCGGCGTCCTTGCCAACCTTGTCTTCGGAATGCACCCACACGCCGACGAGGTCGAGATCGGGGCGGTGGGAGATGGTGCGAATGGCGATCGACCCGATTCCTCCCGTCGCCCAAACCACCACGCGGTATGTCCCTGCGGTCATGGCTTCCTCCTCGTTTGCATTGCCCGGCAGCGTTATCCGGCTTTGACGGGCAGCCGGGCCCAGCCCCGAACGCTGGACGTCCGCGCCCTGCTCGCGTGCCGGTAGTCGACCTCCCAGTCGGTCCACCGCTTGAAGACCTCCTCGAACGCGACCCGCGCCTCCAGCCGTGCCAGCGCCGACCCGAGGCAGAAATGCAATCCCTGCCCGAAGCTCAAATGTGTTGCCTTGCGGTGCATGTCATACCGATCGGGGTCCGGAAAGCGCGTCTCGTCACGATTGGCCGACGCATTGAGTAACAGCATGTAGGACCCTTCCGTCACGGTGTGTCCGTACAGCTCGGTGTCCCGGGCGACGTAACGCGCCTGCACCGGTGACGGTGGCTCGTAGCGCAGCGTCTCCTCGACCGCGGAGGGGATCAGCGACGGGTCGGCGGCGAGTTGTCTTCTCTGGTCCGGATGATCGCCGAGGAGCTGACCCATAAATCCGATGAGCCGCGCGGTCGTTTCGTTGCCCGCGCCGGCGATCATCGCGGTGTAGGCCAGGACCTCGGTGCGGTCCAGGCGGCGCGACGTCCCGTCTTGCTCTTCTATCTCCGCGTTGAGCAACTCCGTCATCAAATCGTCGGACGGATGCGTTGCCCGCCACTCGATGTACTCGGCGAACTGGGCGATCGCGTCCGCGATGGCGGTCGCGCTGAGCGCGCTTCCCTCGGAGTCGACCGCGATGCTCTTGTCGTTGCGGTCGCGGATCCGTTGCTGGCCCTCCTCGGGGATGCCCAGCAGGTAGCCGATCGCGCGCATCGGCATGATCGCCCCCAGATCGCCCACGAAGTCGAAGCCGTCCGCGCCGCGCAGCGGATCCAGCGCTCTCGCACACAGGTCCCGCACCAGCCCCTCCACCGCCAGCATCCGGCGGGGGGTGAAGACGCGCGACAGCAGGCGCCGGTGCAGATCGTGCAGCGGGGGGTCCTCCCACAGCAGGATGCCCGGCGGTATCTCGATGCCGCTGAACAAGACGTCGGCGGTGGTGCCCCGCCCCGAGCGATACGTCTGCCAGTCGTGCAGCGCCGCCGCGACGTCGTCATAGCGGCTCAGCGCATAGAAGTTGTGCTTGGCGTTGTAGTACAGCGGGGCCTCGGCGCGCATCCGCTTCCACACGGGATACGGATCGTCGTCGATGCCGTGGTCGAACGGGTCGTAGTAAAGCTCTTTCACTGGTTCGGCTTTCACTTGCTCAACGCGGTTGGTTCGGCGCGCCGGGGTACAACTGCTCGGACGGCCCGGCGGTCACCCAGCCGCCCAACTTCGTGATCAGGTGGGGCGCAAAGACCGCGCCATAGACCAGGTGCCCGACGACCACGACGGCGGCGACGGACAGGACCGTCGACTGCGGCCGGCTCGTCGATCTCGTGTCGGCCCACGCCTCGATGACGTTGCGGCCCTCGGGATCGGTCCGCCCGAGAAGATAGGTGAACACCATCATCTGGATTCCCATCGCCAGGGAGTCATAGAGCGGGTATTGGTGCTTGGTCCCCTCGAAGATGGCCAGGCCCGGAATCACGTAGCCGTAGTAGAAGTTTCCGAGCTGGGCCCCGGTGATGGCATTGAAGAAGAACGCCCAGCAGAACCCCACGGCGAGACCGACGGTGAGGAGGGTGACCGGCCTGCGCCAGCCGAACCTCGCGCTCAGTCGTCGTCCGAGGGCGGCCCCGACCACCGCCGGCAGCACGAAGTAGGAGATGTAGCCGATGGGCACCGACGACGGCAAGCCTCCCCAGGTCATGTTCAGCGGCCACCACGACGGCATCCGGGGCAGGGCGGGCGGAAACTGGGCGTACATCGCCCAGTCGTAGGGCGACTCGATCCACGAGATCGACAGGGCCGCAATGCTGAGCAGCAGCAGCGGGTGCACGCGCCGGCGCCGAACGCTCAGATACGCCCCGATCAGCAGGAACGCGGTGCCGGTGACGTAGGCGAAGTACATGGCCCCCGCCATCAGCGGCGTCACGGGCGGTTCTCCCGGCTTCGATCGCGCCGAGACTCCGGGTCGTAGCGCAGGACCAGGCCGTAAGCCAGGGCGATCAGCCCGAACAGCGTGCCTAGCATGATGACTGCGCCCACGTCCGTACCCCTCTCGATACGAGCTCGGTCTTTAAGATAGTGACGACTATCTTAAGAGGAGTCAACCACCGATACGCGGTTCAAGGAGCCCTGTTGACCCAGACACCGGCCCCAGGTTCGCGTCGGCCGCGTGGCGAGCCACGGAAGCTGCTGCTGGCCGCCGCGCGGGATCTGTTCGCGCGCCGGGACTACCGCAGCACGACGACTCGGGAAATCGCCGAAGCGGCCGGGGTCACCGAGCATCTGCTGTTCCGCAATTTCGGTTCGAAGGCCGGGCTGTTCCGCGAGGCGCTCGTCACGCCCTTCACCGGGTTCGTCGACGACTTCGGCCGCACCTGGGATTCGGTCATCCCCGAGGAGACCGACGAGGGGGAGCTGGCCCGCCGCTTCGTCGGGCAGCTCTACGACCTGTTCGTCGAACACCAAGGGCTGCTCCTGACGCTCATGGCGGCCCAGACGCTGAGCGAGGAGGAAATGGCCGAAACCGGCATTGCCGACATCAGGCGGGCCCTCAATCTGCTCAGCCAGATCGGCGCGGAGGGTATGCGCCTGCGCGGCATGCGGTCCGACCGGCCCGACCTGCCCGCTCACTCAACCGTGGCGATGATCGCCGGGATGGCCGCCCTGCGTTCGACGTATTTCGGATCCGAGCCGCCATCGAGAGACGCGATCGTCGAGGAACTCGTCCAGGCGATTCTGCACGGGTTCCTGCATCGGCAGGACTGACGATCCGTGCGCGACTTTCAAATGTGGTGGTGGCTGCACGACGGTGCCATCCGCCAGGACGAACTCGTCCCTGCGGACCCTTCGGTCGAGCCATGAGAACGACCTCCCGAGCAATGCGGCGGCTTCCCGGGCCGAATAGGTGGGATCGGCGGCCCGAGTGACGAGCTGTTCTATGGATTCGACTGACATGATTTTAGCCTCCTGCACTTTGTGTGGCGCTGAGGTTCGCAATGCCTACACAGATTCGAAGTGCCAGTCGCAAAAATTACAGCGGATGAATGATCAATCTCAATCGCAAGTACCGGAACTTGAGGCCGTATCCGGCCCCCGGTGGAACCGGTATCCCAGCCTTGAGCTTGGCTTTCGTTCATTGAGCAGCGCAAAACCCTCAGCATTTCTTCGCAATTTGGTGCCAGTAAGTACGAGCGCTTTTTGCGGACAGTACTAGTTGCGTAGGTTGAAACAGGAATTCTGGCTCCCGCTGTCAACAGATCAGACGCGGCGATGATGTATGACATGCCCGCCTTCACCGGTAATCGGATCCCCCGGTTAGCACACGAGCGTTTAGCAGGTCCACCCAAGAAGCTCGATGCTTTTCGCGCTGCCGATTACTCCGCTGGCTGTCTGCGCTGATTGTATTCGAAGCGAGCGTTGCGCCGCCCCGCTAGCAGGGCGGCAAGAGCAACTGGACCCATCTATTTCTTTTCGGTGTTAGCCGGAGCAGAATCTGGGTGCATACGAGCGGAAGGGAGTCCCGAACTATGAAGAAAGTCCTCGCTGCCGGCATCGGGACAGCGTTCATGGCCACCCCTATGGTGATAGCCGGAACCGCCTCAGCGGATCCCGGTCAGAACTGCAGAACCGAGTGGAACACCATGTACAACGTGCCCGTCGGCGTCCGCACGACCTGCTTCAATCCAGACGGTAGCTATCGCGTGTGCACATCACTGGGGACGGACGGTAAAGGCCCAGGCACCTGCTGGGACTACCCGGCTCCCCCTCAGATGGGGGGACAGCCCACATTTACCCCGCCGGTCCCGGGAATGCCGCCACCGGCGCCAGCATCGTAACGGTCAGGCACGCAGCAAAACGACCACTAAATTAGGAGCCCGCTCCCACCTTCCTGACGACGGCCTAGTCACCTCGACACCGGCGACTTCTTGCGGAAGCAAGATCACACCCATCATGACGGTGATCTCAAGCAGGCCTCGCCGTTCTCACCCTTGGGTCGGTAAACCGGTTCGATTAGATCAGTATCGGATTCGCTAGGGTGTGCCCGGCCTAGGGCGCCCTGGTTGTCTTAAAAGAGACGACATACGAGAGTCTCGAAAGTCAGTCGCAAATTCATGCCTAGCTTGATTGCCCCGTGAGCGGCTTTAATCTAGTCGAGATCCGCACCGCCGCTGAACCTTCCAGCGTCGAGCAATGCGTGTCGAGCGGCGGCCCGTACACCGTCTCTTCACCGCCACTCATCGGCGAACGTTTGCCAGTTCCTGCTCCAATTCCCTGACGGCTTAGGCGAGTGCAATCAGATCCTCCGCCAACAGCGTGGTCACGGGGTTCGTGGATTCCCTCGCCACGTGCCGGCATTTGTTGCAGGTGGTGCCTGCCCGGGCCGCTGCGTTGCTCGTCAGCGGTGACTGTATCGGCGGCACCGACGTGACTCTGGCCGTCTCTTTGGGAGTGAGCAGGTGAGTCGCCATACGTGCCCGGGGTGTCACCGCCGCGTTGATGGCGGGCGCACCGCAATCAGCGACCAGAATTACTTGAGCGCGAATCCAACCTGTAGATTCGACCAGATGGGCGCCATGCGCGTCGGCGCACAGATACCCTTAATAGCATAGCTGCAGGTCCTGAAGGTCCAATCGAATCGATGGAAGCCGATGACTGATTCTGAAAATGAAAACGATGAATCGCCGAAAGGCGACGGCACAACTAGCGATCCAACAAAGAAAAAACGTGACCGAAACTGGATCGGGATGGAGTCCGTCCTGGCTCCCCATGTGGATGAATGGGGTTCCCACGACATTGATTATTCTCGCCTGACTCCACAAGAACAACTTTATGTGGATCAAGTTAAGGAACAATACGAAGAGGATACGCAGGAACGGAAAAGTCGTTCCAAGGAACGACAGGAGGACCAATCCGAGGAAGGCCGGGGCGACGGGCATGGTTAACCCGCCATGCCGAGATCAAGCTCCGCAGTAGGTCCAACTTTTGGTGAGCGGCGTTGAACCTGACCCGCGACCCTAAAGCAGTCGACGGCAGACAGCGATGCGCCTTGCGAAAAAGCTGTGTGTAGTCGACGGTAGCTCCCCGGCTGCTACGCAGGCCGATCTGCTTCCCCCGGGTATATTTACAGGCGCTGCGGTCCGATGGATGGAGGGAATCTCGATGACTCAGTCCCAATCAGGAAACCAGGGCTCCGGGCAAGGGTCCGAAAAGCCAGATCGAGACTGGATAAAGTTCAAATCGGGGATGACCGTGACGCTTCGATAGTCACATCGACGATGGGTGAACCTTACGCCGCGTTCATCGAGGCCCAATTGGCAGCCGAGTTGGCTCGGCGAGATTCTGTAAATACACGGGCAGCAACCGTTTTGACCAGTGCGGTCGGCCTCGTCACTCTAGCGCTCGCCGTGATCGCGGTGCTTCGCGGCAAAGACTTCGTGCTCAACGGCGGCGCGAAGGCATGGCTGGTAGTCGCGCTCCTTTTCCTGTGCGCTTCGGCGCTGTGCGCGGTCGGCGCCGGATTCCCTTGGACCATGAAACTGGTTGAACCCAGAACTCTGTATGCCATGGTCGATGACCATTGGACTGATAGCGACGATGACGCTCGCAACGCTGCCGCGTATGCGAACGTCGTGACGATTGAATCCCTGCAGCCCGGTACAAAGACTAAGACCTGGCTCTTCTTAACTGCGGGTGCAGCGCAAATCCTCGCCGTGATTGCCCTGGCGATATGCGTTGCGCTGGTCGCCTTTACGGCTCCGCATACTGGTCGGTGCACCAGCTGGGGCACTCAATCGGCGGGATTCCGGTCGCTGCTCGTCCCCAGCCAGTCGTTTTCGGCTCTGTACTGGTCATCGCGCCGCCCACCCGTCAACCTCGTCGCCAACGGCAATGAGCGCCTTAGCTAGATTTCGGGCGCCCTGCCCGCCCACTTCCGGGCAACAGCGGACCGTGCCGTCGCTGAGCTTGTCGATCATGATGGAAGCCGCTTCATCGGCATGGGCACCGCTGCTATCGGTGGATCCATCGGGCTATTGTGGGGTGCACGCTGACAGGACGATGTTCGTACCCTCGATCCGGCGTGAGTCTCGCCAGACGAGGCGGTACAACCCGTCCCAGTCAGCCCAATTGTTAGCCGTCGCGGACGCGTTTGACACTGCTGCGGACGCACTGCGGACGGTAGGCCCGCGTAAGGCGCGTTCGGTCGGGACAAATATCCCCTGACCTGGTGGTGGCAGGTACAGGATTCGAACCTGTGAAGCTTTCGCGACGGATTTACAGTCCGCTCCCATTGGCCGCTCGGGCAACCTGCCGCCAGACAGGTTACAACGACGGGGTAGACAAAGCACAAACGACTAGGACCGGATGAAGGGACGGATGCAGTGGCGGACTCATCGTTCGACATCGTCAGCAAAGTCGACCGCCAGGAGGTCGACAACGCGCTCAACCAGGCCGCCAAGGAGCTGGCCACCCGCTTCGACTTCCGGGGCACCGACACCACGATCGCGTGGAAGGGCGAGGAGGCTATCGAGCTGATCTCTTCCACCGAGGAGCGGGTCAAGGCCGCGGTCGACGTCTTCAAGGAGAAGCTGATCCGCCGCGACATCTCGATGAAGGCGTTCGACGCGGGCGAGCCGCAGGCCTCCGGCAAGACCTACAAGGTCAGCGGCACCCTCAAGCAGGGCATCAGCAGCGAGAACGCCAAGAAGATCACCAAGCTCATCCGCGACGAGGGCCCCAAGGGCGTCAAGACGCAGATCCAGGGCGACGAGATCCGGGTCAGCAGCAAGAAGCGCGACGATCTGCAGGCCGTCATCGCGATGCTGAAGCAAGCCGATCTGGACGTGGCGCTGCAGTTCGTCAACTATCGGTAGGCGGCCGCCGACGAGGCGCGCAGCGACCAGAGCACACAGGTAAGCGAGGTTCACAATGACGGTGACGCCCCAGGAGACCCAGAGCTTCGACGTCATCATCGTCGGCGCCGGCATCTCCGGCATCGACGCGGCCTACCGGATCACCGAGCGCAACCCGGGAGTGAGCTACACCATCCTCGAGCGGCGCGAGCGCATCGGCGGAACGTGGGACCTGTTCCGCTACCCCGGGGTTCGCTCGGACAGCAGCATCTTCACGCTTAGTCTCCCGTTCGAGCCGTGGACGCGAAGGGAGGGTGTCGCCGACGGCGAACACATCCGCGAGTACCTGAGCGCCACGGCCGCCAAGTATGGCATCGACCGCCACATCCAATTCGACAGCCACGTCCGCTCGGCGGACTGGGACTCCTCCACCGACACCTGGACGGTCACGTTCGACCGGCACGGCGCCACGACCACCTGCCGGGGCCGGTTCCTGTTCTTCGCCAGCGGCTACTACAACTACGACGAGGGCTACACCCCCGACTTCCCCGGCATCCAGGAGTTCGCGGGCACCGTCGTGCACCCCCAACACTGGCCCGAGGACCTGGACTACGCCGGCAAGAAGATCGTCGTCATCGGCAGCGGCGCGACCGCGGTCACCCTGCTCCCGTCGCTGTCGGAGCGGGCCGCGAAGGTGACCATGCTGCAGCGCTCGCCGACCTATCTGATCTCGGCGTCCAAGTACGGCAAGGTCGCCGCCGTCGCGCGTAAGTTGTTGCCCCGCAAGCCCGCCCACCTGGTGGTCCGGATGTACAGCGCGCTGACCGAGGCGGTGTTCTTCTTCTTCTCCCGCAAGGCCCCCCGCGCGGTGCGCTGGCTGCTGCGGCGCATCGCGATCAGCAGCCTGCCGCCCGGATACGCCGTCGACGTCCACTTCAAGCCGCGCTACAACCCCTGGGATCAGCGGATGTGCCTGATCCCCGACGCCGACCTGTACCAGGCGATCAGCGATGGCCGCGCCGACGTGGTCACCGACCACATCGACCACGTCGATGCCACCGGCATCGCGCTCGAGTCCGGCGGACACCTCGACGCCGACATCATCGTCACCGCCACGGGCCTGCAACTGCAGGCGCTCGGTGGCGCCGCCATCGCCCTGGACGGCGAGAAGATCGATCCCACCGAGCGGTTCGTGTACAAGGCGCACATGCTCGAAGAAGTGCCCAACCTGTTCTGGTGCGTCGGGTACACCAACGCGTCGTGGACCCTGCGCGCCGACATCACCGCGCGGGCCACCGCTAAGCTGCTGGCGCACATGGCCGCTCACAGCTATACCCACGCCTACCCGCACCGCGGGGACGAGCCGCTGACCGAGAAGCCGTCGTGGGACATCAACGCCGGCTACGTGTTGCGGTCGCTGCATGCGCTGCCCAAGTCCGGCACCAAGCGGCCGTGGAACGTCCGCCAGAACTACCTGGCCGATGCTATCGACTACCGGTTCGACCGCATCGAGGAGTCGATGGTGTTCGGCAGGGCCGCCGACCGGGCGGCGCTGGCGGGTTAATCCCGGGTTAGTCCCGGGTTAGTCTGAGGCGAAACCCGTTAGCAATCAGGCCGATTCACCGGGAACGATCCGCTTCCCGCAGCTGGGGCAGAACTTCTCGTCCGGATGGTGTTGGGCCCCACAGCCCGAGCAGAAGTGCGGTCCGGCCGACGGCTCGGGCGCGGGGGCCAGGCCGATGAGCCGGGCGGCACCGGTTTTCAGGCCCGCGCGGGCCGGCTTCGCGGTATCGGTGGGCGGCCCCGCAACCAGCCGCAGGCCGGCGTCTGTCGCCGGGCCGTGCCGATACCCGCGGCTGCGCGTGATCGCGGCCGTCAGCCCGGCGCCGAGGCCGAGCACCAGCGCGACGCCCCCGACGACGTACCACAACAGCCGGGCGCCCCGAAGCAGCGTGACGTCGCCGTACTGCTGGCGCAGGTTCACCGCGTTCGTCTTCAGATCCAGCAGCCCGGGATAGTCGGGCGACATCGCCAAGGCCTGGTCGAATTCGTCGATCGCCTCGGTGTAGTGGCCGGAGAAGTAGTGGCCCAGCCCTTTTCGATAGAGCACGTCGGCGGGTCCGAGACGGGGCTTGACGCCCTTGCCCGCCATGATCGCCGCCAGGCTGTCCGCGGGCGCGATGAAGTTGAACGGCTGTGGCTCGCCCACGGGCCCGAAGCTGTTGACGCCGACCACCTTGCCGCTGAGGTCGACGGTGGGTCCACCGCTCATGCCGTCGGTGACCGCGGCGTCGATCTCGTACTCGGGGGCCGCGCCCAGGTCCGACTTCTTGCTGACCTTGCCGCTCTTGTTCGTCGGGTCCAGCGAGGGACCGGTGATGTTCTTGGTGCTCTGCGCGTATCCCACCGCCAGCACCGAGGTGCCGATGCTGACGTCGGCGTCGGTGGCCAGCTCGGACGACGGCAGGTTGTGCTTGTCCAGCTTGAGCAGTGCGACGTCGCCCTTGCCCAGGGGACGGAAGTCCACGACGCTGGCGGCCAGCTTGCCGGCCACGGTCGTGCCGCTGCCGTACAGCAGCGAGAGGCCGACCTCCGGGCCCTGATCGACGTTGTCGCCCACCACCCGCGCGTTCTTGACGAGCCAGTCCAGCGCGGCCGCGGGGCTTTGGGATTCGGGGGCGTCCGGGAACTGACTGATGTACTCGGTGGCGGCGCGCTTGAGGATCAGCACCTTGACGCTTTCGGGGTCGACGCAGTGCCCCGCCGTGGCCACCCACCCGTCGGGATTGACGACGAACGCCGTGCAGCTCCAGGTCGCGATGAAGGGCATGTTCGTGCCCTGCCCGAACTGGGAGAGGACCTGGCCATTGGGCAGAAGGACCCCGCCATAGCCCTGGCCCGACAGATACATCACGGCCGGCCGGATCATGGCCGCCGCCCTTTCCTCCGGGTTGGCCTGCGGACGACCGTTGTTGGCCGACGCGACGCCCGGTGACCCGCCCAGCATCGCCACGGGTGCGGCAATCAACGCCGCGCACACCAGCGCCAACGCCCGGCCGCAACCAGCGCGTATGCGCATGAGTCCTCCTTGTTGGATCCACCCTCGACGATCCGCGACGGCGCGCGGCGCGGGTAGGGACCGAAGTCCCCTGGCGCGAGGTCATTGGTTTGGACTCGGGACCCGGGGAGCTTCTCAATCTCAAGCGGCGGCAATACGCTGATCGCCATGGCAGCTGAGAAGCGCGAACCCCACGTCGTCGTGCTCGGTGGCGGTTCCTGGGGAACCACCGTGGCCTCGATCTGCGCCCGCCGGGGACCCACCCTGCAGTGGGTGCGCTCCGAGGAGACCGCCAAGGACATCAACGAGCATCACCGCAACAGCCGCTACCTGGGCAACGACGTCATTCTGAGCGACACGCTGCGCGCCACCACCGACTTCGCCGAGGCCGCGCATTGCGCCGACGTGGTCGTCATGGGCGTGCCCTCGCACGGCTTCCGCGGGGTGCTGACCGAGCTGGCCCGGGAACTGCGTCCGTGGGTTCCGGTGGTGTCGCTGGTCAAGGGCCTCGAGCAGGGCACCAACATGCGGATGTCGCAGATCATCGAGGAGATACTGCCGGGCCACCCCGCGGGCATCCTGGCCGGACCCAACATCGCGCGCGAGGTGGGCGAGGGCTACGCCGCCGCGGCAGTGCTGGCCATGCCCGACCAACACCTGGCGACCCGGCTCTCGGAGTTGTTCCGAACCCGCCGCTTTCGCGTGTACACCACCGACGACGTCGTGGGCGTCGAGATGGCCGGCGCGCTGAAGAACGTCTACGCGATCTCCGTCGGGATGGGTTATTCGCTGGGCATCGGAGAGAACACCCGCGCGCTGGTGATCGCGCGCGCGCTGCGGGAGATGACGAAGCTCGGCGTGGCGATGGGTGGGAACCCCGAAACCTTCCCCGGACTGGCCGGCCTGGGCGACCTGATCGTGACGTGCACCAGCCAGCGCAGCCGCAACCGCCACGTCGGGGAGCAGCTGGGCGCCGGCAAGCCGATCGACGAGATCATCGGGTCGATGAGCCAGGTCGCCGAGGGTGTCAAGGCCGCCAGCGTCATCATGGAGTTCGCCAACGAGTTCGGGCTGAACATGCCGATCGCACGCGAGGTCGATGCCGTGATCAACCACGGCTCGACCGTCGAACAGGCCTACCGCGGCCTGATGGTCGAGGTCCCGGGCCACGAGGTGTACGGCTCGGGTTTCTGACCGGCTGTCGGCCTTCGGCGAATATTTGCATTCGATATGGGCCTTGTTCGCCGGCTTGACCGTGCCCCGACGGCACAATACCGTCAAAACGGTAGCCGGGCTTGGAAAACTTGGCTTCTGCAGTCGTAATCTGCTGTGCGCCAACCAGTTACGCCGAGGTCACCGAACGCGATACCGGGCCGGATATCGGAACATCCCGCAGCCGACGAGGGAAGCAGCCGATGCAGAACACCGCCGATCGCAGGGCTTTGCGGGCCGAGTGGGTGCGATCACTCGTCCGGCGCGACCTTCCTTCGTCGCTCGTCGTGTTCCTGGTCGCGCTCCCGTTGTCGCTGGGCATCGCGCTGGCATCCAATGCCCCGGTGCTCGCGGGCCTGATCGCCGCGATCGTCGGTGGCATCGTCGTGGGAGCGGTCGGCGGATCACCCCTGCAGGTCAGCGGCCCGGCGGCCGGCCTGACCGTCGTCGTCGCCGGTCTGGTCGCCGACTTCGGTTGGGGCGTAACGTGTTTGATCACCACCGCCGCGGGTGTTGTGCAGGTTCTGTTGGGGCTCAGCCGGGTGGCGCGGGCCGCCCTCGCGATCTCGCCGGTCGTCGTGCACGCCATGCTGGCGGGCATCGGCGTCACGATCGCGCTGCAGCAGGCGCACGTGCTGCTGGGCGGCAAGTCGAAAAGCACGGCCTGGCATAACGTTATCGAGCTGCCCGGTCAGATCGTCGGCGCACATCGGCCCGGGGTGCTGCTCGGCGCGCTGGTGATCGTCATCCTCGTCGCGTGGCGCTGGGTTCCGGCCGGGTTGCGGTTCGTCCCGGGTCCATTGGCCGCGATCGTGGGGGTCACCGTCGTCTCGGTGGTTCTGCCGTTTCATGTGCGGCGGGTCGACCTCGACGGTTCGCCGTTGGAGGCGCTAAGGCTGCCCGACATTCCCGACGGCAACTGGGGCGGGATCGCAACGGGCGTGCTGACCGTGGCGCTGATCGCCAGTGTGGAGAGCCTGCTTTCGGCGGTGTCGGTGGACCGGATGCACAACGGCCCGCGCACCGACTTCAACCGTGAGCTGCTCGGACAGGGCGCCGCCAACATCGTCTCGGGGACCATCGGCGGGCTGCCGGTCACCGGCGTAATCGTGCGCAGCTCAACCAATGTGAACGCCGGCGCGCGCTCGCGCGCCTCGTCGATCATGCACGGTCTGTGGATCCTGTTGTTCACGGTTCCGTTCGCGGAGTTGGCCGAAGAGATCCCGACCGCGGCGCTGGCCGGTCTGCTGATCGTCGTCGGCCTCCAGCTTCTCAAGCCCGCCCACATCGAAACGGCTTCCAAACACGGGGATCTCGCCGTGTACATCGTGACGGCCGTCAGCGTCGTCTTCCTCAACCTGCTGCACGGCGTGCTCATCGGGCTCGCGTTGGCGATCGCCCTGACGGGCTGGCGGGTGATCCGGGCCCGGGTCGAGGCCGGGCCCACGGCCGGCGGATGGCACGTGGCCATCGACGGCCCGGCATGCACCTTCCTGGCGCTGCCGCGGCTGACCCGCGTGCTGGCGTCGGTGCCGGCGGGAACGGCTGCCACCGTGACGATTTCGGTCAACTACCTCGACCACGCCGCACACCAGGCGATCACCGATTGGCGGCGTCGGCATTGCGCGACGGGCGGCACGGTCGCGATCGAGGGCGAGGCATCGCCGGGTCACCGCGCCGTGATCGGGCCACGCCGTTCAGCCGAAGCCGGAAAGCCCGAAGGAGCCGCTCGGCTGGCGTCCTGAGAGCTGCACAGCAGATCCGACAGCACGGGCGCGATCAGAGCCCGCCCCGCGCCATCTGCTCCAGCCGGCGGATGCGGTCCTCGATCGGTGGGTGCGTCGAAAACAGCGCACCCATCCGCTCGCCCGCGCGAAACGGGTTGGCGATCATCAAGTGCGCCTGGCTGGCCAGCTGCGGCTCCGGCGGCAGCGGCGCCAGCTGCACCCCGCCGGAGATCTTGCGCAGCGCCGACGCCAAGGCCAGCGGGTCGCCGGTCAGCTCGGCGCCGGACTCGTCGGCCTGGTACTCGCGCGAGCGCGACACCGCCAGCCGCACCACCGTGGCCGCAACCGGACCCAGCAGCGCAACCAGCAGCAGCGCAATGGGATTCTCTTCGTCGCGGCTGTTGCCGAACATCCCCGCCCACATCGCCATGTTGGCCAGGGCGGTGATCACCGACGCCATCGCCCCGGCGACGCAGGAGATCAGGATGTCGCGGTTGTAGACGTGGGAAAGCTCGTGCCCCAGCACGGCCCGCAGCTCGCGCTCGTCGAGGATCTGCAGGATGCCCGTGGTGCAGCAGACCGCGGCGTTGCGCGGATTGCGGCCGGTGGCAAACGCGTTCGGCGCGTTGGTGTCGCTGATGTACAGCCGCGGCATCGGCTGGTGCGCGGCGGTGGCCAGCTCGCGAACGATCCGGTACATCACCGGGGCCTGCAGCTCGGAGACCGGCTGCGCGTGCATCGCGCGCAGCGCGAGCTTGTCGCTGTTGTAGTACGTGTAGACGTTCATGCCGAGGGCGAACAGCACCGCGATGAACATGGCCGTCCTGCCGAACAGCGAGCCGACGAACACGATCAACGCGGACATGCCGACCAACAGGGCGAAGGTCTTCAGCCTGTTGGCATGGGGATGCCAGGTCATCGGTGTCCTCCTACGGGAGCTTGCTAGCGCTCATCGAACGCTCATTGAACGTCTGAAACCGCGGCCGTGGTTCCACACGCCGCTAGCCGTGGCGGCTCACCGTGTAGTCGACCAGCGTCTGCAGCGCCCGTCGGCCGGGGGCGTCGGGCAGGACGGCCAGCTCCTGACGCGCCTGGCCGGCATACTCGGCCAGGAACTGCTTGGCCTTGGTCATGCCCGGCGACGCCCGCAGCAGCGTCAAGGCCTCGGTGACGGCGTCCTCGTCGTGGATCGGCCCCCCCAGCAGCTCGCGCAGCCGCGCCGCCTCGGGCCCGGGTTCGCGCAGGGCGTAAACCATCGGGAGCGTCAGCACCCCCTCGCGCACGTCGGTGCCGGGAAGCTTGCCGGACTCGCGTGAGTCGCTGTCGATGTCGATGATGTCGTCGGCGATCTGGAACGCGGTGCCGACGATGCCGCCGAGCCGGGCCAGCCGCTCGACCTGGTCGGTGTCGCAGCCGGAGAACATCGCGCCGAACCGGCCGGCCGCCCCGATCAGGCAGGCGGTCTTCTCGTAGATCACCTTGAGGTAGTGCTCGACGGGGTCCGCCCCCTCGGCCATTCCACGCGTCTCGCGCATCTGACCGGTCACCAGCTGCGCAAACGTCTCGGCGATCAGCCGCACCGCGTCCGGGCCCAGCCGGGAAACCAGCCGCGACGCCGTCGCGAACAGGTAGTCGCCGGCCAGGATCGCGACGTTGTTGCTCCAGCGGACATTGGCGGTCGGTGTGCCTCGGCGGACCTCCGCCTCGTCCATCACGTCGTCGTGGTAGAGCGTCGCCAGATGCACCAGTTCGATGACCGCACCCGCAATGGTGACCTCGGTGGCGTCCGGGCTGGGCCCGATCTGCGCCGACAACACCGTGAACAGCGGCCGGAACCGCTTGCCGCCGGCCATGAACAGATGCATCAGCGACTCGGTCATCACCTCGTCCGAGCTGCGCAGCTCGGTGTCCATCAGCTGCTCGATCCGCGCGACACCGGCGCGGACGTCCTCGGCGAACGCGACGTCTCCGAAGTCCACGCCCGCCACCACTGTCGCCGGAGTGCTCACCCGACCAAACATACTGGTGTCCATGGGGACGATAGCGACGAGAGCCGACGTGGTGGTCGTCGGCGCCGGACCCGCGGGTTCCGCGGCCGCCGCCTGGGCCGCCCGCGCGGGCCGCGACGTGCTCCTCATCGACTCCGCCAGCTTTCCCCGCGACAAGGCGTGCGGGGACGGGCTCACGCCGCGCGCGGTCGCCGAACTGGAGCGACTCGGGCTCGGGGCCTGGCTGGACACCCGTATCCGGCATCGGGGTTTGCGGATGACCGGATTCGGCGGCGAGCTGGAGGTCGACTGGCCCGGCCCGTCGTTTCCGTCGACCGGCAGCGCGGTGGCCCGCCTCGAGCTGGACGACCGGATCCGCCAGTGCGCCGAGGACGCCGGGGTGCGGATGCTGCTGGGCGCCAAGGCCATTGCGGTGCATCATGATTCGTCGCGACGGGTGGTGTCGCTGACGCTCTCCGACGGTACCGAGGTGGGCTGCGGCCGGCTCATCGTGGCCGACGGCGCCCGCTCGTCGCTGGGCCGCAAGCTCGGCCGGCGCTGGCATCAGGAGACGGTGTACGGCGTCGCCGCCCGCGGGTACCTGGCCACGTCGCGCGCCGACGACCCCTGGCTGACGTCGCACCTGGAGCTGCGCTCCCCCGACGGCGCGGTGTTGCCCGGCTACGGCTGGATCTTCCCGCTGGGCAATGGCGAGGTGAACATCGGCGTGGGCGCGCTGTCGACCTCCAAGCGGCCGGCGGACCTGGCGCTGCGGCCGCTGATCTCGTACTACACCGACCTGCGCCGCGACGAGTGGGGCTTTGCCGGGCAGCCGCGGGCGGTCACCTCGGCGCTGTTACCGATGGGCGGCGCGGTGTCGGGTGTCGCCGGGCCCAACTGGATGCTGATCGGGGACGCCGCGGCCTGCGTCAATCCGCTCAACGGCGAGGGTATCGACTACGGCCTGGAAACCGGACGGCTGGCCACCGAGCTGCTGGATTGCCGGGACCTGTCACACGTGTGGCCGACGGTTCTCCAGCAGCACTATGCCCGCGGCTTCTCGGTCGCCCGACGGCTCGCGCTGCTGCTGACGTTCCAGCGGTTCCTGCCGGCGACGGGGCCGATCGCGATGCGCTCCACCAGGCTGATGACCATCGCCGTGCGGGTGATGGCCAACCTGGTCAGCGACGACGACGCCGACTGGGTCGCCCGGGCCTGGCGTGGCGGCGGGCGGCTGTCGCAGCTCATCGATCGCCGAACGCCCTTCAGCTGAGCCAGCTTTGCACCGGGATGCAAGGCGGTGCCCGATCCATGTCAGCCACGTTGACATATATAAGCCTGGTTGATATACATGGGAGCATGACTCAATCGATGGACTTCCAATTCGAATCGGCATACCGCGGCGAATCCCCGTTGGGCGATGGGGTGCGGCCGCCCTGGAGCATCGGCGCCCCACAGCCCGAGCTGGCCGCGCTGATCGAGCAGGGCAGGTTTCACGGCGACGTCCTGGACGCCGGATGCGGCGAGGCCGCGATCTCCCTGGCGCTGGCCGAGCGCGGCCACACCACGGTGGGCCTGGACGCCTCGCCCACCGCCATCGAGCTGGCGCGGCGCGAGGCGCAGCGGCGAGGGTTGAGCAACGCCACCTTCGAGGTCGCCGACATCAGCTCGTTCACCGGATACGACGGCCGGTTCGGCACGATCGCGGACAGCACGCTGTTCCACTCGATGCCGGTCGAGCTGCGCGAGGGCTACCAGCGGTCGATCGTGCGCGCGGCGGCGCCGGGGGCGTCGTACTTCGTGCTCGTCTTCGACAAGGCGGCCGTCGCGGAGGCCCCGATCAACGCGGTCACCGCGGACGAACTGCGCGATGTCGTGTCCAAGTACTGGGTGATCGACGAGATCAGGCCGGCGCGGATCTACGCCCGGCTGCCGGACGGCGCCGAGGGCATGCCGATGATCGCGCGCGACGAACCCAACGGCCTGAAGTCCGTCGGCGCCTGGCTGCTGTCGGCCCATCTTGGCTGATAGGGCCCTGCACACGGTGCCACGAGGTGTATAGTCCGGCTAATGAAGGGAACGAAGCTGGCTACTATCGCCGGGATGGCGGCTGCGGCGATTTCGCTGGCCGGGCCGGCGCAGGCCGACGACTACGACTACGTGTTCAAGAACACGGTCAACACCTTCGGTGTTTTCGGCCCGCAGGATCAACTGGCGTGGCTGGCCAAGATCAGCTGTGACCGGATCGGCCGGGGCGTGGACGGCGACGCGTACAAGTCGGCGAATTTCATCCAGCACAACCTGCCGCGGGGCACCACCGAGGGGCAGGCGTTCCAGTTCCTGGGCGCCTCGATCGACCACTACTGCCCCGACCAGGTCGGCTTCCTGCAGCGCGCCGGCCACTAGTCGCTAAACCGGGCGGACTCCCGCGTGTAGGGCGACGATGCCGCCCGTGAGGTTGCGCCACCGCACCGCCTCCCATCCCGCCTGCGCGATTCGTCGCGCGAGATCCGGCTGATCGGGCCAGGCGCGAATCGACTCCGCGAGGTACACGTAGGCCTCCGGGTTGCTGGACACCGCCCGCGCCACCCGCGGCAGCGCGCGCATCAGATACTCCTTGTAGGCGGTGGCGAACAGCGCGTTGGTGGGGGTGGAGAACTCGCACACCACCAACCGCCCGCCCGGACGCGTGACGCGCAGCATCTCGCGCAGCGCCGCGCTGGTGTCGACGACGTTGCGCAACCCGAAGCTGATGGTGACCGCGTCGAAGACGCCGTCGGCGAACGGCAACTTGGTGGCGTCACCGGCGACCTTGGGGACGGAGCGCGCGGCGCCGGCCGCCAGCATCCCGACGGAAAAATCGGCCGCGACGCACCACGCCCCGGATTTGCCCAACTCGACGGTCGACACCGCCGTGCCCGCGGCCAGGTCCAGCACCTTCTGGCCGGCGCCGACCTTCAGCGCGGAACGGGTGGCGCGGCGCCAGTACCGGTCCTGGCCCAGCGACAGCACGGTGTTGGTCAGGTCATACCGGCGGGCGACGCCGTCGAACATCGACGCGACGTCCCGGGGGTCCTTGTCCAATGCCGCGCGACTCACGTCCTCGACGCTACCTTGGGCCTCAGCGTGTGCGCTGCAAAGGCGCCGCGTGACCTGCGCGGCCGTCACGACACCTCCGCGGCCCAGTCGATATGGCCTTCGAAGCCAAGGGTCTCCGCCAACTCGCGGTAGCGCTCCCGATAGTCGCGGTAGCCGGCCTCGTCACCGTGGGCCCGGCGCAGGGCGGCGCGGAGCCGCGGCAGCCAGATCTCGCGGGTCATCAGGCCATCTTCGGCGGGCGCGGCGACCAACCGGTCGAAGGCCGCCTCGGCCTCGGCGAGGTCACCGTCGGCCCCGCGATCGAGCAGTGCCTCCATCAGGAGACCGGTCGCCACCGCGCCGTACGGCTGCAGCCGTCCGTCGCGGAACAGATCGTCGGCGGCGGCGCGCATGTCGGATATCGCCCCGTCGCGGTCTCCACGCCGATCCCGCTCGCGCGCCAGGCACATGTTGATGACGGGCAGCAGGCCGACGTTTTGACCCCCGCTTCTATAGACCTCGCCGACCTTGGTCAGCAGTTGCTGTCCGCGGTCGTGCTCGGCAGCCGTGGGCCGCCGTACCAGCGCGACACCGTGCGTCAACCACGCGAACGCCAATGCCACGTCGTCCCCGGATCTTTCGGCTATCCGCACGGCGTCCTCGATCTCGCTCATCGCGGAGTCGTAGGGCTTCAGCATCCCGCTGAGTATCCCAGGGAAGTAGACATAGGCGATTGCCCCGGTGTAGGACATGGGGTCGGCGCTGCGCGCCATGGCAAGACCGTGCCGCTGGTCTTCGCGCCAGCCCGGAAGGCCCAGCGAACAGCGGGCCAGACCCCTTGTCGCGTAGGCAACCGCCAGCGGACAGCCGATGATGAAGTTGCCCGCCGACGGGTCGCCGCCGGCAAGGTCGACGACCTTTTGCGACCAGCGCAGCACGTCCGACCACTCCGAGTTCGCGGCCTTGGCCCGGATCGGCAGCGGCGAGAGCCCCACCGTCAATGCCGGAATATCCAGCGACTCAACGAGTTCCCACGCTTCGGAGGCCAGCTGCGAGGCCTCGGGCGTCCGGCCCTGATACAGGTAATCGTGGCCCAGCCCGGCCGTGGCGATGGCCAGTGACGCCTTGTCCCCCGCGGCGCCGCACAACTCCCGCATCTCCTCGTAACGGGCACCGGCGACGTGTTCGTGAACTCGCCAGGCGGTTGCGCACAACATGGTTCGCGGGGCGATGCGCATGGTCGCCCGGTCGGGATCGTTGGCCGGCAGCGCGTCGGCGATCGCCTGGGCGCGTTCCCAACTCAGCCGCGCGGCGGAGATGTCGCGGTTGGTCGCCCATTTCGCGGCTCGCATCTGCCAGGCGTAGGCGGCATGCAGGTCACCGCCGGCCTGCAGGTGTTCGGCGATCAGCGCGGCGTTCTGGTCGGCCGACTGCGGCGCTCTGGCCTCGATCGCTGCGGCCAGCCGCCGGTGCGACTCGGCGCGGTCGGACCTCAGCTGCGCTTCGTAGGCCACCGTCCGGATCAGCGGGTGGTGAAACGCGTACTCGGCGCCCGGCGTAAACCGCACCTGGTCGATCAGCTCGGCCGCCACCAACTCCTCGGTGCAGGCGTCGATACCCAGGCTCACCAGTAGATCATTGGTGAAGCGAGACCCGATGACCGCGGCGGCGGCAAGGGTGCGCTTGGCCGCGGGTGTCAGCCGATCGATGCGGGCGGCGAGGGTGGCCTGCAGCGTGGCCGGTACGCGCACCTCGGCGACGTCGGTACTGCAGGTGTAGTTCGCGCGCACGCCGACGAGGACGCCACGTTCGGCCAGCTCCCGGGTGATCTCCTCGGCGAAGAACGGGTTGCCGGCCGCACGCGCGATGATGAGCCGGCCGATCTCGGCCACCGACGGGTCCGGGCCCAGCAGGTCGGTCACCAGAGCAGCGGTTTCCGAATCACTCAGCGGCGCAAGGGCGATGGTTTGCGCACCGGGCACTTGGGTCAACGCGCCCCGATACTCGGGGCGATAACTGATCAGCACCAGCGAGTGCGTCTGCGGGATGACCGCCAGGAACGCGGCCAGCATCGACTCGCTGACGGCGTCGATCCAGTGGGCGTCCTCGATGATGTAGAGCGCGGCCGACTTTCGGGCCAGCGATGCCGCGTTGACCAACGCGGTCATCCGCCGCCGCCGCGCATCGGGATCGATCTTCGGCATGTCGAAGTCGGGATCGGCGATGCCCAGGAGGTCATGGAACAGGGCCAGGTCCTCGGGGTCGGCGTCGCGGACCTGGGCGCTCACCTGGGCCCGGGCGGCCTCGGCCTCAAGACCCGATACCCCGGTGGCCGCGCGCAAGAGCCGGGCCACAACGCGGAATGACACGTCGGTGGCATGCGACTCGCAGAAGGTGGCGAACACGTCGATGTTGCGGCGACGGGCGATCGCCGCGGCCTCGTACACCAGGCGGCTCTTGCCGATGCCGGGTGATCCGACCACGCCGACCACCGCGCCGTGGCCGTCGACGGCGCGGTCCAACAGGCTCTCGACGGCGGACATCTCCCATCGCCGACCGATCAGGCTCGAGTCGGCGCGCCCGACCGCGCGGTGTCCCTCGCCGATGCCCAGCAACCGGTAGGCCGCGACGGGCTCGTCGGCGCCCTTGATCCGGACCAGTTCGGACCCGCCCAGCCTGGCAGCGCTGTCCAGAAGCCGTGCCGTCGACGCGCTCAGCATCACCCCGCCCGGCGGGGCGATGGCCTCCATCCGCTGCGCCATGCCGACCTGCTCACCGATGGCGGTATAACCGAACGACCCAAAGCCGATTTCGCCGGCGATCACCTGACCGGAGTTCAGCCCGACCCGCAAATGGAAGTCCACGCCGTCGCGCTGGCGGATGTCGGCGCCGAGGCGCTTGGCCTCCTCTTGGACCCCCAGGGCCGCCAGACTGGCGCGAATTGCGTGATCCTCCAACGCCGCCGGGGCGCCGAACACCGCCATGATCCCGTCGCCGGTGAACTTGTCGACCGTGCCGCCGTACCGCTTGACCACCGCCGCACTGCGGTCGACCAAGTCGGCCATGATTTCGCGGAGCCGTTCCGCCCCGACGGATGCGGCGATGTCCATCGAACGGACCACATCGGCGAACAGGACGGTCACCTGCTTGTACTCAGCGGACGCCGCCGCGCGCTGGACCGGTGCGCCGCACTCGCTGCAGAACCTGGCCGTCGGGCCCAGCCCGGCACCGCACGGGCCACAGCGGGCTGCTGAGGTCAGCGCGCCTCGATCGTCGACGTCGTTGTCCACGTCAGTATCGTGTCACCGCCGACCTGTCCTGTCACCGCCGATCAGCGGGGTCCCCAGGTGTCAGTACTGGCGATAGCGGCGCTGGACGTGTTCCTGGCGGATCCTGATCTGCTCGCGGCGTTCGTCGGCCGAGACCACGCGAGTGCCCGCGGGGAGGTGTTCGCGCACTCGCGCCAGCGGCACTTGGGTGACGGTGGCCTTCGGCAATTCGGCCGGCGGCGCGGAGTAGGTCCAACGCAGGGCGAGGAACCCGCCGGGATGGCCGACCGTATCGAGCCAGTTCGGCACCCCGGGATCGCTGCCGGCGACGACGTAGCGGATGGTGCCGTCGGCATCCGGCTCGGACTGAAATCCGTTGAGGCTGCTGACGTGGTTGGCGTAGTCGAGGGATTCGCCCCAGAGGTTGGACAGGTGAAAACCCATGTAGGCCGGCCGCACCGGGACGGCGACTTCGATCAGGAGCGCCTCGTCGTCGGAGAGGTCGTAGACACCGCCGGAGTAGACGTTGGTGCTCTGGCCCCCACCCATGGCGAGGTTCGCCAGCGCCGGCTCGTTCAGGTCGTTGCGCGGCATCAGCGTGACGCCGTCACCGTTCTTGTCGCCGTGCGCCTCCAGCACCAGGTCGTAGAACTGGTTCCAGAACGTCATCTGGTTCTCGACGATGGTGCCGATCCGACGGATGTTGTCGGCCGCGTCGCCGGGACCGAGCCGCGGGGGGTGTGCGCCCTCCTTGCCGTCCTGGACGATGTGCAGGTCCGGTGATACTTCGTGCTCCCAGTCGTGAAAGAGCATGCGGGCGATGAGGAAACGCGAGGAGGCGGTCCCGTCTGCGGTCGTTGTGGCGATGAAGTTCCCGTCGTGACCCGGTGGCCGCCGCGGGGCCAGCAGGATCTCGAATCCACCGTCGGCATCGACGTCCAGCTCCGAGATGTCGAGCGTTCCGGTGATTGCGCGTCCGCCGGGGATGAGTTCGGCCAGGCTTCCGGTGTCCCCGGCATAGATGCTGTGGGCTTCAAAGATGATGTATTGCGGCGCTTTCGGGACGAGCCGGCCCCGCACCCGATAGCTCTTTTCCCCGTCGATCGACGCCGAGAGGTACAGCGCGTCGGCGTTGTCGATGGTCGCCTTGTCCAGCGGTTGGATGGCCCGGCGGAAATACGGGAAATCGGGATCCTCGCCCCAGCCGCGCTCGATGCCGCTGAACAGGAAGCCCAGCAGGTAGCGGTATCCGTCGACGAGGCTTTGTTCGGTCACCGGCGGTGCGTGCAGTTCCGGTGACTCGATGGCGTCGCGGGCCCGGGTCAGCGCGTCGATCATGTCGGTCCAGGCGGCCCGCAGAGCCGCTTGACTCGATTCAGTGGACATGCGCGCCCTCTCCTTCGGTGTCCCACCGGTATTGCACGAACAGGTCCGCCAGGCGAGTGTGGATCTCCCGCGAATCGAGCCCGAACTCCGCCAGGCTGTAGCGGTGCGCCGATTCGTGGCCGCCGCCTGCCGACTGAAATGCCCTGGCCGCCAACGGCCCCAGCTCGAGACCCAGCTCACCGTAGATCCGACGCATCGTCGCCTCGGGCCGGCCCACCAGGTCCCGATAGTCGACGACCGCCGACCGAACCTCCGGGTGGCGGGCCAAGACCTCGAGCGGGCGCCGGTAGGAGTCGAACGACTGATCGGCCAGGACCCGCAGCGATTTCGCGATCAGCTGTTCGTTGCGGCCACGCAGATCCCACTCGTTCTTCAGCAACTTGAGCAGACTCGGGATCGTCTCCTCCGGGTTGCGCACCGGCACAATGAATCTGGCGTCCGGGAACGTCTCGATCAACGCTTCGACGCGACCGCAGAAGGTGGGGTTCTTGCTTAGGTGCGTTCCCCCGCCGTTGAGGGCGATCTGCCGGCGGACGCACTCCTTGTAGAAGCCCATCGCCCGCCGACGCTTGCGCCCGGGCCACTGGTCGACGTGGTAGAAATCCAGCTCGCCCATGAACGGGAACATGATGATCCAGAAGCCGGAGCACAGCGACCAGGTCAGGAAGCCGTCGTCTTCCTCCGGGACGAAGAAGCCGGTCTTGTGCATGTCGTCGGTTGGTGCGAACCGGCGCTCTTCGATCTCGTCGAGGCGCCGCCGCAGGCGCTTGCCGGTCAGGGCGTCAAGACCCAACAGCAGCCGCAGGAGCCGCTTTTGCAGCAGCGACGGGAAGAACAGCTCGTACATCAACGGGTAACTGAACTGCGGGTCGGCCGCCATCAGCCGATGCAGGTACGTCGTCCCACTGCGCGCGTGCCCGATGCAGAACGTCGGCGCGACCACCTGCGTGCGGCGCAGCGACGGGAACAGGATCGGGTCCAGCGCGAAGCAGACCGCGTGAAACGCGGCGATGGCCGGCATGCCGACCAGGAACGCCAGATAGCGCACCCACGGCCTGGATGCGGGCGGCTCGCGGCGCAACAGGCGGAGCATCGTGCGGTAATTCGGCCAGTCGAAGTAGAAGCGCGCCACCTGCATCAATTCTCCTCAGCCCGAGGTGGTCACGCTATCCGCATTTATTTGACTATGTCAAGCGAATCCGTTTACGGTACTCACGTGGCGGCCGCACGCAAGCTGGATTCGGTGGAGTCCATCAGCGCGAATCTCGCGCGGATCGTTCGCCTTAGCGTGAGCCGCTCTGCGTTCGCGCGGCAGGCGTCGGCCGCCGATACCGAGCTGTCGCAACCCTCGTACACCCTGCTGCGCGTGCTGGCCGACGAGGGCCCGCTGCCGATGGGCCGCCTCGCCCGCATGGCACACATGGACGTCGGCATGGCCACCCGGCGGGTGCAGGCGCTGCTCGCGGCGGGACTCGTCACGCGTCGCACCGACCCCAGCGACGGAAGGGTTTCCGTCATCACCGCCACGGGGAAGGGCCGACGCGCCGCGGGAGCGCTGCACGAGGTCCGACGGGACCACCTGGCGCGCGCGCTGTCCGGCTGGTCGGCCGCCGAGCTGCGGCAGTTCGATCGGCTCTTGGCGAAGTTCCTCGGCGACACGACAACGACACCAATCGACCAAGTGTGACGGGGCGTCATCACCCACGGTCGGCGGGCGGCCCAGCCGGCGAAACCCTCACTCCCCCTGCGCGTACCGCCGCCGGGAAACGCGCGCCCGCGCGGCCGGCGAGAGCACGGCCTCGTAGTGGCCGAGCAACTCGTCGCAGATGACCGGCCAGCTGCGGCCGAGCACGCTGCGCCGGGCGGCCGTGGCGTAGCGGTGGCGTTCCTCGACCAGGTGGGCGACGGCGGCGGGCAGCCGCGCCTCGAACTCGTTGACGGGCAACAACAACCCGGTGCGGCACGGCGCGATCAGATCGCGTGGGCCGCCGGCGTCGGGGGCGATCACCGGCAACCCCGACGCCAGCGCTTCTTGGACAACCTGGCAGAACGTCTCGTGCTCGCCGGTGTGCACGAAGACGTCCATGCTCGCGTAGGCCGCGGCGAGCTCGTCGCCGTACAGAGCACCGGTGAAAACGGCTGAAGGCATTGCCGATTGCAGCTTTTTCTGGTCCACACCGTCGCCGACGATGACCACCTGCACGTCGCCCGCGGCCGCCAGGCCGATCAACCGCTCGACGTGTTTCTCGGGCGCGAGCCTGCCCACGAATCCGACGATCGGCTTGCCCTGCGGCGACCAGCGCCGCCTGAGCCCCTCGTCGCGCGCCGACGGCGCGTACCGCAACACGTCAACCCCGCGCGCCCAACGGTGCACGCGCGGAAATCCGTGCGCGGCAAGAGATTCCAATGTCACGGTGGAGGGCGCCAGCGTGCGGTCGGCCCGGGCGTGCAGGTGCCGGAACCACGCCCACGCGGCCCGCGTCGTCATCGGGATGCCGTAACTCGCGGCGAAACCCGGCACGTCGGTCTGGTACACCGCGACCGTGGGGATGCCGAGCCAGCGCGCCGCGCGCAGCCCGCCGTAGCCCAGCAGTGCCGGCGACGCCAGGTGCACCACGTGCGGGTCGAATCCACGCAGCACGTTCACCATGCGGGGCATGGGCAGGCCGAGCGGCAGCGTGGTCACCTTGGGGAACATCCGCGAGGGCACCCGATGGACCCGGATGCCGTCGTGAATCCGCGGGGCGGGTTGCTCGCCGGGCGGGTTGTCCGGCGCGATCACGATGGCTTCGTGCCCGGTGCGGCGCAGGTGCTCGAGGACCCGCAGCACCGAGTTGCTCACACCGTTGACATTGGGGAGGAACGATTCGGCGACGATCGCAACGCGCACACGGTCATGGTGCCACCGTCGCCTGTCGACGAGGTTGCCTGCCGGCATACGACGCGCGAAATCTGCTGGTCGGACGCCTCTAAGGCACGGCGGCGGCCGCGCGGCGGTCGAGCCACCGATCGGCCAGCGCCAGGCCCGCCAGCGCCGCGGTTCCGGCCAGCCACGCCACCACCGCGATCGACCCGGCGGGGATGATTGCCAGCCCGGCGTTGCGGTGTTGCACGCGAACCAGGTTGGGGTCGTTCTTGTTGTACTCGACGTAGATGCGCATGCCCGTGGAGAGTTCCGACGGGTACAGCACCCCCAGCTCGGGCCGATAGGTGACCCGCTCGGGCGTCACGAACTCGATCGTGGAACGCCGGGGGCCGGCGCTGAGCACCTCGGCCTGCGCCACGCCCATGTTGTGCTGGATCGCCAGATCGTCGCGCCAGGCGCCGGCCACCAGCAGCACCGACTGCAGCGTCACCAGGCCGGTCACGATCAGCACCGCGCTGCGCGCCCACCGCAACACGACCCGGGCCCTGGTCTGCGGGGGTTCCTCGCTGCGCCCGTGCAGCAGTATGTTCAGCACCGCTTTCGGCGAGATCACAACGCGGCCTTGATGGCGGCGTGCAGCTGGCGCAGCGACGACCGGTCCGCCTTCACCTCCAGCACCCGCATCCCGGCCGCCGGTTCGTCGAGGGCGGCGGCCAGCTCGTCGACCTCGATCTGCCGGCTCTCGACGTGGTAGGCGCGGCACAGCGCCCCGACGTCGACGTCGTGTGGGGTGCCGAAGATGCGCGACGACACGTCGGAGAACCGGGGGTCGCCCTGCTCGAGCAGCTCGAAGATGCCGCCGCCGTTGTCGTTGGACACCACGATCGTCAAGGCCTGCGGCGTCGGCTCGGTCGGGCCGATCAGCAGTCCGGAGCTGTCGTGGACGAACGTGAGGTCGCCGATCAGCGCGACGGTCCGTCCCGCGTGCGGCCCCTCGAACGCCAAAGCGGCCCCGATCGCGGTGGACACCGTGCCGTCGATCCCGGCGACGCCCCTGTTGGACCGCACCCGGATGTCCCGCGAGTTGAGGCCGACCAGCGCGACGTCGCGGACCGGGTTGGACGCCCCGAGCACCAGCTGGTCACCGGGCCGCAGCGCGTCCGCGACCGCCGCCGCGA
>NZ_CSTD01000003.1:159306-173964 GCF_001053185.1 Mycobacterium bohemicum DSM 44277 | reverse complement strand
GCCCGGTGGTCAGCGGATGCGTGGCGAGCTGGCCGCGAACCGCGGCGAGCGCGTGCCGGTTGACCTCGGCGCAGCGGTTCAGCCACGCGGGATTGGGCGCCCCGGTGGTGACCGCCCGGGTGCCGGTGGCCTGGCAGTTCCCCGAGACGTCGGGCCAGCGCGGGCCGGTGGTCAGCGCGTACACCGGCACCTGCGGGTCGGCCAGCAGCGCCGACACCGGGCGGTGCAGCGTGGGGCGGCCCAGCATGATCACCTGCTTGGGGCGCAGCAGGGGCAGGGCGAACGGGTGCAGCGGGTTGGCGGCCGCCGGTGCCGTCGGCTCGGCGACGGTCGGCAACTGCGCCAGATTCGGCTGCACGGCCGCGCCGTGCCCGGCGATGACCACGGTGTCGGGCGACAGGTCGATGTCGAGGGGCTGGTCGAAGGTGACCGGCGGCGTGTAGGTCCACGGCCTGCCGCCGGGCCGGCCGGGCGGGACGGCCGCGCCGCGCGGCTCCGGGTCGGGAACCAGCGGTTCGCGCAGCGGGATGTCGAAGTGCACGGGGCCGGCGTTGGCGGTGCGGGCGCCCGTCGCGGCGACCAGCACGCGGCAGGTGGTCGAACGCCAGGTGGCGTTGAGGGCGTCCAGGCGCTCGGGCGCGTCCTCGGCCAGGCCCAGGCTGATGGTGGCGCGGACCTGGGTGCCGAAATAACCCAGCTGTTCCATGGTCTGGTTCGCGCCGGTGCCGAGCATCTCGTAGGGCCGGTTGGCCGACAGGACGATCAGCGGGACCCGCGCGTAGTTGGCCTCGACCACGGCCGGGCCGAGGTTGGCCACCGCCGTGCCCGACGTCATCGCGACGCACACCGGTGCGCCCGCGCCGATCGCGAGGCCGATCGCCAGGTAGCCGGCCGTGCGCTCGTCGATGCGCACGTGCAGCCGGATGCGGCCGGCGCGGTCGGCGTCCTGCAGCGCGAAGGCCAGCGGCGCATTCCGCGAACCGGGGCACAGCACCACGTCGCGGACGCCGCCGCGGATGAGTTCGTCGACGACGACGCGGGCCTGGGTCGTCGAGGGGTTCACTACTACAGGGTGTCACAAGCGGCCAAACCCCCGCCGAACGTGGAGTTGTTGCGCCGAATCGCCGCGATTTGCCCCCACAAGTCGACGTTGGGCGAAGCGCCTAGGTTTTCGCGAAGAACTGCAGCGCCGCGTTGTTGACCGCCTGCGGCCGCTCGAAGAAGCCGAGGTGACCGGTGTCGGGGATCTGCAGGTAGCGGCCGTTGGGCATCGCGTCGGCGACCTCGCGACCCAGATGGGGAGGGGTCACCACGTCGTCGCCGAAGCCGATCACCAGCACCGGCGCGGCGATGCTGCGGTACGCCTGCAGCCGGTTGGTTTGCGGCGAGATGTCCAGCTGGCAGCGCAGGCCCGCGGTCCGCTTGGTGGGCCACGCCTCGAACATCGCGATCCAGTCGGCGACGGCCACGTCGTCGTTGAGCGTCTTGCGCGAAAAGCTTTCCAGCAGGCGGCTTCTGGCGTCGACGGCGGGCGGCAGTTCGATCCCGGAGGCGTGCAGCTCGACTTCGGCGTCGTAGAAGAACTGGCGGGCGCGGTCCAGGCGGCCGCGGGTGGCCATCAGCACCGCGGACCTGACCAGTTCCGGGCGCACCACCATGAGCTCCTGCGCGATGTAAGAACCCATCGAGACCCCGACGATCCGCGCGGGCGCGGCGCCCAGCGACTCGATCAGCGCGGCGGTGTCGGCCACCATGGTCTGCGTCGTGAACCCGCCGGCGTTTTCGGTCTCGTTGATCCCGCGGTTGTCGAAGGTGATGCAGCGGTATCCGGCCGCCCGGAACGCGGGGACCTGATGCGGATGCCAGGTGCGCCCGGCGCCGCCGCGGCCGGCGATGAAAACGACGGGCTCGCCGGTCCCGGTGTCGTCGTAGGCCAGGTTGATCACCCGGACGACGCTACAAGCAGCGGGTGGCAGGCCTTGACCCGGTCGATCCACCACCGCAGTCGTTCGGGCGGCGCGGCCAGCGCCCGCAGCCGGGCCGGATCGGGCGTCACCGGCCCGACCGCCAGGGTGCCGTCGACGGGCGGGGCGGGCTCCGCCACGTCCTCGGTGAACAGCCCGCCGGTGCCCAGCCCGCAGGCGTGCCGCAACACGGGCAGGGCCGCCGCGGCGGTCAGGCCGTGGCCGATGCCGACCGCCGAATCGAGCGCGCTGGACACCACCACCGGGATGTCGACCTGCGCGGCGATGTCCAGCAGGGCCCGCACCCCGCCCAGCGGAGCGACTTTGAGAACCGCGATGTCGGCGGCCCCCGCCCGCACCACGGCCAGCGGGTCGTCGGCCTTGCGGATGCTTTCGTCGGCGGCGATCGGCACGTCGGTCCGGCGGCGCAACTCGGCCAGTTCCGCGACGGTCGCGCACGGCTGTTCGAGGTATTCCAGCGGGCCGTCGGCGGTCAGCGCCCGGGCGGCCCGCGCCGCCTCGTCGACGCTCCAGCCGCCGTTGGCGTCGACCCGCACGGTTGCGACGCGTGCGCGCACCGCGTTGACCCTTTCGACGTCGTCGCCCAGCGTCTGCCCGGGCTCGGCGACCTTGACCTTCGCGGTGTGCGCGCCGGGGAACCGATCCAGCACCTCGCCGACCCGGTCGGGGGCGACGGCCGGCACGGTCGCGTTGATCGGGACGCGGTCGCGCCGCACCGGCGGCGGTTCGCGGTAGGCGGCCTCGATCCCGGCGGCCAGCCAGTGCGCGGCCTCCGGCGGGTCGTATTCGAGGAAGGCACCGAACTCCCCCCACCCCGCGGGCCCCTCGATCAGCGCCACCTCGCGGGTGGTGATGCCGCGGAACCGCACGCGCATCGGCAACGCGACGACGTGCAGGCGGTCGAGCAGGTCAGCCAGCGCAGGCCTCACGGGGCGTAGACCCGGCGCCCCGCCAGATAGGTCGCCCGGATCTCCAGGTCGGCGATGTCCGCGGGGGGCACGGTCCGCGGATCGGCCGACAGCACCACCAGGTCCGCGTACTTGCCCACCTCGATGGAGCCGACGACGTCGTCGGAGAACAGCTGCCAGGCGGCGTCGAGCGTCTGCGCGCGGATCGCCTGATCCAGGGTCAGCCTTTCCTCGGGACCCAGCACCCGCCCGCTGGGCGCGGTGCGAGTCATGGCCACGCTGATGTTGCGCAGCGGCTCCTCGGGGGTGACGGGCGGGTCGTTGTGCAGCGAGATGCGCATGCCGGTCGCGACCGCGGATCCCGCCGGCATCCAACGTGATCCGCGTTCGGGCCCGAACAGACCGTCGACGATGATGTCACCCCAGTAGTGGATCTGGTCGACGAAGATGCTGCAGGTGACGCCGAGGGCGGCGGCCCGCTGCAGCTGGTCGGGACGGATGGCGCCGACGTGCTCGAGCCGCAGCCGGTGGTCGTCGCGCGGATGGCGCTTCAGAGCCTCCTCGTAGACGTCGAGGATGGTGTCGACGCCGGCGTCGCCCTGGACGTGGCAGGCCATCGGCCAGCCCTTCGGGAAGTAGGCGCCGACGATCTCGGTGAGCTGTTCCTTGGTGTAGTTGGCGTGACCACAGGAGCCGGGCGGCACCCCGATGCTCCGGCTGGCGTCGGTGTCCAGGTAGGGGAAGGTCAGGGCGATGTTGCCGACCCAGGGCGAGCCGTCGACCCAGATCTTGATGCCGACCTGGCGCAGCATGTCGTCCCCTTCGCCGGGGGTGGCGTCGGTGGACATCTGCGGGTTGGAGATCTCGTAGGTGCGCAGCCGGACGGTCAGCTCGTTGCGTAGCTGGTCGACCAGCGGCTTGAAGGCCGGGTCGTACGCCATCTCCGAGCAGGTGGTCAGGCCCGCCCGGTTGAGCCGGCCGCACTCGGCGCGCAGCAGCGCCGGATAGTTGTCGGGTTCGATGGCGCCGGCCAGCAGCGGGAACACCGCGCCGGTCTCCTCGGCGGTGCCGTCGAGTTCGCCGTCGGCGTCGCGGCCGAACCTGGAACCCTTCGGGTCCGGGGTGTCGCGGTTCAGCCCGCAGAGGCGGGCGGCGTGCGAGTTGAAGAAGGCCTTATGGCCGGAGTTGTGAATGATGACCAGCGGGCCCTCGGGCGCCATCTCGTCGAGCCACGCGAGCGTCGGCTGCGGAAGACCCTTCTGCAGCAGCGGATCCCAGCCGTTCAGGTAGGCGCCGGCGGCGCCCCGCGCGGCGATCTCGCTGCGGACCGCCCCTATTACGTCGTCGGCGTCGGGCAGCGTGACCGGCCGGATGTCGACGATGCGGTCCGAGAGGGCGAGCGCCTCCATCAGCGGATGGCCGTGCGCCTCAATGAATCCCGGCATGACGCAGCCGTCACCGACGTCGACCGTCTCGGTGCCGGGCCCGATGCGGCCGGCGACGTCCAGTTGTCCTCGATGAACCGCAGGATCGACGGCGACGATCCGGCCGCCGGTGACGGCGAGCGCCTCGGCCGTGGGCCGCGACTCGTCGACGGTCAGCACGGTTCCGGTGACGACGAGATCTGCGGGGTCCATAGCCAGGGATGCTAGTGGCGATCGCGAGTGCGGCGAAGCCGGACGAAGCGGGTCGCCACGGAACTAGTGGCGATCGCGAGTGCGGCGAAGCCGGACGAAGCGGGTCGCCACGGAACTAGTGGCGATCGCGAGTGCGGCGAAGCCGGACGAAGCGGGTCGCCACGGAACTAGTGGTCCGCGCCGTTGACGAGGGGGCGGCTGACTGGAATTGCAACACGTTCTAGTCTTGGGCAATGAGTGACGAGCTGCTGCGCCATCCCATTCATTCCGGACACCTGACCGTCGGTGCGCTCAAGCGCAACAAGAACAAACCGGTGCTGCATCTCGGCGACACCACGCTGACCGGTGGGCAGCTCGCCGAGCGCATCAGCCAATACATTCAGGCGTTCGAGGCGCTCGGCGCGGGCACCGGCACCACCGTCGGGCTGCTTTCGCTGAACCGGCCCGAAGTGCTGATGATCATCGGCGCCGGCCAGACCCAGGGTTACCGGCGCGTGGCGCTGCATCCTCTGGGCTCCCTGGACGACCACGCCTACGTGCTGGGCGACGCCGGGGTGACGTCGCTGATCATCGACCCCAACCCGATGTTCGTCGAGCGGGCGCTGGGCCTGCTGGAGAAGGTGCCCGGTCTCAAGCAGGTCCTGACCATCGGCCCGGTCCCCGAAGCGCTGGCCGATTCCGCGGTGGACCTGGTCGCCGAGGCCGCGAAGTATCAGCCAAAGCCGTTGGTGGCGGCCGACCTTCCGCCCGATCACATCGGCGGGATGGCCTACACCGGCGGCACGACCGGCAAGCCCAAGGGTGTGCTGGGCACCGCGCAGTCGATCACCACGATGACCACGATCCAGCTCGCAGAATGGGAATGGCCGGAAAACCCGCGCTTCCTGATGTGTACCCCGCTGTCACATGCCGGGGCGGCCTTCTTCGTTCCGACCATTATCAAGGGGGGCGAACTGGTGGTGCTGACCAAGTTCGACCCGGCCGAGGTGCTGCGGGTGATCGAGGAGCAGAAGATCACCGCCACCATGCTGGTGCCGTCGATGATCTACGCGCTGATGGACCACCCCGATTCGCACACCCGCGACCTGTCCTCGCTGGAGACCGTCTATTACGGTGCCTCGGCGATGAACCCGGTGCGGCTGGCCGAGGCCATCCGCCGCTTCGGGCCGATCTTCGCCCAGTACTACGGGCAGTCCGAAGCGCCGATGGTGATCTCCTACCTGGCCAAGAAGGACCACGACGAGAAGCGGCTCACCTCCTGCGGGCGGCCCACCCTGTTCGCCCGCACGGCACTGCTGGGTCCCGATGGCGAGCCGGTGCCGCAGGGCGAGGTCGGCGAGATCTGCGTATCCGGGCCTCTGCTGAGCGGCGGGTACTGGAACCTGCCGGAGGAGACGGCCAAGACGTTCAAAGACGGCTGGCTGCACACCGGCGACATGGCCCGCGAGGATGAGGACGGCTTCTGGTTCATCGTCGACCGGGTCAAGGACATGATCGTCACCGGCGGATTCAATGTGTTCCCGCGGGAAGTCGAGGACGTCGTCGCCGAGCACCCGGCCGTCGCGCAGGTGTGCGTGATCGGCACACCGGACGAGAAATGGGGCGAAGCCGTCACCGCGGTGATCGTGCTGCGGCCCGACCATCCTTCCGACGAGGAGTCGGTGACGCGGGTGACCGCCGAGATCCAGTCCGCGGTCAAGGACCGCAAGGGCTCGGTGCAATCGCCCAAGCAGGTGATCGTCGTCGAGTCGGTGCCGGTGACCGCGCTGGGCAAGCCCGACAAGAAGGCCGTCCGGGCGCGGTTCTGGGAGGGCGCCGACCGCGCCGTCGGCTGAGTAAGGCGGTGAACGCCCCGCGTGAAGTTAGCTTCACGCTCGTGGCCGAGCGTGCAACCAGCTTCACGTTCGGGGCGCAGTTACGCCGGCGACCAAGAGGTCGAGCAGGCGACCGGTCTGCTCCGGTGAGCCGCTGGCCAGGAAGATGCCGATCAGGCCGGAGACCACGTCGTCGGCCTGCACGTCGGAGCGCAGGCTCCCGTCGTCGGCGCCGGCCCGCAAAAGCAGGTCGACGGCACCCACGATGCTGTCGCGGGTCTGGCTGGCCTGCATGGCGCCCGAGTCGAAGATCGCCTGCAACGACTCGGCCATCCCCCGCTTGGCCGCCACGAAGCCGGCGTAGCGGTCCATCCAGCGTCGCAGGGCGGTCTTGGGGGGATGCCGCTTGAGCAACTGTCCGGCCGCCGCGGCCACCTCGGCGAGCTCGGCGCGGTAGATCGCCTCGACGAGCGCCTCGCGATTGGGGAAATGGCGATAGAGCGTGCCGATCCCGACGCCGGCGTCACGCGCGATCGACTCCAGCGACACCGGCCGCCCCTCCGCGGTGGCGAACGCCGCGGTCGCGACCTCGAGGAGCTTCTCGCGGTTGCGGCGCGCGTCGGCACGAACCGGTTCGGCCAAAGCGGAGGCTCCTCCGTTTCTGCTACCCTGATGCAAGCGGAGGGACCTCCGCATCCTCCAGTGTCTCAGACGGGAGCACCATGACAGCCTTCCCCAGTGTCGCCCGCGTCGGCTACGGCGCCATGCAGCTGTTCGAGGGCGTCTCGAGCGACGACGCGACGGCGGTGCTGCGCCGGGCGGTCGAACTCGGCGTCAACCACATCGACACCGCGTCGTTCTACGGCCCCGGCGAGGTCAACCGCCGCATTCGCGCGGCGCTGGCCCCCTACCCGCAAGACCTCGTCATCGTCAGCAAGGTGGGTGCGCGCTACACCGGCGAGCAGCCGATACCCCTGGCCGGCGCGCAGCGGCCCGCCGAACTGCGCGCCGCGGTCGAGGACGACCTGCGCCAGCTCGGACTCGACTGCGTGCCGGTGGTCAACCTGCGGCGCATGGACGTGGGGCCCGGCGTGCGCGCAGAGGGCGACCAGATCGTCGACCTCGACGACCAGCTGGCCGAGATGATCGCGCTGCGCGACGAAGGCAAGATCGGCGCGATCGGAATCAGCAGCGTGCCGCTGGACGTGCTGCGGCGCGCGCTGCCGGCGGGGATCGCCTGCGTGCAGAACCCCTACAGCCTGCTGGACCGCTCGCAGGAGGAAATGGTCGACGTCTGCGCGAACGAAGGCATCGCCTGGGTGCCGTACTTCCCGCTCGGCTCGGCGTTCCCGGGCTTTCCGAAGGTCGCCGACAACCTGGTGGTCGCCGAGGTCGCCGCCGAGCTCGGCGCCACGGGCTCCCAGGTGGGGCTGGCGTGGCTGCTGGCCCGCTCGCCGAACACGCTGCTGATCCCCGGCACGCGCTCGATCGCGCACCTCGAGGAGAACCTCGGCGCCGGCGGCATCACGCTGAGCGCGGACGCGATCGCCCGCCTGGACGCCCTCACCGCGCCGGGGTCCGACCCGTGGGCGCACGGTGTCGAATCCTTCCTGGAGGCGCCGAACGCCTGACTACTGTGTCAGGCATGGCAGGTGCAGAAGCCCCCAAGCCGCCGTGGTGGCTCAAGCCGGCGAACAAGCTCTTCATCCGGCTGTCGCGACTCGGCCTGAGCTTCGGCGGCGAGAGCCCGGTGGTGCTGACCGTGCCGGGCCGCAAGACCGGCACCCCCCGTTCCACGCCGGTGACCCCGATGACGCTCGACGGCAAGCGGTACGTCGTCGCCGGATTCCCCGGTGCCGATTGGGTCCGAAACGTCCGCGCCGCAGGCGAAGTCACGCTGGAGCGCGGCCGCAACACCGAGCGGGTGCGGATGGTCGAGCTGTCGGCCGAGGAGGCCGGGCCGGTGCTGCGCGCCTTCCCCGAAGAGGTGCCCACCGGCGTCGGGTTCATGAAGCGGGCCGGGCTGGTCGCCGAGGGCCGCCCCGAGGAATTCGAGGCGCTGGCCGGCCGGTGCGCGGTGTTCCGCTTCGACCCGGCTTAGGAGCCCACTCACTATGACCGACAACCCCTTTCAGCCCGACCAGTGGCGTTCCGTCGACGGCTTCGGCGACCTGACCGACATCACCTACCACCGCCACGTCGACGACGCCACCGTGCGGGTTGCCTTCGACCGTCCCGAGGTGCGCAACGCGTTTCGCCCGCACACCGTCGACGAGCTGTACCGCGCGCTCGACCACGCCCGGATGTCCCCCGACGTCGGCGTGGTGCTGCTGACCGGCAACGGACCCTCCCCGAAGGACGGCGGCTGGGCGTTCTGCTCGGGCGGCGATCAGCGGATCCGCGGCCGCTCCGGCTACCAGTACGCGAGCGGCGACACCGCCGACACGGTCGATGCCGCCCGCGCGGGGCGGCTGCACATCCTCGAGGTGCAGCGGCTGATCCGATTCATGCCCAAGGTGGTCATCTGCCTGGTCAACGGGTGGGCCGCCGGGGGCGGGCACAGCCTGCACGTGGTCTGCGACCTCACCCTGGCCAGCCGGGAGCACGCGCGATTCAAGCAGACCGACGCCGACGTCGGCAGCTTCGACGGCGGCTACGGCAGCGCGTACCTGGCCCGTCAGGTGGGCCAGAAATTCGCCCGCGAGATCTTCTTCCTGGGCCGTCCCTACACCGCCGAGCAGATGCACCGGATGGGCGCGGTCAACGAGGTCGTCGACCACGCCGAGCTGGAGCGCACCGGCGTGCAATGGGCCAGGGACATCAACGCAAAATCACCCCAGGCGCAACGCATGCTGAAGTTCGCGTTCAACCTGCTCGACGACGGCCTGGTGGGCCAGCAACTGTTCGCCGGCGAGGCCACCCGGCTGGCGTACATGACCGACGAGGCCGTCGAGGGCCGCGACGCCTTCCTGGAGAAGCGCCCACCGGACTGGAGCCCGTTCCCGCGGTACTTCTGAGTGCTGGACCCGGGGCCGCGCGGACCCCGCTCTAGACTCGCCCCACGATGAGTAAAAGCCCGCTTCGCCGGTTCACCGACCAGATCGTGCTGGCGACCATGCGGCCGCCGGCGGCGCCGCAAGTGCTGGTGAACCGGCCCGCGATGAAGCCGATCGACCTGCGCGGCAAGCGCATCCTGCTCACCGGGGCGTCGTCGGGCATCGGCGAGGCCGCCGCCGAGCAGTTCGCGCGCGAAGGCGCCACCGTGGTCGTCGTCGCGCGCCGCGGCGACCTGCTGGACGCGCTGGCCGGCCGGATCGCCGCGGACGGGGGGACCGCCATCTCGCTGCCGTGCGACATCTCCGACATGGACGCGGTCGACGCGCTGGTGGCCGACGTCGAGGGCCGCATCGGCGGGGTCGACATCCTGATCAACAACGCCGGCCGCTCGATCCGCCGACCGCTGGCCGAGTCGTTGGAACGCTGGCACGACGTCGAGCGGACCATGACGCTCAACTACTACGCGCCGCTGCGGCTCATCCGGGGATTCGCGCCCGGCATGCTCGAGCGCCGCGACGGCCACATCATCAACGTCTCGACGTGGGGCGTGCTGTCGGAGGCCTCGCCGCTGTTCTCGGTGTACAACGCGTCCAAGGCCGCGCTGTCGATGGTGAGCCGGGTGGTCGAGACGGAGTGGGGCGGCAGGGGCGTGCATTCGACCACGCTGTACTACCCGCTGGTGGCGACGCCGATGATCGCGCCGACGAAGGCCTACGACGGGATGCCGGCGCTGACGTCGGAAGAGGCCGGCGAGTGGATGCTGACCGCCGCGCGCACCCGGCCGGTGCGGATCGCGCCGCGGATGGCGATCGCGGCCAAGGCGATCGACACCTTCGGCCCGCGGCTGGTCAACACGCTGATGCAGCGGCAGCGGATCCAGCCGAACCGCGCCGACAGCACCTGATGCGACGTGATAGACACGAGGCTATGGAGATCCTGGCCAGCCGGATGCTGCTTCGGCCGGCGGACTACGAGCGGTCGCTGAGGTTCTACCGCGACGAGATCGGGCTGGCGATCGCCCGCGAATACGGCGCGGGCACAGTGTTTTTCGCGGGCCAGTCGCTGCTGGAGCTGGCCGGCTTCGGCTCCCCCGACCACTCCCGCGGCCCGTTCCCCGGGGCGCTGTGGCTGCAGGTCCGCGACATCGAGGCAACGCAGGCCGAATTGCGGGGCCGCGGCGTGGCGATCGCCCGCGAGGCCCGCCAAGAACCGTGGGGCCTCCACGAGATGCACGTGACCGATCCCGACGGCGTCACCTTGATCTTCATCCAGATTCCGCCGGACCACCCGCTGCGCCGCGACACCCGCGGTGAACGCGACGGAACGTCGGGTTAATTGCGCGGTAACATCTGGCGACGAGCCGCGTTTTGGCCGTCCGTGGGTTCGACAATGGAATGCCCCTACCACCAGAATCAGGCCTTGTGAACATAGAATTGTTCCTCTTGATCATTGTCGTAATCACGGCACTGGCTTTCGATTTCACCAACGGCTTCCACGACACCGGCAACGCCATGGCGACCTCCATCGCCAGCGGCGCCCTCAAGCCCAAGGCGGCAGTGGCGCTGTCCGCGGTGCTGAACCTGGTGGGCGCCTTCATGTCCACCGCCGTCGCGGCGACCATCGCCAAGGGCTTGATCGACGGGCACATCGTGACCCTCGAGCTGGTCTTCGCCGGCCTCGTCGGCGGCATCGTCTGGAACCTGCTGACCTGGCTGCTGGGCATCCCGTCGAGTTCGTCGCACGCGCTGATCGGCGGGATCGTCGGCGCCACCATCGCCGCGGTCGGCGGGCACGGGGTGATCTGGAAGGGCCTGGTATCTCACGTGCTGATCCCGGCCGTCGTCGCCGCGATCCTGGCGATCGGGGTCGGAGCGATCGCGACCTGGCTCGTCTACCGCGTCACCCGCGGCCTCAACGAGAAGCGCACCGAGGCCGGGTTCCGGTACGGGCAGTGGGGCTCGGCCTCGCTGGTCTCGCTGGCCCACGGCACCGGCGACGCCCAGAAGACGATGGGCATCATCTTCCTGGCGCTGATGTCCTACGGGTCGATCAGCAAGACCACCGCCGCGCCGCCGCTCTGGGTCATCGTGTGTTGCGCGCTGTCGATGGCGGCGGGCACCTACCTGGGCGGCTGGCGCATCATCCGCACCCTGGGCAAGGGCCTGGTCGAGATCAAGTCGCCGCAGGGCATGGCCGCCGAGTCGTCCTCGGCCGCCGTCATCCTGCTGTCCACCCACTTCGGCTACGCGCTGTCGACGACGCAGGTGTGCACCGGCTCGGTGCTGGGCAGCGGCCTGGGCAAGCCCGGCGGCGAGGTGCGCTGGGGCGTGGCCGGCCGGATGGTGGTCGCCTGGCTGGTGACGCTTCCCCTGGCCGGCTTGGTCGGCGCGATCACCTACTGGATCGTCCACCTCATCGGCGGCTACCCCGGCGCGATCATCGGCTTCGGACTGCTGGTGGCCGTCGCCACGGTCATCTACATCCGGTCGCGGAAGGTCAAGGTCGACCACAACAACGTCAACGCCGAGTGGGAGGGCAGCCTCACCGCCGGCCTGGAGGGCGCGGCGAGCAGCAATAGCCCCCCGTCCGGCGGCGGGCCCACCGCGGGCAACGGGACCCGACCCCGTTCCGACGCCGGATCGTCCGACACGCTGGTCTCCGGGAGCGCCTCATGAGTCACTTCAGCGAATGGTTCAACTACCAGGCCTCCCTGAAGATCCTCGTCTTCAGCATGCTGGCAGGCGCCGCACTGCCGGGCGTGTTCGCCCTCGGGCTGCGGTTCCAGGCCGTCGGGAGCGGGCAGGCCAGCCCCGACGGCAGCCCGGGGCACAAGAACCCGGCGCTGCTGGCGGTCGCCTGGGCGATCTACGCGCTGGTGATTGCGGTGATCCTGTTCGCGCTGCTCTACATCTCCCGCGACTTCGTCGCGCACCAGATAGGCCAGCCTTTCCTCGGCGCCAAACCCAAGTAGCATCGAAGCGACAGCACCGAAACCGAGCCCACGACGGGAGTCGGAGCGTAGTGAACGGATTTCTCAGTTCGATCGTCTCGTGGTTGCGGGCCGGGTATCCGGAGGGCATTCCACCGACCGACACCTTCGCCGTGCTGGCGCTGCTGACCCGCCGGTTGAGCAACGACGACGTCAAGGCCGTGGCGCATGAGCTCATCGAGCGCGGCGACTTCGACGATGTGGACATCGGCGTGCTGATCACCCAGATCACCGACGAGTTGCCCTCACCGGAGGACGTCGAGCGGGTGCGGGAGCGGTTGGCCGCCAAGGGCTGGCCGTTCGACGACCCGGCCGGGGCGGAGATCCCCAAGGATTCCGGATAGCAGTCCTGCGTGCGCTCGGTGTCGCGGCCGGCTCGGCCGCCTCGTCGCTGATGCCCGCCCTGGAGCGGGTGCTCGACGGCCGCGACACCGCGCTGGTCGCGCTGTCCCCGGACGACGACGACGCGGTGGCCGCGTTGCGGGTGGGCGAGGACATCGACGACGACGTGGCCCTGGTGGCCGTGACGTCGGGAACCACCGGAGCGCCCAAGGGCGCCCTGCTGACCGCCGCGGCCCTGACCGCCAGCGCGGCGGCCACCCACGAGCGCCTCGGCGGCCCGGGTACCTGGCTGCTGGCGTTACCGCCGTATCACATCGCCGGCCTGCAGCTGCTGGTGCGCAGCGTGCTCGCCGGCACCATCCCCGTCGAGCTGGACGTGTCCGGCGGGTTCGACATCGCCGAATTACCCTCCGCCATAGACAGATTGGGGCCGGGGAAGCGATACACCTCGCTGGTGGCCGCCCAACTGGCCAAGGCGCTCACCGACCGCGCGGCCGCCGGAGCGCTCGCCGAACTGGATGCCGTGCTGCTCGGCGGCGGGCCCGCCCCGGCGCCGGTCCTGGACGCGGCCGCCGCGGCGGGGGTCAGCGTCGTGCGCACCTACGGAATGAGCGAGACGGCGGGGGGCTGCGTCTACGACGGCGTCCCGCTCGACGGGGTCCTGGTGCGGTTGTCCGACGGGCGCATCGTCATCGGCGGCGCGACGCTGGCCAAGGGCTACCGCAACCCGGTGGATCCCGACCCGTTCGCCGAGCCCGGCTGGTTTCGCACCGACGACCTGGGCGCCATCGATGACGCGGGCGTCCTGACCGTGCTGGGCCGCGCCGACGACGCGATCAGCACCGGCGGGCTCACCGTGCTGCCGCATCCGGTCGAGGCCGCGCTCGGCACCCACCCCGCCGTGCGCGACTGCGCGGTCTTCGGCGTCGCCGACGACCGGCTCGGGCAGCGGGTGGTGGCCGCGGTCGTGGTCAGCGAAGGTCGGGTCGTCGGGGATCTCCACCCGCATCGTCGACGCCCCGCGCAGCTGCTCGGCGACCGCCGTCAAATCCGGCGAGGCGCCCACCAGGAGGAGATCCCGGGGCGCGCCGGGCTGGTCACCGAGCCTGGCCATCATCGTGTCGAGCGTCGCCGACGCATCGTCGGAGCCGGCGCCGCCCGCGAGCGGCTCCCGGGCCAGCATGGTCGGCGGCGCGTCCGGGTCGGCGGCGGCCGGATCCGGCACGGACAGCGTCGCGGTGTTCTCGTCCATCACCAGCACGCCGCCGGCGCGCCCCGCCGCCCGCATCAGCGCGGTCGCGGCCTGCGACTCCGACAGCACCGCGACGTCGGCCACGCCGGAATCCTGCAGCGCTTGCCGCAGCCGGTCGGCCTGCTCGCCGTCGGGCCAGCACAGGCGGGTGGCCACCAGCCGGTGGTGCTCGTCGGCCAGCAACCGGTTGGTCCCCACCACCGTCTCGGTCAGCTTCTCCACGGGGTGGTCGTCCAGGTCGATCACGGACTGGTCGATCACCTCGCCGCCGCGCGCGCCCGGGTCCATCAGCGCCAAGCGGGCAACGGGGCCCGTGATCGCGACCCCCAACACCACGTCCATCCCGGCTCTCCTTCGGCTGGCACCCCACACCAGCAATGTCGCGGCATCATTAGACTGCGATACCGTTGGCAGTATCAGTCATTCGGGCGACCAGTTCGCCTATGAGCGCAGCGTAACCGCGTTGCCTACGTGCGGGACGCCCGCGCTCTGCCACCGCCGTGTCGTGCGAACGGAGATCATGTTTCCAAGTAAGCAACGCAGTCGCCACGGCAGGGGGTTCCCCCAACTCGCTCCCGGCCATGCGCCGCGATCAGCCGTCCTCGACACCCGGGGGGAACCGTGAGTCAGAGCAGCGACGACGCCCCGACCGGCCCGATCCGCGAGCGCCGGGC
>NZ_CSTD01000003.1:0-155625 GCF_001053185.1 Mycobacterium bohemicum DSM 44277 | reverse complement strand
GGTCGGGGCGCGGCGGCCCGGCGTTGATCCCGGTGCTGCGCGACACCGGGCTGGCGATGGTGGTGTGGGCGATCGCGGTGTCGGCGGCGCTGGCCCTGCGGCGCTGAGCTCTACGCGTCGGGTTCGGGGCGGGGCTCAGGCTCGGGATCGGCCGGGGCCTCGCCGTGCAACCGGGCCCGCAGCTGTTCGCGCTCGCGGCGGCGACGCCCGCCGGCGGCGGCCAGCGACGCGGTGGCCCGCCGGCGCAGCGGGCTGAACACCCAGATGCCCAGCGGCATCGCGATGATCAGCGCGAACAAGGCGGCGACGACGATCGGGAACTGCGCGACCCCCAGCAGCCGCGCGATCCCGTAGATGACGGCGGTCAGCAGCGCCGCCAGCAGCAGGCGCGCCCCCGCGTACAGCACGACGTCGACCACGACGCGATTCCCGTCGCCGTCCGCGTTATCCCCAGGCAGGGCTGGTCCCGGCTTGGGTCCCGGCTCTTTCGGCACAGGCCGAGCCTACGGCCCAGGTATATTCCCTCCAAGGAGGTGTTGAGTGCTCTACCTGCTGCTCGTCCTCGTTCTGGGGACCCTGGTCTACGTCGGCTGGCGCGCCGCGCGGTCGCAGACCCATCGGGCGACGACGCGTGTCATCGGTCCCGACGACGATCCGGATTTCTTACGGCGGCTAAGCCACGGGGACAAGTAACCCGCCCTAGGCGAGCCCCGGGGCGCGCTGATCCCCCGCGAAGCCGGCGAAGCTCCGGGTCGGCGAGTCGCCGGAATCCGCCAGCGGGTCGGCGGGCTGCCGAGGCGGCAGCTGGGTGGTCGGTGGCTCGGGCGCCCCTACGCCTGAATGGTCGGACACGTGCACTCCCCCCTGCGTCGAGTTCCTTGGGTCGGTTGCCGGCTGTCAGCCCACGCCCGCATATGAATGCAGGCCCACGGTCACCAGGTTAACGAAGAAAAGGTTGAAGACCATGGCCACGAACCCGGCGACGTTGATCCAGGCCGCCTTGCGGTCCCGCCATCCCGCGGTTGACCTGGCGTGCAGGTAGGCGGCGTAGATCACCCAGGCGACGAACGAGACCGTCTCCTTGGGGTCCCAGCCCCAGTACCTGCCCCACGCCTCCTCGGCCCAGATGGCGCCGAAGATCACCCCGAAACCGAACACCGGGAACGCGAAGATCGTGGTGCGGTAGGCCAGCCGATCCAGGGTCTGCGCGTCGGGGAACCGCTGGACGATCCGGGCCAGCGCGCCCTCGGCGTCGGGCTCCCCCAGCCGCGACGTGCGCAGCAGGAACAAGATGCTGGCGATACCGGCCACCATGAACACGCCGGACCCCAGGCTGACCACCGACACATGGATGGGCAGCCAGTAGGACTGCAGGGCGGGCATCACGGGCGCGGCATTCGTGTAGAGCCAGCGGCCGGACACCGTGAGCAGGATGAGCACCGGGAGCAGCAGGAACACCCACAGCGGGCGGTACTGCGGGCGGCGCAGCACAAGCGCGCCGGCGATCAAGCCGCACAGGCAGGTCAAATTGATGAACTCGTACATGTTGCCCCACGGCACCCGCAGCGTGGCCAGGCCGCGCAGCACGACGCAGGCGACCAGCAGGCCGATGCCGAGGTAGAGCACCGCGAGGCCGGCCCGCCCGACGCGCTCGTCGAACGGCCGGGCCGGCACGTCGTCGACGATGCCCGGGGTGGTGCTGTCGACGGCGACCGGGCCGGCCAGGACGCGTTCGCGCTGCTCGGCCCGGCGGCCGCCGACGTAGGCGAGCTCGAAGGCCAGCAGCAGCAGGGCCACCACCAGCGCCACGACCGCCGAGGTGAACGCCCAGTCGGAGTAGCGGGCGAGGCCGATGTCGACGTGCAGGGTGTTCATGTCACGTCCACCTGAGAACTCCTTTGGGACACCGGGGACTTTGGGGACCCGGGGGGCGGCTCGGCGGCGCTTTCGAGTCCGTCGAGCAGCCGTTCGGTCAGCCGCTCGAACTCGTCGCCCCAGCCCGAGTTGTCGGTGCGGGCCAGGCCGCCCAATTCGACATTCACGGTACCGGCCCCCTCGGGGTTCAGCCTGACCCACACCCGCCGGCGGCGCACCAGCAGCGAGACGAGCAGCCCCGCCATCATCGTGATCGCGAACACGAGCACCCAGGCCTGGCCGGGGTCGTGGGAGACCTGCAGGTTGACGAACGGCACGGCGCCGTCGAAGCGCACGACGGTGCCGGCCGCCGGGCCCTGGTCGATCCGGACCTCCTGGCCGGCGCGCAGGTTGACCCGCTTCTCCTTGATCAGCCGGCCCTGCTGGATGAGCCGGGGATCGAGGCTGAACAGCGACTGCGGCCGGCCGGTGTCCAGGCCGGTGTCGCCGCGGTAGATGTCGACGGCCACCGCCGGCGCGACCAGGGCCGGGAACCGCGACGACAGCAGGGCGCCGTCGAGCTGCTCGGTCGGCGCCAGCAGGCCCTGGATCGCGATCTCGTGCTGGCGGCGCTCGCTCGCGCTTGCGTAGCTGCCCGCGGGCGGGTCGATGCGCACCACCCCCGACGACAGCAGGGTCTGGGGGTTGTCGGGCCGCCACTGCACGGTCGACGAGCGGGTCTGCCCGTCCGGGAACGTCACGGTGAAGGTGGGCGCGTAGCCGTGGCCCTGCAGGTACACCCGGTCACCGCCGACCCGCAGCGGGTGGTTGACCTCCAGCAGGTAGTGCCGCCAGGTGTTGGCGCTCAGGTCGCCGCCGGACTGGTAGTCGATATCGGCGGCGAACGAGGTGGCCTGGCCCGACGGCAGGTAGTGGGCCTGGAAGTCGTTGACGCGGACGCAGATCGGGTGCAGCGACGTGCCGTCGACGGTGTTGCCGGCGCGGAAGGAGTCGAACGCCGCCGGCGAGGCCGAGCAGAAGCCCGGTCCGCCGTCGGCGATGACGATCACGTTGCCCTCGTAGCCGAACAGCTTGCCGACGGCGACGGCGACGAGCAGCCCCAGCAGCGAGAAGTGGAAGACGATGTTGCCGAACTCTCGTAGGTAGCCCTTCTCGGCGGACACTTCGACGCCGTCGTCCCGGTGGCGGACGGTCGTGCGCCAGCCGCGGAGCCGCTCGGTGACCGCGTTCGCCAGGGCGTTCACCTGCTCGGGGGCGGCGGCCAGCTGGGCGCCGGCGTGCTTGGGCAGCCGGGCCAGGTTGCGCGGGGCGGCGACGGGCGTGGCGCGCAGGCTGCGGGCGTGTTCGAGCATGCGGGGCGTCAGGCAGCCGACCAGCGACACGAACAGCAGGACGTAGATGGCGGTGAACCAGAAGCTGGAGAACACGTCGAACGCCTGCAGCCTGTCCAGCCAGGGCCCGATCACCGGGTGGGCGGCCAGGTAGTCGCTGACCTTGCCGGCGTTGAGGTTGCGCTGCGGCAGCAGGGCGCCGGGTATGGCGCCCAGAGCCAGCAGGAACAGCAGCACCAGCGCGGTGCCCATCGAGGTCAGCGCGCGCCAGGTGTTGCGCGCCCTGGCACCCAGGGCCGCGAGCAGACGCAGAATCGCACTCCGGCGGGAGTCTCCGTGCGATTCTGCGTCTGCTCGCGCGTCTACCGGAGCGCTCATATCGGCAGCCTCACGTCGGAGACGAACGCGTCGCGCAGCCAGGACACGAAGTCGTTCCACACCCCGGTGACCAGCAGGGCCCCGACGGTGATCAGCAGCACGCCGCCGAAGATCTGGATGGCCCGGGTGTGCCGGCGCAGCCAGCTCAGGCCCGCGACCGCCCCGGCCGAGCCGAACGCCAGCAGCACGAACGGGATGCCCAGCCCCAGGCAGTAGGCGATCACCAGGACGATCCCGCGGGCCACGCTCGCGCCGTCGGTGGCCGACGCGACGGTGACCACCCCGGCCAGCGTCGGCCCCAGGCACGGCGTCCAGCCCAGCGCGAAAACCGCGCCCAGCAGCGGCGCCCCCGCGACCGTGCTCCACTGGCGCGGGCTGAACCGGGCCTGGCGCTGCAGGGCGGGGATGAGGCCCACGAACACCAGGCCCATGACGATGGTCAGCACTCCCCCGGCCCGTTGCAGCAGCAGCTGGTTGGTGATCAGCGTGGTGGTCATGCCGAGCACGGCGACGGTCCCGAGCACGAACACGGTGGTGAAGCCGGCGACGAACAGCGCCGCGGACCCCGCGACCCGCCACCGCGCGGCCGGCGGGGCCTTGAGCGAGCCGGGTAGTGGCTCTTCCTCGACGCCGACCACCGCCGCCAGGTAGGACAGATAGCCCGGCACCAGCGGCACCACGCACGGCGAGGCGAACGACACCAGGCCCGCGAGCAGGCAGACCCCCAGGGCCACCAGCAGCGGACCGGCGGCGGCGATTTGGGTGAATCCGGTCATGCCGCGGGCGCCCCCGTCGCCGCCGATTCCGCCGCCAGCCGCTGCACCACCGGCTGCAGGTCCTCGGCCAGCACCGGGCGCAGAAAGACCGCCGCGACGCGGTGCTGACGGTCCAGCACCAGCGTGGAGGGGATGACGGTGGTGGGGTACCTGCCGCCGAACGCGATCAGCGTGCGCATGGCCGGGTCGTAGAGGGACGGGAAGCTCACGTGCCGGTCGTCGACGAAGTCCAGCGCCGCCTGGCGGTTGGTGTCGCGAACGTCGATGCCCAGGAAGGACACCCCGGTGCCGCGGGTGGCGTCATACACCCGCTGCAGCTGGCTCACCTCGGCCCGGCAGGGGCCGCACCACTGGCCCCAGATGTTGATGACGACGACGCGGCCGGCGAAGATCGGGTCGTCCAGCGACAGGGTGTGCGCGGGGTCGGCCAGGTCGGGCCCGGACAGCGGCCCGGGCCGCCCTCGGCTGGACGGCGGGTCGTAGAAGATGTCGGTTTTGCCGCCGGGCGAGACGAATTCGAACGTGCCGCCCTGGGCCACCGCGTCGCGACCCGACGAACAGCCGGCGAGCAGGGCCGCGAACGCGACCCCGGCCACCGCCAATCGCCGCACGGTCACGGCGCCGCCGGTTGGCGGTATTCGACGTCGACCAGTCGGTCGCCCTCGTACACCAGGGTGGTCACCGATGCCAGCCCGCACTCCCGCCGACGCGGGTCGTGCCACAACCGCCGGCCGGTCAGGTGCAGCCGCAGCGTCCAGACCGGCAACTGGTGGCTGACGCACACCACCTCCTGGCCGGCCGCCCGGGCGCGGGCCTTGTCCACCGCGGCGCTCATCCGGGCCGCGATCTCGGCGTACGGTTCGCCCCACGACGGCATGAACGGGTTGCGCAGTTGCCACCAGAACCGCGGGTCCCGCCAGGCCCCGTCGCCGGGGCCGACGCGGCGGCCCTCGAAGAAGTTGGCCGATTCGATCAGGTCCGGGTCGGTGTCGACGGTCAGGCCGTGCTTGGCCGCGATCGGCGTGGCGGTCTCCTGGGCACGTTGCAGCGGGGAGGCGACGACGGCGACGATGTCCCGGTCGGCCAGCTCGTCGGCCACCGCGGCCGCCTGCGCCCTGCCCGTGTCGGACAACCGGAAGCCGGGCAGCCGGCCGTACAGGATGCCGTCGGGGTTGTGCACCTCGCCGTGGCGGACCACGTGCACCCGGGTCTGCTCCGTCATCGGGGGCGGTCCTCCTCGGCGGCGGCGGCCGCGCGGGCCGCCGAAGGCAGGGCGCCGGCGATCCGGTCGAACGCGGCGTCGTCCAGCGCCGCGGAGACGAACCAGGCCTCGAAGGCGCTGCACGGCGGGTACACCCCGGCCTCGAGCAGGGCATGGAAGAACGGCGGGGACCGCCAGGTTTCGCTGGCCCGCGCGGACGCGAAGTCGGTCACCGGCGCTTCGCCGAAGAACACACTGAGCATGTTGCCGGCGCGCGAAATCTGATGTGCCACAGCCGCTTCCGTGAGCGCCTCGGAGAGCAGGCGCGCCAGCCGGTCGGCGTTGGCGTCCAGCGTGGCGTACACCGCGTCGTCGGCGGCGCGCAGTGTGGCCAGGCCGGCGGCCACCGCCACCGGATTCCCCGACAGCGTGCCCGCCTGATACACCGGGCCCAGCGGCGCCAGGCGCTCCATCACCTCCACCCGACCACCGAACGCGGCCGCCGGCAGGCCGCCGCTCATCACCTTGCCGAAGGTGAAAAGGTCGGCGGCCACCGGATCGATTCCGTACCAACCGCTTCGGCTGATCCGGAAGCCCGTCATCACCTCGTCGACGATCAGCAACGAACCGTGGTCGCCGGTGATCGCGCGCAGCGCCGCGTTGTAGCCGGGCGCGGGCGGCACGACGCCCATGTTGCCGGGGCTGGCCTCGGTGATCACCGCGGCGATCTGGTCGCCGAATCGCGCGAACGTCTCCCGCACGGCGTCAATGTCGTTGTAGGGCAACACGATCGTGTCGGCCGCGGCCGCGCCGGTGACACCCGGCGAGGACGGCAGCCCCAGCGTCGCCACCCCCGATCCGGCGTCGGCGAGCAGGGCGTCGACGTGGCCGTGGTAGCAGCCGGAGAACTTGACGATCTTGGCGCGACCGGTGAACCCGCGGGCCAGCCGGACGGCGCTCATGGTGGCCTCGGTGCCGGAGTTCACCAGCCGGATCCGCTCGACCGGCGCGACCCGCCCGATGATCTCGGCGGCCAGCTCGCTTTCGGCCGGCGTCGGCGCCCCGAACGACAGGCCTCGCGACGCCGCGCGAACGACGGCGTCGACGACGGCCGGGTGCGCGTGCCCAAGGATCATCGGCCCCCAGGAGCAGACCAGGTCGACGTAGTCGTTGCCGTCAGCGTCGGTGAGCCGGCAGCCGCGGGCCTCGGTGATGAAGCGCGGGGTGCCGCCGACCGCGGTGAACGCACGGACCGGGGAGTTCACCCCGCCGGGGATGACCGCGCACGCGCCCGCGAACAGCCGGGCCGACTCCTGCACCCGGGCGGTCGCCTGGTCACTGCTTGCCATGAGAACCAGTGTCCCAGCCCCCGCGGCCGCTTCAACTACAGGGTGTAGCAGGACGGGTTGGGGCCGCGGGGCTTGCTGGGGGATGCGGCCGCGCGTTGGATGGTCACATGAAGATGCCGCAGGGACTCGCCCGGTTCAACCGCTACGTCACCAACCCCGTCCAGCGTCTCTGGGCCGGGTGGCTGCCCCCGTTCGCGATCATCGAGCACGTGGGCCGGCGCTCCGGCAAGGCATACCGCACGCCGGTGAACGTCTTCAACACCATCATCGACGGCAAACCCGGCTTTGCGATCGTGCTGACCTACGGCCCGGACCGGGACTGGCTGAAGAATTTGACGGCCGCGGGAGGCGGTCGGATGCGCCACAACGGCAAGACCTTCGGCATCGCCGACCCGAAGGTGGTCAGCAAAGACGAAGTGGCGCGGTACCTGGCACGCGGCGGAGCGGTGATCGCACGGCTGCCGTTCGAACAAGCCGTGTTGCTGACCAAAACCGGGTGACTTGAGCCCTCGGCGGCGTCGTAAGTCTCAGCGTTGGTCGCGTCGGGCCCGCGCGCGACGCTTGCCCTCATGCATCGCGGCCACCCGGGCGACCGGTATGGCGCGGCCCTGCTCGATTAGGTCGTCGGGAAGGTGCTGGGGATTGGGCATGTGCTCGGCCCACAGGTCGCGCCCGGCAAGCGCGTCGACCGCGGTGCGGACGGTGAAGTCGCCGGGGCGTACGGAATCGAGGTCCGACCAGGACAGGGGGAACGACACCGGAATGCCCGGGCGCAGGCGCGGGCTGTAGGCGGCGACGACGGTCGCGCCGCCCGCGCGGGTGGAGTCGATGAACACCTTGCCGGCGCGGTCGGCGACGATGAAAGCGGTTGTCGCCCTTCGCGGGTCGAGCGCCTCGGCGCGGGCGGCCAGCGCCCGGGTCGCGGCCGCGACGTCATCCACCGCGGCGGCGCCGTCGAGGGGTACGAAGACGTGAATTCCCTTGGCGCCGCTGGTTTTCACCGCGCCGGCCAGGCCGCAGTCGGCCAGCGCCTGACGGACCAGACGGGCGACGGCGACCACGGCGGCGAAGTCCCCGTCGTCCGGCGGGTCGAGGTCGAGGATCAAATGGGTGGGCCTGCGTGGGTCGTCGGCCAGCGCTAGCGACGGGTGGTATTCGACGGCACGCTGATTGGCCAGCCACAACAGCGTCGGCCGATCATCGCAGACGATGTAGTGCACCTCGCGCTTCGATGCCTCGGCCCACAGTGGGACGGTCCGCACCCAGGCCGGGGTGTATTTCGGCGCGTTCTTCTGCATGAACGGCGCCTGGCCGCGCAGCACGCGCAGCACCGTCAGCGCACGGCCGGCCAGCGCGGACAACATCCGGTCGGCCACCGCGTCCAGGTAGTCGGCCAGGTCGCGCTTGGTGGCTCCGGCGTCCGGGCTCAGCGGTTGGTCCAGGTTGGTCAGGTCGACACCGGCGCGCCGCTCATCGGCCGTCATGACGCACCGACCGGCGGCCCACACCCCATGTTGCAGAACATTAGGTCATCGGCCGCGGCCGCCCGGAGCGCCGACGTCGGCTGCGTGACTCGTTCAGGGGACCGCATCGCTAGTGCCGATCCGGCCACGGGCCCGCGCGGCGAAGTAGAGCCCTATCACCACCGCCCAGGACAGCAGGCTGAGCCACAGCTGGCTGCGCGCCGAGCGGTCGAACGCCATCTGTACCAGCACGGCGGTGATCCCGGCCAGGGTCAGGACGGACAGCACCGGGAAGAACCACATCTTCACCCGCAGCCTCTCGTCGGGAGTCCTGCGGCGCAACACGATCTGCGACAGCGCGATCAGCCAGTAGACGAACAAGATGATGGCCCCCGACGAGTTGAGCAGGAACAGGAACACCGTCCCGGGCGCGAGCCACGCCATGATGACGCACAGGAAACCGACCGCCGACGAACTCAGGATGGCCAAGTGCGGAACGCCGCGCCGGCTGAGTGTGACCAGCCGCGCCGGCGCCTCCCGCCGATCGGCCAGCACGAACAGCATGCGCGACGCGGTGTACAGGCCCGAGTTCAGGCAGGACAGTACCGCGGTGAGCACGACGGCGTTCATCACCTGGTCCGCGCCGCGCAGCCCGATGTGCTTGAGCGCGGCCACGTATGGCGATGCCCCCAGCTCGACGGAGTTCCACGGCAGGATGACGACGAGCAGGAAGACCGAACCGACGAAGAAGATGCCGATGCGCGCGACCACCGACCTGGTCGCCCGCTGGACGGCGAGCTCGGGGTCGCGGCTCTCGGCGGCGGCGACGGTGACGATCTCGGCGCCCACCATGGAGAAGATCACCACCACGATGGCGGCGAACACCGCCCCGACGCCCTTCGGGAAGAAGCCGCCGTGCGCCGTCAGGTTGGAGAAGTCGGTGTGATGGCCGGGCACCCAACCCAGCAGCAAGGCCGTGCCGACGGCCAGGAAGGCCACGATGGTGGCGACTTTGATTCCGGCGAACCAGAATTCGAATTCACCGAACGAGGTCACCGAGAACAGGTTCGTCGCCGTCATCAACACCATCAGGCACAACGACAGCAGCCACAGCGGCGCGTGGAACCAGTAGTTGAGGACCTTGCCGCCGGCGACGGCCTCGAAGCCGACGACGATCACCCAGAAGTACCAATACAGCCAGGCCACCGAAAAGCCCGCCCAGCCACCCAACGCCCGCGCGGCGTAATCGGCGAACGAGCCGGTCGACGGGTTGGCGGCGGCCATCTCGCCCAGCATCCGCATCACCAGCACGATCAGCAGGCCGCACAGGGCGTACGTCAGGAACGCGGCCGGCCCGGTATCGCGGATCACCACGCCGGACCCCACGAAAAGGCCGGCGCCGATCACGCCGCCGATGGCGATCATGCTCAGCTGACGCTGCGAAAGTCCTTGCCGCAGTTGCGGAGTGCCGGGCATAGGGGGTGTTCAGTCCAGGCCGGTGGCGACCACCGACCAGACCGGAAGGCGCCCTCGGTGGTCTTCCGGCAGCGGGTCGCTGACGCTGAGCCGATGCGCGAGCGGCCGCCTCCGCCGCAGAATCTCGCCCCGCCCACCGCAGGCCGAGACGTTCGGGTCAACTGCCATGGTCTGCTCGCTTCCGCGCGATTCGTTGGGACCGACAGTTCATTCTGCGGTAGGCAACCCAGCCTGAACAGGCTGCGCCGAGCCTGCCCCCACGATGCGTGACTCGTTCAAAAGCACACCCCGTACGCAGGCTCGGCGCTGACCAACGGGTGATTGGCGCGGCCCGCGAAGCGAATCGCGGCGTCGGCCAGGGTTGCCGCAGTCAGTGCGCGGAGGCGATAGCGAACGGCGTCGCCGGCGCCGGATGCGACTGCCGGTTGGGGTGCTGCCACACGCCCCGGCGCTCGAGCAACGGCAGGACGCCCTCACCGAACCAGTACGCCTCTTCCAGATGCGGATAACCGGACAGAATGAAGTGGTCGATTCCCAGGTCCGCGTACTCGGTCAGCCTTTCGGCGACCTCGGCGTGCGACCCGACCAGCGCCGTGCCCGCCCCGCCGCGGACCAGGCCCACGCCCGCCCAGAGATTGGGTGCGACGAGGAGCCGGCTGCTGTTGCCGCCGTGCAAGTCGAGCATGCGGCGCTGACCCTCGGATTCGCTGCGCGCGAGGCTCGCCTGCACTCGTTCGACGTCGGCGGGGTCGACAGCCGCCAACAGTCGGTCGGCCTCGGCCCAGGCTTGCGCGGCGGTGTCGCGGGTGATCACGTGGATCCGCAAGCCGAACTTCAGGTCCCGGCCCGCGTCGGCGGCCAAACCCCTGATCCAATCCAGCTTTTCCGCGACCGCAGTCCGCGGTTCGCCCCAGGTGAGGTAGACATCGGAGTAGTTGGCCGCGACCGGGCCGGCCGCCGCCGAAGATCCGCCGAAGAATACCTGGGGTATCGGGTCGGGTGGGTTGTTCAGTTGCGCGCCCTCGACGCGAATGTGGTCCCCGGCGAAGTTCACCGGCTCGTTCGAGGCCCACAGTTGGCGGACCACATGCAGGAATTCGGCGGTGCGGGCGTAGCGGGACTCCTTGTCGAGAAAGTCGCCGTAGGCCCGCTGCTCGTGGGGCTCGCCGCCTGTGACGACGTTGAGCAGCAGCCGGCCGCCCGAATGCCGCTGGAAGGTCCCGGCCATCTGGGCGGCCAGCGTCGGGCTGAGCAGGCCGGGCCGGAAGGCGACCAGGAATTTCAGCACCTCGGTGTTCTCGATCAGCATCGCAGTCGTCAGCCAGGCGTCCTCACACCACAGCCCGGTCGGGGTCAGCACCGCCTCGAAGCCGTTGTCCTCGGCGGCCGCGCAGATCTGGTGCAGGTAGCGCAGCGTCGCGGGCCGGTCGCCGGACATCGGCGTCCCGTGCCCGCCGGCAACCAGGTTCCTCGAGTCGCCGTAGGTCGGCAGAAACCAGTGAAACGCCAGACTCATTGCACCCCTCCGTTTTCACACACGAAGGTCCCATCGTGCACAGGTTTGGCGGGGCGCGGGAGGGTTAGAACCCCGGAGATTGCATCCCGGGCGCGCTAGCGCGGATTGCCGGTGCCGGCATCCAGCGACAAGCCCGGTTGCAGCGGCCCGGTGAAATCAAACATCGCACCCAGTGCGCCGGCTCGTTCGTCCAACGAGTGGTCACCGATGCGGCCGGTGCTCCAGTTGTCCTCGATGAACCGCAGGATCGAGGTCTGGTCGGTCAGGGTGTGGTCGACGAAATTCGCTCTGGCGTAAGGAGATATCACCAGCAGCGGCAGTCGCGGTCCGTAGCCGCATCGCCCCTGATAGGCGACGGGAGCGGTAGCGGCGTCACCGCATCGGCCCGGGCCGTTCAGCGCGTCCTGGGGCGTGGCGGACGGCGACACGATCGGCGAAGGTTTGTGGTCATACCAGCCGTCCGAATCGTCATAGGCGATGACGATCGCCATATCGCGCCATTCGGGCAGCCGTTGCAGGTGGTTGATGGTGTCGACGACGAACCGCTGCTCGTCGAGTGGATCGGAGTAACCGGCGTGACCGTTTTCATAGGCCGGCGGTTTCAGGAAGCTCACCGAGGGAAGGTGCCCCGCGTCGGCGGCGGCCCAGAAATCGGACAGGTCGTATTGATGGTTGGCCTGGTCGCTGCTGCCGATCTTGTCGATCGCGCTCGGCGGCAGGTGGTGCGGGTTGGCCGTGGACGGGTAGTACTGGAACGGCTCGTGATGGGGGACGTAGTCGGCCTTGGTACCGAAGGCCAGGGCGCCGGCCGCACCGGTGCCGCCGAGGGCCGCGCCGATGTTGTGCTGGGCGCCGCACTCGGCCTCGCCGTCCGCTCGGGCGGTGGGTTTGAAACCACCCTGAAACCACCCCCAGGCGATGTCCTCGGCGTTGAGCAGGTCACCGATGTTCTTGTTGCCGGCGGCGAACTGCACCTGGTCCCGGTTGGAGCAGTCGTCGCCGAACGGCTGGGAGTCGTCGATGAGCGTACCCAGCCCGCCACCGGTGTCGTCGATGACCGCAAGCGGCGGGAACGGGCGGCCGCCCGGCATGAATTTGGTTGTGATGCCATGGGTTTGGCCCGAGACAAGGTTGATGTGTCCCGGTGACGAGGGACCGAACGTGGTGTTGTAGAAATTGTCGCTCAACGCGTAGTGCTGGGCGTAGTTCCACAGCGCGGTCACCGTGTTGCCGTCGTAGTAGCCCATCACCAATCCGGGGGTGTTGAACGACGGTGGTGCACACGGGTCACCCTCGGTGTGTTCGACGAATCGATCCATCGCGCCACCGTCGAAGGCCGCTTGTTCGGCCTGGTAGGCATGGTCCTGATCGCAGGTCACCTGCTGAGCCGGCCCACCCAGGCGAATCGGCGCCGCCGCATTCGGGTTGTGGGCCAACAACTCCGGCGTGAGGCCGTCGACCGCAGGAGTATCCGGTTTCGCCGTGAACGGTTGCCCATCGGTGTTGGCCGCATGGGGATAGGTCCCGAAGTAGTGGTCGAACGAAACGTTCTCTTGGAAGACCACCACGAGGTGGTGGATCGGTGTGGCGGTCGCCCGTTGCGCACCCGGCGTCGCGGGCCGGTGACCGCAGGCGGCGACCAGACCCAGGACCGCAATGCAGACACTAAAACGTTGCCAGGCCATGGCGCGGAGGTATACCAGTTCTCGATCGTCGGTGGGCGCGCATCGGGTAAGCAGCGTATCAACGCGAACCGGCCGGCGCCTGTAGCCGAATCCGCCGAATCCGCCGAATCCGCCGAAGTCACCCGTTGATCAACGCCGCATCACGCGAGATCACGCGATGCTTCCAATTCGGCGTGGCTCGGCCGGTATTACCCGGCCCACGCGGCATCATTGCGATCATGCCTGACCTCACCCGCCGGGCGGTGCTGCGCATGGGCGCCGGCGCCGGCCTGGGAGCCGCCGGTGTGCTGGCGTTCAGCGGGCTGCTGGACCCGGTGAGGTCACAGGCGGCGCCGGGTCCGGCCCCGTTCGAGCCGCCGACCGCGGGCACCACTCTGCCGACCAAGGTGACCGGTTCGTTCGTGTCGGCGGCCCGCGGGGGGATCAAGACCAACTACGTGATCGCCATGCCGCCCGGCCAGACCGGGGCGTTGCGTCCGGTGATCGCGCTGCACGGCATGGACGGCGACGCGAACCAGATGCTGGACATGGGCGTCCCCGAGGGCCTGGCACGACTGGCCAAAGCGGGCAAGCCGCCGTTCGCGGTGGTCAGCGTCGACGGCGGCAACACCTACTGGCACAAGAGGGCTTCCGGCGAGGACTCCGGCGCGATGGTGCTCGACGAGTTGCTGCCGATGCTGTCCACCATGGGTTTCGACACCTCGCGGGTGGGCTTCATGGGATGGTCGATGGGCGGCTACGGGGCGCTGCACCTGGGCGCCAAGCTGGGTCCGTCGCGCACCGCCGGCATCTGCGCGATCAGCCCGGCCCTGTTCAGCTCGTTCGCCGACGCCACCCCCGGCGCTTTCGACAGTGCCGACGACTGGGCGCAGAACAGCGTGTTCGGTCTGCCCACGCTGAACTCGATTCCGCTGCGGGTGGACTGCGGGCTCTTCGACCGCTTCTACCCGGCCACCAGACAATTCGTGTCCCAACTGAAGACTCCCGCGGCGGGCAGCTTCTCGATAGGCGGGCACGACGTCGTGTACTGGCGCGTCCAACTTCCCGGCGAGCTGGCCTGGATGGCTACCTAAGCCACGCAGATGACACTCCCCCAGGAAGCGGTCGCCGGCAGCCCACGCCGAGTGGAGCGGCCCCGCCGCAAGGGATTCCGGCCCGATATCGAAGGGCTGCGGGCGATCGCGGTGATCGCAGTCGTGCTCTACCACGCCGGCATCCCGGGCATCACCGGCGGCTACGTCGGCGTCGACGTCTTCTTCGTCATCTCCGGCTTCCTCATCACCCGGTTGTTGTGGCAGGAGGTCGCCGCCACCAATTCCGTTGCGGTGGGACGTTTCTACGCCGCGCGGGCGCGACGGCTGCTGCCCGCCGCGGCCGTGGTGGGTGCCGCCACCGCCCTCCTGGCGGCCGTCGCGCTCCCGCCGCTGCAGGCGCGCAGCGTCTTCGTGGACGGCATCGCCAGCGCGCTGTATGTCGGCAACTACCGGTTCGCGACGCAGGGCACGGACTACCTGGCGCCGGGGATGCCGTCACCGTTCCAGCACTACTGGTCACTGGGCGTCGAGGAGCAGTTCTATCTGGTGTGGCCGGTGTTGATCATCGGCACCGCGTGGTTGCTCGGACGGCTCGGGCGAACCGGCGCGGCGGCGCGGGCGATGCCGTACGCGGTCGCGCTCGGAGTGGTCGGGGCGGCGTCGCTGACGGCCGCCGTGTGGTGGACCCGCACGTCGCCGTCGTGGGCGTTCTTCTCGCTTCCCACCCGCGCCTGGGAGCTGGCCGCCGGCGGTCTGGTGGCGCTGTCGATCCCGCAGTGGCGCCGGCTGCCGCTGCTGCCGGCGGCGATCGCCGGATGGGGCGGCCTGGTGCTGATCCTGGCGACCTGCACGCAACTGGGGCCCCACACCCCCTACCCGGGGACCGCGGCGCTGCTGCCGGTGCTGGGCACGGCGCTGGTGATCGGCGCCGGTTGCGCGACCAAGGGACTGGGGGTGGGCCGGGTGCTGTGCCGGCCGGCGATGCGCTCGATCGGCCGCGTGTCCTACTCGTGGTACCTGTGGCACTGGCCGCTGCTGTTGCTGATGCCCTCGTTGCTGGGCGTGCCCGCGGGCCCGGCCGTCCGGTTGTCGGCGACCCTGGTGTCGGCGGGGCTCGCCGTGCTCACCCTCCACCTGGTCGAGAACCCCGGCCGGTTCGCCGCGACGCTGCGCCGGTCGGTGACCGCCAGCCTGGGCGTGGCGGCCGTGGCCGCCGAGCAGGGCGCGACCGTCGCGGCGGGCGGGCAGTACGCCGATCTGACCGACCTGTTCTGCGTCCCGGACCGCTGCCCGGTGATCGTCGGCAACACGCTGGTGTTCCGGGACGACAACCACGTGACGACCGAGTACGCCCAACTGATGACGCCGGTGATGGGAGCTCTGACCGACCACGCCGTGGCCAACAAATAATCCGAAATGAACCAAATCGATGCACACGAACGTCATACTGACAAAAGGTATTTGGAGGTTGTGAGATGAGTCCGCTGCTGCTGGCTTGTATAGCCGTGGTCGCCCCGGTCGCGGGGATGGGCCTGATGCAGTTGCAGACGCGCCTGGAGCGCTGGGATTACGAGCGGCACGCCGACGACTGAACCGCCGGCGAGCGTCATGGCCGAGGCCAGACTGTCGTGTTGATCCACGGCAACTCGCGGCGAGCAATTGGGCTTGAGGCCCGCATCGCATTCGAGAAGCGTGGATACGCCGCACACATGCCGACGCTGCGCCATCACGAGCTGCCCGCCGACGAGGGTGCCGAGAAAATCGCCGACTGTGGGTGACATGCACATGAATCACTCGAAATCATTGCGTAACAGGCACACTCGGTACGCTGCGGGAGCCCGGGAAACCGCCCGGCACGCCTGATCTAGGCCGGCGCCAGTTGCATTCGGATCAGCGGCGCGATCATGTCCGCCAGGTATTCATGTCCCGCGTCGGTCGGGTGTACGCCGTCGGCGCCGATGAGGTCGGGCCGGTCGACGAACCAGCGTTCGGCGATCGGGTCGACGAACGCCGCGCCCGCGGCCGCGGCCCCGGCGCCCAGCGCGTCGCGCACGGCGAACATGGCCGGCGGGACATCGGCGGTCGGCCAGGGCGGCCCGATCACCAGAAACTTCGCCGAGGGCGCGGCCCGGCGCGCGAGATCGAAAGTCTTGCGGATGTTTTGGGCCAGCACGCCCGGGTCGACGCCCTCGTCGTTGCGGGAGCCGAAGAACACCACCAGCGCATCGTCGGGCTTGACCGCGCGCGCCGTCAGATCCTCGAAAACGCTGCCGTGGTCCCCGCGCACGACGTAGCCGGCCCTGCCCTCGGCCGCCACGTCCGGTGCGACGCGCTCACCGCCCTGGGCCAGCAACTTCCAGGCGCGGGCTGGCCACGAGCGCGGACCCTCGCCACCCTCGTTGGTTCCAGTGGTGTACGAATCACTCACCACGGCAACGTGATTCAGGCGGTAATCCTGAGTCAGCATGCCGTAGGCCCGCACCCGCCCCGGATGGACGAACAGCCCGACCATCAGAGCCAGCGCCACGACACAGGTCGCCAGACGACTCACTCACTTCCTCCCCTGCGATTTCTCGGCGGCCAGCCCGAGCACCCACCCCGACACCCGACTCGACAATTGTCACACCGCGCGAGCCGAAACCGCCTCCCGCGCACTGTCGATCTGACGAACCTTGGCGCTCCCCGACCCGTCGGGACCCATGGTCACGGCCCTCACGTCGACCATCCTGCGCATCCAGTGGCGCGCGGGCTCTTCGACGAAGTGGTACAGCAGGACCGAGATGACCACCGCCACCAGCAGCAGGGCGACGATGTTCCACTTCCACGGATTGTCCTGCGGGACCAGCTCGAATTGTTCGACGGCCCAGCCCCAGGCCGTATGCACCAGCTCGTGAACCATGTACAGGCAGAACGAGATCTCCCCGCCGTAGACCAGCACCCGCGTCGAGAGCACTCTGGGCAGGCTGCCGGCCCCGATCGCCAGCGCCATCACGAGCGGAACGAACAGCAGGTCGACCACCCCGCCGCTGTCCACCACACCGCTGATCGGGTGGGCGTCCAGGAAATACAGGACACCCACGACGGCGGCGAGGATGAGCACCGAGACGTACCCGGCGATTCGGCGGGCGCGATCGGTCAGCCGCAACCTGCGCACCGCCGCACAGGCCAGGGCGCCGGCGACGAACTGCGTGACAATGCGCGGCAGCCAGCTCCACGGCGTGTAGAACTGGCCGCTGGTCAGCAACAGCGCCACCGGCGGCAGCGACGCGGCGAAGGCCAACCACATCAGGCCCCGCGCCCGCGTCGCGTGCTGCATCCGGAAGATCACCAGGATGAGCGCCCCGAACATCAGGTAGGCGAGCCATTCGGCGCTGATCGACCAGGCCGGCCCGTCCCAGCTGGAATCGTCGAAGTAGGGCTGGAACCACAGCTGCACCAGCAGGATCTGGCGCACGTAGCTGATCGCGGTGAGCCGGGCGGCGTCCGGCGACGGCACGTGCCCGACATGCAGGGTGAAGATCACCCACACGGCCGCGAGGTGCAGGGTCACCAGGTACACCGGCCAGACCCGGGCAAGCCTCAGCCACAAGAAGCGCAGGGTGGCCCGCGCCGAGAAGGACCGGCCCATGCGGTCGAGGTAGTTGTAGGTCAGCACGAACCCGCTGAGGATGAAGAAGAGGTCGACGCCCTGGGCCCCGCAGTTGAGCACGGGCGCGAGGGCGTCGCGCAGGTCGGGTGATGCGTCGGCCAGCATCGGCCGGAAGTGGAACAGCACGACCCAGAGCGCGGCGACGATGCGGAGCCCGGTCAGGGCCCTGATCTCTCCGGTGCGCACGATGCTCTTTCCGTCTCGACTGTGCTGTTTCGGTCGCCACGTGATCGAACTGGCCGGCCCCGTCGAGGCCAGGTTGCGATCACCGGTCCCCCCGCCTCGCAACCGGCAGCCAAGGCAGCCTAACAGCGCGGCGAGGCGCGCGGAGTGAGGGGTTTCGGCGTGGCCGCGCCCCGCGAGGCGACCCGACGGCGCCCGGTCTTTGCCCGGTTACCCGCGGGTACACCCGAATTCGCCTCTTAGCAAAGAGTTAGAGCCGGTTGTCGGTCCCCTTATCTTTGCCGCTTAGCGTTGAGTTCAACACCGCGCAGGAGGTTGCTCATGGCTGGCAGAACCACGATCGTCGACTGTGGTGGCGCGCGGATTCGGGCACACGGTCGCCACCTGGCGACCGTCGTCACGATCCAGGGCGAAATCGATGCCACCAACGTCGAGCAGGTCGCCCAGTACCTCCGCCGCTTCCTGTTGGGCGGCGGCCCGGTGGTGCTCGACCTCAGCGAGGTCCGCCGCTTCACCGGTGCCGGCATGTCCCTGTTGCTGACATTCGACGACGACTGCAGCGCCGCCGGGGCGGAGTGGACGTTGGTCGTGGGTCCCGCGGTCACCGAGCTACTGAACGACGCCCGCGCCGAGGACGCGTTCCCCACCGCCCGTTCGGTGCACGAGGCGCTGCGAAACCTGGCCGACGCGATCGTCAGCCGGCGTCAGCTGGTGCTGCCGCTCATCAAGAAGACGGCCTAAGCCGCCGCGAAACCCGCCTCAGGCGGGCGATTCCCACCACCGCCAGCACGCCGGCGGTCGTGATCAGCATCATCGTCAACAGCAGCAGCTGGGGGTCGTAGACCAGCGACGAGGTGGCGGGCTGCCCCTCGGCGACGGGCGCCACCGCGACCGGGTGGCGCGCATGCACCCAGCCCACCCCGGCTCCGGCCAACGCCGCGCAGGCCAGCGCGAGTTCGAGCAGCGCGCGGTAGCGTGTGATCACAGCTCTGACCCCGGCTCGTCTTCGTGGTCGAAATCGTGGTCGATGTCGGCGATGAGATCGGAGGCGGCACGGTCCACCCGCTCCTGCACCAGCGGGGCCAGCGCCGCCCGCAGGCCGCGGTGATTGCGCGCCCAGGCCTGCGCGGTGCGGCCCCCGGTGAGCTTGAGCCCGATGCCGGTTCGGCCGCGAGGCACCCCGACCAGTTCGCCGAGCGCCCGCGCCGACTGCCACTTGGCCAATTCCTTGCCCGACGCCTCGTGGTTCTCGGGTTCCGGATAGACCCTGACGATCTCGCGGACCAGGATCGTCTCCGTGCCCTCCCGCAGGGCGTCCGCGGTCAACTCGACCGACACGTGGATCCGCGCCGCTTTCACCTGCAACGCCACGAACGCCGACACCATCACCAGAAAGATCGCGGGGACCACCAGCCCGACCCCCGCGCCGCTCCACACCTCGATCAGCACCATCGACGCCGCCGAGATCGGCCCCAACAGCACCCACAACCAGCTGGCGCCGGGCTCGTAGAACAACGGCTTGGGCTCGGTGTCCCCGGCCGGTGCCTCCGGTGTCGGTGATGTCGGTGGTTGCAACGCGCGCCCCATCTCACGAAAGCCAGGCCGCGGCGGCCGCGGCCCAGTAGGTGAGCACGATATCGGCCCCGGCCCGCCGGATGCAGCCAAGTGACTCCAGCGCGGCGGCCCGCTCGTCGACCCAACCGTTGGCGGCCGCGGCGCAGATCATCGCGTACTCCCCCGACACCTGGTAGGCCGCGACCGGCACCGGCGAGATCGACGCCGCCGCGGACACCACGTCGAGGTAGCCGAGCGCGGGTTTGACCATGACGATGTCGGCGCCCTCGCCCAGATCCAGCTCGATCTCGCGCAGCGCCTCGCGCGCGTTGCCCGGCTCCTGCTGATAGGTGCGCCGATCCCCGGACAGGCTCGAGCTCACCGCCTCGCGGAACGGGCCGTAGAAGGCCGAGGCGAACTTGGCGGCGTACGCCAGGATCGCCACGTCGGTGTAGCCCGCGGCGTCCAGGCCGTCGCGGATCGCGCCCACCTGGCCGTCCATCATCCCGCTCGGCCCGACCACGTGGGCGCCCGACTCCGCTTGGGCGACAGCCAGTTTCACGTAACGCGCCAGCGTGGCGTCGTTGTCGACACGCCCCCGGTCGTCGAGGACGCCGCAGTGCCCGTGGTTGGTGAACTCGTCCAGGCAGGTGTCGGCCATCAAAACGGTGGCCTCGCCGAGATCCTTGGCCAGGTCCCGCAGGGCGACGTTGAGGACGCCGTCGGGGTCGGTGCCGGCCGAGCCGACCGGATCCTTGTCGTCGTCACGGGGAACGCCGAACAGCATCAGCCCGCCCACCCCGGCGGCGACGGCGTCGGCGGCGGCGGCGCGCAGCGAATCCCTCGTGTGCTGCACGACGCCGGGCATGGACGAGATCGACCGCGGTTCGTCGATGCCGTCGGCGACGAACATCGGCAGCACCAAATGCCTTGGCTCCAAGGATGTTTGCGCCACCAAGCGCCGCAACGCGGGGGTCGAGCGGAGCCGACGCGGCCGCTGCCGCGGGTAGGCCACTAGGGTCCTCCGTGGCGACCCGCTGCGCCCGGCTTCGCCGCGCTTGCGGTCGCCACTAGCGCCTGCGGCTCTTCTTACGCGGCGGTGGCAGCGCCCCCTCGGCCCGCAACCGCGCGGCGTGCTCGGCCAGGGCGTCCACCAACGGACCGACCGCGGCCGTGTCCGGCTGGACGTCGACCCGCAACCCGAACTCGGCGGCGGTCTCGGCGGTCTTGGGACCGATGCAGGCGATGATCGTCCGCGCGTGCGGCTTACCGGCGATGCCGACCAGGTTGCGCACCGTCGAGCTGGACGTGAAGCAGACCGCGTCGAAGCCGCCGGTCTTGATCATCTCGCGGGTGGCCGCCGGCGGCGGCGCGGCGCGCACCGTCCGGTAGGCGGTGACGTCCTCGATCTCCCAGCCACGCTCGCGCAGCCCCTCGGCCAGCGTCTCGGTGGCGATGTCGGCGCGCGGCAACAGGACCCGGTTCACCGGGTCGAAAATGCTGTCGTAGGGCGGGAAGTCGTCGAGCAGTCCGAGCGAGGACTGCTCGCCGGCCGGCACCAGCTCGGGGCTGATGCCGAACGCGCGGACCCGGTCGGCCGTCTGCTCGCCCACACAGGCGATCTTCACACCGGAGAACGCGCGCGCGTCCAGGCCGAATTCGCCGAACTTCTCCCACACCGCGCGCACCGCGTTGGTGGAGGTGAACACGACCCACTGGAACCGGCCGTCGACCAGCCCCTTGACCGCCCGCTCCATCTGCGCCGGGCTGCGCGGCGGCTCGACGGCGATGGTGGGCACCTCGATGGGCAGGGCGCCGTAGGACGTCAGCCGCTCGCTCATCTCGCCGGCCTGGTCCTTGGTGCGGGGCACCAGCACGGTCCAGCCGTACAGCGCGCGGCTCTCCCACCAGTTGAGCTTGGCGCGGGCGGCCACGGTCTTGCCGATGGTCACCACCAGCGGTCCGGTCAGCGGGCCGGCCGGGTCCGCGGCGCCCAGCACCCCGGAGTCGGTGAGCCCGTGCAGCGTGGTCTCCACCGACCGCTGCTGGCAGGTGGTCCCGTGCGCGGTCACCACGCACGGGGTCGTCTCGGCCAGCTCGTGCTCGATCAGGGTGCGCGCCGTGGCGGCCAGGTTCGAAACGGTCGCCTGCAGGATCAGCGGCCCGGGCGCGGCGGCCAGCGCCTCCCAGTCGATGCCCGCCGCGTCGCCGGTGACGTCGGCGACGGTGTGCGAGGAGCCCAGCGGCAGCCCCGCATAGGTCGGGACCGAGCTGGCCGGGGCCAGGCCGGGGACGATCTCGATCTGCAGGTGGCTGCGCGCGACGGCGTTGACCTCGGCGACGACCGCGTCGACCGTCAGCGGGTCACCGGCCACCAGCCGGACCACGTCGACCCCCGAACGGGCCTCCGCGACCAGCGTTTTGGCCAACTCCGCGGGTTCACCCACCGCCGGGCGGACGTCGGGGCCGCCGGTGATCACCGCGGATGCCGTCGCGTCCTGGTGGGCGTCGGCTGCGGCTTCGGCGTTCGAGGGGGCCGGGGCGGCCGGCGCGGGACCGGACACCGGCGGCAGGTCCCGGCCGATCAGCGCCAGCACCGGTTCGGGCACGTCGGGGTCGATGAACACCAGGGCGGCGTTGGCCAGCACCGTGGCGGCCCGTGTGGTCAGCAATCCCGGGTCGCCCGGCCCCGAACCCACGTAGGTGATGTGGCCCGGCCTCGGCTTGCGTCCTCGCATGGGTGATTGGCGCGTCATTGTCGCTCCCACGTCGCTCTCACGTCCTGTCTCAATCTTCTCGCGCGGGTTCTTCTTGCCGCGCCGCCCGCATCAGCTCGCGGGCGCCAAGCTCGAACAACTCCGCGGCCACCGAGAGCCCGAGCTCTCGTGCCCGACCGGGAGCGCCGATGCCGGACGCCCGGATCACATCGGACCCGTCCAGTGCCGCCACGCAACCGCGCAGCGACAGCTCTTCGAAGACGCGACCGTCGTCATCGATGGACTCGACCACCTCGGCGATCGCGCCCACCGGTGCAGAGCAACCGGCCTCCAGTTCGGCCAACAGGGCTCGCTCCGCGGTGACCGCCGCGCGCGTGTCGGCGTCGTCCAACTCCGCCAGCACTGCCGCCAGCCGGTCGTCACCGGCGCGGCATTCCACGGCGAGCGCGCCCTGAGCCGGTGCTGGCAACATCTGCACCGGCTCTAACGTCTCGGTGACATCGTCGAGGCGACCCAGCCGGGCCAGACCGGCGCGGGCCACCACGATCGCGTCAAGATCACCACTGCTTACCCTGTTCAACCTGGTATCTAGGTTGCCTCGTAGGGGGCGGATTTCCAAACCGAGACCCAATGCTCTAAGCTGCGCGGCCCGCCGGGGGGACGACGTGCCCACCAGCGAACCCGCCGGCAACTCCCCCAGCACCAGCCCGTCGCGGGCCACCACGGCGTCGCGGGGGTCGTTGCGCGGGGGTATCGCCGCGATCGTGAACCTCGGGTCGTCGGCGGTCGGCAAATCCTTGTGGGAGTGCACCGCGGCGTCCACCCGGCCGTCCTCGATGGCCTCGCGCAGCGCGGTCGTGAACACCCCCACGCCAAGGGTCTGGATCGGGGCCGAGGATCGGTCGCCGGCTGTGCTGATGGTCACCAATTCCGCGGCGTGGCCGTTGGCGATCAACGCGTCCCTGACGACGCCGGCCTGGGTGGTGGCCAACAGACTGCCCCGGGTGCCTATCCGGATCACGTGTGCCAATCGGCTACTCGGTGGTCCGTTTGGGTGTGCCGGCGTCGAATCCGCTTGGCAGCACGGGCAATTCGCCGGCGCCGACGGCGGCGACCGAGTCTATGGCGGTCTGGTCGAGTTCGAACAGTTCGCGCAACGCCTCGGCGTAGCTGTCGCCGCCGGGGGCGCTGGCGAGTTGCTTGATCCGCACGGTCGGGGCGTGCAGCAGCTTGTCCACCACCCGGCGCACCGTGCGGGCCACCTCTTCGCGCTCGGTGCCGCCGAGCCCGGGCAGCCGGTTGTCCAGGCGCAGCAGTTCCGCCTCGACCACGTCGGCGGCGCGCTGACGCAGGGCGGTCACCGTCGGGGTGACCTCGGCCATCCGCTGGCCGGCCAGGTAGGCGGCGACTTCGGCCGCGACGATGTGGCGGGCCGCCTCGACGTCCGAGGCCGCGGCGTGCGCCGACGGTTCGCTTTGCACGCGGTCCACATCGACCACCCACACGCCGGGGAGGCCGGCCACCGCCGGGTCGACGTCGCGCGGCATGCCCAGGTCGCAGATGACCAGCGGGCGGGTGGCCTCGTCAACGTCCGAGCGGCGGGAAGTGGCCAGCGCGTGGTGCACGTCGGCCAGCGACACCACCGGGCTCACCGCGCCGGTGCAGCTGACCACGACGTCGGCGTCGGCCAGGGCGTCGGCCACGGCGTCGATGGTCCGGGCGTGGGCCCCGACCCCGGCTTCGCGGATCTTGCGGGCCAGCCGCTGCGCGCGGGACAACGACCGGTTCAGCACGTGCACGTGGCCGATGCCGGCGCGGGTCAGGTGCGCTGCGGCCAGTGCGCCCATCGCTCCGGCGCCGACGACCGCGGCCGTCTTGCCCTCCAAGCCGCCCAGCCGGCGCTCGGCCATGCTCAGGGCGACCGACACCACGGAGGCCCCCGCGGCGTCGATGGCGGTTTCGGAGTGCACCCGCTTGCCCACCGACAAGGCCCGCTGGGCCAGCTCGTGCAGCACCCGGCCGACGGTCTGGTTGGCCTCGGCCGCAGCGTAGGCGCGGCGCACCTGACCGAGCACCTGCTGCTCGCCGACCACGGCCGAGTCCAGGCCGCTGGCCACGGCGAACAGATGCTCGACGGCGGCCTCGCTGTAGCGCACGTAGGCGAATTGGGTCAGGTCGCCCATCGACATGCCGGAGTATTCGGAGAGCACCTGCCCGATCACCGCCAGGCCGCCGTGGAAGGCGTCCACCACCGCGTACACCTCGACGCGGTTGCACGTCGACAAGACCATGGCCTCGGTCACGAGCGGCGACTGCATCACGCGGTCGACGATCTTGCCTTGATCGGACTCGTCGATGCTGAGCTGTTCCAGGACCGAAACCGGCGCACTACGGTGCGAAACCCCGAAGAGCAAGACGCTCACGGCAGCATCACCTGGCCAGCTCCCTTGCTTCCTCCAGTGACTGAACTGCTGTCCACGGTAATCGTTGATGAGGTGGGCTACCAAATAATTGCCGAGCGTCACACCCGGCCGACCGCCGCGTCATCGGGTCACCGGGCCAGGTCGGCGCGCAGCCGGGCCTCGTCGATCTCCCAGTAGCTGTGCTCGCGGCCGTCGAGCAGGAGCACCGGCAGCCGGTCGCCGAACTCCGCCCGCAGCGCGGCGTTGCCCGCCTCGTCGACGTCGGTGGTCGACAGGTCGAAGCCCAGCTCGCCGGCCAGCTCGGCCAGCCTGGCGCGCATGCGATCGCAGACGGCGCACCCGTCGCGGGTCAGCAACTCCACCCGGTGCCCACTCATGGCCACCAGTCTGGCACCGCTGAATTGTGCCGTCGCGCGCGATTGCTTACGTTGCCGCTATGGCTGGCGAGGACGCGCTGCGGGCCGACCAACGGGAGATGCAGGATTTTGCCGCCTCCCTCGGGGGTGCGGCCGAGCACCTGGCGGCCCGGTTGGCCGAACTCGACGATCGGGTGGGCCTGCTGCTGGCCGGCTGGCGCGGGAACTCGGGAAGCGCGTACGCATCGGCGTGGGAGCTCTGGCATCACGGCGCCCGGCAGGTCCAGCAGGGCTTGGCGCTCTTGGCGCGTCTGGTCGCCGAGGCCGGTGCGGCCTACGCGGCCAACGAGGCGGGGTCCGCTCGGGCGATGCGGGCGGTGCGCCATGGCTGAGGCGTTCGGGGTCGATCCCCGGGCGCTGGCCGACGCGGTGCGCCGGATGGCCGAATTCCAGCGCCATGCCGAGGACTTGATCAACGAGATCGACTCTCGCGCAACGCAACTGCACGCGACGTGGACGGGTGCGGGCGCGGCGGCCCACGCCGAGGCGCATCAGCGCTGGACCCGTGGCGAGGCGATGATGCGCGAGGCGCTGGCCGCGTTGAAGAGCGCCGGTGAAACCGCACACGCCAACTACACCGGCGCGATGGCCACGAATCTGACCCTGTGGTCGTGAGCTGATCGCCGGGAGGGAACGCGCCGGGAACAAGCCCGATAGGGTTGATCTGCCGCCCACGGGTCACCGGGCGGCACAGCGATCGGAGAGGGTTGGCAGTGACTTCCTCGGGTTCCTCGGGCCCGGGCGGCGCGGACGTCGGTCCCGTCGACCTGGAGTTCCTGGCCGCAGATGCCAGCGCCGCCCGCGCCCTGGAGGGCCTGAAGGAGGCGGCCGCCGAGCAGGGTCCCCCCGGTCGCCCGCAGCCGCCGGTCGACCTGACCGCGGCCGCGTTCTTCGACGTGGACAACACGCTGGTGCAGGGATCCTCGGCGGTCCATTTCGGCCGCGGCCTGGCGGCCCGGCACTACTTCACGTACCGCGACGTGCTCGGATTCGTCTACGCCCAGGCCAAGTTTCAGCTGCTGGGCACGGAGAACAGCGACGACGTCGCCGCCGGGCGGCGCAAGGCGCTCGCCTTCATCGAAGGCCGGTCCGTCGAGGAGCTGGTGCGGCTCGGCGAGGAGATCTACGACGAGATCATCGCCGACAAGATCTGGCCCGGCACCCGCGAGCTCACCCAGATGCACCTCGACGCCGGGCAGCAGGTGTGGCTGATCACCGCCACGCCCTACGAGCTGGCCGCGACGATCGCGCGCCGGCTCGGCCTGACCGGCGCCCTGGGAACGGTCGCGGAGTCGGTCGACGGCGTGTTCACCGGCCGGCTGGTCGGCGACATCCTGCACGGCACCGGCAAGGCGCACGCCGTGCGGTCGCTGGCCATCCGCGAGGGCCTCAAGCTCAAGCGCTGCACCGCCTACTCGGACAGCTACAACGACGTGCCGATGCTCTCGCTGGTCGGCACCGCGGTCGCCATCAACCCGGACGCGCGGCTGCGGGCGCTGGCGCGGGAACGCGGCTGGGAGATCCGCGATTTCCGCACCGCGCGCAAGGCCGCCCGGATCGGGGTGCCGTCGGCGCTGGCCCTCGGCGCGGCCGGCGGCGCGCTGGCGGCACTGGCGTCCCGGCGCCAATCGCGCTGATAAGCTGCGCCGCTAGCAACCATTCGAGCGGGGAGCGCAGGGCATGACAGTTTCCGAATCGGCCCAGGGGATCATCGGCAGCAATTACCGGGGATCGGACTATTTCGAGGTCGGACGCGAGAAGATCCGGGAGTTCGCGGAAGCGGTCAAGGACGATCATCCCGCGCACCACGACGAGGCGGCCGCGGCCGAAGCCGGCTACCCCGAACTCGTCGCGCCGCTGACTTTCGCCGCGATCGCCGGGCGCCGGGTGCAGCTGGAGATCTTCACCAAGTTCAGCATCCCGATCAACATCGCACGGGTGATGCACCGCGACCAGAAGTTGCGCTTCCACCGCCCGATCCTTGCCCACGACCGGCTCTACTTCGATACTTATCTAGACTCGGTCATTGAGTCGCACGGCACCGTCCTCGCTGAAATTCGCAGCGAGATCACAGACGCCGACGGCAACCCGGTCGTCACCGGCATCGTCACGATGCTGGGTGAGGCCGCCAACCAGGACGCGAGCACTGAGGAAACAGTCGCCGCGATTGCATCGATATCAGCCGGAAAGTAGGGTGATTTCAATGACGTCACAGGGTGAAATGGGGGACACCCAGCTGAAGCCCCCGGTGGAAGCGGTCCGGTCCCACTACGACAAGTCGAACGAGTTCTTCAAGCTCTGGCTCGACCCGTCGATGACCTACAGCTGCGGCTACTGGGAAGAGGGCGCGGCGACGCTCGAAGAGGCGCAGTACGCCAAACGCAAGCTCGCGTTGGACAAGCTCAACCTCGAGCCCGGCATGACCCTGCTCGACATCGGGAGCGGCTGGGGCTCGACCATGCGGCACGCCGTGCAGGAGTACGACGTCAACGTCATCGGTCTGACGCTGAGCGAGAACCAGTACGCCCATTGTGTGGCTGAGTTCGACAAAATGGACAGCCCCCGCCGCAAAGAAGTGCGGATCCAGGGCTGGGAGGAATTCCCCGACGAACCGATCGACCGGATCGTGTCGCTGGGCGCGTTCGAGCACTTCGCCGACGGAGCCGGCGACGCCGGGTACGAGCGTTACGGCGTCTTCTTCAAGAAGTTCTACAACTTGCTGCCCGACGACGGCCGGATGCTGCTGCACAGCATCGTGGTGCCCAGCGCCGAGGAGGGCAAGCAGATGGGTCTGAAGACGACGATGACCCTGCTTCGGTTCATCAGCTTCATCCTGAAGGAGATCTACCCCGGCGGTAGGTTGCCCCAGGTGGAACAGGTCGACAGGTACTCGACCGAGGCCGGTTTCAAGATCGAACGCCATCACTTCATCGGCAAGAACTACGTTCCGACGTTGACGGCCTGGGCGGATGCGCTCGAGGCGCACAAGGACGAGGCGATCGCCCTCAAGGGGCAGGAGACCTACGACATCTACCTGCACTACCTGCGGGGTTGCTCGGACCTGTTCCGCGACGGCTACACCAACGTTTGCCAGTTCACGCTCGTCAAGTAGCTTGCACGCAAAGTGCCCCGGCGCCAAAGGCGCCGGGGCACTTGCCTTTTGCGCCCTGGGTGGCGCGAACGCCGCGTCGTTGGCCCGAACGACGCGGAGGGCTCAGCCGAAGAAGATGTTGCGGCGCCCGGCCAGCAGCCGGTACAGCGTCTGCTGGATCGTCTCGCGGACCTGGTCGGTGAGCTCGAAGGTCACCATCGGGTCGTCGGCGTCGCTCGCGGCGTAGTCGTCGGTATGGATCGGCTCGCCGAATGCGATGCGCCACTTCGACGGCAGCGGCACCAGGCCGGCGGGGCCCGCCAGCGGGAACAACGGCGTGATGGGGAAGTACGGCAGCCCGAACAGCCGCGCCAGCAGCTTGACGTCGGTCAGCATCGGATAAATCTCTTCCGAACCGACGATCGAGCACGGGATGATGGGCGCCTTGGTGCGCAGCGCCGCGGTCACGAATCCGCCGCGGCCGAAGCGTTGCAACCGGTAGCGGTCCTCGAAACGTTTTCCCAGCCCCTTGTAGCCCTCCGGGAAGACGGCGGTCAGTTCGCCGGCGGCGAGCAAGCGGTGCGCGTCGGTCGTGCAGGCCATGGTGTGGCCGGCCTTGCGGGCCGCCTCCCCCACCATGGGCAGGTCGAACACCATGTCGGCGGCCAGCAGCCGCAGGTCGCGGTGGGCCGGGTGCTCGTCGTGCACCGCCACCGACAACATCAGGCCGTCGAACGGCAGGACCCCGGCGTGGTTGGCCACCAGCAGCGCGGCACCGTCGGCGGGCAGGTTCTCGATCCCGCTGACCTCGACCCGGAACCACGACCGGAAGAAGAACCTCAGCAACGGCCGGACGACCGCGCTGTTGAAGTGCGGATCGAAGCCGAACTCGTCGACGGCGTAGTCACCGGTGATCCGGCGGCGCAGGAACCCGGCCACGGCCGCGACCCGCTGGGCGAGGTCGTTCAGCGGCGCATCGGCGCCCCCGGGCAGGCCGGCCGCACCGGCGGCTCTGCGGTGGTCGTCGATTTCCCGGACGACCGCGGCGATCTGATCGGCCGACGCGTTCTCGCGCGAATCCGAAAGCAGGGAGGGGTGTTGACGGGATGACTCCGCGCGTTGATCCGCTCTGCGGCGCGCCGCTACCCGACCGCGATTGGTGTGCAGAGGAATGACGTTGGCTCTGGTTTCACCCGCCACGATGTACTACCTGACCCCGCCCCACGGAATTGGATTTCGGCTACCCCAGCGCTGCGCCAGGGATATCGCGCGATCTTCCCAGGAGCGTACCCGATCGGGGCCGACTATGGGAGTCAGGCCGCGGCCGCGGACGTAGTCGTCGAAGGCCTCCGCGGTCGTCCATTTGGGCTGATAACCGAGCTCAGAGCGCATCCGTGTGGTGTCCATGACGCGGCCGTAGCTCAAATAATCGAACTGATCGCGACTGATCTCGTTGTAGCGGTTGGCCCGCCTCAGCGAGTCGAGCGCCCACACCCCGAAACCCGGCACGGGCAACGGGATCCGGCCGGCTCGCCGGATCGCCTGCGACAGCATGATGATGCCGTCGGCGCCGATGTTGAAGGTGCCGGCCTTGCCCGCCATCGCCGCCCGCTCGAGCGCGCCGAGCGCGTCCTGCTCGTGCAGCAGCTGCAATCGGGCGTCGCGGCCGAACATGGTCGGCACCAGGGGCCCGGCCAGGTACCGCGACAGCGTGGTGTCCATCGCCGGCCCGATCATGTTGGCCAGCCGCAGGATGGTGACGGCGATGTCGGGCCGGCGCCGGCCGAGTCCGCGGGCGTAGCCCTCGATGTCGAGGCTGTCCTTGGCGAAGCCGCCCCGGAAGGGCCTGCGGCTGGTGCTGTCCTCGGTGAACATCACCGGATCGTGCGGGCTGGAGCCGTACACCTCCGACGTCGACTTCAGCACGACGCGACGCACCGAAGGGGCCTTCTGGCACGCGGCGAACAGCTGCATCGCACCCATCACGTTGATTTCCTTCAGCGCCGCGGTGCCGCCGGAGCGCGGCGCGTAGGACGCGGCCGCGGCGTGCACCACGGTGTCGACGTCGCCGTTGCGAATCACCTTGGCGATGAAGGGGTTTCGAATGTCCGCTCGGACGAACTCGGCGCGGCCCATGCGCCGCAGCATGTCCTTGCTGGGCGCGATCGCGTCCACCGCGATCACCGTGTTGATCAACGGGTTCTGCGCGAGCCGGGCCGTCAGGTAACCGCCCAGAAACCGGCACGCGCCGGTGACCAGCACCACCTTGGGGTAGTGCACGGTGTCACGTCCGGCGCCGCCGGTTCCGGCGCCTTCCCCGCTCGACGAGTCCACCCGAACAGCCTAACGGCCGAGTGCGGCGCGTGCGGTGAGGCGGGCGGGGCCCTACTTGCCGAGTTTTCTGCGCTGCACCCGTGTACGACGCAGCAGCTTGCGGTGCTTCTTCTTCGACATGCGCTTGCGCCGCTTCTTGATTACTGAACCCATTTAAAACCCTGAGAACCCATTGACTCGGCTGACTCCGCTATCTGACCCGTGACGCTTCCCGCGACTTTCCAGGACTTGAGAATGACCTCGCCACTTTACCCGGCCGGTCCCGCCGAACACCAAACCGGTGCTGGCCGGCCGCCGGATGGCGGGCACGTCACACGTCGGACGTGCGCAGCGAGCGGGTCAGCCCGCGTCGAAGTAGGACGTCTCCAGCATGTCGTGGACGGCCTTGGCGTGGACGCGGAAGGACCGCCCGACCCGAACGGCGGGCAACTCTCCGTTGTGGACCAGCCGGTAGACCGTCATCTTGGACACCCGCATCAGGGCCGCCACCTCGGCGACGGTGAGGAATTGTGTCCTGGCCTGCTGGGCGTCGACGGAACCGGTGTCCCGCTTGCCTGCAGAATCTCGCGCCGATGGCCCGTTCGTAGACGTCATCGCAACCCAATCGTGTCGGGCACACGCAATGCCAGCGGCTTCCCCTCCGCCGGCACCCACGCGCGCTTACAGAGAGGAGAATAGCGGGACTAATGGGGTTACTGGTACTGGTGAGGGACAATCTCTCGAAAAAACCTTAATTATTCCGATGTAATTCTTAGCTGCTCAGAGCGGGTTTTTGCGGCCTGAACCGCGGCGTCGACGGCCACCCGCAACCCGCCCCGCTCGAGTTCCCGCAGCGCAGCGGCGGTCGTGCCGCCGGGGGAGGTGACCGTGGCCCTCAGCTGCGTGGCCGTGGCGTCGGGCGACGACCCGTCGAGCCCCGGGGTCGCGGGGCCGCCGGAATCCATCCGCTCCAGCATCATGGCCGCGGCTCCGGCCATCGTCTGCGCGGTCAGGGACGTGGCCACCTGGCGGCTCAGGCCCGCCGCGACGCCCGCGTCCACCAGGGCCTCGGCCATCAGGAAGAAGTACGCCGGCCCCGACCCCGAGAGGGCGGTGACCGCGTCCATCTGGGACTCGGGCACGCTGAGCACCTCGCCGACGGAGTCGAACAGCGCCGAGACCTCCTCCAGCTGCGGAGCGGTAACGAACCGGCCGCTGGCCAGCGCCGTGACCCCGGCCCCCACCAGCGCCGCCGCGTTCGGCATCGCCCGCACCACGGGCGTTCCCGCCGGCAACTTGGACTCGAAGTACGCGATCGTGATGCCCGCCGCGACGGTGACGAACACCTGCTCGGCGCTGTCGCTGTCGGCCGTCGCGGCCACCCGGGCGACCTCGGCCAGCACCGGCCCGACGTCACCGGGCTTGACCGCGACGACGACGAACGACGCGTTGTCCACGGCGTCGGCGACGGAGGAGACGCGCACCGAGTAGGTGTCGGCGAGGTACTTGGCGCGCTCGGGCACCCGTTCGGCCACGACCAGGTCCTTGACCTGCCGGCCCGCGCGCAACAGACCCGACAGCAATGCCTCCCCGATGCTGCCGCCACCGATGATCGCGATTCTTGCCATGCCGGACAGCATCGCAGACCTCGGCTACTGCCGAGCGGCAGGGACCATCGCGAGCTGGCGCGCCTGGACCACCAGCCGGCCGAGCTGATCGACGACGATGTGGTCCTCGTCGAACCAGTCGTGGCCGATCTCCATGCAGGTGGCGATGATGCGCAGCCAGCCGTCGGCGGGAAGGGCCCGCAGGTAGGCGGTGAGCTGGACCGTCGGCGCCCAGCCGGTGCGGCCGACGGCGAAGGTCACGGGCGCCGACAGGTCGCCGCACATGAGCGCGAACAGCGGGTCCGGCGCCACCCCGCGGGGGCGGGCCCACATCTGGATCATCGGCGGGCGCCCGTCGTCGCTGACCCGCATCGTCGACAGCAGCGGTCGCACGTCGCAACCCTCGCCCAGGTGAACCAGGCCGGCCAGCGGGTGGCCGGGCCCGATCGGGTCGATGTCGTCGGGCGGTTCCGGCGCCATCAGCTCGAGGACGGGGTTGGCCGACAGCAGGGGCGCGGTGTTGCCGCCGGGCGGAAAGTGCTCCGGCTCGCCGAGGTTGACCACGGCATGCACCGCGGTGCGCTCACCCTGGGTCAGCTCGACGTCGACCACGCTGATCCGGCGCCCCCGCTTGCGGATCGACGTCGCCAGCCGCATCGGCCCCGGGTCGGGCGCCGAGAGGAAGCTGGCCGACACGGCGACCGGTTCCAGGCCGCCCGCATGGCCGTCGTGCGCGCTGCGGGCGGCGTTGGCGCACAGCGCCATCATCGCGCCGCCGTGCACCTTGGGTCCGATGGTCCAGTGACGGTCCAGCTCGCCCTCGAAGAGGCCCTCCCCGAGCGCCCGCAACGCCATCGCCGAGGTGAATAACGCGTTCACGTGTCTCCCGGAAGTTGTCAGCGCAGCAGGTGGGTGCGGGCGAACTGCAGCGACTCGGCGAGCATGTCCTCGCGCTCGCCGGCCGAACGCGCGCTGGAGGTGGACACCTCCAGGATGACGTGCCCGGCAAAGTTGCCCCCGGCCAGCATCTGGCAGACCTCGGCGGCCGGTTGCGTGCCGCGGCCGGGTATCAGATGCTCGTCGGCGGGCGCGCCGCTGCCGTCGCACAGGTGCAGGTGGACCAGGCCCTCCCCCATGCGCTGCGCCATGTCCAGGGAGTCGGTGCCCGCGGTCGCGGTGTGGGAGAGGTCGAGGGTGTAGTGCGCGTGGTTGCCGTCCAGCGGATCATACGACGGCGCGAAGGCCGAGATCGCCGGCCCGGGCCCGCCGCCGCGCCGGCGCATCCGTTCCCGCGACTGCCCGGGAAAGAACCGGTCCGCGCGGAACGGGAACATGTTCTCCACGGCCACCAGGACGTCGCTGGACGACTCGAGTGCCGCCACCTGCTCGCTGAACCCCTCGGCGTAGCGGCGTTGCCAGCGGAACGGGGGATGCACGACGACGGTCTGCGCGCCGAGCTGCTCGGCGGCCCGCACGCTGCGCTCCAGCTTGGCGATCGGGTTGGCGCCCCACACCCGCTGGGAGATCAGCAGGCAGGGCGCGTGCACCGACAGCACCGGCACGCGGTAGCGCCGGGACAGCCGCTGGACGGCGTCGATGTCCTGGCTGACCGACTCGCTCCACACCATGAGCTCGACGCCGTCGTAGCCGAGCCGGGCCGCATACTCGAACGCGGCCTCGGCCCGCAGGGGGTACACCGAGGCCGTCGACAGTCCGACTTTGATCGCTGGGCGCACGGTCTCGACTGGTGATGCCTAGCCCGACTGCAACGACAACGCCAGCGGGCCCAGGGTGATCAGCGCCCCCACCGCGACCGCGATCAGCGTGCTGGCGATGTCCTCGGTCTTGCGGACCACCCGGACCCCGACCACCAGACCGAGGATGACCAGCACCGAGAGCACCAGCGCCACGATGCTGTTCCAGCGCCACAGCTGGTCGAACGCCACGAACAGCCCGGCCCCGAACAGCACCGCCAACACCGACTGGAACACGACCGCGGCGGCGCGCCACGCCGCCTGGAGCCGGTCGCGAATTCCGTGGGCGCCGGTGGACTCGTCCGCGCGGACCTCGTCGAGCGCTTCGGCGGCGTCGGCTTCCGCCGCCTCCGCGGCCGCGGCCTTCTCCGCGCCGCTGCGCCGCGCGAGCTCGTCGGCCAGGGTCTGCCCGCCGAACAGGGTCGAGTCCGAATCGCGCAGGTAGGAGCGCACGTACGCGGAATCCTCGACGTCCGCCCCGCGGACCTCGGCGTCCATCACCTCGACCGGTGTGCTGGCGTAGTGGTCGACCGGGTCCGGGCTCATGTCCTCGGCACCGGATTGCCCGGACTTGGCCTGCTCGGTTTCGTCGGCGCGCCGCGGCGGCCGCGGGTATTCGCTGCGCAGCGGGCCCGATGCCGGTTCCGCCAGCAGCTCCGACTTGGGCCAGCGCGGCTCGGGTTCCGACCAGTACGGTGCCCCGGGCCACTCTTCGGTGGCGGTAGCTGTGTCCGTCGCGGCGTCGGCGGGCGACTCGGCGACCCGCACGGTGCCGTCGGCATCGTGGTCCCGGTCCTGGTCCCGTGCCTGGTCGCGGTGGTCTTCGTCGCGGACGATCGGGATCTCGCCGGTCAGCTCGGCGACCGTGACGGCGTCGGTGTCGCCGCGGCGGCGGCGGCGCCGACGGGTGACGGCCGGGGCGCCGATGGTCCCGTTCCTGGCCAGCAGTTCAGCCACCGAGATCGGCCGGGTCCCGGGACCGTCGGCCTCGGAATGTGGTCCGGTCATGGTTTGTCGCCTCTCGATCGGTTCGCGTCCCGATCAACTGTCCGGCCTCCAGCATCGCGCACCGAAGTCTCCATGAGGGCGGTTCCGTCGGCTTCGCTGTCGAGTTTGCGCAGAATGAGACCTTCCCGTAATGCCCACGGGCAGATATCCACGGTCTCGATCGACAGCGCTCGCATGCTTGCCTCCGCCACCAGGGCACCCGCGACGATCTGCGGTGCCCGCTCGGCGCTCACTCCCTCCAACTCCGCGCGGTCAGCGGTCGTCATCCTAGATATGAAAGATATGAGTTGTCTGAGCCCGTTTGCTGTGAGCGTGCGTTTCACCCGCGGCCCGGCGGCCGAGGGGGCCGCGCCGGTCAGCCGGGCCAGCGAGCGGAACGTCTTCGACGTCGCCACCGCAAGGTCCGGCGCGCCGGCGTCGAGCACCATCACGGCGGCCTCGGCCAGCTCGGCGTCGAGCCAGTCGCGCAGCATCGCCACCCGGCGCCGGCCCGGGGGGTCGTCCGCCCAGGGGCAGCGAGAGCGCGACCTCGGGCTCCTCGTCGACGCCGTTGGACAGCTCGAGCGAGCCGCCGCCGATGTCGAGGTTGATGATGCGCCCGGCGCTCCACCCGTACCAGCGGCGCACGGCCAGGAAGGTCAGCCGCGACTCGTCGACGCCACGCAGCACCTTGAGCTCGACGCCGGTCTCCTTGCGCACCCGCGCGAGCACGTCGTCGGAATTCTCGGCGTCGCGCACCGCGGAGGTGGCGAAGGCCATCAGCTCGGAGCAGCCGGAGCTGTCGGCGATCTTGGCGAACTCGTCGATCGTGGAGATCAGCTTCTCGGCACCGCGCTTGGTGATCTTGCCCGAGCTGTCGATCGACTCGGCCAGCCGCAGCGTGGCCTTCGTCGAACTCATGGGCGTGGGGTGCCCGCCGCGGTGGGCATCAACCACCAGCAGATGAACCGTGTTGCTGCCCACGTCGAGCACACCCAATCGCACGCACACAACCTAGTCGTGTGAGGATGCGGCCCGGGGTGCGGCCCGCCGTGGCGGGGTCGGGTGTCAGCGGGGCGATGCGCCGGAATCGTGGTCTAACGTTGAGAGCGTGGCGAATTCGCAGTCGGAGCCGGGACGGGAGGTCGAGCTGGACTTTGCCCGGGAGTGGGTGGAGTTCTACGACCCGGACAACCCCGAACACCTGATCGCGGCCGACTTCACCTGGCTGCTGTCGCGCTGGACCTGCGTTTTCGGCACGCCGGCCTGCCATGGCACGGTCGCAGGCCGCCCGGACGACGGGTGTTGCTCGCACGGCGCGTTCCTGTCCGACGACGACGACCGCGCCCGCCTGGACGACGCGGTGGCGCAGCTGACCGACGACGACTGGCAGTTCCGCGAGAAGGGCCTGGGCCGCAAGGGCTACCTCGAACTCGACGAGCACGACGGCCAGGACATGTATCGCACCCGCAAGCACAAGGACGCGTGCATCTTCCTCAACCGGCCCGGGTTCCCCGCCGGCCCCGGATGCGCCCTGCACAGCAAGGCCCTCAAGCTCGGCGTGGCGCCGCTGACGATGAAGCCCGACGTGTGCTGGCAGTTGCCGATCAGGCGCAGCCAGGAGTGGGTGACGCGGCCCGACGGCTCCGAGATCCTCAAGACCACGGTCACCGAATACGACCGGCGCGGCTGGGGCTCGGGCGGGGCCGACCTGTATTGGTACTGCACCGGCGATCCCGGCGCCCACGTCGGCGCCAAGCAGGTGTGGGAGAGCCTCGCCGACGAGCTCACCGAGTTGCTCGGGGCCAAGGCGTACGCGGAGCTGGCGGCAATGTGCAAGCGTCGCAGCGGCTTAGGGCTCGTCGCGGTGCACCCGGCGACCCGGATCGCCGAGTAGCCCCGGCTAGTTCTCGCCGATCGCCAAGTAGCACAACACCATTCGCTGCGCGCTGGCGAGCAGGTAGGCCTCGACCGCCGCGGCGGCCGCGTCGGCGTCGTGGGCGGACACCGCCTCGGTGATCGCCCGCAGGTCGGCGACCACGGGGGCGGCGTCATCGTAGGCCGCGGTCAGTTCGTGCTCCCGGCCGCCGAAGGCCTGCTCCACCCAGCGGTACAGCAGCCCCAGCGCGCGGTTGCGTCCGGCGTGGATGAGCACCCGGAAGTAGGCGAGGTCGGCGGCCTGGCGGGCGGCGGCCCCGTCGGCGTCCCCTACGGCGGCCAGCGCGGTGCGCAGCGCGTCGACGTCCGCGGGCCCGGCCCGCTGTGCGGCCAGGCGGCCGATCAGCGGCCCCAGCCCCGCCCGGACTTCCAGCAACTCGACCAAAAACTCCGGGCCCAGCTTGCGAACCAGCGCCTCGACCACCGCGGGATGGGTGAGGCCCTGCGGGTCGCGCACCACGTTGCCGCTGCCGTGCCGCGTCTCGATCAGGCCCATCTGCTGCAGTCGCGCCAGCCCCTGTCGCAGCGACGTCCGGTTGACCTCGAGCTGTTCGGCCAGCTCACGCTCGGGCGGCAGGGCCGAGCCCGGCGGGAAGACGCCGTCGAGGATGGCGTCGGCGATCGACGCGGCGATCTGTTCGTCGACGCGCTGGCGGTCGGGCGGCTGCAGCGGGCTTGACTGGTTCATTGGCTCAACCAATATAGTGGACGGGCACCCGGAGGTGAGCACATGGACGAGGAGCTGCGGTCGGCGGCAGTCCCCCGCTGGCGGGGCACGGCCGGTCGCCTGGAGGTCTGGTACGCCACCCTGTCCGACCCCGTCACCCGCGCCGGGCTGTGGATCCACTGCGAGACCGTGGCGCCGCTGCAGGGGGAGCCCTACGCGCACGGCTGGGCGACCCGGTTCGCCGCGGACGGCCCGCCCCGCACCGAACGGTTCGGCCCCCAACCCGTCGAACCCGCGAACGGCGCCGCGTGGTTCGACTCCGCGGGGGCCCTTGTCGGCCCGGAGCGGTTGACCGGGCGGGTGGGGCCGCTCGCCTGGGACCTGTCCTGGAAGGACGGCGGCCCACCACTGTGGACCTTCCCGCGCGCCGCCTGGGAGCGCGAGTTGCTGCCGGGCGCCCAGGTGGTGCTCGCCCCCACCGCCGACTTCGCCGGTACCCTGACCGTCGGCGACGAGGTGCGGCGCGTCGACGGCTGGCGCGGCGGCCTCGCCCACATCTACGGGCACGGCAACGCCAAACGCTGGGGCTGGATCCACGCCGACCTCGGCGGCGGCGACGTGGTGGAGGCCGTCACCGCCGTCTCCCACAAGCCGGGCCTGCGGCGGCTGGCGCCGATGGCCTTCGTCCGCTTCCGCATCGGCGGGAGGGATTGGCCCGCAAGCCCTTTGCCGTCGCTGCGGCTACGCACCACGCTCGGCCTGCGGCATTGGCAGCTGGAGGGGCGCATCGGCGGTCACAAGGTGCTGATCCGCGTCGACCAGCCCGCGGAGAAGTGCGTCAGCCTGCAATACACCGATCCCGACGGCGGCACCGCGGTGTGCACGAACACCGAGCAGGCTGACGTTCACATCGACGTCGACGACCGGCACTGGTCGGTGCTGGGCACCGGGCACGCCGAGGTCGGCCTGCGCGGCGGCGCGGCGCCCGAGCCCAACGAGAGGACAACGGCATGAGCTTTCTCCTCGACCCCCCGCTGCTGTTCGCCGCCGGTGTGCTGATCGAGCGCCGCCTGCCGTCGGACCGCCGCGACGTCGCCGAGGCCGCCACCCTGGGTGTGTTCTTCGGCGGGTCGTTCGGCCTGTACAACAACGTGCCCGGACTCGGGCCGCTGTGGCGCCCGTTCCGCGCCCGACGGCACCGCGCTCGACGTCCTGGCCGACACGGTGATCGTGGCCGCCGGCGCCACCGAGACCCCGGGGCTGTTGCGGCGCAGCGGATTTGGGGCACACCCGCGCCTGGGCCGCAACCTCGCGCTGCACCCGGCGACGATGCTCGCCGGGCGCTTCGACGAGGACGTCATCGCCTGGCACGGCGTGCTGCAAAGCGCCGCCGTCGACGAGCTGCACGCGTCGCACGGGGTGCTGATCGAGGCCACCTCCACGCCGCCGGGGATGGGGTCGATGGTCTATCCCGGCTACGGCGCCGAGCTGCTGGGCTGGCTCGACCGGGCGACTCACGTCGCCACGTTCGGCGCCATGGTGGCCGATCGCGGCGCCGGCTCGGTGTCCTCGGTGCGCGGCGAGACGGTGATCCGCTACAACATCGCCCGCGAGGACGCCGCCAAGCTGGTGGTGGCGATCGAGGCCATGGGCCGGCTGCTGTTCGCCGCCGGCGCGGTGGAGGTGCTCACCGGATTTCCGGGGGCCACGACCGTGACGTCGATGCCCGCCCTGCAGGACGCGCTGGGTCGATGCGACCCGAAAACCCTTCACCTGGCCGCCTTTCACCCGACCGGGACGGCGGCCGCGGGGGTCGACGCGCAGCGCTGCCCGGTGGACGAGACCGGCCGGCTGCGCGGGGCACAGGGGGTGTGGGTGGCCGACGCGTCGATCCTGCCCAGCTGCCCCGAGGTGAACCCACAGGTGTCGATCATGGCCCTGGCGCTGGGTGTGGCCGACGAAGTGGTGGCCGCCCGCTGATCGAGTGCGCACCCGGGGCATTCCGGGTGAAGCCAGGGCGACGACACGCCGGCGCGGCCCGCCCCCTGTTCACTCCCTGTGGCGCGGCCGCCGGTGTGTTAGAAACGGTGATGCCGACCCCGGACTTCATCGTCGAGCTTCGGCGCGCTATCGGCACCGCGCCGCTGTGGCTGCCCGCCGCTACGGCCGTCACCATCCACGATCGAAAAGTGTTGCTGGTCAAGCGTTCCGACAACGGCGCCTGGACGGCGGTAACCGGCATCGTCGAGCCCGGGGAAAATCCGGCGGACTGCGCCGCCCGCGAGGTGTGCGAAGAGACCGGCGTCATCGCCCGGGCCACCAGACTCGCATGGGTGCACGTGACCCGGCCGACGGTGCACGCCAACGGCGACCACGCCCAGTACCTCGATCACGTGTTCCGGATGCGGTGGATCTCCGGCGAACCGTTCCCGGCCGATGACGAGAGCACCGCCGCCGCGTGGTTCGACCTCGACGCGCTGCCGCCGATGACCGAGAACATGCGCCGGCGCATCGAATTGAGCGTCGGCGACGGCGACCGAACCGTGTTTGACACCAACGGTTTTCCGCCTACCGACCCCGCCCGTTAGCCTTCCAGCTTGTACCCCAGCCCTCGCACGGTCACCAGGTGCACCGGGTTGGCCGGGTCGGCTTCGATCTTCGAGCGCAGGCGCTTGACGTGCACGTCGAGTGTCTTGGTGTCGCCGACGTAATCCGCGCCCCACACCCGATCGATCAGCTGACCGCGGGTCAGCACCCGTCCGCTGTTGCGCATCAGGTATTCGAGCAGGTCGAACTCCTTGAGCGGCAACGTGATCGGGTCACCGTTGACGGACACGACGTGGCGCTCGACGTCCATCCGCACCGGCCCGGACTCCAGCACACCATCACTGATCTCGGAGTCGTCGTCACCGCCGCGGCGCAGCACCGCGCGGATGCGGGCGATCAACTCCCGCGCCGAATACGGCTTGGTCACATAGTCGTCGGCGCCCAGCTCCAGGCCGACGACCTTGTCGATCTCGCTGTCGCGGGCGGTCACCATGATCACCGGGACGCCCGAACGGGCACGCAGCTGCTTGCACACGTCGGTGCCCGACATCCCCGGAAGCATCAGGTCCAGCAGCACGATGTCCGCGCCGGTGCGGTCGAACTCGGCCAGGGCGGCCGGCCCGTCGGTCACCACGGTGGCCTCGAAGCCCTCCTTGCGCAGGAGAAAGGCCAGCGGATCGGCCAGGGACTCCTCGTCCTCCACGATCAACACACTGGTCATCGACTTAGCTCTTCCTCTCTTTCAGACCTGCCGGACCGCACGTCGCGGGCCCGCAGTTGCTCGGGCTGCTCATCAGTGTCCTGATAAGCGGGAATCGAAAGCGTGAAGGTCGACCCGGTGCCCGGCTTGCTCCACACGCCGATGCTGCCGTTGTGATTGGCCGCGACATGCTTGACGATGGCCAGGCCCAGCCCGCTCCCCCCCGTGGCGCGGGACCGCGCCTTGTCCCCCCGGAAGAATCGCTCGAAGACACGCTCCTGGTCTTCCAGGGCGATGCCGATGCCCCGGTCGGTGACCGCGATTTCCACGTTGTCCCCGCGGCGGCGGCGGCTGATCGACACCAGCGAACCCCGCGGCGAATAGGCGATGGCGTTGGAGACCAGGTTCGCCAGCGCGGTCACCAGCAGCGTCTCGTCACCCAGCACCTTCAATCCGCTCGGCGCGTCGGTGCGCACCTCGATGTCGGCGTTGTCGGCGGCCACCTTGTGACGCGAAATCGCCTCGGACACAACGGTATCGACTTCGACCTCGGTGACATTCGGCAGCCGCTCGGCGCCTTGGAGCCGGGACAGCTCGATCAGCTCGGCGACCATGTCCCCCAGCCGGTTGGCCTCGACGAGCACCTTCTCGGCGAACCGGCGAACGGTTTCGGAGTCATCCGCCGATGCCAGCAGCGCCTCGGCGAGCAGCGCCATCGCACCCACCGGGGTCTTGAGCTCGTGGCTCACATTGGCCACGAAGTCGCGCCGCGTCGCCTCCATGCGTGCGTAGTCGGACTGGTCGTGGGCGAACACCACGGCGAACCGCCGGTCTTCCTCGCTCAGCAGCCGGGCGTGACAGTGCACCGAGACCCCGGAGCGCCCGGCCGGACGTTTGGCGGGCCTCAGATCGAATTCGACGTCGGTGCCGTCGAGCGCCTGCTGGGCGGCGTGCCACGCCTGGTCTTCGAGCTGGCGGTCGCGCACCAGGCCCAGCTCCTTGGCCCGGTCGTTGAGGTAGACAACGTCGCGGTGGGCATCCACCACCGCGACCCCCAGCGGCATCAGCGCGCCGATGCGTTGCAGCATCTGCGCGACTGTGATTCCGGACCACTGGCTGGGCGCCCTGGTCGCCGGCCGGCTGCGTTCCCGCGACCGTGCGGACAAGCGGACCCCTACCGCGCCACCCGCGGCCAGCGCCAGCAAGGACAAAACCCCGGCCAGCAACAGCGCCGAGAACACAGTCACATAGCAAATCCTACAAATCTTCGGAAACAACACCCTAGCGGAGCGCGGCCAAAATCGGACAAGTCACATCTTGCGCCACAGGTGTTCGGCTTCCGTTTACACGATGTTTGGCAACCAGGCCTTTTGGACGCCCGGTCGGTGGCAACGGGCAACTCAGCCGCGACCCTGGCCGGCAACCGCCGCGGCGCCCGCGGCGGCCGCCTCCGGGTCCAGATACGTGCCACCGGCGAGCACCGGACGAAGGTCTGCGTCGAGGTCGTAGCGCAGCGGGATACCGGTTGGGATGTTGAGCCCGACGACCTCCTCGTCGGACATCCCGTCCAGGTACTTGACCAGGGCGCGCAGGGAGTTGCCGTGCGCGACGACCAGGACGGTCTTGCCCGACCGCAGGTCCGGGACGATCACGTCGGTGAAATACGGCAGGAACCGGGCCACCACGTCGGCGAGGCACTCGGTCAGCGGGCCGCCGCCGATGTCGGCGTACCGCGGATCGGCGTCCTGGCTGAATTCGCTGCCCCGCTCGATGGGCGGCGGCGGCGTGTCATAGCTGCGCCGCCACGTCATGAACTGCTCTTCGCCGTAGCGCTCTTTGGTCTCCGACTTGTTCAGGCCCTGCAGCGCCCCGTAGTGGCGTTCGTTGAGCCGCCAGCTGCGCCGCACCGGGATCCACAGCCGATCGGCGCGGTCGAGGGCCAGGTGTGCCGTGGTGATCGCGCGCCGCAGCAACGACGTGTACAGGACGTCCGGCAAGAGACCCTGTTCGGCCATCAGCTCGCCGCTGCGCACCGCCTCGACGCGGCCCTTTTCCGTCAGCCCGACGTCCACCCAGCCGGTGAACAGGTTGAGGGCGTTCCAGTCGCTTTCGCCGTGGCGCAGCAGCACCAGCGTGGCGGTGTCGTTGCGTTGCATCGGCCTAGCATTTCACGGACGGAGTTCGCCGTCGCGCTCCGCATCGTCGTCTTCGTCCTCGATCAGGTGCGCGAACGCCTGCAGGTTCTTCAGCGACTCGCCGCGCGACACCCGCCACTCCCACTCCTTCTGGATGGACGAGCGAAAACCCAGCTCCAGCAACGTGTTGAAGTCGGAATCCACGGCTTCGAGCACCTGCCCGAGCACCCGGTCGATCTCGTCGGCGTCCACCGAGGCCAGCGACATGCGGCCCACCAGGTAGATGTCGCCGACGTTGTCCAGTGTGTAGGCCACCCCGTAGAGCCGCCGATTGCGCCTGAGCAGAAACCGGTAGACGCCCTCGTGGTTCTCGTCGGGTCTGCGGCACACGAACGCCTCGACGCGCACCGAGTGCTCGCCGATGCCCAGGATGGTGTTCGTCTTGAGCTTGCGCTCGCCGGGCAACTCCACGACCAGGCCGGGCGATCCGCCATGGGCACCGGCGAATTCGGAGTAGGTCAGCCCGCTGGCCCGCAGCGCGTCCTCGATGACGCGCTGCACGCTCATGCGCCGACGCCGCGACGCGGCGCCCAGTGGCGGGGCCTGCGCATGGCCGCCCGGTGGCGGACCCGGCGCTGGCGCTCGGCGGGAAAGTCCCCGATCGCGCGGCGATAGCTGGCGAGCAGGGCGTCGGTGGTGTTGTCCCAGGAGAACGTCGCCGCGTGCGCGGCGGCCGCGTGACGCATCGCCTCGGCCTGCGGCGCGCCCAGCCGCAACAGCCGATCGAGCGCGGCGCGCGCGGCGCGCCGGTCGCCGGGGCGGAACACCTGCAGGTCCACTCCGGGATGGACGACGTCGATCCGCGCCGGATCGGCGCGATGGATCGTGATCAGCTGTTTCGCCTCGTCCTCGGTGTTGACGATCAGCCGGTCGGCCTCGTCGACGACCTGCTGCTCCCCGACGGTGCGCAGCGGCGGCTCGGGGGCATCGCCGTCGGCCAGCGCGGCGTTCTTGACCGCGGCCAGCGTGTGCGCGGTATGCACCAGCGGGACGGCCCAGCGGTCGCGGGCCAGCCACCCGACCTGCCCGGACAGCCAGTAATGCGAGTGCACGATGTCGTAATACCCGGGCTCGTGGGACGCCTCGGCGCGCAACACCCCGGCCGCGAAGGCACACAACTGGGTGGGCAGGTCGTACTTGTCCAGGCCCTCGAACGGGCCCGCCACCACGTTGCGCACCAGCACCCCGGGCGCCACTCGCTCCACCGGCGGGGCGGTGGACGCGGTCGCCCGGGTGAAGATCTCCACCTCGACGCCCCGGCGGGCCAGATGCAGCGCGGTTTGCAGCACATAGACGTTCATTCCGCCGGCGTCGCCGGTGCCGGGTTGGGCCAAAGGAGAGGTGTGCACCGCCAGCACCGCTACGCGGCGCGGGTCGTCGCGCCGGAGGACGTCGTCGTGCCGCACACTCTCATCTTTACAGCACGGTGGCCGCACGGGTTCAGGCGCGCAGCCGCGGCTGAACCCGTCCCGCCTCAGGCGGGCGCTTCGTCGACGGCGACCTGGGCCAGCGGGGAGTTGATGACCCCGGCGCGCCGCATCGCGCCGAGCGGGTCGGCATACAACCCGGCCAGCGACACCGTGCCGGCCCCGGCCTCCTGCACCCGGTTGCCGAACACCGTGACGCGGATGTCCCGCGGCGGCAGGATCGAGCGGGCGGCGAACGCCGCCACCACGTGCTCCATCCCCTCGGGGTATTCGGTGAAGGCTTGGCCGCCGACCACCAGATCGTCCGGGTTGAGCATGTCGCGCATCAGCGCGACCGCCTCGCCGAGCACCCGGGCGCGCTCGTCCAGCAAATCCTTGGCCTGGGGGTTCCCGGCGCGGGCGAACCTGAGCAGGTCGGTGATGGCCGATGCCGACCCGTTGCCCCCGCCGGCGGGGGCGGGCGGGACGACCTTGAGCCGGCGCGCCGCGGCCAGGACGGCTTCGTCGCTGACCGTGGACTCCAATTGACCGGTGCCGCCGAGCAACTCGGAGTGCGCGGGCAGCCCGGCGATGGTGCCCGGACCGCTGGCCGGGCAGTGCACCCGCCCGCCGATCACCAACGCGTACCCCACGGTCTCGCGGGCGTAGACGTACAGGCTCGTCGGTGAGCTCGGCGCGAATCGCCGCATTCCCAGCAACAGCTCGGCGCCGGCCATGGCGTCCACGTGGGAGGCCACCGAGACCGGCAGCCGCAGGGCGTCGGCCAGCACCGGCCCGACCGGCGCCTGACGCCACCCCAGCCGCGGGTGGTCGACGTGACCGGTGGCGCCGTCGACCGTGCCGCCCGTCGCCACCCCGACCCACAGCGGGCGGCGCCGGTGCCAGCGCCGCAGGTATCGGCCGGCGCTTTCGGCCAGCGACGCCAGCGCCGCCCCCGCGGGACTGCGGGGCGTCGGGGTCTCGACGGTGTCCAGCGTGCGGCCGAACAGGTCGGTGGCCACGATGCTGGTGGTGCGCGCGCCGATGTGGATGCCCAGGGTCACGAACGGCTCGTGGTTGATCTCGACGGGCACCCGCGGGCGCCCGATGGCGCCGGAAACGGCCAGGTCGGCGCGCTCGCGGAGCAGGCCTGCATCGAGCAGCGCGATCACCTGGCGGTTGACCGTCGCGATGCTCAGCGAGGTCACCCCGGCGATGACGTCACGGCCCACCGGGCCGCGCAACCGGACCGCGCGGAAGACCGATGCCGCCGCGGAGTCGGCGATGTGCAGCGCCGGCGGCAGGATTTGGCGGTGCGACCGCCGATAATGGGTGGGAAAGCTGTGGGTGAGGGTATTCGTGCGCACGAGCGTCCTTTTGTCCGAGTTTCGATGGCCGGCTTGGCCACACCTGAAAGTCAGGAGCGGCGAAGTGCGCGGCAACAACACGCACCCGCCGCGCAAAGACACGCGGTGGTGGTGCTGGACAGGGCGCTGAGGTGCACCCGGCAAATTTAGCACGTTGACTAAGGTTGTTTCGATGGCTGGAAATATCAGGAATGAACGCGTCGCGGTCGTGACCGGCGCCAGCTCCGGCATCGGCGAGGCGACCGCCCGCAACCTCGCTGCTCAGGGGTTCCACGTCGTCGCGGTGGCCCGCCGGGCCGACCGGATCGAGGCCCTGGCCCGTGAGATCGGCGGCACCGCGATTGCGGCGGACGTCACCGACGACGCCGCCGTCACCGCGCTGGCCGACAAATTGACGCGGGTCGACGTCCTGGTCAACAACGCCGGCGGCGCCCGTGGCCTGGAGCCGGTCGCCGACGCCGACCTCGAGCACTGGCGGTGGATGTGGGAAACCAACGTGCTGGGCACGCTGCGCGTCACCCGCGCCCTGCTGCCCAAGCTGATAGAGTCCGGTGACGGCCTGATCGTCACCGTCACTTCGGTTGCGGCGCTTGAGGTTTACGACGGCGGCTCCGGCTACACGGCGGCCAAGCACGCGCAGGGGGCGCTACACCGCACCCTGCGCGGCGAGCTGTTGGGAAAACCGGTGCGGCTCACAGAGATTGCGCCCGGAGCGGTCGAAACCGAGTTCTCTGTGCTGCGTTTCGGCGGCGACCAGCAGCGGGCGGACTCGGTCTATACCGGCATCACACCGTTGGTGGCGGCCGACGTCGCCGAGGTGATCGGGTTCGTCGCCTCCCGGCCCTCGCACGTCGACCTGGACCTGATCGTCATGAAGCCCCGCGACCAGGCGAGCGCCACGCGGTTCAACCGCCGGGACCCGGGCTCGACGTCGTCGTAGTCGGAGTAGTCGAAGTCGTCGTCGTCGAAGTCGTCGTCGTTGTCGTCGTGGGCGTGCCCGACAAGCTGGGCGCGGTAGACGGCGTGACCGGCGCGGTCACCGGGATCTGCGTCGACGGCGGATGCGCCGACGGGGGCGGCAGGGCCGACATCGACACCCAGGTGTCCCAGTCCACGGCCCAGTCCCAGATGTCGCCGTCGGAGTAGGACAGCTGGATCGAGCTGCCGGTCACCTCGACGGGGTCGCCGTAGATCGCTGTCTGGTAGTACTGCTCGGCGTCGCCGGTCGAGAGGTTGATGCAGCCGTTGGTGACGTTGCTGTTGCCCTGCGCGCCCGCGCTCGACGGGTTGGCGTGGATGAACTCGCCGTTGTTGGAGATGCGCACCGCCCAGCGTTCGTGGGCGTTGGTGTAGCCGGCGGCGGGGTTGGACATGTAGAAGTCCGAGTACTTCTCGGTGACGACGTGGATGCCGTTGCGGGTGACGTTGCGCGCCTTGTCCGCCTCGCCGTAGCTGCACGGGAAGTCCATGATCACGCCCGCGTCGGTGACGACCTGGATGCGGTGCGAGGTCACCTCGGCCTTGACCACCTGCCGGCGCCCGATGCTGATGTTCAGCGAGATGTCGTCGGCGCCGTAGGCGCCGTCGCCGTACGGCACCCCGTAGAGCTTGGCGTCGACGTTCACGGTGGTGCCCGCGGGGTAGTACTCGCGGGTGCGGTAGTGCACCCGGGCGCCCTGGCGCTCGTCGGGCAGCCAGGCCCAACTGCCCTCCACGGGCGGGTTGGTGGTGACGGTCAGCGCCCGCTCGACGGCGGCCTTGTCGCTGATCGGGGCGTCGAACTGGATGATGATCGGCGCCGCGATGCCCACGGTCTGGCCGTCGGCCAGCTGGAACGCCCCGCCGACCTTCTTGGTCGGGCTGACGGTGGTGAACTTGCCGGCGATGGGAACGGCCTTGCCGTTGTGCCCGACCGCCGAGCCGCTCCAGGTGTAGACGGAGTCGTAGCCCAGCGGCTCGGTGGTGGTGAAGACGGTCCGGTCCTGGTTGAACACGCCCGCGACCGCCTTGCCCGCCGAGTTCGTCAACGCGACGCGCTGGAACCAGCCGTCGTGGACCTCGACGCTGATCGGGGCGATCGGCACCACGTTCTCGGTCGCGTCGGCGGGCTGGAACTTCAGCGTCGCCGCGGGCGGCTCCTTCTTCTCCGCCTGCTTGGCCGCCGTTCCGGCGCACGCGGCCAGCGTGCCGGGAGCCAGCACACCAAGTCCCAGGGCCGCCAACGCCATGCGGCGGTTGACCGGCAGGGGGGTGCGGGGCGGGCTCACATCCACCAAAGATACCGGCACAAACGGGTCCCGCCCGCCACGACAATTCGAGGTCGGGGCGCGAAGCCTCTGGAAATGGGAGCTAGAGTCCGCACCCGAGCAGGACCGGCTCGGGTTGCAGTGTGATACCAAACACATCGCGGACGCCGTCGCGGACGATGCGCGCCAGGGCGATCACGTCCTCGGCGGTGGCGCCCCCCCTGTTGGTCAGGGCGAGCGCGTGCTTGGTGGACAGCCGGCAGCGCGCCGTCGCCTCGTCGGGGTAGCCCTTGCCGAAGCCGGCGTGTTCCACCAGCCAGCCGGCGGCCATTTTGACCCCGTCCGGGGCCGGGTAGTGCGGAACCGGGCCGGCCGCCCCCCGGGCCACCCGCTCGTAGACGTCCGGTGCGACGACGGGGTTGGTGAAGAAGGAGCCCACGCTCCAGGTGTCGTGGTCGGCCGGGTCGAGCACCATCCCCTTGCGGGCCCGCAGCCGCAACACCGCCTGGCGGACGGCGTTCGGGTCCGCGCGCTCGCCGGGGCCGACATCGAGCTCGGCGGCCAACTCGCCGTAACGCAGCGGTGCGCTGCGGCCCGACGCGTCCAGCGCGAACTCGACTTCCAGTACCACCCAAGGGATTTCGAGACCGGTTGGGTTCGCTCGCTTCAAGGCACTGGTGCGATACCCGAAGCCGAGCTCGGCGCCCGGCACCCAGCGCACCTCACCGCTGCCGCGTTCGAGGACCCTGACCCGGGTGATCGTGTCGGACACCTCGGTTCCGTAGGCGCCGACGTTCTGTACGGGCGTGGCGCCGGCGGATCCGGGGATGCCGGACAGGCATTCCAGTCCGCCCAGACCGTGGTCGATCGCGGCCACCACCACGTCGTCCCACACGGCGCCCGCCTCCGCGCGCAGCAGGTCGCCGTCGACGGTGATGCCGTGGTTGGCCAGCCGCACGGCGGTCACGTCGGCGAGGGCCTCGGCGATCACCAGGTTGGAGCCGCCGGCGAAGAGGAGCACGGGGTGATTCGCAGCGCCAGGGGCGGCATCGCAGTCAAGCTGCCGCACCACGGCGATCACCTGCTCGGTGGTGAGGCAGGTGATCAGGCGCCGCGCCACCGGCCCGATCCGCAGCGTCGTCAGCGGCGCCAGCGGCACCCGCTCGGCGACGCGCGCACCGGCGAAGAGCGAACCGGCACCGCTCGATTTCATGGGCCGTAACGGTAGCCTGGCCAGCTATGCCGCGTTCATTCGAGTTGACGGCCGAATACGAGCAAAGCGTCGAAACGGTGCACCGGGCCTTCCTCGAGGAGCGGTACTGGCAGGAGAGGCTGGCCGACATCCCCGTCGACGAGGCGCGGCTGGAGTTGATGCGCGTCGGCGAGTCCGACGACGGGTTCGATGGCGTTAAAGGCAGCGTCGAGGTCGTCACGCTGCAAATGGTGCGCAGCCACAACCTGCACGCCATCGTCAAGCAGCTGCACCGCGGCGACCTGTGCGTCCGGCGCGCCGAAACCTGGGGACCGGTCGTCGACGGCGTCGCGACCGCGTCGATCGCGGGTTCGATCGTCGACACCCCGGTCCAGGTGTCGGGCACGGCAGAGCTGGCGCCGATCGCGGAGTCCGGCGGCGCCCGGCTCGCGTTCCAGGTCGACGTTCACGTGCGGGTGCCGCTCATCGGCGGCAAGGTGGAGCGGCTGATCGGCACCCACCTGGCGCAATTGGTGAGCAGGGAACAAGAGTTCACCACCGCCTGGATCGCGAACAACGGCTGACGCCGGGCCTAGCCCTAATCGCCCGCCTAGGCTGGCGCACATGCGAATCGCCCTGGCCCAGATCCTCAGCGGCACCGATCCCGCGGCGAATCTGCAGGTGGTCCGCGAGTACACCAACCGGGCGGCCGACGCGGGCGCGCAACTCGTGGTGTTCCCGGAGGCGGCCATGTGCCGGTTCGGCGTCCCGTTGCGCCCGATCGCCGAGCCTGTCGACGGGCCGTGGGCCAACGGGGTGCGCCGCATCGCCGCGGACGCGGGCATCGCCGTGATCGCCGGCATGTTCGCCCCCGCCGACGACGGTCGGGTCACCAACACGCTGATCGCGGCCGGGATCGACCAGCCGGACGGGCACTACGACAAGATTCACCTCTACGACGCGTTCGGGTTCACCGAGTCGCGCACCGTCGCCCCCGGCCGCGAGCCGGTGGTGCTGACGGTCGACGGCATCGGGGTCGGCCTGTCGATTTGCTATGACGTCCGATTCCCCGGCCTCTACACCGAGCTCGCGCGGCGCGGGGCCCAGGTGATGGTGGTGTGCGCCTCCTGGGGGGCCGGACCCGGCAAACTCGAGCAGTGGACGTTGCTGGCCCGGGCCCGCGCGCTGGACTCCATGAGCTACGTCGCGGCGGTCGGTCAGGCCAACCCCGGCGAAGCCCTGACCGGCTCGGGAGCGCCGACGGGCGTGGGAGGCAGCCTGATCGCCTCGCCGTTCGGCGAAGTGCTCGCATCCGCCGGCCCGAGCCCGCAACTGGTGGTCGCCGACATCGACGTCGATCAGGTGCGGAAGGCCCGCGAGAGCATCGCGGTGCTGCGAAACCACTCAGAGTTTGCTCAGATCGATAGGGCACAATCGACTGGGTGACGAACCCACAAGGACCTCCGAACCAGGGCCCGCCGACCCGTCCCGGCGCCCAAGGCCCGTTCGGCCAGCCTCCCACCGAGCGCCCCACTGAGCGCATCAACACGGGCGGCCCGGCCCAGTCACCGCCGCCCGCGCCCGTTCAGATGCCCGGGCAGACCGAACGGATCGCCGCGCCGCACCCGAACGCCAACGCGCCCGCCTATCCGCCGCCGCCCACGCCCCCCGCTCCGCCGACGGAGAAGTTGCCCACTCCCGAGGAAGGGCCGGCAGCGGGCAAGAAGAAACGACGCTTCCTTCGCGACCCGCTGTCCATCCTGCTGGTGTGCATCATCGTGGTCGCGCTGGTCATCGCCGGGCTCGTCGGGCTCGAGCTGTACGCCCGCCACGTGGCCGACAGCAAGGTCGCCCAGGCGGTCGCCTGCGAGGTCAAGGACCAGGCCACCGCGTCCTTCGGCGTCACCCCGCTGATGCTCTGGCAGCAGGCCACCAAGCACTACACCAACATCTCCGTGCAGACGGCCGGCAACCAGCTCCGCGACGCCAAGGGCATGAAGCTCGACCTCAACATCCGCGACGTCCAGTTGAAGAGCACGTCCAACTCCAAGGGCACCATCGGCTCGCTGGATGCGACCATCAACTGGACCAGCGACGGGATCAAGGAGTCGGTGCAAAACGCGATCCCGGTTCTCGGTCCCTTCGTCACCAACAGCGTCACGACCCATCCCGCCGACGGCACCATCGAGTTGAAGGGGATGCTGGACAACATCACGGCCAAGCCCGTGGTGTCCGGCAACGGCATCGAGCTGCAGATCGAGACGTTCAACGCGCTCGGCTTCACGATGCCGAAGGAGTCCGTGCAGTCGACGCTGGACGACTTCACCTCCAACCTGACGAAGAACTTCCCGTTGGGGATTCACGCGGACAGCGTGCAGGTGACCTCCGGCGGAGTGGTCGCCCACTTCTCCACCCAGAACGCGACGATCCCGACGAGCAACACCACCGACCCCTGCTTCGCCAACATCTGACGGCTTCGGTGGCGGTCGCGCCTAACCCAGCCCGTCGAGCACGGCCCGGGTACCCGACAAGCCCAGCCTGGTGGCGCCGGCATCCAGCATCGCCAACGCGTCGTCGGCGGTGCGGATGCCGCCGCTGGCCTTGACCCCAAGCCGCCCGCCGACGGCGCGCGCCATCACCGAGACGGCGCGCACCGACGCGCCGCCCGCGGGATGAAAACCGGTGGAGGTCTTGACGAAATCGGCGCCGGCATCCTCGGCGGCGACGCACGCGGCCGCCAGCGCGGCCTCACCGGCCCGGTCCAATAACACCGCCGACTCCACGATCACCTTGAGCACGGCCGCCGGGCACGCAGCGCGCACCGTCTCGATGTCGGACCGCACCGCCGCGAGTTGTCCGGCCAGCGCGGCGCCGACGTCGATGACCATGTCGATCTCGCTCGCCCCGGATTCCACGGCGATCCCCGCCTCGCGCGCCTTGACCGACGACACGTGCTTGCCCGAGGGAAACCCGGCCACGGCGGCCACCCGCACGCCGCCACAGCCGGCGTGCACGGCGACCGGGACCATCGACGGCGAGACGCAGACCGCGTAGACGCCGAGGTCGGCCGCTTCGGCGACGAGCGCGGCCACGTCGGCGCCGGTGGCCTCGGGCTTGAGCAGCGTGTGGTCGACGAGCGCCGCCACCTGCTCCCGCGTCGGTCGGCCCGCCACTAGAACGCCTCCTCCGGGCCGCCGGGATTGCACCCGGAGGCCGCCATCTGTGCGTCGTCGACCACCGGCCGCCACGGCTCGAGGTTCCAGCTGGCTTTGCCCGGCTGCGCGAATTCGGCGAACTGCCAGTGGCAGAGGAACTGCGCGCGCATGCCGGGGGTATCGGCGTCGGGCGACAGCGCGAGCACCTCGGCCCAGGCTTCGTTCGCCGACGCCTCAGCCGCCGGCTGCCGGGCGGCCGCCCGGCCGGACGGAGTCGGATATACGCGCAGGCTGGGCAGGCCACGCCACTGGGCCCACTGGACGTGGTCGACGTAGGGGGGCGCGGCGGCCGCACTCGGGGTGCCGTCGCCCGCCCCGGGGTCGGCCCCGGCGGCCGGCGGGACGACGCCCGGCAGGGCCACCAGCGCCGCGAGCGGCGCCGTCAGCAGGGCTTTCATTCCCGCTAGCGTGACTTCCCTTGTATCTCGAGGAGTTTGGGTCGCACGTCGACCAAGTACACGCCGGCGGCGCAGGCGGCGATCACCATTCCCAGCACGCCGAAAACGGGATAGAGGAGGGACGTCATGGCGACGGCCACGCCAAGGATCACCAGCCAGACCGGCTTGGTCAGCTTATCGGCCGCCGTGTAGGCATCGCCTCGTTGCAGCGCGGCGTGGACAAATGCGTACACCGTCGTCACCAAGACGGCGACGAGCAGAACGAACATGACGTTATCCACGAGGTGAGGCACACATCAAGGGTATGCGGCCGCCGTCCAAAACGTCGACTCGGAGTCGCCGTGGCGGCGACTCCGAGTCGGTGTTGTTTGTCCGGGCAGGCCCGGGCGGCTTCTGCCTTACTTCTGGGTGACCTTCTTGGCGGTCGCCTTCTTGGCGGGAGCCTTCTTGGCGACGGGCTTCTTCTCCGGCGCCTTCTTGGCCACGACCTTCTTGGGGGCCTCGGCCTTCTTGGGCAGCTCGATGCCGACCAGCTTGGCCGCACGCTCACCGACGGCGCGGGTCTGCGACGCGACGGTGCCGAGCGCTTCCTGAGTCAGCTCCACGGCCTGGTCCACATAACCTTCGGCGCGGGCCGACGCGTCCTCGATGGCGCGCTGGCTGCGCAGCCGCTCCAGCGCGGCCTCGCCGCGCTCGACCAGCTCGTTGTACCGGCTGGTCGCCGCCTCGAGGTAGCCCTCGGCGGCCTTGCGCAGCTCCTCGCTGGTGAACTTCTCCCGCAGCTCGGTGAACTGCTCGGGCAGCTCCTCCTGCAGCTTGGACAGCCGCGCGCGGCTTTCCTCGACCCGGCTGCGGGTGTCGGTGCGGGTCTCTTCGGCGCGGTCACGAAGGTTCGCGATCAACTCGTTGACGGTGGCCAGCGCCAGGTCGGCCGCGCCCAGCGCCGCCAGTAGGGGGGCCTTCAGGTCCTCGATGTTTGCGTTGTCAGCCATGGTTTTTCCCTTTCACGGTTTGTTCTGTTATCAGCGTTACTACTTGTCTGTTGTGGAAGCTAGGGGACTTGATCTCTTCCTTTCCGGTCACCGGGGCGGCCGCTGACCTACACCGACCGCGCGTCGTGCTCGTCGTCGTCGTCGCCCGTGGGATCCACCGCGTCGGCGGACTCGTTTTGCTGCACGAACGAGGCGTAAATGTCGAGCAGGACCTGCTTTTGGCGCTCCGTGATCGCGAGGTCGGTGACGATGGCGTCACGCACCTGACTCTTCTCGCTCGGCTCGAGGATCCCGGCGCGTACGTAGAGCACCTCGGCGGAAATGCGCAGGGCCTTGGCGATCTGGTTGAGGACGTCCGCGGACGGTTTGCGCAGCCCGCGCTCGACCTGGCTCAGATACGGGTTGCTGACCCCGGATCGCTCAGCGAGTTGCCGCACCGAAACCTGGGCGTTCTCACGCAGATCGCGGATGAAGCTGCCCAGGTCGGACGCCATGTCGGAGGCGGCCGTGGACACCTTCGCCGAGAGCTTCTCCTCGGGTGCCATTGCGTACTCCTGGGCCGGACGGGTGATCAAGACCTCGTCAGACTAATCACAAGTGCTTGCTTTTGCAAGCACTTGTTAGCACCCCTAGAAGAGCAGCTGCCCGACGGTGTAGATGACCAGGCCCGCCAGCGACCCCACCACGGTGCCATTGATCCGGATGAACTGCAGGTCGCGTCCGACGTGCAGCTCGATGCGCCGGCTGGCTTCGCCGGCGTCCCAGCGCTCGATCGTGTCGGTGATGATGGCGGTGATCTCGACCCCGTACTGGGAGACCAGGTGCTGGGCCGCGCGCACCAGCCAGTTGTCGACCTTGTCGCGCAGTTCGGCGTCGTCGCGCAGCGATTCGCCGATTTGGACGACCGTGTCCGTGATCCGGCTGCGCAGCGCGCTGGACGGGTCGTCGACCCCTTCGAGCACCAGCCTCTTGAGGGTCTTCCACGCCGTCGCGGCGGCGTTGGCGATCTCGTCGCGGGCCATCAGCTGATCTTTGATCTCGTCGGCGCGCGCGATCGTCGCCGTGTCGTGCTGCAGGTCGTCGGCGAACTCGAACAGGAAGCGGGTGGCCGAGCGCCGCAGTTCGTGGTCGGGGTTGCGCCGGACCTTGTCGGTGAAGTCCATCAACTCGCGGTGGATGCGGTCGCCGACGAGGTGGTCGACGAACCGCGGCGACCAGCTGGGCGAGTCACGCTCGACGACGCGCTGGATGATCTCCCCCGCGTTCAGCGACCATTGGAACGCCCGGTCGGCCAGCAATTGGATCAGGGCCTCCTGCCGGTTCTCGGCCAGCAGGGTCGCCAGCACCCGCCCGACCGGGGGGCCCCACTGCGGCTCGGCGATGCGCCGCACGATCATCCGATCGATCACGTGCTGGACGTCGTCGTCCCGCAGCAGTTCCACCAGCACCCGCAGCACCGTCGCGGCCTCCGCCGCCACCCGTTGGGCGTGCGCGGTGTCCGACAGCCACTTGCCGAGCCGCCCGGGCACCTCGGCGTCGCGCAACTTGGTCTCGACCACCGGCGGGGGGAGGAAGTTCTCCCGGACGAAGGTGCCCAGGCCCTCTCCGAGCTGGTCTTTCTTGCGTTTGATGATCGCGGTGTGCGGGATCGGGATGCCCAGCGGGTGTTTGAACAGCGCGGTGACCGCGAACCAGTCCGCGAGGGCGCCCACCATCCCCGCCTCCGCGGCCGCTCCCACATAGCCGACCCAGGCGTCGGCGCCGCCCTGGGCCTGCGCCCACCGGCAGGCCAGGAACACACCGGTGGCACCGATCAGGAAGCCCAGCGCCACGACCTTCATCCGCCGCAGCGCCGTCCGGCGCTGCGCGTCGGCCTGGGGGTCGGCGCCGGCAAAGGACTCCGCGAGGGACGCGTGCGCCCGTGGGGGCGACGGTTCGGCCGCGGGTGAGAAGCCGTCCAGGGCTCTGTGTGCCACGTGTCCATCATGTATCGCCGCGACGATTTGATGTGAAGACACCGCTGAGCGGGCCACTGCACGCGCGCGGCCATGCGGTGGGCAAGGCCCGACAAGCCGTACTATCAAGGTCGTCTAGTGAATGGAATCGGCGACAGTGGCAGAGCAAATCTCGGCGTGACCGTGAAGATGGATGGTCGCAAACGGCGCTGGCATCAGCACAAGGTGGAGCGCCGCAATGAGTTGGTTGACGGCACGATCGTCGCCATCCGGGAGCACGGCCGCTTCCTGAGCATGGACGAGATAGCCGCCGCGATCGGCGTCTCCAAGACCGTGCTGTACCGCTACTTCGTCGACAAGAACGACCTCACGACCGCCGTGCTGATGCGGTTCGCGCAGTCGACCCTGATCCCCAACATGGCGGGTGCCCTGACGTCGAGCCTCGACGGTTTCGACCTGACCCGCGAGGTCATCCGCGTCTACGTGGAAACCGTGGCCGACGAACCCGAGCCGTATCGGTTCGTGATGGCCAACAGCTCACCCACCAAGAGCAAGGTGATCGCCGACTCCGAGCGCATCATCGCCCGGATGCTCTCGATGCTGTTGCGCCGCCGCATGCAGCAGGCGGGGATGGACACCGGCGGCGTGGAGCCGTGGGCCTACATGATCGTCGGCGGCGTGCAGCTGGCGACCCACTCCTGGATTTCCGATCCCCGGATGACCGCCGACGAGCTGATCGACTACCTGACCATGCTGAGCTGGAGCGCGCTGTGCGGGATCGTCGAGGCGGGCGGGTCGCTGGAGAAGTTCCGCGAGCAGCCGCACCCGTCCCCGATCGTGCCGCCGCGAGAGCACGAACCGGAATAGGCCTCGAACAGGCCCGGATAAGCCCCTGACGGGCGGGAATGGGTTGACGCCCGTCGCCGAAATGTGACGCATGTCCGGCTTTGTGGATGCGACTTCGGCCGCCCGAACCGCTAGCATGCAGGGGATGCATCGGGGGTAGGCGGGTTGTGCCGGCGGCGCACCCCTTCACCACGTCCGCATACAGAAAGGCCCACTTGGTTATGTCCGTGCAACTCACGCCGCATTTCGGGAATGTGCAGGCCCACTACGATCTGTCCGACGACTTCTTCCGGTTGTTCCTCGACCCCACGCAGACCTACAGCTGCGCGTACTTCGAGCGGGACGACATGACCCTGGAAGAGGCGCAGATCGCCAAGATCGACCTGGCACTGGGCAAATTGCACCTCGAGCCGGGCATGACGCTGCTGGACGTGGGCTGCGGTTGGGGCGCCACCGTGCGGCGCGCGATCGAGAAATACGACGTCAACGTCGTCGGGCTGACGCTGTCCGAGAACCAGGCCAAGCACGTCCAGACCATGTTCACCGAGATGGACACCCCCCGCTCCCGCCGGGTGCTGTTGGAGGGCTGGGAGAAGTTCGACGAGCCCGTCGACCGCATCGTCTCGATCGGCGCCTTCGAGCACTTCGGTCGCCAGCGCTGGGGCCACTTCTTCGACATGGCCCACCGGGTGCTGCCGGCCGACGGGGTCATGCTGCTGCACACGATCTGCCGTCCCACGTTCAAAGACGCCAGGGCGCAGGGCAATACGCTGACCCACGAGATCGTTCACTTCACCCAGTTCATCCTGGCCGAGATCTTCCCGGGTGGCTGGCTGCCGACGATTCCGTCGGTCGAAGAGCACGCCGAAACCGCCGGCTTCACCGTGACCCGGACCCAGTCGCTGCAGCTGCACTACGCCCGGACGCTGGAAATCTGGGCCGCCGCGCTGGAGGCGAACAAAGAGCAGGCCATCGCCATCCAGTCACAAGTTGTCTACGACCGCTACATGAAGTACCTGACCGGCTGCGCGAAGCTGTTCCGCCAGGGCTACACCGACGTCTGCCAGTTCACCTGCGAGAAGTGAGCGGCGGCCCGCGCCCTCGGCACCCGCGGCCGGCTACTTGAACAACGTGAATTGCCCCACATTGCTGATGCCTTTGCGGAAGAAGTTTTCGCACCCGGTCAGATAGTGCATGTAGCGGTCATAGACCTCTTGTGACTGGATGGCTACGGCCTTGTCCCGGTTCGCCGCGAGGTTGGCCGCCCACATGTTGAGCGTTCGTTCGTAGTGCGGCCCGAGCAATTGGACGTTCTCCACCGAGAACCGGGCCTTGCCCGCCAAATCCAGAATGTTTTCTATCGCGGGCAGCTGCCCGCCCGGGAAAATCTCGGTGTAAATGAACTTGATGAAGCGAATGTCATTCATGGTCAATGAGACGCCGCGGTCACGCATCTGCTTTTGCGGATAGCCCAGAATCGTGTGCAGCAGCATGCGTCCGCCTTCGGGAAGCACGTCGTGGGCGCGCTCGAAGAAGGCGGCGTAGCGCTCTTGCTTGAACGCCTCGAAGGCGCCGATGGTGACGATCCGGTCGACTCGGTCCTCGAACTCTTCCCAGCCCTGCAGGCGCACCTCGACGTGGCGCCGGGTCGGGGTCGCCGCCAACAGGGCCTTGCTGTATTCGAATTGGTTGCGGCTCAACGTGATTCCGATGACGTTCACATCGTGGACTTCGACCGCCCGCTTCAGCGCGCCGCCCCAGCCGCAACCGATGTCGAGCACGGTCATTCCCGGCTCGAGATTCAGCCTGCCCAACGCCAGGTCGAACTTCGCATTCTGCGCTTCCTCGAGCGTCATGTCGTCGCGCTCGAAGTAGGCGCAGGTGTAACCCATCGTCGAATCTAAAAATAGAGCGAAAAACTCGTCGGAAACGTCGTAAATGGATTGTGACTCTTCATAAAACGGCCTCATTGTGGCCATGCTCGGCAAATACCCTTCGTCTGTTTGACGCGAGTATAGTAACCGGGCGCCGCGCAGTTATGCGCGGAAAAGTCCGCTCGACTAGATCACACTAATTCGCAGTCCCGCAGGGCCGCCGTCGGCGCGTGTCAGTACTTGTAAAAGCCCTGACCCGACTTTTTGCCCAGCCGGCCCGCCTCCACCATGCGCAGCAGCAACGGCGGCGGGCCGTAGTGCGGCTCCTTGAATTCCTCGAACATCTTGTCCGCGATCAGTTTGAGGGTGTCGAGGCCGACGAGGTCGGACAGCCGCAGCGGGCCCATGGGGTGCGAGAGGCCCGCGACGACGGCCTTGTCGACGTCCTCAACGGTGGCGATACCCGCCTCGACCATCCGGATCGCCGAGAGCAGGTAGGGCACCAGCAGGGCGTTCACCACGAAGCCGGACCTGTCGGAGCACCGCACCACCTGTTTGCCCAGGACCGCGCCCGCGAACTCCTCGGTGCGGGCGGCGGCGGCTTCGTCGGTCACCAGCGTGCAGACCAATTCGACCAGCGGCAGCACCGGGACCGGGTTGAAGAAGTGCAGCCCCAGCACGCGCTGCGGGTTCTTGGTCGCCGCGGCGATCTTCATGATCGGGATGCTCGACGTGTTCGACGCCAGCACGGCGTCGGGGTCCGTGACGACCCGGTCCAGTTCGGCGAAGATCTCCGCCTTGACGGCCTCGTCCTCGACGATCGCCTCGATGACCAGCTGGCGGTCGGCCAGGTCAGCGATGTCGGTGGTGAAGCTGAGCAGGTCCAGCGCGCGGTCGCGCTCCCGCTCGGTCACCTTGCCGGCGCTCACGCCGCGCTCCAGCGACTTGGTCACGCGGTTGCGGCCGGCGGTGATCAGCGCCTCGGTGGGCTCGAACACCGTCACCGCGACGCCGGCGCGGATCGAGACCTCGGCGATGCCGGATCCCATCTGCCCGGCCCCCACGACGCCTACGCGGTCGATCGCCATGCACCACTCCTCTCAAACCCGCGAGCAGACGCAGAATCGCATCTCCTGGGGTCCAGGAGTGCGATTCTGCGTCTGGTCGGCAGACTAACTCAGTGGAACTGGCCCTCCTCGGTGGAGCCGGTCAGCGCCGTGGTCGAGGAGTTGGGGTCGACCGTGGTGGCGATGCGGTCGAAGTACCCCGCGCCGACCTCGCGCTGGTGCTTGGTCGCGGTGTAGCCCCGCTCCTCGGCGGCGAACTCGCGCTCCTGCAGCTCGACGTACGCGCTCATCTGGTTGCGGGCGTAGCCGTAGGCCAGGTCGAACATCGAGTAGTTCAGCGCGTGGAAGCCGGCCAGCGTGATGAACTGGAACTTGAATCCCATTGCGGCAAGCTCCTTCTGGAACTTCGCGATGGTGCTGTCGTCCAGGTGCTTGCGCCAGTTGAACGACGGCGAGCAGTTGTAGGCCAGCATCTGGTCGGGGTATTCCGCCTTGACCGCCTCGGCGAACGTGCGCGCCAGCTCGAGGTCCGGGGTGCCGGTCTCCATCCAGATCAGGTCGGCGTACGGGGCGTAGGCCTTGGCCCGCGCGATGCAGGGGTCGACGCCGTTGCGGGTCCGGTAGAAACCCTCGCGGGTCCGCTCGCCGGTGATGAACGGCCGGTCGGCCTCGTCGACGTCCGAGGTGATCAGCGTGGCCGCCTCGGCGTCTGTGCGGGCGATCACCAGGGTCGGGACGTCGCACACGTCGGCGGCCAGCCGGGCCGAGGTCAGGGTGCGGATGTGCTGCTGGGTCGGGATCAGCACCTTGCCACCCAGGTGGCCGCACTTCTTCTCCGACGCCAGCTGGTCCTCCCAGTGGGTCCCCGCGACACCGGCGGCGATCATGGCCTTCTGCAGCTCGAACACGTTGAGCGCGCCACCGAAACCGGCCTCGCCGTCGGCGACGATCGGGGCCAGCCAGTTCTCCACCGAGGTGTCGCCCTCGAGCGTGGCGATCTGGTCGGCGCGCAACAGCGCGTTGTTGATGCGGCGCACCACCTGCGGCACCGAGTTGGCCGGGTACAGGCTCTGGTCGGGGTAGGTGTGGCCGGACAGGTTCGCGTCACCGGCGACCTGCCAGCCCGACAGGTAGATGGCCTTGAGGCCGGCGCGGACCTGCTGGACGGCCTGGTTGCCGGTCAGCGCGCCCAGCGCGTTGACCCACTCCAGGTCGTGCAGTTCGTCCCACAGCACCTCGGCGCCGCGGCGGGCCAGGGTGTACTCCTCGACCACGCTGCCCTGGAGCGCGACGACGTCCTCGGCGGTGTAGGTGCGGGTGATGTCCTTCCAGCGCGGGTTGGTGTCCCAGTCCTGCTGGATCTGCTCGGCGCTCTTCGGTTGGCCAACGACAGACATGTGGCATTGCTCCTTAACGATCTTCACTGTTTGGCTTAGCTGAGGCCTCACCGGCGGTAGCTGGCGGCTCAACTTCACTGGTGTGCTAACTCGACCATGGCACAGCGCATCGTCGCAGGTCCACCCGTTTCAGTTGCGAATTTCAGCCACACCGCGGCCCCGGTTTGCAAACCTTGCGAAGGCGGCCAAGGACTTAACCGTTTCAGAAGCTACCGGCCGGTAACCTAAATCCGCAGGTCATTCGGGCAATCGGCGCCGGGCGGCGGCAATCAGAGGGCGAACAGCGCCGCGACGGCTTTCGTCTCGTCGCCGACCGCGTATGTGAGCGTTGTAACAGTGCGATCGGCCAGGCCGGGGCCGAATTGCTCGGTGGAGCCGGCCGGGTGGACGTGGGAGATGATCTCCAGCTTGTCGCCCAGCGCGACCGGCGCCTCGTGCTCGATGGTGGTGCGCAGCGGCCAGCTCATCAGCTCGGGATGCGACGCCAGGTAGTCCTCGATGACGCTCCAGTAGACCGAGTTGTTCATGTGGTCGAACAGGTCGATGTCGGTCACCCGCACGGGGAATTCGTGGATCTCGGCCGCGTCGTCGCGCCCGCCCGGCTTGAGGTACCCCTTCCAGCGCAGGCGGGTGACGTCCGTGGTCTTGTGCAGGCCCGCCAGGAAGTCGTCGGCGATGCGCGACGGCATCTGGGTGTCCCGGTTGATGTTGATCCAGAAGGCCTCGGACTCGATCAGGCCGCCCTTGCGGCCGTCGATCCGAACGCGCATCTCACACCACCGGTTGGAGGTCCCCGAACACCACCTGCGCAGGCGGAGCATGTCCTGGAACTCGATCGGCCGGATCAGGTCGACCATGGTGCGACGCACGATCCACAGCGGGTGGGTCTCCTCGAAGCCCATCTCGCGCAGCTGGTCCTGGCCGATGTCCTGGATGTGCCGGGCCGCCGCGTCCAGCCGCAGCCGGCCGGCGCGGTCGATGTCGCCGACGCGGAGCGGCCATTCGCGTCCGAACACGTCCGGGTGGCCGTCGGGCACCGGCATCAGTGTTTTGTCCAGGCTCACGGCATCGCTCCAGTTCACATTCCACCCGCGGCCCCCAGTCGTCTCGCGGAGCCCCGATGCGAATCATGCCAACCACGCCAGTCAAATACCAATTGCGACTCGACCCAGGCCGCTGTGAACTCTGCTAAGCACAACTTTGCAGCGGCCGGTACGCTGGGGCGGTCATGGCCAAGACCTTCGTCGGCGCCCGTGTGCGCCAACTCCGCAGCGAGCGCGGGTTCAGCCAGGCCGCCCTGGCCCAGATGCTCGACATCTCCCCGAGCTACCTCAACCAGATCGAGCACGACGTGCGCCCCCTGACGGTGGCCGTGTTGCTGCGCATCACCGAGGTCTTCGGGGTGGACGCGACCTTCTTCGCCTCCCAGGACGACACCCGGCTGGTCGCCGAGCTGCGCGAGGTCACCATGGACCGCGACCTCGACATGGACGTCGACGCGACGGAGGTCGCCGAGGTGGTCGGCGCCCACCCCGACTTCGCCCGCGCCGTCGTCAACCTGCACCGCCGCTACCGCATCACCACCGCGCAGCTGGCCGCCGCCACCGAGGAGCGCTTTTCCGACGGCAGCGGCACCGGGTCGATCACCATGCCCCACGAGGAGGTGCGCGACTACTTCTACCAGCGGCAGAACTACCTGCACGAGCTCGACACCGCCGCCGAGGAGCTCACCATCAAGATGCGCCTGCACCACGGGGACCTGGCCCGCGAGCTGACCCGCCGGCTCACCGAGGTGCACGGGGTGCACATCACCCGGCGGATCGACCTCGGTGACACCGTGCTGCACCGCTACGACCCGCGCACCAAGACGCTCGAGATCAGCAATCACCTGTCGTCGGGTCAGCAGGTCTTCAAGCTGGCCGCCGAGCTGGCCTACCTCGAGTACGGCGACCTGATCGACACGTTGGTCGAGGAGGGAAAGTTCACCAGCGACGAGTCGCACACACTCGCGCGGCTGGGCCTGGCCAACTACTTCGCCGCCGCGGCGGTGTTGCCCTACCGCCAATTCCACGACGTGGCCGAGAACTTCCGCTACGACGTCGAGCGGTTGTCGTCCTTCTACTCGGTGAGCTACGAGACGATCGCGCACCGGCTCTCCACGCTGCAGCGGCCCTCGATGCGCGGTGTGCCGTTTTCGTTCATCCGGGTGGACCGGGCCGGAAACATGTCAAAACGCCAGTCCGCCACGGGCTTTCACTTCTCCTCCAGTGGCGGCACCTGCCCGCTGTGGAACGTCTACGAGACGTTCGCCAACCCGGGCAAGATCCTGGTGCAGATCGCCCAGATGCCCGACGGCCGCAACTACATGTGGGTGGCACGCACCGTGGAGCGCCGCGCCGCCCGGTATGGTCAGCCCGGTAAGACCTTCGCGATCGGCCTGGGCTGCGAACTTCGCCACGCCCACCGGCTCGTGTACTCGGAAGGACTCGACGTCTCGGGGGAATCAGGAACAGTGGCCACACCGATCGGCGCGGGCTGCCGGGTCTGCGAACGCGACAACTGCCCCCAGCGGGCGTTCCCGGCGCTGGGCCGCGCGCTGGACCTCGACGAGCACCGCAGCACCGTGTCGCCGTATCTGGTGAAGCAACCGTGAGCACCGTCGGCCGCATCCCCTCCGGGCGCTTTCGCGAGCTGGGGCCGGTCAACTGGGTGATGGCCAAGATGGCCGCGCGCACGGTCGGCGCGCCCGAGATGCACCTGTTCACCACGCTGGGTCAGCACCGGCTGTTGTTCCTGGCGTGGAGCGTCTACAGCGGCCGGCTGCTGCGCGGCCGGCTGCCCGCGACCGACAGCGAGCTGGTGATCCTGCGGGTCGGGCACCTGCGGGCGTGCGAATACGAGCTGCAGCACCACCGCCGGATGGCCCGCAGGCAGGGGCTGGACGCGCAGAAGCAGGCCGCCATCTTCTCCTGGCCCGACTCCTCGAACGGGCTCTCGGGGATGCTGAGCGCCCGCCAGGTCGCGCTGCTGCGCGCGACGGACGAACTCGTCAAGGACCGCACCGTCACCACCGGCACCTGGCGCGAGCTCGCCGGCCACCTCGACCGCCGAGAGCTCATCGAATTCTGCTTGCTGACAACGCAATACGACGGGCTCGCCGCGACGATGTCGGCACTGGACATCCCGCTGGACAATCCGCGTTAGCTACAGGTAGACGTCGGCCAGCACGGCCAGCGTGAGCGCCAGCGGCAGGATCGGCAGGCCGAACCCGAAGCCCGACCACAGATAGTTCCTGCGCCTGCGCAGCACCGAGCCCCACAGCACGGCGGCGAGCGCCAGCGCCACCGACACGAGCAGCACCGTCGGGGCCCAGCGCCCCACGGCGGCGTTGTCGTCGGCGATCGAAAAGGCGGCCAGCCACAGGACATAACCCGCGGCGGCCCCCGCGATGACCCCCACGACCGTGTCGGTGCGAATCATGCTCAGAAATTGATCATGTGGCCGGTCAGGCCGTGGAAGCACTCCTGCAGCGCCTCGGACAGCGTCGGGTGGGTGTGCACGTTGCGGGCCAGCTCGGTGGCCGTCAGGTCCCACTTCTGGGCCAGCGTCAGCTCGGGCAGCAGCTCCGACACGTCGGGACCGATCAGGTGGCCGCCCAGTAACTCGAGGTGCTTGGCGTCGGCGATCAGCTTGACGAAGCCGGTGGGGTCGCCCAGGCCGTGCGCCTTGCCGTTGGCGGTGAACGGGAACTTGGCCACCACGACGTCGTAGCCTTCGTCGCGGGCCTGCTGCTCGGTCAGCCCGAAGCTGGCGACCTGCGGCTGGCAGAACGTCGCCCGCGGCAGCATGCGGTAGTCGCCGAGCGCCAAAGTCTCTGCGCCCGCGATGGTTTCGGCCGCAACCACGCCCATGGCCTCGGCGACATGGGCCAGCATCAGCTTGCCCGTGACGTCGCCGATGGCGTAGATGTGCGGGACGGAGGTGACCATGTAGTCGTTGATGCCGATCGCCTTGCGGTCGGTGAGCGCGACGCCGGCCTTCTCCAGGCCGTAGCCCTCGACGTTGGGCGCGAACCCGATGGCCTGCAACACTTTATCGGCCTTGAGTTCCTCGGAGTTGCCGTCCTTGCTGACCACCACGGTGACCTGCGAGCCGTCATCGGAGATGGACTCGACCTTGGTTGCGGTCAGGATCTTGACGCCCAGCTTCTTGAACTGCTTCTCGATCTCCTTGGACACCTCGGCGTCCTCGTTGGGCAGCGCGCGCGGCAGGAACTCCACGATGGTCACGTCGACGCCGTAGTTCTTCATGACATAGCCGAACTCCATGCCGATGGCCCCGGCGCCGGCGATGATGACCGACCCGGGCAGCTCCCGGGACAGGATCTGCTCCTCGTAGGTCACGACGTTGGCCGACAGCGACGTGCCGGGCACCAGGCGGGTGCTGCTGCCGGTGGCGATGATCGCGCTGTCGAACGTGATCTCTTCGGTGCCACCGTCGTTGAGCTCGACCGACAACGTGTGGGCGTCGGTGAACCGGCCGTAGCCGTGGACCTCGGTGATCTTGTTCTTCTTCATCAGGAAATGCACGCCGGCGACGCGGCCGTCGGCGACTTTGCGGCTGCGATCGAAGGCGGCGCCGTAATCGAACGTCGCCTCCCCGCTGATGCCGAAGGTCTTGGCGTCCTTGGTGAAGGTGTGGACGAGCTCGGCGTTGCGCAGCAACGCCTTCGACGGGATGCAGCCGACGTTGAGGCAGACCCCACCCCAGTACTTCGGTTCGACGATGGCGGTGTTCAGTCCCAGCTGGGCGGCGCGGATGGCCGCGACGTATCCGCCGGGACCGGCCCCGAGGACGACGACGTCGTAATGAGTCACGGCCCCTACCCTAATGGCAGGCGTCAATACGGAATGACCCCTAGCAGGCAGTGGCCCACCCGGGCGCAGTGGTAGTAGCCGTAGAGCGGCGCCGCGGCGGCGACGGAGGCGAACGGCGCCGACATCACCGCGATCGACAGCGCCGACACGAGCGGCCTACCCTGCGCCATCGCCAGCATGATGGCGGCGACGACGCAGGCGACGACGTAGGCGAGGACCACGAACAGCGGCGCCCGCGCGTCGGCGGAGTGATACCACCAATAGAGCAGGCCCAGCCCGATCTCGGTCGCCACGAACCACACGCCGAGGATCACCAGCAGCAGCTTCCACCACTTCACGAAGACATAGCGGCCCGGGACGGCGACCGGCACGGGCACGCCGGCCGACTCGGTCGCCGCGTGTCCCTCGGCGGCCTCCTCCTCGGCGGCGGGCGTCGGCTCCTCGATGGCGGGCAGCGGGCCGGAGTCGTCGGAATCCGAGAAGTCGGGCACCCACGACTGGGTCCCGGTGTCCTCGTCGTCGGAGAAATCCGGGACGAACGGCGCGGTCCCGGGGTTGGACTCGGGGTCGCGGTCGTCAGCCACCGGAGGCCACCCGCGCGGCGATGAGCACGCCGAACCAGCCGGGCGCCAACGCCAGGACGAACGCGCCCACCATCGTCACCCAGCGCCGCCCGGAGAACAGGATGGCGACCAACCCGGTGACGGTCGGAATCCCCGCCACCAGCGCGATGGCCAGCTCCGGGCGAACCCTGACGTGCACCGCGGTGCAACCCACCCCCGCCAGCAGCCCGACCGCGGCGCCGATCAGCATCGCCCCGGCGAGAATCCACGGTCGCGGAAGGGGGATCACGGTGACGACTGTACTGCCGCTACCGCGGGTCGAGGCTGCACATTCCCGGCCGGGTTCCCGCGTCTGACACCACCCGACCGCGCTCCGCCGGGCGCTCGCCGCGCTCGTAGCCGGCGCCGGTGATGACCGGTTCGGCGCACAGCCGGGCCTGCTCCTCGTCGCTGAAAACCCTTCCCCGGCTGAGGAAACGCATCCCCTCCGGGGCCTCCAGGCTGAACCCGCCGCCGCGGCCGGGCACCACGTCGATGACCAGCTGGGTGTGTTTCCACACCTGGTATTGCGGACCCGAGATCCACACCGGCACGCCCTCGGGGCCCACGTCCAAGACGCCCAGCAGCACGTCGCGGTCGCCCACGATGAAGTCGCCGCGCGGGTAGCACATCGGCGACGACCCGTCGCAGCAGCCGCCGGACTGATGGAACATCACCGGGCCGTGCCGCTCCTGCAGCCGCACGAGCAACTCGGCGGCTGCGACGGTGATGACGGCACCGGACACCATCAGAAGAGGCCGAGCGCCTTGTCCGAGTACGACACCAGCATGTTCTTGGTCTGCTGATAGTGCTCGAGCGCCATTTTGTGGCATTCGCGACCGAAGCCGGACAGCTTGTAGCCGCCGAACGCCGCGTGCGGTGGGTAGACGTGGTAGCAGTTCACCCACACCCGGCCCGCCTGGATGTCACGGCCGGCCCGGTAGGCGGTGTTGCCGTCGCGGCTCCACACCCCTGCGCCCAGGCCGTAGAGGGTGTCGTTGGCCATCGAGATCGCGTCGTCGTAGTCGCGAAACGACGTGACCGCCACCACCGGGCCGAAGATCTCCTCTTGGAAGATCCGCATCTTGTTGTGGCCGGAGAAGATCGTCGGCTGCATGTAGTAGCCGCCGGACAGGTCGCCGCCGAGCTCGGCGCGCTCGCCGCCGGTGATCAGCTTGGCGCCCTCCTCCTTGCCGATCGCGATGTAGGACAGGATCTTTTCCAGCTGGTCGTTGGAGGCCTGCGACCCCAGCATCGTCTCGCTGTCCAGCGGGTCGCCCTGCCGGACCGCCTTCGTCCTGATCGCGGCCAGCTCGAGGAATTCGTCGTGGATTTCGGCCTGCACCAGGCTGCGCGACGGGCAGGTGCACACCTCGCCCTGGTTGAGGGCGAACAGGGTGAACCCCTCCAGCGCCTTGTCCTGGAAGTCGTCGTGGGCGGCCAGCACGTCGTTGAAGAAGATGTTGGGGCTCTTGCCGCCGAGTTCGAGGGTGACCGGGATCAGGTTCTGCGAGGCGTACTGCATGATCAGGCGCCCGGTCGTGGTCTCCCCGGTGAACGCGACCTTGGCGATCCGGTTGCTCGAGGCCAGCGGCTTGCCGGCCTCGGCGCCGAACCCGTTGACGACATTGACCACGCCGGGCGGCAGCAGGTCGCCGATCAGCGACATCAGGTAGAGCACCGACGCCGGGGTCTGCTCGGCGGGCTTGAGCACCACCGCGTTGCCGGCCGCCAGCGCCGGCGCCAGCTTCCAGGCGGCCATCAGGATCGGGAAGTTCCACGGGATGATCTGCCCCACCACGCCCAGCGGCTCGTGGAAGTGGTAGGCGACGGTGTTGTCGTCGATCTGTGACAGCGAGCCCTCCTGCGCGCGCAGCGCCGCGGCGAAGTAGCGGAAGTGGTCGGCGGCCAGGGGGATGTCGGCGGCCAGCGCCTCGCGGACCGGTTTGCCGTTGTCCCAGACCTCGGCCACGGCCAGGGGCGCCTTGTTCTCCTCGATCCGGTCGGCGACCTTGTTCAGGATCGCCGCCCGCTGGGCCGGGGCCATCTTGCCCCACGCGGGCGCGGCGGCGTGGGCGGCGTCGAGCGCCTTGTCGATGTCGGCCTCGTCGGACCGCGGGATCTCGCAGAACGGCTGGCCGGTGACCGGCGTCGGGTTCTCGAAGTAGCGGCCGCTCGCCGGCGCGACCCATTCGCCACCGATGAAGTTCCCGTACCGCGACTCGTACGACATCAGTGCACCGTCGGCGCCGGGACGTGCGAAAACAGTCATCTGCTCGGCTCCTTGCTCTTTCGCGTGACAAGGCTCACACTACGCCGCGGCCGCCCCGCCCGACCTGCATCGGCTCCGGGGTTGTCACCAGGGCGAGGTGGCGGCCCCCGGCCCGGCCGTCAGAATGGCGTCATGAGCGACGACCCCTACCTATTGCTCGAGGACATCGCCGGTGACGAAGCCCTGGCGTGGGTGCGGGCGCACAACGAACCGACGCTGGCGGAATTCGGCGGGGCGGAATTCGAGCGGATGCGCGCCGAGGCGCTCGAGGTACTCGACACCGACGCCCGCATCCCGTATGTCGTCCGTCGGGGCGAGTACCTGTACAACTTCTGGCGCGACGCGGCGAACCCGCGCGGCCTGTGGCGGCGCACCACCCTGGACAGCTATCGCACCGACTCCCCCGAGTGGGACGTGCTGATCGACGTCGACGAGTTGGGCCGCGCCGACGACGAGAAGTGGGTCTGGGCCGGCGCCGGCGTCATCTACCCCGAGTACACGCGGGCGCTGGTCGGCCTGTCCCGCGGCGGCTCGGACGCCGCCATCGCGCGCGAATTCGACATGCAGACCAGGGAATTCGTTGCCGACGGGTTCGAGCTGGCCGAGGCCAAGTCGCAGATCACCTGGGCCGACCCCGACACCGTCCTGGTGGGCACCGACTTCGGCGCCGAGTCGCTCACCGAATCCGGATACCCCCGCGTCATCAAGCGGTGGCGCCGGGGCACCCCGCTGGCCGAGGCCGAAACCGTGTTCGAGGGCGCACGTTCCGACGTTCGCGTGTCGGTGTCGGTGGACCGAACACCCGGCTTCGAGCGCACCATCCTGGGACGGGCGCTCGACTTCTGGAACGACGAGGTGTACGAGCTGCGCGGTTCCCCGGAAAACCAGGAACTGATCCGGATCGACGCACCCACCGACGCCAGCCTGTCGATACACCGCGAATGGCTGCTGATCGAGTTGCGCACCGACTGGCACCTGGGCTCCGCCACCTATACCGCCGGCTCGCTGCTGGCCGCGAACTACGACGAATTCCTCGCCGGCACGGCACAATTGGCGGTAGTCTTCGAGCCCGACGAGCACACGGCGCTGAACCACTACGCCTGGACCCGCGACCGGCTGCTGATGGTCACGCTCGCCGACGTGGCCAGCCGGGTGGAGATCGTCACCCCGCCGTCGCGTGACGACCCGCTGCGCCCGGCTTCGCCGCGCTTGCGATCGTCACGGGGCGACTGGGAGCGCCGGCCCGTGCCGGGCATCCCGGCCGCAACCAACACCCTCATCATCACCGCCGACGAAACGGGCGACGAGTTCTTCCTGGACTCCAGTAGCTTCCTCACACCGTCCCGGCTGATGCGCGGCACCGGTGACGGCCCCCTTGAGCCGGTCAAGTCCGCGCCCGCATTCTTCGATGCCGAAAACATCACCGTGGCACAGCATTTCGCCACCTCCGACGACGGCACCGCCGTCCCCTACTTCCTGGTGCGGCCGGCGGACGCGACCGGCCCGGGCCCCACCATGCTGTACGGCTACGGCGGGTTCGAGACGGCGAACACTCCGGCCTACGGCGGCGTGCTGGGCCGGCTGTGGCTGGCCCGCGGGGGCACCTACGCGCTGGCCAACATCCGTGGCGGCGGCGAGTACGGGCCCGGCTGGCACACCCAGGCGATGCGCGCGGGCCGGCACAAGGTGGCCGAGGACTTCGCCGCCGTCGCAACCGATCTGGTGGAACGCGGCATTACAGACGTCGCGCAGCTCGGCGCGCAGGGCGGCAGCAACGGCGGTCTGCTGATGGGCATCATGCTGACCCAGTACCCGGAGAAGTTCGGAGCGCTGGTGTGCAGCGTTCCGCTGCTGGACATGAAGCGCTACCACCTGCTGCTGGCCGGCGCCTCGTGGATGGCCGAGTACGGCGATCCGGACAATCCCGACGACTGGGCGTTCATATCCGAATACTCGCCCTACCACAATATTTCGGCGTCGCGCCGCTACCCGCCGGTGCTGTTCACCACCTCCACCCGTGACGACCGGGTGCATCCCGGCCACGCTCGCAAGATGGCGGCGGCGCTGGAGGCCGCCGGCCACCGGGTGTTCTACTACGAGAACATCGAGGGTGGCCACGCCGGCGCCGCCGACAACGAACAAGTCGCGTTCAAGTCGGCACTGACGTACTCGTTCCTGTGGCGAATGCTGACCAGCCCGGCATGAACCGCCGCGCGGCGGTCGCACTCGTCGGCGCGGTGTTGCTGGGATGCGCCCACCACGGCGGGCCGCCCGCCGACGGCCGCCCGGGCGCATCGTCCCGGTCGGCCAGGGCCCGGAAGGTGTCGCCGTCGACGCCGTGACCCGCGTCGTCGCGGTCGCCACCCGCGACCCCGACCAACTGGTGCTGCTCGACGCCGACTCGCTCGCCGTCACCGCGCGGATCCCGCTGCCCGGCTCCGCCCGCCACCTCGAACTGGCGGCGCCGGGCGGCCCGGTGCTGGTGCCCGTCGAAAGCGCGAATGCCCTTGTGACGGTGCAACTCCCGCGCGGGCCCGCGGGGCCACCCATCGTCACCGGCACCTCGCCCCACGACGCGGCGGCGGCCGCCAACGGCACTATCTTCGTCGGCAACGAACACGGCGGCACGGTGAGCGCCCTGCGCGACGGCGCGATCGTCAAGGTGTTCACCGGCAGCGTGCAACCCGCCGGCCTCGCGGCCGCCGGAAACGCCGTCGGCATGCTGGACGCGCGGGCGAACACGCTGACGGTCTACGACGCGACCAACCTGGCCGTCCCCGGTTCCGCACCGGCCGGGGCCGGCCCCACCCACCTGGTCGCCGACAAGCACGGCCGCCTGATCGCCGCCGACACCCGCGGCGACACCATCCGGGTGTTCGACCCGCTGCCCACGCCGAAACAGGTCGCGACCGTCGCGCAACCCGGCGGGCCCTACGGCATCGCCTACGATCCCGCGCGCGACCAGCTGTGGGTGGCCTCCTCCGGCGGCAACGAGCTGGTCGGCTACGACATGAGCCAGCCGGCGCCGCGGGAAATCCGCCGCATCCCCACCGTGCAGGACCCCTACACCGTGGGCGTGGACCCCCGCACCGGGCGATTGTTCGTCGCCGGCGTCACCGCGGGGGTGGTGCAGGTGGTGGACCCCGACGCGCCGAACCCCGGTCACGCCTAGGATCCTTGGCGTGTCGGCGATCGAGCGCATTGAGGTCACCATGTTGGCCACCGGGTTGATCCTCATCGCGGCCGGAGCCACCCAGGCGCGCTTCCGCTACATCAAGGACCGGCGCGCGGGCCGGCGCTACTACTGGGCCACCTCGGCCATCGGCATCGTCTGCTTCATCATCGGCGTGGGCAAGATCTGGCCCAATGGCGTGGTTTCGGCGCTGATCTTCACCGGCATCATCGTGCTGTCCGCGTACCTCACCACGCCCTACCTCAAGATCGGGGGGCGCATCTACGCGGCATCCCCGGAGAATCGCCTGCCCGATCCCTGAGTCGGGGCCCCGATCCTTAAGTTGGGGTATGCCCACTCAGAAGTTCGAGACCCTGCTGTACGCGGCGGCCGGCCCGGTGGCCACCATCACCCTCAACCGGCCCGAGCAGCTGAACACGATCGTCCCGCCGATGCCCGATGAGATCGAGGCCGCCGTGGGCCTGGCCGAGCGCGACCCGGCCGTCAAGGTCATCGTGCTGCGCGGCGCCGGGCGGGCGTTCTCCGGCGGCTACGACTTCGGCGGCGGCTTTCAGCACTGGAGCGAGGGCATGATGTCCGACGGCCGCTGGGATCCCGGCAAGGACTTCGCGATGGTCACCGCGCGCGAGACCGGACCCACGCAGAAGTTCATGGCGATCTGGCGGGCGTCCAAGCCGGTGATCGCCCAGGTGCACGGCTGGTGCGTCGGGGGCGCCAGCGACTACGCGCTGTGCGCGGACCTGGTGATCGCGAGCGAGGACGCGGTGATCGGCACGCCCTACAGCAGGATGTGGGGCGCCTACCTGACCGGCATGTGGCTCTATCGGCTGAGCCTGGCCAAGGTCAAGTGGCACTCGCTGACCGGCCGGCCACTGACCGGGGTGCAGGCGGCCGAGGTCGAGCTGATCAACGAGGCGGTGCCGTTCGAGCGCCTCGAGGCCCGCGTCGCCGAGGTTGCCGCCGAGCTGGCCCGAATCCCGTTGTCGCAGTTGCGCGCCCAGAAGCTGATCGTGAACCAGGCCTACGAGAACATGGGCCTGGCCTCCACGCAGATGCTCGGCGGGATCCTGGACGGGCTGATGCGCAACACCCCCGACGCGCTGGAATTCATCCGGATCGCCGAGACCGAGGGCGTGCGCGCGGCCGTCGAGCGCCGCGACGGTCCGTTCGGCGACTACAGCCAGGCCCCACCGGAGCTACGGCCCGACCCCACCCACGTCATCCGGCCTGATCAGGATGGATAGTGAGCTAGACTACGAAGTTGACTCAAGGCTCTACCCGCGGCCCCAGAAAGTGTTACGGTAACGACTATGTCTCGGCTGAGTAGCAGCCTGCGTGCAGGCGCCGTCCTCCTCGCCCTCGGCGTCGCCGCCGCGGGCTTTCCCAAGACCGCCGCGGCGGATTCCACGGAAGACTTCCCGATCCCGCGCAGGATGATTGCGACCACCTGCGACGCCGAGCAGTACATGGCGGCGGTGCGGGATACCAGCCCCGTGTACTACCAGCGGTACATGATCGACTTCAACAACCACGCGAACCTTCAGCCGGCCGTGATCAACAAGGCGCACTGGTTCTTCTCGCTGTCACCGGCCGAGCGCCGGGACTACTCCGAGAACTTCTACAACGGCGACCCGTTGACCTTCGCCTGGGTCAATCACATGAAGATCTTCTTCAACAACAAGGGCGTCGTCGCCAAGGCCACCGACGTGTGCAACCAATACCCGGCCGGCGACATGTCGGTCTGGAACTGGGCATAGGACTTTTCGGGTGGGGGTCATGGGCGCACGGAGATTCGTCGCGGCGGCGATGCTGACGCTGGCCGCACCGGTCGCGGTCGTTCTGGGCGCCGGCCCGGCACACGCCGATGGCGATCTCGGGGCGCCGTGTTCACAAGAGGGCGCGAAGCTGTGGGGGGACCCCGGCCCGATCTACTGCCAGCGCAACGCGGGTGGGCAGCTGCAGTGGGTGCCCATTCCCGTCTCGGCGATCTGCGTGGCGTTCTGCGTCAACCACCCCTGAACTCGGGGATTGACCTCGCAGCCGCCGTCGGTCAATAGTGCTGTCCGTCCGCCCGGAACCGGTCGGTAATCCGCCTACCGAAAGCGCCGTTACGCACGTGATATGCGTTACACTTTTCCCTTCGAGGGGAAGGAGCCAACGCTAGGACGGGGCCGCAGTCGGCCATGACCGACTTAGGTTAGGCTTCGTTATCCTTATTCGGATAGTGCCGCGTCGAGGTGGACTGTCCGCCGGCCGAAACGCCGACGGTGGAAGGGCTGGGAGATTTTCAAGTTTCTGTCGCGGTACTGGATTCCGCTGATGATCCTGGCGGTGGTGGCCGTCGGGGGGTTCATCGTGGACCGGGTGCACGGCTACTTCGGCTCCGGCAAGCGCGAATCGTATGCCGACAGCAACCTGCAGAACCCCAAGCCGTTCAACCCCAAGCGGATCACCTATGAGGTGTTCGGGCCACCCGGGACCGTCGCCGACATCAGCTATTTCGACGTCAACGCCGACCCGAAGCGGGTGGACGGGGCGCAGTTGCCCTGGTCGCTGCGTGTCACGACCGACAAGGCGGCGATGATGGGAAACCTTCTCGCACAGGGCAACGGCGACAGCATCGGGTGCCGGATCACGGTGGACGACGTGGTCAAGGCCGAGCGGATCTCCAACGGGGTCGACGCGTTCACCTTCTGCGTGGTGAAATCCGCATGAGCGGGCAGCTTGTCACCGATGCCCCCGCACACCCCGAGCGGCCACTCATCGCGCGCCTGATCCACAAATGGGCATGGCCCATCATCTTCTTCTGGCTCGCCGTCGCCGCCCTCCTGAGCGTGTTCGTCCCCTCGCTGGAAGACGTTGGGCAGGCACACTCGGTGTCGCTGAGCCCGGCCGACGCGCCGTCCTACATCGCGATGAAGCGCATCGGCCAAGCCTTCGACGAGGGCAACACCGACAGTTCAGCGATGATCGTGCTGGAGGGCAACCAGCGGCTCGGCGACGATGCGCACCGCTACTACGACAGCATGATCCGGCAGTTGCGCGCGGACAAAAAGCACGTCCTGAGCGTCCAGGACTTCTGGGGTGATCCGCTCACGGCGGCCGGCGCGCAGAGCAACGACGGCAAGGCCGTGACGGTCCAGGTGAACCTTGCGGGCAACCAGGGCGAGCCGCTGGCAACGGAGTCGGTGCAGGCCGTCCGCAAGATCGTGGACGGCACGCCGGCGCCGCCGGGGGTCAAGGCGTATGTCACCGGGGCCTCGGCACTCCAGGCCGACCTGCACCGCAGCGGTGACAAGTCCATGGTCAAGATCACCGGCACCACGGTCGTGGTCATCCTGGTGATGCTGCTCTTCGTCTACCGATCGATCCGCACCGTCGTCGTGCTGCTGATCACGGTCGGTTTCGAGGTGACTGCCGCTCGCGGCGCCGTCGCGGTGCTCGGCCACACGGGGCTGATCGGGCTGACCACCTTCGCGGTCAGCCTGCTCACGTCCCTGGCGATCGCGGCGGGCACCGATTACGGGATATTCATCATCGGCCGTTACCAGGAGGCCCGTCAGGCCGGCGAGGACAGGGAAACGGCCTTCTACACCATGTACCGGGGGACGGCGCACGTCATCCTGGGCTCGGGCCTGACGATCGCCGGGGCCACCTTCTGCCTGAGCTTCGCTCGGATGACGTACTTCCAGACCCTCGGCGTCCCGTGTGCGGTGGGGATGCTGGCCGCGGTGGCGGTCGCGCTGACGCTGGGGCCCGCGGTGCTGACCGTGGGCAGCCGGTTCGGGCTGTTCGATCCCAAGCGCATGCTGAAGGTGCGCGGCTGGCGCCGCGTCGGCACCGCCGTGGTCCGCTGGCCGCTGCCGATCCTGGCCGTCACGCTGGCCGTGGCCCTCGTGGGTCTGCTGACCCTGCCCGGCTACAAGGCCAACTACAACGACCGGCAGTACCTGCCGGCGTTCATCCCCGCCAACGAGGGGTTCGCCGCGGCGGACCGGCACTTCTCCCAGGCCCGGATGAAGCCGGAGATCTTGATGATCGAGTCCGATCACGACATGCGCAACCCGACGGACTTCCTGGTGCTCGACAAGCTGGCCAAGGGGCTGTTCCGGGTGCCGGGGATCTCGCGGGTGCAGGCGATCACCCGGCCCGACGGCACGCCGATGGACCACACCTCGATCCCGTTCCAGATGAGCATCCAGAACGCGGGCCAGATGCAGGCGATGAAATACCAGCGCAACCAGATGAACAACCTGCTCAAACAGGCCGATGAGATGACCACGACCATCGCGACGATGCAGCGGATGTATGACCTGATGAACCGGCTGGTCGGGGTCACCCACAAGATGGTCGGCGACACCGAAGAGATGCAGCAGATCACCAACCAGCTGCGTGACCAGATCGCCAACTTCGATGACTTCTTCCGGCCGATCCGCAGCTACTTCTATTGGGAGAAACACTGTTTCGACATCCCGATGTGCTGGTCGCTGCGCTCGATCTTCGACGCGCTCGACGGCGTCGACCAGATCGACGACAAGCTGGACACCCTGGTCGGTGACATCAAGGAGCTCGACCGGCTGATGCCGCAGATGGTCGCGCAGTTCCCGATCATGATCGACACCATGGTCAACATGCGCACGATGATCCTGAGCATGCACAGCACCATGTCGGGGATCTTCGACCAGATGGACGAGATGAGCGACGACGCGATGGCCATGGGGCACGCGTTTGACGCCGCCAAGAACGACGACTCGTTCTACCTGCCGCCCCAGGTGTTCAAAAACGCCGACTTCAAGCGCGCCATGAAAAGCTTCCTGTCCGCCGACGGGCACGCGGCGCGGTTCATCATCTTGCACCGCGGGGATCCGGCGTCGGCGGCCGGGATCGCCAGCATCGACAAGCTCCAGACGGCCGCCGAGGAAGCGCTCAAGGGCACGCCACTAGAGGACGCGAAGATCTACCTGGCCGGCACGGGAGCGGTGTTCAAGGACATCTCCGACGGCGCCAAGTGGGACCTGGTGATCGCGGGCATCTCCTCGCTGTGCCTGATCTTCATCATCATGCTGATCATCACCCGGGCCTTCGGGGCCGCAGCAGTCATCGTGGGCACGGTGGCGCTGTCCCTGGGTGCCTCGTTCGGGCTGTCGGTGCTGTTCTGGCAACACATCCTGGGCATCCCGCTGCACTGGCTGGTGCTGGCGATGTCGGTCATCGTGCTGCTGGCCGTGGGCTCGGACTACAACCTGCTGCTGGTCTCGCGGTTCAAGCAGGAAATCCATGCCGGCCTCAACACCGGCATCATCCGGTCGATGGGCGGCACCGGCAAGGTCGTCACCAACGCGGGGCTTATCTTCGCTTTCACCATGGCCGCCATGGTCGTCAGCGATGTGCGGATGGTCGGGCAGGTGGGCACCACGATCGGGCTGGGCCTGATGTTCGACACGCTGATCGTGCGCGCGTTCATGACCCCGGCCATCGCCGCGCTGCTGGGGCGCTGGTTCTGGTGGCCGCTGCGGGTGCGGTCGCGGCCGCCGCGGGTTCCGGCTCCGACGGTCGAACCTGCGCCGGCAGACCGTTCGCTCGTCTACAGCGACTAGCCCGGATGCAGACCATCGCCCTGATCGGCTTCCTCGGGGGCCTGATCACCGGGATCTCGCCGTGCATCCTGCCGGTGCTCCCGGTCATCTTCGTCTCCGGTCTGGGCAGCGACCGGGACACCACTTCCGCCGCCCGCCCCTACCTGGTGATCGCCGGCCTGGTGTGCAGCTTCAGCCTGGTGACGCTGGGCGGCTCCGCCCTGCTGTCGGCGCTGCACCTGCCGCAGGACGCGATCCGGTGGGCGGCGCTGGTGGTGCTCACGCTGATCGGGCTGGGGTTGATCTTCCCGCCGCTGCAGCACCTGATCGAACGACCCTTCGCCCGCATCCCGATGCGTGAGACCGATTCCGGCAGAAGCGGTTTCGGTCTCGGCCTGACCCTGGGCGCGCTGTACGTGCCGTGCGCGGGACCCGTATTGGCCGCCATCGTGGTCGCGGGCGGGACCGCGTCGATCGGTGTGCCGATCCTCGTCCTGACCGCGACGTTCGCGGTCGGCACCGCCATCCCCCTGCTGGCCTTCGCGCTGGCCGGGCGGCGCATCACCGAGCGCGTCGCGGCGTTCCGCCGCCGGCAACGCGCGATCCAAATCGCCGGCGGGGTGGCGATGATCGTGCTGGCCGTGGCGCTGGTGTTCAACCTGCCGGCGGTGCTGCAGCGCGCGGTTCCCGACTACACCAGCGCCATGCAGGCGCGGATCGGCGCCAACAAGCTCCGTCAGCAGCTCAGCCCCGGGCCCAAGGGTCAGCTGGCCGACTGCACCGACGGCGCCGACCAGCTACAGCAGTGCGGCCCCGCCCCCGCCATCACCGGAATTACCCAGTGGCTCAACACCCCTGGCGGCGCGCCGATCGACCTGGCATCCCTGCGGGGCAAGGTGGTGCTGATCGACTTCTGGGCGTATTCGTGCATCAACTGCCAGCGTGCGATCCCGCACGTCGTCGAGTGGTACAACCGTTACCGCGATCACGGCTTCGTCGTGATCGGCGTGCATACCCCGGAATACGCGTTCGAGCGCGTCCCGGGCAACGTCGCCAGCGGTGCCGCCGCGCTGCACATCACGTATCCGATCGCGCTCGACAACGACTACGCGACGTGGAACAGCTACCAAAACCTTTACTGGCCGGCCGAATACCTCATCGACGCCAACGGGACGGTCCGGCACACCAAGTTCGGCGAGGGCGACTACGACGGCACCGAGGGGCTGATCCGCCAATTGCTGGCCGCGCGGGCGCCCGATGCCCGGCTGCCCGCAGCGGCGCAGTCGCCCGACACCACGCCACACACCCGGCTCAGCCCCGAGATGTACCTGGGCGCCGGCAAGGCCAGCTACTACGGTGGTGGCGGCGAATACCGTTCGGGCGCAACCACCTTCAGCTACCCGCCTACCCTGGCCGGGGACAGATTCGCGTTGCGCGGCCACTGGACGCTGGACGACCAGGGGGCCACCGCCGACGGCGCCGACGCCGGCCTCCGGCTCAACTACACGGCCAAGGACGTCTACGTCCTCGTCGGCGGCACCGGGACCGTCACGGTGACCCGCGGTGGGCGGACCACCACGCTGCCGATCGGCGGTCCGCCCACCCTGCACCAGATCGTCGCCGACCCCGCCGCGGGCAGCGATCAACTCGACCTGCAGGTGACTCCGGGTTTGCAGGTGTTCTCGTTCACGTTCGGCTAGCGGCGATCGCAAGCGCGGCGAAGCCGGGCGCGGCGGGTCGCCGCCATTCGGCTAGCCCTTCTTCAGCAGCGCGCCCGTTATCGCGACGAGGACGCCGAGCCCGGCCAGGGCGGCCCCGGCGAGCAGCGTCAGGTTAAGCCACTGGTGCAGCCCGGATTCGGCGCGGACGACCAGCGCGTCGGCGATGTCCCGGACGGGGCCGGTGGTGCGGTTCAGCGCCTCGTTGAGGTGCTGGCGGCCCATCTCGATCCCGCCGTATCCGAGCGCGCCGACGAGCAGCGCCGAGATGCCCAGCGCGCTCAGCGCTTTCCCGCGGCGGCGCGCGGCGGCCAGCGTCAGCACGGCACAACAGATGCCCAGGGCCGCCGCACCGAAGGCCGCCCCGGGTCCCCACGTCGTGAGCCGGCTCAGCTGCCCCTGCCGCAACGACCGGGGCATCGACTCGGTGATCGGGACCGTGAGCGTGGCGGGCACCGTGACGTTGTGGCGGCTGAGCAGGGCCGCGATGGCGCCGTTCCGCAGCATCGGGGCCACGTCGACGGCCCACTGCCCGCCGTCGCGCCCCGGGGGGTCGAACAGCCAGCCATGCGCCGCCTGGTTGACCCGGGCGAACAGCGGCGGGAACTCCGGGCCGGCGGTGAACGCGGCGGCCGCCTCGTGCACCTGGGCTCCGTCGACCGCGTAGCGGCCTCCGCCGCGCGCGGCGATGAGCGCCATCGCCCGGGTGGTGAGCTCCGAAGCCATCGCGGATTGCACGGCCGGGTCGCCGGCCGCCGAGCGGGCCAGCGCGACGTAGCCGTCGGCGTCGACGACGTGCAGCTGGATCCACACCCCCGGGACCGCCACCGCCACGGCGACCGTGGTGGCCAGCCACAGCAGCACCGTGAGCGCGAATCGCACGGGCGCCGACTCTACTGAATCCCCCGCAGGTAAGCGGCCTGCCCGAGGTGCTGGGCGCAGTCGTCGATGATGCTGACCAGCCGCGCGCTCGCTGTCACCGGCGGGTCCCAGTTGGTGTCGACGACGCGGGCCAGCTCGTCGGCGGTGACCCCGGCGACGTACTCGAGGGTGAGCTTGTGCACGGCGTGGTAGTAGCCGGAGAGCAGTTCGGCGGGCGCGTACACCTTGGCGACCTCGCCGGGCCCGTGCCCGTAGCCGGTGTCGTTGCGCGGCAGGTCCAGGCCGAACCGGTCGACCCACCCGTCGCGGGACCACACCTGTTCGACGCCGGCCACGTCGGCGAGCTGGATGTCCTGCACCCGCGCGCTGTGCCACAGCAACCACGCGATGCTGTTGGCGTCCGGGGTCGGCCGGTAGCGGGACACCTCCTCGGTCAGCCCGTCGGTGAGGTCGTCGACGTGTTCGATCAAGCGGGTGAAGGCGTCCCGGAGCAGTTCCCGGACGCTGTCGTCGGGGTTGGGCATAAATCCGACACTACGGGGGGCGCGGGGGCCTGGCATGGCCACCGGCGCGGTCGTAGATCGTTTAGGAGTACTTCGATGCCGTCTGACCAGCGGTGCAGGAGAACTGGACGCATCACTGGACACGGGAACCGCGGTATCGTCCCTGGTCATGGCGTCCATTGCACCCAAACCCAGCAAGCGTTTCCCAGATGAAGCTGCGTCGTGACGATTATTCGCGCAACTTGCTGGTGTCCTCAATTGCTGATGAGCTTCCCTATCGGCGTGTCTGAGGATGGGCGACCGGGCACCACATGAGCGTCGCCGCTGGCAGCGACCGCGATGCGTTCGAATGCATCAGCAAGCGCGTCGAGGTCAACGCCGTCGAGGTGGTCGAATAGATGGCGGCGCAGGCTGGCGACGTGGCCGGGAGTGGCTTGCTGCAGCCGGGTGAGCCCGGCATCGGTGAGGGTGGCGTTGTAAGCCCGCGCGTCTTGGTCTGACTGCTCGCGCCGGACCAAACCTTGAGCCTCCATCCGACCGACTGTGCGACTGATCGCGCTCAACGATTGCTGGCAGCGGCGCGCCAATTCGCTTAGCCCCAAGGTGCGGTTGGGCGCCTCGGATAAGAACATCAGCGCGATATATTCCGCGTGCGACATGTGATGCTCGCGTTGCAGGTCGGTATCGATCCGCCTCATCATGGCCACAAACGCAGGGTGAAGCGCGCGAATCACCTTGAACTCGCCCACGTTAATCGGGGTGCCCCCGTCCGCCATCGTGGACGACGGCTTCTTCCCCGCCTTGCTAGCCGCCATGAGCCAAAGATACGCAGTGCATGTTCGCGCGAGCAACTATACGGTTTGTGTCTTCTTTCACATTGCTTGAGCGCGCAAGCAACTATAAACTTGCTCACGCAAGCAACTAATCCCGGGACGCGCGAGACGCGCACCGGGTTACATCACCGAAAGGAAGCAGCCATGACAACCTTGCTGCCGAACCACCGTCGTGACGCCGACGAGGTGCAGACTTTCCGAGCATCGGACCGCTTGGCGCGGAGCCTGCAGAAAGTACTCGTTGACTTGATCGAATTGCACCTGCAGGGCAAGCAAGCGCACTGGAACCTGGTGGGGACCAACTTCCGAGACCTGCACCTACAGCTCGACGAAATCGTCGACATCGCGCGCGAAGCCGCAGACACGATCGCTGAACGCATGCGGGCCCTTGACGCGATTCCCGATGGACGCTCCGACACGGTGGCAGCGACCACGTCCGTCCCTACCATCGCACCGGGTCTGCTTAGCACCATCGAAGTCGTCGATGCGATCACTACGCTGCTCTACGCCACAGTGGACACTGTGCGGGCGGTCCACGATGACGTCGACGCCGCCGACCCGTCGACCGCCGATCTACTCCACTCGATCATTGCCGATTTGGAGAAGCAGGCGTGGATGGTGAAGTCGGAAAGCGCTAAAGCCTGAGACGGTGGCAACCTCGGCCCGCTCTACTCGGGGTGGGTGTTGCACGACAACACCTCTGACACACGCTGGCTGTGCCAGGCCGTGCGCGGGACGGCAAACCATCACAAGCATGAATCACAGTGTGGGTCGCCTTTGCCCAGATGGGCAGTGCTCAACCCTTCTCAGAAGATTCACCAGGAAATAAAAGGAGAGTCATAATGTCAATCACGAATCTGATCACCAAAACGCTAATCAGCGGAGCTATCGTTCTCGGCTCGTGGGTTATGGGAGCAGCACCGGCGATCGCCGATGCAAACACGACGGACACCAGCCCGTTCAGTGGCCTGCATTGTGACTGCCAACCGGCACCGACCGAAGGCCCGGCTCGGCAGGCAATAGACCGAGGGCTCCGCGAAGGCCTCGCTGCATCACTGCCGGGACTGCCGGCGCCGACTAACCGGCCGCGATGAAGCACCTACGCCAGCGGCTGCGCATGTAGCGTTTCCGCCGACGGAAGAGCGCCGTGCGCTGCGGTATTGGCTCATCAAGTTCGACGTCTTCTGAAACAACGCTGAACAGCGCCGAATATCTAAGGGCACAACAAGGTTCGACAAAGAGAGCCGGGGGTGGTGTTCAGTTCGGTGGCCTCCGAGAACGCCTCCGCCGGTCCGGCCGCGTCCAACAACTTCACGCCTTCGAACACGAGGATCACGACAACGCGGCGCATCGCGCCGGCGGCGGGCGTGCCGTGATCATGGCATTTCTGTGGGAAAGATGGCATAGCAGACACCCAGCAATTGACCGACGGTGTTGCATTGACCGTAGGCAAAACGAAAGGATCCACCATGACCGCCGCATCCGCCCAACAGGTCGCTGGCATCGCCGTCCCCGACACCCCGCTCGTGCGTGACATCACCGAGTACATCCGCGACACCGAAGACGAGCTGTTGTTCAACCACTCCCGCCGAGTGTTCTTCTTCGGTGCCCTACAAGGGCAGCGGCGTGGTCTGCGGGCAGACCCCGAATTGCTTTATGCCGGCGCGATGTTTCACGACATTGGTCTCACCGAAAGCTACCGGACGTCGATGCGTCGGTTCGAGGTCGACGGCGCCGACGCGGCGCGGAAATTCCTGCTGGAGCGCGGCGTTGATGAAGCCGCCGCGCGTACCGTATGGCTTTCCATTGCGCTGCATACGACGCCGGGCGTGCCCGAGTTCCTGGAACCCGAAATAGCTCTTGTCACAGCGGGTGTCGAGATTGACGTGTTGGGCATAGGCCGTGACGATCTATCCGCAGCAGCATTTCGGGCGGTCACGGCTGCACATCCTCGGCCCGATTTCAAGAATCAGATCCTGCGGGCGTTCACCGATGGCATGAAGCATCGACCCCGCAGCACATTCGGGACAGTCAATGCCGATGTGCTGCAACACTTCGACGAATCGTTCGTCCGTGACGACTTCGTCGGGATCATTCTCAACAGCAGCTGGCCGAACTAGGACCACGCTTACAACCCAGCCGATTCGACGGCGTCAGCACAACGGATTGACACTCGTGCGGCGCCGGGCCGCTCAAGGCCTCGGCCTGGCAACGGTAGAGAACAGACCTTGAGCCCGGAATATTACTCCAAATTACATATTGCACCCAGGCGCTACCGTTCACGGTAACCGCGCTAATTTGTGCGGTTCTCCGACTTGGTCATCCTTAGCCACCTACAAGCCGAGGTTGAACGAACCCGTCGACCACGCCGCTCTGAGGAACCTCGCGTTCCCGTTTGCCTCCACATACCGCTGAAGGTGATTGAAGCCTTCCTCCCGCCATCGGCCACGGGCGTCTAGAGTCCAGCCTGGCAGCTGCTGGAGTCGCCGCCGCCGCTCCTCGCTGAGCGCTTGCCAAGTGCGCCGCTGGACACTGAGCCACTTACCGAGTGGTTTCCTGCGGGGTTGCGTTCCACGGTTGAGGACTGGTGGTACGTGCGCGGGGTTAGGCTTTGATGGTGAGCGCCGATGATGGACACGGGTGCTGTGTCCATTGGACACGTATAAACCCATTTCCGCAGTTCACTTATGACACTTTCGCAGAAGTCTCGGACACGTCGAATGTGTTTGACCTGGTAAGACAGTTATAGTAGGAGATTATTTAGATGACCTACGACCTGCTCATCCGCAATGGCACGATCGTCGACGGGCTGGGGGGCGAGCCGTACGTCGGCGACGTGGCGGTAGCCGACGGCGTCATCGCGGCGGTGGGGTCGGTCAACGGCTCCTCGGCGGTGCGCGAGATCGACGCGACGGGGCTGCTGGTGACCCCGGGATTCGTCGACCTGCACACCCATTACGACGGTCAGGCCATCTGGTCGGATCGCCTGACGCCGTCGTCGGCGAACGGCGTCACCACCGTCGTCATGGGCAACTGCGGGGTCGGCTTCGCGCCGTGCCGGCAGGAAGACCACGCCGTCCTCGTGGACGTGATGGCCGGCGTCGAGGACATTCCCGGCGTCGTGATGACCGACGGGCTGCCGTGGACCTGGGAGACCTTCCCCGAATACCTCGACGCCCTGGACTCGCGGCGGCGTGACATCGACGTGGCCGCGTATCTGCCGCACTCGCCGCTGCGGGTGTACGTGATGGGCCGGCGCGGCGCGGACCGGGAACCCGCTACCGCCGACGACCTGGCGACAATGCGCGCGTTGGCCACCGAGGCGATCGAGGCCGGGGCGCTGGGCTTCGCGACGTCGCGGTTCACCATCCACAAGACCGAGAGCGGCTCGCCCATCCCGAGTTACGACGCCGCGCGCGAGGAGATCGAGGCGATCGCACAGGGCGTGGTCGACGGCGGCGGCGGGCTGCTGCAGTTCGTGCCCGACATTCCCGCCGGCGGCTACCAGCCGGTGCTGCAGACGGTGTTCGACGTCGCCGAGGACCTGCACCTGCCGGTCACGTTCACCCTGATCGTCGCCAATTCTGGCGATCCGACCTGGGAGGACGCCATCACGATGATCGAGAAGGCCAACGCTGCCGGGGGCGACATCACCGCGCAGCTGCTGCCGCGCCCGATCGGGCTGATCATCGGGCTGGAACTGTCCGCCAACCCGTTCGTGCTGTACCCCAGCTACCGCGAGATCGCGCATCTGCCGCTGGCCGAGCGGGTCGCCGAGATGCGCAAGCCGGACGTCCGCGCGCGCATTCTGGCCGACAAGCCCGGCCATGGGCACCCGATCCTGTACGTCGCGCAGATGTGGGACTGGATCTTCCCGCTGGGCGATACCCCGGACTACGAGCCCGACCCGTCGACGTCGATCGCGGCCCGGGCCCGCGCGCGGGGGGTGAGCCCGATGGAGGAGGCCTACGACCGCCTGCTCGACGACGACGGCCACGCGATGCTGCTGGTCGCGACCAGCAACCTGGCGAACAACTCGCTGAGCACGGTCGGCGACCTGCTCCACCGCGACGACGTGGTGCTCGGCCTCGGTGACGGCGGCGCGCACTACGGGATGATCTGCGACGCCAGCTACACGACGTACTTTCTGGCACACTGGGCGCGCGACCGGAAGTCAGGCCGGTTCACGGTGTCCGAGGCGGTCCGCGAACTGACCTCCGTTCCGGCCCGGGTCGCCGGGCTGGGCGACCGCGGCCGCATCGCCGTCGGATACAAGGCCGACCTGAATGTCATCGACCACGCGGCCCTGCGCGTCCACAAGCCGGTGATCCGTTACGACCTGCCCGCCGGCGGGCGACGCTTAGACCAAACCGCCGAAGGATACGTGACAACGGTCGTTTCCGGACAAATAATCGCAGAAAATGGTGCGCCCACTGACGCCCGTCCCGGCAGGTTGGTTCGAGGTCGCCGTTCTGGGCCCCTACCTGGCCAATAACGCCACGAAGGGCGGCCCATCCCGGTTAAGTTGGGTCAGTGACGAGCCCGCATTTTGCGTGGTTGCCGCCAGAAATCAACTCGGCTCTAATTTACGCCGGTCCTGGTGCGGCACCGCTGCTTGCTGCGGCCGAAGCGTGGGACGGGCTGGCCGAGAATCTGACGTCCGCGGCTTCGTCGTTCTTCTCGGTGACGTCCGATCTGGTCAACGGCTCATGGCAGGGCGCGTCGGCCATGACCATGATGACCGTCGCGACGCGATACGTGAGCTGGCTGGGTGCCGCCGCGGCTCAGGCCGAGGCCGCATCCACCCAGGCCGCGTCCATCGCGGCGGCGTTCGAGTCCGCGGTGGTGGCCACGGTGCAGCCGGCGGTGGTCGCGGCCAATCGCGCCCTGGTGCAGGCGCTGGCGTCGACGAATTGGTTCGGGCTCAACGCCCCGGCGATCATGGACACCGAGGCCGCCTACGAGGCGATGTGGGCCGCCGACGTGGCGGCTATGTTCGGCTACCACGCCGACGCGTCGACGGCCGTCTCGCAGTTGGCGCCGTGGCAGCAGGTCATGCAGAAGCTCGGCTTCAACTTCAACGGCGGCCAGATCAGTTTCGGTCCCCTCGGTCTGACGTCGGTGAGCAATTCAAATGTCGGGTATGGAAACAGCGGCAGCCTCAATGTCGGATCGGGAAACTCCGGTAACAACAACTTCGGTTTTGGCAACTTCGGCAATAACAACTTTGGCTTTGGCAACAGTGGTAACAACGACTTCGGGATCGGTCTTAGCGGCAACAATCAGATAGGCTTCGGCGGCTTCAATTCCGGCACCGGAAACATCGGGTTGTTCAACTCGGGCAGCAACAACATCGGCTTTTTCAACTCCGGCAGCGGAAACCTCGGCATCGGGAACGCAGGTTTGTCGAACGCCGGCCTGTTGAACTCGGGGTCGGTCAACGCGGGCTTCTTCAATACCGGCACCGCCAACGCCGGCATCTTCCAGGACAACCTGCTGACAGGACAGGCCAGCGCCGATCCCCTGAGCTCCGGCCGCTACCTCACGGGCGGCCTCGGCGCGGCCAACCTCAGCTCGGGCCTGCTGAACTCGGCCGCCGCCACCACCGGCGGCCTCAACCCCGGCGTGGCGAGCACCACGCTGCTCAGCCCCGCAACCACCGGCGCCATGGAGTTCGGCAACTCCGCCGACGCGGGCATGGTCGCAGGCAGGCTCGAAGCCAGCGGCGCGAGCATGAGCGCGGCCGGCGCGGCCAGCGCGGCCACGGGCGTGCGTGCGCCCGTCCGCGAGCCGGGCATCCCCAACTCCGGGTTCTTCCCCAAGGGCCCGCGCAGCCTCATCGACTCCCCCCCGGGGACCGGGGAGCCGGCGCTGCAGGTCTAGCCTGCGCGGGCGCCTATCCTCGATGCCATGCGCGCCAAGAAGAAGGTGGACCTCAAGCGGCTCGCCGCGGCTCTGCCGGACTTCCCGTTCGCCTATCTGATCACCGTCGACGACGGGTACCGCCCGCACACGGTGACGGTCGAGCCGACGCTGCGCGCGCTGCCGGAGGGTCCCGACGGCCCCCGCGCCGTCGTCGATGTCGGTGCCATCGGGGGGCGGACCCGGCAAAACCTGGCCCGCCGCGGCGAGGTCACCCTGCTGTGGCCCCCACGCGAGCCGGGCGGCTACTCGCTGATCGTGGACGGGGTCGCCCAACTCACCGAGGCCGGCGAGGACACCGTCCGATTGGGCGTGGCGCCGACGCGGGCGCTGCTGCACCGCGAGGCCGACTCCCCCAGCGCAGCCAAAGGCTGCCTGCACGACTGCGTCGTATTCAGCGAGCCGGCGTGAGCCGCGTCGCGCCGCTGGCCCCGCCGTGGAGCGCGGAGGACGCCGAGGGCATCAACAGCTGGGGCCACCCGGATCGCACCTACGAGCCGTTGCTCCTCGTGCGCTGCCTGCAGCGCCACCCGGCGCTGGCCAACCGGCTGCGCAAGCTCGGCGAATCCCTTTACATCGCAGCGCTTTTGCCGCCGCGGACGCGGACGATCGCGATTCTTCGCACCTGCGCGCTGGTGGGCTGCGAGTACGAGTGGGGCGGCCAGGCGGCGTTCTGGGGCCCGATCGCGGGCGTCAGCGACGACGAGTGCGACGCGCTGGTGACCGGCGGAGCCTCCGACCCGCGGTGGAGCGCGAGCGAGCGGACCCTGATCGAGGCGGTGGACGAACTGGAGCGCACCGGCTCGTGGTCGGAGGCGACCTGGAGCGCGCTGGGGCGCGACCTCGACGACGAGCAACGCATCGAATTGCTTACCGCGGTCGGGTGGTACCGGACGATCTGCACGCTGTGCAACGCGCTGGCGCTCCCGGTGGAGGGCTGGATGCGGCCGTGGCCCTCAGGCCGGTGACCTGTCCGCGTCTCGTTTGAGGCCGGGGTGCTGGCTCTTGAGCAGCGGCAAGAGCAGCCGCCGCGGCATGAACTGGAAAACCCGGGTGCTCACCCGGCTCGGCAGCCCGGCGATCACCGTTCCGCGGTCGTGCTCGAGCGCGTCGACGCCCACGCGCGCCACGTCCCGCGACGGCATCCACATGAACTTCGGAAACGCGCTGGCGAAGTCCCGCTCGTCCATGCCTGCGTTCTGCAGGAACTCGGTGCGCACCGGCCCCGGGCACAGCAGCGCGACCGTGACGCCGGTGCCGGCGAGCTCGGAGCGCACTCCTTCGGTGTAGGTGTTCACGAACGCCTTGGTGGCGGAATAGCCGGACTGGCCCGGGATTGGGTGGAAGCCCGCGGTGGATCCCACGTTGAGGATCGCGCCGCGTCCGCGCGGCACCATCTGCTGGACCGCTCGGGTGGTCAGGTCGATGACGGCCTCGACGTTGACCCGCACCTGGGCGATCTCGTCGGCGACGGCCGTTTTCGTCACCGAGCCGATGGTCCCGATGCCGGCGTTGTTGACCAGGATGTCGGCCGTCAGTCCGCGACGACCGACCTCGTCGAGGAGACCCGCGCGGGCCCCGGGATCCGCGACGTCGCAGGCGATCACCTCGGTGCGGACGCGGCGGCCGAGCTCCTCGGCGAGTTCGCGAAGCCGGTCTTCGCGGCGGGCGACAAGCGTGACGCCGTGGCCGCGATCGGCCAGCTCGCGGGCGATGTCGGCGCCGATGCCCGACGACGCCCCGGTAACGACGGCGGTGCTGGTGGGTGAGGGAGTCGGTAGGGCCACGCGGTCGAACCTACCCCGCCGAGTGTGCGCGCACTCCGCGACAGCGAAAAGCCCGGCCCCACCAGGGGACCGGGCTTTTCGTAGTTGGGACTGCTGCGGACTTAGAAGTCCATGCCGCCCATGCCACCGGTCGGGTCGCCCGCGGGAGCGGTCGCCTTCTCCGGCTTGTCGGCGACGACGGCCTCCGTCGTCAGGAACAGCGCCGCGATGGACGCCGCGTTCTGCAGCGCCGAACGGGTCACCTTCACCGGGTCGGCGACGCCGGCCTTGAGCAGGTCCTCGTACTCACCGGTGGCGGCGTTCAGGCCGGTGCCGGCTTTCGCATTGCGGACCTTCTCGGCCACCACGCCGGGCTCCAGCCCGGAGTTGAAGGCGATCTGCTTCAGCGGAGCCTCCAGCGCCACCTTGACGATGTTGGCGCCGGTGGCCTCGTCGCCGGTGAGCTTCAGCTCGTCCAGCGTCGGGGCCGCTTGCAGCAGGGCCACGCCGCCACCGGCGACGATGCCCTCCTCGACGGCGGCCTTGGCGTTGCGCACCGCGTCCTCGATGCGGTGCTTGCGCTCCTTGAGCTCCACCTCGGTGGCCGCCCCGGCCTTGATCACCGCAACACCGCCGGCCAGCTTGGCCAGGCGCTCCTGCAGCTTCTCGCGGTCGTAGTCGGAGTCGCTGTTCTCGATCTCCTGGCGGATCTGGGCCACCCGTCCGGCGATGGCGTCGGTGTCACCGGCACCCTCGACGATCGTGGTCTCGTCCTTGGTGACGACGACCTTGCGGGCCTTGCCGAGCAGGGCGACGTCGGCGCTCTCCAGCGACAAGCCGACCTCCTCGCTGATCACCTGACCACCGGTGAGGATCGCCATGTCCTGCAGCATCGCCTTGCGGCGGTCGCCGAAGCCGGGGGCCTTGACCGCCACCGACTTGAACGTGCCGCGGATCTTGTTGACGACCAGGGTGCTCAACGCCTCGCCCTCGACGTCCTCGGCGATGATCAGCAGCGGCTTGCCGGCCTGGATGACCTTCTCCAGCAGCGGCAGCAGATCCTTGACGGTCGACACCTTGGAGCTGACCAGCAGGATGAACGGGTCCTCCAGGACCGCTTCCTGACGCTCGGCGTCGGTGACGAAGTAGCCCGAGATGTAGCCCTTGTCGAACCGCATGCCCTCGGTGAGCTCGAGCTGCAGGCCGAAGGTGTTGGACTCCTCGACGGTGATGACGCCCTCGTTGCCGACCTTGTCCATCGCCTCGGCGATCAGGTCGCCGATCGACTGGTCGCCCGCGGAGATCGCGGCGGTGGCGGCGATCTGCTCCTTGGTCTCGACGTCCTTGGCCGACTTCAGCAGGGTCTCGGTGACCTTCTCGACGGCCTTCTCGATGCCACGCTTGAGCGCCAGCGGGTTGGCGCCGGCCGCGACGTTCCGCAGACCCTCCTTGACGAGCGCCTGGGCCAGCACGGTCGCCGTCGTCGTGCCGTCACCGGCCACGTCGTCGGTCTTCTTGGCAACTTCCTTGACCAGCTCGGCGCCGATCTTCTCGTACGGGTCCTCCAGCTCGATCTCCTTGGCGATGGACACGCCATCGTTGGTGATCGTGGGGGCACCCCACTTCTTCTCCAGGACGACGTTGCGGCCCTTGGGGCCCAGCGTCACCTTTACCGCGTCGGCGAGGGCGTTGAGCCCGCGCTCGAGGCCGCGACGGGCCTCTTCGTCGTACGCAATTGTCTTGGCCATTGCGAAGTGATTCCTCCGGATTGGGGATGACACGTTCTGGCCGGGTGCAGTGCCCGCGACGGACGGCAGGGTTGTCTTCCGCTTGTCGCGGCCCTGGCCTCACCGTCCCGACCTAGCACTCGCTGGTCGCGAGTGCCAACGTCATTCTTAGCACTCGCCTATGCCGAGTGCAAGAAGACTCCGGCGTTATCGCCCAGCGCGAAGGCCGTCGATCACGACGTCGGTGGCCCGCTCGGCCAGCGCCGAGTCGTAGGCCTGCATCGCCTGGCATCCGACGAGGATCGCCTTCAGGTCCCGCATCTCGACGTCCGGCCGCGCGGTGCCGGCCCCCTGCGCGGCGCGCAGCAACTCGCCGAGCATGGCCTTGAAGGCGTCCTCGGCGTCGGGAGCGGCACAGGCGATGTCGATGCCGTAGCCGGCCAGGGCGTCGACCAGGCCGCGGTCGGCGGCCCCCCACTGCAGGACCATCGAGCGCAGGAAGGCGAACAGCGCCGCCCCGGGCCCCTCGGAGGCCAGCAGGGCCCTGCCGTCGTCGACGAGGCGCTGCATGCGATTTTCGATGACCGCCGTGAACAGCGCCTCCTTGGTCGGGAAGTGGCGGTAGACCGTTCCGGCGCCCACTCCGGCGCGCCGGGCGATCTCGTCGATCGGCACCGAAAGCCCGTCGGCCGCGAAGGTCGCGTACGCGACGTCAAGGACGCGCGCACGGTTGCGCGCCGCGTCGGCGCGCAGGGCCCGCGCGGGCTGACCCATCTGTTCACCACCCATCGGTTGACAAAGCGGGGCGTGCGTTCCATATAGTGGCATGAACCGGAGCGATCGCCCCGTTTAGTCTACAAGTTGAGGAGCCCGTCATGGCCGCATGGACCGCCGCCGACATCCCGGATCAGACCGGCCGCGTCGCCGTCGTCACGGGGGCCAACACCGGCCTCGGCTACGAGACCGCCGCCGCACTCGCCGACAAGGGCGCACGCGTCGTGCTGGCGGTGCGCAATCTCGACAAGGGCAAGGACGCCGCCGCGCGGATTGCCGCCACGAGCCCCGGCTCCGACGTGGTGCTGCAGGAGCTTGACCTGACGTCCCTGGACTCCGTGCGCGCCGCGGCCGATCAGCTGAAGTCCGACTACGACCACATCGACCTGCTGATCAACAACGCGGGCGTGATGTACACCCCGAAGGAGACCACCAAAGACGGCTTTGAGATGCAGTTCGGCACCAACCACCTGGGCCACTTCGCACTCACCGGCCTGCTGCTGGAGCGGCTGCTGCCGGTCCCCGGGTCGCGGGTCGTGACGGTGAGCAGCATGGGCCACCGCATCCTCGCCGACATCCACTTCGACGACCTGCAGTGGGAGCGCTCCTACAACCGGGTCGCGGCCTACGGACAGGCCAAGCTGGCCAACCTGCTGTTCACCTACGAGCTGCAGCGCCGGCTCGCCCCGCACGGCACGACGATCGCCGCCGCCGCCCACCCCGGCGGGTCGAACACGGAACTGGGCCGCTACACGCCCGCGGCGTTGCGGCCGCTCGTCAACGTGTTCTTCTCGGTGATCGCGCAGGACGCGGCCATGGGCGCGCTCCCGACGCTGCGCGCCGCCACCGACCCGGGGGTGCTCGGCGGCCAGTACTACGGCCCCGACGGGTTCGCCGAAACCCGCGGCTACCCGAAGCTCGTCGCGTCCAGCCGGAAGTCGCATGACGCCGAGTTGCAGCGGCGGCTATGGGAGGTCTCGGAGCAGCTCACCGGGGTGGTCTACCGGTTCGACTGACGGGTCACACTGAAGGGTGAACCGCCGGACTACGAGGCCGCCGGCGTCATTCGGCGCGCTGGCCGACATGACCGACGGCGAGCGCCGGGAGTGGTTCATTCGCCACGACAATTTCTGGGTTCAGTAACCCGCCGGCCGCCTACGCGTGCGTAGGGTCTGGCTGATGCAGGCGAAGAGGCCGTCCAAGCGTGCCGCGACCGCGGCGCGGATGAGGGCCGAGAGGGAGATCAGCACCCCGGTTCGGGCCGCCGAGCGCATCGCGCGGATGAGGCGGGCGAGGTCGCCGCGCTTCCGCACGCCGTCGCCCACGCGCATCGCGGCGCGGCGCGTCACCGCGCGAAGCGGTAGTCGCCGTCAGCCAGTTCGCGGGTTCGTTCGTAGAACGTCCGGCCGCTGTAGGGCAGCTGGGTGACGACCTTGCCGCTGGCATGGCGGAAGTAGTTGTCGCACGCCAGCCACACCTTGCCGACCATCGCGGCCTGAATCTCGTCGTTGTAGCGGCGCTGGGCCTGTGGCGTGACCTCGACCGTGCGCGCCCCGCGGCCGCCCAGCGCGTCGAGGATGCGGCGGACGAAGCCGGCCTGCACCTCGTGGATGTAGATGATCGAGTTGACCCCGTTGGTGTTCGGGCCGTAGAGCGTGAAGAAGTTCGGATATCCGGTGACAAGGGTGCCCAGGTAGGCCTCCGCGCCGTCGCTCCAGTCGTCGCGGAGGCGCCGGCCGCCGGTGCCGTAGACGTCGATGCTGGCCAGATAGTCGGAAGCCGTGAAGCCGGTGCCGTAGATGATGGTGTCGACCGGGTGCTCGACGCCGTCGGCGGTGCGCAGTCCGCGTTCGGTGATCTCGGTGATCGCGGTGGTCTCCAGGCTGACGTGGGGCAGGGCGAAGGTGGGGTACCAGTCGCGGGACATCAGCGGGCGCTTGCAGCCGGCGGGGTAGTCCGGCATCAGCTTGGCCCGCAGTTCGGGGTCGGACACCTTGCGCAGGAGGTAGCCGCGGGCCAGCTCGGTGGCCTCGCGGGTCTGCGCGTCGTCGACGCCGAAGCTGGCCGACTCGTAGGCGTCGAAGGCCTCGTCCCGCAGCTGCCGCGCCGTGGCCGGGTCGCGTTCGAACAGTTCCTGCTGTTCGGGCGTGAACGGGAAGTCGAATCGCGGCGCGATCCAGATCGGCGTGCGCTGAAACACCGTCAGGTGCGCGGTCTTTGACGCTATCGCCGGCACGTACTGGATCGCGCTGGCGCCCGTGCCGATGGACGCGACCCGCTCGCCCTCGGTCGACTTGCTGTGATCCCAACGCGCGGAATGGAATTGGCGTCCCTTGAAGCGAGCCGCTCCGGGAATGTCGGGGACGTGGGGCACGTCGAGCATCCCGACCGCGCTGACCAGAAAGTCGAAGTGGTGCTCGCGGCCGTCGTCGCCGGTCAGCGTCCAGCGCCGGTCATGGTCGGACCAGCGTGCGGTGGTGATCGCGGTGTGGGGCACCAGGTGGGCGCCCAGCCCGTGCTCGGCGGCCACCCGCTCGAGATAGGCCAGGATCTCGGGCTGGTTGGCGTAGGTCTTGCTCCACCGCGGATTCGGCGCGAACGAATACGAGTACAGATGTGAGGGCACGTCGCAGGCCGCGCCCGGGAAGGTGTTGTGGCGCCAGGTGCCGCCGAACCCGTCGGCCCGGTCGAAGATCGTGAAATCGTAAGCGGCGTCGGCGAGTTGGATGGCCATCGCGATGCCCCCGGCCCCGGCGCCGATGATGCCGACGGTGGGCCGCCTACCCATTCAGCCCCACTGCGCGAAGTAGGGCCGCTCGGGCCGGCTCTTTTCGACGAGGATGAACACCACACCCCAGGGGTCGGCGAACCAGGTGGTGCGCACCCGCGCGACGTCGGCGATGCCGCTGACCAGGAAGCGCACTCCTTTGCTCTCCAGGTCCGCGCGGGTGGCGTCGAGATCCTCACAGACGAGGCCGACGTGCGACAGCCCGTGATCGGTCAGCGCCCGCCCCGCCGGCCGGCCGGTCGCGTCCGCGCCCAGATACTCGATCACCTCGAGCACCCCGTCGCCGTCGTCGCCGAACCCGACGATGGCCGCCTTCATGCTGGGGTCCGAGACCAGCTCGCCCATGTCGTCGCGGATGGCGTCACCGGTCATGACGTAGGGCTCCGAGAGCACCCGCAGACCCAGCACGTCCCGGTAGAACGCCACCGCGGCCTCGCAGTCGGGGACGCACACACCGGTGTGTGCCAGCCCGGTAATCACGTTGTGGACTCTACGTCGGTCCGCCCGGCACCGATAATGGTTGGGTGCGCTCCGTAGCCGAACACCAGCGTGCCGTCGCGGCGATGATCCGCGCGCGCCCGGCCGTGACGGTCGGGCTGCCCGACGCCCTCGGCCTCGCCCTGGCCGGTGACGTGGTCGCGGGGCTGGCGCTGCCGGTTTTCGACAACTCCGCGATGGACGGCTACGCGGTGCGGGCCGAGGACGCGGCGCCCGCGACGCCCGAGCGCCCGGTGGTGCTACCGGTCGCCGAGGACATACCGGCCGGGCGCACCGACGAGTTGACGCTGCAACCGGGCACCGCCCACCGCATCATGACCGGCGCGCCGATGCCGGCCGGGGCGACGGCCGTGGTGCCGGTCGAGGACACCGACGGCGGCGGGGAGTCGGTGGCGATCCGGCAGGCCCCGGCGCCCGGCCGGCACATCCGCCGGGCGGGCGAGGACGTCGCCGCGGGCACCACCGTCCTGCGCGACGGCCAGGTGGTGACGCCGGCGGTGCTGGGCCTGGCGTCGGCGCTGGGCATCACCGGGCTGACGGTGATCCCCCGCCAGCGCGTGCTGGTGCTGTCCACCGGCTCGGAGCTGGTGGCGCCGGGCGATGCACTGCGGCCGGGCCAGATCTACGAGTCCAACTCGGTCATGCTGGCCGCCGCGGTCCGCGAGGCCGGGGCCGAGGTGGTGGCGGTCGCCACCGCCGAAGACGATGTCGCGCAGTTCACCTCGCTGCTCGACCGCTACGCGGGGGACGCCGACCTCATCATCACCAGTGGCGGGGTGAGCGCCGGCGCCTACGAAGTGGTCAAGGACGCCTTCGGCCGCGACGGCGGCCAGGGCGTGGAATTCGTGAAGGTGGCCATGCAACCCGGGATGCCGCAGGGCCTCGGGCGGGTGGCCGGCACGACGATCGTGACCCTGCCCGGCAACCCGGTCAGCGCGCTGGTGTCCTTCGAGGTGTTCCTGCGGCCCGCCCTGCGCAGGGCCATGGGCCTGCCCGATCCCGAGCGGCCGCACCGGCCCGCCGTGCTGGCCGAGTCGCTGACCTCGCCGCGCGGCAAGCGGCAGTTCCGCCGCGCGATCCTCGACCACGAGGCCGGCACGGTCGTTAGCTACGGCCCGCCGGCGTCGCACCATTTGCGCTGGCTGGCCTCGGCCAACGGACTACTGGAGATCCCCGAGGACGTCGTCGAGATGCCCGCCGGGACCGAGCTTGCGGTGTGGGACCTCAGTTAGGCAATCGCTCCGTAAGATGGCCGCGTGGCACGACGCCCCCGCACGGTCGGTCCCACCGCCGAGGACCCCGCTTTCAGCCCGCTGCACATGCTCGAGCTGGTGCGCTCCGCGGTTCCACCGGTGCATCCCGCGGGTCGCCCCTTCGTCGCCGCCGGCCTGGGGCTGGCACTGGCCGGACGCCGGCACCGGTGGGTGCGCCGGGCCGGGCTGCTCGCCGCGGCCGGCTGCGCGGGGTTCTTCCGCCACCCGCCGCGCGTGCCGCCGGTGCGGCCCGGGGTCGTGGTCGCCCCCGCCGACGGGGAGGTCTGCGTGATCGACGCCGCCGCCCCGCCCGCCGAGCTCGGCATGGGCGACACGCCCCTGCCGCGGGTCAGCATCTTCCTGTCGCTGCTGGACGCCCACGTTCAGCGCGCCCCGGTGGGCGGCGAGGTGGTCGCGGTGCAGCACCGCCCCGGCCGGTTCGGGTCGGCCGATCTCGCCGCGGCCAGCACCGACAACGAACGCACCAGCCTGCGGTTGCGGACCGACACCGGCGCCGAGGTGGTGGTCGTGCAGATCGCGGGGCTGCTGGCGCGCCGCATCATCTGCGATGCGCGGGTCGGCGACAAGCTGTCGATCGGCGACACCTACGGCCTGATCCGGTTCGGCTCCCGGCTGGACACCTACCTGCCGGCGGGTGCCGAGCCGGTGGTGCGGGTCGGCCAGCGGGCGATCGCCGGCGAGACCGTGCTGGCCACCCTGTCATGATCGGCAGGCCGCACGGGATGCGGGCGGTCAACCTGCAGATCCTGCCCAGCGCGATGACCGTGCTGTCCATCTGCGCCGGCATGACCGCGATCAAGTTCGCGCTCGAACACCAGCCCAAGGCCGCGATGGCGCTCATCGCGGCGGCCGCCATCCTGGACGGCCTGGACGGCCGGGTGGCGCGCATCCTGGACGCGCAGTCGCGCATGGGCGAAGAGATCGACTCCCTGGCCGACGCGGTCAACTTCGGCGTGACGCCCGCGATCGTGCTCTACATGACCCTGCTGCCGAATTCGCCGGCGGGCTGGGTGGCGGTGCTGCTCTACGCGGTGTGCGTCGTCTTGCGGCTGGCGCGGTACAACGCGCTCCAGGACGACGGGACGCAACCCTCCTACGCCCACGAGTTCTTCGTCGGCATGCCCGCACCGGCGGGCGCCGTGTCGATGATCGGGCTGATCGGGCTCAAACTGCAGTTCGGTGCGGGCTGGTGGACGTCGAGTACGTTCCTGTGTATTTGGATCACCGGGACATCGATGCTGATGATCAGCAAGATCCCGATGCGAAAGATGCACGCCGCTGCGGTGCCCCCGAACTGGGCGGCCCCGCTGCTGGCGCTGCTGGCGATCTGCGCGGCGGCCGCAGTGCTGGCCCCCTACCTGTTGATCTGGGTGATCATCGTCGCCTACCTGTGCCACGTCCCCTTCGCGGTGCGCAACCAGCGCTGGCTCGCCGCCCATCCCGAGGCGTGGAACGACGCGCCCAGGCAGCGTCGCGCCGCGCGGCGGGCGACCGTCAGCTCACCCTCACCGCCCGGCTGAACACCTCCGCCGCGGACTCCCGCCGCGGTGTCGTCCGCCTGCACCCCAGCGCCGTTGCCGCCCTTGGCATTCGCGAGTGGGATGCGGTGTCACTGACCGGGTCGCGCACCACGGCGGCCGTGGCGGCGCTGGCCGACCCGGGCACCCCCGTCGGCACCGTGCTGCTCGACGACGTCACGCTGTCCAACGCCGGGCTGCGGGAGGACACCGCGGTGATCGTGGGCACCGTGACCGTCTACGGCGCGCGGTCGGTGACGCTGAGCGGCTCGACCCTGGCCACCCAGTCGATCTCGCCGGTCACGTTGCGTCAGGCCCTGCTGGGCAAGGTGATGACCGTCGGTGACGCGGTGTCGCTGCTCCCCCGCGACCTGGGGCCCGGCACGTCCACCTCCGCGGCCACCCGGGCGCTGGCCGCCTCGGTCGGCATCAGCTGGACCTCGGAGCTGTTGACCGTCACCTACGTCGACCCCGAGGGTCCGGTCAGCGTGCAGCCCAACTCCCTGGTCACCTGGGGCACCGGGGTCCCGGCCGGCACCGCGACGTCACGGCACGAACAGCTGAGCACCGGGACGCCGGAGATCCTGGTCGAGGAGCTCAAGGGCTCGCAGCCGCAGGCCACCAAGCTCGCCGAATGGCTCAAGCTGGCGCTCGACGAGCCGCACCTGCTGCAGACGCTGGGCGCGGCCACCAACCTCGGGGTGCTGGTGTCGGGCCCGCCCGGGGTGGGCAAGGTGACGCTGGTGCGGGCGGTGTGCGACGGACGCCGCCTGGTCGAGCTGGACGGCCCCGAGGTCGGCGCGCTGAACGCCGACGAGCGGCTCAAGGCCGTGATCTCCGCGGCGCAGCGGGTCCGCGACGGCGGCGGGGTGCTGCTGATCGCCGACGTCGACGCGCTGTTGCCGGCGGACCCCGAACCGGTGGCCTCCCTCATACTGGCCGAGCTGCGTGCCGCGGTCGCCACCGCCGGCGTCGCCCTGATCGCCACCTCCGCGCGACCCGACCAGCTCGACGCCCGGCTGCGCGCACCCGACCTGTGCGACCGGGAGCTGAGCCTGCCGCTGCCCGACACCGTCACCCGCAAGGCGCTGCTGGAGGCGCTGCTCAAACCCGTGCCCGCCGGCGATCTCGACCTCGACGAAATCGCCGGCCGAACACCGGGTTTCGTGGTCGCCGACCTGGCCGCGCTGCTGCGCGAGGCGACCCTGCGGGCGGCGTCTCGGGCCAGCACCGACGGGCGGCCGCCGCAGCTGAGCCAGGATGACCTCGTCGGCGCGCTGTCAGTCATCCGGCCGCTGTCGCGCTCCGGCAGCCAGGAGTTGACGGTCGGCTGGCAGGTTGGGGGGGTCACGCTCGACGACGTCGGCGACATGGCCGAGGCCAAGCAGGCGCTGACCGAGGCGGTGCTGTGGCCGCTGCGGCATCCCGACACCTTCGCCCGGCTGGGCGTCGACCCGCCGCGCGGGGTGCTGCTCTACGGGCCGCCCGGCTGCGGCAAGACGTTCGTGGTGCGCGCTCTGGCCAGCACGGGCCAGCTGTCCGTGCACGCGGTCAAGGGCTCCGAGCTGATGGACAAGTGGGTCGGCGCCTCCGAGAAGGCGGTCCGCGAGCTGTTCACCCGGGCCCGCGATTCCGCCCCGTCGCTGATCTTCCTCGACGAGGTGGACGCGCTGGCGCCGCGCCGGGGGCAGAGCTTCGACTCGGGCGTGACCGACCGGGTGGTGGCCGCCCTGCTGACCGAGCTCGACGGCGTCAACCCGCTGCGCGACGTCGTGGTGCTCGGCGCCACCAACCGGCCGGACCTGATCGACCCCGCCCTGCTGCGCCCCGGACGGCTGGAGCGGCTGGTGTTCATCGAACCCCCCGACACCGAGGCCCGCCGCGAAATCCTGCGCACCGCAGCAAAATCCATTCCCTTGAGCGCCGACGTCGACCTCGACGAGATCGCCGCGGGGCTCGACGGCTACAGCGCGGCCGACTGCGTGGCCGTGCTGCGGGAGGCCGCGCTCTCGGCGATGCGGCGGTCCATCGACGCCACCGACGTGACCGCGGCCGACCTCGCGGGGGCGCGGGCAACCGTGCGCCCGTCGCTGGATCCCGGCCAGCTGGACTCGCTACGGGCCTTCGCCAAAGCTCCGTAGCACGGCCGGGGCCGACGCGGGCGATCGCCGCGACGCCGGCCTCACCACCCGCGTGCGCTGCCGCCGCCGGGTCGCCGCCCGAGCGGTCTGGGCCGTCGTCGGCCCGCTGCACCGCGCCGTGGCGCCGCGGCTGATGGAGCGGGCGGCGGTGTGGCAGCGTGTACCGGCATGACCGAACATCCGACCGCTCTGCAGGTTGTCGAAGGCATCGACCTGTCCGGCCGGGTGTGCGTGATTACGGGTGCGTCGTCCGGGCTGGGCCGCGAGTCGGCCCGCGCGCTGGCCGCGGCGAGCGCGCACGTGATCCTGGCCGCCCGCGATCTCGACGCGCTGAGCCAGACCGCCCGGTGGATCGCCGCCGAGGTGCCCGGCGCCCTGACCTCCACGGTGACCCTCGACCTCACGTCCTTGGCCGGCGTGCGCGCGGCGGCGGAGACGATTCGGAGCCTGGCGCCGGCGGTGCACGTCCTGATGAACAACGCCGGCGTCATGTTCACCCCGTTCGGCAGGACCTCCGACGGCTTCGAATTACAAATCGGCACAAACCATTTCGGGCACTTCGAACTTACCCGGCTGCTGATCGGCCAACTTCAGGCCGCCGGCGGCGCCCGCGTCGTCAACCTGTCCTCGGCCGGCCACCGCCTGGGCGACGTCGACTTCGACGATCCCAACTGGGAACGGCGCGAGTATGACAAGTTCGCGGCCTACGGTGCGTCCAAGACGGCGAACATCCTGCACGCGGTCGAAGCCGACCGCCGCCTGCGCGGCTCGGGGATCCGCGCCTACGCCGTCCACCCCGGGACCGTGGCCACCGCGCTGGCGCGGTACATGTCGCGCGCGGACTTCTCCCGGCTGCGCGAGGTGGTCGCCGCCCGCACCGGCAGCCAGCTCGACCTCGCCGCTCCCGAGAACGGAGCGGCCACCCAGGTATGGGCGGCCACCAGCCCCGAGCTGGACGGCACGGGCGCCCTGTATCTCGAGGACTGCCGAATCAGCGAGGCGGCACCCTACGCCCACGACGAGCGCCGCGCCGCGCAATTGTGGGAGCTCTCCGAAAAGCTCTGCACCACAAGCTGATCGGTCACGGCTAGGGCAGCGGCGTCCACTCCCGGGAAAGCCGCGCGGTGAACCGCGGCGGCCTTCGATCGAGGAAGGCCGCGACGCCCTCGCGGGCGTCGGCACCGCCCATCACCCGCCGGTGCAGCCGGGTCTCCAGCTCCGCGACCTGCGCCGGCGGGTAGCGGTGCATCGCGGTGTCCCACAGCAGTCGCTTACACAGCGCCGCCGACATCGGGGCCACGTTGACCGCGATGTCGCGGGCGGTCTCGAGCGCATGGTCGAGCACCTGCCCGGCCGGCAGCGCCCGGCTCGCGATGCCGAGCGTCACGGCCTCGGAACCGGCGAACGTCCGCCCGGTGAGCAGGATGTCGGCGGCCACGCCCAGGCTGGTCAGCTGCGCCAGCGTCCAGTGCGCCATGCAGTCGGGGATCACCCCGCGGCGGACCTGGACCACACCGTATTTGGCGTCCTGCGCGACGATCCGGATGTCGGCCTGCAGCGCGATGGTCAACCCGATGCCGACGGCGTGACCGTTGAGCGCCGCGATCACCGGCTTGCGCAGCTCGAAGGCGGCCGGCGAGATCGGCGACGCCGTGAACCCGTCGTCGCCCCCGGGACTCTCGAAAGGCGTTGCGCCGCCGCCGAAGTCGGCGCCCGCGCAAAACGCCCGGCCCGCGCCGGTCACCACGATCGCCCGGACCTCGTCGTCGGCGTCGCAATCGCGGTACGCGCGGCCGAGCAGCTCCCCCATCTCGGGGGTGTAGGCGTTGAGGTGTTCCGGGCGGTTGAGCGTGAGCACCGCGACGCCGTCGGAGACGTCGACCACCAGGTCGGCGCTCATCGCGCGACCGGGGCCCGGTGCAGCGCGCCGATCAGGTCGGCCAGGTCGGCGCCGGCGGGCGTGTAACCCGGGAAATAACAGCACACCTCGGCGGCCCGCTCGCCGAAACGCGCGACGATCTGCTGCGCGCAGTCCTCGGGCGTCCCCACCACCCCGATCCGGGCGACCATCGGGTCGGTGATCAGCCGGCGCATCTCGGCGAACCGGCCCTGCTTGGACAGCGCGTTGAGCTCGGGCTGGATCTCGGCCCAGCCCTCGGCCTCCAGCACCGGCCGGTAGGCCGGGGTGGAGCCGTAGAAGGAGATGAGCGCCGCCACGCCGTTAACCGCGGCGGCCAGCTGCGTCTCGTCGCGCCCGACGGCCACCATGGCCTGGGCGATGATCTGGAATTCGCCTGCCGTGCGGTGCGATCGGCGCAATCCCTCCTCGACCGCGGGCAGGGTGCGGTCGGTGAAGTGGCGGGCGCTGTTGAAGGGCATTACCAGCAGCCCGTCGGCGACCTGGGCGGCCGTGCGCGTCATGATCGGGCCGAGCGCGCCCAGCAACACCGGCGGCGGCCCGTACGGGTTGGGGCCAGGATTGAAGTTGGGCGCCATGATGGTGTGGGTGAAGAATTCGCCGCGAAAGTTCAAGGGCTCGCGGCCTTCCCAGGCCGCGAACACCGCCTTGATGGCGGCGACCGTTTCGGCCATCCGCGCCGCCGGCGGCTCCCACTTACTGCCGTAACGCTTTTCGATGTGGGCCCGCACCTGCGAGCCCAGCCCGAGCCGGAACCGGCCGCCGCTGTAGAGCTGCAGGTCGTAGGCGGCGTGCGCCAGGTGCAGCGGGCTGCGCGGCGGCGCGATCGCCACGTTGGTCATCAGCCGGCAATCGGTCGCGTCGGCGGCGATCAGCAGCGGGAAGAACACGTCGTGCTGGCCCTCGAAGGTGAACAGCCCGTCGGCGCCGGTCGCGGCGATCTCGGCGGCGCTCGCCCGCGCCGCGGTCGGCGAGCCGTCGACCTGAAGATGTACCTTCATTCACCCATCTATTCGGAGAGCTGGAACTCGACGATCGCGGCGACCGCGTCGACCGCCTCGCTGAGGGCGCCCACGCGATCGGCGGCCGTCGGCGCCGCCAGCACCGAGTAGCGGTCGGCGGTCCCGATCGGGAGCCGGGATGCCAAGGCGAACAGGCGTTGTCCCGGATCGTCGCCTTCGTCGCGGCCCAGCAGCTCCTCGCGATCCGGCAGCACGGCGTCGCGGGCCTCCGCGATCCGTTCGAACAGCGCCATCACCCTGTCCTCGATGTCGAGCACCTGCGCCGCCGTCACCGGCGGCCCCGGCTCGTCGGGCCACAGGGTGACGGTCGCCCGCGGGTAGGGATCGTCGGGCAGCCACTGCGCCACCCGGATTCGCTCACCGGTCCGGCACCGCAGCGTGTACAGGCCCGCGCCGTGCTCGGCCCACTCGGTGATCCGACACACGACGCCGACATCGCACCGGGCGTCGTCGCCGCCGACCTCCCGTCCGCGCAAGATCATCACCACGCCGAACGGGTCGCCGTGGCCGGTGCAGTGCCGCACGAGGGCGCCGTATCGCGGCTCGAAGATCCGCAGCGGCAGGTCCTCGTCGGGCAACATCGCCGACTCCAGCGGAAACATAGGCAGTTCAAGGGATTCCGGGAATTCCATTTAGATCTCCAACTCACCGACCAGTGCGTCGACCACCGAGCGCAGGTCGCCGTCGTGCTCCTCGGCGACCCGCCGCTGCCGCTGATAAGAGGCGCCCTGCCGCGGAATGTCGGCCACCGCGGCCAGCTCCTCGCAGCAGTTCAGGGACTTCGCGACCGGCTCCAGCCGCGTCAGCACGTCGGCGAGGTCGTCGGTGACCAGTCGCTCGTTGCTGTCGGCGTCGAGAATGATCACGGCGTCCAGCCCGTAGCGCGCCGCGCGCCACTTGTTCTCCTGCACATGCCAGGGCGGCATGTTCGGCAGCGTCTCGCCGGCGTCCAGCCGGCGGTCGAGGTCCACGACCAGGCAGTGCGTCAGGGCCACCAGCGCGCCGAGCTCGCGCAGGTTGGACACCCCGTCGCAGACCCGCACTTCCAGCGTGCCCAGATGCGGGGACGGCCTGATGTCCCAACGGATTTCGTTCATGTGGTCGATGATGCCGGTCTTCTTCTGGTCATGGACGAAGTCCTCGAACTCCTTCCACGTCTGGAACTGGAACGGCAGCCCCGCGGTGGGCAGCTGCTGAAACATCATCGCCCGGTTGCTGGCGTAGCCGGTGTCCTCGCCCCCCCACCAGGGCGACGACGCCGACAGCGCCAGCAGGTGCGGGTAGTACTTCAGCAGCGACGACATGATCGGCATCACCTTGTTCGCCGAGGAGATGCCGACGTGCACGTGCACGCCCCAGATCAGCATCTGCCGGCCCCACCATTGCGTGCGCTTGATCAGCTCGGCGTAGCGGGGCGCGTCGGTGAGTTTCTGCGTGGACCACCGCGCGAACGGGTGGGTCCCGGCGGAGAACAACTCCATGCCGCGGTCGCGGACGATCCGCCGGGCCGGCCCGAGGGTGTCGCGCAGGTCGTCCATCGCCTCGCCGGCGTTCGCGCACACGCCGCTGACCACCTCGACGGTGTTGCGCAGCAATTCCTTGTGGACGCGCGGGTTTTCGCCGATCTCGGCGATCACCGCGGTGGCTTCGTTGCTGAGGTCGCGGGTCTGCGCGTCGACGAGCGCGAACTCCCACTCAACCCCGATGGTCGGCCGCGGCGAGGGCGCGAAGTCGATGCGCTCGATCGGCTGGTGGTTAGCCCGTACCGATGACACCGCACGCTACCCGCTTGCCGGCGTCACCGGTCGTCATGGTCATCTCGTCGGGGCCCGCCGCTCCGCCGGTCTGGTTGTACCGGTCGGCGGGGATGTTGGCGAAGTTGTCGGCGCCGGCGTGGATGATGATGGCGGTCTTCTCGCCCGTCAGCAGGTCCTGCATGGCGAAGGCGTCCGTGGTGGTGACGAGCATGGCCGTCCCGTCCTTGCGGACCTGCAGCGAGGTCAGGTCGCCGCTGGCCGGCTCGCCGGAATGGCCGGGCGCCTGGAAGTGTCCGCCGGCGGACTGGAAGTCCCCGGGCGCGCCGCCGGTGGGAGCGACCGAATTCGGTTCGCACTTACCCGTTTTGTGAATGTGCACGCCGTGGAATCCCGGCGTCAGCCGGCCGGGGCCGCTCGTGGCGATCGTGATGGTGGCGAACCCATTCCCGAAGTCGAACCTGGCCGTCGCCACCTCGGTGCCGTCGGGCGCTTTCAGCCGGGCCATGACGCCCTGCGCCGACGGCTGCGCGGCCTCGCCGCCCGGGCTGGACGAGGGGCCGGGGGCCCCGGTCCATACCGCGGGCGTGGTGCCCGGGCTGGTGGAGGCGTGCTGGGGCGAGGAGCACGCGCCGAGCAGCGCGACGCAGGTGGCCGCCGAGAGTGCGAACAGGGTGCGGTGACCGGAGAGGCTGGGCATAGGCGAAGCCTAACGTCTAGGCGGGCGTCAGCCGGCAACCAGGACGATGACGCCGGGCGGCTGGCTGGCCAGGGCGGGAATGCGCGGCTCGACGGCGGCCCCCAGGTTCTTGCCGACCGCGTCGGCGGTGTCGTGCTCACCGTCGGCGTCGGTGTAGTACACCGTGGTGGTCGAGACGTCGGACAACGACAGATTTCCGACATCGGTGACCTTGAAACCGGCGGCCGTGAGCTGATCTTTCGTGCGCGCGGCGACGCCCTCCTTGGAGGAGATGTTGTAGACGCGCACCTCCGCCTGGTTGGCGGCGGGCTTGTTGGCCGGCGAAGCGGAGCTGGTGGTGCTGGTCACGGAAACCGGAGACGCCGACTCGTCGTCGGAGTTCCCGGACGAACCCAGGGCCTGCCAGCCCAGCAGCAGGAAGATGACGCCCAGGAACAGCAGCACCATCACCATGGCCCGCAGCGGGAGGCCCGTGGAATCGGGAACTCGCTCTTTCACGAGCCCACTGTAGCGACTCAGGTCACCTCGAAGCCGAGCCGCCGCGCGGCCCGCGCTTTCTGACGGCTGGCCCGCAGGCGTCGCAGCCGCTTCACCAGCATGGGGTCGGCCGCCAGCGCCTCGGGTCGATCGACGAGCGCGTTGAGCACCTGGTAGTACCGCGTCGCCGACATCGAGAACAGTTCCTTGATCGCCTCTTCCTTCACTCCGGCGTACTTCCACCACTGACGCTCGAAGGCCAGGATGTCGTGTTCGCGGCGGGTGAGGCCATCAGCGATCTCCGAGGCGTCCCCCGATCGATCTGCCCGCGCCATGGCGCTGTCCATATCGCTTCCCCTGGACCCTTCCGGCGATTCTCGAACTGCTCTACTCATTTGACTTACCTAGGGGCATGTTTCGGCGCTTATTGAATCACGCCCCGAACTCTCAAGCCGTCATCAAGACCCGCGAGTCGTGCGGTACCTTTGCCGACCATGGCAGTCGTACCCATTCGCATCGTGGGAGATCCGGTCCTGCATACGCCGACGACGCCCGTGCCCGTCGCCGAGGACGGGTCGCTGCCGGCCGAGCTGGCCGAGCTGATCGCCACGATGTACGACACCATGGACGCCGCGCACGGGGTCGGCCTGGCCGCCAACCAGATCGGCCGCGGGGTAAGGGTGTTCGTTTACGACTGCGCCGACGACCGCGGGATGACGAACCGCCGCCGCGGCGTCGTCGTCAATCCGGTGCTGGAGACTTCCGACGTTCCCGAGACCATGCCCGACCCGGGGGTCGACGAGGAAGGCTGCCTGTCCGTGCCCGGCGAGTCGTTCCCGACCGGCCGGGCCCAGTGGGCGCGCGTGACGGGACTGGACGCCGAGGGCCAGCCGGTGGACATCGAGGGCACCGGCCTGTTCGCGCGGATGCTGCAGCACGAGACCGGGCACCTGGATGGCTTCCTGTACCTGGACCGGCTCATCGGCCGCTACGCGCGCAGCGCGAAACGGGCGGTCAAGGCGCACGGTTGGGGCGTGCCGGGGCTGTCGTGGCTCCCCGGCGAGGGCCCGGACCCGTTCGGTCACTGATGATCTCGTGGCCGCGCCCGGGGACGCGGGTGACGGTTCGCTACCGGCGGCCGGCCGGCTCGGTACCGCCCCTGACCGACGCGGTGGGCCATCTGCTGGAGATCGATCCGGTGGTGCGGGTCCGCACGAAGACGGGGACGGTCGTCGAGTTCGCCCCCGCCGACGCCGTGGCGGTGCGGGCGCTGACCGCCGTCGCCGAACTCAACCAGGCCGGCGGGCACCCGCCCATCCGCACGATCGCGCTGTACACCGACCCCGACGCCGACGCGTGGTTCGTGCGCGAGGCCGACGAGGCCGTGCCGCTGGGCTCGCCGACCTACGTCGACCCCACCGACGGCGCGCGCCGCTCGCGCTACCTGGACGAGGCCGCCGTCGTGGCGGCCCTGCGCCGCGCCGACGCCGACTCCGTCTGGGTCGGCTGGGGGTTCGTGGCCGAGCACGCGTCGTTCGCGCAGGCCTGCGAGGAGGCCGGCATCGTGTTCGTCGGCCCGGACAGCGCGACCATCCGGCTGCTGGGCGACAAGGTCGCGGCCAAACGGGTCGCCGAGCAGGCCGACGTCCCGGTGGTGCCCTGGAGCCGCGGCCCGGTCGAGGACATCGCCGAGGCCACCGCGGCCGCCGAGCGCCTCGGCTACCCGGTGGTTGGGCCTGTCGGCGGTCCGCGCCACCGACGAGCCGTCGGCGGCGCGCCTGTGCCGGGCGCTGATCGGCTGGGGCGGCGGGCGCGGCGCCACTCGCGCCTATTTGGTGGTTTCCGAAAGCCGATCGCGGACTGGGCCGCTCGCCGATTCGCTGGGTTTTCGCTTCCACCATCGCCGCCGCTACGTCCCGGCTACGGTCGAGGCATGAGGCTCGCCACGTGGAACGTCAACTCGATCCGCACCCGCCTGCCCCGCGTGATCGACTGGCTGTCGCGCGCCGACGTCGATGTGCTGGCGATGCAGGAGACCAAGTGCTCCGACGGCCAGTTCCCCGCCCTGCCGTTCTTCGAACTCGGCTACGAGGTCGCGCATGTCGGTTTCAATCAGTGGAACGGCGTGGCCATCGCCTCGCGCGTCGGCCTCGACGACGTGCAGATCGGCTTCGAGGGGCAGCCCAGCTGGAGCAGCAAACCGGAGGTGGCGGCCGGCGCGGAGGCGCGCGCGCTGGGCGCCACCTGCGCCGGCATCCGGATGTGGAGCCTCTATGTACCCAACGGCCGCGCGGTCGGCGATCCGCATTACAGTTACAAGCTGGAATGGCTTGCCGCCCTGCGGGATACGGCATCAGGTTGGCTGAGTGCGGACCCCGGGGCGCAGATCGCGCTGGCCGGTGACTGGAACATCGCCCCCACCGACGACGACGTCTGGAGCACCGAGTTCTACGCCGGCGCGACCCACGTCTCCGAGCCCGAGCGGCGCGCGTTCGGAGCGATCGTCGAGGCTCAATTCGCCGACGTGGTAAGGCCGTTCACCCCCGGGCCGGGGGTCTACACGTACTGGGACTACACCCAGCTGCGGTTCCCGAAGAGGCAGGGCATGCGCATCGACTTCATCCTCGCGTCACCGGCGCTGGCCGCCCGGGTGACGGGCGCGCAGATCGTCCGCGAGGAGCGTAAGGGCAAGGCGCCCAGCGATCACGCGCCGGTGTTCGTCGACGTCACCGACCCGCGGCAAGGTTAAGCGCAGGCAAATTACTTGCCGACTCGCGTTGTAAGCGCGTGTCCGACGTGGCAGGCTTTGGCTTGTCAAGTACTAAATCAAGTCGCGCTGTGCCGTTAACTTCGCGTTCAGCTGGGTAGCCAATCCCCAGCGCGAGTTCGTGGCGGGAGCATCGAAGACCAGGGAGTCATCATGAGTGTCATCGGCGGGGCAGTCCGAGGCGTCGGGCAGGCGGTGAATCGTGCGGCCACCGCAACCACCGCGGCCGCCGGCGCCGTGGGCGGCGCGGCGGTGAACGGGATCGTCGGCGGCGTAACGGGAGCCGCGGAGGGCGTCAAGCGCGGGGTCAGCAGCGGCAGCCATTCGGCGCCGGCGGCCGCGCTGGCCTTCGGCGCGCTCGGCGTGGCCGGCCTGGTCGAGTGGCCGGTGCTGCTGGCCGTGGGTGGCGGCGCGTTGCTGCTGCAGCGGCTGAACCGCAAAGAGCAGGCGCCGGCCAAGGCCAACCTCAAGCCGGTACCGGCGGCGTCGGCGCCCGAGAAGCCCGCCCCGCAGAAGACCGCGAGCAAGCCGGCGGCCAAGAAGACCGCGGCTCGCCGGGCCGGCGGCGCCGCAGCGTTGCGCAGCACCAACTGAGCAGGGATCGTTCGAGCAACACTTTGAGCATTGCCACCTCAATACGACGATCCCTGCCCGCGCGCGCCGTCAGCGCCGGCGTCGGCGCCGCGACCACGCTGGCCACCATCGCCGCCATCCCGGTGCGGGAGGGCGCCAGGGCGCTGACCGGCGACGCCTCGCCTCCGGTGCTGAGCCGTCGCTGTTGGCGCGGGGCGGACCGCGCCTGGCTCGAGGTGCGCGGGCTCGACGGTGACGATCCCGACGGGCTCGCAGCCCGGGTGCTCGAGGCGATCCGCGCGCACCCCGGCGTGACCTCCGCGAGCCTGAACCACCCGCTGTCTCGCGTGGTCGTCGGCCTGCGCGGGCCGGACACGTCGCTGCGGGATCTGTGCCGACTCCTTAATGAAGTCGAGAATTCAAGCGGCGCAAGGCAACCCGGCCACGTCCCCACCACCACGGCGAGCCTGCCGGGTGACGGCCTGGTGCTGGCGACCCGGGCCGTGACCGTGGGCGCGACCGCGGCCGGGCTGGGCATCGCGCTGACCGGCCGCGCCCTGCACTGGCCCCGGATGCCCCTCGGCGTGCTGGCGGGGGTGGTGGCGGTGGACTACCAGCCGTGGCTGCGCCGCCTGGTCGAGGACCGCATCGGCAGGCCGGCGACCGACACCCTCATGACGCTGGCGGTGGCGGCGGCCGAGGCGGCCACGCAGTCGCGGGCCGCCCTGTCGGTGGGCTTTGCGATGCAGTCGCTCAAGGCCGCCGAATGCCGCGCCGAGGCGCGCGCCTGGCAGCGTCACGAACCGGAGCTGGCCCGGTACGCCGATCAGCCGGACGCCGGCGCGTCGGCCCGCCTGAAGCCGCCGCGCGGCCGGCCCCGGGACAGTCACGACAACACCTTCGCGCTCGTCCAGGCGCTGAGCACCGGCCTGGTCGGCGTGACCACCCGCAACCTGAACATGGCGGCGACCGCTTTGCTGGTCGCCACGCCCGCCGCCAACCGCACCACGCCCGAGGCCTTCGCCGCGGCGCTCGGAAAGGGCCTCGCCGACCGGCACGCCGTGCTGCCGTTGCGGCCCGAGGCGTTGCGCCACCTGCACCGCGTCGACGCGATCGTGATCGACCCGCGCGTGTTGTGCACCGACGTCCTGCGCGTCTCCCGCATCCGCGGGGCCGACGACCGCGAGCTGTCCGCCGCGTGGAACCGCGCCCAGCTGATGCTGGAAATTCGGGGGGCCGTCGCCGGCTCGTCCCCGCCGCGCCCGGCCACGGCCCACCTGCCCTTCCGGTCAGGCCGGTCGTTCTCGGCCTCGGTCGCCGACCACGAGCTGACCCTCAAGGGCGCCCCGGAGGTCGTGTTGAGGGCCTGCGCGGACACCGAAGACGAGGGGACGGTCGCCGAGCTCGCCGCCAACGGGCTGCGGGTGATCGCGGTGGCGCGGCGGCGGCTCACGCCGCAGGAGGCCGGGGCGATCGAAGACAATCCCGACGACATCGCCGAGCTCGCCCGCGACGGGCTGGAACTGGTCGGGTTCCTCGGCTTGTCCGACACCCCGCGCGCCGAGGCCGCCGGCCTGCTCGCCGACCTGCGCCGGCTCGACGTCGGCGTCAAGCTCATCACCGGCGACCATCCGATCACCGCGAAGGCCATCGCCGCGGAGCTCGGACTGTCGGCGACCGCCGAACAGGTGATCAGCGGCGCCGAGTGGGATGCGCTGTCGCGCAAGGACAAAGAGCGGGCCGTCACCGAACGGGTGATCTTCGCCCGGATGACACCGGAGAACAAGGTCCAGGTGGTTCAGACGCTGGAGAGCGCCGGGGTGCTGTGCGCGATGGTGGGCGACGGCTCCAATGACGCCGCCGCCATCCGGGCCGCCACCGTCGGCATCGGCGTCGTCGCCGGCGGCAGCGACCCGGCCCACATGGCGGCCGACGTCGTGCTGATGGACGCCCGGATCGAGGGGCTGCAGCACGCCATCACCGAAGGCCGCCAACTGTGGCAGCGGGTGCAGGCGGCGGTGTCGGTGCTGCTCGGCGGCAATGCCGGCGAGGTGCTGTTCGCCGTCATCGGCAGCGCGATCACCGGGACCTCGCCGCTGAACACCCGGCAGTTGCTGCTGGTCAACATGATGACCGACGCGCTGCCCGCCGCGGCCCTGGCCGTCAGCAAGCCCAGCGGCCCCTCAGGCATCGGGGCCAACGGCAAGCGCGGCCCGGATCAGCCCGAGTTGTGGCGGGCCGTCGCGATCCGCGGTGTCACCACCGCCGCGGCGACCACGGGGGCGTGGGCGATGGCGAGCGTCACCGGCCGCCCGCAGCGGGCCTCCACCGTGGCGCTGGTGGCGCTGGTGGGCGCCGAACTGGGTCAGACGCTGCTGGACTCGCGCGCCCCGCTGGTGGTGCTCACGGCGGCCGGCTCGTTGGCGACCATGGGGACGTTGATCAGCATTCCGGTGGTCAGCCAGTTGCTTGGCTGCACACCGCTAGGGCCCCTTGGGTGGACACAGGCTCTGGGGACAGCAGCCGCGGCGACCGTCGCGATTGCGGTGCTGAACGGTGTTTCGCAAAGTTGGGGCAGGTCGGACACGCCGCCACCACTACCCGCTGCCCCGTCGCGCAACGGCGACGCGCCCGGTTCGACTGGCGAATATCCACCACGCCGACCCGCCACAGCAGCGCATAGAGTTCCAGCAGGGGCACCCTCAGCACCGAGGCGATCGACGAAACGAGCGGATCGGCCGCGGGGTCGGGCGCTAAATCGATCCGAGACATAAGACCGACGGTGCTGTCAGCACCCGGCGGGAGGGCAAACCCTTCGTTACGGAAAGGCAAATGATGGCGGAAAAGAAGGCCCGCAGGGGGACGTCGCAGCGCGAGGCGGTGGCGAAGATCCGCGAGGGCGAGACCTTCGTGGTGAACCTGCCCGTGATGGGTTCGGTCGAGATTCCGCGGCCCGAGCAGCTGGCGTACTTCGGGGGGCTGGCGGCCCTGGCCGCGTTGGAGCTCATCGACTGGCCGGTGGCGGTGGTCATCGCGGCCGGGCACTTGCTGGCGGCCAACCACCACAACAAGATCCTCGAGGAGCTCGGCGAGGCGATGGAGGAGGCCTAACTCGCTCTCAGGTCGAACTCCAGCGTGACCTGGGTGCCCGAGCGGGACCGCACCGTGTCGACGCGGTTGGCCAGGCCGCTCATCAGCGTGAGCCCGCGACCGCGCCGCCGGCTGCGCAGGCTGGCCGAGGAATCACCCGCCCAGCGGCCGGTGTCGCTGACGGTGACCGAGACGGTGTCGTCCCGCAGGAACGCCTCGACGGACACGGTCTTGCGCGGCTCGCCGAGACTGCCGTGCTCGATCGCGTTGGTCACCGCTTCGCCGGTCGCCAGCAGGATGTCCATTTCGCGACGCGCCGGCAGGGCCAGGCCCCTCAGCCATCCCCGCAGCCGGTCGCGCCCGACCGGGATCTGGGCCGGGGCGGCCGCAAGCACGGTGGCGAAGCTGCGCGCGGCCGAGTGACTGGGGCGCAGCGCGAGGACGACGACGTCGTCGCGGTAGCCGCCGGGCGGCACCATCGCCGTCAGCAGTTCCCCGCAGACCGCCTCCACCGGCAGGCCGGCGCAGCGGGCGGCCGCGGACTTCAACCGCGCGAACCCGTCGTCCAGCGTCTCGCCGGCCCGCTCGATGAGCCCGTCGGTGTAGAGCAGAATCAGGGTTCCCGGCGGCAGGTCCGCGGTCGCGGTGGAGTCGGGGCCGTCCGCGCCCTGATCGGGGTGTGTCGAGACGGCGACCGGGGGACGGCGCCCGGCCTCCAGGTACACCGGCGGGCGGCCCGGGCGGACCAGCAGGGGGTAGGGATGGCCGGCGCAGCTGTAGCTGACCCGGCCGGCACCCGTCTCGGTGTCGGTGTCGACGACCGCGTAGGCCACGGTCGCGCAGCGCGCGCCCGCGACGCTCGCGGCGTAGCGGTCCAAAGCGCCCAGCACTGCGGTGGGCTCGGCGGCGGTGAGCGCCGAGGCCGCCACCGCGGCGCGCAGCCTGCTCATCACGATGGCGGCGGGCAGGCCGTGGCCGACGACGTCCCCGACGGAGATCGCGGTCGTGCGGGACCGGTTCAGCGGGGTGACCGAATACCAGTCGCCTCCGACCCGCATCGCCTCGCTGGCCGGCTGGTAGACGGCCGCCACCACCGCGGCGGTGGAACCGTGATCCAACTCCAGCAGGTGTTCCTGGAAGTCGATGGCGATGCGGTGCTCGTGCGCCAGGAGGCGGACCCGTTCCAGCGCCGAGGAGGTGAGCTCGGCCATCCGGGCGAACATCTCGAGCTCGCCCTCCCCGAACTGGCGCGGCGCCGGCCACAGCAGGGCGAGCTCACCGATGACGCGGCCGGTGTGATCCCGCAACGGGTGCGCGAGGCACGCGCGCACGCTGCCGGCGGTGTCCTGCACGGCGTGCCGGTACCGGCTGGGCAGCAGGAACGTGTCGGTGATGACCATGGGCTCGCCGGTGCGGACGACGTCGGCTCCGACCAACGGCGCATCCAGCGGGGCCACGTGATAGCGGTCGCGCAGCTCGACGGGAATGTCGCCGGCGTACTCGAATCGGATCTGACGGTCGTCGTCCAGGACACCGATGGTGACGGCGGCGGCATCGCGCGGACCGAACGCCGAGGCCAGCACGGCGTCGAGGAGCCCCGCGACCGAGTCGCTCGCTTGCAGCGCGGCGTCGAGTTGCATCAGGCCGGACGCCTGATGCAGCTGCGCCTCCCGGCGCTGGCGGTCGCGTTCGCGGGCCGCGGCGGACAACCTCGACGCCACCCGGTCGATCAGTTCCTGGGAGTGGAACGGCTTCGGCAGGTACTCGTCGGCGCCGCCGGCGAAACCCTGACTGACCGCCTCGGCGCCGGCCCGGGCCGACAGCATGATGACCGGCGTGGTCGCCACCGAAGGATCGGCGCGAACGGCGGCGACGAAGTCGAAGCCGTCGAGGCCGGGCATCATGACGTCGGTGACGACCGCGTCCGGGTGCAGCCTGCGGGTCGCGGCCAGCGCCGAATCCCCGTCGGCGACCAGAACGGTGTCCCAGTGGGCCGACAGAACGCGGTCCAGATGGGCCCGCATGTCGGCGTTGTCGTCGGCGACGAGCACCAGCGGGCGGGTCCGGTCCGGCGGGGCCGGCGCGGCCTCGCGCTCCTCCGGCGCCGGGGTCACCCACTGACGCGCTTCGGCCACATAGGGATTGGTTTCGTCCAACAGCACGCCGGGCGGCTGACCGACCACCGCGCCGAGGGATCGCGGCAGCCTGATGGTCACGGTCGTCCCGCGATCGAGTTGGCTGGCGATCTCCACCGATCCGCGTTGCAGCTCCACCAGCCCCCGGACCAGCGACAGCCCGATGCCGGTGCCCTCCACGCTGCGGCCGCGGGCGTTGTCGGCCCGGTAGAAGCGCTCGAACAGGCGGCCCAGGTCTTCCGGGCCGATCCCGACGCCGGTGTCGCGCACCTCGAGCACGCAGTGCGACGAATCGGCGCGCACGGTGACCGAAATACCGCCGCGCAGCGTGTATTTGACGGCGTTGGACAGCAGGTTGAGGACGATCGTCTCCCACATGCCCGGGTCGATGTCGGCCGGCGCGGGTTCGCAGTCCAGGACCAGGTCGAGGCCGGCCCGCTCGCACAGCTCGGTGAACGACGACGCGATGTGTTCGGTGAGCGCGCCGACGTCGGTACAGATCAGCCGCGCGTTGGCACGGCCGGCCTCGATCCGGGAGAAATCGAGCAGCGAGTCGACCAGGCGCAGCAGCCGCCGCGCGTTGCGCGCCGCGGTGCTCAGCCGGTCGGCCTGGACGCTGTCGGGCGCCGCATCGGAGGTCGCGTCGTCGAGCGGGCCGAGCAGCAGCGTCAAAGGCGTGCGGAACTCGTGGCTGACGTTGGTGAGAAACGCCGTCTTGGCCCGGTCCAGCTCGGCGAGCGCGTCGGCCCGCCGGCGCTCCTGCTCGTAGGAGGAGATGGACGCGAACGCCGACGACAGCTGGTCGGCCAGCAACTGGCAGAAGCCGCGGTACTGCGCGTCGAGGGGACGCCGCGGGTTGGTCCCGACCACCAGCGCCCCGAGGGTCGGCGCCTCTCCCAGCGGCAACACCAGGGCCTGCTCGCAGCAGTAGTCCCCGAGGGCGCCACCGATGCCGGGGATCGCGGCGGCCACCTTGTCGATGAGCCGCACCTCCGCCCGGGATCGCGACGCCGCATCCCAGGCCGTCAGGCCGGCCAGCTCTCGGGGCAGCAGCGGCGCCACAGCCGGCGTCGCTCCGCGCAGCGTGATCTCGCCGGCCTCGGGTTCCTGGGCGTAGACGGCGACGAACGGAAGGTCGGCCGCCTGCGTGGCGCAGGCGGCGACGGTGGCGTCGACCGCCTCGGCAATGGTCCGGGTCTCCATGATCGCCGCGGCGACGGCATTCAGCAGGTGCAGCCGGCGCTCGCTCAGCACCCGTTCGGTCGTCTCGATCACCGCGCAGAAGATGGCGGTGACGGCGCCCGCGGCGCCGATGATGGGGCTGTAGGTGAACGTGAAATACCGCTCCAGTGGGACCCCTTCGGTCACCAGCGCCAGCATCAGGTCGTCCGACCACGTCGCCCTGCCGGTCGCGACGACACCGGCCAGCATCGGACCGATCTCGTCCCAGATCTCCGACCAGACCGGCTCCGCGGGGGAGCCCAGCGCGGCGGGATGCTTGTCGCCCAGGATGTGCGCGTACCCGTCGTTGTAGACCAGGAAGAGTTCGGCTTCACCCAGCCACAGCACGATGGGAAACCGGGAGGTCAGGGCGATGGCCACCGCCGCCCGCACTTCGGACGACCACGTCTGCGGCTCGCCCAGAGGGTGTGCGGCCCAATCGAATTCGGCAAAGCGGCGGCCCATCTCACCACCGAGCTCGACGGCCGCGGCCAGGTCGGCGGGCAGGCGGGCGGTCATTGCCCCGGCTTGCGGTGCAGCGCGTCGGACACCGTCGGGTAGATCTCGAGCACGCGGTCGAGTTCGGTCACCTGGATGGGCCGCAGGACGTGGTCCTGGTCGGCGGCCAGGCGCACCGCCGTGCCACCTTCCTTGCCCTTTTCATGACAGTCGAGAACCGCGTTGAGGGCCGCGCTGCCGAAGAAGGTCACCGGCTGCAGGTCCAGGACGACCAACCGGGCCGGGTGGGCCTCGGCCAGCTTGAGCGCGGCCGTCAGGTGCGGAGTCAGTTCGTCGACCGTGCTCGAGTCGATGTCGCCGGCGACCTTCACGACCACAGCGTCGTCACGGGACTCGTGGTCGACAACCAGCATCTGCACGCCCTCACGCCTCGGATTTGTTAAGTATCTTAATCTTCGGCAAGAACCCGTTCATGCGCCGTCAGCAAGACGTGGTCGAACTGGCTTTGCACCGCGGCCGTGGGGATCGGCAGCGTCGCGATGTCGTCGAGCAACTGCTTTGCCAGCGCCCGCAACTTGACGTTGGTCTCCTGGGACCGCCATTGCAGGACGCGGAAGGCTTGGTCGGCGCTCACCCGGTAGACGAACATCAGCACCCCCTTGGCCTGCTCGATCGCCGCCCGGCTCTCGAACAGGTCGGGCAGGGCCGTGTCGAGGACTTCCTTGCGGGTCTCGTCCCGGGTCTCGTCGAAGGTGTCGGTGAGGTCGATGAAGTAGCCGGCGGTACCCACCACCACGCCGGCGTCGTCGAGCATGCGGTCGGCCACCAGGATCGCGTCGTGCACGTTGCCCGCGGTGTCGACGAACCGGTGCCGGCTGGAGAACGACTCCTCGGACTGCAGGGCGTGATCGAGCAACTCCTGGACGTGGGCGCGGTCGTCCGGGTGTTTATGGGACAGCATCAGTTTCGTGGTCGGCACGACGGTCCCGGGTTCGTAGCCGTGCATCCTGGCCACCTCGTCGGACCACTCCCACCGCTGGCCCACGAACCAGAAGCGGATGGCGCCGACGTTCAGGTACCCCGCAGGGGCCTCGGCGGGCGCGCTCGCGGACGTTTGCTGCTGCACGTTGACATCTTTCCATTCCGGGGACGCCCGGGGCTACCGGTGCGATGAGGGGGTAACGTCGGCTACGGATCATCAACAAGACACGGGAGCGCACGCCGAGTGCGCTGAGAGGACGGCTGGGGCCGTCGACCGTACGAACCTGACCGGGTAATGCCGGCGTAGGGAGATGGACATGACCGTCACCGTCGAACCTTCGGTTACCACCGGGCCGATCGCCGGCAGCGTCAAGGCCTACCGGGAACTGGACGGCGTGCCCGGAGCCCGGGTGCCGTTCCGCCGGGTGAACCTCTCCACCGGGGAGCACTTCGACCTGTACGACACCTCGGGGCCCTACACCGATCCCGATGCGGTGATCGACCTGTCGGCCGGGCTGCCGGCCCGGCCGGGGGTGGTCCGCGACCGCGGCACCCAGCTGCAGCGCGCCCGGGCCGGGGAGGTCACCGCCGAGATGGCGTTCATCGCCGCCCGCGAGGGGATGCCGGCCGAGCTGGTGCGCGACGAGGTCGCCCGCGGCCGCGCCGTGATCCCGGCCAACCACAACCATCCCGAGAGCGAACCGATGATCATCGGCAAGGCGTTCGCGGTCAAGGTGAACGCGAACATCGGGAACTCGGCGGTGACGTCGTCGATCGCCGAGGAGGTCGACAAGATGGTGTGGGCCACCCGCTGGGGCGCGGACACCATCATGGACCTGTCCACCGGCAAGAACATCCACGAGACCCGCGAGTGGATCCTGCGCAACTCGCCCGTGCCGGTCGGCACGGTGCCGATCTATCAGGCGCTGGAGAAGACCAACGGCGACCCCACCGAACTGACCTGGGAGCTCTACCGCGACACCGTGATCGAACAGTGTGAGCAGGGCGTGGACTACATGACCGTGCACGCGGGTGTGCTGCTGCGGTATGTGCCGCTGACCGCCAAGCGGGTCACCGGCATCGTGTCCCGCGGCGGGTCGATCATGGCGGCGTGGTGCCTGGCCCATCACCGGGAGTCGTTCCTCTACACCAACTTCGAGGAGCTCTGCGACATCTTCGCGCACTACGACGTCACCTTCTCCCTCGGCGACGGGCTGCGGCCCGGCTCGATCGCCGACGCCAACGACGCCGCGCAGTTCGCCGAGCTGCGCACGCTGGGCGAGCTGACCAAGATCGCGAAAGCCCATGGCGCACAGGTGATGATCGAAGGCCCCGGGCACGTCCCGATGCACAAGATCGTCGAGAACGTGCGGCTGGAGGAGGAGCTGTGCGAGGAGGCCCCGTTCTACACGCTGGGCCCGCTGGCGACCGACATCGCCCCGGCCTACGACCACATCACCTCGGCGATCGGTGCGGCCATCATCGCCCAGGCCGGCACCGCGATGCTGTGCTACGTCACCCCCAAGGAACACCTGGGGCTGCCCGACCGCAAGGACGTCAAGGACGGCGTCATCGCCTACAAGATCGCCGCGCACTCGGCCGACCTGGCCAAGGGCCATCCGCACGCCCAGGAGCGCGACAACGAATTGAGCAAGGCGCGCTTCGAGTTCCGCTGGCACGACCAGTTCGCGCTGTCGCTCGACCCCGACACCGCGCGGGAATACCACGACGAGACGCTGCCGGCCGAGCCGGCCAAGACCGCGCACTTCTGCTCGATGTGCGGGCCGAAGTTCTGCTCCATGCGCATCACCCAGGACGTCCGCGACTACGCCGCGGCGCACGGCCTGGACAGCGAGGAGGCGATCGAGGCGGCCATGCAGGAGAAGTCGCAGGAGTTCGCCGAGCACGGTAACCGGGTGTACCTGCCGATCACCCAGTGAGCTTCCTGCCACTGCCTCCACCCGGCACCACCCCGGTGCGGGTGCTGTCGATCGCGGGGTCCGACTCGGGGGGCGGCGCGGGCATCCAGGCCGACATGCGGACGATGGCGCTGCTTGGCGTGCACGCGTGCGTCGCCGTGACCGCGGTGACAGTGCAGAACACACTGGGCGTCAAGGGCTTTCACGAGGTTCCTTCCGATGTGGTCGCCGGTCAGATCGAGGCGGTGGTCGCCGACATCGGGGTGCAGGCCGCCAAGACGGGAATGCTGGCGTCGTCGAGGATCATCGGCGCGGTCGCGGCGACGTGGCGGCGGCTCGGGTTGACCGTCCCGCTCGTCGTGGACCCGGTGTGCGCGTCCATGCACGGTGACGCGCTGCTGGCCCCGGATGCCCTGGGTTCGCTGCGCGAGGAGCTCTTCCCGTTGGCGACGCTGGTGACGCCCAACCTCGACGAGGTGCGGTTGCTGGTGGGCGTCGACGTCGTCGACGAGGCCTCCCAGCGCGCGGCGGCCACGGCGCTGCACGCACTGGGCCCACGCTGGGCGCTGGTCAAGGGCGGGCACCTGCGGTCGTCGGACCGCAGCCGCGACCTGCTCTATGACGGCGCCGACTTCCACGAATTCGACTCCCCGCGGTTGCCCACCGGCAACGACCACGGCGGGGGCGACACCCTGGCCTCCGCCGTCGCGTGCGCGCTGGCGCACGGGTACACCGTGCCCGACGCCGTCGCGTTCGGGAAGCGTTGGGTCACCGAGTGTTTGCGCGCCGCCTATCCGCTGGGCCACGGCCACGGCCCGGTCTCTCCGTTGTTCCGGCTCACATGATTGCCCGACTCCTACTCCGTCCGTTCCGGACGGCATCGTCGTCGGGCGCATGAACCTCGATCCGATCGCCGGCGTCGCGCACCCGCCCCAGGTTTCCCCGGCGGGCGTCGTCGTGCTGACCCACGGCGCTGGCGGTAACCGGGATTCCGCACTGCTGCAACAGGTTTGCGACGAATGGGCGGCCCGCGGCTGGCTCGCGGTGCGGTACAACCTGCCCTACCGTCGCCGCCGGCCCACCGGTCCGCCATCGGGCTCGGCCGCCGCCGACCGGGCCGGGATCGTCGAGGCGATCTCACTGTGCCGCGGGCTGGCCGATGGTCCGCTGATCGCCGGCGGCCACTCCTACGGCGGGCGGCAGACCTCCATGGTGGTGGCGGCCCGCGAGGCTTCGCCCGTCGAGGTGGACCTGCTGACGCTCTTCTCCTACCCCGTGCACCCACCGGGCAAGCCGGAACGTGCGCGCACCGAGCATCTGCCCGGCATCACCACTCCCACCGTCTTCACGCACGGAACGTCGGATCCCTTCGGCACCCCGGACGAATTGCGGGCCGCCGCCGCGCTCATACCCGCGCCCACCGAAATCGTCGAGATCGCCGGGGCGCGCCACGACCTGCGCTCCAAGAGCCTGAACGTGCCCGCGCTGGCCGTCGATGCGGCGCTGCGCCTGCTGGGCTGACCGTCAGCCCTGATAGCGCGAGTAGCAGGCGTCCATGTTTCCGGTGACGCCGCCGCGGAACGCGGCGATCCGCGTGAAACCGGCCGGGACGGAGGTCCCGTCGGCGTCACTGGCCACCATGTGGTTGGTGAGCAATCCGGCGACGGCCTCGTCGAGGTCGCCGGCGGTGAGCAGCAGTTGCTTGTGGTCGGGCAGGTCGATGGGTTCGGCCATCTTGCGGTGCACCACGCCGGTCAGGCACGCCGTGCGCAGCGCCGTCCACGGGCTCTGCATCGGCAGGCCCCGTTCGTGCTGCACCGCCAGCGCGTACCGCGACATCACGATCGACAGCGCGGTGTCGTCGCCCTGCGGCAGCGTGCGCTCCCTCTCGTCGGCGACCGCGCCCATCGCGGCCAACGACTTCAGGTCCACCACGATGGTGTTGGTGGCCGGGCAGTAGGAGGCCGGCGGGCTGGGCTTGGCGTCGGCACAGTCGGCGGGACTGTAGGACAACGTCGGCGGGGTTTTGGGCGCAAAGATCTGACCCAAGAGTTCCATCAACGTCGAGAGCGTGTCTTCGTTGATCGGCACCTCGCCGGTTTCCCGATCACCCGAGTTGTCGATCCGCAAGGCGTTCGGCAGGTCCCCGCGGCGCTGCTCGACTTCCTTCGAGTTGATCCCGGCGCAGGCGGAGGCGCCCGTGGTGAAACCCATCTGGAAGGCGCTGATCCGGTCCAGCGCCGACCCGTGTTCGTCGTCGTTTTGCGTGTCGGAATCCATCACCGGGTCGCGCGTGGTGATGATGCCCGCCAGCACGTGGTCGACCCCGTCGGCGGTGCTGAGGGTGAAGCGCGGCGACTTCCCGTCGGCCACCCAGAACAGGTAGACCCCGGCGAAGCAATCGGCCTGTTGCTCGCGGACGATGGTGGGGTCTTGCCTCGTCACCAGCTTCGCCATCTGTTGCAGGGCGTGACCGAATTCGTGCGCCAGCACGGCGTTGACGGCCATGTCACCGAAATAGCGCTGCGCGACGGGCATGAATACCCCGCGATCCCAGGCAATGAGGTTGCAGCGCAACGTGTAGAAGGCGTTGACGAGCTTGTAGGTGTCGTTGTGGCAAACGATCGGGCTGTTCGGGTCTTCGGAATTATAGGAAACCAGTTTGCCGACCGGCACGAATTTTCCCTTCAGGGAATCGGCGTATACCGACTGCCAGTAATCCTCGATGTCGTTGACCGACAGCAGCGACAACTTGTCGATCGCCCCGTTGTCGGTGTTGACCACCGTCCCTGTCGGGCTTGGCGCGTTCGTGCGGATTCCGCTGGGGCCGTTGGTGGCCGGCAGGCCCGCGACCCGGAACGGGTCGTTGAGCATCGACAGCGCCCGGCCCTCGACGAAGGTGGCGCAGCCCCCCGCCACGAGAATCGTGGCCGCCAAGGCGGAGGCCTTCAAGCGTAGGCCGAGCCGGTGCTTCCCCATAGAGAACTCCATCCCGACCGGGCTGCACGGCAGCATCGAAAGGATCTCATTCTAAATCCGGCGAATAGGGGGTAATTCCGGGCGGGTACCGGTGTCACATGAAGCACCTTCAGAAGGGCGGCGGCTCGCCGTCGCCGACGGTGTGGCCGGTGCCCGAATCCCATGGCACCCAGGCGCTTTGCGCTTGCCGCGCCATCCGATTGCGGTGGCGTTCGACCGTGACGCGGTCGGCGTGGCTCTGGGCACGGGTGCGGTGGCGGGTCGGCATCATCGCCGTCCGATCCCCGCACCGCGGGGTCCTCGTGTCAGCGACCGGCGCGTGACCGGTGGGCGCGCACAGCTGCGGGAACCACAGCGCGCTGCCCGGCGTGGTGACATAGGTCTGCCCGCCGGGCAGCCGCCAGATCACCGTGCCGTCAGGCAACTGTTGGTCCCGCCAGCCCCAGAACGTCTTCATCAAATGATGAAGGCTGCAAAGACATTTCAGGTTCGACGCGTGCGTCGCACCGCCCTCGCCCCACGGGATCGTATGATCCAAATCGCAGACCGATGCCGGCCGATCGCAGCCCGGCGCCCGACAGGTCAGATCCCGACAGCGAACGAAATCGGCCAGTTTTGTCGACGGGGTGTACCGCGGTTCGGCGCTGCCGGCCGGAAGGCTCAGCGGCACCAGCTTGGCCGAGGCCGCCAATTCCCGAAGGAGCTCGGCGCCGATCAGCCGGTCGGCGCTCACCTCCGATCCGGGCGCGTCGCCGGTGCCGTCGAGGGTCGCCCGCTCGGCGATCACATGAATCACCACCGGGGAGGCCGGTCGCCGCGCTCCTGCCGCGCAGTCGGGACGCCCACACCGGCAGCCCAGTCGGTCGGCCCCGGCCGCCAACGCGCCCAGCGCATCGGCGCGGCGCTGCTGCGCCGTGCGCGGATCATGGGCACACACCGTGTCGGCCAACGCCGTCAACCGCTCATCCAGCGCATGAGCATCCGGGCTGAACATGCTGCCGTGAATTTGAGACATCCCGCCGTCGAGGTCCTGGAGAAAGACCTCCCGATCCGCCCGGTACTTTTCGCGCCGGCGCACCGCATCGGCATCCGCCCGTCCCACGACCCTGTCGATCTGCCCGGCCAGCCGGCCCCGCGTCATCGACGGCCAGCGGGCGACCTTGGCCGCCAGCTCAGCGTCGACGGCGGCCAGCACCTGAGCGTCGGTGATCAAATCGGTGCGATACACCAGCGTCTGAAACATCCGGCAGTCGATATCCCCGGCCCGAAACAACCCCGCAACCTGAGGCAACCGCTCGCGCATCGCGAGCGCGTACCGCAAGTAACTGCCCGCCAGTCCCAGGCTGATGCGGAAGGCCGCGGCCACCTCGCCCCCCACCGCCGCCCAGGTGTCCACAGCCCAATCGGCCTCTTCCCCACGCTGGGCGCGCCTCAACTCGAACAACTCCCCGATCGCGTCCAGCCGATCGGCCGCCGCCTGTGCCTCCGCTCGCCACGACCCGCACATCCGCTCCACCAATGCCCGCGACCGGTCGGTCACCGGGGGTTCCCAATAGTCGTGGAGCCGTTTGTCGAACATACCTTCGATCATGCCTCGAACCCCCGACAAGCCACCGACCTGCGGCTACGGCACCTTGGTCCGGTGCCGCTTGTCGTGTGGGGGCACGCCGTTGACCCCGCCGACCGACTCCGCGTAGGTGCCGACCGCGAACGCCACCCCGGAGCCCATCACGGCCAGCGCGTCCCGGTTGATGTTGTCGACCGTGTCGCGGGGACCCTGAAAGTTCGGGTCGAACGGCGCGCCGGCCTGACCGCCCCACAGCCGCGCCTGCACGTTTGTCTTCGTCTGCGAAGAACCCGTTGTCGCGCCGCCGATCGGCACGCCCGCGACCATGAACGGGTGGTAGTCGGCCCTGGTGTCCAGCGGCATGTCGGCGGGCCGCTTGCCCGCCAGGTTCAGGTACCCGCCCAGGGTGCGCTCGATGCCGGCCGACCCGTCGGGGATGTCGCCGAAGGACACCCCGGGACTGGGCGGGCCCGACTGATCCCCGTCGTCGGTGAAGAACCCGGCGTTGGGCGAGCCCAGCATGGTGAAGTCCAGGTAGAGCGCGATGTCGTTGAGCTGGCCGCTGTCCAAACCGAAGACGTAGTCCATGGCGCCGTTGGGTCCGCCTTCCTCGGCGCCCCAGAACACGAATCGCACCGCGTTGTTCACCGGCGCCAGCGGGCCCAGCTTCAGCGCCGTCTCCAGCACCGCGGCCACGCCCGACCCGTCGTCGTTGATGCCAGGGCCGCCGCGTGGGCTGTCTAGGTGCGCCCCCACCATGATCACCTCGTGCGGCGAGCCGGTCTTGGTCTGCGCCAACACGTTTCGCGAGGTGATCGCGACGTTTTGGGCGTCCAGCACCAGGCGGATCGGTCCCGTGGCCCGCGCCAGCGCGCCGGCCGTGGCCGAACCCGCGACGGCGACGGGCACGGTCAGCCGCTTGAAGTAACCGGGGGTGAACAACGTCGGCGGAGCGCCCTGACCCTCCGACGTGCTGACCACGATCATGGCAGCGGCGCCCCTGGCCACCGCGCTGTTCTGCTTGTCGACCACCGAGCAGCGAGCGTCGTCGACGATGGCGATCGCGCCCTTGGGCGCCGCGGCCGGGTAGTCCGTTGCGGCGCAGCCGGATGGCTGCGAGGGCCGGACCGGTTGGCCGGTCAGGCCGCCGGGCGGTGTCTGCACCAACAGCGAGGCCTGGTCCACCTGATAGATGCGCCCGCCGACCGCCATCGCCGGCTTGCCGGGGGAGACGGTGAACAGGCGGTCGAATTGCGGGGTGGAGACGTCAAATCCCCTGTCCCGCAGCGTCTTCGCGACGTAGTCGACGCTGGCATCGTAGCCGGGTGTGCCCTCGGCCCGGTTGCCCTTGTTGGCATTGGCGATGTTCTGCAGCGCACGCAGGTGCGCGAACATCGCGTCCGCCGTCACCTTCGGGGCCAGCTCACGCCCCAGGTCCTTGGCCGCGGTCGCCTGAGGGGGCCCGGGGCGGGGCGAGGAGCATCCGGCCAGCAAGCCGGTCACCAGCAGCAGCGCCGCGCCCAGCCGAGGAATCATGACTTCGTGATCACGTGACGGGTGCGGTCCTGCGCGACGGGAACCCCGTTGCGGCCGCTGAGATCCTGCGCGTACAGACCCACCGCATAAGCGACCCCGCCACCGTTGATGCCCAGCGCGGTGCGGTCGATGTGGTCGAGCGTGTCGGTCTTCTGGTGGTAGTTGGGATCGAACGGCTGGTCCGCGGTACCGCCCCACAGCTTGGCCTCGTCAGCCGACATCTTCGTCTCGGCTCCGGAGAACAGGCCGCCGGCCGGGATGCCCGCCAGCGTGAATCCGCCGTAGTCCGAACGTCCGTCGAACGAGGTGTCGCGGGCGGTCTTGCCGGCCGACTTCAAGTAGGCGACCAGCGTCCGCTCGATGCCGGCCGATCCTTCGGGAACCGCTGCCTGGCCACGTTTGTCCGCGGGCAGCGACTGGTCCCCGTCATAGGTGAAGTAGCCGGGGTTCGGCGACGCCAGCATGTCGAAGTTCAGATACAAAGCAATGGCCTTGAGGGCGCCCAGATCCAGCGACTCGACGTAGTTCCGCGACCCGATCAGTCCCAATTCCTCCGCGCCCCAGAAGCCGAACCGCACCGCGTTGTGTACCGCCGGTGAGCTACCCAGTTGCACCGCGGTCTCCAAAATCGCGGCCACACCGGAGCCGTCGTCGTTGATGCCGGGGCCCTCCGGAACGCTGTCCAGGTGCGCCCCGGCCATCACCACGTCGGTCGACGATCCGGTCTTGGTCTGCGCGATCACGTTGCGCGCCTTGAAACTCTGGACGCTGGCGTTCAGCTTGACGGTGGTCTGGCCCGGACGCGCGCGCAGCCGCACGCCGACGGACTTGGTCACGCTCACCACCGCGAGCTTCACATCGGTGTCCGGCCCCAGGGTGCCACCCATTTGCTGCTCATCGACGTTGTCGGCGACGATCATCGCCACCGCGCCCTGCTTGGCCGCGACGTCTTCCTTCTGGGCGAAGGGGCACCCGCCGCGGTCCACGAGGACCACGGCGCCCCGCACCGGCAGCCGGTCGTAGTCGGTGGCGGCACAGCCCGGGTTCTCACCGGCGGGCGCCGGCAGCAGCGGGCCGGTCACCCCGTCCGGCGGGGTGCCGAGGCTGAAGTCCAGCGGGCGCGCCTCCACGGGCGTGCCGGCGACCGTCACCGCCGGCTTGTCGCCGTGGAACACCCGCGCCGAGAACTCCGGCGTCTGCACGTCAAAGCCACTGTGCCGCAGGGCGTTCACCACATAGTCGACGGTGGCGTCGTAACCGGGCGTGCCCACCGCACGCGTGCCGTTGTTGGCATTTGCGATGTCCTGAAGCCTGGCCAGGTGCGCCATCATGGCGTCGGCGGTGACCTTGTTGCGCAGTGCGTCGGCGAAGTCAGCGGCCGCGGGGTTGCCGGTCGTCTGGCGCGCGTTTCCCGACCGGTGCAGGCAACCGGTGGAAAACGCGGTCAAGGACACGACGACGAGCGCCGACGCGACCGTCGCTGACTTGTTCACCATTAGCGCCCAAGGTTAGCCCGCGGCGCGACGGTTGCGCCGGTCGACCCGATTCAGACGTACAGGGCGCTGAACGGTTCGAAGGGGATGTTGCGCGCCACGAACCAGGCCACCGCCACCACCAGGGCCACCACCGCGGCCCAGCGATGGTGTTGCCAGCTGCGGATCCGTCGGCCGGTCGCGCGGCCGTAGGTCCACGCCAGATAGGCCCACACCAGCAGCACCAGCGCCACCAGGGCGACGGCGTTGAATCTGGCGGCCGCCAGGAGATTTCCGTGCATCAGCGAATACAGCATCCGCATGGTGCCGCATCCGGGGCAGTCGATGCCGAGCAGCGCTTTGGTGGGGCATACCGGCAGCGGGCCGTGGGGGGTGGTGGGGTCACCCACCCAAATGGCGGCGCACGCCAGGGACGTGGACGCGGCCACCCACAGCGGCGCGCCCAGACCCAGCGGCGCCGCCGCCCGGCGGGTCACCATGGCCGGTCGGGCCTCAAAGCCCCAACAGCATCATGGCCGCCGCGTTGGTGTTGGTGTTCATGTTCATGACGTTGACCGCGATGACGATGGCGTTGACGATCAGGCCGACGACGACCGACCAGATCACCCACTTCTTGGCGGCGTCGGCGGACGCCTGCGCCTCCGCGTAGCGACCCTGCGCCCACAGACCATTGACCTGGCTCGACTTGACGATCGCGACGATCCCGAAGGGGATACAGCAGAAGATCGTCACCAGAATGGACCACACCAGGTAGTTGTTCGGCGCCTGCCCGACGGGCTGCTGCGGCGGATAGCCGGGTGGCGGAGGGGGCGGCTGCGTCATGGACTCTCCAGTCACGAGATGTTAGCTGGGGTCAAGCGGTGCTTACCCTACCCGAGCGGCGCCGCGGCGTCACCATGAAAACCAGAAATCGGCTTCCCTCGTGGCGGCGAGGCGTGAGACCCCAGCAAGGGAAAACGCGTTTGCCTTCGAAAACGCCTGCCCGACAGCCAGATTGTCGCCGCGTCCGATAATCATGCCCAGCAAGACAATTTCCGGCGGAATGTATTGCCGAAAAACCGAATACGCTATTACGCCACTCCCGACGTTTGATCGCACCGGCGGACGGCCGGGGGCAGCGGTGCCGACCTGCCATCCGCGGACGAATACCGGTGTCAACGCGCGCCACCGCCCCGGGGCGGCCAATGGCCGACTTTCGCGGTTGGGCCGCAATCCAATCCGCCTCCGAAGTCGAAATCGCCGATTTCCGCAGGGGGTTTCGCCCGAACAGCGGCACCCCTGGCGTGCCATTTGCCCGGGTATTAAGATTTCGTTTTGCTGAATCCCCTGTCCGCGGTGATCGCCGCACATTAAGGAGTCCAGGATGTCCCCTCTTACCAAGGTGTTGCGGGCCGCTTCCGCCGCGGCGCTCATGGGCAGTTTCGCCGTCGTCGGCACCGCCACGGCGGCCGCGGACCCGGGTGGCACCGGTAGCTCGGCCGACCTCAACACGCTCGCCGGAGTGATGTCGAAGGGCTACGGCCTCAACAACTGCACGGCCCAGCAACTCACGCAGACGGGCGAGTTGGCGGAGCTGCTCTGCGGGCAGAGCCCCGACTCGAACGGCCCCGCCGCCGCGCTCTACGCCCTGTTCGACACCAGCACCAACCTGGCGTCGGCGTTCAGTTCAACCATCAAGGACGTTTCCATGGCCGCGTGCGGCGACGCCGGTCAGTCGCCGACGACGTGGCGCCAGGGCGCCAACGGCCAGTCGGCCGGGCAGGTCGCCTGCGGAACGTACAAGAACGCCGCGACGATCACGTGGACCACCGACGCCAAGAACGTGTTGGGTCACATCACGGCTTCCAACGGTGACGTCGGCAGCCTCTACCAGTGGTGGCGCACCAACGGCTGACGATCAGCACTGCGCCGCAACGAGTTCCGCGACCGCCCGCATCCCGGCCCCGTTGGGATGCAGCGGGGCGGGCCGACCCGGCAGCGGCACAGCGGGTTTGACCGTCCACGGCTGCGCCGACCATGCGTGGTGAGGCCTGCTTGCGGCCGCGGGGCCCAGATCGGCGTCGGCGTCTGACAGCGGAGGCGCCGGCGTGCCGGCCGGCGGCAGCAGGGTGAGGTAGTCGACGAACAGGATCCTGGCCTCCGGGGCGCGCCGGCGCAGCGCCGTGCCGACCGCGCACAGCGAATCGAACACGGCCGCCAGGGCCTCCTCGCGCGAGTCCCGGTCCAGCAATCCGGATATACGCCCGCCGAACAGCGGCACGCGCCGCACGACCCGCGGCAGCGAGGCGGCCATCAGCAGCGGAAAGTAGCCGACGTCGTTGCCGCCGATGGTGACGGTGACCAGGCTTTCGGTGCCGTCGAGCGCCGCGACCTGGGGCGGCGCGCCGCGCTGGCGGTCGGTGAGAACGTGGGCGGTGGTCGCGCCGGAGAACGTGACATCCACCAGATCGAGATTCAGTCGTTCGGCGACAAGATGCGGGTAGTTGCGGGCGGACCGGCCGGATGCAAACGGCGCCCCCGCGGCGCGGGGCGCGATCCCCGGGCCGGCCGCCATCGAACTGCCCAGGGCGACATACCTTTTCATCGATCCGGGGAGGACGCCTGCGCCCAGAATCGCTTGGGGATGCGGCCCGCCCGGCGCGCCAGATGGCCGGCGGTGACGGCCGCGGCCATGGCGGCGGCCATGGTCGGCGGGTCCGCGGCCCGGGTCACCGCGGTCGCCAACAGCACGGCGTCGCAACCCAATTCCATCGCCAAAGCGGCATCGCTGGCGGTGCCGATGCCGGCGTCGAGGATCACCGGGACGCCGGCCCCGGCCACGATCATCTCGATGTTGTGCGGGTTGGTGATACCGAGCCCGGTGCCGATCGGCGAGCCCAGCGGCATGACGGCGGCGCACCCGGCGTCCTCCAACCGGCGGGCCAGCACGGGATCGTCGTTGGTATAGGGCAGCACGACGAAGCCGTCGTCCACCAATGTCTCTGCCGCCCGGACCAATTCGATCGCGTCGGGCAGCAGTGTGCGTTCGTCGGCGATCACCTCGAGCTTGACCCAGTCGGTGCCCAGCGCCTCGCGGGCCAGTTGCGCGGTGAGTACCGCCTCGGCCGCGCCGCGGCAGCCGGCGGTGTTGGGCAGCGGCGTGATGCCGAGCCGGTGGAGCAGGTCCAGCAGTCCCGTCCCGCCCTCGGCGTCGACCCTGCGGATCGCGACGGTGGTCAGTTCGGTCCCCGACGCGATCAGCGCCTCCTCCAGCACCACCAGGTTCGTCGCTCCCCCGGTGCCCATGATGAGCCGCGAGGAGAAGGTGCGGTCCGCGATCGCCAGTTTCGAGTCAGCCACCCTGCACCGCCGTCACCACCTCGAGTCGTGCCCCGTCGAAAAGCGTTGTGCCCCAGTCCGACCGCGGCAGCACCGACGAGCCCACGGCCACCGCGACGCCCCGGTCCGGATACCCGAGCGACTCGAGCAACGCCGCGACGGTGGTGTGGGCGTCGATCTCGACGCTGTGTTCGTTGACCGTGACGATCATCGGTGCGCTCCAACCGGGGCGAGCTCGGCGAGGATCTGCTCCGCGGTCCACGGCGCCAGCAGGAAGCCGGAGCGGCCGTGGCCGGCGGCGACCAGGGTCCGCGCGTCCAGGCGGTGCACGAGTGGCAGGTTGTCCGGGGTCATCGGGCGCAGCCCGGCGGCACATTCGGCCAGCTCGTACTCGCCGAGCGCGGGCATCACCGCGCACGCATCGTCCAGCAGGTCCCGCACCCCGGACACCACCGGGGCGGTGTCGCGCCCGTGCTCGTACTGGGTGGCGCCGACGACCACCCCGTCGGCGCGCGGGACCAGATACACCTGGCGGCCGCGGACCCGCGCGCGAATCACCCGCTGCGGCGCCGGCATACAGCCCTTTCGCCAGCGCAGGCGCAGCACCTCCCCCTTCACCGGGCGCACCGGCAGGCCGGGCCACAGCGCCGGGGCGTCGATGCCGTTGGCGATCACCACCGCGTCACCCTCGACGCCGGACAGGTCGGGCGCCGGCTCGGCCCAGCGAACCCCGAGGCGCTCGCAGTCCGCGGCCAGGGCCTCGACCAGCGCGCGGTTGTCGACCGCCAGCTCGGTGGGGGCCCGGAATCCGTGCCGGATGCCCTGCGCCAACAACGGTTCGAGGTCCCGGGCGGCGGACTCCCACACCACCGGGTGGCCCTGCTCGGACAACCAGCCGGCGACCGTGCGCAGGTCCGCGACGTCGGCGCGGTCGACGGCCACCACCAGCGACTCGCGGGCGGTGATCACCTCCGGCGGCAGCCCGTCCATATACCCGCCTTCGCGCCACAGCCGCAGCGACTCCAGGCCGAGGCGCAGCAGCCGCTCCTCGCCGGGCCAGCCTTCACTGTGGGGCGCCAGCATGCCGCCGGCGACCCACGAGGCGCCCCGATCGGCCGTGCGGTGCACGCGCACCGCCCATCCGGCCTGCGCGGCGCGGCGCGCGACCGACAGGCCGATGACGCCGCCGCCGATGACGGCCACAGCACCCGTCGGCATCTGGTCCTCCCTTCGCCGGCATGACCCGGATCAGGTGTGACGGTAAGGGCAGGTGCGGTCGAGCCCGCTGTGCCCACTCTCAGCCCCGCTCCCCGGGACTCCCGTGTCTGGCAGTTCTCCGGGTCCCACGCTAGCGCGCTAGCGTCGCCGTGTGCATCCACGAGTCACCCGGCTGGCCGCGGCGCGGCTCTATCTGTGCACCGACGCCCGCCGTGAGCGCGGCGACCTGGCCGAATTCGTCGATGCCGCCCTGGCCGGCGGGGTGGACATCGTCCAGCTGCGCGACAAGGGGTCGGCCGGCGAGCAACGGTTCGGGCCGCTCGAGGCGCGCGACGAGCTGGCGGCGTGCGAGGTCCTCGCCGACGCGGCCCGCCGGCACGGCGCGCTGTTCGCGGTCAACGACCGGGCCGACATCGCCCGAGCGGCCGGGGCCGACGTGCTGCACCTGGGCCAGCGCGACCTGCCGCTCGGCGTCGCGCGCGGGATCGTCGGGCCCGACACGCTGATCGGCCTGTCCACCCACGATGCCGGCCAGGTCGCCGCCGCCGTCAGTGGCGCCGTCGACTACTTCTGCGTCGGGCCGTGCTGGCCCACGCCGACCAAACCGGGTCGCCGCGCGGCCGGCCTGCCGCTGCTGCGGACCGCCGCCGAACTCGCCCCGGGCAAGCCCTGGTTCGCGATCGGGGGCATCGACGCGGGACGGCTGCAGGAAGTGCTCGATGCGGGGGCGCGGCGAATCGTGGTGGTACGGGCCATCACCGCCGCCCAGGATCCCCGGGCGGCGGCCGAAACGCTCAGCTCGGCACTTGCAGCAGCGAGCTGATCCGGCGGCTGAGCGGCGACGGCGGCTGGTCGGCGTCCCCGGGCATGCACCAGACGAAGACCCCCGCCTCGACCTCGAGCGTGCGGGGCAGGTGCCGGCGCCGCTCGTCGCCGTCGTCCAGCGGCAGCAACGCCGGGCACGTCCGCAGCCGGTGCCAGCTGGCCGCGAAGCCGGGGTGCAGCGGCAGCTCGGCCACCTCGTGCTCGGCGACCCAGCGCATCTCGGCGCTCTCCAGGTTGGGCGCGGTGTCCAGTAACTCCGGGGCATCGGCGACGACGGTGGTATAGCTCCAGCGGGTGCCGCCGACCCCGAGGACCTCGGAGGTGACGACCGTCGAGCGCACGGCGAGCCGCTCGGTCAGCAGCCCGGCCTCCTCGTGCGCCTCGCGGACCGCCGTCTGCTCGGGCGTCTCGTGGCTGTCGCGCGCGCCACCCGGCAGGCCCCAGGTGCCGCCCTGGTGACTCCACACTGCGCGGTGCTGCAGCAGCACGGCGGGCGTACCGTCGGGCAGGGGGGCCCGCAACAGCAAACCGGCCGCCCCGAACCGGCCCCAGTAGTGCGCGCCGCGCTCGGATATCACCCATCCGTCACCGTCGCCCTGCACGAGTTCAGGATATGCACGCGATCGCCGGGTCAATTCGCTCGGCCTCCCCCCATCCGACCCGACATCCTCTTAGACTTCGCTTATAGACGTTCATACAGCGAAATCCGTGTTCATTCGACAGGCCGAAAGACGAGGGCTGATCAGACGTGACGGTTGAGCTGGCGCACCCGTCGACCGAACCGCCCGGTTTGCGTTCGCCCGCCGAACCGGCCCACCCGCGCTGGTGGTTCATCTCCACCACCCCGGGCCGCATCCTGACCATCGGGATCGTCCTCGCGGCGCTCGGCGGGGCCAGCGCCTTCGCCACCTCGACGACCATCAACCACCGGCAGCAGGTGCTGACCACGGTGCTCAACCACACCGAGCCGCTTTCGTTCGCCGCCGGGCGGCTGTACACCACGCTGTCCGTCGCCGACGCCGCGGCGGCCACCGCGTTCATCGCCGAGGCCGAGCCGCGCCCGGTCCGCCAGCGCTACGAGCAGGCCATCACCGACGCCGCCGTGGCGGTGACCAGGGCATCCAGCGGGCTGACCGACGAACCGCTGGTGGAATTGCTCGGCCGGATCAACGCCGAACTCGCCGTCTACACCGGGCTCATCGAAACCGCCCGTACCAACAACCGGGAGGGCAACCCGGTCGGCTCGTCGTACCTGTCGGAGGCCTCCGGGCTGATGCAGTCGACGATCCTGCCCGATGCGGAGCGGCTCTACTCCGAGACGTCGAAACGCGTGGACAGCGAAACCACCGCATCCACCCAGATTCCGCTGCCGGTCATCCTCGTCGTCGTCACCACCATCGTCTTCGGTGCGTGGGCCCACCGCTGGCTCGCCCAGCGCACCCGGCGCCGGATCAACCCCGGCCTGGTCGTCGGCGGCATCGCTATCCTCGTCATGGTGGTATGGGTCGGAACCGCGCTCACCATCTCGACGACAGCCAGCCGGAGCGCCAAGGACACCGCGGCCGACTCGCTCAAGACCGTCACCAACGTCGCCATCACCGCCCAGCAGGCGCGGGCCGACGAGACGCTGTCGCTGATCCGGCGCGGGGACGAGGAGAAGCGCAAGGAGGCGTTCTACCGGCGCATCGACTCGATGCACCGCCAGCTCGACCAGTACATGGCCCGCAGCGACGCGGTCGACAAGCCCGACCTGCAGGGCGCCGACCAGTTGCTGCTGCGCTGGCGGCAGGCCAACGACCGGATCAACTCCTACATCTCGGTGGGCAACTACCGCGCGGCGACCCAGGTGGCGCTGGGCAGCGGCGAGGACGACTCCACCCCCGCGTTCGACAAGCTGGAGGACGAACTGACCAAGGCGATGGACCAGAGCCGGGTCCGGCTTCGCACCGACGTCCTCAACGCGCGCAGCGGGCTGTCCGGCGCCCAGGTCGGCGGTGTGGTGCTCAGCCTGGGCGCCGCCATCGCGGTCGCCCTGGGCCTGTGGCCGAGGCTGAAAGAGTACCGGTAATGACGCGGCGGGCCGGGGCGCGGGCGGCGGGCGCGTTGCTCACCGCCCTGACGACGGCGGCCGTGCTGGGCGGGGTGCGGGCACCCGGAGTCGCTGATGGTGGCCACGGTCCCGACGCTGCCGCCGCCCACCCCCGTCGGCATGGAGCAGATGCCGTCGCTGCCGCCGCTCCCCCAAGACGACGGCAGCCAGAACTGCGACCTGACCGCCAGCCTGCGGCCCTTCGCGACCAAGGCGGAGGCCGATGCCGCCGTCGCCGACATCCGGGCCCGCGGCCGGCTGATCGTGGGGCTCGACATCGGCAGCAACCTGTTCAGCTTCCGCGACCCGATCACCGGTGAGATCACCGGGTTCGACGTCGACATCGCCGGGGAGATCGCGCGCGACATCTTCGGCGCCCCCTCGCACGTCGAGTACCGCATCCTCTCGTCCGACGAGCGGGTGACCGCGCTGCAGCGCTCGGAGGTCGACGTGGTCGTCAAGACCATGACCATCACCTGTGAGCGGCGCAAGCAGGTGAGCTTCTCCACCGTCTACCTCGACGCCAACCAGCGGATCCTCGCCCCGCGCGACTCGCCGATCACCAAGGTGGCCGACCTGTCCGACAAGCGGGTCTGCGTGGCCAAGGGCACCACCTCGCTGCACCGGATCCGCCAGATCAACCCGCCGCCGATCGTCATCTCGGTGGTGAACTGGGCCGACTGCCTGGTGGCCATGCAGCAGCGCGAGATCGACGCGATCAGCACCGACGACTCGATCCTGGCCGGCCTGGTCGAGGAAGACCCGTACCTGCACATCGTGGGGCCGAACATGGCCACCCAGCCCTACGGCGTCGGGATCAACCTGAACAACACCGGACTGGTCCGGTTCGTCAACGGGACGCTCGAACGCATCCGCCGCGACGGCACGTGGAACACGTTGTACCGCAAGTGGTTAACGGTCCTCGGGCCCGCCCCCGCCCCGCCCACGCCGAGGTATCTGGACTGATGGCCGAGTCGAAAAAGGCCGGGGACGCCCAGGACGCCCAGGACGCCAGGGACGCCGAGGACGTGGTGCCGGGCACGCAGCAGGCGGACGCGCAGTCCGGCCCGCTGTCCGAGCCCGTTTCGGGGCGCCCGCAGGCCACTCAGGCCCTGTTCCGCCCCGACTTCGACGACGACGATGACGACGACTTCCCGCACATCTCGCTGGGCACGATGGATTCCGAACCGCAGGAGCGGATGACGGTGGCCACGCGCGTGCTGCCGCCGGTCCGCCAACTCGGCGGCGGCCTGGTCGAGATCCCGCGGGTGCGCGACATCGATCCGGTCGAGGCCCTGATGACCGATCCGGTGGTGCCGGAGTCCAAGCGGTTCTGCTGGAACTGCGGGAAGCCGGTCGGCCGCGCCACCTCCGGAGCCGAAGGGCAGTCGGAGGGCTGGTGCCCAGCCTGCGGCAGCGCGTATTCGTTCCTGCCGCAACTGAACCCGGGCGACACCGTCGCCGGCCAGTACGAGGTCAAGGGATGCATCGCGCACGGCGGGATGGGCTGGGTGTACCTGGCGGTCGACCACAACGTCAACGACCGCCCGGTGGTGCTCAAGGGCCTGGTCCATTCCGGTGACGCCGAGGCCCAGGCGATCGCGATGGCCGAACGCCAGTTCCTCGCCGAAGTGGTGCACCCGCAGATCGTGCAGATCTTCAACTTCGTCGAGCACATCGACCGGCACGGGGACCCGGTCGGCTACATCGTGATGGAGTACATCGGCGGCCAGTCGCTCAAGCAGGGCTCCAAAGTCGGCAAGGGCGAGAAGCTTCCCGTCTCCGAGGCCATCGCCTACCTGCTGGAGATCCTGCCCGCGCTCGGCTACCTGCATTCCATCGGCCTGGTCTACAACGACCTCAAGCCGGAGAACATCATGCTCACCGAGGAGCAGTTGAAGCTGATCGACCTCGGCGCGGTGTCGCGGGTGAACTCGTTCGGATACCTGTACGGCACGCCCGGGTTCCAGGCGCCGGAGATCGTGCGGACCGGCCCGACGATCGCCACCGACATCTACACCGTGGGGCGCACGCTGGCCGCGCTCACGCTGAACCTGCCCACCCGCAACGGCCGCTACGTCGACGGGATTCCCGAAGACGACCCGGTGCTGAAGACCTACGACTCGTTTCGGCGGTTGCTGCGCCGCGCAACCGACCCCGACCCGCGGCGCCGGTTCGCCACCACCGAGGAGATGTCGGCCCAGCTGCAGGGCGTGCTGCGCGAGGTGGTCGCCCACGACACCGGGGTGCCGCGGCCCGGTCTCTCAACGGTTTTCAGCCCGAGCCGTTCCACGTTCGGGGTGGAGCTGCTGGTCGCGCACACCGACGTCTACCTTGACGGCCAGGTGCATTCGGAGAAGCTGACGGCCCGCGAGATCGTCACCGCATTGCAGGTGCCACTGGTCAATCCGGCCGACGTCGCGGCTCCCGTGCTGCAGGCGACGATATTGTCCCAGCCGGTGCAGACGCTGGACTCGTTGCGCGCGGCGCGCCACGGAACCCTGGACGCCGACGGCGTCGAGCTGTCGGAGTCGGTCGAGCTGCCGCTGATGGAGGTACGCGCGCTGCTGGACCTCGGCGACGTCGCGAAGGCCACCCGCAAACTCGACGACCTGGCCGAGCGGGTCGGCTGGCAGTGGCGGCTGGTGTGGTACCGCGCCGTCTCGGAGCTGCTCACCGGCGACTACGCCGCCGCCACAGAGCATTTCACCGAGGTGCTGGACACCTTCCCCGGCGAGCTGGCGCCGAAGCTGGCCCTGGCCGCGACCGCCGAGCTCGCCGGTACCACCGACGAGCATAAGTTCTACCAGACGGTGTGGCGGACCAACGACGGCGTGATCTCCGCGGCCTTCGGGCTGGCCCGATCCCTGTCCGCCGAGGGCGACCGCGAGGGCGCGGTCCGAACCCTGGACGAAGTTCCTGCCGCCTCAAGGCATTTCACGACCGCCCGGCTGACCAGCGCGGTGACCCTGCTGTCCGGCCGGTCCACGAGCGAGGTCACCGAGGAACAGATCCGCGACGCCGCCCGTCGGGTGGAGGCGCTGCCGCCCACCGAACCGCGCGTGCTGCAGATCCGCGCCCTGGTGCTGGGCGCCGCGATGGACTGGCTCCAGGACAACGAGGCCAGCACCAACCACATCCTCGGTTTCCCGTTCACCGAGCACGGGCTGCGGCTGGGGGTCGAGGCGTCGCTGCGCAGCCTGGCCCGCGTCGCCCCCACCCAGCGCCACCGCTACGCCCTGGTGGACATGGCCAACAACGTGCGGCCGACGAGCACGTTCTAGTCGGTGGCGGGTTTCGCCGCGGCCGCGTCATCGCCGCTTGCCTGCCCTCATCGAGCGTGAAGCCAGGGTGGCGACACGCCGATCGGGGCCGCCCTGGTGTTACCCGCGAAGCCGTGCGCTCACTATCGATTCCGCTATCGCGGCGCGAACGCGGCGCAGCACCTCGGCGGGATGATCCTCCGCGACCACCCGGACGACGAGCCACCCCATCCGCTTCAGCATTTCGGAGCGCCGGATGTCTTTGACGTACTGGCGTCGCCACCCCGACCATCAGGTCTTCCCAGCCCATGTCGAGGTAGGCGACGGGCACACCGTCGACGCCCGAAACGGGTATCTGGGTCCGCGGCCGCGGCAGCCCCGCGTCGATGAGCAGCAGGCGCAAGTAGCTCTCCCTCGGCGACTCCGCACCGGTGTCCATCAGGTCAAGTGCGGCCTCGAGCCGGCGAAGCCCCGGCGCGCCGGGGTGTCCACCGGCAAGAGCCCGCACGTCGTCGGTCTTGAAACCCGTTGCGCGAGCCAGCGAGTCCAGGCGGGCGACCGCCGAACGAACGGCTCCGCGCCGCCCGATGTCGAAGGCCGTCCGCTCGGGTGTCGTGACGTGACGGCCGTCGAGCACCTGCGTTTCGCCGACGTTCAAGGCGCAGCGCCGCGTCCACACGCCCGGCGGAGGGCGGGTATTGGGGTGGATCAGCTCGATCGGGACATCGTCGGGAATCCACCTGGCGCCGTGCAGGGCGGCGGCGGCCGCTCCGGCGACGACCCCGCGGCGGCCGGACCATAGCCAGGCCGCACAGGTGCGCAGTCCGAGCGTCGGTGTGGCGCCGTGCGAGTCGTAGACGTCCGGAAACACGGCGCGGTATCGCGTCCTCAGCTGATGGCGGTTCATCGCCCCGGCCGCCACTGCCTCACTTCCGACGAACGGTCCTCGCACATCCGGGACCGTGGCACACCGACCGCCGACCGCGAATACGCCCATTCACAGGCAAAACCTAGGTTGGTGTCGCACAGTTGGGACATGCCTGGGCAGTCCGCCGCGTGGATCGCCACCGCCCGCATGATGCGCAGGGCCGGTTTCGGGGTCACCGGACCGGAGGTCGACGCGGTCGTCACCCGAAACTGGGGCGGCTATGTCGACGCCATACTGGGCGCCGACCCCGCGGCTGACCCGGGAGCGGCAGCGACCCCCATGCCCTCCGTGTTGCCGCCGCCGCGAGAGGCCGGCAAGGGGGCCACGCAGGCGGTGCTCGAGCAAATCAACCGACAGGTGATCGAGCAACAGGACCAGCTTTCCGACTGGTGGCTGCGCCGCATGGTCGCCGTGCGGCAGCCGGTCCACGAGAAGCTGACACTGCTGTGGCACAACCACTTCGCGACCTCGGCGCTCAAGGTCAGGGCGGCGGCGTACATGGCCGCGCAGAATCGCACGCTGCGCGCCCACGCGCTGGGGGACTTCCGCACGCTGGCTTACGCCATGCTGACCGACGCCGCGATGCTGCGCTGGCTGGACGGGCCGAGCAACCACGCCGGCGCCCCCAACGAAAACCTGGCCCGGGAGTTCATGGAGCTGTTCGCGCTCGGCCATGGCAACGGCTACACCGAGGACGACGTGCGCGCGGGCGCGCGGGCGTTGACGGGCTGGGTGATCGAACCCGACGGACGGACCTGGATGCTCCCCAGACGCCATGACGCGGGGGCAAAGACGCTGTTCGGGCGGACCGGGAACTTCGACGCCGCCGGTTTCTGCGACGCCGTGCTCGCCCAGCCGAAGTCGCCGGAGTACGTGGCGACACGCCTGTGGCGGCAGCTGGCGTCCGACGATCCGCCGTCAGAACCGGCGCTCGACAGGCTGGTCTCCGCGTACGGGCCGGGACGCGACCTGCGGGCGCTGACCCGGGCGATCCTGACCGACGAGGAGTTCCTGCGCGACCGGGCCGCGGTGGTCAACACCCCGATCGAATGGCTCGTCGGCGTCATCCGGGCGATCCGGGTGCCGCTGGATCAGCCCGGCCCGCGCAAGATCGCCGAGGAGACGCTGCGGGCGTTGGGGCAGCGCCCGTTCTACCCGCCGACCGTCGGGGGCTGGCCCCGCGGGGCGGTGTGGCTGTCGACGGCCAGCGCCGGGGCGCGGCTGCGGGCCGCGACCCGCCTGGCACAACTCGGCGACCTGTCCGCCCTCGAGGACACCTCCCCCGATGACCGCGTCGACGCGGTCGGCTACCTCATCGGCGTCGGCGCCTGGTCGGACCGCAGCGCCGCCGCGCTGGAGCCCGTGGTGGGCAGGCCCCCGCAGCTGGTAGCGGTCGCGGTCAACACCCCTGAATACCTGACGTCGTAGCGAGATCACCATGCCAGAGCTCAACCGCCGCCGCTTCCTACTCGCCAGCGCGGGCGCCGGCGCGGCCGGCCTGCTCTCCGCCACGGTGGCGGTCAACTGGCACGACCTCACGCGCGCCGCGAAGGACAATCCGCTGCCCGAGGGCGCCGGCGTCCTGGTGCTCGTCACGCTCGAGGGCGGCAACGACGGGATCAACACCCTGATCCCGTACGCGGACAACGCCTACCACGACTCCCGACCGGAGCTCGCGTACGCCGCGGGCGATGTCATCCACCTCGATGGGGAGCTGGGTCTCAATCCCGCCCTGCGGGGGCTGGCCGACCTGTGGAACCAACGCCACCTGGCCATCGTGCGCGGGGTCGGCTACCCGCGGCCCGATCACAGCCACTTCCGGTCCATGGACATCTGGCAGACGGCGTCGCCGGACGAACCCGTGCCGACCGGCTGGATCGGCCGCTGGCTCGACGCCACCGGAGACGACCCGCTGCGCGCGGTCAATGTGGGGCCGGTACTGCCGGCGCTCGCGGTGGGCGAAAAGCACACCGCTGCGGCACTTTACATCGGCAACGCACCTACCGGCGGGGCCGACCGCCTCGACGCGGCAATGGAACGGCTGGGCGCAGACAGCCCGGACGACACACCCGCCATGGCCGCGGTCTGTAAGTCCTACCGCGCCGCGCGGGTAGCCGACAAGGCTTTCGCCTCCGTCAAATCGGCTGCGGGGGAGCATAATCCGCTCGCCGCCCAGCTGGGCGTCGTGGGCAACGCGATCAAGGCCCGCGTCCCGGCGCGGGTGTACACCGTCCAGCTGGGCGGCTTCGACACCCACGCCAGCGAACGAGCAACGCAGCAGCGCCAGCTGCAGACGCTCGACGCGGCGGTGAGCCCGTTCTTGCGCGAGATGGCCGCGGACCCGTACGGGCGCAACGTCGTTGTGATGGCGTACTCGGAGTTCGGCCGTCGCGTGCGCGCCAACGCCTCGCAGGGCACCGATCACGGCACCGCCGGCCCGGTCTTCGTCGCCGGGGCACCGGTCAAGGGCGGCTTCTACGGCGAAGAGCCCAGCCTGACCGACCTGGACAACGGAGACCTCAAGCACACCACCGACTTCCGCGATATCTACTATGAGCTGCTGACTCACACGATCGGGACCGACCCGACGCCGTCGGTCGGTTCCGGGCGCACCGCGCTGGGCTTCCTATGACCCCGCCAGCACCTCAACGCAGTCGCGGGCGATGGCCAGTTCCTCGTTCGTCGGGATGACCAGCACGGCTATCGGCGAGTCGTCGGTGGAGATGAGCCGGGCCCCGCTCGCGTCGTCGAGGTTGCGCCGCTCGTCCAGCACGATGCCCAGCCGTTCCAGGCCGGCCAGGGCGTCGTGGCGTGTCACCGGATCGTTTTCCCCGATGCCGGCGGTGAAGGTGATGACGTCGGTTCGTTCCAGCACGGCCAGGTAGGCGCCGATGTATTTGCGCAGCCGGTGGATGAACACGTCGTAGGCGAGCTTCGCTGCCACGTCGCCGGATTCGATCATCGCGTGCAGCTTGCGAAAGTCGCGCTCGCCGGCCAACCCCCAGACGCCCGACTGGTGGTTGAGCATCGACTCGATCGCGTCCACGCTCATGTTCGCGGCCCGCCACAGGTAGCTGATGACGCCGGGGTCGATGTCGCCGCTGCGGGTGCCCATCACCAGCCCCTCCAGCGGCGTCAGGCCCATCGAGGTGTCGACCGGCCGCCCGTCGGCGATCGCCGACGCCGACGAGCCGTTGCCGAGGTGTAACACGATCTGGCGGAGCCCTTCCTGGGGCCTGCCCAGGAAGGCTGCGGCCTGCTCACTCACGTAGCGGTGGGAGGTGCCGTGAAATCCGTATCGGCGTATCTTCCATCGCTCGGCCAGCTCCCGGTTGATCGCGTACGTCGCGGCCGCCGCCGGGAGGTTGTGGAAGAAGGCCGTGTCGAACACGGCGATGTGCGCGACGTCCGGCAGCAGCTTGCGCGCCACCTTGATTCCCTGCACTGCGGGCGGATTGTGCAGGGGCGCAAGTGCTGACAATTTCTCCAGCTCGGCGATCCGGGCGTCGTCGAGCAGCGTCGGGCGATAGAAGTCCTTTCCCCCGTGCACCACCCGGTGACCGACCGCCCACAGGCCGCAGGAGTTCAGGTCGATGCCGGTCTCGGCCAGCTGCTCGAACGCCAGGCGCAGCGCCTCTTCGTGGTCGGCGACCCGCGAGGACGGCTCGCCGATCTGCTGGATGGCCCCGCCCGCCCGCTCGGTGTCGGAATCGGGTTCGATCAGTTGATATTTCAGCGACGACGAGCCGGAGTTGATGACCAGGACGAGCGGATTATCGGCCATGCGCCTGCGCCTGGATCGCGGTGATGGCGACGGTGTTGACGATGTCCTCGACCAACGCACCGCGGGACAGGTCGTTCACCGGCTTGCGCAGCCCCTGCAGCACCGGGCCGATGGCGATCGCGCCGGCGCTGCGCTGCACCGCCTTGTACGTGTTGTTGCCGGTGTTGAGGTCGGGGAAGATGAGCACGGTGGCGCGGCCGGCCACCGGCGAGTCACCCAGCTTGGTGGCCGCCACCGACGGTTCGATGGCGGCGTCGTACTGGATGGGGCCCTCGACGGGCAGCTGCGGCTCGCGGCTGCGAACCAAATCCGTTGCCGTCCTGACCTTGTCGACGTCGGCGCCCGTCCCGGAATCGCCGGTGGAGTAGGACAGCAGCGCCACGCGCGGCTCGACGCCGAATTGCGCCGCGGTGTGCGCGGAGCTGATCGCGATGTCGGCCAGCTGTTCCGGGGTCGGATCGGGGACGATCGCGCAGTCGCCGTAGACCAGCACGCGGTCCGGCAGGCACATGAAGAAAATGCTGGACACCGTCGAGACGTCGGGGGCGGTCTTGATGATCTCGAACGCCGGGCGGACCGTGTGGGCCGTGGTGTGCGCGGCACCCGACACCATGCCGTCGACCATGCCGTTGTGCACCAGCATCGTGCCGAAGTAGGTTGCGTCGCACATGATCTCGCGGGCGTGTTCGATAGCGATCCCCTTGCCCTTGCGCAGTTCGGCGTACTGGTCGGCGAATTTGTCGCGCAGCTCGCTCCTGAGCGGGTCGATCACGGTCGCGCCGTCGAGGTCCACACCCAGTTCGCCGGAGCGCAAGCGGATCTGCGACTCCTCCCCCAGGATGGTCAGGTCGGCGACACCGCGCGCCAGCAGGCGGCCGGCGGACTTCAGGATGCGGTCGTCGTCGCCTTCGGGCAGGACGATGTGTCTGCGGTCGGCGCGGGCCCGCAACTGCAGCCGGTAGGTGAACATCTGCGGCGTGGTGACGGTGGGGATCGGAATGGCAAGCTGGGCAATGAGATCGGTGATGTCGACGTATCTGTCCATCAACCCCAGCGCGGTGTCGATCTTGCGCTGCGAGGTCGCCGTCACGCGCCCGTGCGCCGAGGCGGCCGCGCTGGCCGCCTCGTAGGTGCCCAGATCGGTGGAAATGATGGGCAGCCGCAGGCGCAGGCCGGCGACCAGCGCCGCGATCGACGGGTGCAGCGTGAATCCGCCGTTGAGGATGAGGCAGGACAGCGAGGGAAAGCCGTTGGCCGCGTGGGCGCTGGCGACGGCGAGCACCACGTCGGAGCGGTCACCGGGGGTGATGACGGCCATGCCGTCCTCGAGCCGCTCCAGCACGTGATCGGCGGTCATGCCCGCGACCAGGACCCCCATCACTTCGCGCTCCCGCAGCGACGCCTCGCCGCTGACCGCCACGCCGTCGACCGCCCTCTCCAGCTCGGCCACTGTCGGCGCCGACAGCAGCGGCTCCTCGGGCAGCACGTAGCTGCGCTGGGCGAATGAGCCCAGCGCGGCCAAACTTCCGCGGACCGCCGCGAGTTCGGCCGGCTGGCAGCGGCTGGCGACCACGGCGGCGGTGTGGGCGCGCTGGGCGGAAAGCTCCGACAGGCAGACCTGGACGACACTTGCGACCTCGTCGGCGGTGCGGCCCTTGGCGCTGACCGCCAGCAGCACCGGCACACCGAGGTTGACCGCGATCCGCGCGTTGACCGAAAGTTCGGCGGGCCTGGTGACGTCGGTGTAGTCGCTGCCGACGATCACCACCGCGTCGCAGACTTCGGCGACCGCGTGGTAGGAGTCCACGATGCTGCCGATGGCGGCGTCGATGTCGGCGTGCAGCTGCCGGTAGGTCACGCCGACGCACTGCTCGTAGGAAAGGCCCGCGGTGGTCTGCTCCAGAAGCAGCTCCAGGATGTAGTCGCGGTCCTCACCGAGCCGCGTGATGGGCCGGAACACCCCCACCCGGGCGACGGTCGCCCGCAGCCGGTGCAGCAGGCCGAGCGCGATCGTCGACTTCCCGGTCTCGGGTTCGGGAGCGGCGATGTAAATGGCCGTCGCTGAGCCGGACACGGCGGCGGTCATTCGCCCGCCTCTCAGCCCAGCCGCCGCAGCCTGGGCGCCAGGTCCTTCTCGAAAAGGTCCAGGAACCGCCGCTGGTCGTGGCCGGGTGCGTGGAACACCAGGTGGTTGAGGCCCCAGCCGACGTACTGACCGACCTTCTCGACCGCCTCGTCGGGGTCCGACGCCACGATCCAGCGCTTGGCGACCTGCTCGATCGGCAGCGCGTCGGCGGCCTTCTCCATCTCGATCGGGTCGTCGATGCTGTGCTTCTGCTCGGCGGTCAACGACAGCGGAGCCCAGAACCGGGTGTTCTCCAGTGCCAGTTCGGGGTCCGGGTCGTAGGAGATCTTGATCTCGATCATCTTGTCGATGTCGTCCACGTTGCGGTCGGCCGCCGCGGCGCCCTCTTTGACGGCGGGGATCAGCTTTTCGGCGTAGAGCTCCTCGCCCTTGCCGGAGGTGCAGATGAAGCCGTCGCCGGCCCGGCCGGCGTACTTGGCCACCGCCGGGCCGCCCGCGGCCACGTAGATGGGGACGCCGCCCTCGGGGACGTCGTAGATCGAGGCGCCCTTGAGGCGGTAGTACTCGCCGTCGAAGTCGACGCGGTCGCCGCGCCAGAGCTCCCGCATCAGGCGCACCGACTCGCGCAACCGGGCGAACCGCTCCTTGAACTCCGGCCACTCGCCCTGGTAGCCGGTCGCGATCTCGTTCAGCGCCTCGCCGGTGCCCACGCCGAGGAACACGCGGTTCGGGTACAGGCACGCCATGGTGGCGAAGGCCTGGGCGATGACGGCGGGGTTGTAGCGGAAGGTCGGGGTGAGCACCGAGGTGCCCAGTTGGACGCGCTTGGTGCGCTCGCCGACGGCGGTCATCCAGGCCAGGGAGAACGGGGCGTGTCCGCCCTCGTGCCGCCACGGCTGGAAGTGGTCGCTGACGGTCGCACTGTCCATCCCGTGACCCTCGGCGGCGACCGCCAGTTCGACGAGCTCACGGGGCGCGAATTGTTCGGCGGACGCCTTGTATCCGAGTTTCAGTTCAGCCACCAGTTCTTTCTACTCCCCCACCGATGGTCGCGACCCGCCGCGCCCGGCAACGCCGCGCTTGCGGTCGCTCCCCCGCTCGCTCCTACACTCGCGGGCATGGGACCCGCGCCAACTCTTGTTCAGGTCACCGACACCGTGCACCACGTCATCGGCCACGCGGTCAACTGGACACTGGTCGCCGACCAGGCGGGCGTCATGTTGATCGACGCGGGCTACCCCGGCGACCGCGAGGACGTGCTGGCCTCGCTGCGCGGATTGGGATACGACGCCGGTGACGTGCGCGCCATCCTGTTGACGCACGCGCACATCGACCACCTCGGCTCGGCGATCTGGTTCGCCCGCGAGCACGGCACGGCCGTGTACTGCCACGCCGACGAAGTGGGCCACGCCAAGCGGGAGTACCTGGAGCAGGTATCGATTCTCGATGTGGCGCTTCGCATTTGGCGTCCCCGGTGGGCGGTGTGGGGCGTCCACGTGGTGCGCAGCGGTGGCCTGCTGCGCGACGGAATCCCGTCGGCGCGGCCGCTGACCGCCGACGTGGCCGCCACCCTGCCGGGCCGGCCAAGGCCGGTGTCCACCCCCGGCCACACGGGCGGGCACTGCTCGTACGTGGTGGACGGGGTGCTGGTCAGTGGCGACGCGCTGATCACCGGCCACCCGCTGCTGCGCCGCAGCGGGCCGCAGCTGCTGCCCGCGATCTTCAGCAAGAGCCAATCGGAGTGCCTGCACAGCCTGAACGCCCTCAGCCTGGTGGACACCGAGGTGCTGCTGCCCGGTCACGGCGATGTGTGGCGGGGACCCATCCGCGAGGCGACGCAAGCGGCCCTCGCGCTGGCCAACGGCGGATGACTCGCGCCCGCGCGGTCGCTACGCCCGCGGCGTCAGCCACTTCTCGAAAGCGATCGGAACGAACGGCCCCCAATCGGGTATCGGGTCGGCGGTCACCCGGGTGTACCCCGTCGCGTCGTACAGCGCCTCGGCCTCGGGCTGCCGGCTGCCCGTGATCAGATACAACCGGCGGTATCCCCGCGCGGCGGTCTCGGCCTCCAGCGCGGCCAGCAGGGCCCTGGCATAACCGCGGCGGCGGTGCGCCCGGTCGGTCCAGATCCGCTTGAGTTCGGCGGTGTCGGCGTCGTAGCGCCGAAACGCTCCCCCGGTGACCGGGGCGTTGGCGATGACGCCGATCAGCAGCCCGCCGTCCGGCGGCGCCAGCTCCGCCTCCGGTACGGGAAGCCAGGTCAGGTGCCGCTCGGGCGTGCCGCCATACCGCTGCGCGTATTCGAGCGCCAGCTCGGCGAGCAGGGGCTGCGCGAGCGGATCGGCATGGGTCGCCGGCACGAACCGAAGCTGATCGGAAGTCACGTAACGATTTAACGCCCGCGGCGTTCAGCCGTCGGCGACCACCCGCCGCCGCAGCCGCAGCAGCGGCGCGGGCGCCCACCAGTTCAGGCCCCCGCACAGATGCATGAAGGCGGGAACCAGCAGCATCCGCACCAACGTCGCGTCCACCAACACCGCGAGCGTCAGACCGACGCCGAACATCCGCATGAACGAGACGTCGGCGGTCACCAGCGCGGCGAAAGAGATGGACATCAACAACGCCGCCGCGGTGATGACGCGGCCGGTGTGCGCCAGACCCAATGCGACGCTCTCGTCGTTGTCGGCGCGTGTCCGGCCCGAGCGCAGCCAGTATTCGCGGATGCGGGAGATCAGGAACACCTCGTAGTCCATGGACAACCCGAACGCGATGCAGAACATCATCGCCGGGATGGTGGCGACCAGGGTGCCACTCGGTGTGGTGCCGAGCGCCCCCAAATGCCCGTCCTGGAAAATCCAGACCAGCGCACCGAAGGCGGCGGTGAGCGAAAGGACGTTGAGCACAACCGCTTTGATCGGCAACACCACGCTGCCGGTCAGCAGGAACAGCAGAACCAGCGTGACAACCGCGATGAACCCGAAGACCATGGGCAACCGGGAGGTGATCGCGTTGACGGAGTCGCGGTTGCTCTGCGCGTTCCCGGTCATCTGCACCGCCTGCCCGCCCGGCGGCACGACCGCGTGCAGGCGGTCCAATTGCGCCTCGGAGGCGCGCGAATACAGCGGGACGGTGGTGCTGACGGTCAAATACGCACTGCCGTCGGCCAATCCGGCGGGCGCCGAGGGCGGTCCCCTGCGCTCACCGGCGACGAACGTTCCGGTCGGCGATGACACCGCCGAGACGTCGGCGACCCGGGACAGCTGCGCGGCGTACGCGTCGAGTTCCGGCTTGGCCGGCTCCTCGATCTCGGGGATGACGACCGTGACCGCGGTCTCCGCGTCCGTGCTGAAGCCGGTGCGGACCACGTCGCTCACCGTTCGGGCCGTCGCCGACGTCGAGAGCACCCGCTCGTCGGGATTGCCCCATCGGATGTGCAGGAACGGGGCCCCCAGCACAAGCAGCAGGGTCACGATCGCCAGGCCGACCGGAATCGCGTGCCCCATGGCGACTCTGGCGATCCGGTACCAGAAATCGCGGGCGACCGGTCGCGCCGCCGGCTCGGGCCGGCGGAACAGGCGCCGGCACGCCTGCCTGACGTCGAGCGAGTCGATTCGGTTGCCCAGCAGCACGATCACCGCCGGCGCCACCACCACCGCCGCCAAGGCGGACAGGGCGACCACCGCGATGCCGGCATAGGCGAACGATTTCAGGAAGTACACCGGGAACAGCACCATCGGGACCATGGCCAGGGCCACGGTCATCGCCGAGAACAGCACGGTGCGACCGGCCGTCGCCATGCTGCGCACGAGGGCGTCGTCGCGGGCCCGGCCCTCGGCAAGTTCGTCGCGATAGCGGCTGATGATCAGCAGCGTGTAGTCGATGGCCAGCGCCATGCCGAGCGCGGCCGCCACGTTCAAGGCGAAGATTGACACGTCGGTGACCATCGACAGCCCACGCAGCACCGCGAGCGACCCGACGATCGCGAATCCCGCGACGGCCATGGGCACCGCGGCCGCCAGCAGGCCACCGAAGACCCAGACCAGCGCGACGAAGCTCACCGGGACCGCGATGGATTCCATTCGCAGCAAATCGTTTTGGGTGTGATGGCTGATCTGCGCGTACAGCACCGCCGGACCGCCGGCGCGGACGGTGACCCCGTCGCGGTCACGCGCCAGCCGGTCGGCCAGCGCCTGGGCGTGCTTGGGCGCGCTGTTCTCGTCGCCGTTGAGCGCGGCCACGATCAGCGCGGACTTGCCGTCGGCGCTGACGGTACCCGGGGGCGGCGTGGGTGCGTCCCAGGGTGAGGAGACCTGCGTGACGAACGGTGACCGGGCAAGCTGACCGACGATGTCGGTGCCCACGGCCTTCGCGTCCCCGTCGGCGACGCCGCGGTCCGAGCTCACCAAGAGCAGCATCGTCATTTCGCCCCGGTGGAACTTTTCGGCCAGCAACGCCGACGCGCGGGCGGATTCCGATGACGGGTCGACCATTCCGCCGCCGGACAGGCTGGTCGCGGCCGGCATGCCGAACACCGCCGCGGCGGCCATCACCAAGACCGCGACCGCGATCACCCGTCGCGGCGAGGCCAGGGCGATCCTGGCCAACGCGGCGAACGGGTCGCGGCGCCGGCGGTGACGCCCCGTCACGCGCGGCGACTCGGGCCTCAGCATCGTGGTCGTCATCGCGACCTCAACCCGCCTGCGGATTCCGGGTCAGACGAACGTTTAGCGCTCATATCCACACCCCTCATCCGTGGCCGTGTTGTGTTACGACTTCGTCACGACGTTACGCCGCAAGAAGTTCGAACACCGGGCAGATCGGTAAGTTAATTAACTGTTAATTACCTTAAATACCCCGGCCGCGGCGGGATAAGCCGAAATCAGCGCATCGCGGCGGTGACGTACCGGGGAACGAGCGCCGCGTCGTCGGAGCCGCCGCCCCACAGCTCGCGCAGCCCCATCACGGTGAGCAGGTCGACGACGTTCCGCTCGACCACCTCCCACCGCTGGCCGCGCAGCTGCCCGGGCACGCTGTCGGCGTCCGGATGCCCGGGCGCCAGGCCGGGCATGTGGTCGGCGGCGAACCGGCTGCCCGCGGCGCTGAGCCGCGTCACCCCGGTCAGCAGTCGGTGCTGCGCATCCGCCGGCAGATGGCCGACCAGCAGTTGCTCGGCCACCCACGCCGTGGGTGCCGCCCGGTCGAAACCGGACCGGAGCAGCGCCGCCGGCCAGTCCCGGCGAAGGTCCACCCCGATGGCGCAGCGACTGACCGTCAGCGTGGCGCCGAGCCCCCGCAGCACCCCGGCCTTGAAGTCCAGCACCTCGGGCCTGTCCAGCTCGTAGACGGTCGAACCCCGCGGCCACCACAACCGGTACGCCCGCGCATCCAGGCCCGCACCGAGGATCACCACCTGCCGAACGCCCGCCCGGCCGGCGTCGGCCAGAAAACCGTCCACGAATGTCGTGTGCGCCGCGACGATGTCGACGAGCCCGCCGGTGACCGGGTTGGCGCCCTCGTCGGCCGCGAACCGCTCGTCGTTGATGAGACCGACGAAGCGCTTCTCGCCCGCGGCGCGCACCAACGGCTCGGCGAACGGGTCGTCCATCCGGCCCTTTCCGGAGGCGACCGCCCGCGCCACCGCGCCGAACGTGGCCGCGTCCCACCTGGTGTCAACCGTCGATGACATCAGGATTCGAAGCGGCGCAGGCTCGCCGCGACCACCACACGCCATCCGAGCAACAACACCGCGGTCACCGACGCCGCCACGGCCACGAAGCTGGCCGCCACCCCGGCGGCCGTCGCCTTGCGCAGCAGCATGCCGACCACCACCGTGCACAGCCAGACCACCGCCCCGGTCGGCGCGACGGCGGTGGGTCGCCGCCAAGCGCGCGACGCCAGCCACCCGACGACGGTGCCGGACAGGAAGGGCCAGGCCGTCGTCGCGACGCCGGAGACGCTGATCCCCTCGTCATGGCTGCGGCGCCCGACGGCGCAGAACACGAGCACCGCCACCACGTCCATGGCTAGCCACAGCGGCCGTCGCATCCAGCGAGCCTACCGCTCGTGGCAGGCTGATCCCATGAGCACCCAAGCGCCTCCCGCCTTCGACCGAGACGATCCCCTGGGCATCGACGCGTCGCTGTCCGACGACGAGCTTGCGGTGCGCGACACCGTCAGAAGGTTCTGCGCCGAGCACGTCACCCCCTATGTCGCCGAGTGGTTCGAGATCGGCGACCTGCCGGTTCGCCAGCTCGCCAAGCAGTTCGGCGAACTGGGGCTGCTGGGCATGCACCTGCACGGCTACGGGTGCGGCGGGGCGTCGGCCGTGCACTACGGCCTGGCCTGCACCGAGCTGGAGGCCGCCGACTCCGGCATCCGGTCGATGGTCTCGGTGCAGGGCTCGCTGGCGATGTTCGCCATCTGGAATTTCGGCTCGGAGGAGCAGAAGCGGCAATGGCTGCCGGGCATGGCCGCCGGCGAGCTGCTGGGCTGCTTCGGGCTCACCGAACCCGACGCCGGGTCCGATCCCGCGTCGATGACGACCCGGGCGCGGCGCGACGGGTCGGACTGGGTGCTCAACGGCCGCAAGCTGTGGATCACCAACGGGTCGGTGGCCGACGTGGCGATCGTCTGGGCCGCCACCGAGGACGGCGTCCGCGGGTTCGTCGTCCCCACGGCGACGGCGGGATTCAGCGCCAACACCATCCACCACAAGCTGTCGCTGCGGGCGTCGATCACCAGTGAGCTGGTGCTCGACGACGTCCGGGTGCCCGACGACGCGATGCTGCCCGAGGCGAGGGGCCTGCGCGGCCCGCTGTCGTGTCTGTCCGAGGCGCGCTACGGAATCATCTGGGGATCGATGGGGGCGGCCCGGTCGGCCTGGCAGGCCGCGCTCGACTACTCCACGCAGCGCACCCAATTCGGCCGCCCGATCGCCGGATTCCAGCTGACCCAGGCCAAGCTGGTCGACATGGCGGTCGAACTGCACAAGGGTCAGCTCCTTTCGCTGCACCTGGGCCGCCTCAAGGACAGCGTCGGGCTGCGGCCCGAACAGGTCAGCTTCGGCAAACTCAACAACACCAGGGAGGCGATCAAGATCTGCCGAACCGCGCGAACCATCTTGGGCGGCAACGGGATATCGCTCGAATACCCGGTGATCCGGCACATGGTGAACCTGGAGTCGGTGCTGACCTACGAGGGCACCCCCGAGATGCACCAGCTGGTGCTCGGCCAGGCGTTCACCGGCAGCGACGCATTCCGCTGATGCGCGCGGGGGCCGTCGGTTGCCGGCGTCCCGCCCGCCGGGTATGCATACCTGCTGGGAGGTTTCTGATGCGATCTGTGGCCCATCTTCTCGGTGTGCTGGTCGCCGCGTGCGGCCTGTCCATGGCGCAGGAGTCGGCGGTGCCGGTGGCCGGCGCCGACCCGGTCACGCTGCCCCCGATGACCACCGGCGGGGGCGGACCGATCATCGGTGGCGGCAACAACGCCGGAATCGCCCAGCAGCTGACCGGCCTCGGCAACCCGAACGTGCAAGAGGTGGACGGCTCGGATGCGGCGCAGTTCATCAACGCCGCCGCGGGCGTCGCCAGCCCGCAGCTCGCGGCCCCCTTCGGGCTGCTCAAGCGGGCGCTGGCCTGCCAGACCAACAACGCCGGCTTCGGGGCGCGCGCCTACCGGCGCAACGACGGGCAGTGGGGCGGGGCCATGCTCGTCGCCGCCAAAAGCGCCACGCCGAACATCGACGCCCTGGCCACCTGCGCCAAGACCAACTGGCGCAGGCCCAGCGCGGGCTCGGACACGGCGATGTGCAACAGCGGCTGGACCACTCCCAACTCCTTCACCAGTCGCGGCGGCGGCGAGGCCTACTACATCCTGATCGCCGGCACCGCCGACGACTTCTGCAGCGCGCTCAACGGCAAGTACAAGACCGACGCGGCTTCCTGGCCGTTCTAGAGGCCCGTACCCGGCGACAACGACTGTGCGCCAAGCCCGATCAGGATCGCCGACGCGTTCGAATCGGTGCTGGGCGCATGCTTGATCACGAACTCGAGGGCGTACAGCGCGATGCCGACGGCGATCAGGAGAAAGCCGATCACGATGCCCGCGATCGCCATCCCGCGGCCCTTCTGGCCGGTCACCCTCCTGCCGCAGTGGGGGTGGCGGTTACTCTACTCGGCGGGCGCGGTGTTGTCGCCGGACAATGCACGTCCTATTCCGCCGGCGCCGGACGTGGTCGGAACGCACTGCCGCCCAGCACGTTTCGTTCGCCGACAAGTGGGGACGCGGGAGCACGGCGGACCGATTTTCACCGGCAGGTGCCGTTGGCACGACGGGCAGTCGTACGGTGTAGGGGCGCCGCGGAAATTGCGAGACTAGAAGGGGACAAATATGTCGCGCCATCGCGTGGTCATCATCGGAAGCGGGTTCGGTGGGCTCAACGCGGCCAAGTCGCTCAAGCGCGCGGACGTGGACGTCACGCTCATCTCGAAGACGACCACCCATCTGTTCCAGCCCCTGCTGTATCAGGTGGCGACCGGGATCCTGTCGGAAGGCGACATCGCCCCGACCACCCGGCTGATCCTGCGCAAGCAGAAGAACGTCCGGGTGTTGTGGGGTGAGGTCAGCGAGATCGACCTGACGGCGAAGACGGTCACCTCGCACCTGATGGGCATGCAGACGGTGACACCGTACGACAGCCTCATCGTGGCCGCCGGCGCCCAGCAGTCGTACTTCGGCCACGACCACTACGCCATCTACGCGCCCGGGATGAAGAGCATCGACGACGCCCTGGAGCTGCGGGGCCGCATCCTCGGCGCGTTCGAGGCGGCCGAGGTGGCCACCGATCCCGCGGAGCGGCATCGCCGGCTCACGTTCGTGGTGGTGGGTGCCGGGCCGACGGGCGTCGAGCTGGCCGGCGAGATCGTCCAGCTGGCCGAGCGCACCTTGGCGGGGGCGTTTCGCACCATCACCCCCAGCGAATGCCGGGTGATCCTGCTCGACGCCGCGCCCGCCGTGCTCCCGCCGATGGGGCAGAACCTGGGCCTCAAGGCGCAGCGGCGGCTGGAGAAGATGGACGTCGAGATCCAGCTCAACGCGATGGTGACCGCGGTCGACTACATGGGCATCACGGTCAAGGACGCCGACGGCACCGAACGCCGCATCGAATGCGCGTGCAAGGTGTGGGCGGCCGGGGTCGCGGCCAGCCCGCTCGGCAAGATGATCGCCGAGCAGTCCGACGGGACCGAGACCGACCGCGCCGGGCGGGTGATCGTCGAGCCCGACCTGACGATCAAGGGCCACCCCTACGTATTCGTCGTCGGCGACTTGATGTCCGTCCCCGGCGTGCCCGGAATGGCGCAGGGTGCGATCCAGGGCGCGCGCTATGCCACCGGAATCATCAAGCAGGCGGTGCATGGCCACGACGACCCGGCCAACCGCAAGCCGTTCAAGTACTTCGACAAGGGCAGCATGGCCCTGATCTCGCGGTACAGCGCCGTGGCGAAGGTCGGCAAGCTGGAGTTCGGCGGCTTCATCGCGTGGCTGGCGTGGCTGCTGCTGCACCTGTACTACCTGATCGGTCACCGCAATCGCGTCGCCGCCATGTTCGCCTGGGGAATCTCCTTCCTGGGACGCACCCGCGGACAGATGGCCATCACCAGCCAGATGATGTACGCCCGCCCGGTGGTCAAATGGGTTGAGCAGCAAGCCGAACAGGGGACGCTCGCGGCCGCCGAGAGCGTCGAGGAGGCCGAACGGCGGGCGGCGGGTTAGCGCGCCGCTTCCCGGGATGAAACGCCGGGTTCGCCCGGCCGTCGGCGAGGCCACAGGTCAGGTTGCTAGTGTTCCGGCTCAAAGTCGGTTTCATACCTGGGGGAAGGGACTGCGATGCACATTTCCAAAGTTCGCCTGGCCATTGCCGGAGTCGTGACGGCCACCACCTTCGGTCTGGCCGGTGCCGGTACCGCCTACGCGTACCAGGAGCACATGTTCAACGCGAGAAACAATCTGCAACAGGGCCTGGGCGAATTACAGCAGGCCGAATCCGACAAGGGTGGCCATCGGGAGCAGGCGATCAACCTGGTGCAGCAGGCGATCGACCAGGTCAACCAGGGTATCCAGTACGGCCAACAGCACCCGGGCCAGTAGCCCGGCTTGCGGTCAGCCCAGGGCCTGATCGATATCGGCGATCAGGTCGTCGGTGGCTTCCAGCCCGACGGAGATGCGTACCACGCCGTCACCGAGGCCGATCGCGGCGCGTCCCTCCGGGCCCATCGCCCGGTGAGTGGTCGTAGCCGGATGCGTGACAAGGGATTTCGCGTCACCCAGATTGTTCGAGATGTCGATCAGCCGCATCTTGTCCAGGACCTCGAAAGCCCGTTGCTTGGCCGCACTTTCGGGGCAGTCGAGCGCGAACGTAATCACCGTTCCGCCGCCGGACATCTGGCGCTTGGCCAGGTCATGCTGCGGGTGTGACGGCAGGAAGGGGTAGCGCACCCAGCCGACCGCCGGGTGCGACTCCAGGAATTCGGCGATCCGGTGCGCCGAGGAGTTGCAATGCTCGACCCGGATCGCCAGCGTTTCAAGGCCTTTGAGCAACACCCAGGCGTTGAACGCGCTCATGGCCGGCCCGGTGTGCCGCATCAGCTTCTGCACCGGGCCGTCGATGTACTCCTTGTCGCCGAGGATGGCGCCCCCCAGCACCCGGCCCTGGCCGTCGATGTGCTTGGTGCCCGAGTACACCACCACGTCGACCCCGAGCGGAAAGCCCTGCTGCAGTAGCGGGGTGGCGAACACGTTGTCCAGCACCACCTTTGCGCCCGCCGCGTGGGCGAGTTCGGTCACCGCGGCGATGTCCACCAGCGACTGCATCGGGTTCGACGGCGTCTCGAAGAACACCGCCTGGGTGGGTTTTGACAGCGCCTCCTCCCACTGCGCGAGGTCGTCGCCGTCGACGAAGACGGTCTCGACGCCCCAGCGGGGCAGGATCTCGTTGCACACCACGAAGCACGACCCGAACAGGCTGCGCGCGGCCACCAACCGGTCGCCGGCGGCCAGCAGCGCGCCCAGCGAGGTGAACACCGCCGCCATGCCGCTCGCGGTGGCGAACGCCGCCGGCGCCCCCTCGATGAGGCGCAGCCGCTCCTCGAACATCGTGACGGTCGGGTTGCCGTACCGCGAGTACACGTAGCGGTCCAGTTCGCCGGTGAAGGAGCGCTCCGCGGTGGCCGCCGAGTCATACACGTAGCCCGAGGTCAAAAACATCGCCTCGGCGGTCTCGTCGAATTCCGACCGCAACAGGCCTCCGCGCACGCCGAGGGTGGCCTGGCCGACGCCGTCCGGCAACGCCCGAGGCGTGCGCACCGATCGGTCGGTCATCCCCGCATCATCCCTGTCTCCAGGGCAAACCCATTGCCCGCCAGCCGCTTTGGCCACGGTGCCCCTGGGCGTCGAGGTGGCCTTCGAAGCCGTCGAGGACGTTGTAGGCGGGCGTGATGCCGATCTGCGTCGCGGCGTTCGCGGCGCCGATCGAGCGTTGCCCCGAGCGGCACAGGAAAATCACCGGCCGCTCGGCCTGCGCGGCCGGCAGCCGCTCGCGCAGCTCGTCGGCGAAGCGCTCGTTGGGCCGCCCGTCGGAGGTGTTCCACTCGATGAACACCGGCTCGCGGCCCAGGCCGGACAGGTCGGGCACGCCGACGAATCGCCACTCGGCGTCGGTGCGGACGTCGACCAGCACGGCGTCGGGGTTGTCGTTGAGCAGCTTCCACGCCTGCTGCGGCGTGATGTCTCCCGCGTAGCTCACCCGCGTGAGTCTCGCATATTCAGGGCAGCGGCCGCCTGCCGGGCGCGCTCGCGCGCGGCTCCCACCTGCGGCGCCGT
>NZ_CSTD01000002.1:7576-876721 GCF_001053185.1 Mycobacterium bohemicum DSM 44277 | reverse complement strand
CCGGGCGCGCCGGGCGCACCGGGCGGCTTGCCGGGATTGGCGGCGGCGGCGACGACGTGGTTGTTGGTCAGGATCAGCCCGTCGGCCGACAGGATGATGCCCGACCCCTCCTCGGACTGGCGTCCCAGATCGGTCTCGAGCATCACGACGCTGGGCACCACCTTCGAGGCCACCTGCTCCACGCTGCCGGGCGGCATGTTGGCCGCCGGCACGCTGGGCGCCCCCGAGATGAGCCCGCCGCCCTTGGTTCCGGGCGTGTGCATCCCCACCTCGACGGCCGTGGCCGCGACGCCGCCGATACCGGCGGAAACCATCGCGATCGTCAGCGCACCGACCGCGAGAAGTCCTGCGCGAGAACGCTTTTGGGGTTCCATAGCGGGCTGGCGGGGCATCGGTGGGTACATCCCGGTGATGGGGCCGCTCCCGCCGGGGATCGGCCCCGGGCCGCCGGGGATCTGGCCGGGGCCGGTGCCGCCGGGAACCCGGATCGGCCCGGTGCCGCCGTAGGTCTCGTACGGCTGAGCGTAGGGGCTTGACTGCGTGGGTTGGGATTGCTGCGGCTGCCGGTACCGCCAGTCGAACTCCTGGCCATACGGTTGCGGATGCCCCTGGGCATACGCCGGCGACCCAGGCTGCTGGGCTGGCTGCTGCGGCGCAGCACGGTATCCGGGCTGCTGCGGCGGTGGCGAATACCTCGGGTCATTCGTCATGGCGCTACGTCGCTCTTCCTCTAATTCGTATCTTCGGCTCACTGTCGGGTTCGGTTTCCAACAGTAACTGCAGACCTACCTTGCCTGCGTGGACTGAGAGTCCACTGAGACAACGTTCGTCGAATCGTGAAAGTTCTCCCGGCGGCCGAATGCGGGCGGGTGCGGGTCCGCCCCGGAGTCGGTCGGCGCGTCGGACGCGTCGCCGACGGACGACGGATAGCTTGGTGCCGGCACGCGGCGGCCGGGCAACAGCACGTAGATCGACGTCCCGGGCGGCTGTCCGCCGGGCACGGTGTCCTCGATGCGAAGCAGGCCCCCGTGATTGACCACGACCTTCTTGACGATCGCCAACCCCAGGCCCGAGCCCGGCATCGCCCGCGCCGTGGTCGACCGGTAGAACCGCTCGAAGACCAGGCGCCGTTCGTGCGGCGGGATCCCCGGCCCCTGATCGGACACCACCAGCTCGGCGTGCGACGCGTCGAGTTGCCTCATCGTCACGCCGACGTGGCCGCCCGGCGGGCTCCACTTCGCGGCGTTGTCCATCAGGTTGAGCACCGCGCGCGACAACCCGGCCGCGTCGCCGTACACCTGCCACGGGACCACGTCGACGTCGAAGTGAATGTCGTTGCGGCGCCGCCGAACCCGTTCCAGGCTGCGATCGACCACCTCGGACATGTCGACCGGCTCGTGCACCACCTGACCGGCATCGTCACGGGTCAGGTCCACCAAATCGCCCACCAGAGTAGACAATTCCTCGATCTGGGCCAGCACGTCGGCGCGCAGCTCCACCATCTCCTGCTCCGGCAGCCGCGGCGCGCCGGGCGCCATCGACGCCATCAGCAGCTCCACGTTGGTGCGCAGCGACGTCAGCGGGGTCCGCAGTTCGTGTCCGGCATCGGTGACCAACCGCGCCTGGCGCTCGCGGGATTCGGCCAGCGCGCGCAGCATCAGGTTGAACGCCTCGGTGAGCCGCGCCAATTCGTCGCTGCCGAAGACCGGAATGGGGCGCAGGTCGTCGGTGCGCGCCACCCGCTCCGTCGCCTCGGTCAGCCGGGCGACGGGACGCAACCCCGCCCGGGTCACCATGCCGCCGGCCACGGCGGCCACGGCCACCCCGATGCCGCCCACGATCAGCAGCACCCAGCGCAGCCTGGTCATGACCACCTGAGTGGGCTTGAGGCTCTTGGAGATCAGCAGGGAGCTGCCGTTCTGCAGGTGGATGGCAAGGATGCGCTGGTCCGACGCGGTGCGCCGCGACATGAGCAGGTCGCCGTGGATGACCGCCTGCTCCGGCGCGCCCACCGGCAGCGTCTGCCCGGGCTGCTGCGCGGAGTAGACCGAGTGACCGGGGTTGATCAGGATCGCGTTGACGTCGGAGTAGGCGGTGCCCTCGATGGCCTTGCCCGGGTCGGCGGCCAGGGACCCGCTGGCGATCAGCAGTTGCGCCCGGCTCTGCAGTTGGTTGTCGATGTCGCCGTACAGCGCCGCGGCGATCACCGCGTAGACGGCGAACGCCATCAACACGACGACCATGGCCACCATCGACATCGCCAGCAGCATCACCCGCCACCGCAAGGACAGCGAGCTGGGCGCTCGCCGCGGTGCGCGCCGGTGCCGGTCCAACCGGATCATCGGCGGACCCGAATCGTCACGGGGGCGTCTCCCGAAGGACGTATCCCACCCCTCGCACCGTGTGGATCAGTCGCGGCTCGCCTTCGGCCTCGGTCTTTCGGCGCAGGTATCCCACGTACACCTCCAGCGCGTTGCCGGAGGTGGGAAAGTCGAAGCCCCAGACCTCTTCCAGGATGCGGCTGCGGGTCAACACCCGCCGCGGGTTGGCGATCAGCATCTCCAGCAGGGAGAACTCGGTGCGGGTCAGGCTGATCTGGCGCTCACCGCGGGCGACTTCGCGGGTCACCGGGTCCAGCGTCAGATCGGAGAATTTCATGGCGATCGACTCGGCGTCGTCGTCGGGCTTGGTGCGGCGCAACAGCGCCCGCATCCGGGCCAGCAGCTCCTCGAGGGCGAACGGCTTCGGCAGGTAGTCGTCGGCGCCGGCGTCCAGGCCGGCGACCCGCTCGGAGACCGAATCGCGGGCCGTGAGCACCAGGATCGGCAGGTCGTCGCCGGTGCTGCGCAGCTGCCGGCACACCTCCAGACCGTCCAGCCGCGGCATCATCACGTCGAGAACGAGGGCGTCGGGACGGTCGCTGGCAATCATCTCGAGCGCCTCGACACCGTCATGGGCCAGATCGACCGTATAGCCATTGAACGACAGCGACCTGCGCAGTGACTCGCGCACCGCGCGATCGTCGTCGACGACAAGTATGCGCACGGCCACCAGTTTCGCCCTAGCGCCTGAGAGCGGCCTGAGAGGCGCGCCGGATGAGGGAGTTAACGGCGGTCGAGATCGATGAGCCCGAGGCGGGCCGCCTTGAGCAGGCGCCGCGGCACTTTGTGCTTCTGACCCGCCACGGTGACACCGACGAGCTCGGTCTTGGTGGCCTTCCACTGCGCGCGCCGGCTTCGGGTGTTCGCGCGCGACATTCTGCGCTTGGGTACGGCCATGGTGGGGCCTGTCTCCTCGATGGTGGGGCTTCGATGGTGAAGCTGGGGTGGTGCATCGCGCGGCATGGCCGGGGGCCGAACGCGTGACGATTGGCTACAGAATAGTCGGTGGCCTGCTGGTGGCCAAAACGGACGCCTCGCGGTCGCGCGCGGGTCGCGCTCGAGACTGAAACCACGGCGGGCCGCGGCGGCGTGTCGTGTGCGTGGCGTCAGTGTCGCGGCCGTGGCGGGTCACCGTGCGTAGAAGCCGAGCACCTTGACGTGGCACCGGCGCCACCGGCTAACCTACCGGTTGGTTGGTTGCGCTCATCGGGATCCCGGGAGGGAGGGTGTGCATGGCGTCACTCGACGCCGTCCGGATCGCGAACTGCTCGGGGTTCTACGGCGACCGGCTCTCCGCGATGCGCGAGATGCTCACCGGCGGGGACGTGGACTACCTCACCGGCGACTACCTGGCCGAACTGACGATGCTCATCCTCGGGCGCGACAAGATGAAGCACCCCGAACGCGGCTACGCCAAGACCTTCCTGACCCAGCTCGAGGACTGCCTCGGCGAGGCCCGCGACCGTGGGGTCCGCATCGTCGCCAACGCCGGCGGCCTCAACCCCGCCGGGCTGGCCGGGGCGATACGCGCGCTCGCCGAGCGGCTGGGCATCAGCGCCCGGGTCGCGCACGTCGAGGGCGACGACCTGCTGGCGCGCGCGGCGGAACTCGGGCTGGGCACGCCGCTGACCGCGAACGCCTACCTGGGCGCGTGGGGCATCGTCGACTGTCTCAAGGAAGGGGCCGACGTCGTGGTGACCGGCCGGGTCACCGACGCCTCGGTGATCGTCGGAGCGGCCGCGGCGCACTTCGGCTGGGGACGCACCGACTACGACCGGCTCGCCGGCGCGGTGGTCGCCGGCCACGTCATCGAATGCGGCGTCCAGGCCACCGGCGGCAACTACTCCTATTTCACCGAGGTCCCCGACCTGACTCACGCCGGTTTCCCGCTCGCGGAGGTCAGCGCCGACGGCTCGTCGGTGATCACCAAGCACCCGGGCACCGGCGGCCTGGTCAGCGTGGACACCGTCACCGCGCAACTGCTGTACGAGATCACCGGCGCCCGCTACGCCAACCCCGACGTCACCGTCCGGATGGACACCGTCGAGCTGTCCGCGGACGGCCCCGACCGGGTGCGCATCAGCGGCGTGCGCGGCGAGCCGCCGCCGCCCACGCTCAAGGTGTCGCTGAACGCCATCGGCGGCTTCCGCAACGCGATGACATTCGTGCTGACCGGCCTGGACATCGAGGCCAAGGCCGAGCTGGTGCGCCGGCAGCTGGAGGCGGCGTTGACCGTCAAGCCCGCCGAGTTGCAGTGGACGCTGGCGCGCACCGACCACCCCGACGCCGACACCGAGGAGGCGGCCAGCGCCCTGCTGCACTGCGTCGTCCGCGATCCCGACCCCGCCAACGTGGGGCGCCAATTCTCCTCGGCCGCGGTCGAATTGGCGCTCGCCAGCTACCCGGGCTTCCATGTGACGGCGCCGCCGGGCGACGGTCAGGTGTACGGCGTGTTTACCGCCGGCTATGTCGACGCGGCACGCGTGCCGCACGTCGCCGTGCACGCCGACGGCAGCCGCGTCGACATCCCTTGCGCCAGCGAGACTTTGCAGCTGTCGCCCGCCGATCCGGCGCCGTTGCCCGACCCGCTGCCCGCCGAGCCGACCCGGCGCGTGCCACTGGGCCGCATCGCCGGCGCCCGCAGCGGCGACAAGGGCGGATCGGCAAACATCGGGGTGTGGGTACGCACCGACGACCAGTGGCGATGGCTGGCCCACACGCTGACCGTCGACCTCCTCAAGGAGCTGCTGCCCGAGGCCGCCGAGCTCGACGTCGCCCGGCACCTCCTGCCCAACCTGCGGGCGGTGAACTTCGTCATCGAGGGCATCCTCGGACAGGGGGTGGCCTACCAGGCGCGGTTCGACCCCCAGGCCAAGGGCCTGGGCGAGTGGCTGCGCAGCCGTCACGTCGACATCCCGGAAGGGCTGCTGTGAATCTTTGGACCACGCCGGAGCGCGAGCAGTTGCGAAAGACGGTGCGCTCCTTCACCGAACGCGAAATCCTGCCGCACGCCGACGAGTGGGAGCGCACCGGCGAGCTGCCGCGCGATCTGCACCGACGCGCCGGGGCGGCCGGGCTGCTGGGTGCCGGCTTCCCCGAGGCGGTCGGCGGTGGCGGCGGAGACGGCGCCGACTCGGTCATCATCTGCGAGGAGGTCCATCAAAGCGGCGCGCCGGGAGGCGTTTTCGCGTCGCTGTTCACCTGCGGCATCGCCGTGCCGCACATGATCGCCTCGGGCGACACCCGGCTCATCGAGGAGTTCGTGCGGCCGACGCTGGCCGGCGAGAAGATCGGCGCGTTGGCCATCACCGAGCCCGGGGGCGGTTCGGACGTCGGCCACCTGCGGACGTCGGCGGTCCGCGACGGTGACCACTACGTCGTCAACGGCGCCAAGACGTACATCACCTCGGGCGTGCGCGCCGACTACGTGGTCACCGCGGTGCGCACCGGCGGCCCGGGGGCGGCGGGGGTTTCGCTGCTGGTCGTCGAGAAGGGCACACCCGGGTTCGAGGTCAGCCGCAAGCTGGAGAAGATGGGTTGGCGATCGTCGGACACCGCGGAGCTGTCGTTCGCGGACGTCCGGGTGCCGGCGGCCAACCTGATCGGCGCGCAGAACAGCGGATTCGTCCAGATCGCGCAGGCCTTCGTCGCGGAGCGGGTCGGGCTTGCCGCGCAGGCGTATTCGAGTGCGCAACGATGTCTGGACCTCACCCTGCAATGGTGCCGCGATCGCGAGACGTTCGGCCGGCCGCTGATTTCGCGTCAGTCGGTGCAGAACACGCTCGCCGAGATGGCCCGCCGCATCGACGTCGCGCGGGTGTATACCCATCATGTGGTCGAGAGTCAGCTGGCGGGCGAGACCAACCTGATCGCCCAGGTGTGCTTCGCGAAGAACACCGCCGTCGAGGCCGGGGAATGGGTCGCCAACCAGGCCGTTCAGCTGTTCGGGGGGATGGGCTACATGGCCGAGTCCGAAGTCGAACGCCAATACCGGGACATGCGGATTCTCGGCATCGGCGGCGGCACCACCGAGATCCTTACCGCCCTGGCGGCGAAATCCCTTGGATACCAGTCATGATTACACCGCCTCCTCCTCATCGCTCCGTCCCCCTCGCCGCTGCGCGGCTGGGGGTGCCCCCTCTGCATCGTCGGCGGTGGTCATGACCGCGCTGCAGTCCACGCTCGACCCGCAGTCACCCGCCTACGCGGAGGCGGCCTCGGCGGCGATCGACAAGCTCGCTGAGATCGACGGCGAACTCGCCAAAGCGCTTGCCGGCGGGGGCCCCAAGTACGTCGAACGCCATCACGCCCGGGGCAAGCTGACCGCCCGCGAGCGCATCGAGCTGCTCGTCGACCCCGATTCGCCCTTCCTCGAGCTGAGCCCGCTGGCCGCCTGGGGCAGCGCGTTTCAGATCGGTGCCAGCACCGTCACCGGGATCGGCGCGGTCTGTGGGGTGGAGTGCCTGATCGTCGCCAACGATCCCACCGTCAAGGGCGGCACAAGCAACCCCTGGACGCTGCGAAAGATTTTGCGCGCCAACCAGATCGCCTTCGAGAACCGGCTGCCGGTGATCTCGCTGGTGGAGTCCGGCGGGGCCGACCTGCCCACCCAGAAAGAGATCTTCATCCCCGGCGGGCAGATGTTCCGGGACCTGACGCGGCTGTCGGCGGCCGGGATCCCCACCATCGCACTGGTTTTCGGCAACTCCACCGCGGGGGGCGCCTACATCCCGGGGATGTCCGACCACGTGGTCATGATCAAGGAACGCTCCAAGGTGTTCCTGGCGGGCCCGCCGCTGGTCAAGATGGCCACCGGCGAGGAGTCCGACGACGAGTCCCTGGGCGGCGCCGAAATGCACGCCCGCATCTCGGGGTTGGCCGACTACTTCGCGGTCGACGAGCTCGATGCGATCCGCATCGGGCGTCGCATCGTGGCACGGCTGAACTGGCGCAAGCAGGGACCGCCGCCCGGGCCGGTGGCCGAGCCGCTGTTCGACGCCGAGGAATTGATCGGCATCGTGCCGCCCGATCTGCGGATCCCGTTCGACCCCCGGGAGGTGATCGCCCGCGTCGTCGACGGTTCCGAGTTCGACGAATTCAAGCCGATGTACGGCTCCTCGCTGGTGACCGGCTGGGCCCGGCTGCACGGTTACCCGCTGGGCATCCTGGCCAACGCGCGCGGGGTGCTCTTCAGCGAGGAATCCCAGAAGGCCACCCAGTTCATCCAGCTGGCCAATCGCTGCGACACGCCTCTTCTGTTCCTGCACAACACCACCGGCTACATGGTCGGCAAGGACTACGAAGAGGGCGGCATGATCAAGCACGGGTCGATGATGATCAATGCCGTGTCCAACTCGACCGTCCCGCACATCTCCCTGCTGATCGGTGCCTCCTACGGCGCCGGGCATTACGGCATGTGCGGGCGGGCCTACGACCCGAGGTTCCTGTTCGCCTGGCCCAGCGCCAAGTCCGCCGTCATGGGCGGGGCCCAATTGGCGGGAGTGTTGTCGATCGTGTCCCGCGCCGCCGCCGAGGCCCGCGGACAGCAGGTCGACGAGGCGGCTGACGCGGCGATGCGGGCGGCGGTCGAGGGGCAGATCGAAGCCGAGTCGCTGCCGTTGGTCTTGTCCGGAATGCTCTACGACGACGGGGTGATCGACCCCCGCGACACCCGCACGGTCTTGGGAATCTGCCTGTCCGCCATCGCCAATGGCCCGATCAAGGGGACGTCGAGCTTCGGCGTCTTCCGGATGTGAGCCCCATGGTCACTCGAGTGCTGGTCGCCAACCGGGGCGAGATCGCCCGACGGGTCTTCGCCACCTGCCGGCGGCTCGGCGTGAGCACCGTCGCGGTCTACACCGACCCCGACGCCGCGGCGCCGCACGTCGCCGAGGCCGACGCCAGCGTGCGGTTGCCGAAGACGAACGACTATCTCAACCCGGAGGCCATCATCGCGGCCGCCCGCGCGGCCGGCGCCGACGCGGTGCACCCCGGGTACGGATTCCTCTCGGAGAACGCCGATTTCGCGTCGGCCGTCGGCGACGCCGGCCTCACCTGGGTGGGCCCGCCGGTGGACGCGGTGCGGGCGATGGGCTCCAAGATCGAGTCCAAGAAGCTGATGGCGGCCGCGGGAGTGCCGGTGCTCGACGAGCTCGACCCCGACTCGGTCACCGAGGCGCAGCTGCCGGTCCTGGTCAAGGCGTCCGCGGGTGGCGGCGGCCGCGGCATGCGGGTGGTTCGCGAATTGGCCGCGCTGCCGGGCGAAGTCGCGGCGGCCCGCCGCGAGGCGCAGTCCGCCTTCGGCGACCCGACGGTGTTCTGCGAGCGCTACCTGCCCACCGGGCACCACGTCGAGGTCCAGGTACTGGCCGACAACCACGGCACCGTGTGGGCCGTCGGGGAACGGGAATGTTCGATCCAGCGCCGCCACCAGAAGATCATCGAGGAGGCGCCGTCCCCGCTCGTGGAGCGCATAGCGGGCATGCGCGCCAAGCTGTTCGACGCGGCGCGGCTGGCGGCCGCCGCCATCGGCTACGCCGGCGCCGGCACCGTCGAGTTCCTCGCCGACGACGCGGGTGAGTTCTACTTCCTGGAGATGAACACCCGGCTGCAGGTCGAGCACCCGGTCACCGAGGAGACCACCGGCCTCGACCTGGTCGAACTGCAACTCGCCGTCGCCGACGGCGAACGCCTGGACCCGGAACCTCCCGTTGCTCAAGGCTATTCGATCGAGGCCCGGCTCTACGCCGAGGATCCCGCGCAAGGCTGGCAGCCCCAAGCCGGACCGGTGCACCGCATCTTGCTACCGGCGGTGCGGGCCGAGTTCGGCACTCTGGGGCATCGCACCGGCGTCCGGCTGGACTCCGGCGTGGTCGACGGTTCCACGGTGTCCATTCACTACGACCCGATGCTGGCCAAGGTCATCTCCTACGCGCCCACCCGCCGGCAGGCGGCCCTGGTGCTGGCCGACGCGCTGGCACGGGCGCGGCTGCACGGCGTGCGCACCAACCGGGAATTACTGGTGAACGTCCTGCGGCACAACGCATTTCTCGACGGCGCCACCGACACGGCATTCTTCGACACCCACGGTTTGGCGGAATTGGCTTCCCCGCTCGCCGATGCCGGCGCGGTCCGGCTCTCGGCGATCGCCGCCGCGCTCGCCGACGCCGCACACAATCGCGCGGTCGCCCCGGTGCTCGGCTCGATCCCGAGCGGCTGGCGAAACGTCGCCTCCGGTTATCAGGTCAAGAGCTACCTCGCCGACGACGCCACCGAGCATCGGGTCGAATATCGTTTCAGCAGGACCGGTTTGGAGATTGTCGGCGACGAGTCGCTCACGCTCGTCTCATCGGCGCCCGACGAGGTGGTGCTGGCCGCCGGCGACGGCGTGGCCCATCGCTTCTCGGTCGCCGGCTACGGCGACGACGTCTACGTCGACTCGCCGCTCGGCCCCGTCCACCTGGTGGCGCTGCCGCGGTTCCCCGAGCCTGGATCGGCCGTGGAACGCGGCTCGCTGATAGCGCCCATGCCGGGCAACGTCATCCGGCTCGGCGCCGCCGCCGGCGAGACCGTCAGCGCCGGACAGCCGCTGATCTGGCTGGAGGCGATGAAGATGGAACACACCATCACCGCACCGACCGACGGCGTGCTCGTCGAGCTCAACGTCAATACCGGTCAGCAAGTGGAGGTCGGCGCCGTCCTCGGAGTGATCGCAAGCACGGCGGAGCCTGGCGAAGCGGGTCACGACCATCCAAACCCGGCACGGGTCGAAGCGCCCGAAGCGTAAGGAGAACGAAAATGACCGACACCAGCTTCGTCGAGAACGAGGAACGCCGCGCCCTGCGCAAGGCGGTGTCCGAATGGGCGTCCGGCTACGGCAGCGAGTACTACCTGAAGAAGGCCCGCGCTCACGAACACACCACCGAATTGTGGTCGGAGGCGGGCAAACTGGGCTTCCTTGGCGTCAACCTGCCCGAGGAGTACGGCGGCGGCGGCGCCGGCATGTACGAGCTGTCCCTGGTGATGGAGGAGATGGCCGCCGCGGGCAGCGCGCTGTTGCTGATGGTGGTATCACCCGCCATCAACGGCACCATCATCAGCAAGTTCGGCACCGACGAGCAGAAGCAGCGCTGGCTGCCCGGCATCGCCGACGGCTCGCTGACGATGGCGTTCGCCATCACCGAGCCGGACGCCGGCTCCAACTCGCACCGGATCACCACGACCGCCCGCCGCGACGGCGGTGACTGGATCCTCAAGGGCCAGAAGGTGTACATCTCCGGCGTCGACCAGGCGCAGGCCGTGCTGGTGGTGGGCCGCACCGAGGAGGCCAAGACCGGCAAGCTGCGGCCCGCGCTGTTCGTGGTCCCCACCGACGCACCCGGCTTCACCTACACCCCGATCGAGATGGAACTGATCAGCCCCGAGCGCCAGTTCCAGGTGTTCCTCGACGACGTCCGGCTGCCCGGCGACGCGCTCGTCGGCGCCCAGGACGCCGCCATCGCGCAGCTTTTCGCGGGCCTGAACCCCGAACGCATCATGGGCGCCGCCAGCTCCGTGGGCATGGGCCGGTTCGCGCTGAACAAGGCCGCCGACTACGTCAAGACCCGTCAGGTCTGGGGCACGCCGATCGGCGCGCACCAAGGTCTGTCACATCCCTTGGCGCAGTGCCACATCGAGGTCGAACTGGCCAAGCTCATGATGCAGAAGGCCGCGACGCTCTACGACAACGGCGACGACGCCGGCGCCGCCGAGGCCGCCAACATGGCCAAGTACGCCGCGGGCGAGGCTGCCACCCGATCGGTGGACCAGGCCGTGCAGTGCTTGGGCGGCAACGGTCTGACCAAGGAGTACGGCGTGGCCGCGATGCTGGCCTCGGCCCGGCTGGGGCGCATCGCCCCGGTCAGCCGCGAGATGGTGCTGAACTTCGTGGCGCAGACGTCGCTGGGCCTGCCCCGAAGCTACTGAGGCCACCCCGATGGACACGCTCGTCGAGTACGCCGGGCCGGCCGACACCCACGGCCCGTTCGCGCGGCTGACCCTCAACTCGCCCCACAACCGCAACGCGCTGTCCACCACCCTCGTCAACCAGCTGCACCGGGGGCTGCGCGACGCCGCGGCGGACCCCGCGGTGCGGGCGGTCGTGCTCGGACACAGCGGCGGCACCTTCTGCGCCGGGGCGGACCTCAGCGAGGCCAGGGGCGGCGACCCGCGTGGCGATCGCGAGCGCGGCGAAGCCGGGCGAAGCGGGTCGCCACCATCGGCATACGACATGGCCGTCACCCGGGCCCGCGAACTCACGGCGCTGTTGCGCGCCATCATCGCCGCGCCGCTGCCGGTCATCGCCGCCGTCGACGGGCACGTCCGGGCGGGCGGATTCGGCTTGGTCGGCGCCTGCGACATCGCGGTCGCCGGCCCGCGCAGCAGCTTCGCGCTGACCGAGGCGCGCATCGGCGTCGCCCCGGCGATCATCTCGCTGACCCTGCTGCCCAAGGTGTCGCCGCGCGCGGCGGCGCGCTACTACCTCACCGGGGAGACGTTCGATGCGGCGACGGCCGCGGACATCGGGCTGGTCACGATGGCGGTCGACGACGTCGACGCGGCCGTGGGGACCATCGTCGCCGACGTGGGCCGCGGCTCGCCGCAGGGTCTCGCGGCGTCGAAGGCGCTGACCACCGCCGCGGTGCTCGAGGGCTTCGACCGCGACGCCGAACGGCTCACCGAGGACTCGGCCCGGCTGTTCGTATCGGACGAGGCGCGCGAGGGGATGATGGCGTTCCTGCAGAAACGTCCACCCCGCTGGGCGGACCCCGGCTGAGGAACGTTGCAGTTTTGCCAAGCCTATTGCAGCAAAACCTCAACGTCGTACGCTCGTGGGTGATGAGCAACTCAGCGCAGCGTGATGCGAAGGACATCGGTAACGGGTCCTCGCCTGCGGCCGACACGGACCGCATCCAGCTCGCGCAGCTGCTGGCGTATGCGGCCGAGCAGGGCCGTCTGCAGATGAAGGACTACGAAGACCGCCTGACCAGGGCTTACGCGGCGACGACGTATGACGAGCTCGACCGACTGCGCGAGGACCTGCCCGGCGAGCCGCTCAACCTGCGCCGCGGCGGCAAGCCGAATCCCGCGCCGTCGACCCTGCTGCTGGCGTTGATGAGCGGGTTCGAGCGACGGGGCCGGTGGAACGTGCCCAAGAAGCTCACCGCGTTCACCCTGTGGGGCAACGGGGTGCTCGACCTGCGCTACGCCGACTTCACCTCGACCGAGGTCGAGATCCATGCGATCTCGATCATGGGGGTTCAGCGGATCCTGCTGCCGCCCGAGGTCAACGTCGAGATCCACGGCCGCGGCGTGATGGGCGGCTTCGACCACGACAACCTGGGCGACGGCACCCCGGGCGCGCCGACGGTCAAGATCCACGGCTTCTCGCTGTGGGGCGGCGTGGGCGTCAAGCGCAAGGCCCGTCGCCCGCGCGCCTAGCGCGCTCCGCTCAGTTCGGCACGTAGTCGAAGGTGTCCGGGTCCGGACCCGTGCGGCCCGACTCGCCCCGGTCCAGCCCCGAGATCGCGTCCATGTCGGAGTCGTCCAGCTCGAAGTCGAACAGCTCGAAGTTGGACCTGATCCGCTCCGGCGTCACGGACTTGGGAAACACGATGTCGCCCCGCTGGACGTGCCAGCGCAACACGACCTGCGCCGGTGACTTGCCGGCGGCGTCGGCGATGCGGGTGATCACCGGGTCGTCGAGCACCTTGCCCTGGGCGATCGGCGACCACGCCTCGGTGGCGATGCCGTGCTCGCGTCCGTATGCGCGCACCTGTTCGTTGCCGAAGTACGGATGCACCTCGATCTGGTTCACCGCGGGCACGGTGCCGGTCTCGTCGGCGAGGCGATCCAGATGGGCGGGCTGGAAATTCGACACACCGATGCTGCGGGCGCGACCGTCTTTCGCGAACTCTTCCAGCACCTTCCACGTCGAGACGAAGTCTCCGTCGTACAGCGTGGGCAGCGGCCAGTGGATGAGGAACAGGTCGACGTAATCGGACCCGAGAGCTTCCAACGTCCGGTCGAACGCGCGGCGCGCGTCGTCGGGCTTGTGAAAGCCGTTGTTCAGCTTGCTCGTCACGAACACCTGGCCGCGGTCCAGGCCGGCGTCGCGGATGCCCTGGCCGACTCCCTTTTCGTTGCCGTACATTTCGGCGGTATCGATGTGCCGGTAGCCGATGTCGAGCGCCTGCTTGACGGCGGCGGCGGTGTCCCCGGGCGGGATCTGAAACACGCCGAAGCCAAGCTGCGGGATGCTGTTGCCGTCGTTGAGTTCGATCACGGGAACGTTGGTCATGATTTTCGGGATACCCGGCCGGGGAGCCGCCAACCCTACCGGCGGCGCCGCGATCTCAGGTAGTCACCGACCACGGCGGCCCCCAGGCCGTCGTCGTCGGGCACCACGACCCGTCCCTCGACACGCCGCGCGACCTGGTCGATGAACCGCGCCAGCCCCGGGTCGCTGCCGAGCCGGAAGATGGTGATCTGCGCGCCGAGGCGGGCCATGTCGTCGAACCCGCGCACCGTGTGGGCGATGGTCCGCGGGTGCGGCGGGTAGTCGAAGAACACCGTGGTGCCGTCGCCGTCGAAGTCCTCGAGGTGCGCGGTCGGCTCGCCGTCGGTCACCACCAGCACGACGGGCTGCGCATTGGGGTGCCGGCGCAGGTGCCGGCCGGCCAGAGCCAGCGCGTGATGCAGGTTGGTGCCCTGCTCGTAGACGCCCTCGAGGCCCGTGAGCTCGGCGGCCGTGACCGTGCGGGCGTAGCGGCCAAACGCGATGATCTGCAAGGCATCCGACCGGAACCGGGTGGACACCAGGTGGTTGAGCGCCAGCGCGGTCTGCTTCATCGGCAGCCAGCGGTTCTCCATGACCATCGAGAACGAGGTGTCGACCAGCAGCGCCACCGCCGCCTGCGTGCGCGTCTCGGTCTCGGAGACCTCGACGTCCTCGACGGTGAGGCTCAACCGGCCGGCCCGCTTCCCCGAACCCGCCTGCCGCAGCACCGCGTTGGTGAGGGTGCGGGGAATGTTCCACGGCTCGGTGTCGCCGAACTGCCAGGGCCGGGTCGCGCCGGTGAGTTCGCCGGCCGCTCCCGCGCGCCGATGGTCGCGCTCGCCGCGTCGCCCCGAAAGTTGTTGCGCCACATCGCGCAGGGCCGTCTCGCCGAGCCTGCGCATGGCCTTGGGCGACAGCCGCCACTGCCCGTCGGAGCCGCGGTCCAGGAAGCCCTGATTGAGTAGCGCGCGTTCCAGCTCGGCCAGGGTCCGGGCGTCGACCGCCGCCTGGTCGCCCAGCTGACGCGCCAGCGCGTCGAGGTCCACGTCGTCCATGGTGGCGCCCGGATAGCTCTGGGAGAGTTGGTCGGCCAGCTGCTCCAGCTCGGCGATGTCGGACAGCGCCTGCGTGCCCTCGCCCATGCCGAACGGGTTGTCGCCGGAAAACTCCTCCGACCCGGTCCAGTCCTCGCCCGGCCGCGCCGCCTGCAGGTGCGCGTCGAGCCGGTTCAGCGACTGCATCAGGTCGGGGGAGCCGAACGCCTGCTGCGCCAACGCATCCAGCTCGGCCCGCTGCTCGGGGCTCAGGCTGTTGCGGAAGCGTTGCGCGGCGGCGGCACGCTTGGCCAACGAGTCGAGCAGCTCGTCGACGTCCCGCGGGTTCTCCGGGAAGAACTCGCCGTGCTTGTCCATGAAGTTCTGGAAATCCTCGGCGGTGTCCTCGCCGCGGCCGTGCTTGTCGAGCAGCTCGTTGAGGTCGTCCAGCATGTCCTTGACGCGCTGGCGGTCTTCCTCGGTGGCGCCCTCGAGCGCCTGCTTCATGCCCGCGAACCGCTGGTCCAGCATCTCGCGGCCGAGTAAATCCTTGATCTGCTCGTACTTTTCGCGGGCCTCGGCGCTGCGCCAGTTGTACTCGGAAAGCTCCTGCACCGCCTTGGCCGGCGACGCGGGCAGGGCGTCGAGCTGCAGTTCGCCGAAGCGGGCGTCGTCGTCCAGCGCGCGGGCGAGTTCCTTGCGTTCGGCCAGGACGGCCTCGTCGAGCAGCTTCTTGATCTCCTGCAGCGTGCCGTCTAAGTTATTGCGGCGCAACAGGTCCCGACGGCGCTTGTTGGCCTCCGCCGCCAGCCGGTCGGCTCCCCGCATGCCCTCGGTGCCGCGACGCAGCAGCTCGGAGAGCGCGCGGCGCGGCGACGTGCCGGCCATGACGTCCTGGCCGATCTGCTCGAGGGCCTCGCGCAGGTCCACCGGCGGGGCCAGCGGGTCCGGCCCGCCGGGGTACGCCGAGTAGCGCGAGGAGTGGCCCCTGGAGGGTTGCGAAAAAGGTTTAGCCATAGACGGTTTGGCCCTCTCCGGACACCTTGTCGATGCGCTTGGCCAAATACAGCGCCTCGAGCGCCAGCTCGAGCGCGCCAGCCCGCTCCCCCACGGACTGCGCGTTCAGTTTCTCCGCGATCTTGTCCACGACCGGCAGGGCCGGCACCGCGGCCAGCACGTCCTTGGCCGCGACGCGCTCGCCGGTGGTGACCGCCGAGCCCCGTTCCACCGCGGCCACCAGCGTGCCGACATCGATGCCACCGAGCACGCGCGAAGCGGTGTCGGCGGTCGCGCGGCGCAGCAGGTGCTCCAGCACGGCCTGTTCGCGGCCCTCCTCGCCGGACTCGAACTCGAGCTTGCCGCGCAGCACGTCGATCACCGTGCCGAGGTCGACGACCCGGGCCACCGGGTCGGTCTCCCCCAGCACGGCGCCGCGGTGCCGGGCCGAGGCGGCCACGGTTTCGGCGGCCGCGATCGCGAACCGGGCCGAAACCCCGGAGCGCTGGTCGACGGAGTTCGACTCGCGCAGGTAGCGGGCGAAGCGGGCGATCACCTGCACCAGGTAGTCGGGCACCTGCGCGCTCAGGTGCGCCTCCTGCAGGATGACGCCGACTTCGGCGTCGAGCTCCAGCGGGTAGTGCGTGCGGATCTCGGCGCCGAACCGGTCCTTGAGCGGGGTGATGATGCGGCCGCGGTTGGTGTAGTCCTCGGGGTTGGCGCTGGCGACCACCAACACGTCCAGCGGGAGACGCAGCGTGTATCCGCGGACCTGGATGTCGCGCTCCTCCATCACGTTGAGCATCGACACCTGGATGCGCTCGGCGAGGTCGGGCAGTTCGTTGACGGCGACGATGCCGCGGTGCGCGCGCGGGATCAGCCCGTAGGCGATGGTTTCGGGGTCCCCGAGGCTGCGGCCCTCGGCGACCTTGATCGGGTCGACGTCGCCGACCAGGTCGGCCACGCTGGTGTCCGGTGTGGCGAGCTTCTCGGTGTAGCGCTCGCTGCGGTGTCGCCACTCGATGGGGAGGTCGTCGCCGTGGGTGGCGGCGCGGCGGATCGACTCCGGCGTGATCGGCGAGTACGGGTGCTCACCCAGTTCGGCGCCGGCGATCACCGGCGTCCACTCGTCGAGCAGTCCCGTCAGGGCCCGCAGTAGCCGGGTCTTGCCCTGACCGCGCTCGCCGAGCAGGACGAAGTCGTGTCCGGCGATCAGCGCCCGCTCCACCTGCGGCAACACGGTGTCCTCGAAGCCCAGGATCCCCGGCCAGACGTCGTCCCCCGCGGCCAGCGCGGTGAGCAAATTCTCCCGGATTTCCTGCTTGACTCCCCGTTCGCGGTGACCGGCGGTGCGCAGTTCGCCGACGGTGCGGGGCAGATTGCTCGGTGATGTCACCTCTCCAAGCTACGACCTGGCTCCGCCTACGTCATGCGCACGGCGTTCGCGGCGGGCGTATTCACGCCCGGACACTGCTCAGTGCGCGAAGTGGCGGGCGCCCGTGAGGTAGAGCGTGATGCCCGCGCCGGCGGCCGCGGCGGTCACCTCGTCGTCGCGGACGGACCCGCCCGGATGCACCACGGCCCGCACGCCGGCGGCCATCAGCATCTCGAGCCCGTCGGGGAAGGGGAAGAACGCGTCGGAGGCCGCGACCGCGCCGCGCACCCGGTCCTCGCCGCGCGCGTTGCCTCTTTCCACGGCCAGCCGGGCGGCGTCGACCCGGTTGACCTGGCCCATGCCGACCCCGATCGTGGCGCCCCCGCCCGCGATCACGATGGCGTTCGATTTGACCGCGCGGCAGGACCGCCACGCGAAGACGAGGTCGCTCAGCGTCGCGGGGTCCGCGGGCGAGCCAGTCGCCAGCGTCCAGTTGGCCGGGTTGTCGCCGTGCGCGTCCAGCTCGTCGCGCTGCTGGACCAGCAGCCCGCCGCTGACCGGTCGCAGCTCGGTGCCGCCGGTCAGCGGTTCGGAGGCCAGCAGCACCCGGATGTTCTTCTTGCGCGTGAGCACGTCGAGGGCGCCGGGCGCGTAGGCCGGCGCGATGATCACCTCGGTGAAGATCGTGCTCACGTACTCCGCCATCTCGACGCTGACTTCGGTGTTCGCCGCGATCACCCCGCCGAAGGCGCTCAGCGGGTCGCATTCGTGCGCCTTGCGATGCGCGTCGGCGACCGAGACCGCCGAGATCGCGATCCCACAGGGGTTGGCGTGCTTGATGATTGCCACGCAGGTCTGTTCGTGGTCGAACGCGGCGCGCCACGCCGCGTCGGCGTCGGTGAAGTTGTTGTAGGACATCTCCTTGCCGTGCAGCTGCTCGGCCTGCGCCAGGCCGGGCCACGCGCCGGGGTCGTCGTACAGCGCGGCCTGCTGGTGCGGGTTTTCGCCGTACCGCAACATCGCCGAGCGCCGCCAGCTGCGGCCCAGCCAGCGCGGGAAGGCCGACGGCGGATGCTCGGGCGCCAGCGTCGACTCCATCCACCCGGCGACGGCGATGTCGTAGTCGGCGGTGTGCTGGAAGGCCAGCGACGCCAGCCGCCGGCGCTCGGCGAGCGTGAATCCGCCATGCCCGACGGCGGCGAGCACCCCGTCGTAGCCGCGCGGGTCGGTGACGACCGCGACGCTGGGATGGTTCTTGGCGGCCGCCCGCACCATCGACGGCCCCCCGATGTCGATCTGCTCGACGCATTCGTCGATGCCCGCGCCGGAGTCGACGGTCTCGCTGAACGGGTACAGGTTGACGACGACCAACTCGAACGCCGCTATCCCGAGCTCCTCGAGCGCGGCGGCGTGCTCGGGTTTGCGCAGATCGGCGAGCAGGCCGGCGTGGACGCGCGGATGCAGCGTCTTGACGCGGCCGTCGAGCACCTCGGGGAAACCGGTCAGTTCCTCCACCCGCGTCACCGGAATGCCTTTGGCGGCAATGGTCTTGGCCGTCGACCCGGTCGAGACGATCTCGACGCCCGCTGCGGTCAGTCCGCGGGCGAGCTCGATGAGCCCGGTCTTGTCGTAGACGCTGATCAAGGCGCGACGGATCGGCCTTCTCGCCATTTCGGGGAAGTCGTCGGTGCTCACCGGTTCATCGCCTTTCGTCCGATCGCTTCTCGTCCGACCGTCGCTTTTCGTCCGACGACGGTCATGCCGCCGATCGCGATCGCGGCCACCACGTCCACCAGGAGTTTGCGTTCGGTGACCTTGATGCGCTCGTGCAGCGTCTCTTCGGTGTCGTCGTCGAGCACCGGCACGGATTGCTGCGCCAGTATGGGGCCGGTGTCCGTGCCCGCGTCGACCAGGTGCACCGTGCAGCCGGTGACCTTCACGCCGTAGGCCAACGCGTCGGCCACCCCGTGTGCGCCGGGGAAGGCGGGCAGCAGCGCCGGATGGGTGTTGACGACCCGGCCGTAGAATTGTGAAAGGAATTGCGGCCCAAGTATTTTCATAAACCCTGCCGAAACCACCAGGTCCGGCGAGTGGGCGAGCGTCGCGGCGGTGATGGCGGCGTCCCACGCGGAGCGGTCCGGGTGATCGCCGAGCCGGACGGTGAACGCGGGCAGCGAGGCCGCCGCGGCGATCTGCAGGGCCGGGCAGTCGCGATCGGTGCCCACGGCCACCACGCGCGCCGGGTAGTCGCCCGCGGCGGCGGCGATCAGCGAGTCCAGTAGCGAACCGGTGCCCGATGCCAGGACCACGACCCGCGCCGGTGCGCTCGGGGGCAGGCGGAGCGGTTCGACCACATCGAGAGCCTAATCTGGCGGGCCGTCGCGCCGAGCCTGCGCCCAGGGCTGCGTCGCCCGGCGTGTCGACACCCTCAGCGCTCGTCGACGGCCGGCTCGTCGACGGCCGGCTCGTCGGCGGCCGGCTCAACCTCCTCTGCCGGCTCAACCTCCTCGGCCAGCTCGCCGCCCGGCTCTTCGCCGTCCTCCACGAGCGCGTCGTCCTCGAGTTCCGCGGCAAAGTCCGCGGGCTCCTCGGCCTCGGGTACCGGCTCGGGCCTGGGCTTCGGCCGCCTGGGCCGGCGCCGCACCCCGCCGGTCATCACCACGGTCACCCAGCCGACGACCGTGAACCAGAAGAACACCCCGAGGACCAACGCACCCTGGTCGACGCCGACGTCCCCGAAGTTGCCCAGCCGGCCACTGCCGCCGAACGCGAGCAATGACATCACCGCCGCCCCGGCCACCGCGGCCACCAGCAGCTTGGCGACGGCCTGAGCCAGCGGCAGCGCGCGGCGGGCGCATTGCTGCCCGACCGCCACCCCCGACGACGCACCGACGATGAGCAGCGCGACCCACACCGGGCCCAGCGGCGGCCGCGGTACCGCGGCCAGGATCGGCAACGCCGGAATGTCGCCGCCGAAAACGGTGAACGAGCTGAACGTCGCGAAGCCGAGGTGCGCGCTGGAACCCACCGCGATCGCCGAGGTTCCGACGATGACGTTGGGCGCGTACAGCACCGACAGCACCGTCAGGCTGAACTGCCCGAAGATCGAATCGGTGATCCCGTACAGGTCCTGCATCGTCGCCCAGTGCACGACCAGCGACCCCGCCGTCACCATCCCGGACAGGCCGACCAGGGCCAGCACGCCCGCCGACGCCGCACGCAGCGAATCGGCCAGCCAGTTCGGCAACGGCGAAGTCCTCAGCGCCCGGCGTCCCACCCTGGACCACACACCGATCGACGCGCCGATGGCATGCACCACCAGCACGCTGACGAAAGCCCTTAGCGCGCTGGGCGTTTGGAGCTCGGTGAGCACCGACGACGCGTCGTGGATGACTGCCAGCGCGATCGCCGCCAGCAGCATGGGGCCGCCCAGCGCCGACGCCACCACCCAGCGCACCACCAGCCACGACGAATAGGGAGAGACGGCCCGGGCGGTCGCGCGCGCCGTGGCCCAGACCATCAACAGCACCGGCAGCAGCGGCATCACACCCAGCTCGTGCCCGCCGATCGAGATCGGCACCTGGTGCACGCCCAGCCAAATGCTGGCAATGGCCCCCAACGCGCCGGTCATGTCGCTGTTGGCGATCAGCAACTGAAGCAGCGTGACGGCGGCGATGATCACCAGCGCCACCACCGCCGGGCCGAACGCGACCCGGACCAGGTCGCGGGCTTGGCGGGCGCCGGGCGCCCTGTTGTCCTCCACCCGCGTCACTGTTGGCGCACGTCCCGAGACTAGGCGCGGAAGCGCATGATCAGGACGGCGCTGGACCAGACGGCGACGACGGCGACTGCGGCCCCTCGGACTGGTTGGCGTAGTTCACCGGAGCCGACGATCCCCCTTCGGAGCCCGAGCTGTCGGCGCCGGCCGAGGGTGGCGGGCTGAAGCTCGGGAAGCCGGTCGGCGGCGTGGAGGTCCCGTGCTGCTGGCCGGCAGGGTGCTGCTGGGCGCCGAACCCGCCGGTGGTCGGAACGGCACTCTGGGTGGGGGCCTGGCTGGACGGGTAGCCGCCGTACTGCGCCCCGTAGCCGGGGGGCTGTTGCGACTGCTGCTGGCCGGCGTGCTGCTGCTGACCGTAATACGGCTGTTGTCCGTACTGCCCGTATTGCCCGTACTGGCCGTATTGCGCGTAGGGGTCGTACTTGGGGCGCGGCGCCGGCGCGGTGATCACGCCGGCGTCCAGCAGCAGCGCCGCCACCGCGACGGACGCCTCGAGCACGCTCGCGAGCAGGACCAGCCACAGGCCCCAGCCGATGGACACACCGTTGCCGGTGTTGACGAGCCCGGCGATCAGCATCAGCACCGCAAGCAGGGCGACCACCGCGGTCGGGGCCGCGTAATTCCTGGTCTTGGGCACCAGGCTGACGGCGGCGAGCAGCGCGGCCAACAGCGCCGCGATCACCCCGACGGACACCCCCAGATCGCTGACCCCCGACATGCCGCCCCCGATCTCCACGCTGACGGTGAACATCGGTCCGAAACTCGCGAGGTAGGCCAAGAACCCGAGAACCGCCACCGCGATCGTGAGGTAAAGGGGCAGCTTGCTCTTGCCGTCGTCGTCCTTGGCGAACGATGGCGCGCCGCCCGCATAGGATCCGCCGGGTTGCGTCGGTGGATATCCGGGGCCACCGGGCGAATAGGTCATGACTCCTCCTGTTGCAGTGCGATGCTGTGCTCCCAGGTGATTCGACCACCCACGCTAGCGCACCCCCGGAGGCGCCCGCGGGAGCGACCAACCCGCCGCGCGGGCGCCACAGCCGGACCCGCTTGCCCCGCAGAGGTAGAACACGTTCTAATTCTCGGCATGGATTACGGCCTCGTGCTTTTCACCAGTGACCGCGGCATCTCACCGGCCAAGGCCGCCAAGCTCGCCGACAACCACGGCTTTCACACGTTCTACGTACCGGAGCACACGCACATCCCGGTGAAGCGGGAGGCCGCCCACCCGACCACCGGCGACGCGTCGCTGCCCGACGACCGCTACATGCGGACGCTGGACCCCTGGGTGAGCCTGGGGGCGGCGTGCGCGGTGACGACGCGGGTGCGGCTGTCGACGGCCGTGGCGCTGCCGGTCGAACACGACCCGATCACGCTGGCCAAAAGCATCGCCACGCTGGACCACCTGTCCGGCGGGCGGGTCAGCCTCGGGGTCGGGTTCGGTTGGAACACCGACGAACTCGCCGACCACGGCGTGCCGCCCGGGCGCCGCCGCACGATGTTGCGCGAGTACATCGAGGCCATGCGGGCGTTGTGGACCGAGGAGGAGGCCGCCTACGACGGCGAGTTCGTCAAGTTCGGACCCAGCTGGGCGTGGCCCAAGCCGGTGCAACCGCACGTGCCCGTGCTGGTGGGTGCGGCCGGCAACGAGAAGAACTTCAAGTGGATCGCCCGCAGCGCCGACGGCTGGATCACCACGCCGCGCGACTTCGACATCGACGAGCCGGTCAAGCTTCTGCAGGACACCTGGGCGGGCGCCGGCCGCGACGGCGCCCCGCAGATCGTGGCGCTGGACTTCAAGCCGGTGCCCGAGAAGCTGGCGCGCTGGGCCGAGCTGGGGGTGACCGAGGTGCTGTTCGGCCTGCCCGACCGCCCCGACGACGAGATCGCCGCCTACGTCGAGCGGCTCGCCGGCAAGCTGGCCGCCGTGGTGTGAGCACTCGGCGGCCTCCACTCCACGAGACATAACCCAGCGCGACGCGGATCGGCGTGTCGTGTGCGTGGTTTATGTGTCGCGAAGAGATCGGCGCGTCAGGCCGGCGTGCAGCGGTTGCCGTAGTCGAAGGAGCGCACCCGGACCCGACGCCCCAGGGGGTCGCCGTCGATCAGCAGTGCGATCAACTCGTCGTCCTCGGTGGTCGACAGGAACCGGCTACCGTCGTCCAGGCGTCCGATGACGATCCCGGTCGGGCGTCCGTCGTCGCGGCGCACGGTGTAGGTCTCGACGGTGCCGATGCCATCGGCCTGCTCGGTCACGGGCACCGTCGGCAGCGCGGCGACCCGCGCCTGCAACGGCGCGCTGCGGTCCGGCGTCCACGCGGCCGGGGCGGTCGAATAGACGCCCACCGAGTACTTGCTCAGGATGCCGCCGTTCGCCCCGACCAGACCGTACTCTCCTGGGGTGCTTCGCATTTGGGCCACGGTCTCGGCGACGGCGTGCATCGAGTAGTTGTTGCCGGCGCCGCCGAAGAACGGCAGCCCGCCGGTCAGGGTCAGCCCGCGCGGGTCGTCGGTCGCGATGCCCAGGCCGTCGCAGATGTTGAACACCGGCACCGGGAAGCAGCTGTATAGGTCGAAGGTCGCGACGTCGTCGATGCCGATGCCGGCCATGTCCAGGGCCTCGCGCACGGCCATCACGGCCGAGGGGGCGTGGCCGAGGTCCTGCCGCTGCAGCAGGGGCTGCTCCTCGAGGTCGGCATGGCCGCGCAGGAACACCCACTTGTCCGACGGCACGCCCAGCCGTCGCGCCGCCTCCACCGACATCAACAGCGCTGCCGCGCCCTGGTTCACCTGGTCTCGGGCGACCATCAGCCGCGGGTACGGCTCGGCGATCATCCGGTTGCTCTCGGTCACGGTGATCAGCTCGTCCACCGTGCGTTCGACCGGCGCGGCGGCGAACGGGTTGTTGGCGGCGATCTTGGTGAACGGCGCGAACAGCTCCCCCATCGTCCGGCGATAGTCGCCCGGTCCCAGCCCGGTTCCGGCCCGCCGCGCGTTCTCCAGCAGCCCGTATTGGATCGGGGCGCTGGTCAGCCCGTGCATCACGGTGTAGCGCGAGATGAGTTTCGCGATGCCGGTGCCGCGATCCTCCAGGTCGCCCTCGACGGTCTCGGTGAAATCCGGCTTGTCGTCGGCCCGGGCGAAGTGCCGCAGCGTCGACGTCGCATCCGAACCGAAGATCAGGGCGGCCTCCGAACGGCCCGCGGCGACCTCGGCGGCCAGCTCGCTGATCAGGTGCTGGGGTCCCTGGCCGCCCACGATCTCGAGGATGGCCCGGCGGGGCCGCGCCCCGAGCCGCTTGGCGACCGACCGCGGGTAGTTGTTGGACCGCCCCAGCACGGCCGAGGCGATCGGCCCGGAGATCTCGAACTGCCGGACACCGGCCACGGTGTCCACCGCCGAGGCCACCGCGTCGAAGTCTGCGCCGCAGTCGAGCAGCGCCGCGCGCGCGGCGCCGGCCGCCAACTCCACGGGCGACAACGCCCGGTAGTCGGGGTCGTCGATGCGTTCGGCGGACTGCCCAACCCCGACGACGACGGGTGTCTTCGGGTCGAGATTCATAGACCCACTATCTACCGTAGGGTCCCGGCGGGCGTGCAACCGGGCCACCCGGCGCGCGCGGCGGAACGACGCCGGCAGACGCTACAGGCTCTTCAGGATCTCCCGGGCCAGCGCGGCGGTCTCCGACGGCGTCTTGCCGACCCTGACGCCGGCCGCCTCCAGGGCTTCCTTCTTGGCGGCCGCGGTGCCCGACGACCCGGAGACGATGGCGCCGGCGTGGCCCATCGTCTTGCCTTCCGGGGCGGTGAATCCCGCGACATACCCGACGACCGGCTTGGACACGTTGGCCTTGATGTAGTCGGCGGCGCGCTCCTCGGCGTCGCCGCCGATCTCACCGATCATCACGATGACCTTGGTGTCGGGGTCCTTCTCGAACGCCTCGATGGCGTCGATGTGGGTGGTGCCGATCACCGGGTCACCGCCGATGCCGATCGAGGTGGAGAACCCGAAATCGCGCAGCTCGTACATCATCTGGTAGGTCAGGGTGCCGGACTTGGACACCAGCCCGACCGGGCCGGGGCCGCTGATGTTGGCCGGGGTGATGCCGGCCAGCGCCTCTCCCGGGGTGATGATGCCGGGGCAGTTCGGCCCGATGATGCGCGTCTTCTGCCCTTTGTCCACGTTGTAGGCCCAGGCATACGCGCTGTCCTGCACCGGAATTCCCTCGGTGATGACGACCAGCAGCGGGATCTCGGCGTCGATCGCCTCGATCATGGCGTCCTTGGCGAATTTCGGCGGGACGAAGCCGACCGACACGTTGGCGCCGGTCTCCTTCATCGCTTCGGCGACGGTGCCAAAGACCGGAAGCTCGACGTCCTTGCCTTTCGCGTCCACGTGCGAGACGGTGGTACCCGCCTTGCGGGCGTTCACCCCGCCCACCACCTGGGTGCCGGCCTTCAGCATGAGCGCGGTGTGCTTGGTGCCCTCGCCGCCGGTGATGCCCTGGACGATGACTTTGGAGTCCTTGTTCAGGAAAATCGACATGTGTTGGCTCCCTTACTTATTCGCCAGCTCGGCGGCTTTGTCGGCACCGGCGTCCATGGTCTCGGCCACAATCACCAGGGGATGGTTGGCCTGTGCCAGGATGCGGCGCCCTTCGTCGACGTTGTTGCCGTCGAGCCGGACGACGAGCGGCTTGTTGGCCTCGTCGCCGAGCATGTTCAGCGCGGTCACGATTCCGTTCGCGACGGCGTCGCAGGAGGTGATCCCGCCGAAAACATTCACGAACACGCTCTTGACCTGCTTGTCGTTCAAGATGACGTCCAGCCCGGCGGCCATCACCTCGGCCGAGGCGCCGCCGCCGATGTCCAGGAAGTTGGCCGGCTTGACGCCGCCGTGCTTCTCCCCGGCATAGGCGACGACGTCGAGGGTCGACATCACCAGGCCCGCGCCGTTGCCGATGATGCCGACGGCACCGTCGAGCTTGACGTAGTTGAGGTCGTGCTCCTTGGCCTTCAGCTCGAGCGGGTCGGTGGACGCGCGGTCCTCGAACTCGGCGTGCTCGGGGTGTCGGAAGTCGGCGTTGGCGTCGAGCGTGACCTTGCCGTCCAGCGCGAGGATCCGGTCCTCGGGGTCGCGCACCAGCGGGTTCACCTCGACCAGGGTGGCGTCCTCGGCGACGAAGACCTCCCAGAGCTTGGAGATCGTCACCGCCGCCGCGTCGAGCACCTCGGCGGGCAGGTGGCCCTGCTCGGCGATCGAGCGCGCGGTCGCCAGGTCGACGCCCTTGACGGCGTCGACGGGGACCTTGGCGAGCCGGTCGGGCTTGGTGGCGGCGACTTCCTCGATCTCCACGCCGCCCTCGACCGAGCACATGGCGAGATAGGTGCGGTTGGCGCGGTCGAGCAGGAAGGAGATGTAGTACTCCTCGGCGATGTCGCTGGCCTCGGCCACCAGCAGCTTGTGCACGATGTGGCCCTTGATGTCCAGGCCGAGAATGTTCTTGGCGTGCTCGTAGGCGTCGTCGGGCGTGGCGGCGTACTTGACGCCACCGGCCTTGCCTCGTCCGCCGATCTTGACCTGTGCTTTGACCATCACCGGACGGCCGATCTCGGCGGCGATCTCGCGGGCGCCCTCGGCGGTGTCCGTCACGCGCCCGGGCGTGGTCGGTACGTTGTGCTTGGTGAACAATTCTTTGGCTTGATATTCGAAAAGGTCCATGAGCTCACTGTCTTCACTCGGCTTGACTGCTAGGCCTGAACGTCGGCGGTGCCGCTCCCGGCAACTCGCACGGAGGAACTGTATCCACCCCCAAAACGGCCGCTACCGGCGCGTCCCACGATGTGGCGCAGGTCACGGCATACCCCGGCGCGTCGCTCGTGATCCAAGTCACACTTTCCGCCCGATCGCGGCCCGAGGTTGCCAGCGTCGTCCTAAAGCGGATACCTTCCTTAGGGTCCAGATAACGGTATGGTCACGATACGAGGACAATTCAGTTTGCCCCAGCACCGGTTTGCTCCGAGTTCGGCCGTGACACCAGGCGTGATGAGGGTTGCTCGCGCGGCGCACGGCCGGTGGGCCGAACCCCACCGCAACGAGGTCACGGAGATCCTGCCCCTCGACGGCTTCGATTTCGGCGACCTGGATTTCAGTGACGCCAGCGAGCTGGACGACCTGGATTTCAGCGCCGACTCAACTTTCGACAACGCGGCGCGGGTGTTGCTGGCCCCCGAGCTCGACGACCTGAGCGACACCGACAACCTCACCCCACTGCTGCTGGCCTCGCCCGACGAGGCCCCGACCCGAGTGGTGGCGGTCGATTCGCGGTTCGGCTCTCGTGACGAGTTCGGCGACACCGACGTCATCCCCGTGGTGCGGCGCGGCGGGCAGCACCGCAAGCAGCCGACCAGCGCCGCCAGGGGCCGCCGCTGCCGCGGCCGCGCACAGCGCGACGGGCCACGCCGACACCCCCAAGACAGAGCCCGTGCTGATGGCCAACGCGTCGTCGCTGACCGGCGGGTCGGGAACCGACAGCATCCGCGGCGCACAGGTGATCGCGGTCGCGCCCGCGGCCAGCGCGGCCGTGCACAATCAGGAGCTCGCCAAAGGGCTGGCGTTCGCGAACGACCGCGCCCAGCGCGAGGCCCGGCTGCAGCAGCCGCTCTACGTCATGCCGACGAGAGGCATCTTCACCTCCAACTTCGGCTACCGCTGGGGCGTGCTGCACGCCGGCATCGACCTCGCCAACGCGATCGGCACTCCGATCTACGCCGTGTCCGACGGGGTCGTCATCGACGCCGGGCCGGCCGCGGGCTACGGGATGCTGGTCAAGCTGCGGCATGCCGACGGCACGGTCACGCTGTACGGCCACATCAACACGACGCTGGTCAGCGTCGGCGAGCAGGTGATGGCCGGCGACCAGATCGCCACCATGGGCAACCGGGGAAATTCCACCGGCCCCCACCTGCATTTCGAGGTGCTCCAGGGCGGCACCGAGAGGATTGATCCTGTCCCGTGGCTCGCAAAGCGGGGACTTATGGTCGGCAACTACGCTGGTTGAGGTGAGCGCGCCAAACCAGCCAGCACCTCCTGGGCCGCCATCAGAGCCCGAGTCACCCTCCGACACCCGCACGCGAATCATCCGGCGGGCGCCGACCGGCCCGATCCCCACCGCGCCGGACTCCGCCACGACGCACATTCCCCGGCTCGTTTCGCCGCCGGCCGGCGAGCCGCGCGCCGGTCAGGGCGCCCTCCCCGGTGCGCCTGCGGGCGAACGCGGGCGAACCGCCGTTGCGGCGTGCGCGGTCAGCATCGTCGGCGGATGGGCGACATCGGTGGTGGCCACCGACCTCGTCGCCGGCTGGTGGCGAACCGACCGGCTGTTTTGCATCGCGGTCGCGTTCCTCGCCCTGGTGTTCGCGGCGACCACGGTGTCCGGGGTGATCCTGTTGCTGCAGCGCCGATCCCTCGGTCGGTACCTGATCGTCGCCGGCGCGGTCGTCGCGGTGTTGACCTACGGCGGCGTCTTCGTCGCCGGCGCGCGCGTCGCCTGGATCGTTTACACCCTGTGGTTGCTGCCGGTCTCCAGCGCGGTGCTGGCGCTGCACCCGCGAACCACCCGCTGGCTGCACGGCTGACCCGAGCGGCCCGCTAAAGCTTGCTGATCGGGGCGTGGTTGTGCATCAGCTTCACCCGCCCCGCGCTGCCGAAGTCGATCAGCGACATGGCCGATTCCCCGACCCCGGAAACTTCCTCGACCCGGCCCAGGCCGTACTTGTCGTGCGTCACGCGGTCACCCTGTTCCAGGACCAGCAGCGGGCGTTTGCTCGCGCCCGAGCGGGTCGGCGCCGCGCGGGGCGCGCCGAAACGGCCGGCTCCGCTCACCGGCGCGCTGAACGACGGGGCCGGCGCGGTGCGGCGCCACTCGATGAGTTCCTGCGGAATCTCCTGCAGGAAACGTGATTCCGGGTTGAGCATCGGCTGCCCCCACGAGGACCGGACGATGGCCCTGCTGACGTAGAGGCGCTGACGGGCCCGCGTGATGCCGACGTAGGCGAGGCGCCGCTCCTCGGAGAGTTCGATGGGATCGTCCAGCGACCGCATGTGCGGGAACATGCCGTCCTCCCACCCGGTGACGAACACCACCGGGAACTCCAGGCCCTTGGCGGTGTGCAGTGTCATCAGCGTGACCACGCCCGCGCCGTGCTCGGGGATCTCGTCGGTGTCGGCGACCAGGGACACCCGCTCCAGGAACTCCGCCAGGACGCCGGTGTCCGGCACGTCTTCGTCCTCGGGCGTTCTTGCCGACTCGTCGAGGGCGGCGGCTTCTTTGGTTTCCAAGGCCCTGTCGGTACTGAATTCGTGTGCGACGCTGACGAGTTCGTTGAGGTTATCCAGCCGCGCCAGTTCCTGCGGGTCGTTGGAGGACTCCAGCTCCCGGCGGTACCCGGTCCGCTCGAGCACCGACTCGACCAGGTCGCCGAGGTCGTCGTCGAGGCGGCCCCGCAGGTCGTCGAGCAGCTCGACGAAGCCGGCGATGGCCTTCTCCGCGCGCGTGTTGAGCATCGGCACCTTGCCTTCGGCCGCGGCCACCAGCGCGTCGGCGAAACTGGAGCCGGTGTTCTCGGCGTAGACCGCCACGCACGCCTCGGCGCGGTCCCCGATGCCACGCCGGGGGGTGTTGAGGATGCGCCGCATGCTGACCGCGTCGCCGGGGTTGTCGAGCACGCGCAGGTAGGCGACGATGTCGCGAATCTCCTTGCGCTCGTAAAAACGCACTCCGCCAACGACTTTGTACGGAATACCGGCGCGGATGAACACCTCTTCCAGCGACCGCGACGAGTTGTTGGTGCGGTAGAACACGGCCACGTCGTTGTAGGTGATCTCGCCCCGCTCGGCGAGCGCATCGATCTCCTCGGCCACGAACCGTGCCTCGTCGTGCTCGTTGTCGGCGACATAGCCGACGATCAACTCGCCCGTGCCCGCATCGGTCCACAGGCGCTTGTCGCGGCGTCCGGCGTTCCGGGCGATCACGGCGTTGGCCGCCGACAGGATGTTTTGCGTTGAGCGGTAATTCTGTTCCAGCAGAATGGTTGTCGCGTCCGGGTAGTCGCGTTCGAAGTCCTCGATGTTGCGAATGGTGGCACCGCGGAACGCATAGATCGACTGATCTGCGTCGCCCACGACGCACAACTCGGCCGGCGGCACGTCATCGGAAACCTCGTCAGAGCCGCGCCCGGCCAACTCGCGCACCAGCACGTACTGCGCATGGTTGGTGTCCTGGTACTCGTCGACCAGGACGTGCCGGAACCGGCGCCGGTAGTACTGGGCGATCTGCGGGAAAGCCTGCAGGATCCCCACGGTTTCGCCGATCAGGTCGTCGAAGTCCAAGGCGTTGGCCGCCCGCAGCCGCCGCTGGTATTCGCCGTAGACCGAGGCGACGGTGCGGCTCAGCTCGTCGGATTCGTCGGTCAGATCGGCCACCGCCTGGTGCGGGTCCACCAGCTCGTTCTTCAGGTTGGAGATCGCGTTTGCCAGGAGCCGCGGCGAGTAGCGTTTGATGTCGAGCCCCATGTCCCGCCCGATCATCTGCAGCAGGCGCCGCGAGTCGTCGGCGTCATAGATCGAGAAGTTGGAGTTGAGGCCGTCGATCAGCGTCGCGTGGTTGCGCAGGATGCGCACACAGCTGGAATGGAAGGTCGACACCCACATCGCGCGCGCCCTGGGGCCGACCAGCCGCACCACGCGCTCGCGCATCTCGGCGGCGGCTTTGTTGGTGAAGGTGATGGCCAGGATCTGGCCGACCCCGACACCGCGCGCGGCGATCAGGTAGGCGATGCGCCGGGTCAGCACGGCCGTCTTGCCCGAACCCGCCCCGGCAACGATCAGCAGCGGCGAACCCTCGTGCACCACGGCCCGGCGCTGTTGGGGGTTGAGGCCGTCGAGCAGTTCGTCGGCTGCGGAGGTGGACCTGGTATCGGCTGCGTGCACACTCATGTCTGTCCAAACTTACCTCCCGCGACCGACAGGGCGGGTCGGTTGCCGTCGAGGTCGCGGGCCGGATATCGCGCGTCGGCCGACGAACGGGTGAGGCGGCGCCGGGACGGCGGGGTCGTCAGGGGAAGACACGTTGCGGGCGTCGGCGTCGAGCGGGCTGCAAAGGCTGGGCGGCGGCCGCCTCCGCCGCCGCATACAGGCCCGCATCCGAGGTCAACGCCGGCATGGAGTGCCCATGGACCAGCGCCGCCCGCACGCTCAACGCCTGGTCCGGTCATGAATGCGTAGTTCGCTCCTCGCCCTGGCCCAACCTTGGCGCGTCGGAGCCGATTTGGGGCGGCATTTTTGCGCGGAAGCTGCCACAAGTGGCACACTCATCTGGTGCTCAACGCGCAGCGCCGATTTTTCTACGGGTACCCGCCAGCGGTGCCCGTGGTCTAGCTGCTATCGCAGAGCCCCGTGGTCCGCTTCCGGCTTCGGGGCTCGTTTCTTTTGTGAGGTCCGTACCGGATGAGGCCAGAACCCCCACATCAGGAGAACGCGGAGTTAGCAGAGATGAACATCGAAATGACCGACACCGAGCAGGCCGCCGACATCGACGAGTTGCGGCGGGAGATAGACCGGCTGGACGCCGAGATCCTCGCCGCGGTCAAGCGGCGGGCCGAGGTGTCGCAGGCGATCGGCAAGGTCCGAATGGCTTCCGGCGGCACGCGGTTGGTGCACAGCCGCGAAATGAAAGTCATCGAACGCTACAGCGAGCTGGGCCCGGAGGGTAAGGACCTGGCGATGCTGCTGCTGCGGTTGGGCAGGGGCCGGCTCGGGCACTAGCGCCCCGGTCTTTCACACCTGGCCGGGTCGTAGCGGGCCGCATAGGGTCGAGTTATGACCCGCATCGACGACGGTGCGGAGCCACGCGATGAAGAGGAGCGGCGCCCATGACTTCCGTGCACACCATCCCCGACATCACCGCCACCCCGGCGTGGGACGCCCTGCGCAAGCATCACGGACAGATCGGCAAGACCCACCTGCGCCAATTCTTCGACGAAGACCCGGATCGGGGCCGCGACCTCAGCCTTGAGGTCGGCGACCTCTACATCGACTACAGCAAACACCGCATCACCCGAGAGACGCTGCGGCTGCTGGTCGACCTGGCGCGCGCGGCTAACCTCGAGGAGCGCCGCGACCAGATGTTCTCCGGTGCGCACATCAACACCTCGGAGGACCGCGCGGTGCTGCACACCGCGCTGCGGCTGCCCCGCGACGCCGAACTGATGGTCGACGGCCACAACGTGGTCGAGGACGTCCACGAGGTGCTGGACCGGATGGGCGACTTCACCGACCGGTTGCGCAGCGGGGAATGGACGGGGGCCACGGGCGAACGCATCAGCACCGTCGTCAACATCGGCATCGGCGGATCGGACCTCGGCCCGGTGATGGTCTACCGGGCGCTCCGCCACTACGCGGACGCGGGAATCTCGGCGCGCTTCGTCTCCAACGTCGACCCGGCCGACCTCACCGCCGCTCTCGCCGACTTGGAGCCCGCCACAACACTTTTCATCGTCGCCTCCAAGACGTTCTCCACACTGGAGACCCTGACCAACGCGACCGCGGCGCGCCGCTGGCTGACCGGCGCCCTCGGCGACGCAGCGGTCGCCAAGCACTTCGTGGCCGTCTCCACCAACAAGCGCCTGGTCGACGACTTCGGGATCAACACCGACAACATGTTCGGCTTCTGGGATTGGGTGGGGGGCCGCTATTCGGTCGATTCGGCGATCGGGCTGTCGGTGATGGCGGCCATCGGCCGCAACGCCTTCGCCGATTTCCTGTCCGGATTCCATATCGTCGACCGGCATTTCCGGACGGCGCCGCTGGAGTCCAACGCGCCCGTGCTGCTGGGCCTGATCGGCCTCTGGTACTCCAACTTCATGGGCGCGCAATCGCGCGCGGTGCTGCCGTATTCCAATGACCTCGCCCGCTTTGCGGCCTACCTGCAACAGCTGACCATGGAATCGAACGGCAAGTCGACCCGCGCCGATGGCACGCCGGTCACCACCGACACCGGGGAGATTTTCTGGGGCGAGCCCGGGACCAACGGCCAGCACGCCTTCTACCAGTTGCTGCATCAGGGCACCCGGCTCGTTCCGGCCGACTTCATCGGCTTCAGCCAACCGCTGGACGACCTGCCCACCGCCGACGGCGACGGCAGCATGCACGACCTGCTGATGAGCAACTTCTTCGCCCAGACCCAGGTGCTGGCGTTCGGCAAGACGGCCGAAGAAATCGCCGCCGAAGGCACCCCCGCCGAGATCGTGCCGCACAAGGTGATGCCGGGCAATCGGCCGTCGACGTCGATCCTGGCCGACCGGCTGACCCCGTCGGTGCTGGGCCAGTTGATCGCCCTCTACGAGCACCAGGTCTTCACCGAGGGCGTGATCTGGGGCATCGACTCGTTCGACCAATGGGGCGTGGAGCTGGGCAAGACTCAGGCCAAGGCGCTGCTCCCGGTGATCACCGCCGACGGCTCGCCCGCGCCGCAATCCGACAGCTCCACCGACGCGCTGGTGCGCCGCTATCGAACCGAAAGAGGCCGCACCAGCTGACAATTCGCGGCAAAAGCTCGCCCGGAGTCAGGACGGCCGGCCCACCAGCTCCGAACCCAGCCGGCGGACGAAGGTCCGCAGCCGTTCCGCCGACGCGTTCTGCGGATCGCTGAGGCGCAGCTGCAGCAATTCGCGCCCGGCGGCGTGCAAAATCCGGGCGGTGTATTCCGGCTCGTGCAGCGCGGGGTTGTGGCGCAGCAGTTCGCGGACGAAGAAGCCCAGCACGACCTCCTGGGACTGGGATAGCCGGGCATACAACTGCGGCGGCGCGCCCTGCGGGGGGAACAGGAACAGCCGCCAGGTGGCCGGGTGGGCGTCGACCGCGGCCAGCACCCCGTCGAACGCGACCACCAGCGACTGATCCTCGGCCACCGCGTCCAGCCCGGAGATCGCCTCGGCGAATTGCGCGCCGGCGCGCGCGGCCTCGCGGTCGATCAGTTCGACGAACAGCCCCGCCAGGTCGCCGAACTTCTGATAGATCAGCGACCGGTCGACGCCGGCCGCCTCCGCGATGCGGTTCGGTGTCGCGGCATGAAAACCTTCGACGTCGACGATCGCGTGGGTGACGTCCAGGATCTGTTCGCGCCGCGCTTCGGCGGACATTCGGCGCTTCGGGCTCTGCCTGGTCGCGGCGGTCACGCTTGACATACTAACTAACAAGTTGTGAGTATTACTCACTAATTGTTAGTTAGCGGGAGGTCGCATGGTCACGTATTACCCCGAACTCGCCCGCCGAGTTCGCAGCCAGCGCGACCTACAGCCCGACCTCTACGGCGACTTCGACTTCGACCAACAGCCCGATCGCCTGGCCACCGAGCCCGACGCCGACTCCGCCCTGCCCGCCTGGGTCGCCGACCGCGCGCCGATCCTGGAAGACGAGCGCGTCACGGAACTGATCAGCACGGCCACCATGCTCGGCGACGTCGTCGCCGATCCCTATGCGGCCCTGATGAATACGTACAGTGTCACGAGCCTGATCGACATGCTCAAGACCGCATGCCGGGAAGGAATCGAGGCGGTGCCCGACGCGCCCCCCGAGCTGGAGGCGTTCATCGCCGCCATGGAGGCCACCCCGGAGTGGATCGACTTCGGCCTGGTCCGTGAAGGCGCTCGCCAGGAGCGCATTCCCGCGGCGCTGCTGGCCCCCTTCATCACCCGGGGCGCCTTCATCGCGACCTTTACCAACACCTACGCCGCGCTGCCGATGGCCCTGACGGGGGCTTTGTCCGGCAAGCGGGCCGCCCGGCGGGTCAACGAGACGGCCAGCTTCTTCGCCGTCACCACCCTGCCCGGGGCGCTGGACCGCTACGGCCCCGGGTTCGAAGCGGCGGCCATGGTCCGGCTGATGCATTCGATGGTCCGCTACAACGCCCTGAAGAAATCCCACAAATGGGACACGGCCGTCTACGGCATGCCGGTGCCGCAGGTCGACCAGATGCCCGCGGGCATGATCGGCCAGTACCTCTTGGCGCGTAAGGCCAGAAACGAGGGCCGCACCGAGTTCACCCCCGAGGAACGCGCCGTCGTCGAATTCGCCAGGTACCGCTGCTTTTTACTCGGCCTGCCCGAGGAACTGCTGCCCGCCGAGCCCGCCGACATCATGCACGTCATGCACGCGCGCTCGGCGCTGCTGCGAGACGGATTCGACTCCATCTGCCAAGAACTGGTCCGCGGCACGATGGCGGCCTACCTGCGTCCGGGCACCACCCTGTTCGACCGGTGCGCCGAGGCGGTCGAGAAGAGCTTCAGCAAGCTCACGTTCGTCCGCACCTTCTGCAACGGCGACCGCGACATCGCGCAGGCCATGGGCGTCACCCTCGGACCGCTGGATCTGGCGCGCGTCGCCCTCACCACGCCGTTCATCATCGGGCGTTTCACCGCGGTGAGCCACGCCAGCCGCATCCCCGTGCTGCGGGACATCACCGACGCATACGTCATCGCGCTGCTCAAGCTGCGGCTGGCAACCTACGGCAAACCCGAATTCACCACCGACGCAGCGCATTACACGCCGGTCGCACACTAATATCACGACAGGGCGTCAGGCGAACCACTTGGTCAGCGGCGGCGGCAACACCCGCATCACCTGGACCAGCGGCGCCCACGGCCACCACGGCACCGCCGCCCGGCCCGGCTCGCGCTCGATCGCGTCGACCAGGGCCTTGACACCAGTTGCGTTGTCCACCATCAACATCGTGCTGTTGGACTTGGCGGTCATCTCCGACTCGATGTAGCCGGGCTCGAGCACCGAGACCTTGATCGGACCGCTGCGGTATTCGGCGCGCAGCGATTCGCCCAGCGAGCTCAGCCCCGCCTTGCTGGCGGCGTAGGCGGCCTTGACGCCCGGAACCCCTTTGTTGCCAAGCACCGACGAGATGAGCACGAGATGCCCCGATCCGCTCTTGCCGAACATCTCCAGCGCGGTCTCGATCTGCACCAGGGCGGCCACCAGGTTGGTCTCGATGGTCGCCTTGTTGGCCCACAGCTTGCCCGAACCCAGCTTGGCGCCCTTGCCGATGCCGGCGTTGACGATGACCCGGTCGACGCCACCCAGCTCGTCGGCGAGCTCGGCGAACACCTTGGGCACGGCCTCGTGGTCGTTGACGTCCAGCGCCGCGACGGCGATCGTGATGGCCGGATACTGTTGGGAGAGCTCGGCTTTCAGCTCGTCAAGGCGGTCGGTGCGACGGGCGCACAGAGCCAGGTCGCGGCCCTTGGCGGCGAAGGCGCGCGCCATGCCGGCGCCCAGGCCGGAACTGGCGCCGGTGATGAGGATTTTCTGGCGGGTCACCGGGGCAGCATATCGGCCGCCCGGCCGGTGTCGACTTGTTGGGCTCGACACCCGGCTTCCGGCGACACGTTCGACGTTCGGGGTCGGGTTACTTGAGCAGACGTGACATGCGACGGTCGGCCAGGACCTTGCCGCCGGTCTGGCAGGTCGGGCAGTACTGGAAAGACTTGTCCGCGAACGACACTTCGCGCACCGTGTCCCCGCAGACCGGGCACGGCAGCCCGGTGCGGGCATGCACCCGCAGGCCCGAACGCTTCTCCCCCTTCAGCATCGCCGCGCCCTGGCCGACCGAGCGGCTCACCGCGTCGGTCAGCACCGAGATCATCGCGTCGTGCAGGGCTGTGAGCTGCTCGTCGGTCAGCTTGGCGGCGGTCGCGAACGGCGAGATCTTGGCGACGTGCAGGATTTCGTCGCTGTAGGCGTTGCCGATGCCGGCGATCACCTTCTGATCGGTGATGACGGTCTTGATCCGGCCGGTGTTACCGGCGAGCACGCGGGCCAGGTCGTCCGGGCCGAGCTCCAGTGCGTCCGGGCCCAGCGCGGCGATGCCCGGCACCGCCTTCGGGTCGTCGACGAGCCACACCGCCAGGCGCTTCTGCGTGCCCGCCTCGGTCAGATCGAAGCCCGGCGCCTCGCCGGGCGTGCCGAGGTGCACCCGCAGCGCGATCGGCCCCTTGCCCGGTCGCAGCGGAGCCGGCGCCAGCTTGTCCGACCAGCGCAACCAGCCCGCACGGGACAGGTGGGTGATCAGCCACAGCCCTCCGGCGTGCAGTCCCAGGTATTTGCCCCACCGCCCGGCCCCGGCGACGGTCTGGCCGTGCAGCGCATTGACCGGCGGATCGAAGGTCTTGAGGACGCTCAGCGCGGCGACGTCGACGCGGCCGACCGGCAAGCCGACCGCATGCCGTCGCAGATGGTCGGCCAGCGCTTCGATCTCGGGGAGTTCGGGCACCTGTTCAGTCTGCCGCCCTGAGCAAATAGGTGTCCATGATCCAGCCGTGCCGCGCCCGGGCCTCGGCCCGCAACGCCACGATGCGCGGACCCACTTCTCCGACACGGCCGGCCAACAACAGCTCGTCGGCGGTCCCCAGGTAGGCGCCCCACCAGATTTGAGTGTCGGGCGCACAGCCCTGGAACGAGCAGTCGGCGTCGAGCATCACCACCGCAGACCCGGCCAGGCCATCCTCGCGCAGCCGCCTGCCGGTGGTGATCAGCACCGGTTCGGCGACCTCGTTGAGCGGGATCCCGTGCCGAGCCGTCAAGGCCTGCACCGCGGTGATCCCCGGAATGACGTCGAAGGTGAATTCGATCTCGGCGGCATCGGTCTTGATGGCCTCGAGGATGCGCAGCGTGCTGTCGTACAGCGACGGGTCGCCCCAGGCCAGAAAGGATCCCACCCCGTCGGCGCCCAACTCTTCGGCGATCGCCGCGGCCCACACCCGCGCGCGCTCGGCGTGCCACTGCGACACCGCCTCGCGGTAGTCGGCCTCCCGCGACCGCACCGGGTCGGCCAACTCCACGAACCGATACCCCGGCTCCCGGATGAAGCGGTCGCAGATCTCCCGTCGCAGTGCCACCAGATCGCTCTTGGTCTCGCCCTTGTCCATCGCGAAGAAGACTTGCGTCTCGTTGAGCGCGGCGATGGCCTGGACAGTCAGGTACTCGGGGTTGCCGACACCGATGCCGATGACGTGAATGTGCCGACCCACTCCGTCCTCCTGCCCACCGGTGCTCACGTCAGAGTGCCGAATTGAGATGCCGAAGATCTAGCCGGGTCCTTAAGTACCCGATACCATGGGTACCGTCTGGAGCTCCCAACGAAGGGATCAGAGATGACCTCCGCGGTGAAGGCGAGTGGGCCGAGTCGTGAGGAGTTTTCCGAGCGCCTGCTGAAGGGCTCGGTGAAGAAATCCTACGAACCGGTCGTCGACATCGACTGGGACGCGCCCTTGGACCCGGACAAGTTCTATCTGCCCCCGCGCCTGGTGTCGCTGTACGGCACGCCGATGTGGGACGAGATGACCCGCGAGCAGCAGATCGAGTTGTCCCGTCAGGAACTGGTCAACACGTTGTCGGCCGGGATCTGGTTCGAGAACATGCTCAACCAGTCGCTGCTGCGCACCATCCTGCACGAGGACCCGACCAGCCGCTCAACGCATTACAAGCTGACCGAGTTGGGCGACGAGACCCGCCACATGGTGATGTTCGGCAAGGCCATCGAGCGCATCGGGGCCAAGCCGGTGCGGCCGCGGCGCTTCCACCGGATGATCATCAACACGCTGCCGCTGGCGTTCCAGCGGGGCTCGATGCTGTGGGTGGCCGCCCTGATCGGCGAGGAGATTTTCGACTCGCTGCAGCGGCAGATGATGGACGATCCCGAACTGCAGCCAATCATCCAACGGCTCATGCGGATTCATGTCACCGAGGAGGCGCGCCACATTCAGTTCGCCCGGGATGGCGCGCGCAAGCGCGTCGCCGAGATGCCGAGGCTGAACCGATGGTTCATGGCCAACATCAACGGGCTCGGCGGCTACTTCTTCAACTACCTGTTCAGCAATCCGATCCCGTACGCGCGCGCGGGCCTGAACCCCGAGCGGGCGCGCAGGATCGCGCGCACCAGCGCGCACCGCCGCGAGGTCCAGGTGGCCGGCTTCGCCCCCCTCGCGGCGTTTCTGACCGAGGTGGGCCTGCTTGGCCCCGTTGCACGCCGCGGGTGGAAGCGCAGCAGGTTCCTGTGACGGCGACGCCCCACGTCATCGTCACCGGCGGTGGCGATGCCGCCCGGGCCGTCACGGTCGCGCTCGCCGCGGCCGGCGTCACCGATGTCCGGGTCCTCGACGACGAGCCGGCCGCGCAGATTTTCGACGGCGACACCGACACCTGGGTGCTCCGCACCGAGGGCGGCGAGGCGGTCCGCGGCCGCGTGGTGATCACCGCGCACCGATCGCCGTTCACCCCCTGCATACCGGAGTTCGCCGGGCGCAACGACTTTCGCGGAGCGTCGTTTCACTCAGCGCGCTGGGACCCCGGTTTCGACCCGGCGGGCAAGCGGGTCGCAATCGTCGGCACCGACTCTTTCGCGGGCCACCAACTCGGGCGGCTCACCGCGTCGGCGGCCTCGGTCACGGTCTTCGCGCACGCTCCCCGCCGGATCGTCGCGGAGTTGGCGACCGCGCCGACCCGCGCCCGGCGCTGGCTGGGCCGCCGGATGCGACCGGCGGGAACCGGCCGGCCGCGGCCCGCGTTCGTCACGTCACCCATCGCCGGCATCACCCCCTCGGGCATCCGCACCGACGATGGCGTCGAGCACCGCGCCGACGCGATTGTCTACGGCACCGGCTTCACCGTCGCCGGGGACGCCGTCGTCGGAGCCGACGGCGTGACCCTCCGCCGGGCGTGGACGGACGGCATGGAGCCGTATTTCGGGGTCGCCGTGCACGGCTTCCCCAACTGCTTCTTCATCACCGGGCCCGACATCGGCACCCAGTCTCGCTACGTCGCCGAGTGCACACGGTTGATGGCACGCAGGGGAAGCGCCCGAATCGAAGTGCGGCGCAGTACCCAACAGGTGTTCAACGAGCGTGCGTGCGTGCGGCCCGCACAACCGCATCGGATCGCGGCCGCGTTCGAGCTGTGGCCGGAGCGCGCCGACACCGAAACATACGACGGCGAGGCAACACTGACGATAGCGGGCGATCGCCATCCGGTGCGCGCGCGGCTGGCCGGTCACCTGGATCCGATCGACGGCCAATACCATTGGCAGGGAACAATTTTCGGGTGCTTCCTGCCGGACGAGGTCGTGCAGCAGTCACGAACGTCGACGCTGACGGTCGGTGAGCGCAGCGCCCCGGCTCGCATCGTCGAAAAGACCCCGTGGGGCACCCACTCGGTCGCCGGTGTGGGGGCCCCGCCCTACGCAATCGGTTGATCCGGCCGCGCCGATCCTGCGCTCCCGCCGTCGGGGTTTGGCCACGTCGGCAAAGTGGGTACACCCGGCCCGTGCGCGCGATGCGACGGTACGGCGAGACCATGTCGATTCGCCGGATTGCGTCCCGTCTATGTCGGGAAGCATTCTCGACACCGGCCCGTGCGAGGCGAGCGAGACACGCGCACTCATCCGCCCCCGCGTTGCCGAAGGCGGTTAGCGTGAGTGGGTGCTCGAAGGGAGACGGGCCGTGGACGCGCGCGCGGTAACCCGGTCGCCCGGCTCGCTTGCCGTCGCCACCCGGCAGGAGGAGTCGGTAACCGTCCTGACCGTCCAGGGCGTCCTCGATGACGGCAACTCCGCCACGCTGCGCGAGAGCATCGTCAAGGCGACCGCCGAGGAGCCGTCGCCCGTCATCGTCGACGTTTCCGGGCTCACGACGCCCGACGAGTCGGCGTGGTCGACGCTCACGGGCGCGCGTTGGCAACTGGGTCGCGCCGACGTGCCGATCGTGCTGGTCTGCACGAATCGGGCCACCCGCGAGGTGATCAGCCGCAGCGAGGTCGCGTCGTTGATGCCGGTCTATTCGACCGAAAAGTCGGCGATCAAGGCGCTCACCCGGCTCACTCGGCGCAGTATCCGCTGCGCAGACTCGAAGCTCCCCGCGGACCTCAACAGCCTGCGCGAATCACGCCGGCTGGTGCGGGAGTGGCTGACCGCGTGGTCGCAGTCCACGCTGATCCCGGTGGCGCTGGTGGTGGTCAACGTCTTCGTCGAGAACGTGCTCGAACACACCGGAAGCGTGCCGATGATGCGCGTGGAAGCCGACGGGGAGACGGCGATCATCGCCGTGTCAGACGGCAGCAGCACGCCCGCCGTGCGGCTGCAGTCACCGGAAAGCGGCGTCGACGTGTCCGGCCTGGCGATCGTCGACGCGCTGGTGCGCGCGTGGGGCAGCACACCGACCGCGTCCGGCAAGACGGTCTGGGCGCTGATCGGACCCGAGAGCCAGCTGTAAGCGCGGGCCGTATTGACCCTGCGCGCGGGTCAAACTAGAACACGTTCTAATGTCGTGTGACGGGGCCCTGGCAGGAAGGCGATGAGATGCGGTTCACCTACGCGGAGGCGATGACCGACTTCAGGTACTACATCCCATTGGCCAAGGCGGCCGAGGCGGCCGGCTATCACGCCATGACGATTGCCGACAGCATCGCCTACCCCTTTGAATCCGACTCGAAATACCCCTACACCCCCGACGGCAACCGGGAATTCCTGGACGGCAAGGAGTTCATCGAGACCTTCGTTCTCACGTCGGCCCTGGGCGCGGTGACCTCAACCCTGCGGTTCAACTTCTTCGTCCTCAAACTGCCCATCCGCCCGCCCGCCCTGGTGGCCAAGCAGATCGGCTCGCTCGCGGCGATGACCGACAACCGGGTGGGGTTCGGGGTCGGCACCAGCCCGTGGCCGGAGGACTACGAAATCATGGGTGTCCCGTTCGCCCGCCGGGGAAAGCGGATGGATGAGTGCATCGAGATCATCCAGGGCCTGACCTCCGGCGACTATTTCGAGTTCCACGGCGAGTTCTACGACATTCCCAAAACCAAGATGACCCCCGCCCCGACGCAGCCGATCCCGATCCTCATCGGCGGGCATGCCGACGCGGCGCTTCGGCGGGCGGCACGTCTGGACGGCTGGATGCACGGCGGCGGTGACCCCGAGGAACTCGACGGTCTCATCGCCAAGCTCATGCGCTACCGCGAGGAAGCGGGCAAGTCAGGACCGTTCGAGATTCACGTCATCTCGGCCGATGCGTTCACGGCTGACGGCATCAAGCGACTCGAGGACAAGGGCGTCACCGACGTCATCGTGGGCTTCCGCATTCCCTACATCACGGGCAAGGACACCGAGCCGCTGGACACCAAGATCCGCAACCTGGAGATGTTCGCCGAGCACGTGATCGCGAAGATCTAGCCAGCGGCGGGCGCCCCGTCTCCTGAGTTGCGTTGGCCAATCTCGGCGAAATGGTGAGCGCCCGGCCGGTTCACCCCGTCGTTTCCGGGTGCGCAGAAGACGACGACGATGCCCAGGTGAGAACCAAGCGGTGGTAGCGAGTGTCGATCACGATTCGAGGGGCTGCAATCGCGCCGGCGTCGCAGTCGCGCGGGTAGGCAGACAGGTGCAGCCCGGTCGTGCTGGGCCGCCCGCGGGTATCCCAGTCGTGAATGTGGTCAACGAGGCGTTGCGCGAGGCGGTGACCGTCTGGGCCGAGGGGTAGTGCGCCGAGTTCGAAAGGTTGCTCGTCATCGACGCGTACGAGTGCGGCAAGCGAATCGGTGCCGAGCAACGCGGTCGCGCCAAGACCGACCGGTTTTCGGACCGCGTAATACACACCGAGGAACAGTGCCCGATCTGCTGCCGCGCCGATCGACGACACCCAGGCCATCGCGGGTTCTTGCAGCGCCAGCCACAAACTAACCCCATCCGCGACCTCGTCGAGCGTGGCGCGAACCCCGCTGGGCACGTCGGGACCCGGCTGGGCCAATGCCGCCGACAGCCCGTCTTCGTCGACGGGATAGTGTTCAGCCGCCCCAAGGAACACCGGAGGTTCGCGACCGATCTGTCGGAACGTCTCGGGCCCGGCGAACGCTCCGCGCAGACGCATGAACCCGCACCTGACCACCGACACGCTTTCGAGATGATCACGGACTCGATGCCAGGCGATCGAGCGCTGCGGGCCGCGCAGGTCCATCGGCATCACCAACCGACCGTCGGCGGCGAGTTGGGTGACCCACGCGGGGGGAATGTCCGCCGCTGCAACGGTGGCGATGATCCGGTCATAGGGGGCGTGTTCGGTCCACCCGAGGCCGCCGTCCCCGCAACCGACGGTCACCGGCGAGACGCCACACTCGGCCAGGCGGGCACGCGCGTTCTCGACGAGGTCAACGTCGATGTCGACCGACACCACAACGCCGCTCTCGCCGACGAGATGGGCAAGCAGCGCAGCGTTGTAGCCGCTGCCGGTTCCGATCTCCAGCACGCGATGGCCTGGCCGCACGTCGAGCTGTTCAAGCATTCTGGCCATGATCGCCGGTTGTGAGGAAGAACTGATCGGGACCCCGTGCGGGTCCGATTTGATCACCAGGGGCTCATCCCGATAGGCGCGCTCCGGTTCGATTCCGGGCAGGAACACGTGCCTGGGAACCGCGCGAAAGGCCGAAATGACTCGCTCGCTGGTCGCATGCCCCGACTCTCGAAGTTGGTTTACCAGCTGGTTCCGCAGCTGCTGTGGGTCCCCGGGCACGCCGTTCACCGTAGCCAGTTCCTAGCGGTCATAACGGATCCCACTTCGGCGACCGCTTCTCCCGGTGCGCCACGGCGGCCTCGACAGGGTTGTTGGTGAAGCCGCTGAGAATCTGGGTGCGGTTCTCCAGCTCGATGGCGTGGCGCAGGCTGGGCGCGTCGAGCGCGGCGTTCAGTCCGATCTTGGTCTGCCACACCCCGTACGCGTTGTTGTCGGCGATCGAGCGCGCCAGCCCGAGCGCTTCGCTCATCAGGTCGTCGGCGGGCACCACCTTGTGCACCAGATTGATGCGATAGGCCTCCGCGGCCTCGATGATGCGGCCGGTCAGCATCAGTTCGCGTGCCGCCCCCGCGCCGACGATCTTCGGCAGCAAGTAGCTGGTGCCCATATCCATTGACGAGAAACCGGCCTTGATGAACGCCGACCCGAAACGCGCGTGCTCGGAGGCCACGCGGATGTCACACACCAGCGCGAAGGCCAGCCCGCCCCCGACGGCGACGCCGTTGACCGCCCCGATCACCGGAATGGGCAGCTCGTAGATTCGGGTGAAGAGGTCGGCGAGGCGGACCTGGGCGTCGTAGTTGACTTTGAACGCGGGGGTCCTCGGTCCGGGCTTCGTCCACGGTTGGCCGGTGCCACTCAGATCCGCACCGGCGCAGAAGCCGCGTCCGGCGCCGGTCAGGACGGCGACGCGGAACTCACCGTCGGTGAGGGTGTCGAGCGCCTCGTGCACGCCGTCGATCAGTGATCCGTCGATGGCGTTCAGACGCTGGGGCCGGTTCAGGGTGATGCGGGCGATGTCGTCCGCGAGGGTGTCGAATTCCACTGCAGGCATGACCAAACCGTAGGTGACGTGGGCGTTAACCGCGGCGACCTACGGTGGATTGGACCGATAATCGCGGCAGTGGCGCAGACGAGGGGGAAACCATGGCACGAACCGAAGGCGATAGCTGGGACCTGGCCAACAGCGTCGGGGCCACGGCCACCATGGTCGCTGCCGCGCGGGCTGTCGCGAGCAAACGTCCGCAACCGGTCGTCACCGACGACTTCGCGGAACCGCTGGTGCGCGCCGTCGGGCTGGACGTGTTCACCCGGTTGGCCACCGGTGAGATCGACGCGAAGGATGTCGAGGAAAGCGTCGGGTTCGCGCGGATGGTCGACACGTTCGCCGCCCGCGCCCGGTTCTTCGACGACTACTTGGCGGCGGCCGGCCAGTCGGGGCTGCGCCAGGTCGTGATCGTGGCGTCGGGACTCGACGCGCGCGCCTACCGGCTGCCGTGGCCGGCCGAGACGACCGTGTACGAGATCGACCAGCCGGAAGTCATCGCGTTCAAGACGGCCGCGATGGCGGAGATGGGGGCGGCGCCCACCGCCCAGCTCCGCATGGTGGGCATCGACCTTCGGGAGGACTGGCCGGCGGCGCTGCAGGATGCGGGCTTCGACCCCACACACCCAACGGCGTGGCTCGCCGAGGGGGTGCTCATCGGCTTCCTCCCGCAAGAGGCCGAAATCCGGCTGCTGGACTCCATCATCCCGCTGTCGAGCGAGGGCAGCCGCTTCGCCGCCGACTATGGAACGGTCACCGGGACCTCCGAGGGTGCGCAGGAGCAAGCCCGGCTCATGGCGGAAGGCTGGCGACGCCAGGGACTGGAGATGGACATCGCCGGCTTGACCTACCCCGGTGAGCACACCGACGTCGCCGCGCACCTGCACACGAACGGCTGGGAGACCACCAAATACGGCCTTACCGACCTGTTCGCCGCCGCCGGGCTACCCGAACTGGGCGAGGCCGAGCATCAGGTCCCGGCCACCACGATCAATTTCGTTCGGGCCGTGCGAGTCTGATCGGGCCGGCGCGCTTGGCCAGCCACTCGGCCTGCATGACCAGCAGGGCCATCACCTCCAGCGCCGGGGTGTCGGGGTCGAGTTCGCGGTAGCGCTGGTAGACGTTGACGACGACGCGCTCGGCGTCCAGCCAGGTCCCGTACTCGCCGAGGTCGATGGTGTCGGCGGCCTCCGACCAGGACAGGCCCTTGCGGTGGGCGGCCTCGGCCTGCTCGGACACGTGCACGAGATAGCCTCGCACGGCGCGGATCCCGTCGGGATCGGTGACGGGGCCATGGCCCGGCACCACGATCGGCGCGTCCAGGGCGATCATCGCGTCGCACGCCGCGATCCAGTTGGCGATCGGGCCGGCCCACACGATCGGGGTGCAGCCGATGAACAGCAGGTCGCCGCCGAAGAGCACGCCCGCGTCGGGCACGTGCACCACCGAGTCGGCGCCGGTGTGCGCGGGGCCGAGGTTGAGCAGGTCCACCCGCCGCCCGCCGACCTCGATGGTCAGTTCGCGCTCGAAAGTCTCATCGGCGTTGCGCACGGTGATGCCGCTGAAGTCGAAGTGCCCGAAGCGGTCTCGCGTATACGGGGTCGCTATCGGCCCGAGGTTCGCGGTCTGCGCCATGGCCAGCATCTCGGGAGCCATCCCGTGCGCGATCTCCTCGGCGGTGCCCGTGGCGGCGATGATGCGCACCGACGGGTCGAGCAGCTGGTTGCCGTGCGTGTGGTCGCCGTTGGAGTGGGTGATCAACGCGTCGGTGATGGGCGCCGATGCTGTGATGGGCCCCATCGCGGCCAGCATTTCGCGGGTGAGCGCCAGGTCGAAGAGCGTGTCGACGAGCAGGGCCGCCCCGTCGCCGGCGACCAGTCCGGCGTTGCTCCACCCATATCCCCCGTCCGGCAGCGTCCACGCCCAGACCCGGTCGGCGACCTCGTGCAGCCCGCGGGTGTAGGGCACTCGCGCGGGGGCCCGGTTGACGCGAGCCGGGTTCGGGCGGGCGGGCAGCGGGTGCGGTGCGGCGCTGGCGCGCACGGTCTGCCGGGTCTCCCCCAGTCCCTGCACGCGCAGGGTGACGACGTCGCCGTCGTGCAACCAGCCGGGAAACGACTCGGGCGCCGCGGGATTGAGATGCTCGACCAGGGTGCAGGTGGGCACGGTGCCGGAACCGATGACGTCGCCGGGGCGCAGCGGCACGCCGCGCGAGACGTAAGAGACGACTTCGCCGAAGCTCCAGTCCATTTGAGCGGTGGAGCCCGATCCGATCACCGTGTCGTTCACCAACGCGGTGACCTGCAGATCGAGCCGGCCGTCACGCCGGTAGGGCTCCAGCTCGTCGGGTGTCACCAGGTAGGGGCCCAGCGTGACGCCGCTGTCCTTGCCCTTGCCCTGCCCGATCGCCAGCTGACCCTCGAGCTGCTGCAGGTCGCGCGCGGACCAGTCGTTGAAGATGGTGTAACCGATGATCGCGCGTTCGGCCTCCTCGACGGTCAGGTCGCGCGCGCTGACGCCGATCACCGCGGCGATCTCCAATTCGAAGTCCTGCCAAGCACTTCCGGGCGCGGTCGGCGCGTCGTCGAAGGGACCGAGCACCGTTGCCGGACAGGCGAAGTAGAACGCGGGGATGCGGTACCAGGAGTCGGCGAGCGTGCGCCCGCCGCCCATCGCGGCCTGGCAGTTGCGCATGTGGTCCAGGAAGCACAGCGAATCCCGGATCGACGGCGGCCGCGGGATCGGCGCGAGCAGCCGCGCCCGGCCCAGGGGCACTGTGTCGGCAGCGGATCGCAGCGCGGCCTCCCCGGCGCGCCGCAGCCCGTCGGCGCCGCGGGTGACCAGTTCCAGCAGGGTCACGCCCGGCGGCGCCGGGTGGATGGTGTCACGGGAGAGCACGCCGGCCCGCTCGCCGCTATCGCTCTGATAGGTAACCCATTTCATTCGCGCACCACCTCGCTCGGTTCCTTGTCCGGCCGCAGGCCGCGCCAACTCGACTGGCGCAACCGGTTGTCCGGGGTCCATTCGCTGTAGCGCACCTCGCCCACCAGGACGGGCTCGACGTACGTCACGCCCCTGGCCTCGGCCCGCGGAAGCGGCGGGTTGAAGGGTGACGTGTCGGTGTGCAGGGGCGCGAGCGTCTTCTTCAGGTTCGCCAGGTCGCGTTCGGTGAAGCCGGTCCCGACCCGTCCGGCGAACTGCAGCCCGTCGGGGCCCGGGATGCCCAGCACCAGCGAGCCGATGCCGCTGGTGCGCCCGCCCTCCCCGGCCCGCCACCCGCCGATGACCACTTCCTGGGTGTTCCAGTGTTTGTCCTTGATCCACGACGACGAGCGCCGGCCCGGCTGATAGGTGGAGTCGCGCTTCTTGGCGACCACGCCCTCCCAGCCGTGGTCGGCCGAGTACTTCAGCGCCTGTTCGCCGTCGCCGGGCAGCAGTGCGGGAACGATGAGGCTGCCGCCGATCGCCAGCGTTTCCAACAGCTTTCGCCGGTCGGAGTACTTGGCCCGCAGCAGCGAGCGTCCGTCCAGGTACAGTAGGTCGTACACCCAGAATTGGACCTGGCTGCCGCGGCCCCGGTTCTGCATCGCGTGGAAACTGGGCACGCCCGAGGCGTCAAGGACCACCGCCTCGCCGTCGAGCACCACATGATGATCGGCGAGTTCGGCCGCCAGCGAGCCGAATTGGGGGTACTCGCCGGTGACGTCGCGCCCGCGGCGGGACCGCAGCCGCACCGTGCCGTGATCGAGTTCGGCCAGCAGCCGGTAGCCGTCCCATTTGCCTTCGAAGGCCCACTGCCCCGCCTTCAGCGCGGACACCGAGCCGTGCGAGGCCAGCATGGGTCTGATCTCGTCGAAGTCGAAGACGTTCTGGTCCTTCATCCGGTGCGCCAGCCACTGGTCACCGTTGGTCCGGATCAGCGCGTAGCGCCCGGAGATTCGACTGCCGTGCAGGTTGACGATGACCTCATCGTCCTGAAACTTCTCGGTGTCGTACGTGCCCGAATCCCAGATGATCACCTTGCCCGCGCCGTATTCCCCCTTCGGGATCACGCCCTCGAAACCGCCGTACTCCAACGGGTGGTCCTCGGTGTGCACCGCGAGGTGATTGGCCGACGTGGCTACCGGCAGGTTCTTGGGCACCGCCCACGACACCAGCACGCCGTCGCGCTCCAGCCGGAAGTCGTAGTGCAACCGGCGGGCGTGATGCTCCTGGATGACGAAGGTATTGCCTTGCCCACTAACGGGTTTCGATCTGGGAACCGGCTCGGGAGTCTTGGACGCGTCGCGCATGCTCCGGTACTTGCTCAGCCGGTCGGGCCCGGAGACGTCCTGGTCCAGCGGCGCCAGCAGGTCCCCGTCGCGGGCGACCCGGGCCAGCACCTCGTCGTAGCGCAGGTGGCGCACCTCGGGGTCTTCGAGTTCCTCCCAGGTGCGCGGGGCCGCGACCGTCGGCTGCTCGCGGCCGCGCAGCGAGTACGGCGCGATGGTGGTCTTGGAACCGTTGTTCTGGCTCCAGTCCAGGAAGATCTTGCCCGCACGCAGGCTCTTGGTCATGGTGGCGGTCACCAGCTTGGGCATCGCCTTTTCCAGCTGCTGCGCAACGCGTTTCGCTAAGACCGTGGCGCCGGTGCTGCTCACCGGCTCCTTCAGCGGGGTGTAGAGGTGAAGGCCCTTGCTGCCGCTGGTCAGGGGATAGGTGGTCAGCCCGATGCCCGTCATCAAGTCCCGCACGGCGTGGGCCACCTCGCAGAGCTGCGGCATCGTCACGCCCTCACCGGGGTCCAAATCGAACACCAAGCGCGTCGCGGGCCCCGGCTTGAGTTCTTCGGCCTTGTCCCGGGTCCACTGGGCGACGAACCGCCATTGCGGCACATGCACTTCGAGCGCGGCCTGCTGGGCGATCCAGGCCAGTCCGTCCACGCTGTCGATGATCGGGTAGGTCGTCGTCCCGGAACGGTGGGTGACGCTGGCGCGCGGCAGCCAGTCGGGCGCCGAGGACGCCAGCTGCTTTTCGAAGAACGACTCCTGCTCGACGCCGTTGGGCCAGCGCTTGCGGGTCGCCGGACGGCCGGCGATGTGCGGAATCATGACCTCGGCGATGCGGGTGTAGTAGTCGAAGACGTCGGCTTTCGTGGTCCCCGCGGCGGGGTAGAGCACCTTGTCGGCGTTGGTCAGCTTGACCCGCGCCCGCGCCCCAAAAACCGCAGGACCCACAGAACCCATAGTCTCAACCTACGTCGTCTCGACAGTCCAGGAGTGCAGCCATGACCCGGGCGCTGGTGATCGGTGAGGCGCTGATCGACGTCGTCGATGGCATCGCCGAGCACGTCGGGGGCAGCCCCCTCAACGTCGCCGTCGGGCTGGCCCGACTCGGCCGCGGCGTGGACTTCCTGACCCATATCGCCGACGACGAACGCGGTCGTCGCATCCGTGACTACGTCGAGGCATCGGGCGCCAGGCTCGTTGCGGGAAGCGTCACGGCAACGCGAACGCCCACCTCCACGGCGACGATCGCCGCAGACGGCTCGGCGAGCTATACGTTCGACCTGGACTGGCGGCTGTCCGGAACCGCGGAGGTCGCGCCGCCGCTGTTCGTGCACACCGGTTCGATCGCAGCCGTGCGCGAGCCGGGATGCCTGGCGGTGGCGGCATTGCTCGACACCTACCGGACGTCGGCCACGGTCACCTTCGACCCCAACGTGCGTCCGTCGTTGATCACCAACGCGGATCTGGCCCGCGAACGGATCGAGCGTTTCGTCGAGCGCAGCGACGTCGTCAAGGTCAGCGACGAAGACCTGCGCTGGCTTCGTCCCGACGACGAACCCGAGCGAACCGCCCGCACGTGGCTGGCGTCGGGGCCGGCGATCGTGGCCGTGACGATGGGGGGTCGCGGTTCGATCGCGTTCTGCGCGGCCGGCGAGGCGCGCGTGCCGGCCGCGCCATCACGCGTCGTCGACACCGTCGGCGCCGGTGACGCCTTCATGGCCGGCCTGCTCGACGCGCTGCAAGAACTCGGGCTGCTGGGCGGCGGCCGACGAAAGGCGCTGCGCGCCATCACCCTCGACGAACTCACCGCGGCACTGAACGCGGCCGGCCTGTGCTCGGCATTGACGGTCGCGCGGGCCGGTGCCGACCTGCCCGGACGGGAAGCGCTCGACGCGGCGCGTCGCGAATTCCCAAGGGGCGGTTAGCCGATCGCCCGCGTGCCGGCATCGGCACGCGGGCGATCGTTGCTCCGTGACCGGTTACGCCGGAGGCATCAGCACCGTGTCGATCAGGTACACGGTCGCGTTCGTGGTGGGCACGCCACCGCAGACGACACTGGCGTTGTTGACGGTCAGGTTGTTGCCCTGGCCCATGACGTTGACGTTCGCGCCCTGCAGCGTCTTGTGAGAGCCCAGGACCGCGGCCGGGGCGAGCTGGCCCTGGACCACGTGGTAGGTCAGGATGCGGGTCAGCAGGTTCGAATCGGTCTTGAGCTGATCGACCGTCGCCGCCGGCAACTTGGCGAACGCCGCGTCGGTCGGCGCGAACACCGTGTACTGACCGTTGTCGAGGGTGTCGACGAGGTTGACCTGCGGGTTGAGCTTGCCCGACAGCGCCGCGGACAAGGTCGTCAGCACCGGACTGTTGGACGCCGCGACGGCCACCGGGACCTGCGACATTCCCTGCACCGAACCCGGACCGCTGGGGTTGGCCGCGGCGTAATCTGCGCAGCCGGGTCCCACCAGGTCGGACGCCGCCGCCGTCGCCGCGGTCGTCACACCAAGACCCGTCACGGCCGCAACCGCAAAACCCACTGCGGCGACTGTGGTTTTGTGTGATTTCATCGCTTCGCTCCTCATGAGTTCGACGACAGTCGTCGCCGTCGAGTCCGTACTCGACATCGATGATTCGGAGCGCGAGCGGTCTTGGATGGGTGCGGGGCGAAACTTGGCAGGCCGCTCAGGTCAGGGGCAACTCGGCGAGGAACTTTCCCGTCGGCTGCCGTGACCCGCTACCGGGTTCGACCGTGAACGCAAGGGCTGTCGATGGCCCGAGGTTGGTGAGCGTCGCGGTCGTCGAGGGTGCCACGGCCGCGGTGTCCATGGTTCCCGCCGACGTCGGGCCCTTGGCGCCGATCAGCCACATCTGATAGACGGTGCCCGCGGAGGGCGGCGGGACGTTGTTCATCACCAGCACACCCGCGTTCCGGTCGTGCGAGAACACGACCGTGGCGGTTCCGCCGCCCAGCGCGCCGGACACCGTGCGCACGTCCGGGGCCGCGAGCACCTGCTCGGCGAGCGTCGACGCCGGCTGCGGCCGCATCAGCATCCCCACGCCGAACGCGGCGGCGCCGACCACAACCGCGGCCGCCGCCGACGCCAGTACCGCTGTCCGCCAACGTGATTGACGTTTCACACGCGGTTGCACCGCCGCCAGCGTGGCGGCACGCAGGTGTTCCGACGGCTCGACCGCCGTTGCCGCCGACAGCACGGCCAAGGTCTCCCGGACGCCACGAACCTCGTCTTCGAACGCCGCGGCCACGGGCCGGGGAGCTGCCGCAAGTCGCCGCTCGATGTCCGCGCGTTCCTCGTCCGAGACGGCATCGAGCGCGTACGGCGCTGCCAGCTCCAGCAATTCGAGATCGGTCGGTTCGGTCATGCCACGTCCAAGCAGTTACGTAGGCCGCGCAGCGCATCGCGCATGCGCGACTTGATGGTCGACAGGTTCACGGCCAACCGCTGCGACACTTCGCTATACGTCAGTCCGTCGTAATACGCCAACTGGATACACTGCCGCTGCGCCTCGGTCAACCCGCCCAGGCATTCGACCACCCGGCGATGCTCGTCACCGGCGATCGCCGATTCGGCGACGACGTCGCTCGCCGGGTCGGCATTGGATACGCCGTACCGGGTCTCGCGCCTGGCGCCCGCCTCTTCGGTGCGCACCCGGTCGACCGCCCGCCGGTGCGCCACGGTCAAGAGCCAAGACAACGCCGTGCCTTTGCGGGAGTCGTACGTCGCGGCGGTCCGCCACACCTCGAGGTAGACCTCCTGGGTCGTCTCCTCGCTGTAGCCGGGATCACGCAGCACGCGCATCACCATTCCGTACACCCGGCTCTTGGTGAGGTCGTAGACGTCGGCGAACGCCGCACGGTCCCCGCGCGCGACCTCGCGCAACAGGACATCCAGCTCTTTGCTCGGCCGCGGCGTTCCGGTCATCGATCGGTAGCCTATAGCGGACGATCGCGCCAGCGCCGTCAGTCGTCATCTGCGCGCCGTTCCAGGCGCGGATCGACCGTCTCCGGTAATTCCACGCCGGTGATTCGTAGCCGCCGGCCCGGCGGACGGTGCCCTCGACGCGGCGCGCTGTTAGGCCGCCTGCGGTGCGGGCATACTGGCTTTTATGCGCTCCATCTGGAAGGGTTCGATCGCTTTCGGGCTGGTCAATGTCCCGGTCAAGGTCTACAGCGCGACCCAGGACCACGACATCAAGTTCCATCAGATCCACGCCAAGGACAACGGGCGCATTCGCTACCAGCGCGTGTGCGAGGTCGACGGCGAGGTGGTCGAATACCGCGATATCGCCCGCGCCTTCGAATCCGACGACGGCCAGATGGTGGTGATCACCGACGACGACATCGCCACGCTGCCCGAGGAACGCAGCCGCGAGATCGAGGTGCTGGAGTTCGTCCCGGCAAGCGAGGTCGACCCGATGCTGTTCGACCGCAGCTATTTCTTGGAGCCCGACTCCAAGTCGTCGAAATCGTATGTGCTGCTTGCCAAGACACTAGCCGAGACCGACCGGGTGGCGATCGTGCATTTCACGTTGCGGAACAAGACCCGGTTGGCCGCGTTGCGGGTCAAGGACTTCGGCAAGCGGGACGTGATGATGGTGCACACGCTGCTGTGGCCGGATGAGATCCGCGATCCCGATTTTCCGATTCTGGACAAAGAGGTCGAGATCAAGCCCGCCGAGCTCAAGATGGCCGGCCAGGTGGTGGAGTCGATGGCCGAGAACTTCGACCCCGACCGTTACCACGACACCTACCAGGAGCAGCTGCACGAACTGATTCAAGCGAAACTGGAAGGCGGCGAGGCGTTTACCACCGAGGAACAGCCCAAGGAGCTCGACGAGACCGAGGACGTTTCGGACCTGCTGGCCAAACTGGAGGCCAGCGTGAAGGCGCGCTCCGGGGGCAACGGAGAACCGGCCAAGAAGGCGCCCGCCAAGAAAGCCGCCGCGAAAAATTCGCCGCCGAAGAAAGCCACCGCCGCCAAGAAGGCGCCCGCCAAGAAGGCCCGTTCGGCGGCGGCGTCGAAATCCTGAGCGGTCAGCGGCGGCGGTTCGACACGAACCGGAAAACCCCCGCGGTGAGGTTGATCGCGGCCACCAAAATGATCAGCGTCAGCGCCGCGCCCCAGATCCGCAGATAACCCGCGTGCTCAGGGTTGGTGAGTTCGGTATAGATGAGCAGCGGCAGCGACGCCATGTTGCCGTGGAAGATGTCGGGATTGATCGAGCGGCTGTACCCGACGAGCACCAGGACCGGCGCCGTCTCACCGATCACGCGGGCGACCGACAGCAGGATTCCGGAGACGATGCCGGGCATCGCGATCGGAAAGACGATGCGCACGGTCGTCTTCCACTTGGACACGCCCAGCGCGTAACTGGCCTCCCGGAGATCGTCCGGGACCAGGCGCAGCATCTCTTCGGTGGAGCGGACCACCACGGGCAACATCAGCAAGACCAGCGCCAACGACACGGCGAAGGAACTCTGCTGAAACCCCAGCGTGGCGATCCACATGCTGAACACGAAGAGGGCGGCGACGATCGAGGGCACCCCGGCGAGCACGTCGACCATGAAGGTGGTCAGCCGGACGAGCCGGCCCGTGCCGTACTCGACCAGGAAGACCGCCGTCATCAACCCCAGGGGCACCGACAGCACGGCCGCGACGCCGGCCTGCAGCACCGTCCCGTACAGCGCGTGGTAGACGCCGCCGGCGAACTGCTCCGGCAACACTCCCTTGAGCGAATGGGTCCACCACCCCGAGCGGGTGACCGCGTACCAGCCGCGCGCGACCACAACCGACAAAACCCAGACCAGTGGCACCAGGGCGACCAGGAAGGAGGCCAGGAAGAAGATCGTCGCAACGTTGTTCTTGATCCGGCGCTGCAGGCTGACCGGGGCGAACGCCCCGGGTTTGACGGGCCGGTCGAGCGTGTCAACGGTCATCGGCGCCGCTCCTCCCACCGCTGCGCTGCATCGTCGCCGCCGAGCGTCATGCGTTGACCTTCCCGCCGGCGATCGCGCGCGCCAGCGCATTGACGATGAAGGTCAGGACGAAGAGCGCGAATCCGGCGGAGATGTAGGCGCCGGTGGGCAATGGTTCGCTGAATTCCGATGCCGCCGAAGCGATCTTGGAGGCGAAGGTGTAGCCGCCGTCGAACAGCGACCAGCTGCCCGCGCGGGCCGCGGACCGCAGGATGATCAGCACGGCGACGGTTTCGCCGAGGGCGCGACCCAAACCCAGCATCGAGGCGGCGACGACGCCGCTGCGGCCGAACGGCAGCACGGTTATCCGCACCACCTCCCACTTCGTCGCGCCCAGCGCCTGGGCCGCTTCCATTTGAATCTGCGGGGTCTGCCGGAAGACTTCCCGGGATACCGACGTGATGATCGGCAGGATCATGACCGACAGGACGATGGCGGCGGTGAAGATCGTGCCGCCGCCGGCCAACGACACGTTGCCCCGCTTGAACAGGAAGAACCACCCGAGGTTGTGGTTGAGGAATTCCGCGAGGGGCTGCAGCTTGGGCGCCAGCACGAAGATTCCCCACAACCCGAAGATGATCGACGGCACGGCGGCCAGCAAGTCCACCATGGCCGCGAATGGCCGGGCGAGCCGCTTGGGCGCGTATTGGGTGAGGAAGATGGCGATCCCGACCGCGACCGGGACCGCCATCAGCAGAGCCGTGACCGAACTCAGCACCGTGACCATGAACAGGTCGCGGATCCCGAACGCCAGTTGCGTCGCGCTGGTGGTGTCGAATTCCGCGCTGGTGAAGAAGTTGACGCGGTTAACGCGCAACGCCGGGATGGCGCGGACCAAGAGGAACGTGGCTATCAGCAGGATCGCGGCGATGATCGTCGAACCGGCCGCGGCGGCAAGCAGCTTGAACAGTCGATCGCCCCGGCCCGACGCGCGCGCGACCACCGCCTTCAGCGCGGACGCTCTCGTGGCTGACGGGCTGGTCACCGTTCCTCGGGTCACTACCACCTCAGATCACGTGATTGCGTTGACCGACGCCGACAACCTCGACTTGAACGCGTCCGGAATCGGGATGTATCCGTTGTCGGCCAAGCCGTCCTGCCCGGCGCCTATCGTGCTCTGCAGAAACGCCTTGACCGCGGTGCCGACCTGCGAATCCGGGTACTTGGAGCAGACGATTTCATACGTCGCCAACACGATCGGATACGAGCCCGGCTGCGTCGGCTTGTAGAACGAGTTGGTGTCGATGACCAGGTCGTTGCCCTGGCCGCTGACGGTGGCGCCCGAAATGGTCTTGCCGACCGAGTCGGCGCTGATGGCAACCGCATCAGGGCCGGCCGGGGTGACGATCTTGGCCATGTTCAGGTTCTGGGCTTTGGCGAACGACCACTCGTTGTAGGTGATCGATCCCTCGGTGGCCTTGATGGCCGCCGACGTGCCGTCGTTGCCTTTGGCGCCCTCGCCGACGCCACCGTTGAACGTCTTGCCGGCACCCTTGCCCCATGCGCCGTTGGAGGCGGCGTCGAGGTAGTGCTGGAAGTTGTCGGTGGTTCCCGACTGATCGTTACGGAAGACGACGTGGATCGGCTCCGACGGCAGGGCCGTTCCGGGGTTGAGGCCGCCGATCGCCGGATCATTCCACGTGGTGATGGCACCGTTGAAGATCTTGGCGGCGGTGGGTCCGTCGAGGGTCAGCGAGCTGAGCCCCTTGACGTTGTAGGTAATGGCGATCGGGCCGAACACCACCGGCAGGTTCCACGCCGGCGAACCGCAGCGCTGCTGCGCGGCCGCGTACTCCTTGGGCGCCAGAGGCGAGTCGGAGCCACCGAAATCCGTTTGATTTCCGGTGAATTCGGTGATGCCGGCGCCCGAGCCATTGGCCGTGTAGTTCAGCGTCTGCCCCGAGCACGCCTGCTCGAACGCTTTGACGAACCGGGTCATCGCGTTCGCCTGGGCCGTGGACCCGCTGGCCTTGAGGGTCTTCTTGCCCCCGCAGCTGACCTGGCCCGCCGAGCCCGACGAACCCGTGGACCCTTTCCCGCCGGAGGCGTTGTTGTTGTCGCTTCCGCACCCGGACAACAGCAATGCACCGGTAGTCAGAACACTCACCGCGGCGCCAATTCGGTTGAGATTCAATTCAGTTCCTCACGGTAGGGGTAACCGACGCCGCGGACATGGCCGCGGCCCGCCAAACCAGCAGTCTCTCGCAGCCCAGTAGCTAACAGGAACAAGGTTAACGGTGGGCGAATTGCCGCTGCCTAGCCGGCGCCACCCCACTGGGCCGGCCGCCAAACGAATGTTCGACGGCGGCGCCGTGCCGACCGCGGAGCAGCGAAACTAGAACCTGTTCCAGAAATGCGGTCGGGCTTGCTACGGTGACGGCGGACAACTCAGGCGAAAAGAGGCCGCAATGATTCTGGACAGATTCCGTCTCGACGACAAAGTCGCCATCATCACCGGTGCGGGCCGCGGCCTGGGGGCGGCGATCGCCCTTGCTTTCGCCGAAGCCGGGGCCGACGTCCTGATCGCCTCGCGGACGGAGTCGCAACTAGAAGCCGTTGCCGAACAGGTCCGCGCCGCCGGTCGGCGGGCGCACGTCGTCGCCGCCGACCTGGCCCACCCGGAGTCCACCGCGGAGCTCGCCGGCCACGCCGTCGAGGCCTTCGGCAAGCTCGACATCGTGGTCAACAACGTCGGCGGGACCATGCCCAACACGTTGCTGACGACGTCGACCAAGGACCTCAAAGAGGCGTTCACGTTCAACGTGGCCACCGCCCATGCGCTGACGATCGCGGCGGTGCCGCTGATGCTCGAGCACTCCGGCGGCGGCAGCATCATCAACATCACCTCGACCATGGGGCGGCTGGCCGGGCGTGGATTCGCCGCCTACGGCACCGCCAAGGCGGCGTTGTCCCACTACACGCGGCTGGCGGCGCTCGATCTGTGCCCGCGCATCCGGGTCAACGCGATCGCGCCCGGATCGATCCTGACGTCCGCGCTCGACGTGGTCGCCTCCAACGATGAGCTGCGCGCGCCGATGGAGAAGGCGACCCCGATGCGCCGTCTCGGCGATCCCGTCGACATCGCTGCCGCGGCAGTGTATTTGGCGTCACCGGCCGGCAGCTTCCTCACGGGTAAGACGCTGGAGGTCGACGGCGGCCTCACCTACCCCAACCTCGACATTCCCGTCCCCGACCTGTAGGAGGCCGTCATGGCAATACCCGTCGTCCAACTGGGCACCGGCAACGTCGGGATCCATGCCCTGCGTGCGCTCATCGCGAATCCGGAGTTCGAACTCACCGGGGTGTGGGTGTCGTCGGACGCCAAGGCCGGCAAGGACGCGGCCGAACTTGCGGGCCTGCCGGATTCGACCGGCGTCCTCGCCAGCACCGACCTGGACGCGGTGCTGGCCACCGGGCCGCAATGCGCCGTCTACAACGCGCTGGCGGACAACCGCCTGCCCGAATCGCTGGAGGACTACCGGCGCATCCTGGCCGCAGGTATCAACGTCGTCGGGAGCGGACCGGTCTTCCTGCAATATCCGTGGCGGGTGATTCCCGACGAGCTCATCACCCCGCTGGAAGACGCGGCGCGCGAGGGCAATTCGAGCCTGTTCGTCAACGGCATCGACCCCGGCTTCGCCAACGACCTGCTGCCGCTGGCGCTGGCCGGCACCTGTCAGAGCATCGAGCAGATCCGGTGCATGGAGATCGTCGACTACGCCACCTACGACAGCGCCGCCGTCATGTTCGACGTGATGGGATTCGGCAAGCCGCTGGACGAGATCCCGATGCTGCTGCAGACGGGCGTGCTGAGCATGGCGTGGGGATCGGTGGTGCGGCAGATGGCCGCGGGCCTCGGCGTTGAGCTGGACGAGGTAGCCGAGATCTACGTGCGGGAACCGGCGCCCGAGGACTTCGACATCGCGTCGGGCCACATCGCCAAGGGCACCGCCGCGGCGCTTCGGTTCGAGGTGTTCGGCATGGTCGACGGCGCCCCCGTCGTCGTGCTGGAACACGTCACCCGGCTGCGCGAGGACCTCTGCCCCGACTGGCCGCAACCGGCCCAACCCGGCGGCTCCTACCGCATCGAGATCACCGGCGAACCGTCCTACGCCATGGACCTGTGCCTGAGCAGCCGCAAGGGCGACCACAACCACGCCGGGCTGGTCGCCACCGCGATGCGCGTCGTCAACGCCATCCCGGCGGTGGTGGCCGCCCCGCCGGGCATCGTGACCACCCTGGACCTGCCGCTGGTCACCGGCAAGGGCCTCTATCTCCCCGGCTGACGGTCTCGCACCCGCCGCGGGCGGGAACCGGTGTTCGGTTAACCTGAATTTTCGATTCGGTATCGGGAATTGAGGGTCGCGACGTTGGCGGAAGGCACCCGGGCCTCGCTCAGGGGCAGCTGGTATCTGCTCGGTCCGGCGTTCGTGGCTGCGATCGCCTACGTCGACCCCGGCAACGTCGCGGCGAACGTCAGCGCGGGCTCGCAGTACGGCTACCTGCTGCTGTGGGTCATCATCGTCGCGAACGTGCTGGCCGGCCTGGTGCAGTACCTCTCGGCGAAACTCGGCCTGGTTACCGGGCGCTCGCTGCCCGCGGCGATCGGCACGCGGATGAGCCGGCCGATGCGCCTGACCTTCTGGGCCCAGGCCGAGCTGGTGGCGATCGCCACCGACGCCGCGGAGGTCGTCGGCGGCGCGATCGCCTTGCGCATCCTGTTCGGCCTGCCGCTGCTGGTCGGCGGGCTCGTCACCGGGTTGGTGTCCCTGCTGCTGCTGGGGATCCAGGACCGGCGCGGGCAGATCCTGTTCGAGCGGATCATCACCGGGTTGCTGCTGGTCATCGCGATCGGCTTTGCCGCCAGCTTCTTCGTCAAGACGCCTCCGCCCGGCGAGGTGCTGAGCGGGCTGGTGCCGCGGTTCCGCGGCAGCGAGAGCGTGCTGCTGGCCGCCGCCATCCTCGGCGCCACCGTCATGCCGCATGCGGTGTATCTGCATTCCGGCCTCGTCCTCGACCGGCACGGCCACCCCGAAGAGGGCCACCGCCGCAGCCTGCTGCTGCGGGTCACCCGGCTGGACGTCGTGTTGGCGATGGCGGTCGCCGGGACCGTGAACGCGGCCATGCTGCTGGTCGCCGCGATCAACCTGCAACACCAGGGCGTCAACGCCTCCATCGACGGTGCCTACGCCGCCATCCACGACACCCTGGGCGCGACGATCGCGGTCCTGTTCGCGATCGGGTTACTGGCGTCGGGCCTGGCGTCCTCGTCCGTGGGCGCCTACGCCGGCGCCATGATCATGCAGGGGCTGCTGCACCGGTCCATTCCGATGCTGGTGCGCCGGGTGGTCACGCTGGTCCCCGCGATGGTGATCCTGGCGACCGGTTTCGACCCGACCCGCACGCTGGTGCTGTCTCAGGTGGTGCTGTCGTTCGGAATTCCGTTCGCGGTGCTGCCGCTGGTCCGGCTCACCAGCAACCGCGCGCTGATGGGCGGATATACCAACCATCCGGTCACGACGGTTGCTGGCTGGACGGTCGCGATCATGATTAGTCTGCTCAACGTGGTGCTGATCTGGCTGACGGTGACCGGCTGAATGCCGGCGGGCCGGCATCTCTACTTCGCATACGGGTCGAACCTGTGCGTGACGCAGATGGCGCTGCGCTGCCCCGACGCCGCCGATCCGCGACCGGCGGTGCTGGCCGATCACGACTGGCTGATCAACCAGCGCGGGGTGGCCACCGTCGAGCCGTTCGCGGGCACCCAGGTGCATGGCGTGCTGTGGCAGCTCTCCGACCGCGACCTGGCGATGCTGGACGGCGCCGAGGGCGTGCCGGTGCGCTACCGGCGCGACCGGCTGGTCGTGCACACCGACGACGGGCCGGCGCCGGCCTGGGTCTACATCGACCACCGCGTGACGCCGGGGCCGCCCCGGCCCGGCTACCTGGGCAGGATCATCGACGGCGCCGTGCTGCACGGCCTTCCGCAGCGCTGGATCGACTTCCTGCGCCGCTGGGATCCCGGGCGCTGGCCCAAGCCGGCGTTGGCCTCCGGGCCCGCGCCGCAATCACTTTCGGCATTGCTGGGCGAGCCGGGGGTGAGCGAGGCCAGCACGTTGCGATCGCGTTTCGGCTTCCTGGCCATCCACGGCGGCGGCCTGGAGGAGATGACCGACGTGATCGCCGAACGCGCGGCCGCGGACGCGGGGGCGTCGGTCTACGTGGTCCGGCATCCCGATCGGTACCCGCATCACCTGGCGTCGGCCCTGTTCGATCCGGCCGAGGCGCCCCGGCTCGCCGAGTTCCTCGACCACGTCGACGTCGCGGTGTCGCTGCACGGGTATGGGCGCATCGGGCGCGCCACGCAGCTGCTGGCCGGGGGCCGCAACCGGGACCTGGCCGCCCACCTCGCCCGCCACATCCACCTGACCGGCTACCAGGTCGTCACCCGGCTCGACGACATCCCGCCCGAGCTGCGCGGCCTGCACCCCCGCAACCCGGTCAACCTGGTGCGCGACGGCGGGGTGCAGCTGGAGCTGCCGGTCCGCGTCAGGGGCCTGAGCCCCCGCAGCCCGCTGCCCGGGGATGACGGATTGTCACCGGTCACCGGCACCCTGATCCGGAGCCTGGCGAACGCGGCTCGTAGTTGGTAACTGTTTCTGATACGGAGGTTGTTGGTGGCCAAGGATTTTCGCTTCGGGCTGAGCATGCGTTTCATCAAGTCGCGCGCGGCGCTGGTCGAAAAGGTGAAGAAGGCCGAAGATCTCGGCTACGACATCCTCTGCGTCCCTGATCATCTGGGCGCGGCGGCACCGTTTCCGACGCTCACCGCGGTCGCGATGGTCACGAGCAGGATCCGCCTGAGCATGTACGTGCTCAACGCCGCCTTCTACAAGCCCGCCCTGCTCAGCCGCGATATGCAGGCGCTCGACGTGCTCAGCGACGGTCGCCTGGAGATCGGTCTCGGAACCGGTTATGTGCGTGAGGAATTCGAGGCCGCGGAGTTGCCGTATCCGAGCGCGGGCGCGCGGGTGGACTACCTCGAGCACATGACGACCTACCTGAAGCAGCATCACCCCACGACCCCGATCCTCATCGCCGGCAACGGCGACCGGGTGCTCACCCTGGCGGCCCGGCACGCCGACATCATCGGGCTGACCGGCGCCAGGGTGCGCGATGTCGACGACCCGCTGGCCGAGCGCATTGAGTTCGTCCGTAACGCGGCCGGTGATCGGTTCGACCCGTTGGAGCTCAACATGGTGATCACCGCGATGCCGCGGGAGGGTGAAACCGCCCCCGAACTGCGCATGGCCCGCCAGTACGCACCGGATCTGGCCGACGAGCAGCTGCTGTCGATGCCCTCGGTCCTGAGCGGATCACCCCGCGAGATGGCCGACACGCTGTCCGGGCTCCGCGAAAAGTACGGGCTGTCAAGCTTTACGGTCCAGGACAACAACCTGGACGCCTTCGCCAAGGTGATCGCCGAACTGCGCTGAATCGGTCGCGGTGACGGCGGGCCGGTAAGCTCAGCCCGTCCGCCCTCGTAGCTCAGGGGATAGAGCACGGCTCTCCTAAAGCCGGTGTCGCAGGTTCGAATCCTGCCGGGGGCACCGTGTCGTGTCTCGGGACATCGTTGACAGGTGTCCCGAGACATGGTTTACACCTATTGCTTGTTTTCGGGGCTGTTTCCGCATTTGACGCCGCGTGGTTGGTAGTCGCGGGTGGGGTCGAGGACGAGTTTGCGGATGAGTGTTCCGGTGGTGCGGTCCAGGACGCGGATGTCGAGGTCGTCGATGAGCACGGTGACTTTGGTGCCGGTGCGGCGCTTGCCCAGGCCGATGTGGTGCAGGCGGCTGTTGTAGCGGATGGTGATGACGCCGGCGGCGTCGATGACATCGGTGCGCACGCGGCAGTGGGCGGGGATGACATAGCCGTTGGGGGTGGCTTTGGGTCGGTGGGTATAGGCCTGGGCCGGGGTGTGTCGGTCAAGGGCGCGGTGCGGTCGGCGCTGGTTGTAGTAGACGCGGAATTGGTCGCAGCGGTGTTGGAGTTCAGCGAGGGTGGCCGCGGGATGTGCAGTGAGCCATTTCTTTTGAGTTTGATGGAAGCGTTCCACTTTTCCGCAGGTCTGGGGATGGTAGGGCCGGCTGGTGAGGTAGTTGATGCCCAGTGTGCCCAGGGTGATCTCGAGGGCGGTGCGCCCACCGCGTCGGGGTGCTCCGGTGAAGATGGCGCCGTTGTCGGTCAGCACTGAGGCCGGTGGGCCATAGGTGGCAAAGGCGGTGGTGAAGGTTGTGGTGACGTCGGGGCCGCTGATCGTGCGCCGGGCCAGGCTGGCGATGGCTAGCCGGGAGTGGTCGTCGAGGATGTTGAGGATTTCGACGCCGCCGCCGTGAGCGAGGTGCCAGTGGGTGACGTCGGCTTGCCAGCATTGGTTGGGCAGTTCGGCCTCAAAGCGTTTCCAGGAGGAGCGGGGCCGTTTGTGGGGTTGGGGTGTGACGAAGCCGCGGCGTTTGAGGATGCGCCAAATCGTGGACACCGCAGGCGTATGGGCGATGCTGGGGTCGGTGGCCAGATGGGTGGCGATGGTGTCAGCGCCGGCATCGAGACCGCGTTTGGTCAGGGTCTTGCGTAACCGCACGATGCGGTCTTCGACGTCGGCGGGGACGGCCTGGGGGCTGTGGTGTGGGCGTCGCGAGTGCGGCACAAAGGCCGCATCGCCGTCGGCTTCGTAGCGTTTGCACAGCTGTTGGACCCATTGGCGGGACAGGTCGTAGTCACGGGCGACTTCGCTTTTGCTGCGGCCCTCGACCGTCACGGCGGTGATGACCAGATGTGCCTTCGACATGGCTAACCTCCCTGACTTGCAGAGGTGTCAACTATGTCGCGAGACAGCTGCCAACTATGTCCTGGAATCAGACACTGCCGGGGGCACCGTTTGAGCAGCGCAAACGTAAGTCTGCGCAATACACCTTAAATAACGGCCACCCAGACGGCATAACGGTAACCGCACCACGGTCAGCCCCGTGTGACGGGCCGCGCCGGTAGCCTGACACCGAAACTCAGGCCGCTAGTGGGCTTACACTTCCGCAATGTTCTCGGAGACGCGCTACGCCCTGAACGGGGATCTGCGCGTCGCCTATCGCACGTCACGCGAAGGTCCTCGCGACATCGTGTTCGTCCCGAACTGGTTCACGTGCTGCGAGCTAATTCCGGAGCTGCCGTCCCTTCAAGGGTGGGTCGAGGCGATGAAGTCGCTCGGTCGGCTCGTCTTCTTCGACCAGCCGGGCACGGGAGCATCCGATCCCGTCAAGCCGGGCGCGCTGCCGACCTTGGAGCAATGGGCAGACGGCATCACCGCGGTGCTCGACGATCTCGGAAGCAGCGAAGCGGTCCTCCTTGCGTGGGACGGAGCGTTCGCGACGGCTGCGCTGTTCGCGGCGACGCATCCGTCCCGCACCAGCGCGCTGGTCGTGCTTGAGGGCAACGCGGATACCTCGAGCGTCGCCGACCCCCAGGAAGTCATCGCCGGGATTGTGGCAATGTGGGGCACGGGCGAGTGGCAGCATGTCTTGAATCCGGACATGCCGTGGAACGAGGAGATCCGGGCGACGTTCGCCCGGATGGAGCGTCTGGCGGCGAGCCCAACAACGGTAACTCGGATGGTGCCGCTTTTGTCCGAAGTGGATGTGCGAGCAGTTCTTCCGACGATCCGCGTGCCGACCCTGGTCGTCCACCACGCCGAAGACGCGATACTCGTGCCCGCGATGGGCAAGTACATCGCGGACCACATACCGGGCGCGAAGTACGTCGAACTGTCGGGCCGCAATATGTATCACTTCGTCGAACCATGGCGCGAGTCGTTCCAAGAGGTCGCCGCGTTCCTCACCGGCCACCAAGCCGAAGTGGCCGACGACCGGGTGCTGGCGACGGTGCTTTTCACCGACATCGTGGACTCGACGCGCCGGGCGGCGGAAAGTGGCGACCGTGATTGGCGTGTCTTGCTTGATTCGCACGACGCCGTCATCCGGTCTCAGCTTGCCCGGTTTCGGGGCCGCGAGGTGAACACATCCGGCGACGGCTTCCTCGCGATGTTCGACGGCCCGCAGCGAGCGATCCGCTGCGCCATGGCAATTCGTGAGGCGGTGCAGGCGCTCGGCATCCAGGTGCGGGCCGGGCTGCACACCGGCGAATGCGAACTGCGAGGCGAGGACATCGGCGGGATCGCGGTGCACATCGGCGCGCGGGTGAGCGCGCTGGCCGCGCCGGACGAGGTGCTCGTGTCAAGCACGCTGCGCGACCTCGTGATCGGGTCAGGGCTGGAATTCGAAGAACGGGGCGCGCACCAACTGAAGGGCGTACCCGGTGAATGGCGGGTCTTCGCCGTCACTTCTTAGTAACAGCTGCGGGGAAGCAGTCACCAAGGCCAGCGATGAGGCGATGCGTCGAGCGGCGCTGGCGTCCGTGGCTCACGGGTAACGAGATCCCTTGGCCTGAATAGCTTTTCCCGTAAGGAATTAGCTAGTGCCGGATAGTTGCGCCTTCACCGCGCGTGTCAGGTCGTCGGCGAGGACTTCGGGTACACCTGCGAGCAGCCCGTCCAACGCGAGTTTGGCGACTATCGAGGGGTCGGTCTTCTGGTCCGCGGGTGCGAAGGCGGCCATGTCAGTGTCCATGTAGCCGACGTGTACGGCAGTGACTTGAATGCCGCGAGGAGCCAGTTCCTGCCGAAGGGCATCAGTCATTGCCCAGGCTGCGGCCTTGGCTGCGCCGTAGGCACCGGAGTCGGGAAGGTGCAGCCAGGACAACACCGAAAGCATGTTGAGGATCGCGCCTCCGCCATTTCCTTCAATTATCGGAGCGAAGGCGCGGATGGCATTGAGTGTGCCGAAGTAGTGCGTGTCCATCTCTAGCCGCACGTCGTCTAACGACCCAGATAGCAGTCCGGCGCGCGTCGAGCTGCCGGCGTTGTTGATGAGCACGGTAACGTCGGCGGCCTGGTCGGCAGCTCGACCTACCGAGGTTGGGTCGGTGATATCGAGCTGGACGGGTTCAACGCCGGGTATGTCTATTGTTTCGGGGCGGCGTGCGGCGGCGTAGACCTTCGCTCCACGCTCGACAAGTTGGGCCGCGAACCGTCTACCCAACCCACGGTTGGCGCCAGTGACGAGCGCGACGATCTGGTCGTTGTTCATCGTGGACTCCTTTGGTTCGTCCGGTCTAAGCGTGACGGTCTGAATGTTCTCGCCTATCGACGGCAAGCGCACGTCGAAAGTCAATCCCCAAACAAGCTAACCGTGTGTGGTTGTTCGTGGGAATCCTTGGCGAGCCGGATTTTTTTCCGAAGGAGTGCTGGCGCTGAGCCGTGCAGCACCGCCCGTACGAGGCAAAGGGGCAGCCGAGACCGCTCTGTTCCGAGTTGCGCGGTTACCCGCCGACTGACGCGACATTTGAGAATCCGGGAACGTTAGATGTGAGACGCCACCGAGGAGGCATCTCTGCGCCGGCGGGCGTCGCTGGTGCCCGCACCGAACAGCGTCTGGTTGTGGGCGCTGCCGATCTTCAACGCGTGAATCTCGCTCCGCTCCAACGGTTTACGATGATCGCGGTCGGTGTGGCCAGCTTTCGAGGTGCGCCTGCAAAGCCGCGGATCGCAGGGCTACCGCAGGGTGCGTTGGTAGCGGCGCATCCCGGCGATCCACCGGCTATAGTCGGCACCCTTCTGCCGATACATGGTAAGCACCTCGGGGTGCGGCAGCACCAGGAACGTCCCGTCGACGATGGCCTGGACCACAAGTGCTGCGACGGCGTCAGGACCGATCACCGCACCGGCACTGGTGACCGCCGCGGCGGCGACCCTCATGTCCGCGTCGGGCGAGTCGGTCATGCCGCGCAGCAGTGGGGTTTCCACACCCATCGGGCACACGCAGCTCACCCCGATTCCCTTGTCGCCGTAGCTGATTGCCAGCCATTCGGCGAATCCGACGGCGGCGTGCTTGGTCACGCTGTAGGGCGCCGCACCGAGCTGGGTCAGCAGGCCGGCAGCCGAGGCGACGGCGACGAAATATCCGCTGGCACGCTCAAGCCATTCCGGCACAAGAGCTTTCGCTGCGCGGATGTGAGCTCGCACATTGATGTCGATGATCCGGTCCCAGGCGGCTTCGTCATCGCCGAGGCCGAGTTGGCCGGTGATGCCGGCATTGGCGACGTAGATGTCCACCGGGCCGAACGTCCCGCGCGCGGTGTCGAGCAGGGTCGCGATGCCGTCCGTGCTCGCGGCGTCCGCGGTTGCCGCGACGCCACCGATCATCGCGGCGGTATCGGCGGCCGAAGCCGCGTCGATGTCGCAGGCCACCACCGAGGCGCCCGCCGATGCCAGCCCCGCCGCGATGGACCTGCCGATGCCCGAGCCCGCTCCGGTGACCACCGCCACCGATCCGTCGATCTTCACCGGCACCTGTCTACCCCATCAGTGGGCGCAACGTGTCGGCTTTATCCGAGTTTCAGATTCCGGTGCACAGCGTCGGGGCGTCGCACACATTGCCGGGGCAATAGGTGTTGTGTGCGGCGTTCACCAGTGTCCCGACGTCCAGCAAGGTGACGCCCCGCGCGTCCAGGTGGGCATGAATGTCGTCGGCAATCTGTTGCGGCGTCCAACCCCAGGTGAGGTCGTAGCAGACCAGGTGCGCCTCGCCGATGAGCGCCTCTTCCGTCTTGGGCGGCCAAGACAGGCCGACCGCACGCAGCTGCGCGAGGTAGGCGTCGTCCGCCGGGGTGGCGGTGGCAATAGCGGCGCTGCTCGCCCAGGCTGCGCCAGCCATCGTCGGGATGGTCAACGCGGTCAGCCATCGAGGAACGGCCATTGATTCCTTCTTTCATCTCAACATTGGCAAAGCGAAGAATAGCGAACACCCAAAAGCGAGGCGCGCCCTAATTGCGGGGCGTCTCAGCCAATAACCGCGGCGGGGCTCAGCAGTGCGCGGCCCAGCACCTCTGGGTGGGGCAATAGGTCGAATGCGCGAGTCCCACCATCGATTCGACCTGTCCGTACGCGACATTGCGCTGGTCCAATTCGGAATGAATGTCACGGGCAATCTGATCGTAGGTCCAACCCCACCCGAGATCGTCGCAGATGAGACGCCCCATTCCGATGAGGGCGGCGTCGTGGTCCGGCGGCCACGTGAAGCCGAGGGCGCGCAATTGAGTCAGGTAAGCGTCATCGGCGGGATCGGCGGTCGCAATCGCGGCGTTCGCGAGCACGGTGGCGGCGGCCACGACGGGGACGGCCAATTTCACGAGCCAGCGGGGAGACGGCATTGGCGATTCCTTTCCTGCAGCGATGACGAGACAGTCTGCGGCGCCAAAGCGGCAGGAAGATGAACGGCAGTGGAATTCGACCAAAAGCAACACTCGACAGCCTCGCTCAACAATTCCGCCGGCATGCCATTTCTTTGAGGATGACAAGAAGCATCGCGGGCGGGATAGGGCACTGGGCTGAGCAATCGTACTGTTAAGGCTGCACCTCACCAGGCACGGGCCCGCGCCGCGACGCCACGAGCCGGCTCAGTGAACACGGCAGTGCCACATGGGATTTCCACGTCCGGAGGTTGGAAGCCGGACCAATCCGCCATGGAACTGGCGCACCTCTTTCGACGTCCAAAGGGTTAAGAACGATTGCGGTCATCAAGCGAGGTTTCGCACGAGGCCGAAATCAGGGTTACCCGATGAGGCCATCACCGTTTCAGGAGAAGGAGGATGACGCGATGACTCGCCGTCACGTGATCGCGCGGACGCTGATTGCCGCGGCTCTCGCGCTGGGTTTGTTTGTCGACCAGGCCGCGCCGGCCAGCGCCGACGATACCGACCTCAGCCCGTTTCGCACCCTGAGCTGTAGCTGCCACGAGGCGGCGCCCGCGGGCAGCCCGGCCCTCATGGACGAGATACACCGGGGCATGCAGGAGGGCCACGCCGCCTGGCTGGCTGGACTGCCGGCGCCGGCCGGGTGAACGCCCCGGCTGTGGGCCGCCGGGCCGGGGCACGTCCGCTACGGCAGAACGGTGTGCATCAACATCACGTCGTAGGCGGACCACAGCGACAGGTTGAAGTACAGGTCCCGGCCCGACGACCAGGGATGGATCATCGGCGCATAGATGCCACCGGGCATCGAGAACGACGACACCAGCGGTTGCTCGGGGCTCCACGGTCCCTGGGGAGACGGCGCCGTCCTCGCTACGACGTCATTGCTGCCCCCATTGGTGTAGAGCACCAGGTACTGCTTCAGGTAATCGTTGTATTGGGCCGACATCTCGCCGACCGGCCCGGGCCAAAGAGGGGTCGCCGCACCCGGATTGGCCGGCACCCAGCGTCCGCCGTTGTCGCCGTTCCAATACTGGTATTTGCTCAGATCGGGCAACTGGTTCGGCGGAACCCGCGAGAGAAACGCCGCACCGCCACGCCCCGACGGGGTCCCGAATTGATAGAGGTAGCCGTCTTTGCCCTTCATGAAGGCGCCCATCTGGAAGTTCTCGTTGCCCGGGGTGAACCCCGCGCCCGGGACGGCGTCGGCCGAGGCCGTCCGGATGGTGCCCGGGAAGACGCCCCAGTTCTGCCCGTTGTCGAGCGACCTGGCGATCGCCGAATAGTTCGTCGTCCACTCGCCGTCGCGGCCCCATTGCTGGATGGACATGAAGCTCATGTACTGGGTCCGGCCGAGCGAAATCGCGGCCGTCGGAATGATTCCGGTTTCGTGCGGGGCCTTGTGGATCGTGTTCACGACCTGTTTGGAAAGCCCGGTCGTCCACACCGGCGAGCCGGAATACTTGTCGTTCGGCACGCCGTCGGCGATGTGGATGCCGTGCGATAGGTCGTGGTCCGAGCTGCGGAACAGGGTGTTGTATCGCCATTGCTGGCCGTGCACCTTGCAGTAGCCGAAGGTGTCACCGAAGGCCATCAGCACCTGATGGTTGGCGGGATCGCCGTTGTCCCAGGCGATTCCGAGGTCCGTACCCGAGATCCCGAAACGTTCGAGGGTCTTATTGGGACCGTTCACCCCGGTCACCCAGTCCACCAGGGAGGTGGGCGCCCCGGCGATGTTCGCCGGGGGCGGCGGCGCCGTCTGGGGCGCGGGCTGGGGCGCCGGCTGCGGCGGAACCTGGGCCGCGTTCGGGTTCAACTGCGTGGCGTTGGGCGACTGTACGTTGCCGGGCGTCGGCGTATTGGGACCCGGCGGCACCACCCCCGCTTGCGGTTGGATCGGGGCGGAGTACCGCTGGCCCGGGGTGGTCGGCTTCAGGAACGACGAGATCAGCGGCCCCAGCTTGGGCAGGGGCGCCCGGTCGTTGGTGTGCGTCGGGCGGCGACCGGTCGGCGGCTGGATGGTGTGCATGTCCACGTTCGCCTCGGGGGCGCCGCAGGGCGTGGCGTTCGCCAGGGGGGCGGGGCCTGCCGCGAACACGAGTCCGACAGCGGCCGCCGACGCCACTGAGAGCGACACGCTCCGAATAATCGCCGACATGTAACACCTTTCGAGGGCAACGGCGTCGCGCTGTATCGCATTGACGACCGCAGTTCGCTCATGTGACGATAGTGATCAGCGGGGCTGATGTGACCACTGATGCGTCGAAAGGTATGCATCCGTGACCGTGTCGCAATCCGTCTCCCCGGCACCGGTAAGCACAACGGCGCCGGCGACGGTCTGGCCTGCGGCGACCCGTCCGGCCCGGTACGCTGCCATCCGCCGGCCCACCACCACGCCCGGTGACCTCGGAAGAAGCCGGCCGGGGCGCCGGGACCGACACCTTCGCGTGGGTAGTCCGCAAGGAGGGCGACAGGTGAGTACGCGAAACGACCTGCGGGGCAGCGCGTTTGAAAGCCGATCCTACCTTCGTCGGGTGGTCGCCGCATCGATGGCGGGCACCGTCGTGGAATGGTACGAATTCTTCCTCTACGGCACCGCGGCCACTTTGGTGTTCAGCAAGGTCTTCTTCGCCCGGGGCACCAGCGAACTCGACGCGATCCTCGCCGCCTTCGTGACCTATGCCGTCGGCTTCGCCGCCCGCCCGCTCGGCGGCCTGGTCTTCGGCCACCTCGGCGACCGGTACGGGCGCAAGAAGCTTCTGCAATACAGCCTGGTGCTCGTGGGCATCGCAACGTTCCTCATGGGTTGTCTTCCCACGTTCGGCCAAATCGGGTACTGGGCCCCGGCGCTGCTGGTGGCGCTGCGCTTCATCCAGGGCTTCGCCGTCGGGGGCGAATGGGGTGGCGCCGTGCTGCTCGTCGCGGAGCACAGCCCGAACCCGAGCCGCGGCTTCTGGGCGAGCTGGCCGCAGGCCGGGGTCCCCGGCGGCAACATGCTGGCCACCGCAGTGCTGTTGGTTCTCAACTCGAGGCTCTCGGCCGCCGCGTTCCTCAGCTGGGGCTGGCGCGTCGCGTTCTGGCTGTCCGCGGTGGTCGTACTGATCGGCTACTACATCCGGACCAAGGTCACCGACGCCCCGATTTTCGTCGATGCCCAGCGACAGGACGAGCAGCCGGCCAGCAGCCCAATAGGCGCGGTCGAGGTGCTAAAGCGTTATCCGCGTGGGATTTTCACCGCCATGGGCATGCGGTTGGGCGAGAACACCATGTACTACCTGGTGGTGACCTTCTCCATCACCTACCTCAAAGTGCAGGTGCACGCGAACACCCAGGCCATCCTGTGGTGGCTCTTGGTGGCGCACGCGGTGCACTTCGCGGTCATCCCGTTCGCCGGGCGCCTGAGCGACCGATTCGGGCGGCGGCCAATCTATTTCGTCGGCGCGGTCAGCGCGTGCACCTGGGGTTTCTTCGCCTTCCCCATGATGGACAGCGGCCACAACGCGATCATCATGTCCGCGATCGTCATCGGCCTGGTGTTCCACGGCCTGATGTATGCCGTCCAGCCCGCGGCCATGGCGGAGATGTTCCCCACCCGGATGCGGTATTCCGGGGTGTCGTTCGGCTACCAGGTCACCGCCATCGTGGCCGGCTCACTGGCACCGATCATCGCGGTTCGGCTGCTCCAGACCTACAAATCCGCGGTGCCGATCGCCTGGTACCTCGCGGGAACGGCGGCCGTGAGCGCCGTCGCCGTCTTGGCCGCCCGCGAGACGAAAGGGATCGACCTGGCGGCCATCGACCTCGCCGATCGTCAGACTATTGGGCAGCCGCCAGTAGCGGCCGAGCCAGGATCAACCGGACTGGTCGAAGACACCGTGTGATCCGCTTCCGACGGGCAATCGAAAAGGGCGATTCTCTCGTCTTTGGCGCAAACGCAATCTCCCACATGTTTGCCCGCACCCGCTGACGGTAATGATGCAGAAGAGGTGCGTACGTGGGCCGGCCTACGTGCTCGCCTAGGTCCCGTCGGTTCAGCCCGAGAGCCGACGGGGCCGCTCCTCCCTCTCCTCGGGCCCACGCAACCAAGCAAGACCATTGCGGATACCTCTGGATCCCCAACAGTCCAGGAGTACCGTCGGCGTATGGATCGCTCGACGGGTGTGTGGATTCTCGGCGGCTACCAAAGCGATTTCGCCCGCAACCTGACCAAGGAGGGCCGGGACTTCGCGGCGTTGACCTCCGAGGTCGTCGAGGCGACCCTCGCCGCGGCGAAGGTGGACGCCGGCGACATTGGAGTCGTCCACGTCGCCAACGCGTTCGGTGAGATGTTCGCCGGCCAGGGCCATCTCGGGGCGATGCCGGCCACGGTGTGTGACGGACTGTGGGACACCCCTGCCACCCGCCACGAAGCCGCATGCGCGTCAGGCAGCGTGGCGGCGCTGTCGGCGATCGCCGACCTGCGCTCGGACTCCTACGATGCCGCCCTTCTCGTGGGCGTCGAGCTGGAGAAGACGGTGCCCGGCGACACCGCCGCACAGCACCTGGGCGCCGCGGCCTGGACCGGTCACGAGGGGGCCGGTGCGCGCTACCTGTGGCCGTCGATGTTCGCCGAAGTCGCCGACGAATACGACCGGCGCTACGGCCTGGACGACGCGCACCTGCGCGCCATCGCGCAGCTCAACTTCGCCAACGCGCGGCGCAACCCCAACGCCCAGACGCGCGGTTGGACGGTGCCCGAACCCATCACCGACGACGACGCCACCAACCCGGTCACCGAGGGCCGGCTGCGCCGGTTCGACTGCAGCCAGATGACCGACGGCGGAGCCGGCCTGGTCCTTGTCAGCGACGCTTACCTGCGCGAACATCCCGACGCCCGCCCCATCGCCCGCATCGACGGGTGGGGCCACCGCACCGTCGGGCTGGGTCTGCGTCAGAAACTGGACCGCGCCGCGGGCGAGGTGTACGTACTGCCGCACGTGCGGTCCGCCGTCACGGACGCATTGCGCCGGGCGCAGCTGACCCTCGACGACCTCGACGGGTTCGAGGTGCACGACTGCTTCACCCCCAGCGAGTACCTGGCCATCGACCACATCGGCCTGACCGGCCCGGGTGAATCGTGGAAGGCGATCGAAAACGGCGAGATCGAGATCGGCGGCCGCCTGCCGATCAACCCCAGCGGCGGGCTGATCGGCGGCGGACACCCCGTTGGGGCGTCCGGGGTGCGCATGCTGCTGGACGCGGCCAAGCAGGTCAGCCAGACCGCCGGCGACTATCAGGTCGACGGCGCCGACCGCTTCGGCACCCTCAACTTCGGCGGGAGCACCGCCACGACCGTCAGTTTCGTTGTCAGCACCACACGAGGTGGGTAAGCATGGATGTTGAAATCGTCGCGAAGTTCCTGTCCACGCTGCCCGAAGACGACGACCACCCCTACCGGACCGGGCCGTGGCGTCCGCAAACCACCGAATGGGACGCCAACGATCTGACCGCCGTGCAGGGCGAGATCCCCCGCGACCTCGACGGCATCTACCTGCGCAACACCGAGAATCCGCTGCACCCGGCCTTCAAGACCTATCACCCCTTCGACGGCGACGGCATGCTGCACGTCGTGGGCTTCCGCGACGGAAAAGCGTTCTACCGCAACAGATTTGTCCGCACCGAGGGCTTCCTCGCCGAGGGCGAGGCCGGGGGGCCGCTGTGGCCGGGGCTGGCCGAACCGGTGCAATTGGCCCGCCGCGAATACGGCTGGGGCGCGCGCACGCTGATGAAGGACGCGTCGAGCACCGACGTCATCGTCCACCGAGGCGTGGCGCTGACCAGCTTCTACCAGTGCGGCGATTTGTACCGCCTCGACCCCTACTCGGCGACCACGCTGGGCAAGGAGACCTGGAACGGGCACTTCCCTGCCCGCTGGGGCGTGTCCGCGCACCCGAAAGTCGACAACGCGACCGGCGAACTGCTGTTCTTCAACTACAGCAAGCAACAGCCGTACATGCATTACGGCGTCGTCGACGAGAACAACGACCTGGTCCACTACGTCGACATCCCGCTGCCCGGGCCGCGATTGCCGCACGACATGGCGTTCACCGAAAACTACGCCATCCTCAACGATTTCCCGTTGTTCTGGGATCCGGCGCTGCTCGAGCACGATCTGCACCTGCCGCGCTTCTATCCCGACATCCCGTCGCGGTTCGCGATCATCCCGCGCAGGGGCGGCAGCGACGACATCCGCTGGTTCGAGGCCGACCCGACGTTCGTGCTGCACTTCGTCAACGCCTACGAGGACGGCGACGAGATCGTGCTCGACGGCTTCTTCGAGGGCGATCCGCAGCCACTGGACACCGGTGGCAGCAAGTGGGACAAGCTGTTTCGCTTCCTCGCGCTGGACCGGCTGCAGTCCCGGCTGCACCGGTGGCGCTTCAACCTGGCCACCGGCGCGGTCAAGGAGGAGCAGCTCAGCGAGTCGATTACGGAGTTCGGGATGATCAACCCCGACTACGCGACCCGTGACTACCGCTACGCCTACGCCGCGACCGGCAAGCCCGGCTGGTTCCTCTTCGACGGGTTGGTCAAACACGACCTGCGCACCGGAGGCCTGGAGCGAATTTCCTTCGGCGACGGCGTCTTTGGGAGCGAGACCGCGATGGCGCCACGGGTCGGCGGCAGCGGCGAGGACGACGGCTATCTGGTCACCCTCACCACCGACGTGAACGCCGACGCCTCCTACTGCCTGGTGTTCGACGCCGCCCGGGTCGCCGACGGCCCCGTGTGCAAACTGCAACTGCCGGAACGGATCTCCAGCGGCACGCATTCGACGTGGGCGCCCGGCGCGCAACTGCGGCGCTGGGACACGGCGGACTCGGCAGCCGGCGCCGTGGGACTGTGATGGGCGCCGACGCCCACCGGCGGCGCAGGCACACGCACTGGCCCGCGGAGCTGGCGTCGATCGGCGGGATCCGGTTCGCGCGGCGCTCGTCGAACTTCACCGAAACCGTGCGGTTCTACCGCGACCTGGTGGGGTTGCCGCTGTATGAGACGTTCGAGGCCAGCTACGGCAGCAACGGCGCGATCTTCGGCCTGCCCAGCTGGAACCTGACGCTGGAGATCGTGGAATCGGCCGACCCCGTCGCCGTGGACGACCACGAACAGCTGTGCCTGTACTTTCCTGACGTGGACGCCCAGCGGGCGGCGATCGCTCGGCTGGCGGCCGCCGGCGTCCAGCCCGTGGAGCAGCACCCGTACTGGGCGGCGACGGGTGCGGTCACCTATCGCGACCCCGATGGCCGCGAAGTTGTCTTCGCGCCCTTCGTGTTCGGCGTGAACGAGCCCGACGCGAGCGGTGTCTCGGGCAGGCACGAATTCCCTTCGCCCTAGCGCTCAGCGCCTCGCGGCGAGCGCGGCGAACACGGCCGCAACCGAGCACACCGCGGCGCAGACCGCAGCCACTGCGCCGACGTAGAGTCCGTAGTCGGCCGACACCGGCGGGCTGACATTGATCTTGTAGTACCAGAAGGTGAGCGCGGCGATGAGCAGCGAAATGAGCAGGGCGCCAACCGAAGCCAGCCTGACCGACAGCCCGCGCCCCACCATCGCCCCGGCCACTATCAGCGTCGAGGCCAGCAAGACGATCAACTGGCCCGCCCCGAAGCCCTTCGGTAGCTCCAGGTTGCCGTGGGTGCCGCCGATGGCGTTGGCCCAGCCCCCGCCGTTGACCGCCGTCGTCAGCCACGGCAACCAGGCGCTCGCGGAGACCACCAAGGCGAAGAACGCAATCAGCCAACCAGGGCTCAGCCGGCGACTCATGGTTGCGACACTAGCCGACTCGCCCCAGGGCTTGTTCGACCGACGCTAGCCCTCCAGCGACGACAGGAGCGTGACCCCGCTCGGGGTTCGCTGACATGGACCGGCGCCGGCGCGCAAACTCATCGGCCGGGGCGATCAGTGCCGGATGCCGCCGTCCCCGTTGGTGCTGGGGTCGGGCCGGGTGAACACGTGCAGGAAGTTCTGCAGCGACCGATCGATGTCGCTGCGCAGCGCGGCGGCCACGATCATGCCGATCGGCCCGAACAGCGCCGGGCCACCGAGGTGTACGTCGAAGCCGACGGTGGAACCCTCCCCCGCGGGCTGGATCTTGGCCATCAGCTTGACCTTCACACCGCCCACGCCGTCGCCGTTGAGTGTCATGCCCTCCGGCGGCTTATAGCGCACAACCGTCCACTTGATCCGGTTGTACATGCCCTTGACCTCGACGATGGACTCGACGACCGTCCCCTTTTCGATGTCGTCGGGCAGCGCGCTGCGCCACACCTTATGGATGGTCAGCCACTCCCTGTACCGCGACAGATCCGAGGCGTGCTTCCAGGCGACCTCGGGCGGCAGCGGCACGTCGATGGATCCGGAGAGCTTCGCCATGGCTCAGCTCTGCCCGCCGTCGCCGTCGCCGGCGGATTGGGTGACCTTCTTGGCTTGTTCGGCCACCTTCTGGAGGGTGTCGGAGTATTTGCCCTGCGTCTTGTCGTCGACGAACTCACCGGCCTTGTCGATGGCCGTCTCGACCTTGTCGGCGTTCTGCGCCAGCAGGTCCTTCGCTTTGTCCAGGAATCCCATGTCGTTCCTTCCCCGCGGATTCGAGCAAATCTTACTTGGCGGCTTCCGCGCGTTCCCGCCACAACCGGGGCCGCACGCCCAGCACCGCGCCCCGGATCCACCAGGACGCCTCGATCGCCAAGGCACCCAGCACGCCGATCCCCAAGGCGCCCGAGGTCACCGCCAGATTGGACGGATCGAGCAAGAATTCCCGACGGGTCAGCGGGCTGCTGAAGATCGCAACATAGGCCAGCGCGGAGGCGATCACCAGCGCCACCCGCCACCACTGATACGGCCGCGCCACCACCGCCAGCACCCAGAGTGCGGTCACCAGCAGGGTGATGAGCGCCGCGGTGGAGGCTTGCTCCTGTTGGCGGAATGAGGCGTGGCGCCCGTGGTAGGCCAGCAGGTAGGAGGCGAAGGTGGCCAGGCCGACGATCAGCCCGGAGGGCAGGGCGGCGGTCAACACCCGACGGACGAAGCCGGCGTGAGCGCGCTCGTTGTTGGGGGCCAGCGACAGGATGAACGACGGGATCCCGATCGTGAACCATGCCGCGATGGTGATGTGAATCGGCTGAAACGGGTACAGCAGTGGATCCGCATGAAAGACCTTGGCCAGCAGGCATTCCATGCCCACCAACAGCGCCAGCAGTACGGCGTAGACGGTCTTCGTCAGGAACAGGTTGGCGACCCGCTCGATATTGCCGATCACGCGGCGGCCCTCGCCGACGACGTAGGGCAGCGTGGCAAACCTGTTGTCCAGCAGCACGATCTGCGCGACCGCGCGGGATGCGGGGCTGCCGGCACCCATCGCCACCCCGATGTCGGCGTCCTTGAGGGCCAGCACGTCGTTGACGCCGTCGCCCGTCATCGCGACGGTGTGCCCGCGCGATTGCAGGGCATGCACCATGGCCCGCTTCTGGTCGGGCCGCACCCGCCCGAAGGTGGTGTGGCTCTGCAGCGCGTCGGCCAGTTGGTCGGGCCGCGTGGGGAGTTGGCGCGCGTCCATCGTGTCGCCGCGCAGCCCGAGCCTTGCGGCGACGGCGCCGACCGACACCGCGTTGTCCCCGGAAATCACCTTGAGCGAAACGCCCTCGGCCGCAAAGTAATCCAGCGTCTCACGGGCGTCGGGACGTACCCGCTGTTCCAGCACCACGAGCGCGACCGGGCTGACCCGGCCCGGCGCGTCCGGGTGATCCACGGCGAACTCGCCGGCACCCAGCAGCAGGACCCGCAGGCCCTGCGCGCCGAGCTGTTCGGCCTGCCCGGCGGCCGCAGACGACGGATCCAGCAACACGTCGGGCGCACCGATCACCCAGTTGCCGTGGTCGCGGAACGACACCCCGCTCCATTTGGTGGCCGACTTGAAAGGCGCTGTCGCCGTGGCGGTCCAGCCCGGTGGCTCGCCGGCCGCCTCGGCGATGGCCTGCATGCTGGCATTGGGGCGGGGGTCGGCGCCGGCCAGCGCGGCGAGGACGTCGGCGACCGACTCCGGTTGGCCGCCGAGTTCCTGCACGTCGGCGACCCGCATGCCGTTCTCGGTCAGGGTGCCCGTCTTGTCCGCGCACACCACGTCGACCCGGGCGAGTCCCTCGATGGCGGCCAGCTCCTGAACCAGGCATCGGCGTTGACCGAGCCTGATCACCCCGACGGCGAAGGCGATCGACGTCAACAGCACCAGCCCTTCGGGCACCATCGGCACCAACGCGCCCACGGTCCGCAGCACCGACTGCCGCCAGTCCGCGTGCGTGGTGAACAGTTGGGTGTAGATCGTCAGCAGACCGGCCGGTATCAGCAGATACGTGATGATCTGCAGGATGCGGTTAATGCCGTTGCGCAGTTCGCTTTTCACCAGGGAGAACTTGCTGGCCTCCTCGGCCAGCTTGGCCGCGTAGGCCTCCGGCCCCACCCGGGTGGCGCGATAGGCGCCGGCCCCCGCGACGACGAAGCTGCCGGACATCACCGGCTGCCCGGTGTCCTTGGTGATCGGGTCGGCCTCGCCGGTGAGCAGGGATTCGTCGATTTCCAGGTTGGCCGCCTCGACGACGTCGCCGTCGACGACGACCTGGTCTCCGGGCCCGAGTTCGATGATGTCGTCCAGCACCACGTCACCGGGCGGCAGCATCGCTGTCCCAGACTGCCTGCGCACCAGGGGTTTCGCCTGCCCGACGATCGCGAGCCGGTCCAGCGTCTGCTTGGCGCGGATTTCCTGGACCATGCCGATCACGCTGTTGGCGATGATGAGCAGGCCGAACATCCCGTTGATGAGGGAGCCCGTGGCTAAGACGATGAGGAGCAGGACGCCGAGGATGGCGTTGATTCGGGTGAACACGTTGGCCCGCACGATGTCCGCGATGCTGCGGGTGGCATGCGCCGGCACCGCGTTGCTTCGTCCCTCGGCGACGCGTTGCGCCACCTCGGCATCGGTCAGGCCGGGTGTCATCGGGTGAACGTTCCCAGCTTGTCGGAGTCGAAGTATTCGAGGTTCAGCGTGGCGCCGGGGAACCCGGAGAACACGGCCTTCGAAATCGTTCCGGGCGGGGCGTTTTCGTCGGTGATCGGGAAGGTGAACGTGTCGCCGTCCCAGTGCGTCAGCGTGAACACCTGGTCCTTCGGGCCCATCTTCAGCTGCAGCGTCCCGTCGCGTTCTGCGACGGTGGCCGGGCCCCAGTAATCGTTGTTGTACACGCCGGCGTAGTCGGTGAGCGGCCGCGGCGGCGCGGGGTTGGCGGGGGGTTGCTTGCCGACCAGCGAGCCCTCCGGGTTGTTCATCCAGCCGAAGGCCTGCTGATACAGCTTGCTCCAGTCCTCCCGAATTTGGCCGTACTGCAACAGATCCATGAATTCGGCGGTCAGCGTCTCCGGCACGCCGATCGGTGCGGCGTTCGTCAGCGCGACGATGCCCAGGTCCTCCGACGGCATCACCACGAAGTTGGTTGCCGCACCGAGGGAAAACGCGCCGGAGTGGCTGTATTGCGTGCGGCCCGACGAGCTGACCGACACGTTGAACCCGTGGCCATAGAAGCCGGAACGCGCCTTGGGCGTCTGCGCGGGCACCGAGATCACCTGCGCGGTGTTGGCCGGCAGCAACGCTTCCGGCGACGAGATCCGGTGACCGTCGAAGGTGCCGTTGCCCAGCAGCATGCCGAGCCAGCGGGCCATGTCGTTCACCGAGGAGCTGACACCCCCAGCCGGCGTCTGGGCGTCGGCGTCCCGCTGGAACCGGGGCTCCCACCGGTCGCCCACCCTGACGTGGTTGACCGCATGGTTGGGCCGGGCGGCGAAGTCGGCGAACCGCGAACTGGTGGACGCCATGCCCAGCGGGCGGTAGAGCACCTCGTCGGACAGCTCCTCCCACGGCGTGTGCGCCGCGGCCGCGACCGCCTCGGCGGCGGCTGTCACGCCGAAGTTGGTGTAGGCGTAGCTGATTCGAAACGGCGCCAGCGGCAGATACTTCAGCCGCTCGAGCGACTGGTGACGGTCGTATCCGAGGTCCTCCAGCTTGTCGCCGGCATGGTCGGGCAGTCCCGAACGATGCGAGTACAGGTCCGCTACGGTCACGTGACCGGTGACGTAGGGGTCGGCCAGCGCGAACCACGGCAACTGGGACACCACCGGGGTGTCCCAGGACACCACGTTGTCGCTGACCTCGTGCGCGACGACGGTCGCGCCGACCGACTTCGACACCGAGGCCAGCTGGAAGACGGTGTCGGCGTCCACCCTGTTGCCCCCGCCGTCGCCCTTGCTGGTGTCCCTGACCCCGAAACCCTTGGCGTACAACGTCTTCCCGCCGTGCACGATGGCGACCGCCATGCCCGGGATGCCGGTGTTCTTCATCAGGTCGGCGATCAGGCCGTCGACCCTGGACACGGCGTCGTCGATGCGGCCGGCCGGGATTTCCACCCCCGACGCCTCGTTCGGGGGGACGTCGGACAACGACGGTGGTTGCGACGACGGGCGTCCCGGCCCGCAACCCGTTGACGCAAGCACGACCATGGCAACCGCGGTCATCGCCGCGCGTTTCGTCATGGCGGAACTGTAGCCGGGAATCAGCCGATCAGAGCCGCCACCACGGGTTGAATCGAATGGGCCCGGCCGGGTCAATCCGTTGGCCCGGCGTGGGTATCGCGACGTGGACACCCTCGGGTTCGGCCGCCCTGAGCACCCGCTCGACCGGCTCGGCCCAGGGATGGGGGGCCAGCCGGAAGGTGCCCCAGTGGATCGGCACCAGCAGGCCCGAGCCCGAGTCGGTGACATCCAGGTGGGCCCGGACCGCCTCCTCGGGGTTCATGTGAACGTCGGGCCAGGCCGTGTTGTAGGCCCCGATCGGCAGCAGCGTTAGGTCGAACGGCCCGTGGTCGGCGCCGATCTGCGCGAAGCTCTTGGTGTAGCCGGTGTCGCCGCCGAAGTAGGCGCGGTGCTCGGGGCCCACGAACGCCCACGACGCCCACAGGGTGGTGTTGCGGTCAAGGTAGCGGCCGGAGAAATGCCGCGCCGGCATGCAGATCACGGTGAGCTGGTCGACCTGAGCGCTCTGATGCCAGTCCAATTCGACGATGCGGTGCTCGGGGATGCCCCAGGCGCGCAGGTGGGCGCCGACTCCCAGCGGCACGAAGAAGGGCGCCCGCTGCGTCTGGGCCAGCGCCATGACGGTGTCGATGTCGAGGTGGTCGTAGTGGTCGTGGCTGATGACCACGGCGTCGACGGCGGGCAGCCCCTCGAGCTGTACGGGCGGCGGGTGCAGTCGTTGCGGCCCGACGATGTCCGACGGCGAGCAGCGATCGCTCCACACGGGGTCGGTCAGGACGCGGTAGCCGTCGATTTCCAGCAGCGCCGTCGAGTGACCGAACCAGCTGACGGCGAGCCGGGCCGGGTCGCCGTCGTAGACCGCCGGGGCGGCGAGCGGGATCGGCCCGGCCGGTCGGCTCCCGCCCCGGTTGGCCAGCAGCTCCCACACGATGAGTCGTAGCTGCTCACGGTCCATCTTGTAGATGGACGCGGGGTCGAGGTTGACGAACACTCCGTCGCGATAGTTGGGCGATGCCTGCGCCACTGCGCGGATCGTCGCGGGGTCGGCGCCCAGGGCCGCCGGCGCGCCGTGCAGCGCGCGCACGAACCAGCCTCCGGCCGCCAGCGACGCGGTACCCGCGGCCAGTCGTAGCGCCCCCCGCAGCATGACCGTCAGGCCCCCTGGAACCTCGGCGGTCGCTTTTCCACCCGGGCGACCTGGGCCTCGATGACGTCCTGGCTGCCCCAGGCCTTGTCGAAGAGCTCCTTGTGCTCGGGCCACTGCTCCTCCATGGCGCCGTCGTCGTTGAGCACCCGCTTGGCGTGCTGGATGGCCAGCGGCGCCAGGCCGGCGATCTCGGCGGCCCACTGCTGGGCGTCGGCGAGCGTCCCGATGCGGTTGGCCATCCCGGTGTGCAGCGCCATGTCGGCGGTCAGCTTCTCCGCGGTCAGCAGCATCGCGCTGGCCCGGCCGTGACCGACCAGGGAAGAGAGCCGACGGATGCTCCAATTGTCAAGCGCCAGGCCGTATTTCGATGTCGGGAATTGAAAGAATGCCTCGGGTGCCGCGACCCGCAGGTCGCAGCGCATTGCCAGCTGCAGGCCCGCGCCGATGGCGGGACCGTTGATGGCGCCAACCACCGGGATCAGCGTCGCGTCCATGACCTTGTGCAGTTCGATGAGCCGGTCGGGGTAGTCCGCGGCGAACGCGTCGCCGCTGAGGTCGGCACCGGCGCAGAACACCGTGCCCTGCCCGGTGAGCACGATGGCCCGGACGGAGCCGTCGCTGGCCTTCTCGAAGGCTTCCCGCAACTCCTCGACCAGCTGGGAGTTCAGAGCGTTGCGGCGCTCGGGGCGCTGCAGCTCGATCGTCATAACGGCCTCGGCCTGGGTGACACCGATCATGACCGCCACCCTATATAGCCTCGTCTCGTGAGTCGTATCACGGCAGCTCAACTGCGGGATGCGGTGCTGGACGAGGGTTCTTTCATCCGCTGGGACAGCGAACCGCTCGCGGTGCCGGCGAGCGCGTCCTACGCGCGGGAACTCGCCGCCGCCCGGGACGCCACCGGTCTGGACGAATCGGTGCTCACCGGCGAGGGCCGCATCTTCGGGCGGCGGGTCGCGGTGGTGGTCTGCGAATTCGGATTCCTCGGTGGCTCGATCGGGGTGGCGGCGGCCGAGCGGATCACCGCCGCGGTGGCTCGCGCCACCGCCGAGCGACTGCCGCTGCTGGCCTCGCCAAGCTCCGGCGGCACCCGCATGCAGGAGGGCACCGTCGCATTCCTGCAGATGGTCAAGATCGCCGCGGCCGTCCGGCTGCACACTCAGGCGCACCTGCCCTACCTCGTCTATTTGCGCAACCCGACCACCGGCGGGGTGTTCGCCTCGTGGGGCTCGCTGGGCCACGTCACCCTCGCCGAGCCGGGCGCCCTCATCGGCTTCCTCGGGCCCCGCGTATACCGGCTGCTCTACGGCGAACCCTTCCCGGAGGGCGTCCAGACCGCCGAAAACCTGCAGCGGCACGGCGTCATCGACGGCGTCGCCGCCCTGGGCGAACTGCGCCGGATGCTGGACCGCGCGCTCACCGTCATCGCCGACGAGCCCGGCGCGCTGCCCGAGCCGCCGCCGGCGGAGCCCATCCCGGACGTGCCGGCGTGGGATTCGGTCGTGGCCTCGCGGCGCCCGGACCGACCCGGCGTGCGGCATCTGCTGCGGCACGGCGCCACCGATCTGGTGCTGCTGTCGGGCACCGGGCAGGGCGAGGCCGCGACCACCCTGTTGGCGCTGGCCAGATTCGAAGGGCAGCCCGCGGTGGTGCTCGGTCAGCAGCGGGTGAGCGGCGGGTGCCGCTGGTGCTCGTGATCGACACCGCCGGGCCGGCGCTGTCGGCCGAGGCCGAGCAGGACGGCCTGGCCGGCCAGATCGCCCAGTGCCTGGCCGAGCTGGTCACTCTGGACACGCCGACGGTGTCGATCTTGATGGGCCAGGGCAGCGGCGGGCCCGCGCTGGCGATGGTGCCCGCCGACCGGGTCGTTGCCGCGCTGCACGGCTGGCTGGCCCCGCTGCCGCCGGAGGGCGCGAGCGCGATCGTCTTCCGGGACACCGAGCACGCCGCGGAACTGGCCGCGGCGCAAGGCATTCGGTCGGCGGACCTGCTGGCCTCGGGGATCGTCGACGTCATCGCGCCGGAGCATCCCGACGCGGCCGACGAACCGGTCGAGTTCTCCCAGCGCTTGTCGCGGGCGATCGCCGCCGAGTTGGACGCGCTGCGCGGCGTCCCCGCCGGCGAGCGACTGGCGGCGCGCCTGCGGCGCTACCGGCGGATCGGGCTGCCCGTGAAGAACACCTAGCCCTCAGCCCGCCGCGCTGCCCCCTCCCCCGCGACACTGACACCACGCACACGACACGCCGCGACGCGTGACCCTGGTGCAAGTCTCGGCGAACCCCTCAGCCCGCCACGCTCAGGTAGCGGTCGATCGTCGGGCCGAGCCAGTCGACGATGTCCTCGCGGCTCATCGCCACGATCGGCGGCAACCGCATCGTTGATGCGCCGCACACGCCCTCGGCGGAATTCGTGCAGGCACTGCTCGACACCCGGGGGCTCGGGCCGCGACACCTACCGGTCCGGCCGGTTGCTGCTCGCCGGCGACGCGGCCCACGTCCACAGCCCCGCCGGCGGTCAGGGCATGAACGTCGACATCGCCGACGCGGTCGTGCCCAACGGCGACGGGCCGAGCAGGTGCTGCGCCTGACCCGGCTGGCGACGCTGCCGGGCCCGCTGCGGCCGGTCCACAACTCCGCTGTGCGCCTCGCCGCGGCCTCTCCAGCCGTGCGACGGCCGCTGGCGCTGCAACTGAGCGGGCTGGGCCCCCGGCGAGCCGAGGGCTGACCTCCCACCCCCATAGCCGACAATCAGGCAAAATGGCGCCATGGACACTGGAGCGACCTCACCGCGGGTCTTGGTTGTCGATGACGACTCGGACGTGCTGGCCTCATTGGAGCGTGGCCTGCGCCTGTCCGGATTCGAGGTCTCGACGGCGGTCGACGGCGCCGAGGCGTTGCGCAGCGCCACCGAGACGCGGCCGGACGCGATCGTGCTCGACATCAACATGCCCGTGCTGGACGGCGTCAGTGTCGTGACGGCGCTGCGCGCCATGGACAACGACGTCCCCGTCTGCGTGCTGTCCGCCCGCAGCTCGGTCGACGACCGGGTGGCGGGGCTGGAGGCGGGCGCCGACGATTACCTGGTCAAGCCGTTCGTGCTGGCCGAGTTGGTCGCGCGGGTCAAAGCGCTGCTGCGCCGCCGCGGTGCCACCGCCACGTCGTCGTCGGAGACCATCACGGTCGGCCCGCTGGAGGTGGACATTCCCGGCCGTCGGGCCCGGGTCAACGGCGTCGACGTGGACCTGACCAAGCGGGAGTTCGACCTGCTGGCCGTGCTCGCGGAGCACAAGACCGCGGTGCTCTCCCGGGCCCAGCTGCTGGAGCTGGTCTGGGGCTATGACTTCGCCGCGGACACCAACGTCGTCGACGTGTTCATCGGCTACCTGCGACGCAAGCTGGAGGCCAACGGCGGTCCCCGGCTGCTGCACACCGTCCGTGGAGTCGGGTTCGTGCTGCGCATGCAGTGAGCGCACCGGCACGGCCATGAACATCCTGTCGCGGTTCTTCGCTCGTACGCCTTCGCTGCGGACGCGGGTGGTGGTCGCGACGGCCATCGGCGCCGCGATCCCGGTGCTGATCGTCGGCACCGTCGTCTGGGTGGGCATCACCAACGACCGCAAGGAGCGGCTGGACCGGCGCCTGGACGAGGCCGCGGGCTTCGCGATTCCCTTCCTGCCGCGCGGCCTCGACGAGATACCCCGCTCCCCCAACGACAAAGACGCCATCATGACCGTGCGCCGCGGCAGCCTGGTCAAGTCCAACTCCGACGTCACGTTGCCCAAGCTGGACGTCGATTACGCCGACACCTACGTCAACGGGGTGCGGTACCGGGTCCGCACGGTCGAGATCCCCGGCCCGGTGCCGACGTCGCTGGCTGTGGGCGCGACCTATGACACCACCCTCGCCGAAACCAACAACCTGCATCGGCGCGTCCTGTTGATCTGTGGCTTCGCCATCGGCGCGGCGGCCGTATTCGCTTGGCTGCTGGCCGCTTTCGCCGTGCGGCCGTTCAAGCGGCTGGCGGAGCAGACCCGTTCGATCGACGCCGGTGACGAGGCGCCGCGCGTCGAAGTGCACGGCGCCAGCGAGGCCGTCGAGATCGCCGAGGCGATGAGGGGCATGCTGCAACGGATCTGGAACGAGCAGAACCGGACCAAGGAGGCGCTCGCGTCGGCGCGGGACTTCGCGGCCGTGTCATCCCACGAGCTGCGCACACCGCTGACCGCGATGCGCACCAACCTCGAGGTGCTGTCCACCCTGGACATGTCCGACGACCAGCGCAAAGAAGTGCTCAGCGACGTCATCCGGACCCAGTCGCGGATCGAGGCCACCCTGAGCGCGCTGGAGCGGCTCGCCCAGGGCGAATTGTCGACGTCCGACGACCACGTGCCGGTCGACATCACCGAGCTGCTGGACCGCGCGGCGCACGACGCCATGCGCGTGTACCCCGATCTCGATGTCTCGCTGGTGCCCTCGCCGACATGCATCATCGTGGGCTTGCCGGCCGGCTTGCGCCTGGCGGTCGACAATGCGATCGCCAACGCCGTCAAACATGGGGGCGCAACCCGCGTGCAGCTGTCCGCCGTCAGCTCTCGCGCCGGAGTGGAGATCGCCATCGACGACAACGGCGGCGGGGTGCCCGAGGAGGAGCGCCGCGTCGTGTTCGAGCGGTTCTCGCGCGGGTCGACCGCATCGCATTCCGGGTCCGGTCTCGGGCTGGCGTTGGTGGCCCAGCAGGCCCACCTGCACGGGGGGACGGCGTCCCTGGAGGACAGCCCCCTGGGCGGCGCGCGGCTAGTGCTGCGCCTTCCCGGCCCGGGCTAGCGTTTCCGGGAGCTCTTGCACCACGGCGTGAACAGGGCCCGCGCCGCGCACTCTTCGTTCTTGAACCAGACCTGGGCGACGGTCAGGTCGTAGGCCGCGTCATCGGGGGTGTAATACAGCCGCGTATCGGTGCGGCCCTTGACCCGCCATCCCGCCGGGCCGCCGCCATCCAACGTGGCGCGGGCGGAGCCGGGGCCGAACGGTTCGTAGGGCAACTTGCGGGGCCGCCTCGGAGGCGGCATTTTGCCCGCCGTGGCTTTCTTGATGGGTGCCCCGCGGCCGTCCGGGGCCTTCTTGTCGGGCCGAAAGTTCGCGGGCGGAGCCTTTTTGACCGGCACGCCTTTTGCGGGCGGGGCTTTCTTCGTGGGCGCGCCCCTCTTGGGCGCGGCTTTCTTGACGGGCGCGCCTTTGGCGGCGGGCGGGACCCTTCTCGCCGGGACCATTCTGGCGGCGGGCATCTTCGTCGTCGGCTCTTCTTCGGCGCGCGCGGGCTTCCTCCCCAGCAGTCGTGCGAAGAACGACAGCCTCGGCGCAGGCTCGTCTTTGGCGACCGGAATGCGGACGGTCGGCGGCTCCTGCTCGGCCAGGATCGCGGTGGTGGGAGGTTCCTCCTCGACCGGGGCTTCGAGCGGGGTGTCGTCCCAGGCGGGGATGGCCGCGGTCGCCGGTTCCTCTTGGGCGAGCGCGTGCTGCGTCGCCGGTTCTTCGTGTACGGGAACGCTTTCGGGCGGGGCTTCGGTTTCGACGGGAGCCTCGGCCGCCGCGGACCCCGAATCGGCCGGGACAGGCTCCGCCTCGGGTTCTTCATGGACGGGAACGTTTTCCGGCGGGGCTTGGGGTTCGACGGGAGCCTCGTCCGTCGCCGACTCGGTTACGGCCGGAATCCCGGCCGCCGGAATCTCTTGTTCGACCAGAGTTTCGGGCGGCGCGTACGCCCAGGGGGGAGTCGTCGCGGTCGTCGGTTGCGCTTCGGCGGGCACGTGCTCCGCCGCGGGCTCTTCCTGCAGGGGAACGCTTTCCGCCGCGACCTCCGGTTCGAGGGGGGCCTCGATCGTCGCCGACTCGGTTTCGGCCGGTGCCCGCGCCATGTCGAGCTGCTCGTCGTCTGTCGCCGAGGGCTCCGTCTCGGCGGCGACGGTCCGGGTTGTGGACTGGTCGTCGACCTCGGTGGCGATATCGGCTGCGGGAGCATCGTTTACGACAAGGACGTCCGCCGCGACGGGCTCTTCACGGGCCGCGGCGTTCGCCGCGGCAAACGGGTCCGCGACGATCGCATTCCGCGCCGGATGTCCGCGGTCCGCGCGGATGTCCGCCGTTGAAACCCCGGCCGGGACCTCCGTCGCCGGAAACTCGTATGCAGGCCTCGCCGTGACGAACTCGTCGCGGGCCGCCGCGTTGGCCATGGCGAACGGGTCGTGGGCCGCGACCGCCCGCGCCGGAGGATCGGGGGCGGCTGTCGCCTCGGCGCGCACCGGCTCGGGCTCGGGCTGGGGCGCTGGCTCGGACTCGGGCTCGGGCTCGTCGGCGACCTCGACTGCCGGAACTTCCTCTTCGGCCGAGGCGCTCGTCTCAGCCGACTCGTCCTGTGCCGGCGCCGTGGGCTCCGCCCCCGCCGCAACCTGCACCGGTGGCCGCTCCACGTCCAACGGACTTTCAGTCGTGAAGAATTCTTCGGTCGCCGTGGCGCTCGTCGTCGGCCACTCGGGCTGGGCGGGCTTCGCGGTGGACACCGCGCGACGTTTGAAGGGGCCGATCACCAGGGCGAGCGTCAAGACCAGGCCCACCACGAAGGCCAGGCCGACCAGCCACCAGTGCACGTGGATCATCGCTCCTGGACCATCCCATCACCGCCCGCCGCGTTTGCAGGGACATTCTTGTTCGCTCCGCGTTTGACCACAACCGACGCGACGACGCAGGCGGCGGCCGAGCCCGCCGCGAACGCGAACAGGTAGCACAACCACTGCACCACAAAGTCCATGCGGATCTCCTCAGCTCACAACGAGTTCGACTCGACGGTTCGTACCGGCGACCCGGTTGCCGGAGATCGGCCGCCGGTCATGGCGTTGACGGCCGTGTGCAGTCGGCGCACGACGGCGCGCCGTTGACCGTAAGTTGGTCGATCACATCCAGATTCGACCAGATGCGCTTGGCGTCGTTGTCGATCCCGGCCTTTTGCGCTTGGGACCCGGCCGTGCCCGTCAACCGAATCGTGTCCGCGTTGACCGTGAGAGTGAAATCCGGAATCGGCGCGCTGTCCTGGAAAACCGGTCCCGCGTTGAAAAAGTCGAGGGCAACCACATTGGGATTGAGCTGTATGTGGTCGATGATGTTGATGCCCGGAGGCAGTGACCTGTTGAGCGTCTTCATCAACGCCACCTTCGCTGAGTCGTCGGGAAAGTTCCCCCTGAGCGTAATGTCGTTGCCGCTGCGAACGATTGAAACCGGCGCTAACAACACCCTGGGGCCGTCCGACGCGCCGGACGGCGCCAGTGTCGGCAACGCGCCGGTCGGCCCGTTGACCGAATGTGGACGGTCCAACGCGGCGCAGCCGATCATCGCGAGAAGGATCGGAATAACCGTCACACCAATCAGCCAGGGAGTGCCCAGCGACCGTCGATAGAAGTCCCCGGCGCCGCCCGACTCGACGGCCGCGTCAGATTGACGCAAACCGGCCCTCATGTACATTTCCGCCCCCTGCCTCATTTCCCTACCTGCACTTCCCCCAACAAGCAGGCGATATGCAGCCTACCGAGTCGATTCCACGCGACCTCCCGAGTCCGGCACACTGGAGCAATGAGCAACGGCAGAAAACCGACCGACAGCGAGACGCTGGCACATATCCGTGAGCTGGTCGCCGAGGAGAAAGCGCTGCGGGAGCAACTGCAGCATGGCGACATCGAGGCAGCTGAGGAAAACGATCGTCTGCGCCGGGTGGAGGTCGAGCTCGACCAATGCTGGGACCTGCTGCGGCAGCGCCGGGCGCTCCGCGAAACCGGTGGTGACCCCCGCGAGGCGGAAGTCCGTCCGGCCGACGAGGTCGAGGGCTACCTGAGCTGAGCGAACGCACGCCCGACGTCGACGCCGTGATCGTCGGCGGCGGCCACAACGGCCTCGTCGCGGCGGCCTACCTCGCCCGCACGTCCAGCGTGGTCGCGCCGGGTGTGACCGTCGCGGTGAGCACGCCGGGCACCTCGATGACGGTCGGTCCGGTCGCGGTGGTGGACCAGCTCTGGCCCGCCGCCAGCGATATCCGCCGGCCGCCGGCATCGAGTTCGATGTCGGTCGCCGCGGTGAGTTCCACCGCCGCGGACGTCAGGGCCAGCTGGTCGCCGATGCGATCGACCGTCGACGCGGCGTCCTCGATCCGGCGCAGCGACTCCTCGGTGGCGCCGGCCAGCGGGGGCTCGGAGAGTTCGGCGGTGATCCGGTCGCGGTCTTGCTCGATGGCGTCGATCCTGGCCAGCCGGGCGGCCAACCGGGCGGCCTCCTCGCGGCCTACCTCGCCCGCGCGGGCCTTCGCGTGCGGTTGCTCGAGCGGTCGGATGGGGTCGGCGGCGCCGCCGTCTCGGTGCCGCCGTTCGACGGCGTCGGGGTGCGGCTGTCGCGGTACTCCTATCTTGTCAGCCTGCTGCCCCCGCGCATCGTGGCCGACCTGGGCGCCGCGGTGCGGTTGAGCCGGCGTCCGTTCTCCTCGTACACGCCGGACCCGGCCTCGGGCGGTCGTTCGGGGTTGCTGGTGGGGGCGCAGGGCGACCCGACTCCCGACCGTTTCGCCGCGATCGGCGCCGACGGCGACGATCGCGGATTCGCCGCGTTCTACCGGCGCTGCCGACTGGTGACCACCCGGCTGTGGCCGACGCTGCTCGAGCCGCTGCGCACCCGCGAGCAGGCGCGCCGGCACGTGCTGGCCGACAACGACCCGGACGCGTCCGCCGCCTGGCGGACCATGATCGAGGAACCGATCGGGCACGCCATCGCGGACGCGGTCAACAACGGCCTGGTTCGCGGCGTGATGGCGACCGACGCCCTGATCGGGAACTTCGCCCGCCTCGACGACCCGTCGCTGATTCAGAACACCTGCTTCCTCTACCACGTGCTGGGCGGCGGGACCGGGGACTGGGACGTCCCCGTGGGCGGGATGGGCTCGGTGACCGCGGCCATCGCGGCGGCGGCCGCCGGCCACGGAGCGCAAATCACCACGGGCGCGGACGTATACGCCATCAATCCCGACGGCGTGGTCCACTACCGCACCGGCGATGCCGAGCGGACCCTGCGTGCCGGGTTCGTCCTGGCCGGGGTCACGCCGACGGTCCTGGCCGACCTGCTGGGTGAGACGCCGGCGCCACTGGCGCAGGGGGCGCAGGTCAAGGTGAACATGGTTCTGCGGCGGCTGCCGCGACTGCGCGACCGCACCGTCACCCCCGAACAGGCTTTCGCCGGGACATTCCACGCCAACGAGACCTGGACGCAGCTGGACTCCGCCTATGCCCGGGCGGCGTTCGGGCGCGTGCCCGATCCCCTGCCCTGCGAGGCCTACTGCCATTCCCTGACCGATCCGAGCATCCTGTCGACCGAGTTGCGCACGTCGGGCGCGCACACGATGACGGTGTTCGGGCTGCACACCCCGCATTCGCTGTTCGACGGCGCCGACCCCGACGCGCTGCGCGGGCAGCTCACCGACTCCGTTCTGGCGTCGCTGAATTCCGTACTGGCGGAACCCGTTCAGGACCTCCTGATGAGCGACGCCCACGGCCGGCCGTGCCTGGAGACGACCACCACCGACGACCTGCAGCGCACACTGGGGATGACCGGCGGCAACATCTTTCACGGCGCGCTGTCGTGGCCATTCGCCGACGGCGACGAACCCCTGGACACCCCGGCGCGCCGGTGGGGGGTCGCCACCAAGCACCCGCGAATCCTGTTGTGCGGCGCGGCGACTCGCCGCGGCGGCGCGGTGTCGGGCATCGGCGGGCACAACGCCGCCATGGCGGTGCTGGCCGCGCGAGTGGCCCGCTGACTACCTGGCGTCCAGCCCGGCGTAGTCGCGCTCGGTGTAGCCGGTGTAGATCTGGCGCGGACGGCCGATCTTGCTGTCGCCCTCGTCGTGCATCTCGCGCCAGTGCGCGATCCAGCCGGGCAGCCGGCCGAGGGCGAACAGCACGGTGAACATCCGGGTCGGAAACCCGAGGGCCCGGTAGATCAGGCCGGTGTAGAAGTCGACGTTGGGGTACAGCTTGCGCTCGATGAAGTAGTCGTCGGTGAGCGCCGCCTCCTCGAGTTCCTTGGCGATGCTCAGCAGGTCGTCGTCCCCGCCCAGCTTGGCCAGGATCTTGTCGGCCTGCTCCTTGACGATGCGGGCGCGGGGGTCGTAGTTCTTGTAGACGCGGTGCCCGAAGCCCATCAGCTTGACGCCGGCCTCGCGGTTCTTGACCTTGCGCACGAACTCGCTGACGTCGTCGTCGCTCTCGCGGATCTCTTCGAGCATTTCCAGCACGGCCTGGTTGGCGCCGCCGTGCAGGGGGCCCCACAGCGCATTGATGCCGCCGGAGATCGACGTGAACAGGTTGGCCTGCGACGACCCCACCAGCCGCACCGTCGACGTCGAACAGTTCTGTTCGTGGTCGGCGTGCAGGATGAGCAGCATGTCCAGGGCCCGCACGATCTCCGAATCGACGTTGTAGGGCTCGGCCGGCAAGCCGAACGTCATCCGCAGGAAGTTCTCCACCAGGCTCAGCGAATTGTCCGGGTAGAGGAACGGCTGCCCGACGGACTTCTTGTAGGCGTACGCGGCGATGGTGGGCAGCTTGGCCAGCAGCCGGATGGTCGACAGGTCGACCTGCTCGGCGTCCATCGGGTCCAGCGCGTCCGGGTAGTAGGAGCTCAGCGCGTTCACCACGCTGGACAACACCGGCATCGGATGGGCGTTCGGCGGGAAGCCGTCGAAGAAGCGCTTGAGGTCCTCATGCAGCATGGTGTGCCGCTGGATCCGGTTGGTGAACTCCTCCAGCTGCGCCTTGCTGGGCAGCTCGCCGTAGATGAGCAGGTAGCTGACCTCGATGAAGGTCGACTTCTCGGCCAGCTGTTCGATGGGGTAGCCGCGGTAGCGCAGGATGCCGGCGTCGCCGTCGATGTAGGTGATGGCGCTCTTGGTCGATGCGGTGTTGACGAAGCCGTTGTCGAACGTGGTGTAGCCGGTCTTGGACAGCAGCGGGCCCAGTGCGATGCCGTCAGCTCCCTCGGTGGCGCGGACGATCTGTAGGTCGATCTCGCCCCCCGGGTACTTCAGAGTTGCGGTGTCGTCGGTGTCGGCCACGAGAACCCCTTTGCGCTCTGGCTGATATGGCGGCTGCCTGACTCATTGCTCATAGCTGAAGGTAGTCGTTATCGCGCCGGAGCGCCTGCCCGGGGTGGGGTCCGCGGGTCCTCAGGGCTGCAGCCGCTCCACGCGTCCGTCGGCGACCCGAATCCGGTTGTGCAGGCGGTTCTCCCGGCCCTGCCAGAATTCCACCAGTTCAGGGGCGATCAGGTAACCGCCCCAGGCCGGCGGCACCGGCACCCGTTCGGAGTCGGCGAACCGGGCCGTCACCTCGGCCAGCTGAGCGAGCAGCGCGACGCGCGACGCGATCGGTTGCGACTGGCGCGAGGCCCACGCGCCCAGTTGGGAACCGCGCGGCCGGTGCGACCAGTAATCCTCGGTGAGCTGCGGATCTACCTTGGTCACCGGGCCGCGGATGTGGACCTGCCGGCCGAGCTGATACCAGGGGAACGTGACCGAGGCGTACGGGGTCACCGCGAGCTCCTCGCCCTTGGCCGAGTCGTAGTTGGTGAAGAAGGTGATTCCGGTCTCATCGACGCTCTTGCACAACACCGACCGGGTCACCGGCCTGCCGTCCGCCACCGTCGCCAGCACCATGGCATTCGGCTCGGCGACACCCGAGCGTTCGGCGTCGGCGATCCACGTGCGCAGCAGCGCCAGCCACCCGCCGTCGAGCCAGTCCACGTCCAGATCCGGGCTGCCGTCCTTTTCGGCTGACCCGTATTCCACGCGCATGCCCCGCAGATGATCTTTTCCGGCCTCGGGGCCCTGTCCCGCCATCGCGCCAACGCTACCCGGGGCTTCTTACTGGCCGGTAGCATCTGCCCGACGCTGGGGTGCAAGAATTTGCGCTATGACTGCGGTTCCCGAAAATTTCGTGCCCGGGCTGGAAGGCGTGGTCGCCTTCACCACCGAGATCGCCGAGCCCGACAAAGACGGCGGTGCCCTGCGTTATCGCGGCGTCGACATCCAGGACTTGGTGAGCCAGCAAGTGACTTTCGGCGACGTCTGGGCGCTGCTGGTCGACGGCCGGTTCGGCCACGGGCTGCCACCCGCGGAGCCATTCCCGCTGCCCATCCACACCGGCGACGTGCGCGTCGACGTGCAGGCGGGCCTGGCCATGCTGGCGCCCATCTGGGGCTACAAGCCCCTACTGGACACCGACGAATCCACCGCCCGCGATCAGCTGGCGCGGGCCTCGGTGATGGCGCTGTCCTACGTTGCGCAGTCGGCCCGCGGCATCTACCAGCCCGCGGTGCCGCAGCGAATCATCGACGAATGCACCACCGTCACAGCCCGTTTCATGACCCGCTGGCAGGGCGAGCCGGACCCCCGGCACGTCGAGGCCATCGACGCCTACTGGGTGTCCGCCGCGGAGCACGGGATGAACGCCTCGACATTCACCGCGCGGGTGATCGCCTCGACCGGCGCGGATGTGGCGGCGGCGCTGTCCGGGGCAATCGGCGCGATGAGCGGACCACTGCATGGCGGGGCGCCGGCGCGGGTCCTGCCGATGATCGAAGAGGTCGAGCGCACCGGCGACGCCCGCGGTCTGGTCAAGGGCATCCTGGACCGAGGCGAGAAGCTCATGGGCTTCGGCCACCGGGTCTACCGCGCGGAGGACCCGCGGGCGCGGGTGCTGCGGGCCACCGCCGAGCGGCTGGGCGCGCCCCGCCACGAGGTCGCGGTCGCGCTCGAGCAGGCCGCCCTGGCCGAGCTGCGAGAGCGGCGTCCGGACCGGGCGATCGAGACGAACGTCGAGTTCTGGGCCGCGGTGATCCTGGACTTCGCGCAGGTGCCGGCCAACATGATGCCGGCGATGTTCACCTGTGGGCGCACCGCGGGCTGGTGTGCGCACATCCTCGAGCAGAAGCGACTCGGCAAGCTGGTCCGCCCGTCCGCCATCTATGTCGGTCCCGGTCCGCGCCGCCCCCAAGAGGTCGAGGGCTGGGACCGGGTTCTCACCTCCGCCTGAGCCGCTGCCGCTGCCGCTTCCACGGCCGCTGCCACGAAAGATGTCGGTGCCCGGCGATTGAATCGTGTCGGCGCGATGAGTTCTCGTCGCGCGCGCAGTCAGTAACCGTGAGCCAGTCGTTCGGGCTGGCCGCCAACCTGGCACGTAAACCGGCACAAGGAGGACCACAATGGCCATCAACATCGAACCCTCGGTATCCCCGCACCTCGTCGTCGACGACGCGGCCGCGGCAATCGACTTCTACGTGAGGGCTTTTGGCGCCGAGGAGGTCGGCCGGGTGCCCCGCCCGGACGGCAAGCTCATCCACGCCGCGGTGCGCATCAACGGGTCGCTGATCATGCTCAACGACGACTTCCCGGAGGTGTGTGGCGGCAAGTCGATGACGCCCAGGGCGCTCGGCGGCACGCCCGTGACCATTCACCTCACGGTCACCGACGTCGACGGCAAGTTCCAGCGGGCGGTCGACGCGGGCGCCACCGTGGTCACCCCGTTGGAGGACCAGTTCTGGGGCGACCGCTACGGCATGGTCGCCGACCCGTTCGGCCACCATTGGTCGCTGGGCCAGCCGGTGCGCGAGGTCGGTTACGACGAGATCCAGGCCGCGATGGCCTCCATGTAGGACGGGCTAGCGGTTACCGAGCCGGGCCAGCAGCCGGCGTCGCAGCGGCGCCGGCTGCGCGCCGGCCGCCGCGAGCATGTCGGCGGTGTCGGTGAACTTGTTACGGGGGCGGCCTTCGCCGGCGCCGCGGGCGACCTCGGCGGCGTCGATCGCCCGCCACCCGGCGGAGTCGACGGCGTCCGGCCGGCGGCCGCGCACCAGCGTGTCCAGGGCGCCGGGCTTTGCCGCCGGATCGGTCAGTGCGCCGGAGTTGAAATCGGCGACCAGGGCCGCGACGGTCTGCAGCGAGCAGGATTTGTTGGTCCCGATGAAGCCGGTCGGCCCGCGCTTGATCCACCCCGCCACGTACGCCCCGGGAACAGGCCGGCCGGAGTCGGGATCGATGACACGGCCGTCCTCGTTGGGGACCAGGGCCGCCGATTCGTCGAAGGGAAGACCACGGATTGGCTTGCCGCGGTAGCCGATTGAGGTCAGCACCAGCCCGGCTTCCACGCGGCGCGCCTCCCCGGTGCCGGTGACCGAGAACTCCACGCCGGACGCCCTTTCCCGGCCGAGCACGCGTTCGGGCGTGAGCTCATACGCCAGCCTGATTCGCGGCCGGCCGGCACCGGCCGGGGTTCCCGACGCCTCCCCCAGCCCGCTCAGGGCCTGCAGCTTGTTCCTGGTGAGCCGGTCGGACACCGTGGCCAGGTCGCGTGCCACCCGCTCGTGGTCGGCGCCGTCGAGCACCACCTCGCGGGTGCCGGTCAGCCCGATCAGCTCGGGCAGCGTGAACGCCGAGTGTGCCGGCCCGCGCCGGGCGGCGACCACCACTTCGCGCACCGCCGAGTTACGCAGAGCCGCTAGCGCGTGGTCGGCGATGTCGGTGCGGGCCAACTCGTCGGGATCGGCGGTGAGCACCCGGGCCACGTCCAGGGCGACGTTGCCGTTGCCGATGACGACGACCCGTTCATGGCCGAGGTCCACGGGCAGCGCGGCGAAGTCGGGGTGGCCGTTGATCCATGCGACCAGTTCGGTGGCGGTCGCGGTGCCGGGCAGGCCCATGCCGTCGATGTCCAGGCGACGGTCGTCCGGCGCGCCGACCGCGTACAGCACGGCGTGATGGTGGGCCAGCAGTTCTTCGTGGCTCAGGTGTCGGCCGATTTCGACGTTGAGGTAGAACCGGAATCCGCGGTGACGACTGACCCGCTCGAAGAGCTGCGTGACCCGCTTGGTGTTCTGGTGATCCGGTGCCACCCCGGCGCGCACCAGCCCGTAGGGGGTGGGCAGTTTCTCAAAGACGTTGACCCGCACGCCCTTCTGGGTGAGCAACTCGTCGGCCGCGTACATCGCCGCCGGACCGGATCCGACGATGGCCACGGTCAGCGGCCGGCGCCGGGGGCGCAACTGGACGGCGGGAAGCACCGGGGCCAGCTTGGACGTCGGCGGCAGCTTCACGTCGGCGGGCCGCTCCGGGTAAAAGGATGCGTTGATCTCGACGAAGGGCAGCTGCCCGACGTCCAGCCGGGTGTCGGGCGCGATGGCGCCGACGGGGCAGGCGCTCACGCAGGCCCCGCAGTCCACGCAGGCGATCGGATCGATGTGGAGCATTTCCGAGGCCGCAAAGCCCGGCTCGTCCGGCGTCGGGTGGATGCAGTTCACCGGGCACGCGAACACGCAGGACCCGTCGTTGCAGCACGACTGGGTAATAACGTGCGGCATAACCGAACTCGCGTGGCCCTAGGCCGCCGGAGCGGCCAGCTGCTGGCGTTGCGGCTCGCTGCGGTAGCGCGACGGCTTGCCGTCGATCTTGCAGAGCCGCCACATCAGCCGCGCGGAACGGGTCTCCATCAGCCCGGTGTCGTGGGCCAGCATACGAACGTCGGCGAACATGTCGCTCAACCACTTCCGCGATTCGGGCGAGCGGAAGAACAGCTCCCTCTTGACCTCGCGCGGGATGTCGAACTCTTCCCAGAAAGCCTTGGGCGGCAACACGATTGCCCGGCACAGGGTCTTCATCGTCAGCGGCAGGTAGAGCGCCGTCCAAAAGCGCTGCCGCTTGCTCAGTTGCGGCAGCCGCCGGCGTAGGAACTCGTGTGCGAACGAGATGTGCCGGGCCTCCTCGGCCACGTGGATGGCCATCACCCGTTCCATGATCGGGTGCAGCGACTTGCCTTCGCGCAGAACGTTTTTCTGGGTGTGGTCGATCGGCTCCTCGCCGGCGAGCACCCCGATGAAGAACGCCACCGGCAGCGGGCCGGCCACCAGCGGAACCAGGGGCGACAGCCAGCGCAGCATCCGCGGCATGCCCGGGACGTCGGCGCCGACGCGGTTGACCATTTCCTGGAACATCATGGTGTGGTTGCACTCTTCGACGGATTCGTGCAGGCAGTACCGGTATTCGGGTGAGCCGTTGGGCACCCAGAAGGTGTAGTTCATCAGGCCGCGAATGAGGATCGATTCGAAGTGCAGGCCGACCTTGGCGACGTTGGCCTGGCGCCACATGCCGATCTTGATTTGCCGCTCGAGCGGCTGCGCCTGATACCAGGGGTGGCGGCCCAGCGGGTCGGTGGCCGGAAGGATCCAGCGCGGGTCGTCGTCGGTGACCGCGAATTCCGATGAGTCCCAATCGATATCGGTGTACGGGTTGAAGTTTCGCCGCACCGACCCCTCAGACAGTGTGGCGAGCATGTTCACGTACTCGATGTCGTCGCGCACCTCCATGTTGCTGCGCCAACGTCGAACCATTCGCGTCCTGGCCATTCCCAGCCTCCCCAGCGAGGTTTACATTCGGACGTGCCGTGTCTTCGACAGTACCGCCGGTACTGGATATTTTCCAGAGCGCTTCCGGCACTGTGCTCTGACCAGTGGTCAGGGGGGTGGTGTGGCGCGCTTCACAGCCGGGAGCCGGGATCGGCCCGCCGCGCGGCCGGCCCGGGCGCCCTCACTACCCTGGTGGGCATGGCTGACCAGCTCGAGATTCCCGCTGACATCAAACCCCGCGACGGCCGCTTCGGGTCGGGTCCCTCCAAGGTCCGACCCGAGCAGTTGAAGGCGTTGTCGACGACCGCGGCCCCGCTGTTCGGGACGTCGCACCGCCAGGCGCCCGTCAAGGACCTGGTCGGCCGCGTTCGAACCGGGGTGAGGGAGCTGTTCAGCGCGCCGGACGGTTACGAGGTCATCCTCGGCAACGGCGGCGCGACCGCGTTCTGGGATGCCGCGGCCTTCGGGCTGATCGACAAGCGCTCGCTGCACCTGTCCTTCGGCGAGTTCAGCGCGAAGTTCGCCTCCTCGGTCGCCAAGAACCCGTTCGTCGGCGATCCCATCGTGATCAAGGCGGACCCGGGGACCGCGCCCGAGCCGCAGTCCGACCCCTCGGTCGACGTCATCGCGTGGGCCCACAACGAAACGTCGACCGGGGTCGCGGTGCCGGTCCGCCGGCCCGCCGGCTCGGGCGACGCCCTGGTGGTGATCGACGCGACCTCCGGCGCGGGCGGTCTTCCGGTCGACATCACCGAGGCGGACGCTTATTACTTCTCGCCGCAGAAGAACTTCGCCAGCGACGGGGGGGTGTGGCTGGCGGTCATGAGCCCGGCCGCGCTGGCCCGCGTGGAATCGATCGCGGCATCCGGTCGCTGGGTTCCCGATTTCCTGTCGCTGCCGATCGCGGTGGAGAACAGCCTGAAGAACCAGACGTACAACACCCCGGCGATCGGCACGCTGGCCCTGATGGCCGAACAGCTCGACTGGATGCTGGGCAACGGCGGGCTGGACTGGGCGGTCAAGCGCACCGCGGACTCGTCGCAGCGGCTGTACTCCTGGGCGCAGGAGCGCCCCTACACCACGCCGTTCGTCGCGGACCCCGCGTCCCGGTCCCAGGTCGTGGGGACGATCGACTTCAACGACGAGGTCGACGCCGCGGCCGTCGCGAAGGTCCTGCGGGCCAATGGCATCGTCGACACCGAGCCATACCGCAAACTCGGGCGCAACCAGTTGCGGGTCGCGATGTTCCCGGCGGTCGACCCCGACGACGTCAGCGCGCTCACCCAGTGTGTCGACTGGGTGGTCGAGCGGCTTTAACCCGACCGTCATCAGCCGGCAACCGACCAGCGTGTCTGAGCGGGTTACCGCCGTCGGCTGCACTAGAGTGCGCACGTGACGGGTCCGTTGCCGACTTGCACCGAGCCTGGCGAGGACCTGGCGAGGAGAAGCCATGCGGGAACTCAAAGTGGTTGGGCTCGACGCCGACGGCAAACACGTCACCTGTCAGGGTGACGACCCGGCAGAGCACTTCAAGCTGAAGATCGACGACCAACTGAGGGCCGCTGTGCGCGGCGAAGGGGTACCACCCGAGCAACCGCAGCTCGACATCGAGGTCACAAACATGCTCAGCCCCAGAGAGATTCAGGCCAAGATCCGCGCGGGAGCGTCCGTCGAACAGGTGGCCGCGGCGTCGGGCTCTGACCTCTCACGGATCCGCCGCTTCGCCCACCCGGTCTTGCTGGAGCGCGCCCGGGCCGCGGAGTTGGCAACGGCCGCACACCCCGTGCTCGCCGACGGCCCCTCAGTGCTGACGTTGCTGGAAACCGTGAGCACGGCGCTGGTGACGCGCGGGCTCGAACCCGACAGGCTGAGCTGGGACGCCTGGCGCAACGAGGACAGCCGCTGGACGGTGCAGCTCGCGTGGAAGGCCGGCCGCTCCGACAACATCGCGCACTTCTGCTTCACCCCCGGCGCTCACGGCGGAACGATCACGGCCGTCGACGACGGGGCCGCCGAGCTGATCGACCCGAGCTTCGAACGTCCGCTCCGGCCGGTGGCGCAGGTGGCGCGCCTGGAGTTCGACGAGCCCGCGAAGCCGGCCGTCGAGGCCCCGCAAGACGAGCAGCACGAGCAGCAGCACGAGCAGCAGCCGGCGCACAGCCGGCGCGGCAAGCCGGCCATACCGGCTTGGGAGGACGTGCTGCTCGGCGTCCGCTCAGGCGGTCAGCGCTAACAGCGCCAGCCACGCACCCGCCACGCCGACTCCGGCCCCCAGGACGAACCAGCGGCGCACGGGCGCTCGCCGCCAGCCCCACAACGTCGGCGCCAATCCCCCTGCCGCCACGGCGTTGAGGCCGACCGCCAGCAGCGGATGCACCCGGACCAGGCCCAGGCTCAACACCACGACGGCCGCTCCGATCACCGCGGCCACGAACCCGGCCACCGTCAATCCCGTTCCCCAGGGCACGGATTCGTCGCTCACGGGCGAAGCCTAGCCTCACGGCTCGCTTCTCCCCCGCAAGCGGGTGGTTCCCCCACCTCGGGCCGACCCGCGGCCCGCATCGTCATCGAGCGACCCGCTCGTAGAACGCCAACCCCGCAGCGGTCGCCACGTTGAGGGAGTCGGTCCCCCGCGACATCGGGATGCGGGTGGCCACATCGCTCAACCTCAGCGCCGCGTGCGTCAGGCCCGGGCCCTCGGCGCCCACCAGAACCGCCACGCGCTCGTCACGGACGGCGGCCATCGCCTCGGCGAGCGGGCAGGCCTGGGGGTTCGGGGTCATCGCCAGCAATCGAAATCCGTTCTGCCTGAACAACTCCAGATCCCCGGGCCAGTCCGTGGCCCGCGCGTACGGAACCAGCAACGCATGACCCATGGACACCCGCACGGCGCGACGGTAGAGCGGGTCGGCGCAGCCGCTGCCGAACACCACCGCATCCACGCCCAGGCCCGCCGCGTTACGGAAGATCGACCCCAGGTTCTCGTGGTCGTTGACGCCTTCGAGCACCGCGACCGTGCGCGCACCGTCGAGAACCTGCCCGACGCCGGGTTCGGGCACGCGCCTGGCCGCGGCCAGCACACCCCGGTTGAGGTGGAACCCGACGACTCGCGCCATGACGTCGGCCGACGTCCGGTAGAACGGCGCGGAGACCGCGACGAGGTCGTCGGCGAGCTCGGCCAGCCTGCGATCGGTGCCCAGCAGGGCGTGCGGGGTGAACCGGGACGCGAGCATCCGCTGCACCACCAGCACGCCTTCGGCGATCACCAGGCCCTTGCCGGTCGGCAGATCGGGCCGGCGGTCGACGCTGTTCAAGTCGCGGAAATCGTCGAGCCGAGGGTCGTCGGGATCGTCGACGTCCAGCACGTGCAAGCCGGCGCTCACGGGCCTTCGTCGACGAGTGCCAACATCAGGTCGGCCGCATGACGCAGCGTTTCGCGCTGGTCGTCGTTCAACGTCGCCAGGCGTTTGGCCAGCCACTCCTGGCGGGCGCGGCGGGTGACCTTCACCAACTCGGCGCCGGACTCGGACACCGCGACCAGCACTTGACGGCCGTCGTCGGGGTGGGGGGTGCGATCGACCAGACCCATCTCGGCCAACGAGGCGATCACCCGGGTCATCGACGGCGGACGGACCCGTTCCCGGATCGCCAGCGCGCCGGGCGTCATCGGACCCTCGTTCGCCAAGGTCGCCAGGGCCGACAGCTGCGACAGCGACACCGGCGATGACGGGTTGCGGAACCGCAGTTGGCGGGCCAGCCGCATGACCGCCAGCGACAGGTCGCTGGCCAGCCGCGCATCGCTGTCAGGCATGGCGCGAGGGTACACGGGCCGCAAGAAACCGCGGCGACAAACCGCCGACGATCCGTTTTGGCCGCGCCCGGTGGGGGCGGGCTATGTTGATCGCAATGTCTGCCGAACCGGGTCCCGCCAGCGAGGCCCCGCCGCTGCCGCCCGCGCTGCTTCAGGTGTGGCCGTTCATCGCCCTGGGGGCGCTGGGCTGGCTGGTCGCCGTGGCCCTCGCGTTCCTGGTGCCCAGCCTCGAGAGCTGGCGTCCGGTGGCGGTGGCCGGACTGGGCGTCGGGTTGCTCGGCACCAGCATCTTCGTGTGGCAGCTGGCCGCGGCCCGCCGCGGGGCCCGCGGCGCGCAGACCGGACTGGAAACCTTTCTCGACCACGACATTTCACGAGGCACGGACTAAAGGAGGAGGCATGGCAGCCGCGCTGCTCCAGACGCACGTTGACATCGACGCGCCGCCCGCCCGGGTGTGGGAGCTGATCTCCGACTTGCGGCGCATGCCCCAGTGGAGCCCGCAATGCCGCTGGATGAAGCCGTTCGGCCCGGTGCGTCCGGGCACCCGCACCCTAAACCTGAACCGCCGCAACAGGTTCATGTGGCCGACCACCAGCAAGGTGGTCGAGATGGTTCCGGAGAAGAAGCTCGCCTTCCGGGTCGACGCCAACCGCACCGTCTGGAGCTACGAACTCGAGGCGAACGGGAGCGGAACCCGGCTCACGGAGAGCCGCCACGCCGAAAACGGCGTCACGGCCTTCTCCAGCCTGTCGGTCAACGCGTTATTCGGCGGGACCGCCAACTTCGAACGCGAATTGCTCGACGGCATGAACGACTCGCTGGCCAGGATCAAGGCCGCCGCGGAAAAGGGCTAGTCGGTGGGTTCGCCGGGCTCGTCCGGCGGCTCGGTCGGCTCGGCCTCCGCGGCGGACTCCGCCTCCCCGACGCCCTCCGCCGACTCGGCCTCCGCGACCGGCTCGGCCTCCGGGACGGGCGGTGCTTGACTGACGTCGAGCACGCCGTCGTCGAAGGGCTCGTACACGGGCGACCCGGTGCCCGGCGGGGCCGGGGTGTCTGAGTGCGCGCCGCAGCCGTACTGCTTGTCAACGACGTGCCCGTCCGCCGACAACTCGTTGCCGCACACCCCGAACACCCGGCCGAGCGATCCCGCCAGCGGCAGGAAGAAGCCGCAGTCGCGGCACATCCGCTTGGTGGAGCGGGCCATCGGCGAGTCGGGTCCGAACTCCCCGGTGTGCCAGCGTTCGGCGGCCTCGAGGCGGCCGATGATGCTCATCACCCAGCGGCGGCCCAACCCGACTTCGGCGGCGACCTCGTCGACCTGCGGATCACCGCTGGCGGCGTAACCCGGCACCAGCCGGGGGTCGTCGGCCGCGGGCGCCAGCAGATCCCCCGGGCTGAGGTCGCCGGGGCGGACCCGCTGCTCCCACGGCAGCCAGTGCGGAGCGAGCAGGGCGGTCGGCCCGGGAATCAGCACCACCTCGCTGACGGTCGCGCGCTCGGCCCCCGGGTGGGCGGCCACGACCACGGCCCACTGCCAGCCCTGGTATCCGGGCAGGTGGGCGAGGAAGCGGTGGGTGGCCGCAGTCGGATCCTCATAGCTCACGCCGAGGTAGTCCCCGACCGTTTCCGGGCCGCTGAACTCCTCGACGGCTGCCCTGGCCGTGTCGGTCGCACCGGTGAGCACCGCCGCCAAACCCTCGGGCCAGTCGTCCACGGTGGCCACGGCGGATTCCTCGATCGGTCCGGACACGCTGTCCCCTCTCTGCAATGCGACTCCAATACTAGGGCGGCGAGCCACGCCCGGTATCTGCAGACGCATGGAGTCGGGATAAGACAGAATTGGTGCGTGTCTGGACGGCGGCGTGACGATCCGGGGCGGGTGGCCTCCAACCCGGGCCGCCGGCCCCACAACGGGTCGGCAAAACAGCATCCGGGCATGGCCAATTACCCGGCCGGCGACCCCGGCCCACGCCGCACGCGGCGCCCGCCGCCGATGCCGAGCGCCAACCGCTACCTACCGCCGCTGGGCGAGGAACCCGATGCCGGCCGCGGCGGCGGGGCGCCCCCGCGGGGTCCGGCGCCCGGCGAACGGATCACGGTCACCCGCGCGGCCGCGCAGCGCAGCCGCGAGATGGGTTCGCGGATGTATTCGATAGTCCAGCGGGCCGCCACCGCCGACGGCGCGGACAAATCCGGGCTCACCGCGCTGACGTGGCCGGTGGTGGCGAATTTCGCGGTGGACGCCGCGATGGCCGTGGCGCTGGCCAACACCCTGTTCTTCGCCGCCGCCACCGGCGAGAGCAAGGGCCGGGTCGCGCTCTACCTGTTGATCACGATCGCGCCATTCGCGGTGATCGCCCCGCTCATCGGACCGGCGCTGGACCGGCTGCAGCACGGCCGCCGCGTCGCGCTGGCCGCGTCGTTCATGTTGCGCACCCTGTTGGCGCTCGTACTGATCATGAATTACGACGGCGCCACCGGCAGCTACCCGTCAATGGTCCTCTACCCCTGCGCGCTGGCGATGATGGTGCTCTCGAAGTCGTTCAGCGTGCTGCGCAGCGCGGTGACGCCGCGGGTGATGCCCCCGACGATCGACCTGGTGCGGGTGAACTCCCGGCTGACCGTCTTCGGTCTGCTCGGCGGCACGATCGCCGGCGGCGCCGTGGCGGCCGGCGTCGAATTCGCCTGCACCCACTTGTTGAAGCTGCCGGGCGCCCTGTTCGTCGTCATCGCGGTGTCGATCGCCGGCGCCTCACTTGCCATGCGGATTCCGCGTTGGGTGGAGGTCACCGCGGGTGAGGTGCCGGCCACGCTGAGCTATCGGCAGGGCAGCGGTCAGCCGCGGCGGAGTTGGCCCGACGAGGTCAAGAAGGTCAGCGGGACACTACGACAGCCCTTGGGCCGCAACATCATCACCTCACTGTGGGGCAATTGCACCATCAAGGTGATGGTCGGATTCCTGTTCCTGTACCCGGCGTTCGTTGCCAAGTCCCATCAGGCCAACGGCTGGGTCCAGCTCGGCATGCTCGGGATGATCGGCGCGGCCGCCGGAATCGGCAACTTCGCGGGCAACTTCACCAGCGCCCGGCTGCAGTTGGGCAGGCCGGCCGTGCTGGTGGTGCGCTGCACGGTCGCGGTGTGCGCGGTGGCGCTGGCGGGCTCGGTGGCCGGGACCCTGGCGGCGGTGGTGATCGCCACCCTTGTCACGTCCGGGTCCAGCGCGATCGCCAAGGCCTCGCTGGACGCCTCACTGCAGCACGACTTGCCCGAGGAATCTCGGGCATCCGGCTTCGGCCGCTCGGAGTCGACGCTGCAGCTGGCCTGGGTCCTGGGCGGCGCGCTGGGCGTTTTGGTCTACACCGAATGGTGGATCGGCTTCACCGCGGTGACCGCCCTGCTCATCCTCGGGCTGGCGCAGACGCTGGTCAGCTTCCGCGGCGACTCGTTGATTCCCGGCCTCGGCGGCAACCGGCCCGTCATGGTCGAGCAGGAGGGCTCGCGCCGAGGCGCCCCGAATCCGGCGGCGGCGCGCGAGTGAAGAAACCAACCGGGCGGGGCGCGGCCGCGGCGCTCGTCGCCGTGATGACCCTGGTGTGCGTCGGCGCCGGAGTGGGCACCTGGCTGCTGGTGCGACCGTCGGGACCGCACCGACCCGAGATCAGCGCCTATTCCCACGGCCACCTCACCCGGGTGGGCCCGTACCTGTACTGCAACGTCCTCAACCTGGATGACTGCCAGACACCGCAGACCCAGGGCGAACTGCGGGTCAATGAGCGCGATCCGGTGCAGCTTTCGGTGCCCGACGCCATCTACCGCGCCCCCTGGCGACTGCTGAAGGTTTACGAGGATCCGGCTAACACCACCAGCACGATCTTTCGGCCCGGCACCAGGTTCGCGGTCACCATCCCGTCGGTCGACCCGCAACGCGGCCGGCTGACGGGCGTCGTCGTGCAACTGCTGACCCTGGTGGTCGACCGCGCCGGGGAGCTGCATGAGGCCCCCCACGCGGAATGGTCGGTGCGGCTTAGCTTTTAGCCGTTTGGGTGCCGAACGTCGACTTGTTGCGGCGACACGCCGGGATCGTGCGCAACAACCCGACGTTCGTCCGAGGGTGTCGGTGCGGCGAGGCATGGTGTCGCCATGCAGAGCCCGGACTGGCCGTTCAGAGGGACCGACGCGTTGGCGGCGGGCGTCGTCACAAGGCACGAGCTGCGCACCCGATACGAGATGGTGCATCGCAACGTCTACGTCCCCCGCGGCCAGACGTTGACACCCGTGACGCGGGCCGTGGCCGCGTGGCTGTGGTCCGGCGGCACCGCCACGGTCGCCGGCCTCTCGGCGGCGGCACTGCACCGCACGGCATGGATCGACGACTGGCTGCCCGCCGAGTTGAACCGTCCCAGCCGCGACAAGGCGCCCGGCATCGTCCTGCACAGCGACGCTCTGAGCGACGACGAAACATGCGTCCGCGACGGAATCCGACTGACCACGCCCGCACGCACCGCGTTCGACCTCGGCCGACGGAAGGGATTGACAACAGCGGTTATTCGGCTCGATTCCCTGATGCGCGCCACCCAGATCAAGGCGGCGGACGTGGAGCTGATCTCCGACCGCCATCGCGGGGTCCGCGGATCGGTGCAGCTGCGTCGGGCATTGCGACTGGCTGATGGTGGCGCTGAATCGCCCTACGAAACCCGGACCCGCCTGGTGCTCCTCGGCGGCGGATTGCCGCGGCCCCATACGCAGATCGAGGTGCTCAACGACTGGGGCGCGGTGCTGGCGCGGATCGACATGGGCTGGGAACGCTGGAAGGTCGGCGTGGAGTTCGACGGCGCCCAACATTGGACGGACCCGGCACGCCGCAACCGGGACATCGATCGACTGGCCGAACTCGAAGCCCGCGGCTGGACGATCATCCGGGTCAGCGCCGACATCCTCCGGCACCGCCCGCACGTCGTCATCGAACGCACGCGCCGCGCGCTCCTCGCCGCCGGCTGCCGCCCGTCACCGCGCACCAACGTCGACTTGTTGAGGCGACACGCCGCGATCTAGCGCAACAACCCGACGTTCGAGCGGGGGCGGGCGTCGAGGGGCGGCGGGCGGGGCTGCCGAGCCGTCCGCCCTAGGCGCCGTGACCGGCCGGGACCCGCTCGCCCTCGACCGGCTGTCCGGGTGGCGTTCCGTCCCCGAAGGGCCTGCCGCCCAAGGCTTCCCGGCCGTGGGGAGTGAGCCAGTCGGCCAGCTCGGGCCCCTTGGGCACGATGCGGGTGGGGTTGATGTCGGCGTGCACGATGTAGTAGTGCTGCTTGATCTGGACGAAATCGACGGTGTCGCCGAATCCCGGCGTCTGGAACAGGTCGCGCGCGTACGCCCACAGCACGGGCATCTCGCTGAGCTTGCTTCGATTGCACTTGAAATGACCGTGATACACCGGGTCGAAGCGGGCCAGCGTGGTGAACAGTCGCACGTCGGCCTCGGTTATGGTGTCGCCCAACAGGTATCGCCGATCGGCCAGGCGATCGCTCACCCAGTCCAAGGCGGTGAACAGCCGATCGTAGGCCGCTTCGTAGGCGTCCTGTGAGCCGGCGAATCCGCACCGGTACACGCCGTTGTTGATCTCGGTGTAGACCCTCTTGTTCACCTCGTCGATCTCGGTCCGCAGCGCCTCGGGGTACAGCACGGGTGCGCCGTCGCGGTGGTAGGCGGTCCACTCCGTCGAGAAGTCCAGCGTCATCTGGGCGAAGTCGTTGGTCACCACCGCGCCGGTCGGAACATCGACGAGCGCCGGAACGGTGATGCCCTTGGGATAGTCGGGGAAGCGCTTGAAGTAGGCGTCCTGCAACCGCGGGATCTTGAGCACCGGGTCGACGCGTCCGGGGTCCAGATCGAACGTCCAGCTGCGCTCGTCGTGGGTGGGGCCGCAAAACCCAATGGAGAGAACGTCTTCCAGACCCAACAAGCGGCGCACGATGATGGCGCGATTGGCCCAGGGGCAGGCCCTGGCGACGACGAGCCGATAGCGGCCGGGCTCAACCGGGTAGCCGTCGCGCCCGTCGGCCGTGACGCGAGTGGTGATGTAGTTGGTGTCGCGAGTGAATTCGCCCGCCCCGGCGACATAGGTGGCCATTCGTCTCCCTATCCGGTGCAAAACAGCCAGGCTAGGAGTCAAGCTCCCGGGCCACCGCCTTGACCACTTCGGACACCCGGCGCGCGGTCTTGCGGTCGGGGTAGCGCCCCTTGCGCAACTCGGGCTGCACGACGCTTTCCAGCAGGGTGATCATGTCCTCGACCATCCCGTGCAACTCGTCGGGACTGTGCTTGTGCTCGGCGGGCGTCTCGCGGCGACCCTGAGTCTTGGTGAGGCTCGGCGGCGGTTCGATCAGCTTGAGGCTCAACGCTTGCGGGCCGCGCCGGCTGGACGCGATGCCGAACTCCACCCGCTGGCCCGCTTTGAGCCCCTCGACCCCGGCGGGCAACGCCGAGGAGCGGACGTAGACGTCTTCGCCGTCCTCCTGCGACAGGAAGCCAAATCCCTTGTCGGCGTCGTACCACTTAACCTTGCCGGTCGGCACTGGTCTCACCTGCTTGTCTGACGGATCACTAGGATGGGCAACACAAGGAACGTCCCGCCTGCACAGGACGCAAAGTCGAAATCTGATCCTACTCGGATGCCCGGCGGACGAGCACCCCCTCCGGGCGGTCGCCGGTAGGCTGGCACTACCCCGGGAGGAGCTATGCGCCTGATCCTGAACGTCATCTGGCTGCTGTTCGGCGGCCTGTGGATGGCCGCCGGCTACTTCCTCGCGGCGCTCGTCAGCTTCCTGCTGATCGTCACCATCCCGTTCGGCTTCGCATCGCTGCGCATCGCCTCCTACGCGCTGTGGCCGTTCGGCCGCACGATCGTTCAGAAGCCCTCCGCGGGCACCGGCACGCTCATCGGCAACGTCATCTGGGTGCTGCTGTTCGGGTTATGGCTGGCGATCGGCCATGTGGTCAGCGCGGCCGCCATGGCCATCACGATCGTCGGCATTCCGCTGGCGCTGGCCAACCTCAAGCTCATCCCGATATCGCTGATGCCGCTGGGCAAGCAGATCGTGCCCGTCGAACCGTCCTCCCCCTACGCACCGGTGCCCACATGACGCTGACAGCGCTGGGTCTCCCGACGATGCCGGGCCGCGTGGCGGAGCCGGCGCACAGCCGCATGCCGGCCCGCGGGCCGTTGGTCGACACCTACGGCCGCGCAGCGACCGATCTGCGGGTGTCGCTGACCGATCGCTGCAATCTGCGCTGCAGTTATTGCATGCCGGCGGAGGGCCTGGACTGGCTGCCCGACGAGCAACTGCTGCGGCTCGAAGAGTTGGCCAGGCTGATGCGCATCGCGGTCACCCGCCTCGGCGTCACCAGCGTGCGTTTCACCGGTGGTGAGCCGCTGTTGTCACGCCACCTCGAGGAGGCGGTCGCCGCCGCGGCGAATCTGCGGCCCCGCCCGGAGATTTCGCTGACGACCAACGGGGTGGGCCTGGCGCGACGGGCCGGCGCCCTCGCGCGGGCTGGTCTGGACCGGGTCAACGTGTCGCTGGACAGCGTCGACCGGAAGCACTTCGCGGCTATCACCCGGCGCGACCGGCTCGATGACGTGCTGGCCGGTTTGGCCGCCGCCGAGCGGGCGGGCCTGACGCCGGTGAAGGTCAACGCCGTGCTCGACCCCGCCACCGGGCGCGCCGATGTCGCCGCGCTGTTGCGGTTCTGCCTCGAGCACGGCTACCAGTTGCGGGTCATCGAACAGATGCCGTTGGACGCCGGGCACCAGTGGAGCCGTGATGCCGCGCTCAGCGCCGACGACGTGCTCTCGGCGCTGCGCCCGCACTTCCGGTTGCGCCCGGACCCGGCGCCGCGGGGCTCGGCGCCGGCCGAACTCTGGCTCGCCGACACGGGAGCCGGCACGCCGAGTGGAAAGTTCGGCGTCATCGCGTCGGTCTCGAAGGCCTTCTGCGCGAGTTGCGATCGCACCAGGCTCACGGCCGACGGCCAGGTCCGCAGCTGCCTTTTCGCCACGCGGGAGACCGACCTCCGGGGCCTGCTGCGTGGCGGCGGGAGCGACGACGCCATCGAGGCGGCCTGGCGCGCGGCGATGTGGGGCAAGCCCGCCGGCCACGGGATCAACGATCCCGGCTTCGTCCAGCCCGACCGCCCGATGAGTGCGATCGGTGGCTGACGGCGCGGGTCACCCGCCCGCCGAAGGGATCCAGGTGACGGTCCGCTACTTCGCGGCCGCGCGCGCGGCCGCCGGCGCCGATTCGCAGACCTTCGTGCTGCGTCCGGGCACCACGGTGGCGCAGCTCGTCGACCGGCTCGCGACCCAGGGCAGCCGGCTGGCCACGGTGCTGAGCCGCTGCTCGTACCTGTGCGACGGGATAGCCGTTCGCGACGAAACCGCCGCGTTATCAACCGGAAACACGATCGACGTGCTGCCCCCATTCGCCGGGGGATAAGCCTGTGACATATCTCACGTAACGGAAAGATAACGGCGCGGACACGATTCGATTGCCGGTGGTATGAGCTGCGCAAACTCTAGATGTTCCTGGGGTTTTCGAAGATGTCTGTGGAGGAAACGCCGAGTTTCGCTTGACGTGACGAGACCGACAGAAGCCGCTAGCGTCTGCGGGGGTTCGCCAAAGCAGACCGGGTTGGCGAACCTCTCCCGCCTAGCGCGCCGAGCTCCATCCAGTAGGCGGGGGAAACCATTAGTGGATGGAGACGGGGGACCCACCGGTCCACCGTGATCGGACCGGGGCCGCATGCGGCCCCTTGGGGTGAAGCCGCCGTCGGCTCTCAGGAGCGCGACGTCGGCCGGGTAGCCTCTCCCACCCGAACCCGACAGCTGACCTCGCAGGCGCGTGACGAGAGAGGGATCCTTCACGGCCTATGAGTGGACGTCATCGCAAGCCCACTTCTTCCAACATCAGCGTCGCCAAGCTCGCCCTCACCGGGGCGGTTCTGGGTAGCGGCGGCATCGCCCTCGCCGGGCAGGCGGCCGCGGCCACCGACGGCGAGTGGGACCAGGTAGCCCGCTGCGAATCCGGCGGTAACTGGTCCATCAACACCGGAAACGGTTACCACGGCGGCGTTCAATTCAGCGCCAGCACGTGGGCGTCGCACGGCGGCGGGCAGTACGCCCCGTCAGCCGAACTGGCCACCAAGGAACAGCAGATCGCCGTCGCCGAACGCGTTTTGGCTTCGCAGGGACGGGGCGCATGGCCCGTCTGTGGGCACGGCTTGTCGGGTCCGACCCCGCGTGAGGTTCCGGCGCCGGCCGCGCTGGACGCGCCTCTGGACGCACCGGGCGTCAACGGAGCACCCGCCCCGCTGGCGCCTCCGCCGGCGGACGCTCCTCCGCCGGAAGCCCCTCCGCCTGCCGCCCCGGTGCAGCTGGCCTCCAACAACGTCCAGGCGCCCCCTCCGGCCGACGCACTGCCCCCGGCCCCCCCGGCCACTGCCGCCCGCGCCCCCGGCCGACGCGCCGGCACCGGACGACGCCGCAGGGTCACCCGGTCAGCCGCAGCAGGCCACGAAGGTCGGCTACACCCGGCAACTGTGGGATGCCATCCGCGGGTTGGACATTCACGGCAACGAAGCGCTGGACTCCCTGGCGCAGCCGTCGGTCCTCAGCTGACCCGGCGAGGCTCTAGGCCGAGCCCACCCATTCTTCGGTTCCGTCATCGAAGAACTGGTGCTTCCACACCGGCAGCCGCGCTTTGATGGCGTCGACCAGACGGGCGCAGGTGGCAAACGCCGCCTGACGGTGGTCGGCTGCCACGGCGGCCACCAGCGCCGCCTCGCCGATGTGCAGCACGCCGATGCGGTGGCTGACGGCGATGGCGCGCACACCGTCGGACTGGGCGGCGATGTCGGCCACGACCTGCGCCAGCACCTGATCGGCAGACGGGTGCGCCGAATACTCCAACCGCACCACCCGCCGCCCGCCGTCGTGGTCGCGAATCATGCCGACGAAGCCCACGACCGCCCCCGCGGACTGGTGGCTTACCAGCTCTTCGTGCTCGGCCAGCTCGATCGGGTGCTCGGTCATGGCGGCGCGCACGACCAGCGTCATCGCTCGTGGTCTCCGCCGGCGAGCTGGTCGAGCGCGTGGTCGAGGACGTCGGCGAGCACGCTGAGCCCGTCGCGCACTCCACCGGGAGATCCGGGCAAGTTCACGATCAGGGTGTGGCCGGCCACGCCGCACACGCCGCGCGACAGCACCGACGTCGGGACCTGGGGCTGCCCGGCGCGGCGGATGGCGTCGGCGAGGCCGGGGATCATGTAGTCCAGCACCGCGACGGTCTGATCCGGGGTGCTGTCGCTGGGTGAGATCCCGGTGCCCCCCGAGGTGATGATGAGATCGACGTCGGCATCGACCGCGCCGCGCAGCGCTTGGCCGACCGGCTCGCCGTCGGCGACCACCTGCGGCTCCACGGCCGAAAAGCCGCGTTCTGCAAGCCATTCGGCGATGATCGGCCCACACCGGTCTTCATAGGCGCCCGTCGACGCGCGCGTCGAGGCGATGATCACCCGCGCGGATCGGGTGCCCATCAGCGCGACCAGGTCCCGGTTTTGCCGCCGTCCTTGCGCAGCACCCGGATGTCACCGATGAGCGCGGCCGGATCAACCGCCTTGATCATGTCGTAGAGCGTGAGCCCCGCCACGCTGACGGCGGTCAGCGCCTCCATCTCCACCCCCGTGCGGTCGGTGCTGCGCACTGTCGCTGTGATCTCTATGTCGTCGTCGCCGACGGCGAAGTCGATGTCCACGCCGGTGAGGGCGAGCTGATGACACAGCGGGATCAGGTCGCTGGTGCGTTTGGCCGCCAGGATGCCCGCCACTCGCGCGGTGGCCAGCGCATCGCCCTTGGGCAGCCCACCCGTCGAAATCAGCGCCACGACCTCCCGCGAGGTACGCAGGCGACCCGCGGCGACGGCGGTCCGCTTGGTGGCTCCCTTGTCGCTGACATCGACCATGTGCGCCGCACCCTGCTCATCAAGGTGTGACAGCGCTCCCGATGCCCCGGAAGCCCCGGTCATCCCGCCGACTACCAGGTCGTGTCGGTGACGGGATGCACGTAGGGCAGGTCGGTCGCGGGGAGCGGGAACACCAGATCCCCGAAGGGCGACAACGCGCCCGTCCGGTCGCTGGCCAGTTCGCTCACCGGATGGTCGTCCGGCTCCGTCGCCGGCCAGCCATTGTCGACGTACCTGGTTTTGCGGGCCTTGCCCTCAGCAATGTCAGCCACGGGGACCATTCTGACAGGTCGATGCGAGTCCGTCGCGCAAGGCCGGCAGTTAATCGACGTGCCCGCGGGGTTCGCCGACTGCCTTAGTCTGGTCAGCAATGACCGACAACACCCCGGACATCCCGCTGGGGTCCTGGCTGGCCGAACTACCGGACGAGCGGCTGATCAGGCTGCTCGAGCTGCGGCCGGACCTCGCCCAGCCCCCACCGGGCAGCATCGCCGCCCTGGCCGCGCGCGCACAGGCCCGCCAGTCGGTCAAGGCTGCCACCGATGAGCTCGATTTCCTGCGGCTGGCCGTGCTCGACGCCCTGGTGGTGCTGCAGGCCGATTCCGCGCCGGTGCCCACGACCAAGCTGTCGGCGGCGCTCATCTGGCGGCGCCCCCGATGGTCAAGGCGGCTGCAGCCGGAACCGGTCGGGCATCTGCTCGCCGAGAGCCACGCGTTCGGGCTCGTCGGCCGCGGGGCGATCAGCACCCCGGGCCGTGCGCTGCTCGACGAGGCGGCCGACGCGAGGGACGCGGTCGACGCGATGGCGCGCGCGATGCCCGAGCCGATCGACCACTTCCTGGTGCAGGCCGACCTGACGATCGTCGTGCCCGGGCCGCTGGAACGCGAACTGGCGCAGCACCTGGCGGCGGTGGCCACCGTCGAATCCGCCGGCGCCGCCATGGTCTACCGGGTCAGCGAGCAGTCGATCAGGCACGCCCTGGACGTCGGCAAGACCCGTGACTGGATGCACCAGCTCTTCGCCAAACACTCCAAAACCCCAGTACCGCAAGGCCTTACGTATCTCATCGACGATGTCGCACGCCGGCACGGCCAGCTCCGCATCGGCATGGCGGCGTCGTTCGTGCGCTGCGAGGACCCGACCCTGCTGGCGCAGGCGGTGGCCGCCGGCGAGTCGCTGCAGCTGCGCGCGCTGGCGCCGACGGTGGCGGTGTCGCCGGCGCCGATCGCCGAGGTGCTGGCCGCGCTGCGGGGGGCCGGGTTCGCTCCGGCCGCCGAAGACTCCTCCGGTTCGGTCGTCGACATCCGGCCGCGCGGGGCCAGGGTGCCCGCGCCCCAGCCGCGCCGCACGTATCGCGGGGCGTCCCGCCCGAACGCCGAGAGCCTCAACGCGGTCGTCGCGGTGCTGCGCAGGGTGACCGCCGCGCCGTTCGGCAACATTCGCGTCGATCCGGCGGTCACCATGTCGCTGTTGCAACGCGCGGCCAGGGAGCAGGACACGCTGGTCATCGGCTACCACGACGCCGCGGGCGTGGCCACCCAGCGGGTGGTGGCGCCGATCTCCGTGCGCGGCGGCCAGCTGGTGGCCTTCGATTCGGCGTCCGGCCGGCTGCGCGACTTCGCCATCCACCGCATCACGTCGGTGGTGTCGGCCAACGGCCGATAATGGTCGACATGACTCGCGCCGCGACCGTGCGGCGCAGCGATGAGGCAGTGAAAGAGGAGCGGCATTGACTGACGGGCCGTTGATCGTGCAGTCCGACAAGACGGTGCTGCTCGAGGTGGACCACGAGCTGGCGGGCGCGGCGCGGGCCGCGATCGCGCCGTTTGCCGAACTCGAGCGCGCACCCGAACACGTGCACACCTACCGCATCACCCCGCTGGCGCTGTGGAATGCCCGCGCGGCCGGCCACGACGCCGAGCAGGTCGTCGACGCGCTGGTCAGCTTCTCGCGCTACGCGGTGCCACAGCCGCTGCTGGTCGACATCGTCGACACCATGGCCCGGTACGGCCGGCTCCAGCTGGTCAAGAATCCGGCGCACGGCCTGACGCTGGTGAGCCTGGACCGCGCGGTGCTCGAGGAGGTGCTGCGCAACAAGAAGATCGCTCCGATGCTGGGCGCGCGGCTCGACGAGGACACTGTCGTCGTCCACCCCAGCGAGCGGGGCCGGGTCAAACAGATGCTGCTCAAGATCGGCTGGCCGGCCGAGGACCTCGCCGGCTACGTCGACGGCGAGGCGCACCCGATCAGCCTGCAGCCCGACGGCTGGCAGCTGCGCGACTACCAGCAGATGGCCACCGACTCGTTCTGGTCGGGCGGCTCGGGGGTGGTCGTCCTGCCGTGCGGCGCCGGCAAGACGCTGGTGGGCGCCGCCGCGATGGCGAAAGCCAGTGCGACGACGCTCATTTTGGTCACCAATATCGTGGCCGCGCGGCAGTGGAAGCGCGAACTGGTCGCCCGCACCTCGCTGACCGAGGACGAGATCGGCGAATACTCCGGCGAGCGCAAGGAGATCCGGCCGGTCACCATCTCGACCTACCAGATGATCACGCGCCGCTCCAAGGGCGAGTATCGGCATCTGGAGCTCTTCGACAGCCGCGACTGGGGCCTGATCATCTACGACGAGGTGCACCTGCTGCCCGCGCCGGTGTTCCGGATGACCGCCGACCTGCAGTCCAAACGCCGGCTCGGGCTGACCGCGACGCTGGTGCGCGAGGACGGGCGCGAGGGTGACGTGTTCTCCCTGATCGGCCCGAAACGCTATGACGCGCCGTGGAAGGACATCGAAGCCCAGGGTTGGATCGCGCCGGCGGAGTGCGTCGAGGTCCGGGTCACGATGACCGACAGCGAGCGGATGACCTACGCCACCTCCGAACCCGAAGAGCGCTATCGGGTTTGCTCGACGGCCCACACCAAGATCGCCGTGGTCAAATCGATCCTGGAGAAGCATCCGGGCGAACAGACCCTGGTGATCGGCGCCTACCTCGACCAGCTCGACGAGCTCGGGGCCGAGCTGAACGCCCCGGTGATCCAGGGCTCGACCCGCACGAAGGAACGTGAGGCCCTGTTCGACTCCTTCCGCCGCGGGGAGGTGTCCACGCTGGTGGTGTCCAAGGTCGCCAACTTTTCCATCGACCTACCGGAAGCGTCGGTGGCGGTGCAGGTTTCGGGGACGTTCGGCTCACGCCAGGAGGAGGCTCAGCGGTTGGGCCGGCTGCTGCGGCCCAAGTCCGACGGTGGCGGCGCCATCTTCTATTCGGTGGTGGCCCGTGACAGCCTGGACGCCGAATACGCCGCGCACCGGCAGCGCTTCCTGGCCGAGCAGGGCTACGGCTACATCATCCGCGACGCGGACGACCTCCTGGGGCCTGCGATCTGACCGCCAGCTGGGGGCACTCCCCCAGAGGGGGGACCCCACCCGCTCGCGAGCAGACGCAGAATCGCCTGAATCAGGCTGCGTCAGCGCGATTCTGCGTCTGCTCGCGCCACCGGCTGGAGCGCCCCCACTTTGATGCCGACAACCGGCCGGCCCTCGGCCCCGCCGATGGCCACTTTATGCACTACTGCAACTATTGCAGTGTGCTATAGTAGTCGCGGAACTCCCTGTAGAGGCGCCCGCATGAAGATCGCCATCGTCGGTGCTGGCATCGCCGGACCCACCCTTGCGTACTGGCTGTGCCGCTACGGTCACGAGCCGACGCTCATCGAAAAGGCGCCGCGGCTCCGCACCGGCGGCTACGTCGTGGACTTCTGGGGCGGCGGATATGCCGTTGCCGAACGTATGGGACTCACCGCCCAATTGCACACGGCGGGCTATGCGGTACGGGAAATCCGGCTCGTGGACCGGAATTCGCAACGCGTGGGCGGGTTTTCGGCCGAATCGTTCCGGCGCAACCTCGGCGGCGACTTCGTCACCGTACCCCGTGGTGAACTGGCGGCCACGATCTATCGCGCTATCGACGGTCACGCCGAGACCATGTTCGGCGACAGCGTTTCCGCTGTCGCGCAAAATGACTCGGGCGTAGAAGTGACACTCGAGCACGGCGGGTCGCGACAATTCGACCTGCTGGTGGGAGCGGGTGGGATCCATTCACCCTTGCGCGAGTTGGTCTTTGGCCCCGACTCCAGATTCGAGACGGATCTCGGCTACCGGGTCGCGGCATTCGAGGCCGACGGCTATCGGCCGCGTGATGAACTCGTCTACCTCGCTCACACGATGCCCGGGCGCATGATCGCACGGTTCGCCATGCGCGGCGAGAAGACCCTGTTTCTCTTCGTCTTCGCCGCTGAATACACGAGAGGGCCGGAGCCACAGAACGTGTCGCACGCCAAGACGACGCTGCACCAGGTCTTCGGCAACGCGGGGTGGGAATGCCCGGAGATTTTGCGCGAACTCGATGGCGTCTCCGAGGTGTACTTCGACCGGGTCAGCCAAATCGTCATGGACCGCTGGTCGAAGGGGCGCGTAGCTCTCATCGGTGATGCCGCTGCCGCGGTTTCTCTGCTGGCGGGCGAAGGGGCGGGTCTGGCGATGGTCGAGGCCTACATCTTGGCGGGCGAACTAGACCGCGCCGGTGCCGACTACCCAGGGGCGCTTGGTCGTTACGAACGGCGACTGCGTCCGATCGTCGAGGCGCGGCAGCGTTCGGCGCGCGCATTCGCCAAGATGTTTGCCCCGAAGACGGCGCTGGGAGTGTGGACGCGCAATCAGGGTTCGAGGTTGCTGAACGTTCGGCCACTGGCCGACTGGATCGTCCGGCGCGAATTCCGCAGCGACATCGCACTGCCAAAGTACGAGGAGGGCGTGGCCCCGACGATCTAGAGCGACAGGATGGTCGCCGAGGCGGTGCCCGGCGCGCCGTACACCTGCGCCAGGCCGACGCGCGGGTTGCCCGGCACCTGACGCTCACCGGCCTCGCCTCGCAATTGGCGCACCAGCTCGTGCATCTGGCGCAGCCCCGACGCGCCGATCGGCTCGCCGTTGGCGATCAGGCCGCCGTCGGTGTTGATGGGCATCGGTCCGTGGATCTCGGTGGCGCCGTCGGCCAGCAGCTTCTCCTGCTCGCCGTCGGCGCACAGGCCCGTCTCGGCCATGTGGATCACCTCGTTGCCGGCGTCGGTGTCCTGCAGTTGCGCCACGTCGACGTCCTCGGGCCCGATGCCCGCCGCCTCGTAGGCCGCCTTGGCCGCGTACACGGTCGGCGAAGCGTCCTCGTCCAGCGGCGCCGACGTCGCGTGCACCTCGTAGGCACCGTAGCGCCGGGTCCGGATCTCGCAGGCCCGCACGTACACCGGCTTGTCGGTGAACTTATGTGCCATGTCGGCGCGACACATGATCACCGCTGCCGCGCCCTCGTCGGGCGCGCAGAACATGTACTGCGTCAGCGGGTAGTTCAACACGGCCGAGCTCAGGATCTCTTCCTCCGAAAGCGCCTTGCGGCGGAACGCATTTGGGTTCAGCGCGCCGTTGCGATAATTCTTGGCGGCGACCTTGGCCAGCGTGGCCTGGGAGATGTGGTGGTCGTGCAGGTATTTGTTGGCCTTCATGCCGAAGAACTTGGTGGTGACGAACTGCCCGTTCTGCGCATACCACTGCGGCAGCGCCAGCTTGGCCGGGTCATCGGTGAAGGCCCCGCGCGGGTGTTTGTCCATGCCGATGGCGATGCCGAGGTCGTACTTGCCCAGGCGGATGGTGTCCGCGGTCTGCTGGATGGCGCTGGCCGCGGTGGCGCACGCGTTGAACACGTTGGTGAAGGTGATGCCGGTCAGCCCGACCAGGCGGGTCACCGCGTCGGGATTGGACACCTCGTGGCTGCCGCCGAAGCCGAACTGGATGTCCTTCCACGCCACGCCGGCGTCCTCGAGCGCCGCGTGGATGGCCTCGGCGCCCATCTGCATCGCGGTCTTGTCGAACCTGCCGAAAGGGTGCAGGCCCACGCCGATGATGGCGACATCGTTGGTCATGTCAGGCTCCTCCTGGATGGATGGTGGCGACCCGCCTCTAGACCGGCCGAAAAGCGAATGTCATGACCTCGTCGCCGTCGGCGTCGGTGGTCAGCGGCACCATGGTGAGTTCGACCTCCTGACCGAACTGCAGCCTGGCCGGGTCGTTTTCGGTGAGCCGCCCCTCGACCCGGATGGCGTCACCGAGCTGGACCAGGCCCATCCCGAAGGGCACGAAGTCCTTGCCGGTGGGGCCGGCGTAGGGAGCGCCGGGAGGAAATCCCTGGGTGGTCCACGCGACGAGGGTGCCGCGGCGCGGTAGCAAAAGATCGGTCATCGCGCCGCCGCTGCAGCGCGGGCACCACTGCTGCACGGGAAACGTCGTCGCACCGCAGTCGCCGCATCGACTGCCGATGAGCTGCGGATTCTCGTCGGGCCAGGTGGAGATCTCGGGCGCCAGCGCCTTCTGCATCAGGAATCCTCCGTCATCCGCCGAACGGTAATGCGCTCCCTGAAAGGTACAACAGCGTTCCCGCAATCGGAAACCTCGTTCTCGCCGTGACCGGCCGCCGGAGACCACGGGCGACCCACGCGGCCGTGGCCGCTATCTTGGTAGCGCCGCGCCCGACCGAGGAGACGACCATGGCAGTGACCGTGATGCTGGAACTGAAGTTCAAGCCCGACGCGGTGGACGCGGCCCGCGACGTGATGGGCCGGGCGCTGCGGGACACCCGGGCGTTCGCCGGCAACCTTCGCACCGACGTGCTCGTCGACGAGGACGACGAAGCCCACTGGCTCATCTACGAAGTGTGGGAGACGGTGGCTGACGACGAGGCCTACCGGGCCTTCCGCGCCGGCGAGGGCCGCCTGACGGAACTGCCGCCATTGCTCGCGGCACCACCGGTCAAGACTCGCTACAACACCAGCGACGTCTAGCTCAGCGCGGGAATGACTTCCCGCTCGAACAACTCGATACCCGAGCGGTCATAGGCCGCCTCGGGGAAATAGCAGATGGCGTATTCGCATCCGAGATCGCGCACCTTCGCGATCCGTTCGATGACCTGTTCGGCGGTTCCGATCGGCGAGTCCGGCCCGCTGGTGCCGGCGATCATCGCGTCGGCGATCGCCTCGGGTACGCAACCCACCAGCCGGTCGCGGACCCGCTTCTGGCGTTCCGCGACGTCGGCGTCCGACGTGCCGACGACGACGTTGAAGTTGGCCGAGCGCACGATGGCATCGAAGTCGGTGCCCAGGCGCCGGCAGTGGTCAGCCAGGACCTCGGATTTGTGTGCGAAGGCCTCGGGCTCCGGGGTGAAGTTGGTGTATTGCGCGTACTGAGCCGCGATGCGCAGCGTCACCTTCTCGCCCCCACCGGCGATCCACATCGGAATTCCGTTTTCCTGCAACGGCTTCGGGGAGACGATGGCACCGTCGACCTGGTAGTGCTTGCCGTCGAAGCTGACCTTACCGTCGCGCCAGGCGTCCCGCATGATCTGCACGCCCTCGTCCAGCCTGCCCAGCCGAACGCCGGCCGACGGGAAGCCGTAACCGTAAGCGCGCCACTCGTGTTCGTACCAGCCACCGCCGATGCCCATCTGAACCCGGCCGCCGGAAATGATGTCGGCGGTCGCGGCGACCTTGGCGAGGTACACGGGATTGCGGTAGCTCATCGCGGTGCACATCTGGCCGAGTTTGATCCGCGACGTGGTCGCCGCGTACGCCGCCATCAGCGACCACGCCTCGTGCGTGGCCTCGTCGGTCGGCATCGGCACGGTGTGGAAGTGGTCGTAGACCCACAACGAGTCCCACGCGCCGTTGTCGGCGTGGATGGCAAGGTCGCGCATCACCGCCCAGTGCTCTGCGGGATCGATGCCCACGAGATCCATTCGCCAGCCTTGCGGGATGAAGAGTCCAAAGCGCATAGCGGTGACTTTAGCCCGGCGACGATGCGGCCCGGGACGGGCGGCTGAGGAGCCGGGCAATCGGCCGGTCAACACCGGGGATATTCAGCGTTGACCGTAGATGCCAGCTGACCTCGGTTCCCGTTTCTGCTTCACGCAGCGCGATCGTGCCGACGTGATTGCGCGTCGGTGCGCCTGAAAGCATCTTGTACGCGTAGCGGGTGGGTCGCTCATACTCGATGATCTCCTCGACAAATGCGGGCCCGATCGCCACCAGCCGTCTGATCGCGCCGACACCGTTTGGTGCGGGGGTCCCCTCGCGATCGAGCGTGCTGCGCCGGCATGCCCACACGTAGTCCGCGATCCCGCGGTGGTCGGTCATCGCGTCGAACACGGTCTCGATCGGCGCCGTCGAGGTCCGGGTGAGGGTGAACTCGATCATCGGCACGCCATGCTGCCGATACGCGCTGCCGGCATCCGGTTGGCCGCCATCATGATCCGTCCCCTCTCGCGTATGACAAAACATAGCCCCCATCGCCAACAGCTCATCGAGGCCGCGAAACCCAAATCCCTTGGACCCGGACGGCTCACAGCGAACCGATAAGTGCGGCCCAGCCTCCGCAGACCGGCGAGCCGTAAACACAATGCATGACAACTTTCCGATATGAACTGCGTACGCCCGCCGCCGCTCGCCGACACCTGCGTGCGCGCGTGCTCTTCGCCGGGGCCGCGGCCGTCGCGGCGCTCGGGTTCGCTACGGCGGCGGCGCATTCGCCGGACATCACCGCGCCGGGCGCCGGCGTCCGCGTCGTCGCCAACGACGACGACAACGGCAACTCCGTCAACGACAACGGGCAGACCCCCGGCGACATCTTCACGCAGAACGCCCAGGACCAAAGCACCGCGTGATCGCATAGCGGATCCGGCGGCGCCTAGACATCCCAGGACCGTAAGTTGTCAAGCTGCTTGGGTGTCGGGGTTGGGTTGGCGATGTGCCCAGGCTTTGTGTTCGTCGTAGGCGTTGTGGTGGCAGAGGCAGCCGTGCAGGATGCCTACGAGGCGGTTACCTAAGGCGCGTAGCGCTTGGTGGTGGGTGTCGCCGCCGGCGCGGTGTTGGTCGTAGAAGGCGCGGGCACCTGGACTGCGGTTGAGGGCGCAGAAGGCCCATTGGTCGATGGCGTCGTAGAGGCGGCGGTTGCGGACGTGGCGGGCCAGCACGGCGCGTTTCTTTCCCGACGCGATGGTAAGCGGTGACGTTCCGGCGTAGTTCTTGCGAGACTTGGCGGTGGTGTATCGGTTCGGGTCGTCCCCGAACTCACCGAGCACCCGGGCGCCGAGGATGACACCAAGTCCTGGCAGGGAGAGGTAGATGTCGGCGTCCGGGTGTGCCTCAAAATGCGTCGCGAGTTCTGCTTCGAGTTCGCCGATCTGGCGGTTTAGCTCGGCGATGATCCCAACCGTGGCGCGGGTTGTCGCGGCGAAAGCGGCGGTGACCGCGCCCGGGGCAGCGAGCTGCTCGCTGCGCAGAATTTCCTGAATCTGCAGCGCTCGAGTATCGAGGTTACGTTGGCGCCCAGCAGCTTTGAGCGTTGACCGGATCTTGGACAGGCTCAGCCGCGCGGCCTCGACCGGAGTCGGTGCACGGCCCAGGACGGCCAGGGCATCGCGGCCGGCAAGGTCCTCGAAGGCCTCCAACGCCGCAGGGTAGTACTCGCGCAAGGCGCTGCGCAGGGCGTTGGTGTGGCGGGTTCGGGTCCAGATCAGATTCTGGTGACCTCGCGCCAAGACCTTGACCGCCTCGACAGCCGCACTGTCCCCGGCGATCGGGCGATGGTTGTGGCGGTCGGTGCGGACTAGGTCAGCCAGTAGTTTGGCGTCACCGGCGTCAGACTTCGCACCCGACACTTGGTGACGGTCGCGGTAGCGGGCCACCGCGAGCGGGTTGACCGCGAACACTTGATAGCCAGCCGCGGTCAGGGCCTCGACCCACAAACCGCGGTCGGTTTCGATGCCGATCACCACCTGGGTGGGTTCCTCGGCGTGGGCGGCCACCAGTTGGTGGAATCCGCGGATGCCCGCGAGTCCCTCCGGGAGCCGGCGCGATGCCAGCCGGGCCCCCTCGGCGTCCATCAGGTGGACGTCGTGATGGTCCTCGGCCCAATCGTCTCCGACGAATATCGTCAACTCGCCTCCTGTTCGATGTTCGGTGAAACATGCTCGAGCCCAAGGACATCTGGCGGCAACCTAATGGATCAGTGCTCGAAGCACGACACCCCATCAGCGCTACAGATGACCTCACCAACCGGCCGGGGCACGATCTAGGCTTAGAAGTCAAACAGCACTCCAGGCTTAAGCAGTGCTCACCGGCCGGCGGCTCGGTGATCAGGATCTACCGACCGGGCATCAAAACCTGTCAACGGCTCGCTGATCGGTTCCCATTAGGCTGGACGGGCCTCAAGTAGCCGCAGGAGGGCCGTCATGCGCGTTCTCGTTTCCGGTGCCAGCATCGCCGGGCCGGTGCTGGCCTACTGGCTGACGCGCCACGGCTTCGACGTCACCGTCGTCGAGCGCGCGCCAGCCCTGCGCAAGACCGGCGGCCACGCCGTCGACCTGTTTCGCCCGGCGATGGAGATCTCGGCGAAGATGGGCGTCCTGCCGCAGATCGAGGCGCTCGCGACGGGCACCACGCGGCTGACCTTGTACCGTGCGGGCCGGCCACGGCCCACGGAGATCGACCTGACCAAGGTCTACGCCGCCACCTCCGACCGGCACGTGGAGATCATGCGCGACGACCTCAGCGAGATCTACTACGCCGCCGGGCGCGACGACGTCGAGTACGTGTTCGGCGACTCGATCACGGGCATCGACGTCGACGGCTGCGTGACGTTCGAGCGCACGCCGGCGCGCACGTTCGACGTCATCGTCGGGGCCGACGGGCTGCACTCCAACGTTCGGCGCCTGACCTTCGGGGAGGAGGCCGATCTCACCCGCTTCCTGGGCGGCTACCTCGCGGTGGTGTCGGTGCCCAGGGAGCTGGCGAATGCGGGCGACATGGTCGGTCATATCGGCGTGGGGCGCCTCGCGGCGATCTACACGGCGGAGCACCTCGACGACGCGCGCGCGGTGTTCTTGTTCCGCAGCCCGGAGCAACTCGTCTACGACCACCGCGACGCGGCCCGGCAGAAGGAATTGCTGCGCGAGGCGTTCGCGGGCATGCACACCCAGGTGGACCGCTGGCTGGCCGAGGTCGACGACACCCCGGCGTTCTACTTCGACGCGATCAGCCAGCTACGGCTGGACCGGTACTCACGCCGGCGCGTCACGCTTGTCGGCGACGCCGGGTACTGTCCCGGACCCGCGGTCGGCGGAAGCACGAGCCTCGCGGTGCTGGGGGCCTACGTGCTGGCCGGGGAGATGGCCCGCGCCGACGGCGATCACTTGCGCGCCTTCGCCGCCTACGAACTGGCGATGCGCGAGCCGGTGCAGCTGAGCCGCAACTTCGCGCGCGGCGCCGCCAGGACGATCGTCCCCGGCTCGAAGGCCGGAGTATGGGCACTGACCCGCGGGGCGGAACTGATCTCACTGATGCCCGCACCCCTGTCCAGGGCGCTGGCGAGACTGAACACCAAGGGCCTCCGGCTGCACGACTCCCTGCCGGTCCCCGACTATGCCGGAGCCGACGTCTGACACCATGGGGGGCGACGAAAGGATGACCCCATGGACCTTACCGGCATCGGCATCTGGAGCAGCCAACTGCGCTACGGTGACGCCGGCGAATCCACCGAAGCGGCAGCGGAATTGGAGGAGCTGGGCTTTACCGCGCTGTGGATCCCCGACGTCGGCGGGCCGGTGCTGGACGCGGTGGCCCGGCTGCTCGCCGCCACCAAGCGGACAGTGATCGCCACCGGAATCCTGAACCTGTGGATGCACGAGCCCGGGGATGTGGCGGAGTCCTACGCGGCCCTGACCGACGAGCACGGGGACCGCTTCCTGCTGGGCATCGGCGTCAGCCACGCCCCCCTGATCGACGCCGGCCAGCCCGGCCGTTACCGCAAGCCGCTGGCCGCCACGGCGGCGTTCCTGGACGGGTTGGATGCCGCACCGCGGCCGGTCCCGGCCGAGGGCCGGGTGCTCGCCGCCCTGGGCCCGAAGATGCTGGCCATGTCCGCGAGCCGTAGCCGCGGCGCCCACCCATACCTGGTCAACCCGTCGCATACCGCTTACGCCCGTTCGGTTCTGGGCGAAGGGCCGTTGCTGCTCCCGGAGCAGGGTGTCATCCTGTGCGACACCTACGACGAGGCACGCCGGATCGGAACCGACACCCTGCGCGCCTATCTCTCGATGCCCAACTACGCCAATAACATGCTGCGCAGCGGCTTTTCGGAGGACGATGTCGCACAGGTCAGCGATCGGCTCTTCGACGCGCTGATCGCGTGGGGCGACGAAGAGGCCATCATGCGGCGGGTCGCCGAGCATCGGGAGGCCGGAGCCGACCATGTCTGCGTGCAGGTGCTCACGGAGGATCCGCGCGCCTTCCCGCGGGAGGAGTGGCGCCGCCTCGCCGCCGCCATCTGAGGCCGCACGGACGCAAAAGCCCCCGAAACCAACGGTTTTCGGGGGCTTTTGCGTCTTGTCGCGCGGTGACTAGGTCAGCGACGCAGGCGGCTGGAACCGATCTCCGTACTTCTCGGCCAGCTCGCGGGCCCGGGCCACGAACCCGGCCTTGCCGCCGTGCGGGTAACCGACGATGAGCTGCGCGGCGCCACCGGTCCACGGCGGGAAGCCGATGCCCATGATCGAGCCGATGTTGGCGTCCGCGGTCGAGGTGATGACGCCCTCGTCGAGGCACTTCTGGGTTTCCAGCGCCTCGGCGAACAGCATCCGGTCGATCATGTCCTGCAGCGGCGGCTGCGAGGTGCCGGACTTGAAGGTCTCCCGCAGGCCCGGCCACAACTGGGTGCGCTTGCCGTCGACGTACTCGTAGAACCCGGCACCTTTCAGCCGGCCCGAACGCCCGATCTCGATCATCTTCTCGACGACGGCCTCGGCCGGGTGCGGCTCGTAGGTGCCGCCGGCGTCCTCCACACCCTTGCGGGTGGCGAGCGCGATCTTGTGCATCAGCTCCAGGTTGAGCTCGTCGGAGAGCTGCAGCGGCGGGGCCGGGTACCCGGCCTGCGATCCCGCGTGCTCGATCGAGGCCGGCTCGACACCCTCACCGAGCATCGCCAGCGCCTCGTTGACGAAGGTGCCGATGACACGGCTGGTGTAGAAGCCGCGGCTGTCGTTGACGACGATCGGCGTCTTGCCGATGGCCAGCGTGTAATCGAAGACGCGGGCCAGAGCCTCGTCAGAAGTCTTCTCGCCCTTGATGATTTCGACGAGCGGCATCTTGTCGACGGGCGAGAAGAAGTGGATCCCGATGAAGTCCTCCTGCCGCTTCACCCCGGTGGCCAGGCCGGTGATCGGCAGCGTGGAGGTGTTGGACCCCAGGATCGCGTTCGGCTCGACGATGTCCTCGATCTCGCCGAACACCTTGTGCTTGAGGTCCTGGCTCTCGAACACCGCCTCGATGACGAAGTCCACGCCCTTGAAGTCGGCGGGATCGGCGGTCGGCGTGATGCGGGCCAGCAGCGCGTCGGAGCGCTCCTTGCTGGTCTTGCCCCGCTCCAGCGCCTTGGCCTCGATCTTCTCCGAGTAAGCCTTGCCCTTCTGAGCGGCCTCCAGGCTGACGTCCTTGAGCACCACGTCGAAGCCGGCCTTGGCCGAGACGTAGGCGATGCCGGCGCCCATCATGCCGGCCCCGAGCACACCGATCTTGGTGATCGGGGTCTTGCCGATGCCGTCGGGCCGCGAGCCCCCGGAGCTGATGGTCTGCAGGTCGAAGAAGAAGGCCTGGATCATGTTCTTGGCGATCGGGCCGGTCACCAGTTCGGTGAAGTAGCGGCTCTCGATGCGGGTGGCGGTGTCGAAGTCGACCTGCGCGCCCTCGACGGCGGCGGCCATGATGGCCCGCGGCGCCGGCATCGGCGCACCCTTGAGCTGCTTGCGCAGCAGCGACGGGAACGACGGCAGGATCGCCGCCAGCGACGGCGACGACGGGGTGCCGCCGGGGATCTTGTAGCCCTTGGCGTCCCACGGCTGGGTGTGCGCCTCGGGGTTGGCCTTGATCCACGCCTTGGCGGCCGGCACCAGTTCCTCGACGGTGGAGACGATTTCGTCGACCAGGCCGTTCTCCTTGGCCGCGGCCGGCTTGAAGCGGGTCCCCTGGCTCAGCACGTTCATGAACGCGTTCTGGATGCCCAGCATCCGCACCGTGCGGGTGACGCCGCCGCCACCGGGCAGCAAGCCCAGAGTGACCTCGGGCAGGCCGATCTGGACGCCCTTGACGTCGGCCACGATGCGGTGGTGGCAGGCCAGCGCGATCTCCAGGCCGCCACCCAGCGCCGCACCGTTGATCGCGGCCACCACCGGCTTGCCCAGGGTCTCCAGCGCGCGCAGGTCGCGCTTGATGTCCTCCACCTCGGCGAAGATCTCGCCGGCGTTCTCCGGGACCGCGGTGATCATCGTCTTGAGGTCACCGCCGGCGAAGAACGTCTTCTTGCCGCTGGTGATCACCACACCCGTGATCGAATCCTTTTCGGCGACAAGGCGTTCGACGGCCTTGTGCATGGATTCCTTGTAGTGTTCGTTCATCACGTTGGCTGACCCGGTCGGGTCGTCCAGCGTCAGCGTGACGATGCCGTCGGCATCCTTGTCCCACGCAATGGTGTTCTCTGCCATGTCCTTAAACCCTCTCAATGATCGTCGCGACGCCCATGCCGCCGCCGATGCACAACGTGATCAGCGCGCGACGGGCGTTGCGGCGCTCGAGCTCGTCGACCATGGTGCCCAGGATCATGGCGCCGGTGGCGCCCAGCGGGTGGCCCATCGCGATGGCGCCGCCGTTGACGTTGAGCTTCTCGTCGGGAATGTTGAGGTCCTTCTGGAACTTCAGGACCACCGACGCGAACGCCTCGTTCAGCTCGAACAGGTCGATGTCGTCGACGGTCAGGCCGGCGCGATCTAGCACCTTCTGCGTGGCCGGCGTCGGGCCGGTCAGCATGATCGTCGGGTCGGCGCCGGTGGTGGCGGTGGCGACGATCCGCGCGCGGGGGGTCAGGCCCTGCGACTTGCCCGCCTTCTCGTTCCCGATCAGCACGAGCGCCGAGCCGTCGACGATGCCCGAGCTGTTGCCGCCGGTGTGCACGTGGTTGATCTTCTCGACCCAGTGGTACTTCTGCAGCGCGACGTCGTCGAAGCCGGCCATGGCGGCCAGGCCCTCGAAGGCGGGCTTCAGCTTGGCCAGGCCCTCCATCGTGGTGTCGGGGCGCATGTGCTCGTCGTGGTCGAGGATCAGCAGGCCGTTCTGGTCGCGCACCGGGACCACCGACTTGGCGAAGTAGCCACCCGACCACGCCGCGGCGGCAAGTTCCTGCGAGCGCAGCGCGTAGGCGTCGACGTCGTCGCGGGAGAAGCCCTCCATCGTGGCGATCAGGTCGGCGCCGATGCCCTGCGGGACGATGTAGGCGTCGTAGGAGGTGGCCGGGTCGGCCATCATCGCGCCGCCATCCGAGCCCATCGGCACCCGGCTCATCGACTCCACACCGCCGGCGAGCACCATGTCGTCCCAGCCGGAGCGGACCTTCTGGGCCGCGGTGTTGACGGCCTCCAGCCCCGAGGCGCAGAAGCGGTTGAGCTGCACGCCGCCGACGGTGTCGGGCATGCCGGCCGCGATCACAGCGGTGCGGGCGATGTCGCCGCCCTGGTCACCCACCGGCGAGACGCAGCCCAGGATGACGTCGCTGATCATTGTTTCGTCGAGGTCGGGGTTGCGCTTGCGCAGCTCCTCGATCAGGCCGACGACGAGGTTCAGCGGCTTGACCTCGGTGAGCGATCCGTTCTTCTGCTTTCCCCGCGGGGTACGGATGGCCTCGTAGATGAAGGCTTCTTCGGACATGACAACTTCCTCTTCACAATGGGGGTTCGGGTCCGTCCTAAACACTAGGCCCAGTGAGAGCACCCTAACAGGGTGCCCGGCCAACCTGTTGGTTGGGAGGGACGGGGTGGCCCACGGGCCCGGGTGGGCGGCCGGCCGCACGCTGGGCGAGCGGGTCGGCCCTAAGCTGCACCACCATGACGGTGTCGAGATTGCGGCCCTACGCGACCACCGTGTTCGCCGAGATGTCAGCCCTGGCGAGCCGCGTCGGCGCGGTGAACCTCGGCCAGGGGTTCCCCGACGAGGACGGGCCCCCGGCCATGCTGCGGGCCGCCCAGGACGCCATCGCGGCCGGGGTCAACCAGTACCCGCCCGGGATCGGTGTCGCATCGCTGCGGCAGGCCATCGCCGCCCAGCGCCGACGGCGCTACGGCGCCCATGGCGTCGAGTACGACCCCGACACCGAGGTGCTGGTGACCGTCGGTGCCACGGAGGCGATCGCGGCCGCGGTGATCGGCCTGGTCGAGCCGGGCTCGGAAGTCGTGCTGATCGAGCCCTTCTACGACTCCTACTCGCCGGTGGTGGCGATGGCCGGCGCCCATCGGGTGTCGGTTCCCCTGGTCCCGGACGGCCGCGGCTTCGCCCTCGACATCGACGCGTTGCGGCGCGCGGTGACGTCCCGCACCCGCGCGCTGATCGTCAACTCGCCGCACAACCCCACCGGCACAGTGCTGAGCGAGGCCGAGCTGGCCGCCGTCGCGGGCATCGCGGTGGCGGCCGATCTGCTGGTGATCACCGACGAGGTCTACGAGCACCTGGTCTACGACGACCATCGGCACCTGCCGCTGGCCGCCTTCGACGGCATGGCCGAGCGCACCGTCACCATCTCCAGCGCGGCCAAGATGTTCAACTGCACCGGCTGGAAGATCGGATGGGCCTGCGGCCCAGCCGAACTCATCGCCGGAGTGCGCGCGGCCAAGCAGTATTTGAGCTATGTCGGCGGCGCCCCCTTCCAGCCCGCGGTGGCCCTCGCACTCGACACCGAGGACGCCTGGGTGGCCGAGCTTCGCCGTTCGCTGCAGGCCAGGCGCGACCGGCTGGCGGCGGGACTGACCGAGATCGGCTTCGAGGTGCACCACAGCGACGGCAGTTACTTCCTGTGCGCGGACCCGCGCCCGCTGGGCTACGACGACAGCACCGCATTCTGCGCGACGCTGCCAGAACAGGTCGGCGTCGCCGCGATCCCGCTCTCGGCGTTCTGTGACCCGGCCGGTCCGCACGCCCAGGTGTGGAATCACTTGGTGCGCTTCACGTTCTGCAAGCGCGACGACACCCTCGACGAGGCGATCAGGCGGCTGGGCGCGCTGAAGAAGCGGTGACCCGCTACGTCGGGGCCGGTCCGTCCATGACCCGGCGGCGCAGCCCTTCCAGCGCGGCGTGCAGGATCTTCTTGCGGGCCCGGTTGAGTATGAACTCCGGCAGCGGCGCCGAGGGCTCGACGGTGATGGTGAACCGCACCCGCGTCTTGTCATCGCCCTCGCGGGTCAGGTTGTATTCACCGTGCTGGCCGTGTTGATGGATGGTTTTCTCGGCGTCCCACACCATCCAGTCCTCGCCCCAGTGGTATTCGAGCAGCTGGGTGTCGATGATGCCCATCACCCGGATCGTGACCTTCACATGGCGCGGTCGCCCGTCGGGATAGGTGTCGACGACTTCGGCCTTCTTGTGCACCGCCGACCACGACGGCACGGTGTCCATGTCGGCGAGCGCGTCGATGATCACATCCGCGGGCGCGTCGATGACAATTTCGGACGATGCTTGAACGGCCACTGCTAACAAGTTAGCAACCGCACCGCCGCTCACGAGGTCAAATGCGACGCCGCAAGTGGCGGCTATTCCTCTCCAGCGGTTTCGGCCGGGCCCGACACCATGTTGCGCAGCCCCTCGACCGCGGCGTCGAGGACGTTGTCGCTGGCGCGCCTGACGATGAATCCCGGTATGGGCCCGGCGGGTTCGACGGTGAGGTCGAAACGCACGCGTGTCTTGTCGAGTCCTTCGGGCTTGAGGTTGTACTCGACGTGCTGGCCGTGCTGCTGGGCGGTTCCTTTCACGTCGTAGACCACCCAGTCGGGACCCCAGTGGTATTCGAGGATTTCCTTGTCGACGAGCCCGAAGATCTTGATGGTCGTCTTGACGTGATGGGGCCGGCCGTCGGGATAACGGTCGATCACTTCGATGTGTTTGTGCAGCGGCGACCAGGTGGTCAGGACGCTGACATCCGCGAGCGCCTCCATGACCACGTCCGGGGGCGCGTCGACGACAAATTCCCGTGATGCTTTGACGGCCACTGCCGTCAACATAGCAATCCGGCCGCGGTTATGGGGCGGTTCGGCGTAAACCGCTCCCTACCAATCGATCTCGTCGATCGGTGTGGTCGCGGCCGGCGGCCGGCCGACGCCTCCGGCGGGCGTGCGCGAAAAACGCGGGGCCGGGGCGGCCTGGTCGACGCCGTGGGCCGTGATCACGGTGGACCGCGCCCGCAGATGGTCATCGGTGGCGGCCTCGCCCCATGTCAGGACCGGGGTGACGCACGCGTCGGTGCCGGCGAAGATCTGGGTCCACTCGTCGCGGGTGCGGCCGGCGAACCGCGCGGCGAAGACCTCGCGCATCCGCGGGTACGAGTCCCGATCGAGCTGACCGGGCACGTCGTCGGCGGCAAGTCCCAGCCCGTCGAGCAGCGCCGCGAAGAACTGTGGCTCGATGGCGCCGACGGCCACGTACTTGCCGTCGGAGGTTTCGTAGCACCCGTAGAACGGGGCTCCGCCGTCGAGCAGGAACGACTCCCTGCGGTCGCGCAGCGAACCGGTCGACTTCATGGTCCACATCATCTGGGCCAGCACGCTGACGCCGTCGACCATCGCCGCATCGATCACCTGACCTCGGCCCGACCGCTCCCGCTCGTACAGCGCCGTGGCGATGCCGAGCAGCACCAACATCGAACCGCCGCCGAAGTCGGCGACCAGGTTCAGCGGCGGCATGGGCGGGCGGTCGGCGTAGCCCAGCGCCGACAGGGCACCGGTGCGCGACAGGTAGTTGATGTCGTGCCCGGCCGTGTGCGCCAGCGGGCCATGCTGGCCCCAGCCGGTGATCCGCGCGAAGATCAGCCGCGGGTTGACGGCCGCGCAGTCGTCGGGGCCGATGCCGAGCCGCTCGCAGGTGCCGGGCCGGAAACAGTCCAGCAGCACGTCGGCCCTGGCGGCCAGCTCGAGCAGCCGCTGCGGCTGCGCCTTGACGTCCAGGTCGACGATCCGCTTGCCGCGGTGCAGCAGGTCGCGGTTCTCGGCCGGCATCATCAACCCGCCGGGCCGGCGCACCCGCACCACGTCCGCGCCCAGGTCGGCGAGCACCATCCCCGCGTGCGGCCCCGGCCCGATGCCGCCGAGTTCGATGACCTTCACCCCCGCCAGCGGGCCCTCGCCGGACATCGCGTCTATTTGCCCTTCTTCACCTTCAGCACCTGCTTGCGCAGGCCGTCGGTGTTGATCTCCATGATCCCTTTGATGGCCCGCTTCATCACGAAGCCGGGCAGCGGCACCAGCGGATCCAGCTCCAGGTTGAACTTCGTCCGGGTGTTGTCGCCCTGCGGGGTGAGCGCGTAGCTGCCCTCTTGATTGCGCGATGCCTTGCCGCTTTCCTGAGTCCACGTGACGCCGTCGTCGGACCAGGTGTAGGCGAGCACCACCTCGTCCGTCACCCCGGATGTCTTCACCTTCATCCGTGCGCGCAGCGGCCGGCCGTTCGCGTCGCGTTCGAGCACCTCGGCGCTCTGATGGATCGACGACCATTCCGGCATGGTCTCGACGTCGGCGACAACGTCGAGGATCTCGTTGGGGCTTGCTTCGATCACTACTTCGCGGGATTCCTTGACAGCCATGGCTGGACCATAACGCGGCGGCGGCGCCTCCGGAATAGCCGCGGCTGGGCGTACCGTCGTGGCTGTGACTGATCCCGATCCCCTCTACACCGTCGGTGACTACCTGCTGGATCGCCTCGCCGAGCTGGGCGTCACCGAGATCTTCGGTGTTCCCGGCGACTACAACCTGGCCTTCCTGGACCACATCGTCGCGCATCCGGCCATCCGGTGGGTCGGCAACGCCAACGAACTGAACGCCGGATACGCCGCCGACGGCTACGGGCGGCTGCGCGGAATGTCCGCGGTGGTAACCACATTCGGAGTGGGTGAGCTGTCGGCGGCGAACGCGGTCGCGGGCAGCTACGCCGAGCACGTGCCCGTCGTGCACATCGTCGGCGGCCCCTCCAAGGACGCGCAGGGGACCCGGCGGGCGCTGCATCATTCGCTGGGCGATGGAGACTTCGAGCACTTTCTGCGCGTGAGCCGCGAAATCACCTGCGCCCAAGCCAATCTCATGCCCGCCACGGCCCGCAGGGAGATCGACAGGGTGCTCAGCGAGGTCCGGGAACAGAAGCGGCCGGGATACATCCTGATGTCCACCGACGTCGCCCGCTTCCCCACCGAACCCCCCGACTCGCCGCTGCCCCGCTACACCGGCGGCACCAGCCCCCGCGCCCTGGCGTTGTTCGTCGAGGCCGCGACCGAACTCATCGGCGGCCACCGGCTGACCGTGCTCGCCGACTTGCTGGTGCACCGCCTGCAGGCCGTCAAGGAACTCGAGACGCTGTTGGCCGCCGACGTAGTGCCGCACGCCACGTTGATGTGGGGGAAGAGCTTGCTCGACGAGAGCTCGCCGAACTTCCTGGGCATCTACGCCGGTTCGGCCAGCGCCGAATCGGTGCGCGCGGCGATCGAGCAGGCGCCGGTGCTGGTGACGGCGGGCGTGGTGTTCACCGACATGGTCAGCGGCATGTTCAGCCAGCGCATCGACCCGACGCGCAACATCGACATCGGCCAGTACCAGAGCAGCGTGGCCGGCGAGGTCTTCGCGCCGTTGGAGATGGGCGCCGCGCTGGACGCGCTGGCGACGATCCTGACCCGGCGGGCGGTCAGCTCGCCACCCGTCGCGTCGCCGCCGTCCGAGCCACCGCCCCCGCCCCCGGCGCGCGAGGAACCGCTGACCCAGCGGATGCTGTGGGACCGGCTCTGCGCTGCGCTCACACCGGGGAACGTCGTGCTGGCCGATCAGGGCACGTCGTTCTTCGGGATGGCCGACCACCGGTTGCCGCACGGGGTCACCTTCATCGGCCAACCCCTCTGGGGCTCAATCGGTTACACGCTGCCCGCGGCCGTCGGGGCCGCGGTGGCGCACCCCGAGCGCAGGACGGTGCTGCTGATCGGCGACGGCGCCGCGCAACTCACCGTGCAGGAGCTCGGCACCTTCTCCCGCGAGGGACTGTCCCCGGTGATCGTGGTGGTCAACAACGACGGCTACACCGTCGAACGGGCGATCCACGGGAAGACGGCCCCCTACAACGACATCGTCGCCTGGAGATGGACCGATCTGCCCGGTGCGCTCGGCGTCACCGACCACCTGGTTTTCCGGGCGCAGACCTACGGCGAGCTCGACGACGCGTTGACCGCGGCGGCCACACACCGCGATCGCATGGTCTTCGTCGAGGTGGTCCTGCCGAGGCTCGAGGTCCCGCACCTGCTCGCTCAACTCGTCGGGCCCATGGCGCCGCCGGACGACGGTCAGCGCCGCTGACGGAACCGGTCGGTGCTTCCTGGCGTTTCCGGCGTCGACGACCGCAGCATCGTCTGGATCGTTCGCCGGCAGCGCCCGCAGTCGGCCCCCGCCCCGCATTCGCGGGCGACGTCCTTCGTCGTCGCCGCTCCCGCCGCGACGGCCTCGGCCACGGCATGGCTGGTGACTCCGTTACACAGGCATACGAACACCGCGGCCGCTCAGTCCGCCTCGATGCGCATCATGTCCAAGAGCCGGCCGACGAACAGCGGCGGGTACGCGCCGACACCAACCCGCGACAGCCACTCCGCGGCGGCGTCGGGGTGCTCGATCCACGTCCGCGCGCTCTCCTCGTCGGGGAACTCCTGCAGGATCAAAACCTCCTGCGCGTCGTCGAAAGCCCGGAATACCCAGGTCTTTCGGATGCCGGCGGCGGTGAACCTGTCCATCGCCGAGCGAACCCCCGAGATCAGGGTCGACACGTCGTCGACGCACGCGATCGCCGCCACCACGACTCCGGGCGCCTCGCCATCCGCCGGGCGCTCCGCCACGAAACGGTCGATGATCTCACCGGCGAACACCGCGGGGATGTCCTCGACGCCGGCGGTGTCGAACCAGTCGAAGAAGACTCGGGATCGCAGCAGCTCGACGACCGGCTCGCGGCTGCGGACGCCGATCATCACCAGCACGCGCCCGTAGTCGTGCGTCGACGTGTAGGCCAGCACGTGGTGGGCGCCGATGCCGGCGAGCGCCGACTTGTTGCGTTGCAGCAGCGGCCACACCCGGCTGGGATCCGGGACGCGATAGTCCGACGCGATGACCATCGAGTGCAGGTTTCCGTTGCTCAGCACGACTTGCCTACACCGGGTTGAACGACGAGATCAGCCACTTGTCATGAGCTTTCGTGAGCGTGACCGAGACGCTGCTGTTCGTGAACGTCGGTTCGGGCCGATCCTTGCTCTGCGTGCTCTGGTTCACGAACAGCAGCACGACGGCCGAGTCCGGGTGCAATTCCGACACCGCGGCGCGCAGCACCACCGCGGTCGTCTTCACCGCCTTCTGCTTGGCCGCCGGTGCGACGATCTGCTGGGTGAATTGGTCGTAGTACGAAAGGAAATCGCCGGTCAGGTGCGACTTGGCGGAAGAGAAGTCACGGTCGAGGGTGTCCGGGGAATAGGACAAGACCGCGATCGTCCCCTCGCTGGCGGCCGAGATTGCCGACTTCGCGGCGGCCGCATCGGTCGCCCGGTCCGGTCGGTAGGAAAACCAGTACAGCGCGCCCAGCAACGAAAGCGAGGCGACCACCAGTAACGCCAGCGCGGCGACGGCGATCCTGCCCGAGAGCGTCTTTCGCGCCCGCGCGCCAAACCCCTTGAGCCGGCCCGGCTTCGCTTTGGCGTCGGCGATCTCGGCGGAGTCGGCGTCGGTGTCCTCGGCCTCGGTGTCGGCCTCGGTGTCGGCCTCGGTGTCCTCGGCCGAATCCGCCTCCGGCGTAGCGTCGTTGACGGTCTCCTCGACCGTCTCGTCAACCGATGCGTCGTCTGAGGTCACGGCACGAACTCGACTTTCGATATCTTGAGCTGACCACCGTCGCGGGCGACCGTCACGATCAGCCGGTAATTACGCGGATCTTGCTTGGCGCCGGCCGCATTGGTGACTTCCGAGGTCGAGGCGACCAGGACCACCGCCGAGTTGTCGGTCATCGTGTCGAGGTCCACCGCGGCCGCCTGGACGCTGCCCTGCGAGACGACCTTGGACTGTTCGACCACCTTGGTGAAATCGTCTGCCATCTTGAGGAAGTCGTCGCGGAACGAGCCGGTGGAATTGTCCAGGATGCGCTGCACGCCCTGTTTGGCGTTGTTGAAGTCCAGCGATGTCAAGGTCACGACGCCCTGGCGCGCGGCGGCGGTGAACTCGGCCACGCGCTGATGCTGCCGGACGGCGTCGCGATGCTGCTTGATCATGTAGCCGCTGCCCGCCAGCGCTCCGAGAATGACGAGGATGGCCAGCGCGGCGGCGGCCGTCGACCACTTGGGGCGCTTGAGCCGGCCCCGCAGCCGGCGTCGCTGTGTCGCGGTTTCGGGGACCGCCTCGGTGCCTGCCTCCGGGGCCGCTTCGGTCTCAGCCGCTGCACCGAGTTCCCCGGTCGTGGGCTCCCGGTCCTTCGCATCGGCCTTCTCGGTCTCGGCTTCCTCGGTGTCCGCCGGGTCCACGGCGTCTTTCGCGGGGGCCTTCTCCACCGGTGCCGCGGCGGAGGCCTCGCTCTTCTGGGCTTCCAGCACCTCGGCCTGGCGGCGCAGTTGCACCGCCCGGGCGCGGGCGCGGGCGGCGGCGGCAAGGGCTTCCGCTTCGGCGGCCTCCGCCTCGGCCTGTTCGGCCAGCGCCCGCATGTCGGCGGCAGTGGTTGGGATGTCGTCCTCGTTCACCGGAACCAGCTTCGTGTCAGCGGAATCTTGGCGTGCCCCGCCACTCACCGCTCACCTGCGCGATGACGAGAGTGCTCGTGACTCAATCCAAAACTCCTCTACCGCTTGCTCGTTGTGGCAAGTGAGCGCCTAGCCGTCGACGGCCGGGAGACGACAGCCCGGCCGGGGCCTGTTGTCTCCCAGCCGTCGGGCAACCCTACTCGGCACACGCATGACCGCGCGAGCACCTGCGCCGATATTCTTCCGCCCCGAAGGTCGTGCCAACTAGGAGAACAACGTTATCACTCTCGCCGGCAATGCCGTCGGCGCTGCCGGACAGCGGCCACGAAAGTGGGCGCAAGCTGGGGAAATGGGGTTCTCCGATATCGATCTCATCAGTGCTGGCGTGCGCAATAGCCACCACGGCGGCAGCGACATCGGAGTGGGCCGCTACGCCAGGCGTCGCCGCGGATCCGACGTCGCGCATCGGGCGTCGGCTCCCGTCGACTCGGCTTTCCGCCGGCCACATTCGGTCTCAATCGAGCCCCGCGGTCGGATCGCACCAGAGCGCGAAGGCGCGGTCGAACGCCAACCCCCCGAGCTCGGCGGCCAGACACGCCGCAGGGTCAGCTACACCGCGGTTTGTGAGCGCCTCAGTCATGGCGGCGGCGAGGTCGGCGCGCGTGAACGCGGAGCCGCCCGTTGGGCGATGTCGATGACCGTGATGGCGTCGCAGCCGTGTTCGGTGAACAGCTCGAGGGCCGCGCGTACCAATCGCTCTCGGGGATTTGGCTCCCACCGACCCATGGACGCCCCGCAGGTGATGTGACGCGGTTGCGTGCATGCCCTCAGCGATCGGCGACGTGGCCGACGGCGTTCAGGTACTCGATGACTGCGGCGGCAACCGCGGCGGGCTGTTCGGGGAACAGGGCGTGGCTGGCATCGCCGATGACAGCGGTGGTGACTCGATCACCGCAGCGGGCACGCATATCGCCCCATTCGTCGCGCTGGTGAAACGGGTCGAGGGCGGCAATGATCTCGAACACCGGCGCGTCTCCGGCGCCCCAGTAGCGTGCGACGTCTGTGCGCTTCACGCAATCCACTTGCATCGCCAGGGTTTCCGGATACCAGCCGCTGAGCCAGATCGAGGCGTCGTGGCCGGGTGCGAAGAACGCCATCCGCAGCGCGGCCAATCGGGTCGCGTCGGGCAGCGTGGGGTCACCGGCGCGCATCGGCGCTGAATTGACCTGCGGGGGAACGGTTCTCCCGGACGCCGCGGCCAGGATCACCGCGACCACCTTGTCGGGGTGGTGCACGGCCGTGGCGCGGGCGACGAAGTTGCCCAACGCGTGCCCGAGGATGACCGCGGGCCCGTCGGCCAACTCGTCGATCACCCCGGCGACATCGTCGGCCATGTCGGCGAAGGTGACATCGCTCATCGGTCCGCAGGAGCCGTCGACGCCGCGCGGCTGGGGGCGCAGCACCCGGTAGCCCGCGGCGACCAGCGACGCGGTCAGCGCGTCGAAGTCGCTGCCGGCGTCGCGTCCGTAGGACGGGATGACGACGACGGCGGGTCCGCGCCCGTCGACGCGGGTGTCGAGGGACGCCTGCGCCGTCGTGACGACGTGCCGGGTCATGAGTTCGCCTCGCCCGTCGATACCGCTGCGGCGTAGTCCAATTCGGCGCGCAGCACCGCGGCGCGCCGAACGACCCCGTCGGGCGGGGCGGTGGTGCCGCCGTCGGTGGTGAGGTAGGCGACCCGTCCCCGTTCGCCGTCCGCCCGGCCCCAGGCGGCGCTGGACGGCCCGACCAGGGTGTCATCGAACGGGTCACCGGCGATGTGGCGGACCTCGCTGCCGTGCCGAGGCTGCAACGGCACCCGGTCGATCGTGTTGGCGCGGTGCCTGGTGACGTAGGCGAACCCCGCGTCTTCGTCGATGCAGAAGTCGTCGGCGTTGTCGATTGCGGCGACGAATTCGGCTGAACCGGAGGGATTTAGCGTCGACGGATCGACGGCGACGCGCATGAACACCTTTTGCGCCGTCGAGGTGTAGTACAGATAGCCGGTGTGCGGGCCGTAGCGCACGCCGTTGACCCCCGGCTGCGGCGGTGGCGGCACACCGCTGTCGGGGTCGAAGGCCATCGTGTCGTGGGCCAGCCAGACCTGCGCGGAGGCTTGCCGCGCATCCTGGTCGAGGTCGACTCGCCAGATCAGGCCCGCGAAGCAGTCGGCGACCGCCAAGACTCCCGGCGCGAGCATGCAGCTGCCGTTGAGTCCGCGGGCCCGCTCGTCGAACGTGTAGATGATCTCGGGTCGCACGGGTCGCCCGGGCGCCCAGTCGGTGAGATCGACTCTCGCCAGACAGGATTCACCGGTGGTGTAGGCCAGGGTCAGGTTGACGACGAAGACGTCGGGCGCGACCTCGACGATCCCGGTTATCAGGTGATCAAAGGTATGCAGCAGCACCGGGTCGACGAGCGCGCCCGGCCGGGGCGGCGGCACCCACCACAGTTCTCGCTGCAGGACGGCGGTGATCAGCAACGAGCCGTCGGCGCGCACGGCGAGGTTCTCCAGAAAGTACTTTTGCGGAAAATAGGCGACGGGGGTGAGCGTCACGGTGGGCAAAGGCGGAAGAGACATGATGGTCCTCGATGGTCACTGTTGGTTCGGCACGGGAATCGCGAAGGCGTTGAGGATGCCGCAGACGGTGTGATAGATGCCGGTCAGCACCGTGACGTCGAAAACACCTGCCGCGCCAAACCGTTGCGTTGCTTCGTCGTAGAGCGCGTCGTCGACGTGATGGCCGGCGGACAGGGCGCGGGCCAGCCGGTGGGCGGTCCTCTGGTCGTCGGTGAGGGCCTCGGGTTCCTCACCGGCGCCCAGTCCGGCGATCACCGCCTCCGAGAGTCCCGCGCGAAGGGCGACGGCGGAGTGGGCGTAGAGCTCGTAGGGCGCGCCCCACACGGAGCCGACGGTGAGGATCACTACCTGCCGAGTGCGTTCGTCCAGCGACGTGTAGTGCTGCTCGGCCGCTTGCAGTTTCAGGAATGCGGCGGACATGCCCGGGTTGAGCAGGCTCGGATTGAACGGCCCGATCAGGCGCCCATCGGCGGTGGCCGCCGCGAATCCGCTGCGCTGCGCCCATTCCACGGCGGTGGTCGTGATGTCGTCGAACAACTCCCGCGCGGCGTCGTCGAGAGCGGCCCGGTCGGCCAGGTCCAGGCGGCCGCCGAGGGCCTGCGCGGCGCGCTTCACTGGTCCAGTCCCTCGGCGTTGGCGGGCACGTCGAAGGCGCCCAGCGTCAGGCACACCATCGTGAACCAGCCCAGCAGCACCGCGACGTCGACGATGCCGGCGTCGCCCAACAGGTCCCTGGCGCGCCGGTAGAGCCCGGTCGGGACCACTCGTGTCGTGACCAACGCCGACGCCAACTCGTAGACCACCTGCTCGCGCGGGTCGTCGAACGACGCCGGCAGGCCCGCGACGAGCGCTTCGACCGTTCGCGGGTCGAGGTGGCCGTCGCGCTCGGCGATGATCTCGTGCTCGTAGGCGGCGTACGCGCTGCGCCATTGCGCGGTGATGAGAACGGTGGCGATTTCGATCTCGGCCTTGCTCAACGTGGAGCGTCGCTGAAAATAGGCGCCGATCGGCACGATGGTCGTCGACAGCGCCGGGTTGGCCAGCCAGATCTTGTGCGGGCCGGGAACCAGCCCCCTCAGCTCGCGGGTGAAGTCGTAGGCCTGCTTCATGTCCGGGTCCATCTGGTCGACCGGTGTCTCCACGAACCGGCCGAACGTGCTGAAGTTACTTGCCTGAGTCATCTGCTCGTCTCCTCCGCTGGTGGTCGAGGGATGGGATAACGCGAACGATCATTCGCTTTTATGGTGTGCCCTCAGCCGGTCTATGTCAAACGCGAACGTTCGTGCTTTTTTGTGATAGGCTCATCCGCATGCCGAAAGTCACGCCGGAGTATCGCGCGGAGCGGCGCGCACACATCATGGCGGCCGCGCGGCGCTGCTTCATCCGCAATGGATTCCACGCCGCCTCGATGCACGACCTCGTCGAGGAAGCGGGAATGTCCTCCGGCGCGGTGTACCGATACTTCCCCAGCAAGGACGCGGTCATCGAGGCGATCGCCGCCGACAACCTCGAGCAGGTCGTCGCGGTCATCGGACAGTCCATCGACGACGGCGCAAGCCCGCAGACGGCCATCGCGACCGTGCTCGACTTCGTCACCCACCGCCACGGCGAGGACGGCTTCGCCGCGATCGCCGTGCTGGTGTGGTCGGAAGCCCTGCGCAACCCGACCCTGGCCACACATCTGCGCCATGCCATCGCCACAGCGTTCGCCAAGTTGAGCGCCGAAGCGCACCATCCATCCGCCGGTCAACTCGATCCCACCGCCCTGGCCGACCTGTTGTTGTGTGTGCTGCCCGGCTATCTCATGCGATTGGCTTTGGGCGGACACACCGCCGTCGAGAACATTCCCAGCGCCATCGAAAAGGTGCTCAACCTGCCCGAGCCGGCGCCCGCACCAGCGTAAAACTTTCCACCAGAACGACTTTCAATCATTGCCTGTCGCCATACGCGATGGGCCGAGCAATTGATGCATCAAAGATGCTGTCCCGCAGGCGATTGGACGAGTTGGTTACCGCGAAGACTGAGAGAAATGCCGGAATATCGGGCAGGCACATGTAGTTGGGGGTGGGCATGAAAGCAATCGGTTACACCGAGTTCGGTGGACCAGAAGTACTGCGAGCCTTGGAGTTACCGGAGCCCCATGCCGGGCCCGGGCAGGTCCGGGTACGCGTCCATGCGGCGGCGGTCAATCCCGCCGACACGGCGGCGCGGTCGGGATGGATGAAACGCAACTATCCGCCGGATACCCTCCCGGGGGGCCGCTATCCCGATCCGCCGTACGTGACGGGGTGGGACTTCTGCGGCGTTCTCGACGAGGCTCCCGACGGTGGTTCGATCGGCATTGGCGAGCGAGTCATCGGACTCGCGCTGAGCCCGATGGGCAAGGTCGGCGCGTACGCCGAATACGTGGTGACCGATTCCAGGTCGGTGGTGCGGGCGCCGCGCGACGCCACAACCGTTGCGGCGTCCACGCTTCTGATGAATGCCGTGACCGCCTACGCGATGCTCGAAGCGCTGGCCGTTCCCGCGGGCGGCACCGTGGCGGTGACCGGAGCGGCCGGAGCCCTGGGAGGCTATGCGGTAGAACTGGCGAAACATCGAGGGCTGCAGGTGGTTGCCGATGCCGCCGAGACCGACGACGATCTCGTCAAACAGTTGGGGGCAGACGTCGTCGTACGCCGCGGTGACGGACTGTCCGAGCGCATCCGCGAGTCGATACCCCGGGGGGTGGACGGTGTCGTCGACGCGGCGTTGTACACCGACGCCATCGTGCCCGCGATCCGGGACGGGGGCGCCGTCACCTCGGCCCGCCAGCACGTTGGTGCCGGGGAACGGTCCATCAGCTGGCACGAGGTGTCCGTGACCGACCACACCACGCGCACCGATGCGCTCAACGCTCTGCGAGATCTCGCGGAGGCTGGCGCGTTGACCCTGCGCGTCGCCGACACCCTGCCCGCCGGGCGGGCCGCCGACGCACACCGCCGCCTGGAAGCCGGCGGACTTCGCGGCCGCCTGGTGCTCACCTGGTAACTCAAGCCGCCGGCGGCGGCGCCGAAGGCGGAGAAAGGAATCGACCATGCAGGTGTACAGATTCGACGGCACCAACGGGATCGACGGGTTGTCGCTACGCGAGGAACCCGTCCCATCACCGCAGCGAGGAGAACTGCTGCTGCGCATCAAGGCTGTCTCGCTGAACTACCGGGACATCGCTATCCCCCTGGGTCGTTACGTGCGCGACGCCCGGCCCGGCCTGGTGCCGTGCAGCGACGCCGCCGCCGAAGTCGTCGAGATCGGCGAGGGCGTCGACGACTACCGCCCGGGCGACCGGGTTGTGAGCGCCTTCCACCCCAGATGGTTCGGCGGTCCGATGCCGGCCACCGCCGAAGCCGACAGCTATGGCAGCGGGCAGGACGGGTGGCTCACCGAATACAAGGTGGTGTCGCGGGAAGCGGTCGTCGGCATCCCCGCGGCCATCTCCGACGAACACGCGGCGACGCTGCCCTGCGCAGGTGTCACGGCGTGGAATGCGCTGGGCGGACCCGTACCGGTCCGTGCGGGCCAGACCGTGCTGACCCTTGGCTCGGGCGGGGTGTCGGTCTTCGCCTTGCAACTGGCCGGGGTGTTGGGCGCCCGGGTCATCGCGACCACATCGAGTCCGGGAAAGGCCGAGACACTGCGCGGGCTCGGCGCCGCGGAGGTCATCAACTACCGAGACAATCCCAAGTGGGGCGAGCAGGTTCGTGACGTCACCGAAGGGCGCGGCGTGGACCGCGTCGTAGAGGTCGGGGGGCCGGCCACCATCGAGCAGTCGTTGCGGGCGGTCGCCGCCAACGGGGAAGTGACGCTGATCGGCTTCCTCAGCGACGACAACCCCGGCGTTGATTATTTTCTGCTGAAGGGTAGTGGGGCGACGACGCGCAGCATCACTGTCGGTGACCGGGCCGACTTACAGCATCTCGTCCGTGCCGTGGCCACCACGGGCCTCGTACCGGTCATCGACGACGTCGTCGACTTCGGACAGGCCAAATCGGCGTTCGAGCGACTGCGCGACGGCAAGCACGTCGGCAAGTTGGTCATCCGGCTCACCTGAGGCCGATCGCCCCGCGCGGCCGCGTGGCGAGGAACCGCAGGCCGCGCCGTTGTGCGGCCGGGCCTAACTCAGTGAGTCCTTGATGACCTTGCCGGTGGCGTTGAGGGGCAACGCATCGAGAAACTCGACGGTGCGCGGGACCTTGAACCCGGCCATGCGCTCACGGCACCAGTCGATCAGCTCCTCGGAGCCGACCGCACCGCTGCGGACGACGAACGCCTTGCCGACCTGACCGAGCCGCTCGTCGGGAACCCCGATGACCGCAGCCTGCGCGACGGCCGGGTGCTTCATCAGGAAGCCCTCGATCTCGGCCGGATACGCGTTGAACCCGCCGACGATGTACATGTCCTTCTTGCGTCCGATGACGCGCAACCGGCCGGCGTCGTCGAAATTGCCCAGATCTCCGGTGTGCAGCCAGCCGTCGGGGTCGATCGCCTCGGCGGTGGCCGCCGGGTCATCCAGGTAGCCCTGCATGACGCCGTAACCACGGACCAGCACCTCGCCGTCGTCGGCGATGCGCACTTCGACGCCCTCGCACGGAAGGCCGGCGGTGGTCGCGACATCCTCGAAGGAGTCGCCGGGCCGCGACAAGGTCACGTTGCCCGCCTCGGTGAGCCCGTATCCGGTCATCAACGTACGGAACGGCAGCTCGTCATGGATGCGCCGGACCAGCTCGACGGGGATGTCGGCGGCGCCGGTCACGCCGGCGCGCAACGTGGCTAGCCTGGACTTGTCGGGGACCGTGAGCAAGGAGTGGTAGAGCGTCGGCGGCCCGGGCAGCATCGTAATGCGTTCCCGCTCAATCAGATCGACGACGGTGTCGATCTCGAAGACCGCGAGCGGCAGCATCGTCGCGCCGCGCAGGAACGACGTGATGAGCCCGGCCTTCAGGCCGAACGTGTGGAAATACGGGTTGATCTGCAGGTAGCGGTCACCACGGCGCAGGTCCGCCAGCGTCGCCCACTCCTCGTACATGCGCAGCGTCTGCCCGTGGCTCATCATCGCGCCCTTCGGGCGGCCGGTGGTGCCGGAGGTGAAGATGATGTCGGAGATGTCGCTGCCGCTCACCGCCCGCTCGAACGGTGAACCGCTGGACAGGAAGTCGGATGCCAGGTCTATCACCGGTATCCCCGCGGGGGCGGTGTAGTCCTGGCCCAGGAATCCCTTGCGCGCCAGGACGGCCTTCGCCCCGCTGCGCGCGATGATGTCACCGGCTTCGTCGGCCTTGAACCGCGTGTTGACGGGCACGAGCACGCCGCCGGCGGTGAGCAGACCGAACGCCGCGACGATCCACTCCGCGGAGTTGGGCGCCCAGAGGGCGACTCGATCACCCTTCTCGACGCCGACGTCAGCGAACGCGCCTGCGGCGCAACGGATCCGCTCGACAACTTCGGTGAATGTGAGACGCAGCGGACCGTCGACCACTGCTTCCGCGTCGCCGAAGCGGTCCGCCGCGCTCAAGACCATCTCGGGGATGGTCCGCCATATCTGACTGGCCGGCTCCTTCTCATCGCGCTGCGCGCGCTGCATCGTCACCGACCGGGCTGAGTATTCAGCGTGCCGTTACACCGTCACGAGCCGGCCGAGGTTGCCGCCCATGATCTTCGCCTGGTCGTCGACCGGCAGGTGCGACAGCGCGTTGATGTAGAAGGTCGGCTCCGCCAGCCCTTCGGGGTGCGGCCAGTCCGAGCCGTAGAGCACCTGATCCACACCGACGAGACTGATCAGATCGTCGATGCCGTCCTCGAAGAACGGGCTGACGAATATCCGGTTCTTGACCATCTCGACGGGGTCGCTCGGGAAGGCCTCCGGGGCCTTGCGGAAGACCTCGGCCAGGCCGTCGAGCAGCGGGGTCATCCACTTCGAACCGGCCTCGACGATGGCGACTTTCAGCTTCGGGTGGCGGTAGAGCGCGCCGTGGATCACCCACGACCCCACCGCGTCCTGGATCGGCCGCCACTCGTTGAGAATGCCCATCGCATTGGTCTGGAAGGGCAGCATCTCCTGGTCGGCGCCGTCCCACTCGGAGGTGTACCGGGAATAGCCGCTGTCGCTGGAGTGCATGCCGACCAGCAGGTCGTACTCCACGACGCGCTCCCAGAACGGGTCGAACTCGGGTAGCGCGAACGACCGGGGGCCGCGGAAGCCGGGGACCGGAGCCGGGCGGATCAGGATGCAGCGGGCGCCGCGCTTGACCACCCACTCCAGCTCCTCGATCGCCTTCTCGACGATCGGCAGGGTGATGACCGGGGTGGTGAAGATGCGGTTCTGGTAGTTGAAGCCCCAGACCTCGTCGAGCCACTGGTTCAGCGCATGGATCAGGACGTGGATGGCGACCGGGTCGTCGCGCAATCTTTCCTCGATCAGGCTGGCCAGCGTCGGGAACATCAGGGTGCGGTCCAGGCCCAGCTCGTCCATCTTCTCCAGGCGCGGGCCGGGCTCGAAGAAGGCCGGGATCGCGCGCATCGGCTCACCGAACAGTTCTCGCTTGGTCTTGCCTTCCGGGTTGCCGTACTTGAAGTACTCCTCCCAGGCGCCCGGCCGGGCGACGACCTCGAAGGTCGGGTTGGGAATGTAGTTGCTGATCACGCCCCGCAGCGCGATCTTGGTGCGCCCGTTGACCTGGACGTACTGGACGTAGTCCTTGTACTCCTTGGGCAGGTATTTGGTCAGCGCCTCCGGCGGCTCGTAGAGGTGGTTATCGGCATCGAACAGCGGAAACGGGACGTCCTCCCGGTGCGACAACTGGCCCATGAAATCCTCCTTCGCATTTTACGAGAATACTATTCTCGCGGCGCTCGCGTCGCAACTGCCGGTCGCCTCGGCACCGCGCTCCGCGCGCGTTGCAGTCCTCCAGGGGCGTGGGGCAGGAATGGGGTTCGGTGATCGACCGCCACTTCCGCCGAGAGTTCGTCACCTCGGCCGACGACACCCGAATCGCGCTCGACAGCATCGGCTCGGGCTGGCCGGATCGCACACCGTGCATGTCGTCCACCGGCGGGGCCGGGGTGCGTGCCACCGCCCCCGGCGAGCGGCGGGAGCCGTAGCCGTCAGCAGCTGGCGACGATCTTGAACGTCGCGGTGGCCGGTTCGGTGGGGGTGTCGGACTTGTATCCGTTCGCGGTGCCGGTGACCGTGAACTTGTCGCCGCTGAAGCTCATGCTGGCGTCCCCGCCGTCATCCTTGGAGTACATGCCGGTGAAACCGCCCAGGTTCTGGATCCGCACGGACTCCGCCGTCTGCGGCTCGGCCCGCCCATCGATCACGACCTTGGCCCCGGCGAAGTCGCCGCCGATGTCGATGGTCCGGTACCACTCCTGTTGGTAGCACTTGACGACGTTGATCTTGGCGTCGGTCCCGTTGACCGTCACCGACGCCGAACTCGAGAGCGGGGTCTGCGGCTTCGGGCTGCAGGCGCCCAGGCCGGCGACGGCGAGTGCCGCGGCTACCAGCGCGCCGATGCGCTTGTGCATGAGGCCACCTCGATCCTTTGCCCGCAAGCCCCCGGCCTGCTGCGATGATGCTATTCTCCCGCAATGAGAATGCCAATATCGGTATTTTCGCCCGAGGAGCGGTGACGCGTGGTTGACCTGGAGTTCGACCAGGAGTTCCCGGGTTTGGCGGTGCTGACGATCGACCGACCGCACGCGCGCAACGCCATCTCGCTCGAGACCATGGGCCAGCTGGAGAACGCGCTCGACGCGGCGGCAGGCGCCCGGACCCTGGTCGTCAGGGGCGCCGGCGACCGGGCCTTCGTCTCGGGCGGCGACCTCAAGGAGCTCAGCGCGCTGCGGACCGAGGAGGACGCCGCGGCGATGGCGAAGCGCATGCGGTCGATCTGCGATCAGCTTGCGGGCTTCCCGGCTCCCGTAGTCGCCGCGCTGAACGGGCACGCCCTGGGCGGTGGCGCCGAGTTCGCCGTCGCCGCCGACATCCGGATTGCGGCCGACGACATCAAAATCGCTTTCAACCAGGTGACCCTGGAGATCATGCCGGCCTGGGGCGGCGCCGAACGACTGGCGGCGATCGTCGGGAAGGGCAAGGCGCTGTTGTTGGCGGGCACCGGAATCGCGCTGGACGCGGCCGAGGCCGAGCGTATCGGCCTGGTGGACAAGGTCATTCCGCGAGCCTCTTTCGACGAGGGCTGGCGGTCGATCGCCGGCTTATTGGCCCGTCATCCGTCGGGCGAGATAAAACGGGTAATCAGCGGAGTTTCGCCGGACGAGGCGATAGCATCCTTTGCACGGTTGTGGGTTGCCGACGCCCACTGGCGGGCCGCAGAGCGGTTGACGAACCGCACCGCCAGTCCGCCCCCGGCGGCCGAAGGAGCGCCATGAACACAAAGAGACTGCTCGCGTCGGGCGCAGCGATGTCGGCGCTGTCCGTTGTTGCTTTGTCGGGGCCGGCGGGTCCCTGGACAAGCACCGCGCCCGCACACGCCGACCCCGTCTGGCATCAGGTTGTGTACGTCGTCTCGACCAAGACCCCGGCCTACGTCGACATCTTCTACCAGGATCAGGATCCGGCGGTCTTCTCCGACTACAGCCACAACAATTACTCATTCACTCCGCAGGTACACGCGGACATCACCCCCGACAAGCCGTGGGTGCAGCCCGTGAACCTGTTGAACCCGGATCAGTGGGCGATGGTCACGGCCACCACCGGTCACGAACCGCTGGCGAACGGCGGCGTTCAGTGCAACCTGTCAGTCGACGGCAAGGTCGTGGTGTCCAACATCGGACCCAAGGGTGCGCTCTGCTCGTTGCGCACCTGGTGACCCGCCCAGCCCGTCGGCGTATCCGCGATCGGCCGCGGCTCCCCCTCCAGTCGGCGCAGATGGCTTTCCACGAGCTGCCTGGTTTCGGCGTGGCCGCCCGACATCCCGATCGCCTGCTCGAGCACCAAAAACCTTGACAGGCTGGACATCAGCACGGTCCAGACCACGGGCGGCACGTCGCCGCCGTCCTCCCCGTAGCGCTGCAGCGCGGCCGTGACGGCCCGGCATTCCTCCTGACGGAAACGCTCGGCGTAGTAGGCGATTTCGGCCCGCATCTCCTTGCGATGGTTGGCCAGCGCCATGAACTCCATCGAGATCCGGGTGAACCCGGGGTCGTTGCCGAACCTCCACAACGCCCACAACGGCTGCGGCGACGCCAGCAACTGGGCCTGGATGCGCAGCCCCTCGTCGGCGCGCCGCCGGAAGACCTCGAGGAACAGCTCCTCCATGGTGCGGAAGTAGTAGTGCACCAGCTGGGGTTTCAATCCCGCCTTGTTGGCGAGACGGCGAGACGTCACGGCGGCGTAGCCCTCTTCGACCATGAGCTGTTCGGCCGCGTCGAGCAGCAGTCCGCGGTTCTTCGCGTCCGGCGCCCCGAGCCTGCGGGCCGCCGCTGAAGCAGATGTCATGCCTGCTCCCCACTCCTGCCTTCGCGTGCCGACCACACGGATGGTAGCGCGACGCGCGATGTCGCCTTGACCCTGACATTATCGCCATGCTAAGCAAGTGCTCAGCACTGACCGCATCAATTGGGGTGGCGCGGGCGTCTCGCCACCCGAATCATCTCCGCCAACCCCGGCTCTTGGAGGCACGAGGACATGAGCGACTTCGACACCATCGACTTCTTCACCGATGCGTCTCTCGTGCCGGACCCGCACCCCTACTTCGACTATCTGCGCAGCCAGAATCCGGTGTTGCGGCTACCGCATTACGGCGTCGTGGCGGTCACCGGTTACGACGAGGCCACCGAGGTCTACAAGGACACCGAAACCTTTTCGAACATCGTCGCGCTCGGCGGGCCGTTTCCCCCGCTGCCCTTCCAACCCGAGGGCGACGACATCAGCGCACAGATCGAGCAGCACCGCAGTTACTTTCCGATGTACGAGCACATGGTGACGATGGATCCGCCGGACCACACCCGGGCCCGATCGGTGCTGAGCAAGCTGCTGACCCCGAGCCGGCTGAAGCAGAACGAGGAATTCATGTGGCGCCTCGCCGACCGTCAGCTCGACGAGTTCCTGCACAACGGTGAGTCCGAATTCATCGCCGACTACTCCAAGCCGTTCGCCACCTTGGTGATCGCCGATCTGCTCGGCGTTCCGGAGGACGACCACAAGGAGTTCCGCGTCGTCCTCGGCGCCGACGGGGGCGGTCGGGTCGGGGCGCTGGACCACGAGTCGGTCGGCATCAACCCGCTGGAGTGGCTGGACGACAAGTTCTGCGCGTACATCGAGGACCGCCGCCGCAGTCCGCGCAACGACGTCCTGACGTCGCTGGCCGGGGCGAAGTACCCGGACGGGTCGACACCCGAGGTGATCGAGGTGGTCCGTTCCGCCACATTCCTTTTCGCCGCCGGGCAGGAGACCACGGCCAAGCTGCTCAGCGCCGCGCTTCAGGTCATCGGTGAGCGGCCGGACATCCAGCAGGAGTTGCGCGACGACCGCAGCCTCATTCCCGGGTTCATCGAGGAGTCGCTGCGCATGGAAAGCCCGGTCAAATGCGACTCGCGGCTGGCCCGCCGGGCCACCAGCATCGGCGGCGTCGACATCCCCGCGGGGACCGTGGTGATGGTGCTTCCCGGTGCCGCCAACCGCGATCCGCGCAGGTTCGACAACCCGCACGAGTTCGACCTGCGTCGCAAGAACGTCCGCGAGCACATGGCCTTCGCCCGCGGCGTCCATTCCTGCCCCGGCGGGCCGCTGGCCCGCGTGGAGGGCCGCGTCTCGATCGAACGCATCCTGGACCGGATGTCGCGCATCGAGATCGATGAGAAGCACCACGGGCCACGCGGCGACCGCCGCTACACCTACGAGCCGACCTACATCCTGCGCGGCTTGAGCGAGCTACACCTGAAGTTCACGGTCGACGATTCGGTCGCGTCCGCGGGCTGAGACCCGCGGGACCTATCCCATCTGCCGGCCGACGAAGTAGCTGCCGAGCAGGGCGGCGGCCATGATCAGCACCCATGCATCGGTGAGCCGGCACAGCAGCGCCGGGGCGTTTCGCACTTCCATGAACTCCCGAAAGATGATGCGCACCTTGACCAATGCGATCACGATGACGCCGGCGGTGACGACCGCGCTGGATCGTAATGACCCACCGGCGGTGCGGTCGATGCACAGGTAGCCCAGGGTGAGCGCCGATAGGATCAGCCACACCCCCATCAGCCGCTTGTTGAACTTCATCGTTCACCTCACCACGTACAGCAGCGCGAAGATGAGCACCCACAGGAAGTCGACAGTGTGCCAGTACGTGGCGCAGGTCTCGACCAGTTGCTGGGATCTCCTTGTTGCACTTCGGAGTTGATAGACGATGATGGCGAGGGCGATGAACCCGATCAGCAGGTGCACGAAGTGTATGCCGGTGAGAAAAAAGTAGTAGGTAAAGAAGTCGCTGCTGTCCAACCCATTTCCCGCGTGGACCAGCCGGGCCCATTCGAACACTTTCAACGACAGGAACACCGCGGCGAGCACGCCCGTGACGGCGACGTCCCTGAGCGCCGCGTTGTAGGCGCCGGCGCGCGACGACTGGACGCAGCGCGCGACCGACCACGAACTGAGCAGCAGGACGAGGGTGTTCAGGACGCCGATCGGCAGATCAAGCTGCGACTGTGCATGCAGGAACAGCGCCGGGTTTTGGCTTCGGTAGAACAGGTAAAAGCTGAAATACGCCGTAAAGATCAGCGTTTCGAAGAGTACGAAAGCCCACATGTCCGGCTGGCCGGGCACGAATCTTGTGGGCTTGTCGGCGCGTTCCGTCATCGTGGCACCCTGGCCAGCTCGGGCAGAGGCCCGCTGCCGAAGTCCTCGCGTTGGATCATCCGGAAGAGCATGAAGATGAAAACACCGGTGTAGATGCCGAACACGACCACGTCCAACCACCAGGCGATCTGACCATTCCACGCCAACACGCCGCGCCGGAAGATCCAGCAGGGCGCCACGACGACTTCGGTGAGCGCGTTGCACAAGTTGAGGTAGCCGAACCACTTGGGGAACACCCGATTCCGGTCGAGCAGGATCGCGATCATCCAGATCAGTGAACCGATGAGGAAGACCCCCATCGTTCCGTCGAACGACAGGAAGGCGAAGTCGTAGAGCCAACCGATCGCTTCGGGACTTCGCTCGGGGCGCAGCGTGCCGACGATCAGAGCGATGCAGAGCAGCAGCATGCCGGGAACCGCGCTGAGCGAGTAGATGATCAGGTAGGAGTATGCGAACGCGGGGCTCACCGACATGCGTCGCATCGAATAGGCGATGAGGGCATTGTTCACCGCGATCATGCCGCCGACGGCGAAGATGACGCCGAAGCCGACCGGTATTCCCAGGTGGCGGGCGTGGAACCAGTGCACCTGCGTCGCGAGGTCCCAGGCGGGCTGCGGTGGGGGTTGCACACGCGCCACGATGAAGAACACGGGGAAGAACAGGCTGTAGAAGACAACGAGCGCCCCCCAGGCCAACCAGAGCTCGCGCTTGGGATCACGCCGGCAATGCCAGGCGATGCGCCGACGGAGCGACCCCGGTGGCGGCGTGGCCGGCGACGCCGGCGGTGTGATCAGTGCGCTCACGCGTCGACCAATTTCTTTTCCCCCCGGCGGTATTCGGCGCGCTCCCGATAGACCGCCTGCCGCAGAACCAGGCCCATCACAACGATCCAAACCGCGATGGCAACGTTTTTCAGCCAGAACGACAACACGCCGTCCCAGGCCAGCGGTCCGGACAAGGATAGCCCGACGAACGCCGCGGGGGTTAGCGCAGCGGCCACGAGGAGGTTGAAGTGGGCCACCCAGCGGCTGAATACCGGACGCGGCCCGCCGTCGAAATAGATTGCCAGCGCTAGGATCACGCTTTGCCCGATCAAGAATGGGACCAGGATGGTGAAGGTGATCCAGGCCAAGTCGTTGAACATCTGCGTGAGTTCCGGGCTTCGCTCCGGCCGGAAGGCGGCCAGCAGCCAGCAGACATTCGCGATGAGAAACAACGTCGGGCCCCCGGCCGCGCAACCCAGCAGTGCGTAGGAGAAGATCGGCGTGCGGTGCGCCATCCTGCGGACCTGCATCACGATCAGGGCCAGAATCGGGATGAGGCACACCCCGAACCAGTTGAGCATGATCATGCTGTACCGGATCTCCGGGAGGTGGGCCGGATCGCGGTAGAACGCGGCCACCTGCTGCGCCGTCATCGTGGGTGACATCGGCGGATTGAACCCGGGAAACAGGAAATAGCAGGCGATCCAGATGATCACGGCAGCCGGCAGCGTCCACAACAGAATGACTTCACCATCGGTTCGCCGCAGCGAACCGCGGGCGCTTACCGCATCGCTTTCGCCGTCGTCGGACATCGCGGCTCCTTCGCTACCACGTGACATGTCAGCGAAGCTAGCCGATCGGCTAGCTCAAGGTCAACGCCTGGTCTAATCTCGTCATGTGGAGACTGGGGTGACCGGCGGCGCATTGCGCGTCGTCCAACACAGCGCCGCCCGGACGCGCGTGCTGGATGCCGCGCTCGACTTGTTCGCCGAGCACGGTGTCAGCGGGACGTCGTTGCAGATGATCGCCGACGCCGTGGGGATCACCAAAGCCGCCGTATACCACCAGTTTCGGACCAAGCAACGGATCGTCCTGGCCGTCACCGAGCGCGAACTGGGCCGGTTGGAACCCGCGCTGGCGGAGGCCGAGGCGCACGGTGAAGGCCGGCAGGCCCGCGATGCGCTGTTGATCCGCGTGGTGGAGATGGCGGTTCGCGACCGCCGGTTGGTGCGGACCCTGCAATTCGATCCCGTGGTGGTGCGGCTGCTCGCGGAACACGAGCCTTTCCAACGGTTTATGGAGCGGCTGTACCGGGTGTTGTTGGGCGACGCCGGGCTGGACGGCCGGATCGAGGCGGCCATGTTCTCGGGGGCGATCAGCAGCGCGGTCATGCACCCGCTGGTGGCCGACATCGACGACGACACCCTGCTGGCGCGGCTCACCGAGCTGAGCCGGCGGTTGCTCGGCCTGCATGAGGTGGGGGGCGCTGACGGCGCAACGGCAGTCGGTAAAAGCGGCTATTTCGGCTGACCGGGAAATCGCGGACGCCAAGGCGCATTGCATGTTTCGGACGGGCAATCATGGCGTGCTCCGACCAGATTTCTTTGCCCGCTTTGACGCCCGTTCGGGTACGGTTTTTTCATGAATACAGCCGCGCGTCTGGTTGCCGCAGCAATCACCGTGACGACCGGAATCGGATTGGCCAGTGCCGGCGCGATGACCAGCGCCCGCGCCGACAATCCGCCATGGCCGTTCGTGGGGTACCACTGGTGTCCGGGCCAGCCCTTCGATCCGGCGTGGGGGCCCCAATGGGATCCGACTACCTGTCACGACGCGCACCATCGCGACAGGGACGGCACGATTCACAACGGCGATTACTTCGGGCCCAGCCCCTTCCAGACGTGGCCGGAAATTCCGAACAATCGGCCGTGAGCGGCCCGGGCGTCGGCTTAAGTGTCGCCGCGTTCCCAGATTTGAGTGCCGTCGTGGGCATTGCACACCAGAAACAACCCGTCGGGCGCCTGCGCCACGTAGTACTCCGGGTAGTCGACGCACGACGAGTTCTCTTCCTTGACACCGGCCATCGGAGGCGAACGGAACCATCGCGGCTCGTACCGCCTCGGCGATCCGCAGAACATCAACCGGCCCGGCTGGGTGGCGAAGGACACGTAATAGTCGGCGGTGCCGAACACGTAGTAAGTGGTGTTGTCACACGGCGCGCCAAGGACCTGATGCGGCATGATGCCCGGAGTGCAATCGGGGTAATCGCAATTGACCGGTGCGGCGGCAGCCTGGGGCGCCGCCAACACGCCGAGGCCCAGAAAAACGGCGACCGCTGCCACGATGAATCGCACGACAATACTTTGCCATAGCTCCACCGGCGGTGGGAATAGAATTCTCCCATTCCGAGAGGAAGCGCAGCCCGATATCACCGGCTCCGGCGCCGGCGCGCTCGCCGTGCAGTGATAATGTGGCTCTCTCTTGCAGGTGCGGACGGGGAGGTGATCCATGCCGCCACGCGAGCTTCCAGCCGAGACGCTCGACGCCAATACCCGCGGCGACGGGGTCCTCTCCGACGCGTCGCCCGGCTCGGACGCCGAAGCAGACGAACTGGCCCGGGCCGAAGCCCGCGCCGAGGCGGCGCGTGAACGCGCGAATCTGCTGCGCCGACAGGCCGATGCGACGTCGGGCGGCACCGGCGCCGCCGAGGAAGTTGACGCGACCCCGCTGCGCCGCCGGTGGCTCCGTCGCCCCGGCCGGCGGGCCCTCGGCGCCGCAATCGCGATCCTGGTGAGCCTCTCCGCGCTGTCGGCGAGCGGCTATCTCGTGTGGCATCACCGTGAGGTCGCCAAGCAGCGGCAGCGCACCGCCGAGTTCACCGCGGCGGCCCGAAAAGCGGTGGTGTTGATGATTTCCATCGATGCCAATAAGGCGAGAGAAGACGTCCAGCGCTTCGCCGATGACACGACGGGGACATTCAAGGTCGGCGTCCTGATGGGTGGCGAAGATCTGGTCAAAGCGGTCGAGCAGTCGAAGTCCAGCTCCAAGGGCACCGTCGAGGCCGCCGCCGTACAGTCGATGACGCAGGATTCGGCGGTGGTCCTGGTCGCGGCGAAATCCGAGATCACCAAACCCGGTCAGGCCCAGCCCGAATCGCGGCGATTGCGAATCGTCGTCACGGTCGAACGCGACAACGGGGAGCTCAAGGTGTCCAGAGTCGACTTCGTCCCATGACCGTCGACAGCGCAGCACCCGAAGAGTCGCTTCAGGATTCGGCGCCCGGCCGCCGAATCCGCGCGGTGGCGCGCTGGATGCGTCGGTGCCTGGCAAGGTGGCGTCCGATCCTGTTGACAGTGCTCCTCGTATGCGCGGTCGGGTTCGGTGCCGGCTATTTCTACTTCGTCCACCGCCCGGATGAGCAGACCGACCGCGCTGCGACGCACCAGGTGATCAAGGCCGCCAGCGACGGGGCGGTGGCGTTGCTGTCCTACTCGCCCGACACTCTCGACCGCGATTTCGCGAACGCCAAATCCCGGCTCAGCGAGGACTATCTGGCGTACTACCAACGTTTCGCCGACCAGGTCGTCGGGCCGGCGGCGCAGCGCGGCCAGGTCACGACGACCGCCAGCGTTGTCAAGGCCGCGGTGTCGGAAATGCACCCCAATTCGGCGGTGGTACTTGTTTTCATCAGGCAGAAGACCACAAGCACCGCGAAGCCGGAACCGGTGGTGACGTCGAGCAGCCTGAAGATGGCCTTGGTAAAGGTCAAGGGTTCGTGGCTCATCGACAAATTCGACGTCTTATGAGCGCACCACCACAGCCTCCGGGCTGAACCATTCCGTGGCATGCGGGGCGGTGTTAGTCTGTGAATTCGATTCGCTTGCAAATGGCGGTATTAGCGCGTCAAGGAGCACATGATGCGTTCGATAAATAGGGCGTTAAGCGCAACGCTTGTCGCCGCGGGCATGGCGGGGGGGGGGGGCCTCGCACCGTCCGCCTGGGCCTACGACCCCTCCATCAACGGGACGTACACCGCGACGGTGGTCGGCGACTGGGCCCGGACGAACGAGGTGTTCCACCAGGAGCCGGTGGTGCGAAGCACCTGGACCGTCACCACTTCGTGCTCCACGGCCTACCGGTGCGACGGTCAGGTCGTCAGCGACCAGGGTTGGACCGCACCGATATTCATGAACGAGGGCTCCACCTGGTTCGTCAAGCGCGACATCCCGAACTGGACGACCTGTCCGGACGGCACCTCATTCCCGGGGCACGACGTCATCCACTTCTACCCCGCGAACCCGGATACCGGTGAGAAATTGCTCGGGTCGCCGGTCCTGGCCGGACGGGAACAGACCACCGGCCCCAGCGGCGCCTGCGGAACCAACAAGCCGCTGTACATCGACCAGCCGTTCCGGCTGGACAAGATCAGTTGATTCGGTGCGCTGACCCCAAAGGCGTTGTCCGCCAAGGTGCACCGAGACCTGTAACGCCGCGGCCTTCAGATCGCGAACATGTCCTTCCACGTCCGGGCCGCCTTGGATGACGTCTTGACCAGGTCCGACTGCCGATAGACCTGTCCATCCGGGGTGACGAAGGTGCCCGTGTGCGGGTCGTACTGGGCCAGCGCCACCGACGGACCGGGCGCAGACTCGGTGTGCGCGAACGCGCTTGGTGCCGCCGACGCTTCGCGCCCGCGCCGCGCCGCCTGCCCACCCGGCGGGTGTGGGAGCGCACCAGCTCGGTGCGTTCGCGCAGGGTCACCAGCAGCGGGGTCGCGAAGAAGATCGACGAGTAGGTGCCCACCAGGATGCCGACGAGCTGCACCAGCGCCAGGTCCTTCAGCGTGCCGACGCCGAGCAGCCACACCGCCACCACCATCAGCGCCAGCACCGGCAGGACCGAGATCAGGCTGGTGTTGATCGAGCGCATGAACGTCTGGTTGATCGCCAGGTTGGCCTGCTCGGCGAACGTGCGTCGGGTGGTGTGCTGGAAACCGTGGGTGTTCTCCTCGACCTTGTCGAAGACGATGACGGTGTCGTACAGGGAGAACCCGAGGATGGTCAGCAGGCCGATGACCGTGGCCGGGCTGACCTCGAAGCCCACCAGCGAATACACGCCCGCGGTGACGGTCAGGTCGAACACCATGGTCGTCAGCGCGGAGATGGCCATGTAGCGCTCGTAGCGCACCATGATGTACAGGCTGACCAGCACCAGGAACACCGCCAGCGCGATCAGCGCCTTCTTGGTGATCTGGTCGCCCCAGGTCTCCGACACCGCCGAGTCGCTGATGGCCTGCTTACTGGGCTTGCCGTCGTTGCCCTTGGGCTGGAAGGCGTCGAACAGGGCGTTGCGGAGCTTGGCCGTCTGGTCGTTGGACAGCGCCTCGGAGCGGATCTGGACCGTCGCCGAGGCACCGTTGCCGACGATCACGACCGACTCGGGGTCCTTGCCCAGCGCCTTGCGGAAGACGTCGGACACCTGCGCGGTCTGCACCGTGCCGCCGCGCGGGAACGACACCGTGGTGCCGCCCTTGAAGTCGATCCCGAAGGTGAAACCCCGCAACAGGATGCTGATGATGGCGATCGCGACGATCACCCCGCTGACGCCGTACCACAGCCGGCGCCGGCCGATCACCTCGAACGCGCCGGTGCCGGTGTAGAGCCGCGCGAGGAAGCTGTGCCGCGGCTGCGCGGCGCCGACGGCGGCCGACTCGGTCGCGCCCGACGTCGCGTCGGCGGTCTCCGCCGGTTCGGATGCCTCGGAAGCCTCGGATGCCTTGGATGCCTTGGATGCCTTGGATGCCTTGGAGGAAACCATGCGCTATCCCCGTCCCGTCTTGGCAACCGACGATGCCCGGCGTTCGCGGGCGACCTGCTGGACGGCCCCCAGGCCGTTGTACGCCGGCTTTGCCAGCAGCGGGGACTTGGACGCCAGGTAGACCAGCGGCCAGGTCACCAGGAACACCACGACCAGGTCGAGGATCGTGGTGAGCCCCAACGTGAACGCGAAGCCCTTCACCTGGCCGATCGCCAGGAAGTAGAGCACCGCGGCGGCCAGGAAGGTGACGGCGTTGCCGGACACGATGGTCTTGCGCGCCCGCACCCAGCCGCGCGGCACCGCCGAGCGGAACGAACGGCCCTCGCGGATCTCGTCTTTGATGCGTTCGAAGAACACGACGAACGAGTCGGCGGTGGTGCCGATGCCGATGATCAGGCCCGCGATGCCGGCCAGGTCCAGGGTGTAGTTGATGTAGCGCCCCAGTAGCACCAGGATCGCGAAGATCATTGCACCGGAAGCGATCAGCGACAGCGCCGTGAGCAGGCCGAGCACCCGGTAATACACCAGCGAATACAGCAACACCAGCAGCAGGCCGATCGCGCCGCCGATGAGCCCGGCCCGCAGCGAGGTCAGCCCGAGCGTCGCCGAAACCGTTTGTGCCTCAGAGGATTCGAACGACAGCGGCAGCGAGCCGTACTTCAGGACGTTGGCGAGCTGGCGCGCCGTCGCGGCGTTGAAGGGCGGGTCGCCGCCGCTGATCTGGGTGCGGCCCCCCGGGATGGCCTCGTTGATCCGCGGGGCGCTGACCACCTGGGAGTCCAGGGTGAAGGCCGTCTGCTCACCGACGTGGGCGGCGGTGAAGTCCGCCCAAACGTTGGCGGCCGCCGGCTTGAACTGCAGGTCGACGACGTACCCGATGCCGCGCTGGTTCATCGACGAGCTGGCGTTCTCGATCTGGTCGCCGCTGATGATCGACGGCGCGAGCAGGTAGGCCACCTTGTGGTCGGTCGAGCAGGTGACCAGGGGCAGCGCGGGGTCGTCGTTGCCGGCGAGGATGTCGTCCTTGTCGCACTGGGTCGCCATGAACTGCAGGGCGAGGTACTGCACGCCCTGGCGGGTGCTCTGCCGCAGGTTCTTCTCCTCGGCGATGCGCTCGGCGAGGTCCTTGCGCGGGTCGGGAGGCTGGATCGGCGGCGCTTCCGGCGCGGGCGCGCCTGACGCGGGCGCCGGCGCCGGCGGCGGAGCGGGTTCCGGGACGGGGGCCGGCGCGGGCCCGGGCGGCGCGGCAGGTACGTCGATCGGCGCGATGGGTGACACCTCCCCCATTTGCGCCAGCGGGCTGATCGGCGCCGCCGGTGGCGGCAGCGCGGACGGCGGCGTTCCGCGCGGAACCGCGCCCGGCGGCAGCGGAGTTCCCTCCACCGGCCCGAAGATTCTTTCCCGGTTCCAGTTGACCCGGTCGTCGGGCGGGATGCCCTGCGCGATCAGGTTGGGGTCCAGCGGGTAGGTGCCGAAGACGTGCTGTCGCATCGCCAGCGGTTGGAAAGGCTTGTCGCTCTCGCAGATTTCGACGGTCGGCGCGCGTTTTCCGGGTTGCCCCATGCAGGGGTAGTTGCGGGCGCCGCGCACAGCGATGGGCGAATCCTGCGGCAGCTTGCAATACAGCCCGTCCGGCGTGTCAACGGTGCGGGTGTCGGCCGGAGAACGCCATTGACTCGGCGGCAGGAAGCCGACGGTGCACGCGGGGGGATCACTGATGATGAGATTGAATGCGCCCGTGGCCAATCCGGTCGGGGATTTGGTGCCGACGAACGACTGGATCGCCGCGGTGAACGGCGGCAGCAGCACCAACATCTGTTCGAGCGAGGCGTGATAGGTAACGCCGATCTGGCCGATCGTGGTGAGGTTCGCCAGCAGGACCGGCAGCGTCGGTTTTATCTGGTCAAGCAGCCGGGACGCCTCGTTGAGGGCACCGGGACCCTGTTGCAGCAGGGTGCGGAACTCCGGGTCGTTCTTGGCCAGCTGCCCACTGAACCCGGCGAGGCTGTGCGCCCACGTTCGGATCGAGTCGGCGGTCTGCGCCTGCGCGTCCAAGAACGGCCCGGTGTCTTCGGTCAGGCTGCGTGTTTGGTTGCCCACGCCGTTGAGGTCGCCCGAGACGCGCGCCGAACTGTCGAACAGGGATCCGAAATCGTATCCGGCGCCGTTGAATGCCTTGAACGACTCGTCGAGCAGTTGACCGAGCTTGCCCTTGGGGATGCTGTTGATCAACGCGCTGCTCTGGTCGAGCACCGGACCGATGGGCTGGGGAATGGTCGAGTCGTTCACGGCGATCACCGAGCCGTCATGCAGGTAGGGCGGCGAGTCGGTTCGGGGCCGCAGGTCGACGTAATACTCGCCCACCGCGGAGATGCTGAGCACCTCGGCTTTGAGGTCGGCCGGTATCTTCGGCGAAGTATCAAGGGACAACGTGGCTTTCGCGCCGTCCGGGGTGAGCCCCACCGCGGTCACCTTGCCGATCTGCACGCCGCGGTAGGTCACGTTGCTGAAGCGGTACAGGCCACCGGTGGCGGGCAGTTTCAGCGTGACGGTCATCTTGCCGATGCCGAGCAGGGTGGGCGCCTGGACGTACCACAACGCCATGACGACCACACCGATCGTTCCCACGATCGCGAAGATCGCCAACTGGATGCGGACAAAGCGGGTCAGCATCTACGAGCCCCCGTCCGTTGGCTGGCTTGTGGTCGGCGTCGCGCCCGGTACCGGGGCGCCCTGGTCGGCCGCCCGGTCCCGGGGCGCCCTGGTCGGCGGGCGCCGCCGGTGCCCCCGCCGGCGTCAGGCCCGGGAGCGCCGGCGACTGCGCGTCTGCCGGGCGCGGGCCCAGCATGGTCAGGCCCGCGATCAACGGTGACACCGGCGGCGGTGGTGCAGCGGAGGGCGGTGTGTCACCGGCCTGTTGGTTGACGGGTCCCGGCGCCGCGGGCGGCGGCCCCGGCCGTATCGGTGCCCAGGGAGGCGGCGGCCCGATCGGCGCCGGTTCCCCGATGGGCCCGGGCGCCGTAAGGCCGCCGGGCGCCCCGGGCGGTGCGCCGTATTTGAATTGCAGGTATTCAGGATCGGCGGGCCCCGGGACGGCCTCGGCGCCGATCCGTTCCCAGTGGGTGCCGCGCAGGAGGCCCTTGCGCAGACCGGCATTCGTCAGGTCGATGATGAAATACCCGTTGAGATAGTCGCCGCGGATGTACCGGTCGATGATGCTCTGTGTCCACGGGAACGTCGGCGCGTACGCGATCGCGGCGTCGAGATCAGGCCCGATGTCGGCGAGCGCACCGAGCGCCGGCGCGAGGTTCTTGAGGTTCCGCACCAGGTCGTCGCCCGCGTCGTTGACGAGCCTGGTCGCCGTGTCGCTGAACGTCCCGAGCTTGTTCAGCGCGGTCGTGAGCCGCGGGCGCTCCTTGATGAGCACGTCCAGCGCCGGCGGAATCTTGTACAGCGCCTGGGTGACCACGTCGCGTTGGGCGGCGAAGGTTCCGGACAGACGGTTCAGCGCCTGGATGGATGCGACGATGTTGTCACGCTGTTGGTCGAAGGTGCCCACGAACCGGTCGAGGCGCTCGAGGAGATCACGAACGGCCCCTTCGTTTCCGGAGAGTGCGGCGTTGAAGTTGTGGATGATGTCGCCGAACTGACCCAGGCCCCCGGCGTTGAGGATCACCGACAGCGACGACAGCGTCTGTTCGGTCGACGGATAGGTGGAGGACCGGTTCAGCGGGATCGTGGCGCCCGGTTGCAGCCGCCCGGTCGCCGGCTGCCCCAGCGGCGGATTCAGGGCCAGGTGCATGGAGCCCAGCAGGCTGGTCTGCCCGACGCTGGCCACCGCGTTGGCGGGGATCACCGTGCCGGGTTGCACCGAGATTTCGACGTCGGCGTGCCAGTTCCGCACGGTCATCTTGCTGATGCTGCCGACGATGACGTCGTCGATCATCACCGGCGAATTCGGTTCCATCGTCACGACATTGGCGAGCTCGACATGGTACGTGGTGGCGCCCGGGCCCCGTCCCACCGCGCCCGGCAGGGGCAGCGAGTTCAGGCCGTTGAACGCGCACCCGCTCACGGCGAGCATGACGGCGCACCCGATGCCGAGCAAGCGCCGGATCGCGAGCCGGGCGCTCACGGGTGCGCTCCGTCGGCGGGGAGCAGCATGTCCGAGACGTTCGCCGGGGCGGGCGGCGGCGGTTCGGCCGGCGCCGATGAAGCCGGGGGCGCTGCGGCCGGCGGCGGCTCACCCGGCGGGGGCTCCGGCATCGCCGCGCCGGGTATCCGCCCCAGCGGTACCGATCCCGGCGGACCCACGGGGTCACCGGGGAGCCCCGTGTACGCGGAGACGGCCGGCGGCAGCAAGGGCGGCCCCGGCCTGGGACCCTCCCCGCCGGGCTTCAGCCGGTCCTCGCTGTAGACAACGTTTTCCGGGGCAAAAGACGGCGCCAGGATCGGGTTGACCGGGATAGGTAAATAGTTGAAGTTGACGATAAAGTTCGGGTTGAACACCTTAAGCGCCGGGCTCAGATACAAGCCGCACAGCTTGCCGGTTTCGACCGCCGTGGCATTCTCGATGGCCCCGATGCCCGAGCACCAGGCGAACGTGGGATTGGTGAAGTTCTGAAGTCCGACCCCGCCGCGGATGTTACCGGTGTCCGGGTCGTAAGCGTTGTAGGCGTTGGCGAGTGCGGTCGGCGAGATGTGCAGCACGTTCTTCAACGCCATCTTCTGGTCAACGAGTATCTGAGTCAGGTCGGCCAACCGCGAAATCTGTTCGGAGGTCGCGTCGCGACTGTTCGCGATGAACCGTTGCACGTCGCCGACCGCGCTCGCCAAATCCGTCAGCGCAGCGTCCAAATCGGACTTGTTGTCGTCGAGCACGCTGGTCAGGGTCGCCAGCCGGTTGTCGAACTGGACGATCTGGACGTTGCTGTCCCGCAGGGCGCCGATGAAGGTCTGCAAGTTCTTGATGATGTCGACGAGGTTGCCGCTGCCCTCGGCGAAGACCCTGGCAACCCCGGAGAGCTGATTCAGCGTCTGGCGCAGCTTCTCGCCGTTGCCGCCGCCCAGCGCGTCGGCGGCGCTGTCGATGAAACGCGCCACCGACGGGGTCGACACCTTGCTGTTGGGACCCAATTCCGTTGCCAAACGCATCAATTGGTCTTTCACCTGGTCCCATTCGACGGGCACGGCCGTCCGGTCGGCCGGTATCACCGCCCCGTCGTGCATGGTGGGGCCGCTCGAGCGGTAGGCGGGCGTGAGCTGAACGTAGCGCGCCGCCACCAGGTTCTGGGCGACGATCACCGCCTTGGCGTCCGCCGGAATGGGTATGTCCCGATCGACGTGCATCACGATCTTCGCCTGGGTGCCCTGCGGCTGAATGGACGAGATGGTGCCGACCTTCATGCCGGCCACCCGCACATCGTCGCCGGGATAGATCGCGGTGGCGGTCGGGAAATAGGCGGTGATCGTCGTCGGGCGAAAGAACGTGGCGCGGACGGCAACTGCCGCGCCGACGACGAGCAGGACCGCCAGCACGATGGCCAGTCCGACCTTGAGCCCTTTGCGCGGAATCGCCTCGAGCCGCATCATCGCGACCCACCCGGGTCCATGTTGAACGGGAACGGGAAGAATGCCCGCGGCCCGGCGGTGTCCGGCGGCTGACCCGGGGCGCCGTAGGCACGGAACCCGAAGGCGTAATCGAACAACCACTGGAAGAATTCCAACTGGAAGAGGTTGGGGATGAACGGGTTGTAGTAGTAACCGCTGGAAACGGTCTCGCCCTGCGTCAGCTCGTACTTCGCCAGTCCCGGAAGCGCTTTGGCGAGACTGTCGCGGTTCTTCTCCAGGACCGCGGTCACGGCGTTCAGCTTCTCCAGCGTCGGCGCCAGCTTCGACTCGTTGTCGTGCACCACGCCGGACAGCTGCGTGGCCACCGCGGACGTGCTGGCCAGCAGCCGCACGATCGCCTGGCGCCGCGACACCAGCATCGACAACAGGTCATTGGCGTTGAGGATCAAGGTGTTGAGCTGCTGACTGCGCTGCCCCAGGATGCCGGTGACGTCGGCGGCGCCCTTGAGCAACTGCCCGAGCGTCTGGTTGCGGGCGTTGAGGGTCTGGGAAAGGCGGGTGATGCCGTCGAACGCCGGACCGAGTTGCGGCGCAACCTGATTCAGCGTCGAAGACAGCGTGTCTAGCGATTGGTTCAGTGACTCGGTATTGGTCCCGGCGATGTCGGTGGTCAGGTCACCGACCGCCTCGGACAACGAGTAGGGCGAGGAGGTGCGCGACGCCGGGATGACGGCCATTGGATGCAAATTGCCCGTACCCGCGGAGTCGATCGTCAACACGCGCTGGCCCAGCAGCGAACCGGTCTTGATGTGTGCGGTGGTGGCCGACCCGAGCAGGATGTTGCCCTTGGCGGTGAATGTCACCAGCACGTCGCCGTGCTGCAGCGACATGCCCGTCACGCTGCCCACCTTGACGCCGGAGAGGATCACGTCATTGCCGAGCGCGAGGCCGCCGGCATCGGAGAACAGCGCCTGATAGCGGACCGTGGTGGCCCGCTGGACCAATTGATCGGGGTTCAGGCCGACGGCGATGATCAACGCGATCAGTACGGCGCCGATGAATCCCGCCTTGATGAGGCCCGCTCCGCGATACTTATTCATCGGGGTCCTTCGGTTCCGCGCACCGCCCGGTGACCTGATGCTTGATGCCCACTTCCACGGTCCGGTACTGCAGATCGGAGACGCGCAGCGCGAGCCCGCACAGGTAATAGGGGAACCAGGCGCCGTAGGAACCCAGCCTGAGCAGCTTGCGGTAGTTGTGCGGCAACTTCTTCAGCGAGGTGTCGATGAGGTTCTTGTCCTTGTCGAGCAGCGGGGCAAGCCGATTCGCCTGATCCACGGTGGCGGCCAACGGCGGTCGCGCCCGGGTGAGCAGGTCGGCGATCGACGCGGTCCCGTTGTCCAGGGCGTTGATCGCGGTGCCGATCGTGTCGCGGTCCTGGTCGAGCCCGCTGATCAGCTTCTCGAGTCGGTCGACGGCACCGGAGAACTTGGTGCCTTCCTTGTCGACGGTGCCCACCACGGTGTTGAGGTTGTCGATCAACTCCTGGACCGTCTGACTATTGTCGGCCAAAGAATTGGAGAACGACGACGTCTTCGACAGCAGGGACTGCAGCGTCCCGCCCTCGCCCTGGAAAACCTGGATGAGCGCGGCGCTGAGCGCGTTGACGTCCTGCGGGTTAAGGCCCTGGGTAACGGGTTTCAGCCCGCCCAGCAACAGATCGATGTCGAGGGCCGGCGCCGTGCGATCGAGCGGGATCTCCGCCCCGGGCGGCAGCACCTTGGTGGACCCGGGGCCCTCGGCCAGCTCGAGGTAGCGATCGCCGACCAGGTTGAGGTAGCGGACCACGGCGCGGGTGCCGGTGGTGAGCACCACGCCGCGGTCGGCGTCGAACTTCACCAATACCTTCTTGTCGGGGCGCAGGCTGACGCTGTTGACCGTGCCCACCCGAATGCCGGCCACCCGCACGGTCTCTCCGGGCTTCAGGCGTGACACGTCGGTGAAGAGCGCCGAGTACCCGTTCGTCGACCCGGTGGTGTACTGCCCGAAGATGAAGAACAAGAACACGGTCAGCAGGACCATCACGGTGGCGAAGGCCCCGAACTTGATGATCATCGAGCGCGAGCCGGTCATCCGGGCTGCCCGATCTGCATGGTGTTGCGCGGCGGCCCGTCGAGGGGTCCGTAGAGCAGCTGCTTGAGCGCGTCGGAGTTCAGCAGCAGTTGCTGGTTGCCGTACTGCACCGGGTTGGAGCCGTTGTCCGTCACCACGAACGGCGGTGCAACGTCGAACGGCACCACCGGAAGATCCCGGCACTGCGGCCCGCCGGATGCGGCAACCTTGGGCAGGTTGGAGGGGTAGCGGTAACGCTCGGCGCCGAGGCCGAGGACGACGGTCACCTTGACCATCGGCTCCGGCAGGTCCGGAGCGTGCAGGTTCCCCAGCGATCCGGCGATGCCGCAATACAGCGCCTCGTGGTACTGGTTGAGCAGATCGGTGGTCGGCGCCAGCAGGTGCAGGTCTTCGGTCAGCGCTTCCCGGTTGCCGCCCACCACGTCATTGCCCATGTCCGCCAAGCCAATCGAACTGATCAGGAAGGCGTCGAGATTCTGTTGCTCGTCGACGATCGACTTGCTGATCCGGACCGTGTTGTCGGCCGTCGCGAGTAGGTCCGACGACGAGTCCGCGTAGGCGTTGCTCACCACGGGCAGGGCCTCGATGTCGTGTCGCAGCGCGGGCAGGCTCGGCTCCTGGGTGGCCAGGAAGGAGTCCAGATCGTGCAGCGCCTGGCCGATCTTGTGGCCCCGACCGTTCACCGCCGACGCTATCGCCCCGAGGGTTTCGTTGAGCTTGGCGGGATCGATCGTCGACAACAGCGACGTGAGTTGCTGGAACACCGTGTTGATTTCGACGGTGACGTGCTTGCCCTGGAGCACCTGACCCGCGTGCAGCGGCTGCGGTGACGGCTCGGCGGGCGGTATCAGCTCGACGAACTTCGCGCCGAACACCGTCGTCGACGCGATGTCGACGAGCACGTTGGCCGGGATGAGGTGGATCTCCGACGGATGTATCGCGAGGTGCAGCACGGCCTCGCCGTTGGGGCGCACGTCGATTGAGTCGACCTTACCCACCTCGACGCCGCGCATCTTCACCTTGGCGTCCGGGTTCATCACGAGGCCGGCGCGCGGCGAGACGACCGTGACGGGCACGCTCGTGGTGAAGTCGCCCCGGAAGAGGCCTATCGCGACGGCGAAGACCAGGACGACCAGGACGACCGTCGCCAACCCCGCCAGGGGCCGTGCGTAGGACTGCACGCCGAAGTGGTGCCCGGGCTTTGCCGCGACCGGTCGTGCGGCGCTGGTGGTTTCGGACCGGTGGATGGGGCCCGGCCCGAGGTCACGCGTCACTGTCCGTTCACCACCTTCCCTAGCCCGACAGGTTGAAGTTGCCGTTGGTGCCGTAGATGGACAGCGAGACGAGCAGCGTCACCGACACGACCACGATCAACGAGGTTCGCACCGCGTTGCCGGTCGCGACGCCGACACCGGCCGGTCCGCCCGAAGCAAAGTAGCCGAAGTAGGTGTGGATCAACAAGATCGTGATCGCCATCAGAACGGCCTGCAGGAACGACCACAACAAGTCGATGGGATTGAGGAACGTCGAGAAGTAATGCTGGTACAGACCGCCCGACTGGCCGAAGAGGACGACGGTCGTGAATTGGCTGGCGAGGAACGACAGGATCACGGCGATCGAGTACAACGGCGTGATCGCCAGCATCCCCGCGGCGATCCGCGTGCTGACCAGATACGAAACCGGCCGGATCGCCATGGATTCCAGCGCGTCGATCTCTTCGTTGATTCGCATGGCGCCCAACTGGGCGGTCACGCCGGCGCCGAAGGTGGCCGCCAGGCCGATTCCCGCGACGATCGGTGCCGCGATCCGCACGTTGATGAAGGCGGCCAGGAACCCGGTCAGCGCCTCGATGCCGATGTTGCCCAGCGAGCTGTACCCCTGGACCGCCAGCGTGCCGCCCGCGGCCAGCGTCAAGAATCCGACGATCGCCAGCGTGCCGCCGATCATCGCCAAAGTTCCTGCGCCCATGCTGATTTCGGCGACCAGCCGAATGACTTCCCGGCGGTAGTGGCGGACGGCGAAGGGGACCCCGGCCAGCGCCCTGCCATAGAACAGTGTGTGGTCGCCGATGCGGCCCAAAGTGGCGATCGGCTTGTCGAGTTGCCGCGTCAGTCGCGGATAGGCGGCTCGTACCGTCACAGCTTGTCCCTACACCCCCTCAGTGACCCTTGGCCGACATTCGGATGCCGATCGCGGTGACAACCACGTTCACGACGAACAGCGACATGAAGGCATAGACCACCGTTTCGTTGACGGCGTTGCCGACGGCCTTGGCGCCGCCGCCGGAGACCGTCAGGCCGCGGTAGCAGGCGACCAGCCCGGCGATCAGGCCGAAAAGCGCTGCCTTGACGCATGAAATGACGACTTCGGGGACGCCGGTCAGCAGGGTGATCCCCGCCGCGAACGCACCCGGGTTCACGTCTTGGACGAATACCGAGAAGACATAGCCGCCCACGATGCCGATGATGACCACCAGGCTGTTCAGCAACAGGGCAACCAGTCCGGAGGCCAGCATGCGGGGGGTCACCAGGCGTTGCACGGGGTTGATGCCCAGCACCTCCATCGCGTCGATCTCCTCGCGGATCGTGCGCGATCCCAGGTCGGCGCACATCGCCGTGGAGCCGGCGCCGGCGACGATCAACACGGTCACCAGCGGGCCGACCTGGGTGACCGCACCGAACGCGGCACCCGCGCCGGACAGGTCGGCGGCGCCGAGTTCCCGCAGCAGGATGTTGAGCGTGAAGCTGACCAGGACGGTGAACGGGATGGCCACCATCAACGTCGGCATGAGTGCGACGCGCGCAACGAACCACGACTGTTCCAAGAACTCACGCCATTGAAAGGGGCGGACGAAGACGAACTTGACCGCGTCGGCCGACATGGCGAACAGCCCGCCGATCGACTCCATCGGCTTGGAGCCCCGGCCCAGGGACAGGCCCCCGGTCCATCGCTCCGGGCCCGACTTCTTAATGGCCATCGGCGCCGGTTCCTTCCGGTCCCAGGGGTTTTGACGCCACCGTCAATAACTCGTCCGGACCAACCACGCTGTGCGCCAAGCCGATCCGGGCGCGGCGACCCGGCATCCGATTCCCGGACGGCGGCCGCGAGCCGGCGGCGAGGCCCGTCGTGGCTACCGTCCTCACGCCAGTCCTCCGTTCAGTCGCGTGAGATGGCGCCCCAAGACCGGACGTACCAAACGATGCCCGAAGTCTTGAAGCGTCCGGCGATTATGACTCATGTCACATCCAGGTGCACTAAAAAATGCATAACCGTTATCAGCGAGGTCCGTCGGCGCGACGCGCGCCGTCGCCCCGGGAGCACAGTGAGCTCAAAGGATTCACACACTCCAGTCCCCGTCGTACTCAAGTGACGGCGCCCGCCGTCTTGAGTTCGATGATGCGCTCCCAGTCGAGTCCGATCTCCATCAGAATCTCGTCGGTCTGCTCGGCGAATCCGGGCGCGGGGCCCGTGTGGGGGGCCGTGACATCGAACTGGACCGGGTTGGCGACCAGGTCGAGTTCACCTGCGCGGACCAGGTATTCGTTGGCCCGGATCTGTGCGTCGTCGACGGCCTGCAAGGTGTCCTGGACCGGCGCCCAGGGCCCGGCCAGAGTGGCAAACCGTTCGCTCCATTGCGCAAGAGTGCGGGTTGCGATGGCCTTGGTCAAGAGCTCGACCGCGTCTGCCGTGTTGGCGGCGATCTTCTCCACCGTGGCAAAGCGGGGATCGTCGGCCAGTTCCGGGAGATCGACATGCCGGCACACGTCGGCCCAGAACTTGGTGGGCTGCATCATCACGAACGAGATGTAGCGGCCGTCGGCCGTGGTGTAGAGCCCCACCAGCGGGTTGTTGGGCGCGCCGTGCACCCCGGGCGGCAGCGCTTCCATCCGCTGTCCCAGGTGCTTGGTCAGCGCCACGGTGTGCCCCATCGCCCAGAAGCCGCTGCCCAGCAACGAGACATCCACGACGGACGGTTCCCCGGTTCGCTCGCGCTTGAGCAGGGCGGCGGCGATGCCGCCGGCGAGGTTGGTGCCGGAAATGGTGTCGCCGTAGGCCGGTCCGGGCGGGCCGATCATGCCGGGGGTGCCGGCCGGAGTGATGGTGGCGGCGGTTCCGGCCCGGCACCAGAAGGCCGTCATGTCGTAACCGCCCCTGGTCGACTCTTCACCGCGCGGGCCGAGCGCGCTGCCGCGGGCATAGATGATCTTCGGGTTGACCGCCCGGATGTCCTCGACGTCGATGCCGAACTTCGCCCGGGCGCCGGGGAGAAAACTCGTCAGGAACACGTCCGCCCGGCGGGCCAGCTCGTAGAGCACCTCCCTGCCGCCCGGCACCGACATGTCCAGGCCGATGCTTCGCTTGCCCCGGTTGGCATGTTCGATGTTGGGGTTGGGGTCACCCTCCACGCGCAGCATGCCGGTCTGGCGCAACCCGCGCTGCGGGTCGCCGGTCACCGCGTGCTCGACCTTGACCACGTCGGCGCCCCACTCCGCCAGCACCGCGCCCGCCGACGGGACGAACCCGTACATGGCGACCTCCAGGACGCGGATGTCCTCCAGTGGCCTCATGCCGGCGCCCCCAGGACGGGCTCGGCAAACGTCTTGCGCTCCAAGAACTCTTCGAGCCCGGCGACGCCCATCTCGCGGCCGACGCCGGACTGCTTGAAGCCGCCGAATGGGCTGTCGGCGCCGAAGTAGTTGCCGCCGTTGATCGAAAACGACCCGGCCCGGATCCGCCGCGCCACCGACAGGGCCCGGTGCTCGTCGCGGCTGAAGACCGCGCCGGCCAAGCCGTAGATGGAGTTGTTGGCGATCCGCACCGCGTCGTCGTCATCGTCATCGTCGAAGGCGATGACCACCAGGACCGGACCGAAGACCTCTTCCTGCGCGATCTCGCTGTCGGGGTCCACGTTGGTCAGCAGGGTGGGCGCATAGAAGTAGCCGGGGTCCAACCGTTTCCCCCCGGTGACGAGGGTGGCGCCGGCGGCTACCGCCCGCTGCACCATGCCGTCGACCTTGTCCCGCTGGCGCTCGTTGATCAGCGGTCCCATCAACGTCTTGGGATCGGCCGGATCGCCGTGGCGCACCCTGGCGAAGTTCTGGGCGATCAGCTCGACGATCTCGTCGTGGTGCGACCTGGGCACCAGGAGCCGCGAGGTGAGCGCGCACCCCTGCCCCGCGTGGGTGACCATGCTGAAGGCCGCGAACATGGCGGCGCTGGTGAAGTCGGCGTCGTCGAGCATGATCACCGCGGACTTGCCGCCCAGCTCGAGAAAGACGCGCTTGACGGTCTCGCTGGCCGCGGCCATGATCTGGCGCCCCACCGGGGTCGAGCCCGTGAAGGTCACCACGTCGACGTCCGGGCTGGTGGTCAGCGCGGGCCCGACGGCGGCATCCGACGAACTCAGCACGTTGACCACGCCGGGGGGAATGTCGGTGTGCTTGGCGATCACCTCGCCGAGCGCCAGCGTGACCAGCGGCGTGTCCGGCGCGCCCTTGAGCACCACCGTGCATCCGGCGGCCAGGGCCGGGGCAAGCTTGGCCAGCGCGAGCTGGTTCGGGTAGTTGTAGGCGATGATCGCCGCCACCACACCGGCGGCTTCCTTCTCCACCCAGCGGTGATGGCGCATGCCGCGGGACTCGATTTCGCCGAGGTCTTCGGTGAAGGAATAGCGGCCGAGCAGGTCGGCGTAGAAGCGCGCGATCTTGATCGGGTCGTCGAGCTGCGCGCCCTGGGTCAGAGCGCGCGTCGCACCGACTTCGGCGATGGTCAGCTCGCGCAACTCGTCGGCGTGTTCGACCAGCGCCCGGTGCAGCTGGTCGAGGCAGCGGATCCGCAGTTCGACGTCGGTGGGCCAGCTCGTGGTGTCGAACGCACGCCGTGCCGCGGCGATCGCCGCTTGTGCTTCTGCGACGCCGGCGTCCGGGGCGTGGCCGATGACCGCACCCGTGGCGGGGTTGCTCGACACGAAGAGGTTGTCGGCGGTGACCAGCCGTCCATCGATCAACATCCGGCGGTCGGCCCGTACTTCAGGAGCGGCATCAGCGGTGGTCTTTGCCGTTTCCTGCACTGGCATCCGGGCTCTCCATGGTGTTGTCGGCGGCGATAATTTCATTCTCCTACCGGGCGAATCTTACAGTCGGGTATCGAGAATTCAAGAAAGTCGGAGAAACGAGACCGTCGTACTCGGTCGCCCGCCCGAGCGCCGCGTCGGCGCTCTCTTTGCAGGCCGCACGCGGTTTCGGCCAACGTTTGCCACCCGCTTCGCGCGGAGAGTAAGGTTCTCATAATTGTAAGCGCGATTCTTTGTGGCCGAGATGGCCACCTGTGAGCCAGAGGACGGGACGTGAAGACAGCGGTGGTCACCGGGGGCGGATCCGGCATCGGTCTGGCCGTCGCCAATAGGCTGCGCGCCGACGGTCTCGACGTGGCAACCGTCGACCTGCGCCCCTCGGAAGCCGATCTCGCGTTCACCGCCGACGTCACCGACCGGGCACAGGTCGACGCGGCGCTCTCGGCCATCCGCGCCCGGCTCGGGCCAGTGACCGTCCTGGTCAACGCCGCGGGACTCGATGGGTTCAAGCGTTTCGGCAACATCACCTTCGAAGACTGGCAACGGGTGATCGACGTCAACCTCAACGGCGTCTTCCATGTGACCCAGGCAGTGCTGCCCGACATGGTGGAGGCCGGGTGGGGCCGCATCGTCAACATCTCGTCGTCGAGCACCCACTCCGGCGCGCCGTACATGAGCCATTACGTGGCGGCCAAGTCCGCGGTCAACGGCCTCACCAAGTCGCTGGCGCTCGAGTACGGGCCGAACGGCATCACGGTCAACGCCGTCCCCCCGGGTTTCATCGACACACCGATGCTCCGCGCCGCCGAGAAGAAGGGCTACCTCGGCGACATCGACGAGACCATCGCGCGGACCCCGGTGCGCCGCATCGGCCGGCCCGAAGACATCGCCGCGGCATGCGCCTTCCTGATATCGGAGGAGGCCGGCTACATCACCGGCCAGATCCTGGGCGTCAACGGCGGGCGCAACACCTAAAAGCGACGGGCTCGACGTTCACGCAGGCATGGGGAAGGAGAACCGGAATGCAATTGCGCGTCGACGCCGGCGGCTACCCCAAGTGGTACGACCATCAGGACTGAACGAGAAACTGGCAAGGAGACGACACCGTGAAGGTCTGGGTTGATCCCGAACGCTGCCAGGGCCACACCCTGTGCTCGATGATCGCTCCGGATTCGTTCCAGCTCAGCGACATCGACGGCAGTTCGTCGGCAATCGACGAAGTGGTGCCGGCCGATAAGGAGGAGCAGGTGCGCGAAGCCGCGCAATCCTGCCCCGAGCAGGCCATCATCATCACCGAGTGAACTGGCGAAGGAGACAGTACTTTGAGCGTCGACGATGTCGTGAGCGACAGCGAAAGCGACCGCAAGCGCAACCGGTATCACTTCGACCGGCACAGCCCGGAGTACCGCACGCAGTTCGAGGCGGTCACCCACGAGATGCACGCGAAGTGCCCGATGGCGTGGAGCGACACTTACGGTGGGCACTGGGTCGCGGCCGGTAGCCACGAGGTGTTCGAGCTGGCCCGCTGCCCCGCCGTTTCCAACGACCACGACGTCAACAACGAACGCCGTGGCTACAAAGGCATTTCGATCCCGACGGCAAGCCGCATCAACGGCATTCGGGGCGGCATCCTGGAAATGGACAACCCCGAGCACCGCATCTACCGCAGCGTGCTCAACCCGTACCTGTCCCCCGCGGCGGTCAAACGCTGGGAGCCGTTCATCGACGAGGTGGTGCGCGCGTGCGTCGACGAGCGGATCGAGACCGGCAGCATCGACTTCGTCGACGATCTGGCCAACATCGTGCCCGCGGTGCTGACGCTGGCCATGATGGGCATCCCGCTGAAGAACTGGCAGATGTACAGCGAGCCAACGCATGCCGCGGTGTACACGCCGGAGCACTCCCCCGATATCCAGCGGGTCACCGAGATGCACCGCCAGATGGGCCTGGACCTGATCAACAACATGATCGAGATTCGCAACAACCCGCGGCCCGGCCTCGTCAACGCGCTGCTGGAGATGCGGATCGACGGCGAGCCCGCTCCGGATCTCGAAATCATCGGCAATCTCGGCTTGATCATCGGTGGCGGCTTCGACACCACCACGGCGCTGACCGCCCATTCCCTGGAATGGCTTTCGCAGCATCCCGATCAGCGCGAGCTGCTCAGCAAGCAACGCGACACGTTGCTGGACCCCGCGACCGAGGAGTTCCTGCGCTACTTCACCCCGGCGCCCGGCGACGGCCGGACCTTTTCCGACGACGTCGAGCTCGACGGCACCCACTTCAGGGAGGGCGAGCGGCTGTGGATCTCGTGGGCCATGGCCAATCGCGACCCCGCGGTGTTCCACGACCCGGACGAGATCGTCCTCGACCGTAAGGGCAACCGGCACTTCAGCTTCGGGCTGGGCGTTCACCGGTGTGCCGGATCGAACGTGGCGCGCACGGTGTTCAAGTCCATGCTGACCGCGGTGCTCGATCGGATGCCCGATTATGAATGCGACCCCGAAGGCACCATCCACTACGACACCATCGGCGTCATCCAGGGCATGAAGAAGCTGCCTGCCACCTTCACGCCCGGCAACCGGCTGGGCGCCGGGCTCGATGACACCCTGGACAAGCTGCAGCGCGCCTGCGACGAGCAGGGCCTCGCCAAGCCGATCACAGAGCGCAAGGACGCCGCCGTCATCGACTGAGCCGCTCGCCCGTTGCCTGCCGAGTGTGAGGACGGCCGCGCACTCGGCAGGGCGTAAACCGTTAGCCCCGAGGCAAACCCAGCACCCGCTGGGCGATGATGTTGCGCTGAATTTCGGAGGTGCCGCCGGCGATCGTGCCGGAAAAGCTGCGGGCGAAACGGTCGAACCAGCTGCCGAAGTAGTGGTCCAGGTTCATGGGCGCGTACGGCCCGGTCTGCCCCGGATGCACCAGGCCGTCGGCCCCGGCCGACGCCAGGGCCCATTCGGTCCCGCGCAACTCGGCCTCCGAACCCAGCAGCTTGAGCACCGAGATCGCGGCGACGTCGTCCTCGCCGCGGGCGGCGCCGGCCAGCGCCACCGAACCCAGCAGGCGCAGCGCCTGCTTGTCCATGATCATGGTGGCGTACTGGTCGCGCTCGAGCTCGGTGGCCGGATGCCAGTCGGCCGCAACGTTTTCGAGGCGGTCGGCGAAGCCCAGCCACATCATCGTGCGCTCGTGCCCGAGCGAGCCGTTGGCGACCCGCCAGCCCTCGTTCAGCGCGCCGACGAGGTTTTCGGCCGGCACCCGCACGTCGGTGAAGAACACCTCGTTGAAGTCCAGATCGTCCGCGGCGCAGATGGATGGAAAGGGACGGCGCACGACGCCGGGGATGTCGGTCGGGATGATCAACGCGCTGATGCCCTTGTGCTTGGGCGCGTCGGGATCGGTGCGCACGAACGTCAACAGCACGTCGGCGTCGTGCGCGCCCGACGTCCAGACCTTCTGCCCGTTCACGACGAAGTGGTCGCCGTCCCGTACCGCGCGGGTGCGCAGCGACGCCAGGTCCGACCCCGCGCTGGGTTCACTCATTCCCAGCGACGCGGTGATCTCGGCGCGCAGGATCGGCACGGCCCAGTCACGCTTCTGTTCCTCGCTGCCAAACGACAACAGCGACGCGGCAACGATGTTCACGCCCTGCGGGTTGAAGCTGTGATAGATGCGCCGGCGGCACAACTCCTCGAGATGGACGAACTGCTGCACGACGGTCGCGTTGCGCCCGCCGAACTCCGGGGGTTGTCCGGGCAGCAGCCAACCGTTGTCGAACAGCAGGCGCTGCCAGCGGCGCGCCCACTGCGGCATGTGCGAGACAGAGCGTGGACGTTCCAGCGTTTCGCTTGCGGGGGGCAGGTTTTCGTCGAGAAAGGCCGCGAACTCGGCCCGGAACTCCTCGACGTCCGGGTCAAAAGTCAGCTGCACGGTACTCCTCAGCGATCCGCGCGCGGTGCTCCGCCGCGCCGCCGAGCAGGTGCTCGCCGGCCTTGGCCCGCTTGAGCGCGAACTGCAAATCGTTCTCCCAGGTGAATCCCATCGCACCGAAGAGCTGGAGGCCGTGCCGGAACACCAGCGACTGGCATTCGCCCGCCGACGCTTTCGCCATTGCGGCCGCCAGCCGGCGCCGCGGATCGTCCGCGGCGATGGTCAGGGCCCCGAAGTAGGCCAACGCGCGCGCCCGCTGGATCGCGACGTGCATGTCGGCGGCCTTGTGCTGGACCGCCTGGAACGAACCGATCGGCACCCCGAACTGGTGGCGGCTGCGCACGTGGTCGAGCACCAGATCGAGGATGCGCTGGCAGGCGCCGACCGTGGTGATCGCCATGCCCGTCAGCGCAACGTGGTGGGCTCGCTCGCGGTCCACGCCGAGTCGATCGCTGTCAGGGACACGCACGCCGTTGAACGACAGGTCGGCCACGTGCAGGACCGGGTCGAACACGGCGGAGCGCCGGGCGGTCACCTGGTCGGGCGCCGCGAGGAACACCCCGGCATCGGTCACCACGGCCAGGCGGTCGGCGCGATCGCCGTCGAGCACGTGCCGCGCGGTACCGTCCAGCACCCACCCCTCGGCATCCCGGTGTGCAGCCACGCCGCCATACACCGCGGTGCCCGATTGATTGGGATCGAAGCGGTCGCCCGCCAACGGGGCGAACTGGCTCATGGTGGCGAGAAAGGGCGTGGGATCCGTGGCGTGCCCGAGCTCTTCAAGGACGATAGCGAGCTCCACCGTGCTCTCGGTGTCGTTGAGCTCGGTCCACCCCTGGCCGACGTAGGCCTTCCAGACCGGAGTGGAGTCGGCGCCGTCCTCGGCCACACTCCGGACCAGTGCGGGCGGACAGTGCTTTGCGACCGCGTCGCGCACCGTGCTCTGCCACAGCCGCTGATCGGCATCGAACTCCAACAGCATCCGCACCGCCTCCTGTCGCCGCCTCTTGGCGAGAATATCATTCTCCGAAGCGGAAGCAGTAATCTCAAAAATCGATTACGCGATCACCGACTCCGGCCCGGCGGGTCGGTCCGGTGAGGCGTCAGGAGGCCTCGCCCGGCTCGCCCCAGCGGTCGACGTTGACAAAATCGGCGAGCGGGCGGCGCCGCAGCGGGCCGTGCTTACCCTTGGGCCAGCCGATCACCACGTGGCCGGCGATCATCCAGTCGGCGGGCACCCCGACCGCCTCTCGCAGGAGCTGCTCGCCGCCGTAGGAGGCCCAGCTGGTCATGCAGGCCCCCAGCCCCTGGGCGCGCGCGGCGAGCAAGAAGTTCTGGATGGCAGGGAAGATCGACCCGCCCAGGAGAAGTTCGGACGCCGTCGGGTAGTGCTGCTGGGCGAAGAGCACCGACGTGAATTCGCCGGCGCGGTCGTGCAGTTCGTACGTGGCCCGGTAGGTGCGGGCGCGACGGCTGCGGTCGTCGTCGGCGGGCCGGCTCATGCCGTAGACGGGCTCGATGACCTGCAGCGCCCGGGCCGCGGCCTCGGCGACCACGGCCCGCTGCCCGGGCGATCGCAGTACCACGAAACGCCAGCCCTGGGCATTGGCGCCCGAGGGCGCCCACCTGGCCGCCTGCAGGCACCGTGCCAGGGTCGCATCGTCAACCGGCTCGTCGGTGAACCGCCGGATTGTCCGGGCCGTCGACATGACTTCCCAGACGTCGTCGCTCGCTCCGGTCATGGCTTCTCCTCGGGCCGTCACTGCTATACGAAGGTCATATCAAGAGAGCATCCCGAGCCGTCACAAGGAGAAGACCATTGCCGAGCGAAACCTACCGACGAGGACTCGAAATCCGCTCCGCGGTGCTGGGCGAGGAATACGTCAACCGGGCGCTGGCCGACGCGAACGACTTCACCCAGCCTCTGCAAGATCTCGTCACCGAGTACTGCTGGGGGGCCGTCTGGGGTCGCGACGGGCTGGCCCTCAGGACGCGAAGCATGCTCAACGTGGCGATGATTTCGGTCCTCAACCGGCCCAACGAATTACGCACGCATGTCAAGGCCGCGCTGACCAACGGCGTCAGTCGCGAAGAGATCCGCGAGATCTTGCTGCAGGTGGCCATCTACGCCGGCGTGCCCGCCGCGGTCGACAGCTTTCGTATCGCGAGTGAGGCATTCGCAGAAGTGGACCGGCGCTGACAGGCGATTCGCGCACCGGGCCCGTCGGCGTGGCGCGGCGAAGGACTCAACGCTTGGCGTCGAGGCCCTGCGGCGGCGCGGCGGGCCAGCCGAACAGCCACGCGGCCACGAGGAAGCACAGGGCGCCGAAGAAGGTGCCGACGTTGGCCCACACGAGACTGACGTCGGCTCCCGAGCGCAAGACCAGCGCGCCGACGGCCGAGGCGAAGAACAGGACGGATCCCGCGAAGTTGAGAAACGCGATGCGCTGCGAGGCGTCTGCGACATGCGAATTCCGCCGGGCCCGGACCTCGGGAACGATCGCGATGGCCGAGGAAACCAGGAACGCGAGAGAGCCGACGATGTCGGGCACCCACACCTCGACGTCCACCAGATCGGGGCGCGCTCCGATGGTTACCGCGGCGTCCATCGTGTTGACGTTGAACAGCACCGTTCCCACCAACTGGATGGCCGCGGCCAGCCAATCGGCGGTCCGGGCACGCAACGGCAACGAGTGCCGCTCGGCTTCGGGCAGTTCTCGGCGGGCGAGGCCCAGCTGCAAGGTCGCGGCGGCCGTGAAGAAGACCGCGCCGATCGCGTAGGTCCCCGCCGAGAGCAGCGGCGGCGATGCGGGTAGCAGCGAGAGCAGGACACCGAGCGCGAACAGCGCGGCGCCGACGACGAACAACGCGCCAATCCAGCGCACGATGCACGCGGGCACGGCCCTCACCGTGCGGAGGCAAGTCCGGCGATCACGCGAGGAATCGTACCGAGGAAGTGGTCAGACGGCGGCCGTAGAAGGCCCGGTTCGCCTGCACCCGAGTCGCGATCGGCCTCGGCGATCACGATGGAGAATGCTATTATCCGCATTGAAGAACGACACTTACCGGATCTGACGGAAAACCAATGACTACCAGGGCCGATAGTAATCAGAACGCTTACCGAAATCGCATTGATCGGCGCTCGAACAAAATGTTAGATTGTCTATCATATGACCCGTCGCGGCCTAAAGCTGCCGTGGCGGCCGAAGGATGGCTTCAGTGATCGAACACGCTGACGGGACCCGCACGCCGGTGATCGACGCCAGCGTGCACATCTTCTTTCCGTCCAACAAGGACCTGCGCTCGTTCCTGCGCGAACCGTTCAAGAGCCGGGGCTTCCCCGACTACGAGATGGACTGGTACGGGGCGCCGGGTGGCGAGTACGCGCCGAACACCGAGGGCCTTGACGGCCAGTACCCGGGCTCGGATCCGGAATACGTTGCCAACGAGCTGTTCAACAAGCGCGGCGTCGACGTGGCGGTCCTGCATCCGATGGGCCGCGGCATCATGCCCGACCGGCACCTGGGCAGCGCGCTGCACGCCGCCCACAACGAAATGATGGTGTCGCGCTGGCTGGAGTCCGCCGAGTTCGGCGACCGGTTCCGCGGCACGATCCGGGTCAATCCCGACGACGTCGCCGGAGCGCTGCGGGAGATCGAGAAGTGGCGCGCGCACCCGCGGGTGGTGCAGATCGGGATCCCGCTGCAGTCCCGCGACCTGTACGGCAAGCCGCAATACTGGCCGCTGTTCGAAGCCGCGGTCGACGCCGGCCTGCCGATTGCCGCGCACATCGAGGTGGGTTCGGGGATCGCGTCTCCACCCACGCCGTCCGGGAATACCCGCACCTACGAGCAGTACGTGGGCTTCATGGCGCTGAACTACGTGTACCACCTGATGAACATGATCGCCGAGGGCGTGTTCGAGCGTTTCGCCGGACTCAAGTTCGTCTGGGCCGACGGCGCCGCGGACTTCGTCACGCCGTTCATCTGGCGCATGGACACCTTCGGACGGCCGCACCTGGAGCAGACGCCCTGGGCGCCCCGCATCCCCAGCGACTACCTGCCCGATCACGTCTACTTCGTCCAGGGCAGCCTCGACGGTCCGCCCGCCGACGCAGAATTCGCCGGCGAATGGTTCGGCTTCACCGGCAAGGACGACATGGTGATGTTCGGCTCCAGCTACCCGCACTGGCAGTGCGGCGACATCCGCAAGCTGCCCGCGGCGCTGTCCGCCGAGCAGCGCGAGAAGCTGTGCTGGCGCACCGCGGCCAACCTGTACGGCATAGACATCGCCGTCGCGTCGGGCGCACAGTAGAGGGACCCACCGTGGAGGAAACCGTGGAGACAGAGGAGCTTTGAGATGACGCTGACCCATATGCACGAACGGGTTCCCGCCGCCGAGCGCATCGCCGTGCGGTGCGTCGACTCCGACGTCCACCCCTCACCAAAGCGGGGGGAACTCCTCCCCTACATCCCCGAGCCCTGGCGCAGCAAGTACTTCCTCACCCGCAAGGTCGGTGAGCAGATCTACTACGACGCCCCCGACTACGCGCACAGCTACGCCATGCGCGTGGACACCTTCCCGCCCAATGGCGAATTCCCCTGCAGCGACCCGGACTTGGCGTTCCGCCAGCTGATCATGGAGGCGGGCTCCGACATCGCGATCCTGGAACCCGCCGCCTACCCCGCCCGCATTCGAGAAGCACAGCATGCGATGGCGTGCGCGCTGAACGACTGGCAGGCCAATCACTGGCTGGACAGCCACAACAACTGGCACGAGCGGTGGCGCGGTTCGATTTGCGCCGCGATCGAGGAGCCGGAAGCGGCCGCGCGCGAGATCGAGCGCTGGGCCGGGCACCCCTACATGGGGCAGATTCTGATCAAGGCCGAACCGCGGCCGTCATGGGGCGACCCGAAATACGACCCGATCTGGGCGGCCGCCACCAAGCACGACATCACCGTCAGCTGTCACCTCGCGCGCAGCCATTTCGACGAGCTGCCGATCCCGCCGGTGGGTTTGCCCAGCTACAACCACGACTTCATGGTCACCTACTCGCTGCTGGCCAACAACCAGGTGATGAGCCTGATATTCGACGGGGTCTTCGACCGCTTCCCGACGCTGCGGATCGTCTTCGTCGAGCACGCGTTCACCTGGATCCTGCCGCTGATGTGGCGCATGGACGCGATCTACGAGGCGCGCAAGTCGTGGCTGGACATCAAGCGCAAGCCGTCGGAGTACGTCAAGGAGCACATCAAGTTCACCACCCAGCCGCTGGACTACCCGGAGGACAAGACCGAGTTGACGCGCGCCCTGGAGTGGATGGAGTGCGAGAAGATCCTGCTCTTCTCCTCGGACTACCCGCACTGGACGTTCGACGACCCGCGCTGGCTGGTCAAGCACCTCCCCAAGGCGGCCCGCGACGCGGTGATGTACAAGAACGGCATCGCGACCTACCACCTGCCCGAGACCGTTCCGGTCCTCGAGGGCCAGACCCGGGTGTTCTGAATTGACCGCCGAACACGAAGGGGCCACCCTCAGTCGCCCCCAGCCCCGCCTCGCGCAGGGACGCGAGCACGTCGTCGCGACGGTGGACGAGATCCCTCCGGGGAAGCACAAATTGGTGCCGATCGGCCGGCACGGCGTCGGCGTCTTCAACGTCAACGGCACCTTCTACGCCATCGCGAACTACTGCCCGCACCAGGGCGGCCCGTTGTGCTCGGGGCGTGCCCGCGGGCGCACCATCGTCGATGAGACCGCCCCCGGTGACGCCGTGATGGTGCGGGACCTGGAGTACATCTACTGCCCCTGGCACCAATGGGGTTTCGAGCTGGCGACCGGCACGACGGCGGTCAAGCCTGAGTGGAGCATCCGCACCTACCCGGTTCGCGTCGTGGGCAAAGACGTGCTGGTAATGGCCTGACGTTACGGAGGATCGTGTCTTCTATCGAGGTCAACGGGGGCCGCGTCGTCTACGAAATCCTGGGAGATGCAGGCGATCTCATCGTCCTGACACCGGGGGGCAGGTTCAGCAAGGAGATTCCCGGTCTGCGTCCGCTGGCCGACGCGCTGGTCGCCGGCGGCTACCGGGTGCTGCTGTGGGACCGACCCAATTGCGGGGCCTCCGATGTGCAGTTCTACGGGCAGAGCGAATCGCACATGCGCGCGGAGACGCTGCGCGGCATGCTGAGCGCGCTGGGCGTCGACCGCTGCATTCTCGCCGGGGGCTCGGGCGGGGCAAGGGATTCCATGCTCACGACGATGCTCTACCCCGAGCTCGTCGAGAAGCTCGTGGTGTGGAACATCGTCGGCGGCATCTATGGCACGTTCGTCCTGGGATCCTTCTACATCATTCCGAGCATTCTCGCCGTGCGCGGCACCGGAATGGACGGTGTGATCAAGGTTTCCGAGTGGCGCGAGCGCATCCAGGAGAATCCGCGCAACCAGCAACGGTTCCTAGAGTTCGACAAGGACGAATTCCTCAAGGTGATGCTGCGCTGGCTCAACGCGTTCGTGTCCAAACCCGGACAAACGATCCCCGGTGTCGAGGACGAGATGTTCGACCGAATCACCGTTCCCACGTTGATCATTCGCGGCGGCGAGAACGACATGGACCACCCCAAGCGCACGTCGCTCGAGGTCAGCTGCCTGATCAAGGGGTCCACGCTGATCGATCCGCCCTGGCCGGAGGACGCGTGGGAGCGGGCGTCCGAGGAGCGCGCGGCGGGTCGGGTGCAGCACTTCAACATGTTCGACACCTGGGTGCAGGCGGCGCCCGCGATCCTCGAATTCCTGGGATCATGACGCGGTTACACGGTCCGGATGTGAACCTCGCAGTTGAGCGACGCCTCGAGGGCCGTATGGATCCGGCTCTCCGGTACCCGGTCGAGGTCGCTTTCACGCAGGGTCACGTTGACGATGTCGAAGCCGTCGTCGCCGGGCGTCCTGACGATCTCGCCGCTGAGCCCGAATGCGGCCAGCACGCCGTGGGCGTCGTCGTCGGTGCCCCTGCTGATGAAGGTGACCACACCGGCGACCGGGCGGGGTCCGAAAGCTCCAAAAGCCTTGTCGCAGATCTCGACTCCGAGCGTCTTCAGTGCGTCGACGTTGTCACGGGCGATGAGCAGCTCGACCTCTCGGCGCCCGACCGGCATCGCCGCGAGATCGTTGGCGACGACGTCCGCGCCGATCTCGTGGGCAAGCTCGAGGAGCGCCGTCATGCCCTCGCCTAGCTGTGCGGCCGTGAGCAGCCCGGAGGGGTCGACGTTGACGCGGACTACTGCAGTTCGCATGTGCGCAAGACTAACCGCGAGATTGGAGTGCTCGTGATGGAAGCCAGCGCCGCCCCGGCCATCGGCGTCACCACCTGGCCGGGGCGCCCGTCGCGGCTGCTGGGCGATCGGCCCGGCCAGGGACGGGAGGACTACCCGGCCTACCAGAAGCTCGGCGGCTATCAACCGCTTGCCGACCCCGACGAAATGCTCGCCGAGGTCGAAGCCAGTGGGCTGCAGGGCCGCGGCGGTGCCGCGTTCCCCCTGGCTGTCAAACTGCGCGCGGTGCGGGACAACGCTCGCTTGACGGGCCGCGCGTGCGGCGGTTCCGCCGTGGTCGCCAACGGCGAAGAGGGCGAGCCGGCGTCGATCAAAGACCGCTGGTTGCTGCGCAACCGGCCGCATCTGGTGCTCGACGGCCTGCGCCTGGCCGCGGCCGTGGTGGCGGCCGATCACGCCTACATCTACGTGTCCGACGAGGACTCCGCGCGCAGCGTGCGAGCCGCGCTCTCGGAGCGCCCGTTCGACATCACCATCGAGGTGATCAGCGTCGCGCCGGGGTACATCGCCGGCGAGGAAACGGCCGTCACCCGCGCGATCAACGGGGGGCCGGTCAAGCCGACCGACAAGCCGCCCCGGCCCTTTCAGAAGGGCGTCGGCGGCCGGCCCACCCTGGTCAGCAACGTCGAGACCCTCGCCAACCTGCCCTACCTGCAGCGGCACGGGGCGGCGGCTTTCCGCTCCCAGGGCACGCAGCAGTCGCCCGGGACCTTCCTTGCCACGATCACAGGCGCCGGGCGCCCACCCGCGCTCTACGAGATCCCCCACGGCCTGCCATTCACCGAACTCCTTGCCCACCACGGGGTCTCGCCCGACCACGTGCGGGGAGCGCTGCTCGGGGGCTACTTCGCAGGTCTGCTCAACCGCGTGGTGCTGGATGCCACGTTGGACCATGAGACGCTGCGCGGCCTGGGCAGCGGGCTGGGTTGTGGCGCCGTGACGGTGCTCACCGACGACTGCCCGGTGGCGGTCGCGGCATCGGTGTTGGCCTACTTCGATCGCGAAAACGCCGGCCAGTGCGGGTCATGTTTCAACGGCACCGCCGCGATGGCCGCCGCGGCCGGCGCGCTTCGCGACGGTGTCGCCACCGCCGACGACCTCGGCCGGCTGCGCCGCTGGTCGATGGAGCTGCGCGGCCGCGGAGCGTGCGCCACGCTCGACGCCGCGACCAACGTGGCGGGCAGCCTGCTCGACCAATTCCCGGAGGCCGTGGCGGCTCATCTCCAGAACGCCTGTGATACGTGCCGCGGCAACGCATTTCGCGCCGAGCGGCCCTACGAGGTGGAAGCGGTGAGCTACGCGTGAATCAAACCATGAAGGTCCATCTCGACCGCACGCTCTGCGACGGCTTCGGCGTCTGCGCCAAGCATGCGCCGCAATACTTCTCGCTCGACGACTGGGGATACGCGTGCCTGATCGGCGACGGCACCGTCCCCGAAGCCGACCGCGACGCGGTCCTGCGCGCGCTGATGGACTGCCCCGCGCACGCCATCATGGAGATGGACGAACGTCGGCCCGACGACGTGCCGGAACCGACCGCGCACGTCGACGAGGATCCCGCCGCGCACCTGAGAACCGAAGACAACGAAGCCGAGTGGGGTTTCACCCGTTGACACCGCGCCCGGCGCCTCTGGTCACCCCGGAGAACGAATTCTTCTGGACGTCGGGGGCCGACGGGACGCTGCGGCTGCAGCACTGCCGGGCCTGCGAATCGCTGATCCACCCGCCCGCGCCGGTGTGCCGGTACTGCCGCTCGCGGGACATCGGGGTGCGCGCCGTGTCCGGCAAGGCGACGCTCGCCGGGTTCACCGTGAACCACCGCTTCAGCCTGCCCGGGCTGCCGGCGCCGTACGTGGTCGCCCAGGTCGCCATCGCCGAGGACCCGCGCGTGCGCCTGACCACCAACATCGTCGACTGCGACCCCGGCGATCTCGAACTCGGCCAGCAGGTCGAGGTGGTCTTCGAACGGGCCGAGGACGCCTGGTTGCCGCTGTTCCGGCCCGTGCCCGGCCAGAGCGGCCCCATGCCCGCCGACGAGATCGCGCCCGAGCGCTTCGGCGAACACGTCCGCCCCATGCTGACCGCCGACAAGTTCGAGGACAAGGTCGCGCTCACCGGCATCGGCATGTCGCCGATCGGGCGCCGGCTGATGCAGCCACCGCTGGCGCTGACCGTGCAGGCCTGCGAGGCCGCGATCGCCGACGCCGGGCTGACGTTCGCCGACATCGACGGCCTGTCAACCTATCCCGGGGGCGGCAACCTCGGCGGGTTCGGCGAGGGCGGGGTGACCGCGCTGGAGGCCGCGCTGGGAATCCGCCCCACCTGGCACAACGGCGGGATCGAAACGTTCGGCCCCGGCGGATCGGTGATCGCCGCGATGCTCGCCGTCGCCACCGGGCTGGCCCGCCACGTGCTGTGCTTCCGGACGCTGTGGGAGGCCACGCACAACGAGCTGATGAAGCAGGGCAAGATCGGCGGCTCGATGGGTCGTCCTGCCGGGTGGATGTTCCCGTTCGGTGCGACGTCGGCGGCGCACACCCTGGCGATGAACGCCCAGCGGCATTTCCACCGTTACGGCACGACGAAAGAGACGCTGGGCTGGATCGCGCTGAACCAGCGGGCCAACGCCGAACTCAATCCCACTGCGGTGTACCGGTCGCCGATGACGATGGACGACTACCTGAACGCGCGGCCCATCACGACACCGTTCGGCCTCTACGACTGCGACGTGCCCTGCGACGCCTCCGTCGCGGTGATCGTCTCGGCCGTTGATGCGGCCCGCGACATGCCCAAGCCGCCGGTGTTGGTGGAGGCGGTGGGAACCCAGATCATCGAGCGGATCGACTGGGATCAAAGCACGTTGACCCACGAGCCGCAGGTGCTGGGCCAGGCCGCGCACGTGTGGACCCGCACCTCGCTGCGACCCGCCGACGTCGATGTCGCCGAGCTCTACGACGGCTTCACGATGAACTGCCTGTCCTGGATCGAGGCGCTGGGCTTCTGCGAAATCGGCGGCGCCAGGGACTTTTTGGACGGCGGCAAGAACATCGCCCGCGACGGCCTGTTGCCGCTCAACACCCACGGCGGTCAGCTCTCCCACGGGCGCACCCACGGCATGGGCCTGTTGCACGAAGCGATCACCCAGCTGCGCGGCGAGGCCGGCGATCGGCAGGTCGCCGACGCCCGCGTCGGCGTGGTGAGCAGCGGGGGCCTGACCCCCAGCGGCGTGCTGCTGCTGCGGTCCGACGCATGAACGCCCCGGCGGTCCGCCCCCGGCTGGTGATCGCCGGCGGCGTGCCGATGTCCGCACTGGTCGCCGAGCCCACGGACACCGAAGCGCCCCGGGCCGTCATCGTGGCAATTCACGGCGGGGGCACCACCGCAACGTATTTCGACTGCCCCGGCCACCCGTCGCTGTCGCTCCTGCGGACCGGCGCGGCGGCCGGGTTCACGGTGGTGGCCATCGACCGCCCCGGCTACGGCAGCTCCGGCCCGTACCCGGAGGCCATGGCCCGGCCCGAGCAACGGGTCGACCTCGCCTACGGCACGGTCGACCGCATTCTCGGTGACCGGCCACGCGGCGCCGGGCTGTTCGTCATGGCCCATTCGGGCGGGTGCGAGCTGGCGATGCGGATGGGCGCCGACGAGCGCGGCGCCGATCTGCTGGGCATCGAATTGGCGGGCACCGGACGGCGCTACCACAGCGCGGCCCGGGAGATCCTCAAAGTGGCCACCCGGGAACGCCGACCCGCGGGGCTGCGCGACCTGCTGTGGCAGCCCGAGGAGCTGTATCCGCCCGAGGTGCTGGGCGGCGCCACGGTTTCCCCCACGGCCCCGGCCTACGAAGACCAGATGGTGTCGGACTGGGCCCGCCAAGACTTCCCGGCGCTGGCGCCCGCGGTGCGCGTCCCGGTGCACTTCAGCATCGCCGAGCACGAGAAGGTCTGGCAGAACGACGATTCGGCGATGGCCGACATCGCCGCGCTGTTCTCCGGAACGCCGCGGTTCGCCGTGCACAGGCAGCCCGACGCGGGACACAACATGAGCCTCGGTTACACCGCAGCCGACTACCACGCGAACGTGTTGTCGTTCGTGGACGAGTGCGTGGCCGCGGCCGCAGGCTCGAGCGTGCAGCCAGCCTCACGTTCTTCCGAGCCCGACGCCGAAGGCGCCCGATGAAGGTCGGCTTCATCGGATTGGGCAGCCAGGGCGCTCCGATGGCCCGGCGGATCATCGAGGGCGGCTACCCGACCACCCTGTGGGCGCGCAGGCCCGCCACCCTCGAGCAGTTCGCCGACACGCCCGCGCAGCACGCCGGGTCGCCGGCCGAACTGGCCGCGGCCAGCGACCTGGTCTGCCTCTGCGTCGTCGGCGACGCCGACGTCGAGGAGATCACCCGCGGCGAGGGCGGCGTGCTGGCCGCGATGCACCCCGGCAGCGTCATCGCCATCCACAGCACGGTGCACCCCGGCACCTGCCGAAGCCTCGCGAAGAGGGCCGAGCCGCAGGGAGTTTCGGTGATCGACGCGCCGGTCAGCGGTGGCGGCCCGGCCGCCGCGGAGGGCCGGCTGCTGCTGATGGCCGGTGGTGACGCCGATGTGGTCGACCGCTGCCGTCCCGTCTTCGAAACGTACGCAGACCCGGTCGTTCACCTCGGCGAGCTGGGTTCCGGCCAGACGACCAAGCTGCTCAACAACTTGCTGTTCACCGCCAACCTGGGCACCGCCGCCACGGCCCTTTCGCTGGCCGCCGCGCTCGGCGTCGACCCCGAGCGCCTGGCCGAAGTCGTCGGCCGCAGCAGCGGAAACAGCTTTGCGCTCAACGTGATCGGCGGCATTGGCGGTCTGGAGCGACTCGCCGACGTCGCCGGTGGACTCCTGCAGAAGGACGTCCGGCTCGTCGTCGACCTCGCCGAGCGGGCGGGGGCCAGCGCCGGTGCGGTGCTCGATGCGGCCGATGCCACGCTGGCGTTGATGGGCAACCCCCGATGACGGCGCCGTGAAAATCGGCTTCGTCGGCGCGGGGCGAATGGGACGGCCGATGGTGAGCCGGCTGCTCGCGGCCGGGCACGAGGTTCGCGCCGTTGGCCGGACCGCCGAAAAGCGGGGCCAGCTGGCGCAACTGGGCGCAATTCCGGTCGCCCAGGTCGACGAGGCCGGCAGCCAGGCCGGCATCGTGATCGTCTGCGTCTTCACCGACGACCAGGTGCGGCAGGTATGCCTCGGCGGTGAGTTGCCGGGTTGCATGCCGCCCGGTTCGGCGCTGGTGGTGCACACCACGGCGAGCCCGGCGACCATCGATGCCATCGCGGCGCGCGCCGACGGGATCGACGTCGTCGACGCCGCCGTCAGCGGGGGCCCGCACGACGTTGCGGCCGGGACGCTGACGCTGTTCGTGGGCGGTTCCGACGACGCGGTGGCGCGCGTGCGGCCGGTGCTGAGTTGCTATGGCGATCCGGTGCTGCACGTCGGGCCGCGCGGGGTTGGGCTGAAGGTGAAGCTCGTGAACAACGCCCTGTTCGCGGGTCAGCTCGGGTTGCTCGCGGAGGCCGTCCGGCTGGGCAAGCGGCTGGGCGTGCCGGAGTCGGCGCTGCTGGCCGCGCTGCCGCACGGCAGCGCGACGAGCCGTGTCCTTCACCTGGTGGCGGCCCGGGAGTCGGTCGAGTCGTTCATCGAGACGACCGGCGACTTCGTGGGCAAGGACGTTGCGGTCGTCCGCCGCGTCGCCGCGGAACTCGGCGGCGATCTCGGCGCGCTGGACGACGTCATCGGCGCCATCGACGTGGCCGGCCGGGTCTGAGATGGCCGCGTTTTGGTCCTTCCCGGTTCGTCCCGAAGCCGCTACCGTTAGCGTTACAGTCCGCGGGCTCGCTGTAACGGTTTCAGCCCGCCCCCGCCGCTGAGGAGATTTAAGTGACAAAACCGAAGGTCGTCTTCGACCCGTTCTCGGAGGAGTACTTCAACAACCCCTTCGACATCTACCGCCGGATGCGCGAGGAGACCCCGCTCTACTACGACGAGAAGGAGGACTTTTACGCGCTGACCCGCCACGAGGACGTCGCGGCCGCGTTCAAGGACTTCGAGACCTACTCGTCGGCGCGCGGATGCGACCTGGCGATGGTGCGCAAGGGCATCTCCCCCGAGCAGAAGTCGATCATCTTCATGGACCCGCCGGAGCACCGGCACATGCGCAGCCTGCTCAACAAGGCATTCACCCCGAGGGCGGTCCAGTCGCAGCGCGAAACCGTCATCGAGGTGATCGACAAGTACCTGGGCGCCGCGGACCCCGACAAATTCGACGTCGTCCAGGACTTCTCCGGGCCGTTCCCGGTCGAGGTCATCACCAGGATGGCCGGGGTGCCGGAAGAGTACCGCCAGCAGGTCCGGCACTGGATCGACACCAGCCTGCACCGCGAGCCGGGCCAGATCGAGATCACCGAGGCCGGAATGCAGGCCAACATCGACACCGCCATGTACTACTTCGGCCTGGTCCAGCAGCGGCGCGAAGACCCGCAGGACGACATGATCAGCAGGCTGATCGCCGCAGAGATCCCCGGCGAGGACGGTCAGCTGCGCAAGCTCGACGACATCGAAATCACCGGATTCGCCACACTTTTGGGCGGTGCGGGCGCCGAGACCGTGACCAAGCTGCTCGGCAACGCGGCGGTGATCTTCGCGCGTCACCCCGAGCAGTGGCAGAAGTTGCTCGACGACCCCGGCAAGGTCCCGGGTGCGGTCGAAGAACTTCTGCGCTACGAAGGACCCGTTCAGTACAACGTCCGCTACACCCTCAAGGAGGCGCACGTCAGCGGCGGCGTGATCCCGCCGGGCAAGCCGGTGTTCCTGATCGGCGCCTCGGCGAACCGCGATTCGGATGCCTTCACCGACGGCGACACGTTCGACATCGAGCGCGACCAGACCGAGGCGCAGCACCTCGGTCTGGGCTACGGCATCCACAGTTGCCTCGGCGCGGCGCTGGCCCGCATGGAAAGCCGGATCGCTCTGGAAAAGCTGCTGGAATTCATGCCACGCTACGAAGTGGAATGGGACCGCCTGGAACGCGTCCACATGCAAAACGTGGCCGGCTGGCACACGGTACCCGTCAAAGTGCTTCGGTAAGGGGGCCGGTGATGAGAATCGACGTCGACTGGGAGCTGTGCGAAAGCAACGCCGTGTGCATGGGCATCCTCCCGGAGGTCTTTCAGGTGGGGGACGACGACATGCTGACCGTCTTGAACCCCGAAGTCACCCCGGAGAATGAGCATCAGGTCCGCGAAGCGGTCCGGCAGTGCCCGCGGCAGGCCATCTCCATCGTCGACTAGCGGCCCGCCAAGGCCGCAACCGCTCGATCAGAGCCCGGCGACGATGACCGCGTTGCAGTCGGCGGCGGCCTGCCGCAGTTTGGCCGCCTTCTGGTAGGCCTCGGACTCGTACCACGCGCGGGCCGCGTCCACCGATTCGAATTCGAGCACGACGGTCTGGTTGCCGTGCCAGCTGCCCTCGATGACCTCGGGTGCGGTGTCCACCGCGAGGATGGTGGCGCCCTGCATTGCGTTCATCGCGGCCTTGCCGTAGGCCTTCATGCCCTCGGGATCTTTGATCGCCTCGGTGAGGATGACATATCCCTTCGCCACTGACAATCTCCTCGCTCGCGGGTGTTCGATCAGGACTCGGCGATGGCCTGCTCCGGGCAGCAGTCGATCGCCTCCCGGGTGGCCACCTCCGATTCGGTTGGCACGTCGGCGGTTATCGCGACGGCGTAGCCGTCGTCGGTCAGGCTGAACACTTCCGGGCACAGCGTGACGCACACGCCGTGACCCCGACAGCGCTGATCGTCGACGGAAACTCTCATGCCGGCGTGAACTCCAGGTGCAGCTCGGTCAGCCCACGCAGGATGTAGGTCGGAACGTATTGGTAGCGGCGGTCATTCGCCGGCCCGTGAACGCGTTCGTCGATCCTGATGTCCGAAGTCCGGTCGAGCAGCCGCTCGATCGCCACCCGGGTCTCGGCACGCGCCAGCGGGGCGCCGGGGCAGCTGTGGATGCCCCGGCCGAACGAGATGTGCTGGCGGGCGTTCTTTCGGGTGAGATCGAACGTCGTCGGGTCCTCGAACCGGCGCGGGTCACGGTTGGCGGCCGCCTGAACGACCATGACCGTGGTACCGGCCGGCAGCTCAACCCCGCCCACATTGACCGGCACCCGGTTCAGCCGGAAGTCACCCTTGACCGGGCTCTCGATGCGCAGCGCCTCTTCGATGAAGTTGGGAATGAGGCTGCGGTCCTTGCGCAACTGCTGCTGGATGTCCGGGCGTTCCGCGATGGTCTGCAACGCGGCGCCGAGCAACCGCACGGTCGTCTCCTGGCCCGCCGAGAACACGTTGCTGGCAACGCGCGCAACGTCTTCGACGTCCGGGACCGAGCCGTCGGGGAACGTGGCGGTGGCCAGGCCGGTCAGCACGTCGTCGCGCGGCTCCCGGCGGCGGTCCCGGACATAATCGGCGAACGTCCCGTACAGGAATTCCAGCGGGCTGTGCGCCAGCGACTTCTCGCCGGTACCGCCGACGCCACCTCCGGCGTGCCGGTGGATGTTCTTGACGAACTGGTCGCGGTCTTCGTCGGGGACACCCAGCAGGTCGGCGATCACCAGCAGCGTGAAGGGCCCCGCGAAGCCCTTGATGAAATCGCCCTCGCCGGGCGCCAGGAAGTCGTCGAGCACCCGGTCGGCGAGCAGCCACATGGCGTCCTCGTTCTCCTTGAGGCGCTTGGGGGTGATGAGCCGCATCAGCAGGGCCCGGTGGTTGGTGTGCGTCGGTGGGTCGAGGGTCGGCAACTGGTCGCTGAACGGCAGTTCGTCGCGATGCTCCTCGATGAGCTCGGTGATGTCGGAGAGGCCCTCGACCGGCACCGGAAAGCCGGGGAACGGCCCGGTCACCGAGATGCACGACGAGAAGGTCTCGGCATCGTTCAGCACGGTGCAGGCCTCGTCCCAGCCGGTCACCATGGTGACGCCGTGATGGCTCTCCCGGGTCACCGGACATTGCCGGCGCAGGGCCTCGTAGTACGGGTAGGGGTCCTCGACGAGCCGTTTATCCCGGAAGAAGTCCATTTCGGCGAAGTCGTTCCCCATCTCCTACTCCTCGGATCTCGGCTGGTGAGAATGTGCCTCTCGCAGATGAGTATTACATTTCCACACTTGCGTGCCGGCCGCAACGACGTGTCGAGGGGCGGGCGGGCAGCCCGCCCGGCTGCCGACCGGGGCTAGCCCGCCGGGACCAGATCGGCGGCGACCGACGGGCAGGACATGAGCCCGCTGCGGAAGATCTCCACGCCGCCGACCGAGCCGTGCGGAACCTCCGCGGCGGCCAGCGCCCGGCCCTTGAAGATCTGCGCCGCCATGCTGAGCCGGTGCTGCACCAGTCCCACGCTGCCGTCCAATTCCACCGGCCAGTCCTCGCCCCACAGGGTGACCTCGGTGACGCCGTGGTCGAGGGCCTGCGACACGCCCTGACGCACCCGCACATCGCAGCCGAACAGGTCGGCCGCCGCCGCGAGGGCCTGGGGCTTGGGTCCCTGCCCCGCCGAGAGCAACGCGTCTTCGAGGTCCACGACGCGGGCGCCCAGGATCTGTAGGGGCCGGCGGTTGGAACAGTCCGCCAGCAGCACCGAGACGTCCCATCCCGCCATCGCCCGGTCGAACAGCCAGCCGCCGGCGAACTTCACGACGTCGACCACGCCGGCGGCGACGACGTGGAGCCGGTATCTCACGTCATCGGCCTCGTCGGGGGCGGCGCGAAGTCCCGCGCCAGTGTCTCCGCGTACTGCTTGAACACATCGGTCAGCGGTATCGAAGGGTCGAGCAACCATGTCGTTTCCATTCCGTGGACAAAGGCGAGGATTTCAATTGCCTTGATGGCGGGGTCTATGTCGGCGCGGTAGCGGCCTTCGGCCTGACCGCGACGAATCAAATCGGCGACGATGTCGGTCGCGGCCCGGTGCCTGGCCAGCATCCGGTCGTGCAGCGGCGCGTCGGGCAGGATGTTTTCGGCCAGCAGGACGGTGAACGTTCCCATCAGCTCGGGCGCGCGGGCGAACCGGTCGGCGACCTGCACGACCTGCCCCACGAGATCACCGGTTCGATCTGCGTGGAGGTCGTCATCGAGGTCGCGCGCGTCGAGCACCGCGTGCAGCAGCTGTTCCTTGGATTCGAAGTGATGCAGCAGCCCCGCCGGGGTGACCCCTGCCTCGCCGGCGATCTGGGCGAGGGTGGTGTTGCGCCACCCGTTGCGCGCGAGGAGACGCTGCGCGACCTCGAGGATCCGCTGTTTACGGTCCTCGCCCTTGGCGAGCAGGGTGTCGTATCGCCGAGTGTCCGGCACCGGGCTCCTTCGCGCAGCTCCAACCTACTGAACACACAGTAGGTTGGTTTGCCGCCGACGACAAGCGCCAAAGTTCACCGCGGATCGTTTCGGCCCTAACCCACCAGTTCGACCAGGGTGGCGTTGGCCGTGCCGCCGCCCTCGCACATGGTCTGCAGGCCGTACCGGATGCCGTTGTCGCGCATGTGGTGCACCATGCGCGTCATCAGCACGGCGCCGGAGGCGCCCAGCGGATGCCCGAGGGCGATCGCGCCACCCAGCGGGTTCAGCCGGCGCTCGTCCGCCCCGGTCTCGGCCACCCACGCCAGCGGGACGGGCGCGAACGCCTCGTTGACCTCGTAGACCCCGACCTCGGAAAGCGGCACGCCGGCCTTCTTCAGCACCTTTTCGGTGGCCGGGATCGGTCCGGTGAGCATGAGGATCGGGTCGGCCCCCGTCACAGCCCCCGCCTGGTAGCGGACGATCGGGGACAACCCGAGCTCCACCGCCATCTCCGAGGTGGTCACCAGCAGCGCGGCCGCGCCGTCGGAGATCTGCGAGGAGTTGCCCGCGTGGATCACGCCGTCCTCGACGAACGCCGGTTTGAGCGCGGCGAGCTTCTCGACGCTGGAGCCGCGCCGGACACCCTCGTCGGCGGCGACGACGTTCCCGTCGTCGGCGAAGACCGGGACGATCTGGTCGGTGAAGGCGCCGGCGTCCTGCGCGGCGGCGGCCCGCTCGTGTGATTGCGCGGAGTATTCGTCCAACCGGCGGCGGGAGAAGTTCCACTTCTTGGCGATCATCTCCGCGGACAATCCCTGGTTGAACGAGAAACCGTCATAGCGCGCAAGGACTTTCGGGCCATACGGCATGCCGGTCGCCCGGGCGGCCCCGAGCGGAACCCGGCTCATCACCTCCACGCCGCCGGCCACCACCACGTCCTGCTGGCCCGACATCACGGCGTGCACCGCGAAATCGAGAGCCTGCTGGCTGGAGCCGCACGCCCTGTTGACCGTGGTGCCCGGGATGCTTTCCGGCCAGCCGGCGGCCAGGACGGCGTAGCGCCCGATGTTGCTCGACTGGTCGCCGACCTGGGAGACGCAACCCCAGATGACGTCGTCGACGATGTCGGGAGCAAGCCCGGTTCGTTCCAGCAGTTCATTGAGCACGACGGCGGACAGGTCGGCGGCGTGCATGCCCGAGAGCCCGCCGTTTCGCTTGCCGACCGCCGTGCGCACCGCCTCGACGATGACTGTCTCACGCATTGATGCACTCCGATCGCTGGGCGGGGACGCCGGACCCCCAAAATTACGACGACGTCGCAACGAGCGCACCCTCGGCACCGGGCATTCCCGGCGACATCAGTAGCTCCTCGGCAATTTCAGCGCGTGCGACCCCAGGAAGTTCAAGATCATCTCCTGGCTCACCGGCGCGATCTTCATCAGCCGCGCCTCGCGGAAGTACCGGGCCACGTGGTACTCCTCGGAGTAACCCATTCCGCCGTGGGTTTGCAGCGCGCGGTCGGCCGCGGTGAACCCGGCGTCGGCGCACAGGTACTTCGCGGTATTCGCTTCGCGCCCACACGGTTTGCCGTTGTCGTAGAGCCAGGTGGCCTTGCGCAGCATGAGCTCGGCGGAGTCCAGCCGGGCCAGCGAGTCCGCGAGGGGGAACTGGATGCCCTGGTTCATCCCGATCGGGCGGCCGAAGACCTCGCGCTCGTTGGCGTACTTCACCGCCTTGTCGAGCGCCACCCTGCCGATGCCCAGCGCCTCGGCGGCGATGAGCATCCGCTCCGGGTTCAGCCCGTCGAGGATGTACTCGAATCCCTTGCCCTCGTCCCCTATGCGGTCCTCGACCGGAACCTCGAGGTTGTCGATGAACAACTCGTTGGAACTGACCGCATTTCGGCCCATCTTGCGGATGGGCCGGATGTCGACCCGGCTGCGGTCCAGATCGGTGAGGAACAGCGTCATCCCGTCGGTCTTCTTGGCGACTTCGTCATACGACTGGGTGCGTGTCAGCAGCAGGATCTTGTCGGACTCCATCGCCTTGGAGATCCACACCTTGCGCCCGTTGACGATGTAGCGATCCCCGTCGCGCTTGGCGAAGGTGGTGATCCGGGAGGTGTCCAGGCCGGCGCCGGGCTCGGTCACGCCGAAGCACACATGGATCTCACCGGTCGCGACGCTGGGCAACGTGCGCGCCTTGAGCTCGTCGGAGCCGTGCACCACCACCGGCTGCATCCCGAAGATCGACAGGTGAATGGAACTGGCCGCGTTCATGCCGCCGCCGGATTTGGCGATCTCCTCGAGCAGGATCGTGGCTTCGGTGATTCCGAGGCCGTGGCCACCGTATTCGGTGGGGATCGTCATGCCCAGCCAGCCGCCGTCGGCAATGGCGCGGTAGAACTCGGTGGGAAATTCGTGCGCCTGGTCTTTTTCCATCCAGTACTGGTCGTCGAACTTGCGCGCGAGTTCGGCCACCGACCGACGGATCAACTCCTGGTCGTCGGTCAGCTCGAAGTTCATTCCGTCGCCGGGCACTGCGGGGTCTCCTTCAATCGGTTACAGGCACCGGCGCGGCGGTCAGTCCGTGTTGCCGGTAAGGGCTTTCGCGTTGGCCGCGAACTCCGCGAACGACGAGCCACCCCGGGAGTCCTTGTCGTGGCCCTGCGCCTTGATGGACACGTCATGCCCCTCGGCGGCCTTGCGGAGCGCACCCACGGTCGCCTGTTCGCGCGAGATGTGGGTGAACGGGTCGAACGAGTACCAGCGCATGGCGTTCTCGTAGGTCATCTTGTGGATCTCGTCGTCGGGAACGTTGTTGATGGACAAGACGTCCCACAGTTCTTCCGGCGCACCGGGCCACATCGAGTCGCTGTGCGGGTAGTCGGCCTCCCAGGCGATGTTGTCGATGCCGATCATGTTGCGCAGCTGCACTCCCACCTTGTCGCTGATGAAGCAGGTCAGGAAGTGCTCGCGGAAGACGTCGCTGGGCAGCTTGCCGCCGAAGTTCTGGTGGGTCCACGAGGAGTGCATCTCGAACGTGCGGTCGGCCCGCTCCAGGAAGTAGGGGATCCACCCGGTCCCGCCCTCGGACAGCGCGATCTTCAGGTCGGGGTACTGCTTGATGGGCCTGGACCACAGCAGGTCCGCGGCCGCCTGCACGATGTTCATCGGCTGCAGCGTGATCATCACGTCCATGGGCGCGTCGGGCGCCGTGATGGCGAGCCTCCCCGAGGATCCGATGTGCACGTTCATCACGGTGTTGGTGTCGCACAACGCCTTCCACAGCGGCTCCCAGTACTCGTTGTGGAAGCTGGGGTAGCCCATCGCGGCCGGGTTCTCGGTGAAGGTCAGCGCGTGCACGCCCTTCTTGGACACGCGGCGGACCTCGGCGGCACACGCCTCGGCATCCCAGATCACCGGGATGGCCATCGGGATGAACCGCGCGGGGTATGCCCCGCACCACTCGTCGATGTGCCAGTCGTTGTACGCCTGCACCAGCGAGATCGAGAACTCGTGGTCGTCGGTGGCGAACAGCCGCCCGGCGAAGCCGGGGAACGACGGGAAGCAGATCGAGGCCAGGATGCCGCCGGCGTTCATGTCCTTGATCCGCTCGTCCACGTTGTAGCAACCGGGGCGGATCTCATCGAGCCCGGTGGGCTCGATCCCGTACTCCTCCTTGGGACGGCCGGCGACCGCGTTGAGCGCAACGTTGGGGATCACCGTGTCCCGGAACTTCCACATGTCCGAGCCGTCCGGGTTGTGCACCAGCCGGGGGGCGTCGTCCAGGTACTTCTTGGGCAGATGATTCTTGAACATGTCCGGCGGCTCGACGGTGTGGTCGTCGACGCTGATCAGGATCATGTCTTCTTTGTTCATGGCGTTGCCTCTCCGTACCTCTCCATCGATATCCACCCGCCTCCACACAGCCTACGAACGCCGCGCAGTCGAAATCCCTGGTTGAAAACTATCTTCTCGCGAAGCGAGAATCAACATCCAGCGGCGGCCGCGGGGAATCGCAGCGTTCGCGCCGCGGCGTCGATTTTTCTTCCGAGAGGGCGGATGCGGCGCCAGAAAGGCCAGCGTTTCGCGCTTGTCGGGACCGATCCGGCGATGCCGCCGGCGCAGGCGGGCCCGACGTCGACCGTGGATTCGCCGCGGTCCCGCCGCGGCGCCGCGCGCGCTCGCGGCATTCGCCGGCATTGACCTGCCGCGCGAATCGTGCAAGTCTGTTGGTTGCAAATGAGAATATGATTCTCTTTCCGCGAGAGTCATCGCCAGCCCGCCGAGAGGAGATCGCGGATGCGTGTGCGGCCGCTGCCCGCGGACCAGTGGGACGAGGCTGTCGAGCAGGCATTGTCGGGCATGCTGCCCCCGGAACGACGCAACGCCGACGGCGCCGGCAACCTCATGTCGACGCTGGCGCGTCACCCCAAGCTGGCCCGCTCGTTCCTGCGGTTCGGCGGTTACCTGCTGATGAGCTCCACGCTGCCGGCGCGCATCCGCGAGCAGGCGATCCTCCGGGTCGCGCACCGGCGCGCCTGCGCCTACGAGTGGACCCACCACGTGGAGATCGCGAAACAAGCCGGGTTGTCCGACGCCGAGATCGCGGCCGCCAAGACCGGCGAGACGGACGACGCGTTCGACCGCGCCGTGTTCACGGCCGTCGACGAACTCGATGAATCGTCCAACCTGTCCGACGGGACCTGGACGGCACTGTCCGAGCGGCTCGACGAGCGGCAGCGCATGGACTTCGTCTTCACCGTCGGCGGCTACATCGGACTCGCGATGGCCCTGAACACCTTCGGTGTCGAGCTCGAGAAAGAGAGGTAACGACGTGGCCCACTTCCCGAAGCCAGCCGCTGGGAGCTGGACGGAGAACTACCCCGAATTGGGCACCGGGCCGGTGGATTACACCGACTCGATCGACCCGGAATTTTTCGAGGCCGAGCGTGCCGCGATCTTCAGACGAACGTGGCTCAACCTCGGTCGAGTCGAACGCCTGCCGCGCACCGGCAGCTACTTCACCAAGGAACTGCCGTCGGCCGGGCCGGGCATGTCCGTGATCGTGGTCAAGACCAAGGACGGCTCGGTGAAGGCGTTCCACAACATCTGCCGCCACCGCGGAAACAAGCTGGTGTGGAACGACTTTCCGCATGAGGAGACCTCGGGCACCTGCCGGCAGTTCACCTGCAAGTACCACGCCTGGCGCTACAGCCTCGACGGCGAACTGACCTTCGTCCAGCAAGAGGACGAGTTCTTCGACCTCGACAAGGGCAAGTACGGGCTGGCGCCGGTCCGCTGCGAGGTGTGGGAAGGATTCATCTTCATCAACTTCGACAACAGCGCGGCGCCGCTCACCGACTATCTGGGGCCGCTGGCCAAGGGCATCGAGGGCTACCCCTTCGGCGAGATGACGGAGACCTACTCCTACCGGGCCGAGGTCGGCAGCAACTGGAAGCTGTTCATCGACGCGTTCGTCGAGTTCTACCACGCGCCGATCCTGCACCAGGGGCAGTACACCAAGGAAGAAGCCGCCAAGATCCAGAAGTACGGCTACGAGGCGCTGCACTACGAGATGGCCAGCCCGCACAGCCTGCAGTCCACCTGGGGCGGTCAGGCGCCGCCCGCGGACCTGTCCATGGTCAAGCCGTTGGACCGGGTGTTACGCAGCGGGCTGTTCGGCCCGTGGGACAAACCGGAGATCATCGAGAAGCTCGGCGAACTGCCCCCGGGCGTCAACCCGAAGAGGGTGCCGCAGTGGGGAATCGACTCGTTCCACTTCTACCCGAACTTCATGCTGCTGATCTGGGAGCCGGGCTGGTACCTGACCTACCACTACTGGCCCACCGCGGTGGACAAGCACATCTTCGAGTGCACCCTGTATTTCGTTCCGCCGCGCAATGCGCGCGAACGCCTGGCCCAGGAGTTGGCCGCGGTGACGTTCAAGGAGTACGCGCTGCAGGACGCCAACACGCTGGAGGCGACCCAGACGATGATCGGCACGAGGGTCGTCAAGGACTTCTTGCTGTGCGATCAGGAAGTCCTGATTCGCCATCTGCACAAGGTGACCGGCGACTATGTAAAGGAGTATCAGGACAATGGCCACCACGACACAGTCTCTGCCCGCTGAATTCGCCGACCTGGAGCCCTATTTGGGGTGGGACCTGGCCACCGAGCCCGAGCGCTACGCCAAGCGGCTGGCCTCGACGATGGCCGAGATGCAGGAGTTCTACGACGCCGCATTCCCCCGTTTGGACGACGTCATCGCCTACTGTGACAACTACCCGTTGGACGATCTGCCCGAGGACGCGAAGACGCTGATGCACATGATGCAGTCGCTGGTCATGGTGTCGTTCCCGATCGAGGCCTGGAAGCAGCCCCGGGTGCCCGACAGCGGGGCCGCCTGGGTGGAGCTGATCAGGGAGCCGGTGATCTAACCGGTGCTGACGCTCAAGGCCGCCGGGCTGCTCGACGTCGACGCCGGTGAGATCGTGCGGCCCGGGATCGTGTGCGTGGAGGGCGACCGGATCGTCGGCGTCGGCGGCGCGCCCGACGGCGACGTGATCGACCTGGGCGAGGCGATCCTGCTGCCCGGGCTGATGGACATGGAGGTCAACCTCCTGATGGGCGGGCGCGGCGAGAAGCCGGGCCTGTCCCAGGTCCAGGACGACCCCCCGACTCGGGTCTTGCGCGCGATCGGCAATGCCCGTCGCACGCTGCGCGCGGGGTTCACCACCGTGCGCAACCTCGGCCTGTTCGTCAAGACCGGCGGCTACCTGCTCGACGTCGCGCTGGGCAAGGCCATCGACGCGGGCTGGGTCGACGGGCCCCGGATCGTGCCGGCCGGGCATGCCATCACCCCCACCGGTGGGCATCTGGACCCGACGATGTTCGCGGCGTTCGCCCCGCACGTGCTGGATCTGACGGTCGAGGAAGGCATCGCCAACGGCGTCGACGAGATCCGCAAGGCGGTGCGCTACCAGATCAAGCACGGCGCCGAGCTGATCAAGGTGTGCTGCTCCGGCGGTGTGATGTCGCTGACGGGACCGCCTGGGGCGCAACACTATTCGGACGAAGAGCTGCGGGCTATCGTCGACGAGGCGCACCGCCGGGGTCTCCGCGTCGCGGCGCACACCCACGGCGCCGACGCGGTCCGGCACGCGGTCGCCGCCGGCATCGACTGCATCGAGCACGGCTTCCTGATCGACGACGATGCGATCGCCATGCTGGTCGAGCACGGCACCTTCCTGGTCAGCACCCGGCGCCTGGCCGACGGCGATGCGATGGACGTCTCACACGCCCCACCCGAGCTGCAGGCCAAGGCCGCCGAGATGTTCCCCAAGGCGCGCACCTCGATCCTGGCCGCGTACAAAGCCGGCGTGAAGATCGCCGTGGGAACCGATGCCCCGGCGATACCGCACGGCCGCAACGCCGACGAGCTCGTCACGCTGGTCGACTGGGGCCTGCCGCCGTTGGCGGTGCTGCGGGCCGCCACGGTGACCGCGGCCGAGCTGATCAACTCGACCGACCGCGGACGGCTGGCTCCCGGGCACCTCGCCGACATCATCGCGGTTCCGGGAGATCCGTTGCGCGACATCACCGTTACCCAGCGGGTCGGCTTCGTGATGAAAGGCGGCAAGGTGTATGCCCACCAGAACTGACGATCTGGTCGAGATCCAGCAGTTGCTCGCCCGCTACGCGGTCACCATCACCCAGGAGGACATCGACGGCCTCGTGGGCGTCTTCACCCCTGACGGCACCTACAGCGCATTCGGCGAGACGTACAGCCTGGGCCGCTTCCCCGAGCTGGTGGCCGCCGCGCCAAAGGGCCTGTTCCTCACCGGAACCGCGGTCGTCGAGCTGGACGGGGATTCGGCGAGCGGAACGCAACCGCTGTGCTTCATCGACCACGCCACCCACGACATGCGGATCGGCTACTATCGCGACACCTACGTCCGGACCGCCGACGGGTGGCGGCTCAAGACGCGCGGCATGACGTTCATCCGCCGCAGCGGTGTTCACGATTCCGGGCGTCCGCACGCCATCGGGCGCCCAGCGGGTGACACGGGCGTCAAGGGCGTCACGCGGGCGACGGGGGGCGAGCAATAGCCGAGCCCGTGAACGTCGAGCGGTTCCGGGCGAGCCTGCGGGCCTGGCTCGACGACAACGACCTGACTCCCGGACCGGATCACTCGCTGCAGGGCCACATGCGGCAATTCGCGCGGGTGAGCCGGGCACTGTATGACGCCGACTGGATGCGCTACGGCTGGCCGGCGGAAGTCGGCGGTTTGGGCGGGCCTGCGGTCCTGCGCGCGATCGTGGGCGAGGAGGTCGTGGGCCGGCGCCTGGCCGAGCCCGGCCCGTACTCGATGCTCGAGGTGCTCGCCCCCACGATGATCGATTACGCCCCCGCCGAACTCGCGGCCGACATGGTGCCGCGGCTGCTCAGCGGGGAAGAGCACTGGTGCCAGGGCTTTTCGGAACCCGGGTCCGGTAGCGACCTGGCCTCGCTCACCACCCGCGCGGAGCCCCGCGGGCAGGACTGGATTGTCAACGGACAGAAAGTCTGGACGAGTTTCGCGCAATTTTCGACCCGATGCATCCTGCTCACGCGAACCGGGCCCGGGCACGGGCCCGGGCACGAAGGGATCACCGCGTTCTTCGTCGACCTCGACACGCCGGGCATCACCGTGCGGCCGCTGCGAACGATGCACGGCGTCGACGAGTTCTGCGAGGTCTACTACGACGACGTGGTGATCCCGGGCGGCCGCATGCTCGGCAGACCGGGAGACGGCTGGCGGTTGGCCATGGACCTGCTGCCCTACGAGCGCTCCGCGTGCTTCTGGCAGCGGATCGCCTACCTGTACTCGCGGTTCGACGCACTGATCGGCGAGGCCGTCGACCCTGACGAAAGCTGCCTGGGTGAAGCGTATTTGGCGCTGCACACGCTGCGCTGCCGGTCCCGCGACACCCAGCACCGGCTGGCCGACGGCGCTCGCCTGGGCGCGGACACCTCCATCGACAAGGTGCTGCTGGCCACCGCCGAGCAACGGCTCTACGACGCCGTCCGCGAGCTGCTGCCGGGCTCACTCGAGCTGCGGGACACCCCCTGGCGCTCGGAGTATCTGTACTCGCGCGCGGCGACCATCTACGGCGGCACCGCCGAGATCCAGCGCAACATCATCGCCCGCCGGCTGCTCGACCTGGGCAAGGAGTGACGGTGACCCCCTCCGCCGACGCCGAGTCGCTGCGGCTGCTGGCCGAATCGGTGCGGACGACGATGGCCGGCGCCTGCGGCACCGAACTGGACGCCGCGCTGGCCGAGCTGGGCTGGCTCGACATGCTGCAGGAAATGCCGGACGCCGCAGTCCCTTTGGTGTTCGGGCTGCTCGGTCAGACCGGCACTCACGCCCCGGTCCTCAACGACGTCATGTTGCACGCCTCGGGAGGTGTGCCCGGGGGCACCCTGCCGTTGCCGTTCACCGGCGGCGCCTGGGTGAAATGGGAGCGCGGCGAGGTGTCCGGCACGGCGATCGACGACGAGCTGCCGATACAGACTGTGCCCCGGGCTGATCCAGTGCGACCGGAGGCGCTGGCGGCGGGACGACTGGCACTGGGCTGGTGGCTGGTGGGAACCAGCCGGGCCATGCTCTCGCTGGCGCGTCAGCACGCGCTGGACCGTGTGCAGTTCGGGCGGCGCATCAGCTCCTTCCAGGCGGTCCGCCATCGGTTGGCCGAGACGCTCGTCGCGATCGAGGGCGCCGAGGCCACCCTGCACGCCGCCACCGGCGAGCCGGACCACCTGGCATGCCTGCTGGCCAAGGCCGCGGCCGGTGCGGCCGCGCTGACCGGCGCGCGGCATTGCCAGCAGGTGCTGGGTGGTATCGGCTTCACCGCCGAGCACCCGCTGCACCGCCATGTGAAGCGGGCGCTGACCCTGGACGGCCTGCTGGGCAGCACTCGGGAGCTGACACGGGAGGCCGGAAAGACGTTGCGGGCCAAGGGCTACGCGCCGCGGCTGGCGCAATTGTGACCGGCCCTTCGCGGCCCGCCGGCAGCCCCTCGAGTCACTGGAGTCACCGCACGGTCGCCGACGGCTTTCCGCCCGCCTCATAGCGACAATTGGCTGTCGCGACGACGTTGTCGCCACGAGGCCGGCGCATCGGCACGTGATACGGAGCCGTGACGCATGGGTTCCAGCGTCGCCGCGCCCCTCGTCGACGCACCGACGTAAGCTCGTCGTGCCACCACGAGGACGGAATGCCATGACCCGATCGGATTCGCCGCGTAACGAGGTCGGCGTCGCCGCGCTGATCCTTGGGATTACCGCGGTGTGCACCTGCTGGCTGCTGGTCGGGGTGCCCTTCGGAGTGGCCGCCGTGGTCACCGGCGACATGGCGCGCAGGCGGGTGCAGCGCGGAGTGGCCGACAATCCCCGAATCGCGCTGGCGGCAATGGTTTTAGGCGTGGTGGCGATTGTCGCGGGCCTGCTCGCCATCGGCTATTACGCCCGGCTCGACGCCCGCTAGCTCCGCGGCATGCCGAGCACCCGCTCGGCGATGATGTTGCGCTGGATCTCCGACGTGCCGCCCGCGATCGTCGCCGCGAAGCTGCGCGCGTATCGGTCGAACCAGCTGCGGTAATGGCTGTCCAGGTTGAGCGGCGCGAACGGGGCCGTGACCGACCGGTGTACGAGACCGTCGGCGCCAGCGGCGTTGAGTGCGTCCTCGGAAGCCCGTTGCAGCGCCTCGGAACCCAGCAGTTTGAGCACCGACTGCGCCGGGACGTCTTCCTCCCCGCGAGCGGCGCTCGCCAGGGCCGCCGAACCCAGCAGCCGCAGCGCGTAGGTGTCCATCACCAGCGTCGCGTAGCGATCCCGCTGCAGTGGACCAGACGGCGCGAAATCGATCGTGAGCTCGTGCAATAAGTCGACGTAGCCCGTCCACAGCATGATGCGTTCGTGGCCCAGGGAACCGGTGGCCACCCGCCAGCCCCCGTTGAGCTCGCCCACCAGGTTCTCCGCCGGCACCCGCACGTCGGTGAAGAAGACCTCGTTGAAGTCGATCTCGTCGCTGTCGCAGATCGAAGCGAACGGGCGGCGCAGGACCCCCGGTGCGTCGGTGGGGATCATCAACGCACTGATGCCCTTGTGCTTCGGCGCGGCCGGATCGGTACGCACGAAGGTCAACAGCACGTCCGCGTCGTGCGCGCCCGAGGTCCAGACCTTTTGCCCGTTGACGACAAAGTGGTCGCCGTCCAGGGCGGCACTGGTTTTCAGCGAGGCCAGATCCGAGCCCGCGCCGGGTTCGCTCATCCCCAGCGACGCGGTGATCTCCGCCCGCAGAATGGGCACCGCCCATCGCCGCTTCTGCTCCGGCGTGCCGAATGTCAGCAACGACGCCGCGATGATGCCCACGCCCTGGGGGTTGAAGCTTTGGTAGATGCGTCGCCGCCCCAGTTCCTCGGTGTAGACGTATTGCTGCAACAGCGTGGCGTTACGCCCACCGAACTCCGGTGGATTCCCGGGCAGCAGCCACCCACTGTCGAAGAGCAGTCGTTGCCAGCGACGCGCCCACTCCGGCACATCGGAACTGGACCGCGGCCGCTCGAGCGTCTCGGCCTCGGGGGGCACATGCTCGTCGAGAAACGCCACCAGTTCCGCACGAAACGCCTCGACGTCGGCGTCAAAAGTCAGCTGCACAACACTCCCGTGGTCACCGGCGTGCGCGGCCGGGCGAGTAGATCAGGATTTCCGTCCACCGCGCGATTCACTCTTGTGATAGCGCTTCCCTACACACGTCAAAGAGAATAGTATTCTCGCAGCGAGAAAGTTACAATCTCCGACACATCTTCCGTGAGGGGGTCGAGCGCAGCGATGTCACGGCGTTCTCCGGTAGAGTCCAACCATGTTCTCACTGCCCAGCAATCAGCTGAGCCTGCGGTGACCAGCCCAAGCGAGGAACCCGCCTGGAAGCAGCGCGCCGTCGAGCGGTCGATCAAGACGGCGAAACTGCGCGCCGCGCAACGCGTTCAGCGCTTTCTCGACGCGGCGCAGGCCATCATCATCGAAAAGGGCAGCACGGACTTCACCGTACAAGAGGTCGTCGACCGCTCCCGCCAGTCGCTGCGCAGCTTCTACCTGCAGTTCGACGGGAAACACGAGCTGCTGCTCGCCCTGTTCGAGGACGCGCTGAGCCGATCCGCGGACCAGATCCGCGCCGCGACGGAGAGCCATTCCGATCCGCTCGAGCGGCTGCAGGTGGCCGTCGAGTTGTTGTACGAGGCGTCGCGCCCGGACCCGACCGCGAAGCGGCCGCTGTTCACCGATTTCGCGCCCAGATTGCTGGTTTCACACCCGGCCGAGGTCAAGATCGCACACGCCCCCTTGGTGACGTTGCTGACCGAACTGATGGAGGCGGCCGGCGAAGCGGGCAAGTTGCGCGCCGGGATCAACGCCAAGCGGGTTGCCGCCATGACCATGCAGACGGTGATGTTCATCGCCCAGTCCAGCGGCGGCACCGATGACGCGACTGTGCACCCCATCACCGCCGACGAAGTCTGGGACTTCTGCTCGCGCGGATTCGTCGGCTAGCGCGAGAACCGCACTCTCCACTTCCGAGAAGCCCGCATGGCCAAAATGGATGCGGCGTTGACACCCACGTTCGCTGATGAGACAGTTCAAGTCGGCTAGGGATCCGGATCGGGGAACCGACAAGGGCGACCGATCGGGCCGGATCGGGAATCGAGGAGCTGTCATGGCAGGACGGGTCGAGGGCAAGGTCGCTTTCATCTCCGGGGCGGCGCGGGGCCAGGGCCGCAGCCACGCGGTGCGGTTGGCGCAGGAAGGCGCCGACATCATCGCCATCGACATCTGCAAGCCCATCCGCGGGTCGGCCGCCGAAAGCACCGCGATACCGGCATCGACGCCGGAGGACCTGGCCGAGACCGCGGACCTCGTCAAGGGACACAACCGCCGGATCTTCACGGCCGAGGTCGACGTGCGCGACTACGACGCCATGAAGTCCGCGGTCGACGCGGGCGTGCAGCAGTTGGGCCGGCTGGACATCATCGTGGCCAACGCCGGGATCGGCAACGGCGGAGAAACGCTGGACAAGACCAGCGAAGCGGACTGGACAGAGATGATCGACGTCAACCTGTCCGGGGTGTGGAAGACCGTGAAAGCCGGTGTGCCGCATATGCTCGCCGGCGGCCGTGGCGGCTCGATCGTGTTGACCAGCTCCGTCGGCGGTCTCAAGGCCTACCCGCACACCGGCCACTACGTCGCGGCCAAGCACGGGGTCGTCGGGCTGATGCGCGCCTTCGCAGTCGAGTTGGGCCAGCACATGATTCGGGTGAATTCGGTGCATCCCACGCACGTGTGCACGCCCATGCTGCACAACGAGGGCACCTTCAAGATGTTCCGCCCGGATCTGGAGAACCCGGGACCGGACGACATGGCCCCGATCTGTCAGCTGTTCCACACGCTGCCGGTTCCGTGGGTTGAACCGCAGGACGTCAGCAACGCCGTGCTGTTCCTCGCCTCGGACGAGTCCCGCTATGTCACCGGTGTGACCCTGCCCGTCGACGCGGGTGGCTGCCTGAAATAGTCTGCGTCCTATGGACGCATTTGACGGGCGCGGGGCGGTCATCACCGGCGGCGCGAGTGGCATCGGACTGGCAACGGCCACCGAGTTCGCCCGACGCGGGGCCCGTATCGTGCTCGCCGACATCGACAAGCCCTCCCTCGAACAGGCCGTGGAGCACTTGCGCGCCCAGGGACACGACGCCCATGGCGTCATGTGCGACGTCCGCCACCTCAACGAAATGCGGCATCTCGCCGACGAGTCCTTCCGGCTACTGGGCCACGTCGACGTCGTCTTTTCCAACGCCGGCATCGTCGTCGCCGGGCCGCTGGCCCAGATGACGCACGAGGACTGGCGCTGGGTGATCGACATCGATTTGTGGGGTTCGATCCACGCGGTCGAGGCGTTCCTGCCGAGGCTGCTCGAGCAAGGCACCGGTGGCCACATGGCCTTCACCGCTTCGTTCGCCGGATTGGTGCCCAACGCCGGCCTCGGCGCCTACGGTGTCGCCAAGTACGGCGTGGTGGGGCTCGCCGAAACGCTCGCCAGGGAAGCCAAATCCAGCGGCATCGGGGTGTCGGTGCTGTGCCCGATGGTCGTCGAGACCAAACTCCTGTCGAATTCCGAGCGGATCCGCGGCGCGGATTACGGACTGGCGTCCTCGCCCGAGGGGGCGGCGGGCCTGCCGACGGAGGACGACAGCGTCGGCGTCGACGAGCTTGCCCGGCTGACGGCCGACGCGATTCTGGCCAACCGCCTCTACATCCTGCCCCACCGGGCCGCGCGGGCTTCGGTGCGCCGCAGGTTCGAGCGCATCGACGGCGCGTTCGACGAGCAGGCCGCCGGGGGCTGGCGTCACTGACCGGGCGGCCCCAGCCGGTAGTCGCCGGTGTGCGGGTCGTGGTACCAGCCGCCGGCCGCGTGTGTCCCACCGTCGACGTGCAGCGTCTGGCCGGTGAGGTAACCCGACATGTCGGAGGCTAAAAACACTGCAGTGCCGGCGATTTCGTCGACATGCCCGGGGCGGCCCAGTGGCACGACGGCGCCGATACCGGAGGTCGCCGCGTCGCCGGCGAGTTGGGCCAGGCCCTCGGTGAGCGTGATATCGGGCGCGATGGCGTTGACCCGGATGCCGTGCGGCGCCAGTTCCAGTGCCGCGGTCTTGGTGTAGTTGATGACGCCCGCCTTCGCCGCGGCGTAGGCCGCGTAACCGGGCGCTGCGCGCACGCCTTCGATCGACGTCAGCGAGATGATGCTCCCCGGAAGCCCCGCCGACACCAGCCGGCGCGCGATGCGCTGGGTGCACAGCAGCACGTGCCGCAGGTTGGCCTTATACAGGGCATCCCAACCGTTTTCGCTGGTCTCGAGCAGCGGCGAGGAGAACACGCCGCCGGCGTTGTTGACCAGGATCGTTGGGGTGCCCAGTTCGGCAGTCGTGCGCTCCAGCGCCGCGTCCACCTGCGCGCCGTCGCGCACGTCGGTCGGGATTCCCAGCGAACCAATCGTTTCCGCCGCCCGCGCGCACGTCTCGGCGTCGCGCTCCCAGATCGCCACCGAGGCGCCGAACGCCGCCAGGCCGGCCGCGATGCCGCGGCCGATCCCGGCACCGCCGCCGGTCACCACCGCCACGCGCCCGGTGAGCAGGACGTCCGAGGGGTCAATCGCCATCGCTGGTCACCGGCCTAGCAGTCAGGTTGCCGAGTACATCGTCGGCGTGCGGCCGATGATACCGTCGGCCTCCAGGCCGGCGATTTCGGCGTCGCTCAGGCCCAGCCCGGTCAGCAGTTCGTGATTGTGCTGGCCGAGCAGCGGCGCGTGCCGGGTGTGGAATCGGCGCGGGCCCGCGGAGAACCGGATCGGCACCGTGCTCAGCCTGGCGGGACCGTTCACCGGGTGGTCGACGTCCTCGAAGAATCCGCGGACCGCCAGCTGGTCGATGTCGGTTTGCCGGTGCGGCTGCAGCACTTTGGCCACCGGCACTCCGGCATCCCACAGCGTCGCGACGATGGCGTCGCGGCTGCGGTGCTCACACCAGGCGGCCAGCCGCTCGTCGATGAGGTCGTGCCGCTCCCTGCGGCCGGCGACGGTGGAGAGCGCGGGATCGGTTGCCCACGAGGGGGATCCGAGCGCCCCGGCCAGCCCCTTCCACTGCTCGTCGGTGGCAACCGCGATGGCGACCCAGCTGTCGGGGCGGCCGAACTCGTCGATGTCGGCGCTGCGGTAGAGGTTTTGCGGGGCGGCCGTGGGTCCGCGGTTCCCGGCCCGCTCCAGGAGCGCCCCGTACGCGGTGTACTCGATGACCTGCTCGGCGGTGATGCTGAGCGCCCCGTCGACCATTGCCGCCTCGACCAGGAGCCCCCGCCCGGTGCGGCGGCGGTGTTCCAGCGCAAGCAGAAGGCCGTTGAGCGCGTGCAGGCCGGCGTTGGGATCGCCGATCGAATAGGGTTCGAACGGCGGCTGGTCGGGATAACCGGTCATCCAGCTCACCCCCGCCGCCGATTCGATGACGTAGGCGAACGCGGGGTTGTCCCGCCAGGGGCCGTCCAGGCCGAACCCGGGCATCCGCAACAAGATCGCGTCGGGCTTGATGAACTGGACGGTCGCGAAATCGAGCCCGATCTGGTCCAGCACCCGTGGTGTGAAGTTCTCCGCGATCACGTCGCACGATGCGATCAGCCGGCGCAGCAGCTCTTGCCCGCGCGGGCTTTGCAGATCCAGCGTGAGACCCTTCTTGTTGGTGTTCAGCGCAGCGAAGATCGGCGACTTCTCCCACCATTGGCTCTCGCTGATCGGCACGCCGGCGATGAGTCGGGTGCCGTCCGGGCGACGGGTGGATTCGACGTGGATGACCTCGGCGCCGAGCATGGCCAGGAAGTGGGTGCAGCAGGGCCCCGCCCAGAAGGTCGTCATGTCCAGCACGCGAATTCCGCTCAGCGGCAATCCTGTTGCGGTGCCCGTCGGCGCCGGGCGCCGAGCCAACTCTGCGCTGCGGTAGTTGGCGGTGTGTTCGCCGAGCCGCGGGGCCGGTTGCGGCGGGCGCAAGTGCACCGGGTGCATTCGGTACGGGTGGCCGGGTTGCGCGAACCCGCCGCGCGGATTGCACACAAACGATCCGCGCTCGCGGAAATGGTCCAGCGAGGTGACGTTGGCCCCATTGGCCACCGGCGCGTTGGGAATGCGGAAAGCCGTTGCCAGCTCACGGATGTCGTCGACGGTGTTGCTCTCGACCCATGCGTAGATGTCGTCGGCGTGGATGTTGGCCTGCTCGGTGATCGACAGCGGTGAATCCTCGTCGATCCACTCCGGGTGCCCGACCATCGCGCACAGGTCGAACCACTGCTGCGCGGTGCCGCACCCCAAATCCACCAGTCCATCCTTGGCGCGGGCGACGCCGGGCACCGTGCGGCGGCGCGCGTCTCGCCAGGGCCGGCCGAGCATCTCGAAGTAGGTGACCGGATAGTAAGTCAGGCACAGGATCTGGGTCTCCAGCATCGACAGGTCCAGGAGCTGCCCGGGGGCCCCCTTGAGCTGGTCATGTCGCGCGGTCAGCAACGCGGCGCTCGCGTAGACCCCGGCCAGGTACTCGCCGACCTGCCCGCCCACGTACACCGGCGCGCGGTCCGGGGCGCCGCGACCCAGCCCGACGATCCCGCCCGACCACGCCTGCAGCGTGAACTCGGTGGCCGGGCGGTCCCGCCAGGGGCCGTCCAGCCCGAACGGGGTGACCGCCAGGACGGTCAGGTGGGGATGACGGCGGTGCACCGCAGCGGGCGTAAACGGTTCGCTCTCGGCCAGTGCGGAGCCGGCCGACCACACCACCGCGTCGGCGGCCGCGAGCAGCCGGTCAGTGAGATCGACGCCCTCGTCGACGCCGGGGTCGGCCACCACGCTGCGTTTGGCCCCGGCCAGGAAGCTGAACAGGGCGCCGTCGTCGCCTGGTGGTATGGCGGCACCGGAGGCCGACCACGATCGCAACGGATCGCCCCGCGGTGACTCGACTTTGACGACCTCCGCGCCGCCGTCGGCGAGCAATCTGGTGCAATAGGCTCCCGCTATTCCGCTGGACAGCTCGACCACCGTGTAGCCGGCCAGCGGCGGTTCGGGCGCCACTAGCGCTCCCGCTTTCGACCCGACTTCGCGTCGGCGTCCGTATTTTTGGGCGTCCTCGTGCGGGACTTCTTACCGGGCCTCTTTGTGCGGGCCTTCTTGCTCAGGCGCCATTCCGGCGGGAACTTGCCGTCGTTCTCGTTGACCGCATCGCCCAGGCCGCGCTCCATCGCCTGGCCGAGCAGGAAGTCCTCGCCGGAGTCGGGCCGCACGCTGCCGCCCATCGACTCGAAGAAGCAGCTGAGCATGCTTCCCATGTACTCGCCCTGAAACTGCTTCATGATCTCGAAGAAGACCTTCTGCATGAAGACCGTGTCGGTGGGGCGGTTGCGGGCGCACGCCAGGGCGTACTTTTCGACCTCCGCTTCCAGTTCGGCCCTGGGCACCACGCTGTTGAGAAAATTGCAGTCATACATCTCGGCCGCGGTGAAAGCCCTTCCGGTGAAGACCATTTCCTGGAACTTGCGGATCCCCATGGTCTGCGCCCACCACCACATCCGGGGGCCCCAGCCGTAGTAGCGGAACGAGGGGTGCCCGAAGAGCGCGTCGTCGCTGGAGATCACCAGGTCGGCATCGGCGGCCTGGTAGAAGTGCCAGCCGTAGCAGTAGCCCTTCGCCTCCAGGATGCTGATCTTCTTGAAGTCCTGCAGGCCACGGATGCCCGAGTTGGGGTTGGCATACCACTGGCTGAGCGTGGCACCGCGCCGGAACGACCCATCGGGGGGAAACGTGACTTCGTCGGCGCCGATTCGATATTCGGCGAGTCGCCGGCTCGCATCCGCCGAGTTCTGCACGTCCATCACCTCGGTGAGATCCGCGCCCGATCCCAGATCCTCACCGGCGCCACGGATGACAAGAACCTTGACGTCGTCGTCGATGCCGGCACGATGCAGCAGGTCGGCGTAGCGCAACCGGGCGGCGATCGTGGGCGCGTTGAGGTACTCGGGCCGGTCGAAAGTGATTGTGGCGATGCGCTTCCCGGGGTCGACGTGGTACCGGACGAGCTCTTCCGCCGGTGGTGCTGCCTCCTCGGGCATCTATTCGTGCCAGAACGGGCTGGACGTGAGCACCTCCGGTCCGTCGGCGGTGATCAACACCGCTTCCCGCCCGAAAACGGCGCCGATCCCGCGCTCCCAGACATAGCCCGTCACGGCCAGGACCATTCCCGGCTCCAATCGGTCATCGACGGCCGTCCGGGGCAGGTGCTTGGAGATGACCGGCGGGTCGAAGCCCATGCCGAGACCCCGGGCCACCGGCATCGGCGGCGCCGGCTCCCCCGCCGCGTCGTATGCGGCCAGCAGTTCGGCGGCCGCGCCCGGCCGGCAGGCGGCGATCAGCCTGGCCCACAAGGCGTCCCAGCGCCGGTACAGGCCCCGGGGAGAACCGGCGGCGCCCGCCGGCCAGGTGCGGCCCACCTCGCCCATGTAGCCCCCGGCGAGCACGCCGGAGGTGAACGCAACCAGGTCACCGTCGCCGACGGTGCCGTCGTGGCCGTCGCGGTCGTCTCGCCGCCACGGATGCTCGGGCGAAGTGACCCAGGCGAATTCCTGATTCGAGGGCGTGCTGACGCCGCCGGCCGCCATGGCTTCCATCATGGCGCCTGCCAGATTCTGTTCGCGCACGCCGGGGCGCAGCTCGGCGACCCCGGCCGCCAGCCCCGACTCGGCGACCGCGATCGCTTCCCGCAGCGCGACCACTTCCTCGGCCGTTTTGACCCGGCGCGCGGCGCGCATCGCGAGTTCGCCGTCGACCAGCTGGGCGTTCGGAAACGCGGTCGGCAGCAAACGCGCGAAAGCCGGTGACAGCGCGTCGGTTCCGACGCGGCGCGCGTCGGCCGCGCCGTTGATGCGCTGCAGCACCGCGATGGTGTTGACCGGGTTCCAGGAGATGCCGTACAGGTTCTCGCGGGGAATGTCCTCGGGCACGCCCTCGTCCCAGGTGCTGAGCAGGTGCAGGGCGCCGGTCGCGCGCACCAGCACGCAGGAGGGGCCGAACGGCCGGGTGCCGGCGACCCACAGCTGCGGGGTGCCGGTGACGTAGCGGATGTTGGCCTGACGCCCCAGGACCAGCACGTCGAGGTCGTGGGCGGCCATCTGGTCCAGCACGCGCCGGCGGCGCCCCGATCGCAGTGCCCGGTCGTCGGGCAGAACTTCAGTTGCCATAGGGGGTGTAGGGGTAGTCGGTCAATCGAATCGAGCCTTCCTCGGTGATCACCACGACCTCCTCGCTGCGGTAGCCGCCGGTGCCGTCCTCCCAGACCACCGGCTCGAGCACCAGCACCATGCCGGGCCGCAGGACGAAGTTGTCGTCGAATTCCTGCCCGAGATCGGTTCCGATCATGGGCATCTCGGCCGCGTTCACGCCGATGCCGTGGCCGAGGTAGAAATGCGGCAGCCAGGGCTTGTCACCGCCGTTGGCCGCGACGGCGGCCCGGCCGAGATCACCCGCGGTGGCACCGCCGCGGGCCACCCGCTCGACGGCGGCCATGATCTCCGACCACTTCTGGAACTGCGCCTGCTGCCGGGCGCTCGGCTCCCGCCCCACCAGCCACGTGCGCCCGAAATCCGAGCAGTAACCGCGGTAGGTGATGCTGACGTCGGTCCACAGCACGTCGCCTTCGGCCAGTTCCCGCTCCGTGCTCAGCAGCGGCAGCGCCAGGTCGCCGTGCGTCGTCCAGACGCCCTCGGCCTTGCTCGGCGGCATGACCTGCCAGATCGGTTCCAGCATGCTGGCCGACGCGCCCAGTTCGAATGCGCGCCGCAAAAAGCTTGCCGACAGGTCGATCTGGCGGATGCCGGGGGCAAGCGCCTTGTCCACGTCCACCATCGCCTCGTCGGTGATCCGAACGGCGGTGCGGATGCAGGCCAATTCGTCCGGCGTCTTGACAACCTTGGCGGCGCTGACGATGACCGCCGCGTCGGCGGGATCGCCGCCCGGGAACAGCGACTTCCCCGCGCGCCTCATCGCCCCGGTGGACTCGTCGACCGCGATCACCGCGCCGGCCGGTATCAGATCGGCGAGAAGCCGGGCGAATTCGCTTACCCCTTCGTCGAACTCGAGATAGACCGGGCCGTGCAGGTGGTCGGCGGGAAGCTCCGACTCGTAGGAGGCGCCCTCGCGGAACGGCAGGAACAGGTGCGGCCACTCGTCACCGGCGACCACGACGGCCACCGGCCGCTCGACATAGGACAGCCCCGCGTCGCCCAGCGGCCAGCTGGCCCCGGTGGCGTACACCACCGCGCTGTTGCCGAGCAGGATCATCGCGTCGACGCCGCGTTCGGCCATCGCCGCGCGAAGCCGGGCCCCGGTCTCGCGGCGCATCCGGACGAGGTCGGGGGCATCGGGAATCACCAGCCCGTGAGCGGCACCCTTGGTGCCGGCAGGCGCCACCGCGGTCATTACAGCCCCAGGAATTCCGTGATGTTGCCGCAGACGATCTTCGCCGCGTTCTGCGGCCCCACCGCGCCGACGACGGCGGCCAGCGACTTCTCGGAGTACCCGAAAGTGCTTTCGTTGTGCGGGTAGTCGCTGGACCACATGACCTTGTCGACACCGATCTTGTCGATCAGCTCCAACCCGAGCGGGTCGACCATGAACGATGCACACATGTGGTTGTCCCAGTAGTAGCGCACATCGTGCTGCAGCGGCCTGTTGAACATGTGCTGGTAGGACGCCACCAGGTGCTCGGCGTCCTGCAATGCCCAGGGCACCCAGGCGATTCCGCCCTCGAACCAGCCGATTCGAAGCCCCGGATGGTCGTCGAGGATGCCGCCGAAGATGTATTTGGAGAACGTCTCCCGGAAGCCGTCGACGTTGATCATCATCCCGACGACGACGCTGTTGAATTCGCACGGGCTCTTCGGTGGCGTCTCGCCGATGTGATGCGTGACGGGAAGACCCGAGGCCTCGATCTCGTCCCAGACGGCACGCATGGCCGTGCTCGAATAGTCGATGACGTTCCCGTCGTCGTCCTTACCCGGGTTGAGCGGCATCAAAAACGTCTTGAGGCCCAACGACTTCAGCTCCTCGAGCGTGCGACGAGTGCCGGCCGGGTCCCACCAGTTGATCAACCCGGCGCCGTAGAAGTGCCCATTCGAGCGCTCCTGGATGTCGGCGATGTACTCGTTGTAGATCCGGAAGGTGAGTTCGCGAAGCTGCTTGTCCGGGTAGTGGAAAAGCGCGAGCACGGCGTTGGGGAACGCGAGCTCCTTGTCGACGCCGTCCTCGCGGAGCTCCTGGATCCGGGCCTCGATGTTGTTGCTCGCGGCGCCCGCCAGGTCGTCGTATTGCATCAGTACCGCGCTGAAGTCGCCCGGCAGGAACGACTGCCCCTTGCGACCGACCTGATAGGCGCCGTCCTCATACCAGATGCGCGGCGCCTTATCCTTCAGGTCGTCCGGAAAACGTTGGTAGAAAATGTCTTCGGCCAACGAGATGTGGTTGTCCGCGGAGAAGACGGTGGTTCCCGCCGGCAGCCCGACGTTGCTGCCGGCGGCGTGGCCCCGGCGATCCTTCGGTGCGCCGAAGCCCCCCGGCGGGTACAGCGAAACGGTGCCGGTTTGAGTTGTCATCGTTGACTCTCCATTCGGATCGAAATACTTGGGACGGGCTGATTTGCGGGGCTCACCAGGTCACCGGCAGTTCGTACACGCCGTAGGCGAGGCGGTCGTCCTTGAACGGAACATCCTCGAACGGGATTGCCAGCTCCAGCGTCGGGATGCGGCGGAACAGGGTTTGGTAGACGATCTGCAGCTCGGCGCGCGCGAGCTGCTGACCCACGCACTGGTGCCGGCCGTACCCGAAGGCGACGTTGCGGTCCGCATTCGAGCGGTGCAGGTACAGCCGGTCCGGTTCGGAGAACGTGTGCGGGTCCCAGTTGGCCGGGGCCAGGTCGATGATGATGCCTTCCCCGGCACGGATCGTCTCTCCGGCGATCCAGATGTCTTCGAGGGCGACCCGGCGCTGGCCGTTCTGGATGATGCTCAGATAGCGCAGCAGTTCCTCGACCGCGCTGGCGAGGATCTTGGGGTCTTCCGCGTCGCGGATGACGGCCAGTTGGCTCGGATTCCGCAGCAACGCAAGCACACCCAGGCCGATCATGTTGGCCGTCGTCTCGTGCCCCGCGATCAGCAGGCCCGTCCCCAGCTGGGCGGCCTCCTTGACGCTCAGCTCGCCGGCCTTGACCCGCTCCGCGAGATCGGACACCGCGTCCTCGGCCGGGTTCGCCATCTTGGCCTCGACCAGCTGCGCGAGGTACTTGTGCAGGCTCATGGCGCCCTTGACGGTGTCTTCGCCCGTCGCATACCGCGCGAGCCCCACCGTGGCGTGCTCCTGGAACATCTCGGCGTCCTGATAGGGGACCCCGAGCATCTCGCTGATCACCAGGGAGGGGACGGGCAGCGCGATGGCCGCGACGAGGTCGGCGGGCTGAGGGCCGGCCAGCATCGCGTCGATGTGGTCGTCGGTGATCTGCGCAATCGCGGGGCGCAGTCCCTCGACCCGGCGGAAGGTGAACGGCTTGGACAGCATCCGGCGGAAGCGGGTGTGCTCTTCTCCGTCGGAGGTGAAGACCGAGCGCGGCCGCTTGTTCACGGTGGCCAGCATCCCGGCGTTCCAGTGCGGGAAGCCGGGCATCCTGTCGTCGACGCTGACCCGGGAGTCCGAAAACAGCTCCCGCACTTGCTCGTAACCCGTGATCAGCCACGGGGTGCTGCCGTCCCAGATCCGGACCCGGGACAGCGGCTTGGCTTCGGCGAGTGCCATCACGCCCGGCGGAGGCGCGAACGGGCAGCCGGCCTGCCTCGGCATCGGATAGTCCGGAATCGCGGCGGCCGCATCGGCCCCGGAACCGTCAGCGCTCGTCAAAGTCTCGGACATCCTTCTCATTCCTCGATGTGGATCGCCAGAGCGGGGCACGCCGCGGCGGCGCGTCGGGCCCCCTCGGACTGCTCGGGGGTCGGGTTCGGATTGAGCAGGATGACGACGCCGTCGTCCTCGCGCTGGTCGAAGACCTCGGGCGCGTTCAAGACGCAGTTGCCCGAGGATGCGCACGCGTCTTGATCGACAGTCACTTTCATTCGCAGCCCCCTATTCGTGCGGAGTCACGGGCGCCACCCACAAGCCCACGATTGCGTCGATGAGGCCGGAGGCGGCGGCTTGCCACGAACGCTGGGACGACACACCGGCGGTGAGCGCGCGTTCGCGGTCGGCGCAGGTGTGCATCAACAGGTTGCGGGCCATCATGTTGCGTTCGAAATGCACTTCGGCCGGAAGGTTGGGCAGGCAGTTGTTGATGCCCTCGACGACCTGAACGAGGGACGGCGAGCTCAGCGCGCCCTTGACGATGATGTGGTAGTACGCCGGATCGGTCATCGCCTGGGCGGCGAACCGCGCGTACCACGTGGGGTTGCCGAGCTCGGCCAGGTGGTCGGTGAGCGGCCGCACCAGGCAGGCGACCCAGTCGCGCAGTTGGGCCGAGCCGCCCGAGTTCAGCAAGTCGGCCACCATCTGCTCGCGAAGCCGTTCCACCGGACCCCGGTGCTTCTCCTCGATGGCGCGCACCAGGTCGGCTTTGGTGCCGAAGTGGTAGCCCACCGCCGCGTTGTTGCCCTGGCCGGCGGCCTCGCTCACCTGGCGGTTCGACACCGCGAACATGCCGTGCTCGGCGTACAGACGTTCGGCCGCCACCAGGATTGCCTCCTGGGTGGAGCTGGCCCGCTCGGTGCGAACGGCCCTGCCGGCTGCGGTCATTGGGCAAGTCAACCGCGAATTCTCGATTAAGTCAAGCGATTGATTTAATTTGCTGGGCGTGCGTTCCGGACTCCCGTTTTCGCCGTTGCGCAAGGACCTTCAGTCGCCTTGTTTTGACTCGCTGCGCCGCCGGATCGCCTTGCCCGCGACCGTCCCACCGTCGACCGGCAACACCGTCCCGGTGACGTAGCGGGATCGCTCGCTGGCGAAATACAGCGCCGCCTCGGCGATGTCGCCGGGGGTGCCCTCGCGCTTCAACGGGCGGTCGGCCCGCATCGTCTCGCGGATCGCCGCCTCGTACCGCTCGAGCTGCTCCGGGTCAACGTTCGACGCCGAGGTCGCCAGCAACGGAGTCGGGATGTTGCCCGGCGCAATGGCATTGACCCGAACCTCGTAGTGGGCCAATTCAATCGCGGCGGATTTGGTGAACTGGATGACCGCCGCCTTCGACGCCCGGTAGGTCATGACCCCACCGCCGGCCTGGATCCCGCCGATGGAGGTCATGTTGATGATCGATCCGCCGCCGTTGGCGGCCATGTGCCGAGCGGCATCTCGGGTACCGGCCATCACACCCAGAACGTTGACGCGCATGACGCGGTCGAAATCTGACAGGTCGTCGTCGAGGAACCGGCGGTGCATCGTGCCCGAGACACCGGCGTTGTTGACCATCACGTGCAGACCACCGAATCTCTCGACGGCGAACGTCACCAGTGCGCGGACCTCGTCGGGATTCGACACGTCGGTCCGGTGAAACGCGGTGCCGGCGCCCAGGGCGGCCGCCAGGTCTTCGCCCGCTTCGGGACGGACGTCGGCGATGACCACCCGGGCACCCTCCGCGGCGAACCGCTCCACCGTGGCGTGGCCGATCCCCGAGGCGCCGCCGGTGACGACGGCCACTTTGCCGACAAGATCGTTGACCACACGACGAGTTAATCGGCGCCGTAGGGGTTAAGTCAAGCAATTGATTTAAGGCCGCGGTGGGCTTCGGCACATGCGGGCCCCTCGACAGCGAGGACGCGACCATCTACCCGACCCGCTTCGACGAGTGGCTGGCGCGCACGCCGCCCCGGTAGCGACTTGTGGCGCGGAACCGGCCACGCCGATCAATGGCCACGGCCGCCCCGGCGCCCGCACGGGCACTGCGATCGTGCTCAACTACACCTTCTGACCGGCGTCGGCCAGGAATTCCAGCAGGAGGTCGTTGACCGCCGCTGACTGCTCGATCTGGGGGCAGTGGCCGGCGTCGGGGAGGACCGTCGACCGCGCGCCCTCGATCTGCCCGGCGATCTGGCCGGCCCAGCCGGACGGAAGCAGCTTGTCGTTTCCACCCTCGACGACGAGGGCCGGCACCCGGATCCGCTCGTAGCGCCGCGCGCTCGACGGTGTGCCGGACGGTGCGGCCCCCGGACGGCGAAATCGCGCCGCCGCCACGGCCTCCCACGCGCCCGGGGCCGTGCTGGACTCGTAGCGCCGCCGCACGTACTCGTCGTCGGCGGGATAGGCCGGGTCGTAGAACAGCGCCTCGACGATGCGCCGCATGGCGGGCAGGGTGGCGTCGTATTGTTGCAGCGCCTCGAAATGCCGGTTCTGCTGGATCTCGCCACCACCGCAGATGGCCACCAGACTGCGCATCGGCAACAGCGGCTCGTCCGCCGTGGCATCGCTCAGCAGATTGATGGCGCCCATGGAATTACCGACGAAGTGGGCCGCGTCGATGCCGAGCTGCCGGCAGAAGCGGGCCACGTGCCTGATCCGCATCCCGCGCCCGTCGACGAAGTCGATGACCTTGGCGGACTGGCCGAAACCCAGCTGGTCGGGCGCCAGCACCCGGTGGCGCGCCGCCAGCGCGCCGATGTTGCGTTCCCAGCCCAGCTCGGCGCTGCCGCCGAACTCCCCGCCGTGCAACAACACAACCGGATCGCCCTCGCCGGCCTCGAGGTAACTGGTGACCAGCCCGTCGACCAGGGTGGTCTTGCGATGAAAGCGATGGATGTCTGCCGCCCGCCTTTCGCTACTTGATCGCGATCGGATTCACCGGCGACCCCACCGCGCCCACCACTCGCAGGGGCGGGGCGATGAGCTGAAACTCGTACACGCCGTCGGCGGCGCAGTCGTGCGCGAGCTCGGTGAGATCCCAGTATTCGCCGAACATCATCCCCATGTCGCGCAGGCACAGCAGGTGCAACGGGAAGGTGACGCCATCGACACCGGATACCAGGTCTTCGACTTGCAGGTTGTCGGCCGCGACGGCCGCGACCTCGTAGTCGTGCAGCCACCGGGCGCAGCGCCAGTCAAGCCCGGAATAGCCTTCAGTCTTGTTGCCGGTCATGGCAAATCGGGTCCACCAACCGGTCCGGATCAAGACGATGTCGCCGCGCCCGACGGTCACCCCCTGGGCGCGCACCACGTCGTCCAGTTCTTCCGGCGTGATCGGGTTGCCGGGCTCGAGGAAGACGTCCGCGCCCCGGTGGCGGACCAGGTCCAGCAGCACACCGCGCGACGTGATGCCCTTGCCGTCGACCTTGTCGATCCCGCAGTGAAAGGCGCCCATGCTGGTCACCGAATCCGCCGGGAAGCCGTTGTAGAGCTGATCGTCGTAGTAGACGTGCGACAGCGCGTCCCACTGGCTGGCGGCCTGCAACGGCATGATGATGATGTCGTCGTTGAAGCGGAACGGATTGTCGGCGCTCATGTAGCCACTCAGCTGGTGCGCCACCGGATTACGTTGCCACTCCGGCCCGTATCGGGCGAGCGTGTTCACGTCGCCGCCGTCCACTGTCATGATGTGCACCGGATTGTGCCGAAACTCGAAGGCGCCCTGGGGCCCCGACGCCCCGAAATCCACGCCGAGGGAGAACACCTTCCCGCGCCGGACCAGGCTCGCGGCCTGCGCGACCTTCTCCGCGGTGATGAAGTTCAGCGTGCCCAGCTCGTCGTCGGCTCCCCACCGCCCCCAGTTCGAAACGTCGCGGGCGGCCCGCCGAAAGTCGGTCAGGTTGGCCACGGCGCTCCTTCCCCGAGCTCCCGCGCGATTGTGGCACCGACGTTTCCGCCGTCGACCCACACGACCTGACCCGAAATATAGCTGGCCGCGCGGCTATTCAGGAAGAGCAGCACCGAGGCCTGCTCGGCTGGATCCGAGACGCGACCCAACGGCTTGGGTATGTCATCGAGAAAGCCTTGTCCGTAGGCGGTCCGCAGCTGGTCGAGAATCGGCGTCTCGGTGACCCCCGGGCCCGTGCAGTTGATCCGGATACCGCGCGCGCCGAGGCGGGTTGCGCTGTCCATCGTGTACAGGATGATCGCTTCCTTGGACAATTGATAGCCGCCACCGGCCAATTGATCCGGGTGGCTGTGGCACCACTGGATGCCTTCCCGCATCGACGTGGTGTGCAGCAACGGTGCCACCGAGCGCAGGTGGTCGCGATACCCGGCAGCCGCCAGCGAGGACACACTCACGATCGCCGAACCGGGGGGCATTCGGGGGATCAGAGCCTCGGTGAGATGCCGCGTGCCCAGGAAGTTGATGGTGACGACGAGAGGCGGGTCACCGATGCCCGACGAGACGCCGGCCACGTTGAACAACGCATCCACCCGCCCGTCGATGGCGGCCACCGCTGAGTCGATCGAGGCCTGGTCGGCGAGGTCGATCTCGTGAAACTCGTTGAGCGACCACGGAGGTGGCCGCTTGTCGAGGCCGACCACCTCGGCGCCCAATTCGCCGAGTTGTCGCACGACCTGTTCGCCGATGCCCGACGCGCACCCGGTCACCACCGCACGGCGCCCGGAGTAGCGCCACAGCTCGTCGAGTCCTGCAGACACCTTGTGCAAGGTCCTACAGACGTCCGGCGATCACTTGGCCTGCTGCTCCTTGAGTCGCCGCGCCGCCTCGACCCGGCCCTGGTTCATCTCCGCCATGGCCTCGGGGATCTCGGTGGCGGTGAACTTGTTGCGGCCGGTGGGCAATCCGCCGTAGGAGTAGCCCTCGTCGAATTGCGGCGCGTTCGGCTCCGGACGGCGCGACTCGACCTTCTCGATGATCGGCTCGAGCCGCTTGGCTTTGTCGGCCACCGCCTTTGCGTCCCGCTCGACGAATTCGGGCAGCACCTCTTTGCCCATCAGTTCGATGGACTCCATCGTGCCCTCGTGGCTGCGGGGGTTAAGCAGCAGGATCAGCTCGTCGACGCCGCTCTCTTCATAGCCGCGCAGGAATTCGCGCACGGTGGCCGGGGAACCGATCGCGCCGCGCCCCGGACCGTAGGCCAGCGTCGGGTCGTTCTCGACCTCGCCCAGGTAGCGCTCCCATACCCCGGTGCGGCCGGGGGTGTGTTGCCCGGTCAGGTAGTAGTGCATGATCCCGAACGAGAAGAACCCGCCGCCCTTTCCGAGGCGCTGGATGGCCTGCTCGTCGGTCTTGGCGACCATCATCGACAGATCGCCGCCGACCGCAAGGATGTTGGGGTTGATCTGGGGGGTGACCGGGACACCGTTCTCTTCGAATTCCTTGTAGTAGCCGTTGACCCGCTCGGTCAGCGGCCCCGGGCCGGTGTAGGCGAAACTCAGCGCGCCGATGCATTTTTCGGCCGCCATCTGCACGCTGGCCGGCCGGGTGCAGGCGACCCACACCGGGGGATGCGGCTTTTGCAGCGGCTTGGGAACCACGTTGCGGGGCGGCATGTCGTAGTACTGGCCCTTGAAGCCGGTGAAGGGCTCTTCGGTCATGCACCGGATAGCCACCTCGAGCGACTCCTCCCACTGGGCGCGCTTGTCGGCCGGGTCGACTTCGAATCCGCCGAGCTCACTGATCGAGGAGCCCTCCCCGGTGCCGAACTCGACGCGCCCATTGGAGAGCAGGTCGATGGTGGCAACGCGCTCGGCCGCCCGCGCGGCGTGGTTGACCGAGGGCAGCAGGTGCATGATGCCGAATCCCAGCCGGATGTTCTTGGTCCGCTGGCTGGCGGCGGCAAGGATGATCTCGGGCGCCGTGGAGTGACAGTATTCCTCCAGGAAGTGGTGCTCGGTCAGCCAGACGGTGGAGAATCCGGCCTTGTCCGCGGCCTCGATCTCGTCCATGCCGTCTTGGAACAACTGTCGCTCGTCGTCCGGCGCCCACGGCCGGGGCAGCGGGAACTCGTAAAACAGTGAAATTTTCATCGTTACCTCCCGTGAGAGTTATAGGGTCTACTTCTTGCCTGGGCTGCAAGGTGTTTCGCGGCGACGTAACCGAACGTCATGGCCGGCCCGATGGTCGCGCCCGCGCCGGCATAGCTGCGGCCCATGACCGGCGCGGAGGTGTTGCCGACGGCGTACAGACCGCGCAACACCGTGCCGTCGCGGCGCAGCACCCGGGCGTACTCGTCCACGCTGAGGCCGCCCGACGTCCCGAGGTCGCCGAGAACGACCCGAAACGCGTAGTAGGGGGGTTTCCCCAGCGGATGCAGGTTGGGGTTCGGCAAGGTCGGATCGCCGTAGTAGTTGTCGTATACGCTGTCGCCCCGATTGAAATCGTCGTCGTGCCCCTTGCGCGCGAGTTCGTTGAAGCGGGCTGCGGTCTCGCAAAGCTGACGTGCCGGTACTCCTATCCTCGCCGCCATCTCATCCCACGTGTTCGCCGCTTTGACCACGCCGGATTCCAGCCAGGCAGTGGGAACCTTGCGCCCGGTCGGTACCGGCGCGCCGGGAATCTTCGGTATCGGCAGATGTCCGCCGACGACATAGCGATTCCACGACCGGTGGTCGGTGATGAGCCAGCAGGGGATGTGCGTCACTCCCGACTTCTGCCCCTCGATCATGGCGTGGCCGAAGTCCATGTACGGCGCCGCCTCGTTGATGAAGCGCTTCCCGTCGCCGTTGACGATAAACTGCGCCGGCATCATGCGCTCGTTGAGCATGAACTGCATGCGCCCGTCCGGCCATTGGATAGCGGGGAACCACCAGGCCTCGTCGAGCAACTCGGTTGCGGCGCCCACCTTTTCGCCGGCGCGGATGCCGTCTCCCATCGCGGCCGGGTTGCCGAAGCTCCAATCCTGCTCGATGACGGGAAGTTGCTCCTTGCGCCACGCAAGGTCGTGGTCGAACCCGCCGGAAGCCAGAACCACTCCGAGCCGGGCGCCGACGCGCAGCCGCGCGCCGTCGCGTTCGAGCAGCGCGCCGGTCACCGCCCCACCGGCGCCGGTGAGCAACTCCACCATCGGCGAGTCCAGCCACAGGGGGATGCCGCGCTCCCTCATCGCCAGCCTGAGCCGCGCGGCCAGCGATTGGCCGATCGCGGCCATTCGTTCGCCGAACACCCGGGCCCTGACCATCCGCGCGATCAGCTTGAGCAGCACACCCTTGCCCGCCCAGGACTGCCGGATCCGGTAGAAGGACCGAAGTTCCTTGGGACCCAACCAGATTCCCTTGGGTGCGAGCGCCAGCGGCTGCAGCAGCGTTTGTTCGTCGGGCCCGAGCTTTCGCAGGTCGATGGGCGGGACGTTGATGGTGCTGCCCAGCTCGGAGCCGCCGGGCAACTCGGGGTAGTAGTCGGCGTAGCCGGGCTTCCAGACGAATTCGAACCATCCGGAGAGGTTTTCGAGGAATTCCAGCATGTGGGGCGCCGAGTCGACGTACTGCCGTATCCGCGCTTCGCTGACCAGGCCGCCAGTGACCTGCCGCATGTACTCGACGACTCCCTCGGGGGAGGGCGTGTAGCCCGCCCTGCGCTGAGCGGGGGCCCCGGGCACCCAGATTCCGCCACCCGAAAGGGCGGTGGAACCGCCGAAATGGGAGGACTTTTCGACGACCAGCGCGTCGAGTCCCTCCGCGTTGGCGGTCAGGGCGGCGGTCATGCCGCCACCGCCGGAGCCGACGACGAGCACGTCGACCACGTGGTCGAAACCGTTGGACGCCGCGGTCATTTGAGCACGGCCGTTCTGACGGCGAAACCGGCGATCAGGTCGGGCGCCGGCTTGTAGTAGCGCACCGTGGTCTCGTACGGCCCGGCGGCCGCCAGGGCGGCGAACGCCGCCACCCACGTCCTGATCTCCTGAGCGGAGCTGCCACCCTCGTGCTCCACGAACGAGTTCGACCACTGGTCGAAGTCGGAAAGCATTCCGCTGTCGATGATCTCGAGGAATCGGTGGTCCCACGCCGGGTTGAGCGCCTGCAGTGCGCTGTCACCGGCGGCGAAGCTCCTGGCCGCGTCGATCACGGCCAGCTGCCGGGCCTGCCGCTGCTCGGGCGTCATCGGCCGGCCGTGCACGATCCGCTCCAGCACCGGCGGCGGCGCCGTTGCCAGCGTCGGCACGGGAGGGCTATGGGAAAGGCCTCCGGATCCCAGGACCAGCACCCGCTTGTCCAGGCCCGCGAGGTAGCCGCCCACCGCGGTGCCGAGCGCGCGGCAGCGATGCAGCGGACCCAGCGGCGCGGCGACGGCATTGACGAAGATCGGTATGACCTGGCGCGCGGTGGCATCGCCGAAGAGCTTCTCGAGCGGCTGCACGGTGCCGTGGTCCACGTCCATGCTGACCGACACCGCGACGTCGACCCCGGCGCCCAAAACCGCTCTGGCACAGTCGTTGGCGAGATCTTCCGGAACGTCGAGCGGGCCGGCGAAGGTGCCGTAGTCACCCACACCGCTGGCGTGGGTGCCGATGCAGAACGGCGGCATCGCCTTGTAGAAGAACCCGTTGTAGTGATCCGGGGAGAAGCTCACCACGAGGTCGGGCCGGAAGTCCTTCACGAAGTCCCGGGCCCGGGCGATCGCGCCCTCGATGTCCTCAAGCAGGTCCTGCGACGGTCCCGGAAGATTCAGCAGCGGGCTGTGCGACATACAGCACAGAGCCAGTACCACTTTGGCGATCACCCCCTCCCGGCGTGAGTGCGAGCGCCTCCAGCAGGGCGGCGCTCAGCTCCGGCGCGCGCTGAGCGATGCACGCCCCCGCGATGCACCGATCGGGGCGCAGGAACAGCACCGATTCCGGATGGGTGTCGAACCACGACTTGAGCCCGCCGTTGCGGTCGCCGACGACCACGATGTCGGGGTCGTCGTGTCCCGGCCAGTGCAGCTGCGTCGCCGGACGCAGCGCAAAAAACCTGGCGCCCAGCGCTTCCCAGCTCTTGAACGCCACTTCGCCCAGGATCGCCCGGGGGTTGTTGTTCCAGCACACCACGGAGAACCAGTTGCCCAGCACGTCGTCGAGCAGCACGTCCTGTTGGCTGCGGGTGTCGACGCGCGGCTGGATGAACAGCGTGCCGACCGGCGAGGCGGCGCGGCCGGCCTTGCCGTGGCCGGGCTCGTGTACCACCGCCCCCTGCTCGTAACGCGGCATCGGCTTGAACCGCATCTCCAGCACGTAGCGCTTGAGCGTCGGGACCACCGACGCCGATCGCACCAGCAGGTCGCGGGCGCGGGCCACCCGGCGGTTGGTCGGCGAGATCGCGCGGCCGACCATGGTGGAGAGGTCGATCATCGCCCGCGCGTGCTTGCGACGCTCGACGTCGTAGGTGTCCAGCAACTGCTCGTCGGCCAGGCCGCGCACCACGGCCGCCAGCTTCCAGCCCAGGTTGAAGGCGTCCCGGATGCCGCTGTTGTAACCCTGCCCCTGCCAGACCGGCATCAGGTGCGCGGCGTCCCCGGCCAACAGCATCCGGCCGGAGCGGAACGCGCCGGCGATGCGCGAGTGGTGGGTGTAGACACGGCGCCGGATCACGTCGACCCGGTCCGGGTGGGGCACCATCCGCCCGAGCATCTGCCTCAGGAACGCCGGGTCCTCGGCCTGCTCGTCGGTCTCGTGGTTGTGAATCATGAACTCGAAGCGGCGAATTCCGTGGGCGATCGAGATCGAGGCGTAGGGGCGCTCGGGATCGGCCCCGACCTCGCTGTTGGGATGGCCGAGCGGATCGTTGGCGACGTCGACCACCAGCCAGCGCGTCGACGACGTCGTGCCGTCGAAGGACACGCCCATCATCCGCCGGGTCGTGCTGCGGCCGCCATCGCATCCGACGACGTAACGCGCTCGCAGGCTTTCCGGTCCCTGCTCGCCACCGAGATCCACGGTGACCGCGCAGTCGTCCTGGCGGCATGCCGTCATCGGCCGTTCCCACCGCACCTGCACGTGCGGGAACCTGTCCAGGCCCCGCAGCAGTTCGGCGTCGACGAGCGGTTGCACGAATCCGTTGCGCCGCGGCCAGCCGAAAAATGCTTGGGCGGGCGCCATTTCGGCCAGTACTCGACGCTTGGCATCGACGAATCGCAGAATCTGGTTGGGCACGGTGTGCGGCAGGACGCGGTCCACCAGGCCGATCGACTGGAAGGCGCGCAGCGCCTCGTCGTCGAGCCCGACCCCGCGCGGGTAGTCGATCAGCGTGTCACGCTCGTCGACCACCAGGGTCCGCACGCCCTGCAAGCCAAGGACGTTGGCCAAGGTGAGCCCCACCGGGCCGGCGCCGACGACGAGGACGTCGACGTCCACCGGTGATGTTTCCGGCCCCGGGGCCACCATCAACGGCCCAGCAGGAAGTCGAGATGGAGGCGGTTGAAGGTCTTGGCGTCCTCGTACTGCGGCCAGTGGCCGCAGCCGGGCATCACCTCGAAGCGCGCACCCGGGATCATCGCCGCGATGCGGCGGCCCTCGTCGACGTCGGCGGTCGGGTCGTCGCTGGTCCACAACACCAGCGTCGGCGCGGTGATCGAGCCGTAGTCGTCGGGCCCGATGATGTTGCGGGCGCGGATTTCTGGGTCCTGCAGCGCCATGATGTCGCGCATGGCGTCGACGAAGCCGGGCTGCCGATACACCCGCTGCCGGCTGGCGATCAGGTCGTCATAGTCCTTCGACTTGTCGGCCATCAGCCACTTGATCCGCGCCTGCACGGTCTCCCACGTCGGGTTCTCGGCGGCCGCCATCGACAGCGTGATGATTCGCTGCATCACCACCGGGTCGGCCTGGGAGCCGCCCGCGGTGTTCAAGACCAGGCGTTCGACCGCGTCCGGGTGATCGATGGCCGCGCGGGCGGCCACCCACCCGCCCAGCGATTCGCCACTGAGGCAGGCCCGGCCCACTCCGATGGCGCCCAACACCGCCATCAGGTGGTCGACGTAGTGGGCGACCTCCAGCGGGTGCCCCGGCTTGTCGGTATAGCCGTGGCCCAGCATGTCGATCGACCACGTCCAGAAGTGCTCCGCGTGCGCGGCGAGGTTGCGCACGTAGGCCTCGGCGTGCCCGCCGGAGCCGTGCAGGAACACCAGCACGGGCTTGCCGGAGTCACCGGCTCGCAGGTAACGGGTCCGCACTCCCGCGGCGTGAAGGTAGCCCTGCGAAAACGCGACACCCTGGAGATCGCTCCAAATGCTCTCGAATTCCGCCACGGTCCCTCTCACCCGACACCCGGGAAACCCGGAAAATTCGTCCTCGTCTTCCGCTGACACCTTGTGCTAATATCGCACACTGATGTGCGTTATATATAGAGCTACGCTCTCCCACGGCGGTCTGTCAAGGCTGTGACCGGTTCGGGGACGGGTTCTCAGACACTGGCCCGCGGGCTGGCCGCGCTGCAGATGGTGGCCGACTCCCGCAACGGGCTGACCGTGCAGCAACTCGCCGACCAGGTCGGGGTGCATCGCACGATCGCCTATCGACTGCTGTCCACCCTGGCCGAATTCCGGTTGGTGGCCAAGGGCGAAGACGGGCGCTACCGACCGGCCTCCGGACTGGCCGTGCTCGGCGCATCGTTCGACCGCAACGTCCGCCAAGTCAGCCTGCCGGTGCTGCGCGCGCTGGCCGACGACCTGGGCACCACGGTCTCCCTGCTGGTGGCCGAGGGCGACCAGCAGGTGGCGATCGCCGTGATCGTGCCGAGCCTGGTCGCCTATCAACTTTCCTTCCACGAGGGCAGTCGCTATCCCCTCGACCGCGGCGCCGCCGGGATCGCCCTGCTCTCGAGCATGCCCCCGCGTCCGGGCGAGCGAGATCTGGTGACCCGCACCCGCGAGTGCGGCTGGGTGACGACGTACGGCGAGATCGAACCGAACACCTACGGTTTGGCGGTACCGGTACGTCGCCCGCCTCCGTCGCCCCCGACCTGCATCAACCTCATCTCTCATCGAGAAGACGTCGTGATGCGTGGGAAAGACGCGGTCGTCACGGCCGCAAAGCAGTTGGCGGAGCTACTGAGCTAGCCACCGAGCTGGCCCCGAGGTGAAGGGATAGCCGTCCATGTCATGGGACCAAGAGGTCGATGTCGTCGTACTCGGCACCGGGGGCGCGGGGCTGACAGCCGCTTTGACGGCAGCGGTCGCCGGGGCGTCGGTGCAGGTCTTCGAGAAGGCGTCGACGGTGGGCGGCACCACCGCGGTGTCCGGTGGCGTCGTGTGGATCCCCGCCCATAACCGTTCTCCCGCCGGCGAATTGACGAAGGCCGACGCGTTGCGTTATCTGCGTGCGCAGTCCCTCGGCGCCATGGACGACGAGATGGTCGAGACGTTCGTGCGGACGGGTCCGGCGATGCTCGATTTCGTCGAGGCGCACAGCGGCGTGCGCTTCGAGATCGCGGCCGGATTCCCCGACTACCGCCCCGAGTTGCCGGGCGGGCAACCCGGTGGCGGCCGCTCGCTCATCCCGGCCCCCTACGACCTCGATCGCCTGGGCGAATGGGCGACCCGCATCACGGCGTTCCCGATCGATTTCTCCAACGTCGGCTTCGATGCCGAAACCCTGGCCCGCCTGCACGCGGCCCGGCTGCACGCGGCATCCGACGAGCGGCCCGGCAACCTATGCGTCGCCGGGGCGGCGCTCATCGGGGGGCTGCTCAACGGCCTGCTGGACGCCGGCGCGACGATTCGCACCAACGCCCGGGCCGAGCAATTGATCGCCGACGCCGGGGAGATCACCGGGGTCCGGGTCGCCCTGGGGGACCAGCCGATCCACGTGCGCGCACGCCACGGCGTCATCCTGGGCACGGGCGGCTTCGAATGGGATCCCGTTCTGGTCCAAGCGTTTCTGCGGGGGCCCATGCACGGCGCGGTCTCGCCCCCCTACAACACCGGCGACGGGTTGCGGATGGCGATGGCACACGGCGCGGACCTCGCCAATATGGGGGAAGCCTGGTGGGTGCCGATCGTGCAGATTCCCGGCGACACCATCGAGGGAAGGCCGCGCAGCCGCAGCGTGCGCCTGGAGCGAACCCGTCCGCGCAGCATCATCGTCAACGCCGCGGGGCGGCGATTCGTCAACGAGGCGTCCGACTACAACTCGATGGCCGGCGCGTTCCAATACCTGCACCCCCGCGACGGGTACGTCAACGACCGAGGCTGGATGGTGTTCGACTCCGTCCACCTGCAGCGCTACGGGTTCCTGGGTGTCGCACCGGGCGAAACCGTCCCGGACTGGTTCTGCGAATCGGCGGATCTGGTCGAGCTGGCCGGCAAGGCCGGCATCGACGCCGGCGGCCTCACCCGCACCGTCGAGGACTGGAACCGCCACGTGGCCGACGCCTTTGACCCGGACTTCGGGCGCGGTTCCAGCGCCTACGACGGCTATTGGGGCGACGACACCGCCCCCACCCTGGCCGCCAAGACGCTGGGGCCGATCGACACCGCGCCGTATTACGCGGTACCGGTCAGCATCGGGGCGATGGGCACCAAGGGTGGTCCACGCACCGACGCCGACGGCCGGGTCCTGCACGTCAGCGGTGAGCCCATACCGGGCCTGTTCGCGGCCGGCAACGCGATGGGCGGCGTGACCGGCCGCGCCTACGGCGGCGCCGGGGGAACCATCGGTCCCGCAATGGTGTTCGGCTACCGCGCGGGCCATGCGGCGGCGACCGGAAAGTCCGTCGATTTGAAGTGACGGGCACGGGCGTCACCGCCGTGGGATCGGGCCGGCCGCCGGCCTCTGCGTGGCGGCAACCACCTCGACTCTCCGCAACCGCCGATGAGGTTCCTTGACGGCTTTCGCTGGGGCTACAATCCACCCCTAATCCCGGATGCATAGCTGGAGGGTCGAAGGCTGCTGATGTCACGGTTGCGGGACTTCTGGAACCAGCCCGACCAGTACGACTGGCTAACGGCGCTCCTGGGCCAACGCGGACTGCTGCGTTCCACGCGCATCGCCCTGGCAATGGTCACCGCATCGTCGGCGTTGGTGCCGCTCACCATCCTGCCCAACCAATATCGGCCCAGCACTGCCGAAGTGGTCACCGGCCTCGTCGCCGCCACGTTCACCCTCGGCCTGACCGCGCTCGTGCTGACGCGCTGGCCCACGCGCCGGCAGTCACAAGCCGGTGTGGTGGGGGGCGCTCTGTTTCTGGGCGGGTGGAGCCTTGTCCAGCCCACCGGCGCCATCGCCGCGCTCGCCTGCACGGCCATGGCCATCCCCGGCGGCTACATCGCGTTCTTCCACAGCGCCAAACTTCTCGTTTTCAACGGCGCGATAGCGGTTGCGGTCACCACTGTCGCGGTGACGCGGTTGGCCGGCGAAACCACCTCCGCGACAGCGGCCTCCGCGTTCTGGGGGATCGCCTTTCTCAATCTGACTCTGCCGCTGGCTATCTGGGTGATGTCACGAGCCATCGGAACCTACGTCCGGCGCTCGCAGGAGGACGCCCTGACCGGGCTGCTGAATCGGCGCGCATTCACCGATGCCGTCAGCCATCGCCTGTCGAACCCACCGAGGGAGCACACCCACCTGGCGGTGATCATGGTCGATCTCGACAATTTCAAAAGGATCAACGACACCCACGGTCATTCGGCCGGCGACGGCACCCTGCGGGCGGTCGCCGAGCTGCTGCGCCGGCACAGCCCGGCCGAAGCGATTATCTGCCGCGCCGGCGGCGAGGAGTTCTTGGTCGCGCTGACGTGCGCCGACCCCGACCTCGGGCAGCTGGCCGGGCAGTATTGCAGCGCCATCACCGGCCTGCCCCAGCAGACCACGGCCAGCATCGGGACCGCCAGCGCCCGATTGCCCCTGGTGACCGGGTCCGACATCGCGTGGCGTGTTGACGAACTCATCCGGATGGCCGACGCCGCCATGTATGCGGCCAAGCGTCGGGGCGGAAACCAGGCGCACCACAGCGAACACGTAGCCGTCGGCCCCGGGAACGCCCACTGGCCGAAGGACCACACGGCGCTCTAGCCGAAGGCGCTGGTGATGGCGCCCATGTCGAAGTAGTCCCGCCACGCCACGATCCGGTCGTTGTGCACCTCGAAGACGCCCATGACCGGCAGCGGTATCTCCCCGCCGCCCTTGCGTCGCATCACGTCGGTGCGTTCGTTCATCACCACGGCGCCGTTGCTCATCTGGCGGTGGACGGTGAAGTCGATACCGTCGAAAGCGGCGAGGAACCCCGCGATGAACTCCTTGATAGCCGCGCGGCCGTGCACCGGAGCCATCGGAATGTTGTGGTATGTGGCGTCTTCGGTGAAGTAGGCCGCTAGTTCGTCGGGATCGGGGGACGACCACCGCGCGCAGAATTCGGTGACCAGCTCATCGGCGGAACGCGTCATGCACTCATGGAACACATTGCCGGGCACTAAATCAAGGCCCACGCGAGGCCCGGCCCACGGGGCTGGATCGATGCCTTTACCGAAGTCGGCCCGCGGTCGACTTGTCGAGGGGCAGCTCGACGCAGACGTGGGTGCCCACCGGAACGTCGAGAAAGGAGAACGCTCCCCCGGCGGCTTCGACGCGGGCCCGGTGCGATGCCAAACCGATGTGCCCCTCCCCCAGGCGGCGCACCACGGTCTCATCGTCGAATCCCACCCCGTCGTCGACCACGTGCAGGATGCAGGTCTGATCGGCGATCCCGAGCGTGACCGAGGCGCTGCGGGCTTCCGAATGTTGCGCGACGTTGGACAGCAACTCGCGTACAGCGCCGAAGACGATGGGGTCGATCTCACCGCGAACCGGGTAGTCGATGTCGGTCGAGATCTCGATACCGCAGCGCTCCGCGGTGAACGTGGCCAGCTGCTGGACCGCGGCCGCCAGGCCGACCCGCTCCAGGACAGCGGGATGCAGCTCGAAAGTCGCCTGCCGCAGCCGTTCCGCCGCCGTCTGAAGACCGACCATCGCGCGCGTGACGCGCTCGTCGCCCGGCAGCGCCGCGTCCAATTCAACGAGTTCTTGGCGTACCGCCAAGATGTCCTGCAGCGGTCCATCGTGAATGGATTCCGAGATCCGGCGCTGCTCGACGTCCGCCGCGGTCATCGTCTGCGCGAGCAATTCCTCACGCAGAGTGCTGAGCCCGGCCACCGAACGGGTATGCCGCTCTTCGGCCCGGACGGCCAAAAACGCCGTGACACACAAGAATCCGTACAGCACAAACCGAAAAGTGGCCTCGGTGACGCCGATCGAACCGACCATCTCCGGGTCCTCGAGCACCGCGATCGAGAATCCCACCATCGAGAAGATGAGCACCACCGCCGCGCGCTGGGACGAAACATCGAGCCCGATCAGGATCGGCAGTGCCGTCATGATGAGCAATGGATGCAGGCCGTTCGTCGACAAGACTTGAAAGACCGTCAGCGCGGCAACGTCGATGACGGTGAACACGAACGGTTCGACGCGCCCGACCTGGGCCAGCCGGCCCCGTCCGAGCCATCGCCGGCTCCATGAGAAGGCCAGCGCCAACGCGCACAACGCGACAACCGTGTACAGGGCGATCAGCACACTTTGCTGAAACCATTCGGACCGACGGGTGTCGCTGATCATCGCAACGATCATCAGGGCCACCACGCCGAGCCGAAGGACTGAGGCAAGCCGGTACGAGCGAAGCTGGTGAAGCTTGCGCACCCGGCTCAGTTCCGCATCGCTGGCGACCGCCACGCGAACACAGTACTCATCCGCGCCGGTTCCCTTGCGCCAAAGCGCACCAAGGCGCATCAGCGTTTCCGCAGATCGGCGTCGAGGCTGCGCGGGCTAGACTCGTCGCCATGCCCGGCCCAGCGACGCCCGAGAAGGTGCGGGTGGTTGTCGCCGACGATCATCCGCTCTTTCGCGAAGGCGTAGTCCGTGCGCTTTCCTCGAGCGGTGCGGTGAACGTCGTCGGCGAGGCGGAGGGCGGCTCGGCGGCGTTGGAACTGATCACGGAGCACCTGCCCGACGTCGCTCTGCTCGATTACCGGATGCCCGGCATGGATGGTGGGCAGGTGGCGGCGGCGGTACGGAGTCAGGGGTTGCCGACCCGAGTTCTGCTGCTTTCGGCACACGACGAGCCCGCCATCGTGTACCAGGCACTGCAGCAGGGCGCGGCCGGCTTTGTGCTCAAGGACTCGACGCGCAGCGACATCGTCAAAGCCGTGCTCGACTGCGCACAGGGTCGTGACGTGGTGGCGCCGGCGCTGGCCGGCGGCCTTGCCGCTGAAATCCGTCAACGCGCGGAACCGGCGGGGCCCGTGCTCAGCGCGCGAGAACGAGAGGTACTCAACCGGATTGCCCGCGGTCAAAGCATTCCCGTGATCGCGGGAGAGCTGTATGTGGCTCCGTCGACGGTCAAGACGCACGTGCAACGCCTCTACGAGAAGCTCGGCGTCAGCGATCGGGCGGCCGCCGTTGCCGAGGCGATGCGGCACGGTCTGCTCAGCTAGCCGCCGACCAATGGTCCGGTCGGCGCGGGACCCTGCCCCCGCAGCAGTGCGTTCGCGAGCGCCGAGGCCTCACCCACCACTTGGCGAGCCCGGCGTTCCACTTCGTAGAGGTGGCCGGGACCGACGCCGGAGCGGGTCAGCTGCTGCCGGGCGTAAACCAACGGATCCACTCCGACGGGGTGGTTGGTCCGGTAGGTAACCGCCTCGAGGATGGTGGGACCGCCGCCGGTGCTGGCTCGTTGAACCGCTTGCACGACCGAGTCGTTCACCGCCACAACGTCTCTGCCGTCGACGCACAGCACGGGCAACCCGTGGTGCTCACGCGGGCCCCGGCGTACACCGGACGCGTCGCGGACGGTTTCGACCACGAAGACCACCGGTAACCGCCACGACAGCGCCACGCTGGCAACCGATTTGAATTCCGCGGAGTCCACGGCGTCATCCCCGATCACACACACCGTCACCCCGCCTTCACCGGACACCTGCTGCGCATAGGAATCGCCCAGCGCGAACAACATCGATTGCCGGGTAAGGTCCGGACTGGCGAAGACCTGCTTCCATTCGGCCACGAGCGGACCGTCCTTCGGACCGGCGATCACGCCCCGGCCGGGTGCGAGCATCTCGACGATGACCGGGCCCAACGGACGGGCGAGCCCGACCTGCTGCGCGTGCCGGAAATGGCGAATCGCGGTGCTCATGACGTCACCCGGACGAAGCGCCGCGATGGTGCCGACGGCCACGGCCTCTTGACCGAAGGCGGCCACCGTCGGTCCCTCGAGCAGGCCGTCGATGCGCGACTCTTCCAGCGCCATGTCAAGCAGCCGCAGAACCCACATCCGGCGGTACAGCTCCAGCTGTTCACCGAGGTGCGCGCCCGGCCGTTCAAGTGTGCGAGCCATCTTCGGGTCTCCTAGTCGATCGCGGGATCGTGGCGGCGTCGGCCGCAGCTCAGCGACGGATGGGGGTCCGGTCGGTGGCCGCGGTGACTGCCGTGTTGCACAAGGTCAATCTAGGGAGATCGGCCCGCTCCGACCTCCACCGATCGGCCCGTAACAGGGATGAATCCGGTGTCCCCCAACCGGGGGACAGCGCGACCGTTAGTCCTGGTCCCCAGCGGTCGGTGGCACCAATTGCCGGGCCGCCGAGTACGGATCCCGGTCACCGTCGACCACCGACTCGGCCAGCGGCTCCAGACCCGGGTGCGACCCGAGCAGCGTGTGCGCCAGGGAGAGAATCTGCGCGCGGGCGCGGGCCACCCGTCGCTCCCGGGTGTCGGTGCGGTGATGCGCGTCGATCGCGGCCATGAGATCGTCGATGCCCTCGCCGCGGGCCGCGACGAGGCTGACGATAGGCGCCTTGGTTTCGGCCCTGAGATCACGCACGGTCTGCTCTGCGCCCTCGCGGTCGGCCTTGTTCACCACGACGATGTCGGCGACTTCCAACACGCCGGCCTTCGCGGCCTGGACCGCGTCGCCCGCACCCGGGTTGAGGATGACGATCGTCGGATCTGCGACGGCGGCGATCTCGATTTCGGACTGCCCCACCCCGACGGTCTCGAGCAGGACCACGTCGAAACCCGCGGCGCCCAGCACGCGGATGGCCGCGGGAACCGCCGCGGCCAGGCCGCCGATGTGGCCGCGCGTTGCCACCGAACGGATCAGGACGTCGGGGTCGTTGATGTGCGCGGCCATCCGGATCCGGTCGCCGAGCAGCGCGCCGCCGCTGAACGGCGACGACGGGTCGACGGCCAGCACCGCGACGCGCCGCCCGTCCTCCCGGTAGGCAGCGACGAGGGCTGCGACCGTCGTCGACTTTCCGGCGCCGGGCGGTCCGGTGATGCCGATGACGGGCCCGGCGTGCGCCGTCGCGGCACCGATGCTCGCCAAGACCTCGTCGCGCCGATCGCCCTCGATGAGCGTCAGGAGCCGGCCCACCGCGCGCGGAGATCCGTTGCGCGCGCTGGCGATCAGGTCGGCGACCGTCATCTGGGCATTATGGCGCGGGCACCTCGATGACGGTCGCGGAGCCCATCCCGCCGCCGGCGCACATGGCCGCCACGCCGATCCCGCCGCCGCGGCGGCGCAATTCGTGGATCAGGGTGACCAGCATCCGGGCGCCGGTGGCCGCGACCGGGTGTCCCAGGGAGCAGCCGCTGCCGCTGACGTTCACCTTGTCGGGATCCAGGTCGAGCAGTTTGACGGTGGCCACGCACATCGCCGCGAACGCCTCGTTGATCTCGAACAGGTCGACATCGGCGATCGAAAGTCCGCCGCGGACAAGGGCTTTCGGAATCGCCTCCACGGGCGCCAGTCCGGTGATCGCGGGGTCGACACCGACCGACGCCCAGGACTTGACCGTGGCCAGGGCCGGCAGCCCGAGCCGGTCACTGGCGATGGTCAGCACCGCGGCACCGTCGTTGGCGCCGCACGCGTTGCCGGCGGTGATGGAGAAGCCGTCGATCTCGGGGTGCAGCGGCTTGAGCGCGGCCAGCTTCTCCATGGTGGTGTCGCGGCGCGGATGCTCGTCGACGGCGAACAGGCCGTGCGGGGTCTGGATCGGAACGATTTCCTCTTTGAACCGGCCCTCGTCGATGGCGGCGATCGCGTTGCGGTGCGACCGCAACGCCCAGGCATCCATCTCCTCGCGGCTCACGCCGGCTTTGACCGCGGCGTTCCAGCCGACGGTGATGGACATGTCCATGTTGGGCGCCTCGGGCCGGTCCGGGTGGGTCGGTGGGAACCAGTCGACCCATTCGCCGTCGACCTGGATCCGCGAGCGCGGCGATGTGGACGCCGAGTTCACCCCGCCGGCGATGACGAGCTCGTCCATGCCGGCGCGCACGCTGGCCGCCGCGCTCTGCACCGCCGCCTGACCGGCCGCGCAGTGCCGGTTGTTGGCCAGCCCCGGCACGTGCGTCAGGCCGGCGGTGATCGCGGCGTGGCGGGCGACCACGCCGCCGCCGTAGAGACCCTCGCCCAGAATCACGTCGTCGACCCGGGCCGGGTCGAGGTCCGTTGCCGCCTCGGAGACCACGTGGTGCGCCAGGTCGAAGGCGCTGGTATCGCGCAGCGTCCCCTTGCGGGCGGTGCCGATGGGGGTGCGCAGGGCGGACACGACGACGGCTTCGGGCACGGGTTTCTCCAGTTCGGCGAGCGTAGTGCGCTTGGGTCTTGGCGAGAACCCTATTCTCTCAAACTGAGAGTCGGAGTTGCAAGGCGCCCTTCACGCGCGAGCAGACGCAGAATCACATCTATCGGCAACCAAATGTGCGAGTCTGCGTCTGCTCGCCGACCCGAGGAGGCATCGCAGGCAATGGAGGAAATGATCGCGGTCCCGGGCGGGAACGTGTGGTCCACGCGGGTGGGCGGCGGCGCGGGGCTTCCGCTGCTGGTGGTCCACGGCGGCCCGGGTCTGCCGCACGACTACGTGCGCTCGCTGGCACGGCTGGCGAACGAGCGGGAGGTCATCTTCTGGGACCAGCTCGGGTGCGGCAGGTCGGACCACCCGTCGGACCCGCGACTGTGGACCATGGAGCGCTCGGTCGCCGAAATGGACGCGGTGATAAAGTCGCTGGGCCTCAACCGGTTTCACATCTTCGGCAACTCCTGGGGCGGGATGCTGGCGCAGCAGTATGCGCTGGACGTCAGGTCCGCGCCCGCCAGCCTGACCATCTCCAACAGCATCGCGTCGATACCGGAATTCGCGAAGATGGTGGCGCGCTTGAAGTCCGGGCTGGACCCGGCGACTCAGGCCGCGATCGACCGCCACGAAGCGGCCGGCACGACGCATTCGCCCGAATACCAGGCCGCCATCCGCACCTGGAACGAGTTGTACATGTGCCGGGTCCGGCCGTGGCCCGCCGAGCTCGAGGACGCGTTCCGCAACATGGGTGCCGAAATCTTCGAGACGATGTTCGGGCCCAGCGACTTTCACATCGTCGGGACCATCCGGGACTGGGACGTGTTCGACCGGCTGCCCGAGATCGCCGTGCCGACCCTGATCGTCGCCGGCAGGCACGACCAGTGCGTGCCCGAGCACATGGCCGAAATGCACCGGCGCATACCGGGTTCACGTTTCGCGTTGTTCGAGGCCAGCGCCCACATGCCCTTCATCGAGGAGCCCGGGGAGTTCGATCGCGTGATGCGGGAGTTCCTGGCGCTGCACGACCCCGGGTGAGCTCAGTTCTTGTCCGCGTTGAGCTTTTCGATGATCGAGCGGAAGTCCTCCGTCGTGAACGACTGGTGCTCGGCGGACAGCGCGTAGTCGAGGCTGGCCAGCACCGCCCGCTCCAAGTGAATGTTGAGCACCCGCTTGGTGCTTTCGACCGCCTGCTGCGGCAGCTGAAGAATCTTCTTGGCGCAGGCGATCGCCTCCGCGACGGGATCGGCCACCACGTGGTTGGCCAGCCCGAGTTCGACGGCTCGCTGCGCGCGAATCCTGGTTCCGGTCAACGCGTATTCCTTGGCCAGCAGCAGGCTGATGTGCAGCGGCCAGGTCAGGGGGCCGCCATCCGCGGCGACCAGCCCCACCTGTACGTGCGGGTCGGCAAGGTAGGCGTCCTCGGCGATGTAGACGATGTCGCTCAGGGCGACCAGGCTGCAGCCCAGTCCCACGGCCGGGCCGTTGACGGCCGCCACCACCGGAATCCGGCACCGTGCCATGCCCAGCACGATCTCGCGGCCGTCCCGGATGGTCTTGGCGCGTAGGTCGGCGTCGGCCGAGAGTTCCTTGAGATACGCGAAGTCTCCGCCGGCCGAGAACGCCCTGCCGGCCCCGGTGATCACCGCGGCGCGGGCGGTCGGGTCGTCGGTCAATCGCTGCCACAGCCGCGCGAGGCCGACGTGCAGGCTGTCGTTCACCGAGTTGAGGGACTCCGGCCGGTTGAGGGTGACGATCCGCAGTGCGCCGTCGGCGCGGACGTCGATTTCGGCGGGCATGTCGTACATGTCAGACTCCTTTTAAGTTCGTGACCCGCTTCACCCGGGCTTCGGCCGCGTTCGCGATCACTCCGACAATCCCAAGATTCGCGAGGCGATGATGTTCTTCTGTATCTGCGAGGTTCCGCCCATGACGCTCTGCGCGCGGCTGTACAGGTAGGCGCCCAACAGGTCGGGGTCGCGGGTTCCCGCAACCGCCAGCGCGGCGTGTCCGACGGATTGCTCGACCCAGGTCATCAGCAGCTTGTCGAGCGACCCCTCCGGGCCGTGCGAGACCCCGTCGAGTTGTTCGGACAACCGCCGCCGCACGTGATGCGTGAGCATCTCGGACTGGACCGCCGCCCAGGCCAGCTCGTCGGACGGATCGGGGCTGCGCGCGAAAAGACTTCGGACGAGCTTGCCGTAGCGGGCCGCATAGCCCAGCGTCGACGGTTCGCGCTCGTGTCCGACGACGGTCATCGCGACCGCCCAGCCGTCGCCGGGAGCGCCGACCATCCGGTCGACCGGCACCGTCGCGCCGTCGAAGAAGACCTGGCCGAACTCGTTGGTGACCCCGTTGATCATGCGCAGCGGACGCTGTTGCACCCCCGGCTGTTTCATGTCGAGGATGAAGGCCGACAAGCCGCGGTGGCGCTTGGCCTCGGTGTCCGTGCGGGCCAGCAGCAGGCAGTAGTCGGCGACGTCGGAATAGCTGGTCCAGATCTTGTGCCCGTGGATGACGTACGAGTCGCCCTCTCGCCGGGCTGCGGTCGTCAGCGACGCCAGATCCGATCCGGCGCCCGGCTCGCTGAAGCCCTGGCACCACCGCTCGGTGCCGTTGATGATGCCGGGCAGGAATCGCCGGCGCAGTTGTTCGCTCGCGTGCCTGCCGATCCCGTAGACCAGGTACCCCACGCTGGGCCGGGGCGGGGCGCCGGCCCGCGCCAGCTCCTCGTCCACGATCACGTCGTAGACCGGCGGCAGGTCCCGGCCCCCGTACTCGCCGGGGAACGACTGCCCGAAGAATCCGCCGGCGTAGAGGGCCTGATGCCACTGCGCCTGGCGCGCCCAGTACTCCTCGCCGGAAGTCGGAAAGTCCTTGGCGTGCCGCGAAAGCCAGGCCCTCAGCCGCGCCCGGAAGTCGGCCTCGTCGGGTGAGTCACGAAAGTCCAAAGTCGATCTCCTTCAGCGTCACGGGCCACAGTTCGGTCGAGGTCAGCGCGCGCCGCAGATACACGTGCACCAGACATTCCCACGTGTTGCCGATGCCGCCGTGCACCTGCACCGCGGTCTCGCACACGGTGCGGGCGGCGCGGGCGCAGTAGACCTTCGCGATCTGGGCCGCGCGGATGGCCTCGGCCGGCGGCAACTCGTCCACCGCCCACGCCGCGTGGCGCAGGATGCTCACCGAACCTTCGATCAGCGCCAGGCTTTCGGCCAGCAGGTGCGCGACGGCTTGGTACGAACCGATCGTCTTGCCGTACTGCTCGCGGATCTTGGCGTAGTCGCAGGCGACGGCCTGGGCGCCGCGGGCGGTTCCGACCAGGTCGGCCGTCGTGGTGACCAGCGCGAGCGCGCGCCACTGGGCGGCGGCCGCCGGGCTCAGCTCGCCGAGCGTTTCCGGCGGCCCGAGCGTGTCCGCTTCAGACCGGGTCAGGTCGGCGCCGACGCGGGCGGGGCCGAGCCCGGTCCCCTGAACTATGTTGCCGCACAAGGTCAGTGCACGCCGGGCCCCGCGGGCGTCGATGACCCGGCCGTCGACGGCGATGGTGGCCGGGAGCTCGCCCTGGGCGTCCTCGCCGACCCGGCGGGCGAGGTCGTCGGCCAGGATCGGGCCGAGAAACGGTGCGTCGACGGCGCGTCTGCCGAATTCCTCCGCGACGATCGCCACCTCGACCCCCGACGCGCCGTCGGAGCGCAGCGATCGCCAGCCGGTCTGCGTGATCTGCTTGTCCAGCCGCGCGATTCGATTCTGGTCATCGAGGTCTCCGACCGCCGCGGGCCCGAGGTCGTCGGCGAGCTTGGCGGCGGCGTCGCGGAGTTGCCGTTGCTCAGATGTCAGACGTACATCCATATTGCTCCTTGAGCTTTCGGCGCAGCACCTTGCCGGAGGGCAGGCGCGGAATCTCGGGCACGAACACGACGCGGCTCACGCGCTTGTAGGACGCCAGCCTCTGTTCCACCCGTGCGGTCAGTTCGGCGGCGTCGACGGGCGCGCACGCCGCGACCGCGGCGACGACGGCTTCGCCGTTGAGCCCGTCGGGAACGCCGAACACCGCGCAGTCGCGAACGGCCGGGTGGCCGTGCAGCACCGTCTCGATCTCGGCCGGGGCGACCTGGAACCCGCGGACCTTGATCATCTCCTTGAGGCGGTCGGTGATCCGCAGCCACCCGTCCTCGTCGAGCCGGCCGACGTCCCCGGTGCGGTACCAGCCGTCGTGCACCGCCTCGGCGGTCGCGGACGCGGGCAGGTAGCCCGCCATCAGCGACGCCGAGCGGGCCTGGATCTCGCCGGCCTCCCCCGCGTCGACAGGCCGGCCGGTCTGCGGCGAAACCACCCGCACCTCGACCCCGGGCACCGGCCGCCCGACCGAGTCGAGCCGCGCGCCTTCGACCGGATTGCAGGCGATCACCGGCAGTTCCGTGGTGCCGTAGGCGGGCAACCAACCGATGCCCGTGCGGCGGGTGACGCTCTGGGCGACGTCGGCGCTGACGGGCGTCGCCCCCCACATGATGAAGCGCAGCGACGACAGGTCGTACGACTCGAGGCCAGGATGCGACGCGATGGCCAGGGCGATCGGCGCGACCGCCATTTCGACTGTGATGCGGTCTGTTTCGATGCATTGCAGCATCTGGTCGATGTCGAAGCGACGATGCAGCCGCATCCGGGCGCCGGTTCGCAGCGCCGTCAGGATGTTGAGCAGGCCGAGGATGTGGGAGGGAGGCGTGGCTACCTGGATGCGGTCGCCGGCCGTCAACCGTAGGGCTTGCCGCCAGTGCCGAACGGCCTCGTCCAGGGACGCGTGGGTGTGCCGGACCGCCTTCGGCATGCCGGTGGTCCCGGAACTGAACACCAGCACCGCGTCGGCGCCGGGCCGCGGCGGACCGGGCAGCGGCCCAGCGGCGGCGGTGGGTTCGTCCAAATGCAGCATCGGCATCAGGGCGGCCAGCACCGGTTGGTCCCCGACCGCGAGCACGGGGTTCGTCAGCGCGAGCGCGTGGTCGACCTCGTCCCGTTTCCACGCCGGACTGATCAGCACCGCGGTCGCGCCGAGTCGCCAGATCCCGAGCAGGGCGGCGACGAACTCCGGCCGGGTGGAGGCCATGACCGCGACGCGTCGACCCGGCGCCGCACCGCTCCGCATCAGGGTGGCGGACCACGCGTCGGCCAGGACATCGAGTTCTGGCAGGCTGAATCGCCGTTCCTCGAACACGAGCGCCACCGGCTCGGTCACGTCCCAGCCCTTCCCGCGGGCCGCACCGGCCCGGCATCCGCACAGTTGAGAAGATCCTATCTTTCTGTGAGAATAGTATTCTCTAATGCGAAGAACACAAATGCGCGTCAGCGGGCGGTCACGGGGACGGTCGCCGCGGACATCGAGGGGACTTCACGGGTGACCGAACCGTCAAACGGGTCGCAGCCGGGCACCGATCTAGGCACCGTGACCATCCTGCTGGACCGGCAGAAGGTCTCCGTGCCCCGCGTACCCGGCGAAACCCTGCTGGAAAGCGCGCGGCGGGCCGGCCTACAGCCGCCGTTCAGCTGCGAGGCCGGCAACTGCGGGACGTGCATGGCCAAGTTGATCGACGGGCACGCGACCATGCGGGCCAACGACGCCCTCGACGAAGACGAGGTGACCGAGGGCTACATTCTGACGTGCCAGGGCGTACCGGACACCCCCTCGATCACGGTGCGCTACGAGTAGCAGTTCACGTAAGGGGTGGCCGATGGCCAAGGGCATCATCCTCGTCGAGAGCCGACCCAGTTCGTCCGAGCGCGACCGGGAATACAACACCTGGTACGACGAGGTCCACCTGGGCGAGCTGGTGGCGCTCGACGGATTCGTCTCGGCCCGCCGGTTTCGCCCGGTCGACGGCGACGGCCCGTACGTGGCCATCTACGAGGTCGAGGGCGACGATCTGCAGGCCATCCTGGACAACATGATGGCCAGCGCGGGCCAGCTGCACATGTCCGACGCGCTGCAACTGGACCCGCCGCCGATCCCACGGCTGCTCGAGCTGACGACGGAGTGCGGCGGCTGACCGCCTGATCGGGAGTGCAACTCGGCGGCTCCCCAGACGCGGTTGGTCAGCGGAGCCGCGCCGACGGGCCCGCGCGCGCCGCGTCGAGGTTGGCCAGCGCCGAGCCCACCTCCTCCAGCCGCTCGATGCCTGCCCGGAACTCACCGCCGACGGGCGGCAGGAGCGTGACGTGGTCGGCGCCGGCCACCAGGTGCTCGCGCACCGCGATCGCGACGTCGGTCGGATTGCCGTGCGCCACAAGCGAATCGACCAGCCGGTCACTCACCTCGTCGATGTCGCGTGCCGAGTAGCCCAGCTCCGCCAGCCTGGACGCGTAGGACGGTGCGCCCAGCCTGGCCGACACCGACTGCCGCGCGGCCTCGATGTCACTGACCACCGATAGCCCGACGACCAGGAGCCTGTCAGGCCCGAGCACCCGCCGCGCCTGTGCCGTGAATTGCGCGGGCAGCCCGGCGGGAAATGCCCCGTCGGCCAATTCGCCTGCCAGCGCAAGCATTTTGGGGCCGTTCGCGGCGACGATCCGGGCGTAGGCCACGTCGGGCGCCGGCGGCCAGGTGGGCGTGTACATGCGATCCAGGTAGTCACGCATGGTTGCCAGGGGGCGACCGAATTCCTGGCCGACGCTGGCCGCCTGCTCGGGGTAACCGACCCCGAGGCCGAGCACGATCCGGTTCGGATACGCCTGCGCCAGTTGGGCGGCCGCGGCATGCATGGTCTGCGCCGGCCGGGCCCAGATATTCGCGATGCACGTGCCGAACACCATTCGCTCACTGGCTGACAGAAGCGTGGCGAGTTGGATCAGGGCGTCCTTGCCGATGACCTCGTTGGTCCACGTCGCGCGGTATCCGGCGCTGTCCAGTCGGCTGACCGCCGCCCGCAGCAGATCGACCGGCGGAGCGCTGGTGAAGGAGACCGGCAGGCAGGCGCCGACCGGTCCCAGCGCCCGGCGTGCCGCCTCGACCACGCCATCAGCCACGGTGTCCCGGATCCGTGAAGTAGTGGCCCTCGTCGAGGTCCGCGAGCAGCCCGGGGCCTTCGGGATTCCAGTCGAGTTCCTTTCTGGTCAGCGCGTTCGACGTCGGGTTGTCCAGGGCCGCGAAGAGCGCCAGGAAGCCGAAGTGGGCGGCCTCTTCAGCGGGGATGCCGACTACCGGCACGCCCAGGTGGCGGCCGATCACGGCCGCGATGTCGCGGAACGGCACGCCCTCGTCGGCTACCCCGTGCAGACGTGTTCCCGCAGGCGCATTTTCAAGGGCCAGCCGGTAAAGGTGCGCCGCGTCGAGCGTATGCACGGCGGGCCAGCGGTTGGAGCCGTCGCCGAGGTAGGCGGAGACGCCGGTTTCCCGCGCGGTGTTGATCAGGTGGTGGGCGAAGCCATGGTGATCCAGGTTGCTGTGCACCAGCGGCGACAGCCGGATGACCGACGACCGCACGCCCCGTTCGGCAAGCGCGATCACCGCGTTCTCCGCGTCGACTCGCGGCCCGCCGGGCAGGGTGTCTTGTTCCGTTGCCGCCCCCGAGCCCAGCAGGGCGAGGAGGAGCGTTCCCGAGGTGCTGACGAAGGGCCGACCGGTACCTGCGAGCACCTCGCCCATCGCCTGCACGGCCCGCAGGTCGGTCTCCACAGCGCCCGCAAAGTCGTCGAAGTCGTGCCGGAAGGCGAGGTGGATGACGCCTTCAGCGGCCGCGGCGCCGGCCCGCAGGCTGTCCGGGTCGTCGAGGTCGCCCCGGTGCACGGCGGCACCTTTCTCCGCCAGGGCGGCAGCGGATTCCTCCGAGCGGGCCAGGCCGGTGACCCGGTGCCCGGCCTCGTGTAGTTCGTCGACGACCGCAGAACCGATATGTCCGCTCGCGCCGGTGACAAAGACGTGCATGGTTTGGCTCCCTTCGCATTTCCTTCGAATCCCAGTCAAGGCGCGCTCAGGTTTGTCTGTCCAAGTCCTATTCCATATGGCGCGATGCAATTTACGCATCGTGGCTGACCAGAGCCGCTCGAGGGGGCCGAGCTACGATGACCGGGTGACCGATTCGGCATTGCCTGAGGTGGATCTCGACCTGCGGCTGGTCGGGTATTTCGTGGCGGTGGCCGAGCGCCGGCACTTCGGCCGCGCGGCCGCCGCCCTCCGTGTCGCGCAGCCTTCGCTGAGCCGCCAGATCCGCCGGTTGGAGCAGCAGCTCGGGGTCCGGCTGTTGCACCGCACCCCGCAGGGCACCTCGCTGACCGAGGCCGGTGAGGTATTCCTGCCGCGGGCGAAGGGGCTGCTGCGCTCGGCGGCCCAAGCCGCGGCACTGGCCCGGGCCGCCGCCCAGCCCAGCCGCATCGCGATCGGCTACACCACGGGCATGATCGTCACGCCGGCAGTCCGGGAGCTGCGCCGTGAACATCCCGACGCCGACGTCGAAGTGCTGCACCTGGACTGGGGGCACGCGCGCGACGCCCTGCTCGACCATCGGGTCGACGCGGTGGTTACCCGGTTGCCGTTCCCGACCGACCAGCTGCACGTCACGATCCTCTACGACGAGCCGCGGGTGCTGGCGGTGCCGATCGACCACCGCCTGGCCGGCCGGGAATCGGTCACTGTCGACGACATCGCCGACGAGCCCATGCCGCGCGTGCGGCACTCCGACCCGGCATGGAGCGCGTTCTGGCGCATCGATCCCCGCCCCGATGGGCGCCGGGCACCCGACGGCCCGTTCATCGAAGCGCTGGAGGACAAATTCGAGCTGATCGCCTCCGGCCAGGCCGTGGCCGTCATGGCCGGCTTCCACGGCAACAGCCTGCGTCCCGACATCACCACAATTCCGCTGGAAGGTGTCGAGCCCAGCCATGTCGCGCTGGCGACCCGCGCGGGGGACCGCAGCCGCCTGGTCGCGGCGTTCAGCAAACTCGCCGAGGCGCACCTCACCGGTCCGCTCCGGTCCTAGGGCGCCGGGAAGGTGCGGGCACGCCGCACCGGCGGCGGGTCAGCCCTCGGCCGGCTTCGGCGGCGGTCGGTATTCGGGCGCGTAGCCCGATACGTGAATCGGGCTGCCGACCAGCCGGAAGTCCCCCGCCGCCACAACGACTTCCGGAGTCGCCTGCAGCGCCTCGGCCAGCGTCCGGACCGCGGCGGCCGGCACCCCCAGGGGACGCAGCCGCCGTTCCCAGCTCGCGGCCGTGTCGGTGGCCAGCATCGCGGTGACGACGGCGAGGACCTCGTCGCGGCGCTGCACCCGTTCGGCCATCGTCTCGAAGCCGCCGATGCCCGCTTCGGCGGCGAAGGACTTCCAGAAGCCGTCGTGGGTGATGAACAGCGCGAGATGCCCGTCCGCGGTCGGGAACAGTTGCGCTGGAACGTAATACGAGTGCGCCCCATGCGGTCGGCGCTGCGGCTCGACGCCGTCGTTGAGGTACGCCGAGGCGTGGTAGTTCAGCTGCGACAGCATGACGTCGCGCAGCGACACGTCCACCTGCCCGCCGGTGCCCGAAACGATCTTGGCCAGCAGGCCCAGCGCCGCGCACATCCCGGTGGAGTTGTCGGCCGAAGAATAGCCGGGCAACGTCGGCGGGCCGTCTGGGTCGCCGGTGAGGGCGGCGATGCCGGTCGCGGCCTGCACCACGTAGTCGAACGCCGGGTCGTCGCCGCCGTGCAGTCCGAAGCCGGTGATGGCGACGCAGACGATCCGCTCGTTGTGCCGGCGCAGCGCGTCGTAGGTGAGGCCGAGGCGGCGAATGGCTGACGGCTTGAGGTTCACCAGCAGCGCGTGCGCCTGCGTCACAAGTTCACCCAGGCGCCGTTGTCCCGCTTCGGAATTCAGGTCCAGGCAGAGGCTGGACTTGTTCCGGTTGAGGCTGGCGAAGTAGCTGGGCCCGACGCCCCGGGAGATCTCGCCGCCGGGCGGCTCGATCTTGGTGACCTCGGCGCCGAGGTCGGCGAGCAGCATGGTGGCGTAGGGCCCCGCCAGCATGGTGCCGACCTCGAGGATGCGGATCCCCGTCAGCGGCGCCGCCACCATCACCGCAATTCCGTTGCCAGCGAGGCGATCATCTCGCGGGTGCGGCGCTTGGAGGCCACGAGTTCCTCCCGGTTGTCACCGATCGGCAGCAACCGCACGGACAGGTCGGTCACGCCCGCGTCGGCGAAGCGGCGGAATCGTCGCAGAATCTGTTCCGGGTCGCCGGCCGCGCACAGATCGCCGACATCGCGGGCATCGCCGCGTTCGAGCAGGCGCTGATAGTTCGGTGACACCTCGGCCTCGCCCAGGATGCGGTTGGCCCGCTCCTTGGCCTCCTCGACTTCTGCAGGCGCACAGAGGCACACGGGAATGCCGGCGACGATCCGCGGTGCTGGGCGCCCGGCGTCCGCGGCGGCCTTGGTGATCTTCGGCGCGATGTGCTCGCCAATCGCGCGCTCATCCGCCATCCACAACACGGTGCCGTCGGCGAGTTCGCCGGCAATCTGCAGCATCACCGGCCCCAACGCGGCGACCAGCACCGGCATCGGGGTGTCGGCACCGATCGCCATCGGATTGTGCACCGAGAACGAATCATTCTCGACGTCAACCGGTCCCGGACCGGCAATGGCGGCACCGAGTACGTGCAGGTAGTCGCGGGTGTAGGCGGCGGGCTTCTCATACGGCAACCCGAGCATGTCCCGGACGATCCAATGATGCGAGGGGCCGACGCCCAGCGCCAGCCGTCCACCGGCTACGGCATGAGTCGAGAGAGCCTGGCGGGCAAGGGCGATCGGATGCTGCGCCTGGAGCGGGACCACCGCCGTCCCCAGCTCGATGCGCGAGCTGTGCGCGGCCATCAGCGACACCATGGTCAGGCAGTCGAAGTCGTCAGGAACCTGCGGCATCCACGCGGTGTCCAGCCCCGCGGATTCGGCCCATTCGATATCGGCGGCCAGCTTGCTCACCTTGCGGGCCATATCGCCCCGCTCGGCGCCGATCATCACTCCGACGCGCACGATTCCTCCGGGGCTGATAGTTGTGCTTCACCGGTCAACGCGCGGATGTCGCGCACGAGCACGTCCAGCGGCGTTCCGGTCGGGAAAACCGCTGCGGCACCGGCGGATAACAGCTTGGGAACGTCGGCGTGCGGGATCGTCCCGCCGACGACGACGGCGATGTCGGCGGCGTCGGCGGCGCGCAGCGCCTCGATGGTGCGAGCCGTCAGCGCCAGGTGCGCCCCGGACAGGATGCTCAACCCGACGACGGCGACGTCCTCCTGGACGGCGATGGATGCGATGTCTTCGATGCGCTGACGGATGCCGGTGTAGATGACCTCGAATCCGGCGTCGCGCAGCGCCCGGGCGACGATCTTGGCGCCGCGGTCGTGCCCGTCGAGACCGGGCTTGGCGATGAGAACACGAACGGCCATCTAGAACACCACCGGTTGCTGGAACTCGCCCCACACCTTTTTCAGCGCGGTGACCATTTCGCCGACGGTGCAATAGGCGTTGGCGCAGTCGATCAGCTTGTGCATCAGGTTGTCGTTACCCTCGGCGGCGCGCGACAACGCCGCAAGAGTGGATTGCACCGCGGCCGAATCCCTTTCGGCCTTCACCTTGGAGAGCCGTTTTAGCTGCAGGTCGCGGCCCTCGGCGTCGAGTTCGTAGGTGACCACGTCCGGCTCGGGTTCCTCGGACACGAACCGGTTGACGCCGACCACCGGACGGGCGCCGGCTTCGATGTCCTGATGCATCCGATAGGCCTCGTCGGCGATCAGGCCCTGCAGGTATCCGTCCTCGATCGCGCTGACCATCCCGCCGTGGCGCTCGAGGTCGTCCATGATCTCGACGATGCGGGCCTCGGTCGCGTCGGTGAGCGCTTCGACGAAGTAGGAGCCACCGAGCGGGTCGGCGACGTTGGCCACGCCGGTTTCGTAGGCCAGGATCTGCTGGGTGCGCAACGCCAGGGTGGTGGACTCCTCGGTCGGCAGCGCGAACGGCTCGTCCCAGGCAGCGGTGAACATCGACTGGACGCCGCCGAGCACCGCCGCCATCGCCTCGTAGGCGACCCGGACGACGTTGTTCTGCGCCTGGGGGGCATACAGCGACGCGCCGCCGCACACGCAACCGAAGCGGAACATCGACGCCTTGTCCGTCTTGGCACCGTAGCGCTCGCGCACGATGGTCGCCCAACGCCGCCGTCCCGCACGGTATTTGGCGATCTCCTCGAAGAAGTCGCCGTGGGTGTAGAAGAAAAACGAGATCTGCGGGGCGAACTGATCGATCGTCATCCGGCCGCGCTGCACCACGGTGTCGCAATAGGTGACGCCGTCGGCCAGCGTGAACGCCATCTCCTGCACCGCGTTCGCCCCGGCATCACGGAAGTGGGCCCCGGCCACCGAGATGGCGTTGAACCGCGGTACCTCCGCCGCGCAGAACTCGATGGTGTCGGCGATCAACCGCAGCGACGGCTCCGGCGGCCAGATCCAGGTGCCCCGCGAGGCGTACTCCTTGAGGATGTCGTTCTGGATGGTGCCGGTCAGCTTGGCCCTCGGTATGCCCTTTCGCTCGGCGGCGGCGACGTAGAACGCCAGCAGGATCGCCGCCGTCCCGTTGATGGTCATGCTGGTGCTGAGCTTGTCCAGCGGAATGGAATCGAACAGGATCTCGAAGTCGGCCAGGGTGTCCACTGCGACCCCGACCCGGCCGACCTCCTCGCCGAATTCCGGATCGTCGGAGTCGTAGCCGCATTGCGTGGGCAGATCCAGCGCCACCGACAACCCCGTGCCGCCCTGATCCAGCAGGTAGCGATAGCGGCGGTTGGACTCCTCGGCGGTGCCGAAACCGGAGTACTGGCGGAAGGTCCACAGCTTGCCGCGGTAGCCCGACGCGAAGTTGCCCCGCGTGAAGGGGAACTCCCCCGGCGGCGGGGGCGACGCGGTGATATCCCCGGGTCCGTACACCGGCGCAAGCGGAACGCCGGATGGTGTCTGCGCAGCGTTATCCATCGATGAATAACGTACTTGCCAAAAAAGAGAATGCCAATACCATCGTGTTGAGCTGGGCAAATGGGGCTCTGAGGCCCGCCCGCGCTCAGGCTCGGCAGAGGATTTCGCCGTGCGGCATCAACAGCCAGCCGTCGGGAGCGGCCGCCCAGGCCAGCCATGCCGCGGAGATCTCCCCGAGCTGCGCGGCAGTGGCCAGGCCCGACCGCAGCAGCTGATCGGCCACGCCCGAACGCAGGATGCGGTCGGCCCACATCCCGCCCCACCACTCCCGCGTCTCGGGGGTGGCGTAGCACCACACGCTGCCGCTGGGCGTGATGTCGTCGAACCCCGCCGTCCGGGCCCACGACAACAGCCGCCGGCCGGCGTCGGGTTCGCCCCCATTGGCGCGGGCCGCCCGCTCGTAGAGGTCCAGCCACAGGTCCAGCTCGGGGAAGCGGGGAAACCAGATGAAGCCGGCGTAGTCGGCGTCTCGGGCCGCCACGATTCCCCCCGGGCGGCACACGCGTTTCATCTCGCGCAGCGCCAGGACCGGATCGGCCACGTGCTGCATGACCTGGTGCGCGTGCACGACGTCGAACGAGTCGTCGGGGAAGCCCAGCGCGTGCACGTCGGCGGTCGCGAACGAGACGTTGGACAGCGCACGCGTTTCCGCCTCGGCGCGGGCGACGTCGAGGACGTCGGCGGCCTGGTCGACGGCCAGCACCGGCCCGGGCGCGACGCGCGCGGCCAGGTCGGCGGTGATCGTTCCCGGGCCGCACCCGATGTCGAGCACGGACGAGCCTGGCTGAAGGTGGGGCAGCAAGTAGGCCGCCGAGTCCTCCGCGGTGCGTCGCTGGTGACTGCGCAGCACCGACTCGTGGTGCCCGTGGGTGTATCGGTGCGCCTCGTTCATGCCGCGAAGCGTACCGCGGATATTCATATTTCGAGATGTCTGTCTCAGATTGTGAGATCAATCGACGGGCACGTCGAGTATCGGGCGATCGACGGCGGCCCCGGGACCGTCGAAGTGCCACCACTCACCGGAGTACGGGGAAAGGCCGCCGTACTTCATCGCGTCACGCAGGCTGGCCCGATTGGCCTGAGCCTCGGCGCTGACCCCTTGGGTCGCGTATGCCGTTGCACGCGAGGTGAAGTCGTCGAAGTCGGTGCCCATGTCGGCCAGGCAGAGTCCGTCCGCATGCCGGTCGGCCGGACAATCCGGCTGCACGCTGGTGAAGGTCACGTCCACCGAACGCCCCGACTCGTGGCTGTGCGCATACTGGCCGGGCCGGGCCACCCAGGCCGGGTTGGGCACCACGTTGAACATCTTGACCTGAACGTCGTGCGGCCGGTAGCAGTCCCAGAACACCATCAGGTGGCCCTGCGGCCGCAGCGCGTTCGCGGCCGTCGCCAGGCCCCGCGCCATGGACTGGTGCACCAGGCATCGGGCGTCCGACGGATACAGCTGCGTGTGGGTGAAGTTGTTGGTCGTGGCGTACCTCAGGTCGATCACGGCGTCGGGCACGACCGTCCGCACGTCGACGAAGCCGGCCGCGCGGGCGGCGTCGCTGACGGGCGGCACGTCGGCGTAGGCCGGCGCGGCCGCGCCGACGGCGAGGAGCGTCGCAGCCGTGAGCGTGAAGGAACACCGAAACATCTGGCCATTGTGCGGGCCCGCAACCTCGAATCCCACCGGCCACACCGGTTGCGCGCCGAGGTGCGGCGGTGGGCTAGCGAAGGTCGCCGTCGACGTAGCGCTGCAGGTTCGGCGCCATCGCGGCCACCACCTCCTCATCGGGCATCGACGCGATCGGCTCGATCTGCCAGACGTAGCGCAACAACGCGAACCCGATGAGCTGGCTGGCGATCAGGCCGCTGCGGCGCAGCCGGTCCTGTTCGTCGTCGCCCACGGTGGAACCGCCGATCAGGCCGCGCTCGACGATCAGCCGCAGCCTTTCGCGGGTCCGGGACTCGTGGGCCGCCGTCAACACGACCGCGCGCATGACCGGGCCGATGTCCTCGTCGGTCCAGCTGTCCAGGACGGTGCGGATCAGCCGCCGGCCCAGGTCCGCCCTGGGGGTCGCCCACGTCTCGGCGACCGCATCGAGCCACTTCTGCGGCGGCGCGGTGGCCGCGTCCAGCAGGCCCTCCTTGGACCCGAAGTAGTGGTAGATCAGCGCCGGGTCGACGTCGGCGGCCCGGGCCACCGCGCGGATCGCCGTGCCAGCCCAGCCGTGCTCGGCGAACTCGGCGCGCGCGGCCGCCAGGATGCGCGCCGCCAGGACGCCGCGTTCGTCGCGCGGCCCAGGAGCGATCGATCGCTTCGGCACCGCCCCACCATACCGCGGAGTCTCATCTTGCGTTGAGACTAATCTCAACGTAGCGTGAAACTATGCCCACCGCGATCCTCAACGGCCCCCAGACCACCGGACGGCAATACCGCAACCTCAGCGCGCCCACCTACGCAGCGCGCACCGACATCAACACCGCGATCGCCGTGCGCGACGGGACCACCCTGCTGGCCGATGTGCACCGGCCGGACTCCGACGGCCGGTTCCCCGCGCTGCTGGCGGCCTCGCCGTATCCACGGCAGATGCAGGACTTCGGCGCCCCGGCCGGCTTCATCGAGGCCGGCGTGACGGACTTCTGGGTGCCGCGCGGCTATGCGCACGTGATCGCCAACCTGCGCGGCACCTGCGGATCGGGCGGCACCTTCGGCTTCTTCGACGCCCAGGAGCGCCGCGACATGTACGACCTGGTCGAGTGGGTCGCGGCGCAGCCCTGGTGCGACGGGAACGTCGGCATGATCGGTATCAGCTACTTCGCGATGACCCAACTCGAGGCCGCCGTCGAGCGGCCTCCGCACCTCAAGGCCATCTTTCCGCTGGCCGTGACGGCCGACCTGTACGAGGGCGCGAACCACCACGGACTGCTCAGTTCGTCCTTTGTCACGCCATTCCTGGCCATGATGGGCCTGACCTCCGAGCGCAGCGACGAACTCTGGCGGAGCAATCTCGTCGGCCTGGCGCGCCGCGTGCTGAAAACCCCACGGCTGCACCGGAAATTCGCAACCCTGAACGGCGAGGCGGCGATGACGATGCTGCGTCAGCTGCTGCGGCTGCCGCACGATCCGCATCCGTGGGACGATTTGTGGCTCGAGGCCGCGGTCAAACACCCGGCACGCGACGAGTGGTGGGAGGAGCGAAACCTGCTGCCGCTGCTCGAGAACATCGACATTCCGGTGTATCTCGGCTGCGACTGGGAGAACGTGCCGCTGCACCTGCCGTCGACGTTCGCCGCGTGGAAAGCGTTGCCGCACAAGGCGTGTGTCCGCATGGGCATGCTGGGTCGATTCGGTTTGACCTGGCCCTGGGAGAGCATGCACACCGAGGCCTTGGCCTGGTATGACCACTGGCTCAAGGGCCGCGACACCGGAATCACCGAGGGGCCACCGATCCGGTACTTCCTGCCCGGCGCCGATGAGTGGCGCACGGCCGACGCGTGGCCACCGTCGCAAACCCCGCATCGCGAATTCGCCCTGCGCGCCGATGGAAGGCTGGACGCCGACGAAGGCGAGCCCGGCAACCGCGCGTTCATGGTGCTCGGCCCCGGGCTGGGCCGCGTCAAGGCCAGCGACATCGATCCACCGAAGACGCTCCGTTGGAGCACCGCGCCGCTGAGCGAGGACGTCGACGTGATCGGCGACGTCGAGCTGCGGCTGGTGGCCGCGGCGACGGCCATCGACACCGCGTGGATGGTGACGCTGCAGGACGAGGCTCCCGACGGCGAGACCACCGACGTGACCGCCGGCTGGTTGCGTGCCAGCATGCGCGAGGTCGACGAGGCCGCGAGCCGGCCCGGCGCTCCGGCGCTGCCGTGCCGCAACCCGCGGGGAGTGCCGGTGAGTGAGGACGTGACGTACCGAATTCCGTTGGTGCCCAACGCGCGACGGTTCAAAGCGGGCCACCGGATCCGGCTGGTGCTCACCGGCGACGATCAGGACCCCGCCACCCCGGCGATCATGAACTTCCGCCACGCCGGCGTCGGGACGTCGAGCCTGAACACGGTGCGCTCGTCGTCGCGGCTGCTGCTGCCGGTCCTCGACCGGCCGCCCCTCGATTAAAGGGCGAGGGCGCGGCCCAGCACGGCGACGGCCTCGGCTTGCTCGCGCTGGGAGATGGCCGCGTGCGGGACGAGGGCCGAACCGTGGAAAGTGCCGGGGAACAAGTGCAGTTCGACGGTCACGCCGGCCGCCAGCATGGCCAGGGCGTAAGCGATGCCCTCGTCGCGCAGCGGGTCGAACTGCATGACCGAGACGTACGCCGGCGGCAGACCGGCCAGATCGGTCGCGCGCGCGGGCGCGGCATAGCTGGACACGTCGTCGGTGCCGGCGCGGCCCGGACCCAGGTAGTGGTCCCAGCTGGCGACCGCATTGGGACGATTCCACAACGGAGTGTCGGTGAAGGCGGTCATGCTGGCCGTGGTGAGGCGGTCGTCGAGCTCGGGCACCGACAGGAACTGAAAGGCGATTCGGGGACCGTTGCGGTCGCGGGCAAGCAGCGCCAAGGCCGCGCACAACCCGCCTCCGGCACTGACCCCGTAGATGGCGATGCGCCCGGCGTCGACGCCGAGCTCGTCCGCGTGCTGGGCGGTCCATACGAGTCCGGCATAGACGTCCTCCAGCGGCCCGGGAAACGGTGTCTCCGGAGCGAGCCGGTAATCGACGGCGACGACGACGATGCCCAGTTCGCGCGCCAGCCGGATATTCGAGGCATGTTCGGTCTCGATGTCACCTGCGATGAACCCGCCACCGTGGACGCTGTAGACGGCGGCCGGTGCACGACGCTCGTCGGGGCGGTAAACGCGGATGGGAACGTCGGGGTCGCCGGGGCGACCCGGAATTACGCGGTCCTCGTGCTGCACGCCCGTGGCGTCCGGCGCGGGCAATTGGGCGATCATCTCCGACAGAGCCGCGCGGGCGGCCGCGGGATCGGAACCGTCCAGGGTCGGCAGCAGGGGCACCACTTCCGCCAATTCCGGGTCGAAAGCGTATGCCATCCTCGTCTCCTTATTCGGTCGTCTTCTCCGGCTTGAGTTTTCATTTGCCCGGCGCAACACGTCCGCCCGGAAATCGTCACTGAAGAAAGCGTGGCCATATCCATTACGACAGTTGTGAGCGATGTTAGCGCCGGCCGCTCGCAGGCAGCATCGCACGTCGGGCGTGGCGCCGACCGACCACCGCCGTTTGCGGCATGCCGTTGTCGTTGCCGTGGTAAGGATGGCCCATGTCGTACTTGCTGGCGTGGCCGGACGTCATGTCGACGGCGGCAACCGACGTTGCGACGATCGGGACGACGCTCAGCGACGCCGCCGCCGGCGCGGCGGGCGGGACGACGGGCATGGCGGCAGCCGCGGCGGACGAGGTGTCGGCGGCGATCGCGACGGTCTTCAACGCCTACGGCCAGGATTGGCAGGCGCTCCTCGGCCGGATGGCGGCGCTCCACGGAGCGTTGGCGCAGGCGCTGGCCGGAGCGGGCAACGCCTATGCCGACGCCGAGGCCGCCGGCCAGCAGGCGCTCAGCGCGGCCGGGGGATCGACCGTCAACGCGCCGACGGCCGCCTCCTACGTCACGTTCGTCATGGACGGCAGCGGAACGCCGATACCCCCGGCATCCTTTGTGGCCAACGTCGTCAGCAAGTACCTGCTGCCCCACTTCCCCGCCGGCCTCGTTCAGGCCCTCGCGATGCCGGCGGGGGAATATCCCGACAGCGGCATCAAGGATTTGCAGCAGAACATCTCGATAGCGCGGGGCGTGACGATCCTGAACAACGCGATCCAACAGCAACTGGCCACCGGCAACACCGTCAACGTCCTCGGCTATTCGCAGGGCGCCAACATCGCTTCGCTGGAAATGCAGTTGCTGGATCCGGCCGGCACCCCGAGCCCGCTGCCGATCAACTTTGTGTTGCTTGGTAATTCGATGAACCCCAACGGGGGCTGGGACGCCCGGTTCCCGGGGCTGAGCCTGCCGACGCTGGGCTTCTCGACCCTGGGCCCGGCCCCCAGCAATGACTTCGTCACCAAGGTGTACACCCTCGAATACGACGGATGGGCGGACTTTCCGCAATACCCGATCGACATCTTCGCCGACCTGAACGCCGTCGCCGGCATGGTCACGGTGCACACCGGCTACGAAACCCTGGCGCCCACGCAGATCAATTCGGCGGTGGAGTTGCCGACGCAGGGACCCACGATGACCACCTACTACATGATTCCCACCGAGAACCTGCCCCTGCTGGATCCGGTGCGGCTGATCCCGTTCGTCGGGAACCCGATCGCGGACCTGGTACAGCCTGTCCTGACGCCGCTGGTCAACTGGGGCTACGGGAACCCCGACGTCGGCTGGTCCACCGGCCCGGCCAACGTGACCACCCCGTTCGGATTCCTGCCGCCACTGAGCGACACCGCAGCCCTGGGACCCGCCCTGGCCAACGGAGTCCAACAGGGAATCGTCGCCGCGACCAATGACCTTCTGACCCAAGGGCTTCCGCAGCTGCCGTCGCCGGCGGACCTCTCCGGGGCGCTGGCGTCGCTGTCGTCGGGTCCCGGAGCGCCGCTCCTGCCGGCCGGACCGCCCTCGCTGACCGACCTCATCGCGGGCCTGCAGACGGCCAACACCCAGATCGTCGGCGGCGCGACGACCGCGTTCTCGACGGGCTACTCGACCCTGCTCCCGACGGCCGACATCACGACCGCCGTCGTCGTCTCCCTGCCGTCGTACGACGTGAACCTGTTCCTGAACGGAATCACGGAGATGGTCAACGGCCACCCCGTGGCGGGGCTGATGGACGCCTTTGGCTACCCGATCGCCGCCGACGCAGGATTGCTGCCCCTCACGGCCGGGTTGGAGGTCACGGTCCTTGGGGAGGCCGCGTATTCCATCGTCACCGGCACCCCGTACGGAAGTTTCTGACGCGGTCGTTTCATTTCGGCGGCAAGAGTTTTCGCGGCGAACGACTGCTAACGTAGCCGGCTATGGGTTTCCTGGACGGACGCGTCGCGTTGATCACCGGTGCTGCTCGAGGGCAAGGCCGCGCCCACGCGCTGGCATTGGCGGCCGAGGGGGCGGACATCGTCGCCGCCGACGCGCCCGGTCCGATGAAGGACCTCACGTATCCGCTGGGCACCGAAGGCGATCTGCGGGACACCGCCGCACTCGTCGAACAGCTGGGCCGGCGGTGCGTGCCGATCGCGGTCGACGTGCGGGACGCGGCGCAGGTCGACGCCGCCGTCGCGCAGACCGTCGAGGACCTCGGCAGCCTCGACGTCGTGGTGGCCAACGCGGGCGTCGTGAGCACCGGGCCCTTGGACGAGGTCAGCGATCACGTCTGGCAGCAGCTGATCGACACCAACTTGACGGGGGTGTTCCACACGCTGCGCGCGACCATCCCGGTCATGCGCCGGCAGCGCTTCGGCCGCATCGTCGTGACGTCCTCGATGGGCGGGCGGATGGGCATCCCGGAGCTGGGGGCCTACAACGCCACCAAGTGGGGCGTCATCGGGCTGGCCAAATCGGCCGCCCTCGAGGTCGCCAAGGACGGCATCACGATCAACGTGATCTGCCCGACCACGACCCAGACGCCGATGGTGCAGCCCGCGGGCGGCGGGGACGTTCCCGACGAGCTGGTGCGCCGCATGATGAGAGCCAACCCGATACCAAAACCATGGATCCAGCCCGAAGACGTCAGCCGCGGGGTGCTCTATCTGGTCGGCGACCCCGGGGTCATCACCGGCAGCGTGCTCGAGATCGGCCTCGGCGGCAGCGCCCGCATCCACTGAAACCCAGCGGCCGTCACGACGGAATATCCGCGTAGCGCGGGCAGTACGCACGTTCGGCCACCGCCACGAAGTACCCGGAATGCTCGGCGTCCAGGCCGCTGCTGTTCATCACGTCGGTCGCGATCTCGTCCTGCGATTTGCCCATATCAAGCTGATGGCAGACCAAACGACCGGCCGCGATCGCGGCTTGAACCGACTCGTGGTCGATGCCATCCGCCTTCAGCGCCGCGATGAACGCGTCGTCGTTTGCGTCGGCGCGGGCGGGCTGAGCCGCTCCCGGCACGCCGATCAACGCAACCGCAGCTAGGAGAATGGCACCCAACAACTTTCGCGTCACTCTGAATCCGCCCCACCCGGACTCGCGCCTTCTACCACCACAAATCTCCCCGTCCGAAATCCGCCGCACCCCTGCCGCGCTGCACCAAGCCGAGGGCCAAGCCACTGACACAAGCGAATCAGCGGTGCCGGGCAGCGGCTAGGGCCGCAATACCTTCCCGCGCTGGGCAGTAAGGCCCCTCCGTTCCGGCCGGCCCCGGCGCTCACAGCGCGGCCACGGCGACGCCGAACACTATGGCCGACAGGGCCGTGCCGGCAAGAAATCCCAGCCCGAATCGGCGACCGCCGGCGAGGAAGGCCAGCACTACCTTGACGATCAGGTTGGAGCCCAGCGCGGCGCCGACCGCGATCAGGGCGGTGTCCACCGTGATGTCGCCCTTGGCTGCCAGCGTGGCGGCGGCAACCGCACCCGCGTGGGCGTCGGCAAGACCCGCGGCGAACGTGGCCAGCACCACCCCGTTGGGCCCCAGCACGTCGGCGCCCCAACGCCCGACAAGCAGGGCGAAGGTCAGCACCGCGGCAAGGATCAGGGCGGGCCGCAGGGCAAAGGGACGGCTTGCCTTCGTCGTCTCGAAGTCTTCCCCGTCCGCGACCTTTTGCTGCCGAGTTCGCGCACCACCCCGATAGACGAAAGCGGCGGTACCCACCAGCACGACCGCTGCGGCGACCACCGGGGGCCACAACCGCCGCAGCACGTCGACGTCTACGAACCCGATCACCACGAGGAGTTGAACGAAGGTGGCGAGACTCGCCAGGAGTGCGCTTGCCAACGGCGCGCGCATGCTCGTGGCCGTCCGGCTGAACCGGCCCATCGACGCCGTCGTCGCGGTCGCAGAAACGAAACCACCGGCCAAACCGGTGACGAGGATGCCGCGTTCGGGTCCGAGGGCCCGAACACCGATGTGGCCGACCCACCCGATCCCGGTCAGCAGCACCACCAGGAGCCACACCTTCGCCGGATTGAGCACACCGTAAGGTCCGAGCGGCCGATCCGGCAGCAGCGGAAGGATCACAAACGCCACCACAAAGAACTTGATGGCGTCCTCTAGTTCGACCTCGGTGATGATGTCGCGGGCGAAGCGATGGATCCGGCCCTTCGACAACAGCAGGCCCGCGACGACCACGGCGACGGCCACGGCCACCGCGGGGCGCGTGTAGGCGAGGGCGCCGAGCAGATAGGCGACGAGCGCGGCGAGCACGGTGGTGGTTCCGGGATCCGCTTCGCTGGTACGAAAGTAGGCGAGCGCCAACAGGCCCGCGACGCCGACGAGGCCGAAGAGCACTGCCCACACGTTGAGGCTCGCGGCGATGGCGCCGACCAGCGATAGGAGCGCGAACGAGCGCGACCCGGCGGGAAGCTTGCGGCTATGACTGCGCTCGCGCTCCAAGCCGATGAGCAATCCGATCGCCAGCGCCACGAGGAACGGCTGGATTTGGTGCCAAGTCACGATGACTCCCCTACCCGGGCAGGCAACAGCACAATGGTGCGTCGTGGAAGTCGAGGTTGACATAGCCCCGAGGCGCGAGACGGCCGGCCCGATCGGAGCGCATAGCGAACAAACTAGCTTCCACTCAGCCCTCAGTCCGGGTAGACCCGGCGGCGGACTCGGCGAAGCGGACGACGACGTACTGGCTTTCGTTGCCGTTGCCGCGCCGGAGCGCCACGCCTGGGCATAGAAGCCAAAGAGCCCTCGGGTGCCGCGATTCACTCGGCGAGCGGTGCTCGCCGCGCTCGGCGCCGGCGCGGTCCTGGGCATCGGGTATGCGCTCAGCTGAGTCGCGGGATCACCGGTCGTGCGCATCCGCCTGACCGGCGGCGGCAGGATGGGCACCTCAGCCGCCGACATACGCCTCTACATGGACATGTTTTGTCGACACGGCGAGATCACACGCACGGTCGAGGACATCCCCGGCGGAGTGCGCACCACCACCGAGTCGAACGCTCCTGCTCTTGCCGCGAAACTGGGCGAGCACGTGTCCAGCGTGTACTCCCATGTCGACCAGGGCTCCGAAGTCATCGATGTGCGCCCAAGCCTGGCCTGGTGTTGCGCCGCGATTCTTGTTCTCCGCATTCATCATTCGAACGCGTAACCCTGGCGGCATGGAAGCGCCAAAAGGTGATGTCGAGCGAAGTATCCGAGCCCACCAGGTGGGCTGACGTTGGTGGCCAGGGGCGGGATCGAACCGCCGACCTTCCGCTTTTCAGGCGGACGCTCGTACCGACTGAGCTACCTGGCCGGAAGGCAGCGAGTGCCTCGCCGTGCTGGCGACCCTGACGGGACTCGAACCCGCGACCTCCGCCGTGACAGGGCGGCGCGCTAACCGACTGCGCCACAGGGCCTTGCTGCTACTCCGCGTCGCCGCGTCGCGCGTACCCCCTACGGGATTCGAACCCGCGCTACCGCCTTGAAAGGGCGGCGTCCTAGGCCGCTAGACGAAGGGGGCCAGAACCGAATCTCTCCGGGGTACTCGCAACATGGTTACGTTGGGAGCCAAGCCAGCTTAGGTCACCACGGGCCGAATCCTCAAACGAGTGCCATCCGGCACCCAGTATCCTGAGTCTTCGCCCGCCCCTATAGCTCAGTTGGTAGAGCTACGGACTTTTAATCCGCAGGTCCTAGGTTCGAGTCCTAGTGGGGGCACCGAAACCGGGATGACGTCGGTCGACGCTCGACGGCCGCCCGATCCGACACTTCCCCCACCGGCGCCCAGGCCGACGGGCGCGACGGGTGGCGGCGCAGGGAGTGCCGCGGTTTGGCCGCCAAACGGCTTGGCTATGCTTCCCAAGATGAGTGTCGATGCGGCCTACCCTAAGGCGCCCGTAGCCCTGGTAACGATGGAAATCCGCCACCCAGCAACGGATTCCCTCACCGAGACGTCGAGCGCGGAGCTCAGACGCCTGCTCACCGACCATCTCCCGATCGAACGGCAGGCCCAGGACGTGGCCTGGGGGATGGGTGCCGGCGGAAGTCCGGCGCCGACCGCCGAGCGGTTCGTCCGCTATGTCAACCGGGACAACACGCTCGCCGCCTCGATGAAAAATCAGGCGATCACCATCGAGACCACCGCCTACACCAACTTCGAGGCGCTGCTCGAGATCGTGATGCGCGTCATAGACGCCCGCTCCCAGGTGTCGGAGATCGTCGGGGTGGAACGGCTCGGCCTGCGGTACGTGCTGGAGGTGCACGTCCCCGTGGGGGTGAACGGACGCGTCGAGTGGGCCAACTGGATCGCCGAACCGCTGCTCGGTCCGCAGCAGATGGCGCCGGCCGGACTCACACTGACCGAATGGCAGGGCGCCGCGGTGTACCGCGAAGCGCAGCCCGGCAAGTCGATGATCGTGCGCTACGGCCCCGGCATGGGCCAGGCGCTCGACGCGAGCTACCACCTGCGCCGCACCATGCCGGTCGAGCAGGGACCATTCTTCCTCTTGGACATCGACAGCTTCTGGACGCCGCTCGGGGCGATCCCCGAATTCGACCGCAACGAGGTGCTGGTGACGTTCCAGGATCTGTATGAGCCGGCACGGACGGTCTTCCAGGAGATGCTCACCCCCCGGCTGAAGGACGACCTCCTCAGTCGCTGAGCGGCCGAGGAGGGCAGCCCGGCTTGCCCCGGAACACCGCGCTGGTATAGGTCACGTCGGCGAACGCCGCCGCGACGTCGTCGTCGGGATAGGCGAAGCCGTTGGCGGCGTGCAGCTCCGCGACCGTATGCGACGAGGTCTGCCAGCCCTTCTGGTTCAGGTGGTCGACGACGTGGCTGCGGCGCCCGTGGTAGACGAGGTCGTTGAAGTCGATCTCGAAGCCGAACTCGCTCATCCGGTCGTGGTGTGCGCGCCACCGCTCGTCGGTGAAGACGGCGGTGTCAGGCACGAACTCGAAGGCCAGGCGGCTTTCCGGGGCGCTGAGCGCGGTGATGTTGTCGAACAGCGCATCCTGGGCCGCGTCGGGCAGATAGACGAGCAAACCCTCCGCACTCCACGCCGACGGCTTGTCGGCATCGAAGCCGGCGGACCGCAGCGCCGTCGCCCAGTCGTCGCGCAGGTCGACGGCCACGGCGCGCCGCTCGGCCGTCGGCTCCGCCCCGAGGTCGTCGAGGGTCAGCGTCTTGAATTCGATGACCTGCGGCATGTCCACCTCGTAGACGACGGTGCCCGCCGGCCACGGCAGGCGGTAGGCCCGCGCGTCGAGCCCCGACGCGAGGATGACCGCCTGGTCGATGCCGGCCCGCGTCGCGCCGAGGAAGAATTGGTCGTAGAACCGGGTGCGGCAGGCCATCCCGCGGGCCATCCGTGCCGGATCGAACTCGGAGTCCCCGCCCGCCGGGATTTCGCCGTTGACCAACCGGACATACACGTCGATCCCGACGGCGCGCACCAACGGCGCGGCGTAGGGGTCGTCGATGAGCTTGGCGTCGGAGGACAGCGCCCGCTGAGCGGCGACCATCGTCGCCGTCGCCCCGACGCTCGTCGCGAGATCCCAGCGATCACGATCCGTGCGCGCCATGAGCAACCTCCCGCCGCCGAGAAATATAGACAGGCTAGTTAAACACAGGGGAGCGGCCGCGGGCCGTCCGGACGGCCGTGACGCCGGCGGGGTCCCCGGGTAATATCTGCGTATGCATGCAGATAACGGCCCAGCCCGGCTTCCCGATGACCAGGCCGGCCTGGTCGTGGAGGTTTTCCGCATGCTGGCCGATGCCACCCGGGTGCAGGTGCTGTGGTCGCTGACCACCGGGGAGATGTCGGTCAACGAGCTTGCCGAGCACATCGGCAAGCCGGCGCCGTCGGTTTCCCAGCATCTGGCGAAGCTGCGCATGGCGCGTCTGGTGCGGACGCGCCGCGACGGCACGACGATCTTCTACAGCCTCGAGAACGACCACGTGCGCCAGCTCGTCATCGATGCGGTCTGCAACGCCGAGCACGCCGGCCCGGGGGTTCCGCGGCACCACCGCGGCGACGGCGAACTGAAGGCCCTCACCGACGCGCCGGGGGCGGCCCAACGACGGCGCAGGGGCGCTATGTGACCGAAACTGTTGCAAGACAAAGCATTTCATCATAAGGAGGATACCTGTGTCCGAACACGCCCACGACGCTCCGCATGCACACGAACACCAGCACGGGCAAGAGGCCCACGTTCATGCGCACACCGCCCACGAGCACCCTCACGTCACACACGAGCACCCGCACGACCACGACGACGGATCGCAGCACAGCCATCCGCACGTGCATCAGGAGGGACTCGAGGGCGTTCACGTTCACGCGCACGGCTGACCGCCGGCGCGGCGGGAGGCCTCAGGAAACTTTGGGGCAGTAGTGCTTTGGATTATCCCGCTCGTCCACCGGCGGTAGATTGCGTGCGGGCGTCTGCACCAGCGGGGAATCGGCCGGGATGCGCCCGGCGGCGCGGTCGAAACCGGCGCGGGCCCGCGGGTGCTTACGCATTCTGTTGGGCACGAAGGCGAACACCAGACGAACCACGTCCCCCAGGCGGCGGTGCAGCCACTCGTCGCGCCGCGACCACGTGTAGCCCATGAGCTCGCGAACGGGCGGATCGTAGAGCCCGACGGTAAACCAGACGAAGAGCGGCGCGACCAGCCTGCGTTGCGCGGCCCACAGCCAATCCGGAAGCCATTGCGCGAAAGGCGGTTTCGGCAGCTCGGTGAGATCCAGCACGGCGCGCGCGGCGAAATTGTTCTCCAGCACCTCGCGGCACATGTGCTCCCAATAGGCCTGGAAGTCCTCCCAGGATGCCGGGACCGGGCGCATGCTCACGCCGTACATGCGATACCACTCGACGTGCTCGTCGAACAGTTGCCGCTTCTGGGCTTCGGTCAAGCCGCCGCAGAACCGCTCGGCGACGATGATGGTGCCGACGAAGAAGGTCGCGTGCGCCCAATAGAAGACGTCGGGGTTCAATGCGTGGTATCGGCGGCCCTGCTCGTCGACGCCCTTGATGTCCGCGTGGTATTCGCGCACCTCCGCGCCGGTCACCGGGGCGCGGTCGCCGTCGAAGACCACGCCGCCGATCGGATACAGCGAGCGCAGCAGGCGCTGCCAGCGCTCGATGAAGAACGTCGAGTGATCGATGACCGCCGCGCCCAACTGGGGGTGCATGTTCTGCATGGAGCCGGCCCACGGCCCCTGCAGCAGGCCGCGCCAATCCCCGAAGTACCGCCAGGTCAGCGAGTCCGGTCCGAGCGGGATCGGCGGTGCCTCGTAGCCCAGCGGGGACACGGGACAGCCGCCGGACACGGCGCCGTCCGGGGCGTCGGCGCTTGCGTCGTTGGTCTGCGGGCAGGCGGCGGACGTATCTTGAGTCACTGTTGGAGTCCTGTTTATATCGACAGTCTGACTACATGCGTTGTCAAAATCGAGCTTAGGAGCGATGTGCCAACCGGTCAACGACGCAGCCGTTGGACCGGCGTACCGCGGGAGAGCCGCGTGGCCCTGCGCCGCGACGATCTCATCGCCGCCGGGGTGCAGCTGCTGGGCGGCGACCGGGGGCCGGCGCTGACCGTCCGCGCGGCGTGCCGCGAGGCGGCGCTGACCGAACGCTATTTCTACGAAAGCTTCTCCGACCGTGACGACTTCGTGCGCGCGGTCTACGACGACGTGTGCGCACGCGCGATGACCACGCTGACCTCCGCCAAGACCCCGCGGGAAGCCGTCGAACGATTCGTCGAGCTGATGGTCGACGACCCGGTGCGCGGCCGCGTCCTGCTGCTGGCGCCCACGGTGGAACCGGTGCTGACCCGATCGGGCGCCGAGTGGATGCCCAATTTCATCGACCTGCTGCAGCGCAAGCTGTCCCGCATCGGCGATCCGGCGCTGCAGAAGATGATCGCCACCAGCCTGGTCGGGGGCCTGTCGAGCCTGTTCACCGCCTATCTCAACGGGACCCTGGACGCGACGCGCGAGCAGTTCATCGACTACTGCGTCGCGATGCTGTTCGCCACGGCGGCGCCCTACGTTCCCTCGGTCGAGTCGGGCAAGACCGAATAACCGGGTTTCGTCGCCGGGCCCCGCGGCAAGCCGTATTGCAACGCCCCCGCAAACGAACGACTCGATACCAAATCGCGTCCTGCCACGCGGGGACGGAACTTGATGCTACTGGCGGACACAGATATTGTGAGTGCAACCCACAGACACAGATAACTGGAGGCCTTATGTCAGCGGAGCTGACAAACCTACAGCTCTTGCGAGAACTCGAACCGGTGGTCGAGAAATACCTCAACCGCCACGAGAGCGTTCATAAGGCCTGGAACCCGCACGACTACATTCCGTGGTCCGACGGCAAGAACTTCTACGCGCTCGGCGGCCAGGACTGGCATCCCGAGGAGAGCAAGCTCTCCGACCTCGCCCAGGTGGCGATGGTGCAGAACCTGATGACCGAGGACAACCTGCCCTCGTATCACCGCGAGATCGCGATGAACTTCGGGCTGGACGGCCCCTGGGGCCATTGGGTCAACCGGTGGACCGCCGAGGAAAACCGGCACGGCATCGCGCTGCGCGACTACCTGGTGGTCACTCGCGCCGTCGACCCGTACGAACTGGAGAAGCTGCGCATCGAGGTGGTCAACCGGGGCTTCAGCCCGGGCCAGAACCACCAGGTGCGAGACGACCTGTTCGCCGAGAGCCTGTTCGACTCGGTCATCTACGTGACGTTCCAGGAGCTGGCGACGCGGATTTCGCACCGCAACACCGGTAAGGCCTGCAACGACCCGATCGCCGACCAGCTGCTCGCCAAGATCTCGGCCGACGAGAACCTGCACATGATCTTCTACCGCGACGTCAGCGAGGCCGGCTTCGAGATCTGCCCCAACCAGGCGACCAGGTCGTTGCACAAGATCCTGCGCAACTTCCAGATGCCCGGATTCCAGGTACCGGAGTTCCGCCGCAAGGCTGTGTTCATCGCCGTCGGTGGCGTGTATGACCCCCGCATCCACCTCGAGGAGGTCGTGATGCCGGTGCTCAAGAAGTGGCGCTTCTTCGAGCGCGAGGACATCACCGGCGAGGCCGCCGAGTTGCGCGATGACCTCGCCCTGCTGATCAAGGAACTCGAGGCGTCCTGCGACAAGTTCGAAGTGTCCAAGCAGCGCCAACTCGACCGGGAAGCCCGCACGGGCAAGAAGACCACGGCATTCGAGCTGCACCAGACTGCGGGCAAGCTTGTGATGAGCCGCCGGTAGCCGCGTTGCGCATCGGTCCGATCACGCTGGCCAGCCCCGTGGTGCTGGCCCCCATGGCGGGCGTCACCAACGTCGCATTCCGCACCCTGTGCCGTGAGCTGGAGCAGTCGAAGGTCGGCACGGTCAGCGGCCTGTACGTCTGCGAGATGGTGACGGCGCGCGCGCTCGTCGAGCGGCACCCCGTCACGATGCACATGACGACCTTCTCGGCGGACGAGTCGCCGCGTTCGCTGCAGCTCTACACCGTCGACCCGGCAACCACTTACGCCGCCGCGCGGATGATCGCCGAGGAGAACCTCGCCGATCACATCGACATGAACTTCGGCTGCCCGGTGCCCAAGGTCACCAGGCGGGGCGGCGGGGCGGCGCTGCCGTACAAGCGGCGGCTGTTCGGCCAGATCGTCGCCGCGGCCGTGCGGGCCACCGAAGGTACCGACATCCCGGTCACCGTCAAGTTCCGCGTCGGCATCGACGACAAGCACCCCACGCACCTGGATGCGGGCCGCATCGCCGAGTCCGAGGGCGCCGCCGCGGTCGCCCTGCACGCCCGCACGGCGGCGCAGCGCTACTCCGGCACCGCCGACTGGGAACGGATCGCCGAGCTCAAGCAGCAGGTGCGGACCATTCCGGTGCTGGGCAACGGCGATATCTACGACGCCAGCGACGCGCTGACGATGATGGCCAGCACGGGCTGCGACGGCGTGGTCATCGGCCGGGGGTGCCTGGGCCGGCCCTGGCTCTTCGCCGAGCTGTCGGCCGCGTTCCGGGGGACCCAACCGCCGGCCCCGCCCTCGTTGGGCGAGGTCGCCGACATCATGCGCCGGCACGGCCAGTTGCTGGCCGCGCATTTCGGCGAGGACAAGGGCATGCGCGACATCCGCAAGCACATCGCCTGGTACCTGCACGGTTTCCCCGCCGGATCGCAGCTGCGCCGCGAACTGGCGATGGTCACCACGCTCGCCGAGCTCGACGCCCTGCTCGACCGCTTGGACGGCAGCGTCACCTTCCCGGACGCGGCGACCGGACCACGCGGGCGGCAGGGTTCACCCGCGCGCGTCGCCCTGCCCGACGGCTGGCTGGACGATCCCGACGACTGCACCGTGCCCTCGGGAGCGGACGTCATGCACTCGGGCGGCTGAACCGCAACCTGGTCGAAATCGCGTCGGAGCCGATAACTCAGTACGATGTGGCCTTGCTTGCTTTGCGCTTGGTGGGGTTCGGTTCAGGCGCCACCCGAGCGTGACGATCGCCGTGCTGCCCACGGGTGGCGCGACAGCAGCGCTGTAGTCGGCGCTGCGCGTGAACGGCGCGAGTGGGCGCGGATGTCCGCATCAGAGGGATTGCAGGAAAGTTTTGGAGGCCGGTGAGACATGAGTGACGGCGGGCACGACGCCACTCGTGACCCTCGGCGCCCCGCCGCCCCGGCGCCGATGGGGGGCGCGGCTCCATGGGAGCGGTTCTTAGAGCCGCCGGTCGATGAGCGCTTGCACCGCTGGCAGCCCGCGCCGCCCGTCGAGGGCCCCGCGGCACCCGATGATGCCGACGACGGCGCCAGCGAAGCGGCGGGTTGTCACGCCAGCGGCGCGCTGACCGTGGCGGACCTGATCGCGAAGGTCGGTGCACCGCCGTCCGAGCGGCCGCACCACCACCACGTCGCGCCCGGCGCCGAGGTTCCCGAGCCCGACGAGCAGGACACGCAGGTGATGGACGCCGTGGCCTACTCGCTCGACATCGGGTCGGAGCTTCCGGACCTCGAGGCCGCCCATTACCCGGTCGACGAGGAGCCCGAAGCCGAAGGGTCCGAAACACCGCCCGCACCGGGCCGTCGGAAGCGACTGCGCAAACCAAAACCGTCGCCCCCGACGGCGGCCACCGCCGACGCCCGGCACCGCCGGCGTCCGATGCTGATGGCGGGACGCTCCCTCGCGGCGCTGATCGCCCTGCTGGCGCTGGCAATGACGGGCGGAGCGTGGCAATGGAGCACCTCCAAGAACGCCCGGCTGAACACGATCAGCGCGCTCGATCCGCACTCCGGCGACATCCGCGACCCGAACGGCCAGTACGGCGACGAGGACTTCCTGATCGTCGGCATGGACTCCCGGGCCGGGGAGAACGCCAACATGGGCGCGGGCGACACCGACGACGCCGGCGGCTCGCGCTCGGACACGGTGATGCTGGTGAACATCCCGGCGAACCGCAAACGAGTGGTGGCCGTGTCGTTCCCGCGTGACCTGGCGATCACCCCGATCCAGTGCGAGGCCTGGAACCCCGACACCGGCAAGTACGGGCCCGTCTACGACCAGAAGAAGGGCACGCTCGGCCCGAAGATGGTCTATACGGAGACCAAGCTGAACTCGACCTTCGCGTTCGGCGGCCCGAAGTGTCTGGTGAAGGAGATCCAGAAGCTGTCCGGGCTGAGCATCAACCGATTCATCGCCGCGGACTTCGCGGGGTTCGCCAAGATCGTCGACGCCCTGGGCGGCGTCGAGGTGTGCTCCCGCACCCCCCTGCACGACTACGAACTGGGCACCGTCCTCGAACACGCCGGACGCCAGGTCCTCGACGGTCCCACGGCGCTCAACTACGTGCGGGCCCGCCAGGTCACCACCGAGACCAACGGTGACTACGGCCGGATCAAACGCCAGCAGCTGTTCCTGTCGTCGCTGCTGCGGTCGCTGATCTCCGAAGACACGCTGATGGACCTCAACAAGCTCAACAACGTCGTCAACCTGTTCATCGGCGACACCTACGTCGACAACGTCAAGACCAAGGACCTGGTCCAGCTCGGCCAGTCGCTGCAAGGGATGGCGGCCGGGCACATCACCTTCGTGACCGTGCCGACCGGCGTGACCGACCAGAACGGCGACGAGCCGCCGCGCATGGGCGACATGCGCGCGCTCTTCGACGCCATCATCAACGATGACCCCCTGCCGCAGGAAAACGACCAGAACGCCGAGAATTTGGGCGGCGGATCGAAGGCCAATTCGGATTCGACCAAGGCCCCCACCACGAAGAAGACGCCCGCCCCCGCCCCCGAGGCGCTGCACGAGCAGGTCACCACGACCTCCCCGAGCGACGTGACCGTCCGGGTGTCGAACGCGACGACGCAGAGCGGCCTGGCGACCAGCGCGACGAGCCAGCTCAAGCACAACGGGTTCAACGTGATGACCCCGGACGACTATCCGAGTTCGGTGAACACCACAACGGTGCTCTTCTCCCCGGGCAACGAGCAGGCCGCCGCCACGGTGGCGTCCTCGTTCGCCAACGCCAAAGTGCAGCGCGTCTCCGGTTACGGGCAGGTCGTCCAGGTGGTGCTCGGCCCCGACTTCAACGCGGTGGGGGCTCCCCCGCCCAGCGGCTCGCCGATCAGCATGCAGATCGAACGCGGCTCCGGCAGCGCGCCCCCCAAGTTGCCCGAGGACCTGACGGTCACCAACGCTGCCGACACCAGCTGCGAATAGCGGCCTTTCGCCGCTCCGGCGCCCGTTTTCGCCGGGAAGAACGTAGGCTTGGCGATATGCGGACCGCGTACCACGAGCAGCTCTCGGAGTTGTCTGAGCGGCTCGGCGAGATGTGCGGGCTGGCCGGGATCGCGATGGAGCGGGCAACGCAGGCCCTGCTGCAGGCCGATCTGGTGCTGGCCGAACAGGTGATCTCCGATCACGAGAAGATCGCGCGGCTGAGCGCCCAGGCCGAAGAGAGCGCCTTCGTCCTGCTGGCGCTGCAGGCCCCGGTGGCCGGTGATCTCAGGTCGATCGTGAGCGCCATCCAGATGGTGGCCGACATCGACCGGATGGGCGCGCTGGCCCTACACGTCGCCAAGATCGCGCGTCGGCGGCATCCCCAGCACGCGCTGCCCGAAGAGGTCAACGGATATTTCGCCGAAATGGGTCGTGTCGCAGTCGAATTGGGTAACAGCGCGCAAGAGGTCGTGCTGTCGCGCGACCCGGAGAAGGCCGCCCGGATCCGCGAAGAAGACGACGCCATGGACGATCTGCATCGGCACTTGTTCTCGGTGCTGATGGACCGCGAATGGAAGTACGGGGTGGCGGCCGCGGTCGACGTGACGCTGCTGGGACGTTTCTACGAGCGCTTCGCCGACCACGCCGTGGAGGTGGCGCGGCGCGTCATCTTCCAGGCGACGGGCAGCCTGCCCGACGACGAGAGCCGGCCCACCTGAGCCCCAGCCCCCGGTCCGGGGCCTAGCCGAAGCGACCGGAGATGTAGTCCTCGGTGGCCTTCTGGGACGGGTTGGAGAAGATCTTCTCGGTGTCGTCGACCTCGATGAGCCGGCCGGGCTTCCCGGTGGCCTCGAGGTTGAAAAACGCCGTGTAGTCGCTGACCCGCGCGGCCTGCTGCATGTTGTGGGTCACGATGACGATGGTGTAGTCCTGCTTGAGCTCGCTGATCAGGTCTTCGATGGCCATGGTCGAGATCGGGTCGAGCGCCGAGCAGGGCTCGTCCATGAGCAACACGTCGGGCTGCACGGCGATGGCCCGCGCGATGCATAGGCGCTGCTGCTGGCCGCCCGACAATCCACCCCCGGGCTTGTCCAGCCGGTCCTTGACCTCGTCCCACAGGTTGGCGCCGCGCAAGGCGTACTCGGCCGTCTCGTCGAGCAGCGTGCGGTTGCGCATCCCCTGCAGCTTCAGCCCAGCCACCACGTTGTCACGAATCGACATGGCGGGGAATGGATTCGGCCGCTGAAACACCATGCCGACCGCGCGCCGCACGCCGACCGGGTCGACACCGGGGCCGTAGATGTCTTCGTCGTCCAGCAGCACGCTGCCCTCGACGCGGCCGCCGGGGACCACCTCGTGCATCCGGTTCAGCGTGCGCAGGACGGTCGTCTTGCCGCAGCCCGACGAGCCGATGAACGCGGTCACGCTGCGGGGCAGAATGGACAACGTCACGTCCGCGACGGCCTTGAACGACCCGTAGAAGATGTTGACGTTCTTGAGGTCCAGCCGCTTGGCCACTTGATCGCTCCTGCCTACAAACTTCTCGGTGCCAACGATGCCCGCAATCTACGTGCCCCGCCCCGGACGGGGCGATGACCAGAATGAGGCTTTGGCGAGCAGCCCACAACCGGAGGGTGATAACCCGGCCGGCGCCCACCGTCGTCCCGGCCCCCGAAGCGTCGTCACTGCATCGCGTCGATGGCCGCAACCAGTCGTTCCTTGACATTATCGGGCAGCGGAACGTAACCGGCCGGCGACAGGGCGGTCTGCCCGTTGCCGGCGACCGACGCGAGGAACGACTTGATCGCACCGGCGGTGTCGGCGTCGTAGCCCTTCGAGCAGACGATGTCGTAGCCGGCCAGCATCAGCGGGTACGCGCCCGGGTCCTGCGAGCCGTACACCGAATCCAGGTCCAGCACCAGGTCGTTACCGTCGGCCACGAACCTGATGGCGCTGACCGCCCTGGCGGCCGTGTCGCCGGTGAGGGGGGTGACGCCGCCGCCCGTGGCGATCCGGGCGTAGGGCATGGCGGCCCGGTCCGCGGAGCCCCTGTCGACGTATCCGATCGCGCCCGGGGTGGCTCGCACGGCCCCGATGACGCCATCCGGCTTGGGGGCGCCCTGCCCGACACCGCCGAGAAATTCGGTCGCCACCCCCTTGGACCAGCTCTGCGGGGCGGCGATCGTCAGGTATTTCTGCAGGTTGTCGGTGGTCCCTGAGGAATCGGACCGGTAGACGGGCTGGACCTTGGTTGCGGGCAGCGCAACGCCGGGGTTGAGCGCCACCAGTATCGGGTCGCTCCAGACCGTGATGCGGCCGCTGAAGATCTCGGCCAGGGCGTCGCCGCTGAGGGTCAGTGCGGGAACCCCCGGCAGGTTGTACACCATTGCGATGGCGCCGAACACGACCGGAAGGTCCCACGCCGGGTTCTGATCGCAGCGCGCCGCGGCCGGACCGATCTGGTCGGCGACCAGTGGCGAGTCCGACGCCGCGAAGTCGACGTGACCGGCGATGAACTGTTCGCGCCCGGCGCCCGACCCGGTCGGCACGTACGTGACATCCTTGCCCGGGCAGCTTTTGCCCCAGGCCTGGTTGAACGCCAGCATCGCGGTCTGCTGGGCGGTCGATCCCTCCGCCCTCAGGTGGTTCTTGCCGCCACAGGCGGCGGCCCCCGCGGCCGTGACAGAAGCACCGCGGCGGGTGGCGCCGGTCCCGCAGGCCATCGTTGCCCCGGCAGACATCACGACGACCAACGCCGCGATCAACGTCGCCGGGGCCAGCGCCCGGCACTCCCCCACCAGCCTCACGAATCTCGCTTCCCCGACACATTCCGGCGCACGCGGGCGCCGCCGGTCATCTCCCCAGGGGAGGTTGCCAAGTCACGGGGAAATTATGCGCCGATGCGCCCTCCGGCGCTGAGCTCACCCGGCGGGTGCGTAGGCGGTGTCGACGCTGCAGGTGGTGAAGCCCAGGCGCTGGTAGGTCCGCACCGCGGCGACGTTGTCCGACTCCACGTAGAGCATCACGGTGGGGTCGGGCGCGTCGGCCAGCCGGCGCGCCAGCGCGTCGATGCCGACGGCGGTCAAGACGTGACCCAGCCCGCGGCCCTGCGCGGACGGGTCGACGCCCACGACGTACACCTCCCCCAAACCCGGCGGCTCGGGGTGCACCTTCGTCCAGTGGAAGCCCAGCAACCTGCCCGGCCGCTCGCCCGAGGCGTCGAACGCCAGGAACAGCCCCGACGGGTCAAACCACGGTTCGGCGCGCCGCTCGGCCAGCTCGGCGCCCGTCCACCCGCCCTGCTCGGGGTGGTGGGCGAACGCGGCGTTGTTGACCCGCAGCAGTTCGGCGTCGTCGGCCGGTCCCGCGTAGGTGCGGATTTGCACCCCCGGCGGCGGGGACACCGGCGCGAGGCCCTCACCAAGCGACCGTCGCATCTGCAACAGTTCACGGACCGGGACCAGGCGCAGCGCCGCCGCGGTCGCTCGCGCGGGCTCCAGCGTCCCGTGCGCCCAGAACCGTGGCGCTGGCGGCCGCGCTGCGCCGCGGCGTGGGCGTGCTCAGCGCCCGGCAGAACCACGAGCCGGTGCGCGTGCAGATCGACCCGCTGCACATCGGGTAGGGGCTACGCCGTACGTGCCCGCGGCGATAGTCTACGTAGGAAACAGTCACTGATTACGACACTAGAGGACTGTTACACTTTCACCTCTTTGGCCCGCGACGGCCCGGAAAGGGGCCACGAGGAGGGGGCGCGATGGCTGCTGACAATGCGACGACGGCCGACGAGTCGCTGGACGCGATCACCGACGCATTGCTGACGGCGTCCCGCCTGCTGGTGGCGGTATCCGCGCGTTCCATCGCGCAGGTCGACGAGACGATCACGATGTCGCAGTTCCGGACCCTGGTCATTCTGTCCAACCGCGGTCCGGTGAACCTTGCCACGCTGGCCGGTCTGCTGGGCGTGCAGCCGTCCGCGACGGGGCGGATGGTCGACCGGCTGGTGGCCGCCGGGCTGATCGACCGGTTGCCGCACCCGACCTCGCGGCGCGAGTTGCTCGCCGCGCTGACCAAGCGAGGGCGCGATGTGGTACGCCGCGTGACCGCCCACCGCCGCGCCGAGATCGCCGCCCTCGTCGAGAAGATGCCACCGCAGGAGCGCCACGGGTTGGTGCGCGCACTGACGGCGTTCACCGCCGCCGGCGGCGAGCCCGACGTCCACCTGGACGCCGACAGCGAACTCTAGCGGCGTTCGATCCCGGGTCACCGCCTTTCGGCGGTGACCAGCAGGTACTCCCAATGCATGACGCCGTCGGTCAGGTACTGGTCGGCGAGTTCGACGAGTTGGGCGTCGAGTTCGGCCGCCAGCACGCCGTTGTGGCCGATGTTCGCGTACGCCTCGATGGTGGGCCCGTAGTGGTTCTTGAAGTAGTCGTGCACGGCCTCGGCGCTGCCGAATCGGGTCACCTCCAGCTGGCCCCGCAGCGCCGTGAAGCGGCCGACCCGGTCGCCGAGCAGCCCCGCGACGTAGCCCTCTCGTCCCCACAGCGCCGCGGGCGGCACCGCCGGCGAGAGGCACGGCCGGTAGGGCCTGATGGTGGCGAGCATCCGGCCGAAAAACCCTTCCGGTGTCCAGCTGATCACCCCGATCAGCCCGCCCGGCCGGCAGACGCGGACCAGCTCGCTCGCCGCGCGCTGATGCTCGGGCGCGAACTGCACGCCGATCGCCGAGATCACCGTGTCGAACTCGCCATCGCCGAACGGCAGGGCGTGGGCGTTCGCCTGGCGGTAGTCGAGCGTCAGCCCCTGCGCCACCGCCCTGGCCTGCGACCGCTGCAACAACTCCGGCGTGAGGTCGGTGGAAACAACGCTGGCGCCCGTCCGTGCGGCGGGAAGCGAGATGTTGCCCGACCCCGCCGCGACGTCCAGCACGCGCGTGCCGGGGCCGATGCCCGTGGCCGCGACCAGCACCGGCCCGAGCGGGGCCATTACCTCCTCGGCCATCAGGGCGTAGTCGCCCAACGCCCATATCGTCCGGTGGCGGGCCGCCAGCGTGTCTTCGTCGCGGATAGTGGTGTCGAGTGTCATCGGACCTCCTGAGATATCGGGATGGGCCGCCTCCTCGACCTCGTCGTCGTCAGCGCGGCAGCGCGGCATGAGTCCAAGTAATAGCCGCCAGCAACAGTTTGCTACTAAAACAATATACGGATGCAACTGTGTAAAAGCTGGGCGCGTCCTGCAGAAATCCGGTGGTTCCTAGACTGTGCTGGTGCGCCTCGTGTTCGCCGGTACCCCCGATCCGGCGCTGCCCTCGTTGCGCCGCCTCATCGAGCCCCCCCGCCACGACGTCGTCGCCGTCCTGACCCGCCCCGACGCCGCGCCGGCGGGCCTCCGGGTGCACCACCAGTTCCGCCATCCCCGTGGCGCCGTCGCGCGGCGGGCTGAGATTGAGGTAACCGACGACGAGGTCTTCGGGGGCGCCCGGCCGAGCATCTCTGACCACGAGGTGTTCGGTGCGGTCGTGCCCCAGTTCGCGCAACACCTGCTCACCGACGGGCGCCACTCCATCGAACTGCGTTGCCGCCGTGACCATTTCGCGCACCTGCCGCTGCTCGTCGGCGGTCAGAGCCGGGCGCCACGCCGGCTCGCGTGAGGTCACTGGCTGTGCAGCGGGTCGACCAGTGGTTCCGGCAGACCCTCGGCCTCCGCGTGGGCTCCGCCAACACCGTCGATGCCGTCGAGGTCGTCGGCGCCCTCGCGCTCGGAGATCGGCGTCCGGCCGCGCGCCGGACGCACGGCCTTGTAGCCCACATTGCGGACCGTGCCGATCAACGCCTCGTACTCGGGGCCGAGCTTCGCCCGCAGCCGACGCACGTGGACGTCGACGGTGCGGGTGCCGCCGAAGAAGTCGTATCCCCACACCTCGTGGAGCAGCTGCGCGCGCGTGAAGACCCGGCCGGCGTGCTGGGCCAGGTACTTGAGCAGCTCGAACTCCTTGTACGTGAGGTCGAGCGGGCGTCCGCGCAGCCGCGCGGTGTAGGTGCCCTCGTCGATCACCAGCTCGCCAAGGCTCACCTTGCCGGCGCTTTCCTGGTCGGCCAGGCCGCCGCGCCGGCCCACCACCAACCGCAGCCTCGCGTCGATCTCCGCGGGTCCGGTGCTGGGCAGCAGGATCTCGTCGAGACCCCAGTCGGCGCTGACGGCCACGAGGCCGCCCTCGCTCACGACCGCCAACACGGGGACGGACCGTCCCGCGGTGCTGAGTAGGCGGCACAGGCCACGCGCGGACGACAGATCGGTGCGGGCATCGACCAGCACGGCGTCGGCCGCCCCGGCCTCCAGCAACGACGATGGTTCTGGGGGCGCGGTCCGGACGGTGTGGGAAAGCAGCGACAACGACGGCAGCACCGGGTCGGGATGCAACTCCGACGTCAGCAGTAATAGCTCCAAATAAGGCCCCTCCAGCTCGGGGGAAAGGCATCTCCCAAATAGACGGCGCCATCGCGCGTTAGCGGCCAGGTCATCTAACGATAACGTGCTACCAGGGCTGTGGCGCCATGTGGCGGCAAGTGTGAGCGTAGCCACCTCGCGGCACGAAGCGAGCCACCGTCGAATTCTGGGCCACAATATGCGCATGCGCAAAGTGCTGATTGCGGGGGCGGCGGCCGTGATCGCCGTGGCGGTCCTCGTCGTCGGCGCCGTCGCGGTCGACTACGGGACCAGCATTTATGCCGAATACCGGTTGTCGACCAACGTCCGCAAGGCGGCAAACCTCGGCTCGGATCCCTTCGTGGCGATCCTGGCGTTCCCGTTCATCCCGCAGGCGATGCGCGGCCGCTACAACCAGCTGGAGATCAAGGCCAACGCCGTCGAGCACGCCGCCGTCGGCACCGCCACCCTCGAGGCCACCATGTACTCGGTGGACCTCAGATACGCGTCGTGGCTGGTCAGGGCCGACGCGAAGCTCCCGGTCGGCAGATTGGAAAGCAGGATCATCATCGACTCGATGCATCTGGGGCGCTACCTGGGCATCACCGACCTGATGGTCGAGGCGCCGCCGCGTGAGACCAACGACGCGACCGGTGGCACCACGGAATCCGGGATTTCCGACAGCCACGGGCTGGTGTTCAGCGGCACCCCGACGTCGGCCGGCTTCGACCACCGGGTCAGCGTCTCGGTCGATCTCTCCATCGCCCCCGAGGACCAGGCGACGCTGGTGTTCACGCCGACCGGCATCCTCACCGGGCCGGACACGGCCAACCAGCCGGTCCCCGACGACAAGCGGGAAGACGTGCTGCGCGCCTTCCGTCACCGGATGCCCCGGCAGCGGCTTCCGTTCGGCGTCGCGCCGACATCGGAGGGGGCGCGCGGCTCCGACGTCATCATCGAGGGCATCACGCGGGGAGTAACCGTGACCCTGGAGGGGTTTAAGCAGTCATGACCACGACCATCGCCGCCGTCGTCGGAGCCGTCCTGGTGGCCACCGTCGTCGGCTGGTGGTTGACGCGCCGATCGGGAACCGTCCGGGACGTCGGGCACGAACCGGCCCGGGAGGCCGACGCCGCCGAACTGGGCCTGTCCCGCAGCGGGCCGACCGTCGTGCATTTCAGCGCACCGTGGTGCGGACCCTGCGACCGGGTTCGCCGGGTCGTCGGGCAGGTCTGTCAGGATCTGGGCGACGTCGCCCACGTCGAGGTCGACCTCGACGCGAATCCTGCTTCGGCACGGCGGTTTTCGGTCCTGTCGCTGCCGACCACGTTGATCTTCGACGCCGGCGGGCGACAGCGGTACCGTTCCTCGGGCGTCCCGACGGCGGCCGATCTGCGGTCCGCGCTGGCACCTCTGTTGGCTTGACGACCGGGTCATTGGTTAGGATTGCCGCGTGTCAGCCCGCCTTGAGCTCTCGCTCACCAAGCGCCGTGCAGTCGATCTGTGCCGCGTCGCGGGTTGTTGCTGTTGCTGTAGCTGCTGAGTCGCCGCGCCCTTCTGCGTAGCACTCGGAGCAGCCTCGGCGTTCCACCGTGGCATGCCTCCCCACCCCATGTCGTGCATAGGCGTACCTAGGAGAGCAATATCGTGTCGAACACCACCACCTTCACCGGCAAACCCGACGTCGTCGACGTGCGCGGGCCGCGGTTCGCCGCCTGGGTCACCACGGCAGTGCTGGTGGCCGCGCTGATCGTCGCGGGAGCCAGCCCGTCGGCGGCGGCGATCCTGCTCGGCGTGCAGGCCCTGATCTTTGCCATCGGCGCGGTCGGCGGGCCGCGCCGCCACCCGTACGGACGGCTGTTCGCCACCGTCGTGGCACCCCGGCTGGGGCCGGTCACCGAGCGCGAACCGGTGGCGCCGCTCAAGTTCGCCCAGCTGGTCGGGCTGATCTTCGCGCTCGTCGCCGTCGCCGGATTCGCCACCGGCGCCTTTCTCGTGGGCGTCATCGCCACCGCGGCCGCGCTGGTGGCCGCGTTCCTCAATGCGGCCTTCGGCATCTGCCTGGGCTGCCAGCTCTACCCCCTGGTCGCGCGCCTGCGCCGGGGGCCGCACCCCGGCTGAACGCCGGCCGCACCGAGCATCCTCGAAAGGAATCCCGCATGGCACGCTCCGACGTCCTGGTCACCCCCGACTGGGCCGAGAGCAATCTCAGGAATCCCGGAGCCGAGAACGTGGTGTTCGTTGAAGTCGACGAGGACACCAGCGCCTACGACGTCGGCCACATCCCCGGCGCGATCAGGCTGGACTGGCGCGACGACCTGCAGGACCCGGTCAAGCGCGACTTCCTCGACGCCCAGCAGTTCTCCAAGCTGCTCAGCGAACGCGGCATCGCCAACGACGACACCGTGGTCCTCTACGGCGGCAACAACAACTGGTTCGCCGCGTACGCCTACTGGTACTTCAAGGTGTACGGCCACGACAAGGTCAAGCTGCTCGACGGCGGCCGGAAGAAATGGGAGCTCGACGGGCGGCCCCTGTCCGGCGAGCCCGTCAGCAGGCCCGCCACCTCCTATGTGGCGGCCGCCCCGGACAACTCCATCCGGGCGTTCCGCGACGAGGTCATCGCGGCGATCAACGTCAAGAACCTGGTCGACGTGCGCTCCCCCGACGAGTTCTCCGGCAAGATCCTCGCGCCGGCGCACCTGCCCCAGGAACAAAGCCAGCGGCCGGGGCACATCCCCGGCGCGATCAACGTCCCGTGGAGCAAGGCGGCCAACGAGGACGGCACCTTCAAGTCCGACGAGGAGTTGGCCAGGATCTACGCCGAAGCGGGCCTGGACGACTCCAAGGAGACCATCGCGTACTGCCGGATCGGGGAGCGCTCGTCGCACACCTGGTTCGTGCTGCGCGAACTGCTCGGGCATCAACACGTCAAGAACTACGACGGCAGTTGGACAGAATACGGCTCCCTGGTGGGTGCCCCGATCGAGTTGGGAAAGTGATATGTGCTCTGCACCGAAGCAAGGACTGACGCTGCCGGCCAGCGTCGATCTCGAGAAGGAAACCGTGATCACCGGGCGCGTCGTGGACCGCGACGGGCAGACGGTGGGTGGGGCGTTCGTCCGCTTGCTGGATTCCTCGGACGAATTCACCGCCGAGGTGGTCGCGTCGGCGACCGGTGAGTTCCGGTTCTTCGCGGCGCCCGGATCCTGGACGCTGCGGGCGCTGTCCCGGATCGGCAACGGCGACGCCATCATCACCCCGTCCGGCGCCGGCATCCACGAGGTCGACGTCAAGGTCGCCTGACCGCGGCGGTTCTCGCCGGCACCCGCGGGACGAATAGACTCGTCTCCGTGGTGCTGTTCTTCGAGATCCTGCTGGTCGTGTCGGTCGTGGTGATTTCCTGGTTCGCGCTGTACACGTTGTACCGGCTCATCACCGACGAATCGTGAACCCCGAACCCGACGCGACGGCGGACCCGGCTGCTTCGGGCGATGGCGCCGGATCCGACCGCATGGCCGCGGCCGCCGAGCGCGCGAAGATGACCGCCGCCCGCAACATTCCCGCTTTCGACGACCTGCCCATTCCCGCCGACACCGCGAACCTGCGCGAGGGGGCCAACCTTCACGATGCGCTGCTGGCCCTGCTGCCGCTGGTCGGCGTGTGGCGCGGTGAGGGCGAGGGCCGCGCACACGACGGCGACTACCGATTCGGCCAGCAGATCGTGGTCTCCCACGACGGCGGCGACTACCTGAACTGGGAAGCGCGGTCCTGGCGGCTCGACGACAAGGGCGAATACCATCAACCGGGCCTGCGGGAGACGGGCTTCTGGCGCTTCGTCGACGACCCGGACGACCCGACCGAATCCCAGGCGATCGAACTGCTGCTCGCCCACTCGTCGGGCTACGTCGAATTGTTCTACGGCCGGCCACGAAACCAGTCGTCGTGGGAGCTGGTGACCGATGCGCTGGCCCGCAGCCGATCCGGCGTGCTGGTCGGGGGAGCCAAGCGGCTCTACGGCATCGTCGACGGCGGCGACCTGGCCTACGTCGAGGAGCGCGTCGACGCCGACGGCGGGCTGGTGCCGCACCTGTCGGCCCGGCTGTCGCGGTACGCCGGCTAGCGGCGAGGCGGCCCCGCGGAAGCGGTCGCGTAGGTCCTGACATGGTGCGGCCCCCGAGCGACATTCCGGTTGGACGGACCGGACGCTCGGGGGCCGGGTGACTGCGGGGAATTCGCCAGCGGCAGGCCGGCTCTTCCGAGCGGATGCGCTAGCGCGCAGCCACCTCACATGTCCATGAAGCTATCAATTTCGCGGACCACCTCCCTTCTTGTGTACGGCCGACCGTACCCGTGATCCGGCCCGCCAACAACAGAATTCAGCGCTCAGCGATCGCCGAGTCGACCAGCCGGGCGAAATCGGCGGCCATCGGCGGCCGCACCAGTCGGCGGCCATCGAGGGTGTGCACCCGCGCGGCCAGGGTCATGCTCGACACCAGCCAGACCCCCTGCGCGGCATGCAGATCCGCGACGCGCAGCGACCGGTAGTCGCAGTCGTAGCCTTCGGCCCGCGCCACCTCGAACAGGGCCTGCTGCGTGGTGCCCCGCAGGATCGGATACCACGGCGGCGGCGTCAGCAGGCACGGCTTCCCGCCCGGCCGCTCGGGTGCGACGGCGATCACGACCGTCGAGCGCGGGCCTTCCAGGACGTAGCCGTCGGAGCTGACGAACACCACGTCACCCGCGCCGTGGCGCGCGGCGTGCCGCAACGCGGCCATGTTGACCGCATACGACAGCGTCTTGGCGCCGGCCAGCAGCCAGGGCATCGCGTCGATGCCGCCCGCGGGCAAGCCCCGATCCAGCGTGACGGCCGCCAGCCCGTCGCGCCGCACCGCGGTCACCCGCTCCGGGACCGCGGTGACCATCACGTAGGCCGTCGGCGCCGAACCGCCCTCCCGTCCGCGGCTGTAGATCAGCCGCATCGCGCCCTCGTCGGCGGTGTGGGCGGCCCACTGCCGGGTGGCCACGCCGATCGCGGCTCGCCACGCCGGAAGGTCCGGAGCGGGCAGTTCAAGCGCTTTGGCCGACTGGGTCAGCCGCTGCAGGTGCGACTCCACCAGGCCCGCGGCGCCGGCGCGGACCAGCAGCGTCTCGAAGACGCCGTCGCCCCGAAGCACCGCAAGGTCGTCGGCGTGCAGCAATGGCGTTCCGGGCGGTTGGATCTCGCCGTCCAGCGTGACGATCACACCCGTCAGGCCGGCCATGGACGAGAAGCCTAGCGGCGGCCGTCGACCGCGCGGGCCGCCCGGTCGGGTCCGTAGAGTTGACGTGTGAATCGCGCAGTCCCCGCACCCGACCCCGGGCCCGACGCCGGCAGCGTCTGGCATTACGGCGATCCCCTGGGCGAACAGCGGGCCGCCGAAACCGACGCGGTCGTCGTGGATCGCTCCCACCGCGCGGTGCTCACCCTCACCGGCGGCGACCGGCAGGGCTGGCTGCACAACATCTCCACCCAGCACGTCAGCGGACTCCCCGACGGCGCCAGCACGCAGAATCTCAGCCTCGACGGCCAGGGCCGGGTCGAGGACCACTGGATCCAGACAGAGCTGGACGGCACCACCTATCTCGACACCGAACCATGGCGCGGTGAGCCGCTGCTGGCCTACCTGCGCAAGATGGTGTTCTGGTCGGAGGTGACGCCCGCGGCGGCCGACATGGCGGTGCTGTCGCTGCTGGGGCCCCGGCTCGCCGAGCGGTCGGTGCTCGACGCGATCGGTGTCGTTGAATTGCCCGCCGAGATGACCGCGGTTCCCCTCGCCGGCGGCGGCTTTGTGCGGCGGATGCCCGGCCACCCCGCCGGGCAGATCGAACTGGACCTGCTGGTCCCACGGGCCGCGTCCGGGGCCTGGCGCGAGCGCCTCGACGTCCGGCCCGCCGGGGTGTGGGCGTACGAAGCGCACCGGGTGGCCGCGCTGCGGCCGCGGCTCGGGGTCGACACCGACGAGCGCACCATTCCGCACGAGGTCGGGTGGATCGGCGGTCCCGGCGAAGGGGCCGTCCACCTGGACAAGGGCTGCTATCGCGGCCAGGAGACGGTGGCGCGGGTGCACAACCTCGGCCGGCCGCCCAGAATGCTCGTCCTGCTGCACCTGGACGGGTCGGCGGATCGGCCGTCGACGGGCGACCCGGTGCTGGCCGGCGGTCGCGCCGTGGGACGCCTCGGGACCGTCGTCGAGCACGTCGACCTCGGGCCGGTGGCGCTGGCGTCGGTCAAGCGGGGATTGCCCGCCGACACCCCGTTGGTGACCGGCGCCGAGGGTGCCGTCGCGGCGGTCGTCGACCCCGATTCACTACCGTCGGACGACGGGATCGGAGCGGGCCGCCTCGCCGTTGAACGTTTGCGCGGCGGTACGAGATAATCGGTGATGAAGTCCGCCACCGCGGGCAGGGGGCATCGGCGCCCGACCGTGAGGCACGGTAAACTGTCGGCAGGACAAAAACGAAACCAGGAGATCGGAGCCGCCTACTTGTTAGGCCGCTCCGTTATTGCGCGAGGGGGTTCCCCCATGGGCCGCGGCCGGGCTAAGGCAAAGCAGACCAAGGTTGCGAGAGAACTCAAATACAGTTCCCCGCAGACCGACTTCGAGCGGCTACAGCGCGAGCTGTCAGGGACGGGTGCCGACGACTCCAGCGAACTGGACGAGGAAGGCCTCGGCGAGCCCTGGCAAGAACCCGATGACTGGCGCCCCTAGCGCCTGACCCGCCGCCCGGATCGGGCGGCGGCGCGGCGGGAAAACGGCCCGCTCCTTCAGAATCTCGGGTGCTGCCCGACCAGCTTTGCCCTCGGGCCTTCTTTTCCGCCCTTGCAGATCGTGCCCAACACCCAGCTGTTCAGGTGCCGCGCGGTCAGGATGGCCAACGCGCGGTCGGTGTCTTCGGGGGCGACGACGGCGATCATGCCGACGCCCATGTTGAACGTCTTCTCCATCTCGTCGCGGCTCACCCGCCCCCGCTGCGCGATCATCGCGAACACCGGTGCGGGCGTCCACGTGCCGCGGTCCACCTCGGCCACCAGCCCCTGCGGCATGACGCGCTGCAGGTTGCCCGCCAGCCCGCCGCCGGTCACGTGGCAGAACGTGCGGACCTGGGTTTCGGCGGCCAACGCCAGACAGTCCTTGGCGTAGATCCGGGTGGGTTCCAGCAATTCCTCGCCCAGGGTGCGGCCGAACTCCTCCACGTATCCGGCGAGGTTCATCCGGTCGATCTCCAGCAGGACCGTGCGGGCCAGCGAGTAGCCGTTGGAATGCAGGCCCGAGGAGCCCAGCGCGATCACGACGTCGCCGGGTTTCACCCGGTCGGGCCCCAGCACGTCGTCGGCCTCGACGACGCCGACACCGGTCGCGGAGATGTCGTAGTGATCCGGCTCCATCAGGCCCGGGTGCTCGGCGGTTTCGCCGCCCAGCAGCGCGCAGCCCGCGCGCACGCAACCGTCGGCGATGCCCGACACGATCGCGCCCACGCGTTCCGGAACCGTCCGGCCCACCGCGATGTAGTCCTGCAGGAACAGGGGCTCGGCGCCGCACACCACGAGGTCGTCGACCACCATCGCGACCAGATCCAGGCCGACGGTGTCGTGCTTGTCCATCGCCTGGGCCACCGCCAGCTTGGTACCCACCCCGTCGGTGGAGGCCGCCAGCACCGGCTCGCGGTAGCCGCCGCGCAGCGCGAACAGGCCGGCGAATCCGCCGAGGCCGCCGCGCACTTCGGGCCTGGTCGCCTTCGTGGCCAGCGGCTTGAACATTTCGACGGCGCGGTCACCGGCTTCGATGTCCACGCCAGCGGATGCATAGGTGATGCCCTGGCTGCCCGGGCTGCGTCCGGGACTTTTTCCGGGATCCGTCATCGCGATAAAGGCTACCGGTCGGCGCTCATCGCTAGTATCGGCACTTGCTCAGCGCACGACCGGGACGTCGTCGGGGGCCAGCGCGTCGAGCCCGACGAAGTCTCCGCCGCGCGCCGCGTTGGCGAGCATGTGCTCGACGACGTTCTTGCCCAGCGCGTTCTCGCCGGGCAATTCGATCGGATACCTGCCGTCGAAGCAGGCGGTGCACAGCCGCGACGCGGGCTGCTCGGAGGCCGCGACCAGCCCCCGCAGCGAGATGTAGCCCAGCGTGTCGGCCCCGATCGCGTGCCGGACCGCTTCCAGCATTTCCTCTTTGTCCTCGACGGCGTTGGCGATCAGCTCGGCCGGCGAGGGGAAGTCGATGCCGTAGAAGCACGGCCATTTCACCGGTGGCGACGCGATGCGCACATGCACCTCGAGGGCGCCGGCCTCGCGCAGCATCCGCAGCAAGGCGCGCTGGGTGTTGCCCCGCACGATCGAGTCGTCGACGACGACGAGCCGCTTGCCGCGGATCACCTCGCGCAGCGGATTGAGCTTGAGCCGGATGCCGAGCTGGCGGATGGTCTGCGACGGCTGGATGAAGGTCCGCCCGACGTAGGCGTTCTTCATCAGGCCCTGGCCGTACGGAACGCCGGACTCCTGCGCATATCCGACCGCGGCGGGTGTGCCCGATTCCGGGACGCCGATCACCAGGTCGGCCTCGACCGGGCATTCGTGGGCCAGCCGGCGGCCGATCTCCACCCGGGTGGCGTGCACGGACCGGCCGGCGATCGTGCTGTCCGGTCGCGCCAGGTACACGTACTCGAAGACGCAGCCCTTGGGGGTCGGGTTGGCGAAACGGGTGGAGCGCACGCCGTCGGCGTCGATCGCCAGCAGTTCGCCCGGCTCGATGTCGCGGACGAACGAGGCGCCGACGATGTCGAGGGCGGCCGTTTCGGACGCGACGACCCAGCCGCGGTCCAGCCGCCCGAGCGAAAGCGGCCGAACGCCATGCGGATCGCGGCAGGCGTACAGCGTGTTCTCGTCCATGAAGGTCAGGCAGAACGCTCCCCGCACGGTCGGCAGCAGCTCCAGCGCCGCCTGCTCCAGCGAGGAGTCGGCCGACCCGTGGGCCAGCAGTGCGCCCAGGATGTCGGAATCCGTCGTCGCCGGGGCCGGGCAGCGGCGGGCGATCAACCCCGCGTCGCGCGCCCGCGCGGCGAGCTCGGCGGTGTTGACGAGGTTTCCGTTGTGCCCCAAGGCCACACCGGTGCCGGCCGCGGTGTTACGGAACACCGGCTGGGCGTTCTCCCAGGTGGTGTCGCCCGTGGTGGAGTACCGGCAGTGGCCGATCGCGACGTGGCCCTGCATCGCCGCCAGGGTCTGCTCGTCGAACACCTGGCTGACCAGGCCGAGATCCTTGAAGACCAGCACCTGCGAGCCGTCGGCGACGGCGATTCCGGCGGCCTCCTGGCCGCGATGCTGCAGCGCGTACAAGCCGTAATAGGTGAGCTTGGCGACTTCCTCGCCCGGGGCCCAGACCCCGAATACACCACACTCTTCACGGGGCGAGTTCAGGTCCTGCTCGGGCTCCTGGACGGTCACGATTCGGCGGCTCCCCGGGGAACGGTTGGTGACGTCCAGAAGTCTACGGGCCCGATGGCCCCGGCGCCGAATCCACCGGGCGTGTTGGCCGCGGAATTTCTCGCGCGGCACCCTAAACCTGCAGTTCAGGGTTATATTCAGCCGACATCGAACAGGGGCAGCCAGTGGTCTATCTCACCGGCTCGGGAGCCGGACAGGGTCAGCGCGCCGGTGCCCTTGGCCTCGGCCAGCGACACCATCCCGGTGACCAGCAGCAGCCAGGTCCGGGGATCGGTCTCCACGACGTTGGGCGGGGTGCCCCGGGTATGCCTGGGCCCCTCGATGCACTGGACGGCCGCAAACGGCGGGATCCTGATCTCCACGCTGGCGCCGGGCGCCACGGCGGCCATGGTGCGCGCGGTCCGCCGCGCCCGCCGCGGAACCGACCCGCAGCCCGGTCCACACCCCCGGCGGGCGCAGCCGCAGGTGGGCGCCGGTAGCCCGCACCAGCAGCGCGCCGGCGATCGCCTGCACAGCAACCCGCCAGGCGGTGGGCAGCCGGGGGCCGACAAAGCTCCAGCCGACCAGGGCCCCGGCCATAGAAAAGGCCAGGGACCGCGCCTGAAGCCGAGCTATCCGAAAAATCGCGGCAGCACCGCCTCGGACGTCTCGCGCAGTTCGGCCAGCGACACGGTGAACAGGCCCTGCACCTCGACCGCATCGGAGTCCGGGTCGGCCACGCCGATGCGGACGGCGGGCAGTCCCCGCGCCTCGCACATCGCGCGGAACCTGCTCTCCTCGGTGCGCGGCACCGCGACCAGCACCCGGCCCGCCGACTCGGAGAACAACGCGACGAACGGATCGGCGCCCTCGGGAAGCACGATGCGGCAACCGGTTTCGCCGGCCAGCGCCGATTCCACCACGGCCTGGGCCAGGCCGCCTTCGGACAGGTCGTGGGCCGCGGATACCAGCCCATCGCGCGACGCGGCGCTCAGCACGTCGGCCAGCAGCTTCTCGCGCGCCAGGTCGACCGTCGGCGGCAGGCCACCCAGGTGGTCGGCGGACACCTGCGCCCACACCGACCCGTCGAACTCGTCGCGGGTGTCGCCCAGCAGGACGAGCGCCTCGCTCGGTTCGGTGCCCAGCGCGGTGGGGATCCGGCGGGCGACGTCGTCGATGACGCCGAGCACGCCGACCACGGGGGTGGGCAGGATCGCCGCCGAGCCGGTCTGGTTGTAGAAGCTCACGTTGCCGCCGGTCACCGGAATGCCAAGGGCCGCACAGCCGTCCGCGAGGCCCCGGACGGCCTGCGCGAACTGCCACATCACGCCGGGGTCCTCGGGTGAGCCGAAATTCAGGCAGTTGGTCACCGCGACCGGCGCGGCGCCGGTGACGGCGACGTTGCGGTAGGCCTCGGCGAGCGCGAGTTGGGCGCCGGCGTAGGGGTCCAGCGCGGTGTAGCGACCCGACGCGTCCGTCGAGATCGCGATGCCGCGGCCGGTGGCTTCGTCGACGCGCAGCACGCCGCCGTCGGCGTGCTCGGCGAGCACGGTGTTGCCGCGCACGTACCGGTCGTACTGCTCGGTGATGAACCTACGGCTACACAGGTGCGGACTGCCAACCAGCGCAAGCAAAGTCGCGCGCAGCTCCGCACCGGTGGCCGGCCGCGGCAGGCCGCTGGAGCGGTCGGCGTTCAGCGCGTCCTGCGTCTCCGGGCGGGCGACCGGCCGCTGGTAGACCGGGCCCTCGTGGGCGACGGTGCGCGGCGGCACGTCCACGACGGTCTCGCCGCGCCACGTGATCCGCAGGCGGTCGCCGTCGGTCACCTCGCCGATCACCGTGGCCAGCACCTCCCACTTGCGGCACACCGCCAAGAAGGCGTCGACGTTCTCCGGCGACACCACCGCGCACATCCGCTCCTGGGATTCGCTGCAGAGCACCTCCGCGGGCGTCATGTCCTTGGCCCGCAACGGGACGGTGTCCAGCTCGATCGCCATCCCGCCGTCGCCGGCCGACGCCAGTTCGGATGTGGCGCAGGATAATCCGGCACCACCGAGGTCCTGGATGCCGATCACCAGGCCCTGCGCGTAGAGCTCGAGGCAGCACTCGATGAGGACCTTCTCCATGAAGGGGTCGCCCACCTGGACCGACGGCAGCTTCTTGCGGGAGCCGGTGGCGTCTTCAACGCCAAACGTGTCGGACGCCAGCACCGACACGCCGCCGATGCCGTCCAGGCCGGTGCGCGCGCCGAACAGGATGATCTTGTTGCCGACGCCCGAGGCGAACGCCAGATGCAGGTCCTCCTGGCGCAGCACGCCGACGCACAGCGCGTTCACCAGCGGGTTGCCCGCGTAGCACGCGTCGAAGACCGTCTCGCCGCCGATGTTGGGCAGGCCCAGCGAGTTGCCGTAGCCGCCGATGCCGCGGACCACGCCGTCGAGCACGCGGCGGGTGTCGGGCGCGTCGGCGGCGCCGAACCGCAGCTGGTCCATCACCGCGACCGGCCGCGCACCCATCGCCATGATGTCGCGGACGATGCCGCCGACACCGGTGGCCGCGCCCTGGTAGGGCTCGACGTAAGACGGGTGGTTGTGCGACTCCACCTTGAACGTGACCGCCCAGCCGTCGCCGATGTCCACGACCCCGGCGTTCTCGCCGATGCCGGCCAACATGCCGGCGCGCATCGCGTCGGTGGTGGTCTCACCGAAGTAGTGAAGGTGGACCTTGGACGACTTGTAGGAGCAGTGCTCGCTCCACATCACCGAGTACATCGCCAGCTCGGTGTCGGTGGGCCGGCGACCCAGGATCTCGCGGATCCGCTGGTATTCGTCCTCTTTGAGGCCCAGCTCAGCGAACGGTTGCGGCTGGTCGGGCGTGGCCGTTGCGTGGTCGACGGTGTCGATCGCCTGGATGCGCGGGCTCGTCCCGGGGGCAGTCACGCCCATAGTTTAGGGACTCGCCGGCGCGTGGGAATCTCACGACGCGACACGGCGCTGGGGCGTCGCGGTTCTCACACCCGCGGCAGGGGCCGAAGCCGCGGCTACGCCGGAGCGAGGAACGCCCGCAACGTGGCCGAATAGGCGGCCACATCGTGTGCCCCCATCAGCTCCCGCGCGGAGTGCATCGCCAATTGGGCGGCACCCACGTCGACGGTGGGAATTCCCGTCCGCGCCGACGCCAGCGGACCGATCGTCGATCCGCAGGGCAGGTCGGCGCGATGCTCGTAGCGCTGCATCCGCACCCCCGCCTGCTCGCACGCCAGCGCGAAAGCTCCCGCCGTGCGCCCGTCCGTGGCGTACCGGAGGTTGGGGTGCACTTTGAGCACAGGCCCGGCGTTGACCTCGATCAGGTGGCCCGGCTCGTGGCGCTCCGGGTAGTTGGGGTGGGTCGCGTGCGCCATGTCGGCCGACGCGAGCAGCGACGACGGCAGGCGGCGCAGGTAGTCCTCGCGGTTGCCGCCGGCCGCGAGCACGATGCGCTCCAGGACGGTGCCCAGCAAGTTGGATTGCGCGCCGCGGTCGGAGGAGGACCCGACTTCTTCGTGGTCGAAGAGCACCACGACGGGCAGGAAGCCGCTCGGTTCGGCGTCCAGGAGGGCCTCCAGGCCGGCGTAGCAACTGGCCTGGTTGTCCAGTCGCGGGGCGCTCAGCAGGCCCCCGTCGGCGGCGATGACCCTCGACGGCGTCAGGTCATGGGTCATCAGGTCGGCGGCCAGCACGTCGGCGGGCGCGACACCCGCCCGCTCTGCGACATAGTCGATAAACGAAATCGGTTGTGGGCCAACCCCCCACACCCCGTTGACGTGCCGTTGCGGGTCCAGCGTCAATGATTTGCGGTCCTCGGCCAGATGGATGGCCAGCTGGGGCACCCGCAGGATCGGCTCGTCGATCCGGACCAGCCGGTGGCCGACCCCGGCCCCGTCCCGCACCGTCAGCCGCCCGCTGATGCCAAGGTCTCGGTCCAACCAGGAGTTGAGCCACGCGCCCCCGTACGGCTCGAGGGCCACCACCCGCCAGCCGGCGACCAGCCGGTCCGGGTGCTGCTTGACCCGCAGGTTCGGGCTGTCGGTGTGGGCGCCGACGATCCGGAATGGCGCTTGGCGGCCGTCGGAGTTCCAGGCGACCAGAGAGCCGGCGCGAACGATGAAGTAGCGGCCCGGCCCCCGCGGCCAGCGGTCGGCCTCGGCGAGTTCGGTGAAACCGGCGGCCTCGAGTCGCGCGGCCACCGTGGCACAGACGTGAAACGGCGACGGGGAGGCGTCGATGAAGTCGCAGAGGCCTGCGGCGCTGGCCGGCATGGTGACATCATCGCCTGTCCAGGCCCGAGGTGTTCACGCGAGGTCTGATTGCGCGGCTCCTTGCTCGCGCCGGTCGCGGCGCTCACCGTCGCCACGCGAGGTCTGATTGCGCGGCTCCTCGCTCGCGCCGGGCGCGGCGCTCACCGTCGCCACGCGAGGTCTGATTGCGCGGCTCCTTGCTCGCGCCGCTAGGGTCAAGAGAGTGCCTCCGGTCCAGCCGCAACCCGTCCTCGAGCCGTTGACGCCTGCCGCGATCTTTGTCGTGGTGACCATCAACGACGGCGGTGAACAGACCGTGCACGACGCGCTGCCGGACATCTCCGGGCTGGTGCGCGCGATCGGTTTCCGTGAGCCGCCGAAACGGCTGTCGGCGATCGCGTCGATCGGCTCCGACGCCTGGGACAGGTTGTTTTCGGGCCCGCGGCCGGCAGAACTGCATCGGTTCCAAGAATTGCAGGGCCCGCGGCACACCGCGCCGGCCACGCCCGGGGACTTGTTGTTCCACATCCGCGCCGAGAGCCTGGACGTCTGTTTCGAACTGGCCGACCGGATCCTGCGGGCGATGGAGGGTGCGGTCACCGTCGTCGACGAGGTGCACGGATTCCGCTACTTCGACAACCGCGACCTGCTGGGCTTCGTCGACGGCACCGAAAACCCCGACGGCGCACTGGCGGTCAGCGCCACCAGGATCGGCGACGAGGATCCCGACTTCGCGGGCTCCTGCTACGTGCACGTGCAGAAGTACGTGCACGACATGTCGTCGTGGAACGCGCTGCCGGTCACCGAGCAGGAACTGGTGATCGGCCGCACCAAACTGGAGAACCTCGAACTCGGGGATGAAGACAAGCCCCCGAACTCGCACATCGCCCTGAACGTCATCACCGACGTCGATGGGACCGAACTGAAGATCGTGCGTCACAACATGCCGTTCGGCGAATTGGGCAAGGGCGAGTACGGGACGTACTTCATCGGTTACTCGCGCACGCCGCGGGTAACCGAACGCATGCTCGAGAACATGTTTCTGGGCGATCCGCCGGGCAACACCGACCGCATCCTGGAGTTCTCCACGGCGGTCACCGGTGGGTTGTTCTTCTCTCCCACGCTCGACTTCCTCGACGACCCCCCGGCCCCGCCCGCACCGACGGCGGCCGCGGCACCGGCCCGCAACGACGGCTCACTTTCGATCGGCAGTCTGAAAGGAACCACCCGATGAAGAACAACCTCTACCGCGACCTGGCACCGATCACCGAAGTGGCCTGGGAAGAAATCGAATTGGAGGCCACCCGGACCTTCAAGCGCCATGTCGCCGGGCGCCGGGTGGTCGACGTCAGCGAGCCCGGCGGTCCGATGACCGCGGCGGTCAGCACCGGCCGCCTGCTTGACGTGGCGGCGCCCACCGACGGCGTCCAGGCCCATCTGCGGGCGAGCAAACCGCTCGTCCGGCTGCGGGTTCCGTTCACGTTGTCGCGCTACGAGATCGACAACGTCGAGCGCGGAGCGAAGGACTCCGACTGGGACCCGGTCAAAGCCGCCGCAAAGAAACTGGCGTTCGTCGAAGACCGCGCCATCTTCGAGGGGTACCCGGCGGCGTCCATCGACGGCATCCGCAGCTGCAGTTCCAACGCAACCCTCGCGTTGCCCGAGGATCCGCGGGACATGCCCGACGCCATCTCGCAGGCGCTGACGTCCTTGCGGCTGGCCGGCGTCGACGGCCCGTATTCGATACTGCTGTCCGCCGATGTCTACACCAAAGTCAGCGAGACCACCGAACACGGCTATCCGATCCGGGAGCACCTCAATCGACTGGTCACCGGGGACATCATCTGGGCGCCGGCGATCGACGGCGCCATGGTGCTGACCACCCGTGGCGGTGACTTCGATCTGCAACTCGGCACCGACGTCGCGATCGGGTACAGCGGCCACGACGCCGACACCGTGCAGCTCTACCTGCAGGAGACTCTGACGTTCCTGTGCTACACCGCCGAGGCTTCGGTCTGCCTAGCGCCTTGAGGAATAAACGCCGCGGGCCCGGGGCTTAGTGCAAGCAAGTGAACTTCTCCCGGAGGGCAGGGTCCGATGGCGACAACATTGGCCGGTTCGATCGCGCTGGTCACCGGCGCCACGTCCGGCATCGGCCGTGAGGTGGCGCTCGAACTCGCGGGGCGTGGCGCCGAGGTGGTGGTGCATGGGCGCAGCGCAGAGCGCGGCGCCGACGTGGTGCGCGAGATCGAAAACGCCGGTGGCAGAGCGCGTTTCATCGCCGCCGATCTTGGCAGCGCCGATGACGTGCGTCGGCTGGCCGCCGAGGCGGGACGCGTCGACATCCTCATCAACAACGCCGGGATCTACCGATTCGGCGGAACCGCGGACACCGATGACGCGTCTTTCGACGAGCATGTGAACATCAACCTGCGCGCACCGTTCATCCTGGTTCAGCAGATCGCACCCGCCATGGCCGAGCGGGGTCACGGTGCGGTGGTCAATGTGAGCACCCTCGCCGCGTCGGTACCGGCGCGGGACGCGGGGATCTACGGCGCCAGCAAGGCGGCTCTCGAGCAGCTGACCCGCGTGTGGGCGGCCGAGTTCGGCAGGACGGGGGTTCGCGTGAATGCGGTGGCCGCCGGGCCGACCGACACGCCGGGCACCAACGTCGTGCCCGGGTTGGTGGAGGGCCTTGGCGCGACCACCGCCCTGGGCCGGCCGGCCGACGCCCGCGAAATCGCCGCGGCCGTGGTATTTCTGAGCTCGGAGGACGCCAGTTACGTCAACGGCGCCGTCCTGCATGCGACGGGGGGCCAGCCCGCGATCGCCCCGTAGCCCACCGCCGGAGATCGCCCGCGGTCCTTGGAGGTCCTCACAGGTCCAAGACGACATCGCCTTGCGGAGCGGCGGAACAGATGAGCACCTCGCCCGGCCCGGGCTCTTCCAACGGTGGCTGAACGTATGTGGTTGCGCCGCTGACGATTCCGGTCTCGCACACGTGGCAGACCCCGCTCCGGCAGGCGTACCGGGTCGGCACGTCGCAGGCCTCGGCCAGGTCGAGGATGCTGCCGTAGCCCGCCGACCAGTTCACACTGATGCCACTGCGCGCAAAGGTGACCGATGGGCCGGTTCCGGGCGCTCCCGCCGGTGGATGCGGCGGCCGGCGCGCAGCGCCGTCAACGACGCCCGGATTGACGGGCGGCAGGGCACCGAAGAGTTCGCTGTGGATCTGTGCGGCCTCGAGCCCCTCCGCGATGAGCGCGTCGCGCATGTCCGACATGAACGCGGCGGGGCCGCACAGGTATGCGGTGGTATCCGGCGCCAAGCCCAGTTCTGCGATCGTCTCCCGGCCGGGACGACCCTGTGTTTTCGTGTAGCAGACCTGCTGCCGGGCGTTTGGCAACGACTCGATCAGGGTGGTGACTTCTGTTGCGAACGAGAGCGTTTCGCGATCGCGGGTGGTGTGCAGCCACCGCACCTGGCGGGTGCTGCGCGCCGCCGACAGCGCGTGCAACATCGCGAGGACCGGGGTGATGCCGACGCCCGCCGAGATCAACGCCACGGGATTGGCGCCCTCGGTCAGGTAGAAGTCACCGCGCGGGGCGGCGGCCTCGATCACCGACCCCGCGGCGATGTGGGAGTGCAGCCATCGGCTCACCAATCCGCGCTCCTCGAGCTTGACGCTGATGCGGTAGTCGCCCGCGGCGGGATCCCCGGAAAGGGAATAGCTGCGCAGCGGCGCCGGTTCGCCGGCACCCGCGATCCTCAGCGTCAGGTATTGGCCGGGGCGCGGCGCCGGCAGCGTGCCGTGATCATCGGCCTCGAGCCGGATCGAGACCACCTGCCGGCTCTCGCGGCACACAGCGCGGACCCGCAGCGGGCGAAATCCGGTCCACCCCGGCTCCACCCCGATCGCCGGCGACGCGCGGGCCGCGGAGCACTCGCGCGAGTCGAGCAGCTCGCGGAACGACTGCTGCCAACCCGGGCTGAGCGCCGGGACGTCGACGACCTTGCGGAGTTGTTCGATATCGCGGTTCGGCAGGTACAACAGCGCGTCGACGTCGGCGACGCTGAGTTCGTGACGTCCGCGCCGGATCCGGACGATGTCGTCTCCGGCCCGAACCGTGCCCTCGCTGATCACCCGGAAGTAGAAGCCCGGGCGACGCTGGGCCACAAGTAGATTGGGCATTCTGGGTTCGCCCAGGCGCATGCCGACCCGGTAGCACGTGACGCGCGGCTGGGTGACCTCGAGTTCCGCCTCACCGATGCGGTAGCGGTCGCCGATGCAGACCTCGTCGTCGGCAAGACCGGTCACCGTGAAGTTTTCGCCGAAGTGGCCGGGTTCGAGGTCGTCGCGTCCCAGGTATGAACTCCAGAAGTCATACGACTCCGTCTGGTAGACCATCACGGCGCGCTGTTCCCCGCCGTGGCCGCCGAGATCGCCCTGTCCGTCGCCATCGACGTTGAGCCGGCGCACCATGACCGGCCCCTGGACCGGGGCCTTCCATATCCCGGTGTAGACGGTCCTGCCCCGCCATTGGACGTCCTTGGGCATGCCCACATTGACCGAAACGAGCGTGCCCACCTGCGCCTCCCGGCCAACGGGGATAGTCGATCCAGAATATGCTCCGATTCGCGGGTCCGCTCGTGCGATTACCTCGCGAAATTGGGGGCGGGTCACGCATCCGTGCGGCGCCTCGGTCCGTGCGGCATCGCGGTTCGTGTGTGCATGATCGGGTACCACCATCAACGTTTGAACACCGAAGGACTGTGAGGTTCTGATGCCGACGCCAACTCCCTCCGTGCTGGTCTTCGACGTCAACGAGACATTGGTGGATATCGACGCCCTGGCGCCGCTTTTCGGGAAACTGTTCGGCGATCGTCGGGTTCTGCGTGAGTGGTTCGCGCAGCTGATCATGTACTCGATGACCGTCACCCTCACCGACAACTACGTCGACTTCCCCACCTTGGCCAACGGCGTGCTGCGCATGCTTGGCGACGCGTACCAGGTGAATGTCACCGACGATGACCTGGACGGGCTGAGGACCGGCCTGCTCACGATGCCCGCGCACCCCGACGCGGCCGACGGGCTGTCGTCGCTGCGGAACCACGGGTTTCGGCTTGCCACGCTGACCAATTCACCGCCCAACCCGAACGGACCGACGGCGCTGCAGCACTCGGGCCTGGCCGGTTTCTTCGAGCAGCAGTTGAGCGTGGACAGCTGTGGCGCCTTCAAGCCGTCGCGGGAGGTGTACCGGTACGTGTGCGAGACGCTGAGCGTCTCTCCCGGGGAGTGCATGATGGTGGCCGCCCACCCCTGGGATCTCCTCGGCGCGCAAAGCGTCGGCTTCACTGCCGCCCTCCTCACTCGGCCGGGCAACCCGCCCCTGCCGGTCGGAGGGCTTCCGCAACCGGATTTCGTGGTGAGCGACGTACGGCAACTCGCCGAACGACTCGTCGCCCGCTCGGGCTGAACTTCGCCGGCTGAAAGGCGATCAGTAGACCGCGATCTCGATCAGGTTGCCGTCGACGTCTCGGCAGTAGTGCGAGGTCATCGGGCCCAGGGCGCCCATTCTGCTGACCGGGCCGGAGACGAGCTCGACCCCGCATTCGGTTAGATGGGCACGGGCGTCGTCCGGGCTGCAGTCCGCGACGAAGCACAGGTCTTGCGAACCGGCGGCTTCGACGGCTCCGGTGACCCAATCGGGGTCGTCGGCAAGGGCGCCGACCGGCCGCAGGTTGATCTTCTGGGTCCCGAAGCGCAGCGCGACGCGGTTCGACGGCCCGAACGTCTCGCGGCTCATCCCCAGCACCCGCTCGTACCACGCTGCGGTGGCCTCGATGTCATTGCAATTCAGCACAATATGGTCGAAACGTTGCACCGAGAAAGGCACCCGCGCTCCCCTCCTGCCGTCCGCGCCGCCGACGGCGCCGCGCTCAGCGAATTCTCACCATATTCTTCGGCCTCGCACCACCCGGCTCAAAGGGTGCGCAAAGTCACACCTCGCAGCATTGGTCCATGACGAGCGCGACCAAGGGTCCCGGGTTGATCGAACGCTATCTCCGCACCCGCGGCAGCCGGTACTTCCGGGGCCGGCACGACGGTGAATTCTTCTACGTCGCCAACACCCGGCCCAGGCGCCTGCATGTCCACCTCGAGACCCCTCCCGGCCAGGGCGACGTGGTGGTCATCCGGGTCACGCCGACGACTTTCTTCCCTTCCTCCGAGCGCGCTCGACTGGCGCGGTTCGCCCAAGAGTGGAACCGCCGGGACCGCGCGGTCACCGCGGTCGTGCACGACTCCTCGGACCCGCGGCGCATCGGCGTGGCGGCGCGCAGTTCGCAGTCGATCCCGGACGGGTTGTGCTTCGAGGGCTTCGCCTCGTTCGCCGACGGAACGATCGCCGACGCCATCGATTTCTTCGGCCAATTGGCGCCGACCGGCGAGTTGCCGACCCTCGCGCCACCGCTGCTGCGCGACGCGAGCTGAGACGTCTCGGGTCAGGCCGTCAGCACGGCGTCCAGCGCCGAGTAGAACAGGCCGAGCCCGTCGTCCGAAGGGCCGGTCAGCCCCTCGATGGCGTGCTCGGGATGCGGCATCAGGCCGACGACGCGGCCGTTGGCGGAGCTGATCCCGGCGATGTCGTTGAGGGAGCCGTTCGGGTTGTCGAGATAGCGAAACACCACCCGCCCCTCGCCCTCCAGCTCGTCGAGCACACCGGCGGGCGCCACGTAGCGCCCCTCGCCGGACTTCAGCGGCACCAGCAGCTGGGCGTCGGGCTCGAAGCGCGACGTCCACGACGTGGCGGTCGAGGCCACCCGCAGCCACACGTCACGGCAGACGAAGTGCAGGCCGACGTTTCGCGTCAGCGCACCCGGCAGCAGCCCGGCCTCGCAAAGCACCTGAAAGCCGTTGCAGATGCCCAGCACGGGCATGCCGCCGCGCGCGGCGTCGATGACCTCGGCCATCACCGGAGCGAACTTCGCGATCGCGCCGGCCCTCAGGTAGTCGCCGTAGGAGAAGCCGCCCGGCACCACGACGGCGTCCACGCCCTTGAGGTCGGCGTCGGCATGCCACAGGCTGACGGCCTCCGCCCCGACGCGCCGCGCGGCGCGCGCGGCGTCGACGTCGTCGAGCGTCCCGGGGAAGGTGATGACGCCGATGCGGGCGGTCACTGCGGCTCCCGGCTGATCGTCCAGTCCTCGATCACGGTGTTCGCCAGCAGCGATTCGGCGATCTCGGCCAGCGCCGAATCGTCGACCGTATCATCGACTTCGAGTTCGAATCGCTTGCCCTGCCTGACATTTGAGATTCCCGAGTGGCCGAGCCGGCCGAGCGCGCCGACAATCGCCTGACCCTGCGGGTCGAGGATCTCCGCTTTGGGCATCACATTAACGACCACGCGGGCCACCGGCGCTCCTCCTCTGGTCTGTCTCCCCGCCAGACTCTACCGGCGATGGCGCGGCCACCGGCGCCGGCATCGCCGCGTCGGAGCACAATCGTAGGCATGCAGCTGACGCATTTCGGCCATTCGTGCATCCTCGCGGACTTCGACGAGACCCGCCTGCTCTTCGACCCCGGCACCTTCGCGCACGGCTTCGAGGGCATCACCGGCCTGACCGCCATCGCGATCACCCACCAGCATCCCGACCATGTGGACTCCGCGCGGCTGCCGGCGTTGCTCGAAGGCAACCCGGGCGCCGCCCTCTACGCCGACCCGCAAACCACCGCGCAGCTCGGTGAGCCCTGCCAAGAGGTCCACGTCGGCGACGAGCTGCGCATCGGGCCGCTCACCGTTCGTGCCCTCGGCGGCCGGCACGCCGTCATCCACCCCGAAATTCCGGTGATCGAGAACATCTCGTATCTGGTCGGCGACGGCGAGCATCCCGCGCGATTCATGCATCCCGGGGACGCGCTTTTCGTCCCCGACGAGCCGGTGGACGTCCTGGCCGCCCCCGCCGCCGCCCCCTGGATGAGGATCTCGGAGGCCGTCGACTACCTGCGCGCGGTCGCGCCGGCGCGCGCGGTGCCGATCCACCAGGGCATCATCGCCCCGGACGCCCGCGGCCTCTACTACGGCCGGCTCACGGAGATGACCAGCACCGATTTCCAGGTGCTGTCCGAAGAGGACGCGGTCACCTTCTAGCGCTCGCCACCGAATCCTCAGGCGATGTCGTCGGCGGCTCCGCGACCCGCGGCGCGCCCGGAGAAGATGCAGCCGCCGAGGAACGTGCCCTCCAGCGCCCGGTAGCCGTGCACACCGCCCCCGCCGAACCCGGCGGCCTCACCGGCGGCGTACAACCCGGCCAGCGGCGTGCCATCGGCCTTCAGCACCCGGCCATTGAGGTCGGTTTCGATGCCTCCCAAGGTCTTTCGGGTCAGGATGTGCAGCTTGACCGCGATCATCGGGCCGGCCTTCGGATCGGTCAGCCGGTGCGGCGCCACCACCCGGCCCAGCCGGTCGCCGAGATAGCCGCGGGCGGCGCGGATCGCGGTGATCTGACCGTCCTTGCTGAACCTGTTGGCGACCTCGCGGTCGCGGGCGGTGACCTCGGCCTCGACCGTCGCGTAGTCCAGCGGTTGGACGTCGGGCAGCCGGTTCATCGCGGTTACCAACGCGCGCAACGTGTTTGCGCTGACGAAGTCCACGCCCCGGTCGACGAACGCCTGCACCGGCCCGGGCGGCCCCGAACTGGCGCGATTGCGCAGCAGCGACCGCACGCTCTGGCCGGTCAGGTCGGGGTTCTGCTCCTGGCCCGAAAGTGCGAACTCCTTCTCGATGATCCTGGCGTTCAACACGAACCAGGTGTAGTCGTACCCGGACTTGGTGATGTACTCCAACGTGCCCAGGGTGTCGAACCCCGGGTACAGCGGAACCGGCAACCGCCGGCCGGCCGCGTCCAGCCACAGCGACGACGGGCCCGGGATGATGCGGATGCCGTGTCGCGGCCAGATCGGGTCGTAATTGGTGATCCCCTCGGTGTAGTGCCACATCCGGTCGGGGTTGATCACCCGCGCGCCGGCCCGCTGGGAGATCGCGATCATGCGGCCGTCGACGTGGGCGGGCACCCCGCTCAGCAGTTGCTCGGGGACCCGACCCATCCGCGCCGGCCAGTTCTTGCGCACCAGCTCGTGGTTGCCGCCGATGCCGCCGCTGGTCACGATCACCACCGAGGCACGAAACTCGAACTGGCCGAGCGTTGTTCGCGATGACGGCGCCCCGCGGGGCTCGGCCGACGGCTCCAGCACGCTGCCTCGGACGCCGCTGACCACACCGCCTTCGACGATCAACTCGTCCACCCGGTGGCGGTGCGCGAAGCGCACCGCGGACCGATCCTGCAGCCGGCGGGCGAAGATGTCGACCAAGGCCGGCCCGGTGCCCCACGTGATGTGGAAGCGGGGCACCGAGTTGCCGTGCCCCTGCGCGCCGTAGCCCCCCCGCTCGGCCCACCCCACCAGCGGGAAGAGCTTGAGACCGCGGGCACGCAGCCAACTGCGCTTCTCCCCCGCCGCGAAATCGACGTACGCGTGCGCCCATTGGCGCGGCCAGTAGTCCTCGGGCCGGTCGAACGCCGCCGTCCCCAGCCAGTCCTGCAGGGCCAGTTCGTGGCTGTCACGAATGCCGAGGCGCCGCTGCTCGGGGCTGTTCACGAAGAACAACCCGCCGAACGACCAGAACGCCTGTCCACCGAGGTTGGCGCTGTTCTCCTGGTCGAGAATGAGCACCCGCAGTCCGCGTTCCGCCAATTCGCAGGCGGCCACCAGGCCCGAGAGCCCCGCACCCACGACAATCGCGTCGGCCGCGAAGTCCCCGGCCCAGGATTCCCCCATGTCGCCTCAGCGTAGTGCCCGGTCACGGCCTTCGACCGGGCGGTTGTCCCCGCGCCGGGCTCAGGCGGCGTCGAGCAGCGATTTGTCGGATCGCCAGCGATACACCGTCGGGGTGCACTCCTGCATCAGGGCCAGGTCGACGGCGTCCAGCATCGCCTGCAGCGGCCCGGGCTTGCGCAGTTGCCGGGCGGCCACCGCCACCCGCACGGTGCCGCCGCGGCGCGCGATCCGCTCGGCGGACAGCACGACCATGCGGCACCACCACGGCTCGGTGAGGAACCCTTCGCCGATCCCCAGCACCCGGCTGCGGACGGTGGTGTGCCGGACCAGGTCGGTGATTCCGTGCAGGTCGGCCAGCAGTCGAAAGCCGTTCTGCGGCAGCGCCTTGACGACGCCGGGCGAGACCACCCAGCCCGGTGCCGCGAACAGCCGGGTGCGCAGCCCGAGGTGCTCGAGCACCCGGTCGGCGCCCATCAGCCGCAGGTTCGCCTCATGCGCGCGCAGGACCGCGAATTCGCCGCGCCGCTTCTTGGTGGCGGGATCGTCGTAGCCGTGCAGCACGATGGCGTCGCCGCCCGCGCGCCGGGCGGTCAGCCATTCGACCGTGCGGGGGTCGTCGTCGAGGCGGTAGTCGCCCTTGAGCCTGGGGGCCACCAGCAACGACACCGGCACCTTGCGGGCGTCCATCTGCGCGCAGAACTCGTCGACGTCGGCCAGTGTGCGTTCGCCTATCCCGGAGACCGAGACGATCAGCTTTCCAGACACACCCAAAGTGTGACGATCGCAGGTGTCCGGACGGTGAAGGACACGCGGACGGCAGGCGTCGGGACCCGTCCCCACAGCAAACGACCTCCGGTGTCGATTCGATATGCTAAGCAACGCCATGGACAAGGCCCACTCCGCCGCGGCCGATCCCCCGAAATCCGCCGCCCCCGCTCAGCCGCCGGGCGTTCCCGCCTATAAGTACAAGCTCGACGCCCCTCTGCTGCGGATCGCCGGCGTGTGCGTCCTGGCGACCGTGATGGCGATCCTCGACGTCACCGTCGTCAACGTCGCACAACGCACGTTCATCCAGCAGTTCGACTCCACGCAGGCCGTCGTCGGGTGGACGATGACGGGCTACACCCTGGCCCTGGCCACGGTGATCCCGATCACCGGTTGGGCGGCCGACAGGTTCGGCACCAAGCGGCTCTTCATCGGCTCGGTGGTGGCCTTCACACTGGGTTCCCTCCTCTGCGGGCTGGCGTGGAACATCCTCTCGCTCATCCTTTTCCGGATCGTGCAGGGCATCGGCGGCGGGATGTTGTTGCCGTTGGGGTTCGTGATCCTCACCCGCGAGGCGGGTCCGCTGCGGCTGGGCCGCCTGATGTCGATCCTGAGCATCCCGATGCTGCTCGCCCCCATCGGCGGTCCCATCCTCGGCGGGTGGCTGATCGACACCGCCAGCTGGAAGTGGATCTTCCTGATCAACCTGCCCTTCGGGATCCTCACGCTGATTCTGGCGACGCTGGTGTTCCCCAGGGACCATCCGGCGCGTTCGGAGACCTTCGACGTCGTCGGCGCCCTGCTGCTGTCACCGGGTCTGGCGACGTTCCTGTTCGCCATGTCGTCGATCCCGGGGCGCGGGACAGTCGCCGATCGCCACGTCCTGGTGCCGGCCGCCATCGGCCTGGCCCTGATCGCCGCGTTCGCCGTCCACGCCCTGCGCCGCGCCGATCACCCGCTCGTCGACCTTCGCCTGTTCGGCAACCCTGTGCTCAGGCAGGCGAACGTGACGATGCTCGTGTTCGCCACCGCCTTCTTCGGCGCCGGCCTGCTGCTGCCGAGCTACTTCCAGCAGGTGCTGCACAACACGCCGATGCAGGCCGGGGTGCACCTGATTCCGCAGGGGCTGGGCGCCATGCTCACCATGCGGATGGCCGGACCGCTGGTGGACCGCCAGGGCCCCGGGAAGCTCGTGTTGGTCGGCACCGCGATGATCACCGTCGGCCTCGGCGCGTTCGCCTACGGGGTGGCCCGGCACGCCGATTACCTGCCCACCCTGCTGATCGCGCTGACCATCACCGGACTGGGCATGGGCTGCACGATGATGCCGCTCTCGGTCGCGTCGATGCAGGCGCTTGCGCCCTATCAGATCGCCCGCGGCACCACCCTGATCAGCGTCAGCCAGCAGGTCGGCGGCTCCATGGGGACCGCGCTGATGTCGGTGTTGCTGACCAACCAGTTCAATCGCAGCGAAAGCATCAGCGCGGCCAACAAGCTGGCGGCGTTGCAACACAAGGCCGCCGTCAGCGGGCTACCGATCGACCCGGCCGCCGTCCCGCGACGGTCGCTGGCCCCGGGGTTCCCCGCCGAGGTGCTGCACGATCTCTCCCGCGCCTACACGACGGTGTTCGTGATCGCGGCCGCGCTGGTGGTGGCCACCCTCGTTCCGGCGTCGTTTCTGCCGAAGAGTCCGGCCGCCCCGCAGTTCGACCCGTAGCCCGACGCGGCCCCCGGCTCAGCCGGTGGCCAGGATGGCCAAGTGGGCGAGCGCCGCCGCCAGGGCAAGGATCAGGAACACCGTGACCCGCGGGCTCACATAGGCGCGCAAGAAAGGCCGGGTCGGGAAGGAAAAAGTCTCGGCCACACCCACGAGCTTGTACTTGTGGGCGGCCTGGAAGGCCGGGTCGAGCACCATCTTGAGCAGGTCGCGGCGGGAGCGGTAGCGCACGAAGCCGACCATGGTCCAGCCGGGATCGGGGCCCACCATCCAGGCATCGACGTAGCCGCCGACCTTCCGCGTCGCCAGCGCGGGGTGACCGCCGTGCCGGAACAACAGCGGCATGAAAGACCTTGTGTACGCCCGCATCATGTCGCCTGCCGGCACCTGCGCCCCGGTGTCGGGATGGGTGACCAGGGTGTCGGGCACCCGCACGAGATTGACCATGACGAACTCACGGCCGTCGTCCTCTTCGAGGAACTTGCGGATGATGGCGGGGTCATTGACGCCATCGGGGCTTCGCGCCTCGGCGCCGGCCAGCATGGTCTCGATCTCCTCCGGTGTCAGCCTGCCGCGCCAATTGTCGTAGAACAGCCGGAACCCGATGTAGAGCGCCGCAGCCACCGCCCACACCCACCATCCGGCAATCACGGCCGAGAAGCCCTTCTCGCGTCGGCCGGTCGTGCCGGTGGCCACCCGGTGATCAGCCCGCGCAGCCCCGACCGCCACGACCGGGTGATCTGCCGGGTCGAGCGGGCGTGAGTTCTGGTCAGCAGGTCGAAGGATTCCGGGGAGGTCAGCGCGTCCAGCAGGGAAACCATGTCGTCCGCGTCCGCCCTTGTCCGCCCGGCGATTTCGGGCTCGAAGCACTCGCGGGTCTGCGCGGCCAGCGCCGCCCGGTTGGACGCGACCGCCTCGACCATCCTTTCCTGGTCCAGCGACCGCATCCGGGCGAGCATCAGCAACGGCCCGGCCTGGTCGTAAAGCCGGACCCGATGGCGCACCAGGAAGGCGATCCGTGCCTCGAGGTCTGCGCCCGGCGCCGGCCGGGCGCTGACGAAATGCGAATAGCGAGAACGGAACTGGCCGAGTGCCTGGCCCTGCAGGTCGGCCAGCCCGTCGAAATTTCGGAACACCGAGGACACCGAGACGCCGGCACGATCGGCGACGTCCTGTGCGGACGGTTGGGTCTTGCCCTCCAGGATCAGCGCGAACGCGGCCTCCACCACGGCTTGTCGGCCGCGGTCGCGACGCGCCCGCCGTCCGTCAACGTCGGTGCTCACCCCGGTGAGCCTAGATCGGGCGCGGAGATATTGCTAGTCTGAGTCGCAATACCTTGACATCGATGATTTACTTGCCGGCATGAAATCGTTGCGGAGATGGGCAAGGGCCGCGGCCGCGGCCGGGATCACCGGGCTGAGTCTGACCGCCGCGGCCTGCGGCTCCGCCACGCCGGTCAGCTCGCCGACGGCGGCCACGTCGACGACGGCTACGGCTCCCCCCGTCGTGGTCACCGACCTCGCGGGCAAGCGGTACTGCGAGGTCCTGCTGGTCCACTTCGGCGGTGAGGGCCTCGCAGCCGACGTCTACAACTCCTACGGGCTCAATGACTGCCCCGAGCCGGCGTGGTCGGCGCTGGACGCGAAGCAGATCGCCAAGGACAACGGCGCGCTGGCCGCGGTGCTCAACGGGCCGCGGTATTGGCTGATGGATTCGATCGCCAAGGACGATCCGTCGCAGCAGACGAAAACCTTCGGCGCCATCGCGATGCGCAAGGAGGCCACGGTGCAGATCGGTGATCCGACGACGGCGAAACAGCCCTATACCCCGCACTCGGTGGATCGCCAGACCGTGTTCACGTTCAACGCCGGACGCCAGATCTACGAGCTGGTGGAACCGGGCGGGACGCGCTGGGTGATGCAGACCTGGAGCCAGCAGAAGGACCACGCGCTCGCGCAGGCCGATCTCGCGAACCTGGGGGCGCGGTTGACGCCCCCGGCCGGATGGAAGTACGTGGTCAGCACCCTGTCCGCGCCGCTGGAGGTCACCACCACCCTGACGAGCGCCCAGGTGCTGCAGGACGACCTCGGCGACAGCTACTCCAAGCGGTCCTAGGCGCCGCCGCCGTAGTGGTCGGGGTCGGCGGCGGCCAGCAGCCAGGCGTATTGGAATGCGGTTTCCTGCCAGGCCTTGTAACGGCCGCTGACGCCGCCGTGTCCGGCGTTCATCTGAGTCTTCAGCAGAACCTGACCGCCCCGGGGGTTGGCGTGGCGCAACGCCGCAACCCACTTGGCCGGCTCGACGTAGTAGACCCGGGTGTCGTTCAGGGACGTCATGGCCAAGATGGCCGGGTACCGTGCGGCCGTGACGTTCTCGTACGGTGAATACGATTTCATGTAGCGATAGACGTCCTGGTCCTGCAACGGATTTCCCCACTCATCCCATTCGGTGACGGTCAACGGCAACGAGGGATCCAAAATTGTGGTCAACGGGTCGACGAACGGGACCTGGGCGAGGATGCCGGCGAAGAGCTCCGGTGCCAGGTTGGCCACCGCGCCCATGAGCAGGCCGCCGGCGCTGCCCCCCAGTGCCACGAGTTGGCGCGGCCGTGTGACCCGCGAATCCACCAGGTGCCGCGCCGCCGCCACGAAGTCGGTGAAGGTGTTCTTCTTCTCCAACAGCTTGCCGTGCTCGTACCACAGTCGGCCCATCTCCCCGCCGCCGCGGACGTGGGCGATGACGAACACCATGCCGCGGTCCAGCAGCGACAACCGGGCGATGGAGAAGCTCGGGTCGGTGCAGATCTCGTAGGCGCCGTAACCGTAAATCAATGCAGGAGAGGGAAACTCGATCCCGGCCCGGTGGATGATCGACAGCGGGATCCGGGTGCCGTCGTCGGCGACTGCCCAGTCGCGTCGCTCGACGTAGTCCTCCGGCCGGTAGCCGCCCAGCACAGGCTGCTCGCGCAGCAGCGTGCGCGCCCCGGTGACGAAGTCGACGTCGTAGATGCGCGCCGGCGTCGCCAACGAGCCGGACACGATCCGGAGCTTGGGGGCATCCCACATCGGGTTCCCGGCGACCCCAGCCGACATCAGCTCGGACTCGAACGAGATCTCCTCCGGCGCGCCGTAGCTCCCGTCGGCCCCAATGGGCCACAACTGGATTCGCGGCAGCGCCGCCCGCCGGTAGCTGACCACCAGATGGCCGGCGAAGGCGTCCACCCCGTCGAGCCGAACGTCGTCGCGGTGCGGGATCAGCGTCCGCTGCCGCGTCGGGGCGCTGATCGGCGCCTCGGTGAGGGTGAAGTTCACCGCGCCGTCGTTGTGCAGGATCAACATCCGGTCTTCTCCGCCGACGACGGCGTGCTCCACCGAGTACTCGATGCCGTCCCGTCGCGGCAGCACGACGGTGAATTCGGCCGACGGGTCGGCGGCGTCGGCGTAGCGGACCTCGGACGTCACCGAGGATCCCGCGGCGATCAGGACGTACGACTGGCTTCGGGTGAGCCCCACGCCCAGCCAGAACCTTTCGTCCGCCTCGTGATACACCAACTCCGACGGCTCGCCGGAGCCCAGCCGGTAGCGCCAGACTTTGTCCGGGCGGTGGGCCGCGTCCAACGTCAGGTAGTAGACGGTGCGGTTGTCGACCGCCCAGGTCACGCCCGCGGCGATGTCGGCGATTTCGTCCGGCAAGCATTCGCCGGTGCGTAAGTCCTTGAATCGCAGGGTATAACGTTCGTCGCCGACCGTGTCGACCGAGTACGCGAGCAGGTTCTGATCGGGGCTGACCCTGGCCGCACCGAGCGCGAAGAACTCATGACCCTCGGCTTCGACGTTCGAGTCGAGCAGGATTTGTTCACCGGGTATCTCGGTGTTCTCGTCCAGGACGGGCGGGGTCCAGTCACCGGGATCCGTGACGGGGCAACGGCAGTCGATGCGGTACTGCTTTCCCTCGAAGGTGCGGGCGTAGTACCACCACTGGTCGCGGCGAGTCGGCACCGAGAGGTCGGTCTCCTTGGTGCGCGCCTTGATCTCGTCGAAAATTTTCTGCCGCAACGGTTCCAGGTGGGCCGTCATCTTGTCGACGTAGTCGTTCTCGGCGTCGAGATAGGCGATGACTTCGGGCGAGTCCTTGTCGCGCAGCCATTCATAGGGATCGATGAAGACGTCGCCATGGTGCTCGCGCCGAGTGTCCACCCGCTTGGCGATCGGCGGTACGGGCGCGCCGGGTCCGGCGGTCATGCGCTCGGGCCGATCCAGTCGTCGAAGCTCAGGCCGGAGATCCGTTCGTAGGCATTGATGTACCTCTCCCGCGTCGCCCTCACGATGTCGTCGGGCAGCGGCGGCGGGGGTTGCGGGCCGTAGCGGTCCCAGCCGGATTCTTCGCTGGTGAGCCAGTTGCGGACGAACTGCTTGTCGAAGCTGGCCTGGACCACGCCCTCCCGGTAATCCTCGGCCGGCCAGTACCGGGACGAGTCCGGGGTGAAGATTTCGTCGGCGAGCAGCAGGTTGCCGTCGCGGTCGGTGCCGAACTCGAATTTGGTGTCGGCGATGATGATGCCCTTCGTCAGGGCATGGTCGGCGGCCTGCTTGTAGATCGTCAGCGTTCGGTCGCGCAGCTCGTCGGCGCGCGCCGCGCCCACCAGTTCGACGACCCGGGCGAACGGGATGTTTTCGTCATGGTCGCCCAGCGCGGCCTTGGTGGCGGGGGTGAACAGCGGTTCGGCGAACCTGCTGGCCTCCACCAGCCCGGCCGGCAACGCGATGCCGCACACCCCGCCGGTGGCCTGGTAGTCCAGCAGGCCCGACCCGGTCAGGTAGCCGCGGGCCACGCACTCCACCGGGAGCATCTCCAGCCGGCGCACCACCAACGCTCGGCCGAGCGCCTCGTCGGGGATGCGCGGGTCGTCCGGCGGCCCCGCGAGGTGGTTCGGCGCCGACACCAGGCCGAAGAAGAAGACGCTCATCGCGGTGAGGATCCGGCCCTTGTCCGGGATGGTGCTGTCCAGCACGTAGTCGTAGGCCGAGATCCGGTCGCTGGCGAGCAGCAGCAGGTGCTCGTCGTCGACGCGGTAGATCTCGCGGACCTTGCCGCTGGCCAGGTGCTGGTAGTCGGACAACGCGGGGCGCATCGGGCCAGCCTATCCGGCAGGCGTGCGCCATTTTCCCGGCAGCTGTGCTGGTATCGGAGCTATGACGCGGTTCTTGCCATACTCCACCAGACCACTTCGCCTGTTCGGCCAGCTGATCAGCGACGTCACCATCTCGCTGTGGACGGTGATCTGGGTGTTCGTCGGCCTTGCCGTGCACGACGCCATCGCCACGATCGCCGATGCCGGCCGGCAAGTGGAAAGCGGCTCAAAGGGAATCGCCGGCAACCTGGCGTCGGCGGGCCACGGCGCGCAGCACGTTCCTCTGCTGGGCGACGCGTTCAGCAAGCCGCTCACGGCCGCCAGCGACGCCGCCATGGACCTCGCGGACGCCGGCCACAGCCTGGACACCACGGCGAGCTGGCTGTCGGTGCTGCTGGCGATCGCGGTCGCCCCCCCGCCGATCCTGGCGGTGACCGTGCCGTGGTTGCTTTTGCGGCTGCGGTTTTTCCGCCGCAAGTGGACGGTGACCGCGCTGGCCGCCACGCCGGCCGGTCAGCAACTGCTCGCGCTGCGGGCGCTGGCCAACCGGTCGCCGGGCAGGCTGGCCGCGGTGAGCGCGGACCCGGTCGCCGGGTGGCGACACGAGGACCCCTACACGATCCGGGCGCTCGCCGCGCTCGAGCTGCGCGCCGCCGGGATCAGGCTGCACCGCGAACGGTCAGTCGTGTAGTTCGACGACGAGATGCCGGATGCCGGTGTGCCGATTGCTTCGCGTCCACTCGACCGGCCGCACGACCCGCACGCCGGTGAAGCGCGACAGCAGCTCCTCGTAGAGCACCCGCAATTCCAGCCGGGCCAGGTTGGCGCCCAGGCAATAGTGCACTCCTTGCCCGAAGCCTAAGTGCGGGTTGGGCTTTCGCGAGATGTCAAATTCGTCCGCGCGGTCGAACACGGCGGAATCGCGGTTGGCCGAGCCCTCCCAGATCTGCACCTTCTGCCCGGCCCGGATCGACTGCCCGCCCAGCGTGGCGTCGCGGGTGGCGGTACGCCGCTTCGACGGTGACGGCGACGTCCATCGCACCATCTCCTCGACCGCCGTGGGCAGCAGGTCGAGATCCTCGCGCAGGGCGCCCAATTGCTGGGGGTGCTCGGCCAGCGCCAACAGCCCACCGGCGACCGCGTTGCGGGTGGTTTCCGCGCCCGCGCTGAACAGCAGGCTGAAGAAGAGGTACAGCTCCAGATCCGACAGGGCCGGCGCATCCTCGACTGTCGCGTTCGCGACGACCGAAAGCATGTCGTCGGTCGGGCTGGCGCGCTTGGCGGCGATCAACTCCTGGCCGTAGGCGTACATCCGAGACCCGGCTTCCTCCACCGACAGCTGCGAGAGGTTCGCCTTGCGGGAGCCGCCGAAGTCGAACTGCGGCTCGATCGCCTCGAACAGCCAATGTCGTTCGGATTCCGGCACACCCAGGAGGATGCAGATCATCTGCATGGGAAGTTCGGCGGCGATGTCCACCAGGAAGTCGAACGGTTCACCGGGCGCCACCGCGTCGAGCAGGCGCCGGGTGCGGCCGCGCAGGTCCTCTTCGACGCGGCGGATCATCCGCGGCGTCAGGCCGGAACTGACGAGTCGCCGGATCTGCGAATGCCGCGGGTCGTCCATCATGTTGAGCACCTGGCCCGCGATCGCCAGGTCCTGCAGGAGCGTGCCGCCGTACGGGCGCTGACCGCCGGTCACCGACGAGTACGTCACCGGATCCCTCAGCACCTCAAGGGTTTCCGCGTATGTGGCGACCGACCAGAAGCCCTCGCCGTCGGGGGTGTTGTCGGTCGGTTCGTGCCAGTACACCGGCGCCTCCCGCCGATGGGCGGCGAACAGGTCGTGCGGGAAGCCGTGGGCGAAGTTGTCCAGGTCGGTGAAATCGATGCCCGACAGCGCGCCCGCGAGGGTCATAGGATGGCGCCCGGTTCGTACTTGGCCGCGTCCGGGTAGCGGCCGACCAATTCGTCGACCATGGCGGCCACCTCGTCCACCTGGTCACCCGCGGCGCCGGTGAACGCCTTCTTGTCGGCCAGCGCGGCGTCCAGGGCCGCGCGGTCCAGCGGCAGCCGCTCGTCGGCGGCCAGCCGCTCGAGCAGGTCCGGTTCGGCGCCGCGTTCCCGCATGGCCAGCGCCGTCGCCACCGCGTGTTCCCGGATGACGTGGTGGGCGGCCTCGCGGCCCATGCCGGCGCGGACCGCCGCCATCAGCACCTTGGTGGTGGCCAGGAACGGCAGGTAGCGGTCCAGCTCGCGCTGGATCACCGCCGGGTAGGCGCCGAACTCGTCGAGCACCGTCAGGAAGGTCTCGATCTGCCCGTCCATGGCAAAGAAACTGTCCGGCAACGCAACTCGGCGCACGACCGAGCAGAACACGTCGCCTTCGTTCCATTGCGCGCCCGCCAGCTCGGCGGCCATCGAGGCGTACCCGCGCAGCACCACCTGCAGCCCGTTGACCCGCTCGCAGCTGCGGGTGTTCATCTTGTGCGGCATCGCCGACGAGCCGACCTGCCCCTCGGCGAAACCCTCGGTGACCAGTTCGTGCCCGGCCATCAGCCGGATGGTGTGGGCCAGCGACGACGGCCCCGCGCCCAGTTGGACCAGCGCCGAGAGCACGTCGTGGTCCAGCGAACGCGGATACACCTGCCCGACACTGGTCAAAAGGTTTGAGAATCCGAGGAATTCGGCGATGAGGCGTTCCAGCTCGGCGAGTTTGGCCGTGTCGCCGCCGAGCAGGTCGAGCATGTCCTGCGCGGTGCCCATCGGGCCCTTGATGCCGCGGAGCGGATAGCGATCGATCAGTTCCCGCAGCCGGGTCAACGCGATCAGGGTCTCCTGCGCCGCCGACGCGAACCGCTTGCCGAGTGTGGTGGCCTGCGCCGCGACGTTGTGGCTGCGTCCGGCCATCACCAGGTCGCGATAGGCCACCGCGCGCTCGGCGAGCCGCGCCGCGGCGGCGACCCCGTGTGAGAAGACCAGCTCCAGCGAGCGCCGGATTTGCAGCTGCTCCACGTTCTCGGTGAGGTCGCGGCTCGTCATCCCCTTGTGCACCTGCTCGTGGCCGGCGAGCGCGTTGAATTCCTCGATGCGGGCCTTGACGTCGTGGCGCAGGATCCGCTCCCGGGCGGCGATCGAGGCCAGGTCGACATCCTCGAGCACCCGCTCGTAGTCGGCGACCGCCTCCTGCGGCACCTCCACCCCCAGTTGCGCCTGCGCGCGCAGCACGGCCAGCCACAGCCGCCGCTCGGCGACGATCTTGGCCTCCGGCGACCAGATCGCCACCATCTCGGCGCTGGCATACCTGGCGGCCAGCACGTTCGGGATGCTCACAAGCAGACAGCTTACGGTTGGGCGTTTCGGCGTCGCGGAATGCCGTCCGCGGTATCACGGTGGCCCCTTGCGCCCCTTGGACCCCTTTCGCCTCTGGCCCGGGCGGCACCCGATGTGCCCGCCTCATAGCGACAAGGGCTGCCCACCCATTCAACTGTCGCTATGAGGCGGGCACATCGGAGATCACTTTCGCCAGGGACCACTGTGACTGGTGTGGCGCCATCGGGCCGGCCATACCCTGTGCGCATGTACTTCGCCGGCGTCGATCTCGCGTGGGCCGGGCGGAACCCCACCGGAGTGGCCGTCGTCGACGCCGACGCCCATCTGGTGCATCTCGGCGCCGTGCGCGACGACGCCGAAGTGCTGGCCGCGCTGGCGCCCTTCGTGCGGGGTGACTGCGTGGTCGCTTTCGACGCGCCCCTGGTGGTGACCAATCCCACCGGGCAGCGCCCGGCGGAGGCGGCGCTCAACCGCGACTTCCGCCGGTTCGAGGCGGGGCCCCCGCGCCGCGCGGCTGGCCGGCGCGCTGGGTCTGGACCTGGACCCGCGGTCGGCGGCCGGGCGCCGCGCCCTCGAGGTCTATCCGCATTCCGCGACCGTGGTGCTGTTCCGGCTGGAACGAACCCTGAAATACAAGGCCAAGCCGGGTCGCGGCGTCGATCAGCTCAGGTCTCAACTCCTGCTGCTGATGGACGGCATCGAAAGGCTGGCCACCGCGACGGTGCCCCTGCACGTCGCGCACTACGAGGGCTGGGTTGACCTGCGCCGGCGGGTCGGCGCCGCGCAGCGCAAGAGCGACCTGCGAAGAGCCGAAGACCCCGTCGACGCCGTGGTCTGCGCCTACGTGGCGCTCTACGCGCAACGCCGCCCGGAGGGCGTGACGATCTACGGCGACCCCGCCACCGGGTGCATCGTGACGCCGTCGCTGCCGACGCGCCGCCCTTAGATCTGTACGGGCCGCGGGTCGATGGGCGCGAGCACGTCGACCAGATCGACCAGCGTCGCCAGCGCGGCGTCCCGAGGATCCCTGCCCTCGACGAGGGCCGAAACCACCGAACCGTCGACGGCGCAGATCAGGGTGCACACCAACTCGATGCGCACGGACCGTCCGGATCGTTCGATGGCCTCCGCGACGGCCTCGGCGCGCTGGCGCAGGCTGCGCCGCATGGTCTCCCGCAGGGTGCTCAATCGGGTGCAGGCGATGTGCCGTTCGTACCGCGAGATCAGCTGCTCGGCGAGTCCGGGGCCCGACACGTCGCCCACGAGCAGGTCCACCAGCACCTCGGCGGTGGTTTCCGGTCCGCGCCGCCGCCGCGACAACGCCGTGACCCGCGCCCGCAGCTGCGCGATTTCGATCATCCCGACGTGTTCGACGGCGCGCGCGATCAAGTCGTCGAGCGACGAAAAGTAATACGTGGTGGACGCCAACGGCAAACCGGCCCGACGAGCGACCGCCCGGTGCCGCACCGCCTCGAACCCGCCCTCGGCAAGCAGCTCGGCGGCAGCGCTCACGAGCGCATACCGTCGACGTTCTCCTTTCGGAGTAACCGCTGCAGTCACGAGTGACCATCGTGCCAGAAAAGTGGTACTCCTTTGCCATTTTGGCCAAACGGCCCGCCAAACCGACATGGCATGATGGCCCGCATGCCCGACATGAGCCGACGCACGCTGCTTCGTCTCGGCGCCGGCGCCGCCCTGGGCGCCGCCGGCGCATACGGCCTCGACATCGCCTTTCACGCCCGCACATCTCACGCCACGCCGGTTGCCGGGCCGGTCTCTCGCGCCGCCACGCGGGCGCCGTTGGCGCCGCCCCCACCGCCGCTGGAACCGCCGGCCCCGACGCAGCCGGCGCCGACCATGGTGACGGGATCGTTCGTGTCGGCGGCGCGCGGCGGCGTCAGTACGAACTGGGCGATCGCGCGTCCGCCGGGTCAGACCAAGGCCCTGCGACCGGTAATTGCGCTGCATGGCAAGGGCAGCGACGCGTCGACGGTGATGGCGGGCGGGGTCGAGCAGGGGCTCGCCCAGGCCGTCAATGCCGGGCTGCCGCCGTTCGCGGTGGTCGCCGTGGACGGCGGCGGAAGCTACTGGCACAAGAGGGCGTCCGGGGAGGACAGCGGCGCCATGGTGCTCGACGAGCTCATCCCGATGCTGCCCGGCCAAGGTCTGGACACCTCACGGGTGGCGTTCCTGGGGTGGTCGATGGGCGGCTACGGCGCACTGCTGCTCGGTGGGCGGCTGGGCGCGCCGCGCACCGCCGCGATCTGTGCGGTGAGCCCCGCGCTGTGGCTGTCCTCCGGCGCCGCCGCGCCCGGCGCATTCGACGGCCCGGACGACTTCGCGGCGAACTCGGTGTTCGGAATGCCCGCGCTGGCATCGATCCCGATCCGGGTGGACTGCGGCGACAGTGACCCGTTCTACGGCGCGACCAAGCAATTCATCGCCCAGTTGCCCAACCCGCCGGCCGGCGGCTTCTCGCCGGGCGGTCACAACGGCGAGTTCTGGAGCTCTCAGCTGCCGGCCGAGCTGACCTGGATGGCGCCGCTGCTGACGGCGTAGCGTGCGGCGTCGCCACGCGGCGGCGTTACGCTCGCGGGGGTGACGAAACGTTTCGGTTGGGAATTCCCCTACGCCTGGCCGCGAAAGCCGGTCCTGGCCGAAAACGTGGTGTGCACGTCCCAACCGCTGGCCGCCCAGGCCGGACTACGGATGCTCGCCGAGGGCGGCAACGCCGTGGACGCCGCCATCGCCACCGCGGTCACGCTCACCGTGGTGGAACCGGTGTCGAACGGGATCGGCTCCGACGCCTTCGCGATCGTGTGGGACGGCGCACGCCTGCACGGGTTGAACGCGTCGGGACGTTCGCCCGCGGCGTGGACGCCGGAGTTCTTCGGCCACAACGCCGTTCCCGCACTCGGCTGGAACTCGGTGACCGTGCCGGGCGCGGTGTCCGCGTGGACCGAGCTGCATGCGCGGTTCGGCAAGCTGCCGTTCGCGAGGCTGTTCGTGCCCGCCGTCTCCTATGGCCGCGACGGCTTTCTCGTCTCGCCGACCGTCGCCCAGCAGTGGGCGGCGCAGGCTCCGCTGTTCGCCGGCCAGCCCGGGTTCGCCGAGGCGTTCATGCCCGAGGGCCGGGCGCCCAAACCCGGTGAGCTGGTTCGGCTTCCGCACCACGGCGCCACCCTGGAGAAGATCGCGTCGAGCAACGGCGAGGAGTTCTACCGCGGGGAACTGGCCGCCGCGCTCGAGGCGCACTCGTCGGCCAACGGCGGGGCGATGCGCGCCGGCGACCTCGCCGCGCACCGGGCTGACTGGGTGGAGACGATCAGCACCGGCTACCGCGGATACACGGTGCACGAACTGCCGCCCAACGGTCAGGGAATCGTCGCGCTGATCGCGTTGGGGATCCTGGAGCACTTCGACATGGCGGCGCTGCCCGCCGATTCCGCCGACAGCGTTCATCTGCAGATCGAGGCGGTGAAGCTCGCCTTCGCCGATGCACAGGCCTACGTCACCGACATCGACCACATGACGCTGCGTCCGGAACGCCTGTTGGACAAGGGATACCTGGCGCAGCGCGCGGCGCTGATCGACCCCAAGCGGGCACAGCCGGCGTCGGCCGGCGCCCCGAGCGGGGGAACCGTCTACCTGACGGCCGCCGACGCCGACGGGATGATGGTGTCGATGATTCAGTCCAACTACATGGGATTCGGTTCCGGGGTGGTCGTTCCGGGTACCGGGATCGCCCTGCAGAACCGGGGAGTGCACTTCTCCGCCGACGAGCGTCATCCCAACCGCGTCGGGCCGAACAAGCGCCCCTACCACACGATCATCCCGGGCTTCGTCACCAAGGACGGCGCACCGGTGATGAGCTTCGGGGTGATGGGTGGCACCATGCAGCCCCAGGGCCACGTCCAGGTGATGGTGCGCATCGCCGACCACGGACAGAATCCGCAGGCCGCCTGCGACGGTCCGCGTTTCCGATGGGTGCAGGGCACCGAGGTCACCTGCGAAAGATCTTTCTCACGAACAACACTCGACGAGCTCGTCCGGCGCGGTCATGACCTCGTCTCAGTCGACGACTACAACGAATTCGGTAGCTGCCAGGCGATCTGGCGTCTCGACGACGGGTATCTGGCCGTGAGCGACCCGCGACGCGACGGGCAGGCCGCGGGTTTCTAGGTTGCTCTTGCACCAAATGACCTGTACCGCAATGAGTGCCGACGATTTATAGCAGCCGGGCCACGTTGAGCAGCTCTTTCGCTTTGGATTCCCCCAGAGACTTGCCGTATTTGCCGAACAGGTCGACGAAAAGGTCGCGTGTGGCTGAGCGCGCGAGTTCCGGCGCCGGACCGGCGCAGAAAACGTGGTTCAGCCAGTCGAAAATCACGGCCTGCGCGTAGCTCAACCCACCCATTTGGCAGTGGCTCGACGCGCCCTCAGCCCGCGTGAACAGGTGGATGCAACGGTCGCACTTCAGGGCGAGCATGAAGTCGAGCATGTCGACGATGATGTCGGCCGAAGGCGCGGCCGCGTCGTGAATGTCGTCCTCGCTGAACAGAAACAACATCGGCTTCCGGTAGCGATCCGCGAGATCCTTGACGCTGTAGGGCTGGTAAACCTGTACCCATTCGTGGGCGTTGCGCACACCCAAAGTCCATTCCGAGTGTTGAAATCCCCAGCGGACGGGGGCGTTGACCTTCATGATCAGCTTCAGTGCCGCGTCCGTGAAGCCGGCACTTTTGAGCAGTCCCTTCATTCCAGCCCGGGCGGCCGCACCGCAGTCCACGACCAGCGAGTTGGGAATACAGGCACCGATCCGTTGGTCGAGCGCACCTCGCGTGGCCAGGTAGCCACCCATCGAGTACCCGATGATGGCCAGCTGGTCGGGATCGACATCGGAGCGCGTGCAGAGGTAATCCACCACCGCCCCCACCGGCTTTTCATAGTCGGGCCGAAAGGTCAGACCCGGGTTCGTCTTCAGGGCTCCCCACTGCCCGGGCCCCTCGAACATCAAGCAGTTCCAGCCATGACCACGAGCGGCGGCACCGATCCAGTAGTAGAGCTCTTCCATGGTCGAATCAAAGCCACCGAGCGCGATCAGCGTAGGACGCCGACCTCCCCCGCCAGAAGCGAAATACGCTGGTAGCCGGGCGCCTTCAAAAGCGATATTCAGGCTTTCCAGCGGAGTGTCCATCAAAGCGATCGCCCGGTGAAAGCAATCCCTGCTGCGCTGCCAGAACTGGGTGTGCCGGATGTCGGTGTGGGCGGCATAGAACACCGCCATCCGGTAGTAGTTGCTGGCGCGCTGAAAGGCGTCCCGGGCACCTACGCGGTTGCCCAACCGCTCTTCGCGATCAGCGAAGGCCGCGACCCGGTCGGCTGTGGCGGCCCATTCGGTGACCCAGCTGTTGAAATCGTTGTTCTTGACTCTGAGCATGGTTTCCATGCACTCGCCGTATTCGGCGGCGCCCGCTGCCTGCAATGACAATCCGCGGACGAACTCGAAATTGAACCCCCCCACGGTTTTCTTGGCGAAATCGACCTTCATCGCGCAGCTCCCTTCGACGTTGGGTCGGCTCGCCGAAGCGCATCGATCCAGCTGTTCACGGCCTTGGCATCGGCACGGTACAACGCACCGGGCGGGACACCGAGATAGCGCTCAATCGCTTCGATGTGCGCGCCGTGGGCGGCCACGATCGCGTCCGTCGGTGGCGCTTCCGGTGAACCGAGCGCCACCGCTATCAGTTGTTGGGCAACCGTGTCCTGCAACGCCTGAACCAGGGTGACAACGATTGCACCGGCTTGGTCTGGAAACGCGGTGGCGAACCGCCGCTCGTCGACACCCTGTCGCACGATCATCGCTACTTGCGGGGCGAGGCACTGTGCCACAGCCGATTGGACCCGTACGCGCAGGACAGTGTTATCGGGCCCGTACCAGACCGGAAGCATCGCCACGAACAGGCCCTGGCGCGCAGACTTCCAGCGAATGATCTCGTCGAAAAAGCGCTTCAACTTTTCATCGGCAGCCAGATTGGGGTTGTTGGCGATCGGGGCGAGCGCTCGTGCCGATTCGCCGACGAGCCGCTGGGTGAGGGACTCGATGACTGCCGGCTTGGAATCGAAGTAGTGGTAGAAGGCACCCTTGGAGATCTGCAGCTCATCGAGAAGGTCCTGCACGGTGAAGCGCTCGTAGCCCTTCGACAGGACCAGCCGTTGAGCGGCATCCAGTATCGCCTCACGTCGCGCGGCGTGCTCGGTGACATTCACGGTACGAGCCAATGTGCCCCGCCTTGATAATTAAACCAACGGTTGGTTTATTAATCGAGTCTGCCCGCATCCGGCACGGGAGTCAATACCCGTAAGGCGCCAGCCGTCACCGCCGGCCTACAGGTGGATCCTGCCCTCGGCCGCGGCCAGGGCGATATCGCGTCGGAAATGACTGCCGGGCAACCGGATCGAACGCAGGACGCCGTAGGCGGCGGCACGTGCCGCGGTGAGGTCGTCGCCCGTGCCGACCACCGACAGCACCCGGCCGCCGGATGAGACGATCTCGCCGTCCGCGCGCCGCGCGGTCCCGGCGTGCAGCACCCCCTCGGCTTCCGCGCCGGCGATCACGTCCCCGACCCGGGGACGCCCGGGATAGTTCTCGGCGGCCAGCACCACGGTGACGGCGGCGCCGTCGCGCCAGCGGGGCTCGCCGAAGTCGGCCAGGGTGCCGGTGGCCGCGGCGTAGAGCAACTGCCCGAGAGGTGATTCCAGCAGCGCCAGCACGGCCTGCGTCTCGGGATCACCGAAGCGGCAGTTGAATTCGACCACCGCCGGACCCTTGGCGGTGATCGCGAGGCCTGCGTAGAGCAATCCGGTGAATGGGCAGCCGCGCCGGACCAGTTCGGCGGCAACGGGTTTGACGATGTGATCGACCATTTCGGAGTAGACGTCACCTGGCAGCCACGGCAGCGGCGCGTAGGCGCCCATGCCGCCGGTGTTGGGCCCGGCGTCACCGTCGCCGACCCGTTTGAAGTCCTGGGCCGGCAACAGTGGCACCACGGTGGGGCCGTCGACGACGCAGAACAGCGACACCTCCGGGCCGTCGAGGTACGACTCGAGCAGTACGGGGTGGCCGGACTCCAGCAGTCCGGCGGCGTGGGAGCGCGCGACATCTCGGTCCGACGTCACCACCACGCCCTTGCCGGCTGCGAGCCGGTCGTCCTTCACGACCCAAGCGGGGTCGCCGGCAGGCGGCCCGAACCTGTCCAGGGCCGCATCCAAAACCGCTGGCGTGTCGACCGTCTCACTCGTCGCGGTGCGTACACCCGCCGCCGCCATGACCTCTTTGGCGAACGCCTTTGAGCCCTCGATGCGGGCCGCGTCCCTGCTGGGTCCGAAGCAGGCGATGCCGGCCGCGCGCACCGCGTCGGCGACGCCGAGCACCAGCGGTACCTCCGGACCGATCACCACCAGGTCCGCACGCACCTCACGCGCCAGCGCGACGACGTCCTCGGCCGAGGCAACGTCCACGTCGTGCTGGTCGGCCAGCCGGGCGGTGCCGGCGTTGCCCGGGGCGATGGCCAGGCCCGTGACCTTCGGGTCTTTGCGAAGCGCCAGCAGCAGCGCATGCTCACGGGCTCCGGAGCCGATCACCAGGACGCGCACGACACGTCACTCTAGCGGGCGTGTCGGGCGGACACAGCCCTCACTCGCTCGCCTTGCCCCCGTGCATCTTCAACGCGGCGTCCACGTTGGCCTTCTTATCCTCCCCGCCACCCTTGGCCGCGGCCTTCTTGCGCTTCGCCACCACCGTGCTGACCGCGCCGTTGAACGCCGAACCCAGCGGGAACCCGAGGTAGTGCGTCAGGAAGACCGCCATCTCCTTGAGCTCGTCCTCGGTCAGTTCGCCGTTGAGCAGCGCGGCGTTGATCTGGATTTCGGCCAGGTCGCGACTGCCGATGGCGGTCACTGCCGTCAGCGTCATGATGCGCTTGTCGCGCATCGACAGTCCGGGCCGCGTCCAGATGGTCCCGAACAGGTGGTCGACGGTGAGATCGAAGTACGAGTCACCCTCGACGTTCGGCATCTCCCAGCCGTAGACCTCGTTCATCTTCTCGAGGCCCTTGCGGCGCAGCTCGTCCATTACGTCTCTCCCTGTGTGTGCGGAACGCCAAGTCCGTCGGCGAGGTTCTGCAATGCCAGCTTGGCGAGCGGCAGTTCGACGCCCGTCGATTCCCCCAGTCCCAGCGCCAGCGCCAGGTCCTTCTCGGCGAGGCCCCGGGCGTGCAGGAATGGTTGGTAGAGAAAGTGATCCGGCTCCAGGGGGCCCATGTTGTCACGGATCATGATGTTGCCGGCGCCCGTCGACGCCTCGGTGTGCCGCACCACCCGGCCGAGCGCCTGCAGGTCCAGCCCGGCCGCCTCGGCCAGCCTCATGGCCTCGCACGCCGCGGCGTAGTAAGTGAACGTCAACATGTTGCGCGCCAGCTTCATTCGCGTTCCCGCCCCGGGCTCGCCGGCGTGGATGATCAACGACGCCCACTGCTTGAACACCGGCTTGATCCGCTCGTAGACCGCGCGCTCGGCCCCCAGCATGGTGGCGAGCTCGCCCTTGGCGGCCACCGCCGCGCCGCCACTGACCGGTGCGTCGACGACGTGGATGTCCCGCGGCCTGAGCGCGGCCGCCAGTTCGACGGCGGTGGCGTCACTGATCGTGGAGTGGATCGCGATGATGGTGCCCGGCTTGGCATGTTCGGCCAGCTGGCCCACGACCTCGCGCACCTGAGGGTCGTTCAGCACGGTGACGCTGATGACGTCGGCCTGGGCGACCTCGGCGACGCTCGCCGCCGCGGTGGCACCCGCGTCGACGAACGGCGTCATCGCCTCGGCGCGTATGTCGTACACGACGAGGCCACCCGGCCAGTCGAGGTAGCGCTTGGCCATCGGCGCACCCTGGTTGCCGAGCCCGATGTAGCCCAGCTTCGGCTCGGTCGTCATGACCGGATGATCTGTCCGCCGTCGACATTGAAGATCTGGCCCGTGATCCACGACGCCTCGTCGGAAAGCAGAAACAGGCACATCCCGACGAGATCCTCGGGGGTCCCCATGCGCGACAACGGGAGTCCCTTGACGATGTCCTGGACTATCTCCTGGGGGGTGGTGGTCCGGTTGGCCTCGGTGTCGATGGGCCCCGGCGCGATCGCGTTGATGCGGATGTTCTGGCCGCCCAGCTCACGCGAAAGCTGTTGGGTGAGGCCGTTGATGCCGACCTTGGCCAGGCCGTAGAAGTTGGCGTACAGCCAGGCGGCGGTGGACGACTGGTTGACGATCGCGCCGCCGCCGCGCTTGGCCATCTTCTTGTACACCGCCCGCGTGCACCAGAGCGCGCCGTCGAGGTTCACGCTCATGAACTTCTTGTAGTACTCGGGGTCCACCGTCAGCAGGAAGTCGAGCTTCATGCCGCCGAAGATGGCGGCGTTGTTGACCAGGTAGTCGATACCGCCGAACTCGGCGAGCGTGCGGTCGGCCATCGACTTGGCCGACGCCGGGTCGGACACGTCGACCGCAATGCTGATGGCCGTTCCGCCTTCGGCGGCGATCTGCTTGGCCACGCTCTCGGCCGCCTCGCCCTTGATGTCGGCCACCACCACCGCGGCGCCCTCGCGGGCCAGCGCCTCGGCGTAAGCCTGCCCGATGCCGCCACCGGATCCCGTGACGATCGCGACCTTGTTTTCGAACCGCATGCTTCGAAGCTCCTTTAGTTCACCGCTGTGGCAATGGTTTTGATTTCCAAGTACTCCTCGAAACCGGCCAGACCCATCTCGCGACCGTTCCCGGACTGCTTGTATCCCCCGAAGGGCGCGTCGGCCGAGTACCACACGCCGCCATTCACATTGATCGTGCCCGCGCGCACCCGCGCGGCGACGCCGGCCGCCCTATCCGGGTCGGCCCCGAACACGGTGCCCGACAGACCGTATGGCGAGTCGTTGGCAATGCGCACGGCGTCGTCGTCGCCGTCGTGCGGGATCACCGTCAAGACGGGGCCGAATATCTCCTCACGTGCGCAGCGGGCGTCGTTGCCAAGGCCCGCGATCACCGTCGGCTCGATGAAGAAGCCCTTCTCACGGTCCGCCGGCCGGCCGCCGCCGCAGGCGAACGTCCCGCCCTCGCTGATGGCGGAGTCGAGATAGCCCTCAATGCGGTCCCGTTGGCGCGCCGAAATGACCGGCCCGCAGATGGTTCCGGGATCTTGCGGATCGCCGGCCTTGATGCCGGCCATCGTTGCCGCCGCGATCGAAACCGCTTCGTCGTACCGCGCGCGCGGCACCACCAGCCGGGTCGTGATCGCGCACCCTTGCCCGGCGTGCATGCACACCGAGAATCCCGCCACGCCCACCGCACCGCCCAGGTCGGCGTCGTCGAGGACGATGAACGCCGACTTGCCGCCCAGTTCGAGGAACACCTTCTTGATGGTCGCGGCGCCGTCGGCCATCACGCTGCGGCCGGTGGCCGTCGACCCGGTGAACGAAACCATATCCACCCGAGGGTCTTTGGCCAGCAGCGCACCCACGCCGTGGTCGCTGGACGTGACGATGTTGATGACACCGGGCGGGAAGTCGGTGTGCTCGGCAATGAGTTCGCCCAGCACGGCGGCGCACCAGGGGGTGTCCGGCGCGGGCTTCAGGACCACGGTGTTGCCGGCGGCCAGGGCGGGCCCGATCTTGGCGAGATTGATCTGATGCGGGAAATTCCACGGGGTGATGGCACCCACGACACCGACGGCCTCACGGGCAATGGTGCGCCGGGTACGGATCCCCATCGGCGACGCTTCACCGAGATCCTGGCGGTACTCGTATGATTCGGCGGTATCCGCCGCAAAGGCCAGGTCGTTCACCGGGACCTCGAGCTGGGCGATGCTGGTGAGCATCCGGGGCGCACCGACTTCGGCGATGGTGATCTCGCGGAGTTCTTCGAGGTGCTGTTGCATCGCGTCGCGCAACTGCCGCACGCATCGGACCCGCAGTTCGGTGTCGCGCGACCACTCCGTGTCGTCGAAGGCCCGCCGCGCCGCGTCGATGGCACGCTCCATGTCGTCGGCGCCGCCGTCGGCCGCGACCCCGAGCACCTCCTCGGTGGCCGGATTGATCGTCGGGAAGGTGCCCGCGCTACCGGTCGAGAACTTGCCGTCGATGAACAGTGCACTCACGCCGTCGGCCAACAGGGTCCTCTGGGCCATGTGTCGCTCCCGCCTTTGAGAAGAATGGGCACAACCGAGTGGACAGTTGTCCGACTATTGCCCGTTGGCACCATAGCCCTCGCGGCCTCGAGCGTGCAAGGGTCAGTCCCGACCGCGCAAAACTATGCCCGATGAACAGGTTGTTTCCCAAACGGTCTTGCCTGGAGTCCAACCGGTCGTTAGTTTGGACATGTGTCCAGCGATGCCCTCGTGGCGACGGCTTCCCAACCCGAGCAGCAACCGGGTGGGACGCCCCGCAACCGCCGCCAGGAGGAAACCTTCCGCAAGGTGCTTGCGGCCGGAGTGGAAACGCTGCGCGAGAAGGGGTACGGCGACCTGACCGTGCGCGCGGTCGCCGCCCGCGCGAAGGTCGCCCCGGCCACGGCCTACACCTATTTTTCGTCGAAGAATCACCTGATCGCCGAGGTCTACCTGGACCTGGTGCGGCGCGTCCCGTACTTCACCGACGTCAACGACCCCATGTCCAGCCGGGTGGAGCGGACGCTGCGGCACCTGGCCCTGGTGGTCGCCGACGAGCCCGAGGTGGGGGCGGCCTGCACGGCGGCGTTGCTCAGTGGTGGCGGCGACCCCGCGGTCCGTGCGGTGCGCGACCGGATCGGCGTGGAGATCCACCGCCGCATCGCCTCGGCCATGGGACCCACCGCCGATCACAATGCGGTGTCGGCGCTGGAGATGGCGTTCTTCGGCGCCCTGGTTCAGGCCGGCAGCGGCGAGTTCACCTATCACCAAACCGCCGACCGGCTGGCCTATGTGGTGCGGCTCATCCTGACGCGCGCGGACGAGGAGACCGAAACACCATGACCGTGCGCATTGGCGACCACGAACTGGTCCTCGATCCCTACGATTACGACTTCCACGAGGACCCCTACCCGTATTACCGGCGGTTGCGCGACGAGGCGCCGCTGTATCGCAACGAGGAACTCAACTTCTGGGCCGTGTCGCGGCATCACGACGTGCACCAGGGCTTCCGCAACAGCACGACGCTGTCCAACCGCGACGGGGTGTCGCTGGATCCGGTGTCGCGCGGGCCGCACGCGTCGAAGACCATGTCGTTTCTGGCGATGGACGACCCGGACCACCTGCGGCTGCGCACCCTGGTGTCAAAGGGGTTCACGCCCAGGCGGATTCGTGAGCTCGAGCCTCGCGTCACCGAGATCGCGTTGCAGCACCTCGACGTCATGCTGGACAAGGCGTCCTCCGGCGGCATGCTCAGCGTCGACTACGTCGCCGAATTCGCCGGCAAGCTACCGATGGACGTCATCTCCGAACTCATGGGCGTGCCGCAATCCGACCGTGATCGCCTGCGCGCCATGGCGGACGGGGTGATGCACCGCGAGGACGGCGTCACCGACGTGCCGGCCTCGGCGATCGAGGCGTCGATAAACCTCATCGTCTACTACCAGGAAATGATCGCGCAGCGCCGCAAGAAGCCGACCGAGGACCTGACCTCGGCGCTGCTGGCCGCTGAGATCGACGGCGACCGGCTCACCGACGACGAGGTCCTCGGCTTCTTGTTCCTGATGGTGATCGCCGGCAACGAGACCACCACCAAACTCCTCGCCAATGCCGCCTATTGGGGAAACAAGAATCCCGACCAGCTGGTACCGGTCTACGCCGACCTGTCGCTGGTGCCGCTGTGGGTCGAGGAGACCCTGCGCTATGACACGTCGAGCCAGATCCTGGCCCGCACCGTGTCCGGAGAGCTCACCCTCTACGACACCACCGTCCCGGTGGGCGACATCCTGCTGCTGCTGCCGGGTTCGGCCCACCGCGACGAGCGTGCGTTCGTGAACCCCGACGACTACCTGATCGGGCGCGAGATCGGGCCCAAATTATTGAGTTTCGGCAGCGGCGCGCACTTCTGCCTGGGCGCGCACCTGGCCCGCATGGAAGCCCGCGTGGCCCTGACCGAATTGTTCAAGCGAATCCGCGGATATGAGGTCGACGAGGCCAACGCCGTCCGCGTCCACTCCAGCAATGTCCGCGGATTCGCCCACCTGCCGATGCGCGTGGAGGTCGCCTGAATGCCCCGCTTCGAACCACATCCCCAGCGCAGGCCGGCGCTCGTCGCCGGCGCATCGTCGGGCATCGGGGCGGCCACCGCGGTGGAGCTCGCCGCGCACGGCTTTCCGGTCGCGCTGGGTGCGCGGCGCGTCGAGAAGTGCGAGGGGATCGTCGAGCAGATCCGCGCGGGCGGCGGTGAGGCGATCGCGCTGCCGCTCGACGTCACCGATCCCGACTCCGTCAAGGGATTCGTGCACCGCGCCACCGAGCAACTGGGCGAGATCGAGGTGCTGGTGGCCGGCGCCGGTGACACCTACTTCGGGCGCCTGCACGAGATCGACACCGAGGCCTTCGAGTCGCAGATCCAGATTCATCTGATCGGCGCCAACCGGCTGGCCACCGCCGTGCTCCCGGGCATGGTCGAGCACCGGCGCGGCGACCTGATCTTCGTCGGGTCCGACGTCGCGTTGCGCCAGCGCCCGCACATGGGCGCCTACGGGGCGGCCAAGGCCGGCCTCATCGCGATGGTCACCAATCTGCAGATGGAACTCGAAGGGACGGGGGTCCGCGCCTCGATCGTGCACCCCGGCCCCACCAAGACCGGAATGGGCTGGAGCCTGCCCGCCGAGCTGATCGGTCCCGCGCTCGAGGACTGGGCGAAGTGGGGTCAGGCCCGGCACGACTACTTCCTGCGGGCGTCCGACCTCGCCCGGGCCATCACGTTCGTCGCCGAGACGCCGCGCGGCGGGTTCGTCGTCTCGATGGAAGTGCAACCCGAGGCGCCGCTGTCCAACGCGCCCAAGGAACGTCAGCAACTGAAATATCCGGAGGAATCGTGACGAGCCAACTCAAAGAAGTCCCGCGCGTTTCGGGCGGCGAGGAAGAGCACGGCCACCTCGAGGAGTTCCGCACCGACCCGATCGGGCTGATGCGGCGCGTCCGCGACGAATGCGGGGACGTCGGCTGGTTCCAGCTGGCCGACAAGCACGTGATCCTGCTGTCCGGCGCGCAGGCCAACGAATTCTTCTTCCGGTCCGCCGACGAGGATCTCGACCAGGCCGAGGCATACCCGTTCATGACGCCGATCTTCGGCAAGGGCGTCGTCTTCGACGCCAGCCCGGAGCGTCGCAAGGAGATGCTGCACAACTCCGCGCTGCGCGGCGACCACATGAAGAGCCACGCCGTCACCATCGAGCGCGAAGTGCGCCGGATGATCGAGAACTGGGGCGACGAAGGCGAAATCGACCTGCTGGAGTTCTTCGCCGAGCTGACCATCTATACCTCGACCGCGTGCCTGATCGGGACGAAGTTCCGCAATCAGCTCGACTCGCGATTCGCCAACTTCTATCACCAGCTCGAGCGCGGCACCGACCCGCTGTGCTACGTCGACCCGAACCTGCCGATCGAAAGCTTCCGGATCCGCGACGAGGCCCGAATCGGTTTGGTGGCGTTGGTGCAGGACATCATGAACCAGCGCGTCGCCAACCCGCCCGCCGACAAAGGCGACCGCGACATGCTCGACGTCCTCGTGTCGATCAAGGACGAGCAGGGCAACCCGCGGTTCTCCGCCGACGAGGTGACCGGCATGTTCATCTCGCTGATGTTCGCCGGTCACCACACGAGTTCGGGCACCTCGGCGTGGACGCTGATCGAGCTGATGCGCCACCCGCAGTCCTACGCCGACGTCGTCACGGAGCTCGACGAGCTCTATGGCGACGGCCAAGAAGTGAGTTTCCATGCGCTGCGCCAGATTCCGAAGCTGGAGAATGTTCTCAAGGAGACGCTGCGGCTGCATCCCCCGCTGATCATCCTGATGCGGGTCGCCCAGGGCGAGTTCGAGGTCGAGGGCTACCCGATTCACAAGGGTGATTTCGTCGCGGCGTCCCCGGCGATCTCGAACCGGATCCCCGAGGACTTCCCCGGTCCCGACGAATTCGTGCCGGAGCGCTACGACGAGCCCCGGCAAGAGGACCTGGTCAACCGTTGGACCTGGATCCCCTTCGGCGCCGGCCGGCACCGCTGCGTGGGTGCCGCGTTCGCCCAGATGCAGATCAAGGCCATCTTCTCGGTGTTGCTGCGCGAGTACGAGTTCGAGATGGCGCAGCCCCCCGAGAGCTACCGCAACGACCATTCGAAGATGGTGGTGCAGCTGGCCCGGCCGGCCAAGGTGCGCTACCGCCGTCGGGACAAGACGGGAGGCTGAGGATGGGGTATCGCGTCGAGGTCGACCTGGATCTGTGCCAGGGACACGCGATGTGCGAGCTGGAAGCGCCCGACTATTTCCGGGTGCCCAAGCGCGGGAAGGTCGAGATCCTGGACGCCGAGCCGCCCGCGGAAGCCCGCCGGGAAATCGACCAGGCCGTAATCGCCTGTCCCACAAGGGCGTTATCCATCAAGGAAACAGGAGAATAACCGTGGCAGAAAAACCGCCATTCTCGCGCGCGGAACTCGAAGAATGGGTGCAGTCCTGGCTTCAGGCCAACAAGGACTGCGAGAAGGCCGGCGACTGGAAGCCACTGGCGGCCTTCTACGCCCCGAACGCCACCTACGGCTGGAACATCGGGCCCAAGGAAGACGTGATGTGCATCGGGATCGACGAGATCCGGGACATCGCAATGGGTTTGGAAATGGAGGGGCTGGAGAACTGGAAGTACCCCTATCAGAAGGTGATCATCGACGACACGCAGGGCGAGATCGTCGGCTTCTGGAAGCAGGTCGTCGTCGACGACGACGGCACCGAGCGGGAGATCTACGGCATCGGCGGCAGCTGGATCCGGCTCAATGCCGACAAGCTCATCGAGTGGCAGCGCGACTTCTTCGACTTCGGCCACGTTCAGGCGCTGTACCTGGATCTGATGAAGGCGGGCAAGCTGTCGGCGGGCATGCAGCAGCGGATCGAGCGCAGCCTGGCCGGTGAGAAGCTGCCCGGCTACTACCCGCTGGGCAAGACCCCGGTGCCGATCTGGTGACTGCCCGACCAACCAAGCATTTGATTTGTCGCACGCGCTATGCTGACGCGACAGGGGTGCCCTGTGGCACTCGTCACCTCGCTGCCCGGCACGACATGGCCAGGCAGTCTCAGTTCAAAGGCGAAATGGGGTCAGGTCCAAAGTGAAGACAAAAGGCGCTCTGATCTGGGAGTTCAACCAGCCGTGGTCCATCGAGGAAATCGAGATCGGGGACCCGCAAGCGCACGAGGTCAAGATCCAGATGGAAGCGGCGGGCATGTGCCACTCCGACCATCACCTGGTGACCGGCGGCATCCCGATGGCCGGTTTCCCCGTGCTCGGCGGGCACGAGGGAGCGGGAATCGTCACCGAGGTCGGCCCCGGGGTCGAGGACATCGCGCCGGGCGACCACGTGGTGCTGTCCTTCATCCCGTCGTGCGGGCAGTGCCCCACCTGTCAGGCCGGCCTGCGCAACTTGTGTGACCTCGGTGCCGGGCTCCTCGGCGGCGCCGCGGTGTCCGACGGCACGTTCCGCATCCAGGCCCGCGGCCAGAACGTCTACCCCATGACGCTGCTCGGGACGTTCTCGCCCTACATGGTGGTGCACCGTAGCTCGGTGGTGAAGATCGACCCGTCGGTGCCGTTCGAGGTGGCCGCCCTGGTCGGCTGCGGCGTCACCACGGGCTACGGCTCGGCGGTGCGGACCGCCGACATCCGGCCGGGTCAGGACGTCGCCATCGTGGGCGTCGGCGGGGTCGGCATGGCGGCACTGCAGGGCGCGGTCAACGCCGGCGCCCGCTACGTCTTCGCCATCGACCCGGTGGAGTGGAAGCGCGATCAGGCGCTGAAGTTCGGTGCCACGCACGTCTACCCCGACATCTTCGCCGCCATGGCCGGCATGGCCGAGGTGACCTACGGCCTGATGGCCCACAAGGTGGTGGTCACCGTCGGCGAGCTGCACGGCGCCGACATCGACAACTACCTGAACATCACCCAGAAGGGCGGCACCTGCGTGCTGACCGCGATCGGCAGCCTGCTGGACACCAACGTGACCCTGAACCTGGCGATGCTGACCCTGATGCAGAAGAACCTGCAGGGCACCATCTTCGGCGGCGGCAACCCGCAGTACGACATCCCGCAGCTGTTGTCGATGTACACGGCCGGCAAGCTCAACCTGGACGACATGATCACCCGCCAGTACCGGCTCGAGCAGATCAACGACGGCTACCAGGACATGCTGGACGGCAAGAACATTCGCGGAGTGATCCGCTACACGGACGCCGATCGGTAAGCGCCGCGTCGTTTGACCGGCTTCCCGCATCTGATGGCGCCGGGGCGGATCGGCGCCATGACGGTGCGCAACCGGCTGGTCATGTCTCCGATGGAGACGATGTACGGCACCCCCGACGGGCTGCCGTCGGAGCGCACGCGCGACTACTTCGCCGCCCGCGCCAGGGGCGGCGTCGGCCTGATCACGCTGGGCGCCACCGGGGTTGACCATCGCCATCCCGAGACCCCCGGCGGCCTGCACCTGGCCACCGACGCCGCGGTCGACGCGCACCGGGCGCTGGTGGAGGTGGTGCACGAACACGGCGCCAGGATCCAGCCCCAGCTCGTGCACGCCGGGCCCGACGGGCTGGGGCCGGAGATCTTCGGCGTGACGTCGCTGGGGCCGTCGGTGATCCCGTCGTATCTCACCGGTCGGCCGTCGGCCGAGATCAGCCCGCAGCAGCTGCGCGAGGTGCTCGACCTGTTCAAGGCCGCGGTGCGCCGCGCCGCGCAGGCCGGGTACGACGGCATCGAGCTGCACGCCGCGCACGGCTACATGTTGCTGGGTTCCTTTCTTGCCCCGCAACGCAATCGGCGCACCGACGACTACCGGGGCGATAGGGCGCGCGGCCGGATCCGGGTCGTGCTGGACGCCCTGGCCGCGATCCGTTCGGAGGTCGGCGACGCCCTGCCGATCACGTTGCGCATCTCCGGCTACGAGCGGGTCGCCGGCGGTCGACCGATCTACGAAACAGCGGCCGTGGCAACCGAACTCGTCGGTGCCGGCGTCGACGCGTTCCACATCAGCGGCGGGGTGATCGATCGGCTGGTCACCGGCATGGTCAACGGCGCCGACGACGGCGACGAGGTCAACGTCGGCGCCGCCGCAGCGGTCAAGCAAGTGGTCGACGTGCCGGTGATCGCGGTCGGCCGAATCCATGACCCGGTCCGGGCCGAACGCATCCTGGCCGACGGCCGCGCCGATTTCGTCGCGATGGGACGCCCGCTGCTGGCCGACCCCGACTTGCCGGGCAAGCTGCTCTCCGGCCGCGCGGATCGGGTTCGCAAGTGCATCTCCTGCGAAAACTGCATCGACGCCATGGAACAGCGCTTCTCCGTCGACTGCGCGGTCAATCCCCGCACCGGTAAGGAGCGCGAACTGGCGGCGCCCCGCACCACCCGCGTCAAACGGGTGATGGTGATCGGCGGCGGCCCGGCCGGTTTGGAGGCCGCGCGCGTGGCCGCCGAACGCGGGCATCGGGTCACGGCGCGGAGCTGGGCGGGGCGCTGCGCTGGGCGTCGGCGCTGCATCCGGAGAACCAGCCGTTCCTGCGCTACCTGCGCGATGAAATCCGGGCCGGCCCGACGGAAATCCACGTGGGGCGTTTGGTTTCGGTGGATGAGGTGGTGCGGTCCGGTCCCGACGCCGTGGTCGTGGCCACCGGCGGCCGCGTCACGGTTCCCGCCATCCCGGGCGCCGGGCTGCCCCACGTGCGGACCGGGCCCGGATTGCGTGCGCTGCTCGGTGACGTCGGCCCCGCCTCCCGGCTGGCCGCCTGGAAGCAAAGGCTCGCGCGCCCCGGCGCGGTTCGGATGGCCAGCCGGGTCTGGATGCCGCTGGGCCGCAGGGTCGCCATCGTCGGCGGTGACCTGGTCGGTCTGGAACTGGCCGAGTTCCTCGCCGCCCGTGGCCGCTCGGTGTCGATACTCGAATCCGGCAAGGACATCGCGCCGGAGGTGGGCACCAAGCGCAAGACCGAGCACATGGATCGCCTGGACCGGCTGGGCGTCGCCGTCCACGTCCGCGCTTTGACCGAGCGCATCACGCCCGGAGCCGTCGTGTTTACACCGTCGGGCGGCAGCAGCCGGCGGCTGGCCGTCGACAGCGTCATCCTCGCCGGGACGGTCGAGCCGGACACCACGCTGTACGACGCGCTGGTCGCGGCGATGCCCGGCGCGCAGGTACACGCGGCCGGTGACTGCACCGGCCTGGGCCTCATCCGTAAAGCCACCGAGGAGGGCGCACGCGCCGCGTGCGCGATCTAGAGACAGGAGATCAACCATGACCCAGACCACCGAATCCCCGGCGTTGGCCGCCTCGCACGCCTCCTGGCGCTGCGTGCAGGCGCACGACCGGGACGGATGGCTCGCCCTGATGGCCGACGACGTCGTGATCGAGGACCCGATCGGCAAGTCGGTCACCAACCCCGACGGCAGTGGGGTCCGCGGCAAGGAGGCCGTCGGCGCGTTCTTCGATACCAACATCGCGGCCAATCAGCTGACCATCACCTGCGAGGAAACCTTCCCGTCGAGCTCGCCGCACGAGGTCGCTCATATTCTGGTGCTGGACAGCAAGTTTGAGGGCGGACTCACCAGCTCGGTGCGTGGGGTGTTCACCTACAAGGTCAACGACGCCGGGCTGATCACCAACATGCGGGGGTATTGGAACCTCGACATGATGAAGTTCGGCCAGGGCGAGTAGCAGTTCTGACGGGGCAACCACACGCGCCGCTCGACCACCTCGGGGTGAGTGATCAGCGGACGGCCAAGTCCCAGGCGTCACTGTGGGTTCGGGATAGCACGAAGTGCCCGCCTCACAGCGACAATCGAGTGGATCGGGCCAGGGCGACCGGCACCTGTCGCTATGAGGTGGGCACAAAGAGTGCCTCCTCCTTCCGGCGACGGGTGTGACGGATGTGACTCGGTCGCCAACCCGGCCTGGCACCCATCAACCGATGCGGCCCAGCCCGGTGATGTTGCCCTGCATGATCCGGTGGTGCATGAGCACCATGGTGGGGGTCTCGATCGGATCGCTGAGGATGGTGGCCGACTTCGGTTGCTGCCACAGCAGTTTCCCGCTGCCGGCGTCGACCACCGCATAGGCGAAGGCGTCGAGCGGCGTCGTCTGGTCGCATCCGATCCGGGTGATGGTGTAGATCAGGCCGTCGGCGGTGGACAAGTGGGGCAGCGCCGCGCTGCGAACCTTGTTCTCCCACACGGTGTGACAGCCGGGGTTGTCGACGTCCACCCGGGTCATTCCGCCGACGAACGGTGCGGTCGGGGGAACCGCCGGCGGCGCGCCCGCGGGTACCGCCGGATAGGGATAGCCGTAGGTGCTGGCCACGAAGACCGAGTTGCCGACCCCTATGGGCGCGTTCTCGCTGCCCGGTCCACCCAGCGTGAAAACTGTTTGTTGACAGACCAATTGGCCGGTCCCCGACCGATAGACCAACGCATGCACCTGGGGGCTGGCGTTGTCCACGATGGTCAAGTAGTCGGCCCCCGTGACGGGCCCGAAGTACACCGGGGTCGATCCGGTGCCCCAGCTCAGTTGCCCCGGTTTGCGCGCGGGCCCACGGTCATAGGCTACGCGCCAGAGGATTTGCGGATTCCCTACGTTGTCGAGGCCCAGTTCGTAGACGGCGAACGTCGTGGCGACCGCGACACGTCCGCTGGGCGCCGACGAGATGCTGTTGGCGACCTGTTCACCCGACGGCAGCTGCACGCCGGTGACCACCCCGCCGGCACGGACCGCGCCCACCACGCCGTTGCCGCTGGCGAACCACACGTTGCCCGCATAGTCGGGCACCAGGCCGACGGAGCTGTCTCCGGCGGGGATCACGCCGGACAGGTCGGTGGATTCGGTGACGAACAGCTTCCAACAGCCCAGCGGGCCCTCCCTGTCTTTGGCGTGGGCGATGCGCAGCAGGCGGTTGTTGCCGTCGATCATCACCACCTGGTTGTTGTTGTCCAGGTAGGCGTAGACGCCGCCGAGCAGCCCGCCCTTGACGACCTTCAGGCTGGCCAACGGCAGCACCCGCGGCAGCAGGCCGCCGGGGTCGAGCAAGAAGATGGTGGGCGTCTGGTCGAGGTCGGCGGTGCACAGAGCCAGCACCAGGCCGTCGGTGCCCTGCATGATCGTCGGGCAGGCCGCCAGCAGCGGATACCCGAACACCGCGGTCAGATGAGCCCCGGGCCCGGGCAGGGGGCCGGCGTCCGAGGATCCGGCGTCATTGTGCAACGACGCCAGGCCCCCCGGCGCCATGAACGGATTGGGCGCCGCCAACGGCCCCCACGCCGAGGCCGCGTGCGCGGTGCACGGGACCACCGACGGCAAGAGGGCCATGGCGCAGACGGCCAAGAACGCCACGGCGATTCGCAGCACGCGCGCCCCCTCCCGAGGTGGGTCACAGTGATTTTCCGGAGGTCGAAGAACGACGGCGCAACGGTGCGCTAACGATTTCGCTTCGAGGCGGCGCGGCGGCGCGCCCTATGCTGGGCCCATGGCGTCGATCTTCACCAAGATCATCAACCGTGAACTTCCCGGCCGCTTCGTCTACGAGGACGACGACGTCGTCGCGTTCCTGACGATCGAGCCCATGACGCAAGGCCACACGCTGGTGGTGCCGCGCGCCGAGATCGATCAGTGGCAGGACGTCGACGGCACGGCGTTCGCTCGCGTCATGAGCGTCAGCCAGCTGATCGGCAAGGCCGTGTGCAAGGCCTTCCGAACCGAGCGCGCCGGGCTGATCATCGCGGGCCTGGAGGTGCCCCACCTGCACGTCCATGTGTTTCCCGCCCGCAATCTCAGCGACTTCGGGTTCGCCAACGTCGACCGCAATCCGTCAGCGGAATCGCTCGACCAGGCGCAGGCCCGGATCAAGGCCGCGCTCGATCAGTTGGCGTGAACCGGCTCCGGCGAGGGCACGTCGCTGACGCGCGGCATCGTGACACGGAAGCAACACCCTTGGCCGGGCGCGGTTTTCAGGTCCACCACGCCGCCGTGGGCGTGGACCAGGGAGTCGACGATGGAGAGCCCGAGGCCGGTGCCGCCGCTCGTGCGCGCCCGGGACGAGTCGGTGCGGTAGAAGCGCTCGAACACCCGCGACGCGTCCTGTTCGCTCATGCCGGGGCCCATGTCCGCCACCTCGAGCACGGCGTCGGCACCTTCAGTACCCACCCGGACGACGACGTCGGCGCTCGCCGGGGTGTGCTGCAAAGCGTTCGCGACGAGGTTGCTCAGCACCTGACGAATCCGGGGTTCGTCGCCGACGACCTCCGGTGTCCCGGGGCCGTCGAAGACCTCCAGGGTGATGCTGCGCGTCGGGTCGATCGCCTGCGCGTCGTGCACGGCGTCGCTGGCCAGCGCGAGCAGGTCCACCCGGTGGTGTTCCAGGGGTCGCTGCACGTCCAGCCGGGCCAGCAGCAGCAAGTCGTCGACCAGCAGACCCATCCGGCTGGCTTCGTTTTCGATCCGGGACAGCAGCATCGACACGTCGCGGGCCGCGCCTTGCCGATACAGCTCCGCGAAGCCACGGATGGTCGTCAGCGGGGTGCGCAGCTCGTGGCTGGCGTCGGTGATGAACCGCCGCATCCGCTCCTCGGAACCGCGCGCCGTCGCCGCCGACGACTCCGAGGACGCCAACGCCTGCTGAATCTGGGCGAGCATGCCGTTGAGCGCGGCGGAGAGCCGGCCGACCTCGGTCCGGGGGTCGCGTTCCGGGACGCGGCGGTCCAGCTGCCCGGCGGCGATCGCCGCCGCCGTCTGCTCGACCTCCGTCAGGGGACGCAGGCTGCGGTGCACCACCGCGAATCCAGCGAGCCCCACCACCATGAGGACCGCCACGCCGATGCCGATCTGCAGCCAGACCAGGGAGCTGACGGTGTGCTGCACGTCGGAGAGGTCGATCGCGACCGTCGTCAGGCCGTTGGGGCCGCGCACCGACACCGCCCGCCACTGGATGTCGGAACCGTTGACCGATGGCAACGTGGTCGGAGTGGGGCCGACGTCGCTGTTGGGTGGGAGCGCCGGCTCGGCGTTGCGGTCGTTGATGGCGGTGAACGGGGTGCCGTCAGCGCCGACGCCGCGCACGTAGAACTTCGACGGTGGCCGGCCGGGGTCGGGGCTTTCGTACGGCGGCGGGGACTGCCGGCGCGGCGCCTGCGCCCAGCCTCGGGACGCCTCCAGCAGGGTCTGGTCGACGCGGTTGACCAGGCTGTGCCGCAGGATCGACGTGACCGCCAGGCCCGACACCGCCAGGCCGCACGCCACCAAGATCAGGGTGGCGGCGACCAGACCCACCCGTAGCGGTATTCCGCGTCGAACCTTGTTGGCCATGAACCTGCTTCTTCGTCAGTGCCGGCTACGTCGCGCCGGGCTCAGCGAGGCTCCCGCAGCACATAGCCGACCCCGCGCAACGTGTGCAGCAGCCGCTTCTCCCCCGTGTCGATCTTGCGGCGCAGGTAGGAGACATAGGACTCGACCACATTGACGTCACCTCCGAAGTCGTATCGCCAGACGTGGTCGAGGATCTTCGGTTTGCTCAACACAGTGCCAGCGTTGATCACAAAGTAGCGCAGCAGCGTGAACTCCGTCGGCGAGAGCGAAACGGGTTCGCCGGCCTTCCATACCTCGTGAGTCTCTTCGTCGAGTTCGATGTCGGCGAACTTCAGGCGGGCGCTGCGCTGGTCGGCGCCGCCCTTGCCGGCACGCCGGAGGATGACCCGCAGGCGGGCAACGACCTCCTCGAGGCTAAACGGCTTCGTCACGTAGTCGTCGCCGCCCAGGGTCAGGCCGGCGATCTTGTCCTGCAACGAGTCTCGAGCCGTGAGGAACAACGCCGGGGCGTCGATGCCATCGGCCCGCAGCCGCCGCAGTACGCCGAAGCCGTCCATGCCGGGCATCATCACGTCGAGGATGACGGCGTCGGGGCGCGCCTCGCGCGCGCGATCCAGGGCCTGCGCGCCGTTGGTCGCGGTGGCGACCTCGAAGCCCTGGAACTTCAGGCTGACCGACAACAGTTCAACGATGTTGGCCTCGTCGTCGACGACGAGCACGCGGGCCTCCGGTTGGTTCGACTCGGTTGATGTCATCGCCGTCATCGGATCTGTCCTTGCTTGTGCATTAGCTTGACGTTCATTGCATATTTTCTGTGAGCCTGGTGCCAGCCTACTGCTAACAGTCTGCCAGGAATCATCGCATCTGCTCAGAGATTCGGGGTGCAGGGGCGCGCCGCTGCATAGACTCGGGGAATGAACCTCGCCCAGAGCATCGTCAACGCGGCGACCGCGCCCGCTCGGGTGGGACTGGCCGCGGCGGACGCGAGCCTGAACGTCGCCAGCGCGGCAGTCGGTCTGGCGAAGCGGACGCTCGGTGATGGCGGTGGAACGAGCGCCATGACGTCCATGCTGGGCATCGACGACGCGATCGTTCGCGCCAACCGGCTGGCCAAACTGCTCGACGACGACGCGCCGCTGGGGCGGGCGGTGGCGCCCGACGGCCCCATCGACCGGTTGCTGCGTCCGGGCGGCGTGGTGGACCTGCTGACGTCGGAGGGCGGGCTGCTCGATCGGCTCACCGCGGAGGGCGGTGGCCTGCACCGCGCGCTGCAGCCGGGCGGTTTGGCCGATCAGTTGCTGGCCGAAGAGGGCTTGATCGAGCGGATGCTGGGCGAGGACGGGCTGGCCGACCGGTTGCTGAGCGAGGGTGGGCTGGTCGACAAGCTGACGGCCAAGAACGGGCCGCTGGAGCAGCTCGCCGACGTCGCCGACACCCTGGCCCGGCTCACCCCGGGCATGGAGGCCCTCGAGCCGGCCATCGCGACTTTGCAGGACGCCGTCATCGCGCTCACGATGGTGGTCAACCCGCTGAGCAACATCGCCGAGCGCATCCCGCTGCCCGGCCTGCGCACCGGACGGCGGCCGACCTCACGGCCGGTGCGCTCGCGGCGCATCATCGACAGCGACGAGTGACCCATTAGGCTTGGACGCGGTTAATCCGCCTCCTTAGCTCAGTGGTAGAGCACTCGCCTTGTAAGCGAAAGGTCGTCAGTTCAATCCTGACAGGGGGCTCCTCACGCTGTGGAGGCATCAGCGCAGCTAGATGGCTGTTTTCGTGTTTGCTGGATCGGTGTATCGGCCCCTCGTGCCCACATTTTGCCCACAGTTTCAGATAACTTGTCGGCAACTGAGGTGAGGTCATCATCGAAAAGATCGGCGTAGACATCGAGCGTCATCGCGGCCGAGGCGTGGCCGAGCATTCGCTGAACTACCTTGACGTTGGCCCCCGACGAGATGGCTAACGAGGCCGCGGTGTGCCGCAGCGCGTGCGCCGTGATCCGAGGAAACCGCTTGTCGGCCTTCTGGCAGCGGCGCACCGCGCCGGCCAGCCAGGAATCGTGAGCAGACGGGGGCGCGAGGTAGCCACCCGAACGCGACGGCCAGATCAGCTCGTCAAGTTCCTTGCCCTCACACGTCCTCGCGAGCTCGTCGACCACGAACGCGGCCAATGCGACTGTGCGGCTCTTGCCGGATTTGAGTGTGCCCACAGTTGTACGACGGTTGATAGTCACGGCATTGCGGTGCAGCACCACGCGGCGCTTCAGGAAGTCGATATCACCCACCACCAGAGCGGCGGCCTCACCCCAGCGCAGACCGACCGTGCCGAGCAGCAAGACCAGTGAGCAGTAGCGGCCCGCTTCATCGGCCAGGCGCCCGAGCTGCTGTGCGGTCAGGTAAACGTTCTTTCGTTTCGTCCGCGGCGGCAACTTGACCCCACGGGCCGGGTTCGCCGCGATGCGGCGATCGCGCGCCGCGTCGTCAAGGATGCGCGCCAGCACCGAATACGCGGTGTGAACGATGACCGGGCCTCGTTTGGCGGCCAGCTCAGCTACCCACGCTTGCACATCGGAGAATCTGACATCGGCGACACGAACAGCGGACCACTTCGGCTTGACGTGGACCCTCCATGCGCTCTCATACGAGCGGAAACCGGACGGCTTCATGTGCCCTTGCTGGCGTTTGAGCCACAGCGGACCCAACTCACCCACCGTGATCCGACCCAGCGTCGGCGCGACGTACTCGCCGCGCATTTTGGTTACCTCAACGCCATTGGCGAACGCCTCGGCGTCGCGTTTGGTCTTGAAGCCGCGCTTATCAGTCTGACCGCGATCAGGTGTGCGGTAGCGGACACGGTAAAATGTTGCACCGCTTGATGTTTGGTATTTGCTAATCGTTGCCATCGGCCAAGGCTTTCTCGAGTTCCGTGCGCAGCTCGCGGGAGATGCGGCCCTTCTTCTGCTGATTGGCGTCGGGGCCGGCTCGGTGGTCACGCACTTCGCTAAAAGTGCCATTCCACAACCGATATGAGATGTCCGCGAGCCTCTCCCGGCTGATTCCGAGCCGTTGCGCTAAGCGATGCTCAGTCAAACCCGAGCGCTCAGCCACATCGAGCTTCCCTACCTCGGCCAACTGGGTTGCCGCTTGTCTGACCAGTGCTGCTGTGCGCGTAGCACGGCGTTCTAGAACGCCGGACTCGATTTCTTGAGTGGGCCATACGTTTTGCCAATAGTCATCAGCCGGAGGCCACGTGCTAGCTCGGCCGCGGCAGACATCGGCCACCCATCCGGTTGGAACGGTGTCGAGGGTGTCGGTCAGAGCGACGAACCCATAACCGGCCACCAGGTCAGCAAGGGTTACGCCCTGACCGCCATTTCGGTCTTGAGTGGCCATCTGGAGTGCGATGGTCACCGCGAGCACAGTCGCGAATGTGGGCGCCGAGCGGCCCGCCTCGAAATTGCCGGCTTTCGCTGCGTTCCAGTGCAACCCGACAGAGCGCGCGTACCGTGCTAGCTCATCTTGTGTGATGCCGATATCTGAGCGGATGCGCTTGCAGTTTCTGCCAACGACTACCGCGAGCGGCGCGAACGGCTGTGATGACACGTGATCTAGAGTAACCGATATCCGTAGTGCTTGACAACATAATCGCACCGGTGTCATTCTGACCTCACGCACTCTCATTATGGATTGCATGAGAAGGGATACAGGATGACCGCCATCCCCGCCGACATTGACACCGCGACAGCTGCCGAGGTCGCGCCTGTGTTGGACACCAGCGAGGCCGGACTTGCACAGATGCGCTACCGGGGTACCGGGCCGCGTTTCGTGAAACGAGGTCGTCGGGTGCTCTATCGCTGGAGCGACGTGCGCGACTACCTCGACGCGAACACCGTTAAGCGGACCGACGACCCGCGAGGCGCCGGTGTGGCATGACATGGGAACGGCAGGCTGTTAACTGGCTCGATGCTGCATGGCTGGCTGTGTGGCGCGTGTTGATACCGCCGCGCTTGCGGTCGGGATTGCGCTACCGCGGTCAGGAGCGAGTCGCGCTGTGGCTGGACCGCTGGTGCGGGGAGGACACTCCGTGACCGCGTTCGAGCTACTGACGTCCACACTTAGGGATGCCGGGAAAACCGTGCAGCTTCAGGGGGATAAGGCGGCCTGCCAATGCCCGGCTCACGACGACAACCGGGCATCGCTTTCGGTCGGGCCCCGCAGAGACGGCAAGGGCGTGGTGCTGCACTGCCACGCCGGTTGCGATCTTGCTGCGGTGCTGGGCGCGCTAGAGCTCGGTGCACGTGACCTGTTCGACGACGGTCCCATGCGTGCGGCTTACTCCGAGCGCAACACCTACGTCTACCCCGACGGCCGCAAGGTGTATCGCAAACCAGGAAAGAGATTCCACCAGGGCGGTAACACCAAGGGCACGAGCTTGTTTCACGCCGAGCGCATCACCTCTCACACTACGACCGTCTACGTCGTCGAAGGCGAAAAAGACGTGTTGGCGGCCGAAGGTGTTGGCGCGGTTGCAGTGTGCCCGCCGCAAGGTGCCGGGCAGAAGCTTGACCGTTACGACTGGACCCCGCTGCACAAAAAGCACGTGACCGTCGTAGCTGACAAGGACGAGCCTGGCGACAAGCATGGCCGCCAGGTCGCCGAGTTGCTTCACGGCAACGCGGCGTCGGTGCAGATCATGCAAGCCGCCTGCGGTAAGGACTTAGCGGACCACATCGCCGCCGGTCGGAATCTAGCGGAACTAATTGCGCCGCCGAGTGAGTCGGTATCCGCCGTCAATGGCGCGGTGCAGTCGCAACCACGCGAGGGTGAGCCGGAAGCCGGCGCCGGCGTCATGGATATGCCGCGGCTATGGAAGGCAACGGAGCTTCGAGGCGCCCAGCAACCGCGCTGGCTGGCTAAAGGCCGCTTGCCATACTGCGCTGTCAGTCTGTTGATCGGCGACGAAGGTATCGGGAAGTCACTGTTCTGGGTTTGGATAACCGCGGCGGTCACCACTGGCAAACCGCTGCCCGAGTTCGGTATTCCCGCCCGGCCCGCGTCCGACGTAATCGTTGTGTGCACCGAGGATGATTGGGCTGAGACCGTGCGACCGCGCCTTGAGGTCGCTGACGTCGACATGAACATGGTGCGGGTGATTTGCACCGAGCAGGATGGCAGCGGTGCGCCGGTTTTTCCGCGCGACCTGTTCCTCATCCGCGAAGCGGACCCGGTGCCTGCGCTCATCGTGGTAGATGCCTGGCTGGACACGGTATCGCCGGGCCTGTCGGTACGTGACCCGCAACAGGCCCGCCAAGCGCTGCACCCGTGGAAGGAGATTGCCACCGCGACCGGCGCCGCCGTACTGCTGCTGACACACACCAACCGCGTTGCCTCTCCGAATGCCCGCGACCGCTACGGCGCAAGCTACGCACTGCGACAGAAAGCACGACTGACCCTCTACGCCCAACAGGACGACGAAGGTCTATTGCTCATCGGCCCCGAGAAGGCCAACAGCACGGCCGCGGTGGCCGCGAGCCGGTTCGCCATCACCGGCAAGCCGTTCTTTCCCGCGGCCGAGGAACACGACGGTACTGTGCCGCTGCTGTCCTACATCGGCGAGTCAGACCGGACGGCCCGCGAGCATGTCGCCGCCAGCGTCGAAGAAGGAGCCGACGAACCGGGCGGCAATCCAGCAAAGACGTTCATCTACCAATACCTGATCGGCCATAGCGGTGAGGCCCCGGCCGTGGACGTCCTCAAAGAAGGCCGCAAGGCCGGATTCGGGGAGCAAGAACTGAAGGACGCCCGCCGCCGGCACCGTGCTCCGCGCATCGTCAGCCGTAAGGCCAGCATGGGTGAGGGGTGGGTGTGGGCAATCGCCTACGAAGGTGGCGAACAGCCCCGAGATGACCCCGAAGGTGGCGAAGATGGCACGAAGGTAGACACGCCATCTACGTTGCCACCTTCGCCACCTTCGGCAGACTTGCCACCTTCGGCGGGTCCCGCCAACGGTGCGTCGAGTCACCCGCGCGGCCATGCCCCAAGGGCACGGGAAACCTTCGACGGGCCGGATAACGGACCTGTCGACGAGATGGTGCGGGCAGGGGGGATACCGCGCCGGGTGGGTTGCCTCTGCCAGCACAAACCCAATGCCTGCCACTGGTGCCGCCAGGCCGCCCGGCATACGAACGAGCCCTTGTGAACGGGTCTCCTGTGGACTGCCGTGTGTGTGGCGTACACCTGCTCGATACCACCGACACGGCGGGGATTTGTAGTCGCTGCTCGCCGGTGATCGACCCTCACGCCGCCTACCGCGCCGGGCTCTGTGTCGATTGCCGCCGAGTCCGCTACTCGCCGGGCAGGCCGCGCTGCAATGACTGCCATTTCGAGCTGGTGCGGCTACGCGCCGACGGACTCGCCACATGACGGCAGCCGACGTCTCGCGCCACCGCTGCGAGCTGTGCGGAGCAAACCCCGGCAGCGCGTGCGTCAACACGATCAGGCAAAGGGCACCATTGCCGGATAGGAGTGTTCACTACGCCCGAGCAGCCGCCATGAAGGGAATCGACGTGACCGGGATTAGCCGTGCATCGGTGGCAGAGACCGTTTCACAGTTGCGGGCGATCCTGGCCGCTGTCGACGCCGGGGATCTGGAGGCCAGTGCGGCCGAGCGGGCGAGGATTGAGGGTGCGGTGCTGGCGTTGGACGTGTTGGCCGGATCACCCAAGAACACTCTTTAACCTAAATGGTCGTTTGTGTTAAAATAGGGTATGTCCACGAGCCGCACCCGCCGCCGCAACACCACCCCTGCCGCCGGAACCGCCGTCGCCTACCTGCGTGTGTCCACCGAAGAACAGGCCGCCAGCGGTGCCGGTATCGACGCGCAGCGCGCGGCCATTACCGCCGAAGCTGACCGGCGCGGGCTGGCGGTCACCGCCTGGCATGTCGACGAAGGCGTGAGCGGCGCCAAGGCCGTCGATGCGCGAGCCGCCCTGTCTGCTGCGATCGAAGATGTGGAGACCGGACGCGCGGCGGTTCTGCTGGTCGCCAAGTCCGACCGCCTGGCCCGCAATCTGCGCTCGCTGCTCGACATCATCGACCGCGCCGAGCGGGCCGGCGGCGCTGTCGTCGCCGTTGACGGCACAGTGGACACCAGCACCGCAGCGGGCCGGTTCACCACACAAATCATGGGCGGTGTCGCCGAGCTTGAGCGATCCCTCATCAGCGACCGCACCAAGGCGGCACTCGCCGCACGCAAGGCCGCCGGTGTACGCCTGGGCCGCCCTGTTTCCGTCGCTCCCACGATCGCAGACCGCATCGTCGCCGAGCGCAACGATGGTGCGACCTGGCAGGCCATAGCCGACCGGCTCAACGATGACGGCACCCAGACCGGCCAGGGCGGCGCGAAATGGTTCCCTAACACCGTCGCACGCATTTACAAACGAGTCGCCGCCTAACGAACTCACCGCGAGCTTCGCCGCAGCGACTCCGAGTGGGAGGATCACCCCCCGCTCAAGCTGCTCGCCGCGTATCGACCAGCTCAGGGAGGGAAAAGAGTGACGGACAGGCGGTCGCGCGGGTACCCCACCCCCCCGATTTTTTACTAAGGCGCCCCGGGGCTTAAGCAACACGGGCGGCCGTCGTGACTTTTTCACACACGAGGCTCAAGAAGCCCGGCCGTCAACCGTTCAAAGGCAAAATAACGCTATCAACGGGTTAACACGCCCTGTGGCACAGCCTGCGAAAAGAGGTGCATTGCGCAGGGCTACCCTCTGACCACATGGACATCGAAGATGACCGCCCGGATGAGACGGCGGCAGGATGTGCACCCAGCGACGAGACAATAGTCGTTCCGGATATCCCCGCGACGGAAGCCCCGAAACTGGCGTGGTCGGTCGGTGACGATAGTCCCACACTCAAGATTCGGCGTCCGTTGCCGCGCAGCTTGCAGATACTGCTAGCCGTTGTGGCAGTGGGCATCGTGGCAGTTTCTGCGTTCATAGCCGGCGCGCAGTATTTCACCGGGCGGACGCCGGTGGAATCTAAGAGACCAGCAGCTACCCCGCCATCACCAGTTAGCGTTTCGGTTTCAACAAGGCCAAATGGCTACATCGACGACCAGGACCGTGTTTTCCTATCCACTCTCAGTCGTGATGATTGGTTTTCCTCCGTACCCCGCGATGAGCTCATCGACAGCGCACATATCTACTGCACCAAGGCGAATCAAGGCCAACAGTCGAAAGCAGAGGCCGCCAATCGCCTCTTGAAGCTGGGCATGTCGCTTGAGCATGCCACCAACTTCATGTACGCCGCGACGGTGGCTTATTGCCCGAATCAATTGAGCGGCGTGCAATAAATAGAAATCTCTCGGTAACTTGGGAGCCAGATCGAGACGGGCCGGGGCTTCGAGGGATCAACGGCGGCGGCGCCGTAGCCGCTGGCTGACCACGGATGCGATCCGCAGGAGGTCGGCTCCAGATCGACCACGCAACGGCTGTGCCCACGCCGTGCCCACATTTTGCCCACAGTTACAGATAAATTGAGTGAACTACCGTGATGTCTTTTCGCACGTAAATCGTGGTTTGACCCCCTGAACTGACCGGCGAATACAGTTCAATCCTGACAGGGGGCTCCGACTTTTCCGGCAGCGCGTCTGCAGGGCGCCGAGGATCCGTCTAGTAGGTAAAGCTCAGCCCGCCGATACCAATCAGGTAGGAGCCGGTGAGCCCGATCCCGATGTCATGGATGCCGTAATTGGCCAGCCCAAAGTTGCTGGAGCCGGTGTTCCAGCCGCCGAAGTTGTACGTGCCCGTGTTGCCAATACCGAAGTTCCTGATGCCGGTGTTATTGAAGCCAACGTTGCTGCTGCCCTGGTTGTAGAAGCCGATATTGCCGGTGCCGGTATTGCCATAGCCGAAATTGTGGCCCGCATTCGCCGCCGGCCCCGACAGGTTCTGCAGCGGCGAGGCATTGGCGGCCTCGGCCGCGGCATACTGCCCCGCGCCGGCATTCATGAGTTGCACAAACTGGTCATGAAAACCCGCGGCCTGAGCACTGAGCGCCTGATACGCCTGCGCGTGCGCGTCGAACACCGCGGCGATGCCCGCCGACACCTCGTCGGCGCCCGCGGCCAGTACTCCGGTCGTCGGGGCCAAAGCCGCTGCGTTGGCCGTGCTGACCGTGGATCCGATACGTGCCAAATCCGAAGCGGCTGCCGTCACGAATTCCGGCACCGCGATCACAAACGACATATGGAACCTCCGGCCGGCGGATGTAATTGAGATGTCGCGCCGATCTCGACAATCCGATAGGCAGTCGGCGCTTCCCGGCAGCGTAATCCATCTTTCGTTGCCGAGAGTACGACCGCCAAAAATTGGCGTCCTCATTTGGCTGCGGGTCAGCGCGTGGTCGCTCATGCGCATGCGCTGTAGCCGAACGGCCGCGAGAAAGGCACCCGGATCGCCGAGAGCCGTCGCGGTCACGGCTCAATCGTCGATGTGCACCGGCGGGCTCGCGAAGTCGAAACCCCCGGGATTCTGGCCCGGTCCCATCAGATCGCAGCGCCGCTCGGGCACCAGGAAGGAACTCATGCCGCTCGGCATCAGGTGGGTGAACACGACGCACCGTTGCCAGGTGCCGTCGGGCTGGACGGGTCCGTCGCACTTGCTCATGTAGGACCCCCCGTACTGGCAGCCGGCGTTGGCCGGCGGCGCCGCGGCGATCAGCACTCCGGTCGACAACGCGGCGCCCAGGCCCGCGACGCAGGCGGCCATCGCCGGCCGCACCACCTTGAATCCGGTCATCGCGTCCCCCTTTGGATCGCCGCGCTTCAATCATTGCACCGCGACGCCGGCTGGCATACCGTCGCAACTCGCCCGCTGACGAACGGAGTCGGGACGTTGGATGACAAGAGCGACCGTCAGCCCGGCGGTCAGGAGCCCGCCGATCCGAAGCCTCGCCGCCGCGCGCATCGCGACAACGAGGGCGCCATCGCGGCGGCCGAACGCGCGGCAGCCCAAATGCGATCGGAGAGTGCGCCTTTCGGGGCCCGAGGTGAACGCTTCAATCGGCGTTCGCCGTTCTTCGTGGGAATGGCGGCCTCGGCGGGCGTGGCGGTCACCTACGCGGCGGTGCGCGTTCTGGGTGCGGCGGCCCCGGTCCTGGTCCTGGTCGGCGCGGCGATGTTCTTCGCGCTGGGCCTCGAGCCCGCGGTGGCGGGTCTGGTGAAACACAAAGTGCCGCGCTGGGCGGCGGTGACGCTGGTCGTCGTGGTGGTCTTCGGGGTCTTTGCGGGCGCGGTGGCCGCGGCCATCCCCCCACTGGCGCAGGAAGCGCGGCAATTCATCGAGCAGGTACCGCGCTTTCTGCAGGAGGCTCAGAACCACTCCACGGTGATCGGCGGACTCAACGAACGCTTCCACGTGCAACAACGAATCACCGACATGCTGCACACCTCGGGTGCACCGGCGGTCGGCGGCCTGCTCAGGGCCGGCGAGACCGTGTTCGGGGCGCTGTCACACGTCGGGATCGTGGCCGTGCTCACCGTCTATTTCCTGGGCGACATGCCGCGAATCCGAGCGACCATGTACCGGCTTGTGCCGAAGTCACGTCGGCCGCGAGCGATCCTCATCGGCGACGAGGTGATGGCCAAGGTGGGCGACTACGTCTTCGGCAATGTGCTGACGTCGCTGATCGCCGGGGCGGCCACGTTCGCCTGGTGCTTCTTCCTGCACGTCCCGTACGCGGTGCTGCTCGGCGTGTTCGTCGCGATCATCGATCTGTTCCCCTACGGGTCCACCGTGGGCGGGTTCGTGGTCGCCTTGGTCGCGCTGACCGTCTCGATCCCGGTCAGCATCGCCACGGTGGCCTTCTACGTCGGCTTCCGGTTGGCCGAGGACTACCTGTTGACCCCCCGGATCATCGGGCGGGCCGTGCGCGTACCGGGCGGGGTGACCGTGTTCGCCGTTCTCATCGGCGCGGCACTGCTCGGGGTGGTCGGGGCGCTGGTGGCGATACCCGTCGCCGCGGCAGTGCAGCTGCTGGTCTCCGAATTGCTCTTTCCCACCCTGGACGAGGCGTGACGCTGGCGGACCGGTCAGGCCGCCGAGTCGGGCTCCGTCAGCTCGCCGAGGTCGGGCAGCGGCCGGTCGCAGATCTCCGCGGCTTCGTCTGCGTTCACCCCGAACATCATCAGCACCGCTCGCGTGGCGCTGTCGGCCGCCGCGGCGTCGTCGCGTTCGGGATGGTCGTTCAGCAGCTGGCCGAGCCCCATGAGCGCGCCGCCCGCCAGCGACAACGCCAGCACGGGGTCGTCAACCGTGAACCGGCCGGCCCGCGCGGCGACGTCGATGTCGCGCAGGGCCCGCGGCGCCAGCCCGCGGTCGGCCGAGATCATCGTCAACCCGCTGTTGAGCAGCACCCGCGACATCTCCGGCCGCCGCCGAAACAGCCGACCGATCAGCCGGAAACTCCGGGCGAACGTCTCCGCCGGGTCCTCATCCTCGGCGGTCAGCGTGTCGAGCAAGGCGCCCAGCTGATCGAGCACCTCGTTGACCGCGGCCTGGAACAACTGGTCCTTGCTGTCGAAGTGGTTGTAGAACGAACCCATGCCGACGTCGGCCGCCTGCGTGATCTCCAGAACCGGCACGTTGAACTTCCCCGCGGCGATGAAACCCTGTGCGGCGCTGATGAGCGCCGCACGCGTGCGCATCTTGCGCCGCTCGAGCCGGTTCTCCCCCCCGCCGTTCGGGTGCGTCATGGGCAGATGCTAGCAGAGCCTCAGTTGTGAAGACTTCGTCATAACCTCTTGACTGACGGGGCAATCGTAAGTGACGATATCGTCAGTCAATCGAGGAGATCATCGTGACGGCCCACGTCGACGCCCACAAAGACGCCCACAAAGACGGCCATACAGACGCCCATACAGACCTGCACAGCGAGCAGGGCGGCCTGCGCGGCGAGCACCCCGGGCGTTCGCGCAATCCACTGATCAAGGTCCGCGACCTTGCGTGGCTGCAATTCGAGAAACCGGACCCGGTCCGCGCCGAGGCCTTCGCGCGGGCGTTCGGCTTCACCACGGTTCTGCACACCGCCGACGAGCTGCATCTGCGCGGCACCGAGGCGGGCGCACCGTGCGTGCTCGTCCGCCGCGGACCCCGGTCGCGCTTCGTGGGCCTCGCCTTTGCCGCGCAGGACACGGCCGACGTCCGGCGGCTCGCCGACGCGACGGGGCGGACGCCCCGCGCCCTGCCCGAGGCCGTCGGCGGTATCGCGGTGGACCTCACCGACCCCTCGGGGACACCGGTTCGCGTCGTCGCCGGCATGCACGAGCTGGCGGGGCTTCCCGGACAACGGCCCCACGTCTTCAACTTCGGGCACGAACTGCGCCGCGTGAACGCCACCCAGCGGCCACCGCGCGAGCCCGCGCGCGTGCAGCGGTTGGGTCACGTGGTGCTGCAGAGCACCACATATATGGAGACGCTGAACTGGTACCTCGATCACTTCGGGCTCATCGTCAGCGACTTCCTGTACTACGCCGGCCAGCGCGACCGCGGCCCCACGATGAGCTTCATTCGCTGCGACCTCGGATCCACCCCGGCCGACCACCACACGCTCGCCATGGCATTGGGGCCGTCCAACCGCTACGTGCATTCGGCGTACCAGGTGTGCGACCTGGACGCGATCGCGGCCGGGGGTGAATACCTGCGCGAGCGGGGCTACCGGCGGTCCTGGGGAATCGGGCGGCACATCCAGGGCAGTCAGATCTTCGACTATTGGCGCGACCCCGACGGGTTTCTGGTCGAGCACTTCAGCGACGGCGACATGTTCGACAACACACTGGAACCGGGTTGGGCGCCGTTCACCGCCTCGGGGCTGGCCCAGTGGGGGCCGCCGGCGACGAAAGACTTCCTCGGCATCGCTCCGGGCAAGGAAGCGGCACGCGAGGTGCGGTCGATGGTGACCGCGATCCGGAACAGCGACAACGAATTCGACATCTCCCGCATGCGCGGCCTTCTGAAAGTGGCACGGTCATGAGCATTTCCGTCTATCGCACCCCCGAGGGCTGGTGGGCCGGCACGGCCGACGACGTGGCCAGGGTCGACACCGCCGCCGCGACGACGGCGCAGCTGTTGGCCGACCGGGCGGCGATCGAGCGGGCGGCCACGAGCACCGACACCGTGGCGGTGGCAGGCCTGAAGCTGCTGGCCCCGGTGACCGCCCCGTGCCGCGTCGTCGCGCAGATGACCAACTTCGCCTCGCACGTCGAGGACACCGGCGGCAACCCGAAGACGGTGCCGCTCACGTTCTTCCGCAAGGCGTCGGGTTCCATCACCGGCCCGGTGGACGAGATCGTCAAGCCGGAGCACGTGCGCCTGCTGGACTACGAGGTGGAGATCGGCCTGGTGATCGGCCGCGAGCTGCCGGTGGGCACCGCGGTCACCGCCGCGAACCTGCCCGACTATGTCTGCGGGCTGGTCGTGACCAACGACGTGTCGGCGCGCGACGTGCAACTGACGAAAACCCAGTTCTACGAGGCGAAGTCGTATCCGACGTTCACCCCGGTCGGACCGGCGCTGGTGCTGCTCGACGCCGGGGAGCTGGGCCGGTTCGGCGACCTGCGGATGCAGCTGCGGGTCAATGGCGAACCGCGCCAAGACAGCCGGGTCGACGGCGACATGATCTACCGGCCCGTGCAGGCCCTGGCGGCGCTGGCCCGGTTCCAGACGCTCTCGGCCGGAGACCTGGTGCTCACCGGCACCCCGGTCGGCACGGCGCTGTCCGCGCCGCCCAAGGCCGTCCAAAAGATCGTCGGCCTGCTGCCCGACGACGTCAAATGGAAACTGTTCTTCGCCGGCCAGGCAAAGAATTCCAAGTACCTGCACGACGGCGACGTCGTCGAGGCCAGCGTCTTCACCGACGACGGCAAGATCAAGCTCGGGACGCAGCGCAACGTCGTGAGGTACTCGTGAGCGACATCCCGGACTTCGTTCCCGTGGTCATCGTCGGCGCGGGACCCACGGGCGTGACCGCCGCGACCAAGCTGGCCCAGTACGGCGTCGACTGCCTGGTCCTGGACCGCTGGGAGGACGTCTACCCGCAGCCGCGCGCCGTCCACCTCGATGACGAAATCTACCGATTGCTGGGCGGATTGGGGATCGCCGAGGAGTTCGCGGCGATCTCCCGGCCGGCCCGCGGGTTGCAGCTGCGGGACCGCGACATGCGGGTGATGGCGGAATTTCATCGGGAGTGCTCCGAAAGCGCCAACGGTTACCCCCAGGCCAACATGTTCGACCAGCCGGAGTTCGAGGCGCTGTTGCGGCGCAACCTGAAACACTTCCCGCACGCCGTTCTCCGCGGCAACGCCGAAGTCACCGAGGCGGTGCAGATCTGCCCCGACCGGGTGCAGGTCGCGTTCACCGACCGGGTCAGCGGCCGGGAGCACCGGTTGGAGACGAGGTACTTGCTCGGCTGCGACGGGGCCAACAGCCTTGTCCGCACCGCGATCGGCGCGCGCATGAAAGACCTCAATTTCCAACAACGTTGGCTCGTCGTCGACGTCGCGACCGTCGCCGATCTGGACCAGTGGGAGGGAGTGCACCAGGTCTGCGACCCGCATCGGGCGGCCACCTATATGCGGATCGGTGATACTCGCTACCGCTGGGAATTCCGGCTGCTGCCCGACGAAACCGCCGACGACTACGGCACCATGGCGGCGCTGTACCCGTTGATCCGGCCGTGGGTCGAGGGTGTCGAACTCGGCGAACTGGACCTCGTGCGGGTCGCCGAATACACGTTCCGCGCGCAGGTCGCCAACCACTGGCGGCGTGGCAACATGTTCATCCTCGGCGATGCCGCGCACCTGACGCCGCCGTTCATCGGCCAGGGGCTGTGCGCCGGGCTGCGTGACGCGATGAACCTCGCGTGGAAGCTCGCCGGGGTGGTCAACGGGTGGCTGCCCGAGGGTGCGCTCGACACGTACGAGCGCGAGCGCATGCGCCACGCGCGCTACATGATCCGGTTCGCGCTCGCGATGGGCGCGGCGATGACCGCGGGCGGTGAGGCCGGCAACCTCATCCGCCGGGTGCTGGTTCCGCGGCTGCACCTGATCCCGGGGGTGCGGGACAAGATCGTCGACAGCACGACACCGGCGTTGCGCAGCAGCGCCTTGGTGCAGAAGGCACGCGGCCGACGGCTGGCGGGCAGGTTGTGCCCGAATCCCATTCTGGCCAAGGACAAACGGTTCGATGAGGTGGTCGGCGCCCGGTTCGCCCTCATCACGTCCGGGTTGCTCAGCCCGTCGCAGCAGGACGAGGTGAGCCGGCGCGGCGCCCTCGTGGTGCCGGCCCATCCCGGCACGGAACTGGCTTTGTGGTTGCGGGCCGGCCGGGCCCGCGCCGCGGTGGTGCGGCCGGACCGGACGGTGATGTGCGCCGGCCGGGACGTGGGCGAGATTTGCTGCCGGATACCGGCTTTCACGCTCACGAGCGCGACGCGGGCGGGGTGATCTCGGCGGTCAATCGTCGGCGATGGGCGGGGTGCTGAGCGGCGCGACGGTGTCTTCGCGATGCAGCACCGACCGCGCCGCCACCGCGAACATCTGGAGCTTGTCGACGATCGACTGCCCTTCGGGCTTGTGTCCCCAGATGCTGATGCCCTGGTGCGTGGTGGGCGTCCAGGTGGACTCGTCGACCACGATCGGGTTCCAGCCGACCTCCCACTCGAAGCCCGAGGGGGTCAGGGCGTAGTACGACAGCTCCCTGTCGTTGGTGTGCTGCCCGACCGAGAGGGCCATGTCAAAGCCCGATTCCTTGACGCGCTGATACGACGCCACCATGTCGTCGAGCGAGCCCACCTGCACGTTCACGTGTTGCACGCGGGTGCGAATCGGGTTGACCGGCAACCGGTTCACCGACGCGATCGCCACCGAGTGGTGGCGCTCGTTGACCCGCAGGAAGCGGATCTTGAGCTTCAGGCCGTTGATCGTCTCGTCGATGAAGTCTGACAGGCGCGCGTCGAACACGTGGTTGTAGTAGCCGCGCAGCTCGTGGGGATTCTTGGTGGCGATGGCCACGTGACCGAATCCTCCGGCGCCGGTGACGAACCCGCTGCCTGGTATCTCAAGCGCGAGGGGGGCGGTGCGGGCGGTGGTGTACACCTCCTGCGCGAGGCCGTTGGGCCCGGGGAACCGCAGGAAGCGCTCGACGCCCCGGAGTTTGGCGTCGTCATCGGAGCCCTCGCCGGCCGGCACGCCGTGGTCGGTGACCCGGCGGCAGATCTCGTCGAAAGTGGCGTGGTCGTCGAGGTGCCAGCCCAGAGCGACGACGTCCTCGGCCGGCCCGCGTCGCAGCAGGAAGCGGGATTCGTTGGCGTCCAGGCGGAATCGGATGGTATCGGGCATCATCTCGTCGAGGTGCATGCCGATCGCGTCGCGCCCGAAGCGCTTCCAGTCGTCGAACTTGGTGGTTTCGATCACGGCGTAGCCCAGGTGGACGTTGCCGAACACATCAGTGGTCATGAGTCTTCCTAGAGATGGTCAGGCCGTCAGAAACGAGGTGGTGACGGCGTTGAAGAAGTCGGCGCGTTCCCACTGCACCCAGTGGCCGGTGTTGGCGGTGATGAGCACGTCGGCGTTGGGTATCCGGTTGCCGAGCATCGTTGCGCCGCTGGGCTTGTTGACCTTGTCGTCGCGTCCCCAGATGATCAGGGTCGGGGTCTTCAGATCGCCGAGCCGGCGGTCGCGGGTGAAGTCCATCCGCCACAGCGCGCCCAGCCCCGCGGGGCGTTGGAGCGGCGGGTTCGCGAGGACCTCGGGGTCGATCGAGGACGCGTAGCGCGATTCGATGAGGGCCTCCGGGACCGCGCTGCCGTCGTACACCAGGTAGGTGCGGATGAAGGCGCGCAGCTTGTCCAGGCTCGGGCCGTCGCCGCCGTAGTACGACAGCAGGCTTTTCAGGCCGGCGGTCGGCACCCCGCGGGTGGTCCCGACACCGCCGGGTCCCATCAGCACAAGTTTGTCGACCCGGTGCGGGTTGTCTAGCGCGAGCCGCAACGCGCAGGCGCCGCCGTAGGAGTTGCCCACCAGATGCGCGCGCTCGATGCCCAGCTGGTCGAGCATGCCGCCGATGTGGGTGGCCAGGTATCCGAACGGGTCGCTTCGGTCGACGCCCTTGGCGGAGCGGCCGTAGCCGGGCATGTCGGGAACGATCACCCGGAAGTTCTCGGCCAGGGCGTCGATGTTTCGCGAAAAGTTCGACACACCGGACGCGCCGGGCCCGCCGCCGTGCAGGAGGACCACCGGGGCGCCGGCGCCCGTCTCGACGAGGAAGATGTCTTTTCCGTTGACGCGCACGGTGCGCTCAGTCATGGTGTTGCTGGTCATCGATATCTCCCCTACGCCGTGGCGGTCGCAAGCGGGGCGTTGCCGGGCGTAGCGGGTCGCCGCTCGATGAATCCGGCCGGAGGCGGCGGCAGGGGTTGGTCCTCTTTGGCCGCGGCGTAGACGAAGCCGTCGGGCCGCACCACCACCACCGACGCCCCCCTCTTGTCGAGCCAGCGCGTCAGGACGCCGTCGGCGTCCATCACGCTGTCGGGCTTCGGAACCGCGCCGGGCACAAGGATTTTCAGGACCGGCACGCCGGCTTCACGCCACTGCCGCGCGTCGGGCGCCGACCCGAGGTGCAGCACCGCCCAGCGGCCGCCGATGACGTCGTCCAGGCGGACCGCGTCGCCCTTCTCCGCCACGACCCACGGTTGGGGGATCAGCCAGCCGACGGCGCCGTTCCCGTTGAGCGCCAACAGGCCTTCGCGGTAGCGGGCGTCGGGCAGCCAGCGGTGCTGACGGAGCCACGACGTGAAGCCGGGCACCTTGCTGGCGGTGCGGAAGAAGTGGTTGCGCACGGCGGCGCGCCGCGGGTCGCGCTGGATGATCAGTTTGCCCGTCTTGACCGCTCGGTTGGTCACGTCCTTCACGTGTGGCATCCGCTCGGCCTGGTAGGTGTCCAAGATCGACTCGGGCAGCGAACCGTTCAGCACCGCGCCCAGCTTCCAGCACAGGTTCGCGACGTCGCGCACACCGGCGCACATGCCCTGGCCGATCCACGGCGGCATCGCGTGCGCGGCGTCGCCGGCCAGGAAGACCCGCCCGACCCGCCACCGATCGGCGAACCGGACGTGGTGGCTGTAGCAGGCGAAGCCGAGGATCTTCACGTTGTCCGGCGAGATCCCCTGCGCGCGCAACACATTCCAGATCGCCTCCTCGGACAGCAGGTCCTTTTCGTCCTCCTCGTCACGCACCGGGAACTCCCAGCGGTGGTGGCCCAGCGGGGTGGGGCAGTCCACGGTCGGGCGTTCCGGGTTGCAATGGAACCGCAGCCGGTCATGGCCCGGCCACTCCTCGAGCACCTTGGTGTCGATCACGATCCAGCGCTCCCCGAAGGTGCGCCCGCCGAAGCCGATGCCCAATTGGCCGCGGACGAAGCTCGACCCGCCGTCGGCGGCGATCACGTACGACGCCCGGATGCGCCGGAATTCGTCCACGCGGAGGTCGGCCAGCATCAATTCGACGTGCTCGTCGCGCTGGACCACCCGCAGGCACTCGTGTTCGAGGAGGACCGTGACGTTGGGGAAGCGGTCCACCCCCTCCCGCAGCACCGCTTCCAGCGCCGGCTGGTAGATGAACTGCTGCGGCGGGTGGCCGTTGCCCCGCGACACCGGCAGCAGCCGCACGAACGGCACCCCGTCGGCGTCGACGAAGTTCGCCCCGTTCCCGGGTTGCATGTCGGCGTTGAGCCGGTCGGCCAAGCCGACCTGTTGCCAGATGCGCACGACCTCTTCGTCGGTCGAGATGGCCCTGGCCCGCGCGTAGATGTTCGGATCGCGCTCGACGACGACCACCTTGAGGCCCATCTGGCCGAGCAGATTGGCGGCGGTGACGCCGACGGGTCCATACCCGACGATCGCGACGTCGTGAGTCGGTTGGTCTGACATGAGGGGAACCTTCGCTGGAAGAGTTTGTTAATGTAGCGCTCCATACGGTAAGCTACGGATAGCGTGATCGTCAACACCCCCAAGGAGGGCATGTGGCCAAGAAGAAGACCCACGGCGCCGCGGCCGCGCAACCCCGTGCTCAACGGCGCACCCGAGCCAACGGCGAGCAATCGCGCGAGCGAATCCTGGACGCGGCAACCGAAGTCGCCACCGAACGCGGCTACGACGGCACCACGATCTCGCTGGTCAGCAAGAAGAGCGGCTTGCCGCCGACCTCCATCTACTGGCACTTCGCCGACAAGGACGACCTGATCGCGGCGGTGATCGACCGCAGCTTCCAGCGTTGGCTGGCCGCGCTGGACCTGCCGGCGGTGACCGCGGACCCCGCGTGGGTGACCGAACTCGGCGGGCAGGTCGCCAAGGCCCTCCTCGACGCGCCGGACTTCCTGCGCCTCGGCCTGATGCTGAGCCTGGAGCGCCGCCCTGCCGAACCGCGGGCCAGGGAGATGTTCCTCGAGGTCCGCGACCGGGCGTTCCACCGGTTCGAGGACATGGTGCGCGAGGTGGCGCCGGCGCTCGACGACGAGGGGGTGCGGCTGCTGACCACCTACGCGATCGCCGGCGCCGACGGCCTGTTCATCGCCAAGGAAGTCGGCGGCGATTCCGTCGATCTGGTCAAGCTGATGGACCTCCACGCGCGGATCGTCTTCGAGATGGCGGCCAAGTTGCTCGGTCCCGAGGGCCCGGCATGACCGCCCAATCCATGGCCGACGCCGCTCGCCTGCTCTACGACGCCCAGGTCAGCGCAACACCTATTCCCCCGCTGACGCGGACCTATCCGGGGATGGCCGTGCCCCAGGCGTATTCGGTGCAACGCATCAACTTGGCCCGACAGATCGGCGCCGGGCGCGTGCTGCGCGGCCACAAGATCGGCCTGACGTCGGCCGCCATGCAAGAGCTCCTCGGCGTCGACGAGCCCGACTTCGGGTACATCCTCGACAGCATGGTGCTGCCCGACGGTGCGGCCGTTCCGGTCAGCGCGTTCTGCGCCCCGCGCGTCGAGCCGGAGGTCGCCTTCCTGATGCGGAAGCCCTTGCGCGGAACGGGGATAACCGTCGACGACGTGATGACGGCGACGCGGGCGGTGGCCCCGGCCCTGGAGATCGTCGACAGCCGGATCGCCGACTGGCGAATCACGCTGGCCGACACCATCGCCGACAACGCCAGTTCCGGTGCGGTGGTGCTGGGCGAGTGGGTACCGATCGAACAGGCTCCGCCGCTGCCGGAGACCACCGCCACCCTCGTCGTCAACGACGCGAACGTGGGCACCGGGCCCGGCACCGCCGTGATGGGTGACCCGGCCGCGGCCGTCGCGTGGCTGGCCAACGCGCTGGCGCGGTTCGACACCACCATCGAGGCCGGCGAGATCGTCATGTCCGGCTCCTACACCACGGCCGAATTCGTCACCGTGGGAGACCTGGCCTCCGCGACGGTCACCGGGCTCGGCTCCGTCGGCGTGAGCTTCGAGTAGTCCAGGAGAGATTCCATGAGAAAAGAACGATTCCCGGTCGCCATCATCGGGTCCGGCAATATCGGCACCGACCTCATGCTGAAGGTTCTCCGCAGCGCCGGACCGCTGGCTGTGGCGGCGATGATAGGCATAGACCCGGGGTCCGACGGGCTGGCGAGGGCGAAAAGTCTTGGTGTCCGAGCGTCTTCGGACGGCGTCGACGGCCTGCTGGCCATGCCGCACTTCGACGACGTCCGGCTGGTGTTCGACGCCACCAGCGCGGGCGCGCACGCCAGGCACTGGAACCTGTTGCGCGACACAGACGTGCGCGTTCTCGACCTCACCCCCGCAGCGATCGGCCCCTTCTGCGTGCCGGTGGTCAACCTGGAAGACCATATCGACGCGGCGAACCTCAACATGGTGACCTGCGGGGGCCAGGCCACCGTGCCGATCGTCGCTGCGGTCAACGACGCGGCACTGGTGTCCTACGCCGAGATCGTCTCGTCCATCTCGTCGAAGTCGGCCGGTCCGGGGACGCGGGCCAACATCGACGAGTTCACCGAGACGACCGCCACCGCGCTGAAAACCGTTGGCGGAGCGCAGCGAAGCAAGGCCGTGATCATCCTCAACCCGGCCGATCCCCCGATCCTCATGCGCAACACTGTCTACTGCCTGGTCGAGGGGGACTGTGACCACGCGGCCGTCGAGGCCTCGATCGCCGCGATGGTCGACCGGGTCACCCGGTATGTGCCTGGTTACCGGCTCACCAGGCCCGTCCAGTTCGAGACGTTCGGCCCCGACCGGCCGCTGCACATCCCGGAAACCGGGAAGTTCATCGGCACCCGGGTCACCGTGATGCTGCAGGTGACCGGAGCCGCCGACTATCTGCCCCCGTACGCCGGCAACCTCGACATCATGACGTCGGCCGCCCTGGCCACGGCGGAACGCATCGCCGCCCACTCGATGACCGGAGTCTCGCTATGACGGAGCCGCTCCACATCAGCGACGTCACCCTGCGCGACGGCATGCACGCCGTCCGGCACCAGTACACCCTGGAACAGGTGACCGCCATCGCCCGGGCGCTGGATGCGGCCGGCGTGGACTCGATCGAGGTCGCCCACGGCGACGGGCTGTCCGGGTCCAGCTGCGTCTACGGATTCGGCGCCCACACCGATCTGGAGTGGATCGAAGCCGTAGCCGGCGTCGTCGAAAAGGCAAAGGTCGCAACGCTGGTGCTGCCGGGCATCGGGACGGTGCGCGACCTCGCCGCCGCCCACCGGGCGGGCGCCGGCGTCGTGCGCGTGGCGACGCACTGTACGGAGGCCGACATCTCCGCCCATCACATCGCCGCGGCGCGCGACCTCGGCATGGACACCGTCGGGTTCCTCATGATGAGCCACATGACCACCCCGCGGGCGCTGGCCGAACAGGCCGTCCTGATGGAGGGATACGGCGCGGGGTGCATCTACGTCGTCGACTCCGGTGGCGCCATGACGATGCGCGACGTCGCCGAGCGGGTCGACGCGGTCCGCCAAAGCCTGCACGGCACAACCGAAGTCGGCATCCACGCCCACCACAACATGGCTCTGGGCGTGGCGAATTCGATCGTGGCGGTCGAGCGCGGCTGTCGCCGTGTCGATGCGTCGCTGACGGGCATGGGCGCCGGGGCCGGCAACGCGCCGCTGGAGGTCTTCGTCGCGGCGGCCACCCGGATGGGCTGGCGGCACCGTTGCGATCTCAACGCCCTGGAAGACGCCGCCGACGACTTGGTGCGCCCGCTACAGGAGCGGCCCGTGCGCGTCGACCGGGAGACCTTGACGCTCGGCTTCGCCGGCGTGTACTCCAGCTTCTTGCGGCACGCCGAGGCAACCGCCGAACGGTTCGACGTCGATGCGCGAGCCCTTCTGGTCGAAGCCGGGCGCCGCGGCCTGGTCGGCGGACAGGAGGACCTGCTCATCGACATCGCCCTCGACCTGGCCCGCGCGCGGGTTGCGGGGTAACCGCGCGGCGCCGGTGTAATCCGGCCAATAGCGGGTAGGCGGAGTCATCGGGCTATTTGGTGGGAGGTACAGCGATGCCGATGACGGCGGGACCGGTCCCGGGAAAGACGTCCGGCCTACGGAGAGTCCCCATGGACCCGGGGCGTTTTCACAGTGGGCGTTGGATGCTGCTGGCGCAAGGCGTGCTGGTGTGCGCGTTGGGCATCGGCGGCTTGATCGCGGATATGCTGCACCCGCATGCCGGCCCCACCGGCGCCAAATTTCTCGGCCTGGCCTCCACCTGGCCGCACAACACGATGCTGGTGGCGTTTGGCGTGGTCGCCATCGTGGCCGTGGGCAGGCGCCGCGCGGCGGTCGTCGTGACCGCGTCGAGCGCCGTCGCCTACACGATCCTGTTGTTTGTCACCAGTGTCGCCACGGCGCGCTCAAGGCCGACGCCTTTTGGGTTCCACGCGGCCGACATCGTGCTGCACGGTGTGCTGGCGGTCGCCAATTTCGCGCTGCTGATGTGGCTAATCCCCGACGAGCTGGGCGACGAGGTCTGGGCTCCGCGCCGGCCGGAGGAACGCAGCCAGGATCAACCGCCTCCCGCGGCCTCCGAAGCGGTCGAGGCGCCGGCGCCCGGTTCACCCGCGCCCCGCAACGGCGTCGCTGGTCACGGCGACGCGCTCGACCCCCAGCGCGGCCAGCAGCGCCTCGCCCAGTGCGCGCGCCGCGCGCGGCGCCGCAAGGGCACCGGCGGCGCCCACGATCGCCTCGTCGACCGGGCCCAGATCGCGCGCCATGTCGCCGGCCACGGCCACGATCGCCGCCTCCGCGGCCCGCACGCCGCCGGGCGATGCGAGTCCCGGCGCGCCCGCTCCCTCGGCCCGCCGGCCGCCCGCGGCGGCCCGGCAGGACGTCTTGCCGAGATCGACGGCGATGATCACCGCACCCATCCTTCACCGGCGCCGGGGGCGATGTCGACCGCGGGCCGTCCGTTGAGCGCTTAAAGCTTTGCACCGCAACGCATTACGATGCTCTCGCCGGTGCGCACAGGTACTCGTCACCGATCCCGACGACCCTTTGCCGTGGGCATGCGCGGCGATACCATGGGTCATGCGTATGACCCGCGTCGCCGCGGCGGTCGGTATAGCCGCCGCCGTCGCCGTTCTTGACCCGCTTGCGCTGATCGCGCCGTCCGCTCATGCCGACATCAGCGGTTACCGTCGTTGCGTGGGAAGCGTCAAGCAAGTCCCATTGAGCAATCCGGACCCACAGAGTCTGCAGCTCGCCCGGCTTGTCGAGATGGACATCAAGTCCGGTGCCTCCCCCGCCGCCGAAGCTCAGAAAGTCAACCAGATGGGTTTCGACCAGAACCTCGCCGACGCGGTCGTGCAGTGCGCCATGCAGAACAACCCGTAGGGAGCTACAAGGCCCCCTTCACCGGCGCCCCGTCGGCGACCACCTGCTTGGCGCAGTCGATCATCCGCTCACTCAGGTGCACAAGAGGGTCTTCGTGCCCACCGGGCATCGTGTAGGCCAACTGGCGCAATTCGACGGCGAACTCGTACAAATTTTGTTTCAGCGAAGCAATGTTCATCAAATGTCTCCGACTCCCCCAGTCGGGATCGTGGCGGAAATGTGAAGCGCGGACCCGATCAACCAAAAAAATACCCCTCGGCGATCCGGCTCACAACCGCTGCGCGTCGTCGTCCTGGCTGCTACGTCGCCAAGATCGAGACCCGCGAACCGAGGCTCTAGGCTTTTCTGTGGATGTTGCCCAGCGCATGAGAGTTGTCACCGCCGTGAGCCGAAGCCGAGCTGCCGCCGGCGTCGCAGGGATGCGACGCGCCGGGCCACCGATCCTGGCCGCCATGGTCGCGCTCGCGGCATGCGCGGGACCGACTGCGGTGCGACAGGCGACACCCGCCACCGCCCCGAACGCCCCCACGGCGGCCGCCACCCCGCTGGCGTCACGGACCCCGCCCGCGGCACCGCGCCCGCCCGAGGGCGTCCAGCCCCAACTCGCGTCGGATCCGGCCCAGCTGGCCGACGACCTCGTCGCCGACGAGCGGGCGCTGCGGGACCCGTCGACGGCCGAGCCGGCGCTGACGGCGGCGGCCCACCGCGAGCAGGCGGCCTACCGCGCAATCGGGCGGCATCCCGAATGGGATGCGATCGCGCGGCCGCGAATCCCGGCGGAGTTACTCGACGTCTACGACCGCAACGTCGACGCCCGTCGACAGCTGCAGGCGATGACGCCCGCCAAAGACACGCTGCCGCCCTGGCGCATCGCGCCGCCCGCCCCGGCCGACGAGCTGCTGGGTTACTACCACGCGGCGGAGGCGGAGTCCGGTGTCGGCTGGAATTACCTGGCCGCCGTCAATTTGGTGGAGACGCGTTTCGGCAGCATCGTCGGCACGAGCGCCGCCGGCGCCGAAGGGCCGATGCAATTCCTGCCGTCGACGTTCGCCGCCTACGCCCAGGGGGGCGATATCAATTCGCCCCACGACAGCATCATGGCCGCGGGCCGCTACCTCGCAGCGAATGGCTTTGGCAGCGATCGTGATGGCGCGATCTACCACTACAACCACGCGCACCAATATGTGCAGGCGGTCGACCAATACGCCGCGTTGATCGCGTCGGATCCGGCCGCGTTCGCCGGCTACTACCGGTGGGACGTCTACTACTCCACCACCGCCGGGGATGTGTTGCTGCCCATCGGTTACGCCGAATCGTCGCCGATCCCGGTCGGCGAGTATCTGGCGGCCCACCCGCAGTGACCGGCCGCCACGGGATGCCGGCGGGGTCCGACCGACCGGGTGCCTCTTCTATCACCAATAGTCAACTGGCGCTTAGCTTTTGCCGCCCTTGCGGGAGAGAAACGCCCGCATGTGGTGCTGCGGTTCACCTGTGAGGAACGCGAGCCCGAACTGCTCGACGCTGTCTTCGATGGCCCCGTGCACCGACATGTCGAACCACTTGTTGAGCATCCGCTTCTGCTGCCGCACCGCCTGCGGGCCGAAACCGGTGAACTTCGCCGTGAGCTCGGCGATGCGCCGGTCGAGCGCCTCGGGCGCCACGACCTCGTGCACCAGCCCCCATGTGGCCGCCGTCTGGGCGTCGATGGTCTCGCCGGTCATCAACAGCCAGGCCGTGTGGGACGCGCCGATCAGCGCGGGCATCAACGCCGAATGAATCACCGACGGGATCCCGACCGCGACTTCCGGCATCCCGAATTTGGCGCCGGTCTCCGCGATGCGCAGGTCGCACGACATCGCGACTTCCAGGCCACCGCCGAGGCACCAGCCCGCGAGCCGGGCGATGACGGGAGCCGGGCACGCACGGATGGCCTCGCACAGGTTCGCCAGGCCGCGGATGAACACCTCGGCGCTGGCGCGTTCCAATGCGACCATCTCGTTGATGTCGGCGCCGCCGATGAACGCCTTCTCCCCCGACCCGCGCAGCACCACCACCCGCACGTCGTCGTCGGACCCGAGCGAGCGGAACGCCCCGGCCAGCTCCGCGATCGCCCCGCTGCCAATGATGTTGAGTGGCTTGGAGTTGATCAGCTCGACGGTCAGACAGCCGCCGTCGCGACCGAGCCTGACGAAACGTCCGTCCAACGTGGTCCTACTCTCGATTGGCCGCGCCGCTGCGAACGAGGCGCGCCGGGAAGATTAGCACCCCGCGCACACGGAATCCGTGTCGCCGCAACGCGATGCAGGCCGCCCCGGTTTCACCCGGGACGGCCTGCACGGCGGATCCGCCGTCAGTACAGCGGAATCCAGTCCCCGAAGAACCAGTAACCCCAGCCGCCGTACTGCCAGTTGAAGACCGGGATGACGGTGAAGGTGTCGTAGTTGAACGGGCCGAAGTCGGCCCGGGCAGCCACCACGTCGCGCGGCGGTCCGGCCCACGGCCGGTTCCAGCCGCCGGGAGGCGGCGGCGCGCCGCGGCCCACCACGTTGAACTGGACGTCCGCGCCACCGGGGCCGCCGATCTGCGCGCTGGCGCTGACGACGTCGTGGCGCGAGACATAGGGCGGATGCGGCGGCTGCGTGCTCGGCGGATTGAGCACCGGGCGCGCGTTGCGGTCGGGCGGCTGATTCTGCGGGCCTCCGGCCGGCGAGTTGCTCGGTCCGCCCGGCGCATTGGTCTGCCCGTTCGGCGGGCCCGAGGGGCCCCGGTTGGGCGACTCCCAGGGTTCGCCCGTCCGCGGCCCGTTGCCCTGCGTCTGCGGCGGCTGGTTCGGGGTCTGCTGCGGCTGGGGATTCTGCGTCTGCTGCGGCGCCTGGTTCTGGGTCTGCTGCTGAGGGTTCTGGGTCTGCTGCGGCTGCTGGTTCTGGGTCTGCTGCGGCGCCTGGTTCTGGGTCTGCTGCGGCTGGGGATTCTGCGTCTGCTGCGGCTCGGGATTCTGCGGCGGCGGCGCATCGTGGGTTTGCGGCGGCGCGCTCTGCGGCCCGCCGCCCGCGCCTCCGCCGGGATTACCCCCGCCGCCGCCACCCGGGTTTCCCCCGCCGCCACCACCGCCGTGGCAATTCGGGCAGGGCGGGGGCGGGTCCATCGGAGCGGAATTCGCGAGGCCGGGTGCCAGCGTCATCGCCGACAGGCTCACGCCCAAGGCGACCGCCGCCGCGCTCACGACACGATTCACAGACATACTTGCGCCCCTCCTGGGTGTCGATGACCTGCGCTTAGGGGCAGGTCACGTCCATCTCGAATGACTTGGTCACCGGCTTCGGCTGGTTGGGATCGCTCATATCGGTCCCGGTGGCAGTGCCCTTGATCGCGTACGTCTTGCCGTTCACCGCAGCCCCGGCGTTGCTGCCCTGGTTGGGGGCGGCGTCGGAGAAACCGAGTGCGACGCCGTTGACGTTGCCCAGGCCCACCGAGTGGACGATCGGCGGGTTGTCGTTACTGACGACCGCGCCGAGCCCAGCGGTCGCGTCACCGATGCCGATGGTGGTGACGCCGTTCGCCGAATTGCAGGTGACCTGCCCGGTGACGTTCTGGTTCTGCCCGTCGACGATGACCTGCGTGCCCGCCGCCGCCGGCGCCGAGGCCGAGCTCGATGAGCCGGTGTTGGACTTGTTGCCCGAACAGCCGGCGCAGGCGGCGATCGCCACGGCCACGCCGGCCACACCCAGCACGATCCCACGCTTCACTGGCACTCTCCTTCGACTCCCTGGCACCGTTGATACGAATGGGCGCAGGCGAAGCATAGTTGGTCCGCCCAAAATGCCTCTGCGCGTATACCCCGCGCCGAAATTCGCAAACGTGCAATCTCGCGTGGCGAGGCGTCCCTCGTCAGGGCAGGATGTGCAGGCCCCACCTGCCGAGCAGCGGCTGAACCAACACGAAGTCCGTCGTGTAGTCGTCGTTGTCGGGCGAGGACATCAGGAGGCCGACGGCACTCACGGTGCCGTCGGAGTTCTTCACGAAACCGGGACTGCCGCTGTCACCGTTGAGGCTGTACACGCTGGCTTCGACCAGGTCGCCGTCGACGCTCTTGACGGCACCGCACGTCTCACCGGTGACGGCTCCGACCTTGCAGAACGGCATGCCCACCGTGATCTGCGCCGCGCCCAGGACGTCCCGGACCGGGTACCGGCCGTCCACGTCGCCGGTGGGCTCACCGACACCTGGCCCGAGACGGATGATCGCCGCGTCTCTCTTGTCGCCGTCCTGCTCGCTGGCGGTGATCCGTCCGAGCGGCACGCCGTCCGCGTACGTCCAATCCGAGCCGTCATGCGCGTCGCAGTGGCCGCTGGTCATCAGGTAATAGCCGCCGTCCCTGCCCTGGGCCGCGAAACCCGCTGTGCACCTGCCGTTTTCGTCGTCGACCTCGATGCCGGGCGTGGGTGGCGCCGCCGCCAGGGCGGGCTTGGCGAACGTCGTCGCCGCCAGCACCGCGGCACCGACCACTCCCAGCCCCCGCAACCACGGTATGGCCACGCCGCCTCCTCCCTCCTGCCGGGAAGTGATTACAGTCGAATACCGACCGATTGGCAAGGCGAGCCCGGAGTCGCGCCGCGCGAACGCTTTTGGCCGACCACCAGCGTCCTGGTGGCGGTCGCTAGCCGACGTGGCGTGCCAAAAAGTCCAGCACGGCGCCGGCGAAGATGTCATTGCGGTCCCCGGCCACCATGTGCCCGGCACCGCGGACATCGGTGAACTCCACCTGCGGAAAGCGGGCGAGGAATTCGTCGGCGCGCTCCTGGCTGACCAGGTCGCTCATTTGCCCACGAACCAGGAGCATCGGCACGCCCCCACCCAGGATCGTCTCCACCGCCGCGTGCATGCGGTCGGGGTCGGTCACCTCGAACGGGGGCGCGGCCGCGGTGCCGCTGATGAACTGCGGATCCCAGTGCCAGTACCAGCGGTCGCCGCGCCGGCGCAGGTTTGCGGTGAGCCCCTCCAGGTCCGTGGGCCGGGGGCGGTGCGGGTTGTATTCGGCGATCGCGTCGGCGACCTCGTCCAGCGACCCGAAGCCGGATTCGACCCGGTCGGACATGAAGGCGTGGATCCGGTTCGCGCCCGACTGGTCCATGTTCGGCACGATGTCGACCAGGACCACGGCGCTGGCGATGCCCGGTGAGATTTCGCCCGCGAGCAGCATCGAGGTGAACCCACCCAGCGAGGCGCCCACCAGTACCGGTCGCGGGGGCAGCTCGCGCAGCACCTCGGCAACGTCAGCGGCGAAGCTGGTGACACGGTAATCGCCTTCGCTCGACCAGTCCGACTCCCCGTGGCCGCGCAGGTCGATCGTGACGGCCTGCCAACCCCGCTCGGCCACCGCGGCGGCGGCTTTGCCCCACGAGCGGCGGGTTTGCCCGCCACCGTGCAGGAACACCACCGCCCGCGCCGACGGATCGCCGAGGCGATCGGCGACGATACGGACGCCTCCGGGCCCCTCGATGGAGAACGGTTCCGCAGCCTTGCGCATCAGGTGATAGTAAGACCCGGCGCGCAAAGGTGAGGTCAGCTACCGGGTTTGCCGTGCTCGCCGCGCCAGAGCCGGGCGAACCGCTCGGCGACGCCGCGGAGCCGGCCACCCGATCGTTGGGCATCCTTGATCTTGCCGAGGGTCTGGGCGCCCTCCGCGGCGTAGTCTTTGACGGATTCGTCGCCTTCTTCAGCGCGCATGCTTGTTCCCTTCCAGACGCTTTTGAGATCGGGGCCGCCGCCGTGGCGCTCGGAGCCGCGGTGCACCTCCGTCCCGTCCACCCTGGGGCCTACCCGTCGCGGCAGTCTCCAAACCCGTCGCCTGAAAGCTGTTGCGGCACAGGGACTCTGGCCGGGGGAACAGTTCAGGAAACCCGCTGCTTGCTGGCCTTGATCGGCTCGGCGCTCGGCGGCAGCTTCCATAGATTGCCGCGCAGGCTGCCGCCCGCGGTGCGGATCGCCACCAGGACCCAGGTGAGCAGCAGCCCCACGTACGCGGCGGCGGCGGCGACGTTGAACGCCGGCAGATGGGTGTGCGCGGCCAGCTGCGTGGTGCCGGTGACGAAGGTGCCGACGGGGAACGTGAGGCTCCACCACGTCAGCGCGAACGGCATGCCGCGCCGCAGCGTGCGCACCGTCAGCGAGGTGGCCAGGGCGATCCACAACACCGCGAATCCCCACACCGGGACGCCGTAGACGACCGCGAAGGCATTCATGACCTCGGCCGTCTCGTGGTTGACGACCAGCCCGGCGTTGGACCCCAAGATCCCGACGGCGGTGATCGACTGGCCGAGCGGCCCCAGCACGATCCACAGCGTGGGAACCCGGGCGGATCCGGAGGTGCCGTAGAGGACCAGTCGGCTCCAGATCATCGCGATGATGTTCAACGAGGCCAGCAGCGACAGCCCGAACATCGCGTAGCACGCGTAGAGGAGGGTTTCGCGCCCCGCCCCGGCGGCGGTGTGCGGCACCAGCAGCGCGCCGGTCGCGGCGGCCACCATGGGCGGCACCACGGGCATCAACCAGCCCCCGAACGCCGCGTCGGGCTCGACGTCGTGCTGGGTGAACATCAGGAAGGGGATGCTGACCGCGGTGAACAATCCGCCGAGCGTTCCCCCGGCCCACAACACCCAGCACAGGTCGACGGCCGCGCGTTCACCGATCAGGTCCCGGCCGACCAGCACCGCTCCCGTACCCACCGTCAACAGGGCCATCGGCGCGGCGCCGTAGAAGTGCGCCATTTGCGGATTGCGGGCGTGCCTGCGCGCGACCGTCGGATGGCGCACCCAGTGACCACCGACCAGCACGATCAGCACCGCGAGCAGCGCGGTGGCCAGCACCCAGACCAGTTGGGCGAACGCGCGCTGCCCCGCCAGGTGGACGGGAAGGGTGGCGGCGGCGCTGGCGACGATCCCGGTGCCCATCACCGAGGCGAACCAGTTGGGCCCGATGTTGCCGAGTACCTCGACCCGGGCGTGCGACGGCGGGACGTCGTTCGGGTTCGCAGCGGTCATAGCTGCAAGACCCTACTGCGCCGCGGTCGGTCGCGCGGCACCGACCGGCGAGAATGCGCTGGTGGGCGGCGGTTTGTGAGGGCTCGGCTCGACCCGGCGCGCCGGTGTTGGCCGCCCGGGAGGTGACCTTGTCGTGACGTTCTCGATTCGGGGCTTTGCGGCAACCTCCCGCATACTTGAAAACATGCGTCCCGCGACATCGCCGCAAACCGCAGCCGGTGCGGTCCCTGCCGATGCACCGGGAACGGGCTGAGGTTTGTGATGGCACGCTCCGGCGGTGCCCATCGCCGTCATCGCGCGGTTCGTCAGCCGTCACGCCTTCGCAAGGTGCTGACGCGCGGCTTCATGGCGCTGGTTTCGGTGGGGGCGGTGCTGATGACCGCTGCCGGCTATTACGTGGCGCACGGCGCGCTGGGCGGCATCACGGTGTCCGACGCCCTGCGCCCGGAAGACCCGCGCTCCACCGGCAACACCATGAACATCCTGCTCATCGGGCTGGACTCGCGCAAAGACCAGGACGGCAACGACCTGCCCTGGTCCATCCTCAAGCACCTGCACGCCGGCGATTCCGACGACGGCGGCTACAACACCAACACCCTGATACTCGTGCACGTCGGAGCCGACAACAAGGTCGTCGCGTTCTCGATCCCGCGCGATGACTGGGTCGCCTTCAACGGGGTCCCGGGATACAACCACATCAAGATCAAAGAGGCGTACGGGCTGACGAAGCAGTACGTCGCGCAGAAGCTGGCAAACCAGGGCGTGAGCGACCAGAAGGAATTGGAGACCAAGGGCCGCGAAGCCGGGCGGGCGGCCACCCTGCGCGCCGTGCGCGCCCTGACCGGGGTTCCGATCGACTACTTCGCCGAGGTCAACCTCGCGGGCTTCTACGACATGGCCCAGACGCTGGGTGGAGTCGAGGTGTGCCTGAACCACCCCGTGTACGACTCCTACTCCGGGGCCGACTTCCCGGCCGGGCGGCAGCGCCTCGATGCCGCGCAGGCGCTGGCGTTCGTCCGCCAGCGGCACGGCCTGGAGAACGGGGACCTCGATCGCACCCACCGCCAGCAGGCCTTCCTGTCATCGGTCATGCAGGAACTGCAGGATTCGGGCACCTTCACCAACATCGACAAGCTCAAGAGCCTGATGGCCGTGGCCCGCAAGGACGTCGTGCTGTCGGCGGGCTGGGACGAAGATTTGATCCAGCGGTTGGGCGCGCTGGCCGGCGGCGACATCGAGTTCCGCACGCTGCCCGTGGTGCGCTACGACAACATCGACGGCCAGGACGTCAACATCGTCGACCCCGCCGCGATCAAGGCGGAGGTGGCGGAGGCGATCGGCGCGCCCGCATCGTCCACCGCGCCCGCCACCACTGCGGCCAAACCCAAGCCGTCCACCGTCGTCGACGTGATCAACGCCGGGAGCATCAGCGGAATGGCCACCCAGGTGGCCGGCGCGCTGAAGAAGCAGGGTTACACCTCGGGCGCCGTTCGCGACCGCAATTCCGGCGAGCCGACGACCACCACGGTCCAGTACGGCATCGGCGCCGACACCGACGCGCAGAACATCGCCAGCGCCTTGGGAATCGACACTCCCCCACAGCTCAGTCCCAGCCTCGAGCCCGGGCACATCCGGGTCATCGTCGACACCAACTTCTCGCTGCCCGCCGCCGACGAAACCACCACCACCACCACGACATCGAGCAAGGCGAACACGTACTACTACAACGGGACGACCACGACGTATCCGACGCCCGACGAGGGCAAGCCGATCGACGGCGGCGGGGTGCCGTGCGTCAATTAGCGGGTCGTCGCCGATGAGCCGGCCGCGTTGATCAGGCGTGGGTTCCGCCGTCGATGCGGATCTCCGTGCCGGTGATGAACGCGCCGTCCTTCGACAACAGCATGGCCACCACACCCGCCACCACGGACGGGTCGGCCATGCCGGTTCCGCTGGATACCTCGGTGGTGGGCAGGACCGGCATCAGCCTGCTGAAGAGCGACCAGTCGGCGTCCTTCGGGAGGTAGCCGGCCGTCGCGTCGGTGATGCCCGACTTGATGCTGCCCGGTGCCACACACACCGCCCGCAGGCCGTCACGCGCGTACTCCAGCGCCAGCGAGTGGGTGAAGGCCTGGATCCCGCCCTTGCTGGCCGCGTACGCCGCCATGTAGGGGTGCGCGAACGAGGCCGAGGTCGAGCTGAAGTTCACGATCGCGCTGCCCGACTTCGCCAGCAGCGCCGGCAGGGCCTCGCGGACCACCAGGAAGGTGCCCGTGAGATTGACCCCGATGATGCGATTCCACAGTTCCAGGCTGGTCTCGTGGGTTTTCGCGGCGCGCAGGATGCCGGCGGCGTTCACCAGCGAGTCGAGCCCGTCGAGCGTCTGCCCGGCCCGGCGGACGCCGTCGATCACCGAATCCTCGTTGGCGACGTCCATCGGCATGGTGGTGAGGCGGTCGGCCGTGCCGGCCGCCTCGGCACGGTCACGGGTGCTGCTCAGGCCCTCTTCGGCGACGTCGGAGGCCACCACCACGGCGCCCTCGTCCAGCAACCGCAGCGCGGTGGCCTGCCCGATTCCCGACGCGGCACCGGTCACCAGGATCCGGTTGCCCTCGAGTCGCCTCATCTGGTTCTCCCGTGTTTGTCCGCGTTGGCGTGCCCATCATCGCAGGACGAGGCAGGGTGGATACATGGACATCGGATTTGTGGGCCTGGGGAACATGGGCCGCGGCATGGCGGTCAACCTGATGAAGGCGGGTCATCACCTGACCGTCTACAACCGATCCCCCGAAAAGGCCGAGGCGCTCACCCGGCAAGGCGCGACGGCCGCGCGCACCGTCGCCGAAACGTGCTCGGGCGACGTGGTATTCACCATGCTGTCCGACGATTCGGCCGTCGAGGACGTGACCCTCGGGGAGGGCGGGGTGGTGGCGTCGCTGCGGCCCGGCGCCACCCACGTCTCGTCGAGCACGATCAGCGTCGCCCTCTCGCAGCGGCTGGCGGCCGCGCATGCGGACGCCGGCCAGCGGTACGTCTCGGCCCCGGTGTTCGGCAGGCCCGAAGCCGCTGCCGCGGCACAGCTTTTCGTTATCGTCGCGGGCGATCCGGAGACGCTGCGGCCGCTGTCGCCGCTGTTCGAGGCCCTCGGTCAGCGGACTTTCGTGGTGTCCGCGCTGCCCCACACCGCCAACCTGGTGAAGCTCAGCGGCAACTTCCTGATCGCGTCGGTGATCGAGAGCGTCGGCGAGGCCGTCGCGCTGGTGGCCAAGGCGGGTGTCGACCGACAGCAGTACGTCGACCTGCTCACCTCGACCCTGTTCGCGGCGCCGGCGTACCGAACGTACGGCGGGCTGATCGCAGCGCGGCAGTTCGAGCCGGCCGGGTTCGCCGCGCGCCTGGGCTTCAAGGACGTCCGGCTGGTTCTCGCCGCCGCCGAGCAGCTCGAGGTGCCGCTGCCCCTGGCCAGCCTGCTGCACGACCGCTTCCTGACGCTGGTGGCGACGGGGGCCGGGGACTTGGACTGGTCGGCGGTGTCTACGCTCGCCGACCGGGACGCCGGTCTGGGCTCAGACGACCCCGCGTAGTCCCTCCGCGCCGAACAGCTGCTCCAGCATCGCCGAGAAGTCGGGCCCGCGGCGCAGGAGATGGCCACCGTCGACGTTGATGCACTGTCCGGTGATCCATTCGGCCGCATCGCTCAGCAGGAACATCGCGAGGTTGGCGACGTCCTCGACCTCGCCGGCACGCGGCAGCGGCGTGCACTTTTGGTAGTCTTCGCTCAACTCGGGCGAATCCAGCACGGCCGCAACGAGTTCCGTGCGAATGAGACCGGGACGGATGCTGTTGACCCGCACCCAGGACGGGCCGAGTTCGTCGGCGGCCAGCTGCATCATGTGGTCGACGGCCGACTTGCTGACCCCGTATGCGCCGAACCAGCGGTGGGTGTTGCTCGCCGCGATCGAGGAGATGCCGACGAACGACCCGCCGCCACCGCGCACCAGCTCGCGCGCCGAATGCTTGAGGACGTACATCGTGCCGTTGACGTTGAGGTCGATCGTGCGCCGCCACGCCTCCGAGTCGATCTGGGTGATGGGACCGATCGTCTCCGAACCCCCAGCGCAATGCACCACCCCGTGCAGCCGCCCGTGCCAGGCCGTCGCCGCGTCCACCGCCCGCGCGGCCTCGTCCTCGTTGGTGACGTCCGCCGGCTCGTAGCGGATCGCGCCGTCGGGCTTGTGTGCTTCGATCTCTTCGACGGCGACCGACAGCCGGTCGGCGTTGCGGCCGACGATCATGACCGAGGCCCCCGCCGCCACCAGCCCGGCGGCGACGCCCTTGCCGATTCCGCTGCCACCGCCGGTGACCAGGTAGGTCCGGTTGTCAAAAGCAAGCTGCACTCGAGCTCCTCACGCCAGAACTGAAACAGGTTCTAGCATGCTGTCACACCGGCCACTCCGGTCTCTGGCCAAGGTGGGTGACGGTTTGCCCGCCTTCGAGCGACAACCGGGGGCCCGGCGGGGTGTGCTGCGGGGATTGTCGCTCGAAGGCGGGCAATTCGGACACCGCCTCGACCGGAGGCGGGTGGGACGGGTGTGGCCAGTGAGTCGCTACGGAGTGTCGCGGCGGGCCACCCGCGTGGGCTTGGCGTTGCGCCAGTCCTCGACGTCGGGCGGCTGGCCGACCGCGTAGCGGTTCTCGTTGTGGGCCGCCCAGTGCGCGTGGCCCAACTCGTGAATGTGAAACGCGTGGCGCAACGCCTCGGTGAAGCCCATCGCGTCGGAGGCCGCGTTGACGGAGTCCTTGACGAGCAGCGCCGCCATCGTGGGGCGCTCGGCGATGCGCCGCGCGAATTCCAGTGTCTTGTCAGCCAATTCGTCGACTGGGAACACCTTGGACACCATGCCGAGCCGATAGGCCTCGTCGGCGTCCAGCGAATCCCCGGTCAGCAACAGCTCTTTGGCCTTGCGAGGACCGAATTCCCAAGGGTGGGCATAGTATTCGACTCCGGGCATGCCCAGGCGCACGGCGACCACATCGCTGAACTTCGCGTTGTCGGCGGCGACGATCAGATCGCACGCCCAGATCAGCATCAGACCGGCCGAGATCGCGTTGCCTTGCACCTGGGCGATCGTGATCTTGCGCAGATCCCGCCAGCGACAGGTGTTCTGGAAGAAGTAATGCCACTCCTGCAGGTAGACCTTCTCCATGATCGGCTCGCGGGTCCCGCCGTTCATGCGGAAGCTCGGAAGCTGGCTGCGCTCGGCGATCGCCAACTCCGAGCCCAGGTCGTGGCCCGCGGAGAAGTTGCGACCGCGCGCCGCCAGAATCACCACGCGGACCGTGTCGTCGGCCTCGGCGCGCAGGAACGCCTCGTCGAGCTGCACCAGAAGACCGCGGTTCTGCGCGTTGTGCGCCTCCGGCCGGTTGAGCCAGATCCGGGCGATGCGGCCGTCGTCGAGGGTTTCGTAGCTCACCAGCTCGTCGGCGCCGCCGGCGGGCACCGCAGAACCTGCTTCGGAACGGGCTTGCTCGGACAGTGTCATTCCGTCCACCTTCTCTTGGAATCCGACTTGGTTTACAGATTACGGCGAGTCTGTAAGCGGTTTCGCGCCGGGTTGGCGGCCGGCCGACGATCGAGCGGGAGCAGCCGGTGGTCGCGGGTGAACACCTGGCGGACCAGGCCGAGCGCGACGACGACGGTCGTGGCGGCGACCGACCCGAGGATGAGGAACATGACTACGGCCTGGACCAACACGGCCTGCACGGGATGCACCCCGGCGAGGATGAGCCCGGTCATGGCGCCCGGCAGGAACACCAGCCCGGTCGCCTTGGTGGTTTCGATCTGCGGGGATATCGCCGACCGCAGGGCCGTCCGCAGGTGCGGCGCGGCCGCCAGCCGGGACGGTTGACCCAGCGCGAGACGGGCCTCGACCTCGTCGCGCTTGTCGCGCAGCTCGTCGACGAGCCGGCGGGCGACCAGCACCATGGCGGTCATCGAGTTGCCGATCATCATCCCGGCGACCGGAACCAGGGTGCGGGCCTGCAGCGGGAACACCCGCAGCCCGAAGATCACGCCCAGGGTCACCACCGCCGACGCGGCGAACGCCGCGATGGCCAGGGGCGCCAGCCGCGGCACCTCCGGCGCCCGCCGGCGGGCGAGGTCCCCCGCGTAGGCCACCATGGCGGCGACCCAGGCCCACGACCACCACAGCGACCGGCCGGGCTCCAGGAGCAGCGTCAGCGCGCCCCCGACGAGCAGCAGCTGGGCCAGCGCCCGGGCGGCCGCCCCCACCAGCTGGCGCTGAAGGCCCAACCGCTGCCACACCGAGATGGCGGCCGCGAACGCCACCAGGACCAGCGACGTCGCCAGGCCGATCCAGCTGACCTGGCCGTTCATCCCGGCACCGACCCGACCGGTCGCAGGCCCAGGCTGCGGCCACGCTCGATGTGCAGGACCCGGTCGGCGGCCCGCTCCACCTGCGCCGCGTCGTGCGTCACCCACAGGGCGGCAATCCCGTCGGCGGCCAAGTCCCGCACCGCCCGCTCGATCACCGCGGCGGCCTCGGCGTCGACGGCGGAGGTGGGTTCGTCCAGCAGCAACACCTGCGGCCGCGCCATCAATGTGCGGGCCAGGCACATGCGCTGCGCCTCCCCGCCCGAGAGCGCGGTCGCGTCCCGGTCCAGCCACGGCCCGGTCAGGGCGACCCGTCCCAACATGGCGCGCATGTCCGCCTCGGAGGCGTTCGGGTCGGCCGCGCGCAGGTTGTCGGCCACGGTGCCCGGGAACGGCGTCGGGCGCTGGAAGCACATGCCCACCACCCGCCGCAACCGCAGCGGATCGATCTCGGCGACGTCCCGGCCGTGGAAGCACACCCGGCCGCTCGTCGGCACCTCCAGGCGATTGCACAACCGCAGCAGTGTCGACTTGCCCGACCCCGACGGGCCGAAAATCGCCGTGACCCCCCGCCCCGGGATCGCGGCCGACAGGCCGTCGAGGGCCCGCACCCCGCCGCGCTCGACGACGACGTCGACGAAGTCGAACGCCAAGTTCTCATCCACCGCCTACCATCCTGCATGACGCCCAGGCGCCTCTTGCTGGTGAGACGGGTGCGGCGGCGCAAAAACGTCGCCTACAGTGGTGTGATGCCTACCAAATCTGATCCTGCGGAAATCGGCGACGTGGAACCGGTCGCCGACAGCACGGCAAGCCAGGCGAGGCGGGTCGTCGCGGCGTATGCGACCGACGCCGACGAATGCCGCGTGTTCCTGTCCATGCTCGGTATTGGACCGTCGAAGCTCGACGCCTAGATGGCTTCCGCGGTACCGCGCAAGCGATCCGGCTTCGGAAATTCCGACTTCGTCGTCGTCGCCAACCGGTTGCCGGTCGACCTGGAGCGGCTTCCGGACGGCACCACCGCCTGGAATCGCAGCCCCGGCGGGCTGGTCACCGCCCTGGAACCGCTCTTGCGCCGACGCCGCGGGGCGTGGGTCGGCTGGCCGGGGGTGCCGGCCGAGGAGATGGGCGACCTCGACGACGAGCCCATCGTCCAGGAGGACCTCGAGCTTCGGCCGGTGCGCCTGTCCGCCGATGACGTCGCCCAGTACTACGAGGGATTTTCCAACGCCACGCTGTGGCCGCTGTACCACGACGTCATCGTCAAACCGATCTACCACCGCGAATGGTGGGACCGCTACGTCGAGGTGAACAGCCGCTTCGCCGAAGCCACGTCGCGGGCCGCCGCCGAGGGCGCGACGGTCTGGGTGCAGGACTACCAGCTGCAACTGGTGCCCAAGATGCTGCGCGAGCTGCGGCCCGACCTGACCATCGGTTTCTTCCTGCACATCCCGTTCCCCCCGGTCGAGCTCTTCATGCAGCTGCCGTGGCGCACGGAGATCGTCGAAGGCCTGCTCGGCGCGGACCTGGTGGGCTTCCACCTGGCCGGCGGAGCGCAGAATTTCCTCTTCCTGGCCCGGCGACTGATCGGCGTCAACACGTCGCGGGGATCCGTCGGGGTGCGCTCGCGATTCGGTGAGGTCGAGCTGGGGTCCCGCATCGTGCGGGTCGGCGCGTTTCCCATCTCGATCGACTCCGGTGCGCTCGATGACGTGGCCCGGCACCGCGACGTGCGGCGCCGCGCCCGCGAGATCCGCGCCGAGCTGGGCAACCCGCGCAAGATCCTGCTCGGCGTCGACCGCCTCGACTACACCAAGGGCATCGATGTCCGGTTGAAGGCCTTCTCCGAGCTGCTGGCCGAGGGCCGCGTCAAACGCGACGACACCGTGCTGATCCAGCTGGCCACGCCCAGCCGCGAACGCGTGGAGAGCTACCAGATCCTGCGCAGCGAGATCGAACGCGAGGTCGGCCACATCAACGGCGAGTACGCCGAGGTCGGTCACCCCGTCGTGCACTATCTGCATCGGCCGGTTCCGCGCCAGGAGCTGATCGCGTTCTTCGTCGCCGCCGACGTCATGCTGGTCACCCCGATGCGCGACGGGATGAACCTGGTGGCCAAGGAGTACGTCGCCTGCCGCAGCGACCTGGGCGGCGCGCTGGTGCTGAGCGAATTCACCGGCGCGGCAGCCGAACTCCGGATGGCCTACCTGGTCAACCCGCACGACCTCGAGGGCGTCAAGGACGCCATCCAGGCCGCGCTCGAGCAGACGGACGAGGAGGGCCGGCGCCGGATGCGGTCGCTGCGCCGCCAAGTGCTCGCCCACGACGTCGACCGCTGGGCGCGCTCGTTCCTGGACGCGCTCGCCGAGCCGGGCGCGGGCCCCGTCGATAGCCCCGAATAGCTCTCTGCCCATGGTGTTTCGGCGGCAACGCTGTGATACTCGATGCAGCAGTCATCGAAGGTCGCGAAGGGAGGAGCCGTGAAGGTTCGTCACGGGCTGGCCGCCGGCGCCGGCATCTTCTCGGCGGTCGCATTGGGATTCGGACTGGAGTCGGAGAACCCGGCGCGAGCGGTTGCTCCACCGGCGGACGGCAAGTACTCCTTCGAGCAGGCCGGGGTGTCCGGAGTGACGTGGACGGTCACGGCGTTGTGCGATCAGGTCAACGGAAGCCGTTACTACAAGGACTATTCCAACCCCGACATCATGGCGGACTTCTGCGCGCTGAACGTGGTGAGCTCGACCGACGAAGAGATCAGCCGCCAGGACAAGCTGCAGAACTACAGCGGCAGGGCCAGGCTGGTCAGCGGGATGTGGACCTTCAAGGTGGACGTGGCCGACGGCGTCTCCTGCCCCAACGGCGGCACCGGCGCCTCCACCGAGACGTTCGCCTTCGACAACGAGACGATGGCCGGTACGCACACGTCGTTGCACGGCGCGGTGTGCGGCCTGCAGCCGGCGATGAGCAAACAGCCGTTCTCGCTACACCTCAGCGGCCCGCCGCCCAGCCCCATCCAGCGTTATCCGTTGCAGTGCAACGACATTGCCATCTGCTACTGACCGGGAGCCCCGGTCAGATCGGCGTGATGTAGGCGATCAACCACTGCTTGCCGATCTTCTTGAAGTCGACCCGCAGCCGGCTGCCGTCGTAGAGCGGCTGGCGTGACTTGTCGGTGACGGTGCGGTTCATGTACACCATCACCGACGCCGAATCCCGGTTGGCGGTCATCACTCCCGCGCCGACGACGTTGGCCTGGACCACCACCTCGCGCTTCTTGGCCTCCGGGATGATCTGCGTTTTGGCGCTTTTCTGGAATTCCTGGCGATAGTCCGGCGTCAGGTACGGGTACGCGCCCGCGAGGCTGCGTTCGACGGTCTGGTAGTCGTAGGCGAACACCTCGGGTATCCGCTTGGCCGCCAGGCCCGGCAGCTCCGCGCGGGCCGCGGCCTCACCGCGGGTCTCGACCCGGCCCCAATACAGCCAGCCGGCCGCGGCCGACAGCCCCACGATGCCCGCCACGACCAGGCAGCCCGCCACGGCGAGCAACCACCTCCGAAACCGGGGCCAGCGCATCAGTTCCCCCCGTCGGGGTACTTCAGGTCGTATCCGGTCATCCGCCCGGTCTCGTCCTCGTGCACGATGACGCGCAGCCGGTAGGGCATGGACGGCTTGTTGACCCCGTCGACATCGGCGACCGTGACGCGCACCGACACGAGCACCGACGCGTTGTCCGTGTTCGCGTCGACGGCCTCCAGGGCGGCGCCGTTGACGACGGCCTCCGAGGTGGCGTTGGTGGAGCGGAACAGGGCCTTGAGGTTCTCGACGTTGTTGTTGGCGCCGAGCATGCCGTGCAGCGGTCCGCTGGTGCCGTTGAAGAAGCGGGTCACGCTCTCGTCGATGTTGTCCTGCTTGTAGCTGAACATGTTGACCACCGTCTGCGTGGCGGTATCGACGAAACGCTGATCGCGCGCCTGCTGAGCCTCCGCGTGCCAGCGCTGGGTGAGCAGCGCATACACGCAGCCGGACAGCGCCGCGACCGCCAGCACCGCGGCCGCGAACGCGAGCCTTACGACGCGGGTCCGGTTCGGCTGCCGCCGGGGTGGGGGTTTGACCGACGTGAGGGCCTTGGCCGCTTTGGCCTGCTTGGCCGGCTTGGAACCCTCCGTGCCGCCGGGCGGCGCCTCGAGAAGTACCGCGGTGGTCGCCTCCGCCTCGCCCTTGGCGGGACCGGCCGCGCGCGACGCGCGCCGACGGGCGCGCTGCACCGTCGACTGGTCGTTCGTCACCGTGGGCCCGGTCAAAGCGGCCTTGGATCAAGCATGAGGTCCACCCAATTCTCCGCGCTGGACGCGCCGCTCGCGCCGGGCGCGAAGATACCAGTGCCGCCTGCGGGATCCTTGAAAGCTCCGGTGTGTGGGTCATAGGTGGTGTAGGCCGTGCCGCTGGCCTGCGGCTGCGGGCCGGGCGGCGGCCCCCACGGCTTTTCCGGCCCCGGGCCCGCCGGCGGTGGGTTGATTCCCTCGGGCGGCGCGGGTGGCGGCAGCCACTTCGGATACGGAAGCTGCGGCGGGACCGGCGGGACCCCCGGCGGCATCCACGACGGGTTGCCGGGTGGCGGCGGCCTGTCGTTCGGCGGCGGCGGGTCGTACGCGGGCTGAATGGGCGCGGGACCGGGGCCGGGCACCACACCGGGCGGGGGCGGCCCGACCATCGGGGTGCCCGGATCCGGATCGGCGCCCGGCGGGATATACGGGAACTTGTTGGGCGGCAACACGTTCAGCCCGTTGGTCACCGGGGTGTCGTAGGGAACCGGCGGCCCGCGCCACGGGTTGCGGCCGACCGGCACGTAGCCCTTGGGGTCGCGGCACAGCTGGATCGTCGGCGCCCTCTTGCCGGGGAACTCCTGGCACGGATAGTTGCGCGCCCCGCGCACCGTGCTGGGGTCGTTCTGCGCGGTCTTGCAGTACATGTCCGTCGGCAGTTCGCGCACCGTCTCATCGGCCGGGGTGCGCATCATCGGCGGCGGCAGGAACCCGACCTGGCACGGCGGCGGGTCGTTGAGGTCCAGCTTGAAGTCCAGCTTGGCGCCCTCGTCCTGGGGCACGCCGCCGGCGGCCGTGACGATGGCGGCGAACAACGCCGGGAACACGACGAGCAACTGCTCGATCGACTTGTGGTAGATGACACCGACCCGGCCCAGGTTGGCCAGGCTGGCGGCCAGCGTCGGGAACGAGGGGCTGATGCCGGAGAAGGCGGTGCTGGCCTCGTCGGCCGCTCCCGGGGCGATGGCCAGGGTCGAGCGCAGCTGCGGGTCGGCCTGCCGCACCTCGGAGGTGAACCGCGCCAGCCCGTCCGACAGCGACTTGATATCGGCGCCGGCCCGGATCTGCGCCTGCAGGAACGGTCCGGCCTGATCGATCAGCTTCGAGACCTGCGGGTAGTTGGCGTTGGCCTCGTCCACCAGCAGCCGCGCCGACTCGATCAGCCTGGCCAGCTCAGGACCCGAGCCGTTGGCCGCCATGAACGTCTCGTGCAACAGCTCGCGCAGCCGGGTGTCGCCGAGGCTGTTCACCAGCGCCTCGGCCCGTTTCAACAGGTCGGCGACGTCCTGGCCGATCCGGGTGTTCTGGCGGTCGATCCGGAACCCGTTGTGCAGCTTGCTCGTTGCCGGCTTGCCCGGCGGGACCAGGTCGATGTACTGCTCGCCGACCGCCGACACGCTCTTGACGGTGGCGGTGACATTCGAGGGAATGGGCGTGCCACTGTTGAGGCGCATCTCGGCGCTGACGCCGCTGGGATTCAGCCGCACCGCCTCCACGCGGCCGACCGCGACGCCGCGGTAGGTGACGTTGGCGTTCGGGTACAGCCCGCCGCCGGCGACGAAATCGGCTGTGCCGGCGTAGGTGCCGAGGCCGAAGCTGGCCGGCAGGCGCAGATAGAAGACGGCCATCACGCTCAGCGTGACCGCGGTGATCACCGCGAAGATCAGGAGCTGCACCTTGGTGAGTTTGTCGATCATGCGCCGCCCCTAGTGCCCCGGTGAACCCGGAGCCGTGCCGGGCGGAATCGTGAACGGATCTGCGGCCTGTCCCGACAGGTTGGCCAGTTCGCCCGTCAGGAAGTCCGGCGGGTTGAGCACTTCGTTCATGTGCATCATGTTCGGGTCCAGCGCATAAGAGGTGGTGAAGAACGTTTCACCGATGCGGCGCAAGGTCAGGTCGAAGGTCGTGAAGACGTTGAGGTAGTCACCGCGCACGGCCTGCTTGATGCCGAAGTTGGGGAAGGGGAACGTCATCAGCAACTGCAGCGAGGTGACGAAGTTCTTGCGATTGTCGGCCAGCGACTTGACCACCGAGTACAGGCCCTTGAGGTCTTCGGCGAAGTCCACCTTGGTCTTGGACAGCACGTGCGAGGTCACCTGCGCCAGCCTCTTGAGCGCCGCGAAGGCGTCGACGATGTGGTCGCGGTTCTTGTTCAGGACGCGAAGCGCCTCCGGCAGGGTGTTCAGCGCCCGGCCCAGGTTGTCCTTGTCGCGCGCGAGGGTGCCGGAGAACCGGTTCAACCCGTCCAGGGCGTCGATGATGTCGTTGACCTGGCGGTTGAGTCCCCCCGTCAATTCCGCCAGCCTCGGGATCAGGTCGGCGAACTGGTCTTGGCGGCCCGCGACGGCCTTATACGTCTCGTCGGTGATCTCTTGCAGCGCACCGACATTGCCCTTGTTGACCACCAGACCCAGCGCCGAGAGCACCTCCTCGGTGGTGGGGTACCGTCCCGTGTTCGACTGCGGGATCTTCGACCCGTCGGTAAGCCTGCCGACCGCCGGCTTGTCCTTGGGGCGGGCCAGGTCGATGTGCATGGAACCCAGCAGCGACGTCTGCGCCACCGTCGCGGTCGCGTTGGCCGGCAGCACCACGTCCTTGTTCAACGCCACCTTCACCGCCGCGTAAAACGAGCCGTCGGACCGCTGCTCGGCCGAAATGCCCGCGACGCTGCCGACCGTGACGTCGTCGACCATCACGGGCGAGTTCTGCGGCAGCGTCGCCACGTCGGGCAGTTCGACGGTGATCGAGTAGGCGCCTCGGCCGTGGCCGGCGGTGCCGGGCATCGCGAGCGAGTTCAGCCCGTCGAACTGGCATCCGGCCAGCGGGCCCCCCCCCGCCGCTAAAGCCGTGCTGCGCAACCAGATTCGCCTCATCCGCCACCCCCCTGATCGGGCGGCGCGGCGGGTGCGGCCCCGGGCGCGGGTCCCGGGAGCGGACCGAACGCGGAGTCCGGGGCGGGGCCCGGCGCGGGTGCGCCATTCGGGCCGGCCGGCGGCGGACCGGGCCGTGGGCCGGTCTGCGGCGCCGCCGGGACGAGCAGGGCCTGCAGGTCGGCCGGGTTCTGCGCGGGCGCCGGCGCCTGGGCGCCCGGCGCGGGCACCCATGTCAGCTCGGGGATCGGCGTGGCCGCCTTGGCCTGGGTCTGCGGGGTGTCGTAGATGATCTGGCCTTTGTAAGCGGTGATCGTGTTGAGCGGGTGGAACATGATCGGCGGATAGTTCACCGCGAGCCGGCGCAGTACGGGACCCAGCCGCTCGCGGCAGATCTCGGCGCGCTTGTAGTAGTCGGGCGCCCGTATCCCGCCCGCGGTGTCGAACGATCCACCGCAGATGAACTGCACCGGGTTGGCGAATTCGGGTATCGACAACAACCCGTTCAGCGTGCCCTGGGCCGGGTCATAGATGTTGTAGAAGTTGGCGATGCCGGGGCCCGCCACGTGCAACACCTGCTCGATGTTGTCGCTCTGGTCGCTCAACGTCTGGGTGAGGTCGTTGAGGTTGTTGACCGAGCGGATCAGGGTCGAGTTGTTCTCGTGCAGGAAGCCGCGGATGTCGGAGAGCGCCTTGTTCAGGGTGCCCAGGGTGGTGTCCAGGTGCCGTGAGCTGTCGGCGAGCACCTGCGAGACGGACGCGACGTTGCCGGCGAACTGCACGATCTGTTCGTTGCTCTTCGACAGCGCGTCGACCAGCACCTGCAAATTCTTGACGGTGCCGAAAATGTCGCTGCGCGAATCCCCTAACCGTCCGGCGACCTGGGAGAGCTCCCGCAGCGCGTTGTGAAAGGATTCGCCCTTGCCGTCGAACGTGTCCGCGGCCTGGTTGATCGCCGCACCCAGTGGCCCCTGCATCGACCCGGTGGTCGGGCCGAGCTGAACGGCCAGCTGCGTCAGCGCCTCCTTCACCTCGTCCCATTCGACCGGGACGGCGGTGCGGGACAGGTCGATGCTGCCGCCGTCGGGCAGCACCGCACCGCCGGTGTACACGGGCGTGAACTGAATGAACCTGGCCGACACCAGGTTCGGCGAGACGATGACGGCCTTGGCGTCCTTCGGGATCTTGACGTCCTTGGACACCGACATGGTGATCTTGACGTCGTTCGGCCCCGGTTCGATGGTGTCGATCGAGCCGATCGGCACGCCGAGCACGCGGACCTCGTCCCCGGGATAGATGCCGACGGCCGACGCGAAGTAGCCGATGACCGTTCGGTTGTTGCCCTGGGAGGAAAGCACATACACGCCGCCCACCAGCGCCGCGATCAACGCGACGATGGTGGCGTAGCGCAGCCCCCGGCTGCCCGCGATCCTCTTCATGAGGTGAATTTCCGCGTCATGGCGACTTCGGCCTGATGATCCATCGTTCCTGGATCAGCCCGCGCAGGTAGTCGGCGAGGCTGGCCGGCAGCTTGCCCGGCTGATAGAAGAAGTCGAACATCGTCGCGAGCAGCGGTGCCGGGATGACGCCGTAGACGTTGACGTTAAACCCGGGTCCCGACCCGACCACCTCGCCCAGGGCGGTGGCGTAGGGCGGCAGCCGCTTGAGGGCCTCGGTGATGTAGTCGCGGCGCTCGTTGAGGTTGTCCAGCACGTCGTTCAGCTTGGACAGGGCCGGCCCGAATTCCTTGCGGTTGTCGGCAACGAATCCCGAGATCTGCGTCGAGACGTCGTCGATGCCCCCGATCAGCTCGCCCAGCGCCGCGCGCCGCTCGTCGAGCGCGGCGAACAGCTCGTTGCCGTCGTCGACGAGCTTGTTGACCTGTTCGGCGCGTTGGGACAGCACCGCCGTCACCGACTTGGCGTGCGTCAGCAGGCCTTGCAGCGCCTCGTCGCGGCGGTTGAGTGTGCGCGACAGCGACGTCACGCCGTCCAGCGCGCCGCGAAGTTCCGGGGTGGCGTCGTGCAGGGTGTCGGTGAGCACGTTCAGCGCCTGCTCGAACTGCGGCTTGTTGAGGTTGTTGGCGTTTTGGCCCAGGTCCTCCAGCGCGCCGGCCAGCGTGTACGGGGTGGTCGTGCGGCTCAGTGGAATGGTGGTCGCCCTGCCGCTGCCCGCCGGGGTCACCGCGATCGAGCGCTCGCCGAGGATGGTGTCGGTGCGGATCGCGGCCAGCGACTGATCCCCGACGACGACGTGCCGGTCGACGCTGAAGGTCACCTTCGCGCTGTCGCCGGCCAGGGCGACGGACTGCACCTTGCCGACCTTGAACCCCGATACATAAACGGAGTTACCGGATTTGATGCCGCCGCCGTCGGCGAAGTACGCCTCGTACGTCTTGCCCTGCGGCCAGAACGGCAGGCCCGCGTACCCGAAGGCGACGAGCACGACACAGACGACCAGCACCACGCCGAAGATGCCGGTGCGCAGGGGGTCACGTTCGCGCTTGGCGTTACTTGACAAAAGCGCACCTCCCCTTGCTGGGATCCACCGGGCCGCCGAAAGGTATCAGGATGTCGCCGCCGGCGGGCCCGTTGATCTTGATCGTGACCGAGCAGAAGTAGATGTTGAAGAACGAGCCGTAGGCGCCCAGGGCGGTGAGCCGGAGGTAGTCCTCGCCCAGTTGCTCGATGTCGTTGTCGATCTCGGCCTTCCGGTTGTCCATCTCGGTGGCCAGCGGGCGGGTGTTCTCCAGGATGCCCTGCAGTGGCCGGCGCGAATTCTTCAGCAGCTCGGTCAAATCCGTCGTCGTCGACGCCAGCGGCGGGATCGCGCCCGCGATGTCGTCCTTGTTGCGGGCCAGCGCGGTGATCAATTGCTGCAGCTGGTCGACGCTGGTCGAGAACTGCGCGCTCTTCTGGTCGATGGTGCCCAGCACGGTGTTGAGGTTGGTGATCACGTCGCCGATCATCTGGTCGCGCTGGCTCAGCGCCGACGAGAACGCGCTGGTGTCCGACAGGACGTTGGCCAACGCGCCGCCCTGACCCTGCAACAGCTGGATGACGGCGCTGCTGATCGTGTTGACCTTGTCGGCGTCCAGACCCTTGACCACCGGGCGCAGCCCGCCCAGCAGCGCGTCGAGGTCCAACGCCGGCTGCGTGTGCTGGGAGTTGATCGTGGCGCCCGGCGGCAGCTTGCGCAGCTCCCCCGGCCCCGACGTGATCTCCAGGAACCGGTCGCCGACCAGGTTCTCGTACCGGATCACCGCCCGCGTCGAGGAATACAGTGTGTACCGCTGGTCGATCCCGAACTTCACGTCAATTGTGTTGTCCTGGTTGAGCTTTATTCCCGACACCGATCCGACCGGCACCCCGGCGATGCGGACCTTCTGACCGGCCTTCAACCGCGACACGTCGGTGAAGGTTGCGTGGTAAGTGCTTTCGGGACCGAAGCGGAAGTCCCCGAAGACCACGATCAGCCCCGCGGCGACCAGCAACATGGCGACCGTGAAGATGCTGACGTTGATCACCATCGACCGGTGCGACGGCATCGCCTTCGCCATCAGAAGTCGTCCCGTTCCGCGAAGGCGCCGTGGAACAGGAACTGCAGCGTCGAGGGTGCGTCGAATTGCAGCTCGGTGAACGGCTCGTACGGGATGTAGGCGTTGTCGGTGACCAGGAACGGCGCCCGGTAGAACGACCCGCCGGTCTGCTTGGTCGGCAGGTCGGGCAGCCCGCGGCAGTTCGGGCCGCCGGAGGCGTTGACGATCGGCAACGACTCCGGGTACGTGTAGGACGGCGCGCCCAGGACGAAGTTCGACGACGTGAACAGCCCCGCCTTGCGCACGCCGAGCAGCGGGGCGAACTCCTTGATCCCGCGGTCGACGGCGGCGAAGAAGCAGCCGAATTCCGGCGAGTAGTCGTGGGCGACCTTGATCGGGGCCCGCAGCCGATTGATGGCGTCGATGAAGTTCTGTTGGGCCGGCGCCAACGTGTCATAGGCGTTGTTGGCGAGGCCGATCGTGGCCAACAGGGTGTCGTTGAGGTTGTTCTGCTGATCGACGACCGTCTTGCTGATCGTCGGCAGGTTGTCGACGATCGTGGTGAGGTCGGGAGCGGCGTCGGCGTAGACGTTCGTGACCACCCCGGCCTTGCGGAAGTCCTCCTGCAGCGCCGGGAGCTTCGGATTCGCCTGGCGCGCCAGGGTATTGAGGCCCGAGAAGGTATCGCCCAGATCGTCGCCGTGTCCGCGCAGGCCCTCCGACAACGCGCTCAGCGTGCCGTTCAACTCGACCGGGTCCACCTTGTGCAGCAGGTCGATCAGCGACTGGAACAGCGTGTTGACCTCCAGCGCCACCGCCGAGGCCGCGACGTGCGCGTCGGGACGCAGGGGCGTCGGCGAGGGCGCCTGGGGCGGAATGAATTCCACCGACTTGGCGCCGAAGATGGTGTTGCCGGCGATGTGCACGGTCGCGTTGGAGGGGATGAAGTGCATGTCGTCGCTGTTGATGGCCAGCGTGAGCCGCGCCTGGTCACCGGCGTAGTCGATCGCCTCGACCTTGCCGATCTGAACGCCGCGGTACTTGACCTTGGCGCCCTTGTCCATCACCAGGCCGGCCCGCGGCGACGATACCGTGACCGTGTCCGTCGAGGCGAAAGCCGCTGTGTAGGAAAGGTAAGTCAGGACGGCGAACGCAACGATCAGACTGGCCAGCAGCGCCGCTGCAAGCCGGACGGATGTGCGTCGCGATGCCGTTTCTGCCATGCCTGTCGAGGGGCCCCCTTACCCGGAAAGGTTGAAGTTACCGGACGAACCGTAAACGGCGAGCGAGATGAACAAAGTAATGACGACGACGACGATCAGCGAGGTCCGCACGGCCTGGCCGACCGCGACGCCGACCCCGATCGGACCGCCGCTGGCGTTGTAGCCGTAATAGGTGTGCACCAGCATCACCGCGATCGACATCACGATGGCCTGCAGGAACGACCACAGCAGGTCGGACGGGATGAGAAAGGTGTTGAAGTAGTGGTCGTAGAGGCCCTTGGACTGGCCGTTGATGTAGACCGTGGTGAAGCGGGCGGCGAAGAATGCGGCGAGCACCGACAGCGAGTACAGCGGGATGATCGCGACGAGCCCGGCGACCAGCCGGGTCGAAACCAGATAGGAAACCGACTCCACGGCCATGCATTCCACGGCGTCGATCTCTTCCGACACCCGCATGGCGCCCAGTTGCGCGGTGGCGCCGGCGCCGATGGTGGCCGCCAGCGCGATGCCCGCGATCACCGGCGCGACGACGCGGACGTTGAGGAAGGCCGACAGAAAGCCCGTGAGCGCCTCGATGCCGATGTTGCCCAGCGACGAGTAGCCCTGCACCGCGATGACGCCTCCGGACGCCAGTGTCAGGAACGCCGCGACGCCGACCGTTCCGCCGATCATCACGAGCGCTCCCGCGCCCAGCGTCATCTCGGCGATGAGCCGGATCGTCTCCTTGCGGTACCGGGTGAGCGCACTGGGGACCTTGCGGAACGTCTGGCCGTAGAACAATGCCTGTTCGCCGAAGTCGTCGACCGGCCCCTCCAGCCGGGACAGCACCCGGCGGAACCGAAGGGTTGCGTCGTAGCTCATCGCGGGCTCACTTGGCGGTGATCCGCACGCCGATGGCCGTCATGACCACGTTGATGACGAACAAGCAGATGAACGCGTAGACGACGGTTTCGTTGACCGCGTTGCCGACGCCCTTGGGGCCGCCTTTGACGGTCAGCCCCCGGTAGCACCCGACCATTCCGGCCATCACGCCGAAGAGCAACGCCTTGACCTCGGCGAGCACCAGTTCGCGCAAGCCGGTGAGCACCGTCAGGCCGTTGATGAACGCCCCCGGGTTGACGCCCTGCAGGAAGACCGAGAACACGTATCCACCCGAGAGGCCGATGGCGCACACCAAGCCGTTGAGCAGCAGCGCGACCACGGTCGACGCCAGCACGCGGGGGACGACGAGCCGGTGGATCGGGTCGATGCCGAGCACCCGCATGGCGTCGATCTCCTCCCGGATGGTGCGAGCCCCCAGGTCGGCGCAGATGGCGGTGGCGCCCGCGCCCGCGACGACGAGCACCGTCACGACGGGGCCCAGCTGGGTGATGGTGCCGAAAGCCGTTCCGGCCCCGGACAAGTCCGCAGCGCCGATCTCGCGGAGCAGGATGTTCAGCGTGAACGCCACCAGGACGGTGAACGGGATGGACACCAGCAGCGTGGGCACCAGGGACACCCGGGCGATCATCCAGGTCTGTTCCAGGAACTCCGCGAATTGGAACGGCCGGCGGAATGCCGCGCGGCCGGTGTCGATCATCATCTCGAAGAACCCGCCGACAGCGCGGGCGGGAACCGCAAGTTGCTGCATCAACTCACATCCCCCTCTGCTGCGGACGGCGAAGTCTGTGTATCGCCTTTGGGTTGCCTTCGGTCGTCTGCGGCTCGGCGTGAGCCGGATCCTATTAACTCAGAAGAACTACGGAGTGTCAACGAACGGTATTTCCCTGTCAGGGACGTTAATTGGGCAGGTCAGAGCGGTTGTAGCGTTATCAACCTGAAACACGTTCCAGCGCGCTTTTCCCTCGGTCGATTTGCTTGGAATTGCTACTATTCCATCAGGCCGACTGCGGAAAAGTTCTTCTCCGGGTCGCGGCCAGCAAAGTAATCCTGCAAGGTCGCACTCAATTTCGCGGGCTCCCAGGCCGCGCCGTCGGCGCGGAACCTCTGCTCGGCGGTGGGCGCCGCGACCAGCGTCACCTGCGAGCCGTAGACGATGAACACCTGCCCGTTGACCTCGGCGGCCGCCGGCGAGGACAGGAATTGCACGAGGGTCACCACGTGCTCGGGCGACAGCGGGTCGATCTGCCCCGGCTCGGTGTCGGGTGCCGCGCCGAAGACGTCGGCCGTCATCGCGGTGCGCGCGCGTGGGCAGATGGCGTTGGCGCAGACGCCGTAGCGGCCCAGCGCCCGCGCGGCCGTCAGGGTCAGCGAGATGATGCCGGCCTTGGCGGCGCCGTAGTTGGCCTGCCCCACCGGACCGACCAGGCCGGCCTCCGACGCGGTGTTGACGATGCGGCCGAAAATCGATCCGCCGGCGTCCTTGGCCTTGCCGCGCCAGTAGGTGGCCGCGTTGCGGGTGAGCAGGAAATGCCCGCGCAGGTGCACGGCGATGACCTGGTCCCACTCCTCGTCGGTCATGTTGAACAGCATGCGGTCGCGGGTGATCCCGGCGTTGTTGATCACGATGTCCAGTCCGCCCAGACCGTCGGCCTGGGCGACCAGTTCGTCGGCGGTCGACCGTTGGCTGATGTCCCCCGCCACCGCGACGGCCTTGGCGCCCGAGCCCGAACTGATCGAGTTGATCTCGTCGATGACGTCCGAGGCGTCCAGGGCGGTGGCGATGTCGTTGACGACGACCGTGGCGCCGAGCCGGGCCAGGCCGAGCGCCTCCGCCCGCCCGAGCCCGGCGGCCGCACCGGTGACCACCGCGACCTTCCCGGAGAGATCGGTCGCGTTCGTGCTGTTAGTCAATTGATGAATACCTCTAGTTTTTGGGGCCCGGCAGGGGCCATCGGGGCCTTCGGGGGGCGGTGGCTAGTCCTGGCGCTGCAGCGCCGCGCGCGGGCACTCGGCGATCGCCTGCACGACCAGCTGCTCCTGGTCGGCGGGGATGGGGTCGAGCTTGATGACGGCGTAGTCCTCGTCGTCCAGGTCGAAGACATCGGGCGCGATCCCCACGCATACCGCGTTGCCTTCACACCGGTCACGATCGACGATCACTCGCATAGCACCCTCCTTGAACCTGGCCTTCAATCCGAGCACATGCCCATCAGTATGTAGGTCCACCATAGGGCCCGGATACCGCTGGGGGAACGGTCGCTGGATTCCCAGACTAGAACGTGTTACAACCGGGGAGGCGAATGGGTCACCGTTGGTCGGGCCGCGGCCTGGGTGCCGCGGACAACGTTAACTTCGAGGACGGCTGGAATGCGCATCAGTTACACCCCTGAGCAGGAGGAGCTGCGTCGCGAGTTGCGGTCGTACTTCACCTCCTTGATGACTCCGGAGCGCCGCGAGGCCCTCAGTTCGACACAGGGCGAGGTCGGGACGGGCAACGCGTACCGCGAGACCGTCGCGCAGATGGGCAAGGACGGGTGGCTGACCCTGAACTGGCCCAAGGAGTATGGCGGCCAGGACCGCTCGCCGATGGACTCGCTGATCTTCACCGACGAGGCCGCGATCGCCGGCGTGCCGGTGCCGTTCCTGACGATCAACAGCGTGGCGCCGACCATCATGGCGTTCGGCACCGAGGAACAGAAGAAGTTCTTCCTGCCCAAGATCGCCGCCGGGGAACTGCACTTCTCCATCGGCTACTCCGAGCCCGGCGCCGGCACCGACCTGGCGAACCTGCGCACCAGCGCGGTCCGCGACGGCGACGACTACGTGATCAACGGCCAGAAGATGTGGACCAGCCTGATCGCGTACGCGGACTGGGTGTGGCTGGCGGTGCGAACCAACCCGGAGGCCAAGAAGCACCGCGGCATCTCGATGCTGGTGGTGCCGACCACCGCGGAGGGTTTCTCCTGGACGCCGGTGCACACCATGGCCGGGGTGGACACCAGCGCCACCTATTACTCCGACGTGCGGGTGCCGGTCACCAACCTGATCGGCGAAGAGAACGGCGGCTGGAAGCTGGTGACCAACCAGCTCAACCACGAGCGGGTCGCCCTGGTGTCGGCGCAGCCGATTTTCCTGGCCCTGCGCGAGGTCCGCGAATGGGCCCAGAACACCAAGGACAACGCCGGGGCCCGGATCATCGACTCGGAGTGGGTGCAGCTCAACCTGGCCCGGGTGCACGCCAAGGCCGAGGTGCTCAAGCTGATCAACTGGGAGCTGGCCTCGTCCGAAAGCGAGTCGCTGTCGCCCGCCGACGCGTCGGCGGCCAAGGTGTTCGGCACCGAGCTGGCCACCGAGGCCTACCGGCTGCTGATGGAGGTGCTGGGCACGGCGGCGACGGTCCGTCAGAACTCGCCGGGCGCGCTGTTGCGCGGTCGGGTGGAGCGGATGCACCGGGCGTGCCTGATCCTGACCTTCGGCGGCGGGACCAACGAGGTGCAGCGCGACATCATCGGAATGGTCGCACTCGGGTTGCCACGGGCGAACCGCTGACGAGAAGGACGAACCTGCAATGGATTTCACGACAACTGAAGCGGCCCAGGATCTCGGTGGGTTGGTCGACACGATCGTCGACGCCGTGTGCACGCCCGAACGCCAGCGCGAGCTGGATACCCTCGAGCACCGGTTCGACCGCGAGCTGTGGCGCAAGCTGATCGACGCCGGCATCCTGTCCAGCGCGTCGGCCACCTCGCTGGGTGGCGACGGCTTCGGTGCCCTCGAACAGGTCGCGATCCTGGTCGCACTGGGCCACCAGTTGGCCGCGGTCCCCTACCTGGATTCGGTGGTGTTGGGCGCCGGCGCGCTGGCCCGGTTCGGTTCCGATGATCTGCAGCAGGAGTGGGGCGCCCCGGCGGTCGGCGGGGAGAAGGTCCTGAGCGCCGCGCTCGCCGGCGAGATGGGTGAGGGACCGGTGCGGGCCGCCCGCGCGGGCGAGGGCTACCGGCTCACCGGCACCCGGACCCAGGTGGGCTTCGGCCCGGTGGCCGACGCTTTCCTCGTCCCGGCCGAAACCGACTCAGGCACGGCGGTTTTCCTGGTCGCCGCCGACGACCCCGGCGTCTCGGTGACCGCGTTGCAGACCACGGGGCTGTCCAGCGTCGGGCACCTGACGCTGGAGGACACCGAGGTGGACGGCACCCGGATGGTCGGAGGTGCCGAGGTGGTGGTGTGGCTCGATACGCTGGCGACCCTGGGCCGCAGCGCATTTCAGCTCGGCGTTCTGGAACGCGGCCTCCAGCTGACCGCCGAATACGCACGCACCCGTGAGCAGTTCGACCGCCCGATCGGCAGCTTCCAGGCCGTGGCGCAGCGGCTGGCCGACGGATACATCGACGTCAAGGGGTTGCGGCTGACGCTCACCCAGGCGGCCTGGCGCGTCTCCGAGGACGTCCCGGCCGAGATCGACGTGGCCAGCGCGGCGTTCTGGGCCGCCGACGCCGGCCATCGGGTGGCGCACACCATCGTGCACGTGCACGGCGGGGTGGGTGTCGACACCGACCACCCGGTGCACCGCTATTTCCTGGCCGCCAAGGACACCGAGTTCGCGTTGGGCAGTGCCACGGGACAGCTCCGTCGGATCGGCCGCGAGTTGGCGGACACCCCTGCTTAGCGGCGCGACCGACCTCACGGTCACAGATCTGCTAGCACCGCTGGCCGAAATCGACGACCGCGGTGTCTATTTCGAAGACTCGTTCACCAGTTGGCGTGAACACCTGCGGCACGGCGCGGCGGTCGCGGCGGCGCTGGGCGAGCGTCTCGACCCCACCCGGCCGCCGCACGTCGGCGTGCTGCTGGAAAACACCCCGTTCTTCTCCGCGATGCTGGTGGCGGCGGGAATGTCCGGGATCGTGCCGGTGGGGTTGAATCCGGTGCGCCGCGGCGCGGCGCTGGCCCGCGACATCGAGCGTGCCGACTGCCAAGTGGTGCTCGCCGACTCGAATTCCGCCGGTCCCCTTGGTGATATCGAGCACATCAACGTCGACTCCGCCGAATGGGCCGACGTGGTGAATCGGCACCGCACGGGCGAACTACGGTTCCAATCCGCTTCGCCGGCGGACCTTTTCATGCTGATCTTCACCTCCGGAACCAGCGGGGAGCCGAAGGCGGTGAAGTGCAGCCACGGCAAGGTCGCCGTCGCCGGGGCGACGATGACGCAGCGCTTCAGCCTTGGCCCCGAGGACGTGTGCTACGTGTCGATGCCGTTGTTCCACTCCAACGCCGTGCTGGTCGGGTGGGCGGTTGCCGCGGCCTGCCGGGGCTCGATGGCGTTGCGGCGCAAGTTCTCCGCGTCCGGTTTCCTGCCCGACGTCCGCCGCTACGGCGTGACCTACGCCAACTACGTGGGCAAGCCCTTGTCGTACGTGCTCGCCACACCGGAGCGGCCCGACGACGCGGACAACCCGCTGCGCGCGGTGTACGGCAACGAGGGTGTGCCCGCCGACGTCGAGCGCTTCGGCCGCCGATTCGGGTGCGTGGTTCAGGACGGGTTCGGCTCCACCGAGGGCGGGGTGGCGATCGCCCGTACCCCCGACACACCGCCGGGCGCACTGGGGCCGCTGCCCGAAGGCATCGACATCCTCGACCCCGAGACCGGCCAACCATGTCCCCCGGGCGTCGTCGGTGAGCTGGTGAACGTCGCCGGGCCGGGCCGCTTCGAGGGTTACTACAACGACGCGGCGGCGGAGGCCGAGCGGATGGCCGGCGGCGCTTACCACAGCGGCGACCTCGCCTATCGGGACGACGCGGGCTTCGCGTATTTCGCCGGGCGGTTGGGTGATTGGATGCGGGTCGACGGGGAGAACCTGGGCGCCGCGCCCATCGAGCGGGTCCTGCTGCGCCACCCCGACGTCACCGAGGTGGCGGTGTACCCGGTGCCCGATCCCGTCGTCGGCGACCAGGTCATGGCCGCCGTGGTGATGGCGCCGGACAGGCAGTTCGACGCCGACGAATTCCGCGCCTTCCTCACCGCGCAGCCGGACCTGGGGCGCAAGCAGTGGCCGTCCTACGTTCGGATCAGCACCGAGCTCCCGCGCACCGTCACCTTCAAGGTCCTCAAGCGCCAATTGTCCGCCGAGGGCGTCGACTGTGCGGACCGCGTCTGCCCCATTCGCCGGTAGATGGAAGACGAGCTGCGGGCGAGCTTTTCGCGGCTTCGCGCGGACGCCCCCATCGGGGCGGCGATCGCGGCGCCGGGTGGCGCAACCGTGTCACTCGGTGAGTGGTCGACGGGGGTCGCCTGGTCCACCATCAAGGTGCCGTTGGCGATCGCGGCGTTGCGCGCCGATCCCGCCCGGGCGCAGGGCCACCTGGCCGCGGCGATCGCACGGTCGGACAATCCCGCCTCCGAGGCATTGTGGTCCCAGCTGGGCGAGCCGCCGGAGGCCGCCCGCCGGGTGCAGGCCGTCATCGCCGAAGCCGGCGATGGGCAGACCGTCGTCGAATCCCGCCGGCTGCGTGATGGTTTCACGCCCTTTGGCCAAACGCGGTGGTCGCTGCGCGCCCAGGCGTGCTTCGCCGCGCGGCTGCCGGCACTGGACGGTGCCGCCCCCGTGATCGAGCTCATGAGCAGCCTCACCCCCGCCCAACGCTGGGGACTGGCCGCCAAAGGCATTGCCGCCAAGGGTGGTTGGGGGCCCGGACTGCGCGGTGACTATCTGGTCCGGCAGTTCGGGACCGTCCCGTCCGCCTCGGGCCAGGCCGGCGTGGCGTTGGCCGCGCAGGCCGAATCATTAGAAGCGGGAGTCGATCTGGTGAACAGGATGGCCGACTGGCTCGCCGGTCACCTTTCGGCGCTGACCGAACGGAAAGCGCCCCATCGCGGCTAACCCATCAACGAGGGCACCGCGGCGTCGATCAGGTGCGGCCCGTCCTGGCTGAACGCCGCCCGCAGCGCGTCGGCGAATTCTTCGGCGGTGCCGACGCGCCGCGCCGGAACCCCCATACCCTCGGCGATCTTCACGAAGTCCATTGCGGGACGGGACAAGTCGAGCAGATCCAGCGCCTTGGGTCCCGGGGTGGATCCGGCGCCGACGCGCTGCAGTTCGATCCGCAGGATGTCGTAGGCGTTGTTGTCATAGAGCACGGTGGTCACGTTGAGGTTCTCCCGCGCCTGGGTCCACAGGCCCGAGATCGTGTACATCGCCGAGCCGTCCGACTCCAGGCATAGCACCGGCCGGTCCGGCGCGGCCACCGCGGCACCTGTCGCGGCCGGGATGCCGTAACCGATCGCCCCGCCGGTCAGCGTGAGCACGTCATGCGCCGGCGACCCGGCCGTCGCCTGCGGCAGCAACAGGCCCGAGGTGTTCGCCTCATCGACGATGATCGCCCGCTCCGGCAACAGCGCGCCGATCACCTGCGCCGCCGACGCGGACGTCAGGGCACCCCTCGGCAACTCCGGACGCGACGCGGCCGCCACGGCGGCCTCGGTTCCGGGCGCCACCTCGTCGGCCAGGGCCCGCAGCGCCGCCGCCGCGCCGTCGTGCCGGGCCAGCACGTGCACCTCGCAGCCGCCCGGCACCAGGTCGCTCGGCATGCCGGGGTAGGCGAAGAACGACACCGGCGACTTGGCGCCGGCCAGGACGAGATGCTTGGCGCCCTCCAGCTGGGCCGTGGCGGCCTCGGCGAAATAGGCCAGCCTTTCGATGGCGGGGACGCCCGCGCCCCGCTCCAGCCGCGCCGGGAACGTCTCGCACAGCAACCGCGCGCCGGTCACCGGAGCGCCTCGAGCGCCTGGGTCGTCGGCATCGGGGCCGCCACCACCGGCCCGGCGGGCCCCTGGGAACCGGGTTGCGCGCCGTCGGTCCACGAGACGTCGGCGGGCAGGATCAGCGTCGAGATATACGAGCCGGTTCGGCTGGCCGCGATCGCCTCGGCGGCGTCGGTCCCGACGTCGGCCGTTTGGGCGGTTCTGCGCATCCATCCCGAGACGGTGCCCGCCAGCGCGTCGATGTCGGATTCCAGTGGGGCGTCGTACTTTTTGTGATAGGTGGCGTGGTCGCCGACGACAACCACCATCGGCACGCGCGCGCGGCGCGCGTTGTGCAGGTTGGCCAGCCCGTTGCCCAGGCCGGGCCCCAGGTGCAAGAGCACCGCGGCGGGGCGATCGGCCATGCGGGCATACCCGTCGGCCGCGCCGGTGGCCACCCCCTCGAACAGCGCCAGTACCGCGCGCATCCGCGGAACCGTGTCCAGCGCGGCCACGAAGTGCATCTCCGAGGTGCCCGGGTTGGCGAAGCACACGTCGACGCCGCCGTCGACCAGCGTGTTGATCAGCGCCTGCGCACCGTTCATCGGTTTACCTCCAGACTGAAGACACGTTCGGCGTTGGCGTGCAGAAAATCGCGGCGCCCGTCCTCGGTGAGCCCGAGTTCGCCGAGGGCCTCCAGCGCGCGGGTGGGCGAGATCATCGGATAGTTGGTGCCGAATAGCACTTTGCGTTGTCCCGTACCGGTTTTCATGAACCGGACGAGCTCCGGCGGCAGCCGCTTCAAGGTGTAGGCCGAGGTGTCGATGTAAACGTTCTCGTGCTTGCGGGCGACGGCGACCATCTCCTCGGTCCACGGGTAGCCGACGTGCCCGCACACGATCACCAGTTCCGGGAAGTCCAGCGCCACCTGGTCGATGTAGGGGATCGGGCGGCCGGTCTCCGAGGGCCGCAGTGGGCCGGTGTGACCGACCTGGGTGCAAAACGGCACCCCGGCCTCCACGCACTGGGCGAACAGCGGGTAATAGCGGCGGTCGGTGGGCGGCGCCTCCCATAGCCACGGCACCACCCGAAGGCCGACGAAGCCGTCGTCGATCCGCCGCCGCAACTCCCGCACCGCCGCCATCGGTCGGTCCAGATCCACGGTGGCCAGACCGGCGAACCGGTCGGGATACGCCGCGATCCATTGCGCGACCTCGTCGTTGGAGATCAGGTCCAGGCCGCCCGGGCCGCGCCACGCACTCAGCAGCCCCAATTGGATCCCGGCGGCGTCCATCGACGCCACCGTCATCTCCAAGGGGATCTCGGTGTCCGGGATGGCCCCACCGGTCCAGCGCCGCAGCGAGGCCAGCATGTCGCTGCCCAGAAACCGCAGGGTCGGGTGCTGCATCCACACGTCGATCGTCATTGCGACGACTGTAAGCCACTGAATGATCAGGCGGACAACGCGCTGCGGGCGGCGGCATGCGTCCGCCGCACGTAGCCGGAGCCGAACAGCACGACGTGCGCCAGCAGGGGGAACAGCTGGTGCAGCCCGACGCGCTCGCGCCAGCCCGGTCGCAGCGGTCGCACGCCCCGGTAACCGTCGAGGACCGCGTCGTAGTGCGGGCAGCCGAACAGCGCCAACATCGCCAGGTCGGTCTCGCGGTGCCCGCCGTGCGCGGCGGGGTCGATCAGCACCGCCCCGGCGGGCGTCCACATGACGTTGCCGCTCCACAGGTCGCCATGCAGCCGCGCCGGGGGGTCGTCGTCGTCGAAGTCCCCGCCGCGACAGCGCGCCACGACCGAGTCGATCGCGGCGCGGGTGTCGGCGCCCAGGCGCGCGGCCGCGAGCCCGGCCATCGGCGCCAGCCGTTCCTCGGCATAGAACTCGCCCCAGGTGTCGTGCGTCGACAGCGACATCGGCAGCGGCTGCGACAACGGCCCGAAGAATCCCGGGCCCGCCCAGCCGTCGGGCCCGGCGCCGAATGCCGGCGCGCCCGCGTCGTGAGTGACGGCCAGTCTTTCGCCCAACGCGTGCGCCGCATCGCGAGTCGGTGTCACCGAATCCAGCTGCCGCAGCGTCAAACTCGCGGCATCAACCGCCACCACCTGCGCGCAAGGGACGCCGCCGTCGACGCTCGACAGCCAGCGCAGCCCCGCGGCCTCCCAGCCGAAGTAGCCGGTGGGTGCGGCGGGGGGGCGCTTGACGAAATCGGTCAAGCGGTCACGTGGGCGGCGTGCACGTCGTCCGCCGGCCGCGCCTCCGTCTGCTCCTTGGCCCAGCGGTAGTCGGGTTTTCCTGCGGGCGAACGCTTTACCTCGTCGACCAACCAAAGGCTGCGCGGCACTTTGTAACCCGCGATGTGCGAGCGCACGAAACGGTCCAGCTCCGCCAGCGCCGGCCGGGCTCCGGACCGGGGCGCCACGACGGCCGCCACGTGCTGGCCGTAGCGCGGGTCGGGAACGCCGACCACCAGCGCGTCGAACACGTCGGGATGCCCCTTGAGCGCGGCCTCGACCTCTTCCGGGTAGATCTTCTCGCCGCCGCTGTTGATGCACACCGACCCGCGGCCCAGCATGGTGACCGTGCCGTCCTCCTCGACCAGCGCGTAGTCGCCGGGAATCGCGTAGCGCACGCCGTTGAAGGTCTTGAACGTCTCGGCGGTCTTCTTCTCGTCCTTGTAGTAGCCGACGGGGATGTTGCCCTTCTTGGCGATCAGGCCGCGCACACCGGAGCCGGGCTTGACCTCGTTGCCCGCCTCGTCGAGCACGACGGTGCGGTGGTCGATCGTCACCCGCGGACCGCCGCTGTGCGGCGCGTCCTTGGCGACGATGCTGGTGCCGCCGAAGCCGGTCTCCGACGATCCGATCGAGTCGGTGATGACGCGGTTGGGCAGCAGTTCGAGCAGCTTCTCCTTGATACTCGGGGAGAACAGGGCCGCGGTGCTGGCGAGCAGGAACAGCGACGAGAGGTCGTAGTCGTGGTCGCGGTCCAGCGCATCGAGCAGCGGGCGGGCCATCGCGTCGCCGGTGAAGAAAAGCAGGTTCACCTTGTGCTTGTGGATCGTCCGCCATACCTCTTCGGCGTTGAATTCCGGTGCGAGAACGGTGGTTTGGCCGGAGAAGATCGACATCCAGGTGGCCGACTGGGTGGCGCCGTGGATCATCGGCGGAATCGGGTAACGGATCATCGGCGGGCTGGCCGTCGCCCCCTTGGCCAGGTCGTACTCGTCCTTGACGAATTCACCTGTGGCGAAGTCGGTTCCGCCCAACAGCACGCGGTAGATGTCCTCGTGGCGCCACATGACGCCCTTCGGGAAGCCGGTGGTGCCGCCGGTGTAGAGCAGGTAGATATCGTCGGCGCTGCGCTCGCCGAAGTCGCGCTCGGGTGAACCCTGGGCGATGGCGGAGTAGAACTCGACGCCGCCGTAGCGCTGGTAGTCTGGCCCCTCCGCGTCGCGCGAGCCGTCCTCGATCACCAGGATCGTCTTGACGTTCGGGGTGTCGGGCAGCACGTTGGCGACCCGGTCGGAGTACTGGCGCTCGTGGACCAGCGCGACCATGTCGGAGTTGTCGAAGAGGTAGCGCAGCTCGCCCTCGACGTAGCGGTAGTTGACGTTGACCAGGATGGCGCCCGCCTTGACGATGCCGAGCATCGCGATGACGATCTCGATGCGGTTACGGCAGTACAGGCCGACCTTGTCGTCCTTCTTGACGCCCTGATCGAGCAGGTAGTGCGCCAGGCGGTTGGCCTTCTCCTCCAACTCGGCGTAGGTCAACTTGTCGTCGCCGCAGATGAGGGCGACACGGTCAGGCACGGCGTCGATCGCGTGCTCGGCAAGATCGGCAATATTCAAGGCCACGGCCACCAAATTAGAACGTGTTACATTTCTTGACAAGCTCACCCCCAACGTCGACCGAAAGGTGGTAGCCGTGGCTTCGCAGAATGGTGGGGCTCCAGCAAACGAGCAGACCGGTCCGGACGCCCTGGTGGAGCAGCGCGGTCACACCCTCGTCGTGACCCTGAACCGGCCGCACGCCCGCAACGCGCTGAGCACGGAAATGATGGAAATCATGGTGCAGGCCTGGGACCGCGTCGACAACGACGACGACATCCGCTGCTGCATCCTCACCGGCGCCGGGGGCTACTTCTGCGCCGGCATGGACCTCAAGGCGGCAACCAAGAAGCCGCCGGGTGAGTCTTTCAAGGACGGCAGCTACGACCCCTCGCGAATCGACGCGTTGCTCAAGGGCCGCCGGCTGACCAAGCCGCTCATCGCGGCCGTCGAGGGGCCGGCCATCGCCGGTGGGACCGAGATCCTGCAGGGCACCGACATCCGCGTCGCCGGCGAGAGCGCCAAGTTCGGGATCTCCGAGGCCAAGTGGAGCCTGTACCCCATGGGCGGCTCGGCCGTGCGACTGGTGCGGCAGATCCCCTACACCGTGGCGTGCGACCTGCTGTTGACCGGGCGCCACATCACCGCCGCCGAGGCCAAGGAGATGGGCCTCATCGGCCACGTGGTCCCGGACGGCCAGGCGCTCACGAAGGCCCTGGAGATCGCCGAGATCATCGAGAACAACGGTCCCCTGGCCGTGCAGGCGATCCTGCGGGCCATCCGCGAGACCGAGGGCATGCACGAGAACGACGCCTTCAAGATCGACACCCAGATCGGCATCAAGGTGTTCCTCTCCGACGACGCCAAGGAAGGCCCCCGGGCGTTCGCCGAGAAGCGCAAGCCCAACTTCCAGAACCGGTAGGCGCACGGGCGGTAGCCACAGCCGCCACACCAGCCTCCCCGCCCGGGCGACCGACTGTTTGCCCGCCTCATAGCGACAATCGCCACAACGGGTGCCGACGGATCCGCGGGCGCGAACGGTTGTCGCTACGAGGCGGGCACATCGGGTGTCGCCTCCGGCAGGGGCCAGTGGGGCCGCTGTGACTGGGCGTCAGCCCAGCGGCGCGCTCGGGCTGAACACCACCGGCATCTTCTCCAGGCCGGACACGAAGTTCGCCGGCCGCAGCGGCAGGTCCGCGTCGGAGGCCAGGCGCAAGTCCGGGAGGCGCTGCAGGAGGCGCGACTGCATGATCGACAGCTCCAGCCGGGCGAGCTGGTTGCCGAGGCAGAAGTGCGTGCCGAAGCCGAAGGCGAGGTGGTTGTTCGGGTAGCGCTCGATGTCGAAGCTCTCCGGGTCGTCGAAGACCTTCTCGTCGAAGTTCGCCGACTCGAACAGCAGGATGATCTTCTCGCCCTGGTGTAGCTGCGTGCCGTGGAAGTCGACGTCGGCGGTGAGCGTGCGGGCCATGTTCTTCACCGGGGAGGTCCAGCGCAGCATTTCTTCGATCGCGTTGGGCAGCAATCCCAGATCCTTGACGAGGCGCCGGTGCTGATCGGGGTGCAGGAGCAGTTGCCTGGTCCCGCCCGACAGCGTGTGCCGGGTGGTCTCGTCGCCACCGATCAGCAGCAGCAGGACCTCGGTGACGATTTGATGGTCCTCCAGCCGCGATCCCTCGACCTCCGCGTGCACGAGGACGCTGACCAGGTCATCGGTCGGCGCCTGCTTGCGTTCGGCGATCATTCCCATCATGTATTCGCTGTAGGCGGCGAAGGCCTCCATGGTGACCTGGATATCCTCTTGCGCCGCAGTGCTACTCAACGCGCCGACCAGGTCGTCGGACCACTTGAGGAACATCTCGCGTTCCTCCGGCCGCACGCCGAGCATGTCCCCGATCACCGCCATCGGCAGCGGCGCGGCGAGGTCCCAGACGAAGTCGCACTCGCCGCGCTCGCACACGGCGTCGATCAGCGTGTCGCACAGCGACGCGATCTTGGACTCCTGGTCTTTCACGCGCTTGCGGGTGAAGCCGGAGTTGACGAGCTTGCGGCGCAACAGATGTTGCGGATCATCCATCTCGATCATCATCTCGACGCCGTCTTGGTCGGGTCGGATGCCCCCGGCGTTGGAGAACAACTCGGGTCTGCGCTCGGCCTCGATCACCGACTGGTACGTCGACGCGGCGGCCAAACCCTTGCGGTCCCGGAACACGGGCTCGTTCTCGCGCATCCAGCAATAGAACGGGTGGGAGTCCCCCGCGTAGAAGGTGCCGTCGGTCAGATCGACGTCCGGCCTCGTCTCCAGGTCCGTCGAGGTCATGAGATCTCCTGAGCATCACCGAATGTCATCTGCACGTGGTCGGCAGAACTGGACAGTAGCGCACGCTTCGGCAGCCCCAGCGACGCCAGCTCTTTGGCGTAGGGGTGATCGCCCAGCCGCACGCGCACCCCGCCGAATCGGGTGCGCACCCCGTCCAGAGTGTGCTCGAAAGCGGTCTCGCGGGTGACGCCGTCGCGGTGTGAATAGCTGCGCTGCGCCTGCTGGCGCGGGGTCAGCCGAAACGGCAGGCCGCGGCGAAAGTCCATGCCGATCACCAGTTGACCGTCCACGGTGCAGTCGAACCCGAAGTCTCGGCCCTCGCGGATGGCGAAGTCCGCCATCACTTTCGGGTATCCCCAGATCTTGGTGCCGGCCTCGAGGGTGAACTCCTGGTCGACGGGCAGGTGGTGGATGAAGGCGCCGGCCGATTGCAGGGCGCGCGGACCGCTCGCGTTCGACCCGGGCGGGTTGACCATCACGCTGGTGCCGAATTCGTAGTACTGGTCCAGGTCGCCGTCGATGTAGTGCATCAACATCAGGACAACCATCGCGCGGCCGGGCAGGTAGCGGCAGACCCGCAGGCCGCTGTAGTCGATCAGGTGCTGCGCGGCGTCGGCGTCGACCGAGAACATGGCCATGTGCTGATTCGCGTCGCGGATCCGCACCGGCATGGTGAGCACCCTGCCCGCGATGGTGTGCTGCGAGGCTGTCATCCGGTCTCCTATCCTGGTGGCGACCCGTCCCCCACCTTGCGCGGGGGTGCCCCCGGCGCCCGGCTTCGCCGCGCTTGCGATCGCCACACTAGAACGTGTTCTATTCCCCCGGCAACACCCTGGTTATGTCAGCGAGGCGAGTTCGCGGATATGCGCGGCGTCGCGGCCGTTGACGACCATCATGGTCACCCCGGCGGCCTCCCACACCTTGACCTGCTTGCGGACGTAGTCCACGTCGCCGACGATCGCGGCGTCGTCGACGAGCTCGTCGGGGATGATTTCGGCGGCCTTGTCCTTCTGGTTGCTGCGGAACAGCTTGGTCACCTCGTCGACCACCTCGGCGTAGCCCATCCGGCGGTAGACGTCGGCGTGGAAGTTGGTGTCCTCGGCACCCATGCCGCCCATGTAGAGGGCGAGGTAGGGCTTCATCGCCGCGAAGGCGGCGCCGCGGTCGTCGGTGATGACGATCGTGGCGGTCGCGCAGATCTCGAAGTCCTCGCGGCTGCGGCGCGCGCCGGGACGGGCGAATCCCTCGTCGAGCCATTCGTTGTAGGTGTCGGCCATCCGCGGCGTGTAGAAGATCGGCAGCCAGCCGTCGCAGATCTCGGCGGCCAGCGCGACGTTCTTGGGCCCCTCGGCGCCCAGCATGATCGGGATGTCGGCCCGCAGCGGATGGGTGATCGGCTTGAGGGCCTTGCCCAGTCCGGTCGTGCCCTCGCCGGTCACCGGCAACGGGTAGTGCGGCCCCGCACTGGTCACCGGCTTCTCCCGGGCCCACACCTGCCGGATGATGTCGATGTACTCCCGGGTGCGGGCCAGCGGCTTGGGGAATCGCTGCCCGTACCAGCCCTCCACTACCTGCGGACCGGACACGCCGAGGCCCAGGATGTGCCGGCCGCCGGAGAGGTGGTCGAGCGTCAGCGCGGCCATCGCGCACGCGGTCGGCGTGCGCGCCGAGAGCTGGACCACCGACGTGCCGAGCCGCAGTCTTTGCGTCGACGAGCCCCACCAGGCCAGGGGCGTGTAGGCGTCGGAGCCCCACGCCTCCGCGGTGAACACGGCGTCGAACCCGGATTCCTCCGCGGCGGTCACCAGTTCCCGGTGATTCGCCGGCGGCTGAGCGCCCCAATACCCCAACTGCAACCCGAGCTTCATAACCATGCCCTTCCCGGCTAGCCGACCCGATGTTGAAACGGTTCTTAGAACCTGTTCTACTCGATGGCGTGACAGCCAGCTCAAGCAGCCCGACCTTGACCGATCACCCCGAGCCGCCGCTCTCGGCGCCGCTGACGTTGTCCTTCGACTACACCCGTTCGGTCGGTCCCACCCTCGGCAAGTTCTTCACCGCCCTGCGCGACCGCCAGATCCTGGGGGTGCGCGGATCCGACGGTCGCGTGCATGTGCCGCCGGCGGAATACGACCCGGTCACCTACGAGCCGCTGTCCGAGATGGTGCCGGTGTCGCCGGTCGGCACCGTCGCGTCGTGGAGCTGGCAGCCCGAGCCGTTGGAAGGCCAGCCGCTGGACCGGCCGTTCGCGTGGGCCCTGATCAAGCTCGACGGCGCCGACACCCTGCTGATGCACGCGGTGGACGCGAAAAAGCCCGAGGCGATGGCCACCGGCGCCCGGGTGCACGTGCACTGGGCCGACGAGCCGGTGGGCGCCATCACCGACATCGCCTACTTCGCGCTGGGTGCCGAGGCGGAGCCGGTACCGGAAGTGCCTGCGGGAGAACGGGATCCGGTGACCATGATCGTCACGCCGGTCTCGCTGACAATCCAGCACACCGCCTCCCACGAGGAAAGCGCCTACCTGCGGGCGATCGCCGAAGGCAAACTGCTCGGCGCCCGCACCCGCAGCGCCGACGGCGTGGAAGGAAAGGTGTACTTCCCTCCGCACGGGGCCGATCCGGCCACCGGCCAGCCGACCACCGAATTCGTCGAGCTGCCCGACAAGGGCACGGTGACGACGTTCGCGATCATCAACATCCCGTTTCAGGGCCAGCGCATCAAACCGCCGTATGTGGCGGCCTACGTGCTGCTCGACGGCGCCGATATTCCTTTCCTGCACCTGGTGGCCGACGTCGACGCCCAGGAGGTCCGGATGGGGATGCGCGTGGAGGCCGTGTGGAGACCCCGCGAGGAGTGGGGGTTTGGCATCGACAACATCGAGTACTTCCGGCCCACGGGAGAACCCGACGCCGAGTACGACACCTACAAGCACCACCTGTAAAGGGCCCACTTACCAATGAGCGCTCGCAACGTTGCGGTCGTCGGCTTCGCCCACGCCCCACATGTCCGCCGCACCGACGGCACCACCAACGGCGTCGAGATGCTGATGCCGTGCTTCGCGCAGCTCTACGAGGAACTCGGCATCACCAAGGCCGACATTGGCTTCTGGTGTTCGGGATCTTCGGATTACCTTGCCGGGCGCGCGTTTTCGTTCATCTCGGCGATCGACTCGATCGGCGCCGTACCCCCCATCAACGAGTCACACGTCGAGATGGACGCGGCGTGGGCCCTGTACGAGGCCTACATCAAGATCCTGACGGGCGAGGTCGACACCGCGCTGGTATACGGCTTCGGCAAGTCCTCGGCCGGGGTGCTGCGCCAAATCTTGTCGCGGCAGACCGACCCCTACACGGTCGCGCCGCTGTGGCCGGACTCGGTGTCGATGGCGGCGCTGCAGGCCCGCATGGGACTGGACTCCGAGAAGTGGAGCTATGAGCACATGGCGCGCGTCGCGCTCGACTCCTTCGCGGTCGCCCGCCGGGTGGACTCGGTGGAGCCCGCGGCCAGCGTCGACGAACTGCTCGACCGGCCGTTCTTCGCCGACCCGCTGCGCCGCCACGACATCGCACCGATCACCGACGGCGCCGCGGCCATCGTGCTGGCGGCCGACGGCCGCGCCCGCGAACTGCGCGAAAACCCCGCCTGGATCACCGGAATCGAGCACCGCATCGAGTCCCCGTCGCTGGGGGTGCGCGACCTGACCCAGTCGCCGTCGACCACGGCGGCGACGAAGGCGGCCACGGGTGGTCACATCCGCAACCTCGACGTCGCGGAGATCTGCGCGCCGTTCACCCACCAGCACCTGATCATCGCGGAGGCCATCCGCATACCCGGGGCGACGAAAGTCAACCCGTCCGGCGGTGCGCTGGCGGCCCACCCCATGTTCGTCGCCGGCCTGGAGCGCATCGGCTTTGCCGCACAACATATCTGGAATGGTTCGGCCGAGCGGGTGCTGGCGCACGCCACCAGCGGACCCGCACTGCAACAGAATTTGGTCGCGGTCATGGAAGGGAAGAACTGATGGCCGGAGCAGGCGCGAACCTGGCCGCGGTACTCGGTACCGGGCAGACCAAGTATGTGGCCAAGCGCCAAGACGTTTCGATGAACGGGCTGGTGCGGGAGGCGATCGACCGGGCACTCGACGATTCCGGTTCCACCTTCGCCGACATCGACGCCGTCGTGGTCGGCAAGGCGCCCGACTTCTTCGAGGGCGTCATGATGCCGGAGCTGTTCATGGCCGACGCCATGGGGGCGACCGGCAAGCCGATGATCCGGGTGCACACGGCGGGTTCCGTCGGCGGATCGACCGCCGTCGTCGCCGCCAGCCTGGTGCAGTCGGGCAAGTACCATCGCGTGCTGGCGGTGGCCTGGGAGAAGCAGTCGGAATCAAACGCGATGTGGGCGTTGTCGATTCCGATTCCCTTCATCAAGCCGGTGGGCGCCGGGGCCGGCGGTTATTTCGCCCCGCACGTGCGGTCCTACATCCGCCGCTCGGGTGCGCCGCTGAACATCGGCGCCATGGTCGCGGTCAAGGACCGCCTCAACGGGGCGCGCAACCCGCTCGCCCACCTGCACCAGCCCGACATCACCCTGGAGAAGGTGATGCAGTCCCCCATGCTGTGGGACCCGATCCGTTACGACGAGACCTGCCCGTCCTCCGACGGCGCCGCCGCGGTGATCATCGGCGACGAGCAGATCGCGGATGCCAGGGTGGCGCAAGGCCATTCGGTGGCGTGGATCCATGCCACGGCGTTGCGGACCGAGCCCCTGCAGTTCGCCGGGCGCGACCAGGTCAGCCCGCAGGCCGGCCGCGACGCCGCCGCCGCGCTGTGGGAGGCGGCGGGCATCAAGAGCCCGATCGACGAGATCGACGCCGCCGAGATCTACGTGCCGTTCTCGTGGTTCGAGCCGATGTGGCTGGAGAACCTGGGATTCGCCGCAGAGGGCGAGGGCTGGAAGCTCACCGAGGCCGGCGAGACGAAGATCGGCGGGAAGCTGCCGGTGAACCCGTCGGGAGGCGTGCTGTCGTCGAATCCGATCGGCGCCTCCGGCATGATCCGCTTCGCGGAGGCCGCGATCCAGGTGATGGGCAAGGGTGGCGATCACCAGGTCCCCAACGCGCGAAAGGCGTTGGGGCACGCCTACGGCGGGGGCTCGCAGTACTACTCCATGTGGGTCGTGGGCACCGACAAGCCGGAGAAGGCGGCGAAATGACCGAGCATCCCGCACACGAGGCCGGCCGCCGGTCGCGTGAAGCGGTGATCGCCCGGGATAAAGAGGCGTGGCTGGCGGTGTTCGCCGACGACGCCATCGTCGAGGACCCGATCGGCCCGTCGGCCTTCGACCCGGAGGGCAAGGGGCACCGCGGGCGCGACGCGATCTCGGCGTTCTGGGACAAGGCCATTGCGCCCACCACCAAGATCGAGTTCGTCTTCCGCGACACCTTTCAGTGCGGCAACGAGGAAGCCAACGTCGGCCACATCCTGATCACCACCGGCGAGTACCAGACCACCGCCGAGGGCGTGTTCACCTACAAGGCCAACGACGAGGGCCAGATGGTCGCGCTGCGCGCCTACTGGGAGATGGACCGCGCGGTGGCGTCCGTGCGGAAGGTCTGAACGCGCTCGAATGTGAAGCTGGCCGCACACTCGGCGAACCTCAGATCTGTTCCAACCCGGCCACATGCCGCTGGGCGAGGTCGCGGTAAGCCTGCGGGTTGAGGTTGACCCACACCTCCGACCTGGTGCCCTCGATCGGTCCCTTCACCTTCGCCGGGGCCCCGACTGCGAGCACCCCGGCCGGAATGTGCGTGCCCGCCGTCACCAGCGAGTGGGCGCCGATCATTGTCCGCGCGCCGATCACCGCGCCGTCGAGGACCGTGGCGTGATTGGCGATCAGCGCCTCGGGCCCGATATGCGCCCCGTGGATGACGCACAGGTGCGCGATGCTCGCGCCGGGACCGATGTCCACCGGGATGCCGGGCGGGGCGTGCAGCACCGATCCGTCCTGCACGTTGGCGCCCTCGCGGACCACGACGGGCCCGAAATCGCCGCGCAGCACGGCGTTGAACCAGACCGACGCCCCGGCCTCGACGACGACATCCCCGATCAGGGCCGCGGTCGGGGCCACGAACGCGGTGGGATCAACCCGGGGTGATCGACCCTCGAAAGCAAACAGCGGCATCGCTTACATATACCCGCAGTGGGAATACCTCACAGTCAGACCCGCCGTCATTGCGCATGCCGACCGCAAAACTGTAACGTGTTCTAATTAGAGGCCAAAACCTGGAGGTGAAAGGTGACTACCGACACCAATGCGGTCGGCGTCCGGGAGATCGATTCCGGCACCTTGCCGACCCGATATGCCCGCGGCTGGCACTGCCTGGGCGTCGCGGAGGAGTTCCTGGACGGCAAGCCGCACGGGATCGAGGCGTTCGGCACCAAACTGGTGGTCTTCGCCGACTCCCAGGGGCAATTGAAGGTCCTCGACTCCTACTGCCGCCACATGGGCGGTGACCTGAGCCAGGGCAGCCTCAAGGGCGACGAGATCGCCTGCCCGTTCCACGACTGGCGGTGGGGCGGCGACGGCCGCTGCAAGCTGGTTCCGTACGCCAAGCGCACGCCCAAGACGGCGCGCACCCGCTCGTGGTCGACGGACGTGCGCGGAGGCCTGCTGTTCGTCTGGCACGACCACGAGGGCAACCCGCCAGACCCGGCCGTGCGAATTCCCGAGATCCCGGAGGCCGCCAGCAGCGACTGGACCGACTGGCGGTGGAACCGCATCCTCATCGAGGGTTCCAACTGCCGCGACATCATCGACAACGTCACCGACATGGCGCACTTCTACTACATCCATCTCGGGCTGCCGACGTACTTCAAGAATGTCTTCGAGGGCCACATCGCCTCGCAGTATCTGCACAACGTCGGCCGGCCCGACGTGAACGATCTGGGCACGGCCTACGGCGACGCCCAACTGGATTCGGAGGCGTCCTACTTCGGGCCGTCGTTCATGATCAACTGGCTGCACAACAGCTATAGCGGCTACAAGGCCGAGTCGATCCTGATCAACTGCCACTATCCGGTGACGCAGGACTCGTTCATGCTGCAGTGGGGGGTCATCGTGGAGAAGCCCAAGGGCATTGACGACAAGATGGCCGACAAGCTGTCCAAGACCTTCACCGAGGGTGTCAGCAAGGGCTTCCTGCAAGACGTCGAGATCTGGAAGCACAAGACACGGATCGAAAACCCGCTGCTGGTCGAGGAAGACGGCGCGGTCTACCAGATGCGTCGCTGGTATCAGCAGTTCTACGTCGACGTCGCCGACATTGCGCCCGAGATGGTGGAGCGTTTCGAGGTCGAGGTCGACACCACGCGCGCCAACGAGTACTGGAATTCCGAGGTCGCGGAGAACCTGAAGGCGCAAAGCGAATCCGCGTCCGAGGCTGTGCCCGCCGAGCAGCACTGAGTGACGTGAACGCGTCCGACGAGCACTCGGCCGTGCCGGATGTCGATCGGCTCGCCCGGTCAATGCTGCTCCTGCATGGCGATCACGACGACCACGACCACCGCCCGCCCGTCCGGGAGGGCGGCCCGGTGCCTCGATCCTGGTCGAAGGCAAGGAGTTTCGCCGATGACCCGGTGCGCGCCGCAGCCGTAGCCGAGGCGACGCGCGCCGACCGCGAGCGTTACCTCACCTCCGGGCTCATGCCGGTGGATTGCCGGTTCTGCCACGTCACCGTGTCGGTCCGGAGGATGGGCCCCGGGCACACGGCGGTGCAGTGGAACACCCACGCGTCGCAACGCTGCGCGTATTTCGCCGAAGTTCGCGAGGCCGGCGGGAATCCCGCCTGCGCCCGCGCATGCCCCAAATTGACCGACAGCATCGAGCACGCGGTCGCAGAAGGCGTCCTGTCGCGCTGCGAACCCGACTGAGCCCGACGGCGGCCGATCTCACGGTACGGGCGCATCGGCCCGGATCACAGGCCGGCGAAGCGTTCCTTGACCTCTTCCACCGTCAACCCGTAGTCCGCCAGCGAGTACGTGTGCTTCGGGGCACGCGCCCCCGTCTTGCTCTCGGCGTCGCTGTCCGCCATGGCCTTTCGGGCCTCGTCGGTCAGTGTCAGGCCGAAGTGCCGGTAGATGTCGGCCACCAGGCCCATCGGGTCGCGGACCAGGTCCGCGTACTTGGCGTCGTAGAACTGGGCGGGGTCGTACTTGGCGCGTGCGGTGTTGAAGCGCTCCAATCCGCGCGACCAGGTATCCATTGCGTCGGAGCCGATTTGGGCGCCGACGAACGTGGTGGACCAGCCCTCGGCGGTGTGCTGCGCCAGCGAGCACATCGAGGCCATGATCGTCTCGACCGGCCGGTGGGTCTGGATCACCAGTGCGTCGGGGTAGGTGGCCATCAACGCGTCGAGCGCGAACAGGTGGCTCGGGTTCTTCAGCACCCACCGCTTGTCGGCGTCGTTGAGCCCGATCAGCTGAAGGTTCTTGCGGTGCCGCCGATACGACGGCGTCCAGTCCTGCTGCGACAGCCATTTCGCATAGCTGGGCAGGTGCGCCAGTGTCTCGTACGACACCGAGTGCAGCGACTGGCGCAGCAGCTGCCAGCACTCCTCGAGCTCGTAGGCGGCCATGAAATGCAGCCCGGTGTAATCCGGGTTCTCCCGGTGCGCCTTCTCGAACTGCTCGTTGAGCTGGCTGTAAAACGGGTTGGACTCCCAGGTTTCGCGCGGCGGCCGGGGCTGGGGGAACTCGGCCAGCCACAGATGCAGGCCCTGGTGGGCCGGGTCGGCGCCGAGGAGCCGGTGCAGGGCCGTGGTTCCCGTGCGCACCAGCCCGGTGACGAAGATCGGCCGCTCGATCGCAACCTCGGCGTGCTGCGGGTACTGCTTCCATGCGGCTTCCGACAGCAGCCGGGCCACCAGCGCGCCGCGCAGGAAGAACCGGTTCATCTTGCTGCCCAACACCGTAAGTCCGGCCTCGCGCCGGTAGGAGTCCAGCAGCACCTCCAGCGCCTCGACGTAGTTGTCGTCGTCGGCGCCGAAATCGTCGAGTCCGACCATCTTGGTGGCCGACGCCCGCAGGTCGTCGACCGTTCCCACATCGGTCCGCTCGTTCATCAGGTGTGGTACTCCCCGCAATTGACGTCCAGGGTCTGCCCCGAGATCCCGCTCGACAGGTCGCTGGCCAGGAACATGATCGCCGACGCCACTTCGTCCTCGGTGGGCAGGCGCTTGAGGTCGGAGTTCGCCGCGGTGGCCTGGTAGATCTGGTCCACCGTGGTGCCGTACTTGCCGGCCTGGTGCTCGAAGTAGGCCTGCAACGTGTCGCCCCAGATATAGCCGGGTGCAACGGAATTGACGCGGATGCCCTTCTCCCCCAGCTCCGTGGCCAGCGATTGTGACATGGCCAGCAACGCGGACTTGGCCATCTTGTAGGCGCCGTACTTGGCCTGCGAGTGGCGCAGCACCATCGAGTTGACGTTGACGATCGATCCGTGCGCCTGCTCCAGCGCGGGGGTGTACGCCTGGATGAGGCGCAGCGCCCCCAGCGCGCTGAGTTCGATGGCATCGCGGATGTGCTGAAAGCTGGTCGCGGCCAACGGTTTCATCGACGGGACCCGAAACGCGTTGTTGATCAGCACGTCGGCCTTGCCGTAGGTGGCCATGGTGGTTTCGACCAGGTAGGCCACCTCGTCGTCGTCGGTGATGTCGGTGCGCACGGCCAACGCCTTGCGGCCGGTGTCGTTGATCTGCTTGGCGAGTCCGTCCAGCCGTTCCACGGTGCGGGCGGCCAGCACCAGGTCGGCACCGTCCTGCGCGCATCGGTGCGCCAACGTGGTGCCCAACCCCGGTCCGACGCCGCTGATGACGACGACCTTGCCCTGAAGCATCCCCGGCGCCGTCACCCGAGCATCCTTGCCGCTATCTGCTGCTGGCGCAGGGCGATTCGGGCTCGCCATTGGTCGTCGGAGATCTTGTTGTGGTCGTAGTACGGCAGCTTGTTCGGGATCGCGTCGACGTCCACCAATTCGACCGTGGGGCCGTCCGCGTCGGTCAGCTGGCGTGATACCCGCTGCCAGCGGAACTGCAGGTACCCGCGGCGGTGCCCGAGCGGTTCCACCCAGTTGGTCACTCCCGGGTTCTGGTCGGCCACCACGATGCGCACCTTGCCATCCGGATCCTGTTGCGCCTGCGTGTTGTTCAGCGAGGTCTGGTGGTTGATGTAGTCCAGCGAGATGTACCACAGGCTCCCGAGCTGGAAACCGAGGTAGGGCGCGTCGGACACCGGGATCGTGATGACCAGCGCCTGGTCGGGCCGCAGGTCGAAGTGACCGGCCGACGAGTACTGGGTTGCCAGGCCGCCGGGCGTCAGCCGGGGTGCGACCATCGTGTTGACCGGAATGTTGAGGTAGAACCACTGCGGGAACTGCAACCACGTCTTCACCCGGTTCACGAGTTGCTTTCCGGCCGTGGCGTAACGCTTTTCGATGGTTTCCCGGGTCAGCGGCGGCGGCGCGGTGCCGGCGGTGTCGAGCCGGGATATGGCGAGCGTGCCGCGCTGGGCCGACCAGTCGCCGTACACCTCTCGGATCACCAACTGACCGGGGCTGGTCGGCCGCACCCGCCATTCGAAGCTGCCGTCCTGCGCGATCTCGAGCTCTCGATCGTCGAATGCGGCCTGGCTCGCCGGGACGTTGTCGTCCGTGTACTCCCCGCCGAGTAGCTGAAAACTCAGGTCGGTCGTGGTGCCGCGCCGGCCGGTGACGACGTAGTCACGGTCGGGCTGCAGCCGCGTCCCGAAGTACAGGGTGTCGGGGTTGTCCAGGCCCATCTTGGTGAACGGTCCCGTGCCCGACTGCAGGAAGGGATGGTCGCGCTCGTAATCGAAGGCCAGATGCATGCAGCCCGCGATGCAGCCGGCGAGGTACTGCAGACCTTCGAGCAGGTCGGCTTCGGTCTCGATGTGCGGAGCTTCGGCCACCAGCCGTTCGGCCTCGGCGATCGCGGAGGTGAGGGGTTCGGAGTTCACGCCTAGACGCTAGAACGTGTTCTCATTTTGAGTCAATGGCGAACATTCCCGCGCGTCGGCGGGGGCGTCCGGTAACGAGGCCCGCTCGCTACGGCACGCATTGCTGGGAGAGGTCGATCAGGTGCTGGCGCACGTCGGGATGGCGGTTCAGGTAGTCGATGACGTTGCCGTTACCGCCCTCCGCCTCCGATTTGGCCTCCAGCTGCCGGTGGAGGTCGGGATGTTGCAACAGGTACGCGTTGATCGATTGACCCACGGTCTGGTTCTGGTCACATTGAGGAGCCGCGTTCGCCACCGGCACAGCGATGACGCCCGCGACTGCTGCGCTCAGCAGGCTTCCGCCGATCAAGCCGCATACCCCGCGGCGGATGGCGGTCTTCGGTGTCACGGTCATGCAAACGAGGTTACCCGCGTTGGCGGGCGGGCCAACCTCTGCGCGGTGGCCGGACAATCGCTAGAGCTGGCTCAACAAGTTGGCGATGCCGAACACGCCCGAGATGGCCTGGCCGGTGTTCGCCAAACCGGAAACCTGACCGGCGAGCCCGGGGATCGAGGTGCCCACAGCTCCGGTGTTGAAGAAGCCCGACATCTCGCCGTTGAGTGAGCCCCCGCCCGCCGAGTCGAAGATGCCCACGTTTCCGCTGCCGGAGTTGAAGAAGCCGATGTTGTTGGTGCCCGCGTTGCCGAAGCCGATGTTGCCGCTGCCGGAGTTCAGCCCGCCGACGCTGAACTGACCGGTCGTGGCATTGTAATACGTGTTCCCTACGCCGATCTCATTGCTGCCGGTGAGGCCGAAGCCGATGTTGTTCACGCCGCGATTTCCGCCACCGATGTTCCCGCTGCCGACGTTTCCGCCGCCGAGGTTGCCGTTTCCGGTGTTACCGAAGCCGGAGTTGTTATTGCCGGTGTTGCCCACTCCCACGTTGCCGTAGCCGGGCTTCGGGTTGAGCGGCGAGGCGCTGACGCCGCTGTTTCCGAACCCGATGTTGCCGCTGCCGATGTTTCCGCCGCCGATGTTGCCAGAGCCGGTGTTTCCGTTGCCGGTGTTGTTGTTGCCGACGTTCCCGCCGCCGAAGTTCCCGCTGCCGGTGTTGCCGTTGCCGACGTTCTGGCCGCCCGTGTTGCCGTTGCCGATGTTGCCGGTGCCGCCCTTGTTGCCGATGCCGATGTTGGGCAGCCCGGCCAGCAGATCCTGCAGCGCCTGCGCCGGCGCCAATTGCGCGGCCGCCGCCGACGCCCCGGCATGATAGGCCGACATCGCGGCCACGTCCTGGGCCCACATCTCCTCGTAGTCGGACTCCAGCTGCGCGATCGCCGGGGCGTTGAACCCGAACCAGTTCGACAGCACCATCTGCACCAGCGAATTGCGGTTGAGCTCCACAAAGAGCGGCTGGATGGTGGCCGCCTGCGCCGCCTCGAACGCACTGACCACCGCCCGGGCCTGCCCGGCCGCGCCGGCGGCCTGCGCCGCGGCCTGGCTGAGCCACTCGGTGTAGGGCGTGGCCGCCGCCGTCATCGCCTGCGCGGCCGGCCCCTGCCAGGCCTGACCCGCCAGCCCCGAGGTCACCGATCCGAACGACGACGCGGCCGACCCCAGCTCCGAGGCCAGACCCTCCCAGGCGTTCGCCGCCTCCAGCAGCGGGGCAGACCCCGCCCCGGAAAACATCAGCAGAGAATTGATCTCCGGCGGCAACGTCATGAAGCTCATCGGAACGTCCTCTCGTGGTCGGAATCAGCGACAGAGAGAACGCTATGTCAAACGAAAACAGATATTTGCATTTCAGCTAACTCGCGGCGGTTGAGCCGCGATAGCCGCCGCGCATCCAAAAAATTACTGGGCTCGTCGTTGCGGCTCGGGCGATTCGGGCTTCGCATGCCTCGGCATTGGTGCCTCCATCGCGACACGCTCGCCCGGCTCCCGGCTTTCGGTCGCGGCCGCCGTCGGCTCCTCCGCCGAGGTCGCCGCCGCAGGTGCTGCCGAAGCGGACGTCGCGCCCAACGGGGTCGCGGCAGCGGGTGCCTCCTCGGTCACGGTTTCCTCGACCCCGGCAGGTTCTGCCACCGGTTCGGCAACCGGTGTCTCGGCTTCGGCGGCTATCGGGGCATCGAAAGCCGTCGGGGTGCCTCCGGACGCCGTCGAGCGCATGGCCGCCGAGGACGCCATCATCGCGCCCATCCCGACCGAGCCCACCAGCCCCGCACCGCCGATTCCGGGGTTGACCGCACCCACGCTCCCGCCACCGAGGCTGCCGGCCGTACTGGCGGCGCTGACGTCGCCGGTGCTCGCGCCGGCAACCGCGTTGCTGTCCACGTACCCGCCGGCGCCGTAGCCGCCGCCCCCGCCGCAACGCCCGCACCGCCGCCGTAGTCGCCGGCCGGGACGGCGCCCTGGTCAGCGCCGGCGGCGACGCCGCCCGCGCTCCCACCCGACATGGGTCCGGCTACCGCCGCGTTCGAGGAACCCGCCGAGGCCCCGGTGGGGATCGCCGGCATCCCCGGCATGCTCGGCAGCGACGGCAGTCCGGCCTGTCCCGACAGAAGCTGGCCGGCCGCCGCGGACGCCCCGCCGTGATAGCCGACCATCGCCGAGACGTCCTGGGCCCACATCTCCATGTAGTTGAACTCGGTCTCCGCGATCGCCGGCCAGTTCTGGCCGAACAGGTTGGTCATGACCAACTGCACCAGGCCGTTGCGGTTCAGGTCCACCTGTAGGGGGTGCACCGTGGCCGCCAGGGCGGCCTCGAAGGCACTGGCCACCGCAGCGGCCTGCGACGCCGCGGCGGACGCTTGCGACGCCGCCGCACTCAACCAGCTCGCATACGGAGCGGCCGCCGCGGCCATCGCGGAAGCCGCGGCACCCTGCCACGCCTGGCCGGTCAACCCCGAGGTCACCGACATGAACGATTCGGCCGCCGACGACAACTCAGAGGCGAGGCCATTCCACGCCGCAGACGCCTGCAGCATCGGCGCTGAACCCGCACCGGAGTACATCAACAGCGAATTGATTTCCGGCGGTAACGTAAAGAAGCTCATAGATCACCCTCGCGTCCCATCCCCGACTACGAACGTAAGCCAACCGGGCTGGAGATTCACCGCTTTCAGCCAAACTCAAATGATATGACTTCGCAACCCCGAGTGCCGCCGGGACCTAGCCACCGACGGCCGCGCCGCTTTCCTGCTCACGCTTGATTTCCAGTGCGATGTCGATGAGTTGGTCTTCCTGGCCGCCGATCAGCTTGCGCTGTCCGGCCCGGTGCAGCAGCTGGTGGGCCGGGACGCCGTAGCGCTCGGACTGGCGGACGGCGTGCTTGAGGAAGCTCGAGTAGACGCCGGAGTAGCCCATGATGAGGGCGTTGCGATCGAGGACGCATTCGGCCGGCATGGCCGGGCGCACGACGTCCTCGGCGGCGTCGGCGATGTCGAAGAAGTCGATGCCGGTCTTGACGCCGATCTTGTCGAAAACTCCGATGAGCGCCTCGACGGGCGCGTTGCCCGCGCCGGCGCCGAACCGGCGGCAGGAGCCGTCGATCTGTTTGGCGCCCGCGCGCACGGCCTCGACCGAGTTCGCCACCCCGAGGCCGAGGTTTTCGTGGCCGTGAAAGCCGACCTGGGCGTCGTCGCCGAGTTCGGCGACCAGCGCCGCCACCCGGTCGCGCACCCCCTCGAGCACCAGGGCCCCGGCCGAATCGACCACGTAGACGCACTGGCATCCCGCGTCGGCCATGATCCGGGCCTGCTGGGCCAGCTTTTCGGGGGCGATCGTGTGGGCCATCATCAGGAACCCGACGGTCTCCAGCCCCAGTTCGCGGGCCAGCCCGAAATGCTGGATCGACACGTCGGCCTCGGTGCAGTGCGTGGCGATGCGGCAGATGGACCCGCCGTTGTTCTGGGCCTCCTTGATGTCCTCCTTGGTGCCCACCCCGGGCAGCATCAGGAAGGCGATCTTGGCTTCTTTTGCGGTTTCGGCGGCGAGCTTGATCAGTTCCTGCTCGGGCGTTTTGGAGAACCCGTAGTTGAAACTCGAACCGCCCAGCCCGTCTCCGTGGGTCACCTCGATGACCGGCACCCCGGCGGTGTCCAGGGCGGCGACGATCGCCCCGACCTCCTCCTTGGTGAACTGGTGGCGCTTGTGGTGCGAGCCGTCACGCAGAGACGTGTCGGTCATCCGCACGTCCCAGATCGGGTTGAAGAAGATGTCACTCATGCCTGCGCTCCCGGCGCCGATGCGGATAGGGACTCCTTGGCGATCTCCTCGCCGACCTTGGTGGCCGCCGCGGTCATGATGTCGAGGTTGCCCGCGTACGGCGGCAGGTAGTCGCCGGCGCCTTCGACCTCGACGAAGGTGGTGACCAGGGCCTGGCCGCCGGAATTGATCGACGGCTCGTCGAACTGCGGCTCGTTGAGCAACCGGTAGCCGGGCACGTACGTCTGCACCTCGGCCACCACGTCGTGAATGGACTTGGCGATCGCGTCCCGGTCGGCGTCCTCGGGGATGGCGCAGAAGATGGTGTCGCGCATGATCATTGGCGGGTCGGCCGGGTTCAGAATGATGATCGCCTTGCCGCGCGTGGCCCCGCCGATCGTCGCGACGCCCCTGCTGGTGGTCTTGGTGAACTCGTCGATGTTCGCCCGGGTGCCCGGCCCCGCCGACACCGACGCCACCGAGGCGACGATCTCGGCGTACGGCACCTCCACCACCCGGCTCACCGCGTACACGATCGGGATCGTCGCCTGCCCGCCGCAGGTGATCATGTTGACGTTCGGCGCGTCCAGGTGCTCGCGCAGGTTGGCGGGCGGGATCACCGCCGGGCCGACCGCGGCCGGCGTCAGGTCGATGGCGCGGATCCCCGCGGCCTCATACTTCGGCGCCGCATCCCGGTGCACATAGGCGCTCGTCGCCTCGAAAACCAGGTCCGGTTTCTCGGCCTGGGCGAGCAGCCAGTCGACGCCCTCGTGCGTCGTCTCGAGGCCCAGCTTGCGCGCGCGGGCCAAACCCTCGCTCTCCGGGTCGATGCCGACCATCCAGCGCGGTTCCAGCCATTCCGATCGCAGCAGTTTGTAGAGCAGGTCGGTGCTGATATTGCCCGACCCGACAATGGCCACACTCGCCTTGGACGGCATGATGCTCCTTGTATTTGGACTAATTCAAAACTAATCCGACACTATTCAAAGGACAACCGCACGGAACCGAGTCCTTTGAAGTCGGCGACGAATTCGTCGCCGGGGTGTGCATCTATCGCTCGTGTGCACGACCCGGGTAACACGATGTCGCCCTTCTTCAGCCGAACCCCGAAGCTTTCCACCTTGCGCGCCAGCCACGCGACGGCGGTGACCGGATTGCCCAGCACCGCGTCGCTACGGCCCTCCGCGACGATCTCGCCGTTGCGGGTCAGCACCGCGTCGACGGCCTTGACGTCGACGTCGCGCGGCGACACCCGGGCCTTGCCCAGCACGAAACCCGCCGACGAGGCGTTGTCCGCGATCGTGTCGCACAGCGCGATCTTCCAGTCGGTGATCCTGGTGTCGATCAGCTCGATGGAGGGCACCAGCGCTTCGGTGGCCGCGAGCACGTCGTCCTCGGTGCAGCTCGCTCCGGGCAGGTCCTCGGAGAGGATGAACCCGACCTCCACCTCGACCCGCGGATACAGGAAGCGGCCGGCCCTGACCGGGGTGTCCTCGAACACCTCCATCTCGTCGAGCAGATGTCCGTAGTCCGGCTCGTCGACCCCCATCATCTGCTGCATCGCCAGCGAGGACAGGCCCACCTTGTGCCCGACGACGCGGGCCCCCTCGGCGACGCGCTGACGGATGTTGATCAGCTGGATCTCGTAGGCGTCGATGACGTCGATGTCCGGGTGGCCGGCGGTCAGCGGGGCGATCGGCTCACGGCTGCGTTCGGCTTGCGCCAGGTCGGCTGCGAGCTCGTCGCGGGTCGCAACACTGAGCATTTACCGAAGTCCCCTCGTTCTCGTGACCGGGCCGGTAGCGCCCAACCCGGGCAATTCTATAACGTGTTCTACATGACACCGCAGGAGTACGACGTCGTCGTGGTCGGCAGCGGCGGGGCCGGCATGGTAGCTGCCCTCACCGCCGCCCACCGGGGTCTGTCGACAATAGTCATCGAGAAGGCCGCCCACTATGGCGGCTCCACCGCGCGGTCCGGGGGCGGCGTCTGGATCCCGAACAACGAGGTGCTCAAACGCGACGGGGTGAAGGACAACCCGGAGGCCGCGCGCACGTATCTGCACGGCATCGTCGGTGACATCGTCGAACCCGAGCGCATCGACACCTACCTGGACCGCGGCCCCGAGATGCTGTCGTTCGTCCTCAAGCACACGCCGCTGAAGATGTGCTGGGTGCCGCGCTACTCCGACTACTACCCCGAGGCGCCGGGCGGGCGCGCCGACGGCCGGTCGATCGAGCCCAAGCCGTTCAATGCCCGCAAGCTCGGTGCCGACGAGGCCGGGCTGGAGCCCGCCTACGGCAAGGTTCCGCTCAATGTGGTTGTCATGCAGCAGGATTACGTGCGGCTGAACCAGCTCAAGCGACACCCGCGCGGCGTGCTGCGCAGCCTGAAGGTCGGCGCGCGCACCATGTGGGCCAAATCCACCGGCAAAAACCTGGTCGGCATGGGGCGGGCGCTCATCGGGCCGCTACGGATCGGCCTGCAGCGGGCCGGCGTCCCGGTGGTGCTCAACACCGCCCTGACCGACCTCTTCGTCGAGGACGGCAAGGTCAGCGGGGTATATGTGCGCGACACCACCGGATCGGAATCGGCTGAGCCGCAATTGATCCGGGCCCGACGGGGCGTGATCCTCGCCTCGGGCGGATTCGAGCACAACGAACAGATGCGGGTGAAGTACCAGCGGGCGCCCATCACCACGGAGTGGACCGTCGGCGCCAAGGCCAACACCGGGGACGGCATCCTCGCGGGTGAGAAGCTGGGGGCGGCGCTGGAGTTGATGGAGGACGCCTGGTGGGGCCCGACGGTGCCCCTGGTGGGCGCGCCGTGGTTCGCGCTGTCGGAGCGCAATTCGCCCGGATCGATCATCGTCAACATGTCCGGCAAGCGGTTCATGAACGAGTCGATGCCCTACGTCGAGGCCTGTCACCACATGTACGGCGGCGAGTTCGGCCAGGGGCCGGGACCGGGCGAGAACATCCCCGCCTGGCTGGTGTTCGACCAGCAGTACCGCGATCGCTACATCTTCGCCGGACTGCAACCGGGACAACGGATCCCGCGCAAGTGGCTGGACTCCGGCGTCATCGTGCAGGCGGACACCCTCGAGGAGCTGGCCGGGAAGGCCGGCCTCCCCCCGAGCGAACTCGTCGCCACGGTCAAGCGGTTCAACGGGTTCGCGCGCTCGGGCGTCGACGAGGACTACCACCGCGGCGAAAGCGCCTACGATCGCTACTACGGCGACCCGACCAACAAGCCGAATCCCAATCTCGGCGAGCTCACCCACCCGCCGTACTACGCCGCCAAGATGGTGCCCGGCGATCTCGGCACCAAGGGCGGCATCCGCACGGACGTGCACGGCCGGGCGTTGCGCGACGACGGGAGCATCATCGAAGGGCTCTACGCCGCGGGCAATGTCAGCGCGCCGGTGATGGGGCACACCTACCCCGGACCGGGCGGCACGATCGGTCCGGCGATGACGTTCGGGTACCTGGCCGCCCTGCACATCGCGGGAGGCAACTGACATGCCGATCGATGTCGATGTCGCGTTGGCCGCCGAGCTCGATCCGATTGAATTCTCCTGGACCAGTAGCGATATCCAGCTGTATCACCTGGGGCTGGGCGCCGGCGCCGACCCGTTGGACCCGCGCGAGCTGCGGTACCTGGTCGATGACACCCCGCAGGTGCTGCCGACCTTCGGCAACGTCGCCGCCACCTTCCACGCCACCAAGCCGCCGACCGTGCGGTTTCCGGGCATCGACATCGAGCTGGCCAAGGTCCTGCACGCCAGCGAGCGGGTCGAGGTGCCCGCACCACTGCCCCCGTCGGGCTCGGCGAAGGCCGTCACCCGGTTCACCGACATCTGGGACAAGGGCAAGGCCGCGGTGATCTGGAGCGAGACGACGGTGACGGCGCCCGACGGTGCGCTGCTGTGGACGCAGCGCCGGTCGATCTTCGCCCGCGGCGAGGGCGGCTTCGGCGGCGATCGGGGGCCGTCGAGTTCCGACGCCGCGCCCGAGCGCGCACCCGATCTCGAGGTGTCGATGCCGATCCTGCCGCAGCAGGCGCTGCTCTACCGGCTGTGTGGCGATCGCAACCCGCTGCATTCCGATCCCGAATTCGCCCGGGCCGCAGGCTTTCCCGCTCCCATCCTGCATGGCCTGTGCACGTATGGCATGACCTGCAAGGCCATCACCGACGCGTTGCTGGACGGCGACGCCGCGGCGGTCGCCGCCTACGGTGCGCGGTTCGCCGGCGTCGCGTACCCCGGCGAGACGCTGCAGGTCAACATCTGGAAAGAGGACGGCCGCTTCCTGGCCGGCGTCGTCGCGCCTTCGCGCGACGACGCGGTGGTGCTGAGCGGCGTGGAGCTGATCCCCGCCTAGTTGCGTGCCGGGTGCCATCGCCCCTCCCCACCTGGCCGAGCGTGAAGCTAGCTTCACGTTGGGCGACGAACGTGAAACCAGCTTCACACTCGTCGGGCCAGGGCCGCCCTCACACGCCTCACAATCTCGGCCGGCCGGTCTCCTGCCACCACCCGGACGACGATCCAGCCGAGTTGCTCGAGCATCTCCAGTCGCCGGACGTCCCTGGTGTACTGCCAACGGTCATTGCGGTGCTGCTCGCCGTCGTACTCCACGGCGACTTTGACGTCTTGCCAACCCATGTCGAGATAGGCGATCACGTCGCCATACCGGTTTGCGACCGGAATCTGAGTCTGCGGCCGCGGCAAACCCGCCTGAATCAGCACAACCCGCAGCCACGACTCCTTCGGAGACTGGGAGCCGGCGTCCAACAGGGTCACGGCCTGGCGAGCTTGGGCGATCCCCCGCCGTCCGGGATACCTCTGAGCCACCAGTTCGATGTCGGGCCCCTTGACGTCGGTCGCCCGCGCCAGCGCATCTATCGCGGCCACCGCCGTCATCGTCGGGTACCAGCAGCAGAGGTCAAGCGCCGTCCTCGCCGGCGCGGTGACTGGAACCCCCTCGACCACATCGATCTCGTCCGGTTCAAGGCGGTCTCCCCGGGTCCTGATCCCCGGCAGGCGGTGCCGATTGTCGTGGATCAGGTCGACGGCACGCATGTCGTCCACCCATTTGCTGCCGTGCAGTGCCGCCGCGGAGAACCCGGCAACGACGCCTTGCCGCCTCGCCCAGAGCCATCCGGCTTTCGCGCGCAGCGCCGGAGTTATCTCAACATGCGGATCCACGTAGACGTCCCTGAACAATCGCGTATAGCGAGTGCACAGCTGACCCTTCGTCAGCTTCCCTTCGGCCACTACCTCGCTGCCAATAAACGGCTCACGCATGGACGGCAGCGTCGCATGCAGGCGTGCGAGCGTCACTTCAGCTGTCGAACGTGAAGCTAGCTTCACGTTCGACGTCAAGCGTGAAGCTAGCTTCACGCTCGCGACCAAAGCAACAGACGCTAGCCCAGGATCAGGCCCGACGTCGGGACGCCCGTTCCGGCGGTGACCAGCACGTGCTCGACGTCGGGCACGGGGTTCACGGAGGTGCCCCGCAGCTGCCGCACACCTTCGGCGATGCCGTTCATGCCGTGGATGTAGGCCTCACCGAGCTGACCGCCGTGCGTGTTGATCGGAAGCCGCCCGCCCACCTCGATCGCGCCGTCGGCGATGAAATCCTTCGCCTCGCCGCGGCCGCAAAAACCCAACTCCTCCAACTGAATCAGGGTGAACGGCGTGAAGTGGTCGTACAGGATGGCCGTCTGAATGTCGGACGGCTGCAGGCCGGACTGCTGCCACAGCTGCCGGCCCACCACGCCCATCTCGGGCAAACCGAGTTCGGGCCGGTAGTAGCTGACCATGGTGTATTGGTCGGGGCTCGAGCCCTGCGCCGCCGCCTCGATGACCGCCGGCCGGTGCTTGAGGTCCCGCGCGCGCTCGGCCGACGTCACGACGATCGCGACCGCCCCGTCGGTCTCCTGACAGCAGTCCAGCAGCCGCAGCGGCTCGGCGATCCACCGCGAATTCTGATGATCCTCAATGGTTATCGGCTTCTCGTAGAAGTACGCCTTGGGGTTCTTCGCGGCGTGCTTGCGGTCGGCCACCGAAATCACGCCGAAGTCGCGACTCGTCGCTCCCGAGAGGTGCATGTAGCGCTGCGCGATCATCGCGACCTGCGCCGCCGGCGTCGACAGCCCGTGCGGATAGGAGAACGAATTGTCCGCCGCCGTCGAATCCGCCTCCACGGCAGCGTCTCCCACCAACCGGGTCTGTACCTGGCCGAACCGCATGCCGGAGCGCTCGTTGAACGCCCGGTACGCCACCACCACGTCGGCCACGCCGGTCGCCACCGCCACGGCCGCCTGCTGGACCGTCGCGCAGGCGGCGCCGCCGCCGTAGTGGATCTTGGAGAAGAACTTCAGGTCCCCGATGCCGACCGCCCGCGCGACCGCAGTCTCGGTGTTGCTGTCCATGGTGAAGGTGGTCAGCCCGTCCACGTCGGCAGGGCTCAAGCCGGCGTCGTCCAGCGCGTCCAACACCGCCTCGGCCGCCAACCGCAGCTCGCTGCGCCCGGAGTTCTTCGAGAAGTCGGTCGCGCCGATGCCGACGATCGCCGCCTTACCGGACAACATCTACGAGTCTCCCATTGTCAGAGTCACCGTGGCGATGACGTGGTCGCCAAGGCTGTTGCGCCCAAACACCTTGACGGTGATCAGGCCGTCGTCGACGGCGGTCACCTCGCCGGTGAACGTCACGGTGTCGTAGGCGTACCAGGGCACACCCAACCGCAGCCCGATCGACTTGACTAGGGCCGACGGCCCCGCCCAGTCGGTGACGTAGCGCTCAACCAGGCCGGTGTCGGTCAGGATGTTGACGAAGATGTCCTTGGAGCCCTTGGCCTGCGCCTTGTCGCGGTCATGGTGCACGTCCTGGAAATCCCGCGTGGCGATGGCCGTGGAGATGATGAACGTGGGATCACCGTAAAGCGTGAGCTCGGGCAGCGTCGTGCCCACTTCGACGGCCGGCGCGCTCATGCCACCGGCACCCAGGCGTAGAGCGTCCACTCCGGCCCGGAGGCGCCGGCCGGGAAGTCGATATACGTTGCGCGCACGGGCATTCCGATCTCCACCTCCGCCGGGTCGGCGTCGCGCAGCTCGCCCAGCATCCGCACGCCCTCGTCGAGTTCGACCAGGGCGATCACGAAGGGCAGTGTGCGGCCGGGAACTTTGGGCGCGTGGTGCACCACGTAACTGAACACCGTCCCTTTGCCGCTGGACACCACGTAGTCGATCGGTGCGCCCTTGTCCTGCCACACCGCCGGCACCGGCGGGTGCTGCAGGCTGCCGTCGGGCCGGCGCTGGATCCGCAGCTCGTGCGCCTTGACGCCCTCCCAGAAGAACGCGGTATCCCGTGACGACGAGGGCCGCATCATGGCGTCGGGGTCCAAGTCCTCGGGCACCGCCGGAGCCGACGTGCCGGGCTTGAACTTCAAGATGCGCCAGTTCATTTCGGCGACGTCCTCGTCGCCGACGCGCCAGATGATGTGCTGGTTGACGAAGAAGCCCTCGCCGAGCGCGGTCCGCTTGGGCCCGATCACGTCCCCCATCTCGGAGGTGACGCTGACGTGCTCGCCGGGCTGCAGGTAGCGGTGGTAGGTCTGCTCGCAGTTGGTGGCGACGACGCCGACGTAGCCGGCGTCGTCGAACAGCTGCATGATGGGGCCCAGGGGGTCGTCCTTGGGACGTTCCCCGCCCAGCCCGAACATCGTCCACACCTGAATCATGGCCGGCGGGGCCACGATTCCGGGATGGCCGGCCGCGCGGGCGGCGGCCTCGTCGACGTAGATGGGGTTGCGGTCGCCGAGTGCCTCGACCCAGTTGTTGATCGTCGGCTGGTTCACCGGATCCCGCGCCGCCCGCGGCTTGGCTCCACCGGCGGCCTTGATCTCCGCGATGGCGTCGGCGATTTCGGTCATCGAGGCACCCTCGGCACTTTCAGCCCCGCCGCCGCGATCATCTCCCGCATGACTTCGTTCACACCCCCGCCGAAGGTGATCACCAGGTTGCGCTTGGTCTGCGAGTCCAGCCAGTTGATCAGCTCGGCGGTCTCGGGGTCGGCGGCGTTGCCGTACTTGAAGACGATCTCCTCCGCGAGCCGGCCGATGTACTGGATGCGTTCTGTGCCAAAGACTTTGGTGGAGGCGGCATCGGCCACGTTGATGTCCTCGCCGGAGGCCGCGACCTGCCAGTTCAGCAGCTCGTTGATGCGCCACATCGCGTAAATCTCACCCAGCGCCCGCTTGACGTCGGCGTGGTCGATCGGGGTGACGCCGTCGGCGCCCGGCTTGGACGCCCAGGCGTGCACGCGGTCGTAGATGCCGGCGACCCGCCCCGCCGGGCCGAGCATGACGCGCTCGTTGTTGAGCTGGGTGGTGATCAGGCGCCATCCGCCATTCTCCTCACCCACCAGCATGTCGGCGGGCACCCGCACGTCGTTGTAGTAGGTGGCGTTCGTGTGGTGGGCCCCGTCGGACAGGATGACCGGCGTCCACGAGTAGCCGGGGTCCTTCGTGTCGACGATGAGGATCGAAATGCCCTTGTGCTTGACGGCGTCCGGGTCGGTGCGGCAGGCCAGCCAGACATAGTCGGCGTCGTGCCCGCCGGTGGTCCACATCTTCTGGCCGTTGACGATGTACTCGTCGCCCTGGCGCACCGCGCTGGTGCGCAGCGATGCCAGGTCGGTGCCCGCCTCGGGTTCGCTGTAGCCGATCGCGAAGTGGACCTCCCCGGCCAGGATCGCCGGCAGGAACTTCTTCTTCTGCATCTCGGTGCCGAAGACCTGCAGGGTGGGGCCCACCGTTTGCAGGGTCACGGCGGGCAGTGGCACGTCGGCCCGATGCGCCTCGTTGACGAAGATCTGCTGCTCGATCGGGCCGAAGCCGCGCCCACCGAACTCCTTGGGCCAGCCGACCCCGAGCATGCCGTCCTTGCCCATCCGCCGGATCACCGCGCGGTAGGCGCCGCCGTGCCGGTCCTTCTCCATCTCCTTCATCTCGTCGGAGGAGACGAGGTTCGAAAAGTATTGCCGTATCTCGGCCTGCAGCTGGCGCTGCTCGGGCGTCAGGTCGATGAACATTGTGCTCCCACCAGTTCGAGGCGATGAGATGGCCCGCCCACCAGCCGGGTCAGGTCTTTGATTGTGGAGTAATACCGGTGCATCGGGTAGGTGATGTCCATTCCCATGCCGCCATGTAGATGGTGGCACGTCTGCATCGCGGGCGGCGCCTCGGATGCGATCCAGTAGGCCAGGATGTCGAGATCGGCGTCCGCATCCCGGCCTTCGGACAGCCGCCACACCGCCGCCTTGGCCGCCAGGTCGATCGTGCGGGAGGCGATATAGACCTCGGACAGCTGCGCCGCGACGGTCTGGAAGGTCGACAAGGGCTTGCCGAACTGCTTCCGGTTGGCCACGTAGTCGGCGGTGAGCCGGAGCGCCCCGGCGACCAGCCCGTCGGCGTACGCACCGATGACCGCCAGCGCCAGCTGGTTGATGCGGTGCGCCCCGATATCCCCAGCACCCGCCAGCACGTCGGCGTCGTCGACCGCCACGTCGGCGAAGGTGACGGTGTACTCGTCCGAGCCGTTCGACGTCGGCGTGTGGGCCAACCGCACCCCGTCCGCCTTGGGGGACACCACGACGACGGCGCTGTCGGCGGTCACCAGCATCCAATCCGCTTGTCCCGCATACGCGACGCCGACCTTGGTGCCCGAGAGGCGTCCGCCCGTCAGGGTGGTCGCCGGCCGGTCCGGCAGGGCGGTGCCGGGCTCGTTGAGCGCCGCGGTCAGCACGCCGCCCTTGGCGACACCCGCAAGGTAGCGGTCCTGCTGCGCCTCGGACGCCACGTCGAGCAACGGCACCACGCCCAGCCCCAGCGTGGCCAGCGCCGGCGTGATCGCGCCGTGCCGGCCGATCTCGGTCAGCACGGTCGCGACCTCCGGCAGGCCCAGGCCGTCGCCGCCGAGACGTTCGGGCACCGGCAGCGCCGTCACTCCGCCGTCGACCAGGGCCGGCCACGACGGATCGCGGTCGAGAACCGAGGTGGCCACGTCGGCCACGGCCTGCTGGGTGGCGGTGAGCTCGAAATCCATCAGTGCTTCACCGGGCACTTTCCGGTGTAGTCGACCTCCCAGCGCTTGATGCCATTGAGCCAGCCCGACCGCAGCCGCTCGGGCGCCGACAGCGGCTTGAGGTCCGGCATGTGGTCGGCAACGGCGTTGAAGATCAGGTTGATCGTCATCCGCGCGAGGTTCGCACCGATGCAGTAGTGCTCCCCGGTCCCGCCAAATCCGACGTGCGGGTTGGGGTCACGCATGATGTTGAAGGTGAACGGGTCCTCGAAGACCTCTTCGTCGAAGTTGGCCGAGCGGTAGAACATCAACACCCGCTGGCCCTTCTTGATCTGCACTCCGGACAACTCGTAGTCCTGCAGCGCGGTGCGCTGGAAGGAGGTGACCGGGGTCGCCCACCGGACGATCTCGTCGGCGGCGGACTCGGGGCGCTCCTTCTTGTAGAGCTCCCACTGGTCCGGGAAGTCGGCGAACGCCATCATGCCCTGGGTGATGGAATTGCGGGTGGTCTCGTTTCCGGCCACGGCGAGCATCATCACGAAGAAGCCGAACTCGTCGTCGGAGAGCTTCTCGCCGTCGATGTCGGCGTTGATCAGGGTCGTGACGATGTCGTCGCCCGGATGCTCGGACTTCAGCGCGGCCATCTGCATCGCGTACGTCAGCACCTCCACCGACGACGACTTGGCATCGATGTCGGCGTACTCGGGATCGTCGCTGCCGGTCATCTCGTTGGACCAGCGGAAGAGCTTGTCGCGGTCCTCCTGCGGCACGCCGAGCAGGCCGGCGATCGCCTGCAGGGGCAGCTCGCAGGCCACCTGCTCGACGAAGTCACCGGAACCGTTGGCCGCGGCGGCCTTCGCGATGTTCTGGGCGCGTTCGTTGAGTTCGTCGCGCAGTCGTCCGATCGCGCGCGGGGTGAACCCGCGGGAGATGATCCTGCGCAACCGGGTGTGGTGGGGCGGGTCCATGTTCAGCATCACGTACCGCTGAAGGTCGATGTCCTCGCGCGCGATGTCGTCGTTGAAGCGCGGGATGACGCAGTTCTCGTAGCTGGAGAACACGTCGTTGCGGCGCGAGATTTCCTTGACGTCCTTGTGCTTGGTGATGGCCCAGTAGCCGCCGTCGTGGAAGCCGCCGCCCTTGCCCGGCGCCTGGGCGTTCCACCAGATCGGCGCTTTCGCCCGCAACTCGGCGAACTCTTCGATCGGAAGCCGCTCCGCGTAGATGTCGGGGTCCGTGAAATCGAAACCGGGCGGGAGATTGGGGGTGGGCACGGTGCTTCTCCTCACTGCTCGTGCATATGCTCGTCTTGCGACTGGCCGTGTCACTGGCGGTCCCAGAACACTAGCTCTCCTAGTGGAGCCTTGTTGCCAGTAAAACATGCCTCCACCGTAGAAAAAAGGCGGCCGGGCATCCTCGCTTGTCATAGTAATGAAACGTGTTCTAGCCTGACCCCATGGGTAACCCGGTAATCGTTGAAGCCACCCGCAGCCCGATCGGCAAGCGCAACGGATGGCTGTCAGGACTGCACGCCACCGAACTGCTGGGCAACGTGCAGAAGGCACTGGTGGAGAAGGCCGGTATCGACGCCGGTGACGTCGAACAGGTCATCGGCGGCTGCGTGACGCAGTACGCGGAGCAGTCCAACAACGTCACCCGGACCTCGTGGCTCACCGCGGGCCTGCCCGAGCACGTCGGCGCCACCACCGTCGACTGCCAGTGCGGCAGCAGCCAGCAGGCCAATCACCTGATCGCCGGCCTCATCGCGACCGGCGCGATCGACATCGGCATCGCGTGCGGGATCGAGGCGATGAGCCGCGTGGGCCTCGGCGCCAACGCGGGGCCGGACCGCAACTGGCGCGCGGAGTCGTGGGACATCGACATGCCCGACCAGTTCACCGCCGCCGAGCGGATCGCCCAGCGGCGCGGCATCACCCGCGAGGACATCGACGAGTGGGGCCTGGCATCCCAGCAGAAGGCCAAGCAGGCGTGGGACGAAGGCCGGTTCGACCGCGAGATCACCCCGCTGGTGGCGCCCGCCCTCGACGAGAACAAGCAGCCGACGTCGGAGCGGGTGACCATCAGCCGCGACCAGGGGCTGCGCGACACCACGCTCGCGGGGCTGAGCGCGTTGAAACCGGTCATGGAGGGCGGGATCCACACGGCGGGAACGTCATCGCAGATCTCCGACGGCGCCGCCGCCGTGCTGTGGATGGACGAGGACAAGGCCAAGGCGCTCGGGCTGCGGCCGCGCGCCCGGATCGTCAGCCAGGCCCTCGTGGGCGCCGAGACCTACTACCACCTCGACGGTCCCGTGCAGGCGACGGCGAAGGTGCTCGAGAAGGCCGGCATGAAGATCGGCGACATCGACATCGTCGAGATCAACGAGGCGTTCGCGTCGGTGGTGCTGTCATGGGCGCGCGTCCACGGCCCCGACATGGCACGGGTCAACGTCAACGGCGGAGCGATCGCGCTGGGACACCCGGTGGGCTCCACCGGCAGCCGGCTGATCACCACGGCACTGCACGAACTCGAACGCTCCGATCGGAGCACCGCGCTGATCACCATGTGCGCCGGCGGCGCCCTGTCCACCGGCACCATCATCGAGCGCATCTAGGCCCGGTGCTGGTCACGAAGCCGGTATCGGAGGGCGGCCGCATCGCCGCGGCGCAGGCCTACATCGACGCGCTGGTCAGCCACGACGGCGAAGCCGTGCCGTTCGCTGATCGGTGCACCCGCGTCGAGCAGGGCGTCAAGAACGGGTTCTCCGGGAAACACTTGCGGCGCAGCCTCACTCGCGGGCCGCAATACCGGATCATCGCCGACGCGACGCCGCCGGACTACCGCATCGAGGGCGACCGGGTCCACGCGAGCTACGACGTGCTGACCAAGGCGGCGTTCGGCGGCCGGCGACTGGGCGCGCGGGTCGACGAGACCTTCCTCATCCCCGCCGAAACACCCAGCGGCCGAGCCGAAATCCAGCACATCACGGTTCGCTTCCATCCGTTCGTCCAGCGCTAGGATCACTGCATGCCGAAAGAGAAGCCACGCTCACTGAATTCACCCTGGGTCGGCTTGATCATCAAATACATGGCCAAGGGCAACGCGTGGATCTACCGGCGCAGCAACGGAAGACTCGGCGGTACCTTCGGTAAAGCCCCGGTCGCGCTGCTCACCACGATGGGCCGCAAGACCGGTGAACCGCGGGTGAGCCCGCTGCTCTACCTGCGCGAGGGGGATCGCGTGGTGTTCGTCGCATCGAAGGGCGGCAGCGATAAGCATCCGCTGTGGTACCTGAATCTCAAGGCCAATCCCAAGGTCTCCGTGCAGATCAAGGACGAGGTCCTGCAGCTGCAGGCACGCGATGCCACCGAGGCGGAGCGCGCAGAGTACTGGCCGAAGTTGGACGCCATGTACCCGTCGTTCGGCGACTACCGATCGTGGACGGATCGGGTCATCCCCGTCGTCATCTGCGATCCCTGACCGCTTGGCCGGTCAGGCCCCGTAGACCGGGACCGGCGGGCGCGCCTTGGCCAGCAGGTCGGCGACGACGGGCCCCAGCTCGGCGGGGTCCCACTTGGCGCCCTTGTCGATCTGCGGGCCGTGCGCCCACCCCTCGGCGACGCGAATCTTGCCGCCCTCGACCTCGAACACCTTGCCGGTGACGTCGCGGGACTCCGCGCTGCCCAGCCAGACCACCAGCGGCGAGACGTTCTCCGGCGCCATGGCGTCGAAATCCTGGTCCTGCGTTGCCATCATCTCGGCGAAGACGGTCTCGGTCATGCGGGTGCGCGCCGACGGAGCGATGGCATTGACGGTGACGCCGTATCGGCCCATCTCGGCCGCGGCGACCAGCGTCAGCGCCGCGATGCCCGCCTTGGCCGCGCTGTAGTTCCCCTGCCCGACGCTGCCCTGCAGGCCCGCGCCGGAACTCGTGTTGATGATGCGCGCGTCCACCGCCTGGCCCGCCTTGGACAACCCGCGCCAGTACGACGCGGCGTGGCGCATCGTGGCGAAGTGCCCCTTGAGGTGGACGGCGATGACGGCGTCGAACTCGTCCTCACTCGTGTTGGCGATCATCCGGTCGCGCACGATGCCGGCGTTGTTCACCAAAACGTCCAGCCCACCGAAGGTTTCGACAGCTTTGTTCACCAGCGCCGCGGCCTGGTCCCAGTCCGCGATGTTGGACCCGTCGGCGACGGCCTCGCCGCCGGCGGCGGTGATCTCGTCGACCACGCCCTGGGCGGCGCTGCCGCCGCTCGCCGTGGAACCGTCCAGTCCGACCCCGATGTCGTTGACCACCACGCGCGCGCCCTCGGCCGCGAAGGCCAGCGCGTGCTCGCGGCCGATACCGCCGCCCGCTCCGGTGACGATGACGACGCGACCGTCAACCACTCCCATGTGTCTTCTCTCCTCTACTTGATGGCGCTCGCGTTCGTGGTGGCCAGATAGTGCGGAGGCTCGCCCCCGCCGTGCACCTCCAACGAGGCACCGCTGATGTAGGACGCCGCATCCGACGCCAAAAACGCCGCGGCCCAACCGATGTCCTCCGGCTTGGCCAGCCGGCCCAGCGGGACGTTCTTCGAGATCGCGGCGATCGACTCGGCGTCACCGTAGAACAGCTCGGACTGCTCGGTCTCCACCATGCCGACCACGCACGCGTTCACCCGGACCTTCGGCCCCCACTCCACCGCCAGCGTCTGCGTGAGGCTTTCCAGCCCCGCCTTGGCGGCCCCGTACGCGGCGGTGCCGGGCGAGGGCCGCCGGCCGCTGAGGCTGCAGATGTTGACGATCGACCCGCCGCGCGGCTGGTTCTGCATCACCTCGTTGGCAAACTGTGAAACCCACAGGCCGCCAATCAGATTGAGCTCGATGATCTTGCGGTTGAACTTCGCGCTGGACTCCGCGGTCAGCACGTAGGGCGAACCGCCTGCGTTGTTCACGACGACGTCGAGCCCGCCGTGCTTGTCGACGACGGAGTCGATCATCGCCTTGACGGCGTCGTCGTCGCGGATGTCGCAGGAGTGGAACTCATACGGCAAGCCGGCGACGGCCCGTCGCGCGCAGGTGATCACGGTCGCGCCCTGCCCGGCGAAGACGCTGCTGATGCCGGCGCCCACGCCGCGCACGCCGCCGGTGACGAGGACGACCCGCCCGTCCAGCCCCAGATTGATGGCTTCTCCAAATGGGGGGCCTGATTCGGCGCGAGTCACTGTGCTAGCGTACCAAGCAAGTGCTTGCTTAGGTAGCCGCCCCCTTTTTCAGAGGAAGTGCCACTTTGCCCATCACCACCACCACCATCGAGCCGGGCATCGTCGCGGTGACCGTCGACTACCCGCCCGTCAATGCCATCCCGTCGCGGGGTTGGTTCGAACTGGCCGACGCGGTGACGGCCGCCGGCGCCGCTATCGAGACCCACGCGGTGATCCTGCGCGCGGAGGGCCGCGGCTTCAACGCCGGCGTCGACATCAAGGAGATGCAGCGCACCGAGGGCTTCACCGCGCTCATCGACGCCAATCGCGGCTGCTTCGCCGCCTTCCGCGCGGTCTACGAATGCGCGGTGCCGGTGATCGCGGCGGTGAACGGATTCTGCGTCGGCGGAGGCATCGGTCTGGTCGGCAACTCCGACGTCATCGTGGCCTCCGAGGACGCCACCTTCGGGCTGCCGGAGGTGGAGCGCGGCGCGCTGGGCGCGGCCACCCACCTGTCGCGGCTGGTGCCCCAACACCTGATGCGGCGGCTGTTCTTCACCGCCGCGACCGTCGACGCCGCCACCCTGCATCACTTCGGTTCGGTGCACGAGGTGGTGCCGCGGGATCAGCTGGACGAGGCCGCGTTGCGGGTGGCCCGCGACATCGCCGCCAAGGACACCCGTGTCATCCGCGCCGCCAAGGAGGCGCTCAACCTCATCGACGTGCAGCGGGTCAACGCGAGTTACCGTATGGAACAAGGCTTTACGTTCGAGCTCAACCTGGCGGGGGTTGCCGACGAGCACCGCGACGCGTTCGCCGGCACGGCGAAGGGCAAGAAGGAATGAGCGACAAGCGGACCACCCTTGACGAAGCCGTGGCGGGATTGCGCAGCGGCATGACCATCGGCCTGGGTGGCTGGGGCTCCCGGCGCAAGCCCATGGCGTTCGTGCGGGCCATGCTGCGCACCGACGTCACCGACCTCACCGTGGTCACCTACGGCGGACCCGACCTGGGGCTGCTGTGCTCGGCCGGCAAGGTCAAGCGGGTGTACTACGGATTCGTCTCGCTGGACTCGCCGCCGTTCTACGACCCGTGGTTCGCCAAGGCCCGCACCAGCGGGGCGATCGAGGCCCGGGAAATGGACGAGGGCATGCTGCGCTGCGGGCTGCAGGCGGCCGCCGGGCGCTTGCCGTTCCTGCCCATTCGGGCCGGGCTGGGCAGCTCGGTGCCCGACTTCTGGCAAGGTGAGCTGCGCACCGTCACCAGCCCGTACCCGGCGCCCGGCGGCGGACACGAGACGCTGATCGCCATGCCCGCGCTGCGCCTGGACGCCGCCTTCGTGCACCTCAATCTCGGGGATAGCCGGGGGAACGCCGCCTACACCGGCATCGACCCGTACTTCGACGACCTGTTCTTGATGGCCGCCGAGAGGCGATACCTGTCGGTGGAACGCGTCGTCTCGACCGACGAGTTGGTCAAAGCCGTTCCGCCGCAGGCGCTGCTGGTGAACCGCATGATGGTCGACGCGGTCGTCGAGGCACCGGGCGGGGCCCACTTCACCACCGCCGCACCGGATTACGGCCGCGACGAGAAGTTCCAGCGCCACTACGCCGAGGCGGCCTCCACGGACGACGGCTGGCGCAAGTTCGTCCAGACCTATCTGTCGGGCGGCGAGGACGACTATCAGGCCGCCGTGCGCGCTTTTGCCGAGGAGGCGTCCAAATGAGCACCCGAGCCGAGATCTGCGCGGTCGCCTGCGCCGAGTTGTTCAGGGATGCGGGCGAAATCATGATCAGCCCGATGACGAACATGGCGGCCGTCGGCGCGCGCCTGGCGCGCCTCACGTTCTCGCCGGACATCCTACTGACGGACGGCGAGGCGCAACTGCTGGCCGACACCCCCCCACTCGGCAAGATGGGGACGGTCGAGGGCTGGATGCCGTTCGGCCGGGTGTTCGAGACGCTGGCCTGGGGGCGCCGGCACGTCGTGATGGGCGCCAACCAGGTTGACCGCTTCGGCAATCAGAACATCTCGGCGTTCGGCCCGCTGCAGCACCCGACCCGGCAGATGTTCGGCCTCCGGGGCGCGCCCGGCAACGCGATCAACCACGCCACCAGCTACTGGGTGGGCAATCACTCCAAGCGGGTCTTCTGCGAGGCGGTCGATGTCATCTGCGGAATCGGCTGGGACAAAATCGATCCCGACAATCCGGCGTTCAGGTTCGCCAACACCTATCGGGTGGTGTCGAATCTCGGCGTCTTCGACTTCGGCGGCCCCGAGCACACCATGCGGGCGGTGTCGCTGCATCCCGGCGTATCGCCCGACGACGTCCGCGAGAACACCTCGTTCGACGTGCACGGATTGGACGAGGCCGATGAGACGAGGCCGCCGACCGACGACGAGTTGCGGCTGATCCGCGAGGTGATCGATCCGAAGTCGCTGCGGGACAGGGAAATCCGATCATGAGGTTGCGCACGCCGCTGACCGAGCTGGTCGGCGTCGAGCACCCGGTGGTGCAGACCGGGATGGGCTGGGTGGCCGGCGCCCGGCTGGTGGCCGCCACGGCCAACGCCGGCGGCCTGGGCATCCTGGCTTCGGCCACCATGACGCTGGACGAACTCGCCACGGCCATCGGAAAAGTCAAGGCCGCCACCGACAAGCCGTTCGGGGTGAACATCCGCGCGGACGCCGCCGACGCCGGCGACCGGGTCGAGCTGATGATCCGCGAGGGCGTCAAGGTGGCGTCCTTCGCCCTGGCCCCCAAGCAGGAGCTGATCGCCCGCCTCAAGGAGGCCGGGGCCGTGGTGATCCCGTCGATCGGCGCGGCCAAGCACGCGCGCAAGGTGGCGGCGTGGGGCGCCGACGCCATGATCGTGCAGGGCGGAGAGGGTGGCGGTCACACCGGACCCGTCGCCACCACGCTGCTGCTGCCCTCGGTGCTCGACGCCGTGCGGGGCAGCGGAATCCCGGTGATCGCGGCGGGCGGATTCTTCGACGGACGCGGGCTCGCGGCCGCGTTGAGCTACGGGGCGGCGGGCGTGGCCATGGGCACGCGTTTCCTGCTCACCTCGGATTCAACCGTGCCCGACGCCGTCAAACGGCGTTATCTCGAGGCGGCGCTGGACGGCACGGTCGTCACCACCCGCGTCGACGGCATGCCGCACCGGGTGCTGCGCACCGGCCTCGTCGAGAAACTGGAAAGCGGCTCGCCGGTCAGGGGTTTCGCGGCCGCGGTGCGCAACGCCGCGAAGTTCAAGCAGATGTCGCAGATGACGTGGCGCTCGATGATCACCGATGGCCTGGCGATGCGCCACGGCAAAGACCTCACCTGGGCACAGGTGGTGATGGCGGCCAACACCCCGATGCTCCTGAAGGCCGGCCTGGTCGACGGCAACACCGACGCGGGCGTGCTGGCCTCCGGCCAGGTGGCCGGCATCCTCGAGGACCTGCCGTCGTGCGCGGACCTGATCGATTCGATCGTGCGCGACGCGATCGAACACTTGGAGGCCGCGTCGGCACTGGTCGAGTCACCCTGACGCGGGGACCAACGACCCTGGCCCGGGCTCGTGGTGCAGCGCCATTCTGGATGGATGATGTCACTGGCCCCCGCCTCCTGGCCCCCTCCCCTGTTGAACGCCGTTCGCGCCTCCAACCGGCACCTGCTCAATCCGGTGATGTTGCGGCTCGCCGGCCACAGGCACTGGTACGCGGCGGCCATCCGCCACACCGGACGGCGCTCGGGCACGCAGTACTCCACGCCGGTCGTGGCCGAGCGCGTCCCCGACGGGTTCGTCATACCGCTGGCCTACGGCACCCGGGTTGACTGGCTGAAAAACGTCCTCGCCGCGGGGCGGGCGACCATCGCCGTCGACGGCGAGAGCTATGACGTGGCGCAGCCGGAGATCGTCGACGCGCCGGCGGCCTTGCCCCTGCTGTCGGACCGGCGCCGCCGCACCTTCCAGCGGGTCGGTGTCCGGCAATTCCTGAAGGTCACGGATCGACACGCCGGTTAAGACGTGTTCTAAATCTTCGTGGTAGACGTTCGATTCGGATAGGGCTGGGGCACGGTCACCGTTGGGTTTGATGGTCGGCCGGACCAAGAAGGAGCTCGCCGCCGCCGAGGGGATCAGCGCCTCGGCGGTGTCGCAACGCGCCGGCCGCGACGGCTTGGACCTGATCGTGACGAGCTAACTCCCCGCGGCGCGGCCCCGCGTCGAGACTGAAACTACGCACACCCGAATCGGCGTGTCGTGTGCGTAGATTCAGTGTCGCGACGAAGCCCGCGACGAGGCCGCGCCGAAACCTACAGGCGCTCGATGATCGTGACGTTGGCCGTGCCGCCGCCCTCGCACATCGTCTGCAGCCCGTATCGGCCGCCGATGCGCTCGAGCTCGTTGAGCATCGTGGTGAACAGCTTTGCCCCGGTCGCGCCCAGCGGGTGACCGAGGGCGATCGCGCCGCCGTTGGGGTTGACCTTCTCCGGGTCGGCCTTGATCTCCTTGAGCCAGGCCATCACCACGGGCGCGAACGCCTCGTTGATTTCGACGGTGTCGATGTCGTCGATCGACAGCCCCGTCTTGTCGAACGCGTAGCGCGTCGCGGGGATGGGCCCGGTCAGCATGAACACCGGGTCCGCGGCGCGGGCACTGATGTGGTGGATGCGAGCGCGCGGCGTCAGCTTGTGGTCCTTGACGGCCTGCTCGGAAGCCAGCAGCACCGCGCTCGCGCCGTCGGAGATCTGGCTGGCCATGGCCGCCGTCAACCGGCCACCCTCGACCAGAGTCTTCAAGCCGGCCAGCTTCTCCAGCGACGACTCGCGCGGTCCCTCGTCGACGCGGAACGGCCCGGATTCCGTTTCCACGGTGAGGATCTCGTTGTCGAAGTGCCCGCCCCGGATGGCCGCGAACGCCCGCTCGTGACTGGCCAGCGCGTAGCGCTCCATCTCTTCGCGGGACAGGTTCCACTTCTCGGCGATCATCTCCGACCCGCGGAACTGCGAGATCTCCTGGTCCCCATAGCGGTGCAGCCACTGCTTGGACTCGCTGGTCGGGGAGGTGAACCCGAACTGCTCGCCGACGGTCATCGCCGAGGAGATCGGGATCTGGCTCATGTTCTGCACTCCGCCGGCGACGATGAGGTCGGCCGTGCCGGACATGATCGCCTGCGCGCCAAAGGAAATCGCCTGCTGGCTCGACCCGCACTGCCGGTCCACGGTCACCCCGGGAACCTCTTCCGGGTAGCCGGCTGCCAGCCACGAGAGCCGGGCGATGTTGCCCGCCTGTCCCCCGATGGCGTCCACGCAGCCGGCGATGACGTCGTCGACGGCGGCGGGGTCGACGTCGACCCGGTCGAGCAGGCCGCGCCAGGCGAACGCACCCAGGTCGACGGGGTGTATGCCGGCAAGGGCGCCGTTGCGCTTGCCCACCGCGGTACGTACAGCGTCGATGACGTACGCCTCAGTCATTTGCGTCGGACTCCTTCTTTGGTGATGCCGCCTAAAACGATGGCGAGGTATTGCTGACCCACCTGCTGGGCGGTGAGCGGTCCGCCGGGGGAATACCAGCGCACCGACACCCACGTGGTGTCACGAATGAAACGGTAGATGAGGTCGACATTGAGGTCCGGCCGGAAGTAGCCGCCGTCGATGCCCTGGTTGATCACCTCGACCCACATCTTGCGTTGCCGGCGGTTCATGTCCTCGATGTAGGAGAACCTCGGCTGGGACGACAGGCGTTGGGCCTCGTCCTGGTAGATGACGACCTGGGCGTGCCGATTTTCGATCGCCTCGAACGACGCCATGAACAGTCCCTTGAGCCGCTCCAGCGGATTGGCCTCGGCGTCCATGATTTCCCGGTAGCGGGTGAACAGCCAGTCCAGGAAGCCGCGCAGCAGCTCGTCGACCATCTCCTCCTTGGAGGCGAAGTGGTGATAGAGGCTGCCCGACAGGATTCCGGCACCGTCGGCGATGTCACGCACGGTGGTGGCGCGCAATCCGCGGTCGGCGAACATGGTCGCGGCGAGCTCCAGTAACTCGTCTCGCCGGCTGTTCGCCTGGCCGGCCACTCGGTCCACCCCGACAGGGTATCAACCAAGCGCTTGCTCGGCCAAAGGTGGCGTCGAAGGCGCTGCACGCGGGTGTGCTCGACGGCCGCAACTCGGGCTTGTTCCACGCGGCCACCGGAGGCAACACCGGCGGACGGGTTCAGCTCGGGCCTGTTCAACACCGGCATCAGCGCCGCCTTCGCCACCCTCCCGAACGCGGCCTCACCATCGGCACGGCGCGCCGGTCACGGATGCTGGCTGGAGACCGAAATCACTTCTCCGGTAAGATAACTCGAGTAGTCGCTGGCCAAAAACGCGATCGTCGACGCTATCTCCCACGGCTCGGCGGCGCGGCCGAACGCCTCGTCGGCCGACAGCCGGTCGAGCAGGTCGGCCGACGTGGTCTTGTCCAGGAACTTGTGCCGCGCGATGCTCGGGGACACCGCGTTGATCCGCACGCCGTACTCGACAGCTTCTATTGCGCTGCAGCGGGTTAGCGCCATCACGCCGGCCTTGGCGGCGGCATAGTGCGACTGCGAATGCTGGGCCCGCCAACCCAGCACGCTGGCGTTGTTGACGATCACCCCACCATGACGCGCGCCGCGAAAATACCGCAGGGCCGCCCGGGTGGCCCGGAACACCGACGTCAGCGTCACGTTCAGGACCCGGTCCCATTCGTCGTCGGTCATGTCGACCACCGGCGTCTGCCCGCCCAGTCCGGCGTTGTTGACCAGCACGTCCAACCGGCCCATGCGCGCGGTGGTCGAATCGATCAGGGCGTCGACCTGGACGCTGGACGTCACGTCGCACACCGCCTTCTCCACCCGGCCCAGGCCCAGCGCGGACAGTTCGTCGGCGGTCTCCCCCAGCCGTCGTTCGTGGTGATCGGAGATCATCACGTCGGCGCCCTCGGCCAACGCACGACGGGCGGTCGCCGAGCCGATGCCGGTGCCCGCGGCCGCGGTCACCACGACGACCTTCCCCTCTAAAAGCCCGTGCCCGGCAATCTCTTTCGGAGCTTCCGACAGCGTCATCCCTTTACCTCCCGGGGCAGGCCGAGCACCCGCTCGGCGATGATGTTGCGCTGGATCTCGTTCGACCCGCCGTAGATCGTGTCCGCGCGGGTGAACAGGAACAGCCGCTGCCAATCGTCGAACTCGCCGTCGGTCAACGCCATCGACGGCCTGCCGATCACGTCCATGGCCAGCTCGCCCAGAGCGCGATGCCAGTTGGCCCACAACAACTTCGACACGCTGTCCTGGCCGGGCTGCTCGACGTCCATGGTGGCCAGGGCGTACGAACGCATGGCCCGCAGCCCGGCCCAAGCCCGGGTCAGCCGCTCGCGGATGAACGGGTCGTCGGCGGCGCCGTTGCGCTGGGCGAGCTCGGCGAGGTTGGAAAGCTCTCGCGCGTAGACGATCTGCTGACCCAGCGTCGAGACGCCGCGTTCGAACGTCAGGGTGCCCATCGCGACGCGCCAGCCGTCCCCGGGCTCACCCACGACCATGCCGGCGTCGGTGCGGGCGTCGTCGAAGAACACCTCGTTGAACTCCGAGGTCCCGGTGATCTGGACGATCGGGCGGACCTGCACCCCCGGCTGGTCCAGCGGCACCAGCAGATACGACAGGCCGGCATGCCGCTTGGAACCCTTTTCGGTGCGGGCAACCACGAAGCACCACTGCGACAGGTGCGCCAGCGAGGTCCACACCTTCTGGCCGTTGATCACCCACTCGTCGCCGACGAGCTCGGCGGTGGTCGACACGTTCGCCAGGTCGCTGCCGGCCCCGGGCTCCGAATAACCTTGGCACCACAGCTCGGTCACGTCGAGGATGCGCGGCAGGAAACGCTTCTGCTGCTCGGGCGTCCCGAAAGCGATCAGCGTCGGACCCACCAGTTCCTCGCCGAAATGATTGATCTTCACCGGCGCATCGGCGCGGGCGTACTCCTCATAGAACGCCACCCGGTGCGCCGTCGGCAGCCCGCGCCCGCCGTGCTCCACCGGCCACCCCAAACACGTCAGCCCGGCGGCGGCGAGGTGCTGGTTCCACGCCCGGCGTTCCTCGAAGGCCTCGTGCTCGCGCCCGGGACCGCCGAGACCCTTCAGCGCCGCGAATTCGCCGACCAGATTGTCGGCAAGCCACTGGCGTACCTCGGCCCGGAACTCCTCGACGTCCTGCATGACCTGTAGGCTAACCTACCAAGCACTTGCTTTGTTAGGCCGCCGGTGGTGGACGGCCGCTTGGAGGAGCATTCGATGACGGACGATCCACGCACCGTGCCCGCGGCGCTGGATCGCTTCGCACGCCAACTCCCCGACCACCCGGCGCTGATCACCGACGAGCGCACGTTCACCGCCGCCGCGCTGCGGGAGGAGGTGCATCGGGCGGCCGCCGCGCTGATCGGGCTCGGCGTCGAAGCCGGGGACAGGGTGGCGATCTGGTCGCCGAACACCTGGCACTGGGTGGTGGCATGCCTGGCGATCCACCACGCGGGCGCGGCCATGGTGCCGCTCAACACCCGCTACACCGCCGAGGAGGCCGCCGACATCCTCGACCGCACCGGCGCGCCGGTGCTGTTCGCGATGGGCGAGTTCCTCGGCGCCGACCGGGTCGCCGGGCTGGACCGCGCCGCGCTCCCGGCGCTGCGCCAGGTCATCCGCATCCCGATCGAGACCCCGGAGACCGGCGCCGGAACCTGGGACGACTTCATCGCCCACGGCACGGACCTCGGGGCGGTCGCCGCGCGTGCGGCCGCCGTCGCGCCCGACGACGTCAGCGACATCCTGTTCACCTCGGGCACGACCGGCCGGAGCAAGGGCGTGCTGTGCGCCCACCGACAGTCGCTGTCGGCGTCGGCGTCGTGGGCCGCCAACGGCAAGATCACCAGCGACGACCGGTACCTGTGCATCAACCCGTTCTTCCACAACTTCGGCTACAAGGCCGGGATCCTGGCTTGTCTGCAGACCGGCGCAACGTTGATCCCGCACCTGACCTTCGACCCGCTGCGGACGCTGCAGGCGATCGAGCGCGAGCGCATCACCGTGCTGCCCGGCCCGCCCACGATCTACCAGACGCTGCTGGACCACCCGGCCCGCGGCGACTACGACCTGAGCTCCCTGCGGTTCGCGGTGACGGGGGCGGCGACGGTCCCGGTGGTGTTGGTCGAACGCATGCAATCCGAACTCGACATCGACATCGTGCTCACCGCCTACGGCTTGACCGAAGCCAACGGCATGGGCACGATGTGCCGCGCCGACGACGACGCCGTCACCGTGGCCACCACCTGCGGTCGCCCCTTCGCCGGTTTCGAACTGCGCATCGCCGGCGCCGACGGGTCGGAAACGGGCGAGGTGCTGTTGCGCGGCCCGAACGTGATGCTGGGCTACCTCGACGACCCCGAAGCAACCGCCGCCGCAATCGATTCCGACGGCTGGCTGCACACCGGCGATATCGGCGCGGTGGACGAGGCGGGCAACCTGCGCATCACCGACCGGCTGAAGGACATGTACATCTGCGGTGGGTTCAACGTCTACCCCGCGGAGGTCGAGCAGGTGCTGGCGCGGATGGACGGGGTGGCCGACGCCGCGGTGATCGGGGTGCCCGACGAGCGGCTCGGCGAGGTCGGCCGCGCCTTCCTCGTCGCCCGCCCCGGCGCCGCCCTCGACGAGCAGGCGGTGATCGCGTACAGCCGAGAGCATTTGGCGAACTTCAAGGCGCCACGGTCGGTCCGGTTCGTCGAGTCGCTGCCGCGCAATGCCGGCGGCAAAGTGGTCAAGACACAACTGCGGGGGCTGGTCTGATGGATCTGCAACTGGACGACGAGACGCTGGCGTTTGCGGCCGAGGTGCGGGAGTTCTTGTCCGCCAACGCCGAATCGATCCCGACGAAGTCCTACGACAACGCCGAAGGCTTTGCCCAGCACCGGCGCTGGGACCGGGTACTGTTCGACGCCGGCCTTTCGGTGATCACGTGGCCCGAGAAGTACGGCGGCCGCGACGCGCCGCTGCTGCACTGGGTGGTGTTCGAGGAGGAGTATTTCCGCGCCGGCGCGCCCGGTCGGGCCAGCGCCAACGGCACCTCCATGCTGGCCCCGACCCTGTTCACGCACGGCACCTCCGAGCAGCTCGATAGGATCCTGCCGAAAATGGCCAGCGGGGAACAGATCTGGGCGCAGGCGTGGTCCGAGCCCGAATCCGGGAGCGACCTGGCGTCACTGCGGTCGACCGCCACCAGGACCGAGGGCGGCTGGCTGCTCAACGGCCAGAAGATCTGGAGCTCACGGGCGCCGTTCGCCGAGATGGCGTTCGGGCTGTTCCGGTCCGACCCCGCCGCCGAACGGCACAACGGCCTGACCTACCTGATGTTCGACCTGAAAGCCCAGGGCGTCACCGTGCGGCCCATCGTCCAGCTCGGCGGGGACACCGGCTTCGGCGAGATCTTCCTCGACGACGTCTTCGTCCCCGACGAGGACGTGATCGGCACCCCGAACGACGGCTGGCGCGCGGCGATGAGCACGTCGAGCAACGAGCGCGGCATGTCGCTGCGCAGCCCGGCCCGCTTCCTGGCGGCCGCGGAGCGATTGGTCGAGCTGTGGAAAGAGCGCGGCTCCCCCGCCGAATTCGCCGACCGCGTCGCCGACGGGTGGATCAAGGCGCAGGCCTACCGCCTGCAGACCTTCGGCACCGTGACCCGGCTCGCCGCGGGGGGTGAGCTGGGCGCCGAATCGTCGGTGACCAAGGTGTTCTGGTCGGACCTGGACGTCGAGTTGCACCAGACGGCGCTGGACGTCCTCGGTGCCGACGGCGAACTGGCCGGACCCTGGACCGACGGGCTGCTCTTCGCGCTGGGAGGCCCGATCTACGCCGGCACCAACGAGATTCAGCGCAACATCATCTCGGAACGGTTGCTGGGCCTGCCGAGGGAGAAGAAGTAACCGTGGACTTCGCACCAGACGAACAGCAGCGCGACTTCGCGGCCAGCATCGACGCGGCGCTCGGGGCGGCGGATGTGCCCGGGGCCGTACGCGCCTGGTCCGCCGGCGACACCGCACCCGGTCGCAAGGTCTGGGAGCAACTGGCCAACCTGGGCGTCACCGCGCTGGCCGTGCCGGAGAAATTCGACGGCGTCGGCGCCGATCCGGTCGACCTCGTGGTCGCCATTGAACGACTCGGCCGCTGGTGTGTGCCCGGCCCGGTCGCCGAATCCATTGCGGTGGCACCGATTCTGCTGGCGGACGACGACCGCTGCGCTCACCTGGCCTCCGGCGAGCTCATCGCCACCGTCGCGCACCCCCCGCGGAACCCGCGGGCCGTCGACGCCGATTCCGCCGGGCTGGCGCTGCTGGTCACCGACGACGGCGTCACCGAAGCCATGGTGGGCCAGGAGCACCACTGCGTCGATCCGAGCCGGCGTGTCTTCGACGTGACGCCGACCGGCCAGCCCTGGCGGGCCGACGTCGAGCGCGCCCACGAGTTCGGGGCGCTGGCCACGGCGGCGCAGCTGATCGGCTCGGCCGAGGCGATGCTGGGCGCCGCCGTCGACTACGCCAAGCAGCGCAGCCAGTTCGGCCGGATCATCGGTTCCTACCAGGCGATCAAGCACAAGCTGGCCGACGTGCACATCGCGGTGGAGTTGGCCCGCCCACTCGTCTACGGGGCAGCCTTGTCGATGGAGCCGCGCGACGTCAGCGCCGCGAAGGCGGCCGCTTCGGAGGCGAGCCTGCTGGCGGCGCGCGCGGCGCTGCAGACCCACGGGGCGATCGGGTTCACGCAGGAACACGACCTGTCGTTGTGGCTGCTGCGGGTGCAAGCGCTGCGGTCGGCGTGGGGCACGCCGCAGTGGCATCGGCGCCGAGTCCTGGAGGTACTGGAGATACTGTGACCATCAACGAAGAACGGCAGATGCTGCGCGACACCGTCGCGGCGCTGGTCGCCAAGCACGCGAGCCCGGCGGCGGTCCGCGAGGCGATGGAGTCCGACCTCGGCTACGACGAGTCGCTGTGGCGGCTGCTGTGCGAGCAGGTCGGGGCGGCCGCGCTGGTGATACCCGAGGAGCTCGGTGGCGCCGGCGGCGAATTGGCCGATGCCGCAACGGTTCTGCAAGAGCTGGGCCGCGCGCTGGTGCCCTCTCCCCTGCTGGGCACCACGCTGGCGGAGCTGGCCCTGTTGGCCGCGCCCGAGCCGGACGCCGAGAATCTGGAGGCGCTCGCCGAGGGCGGGGTGATCGGCGCGCTGGTGCTCGATCCCGACTACGTGGTCAACGGCGACATCGCCGACGTCGTCGTCGCGGTGGCCGACGGCCGGCTCAGCAGGTGGACCCGATTCACCGCGGAGCCCGTCGCCACGATGGATCCCACGCGTCGCCTGGCAAAGGTGCGGGCGCAGGAGGCGGCCGACCTGGGCCGCGCGGTGACGCTGTCGCGGCTCGTACAGGCCGGGGCCGCGCTGCTGGCCGCGCGGCTCGGTTGTCGCAGAGATCGACGGTGATCTGACGGCTTCGGGTGTGAACTGGTGGTGTTCGCCCGCGGCGCCACACGGCCGGCCGCCGGCCGAATTCATCGCCGGCGGCCGTAGCGGTCGGCGAGCTTGTCCTCGACCGTGGCCGGGGCCTCCGGCGCCGAAGCCGCCTGCCTCTCCCGGCGGCGGGCGCGAATCTCCGAGTAGGCGAAGTAGCCGAGCCCGATCGGCGCCAGAATGCCGAACGAAATCCACTGAATCCCGTAGGACAGGAACGGTCCGGCGTCCAGGTGCGGCACGCCGAGCACGCCGAGCCCGCCGGGCTGGTGATCCACCAGCTGCAGGTAGGACCCGGCCAGCGGAACCTTGGTCAGCGCCGCGACCTGCGCGGTGTTGATCGAATACACCTGCTGCACGCCGTCGGCGATGAACGGCTCCTTGCCGGGCGGGCTCGGCTCGGGGTCACGCAGCCGCGCGGTGATGGTCACCGGCTCCTGCGGCGGGCGCGGGATAGGCGGCACCCGGGAGCCCTGCTCGGGTCGCACGAAGCCGCGGTCGACCAGCACGGTGGGTCCGTTGTCGACCACGAACGGCGCCAGCACCTCGAACGCGGGATCGCCGTCGACCACCCGCAGCCGGGCCAGCACCTGGACGTCGGCGAGATAGTGCCCGGTCGCCGTCACGCGCCGCCACTGCGCGCTCGTCGCCACCGAATCCTGCTGCGGCAGCAGCTCCTGCAACGGGACGGGAGCGGTGTTGAGGGAGTACTCGATCTGCTGGTTCTCCCGGGAGGTCCGGTTGTGCTTCCCCAACTGCCAGGGGGCCAGCACCATGAAGCACAGGTAGGCGAACGCGATGACCACCAGCGCCAGGGCGATCCAGCCCGGCCGCAGCAGGAACGCGAACCGCCGCATCAACCCGACCCGTTCTCCGCAAGCCGGGCGTCGACCCACTCGTGCAGCCCGGGCAGCGCGGCCTCGATGACGGCGAAGACCCTCTCGAAGTCGTCGGCGTCGCCGTAATACGGGTCGTCCACGTCCGGGGCGTGCGCGGCCGAGCGCGGGTCGAACGACCGCAGCATCCGCACGCGGTCCTCGCCGACGCCCAGGTGCCGCAGCATCCGCAGGTGATTGCGGGCCAGGGCCACCACCAGGTCGGCGTCGAGGTGGTCGGTGTCGACCTGCGCGGCGCAGTGGTCGGTGGAGTAGCCGTGGGACTGCAGGACCCGGGCCGCCCGCTCGTCGGCGCTGCTGCCGACGTGCCAGTTGCCGGTGCCGGCGCTGGTCACCCGCACCGCCCCGTCCAGCCCGCGTCGCTGCAGCTGGTCGGCGAACATCTTCTCGGCCATCACCGACCGGCAGATGTTGCCGGTGCAGACGAACGTCACGTGCAGCGGCTTGCGATCAGACACCCAGCGCACTCCGCAGCTCGTCGATGGTCGCGGCGTGCGTCACGCCGGTGGGGCCGAATCCGTCCGGGAAATCGGCCTGCCCGTAGCCCCAGCCGACGACGACGGTGTCGATTCCGTGGGCGGCCGCGCCGTGCACGTCGTGGCTGCGATCGCCGACCATGAGCACCCGATCGGGCAGCGGCCGTAGCTGCTCCAGCGCGTGGGCCAGCACCTCCACCTTCGTTGCGCGGGAGCCGTCGGGATCGGCCCCGGCGATGACCTCGAAGTGCTGGTCCAGCCCGAAATGGGCGAGGATGCGGCGCGCCGTGGGCTCCAGCTTGGAGGTCGCGACCGCCAGGCGCACCCCGGCCGCGCGCAGGTCGGCCAGCAGCGGCCCGACGCCGTCGAACAGCGCGTTCATCGCCCAGCCGCGGCTGCCGTACTCGGCGCGGAAGGCCGCGATCGCCCTCTCGGTGTCCTCCCCGAGCCCCATCGACCGGAAGGTGTCGTCCATCGGCGGCCCGACGATCTGCGCGGCCAGGTCGCCGTCGGGCACCGGGGCGCCGACGTGGGCCAGCGCGTGCTGGAAGGACGCGACGATGCCCTCCGCCGAATCGGTCAGCGTGCCGTCGAGGTCGAAGATGACCAGATCGGCCGGACCGGGCGGCGCGGCGCCGGGTGAGGCCGGGCAATCGGCCGACATTGTGCCTGTCACCTCACCATTGTCCTTGATCCTCCGCGCCCGGGTGCGACGGTGTCGCCGCGCGCCCCGATGGCGGCCAACTAGTGTTTCACGGATGGATGACGTCGGGTTGAGCGTGCCGGCCGCGCGATACCACGGCGATCAGGCCGTGGCGCCGGGGATGCTCGACTTCGCCGTCAACGTCCGGCACGCGCAACCCCCTCAATGGCTGATCCGGCGACTGGCGCAGCGACTTCCGGACCTTGCGCGCTATCCCGGCGCCGAGGACGTCCGGCGGGCGTGCGACGCCGTCGCCCGACGACACGGCCGCGACCGCGCCGACGGCCGCCGCCACGGCGCGCCTGGCGGCCACCGAGGCCCTGGCGGCCGTGGCCGCCGAAGGCATCCAGCTGCACGGCGGGATCGCCATCACCTGGGAACACGACATGCACCTGTACTTCAAGCGGGCACACGGCAGCGCGCACCTGCTCGACTCGCCGCAAGCGCTGCTGCGTCAACTGGAATCCGAAGTGCTGCAAGCGTGAACGACCGCGTCGCCCTGCGCGCCGGCATCCCGCCGTTCTACGTGATGGATGTCTGGCTGGCCGCCGCCGAGCGCAAGCGCAGCCATGGAGATCTGGTGAACCTCTCGGCCGGCCAGCCCAGCGTCGGCGCGCCGGAGCCCGTGCGCGCGGCCGCGGCGTCCGCGCTGCACCTCAACGAGCTCGGATACACCGTGGCCCTGGGCATCCCGGAGCTGCGGGCGGCGATCGCCGCCGACTACCAGCGCACGCACGGCATCGACGTGGAGCCCGACGCGGTGGTGGTGACCACCGGTTCCTCGGGCGGGTTCCTGCTTGCCTTTCTGGCCTGTTTCGACGTCGGGGACCGGGTGGCACTGGCCAGCCCCGGCTATCCCTGCTACCGAAACATTCTGTCGACCCTGGGGTGTGAGGTCGTCGAGATCCCCTGCGGGCCGCAGACGCGGTTCCAGCCGACCGCGCGGATGCTCGCCGAGCTCGACCCGCCGGTGCGCGGCGTGATCGTCGCCAGCCCCGCCAACCCCACGGGCACGGTGATACCGCCGGCCGAGCTGGCGGCGATCGCATCCTGGTGCGAGGAGTCCGGAGTGCGGCTGATCAGCGACGAGGTGTACCACGGCCTCGTCTACGATGGGGCGCCGCCGACCAGCTGCGCCTGGCAGACGTCGCGAGAAGCCTTGGTGGTCAACAGCTTTTCCAAGTACTACGCGATGACGGGCTGGCGGCTGGGCTGGTTGCTCGTGCCGCCGCCGTTGCGCCGGGCGGTGGATTGCCTGACCGGCAACTTCACCATCTGCCCGCCGGTGCTCTCGCAGATCGCGGCGGTCGCCGCGTTCACGCCGGAGGCCGCCGCCGAGGCCGACGGCAACCTGCGGCATTACGCGGCGAACCGCGCGCTGCTGCTCGACGGGCTTCCCAGCATCGGCATCGACCGGCTGGCGCCGACGGACGGCGCGTTCTACGTCTACGCCGACGTCTCGGACTTCACCACCGACTCGCTCGCGTTCTGCTCGAAACTGCTGGCGGAGACCGGGGTTGCCATCGCACCCGGCATCGACTTCGACACCGCTCGGGGCAACTCGTTCGTCCGGCTCTCCTTCGCCGGGCCGACGAGCGACATCGACGAGGCCCTGCGCCGGATCGGGCCGTGGCTCGAGAACCAACGGGTTACCGGTTGAACCGCCCGGCAAGGTATTCGCCCCGGCAGGCATTGCGGGCGAGTTTGCCACTCGTCGTCCGGGGAATGGTGCCGGCCGCCACCAACCTCAGATCGGCAAGCCGGATCTGATGGTGGCGCGAGATCGCCGCCCGCACGGCTTCGGTGATCGACTCGAGCTCGGGGCGGCGCGCGCCCGCGGCCCGCTCGGCGACGACGACCAACTGCTCGCCGCCCTGCCGGCCTGGCGCCTCGAGCATGTCGGCGGGCACCGAGAACGCGGCGACGTAGCCGCTGCGAATCGCGGGGGACGCTGCGCTGACCGTCATCTCGATGTCGTGCGGGTAGTGATTGCGGCCATCGATGATGACGAGGTCCTTGATCCGCCCGGTCAGGTACAGCTCACCCCCGACGTAGACGCCGAGATCCCCGGTGGCCAGCCAACATCCGTTGTCGGGGGCGCCCTCGGCGTGGCTGCCCTCCTCCAGTCGGGACTGCAGCTTGTTGGCGAAAACCCGCCTCGTTTCCTCCTCGCGGCCGAAGTAGCCGCGGCCGATGTTGTTGCCCTGTAACCAGATTTCCCCGACGGTACCGTCGGGCACCTCGGCGCCGTCGGAGTTGGCGATCACCGCCCACAGGTCCGGGATGGGCCGGCCGCACGAGACCAGGGCCACCGCGCCGGCAGTCGCCGGCGCGACGGTCACCGCGCGGCCCTCACCCAACTGCTCGCGGTCGAGGTAGATGGCGCTGGCCGCGGCGTCCTGGGCGATGCTGGCGACCGACAGCGTCGCCTCCGCCATCCCGTAGGACGGCTTGACCGCGGTGGCCGGTAACCCATAGGGGGCAAACGCCTCGGTGAACGTCTCGATGGCAGACATCGTCACGGGCTCGGACCCGTTGAGCAGGCACACGACGTTGCTGAGATCGATGGCGTCGCCCTGCGCTCCGTCCGGCCGCTGGGGCGGCAGGCCCCGCTGGGCCGTCAACTCGAAGGCGAAGTTCGGCGCGGCCGCGAACGTGCGGCCCGTGGCGGATGCGTTGCTCAGTTGCCTGATCCAGCGGAAGGGCCGTCGAAGGAAGGCCATCGGATCCATCAAGGTGATGTACGCGCCAAACAGCGCGGGGAACATGATCATCATCAAGCCCATGTCGTGATAGAGCGGTAGCCAGCTCACGCACCGGACGTTCATGTCCAGGCCGCCGGACACGACCATCTGCATCACGTTCGTGTACACGGAACGATGGGTGATCTCCACCCCCGCCGGTGTGCGCGTGGAGCCGGAGGTGTACTGCAGGTACGCGAGGTCGTCGGTGCCGAGATCGGCCGGGATCAGCATCGATCCGAGCGTGGCGGGCACCGCATCCACCGCGATCGATCGCGGCCGTTCGTTCGGCGGCAGCGCCCGGACGAACGCGCGAACCGATTCGGCCGCGGCAACGGTCGTCAGCACCGCGGCGGGTTGGGCATCGGCCAGCACCGCCGCCAATCGCTCGGCGTGGCCGGACAGGGTCGGCGCGAACAGCGGGACCGCGACGCGGCCGGCGTGGATGGCGGCGAAGAACGCCGCCACATAGTCCAGGCCCTGGGGCGCCAGGATCGCCACCCGGTCCCCGGGCTCGGTGACCTGCTGCAGGCGGGCGCCGATCGCGCACACCTGCGACCACAGCTGGTTCCAGGTGAGTTCGACGGCCCGCCCGTCCTGAACCTGCGAGTAATCGATGAACCGGTAGGAGGGATGGTCGCCGAATAACGCCGTGTTGCGCGCAAAATTCGATGTCAATGTCGCCCCCTCGGGGACGACGATTAAGCCGTCGCTGTATCCGTAAAAGTCCGCGTCGCCCAAATTGGGCATGACAATGCCATCCGACCCGTGATCCCGACTCACGATGGGACACCCTAGTCGCGAGCTGTGGTTTTCGACGGTTGGAAACGGTATGGCGGTCGTCACCATTTGAGCCGCGCCGGTACCTGCGACCGCAAAACAACGACGCACCGCCGTTTTTCCAGCCGGACGAATGAAATGAATTACGCAATTTGTGCGTCGGGCATGTCGGCGACTAACCGCTAATCGCCGAGGATTGGATCGAGCCGCGCTGCCAACTCGGCGCGGTCGCCCAAGTCGGCCACGTCGACCCCGAACCGATCGCTCAGCGCGCCGACGACGCCGTTCGCGTCGTCCAGGCGGACCTTTTCGGTGCCGTGGGCGCGGTGGACGACGAGGTTGCGGCCGGCCAGGTTCACCCGTGCGTCGTCGGTGACGATCGCGACCATCAGGCCGGTGACGAAGTGCGACGACGGATGCGTCGAGACGAACCAGCTGCCCACCCGCAGGTCGACCGGCGGCACGCTGCGGCTGGTGAATTCGTAGAGAGACTGCCACTGCCCGCCGATCTGCGCCTCCACGACCAGCCCCTCGCCGCGGTCCATCAGCCGGCAGGGCTCGTGCGGCGTCTCTTGCACGCTGCCGGTTTCCATGCGCAGCGGCGCCGTCGGCGTCTGGCCGCCGAACCCGACGTCCACCAGGTACGAGCCTTGGGAACCGGGGAACGTCACCGCGAGCACGGTATGCGTCTGCGCGGGGACGGGCGCGTCGGGCGGCTGCATCCAGACGACCCGGCCGGCCAGGCGGCGCACCCGGAAGCCGACCTCGGCCAGGGCGTAGCCCATCAACCCGTTCTGCTCGTAGCAATAGCCACCCCGGCGCCGGCGAACCAGCTTGTCGGCAAGGGCGTCCGGGCTCAGGTCGTCGACGGCCGCCCCCAGCACCGGATCGAGGTTTTCGAACGGAATGGCCCGGGTATGCGCGCTCACCAGATCCCGGAGAACGTCAAGATTCGGCTCGGCGCTGCCACGGTAGGCGATGCGGTCAAAGTACCCGTTGAGATCCAGCGTCATGAAGCCATTCTGCGGGGAGCGGCGACGCGGCCGTACGGTCGCTCCGCATATACCCATGGGGGTATCATGGTGGACGTCGCGGAGACGCTATCGAAGGGAGATCCCGATGACGGACGTCGAGCTGTACGTCGATCCCGTGTGCCCGTTTGCCTGGGTCGCCTCGCGCTGGCTGCTCGACGCGGCCGAGGCGACCCAAACGCCGGTGACGTTGCGGCAGATGAGCCTTGCGGTCCTCAACGAAGGAAAAGACCTCGACGGCAAACACCAGGCGATGATGGAGCGGTCGCGCCGCCTGGGACGGCTGTTGGGCGCGGTCGCCGACGAGCACGGTCCCGACGCGTTCGCCCGCATGTACGCGTCGATCGGCACCCGCATGCACGTGCATAAGACCGAGATGGACGCGGGCATGATCCTGGAAGCCCTCGCCGAGAACGGTCTGGACGAAGCGCTCGCCGAGACCGTCGACCGCGCCGAGTTCGACGACGCCGTCCGGCAGGCGCACGAAGCCAGCCAGAAGGTGCTGGGCGGTTCGGCCGGCAGCCCGATCATCGCGGTCGACGGCCACGCGTTCCACGGGCCGGTCCTGACCCGGATGCCGACCAGAGACGACGGCGTCCGCCTGCTCGACGCGGTCATCGACGCCGCGCGCGTCCCCGAATTCGCCGTGCTGCAACGCCCTTACCAGGGGCCGCCCGTCCTCGAAGAGGACCCCCGCTGATGTGTTATCCCGTCAAGTGCCGCACCTGCGGGAAAACGACCTGGGCCGGCTGTGGTGCGCACGTGGAGCAGGTCCGTGCGATGGTCCCGGACGCCCAGTGGTGCCCCGGTCATGCGGAGGAATCCCGCCGACGCTGGTGGCGGAAAGACCGGCTTGTTTGATGCCTGTTGAATACGGGAACCGCTAGACGGGCTGCGGACCACAGGGGCGTCTGCGCCCATCTCAGCAGGGGGGAGTGGATCATGCACACAAGCAATGTCGTCTGGATCGTGGTCGCCGTGGTGGTGGCGATCCTGGTGATCGCCGCGGCGCTGATCGTGTCGCGCAGGGCGACGCAGCGGCGCCGCCGGCAGCAGGCCGAGGAGATCCGGGAGCAGGCGCGGCTGGAGAGCGCCAGGGTCGAACGGCGCCAGGCGCTCGCCGACGAGACGGCGGCCCGGGCGCGCGCCGCGCAGGCCGAGGCCGAGGCCAAGGCCGCCGAGGCCGCGAGGCTGCAGGAGCGAGCGGCCGCGCACCACGACGAAGTGGCGCAGTCGCGCGAAAAGCTGCAGGACCAGTGGCAACGCGCCGACGAGATCGACCCGCAAACGCGCGAGCCGGCGGAAAACGGCGGTGAGCCAGAACACCTGCGCGACCCCGATCGCGCCGGGCAGGATGAAACCGCAGTACGCAGGTCGGCGTCGAGCTGATTCCCTCGGCCGGTACGTCCGATGGCCCGCCCCCTCAACGGGCCATCGGGCGTACTGACACGGCCGACCCTGAGTGACACAGAGGTTTGCCGAGCGCCGCGTTCGCCAAACCCGCGGCGTGTGTGACATACGTCACTCCATGGGAAGACGCTTGCCAGCCTGCGCTCACGGCGCCGACCCTGCGACCACGGCGCCGATTCGGCCGGAAACCGCGCCGTGGGCGCAGGCTCGACGTCCACACGGCCGCGGAAACGCGGCGAGAGCTAGAGCCAGGTGTCCTGCGTGGTGGTGGTGAGGAACGCCTCCAGGTCGTCGCGCCATTGCGCGGGCGTCGTCTTGTCGGGCTCGATGCCGGTGTACTCACCGCGATAGAACAGCAGCGGCCGGGGCTTGATCTTGGGCGCCTCGGACAGCGACTGCACCGCCCCGAAGACCACGAAGTGGTCCCCGCCGTCGTGGACGGAGGCCACCGTGCAGTCGATGTAGGCCAGCGACCCGTCGATGATGGGTGAGCCGAGCGTTGACGGGTGCCAGTCGACGCCGGCGAACTTGTCGGGCTCGCGGGAGCCGAACCGCGCGCAGACGTCCTTCTGCTTTTCCCTCAGCACGTTGACGCAGAAGCGGCCACTGGCCTCGATGGCCTGCCAGGACCGCGACACCTTGGTCGGGCAGAACAGCACCAGGGGCGGATCCAGCGACAGCGCGGCGAAGGACTGGCAGGCGAAGCCGATCGGGACGTCGTCGTGAACGGTGGTGATGATGGTGATCCCGGTGCAGAACTGGCCCAGCACCTGCCGGAAGGCACGCGGATCGATCTGAGCCGACATGTTCCCCAGGTTAGCCGCGGGCCCCGACGGTGAAGTCGTGGCCCCACAGGCTGACGGCGGTGCTTTCCCGGGCGATCCACTCGGTGTCGTCGACTTTCCTTCCCTCGCAACCGAATTCGACGTCGAATCCGCTCGGGGTCTTCATGTAGAACGACAGCATCAGGTCGTTGACGTGGCGGCCGAGCGAGGCCGACATGGGCACCTTGCGCCGCAACGCGCGGTCCAGGCACAGGCCCACGTCGTCAGCGTTCTCCACCTCGATCATCAGGTGCACGACCCCGCTCGGCGTCGGCAGTGGCAGGAACGCCAGGCTGTGGTGACGCGGGTTGCAGCCGAAGAACCGCAGCCAGGCCGGAGCCCCGTCGGCGGGCCGCCCGACGACCTGCGGCGGCATCCGCATCGAGTCACGCAGCTTGAAGCCCAGCACATCCCGGTAGAAGTGCAGCGATTCGGCGTCGTCGCGAGTGGACAACACCACATGGCCCAGGCCCTGCTCGCCGGTGACGAACTTGTGGCCGTACGGGCTGACGACCCGGCGGTGTTCCAGGGCGGCGCCGTGGAACACCTCGAGGCAGTTGCCGGACGGATCGGAGAACATGATCATCTCGTCCACCCGGCGATCGGCCAATTCGGCGGCGGTGGCCTCCTTGTACGGCGTGCCCTCGACGTCGAGCCTGTTCCGGATCTCTTGCAGCCCTTCGGCGTTCGCGCACTCCCAGCCGGCTCCTATCAGCCGGTCCTGCTCGCCGGGCACGATCACCAGCCGGGCCGGAAAATCGTCCATCCGCAGATACAGCACGCCCGCCGTGCTTCCGTGGCCCTCGACCATGCCCAGCACCTTCAGGCCGTACTCACGCCAGGCCGCCACATCGGTGGCCTCGAAGCGCAGGTAGCCCAGCGAGCGGATGCTCATCGCGCACCTCCCAGGAAATCGATTGTGAGCCTGTTGAACTCGTCGAACTTCTCCACCTGCGCCCAGTGCCCGCACTGCCCGAAGACGTGCAGTTGCGCGCGGGGAATGGTCTTGAGCGCGACGAGCGCGCCGTCGAGCGGGTTGACCCGGTCCTCGCGGCCCCAGATCAGCAGCACGGGCTGGCGGAGCCTGTACACCTCGCGCCACATCATCCCGAGCTCGGCGTCGGTCCCCGCGAACGACAGCCCCATGGCGCGGGTCGCGGTCAGCGATTCCGGCGTGCTGGCCAGTGCGAAACGCTCGTCGACCAATTCGGGGGTGATGAGCTTCTTGTCGTAGACCATCACTCGCAGGAAGGCCTCGAGGTTCTCGCGGGTCGGCGCCATGGAGAAGGCCGAGAGCCGCTTGACGCCCTCGGTCGGGTCGGGGGCGAACAGGTTGATGCTGAGTCCGCCCGGGCCCATCAGCACCAGGCGCCCGGCGAGGTCGGGGTAGTCGAGGGCGAACCGCACCGCGGTACCCCCGCCGAGCGAGTTGCCCACCAGCGGAACGCGTCCGAGGCCGAGGTGGTCGAAGAGCCCCTTCAGCGCCCGGGCCGCGTACCGGTTGAACTGCCCATGCTCCGCGCGCTTGTCGGAGAGGCCGTAGCCCGGCTGGTCGACGGCCAGCACATGAAACCGCTGCGCCAACACCGGAATGTTGCGGGCGAAGTTCGTCCAGCTCGCCGCCCCGGGGCCGCCGCCGTGCAGCAGCACGATCGTCTGCCCGTTGCCGGCGAACGACGAGCCCGCCTCGTGATAGTGCAGCTTCAGGGGTCCGTCGACGTCGACCTCCGCGAAGCGTGAGGTGGACTCGAACGTCAGCTCCTCGGTGGTGGACTGGCCGGCAGTCATCACACCATCGTGTCGCCGGGCGGCAACCCGAACTCGTTGTTCCCGAAGATCACATACGCCCGCTCGGGATCGTTCGCGGCGTGCACCCGCCCGGCGTGGGCGTCCCGCCAGAACCGTTGGATGGGAGCGTCGTTGGCGAGCGCGGTAGCGCCGGACGCCTCGAACAGCCGGTCGATCGAGGCGATTGCCCGGCCCGTGGCGCGCACCTGGTCGCGCCGCGCGCGGGCGCGCAGCTCGAACGGGATCTCCTTGCCCGCGTTCAGCAGCGCGAACTCGTCGCCGACGTTTCCGATCAACTGGCGCCAGGCGGCGTCGATGTCACTGGCGGCCTCGGCGATGCGGACCTTGGCGAACGGGTCGTCCTTGGCCTTCTCCCCGGCGAACGCGGCGCGAACCCGCTTGCCCTGGTGCTCCACGTGCGCGGCATAAGCGCCGTACGCCATGCCCACGATCGGCGCCGAGATGGTCGTGGGATGCATTGTCCCCCATGGCATTTTGTATACCGGCGCGGTGTTGGTCTGCAGCCCGCCCGCGGTGTGATCGTTCATGTCCTTGTAGGACAGGAACCGGTGGCGCGGGACGAAGACGTCCTTGACGACGACGGTGTTGCTGCCGGTCCCGCGAAGACCGACCACGTTCCAGACGTCGTCGATGCGGTACTCGGTGATCGGGATCAGGAAGCTGCCGAAATCCACCGGGCGGCCGTCCTTGATGACGGGGCCGCCGAGGAACGCCCAGGTGGCGTGGTCACAGCCCGACGACCAGTTCCAGGAGCCGTTGACCAGGTAGCCGCCGTCGGTCACCACGCCCGCGCCCATGGGGGCGTACGACGACGAGATGCGCACCGACGGGTCGTCGCCCCAGACCTCCTCCTGAGCCTGCTGATGGAACTGGGCCAGGTGCCAGTTGTGCACGCCGAGGATCGACGCCACCCAGCCCGTCGAACCGCACGCGCTGGCCACCCGGCGGACGGCCTCGAAGAACAACGTCGGATCACACTGCAGGCCGCCCCACTGCTCGGGCTGCAGGAGCGTGAAGAACCCGACATCCTTGAGGTCCTGAACGTTCTCGTCGGGCAGCCGACGCAGGTCCTCGGTCGCCTGAGCGCGCTCGGAAATCCGCGGAAGCAGATCATCGATGCCGGCTAGAACCGACTGAGCATCGCGCTGTTGAATGGACGTCACTGAAGTTGCCTCCCAGGAGTGCGGACTTACACCTGAGACTAGAACACGTTCCGATTCGTGTCGAGCAGCGTGTTCCTGCGGCTGGTAGCGGTATCAATCGGCGTTTCTGTAACATGTTCTAGTTGGGACGAGAGGGAGGGCAGGTCGTGACGGAGGCAGTTCCCGACGAGCCACTCGGCGACCACGTCCTTGAACTGCAGATCGCCGAGGTCGTCGCCGAGACCGACGACGCGCGGTCGCTGGTTTTCGCGGTGCCGGACGAGCCGGGGGATCCGGCCATCCCGGCGGAGCGGCTGCGTTACGCGCCCGGGCAGTTCCTCACGCTGCGGGTGCCCAGCGAACGCACCGGGTCGGTGGCCCGGTGCTACTCGCTGTGCAGCTCACCCTTCACCGACGACGCGCTCACCGTCACGGTCAAGCGGACCGCGGACGGGTACGCGTCCAACTGGTTGTGCGATCACGCGCACGCGGGGATGCGGATCCATGCGCTCGCGCCGTCGGGCACCTTCGTGCCCAAGACCCTCGACGCCGACTTCCTGCTCCTGGCGGCCGGCAGCGGGATCACCCCGATTTTGTCGATCTGCAAGTCGGCGCTGTCGGAGGGCAGTGGGCAGGTGACGCTGCTCTACGCCAACCGCGACGACCGTTCGGTGATCTTCGCCCAGGCGCTGCGGGACCTGTCGGCGAAGTACCCCGACCGGCTCACGGTCGTGCACTGGCTCGAGTCGGTGCAGGGACTGCCGAGTGCCACCGCGTTGGCGAAGCTGGCCGGCCCCTACACCGATCGGCACGCCTACGTCTGTGGGCCCGGGCCGTTCATGGACGCGGCCCGCGAGGCGCTCGAAGCGCTGAAAGTTCCCGCGCCGCAGATACATATCGAGGTGTTCAAGTCGCTGGAGTCCGACCCGTTCGCGGCGGTGAAGATCGCCGACACCGCCGAAGGGGACGAGCCGCCGGCCACCGCGGTGGTGGAACTCGACGGCGAAACGCACACCGTGTCGTGGCCACGCAACGCGAAGCTGCTCGACGTGCTGCTGGCCAAGGGGCTCGACGCACCGTTCTCCTGCCGGGAAGGCCACTGCGGGGCCTGCGCCTGCACGCTGCGCAAGGGCAAGATCCACATGGAGGTCAACGACGTCCTGGAGCAGCAGGATCTCGACGACGGCTTGATTTTGGCCTGTCAATCTCGCCCGGAATCTGATTCGGTAGAAGTGACCTACGACGAATAGTCGGGTCTTTGGCACCGGAAAGGGGACCGAGATGATCCGGCCGGTAACGGGAGTCGCCGTTGTGGTGGCCGTCCTCGGGTTGGCGCCCGCGGGCACCGCGTCGGCGGCCAGCAACACCGCCACCACCCTGTTCCCGCTGGACGGTCCCAACCAGCTGGAAACGCACGTCACGCTCGACTGCTTCAAGAACGGTGGATTCTGCAACTTCACCGCCGGCGCCGACATGCTGACCCCCGACGGGGTCGCCGGCTTCCCGAACGACCTGTGGGCCCGCCAGACCACCGAGATCCGTTCGTCGAACCGGCTGGCCTACCTGGACGCGCACGCCAACGGCCAGAACGAGCGGGTCAACAAGGCGATGGGCAACGACGAGGTGACCACCGTCTACTTCGGCGGCGGACCACCGGACAAATACCAGACGAACGGCCGCATCGACTCGACCGACTGGAGCACCGGCCAACCCAGGACCGACGTCAACGTCATCACCTGCACCCACATCCAGGTGGTCTACAGCGGGGTCAACATCACCTCCCCGAGCACCTGCGCGCAGACGACGTTCTCCTGATCGCCTGGGCCGCCGAGATTGCGCCCACGGCTGCCAGCGCTCGGCAATCCGCGGCCCTGACGGCAGTTTCGGCGCTACCCGCACCACGCTCGGCGCGTCGGGGCCTGCACTGCCACCTCGGGTCAGAAGTGTGACAGCTGCTGGGAGACCGGGGTTTTCGCGGCTTCCGATTCACGCGTCAGGAAGCCGGTGAGCTCCCCGATCGCACTCATCAGCGGGGCGGGAAAGACGATCGTGGTGTTCTTCTCCACGCCCAGTTCGAGCAGGGTCTGCAGATTGCGCAACTGCAGGGCCAACGGATGACTCATCATGGTGTCGGACGCCTCGCCCAGCGCGGCTGCGGCGCGCGCCTCGCCTTCTGCAGCAATGATTTTGGCGCGCTTCTCCCGCTCGGCCTCGGCCTCGCGGGCCATCGCCCGCTTCATGCTGTCGGGCAGCTGAATGTCCTTCAGCTCGACCAGCGTGACCTCCACACCCCATTCCACGGTGGTGGTGTCGAGGATCTGCCGAATGCTGCCGTTGATCTTCTCGGTCTGGGCGAGCACCTCGTCGAGAGAGTGTTGCCCGACGACGTTGCGCAGGGTGGTCTGGGCGATCTGATTGATGGCGGCGTTGACGTTTTCGATGACGACGACGGCCTTGCGGGCGTCGATGACGCGGAAGTAGGCGACCGCGGCGATGTCGACGCTGACGTTGTCGCGGGTGATGATGCCCTGCGACTGGATGGGCATCGTCACGATGCGCATCGAGACCCGCCACATCCGGTCGATGACGGGGATGATGAACCGGAGCCCGGGCTCGCGGACACCGATCACCCTGCCCAGGCGAAAGTGCACCCCGCGCTGGTACTGCTGCACGACACGGATCGAGGCACCCACCAACAGCAGGGCCACGAAAGCCGCCACTACCGCCGACACGATCGCGCTGTTGCTCATGGCACAACGTTAGGAGCGCCGCAGCAGCATGTCAGCAGCCACAAGTCCCCGTTCGGGTGGCCTAAAGGCCCTGACGCGGGCACCCCGACGTCGGCCGGCTCATCGCCTCTCCGACCAACGGAACACCCGCAGGCAGGCGATCAACCCGCCGACACTCCACGCGGCCAGCACGAGAAACGTCGTCCAGTGTTCCCAACTGCCGGCCGGTTCGAAGGCGGCCATGTCGGGCGGTAACAGCACCGACCGGAACCCCTGGGCCATCCACTTGACGGGGAACAACGAGCCCAGTATCAGCATCCAATTCGGCAACGCCATCAGCGGCACGTACGTGCCCGACACGAACTGCAGGGCGACCGCCGGGCCGTTCGTGATGACGGCGGCGGAAACCGCGTTGCTCGCCAGGTTGCTGACGAAAATGCCCAGCAGCGAACAACTGACGATTCCCAGCACGAACACCCAGGTGAGCGTGAACCAGCCGAAAGCGTCTGTGGGTAGGCGGAGTTTGAAGACGATGACACCCACCGAGAGGAGAACGACCGCCTCGGCGAGGCTGGCGACGGCAACCAGGACGATCTTCCCGATGAAATATGACGACGCCGTCGTCGGCGTGCCGCGAAGTCGCCGTAGGGCGCCGGTGTCGCGGTCGGCCGCAATGCTGATGCCGAGGTTGATGAACGACGTCGAGAGAATGCCGTAAGCCAGGATGCTCGCCGCGATGACGGCGCCGGTACTGGTACCGGTGTTGGGCAGCTTCGTCGAAAAGATCGAACCCAGCAAAATGCCGATCACGGCGGGCATCGAAAACGTCAGCACCACCTGCTCCGGGCGGCGGTAGAACATCTTCAGCTCGGGCACGACTCGCGACAACCCGATGCGCAGCGGGGTGGGGAGCGGCGACGCCGCCGCCGATTCTGACGCCGACGCCGATGCCGATGCCGATGCCGGCGTGGACCTGCGGACTTGGTCGATGCCCATCACGCGAGTCCGATCAGGTGCAGGTACGCGTCTTCAAGCGTCGGTCGGGAGACCGTCAGCTGCGCCAGTTCCGCGCCGTCCCTCGACCGCCGCCGGATCAGTTCAGTCGGGTGATCGGTCTGTTCGACATGGATCTGGTCCCCCTCCACCCAGCGGACCGTCGCGGCCGAGTTCACGTACCCGATAAGCCTTTCCGGCGAGTCGACCGCCACCACCTTGCCGTCGGCGAGGACCGCGACCCGATCCGCCAGTGCGGCGGCCTCCTCCAGGTAATGAGTGGTCAGCAGGATGGTCGTGCCGTCGTTCGCCAACTGCCTGATCAGATCCCAGAATCGTCGCCTGGCGTCTGGATCGAATCCCGTTGTGGGTTCGTCCAGAAAGAGCAACTCGGGCATGCCGATGATGCCCAGCGCCACATCGAGACGACGACGCTGCCCTCCCGACAGTGTCCTGACCTTCGATTCGGCGGCCGGGGTGAGCCCGACGAGGCCGAGCACGTCCTCGGGGGCCCGAGCCCTGCCATACGACTTGGTGAACATCCGCACGGTTTCCGACACCGTCAGCATCCCGGCGTCGCTGGCCTCCTGGAGGACTATCCCGATCTTGGCGCGCCAACTTCGACCGGCGGTCCCGGGATCTTCGCCCAGGACGCGCACGTGTCCGGAGTCGCGGTTTCGGTGGCCTTCCAGGATCTCTATGGTCGTCGACTTGCCCGCGCCGTTGGGCCCCAGGATCGCGAAGATTTCGCCATAGCCGACATCGAGGTCAAGGTCGCGCACGGCCTGGATCTGCCCGTAGGCCTTCGACAGGCCCCGAACCTGCACCGCGCCGCAACGATCGACGCTCGTCATCATCGCCGCCGCCACATCGGCGGGTGCGGGCGTTTCACGGGTGCGCCGCTCCGGAGTCCTGATCGACGGGCCCCATTTCCAGGTCCGCCAGCACTTTTCGTAGCTCGTCCTCGGACAGTTCGAGGAGCAACCGGTCGACATCATCGGCAGCCGCGGGCGCCGGCGCGGTGACGGCGGGCGGGTCGGCGCGGGCCGGTTGGAGCTCGGCGAGTATCCGAAGGGCAAGTGAATTCACGCTGACACCCCGCAGCAACTCCAGCACCGGCAGGTCGACGGCGAACAGCGCGCTGATCCTGGCCCTGAAATCCATTGCCATCATTGAATCCAGGCCGAGGTCGTCGAGGGCGTCGTCGGGCCCGATTTCGGTGACGGCGAGATCGAATACGGCGGAGACGACCTGGCGAACCTGTCGCGCGACCAGGCCGAACCTGTCGGCCTCCGGGCACGCCGCGAGCAGTTCGAGTACCGAAGACGCCGAATCGGTGGCGTCGCACGATGATTCGGCTACCCCCAGCTCGGAGAACATCTGCGGCAACTGTCCCCCGAGCCCGCGCCGGACCCGAGCCCAGTCGGCGCTGATCGCGGTGACGGTGGCGAGCTTCTGGTTGATGAGCCGGTCGAGGATCTGGGTACCCGCGGCGGGCGTGATGAGCTCGATCCCGCGCTGTTCGTAGATCGTCTCCAGGTGGAGCTGTTCGACCATGCCGACCGACCAAGGGCCCCACCCGATCGTGAGAGCCGGCAGTCCGAGTGCGCGCCGGTAGTGCGCAAAGGCGTCGAGGTACGCGTTGGCTGCGGCGTAGTTGCCTTGACCGGGCGACGCGATGATCGACCCCGCGGACCCGAACATGACGAAGAATTCGAGGTCGTGCCCCAGGAAGGTTTCGTGGAGCACGCGAGTGCCCTTGATCTTCGGGGCCATCACCGAGGAGAAGGCGGATTCGGTCATGTTCACCAGGAGTTGGTCGTCGACGGACCCGGCGGCGTGCACGATGCCGCGGACCGGCGGGCCCCCCTCACGAATGTGGTTGTCCAACCACGTCTTGACCTGATCGGCGTCGGTGACATCGACGCTCGCGATCGTCACGCGAGCGCCGAGGCGTTCGGCTTTGCGGATCGCGTTGATCGTCGGCCGATGTGGGTCGTCATCGGCAAGCGGCGCCCAGCGGCTCCTGGGGGGGATCTCGCTTCGGCACAGCAGGGCGATATGCCGCGCCCCGCGCTCGGCGAGGTAGGTCGTGACGACGCGGCCCAGCGCTCCGGCCCCGCCGGTGACGACGTAGGTCGCGTCGGGCGTGAGTTTGGTCGGGAAGGGTTTGGTGAGGCCGCTGCTCGGGCGCAGCCGCGGCACGAGCGTCGCGCTCCCCCGGATGGCGATTTGATCCTCGCCGCCGTCATCCAGAATGTGTTCGCAGGCGAGCGCGGCGGTCTCGCGATCGCCGGCGCCGTCGATGTCGATGAGCCCGCCCCAGTGCTTGACGAATTCCTGGTGGCCGACGACGCGGCCGAGTCCCCAGATGGCCGCTTGCTCGACGGCCGGCGATTCGTGCGGCAGTACCGGTTGAGCGTTGGCGGTCACCAGGTACAGGCGGGGCGAAACGGTGTCGCGTTCTGCGAGGGACTTCAGCAGGCGCAGTATCGCGAAAACGCCGATGTCCTCGTTCGTTTCGGCGTCGGCGCGGATGTCCAGCGGCCAGCAGTCGATGATCCCGTCGAGGTTGCCCTCGACGTCGAGGTGCTTTTCGATGAGCTGATGCAGCTGTTGGGGCTGGCGCGGGTTGAGCGCGTACCCTCCGTCGAGTTGGGTCAGGGCGCCGACGGCATCATGCGCAACGGTGCGGACCCGCTGGCCGTTGCGGCGCATCTCGTCGGCGAGCGTTGTCCCGAACCCGCCGGCGTCGAGGAAGACCAGCCACGAGGATTCGCCCGCGGCGGTCGCCGTGTGCAGGGTGTCGGGGCATTCGACCCATTCAACCTCGAGGAGCCCCCTGTCGACGCGTTCGGGCGACGTGCGCGACGAGGCGCTCAGGGATTGCACCGTGAAGCCGTTGAAGACAGCGAGCGGCTCGCCGTCGCGGCCGGCGATGGTGATGTCGCTTTCGATCTCGTCCTCGCCCGCGGACAGGACGCGCACGTGAACGGTCATGTCCTCTTGGGGCGGACCGTAGACGGCGCTGTTGCGGATCCGCACGGGAAGGTAGGCGCTCTCCGATGCCTCGGATCCGAGAAGAGGTGTGCCGAGGAGCGTCTGAAACGCGCCGTCGATGAGGGCCGGATGGAACCGGTACGTGTCGAGTTCGCCGGCGAGCGGCGCGGGAACGGCCAGCCGGGCGGTCGCCCAGCCGTCTCCCGCGATGACGCCGGTGACGGCCCGGAATGCGTCGCCGTACGCCAGCCCCACGGCTCGGGTGCGGCTGTAGAACTGCTCTCCGTCGATCGTCGTGACCTGCCCCGCCGCGGCGGGTGTGCCGACCCGCCGGGGCGCCCTGGACAGCGTGTTGAGCTCCGCTGTCGCCGTTATGGTCCACTTCAGGTCGCCACCGGCCGTCGCCGTGAACGCCGCGAATTCCACTGCGCCCGTTTTCTCGTCGAGGGTGGTCCGCAGCACGGGATCGCAGGTGTCATCGAGGATCAAGGCCCGGTGCAGCGTGAGCTTGTCGACGCTGTGGTCTGCCGATCCGTAGCACTCGGCCGCGGCGGCCAGGGCCATCTCGATGTACACCGCCCCGGGCAGCAGGACGCTTCCCTGCACCCGGTGATCCGCGAGGAAGGGAACGCCGGCGGCGCTCAGTTCGACTTCCCAGGTCGGGTGCACGGCGCTCACGGATTGGCCCAGCAATGGATGCACCGGGTCGTAGTGCAGGTCCTCCACGGCCTCCTGGGTTTCGTTCCAGTACCGCTTGGACTGCCATGGATACAACGGCAACTTGACCAGCCGTGCGCCCCGTCGGGGGTACAGCGCTTCCCAATCGACCGGTTGGCCGTGACAGTGCAGTGCGCCGACACAGTTCATCAACGTGCGACCATCGTCCTCGTTGCGCCGCTGGGCGGCCAGGACCACCACGTCCGCCTGCTGGGAGGCGGCTATCTCGACGATCGACGTGGCCAGCACGGGATGCGGGCCCAGTTCGACGAAATGGGTGTACCCGTCGTCCAGCATCCGGCGCATCGCGGACTCGAAAAGGACGGTGGCGCGGGTGTTCTGCCACCAGTACGCGGCGCCGGCGGCGTATCGGTCCAACCGCTCGCCGGTCACCGTCGAGTACAGCGGGATCGTCGCCGCCGACGACGACAGGCCCTCCAACGACGCGTAGAGGTCGTCTTTCACCGCGTCCATGTAGTGGGTGTGATACGGCACCTTCACGGTGAGGAATCGGTTGAAGACCTTCCGGTCGTCGAGCCGGCGGGCGATGTCGTCGAGGGCTTCCCCGTCGCCCGCGACGGTGACCGCCGTCGGGCTGTTCACCGCCGCAATGGATATCCGCCGACCCAGGTCGGCGAGCGTCGTCTCGTCGAGGGTCTGCATGAGCGCCTCGGCGTTGAGGCCGACCGCGAGCATCCGGCCCAGCCCGCTCGTGCGTTGCTGAAGCCGGCTTCGGTGATAGATCACCCGGACGGCTTGCTCGAATGTGAGGAGTCCGGCCAGGTAGTGGGCGGCGACCTCACCGGCGCTGTGTCCGACCACGGCGCCGGGGTTGATCCCGAAGTGGCCGAATTGCTCGGCAAGGGCGATCTGCACGGCAAAGTTGGCGGGCTGCGCGACATCGGTATCGTCCATCCGAGAACGGGTTTCGTCGGCGTTGAGCTCGTCGAGCAGTGACCAGTCGGTGTAGCGTGACAGCTCGCGAGCGGTGCGCTCGATGCTCTCGGTGAAGGCGGGATAGACGTCGAGCAGTCCACGGCACATCCCCCACCACTGGGGGCCCATCCCGGTACAGACGAACGCCACCTTCGGCGCCGTGGCCGGCGTGCGGCCCGCCGGACTCCGCCCGCTCTCGGCGAGGGCTTGCAGTTGTTCTCGCGCCTCGGCCATGCTGCCCGCGACTAAAGTGCGGCGATAGTTCATGTGTGAGCGGCGCCGGCTCAGGGTGTAGCCGAAATCCGGCAGTGCGAGGCCGGGGTGTTCGCTCAGGTGTCGGGCCAGCCGGTCGGCCGTCGCCACCAACGCTTCCTCGCTGCGGGCCGAGATCGGCAGTACCGCCAGCGGTGCCGGGGAATCGTTGGTGTCCGGGGCGTCAACCGGGGCGGGCGGCTCCGCGAGCACGACGTGGGCGTTGGTGCCGCCGAAGCCGAACGAGTTGACCCCCGCGATACGGCGCCCGGCGCCGGGAAAGGGGCGGCCGGTCCGGGGAATGTCGATCCTCAAGTCGTCCAGCGAGATTCGGCTGTTCGGGGTTGTGAAATGAAGGTTCGCCGGGATGTGGCCGTGCTTGACCACCAGCGCCGCCTTGATCAATCCGGCCACCCCGGCGCCGGCCTCGAGATGGCCGATGTTTGTTTTCACCGATCCGATCAGCAGCGGTTGGGCCGCCGGCCGCTCCGCGGCGAGCGCGCCGGCGAGGGCCCGGACTTCGATGGGGTCACCGACCGGCGTTCCGGTGCCGTGCGCCTCAACATAGCCGACGTCGTTGGGTCGAACGCCCGCTCGGCGCAGGGCGGTGGTGATCGCCGCCTCCTGCGCCTGCGGACTGGGGACGGTGATGCTGTCGGTGTGACCGTCCTGGGACACGGCCGTGCCGAGGATCTGTGCATAGATCTCGTCGCCGTCGTCCAGCGCCCGCTGGAGGGGCTTGATGACGACGACGGCGCCGCCTTCGCCGCGTGCATATCCGTCCGCGGAATCGTCAAAAGCCTTGCAGCGCCCCTCCGGACTGAGAAAACCGCTCTTCGATTCGGCGATGGCGGTGTTGGGGCCGACCATGATGTTGACGCCACCGGCCAGCGCGATTTCGCATTCGCCGTTCCAGATGCTCAGCGCGGCAAGGTGCACCGCGACCAGCGAACTCGAACATGCCGTGTCGACTGTCATGCTCGGGCCGCGGAAATCGAAGGCATACGAGATCCGGTTCGCCAGCATGGTCATCATCATTCCCGTGGAGGAATGGGTCTTGAACCGGTAGCGGCTGGTGCGACCTTGATTCTGCAGGAGTTGGTAGTCGAGAGTGAAGCCGCCGACGAACACGCCGACGTCGGTGCCCGCCAGACTGTCCGCCGGTATCCCGCCGTCTTCCAGGGCTTCCCACGTGGTCTGCAGCAGCAGGCGTTGCTGCGGATCGAGGAGGTTCGCCTCCCGAGGGGAGATACCGAAGAACTGGGGGTCGAATTGATCGATCTGGCTGAGGAACCCGCCGCGTCGCGTCACCATCTTGCCGACTTTCGCCGGATTCGGATCGTAGTATTTCTCGGCGTTCCAACGTGTTTCGGGGACCGTGCAGGTGGCATCGGTCCCGTCGCGTAGTAAGCTCCAGTAACTCTCCGGGGTGTTGGCGCCGCCGGGGAACTGGCACCCGATTCCGACGATCGCCAGCGGCTCGCGAATGCCTTGGTCAGCGGGCATGTTCATCCTTTCGCACCGGGACGCGCCTGCGCCCTCCGCCGGTGACGCGCGCCGCGGTGCCGCCGACGTGGTGCATCCAGATCGGGGACATGCGCAAAGGTCAGGCGGGTCAATTGAATTCGAGTGCGGGTACGGCGCCGAGAATCCAGTCTTGGCTGATCGGGTTGTGGGTCTGCTCGTGGCGGTAGACGGTTCGCAGCTCTCGCAGGAAGTCGTCGCGCTGCCAGGCCTGCGCCTGCCTCATGATGTCATCGTCGGCAAACCGACCACTCTTCTCCGAGACCACAGTCTCGGCCAGCTGGCCCGCAAGCTGGTGCAACAGCCGAGAGTTGGCCTCGAACTGAGCCAGGAAGTCGGGGGCTTCGCCCATCATCGCCGTGTGCAGCGTCACCATGAAGTTCAGGGGCGAGTACAGATCGACGAATCGCGCCGACGGACGCGCGTCCTCGACCGCGGCCCATTCCCGGAAGAACCGTTGCATGCGGTTGCTGAGATTGATGAGCCCTTCCAGGTGCGGCACGACCGCAGGATCGTCGGCGACGCTGACGAACCGACCGTTGCGGTAGAGAATGCCCACGAAACCCCAGTAGAACGCGATGTCCCAGATCACCTTCGCCGACATCACAACCGGCGAACCCATCAGCGGGTACTGGTCGCAGTACACGGCGAGCCACATGTCGGTGAGGGAGCGAAATAGTGAGTCGCTGACCGCCGACCGTGCCACGACGTCCTCACCGTCGAGTTCGCGGGTGATCATGTCGGTGATGAGGCCGTTGCCGATTGCCACGAGGTCCAGTCCCGACGAATACAGCGGATCCAGGAAGACCCCGGAGTCTCCGGTGAGACACCAGCGGTCACGGCCGTCGTAGACCTTCGTGGCGCCGTGGCTGTAGTTCTTCATCACCCTGAAGTCCTTGATCAGGTGCTCGTGCTCGGCCAGGACCGCAGCGCACTGGGGCTCGAACTCGCGCATCCACGACAGGGCTTTGGCGAGGGTGTTGAACCGGTCGAATTCATGAACCGCCGGGTCGGCCACGATGCCGACGCTGGTGGACCCGGACGGGAGCCGGATCAGCCACACCCAGTAGCCCTCGCCCATCAGGTGATTGGTGGACATGGCACGGTCACCCTCGATGAGGCGCCCCCGCCAATTCGGGTCATCGCTCCACTGGCCGACGTCTATTTCCGTTGCCACACGCAGCCACACGGCATTGCAGTTGTGGTCGTTGGCGCGCACGAGCCCCAGCTTTCTGGGCAGCGTCCGGTTCCGTCCCGACGCGTCGACCACCCAACGAGTAGAAATGCCGGTGACGGTGTCGCCGCTCTGGAGCGAAACCGTGCTCGCCCGACCGCCGGGACCGAATTCGACGGAGACGGCGCGGCCCGAAACGCTCCCGATGCCTTCCGCCGTGCAACGGCGATTGAGCTCGTTCTCCAATCTCCCGCGGTCGATTTGATAGGTCACCTGAGGGACGAATGCGGAACTCCCGAGTTCCACTCGCTGCGCAATATCGGCGTTTCCATCGTGGGTGAAAAACATTCGCAAGCCCATCTTGCGGATCTGCGAGGTTTGCAAATGGTCGGTCAGGCCGAGGCGGTCCCGCAGATAATGGGCGGAAACCTCGACCGTCGACTCGCCGACCGTGTGGGTGATCTCGGGCACCGGGTGCGCGGTGGGCGAGACGATGACGATGCGCGTTTGCGGACGTGCCTTGCGGAGTTCGAGCGCCAGAGTCAAGCCCGCGACGCCGCCCCCGATGATCGCGACGTCGTACGCCGGAGTGACGGCATCGGCCTTCAGCACGCTCCTGATTCGGTGCGCCAGCACGTCGCGCGCCTCCGGACCCAACTGCGATAGCTGCGCTCGTGCGTCCACACGCCCCACCTCCCGAGCACGATTCAGTTTCTTAATAATTAACAATCTACACCAAAGTTTGTGCCGTGCAAGGGGAGCGGTCCGCCCTTGGACAGCACGGCCGGCCCGCTCCGCCCAGTATCAAATACACTGCGCCGCAACGTTTCTGCCGGATTCCTCGGTCACCTCCGCCGGCCACTGGCGATCGGCCTGGCGGCCAGGCGAGAACTCCGGTTAAAGGTCATTTTGGCACTTCTCATGGGTGCGAAACGCAGCCAAGATGCGGCGCCTGCCCGGGCGTCGGCGACCCTCATGCGGCGGCGCTCGGACTCGGGGCGCCGTTCATGGCCGGGGCGGTAGAAGGCGCGGCTGTCGACCGGTGGCGGCCGTAAACGACGTCGAATATCGGTGTGGCCATGAGTGTGGTGACGATGGCCACCAGGACCAGGATGCTGAAGAGCGTAGGGGTGATGATGCCGGCCTGAAGCCCGATGTTGAGCAAAATGAGTTCGATCAACCCGCGGGCATTCATCAACGAACCCAGGGCTACGGATTCGCGAAAGGGAACTTTTCGCAACCACGCGGCCAACGTGCACGCAATTCCCTTCCCGGCGATGGACACGAAAAGGATGCCCGCCGTCACCGCCCACAATGCCGGGCTGTTCACCAGACCGATCTGGGTGTTCAGCCCCGAGTAGACGAAGAACAGTGGCAACAACAACGTGGTGACGAGCGGCTCGACGCCGGCCGTCAATCGTTGGGCGAAGAAGCCGGACGGCATGGCGACTCCGAGAATGAACGCCCCGAATATGGCGTAGATGCCGATGGTGTCCGTGAACCAGGCGCAGGCCATCAGCAGAATGAGAACGGTGCTGAGAACGGGTGGGCTCAGCGCGTTCTCGCGTTCCGATCTCCACCCGAGGCGGGCCAAGGCCTTTCGCCCCACGGTCAACAAAACCAGGGTGTAGACAATCCCGCCCACTATCGCGATTGCGGCCGTGCCGGGGGTGCCGCGGTGGATGGCGAGTACGACTGCCAGGATGCACCAGGAGAGCGCGTCGTCCGTCGCACCGCATAGCAAAGCGAGTGTGCCCAAAGGGGTTCCGGAGAGCCGTTGTTCGAAGATTATTCGGGCTAGCATGGGGAATGCGGTGGTCGCGATCGCGGCGCCGAGGAACATCATGGCCAGCGCGAGCGGAACGCCTTTTTCGAAGAACCTTCCGCTCGCCAGCATCGGCATGGCGATCAGCGCTCCCAGAGCGAGCGGCGTGAGGATGCCGGCCGCCGAGACCGCAACCGCGGTGCCGGCCCGGTGCCTGACGAGGTTGGCGTCGAAGTTGAGCCCGACGAGAAACATGTAAAGGACCAGGCCGATCTGCGCTGCCGCGCACAGCACGGTGTTCGCCTGTCCCGGCGGAAACAACTGGTGTTGTACGCCCGGCGCCATCCGTCCTAGCAGGGAGGGGCCGAGAAGGACGCCCGCGACCATCTCGCCCACGACTTGCGGTTGTCCGAGGCGTTGCGACACCAGGCCGACGAAACGGCACGTTGCGATGATGACGGCCAATTCGAGGAAGAAATGGACAGCAACCGTGGCCACGGGTCAGGTCCCCGGGATCGCGGCGCGGATCGGTCGGCACACCCGAGGGGCCGCGACAGGGTCGCGGAACCGGGGGTCAGCTGTCACTTCTGTCCTCGAGACGTTCGGTGGGCGGAGTCATCCAACGCCAGTGGTGGGCGACCGGGCAGCAGCAGGGGTCCGCCCCTTATTCGTTGCGAGTGCGCCCGCGGATGGGAACTACTTCTCCGCCGTTTCTTCCCGGTGGGCCCCGGCAGCCGGGCGCCGCACGGGCGCGTCAGCAGAGCGCGCGCCCGATGTCGCAGGCGACAACCGCCCGTCTAGCGTGGGAGCCCCAGCAGTCTTTCGGCGGCGACGGTGAGCAGGATCTGCTCGGTCCCACCGGCGATCGTCAGGCAGCGGGTGTTGAGGAAGTCGAACACCGCCTGGTTGTGGACCAGGCCACCGCCGTCGGCGACGTCCATCATGTACTCGGCCAGCGCCTGCCGGTAGCGGACCCCGATCAGCTTGCGGACGCTGGACTGCGGCCCGGGGTCCTGGCCGCCGACGGCCATCTGGGCGATGCGCTGGTCCAAAAGCGACCCCGTCTGCGCCAGCACGATCAGCCTTCCCAGCCGGTCTTGCTGGGCGGCGTCGAGGTCCATGCCGGCGAGCACCTCGAGCAACTCCTCCATCGGGTTGCCCAGTGCGGTGCCGGTGGCCATCGCGATCCGCTCGTTGGCCAGCGTCGTGCGCGCCAGCCGCCAGCCGTCGTTCACCGAACCGACCACCATGTCGTCGGGAACGAACACCTCGTCCAGGAAGACCTCGTTGAACAGCGAGTCGCCGGTGATCTCGCGCAGCGGCCGGATCTCGATGCCGGGCGAGGTCATGTCGACCAGGAAATAGGTGATGCCCTTGTGTTTCGGCGCGTCCGGGTCGGTGCGCGCCAGGCACACACCCCAGCGGGCCTTGTGCGCCGCCGACGTCCACACCTTCTGCCCGGTCAGCAGCCAGCCGCCGGCCGGATCATCCGACCGCACTGCTTTGGTGCGCAGCGATGCGAGGTCCGAACCGGCGCCCGGCTCGGAAAATAGCTGGCACCACAAGAATTCGCCGCGCATGGTCGCCGGCACGAAGCGTTCGATCTGCTCCGGCGTCCCGTGCTCGAGGATCGTGGGCGCCGCCCACCAGCCGACGACCAGGTCCGGACGGACCACGCCGGCCGCCGCCATCTCCTGATCGATCAGCAGCTGCTCGGCCGGTGACGCCCCGCGCCCGTGCGGCGGTGGCCAGTGCGGCGCCTGCAGCCCCGCCTCGGCCAGCGCCGCCTGCCGTTGCTGCTCGGGCAGGGCGGCGATCGTGGCGACGACCTCGGCGATCTGCGGTCGGAGCCCCTCGACGTCGGTCAGGTCGATGCCCAGTCGCCGGCGGACGCCGCCCTGGGTGAGCGCGGTGACCCGGCGCAGCCAACGCTCGGCGCCGCCGAGGAACGCGCCGATGCCGTGGGCCCGCCGCAGGTAGAGATGTGCGTCGTGCTCCCAGGTGCAGCCGATGCCACCGAGCACCTGGATGCAGTCCTTGACGTTCGCCTTTGCCGCGGCGATGGTGGTGCTGGCGGCCAGGGCCGCCGCGATCGAGAACTGGTCGGTATCCGGATCCGCGGCGGCGCGGGCGGCGTCGGCGGCGGCGACCTCGGCTTGCTCTGCGCGGCAGAGCATTTCGGCGCAGATGTGCTTGACGGCCTGGAAGCTTCCAATCGGCTTACCGAACTGTTCGCGCACCTTGGCGTAGGCGACGGCGGTGTCCAGCGACCACCGGGTCACGCCGGCCGCCTCGGCGGCCAGGACGGTCGCGGCCAGATCCTCGACCCGGCGCCCGGAGTCGACGACGCTGGCCGGCGCCGACGTCAGCGTCACCCGCGCCAGGGGCCGGGAGAAATCCGTCGCCCGGCCGTCGAACGACACGTCGCCCTCGAGGGCCAGCCCGGCGAAGCGTTCACCGGCGGCCAGGGCGGCGAGCAGGTCGGGGTCACTGACGATCAGACTGGCCAGCGCGGTGGTCGCGAGCGGTCCGGGGACCAGGGCCTTGGCCGCTTCCTCGACCATGGCGCACAGGTCCTCGATGCTCCCACCCGCCCCGCCGGCGTCTTCGGCAATCGCGACCCCGAAGATCCCGAGGTCGGCCAGGCGGGCGAAGACCGGTCGCCAGGCATCGGTGTTGCCCTGCTCGACCTCGCGGATCGCGGCCGTCCCGCCGGGTCCCGAAGTCGGATTGCGTGCCCAGTCGCGCACGAGCGCACGCGCCGCGAACTGCTCGTCGATGACGGTCGCTACCACGTGTGCGTCCTCCGAGTGCTTTTGCTTCGACAATAACTTGAGCTTGTCGCGGGCCGACTAGAACGTGTTCTAATAGTGCCAGCGATCGACCGTCAAGTCGAACGCCGTTACGGCAGGACAGGCGGGGGTCCCGGCGGTACGGAGGTGGGAAATTCACGCGCAGCATGCGTATCGTTTGCGAACGAACCGCCCGGAAGAGGAGCTACCCGTCACATGCCAGCGAACACGAACTCGGGGCACGTTCCCGACTCGCAGCCGCGCGAGGTGATGAACGTGGCGGTACTGGCCGAGTCCGAACTGGGGTCCGAGGCGCAGCGGGAACGCCGAAAGCGCATTCTGGACGCCACGATGGCGATCGCGTCCAAGGGCGGCTACGAGGCCGTCCAGATGCGGGCCGTCGCGGACCGGGCGGACGTGGCCGTCGGCACGCTGTACCGGTATTTCCCGTCGAAGGTGCACCTGCTGGTGTCGGCGCTGGGCCGGGAGTTCACCCGCATCGACGCCAAGACAGACCGCTCCAGCCTTGCCGGGGGAACCCCGTTTCAGCGGCTGAACTTCATGGTCGGCAAGCTCAACCGCGCGATGCAGCGCAACCCGTTGCTGACCGAGGCGATGACGCGCGCCTACGTGTTCGCCGACGCCTCGGCGGCCAGCGAGGTCGACCAGGTGGAAAAGCTCATCGACGGCATGTTCGCGCGCGCCATGGCCGACGGCGAACCGACCGAGGACCAGTACCACATCGCGCGGGTGATCTCGGACGTGTGGCTGTCCAACCTGCTGGCCTGGCTCACCCGCCGGGCCTCGGCGACGGACGTAAGCAAGCGGCTGGACCTGGCGGTGCGGCTGCTGATCGGCGATCAGGACGAGGCCCGCGCCCGCTAGCGCGCCGGTCAGGCGGGCGGCCCGACGGTGCGGCCCCGCACCAGCTCGGTGTCCAGCAGCTCGACCACCGGGAGGTTGGACCGCGGCGGCTTGAGCAATAGCTCGCCGGCCCGCCGCCCCTTCTGCAGACTCGGCTGCGAAACCGTGGTCAACCCGCGGCTTATCGCCTCGGGCACCCCGTCGAACCCGGTGACGCTGAGCTGGCCCGGAACGTAAATCCCATGCGCGCGAAGGTAATCCATTGCGGACAGGGCGAGCATGTCCGCCGTGCACATCAGGGCGGTGATCCGCGGATTGGCCTCCAGCGCCGCCTTGGCCGCCGCGCCCCCCGACTCCGGCAGGTGCTCGTAGCTCTCGACGACGGTCAGCGAGTCCGGGTTGATTCCGGCCGCCGTCATCGCCTCCCACACCCCGGCGATGCGTTCGCGCTGGACATCGAAGGCGGGTGACTGCAGCCGTTCGGCGTCCGCGAGGCCCTGCCGGCGGTCGCGGCCCAGCCGCATGGTCAGCAAACCGATCTCGCGGTGACCCAGGCTCAGCACGTAGTCCGCCATCTCGCGCATCGCAGCCCGGTCGTCGATGCCCACCCGGGAAACCCCGGCCAGGCCCTTGGGCTGGTCGACGACGACCACGGGCAGCCGCCGCTGCATCACCACCCCTAGATAGGGGTCGTCCTCGCAGACCGAATAGACCACGAAGCCGTCCACACCGGCCCCCAGCACGGCGGCCGTCCCGTCGTCGCGATCGCGGCTCCCGCCGACGGCGACCAGCAGCAGTCCCTGCCCGACGGCTTCGCACGACTGCGCTACCCCGGCGACGAAATCGCGCGCCGCGGGGTCGCTGAAGAAATAGGTCAGCGGTTCGGCCATCACCAGGCCGACGGCGCCGGCCTTGCGCGTTCGCAACGACCGCGCCACCGGGTCGGGTCCGGCATAACCCAGCCGCTTGGCGGTGGCGAGCACCCGCTCCCGCAGATCGGAAGACAACTGATCGGGCCGGTTGAAGGCGTTGGAGATCGTCGTGCGCGAAACCTTGAGTTCGGCGGCCAACGACGCCAGAGTCGCACGCCGGCGCGGTGTGGAACTCACGTTCGGTGACGCTACAACGCGTGCGCGCCGGGACTGAGAGCGCCGCACCTCGGACTTTGTAATGGAAACGATTTTCATTAGGATCATGGGTCGGCCTCGGGCCGGGGAAAGGACATCGGACGTGCGCATCGCGTGGACGCGGATCGGGCTGGCCGTGCTGGCCGGCTCGGGCCTGCTCGTCGGCTGCGGTCCGGTGCACCCGCAGGCGACTACCGTGGTGGCGTCCACCGACGTGTGGGGCAGCGTGGCCCGGGCCGTCACCGGCCGGCACGTCGCGGTCAAGTCGATCGTGCGCGGCGCCCAGGCCGACCCGCACTCCTACCAGGCCACCCCGTCGGACGCCGCCGCCGTCACCGACGCCACCCTGGTCGTCTACAACGGCGGAGGTTACGACCCCTGGCTGGCCCAGATCCTGGCCGGCCATCGCTCGGTCGCGTCGGTCGACGCCTACTCGTTCGTCACGACCGCCGGCAACGCCGACAAGACCGGGCAACCCCCCAACGAGCACGTCTTCTACAACCTGAGCGTCGCCAAGTCGGTCGCGACCTCGATCGCCGACCGGATGGCGGCCATCGACCCCGGCCACGCCGCCGACTACCGGGCCAACGCGGCGGAATTCTGTCGCGGCGCCGATGCCATCGCCAACTCCGAGCACGCGATCGCGAGCGCCTACCCCCACGCCGGGGTCATCGCCACCGAACCCGTCGGCTACTACCTGTTGGCGGCCTCCGGTCTCATCAATCGCACGCCGCCCGCCTTCTCCGCGGCGAACGAGAACGAGACCGACCCGTCACCGACCGACATGGCGTCGGTCCTCGACCTCATCGACCACCGTCAGGTCTCGGCGCTGATCGTCAACCCGCAGACCGCCACCGCGGCGATCGGCGGCGTGGAGGAGGCCGCGCGGCGCGCGGGCGTGCCCGTGACCGAGGTGACCGAGACGCTGCCCGACGGCACCGACTACCTCACCTGGCAGCGCAGAACCGTCGACAACTTGTTGGCGGCGCTGCGGGCCAACGGATACGCCAAGTCGTGAGTCTCGACGCGGTGCGCCCCACCGGCCGCGACGCGGTTCGTCTGAGCGGCGCCCGGCTGTCGCGGGGCGATCGCGTCCTGTGGGACCACCTGGACCTGACGGTCAAGCCGGGAGAATTCATCGCCGTGCTCGGACCCAACGGCAGCGGCAAGACGTCGCTGCTCAAGGTGCTACTCGGACAGTTGCCGCTGGACGCCGGGGTGGGGCTGGTGGACGGCCGGCCCATTGCGCGGGGCAGCGCCCGCATCGGGTACGTCCCGCAGCACCGCCCCATCGACCGGGATGTGATGCTGCGCGGACGCGACCTGGTCGGGTTGGGCGTGGACGGGCGGCGCTGGGGCGCCACCGCCCTGCGGTCTGCCGACCGCGCACACCGGCGGGCGGCGGTGCGGGAGGCGCTGCGGCAGGTCGATGGTGAGCGCCTGGCCGACGTGCGCGTCGGGGTGATGTCGGGCGGCGAGCAGCAGCGCGTGCGGATCGCCGCGGCGCTGGTCTCCGATCCGGTGTTGCTGCTGTGTGACGAGCCGCTGCTGGCGCTCGACCCGGCCAGCGCAAAGCGGGCGGCGGCGCTGATCGACGGCCGCCGACGGGATGCCGGCACGACGGTCATCGTGGTCACCCATCAACTCAACACGATCCTGCCGTACGTGGACCGCTTGCTCTATCTCGTCGACGGGCGGTTCCGGGTGGGCAGCGTCGCAGAGGTGATGAACACCGAGACGCTGTCGGCCCTCTACCGGGCCGACATCCAGGTCGTGCCGGTCAAGGGCGGCTACGTCGTGGTCGGCGAGGCGGACGACGGTGGCGTCGGATGAATCAGCGACTCACCGAGGTGCTGGGCAATCTCTTCTCCTTCGACGTCACCGCGCAGCTGCTCCGCCATGACTTCGTCCAGCAGGCGCTGCTGGCGGCCGCGCTGCTGGGGCTGGTCGCCGGGCTGATCGGGCCGTTCATCGTGATGCGCCAGATGTCGTTCGCCGTCCACGGGTCGAGCGAGCTGTCGCTGACCGGTGCGGCGTTCGCGCTGCTCATCGGCTTGAACGTGGGAGCGGGCGCGTTGATCGGCAGCGCGCTGGCGGCGGCACTGTTCGGGGTCCTGGGCCAACGCAGCCGCGAGCGCGATTCGGCGATCGGCGTGGTCCTGGCCTTCGGGCTGGGCCTGGCGGTGCTGTTCATCTACCTCTACCCCGGGCGGACGGGAACAAGTTTCGCGTTGCTCACCGGGCAGATCGTCGGCGTCGGTTACACCGGGCTGGCCATGCTGGCGCTGGTCTGCCTGCTCGTCGTGGTCGTGGTCGTGGCGTGCTATCGGCCCCTGCTGTTCGCCAGCGTCGACCCCGAGGTGGCGGCGGCCCGCGGCGTGCCCGTGCGGGCGCTGGGCATCGTGTTCGCCGCGTTGGTCGGCGTGGTGGCGGCGCAGGCCGTGCAGATCGTCGGCGCCCTTTTGGTGATGTCGTTGCTGATCACCCCGGCGGCCGCGGCCGCCCGGGTGGTGGCCTCGCCGGCGGCGGCGATGGTGGCCTCCGTGCTGTTCGCTGAGGTGTCCGCCGTCGGGGGGATCGTGCTGTCCCTGGCCCCCGGCGTCCCCGTGTCGGTCTTCGTCGCGACCATTTCCTTTGTCATCTACCTGATTTGCCGGCTGGTCGGGCGCCGGCGGGACGCCGTGGGGGCGGGCGCGTAGCGCCCAATAGGGTGGGTGGGTGCCCGCTATCGACCTCAACGCAGACCTGGGCGAGGGCTTCGGCGTCTGGCGCCTCGGCGACGACGACGCCATGCTCGGCATCGTCACGAGCGCCAACGTGGCGTGCGGCTTCCACGCGGGCGACCCCGCCGGACTGCTGCGGGTCTGCCGCTCGGCCGCCGACCGCGGCGTCCGGATCGGCGCGCAGGTGAGCTATCGCGACCTGGCCGGCTTCGGCAGGCGATTCATCGACGTCGCCGCCGAAGACCTCATCGCCGACGTGGTGTATCAGATCGGGGCGTTGCAGGCTATCGCCCACGCAGCGGGGTCCGAGGTTTCATATGTGAAACCCCATGGCGCCCTGTACAACACGATCGTCACCGACTCCGGGCAGGCCGCAGCGGTCGCCGAGGCGGTGCGATCGGTGGACCCCACGCTGCCGGTGCTGGGCATGGCGGGATCGGCGTTCTTCGACGAGGCCGGCCGCCGGCGGTGGCCGAGGCGTTCGCCGACCGCGCCTACCAGCCGGACGGCCGGTTGGTCTCGCGCCGCGAACCGGGCTCGGTGCTCAACGACCCGGCGGCGATCGCCGAGCGGGTGCGCACCCTGGTGACGACGGGACGGGTCACCGCGGTCGACGGCTCCGAGATCTCGGTACGCGCGGAATCGGTTTGCGTGCATGGTGATTCACCCGGCGCGGTGCGGATCGCCCGCGCGGTTCGCGATCGCCTCGAGGCTGTGGGCACCGAGATCAGGGCGTTCTGCTGATGCGCGCGCGGCTCGGTCGCCCCGATATCAACCGCTACGCGGATCGCTTCGACGTGCCCGCCGCCGGTGCCGATGCGCCACTGTCGGTGACGTGGCTGGGGGTGACAACGCTGCTGATCGACGACGGCTCGTCCGCCTTGATGACCGACGGCTTCTTCTCCAGGCCGGGCCTGGCGCAGGTGGCGGCCGGGAAGCTGTCGCCCGCACCGGCGCGCGTCGACGGCTGCCTGGCCCGGGCGCGAGTGAACCGGCTGGAGGCCGTGATTCCCGTGCACACCCACTTCGATCATGTGCTGGACTCGGCGCTGGTCGCCGACCGCACCGGCGCGCGATTGGTCGGAGGCGAATCCGCGGCCAATGTCGGGCGGGGATACGGGTTGACCCAGGACCGCCTGACGGTGGCGGTCGACGGTGAGCCGATTCGGTTGGGGCCCTTCGAGGTAACGTTGGTGGAGTCCCACCACTGCCCGCCCGACCGGTTCCCCGGCGCGATCGACGCGCCGGTCGTTCCGCCGGCGCGGGCGTCGGCCTACCGCTGTGGTGAGGCGTGGTCGGCGCTGGTGCATCACCTCCCGTCGGGCCGGCGGCTGCTGATTCAGGGCAGCGCCGGTTTCGTCACGGGCGCGCTGGCCGGCCGCCGCGCCGACGTCGTGTATCTCGGCGTCGGCCAGCTCGGCTTGCGGCCACGGTCCTACCTCGTCGACTACTGGGACGAGACCGTGCGCGAGCTGGGTGCGCGCCGGGTGGTCCTCACCCATTGGGACGACTTCTTCCGGCCGTTGTCAAAGCCATTGCGGGCGTTGCCCTACGCGGGCGACGACTTGGACAGGTCCATCCGTGTGCTCGACGAGCTGGCCGCTCGGGACGGTGTCGCGTTGCACCTGCCGACGGTGTGGCGGCGCGAGGACCCCTGGGCGTAAAGCGGCCGAACCTTGATGCTGACCCTCGCGTTGTCGTTGCTTGCCGTCGTGCTCGCGTTCGCCGTCATCAGGCCGCGCGGGTTGCCGGAGGCGGTGGCGGCGGTACCGGCGGCGCTCATCCTGCTCGCCGCGGGCGCGATCTCGGTGCGTCAGGCCACCCAGGAGGTCTCCGGGCTCGCGGGGGTCGTCGGATTTCTGGGCGCGGTGCTGGTGCTGGCCAAGCTGTGCGACGACGAGGGACTGTTCGAGGCGGCGGGCGCGGCGATCGCGCGGGGCCGGGTCGGCTCCGGTGGGCTGCTGGCAAGGGTTTTCGTGATCGCCTCGCTCATCACCGCCGTGCTCAGCCTGGACGCCGCCGTCGTGCTGCTGACGCCCGTGGTCCTGATTGCCGTCGGCCGGCTGCGCACCCCGGTGCGGCCCTACGCCTACGCCACGGCCCACCTGGCCAACGGGGCCTCGCTGTTGCTGCCGGTGTCGAACCTGACCAACCTGCTGGCCTTTCACACGGCCAACATCTCGTTCACCCGGTTCACCCTGCTGATGGGGCTGCCCTGGCTCGCCACCATCGCGACGCTGTACGTGGTGTTTCGCCTGTTCTTCGCGCGGGATCTGCGTGCCCAGCCCGAATCCGGGCAACCCGGGCCACCGCCCCGCCCGCCGATCTTCGTGCTGGTGGTGGTGGGGCTGACGCTGGCGGGGTTCACGGTCGCGCAGTCCGTGGGCGTGGCTCCCGCCTGGGTCGCGCTGGCCGGCGCCGGCGTGTTGGCCGTGCGCAGCCTGAACCGCGGGCACACCTCTGTGGCCGACATCGTGCGTTCGGTGCATCCGTCGTTTCTGCTGTTCGTGCTCGCCCTCGGCGTGGTGGTGCAGGCGGTCATGGCCAACGGGATGGACAGGGCGATGTCGCAGGTGCTGCCGTCGGGCTCCGGGCTGCCGTCGCTTCTGGCGATTGCGGCCATTGCCGCCGTGCTGTCAAACATCGTCAACAATCTTCCCGCGACGCTGGTGTTGCTGCCCCTGGTCGCCTCCGCCGGGCCGGTGGTGATCCTGGCCGTGCTCATCGGGGTCAACATCGGCCCCAACCTGACCTACGTCGGTTCGCTGTCAAACCTGTTGTGGCGGCGCGTGCTACGGCAGAACGACGTGGACGCCGGCGTCGGGGAGTACACCCGTCTGGGGGTCTGCACGGTGCCGGTCTCGCTGACGGTTGCGGTGGTGGCGCTGTGGGCGTCCGCGCGGCTCCTGGGTGCCCAGTGGCGATCGCGAGCGCGGCGCAGCCGGGCGACGCGGGTCGCCACCATCAACCCAGTGGCGACCGCGAGCGCGGCGCAGCCGGGCGACGGCACGCACGTTGGAAAAGGAGAGAGATGTCCGCCACGACGACGATCGAAACGTTCCTCGAGCTCGATATCCGCGTTGGCCGTGTGATGAGAGCCGAGACGTTCCCGCAGGCCCGCAAGCCCGCCTACAAGTTGTTGATCGATTTCGGCGAATTAGGCACCCGCAGGTCCAGCGCCCAGATCACCGACCTCTACTCCACCGATGAGCTGGTAGGCCGATTGGTGCTGGGAGTGGTCAACCTGCCGCCGCGTCAAATTGCCGATTTCACCTCAGAAGTCCTGGTGCTTGGAGTGCCGACCCGCGGTGGCGGGAATGTGGCACTGATTGGCCCGGACCGCGAGGTACCCCTTGGCTTGAGACTGCTCTGAACCGCATCCGTTCGATCTCACGTGAATGGCGCACAGTTGTTATGCCGCAACAATGTACGTTCCATGCCCTTCGATCACCACGTCGCCTCGGAATCGCAGAATTTCGCTGACCAAGTCATCGTCTTGATTGCGGTAGACGATGACCAGGGTGTCAATGCCCTGATACACCGCATCGACGACAAACCGAAGATCTCCGATGCGTCGCAATGCCTCAGTCCAATATCGGCGCAGCGCCGGCTTACCGCGAACGACGCCGCCCGACTCCGGTAGCAACCTCGCGGCTACCGGCGAGCTGAACACCACGTCGTCATGAAAGCGGGCAAGGACCGACTCCACATCATGGGCATTCCACGCGTCTACCCATTGTTTACTGAATGCCATGGGGTCAGGCGTCACGACGACACTGTAGCGGTTCCGACGCTTCTCGGCCGCGCGGTCCGGACCGTCTCGACCATGCTGCGATTCACGCATTGCATCTGCTGTTTCAGCTGCCAGCATCCTGACATGATCACCGATGCTTGAGCGCCGATGGCCTGATCAGCCTCGGTGATAGGCCGGGGGTAGCGGCATCCCGAGGCCGGCCAACACGCGACGCAACAGGGTCGGGAAGTCGGTGATGAGCCCGTCGACGCCGTCGGCGATCTGCTCGCGCATGGCTCCTTCGTCGTTGACCGTCCACGGAATGATCTTGAGCCCCAGCCAATGCGCGTGGTCGACATAGGGTTTGCCGCCAACCAGTGTGTAGTGGGGGGAGACGATGTCCGCACCAATGAGCTTGGCCCCCAACATCGGATCGCCGATGGCGGCGGCGTCCTCACCCGCGAGCCACGGCGAGCCCGGCGCCCAAGTCTGCTCGTCGTACAACGCCACCAACGGAATTGACGGCTCCTCGCGGCGCGCCATCGGCAGGGTCCGCCAGTCGAAGCTCTGAATCTCCACGCGGTCGACCTTGGCCGCCGACCTGACCGCCGCCAAGATCACGTCGACGAACTCCTGCGGCTGCGCCGAGTCGCCCGGACGGTCGGCCTCCACCTTCGTCTCGACGTTGAAGCGCACACCGGAGTGATACGAGTCCGCCAGCGCAAAGACTTCCGGCAGCGTGGCAATCTTGTTGCCGTGCAAAACTTCCGCGTCGGGAAACTCGGCGAGCCGCTTCCCGCAGTCCAGGGTGTGGATTTGCGCCAGGGTGAGCTCGTGCACGAGCTTGCCGACGTAGGGATACTGCGGGTCGCCCGGATATGCGGGCGCCGTGTCGGAGCATTTGTCGGCCTGGATCGTCGGGTCGTGCCACACCAGGGGTTGGACGTCCCTGGTGATGACGACATCGAGTTCCAGCGTGCTGACGCCCAATTCGAGCGACTTGGCGAACGCCCGCAGGGATTCCTCGGTGGTCTCCCCTCGCCCGCCGCGGTGGGCTTGCAGGTCGAAGCCGGCGGTGTCGGCCGACGCCGGAGGCGCGATGAGAACCCCGGCCAGCGTCACCAACGCGCCCGCCCACCGCGAGCAGACACAAAATCGCCCAAATCCTCGGCGTGCCGCGCGATTTTGCGTCTGCTCGGCCAAAGAAGTCGACTATCCCCTGCGCTGGCGGGAGATTTCGGCGAGCACCACCCCTGCCGCCACCGAGGCGTTCAGCGATTCCGCATGCCCGGCCATCGGGATGGACACCACCTCGTCGCAGGTTTCGCGCACCAACCGCGACAGGCCCTTACCCTCCGAGCCGACGACGACCACCAGCGGGTCGCCGCCGTCCAGGTCGTCGAGCAGGGTGTCGCCGTCGGCGTCCAGACCGATCACCCGCAGCCCGCGATCGGCCCAATCCTTGAGCGTCCTGGTCAAATTCGTCGCCCGCGCCACCGGGAGGCGGGCGGCCGCGCCGGCGCTGGTGCGCCAGGCCACGGCCGTCACCGAGGCCGAGCGCCGTTGCGGGATCAGCACACCGTGTCCCCCGAACGCGGCGACCGAGCGCACGATGGCGCCGAGGTTGCGCGGGTCGGAGATGTTGTCCAGCGCGACCAGCAACGCGGGCGGTGCGTCGAATGCGGCGGCGAGCAGGTCGTCGGGGTGGGCGTAGTCGTACGGCGGAACCTGCAGCGCGATGCCCTGGTGCAGATGGTTGTTGGTCATCCGGTCGAGGTCGGTGCGCGGCACCTCGAGGATGGCGATGCCGGAATCGGCTGCGCGAGAGACGGATTCGGTGACGCGTTCATCGGCCTCGGTGCCGAGTGCGACATACAGCGCGGTCGCCGGGACGCCGGCCCGCAGGCACTCCAGCACCGGGTTGCGGCCGAGCACCGTTTCGGTCTCGTCGGTGCGCCGCGCGGGCCGGCGCGGCGGGGCCTGAGCGCGCCGGGCGGCGGGGTGGTTGGGCCGCAGGTGCGCCGGCGGGGTGGGACCGCGCCCCTCCAGCGCGCGGCGCCGCTGCCCGCCGGAGCCGACGGTCGGGCCCTTCTTGGTGCCGGACTTGCGCACCGCGCCGCGGCGCTTCGAGTTACCGGCCACTACTTGCCGTCTCCGCCCAGGGTCCACTGCGGCCCGTCGGCGGTGTCGGTGACCTCGATGCCGGCGTTCTTGAGTCGATCCCGGATTTCGTCGGCCAGCGCCCAGTTGCGCTGCTGGCGCGCCTTGTCCCGGTCCGCCAACTGGGCGCGCACCAGCACGTCGACGGCGGCCAGCGCCGCCGAGGTCTCGTCGCGGGTCTCCCACCGCTCGTCCAGCGGGTCACAGCCGAGGATCCCCATCATCGCGCGGATCTCGCCGGCGTGCCGCAGCGCCGCCTCATGGTCGCCGGTGTCCAGCGCCCGGTTGCCTTCGGCGCGGACGCGGTGCACCTCGGCCAGCGCGGCCGGCACGGCCAGGTCGTCGTCGAGCGCTTCGGCGAAACGCGGGGTCCACTCGCCGGGCACGACGGCGCCGACCCGGCCGCGCACGCGATGCAGGAACTCCTCGACCCCGACGTAGGCCTTCACCGCGTCCTGCAAAGCGGTCTCGGAGAACTCCAGCATCGACCGGTAGTGCGCGCTGCCCAGGTAATAGCGCAGCTCCGCCGGCCGCACGCGCTCCAGCAGCGCCGGGATCGACAGCACGTTGCCCAGCGATTTGCTCATCTTCTCGCCGCCCATCGTCACCCAGCCGTTGTGCAGCCAGTAGCGGGCGAAGCCGTGCCCGGCGGCCCGGCTCTGGGCGATCTCGTTCTCGTGGTGCGGGAACACCAAGTCCATTCCGCCGCAATGGATGTCGAATTCCGGACCGAGGTAGGCCTCGGCCATGGCCGAGCATTCCAGGTGCCAGCCGGGCCGGCCGCGGCCCCACGGCGTGGGCCACGACGGCTCACCGGGCTTGGCGGCCTTCCACAGGGTGAAGTCGCGCTGATCGCGCTTGCACGTCGCCGCGCCCTCGCCCTGATGCACGTCGTCGATCTTGTGGCCGGAGAGCTGCCCGTATTCCGGGTAGCTGAGCACGTCGAAGTAGACGTCGCCGCCGGCGGCGTACGCGTGCCCGGTTTCGATCAGCCGGTCCATTAACTCGACCATCTGGGTGATGTGCCCGGTGGCGCGCGGCTCGGCCGAAGGTGGAAGGACGTCCAGGTCGTCGTAGGCCGCGGAGAAAGCCCGCTCGTAGGTCGCCGCCCACTCCCACCACGGCCGGCCCGCGGCGGCGGCCTTGTTGAGGATCTTGTCGTCGATGTCGGTCACGTTTCGGATGAACGCGACGTCGCAGCCACGGGCGATCAGCCAGCGGCGCAGGATGTCGAAGGCCACTCCGCTGCGGACATGGCCGATGTGCGGCAGCCCCTGCACCGTGGCGCCGCACAGGTAGATGGAGACGTGGCCGTCGCGCAGCGGCACGAAATCGCGCACGGCACCGGCTGCCGTGTCGTGTAGCCGCAAGCGGGCGCGATCGGTCACGACGTGCCAGCTTACCTGCCCAATTACCGCGCCCGGCCACCGCGAGCGACCCGTCGTCGCGGGCGGCACAACGGCATCACAACCGCGTATCTAGTCGGCGGGCACCACGAGCGCCGTCGCGACCGCCGCGATGCCCTCGCCGCGGCCCGTCAGGCCCAACCCGTCGGTGGTGGTTCCCGACACCGACACCGGCGCCCGCAGCAGCTCCGACAGCACGCGCTGCGCCTCGTCGCGGCGGGGCCCGACCTTGGGGCGATTGCCGATCACCTGCACCGCGGCGTTGCCGACCCGCAAGCCGTGCCGCTGCGCGAGGTCGACGACGTGGCGCAGCATGTCGGCGCCGCTCACGCCCTTCCACCGCGGGTCGTCGACACCGAACACCCCACCGATGTCGCCGAGGCCCGCGGCCGACAGCACGGCGTCGCACAGCGCGTGCGCCGCCACGTCGCCGTCGGAGTGGCCGGAGCAGCCGTCTGCGCCGTCGAACAGCAACCCCACCAGCCAGCAGGGGCGGCCGGGTTCGATCGGGTGGACGTCGGTGCCTATCCCGACCCTGGGAAGGGGAGGCGGCGCGGTCACGCGCGCACCACCGCTCGGGCCAGCAGCAGGTCGAGCTGGGTGGTGATCTTGAAGGCCAGCGGGTCGCCGTCGACCACCTGAACCTGCCCGCCGATGTGCTCCACCAGCGACGCGTCGTCGGTGAAGCCGGCGCCCCGGGAGTAGCTGCGGTAGGCGCGCAACAGCAGCTCGGTGGCGAAACCCTGCGGGGTCTGCACCGCGCGCAGACCGGCGCGTTCCGGGGTGCCCAGGACCACCCCGTTGGCGTCGACGGCCTTGATGGTGTCCGAAACCGGCAGTGCCGGAACGACGGCATCGTGACCGGCGCGCAGCGCGTCGACGACCCGGGCGATCAGGGTCGGCGGTGTCAAGGCACGGGCGGCGTCGTGGACGAGGACGAACTGCGGCTCGACGGACGCCGGCAGGGCGGCCAGGGCCAGCTGCACGGATTCGGTGCGGTCCGAACCGCCGGCGACGACGGCCGCCCGGTCACCCAGGATCCGCTCGGCCTGGCCGGTGCGGTCCCCGGGAACGGCGACGACGACACGGTCGACGACCTTGGCAGCCAACACACCGGCGACGGCGCGTTCGAGCAGGGTGCGACCCTCGAGTTCACAGAATGCCTTGGGAATCCCGGCGGCGAGCCGCTCCCCCGAGCCGGCTGCCGGGACGATTGCTACTACCGCGCCTGAAGCGCCTGAGGTGCCTTTCTGTGGGTGCACCGAAGCTTCAGGGAGTTCAAGAAGCGGCGGCCAGGACCTCGTCGAGGATGGTTTCCGCCTTGGCGTCATCGGTGCTCTCCGCCAGGGCCAGCTCGCCGACAAGAATCTGGCGGGCCTTGGCCAGCATCCGCTTCTCACCGGCGGACAGACCGCGCTCCTGGTCGCGGCGCCACAGATCGCGTACGACCTCGGCGACCTTGTTGACGTCACCGGAAGCGAGCTTCTCCAGGTTGGCTTTGTAGCGGCGCGACCAGTTGGTCGGCTCTTCGGTGTGCGGGGCGCGCAGTACCTGGAAGACCTTGTCGAGACCTTCCTGGCCGACGACGTCGCGGACACCGACATACTCGGCGTTGTCGGCGGGCACTCGAACGGTCAGGTCACCCTGCGCAACTTTCAAGACGAGATACTCTTTTTGCTCCCCTTTGATGGTGCGGGTTTCAATCGCCTCGACTAACGCAGCACCGTGGTGTGGGTAAACAACGGTGTCGCCGACCTTGAAGATCATCTGGTTCGAGCCCCTTTCGTTACTTCATTCTAACACGGCAACCCGACGCGTGGGGAACAACGGTGCAGGTCAGGGGCACAACGCACGCGAACTAGGGGTTGACAGACGGAGCAAGACATGCAAGCAGACACCTTACCAATGCCCTCACCACCGGCCGCGGGCACCCGGGCAAACAACTGCCGCGCTGGTCTGGTGCCCTGAGCTACCGCCGCTGAGGCGTTCCTACTACTGTGCATAGTTGCGTATTTGATCCGCTGTCCGATCCATTTCCGCGACGGCGCACGGCCCAGCAGGAGGCATCCGAGTGAACCGCTTCAAGATCGGCCTGGTTGCGTTGGTGGCCACGTTGCTCAGCGGTTGCGGAGCCGGTCAGGTCTCCCAGATGGCCGTGCAGGAGCCCGCGGTCAACGGCAACCGGGTGAACCTGAACAACGTCGCGCTGCGCGACATCCGGATGCAGGTGGTGCAAACCGATGACTTCGTGCAACCCGGGACCAACGTCGATCTGATCGCGGTGGCGGTCAACCAGTCGCCGGACACCCCGGACCGGCTGGTCGGCATCACCAGTGACATCGGCCCGGTGACGATCAGCGGCGACAGTCGCCTGCCGGCGGCCGGGACGCTGTTCATCGGCGCCCCGCAGGGCCAGGACGTCCCGCCCGGCCCCATCGGCTCCAACAACGCGGTCAGGGCGACCGTCAACCTGACCAAGCCCATCAGCAACGGCCTGGCGTACAACTTCACCTTCACCTTCGAGAAGGCCGGGCAGGCGACCGTGGCGGTGCCGATCTCGGCCGGTCTCGCGCAGTCGCAGCAGAGCTGACCCGCCGGACGGCCTGTCACGCCCGGTTTGTCGGACCGCGCCGATACCGTCATGTCGTGGCAACTGCGCGCTTGCAATACCGCTGCTCGGAATGCCGGCACGTCACGGCCAAATGGGTGGGCCGCTGCATGGAGTGCGGCACCTGGGGCAGCGTCGACGAGGTGGCGGCGCTCAGCGCCGTCGGGGTCGGCCGTCGCGCAGCTTCGGCGTCGCGGGCCGTTCCGATCACCTCCATCGAGCCCAACGCCAGCCGGCACCGCTCGACTGGCATCGGGGAACTCGACCGGGTGCTGGGGGGCGGTGTCGTCCCCGGCTCGGTGACGCTGCTGGCGGGCGACCCTGGCGTGGGCAAGTCCACACTGCTGCTCAAGGTCGCCCATTGCTGGGCGCAGTCGGGCCGGCGGGCGCTGTATGTGTCCGGCGAGGAGTCCGCGGGCCAGATCCGGTTGCGCGCCGACCGGACGGGGTGCGCGGGCGACCAGGCTCGCGAGGTGTTCCTGGCTGCGGAATCCGACCTGCACACCGTTCTGGAACAGATCGACACCGTGCGGCCGGCGCTGGTGATCGTGGACTCCGTACAGACCATGTCCACCACCGAGGCCGACGGCGTCGCGGGCGGCGTCACGCAGGTCCGCGCGGTGACCGCCGCGCTGACGGCGGCGGCGAAGGCCAATGGGTTCGCGCTGATCCTGGTCGGCCACGTCACCAAGGACGGCGCCATCGCCGGGCCCCGCTCCCTGGAGCATCTCGTCGACGTGGTGCTGCATTTCGAGGGCGACCGCAACGGCTCGGTGCGGATGGTCCGCGGCATCAAGAACCGCTTCGGCGCGGCCGACGAAGTCGGCTGTTTCATGTTGCACGACAACGGCATCGAGGGCGTGGCCGATCCGTCCAACCTCTTCCTGGACCAGCGGCCCGCGCCGGTCGCGGGCACCGCGATCACGGTGACCCTCGACGGGAAGCGGCCGTTGATCGGCGAGGTGCAGGCGCTGCTGGCCACGCCGACGGGGGGCTCGCCGCGCCGCGCCGTCAGCGGCATCGACCATTCCCGCGCGGCGATGATCACCGCGGTGCTGGAGAAGCACGCCGCGCTGAACATCGCCGCCAACGACATCTACCTGTCCACTGTCGGGGGCATGCGGTTGACCGATCCGTCGTCGGATCTCGCCGTCGCGATCGGATTGGCCTCGGCATTCGCCGATCTCCCGCTCCCGACCACGGCGGTGATGATCGGCGAGGTTGGGCTGGCGGGTGACCTGCGACAGGTCAGCGGCATGCAACGACGGCTCAGCGAGGCCGCCCGCCAGGGCTTCAACATCGCGCTGATCCCCGCAGGCAGCGCCACCAAGTCCGGCGTCGTACCGCCGGGCATGCGAGCACTGACCGCGCCGACCATCGTCGCGGCATTGCAGCACATGCTCAACATCGCCGACCACCGGTCCGCCGCGCCCCCGAGACCCCATCGGCTGGACGCGTAGAGCGGTGGGGCCGCACAATGACACGCTGTGACCCGTCCGACGCTGCGTGAGACCGTCGCCCGCCTGGCCCCGGGAACCGGGCTGCGCGACGGGCTCGAGCGCATCCTGCGCGGCCGCACCGGGGCGCTGATCGTGCTGGGCAACGACGAGAACGTCGAGGCGATCTGCGACGGCGGCTTCACCCTCGACATCCGCTACGCCCCGACCCGGCTGCGCGAGCTGGCCAAGATGGACGGCGCCGTCGTGCTGTCCACCGACGGCAGCCGCATCGTGCGGGCCAACGTGCAATTGGTCCCCGACCCGTCGATACCCACCGACGAGTCGGGCACCCGGCATCGTTCCGCGGAAAGGGCGGCCATCCAGACCGGCTACCCGGTGATCTCGGTCAGCCACTCGATGAACACCGTCACCGTCTACGTCGGCGGCGACCGCCACGTGGTGGCGGATTCGGCGACCATCCTGTCCCGCGCGAATCAGGCCATCGCCACCCTGGAGCGGTACAAGGCCCGGTTGGACGAGGTCAGCCGACAGCTGTCGCGCGCCGAGATCGAGGATTTCGTCACGCTGCGCGACGTCATGACGGTGGTGCAGCGGCTGGAGCTGGTCCGCCGGATCGGCCTGGTGATCGACAACGACGTCGTCGAACTCGGCACGGACGGGCGCCAGCTACGGCTGCAGCTCGAGGAGCTGCTGGGGGACAACGACACCGCGCGAGACCTGATCGTGCGCGACTACCACGCCAGCCCCGAGCCGCTGTCCGAGGCGCAGCTGTTCGCGACCCTCGACGAGCTGGACGCCCTGTCGGACACCGAGCTGCTCGACTTCACCGCCCTGGCAAAGGTTTTCGGTTACCCGACGACCACCGAGGCGCAGGACTCGGCGCTCAGCCCGCGCGGCTACCGCGCGATGGCCGGCATCCCCCGGCTGCAGTTCGCGCACGTGGACCTGCTGGTGCGGACCTTCGGAACGCTGCAGGGCCTGCTCGCCGCCAGCGCCAGCGATCTGCAATCGGTCGACGGCATCGGCGCGATGTGGGCACGCCACGTGCGCGAGGGGCTGTCGCAGCTGGCGGAGTCGACGATCGCCGATCCCCTGAGTTAGCTTCGGCGCCGCGGCTCAGCCCGCGGGAACCGGAGCGGCCGGCGGCGCCTCCGGCGGTGGCGCCATCGCCGGCTGACCCGGCTGCTGCACGGGTCCCGGCGGGGGAGGCGGCTGGTTCAGGATGAACGGAACCGGCATCGAGCGCAGGTTGCCCAACTGCACGACCAGGTTGTAGGTGCCCGGACCGATCGCGGGCCGGGGCAGCGGGCAGTGCGGAGCCGAACCCATCCCCGTCCAGGTCACCGCCGTCGTCACCTGCTCGCCCGGGGTGAACGTCTTGATCAGCGTCTCATTGGACGGCGCGCAGTCCAGGTTGGACCACAGCCGCTTGTTGTCCAGCGAGTACACGTAGGCCGCGAGAACCGCGGCACCGACGTCGCGCTTGCAGGACACGAGCCCGATGTTGGTGACGACCATCGTGAATTTCGGCTGGTCACCGATGAAGTACTGCGGCGCGTTGGTCAGGCCTTTGACCGCCAGGGTGGAGTCGGGGCAGTCGTCGCCCTCCTTGAGCACCGGCGGCGGCTGCACCGCGGCGGTCGGGGTGGGCGACTCCGGGTTCTGGCCCTGCGGGCCCGGCACCGGGGTGACGCCCTCTTGCCCCGGCGGGGCCGGGGCCTGGGGCGCGGGCGCGGCGGCGCTCGGGGCGGAGTTGGGTTTGGTGACATTGGCGGGGTTGGCGCCGCCGCTGTGACTCATGAAGGCGATTGCTATGGCGGCCACGATCCCGACGACGACCACCGCGATGCCCAGGGCCAGGCCCCTGCGCCGCCAGTAGATCTCGGTAGGTAGCGGGCCCCGCGGTTCCAGATCCAGCACATTCACACCGTAGGGCCAGGTCACGCGGATTTGCTCGACCGGGCCCGGCGTGTCGCTAGGTTTGCTGGGCGCCGACCGTGTTAAGCGCCGCGCCCGGGCCGTCGGATCGCCGCCCGCCGCCCGGGCCGGGCACGGGCTTCACCGGCCTCAGGCGGTGGCGGGCGTAACCGCCTCGCCGATGTCGCCGAAGTGCTCGACCAGCACCGCGCGCCCGTCGGCGAGGTGGTAGGTCACGCCCGCCACCGCCAGGGACCCGTCGCCGACCCGCTGGCTGATCGCGGACGATCGCGCCATCAGCTGCGCCACCGTTTCGCGCACGTGCCTTTCCTCGAACTCGTCGATGCGGGTCGAGCCGTCGCGGCGGGCCATCAGGATGGACGGCGCGACCCGTTCCACCACGTCCCGAACGAATCCACCCGGTATCGCGCCGTCTTCGATGGCCGCCAGGGCCGCCTTGACGGCGCCGCAGCTGTCGTGGCCGAGGACGACGATCAGGGGGACGTCGAGCACCGTCACCGCGAACTCGATCGAGCCCAGCACGGCAGTGTCGATGGCCTGCCCGGCGGTGCGCACCACGAACATGTCACCCAGGCCTTGGTCGAAGATGAGCTCGGCCGCGACCCGGCTGTCCGCGCAGCCGAACACCACCGCGGTCGGCTTCTGCCCGCCGGCCAGGCTGGCCCGGTGCTCGACGCTTTGGCTCGGATGCTGTTGGTGGCCGGCAACGAATCGCTCGTTACCCTCTTTGAGTGCTTTCCACGCGGTCAATGGACTGGTATTCGGCATGACTCCCATTGTGCTGTGCCGTGGCCGCCGATGACTAGTTCAGCGGACGGCTCAGGCCACATTCCGGAAGATGAACTCTTGGTGTGGTACCGGCGGGCGCGACGCGACCTGCCCTGGCGCGAGCCCGGCGTCGACGCGTGGCAGATCCTGGTCAGCGAGTTCATGCTGCAGCAGACGCCGGTGGCGCGCGTGTTGTCGGTGTGGCCCGACTGGGTCGCACGCTGGCCCAGCGCGTCGGCGACCGCGGCCGCCACCGCAGCCGACGTGTTGCGGGCCTGGGGCAAGCTGGGCTACCCGCGGCGTGCGAAGCGGCTCCACGAATGCGCCACCGTCGTCGCGCGCGACCACGGTGACGTGGTGCCCGACGACGTCGACACCCTGCTGACGCTGCCCGGCGTCGGCAGCTACACCGCGCGGGCGATCGCGTGCTTCGCCTACCGCAAGCGGGTGCCGGTGGTGGACACCAACGTGCGCCGTGTCGTGGCCCGCGCGGTGCACGGCCTGGCCGACGCCGGCGCCCCGTCGGCGGCGCGCGACCACGCCGACGTCGCGGCCATGCTGCCACCCGGAGCGACGGCCCCCGATTTTTCGGTGGCCCTCATGGAATTGGGCGCGATCGTGTGCACCGCCCGCGCGCCGAAGTGCGGGCTGTGCCCGCTGCGCGAATGCGCATGGAAGCGCGCGGGGTGCCCGCCGCCCCAAGGACCGCCCCGTCGGGTGCAGAGCTACGCCGGGACGGATCGACAGGTCCGCGGCCGGCTGCTGGATGTGTTGCGCGCCAACGACTCCCCGGTCACCCGCGCCGACCTGGACGTGGCCTGGCTGACCGATACCCCGCAGCGCGACCGGGCGCTGGAATCGCTGCTGGCCGACGGCTTGGTGACCCGCACCGCCGACGGCCGGTTCGCGCTGGCCGGCGAGGGCTAGCCGATCACAGGTCGTTGCCAGCGTAGGACTGGTTGAAGCTTTTGTTGGCCAGGGGAAAATCCGGGACGATGGTGTCGGCCATCGCGACCGGCAGCGCCGGCCAGTTGAACCAGGACGGGTCGACGATCTTCGCGCGAACGATCCGATCGGCGTCGTCGATCTCGACGCGGTGCACGACGGTGCCGCGCCATCCTTCCACGATGCCGACGCCGCCACGGACCGCCCGGCGCGAAGCCTCGGTTTCGTATTGCCTTGGTCCGGAATGGGTTTCGATGAGGTGACAGGCCAGCTCGGTGGACGCCGCGTACTCGTCTCGCCGCACCGTGTAGCGGGCCAGCACGTCGCCGGCGGTGGCGCCGACCTCGGTGACCGGCAGCCCGGCGGCGGGATGGTCGAGCCGGGCGTCGGTGCGCACTCCGCTCGCCCGTGCGACGTAGCCGAGGCAGCCCAGCGCGTGGGCGTCTTCCGGCGGGAGGATCGCCGTCCCGGCCAGCCGGTCGTACACGCCGGTGTTGCGCAGCGTCAGGTCGGCGACTTCGGCGACGTCGTCCGCGATCGACCGCAGCCGACCGGCGTCGGGCAGGCCGCGCAGCGCCACACCGCCCGGGTGGATGGCGCCGCGCAGCAGTCGGTGCCCGGTGACGGCGGCGTTCATTCGCAACAGTTGCTCGCGGATGCGTTGGGCGTGGGTGTTGGCGAGGCCGAACCCGACGTCGTTGGCCAGCGCACCCAGATCCGCGACGTGGTTGTAGAGCCGTTCGAGCTCGACGAGCAGCGCCCGCAGCCGGTGCACCTCGTCCGGGAGTTGCACGCCGAGGGCGTCTTCGACGGCCAGGCTGTGGGCGAGTGCGTGCGCGACCGAGGTGTCGCCGCTGACGCGCTCGGCCAGCTCCACCGCCGCGCCCGAGGGCCTGCCCTCGAAGAGCTTCTCCAGCCCGCGGTGGACGAACCACAGCCGGGCCTTGAGCCGGAGCACGGTTTCACCGGCGACCGAGAAACGGAAGTGTCCCGGTTCGATCAGCCCGGCGTGGACGGGGCCGACCGGGATCTCGTAGACCCCGGGCCCCTCGACGGTGACGAACGGGAAGTGCTCCTTGCCGTTGAACTCGGGTGCGCGCCCGGCATCGCCGCGCATCGGATACCAGTCCTCGGGCCAGTGGGCGTGGCGCACCAGGCGTCGCGCCTTCGGGTGTCCGACGGGCCGAATCCCGTAGAGATCGGCCATTTCCCGCTCGAATCGACCCGCCGGGAAGCACAGGTTGGCCAGCGAGCGCAGCTCCGGATTGTCTTTGCCCACACGGCATTCCACCTCGACGCGGCGATCGGGCCGCCCGGCGAGGAACAGATAGACGACGCAGAACGCGTCGTCGCGCTCGCGGGCTGAGACCAGGCCGAGGCGAAACCCGTTTTCCAGCAGTTCTTTCGCCTTTTCGCCCACCCCGTCCTGCGGTACTCGGTGGCGGGTCCGGTCGCAGCTCACCCCAGGGCCCCGATGTCGGCGGCCGCGGCGGTGAACAGGCCGGTCAGCGGCCCGGCGGTGACCCCGAGCGCGACGGATGCCGCCACACCGAGCAGCAGGGCCGCGGCGATCGTGGGCGGTGCGCCGATTTCGGTTGCCTCAGTTGGGCTCCCGAACAGGATGCGGCCCAAGTTGCGTGCCAGCGCGGCGAAAGCGATCGCGATGAGCAGCACGCCCGCGACCAGCACCCAGGTGAGCCGGGCGTCGGCGAGCGAGCGCACGATGGCCAGCTCGCTGGCGAACATCGCGAACGGCGGCAGCCCGAGCAGCACTATGGTGCCCACTGCCAGCGACGCACCGATCAGGCGTGAGCGCCGCAGGACGCCGGTGAGGTCGGCGATCGCGGTGGAACCGTGCGCCGCCTGCAGCTGACCGCTGGCCAGGAACAGCACCGTCTTGCCGATGCCGTGCGCGAGGACGTGCAGCAGCAGCGCCGCGACCGCCAGCGTGGTTCCCGCGGCCGCGGCGATGGCGATCAGCCCCATGTTCTCCATCGACGAATAGGCGAGCATGCGTTTGATGTCGGGCGTGACGGTGAGCATGAGCGCCGCGATCACCAGCGTGGCGAGACCGACCACCAGCAGTCCCGTCCGCAGGAAAGTCGGTCCGGTCGCCGCGTCGATGATCGGCTTGATCCGGATGACCACAGAGAAGGCGACCGACAACAGCACCCCGCTCATCAACGCCGAAACCGGCGCGGGCGCCTGGCTGTGGGCGTCGGCCAGCCAGGTATGGAAGGGGAACAGTCCGGCCTTGGCGCCGTAACCGATGAGCAGCAGCCCGCCGGCCAGCCGGGCGATGTCGGGATTCAGGCGGGCCGCATGCGCGCCGAGCACGTTCAGGTCGAGGGCGTCCGTGGCCGAGGCTCCCGCGTGCTCGGCGGCGTAGTACAACAGCACCGTGCCCAGGAACGCGATCGCGATGCCGACCGAGCAGATGATGACGTACTTCCAGGTCGCTTCCAGCGCGCCGCGGGTGCGCCGGTGCCCGACGAGGAAGGCGGTGATCACCGTGGTGGCCTCGATCGCCACCCACGTCACACCGAGGTTGTTCGCGCACACCGCGACGACCATCGCCGAGAGGAACGCCGCTGTCAGCGCCCCGCATTCGCGGGCGCCGCGAAGGTCGGTGTGCCCCTTGGCCACTGAGGCATCGAGGTAGCCCACGGTGGCCCAGGTGGCCAGCGTGGCGACGACGCCGATGACGATCAGCATGGTGACGGTGAGCGCATCCACCCGCAGCAGACCGGCCAGCGCCAATCCGGGGGCCGGCGCGACTCGGAACCCGAGCGCCACGCCGCACCCCAGCACCGTCAGCGCGGAGAGCACGACCAGCGTGGCGGTCCCCCGGCGCCAGCCGAGGAACACCGTGGAGAGGGACGCGCCGATCGGCGTCAGGATCGCGGCGAGCAATAGTGCGGTCATCAGTCGTGCAACTCCTGCAGGGCGTCCAGGTCCGCGCCGCCGAAGGTGCGGGACAGCCGACCGGTCAGCACGCCGATCACGATGACGGCGAACAGCACGTCGAGGGAGGCGCCCAGTTCGACGATCAGCGGGACCCCGGCCGTCAGCAGGAACGCGGTGGCCGCAATCCCGTTGTCCAGCATCAGAAATCCCGCCGCCTGGGATACCGCGTGCCGCCGGGTGACCATGACCAGCAGCGCGATCAGCACGACGGCGGTCGCGGCCGGGACGGCGGTGGTCGTGGCCGCCGGTTGCAGGTTCACCAGCGGCTGCGTGGCGGCGAACGCCGCCAGCGTCAGCACGGCGGTGATCAGCAGCGAAGAGGCGGTGTTGATCAGCGGGGTGGACTCGCGGTGGGCCTGCGGCCCCGCGCCGACCACGCGGGCCAGCAGCCGGGGCAGCACCCCGGCGCGCAACACCAGCACGGCGAGGCCGACGCCGATCAGGGCGGCGTCGCCGTCATGCGCTCCCCGCAGCACCGGGATCGCCGCCAATGCCACGCCCTGCCACGCCAGCAGGTGCACGATCGCGAGCAGATCCCTGCGCCACACGATCAGCACCGCGGCCAGGATCAGCCCGCCCGCCGCGAGGTCGACCAACACCGCGAAGTTGTTGTACGTCATGCCGGCACCATGAAGAAGTTGGCGGCAACGACCGCCAGCAGTGCCAGCAGAAATGATCCGGCCAGCAGTTCGGGGACGCGGAACAGCCGCAGCTTGGCGACGAACACCTCGACGGTCGCCAGCAAGCCGGCCAGGACGGCGACCTTCGCCGACACCACGGCCAGGCCGACGAGGATGTCGGGCGCGCCCGGCCGGCCGCCGGCAATCCCCCACGGCGCGAACAGGTTTGCCAGCAGCGCGAGCAGGACGGTCAGCCGCATGCCGGACGCCCACTCGATCAGGGCCAGCCGGGGGCCGGCGTATTCGAGGACCATCGCTTCGTGCACCATCGTCAATTCGAGATGGGTCGCCGGGTTGTCGACCGGCAGCCGGCCCGTCTCGGCGACGATGACGATCACGAGCGCGGCGAAGGCGAGCACCGCGGTCAGGGACACCACCTGGCTGGGATGAGTCACGGTATTGGAAACCAGGGCACTGAGATTGGCCGATCCCGCCGGTATCGACAGCGCGAACACCGCGAGCAGGATCGTCGGCTCCACCAGCGCCGCGATGGTGATCTCCCGGCTGGCTCCCATGCCGCCGAACGATGTGCCCGTATCGATGCCCGCCAGGGTCAGCGCGACGGTGCCCAGGAACAACAGGCCGACGACCGCGAACAGGTCCGCGCTGAAATCCAGCGCCGACCCGGTGGAGACCAGCGGCGCGATCGCGGCGATCAGCAGCGCCGATCCGGCGACGAGCGCGGGTGCGGCGGCGAACACGGCCGTCGTTCCCGACGGTGTGATCTGTTGCTTCCCAAGCTGTTTGATGATGTCACGCCACGGCTGCAGGACGCCGGCGCCGACGCGGCCCTCCCAGCGCGCCCGGACCTGCCGGGTGAGGCCGACCACCAGCGGTGCCCCCGCCATCACGGCACCGACCTGAACCGCGCCGGCGACCCCGGACCACAGGTTCATCGGGCGATCACCAGGACGATCAGCACACCGAGCGCACCGTACGCCAAATACAGGTGCACGCTGCCCGTGTGGGCCCGCCGCACCAGTGCCGCCGCCGACAGCACCAGCGCGATGACCGGGGGGTAGAGGCGGTCCTCGATCGCATCCGAGATTGCGGTGCGGTAGGTGATCCTGTCGGCCAGATACTGCGACTCGCCGGCGCGCGTGACCTCGATGTCGGTGTCGGGGCGGAGCACCTCGTTGAACACCCGCTGCAGCGGCTCGCCGAACGAGGTGGCCGTGTACTGCATGCGCTCGGTGAGATCCTCAGCGCCACAAGCCCACAGCGGCGAAACGGTGGGCTCCGGGCGCCTTCGTTTGCGCCACTGCGCCAGGGTCGCCGCGATCAGGGCTGCCACCACCAGGCCGGCCGCGATCACCGCGGGTGCGATCGATCCCTGCACGCCGGGCAGCCGCACCACCGCGCCACCGCGCACGCCGCGGCCGCGATTGTCATGCCGGCCAGCATGCTGACTGGCGCCTCGCCGGCCCCGGCGGCCTCCTCGGAGCGCGGCCGCGCCAGGAAGCCGATGCCGAACGCCTTGACCATCGCCGCCACGCCCAGGCCCGTGGTCAGCGCGACCGCGCCGACCGCCAGCGGTGTGGTCAACGAGAGCACGGTGGCGTGGCCGGGGGCCGTGTGGATCAGCGACTGCACCAGCAGCCATTCGCTGACGAAACCTGCGCCGAGGGGCAGGCCGCACGCGCCCAGCGCGGCGACACCGAAAAGCACCGTGGTGTAGGGCATTCGGCGGGCCAATCCGCCGAGCCGGTCCAAGTCGCGCAGCCCGGTGGCGGCCAGCACCGACCCCGCGGCAAGGAAGCCGAGTCCCTTGAAGGCCGCATGCGCGATCAGATGCAGCATGGCAGCGGCCGCCGCGATGGTGGCCGGTCCGGCCGCACCGCAGGCGGCGAACAGGGTCGACGCGCCCAGCGCCAGCGTGATCAGGCCGAGGTTCTCCGTGGTCGAATAGGCAAGGAGCCGTTTGAGATCGGTGGCCACCGAGGCCTGCACCACGCCGTAAAGCGCCGACACCCCCCCGACCGCCATCAGGGTCATTCCCCACCAGCGCGGACCCGGGCCGAGCAGTTGCAGATCGACGCGGCAGATGCCATAGACGCCCATGTTCACCATCGCCGCGCTCATCAGTGCCGAAACCGGGCTCGGCGCCTCCGGGTGGGCCCGTGGCAACCAGGCATGCAGGGGCACCAGCCCGGCCTTGGACCCGAATCCCACCACGGTCAACCCGAAGGCGGCGGTGCGGACTCCCTCCGGTATCGGGCCGAAGTCGGCGAACCGGTCGGCATGACCGGCCGCCGAGAGAACGACCAGCCCGATCAGGATCGCCGCAAACCCCAGCTGTGTCATCACCGCATACACCAGCGCCGCGGAGCGGACGTCAGGACGGGTGTGCTCGGTCAGCACCAGCGCCACCGAGGAGATCGCCATCAATTCCCACGCCAGGACGAAGGTGGTGACGGACCCGGCCGCCGGCACCAGCAGCATGGCCGCGACGAACGCGGGCAGCACCGCCAGGGATACCGCGCCCACGCGCTCGCGGCGGGCATAGCCGATCACATACGGTCCGACGGCGACGGCCACCGCGCCCGCGAGCGCCATGAAGAAGCCCCCCAGCGGATCGAGTTCCAGCCGGACGCCCGCCAGGGGGAGCAACCACCCGATATGTATCGAGCGCACGGCGCCGAACATGCCCAGCCCGCCCGCGGCCACCCCGCAGGCGCCGACCACCGATGTCAATGCCCCCGCGATCTCGGGGCCGAAGTTATTGCGAGACGGCGCAATCGGCGGGTGGGACGTCCCGGCGGTGAGTACCGCGGTCACTTTCCGGTCACCGATCGCAAGGCGGCGATGATCTGTCCCGGTTCCGGCGGGCACCCCGCGATCTCCACGTCGACGGGCACCACGTCGCCAACGGCGCCCACCACACCGTACGCCCCTTCGAACACGCCCTGGTTCAAAGCGCAGTCCCCGCAGGCGATCACCCACCGCGGCCGCGGGGTGGCCTCGAGTGTGGCCAGCAGGGGACCGGCCATGTTGCGCGTCACGACCCCGGTCACCAGCAGCGCGTCGGCGTGCCGCGGAGAGGCGACCAGCCGGACACCGAACCGCTCCGCGTCGTACACGGGGCCGAACGCGGCCGCGATCTCCACCTCGCACCCGTTGCACGATCCCGCATCGACGTGCCGGATCTGAAGCGAACCACGCACTGCGGCAGCCGATTTCGACTGCTGTGGGGGTCGCGGTGGGGCAGGTTCGGTGACCCGACCCACCCGGAGTATTTTGCCGATCCAGCCCATGGCGCTAGTTCCCGCCGTCCGCGCGCAGGTCTTCGAGCACCGCGACCCGGTCGCTGAGCACGCCGGTGAGCACCTTGCGCGCGACCAGCAGCAGTTCGGCGATGTCCGGCGACGCGATCGAGTAGATCACCGTGTTGCCGTCCCGCAGAGCCCGAACCACCCCGGCCCGGCGCAGCACGCCGAGCTGTTGCGACAGATTCGACGATTCCAGCCCCACCTCTGGCAACAGCTCGGCGACCGACTTGTCCCCGTCCACCAGCAACTCGAGAACCCTGATGCGCGCGGGATGTCCCAGCGTCTTGAAAAACTCCGCCTTGAGCTTGTACAGCGGCTCCGACACGACGCATCTCCTGGAAAGTGCAACCTTCGACCGGTTGAATAGTTGAAGAAATTATCAGATCGTGCTTTGCCTCGCGCGCCGGCGAGTAACCGCCCGGCGGCCCGCGCGCTTCTGCCACAACCGCTGTGTACCCGATGAGCAGGGACGATTCCGTGCAGCCACCGGCCGCCGCCGCGGGCTATGACGTTGAACACACCGTCTCGGTCACAACCGATACCGATTTCGTTACATGAATAACATTTCATGATGATTGACACACGTATTAGACATCGCGTAGTTTCCTTCGCATGCGAGTGGCTCGAACAACGACGGCACCCGGTGGTGATCCGCGGTGAGCGCCGTCCTGGTCGGGGTTGTCACATTGCCCTTGCTCGCTCCGCTGGGCGCGATGGTGGCGGGTCCACGACGAGCAGGCCTGGTCGGCCGCCTGGGCGCCGGGGCCGCCGGCGCCGGATTCCTCGGGGCGTGCCTCCTGATGGTCCGCGTACTGATCTACGGGCCGCTGTCCGCGAGGCTCGAATCCGCTACGGGCGCAACGCTCGTCGGGCTCGAAGCGAACCGGCTCAGCACGCTGCTGCTTCTCCTGGTGTACGGCGTCAGCGCGGTGGCGCAGGTCTTCGCCCTGCGCTACCTTGCCCGCGAGAGTCGCTCGTCATGGTTCACCGGCGGCGCCGGGCTGCTCACCGCCGCCTCCGCCGGGCTGATGACCTCTGCGACTCTCATCGGGCTGGCGTTCTGCTGGACCCTGGCCGGCACCGCGATGTGCCTGCTGCTGGCGACCTACTGGGCGCTGCCCGCCGCGCGTGACGGCGTGCGGCGCACGGCGATCGCATTCGCGGTGGGCGATCTGGCCTTGTGGTCGGCGGTCAGCCTGCTCACCGCGCGGTGGGGCAACGTCGACCTGTCCGCTCTGGGCACCAAGGGAATTGGCAAAGCGTCACCGATCCTGCTGGCGGCCGCCGCCCTGACTGTGGTGGCGGCGCTCTCGCGGTCGGCGCAAATCCCGTTTCACCGCTGGCTGCCGGCCACCCTGGCCGCGCCGACGCCGGTCTCCGCGCTGCTGCACGCCGGTGTGGTCAACGCCGGCGGAGTGCTGCTGGTACGGATGAGCCCGGTCGTCAGCGAATCGGGTTTGGCGATGGGCCTCGCTTTCGCGGCGGGAACCCTCAGCATGGTCTACGGCGCCGTCGTGATGCTCACCAAATCCGATATCAAGGGCTCGCTGGTGTTTTCCACGATGGCCCAGATGGGTTTCATGATCTTGACCTGCGGGCTGGGTCTTTCGGCGGCGGCGGTTTTCCACCTGGTGGGTCACGGGTTCTACAAGGCCACGCTGTTCTTGTCGTCCGGGTCGGCGATCGCCCGGCAGCGACGCGAGGCCGCGAGGCCGCCCGCGGCGCCGCGCAGCGCCGCCGGGCGCCTCACGGTCCACCTCACCGCGATGGCAGCCGCCGCCGCCGCTCTTTACCTGGCCTGCAACGTGATCCGGCCGTCCGACGCCGAACACGGCTCGGCAACCGCGCTGCTGGTGTTCGCCTGGGCCACCGGCGCGTCGGCGCTGGCGGGCTGGCTGGGACGCAACCCCGGGCCCAGGAGCGCCCTCGCCGGGGTGGGCGCACTGCTGGTTGCGGCCCTGGGCTACGTGGCGCTGGTGAGCGCCGTGACCCGGTTCCTGGACCCCGACATTCCGCCGGTCGCCGTACCGACCGCGTCCTCGGCTGGCGTCGCGGCGGTAGCGGTCGTGCTCGCCCTGCTGACGCTGCTGCGCCAACCCCCTCCGGGCGGCTTCGTCGCCCGGCTGCACCGGGCCCTCTACAGCCGGGCCCTGGCGGCGGGACACGTTCCCGCAGTCCGCCCGCGGCCGCTGCCGACAACCGATCCCCGGACCCTGCAACCGACGGGAGCGCCCCAGTGATGCCGATGGCGATGGTGCTGGACGCGTCGGTCGACACCGACCGAGCGCAGCTGCGGAGCGAGGTGAACCTGGCGGCCCGTGTGATACCGACGCACTACCCGCTGGAGACCTTCATCGCGGTCAACCCGCTGGCCGGACTGGAGCCCATGCCCTTCGAGCAGGCGGTCCGCCGCGGCGGCGACCTGTACGGCGTCGCGGGGCTGCTCCACGAAACGGCCTACCGCGAGCTGTACCGCCGCGGGCGGATCACCGACTCCGACCTGGAGTCGGCGCTGCGACTGCGCTACCCGGCCTTGCTGGACGGGCCGACCGTGCGGATGGCAACCCGCGAGTGCACGCCCGCCGAATTGCTGCTCGCCGACCTTTTGCACGGCAGTCCCGCGCCGGAACCCCTGCGGCGCAACGTGACCCGGGCCGAGGCCACCGCACCCGAGGTGGCGGAGCGGGTCGACGCGCAAGCCGCCAAGTGGTGCGCGGCCTACTTCGGTGCCCCCGCCGCGGACTGGGCAATGCCCGGACGCGGCAACGGGTTCTACCACGCCTGGCGGGCACTGGCCCCCGGCGACCACACGCTGAGCCGAAGGGTGCGCCGCGCACTGCGCGCGGTGCCCCACCGGGCGGACGACGCCGCGCTGCTGGCACTGCAACGGCTGGGCGTGACGGCAGACGAACGCATCGCCTATCTGCAAGCACACCTGACCCGGCTGCCGGGTTGGGCGGCACACGTCCGGTGGCGCGTCGGCCGCGAAGCCGGGATCGACCTGCTGGACTACCTGGCCATGCGGCTGACATACGAAGCGGTGTTGTTGTCGCACAACGCCGGTGACCGACAGACGCCGGCGAAGCCGAATGCCCGCCCGAGTATCCCGTTGGCACGCGAACGGGCCGCCTCGGTGGCACGAATCTGGGGTCTGACCAATGTCAGCGAGAGCGAGTGGTCCAGTGCCGCAAGGGTCTTGTCGGCCCTTCCGGTGACCTCCAGGCAAATCGTTTGGCAGCAAGCCTACGAGGCCCATTATCGGGACGCGCTGCTGCGATCCATTGCCCAGAGCGCGCCGGCGCGTGACCACCAGCACCCGCGGGCCCAGCTGGTCTGCTGCATCGACACCCGCTCCGAGGGCCTGCGCCGACACATGGAATCCCTCGGCGGATACGAAACACTGGGCTTCGCAGGGTTTTTCGCCGTATCCATCCGGTTCACCGACCTGCTCGGCGGCGCGCCCAGCGACCTGTGCCCCGTGCTCATCCACCCCGAGTACGACATCCGCGAAAACCCCGCACCGGCCGCCGACCGCGCGGTGCGCCGCCTGCAAAACGGCACCGCGCTCTTCGCCGGCGCGGAGGAGGCCTTTCATTCGGCCAAGCGAGAGCCCATCGCCCCGTTCGCATTGGCCGAAGCGGCGGGCTGGGCGGCCGCGCCCTGGGCGGCGGCCAAAACCTTGATCCCCGGTGGCAGCGGCTCGTTGAGGCGGCGGCTGCGAGACCGGCTGGCGCCCCCCGCACCCACCGTGTTGTCGGTCAACGAGGCCGTCGACCTGGCCCACCGCACGCTGTACGCGCAAGTCGCACTGACCATGATGGGCCTTACCGGCGAGTTCGCGCGCCTCGTCGTCCTCTGCGGGCACGGCAGCACCACCGAGAACAATCCGTACCTCGCGGCGCTGGACTGCGGCGCTTGCGGCGGGCAGGCCGGTGGTCCCAACGCCCGCACCGCCGCGGCAATACTCAACGACCGCGCCGTGCGCGCGGAATTGCGCGACCTGGGCATCGCGATACCGCAAGACACCTGGTTCCTTCCGGCTCAACACGACACCGCCACGGACCAGGTCACGGTCCTGGACCAGCACCTGGTTCCGCTCAGTCATCGCCGCGACGTGAGCCGGCTCATCGAGGACCTCGCGCGCGCCGGAGCCGAACTCGCCGCGGAGCGCTGCCCGGCGCTTCCGGGCGCACCGGCCGACGCCTCGCCAGTGCGCGCCTCGCGGCACGTCGCGGCCAGGTCCGTCGACTGGGCGCAGGTTTTCCCCGAGTGGGGGCTGGCCGGCAACGCGGCCTTCATCATCGCGCCGCGCGAGATCACCGCCGGGATCGACCTGCAGCGCCGCGTCTTCCTGCACTCCTACGACGCCGCCGTCGACGCCGACGGTACCGCGCTGGAAACGATCCTCACCGCGCCGATGGTGGTCGCTCAGTGGATCAACTGCCAGTACTACTTCTCGGCGGTGGCACCCGAGATGTTCGGCGCGGGAACCAAGACCATCCACAACGTCCTGGGACGGGTGGGCGTGCTCGCCGGACACGGCGGCGACCTTCAGCTCGGCCTGCCCGCGCAGTCGATCTCCGACGGTGGCTCCTTCGGGCACGAACCCATGCGGCTGCTGACCGTGGTGCAGGCACCGCTGCACCGCATCGACCTGATCATCGAGCGAAATCCCATCCTGCAGCAGCTGTTCGGGAATGACTGGGTGAGCCTGGCCGCGCGGGAACACCCCGGCCACGACTGGCAGCGCTGGACCCGCAACGACTGGCGGCAATGGGAGACCACAACGCCGGCCGACGACACCGACCCGACGAACCAGGAGGAAATCCCATGCCGCTGAACGGTCTCACCAAGATGACCAAGATCGAGGTCGTGGTCGCCGGGGAACACGCCCCCGCCGTGCGCGAACAATTCCAAAGCGCGGGCGCCACCGGTTTCACCAGTGTCTCCGGAGTATCCGGATTCGGCCACCATGGCTACCACCAGGGCCGGCTGCTGTTCAACCAACAGGCGGCGCTCGAGATGCTCATCACCGTCGTCCCCGAGGCCAAAGTCGAGGCGCTGACCGCCGGACTCCGCCGCCTGCTTGAGGATTCACCCGGGGTCATGTTCGTGACCGACACCTACGTCAGCCGACCCGAGTACTTCAGTTAACCAAAAGAAAGGAAATCGTCATGTCCAACCCCTCAACCGCCTGGAGCCTCCTGCGGGCCGGCAACCGGCGCTTCTGTGCCACCAAGCCGTCGGGCTCCCCTTCCGCGGACGTGCACGCGCCCTTCGCGGCGGTGTTCCGTTGCGCGGACGCGTGCACCCCGAGCGAGGCGCTGCTCGGCCAGGACCGGGGCTCACTCATCGACGTCAGCACCTGGGGCCACGTCATCGACAGCGGCGCGCTGGCCACAATGGAGTATGCCGTCGGTACGCTCAAGACACCGCTGATTGTCGTTGTCGGCCACGAGAACTGCGCGGCGATGGAGATGGCGCTCACTGCCTGGAAGAACGTCAGCTTCCCCGACGGTGCCGCCAGGATGGTGGTCGAGCAGGCCATATCCTCGCTCACCCGGGTCGGCGGGAGCATCGACACCGCCGACGAGCTGGCCGCCGCCCACGCCGTCAGCACCGGTGCGTCGCTGCTGCACAAGTCGCCGATCATCGCCGGCGCCGTCGACAGGGGACAGTCGGCGATCGTCTGCCTCATGAGCGGTGACGGCGCCGCCCCGATCCGGGCCTGCGCGACCTTCGGCGACGTTTCGGTAAGCGACGCAACGCTCTTGGAGTGCGTGTAAGCGGTGGCCTTTCGCGAGCGATCACAAAATCACGAGAGCGCAGCGACGAGTTCACCGACGGTATGGCTGGATTCCAGCGGATGGCGCAGCCTGCCCCGCGGGTTGAGCTTGTACACGTTTCGCCGGCCCACCTTCGATTTCGAGAGGTAGCCCTCTTCGGTGAGGTCCGTCAGAATCGCCTGCACGGAGCGCTCGGTGATGCCGATTCGCAGCGCCAGTTCGCGAGCGGTCAACGACTCGTTCGTGGACACGCATAACAAGACATGCGCGTGGTTGGTGAGGAAGGTCCACGTGCGGCCGGCCGCGTCGGTATCGGGCTTCACTGCGGGCCGGAGTTTCTGAGCAGCGTCCACGACGAAATGGTACTACACCGTGATTCGCGTAAAACGCTTCGCGAATCGAGGACGGCCGCCGCGCGCAGTCGATTGGCGGGGCCTCGCCGAGACTGCGCTCACGGCGACACAATCGCGCGAAGACGCACCCTGGGCGCAGGCTCGGCGCCGTCAGCGCGGGCTCGAACCCAGCCCCGCCAGGAACGACTCGACAGCGTCCCGGTAGGCCTGGGGCGCCTCGTCGTGGATCAGGTGCCCGGCCCGGTCGGCGCGCAGATACGTGGTCGGCGCGGACCTCTCGGCCATCGCGCGCATCTGCCCCGGCGGCGTGACCGAGTTGCCCGCCTCCAGGAGCAGGGCGGGCGCCCCCACCGCCCGCCACTGCTCCCAGTAGTCGCGTCCGCCCCATTCGGCCGCGATCTCGATCCAGCGCGAGGTGTGACCGTGCAGCCGCCAGCCGGTGGCGGTGCGGTCGAAGGCGTCCAGGAAGTACTGCCCGGCGACGGCCCCGAACTCGGCGAGGACCCGGTCGGCGGTCTCGAATTCGACCGGGAGGGCGTGCAGCCAGGGCTCCCAGGGACCGGTGGTGCGCCCGCGGAAATCGGGCGCCATGTCCTCGATCACCAGCGCCGAAACCAGGTCGGGGCGCTCGGCGGCCAGGCACCACGCGTGCAGGGCGCCCATCGAATGCCCCACCAGCCGGACGGGCACGCCCAACGCCCCGACCGCCTCGGCCAGGTCGGCGACGAACCGTTCGGTGCTGACGGGATGCGGGTCGTCGACGTCGCGACCGCGGTGCCACGGGGCGTCGTAGGTGTACACCGCGCCCAGCCGAGTCAGCCACGGCGTTTGACGCGACCACGTGGTTCCGCGGCCCATCAGGCCGTGCACCAGTACCAATGGCTCGCCTTCCCCGCCGCGGCAGGTCAACAAATCGGTGGCCATGGCACTATCTTGCGCGGCCCGCCCGGCGGTCGGACGGGCGGTGGAACGCGGTAACCTGGCGGCATGTCGCCAGTGGTGAAGATCAATGCCATCGAGGTACCCGCGGACGCAGGCCCGGAGCTGGAGAAGCGGTTCGCCCACCGAGCGCACGCGGTCGACAACCAGCCCGGTTTCCTCGGGTTTCAGCTGCTGCGCCCGGTCAAGGGCGAGAACCGCTACTTCGTGGTGACGCAGTGGGAGTCCGAAGAGGCGTTCCAGGCGTGGGCGAAGGGTCCCGCCGTGCACGCCCACGCCGGCGAGCGGGCCAACCCGGTGGCCACCGGGGCGTCCCTGCTGGAGTTCGAGGTTGTGATGGACGTTGCCGGTAAAAAGCAGGAGGGCTAGCGGGCGGTCCGCTCGGCGCCTGGTCGCGCTCGGCGCCGTCGCCGCGCTGGCGGCGACCTTGACGCCCGGATGCGCGCCGCCGCCTTCCCCGGAAGCGAAGGCGGCCAATCCGGGCCGGGCGATCGACACCCGCACTCCCCCGGGGCTGCGGGCCCAGCAGACGGTGGACATGCTCAACTCGGACTGGCCCATCGGGCCGGTCGGAGTGGGCACACTCGCCGCGCCCGACAAGGTGGACTCCGTCGACAACACCATGGAGCGGCTGTGGTGGGACCGTCCGTTCACCCTCTCCGGCGTGGACATCGGCGCCAGCGTGGCGACCCTGCACCTCATCTCCTCCTACGGCGCCCAACAAGACATCCGCATCCACACCGACGACGACGGCCGGGTCGACAGGTTCGACGTGGACACCCAGCCACCGAAGGTCTCCTCGTGGCATGACGTCGACGCGGTGCTGGCCAAGACCGGTGCCCGCTACTCCTACCAGGTCGCCAAGGTCGACCAGGGCCGGTGCGACCCGGTCGCCGGCACCAACACCGGTGAATCCCTGCCGCTGGCATCGATTTTCAAGTTGTATGTGCTGCACGCCCTGGCGGTTGCGGTCAAGAATGGAACGGTGTCGTGGGACGACCAGCTCACGGTCACCGACAAGAGCAGGGCGGTCGGATCGTCGGGCCTCCAATTGCCCACGGGGGCACAGGTTTCGGTTCGCACGGCAGCCGAGAAGATGATCGCAACCAGCGACAACATGGCGACTGACCTGCTCATCAACAGGATGGGCACGCACGCGATCGAGCAGGCGCTGGTCACCGCCGGTCATCACGACCCGGCCAGCATGACGCCCTTCCCCACGATGTACGAACTGTTCTCCGTCGGCTGGGGTCAACCGGATCTGCGTGACCAGTGGAAGCAGGGATCGCCGCAAACGCGGGCCCGGCTGCTGGCGCAGGCCAATTCGACTCCCTATCAGCCGGATCCGTTTCGGGCGCACTCCCCCGCGTCGTCCTATGGCGCCGAATGGTACGGCACCGCCGGGGACATCTGCCGGGTGCACGCGGCGCTGCAGGCCGACGCCGTGGGCGCCGCCGCACCGGTTCGACAGATTCTCTCCGCGGTTTCGGGGATCCAGTTGGATCGCGAAATCTGGCCGTACATCGGGGCCAAAGCCGGCGGCCTGCCGGGCGATTTGACCTTCAGCTGGTACGCCGTCGACAAGACCCAACAGCCCTGGGTGGTCAGCTTCCAGCTGAACTGGCCACGCGATCACGGCCCGATCGTGACCGGGTGGATGCTTCAGGTAGCCAGGCAGGTATTTGCGCTCATCGCGCCGCGATGACTCACAGCCGCAGCGTCCAGCGGTCGCTGCGAAAATGCAGCACCGTTCGACTGACGGGTGCAACATCGATGCGCCAGAACGCGTTTGGTGGCGCTCCGAGCGCGTGCAGGATCGCCGCGCGGATCACCGCCGGATGGGTCACCGCCACCGTGGACTCGTTGAGGGACTCCAGCCAGTTCGCCACACGCTCGATCAGGTCCACGATCGACTCGCCGCCGTGCGGTGCCCGGTCAGGTTCGGTCAACCACACCTGGAGTTCGGCGGCACAGACGGCCGAAAGCGGTTCGCCGCGCCACCGTCCGCAGTCGAGATCGGCAAGGCGGGGCTCGGTGATCGCCTGCAGCCCGAGCAAATCGGCGGTCTGGCCGGTGCGCCGCTCCCGCCCGGTGAGGTGACGGCGGTCCCGCCGGCCATCAAGGGGTTTCACCTGGCGAAGCCCGACGGAATTCAGCGGTTCGTCGGCGGGGAAGCGCCCGGCGGCCATGCGTCGGTCAAGGCGTGCGCCACCAGCGTCAGGCGGCCGACCTCACTCACGCGCGAGCGCTGACGGCCCGTTCCTCCAACACCCGCCCGGCGAGGGTCGCGAAGACCAGCCCGATGGCGGCCCAGAGCACCAATTGCGTAGCCAGCGAAACCAGTCTGAACTCATAGAGCACATCGGCGGGAAAGCCGGGATAGGTGATCGCGCCCGTCGTATCGCGCATCGGCGGGGGCGTCTCGTCCACCGCCGGAAGCGCGGCCATGACAAGGACGATCGCGACGACGTACCCACCCGCCGCGACTAGCCGCGCGTTCCATGCGCCGAGCCGGACGCTCAGCCGCCGCGCCAGCCACACCGCCGCAACCGCACACACCACCGACGCCAGAACCGTCACCAGGTACCAGCCGGTGCGGGCGCCGATCGTATCGGCCTGACCGACCGCCGGCGGATTCGGCGGATACTTGACAAACGGCACCACATACACCGCGCCGAAGGTCCCCGCCGCCAGAAGCAGCGAGAGACCCCGGGGCGCAACGCCTTTGAAGCGCGAAGCGACCACGCAGAACAGCACGGCCAGCAGCGCTCCCATCGCCACACCGAAGATCAGCATGCCGAAACCCAGCCCCGCGGTGGCCTGCACCCCACGGGAGTACAACTCGGCGCCATGCTCGTGCACGCCGTGCGCATTCTCGGCGTCGAGCCGGCCGTCCTCGTAGGCGATGGCGCGGCCGATGGCGGGCTCGGCGCACAGGCGGGCGAACACGAACGCCGCCACCGCGCCGATCACGCCCGCGAGTACTCCGCGCCCGATCAGGCGTTTCTCCACGTGTCAGTGGCAGGGGAAGCCGAGCAGATGCCGTGCGTCGTGGACGAATTCGTGGACGTGGGAGTCGCTGCCGAACAGCGACACCGCGCCCTGGTCGACGCCGACGAAGTACAACGCCAGCAGCGCCAGGAAGGCGGTCGCCGCGAGCCAGACGACGGCGGAGGCCGCCGACACATCGACGGATCGGATGCGTGAAGAGGACTGCTGAGGGTGAGACACCATCGCTCCTTCCGGGGATATCGCGTCCCCGCTGGAAGAGACGGGCGTCGGGTCTGACTGTAGACAGTGGCGCGACCGTTCTGGAGTTTCACCAGATTCCGTTGCCCGTCAGGACTTGGTCAGTGTAGACCCCGGGTCATTGCTGCGGCGGCGGTGCCCCGTAGCCCAGCTGGCTCGCGGTGTATTTCTCCGCGAGGTTCTTCGTCATCCCGGCCAGCTCGCCGCCGAACATGGCCTTGAAGCCCGCGCCCATCTGGGAGAAGGCGTCCTGACTTCCTTGAAGAGCAAACGAAAACGGGCGGTCAATCCCGACAGAGATCAACCGCCCGTTCCGGGCTTCCGTTATCCGGGCTATTGCGGGTCTGCGCTGTGCGCCCCGGCCTTCGCCAGATCCGGTTCGGCCGGCGGCTTGCGGGTACCGGTGAAGGTGAAGACGGCGTCCTCGCCGGCGCCCTCACCGTCCCAGTTGTCCACGTCGACCGTGACCACCTGGCCGGGACCGACCTCCTCGAACAGGATCTTCTCCGAGAGCTGGTCCTCGATCTCGCGCTGGATGGTGCGCCGCAGCGGGCGAGCACCCAGCACGGGGTCGAACCCGCGCTTGGCCAGCAACGACTTCGCCTTGTCGGTCAGCTCCATGGCCATGTCCTTGGCCTTGAGCTGGTTGCCGACCCGGGTGATCATCAGGTCGACCATCTGGATGATCTCGTCGCGAGTCAGCTGGTGGAAGACGATGATGTCGTCGATGCGGTTGAGGAACTCCGGCCGGAAGTGCTTCTTCAGCTCGTCGTTGACCTTCTGCTTCATCCGCTCGTAGTTGTTGTCACCGCCACTCTGCGTGAAGCCCAGCCCGACCGGCTTGGAGATGTCGGACGTGCCGAGGTTGGACGTGAAGATCAGCACGGTGTTCTTGAAGTCCACCGTGCGGCCCTGGCCGTCGGTGAGCCGGCCGTCCTCGAGGACCTGCAACAGGCTGTTGTAGATCTCCTGGTGAGCCTTCTCGATCTCGTCGAACAGCACCACCGAGAACGGCTTGCGCCGAACCTTTTCGGTGAGCTGGCCGCCCTCCTCGTAACCGACGTACCCGGGCGGGGCGCCGAACAGCCGCGACGCGGTGAAGCGGTCGTGGAACTCGCCCATGTCGATCTGGATGAGGGCGTCGTCGTCGCCGAACAAGAAGTTCGCCAGCGCCTTGGACAGCTCGGTCTTACCGACGCCGGACGGGCCGGCGAAGATGAACGAACCCGACGGACGCTTGGGGTCCTTCAACCCGGCGCGCGTGCGGCGGATCGCCTTGGAGACCGCCTTGACGGCGTCCTCCTGGCCGATGATCCGCTTGTGCAGCTCGTCCTCCATCCGCAACAGGCGGGTCGTCTCGGCCTCGGTGAGCTTGAACACCGGGATGCCGGTCCAGTTGCCCAGCACCTCGGCGATCTGCTCGTCGTCGACCTCGGCGACCACGTCGAGATCACCGGAGCGCCACTGCTTCTCGCGCTCGGCCCGCTGCGCCACCAGTTGCTTCTCCCGGTCGCGCAGGCTGGCCGCCTTCTCGAAGTCCTGGGCGTCGATCGCCGACTCCTTCTCCCGGCGCGCCTCGGCGATCTTCTCGTCGAACTCGCGCAGGTCTGGCGGAGCGGTCATCCGGCGGATCCGCATCCGTGCACCGGCCTCGTCGATGAGGTCGATCGCCTTGTCCGGCAGGAAGCGGTCGTTGATGTACCGGTCGGCCAGGGTGGCGGCGGCCACCAGCGCCGAGTCGGTGATCGAGACCCGGTGGTGCGCCTCGTAGCGGTCGCGCAGGCCCTTGAGGATCTCGATGGTGTGCTCGACCGTCGGCTCGCCCACCTGCACCGGCTGGAACCGGCGCTCCAGGGCGGCGTCCTTCTCGATGTACTTGCGGTACTCGTCGAGCGTGGTGGCGCCGATCGTCTGCAGCTCGCCGCGGGCCAGCTTGGGCTTGAGGATCGACGCTGCGTCGATCGCGCCCTCGGCGGCACCGGCACCCACCAGGGTGTGCAGCTCGTCGATGAACAGGATGATGTCGCCGCGGGTGTTGATCTCCTTGAGCACCTTCTTCAGGCGTTCCTCGAAGTCACCGCGGTAGCGCGAGCCGGCGACCAGCGAACCGAGGTCCAGCGTGTAGAGCTGCTTGTCCTTCAGCGTCTCGGGAACCTGGCCGTGGACGATGGCCTGCGCCAGTCCCTCGACGACCGCGGTCTTTCCGACGCCGGGCTCGCCGATCAGCACCGGGTTGTTCTTGGTGCGCCGGCTCAGCACCTGCATCACCCGCTCGATTTCCTTCTCACGGCCGATGACCGGGTCCAGCTTGCCCTCCATCGCGGCGGCCGTCAGGTTGCGACCGAACTGGTCGAGCACCAGCGACGTCGACGGGCTGCCGGACTCGCCGCCGCGGCCACCGGTGCCGGCCTCCGCGGCCTCCTTGCCCTGGTAGCCGCTCAGCAGCTGGATCACCTGCTGGCGCACGCGGGTCAGCTCGGCGCCGAGCTTCACCAGCACCTGGGCCGCCACGCCCTCACCCTCGCGGATGAGGCCGAGCAGGATGTGCTCGGTGCCGATGTAGTTGTGGCCCAGCTGCAGCGCCTCACGCAGGCTGAGCTCAAGCACCTTCTTGGCGCGGGGCGTGAACGGAATGTGGCCCGACGGCGCCTGCTGGCCCTGGCCGATGATCTCCTCGACCTGGCTGCGAACCCCCTCGAGCGAGATGCCCAGCGACTCCAGCGACTTCGCCGCGACGCCTTCGCCCTCGTGAATCAAACCCAACAGGATGTGCTCGGTGCCGATGTAATTGTGGTTGAGCATCCGGGCCTCTTCCTGCGCCAGGACGACGACCCTGCGGGCACGGTCGGTGAATCTTTCAAACATCGGTGGTTACCTGCTCTCCCTCACCATCGGTACACCCTCATCGCCGGCGCATGGGCCGACACGCATACCCGGCTTCCACTGTAATGGTCGGCTTGCCAGGGGGCCTAACTCACGGTTCCTGCCGTTGCGGGATCCGCTTGGCCGTACCGGGAAAATTCCCCCTGCGACAGCGCCGTACTTGAAGAAACGTGGCAAACCACCGATTCGTTTCACCGCCGGCCCCGCGATCTTTACGCTCGCGGCGAAAAGGCACCGGCGCCCGGCCTGGGTGGCCCGGGCGCCGGTGAACCGTTTGTCAGGTTGCGGCGTGGAATGCGTCGATGACGTCGGCCGGGATGCGGCCGCGGGTGGACACGTTGTGCCCGTTACGGCGCGCCCACTCCCTGATCGCGGCGCTCTGCTCGCGGTCGATCGCGCCACGGCCCCGGCCGGTGCCCGAACGCCCACGGCGCCTGCCGCCTACCCGGCGGCCGGCCGCGACCCATTGCTTCAAATCGTTGCGCAGTTTCGCGGCATTCTTCGACGTAAGATCAATCTCATAGGTGACCCCGTCAAGCCCGAATTCGACCGTTTCGTCGGCTGCGCCCGCACCGTCAAAATCATCGACCAAGGTGACGGTCACTTTTTTTGCCATTGGCTTACCCTCGCGTTTCGTCCTGTGCAGTTGCTGAGCAGTCTGAGGACAGACCTCCCCGGTAACTAATCTGCCATAAGTACGCAGCATACTCAATCCAGCGCGGTCACGCACAGTTCAAGTTTGCGCTACGAGTGCGGCCGAACAATCGGGAACAAAACTGTCTCCCGAATTGACAGTCCGGTCAATGACATCAACAACCGATCGATACCCATTCCGGTTCCGGTGCATGGCGGCATCCCGTACTCGAGCGCGGCCAGAAAGTCTTCATCGAGCAGCATAGCCTCGTCATCGCCGGCCGCGGCGGCGCGGGCCTGCGCGGCAAACCTCTCCCGCTGGACGACCGGATCGTTCAACTCCGAGTACCCGGTCGCCAGTTCGACGCCGCGCACATAGAGGTCCCACTTTTCGGTGACCCCCGCGACGCTCCGGTGCTGACGGGTCAAAGGCGTTGTCTCGACAGGGAAGTCCTTGACGAAGGTCGGGGCGCTCAGCTTGTCTCCGACGGCGTGCTCCCATAGTTCTTCCACCAGCTTGCCGTGCCCGTAACCGCGGTCGGAGGGAATCTCCACGCCCAGCCGGTCCGCGATGGCCCACAGCCGCTCCACCGACGTCTCCGGCGTGATCTCTTCGCCGAGCGCCGCCGACAGCGACGGATACATTTGTATGGAGGCCCATTCCCCGTCTATGTCGTAGACACTGCCGTCGGGCAGCGGCAGTTGTCGGGTTCCGATCGCCTCGTCGGCGACCTCTTGAATAAGCTCGCGAGTCATGGCAGCGGAATCGTCATAGGTTCCGTAGCTCTGGTACGTCTCGAGCATGGAGAATTCCGGAGAATGGGTAGAATCGGCGCCCTCGTTTCGGAACACCCGATTTAGTTCGAAAACCCGGTCGAAACCGCCGACGACGCAGCGCTTGAGGAACAGTTCCGGCGCGATCCGTAGGTACAGATCGATGTCGAGAGCATTGGAATGCGTGACGAACGGCCGGGCCGCCGCGCCACCGGCGAGGGTCTGCAACATTGGGGTTTCGACTTCCAGAAAGCCGCGTCGCTCGAGCGCGTTGCGGATAGCGCGGATAACGGCGATTCGCTGACGGGCCACCGTCCGCGCCTGGGGCCGGACGATCAGGTCGACGTAACGCTGGCGCACCCGGGACTCTTCGCTCATCTCCTTGTGCGCGACGGGCAGCGGCCGCAGCGACTTGGAGGCCATCCGCCAGGAATCGGCGAGCACGGACAATTCGCCCCGTCGCGAGCTGATCACGGTGCCGTGCACGTAGACGATGTCACCCAGGTCGACGTCGGTTTTCCACGCGTCGAGGGCGTCCCTGCCGACCTTGTCCAGGCTGATCATCACCTGCAGGGTGGTGCCGTCGCCCTCCTGGAGGGTCGCGAAGCACAATTTCCCGGAATTGCGCGCGAAGACCCCCCGGCCCGCCACTCCGACGACGTCGTCGGTCGCGGTGTCGACCGGCAGGTCGGCGTGGGCGGCGCGGACCTCGGCCAGGGTGTGGGTGCGCTCGACGGCGACCGGGTACGGCTCGATTCCCTCGGCCAACAGGCGAGCGCGCTTGTCCCGGCGGATCTGAAACTGCTCGGGAAGGTCGGTCGGATCGGCGGCGCTCACGACGTGCCAGCTTAAATGACAGGCGGCCGGGCCTGCGCTGACGGCGCCGAGCCTGCGCCCACGGCGGTCAGACCGCCGCGACGGCCGCCCCGTACGCAGAGTCGGGGTGGAACAAACGCCCGGCTCAGCGTGCCGTCTTCAGGCGGCCGCGCTGGACGTCGCGGTTGCGCTCGAAGACCAGCCCCAGGCCGTGCAGGGTCAGGTGCTGGTCATAGTGGTTGGCGGTGCGCAGCTCGGGCAGCAGCAGCGGCGCGGTGTGTCCGGTCGTCACGACCGCGACGTCGTCGCCCGAGAAACCATCCACGTCCTCGCGGATGCGCTGCACCAACCCGTCGACCAACCCGGCGAACCCGAACACCGCACCCGCCTGCATGCATTCGACGGTGTTCTTGCCGACAACTGACCGGGGCCGTGCGAGTTCGACATGGAGCAGGGCCGCGGAGCGGGCGGCGGCGGCGTCCGAGGAAATCTGCACCCCGGGCGCGATCGCACCGCCCAGAAATTCCCCTTTCGCCGACACCAGGTCCACGCAGATCGAGGATCCGAAGTCGACGACGATCGCAGCCCCACCAAACTTGTGAAACGCCGCCAGGCAGTTGACGATCCGGTCGGCGCCCACTTGTTTGGGATTGTCGACGAGCAGCGGGATGCCGGTTCGCACTCCCGGCTCGATCAGCACATGCGGCATCGACGGCCAGTACTGGTCGAGCATGACCCGCACCTCGTGCAGCACCGACGGGACGGTCGACAGGGCGGACGCGCCGGTGAGCCGGTCGGAATCGTCCCCGATCAGCCCGTCGATGGTGAGCGCCAATTCGTCGGCGGTGACCTCCGATTCGGTGCGAATCCGCCACTGCTGCACGACCTTCGCGTGCTCCTTGGATCCGGATATCAGTCCGACGACGGTGTGGGTGTTGCGGACGTCGATGGCCAGCAGCACGTCTATCCCACGCCGATCCGGGGATCGAGCAGACCCGAAGCCCCTGGTATTTCCAAGGCCGGCACGAACGCCGGGTCGTGCCCCAGGTCCACCGGCTTGTTGTCGGCGTCGACGAACACGATGCTCGGCTCGTAGGCGCGCGCTTCCGCGTCCTCCATGGTGCCGTAGGCGATGAGGATGACCAGGTCGCCGGGGTGGACGAGATGGGCTGCGGCGCCGTTGATCCCGATGACGCCGGAACCGCGCTCGCCGGTGATGGCGTAGGTGACCAGCCGGGCGCCGTTGTCGATGTCGACGATGGTGACCTGTTCGCCTTCGAGCAGGTCCGCGGCGTCCATCAGGTCGGCGTCGATGGTCACCGAGCCGACGTAGTGCAGGTCCGCCTGGGTGACGGTGGCGCGATGGATCTTCGACTTCAACATGGTCCGTAACATCAATTCCTCCCAGGTGATTCGAGGGTGTGCCGATATCCGTCCGGCCCCACGGGTGCCGGCGAAGTTCCGATGGTGATCGCGACGTTGTCCAACAGCCGGGTCGCGCCGAGGCGGGCGGCGACCAGCAGCCGGCCGGGCCGGTCGGGCTGTAGCGGACCGAGGTCGGGGTCGCGCAGCTCCAGGTAGTCGACCGTCAGGCCGGGCACGGCCTCGAGCACGGCGCGCGCCGCCGCCACCGCGGCCTGCGGTCCGTCGTGCGCGGCGTGTGCCCCCGCCGTCAGCGCCGCCGACAGCGCCACCGACGCCTCCCGCTGCGCCGGGTCCAGGTAGCGGTTGCGCGACGACATCGCCAGCCCGTCCGATTCCCGGACGGTGGGCACCGCGATCACGTCGACGTCGACGTTGAGGTCGGCGACCATCTGCCGGATCAGCACCAGCTGCTGGTAGTCCTTCTCGCCGAAGAACACCCGGTCGGGGCGCACGATCTGCAGCAGCTTGCACACCACGGTCAGCACGCCGGAGAAGTGTGTGGGCCGGACGCCGCCCTCCAGCTCGGCCGCCAGCGGTCCCGGCTGCACGGTGGTGCGCAGGCCGTCGGGATACATCGCCGCGGCGGTCGGCGCGAAGACGATCTCCACGCCCTCGGCGCGCAGCAGCGCGAGGTCGTCGTCGAGGGTGCGGGGGTAGGCGTCGAGGTCTTCCCCGGCTCCGAACTGCAGCGGGTTGACGAATATCGAGACCACGACCACCGAGCCCTGGACCCGCTTGGCGGCGCGGACCAGCGCGAGGTGCCCGTCGTGCAGCGCCCCCATGGTGGGCACCAGCATCACCCGGCGGCCGGTGTGGCGCAGCGCGCGAGCGACGTCGCTGACGTAGCGCGGCCGCGCGTACACGTTGAGTTCGCCGGCCTTGAAGGCGGGCGGCTTGGCGCCCGAGGGACTCATCGCGCCAGCACCTCGAGGACGTCGTCGGGGGCGTGGGCACGCCTGGCGGTGCGCAGGGCGTTCACCCGATACGCCTGCGCCAGTTGGGGATCCACCCGCTCGAGCGCCCTGAGGTGCCCGGCGACCGCGGCCGCGTCACCGCGGGCCACCGGGCCGGTGAGCGCGGCCTGGCCGCGCTGGAGCGTGTTCTCCAGCGCCGCGCGGGCCAGCGGGCCGACGATGCGTTCGGCGAGCCCGCCGGGCTGATCGTCCACGAGTTGCTGGCCGAGCAGTTCGTCTCCGCGCAGGGCGGTCCGCAACGCCTCGAGCGCGTCGGCCAGGACCGTGACGAGGTGGTTGCTCGCGTGGGCCAGGGCGGCGTGGTAGAGCACCCGGGCTTCCTCCCGGACGCAGAACGGTTCCCCGCCCATCTCCAGGACGAGCGACTGCCCGATGGCGTACCCGACGTCGTCGGCCGCGGTGATCCCGAAGCAGGTGTCCGGCAGCCGGCTGACGTCCTCGTCGGATCCGGTGAAGGTCATCGCGGGGTGGATCGCCAACGGTATGCAGTCGGGCGTCAGGGGCTCGAGGATGCCCACCCCGTTCGCACCGGAGGTGTGGACGACGATCGTGCCCGGCCGCACCGAGGACGTCGCGGCCAGGCCCGCCACCAGGCCGGGCAGTTCGCTGTCCGGGACCGACAGGACGAGCAGCTCGGCGTTGGCCGCCACTTCCTGCGGCGCGGTCACCGGGGTGTCGGGCAGCCAGCGCTGCGCCCGCCGGCGGGAGGCGCGGGAGATCGCGCTGCACGCCACCACGACGTGATCGGCGCGCTCCAGCGCCACACCGAGCGCGGTTCCCACGCGACCGGCGGAGATGATCCCGACCTGAAGTCTGGCCGGTCGCAGCCCGTCGAGCCTGGCCGGGCGCGAACCGTCGAACTGCACCATCGCAGACGACCTCACCTGTATTTCGTGCGTTCCGGTCCCTGGATGTCCTTGATGGGGTACCGGACGGTCACTGAAAACTGTAGTCGATCGGTCCCTGAAGAGGGGCGTCAGCTCTCGCGGCGACGCCGCCGTCCGCCCCCGGAAGGCTGCACCTGAAGCCGCGCCAATAGCTCAGCCACCGACTGCCCACCGGTTTCCGACGCCCCCTCCGAGCCTTCCGCGCCGTCGGCGCCGCGGTGCCGGGGCGCAGGTGGTGGGGCCGCGCCCAGTTGCTGTCGGGCGCACCCGGCGGCAACCAGAGGCCGGTCGTGGGCGCCGGCTGCCAGCCCTGCATCTGCGGTTGCCGTTCCGGCGCGGGCGGGGGCGGCTCGTGGCGCGGTTCGAATCTCGGCTCGGGCTCGGGCGGGGCAACGTATGCGGCGGGCTCCTGAGGCCAGCCCGGCGCATAGCGGACACGCTCCCGGGCCGGTGGCTGCTGGCGGGGCGGCAGCAGCGGTTCCTCGGGCACGTCGATGATGGCCGTTTCGTCGCTGCGGCCCGGCGCGTTGTCCCGGTGCACCGACTCGGCGGACGAGGTGACCCGGTCGCTGGACACCCAGTCGGCGGGCGCCGTGTGGGGGCGCTCGCCGTTTCGTTCCCATTCGCTGTACGCGCGCTCGGCCGGTGGTTCGGTGTCGAAGGTCTCCAGCGCGGGGCGTTCCTGCAGATCGGTGTCGAACAGAATCTCCAGGCTGGTCCGCAACGAGTTCAGCTCCGCCCGCAGCGCGGCCAGGTCGTCGGCGGCCTGGGCGCGCAGTTCGGAGGCCAGCTCGCGGCGCAGCTGCGACTCGACGGTGAGCTCGTACTCCCTGCGGGCCGAGATCTCCCGGTCCAGCTGCAGGTCGTAGACGAGCTTGAGGTCGCGGACGCGGGCCTGGTCCGCGTCGCTCTGCCGGCGGTAGAGGACCGACACGAAGGCGCCGGCAACCGCGGCCCACAGCGCCAGGATCACGGCGAGCTTGAGAAGTTCCACCCGATCGGTGAAAACCAGCGCGGAACTGGCGCAGATTGCGAGCACCAGCAACGCCGTCAAGAGCACCCAGCCCGGCCTGCGGCCGCCGCGCCGAACCCGGGCGCCGCGGGACAGAACGGTCATGGCCTGACTGTACCTGTGCGAGGTCAATCCGCGTGTCGCGCCGGTTCGGCGATTCTCGCAGCACTCCCCGGAAACGCCGCACGCCTCCGAGGGGCCTCGAAAACCGTCGGGCCCGCGCCCGCGCCCGCAACGCCCCCGGGGGCCGCTAGGTTTCTGCGCCCTCGGGGTGCTCGGTGGGGTCCGGCGGGGATTTGCAGCAGTGTTGCAGCCACAGCGCGGCGACGACCAGCGCCAGCGCGCTCACGGCCGCCACCGTCGTGCCGCCCGTGTCCTCGGCCGCGGCGCGCAGCCAGGACCGCCGCGGCAGGAAGTACACCAGCAACCCCACCCACCAACCGAGCATCAGCGCACCCACCCAGGCCGAGGCCTTGGCGACCACGAGGCTGCGCGCCACCGCGAGCGGGTGCAGCCAGCCGGGACCGAGGCCGATTTCGCCGTCGCTGATCTTGGCCCGCACGTGACGTGCCCACAGGGCCTCCCCGACGGCCACCGCCAGCAGCGACAGCCCCGTCCAGAACGTGATCGGCGGAAACCAGCGGTACAGCGCGGTCACCAGCAGGTAGCCGATCACCGCCGCCGCGACCACCGCGGCCGTCAGGTCGCGCTTCCTGGTCGGCCCCATCAGTCGTCCGGTTTCAGTGCCAACGTGAGTTTTGCGGGGCGGACACCGTCGCGGTCGGCGGGGTCCAGCTCGGCGAGCAGGCCGGCGACCGGGCGCGGACCGCCGGCGACGGTCAGCCGGGCGTCGGGGTCGATGTCAAGCCACGGCACCAACACGAAGGCGCGCAGGTGGGCCAGCGGGTGCGGCAACGTGAGGTTGTTCTCGCGTGACGTGACTTCGACCTCGCCGGCCGGGCCGGTCTCGTAACAGGCGATCAGGTCGACGTCGAGCGTGCGCGGCCCCCACTTCTGGCCGCGCACCCGCCCCGCGGCGCGCTCGAACGCCTGCGCCCGGCGCAACCAACCCTGCCCGTCGCACGCCGGGTCGTCGGCGATGAGCACCGCGTTGAGGAACGGCGCCTGGTCCACCCGGCCCCACGGGTCCGTCTCGTACACCGGCGAGACTTTGAGCACCGCGCCACCGAGGCCGTCGACCACCGACTGCAGGCGGGTCAGCCGGTCGCCGAGGTTGGACCCGATCGACAGCACCACGCGCGTCATAGCGCCCCGCCCGCGGGGATGACCGACCCGCGCCCGCCGCGGCGCGACCGCCGGGTCACCACCGCGACGTCGTCGAATCGGTGCGGTATCGGGGCCTGTGGCTTGTGCACGGTCACCTCGACCGCGTGCACGCGGCGGTCGGCCATGACCTTGTCGGCGATTTCCCCGCCGACCCCCTCGATCAGGTTGCGCGCGGGCCCGGCGACGACGTCGGCCGCCAGCTGGGCCAGGGCGGCGTAGTCGTAGGTGTCGGCAAGGTCGTCGCTCGCGGCGGCGTCGGCCAGGTCGATCCACACGGTGATATCGACGACGAAGTCCTGCCCGTCGACGCGCTCGTGCTCGAACACCCCGTGCCGGCCGCGCATCGTCAAGCCGCGCAGCTCGATTCGATCAGCCATCGTCGCCGGCCGTTTCGGTCCGGGTCTCGGGCCGGGTCCAGGCCCCGACGACCTTGAGGGCGTCGACCGACGCCCGCACGTCGTGCACGCGCACCCCCCAAGCCCCGTGCAGGGCGGCCAGCGCCGAGATCACCGCCGTCGCCGTCTCCCGTCCGTCGGGCGGGCGGGGCGATCCGTCGGGCCCGGCCAGCAGCGTGCCGAGGAACCGCTTGCGCGACGCACCCAGCAGCACCGGGATCCCGGTCTCGACCAGCTGCGGCAGGGCGTGCAGCAGCGCCCAGTTGTCGCGGCCCGTCTTGGCGAATCCGAGCCCGGGGTCGATCACCAGGTTGGCCGGGTCGACACCGGCGGCCACCGCGTCGTCGACGCCCGCCAGCAGCTCGGCGCGGACTTCGGCCACCACGTCGTGGTAGCGGGGCGCCCGGTGCGGCCGGTCGGAAAGCACCGGGCGCCAGTGCATGAGGACCCACCCGACGCCGGCCTCGGCCACCAGCGGCGCCATCGCCGGGTCGGCGCGGCCGCCGGACACGTCGTTGACGATCCCCGCCCCGCTCTCCAGCGCCGCCCGCGCCACATCGGCGTGCATGGTGTCGATACTCACGGTAATGCCTTGGGCGGCAAGGTCTTTGACGACGGGAACGACGCGCGACGCCTCCACCCGGGCGTCGATCCGCGCGGCACCGGGCCGGGTGGACTCCCCGCCGACGTCGACGATTCCCGCGCCCTCGGCCGCCAGCGCCAGGCCGTGCGCGACGGCGTCGTCGGCATCGAGATAGCGGCCGCCGTCGGAGAACGAGTCGTTCGTGACGTTCAGAACACCCATTACCTGCACAGGCGCCGGACTCACTTACGCAGGATGAGATCGAGCGCTTCGGCTCGGGACGCGGCGCTGGTCTTGAACTGACCGCGCACCGCCGACGTCGTGGTGGTGGCGCCGGGTTTGCGGACGCCGCGCATCGCCATGCACAGGTGCTCGGCCTCGATCACGACGATGACGCCGCGCGGATCGAGCTTCTTCACCAGGGCATCCGCGATCTGGCTGGTGAGGCGCTCCTGCACCTGAGGCCGCTTGGCGTACAGGTCGACCAGCCGGGCGATCTTCGACAGTCCGGTCACCCTGCCGTCCGTGCCGGGGATGTAGCCGACGTGCGCCACCCCGTGGAACGAAACCAGGTGATGCTCGCAGGTCGAATACAGCGGGATCTCCTTGACCAGCACCAACTCGTCGTGCTGCTCGTCGAACATGGTGTTCAGCACGGCGTCGGGATCGGTGTACAAACCGGCGAACACCTCCCGGTAGGCGCGCGCGACGCGGGCCGGGGTCTCCCGCAGGCCGTCCCGGTTTGGATCCTCGCCGATCGCCTCGAGCAGCTCGCGGACCGCGGCCTCGGCGCGGTCCTGGTCGAACACCCTGGCCGGCGGGGTCGCGGTGTCCGGCTCCCAACTCGGTAAGGCCATCGAATCCTCCAGTTCGGTCAGCCGTGGGCCGGCGGGTTGGACCGGCTCACGTCTTCGTCCTGCTGATCGGAAGATTTTCCGGCATTCGGCGCGGGCTGGCCAGGTGGCGGATACGGCGGATAGGGCGGATACGACGGCTGAGCCGGACCCGGGTAGCCCGGCTGCGGCCACGGGGGCTGCTGCTGGTAGGGACCCTGCTGCCGGTGCGGCTGTTGCCCCGGCTGCGGCGAATATTGCGGTGGGTATTGCGGCGCATAGTGCGGCGGGCGCCAACCGGGCTCTTGCTCCTGGGGCGGCCATCCCGGCGCCCGCCAGCCGGCGGGGGCGCCGTAGTCCGGCTGCGTCGCGCCGTGCGGAACGCCCTGGCGAGCTTCTTGGTGATTCCCGTGGCCGTGGGAACCGTTGCCGCCGTTGGAGTTTCGTTCGGCTTCGGCCCGCGCGGCCTCGGCGGCCTGGCTCGCGCGCGCGATGGCCGCCTTGAAGGCCGGCTCCTGGACGGGCGGGGGCCACGGCTCGCCGCGCTCCATGGCCAGCTCGCCCGGGGTCTTGATGGGGGGCTTGTCGGAGGGGATGCGGCCGCCGAAGTCGTCGAACATGGTGAGCCGGGGCCGCTTCTCGACGTCGGCGAAGATGCCTACCAGCTCGGGGCGGTGCAGGGTTTCCTTCTCCAGCAGCTCACCGGCCAGGGTGTCGAGGACGTCGCGGTATTCGGTGAGGATCTCCCAGGCCTCGGTGTGCGCCGCCTCGATCAGCTTGCGCACCTCGTCGTCGATGTCGCGGGCGACCTCGTGCGAGTAGTCCGCCTGCGTGCCCATGGTCCGGCCCAGGAACGGGTCGCCGTGCTCGGTGCCGTACTTCACGGCGCCGAGCTTGGAGCTCATGCCGAACTCGGTGACCATCGCCCGCGCGATCTTGGTCGCCTGTTCGATGTCCGACACCGCGCCCGTGGTGGGCTCGCGGAAGACCAGTTCCTCGGCGGCGCGCCCGCCCATCGCGAACACCAGCTGGGCGATCATCTCCGAACGGGTGCGCAGGCCCTTGTCCTCCTCGGGCACCGCGACGGCGTGGCCGCCCGTGCGGCCGCGGGCCAGGATCGTCACCTTGTAGATCGGCTCGATGTCCGGCATCGCCCACGCCGCCAGGGTGTGGCCACCCTCGTGGTAGGCGGTGATCTTCTTCTCCTGCTCGCTGATGATCCGGCCCTTGCGGCGCGGGCCGCCGATCACCCGGTCCACCGCCTCCTCCAGCGCGGCGCTGGTGATGACGGTGCCGTTCTCGCGGGCGGTCAGCAGCGCCGCCTCGTTGATCACGTTGGCCAGGTCGGCTCCGGTCATGCCGACCGTGCGCTTGGCCAGCCCGTCCAGGTCGGCGTCCGGCGCGATCGGCTTGCCCTTGGAGTGCACCGCCAGGACCGCGCGCCGGCCCGCCAGGTCCGGGTTGGACACAGGGATCTGCCGGTCGAATCGGCCGGGCCGCAGCAGCGCCGGGTCCAGGATGTCGGGCCGGTTGGTGGCGGCGATGAGGATGACGCCGGCCCGCGGGTCGAAGCCGTCCATCTCGACCAGCAGCTGGTTCAGCGTCTGCTCGCGCTCGTCGTGGCCGCCGCCCAGGCCCGCGCCGCGCTGGCGGCCGACCGCGTCGATCTCGTCGACGAAGATGATGCACGGGTTGTTCTGCTTGGCCTGCTCGAAGAGGTCCCGCACGCGGGAGGCGCCGACGCCGACGAACATCTCGACGAAGTCCGAGCCTGAAATCGTGAAGAACGGAACCCCGGCCTCACCGGCGACGGCGCGGGCCAGCAACGTCTTGCCCGTTCCGGGCGGCCCGTAGAGCAGCACGCCCTTGGGGATCTTGGCGCCCAGCGCCTGGTAGCGGCCCGGGTTCTGCAGGAAGTCCTTGATCTCGTAGAGCTCCTCGACCGCCTCGTCCACACCCGCGACGTCGGCGAACGTGGTCTTGGGCATGTCCTTGGACAGCTGCTTGGCCCGCGACTTGCCGAACCCGAAGCCCATCCGGGCGCCGCCCTGCATCCGGGAGAACATGACGAAAAGGCCGACCAGCAACAGCAGCGGCAACACGTACACCAGCAGCTCGCCCAGGATGCTGCCCTGGTTGACGACGGTGTTGACCTTGGCGTTCTTTGCGCTCAGCGCGTTGAACAGGTCGACGGCGTACCCGCTGGGGAACTTGGTGATGACCTTGTCGGAGTTGTCGGTGTCGTTGTTGGGCTTCTTCAGGGTCAACCGCAGCTGCTGCTCGCGGTCGTCGATCTGCGCGCTCTTGACGTTGTCGCCGTTGATCTGGGCCATCGCCACGGAGGTGTCCACGGGCTTGAAGCCCCGGGTGTCATCGCTGAAGTAGAAGAACGACCAGCCGAGCACCACCACCACGGCGATCGCCGTCAGCGTGCGGATCAAGTTTTTTCGGTTCATCGATCATCGGCCGTGCAGGCCAGGTTCCTTCCCGATACACAGCTGGAAAAGTCCAGGCTACCGCCTGCTCCGGGAGAGCCGGAGCGCAGCGGGTCGCCACCTGCCTAACGACCGACGGTTCCCATGCCGCGCCGGCGATCGGGCCGGCTCATTCGTAATAGCGCGCTTCGAGCACGTTGCCGTCGGGATCGGCGAAATAGAAGGCCTCCGGCGCCCACCCCCGGGCGCCGAAGCTGCTGTTCCTCCGGGCGCCGGTATCGACGCCTTCGGCCCGCAGACGCCGATCCAGCGCGTCGAACTCGGCTTTGGACAGCGCCAGACACAGGTGGTTGACCCGGTTGCCCGCGACGCCTTCGCCGTCGGCGAACGTCCCCGCACCGTGGGCCGTCTTCATGGGCATCAGGTCGATGATGGATTCCTCGCACACCCGCACGCTCGGGAACGGCGCCTCGCCGGCCTCGAACTCTTTGAGGCGCAGCGGGGTCAGGCCGACCACCCGGGAGTAGAAATCGACGGCCGCCCTCGCGTCCTTCGTCCACAGGACGACGTGGTCCATCCGCATCCTTGCACCACCTCGCCTTCACCGCCGTTTCCATGATGCGCGGCAACGACCACGATATCGCCGAAATCCACGCCATTGCGATCTCGCCGGACCCTTCTCAGCCGGGGCCCGTTGTGATTTGGTGTGACGGTGCCCCCTTCAACCGAACGGTTAGTCGACACCAATGGCGTGCGGCTGCGGGTGACCGAAGCCGGAGAGCGCGGCGCCCCCGTCGTCGTCCTCGCCCACGGCTTTCCCGAATTGGCCTACTCGTGGCGACACCAGATCCCCGTCCTGGCCGAGGCCGGATACCACGTCCTCGCGCCCGACCAACGCGGCTACGGCGGCTCGTCGCGCCCGGATGCGATCGAGGCGTACAACATCCACGAGCTGACGGCCGATCTGGTGGGGCTGCTCGACGACGTCGGCGCCGAGCGGGCCGTCTGGATCGGGCACGACTGGGGGGCGCCCGTGGTGTGGCACGCCCCGCTCCTGCACCCCGACCGGGTCGCGGCGGTCGCCGCGCTCAGCGTGCCGGCGCTGCCCCGCGCGAAAGTGCCTCCGACGCAGGCATTCCAGAAGTTGTTCGGGGAGAACTTTTTTTACATGCTCTATTTCCAGGAGCCCGGCGTTGCCGACGCGGAGCTCAATGCCGATCCCGCCCGCACCCTGCGTCTGATGATGGGCGGCCTGCGGTTGTCCGGCGACGGGGCCGCGGCGATGCGCATGGTTGCGCCCGGTCCCGAGGGATTCCTCGATCGCCTGTCGGAGCCCGACGAGCTGCCCGAGTGGATCAGCCAGGCCGAGCTCGAACACTACGTCGACGAATTCAGCCGCACGGGTTTCACGGGTGGGCTCAACTGGTATCGCAACCTCGACCGCAACTGGGAGACCACCGCCGAGCTCACCGACGCCAAAATTGCTGTGCCGTCGCTCTTTATGGCCGGGACCGCCGACCCGGTGTCGGGCTTCACCCGCGCCGACCGCGCCGCGGAGGTGATCTCCGGCCCGTATCGGCAGGTGATGATCGACGGCGCCGGACACTGGCTGCAGCAGGAGCGCCCGGACGAGGTGAATGCGCTCTTGCTGGAGTTCCTCAACGGATTGGAGCTGCGATGACCCCGCCCCTGCGTTTCGGCGTCTTCGTCACGCCGTTTCATCCGACCGGTCAATCCCCCACCGTCGCCTTGGAATACGACCTGGAGCGGGTTGTCGCGCTGGATCGCCTCGGTTTCGACGAGGCCTGGTTCGGCGAGCACCACTCGGGTGGCTACGAACTGATCGCCTGCCCGGAGGTCTTCATCGCCGTCGCCGCGGAGCGAACCAAGCACATCCGGTTGGGCACCGGTGTGGTCTCGCTGCCCTACCACCATCCGCTCATGGTGGCCGACCGCTGGGTGCTGCTGGACCACCTGACCCGCGGTCGGGTCATGTTCGGCACGGGCCCCGGGGCCCTGCCGTCCGACGCGTACATGATGGGCATCGACCCGGTCGAGCAGCGGCGGATGATGCAGGAGTCGCTCGAGGCGATCCTGGCGCTGTTCCGCGCCGCGCCCAGCGAGCGGATCGACCGGCACTCCGACTGGTTCACCCTGCGGGACGCGCAGCTGCACATCCGCCCGTATACCTGGCCATACCCCGAAATATCCACCGCGGCAATGATTTCCCCGTCGGGACCGCGGCTGGCCGGGTCGCTGGGCACCTCGCTGCTGTCGCTGTCGATGTCGGTCCCCGGCGGGTACGCCGCCCTGGAGACCACCTGGGACGTGGTGCGCGAGCAGGCCGCCAAGGTCGGCCGCGACGAACCCGACCGTGCCGACTGGCGGGTGCTGAGCATCATGCACATCGCCGACACCCGCGAGCAGGCGATCAACGACTGCACCTACGGCCTGCAGGATTTTGCCGACTACTTCGGGGCGGCAGGCTTCGTCCCGCTGTCGAATTCCGTCGACGGCGCCACCCAAACTCCCTACGAATTCGTCGAAGACTATGCGGCCAAGGGTAATTGCTGCATCGGCACGCCCGACGACGCGATCGCGCACATCGAAGACCTGCTCGAACGCTCCGGCGGCTTCGGCACGCTGTTGATGCTCGGGCACGACTGGGCCTCGCCCGAAGCGACACACCATTGCTATGAGCTGATGGCGCGCAAGGTCATTCCACACTTCAAGGGTCAGCTCGAGGCGTCGCGCGCGTCGCACGACTGGGCCAAGGGCCGGCGCGACCAGTTGATCGGCCGCGCCGGAGAGGCCGTGATCAAAGCCATCACCGAACACGTCGCCGAACAGTCCGGCGGGAGCAACTGATGCGCGCCGCGGTCCTGCGCGACGGCCGCATGGTGTATCGCGATGACGTGCCCGAGCCGGTGCCCGGACCGGGCCAGGTTCTGGTCGACGTGCGCGCGTGCGGAATCTGCGGTTCCGACCTGCATTTCGCCGCCCACGGCGACGAGGTGATGTCGATGACGGCCCGGGTCGCCGGCGGCGGCGGGGGCATGACCGTCGATCTGGGCAGCGACGTCTTCATGGGTCACGAGTTCAGCGCCGCAGTGCTCGAGGCCGGACCCGATACGCAGGCCCCGGCGCCGGGAACACTGGTCACGTCGATTCCGGTGTTGCTGTCCGCCAAGGGTGTCGAGCCGATCGTCTACAGCAACAGCACGATGGGCGGCTACGCCGAACGGATGCTGCTCGCGGCGCCGCTGCTGCTGCCCATCCCGAACGGGCTCGACTTCAGGCATGCCGCCCTGACCGAACCCATGGCGGTGGGCTTGCATGCCGTCAACAAGTCCAACGTTGCACCGGGCGAGACCGCCCTGGTGTTGGGGTGCGGCCCGATCGGCATCGCGATCATCGCCGCCCTGAAGCTTCGTGGCGTGGAAACCATTGTGGCCGCTGACTTCTCACCCAAGCGCCGCGAGCTGGCCGCAACCATGGGCGCTCATCGGACACTGGATGCCGCCCAGGGCTCGCCGTTCGACAGCGTCAAACCCGCGGTGGTGTTCGAGGCGGTCGGGGTGCCCGGCATCATCGACGACGTGCTGTTGCGGGCGCGGCCGGGCACCCGGCTGGTGGTCGCCGGGGTGTGCATGCAGGCCGACACCGTGCACCCGTTCTTCGCGATCGCCAAAGAGATCAACGTGCAGTTCGTGCTGGCCTACAACCCGGAGGAGTTCGGCGAGTCGCTGCGCGCGCTGGCCGAGGGCGACATCGACGTCACCCCGCTGATCACCGGGGAGGTCGGGCTGGAGGGAGTCGGGCAGGCATTCGACGACCTCGCCGACCCCGAGCGGCACTGCAAGATCCTCGTCACGCCCTAGGCCGGCTGCGCGTGACCGCAATCCGTGGCGGGCGACGGGCCCTTGTCGGGTGGTCCGTTTCTTGTCGGTGGTCGGTGTGATGATGCGGGCATGTCTTCGTCGACCGCATCTACTGCCGCTGTGGGGGTGAGCCCCAGCGAGCGTCTGGAGGTGTTGTTTCAGGAGTTGGCGCAGTTGTGCGGTCAGCGCAATGCGATTGACGGGCGCATCGTGGAGATCGTGGCCGAGATCGACCGCGACCAACTGTGCGGGATGACCGGGGCCCGGTCGGTGCCGGCGCTGGTGGCGTGGAAGACCGGCTGTTCACCGGCCAACGCCCACACGATCACCGCCGTCGCCGGCCGGCGCGAGGAGTTCCCGCGCTGCATCGACCTTCTGCGGGAGGGCCGGGTGTCGCTGGATCAGCTCGGGGTGATCGCCGCGCGCGCCGGGCAGGGCTCCGATGAGCATTACGCGCAGCTGGCCCCCTATGCGACGGTCACGCAGTTGCGCACCGCGGTCAACCTCGAACCGCGATCCGAACCCGACCCTTCGCCAAAACCACAGCCGTCGCTGACCAAGACCAGCACCCAGGCGGGCAGCTGCTATCGGATCACCCTGGACCCCCTGGACGCCGCGACATTCGACGCCGCGCTGGCCTCGCATCGCGAGGCGCTGATCGCCGACTGGAAGCGCGATCACGGTGACGGTGCGGACCCCTGCGATCAGCGGCCCCCGTATCCGGGCAGCCTCGAGGCCTTCGTGCGCCTGATCGAGGCCGGATGGGACGCCGAGGCCGCGCGCCGGCCCCACGGGCAGCACACCACCGTGGTGGTGCACCTCGACGTCGAGCAGCGCGCCGCCGCCCTGCATCTGGGTCCACTGCTCACCGACGCCGAACGCCGCTACCTGACCTGTGATGCCACCGCCGAGGTCTGGCTTGAACGTCACGGCCAGCCCATTGGCGCCGGGCGGACCACCCGGCTGATCAACCGCCGCCTTCGCCGCGCCCTGGAACACCGCGACCGCGCGTGCGTCGTCCCCGGGTGCGGCGCCACCCGGGGGCTGCACGCCCATCACCTGCGGCACTGGGAAGACGGCGGCCCCACCGAACTAGCCAACCTCGTCCTGGTCTGCCCCCCCCACCATCGGCTGCACCCCCGCGGCCTGCTCACCCTCACCGGACCCGCCGACGCCCTCACCGTCACCGACGGCGCCGGCCAACCGCTGCGCCCGGGATCGTTGGCCCGCCCACCCAGCGAACCCCCGCCCGCCGTGCCGCCCTGCCCGGGACCCACCGGCGAACGCGCCCAATGGTGATGGTACCAACCCTTCCAACCCCAACCACCGCCGCCACCCAACTAGCTCCGGTGACCGGTGCCGGTGACGGCCGACACCGGATCGAACCCGAACCACGCTGCGGCATAAGGAAATTCGACTACAGGCCCTTCGCAGCCGGGGTGGTCGGGGCACCCGGGGACCAGCGCGCTACTGCTGATAGACCCTGGGGTCCAGGGTGCCGATGTACGACAGGTCGCGGTAGCGCTCGTCGTAGTCCAGGCCGTAGCCCACGACGAAGTCGTTGGGAATGTCGAAGCCCACGAAGGCGATGTCGACGTTGGCGCCCCTCGCGTCGGGCTTGCGCAGCAGCGTGCATACCCGCAAAGAGCGGGGGTGCCGGCTGGTCAGGTTCCGCAGCAACCACGACAAGGTCAGGCCGGAGTCGACGACGTCCTCGACGATCAGCACGTCGCGTCCCTCGATGTCGCGGTCGAGGTCCTTCAGGATCCGGACGACGCCGGACGACGACGTTGACGTGCCGTAGGAGCTGACGGCCATGAACTCGAACTGCGTCGGCAGCGGTATGGCGCGGGCCAGGTCGGTGACGAAGATCACGGCGCCCTTGAGCACCGTGATCAGCAGCAGGTCCTGACCGGTCTCGACCGCGGAGTCGTGGTAGTGGGTGCCGATTTCCTCGCCCAGCTCGGCGATGCGGGCCTGGATCCGCTCCTCGGTGAGCAGCACCGACTTGATGTCACCCGGGTACAGCTCCACGGCTCTAGCGGAACCGGTCGCCGACGGGATCTGGGCCACGCCCACAGCGTGCCACGCCGACGGGCGAAGAACCAACGGCAGCCCCGAAATTGACGCTATCCGCCCGCACCGCGAACCGGCTCCCGCCACAGCGTGAGGACGCCGTCGCGCCGGCCCGCGATCAACCGCTCGGCGCGCAACGGCGACCCGACCGCCACCCCGCCCTGCCCACGCCACGCGGTCACCAGCGCGTCGACGCCGCGGATCTGCTTGTCGGTCAGGCCCGTCGCGCCACCGGCCAGCAGCCAGCCGCGAATCACGCGGCGACGAACCGGGCCTGCCAGCGCCGCCAGCGCGTCGGCTTGCAGCCCCGAGTCGACCCTGATCCCGGGCAGCGCCCGCGCGGCCAGCGCGTCGATCAGCTCGGTGTCCTCGCGCAGCGCGGTCGCGGTGCGGGCCAGCGCCTCGGCCACCCCGCCGCCCAGGACGTCCTCCAGCAGCGGCAGCACCTCCAGGCGCAGCCGCGCCCGGGTGAAACGGCGGTCGGAATTGTGCGGGTCGGACCACGCGGTCAGCCCGAGTTCCTGGCAGGCGGCGTGGGTGACGGCGCGTCGCACGCCCAACAGCGGCCGGCACCACGGCGAATCGTGCGGCCGCATCCCGGCGATCGAACGCACCCCGGACCCGCGGCCCAGACCCAGCAACACGGTCTCGGCCTGGTCGTCGAGCGTATGGCCCAGCAGCACCGGGCCGTCGCGGTAGGCGCCCAGGGCGGCATAGCGGGCGGCGCGCGCCGCCGCCTCGGGGCCGCCCTCATTGCCCACCCGCACGCAAACCACCCGAGCGTCGACGCAGCCCAGGGAAATCGCTTGGCCCCGTGCGGTTTCGGCGACCGCGGACGAATCGGGCTGCAGGCCGTGGTCCACGATCAGCGCGGTGGTGGGCCGCAGCCCGGCCGCGACCGCGGTGAGCGCCAGCGAATCCGGGCCGCCGGACAGCGCCACGCACCACCGTTCGGCGGAGGGGACGTGGGTCGTGGCGAACGACTCGACAGCTTTGCGCAGCTGCCCTACAGCACCCTGTCGATCCATCGCTGGGGTTCTTCGATCTCGGCGGGCAGCGGCAGCGTCTCGGGACCCGACCAGACAGTGTTGAACCGCTGCATCCCGACCCGGCCGACGACGTGGTCGACGAACGCCTTGCCGCGGGTGTACTGGCTCAGCTTGGCGTCCAGCCCCAGCAGGGCGCGCAGCAGCCGCTGCAGCGGGGGTTGCTTGCGGTGACGACGCTCGTCGAACCGCCGGCGGATGGTGGCCACCGACGGCACCACCCTGGGCCCGACCGCGTCCATGACGTGGTCGGCGTGGCCCTCGAGCAGCGTGCCGAGCACCAGCAGCCGGTCCAGGGCGTGGCGCTGCGGCTCGGACTGCACCGCGCGCACCAGGCCCAGGATTCCCGACGAGCTGCCGTCCTCCGCGGGCGGCTGGGCGCCGCGGCTGCGGACGTACTCCGCGAGCCGGGTCGCGACCTTGCCGACGTCCTCCCCCGCGTCACGGGTCAGCAGCCCCAGCGCCTCCGACATGTAGCCGGTCAGCCACCGGTTGGCGGTGAACTGCACCCGGTGCGTCACCTCGTGCAGGCACACCCACAACCGGAAGTCGGACGGGTCCACCCGGAGCTGGCGCTCGACGGCGATCACGTTGGGATAGACCAGCAGCAGGCAGCCCTCCCTCGCGGCGGCGAAGGGGTCGTACTGGCCGAGGATGCCCGAGGACACGAAGGCCAGCACGGCTCCCGTCTGCGCTCCGGTCAGGCGGCCGGTCAGGTACCCCTTGGGCTTTTCACTTCCGTTCATCATCAGCCGCATCGACTCGGCCGCCGCGCCGATCCACTCCGGGCGATCGACGATGCGGGCCGCGGGCACCGCACCCTCGGTGACCAGCCCGGTGACGTCGCGCACCGGGGGTTCGGCCTGGGCGGACGCGGCCGTCAGCTCGTCGATCGCCTGGCGGCGGGTGTAGTCGCTGGACGGCGGTCCGGGGCGGGCCAGCCGCTGGCCTACGGTGGCGGCGAAGCGCCAGTCGACGGCGGTCCCCAGGGTCAACTCCGACGGCGGCGTCATGCGCACCCGCATGACCACAGCCTGGTGGCCAGGGCGTCCATGGCGTTGCGGCCGTTCGGACCGGCGTCGTTGGACAGGAACGCGAAGGTGAGCACCCGGCCGCTGCGGTCGGTGAGCACACCCGCCAGGGCGTTCGTGGCGGTCAGCGAGCCCGTCTTGGCGCGCAACCAGCCCGCCGGGCCCTGATTGGTGGCCGCATCGAGGAAGCGGTCGGCCAGGGTGCCGCTGCCGCCGGCGATCGGCAGCAGGTCGAGCAGCGCCCGCAGCGCCGGCTGGTCCGGGCCCGCGGCCGCCTGCACCACGCCGTCGAGCGTCTTGGCGGTCAGGCGGTCGTCCACCGAGAGCCCACTGGAGTCCAGCAGCGCGGCGCCGGTGAGGTCGACGTGTGCGGTGGACAACCGGTTGGCGACCGCGTCGGCCGCGCCGGCGAAGCTCTGCGGCCGGTTGATCGCCGCCGCCACCTCGCGGGCGATGCACTCGGCCATCACGTTGTCGGAGTGGTCCATCATCTCGCCCAGCCGCTGCACCAGCGGCGCCGACTGCACGACCGCCAGCTGCCGCGCGCCCGACGGCGCCTTGGCGATGGTCACCGCGCCGGGATCGAGCCCCAGCGCCTTGGCCAGCTCCCGTCCGGCGTCCAGCGCCGGCGTACGGGACCGCCGCGAGTTGACCGTGGACGGCTGGATGCGCCCGGCGTCGATCATCACCGACTCGATCGGCGCGATGTCACCGTTGTCGACGTCGGCCGGATCCCAGCCCTGGGCCATCGTGGGACCGCTGAACGCGGACGTGTCCACCTGCACGGCGGTCGGCGTCATACCGCTGCGGCGGACCTGTTCGACGAGGTCGCTGATCCGCGCCGAACCCTTGTACCAGGTGTCCACGCCCGGCGGCGCCGCCGACAACGCCGGGTCGCCCGCGCCGACCAGCACGACCGGGCCCTGGGCGTTCTGGCTGCCGGCCACCACCCGCGTGCTGATCCGGGCCTGGTGGTCGAGGGTCAACAGGGCCGCGGCGGCGGTCAGCACCTTGTTGGTCGACGCCGGGATCTGTGGCAGGTCGTCCGCGACCTGCCACAGCTCTTTGCCGGTCATCGCGTCGGTCACGCGACCGCCCAGCCGGCCCAGGTTGGGATCGGCCGCCACGGCCGCCAGCGCGGCCGCCACGCCACCGGGGCTAGCCATTTCGGCGGTGTCGCTGACCGGCACGACTCCCGGCTTGAGCGTCGGCGCGTGCGGCGGCGGTATCGGCGCCCGGGCACCACCGGAGTTATGGCCACCGGTGGTGAAGAACACCGCCGCCGCCACCACCGCAGCCACGAACGCCAGAACGGCCAACCCGATGAACACCTGGGTGGATTTCCGCCGGCGAGTAGGACCCATCACTCTCCTGAATGTTTGAACCCCATTCTGCCGAAGGATCCACGATGCGCTTGACTAGGGTGTAACAGAGCAAAGTTGACCTAGCTAACCCGAAAAGGAGCCGACGCGGTGGAATTCGACGTGACCATCGAGATCCCGAAAGGCCAGCGGAACAAGTACGAGGTCGATCACGAGACCGGGCGCCTGCGCCTGGACCGCTACCTGTACACCGCGATGGCCTACCCCACTGACTACGGGTTCATCGAGGACACCCTCGGTGAGGACGGCGACCCGCTGGACGCGATGGTCCTGCTGCCGCAGTCGGTGTTCCCCGGCGTCATCGTGGAAGCGCGCCCGGTGGGCATGTTCCGGATGACCGACGAGAAGGGCGGCGACGACAAGGTGCTGTGCGTACCGGCCGGCGACCATCGCTGGGACCACATCCAGGACATCGGCGACGTTCCGGAGTACGAACTGGAAGCGATCAAGCACTTCTTCGTGCACTACAAGGACCTCGAGCCCGGCAAGTTCGTCAAGGCGGCCGACTGGGTAGGCAGGGCGGACGCCGAAGCCGAGATTCAGCGCTCGGTGGACCGGTTCAAGGCCGGGGCGCACTAGCGGCGGCCGCGGCGCGCCGGTTGCGCAGCACGCTCCAGCCCAGCGCCGCCGCGATGAAAACCACCCCGACGGACGCAGTGACGGCCTCGGGGACCTGGTAACGCGGTTCGATGGAAACCAGCATGATCACCGCCAGCACGCCGATCGCCCAGTGCGCCCCGTGCTCCAGGTACACGTACCGGTCCAGCGCCTCCTGCTGCACCAGGTAGATCGTGATCGACCGGACGAACATCGAGCCGATGAGCCCGAGGCCGAGCGCGATGAGGATCGGGTCCGAGGTGATCGCGAAGGCGCCGGTGACCCCGTCGAAGGAGAAGGCGGCGTCGAGCACCTCGAGATAGAGGAACAGCATCAGCCCGGCCTTGCCGACGGCCTGGCCCGCCCCGTTCCCCGACGCCTGAGCGACGTCCGACGGCCGAAACGCGCGGCTCAACCCGTTGACCACAAGGTAGGTGACCAGCCCCAGCAGGCCGGCGGTGAGCACCGTCGCGCGCTCCTCGGTGGAATGCGTCAGCCGCGTCGCGACCACCATGAGCACCACGCCGACCACGGCCACCGACACGTGACCCAGCCGGCCGATGCGCGCGAACGGGATCTCGATCCACTTGAGCCACTTGATGTCTCGGTCGTAGAAGACGAAGTCGAGGAACAGCATCAGCAGGAAGACCCCGCCGAACGCAGCGATCTGCGGGTGCGCGGCCACGAGCAGCTTCTCGTAGCTGGGCGACCCGTCCGGGAATTCGGCGGCGCCGTTCGGCGGCGGGTGCAGCGCCAAATCCATCGCGCGCAGCGGGGCCAGCCCCGCGGTCACCCACACGATGACCAACGGGAACAGCAACCGCATCCCGAATACCGCGACGAGGATCCCCACGGTCAGGAACATCTGCCGCCAGAACGGGCTCATCCGCTGCAGCACCGCGGCATTGATGATGGCGTTGTCGAACGACAGCGAAACCTCGAGCACGGCCAGGACCACCAACAGGAAGAGGTCCTTGACGCCGCCCAGGGCGTACCCGGCGGCGAGGGCGCCGGCGGTGACGATCAGCGACACCCCGAAGGTGCGAAACGCAGCCATGGATCCTTCCCCGACAGCCGCCGACGATAGCGAACCGACCCGCGTGCGCGGGGCCTCGGAGCCGACGCACCTACTATTTTCAAATGTGACGACGCTGGCGGTGCACCGGGGCAGTCGGACGGAAGCGCCGTCCGGGTGACCGAGGTCGGAGCCTCCAGGGGGCCGGTCGCCCGCGGCAGCATGGCCCGGGTCGGCGCCGCGACCGCGTTGACCGCCCTGTGCGGCTACGCGGTGATCTACCTGGCGGCCCGGGACCTGGCCCCGAGCGGCTTTTCCATCTTCGGGGTTTTCTGGGGCGCTTTCGGTCTGGTCACCGGCGCCGCCAACGGCCTGTTGCAGGAAACCACCCGGGAGGTCCGCTCGACGCGGTATGTCACCGACGTGGCGGCCACGGGACGCACCCAGCCCATGCGGGTGGCCGCGCTGATCGGCGTGGCGGCCGCGGTCGCGATCGGCGGCAGCTCGCCGCTGTGGAGCGGCCGGGTGTTCGTCGAGTCGCGCTGGTTGTCGGTGGCGCTGCTCAGCGTCGGGCTGGCCGGCTTCTGCCTGCACGCCACCCTGCTGGGCATGCTGGCCGGCACCGACCAGTGGTCGAGGTACGGCGGGTTGATGGTGACCGACGCGGTGACCCGGGTGGCGGTCGCGGCGGCGACGTTCGTCCTCGGCTGGGGCCTGGTCGGATTCCTGTGGGCCACGGTCGGCGGGGCGGCGGCCTGGCTGATCATGCTGGTGGCCTCGCCCGCCGCGCGGGCCACCGCCCGCCTGCCGACACCCGGCGGACCCGCGACGTTCCTGCGCGGCGCCGCCCACTCGGTCACCGCCGCCGGCGCCAGCGCGATCCTGGTGATGGGCTTTCCGGTGCTGCTGAAGCTGACCAGCGCGCAACTGGGCGCCGAGGGCGGCGTCGTCATCCTGGCCGTCACCCTGACCCGCGCGCCGCTGCTGGTGCCGCTGACGGCCATGCAGGGCAACCTCATCGCCCACTTCGTCGACGCGCGCGGCGACCGGGTCCGGGCGCTGCTGGCGCCCGCGGGAATCATCGCCGGCATCGGCGCGATCGGCGTGCTGGCGGCCGGCCTGGTGGGCCCGTGGCTGCTGCGGGTGGCGTTCGGGCCGCAGTACCAGGCCGGCGGCGCCCTGCTGGCGTGGCTGACGGCGGCCGCGCTGGCGATCGCGATGCTGACCCTGACCGGCGCCGCCGCCGTCGCCGCCGCGCTGCACCGCGCGTACTCGCTGGGGTGGGTGGGCGCCACCGTCGCCTCGGGCCTGTTGCTGGCGTTGCCGCTGCCGCTGCAGACGCGCACCGTCATCGCGCTGCTGTGCGGTCCCCTGGTGGGTATCGGCGTCCATCTGCTGGCGCTGTCGCGCGCCGGGCGCCTATCCGGCCGATCCTGACTAACCTGGTGGGCTAAATGGCCACAGACATTGATCACCGCGGGGTCTGGATCGTCATTCCCGCCTACAACGAAGCCTCCGTCATCGGCGAGGTGATCGCCGACCTGCGGGCGGCCTTCGACCACGTCGTCTGCGTGGACGACGGCAGCACCGACGGCACCGGCGAGATCGCCCGGCGGGCCGGCGCGCACCTGGTGCGCCATCCGGTCAACCTCGGCCAGGGCGCGGCCATCCAGACCGGGGTCGAGTACGCGCGCAGGCAGCCCGGCGCGCGGGTGTTCGCCACGTTCGACGCCGACGGCCAGCACCGCGTCAAGGACGTGGCCGCGATGATCGAGCGGCTCGCCGCCGGCGACGTGGACATCGTCATCGGGACCCGGTTCGGCGGCGGGGAGACCAGCCGCCCGCCGCTGGTGAAGCGGCTCGTGCTGCAGACGGCCGCGCGCCTGAGCCCGCGCGGCCGCCGACTCGGCCTGACCGACACCAACAACGGCCTGCGGGTCTTCAACAAGAAGGTCGCCGACGGCCTCAACATCACCATGAGCGGCATGAGCCACGCCAACGAATTCATCGCGCTGATCGCCGAAAACGATTGGCGGGTGGCCGAATACCCGGTCGAGGTGCTCTACACCGAATACTCGAGGTCCAAGGGCCAGCCACTGCTCAACGGCGTCAACATCATCTTCGACGGGCTGCTGCGAGGAAGGATTCACCGATGAACTGGATCCAGGTGCTGCTGATCGCCTCGATCGTCGCCCTGCTCGTCTATCTGCTGCGCTCCCGCCGGAACGCGCGGTCGCGGGCCTGGGTGAAGGTGGGCTACATCGTGTTCGTGCTGGCCGGCGTCTATGCCGTGCTGCGGCCCGACGACACCACCGTGGTCGCGCACTGGTTCGGCGTGCGCCGCGGCACCGACCTGATGCTCTACGCGCTGATCATGGCGTTCAGTTTCACCACGCTGAGCACCTACATGCGGTTCAAGGACCTGGAGCTGCGCTATGCGAGGCTCGCGCGGGCCGTGGCGCTGGAGACCGCGCTGGCGCCCGAGGGGCCCTAGCCCGTCCGGGCGTGCCGGAAGTACTCGACGGTGCGCCGTATCCCCTCGTCCAGCTGCACTCGCGGGTTCCAACCCAAAACCCTTGCGGCCAAACGGATGTCGAGGCAGGAACGTTTGAGGTCGCCCAGGCGATCCGGATGGAACTCGGGGTCGTCGGGGCCCCCGACGGCCGCGGCGACCGCCGAATGCAGCTGCCGGTCCGAGGTTTCGACCCCCGTGCCGATGTTGAACCGCATCCCGCCGCCGGCGTCGCCCGCGGCCCTGACGAACGCGTCGACGACGTCGTCGACGAAGACGTAGTCGCGCGTCTTGGTGCCGTCGCCGAACACCTTCGTCGGCTTACCGGCCAGCAGCGCCTGCGCGAAGATCGCCACCACACCGGCCTCACCGTGCGGGTCCTGGCGCGGGCCGTAGACGTTGGCGGGCGCGATGTGCGAGCAGTCCAGCCCGTAGAGGTGGCGGAACGTGTTGAGGTAGATCTCGCCCGCGACCTTGCCCGCCGCATACGGCGACGCCGGGTCGGTCCGCACGGTTTCGGGGGTCGGGTAGTGCGGCGGGGTGCCGTAGATCGAGCCGCCCGACGACGTGTGCACGACCTTGCGGACCTGGGCGCGGCGGGCCGCCTCGGCCAGCCGCACGGTGCCGATGACGTTGACCGACGCGTCGAACTGGGGGTCGGCCACGGACTGCCGGACATCGATCTGCGCGGCGAGGTGGAACACCACCTCCGGCCGGTGCTCGGCGAGGATTCCGCCCAGGTCGGCATCGACGATGTCGGCCTCGACGAAGACGAGCGACGGGTCGTCGGCCAGGTGCTCGAGGTTGGTCGCGCGCCCGGTGGCGAAGTTGTCCAGGCCCACCACCGTGTGGCCGTCGGCCACCAGGCGGTCGACTAGCGTCGAGCCGATGAATCCGGCTGCCCCGGTTACCAGTGCGCGCACCGGCCCACCATACCTAGCCGTGGCCGCGGCCCTGCTCGTCGCGGCGCAGCTGGGGGTGCGCGCGGCGCTCGCCTTCGGCGGCTACTTCTATTGGGACGACCTGATTCTCATCGGCAAGGCCGGCACCCACCCCCTGCTGTCGCCGTCGTACCTGTTCGACGATCACGACGGGCACGTGATGCCCGGCGCCTTCCTGCTCGCCGGCGCCATCATCCGGCTGGCGCCGCTGGACTGGACGTGGCCCGCGATCAGCCTGCTGGTGCTGCAGCTGCCAGCGTCGCTGGCCCTGCTGCGCGCGTTGCACGTCATCCTGGGCTGGCGGCCGGTGATGCTGATTCCCCTGACGTTCGCGCTGTTCACCCCGCTTGCCGTGCCGGGGTTCGCGTGGTGGGCGGCGGCGCTGAACTCGCTGCCGATGCTGGCGGCGCTGGCCTGGGTCTGCGCCGACGCGGTACTTCTGCTGCGCACGGGGAACCGGCGCTACGCGGTGACCGGCACGCTGGCGTACCTCGGGGGGCTGCTGTTCTTCGAGAAGGCCGCGGTGATTCCGTTCGTCGCCTTCGCGATGGCCGCCCTGCTGGGGCACGTGCGGGGGGATCGCGCCGCCGTGGCGACCGCGTGGCGGGACGGCAGGCGGCTGTGGATTCCGGCGCTGGCGCTGACCCTCGGCTGGGTCGCGGTCTACCTAGCGGTGGTCAATCAGCGGCGGTGGAGCTTCGACCTGGCGATGACCGGCGACCTGCTCTGGCGATCGATCACGCACGGCATCGTGCCGGCTCTGGCCGGCGGGCCGTGGCACTGGGACCGCTGGGCTCCGGCGTCGCCGTGGGCCACGCCCCCGCCCGCGGTGATGGCGCTCGGCTGGCTGGTGCTCGCCGGTGCGCTGGCGGTGTCGTTGGCGCGCAAGGAACGCATCGGTGCGGTGTGGCTGACCGCGGCCGGTTACGCCGTCGCCTGCCAGGTGCCGATCTACCTCATGCGCTCGTCGAAGCAGACCGCGCTGGAACTCGCCCAGACCCTGCGGTATCTGCCCGACCTGGCCATCGTGCTGGCGCTATTGGCCGCCGTCGCGTTGAGCGCCCCGAACCGCCCGGCCGGCCCGCGGTGGCTGTCGGCCTCGCCGAAGCGCGGCGCGACGACGCTCGCCCTGGCGGCGCTGTTCGTGGCCAGCAGCCTGTACTCGACGGCGACCTTCCTGACCAGTTGGCGCGACGACCCCGCCCGGGCCTACCTGCACAACGCCCGGGCCGCTCTGGCCGCCGCGCGCGCGGCGTCGAGCGCCCCGCTGCTGGACCAGGAGGTGGACCCGCTGGTGTTGCAGCGGGTGGCCGCGCCGGAGAACCTGGCCAGCCACATGTTCGGCCTGCTCCGCGACCGTCCCGAATTCGCCTCGGCGACAACGCAATTGCGGATGTTCGACAGCTCGGGGCGGTTGATCCCCGCGCGGGTGACGTGGCTCCGCACCATCGTGCCCGGTCCGATGCCGCGCTGCGGGTACTTCGCGCAGCCCGACCACCCGGCGCGGTTGATCCTCGACGGTCCGCTGCTGCCCGCCGACTGGACCGTCGAACTGAACTACCTGGCCAACAGCGACGGGTCGATGACGTTGTCGCTGACTCAGGGGCCCGAGGTCAAGGTGCCGGTGCGGCCGGGCCTCAACCGCGTCTTCGTCCGATTGCCGGGCGCCGGCGACGCGATCACCGTCCGCGCCAACACGATTGCGCTGTCGTTGTGCCTGGCGTCGGGGCCGGTAGGGCTGCTGGCGCCGGCTTGACCGTCCGGCGCCCGCCGAGTGTGCGGCTGGCTTCACGCTCGGCGGAGGGAATTGGAGCCGCCTGGGGGAATCGAACCCCCGACCTATTCATTACGAGTGAATCGCTCTACCGACTGAGCTAAGGCGGCACGGCGGCACGAGTCTACGGCAGGCGGACCGGGTCACCCAAGTTCCTGCCCGATGGTCGCGACCATCGCATCGACGGCGAACTTGGGCTTGACGTTGATCGCCAGCGCGTCGCGGCACTCGAGCACCGCCTCCATGCAGCGCAGCAGCCGATCGGGCGAGCCGTGGGCCGCCAGGGCGGCCACCCGCTCGGCCATGTCGGGGTGGTTGGCGCGCACCCCGGCGCCGGCCGACACCACCAGCGCGTCCCGGAAATAGGTGGCCAGGTCGATCAGCGCCCGGTCCAGCGCGTCGCGCGACGCCCGCGTCTGGCGGGACTTCTGCCGCCGCTCCAGGTCCTTGATCGCGCCCGCCGCACCGCGCATCGCGCCCGCGGTGCCCTTGCCGGTGCCGCCGGCCCCCAGGGCCGTCCTGAGTTCCTCGGTCTCGGCCTCGGCGCGGCCGGCGGTCAGCACCACCGCCTCGGCCTCGGCGGCGGCCACCAGTTCCTCGGCGGCCGCGTAGGCCCGAGACGGGGTGGCGGCGTCGCGGACCAACCCCAGCGCGCGCTCGCGCCGCTGCCGGGCCTCGGGGTCGGTGGCCAGCGCCCACTCGGCCACGTCCGGGGCCAGGCCGTCGCGGTCGACCAGCACCCGCGCGATCGCCTCCGTCGGCGGCGTCACCAGCGCGACGTGCCGGCACCGCGAGCGCAGGGTCACCGCGATGTCCTCGGGATCCACCGACGGCGCGCACAGCAGGAACACCGTCGACGGCGGCGGCTCCTCGACGACCTTCAGCAGGGCGTTGGCCGCGCCCTCGGTCAGGCGGTCGGCGTCCTCGACCACCACGATCTGGCGGTGCCCGGTGCTCGGGCGCCTCGACGCGATCTGCACGATGGCGCGCATCTCGTCGACCCCGATGGACAGGCCTTCGGGGATCACCCGGCGGACGTCGGCGTGGGTGCCGGCCATGGTCGTCGTGCAGGCCCGGCAGCGGCCGCAACCCGGGGCCCCGTCTTCGACGGACCCGGTGCACTGCAGCGCGGCCGCAAAGCACAGCGCCGCGACCGAGCGCCCGGACCCGGGGGGACCGGTGATAAGCCAGGCGTGTGTCATAGTCCCGTCCGGGGCGCCGCTGTGAATCGAATCACCGCGGGCCGCCCTGGCCGCGGCCAGCAGCTCGGCCTCGACCGCCGCCTGGCCTACCAGGCGCGTAAACACACCGGACATCACCGGCAACACTAGTAGTCCATACCGACAGATACCGACCGGCCACCGGATCGCGACAATCCCGTTACATTTGCCCCCGTTTGGGCGGTATGGAACGACTTGCCGATGCCGTTGTAAGTTTCCGACAAGGCCATGCCGACCGATACGGTGGATTGATGGCAACAGCGGCGGCACTTCCCGGACGGATCAGCGCATTCGTCCGGTGGGTGGTGCGCACGCCCTGGCCGCTCTTCTCGTTGAGCATGCTGCAGGCCGACATCATCGGCGCCCTGTTCGTGCTGGGCTTCCTGCGCTACGCGCTGCCTCCCCAGGACCGGGTGCAACTGCAGGATCTGCCGGCGATGAACCTGGCGATCTTCGGCACCGCGCTGGTCGTCTTGTTCCTCGCCGGATGGCTGGTCAACCTGAGACTGCTGATGCCGGTGTTCCGGTGGCAGCGCCGCGACAACCTGCTGGCCGAGGCGGACCCGGCGGCGACGGAACTGGCCCGCACCCGCGCGCTGCGGATGCCGTTCTACCGGACGGTGACCAGCATGGTCGCGTGGTGCATCGGCGGGGTGGTGTTCATCATCGCCAGCTGGTCGGTGGCGCGGTACTCCGCCCCCGTCGTGGCCGTCTCCACCGGCCTCGGTGCCGCGGCGACGGCAATCATCGGCTACCTGCAGTCCGAGCGGGTGCTGCGGCCGGTGGCCGTGGCCGCCCTGCGCAGCGGCGTGCCGGAGAACGTCAAGGCGCCCGGCGTCATCCTGCGCCAGATGCTGACGTGGATGCTGTCCACCGCCGTGCCGGTGCTGGCCATCGTGCTGGCGGTGGTGGCCGACAAGGCCTCGCTGCTGCACGCCACGCCCGAGAAGCTGTTCACCCCCATCCTGTTGCTCGCCGCGGCGGCGCTGGGCATCGGCGGGGTCAGCACGCTGCTGGTGGCCATGTCGATCGCCGACCCGCTGCGCCAGCTCCGCTGGGCGCTGAGCGAGGTGCAGCGCGGAAACTACAACGCCCACATGCAGATCTACGACGCCAGCGAGCTCGGCCTGCTGCAGGCCGGGTTCAACGACATGGTGCGCGACCTGTCCGAGCGGCAGCGGCTGCGGGACCTGTTCGGCCGCTACGTGGGCGAGGACGTGGCCCGCCGCGCCCTGGAGCGGGGCACCGAGCTGGGTGGCCAGGAGCGCGACGTCGCCGTCCTGTTCGTCGACCTGGTCGGCTCCACCAAGCTGGCCGCGACCCGCCCGCCCGCGGAAGTGGTCCATCTGCTCAACGAGTTCTTCCGGGTCGTCGTGGACACCGTCGGCAAGCACGGCGGCTTCGTCAACAAGTTCCAGGGCGACGCCGCGCTGGCCATCTTCGGCGCGCCCATCGAGCACCCGGACGCCTCCGGGGGGGCGCTCGCCGCCGCCCGTGAGCTGCACGACGCCATCCTGCCGGTGATCGGCTCGGCGGAGTTCGGGATCGGCGTGTCGGCCGGCCGGGCCATCGCAGGCCACATCGGCGCCCAGGCGCGCTTCGAGTACACGGTGATCGGCGACCCGGTCAACGAGGCCGCGCGCCTGACGGAGCTGGCCAAACTCGAGCCGGGCCACGTGCTGGCGTCGGCGATCGCGGTCAGCGGCGCGCTGGACGCCGAGGCCCTGTGCTGGGACGTCGGCGAGGTCGTCGAGCTACGCGGTCGCACCGCCCCCACCCAGCTGGCCCGGCCGGTGCATCTGGCCAGACCCGCGGCGGACTCGGCGCCCGCCCAAGCACCCCAGGCACGCGAAGCATCCGAAGGACACCGTGCGCCCGAAACACACCGGGCACGCGAGGCGCCCAGGGTCCCCAGCCGGGCGCGCCGCTAGCTCTTCTTGGCGGCCCGCCTGGCCCCCGATTTGGCCGGCGCCTTGCGGGCGGCGGTCTTGCGCGCGGTCCGCTTCACCGGGCCGCGGGCGCGCCGGTCGGCCAGCAGCTCGGCCGCGCGCTCGTCGGTGATCGACATGACGTCGTCGCCCTTACGCAGGCTCGCGTTGGTCTCGCCGTCGGTGACGTAGGGCCCGAACCGGCCGTCCTTGATCACCATCGGCTTGCCCGACGCCGGGTCGTTCCCCAGCTCGCGCAGCGGCGGCGCGGCGGCGCTTTGCCGGCCGCGACGCTTGGGTTCGGCGTAGATCTTCAGCGCTTCCTCGAGCGAGATCTCGAAGATCTGCTCTTCGGTCGCCAGCGAGCGAGAGTCGTTGCCGCGCTTTAAGTATGGGCCGTAGCGACCGTTCTGCGCGGTGATCTCCTCGCCGGTCGACGGGTCGACGCCGACCACCCGCGGCAGCGACAGCAGCTTCAGCGCGTCCTCGAGCGTCACCGTCTGCAGGTCCATGCTGCGGAGCAGGGAGCCGGTCCGCGGCTTGGGACCGGTGGGCTTCTTGCCCTTCTTTGCCGGCGCACCGCCCTCGTCCTCCTCCGGCGGTGGCGGCAGCACCTCGGTCACGTACGGCCCGTACCGGCCGTCCTTGGCGACGATCTCGTGCCCGGTCGCGGGATCGGTGCCCAGGCTGCGTCCCTCCTGCGGGGTGGCGAACAGCTCCTCGGCCACCTCGAGCGTGAGCTCATCGGGGGTCAGCGAGTCGCTGAGGTTGGCCCGCTGCGGGGTCAGCTCCCCGCCGGGATTGTCGGGGTCGCCGGCCACCATCCGCTCCAGGTAGGGCCCGTTCTTGCCGACGCGGACGTAGACGGGGCGACCCTGCGCGTCGTCAAACAGCTTGATGGAGTTCACTTCTCGCGCGTCGATGCCCTCGAGGTTGACGCCGACGAGCTTCTTCAGCCCGCCGGAGCGGGCCACCGAGTCCGGCACCCCGTGCTCGCCGCCGAAGTAGAAGTTGTTCAGCCAGTCGGTGCGCCGCTCCTGGCCCGAGGCGATCGCGTCGAGCTCGTCCTCCATGGCCGCGGTGAAGTCGTAGTCCACCAGCCGGCCGAAGTGCTGCTCGAGCAGCCCCGTGACGGCGAACGCCACCCACGACGGCACCAGGGCGCTGCCCTTCTTGTGCACGTAGCCGCGGTCCTGAATGGTCTTGATGATCGACGAGTACGTCGACGGGCGGCCGATGCCCAGCTCCTCGAGCGCCTTCACCAGCGACGCCTCGGTGTAGCGCGCCGGCGGGTTGGTGGCGTGGCCGTCGGGGGTGAGTTCCAGGACGGCCAGCCGCTGCCCCTCGGTCAGCTGCGGCAGCCGGCTTTCGGCGTCGTCGGCCTCGCCGCCGACCAGCTCGTCCACCGTCTCGACGTAGGCCTTGAGGAAGCCGGCGAACGTGATGGTGCGCCCGCTGGCGGAGAACATGACCTCCCTGTCCCCCGACCTGCCGCCGATCCGCAGGCTCAGCGTGGTCCCGCGCGCGTCGGCCATCTGCGAGGCCACCGTGCGCTGCCAGATGAGCTCGTAGAGCCGGAAGTCGTCGCCGGCCAGCTCGCGGCGCACCGCGTCCGGGGTCGCGAAGGTGTCGCCGGCGGGCCGGATCGCCTCGTGCGCCTCCTGGGCGTTCTTCACCTTGCGGGTGTACTGCCGCGGCGACGGGGAGACGTACTCCGCGCCGTAGAGCTGGCGCGCCTGGGTGCGCGCGGCGTTGATCGCCGACTCCGACAGCGTGGTCGAGTCGGTCCGCATATAAGTGATGTAGCCGTTCTCATACAGGCGCTGGGCGATGCTCATCGTGCGCTCGGAGGAGAACCGCAGCTTGCGGCCGGCCTCCTGCTGCAGCGTCGACGTCATGAACGGCGGGTACGGGCGACGGGTGTAGGGCTTCTCCTCCACCGACGCCACGCTCAGCTGCGCGCCCTGCAGGGAAGTGGCCAGCGAGGTCGCGCCCGCCTCGTCGAGGATCACCACCTCGTCGGCCTTGCGCAGCCGGCCCAGCGAGTCGAAGTCGCGGCCGGTCGCCACGCGGCGCCCGTCGACGCTGGTCAGCCGGGCGGTGAAGGTGGGCGGGGCGGCCTGCGGATCGGAGATGCTGGCGTCGAGTTGGGCGACGATGTCCCAGTAGGAGGCGCTACGGAACGCCATCCGGTCGCGTTCGCGCTGGACGATGATCCGGGTGGCCACCGACTGGACCCGGCCCGCGGACAGCCGGGGTGCGACCTTCTTCCACAGCACCGGGCTGACCTCGTAGCCGTACAGCCGGTCCAGGATGCGGCGGGTCTCCTGCGCGTCGACCAGGTCGATGTCGAGGTCGCGGGGGTTCTCGGCGGCCTCCAGGATCGCCGGCTCGGTGATCTCGTGGAAGACCATCCGCTTGACGGGGATGCTCGGCTTGAGGGTCTCCAGCAGGTGCCAGGCGATGGCCTCGCCCTCGCGGTCGCCATCCGTGGCCAGGTAGAGCTCGTCGACGCCCTTGAGCAGGCCCCTCAGCTCGGTGACGGTGCTCTTCTTCTCGGGGCTGATGATGTAGAGCGGCTCGAAGTCGTGGTCGACGTTGACCCCCAGCCTGGCCCACGGCTCGGACTTGTACTTGGCGGGCACGTCGGCCGCGGCACGGGGCAGGTCGCGGATGTGTCCGCGGGACGACTCGACGATGTACGTGGGGCCCAGGTAACCGGCCAGTTTGCGCGCCTTGGTCGGCGACTCGACGATGACGAGTCGCCGGCGGCTACCGTTAGGGCCGCTGCCAGCGCCTTGAGAGCCCTTCAGCTTCGGGTCAGCCAACTACGCTTACGCTCCATCTCTTCACCGGCCCCCCTGCGGGACCGCCCTGCAGGAAGAATGACAGGCCTGCACCGAAAATTCCGAGGAAATTTCATGTACGCCAGCGTTCCTTCGCCGTCGGGCACCTGACAATTTCGCACCCTCGGGCGGGCCTGCGCAAACCGGCTGCCGGAAACGAGGATCCTATCCGGCCGTCATACCCGCGGCCACAGCGGCAGCGCGTCGACGGCCGCCGGGGGCTCTCCCACGTTCTCTACCAGCCGCGATAGCCTGCGGCGCCCGCTGATCCGAAGCGCGGGCCGGCCGCCGCGGGTGCCGATGAGGGTGGGTGCGATCCCGACCCGCATCAGGGCCGACGCCAGCGGGGAGTGGGTGTCGGGCGCGTGCGGATCCAACCCGAGCAGATAGTGGTCGCCCTCCGGGCTGCCGGCCGCCAGGGCCCACGCCCGCAGCTCGCGCGGGCCGGGCAGCCAGCGCGGCGGAACCGTCTTGACCGCCCCCCGCGTCCATTCGGCCGCGATGCTGACCAGCGCGGGGTGCACCGCCGTGCGCACCAGCGGGCTGTCTTCGTCGGTGCGGCCGATCTCGGGAACCAGGCCGGCCTCGCGGATCATCTCGGCCAGCGCGTCGGCGCGCCAGGGCATGTCCACCACCACCGAGATCCGCGCGCCGGAGGGCCGGCCTTCCTGCGAGGTCCCGACCAGGACGATCTGGCCGGACGCCGCCAGCACCCCGGAGAGGTCGGCGACCGCGGGGGGCACCGACTCCGCCGTGAAGAAGGACAGCTGGCTCACGCCAACGACAGTAGGCCAGTTCGTCCATGCGCGTCTTGAGGTTTCCGGCGCGCCGACGGGTTATCGCGCGGCGCCCGGAGCGACAACTGAAAACCCCCCGGCCGGCCCGCGGGGCGGGACTGCACGGGGGGTTTCCGTGAGGATCTGCTCGCCTTTAGACGGAGCGGACTCCGGTGGCCTGGGGGCCCTTAGGGCTGTGGCCGATCTCGAACTCGACCTTCTGGTTTTCTTCAAGGGTGCGGAAGCCCGAACCCTGGATCTCCGTGTAGTGGACAAACACATCAGCGGAACCGTCTTCAGGCGCAATGAACCCGAAACCCTTCTCCGCGTTGAACCACTTCACAGTTCCCTGTGGCATCTCTCGATCTTTCCTTTTCTTCTGGGTGCGGGACACCGCCTTTCGGTGCCCCGGGCCTGCTAACGACCGCCATACCTCGCTGAGTCGCCGGAACTTCACCCGACCGATTAACCTCGCAGGAACCGCGGCCGCAACGATAGATCCTGCGAAAGTGTGACACGAACACAGAAGCTGCGACCGCAATCATCCAATCACGGCGCGCCGCGGAGTTGACCGCGCTCGGCGCGCAGGCGCGGCTGGCCGACATCGCGCCGGATCTTTCGGACCAGGTGGCGTCGTACCGGGCCGGCTACCTCTCCGAGGACCGCACCGCGCTGGAACGCGCGCTGGCCGAGGGCCGGCTGCGCGGCCTGGCCACCACCAACGCCCTGGAGCTCGGCGTCGACATCGCCGGGCTGGACGCGGTGGTGCTCGCCGGGTTCCCCGGTACGGTCGCGTCGTTCTGGCAGCAGGCCGGCCGCTCGGGCCGCCGCGGCCAGGGTGCGCTGGTGGTGCTGGTCGCCCGCGACGACCCCCTGGACACCTACCTGGTGCACAATCCCGCCGCGCTGCTGGACAAGCCGGTCGAGCGGGTCGTCATCGATCCGGCCAACCCCTACCTGCTGGGTCCGCAACTGCTCTGCGCCGCAACGGAATTGCCGTTGGACGAGGCCGAGGTCCGCGAGTTCGGCGCCACCGAGGTGGCGGCCGGCTTGGTCGACGACGGCCTGCTGCGGCGGCGCAACGGCAAGTACTTTCCCGCGCCGGGCCTGCAGCCGCACGGGGCGGTGGACATCCGGGGGTCGACGGGCGGGCAGGTCGTCATCGTGGAGGCCGACACCGGGCGAATGCTGGGCAGCGCCGACATCGGCCAGGCGCCGGCCTGCGTGCATCCGGGAGCGGTCTACCTGCACCGGGGCGAGACCTACGTCGTCGACTCCCTGGACCTCGAGGCCGGCATCGCCTTCGTCCACGCCGACGATCCCGGCTACTCGACCTTCGCGCGCGAACTGACCGACATCGCGGTCACCGGAGCCGGGGAGCGTCTGGCGTTCGGACCGGTCACCCTGGGTGCGGTGCCGGTGACGGTCACCCATCAGGTGGTCGGCTACCTGCGGCGCCGGTTGAACGGCGAGGTGATCGACTTCGTCGAGCTCGACATGCCCGCCAATACCCTGCCCACCACCGCGGTGATGTACACCGTCACGCAGGAAGCGTTGCAGCGCAACGGGATAGACGCACCGCGTATCCCCGGGTCGTTGCACGCCGCCGAGCACGCGGCCATCGGCCTGCTGCCGCTGGTGGCCAGCTGCGACCGCGGCGACATCGGCGGCATGTCCACCGCCATCGGACCCGACGGGTTGCCCAGCGTCTTCGTCTACGACGGCTACCCGGGCGGCGCGGGATTCGCCGAGCGCGGCTTCCGTCAGGCCCGGACCTGGCTGGGCGCGACGGCCGCCGCCATCGAGGCATGCGAATGCCCCGCGGGCTGCCCGTCGTGCGTGCAGTCCCCCAAGTGTGGCAACGGCAACGACCCGCTGGACAAGGCGGGCGCGGTGCGGGTATTGCGGCTGGTACTGGCCGAGCTGGGCTGACCGCCGACCCCGGGTGACGAGCGCGGGTACGGTCCACACACCGGGCTGCCGTCACGCCAGATCGCGCCAAGTCCCTTGTCGCGGATCACGCCGATCGACCCCTCGACGACCGCGTGACTGCGTCGTGCACACATCATGGCGTATCGCTGCGGCGTCTACGCGGCTTTTCGGCACAAAACCGCTCGCTGAAAACCGCCGAATTCGGATTCCCATATCCCACGGCCAACTCTGGCATACTCGCCGCCATCCAAATCCGAATAGTTCGGTCGCCCAGGATGATTGACGCGTTGCGGAACTGATTCCAGTCTCGGGCGCGCCCGCGGCCACCGCCACGCGAGTCCCTGGCTGCGGAAGGGCGTCCCCACCGTAAGATCTCCCCATGGCCCACGACTGGCTGCTCGTGGAAACGTTGGGGGGCGATCCGGCTGTCGTGGCGCAGGGACAGCAACTGAAGAATCTCGTCCCCATCACCACGTTCATGCGCCGCAGCCCGTACCTCGCGGCGGTGCGGACGGCGATCGCCGAGTCGGTGCAGACCGGCCAGAGCCTGACCAGCATCACCCCCAAACGCGACCGCGTCATCCGGACCGAACCGGTGGTGATGTCCGACGGACGCATTCACGGCGTGCACGTATGGACCGGTCCCGCCGACGCCGAACCCCCGGAACGGCCCACGCCGGGGCCGCTGAAGTGGGATCTGACCCTCGGTGTGGCCACCGACACCCGCGAGTCACTGAACAACACGGGCAAGAACCCGGAGGTAGAAGTCACCTTCGGCAGGGCGTTCGCCGAAGACCTCCCGTCGCGCGAGCTCAACCCCAACGAAACCAAGGTGCTGGCCATGGCGGTCAAGGCCAAGCCCGACCAAACACTCTGCAGCACCTGGGATTTGACCGACTGGCAGGGCCACCCGATCCGAATCGGTTTCGTCGCCCGCACGGGGCTGGAGCCGGGTCCCGACGGCGGCGACCATCTGGTCGCCAGGGCGATCAACTGGCGTTGCGAGCTCAAGGGCCCACCGGTGTCGACCGATGACCTGGCGCAGCGGATCCTCAGCGGGCTCGCCCAGGCGGGGGTGCACCGCGCGCTGGTCGACCTCAACAACTGGCACCTGCTCAAGTGGCTGGACGAGCCCTGCAATTTTTACGACTGGCGCAGCAGCGGCACCGACCGGCCGTGGGTGCATCCCGACGACGAGCACCTGACGGACGCCATGACAACGGAATTCACCCAGGGCGCCACCAGCCGGGTGCTGCGCCTGCGCGGGCACGGCGTCGACTGGGTGCCGGTGCACGTCACGGTCCGCAGTGCCGCGCCGCGCCCTCGTCGAGCACGACGGCCGCCGCCGCGGACCAGGTCTTGCGGTTCACCGAAGACGGGTCGGCGGCATGCACCACGCGGACACCGACCGCGGCGGCCACCCGGTCCAGCTCGTCGCGCAGCGCGGCATCCGCCACCACCGCCAACACGCCGACCGGTCGGGCCGGCACGTCCGCCTCCGCTGTGCCCCTGTTCTGCGCCACCTGCCCACCCTGCGGGGCCGCGACCTTGGCACTCCAGTCCCAAAGCCGGATCTGTGGATGGGGAAGCAACTGTGCACAACGGCGCGGTCAGCAAGATGTGGGAGAGGGGGCCCGGCGCGCACTCGGCGCTGTCCGGCAACATTGGCAGACCGTCTACATACCGGCTGACAGGTAATTGCCTCGGGAAACTTTACCCCAGAAAAGGGACGACCCCCGCCAGGGGGGGAGGAGGCGAGGGTCGTCGTGTATCAGCCCCGGGGGGTCGGGCTGATACACCCTCGGCTCAAGGCCGAGTGATGCTTACTATACACATGACAGTACGGAGTTGCGCAAGAGTCTTTTAATTCAAAAGACAGCGTGAGAAGCGGAAACACTGCCGCCGGCAACGGTTGCACACGCACTGAGCGGCCCGTTCGGGGCAAGTGACCCGGCCAGGCGCCGGCGCCGACCTATGCTGGGTTGGTGACCGTCCCCGACCCGGCCGCGCCGCAGCAAGAGGCGGCCGAAGCCGCCGAAACCGGTGCTCTCGGCGCCCGCACCGCCGCGTTCTTCGACCTGGACAAAACGATCATCGCGAAGTCCAGCACGCTGGCGTTCAGCAAACCGTTTTTCAACCAGGGGCTGCTCAGCCGCCGCGCGGTGCTCAAGTCGAGCTATGCACAGTTCATCTTCCTGCTCTCCGGCGCCGATCATGACCAAATGGACCGGATGCGCATCCACCTCACCAACATGTGCACCGGTTGGGACGTGGAACAGGTCAAGTCGATCGTCAACGAGACGCTGCACGAGATCGTCACGCCGCTGGTCTTCGCCGAGGCCGCCGACCTGATCGCCGCCCACAAACTCTGCGGCCGCGACGTCGTGGTGGTCTCGGCCTCGGGGGAGGAGATCGTCGCCCCGATCGCCCGCGCGCTGGGTGCCACGCACGCGATGGCGACCCGCATGGTCGTGCAGGACGGCAAGTACACCGGCGAGGTCGGGTTCTACTGCTACGGCGAGGGCAAGGTCCAGGCGATTCGTGAGCTGGCCGCCCGCGAGGGCTACCCGCTCGAGTACTGCTACGCCTACTCCGACTCGATCACCGACCTGCCGATGCTCGAGGCCGTCGGCCACCCCAGCGTGGTCAACCCGGACCGCGCGTTGCGCAGGGAAGCCAACGAGCGCGATTGGCCGATTCTGACGTTCTCGCGCCCGGTCTCGCTGCGGGACCGGATTCCCGCGCCGTCGGGCGCGGCGATCGCGACGACGGCGGCGGTGGGAGTCAGCGCGCTGGCCGCCGGCGCGATCACCTACTCGCTGCTGCGCCGCTTCGCGTTCTAGTTCCCGCCGGCCCCAGACGGCAACGCCAGCAAACGCCAGCAAACGTCATGGCGCCGCACTGGATCTTGCTTCGCAATTGGGCCTTGCTGTGCTCAGGGTCGAGGAGTACAAAGGTAACCACGGAAGCCCGGCGAGGCCTAGGTCGATCCGGAAGAGAAGGGTCGATCTCCCGACCCGGGCACCCAGCACGGTCCCCGGTACCCACGCGGAGTCATAGCCGCGATATGGCAGAAGTGTTGCGGGCCTGCGTAATTGCGAAAAGCGGACGGCGCCGACGGCCCTTTGGGTGGGGTCGCAACCGGAAGCATCGCAAGATCGCCGAGGCCACCCACGCAGCCCAAGAAGTGCACGCATGGTAACCGGGTTCCGTGTTAGCGGGCGGCGGGCCGAACATCTCGGAACGCCGCCCGCTTTACCTTGTGTCCCCGCGTGTTCCGCCCCTTGGGCCGGGGCGGTTGGCTAACCGCCCGCCAGCGCATCGGCGATCGTAATCGCCTCCTGCGCACCGGCTCGCATCCCCCGACAGCACAGCACCAGCCAGGACGCCACGCCCCCGGGCGTGCCCGCCGCGAACCCGCCGGCGGCGTCGCGATATGCCGCGGGTTGCCGCATCCAGCTGACCTCGGGCACACCCAACCCGTGCGGGTCCAGCCCGCTGGCGATCGTCACCAGCCGCGACACCGCCCGGGCCACCACACCGTCGGCGCTGCCGAACGGCTTGAGCGTCAGCAACTCCCCGTGCGCGACGGCGGCGACCACCGGAGCGGGCGCCCGCGTGGGACCGGTCACCAGGCCCGCGAGCAACTCCAGACGCGGTGCGCGCGGCCCAGCGCATCGCGCGCCCGGTCGCTGGCCTCCGCGACGCCGGGGAGGTCCAGCAGCGGGGCGAGCGGGTCAGCCGTCACAGGTTGCCAACCTATCGGGACGGCCGCGGGGCGTCAGACCGGCCTGGGAATGGCCTCCAGCAGTTGGCGGGTGTACTCGTGGCGGGGGCGGGTGAACAGTTCTTCGGTGGCGGCGTGTTCGACCACCCGCCCGGCTTGCATCACCAGCACCTCGTCGGCGATCTGGCGGATCACGGCCAGGTCGTGGCTGATGAACAGGTAGGTCAGCCCCAACTCGGCCTGCAGATCGGCGAGCAGGTCCAGGATCTGGGCCTGCACCAGGACGTCGAGCGCCGAGACCGCCTCGTCGAAGACGAGCACTTCCGGGCGCAGCGCCAGCGCCCGGGCGATCGCGACCCGTTGCCGCTGGCCCCCCGAGAGCTCACGCGGCAGTCGCCCCAGCACCGACGACGGCAGCGCCACCTGGTCGATCAGGCGGTGCACCGCCCGCGCGCGCGCCGCGCGATCACCGATGTGGTGAATGCGCAACGGCTCCTCGATGCTGCGAAACACCGAGTACATGGGATCCAGGCTGCTGTACGGGTTCTGGAAGACCGGCTGCATGCGCCGGCGGAAGGCCATCTCCTGGTCCCGCCGCAACCGTGCGTCGATCCTGGTGCCGTCGAAAACCACCGTTCCCGAGGTGGGCCGAAGCAGGCCGAGGACCATGCGCGCCAGGGTCGACTTCCCCGAGCCCGACCCGCCGGCTATCGCCAGGGTGCCGGCGCGACGGAGGCGAAACGACACAGCGTCGACGGCGCGAAACTCCTTTCGCCGCAGGCCTTTCCAGCGGCCGCCCCCGCCCGGCTCGCGATAGGCCTTGGTCAGCTCCGAGGCGACGAGGATGTCAGCGGGGGGTTCGGGTGCCGCCGTGGCGCGGTCCCGGGTCCGCACCGTCAGCGACGGGGCCGCCGCCACCAGCCGCCGGGTGTAGTCGCGCTGCGGCCGGCGCAGGATCGCCCGCGCCTCGCCCGATTCCACCACCTCGCCCCGGTGCACGACGACGACGGATTCGGCCCGTTCGGCGGCCAGCGCGAGGTCGTGGGTGATCAACAGCAGCGCGGTGCCGAGTTCGTCGGTGAGGCGCTGCAGGTGGTCGAGCACCTGGCGTTGCACCGTGACGTCGAGCGCGGAGGTCGGCTCGTCGGCGATCAGCAGCTTGGGCCGGCCCGCCAGGCCGATGGCGATCAGCGCGCGCTGGCACATGCCGCCGGACAGCTGATGCGGGTAGCGGGCGGCGGCCGCCGCCGGGTCGGCCATGCCCGCCTCGGCGAGCAGTTCGACCGCGCGCCGCCGCGCGCCTTTCCCGTCGGTGTTGGCCCGCAACGCTTCCCGGACCTGGAAACCGACCTTCCAGACCGGGTTGAGGTTGGTCATCGGGTCCTGGGGCACGTAGCCGATGGAGCGGCCCCTGATCGAGCGCATCGTCCGGGGGTCCGCGCCGGTGATGTCCCGCCCGTCGAAGATGACGCGCCCGGCGGTGACCCGTCCGCCGGGCGGCAGCAGCCCGAGAACCGCGGCGGCCGTGGTGGATTTACCCGAACCGGATTCGCCCACCACGGCGACGGTCTGGCCGGGCTGCACGGTGAGGTCGACGCCGCACACGACCGGGGCGCCCGCGCCGAATGTGACCTCGAGGCCCTCGACGGACAGCAGCGGGGCGCTCATGCGCGCCACGCCCGCGAGGCCGGGTCCAGCGCGTCGCGCAGGGCGTCCCCCATCATCATGAAGGACAACACCGTGATCGCCAGCGCCCCTGCGGGATAGAACAATATCGGCGAGCCCGACCGCAGCCGGCTCTGCGCCAGGTTGATGTCGCCGCCCCACGACACCACCGACGCCGGCAGCCCCACACCGAGATAGGACAACGAGGCCTCGGTGACGATGAAGACGCCCAGGGCGATGGTGGCGACCGCCAGGACCGGTCCCAGCGCGTTGGGCAGCGCGTGCCGCAGCAGGATCTGGAAGTCGCTGAGCCCCAGCGCCTTCGATGCGAGCACGTAGTCGCCGGCCCGGACCTCCAGCACCGCGCCGCGGGCGATCCTGGCCACCTGCGGCCAGCCGAACAGGGCCAGCACGGTGATCACCGTCCACACCGTCCGGTGCCGCATCACCCCCATGATGACGATGGCGGCCAGCAGCAGCGGCAACCCGAAGAACACGTCGGCGACGCGCGAGACCAGCCCGTCGAGCCACCCCCCGTAAAAGCCCGCGAGCGCGCCCAGCGCCCCGCCCACGACGAATACCACGAGCGTGGCGCCCAGCCCGACGGTGACCGAGGCGCGCGCCCCGTAGACGGTGCGCGCATAGATGTCGTGGCCCTGCAGGTCGGTGCCGAACCAGTGCGCCGCCGACGGCGGGAGCAGGCTCTGGCCGGGGTCGGCGTAGCGGGGATCGATTCCGGTGAACCACGACGGGAACAGCGCGACCACGACGATGCCCAAGATCAGCGACGCGGCCAGCAGGAACTTCGGGCGCCGGCGCAGCTCGCGCCAGGTCTCCCGCCAGAAGCCGTGCGGGGATGGGATGTCTTCAGCCATAACGAATCCGGGGATCGAGGGCGGCGTACAGCAGGTCCACCGCCAGGTTCGTCACCAAATAGATCAGCACCAGCACGGTCACGATGGACACCACGGTCGGCGCCTCCTGCCGGGTCACGGCTTGATACAGCACGCCGCCGACGCCGTGGATGTTGAAAATGCCCTCGGTGACGATGGCTCCCCCCATCAGCGCGCCCAGGTCCGCGCCGAGGAAGGTGACCACCGGGATCAGCGAGTTGCGCAGGATGTGCACCGTCACCACCCGCGGCCGCGAAATCCCTTTGGCGGTTGCGGTTCGCACGTGGTCGGCGTGGGCGTTGGCGGCCACCGCCGAGCGGGTCAGCCGCACCACGTACGCGAACGAGACCGAGCCCAGCACGATCCCGGGCAGCAGCAGGCGCCCGAAAGTGGCCCGCTCGCCGACGGTGACGGGTGCGATTCCCAGCCGGACACCGAACAGGAATTGCGCCAGGAACCCCAGCACGAAGATCGGGATCGCGATGATCACCAGGCCGGCGATGAGAACCGTCGCGTCGAAGATCCCGCCCTGACGCAGGCCGGCGATCACCCCGAAGCTCACGCCCAGCACCGCCTCCACGGCCACCGCGATCAGCGCGAGCCGCAGGGTGACCGGAAAGGCATGCGCCAGAACGAGACTGACCGGCAATCCGGAATAGGAGCGGCCGAGGTCGCCGCGCAGAATGCCGCCGAGGTAGCGCAGGTATTGCACGAGGAAGGGGTCGTCGAGGTGATAGCGGGCCCGCAGCGCCGCGGCCACCGCGGGCGTCAGCGGCCGGTCCCCGGCCATCGCCGCGACCGGGTCGCCGGGCAGCAGGAAGACCATGCCGTAGATCAGCAGGGTGGCGCCGAGGAACACCGGGACCATGACGGCGATCCGGCGCACGACGTAGGAGAGCATCTCAGGCCTTCACGATGTTCTCGTAGTCGGGCAGCCCGTTCCAGGTGACCGTCACACCCTTGATCTGGGGTGACCATCCCACCACGCTGATGTTGTCCCACAACGGGACAACGGGCATGTCGCGCAGCAGGATCTGCTGGGCGGCGTTGGCCAGCGCATCGGACTCCCGCATCGTGGGCGCGGCCTCCGCGGCGGCCAGCGCCGCATCGAACGCCGCGTCGGAGTAGCCGACGTCGTTCGAACCGGCGCCGGTGCCGAACAGGGGTGCCAGGAACTCCAGCAGCGACGGGTAGTCGCCCTGCCAGGCGGCGCGGAACGCGGTGCCGATGGTGTGGTTGGTGATCTGGGTGCGGAATCCGGCGAACGTCGGCTGCGGCGCCCCCACGGCGTCGATGCCCAGGACGTTCTTGATGCTGTTGGCCACCGCGTCGACCCATTCCTGGTTCCCGGCGTCGGCGTTGTAGGCGATCGCGTACTGGCCGCCCCAGGCCGAGATCTGGTTGGCCTGCCCCCAAAGTTGGCGCGCCCGTTGGGGGTTGAAGTTGAGCACGTCGTTGCCGGGCAGGTTCGGGTCGAAGCCGGGCAGCGATTGGGCGGTGAAATCGCGTGACGGGCTCCGGGTGCCCAGAAAGATCTGCTTACAGATCTGCGCGCGGTCGACGGCGGCCGACAGCGCGAGCCGGCGCAGCCGGCCCTCCTCGCCGCCGAAGTGCGGCAGCCGCAGCGGGGTGTCGAGGCTGTGCTTGACGGCGACGGGGCCGGTGGCGACGTTGTTGCCCAGGTCGCGTTTGTAGATGGGCAGCGCGCTGGGCGGAATCGTGTCCAGCACATCGAGATTGCCGGACAGCAGGTCCGCGTAGGCGGTGTCGAGGTTGGCGTAGAACTCGAACCGCAGGCCCTTGTTGTGGGGTGTCCGGTTGCCCCGATAGCCGGGATTGGGCTTCAGGTCGATCCGGACGTTATGTTCCCAGGCCGGCCCGTCGGGGCCGTCGGCGAGCTCGTAGGGGCCGTTGCCGACCGGGTTTCGGCCGAACGCCGCCATGTCGCGAAAGGCAATGCCCGGCAACGGGTAGAAGGCGCTGTGGCCCAACCGCAGGACGAAGTCGATGGTCGGCGCCTTCAGCCGCACGGTGAACTCGAGATCGTTGACCACCTGCAGGCCCGACATCCCGGTGCGCGCGGGTTTCGCGCCACCGCTCGGGCCGGCGACGTCGTCGAAGCCGTCGATCGGGCTGAAGAAGCTCTGCTGCAGTTGGGCGTTGCTGCTCAGCGCGCCGTAGTTCCAGGCGTCGACGAAAGAGCGGGCGGTCACCGGTGATCCGTCGGTGAACTTCCAGTCCGGCTTGAGCACGATGCGGTAGTTGACGTTGTCGGTGCTCTCGATCGACTTGGCGACCTCGTTCGAGGGTGTGCCCGCCGCGTCATAGGACACCAGGCCCGCGAACAGCCGGTCCAGGATCCGGCCGCCGTTGCTGTCGTTGGTGCTGGTCGGAACGAGCGGGTAGGGCGGCTCTCCGCCGTTGACCAGCACCAGGTCCGGGCTCAGCGCCCCGCCACCGCAGGCGGTCAGCGCGGCCACCGGCACCAGAGCGGCGAGCATCACGACGGCGGTCGCCACCGACAGCGAGACCGGCATCCGATGCATGACAAGAGACCCTAGGGCCTCGCGACGCGGCACGCGGGAACCGCGGACGCGGTGCCCGGCCTCAGCCGGTCGGGGTGATCGGATGCACCTGTAGCCGGCAGGCCTCGATGCCGGTCGGCACGGTGTAGACCTGCGAGGTGTCCGGCGGGTTGACCAGCAGGGCCGTGTAGGTAGGGCACGGGTTGCCGTCGTCGTCGATGGCGATGCTCTCCACGATCGCCTGCGCCTGGGTCGCTATCGACAGGATGACGGTGGGTGGCTCCTGGGTGTCGGCGGGCAGGCCGCCCATGTAGCCCCGCGGCGTCGGTTCGGCGTGGATCAGCGGGCCGCCCGCGCCCGAGTCGATCCCGGGATAGCCGGTGAGGGTACAGGGTTCGGCGCCGCCGGCCAGGCTGAAGAGCAGGATCACCGATCGGTGCCCGACGGCCGCCTCGACCGGGGAGGCGCCCACCGCGATCTGATCCGACCAGCACGGCGTCGGCTCGTCGGCCGTGTCGGGAGGGGCCGCCCACGCCGGTGCGCCGAGCGTCGCGGCGGCGGCGTAACCGGCCGAGGCCGCGGCCATCGCGCCCAGGGAGCGGACGAGTCCGCGGGCGGGCCGCCAGTCGGTTGCCGACACTCCGTGATTATGGGGGACGAGTGCATTTTTCACCCAGGATTGGGAGGCCGATCTTCATCTGGCGGCGTTAGGCTCACAGACGGTTTTGCGCCCCGACCTAGGAGAACCAGTGACCGCCAGCAACACCGAAGGACCGTCGTCGTATGCGCCACCGGCCGAGTTCGTCGAGCGGGCCAACGCCGGCGAGGAGCTGTACCGCGAGGCCGAAGACGACCGGCTGGCGTTCTGGGCCAAGCAGGCAAATCGGTTGACGTGGTCGACGCCGTTCAGCGAGGTGCTGGACTGGTCGGGGGCGCCGTTCGCGAAGTGGTTCGCCGACGGCGAGCTCAACGTGGCCTACAACTGCGTCGACCGGCACGTGGAGGCCGGGCTCGGCGACCGGGTCGCGATCCACTGGGAGGGCGAGCCGGGCGACAGCCGCAGCCTCACCTACGCGGACCTGAAAACCGAAGTGTGCAAGGCGGCCAACGCGCTGACCGGCCTCGGGCTGGTGGCGGGCGACCGCGTCGCGATCTACCTGCCGCTGATCCCCGAGGCGGTGATCGCGATGCTGGCCTGCGCGCGGCTGGGCATCATGCACAGCGTGGTGTTCGCCGGGTTCACCGCCAAGGCGCTGCGCGCCCGGATCGCCGACGCCCGGGCCAAGCTGCTGATCACCAGTGACGGGCAGTTCCGCCGCGGCAAGCCCGCGCCCCTGAAGGACGCGGCCGACGAAGCTGTCGAAAAGGGCGATACGCCCGGCGAGGACGGGGACAGTCCCGTCGAGCACATGCTGGTGGTGCGGCGCACCGGCATGGACGTGTCCTGGAACGACGAGCGCGACCTGTGGTGGCACGACGTCGTCGACAACGCCCCGCCGGAACACACGCCCACGCCGTTCGGCGCCGAGCAGCCGCTGTTCCTGCTGTACACCTCGGGTACCACCGGCAAGCCCAAGGGCATCATGCACACCAGCGGCGGCTACCTGACCCAGGCTTCCTACACGCACCACTACATGTTCGACATCAAGCCCGAAACCGACGTGTTCTGGTGCACGGCCGACATCGGCTGGGTCACCGGACACACGTACGGCGTCTACGGCCCGCTGTCCAACGGGGTGACCGAGGTGCTCTACGAGGGCACACCGGACAGCCCGACCCAGCACCGGCACTTCGAGATCATCGAAAAGTACGGTGTGACAATCTATTACACGGCGCCCACGCTGATTCGCACGTTCATGAAGTGGGGGCGCGAGATCCCCGACGCGCATGACCTGTCCAGCCTGCGGCTGCTGGGCTCGGTCGGCGAACCGATCAACCCCGAGGCGTGGCGCTGGTACCGCAAGGTGATCGGCGCGGACCGCACCCCGGTCATCGACACGTGGTGGCAGACCGAGACGGGGGCGGCCATGATCACGCCGCTGCCGGGGGTGGCCGCGGCCAAACCCGGTTCGGCGATGAGGCCGCTGCCGGGCGTCTCGGCCAGGATCGTCGACGACCACGGCGACAACCTGCCGAACGGCAGCAAGGAGGGTGAGCACATCACCGGCTACCTGGTCCTGGACCAGCCGTGGCCGTCCATGCTCCGCGGCATCTGGGGTGACCCGGAGCGCTATGTCGAGACGTACTGGTCCCGGTTCGCCGAGCAGGGTTGGTACTTCGCCGGCGACAGCGCCTGGTACGACCCCGACGGCGACATCTGGGTGGTGGGCCGCATCGACGACGTGATGAACGTGTCCGGCCACCGGCTGTCCACGGCGGAGGTGGAGTCGGCGCTCGTCGGGCACGCCGGGGTGGCCGAGGCGGCGGTCGTCGGGGCGACCGACGAGACCACCGGCCAGGCCATCTGCGCGTTCGTCGTGCTGTGCGCCGACTATCAGGTGCACGACGGGATCGTCGACGAGTTGCGCATCGAGGTCGCCCGCGAGATCTCCCCGATCGCCAAGCCCCGCGAGGTGCACGTGGTGCCCGAGTTGCCCAAGACCCGCAGCGGCAAGATCATGCGCAGGCTGCTGCGCGACGTCGCCGAGAACCGCGAGCTCGGGGACACCTCGACGCTGCTGGACCCCAGCGTGTTCGAGGCGATCCAGCCCTCGAAGTAGCTCAGGCCGGCTCAGGCCGGCAGTGGCGCGAATCCCGCGCCGGGCCGGTGCCTGGCGTTGACGTCGGCCAGGATCGCGCTGAACGACTGGACCACCGCCGGCGTGTGCAGCGGGATGTACTTGATGATGCACGTCGGCAGGTTGTCGCTGAACGCGCCGTGGATCATGCCGACCAGCAGGCCGTTGACGGTCACCGGCGCCCCGGAGTCGCCGGGCTGGCCGCACACCTGCATGACGATGGTGCCCGGGTCCTGGCCCGGCCCCCAGGTGACGCCGCACGAGTTGCCGGTCGTGCGGCCCTGCTTGCAGGCGATCTGCCCGAAGGCGGGGTCCGGGCCGACCCCGTTGATGGGAAAGCCGTTGTAGTTGGCCGTCGGTGTCACCTTGCCCGGATCGAACTTGATGACCGCATAGTCGAGGTTGTCGTTCCCGGCGACCATGGTGCCCAGGATGCCCGCGCTTTCGGCGCCCTCGGCGGCGACCTGCGCGCCGGGGCCCCCGCAGTGCGCGGAGGTGAAGCCGATCAGATCGCCGGCGGCGTCGTTGCCGATGGTGGTCAGGGTGCACATCGTGTCCCCGTTGATGACGATGCCCGCACCGCCGCCCATCGGGATCCGCACGTCGGCCGCCGCCGCCCGGGCGGGCATTCCCGCGATGGCCAACAGCAAGGTCACCATCGCCGCAACGACGTACCGCTGCGCCGTCTGCACAGCACCCTCCCATCGACCGGCCGGGCAAATCGCAACCGGCTTTGTCAGTCTATGGTCACAGCGCCGTCCCCCGCCTGAAACGGACGCTCTTCGGCTGGCCTCGTTGGGGGCGCACCGGCATGGCAACATAAACCGCGACGAGCGCGAGCCGGGGCGAGAAACGAAAGAGGTCCGTCAGTGAGCAGAGCCGATGCCAAGAACGGTGTGCCGAGCACACTGACCACGATTCCGCTGACCGACCCGCATGCCCGGGCAGCCGAGCCGTCGATCGGTGACCTGATCAAGGACGCGACCGCGCAGGTCTCCACGCTGGTGCGCGCCGAGGTCGAACTGGCCCGCGCCGAGATAACCCGCGACGTCAAGAAGGGCCTCACCGGCAGCGTCTACTTCATCGCCGCGCTGGTGGTGCTGTTCTACTCGACGTTCTTTTTCTTCTTCTTCCTCGCCGAACTGCTCGACACCTGGCTTTGGCGCTGGGCCTCGTACCTAATCGTCTTCGGCAGCATGGTGGTGGTCGGGGCGGTCCTGGCGCTGCTGGGCTTCCTGAAGGTGCGCCGCATCCGGGGGCCGCGGGAGACGATCGCGTCGGTCAAGGAGACGCGGACGGCGCTGACCCCGGGCCACGACAAGGCTTCTTCTTTTACCAAGGCCCCCAGCACGGCCCCCGCCGAGCTGCGCGGCAGGCATGAAAAGCCCGACAACGCCCCGGCCGACCCGTCGGGCTGGTAGATGGCGGCACCGGATCCGTCGGTAACCCGGATCGACGGGCCGTGGCGCCATCTGGACGTGCACGCCAACGGCATCCGATTCCATGTCGTCGAGGCGGTGGCCGCCGAGGGTACGGGGCCGGCCACGGCGCGCCCGCTGGTGATGCTGCTGCACGGATTCGGCTCGTTCTGGTGGTCCTGGCGTCATCAGCTGCGCGGCCTGACCGGGGCGCGCGTGGTCGCCGTCGACCTGCGCGGCTACGGGGGCAGTGACAAACCGCCGCGCGGCTACGACGGCTGGACGCTGGCCGGCGACACGGCCGGGCTGATCCGCGCGCTGGGCCATTCCTCGGCCACGCTGGTCGGCCACGCCGACGGCGGGCTGGCCTGCTGGGCCACCGCCCTGCTGCACTCGCGGCTGGTGCGGGCCATCGCCGTGATCAGCTCGCCGCACCCGGCCGCCCTGCGGCGATCGACGCTGACCCGCCGCGATCAGGGGCGCGCGCTGTTGCCGACGCTGCTGCGCTACCAGGTCCCCCTCTGGCCGGAGCGCCTGCTGACCCGCGACAACGCGGCCGAGATCGAGCGCCTCGTGCGCGCCCGCAGTGGCGCGAAATGGATTGCATCCGAAGATTTTTCGGAAGCGATCCGGTTGTTCCGGCTGGCGATCCAGATCCCGGGGGCCGCCCACTGCGCGCTGGAATATCAGCGCTGGGCGGCGCGCAGCCAGCTGCGCGACGAAGGCCACCGATTCATCCGGTCGGTGTCCCGGCAGCTCGGCATGCCGCTGCTACACGTGCGCGGCGACGAAGACCCCTACGTGCTGGCCGACCCGGTCGACCGCACCCGGCGCTACGCGCCGCAGGGCCGCTACGTATCCATGGCCGGCGCGGGGCATTTCAGCCACGAGGAGGCGCCGGAGGAAGTCAACCGGCACCTGAGGAGGTTCCTCGAGCAGGTGCACGGCCACCAGCTCAGCTGACGCAGGCCCCGGTGCCCACCGGTTGGCTGTCACCGATCCTGGAGAGCTGACCGGACACCTCGTCGGCGGTCAACACGAAACCGGTGTCGGGGTCGTCGACCGCCGCGCCGAACACCACACCCAGCACGTGCCCATTGAGGTCGATCAGCGGACCGCCCGAATTGCCTTGCTCCACATTGGCTCTGATGGTGTATACGTCACGGGTGACCGGCGCCGGGTCCCGGTAGATGTCGGGCCCGCTGAGTTTGATGGACTCGCGGATCCTGGCCGGCGTCGCGGTGAAATTGCCGCCGCCGGGATAGCCCAGCACCACGACGCTCGCCCCGGATTTCGCCTCGGCCTCGGCGAACGTCAACGGTGGCGGCGGCAGGTTGGGGACGGCGAGGATCGCGATGTCCACCGACGGGTCATAGGAGACCACGGTGGCGTCCAGCGGGTTGCCACTGGCGTACACCTGGACGCTGGCGGAGCCGGCGACCACGTGCGCGTTGGTCATCACCCGGTCCGGCGCGATCACGAATCCGCTGCCCTCCAAGACCTTCTGGCACCCCGGCGCCAGGCTGCGGACCTTGACCACGCTGGGTGCGGTCGCCAGCACCACCGGATTGTTGGCCAGGGCGGGGTCAGGCGACGCGACCGGTATCACCGGCGTGCGGCTGAACGGCTCGAGCACGGCGGGCAGGCCGGAGGTGTTCAGCAGCGCCGAGAGGCGCTTGGGCACCGTTTTCAGCCACGGCGGCGCAATCTCGTTGACGTGGGCCAACACTCGCGAGCCCCTGACCGCGGAGGCCAGTTCGGGTTGATCCTTGGACTGCGTCAGCGGGGTCGCCAGCAGCCAGGCCGCGGTCAGGACGACGATGAGCTGCACCCCCACCCCGATCACCGAGTCGACCGTCCGCACGGTGCGGCTGCGGATCGCGCTCCGGACGGCCCTGCCCAGCACCACGCCGGCCACCTCGCCGACGACGACCAGCGCAAGGATCAAGAACAGCGCCGCGAACAGCTTGGCGCGCGGGGCGGCGATGTGGCTGACGATGTGCGGGGCCAGCAGCACGCCGGCGATCGCGCCGAGCAACACACCGACGAACGACAGCAGCGAGCCCAGCGCGCCCGAACGCCAGCCCGAGATCGCCGCGATGAACGCGACCGCGAGCACGGCGACATCCAGCCACTGCGACGGCGTCATCGAGTTTACGTTCATCGGGGCGACCCGCCCTGCTCGCCGACAAGCGCCATCGCCGCGTCCAATTCGCGGACGTCGGCGGTGTCCCAGGGCTGCGCCCAGCCGGCGACGTCGAGGACCGCGGAGATCACCTGGCCAGTGAAGCCCCAAACCAGCATCTCGTTCAGCAGAAACGCCGGACCCGCCCAGCGGCGGCCCAGGTCGCCGCGATACACCATCAGGCGATTGTCTGGATTGATGAAGGCGCGCAATGGAACTCGTGCGACGATCGCCGTCTCGGCCTCGTTGACGACGGTCACCGGCCCCGGGTCGGGCGAGTAGGCCAGCACCGGCACGACGTGGAACTGCGACGGCGCGATGAAGGTCCGCTCCATGGTGGCCAGCGGGTGCAGCCTGGACGGGTCGATCCCGGTTTCCTCCTTCGCCTCGCGCAGCGCGGTGGCCACCGGGCCGTCGTCGGTGGGGTCGGCGGCGCCGCCCGGGAACGCCGCCTGGCCGGCGTGGTGGCGCAACGTCGAGGACCGCACCGTCAGCAGCAGGTCGGCGTCGTCGGGGACGTCACCGGTCCTGGAGTCGGGGCCGGAGAACAACACCAGCACGGCGGCCTCGCGGTCGGCGCGCCGGCCGCGCGACGTGATCGCCGACGCGGCCTTGCTCACCATCGCCAACACGTCGGCGGGCAGCCGGCGCCGGTATGCGTCGGGGATCGCGTCGACGTTGTCGACCAGCGGCCGCAGCCAGGGTGGGCAGACTTCAGGTCGCAGCGCCAGCATTCCCGAGGTTCCCGGCGGGCGGGCGGGACCACCAGCACTCACCGGCGCCTCCCTTTGGTACTTACTTACCCCGCGTCGTTTCCGACCGCGGCCGCGATCTCGTCGGCACTGGCGAAGGCTCGTGGCAGCGTCTGGGCAACGCTACCGTCTGGCCGCAGGACCACCGTCGCTGGCATCACATTCACCACGCGCAACGCGGCCGCGATCCGGCGCCGGCCGTCCTGCAGGGTCGGCAGCCGAACGCCCAACTCGGCCAACCGCAGCAACGCGGCCGTCTCGTTCTCGTCCTGGTGCACGGTCACCACCGTCACGCCCGGGCCGACTCGCCGTTGGTAGTCGGCCATCGCCGGCAGTTCGGCCGCGCACGGCGCGCACCAGTAAGCCCAGAAATTGAGGACGACCCGGCGCCCGGCCAGCGCGCGCGCGACGTCGACGAGCGAACCGTCCGCCGCGCACTGGACGACCGAGGCCGAACGAGGGGCAGTCCTTGGCGACCAGGCACACGCCGCACGCCGGCTTGCGGGCGTGGCAGACCCGGCGCCCATGGAAGATCACGCGATGGCTCAGGTCCGTCCACTGACTGCGCTCGATCAGCTCGCCGACCGCGTGCTCGACCTTGACCGGGTCCTCCTCGGCCGTCCAGCGCCACCTTCGGACCAGGCGCCCGAAGTGGGTGTCGACCGTGATGCCCGGGATGCCGAAGGCGTTGCCCAGGATGACGTTCGCGGTCTTGCGGCCCACGCCGGGCAGGGTGACCAACTCGGCCATGGTTGAGGGCACCTCGCCGTCGAACCGCTCGATCAGGGCCTGCCCGAGGCTGATCAGCGCGGCCGCCTTATTGCGGAAAAAGCCGGTGGGACGGATGAGCTCTTCCAATTCGGCGCGATCGGCTTGCGCATAATCCAGCGCGCTGCGGTAACGCGCGAAAAGCGTTGGCGTGGTCAGGTTGACCCGCTTGTCGGTGCTTTGGGCGGACAGAATGGTGGCCACCGTCAGCTCCAGCGGTGTGGTGAAGTCCAGCTCGCAGTGGGCGTCCGGAAAGGCCACGGCCAGCGCCCGATTCATCCGCCGGGCCCGGCGCACCAAGCCATTTCGGGATTCCTGCGCCCAGCGCCGGGCCAGTGCGCCGCCCGATGCCGCCGATGCTGCCGCCGATGTCGACTTCGTGCGGCCGGACGACTTCGCCACTGTCACCTACGACAGAGTACTGATTTCGTGATCTCGCCGAGACCTCGTGTTGATTCAAGGCCCTGTTTACTCTCCTCATGTCATGGTTGCTGGTGGCCTGCGTTCCGGGGCTGCTGATGCTCGTCGCCCTCGGCCTGGGGCGACTGGAGAAAGACCTTGTCCATCACCCGGTCGCCCGCTCCGAGGCGTTCGTCGTGCACGCGGAGGCCGTCGACGTGCACACCCTGGCCACCGAGGGCATACCCGAAGCCGTGGAATACCTGCACCTTCGGCAGGCCCGGCGGCTGCCGGGCACGCTGCCGGCCGGCCGGCACGCGTTGCCGACCCACGCGGCGCCGCTTTTTGCGGTGGACCTGCCCGACAGTGCGCAAATCGGGGTATCCGTGCGAATTCACGCCCATTCACGCATCAATCAGCAGGTTAAGCTAACTCGACACGTCAATCGTGTGTAGCGTTTGGCACGTTGGACATAATTGGCCAACCTCTAGACTTGCCTCGCGGGCAAGAGGTTAGCCTGCCCATTAACACATCGTTGGAAAGCTGAAGAGGCAACGTGGACGAGATCCTGGCAAGGGCAGGAATCTTCCAAGGGGTTGAGCCCAGCGCAGTCACCGCGCTGACCAAGCAGCTGCAACCCGTCGACTTTCCGCGCGGACACACCGTTTTCGCCGAGGGCGAGCCGGGCGACAGGCTCTACATCATCGTCTCCGGCAAGGTGAAGATCGGTCGCCGCTCGCCGGATGGTCGGGAGAATCTGCTGACGATCATGGGCCCGTCGGACATGTTCGGCGAGTTGTCGATCTTCGACCCCGGCCCGCGGACGTCCAGCGCGACCACCATCACCGAGGTGCGGGCGGTGTCGATGGACCGCGACGCGCTGCGGGCGTGGATCGCCGACCGGCCCGAGATCGCCGAGCAGCTGCTGCGGGTGCTGGCGCGGCGCCTGCGCCGGACCAACAACAACCTCGCCGACCTGATCTTCACCGACGTGCCGGGCCGGGTGGCCAAGCAGCTGCTGCAGCTGGCCCAGCGTTTCGGCACCCAGGAGGGCGGCGCGATGCGCGTCACCCATGACCTGACGCAGGAGGAGATCGCGCAGCTGGTGGGCGCGTCGCGGGAGACCGTGAACAAGGCGCTCGCCGACTTCGCCCACCGCGGCTGGATCCGCCTGGAGGGCAAGAGCGTGCTGATCTCGGACTCCGAGCGGCTGGCCCGCCGAGCGCGGTAAGCGCAGGTTTCTGCGGCCGCCTGCCCGGAACCCGCCGGGACTGCGTTCAGGGCTCCGAAATGGGCGCCTGACGCGCCCTGTGCGCGGATTCGATGCCGCCAGCGCAGGCTCAGCCCGCCCGCTCAGCCGCGCAGGTACTCCAGCTGCGCCTGCACCGACCATTCGGCGGCGTCCCACAGTTTCTCGTCGACGTCGACGTAGACGTGCTCGACGACCTGGCGGGTGGTGGCATCCTCGCCGATCTCGCGGAGCGCGGCGCGCACCTGCTCCAGCCGTTCGTGCCGGTGCCTCAGATAACCCGAGGCGGCGGCTTCCAGGTCGGGCAGATCCGGCCCGTGCCCGGGCAACACCGTGCGCCGGCCCAGTCCGCGCAGGCGGCGCAGAGAGTCCAGGTAGGCGGCCAGGCTGCCGTCTTCCTTATCGATGACGGTGGTGCCGCGGCCGAGCACGCTGTCGGCGGTCAGCACCGCGTCATCGAGGACGAACGACAGCGAGTCGGCGGTGTGGCCCGGGGTGGACATGACCGTGATGGTCAGGCCGGCCGCGTCGATAACCTCGCCGTCCGTCAGCTCGCCGACGAGCCCGCGCAGGAATCCGCTGCCCGCCGACCGCACCGGGGCGCCGGTCAGCTCGACGAGCTTGTCGATGCCTTCGGTGTGGTCTCCGTGGCGGTGACTGATCAGCACCAGCGCGATCCGGCCAAGCGCGGCAATGCGTTCGATGTGCTCGTCGTCGTCGGGCCCCGGGTCGACGATCACCACCTCGGCGCTGCCCGGGCCCCGCAGGACCCAGGTGTTCGTGCCGTCGAGCGTGAGCAGTCCGGGGTTGTCGGCCAACAGCACCGACGCCGTCCCGGTGACCGCGCGCAACCGGCGGTAGGCGGGATGGGTCGGCGACTCGGCGGGCTCGGTCACTGCGGCTGGCCGACCTCCACGATCAGCTCGACCTCCACCGGCGCGTCCAGCGGCAGCTCGGAGACGCCGACGGCCGAACGGGCGTGCGCGCCCGCGTCCCCGAAGACCTCGCCCAGCAGTTCGGAGGCCCCGTTGACCACGGCGGGCTGGCCGTTGAAACCGGGCGCCGAGGCGACGAAGCCGACGACCTTGACGACCCGGGTGACCGAGTCGAGGCCGGTGACGGAGTCCACCGCGGCCAGCGCGTTGAGCGCGCACAGGCGGGCCATGGCGTTGGCCTCTTCGGGTGTGACCCCGGCGCCGACCTTCCCGGTCCCGACCAGCGCTCCGCCCTGCATTGGCAGCTGCCCGGAGGTGTAGACGAGGTTGCCGGTCCGCACCGCCGGCACATACGCGGCCAGGGGCGCGACGACCTCCGGGAGTGCGAGGCCGAGCCGTTCCAGCCGCGCCTTCCAGGAAGACTCGGCGCTCATCTATTTCGGTCGCTTCAGATACGCAACGTGTTGCTCACCGGTGGGCCCGGGCAGCACCGCCACCAATTCCCACCCGTCGGCACCCCACTGGTCGAGGATCTGCTTGGTGGCGTGCGTCAGCAGCGGGACCGTGGCGTACTCCCACGCGGTCGGTTGGCTCATGACGCGAGCTTATCGGGCGGAGGTGAAGGGTTCTGGCCTGCCCGGGCGCGGTCTGGCGGCCGGGCTAGCATGCGAAGGTGGCAACCACACCTAGCAACGCCGCTAGTCCCGTCGGCTGGCCGGCTCGCCTGACCAAGGCCCGCCTACATTTCGTGACCGGCAAAGGCGGAACGGGCAAGTCGACGATCGCGGCCGCGCTGGCCCTGACCCTGGCGGCCGGGGGCCGCAAAGTCCTGTTGGTCGAGGTCGAGGGCCGGCAGGGAATCGCCCAGCTCTTCGACGTGCCGCCGCTGCCCTACCAGGAGCTGAAGATCGCCACGGCCGAGCGCGGCGGCGAGGTCAACGCGCTGGCAATCGACATCGAGGCCGCCTTCCTGGAGTACCTCGACATGTTCTACAATTTGGGCATCGCGGGGCGGGCGATGCGCCGCATCGGCGCCATCGAGTTCGCGACCACGATCGCGCCGGGCCTGCGCGACGTGCTGCTCACCGGGAAGATCAAGGAGTCGGTGGTCCGCATGAACCCGGGGACCAAGAACAGGAGCCCGGTCTACGACTCGGTCGTCGTCGACGCGCCACCGACCGGCCGGATCGCGCGTTTCCTGGACGTCACCAAGGCCGTGTCCGACCTGGCCAAGGGCGGGCCCGTGCACTCGCAGGCCGAAGGGGTGGTGAAACTGCTGCACTCCGAGCAGACGGCCATTCACCTGGTCACGCTGCTGGAGGCCCTGCCCGTTCAGGAGACCATGGAAGCCATCGAGGAACTGGCCGAGATGAAACTGCCGATCGGCAGCGTGATCGTAAACCGCAACATCCCGTCGTACCTGGACCCGAACGACCTGGCGAAGGCCGCCGAGGGCGACATCGACGCGGACTCTGTGCAGGCCGGCCTCAAGATGGCGGGAATCACTCTGGACGACAACGACTTTGCCGGACTGCTGACCGAGACCATCGAGCACGCAACGAGAATCACCGCGCGCGCCGAGGTCGCTCAGCAGCTGGACGCGCTGAAGGTGCCGCGACTGGAACTACCGACGATATCCGACGGTGTGGACCTCGGCAGCCTGTACGAGCTGTCGGAATCGCTTGCGCAGCAGGGAGTTCGATGAGTATCACGCCCGCGACACTGGACATGCGGACAATCCTGGCCGACAAATCCAACCGGGTGGTGGTGTGCTGCGGCGCCGGCGGAGTGGGAAAGACCACCAGCGCGGCCGCGATGGCGTTGCGCGCCGCCGAATACGGCCGCAAAGTCTGCGTATTGACGATCGACCCGGCCAAGCGGCTGGCACAGGCGCTGGGTGTCAACGACCTCGGCAACACCCCGCAGCGGGTTCCGTTGGCGCCCGAGGTGCCCGGGGAACTGCACGCGATGATGCTCGACATGCGCCGAACCTTCGACGAGATGGTGGTCCAGTACTCGGGACCCGGTCGCGCGCAAGCGATTCTGGACAACCAGTTCTATCAGACGGTGGCCAGCTCGCTGGCCGGCACGCAGGAATACATGGCGATGGAGAAGCTCGGCCAACTGCTGGCCGAGGACCGCTGGGACCTGGTCGTGGTGGACACCCCCCCGTCCCGCAACGCCCTGGACTTCCTCGACGCGCCGAAACGACTGGGCAGCTTCATGGACAGCCGGCTGTGGCGGCTGCTGCTTGCGCCCGGCCGCGGCATCGGCCGGCTGGTGACCGGCGCGATGGGGCTGGCGATGAAGGCGATGTCGACGGTGCTGGGTTCGAAGATGCTGGGCGACGCGGCGGCCTTCGTTCAGTCGCTGGACGCCACGTTCGGCGGGTTCCGCGAGAAGGCCGACCGGACGTACGCCCTGCTCAAGCGGCGCGGCACGCAGTTCGTCGTGGTGTCGGCGGCCGAGCCGGATGCGTTGCGCGAGGCGGCATTCTTCGTCGATCGGCTGTCCCAGGAAGGCATGCCGCTGGCCGGGCTGGTGTTGAACCGCACCCACCCGCCGCTGTGTTCCCTGCCGGTCGAGCGCGCCATCGACGGAAGCGAGACGCTGGAGGACGACAAGGACTCCGAGGTCGCGGCGCTGGCCGCGGGCGTTTTGAAGATCCACGCCGATCGCGCGCAAACCGCGAAGCGTGAGATCCGGCTGCTTTCCCGCTTCACCAGCGCCCATCCGCACGTGCCGGTGATCGGGGTCCCGTCGCTTCCGTTCGACGTCTCGGACCTCGAGGCGCTGCGGGCGCTCGCCGATCAGATGACCGGCGACGATCAGCGGCGCGCAGCGGCCCGCTGAGGAGACCGCCCGGGCCGTCAACGCTATTTGTCACGGGCCGGACGCTATTCGGCACGTGCCAGTTGTAGCTGTCCAAACACTATTGGGCACAAGTTAGTTCGTATTGAACGCGAATCAATACGCTATTTGACACGGACCCGAACTAGGCGCGCACGCGCCGCCGTAACAAAAAAGTAATCATGAAAACAAATGCTTTTCAGGACCTGCCGCACGAAGGGCGGGAAGCTGGAGGGGTGCCAGTCCTGAGGATGCCGTCAGCCGACGCTGCGGTTCCGCCGCTTGTCGAAGTAGTCGGCCCAGGAAACGACCTCCGGGTGCTGCTTGAGCAGGGCCCGGCGCTGACGCTCGGTCATTCCGCCCCACACACCGAACTCGACCTTGTTGTCGAGCGCGTCGGCTCCGCACTCCTGCATCACCGGGCAGTGCCGACAGATCACCGCGGCCTTGCGCTGAGCTGCACCGCGTACGAAGAGTTCGTCGGGATCGGTGGTCCGACACAACGCTTTTGACACCCAGGTGATCCGCTCCTCGGCGTCGACGCTCCGGAGCACCCCTTGTGCAGCCGCGATGTTGGTCCTCCGCGCGGCGGGCCGTGTACCTGACACGAGCTGTTTCCCTTCTCCCGGCCGCTCCTCGCGACCGCCCTCCTGCGTGTGTAGACCCTGTTGCGATCCACGCCACACTGTGCAATTCGGTGTTATGCGAATCTCACCGTGTGTCTAAGTTAGGTGGTCAAGTGGCGATTGCGCAACAGTCCGATAACCTTTTTTTGGGACGCGCGTGCAGTCTTGGCCTAAAACGCTAGCTCCGGAGGGCCGACGAGCAGGTTCCTCCGGGCGACCGATCAGTGACGCCGAGGAAAATTTTGCCATCACCTCATACTAAGTTCGCTGGTCAACGGGTGGGTTAATTTTTGCAGAATCGGCGCCCGGCGGCGAGTCGGGGGGCCGCTACGCTAGTACGCATGTCAGACCGGCCGCCGGTAGCGCTCACCGTTCTCAAGCTCGCGGGGTGCTGCCTGTTGGCCAGCGTGGTGGCCACCGCGCTGATGTTCCCGCTGGCCGGCGGCCTGGGGCTGATGTCGAACCGGGCGTCGGAAGTGGTCGCCAACGGCTCGGCGCAGCTCCTGCAGGGCGAAATCCCGGCGGTGTCGACGATGGTCGACGCGAAGGGCAACACCATCGCCTGGCTGTACTCGCAGCGCCGCTTCGAGGTGCCCGGCGACAAGATCGCCAACACGATGAAGCTGGCCATCGTCTCCATCGAGGACAAGCGGTTCGCCGACCACAACGGCGTGGACTGGAAGGGCACCCTGACCGGCCTGGCCGGATACGCCCGCGGTGACGTCGACACCCGCGGCGGCTCGACCATCGAGCAGCAGTACATCAAGAACTATCAGCTGCTGGTGACCGCCAAGACCGACGCCGAGAAGCGCGCGGCCGTGGAAACCACCCCGGCGCGCAAGCTGCGCGAGATCCGGATGGCCCTCACGCTGGACAAGACGTTCAGCAAGCCCGAGATCCTGACCCGGTACCTGAACCTGGTGTCGTTCGGCAACGGCTCGTTCGGCGTGCAGGACGCGGCCCAGACGTACTTCGGCATCAACGCCTCCGACCTGAACTGGCAGCAGGCGGCCCTGCTGGCCGGGATGGTGCAGTCGACCAGCGCGCTCAATCCGTACACCAATCCCGACGGCGCCCTGGCCCGGCGCAACGTCGTGCTGGACACCATGATCGAGAACCTGCCGGCCGAGGCCGACGCCCTGCGCGCCGCCAAGGCCACCCCGCTGGGGATATTGCCGCAGCCCAACGAGCTGCCGCGGGGCTGCATCGCCGCCGGTGACCGCGCCTTCTTCTGCGACTACGTTCAGGAGTACCTGTCGCGCGCGGGGATCAGCAAGGAACAGGTGGCCCGCGGCGGCTACCTGATCCGCACCACGCTGAACCCGGACGTGCAGATCCCCGTCAAGGCGGCCATCGACAAGTTCGCCAGCCCGACCTTGCCCGGCATCTCTAGCGTGATGAGCGTGATCCAGCCGGGCAAGGATTCGCACAAGGTGATGGCGATGGCCAGCAACCGCACCTACGGGCTGAACACCGACGCCGGCGAGACAATGCGGCCGCAGCCGTTCTCCCTGGTTGGCGATGGCGCCGGCTCCATCTTCAAGATTTTCACCACCGCGGCCGCGCTGGACATGGGCATGGGCATCAACGCCACGTTGGAAGCGCCACCGCGGTTCCAGGCCAAGGGCTTCGGAAGCGGCGGCGCCAAGGGCTGCCCGAAGGACACCTGGTGCGTGGTCAACGCCGGCAACTACCGCGGCTCGATGAGCGTCACCGACGCCCTGGCCACCTCCCCCAACACCGCCTTCGCCAAGCTGATCACCCAGATCGGGGTGGCGCGTGCGGTGGACATGGCCGTCAAGCTCGGCCTGCGGTCCTACGCGGACCCGGGCACGGCGCGGACCTACAACCCGGACAGCAACGAAAGCCTGGCCGACTTCGTCAAGCGCCAGAACATCGGGTCCTTCACCCTGGGGCCCATCGAGGTGAACGCGCTGGAGCTGTCCAACGTCGCGGCGACGCTGGCCTCGGGCGGGGTGTGGTGCCCGCCGAACCCGATCGACAAGCTCATCGACCGCAACGGCAACGAGGTCGCCGTGACCACCGAGACCTGCGACCAGGTGGTCCCCGAGGGGCTGGCGAACACCCTGGCGAACGCGATGAGCAAGGACGCGGTGGGCGGCGGCACGGCGGCGGGTTCGGCCGGGGCGGCGGGCTGGGACCTGCCGGTGTCCGGCAAGACGGGCACCACCGAAGCGCACCGCTCGTCGGGCTTCGTGGGATTCACCAGCCACTACGCGGCGGCGAACTACATCTACGACGACTCGACGCACCCGACGGACCTGTGCTCGTCCCCGCTGCGCCACTGCGGTGAGGGCGACCTGTACGGGGGCAACGAGCCGGCCCGAACCTGGTTCACCGCGATGAAGCCGATCGCGACGGCCTTCGGGCCGGTGGCGTTGCCGCCCACCGATCCCCGCTACGTCGACGGCTCACCGGCCTCGCGCGTCCCGAGCGTCGCCGGGCTGAAGGTGGACGCCGCCCGCCAACGGCTCAAGGACGCCGGGTTCCAGGTGGCCGATCAGACCAATCCCGTCAACAGCAGCGCGGAGCTCGGTGAGGTGGTCGGGACCTCGCCCAGCGGCCAGACGATCCCGGGCTCCATCGTCACGATTCAGGTGAGCAACGGGATCCCGCCGGCGCCTCCCCCGCCGCCGGAGGGCGCCCCCGGCGCGCCCCCGCCGGTCGGCTCGCAGGTGGTGGAGATCCCGGGGCTGCCGCCGATCACCATTCCGCTGCTGGCGCCACCGCCGCCGCCCGGGCAGCCGCCGCCGTAAGCACCGGGCCGCCACCGCCCGCTGTGGCGCAGTTAATGACGCGGCCAATCCGCGACCGGCAGTACGCTTTTTGCATGGCTGACGTTTTACCCGTGTTGATTCGCGCCGGTGCCGCCGCGCTCGGTTCGGCCGTGGCCGGCCTGGGCTACGCGGCGGTCGTCGAGCGCAACGCCTTCGTCCTGCGCGAGATCACGATGCCGGTGCTGACGCCGGGGTCCAAGCCGCTGCGGGTGCTGCACATCAGCGACCTCCACATGACGCCCGAACAGCGCCGCAAGCAGGCCTGGCTGCGCGAGCTGGCCGCCTGGGAGCCCGACCTGGTGGTCAACACCGGCGACAACCTGGCCCACCCCAAGGCGGTCCCCGCCGTCATCCAGGCCCTCGGTGACCTCCTCGGGCGGCCCGGCGTGTTCGTCTTCGGCAGCAACGACTACTTCGGGCCGCGCCTGAAGAACCCGCTGAACTACGTGACCAACCCGTCGCACCGCACCCGCGGCGAGCCGCTGCCCTGGCAGGATCTGCGCGCGGCGTTCACCGAGCGGGGCTGGCTGGACCTCACCCACACCCGACGCGAGTTCGAGGTGGCCGGGCTGCACGTCGCCGCCGCGGGCGTCGACGACCCCCACCTCGACCGCGACCGGTACGACACGATCGCGGGCCCGGCCAGCCCGGCCGCCAACCTGCGGCTGGGCCTGGTGCATTCCCCCGAGCCGAGGGTGCTGGATCGGTTCGCGGCCGACGGGTACCAGCTGGTGATGGCCGGGCACACCCACGGCGGACAGGTGTGTCTGCCGTTCTACGGGGCGCTGGTGACCAACTGCGGCCTGGACCGGTCGCGGGCGAAGGGTCCGTCGCGCTGGGGCGCCAACATGCACTTGCACGTGTCCGCCGGGATAGGGACCTCGCCTTTCGCGCCGGTGCGGTTCTGCTGCAGGCCCGAGGCCACCCTGCTGACGCTGATCGCCGCCCCGATGGGTGGCCGGGAGACGGCCAGCGACCTGGGCCGCTCGCAGCCCACCGCCTCGGTGCGTTGAACGATCCCACCCGGATCGCCGCGCGCACCCGCGCGCGGGGCTGGGTGGACAACGCCATCCGGTTGCTTCAGGCCGACGCGCGCCGCAGCGCCGACACGCACCTGCTGCGGTATCCGTTGCCGTCCTGGTCCGCCGACGCCGGTGTCGCGCTCTACCTCAAGGACGAGTCGACGCACATCACGGGCAGCCTCAAACACCGCCTGGCGCGGTCGTTGTTTCTCTATGCGCTGTGCAACGGCTGGGTCGACGAGGGCACCACGATCGTCGAGGCCTCGTCCGGTTCGACGGCCGTGTCCGAGGCCTACTTCGCGGCCCTGCTGGGCCTGCCCTTCGTCGCCGTGATGCCGGCGAACACCAGCCCCGCGAAGGTGGCACTCATCCAATCACAAGGCGGCCGTTGCCATTTCGTGCAAGACTCTAGCCAGGTGTACGCCGAGGCTCAGCGGGTCGCCGACGAGGCCGGGGGGCACTACCTCGACCAGTTCACCAACGCCGAGCGCGCCACCGACTGGCGGGGCAACAACAACATCGCCGAGTCCATCTACGAGCAGATGCGCGACGAGCTCCACCCCGTCCCCGAGTGGATCGTGGTCGGCGCCGGCACCGGCGGAACCAGCGCGACCATCGGCCGCTACATCCGCTACCGGCGCCACGCCACCCGGTTGTGCGTGGTCGACCCGGAGAACTCCGCGTTCTTCCCCGCGTATTCGGGGCACCGGGACGACGCCGTGATGCCGAAGTCGTCGCGGATCGAGGGCATCGGCAGGCCGCGGGTGGAGCCGTCCTTCCTGCCCGGCGTCGTCGACCTCATGGTCGCCGTCCCCGACGCGGCCTCCGTCGCCGCCGCGCACCACGCCAGTGCCGTCCTGGGACGCCGGGTCGGGCCGTCGACCGGCACCAACCTGTGGGGCGCCTTCGGCCTGCTGGCCGAGATGGTCGCCGAGGGCCGCGGCGGCTCGGTGGTCACCCTGCTCGCCGACAGCGGCGACCGCTACCGCGACACCTATTTCAACGACGACTGGGTCACCGCGCAGGGGCTCGATCCGGCCTGCCACGCCGGGGCGCTGGCGCAATTCGAGCGCAACGGCGCGTGGAAATGAGGAGACTGCCTGCGGTTTGGCGGGTCGCTGGGCCGGTGCGATAGGCTGTCGGAGCTTCACGCGGGGTGTGGCGCAGCTTGGTAGCGCGCTTCGTTCGGGACGAAGAGGCCGTGGGTTCAAATCCCGCCACCCCGACCCTGTCGTCGGCAACCCGGCGGAATCGGCGTTGGCCATCGGACGGCGCCGCGGCGGCTCACGGTGCGGCGAACCCGCAGTCGTCGAGGATGGCCTGGCCGGGCTGACTGGTCACCATGTCGATGAATTTTCGCGCCAGCTCGGGGTTCTTCGATCCCTTCAGGACCGCGATGGGATAGGTGACGACCACGCCGGCGGCCTCGGGAAATGGCACTCGCGTGAGACTGGCACCGCCGGCCGTCGCGTCGCTGGCGTAGACCACGCCGGCGTCGACGTCGCGGTCGATCACTTTCTGCAGGACGTCCTCGCTGCGGTTGACCTCGGTGGCGTGAGCCAGCCGTACGCCGGAGGCCTGCTCCACCTTGTCCAGAGCCACGCCGCAGGGTAGGCCGGCGGCGGACCCGGCACCGGGTTCTTGCACCTGCGTTGCGCAGACGGCGACCTTGAGGTCCGGCCGATTCAGGTCGCCGAAGGAGGCGACCTTCTTCGGATTGCCCGGGGCGACGACGATCGCCAGCGTGTTGGAAGCAAACGCGACGGGGGCTCCGGCCAGCAGGCCGGCCCGCGCGACTTGGTCCATGTCGTTGGTGTTGCCCGCCGCGAACACGTCGCCGGACGCACCCTGGGTGAGTTGAGTGACCAGGTACGGCGAGAAGCCGAAGGTGAATTGCACACTGCTGAACGGGTTGTAGGTGTGAAACTCGTCGCCGATCCGCGTGAAGGCCACCTGGAGAGCCTGTGCGGTGAAGACGGTGATCACCCCCTCGCCCGAGGCCGACGGCGCCCGATGTGGCGTGCCGCACCCGCTGATCGACGCGGCCACCAGTTGGGCGGCCAGCAGCGCACGGGTCAATCGGGTGGCTGCGGTGCTGCCGATCACCGGCCACCCACCCCGTCGCGGATCGGATTCGGCTCGCCGACCATAGACGCTGACACTAGTTCCCGGCATGGACTTCCACTCGTCCAGTCCATTCGTCAGTTAGCGAGCCCCGCACCGAAACCGCGCCTTCACCGTCGGAGATCACCACCGACCCAGATGTGCAACTGCTCCCGTCCGACCAGGCGGCAACCATGGGTGGCGGCCAATTGCTTGGCCGCCTTTGTGAACGCCTGGTTCGTCACCACGACGGCGCGACGGCAACGGTGGTGTGCCGCACCGGAAACCACCTGTTGAACCGCCGCGACGCCAACGGTCTTCGCCTGCCTCTTGCACTGCACGGCCATGCGGGTGCCGTCCTTCTGGGCGACGAGATCCACCCCGTAGTCACCCGTGCTGGCGGTGTGCTCGACGCTCCAGCCGCGCATCCTGAGCTGGGCCGCCACGAATTCTTCGAACTGCACACCCGACATCTCGTCGATGTCCGGGAGATCGGATCTCAGGTTCTGAAGATCGCGCCTGCGCTGCCGTCCGGCCCGGTAGCGGTCGCGCCGGACGGACAGCCACAACAGGATGACCACCGTCGCCAGCAGCCCGCCCAAGCCGGCCGAGCAGCCCGCCACGACGCTGCCGGTCGCCCGCTGCGTGAAATACCAAGGGAGGGCGAGCCCAAACACGAGAAGGGACCCGAAGATTTTGTCCATGGCGCCGATGAAGCTACTAGACGGCTATGACACGCCGGGACACCCTTTGGGCGACACTCCGGGCGCACTGGGCGACCGCGCCGCAGCGGCCCGCACCGTCACGAGGGCCGCCGATCCAAACGGTCACTCGGTCGTGTGCTCACCCGCCGGTGCCCGGGGCGAAGTCGTCAAGCAGGCCGCGATCGCTGATGTCCAGGACCTCCACGTCGTATCTCTCCGACAACTCCTGGCCGAACGCCACCGCCTCCGGTCCCCCGTCGGTGTCCAGGAGGCCGAGCTCGAGGATGCCGCCCAAGCGTGCCCGGTACTCGGCACGCGGGCTGATCACCATCGTGGGCGGCGGCCGGAACGGCAGCACGTCGAACAATTGAACCTTGCCGACAACCAGATACGACCACGGCGGATCCACCACCCCCAGTCGCGCCACGTCCCGCGCCACCCTGGGGAATCCGCGCGCCCGCGCGATCAAATCTGCGACCTCGATATCGGCGTACCAGCCACACTCGCACCCCGGCGCCGGCGGTACGTGCTCGGGGTTGGCGCACTCGGCATGGGACCATTTGGTCGGCCACGTGATGTGCGAAAGGTAGGGGGATCTCAGCACATCGCCGGACGCGCCCGTCCAGAAGCGAAAGCCCACGGCAGTTTCCAAGCGGCCGAAGCCCGGCTCGGTCAGGCGCCCGTCGAGCCACTCATGCAGCCCGGGCATGGCCGCGTCGATAGCGTCGAACGCCTGCTCGAAATCGGCGCCGAAGATCGGGTTTCGGACGTCGACGCACGCAAGCCGGTCGTCCTCGACGCCGCACACCTGCAACACCCCGACGTGCTCGCGACCCAGCGCGACCACCAAATCGGCTCCGATGTGCTCATCGCCGAGCAGCGCAGCCCGATGATCCACCGGCTCCGGACAACCACGTTCTCGCAGTACCGCGCACGCCTGCTCGTCGGCGTGATCACCCGGGCAGGCGGCGGTGCCCGCACTGGTCACGCGCACCAGATCGCTCAGACCACGCTCACGAAGCTGGTCGGCGAAGATCGCGGCGGCCATCACCGACCGGGCGCGATTGAAACTGCACACGAACGCGACGTGCAGCCGAGGACTGCTCACAATCGGTACCGCATTCGCACTCTGCGCGGCGCACTCATCGGTCCTCCCATCGATGTCCACGAACGTTTGTACCCCGGTTTCAGAAATGATTCGAGTTGGTGCCGGAGGGTGAACGCCATGCCAACGATTGGTGTCGGGATGGGGCCCAGCAGGTTTCGGACGGCCCGGGCGAATACCCCGGCCGGGGCCAGTTCCCTCGCCGCGCCGGCGTCCGGTCAGAGCGAGGGCTTGACCGGACGGAATCGCACCCGGGTGCCGTTGCGGGGCGCGAGCATAATCGAGCGCCGCACGATCTTCTCGAGCTTGTCGTCGACGGCGCGAAACTCGCCCTCGCGCAGCAGCGTGTGCAGCACGGTGAGCAGCTCCTGCATGGAAAAGCTCGCGCCCAGACAGCGTTTGACGCCACCGCCGAACGGAACCCACGCATACGTTTGGGGATGGGCGCCGAGGAATCGCTGCGGCCGGAACTCGTTCGGACATTCGTACGTGCCCGGGTTGCGGTTGATCGCGATGATGTGGACGACGATCCGTGTGCCGGGGTCGACGCGGTACCCCCCGATCTCGAACGGTCGGGCCGCCACGCGGGCGGTCAGCGGTGCCGGGGGCCGGATCCGGAGCGTCTCGTTGATCACGGCGGTCGTGTAGGCCTGTTCGCCGCTCAGCGCTTCGGACTGCACGCGCCGCAGCGCGTCGGGATGGTGCAACAGCAGGTCGAAGACCCAGGCCAGCGTCGTCGCCGTGGTTTCGTGGCCGGCCAGCATGAGGGTGATGACATCGTCGCGAATCTCGTTGTCGGACAACGATTCACCGCCGTCGCCACGCGCGCGTATCAACAGCGAGAGGATGTCGGTCCGATCGTCGAGGGCCGGGTCGCGTCGGCGGCGCGCGACGAGCGGCATGACGACGTCGTCGATCCCCTTTCTGGCCCGCTCCCGCTGCGGCCAGAACCGCAACGCCCCCGTGTGGCGCAGCGCGTAGCGCACCGTCAACTGTTCTGACACACCAAGATTCAGCAGACGCTCGAAGGGCCGGCCCAGTCGCCGCACGTCGTCGGGATCGTCGACCCCGAACATCACCCGGACGATCACGTCGAGCATCAGCGCCCGCGCCGCCCCCAGCATCTCGAACGGCCGGTCGACGGGCCAGCCGTGCATCGCCGCACGGGCCGCGCTCTCCATGACCGGCACGTAGCCGCTCAGCGCGACGCCGTGCAGGGACGGGGTCAGCAGCCTGCGTCGCCGCTGATGCTCCGGCTCCTCCTGCACAAACATCGATCCCGACCCATAGATCGCCGCGGCGGGTCCCACGCCCTCCCCGCCGAGCAGAACGTCGGTTGGCGCGGTGAACACCTGCTTGGCCAATTCGGGGTCGGACACGATCGCGACGTCACCCAGGCTGAGGATCGGCATCGTCATGATCGGCCCGTAACGCCGGATCAACCGCAGCATCCGGCGCTCGCCGCCGACCAGGTAGGCGAGCGCGTAGGCGGCGGCGCAGCCCGAACGGAGTGGGCGTGGCGCGGGCAGCCCGGGGGGACGGGTCAGGTCATCCGCCGCGTTCGCCCGGCGAACAGCCAATCCTGCCACGCAGACGACACAAGCATGGGGTTTCCGGTTTGGTCAAGGCTCCGGTGCCCCCACCTGCCGATGCGCTGTCAGGCGCAGTCTGCGCAGATCAGCGGTCCGGGCCCGGTGTTGCGCAGCCGGCTGCGGTGCTGCACCAGGAAACAACTCGAGCAGGTGAACTCGTCGGCCTGCTGCGGGATGACGGTGATCGAGAGTTCTTCGCCGGACAAGTCGGCGCCGGGCAGCTCGAAGAAGTGCACGTCATTGGGGTCCTCGTCGACCACCGCGGTGGTCGACGACGGCAGGGTGGTCGCCAGTTCGCGTATCGCGGCACCGTCCTGCGCCTCGATATCGGATACACGGCGTGCGTCATAGTCGCTTGCAATCGCCATGAGATTTCCTTTCCTGCAAAGTCGTGGGTTGACGCACGTGGCTGTACTCACCCTTGGCGCAGGCAGTACCCCATTTCGATGCGGTCCACACCGGCCGAAGAAAAAATTTCTACATGCGACAAATGGGGCCGCGGCGCGGGCCCGGATCGTCAATCCTGGGGCGGGAGGGCGACGTTGAACGCCCCGCCCTGCGCGCGGGCCACCCAGGCCAGGCCCAGCCACGGGCCCGTCACGGCCACGATCAGCCCGACGATCGCCGCGGCGGCGTGGCCGGTCAGAAGGGCAAGCACACCGATCGCCAAACCCGCCGCCCAGACCGCCGCGGCCGCCAGCCCGGGAGCGCTGAAATCTTCGTGCGGAAGCACAGACCCGGCCAAGGTGTCGGCGCTACCCAACGAACCGGAGGCATCGAGCATGCCGAACTGTTACCCCGCCGGCCGGCGATCAAACACCCGCCCGTGTGAGGCGACACCCGCGTGGGTATGCCGCGCAGATGATCTCGAAGCCCGGCCACGGCGCTCCGGCCGTCCTGTTCGACGTCGACGGAACGCTGGTTGACTCCAATTACCTGCACGTCTACGCGTGGCAACGCGCCTTCGACGCCGAGGACATGCCGGTGGCCGCGTGGCGGGTTCACCGCAGCATCGGTATGGACGGCGCGCGGCTGCTGCGCGAACTCACCGACGACGCCCCCGACGATGTGCGGGAGCGGCTGAGCGACGCGCACAGCCGCTACTACCGCGAGCTCATCCCGCTGCTGTCGCCGCTGCCCGGGGCGCGCGAACTGCTGCGGCGGGTCGCCGATATGGGACTGCAGGTGGTGCTGGCCAGTTCCGCGCCCGAGGACGAACTCGAAGCCCTGCTCAAGGTGCTGGACTGCGACGACGTCATCTCCGAGACGACGTCGTCGGGCGACGTGGACACGGCCAAGCCCGAACCCGGCATCGTCGAAGTGGCGTTGGAGCGGGCCGGCGTGCACGCCGACCAGGCGGTTTTCGTCGGCGACGCCGTGTGGGACGCGCACGCCGCCCAGCGCGCGCGCGTGCCGTGCATCGGGCTGCTGAGCGGCGGCACCGGGGAGGCGGAACTGCAGTCGGCGGGGGCCTCGCCGGTGTTCGCCGATCCGCGGGACCTGCTCGAGCACCTGTCGTCCACCCGCATCGCGGCGCTGGCGCCCGGCGCCTGAGCGGACACCGGCCCCGGCGTCGCGGCCACCGAATCGTGGCGGCGAAGTTACCCTTCGCGCACCCCGCTCAACGCCTCGTCCAGCGCCGGGTACAGCGGAAACGTCTTGTCCAGACCGGTCAGGTGGATGGGCCGCCTGGTCGCGGGGCCGTGCGCGACCACCCCGAACCGGGTCTCGACGGCGTCGAGTTGTTCGTAGGTGGCGGCCAGGATCTTCAGCCCGACCGAACCGAGGAACTCCACCCCGGACAGATCGATCACCAGCGCCGCGGGACCCTGGGCAACCACCCCGCCGATCGCCTGTTCCAGCGCCGGCGCGGTGACCAGGTCGATTTCACCGCTGACACGGACCACGGACACTCCGTCGTGGTCCTCGACCAGCGTGGTGATCGAATCAGGAGCTGACAATGGCACGATCCTTTTCCCCCGGGCGCGGATGTGCTGCAAGCCTAGCCTGCCGCGCAAACTCCGAGAAGAATAAGCCTCGGCACCGGCCTCTCGTTCAACCAGGCTAGTCTCCCCCTAGGACTCGCATTGCGGCGGCCGGAAGGTCACTCGGGAGGGCAAATGTCAGATTCCTCGTCGGATTTCAGCAGCTCCGGGACCGCCGTCCCGACCGTGAGTATCTCCAGTGAGGGCCTGCTGCCCCAGCTGGTCCAGCACCTGAGACAGAACAGAACCGTGCTGCGCGAGGAGTGGGCCCGCCGGATCACCGAGGCGCAGTTGCTCACCGCGATGACCCCCGAGGAGCTGTTCTCCGAGGCGACCGCCGTCTACGACAACTACGTGGAGGTGCTCGAGACGGGCAGCGTCGAGGCACTGCAGGCCTACGCGCGCGACCTGTCGGAACGCATCATTCCGCGGGGCGTGGAAACCGACGAGGTGGTCGGCATCGTGCTGCTGCTGCGCGACGTGCTGGCGCGCTCGCTGTTCGAGAAGTACCAGACCGACTTCGAGATGCTCAACCGCGTGCTGGACGCCTACGAGCCGGCGGCCAACCGGATCGCCAACACCGTGGCCGTCAGCTTCGTGCAGGAGCGCGAGCGCATCATCCGCCAGCAGCAGGAGGCCATCCGGGAGCTGTCCACGCCGGTGCTGCAGGTGCGCGAACAGCTGCTGATCCTGCCGATCATCGGCGTGCTCGATTCCCAGCGCGCGCGCCAGGTCACCGAGCAGTTGCTGCGAGCCATCCGCGCCAACCGCGCGAAAGTCGTGGTCATCGACATCACCGGTGTGCCCACCATCGACTCGACGGTGGCCAACCACCTGGTGCAGACGGTCGACGCGTCGGGCTTGATGGGCGCCAGCGTGATCATCACGGGCCTGTCCTCGGAGATCGCCCTGACGCTGGTGACGATCGGACTCGACCTGTCGAAGATGAACGCCGTCGGCGACCTGCAGGGCGGCATCGAGGAAGCCGAACGATTGCTCGGCTATGAGGTCAGCCGCACCGGCGAGTTAACCGGCTGACCGCACACAGCACGGGCACCCCATGCCAGTCCCCATCCTGAAACAGGGATCGATCCTGATCGCCTCGGTGCAGGCCGCCCTGACCGACTCCGACGCCGAACGCCTGCGCTACGACCTGATGGAACGGGTCAGCCAGTTCCGCGCCCAGGGCATCATCGTCGACGTCACCGCCATCGACGTGATGGATTCGTTCGCGGCCCGGTCGCTGCGCACGATCGCGCACATGACGAGGCTGCGCGGCGCGGAAACGGTGATCGTGGGTCTGCAGCCCGAGGTGGCATTCGCGATGGTCCAGCTGGGTTTGGCGTTCGACGACATGAACACCGCCCTGGATCTCGAAGAAGGCCTGGCACTGCTGAATCGTCAACTGGTGCAACGGAAACCAACGATCGGGCGCGACGGTGGAGGCTGACATCGTCGTTGACATCCACAACCCCGACGACATCGTCGCCGCCCGCAAGGCGGGCCATCAGCTCGCTGTGGACCTCGGGTTCTCGCTGACCGACGTGACAATGGTCGCCACGGCGATCTCCGAGATCGCCCGCAACATCACGAGCTACGCGGGCCGCGGCGCCGTCCACATCGCCGTCGCCGACCGCGAGGGCCGCAAGGCGTTGGTGGTCCGCGCGGAGGATCAGGGCCCCGGAATCGCCGACATCGACCGCGCGATGGAGGACGGGTACACCACCGGTCGCGGCCTGGGGCTCGGCCTGCCGGGGGCGCGCCGCCTGATGGACCGGCTGCTGGTGGAATCGGCGCTCGGCCGGGGCACGGTGGTCGAGATGTGGAAATGGGTGCCTTCCGGTGCGTGAGAACGGCCGCATCGGACCGATCGAGTGGGCACGGGCGGGGCGGCCCCTGCCCAGCGAGTTCACCTCCGGCGACCGGGGCCTGGCGGTCGACATCGACGGCCGGGCCGCGCTGTTCGGTGTCGTGGACGGTCTCGGCCACGGACCCGAGGCCGCGGCCGCCGCAATGCGTGCGGTCGACACTGTCGTGCGCGCCGGCAGCGAGCGGCTCGAAGTCCTGATCCAGCTCTGCCATCGGGTGTTGGGCGGCACCAGGGGAGTCGCCATGACGCTGGCGCGGGTCGACTTCGCGGCCGGCACCCTCGCGTGGACCGGGGTCGGGAACGTGACAGCCGACCTGGTGGCCAAGGCCCCGTCCGGGATCCGCGTCCGATCCAGCGCGCGTCTGACCGCCGGCATCGTCGGCTACCGGATCCCGGAAATCATGCCCGCGCAAGTGGTTCCGATCCGCACCGGCGACCTGATCGTGATGAGCACCGACGGCATCACCGAGGAGTGCTTCGAGCACATCGACTTCGCGGCTTCGGCCGTGGCGATCGCCGAGGAGATCCTCGCCAAGACCGCCAAGCAGACCGACGATGCCATGGTGCTGACGGCTCGCCATCGGGGGACGACGACATGAGCGACAACGACCGGTTCAAGACCGCTTACGCCGCGGCGCTGCATGCCTATCTGGCCGCCCGGGACGAAAACAGCCTGTCCGTCGGCCATGAGCTCGGGCGGCGGGCCCTGCAGGAGCGGGTCAGCATGCTCGACATCGTCGAGCATCATTTCAACCTGGTCTACCGCCCGCGGGCGGACCTCCCGGTCGACCGCCCGACGGCACTGGGATTCCTGCTGCAAACCCTCGCGCCGCTCGACGTCGCGACGCGCGGATTCCTCGAGGGAAACGAGCGCTACGCGGAGCAGCGAGCGCGCGCGGAAGGCCTGGCCCACCGCGACAAATTCCGCACCGCACTGGTGAATTCGTTGCAGGAGGGGTTTTTCGTCGCCGATCAGAACGGCGCCGTGATCGAGATGAACAACGCCCTGGTCCAGATCGTCGGCTACCCCGCAGACGGCGTGCCCTACGAGTGGCCGCACCCGTGGCTGGTCGACAAAAGCACGGCGCGCGAACAGGTTGCGGTGGTGCGACGGTTCGGCAGCGCCGGGTACGAGACCCCGATCCGGCACCGCGACGGTCACCTCGCCTGGGTGACCGTGAGCATCAACGCGGTGCGCGAGGACGGCAGCGCCAAAGATGCCTACGTGGGGACGATCCGCGACATCACCGCCGAGCGCGCCTTCGCCGCCCGCGAGAGCGCGGTCCTGCGGCTGGCGACGGCGGTGGCCGTGGCCAAGACCGTGGACGAGTTGCTGGCGATCACGCTCGACGAGTGCCGTTCGGCGCTGGACATCCAGCGCGTGATCGCGGTGTCGTGGCCGAGCGGCGACGGCCGCCCCGAGGTGCAAACGGCGGGCGACCCCGCCGCGCAGACGTGGCACGCGCTTGATCCGTGGTTGCGCCAAACCCTTCGGGATGCTCGCATGCAGTTGCCGCTCACGGCCAAAGTCGTTGAGCGAGAAGACGATCCGGGCAAGGCGCACGGACTGGTCGCGGTCCTCTCCGGTGCGGCCGACCTGACGTTGTGGCTGGAGCTGCGCTGTCCCCGCTGGGTCAACGCCGAGGACCGCCTCCTGGCCACGGTGCTCGTCGGCCACCTCAGCCTGGCCATGCAGCATGTCCGGCAGTTCGAGAGCGCCCGGGAGACCTCGCTGACGTTGCAGCGCACGATGCTGCCACCGCTGCAGCCGCCGCCCGGCTTCGCCGTGCGATACGAGCCGGCGGTCCCGCCGCTGGAGATCGGCGGGGACTGGTACGACGTGCTGCCCCTGGGCGACCATCGCATCGGCATCGTCGTCGGCGACTGCGTGGGACGGGGGCTGCCTGCGGCCGCAGTCATGGGTCAGTTGCGCAGTTCCGCGCGGGCCCTGCTGATCAACGGCGCAGCGCCCGCGCTGCTCCTCGAACAACTCGACTCCGCGGCGTCTTTGATACCGAACGCGTACTGCACCACGGTCTTTCTGGCCATCCTGGACACCGAGTCCGGAGTCCTGGAGTACAGCAACGCCGGGCACATGCCGGCCGTGCTGGCCGGGCCCGGGTCGGCGACGACGACGATGTTGCCCGACGCCGCGTCGGTGCCGCTCGCCGTACGCCGCGACAAGCCGCGGCCGCAGGCCACCCGCGTCCTGCCGCCGGGCTGCACGCTGATGCTGTTCACCGACGGCCTGGTGGAACGCCGGCGGGAGTCGATCGACGACGGAATAGCCCGCGCCGCCGAGGTTTTGGCCCAGACCGACGAATTGCCGCTGTCCTCCGTCGCCGATGCGGTGCTGCGCGAACTCGCCCCCGAGGGCGGGTACGACGACGACGTGGCGATGGTGATCTACCGACACAAGCAGAAGCCGCTTCGGATCGAAAGCCCAGCGGGCGCAGGGCAATTGGCCGGCATTCGGCACCGACTGGCCGACTGGCTGCGGGCCGCCGACGTCCCGGACCCGCTGCTCGGCGACATCGTGCTGGTCGTGAGCGAGGCGTGCACCAACTGCGTGGAGCACGCCTACCGGGGGCGCGTCGGCGGAACGCTGCAACTCGACGTCGATATCAGCGACGGCGCGGTGCAGGCCCGGGTCGCCGACTCCGGTTCGTGGAAGACGCCGGCGGCCCGGCCGGTCAACGGCGGCCGGGGCCTGATCCTGATGAAGGCGATCAGCGACGCCGTGGTGCTGGACAACCGGGCGAACGGCACCACGGTCGACCTCACGTTCCGGCTCCCGACCGGTTGAGCGGACCCCTGCGCCGTTTGCCCCCACCGGTTCGCGGGTAGTCATCGGCGTGACTCGCGCATCGATTCTGACCGAACCGGCGTTGCCGTCGGCGTTCGGACCGCTGTCGACCGCGGTCCGTCGCGCGCTGAACGGGCCGCCGCAGAACGACAACCTGGCCGGCACCGGCGCGTCGTACCGCGACGCCGACCCCTACGGCCTGGACCTGCACCTGGCGCTGGGCATGTGTTACGAGCTGCACTACCGCGGGTTCGCCGGCGTGGACCCGGGCTGGGAGTGGAACCCGGCGCTGCTGCGGCTGCGCGCGGAGCTGGAACGCGTGTTCCTGGCGGGCGTGCGCCGAGACGTGGGGCCCATCGAGCCCGACCGCACCGCCGAAGCCGAGATGGACGCCCTCGCCGCCGACCCGGGCGAAGAGTCGGGTCCGTCCTATTTTCTGCGCGACGAGGGCACCTGGGAGCAGATGCGCGAATATTTCGTGCACCGGTCGCTGTATCACCTCAAGGAGGGCGATCCGCATGCCTGGGCGATCCCGCGCCTGATGGGTCGCGCGAAGGCCGGGTTCGTCGCCGTGGAGTACGACGAGTACGGCGCCGGACAGGGGCCCCGGTTGCACCAGCAGCTGTTCGCCGACCTGCTGGTCGCGGCCGGGCTGGATGCCAGCTACCTGGGTTACATCGACGCCGTGCCCGCCGAGTCCCTGGCCGCGGTGAACCTGATGTCGCTGTTCGGGCTGCACCGCTCGCTGCGCGGCGCCGCCGTCGGGCACTTCGCCTCCACCGAGATCACCTCGCCCCCGGGGTCGCGGCGGATGGTCCATGCGCTGCAGCGCATGGGAGCCCCCTCGCCCTGCGTCGCGTTCTACAGCGAGCACGTCGAGGCCGACGCGGTGCACGAGCACGTGGTGCGCGTCGACGTGGTCGGTGACCTCGTGGCCCGCGAACCGCACCTGGACGGCGACGTCGTGTTCGGGATACGGGCGCACGCCGCGGTCGAAGAGCGGCTGGCCGAGCGGCTTATGGGGTCGTGGCGGCAGGGGCGGTCGTCGCTGCGGGCTCCCCTGGCTTGACGTTTTCGGGAAGGTCTTTGAGGTTGCGGCATCGCCGGTGGCTGGTGTCGCACAGGGGATAGTCGTCGCTGCGCCGGCACGTGCAGATGGCCACCATGAACCGGTCGGACTCGACCACGTCACCGCCGGGCAGCTCGATTTCCACCGGACCGGACACCAGCAGCGGGCCACCCGCCACCACCCGAACCCGGGTGGCCGTCATCGCTTGTCCGCCCGGATCACGACCAGCTCCTCCTCGCGCCGGCCCCGGGGAATCCGGCCGGTGTCCTCCAGCCAGCCGGCGCGTGCCGAGAGCACCGGTCCGAACGGGATCCATTTGGAGGCAACGACTTCGGCGCGCATGCCGGCCATCGTCAGATCTTCCAGCGAACGTCGGACGTCGGCGAGCGCCGAGTGTACGAGCAGCGCGGATCCGCCGTCGCACAACAGCTTCGGCAGGAATTCGCACAGCGGGTCCAAGACCAGCCGGCCGTCGGTTCCGGCGTTCCAGGCCCACGACGGGCCGGCGCTCGAGCCGATCACCTCGGTGTCGCCCTCGGGCGGCGTCGGCACGTACGGCGGATTGGCCACGACGAGGTCGAACGGCGCGCGGTCCAGCGCCCCGAGCCACGATCCCTCCCGCACGTCGACCTGCACCCCGGCAATCGCGGCGTTGCCCCGCGAGCAACGCACGGCATGCGGGCAGATGTCGAACGCGGTGACGCTGGCACAACCCATTTCGGCCGCCGCGATCGCGACGAATCCGCTGCCGGTGCACAGGTCGAGGATCCGCCGCCCCGGAACGAGCCCGCTCTGGTGCATCGCGTCCACGAGCAGTCGGGAGTCGTCCTGCGGCTGGTACACCTGGTAATCAGCGGACACTGCGGGTGCTGGGTAGGTAGTTGTCAAAGTAGGCCTTTCACGAGTCCTCGGAGTCCTCCGCTCCTTGGGGGGCCCTCCGGGATCGCCACGGCGATGGGGGCCTGGCCTGGATAGTGCCCGCAAACCGAGGGGTTCAAACGGAGCAACTTTCCAGCGCGGGGCGGCTAGCCCTGGCCGAACTGCTCGACGATCGTCGCGCAGAACGCCGGGAGGTCCTTGGGCGAGCGACTGGAGATCAGGTTGCCGTCGACGACCACCTCTTCGTCGACCACGTTGGCGCCCGCGTTACGCAGGTCCGTGCGGATGGACGGATACGAGGTGAGCGTGCGGCCCTTCGCGACACCGGCTTCCAGCAGCGTCCAGGGCCCGTGACAGATTGCGGCGACGGGCTTTCCGGAGTCGACGAAGTCGCGCACGAAGGAGACGGCGTCGTCGTCCATGCGCAGCTTGTCCGGGTTCACGGTGCCGCCGGGAAGCACCAGGCCGTCGAAGTCGCCGACCGATGCGTCGGCGACCGCGCGGTCGACGGGGAAGGTGCCGGCGGGCTCGAGATCGTGATTGCGGGCCTGGATTTCGCCGGTCTTTAGCGACAGCAGCTCGACCGTGGCGCCGGCGTCTCTGAGCGCCGCGCGCGGCTGTTCGAGTTCCACCTTTTCCACACCGTCGGCCGCCAGAATCGCAATCGTCTTGCCGTTCAGATCGTTTGACATGTTCGACCTCCTGTTACGGGTTGAGAATCACCTTTGTGCAGTGGTCTTCTTTGTGCTTGAAGATCTCGTAGCCGTGCGCCGCCTCGTCGAGGGACAGGTGGTGGCTGACGATGACGGTCGGGTCGATCTCGCCCTTGCGGATCCGGTCCAGCAGCGGCCGCATGTACCGCTGCACGTGGCATTGACCCGTCTTGATGGTCAGCGACCGGTTCATGATCGCGCCGATCGGGAACTTGTCCATCAGCCCCCCGTACACCCCGACGATCGAGATGGTGCCGCCGTTGCGGCAACTCATCGCGGCCTCCCGAAGTGCGTGCGGCCGTTCGGTCTCCAATCGCATCGCCTGCTTGGTGCGGTCATAGGCGTCCACCAGGGTGGCGCCGTTGCGGGCTTCCATACCCGCGGCGTCGATGCAGTGGTCAGGCCCGCGCCCGGCGGTGATGTCTTGCAGCCGCTCGAGCACCGCGGTCTCCTCGAAGTTCACCGGAGTCGCGCCGAGTTTCTGCGCCAGCTCGAGCCGGTAGGGCACCCTGTCGACAGCAACGACTTTCGCCGCGCCCAGCAAATACGCGCTCATGATCGCGAAGAGGCCGACCGGTCCCGCGCCCCAGACGGCGACGATGTCGCCCGGCGCGATGTCGCACATCTCCGCGGCCATGTAGCCGGTCGGCAGGATGTCCGACAGGAACAGCACCTGCTCGTCGGTCAGGTCGTCCTCAATCTTCAGCGGGCCGACGTCGGCGAACGGCACCCGCGCGTATTCGGCTTGGCCGCCGGCGAACCCGCCCAGCATGTGCGAGTACCCGAACAGCCCGGCCGGGGAGTGGCCCATGAACTTCTCGGCGATGCCGGCGTTCGGGTTGGAGTTCTCGCACAGCGAGAACAGGTCCCGCTCACAGGCCGAGCACGCCCCGCACGCGATCGGGAACGGGACGACCACGCGGTCGCCCACGGCGAGGTCGCGCACCGCCTTGCCGACCTCGACGACCTCGCCCATGAACTCGTGGCCCAGGACGTCGCCGCGCTTCACCGTCGGGATGTAGCCGTCGTAGAGGTGCAGGTCCGAACCGCAGATGGCGGTCGAGGTGATCTTGACGATCGCGTCACGGTCGTTGAGGATCTCGGGGTCCGGAATCGACTGGACCTCAACGCTGTTGCGGCCGGCCCAGATCGTCGCCTTCATGATCGCGCTCCCTGCGTCGGTTGGCCGGGTTGCTGGTGCAGTTGGCGGCCCGAGGAGGTGCCCTCCGGGGACCCGTCGGAACGCAGCACCTGGCCCGTCTCGATGATTTGCTTGAAGCGCCGAAGGTCGTCGTTGACCTCCTGGTCGGGCGATTCACCGAACAGCGTCGCCGCGGCCTTGCCGAGCGCACCGCCGGGCAGGTGGTAGCCGATGGTGACGCGCACCTCGGTGCTGTCGCCGTCCGGCGTGGGCGCGAATTCGACGCTGCCGCCGTTCTCCACCACCGACCCGGGCAGCGATTGCCACGCGATCCGCCGGCCGGGCTGGTCCTCGGTGATCTGGGCGTCCCATTCCACCGACCGCCCGCCCGGGGCGTTGGCCACCCAGTGGGTGCGGCCGTCGCCGTTGGCCGTGACCGACTTCAGGTGATACATGAACGACGGCAGATTCTCGACGTCGCGCCAGAAGTCGTACACCTCCTGCGGCGACCGGCGGATCGTCACCGCCGCGCGCAGCAGGCGATGTCCCCCGCCGCCGGCCCGCATTCGCGCGCGCCGAGCGCCCGGATGATCCGGCTCGACCGGGGCGTCTCGTCGACCCCGGCGATCGCGGCGACCCTGCCGGGTGCCACGAGTTCGCCGATGCCCAAACCGAAGCTCGTCGCCGCGAGGACCTTCACCAGGGTGCCGGTGGCATTTCTCGATGGATCGGTCATCGTCGACTCCCTCGCGCTTCGCGTATTTACCTGTGCGCTCTAATCCGCCGGGCCACAACACCTTTGCGGATCACGCCGGTCATTGCTCGCGCCGTCACATCGCACGCTCGCAATCGGATACCCTGGCCGGCACCGCCCAAACCCACCCTCAGCGCGACGCGTCCCGCAGCGCCTCCAGCAACGGCTCGGCCGCCTCCTTGAGAAACCTTTCCTGCGTTTCGCCGCCGATCTGGACCAGCGCGATGTCGGTGAACCCGGCCTCCCAATAGGGCCGGACCGCCTCGACGATCGCGTCCAGGTCGGGGCCGCACGGGATGGAGTCGGCGACGTCCTCGGGGCGCACGAACTGGGTCGCCCCGGCGAACCCGGCCGGCGTCGGGAGGTCGGCGTTGACCTTCCAGCCGCCGGCGAACCAGCGGAACTGGTCGTGCGCGCGGTGGACGGCGGCGTCGCGGTCGGGATCCCAGGAGATCGGTATCTGACCGACGACCCGCCCGGCCTGGGCGCCGTTGGCGGCCTGCCGGGCGGCGTGCCACGCGTCGACCAACTCCTTGTCGGGCTCGACGGCGACGAAGTGGTCGGCGAGCTTGACGAACTTGTCGATCGCCCGCTTGCCGCCGATGGCCACCGCGATGCCGACCGGCACGTCGGGGACGTCCCACAGCCGCGCCGAGTCCACCTGGAAGTACTCGCCGCGCCAGTCGACCAGGTCGCCGCCGAACAGCTCGCGGATGATCTTGATCGCCTCGCGCAGCATGTCCTGGCGGCGTTCCACGGTCGGCCAGCCCTTGCCGACCACGTGTTCGTTGAGGTTCTCCCCGCTGCCCAGGCCTAGGGTGAACCGGCCATCAGACAGGATCTGCACGGTGGCGGCCTGCTGCGCGACGACGGCCGGGTGGTAGCGCATCGTCGGGCAGGTGACGTAGGTGTAGAGGTCCACGCGCTCGGTGGCGTGCGCCACCGCGCCCAGCACCGCCCAGGCGTTGGGCGCATGGCCCTGCGACATCAGCCACGGGGTGAAGTGGTCGCTGCACACTTCGAAGTCGAAACCGCGATCTTCGGCCGAAATGGCGTAGTGGACAAGGTCTTTGGGTCCACTCTGCTCGGTCATGAGAGTGTAGCCGAAATTGGTCATGCCAGGCGGATTACCCGCTTCACCGCGGGTGTAACGCCACGGCGAGAATTCCGGCATGGGACCGCCGTGGCGTTACGCCCGGCGGCCTCGTGCCTGGGCCACCCGGCGGATGATGTCGGCGGGGCGATCTTCAGCGATGACTCGAACGACGATCCACCCGTGACGCTCGAGCATGTCGAGCCGGCGGATGTCCCGCACGTATTGGGAGCGGCTGGATCGGTGGTGGTCGCCGTCGTACTCGACGGCGACCCGGATGTCCTCCCAGCCCATGTCCAGGTAGGCCTCGACAACGCCCCATTCGTTGCATACCGGGATCTGGGTCTGCGGTCGCGGAAAGCCGGCACTGATCAACAGCAGGCGTAGCCAGGTCTCTCTCGGGGACTGCGCCCCGCTGTCGACCAGTTCGATCGCCGCCTTCGCGGCGTTGATACCGGGGCGGCCGCGGTTGCGGTCGACGGCGAGCTCGAGGTCGGCCATCTTCAACTCGGTCGCCCGCGCCAGCGCGTCGATCGCGGCGACCGCTTCGGACAGCCGGCATCGCCTGCCCAGGTCGAGGGCCGTCCGAGCAGCAGTGGTGACCCGCATGCCGTTGATGACGGTGATCTCGTCGGGCTCGACGCGTTCTTCCCAGACCCGCACTCCGGATGCTTTGCGGCGGTTGGTGTCGATGATTTCTGCCGGCCGCGACGGGTCGATCCATCGCGCGCCGTGCAGGGCGGAAGCGGAGAAGCCGGCGAGAATGCCTCGGCGGCGAGACCGCAGCCAGCATGCCTTTGCGCGCAGCACCGCCGTCATGTGGGCGTCGAGCGGCACGTACACATCCTGGTGAAGGGCCCTGTAGCGGGTTCGCAATTGATGCCGGGTCAGGCGGCGCGCGGCCAGGGCCTCGCTGCCCAGAAAGGGGTCCGTCATGGCCGAAAGTGTGCTGAGCGATACCGACACCCTGCCCGGGCGTAACGCCAGGGCGGGAAACCGAGCCGAAAGTCGCCCTGGCGTTACGGGCCGGGACGACGCGGACAGGCGCGTGGCTAGCCCGCGGTGGTGATCGAATCCCCGGCGGTTCCGGCGGCCCGGCGCGCGGCCAGCCTGCGTTTCTGCGGCTCGATCGTGTAACGCGGATCGCGGGTGGACTCCACCCCGGCCTCGAAGAAGCCGAACCTCAGCATCGCCGACGCCGTCAGCAACGTCAGGCCGGACAGGGCGGCGATCCCGCGGTGCCGCCCGCCGAGCAGCGCGCCCAGCCCGCCGGCGGCGGCGAGCCGCTCGCTCCACGCCAACAGCCGGCCGGGCCTGCCCCGGTGCAGGGGTTCCCTGGTCACCGGGTCCATCCGGTATTCGGTGAACCGCGCCGAGACCAGATCGGCGATCGCACCGATGACCGCCAGCCTGCGGGCCGGCCCGGCCTCGGCGACCGGCGTGGTGATCATCGCCAGGCCCGATGCGGCCAGGCTCGCCGAACTGGCGAACACGAACGGCAGGTCCCTATAGGCCGCGTTCCAGGTCGGGGTCGCGGTGTCGGTGAGCAGCACCGCGGTGTAGACGGCCAGCGGCGGCGCGAAGGCCGCCGCCTCCAATCCGGCCGGCCCCTCGACGGCGCGCAGCACGGACCTCAACGGCCCCAACGGGATTCGCTCGCCCGTCATCCGGTCGACCTCGGCGACCGCGGCGACCCCGATGCCGGCGCTGAAGAGGCTGAGAATCCACGAGCCGATGCTCATCGGCGAGGTCAGCTTGACCGTCCGCAGCATGTTGACGAAACGCTCGGGCCGGCCCAGATCCTTGACCAGCGCGGCCGCGCCCAGCATCACCGCGATCAGCGCGGACAGCCGCGCGTTGCGGCGCAACGTGTTTCGCCCGGTCAGCTGGGCGCCGGCGGCCAGCAGGCCGGACCCGCCGGCGACACCGCCGAGGAACAGGTAGGCCGGCACTTCGTGGCCCCACGGCGCGGGCTTGACCACCGGACGCCCGTAATAGGAGGTGAAGTCGGCTTCGGGCACCATCGGCATCTCGCGTGAACCGTCCGCACCGCCCCGACGGCCCTGCCTCTTGCCTTTGCGGCGCCGGCCGCCCTCGGGTTCGGGCGGGCGCAAGCTGTCGAATTCCGAAGTGCTCAAGGGATATTCACCGACCCTTCCGGAAGGCCAAGACAGCTGCGCCGACCATGCCGGCCGCGGCCATGACCGCGCTGGCGAACATCCGGGGGAGGTCGGCCGTGCACACCCGCGGGTCGGGCGGCAGGCCGTACACCTCGGGTTCGTCGAGCAGCAGGAAGATCGACCCGATGCCGCCCACGCCGTCGCGCTCGTTGGCACCGTACAGCCGGGCCTCGGTGCGCCCCTCGGCGTGCAGCGCCGCGACCCGTTGCCGGGCGGTCGCGACCAGGTCGTCGTGGTCACCGAACTTGATCGAGGTGGTCGGGCAGGTCTGGGCGCACGCCGGGGTCTGGTCCTCGATGAGGCGGTCGTAGCACAGGGTGCACTTCTGGGCGACCCCGGTGACGAATTTCTCGGCGGGACGGTCGGGCCGCCCGGGCCTTTGCGCGGGGGTGGCGTACGTGCCGTCGCTGCGGCGTTCGACCACGCCGAACGGGCACCCCGCGACGCAGGTGCCGCAGCCGTTGCAGACGTCGTCCTGCACGACGACCGTGCCGAACTCGGTGCGGAACAACGCACCCGTCGGGCAGACGTCCAGGCAACCGGCGTGCGTGCAGTGCTTGCACACGTCCGACGACATCAGCCACCGGAACTCCGGGGTGTCGGGGGGTGTCGTGTCAACGGCGGCGGGAAGCGCGGGCATGCCCAAATCGATGAGGGCGCGGCCGGATTCGCGCGCCTCCTCGATGCGGTCGCGGCCCTGCTCGATGAACGCCACGTGCCGCCACGTGCTGGCCCCCAGCGCGCCGGTGTTGTCGTAGGAGGAGCCCAGCAGCTCCAGGTCGCCGTCGCGCGGGTTGCGGTTCCATTCCTTGCAGGCCACCTCGCAGGCCTTGCATCCGATGCAGATCGAGGTGTCGGTGAAGAATCCCTTGCGCGGCTTGGGTTGCGCCCAGCCGGCGTCAGTCGTCGGGTCGGTCGGCCCGCTGAGCTGACCCATCGGCTCCCCCTTCCCATACGCCGTCGCTGATCGCTGCGTTGCCGGTCTCGGTGGTCGCCCCGGAACGGGATTGATACTCGGCGATGAGGCGCAGCAGTTCCTCGCCCTGCGGCCGGCGTCCCGGCCGGATGTCGCACGCCCCGGCCTTCGACTCCTGGATCTGCACGTTGGGATCCAGTGTCACACCGAGCAGGTCGTTGGCGGCGTCGCCGCTGACCACCGCGTCGCTGCCGACGCCCCAGTGGTAGGGCAAGCCGATCTGGTGCACCGTGTGGCCGGCCACCACCAGCGGCGTCATGCGCGCGGTCACCAGCACCCGGGCCTCGATCGCCGCCCGGGGCGAGACGATCGTCGCCCATCCGTAGGGCTGCAGGCCGCGTTCGGCGGCCAGCTCCGGGGACACCTCACAGAACATCTCCGGCTGCAGCTCCGACAGGTAGGGCAGCCACCGGCTCATGCCGCCGGCGGTGTGATGCTCGGTGAGCCGATAGGTCGTGAACACGTAGGGGTAGACGTCGGCCCCCGGTTCCCCGGCGCTGGGTGCGCTCAGATTGTCCTTGCGCGGGAAGGTGATTCGCGCGGGGTTGCGCTGCTGGGGGTACAGCGGGTTGGCGACTGGTGACTCCTGCGGCTCGTAATGCGTGGGCAGCGGCCCGTCGACCACACCCTTGGGGGCGAACAGCCAGCCCTTGCCGTCGGCCTGCATGACGAACGGGTCGTCACCGGCCAGGGCGTCGGGGCCGCCGACGTCGGGATCGGGCCGGCTGCCCGGCGCCCGGTCTTCCACGAAGTCTGGCACGTCGTATCCGACCCATCGGTGCTGACCGGCGTCCCACCAGACGTAGCGCTTGCGCTCGCTCCACGGCCTGCCCTCGGGGTCGGCGGACGCGCGGTTGTAGAGGATCCGCCGGTCGGCGGGCCACGCCCAGCCCCACTCGTGCTGGCTCGGCGAGTCGCCGCCGCGCGGCACCCGACGGGCGGCCTGGTTGACCGCGTTGGCGTACACGCCCGTGTAGATCCAGCAGCCGCCGGCCGTCGAGCCGTCGGCGCGCATCTCGGTGTACGACGACAGCGGCGTGCGGTCGGCGGCGTGGTAGCCGTTGATCTCCGCCAGCACGGCCTCGCCGTCGGGTTCGCCGCTCTCGTCGGTGGGGTAGTCCCAGGTCAGGTCGAGCAGCGGCCGGTCGCGTTCGTCGGTCGATCCGGCCAGCCGCTGCCTGATCCGCTTGCCGAGTTCGAAGAAGAACTCCAGCTCGCTCTGGCACTGCCCCGGCGGGTCGACGGCCTTGTGCCGCCACTGCACCAGCCGCTGGGTCTGGGTGAACGATCCCGCCTTCTCCACGTGCGAGGCCGCCGGCAGGAAGAACACCTCGGTCTCGATGTCCTCGGTGCGCAGTTCGCCCGACGCGATCTCCGGCCCGTCCTTCCACCAGGTGGCCGACTCGATGAGGTTCAGGTCGCGCACCACCAGCCACTTGAGGTGCGACATGCCGAGGCGCTGCATCCGGCCGTGCGCCGATCCGACCGCGGGGTTCTGGCCGAGCAGGAAGTAGCCCTCCACCTCGTCGGCCAGCATCGCCGTCACGGTCTGGTAGGTGCCGTGCGGGCCGGACAGCCGCGGCAGGTAGCCGTAGGCCCAGTCGTTGTCCTCGGTCGCCGCGTCACCCCACCACGCCTTGAGCAGGCTGACCATGTAGGCGTCGGCGTTGGCCCAGAAGCCCTTCTGCTTCTTGGACGCGACGGCGTCCAGATAGTCGGCCAGCGTGTCGTGCATTCCGGCCTTGGGCATCGCCAGGTATCCCGGCAGCAGGTTGAACAGCGTCGGAATGTCGGTGGAACCCTGGATGGTGGCGTGGCCGCGCAGCGCCATGATGCCGCTGCCCGGCCGCCCCACGTTGCCCAGCAGCAGCTGCAAAATCGTTGCGGTGCGGATGAATTGGGCGCCCAGGGTGTGCTGTGTCCATCCGACGGCGTAGGCGAAGCAGGTGGTGCGCTCGCGCCCGGAGTTCTCCACGATCGAGCGGGCGAGGTAGTCGAAGTCCTCGCGGCCGATGCCGCAGACTTCCTTGACCATCTCCGGTGTGTAGCGGGCGTAGTGCCGCTTGAGGATCTGGAAGACGGTCCGCGGATGCTGCAGGGTTTCGTCCCGCTGCACCCGGGCGTGCGCGAGCGGCGGACCGCCGCTGCCGTGCTCGTGCCCCGCGCCGCTGTGCGCGGCGCTGGCGCCGTGGGTGTGGCCGCCGTCGGGAGACTCGACCTGGCCGTTCTCCCGCTCCTCGTAGGCCCACGTCGACGTGTCGTACTGCCCAGTCTCGGGATCGAAGCCGGAGAACAAGCCGTTCAAATCCTCGGTGTCCCTGAACTTTTCGTTGATGAGGGTCGCGGCGTTGGTGTAGGCGACGACGTACTCTTTGAACCACAGCTCATTGCGCAGGACGTGGTTGATCAGCGCCCCGAGCAACACCACGTCCGAGCCGGCCCGGATCGGGATGTGCCTGTCCGCCACCGCCGACGTGCGGGTGAAGCGGGGGTCGACGTGGATGACCCGCGCGCCGCGGGCGCGCGCCTCCTCGACCCACTGGAACCCGACGGGATGGCACTCGGCCATGTTCGAGCCCTGGATGACGATGCAATCGGCGTTCGCCATGTCCTGCAGTGTTTGGGTGGCGCCGCCGCGCCCGAAGGAGGCCCCCAGACCGGGAACCGTGGCGGAGTGTCAAATGCGAGCTTGGTTCTCGATCTGGATGGCGCCCGCGGCCGTGAAGAGCTTCTTGATGAGGTAGTTCTCTTCGTTGTCCAGCGTCGCGCCGCCCAGCGCCGCGATCCCCAGGGTGCGGCGCAGCGGGTGGGCCTTCTTGTCGATGTCCTGCCAGGTGTGGCGGCGGGATTCGACGAAGCGGTCGGCGATCATGTCGATCGCGGTGTCCAGTTCGAGGGGCCGCCATTCGGTCGCCCGTGGGGCGCGGTAGAGCACCTGCACCTGCCGGCCCGGCGAGTTCACCAGCTGTTCGCTCGCGGCGCCCTTGGGGCACAGGCGGCCCCGCGAGATCGGTGAATCCGGGTCACCCTCGATCTGGACCACGCGCTCGTCCTTGACGTACACCTTCTGACCGCAACCGACCGCGCAGTACGGGCAGATGCTCTGCACCACGCGGTCCGCGGTCGTCGTGCGCGGCGTCACCGCGCGGGTCTGCTTCGAGGTCACGGCCGACCCGCGGCCGAGCTTGTCCGGTGAGCGCAGCTGACGCACGACGGGCCATTCCAGGAAAAAGTTCCGCATACCCATGGCCTCTACCCTAGTGCGGGCGACCGAAACCCCGCGCCCTCAGCGCACCACGATGGTGTACTCCCCGCGCGCCACCAGCTCCCCGATCACGGGGGCGCCCGGGATCTCACCGGCGATCAGGAGCCCGCCCGAGGTCTGCGCGTCGGCGAGCAGCAGCGCTTCCTGTTCGTCGATCGCGGCGAGGTCGGCGTGCGGACTCACCCACTCGAGGTTGCGTCGCGTGCCCCCGCTGACGTAGCCGGCCGCCAGCGCCTCGCGCGCCCCCTCCAGATAGGGCACCGCGGCCGCGTCGACGATCGCCGTCACGCCGCTGGCCCGCGCCAGCTTGTACAGGTGGCCGAGCAGGCCGAAACCCGTTACGTCCGTGGCACATTCGGCGCCAACGGCCAGCGCGGCGTCGGCCGCGTCGGCGTTCAACGTGGTCATCGCCTCGATCGCCTGCTCGAAGCGCTCGCCGGTGGCCTTGTGCCTGCTGTTGAGCACGCCGACGCCGAGCGGCTTGCTCAGCGACAGGGGCGTTCCGGGTTTGCCAGAATCGTTGCGCAGCAACCGGTTTGGGTCCGCGATCCCGGTGACGGCCAGCCCGTACTTGGGTTCGGGGTCGTCGATGCTGTGCCCGCCGGCGAGGTGGCAGCCGGCCAGGTCGCAGACGTCCCGCCCGCCGCGCAGCGTCTCGGCGGCCAGCTCGAACGGCAGCACGTCGCGCGGCCAGCCCAGCAGGTTCACCGCCACCACCGGACGCCCGCCCATCGCGTAGACGTCGGACAGCGCGTTGGCGGCCGCGATGCGGCCCCAGTCGTAGGCGTCGTCGACCACCGGGGTGAAGAAGTCCGTCGTCGCGATCAGCGCCGTGCCCCCGTCGATGCGCACCACGGCGGCGTCGTCGCCGCTGTCGAGGCCCACCAGCAACTCGCCCACCGGGTCGCGGGGTGCGCTCGCCCCGAGCCCGCGGACGACGTCCTCGAGCTCCCCGGGCGGGATCTTGCAGGCGCAGCCGCCGCCGTGGGCGTATTGGGTCAGTCGATAGGTCACGCATACATAATGTCGCTATGGTCCGAGGAGGCGTGTCCGGTCTGGTGACCGGCGCGGTCTTCAAAACCGTCGAACGGCAGACGCTGCCGCTGGCGGGTTCGATTCCCGTCCGCCTCCGCCATACTTCCTCCGGCCCGACATGAGCGACCCGCGCCGGAGGGTGCCGAGCACCGACACGCTGCTGGCCGATCCGCGCCTGGCCGAAGCCCAGCGGGTGCTGGGCCGCACGCTGGTGAAGTCCGTGATCGCCGAAGCGCAGCAGCGGGCGCGCGCCGGGGAGATCGAGCCCGAGCGGGTCGCCGAGCACGCCGTGGCCGCGCTTCCCGGCACCGCGTCGAGCCTGCGGCCCGTCATCAACGCCACCACGCGGCGGGTCGCGGTGCCGCTGCTCGAGCAACTGGACGCCCGGCGGGTCACGCGGCGCGCCGGCGACGGCACGCGCACGGTCGTCGTCTCGCCGAGTTAGCTACAGGCGCTCCTTGACCGCCGCGGACAGCCGGGCGCCGTCGGCCTTGCCGGCCGCGATGGCCGTGGCCGCCTTCATCACCATCCCCATCTGCTTCACGCCGGGGCGCTCGCCGATTTCCTCGGCGACCTGGGCGATGGCGGTGTCGGCGACGTCGGCGAGCTCGGCCTCGGTGAGGGGGGTCGGCAGGTACTCGTCGATGACCCGCGCCTCGGCGTGCTCGTTCGCGGCCAGCTCGCCGCGGCCGTTCTGCGTGTAGATCTCGGCCGCCTCGCCGCGCTTGCGTGATTCGCGGGCCAGCACCTTGATGACGTCGTCGTCGGTGAGCTCCCTGGCCTGCTTGCCGGAGACTTCCTCGGTCTGGATCGCGGCCAGCAGCATGCGCAGGGTGGCCGTTCGCAGCTTGTCCTGGGACTTCATCGCCTGGGTCAGATCCGCCCGGAGCCGGGCTTTGAGTTCCGCCATGACCGAGACGCTACCGCGCCGGGGGGACGGCCAAGATTGAGAAATGCCCCGACCGCCGACAGGATGGACCCCATGACCAACCTCGGGGCGGCCCGCACGGCCCGCTCGAAGGGCTCCGGAGCGCGGTGAGCGCGCCTCCGTCGGGGTATCCGGTGGGCCCGCCGCCCGGATACGGCCCGCCACCGGGCTATGGCCCGCCCCCGGGGTACGGCCCGCCCCCGGGCTATGGCCCGCCGCCCCCGGCCTACGGCCCACCCCCGGGGTACGGCCCGCCCCCGGGCTACGGCCCGCCCCCGGCCTACGGCCCCTGGCCCGGGTATGGCGCACCGCCGGGATACGGGCCCCCACCGGGCCCGCCCTACGGTCAGGCGGCCAAACCCGGAATCATCCCGCTGCGCCCGCTGACCCTGAGTGAAATCTTCAATGGCGCGGTGGGTTACGTGCGCGCCAACCCGCGGGCGACGCTGGGGCTGACCGCGATCGTGGTCATCGTCATGCAAATCATCACGCTGGTCGCGACCCTCAGTCCCGTGGCCGCCTACGGCCGGTTCGGCGCGGAGCGCGCCGACGAACTGTCCGCCGGGGTGGCGGGCACGGCTGTGGCCGCGATGGGGGGCGGCCTGCTGGTCACCTGGCTGGGCGGCATGCTGCTGTCCGGCATGCTCACCGTCATCGTCGGCCGCGCGGTGTTCGGGTCGACGATCACGATGGCCGAGACGTGGGCCAAGATCCGCGGCCGGCTGCTGCCGTTGCTCGGCCTGGCGCTGCTGGAGGCCGCGGCCGTGGCGGTGCTCGCGGGGCTTGTCGTGGTGATCGTCGCGGTGCTGGCGGCCGTCGGTAACGGGGCCGCGGCGGTCCTGCTGGGCTTTCCGCTTGGTCTCGCGGTCCTCGCGCTGCTGGTGTACCTCTACACGGTTGTGTTATTCGCGCCCGTGCTCATCGTGCTCGAACGGCTGCCCGTCGTGGAGGCCCTCACGCGGTCGTTCGCCCTGGTCCGCAACGGCTTCTGGCGGGTCCTGGGCATCCGGTTGCTGACCCTGCTGGTCGCGACCGTGGTCGGCGGCGCCGTCGGGGCGCCGTTCAACATCGTCGGCGAGATCATCCTCGCCGGAAACACCTCCGTCGGGATCCTGCTGATCGGCACCGCGGTGACGTCGATCGGCGCGGCGATCGGGCAGATCATCACCGCGCCCTTCACCGCGGGGGTGACCGTGCTGCTCTACACCGACCGCCGAATGCGTGCCGAGGCTTTCGACCTGGTGCTGCAGACCGGCGCGGCCGGCGGACCCTACGCGGTCGAATCCACCGACAACCTCTGGCTCACCCGGCCCGCTTGAGGACCCGCTGACCGTGCCTTCCATCGACATCGATCGAGATGCCGCCCACCAGGCCGCGCAGAACGAGCTCAACAAACCGATCTACGGCAAGGCTTCCGCCGGCGAACAACTGACCGACTGGGTCAACGACATCATCTACCGGCTCCTGCAGAAGGCCGCCGCGGTGCCGGGCGGCTGGTTGACCAGCATGGTGCTCTTCGTCCTGCTGGCGGCCGCCGTGGCCGCCGCCGTCATCGTCGCGCGGCGCACCATGCGCACCCGCCGCGGCGGCGACCACCAGCTGTTCGGCACGGCCCTGCTCACCGCCGAACGGCATCGCGCGACGGCGGAAAGCTATGCCGCGGAGGGAGATTGGGCGGCGGCGATCCGCCATCGGCTGCGTGCGGTCGCCCGGCAGCTCGAGGAGACCGGCGTGCTGGAACCGGCGCCCGGGCGCACCGCCAACGAGCTCGCCCGCGACGCGGGCGCCGCACTGCCGCACCTGAGCGACGAATTGAACCAAGCGGCAACGGCTTTCAATGACGTCACGTACGGTGAGCGGCCCGGGACGCCGGAGGCCTACCGAATGGTCGCCGACCTCGACGACCACCTGCGGTATCGATCCCACGGAGCGCCGGGGACCCCCGGGCCGACCGCGGCCCGCGAGGCCTGGGCGCAGGTCCGCTGATGGACACCCTCGAGAGCGCTGCCGGCATTGCCGCCCCCGGCGAGCGACGCCGCCGGTCATGGCGCTGGCCCGTCGCGCTGCTCATCGTCCTCGCGCTGATCGCCGGGTTCGACGCCTACCTCACCGCGCCGCGCCCGGGCGCCCGGATGGACCCGGCCTCGGGCCGGACGCGCCGGCGCCCGCGGTCGTGGCCACCGTGGCCCAGCGCGGCGGCGCCGACGCGGGATACGTGTCCTACCAGCTGTTCGGGCCGCCCCCGGCCACCGACGACGACCTGCTCCACCTTGCCCGTGCGCTCGACGACATCGAAAGGCAGGTCACACACACGTGACACAACCAACGCAGATCCCTCCTGAGGCCCCCGCTGCGGCCACAGCCCAGACCCCGGCCGCCGAGTCGGCGCGCGATGCGCTGCTGGCGCTGCGCGCCGAGCTCGCCAAGGCCGTTGTCGGCCAGGAGGGGGTGGTCAGCGGCCTGGTGATCGCCCTGCTGTGCCGCGGCCACGTGCTGCTGGAAGGCGTTCCGGGAGTGGCGAAGACGCTGCTGGTCCGGGCGCTGGCCGCGGCGCTGAACCTGGAGTTCAAGCGGGTGCAGTTCACCCCGGACCTGATGCCCGGCGACGTCACCGGTTCGCTGGTGTACGACGCGCGAACCGCCGAGTTCGTCTTCCGGCCAGGACCGGTGTTCACCAACCTGCTGCTGGCCGACGAGATCAACCGCACCCCGCCCAAGACCCAGGCCGCCCTGCTCGAGGCGATGGAGGAGCGTCAGGTCAGCGTGGACGGCGAAGCCAAGCCGCTGCCCGACCCGTTCATCGTGGCCGCGACCCAGAACCCGATCGAATACGAGGGCACCTACCAGCTGCCCGAGGCGCAACTCGACCGCTTTCTGCTCAAGCTGAACGTGACGCTGCCGCCGCGTGACTCCGAAATCGCCATCCTCGCCCGGCATGCGCACGGCTTCGATCCCCGCGACCTGTCCGCCATCGAGCCGGTGGCCGGGCCCGCCGAACTTGCGGCGGGCCGCGAAGCCGTGCGGCGCGTCCTGGTCGCCGACGAGGTGCTGGGATACATCGTCGACATCGTCGGCGCCACCCGCACCTCGCCCGCCCTCCAGCTGGGGGTCTCGCCCCGCGGGGCGACCGCCCTGCTCGCGACGGCGCGTTCGTGGTCGTGGCTGTCGGGCCGCAACTACGTCACGCCCGACGACGTCAAGGCCATGGCCCGCCCGACGCTGCGGCACCGCGTCATGCTGCGGCCGGAGGCCGAACTCGAGGGAGCCACCAGCGACGGCGTGCTCGACGGAATCCTGGCGTCGGTCCCGGTGCCCCGCTAGTGGTCCTGACCGGACGCACCGGGCTGATCGCGCTGCTCTGCGTCCTTCCCATCGCGGTATCACCGGCGCCGGCAACGACTTTCGCCGCGCTGCTGGTGCTACTGCTGGTCGCGGTGGGCATCGACATCGCTTTGGCCGCCAGCCCACGCAGCCTGCGCTGCGTCCGTTCGCCGGACCGCTCGGCCCGGCTCGCCGAACTACTCGACGTCGGGCTGGTGATCCACAACGACGGCCGGCGGCGGTTTCGTGGACAGATCCGCGACGCCTGGCCGCCCAGCACGCGCGCGGAGCCACGCATCCATCGGGTGAACATCGTTGCCGGCCAACGCCAGTACGTCCAGACGCGGCTGCGTCCGGTTCGCCGCGGCGACCAGCGGGCGGCCGTGGTCACCGCCCGATCGGTCGGGCCGCTGGGCCTGGCCGGACGCCAGGGTTCCCAGTCCGTGCCGGGCCAGGTTCGGGTGCTGCCGCCGTTTCTGTCCCGCAAACACCTACCGTCGCGGCTGGCGAAGCTGCGCGAGATCGACGGGCTCCTGCCGACCCTGATCCGTGGCCAGGGAACGGAATTCGACTCGCTGCGCGAGTACGTCGTCGGTGACGACGTGCGCTCCATCGACTGGCGCGCGACCGCGCGGCGCGCCGACGTCGTCGTCCGCACCTGGCGGCCCGAACGCGACCGGCGCGTGGTGATCGTGCTGGACACCGGACGCACGGCGGCCGGCCGTGTGGGCGTCGACCCGATGGCCACCGACCCGGCGGGATGGCCGCGGCTGGACTGGGCGATGGACGCCGCCCTGCTGCTGGCCGCGCTCGCCACGCGGGCCGGCGACCACGTCGACTTCCTGGCCCACGACCGGGTCACCCGGGCGGCCGTCTTCGGCGCCTCACGCACCGAACTGCTGGCGCAGCTGGTGGACGCGATGGCCCCGCTGCAGCCCGCCCTACTCGAATCCAATTGGCGCACAACGGTTGCCACCATCTTGCGGCGCACCCGGCGGCGGTCGCTGGTGGTGTTGCTGACCGACCTCAATGCGACGGCGCTCGACGAGGGATTGCTGCCCGTGCTGCCGCAGTTGGCCGCCCGCCATCACCTGCTCGTCGCCGCGGTCGGCGATCCGCGCGTCGACCAGATGGCGGCCGGGCGTTCGGACGCGGCCGCGGTCTACGACGCGGCGGCCGCGGAGAAGTCGCGCAACGATCGGCGCGCGCTGGCCGCCCGTCTGCGCCACGGGGGCGTGGAGGTCGTCGACGCCGCGCCCGCGGAAATCGCGCCCGCCCTGGCGGACCGGTACCTGGCGATGAAGGCGACCGGGCGGCTCTGACTGGGGGCCCTAACGCCGGCCGAGTGCGAAAATCCCGACGCTGCAACGGCGTGTCGCGTCGTGATATGCACGGTCGTCGAGCAGCGGTCAGGCGGCCGGCACCACGTCGGGCGCGTCCTCGATGTCACCGGTCTCCCCCGCCTTGGCGGCCCGCCGGCCGAAAAACCAGACGTAGAAAAGGAACGCCGCCTCGGCGAGAACCCCGATGCCGACCCGAGCCGCCGTCGGCAGCGGCGAGGGCGTCACCAGCGCTTCGATCAGACCGGACACCAGCAACACCGCGACCAGACCGACGGCGACCGCCACCACGGCCCTGCCCTGCTCGGCCAGCACCTGGCCGCGCGGCCGGTCGCCCGGTGAGATCACCGACCATCCCAGCCGCATACCCGTTGCGCCGGCGAGGAATACGGCGGTCAATTCCAGCAGCCCATGCGGAGCGAGCAGGCCCAGCAGCTGCCCGCCCTTGCCCGCGGGGAACATCAAACCGGCGATCACGCCCACGTTGGCGGCGTTCTGGAACAACACGACCGGGATCGGCAGTCCCAGCACGATCGACAGCGCGATGCACTGGGCCGCCACCCACGAGTTGTTCACCCAGATCTGCAGGGCGAAGGCGCCGGCGGGGTGGTCGCTGTAATACGACGCGACGTCATGGTTCACCAATTGCTCGATGTCGCTTGGTGTTCCGATGGCCGACTGCACCTCCGGATTGCCGGCCACCCAGACGGCGATCACCGCCACCACGGCGAGGAAGGCCGCCGCGGTGGCGGCCCACCAGCGCCACGTGCGGTACGCCACCACCGGGAACGAGACCGTCCAGAACCGGGTGAACGTGCGGCTCAGCGGGGCGTGGGCGCCGGTCACCACCGAGCGGGCCCGGGCGACCAGGCTGGACAGCCGGCCGATCAGCACGGAATCCGGCGTCGCCGTCCCGGCCGATCGCAGTATCGACAGGTGGGTGGACACCCGTTGGTAGAGCTCGACGAGCTCGTCGACCTCGGCCCCGGTCAGCGACCGGCGCCTGCCGACCAACGTCTCGAGCCGATCCCACGTCGGGCGATGGGTCAGCACGAAGGCGTCGACGTCCACGCTGTGCAGGGTACCGTTCGGTGTTATGTCGGAGGTGGTGACGGGCGACGCCGTGGTGCTCGACGTGCAGATCGCCCAGTTGCCGGTGCGGGCCGTCAGCGCGCTGATCGACATCGCCGTGATCGTCGTCTGCTACCTGCTTGGCCTGATGTTGTGGGCGGTCAGCATCACCGCGTTCGACTCCGCGCTCAGCACCGCGGTCCTGCTCATCTTCACGGTGCTGGTGATCGTCGGGTATCCGGTGATCCTCGAAACCGCAACGCGGGGGCGCTCGGTGGGCAAGATGGCCATGGGCCTGCGGGTGGTATCCGACGACGGCGGCCCGGAACGGTTCCGCCAGGCGCTGTTTCGGGCGCTGGCGTCGGTGGTCGAGATCTGGATGCTCTTCGGCAGCCCGGCCGTCATCTGCAGCCTGCTGTCGTCGAAGGCCAAACGGATCGGCGACATCTTCGCCGGCACCGTCGTGGTCAGCGAGCGCGGGCCCCGGTTGGCGGCGGCCGCGGTCGGCGCGGTGACGTCCGCGCGGCCATCCTGGCCCTGCTGGCCGAGCGACCTATGCACGGCTACGAGATGATCCAGCAGATCGCCGAGCGCAGCAACGAACTGTGGCGGCCCAGCCCCGGGTCGGTGTACCCGACGTTGCAGTTGCTCGACGACGAGGGCCTGATCAGCGCGAGCGAATCCGAGGGCAGCAAGAAGCTTTTCGAGCTGACCGAGGAGGGCCGCGCGGAGGCCGGGAAAATCTCGACCCCGCCCTGGGAGGAGATCGCCGAAGGCGCCGACCCGGGCCACATCAACCTGCGGGCGGCCGTGGGCCAGTTGTTCGGAGCGGTCGCCCAGTCGGCGCACACCGCCACCGCGGACCAACAACAGCGCGTCGTCGAGATCCTCAACACCGCGCGGCGCGAGATCTACGGCATCCTCGGCGAGGACTGACCGGCCGGCGGACCCTGGACCGGGCTAGTTCACATCCACCCAGTCCAGGGTCCGCTGCACGGCCTTGTGCCACCCGGCATAGCCCGCGGCGCGCTGGTCGTCGTCCCACATCGGCGTCCAGCGCCTGTCCTCCCGCCAATTGGCCCGCAACTCGCCGGCATCGGCCCAGAAACCCACGGCCAGTCCCGCCGCGTAGGCCGCACCCAGCGCCGTGGTCTCGGCGACCACCGGCCGGACCACATCCACCCCCAGCACGTCGGCCTGGATCTGCATGCACAGGTCGTTACCGGTGACACCGCCGTCGACCTTCAGGACCTCAAGGCGCACACCGGAATCCGCGGCCATCGCGTCCACCACGTCGCGGCTCTGGTAACAGATCGCCTCCAGGGTCGCGCGGGCGAGGTGCGCGTTGGTGTTGAACCGGGACAGGCCCACGATCGCGCCCCGTGCATCGGACCGCCAGTACGGCGCGAACAGCCCGGAGAAGGCCGGCACAAAATCCCCCCCGCCGTTGTCGCTGACCTGACGCGCGAGCGACTCGCTTTGCGCCGCACCGCTGATGATGCCCAGCTGATCGCGCAGCCACTGCACCGCCGCGCCGGTGACGGCGATCGAACCCTCAAGCGCGTAAACGGGTTTGGCGTCCCCGAACTGGTAGCAGACGGTCGTCAGCAGCCCATTGCCCGACCGCACGATCGTCTCGCCGGTGTTGAGCAGCAGGAAGTTGCCGGTGCCGTAGGTGTTCTTGGCCTCCCCGGCGGACAGGCAGACCTGGCCGACCATCGCCGCGTGCTGGTCGCCCAGGACGCCGGCGATCGGCACCTCCCCGCCGACTGGCCCGGTGGCCGACGTCACGCCGTAGGGCTCGCGCGGAGCCGACGACGCGATCGCCGGCAGCATCGCACGGGGGATGGAGAAGAACGACAACAACTCGTCGTCCCAGTCCAGCGCCTGGAGGTCCATGAGCATGGTCCGGCTGGCGTTCGTCACGTCGGTGACGTGCGCGCCGCCCCGCGGGCCGCCGGTCAGGTTCCACAGCACCCAGGTGTCAGCGGTGCCGAACAGGGCGTCGCCGCGCTCGGCGGCCTCCCGAACGCCGTCGACGTTCTCCAGGATCCACTGCAGCTTCCCGCCGGAGAAATAGGTCGCCGGCGGCAGGCCCGCCTTGCGGCGGATGACCTCGCCGCGCCCGTCGCGCTCCAGGGCCGACGCGATCCTGTCGGTGCGGGTGTCCTGCCAGACGATCGCGTTGTAGTAAGGGCGCCCGGTGCGCCGATTCCACACCAGCGTTGTCTCGCGCTGATTCGTGATCCCCAGGGCCGCAACATCTTCCGCGGCCAGATTGGATCGGTTCAACACCGACGTCAGCACCGAGGAGGTGCGCTCCCAGATTTCGACCGGGTCGTGCTCGACCCACCCGGCGCGGGGCATGATCTGTTGGTGCTCGAGCTGGTGGCGCGCCACCTCCGAGCCGTCGTGGTCGAAGATCATGCAGCGGGTGCTGGTGGTGCCCTGGTCGATGGCGGCTACGAATTCGGCCAAGCTTCTCTCCTCCGCCGGCTCGTGAGGTGTCCCAAGAGGCTTCCATGATCGCAGGTCAGCCGTTGCGCCTTGCGTTACCGCCGGTGAACATGTTGCATCGGCGGTGTGGGCGACGAGGTCAAGCGCACCACGTATGACCGCGAAGAACGGCGGGAATACCGGCGCAAGCTGCAGGTGTGTCTCGACGTCTTCGAGACGATGCTCGCCCAATCGCACTTCGATTCCGATCACCCCCTGACCGGGATGGAGATCGAGTGCAACCTCGTCGACGCCGGCTATCAGCCCGCCATGTCCAACCGGCGCGTGCTGGACGCCATCGGCGACCCGGCTTACCAGAGCGAATTGGGCGCCTACAACATCGAATTCAACGTACCGCCCAGACCGCTGCCCGGGCACACCGGGCTGGACCTGGAGGCCGAGGTGCGGGCCAGCCTCAACGACGCGGAAGTCAAGGCCAGCGCCGGCGGGGCGCACATCGTGATGATCGGCATCCTGCCCACCCTGATGCCCGAGCACCTGGACCACGACTGGATGAGCGAATCCAACCGATACGCCGCCCTCAACGATTCGATCTTCAGCGCGCGCGGTGACGACATCCCGATCAACATCTCCGGGCCCGAGCCGCTGAGTTGGCAGGCCGTGTCGATCGCTCCCGAATCCGCCTGCACCAGCACGCAACTGCATCTGCAGGTGGCGCCGGAGGACTTCGCCGCCAACTGGAACGCCGCCCAGGTGCTCGCGGGCCCACAGCTGGCGCTGGCGGCGAACTCGCCGTATTTCTTCGGGCACCAGCTGTGGGCGGAGACCCGCATCGAGCTCTTCGCCCAGTCCACCGACACCCGCCCCGACGAGCTCAAGACTCAGGGGGTGCGCCCGCGCGTGTGGTTCGGCGAACGATGGATCGACTCCGTCGTCGACCTCTACGAGGAGAACATCCGGTACTTCCCGTCGCTGCTGCCCGAGGTGTCCGAGGAGGATCCCGTCGCCGAGCTGGCCGCCGGACGCGCCCCCCAGCTGTCCGAACTGCGTCTGCACAACGGGACCGTGTACCGATGGAACCGGCCGGTCTATGACGTCGTGCACGGCCGCGCGCACCTTCGGCTGGAGAATCGGGTGCTGCCCGCGGGCCCGACGGTCGTCGACATGCTGGCCAATTCCGCCTTCTTCTACGGCATGTTGCGCAGCCTGTCCGAAGACGAGACCCCGCTGTGGACGAGGATGGATTTCGTTGCGGCACAGGACAATTTCTTGACCGCGGCACGCCACGGGATGGCCGCCCGGCTGTACTGGCCGGGCCTGGGTGAGGTGTCGGCGCGCGAACTTGTGCTCACCACGTTGCTGCCGATCGCCCACGACGGGCTGCGCCGGTGGGGTGTCGACCGCGCGGTGCGCGAGCGGTTCCTCGGTGTCATCGAGGGCCGCGCCAAAACCGGCCGAAACGGGGCCGGTTGGCAGGTCTCCACCGTGCGTACGCTGGAGGACGGCGGGATGAGCCGGCCGGCCGCACTCGCCGAGATGCTGCGACGCTATTGCGAGCACATGCACGCCAACGAACCGGTGCACACCTGGGATCAAGAGGAGGGCCATGTCGTCTGACGTGATGGACTGGGACGGCGCGTACCGCGAGCAGGGCGAGTTCCAGGGGCCGCCGCCGTGGAACATCGGTGAGCCGCAACCGGAGCTGGCCGCGCTGGTGGCCGCCGGCAAGTTCCGCAGCGACGTGCTCGACGCCGGGTGCGGGTTCGCCGAGCTGTCGCTGGCCTTGGCCGCCCAGGGCTACACCGTGGTCGGCATCGATCTGACGCCCACCGCCGTGGCGGCGGCCACCAGGGCGGCCGCCGACCGCAACCTGGCCACGGCCAGTTTCTTCCAGGCCGACATCACCGACTTCGCGGGCTATCCGCAGGGATCGGCCGGCCGGTTCAACACGGTGGTCGACTCGACCCTGTTTCACTCGCTGCCCGTCGATGGCCGCGACGGTTACCTGAGTTCGGTGCACCGCGCGGCCGCCCCGGGAGCACGGTATTTCGTGCTGGTCTTCGCCAAGGGCGCCTTCCCCGCCGAGATGGAGACCAAGCCCAACGAGGTCGACGAGGACGAGTTGCGTGCGGCGGTGAGCAAGTACTGGGAGATCGACGAGATCCGGCCCGCCTACATCCACGCGAACATGCCCGACGCCGCCGACGCGCCCTTCCGCATGCCGCCGCACGACCGCGACGAGAAGGGCCGGATGAAGCTGCCGGCCTACCTGCTGACCGCGCACAAGGGCTAGCGCCGCGCGGGCGGGTCAGGACTGCAGGAAGTGGCACCGTGTTCCCGCGGAGCGGCCGCTACCGTTCCCGCTCGGCGGCTAGGTGCCGGTGGCCGCCGTGGCGGCGATCAAGGCTTCGGCGAAGGTCGCCAGGTCGTCGGCCGTGGTGTCGAGGTGCGGCGAGATACGGAGCACCGGCGCGGCGAGTTCGTTCGGCGCCCGCCCCACGCCCGCGTAGGTCGTCAGAATGCACCGCTCGGCGAGCAACCACGCCCGCACCGCCTCGGGGTCGGCGCCGCCGGCCGGCGCCAGGGTCGTGATGGCGCTGGGCTCCTCGGCCTCCTCGACCACCACCCAGCCGTCGACGTCGGCGAGCAGGGCGCGAGCGATCCTCCCGAGCTCGGCCAGCCGGGCACGGATGGTTTCCGGTCCATGCGAGAGATACTCGCCGATGGCGACCGAAAAGCCCACGCGGGCTGCGACATTGGCTTCCCCGAAGCCGAGCTGCTGCGCGACCGACAGTTCCGGTCCCCACGGCGGTGCCGGCAGCCGTGGCGTCAGCCGGTCCAGCAGCGCCGGCCGTAGGGCGAGGACCCCGACCCCGCGTGGGCCGGCGATCCACTTGCGCGACGACGAATACATGGCGTCCGCGCCGGCGGCGCAGTCGATGTGGCCCAACGCCTGTGCGGCATCCACGACCAGCGGCAGGCCGAGCTGGCGGCACAGTTCGGCGACCATGCCCAGCGGCTGCACCACACCGCGGTGGCTCGCCAGCGGCGTGAAATGCACGAAATCCGGCGGGTCGTCGTCGAGTTGCAGCGCCGCGTCGTCCAGCGCGAGCCTTCCGTCCTCCAGGGTCGGCAGGGTGCGCACCTCGAACCCGTACGCCGACATCACGGCAAGGTTGGGGCCGTACTCGCCGGGCAGGCAGGCCAGGGTGCGCCGGTCGGCCGGCCAGCCGCCCAGCAGCACGTCCAGCGCATGCAGCGCGCCGGTGGTGAACACCACCTCGGCGCCGGGCATGCCGCACAGCGCCGCGACAGCGGTGCGTCCGGCGTCGAGCACCGGGGCGGCGGCCTCGGCCGCGACGTAGCACCCGACCTCGGCCTCGTGCAGCGCATGCCGGGCGGCGGCGTCCAGCGCCGCGAAGCTCTGGCGCGAACAGGCCGCGTTGTCCAGGTGCAGCCCGGCCGCCGCCGGGCGCGCGGCCCGCCACCGATCGGCCAGCGGGTCGTCAGTCGTCACTTCACGGCCAGCGAGAGCGCGAAGTCACCGGCGCCGTCGGTCCACCACCGCGTGCGGCGCAGCCCCGCGCCGGCCAGCTCCGCGCTCACCCCGTCCGGGCGAAACTTGCACGACACCTCGGTGAGCATCTCCTCCCCGGCCGCGAAGTCGACGGTCAGGTCCAGCGCGCCGACGCGCACGCGCTGAGCGCCGTTGGCGCGCAGCCACATCTCGATGCGCTCCTCGTCCGCGTTCCAGCGGGCGACGTGGGAGTAGGCGTCGACGTCGAAGTCGGCGTCGAGCTGGCGGTTGATCACCGCGAGCACGTTGCGATTGAACGCCGCCGTCACGCCGGCGGCGTCGTCGTAGGCGCGCACCAGCCGGCCGGTGTCCTTGACCAGGTCGGTGCCCAGCAGCAGGCTGTCCCCCCGCCGCATCTGCCCGGACAGGGTCGCGAGGAATTCCGCGCGCGGCCCGGGGGTGAGGTTGCCGATCGTCGACCCCAGGAACACGAACAGGCGCCGGCCGCCGCCCGGGATCTGCGTCAGATGTTCCTCGAAATCGCCGCAGACGGCCTGGATTTCGATGCCGGGGTACTCCCGCTGGATCGCGGTCGCGGCCGTCGACAGGATGGTGGCGTCGACGTCGAAGGGCACGAACCTGCGCAGCGATCCGCGGTCACGGAGCGCGTCGAGCAGCATCCGGGTCTTTTCCGATGTGCCGCTGCCCAATTCGACCAGGGTGTCGGCCTGACTGACCGACGCGACGTCGACGGCCCGCGAACGCAGGATCTCCGCCTCTGCGCGGGTCGGGTAGTACTCGGGCAGCCGGGTGATCTGGTCGAACAGGTCGCTGCCCACCGAGTCGTAAAACCACTTGGGAGGCAACGATTTCGGTGATTGCCGCAGACCATCGAACACATCGCGACGCAAGGCCTGGTGCGCCGAGTCGGCGCCGAGGTGGTTGGACAACGACAGCGTCATCAAGGTCCTTTCGGGGGATCCAGTGGGGTCATCCGGACACCGGCGGCCGTGACTTCGACCAGGTGGTGGTCCGGCACGTCCTCCCAGTCGGAATCGTCGTCGTAGGGCTCGCTGGCCAGCACCACGCCGTCGTCGCGGCGCAAGACGCACAGCGTGTCGCCCCACGCCGTGCCCAGCAGGCGAACACCATTGGCGGCCAAGACATTCAGCCGGGCATTGGGGTCGGCGTTGGCGATCTCGACGATGGTGTCGCCGAGCTGATCGAGGCCGCGGGCGAAGATGGCGGCGGCGAGTAGCGCGCTGTCGCAGATGGATTCGGCGCCGGGCGCGCGGGGCAGCACGGCGCGGTCGACGACGCCGTTGTGCGACAACAACCATCGGCCGTCGGTGAACGGTGCCGTCGCGCTCGCTTCGATCGGCATGCCGGCCGTGGCCGAGCGCACCGCGGCCACCACGCAGTGGCTGCGCAGCGCCGGGGCCACCGAGTGGAACGACACCTCGCCCCACAGCGGCGCGGGGCTGCGCCAGCGCCGGGGCACGGGCGCCGGGCCGGACGCGTCGAAGAACCCGACGCCCCAGCCGTCGGCGTTCATCAGGCCGTGCTTCTGCCGCCGCGGGGAATACGACTGCACCAGCAGGCCGTTCGGCGGGTCCAGCACCAGCGAGGAGACCGGCACGTCGGCGCCCAGCCAGCCCAGGTGACGGCACATCAGGCGCGGCCCCCGACGTCCTCGACGGACCATGCCAGCCGGACGCCGGAAAAGATCTGGCGACGGTACGGGTGGTCCCAGTTACGGAAGCTGGGCCGCAGAATTCCGGCCGCCACGGCCCACGAACCGCCGCGCAGCACGCGGTAGTCGCCGCCGAAAAACGGCTGCGAGTAGCGCTCGTAGATCATCGGGGCGAACCCGGGCCAGGGACGCAGCGGCGAGGAGGTCCACTCCCAGACGTCGCCCAGCATTTGTTCTGCCTCGTAGGCCGAGGCGCCGGCGGGATAAGCGCCGACGGGCGCGGGGCGCAGCGCCGCGCCGCCCAGGTTCGCCAGGCTTTCCGACGGCGGTTGCTGCCCCCAGGGGTACCGGCGGCGGCTGTCGGTGGACGGATCCCACGCGCAGGCCTTCTCCCACTCCTGTTCGGTGGGCAGCCGGGCGCCCGCCCAGGCGGCGTACGCCTCGGCCTCGAAGTAGGAGACGTGCTGCACCGGCTCGTCGGCGGGAATCGTCTCGACGTGGCCGAACCGGGTCCGCGTCACGCCGTCGGGGTTCCAGAACTGCGGGGCGGTCAGCCCGGCGGCCCGGCGATGCTCCCAGCCGCGCACCGACCACCACCGGTGGTCGTCGTAGCCGCCGTCGTCGACGAAATGCCGCCATTCACCGTTGGTCACCGGAACGCGCCCGATCCGGAACGCGGGCAGGTCGACCACGTGGGCTGGGCGCTCGTTGTCCAGGGAGTGCGGTTCGGTGGCCGCGTCCACGCCTAGCACGAACGGCCCGGCGGGGACCAGCACCGACGTCCCGCCCACCCCGGGACGGCCGGCCGGTAGGGCCGGCCCCTCCGGCAGCAGGGGCGCGCCGATGCGCAGGTTCAGCGCCTGCAGCATGGTTTCGTCGTGCTGGTTTTCGTGGCTGGCCACCATCGCGAACGTGAAACCGGCATCGTCGTCGCGCAGCGAGTCGAGGGCATCCAGGACGGCCGACCGGACCGTCTGGCAATACGACCGCGCCTGCTTCGGGGTCAGCAGCGGGAGGTCGACGCGGCTGGCGCGGGAATGCACGAAGGCGTCGTAGAGCCCCTCGACCGATGGCGGCAGCATTCCCGGCCGGCCGGAATCGCCCCCGCGCAGCAACCACAGCTCTTCCTGCTGACCGATATGGGCGAGGTCCCACACCAGCGGGCTCATCAACGGGTCGTACTGCCGGCAGAGTTCGGCGTCGTCGAAGTCGCACAGCCGCAGCGTCCGCTCCCGCGCCCACGCCAGGTCGTCGGCCAACGCACGCGTTGGCCGCGGCGTAGAGCCGGCGGTCGCGCAGGCCGATCCGGGCCGCGACATCCCAGGCCGTGCTCACGGGTTCGACGGCCGCGGCCGCGATGTCGGCGGCGACCGGGTCGTCGAGCAGGGTGGTCAGCGTGAAGACGACCGCCGGCCATAACTCGTCGGGAACGCTGTCGAGGTAGCGGATTTCCAGCCACTGCCTGGGCCGCACCGGCGGGAACAGCGTGGTCAGGTGGTATTCGAGGTCGTCGACCGTCGGGCGCCGCTCGCCGAGCAGCACCCGGCCGTCGGCCCAGTCGACGAACGGCACCCAGTGGGTGACGGCCAGGGCGTTCGCGGTCTCGGAGGGATCGCGCACCATCATCACGGGCGCCTTGAGGGCGTAGCGCGCCCAGTCGGTGGCCGGGTCGTCGCCGCTGGCACCCAGGACCGGCCCGCACCGCGCGGAGTCCATCCGGCCCCACACCCGCTGCCGGGTCGAGACCCAACCGGTGAACTCGCCCGCCAGCATCGGTGAGTTCGCCGTCATCGCGATCATCGTCGGCCCGAGGGCATGCGCCAGCCGGACCCGCGCCGCCCACCCTTCCCGGGGGCCCGCATCCAGGTTGACCTGTACCGACGCGGTGGACGTCATCATCTCCGCGCCCGCCTCCCCCGAGCGGTCGGCGGTGAAGAACTGCTCCATGGCGACATAACGGGCGCCCGGATTGATCCGCTTGGGCGGCCGCAGAGGGTCCGCGCCGAGCAGGACCAGCCCCAACCCGGCGTCGGCGAAGGCCGTCCGGACCTCGGCCTGGTCGGCCTTCATGGCGTCGACGGCGGCAAGGACACCGTCGAGCGGCGGGCCCGAGAGTTCGATGGCGCCGCCGGGTTCCACCGTGAGCCGGCTGCCGCCCGGCAAGGGGGCCAGTGACCCGATAACCTCGGTGATCTCCTCCCAGCGCGGGCGGCGGGACGGCACGGTCATGTCGTGGCAATGGGCCTCGACCTCCAGCCCGACGCGGCCGAGGGGACCGTCGACCAGGCAGGCGTCGGCGACGTAACGCGCGGCGGCCGCGGAATCGGGCAGTTCGGAATCCAGCCGCGGGCCGGTGACAGCGGCGAACCTCATATCACGATCCCTTCGGGCCCGCGCATGCCCGGGCATGCCCGTGGACCACCTCTTGCGGCCGGTGTTGTGCGGCCTGCGGAACGAAAGACGGGACTACTCCTATTCGTGGTTCATCTTCCGCGGGCCCCCGACATATTCCCGATCTAGATCCTTGTTTTCTCCCGCACTGAATAGGATGCAGGCCCACCGGTCACTGACCCAGCGCGTTCTGCATGGCCCCGGCCAGCACGTTGACCGCCGGGCCGGCGTTGCCAGACTGGCAGACCTTTGCCTGCAGCAACACGTTTTCCCGCAGCCTGGTTTGATTGAAGCAGCGCCGATCCGTGCCCACTTCCTGCTTGGTCCAGTTCTCGTCGGCGGCGCCGGCGGGACCGCCGTCGAACGACCAGTCCTGCGCGATGCCGTTGTCGAGATGCACCGCTGTCGTCTGCCCCGAGCACCCCACCGTCCGGTCCACGACGCGGTGGAAGGCCCGCCCCGCGGCGTCGTTGGTGGCGAACACACCGACCGCCTGTTTGACGAACCCGGCACGCAGGGTCCGCTCGGCATCGCCGGTGCGGTAGTGGACCACGCCGTCGGGATTGATGGCGTATACGCTTGTGCCCGTGGTGGCCGCCGTGGCCGTGGTGCCCGAGCGCCATTCCGGTGAAGAAGATCACCGAGACGATGAACACGATTCCGGCGACGATCGCGACCCATGCCGCGGCGATGAAGACCCGAGGGGTCCGGTAAGGCGCTGTCTCCGCTGGCGCGGGCGCCGGTGCAGTTGCGGTTGAAGTCCGCACAGTGGGGGTTTCAGATGTTTCACTCATGAGACTCATGATGCGGGTGTTAGCAATAGTGGCACCTAAGCATTGGTTATGTAGCAGCTGTGAGCCGAAACCACCGTTCACCTGCGGCGTAACCACGGGGCCGCGCTAGTCGGGCTGGAACGGGTCGACCGCGAACTGGATCACCCGGTACGGGGCGCTCACCCGGGCGCGGGTGTCCCACTGGCTGACGAATATGCGCAGCTCATCGAGGGTCGAGCCGGGCGAGATATAGCCCCCGTAGGGCTGGGCGAGCCGGTTGTCGAACGGCGGCGGCAGGCTGTCCGCCGGATCCGGCCACTCGTCGTGCTGCACCACCGTGGTGACCGGCGCGTCACCCAGTTGTGTCGGGTCGTTGGCCACCCGGACCTCCATGTTGCCGGTGCTGGCGTTGAAGTAGGACAGCACCGCCTTGCCGTCGATCTGCCGAAAGCACATCTCCCCGACCATGTCCGGCCACAGCGGCGTCGGCGGCCGGTTCCAGCCGCCGCCGGGTCCGGACGCCCAGCCCTGCCACCGGGACCGGTCGGTGAAGGCTTGCGGCGTGGCCCGATAGAGGAGCACCGGGTGGCTGCGGGTGAAGCTGTTGGCCACGATGTACACCCACCCGCTCGGGGAGTCGGGGGTCGGCACGGGGTCGTAGTAGCCGCTGATCTGCGTCTGCGAGCCGCCCTGAAAAGACGAGTCCCGCCGCGACCCGGGCACGGTCTTCCAGCCCGCCCGCGCCGGTTCGGCCACCACCAGGCGGGAATTCAGCGGCGCGAGATCCTTGGCCGTCGTCACCATCAGGTAGTTGCGCCGGTTGACCTGCACCACGCCGGCGGGCAGTTGCGAATCCCCCGCCGGCGTCGGATCGGCCAGCAGCGGGTCTCGAACGCCCATCACCCCGGCGTAGCGCACCCCGGCCGGGTCGTCGACCGACGAGGTGTCGACGCGCAGCGCGATCGGGGCGAAGCCACGCCCGAAGCCGACCCCCTGCCCCGGGAAGCTGTCACCGCAGACCTGCAGCACTTGACTGGGGAACTCCATGAACTCGCACAGGTCCGTGGCGCCGACGTCGTAATCCCTCGTGGGCGTGCCGGTGCCCGCCGTCGGCCCGATTCGCAGCACCTGGCCCGGCGCCAGCGGCGGCAGGACGGGTTCGGGGGCCGGCGCCGGCGGGTCGGCGCGGGCGATCCAAACCCCCTGCGCGACAAGCAGAGACGCGGCAAGCATGCACCAGCGCATCGGCGGGGCGGAGTGGGCGGAACTCACCCGCCGGTCAGGACGCGGACGACATTTCGGCGGCCAGCAGCTCGGCGATCTGAATGGTGTTCAGCGCCGCGCCCTTGCGCAGGTTGTCCCCCGAGATGAACAGGGCCAGGCCGCGCCCGTCGGGCACGCCCGGGTCGTGCCGGATGCGTCCCACCAGCGACTCGTCGACGCCGGCGGCCGCCAGCGGGGTCGGCACGTCGACCACCTTGACCCCCGGCGCGCCGTGGAGCAGGTCCCGGGCGCGCTGCGGCGACAACGGCCGGGCGAACTCGGCGTTGATCGACAGCGAGTGCCCCGTGAACACCGGGACCCGCACGCAGGTGCCGCTGACCAGCAGGTCGGGGATGCCGAGGATCTTGCGGCTCTCGAAGCGCAGCTTCTGGTCCTCGTCGGTTTCCCCCGACCCGTCGTCCACGACCGATCCCGCCAGCGGCACCACGTTGAACGCGATCGGCGCGACGTAGGTCTTCGGTGGCGGGAACTGTACCGCGTCGCCGTCGTAGACCAGCTGCTCGGCGTCGGCGACCACGGCCCGAGCCTGCGTGGCCAGCTCCTCGACCCCGGCCAGCCCGCTGCCGGACACCGCCTGATACGTCGAGGCCACCATGCGCACCAGCTGCGCCTCGTCGTGCAACACCTTGAGCACCGGCATCGCCGCCATGGTCGTGCAGTTCGGGTTGGCGATGATGCCCTTGGGTGGGGCGCCGGCGTCCCGAACATCCCTGGCGAAGTTCACCTCCGACACCACCAACGGCACGTCGGGGTCCTTGCGCCAGGCCGACGAGTTGTCGATCACCGTCACGCCGGCCGCCGCGAACCGCGGCGCCTGCACCCGCGACATCCCCGAACCGGCGGAGAACAGCGCGATGTCCAGGCCGGCGGGGTCCGCCGTCTCCGCGTCCTCGACCTCGATCTCCTGGCCCCGGAAGGCCAGCTTGCGGCCCTGCGAGCGGGCCGAGGCGAAGAACCGCACGGTGCTCGCCGGGAAATCACGTTCCTCCAGCAACGTCCGCATCACCTGGCCGACCTGGCCGGTCGCACCGACAACGCCTATCGCAACCATGTCTATCGCCCCGTCCCCGCGTACACCGTCGCCGCCTCCTCGCCGCCGAGCCCGAACGCCTCGTGCAACGCGACGACGGCCTTGTCCAGCTCGGTGTCGCGGCACAGCACCGAGATGCGGATCTCGGAGGTGGAGATCAGCTCGATGTTGACGCCGACCGCGGCCAGCGCCTCACAGAAGGTGGCGGTGACGCCGGGGTGGCTGCGCATGCCGGCGCCCACCAGCGACACCTTGCCGATGTGGTCGTCGTAGAGCAGGTGGGTGAACCCGATCTCGTTCTTGAGCTCGTCGAGCTTGGCCACCGCGGTGGGCCCGCTGTCGCGAGAGCACGTGAAGGTGATGTCGGTCCGCCCGTCCTCCACCTTGGAGACGTTCTGCAGCACCATGTCGATGTTGACCTCGGCGTCGGCGACGGCCCGGAACACCTTGGCCGCGTAGCCCGGGATGTCGGGTATCCCGACAACGGTCACCTTGGCCTCGCTGCGGTCGTGCGCGACTCCGGTCAGGATGGGGTCTTCCATGTGCTTGTCCTTGATCGATCCGACGACGACGGTGCCCGGCTTGTCCGAGTACGACGAGCGGACGTGAACCGGGATGTTGTACCGGCGGGCGTATTCCACGCAGCGCAGCATCAGCACCTTGGCGCCGCAGGCCGCCATCTCGAGCATTTCCTCGAACGTCACCGCGTCGAGCTTGCGGGCGTTGTGCACGATCCGCGGGTCGGCGCTGAAGATGCCGTCGACGTCGGTGTAGATCTCGCAGACGTCGGCGTGCAGCGCGGCGGCCAGGGCCACGGCGGTGGTGTCCGAGCCGCCCCGGCCCAGCGTGGTGACGTCGCGGGTGTCCTGGCTGACGCCCTGGAATCCGGCGACCAACACGATGCGGCCCTCGTCCAGCGCCGCCTGCAGCCGGCCCGGGGTGACCTCGATGATCTTGGCGTTGCCGTGGGTGCCGGTGGTGATCACGCCGGCCTGCGAACCGGTGAACGAGCGCGCCTGCGCTCCGAGGGACTCAATTGCCATGGCCACCAACGCATTCGAGATGCGTTCCCCGGCGGTGAGCAGCATGTCGAGTTCGCGGGGCGGCGGGGCCGGGCACACCTGCTGGGCGAGGTCCAGCAGTTCGTCGGTGGTGTCGCCCATCGCCGACACCACGACCACCACGTCGTTGCCCTGCTTCTTGGTGGCGACGATGCGCTCGGCGACGCGGCGAATCCGGTCGGCGTCGGCGACCGAAGATCCGCCGTACTTCTGCACGACGAGCGCCACTGGTTCTTCCCTGCCTTTTCACCGATTGGTTGCCATCCCTGGCCTCAAGTCCACAACAGAATACGTGCCGGCGCATCTGCATTAACGGCGCTGCCGGGCGCCGAGCCGCGCAGTCGGCGGGTCAGACCGCTGTTTTGGTCCCGAGCCAGATCGCGGTAGAGTGCCAACCGTGCAGCGGGTGCTCCTCCTCGGACGCCGCGACGGGGTCTGATCCAGACCGGCCTCCCGTCGCGGGTGTTCGCGATGCGCCGGTCTGAGGTCCCTTCTGACACCCCGGAGCAAACACCGTGACCATTTCCGATTCACCCGACGCCTATAAGTCGGCACGCACCATCATCCAACCCGCCGGCCCTCCCGGGCCCGGCCAGCCGGCATGGAACCCGCAGCGCGGTTCGTCGATGCCGGTCAACCGTTACCGGCCGTTCGCCGACGAGGTCGAGCCGATTCGGCTGCCCGACCGCACCTGGCCGGACCGCGTCATCACCCGCGCCCCGCTGTGGTGCGCGGTCGACCTGCGCGACGGCAACCAGGCGCTGATCGACCCGATGAGCCCCGCCCGCAAGCGCCGCATGTTCGACCTGCTGGTGCGGATGGGCTACAAGGAGATCGAGGTCGGCTTCCCGTCGGCCAGCCAGACCGACTTCGACTTCGTCCGCGAGATCATCACCGAAGGCGCCATCCCCGACGACGTCACGATCCAGGTGCTGACCCAGTGCCGGCCCGAGCTGATCGAGCGGACCTTCGTCGCGTGCGAGGGGGCGCCGCGGGCGATCGTGCACTTCTACAACTCGACGTCGATCCTGCAGCGGCGGGTGGTGTTCCGGGCCGACCGCGCCGAGGTGCAGGCCATCGCCGTCGACGGCGCCCGCAAGTGCATCGAGGAGGCCGCCAAATACCCGGGCACGCAGTGGCGGTTCGAGTATTCGCCGGAGTCCTACACCGGGACCGAGCTCGAGTACGCCAAGCAGGTGTGCGACGCCGTCGGCGAGGTCATCGCCCCGACGCCGGACAACCCGATCATTTTCAACCTGCCCGCCACCGTGGAGATGGCCACTCCCAACGTCTACGCGGACTCGATCGAGTGGATGAGTCGCAACCTGGCGCGTCGCGACTCGGTGATCCTGAGCCTGCACCCCCACAACGACCGCGGAACCGCCGTCGCCGCAGCCGAATTGGGCTACCAGGCGGGCGCCGACCGGATCGAGGGCTGCCTGTTCGGCAACGGCGAGCGCACCGGCAACGTGTGCCTGGTGACGCTGGGCCTCAACCTGTTCTCCCGCGGCGTCGACCCGCAGATCGACTTCTCCAACATCGACGAGATCCGCCGCACGGTGGAGTACTGCAACCAGCTACCGGTCCACGAGCGTCACCCGTACGGCGGCGACCTGGTCTACACCGCATTCTCCGGCAGCCACCAGGACGCCATCAACAAGGGCCTCGACCAGATGAAGATCGACGCCGACGCCGCCGACACCGACGTCGAGGACATGATCTGGCAGGTGCCCTACCTGCCGATCGACCCCAAGGACGTCGGGCGGACCTACGAGGCGGTCATCCGGGTCAACTCTCAGTCCGGCAAGGGCGGGGTGGCCTACATCATGAAGGCCGATCACGGCCTGGCCCTGCCACGGCGGTTGCAGATCGAGTTCTCCCAGGTGGTCCAGAAGATCACCGAGGGAGAGGGCGGCGAAGTCTCCCCGAAGGAGATGTGGGAGGCGTTCTCCGAGGAGTACCTCGCCCCGGTGTGGCCGCTCGAACGGATCAAGCAGCGCGTCGACGCCGCAGAGGACGACGGTGGCACGACCACCATCACCACCACCGTCAAGGTCAACGGCGTGGAGACCGAGATCGTCGGTGTGGGCAACGGCCCGCTGGCCGCCTTCGTCCACGCGCTGGGTACCGTCGGGTTCGACGTCGCCGTGCTGGATTACTCCGAGCACGCGATGAGCGCCGGCGACGACGCGCAGGCGGCGGCGTACGTCGAAGCTGCCGTTAATGGGCACACTGTGTGGGGCGTCGGCATCGCGCCGTCGATCACGACCGCGTCGCTGCGGGCCGTGGTGTCGGCGGTCAACCGCGCTTCGCGCTAGTGCCGATCGCAAGCGCAGCGCTCGCGCTGGGCGCGGCGGGTCGGCACCATCGGGCTAGCGCCGACCGCAAGCGCGGCGCTGGTGCCGGGCGCAGCGGGTCGGTGCGCGTCAGAACAGCGCGAGCTGAGTGTCGAGGGTGGAGACGTCGGCGAACTCCTCCATGCTGGTGCCGCTCAGGACGGAACCGACGCTGCTCATGAACTGCGCGTCGGGCACCAGCGGCACGCCGAGTTGCCTGGCGAGGTAGCCCTTGCCCTGTTCGGGGGTGGCGTCATTGCAGACCACCAACGAGGTTTCGCGGTCGACCGCGTCCGTATAGGCGAGGCCGGCGTGCAGGATCCGCTCGACGAGTTCCTCGTGGGTGCGTGCGACCTCGGCCGCCAGGCCCACCCGCATGCCCTGGACCAGGGGCCTGCCGCTGACGTAGCGGCCGGGGTTGAGGTACGGGCAGGGCATCCGGGCCGCCAGCGCCTTGAGCGGTCGCACCTCGTCGTGCGTCACGCGCCCGTTCGGCCACCGGCGCCGGGTCACCGGGTGAACCGGCAACCAGACGTCGAGTTCGCGCGCCCGCTCGAGCGCGGGCGCCAGGACGCCGGTCAGCACCCGGGCGTCGTCGAACGCGTCGTGCGGGCGCTCCTGGGCCACGCCCCAGTGGGCGGCGAGCGTCTCCAGCCGCAGGTTGGCCAGGCCGAGCTCCAATCGCCGGGCCAACTCGACCGTGCACATGACCGAGTCCACCGGAAGCTCCGCCTCGGCCAGCTCGGCCTCGGCGGCCAGGAACGCGTGGTCGAACGCGACGTTGTGCGCGACCAGCGTCCGGCCGCGCAGCACCTCCACCACGTCGCCGACGACGTCGGCGAACTGCGGCTGATCTTCGAGCATCGCGGCGGTCAGGCCGTGCACGTGGGTGGGGCCCGGGTCCACGCCGGGGTTGAGCAGGCTCACGAAGGACTGCTCGACGCGACCCTCCCGGTCGAGGCCGAGCACGGCGAGGCTGAGGATCCGGGCGACGCCCGGACGGAAGCCCGAGGTCTCGACGTCGACGACGGCCCAACCGCCCTCCGGCGGGCCGTACGGACGTCCCCAGGACACCTGGTTCATGAACTTCAGAATCGCACGACGGACCGACATCGCCCGTCGCTTCGGCATCGTGTCGTCACCTCTAAAATCACCGGGTGGTCACCACCCGTGCACGCCTTGCCCTCGCCGCGGGGGCGAGCGCGCGCTGGGCGTCGCGGGTGACCGGGCGAGGGGCCGGGGCGATGATCGGCGGCCTGGTCGCGATGACCCTGGACCGGTCGGTGTTGCACCAGCTCGGGGCCGGGCGGCGCTGCGTGATCGTCACCGGCACCAACGGCAAGTCGACGACGACCCGGATGACGGCCGCCGCCCTGGGCACGCTGGGCCCGGTGGCCACCAACGCCGAGGGCGCCAACATGGACGCCGGGCTGGTCGCGGCGCTCGCCGCCCGGCGCACCGCACCGCTGGCGGCCCTGGAAGTCGACGAGATGCACGTGCCGCACGTCTCCGATGCCGTCGAACCCAGCGTCATCGTGCTGCTCAACCTGTCCCGCGACCAGCTGGACCGCGTCGGCGAAATCAACGTCATCGAACGCACGCTGCGGGCGGGCCTGGCCCGGCACCGGCAGGCCGTCGTCGTGGCCAACTGCGACGACGTGCTGATGACGTCTGCGGCCTACGACAGCCCGAACGTCGTGTGGGTGGCCGCGGGCGGCTCGTGGGCGAACGACTCGGTGAGCTGCCCGCGCAGCGGCGAGGTCATCGTCCGCGAGCAGGGCCACTGGTACTCCACCGGCGCGGACTTCAAGCGGCCCAGCCCGCAGTGGTGGTTCGACGACGAGACGCTGTACGGGCCCGACGGCCTGGCCCTGCCGATGCGGCTGGCGCTGCCGGGCGCGGTGAACCCCGCGGCGGCGGTGGCGGCCGTCTCCGCCGTCGACGAGGTCGCCGGCCGCTACCGGACCATTCACGTCGACGGGCACGAGGCGCGGGTCCTGCTGGCCAAGAACCCGGCCGGCTGGCAGGAGGCGCTGTCGATGGTCGACAAGCACGCGGCCGGAGTGGTCATCTCGGTCAACGGCCAGGTGCCCGACGGCGAGGATCTGTCGTGGCTGTGGGACGTGCGCTTCGAGCAGATCGGGGACACCTTCAACGGGGAAGTGGTGGCCGCGGGAGAACGCGGCACCGACCTGGCGGTGCGCCTCGGCTACGCGGGCGTCGAGCACACCCTGGTGCACGACACCGTGGCGGGGATCAAGTCCTGCCCGCCCGGGCGGGTGGAGGTCGTCGCCAACTACACGGCTTTCCTTGCGCTGCAGCGAGCGTTGGCGCGCCATGGGTGAGTCTGTCGTGCGGATCGGGCTGGTGCTGCCCGACGTGATGGGCACCTACGGCGACGGCGGCAACGCCTTGGTGCTGCGTCAACGGCTGCGGCTGCGCGGCATCGAGGCCGAGATCGTCGAGATCACGCTGGCCGACCCGGTGCCCGACTCGCTGGAGATGTACACGCTGGGCGGGGCGGAAGACTACGCGCAGCGGCTGGCGACCCGGCATCTGCTCCGCTATCCCGGGTTGCAGCGCGCGGCGGCGCGGGGCGCGCCGGTGCTGGCGATCTGCGCGGCCGTTCAGGTGCTCGGGCGGTGGTATGAGACGTCGGCCGGAGAACGTGTCGAGGGCGTCGCGCTGCTCGACGCGACCACGTCACCGCAACCGGCCCGCACGATCGGCGAGTTGGTGAGCAAGCCGCTGCTGACCGGGTTGACGCAGCCGTTGACCGGCTTCGAAAACCACCGGGGCGGCACCGATTTGGGGCCGGCGGCCGCTCCGCTGGGCGCCGTGGTCAAGGGCGCCGGCAACCGGGCGGGTGATGGCTTCGACGGCGTGGTGCAGGGCTCCGTCGTCGCGACCTACATGCACGGTCCGTGCCTGGCCCGCAACCCGGAGCTGGCCGACCTGCTGCTGAGCAGGGTCGTCGGCGACCTGGCCCCGCTGGAGCTGGCCGAGGTGGAGCTGCTGCGCCGGGAGCGGCTGGCGGCGCGCTGACGCCGCCGGCCTGCGCGACAAGCTTCCTCCAAGAAACCTTTGAGGGCGTTGGTCGAGCGTTGCCGGCATGACCCACAACTTGCCCCGGCTCGCCGCCGGGCTTTGCGTGGCCGCGGCCGCCGCGGTCGCGTTCGCCGGCGCGGCCGGCGCCACCCAGGGCGGCATGCACGGCGACCCGGCCGCCGCCGCACCGTACTGGCGCTACCAACAGCAGGACCTCGACTGCGGCGAGATGGCCGTCGCGGACGTGGTCGGTCAGATCACCGGCCGCGAGCCCACCGAGGAGGAGATCACCGGCACGGCCGCGAACATCCCGAGCCAAAGCCGGCCCGGACCGATCTACCGCCCCTCCGGCAGAACCAAGAACGGAGACCTGGCCGTGCTGGTGCGGCACTACGGAATCCCGGCGTCCGACGTCCACACCAGCATCGACGCGCTGGGGCGGGCCCTCGACGACGGGCGCAAGGTGATCGTCGGGCTCAACGACAAGATCATCTGGAACGAGGGGGGCGACCGCACTCAGGAGAACCACTTCGTGGTGGTCATCGGCATCGACAGCGCGGCCGGCGTCGTGCACCTCAACGACAGCGGCATCAAGGCCGGGCGCGACGAGCAGGTGTCCCTCGGCACCTTCGAGAAGGCGTGGGCGACCAGCGGCAACTTCGCCGTGCTGGCGGGGTGAACGGGCCCGCTCGCCGCTCGCCGCTTGCCGCCCGCTCGCCGCTCGCCGAGACTTGCACCAGGGTCACTTCCTGCGGCGTGTCGTGTGCGTGGTGTCAGTGTCGCGGTATCCGCGACGATGCAGGGCCTCCCGAACCCGCCGCAGCACGTCTTGCGGATCGTCCTCGGCGATCACCCGGATGACGACCCAGCCCAGCCCTTCGAGCCTGCGCAGCCGCGTGTGATCGCGCACGTACTGGCGGCGGTCGGCGCGGTGTTGGTCGCCGTCGTACTCGACGCCCAGCCGGTACCGCTCCCACCCCATGTCCAGCAGGGCAATTAAGCGCCAGTTGTCGTGCACCGGTATCTGCGTGGTGGGAACCGGCAGGCCGGCGTCGATCAGCACCAGCCGCAGCCACGTTTCCTTCGGCGATGCCGCGCCGCCATCGACGAGGGGAAGCGTCGCCCGTAGCCTTCGCAGCCCCCGAACGCCCGGATAGCGCCGGGCCAGCCGCAGCACGTCCCCGCTCGAGAAGGGCTTCGCCCGCGTCAGCGCATCCAGGCGCGCCACCGCCTCACCGGTGGGCAGCTGCCGGGCCAGGTCGAACGCCGTCCGCGCGGGTGTGGTGGCGGGAAGACCGGCGACGCGGGTGACCTCGTCGGCGTCCATTCGCTGGTTGCGGGTGAGCACTCCGGCCGGCGGGCGGGTGTTGGACCAGACCAACTCGACGGGTTCGTCGTCGTCGACCCATGCCGCGCCGTGCAGCGCCGCCGCGGCGAGGCCGGCCAGCACACCCCGCCGTCCCGACCACAGCCACGCCGCGACCGACCGCGCTCGCAGCGACGTCGACGCAGGGTTGGCCAGGTAGACGTCCGGGTAAATCGCTTGGAATCCGGCGCGCAGTTGGTATCGGCTCACCTCCCCCCGCCGCAGGGCTTCGCTGCCTCGAAAGACTTCGTCCACGCAGGAAAGACGCCGCGACGCCCGCTTGCGCTCCGCGAGACTTGCACCAGGGTCACTTCCTGCGGCGTGTCGTGTGCGTGGTGTCAGTGTCGCGGAGCCAAGGCGGGCGGGGCGGGCCAAGGGGCCGAGGCAAGGCGGGGCGAGCCAAAGGCGGGGCAGAAAGCCGCTAGACCATCGCGCGGCGGCCCGTCAAGGCGCGGCCCAGCGTGAGCTCGTCGGCGAACTCCAGGTCGCCGCCCATCGGCAGCCCCGACGCGATCCGCGTCACGGTCAGCCCGGGGATGTCGCGCAACATGCGCACCAGGTAGGTGGCGGTCGCCTCGCCCTCGGTGTTGGGATCGGTGGCGATGATGACCTCGGTGATGTCGACGTCGTCGACCCGCGCCCCGATGCGGCTCAGCAACTCGCGGATCCGCAGCTGGTCGGGCCCGACCCCGGCCAGCGGATCGAGCGCACCGCCCAGCACGTGGTAGCGGCCGCGAAATTCCCGGGTGCGCTCGACGGCCTGGACGTCCTTGGGCTCCTCCACCACGCACACCAACGAGCCGTCACGGCGCGGGTCCGCGCAGATGCGGCACCGCTCGTCGTCGGAGACGTTGCCGCACACCGCGCAGAACCGCACCCCGTCCCGGACCCGGGACAGCACGGCGGTCAGCCGGTCGATCTCCGGCGGCTCCACTGACAGCAGGTGAAAGGCGATGCGCTGGGCGCTCTTTGGCCCGATACCCGGAAGCTTGCCCAGCTCGTCGATCAGGTCCTGGACGGGTCCTTCGAACATTTCGGTGCGGCGTCTACAGCCCCGGCACCTGGGTCGGGGGTGCCGCAGGCGGGGCCGACGGGCCGCCCATGCCGCCGGCCAACGCACCCAGCCGCTCCTGCGCCATCTTGGTGACCTGTCTCGACGCGTCGGTCATGGCGCCGACGATAAGGTCCTGCAAGGTCTCGACGTCTCCGGGATCGACGACCTTAGGATCGATCGTCACCCCCACCACTTCGCCACTGCCCTTGACGACGACCTCGACCAAGCCCCCGCCGGCGCGACCGTGCACCTCGGCGTTGGCGAGCTGTTGCTGGGCTTCCAGTAGCCGCTGCTGCATCTGCTGCGCCTGGGCGAGCAGCGCCGACATATCGCCTCCGGGTTGCATGACAGTCCCCTTGCGTCTCGGTCTCGACTTGGTTTCGCCTGTGCGTATTGGGCGATTCGGAACACCCAGCGTAGTCCGCGCGCCTTTACCGTGGCGCCGTGGACCTACGAGTGAGCAGGCGTGTCGGGATCAAGGCGGTGGTCGGCGCGCTCGTTGCTGCGTCGACCGCGATCAGCCAGGCCGTGGCCCCGATCGCCGGGGGGGTCCCGTCCAACATCGCGGGAATGGTCGTCTTCATCGATCCCGGCCATAACGGTTCCAACGACGCATCCATCAACCGGCAGGTGACCACCGGCCGCGGCGGCACCAAAGACTGCCAGACCAGCGGAACGGCGACCAACACCGGCTATCCGGAACACACCTTCACCTGGGACACCGCGCTGCGGGTTCGCGCGGAACTGAACGCCCTGGGCGTTCGCACCGCCATGTCGCGCGGCGACGACACCGGGCTCGGCCCCTGCGTCGACGCGCGCGCCAACGCGGCCAACGCCCTGCATCCCAACGCGATCCTGAGCATCCACGCCGACGGCGGCCCGCCGTCGGGCCGCGGGTTCCACGTCAACTACTCGGCCCCGCCCCTCAACCAGGTGCAGGCAGGCCCGTCGGTGCAGTACGCCCGGATCATGCGGGACCAGATGCAGGCCTCGGGCATCCCGCCGGCGACCTACATCGGTCAGGACGGGCTGTACGGTCGCTCGGACCTGACCGGACTGAACCTGGCGCAATATCCGTCGGTGCTGGTCGAGTGCGGCAACATGAAGAACCCGGTCGATTCGGCGCTGATGGAGTCCGCGGAGGGACGGCAAAAGTACGCCGACGCCCTGGTCCGCGGTGTCGCCGGCTTCCTGGCCACCCAGGGCCAGGCGCGCTAGCCGTTCTCCAGTTCCTTCTTCAGGTTGGCCAGAACCTCGCCCTGAATCCGCTTCAATCCCAAAGGCGCGAAGGTCTTTTCGAAGAAACCCTTCACACCGCCCGCGCCGTTCCACGACGTCTTCACCGTGACGCTGGAACCGGGCCCGGCCGGAGCCACGGTCCAGTTGGTGACCATCGAGGAGTTCGCGTCCTTCTCGATGACCGTGTGACCGGCGACGTCGACGTCGACCTGGACGTCGCGCACGCGCGACTTGGTGGCCTGCAGTTTCCACTTGGCGACGGTTCCCGCTCCCTGTCCGCCCTTGACCACCTGGTATTCGCTGTATTGCGGGGACAGGATCTTCGGGCGCACAGTCTGGTAGTCGGCGACCGCGGCGAGGGTGGCCGCGGGGTCGGCGGTGATCAGGATCGTGCTGGCGGCGCTTACCTGGCCCAAGGTGACTCCTCTGGCGGTCTTTTCGCGGGCCCGTGCGGGTGCACGGGCTGTTGTCGAAGACTAGGGTATATGTGGTGCCTGTCCCTGGATCTGCACTCTCGGCTTACACAGCGGGCGTCGACCGGTTAATGGCGAGTTATCGATCCATTCCGGCAACGTCCGCCGTGCGGCTCGCCAAACCCACCTCAAACCTGTTCCGCGCCCGCACCAAAAGCGATGCGGGAGGACTTGATACGTCGGGGCTGACGCGGGTGTTGAGCGTGGACCCCGAGAGCCGCACAGCGGACGTGGCCGGCATGTGCACCTACGAAGATTTGGTGGCCGCGACGCTGCCATACGGACTTTCGCCACTGGTGGTCCCGCAATTGAAGACGATCACACTTGGCGGGGCGGTCAGCGGTCTGGGCATCGAGTCGGCGTCGTTCCGCAACGGGCTGCCGCACGAATCGGTGCTGGAGATGGACATCCTCACCGGCGCCGGCGAATTGCTCACCGCGTCGCGCAGCCAGCACCCCGAACTTTTTCGGGCCTTCCCGAATTCCTATGGAACGCTTGGATATTCGACTCGGCTGCGGATCGAGCTGGAGCCGGTCGCGCCGTTCGTGGCGTTGCGGCACGTGCGCTTCCGCTCGCTGCCCGAGCTGGTCGCGGCCATGGAGCGCATCATCGACACCGGCGGGCAGGGCGGCACACCCGTGGATTATCTCGACGGCGTGGTGTTCAGCCCCGACGAAAGCTACCTGTGTGTCGGCAGGCGGACCGCGACCCCGGGCCCGGTCAGCGACTACACCGGGAAAGACGTTTACTACCAGTCGATCCGGCACGACTCACCCGGCTCGGAAGTCGCGCGGGAGGCCACCAAGGACGACCGACTGACGATCCACGACTATTTCTGGCGCTGGGACACCGACTGGTTTTGGTGCTCGCGCGCGTTCGGCGCGCAGAACCCGGCGGTGCGGCGGTGGTGGCCGCGCCGCTACCGACGCAGCAGCGTGTATTGGAAGCTCGTCGCCCTCGACCGGCGCTTCGGCATCGCCGACCGCATCGAGAAGCGCAACGGGCGTCCGCCGCGCGAGCGCGTGGTGCAGGACGTCGAAGTCCCGGTCGAACGGGCCTGCGAATTCCTGGAGTGGTTCGCCGGGCACGTGCCCATCACGCCGATTTGGTTGTGCCCGCTGCGGCTGCGTGACCAGGACGGTTGGTCGCTGTATCCGATGCGGATCGACCACACCTACGTCAACCTCGGGTTCTGGTCATCGGTGCCGGCCGGACCGGTTGACGGCGCGACCAACCGGATGATCGAAGCCAAAGTGAGCGAGCTCGACGGGCACAAGTCGCTGTATTCCGACTCCTTCTACACCCGCGAGGAGTTTGACGAGCTCTACGGCGGGGAGGCGTACAAAACGGTGAAGAAAACCTACGACCCCGATTCCCGTTTACTCGACCTCTACGCGAAGGCGGTACAACGACGATGACCACGACAAGAGATTCCAGCCACACCGCCGCACCCGGCGGCAAGCTCAGCATGGCGGAGGTGCTGGAGATCTTCGCCGCCACCGGGCGCGAGCCGCTGAAGTTCACCGCCTACGACGGCAGCGTCGCCGGGAGCGTGGACGCCGACCTGGGCCTGGACCTCCGGTCCCCCCGCGGGGCCACCTACCTGGCCACGGCCCCCGGCGAGCTCGGGCTGGCCCGCGCGTACGTGTCGGGCGACCTGGAGGCGTACGGCGTCCACCCCGGCGATCCGTACCAGCTGCTCAAGACGCTGACCGACCGGGTGCAATTCCGGCGGCCGCCGGCGCGGGTGCTCGCCAACGTCGTCCGTTCGATCGGCGTCGAGCGGCTGTTGCCGGTCGCCCCGCCGCCGGAGGAGGCGCCGCCGCGCTGGCGCCGGGTCGCCGCCGGCGTGATGCACAGCAAGACCCGCGACGCCGAGGCCATCCACCACCACTACGACGTCTCGAACACCTTCTACGAATGGGTGCTCGGTCCGTCGATGACCTACACCTGCGCGGTCTACCCGCACGCCGACGCGACGCTGGAGGAGGCGCAGGAGAACAAGTACCGGCTGGTCTTCGAGAAGCTGCGGCTGCAGCCGGGCGATCGGCTGCTCGACGTCGGCTGCGGCTGGGGCGGCATGGTGCGTTACGCGGCGCGGCGCGGCGTGCGGGTCATCGGTGCGACCCTGTCGGCCGAGCAGGCGGCGTGGGCCCGCGCAGCCATCGCCGACGAGGGCCTCGGGGAGCTGGCCGAGGTGCGGCACTCCGACTACCGCGACGTTGCCGAGACGAACTTCGACGCCGTTTCGTCGATCGGGCTGACCGAGCACATCGGCGTGCGCAATTACCCCGCCTATTTCGGGTTCCTCAAGTCGAAGCTGCGGACCGGCGGTCTGCTGCTCAACCACTGCATCACCCGGCACGACAACAAATCCACCTCGTTCGCCGGCGGGTTCACCGACCGCTACGTCTTCCCGGACGGCGAACTGACAGGCTCCGGGCGAATCACCACCGAGGTCCAGGACGTCGGGTTGGAGGTGCTGCACGCGGAGAACTTCCGGCGCCACTACGCGATGACGCTGCGCGACTGGAACCGCAACCTGGTCGAGCGCTGGGACGACGCCGTCGCCGAGGTGGGCCTGGCAACGGCCAAGGTGTGGGGCCTGTACATGGCGGCCTCGCGGGTGGCGTTCGAGCAGAACAACCTGCAGTTGCATCACGTGCTGGCGGCAAACGTCGACCCCCGCGGGGACGACGACCTGCCGCTGCGCCCCTGGTGGACCCCCTGATCAGCTAGCCGTTTTCGATCCGCCGGGCGCCGAGTTCGTTCTGCAGCAGTTCCAGCGCGGCCTCTTCGGGGTCGCGGCGAGGGACCGTCGGGTCACTGCGGCCCGCCTCGGCCAGCATGTGTTCTTCTTCGTCGCGCCGAACGGCGTCAGCGCCGGGTGGTGCGGGTTCGTGCACGTCGGGGATCACCGGGTCGGGCTCGGCCGGAGCCGGGGCCCCCGCCTCGCACCGCACCCGCCAGTTCACGCCGAGCGCGTCTTTGAGGGCTTCGGCGATGACGTCGGCGTTGCGCTGTTCGCACAGGCGCTTGGCCAGCGGCGCCGACGCATGGGTGAGCACGAGGGTTCCGTCCTCGACGGCGCGGACGGTGGCGCCGGCCAGCATGACCTCGGTGGTGCGGCTGCGTTGGCGCACCTTGTCGCGCACCGTCGGCCACATCGTCCGCACCGAGGCGGCGGTCAGCTCGCCGGGGGCCGGGGGCGGTTCGGGCGTCCGCCCGCCGTGGCGGCGCGGGCGGCGGGGCAACGGGCGCGGAGTGCGCATCCTGCGGGATCGACATATCCAGCCGGGTCTCGATCCGCTCGACACGCTGCAGCAGCGCCGATTCGGCGTCGCTGGCCGAGGGCAGCAGCAGCCGCGCGCAGACCACTTCCAGCAGGAGCCGGGGCGCCGTCGCGCCGCGCATCTCCCCCAGCCCGGCCTGCACCACCTCGGCACAGCGGGTCAGCGTCGCCGGCCCGATGCGCGCCGCCTGGTCGCGCATCCGGTCCAGCACGTCCTCGGGCGCGTCCACCACGCCGCGGCTGGCCGCGTCCGGGACGGCCTGCATCAGGATCAGATCGCGGAACCGCTCCAACAGGTCGGTCGCGAAGCGCCGCGGGTCGTGGCCGGCGTCGATCACCGCCTCGACCGCGCCGAACAACGCCGCGGCGTCGGATGCGGCGAGGGCGTCGACGGCGTCGTCGATCAGGCCGACGTCGGTGGCACCCAGCAGGCCCAGGGCGCGCTGGTAGGTCACGTGGGCACCTTCCGCGCCGGCCAGCAGCTGGTCGAGCACCGACAGCGTGTCGCGCGGCGAGCCGCCGCCGGCGCGGATCACCAGCGGGTACACCGCGTCGTCGACGGCGACGTTCTCCTGCTCACAGATGCGCCCGATCAGCGCGCGCATGGTCTTGGGCGGCAGCAGCCGGAATGGGTAGTGGTGGGTGCGCGACCGGATCGTCGGCAGCACCTTCTCCGGTTCGGTGGTGGCGAAGATGAAGATGAGGTGTTCGGGGGGCTCCTCGACGATCTTGAGCAGCGCATTGAAGCCCGCCGTGGTCACCATGTGGGCCTCGTCGATGATGAACACCCGGTAGCGGGACTGCGCCGGCGCGTAGAAGGCGCGGTCGCGTAGCTCGCGGGTGTCGTCCACGCCGCCGTGGCTGGCGGCGTCGAGCTCCACGACGTCGATGCTGCCCGGCGCGTTCGGTGCCAGCGCCGTGCAGGAATCGCACACCCCACAGGGATTGGCGGTCGGCCCCTGCACGCAGTTCAGCGACCGGGCCAGGATGCGCGCCGACGACGTCTTTCCGCACCCGCGCGGCCCCGAGAACAGGTACGCGTGGTTGATGCGGCCGGCCTCCAGCGCGATGGACAGCGGCTCGGTGACGTGCTCCTGCCCCACCACCTCGGCGAAGGTCGCCGGCCGGTACTTGCGGTAAAGGGCCACGGTCAGCAGGCTACCGATGCCGACCGACGATCGTCGGCCTGGGCATCGAGCCTGCGACTACGGCGTCGAGACTGAACACACGGCGCGATCCGGCCAACTGTCTCGGCCTCAGCGCAGGCTCGAAGCCGGGGAGTCGAGCATCCGCTCGGTGGCCGCCAGCAGGGCGCAGGTTGCCAGCCCGTCGACCGCGTCGCGCAGGTCCGGCAGCGACGGGAACGTGGGCGCGATCCGGATGTTCGTGTCGTCGGGGTCTTTGCGGTACGGGAAGGACGCGCCCGCCTCGGTCACCGCGATGCCGGCGTCCTTGGCCAGGGCGACGGTTCGTCGCGCCGTGCCGGGCAGGACGTCGAGGCTGATGAAGTAGCCGCCCTTGGGTTCCGTCCAGGTGGCGATCTTCGCCTCGCTCAGCCGCCGGTCCAGGATTTCCAGCGCCAGCGCGAATTTCGGCGCCAGCAGCTGCTGGTGGCGCAGCATGTGCAGGCGGACCCCGTCGGCGTCTCGGAAGAACTGCAGGTGCCGCAGCTGGTTGACCTTGTCCGGTCCGATGGACTTCTTCCCCGCGTACTGCAGGTACCAGGCGATGTTGCCCAGCGATCCGCCCAGGAAGCTGACGCCGGCGCCGGCGAAGGTGATCTTCGAGGTCGACGCGAAGACGTAGGGCCGGTTGGGGTTGCCGGCCTTCGCCGCCAGGCCCAGCACGTCGACCTGGCGGATGAAGTCGTTCGTCAGGGTGTGCACGGCGTACGCGTTGTCCCAGAACAGCCGGAAGTCGGGGGCCGCGGTCCGCATCTGGACGAGGCGTCGGACGGTCTCCCAGGAATACGTGACGCCCGTTGGGTTGGCGAACACCGGGACCGCCCACATTCCCTTGATCGCCGGATCCACGGCGACCAGCTCTTCGATCAGGTCGACGTCCGGCCCGTCGGGTCCCATCGGGATGGGGATCATCTCGATGCCCATCGTCTCGGTGATCGCGAAGTGCCGGTCGTAACCGGGAACGGGGCACAGGAACTTGACCGCCGGCTCGTCCTTCCAGGGACGCTGGGAGTCGACGCCGCCGTAGAGCATCGAGAAGGCGACGTGGTCGTGCATCAGCTCCAGGCTGGAGTTGTTGCCCGCGATCAGGTTGGGCACCGCGATGCCGAGCAGCTCACCGAAGATCGCCCGCAGCTCGGGCAGGCCGTGCAGGCCCCCGTAGTTGCGGGTGTCGGTGCCCTCGCCGTCGCGATAGGTCTCTCCCGGCAGGCTGAGCAGCTGGTTGGACAGGTCGAGCTGCTCGGGTGAGGGCTTGCCGCGGGTCAGGTCCAGCGCCAGCTTCTTGGCCTGCAACTCCGCGTAGTCCTGCTGGTTGCGCGCGTGTGCGGCAGTCAGATCTTGCACGCTGAGGGAATCCAGCGACACCATTGGCCTTTCGCTGTCGAACGCCGTGGGATTCGGGATCGAAGACGGCCCCGGGCCCGGCGGCGTCGCCGCGCGCAGCGGGTCGACACTCATGAACCCGAGGGGACCCCGCGCACCCGACAGAGCCCATTGACCCTTGCTGCCTTCCGGCCCTGGGGGAGTTCACAGGATAGACGCCGCGCGGGGTCCTCTGGGGAGTCTAGTACCTGACGCAACGCGGCTACTGCGGGCGGGCGGGGCGCCCTCGGCTACCATGGCCACGGAGGATTCGCCTAGTGGCCTATGGCGCTCGCCTGGAACGCGGGTTGGGTTAACAGCCCTCGCGGGTTCAAATCCCGCATCCTCCGCCAGGGTCCGCGATGCGGACATGCACAACATCGGCGTGCAATCGGGTTGGTCGCCTTTAGGCTCGCTTGAACCGACCGGCATGAGGAGGCGTATGGGGCGCAAGGTCGCCATTCTGTGGCACGCGTCGTTCTCGATCGCTGCCGGCGTCCTCTATTTCTTCTTCGTGCTGCCCCGATGGCCCGAGTTGATGGGCGACACCACGCACGGGCTGGGGACGACCCTTCGGATCGTGGCGGGCGCGCTGATCGCGCTGGCCGCACTCCCCGTGGTGTTCACGCTGCTGCGCACCCGTAAGCCGGAGCTGGGGACGCCGCAACTCGCCCTGACGATCCGGGTGTGGTCGATCGTGGCCCACGTGCTGTCCGGCGTGCTGATCATCGGCACCGCGATCAGCGAGATCTGGCTCAGCCTCGACAAGGCCGGGCAGTATCTGTTCGCGGTCTACGGCGCCGCCGCGGCCATCGGCGTGCTCGGCTTCGTCGCGTTCTACCTGTCGTTCGTCGCCGAATTGCCGCCGCCCCCGCCGAAACCGATCAAGCCGAAGAAGGCCAAGAAGCCCCGCACGCGCGGCCTCCTCGGCAAGAAGGCGGACGAGACCGACACGGACGAGACGGACGAGGCCGAAGAGTCGGGGGAAGCCGAAGAGTCCGAAGCAGCGGAAGAAACCGAAGATTCGGACGAGCCGGCTGCCGCCGAGCCCGACGAGACCGAGGAAGCCACGGTCACCGCCGAAAGCGCAGAACCCGAGCAGGCAGCGGAAACCACCGAAGACGCCGAAGCCCCGCGTAGCGGACTGCGTAACCGACGCCCGATGGGCAAGGGGACGCATCGGGTACGGCGCCGACGCGCGCCAACCGGTATTGCCGTCGACGAAGCCCAAGACCAAGCCCAAGACCAAGCCCAAGACGAAGCCGCCGACTGAAAACCGCGCCGCCGGGTCAGCCCTTGTTCTTCAGGCGTTGCACGTACTCGGTGAGGCGCTGCCGGGTCTCGTCGGATCCCCACATCTGGCGGACCTCGGCGTCGACCCCGACGGCCTCACGAATGCGCGCCATCACCGGCGCCCGGAGCTGGTCCTTGGTGTGGCGATAGGCGTCAGCCGGGATGTCGGCGAGGTCGGACGCCTCGGCCACCGCGGCCTCGACGACGTCGTCGGCGACGACGCGGTGCGCGAGTCCGGTCTCGACGGCCTCGGTTCCCCGGTAGGTGCGGCCGCCGAGCAGCACCTCCTCGGCCCGGTCCCCGCACGCGTACCGCATCACCTCGAGCGCCGCGACGGGAAACGGCACGCCGACGCGGACCTCCGACGCCCCGATCTGCGCATTCGGGCTGATCAGACGCCGGTCGCAGGCGCAGGCGAGCACGCACCCGCCCGCGATGGCCGCGCCGTTGATCGCGGCGACGGTGGGTCCGGGGTAGCAGAACATCGCCTCGAACGCGTCCGAGAGCGCCGGTATCAGCCGGTCGGTGTAGTCGGCGCCGCCCTGCACGACTCGGTTGAGGTCCACCCCGGCGCTGAAGGCGCGGCCCGCACCGGTGATGACCAGCGCCCCGGCGCCCGAACGCGTCAGGTCCTCGAGCGCGAGCGCCACCTCTTCCAGCAGCTCGACGTCCTGCGCGTTGACGGACCCCGACGACAGGGTCAGCACCTGCACGGCTCCCGTTGCCCGAATCTCGATCATCAGCGACCCGCTGCCGCGATGACGACGGGGATGTCGGTGTTCTCGTCGGTGTGGTAGCTGGCGCACACCCGGTGGTAGCCGTCGGCGATCTGCAGCGGGACCCCGGTGGCGAAGTCGCCGCGAACCAGCAGGATGGGCGAGAGGGGTTGGCCCTTCTTGATCTTGGCCAGATCCGCCGCGACGTGCGGGTTGTCGACGGGCAGCAGACTCAGCTGCGCCGCCCGCAGGATGTCCTTGGCCTTCTTGTGCACGATGTCGCCGGCCCGCAATCGCTGCGTCAGCCCGTCGACGGTGCCCGACTCCGCGAGCAGCGCCAGGTACTCCGCCGCCGCCGGAAAGTCGTGGGCCTCAGGCCTTTCCAGCCACTTGACGCTGGGCATCGAGGGTGTCCTTTCGTAGCGCCGACATCGCAGCGTACCGCCTCCGCGCCGATATTTGGGATCGGTAGCAGCCCGGCCGTTCTGTACTTGGGCCATGTCGGCGCCAATGGGGCGGCGAATGACGGAAGGAATCATCGGTGAAACGTGTTCTCGCGGCTGCGATTGGAACCCTTGGATGCGCTGCGGCTTCAGCGGCGCTGGTGGGCTGCTCGAGTGGCGGCCACACCGCCGCCCCGGGTTCGAGCACGGCGCCCAGCGTGGCCAGCGGCACCGGCGCGCAGGTCAAGGTGGGTGGCACCGACCTGGCCGGCCTGGACCCGGCGTCGGTGACGTGCGTCAAGACCGGCGGCAAGATCGACATCGGCAGTGGCTCCAGCGGCGGCCGGCAGGCGCTGGCCGTCGTGATGACCGACGAGTCCACCCCGAAGGTCGAGTCGCTGGCGCTGGTGGTCGACGGCAACGCCCTGTCGGTGGCCAACAACATGGGCGCGAAGGTGGGCTCGGCCAACGTGGCGGTCGACGGCAAGACCTACACCATCACCGGCCAGGCGCAGGGCGCCGACCTGAAGAATCCGATGGCGGGAATGATCACCAAGGACTTCGACATCAAGGTGTCCTGCGGTTGATCGGAGGCCTCTTGAGCGGCGGACGTGGCTTGTTCCCACGCCCGCCGCTCGCCGGACTTATGATGCAGCCGTGTCGATCAGCGGTGAGCTGGAGCGCGCCCGCCGGCTGGCGTTCGCCGCCGACGAAACCGGCGCCCGGGACCTGCTGCTGTCCCTGATGCCGCGGATCGCGCAGGAAGACCGGGACGACCTGATGCTGGAACTCTTTGCGCAGCTTGGCGAGATCTACCTGGCGCGCGGAGCCGACGCAGGAGTCGAAGAGTACGTCCGCCGCATCGGCGACTGCCTGATGATCTACACGGCCGTCGCCGCGGGCACCATGCCGGAGGCCGCCGAACAGGTTCGGATGTCCGACGCCGAAGTGGCGCACATGATCCGCCGCTACTCGCGGCGAATGCACTTCCTGCAGACGGGCCTCGCCGCAGCCCGCGGTGACCACGAGCGGGCGGCGGCGGCGCTGGCCGAACTCGACGACACCGGTGACGAATTCCCCGATCTCGCTGACGAACACGCCTACCTCCGCATCCACGCGGACGTGCTGTGCGCGGCCGCCCTCTGCGAAGACGACCTGCACGCCCAGTCGGTTCCGTTGTGGGAGCGGGTGCTGCGCGGCATCGACGCCGTCGGCGGTGAATTCGGGGAACAGCTCCGGGTTGCCGTGGGCACCGCCTATGGCAGATTCTGCGTCGAAACCGGGCGATTACCGGAGGCCGAACCCTGGCTGCGGCGCGCCGAGGCCCGCGCGCGCGCGAACGGATGGGAATTAGCAACGGCCACTGCACAATTGGAGCTCGCGGCGCGATGTTGGTCGGCGGGCGACCACGTGGGCACCGAGCGACTGGTGTCGGAGGCCCACCCGGTCATCGCGCGCTACCACCGGGCCCACGACGTGGCCCGTTGCTGGCTGTATCTGGGATTCACCCGGCTGGCATCCGGAGCGCTGGAGTCCGCCGACGAGTGCTGGGAGCACGCCGAGCGGCACTGGCGCGAGCTGGGCAAGCCGCTGCATCTGCACCGGATTCTGCTGCAGCGCAGCTGGATCCTCATCTTCTGGGGCCGCTTCGGGGCGGCCGTCGAACTCATCGCGCAGGCCCGGGAGGCGCTCGACTCCTCGCCGCGCAGCAGTTGGCTGCAGTACGCGCGGCTGGACAACCACCTGGGGACGGTGTGGCGTGCGGACGCGCTGACGGACCTGGGTTTCGACGCCGCCGGTGACCCCGACGAAACCCTGCAGGAGACCGAGGAGCGGCAGGCGGAGTCGCTCGGCATCCTCCGGGGCGAGGTGGGCACGCCGGAATACTTTCGCGGGATGGCCAAACTCGAACAGGCGGCGGAGCTGAAGGTGCCGGCCGCGCTGGCGGTGGATTCGGTGCGGTACTCGATCGCCGATCCCGACGCGCGATACCGTTGGGCCACCAGCGTTTCGGCACCGGTCCTGGCCGGCGCCTTCGCCGTCGCGTGGGAATGGGAGAACACCGAGCTGGTCAGCGAGCTCGTCGAATATCACAGCGCGCGAGGGACTTTCGACTCGGCCCCGGGCCGTCCAACCTCCGGCGAATGGGCGTCGACGGCCACGCCGGCGGTGCCCGTCGAGGCCGGCGATGCGCTGGCCGCGTCCGGGATGCCCGTCGGCGGGGGCGGCGCCCTGACCCGGCTCGGCCCGCTGCCCCCGTTGCGGATGGAGCCCGACGCCGAGCCGATCATGAGCCGTTATCGCGCATTGGCTTTCGAGCGCTACGGACGCCGGGTCACGGCCGCCGAGCCCGCGTGGTCGACCTACCCATGACCGAGCCGGACCGGCTGACTCTGGTCCTGCGATACGCCGACGTCGGGATCGCCACCTACGCCAGCCTGCGCGTCGTCGGGCAGCCGTCACGCACAGTCACCTGGGTGGTCGAGGAACCGATCCTGCTCGCCGCCCTCCAGGAGCTGGCCGGGGCCCTGCCGGAGCCGCTCGACTCCGAGAACCGGCGCGACGCCATCGAAAGGGCCTTGACGCGCGGACCTTTCGCACGGCCGGATACCGAGCTCACCGTCGCCTACATCCTCGGGGTGTTGCTGATCGGGACCGCGGGGTGGCAGCTGCTGACCGAGTGTGTGGCATCACCGCGGGCGGTGCTGTTCGTCGCTCCCACGGCCCGGCTCGCACGGGTGCCCTGGGGCCTGCTGGCGCTGCCCACGTCCGGACCGAGTAAGGAGGAGCTGGTCCGCGCCCGCCAGGAGGCCATGACCCCCGGCGGCCGCGTGGCGGCCCAAATCCCCTGGCAGATCACCGATATAGCGGACCACACCGACGGCCATCGGTTGGTCGAGCTCGTCGACGTGCTGATGGCGGCGCCGCAGAACATCGTGCACGCCCCGCGCCCGTCCACCGGATGGGACAGCCGGCGCGAGCACCCGCCGGCCCTGGTCCTCGATCCCCGGGTACCCGGGCAACTGCCGGACTCCGCGCTCGGGTCGGTGCTCGGCAGGCCCTCCGCGCACAGCCCGTTGGCTCGCCACTACGCCGAGCTGATGCGAGCCCACCCGGTGCTGCCGGAGACCGACGACGCCGTCGAGCTGTTCCGCCGCCGCGACGCCGACCGCGGCTGGCTGGCGGATCTGCTCGACCGGGCTCCCAGCCGCCTCATGTACGTCGGGCACGCGAGTTCGGCGGAGGGCCGGGCCGACCGTGCGGCGCTGCACCTCGCCTGTACGGCAGGGTTACCCGGCGACGCCCGCCCGATCGGTGACCACCGCCCGCTGACCGCCTCGGATTTGATGGCGTCGCAATGGCCGATGCCGCCCCGCGTCGCATTGCTGGCGTGCGGCTCTGGCGGCGACTACCAATTCGACGAGGCGGCCGGCCTGGTGGCGGCCATGATCTTGGGCGGCGCGCAATTGGTCACGGCCACCCTGTGGTCGCTGCCCACCACCGCCGCCTACCGCCAGTTCGCTGGTCACGAGGGGGCCGACCCGATGGCCGACCTGGTGATCGCGGTGGATCGTGCCCATGACGAGGCCGAGGCAGGATGCGCGGTGAATCGTTGGCAGCGTGAGCAGATGCGGCGCTGGCGCGACGGCGACCCGGCCGCCAGCCCGCTGTACTGGGCGGCTCTGGTCACTTTCGCGGTGGACGGCGCGCGGTAGCGCTCAGGGCACGCCCGCCCATGACGCCTGCACGGCGAGCACGTCGTCCGGCAGTGAAAGCTGTTCGCGCGCAGCCGGATCGAACGCCACCAGCATGACGAGCCCCGGACGCAGCAGCGCGAACTCCGGATCATCCTCGCAGCGCGCCAATTTGCCGACGAACCTCTCCCCCGAGAAGACGGCCACCACCTCGACGAAAATTCGTCGCCGACCCGAGGAGGTGGCGCACTGTCAGCCTCTTCATGCACCCAGGTTGGCGGCGCAAACCGGCTACCGAACCCAACTTTTCGGCTCCCGTTTTCGGCCGATGCCCCTATCCTGTCCAGATGAGCGTGGATCCGCAGGTGGCGACCGCCACCGTTGCGGGGGCGGTCGGGCACCCACGCCGGTCGGTCATCGACCGGGCCTGGCGCGCGATAGGTCCCGGCGTGGAGGTGCTCAGCGGCGACGACGGCGGGCCGCTGAGCCGCACCGTCAAACGGATCATCGACCCGCTGGTGTTGCGGCTGCGGTCCAACCCGCAGTACTCCGCCCCGGTCGTTGCGCCCGAAACCGCCGCCGCCATGCACGACCTGATCGTGGGCACCGGCCCCCAATTGCGTGCCGCCTCAGCCTGGTTCGAAATCCTCAAGCTGCAGCGCCGCAGGCTGCGGATCCGGACGGGCAACGCCCAGGAGCTGTACTTTCCGGTGTGCTTCGAGCTCGCGGTCACCAAAGGCGCACCGGCGCCCGATGATCACGAGACGGCGGCGGCGGTGCTCATCGACATCCATCAGGGCCGCGACCGCACCGCCATCGAGGTGTTGCACCAATACCTGGCCGACCCCGACGTGGTCGCCGGGCTCACCGCCCAGCTCGACCGCAGCTGGCGCGACGTGAGCGCCTCGGAGACGGGCGCGGCGACCGGCCGTTTCCTCGCCGAGCTCGCAACGGTGCTGGGGCCCGCACACGGCCATCGCTCCGCGAGCGCACGGCAGCGGGTCTGGTCGGCCATGATCGCCGACCCCACCCCGTACACCCTCGGCGCCCTTGCGCACTCCCGGACCGAGGGCCTGCCCTGGTCGGTCGTCGAGCTGGGCCTCAGTTCGGCGGCGCCGCAAGCCCAACCGAAGATCTCCGGCGGCGCAGACAGCGATCGCCCGCTGGATCGCAGCGTGGTGGACCGCGTCCGCGCGACGCTGCGGCGCGCCCTGGACCGCGACGCACTCCCCGATATCCCTCTGTTGTGCGAAGAGGAGGTGGACCGGGCCTGCGCGCCCTGGGGCCTGCTGGGCGAGGACAAGCAGGCCACGCTGGTGGCCGGCATCGAGGTCGCCGTCGACTTGGCGCCGTTGGACCAATCCGTCGGCAGCCGTTACGCGTTGGCCGCACAGATCCAGGCGCGGTTGCGCAAGGAGGCCTACGTGCTGCGCGCGCGCCGCTACCTCGCCGAAGGGGGGCCGATCCATCCGCGCCAGCGTCAGGTGATCGACGACCTCGCCGCGTACGCGCAGCCGTACCTGAGCCGGCTGTGGGCGCGGCTGCACGGGCGCGACGTCTGGCAGGAGCCCTGCGACGACGTCGACGACATGCGGTCGCTGCTCGAGGGGGTCGCGCGGTCGGTGAGCCTCGATCACCGGCAACGCATCAAGGCGATGCTGGAATTGCAGGTGGCCGGATGAGACTGGTCGCCGAGTCCGGCCTCTGGAGCACCGGTCCGATGCGCGCCGCGCCACCGCTGGTCGCCGTGCTGGAGGTCAGCGGCGCCGTGTTGTCGTGGGTCATCGATGCGCCGCCCGGCGATCCGGCGGCGCACATCACGTTCACCGATGTCGCACGCGCGGACTGGCTTTGGCGGGTGGTCGGCGAGTCCGGACACGTCGCCCTGCTGTCCGCGGTGCAGGGCGCCGACGCCGACGAACACCGCGTCGATCTTGCCGGCGTGCAGGTCGCGGCGGAACCGGGCGACGCGCTGCGCAGGCTGGCCGTCGGCCATTGGCTCCGGCGCTGGTGGCCCGCCAGCCGCAGGGACGGAATCCCGGCGCTGGACCGCGCGCTGCTCGACGCGGAGGTCGCAGTGCTCACCGCCGGCGCTCAGGCCTACTTCTGCGACGACACCTTCGATTCCGACGTGGCCGAGCTGCTTTCCCCGCACGGCAGCGCGCTGATCGCGCACGTGCGCGACGGCGACCCGCGGGCGCTCGAGTTGGTGCGGGCGGCGGCCGCCCTGGCCGAGGACGTCGGGGTCGACGGGACGGGATGGCCGGAACTGTTTGTCGCCCTTGGGGAATCGACGACGCCGCTGGAGCAGCCGACCGCGCGTCGTGACGACTACGCGCTGGCGGCCGGCGCGGACGGGGGGCGGCGCGGGCTCGGCAGAGATCGCGCGGGGCGTCGCATCCATCGCTTGGACCGCGGTGCCGCCCGCGATCTTCGACGCGGGCGAGGACACCGTCGAGTGGACCGTCGAGGTCGCCGGCGCGGCGGTGCTGGCCGGCATCCGGGTCGCGATCATCGGCCCGGCCCGGCCCGCCGGCATCGCGGTGCACCTGCGTTCCGGAACCTTCAGCGGCGATGCCACGCTGGACGCCGACGGCGGCGCGGTCGTCCCCCTGGTCGACGACCAGCGCCGGGCCCTGACGGAATCGGCGGCCTGGGCTCACGACTGGTCGGCGACCTCGGTGACCGTCGGCGCCCCCTTGTCGGGGGCGCCGGAATCACCCGAGGCCCGCGAGCGCGTTCGCCGTTGGGCGCGAGCCCGGTTGGACCGGCCCGCCGATGACGCGTTTCTCGCCGAGATCGTGGCCGCCGAGGCCACCTACTGACCGTCCCGACTGTGAGTCCGGGCGCTGCCGATCCGGCGCGTCGCGTCGCCAGATCTACTGTCGCCCGCGACCGCGCCATTCCCTATGCTGAGCGAGTGCCAAACACCTATCGGGTCGTGCAGTGGAACACCGGCAACGTCGGCAAGAGCTCGTTGAAGTCGATCGTCGACAATCCCACGCTGGAACTGGTCGGCTGTTATGCCTGGTCGCCGGAGAAGGCCGGCCGCGACGCCGGTGAGCTCGCCGGCATCGCGCGGGTGGGCGTGGCGGCCACCAATGACGTCGACGCGTTGCTGGCGCTCAAACCGGACTGCGTCGTCTACAACCCCATGTGGATCAACGTCGACGAGCTGGTGCGCATCCTGTCGGCGGGCGTCAACGTGGTGACGACGGCCTCCTTCATCACCGGGCAGAACCTGGGCGAGGGCCGCGACCGCATCGAGCAGGCCTGCCGGCAGGGCGGCTCGACGATGTTCGGTTCCGGCGTCAGCCCGGGCTTCGCGGAGTTGCTGGCCATCGTGTCGGCGATGGTGTGCAACAGGATCGACAAAATCAGCGTCATCGAGGCCGCGGATACCACGTTCTACGACTCACCCGAGACCGAGAAGCCGGTCGGGTTCGGACAGCCGATCGACCACCCGGATCTCCCGGCGATGGCCGCGAAAGGCACGGCCATCTTCGCCGAGGCGGTCCGGCTCGTGGGCGACGCGATCGGCGTCGAGCTCGACGAGGTGAAGTGCGTCGCCGAGTTCGCCCAAACCACCGCCGACCTCGAAATGGCCTCGTGGACCATCCCCGCCGGATGCGTCGCCGGCACCTACATCAGCTGGCAGGGCGTCGTCGGGGGCAAGACCCTGATCGATCTGAACGTGCGGTGGCGCAAGGGGCAGACGCTCGAGCCGGACTGGAAGATCGACCAGGACGGCTGGGTCATCCAGATCGACGGGCAGCCCACGGTGACAACGAAAGTGGGCTTCCTGCCGCCGCCGTACTTCGAGGCCACGACGATCGAGGAATTCATGACTCTCGGCCACATCATGACCGCGATGCCCACCATCAACGCGATCCCGGCCGTCGTCGCCGCCGCGCCGGGCATCGCCACCTACGCCGACCTGCCGCTGACGCTCCCCCGCGGGTACGCGCGCGTCGATCGGGAGGGGTGAGGATGCAACGCGCCACCCGGGCCGTCCTGGCCGGGCTCGTATCGGCCGCTGCCGCGGCGATCCTGCCCGCCAATACGCCTGCGGCCCTTGGCGATCCATGCCCGGCGGTCGAGGTGGCATTCGCTCGCGGCACCGGCCAGCCGCCCGGCGTCGGCAATGTCGGACAAGCGTTCATCGACTCGCTGGGTTCGCAGCTCGGCGGGCAATCGCTGGCCGTCTATCCCGTCAATTACCCGGCAACACAGGCCTTCTCGGCCAGCGCCCAGGACGGTGCGAACGATCTGGTCGCCCATGTCCGGGACATGATCGGCCGATGCCCCGACACCCGACTGGTCCTCGGCGGATTCTCCCAGGGCGCGGGCGTCGTCGATCTGGCCGCGCCGGCCCTGCCGCCGCAGGCGGTGAATCATGTTGCGGCGATAGCCGTTTTCGGCAATCCCACCAGCCCGCTGGCCCGTAACCTCTCGGGTGCGGTGTTCCCGCCGATCGGGCCGCCGTATGCCGCCAAGACCACCGACGTGTGCGCCGACGGCGATCCGGCGTGCTCCGACGGCGGCAACGTCATGGCGCACGGCTCCTATGTCCAAGCCGGGCTGGCGGCGCAGGCCGCGGCCTTTGTCGCCGCCCGGCTGCAGGGCTAGGCGCTGCCCGCCTTCGCCGTCGGCACCTGTCTCCGGACCGGTTTGGCGTAGGCCGCGCCGAGCTGCGGGACGGTGAGCGGCCCCCGGTGCCGGGCGGCGTCGATGGCGTTACGCAGCGGACCGGCAAGGCCGGCAAAGGAACCCATGTCGAACAGCAACGGTGTCAGGAGCCGGTTGTGGACGAACGCGAAGGCGCTGCCCGATTCGGGGTCGGCCCAGCCGAGGGTCCCACCGAGTCCGACGTGCCCGAAACCGTTGAGCAGGCCGGGGACGGGGCTTTCGTGGTAGCCGAGGTGAAAGGGCATGGGCACCATCATGTTTGCGTCCGGCCACTTGCGTCCAGGCTGTCCGGTCAGGCCGCGCACCAACTCCTTGGACAGGTACTTCTTGCCGTCGATGCGGCCGTCGTTGGCCAGCGCCGCGTACATCTTGGCCAGGCCGCGGCCGGTGACCACGCCGTTGGCGCCGGGCACCTCGCCGTCGAGAAACGGGGTGTCCCCCTTGATCAGCGAGACGACGCCGGGGAAATACATCGCGCCCAGCGCGCCGGAGAACGGCAAGCCGGCCACCTTGGGCGCGACGAAGTTGAACACCGGGGCGCGCAGTCGCCCCTGCGGGATGAGGACCTGCGCGGGCTTGGTCGGCGCGGCCTCGGGCGGACGGCCCAGATGCAGTCCGTCGGTATTGAGCGGACGCGCGACCTCCTGCCGGATCAGCTCGCGCATGCCCTTCCCGGTCACCGCCCTCGCCAACCCGGACAGCAGCCAGCCGTAGGTCAGCGCGTGGTAGGCCTGGACGCCCCGCAGATGGTCGACCGGCGCGGCGGCCAGGCGCTCCTCCATTGCCAGGTGGTCCATCAGCTGCGCCTTGGTCACCCCGCGCAGGTGCGACAGGCCGGAGCGATGCCGCATGACGTCGCGGACCGTGATGTCGCCTTTGCCGTTGGCGGCGAATGCGGGCCAGTACGCGGCGACGGGCTCGTCGTAGGACAGCAGGCCCCGGTCGGCCAGTCGGTGGATCACCGTCGAGGCGATACCCTTGGTGGCCGAGAACACCATGGCGCCCGTGTCCGCGGTCCAGGGCTGGGTGCCGGCCCGGTCGGACCAACCGGTCCACACGTCGACGACCTGCACACCGTCGATGAAGACGCTCAGCGCCCCGCCCCCGAACCGGCGGCCCGGAAACAATCGGGCGAACACCTTGACGGCGTTGGCGAAATGCGGATCGGCGGCCCCGGAGACGCCGCGCGGCAAGCCGTCATCGGTGACCAGCAGAGTCGACCCGGCTACCACTGCGGCGGCTCCTCCCCGTTGAGTTGCCCTGACGAGAGTTGAAGCTATCAGCCCATACGGGCCCCCGTAAGGGCCCTGACCTAGCGTTTCGGCAAGGCCGGGGGCTCGTCGGGGCCGGGCGCTTCCGGTGGCGGCGACTGGTTCAGGTACCGCTTCAGCCGAAGCAACTGGCTGGTCACCATGCCGATGCCCAGGAGCATCAGCACCACGACCACGGCCACCACCGCTGCGGTGCTCATGAGATCCATGGTGACAGCCGGCGCGACCGCCCGGTTGCCGTACGCCGAAGAGTTTCAACGTTGCCCGCCATTGGGTAGCCATCGGCAGACCGATAAGTAGTGCTGGAGAGGAAACGAGATGAGCGCCGAAGACAAGGTGAAGAACAAGATCGAGGACCTGGGCGGCCGCGCCAAGGAGGCCGTGGGCAAGGTCACCGGCGACCACGACACCAAGAACGAGGGCCGCGCGGACCAGGCGAAGTCCAGCCTGAAGGACGCCGGCGAGAAGGTGAAGGACGCCTTCAAGAAGTAGACGCTACCCGGGCCGCGTCACGGCAAGTTTGCTGTGACGCGGTTAGGGTCGCCGTCTGCGGGAACTCCACACCGGAATCACAAGCCGGGGTCACACGGACAATCAAGCGGGTGGAGAGAACTTCGTGAATAACACAAATGCGCGCCTCCTGGCAGCCTCGGCCGCCGCAGCGGCGGTCGCGGCGGCTTTGGTGGCCGGCGTGCCCGCCCCCTAGGCGTCGGCCGACCCGTGCCCCGACGTCGAGGTGGTGTTCGCGCGTGGTTCCGGGGAACCGCCCGGCGTCGGCGGCATCGGGACCTCGTTCGTCGACGCGCTGCGCTCGCAGATCGGGAATCGGTCGCTCGGCGTTTATCCCGTGAATTACCCGGCCAGCACCGACTTTTCGAACCCCGACTTCCCGACCGGCGTGATCGACGGCATCCGGGACGCCAGTTCGCACATCGCCTCGATGGCGGCGAACTGCCCCAAGACCAGGGAGGTGCTCGGCGGATACTCGCAGGGCGCGGCGGTGGCGGGATTCGTCACGTCCGCGTCCGTTCCGCCGGGCGTGCCCGCCGCTGCCGTTCCCAAGCCATTGCCGGCCGATGTCGCGAGCCACGTCGCGGCCGTCACGCTGTTCGGGACGCCGTCGGATCAGTTCCTCCAGAAATACGGCGCACCGACGATCGCGATCGGCCCGCAGTATCAGCCCAAGACGCTCGAGTTGTGTGCGCCCGGCGACGGAATTTGCGGCAACGGCGGCGCCGACCCCGCGGCGCACATCTCCTACGGCGTGAATGGCATGACCGGGCAGGCGGCCGGCTTCGCCGCCAGCCACCTGTAGGGCGCCGCGCCCGCCAGTGCAGAATCCCACCATGCGCGTTCTGATCACGGGGGGCACCGGGTTCGTGGGCGGCTGGACCGCCAAGGCCGTCGCCGATGCGGGACATTCGGTCCGGTTCCTGGTGCGAAACCCCAAGCGGCTGGAGACCTCGGTCGCCAAGCTCGGCGTGGACGTGTCCGACTTCGCCGTCGGGGACATCACCGACCGCATGTCGGTGCGCGACGCGCTGCGCGACTGTGACGCCGTCGTGCACAGCGCCGCCCTGGTGGCCACGGACCCGCGCCAGACGACCGAGATGCTCACCACCAACATGCAGGGCGCGCAAAACGTCCTCGGTCAGTCGGTCGAGCTCGGTCTGGACCCCATCGTCCACGTTTCGAGCTTCAGCGCGCTGTTCCGCCCGGGCCTGAAGACACTGGCCGCCGACCTGCCGGTGGTCGGCGGGGCGGACGGCTACGGAACATCGAAGGCCCAGGTGGAGATCTATGCCCGCGGCCTGCAGGACGCGGGCGCACCGGTGGACATCACCTACCCCGGCATGGTCATCGGCCCGCCCGTCGGTGATCAGTTCGGTGAGGCCGGCGAGGGGGTCCGGGCGGCCCTGCAGATGCACGTGATCCCGGGCCGGAGTGGGGCGTGGTTGATCGTCGACGTCCGCGATCTGGCCGCGCTGCACGCCGCGCTGCTGGAGCCCGGCCGCGGGCCGCGGCGCTACATGGCCGGCGGCCACCGGGTGCCCGCCGCCGAGCTCGCGCACATGCTCGGCGAAGTCTCCCGCACGCCAATGGTTTCCGTCCCGATCCCCGACACCGCGCTGCGGGTCGCGGGCGCGGTCATGGACCGGGCCGGCCGGTTTCTGCCCTTCGAGACGCCCATCACCTGGGCGGGGATGCAGTACTACACGCAGATGCCGGCCTCCGACGATTCGCCCAGCGAGCGCGAACTCGGCATCACCTACCGGGATCCGCGCGAAACCCTGGCCGACACGTTCGCGGCGCTGCACACCGCCGGCTGAGCGCGACCGCGAGGGACCAACGACCGCCGCACCGGGGCCCAAATGCCCTCACGCCCGTGGGCCGCCAAGAGGACCATCACCGTAACGGCCACACCCGCCCGGGCGTTAGGAGATTGCCATGGCGAAAACCATTCCCCCGCTTGATCTTTCATGGCTACTCATGGAGTCCCCGGCCGGCACCACCCATGTCGGCGCGATGCTGCTGTTCAAGAAGCCGGCCGGTCGCGCGCCGCTGGTCCGCGAGGTCGTGGAGGCATACCGGGCGTCGACGCCGACGCCCCCGTTCACCTATGTGCCGCAGCTTGTGGGTCGCGGCGCGCCGCATTTCCAGGAGGTCGACAATTGGGACCCCTACTACCACGTCGGGCACCTGGCGCTTCCCGCCGGATCGACCTATGACGACCTGCTGCGGCTGGTCGCCGACCTGCACGAGCCGCAGCTCGACCGCGCCCGCCCGCTCTTCCGGTGCTGGGTGATCGACGGCGTGCCGGACCGGATGTTCGCCATCTACACCAAGACGCACCACTCGATCATCGACGGCGAATCGGGCCTCAAGCGGATCTACGCCGGCCTGAGCACGACCGACGGTCGCGGTGTGCCCACACCCGCCTTCGCGCTGCGCACGCCGTCGCCCAAGCCGCATCCGCCGACGCCGCTCACGCAGCGACTCTCCGATTCGATCCGGGGCATCGTCACCGAGGTTGAGGCGGTCAACCAGGTCGCCGTCAGCGCCGTGCGCAAGGTGTTCTCCGGCCTGCTGGGATCGCATCTCGAGGGCAGCCTGCCCTTCGCGGCGCAGCACGCCCCGACCAACGAGCCGCTGCAAATCGGGCGCAGGTTCGCGACGCTCTCGCTGCCGCTCAAGGAGATGCGCGAGGTGGGCCGGCACTTCGGTGCGACGCTCAACGACGTTGCCGTCGCGGTGGTCGACGGCGGGCTGCACGCCTACCTGAACGAAACCGGCCGCCCCTTCGACCACCCATTCATCGCGATGTGCCCGGTGTCGCTGCGCGACCCAGGCGACACGACGATCGGCACGCGGGTCTCGGCGCTGTTCGTGCGACTCGGCGAGCCCGACGCGGGCATGGCGGACCGGATCCGGCAGGTGGTCGATTCGGTCGCCACGGCCAAGAAGGAGCTGGGCGGCCTGTCGAACGAGGCGGCGATGACCTACGCGGTCGGGCTCGTGGCGCTCGCCGGCCTCGGCGCCTCCACGCACCTTGACCGCATCGCGCACCCCGCCTGCAACCTGGTCGTCTCCAACGTGGCGGGCGCCAGGGAGACCCGCTACCTCAACGGCGCGCGGCTGGTCGGCGTCTATCCGGTTTCCGCCCTGGCCGCCTCGATCGGGCTCAACGCCACCCTGGCCTCCTATCACGAGAGCATGGACTTCGGGTTTGTCGGCAACGCCGCCGCTTTCGACGACCTCTCCCGGCTGGCCGCCTGCACGCTGAACGCCTACCGGGAGTTGAGGGAAGCGGTTGGGCCGCGCACGAAGCGGGCATCTTCTCCGAAGACGAGGGGACTAGCAGGATGAAGAGCGTCACGTGCACCAACGCGAAGCTGGAGGTCGTCGACCTGCCGGCCCCGGCGCCGGCCAAGGGCCAGTTGCTGATCGGAGTCCTGCGGTGCGGCATCTGCGGCTCGGACCTGCACGCCCGTCACCACTGCGATGAACTCGCCGACGTGATGGCCGAGTCCGGCTACGACGACTTCATGCGCTCGGATCAGCACGTGGTGTTCGGCCACGAGTTCTGCGGGGAAGTGCTCGATTACGGCCCGGGCACCCGCAAGGCGCCGCGGCGCGGTACGCCGGTCGACGCCCTGCCGCTGCTGCGGCGCGGAAAGGAGGTGCACGGCATCGGCTTGTCGACCTTGGCGCCGGGCGCCTACGCCGAACAACTGCTGGTCGAACGGTCGCTGACCCTCCCGGTCCCGAACGGGTTGCGCCCCGAGGTCGCCGCCCTGACCGAGCCCATGGCCGTCGGCTGGCACGCCGTGCGGCGCGGCGAGGTGAAAAAGGGTGATGTCGCCATCGTGATCGGCTGCGGCCCAATCGGTCTCGCGGTGATCTGCATGCTCAAGGCTCACGGGGTCCGGACGGTGATCGCCAGCGACTTCTCGGCGGGCCGGCGCGCGCTGGCGACCGCCTGCGGGGCGGATGTCGTCGTCGACCCCGCGCAGGAGTCGCCGTACACCACCGAGGCGGGGCGCGATCACCTGCAGGGCATCCTCGAGGCGTTCGACCTCGCGGTCGGCACCCTGGAGAAGCTGCAACGGCTGCGGCTGCCGTGGTGGCACGTGTGGCGCGCCGCCGAAGCGGCCGGCGCGGCAACACCGAAGCACCCGATCGTGTTCGAATGCGTCGGCGTGCCAGGGATTATCGATGGCATCATCGCCAGCGCACCGCTGTATTCGCGCATCGTCGTCGTCGGTGTCTGCATGGGTTCCGACCGGATTCGCCCGGCGATGGCGATCAACAAGGAGACCGACCTGCGGTTCGTGCTCGGTTACACGCCGCTGGAATTTCGCGACACCCTGCACATGCTCGCCGACGGGAAGGTCAATGTCTCGCCGCTGATCACCGGGACGGTCGGGTTGTCCGGGGTCGCGGCCGCATTCGATGCGCTCGGTGATCCCGAGACGCACGCGAAGATCCTGATCGACCCCCGCAGCGACGCTACCCAGCCGGTGTGATCTCCAGGCCGACGTGCACCTTGTCGATTCCGCCCCGGACGATCGAGTGGGCGTAGAACCACCAGGCGTGGTACCAGTAGCGCTTGAGCACGGCGTTGTAGACCCGGCGTGTCTCCGACTTCGGCAGCACCCGTGCGATGGCTTCCACCGGCTCGCTCTTGGGCTTACCCAGGGATCCGCTCCTGGCGATCGTGACCCGCGGCGTGTTGTTGATCCGCTTGACCTTCCAGGAGCCGTCGTCGGTGATCACCAGGAGCTTGCCGCCGTCGGGAACCCCCCAGATCGCGGTCGGTTTCGGGCGCCCGTCCTTGGTGAAGGTGGTCAGGAGCAGGTACTTGGACTCGACGACGTCGGAGAAACTCGGGGCCACTTGATTCCTTCACTTTCTGAACTGTTCGGGTGACCAAATTCCCGGGTCGGGGATCTTCTAATCATCGGCCCGTTTGTTGATTTTTGGCGACCACCCAATTTAGGGTGCCGTTGATGGCCAGGGATTCGACGACTCGCGACCTGCTGATCGACGCGACGGTTGAAATCATGGTCGACGAGGGGTACGCAGCGGCCACCTCACGTCGAGTGGCCGCCAAAGCGGGCGTCAAACCCGCCCTGGTGCATTACTACTTCCCCAGCATGGACGAGCTGTACCTGGACGTCTTCCGCCGCGGCGCCACCGGCTACCTCGATCGGCAGCAGGAAGCGCTGGCCTCCGACCGGCCCCTGCATGCGTTGTGGCAGACCCTCATCGAGCCCAAAGACGCGCGGCTGCTCATGGAGTTCATGGGTCTTGCCAACCACCGCAAGGCGATTCGTGCCGAGATAGCGCAGTGGTCGGAGCGCTGGCGCGAGGCGCAGATCTCGGCGCTGAAATCCATCCAGAGCGATACGGATCTGAGCAGCAACGACTTTCCGGCCGCCGGCATCGCGGTCATCATCGCCGCGATCGGGCGCACCCTGATCCTGGAGCAGGCGCTGGGTGCAACGCGCGGCCACCGGGAAGCCGTCGCCCTGGTGGGCCGGTTCATCGACCGGTTCGAGGCGCCGGCGTGATCCCGTCAGGGCAATAACACCCGCAGCCGCTCCCAGCCGCGCACGGTCGACGTCGACGCCAATTGCGCCGTCTCGCAATCGATGTCCCAGTCCGGCCAGCGATTCAGCAGCTCGTCGAGCGCCACCCGACCCTCGAGGCGGGCGAGGTTGGCGCCCAGGCAGTAATGCACGCCCTTGCCGAAGGTGATGTGCGAGATGTTGTCGCGGTAAATGTTGAACGTGTCGGGGTCGGTGTATCGGCGCGGGTCGCGATTGGCCGAGCCGAACAACAGCAGCATCGCGCTGCCGGCCGGTACCGTGGTGCCGTAGCACTCGAAATCCGTTGCCATCCAACGGGCTACATGCGGGCCTGTGGGCTCGAACCGGAGCGTCTCGTCGACGGCGCGGTTCAGCAGCGACCGGTCCCGGTGGATTTCCCGGCGCTGGTCGGGATGTTCGGCGAGCACCTTGGCCAGCCAGCCGATCAGCCGGCCGGTGGTCTCGTTGCCGGCACCGGCGACCACCTGGGTGTAGTGCAGCACCTCTGTGCGGGTCAGCGTGCGCCGCACCCCGTGCTCGTCGTCGAACTCGACGTTGAGCAGCGTGGTCATCAAATCGTCGGACGGGTTCTCCGACCGCCATTCGACGTAGTCGGCGTAGATCCTGCCGTCGGCGATGGAGTCGGCGTCGGCGACCTTCAGTGGCGCACCCGGCTTGGTGCGCAGGTTGGCGTCGTTGGCGTCGCGCACCGGAATCTGTTCGGACTCGGGGATTCCCAGCAGCATGCCGATCACCCGCATCGGCATCATGGACGCCAGCTCGGCGATGATGTCGAAGCCGTCCGAGCCGACGAGCGGATCGAGGCACCCGATGCAGTACTGGCGGATCTGGTCCTCGAGGGCGGCCATCCGGCGCGGAGTGAACACCCGCGACATCAGGCCGCGCAGCATCGTGTGCTCGGGCGGGTCCTGGAACATCATCACCCCGCCCGGCATGTCGAATTTCGACTTGACCAACTCGAGGATGTCGCTGCGCCGGCTGGAGAAGGTCTGCCAGTTCGCCAGGCCGTTCTCCACGTCGGAATGCCTTGACAGGGCCCAGAAGTCGTAGCGCTCGTTGTAATAGATCGGCGCCTCCTCCCGCAGCCGCGCGTAGACCGGATACGGGTCGGCGATGATGCCCACGTCGTAGGGGTCGTAGTAGACGGCCGTGTCGCTTGCCGCGTTGCCGTTCGTCCGGCCCGGCATACCCACCTCGATTCGATGTTGGGCGATCGCCCAATTTCTTGCCGCACGCCCTGTGTAGCAGCCGGGCGGCGAAGGCGTCAAGACCGCGCGCATGGCCCGGCCGGCGGCTCGGCAGAGTTACCCACATCACAGCCCGTACGCAATCCGTGAAGATTTGTGGCGCCGGTGTGAAGGGCTCGTTAATAACGAGGCCCGCGGCCTTGGGGACCGGCACCGTGGACCCATGACGCTGTTCGAGCTGCTTCCTTCGCTGCGGCACGGGTTGAACCCGCATGTCGACCGCGCGGTCTGGCCGCTGAGCGCGTACGTGGACGAGGCCGGCCGGTTGTGTGTCGGCGGGGTGCCCGCCACCGAGATTGCCGCCGAGTTCGGCTCACCCACCCACGTCGTGGACGAGGAAGACTTCCGGGCCCGCATCCGCTGCTATCGGGCCGCGCTCCCGGATGCGGAGCTCGTTTACGTGGGCAAGGCCCTGTTGAGCGTCGCGGTCGCCGGATGGGCCGCTTCCGAGGGCGCGGGCCTGGGTGTGTACTCCAGCAGGCAACTCGCCATCGCACTGGCCGCGGACGTCGCGCCGGCGGACATGATCCTGCACGGCAACGCCAAGACCGCCGCCGAGCTGGACGACGCGGTGGCGGCGGGGGTGGGTCGCGTCGTGATCGAGACGCCGAACGAGATCGGGCTGCTCTCCGGCCGGGTGCGTCGTCGTCAGCGTGTGCTGCTGCGGGTTGTTCCGGATCTCGACGGCGGGGCGGTCGGCACGGGGGCTCTCGACCAGAAGTTCGGCTTCGCCCTGGCGCAGGGTCTTGCCGCCGGGGCGATCAAGCGCGTCGTGAACCAGCCGTGGCTCGACCTGGTCGGTCTGCACTGCCGGCTGGGCTCCCAGCTCAGCGACACCGGGGTCTACGGCGAAGCGATCCGCCAGATCATCGCCGTGATGGCCGAGGTCCGCGACCGCCACCAGGTGGTGCTCACCGAGCTGAATCTCGGCGGCGGGCATGCCGTGCCCTACGCGTCGGGCGACCCGGAACTCAGTCCGCGCACACTCGCCGCTGTCATCGACGGCGCACTCCGGTCCGCCTGCGCCGAGCACTCATTTCCCCGCCCGAAGGTGGTGATCGAGGCCGGCCGGGCGATCGCCGCGCGCGCCGGGATCACCCTCTACCGGGTCATCACCGTCAAACGCCAGCCCGGCGGGCGCACCTTCGTGGCGGTGGACGGCGACATGAGCGACTCACGGATCGCGATCTCGGGCTCCCGGCACACCGTGGCGTTGGCCAACCGGCACGTGCCGACCGAAACCGCGCCCGTCACGGTGGTGGGCCGGCACTGCGGAGCCGGGGACGAGATCGCCGCCGAGGTCGAACTGCCCGCTGACATCCGTCCCGGCGACTTGCTGGCCGTCGCCGGCACCGGCGCCTACCTCCAGGCAACCGGGCCTTCGTTCAACCTCGTCGGCCAGCCACCGTTGGTTGGTGTCGCCGACGGCAGGTTCCACGAATTGGTGCGCCGGGAAACCGTCGCCGATCTCTTGGCGCGCGACTGTTCCTGGCACGGGTCGCGAAGGGCGGGATAGCCAATCATGCTCTCCACGGCACTTTCCGACCAGCGAGGAGATCGCTGGGCCACTCTGGCGGCCCGGACGCTGTCCGGCGCGGCGTCATTGCGGGTCACGGCGATCTACACCGCCATGCTGCTCGCGGTCTCCCTCACGCTCACCGCGATGGGCCCGCATGCACGCGCCGTCGCGGTGAGCCGGATGAGCACCAACCTGCACAACTTGGCGCACGGCCATGTGGGCACGCTGGTCGGCAGCGCGTTCGTCAATGAGAGCGACGACATCTTCGTCTGGCTGCCGGGACTGGCGGCTCTGTTGGCGTTGGGCGAAACCATCTGGCGCGGCAAGGGTTTGATCCTCACATTCGCGGTCGGCCACATCGGCGCGACGTTGATCGTCGCGGTTGGGCTGGTCGCCGCGGTCCGGACGGGGTCACTGCCGTTCTCGGTCGCGCGCGCCAGCGACGTGGGCATGAGCTACGGCGCGGTGTGCGTGCTGGGCGCCCTGACCGCGTCCATACCCGCGCGGTGGCGTCCCGTCTGGGTGGGTTGGTGGTTCGGCGTCGCCCTGCCGGCAACCTTGGGTTGGGATTTCACCGCCATCGGTCACATGCTGGCTCTGCTGCTGGGCATCGGACTGTCCTTCCGGCTGAGCGCAATGACGCGTTGGACGCCGCTGCACGTGTCGTTGCTCGTCGTCGGTGTCGCGTTCGGCTTCCTGGTGCTCTCGGGTCAGACGGCGGAAGCACCGGTCTGGGGGTTGGCGGGCGCGCTCGCCGCGCACTTGGTCGGGCGAATCGCTCGGCCCGGCAAGGCCACTGATGCCGAAGGCCATTCGGTCGAAGAGCCGGTGTGCGTGGCTTAGCCCTTTAGGGCGTTAGCCGCCATCGCGATACGGGCGTCACGTGGGCTTTTTCAGGTCCCTGTCCTTGCTCGGCTGTACCCGCTTCGGCTCACCCGGCATCTTCGGGTAGTTCGGGGGGTACGGCATGTCGCCCAGGCCACGTTCCTCGTCGGCCTCAACCATCTCCAGTAGCGGCGCAACGGATTGGACGGCAGAATCCATTGCCCCCCAGGGGTCTTCGCGGGCCCGCACCAGATCGGGAACGGTCGCCATGGTGTAGTCGTCGGGATCGGCGCCGGCCAGTTCGTCCCACGTCAGCGGCATCGACACGGTCGCGATGGGCGTGGGCCGCACCGAATACGCCGACGCCATGGTGCGGTCGCGGGCGTTCTGGTTGAAGTCGACGAAGATGCGCTTGCCGCGCTCTTCCTTCCACCACGAGGTGGTCACGGCCTCAGGCGCACGGCGCTCGACTTCCCGGGCCAGCGCGATGCCAGCGCGGCGCACCTGCACGAAATCCCAGTCGGTGGCGATCCGCAGGAACACGTGAATTCCGCGCCCCCCGGACGTCTTGGGGTACCCGACCAGGCCGAGTTCGTCGAGCAGGGGCCGCAGCACGTCGACCGCGACCGCCCGCGCCTCCTTGAACGCGACCCCGGGCTGCGGATCGAGGTCGATGCGCAGCTCGTCGGGGTGTTCGGTGTCCGGGCAGCGCACCTGCCACGGGTGCAGCGTGATGGTGCCCATCTGCGCCGCCCAGGCGATCGCCGCGCGATGGGTCACCTTCAGCGCGTCGGCCGTGCGCCCCGACGGAAAGGTCACCCGGCACGTTTCGAGGTAGTCGGGGTGATGCTGCGGCACCCGCTTCTGATAGATCTCCTCGCCGTCGATGCCGTCCGGGAAGCGCTGCAGGTGAGTCGGCCGGTTGAGCAGCGTCGCCAGCATCGGCCCGTCCGACACGGCCAGGTAGTAGTCGACGAGCCGCCGCTTCGTCCCGGCCGAACCCAGCTTGGGGAAGAACACCTTGTCGGGGTTGGTCAGGCGCACCGCGATGCCGTCGACGTCGACCTCTTCTGCCGCAGCCATATCCTCAGCCTATGGACCTCCCCGTGATGCCGCCCGTCTCCCCCATGCTGGCGAAGTCGGTCCCGTCGATTCCGGCGGACGCGTCCTACGAGCCCAAGTGGGACGGGTTCCGGTCCATCTGCTTCCGCGACGGCGACGAGGTCGAGCTCGGCAGCCGCAACGAACGCCCGATGACCCGGTACTTCCCCGAACTGGTCGCCGCGGTCCGCGCCGAACTGCCCCGGCGCTGCGTGATCGACGGCGAGATCGTCGTCGCCACCGACCACGGGTTGGACTTCGAGGCGCTGCAGCAACGCATCCACCCGGCGGAGTCGCGGGTGCGCATGCTCTCGACCGCGACACCTGCGTCCTTCATCGCCTTCGACCTGCTGGCCCTGGGCGACGACGACTACACCCGGCGGCCGTTCCGCGAACGCCGCGCCGCGCTGGTCGACGCCGTGGGTGCCGGGCGCTCGATCCACGTCACGCCGGCCACCACCGATCTGGAGACGGCGCAGCGGTGGTTCTCCGAGTTCGAGGGGGCGGGTCTGGACGGCGTGATCGCCAAGCCGTTGACCGTCACCTATCAACCCGACAAGCGGGTCATGTTCAAGATCAAGCACGAACGGACCGCGGACTGCGTGGTCGCGGGCTACCGGGTGCACAAGTCCGGCGGCGACGCGATCGGCTCGCTGCTGCTCGGCCTCTACCAAGACCAAGGATCTTCGGGGGGCCAGCTGGCGTCGGTCGGCGTGATCGGCGCGTTCCCGATGGCCGAACGACGGCGGCTTTTCGCCGAATTGCAGCCGCTCGTCACCGATTTCGAGGGCCATCCGTGGAATTGGGCCGCCCACGAAGCCGGCGAGCGGACCCCGCGAAAGAACGAGTTCTCCCGCTGGAACGCCGGCAAGGACCTCTCGTTCGTCCCCCTGCGGCCCGAGCGCGTGGTCGAGGTTCGCTACGACCACATGGAAGGCCGGCGGTTCCGTCACACCGCCCAGTTCAACCGGTGGCGGCCCGATCGCGACCCGCGGTCGTGCACCTACGAACAACTCGAACAGCCGGTGACATTCAGTCTCGGCGACATCGTCCCGGGCCTCGGAGCGCAGCGCCCCTAGCCGATCCGGCGGCAACCAGAACGCGATCACACCGGTGAGCGCGACATCCTTCATAGCCCGACCTCCTCTAAGCCCGCTGAGATCAACGATTTTCACAGCCACCGATCGGTGCGGGTGTGAACTGGCCAGGGGCCGGTCAAGTCCTCCGACAGCCTGAACCGAGGGCTGCACCTGCGCGTGTATAGGGAAATGCGCGCGCATGGAGGGGGAATCTCTCGGCGCCCCCCATGTCCGCCCCTAGCGGCCGTCGGGTCGGGAGGGAATGAAATCGATGGCTGACAAGTTGACGCCTCACTTCGCTGAGGTGCAGGCACACTACGACCTCTCCGACGACTTCTTCCGGTTATTTCTGGACCCCACCCAGACTTACAGTTGCGCGTACTTCAAGCGTCCGGACATGACATTGGAGGAGGCGCAGCTCGCCAAGATCGACCTGGCGTTGGGCAAGCTAGCCCTGCAGCCGGGCATGACTTTGCTCGACATCGGCTGCGGGTGGGGGGCCACCATGCGTCGGGCCATCGAGAAGTATGACGTGAACGTCGTGGGCCTGACGTTGTCGAAAAACCAGGCCGCCCACGTCCAGAAGTCGTTCGGGGAGATGGACAGTCCGCGGCGCCGGCGGGTGTTGCTCAATGGATGGGAACAGTTCGACGAGCCCGTCGACCGCATCGTGTCGATCGGGGCGTTCGAGCACTTCGGTCAAGATCGGTACGACGATTTCTTCGCTCTGGCCTACACGATCCTGCCCCCTGACGGCGTCATGCTGCTGCACACCATCACCAACTTGACGGAAAGGGAGATGACCCTGCTCGGCCTGCCGATTACGTTTGATCTCCTGCGGTTCCACAAGTTCATCGTGAGCGAGATCTTTCCGGGGGGTCAGACGCCGACGGTCGAGATGGTGAAGGAGCACTCGGCCAAGGCGGGTTTCACGATGACCCGCCGCCAGTCGCTGCAGCTGCATTACGCCAGGACCCTCGACATATGGGCCAGGGCGCTGCGGGCACGCAGAAGCGAGGCGATCGAGATTCAGTCCGAAGTGGTCTACGAGCGCTACATGAAGTATCTGACCGGCTGCGCCGACATGTTCCGCATGGGGTACAACGACATCAACCAGTTCACCCTGACCAAGAGCGGTGGCGGCGCGGGAAGCCGGTGAACCCGTGTCGCCGCCGAGGCGTTTGAGTACGCTTCCCGACGGGCACGCGACCGGCATGTCTGTTACGAAGTTTCAGGATTTGCCCCTGGCGGATCGGGACCGCAAGTGGGACGGCGGCGCCGCCGAGAAGCGGGTGCGCGCATGGGCCGGAGCCGAGGACACTCCGAACCAGAAGTACCGCGACGCACACGTCTGGTACGACGGCGACAAGAAGGACAACTTCACCGCCTACAAGCTGCTGATCGCCGATGTCGTCGACGGCGACCTGAAGGCCGTCCCGCGCGGAGTCATGGCGGCGGGCGCGGTCATGGACGGCGCCCGCGGCGGCATCGACCTGCCCAAAAGCGACGTCGACCGCGTCAAGAGCCACCTGGCCAAGTACTACGCGAAGATGGGCGAAAGCCCGCCCTGGGAGCGCGGCTGACGCCTAGACCGCCAGCGTCAGCTCCGACAACCCACGCAGCGTGACGTTGGCCTTGTACCGCGGCTCGCCGACCAGCCGCGCGTGCGGGAAGCGCGCGGCGATCGCCGCCAGCGCCACGCCGGCTTCCAGCCGGGCCAACGGTGCCCCCAGGCAATAATGGGCCCCACGGCCAAAACCCAGGTGCCGCAGCGCTTTGCGACCGGGATCGAAGCTATCGGGGGCGCCGAATTCGGCCGCGTCGCGGTGCGCGGCGGCCACCAGCAGCATCATGGCGTCCCCGGCCGGAACCTCGACGCCGCCAATTGTCATGTCTTGGGCCGCAATTCGGCCGATCAACTGCACGGGCGGGTCATAGCGCAACGTCTCCTCCACGATCGCCGGCGCATAACCCGGATCGGCGCCCAACGCTGCCCACTGAATCCGGTTGCGCAGCATGGCCAAAACGGCATTGCCGATCAGGTTCACCGTCGTTTCATGGCCGGCGATCAGCAGCAGGTTGCAGGTCGAGACGATCTCGTCCTCGGTCAGCTGGTCGCCCGACTCCTCCACCGCGATCAGGGCCGACAACAAGTCGTCGCCGGGCCGAGCCCGGCGACGTTCGATCATGGCGTGGAAGTACCCGCGCAGCCGCCCGACCGCCTGCGTCCGCTCCTGGACCACCTCCGCCGGCACGCCGGTGACGGCGGCGAACGGATCCAGCGCCTGCGCCAGCACCGCCGACGCCCGGCTGAACTCCGGCTCGTCTTCCAGCGGTACACCCAGCAGCCGGCAGATCACCGCCACCGGCAGCGGGTAGGCGAAGTCACCGACGACATCGCACCGGTCGACCATGGCATCGAGCAGATCGTCGACCAACGCCGCGATGCCGGGCTGCAACGCGTTGACGACGCGCGGCGCGAACGCCTTGCTGACCAACTTGCGCAGGCGGGTGTGATCGGGCGGATCCAGGAACAGGAACCCCGGCGGGAACGGCCGGCGCTGCAGCGTGCCGGCCTCGATCCGCTTCTTCATTGCCGTCGAATTCGTGAAGGCGCTGCTCGAGGATGGATGCCGCAGCACCTCGTCGCAGTCGCGGTAGCTGGAGAAGACGACCAGGTTGGCGTCGGGCAACGAGACCGGCCCGACCTCGCGGAACCGCGCGTAGATCGGATAGGGGTCGGCCCGGTTGGCCGGGTCGAGCAATTGCAGCACCAGCCCCCGCGGCTCCGCCTGCGCGGGCGTGATCGTCATGTTCACATTGTGCCCGCCCGCGCGACCGGCTCAGCGCCGCAGGAACTCCACGATGTGACCGGCCAGCTCTTCGCCGGCGTCCTCCTGCAGGAAGTGCCCGGCGCCGCGGATCACCGGGTGCTCGATGCCCTGCGCGCCGCGCATCTCGCGCTGGAAGATCGCGCCCATCGGCCCGGTGATCGGGTCGCCGTCGCTGAAGGCGACGAGCATCGGCGTCGGGCTCGCCGCGAGCTTGGACCACGCCGCCTTGTTGGCCTCGGCCGCCGGGTCGTCCGGTGACGTGGGTACCAGGCCGGGCATGGCGCGGGGCCCGGCGCAGTACTCGTCGGAGGGGAACGGCGCGTCGTAGCCGGCGCGGACCTCGTCGCTTATCTGCTGACGGCAGCCGCCCTGCACGAACCACCCGACGTTGATCTCCGGCGCGGTCGTGATGGCCTCGCGGAACCGCCACCAGATCTCGGCCATCGGCTGCTCGCCGTTGGGCAGACCGGTGTTCGCCACGACCAGCCTGGCGAACCGATCGGGATGCTCTGCGGCAAGCCGCAATCCGATCAGCCCGCCCCAGTCCTGGCCCACCAGGGTCACGTTCCGCAGATCAATCTCGTCGAAGAGCAGGGCCCGCATCCATTCGACGTGGCGCGCATACGTGTGGTCCCCGATGCGGGTCGGCTTGTCCGAACGGCCGAACCCGACCAGGTCCGGGCAGACGACGCGATGCCCGGCATCGGCGAGAATCGGAATCATCTTGCGGTACAGGTACGACCACGACGGCTCGCCGTGCAGCATGAGAACCGGATCGGCGTCCTGCGGCCCGTCGGTGACCCAGGCGACCCGCAGCGTCCCGCCCTCGGCGTCGGGGATCTCGGAATAGTTTGGGGCGTAAGGGAAGTCGGGGACATCGTCGAACCGGTCATCGGGTGTCCGCACACTCTGCATGGTTTAGATCCCTTCGTTCAATCCGGCCAGCGCGGGAGCCGTCATCAAGCGGTCGAGGAATTCGCGCTGCCCCGTGAGCAGCTTGGCGCGCGCCCGCGCTACCGCAAACCAGCCGACCCGGTCGACCTCCGGGAACTCCCGCATTGTGCCCGAGCCTTTGGGCCACTCCAACAGGAAGGTGTTGCTGCGCGCTTGGGCGATGTCGAGGTCGGCCCCGATGGCAAAGGCGGTGACCACCTTGCCGCCGGGCTGTTTCAGGGCCCCGAGGTCCACCCGCGGCCCGGGCGGCAGCGGGAGCCCGAGTTCCTCGGAGAACTCACGCGCGGCGGCCTCCCACGGATCGTCGGACTCGCCGTACTCCCCCTTCGGGATCGACCAGGCCCCGTCGTCCTTGCGCGCCCAGAACGGGCCGCCGGGATGGGCGATGAGGACTTCGACGACGGCGTCACGCGTTCGGTACAGCAGCACGCCCGCGCTGAGCTTGGCCAACCGGTCAAATCCCCACGGCGCGTTCCAGGTCCTTGAGCGAGGACTCCAAATGCGCGAGCAGCCGCTGCAGGTGCGGGACGCTGCGCCGGCAACCGACCAGACCGAAGTCCAGATTGCCGGCGTTGTTGGACAGGGTGATATTCAGGGCCTGCCCGTCCAGCACGATCGAGAACGGGTAGTTGCCGTCGAGTCGGGCCCCGCCGCAGTACAGCGGCTGGGTGGGCCCGGGGACATTCGATATGACGATGTTGAACGGCGGCGACGTCGACGACACCCAGCCGGGAACGGCCGCCAGGGCCAGCGGCGCCATGTTGAACGCGGACAACGCCAGGGCCTGGAACCGCGGCAATTGCGAGAAGACCTGTTTGTTGCTGCGCATAGATTCGCTGACGGTCTGCAACCGCGTCGCGGGGTCGTCGGCGTCGGTGCCGAGGTTGCACAGGATCGCCCCGACGAGGTTGCCGCCGGCGTCGGCCTCCTCCTCGGTGCGCAGGCTCACGGGGACCATCGCGATCAGCGGGGTGTCCGGGAGGGCGTTTCGCTCGAGTAGGTAGTAGCGCAGTGCACCCGAACACATCGCCAGCACGACGTCGTTGACGGTGACGCCCGCTGCCCGCTTGACGGCTTTGATGCGCTCCAGCGACCACGACTGCGCGGCGCATCGGCGGGCACCGCCGATCTTGACGTTCAGCATGGTGCGCGGGGCGCCGAACGGCAGCGTCAGCTGCTGCTCGAGCAGCGCCGCGCGCGCCATCGAGACAGTTGAAGGAGCAAGCGCCGCAAGGGATCCCGCCGAACGCAGCAACGAACTCAGCGGCGACGAGGGGGTGGATTTCCGCTTGCGCTTCGGCAAGGTCCAGGGCGCCCGGATCTCCGCGTCGTCGGGGTCGGTGGACAGGGCGCGCTGCATCAGCTTCTGCGCCGACACCCCGTCGAGCAGTGCGTGGTGCACCTTGGTGTAGATCGCGAACCGGCCGTCCTTGAGGCCTTCGATGATGTGGGTCTCCCACAGGGGACGGTGGCGATCGAGCAGGCTGCTGTGCCAGCGCGAACTCACCTCGAGCAACTCACGAACCCGCCCCGGTGACGGCAGCGCCGAGCGGCGGACGTGGTAGTCGATGTCGATGTTCTTGTCGTAGGACCAGCCCAGGTTCGCGATGCCGCCGACGAACGTCGCCGGGCGCTTGAGGAAGGTGGGCTGAATGTCCCGCTGGGCGATCAGCTGGTCGTAGAACTCGCGAACGAAGCCGCGACCGGCGCCCGGCGGCCGCTCGAACAACTGCAAGCCCCCGACGTGCATGGGGTGCTCGCGCGACTCCCCCAGCAGAAAGATCGCGTCGGTGGGCGTCATCAGTTCCATCCGCCCATTAGACCGCGATTCCCGGGCCAGGCGAAGGGCTGTTTAGAACATTGCCGCCGAACCGACTTCGCGATGGCTGCGGAGGTACTCGACGAGCCGGTCGACGTAACTGCGGAAGGAGGGTGCCTCGATTCCGCTGCCGGCCAGGTCCGCGCGGCAATGGTCGGTCAGATAGAAGGTGGGATGGGTGAAATAGTCGACCGCCTCGGGCGGGATTCGCATCACGCGGTAGAGCCCCGGTACCTGCCGCAGCGACGCCTTGGCCACCGTCCGCGGCAAGGGAACCTTGATCAGTCGGCGCCCGGTTGCCTCGGCGATCACGTCGGTCATCTCGGCGACGGTCAGGGGGCTGGGATCCGCAAGCTGATAGGTCCTTCCCTCCGACGCGGGCAGGCCGCTCAAATATGCGACGGCGTCGATCACGAAGTCGCGCGGCACCACGTTGACCCGCGTCGCCGTGGGATCCCCGGCCATGGGAAGGATCGCGTACCGGGGCTGTCGCAGCAGCCACTGCATGACGAAATACGGTCCGTCGAATTTCTGTGTCTCGCCGGTGCGGCTGTCACCGACGACGATGGAGGGGCGATAGATGGTGGCCGGCATGCCCGCGTCCATGTGCCAGCGGACGTCCGCCTCGGCCAGGTTCTTGGTCTCCTCGTAGTAGTTGTTGAACGGAGCACCGACGTCCAGATCGTCCTCGCCGAAGGGGCCGGCGTATCGCCCGCTGACATAGCAGGTGCTGAAGTAGTGCAGGCGAGTCAGTTTGGGACAGCGCTGCAGCGCGTCCAGGACGTTGCGGGTGCCGTCCACGTTGACTCGGACCGCCACGTCGCGGGGCACGGTCAGGTCGTACGCGGCGGCCAGATGCCACGCCTCGCCGACCTCGGCCAGGTCGTCCGCGCCGAGTCCGAGCCCGGGTTGGGTGATGTCGCCGTCGACCAGCCTGATGCGTCCCTCCAGGAACGGATCGGCCGCGCTCATCTCGTCGACCCGCTGCTGCGCCAGCAGGCGAAACTTGTTTTGCACCAGGCATATTGCCGATCCATCGGTCCGTTTGAGGATGCTCGGCAGCAACGCGCTGCCCAAGAAGCCGGGAAAACCGGTCATCAAGACTGTCATCAGTACCCTCCTGCCCCTTCCTGGCCGGCCGGACCCCAATAGACGCTATCGATCACCGGCGTCGGTGAAACGAGTCTTTGGACCCCTGCTGGGCGCCCTTAGTCCTCTGGTTGGGCGCGACGGGTCTCACCGCTTGCTGTAGAGCGCCTCGATCTCGTCGGCGAACCGCTCGGCCACCACGTTGCGCTTCACCTTCAGGGTGGGCGTCAACTCACCGGTGAGCACGGTGAAGTCGACCGGCAGGATGTGAAATTTGCGGATCGACTCGGCGTGGGACACCGTTCGATTGGCGGCTTTGACGGCCTGATCGATCTCGGTCACCAGGTCGGGATCGCCGGCCAGGTCCGCAACCGAGGCGGTGGCGTCCTTGCCGTGGTGCTGCTTCCACACGTCGAAGCCCTCCGGGTCGATCGCGACGAGCGCGGCCACGAACGGCCTGTTGTCCCCCACCACCATCGCCTGGCTGATCAGGGGATGCGCCCGCAGCTGGTCCTCCAGCACGGCGGGGGCGACGTTCTTCCCGCCGGCGGTGACGATGATTTCCTTCTTCCGTCCCACGATCGACAAAAACCCGTCCTTGTCCACCGACCCGAGGTCACCGGTGTGAAACCACCCGTTGACGATCGCCTCCTCGGTGGCATTCGGGTTGTGCCAATAGCCGCCGAACACCACGCCGCCGCGCACCAGCACTTCGCCGTCGTTGGCGATCGCCATGCTGTTGCCCGGCAACAGCTTTCCGACCGTCCCCACCCGCTCCTCACCGAGCCGGTTGATGGTGATGGCCGAACTGGTCTCGGTCAGGCCGTAACCCTCATAGACCGTCAGCCCGACGCCCCGGTAGAAGTGGCACAGCCGCTTGCCCAGCGGCGCCCCGCCGGACGCCGCGGCGCGGCAGTTGCCGCCCAGGGCGGCGCGCAGCTTGTGGTACACCAGCCGGTCGAACAGGGCGTGCCGGGCCCGCAACAGCGCGCCGGGACCACCGGTGTCCAGCGCGGTGCTCCACTCGATGGCGGTGCGGGCCGCGAGGTCGAAGATCCAGCCCCTGCCGCCATCCCGGGCGCTCAATTCGGCTGTGTTGTAAACCTTTTCGAACACCCGGGGCACCGACACCACCAACGTGGGTTTGAACACGGCCAGCGTCGGCACCAGGTTCTTGATGTCGCTGGTGTAGCCGAGAGTGACCTTGTTGGCGAACGCCGACATGGACAGCGAACGCGCCAGGACGTGCGCCAGCGGCAGAAACACCAGCAGCCGCTCGCCCTTCTGCAGCAGGGTGGGGAGGCACTCCTTGGCCCCGCGGGTCTCGTAGAGCAGGTTGGAGTGCGTCAGCTGGCAGCCCTTCGGCCGACCCGTCGTGCCCGAGGTGTAGATCAAGGTGGCCGCATCGGCCGAACGCAGCCCGGCCAGCCTCTCGTCGAGCCGGGCCACGTCCACCGACCTGCCGGCCTCGGCGAGCTGCTCCAGCGCCGGGGTGCCGCCGGACTCCAGATCCAGAATCATGCGCAGGTTCGGCAGCTCGTCGGTCAGCTCCTTGACCAGCCGGACATGCGCATCGGTCTCGGCGATCACCAGCACGGCGCCGGAATCCTCCAGCACCCAGCGAACCTGCTCGGCCGAGGACGTGTCATAGATCGGCACGGTGACCGCGCCGACCGAGAGGATGGCGTAGTCGAGGATCACCCACTCGTAGCGGGTGCCCGACAGGATCGCCACCCGGTCCCCGGCGTTCACGCCCTCGGCGATCAGCCCGAGCGCGGCCTCGCGCACCTGCTGCGCCACCTGGGCACACGTCACGTCCACCCACGCGCCGCCGACGAGGCGCTGAAAGATCACATGGTTCGGGTCCTCGCGCTCATGCGAGTAGACGCTGCTGACGATGTGGTCACGCTCTCCGACCGAGAAGCCGGCCTCGACGCTGAATTCACGCATGTTGTGAAGCTAACCCCAGCCATGCGCCGGCTTCCTAGTGGCCAAAGGTCCCGGCGGAAAGAGTCCATCGGCGACCTCTCACCCGACTGACGCGATTCCCCCGCTCGACAGCGTGAACCCGCGGCCGGAGCCCGCCGTGCACGTGATGCCGCCGGTCTCGGAACGGCAATTGAAGGGCCCGACCCCGGCGGCCTGGCCGTAGGCCAGGGTGGGAGTTCCCTCGCCGGAGTTGCCCAGGCACGTCTCCCCCGTGCATGTCTTGAACGACCCGTCCGTCGACAAGCGAACGGATTGGGGCGGCGAGTCGGTCTGGCAATACGTTTCGTCGGGAATGCCGCTGCCGCGCTGGTAGTCGATCTCGCAGCCGATGTTGCGCGACGGAGACAGGAACGAACACCACGTGGAGGTGCAGACGGGGTTGTCCGCGGCGGCCCGCGGTGTCCCCGGCCAGCCGACCACGGCGACGGCGGCGACGGCGGCGGCGGCCGCGACCACTGTCCGGTGCATTGCTCCTCCTGACCGAGGGTGGGCTTGTGGGAGATTGTCCAACCGATGCCCGCCGGGCGTGTGCGGTTACAGCAAATCGGTGATGGTCTTCAGGCCCGCCTCGTAGAGGACGCCCGGCAACATGCCGCCGTCGTGCTCGATGGTGGTGCCGTTGACGAAACCGCCTCCCCGCTCGCCAGGAAGACGCACACCCGGCCCACCTCCGCGGGCTCGCCCGCACGGCGCAACGGGATTGCCGCGAAATACTTTTCGCCGGTCAGATCGTCCTTGGGCAGCACGAACGAGCGGAAGTTCTCGGTCATCGTCGGGCCCAGGGCAATGCAATTCACCCGGACCTTGGGCCCCCACTCCTCGGCCAGCGACCGGGTCAGGTGGTTGAGCCCGCTCTTGGCGGCCCCGTAGGAGACGAGGGTGGGGGATCCCGCCGGATGCCCCGCGCCGCTGGAGATGTTGATGATGCAGCCGACGCCGTCCTGCGTGGCCATCTGCCGGTAGGCGCGGATGGCGAACCACAGCGGACTGATGAGGTTCATCTGCACCGCGAACGCGTGAAACAACGCGGTGCGCTCGAACTCGTCGTCGCTGCGCGGCGCCCCCTGAATCCGTTGCACGAGTTCGGGAATGCTCTCCGCGTGTGGTGCCGGGACGGTTCCGCCGGCATTGTTCACCAGGATGTCGACGCGGCCGTGGTCGGCGACGACGCCGGCGACGAACGAGTCGATCGCGCGATGGTCGGCCTGATCACAGACGCGTTGGGAGGCACGGGCGGCCCACTGCGGCTCGGCGTCCACGCCGGGGATGGTGTCGAGAGGGGAACGCGAGCAACCGATGACGGTGACCCCGGCGCGGAGCAATTCGTGGGCGATGCCCAAACCCACGCCTCGACTGGTACCCGTGACGATCGCGACCTTCCCATCGAGGACGCCCATGGTCGCACCTTCCGACGTTGACAGCCACTGCCAGCCGGTCATACTGTGCCATCGCGATCGTCGACGTGTAAAGGCGCGCAATTCTGGAGGTCACCGATGAGCAGCCCCGCGAAACTTCGTGTCATCCAGTGGGCGACGGGAGGCGTGGGCCGGGCCGCCATCGAGTGCGTGCGCAACCACCCCCGTCTGGAGCTGGCCGGGTGCTGGGTGCACTCGGAGTCCAAGAACGGCCGCGACGTCGGCGAGATCGTGGGCACCGGTGCGTTGGGGGTGACCGCGACCACCAGCATCGACGACGTGCTGGCGCTCGACGCCGACTGCGTGATGTACAGCCCGTTGATCCCCAACGACCAAGAGGTCATTGCGATTCTGCGCTCCGGCAAGAACGTGGTCACCCCGGTCGGCTGGGTGTACCCGGACCTGGACAACCCGGCCGTCAGAGCGATCGCCGACGCCGCGGTGGAGGGCGGGGTGACGCTGCACGGATCGGGGATCCACCCGGGCGGCATCACGGAACGCTTCCCGCTCATGGTGTCGTCGCTGTCGTCGGCGGTGACGCACGTGCGCGCGGAGGAGTTCTCCGACATCCGCACCTACAACGCCCCGGACGTCGTCCGGCACATCATGGGGTTCGGCGGCACGCCGGAGCAGGCGATGCAGGGACCCATGGCCGCCCTGCTGGAATCGGGCTTCAAGATGTCGGTGCGAATGATCGCCGATCACATGGGATTTCGCATCGATCCCAACATCCGGACCGTTCAGGAGATTGCGGTGGCGACCGCCGACATCGACTACGATCCGTTCCCGATCACCGCGGGCGCGGTGGCCGCACGCAGGTTCCGCTGGCAGGCCCTGGTGGACGGCGAGCCGGTCATCACGGCCGCGGTCAATTGGCTGATGGGCGAGGAGAACCTGGACCCCGACTGGAGCTTCGGGGAGCGCGGCGAGCGCTTCGAGGTGGAGATCACCGGCGACCCGAACGTGAGCCTCACCTTCAAGGGCCTGCAGCCGGAGACCATCGCCGAAGGGCTGCAGAAGAATCCGGGGATAGTCGTCACCGCCAACCACTGCGTCAACGCCATTCCCGACGTCTGCGCCGCCGAACCGGGCATCAAGACCTACCTGGATCTGCCGCTGTTCGCCGGGAGCGCGGCACCGCGCCTCGCCGTCCGGTCATGACGGCTCTCGACGGCGCGGATCGGGCCGGCTGAATGACGTACAGCCATCCCGAATCCATGCGCGGTCACGTCGCGATCGTGACCGGCGCCGCGCAGGGCGTCGGCGAGGGCATCGCCGCAGCCCTGCTCGAACGCGGCGCCGCGGTGCTGCTGGTCGACATCCAGGACGAGAAGCTCGGCGCGACAACCGAAGAGCTGAAGGGACTGGGCCGCGTCGAGAAGCTGGTCGCAGATCTGCGCGACCCGGGCAGCGCGCCGCGGATCGCGGCGGCCGCCGTGCACGCCTTCGGTGCGGTGCACGGCCTGGTCAACAACGCCATCGCCACCAACGAGCCCAAGGCGTTCGTCGACATCACCACCGAGGACCTGGCGCTCGGTTACGACGTCGGACCCCGGGCGACCTTCCTGCTCATGCAGGCGGTGCACCCGCTGCTGGTACGCGCGGGCGGGGGGTCGATCGTGAACCTCGGCTCGGGAACCGGCACCGGCGGAGAGCCCAAGTGGGGCGGCTACGCCGCCGCCAAGGAGGCCATCCGCGGGCTGTCCAAGGTCGCCGCCCTGGAATGGGGGCGCGACAACATCCGTGTCAACGTCATATGCCCCTTCGCCGAGTCCGACGGCGTCAAGCTGTGGAAGGGATTCGCGCCCGACGACTACGCCAAGGCGGTGCGGCGCGTTCCGATGAAGCGCATCGGTGACGTCCGCACCGACGTGGGGGCGCTGGTGGCCTTCCTGCTCGGCGACGACGCGACCTTCATCACCGGACAGACCATCCACATCGACGGCGGGATCGGCTGCTTCCGGTGACCGGGGAAGGATCGTTGCGAGAACGGCAGCGCGCACAGATCCGGACCGAGATCAGGCGGGCGGCGTTCCGCCTGTTCATCGAGCGCGGCTACGACGCCGTCACGACCGAGGAAATCGCCGCCGCCGCAGGCGTTTCCCCGCGCACCTTCTTCCGGCACGTGCCCGCCAAGGAAGACCTGCTCCTGGCGCCCGTACGCCACGGCGGCGCCGCAATCGTGCAACTGCTCGAACAGCGGCCCACCAGGGAGCAGCCCGATGTCGCGCTCATCAACGCCATCGTGGCGCGCATCCGCTCGTTCGACCAGGTTGACATCGCGGAATGGCGAGAAGCCCTGCGGGTGGCGCCCGGGCTGCTGGACAAGGCCACCATCCACCGGCCGGGCGACAAGGAACGGGCCGCCAAGCTGATCGCCGAACGAATGGACGCCGACCCCGATGACATCCGCCCCGGACTGCTGATCCAATTAGCCTTTGCCGCCGCTGACTTCGCATTCCAACGATGGGTGCGGCAGTTCGCTTCCCCTCGGCCCCTGGATCTCTCCGTCGCCGAGGCGCTGGAGGCGGTCAAGAGCCCGCACTGGAAGCGCAAGCCACGGCGCTAGATCGCGCGCCGGGGCGGCTGGTGCGGGCCGTGGCTCAGCCGCCGCCCGCCCCCGCCGGCACCTCCGCCAGCGCCGGCACCTCCGCCACCAGCCGATCCGTTGGCGCCGTATTGCGACGGAACCTGCGGGACGGTCGCCGGTGCCGGGGGTGGCGGCGGGGCCGGGCTGGACGACGTGGGCGGCGCAAGTGGCGCTTGAGGCGCGTTGCCCGCCAATGTGGTTGCGGCAGAATGACCGCCGAACGCGACCGCCAAGCCAACCGTGGCCGCGCCGCCGATCAAAGCGAGTGCCTGCTTCGCCTGAGACCTCATCGAATCCCCCATCTCGGTGTTGCTGCGAACACCGTGGTGCGTACCCGCTCGCGGGACCTCGACACACGCGTCAGGTTAACGCGGGTAGAACTTTCTCGGTCAGCAGGTGGACCGACTTCCACGCCTCGTCGACCGGCATGCCACCCACCAGCGGGTGCAACACGAGTGGTCCGTAGTCGTCGCTGTCCCGGATTTCCGCGATGAGCTGCTCGGGGGTCAGGAAACGATAGCGTCCCGAAGACCGGACCTCGTCGAGGGTTTGAACCCCCGGGATGTGCATGTAGGAATGCTGGTCGGTTGACCACTCGCCGTAGGTGACCGCCTCCCACAGGATGCGCTCCCCGAGTTCCGACCAGGCCTTGTCGGGATCCTCGTGCAGGTAGGTCATCCCGCGGTTGACCGGTCCCGGCATGAGGATGAACGGCGTGATCCCCGCTTCAGCGCACAGCTGGCGGTAGTAGCCGGCGATCTCGGGTAGGTGGTCGGCCAGACTGAGCGGCAACCCGAAGCGCGCGGCGCGCCGGGCGGTGGCGCGCGCGCCGCCCCCGACGTACAGCGGCGGGTGCGGTCGGCTCCAGGTGCCGCCGCGCATCCCGGAATCCGGGTCGGCGCCGGCCCAGACGGCGAGCATTCGCTCCAGCAGCTCGTCCATCAACGCGCCGCGGCGCCCGAATTCGACTCCCAGCGAACGGTATTCGACGGGACGGTAGCCCAGCCCGACGGTGGTGTGCAGCCGACCGCGACTCATGTTGTCGACGAGAGCGATGTCTTCGGCGAGCCGGACCGGGTTCCACAGCGGTCCCAGCGCGCAGTCCACGCTCGCGATCAGCGTCGAGGTGCGCGCCAGGAACATCGCCGCGGCCATGATCGGGTTGCAGCTCCACCCGTGGCCGGTCGCATGATGCTCGTCGACGCTGACCGAGGTGATGCCGTGCGACTCGCCCCACTGCGCCAATTCCAGTGCGGCGGAGAGCAATCCGCTCTGGGTGCGCGGGTTTCCGCCCGGGGAGGCGAAGTTGAAGCGCAGGACCGTCAGCAGCATGTCAGAGTTCCGCGGGGTCGGACATCGACTGCAGGAAGGCCGGGAAGTCAGGGAAGATCGCGCGGTCGACGATCTCGATGCGGGTGCCGAAGTCGTCGACGTAGTAGGCGAACATCGCCAGCTCCGATCCCGGCACGTCCGCGGTCATCTCGAACCTGAAGCCGTTGCGCTCGAGCGTCTTTGCGGTGGCCGTCAGGTCGTCGGCGAAGTAGCCGAGGTGGTGGACGGAGCGTCCCGGTGCGGCGGTCCACGGGCTGCCCGCCACTTCCTGGACCAGTTCGATGTGCGGACCCTGCACCGAATAGACGACGCTCGAGGTGAATTCCCTTACCCCGGCGGCGGTCCGGAACGGAAGGGTATAGGTCAGCGGCCTGATCCAGCGGTAGCCGGCCAGCGCGCTCATGCGCGCCATCGCCGCGCCGAGGTCGGGCACGACGATGCCGGTGTGGTACAGGTCCTCGGGTCGCAGTAACAGCGTCATCAATGTCCTCCCGATCTCAGATGCAGTCCGACGCGCCGTCGACGACGAATACCGCCCCGCTCGTGTAACCGCTTTGCTCGGTGCACAGGAACGCGATGGTGGGCGCGACTTCGGTGACGGATCCAAAGCGGCGCAACGGAATGTGGGCCAGCTCGGATTCGACGATTTCGGCCGCGCCGTGCATGGGTGCGGTCATGGGGGTGTCGATGGTGCCCGGGGCGACGGCGTTGACGCGGATCCCCTTGTTCGCCCACTTGGCGGCGAGATTCCTGGTCACACAGATGATTCCGGCCTTGGCGGCGCCGTAGCCGGGAACCAGCGGGACGGCGCGCAGCGCAGACATCGACGCGAGGTTGACCACGCTGGCGCCACCGGCGGCGGTGGACGCCTTCAGCGGCCGGTACAGGCCGACGGTCAGCCGGTACGGTCCGGTGAGGTTCAGCGCGACCGACGCCTCGAACCCGTCGGGCTTGGACTCGTCGAGGCCACCGGGGAAGTTGGCGCCGGCGTTGTTGACCAGGACGTCGAGGCGGCTGAAGCGCTGCGCCAGCGCGTCGACCGAATCGTGATCGGTGACCTGCAGCCGGTGATAGTCCATGCCGGACAGGTCTGCGTCGTAGTCGGACGCGGCGGCCCTGGTGCCGGTGACCGTCACCTCGGCGCCGGCGTCGCGGAATAGCAGCGCCGTCGCGTGGCCGATCCCGCTGGTGCCGCCGGTGACCAGGGCGGTGGTGCCGGTGAAGTCGAAGCTGACGCGCGCCGTCATGAGTTCCTCGCTATTTGATTCTTCAGCCAGGCAGTCTCCCAGAAGTTCTCGCTGGCGGCGAGCAGGGCTTCGTGGGCGGCGCGGAGCAGGTCGCGGGCGCCGGGGTGATCGGGCGGAACGAGTTCGGCCAGGTGTATTGCCTGCAGCGGGCGCCGCGCGTCGAGGTGCCCGCGGGCCCGGGCCAGCAGCGCGTCGGCGCCGGCTAGCTCGACGATGTCCGCGGCCACGGCGTCGAAGCCGATCGGATACAGCTCGGTGGTGGAGGCGTGGTGGAACCAGCCCGAGTAGTTCTCCCAGATGGCCCGCACGTCCCAGGCGACTTTCCCGTAGCCCTGCCCCACTTCGCGATCCGGAGGCAAGGTGATCTCGCGCATCAGCGTCCGGACGTCCTTGCCGGCATTCATCCCCTCGACGGTCTGGTCGTGGACGTACCGGATCGCCTCGCGCAGCCGGGTCAGCTCGGCGTCGATCCGCTCGGCTCCCGCGATCGGGTCGAAGTGGCCGGTCACCAGCAGCTCCGGCTGTAATTCGCGCACCCGTTCCACCGCCGCGATCGCTTCGCACGCGTCCCGGTAGCGGTCGCCGCGAACGGTGACGAGGTTGGGGATGTGCCCGAACAACGGACCGAAGGTGTTGCCGCACAGACAGATCCGCTCGTGGGGCAACCACACCACCAGCGAGTCGGTGGTCTCGCCTCCGGGCACGGAGATCAGCTCGAGCCGGCGGCCACCCACCTCCAGGGTCAGGCTGTCCTCGAACTCAAGGTCGACCGTCGCGACGCTCTGGCCGGCGAGCCGCCCGGTACCGAGTCGCCGCTGGATGGCCTGAATGCCGGTGGCCAAGGTGTCTTTGAAAGCGAACGCGCTCCGGCTGGCGCGGTACGGCAGGAGCCGCTCGTTGTCGTCGCGCCACATCCGCCAGTTGGCTTGCGCGACAACCGTTGTGTCCGGGTCGCGCACGCTGTCCAAGCCGCCGACGTGATCCACATGGCCCTGGGTGAAGATGATGTAGCGCACCGGCGAGGCGTCGACCGCGTCGAAGTTGGCTCGGTGCACGGGGCCCTCGAACCCCATCCCGGTGTTGACGACGACCCGGCCGTCGTCGGTGGTGAGCAGGTAGGCGTTCGACAGGCCGGGTGAGCACCACAACCCTGGCGCGATCTGCTCGGCCCGTTCGGCCGCCGCGGGACGCATCGCTTCGGCGCCCGGCCTGCCGCGGTAGACCGGTTCGAATTGTTGGGCTTCGGTAGTCATTTCAGGTGTTCCTTCGGTCATGCCTCGGGGCGGACGTCGAACCTGTCGAAGTAGAAGTCGAAACGCCGACGCAGTTCGTCGGCCGAAAAGCCGAAGTGTCGCTGCAGGTCGTAGCGGATGCGCCCGTGCTTGCCACGCGGGTTGGCGTCCAGGTAGCGCTGGAACCGGTCGCGCACCTTGGGTGTCAATTCGACTCCACCGCACTGATACAACCGTTCGAGTACCGGCATTTCGTTACCGTTCAAGTGGTGGAAGTTGACGTCGATGCTGCGGTCGGCCGGCACGAGGTCGCGGTCGCGCACGCAGGCGCTCAGGAGCCGGTGGACGCGGTCGCTCCAGTACTCCACCAGCCAGCCCGGATCGATACTCGTCCGGCGCAGCCGGTCGGAGTAGGCCATCATCGTGATCGCCGACTGGATCACCGCGACGGGGTCACGGTGGGTGAACGCGACCGTCGCGTCGGGGAAGGTCGCCATGAGCGGGCCGAGTTGCTCGCAGTGCTGCGGGCTTTTGAGGACCCAGGTCCGCGGGCCGCGCAGAAACGTCAATGCCTGCAGCACTTTGCGCATGTACGCGTAATGCCGGTTTTGGTCCAGCTCCAGGTAGTAGTCACGCCAAACCGGCACCCGCGCATGCCATTCCAGCACGTATGCCGCCAGGTCCAGGTCGAGAAGTTCGACTTCCTCCTCGATCGCCTCGGGGAACCGGTCGTGCATGGCGGCGACCACCGGCGCGCTCGCCATGAGCGCGTCGTGCTCGGACTTCGCGCGCGCGTAGCGCGGGTCGACGCCGAAGATGTCGGGACCCTGTCCGCGCGCGGGGATCGGGTCCTGGCTCTCCCAGTACGGCAGCGCGCGCCGGCGCGGGTCGGCGGCGATCAGATTCACCAGGTGGGTGGTGCCGGAACGCGGCATCCCGACGACGATGAGCGGCTTCTCGATCGGGATCGTTTCGATCTCGGGATACCGCTTGAGCAGGTCGGTCAACGACAGCCGGTTGCGGAGCAGCCGGACCACCCGTTGCCGCAGGGAGGACCGGGTGAGCTGGGTCAGGCCGTCGTCCCCTTCGATGGCCGCGATGTGGGCGGCCAGCCGGTCACCGAACCCGTCGGGGTCGTCCAGGTCGTCGCCGACGTTAGCCTGCTCGATGGCCTCCGCCACCATCTGGTCGGTGTCGAACTCGACGTGCCTGGCTTCGGTGTATTCCAGGATCTGGCGCTGGACGTCGGTCAGTTTGGGCGACGTCAGGTCGTCGAAGTCGATGTCGCCGAGCGCAGAGCCCACCGCAGCCCCTCTTCGAGGTGTCGATTGTGTGACACAGACGGTAGACGGGGCGCGGATCGGCCGGTCAACCGACTCGATCGGCGGCTACAGATTGGCGAGATCGTCGGGCACGTCGACTTGGTGTTCCAGGAGCGCCTCGAGGGGGACCACTTCGAGGGTGCGCTCGTGGGTGGACGCCAGCACCACCGGCGCGGCGCAACCGTCGCGGTGGGCGCGAAGCCAGTTCAGGGCGGTGACGCACCAGCGGTCGCCGGGCAGCAGGCCGGGGAACCGGTATTCCGGGACCGGTGTCAACAGGTCGTTGCCGATGGATCGCTGGTGTTCGAGGAATTCCCCAGTCATCACCGCGCAGATGGTGTGTCGGCCCAAGTCCTCGGGTCCCGTCGAACAGCAGCCGTCGCGGTAGTACCCGGTCAGCGGGTCACTGCCGCACGGTTCCAGCGGCCCGCCGAGCACATTGCGATCTGGCACCCACCCAGTATTCGCCCTTCGGGGCGATCTTTGAAAGCGGCATGTCCATCCGAGCCGAAGGGATGCCGGTCCGAAGCGGCGCGGTACGGCGTGACCTTGCGCCAGGTGAATGGCTGATTGACCCGCGCCCGGCGCGGGGGCGTTGTAGGTTCTGCGTGTGATACTTACCGGGGCCTTTCTGGCCGAAGCCGCAGCGACGGTAGATAACAAACTCAACGTGTCGGGCGGGGTCGTATCGCGTTTTGTGGTGGGGCCCGACCGCTGGGTGAGCCTCGTCCTGGTGGTGCTGACCCGGGCCGATTCCGGCGATGGCGAAAAGGATGCGGGCCACACGGTCGATGTCGAAATCAAGCCCCCGACGCTCGACAACTCGGCGCACCAGCGATTCGAGCTGCCCGACGCCTCGATCGGGGAGTTCCCCGGCTACGCCTTCTTCGACATCCAGGTGCAACTGCCCTATGACGGCCGGTGGTCCGTCGAGGTGACGGGCGGCGGGCAGACCATCTCACTGCCGCTGCTGGTGGAATCCTGGACGCCGCCGTCGGACATCTGATCGCACCGTATTAGGGACGAACGCGTCACCCGCGGTCGAAGCGGACGACGACCGCGATGGTGCGCCGCGCCGATCGTCCGCGGCGCTACGGCGTGTCGAAGCTCTCACCGACCTCGTGGGCTGAATACTGCCTGGTGACAACGGCATAACAATTCCCCACGAGCCGAGCCGCGAGACCGAAGGGATCGCCCGGTGAAATTTATGGTCACTTCGTGCAACGTCGTACGGCCCTGAAACTACCGCTGCTGCTGGCGGCCGGAGCCGCATTGACCCGCACGCCCCGCGCGGCCGCCGAGGACGCCGGTCGATGGCCCCAGGACCGGGCCAATCGTTGGTATCAGGGGCAGGGCTGGCTGGTGGGAGCCAACTACATTCCCTCGAACGCGATCAACCAGCTCGAGATGTTTGCGCCCGACACCTTCGATCCTCGGCGCATCGACGCCGAACTCGGCTGGGCGAGGTTTTACGGGTTCAACACGGCGCGTGTCTTCCTGCACGATCAGCTGTGGGCCCAGGACCAACGCGGCTTTCAGAACCGCCTCGCCGACTTCGTCGGAATCGCGGCCCGCCACCGCATCAAACCGCTGTTCGTCTTCTTCGACTCGTGCTGGGACCCGGCACCCCGGGCGGGACGGCAGCGCGCGCCCAGGCCGGGCGTGCACAACTCGGGATGGGTGCAGAGCCCCGGCGCCGAACGGCTCGGCGATCCCCGCTACACCAAGGTCCTGCAGGACTACGTCACCGCGGTGTTGACCCAGTTCCGCAGCGACGACCGGGTGTTGGGCTGGGACCTGTGGAACGAGCCCGACAACCCCGCGCGTCAATATCGCAATGTCGAGAGGAGCGACAAGGAGCAGCTCGTGACAAACCTGCTCCCCCAGGTGTTCCGCTGGGCACGCGCGGTGGATCCCAGCCAGCCGCTGACGAGCGGGGTGTGGCGCGGAGATTGGGGAGAACCGCAGGGCCGCACCGCGATCAGCGACATCCAGCTCGCCAACTCCGACGTGATCACCTTCCACTCCTATGCCGAACCCGCGGGCTTCGAGGACCGTGTCAGCGAGCTTGCCCCACTGGGAAGGCCGATCATCTGCACCGAGTACATGGCCAGGCCGCGGGGCAGCACCGTCGAGGGGATCCTGCCAATTGCCAAGCGCCGCAACGTCGGCGCCATCAACTGGGGCCTGGTCGCCGGCAAGACACAAACCTATTTCCCCTGGGACTCCTGGGATCACCCCTATAGCCAGGTCCCGAAGGTATGGTTCCACGATCTGCTGCGCCCCGACGGCCAACCGCATCAGGCGGCCGACACCCAGACCATCCAGGCGCTCACCAACGCGAGTTCGGCGTTGGTTGCCCAGCGCTGAGCATGGGCGACTGCATCGCCGTCAAGGTCAAACCCGGCAGCCGCAAGGGACCTCTCGTCGAGGTCGGCTCCGGCGGTGCGCTGACCGTTTACGTGCGTGAGCGGGCCGTGGACGGCAAGGCCAACGACGCGGTCGTGCGGCTGCTGGCCGCTCATCTCGGCGTGCCGCGAAGCCGCGTGGAGCTGGTGTCCGGAGCCACGTCCCGGCAGAAGCGCTTCCGCATCAAGAGCTGACCGTCGACGCCCAGGCCACCGTGTGGTCAGATTCGAACGCAGTTCAGATTCGATCGTTGTTCGAAGGCCGTCGAACGAGTGGCGCGGTTAGTCGGCATCCATGCTGGGGCGGCGGTCAGCTTTGGCTTCTGGGCATCGCGGCAACCGGGCTGACCCGGTCGCAACATGACGACGCCGCCGCCACCGGGCGCCGAGCTCGAAATCCGTAGTCTTCAAGAGTATTTCGTCGAGGACGGCTGCCCGCGCAGGTCAAAACCCTCGGTATTGCATGAATCTCTTATGAAACCTGGCGAACTGCTCGTGAAGCGCCATCGAGGTCGGTCAGGCTCGGGCATCACAGCCCATACGGAGAGGGGTGTTTGATGCAACGGTTTCTCAGTCTGTTTCGCCTGGCGCCGTTCGTTGTAGCGATCGCGATGGGTGTAGCGGGTTCCGCCTTAGGGCATGCAGATCCGTCAACGACGCCGACAACCTCCGCGCCGTCGGCGTACTACCCGAATTGTCGGGCCGCCTGTGCCGCGGGGGTGGCCCCGTTGCATCGGGGCGATCCGGGCTACCGCCCTGGCCTTGACCGCGACAACGACGGCATCGCTTGTGAATGGTGTCCCTAAACGTCGTACAACAGCGGCGGGGTATCCGCCTCCAGATCACTACCAGCAGCCCCCAAGAAGAGTTTGGTGTGGCCGTGGGTATTCGGGGGATGCGTCCTGATCGCCCTGCTCGGCGTGGGCGGTTGCTTCGCGTTCGTCGGTCTAGTCGCGACTGGCGTTCACATGGAATCAAAGCGGGAAGTCAATGTTACGTATCAAGTTGAGGGCATCGGCGACGCGGTCGCGGTCACCTACTCCGGGCGCAACTACAACACGGCGCAAGACACTGACGTAGACCTTGCGGACCTACGCGGATCTGTTTGACGGATTTGGACAAGGTGGGCAACACCCTGGTCACGGCCCGCAGGAAAAGTGTGTCCAAACGGGGTCCACGTGGTGTCCAGCAGCTTCGGGAAGTACGCGGATAAGCCGCGCACCAGTGCGGACCGGTTTCTAGCTATGGCGGTGGCGGAGGGATTTGAACCCTCGGACGGTGTTAGCCGTCACACGCTTTCGAGGCGTGCTCCTTAGGCCGCTCGGACACGCCACCGCCAGGCAGCTTACCGAACGCACCGGCGCTCACCCCAATCGCTGGCGGGCGAAGAAGTCCTCCAGGGGCGCGGCGCACTCCGCCGCCAGCACCCCGCCGCGCACTTGGGGGCGGTGGTTGAGCCGGCGATCGCGAACCACGTCCCACAGCGACCCGACGGCTCCGGTCTTCGGTTCCCAGGCCCCGAACACCAGCCGCTCGACCCGCGCCAGGACCAGAGCGCCGGCGCACATGGTGCACGGTTCGACCGTCACGGCCAGCGTGGCCCCCGCCAGTCGCCAGCCGTCGCCGAGGGCTTTGGCGGCGGCCCGCATCGCCAGGATCTCGGCGTGTGCGGTCGGATCTCCCAGCGCCTCGCGGGCGTTGACGGCCCTGGCCAGCTCGGTTCCGTCGGGCCCGACGACAACCGCACCGATGGGCACATCGCGCGGGCCGGCCGTCATGGCGACCGCCAGTGCCGAACGGATCAGATCTTCGTCACTGATCACCGACCGAGGCGGTCGATCACCGCCGACAACTCGTCGGCGAAGCCCATCTCGCGCGCAATGCGGCCCAATTGCTCGTCGGCGTAGAGATCGCTTTCGTCGACGATGACGCCCAGCACCGCCTCGGGGAGCCCGATGTCGGACAACAACCCCAGGTCGCCCTCCTCGAACGGCTCCGATTCCTCGAGGTCTTCGGGGTCGATGTCGGCGTCCAGCTTGTCCAGCACTTCGGCGGCGATGTCGTAGTCCAGGGCGGCGGTGGCATCCGACAGCAGCAACCGGGTGCCCGACGGCGCCGGCCGCAGGATGACGAAGAACTCGTCGTCGACGTCCAGCAGCCCGAAGACCGCGCCGGCGCTGCGCAGTTCGCGCAATTCCGTCTCGGCGGCCGCGAGGCTCGTCAGCGACTTGCGAGCCATGGGGGCACAGCGCCATTTACCCTCTTCGCGCACGACCGCAACGCCGAAGCCGTCCGGCGTGTCCGCGGACAAGCCCTGGGCTGAGGCCCGTTGTGGTCCCATGGGCGCTTACGGTAGTCGCTGACGAGGCCCCCTGACCAGACACAACCCGGACCGGCGCCGATTCGCGACGGCACGGGAAGCACCGCTATCCGCCGAACTGTGCCAACCTTGCTCTGTGGCAAGCCCCCAACCCCAGACACCGGTGTGCGTCCTCGGGCTCGGGCTCATCGGCGGCTCGATCATGCGGGCCACCAAGGCCGCGGGGCGCGAGGTGTTCGGCTACAACCGCTCGGTCGAGGGCGCCCACGGGGCGGCCGCCGAGGGCTTCGACGCCACCACGGATCTGAGCGGCACCCTGGCCCGGGCCGCCGAGACCGGCGCGCTGATTGTGCTGGCCGTCCCGATGCCGGCCCTGCAGGGCATGCTCGGCCACATCAGCGACCTGGCCCCGGACTGCCCGCTCACCGACGTGACCAGCGTCAAGTGCGCGGTGCTCGACGCAGTCACCGCGGCCGGTCTGCGGAAGCGCTTCGTCGGGGGTCACCCCATGACCGGCACGGCGCACTCGGGCTGGGCGGCCGGTCACGCGGGACTGTTCACCGGGACCCCGTGGGTCGTCAGCGTGGACGACCACGTGGACCCCGACGTGTGGTCGATGGTGATGACGCTCGCGCTGGACTGCGGCGCGATGGTGCTCCCGGCCAAGTCCGACGAGCACGACGCCGCCGCGGCGGCCATCTCGCATCTGCCCCACCTGCTGGCCGAGGCGCTGGCCATCACGGCTGGAGAGGTGCCGCTGGCATTCGCGCTGGCCGCGGGGTCTTTCCGCGACGGGACCCGGGTGGCGGCCAGCGCCCCCGACCTGGTGCGGGCGATGTGCGAGGCCAACTCCGACCAGCTGGTGTCGGCGGCCGACCGGGTGATCGAGTTGCTGAGCCACGCCCGCGAGTCGCTGGCGGCCCATAACTCCGTGGCCGACCTGGTGGAAGCGGGTCACGCCGCCCGCACCCGCTACGACAGCTTCCCCCGCAGCGAGATCTTCCACGTCGTCATCGGGGCCCCGGACTGGCGCCAGGAACTGGCCGCCGCCGGCCGGGCCGGCGGAGTGATCAGATCCGCTCTGCCAAGCCGGGGTAGTCCACGATGAACCCCTCTTCATCGACGCTCACGCTGGTGTCGGCGACGGGGGAGCGCAGTTTGATCCCGTCCAGGCGCCCCTCGCTGGTGTAGCTCACCGTGGCGGCGACCACCGACATCTCGGGCACGTTCACATAAACCATCGGCAACATGACCGACTCCGCGCGCTCGTGTACACCGAGGCGCCGCACCGGAAGCGCGTTGAAGAAGGGGCTGAACACCACGTCGACGTCGAGGGCCCCGTTGTATCCGGCACGCCGCTCCCCCTGGTGGTCGGTCACCAACCACATGTTCTCTTCGTCGCGGGCGATGGCGAGCTGACGCTCCCGCTCGGCCAGGGTGACGGTCAAGCCGAACCGCTTGGTGGCACCGGACTCGTCGGTCTGTAGGTCGTAGTAGGCGCCGAAGGCCGGGTTGGCGTCGGTGGCCGCGGCCACGATCCGGCCGTTGGCCCGCAGCCGCTTGCCGGAGACCTGCACGCGTACCGACTCCATCCGTGAGACGTCCTGCGCACGCCAGGTCAGCATCGCCTGCCATACGCGCCGGTTCGGATCAGTGGGGGCGGAGCTCACCCATCTACCGTAGAACGTCGTCGCCGGCCGCGGCGGGTTTGCCGGTAAGTGTGATCACCGGCTCCCTGAACCGCCCGCTGCCCGGGGCCGACGCCCATACGGCCAACGCCAGCAGGCCGTCCAAGATCAGCGCCAGGGCGGCGACCGTCAGCGCGCCGACGAGGGCGAGCTGGAATTGCCGTTCCTTGATCCCGTCGATCAGGTACCGGCCCAACCCCCCGAGGCTCGCGTAAGCGGCCACCGTTGCCGTCGCCACCACCTGCAGGGTCGCGCTGCGGAGCCCGCCCAGCATCAGCGGGAGCGCGTTCGGCACCTCGACACGCAGCAGCACCTGGGTCTCCGTCATGCCGATCGCGCGGGCCGCGTCGACCACGGCCGGCTCGACGCTGGCGATCCCCGCGTAGGTGCCGGCCAGCAGCGACGGGACGCCGAGCAGCATCAGCGCGACCAGGGGCGGCCCCAGCCCCAGGCCCACCAGCAGCACGCCCAGCAACAGCACGCCGAGCGTCGGCAGCGCGCGCAGCGCGTTGACCGCGCCGACGACCAGGAGCGTGCCGCGGCCGGTGTGCCCGATGATCAGACCGAGGGGCACGGCGATCAACGCCGAGGCGCCCACGGCGGCCGCGGTGTACTCGACGTGCTCGGCGATACGCGCCGCGAGCCCGACGGGGCCGGTCCAGTTGTCCGCCGTCAGCAGATACGACATCGCCAGCCGCACGAAGTTCATCGCGAGCCCCCCACCACCGGGGCCACCACCGAGCGCCGACGCGTCGTTCGGCTGGCGCGCTCCCACGGCGTGGCCGCCCGACCGGCGAGCACGATGAGGCCGTCGACGGCGACCGCCAGCACGAAGAGCGCGATGATGCCGGCGAAGATCTCGTCGCTTTTGTCGGTCTGATACCCCTGGGTGAACCAGGTGCCCAGGCCGCCGATGCCGATGACCGACCCGACCGAAACCATCGCGATATTGGTGACGACGACCACCCGCAGCCCGGCGACCAGGACCGGAACCGACAGCGGCAGCTCGACCTGCAGTATCCGCCGGACGGGCGGGTAGCCGACCGCCGTGGCCGCGTCGCGGAGCTGCGCCGGCACCGCGTCCAGCGCCTCGAGCACCGCGCGCACCATCAGCGCGGCGGTGTAGGCGGTCAGCGCCGCGACGACGTTGGCCTCGTCGAGGATCCGGGTTCCGATGATCACCGGCAGCACCACGAACAGCGCCAGCGACGGGATGGTGAACACGACGCTGGCCGTCGCGGTCGTCAGGCGCCGCGCCACGGGGACATGCTGCACCAGCACGCCCAGCGGCACGGCGATCGCCAGCCCGATCAGCACCGGCAGCAGCGACAGGCGCAGGTGGATGAGGGTCAGCGCCCGCGCCTCGCCGAGATGGGTCAGCAGGTAGTGCATGGTCAGCATCCCCGCTTGGCGTCCACGGCGGCCAGCACGTCGGCGGCCCGGATGCCGCCGATGGCCTTGCCCGCGTCGTCGACGGCGACACCGATCCCCGACGGCGACGACAGCGCCGAGTCCAGCGCGTGGCTGAGGTTCCCGTTGGGGCGGAACAGCGACCCGACACCGCAGGAGGTGTCGGACAGGGGTGCGCCCGCGTGGTGTCGTCGCAGGCCCTCGGCGTCAATCCAGGCCGTGGGCGCGCCCGCGGCGTCGACGATCAGCGCCCAGCCGTCCGCGAGGGCGGCGGCGGAAAGCTTTTCCGCCGAGATCATTTCGATGTCGTGCAGTGGCAACCCGTTCGCGTCGATGAGCTGCAGCCAGCGATACCCTCGGCCCAGGCCGATGAAGCGCGCGACGAAGTCGTTGGCCGGATGGGACAGCAGCCGCTCGGGCTCGTCGCATTGCTGCAGGGCCCCACCCTTGAACACCGCGACCCGGTCGGCGAGCTTGAGCGCCTCGTCGATGTCGTGCGTGACGAACACTATGGTTTTGCGCAGTTCGCTTTGCAGGCGCAGGATTTCATTCTGCAGCTCGTTGCGGACCACCGGGTCGACGGCGGAGAACGGCTCGTCCATCAGCAAGATGGGCGGGTCGGCGGCCAGCGCGCGGGCCACGCCGACGCGCTGTTGTTCACCGCCGGACAACTGCGCGGGATAGCGGCCGGCGAGCTTGGGATCCAGCCCGACGCGCTCGAGCACCTCATAGGCGGCCTTGCGGGCCACCCGGCGGGATTGCCCCCGCAGGACCGGAACCGTTGCGACGTTGTCGATCACCCGCAGGTGCGGCATCAGCCCCCCTTGCTGGATGACGTAGCCGATTCCCAGCCGCAGCCTGACCGGGTTGACGCCGGCGACGTCAGCGCCGTCGACGGTGATGGTTCCGGCGGTGGGCTCGACCATGCGGTTGATCATCCGCAATGCCGTGGTCTTGCCGCTGCCCGAGGAACCGACGAACACCGTCAACCTGGCGCTGGGGACCGCCAGGTTCAGCCGGTCGACGGCGGCGGTCCCGTCGGCGTAAATCTTGCTGACACCGTCGAAGATGATGGCCGGCTCGGAGTCGGGCATCATTGGCCGCCCGGGTGATTGAAGCCGTTGTCGCGCAACCACTTCCGCGCGGCCTGAGCCGGGTCCATTCCGGAGTTCCCCGCGACCAGTGCATTGAGGGCCGCGACCCCGGGCGAGGTCAGTTTTGCCGACACCGCGTCCAGCACGTCTTCGAGCCGCCCCGATCTCTTCTGCGAATTCACCAGCGGCACAATGTTGCCGGCCATGAAGTTGTGGTCGGGGTCGGCGAGGACGACCAGGTGGTTCTGCAGGATGGCCGGGGAGGTGCTGAAGATGTCGGCGGCCGTGACCCGCCCCTGCAGCAGTGCGCGCACCGTCACCGCCCCGCCGCCGTCCTCGATCGCGACGAAATTCCCCGGGCTGATGTCGAGCCCGTATTTCCGCTTCAGGCCCGGCAGACCGGCCGGGCGGGCCTGAAACGCCGACGACGCCCCGAATCTCACGTCGCCGGAGTGCGCGGCCAGGTCCGCGATCGTCGCCAGGTGCCACGCGGCGGCGAGCGCGCCGGTGACGGTCACGGTGTCGGTGTCCGAAGCCGGCGCCGGCCTCAGGATCGACAGGTCACCGGGCAGTTGCCGGCACAATTCGAGCTCGACGGTGTCGAGCATCGTCGCCGTCGAAGCGGGTGCGAAGTAGAGCAGCAGGTTCCCGATGTACTCCGGCACCAGGTCGATGGAATGGTCCTTGAGCGCGGGGATGTACGTCTCGCGACTGCCGACACCCATGCGCCGCCCGACGTCAAATCCGTTGGCCTCCAGCGCTTGTGCGTAGATCTCGGCGACGATCTCCGATTCGGGGAAGTCGCCGGATCCGACCACGATGGAGTTGGGACTGCGGGCCTGGGCCGCCAGCGGATCGGAATTGCTGCACGCCGCAACGACGGACAGGGCCGTCAACCACACCGCCGCCCCCGCGATCGCGTTACGCGCGCGCGGCAACCTCATACCGCCGACAGTAACGGCACGACCGCCGGGCCGCCGCCGGCGACGGGGCCGATACGGGGGTCTGGTTTCATTTCGTGCGCGATGGGGCGAAGATGATCCCATGAGCAGCCAACCCCCCGCCTCCCCCGACCGGCCCGGCGCTGCGCCGAAGGCCCCCGGGCCAGGCAAGGAACCCGCCATCGCCTTCACCCGTGCCGGCGCGCTGTGGACGTCGTTGATCGCCGGCTTCCTCATTCTGATCGTCTTGCTGATCTTCATCACCCAGAACACGACGACGACGGACTTTCGGTTCCTGGGTTGGCACTGGAGCCTCCCGCTCGGGGTGGCCATATTGCTGTCGGCGGTGGTGGGCGGGCTGATCACCGTGGCGGTCGGCACCGCGAGGATCCTTCAGCTACGCCGGGCGGCCAAGAAACACCACGCGGCGGCGGCGCACTGACGCGTCAGCCGGGTAGCTTGGCGAGTTCGGCCAGCCCCCGGGAGATCAGCGGCGCCACCACTTCGGGGGTGTGCTCCGAGTCGATGCCGCGGGCCTGGTCCGACATCCGCCGCCGGAAGTCGATGCCCGCGGCGATGATGGCCAGCTTGAAATATGCCAGCGCCATGTAGAACTCCCAGTGCGCCAGCGAGAACCCGGAAACCAGCGAGTACCGGTCGGCCAGGCCGTCGGCGGTCGGCAGCAGCGGTGATGTCCAGGCCGCCTGGGCGTTGACGATCAAGTCCAGCGCCGGATCGCGGTAGACGCACATCAGGGCCGCGTCGCTGAGCGGGTCCCCAAGCGTGGAAAGCTCCCAGTCCACGACCGCGCGGACCTTGGTCGGGTCGTCGGCGTCGAGGATCGTGTTGTCGATCCGGTAGTCGCCATGCACGATCGACGTGCGGCTCTGCTGCGGAATCGATTGGTGCAGGCCGCGATGCAGCCGTTCGACGTCGGCGTCGCGTCGGTCTTCGGGCAGCCGCACCAACTCCCATTGCGAGCCCCACCGTCGCACCTGGCGCTCGAGGTATCCACTGGGCTTTCCGAAGTCGGCGAGGCCGACGGCGTCGGGGTCCACGCTGTGCAAATCAACCAACACCCGGACCAGCGAGTCCACGCAGCCCTCGATCACGGTGTGGCTGAGCGCTTCGAGCTGGGCCCGCCGCCGCACCACCTGACCGGCCACGAACTCCACGACCTGGAACGGCGCACCCAGCACCGACTCGTCCTCACACAACGCGATGGCGCGGGCCACCGGAACGGGGGTGTCTCGCAGCGCGGCGACCACGCGATACTCGCGGGCCATGTCGTGCGCCGAGGGGGTCAGCCCGTGCAGCGGGGGCCGCCGCACCAGCCAGCTGGTGGAGTCGTCGTAGACGCGAAAGGTCAGGTTGGAGCGGCCACCGGAAATGAACTCCGCCCGCAACTCCCCGTCGCGTTCGATGCCGAGCGAACGCAGATAACGGTCCAGCGAGGCCAGGTCGAGGCCTTCGAGTTGGTCGGCTGACGTCACCGGACTTGTTTACCACCGCGGGTGCTCGGCGCGAACAGCCACTCGCCGCGAATCTGCGTCCGCGGCATCGACTCTGCGCCGGCGGCGCGGCCCGGGCCGACGAACGCGCCGTGGGGCGCAGGCTCGATGCCCCCAATCGCTCACCACCGCTGATTTCGGGGCAGCAGGTCCCACACATGCTCGGTCGTGTTGACGGCCGCCACGGTCGCCTGGCCGGAGCGGGAGAACAACAGCCGGGTCACCGAGGCGTAGTCGACGGGGAACGACAGCAGCCGGGCGGTGCCCAGGATTTCGTGCAGCAGCACGTTGATCACCCCGCCGTGGCTGAACACCGCGACCGTGTCCTCGGGATCGACGGTGGCGACCAGTTCGTCGACCGCCGCGCGGACGCGGGCGCGAAACGCGTCCTCGTCGACCGCGCTGGGCAGATGCCCCTGGGCCAGCCGCGCCCATTCCTCGGGCCGCTCCTGCCGGATCTGCTCGACCGGGATGTACAGCGGAAGGTCGCGATCGTATTCGGCGAATCGGTCGTCGATCTCGACGGCCAGGTCACGGGCCACCGCGACCGGTTCCGCGGTCTGGATGGCGCGTCGCTGGGGGCTGCTGACCACCCGCGTGATGGGGAATCTGGTCAGCGCCCCGGGTAGCCGCTCGACCTGGGCCAGGCCCTCGTCGGACAGGTCCGGGTCGGAGCCTTCACCGTGCTCGCTGCGCAGCGGCAGCGCATGCCGGATCAACAGCACTTGCATGGGCATCACCTTTTCATGGGGTCGCCGGGCGGCGAAGGCACCCTTGCCTCCCGTGCGGAGAATGCTATTCTCCAGGCGGAGAGTGAGGTGTTCGGGCGATGACGGCTGTGGGCGACACTCAATTGGACGCGGGCCTGCTGGGCCGCTGGCTGGACGCCAACGCGGCGCCCGGCGCCGGAGAGCAACCGCTGCTGCAGCAGTTGAAGGGCGGCTCCCAGAACACCCTGTTCCTCATCGAGCGCGGTGGCGAGCGCATGGTGCTGCGGATGCCGGGCCCGCGCGCCGACGCCGAACGCATCGACGGCCTGCTGCGGGAGATCCGCCTGGTGCGCGCGCTGTCGGGCACCGACGTTCCGCACGCGGCGCTGATCGCGGCCGACGACTCCGGCACCGTGCTGGGCAAGCCGTTCTACGTCATGCAGGCCATCGAGGGGTGGAGCCCGATGGACGGCGGGTGGCAGGCGCCGTTCGACACCGACCTGCAGGCACGCCGCGGCCTGGCGTTCGAGCTCGTGGCCGGCGCCGCGAAGCTCGGGCGGGTGGACTGGCGGGCCCAGGGGCTCGAAGGGTTCGGGCGCCCCGAGGGATTCCACGAGCGACAGGTCGACCGATGGCTTTCGTTCCTGAACGCGTACAAGGTTCGCGACCTGCCGGGCCTGGACGAGGCCGCAGACTGGCTGCGCCGCAACCGGCCGGCGCACTACACGGCGGGCATCATGCACGGCGACTATCAGTTCGCCAACGTCATGTTCGCCCACGGAGCGCCCGCGCGGCTGGCGGCGATCGTGGACTGGGAGATGACGACGGTCGGCGACCCGCTGCTGGACCTGGCGTGGTGCCTGCTGGGCTATGACGGCGAGGAGCCACGCGCCGACGGGTTCTATCTCGACATGAGCGGAATGCCCAGGCGCAGCGAGCTTTTGGAGCACTACGAGACCGTCAGCGGCCTGAGCACCGACAACATCGACTACTACCTGGTGCTGGCCAACTGGAAGCTGGGCATCGTGCTGGAAAAGACGTACGCCGCCGGGGTGCGCACGGGCAAGGTCGACCCCAAGATCGCCGACGCCTTCGGGGCGATGATCCCCCAGCTCATCGGCACCGCCGCCGCGCTGGCCCGATCACTGCCGACCAAGGCCCACTGAAATGGGCTACGCGGACGGGCTTTTCGATCTCACCGACCGGGTGGTCCTGATCACCGGCGGCAGCCGCGGGCTGGGGCGCGAGATGGCGTTCGCCGTCGCTCGCTGCGGCGCCGACGTGGTGATCGCCAGCCGCAACATGGACAATTGCGTGAGCACCGCCAGGGAGATCGAGGCCCAGACCGGCCGCTCGGCCATGCCGTATCAGGTGCACGTGGGACGCTGGGATCAGCTCGACGGCCTGGTGGAGGCGACGTACGGGCGGTTCGGCAAGGTCGACACGTTGATCAACAACGCCGGCATGTCCCCGCTCTACGACAAGCTCTCCGACGTCACCGAGAAGCTTTTCGACGCGGTGATCAACCTGAACCTCAAGGGGCCCTTCCGGTTGTCGGCGCTGATCGGCGAGCGGATGGTGGCGGCGGGTCGCGGGTCGATCATCAACGTGAGCTCCACCGGATCTTTGCGCCCCAACGGCGGCATCATCCCCTACGCCGCCGCCAAGGCCGGCCTCAACGCCATGACCGAGGGTCTGGCGCAGGCGTTCGGGCCGGCCGTGCGGGTCAACACGCTGATGGCCGGGCCCTTCCTCACCGACGTCAGCAAGGCCTGGAACCTCGGCGAGGGCGGCACCAACTTCGGCCACCTGTCGCTCAAGCGCGCCGGCGACCCGCCCGAAATCGTCGGAGCGGCGCTGTTTCTCGCTTCCGACGCGTCAAGTTTCACCACCGGTTCCATTCTGCGCGCCGATGGCGGGATCCCTTAACAAATAGGAGCGTCGAATGGCTTGGGATTTTTCCACCGAACCGGACTTCGAGAATAAACTGCAGTGGGTCCGCGAATTCGTCCGCGACGAGGTGGAGCCCCTCGAGGTGCTCTTCCCCGGCTGCGAGTTCCTGCCGCTCAACGACGAGCGGCGCCGGATCGTCGACCCGCTCAAACAGCGGGTCCGCGACAACGGCCTGTGGGCACCGCATCTGGGACCGGAGCTGGGCGGACAGGGCTTCGGCGCCGTCAAGCTGACGCTGATCAACGAAATCCTGGGCCGCAGCCCCTGGGCGCCGATCGTCTTCGGGACCCAGGCGCCCGACACCGGCAACGCCGAGATCATCGCCCGCTTCGGCACCCAGGAACAAAAGGACCGGTATTTGGCGGGGCTGCTGTCCGGCGAGATCTTCTCCTGCTTCTCCATGACCGAGCCGCAGGGCGGCGCGGACCCGCGGGTCTTCACCACGCGGGCCGTGCGCGACGGCGACGACTGGGTGATCAGCGGCCGAAAGTACTTCTCCTCCAACGCCTCGGTCGCCTCCTTCTTCATCGTCGTCGCGATCACCGATCCCGACGTCCCGGTCCACCGTGGCGCGTCGACCTTCCTGGTGCCGGCGGGCACCGACGGCCTCAACATCGAAGCCAACCACCACCTGGTCGGCGCCCATCCGCACGAGCCCGGTCATTCTCTGGTGCACTACGACGGGGTCCGCGTGCCTTCCGACGCGCTGCTGGGCGAACCCGGCCAAGGCTTCATGATCCTGCAGACCCGGCTGGCCGGGGGCCGGCTGCACCACGCGATGCGGTCGATCGGGATGGCCCAACGCGCGGTGGAAATGATGTCTCGGCGTGCGAAAAGCCGCTTCACGCAGGGCAGTTCGCTTGCCGACAAGCAGCTGGTGCAGGAGTTTGTCGCCGACTCCTACACCGAGTTGATCCCGTTCCGGCTCACTGTTCTGCACGCCGCCTGGCTGATCGACAACGGCGACGAGGCCGCCGCGCGTGCCGAGATCGCCGCGTGCAAGATCCTGGCGTCGCAGGTGCTGAAATCGATTGGCATGCGCGCGATTCAGGTGCACGGCGCGATTGGGCTGACCGACCAGCTGCCGCTGGTCAACGTGCTGCTCGGGGGCATCGCGCTCGGTCTGGCCGACGGGCCGACCGAGGCGCACAAGGTCAACCTGGCACGGATGCTGCTCAAGGGCTACCAGGCCGAGGACGCGGAGTGGCCCAGCGAATCGCTGGATGTCCGCCTGGCCGCCGCCCGGGCGAAATACGGTGAGCTCATTGGCTAATCGGGTGACCGCGGCCGTCGAGCGGGCCCTGGACGAACGCCAGCGGGAGGCCACCGAGGAGGTCGAGCGCATCCTGGCCGCCGCGGTGCGGGTGATGGAGCGGGTCGCGCCCGATCCTCCGCGCGTGAGCGACATCGTCGCGGAGGCGGGCTCGTCGAACAAGGCGTTCTACCGCTATTTCGCGGGCAAGGACGATCTCATCCTGGCGGTGATGGAGCGCGGGGTCGCCATCGTCGCGTCCTACCTACAGCACCAGATGGCCAAGGAGTCGCGGCCCCGGGACAAGGTCGCGCGCTGGATCGAGGGATCCCTGGCGCAGGTCGCCGACCCGCACCTGATCAGCATGAGCCGGGCCGCCGCCGGTCAGATGGCGGCGAGCAGTAATGGGCACGCCGCCGACCGGGCGATGATGCGTCCGCTGCGCGAGCTCTTGGCCGAACCGGTTGCGGGGCTTGGCAGTAACGATGTCGAGCGCGACGTCGAGGCGGTGTTCTCCTGCACCATCGCCACCATGCGGCGGTACGTGGGTGCCGCCGACCGGCCCTCACCCGGCGACATCGAGCATCTGGTGCAATTCTGCCTGCGCGGCCTGGGGGCCGGCTGATGCGCGCCGTGGTCTGCCGTTCCTACGGCGCGCCCGAGGACCTGGTCTGTGACGAGGTCGCCGATCCGGTCCCGGGCCCCGGCCAGGTGCTGGTGCGGGTCCGCGCCGCGGCGGTCAATTTCCCCGATGTTCTACTGATCGCCGGGAAGTACCAGATCAAGATTCCGGTGCCGTTCATTCCGGGTAGCGAACTGGCGGGGGAAGTGGTTGCCACCGGCGGCGGCGCACCGTTTCACCCGGGCCAGCACGTCTCGGCCACGACGGCGACCGGTGCGTTCGCCGAACAGGTCGCCCTGGACGCGGGCGCGGTGTCGCTCGTCCCCGAGGGCGTGGACTTCGCGTCGGCCGCGGCGTTCGGCGTCACCTACCGCACGGCGTATCACGCGCTGCGCTCGGTCGCCGAAGTCGGAGAAGGGGATTGGGTGGTGGTGCTGGGCGCCGCCGGCGGGGTGGGCCTGGCCGCCGTCGACTTGGCCGTCGCCATGAAGGCCCGGGTGCTCGCGGCGGCCTCGAGCCCCGAAAAGCTCGCACTGTGCTGGCGTCGGGGCGCGGAGGCGACCGTCGACTACGAACGCGAAGACCTCAAGACCCGCATCCGTGAGCTCACCGGCGACGCCGCGCGCGTGGTCATCGACCCCGTGGGCGGGGAGTATTCCGAGCCGGCGCTGCGCGCTCTGACCCGCGGCGGGACCTTCGTCACCCTCGGCTACGCCGCGGGCACCATCCCGTCCATCCCGCTCAACCTGGTGCTGCTGAAAGGAATCACGATCTGCGGCATGGAAATACGGACTTTCATGGGCGACCGGGCCGACGAGGCCGCGCGCGACATGCAAGAGCTTTCGCAGATGTTCGCCGCGGGAACGATCCGGCCCTACATCGGCGCGCGCTACCCGCTGTCCGACGCGCCGGCGGCGTTGCGCCTGGTGGCCGAACGCAAAGTCTTTGGCAAGGTCGTCATCGACATCGCGTGACGGGTTGCCCCCGGGCGTCGCCGTGGTTGCCGGCGAGGAGGCTTCGACTTTGCGCCGTCGATCACGGCGTGACGATGTTGAAATTGGGATCCGGGCCGTCGAGCACGCCGAGGAAGGTCTGCAGTGCCGCGGCGTCCCCGGATATCTCCAATCCGGGCGAGGTGATGTCGCCCACCGTCACGGCCAGCAGCCGAAGCTTGGTGTCCAGCTTGACGGTGACGGTCGCGGTCGCGACATCGGCCGCCACCTTGCGGTAGATCAGCACCCCGTTACGCAGCGCGAGGCGGTAATTGGCGGCCAGATCACCGAAGCTGACGTCGATCGTCATGTCGAGGTCCCAGGCGCGCGGACCGTTGACCCGGATGGCGAGGCTGTCGAAAATCTGCTCGGGGGTGAGCTGGTTGAACATCGACGGCGAGGCGGCGGTGACGGCGGTGCCGAAATTGCCCGCGCGCAGTTCGGTTGCCCCGCTCATGAAGAAGTTGCGCCACGTCGCGTTCTCCGCGCCGTAGGCCAGCTGCTCCAGCGTGTCGGCGTACAGCGCGCGCGCCTGGGAATGCTCGCTGTCGGTGAAGATCGCGTGATCCAATAGCGTTGCCGCCCAACGGAGATCACCGGAGGCGAACGCTGACCGGGCGATCTCTACGACGCGTTCCATTCCGCCCATCGCCTCGACGTAGCGGGGACCGAGGCTCTCCGGCGGGTGCGGCCACAGGCGAGCCGGGTTGCCGTCGAACCAACCCATGTAGCGCTGATACACCGCCTTCACGTTGTGGCTGACCGACCCGTAATACCCGTGCGTGTGCCAGGCCCGGTCCAGCGCTGGCGGCATCTCGAACATCTCGGCGATCTCGGCGCCGGTGTAGCCCTGGTTGAGCAGCCGCAGCGTCTGGTCGTGCAGGTAGGCGTACATATCGCGCTGCAGCGACAGGAATTCGACGATGTTCTCCCGCCCCCAGGTCGGCCAGTGGTGGGAGGCGAACACCACGTCGGCGCGGTCGGCGAAGGTGTCGATCGCCTCGGTGAGGTAGCCCGACCAGGCGTGCGGGTCGCGCACCAGGGCACCGCGCAGGGTGAGCAGGTTGTGCAGGTTGTGGGTGGCGTTCTCGGCCATGCACAGGGCGCGGAAACGCGGGAAATAGAAATGCATCTCGGCGGGCGCCTCGGTGCCCGGCGCCATCTGGAATTCGATCTCCACGCCGTCGATGGTGTGCTTCTCGCCGGTCTCCCGGATGTCGATGGTCGGAACGATGATGGCGACTTCGCCGGTGGACGGCGCCTGGCCCAGACCGCAGCCCACCTGGTCCATGGGCCCGCGCGGCAGCAGTGTCCCGTACATGTAGGTGGCCCGGCGGGCCATCGCCGGGCCGGCGTAGACGTTCTCCTGCACGGCGTGTTCGACGAAGCCTTCGGGCGCCAGGACGGCGACCGCACCGGAGGCCACCTCCGCCTCCGAGGTGACACCGAGTACTCCGCCGAAGTGGTCGACGTGGCTGTGGGTGTAGATCACCGCGACGACGGGGCGCTCACCGCCCCGGTGCGTGCGATACAGCGACAGCGCCGCGGCGGCCACCTCCGTGGAGACCAGCGGATCGATGACGATGATCCCGCTGTCGGTCTCGACGAATGTGACGTTGGAGAGGTCGAAGCCGCGGACCTGGTAGATGCCCGGCACCACTTCGAACAGGCCCTGCTTGGCGTTCAGGGTGGACTGCCGCCAGAGGCTGGGGTGCACCGACGCCGGCGCCGGGCCGCCGAGGAAGGAGTAGGCGTCGTTGTCCCACACGACGCGGCCGTCGGCCGCCTTGATGACGCACGGCGACAACGCGGCGACGAATCCCCGATCAGCGTTGTGGAAATCCGCGACGTCGTCGAGGGGCAGAACATGGCCGCGATGGGAAGACTCGATGAACGCGGTCGGGGGATTGTGTTTCACCGGCAATACATTGCCACTGACGGCCGACCGGCGAAACGATCCTGAATTGCCGGCGCCTTGCGGAATGCGAAATTAATGTCCCCGGACCCTAGCTCCGCGTCTCAGTTAACCCGCATACTGCCCATCGGTTCGTCAAAGCCGACGGATCGCGACGATTGGGCAAAGGAGAACAGGTGAAGCGTGGACTGACCGTTGCGGTAGCCGGGGCGGCAATTTTGGCCGCGAGTATTTCGGGCTGCTCGAGCAACAAGTCGACTTCGAGCGGTTCGGGGACCACATCGGCCGCGGGCACGTCGGCAAGTTCCGGTACGGGCTCCGGTCCGAAGGTGACCATCGACGGCAAGGACCAGAACGTCAGCGGCACGGTCGTGTGCACGACCGTGGGCGGCAGCGTCAACATCGCGATCGGTGGGGCGGCGACCGGCATCGCCGCGGTGCTCACCGACGCCAACCCGCCGCAGGTGAAGTCCGTCGGGCTGGGCAACGTCAACGGCGTGACGCTCGGGTACACCCAGGGCATCGGCCAGGGCAACGCCTCGGCGACCAAGGACGGCAACAGCTACAAGATCACCGGCACCGCCACGGGCGTGGACATGGCCAACCCGATGCAGCCGGTGAACAAGCCGTTCGAGATCGACGTCACCTGCTCTAGCTAGCCGAGGAGGCCTGTCCGGCCGGCGGTTGCCACCCGTCGAGTGGCAACCGCACCGTGAACTCGGTGTGTCCCGGTGAGCTGTTCACCGCGATCGTCCCGTGGTGCGCCTTGACGACGGCCGACACGATGGCCAGGCCCAGCCCCGTGCTGCCGCCTTTGCGGGAACGCGAGGAATCGCCGCGGGCGAACCGTTCGAAGACCTCGGACTGAAGGGCCGTGGGGATGCCGGGGCCGTTGTCGATGACCTGCAGCACGCTGTAGGACGGCTCGGTGCTTAACCGCGTCGTCACGACGGTGCCCGCACCGGTGTGGACACGCGCGTTCGCCAGCAGATTGGTCAGCACCTGGTGCAGCCGCGCGGCGTCCCCCGGGACGATCACCGGCTCGTCGGGCAGATCGAGCTCCCATTCGTGGTCCGGCCCCGCGACGTGCGCGTCGTTGACCGCGTCCAGCGCCACGCGCGAAAGGTCCACCGGTTCGCGTTCCAGCGGCCGGCCCGAGTCAAGGCGAGCCAGCAGCAGCAGGTCCTCGACCAGCCGGGTCATCCGTTCGGTCTCCGACGCCACCCGGCTCATCGCGTGCTCGACCGCGTCTCGGTCATCACCCATGCGCTGGGTCAGCTCGGTGTACCCGCGGATGGCGGCGAGCGGAGTCCGCAGTTCGTGGCTGGCATCGGCGACGAACTGCCGGACCCGGGTCTCGCTGGCCTGCCGCGCCGACAGGGCCGCCGAGATGTGGTCGAGCATCCGGTTGAGCGCCGACCCGAGTTGCCCTACCTCGGTCGAGGGGTTGGCGTCGGCTTCGGCCACCCGCACCGGCAGTTCGACCTCGCCGCGGTCCAGCGGCAGTTCGACCACCTCGGTCGCCGTCTGCACGACGCGGCGAAGCGGCGCCAGCGCGCGCCGGATGATGATGGCACCGGCCGTCGTCGCCGCGGCCAGGGCGACCAGGGTGACGATGCCCAGGATGACCAGCATCCGGATCATCGTCGCGTCGACGTTCGACATCGACAGGCCGGTGACGATCACGTCTCCCCCGTTGCGGCTCGCGGCGGCCACGACCCGGTACCGGCCGAGCCCGTCGAGGTCGAGCGTCGTCGGCCTGCGAGTGCCCGAGATCTGTTCCAGTTGCCGTTGGGCCTCGGGGCTCAGAGCGGCCCGCGCGCCGCTACTGGTCAGGTAGCCGGCGTCGATGACGCTCGCGTGATTGACCACCGCGGCAACCATGCCCGCCGGCTGGCCGGGGGCGTCCAGGAACCGGGGACCGGGTCCCGGCCTGGGTGAAAAACGTGACTCGTGCCGCCACCCGGGGCGTTTCGGTTCGGGATACAACAGCGCCGAACGGTACGAGGCCCCGGCGAGCTGGCCGTCGAGCTGCGCCACGAGGTGATGCCGCAAGGACAGCTCGGTGGCCGCGGTGATGCCGATGCAGACGACCGCGAGGACGACGACCTGCCCGACCAGCAGCCGTAAACGCAGCGACCAGGCCCGCCCGATGTCAGCGGGCCGGCTTGAGGACATAACCGGCGCCGCGCAGGGTGTGGATCATCGGCTCGCGACCGTTGTCGATCTTCTTGCGCAGGTAGGAGATGTACAGCTCGACGATGTTGGACCGGCCCCCGAAGTCGTAGCTCCACACGCGATCGAGGATCTGGGCCTTACTGAGCACCCGCTTGGAGTTGCGCATCATGAACCGCAGCAGCTCGAACTCCGTGGAGGTCAAGGAGATTGGCTCGCCGGCGCGCATCACTTCGTGGCTGTCCTCGTCGAGCACCAGGTCTCCGACCACCAGCTGCGCGCCGCTGTCCGTCGTCGTCACGCCGGTGCGGCGCAGCAGCGCACGCAACCGCAGCACCACCTCTTCGATGCTGAACGGCTTGGTGACATAGTCGTCGCCGCCCGCGGTCAGCCCGGCGATGCGGTCTTCCACCGAATCCTTGGCGGTGAGCAACAGCACCGGCAGTTGCGGGTTTTCCTCACGCAGCTTGTGCAGCACGTCGAGGCCGCTCATGTCCGGGAGCATCACGTCGAGAACGACGACGTCGGGCCGCTGCGCACGGGCCGCCGCGATCGCCGAGGACCCGTCCCCGGCGGTGGCGATGTTCCAGCCCTCGTAGCGCAACGCCATCGACACCATCTCGGCCAGCACCGCCTCGTCGTCGACGACGAGCACGGTTATCGGGTTGCCATCGGCGCGGCACATGACCACTCGCTCCGCCGACGCTCGGGACTGAGTCACAACTCTCAGTATCCGCCTTCGGCTGGGTCGAGGCTATGGCTTTCCTGTGCGCGGACTATGAGAAAACGCGCGACCGCCACGGGCGGTCACGCGCAATCTCTACCGGGCGCGGGTGAACTAATACCAGTACCGGCGACCCGCAACCGGGCGGCCCACCGAACCCATGATCCACAGCACGGCGCCGATGACGAGCAAGACGATTCCGAGCACCCACAGCAGATGAATGCCGAACACGAACCCGAGAATGAGCAGGACGATGCCTAATATGATCATGACGACTTCTTTCGTGTGAGGGATTTAAGCGACGAGGCCACTGGGCATTGAACTCGGCTGTGGTACATGGCAATCCTTGACTTTGGGGTTCACACCCGCATAGTTCAAGGGGCCGGCGACCACGGTCAACGCAATATTCCCTGCTGTGACACAACTCGTTGACCCACCTTTGAAGTAATCGCGTTGGTATGCCGCGAACACCCCGATGAGCAGCCACACCAGAACAATCGTGCCGATTATTCCGCCGCCACGCATGGTGACCTCCATTTTGTGTTCGAGAATGATTTCCCGTCCGGCTAGCGTTACCCATTGCACGCGTGTCTAAACATGCGTGACGCCGCACGGGGAATGCCCCAGTCTCGTCGGTCGCCGTCGCCTCTGCAGCCGGCAGACCAGCAGCGAAGGATGCGCGTCGAATGGCAGGTGCCAGGTCACGCCAATAAAATCCATGCGGTGTATGCGGCGTTGGCCGAGGCCGCCTGCAGGCAAGGCGAACTCCGGCGACCGGTCATCGCGTAGTTCTCCTTCGCGTGACTTTTGAGGGTCATTCGAAGTACCCGGGCGATGGCCACCCTCCATCTGGCCACGAGACACCGCCCGGCATAACGCCCCCACCCCGCGTCTCTGGACGTGGGGTGGGGGTTGCTGCCGATGGGCCGCGACTAAGGCAGTGACCTAATAACCGTGCCAGTGACCTTGGTCGTGGGGGTCGCCGTCGTACCAGTGATCGTCGTGGCAGCGGCCCCGGTCCCAGTTATTGCCCCACCCTGGGTCCCAGAACTGTCCGGGGCACCAGTGATAGTCGGGGAAGGGAGCAGGCACAGCGTGGGCCTGGGCGACAGAATCTGTGCCGAGCCCGGCGAGCCCGATACCGGCTCCTAACACCAATGTTGTTGCCGCGGTGCGGAACATGTTTCTCATGGTTCGAACTTTTCCCCGCTGCCCTGAAGATCAAACATCGGACATCACGATGAATTGCTATTGGAGCATCGTCTGACTGCCGGCGCCGAGCGTGCGGGGGTTGTCGGGTGACCCTTGCCGCTTTAGTCATTTGCAGGGCCGCTTCGTTGGGACTTCGCGAAGTCGCCGTATGAGAGCGGCATGTGTTTGCCGCTGCCGAGTGGGTTAATCCGTTCTGCGACAGCGTTTGAAGAGCGTGGCCGGCGCCATGGGCGCCGGCCACGCAGGCGGACAACGGTGCATCGACACCGGAGGGGTGCTACCTCAGTGCCAATGGCCTTGGTCGCGGGCGTCGCCGTCGCGGAAGTGGTCGTCGTGGCAGCGGCCCTGATCCCAGTTGTTTCCCCAGCCCGGATCCCAGGATTGCCCCGGGCACCAGTGGTAATCGGGCAACGGTGTCGGTTGGGCCTCGGCGAGAGCTGCCGCCCCCAAACCAACGATCCCCAGACCGGCGCTCATGATGATGGATGATGCTGCAATACGGATTGTGTTCTTCACACAGACCTTTGTACCCGCCCAATACTGGTCCCAGACGAATCTGAATCACCTTGTGACCTAACGGAATAGCAACGGCACGTTGTTAGACTTGTGTGCAATCGCCGCTCCCGGCCACCTCTACATGAGCGAAATGGATCAGCCGGCTCGCCGCTGCGCGGACACATAGAGGGTCGGTGGCATTGCGGTCCCGGCGCCCGGGGGAACGGTACGGCCGTACCGGGCCATCAGCTCCGCAAACGTCGCCGTCGAGACGTCCCAGCCATGCTCACGCAGCCAGGCGTCCACCGGTGTCCGCTCCTCCGGATACCAGAGGTCATTGAAGTCCGTGATTTCGGCGTTTACCACCTTGGCCGCCGCCGCCCGCATCCGCTGCATGTCCTCGCGCTGGCGACGAACCAGCTCGGGGTCGGTGAATCCCTCGCCGGGAACGTTCGACGCCAGCCAACTGCCGTCCGCGCTGAGCGAATGGACGCGCTCGAACAACAAGTCCTGCGCCTGCGCCGGCAGGTATCGGACCAGGCCCTCGGCCGACCATACGGCGGGACGTGAAGGGTCAAAACCCGCTTCCTGTAAGGCTTTCGGCCAGTCCTGGCGCAAATCTATCGGCACGTTGACCAGATGCGCGGCCGGCTGCGCGCCGTGGTTAGCCAGTGTCTCGGCCTTGAATTCGAGCACCTTGGGCTGATCCAGCTCGTACACGATGGTGTCGTTCGGCCAGGGCAGCCGCCACGTGCGCGAGTCCAACCCGGCGGCCAAAATCACCACCTGCCGTACCCCGGCATCGGCCGCGCCTAGGAAGAACTCGTCGAAGAAGGCCGTCCGGGTGGCCATGAAGTCGATCATCAGCTGGATCCGCGGCCGCACGTCGGGTTCAATTTCGATCGCCTTCGCCAGCAGTGCCGGATCGGCGTACATACTCCAGATCCCTTTTCCCGCGGCGTCGACGAAGACGCGCGCGAACGGGTCATTGATGAGCGGGTTCTCGCTTTCGGTCTCCGCGGCGCGCGCCGCGGCCACCCCCAGGGCGGTGGCTCCCACGCTCTGAGTAATGTCCCACGAGTCGTTCTCGGTACGCGGCATCGCGATATCCCTTTCGCCACCGGAATAAGTTACGCACACTATTCTTCCAGTCTTCCAGCCGCCGACCCGGCGGGCCGCTCGTCGGCGGTGGCCCTAGGCTTTTCTCCGGGGGCCACAGGCTGGTTTCCGCAGCTGGTTAAAAGGAGTGGCGAGCACGTGAATCCCGTCAACCTGGAGGCCGTGGCGGCCTGGATGTCCACGCAGGGACTCGGCGACGGGCCGCTCGAAGACGTCGCCAACGTCACCGGCGGAACGCAGAATGTCATGCTGCGCTTCACCAGGTCCCGTGTGCCCTACGTGCTGCGGCGTGGACCGCGCCACCTACGTCCACGCAGCAACAGCGTAATCCTGCGGGAAACCAAAGTCCTTGGGGCGCTGGCCGGTTCGGATGTGCCCCACCCAGGCCTCATCGCCACCTGCGAGGACCCGGGCGTGCTGGGTGACGCGGTCTTCTACCTGATGGAACCGGTCGACGGGTTCAACGCCGGCGAGGGGCTGCCGCCGTTGCACGCCGGCAACGCCGAGGTACGACACGGCATGGGGCTTTCGATGGCCGACGCGCTGGCGAAGCTGGGCGCCGTCGACCACGTCGCGGTGGGCCTCGCCGATTTCGGCAAGCCCGCCGGCTTCCTGGAACGCCAGGTGCCGCGCTGGCTCGCGGAGCTGGAGTCCTACAACCAGTACGAGAACTACCCCGGACCCCAGATCCCGGGCATCGAGCAAGTGGCCGCGTGGCTCGAAGAGCGCCGGCCCGCCGACTGGACGCCCGGGATCATGCATGGCGACTACCACGCGGCCAACGTGATGTTCTCCCGGACCGGCCCGGACGTCGTCGCCATCGTCGACTGGGAGATGTGCACGATCGGAGACCCGCTGCTGGACCTGGGCTGGCTGCTGGCGACCTGGAGACAGCCCGACGGGTCAAGCGTGTTCAGCCACGCCCTGGGCGGCCAGGACGGGTTGGCCAGCACCGACGAGCTGTTCGAGCGCTATGCCGCCAACACCACCCGCGACCTGTCGCATATCACCTGGTACACGGTGCTGGCCTGCTTCAAGCTCGGCATCGTGATCGAGGGGACGCTGGCCCGCGCGTGCGCCGGTCAGGCCGAGAAGGAGGTCGGCGACCAACTCCACGCCGCCACCGTCCACCTGTTCGAACGAGCGCTCACACTGATTGAGACCCGTGCCGAATAAGGGCTTTTCCCAATGCCTTTCGAGCGCCGAGCGCAGGAGCGCGCCGGCGCCCGGAACGGCGCCCGGACTCGCCGATTAACATCTTCTGTCGTGCCGCCCTATCCCGAAGAACCCGACTACTACTCCGAGCCCACCCAGGCCGCGCGTTATGGCGGTTACTACGACCAGGCGCCCGAGCCGCCTGAGCCCCGGCAGCCCTGGTACCGCCGGCCGGCGGCGCTCGTGGCGGCCGGAGCGGTCGGCGTGATCGTGCTCGCCGCGGTGGCCTTCGCGGTGGTCAAACTGGTGTCCGGTTCGCCGGGACACGCGCCCGCCGCGACCACCACGACGACGGCTCCGACCACCACGACGGTGGCCACCACGACGACCACCGAGGCCCCCCGTCACCACGGTGGAGGGGGCGGCGGGGAGCCGACGCAAACGGTCACCGAGACGGTCCCTCCCCCGAGCACCGACACCGGCACGACGACCGTCCCGCCGACCACTGACACCGGGACGACGACCGTCCCGCCGACCACCGACACCAGCACGGTGACCCAGACCGTGACGGTCCCGCCGCGACGGCCCTTCCAACCCTTCCAACCCCGCCCCTAGCCTCGCCCGGAGGGCTACCCTTCATCCGTGGAAGTGGCCAACTCCGTCATGCGCTCGCTGGACCAGTGGGAATTGAAGCAGTGGGACGAGGCGATGGTGCATGCCGGCAACGCTGTCGACGCCACCGCCAAGAAGCGGTATCCCCAACTGGGCGTGGCCACGCGGTTCAAGCGCACCATCCGCGATGCGCTCGACATTTTCGGGTTGATGGCGGCACCGGAAGTCGACCTCGTGCAGACCCGCTTTCCGATCGCGGTGCAATCGGACCTGCCCGACGGTCGCCCCGACATCGCCGACGTCCTGTTCGGAGTGCATCGTTATGCGCACGGCCACGAGGACGAACTGCCCAACGGCTTCGAATTGACCCCGCACGGACCCCGCCCGTTGAGCCTGCACGTCTGGCGCAACGGGAAAATCCAACTCCCCGCCGCGGCGGCGATCGGGCTGCTGGCGGTGGCGGTGTTCGCACCCGAGAACAAGGGCGAGGTCATCCCCGACGGCTATCAGCTGAGCTGGTACCAGCACGTCTTCCCCATCTGCCTGTGGTGGGGTTGGCAAGACCACTTCCGGGCCATCATCAGCACCGCACGAATCCAGCAATCGACCCTCGACTTCGCCGAGTCCTGGGATGACTGGACGCCGCTCGCCGGCTGACCGTGGCCCCCGAGAGCCCTCACTTGTGACAACCTCGCGACGCCTTCACACTGGGAAGATGCGCGATCGCGAGACGATCGACTCGGAATTGCGGCTCATCGCCCTGCACCGCCGGTCAATCCTCGAGCAAGGCGGTCAGCCGTCGTCCCAGCAGCTCGACGAACTGCTCGACGAGCGCCTGGGCCACCGGCCGGCGTCCGCAAAAACGGCGGTGCTCGAAGCGCGCGAGAACCGCGCCGTTGCTCCGCGACGCGCGACGTTCCGGCGCAAGGGGTTGCTGCTGCGCTTCGGCCCCCTCGCCGTCCTACCGCTGTCCCTGATAGCGGTCGCGGCCGTGTGCGTGGTGATGTTCGCGACGCGGAGCCCGCCGTCGAGCGCGCCACCCGTGCCACCCGCGCCCGCCGCGCCGAGGGCACAGGCGCCGCCCGCCGACATCGTCGACACCGTGTTCATCAATGTGCTGAAGCGCAACGGCGTCCCGGTGCCCAGCAACGAATACGCGACGACCCACGGGCACGCCGTGTGCGACTTCCTCGCGAACCGACCGAACCTCACCGAGGCCATCGGCTTCGTGCAGCGCACCACGGTCTGGGACGCCACGCAAAGCGCCAACTTCACCGCCGGTGCGGTGGTCTCGTATTGCCCTCAGTACGAAGGTGCGAGCGTGCAGCCGATGCAGCCGGCGGTTGAGGGTGCTCTCACCGACATGCAGAACATCGACCGCGATCTGCAGCGCATCCAAGGCGACCTGCAGGGCATCGAACATGGGCTGCCGGCCCTGCCGGGGCAGGGGTAACCCCGAAATGGGTGTCCAGCTTCGAAGCCATGAATGTGCTCGATGGGCAGCACCGTTGCAATCGGAAAAGCTGGTTTATTCATCGACACCTTCGGCGTGCGCAGCGGCGCGCATGCGCTTACCTATAGGCGATCGAGCTGTTGGAACTCGGCGGCTCCGAACCAATGGTTGACAAGGTCTGCTCTGGCATTGTTGACAACGTTCTCGGGGGATCCGTCTCGCGTCGCGATCTCCAGCAGCCCGTAATAGGCCCAGCCGTTTCCGGGATAAGTCCCCGTCGGGATTTGGCCGGGGTCGTCGCCCCTGCCTGCGTTGAGGCTCTTCAACAGCAGGTCCTTGGCCGTCCCCAGATCCTTTGCGCCCGGGGGTGTCGTCGGGCCTTCAGCGATGGCCTTCCGGATCAAAATCGAGGCCTGAGTCTGGCGCGCCGGGTAAGGCCATAAGGGCGGCTCGTCATAGGGCAGGGCATCTTGGACTTTGACAGCGCGGTCCGCATCGGCAACCGCAGCCTCCCAATTGGCTCTCGAAGCCTCCACCCGCGCGTGCCCCAGGTTACTAAGGATCGCGGCAAGACACAGTTCGGGTTTCGGGGGGTTGAGCCCAATATCGCAGCTTGCGTTCTGTTTGCCCTGGTCAGATGCGTACCTACGATACTTGGCAACGTCGGCGTCTAATTTGTCGATCGCCGGCTTGGAATTATTTCCATCCCAGATATCCGCCATCAGTTGGGCAAAATCGTAGGCAATGTTCGCCAGCGGTTGCTGAGCGATGGGGTTCGGTGGCGGGAATTTGCGGATACCGCTTGTGCTGGAAAAATTGATTTTTGCGAGGTAGTAGGCAGATCTGTATACATCCGCGCGGAATCCGTTCGCTTTGTCCGGCAACGATCGAAGCAGCTTCTCCGAATAACGGTCGATATCCTGGTCTTTGTCGCCACTCAAAGCTGCGGCTGCGAGTACAAAATTAATATTGTGGAGATAATATCCGTATCTGTAGCGGTCACCGTCAGGGCGATACAAATCCGGCTCTGTCGCAAAATATCTTTCGTCCGCTTCGGTCGCTTCTTTGTTGGCCCTAATTGCGTTTTGCATGTCTCCCATGCGGTAATAGATATGTGACGGCATGTGAACCAGATGGCCGGCGTTTGGCGCCAATGGCGCCAACAAGTCTGCGTATTCCTTAGCCGCATCCGGCGTGCGCGACTGCTCCATCAAGTGGATATACCAGTGGATGGGCCCTTCGTTTCGCGGGTATTGGACGATGCTCAAAGCCTTCTTGAGGTAATTCTGTGTCTCCACGATTCGCCCATCGACTGGATTTCCGTCTTTCCAATAAGCCCATGGTGTTATGTTCATGGCAGAGTCCGCAAAGAGCGTGATCAGGTTCGGGTCATCGCTGCCGAACTCTTTCAGCACTCTTGTCATCCCGTCATAATAGGCGAGGTTGCGAATATTCTGGCATCTTCTGGCACTGTCAGACTTATTACAATCTTGATAGCGTTCGAACAAAGCCTGAATGATTTCCCAGTCTTCGGGACTCGGATTTTCTTTGCTGGCGTGGCGGAGCGCGTCATTGGCCGCTTCTCGGTCGGGCTCCAATTCTTTCGGCATATTAAGGTCTACTCCGAGCACCAGCGCTTGGGCCCAATAACATGCTGAGCAAGGAATTCTGTTGTCCTCGGCCTCGTGGGCCGCTTTGCGGAATGCGCGATAGGATTCGCGGTTGTTGAAAGCGAAGTAGAAGCGCAAGCCCTGATCAAAATAGTCTTGCGCCCACGGCACGTGCCAATGCGCGCTTCCGATGTAAGGATACAGCGGCGGATCAGGATCGTTCTTGGTCAGTTTCACCAAGGGACAGGCCTCGGTCGACATCGCCATGGCGTCCATGCCCTGATCCGAATCCGTGTCGCCAGCGGAGGGGACCATACAGGTATCTGCCGGTTCGGAAGGCGAGCAGCATGCAGCAACGGTGAAAGCGAAGATAATCGCCGCTGCCGACAGTCTGCTCCGGAATAAGTTGAACATGATTTCCCTCGTATCACGCGGCAGACCGATTGGGACATTCGGCATTTTATTCCGCAGCGAGTCACACCGCCACGATATTGCGGAACTGCTCCGAGGAAACCCGCCCCTGCGGTTTGGAGTATGTAGCGTGCCGCTCTCACCGTAGGTGCCGAACGGTCCTAAGCCATCAAGGTCCGAAGCCTCATAGCGGGCCAACCATGAGTGCAGCGTCTCGCGCGACGCCCCGTACTTCTCGGCGACCTGCCAAATCGCCTCCATCCTTAATGACCGACATCACAGCCTGATACCGCTGCTCAGCCACGGTTAACTCCCTCATCCAGGGAGTGTCAAGGATCAGCCGAAGTAACTGTCAAGCATCACCCGAAACAACGTCAGGCATCACCCGAAGTAGAAATGTCAACCATCACCCGACGTCATACAATTTCCAAGCGCGCCCGAAGGGATTCGAACCCCTAACCTTCTGATCCGTAGTCAGAAACGGCGTGCTTTCAGGTTGTTTCAGGGTATCCCGCGGTGTCTGGACAAGTACTTCTCACCTGCGCAAACCGTCTCGCGATGTCCCGTCGTGACGCAGGTGTGTCACACAAGTTGTGACAATGCCGTGACAACTTAGGCATCGCTTCAAATTTGAAGTCTGTTGGGAGTCAGCCGTGAGGGTTTTGAAGCGCGGCGCGAGATCCTGCAGTTTAGGTTCTCGCCGTCTTGGTTGCGGCATCTCGCTGTATGAGTCAGTCGAAGTGCCGGTCGACATCCATCCGTTGGTGGAGTATGCGCACCACATTGATCGCGGCGCCGCTAACAATCCGGCAGTAAAGCGTGTGCGATCCAACAGCGTGCTTCCGGTAGCCGGGGCGGAGTTCGTCGCAGGCCGGTCCGATCGTCGGGTTGTCCACGACTCGTTCGATCGCGTGGTGGATTTCGCGCACGTATTCCTCGGCCTGATCGTCATCCCAGCGCTCACGGGAGTAATCCCAGATCTGTTCCAGGTCGGCGCGGGCGGCGGGCGAAAGTACATACCGGTTCACCGGCGGCGAGGTTGCTCAGCTCGCTTGCGCGCAACGAACTCATCGAAGTCGAATTGTGTCGGCTCACCGCTTCGTTCGCCGGCGTCGAGTGCCTGGCGCAATGCGCGCAGCCGGGTCTCACGATCCTCAAGCAACCGCAGAGCAGAACGCACGACGTCGCTGGCCGAGCGGTAACGGCCCGACGCCACCTCCTCCTCGATGAACGCGCTGTAATGCTCATCGAGGCTGAAGGACGTATTCTTACCCACACATCAGATGATACCAACTATTGGTATCTTCGCCGTAGGTGGCCGGGTGTCACGGTCCAAGATGCCACCGGCGCACGGAATCCGAAGGGAATTGCACCGCTCGCAAACTGCAACCTCGCCTCGCCGAGCGTATACGCGGCCTACCCGGTCACCGATACTTCGGGCCATGAGCGTCGCCGCACGGGCCTCCGCTATTCCGGGCATTGCCGCCGCGGCGACTCTGTGCCGGCCGTTGAACTCCTCCTCGCGGCCGGCACCGCCTCAATGGCTACCCTTGAGATGCGCGAAAGCACCTAACACAAGGGCGCCGTGATACCTGAAGGGCGGCAACCATGTCACTGTTGTGGGGACTGCTGCCGCCACGGACGGTAAACGGGGTCCGCCAAGACGGGTATTTCGCCTACGCCACCGCAGCGAACGGCAAGACATACGAGATTTGGCCAGTCGGAGATCCCGCGGACATCACCGAGGTATGGGCGCTGACACTGGGCGACGCTGGCCGCTCCGATGACAACGACGGTGACAGCTCCGAGGAGAACGAGGGTGATGACTCTGACGAGAACGACAGTGGCGACTCCGAGGACCTAGGCCGGTTCGACGATTTCGAGAAGGCACAGTTGGCAGCTGAGCTACACGACATCGCCCATCCGCCAGATACGACCACGACCTCGTAAATATCGGAGGCCCCCTGGGGCCTGAGTGCCGTAGCGGAACTCACTTTTATTTTGAGGCGGCAAAATTCGGCCGGGATGCGAGCAAACCGGCGGTCCGGCTCTGTGGCGATCAGAGCTTGGCCACCAGGTCGTCCATATACTCGACGCAGTTGTCCTTCCTACCGGCGATAGCCGTGAGTTAGCATCCCCGCCGTGGCGACATTCAGCGACCTGTTCGCCCGCCTCGATCCCGACGCGAGGGTCCGAGGCAAGCAGTTCGAGCATGTCTGTAAGTGGTTTCTCATCAACGACCCGACGTACAAGAACACCTTGCGGAGGGTGTGGTTGTGGAACGAGTGGACGGGTCGGTGGGGCGGCGACGCTGGCATCGACCTGGTCGCTGAAGACCACGACGGGCGGCTGTGGGCGATCCAGGCGAAGGCGTATGCCCCCGAGAACACCGTCACTAAGGCAGACGTGGACAAGTTCCTGGCAGAGTCCTCGCGGGCGGTGTTCTCTTACCGACTGCTGATCGCCACCACCGACAAGCTGCACCACGTTGCACGGCGGACGATCAACGACCAGGAAAAGCAGGTCGCCTTCGTCGGCTTGAGCGACCTTCTCACCTCCGAGGTGAACTGGCGCACCAAGCCCTTCGACATGCGCCCGTCGTCGCGACCGAAGCCAGCTAAGCCGAGAGAGCATCAGCGCGAGGCAATCCGCGATGTGGTGAAAGGGTTCACGAAGTCGGATCGCGGTCAGCTCATCATGGCGTGCGGGACAGGGAAGACCTTGACCTCTCTATTCATCAAGGAGAAGCTCGACGCCGAGCGGACGCTGGTCCTAGTCCCCTCGCTGTCCTTGCTGAAGCAGACGATCCAGGTTTGGCAGGTCAACGCTAGGGTGCCGTTCGAAGCCCTGCCGGTGTGCAGCGACCAAACCGTGGGCCGCAACGAGGACGAAGCCGTTGCACATACCAGCGAGCTGGGTGTGCCCGTCACCACGGACGCCGCCGAAATCGCCAGGTTCCTGCGGCGGCCGGGACCACGGGTCGTGTTCTCGACTTACCAGTCCTCTCCGCAGATCGCAGAGGCGTTCGCGCTCGGACGGGTTCCCCCGTTCGACCTGGCCGTCGCCGACGAGGCTCACAGGGTCGCCGGGTTTGAGTCCTCGGACTTCTCAACGGTTCTCGACAAGACGGCCATTGCGGCGCGACGGCGTTTGTTCATGACCGCGACACCGCGCTATTTCACAGGGCGGGTCCTGAAGGCGGCGCAGGACGCTGACCTGGAGGTCGCCTCGATGGACGACCAGGCGAAGTTCGGCACGGTGTTCTATCGCCTCACATTCGGCGAGGCGATAAAGCGCGATCTACTGACGGACTACCAGGTCGTGGTCGTCGGCGTGGACGACGCAATGTACAAGGAGTGGGCGGAGAAGGGAACCCTAGTCACTCGCGACGGGAAGAAGATCACCGACGCCCGCACCTTGGCGGGACAGATCGGGCTGGCGAAGGCGATGCGGAAGTATGACCTCCACCGCACCATCTCGTTCCACTCTCGTGTTGCCCGCGCCCGCGAGTTCGCCGCCGAGATGCACGAGGTCATCCAGTGGATGCCTGCGAGACAGCGACCAAAGGGGTTGCTGTGGTCCAGCTACGCTTCCGGTGAGATGACCGCTGGCGAGCGCCACAGCCGGCTCCAGCACCTGAGCCGACTCGACGACGGACAGCGGGGTCTGCTGACCAACGCCCGCTGCCTCTCCGAAGGCGTCGATGTGCCCACGCTGGACGGTGTGGCGTTCATCGACCCCCGACGCAGTGAGGTGGACATCGTCCAGGCGGTCGGGCGTGCCATCAGACGCGCCCCAGACAAGACCATTGGCACGGTGGTAATACCGGTGTTCATCGACACAGATGTGGATCCGGAGGTTGCCCTCAATGACTCGGCCTTCAAGCCGGTTTGGGACGTGATCAAGGCACTGCGGTCACACAACGACGAGCTTGCCGAGCAGCTCGATGAACTCAGACGAGAATTAGGCCGGCAGGGCCAGCGGCCACGGCTGCCCGGCAAGATCCACCTCGACCTGCCCGCAAGGGTCGGCAGTGATTTCGCCCTTGCTTTCGATGTGCGCCTTGTCGAGCAGACCACCGCCTCCTGGGAGTACTGGCTCGGGATGATGCAACGGTTTGTCGAACGCCACGGTCACGCCCGCGTCCCGCAGTCCTACACGGTCGATGGTTACAGACTCGGTGGATGGGTCGGGGAGCAACGCACCAACTACACCGAAGGCACCCTTAAGGCCGATCGCCAGCGTCGGCTTGAAGATCTGCCCGGTTGGACGTGGGATCGCCAAGCCGACAAGTGGGAGCAAGGTTTCCGCCGGCTCCTCGAGTATGTCGAACGCCACGGTCGCGCCCGCGTCCCCCAGTCCTACACCGTCGATGGCTACCGGCTCGGTTCGTGGTGCCAGCTCCAACGCTCCAATTACGCCGAAGGCATCCTTGAGGGCGACCGCAAACGCCGACTCAAGGACCTGCCCGGCTGGACATGGGACCCCAGAGCCGACGACTGGGAGGAGGGGTTCAGTCGACTCCTTGACTTCGTCGACCGCCACGGTCGCGCCCGAGTTCCGCTGTCGCACACGGTCGACGGCTACAAACTCGGCCAATGGGTCAGTGTGCAACGCACACGAAGGGACAAAGGCACCCTTGAGGCTGACCGCCAACATCGCCTCCAGGACCTGCCAGGGTGGACCTGGCAACCCCGAGCCGACCAATGGGAGGAAGGATTCGAGCGGCTTCTGGGCTATGTCGACCGCCACCGTCACGCGCGCGTCCCACGATCTTGCACGGTCGATGGCTACCGGCTCGGAGCGTGGGTCAATGGGCAACGCAACGACTACTCGCATGGCACCCTCGACGCCGACCGTAAGCGTCGCCTCGAGGAACTCCCAGGCTGGACGTGGGACGCCCGTGCCAAGCAATGGGAGGACGGATTCCGCCGACTCGTTGATTATGTTGAACGCAACGGTGATGCCCGCATCCCAGTGTCGTACCAAGTCGATGGCTACCCGCTCGGCGAGTGGGCCAACATGCAACGCGACAAGCACTTCAAGGGAACACTGGATAAAGACCATTGCGCCCGACTGGAAGCCGTTCCAGGCTGGGTCTGGAGCCCTTTGGACGCTCAATGGGAAGCGAGGTTCAGACGACTTCTGGTCTACATCGAGGCGCACGGAGATTCCCGTGTGCCGCAGTCATATAAGGCGGATGGGTACAACCTCGGCAACTGGGTGAGCATCCAACGCGGTAAGTACGCCAAGGGAACACTGGACCCGGACCGCCGCCAGCGTCTTGAAGAACTGCCCACTTGGACGTGGACCGCGACGGATTACGATCGCGCGTGGGAAGATGGGCTGCGCCTACTCCAGGAGTACATGGAACTCCACGGCGACTCGCTTGTGCCGCAATCGTATGTTGTCGATGGCTACAAACTCGGCTCCTGGGCCACCGTGCAGCGTCATAAGCACGCCAAAGGCATCCTTGACACCGAACGTGAACGCCGCCTCGAGGCCCTCCCTGGTTGGTTTTGGGACGCCCGCGCCGCTGAGTGGGAGGCGGCCTTTGGCCGGCTTGAGGGATACGTCGGACGCCACGGCGACGCCTTCGTGCCCCAGAACTACACCGTCGACGGGTACAAGCTAGGCAAATGGGTCAACACACAAAGGGTTTTCCGCTCTAGGGACCGCCTTGACCCCGAACGTCAACGACGTCTTGAAGCCCTACCAGGCTGGACATGGGATTCTCGACAGGCCGCATGGGACAAGGGGTTTCGATACCTTCAGGAATACGTGAAAAAGAACGGCCACGCTCGTGTACCACAGTCCTACGTTGTTGACGGTTTCCGGCTTGGCAACTGGATCAACATGCAACGCAGTAACTTCAGCAACGGCATCCTCGAAGACGACCGTCGACTCCGACTCGAAGGGCTGCCTGGGTGGTCGTGGCCCAGTCGCCGATCCTTGGCGGCTCTCTAGACACCGTCACAACTCTGATCCGCGAATTCGCAGGGCTTTATGGCTCGATCGGCTCTACATTAACGAAAGCCGCCAGGTCGGCCACGTCCCGCTGTGCGTCGTAGGCCCGAAGGAGCTCGATGTACCGCGTCTTGTCAAGCTCCCAGTCGTACTGCAACTCGGTGGGGTTCTGAACTGCCGCGAACACGAGGTCAGCGAGAAGCCTTGTGGTACGCCCATTTCCGTCCACGAACGGATGGATCCGCACGGTTTCGGCGTGCACGACGATACCCAGTTGCCGAGGCGTCCAGTCGTTGGTGTGTTCCCACCGGTAAGCGATGGTATCGAGTGCGTTTCGGAGGTCAACGGCAATCTGCTCCGGCGCGACGCCGATGTTGAGCTCTAATCGCCGCCACCGTCCGGCCCAGTTCCACACCGGACCGAACATTCGCGTATGGAGATTGCGGACGAAGTAGTCGCTGAGAAGCTCGTCGAGCGGCAACGAGCCGTCGAGCGCCGACGGCATCAGTTCATCGAACACCCGGTCCTGAAGGCCCTGTTCGAGGTCATAGACCGCAGCGCGTGTGATGGGCTTGTCCAGGACGTCGATAACCTCGGGGAGCAGGGCAGTGAGTTCGTCATGCGCAAGTGGGGTCTCACCGTAGTCCGGCGTCAGCGGCATCAGCGCTTAGGTGGCTGCTGCTTCGCGATGTAGGCTCTCACGGTGGCCGACCGGCTGTAACCAGCGGGAACCACACGGCCCTCCAACTTGGCTGAGGCCTTCGTGGCGCGCACCCCCGCCTTCTTGACGGCAGCCTTCGACACGACGACCTTCTTGGGTGTCCGGCGTTCCACGACTGCACCTCCTCGCGGCCTCGACAGCGAATTCATTCTACCGGCGAACCGCCACCTGCCACCACGCTGTTTACGACCCACCGCCCGTTTCTGAGGTCATCGACGCCGACCCGGGATTGAGCAACCTGCGTGTCTCACCAAACGGGCGGATCCGCCATCACTCGTGAGATTCCGCCACAGTTCGTGAGAATCTAATGACCTACTACCTATACTGAACCGCCTGGTGAGTCCGGAGACTCCCGCCATGCCGGGACGCTTCACTTGCCATGCCAGCTACGTCGCGCTGGCACGAGTTTAAACTGCGCGGCGTGGAATGGACTCGTTGTCAGGGTTGAGTTAGTCAGCCTTAATTTGACGCTGCGGTCGCGCGGGATTTCGTGTCGGTGATGAGGGCGCGGTACACCGTGCGACACAGGTGCCGTTTCAAACAGCGGAGGGCTTGTCGGTGGGTGTCGCCGTCAGCGATGCGGCGACGGTAGTAGTGTTCGCCGCGGCCGCCGTGTCGAATTTGAATCATGGCGATGGTGTGCAAGGCGCGGTTGAGCTGGCGGTTACCGGACCGTGTCGCGCGGATATGGACGGGTGTTCCACCTGACCAGTGGGGGATCGGCGCCACCCCGGCATAGCAAGCGTATTTCGCTTCGTTTGTGAAGCGGCTGACGTCGGCTGTCTCGCCGATGATCTTCGCGGCCATCAATGGTCCACAACCATCAATGCCGACAAGTGCCGAAGCCCCGCGCTGAACGGCGTCTTTAATGCGTTTCTCGAGACTGTTGATATGGTCGCTCGCTGTAGCGATTTGGGTGAGATCGGCGCGGATCAGCTCGGCCAGTAGGCCGGTGTGTGACTGGAGTAAAGCTTGTGCGACGCGTCGATGGTTGGCGTAGCACAGGACCAGTCGGGTCGACGAGTGCTCCGGCGCCAGTTCGTGCAGGCGGCCGAGTACGCGGTTAGTGATCGCCGTCCTGGTGGTGAGCAGGGTGTCGCGATAATCAACGAGTAGTTTCATGTCGCGCGAGTAAGCATCGTGGCGGGCGGTAGGTAGGTCGGGTTCACGAAGCACAGCGCGGGCCACCGCGAGAGCGTCGATGGGGTCTGATTTTCCGACAGTGCGTGCTGAGGCTCGTTGACGGGCGGTCAGTTTGGGCGGGACGCGGACCACGGATTCACCAGCATCGAGCAGCTCTGCTTCGAGTCGGCAAGACAATCCGCGCAGATCTTCAACACCCCATAGTCGGCTTCCAGGACAAGTCGTACGGGCCCAGCGCAGCGCCATTTGATGACCGGCGGTAGTCGCTTGCACTGATTTCGTTGCGAGCTTGCGGCCCGTGCAATCCACAGCGACAAAGGTGTGATTGTGTTTATGCACATCCACACCGATCACATAATTGACCGTCATTGCCACGCCTACTTATCGATAGCGCGACAGGCACCCGGTGTCGACAATATGGGCATGAGCCAGCCAATGTGGAGACAAAACCGTCAATGGTCAGATCACCGGACGCACCGTCATCAATTTGCTTTGCAAGACGACCATCCCGTCCTGCGGTTCTCATTACGATCGGCATGTGCACCAAAAGCCACTACGGACACCACATGACGTAGCCAAAACGTTGATGGGAACGTAATCACAGTACGACTGCCCCCGGGGGCACGCAACAGCAATGCCGTCTGTCTTGCGGTGGCGCAATGCTGGCATTGAGAGGACCGGCATCTCGGAGGTGCTGACCGCCAAAATACCGCTAAATTCGGGGATTATTGCGCTAATCTAGCCGTTCGGACTGTTCAGGATTCGGCCTTAGCTCATGAACCGCTAAGTTAGCGGCTAATTTAGCGGTTTTGGTTCACGACTATTGATTTGAATCGGGTGCAGCGCAAGGTCACAGGCTGTGCTTACCATTAGCAGATAGGCACAGACTGGATTGGACGCAGTGATTGATGAGCGAATCCCTGTGGTCGAAAGAGGCACCACCGTCAGCAATATTGCCGCCACCGCCGGCGGGCGGACCACACCCGCCGTCGTTGGGACCTCTAGGCCCAGCAGAGCGTCTGAGGGCGGGGAGGCCTAACCATGGAGGCTCGGCGTTACGAATCTTGGTTACGGTAGGGGTGGCGGCAGCGGTCGGGTCGGCGGTGACCTATTTGATAACCGGCGGTTATGCGTCTACTCCCGCGATGCCGCAGGCGGTAACCGTGTCGCCGTCACCGGCCCCGACAACGCCGCAATTCAGCTCGACCGCCGTAGCCGGGGCGAAGGAGAATTTGTGCCACGTGTTCGACGTGTCGGTGCGCGGTCAGGAAGGCCAAGGAGGGGTTCGAGTCGCCGGCGGTGGAGTTAATGCGCCAATGGTGCTGCGGGCGCTCAATAGTGCCTCAGCTGTACAGAACACGCTTGTTCCAGCAGTTCCGCCCGACGTCGCCTCTGCAGCTCGCAAATACATCGACACAACCCTGGACCAGACGACGGCCGCCATGGGCGACATGCCCACCAGTGAAGTGAACCGGTTGACAGATGTCCGCAACGACGCGATCGATGCGCTTGTCGATGTGTGTGGATTACCGAGGTAGCCGGAAGGGCGTCAGTGGCAGGCCCCGGGTCCAATGGCGAGGTTCCAGAGTGGTGGGCGGAGCGTAACAACAGGCAAGCCGAACGACTGTTGAAGCTGTTCAACGGGGCGAAGCCGGTTGAGAAGATGGGGACACCATCGCTGCCCCATGTTGGTGGTGGTGATCACCCCAAGCCGCAGGGCCTATTCGTCAATTTTTTGTTCCAACCTTTTGTGTGGCCGGTGGACTCTGAAACACGCATTGACAACGACGCTGACACGCTTCTCGATGAGTCAAAGTTGTTCGAGGACAACGGGATGGACGCCCTGCAAGCCTCGAACGTTGTCTTTGATGGCGGTTCCTGGGTGGGTAAGAGCGCGGACGCTGCTCGTGCGACCTACAGCGAGGCGGCGACGCTCAAGTTCCACCAGGCAGACATCAGCAAGGTTGCTTCCGATCTGTTCAAGAGGGCATCCGCCGACGTCGCGAGGACTAAGAAGCGAATGTTCGAGGAGAACGAAGCAGCGCATAAGGAGGCCGAGGCGTTTCTGCGTAGCGGCTCGGGCCAATCGCTCGCGCAGGTGGCGGTGATCCTCGGTACGCATCGGACGATGATCCGGGGTTACTCCTCTGATCTCCAAGGCTTCGCCACGCAATACGCGACTCAATTCACCAGTCGCTTCGCGGAAAGCCCCGGCGGCGGGCCGAAAGTCAAACAAGCAGGGCGAACAGCGGATCATTCCCCCGATGGGGCTGATGCAGCGCCCCCCGGGGACCCACGGTCTGGGACCGCCGGGGTGGCGGCAGATCACTCCCCAAGCGGAGACAAGATCCCCCTTGTACCAGGCGGCCGTACAGTTGCACATTCCCCGGAGGACAGCCCTACTTTGGAGCCGCATAACCCGTTGACCCAGTTGATGGGCGGTTTGCCAACTTTGCCGAGCATGCGTGGCGGCGGGTCGGGCGGGGGGTTTCCGATGGGCCCGCTGCAGGGGCTGATGGGGGGTTTCGGGGGTGTCCCTAAAGGTATGGCCCCGCCTACGGGTGTGCCTGGGCTGCAAGGATCTCCGATGCCATCGCTCGGGATGGATTTCGGGCGCGGCCTGGCGGCGGGTGCATCGGCGGCTGGTACTGTTCCGCCGGTTACACAGGTGCCGATTACGTCGTTAGCGGCGCCGATAGAGACTGCTCCGACGTCGGCGGTGCCGGCGGCTGCTCCGATAGCTGCCACGCCCCCGGTTGCTGCACCGGTACCGTCACCTGCGCCGGGTATGCCGGCGGGTGGTTTGACTCCGTACGGTTCGGCTCTTCCTCCGCAGGGCACGTCTGCGGCTCCGTCGGTGGGTTCGGCGCCTGCTGCGCCGTCGATTCCTGCTGAGGCCGGCGGCGGGTCATCAGGGTCGGGTCCGGGGACGGGGTTGATGCCGGTGGCGGGTCGGCGTGATTCCGCGGGCGCGGTGCGCCGGGATTTGGCTGAGTCGGATTTGGAGCTGGCGAAGATGGCGGTGGCCGAGCTCGCCGGCGCCGCGAGCGTGACCGATCCGGGTCTGGATTGGGCTGTGGCTGTTGGCCGTAACACCTCAGGGATGCCCACGCTGTGGGTGGCCACGAACGACGGTGCCACTTACATCCCGCCAGGTGTGTTCTTGCGTAAGACGATGCCTATAGCTGGCGGACATACCGCGGAGTTTGATACCCGCTGGTTCGGCTGGGTTAATCCCGCCGATAAGGCGGCGCGGGCGGCGCGTGCATGCGGAGATAACGTCAGCGCGGTGGCCACAACGTGGGCATGGCCGTCTGAATTTTTGGAAGAGCACCCGGTGGTCACCGAAGTTGCTACGGGTGTGAAACCCGTTGACTTGAAGGATAATCCAGCAGCAGAACTGTTGGCTTCACGGGCGCATCGCTTGCAGACCGTCGATGCGGCGCTGTACGCGGATTTGGTGGCAGCCGATGAATCGATGGTCCGCGGTTATTGCCGAGAACTCACCCGCCAGTTGGTGTTCGGCGTCCCGGGTGAAGAGTTGTCACCGGTCGCTGAGTCGGTGGCGCATGCATTGGTCGCGGAACGGTGGCCTAAGCCTCAGGAGTGGGCGTTGCTGGGCGAAGAACACGAGGACGCGCTGGTGATGATGGTGGCGCAGCGGCCGGGGTTGAACGGAGTGGAAAACCCTGACCAGGTCGTCAGCTATACGAGGGAGTTTGTGAAGTGCCGCCGGTTGGAGGCGCTGCTGTGCTGGGAACGGTACGGCGCGGACCTGCTCAACGTCGTGTACGCGGCCTGGGCCGCCGGAGTCCGCGCGCCGCTGAAGGACCTGGTGCTGCGGTGACAGATGATCTCCCCGCTAAGGTGGCCCAGCTGCTAGGCGAGCCGCACCCCCCAGACTTAAGACTAGGGCCAAGGAGGATTCGGCGCACTGATACACCGATCGGCCTCGCCTTGACTGTGTTCGGTGTGGCAAGAGACTTGGCAGCTGAAGCGAATCATGCTGAAGCAGTCAGTGATTGGGAGCAGCGACAAGCTCGACTGGTGGAGATGCAGGACGTCTTATGCTCAGGTGTAGTTAGCGACGCATGTCGAGAGGCGATACGGGCCGAAGTTGAAAGCTTACGCATGCAGGGGCGTGCTCGATGGGAACGCACGGAGACACTGTGCTACGCGCTTGCGGCCCTGACCAGGAAGGTAAAAGCGATCGTAGACAGTTGCAGGGAACGTCTGGCCGCGATCCGAGCGGCAACAATAACAACGCTTCCCGCAAATGACTGTGCTGTCCAGCGCCCCATCATGGTGACAGGGCCTGACGACCCTATCCTTGCCAATTCCAGAGCAGCGTGTGAGCAGATCGATGCCGAGACACGGCGCGTCTTAGAGCTGCGCGAGCGTACTGCCGCGATGTCAGTGGCTGACGTTTATACCCTCGTCTTACAACAGAATTAGAGCCCTAGCCCGTAGCCACGGTCGTTGTTGCGTGCCCGTGCCCGATCGCGGTGAGCGATGGTGTCGAGTCGCTCTTCGAAGCGTCGCATGTCTTGGAAGTGATCGAGCAGAGCGTCGCGCCGGTTCAGGAGTTCGCGCGCTGCTCGGTATTCCGGCCCGGTGATGTCGGGTGCGGCGGCCAGGTGGTGATCGGCGCACTCGATGGTGGTGGACGGGCGCTGGTGGTCGGGATCGGGGGTGCCCAGGTGGTGGGCCCAGGGCAGCATCTGGTCGAGCGCGGCGGTCAGGGTGTGAGCGGGCTGGCGGTGATCCGGGGTGGTGATCAGGAGCAGTTTTGTGTTGGTGGCCGCGGCGTTTTCGGCGAGCCACTGCAGCTGGTGGGGGGCCAGGTGGTCGGCGTCGTCGACGATCACCAAATTGCCCCGGGGGAACTGGCCGCCCTGGGAGATCCTTGCGCGCATGTTGGCGATGGCTTTGTCGGTCTCGGGAGGGGCTATGTCGGCGTAGCGGTAGGAGGTGACGTAGGCGTGGGCTTGTGGTGTGGCAGGCAGGGCGACTACAGCCCGGTGGTCGCGGTGAGCAGCGGCGGTAACCGCCGCTAGTGCTGCGACCTTATCGGCCCCTGGGTACAGGTGTAGCGATTGCACAGCCTGGAGGTTGCGGGCGATGGCAGTGACCGCGTGACGGTGGGCCTCGTCGAGGTGATCAAGGGTATTGACCGGGATGGGGTAGCCGGTGGCGGGCGCAGACCGGCGGCCGGCGACGTCGAGGAAATCGATTTCGTTGCGCAGCGCGGGCAGGTCAGCGGCCAGGTCACGTGCGGCTGCACATGAGCGATGGTCGGCACGTAATCGGGCACGAACACGATCGCGTTTGTTAAGCAGCGATCGCACCGCCGCTGGCTGCTGGCTGCGGTCGGTGGCAGCCGCGGCCTGCATCATGGTGTGGGAGCGCTCGTCGCGGCCGAGGATGGCGCGCAGCCTCGCGGCAGCGTCGCGGCTGGTGCCGCGCTGGGCGGCATGCACGCCGTGGTCCTCGGCGAGCTGGGCGTGTTCGTGGTCGGCTTCGCCGGCAGCTTTTTCATACAGGTAGACGTGGTTGTCGTCGCGGCCGCGGGTGAGCGCGACGTAGGCCAGGTTGCGGGTGGCACGGTCACCCAGGATGGCGTGGGCGGTGCCGGCGGTCAGCGCGTCACCGGCTGTGGCTCCTTGGGAGGCGTGCACGGTCACGGCGTAGCCGTAATGGACGTGCTCAGCAAGGTAGTCGCCGGCGAACATGGCGCGGGCCCCATCGCCGATGCGGCGGGCGGCGATGCGGTTGTTGTCGGTGTCGACTTTATAGACGCGCCAGCGGTGCCCGTTACGCACCGGCTCAGCCACTATGGTGCTATCGGTGGCGTCGTGGACCGGCACGGTAGCGTCGTTGTGGCGGGAGATGATGATGTCGCCGACTCCGATGCGGTGGCCACGGGCTCCGGTCACGCTGGGCGCCTCCGGTGCAACGTTCTGGTGGTGGATGCGCGTGTTGAGAGCATCGCAGACTTCCCACCTGTCGGTCATCAATAGCGCGTCTTTGCCGGCGTCGAGGTCGCGCTGGTAGTAGGTCAGGGCGTCGTGAGCCATGGTCAGTGCGTCGCCGGTGTGGAGGCGGTCGTGGGTGCAATACCACTTGACCGCGCGGCGCAGTGCTTGGGGGCCGCCGTTGCGTACCGCCAGTGATGCGGTGCGTTCTGCGGGGTCGCGCATGCGCCACACCTCGGAAAGCTTTTGCGCCCAGGGGAGATCGGCCACGAGTTGGGCGAACATGCCTCCGCGGGCCTTGACAGGGGCCAGCTGATGGGCGTCGCCGACCAGGACGGTTTTGGCTCCGACTGCGGTGGTGGCGGTGAGTAATTGGCGTAGGTCGGGGGTGCCGACCATGCCGGCTTCATCCACGATAACCAGAGTGTCGGCGTCGAGGCGCAGCGCTCCGGCGTGCAGATCTTTGACGGCTTTGGCCACCGTGTAGCCGGTGTCGCCGGCACCTTCGCGCACGGCCACATCGACAGCTTTTCCGGTCGGCGCCAGCACCAGCACCCGGGTTTTTCCGGCGCGATGCGCAGCAGCGCGTAGCGCTTTGAGCGAGGTGGTTTTCCCGGCGCCGGCCGGCGCGGACAGGGGTTGAATCAACCATGGTGAGGTCGCTATCGCGGTGATCGCGCGTGCTTGATCCACCGATAAACCGGCGGTGTTGAGGGCCGCCTGGTCGAGCACAGCGCGCTCATCGCGGGACCCCATAAGGTCGAGGATGGCGGCCTCTTCGGCGATCACCGCGGCGGTGGTGAACCGTTCATGGCCTTCGCGTTCATGGGCCTGACGCGGGGCGCTTATACGGATGCCGATTCGCTCGGCGATGCCCTCGATCAGATACCGCGGGGGAATCGCGCTGACGTCGACCTCCGACGGGGCGTCTTCGATCGATGGCGGGAGCCGGGCGCCGATCGCCTCCACCAAATCGGCGCGAGTGAACGCGGCTTTGTCGATGCCGGCCGCGGCCTGGCGCGCCAACGCGTGCCCGTCGAACCGAGTCGAAGTGCGCGCGCGCCGCGCCGCCAGTTGGGCGGTTTCCTCGACGACAAAACCGCGGCGATCGTTGGCCCACAAGTGTTTTAACTCAGCCCACGACAGGTGCTCAGGCTTGGCCGGGCGGGTCGCTTTTTGTCCGGTCGCCAACTGCGCCGCCGTCGCGCTGGCAAGCTCGTCGACGACCAAATTGTGCGCAGCCCATGCCCGTAGTTGGGTGGAGCGTTGCGACCACGCGCTGATGGTGTCGCGGGCCACGCCGGCGACTTCAGCCATGCCGGTATGGGGGTCGATCGGCCCCCACTCCAAGCCCACGGATTGCAGCAGGTGGTGGCGCAACGTGGCCTGATAAATGATGCCTGCGGCTTTGGCTTCATGGTGCAACGACTTGGAGTCGATCGACACCAACGTGCCATCGTCACGGGCCTGGGTGTTGGGCAGCAAGACGTGGCTGTGTAGGTGCGGATCGCCTGCTCGCGACGTCTCATGTTGGTAGGCCGCCATCACTAAACCAGGCAGCCGTACGAGATCTTTTTTGCCCGTGGTCGCGTTGTGCACGCGGGTGTAGCCGGCGTGGTCATACACGTACTGCAACGCTTCGCGCACCGCGCTGTTGTGCGCCTCGACAACCGCCTTGGACAACACGTCATCACCGCTCAACGCGCGCAGCAGCGACACAGTCTTCGGCGCGCAAAACGTCAAGTCGAACCCATGGGTTGAGCGCGCAGTAAACGCCCGCCCCCGGGCCCCGTTGGGGGCGATTCCCTCATCCAGCCAGCGCGCCACCACGTCCAAGTCAGCGGGCCCGCCGGCGCGGTCGGCGGCACTCAAACCGACTAGAGAAGCTACCTTTTCGGCATCACCGGCCTCCCACACACACACCCATACTGGGGCGCGGGTTTCCCCTTCGGAGTAGTACTCGGCCAGCCCCCCGCCGGCTCGTTGACGGTCGGTGGATGCCGAGATCGCTGCGCGCGCAGTGTCGTTGTAGTAGCGCACCGAATGCCGCTTCATCGGCGCCGAAATCGTGAGCAACTACCGACCACCTGTCCACGGCGACCGACCCCTCAAGCCGGGGACGGTGTGGCGGACCGAAGGTTCGCCACACCCCATGCTTGCACCCCTTGTGCCAATGTGCCACGGTCAAAGTCAGTCAATCGGCGTGAATTGCTATGTGGTGTAGGCGATGTCGCTGGGGTGGTTATCGATGAAGGACAAAGTGGCGAGAATGGTCGAGAAAACGGTTGTGGGGCAAGCGTAGTAAGAAAAGAGGCCGGGGCCCAGGATGGGTGTCAGTGTGGGTGCGCAAGGGGTGCGGCAAGAAGGACGCTCCTGGACGCCTAGCCGCGGCGCGGGCCATCGCACTGTTTAACCGCCCGCGCGGGCCGGGCACGGGCGCAACGAGCTCGACGACATCAGCCGGTGAAGGCGGGCAGCGTGGTCGCCCCGGCGGGACGCAATGATTTGTCGCCGGCGCGCGCAGACGCGGACTCTCTGCGTCGGTTGCCTTAAAAGGGCTGTGGGCCGCCCTGGGTCGGGAATGACACGTCACATCGTGGCTGCATGGCCTCCTGCAGCCAGGTTCGGGTGACGATCCAGGACAGCAACGCAAGTGGCACTGGATCACGCTCCACCAGTAGCCGCAGCATTGCCTGCTCCATCTTCGGAAGACTACCGATTCGGTGTCCGCCGATGAGCACACCATCGGCGGGGAACACCGCGCAGCACCATCGGATGGACGGGCTGTTGAAACCGGACCAGAAAACGTCGGTGGTGAGCAGGTGGCGCAGCGTGGCGACCCGGCCGGAACCACCACAAAAAGCGGGGAGTTAACCGGCTGGTACGGCCTTCAAGGGGAGCTGTCGGGTCGGTGGTGCCGTCGCGCCGGCGTGCGGTGGCGGCCGCCATCGGTTGCGGTGTGCTAGTTCGTTAGCGGCGCACGGTGCGGATGTTGTGGATCGTGGCGTCGAGGGCGGCAGTTTCGGCTGCGGCCGCGCTGCGGCGGCGCGCGCTTTGTTGGGCCAGGCGCAAAACTTCCCGCACTGCCCACGCGTGTCCGGAACCGTCCAGGGCGCCGCTTTGTGCTGTCGGCGCGGGCATGCTCGGTGCTGTCGGGGGCGTGAGTAGTGAGGCGTGCTCGCTGGGCGGCCTCGCGAGCGATGTCGGCAGAGTTCCTGTTCAGCAGCGGGTACGGCGACGTCGGGAGAGGTGCGGGCTTGGTCGTCATGGTTGGCCGGGATCTATTTGCCGCGATCGTTGACACAGTGGACAACCGCCGAGCACTGCCCTGTTTTCACCATTTTTCAATGCGGTTCCGTCAAACACGGTAATTCTGCTCGTAACCGCGCGAAATACGGTGAAAAGATCGGGACTGACTGTGGCGCAGCGCAATCACGCCTTCTAGCGTGCTTGGTATGGAACGGTGCATGAGGGCCAGGCGCGGGAAGGAGTCCTCCGGGACTACCCCGTACATACGATCATCGGCCCTAGGTTCAGGATGAGCTGGAGTGCGCTTGCCTGGGCGACCGACTCAGATGTCGGTTCCTCGGCGGCGAAGTTCATCCTCATCCTGTTAGCGAACAAAGCGGACGAGAACTACTCGTGCTACCCCTCAATTCGCACCCTGATGGCCGAATCCAACGCCGGTAGAAGTACTGTTCTGCGTGCACTCAAAGATTTGGAAAACCGTGGCTTCATCAGCCGTCGTCCGCAATTCCACGACTCCGGAGCGCGACGCTCGACCCGCTACTACCTGAATCACCCACTTGCACCGCATGTTTCGCCTAGTCCCGATCCGGGACCGCCCCGTCCCGATCTGGGACCCCCCGGTCCCGATCCGAGACTGGCCCCGTCCCGCAACGAAACGGGGACGGTCTCACAACGGCACCCCCCGGGGGTGTCACAGTGGGACCCCTTGAACCCATCAACTGAATCCCCCGCCGAACCGAGCGGTACCACCGCTGGGATCTTGGCGGCGGTAACCGAGGCATGGAAGCTCAGTACTCGGGAGGCCCGCAGTCTCCACCCCGGCGTCGAGTCAGCACTGACGCATGGATGGCCAGCGGCGGAACTCACCGAGCACCTAGTTCTAAACACCTCCGGGGCACGTGATCCGGTCCGAGTAGTCGCCCGGCGGTTGGCCGATCTTCCGCCGTTACCCGTCCCACGTCCGACAACCTTGCCGTGGTGTGGTCACTGCGAGGACACGCAGTCTCGCACGATCACAGTCACAAATCCCGACGGGACCGAAGTTGCCCAGTTCTGTCCACGGTGCAGCCCACAAGTCCACAGGGCCCGTCCATCCGGACGGGCATCCCTGCAACCAATGGAAAGATGGTGAATCACCTTGGAGAACAACGTGTTCAATGACTTGCCTCTGCTCCTTGCGGTACCCCGCGCGGCGCAGCTGCTAGGAATCAGCCGTGCCGCAGCGTACCGCCTTGTGGCCTCCGGCGAGCTGCCAGTGCGCCGGCTCGGCGGTCGCGTCTACGTCCTGACATCGGGCCTGCGTGAGCTCGTTGCATCGTGAAAGACGCCGCGCAGTAACGCGGCACGACCAAGCCTCACTGAAACGTGGGAGACGATCTCTATGGCCCACCGATATCGGGCACGAAATCTTCTCCGCGACCGATGCGTAACGGATCACCGCATCCGATGATGAAACTAAACAGCCGGCCTGAGACAAGGAGAAACGATGACGCGCGGAAGTGATACGAACATTGAGAGTTTGAATACCAGATCGGTAGCCGAAAGCGCGCCGGCCCGAGTTGGTCTGCTCTTGACGATTCCGGAAGCGGCGGCAGCGTTGCGCATCAGTCGGTCATCGATTTATCGGTTGTTCGACTCCAGAGAACTGTCTTGGGTGCAGGTTCGCGGCAAACGGCGAGTCAGTACGGCTGAGATCAACCGATTCATCGCAGCCCACACAGAGGTTGCGTCTTGACCATCTACGCGGTTCTGTCCTAAGTGTGCGGTGTGAGCGATGGTTGAGCGCCGCCAACTGCCTTCGCAGATCAAACGCATTGAACTTGCGCGCCGGGCCGGCGGACGGCCCGTCGTCCGCTACCAGCTCACCGTCGATGTCGGCATTGTCGACGGGAAGCGAAAGCAGTTGCGCAAACGCTATGCAACCGAACGGGACGCGCGTGACGCGCTCGATGAGATCCGCGGCGAAGTGGCGAAGGGTACCTACGTGCATCCATCCGCCCTCACTGTGGAGGAAGCGTGCGCGAACTGGCTGATGTCACGGCATGGCATCAAGCCCAAGACCAAGTCAGGATATGACGGGGTGCTCGCGCCTGTCCGCGCCGAACTCGGTCATCTGCCGGTGCAGAAGCTCACGCGCCGTGACGTCAATGAGCTTGTAACACGGCTGCGGGACGGACAGGTGGACCGCGCCGACAACACAAAGCGGCGGCCTTGGAGCGCTCGTTCCTGCAACTACCTGCTCGGCACGCTCTCACAGGTGCTCGATCAGCTCGTAAACGACGGGACACTGGTCCGCAACGTCGTGGCTCACGTCGACAGGGTGGCTGGCAAGCCGAAGAAGTTCGGCACCTACACGCCCATGCAAGTGGAGCGCGTGCTACGAGCGATCCGAGAGGACCGCAACCGCCACGCCTGGCATCTCGCATTATCCGGGCTGCGTCGCGGCGAGATCGGCGGCCTGCGTTGGACCAACATCGATTTCAAGGCCAAGACGTTAACCATTGGCCCGACCCGAATCAGTGTCGACGGCAAGGCCGTCGAGCAGGATGAAGCTAAATCGGAGGACTCCCACCGCGTACTTCCGATCCCAGACCCACTGCTGGCCGAGTTAAAAAGGGCGAAGAAACGGCAGGCCTCCGAAAAGCTGACACTCGGCACCGCCTATGCCGACCTTGGTTACGTGGTCTGCAACGAAGCCGGGCAGCCGTATCACCCCGACACGCTGTCCAAGATGTGGGCCAACGCCGTCGCGGCGGCCGGTGTGCCTCGCATCAGGCTGCACGACGCTCGGCATACCTGCGGCACGACGATGCATCTACAGGGCGTCCCGGCGGCAGTGATCGCGGCCTGGCTCGGCCACGCCGACGTGGCTTTCACGATGCGAACCTATGTGCACTCGCAGCCCAACGCGCTGGCCGACGGCGCGCAGAGTTTGGCACGAGTTGTGACAATCCGTGACAACTCAGCCGGCGCCTGATAACGCGGCAACCTATTTAGGCTGGTGGAATGCGCCCGAAGAGATTCGAACGCGCAACCTTCGGATCGGTGGGCAGCCCAGCAGTGTTCATGAACTTCGACACTGTCCATCGCGTGTCTGTGCAGGCCCGACCGCGTTGCTTGCAGCCAGCGGTTCTCGTTCAGATGGTCTGCTCATGTCTGTCGCTGCACCTGGCGGTGGGGTGTCTAGTTCTCAGTGAGTTGTGACGCTGGCGTGACACGCCGGGGTTTGCGATGCGATGCAAAAAAAGCCATGGTCGCTGATCCACCTCCTTCTATAGCTAAGTTAAACGTCAGCGTAGGAGGTCATTAGCTGGCCGGATAAGTTTGTCGCCTTCCGCAGAGCGCCACGACGCAGACAAGCTCGGCTTATCTTTATCCACAGGAGGAGGGCCAGCTATCCACAAGTTTGCCGCCTGTTACTAACAGTGATGTAATTCGACAGCTTTCAAGTTGCGCATCGGAGACCTAGACTTGCTCTGAGAGCACCGAAGCCCTGGACTTCCTCCAGGGTGTGGAGGCCGCACCAGGGCCGGCGTCTAGATGGCAACCTAGAGCACCGACTGTAGCGCATCTCCTGCGTAGTGCTCGCTCAATGGGCAACGCGCCCGTAGGAGGTGTGCCGTCATGGCACGGAGAGTGAACAGAAGCGCGATCACAGGGCGCTTCGTGAGTAAGAAGACAGCCAGTCGTAATCCGAAGACGACAACGACCGAAGCAGTGGGTCGGGGTACATCGAACCAGACCACGGTCAACCGGTCCGCGGCGACTGGCCGATTCGTTAAGGAATCGACGGCTAAACGCCATCCCGACACGACGATCTCGCAGCGCGTGTGACATGGCGACATTCGAATGGAACCCCGACTGGGAAGACGAACTGAAACGTCAACTTCAACCGAGAATGCAGAAGTTCGCTGACGATCACCAGTCAGCAATGGATGCGTTGTTTGAACGCCTCGCAGGGCGGTCGGTCTCTGAAATCACGCCCGAAGTGGAGCGTGAGATCGCTAGTTGGGGCGTGTCGATGTCCGATGGCGCAGTAACGAGAATCGCGAACGCTATCAGCGACCGTGAGCGAGTCATCCTTAGGGCGGGTTAGCAGCAACGGGTAAAGCGCCCTCGGCGGTCGGTGCGCCCGCCGGGGGCGCTCTCATCTCACGATTCATGGCAGACCCGAGGGTTCGCGCTAGACCCGCATCATAGCTTCGGCGGCTTGTTGCCCCGCCACTGCCGAGGCTCGTCTGAGAGATCCTCGCGGCGGTGCCAGGTGACCTCGACCTGGTCGCTTCCGCCCATGTGACTAGTGCCGAAAAAGTCGACCGAACTGCGGCCGTCGATGCGATCAACGGACTTGGGCCGTAGAACGCCCCCACCCTCGATGCGTACGCCGAACTTGGTGGTGTTGGTGATGTTCCAGACGTCAAACAAAGAGCCTTCGCGGAACCTGATCTCCCAGGGGACACCCTCAGCCTCCTCGGCCTGGTCCTCGACCAGCCGGTTCTGCGCCTCGAGGGCATCAGCTGACCGCTGGGCCGCCTCGGCCGCTTGGCGCTGCCAGGCTGCGGCCTCCTCGGCCGCCTTGGTTGCCCGGCCGGCATACTGTTCGGCCCTGGCCTCGTGCTGCTCGGCAGCGCCCTTGGACGCCGAGGCCCGCTTCGCCTGCAAAAACGCGACAGCCGCGGAGACTGTCGCCGCAACAAAGCTGCCCAGGCTGATCCAATTCGCCGCGTTCACACCGCAGAGCGTAGAGCGTTGACCGGCCGCGCTGTAGCGCGTCAACCGATCACTGTGTGTACGAATCGCGCACATGAACACCGTTAAACTCGCGCCGGTGACCGACAGTCCCGAGCAAAAGTTCCACCTTGCCGAGGTCGTAACCAACGGTGCTCAACCTTCGGGGACGACATTCACCGTCTCGCCCCTGAATGTCGGTTTTGCGCAGGCCGGGGCCGCGCCAGTGAACGTCAACAACTGGGAGATTTTCGACGGCTCGCTGCTCGCCGTCTGCTTCAAGTACGGCGACACGTTCGTAGTCGAGGGAACGGCAGTCATGATCGGCATGGGGCTTGCGTTGTCGGCCAAGCATGTCTTCACCGATCACTTGCAGGCCCTGATCGGTGGCGAGGCGGTGCTGTACTGCTTCGGTGTGCGCCCAGGCGGCTTAGCCGACATTTGGGAGTGCTACGCGGCGAGCTCGGATAGCAGCGGCGCCGGGGACCTGCAGCTCTTGTGTCTCAAGCTGGTGTCGAAATTCGACAATGGCCGCAATTTTAAAGTGATGCCTCTCGTCACTCGAGTTCCGCCACCCGGCGAAATGGTCAGCGTGGTGGGCTTTCGATTCGACGAGTTCGTCCCGGCGGAAACGCTCGAGGACCCCGTGAAGTTGGGCGGCATGACGTACGTATCGAAGGGGGATGCAGGAGAACTCAGCTACCCAATTCACGATTCTGTCCTCGCGCCGTTTCCGACGCTCGAGGTCTTCAGCGGCTCACTCGGCGGGATGAGTGGCGGCGCAGTGCTCGACATCAATAACAACCTGCTCGGCATCACGTCACTGGGATTGGACTCCGACGACAACCAAGGGCCAACCTTGGCGGCCTGGTGGATGACCGCGGTCTTTTGGCGAACCCAGCTCGCCTGGCCGCCCGGCGTCTACCCCGACCCGACCGCGATTCTCTGGGATCTGCCGACGGTAACCATCCTCGGTCGGGAATACGTGCAGCTGCTCGACGAGCCGAACTTCAACCTGAGGGCCTGGGAAGCAACTTCGGGAACTCAAACCTGATGTGCCGCCGAGGGCTACGGCGCAGGTAATCACCTAGCACTCTTCTTGGACACCCGGGGCCACCACGCCCATCGGTGCGGACGATAGCGCGACAATCGCAGCGCGCTACGACTCTTGGATCGGGTCCATGTTGGCGTGGGAGGTTGGACCCCGCAGCGCGGCCAGCGCGAACCTATGTGCACTCGAAGCCCAACGCGCTCGCCGGCGGCGCGCAGAGTTTGGCACGAGTTGTGACAATCCGTGACAACTCAGCCGGCGCCTGATGACACGGCAACGTATTTCCGCTGGTAATAAGCGCGCCCGAAGGGATTCGAACCCCTAACCTTCTGATCCGTAGTCAGATGCTCTATCCGTTGAGCTACGGGCGCCTGTGTTCAGTTGTGCTCCCCGAGGGGAACGCAGCGGAGGCGAGAGGATTTGAACCTCCGGTCCCCTTTGAGGGGGACAACTCATTAGCAGTGAGCCCCATTCGGCCGCTCTGGCACGCCTCCATCGGCCTTTGAGGGTACCCGACCCCTTCCCGGTCTCCCGAAACCGCCGGAGGCATAGCGTACACAGCGCCGACATATGCTGTCGAAGTGACCGCCCGCCTGCGCCCCGAACTTGAGGGGCTGCCGGTGTACGTCCCCGGCAAGACGGTGCCGGGCTCGGTCAAACTGGCCAGCAACGAGACGGTGTCCGGACCGCTGCCCAGCGTCCGGGCGGCCATCGAGAAGGCCACCGACGAGATCAACCGCTACCCCGACAACGGCTGCGTGCACCTCAAGGCGGCGCTGGCCGCGCACCTGGGCCCGGACTTCGCGCCCGAACACGTCGCGGTGGGCTGCGGCTCGGTCAGCCTGTGCCAGCAGCTCGTCCAGATCACCGCCTCGGTCGGCGACGAGGTGATCTTCGGCTGGCACAGCTTCGAGCTGTACCCGCCGCAGGTGCAGACCGCCGGGGCGGCCGCCGTCAAGGTGCCGCTGACCGACCACACCTACGACCTGGACGCGATGTTCGCCGCGATCACCGAACGCACGCGGCTGATCTTCGTCTGCAACCCCAACAATCCGACGTCCACCGTCGTGGACCCGGACGCGCTGGCACGCTTCGTCGACGCCGTGCCGCCGCACATCCTGGTCGCCATCGACGAGGCCTACATCGAGTACGTGCGCGACGGCATGGCGCCCCGCAGCCTGGAAATGGCCCTCGACCGCGGCAACGTCGTTGTGCTGCGGACCTTTTCGAAGGCGTATGGGCTGGCCGGCCTGCGCGTCGGCTACGCGGTCGGCCAACCGGAGCTGATCACCGCGCTGGACAAGGTCTACGTGCCGTTCTCGGTGACCAGCGTCTCGCAGGCCGCCGCGATCGCCTCGCTGGACGCCTCCGACGAGCTGCTGGCCCGCACCGACGCCGTGGTGGCCGAGCGCGCCCGCGTCGTCGCCGGGCTGCGCGACGCCGGCTACCCGCTGCCGCCCAGCCAGGCGAATTTCGTCTGGTTGCCGCTGGGAACCCGCACCATGGAGTTCGTCCGGGACGCCGCGGCCGCGCGGATCGTGGTGCGCCCGTTCGCCCCCGACGGCGTACGGGTCACCGTCGGCGCCGCGGAGGAGAACGACGCCCTGCTTCGATTCGCCCGTGACTGGATTGCCCGCACCCAAAGGAGTGATCAATGAGCTTGGCCCGCAAGAAGTTCGACGAATTCAAGGAACGCGACGGGGAGATCCCCGACGCGGAGCTGGACGACTTCTGGGCGTCATTGGAGCCGGCGACCATCGAGGGCATGCTCGGGGAGTGGAAGGGCGGGGAGTTTCGCACCGGCCACAAGATGAACGGCCAACTGGAGAAGGCCGGATGGTTCGGCAAGACCTTCTCCTCGGCCGCCGACGTGCAGCCGCTGGTCTGCGTGGACGCCGACGGGAACAAGTTCTCCAACGTGGCGATGGGCAAGGGCGAGGCCAGCCTGTGGCTGGAAGGCTTCCGCGGCGAGGTGACCGCCACGATGGTCTATGACGGCCAGCCGGTGCACGACCACTTCAAGAAGATCGACGACGACGCGGTGATGGGCATCATGAACGGCAAGGGCGTCTTGGATGGCGGCAAGTACTACTACTTCTACCTGGAACGGGTCTAACCCGCCCGGCTCGCGCGTGAAGCCAGCTTCACGTTCGGCGTCCAGCGTGAAACCAGCTTCACGATCGGCGCGGACAGTGGGGCCGCGCCCCTACCTGAGCGGGTTGCGGCCGGTGAACGCGACCAACTGCTCGAGGGCCCCCGCGTCCGCGGGCACGTCGACCGGGTCGTCGAAACCCGCGCCGCCGCGCACCTCGGGCCGGATGACTCGACGAGCCAGTTCCAGCACGTATTCCGACAGCGGCTCCGGGGCGTTGATCTCGTGGCCGACCGCGACGGCGTAATCCCATGCGTGGACCAGGAATTCGAGCGACAGGATGGCGCACGCGTCCTTGGCGGGCATCTCGCCCCTGCCGAACGGCACCGACCCGTCCAGCCCGTGACGGTGCCACGCATCGAGCGCCGGGCGCGCCGCGACGACGACCTGGCGCTCCGCCGAATCGCCTGCGTCGCGCTCGGGTATCTCGGCGCCGACCATGCCGCCCAGCGCCGCGATCGACTTCAGCAGGTGACCGGTCAGCGCCGACACGTCGAACTCCGCACACGGCGTCTGGCGGGACATGTCGTCCGCGGCGATCGGGTGCAGGACGCGCTGCAACACGCCCAGCGTGTCTTCGGCGCTATGCAACTCGTCGGTCGGCCGGGAATGAGGTCCGGGTCGCAAATCGGGAGACATAGGCGCCACGCTACGTTCTCGATATGGGCGACACATACGAATCCGTCACCGTCGACGTCAAGGACCAGATCGCGCAGGTCACGCTGATCGGACCGGGCAAGGGCAACGCGATGGGACCCGCGTTCTGGGCCGAGATGCCGGACGTCTTCGCCGAGTTGGACGCCGACCGCGACGTGCGCGCCATCGTCATCACGGGGTCGGGCAAGAACTTCAGCTACGGCCTTGACCTGCCGGCCATGGGCGGGACGCTGGCGCCGACGATGGCCGACGGCGCGCTGGCCGGCCCGCGCCTGAAATTCCACGCCGAACTCAAACGCATGCAGAACGCGATCAGCGCGGTCGCCGACTGCCGCACGCCCACCATCGCCGCGGTGCACGGCTGGTGCATCGGCGGCGGCGTCGACCTGATCTCCGCCGTCGACATCCGCTACGCCAGCGCCGACGCGAAGTTCTCCGTCCGCGAGGTCAGGCTGGCCATCGTGGCCGACGTCGGCAGCCTCGCCCGGCTGCCGCTGATCCTCAACGACGGGCACCTGCGCGAACTCGCGCTGACGGGCAGGGACATCGACGCCGCCCGCGCCGAGAAGATCGGTCTGGTCAACGACGTCTACGCCGACGCCGAGGCCACGCTGGCCGCCGCCCACGCCACCGCGGCCGAGATCGCCGCCAACTCGCCCCTGGCGGTGCACGGCGTCAAGGACGTCCTCGACCAGCAGCGCATCGCGGCGGTCTCCGAGAGCCTGCGCTACGTCGCGGCCTGGAACTCGGCGTTCCTGCCGTCCAAGGACCTCACCGAGGGGATCACCGCGACCTTCGCCAAGCGGCCGCCGCAGTTCACCGGCGAGTAGGCCGGTGGCGGCACGTACCCTCGCTGGGGTGGTGAATATGACACGCGCCGCGACGATGCAGAGCGAAGCGATGAGGAGGAGCGGCGCTCAATGACTCCAGACGGGAGAATCCGCGTCCCCGCCGACCTGGCCGCCGTGACCGCGATCGGCGACGAGGACCACTCGGAGGTCGGCAGCGCCGCCGTCGACCGCATCTGGCGGGCCGCCGAGCACTGGTACCAGGCGGGCTTCCATCCGGCGATCCAGCTCTGCCTGCGGCGCAACGGCCGCGTCGTGCTCAACCGGGCGATCGGCCACGGCTGGGGCAACGCCCCGACCGACCCACCGGACGCCGAGCAGGTCCTGGTCACCACGGACACGCCCTACTGCGTGTACTCGGCGTCCAAGGGAACCACCGCGACGGTCGTGCACATGCTCGTCGAGCGCGGCGTCTTCGCGCTGGACGACCGCGTCTGCGAATACATCCCGACGTTCACCAGTCACGGCAAGGACCGGATCACGATCCGGCACGTGCTGACCCACAGCGCCGGGCTGCCCTTCCCCACCGGGCCCAAACCGGACCTCAACCGCGCCGACGACCACGAGTACGCCCAGCAAAAGCTCGGCGAGCTGCGGCCGCTGTATCGCCCGGGTCTGATGCACATCTACCACGCGCTGACCTGGGGACCGCTGATGCGCGAGATCGTCTACGCGGCCACCGGCAAGGAGATTCGCGAGATCCTCGCCGCGGAGATCCTCGACCCGCTGGGCTTCCGGTGGACGAACTTCGGCGTGGCCAAAGAAGACGTCCCGCTCGTCGCCCCGAGCCATCCCACCGGCTTGCCGTTGCCGCCGCTGATCGCGCAGATCTTCCGCAAGGCGATCGGCGGAACCGTGCACGAGATCATCCCGTACACCAACACGGCCAAGTTCCTCACCACGATCGTCCCGTCATCGAACACCGTGTCGACCGCCAACGAACTGTCGCGGTTCGCCGAAATCTGGCGCCGCGGCGGCGAACTCGACGGCGTGCGGGTGTTGAGGCCCGAGACGATGCGCGCCGCGGTGGCCCAATCCCGGCAATTGCGGCCGGATTTCGCGGTCGGACTGATGCCGGCCCGCTGGGGCACCGGGTACATGCTGGGCACAAACCGGTGGGGACCGTTCGGGCGCAACGCCCCCGACGCGTTCGGCAACCTCGGCCTGGCCAACATCGCCATCTGGGCCGACCCGCCGCGCGGGCTGGCCGCCGGGCTGATCAGCAGCGGCAAGCCCGGTCGCGATCCGGAGTTGAAGCGCTACACCGCCCTGATGGACACGATCGCCGCCGAGATTCCGACCGGTTGAGGCCGCCCGGGGCCGGGAACACTGCGGGCATGGCTACATACCGAGTGCTCAACCCGCAGGGCGACGTGGTCGCCACCAAGGACATCGCAAGCGCCGACAAGGCACACGCCTGGTTCGCCGACGAGGCGGTCGAGGGCAACGAGCTCGGCTGGCGCATGGAGGTCGAGGAAGACGGCGAGTGGCACTTCTTCGACGACAGCGAAGGCGACCGCAGCTACTAGGGAACCAAGAGGGTTTGTGCCCGGGTTCGTCGGGCAACCATCAAGACATGGATTCTGAACGCTTCCGCAAGATGCTGGGCGCACCGGGCCCGTTCGCTTCGGTCTACTTCGACGACTCCCACGACACCCACGACGCCGAGACGCAGCTGGAACTCAAGCTGCGCTCGATCACCGAGGGCCTGGAAAACCAGGGCGCCGAACAAGCGGTGATCGACGCGGTCGCGGACGCGGTGACCGGCCTGCGCCCGCCGATCGGGCGAAGCGGGCGCGCGGTGATCGCCGGCGCGGGTGGTGTGCTGATCAACGAACATCTGGCGCGCCCGTCGGCCACCATGGTCGTCCGCGTGTCCGAATTGCCTTACCTGGTACCGATTCTCGAGCTGAGCTTTGACCACCCCGATTACGTCCTGGTCGTCGTCGACCACAGCGGCGGCGACATCACCACCCACATCGGCGGCACGCTGCGCGCGGAAACGGTCGACGGCGGCTATCGCACCGTCGCCGACCGGGTCAGCCAGCTCGTCGACGACAAGTCCATCGAGGTGATCTTCGTGGTGGGCGAGGTGCGCTCGCGCTCGGACATGCTCGCCGCGCTGCCCGAGAGGTTGCGCGACCGCGCGGTGGCGCTCGAGGTGGGCGCGCGGCACAGCGGACACGACCTCGGCGAGATCGAGCGCGGCATCGAGGAGGAGTTCGTCAAGCGCCAGTTGCGCACCATAGACGACGCCGCGCAGCGCTTCGCCGCCGAGATCGGCCGGCGGTCCGGCCTGGCGGCCGAGGGACTGGGCGCGGTCTGCTCGGCGTTGCGCCAGGGCGCGGTGGAGACGCTGATCATCGGCGATATCGGCGACGCGACGGTGGTGACCGACGAGGGCATGACGACGGTGGCGCCCGACGCGAACGTGTTGTCCGAGCAGGGCGCCGCTCCGGACAAGACGCTGCGGGCCGACGAGGCGCTGCCGATGTTCGCCATTTCCGTCGGCGCGGCCCTGGTGCGCACCGACGAGCGGATCGCCCCCGCCGACGGAATCGGGGGCGGTGCTGCGCTACGCGCCCACGCTGCACGACACGGCGGGCTGAACTCGGCGGTGGCGGAGGGATTTGAACCCCCGGACGGTGTTAGCCGTCTCTCGCTTTCAAGGCGAGTGCATTAGGCCGCTCTGCCACGCCACCGCTGCTAAGGGTAGCGGCGGTCGGTAGCGTTGCCGCCATGCGCGCCATCGTCGCCGAATCGTCTGACCAACTGTCCTGGCGGGAAGCGCCCGACGCCTCGGCCGGGGCGGGCGAGGTCCTCATCAAGGTCGCCGCGGCCGGCGTCAACCGCGCCGACATCCTGCAGGCCGCCGGCAAGTACCCGCCCCCGCCCGGAGCGAGCGACATCATCGGCATGGAGGTATCCGGCGAGGTCGTCGACTCCGGGGCCGGTGTCACGGATTGGGCTGCGGGACAGCGGGTTTGCGCCCTGCTCGCCGGCGGCGGATACGCCGAGTACGTCGCCGCCCCCGCCGGTCAGGTGATGCCGATCCCCGACGGTGTCGACCTGATCGACGCCGCGGGGCTGCCGGAAGTCGCGTGCACGGTGTGGTCGAACCTGGTGATGACCGCCCACCTCGGCAAGGGCCAGGTGCTGCTGGTGCACGGCGGGGCCAGCGGCATCGGGAGCCACGCCATCCAGGTCGCGCGGGCACTGGGCGCCAGGGTCGCCGTCACCGCCGGATCCGCGGAGAAGCTGCAGTTCTGTCGCGAACTGGGCGCCGAGATCACCGTCAACTACCGCGACGAGGACTTCGTGGCCCGGCTGCGCGACGAGGGCGGCGCGGACGTGATCCTCGACATCATGGGTGCGGCGTATCTGGACCGCAACATCGACGCCCTGGCCACCGACGGGCAGCTCGTGGTCATCGGCATGCAGGGCGGGGTGACGGCCGAGCTGAACCTCGGCAAGCTGCTCGCCAAGCGGGCGCGGGTCATCGGCACCACGCTGCGGGCCCGGCCGGTGAGCGGGCCGAACAGCAAGACCGAGATCGTGCAGGCGGTGACGGCCGCGGTGTGGCCGATGATCGCCGAGGGGCGGGTGCGGCCGATCATCGGCGCGCGGGTGCCCATCGAGCGGGCCGGCGAGGCGCACCGGCAGCTGGTGGCGGGCGAGGTGACCGGAAAGATCGTGCTGACCGTTGAGCGGTCCGGCTAGCCCAGCGACGCCAGCGCGCGCACAAGTTGGTCGACTTCGGCCGTCGTCGAGTAGTGCGACAACCCGACCGTGACCGCGCCGCCAATGTCGTTGACTCCCAACACCTCCAGCGCACGGGAGCTCTCGTTCGACACCGCCAGGATTCCGTTGTCGGCCAGGCGTTGCACGACCCGCTCGGCGGGCACGTCGTGCAGAGCGAAACTCACCACCGGGATGCGCACCTCCGGGCGCCCGATCACCATCACCAACGGCAACGACCGCAGCGACACCATCAAGTAGTCGAAGACCCGGGTCAGGTAGGCCGCCGCCGACTGCATCGACACCGACAGGCGTTCGCGCCGGCTGCCGCGGGCCGACTCATCAAGGGCCGCAAGGTATTCGATGCTGGCGACCACGCCGGCCAGCAGGCCGAACTGGTGCGCGCCCAACTCGAGCCGCGCCGGTCCGGTCGCGTGCGGATCCGTCGAGATCGAGCCGAACGAGTTCAGTAGCGCAGGGTCGCGGAAGACGACGGCGCCCACCGGCGGCCCACCCCACGCCTGAGCATTCACCGCGACGATGTCGGCGTCGGTCTCCTTGACGTCGAGCAAACGGTAGGGCGCGGCCGCCGAATGGTCGACGACGACCAGCCCACCCACGTCGTGCACGAGTTTGGTCATCGCCCGCAGGTCGGTCACCGTGCCCAGCGTGGCCGACGCGGACGCCACCGCGACCAGCCTGGTCGACTTGCTGATCAGGCTCTCCCACTGCCAGGTCGGCAGCTCACCGGTCTCGATGTCGACCTCGGCCCATTTCACCTTGGCCCCGTAGCGGTGCGCGGCACGCAGCCACGGCGCGATGTTGGCCTCGTCGTCGAGGCGGCTGACCACCACCTCATAGCCCAGACCCGCCCGCGAGGACGACGCCTCGGCCAGCGAGGCCAGCAGGACCGCCCGGTCGGCCCCCAGGACCACGCCCGCCGGCTCGGCGTTGAACAGGTCGGCCACCGCCGCGCGGGCCGCCTCCAGCACCGCGGCGCTGCGCTGCGCCGACGGGTGTGCACCCACCGCCCGGGGAGCCGATCGGCGGAAGGCGGTGGACACCGTCGTCGCCACCGAATCGGGAATCAGCATGCCCGCCGGCGCGTCGAAGTGCACCCACCCGTCACCCAGCGACGGATGGAGTCCGCGCACCCGGGCGACGTCGTAAGCCATGCCAGCCACCTTAGAGCTTCCGCAATTTGCGCGAAATTTGTGACGGTAGCGGGTGCCGTTGAGGCTCGACCTGATGCGGCCTGCCGGGACAGGTCACCCGGCCAGCCATACTAGTCGAGTGGGTCTCTGGTTCGGAACGCTGATCGCCCTGTTCCTACTGATCACACCCGGGACGATCGTCGCACGAATCAGCCAGCTAACGTGGCCGGTGGCCGTGGCAGTTGGCCCGGCGCTCACCTACGGCGTCGTGGCGCTGGCGATCATCCCCTACGGCGCCACCGGAATCCCTTGGAACGGTTGGACTGCGCTGGCCGCGCTGGTCGCGGTGTGCTTGCTCATGACGGGTTTGCAGCTGGTGCTCGCCCGCTACCGCGACCCCGAGGGCGAGGCCCGCGGAATTCGTGTCGGTCCGGCGCTCACGGTGGCGGTCGGGGTGCTGCTGGGGGCGCTGCTGATCATGTGGGCCGCCTATCGCGGCCTCGTCCACTGGGAGTCCATCCCGAGCACCTGGGACGCGGTGTGGCACGCCAACGAGGTGCGCTTCATCCTGGACACCGGTCAGGCGTCGTCCACACACATGGGCGAGCTGCGCAACGTCGAAACACACCAGGCGCTGTATTACCCGTCGGTCTTCCACGCCCTGACGGCGGTGTTTTGTCAGCTCACCGGTGCTGCACCCACCACCGGCTACACGCTGTCGTCGGTGGCGGCGTCGGTGTGGCTGTTTCCGTCCAGCGCGGCGATGCTCACCTGGCATCTGGTGCGTCCGCTCGCCTGCCAGTGGCGCGCCGCGGCCGTCACCGCCACCGCCGCGGCGCTGTCGGCGTCCTTCACGTCGGTGCCGTATGTGGAGTTCGGGGTCGCCGCGATGCCGAACCTGGCGGCCTACGGGGTCGCGGTGCCGACGTTCCTGCTGATCGTCTCGACGCTGCGGCACCGCGACCGGATCCCGCTGGCCGTGCTGGCCCTGGTCGGCGTGCTGTCGGTGCACCTGACCGGCGGATTCATCGTCATCCTGTTCCTGCTGGCGTGGTGGCTGCTGGACGCGCTGTGGCATCCGGTGCGCGGCCGGGGCGCCGATGTGCTGACCCTGGCGGCCGTGATCGTGCCGACGATGCTGGTGCTGGCGCCGCAATTCCTGGGGGTGCTCAGGCAGGCCGACATCATCGCCGGGCACGCGTTCCCCAGCTTCAAGAGCGTCAAGCAGGGCGTCATCGATGCGTTGCTCCTGCACACCCGCCACCTCAACGACTTCCCCATCCAATACGGCCTGGTGGTGCTGTCCTACGCCGGCATGGCGATCCTGCTGTACAAGCGGGTGTGGTGGCCGCCCGCGGTCTGGCTCGTCCTGACCGTGGCGACCATTTACTCCGGCGCGCCGTTCCGCAACCCGGCCGGCCGCGCGATCGAGGAGTTCAGCCAGTTCTTCTACAACGACCCGCGGCGGCTGACGGCCGTGGTGACGATGCTGTTGACGCCGATGGCGGGGATCGCGCTGTTCGCCCTGATCGCGCTCGTGGTGGCCGGCGCCAAGCGGGTCACCGACCGCGTCAAGCCCTCCCCCGCCCCGGTGTGGACCGCGGCCACGGCGCTGCTGCTGCTGATAACCACCGTGCTCACCGCCCGGCACTACCTCTACCGGCACCTGGTCCTGTTCGGCGACAAGTACGACTCGGTCATTATCGACCAGCGTGACCTCATGGCCATGGCCTACCTGGCCAAGCTCCCCGGCGCCCGCGACACGGTGATCGGCGATTCGAACATCGACGGCACCGCCTGGATGTACGCGGTGGCCGACCTGCATCCGCTGTGGACCCACTACGACTACCCGCAGCAGACCGGCCCGGGCTATTACCGCTACATCTTCTGGACCTCCGCCCGCAAGGGCGAGTCCGACCCGAAGGTGGTCGAGGCGATCAAGGCACTCAACATCCGGTACATCTTGACCAGTACGCCCAACGTCCGCGGGTTCGCCACACCCGAAGGACTAGTGTCACTGGATAAGTCTTCGTCGTGGTCGCTGATCTATGACAACGGCGGGGCCCGAATCTACGAGTGGCGCGGAAACGCCGCGGCGCCACACCCTTAGAACGGATGGATGGTCGCTGAAAAGATGGTCGCCAGGAAGATGGTGAAGCGTTGAGCACCGGCAACGACGGCTTGGATGACGACGGCATCGAGGTCCTCGGCGGCGTCGATCCGCGGGTGCGCGGGGCGCACGACGACGACGATTCGGACGAAGGCTCCATCACCGACCTGGTGGAGCAGCCGGCAAAGGTCATGCGGATCGGCACCATGATCAAGCAACTCCTCGAGGAAGTCCGGGCCGCACCGCTGGACGAGGCGAGCCGCAACCGGCTGCGCGACATCCACGCCACCAGCATCCGCGAGCTCGAGGACGGCCTGGCGCCCGAACTGCGCGAGGAACTCGACCGGCTCACCCTGCCGTTCAACGAGGACGTGGCCCCGTCGGACGCCGAGCTGCGCGTCGCCCAGGCGCAGCTGGTCGGCTGGCTCGAAGGGCTGTTCCACGGGATCCAGACCGCCCTGTTCGCCCAGCAGATGGCCGCGCGCGCACAGCTGGAGCAGATGCGCCAGGGCGCGCTTCCGCCGGGCATGGGCAAGGCGGGCCAGGGCGCCCACGGGCATGGGCAGTACCTGTAGGCAGACGTAAGTAGCCAGTGGTGTCGGGTCCGCACATCGAGACACGTGACGCGTGGGTGGAATTCCCCATCTTCGACGCCAAGTCACGCTCGTTGAAGAAGGCGTTCCTGGGCAAGGCGGGCGGCACGATCGGCCGCAACAATTCCAACGTGGTCGTCGTCGAGGCCTTGCGCGACATCACGATGTCGCTCGAGCTCGGCGACCGCGTCGGCCTGGTCGGGCATAACGGCGCCGGCAAATCGACTCTGCTGCGGCTACTTTCGGGCATCTACGAACCCACGCGGGGATGGGCGCAGGTGACGGGCCGGGTCGCGCCGGTCTTCGACCTCGGGGTAGGCATGGACCCCGAGATCTCCGGCTACGAGAACATCATCATCCGCGGCCTGTTCCTCGGGCAGACCCGCAAGCAGATGCTGGCCAAGGTCGACGAGATCGCCGAGTTCACCGAGCTCGGCGACTACCTGTCGATGCCGCTGCGCACCTACTCCACCGGGATGCGGGTGCGGCTGGCGATGGGGGTGGTCACCAGCATCGACCCGGAGATCCTGCTGCTCGACGAGGGCATCGGCGCGGTGGACGCCGACTTCCTCAAGAAGGCGCAGTCCCGGCTGCAGAGCCTGGTGGAACGCTCCGGAATCCTGGTATTCGCAAGCCATTCCAACGAATTCCTGGCCCGGTTGTGCAGGACCGCGATGTGGATCGACCACGGGGTCATCCGCATGTCCGGCGGCATCGAGGACGTGGTGCGCGCCTACGAGGGCGAGGACGCGGCCCGGCACGTGCGCGAGGTGCTGGCCGAAACCCGGGGCGGGACGCGCACAGAGCGGCCGCTGGCGCAAAGAGCGCTCACGGATGACTGACACCGTCGTCGCCGTCGTCGTCACCCACCGCCGGCCCGACGAGCTGACCAAGTCGCTGGACGCGCTGAGCGCCCAGACCCGGTCCCCCGACCACCTGATCGTCGTCGACAACGACGGCTCCGCCCACGACCACCGCGTCCGCGACCTGGTCGCCGGCCAGCCGATCCCCACCACCTACCTGCCGTCGCTCCGAAACCTCGGCGGCGCAGGCGGATTCGCGCTCGGCATGCTGCACGCGCTGGCGCTGGGAGCCGACTGGGTCTGGCTGGCCGACGACGACGGACGCCCGGCGGACTCCGACGTGCTGGCCACGCTGCTGGCCTGCGCGCAACGGTACGGCCTGGCCGAGGTGTCGCCGATGGTGTGCAATATGGATGACCCGCAGCGACTGGCGTTCCCGTTGCGGCGCGGACTGGTATGGCGAAGGCGGGCAAGCGAATTGCGCACCGAGCCGGAACAGCAGCTGTTGCGCGGCATAGCCTCGCTGTTCAACGGCGCGTTGTTCCGCGCGGCGACGCTGGAATCCATCGGCGTGCCGGACCTGCGGTTGTTCATCCGCGGCGACGAGGTCGAGATGCACCGGCGGCTGGTGCGCTCCGGCCTGCCGTTCGGAACCTGCCTGCAGACCGCCTACCTGCATCCCTGCGGGTCCGACGAGTTCCGGCCGATCCTGGGCGGCCGGATGCACACCCAGTATCCCGACGACCCGGCCAAGCGCTTCTACACCTACCGCAACCGCGGCTACCTCCTGTCGCAGCCGGGACTGCGCAAACTGCTTGCCCAGGAATGGATTAGGTTCGGCTGGTTCTTCCTGGTGACCCGCCGCGACCCGCGGGGTCTGCGGGAATGGTTCCGGTTGCGCCGCCTGGGCCGGCGCGAACGCTTCGGCCGGCCGGACGCGGGAGGAGGCTCATGACGTTCATCGACGCGGCGGCCCAATCGAGGACGCTGTCGCGCGCCCGGGGAGACCTGGTCGCCGGCTTCCGGCGTCACGAGCTGTGGCTGCACCTGGGCTGGCAGGACATCAAGCAGCGCTACCGCCGCTCGGTGCTGGGACCGTTCTGGATCACCATCGCGACCGGAACCACCGCGGTCGCCATGGGCGGCTTGTATTCCAAGCTGTTTCACCTGGAACTGTCGTCACACCTGCCGTACGTGACGCTCGGGCTGATCATCTGGAACCTGATCAACGCCTCCATCCTGGAGGGCGCCGACGTGTTCGTCGCCAACGAGGGACTGATCAAGCAGCTGCCGACGCCGCTGAGCGTGCACGTGTACCGGCTGGTGTGGCGGCAGATGATTCTGTTCGCGCACAACATCGTCATCTACGCCGTCGTCGCCGTGATCTACCCCAAGCCGTGGTCGTGGGCCGACCTGTCGGTGGTGCCGGCGCTCGGGCTCATCGTGCTCAATTGCATATGGGTATCACTGTGTTTCGGCATCCTGGCGACCCGTTACCGCGACATCGGTCCCTTGTTGTTCTCGGTGGTGCAGTTGCTGTTCTTCATGACGCCGATCATCTGGAACGACGACACGCTGCGCCAGCAGGGCGCGGGCCGCTGGTCGAACATCGTGGAACTCAACCCGCTGCTGCACTACCTCGACATCGTCCGCGCCCCGCTGCTGGGCGCCCACCAGGAGATGCGGCACTGGGTGGTGGTCGTGGTGCTGACCGCCGTCGGCTGGGTGCTGGCGGCCTTCGCGATGCGGCAGTACCGCGCGCGGGTCCCCTACTGGGTCTAACCCCTTTTGGGGGCGGTCGAGCGTCGAGTTGTTGCGGCGAAACGCCGCGATTTCGCCCAACAACTCGACGGTCGGCTGGCCGCAGGCGACCTTCCTGCGCGAGGACGCCGACCTGGCGACGCGCTACGGGCATCTGACCGCCCGGCAGGCGGCGCGGGTGGCGGCCGAGTGCGGGGTGCGGCGACTGGTGCCGACCCACTTTTCCCCGCGCTAACCGGACGGTCGGCGGTTTTTCGACGAGGCGGCCGAGGCCTTCGACGGAGACATCGTCGTCGCCGAGGACTTGGCCCGGATACCGGTCCCGCCGCGGGGGTGATCGCGGGGCACCGCGCGCCGGCCGAGCTCACCGGATCTGCCCGGGACCTGATGGTGGCGGCCGCGTCGCCGTGGTGCGACACTGAATCGCCACTCCTCGGATACGCGGGATTAATCCGGCGCCAAGAGGGCATCAGGCACGAAACAACCTGGGCGAAAGGTCGACTACGTGAGCAAGAAAGCCCAATCGGCGGCGGACGCGGCGCGGGAGAATCTCGCCGCGGAGCTCGAGCGGCTCAGGCAGCGACGTGATCGCCTCGAGGTCGAGGTCAAGAACGACCGCGGGATGGTCGGTGATCACGGGGACGCGGCCGAGGCCATCCAGCGCGCCGACGAACTGGCCGTCCTGGCCGACCGGATCAACGAGCTCGACCACCGGTTGCGCGAGGGGCCGTCCGCCGACGAGTCGTCGGGGCTGCCCGGCGGGACCGAGGTGACCCTGCGGTTTCCCGACGGGGAGGTCGTCACCATGCAGGTGATCTCGATCGTCGAGGAGACCCCCATCGGGCGCGAAGGCGAGACCCTGACCGCCCGCAGCCCCCTGGGCCAGGCTCTGGCCGGCCGCAAGCCCGGTGACACGGTGACCTACTCGACGCCGCAGGGCGAGAACCAGGTCGAGTTGCTGGCGGTCAAGCGGCCCCGCTAGCTGGGCCGCGGCGTCCACCGGTCCGGTTAGACTCCCGCTGATGGTCGCCCCGCCGCCCGAGTCCGCGCCGCCGAGCCAGGTTTCGGGCCCCCTGAGCCTGAAGACGCAGGTCACCCGTTTCGTCGTCACCGGCGGTCTGGCCGCCGTCGTGGATTTCGGCCTCTACGTGGTGCTCTACAAGGCGGCCCATGTGCAGGTCGACCTGTCGAAGGCCATCAGCTTCGTCGTCGGCACCGTGACCGCCTACCTGATCAACCGGCGCTGGACGTTCCAGGCGGCCCCCAGCACCGCCCGGTTCGTCGCGGTCATGGTCCTGTACGCCATCACGTTCGCCGTGCAGGTCGGGCTCAACCACGCCTGCCTGGCGCTATTGCACTACCGCGGGTGGGCGATACCCGTAGCGTTCGTGATCGCCCAGGGCACCGCGACGGTGATCAACTTCGTTGTGCAGCGAGCCGTGATCTTCCGCATGCGCTGAGGCCGGGGGCGGAGGCGGTAGCCTCTTTGACGATGTTGAGCACCGACCTGCCGACCACCACCACCCGGCTGACGGGCTTCGGCCGCACCGCGCCGTCGGTGGCCGAGGTGCTCTCGACCCGCGATCCCGAGGCGATCGCGAAGGCCGTCGCCCGGGTGGCCGAGTCCGGCGGTCCACACGGCCGGGGCGTCATCGCGCGCGGGCTGGGCCGGTCCTACGGCGACAACGCCCAAAACGGCGGCGGCCTGGTGATCGACATGACGGGGCTCAACCGCATCCATTCGATCAGCGCCGACACCCGGCTGGTCGACGTCGACGCCGGCGTCAGCCTGGACCAGCTGATGAAGGCGGCGCTGCCGTTCGGGCTGTGGGTTCCGGTGCTGCCGGGCACCCGCCAGGTCACCGTCGGCGGCGCGATCGCCTGCGACATCCACGGCAAGAACCATCACAGCGCGGGCAGCTTCGGCAACCACGTGCGGTCGATGGACCTGCTCATGGCCGACGGCACCGCGCGCACGCTCACCCCCGAGGGTGAGTACGCCGAGCTGTTCTGGGCGACCGTCGGGGGCAACGGCCTGACGGGCATCGTCGTGCGCGCCACCATCGAGATGACGCCGACGGAGACCGCGTACTTCATCGCCGACGGCGACGTGACCGCCGGCCTCGACGAAACGATCGCCTTTCACAGCGACGGCAGCGAAGCCAACTACACCTACTCCAGCGCATGGTTCGACGCCATCAGCCCACCACCCAGGCTGGGACGCGCGGCGATATCGCGCGGCTCACTGGCGCGGCTCGACCAACTGCCCAAAAAGCTGCAACGAAACCCGTTGAAGTTCGATGCGCCGCAACTGCTTACGTTCCCCGACATTTTCCCGAACGGCCTGGCCAACAAGTACACGTTCATGCCGATCGGCGAGTTGTGGTACCGCAAGTCCGGCACCTACCGCGGCAAGATCCAGAACTTGACGCAGTTCTACCACCCGCTGGACATGTTCGGGGAATGGAACCGGGCCTACGGCCAGGCGGGATTCGGCCAATACCAGTTCGTCGTGCCCACCACCGCCGTCGAGGAGTTCAAGGGCATCATCCGCGATATCCAACGGTCCGGGCATTACTCATTTCTCAACGTATTCAAGCTTTTCGGGCCCGGCAATCGCGCCCCGCTAAGCTTCCCGATCCCCGGCTGGAACGTATGCGTGGACTTCCCCATCAAGCCGGGGCTCAACGAGTTCCTCAACGAACTCGACCGCCGCGTGCTCGAATTCGGCGGCCGGGTCTACACGGCCAAGGACTCGCGGGTGAGTGCCGACACCTTCCATGCCATGTACCCCCGCATCGACGAATGGATCGCGGTGCGCCGCAAGGCGGATCCCTCCGGGGTGTTCGCCTCGGACATGGCCCGACGTTTGGAGCTGCTGTAGATGGTGCGCCAATGGTTTTAGATGCCGTGGGAAACCCGCAAACCATCCTGCTGCTGGGCGGCACGTCGGAGATCGGCCTGGCCATCTGCGAGCGGTATCTGCAGAACGCGCACGCGCGAATTGTGCTGGCGGACCTGCCCGACCATCCCCGCAAGGCCGACGCCATCGCCGCGATGACGGCGGCGGGCGCCAAATCGGTCGACTGGGTCGATTTCGACGGCACCAAGAGCGACACCCATCCCGCGGTCATCGACCAAGCGTTCGCCGGTGGCGACGTCGACGTGGCGATCGTGGCGTTCGGCCTGCTGGGCGACGCCGAGGAGCTCTGGCAGAACCAGCGCAAGGCCGTGCAGATCGCCGAAGTCAACTACACCGCGGCGGTTTCGGTGGGAGTGCTGCTGGGGGAGAAGATGCGCGCCCAGGGCTTCGGGCAGATCATCGCGATGAGTTCGGCGGCCGGCGAGCGGGTGCGGCGCTCGAACTTCGTGTACGGATCGACCAAGGCGGGCCTGGACGGCTTCTACCTCGGCCTTTCAGAAGCGCTGCGCGAGTTCGGTGTTCGCGTCCTGGTGATCCGGCCCGGCCAGGTCCGCACGTCGACGACGATCGCGTACTGGAAAGCGACCGGCGCCAAGGAGGCGCCGCTGACCGTCGACAAGGAGTACGTCGCCGACCTCGCGGTGACCGCGGCGGCAAAGGGTAAGGAATTGGTGTGGGCGCCAGCAGCATTCCGGTACGTGATGATGGTGTTGCGACACGTCCCCCGGCCCGTCTTCCGCAGGCTGCCGATCTGACGATGCGCAACGCACTGGCCGTCCTCGGCCAGCTGGTGGTGGCGGTCACCGTGGCGGTGGTCGTGTCGGTGGTGTCGCTGACCGCCATCGCGGGCGTGCAGTGGCCCGCGTTCCCGTCGTCGAATCAACTGCACGCGCTGACCACCGTGGGGCAGGTCGGCTGCCTGGCCGGGCTGGTCGCCGTCGGCTGGGTGTGGCGGCGCGGGCGGTTCCCGCGGCTGGCGCAGCTGGGCGGGGCGGCGTTCGTCGCGGCGTTCACGGTCGTCACGCTGGGCATGCCGCTGGGGGCGACCAGGCTTTACCTGTTCGGCGTCTCCGTCGACCAGCAGTTCCGCACCGAATACCTCACCCGGCTGGCGGACAGCCCCGCGCTGCACGACATGACCTACCTCGGGCTGCCGACCTTCTACCCGCCCGGCTGGTTCTGGATCGGCGGGCGCGTCGCCGCGCTGACCGGAACGCCGGCCTGGGAGGTCTACAAGCCATGGGCCATCACCTCGATCGCCCTCGCGGCGGCGGTCGCGCTGGTCCTGTGGTCGCGGATGATCCGCTTCGAACACGCGCTGATCGTGACCACCGTCACCACGGCGGCGACGCTGGCCTACGGTTCCCCGGAGCCCTATTCGGCGATGATCACGGTGCTGCTGCCCCCGATGCTGGTCCTGACCTGGTCGGGCCTGCGGGCCGGCGACCGCCCGGCTGGCCGGGCGTCCGAGCTCGAAAGTGCGGCAAGCCGGGCACTCGGCGAAGGAGAGGACGAGCGGCCGGGACGCGGGTGGGCCGCCGTCGTCGGCGCCGGGCTGTTCCTCGGCTGGGCGGCCACCTGGTACACGCTGCTGGTGGCCTTCAGCGCGTTCACCGTGCTGCTGATGACGCTGCTGCTGGCCGGGTCGCGGTGGCGGCGCGACGGGCTCGCTCGACCCGGTGCGCCGGCTGGCCGTCATCGCCGCCATCGCGGCGGCCATCGCGTGCACCACCTGGCTGCCGTTCGCGCTGCGCGCGGCCCGCAGCCCGATCAGCAACAGCGGCAGCCCCTTTCACTACCTGCCGGCCGACGGCGCCGAACTGACCTTCCCGATGCTGCAGTTCTCGCTGCTGGGGGCGGTCTGCCTGCTGGGCGCGCTGTGGCTGGTGGTGCGCGCGCACACTTCGGTACGGGCGGGCGCCCTGGCCATCGGCGTGCTGGCGGTGTACCTGTGGTCGCTGCTGTCGATGCTGACCACGCTGGCGCGCACGACGCTGCTGTCGTTCCGGCTGCAGCCCACGCTGACCGTGCTGCTGGTCGCCGCGGGGGCGTTCGGCTTCGTGGAGGTCACCCGGGCGCTCGGTCAGCGCAGCCGCGCCGTCGCCCCGGTGGCCGCCGCGATCGGCCTTGCCGCCGCGATCGCGTTCAGCCAGGACATCCCCGACGTGCTGCGGCCCGACCTGACCATCGCCTACACCGACACCGACGGCCACGGCCAGCGCGGCGACCGGCGGCCACCGGGTTCGGAGAAGTTCTACCCGGTGATCGACGACGCGATCGTGCACACCACGGGCAGGCCGCGGGACCAGACCGTGGTGATGACCGCCGACTACAGCTTCCTGTCCTACTACCCGTATTGGGGTTTTCAGGGCCTGACCTCGCACTACGCCAACCCGCTCGCGCAGTTCGACCTCCGCGCGGCCCAGATCGAGAAGTGGTCCCGGCTCAAGACCGCCGACGAGTTGATCCACGCGCTGGACACCTGCCCCTGGCCGCCCCCCACGGTGTTCCTGATGCGCCGGGGAGCCAACAACACCTACACCCTGCGGCTGGCCGAGGACGTCTATCCCAACCAGCCCAACGTGCGGCGGTACACGGTCGATCTGCGGGCCGCCCTGTTCGCCGACCCCCGCTTCGTCGTGCACGGCGTCGGCCCGTTTGTGCTGGCCATCCGCAAGCCCGGGGCCTGACCCGGGTGAGGGCCGAGACGTCGCCTCGAACGGGGCCCGCCGCGATCGAAGAACTAGCATCTAGCTCCGTGGGCGACGCGGAGGGCAATTACCGGATCGCTCGGCTGGTTGCCGCCATCGCCGGTCTCCTCGGGGTGGCGCTGGCGATCGCGACCCCGCTGCTGCCGGTCAACCAGACCACCGCCCGGCTCGACTGGCCGCAGAACGGGAAGTTCGGCAGCGTCGAAGCCCCGCTGATCGGCTACGTGGCGACGGACCTGAACGTCTCCGTGCCCTGCCAGGCGGCCGCCGGGCTGACCGGGCCGCAGAACTCCGGCAAGACGGTGCTGCTGTCGACGGTGCCCAAGCAGGCGCCCAAGGCGGTCGACCGCGGCCTGTTGATCCAGCGCGCCAACGACGACCTGGTGCTCGTGGTCCGTAACGTGCCGGTGGTCACCGCGCCGCTGACGCAGGTGCTCGGCCCGGCCTGCCAGCGCCTGACGTTCACCGCGCACGCCGACCGGGTGACCGCCGAGTTCGTCGGGCTGACCCAGGGCCCCAACGCCGAACACCCCGGCTCCCCGCTGCGCGGCGAGAAGAGCGGCTACGACTTCCGGCCGCAGATCGTGGGCGTGTTCACCGACCTCAGCGGGCCGGCGCCCCCGGGCCTGAGCTTCTCGGCGACCGTCGACACCCGGTACAGCAGCAGCCCGACCGCGCTGAAGATGGCCGCGATGATCCTCGGGGTGGTGCTGACCGCGGTCGCGCTGGTCGCGCTGCACGTCCTCGACCGGGCCGACGGGATCCGGCACCGCCGCTTCCTGCCCCAGCGGTGGTGGTCCCTCGGCCCCCTGGACGCCCTGGTGATCGCCGTGCTGGTGTGGTGGCACTTCGTCGGCGCCAACACCTCCGACGACGGCTACATCCTGACCATGGCGCGGGTTTCGGAGCACGCCGGCTACATGGCCAACTACTACCGCTGGTTCGGCACGCCGGAGGCGCCCTTCGGCTGGTACTACGACCTGCTCGCGGTGTGGGCGCACGTCACCACCGCGAGCATCTGGATGCGCCTGCCCACCCTCGTCATGGCGCTGACGTGCTGGTGGCTGATCAGCCGCGAGGTGATCCCCCGCCTGGGCCACGCCGTCAAGAGCAGCCGGGCGGCGGCGTGGACCGCGGCGGGCATGTTCCTGGCGGTCTGGCTGCCGCTGGACAACGGCCTGCGGCCCGAGCCGATCATCGCCCTCGGCATCCTGCTGACCTGGTGTTCGGTCGAACGCGCGGTGGCCACCAGCAGGCTGCTCCCGGTGGCGATCGCCTGCATCGTCGGCGCGCTGACGCTGTTCTCCGGGCCGACGGGCATCGCCTCGATCGGCGCGCTGCTGGTCGCGATCGGGCCGCTGCGGACCATCCTGCACCGCAGGATCAAGCAGTTCGGCGCGCTGCCGCTGCTGGCGCCCATCGCCGCCGCGGCCACCGTCACGGTGATCCTCATCTTCCGCGACCAGACGCTGGCCGGCGAGTTGCAGGCGACCGCCCTCAAGCGGGCCGTCGGGCCCAGCCTGAGCTGGTTCGACGAGCACCTCCGCTACGAGCGGCTGTTCATGGCCAGCCCCGACGGCTCGGTCGCCCGCCGCTTCGCGGTCCTGGGGCTGCTGATCGCGCTCGGCATATCGGTGGCGATGTCGTTGCGCAAGGGGCGGATTCCCGGCACGGCGATCGGGCCGAGCCGCCGCATCGTCGGCATCACGATCATCTCGTTCCTGGCCATGATGTTCACCCCCACCAAGTGGACCCACCACTTCGGGGTGTTCGCCGGGCTGGCCGGGTCGCTGGGCGCGCTGGCCGCCGTCGCGGTCACGGCCCGGGCCATGCGCTCGCGCCGCAACCGCACGGTGTTCGCCGCCGTCGTGCTGTTCCTGATGGCGTTGTCGTTCGCCAGCGTGAACGGCTGGTGGTACGTCTCCAGCTTCGGCGTGCCGTGGTCGAACGCGTTCCCGCAGTGGCACTACGGATTTGCCACGATGCTGCTCGGGTTGACGGTCCTGACGCTGCTGCTGGCGGCGTGGTTCCACTTCGTCGCCACCGATAATGGGCCCCCCACCACCAGGTACGGCGCCCGGCTGGCACGAATCGTCCAGTCGCCGTTGGCGATTGCGGCGTGGCTGCTGGTGGTTTTCGAGGTGCTGTCGCTGACGCTGGCGATGATCGACCAGTACCCCGCATGGTCGGTGGGCCGGTCCAACCTGCAGGCGCTGACGGGAAAGACCTGCGGGCTGGCCGAGGACGTGCTGGTCGAGCAGGACCCCAACGCCGGCATGCTGGCCCCCGTCGCCGGGCCGGCGGGCCCTTCGGTCGCAGAAGCGCTGGGCGCCGGCCTCTCGGAAGCGTTCACGCCCAACGGGATTCCCGCCGACGTCCGCGCCGACCCGGTGATGGAACGCCCGGGCGACCGCAGCTTCGTCAACGACGACGGGCTGGTCAAGAACAGCGAGGCGGGCACCGAGGGCGGCACGAATCCCGCACCGGGGATCAACGGCTCGAGGGCCCAGCTGCCCTACAACCTGGATCCGGCCCGCACGCCGGTGCTGGGCAGCTGGCAGTCCGGCATTCAGGTGCCGGCCCGGCTGCGCTCGGGCTGGTATCGACTGCCGGCCCGCGACCAGGCCGGCCCGCTGCTGGTCGTGAGCGCCGCCGGTCGCTTCGACCCCCGCGAGGTCCAGCTGCAGTGGGCCACCGACGCCCAGGCGGCGAGCGGACACCCCGGCGGCTCGTTCCAGTTCGCCGACGTAGGGGCCTCCCCGGCCTGGCGCAACCTGCGCCTGCCGCTGAGCGCCATACCCGTCGACGCCACCCAGGTCCGGCTCGTCGCCGACGACGAAGACCTGGCGCCGCAGCACTGGATCGCCCTGACGCCGCCGCGGATCCCGCGATTGCGCACCCTGCAGGACGTGGTGGGCTCGTCGGACCCGGTGTTCCTGGACTGGCTGGTCGGGCTGGCGTTCCCCTGCCAGCGGCCGTTCGGCCACCAGAACGGCGTCTTCGAAACGCCGAAGTGGCGCATCCTGCCGGACCGGTTCGGCGCCGAGGCCAACTCACCGGTGATGGACAACAACGGCGGCGGCCCGCTGGGCGTCACCGAGCTGCTGGTGCGCGCGACCACCGTCGCCACCTATCTGAAGGACGACTGGTCCCGCGACTGGGGTGGCCTGCAGCGGTTGACGCCCTACTACCCCAACGCCCAACCCGCGCAACTGCAACTGGGCACCGCGACGCGGAGCGGCCTGTGGAGCCCGGCGCCGCTGCGCAAGACCTAGGGCGAGCACGGCGGATTGCCGTGCTGGGCCTAGGGAACCAGGGCGCGCAGCGGATGCGTCAGCGCCCACCCCGGGTGGAGAATGTCAGCGGCGTAATGACGCACCGGGTGCAAAGGCCCGGTGCGCGGAACCCACGGGTCGGCGGATGCGACGGCCGGCATCAGCGATCCGGCAAGCGACAGACCGACGGTGCCCAGCATGACACCGGCCGCGATCCTCAGCTTGGACGCCTTCTTCGGTTCTTCGTTCATCGTTCGTGTTCCCTTCTGGGTCTGGGTGTTACCGACAGCCGAATTCTGACGCCGACCGCTTGCCGGGCCCTTGTGAAATCCTTGCGAAATCCTTGCGCCACTGGTCAGCCCGTTGCTCGCGCTCATTGAACCGCATGGGACCTCGCACGCCGTCTAACGGCCAAGCAGCATCAGCCGGAACGGATTTCGAAGGTGAACTCCTGGTTGCCGATCCGGACGCGGTCGCCGTCGGCGAGGGTGGCGCTGCCGTGGATGCGCCGCCCCCGCACCTCCACGCCGTTGGTCGACCGCAAGTCGGTGATGACGAAACCCGTTCCGGTGTCGGCGATGACGGCATGGTGGCGGCTGACTTCGGTGTCGTCGAGAACGATGTCGTTGTCGGTGAAGCGGCCGATCCGGACCGTGGCGCCGCTCAGCCGGTGCTGCCGTCCGGTCTTGTCGCGCAGCCGCGCCACAGCCCGCTCCACGGGCAGGCCTTCTGAGGCCGTGTCCTTCTGCCGGTAGGCGCCGCGCTTGCGGGTGGTGGGGACGTCGAGCTTGGTGCCCAACGGCTCTTGGCGCAGGATGCGTTCGTGCAGCGCTTTAACGGTGGGGCCGGGGTCGATCCCCAGCCCCTCGGCCAGGGCCGTTTTGAGTCGCCGGTAGGCGCGCAGCGCGTCGGACTGGCGCTCGGTGACGTAGTAGGCGGTGATCAGCTGCGCCCATACCGGTTCGCGGTAGTGATGTTCACCGGCCAGCGCCTCGAGCTCGCCGATGACGGAAGCAGCTCGCCCGCAAGCGATCTCGGCTTCAGCGCGGGCGAGTTGGGCCGCCACCTTCTCCTCCATCATGGTCGTGGCGTAGGCGGCGACGAAGGAGAAGTCGCGCAGGTCGTCCAGCACGGGGCCCCTCCACTGCTCCAGCGCCGCCGAGAAATGGCCGCAGGCCTCCTCGAACCGCCCCGCGGCGGCCGCCTTGGTCCCCGCGGCCTTCGCCGCGAAGAACCGCCCCACGTCGCATTCGGCGTCGGCGACGCAGATCTGATATCCCGGCCGTTCGCTCGGCAGTACGCGCACCGGGTCGACGCCGGCGGAGCGCAACAGTCGACGCAGATTCGACACGTAGGCCTGGATGCTCGTGCGCGCGGCCGGCACCGGATCCTCACCCCACACCCCACTGATCAACGACTCGACGGACACCGGGCGGTTGCGGTTGATCAGCAGCATGGCCAGCACCGCGCGCTGCTTGGGCGCGCCCACCGACAGGCGGGCGCCATGAGCCGTCATCGTCAACGGGCCCAAGACGTCGAACCCCAGACCTGCATCCGTCATCGCGCCGCCAGCCTCCAGTAATGTCGTGGCCGTCCCTGCGGCCCAACAGTCCAATTCTGAACGCAAGTGCCGCGGCGGACGACTAACTCGGGTCCAAGGGCGCGGCGGTTCACAGATTCGCGTGGTCAGCGACAGCGGCGCGGCGCCCTCAACGCACTCAGCCGCTTCGCTTATTGAGCGTCACGAGCTCGAGCAGCCCGCCGGTGCCGAGTACCTCGACTGGACGCCCGGCCACCCTGGCGCACCGACTGACCACCTAAGCGCGCAACGTCGGCCCGGGACACGGGTTTTTGTGCTGCTCACGGCCACTGCGGCCCGGCGTCCTCAACGCACCCAGCCGCTTCGCTTACGATCGAGCCTCGTGCCCCACGACCGAAGTGAGCGATCGCAGCGGACCGCGAGGCTCGTCGCGATCGCCGCGGGGCTCCTGGGTCTGCTGCTGTGCCTGATCGTCCCGCTGCTGCCGGTGCGGCAGACCACGGCGACCGTGCTCTGGCCGCAGGGCGCCGCGGACGGTCACGTCACCCAGATCACCGCACCGCTCGTCAGCGGGGCGCCGCGCGCGCTCGACATCTCCATCCCGTGCCCGGCGATCGCCACCCTCCCGCCCGAGGGCGGACTGGTCGTCTCGACCCTGCCGGCCGGCGGGGTGGACACCGGGAAGAACGGTCTGTTCGTGCGGGCCGACAAGGACGTCGTCGTCGTCGCCTTCCGCGACACCGTCGCCGCGGTGGCGCAGCGCTCGGCCGTGGCGGCCGGCGCCTGCAGCGTCCTGCACACCTGGGCGGACGCCGGCGGGGCCGGCGCGGACTTCGTGGGCATACCGGGTGCCGCCGGGATGCTCTCGGCGGAGAAGAAACCCCAGGTCGGCGGCATCTACACGGACCTGAAGGTGCCGGCCCAGCCCGGCTTGTCGGCCCGAATCGACATCGACACCCGGTTCATCACCGCGCCCACGGCCATCAAGAAGCTCGCGCTGGTCGGGGGCGCGCTGGCCGTCGCCGTGGCGATCCTCGCGCTGGCGGTCCTCGACCGGCTCAGCCGCGGCGCGAGGCTCCTCGATTGGCGGCCGCGCTGGACCTGGCTCAGGCGCGTCGGCGTCGCGACGTGGGTGACCGACGTCGGGGTGATCGCCACCCTGCTGTTCTGGCACGTCATCGGCGCCACCTCGTCGGACGACGGCTACAACCTCACCATCGCCCGGGTCTCGCCGCAGGCCGGCTACGTCGTCGACTACTACCGCTACTTCGGGACCACCGACGCGCCGTTCGACTGGTATCTGGCCGTGCTGGCCAAGCTGGCGGCGGTCAGCACCGCCGGCGTCTGGATGCGGCTGCCGGCCACCCTGGCCGGAATCGGGTGCTGGCTGATCATCGGCCGCTGGGCGCTGCGCCGGCTGGGCCCGGGACGGGGCGGCCTCGGCGAGAACCGCGTCGCGGTGCTGACCGCGGGGGCGGTCTTCCTGGCCGCGTGGCTGCCGTTCAACAACGGCCTGCGGCCCGAGCCGCTGATCGCGCTCGGCGTGCTGCTCACCTGGATGCTGGTCGAACGCTCGATCGCGCTGGGGCGGCTGGCACCCGCCGCGGTCGCGATCGTGGTGGCGATGCTGACCGCGACGCTGGCGCCGCAGGGGCTGATCGCCGTCGCCGCCCTGCTGACCGGCGCCCGGGCGATCGCCCAGACCATCCGCCGGCGCCGCGCCAGCGACGGGCTACTGGCCCCGCTCGCGGTGCTGGCGGCGTCGCTGTCGGTGATCACCGTGGTGGCCTTCCGCAGCCAGACGCTGGCCACGGTCGCCGAGTCGGCGCGCATCAAGTACAAGGTCGGCCCGACGATCGCCTGGTACCAGGACTGGCTGCGCTACTACTTCCTGACCGTGGAGAGCAACGCCGAGGGGTCGATGTCGCGGCGGTTCGCCGTGCTGGTGATGCTGCTGTCCATGTTCGGGGTGCTGTTCGTGCTGCTGCGCCGCGGGCGGGTCGCGGGCCTGGCCAGCGGCCCGGCCTGGCGGCTGATCGGCACCACCGCGCTGGGCCTGCTGCTGCTGACGTTCACGCCGACCAAGTGGGCCGTGCAGTTCGGCGCGTTCGCCGGGCTGGCCGGCGCGCTGGGCGCGGTCACCGCGTTCACCTTCGCCCGCATCGGCCTGCACAGCCGGCGCAACCTGACGCTGTACGTCACCGCGCTGCTGTTCGTCCTGGCGGTGGCGACCTCAGGCGTCAACGGCTGGTTCGACGTCAACAACTACGGCGTCCCCTGGTACGACATCCCGCCGGTCGTCGGGCACCGACCGGTGAGCACGATGTTCCTGGCGCTGTCGATCCTCGCCGGCCTGCTGGCCGGCTGGTACCACTTCCGCCTGGACTACGCCGGCCACACCGAGGTCAAGGACAGCCGGCGCAACCGGGTGCTGGCCTCCACACCGCTGCTGGTGGTCGCGACGATCATGGTCCTGGGCGAGGTCGCGTCGCTGACCAAGGGCGCCGTCTTCCGCTACCCGCTCTACACCACCGGCAAGGCCAACCTGGCGGCACTCGAATCCGGCCTGTCGCCCACCAGCTGCGCGATGGGCGACGACGTGCTGGTCGAGCCGGACCCGAATGCGGGCATGCTGCAACCCATTACGGGCCAGCAGTTCGGGCCCGCCGGCCCGCTGGGCGGCGTCAACCCCGTCGGCTTCACGCCCGACGGGGTGGGCGACGACCTCAAGTCCTACCCGGTGGTGACCAAGCCCGGGGTGGTGAACTCCGACGCGTCGCCCAACAAGCCGAACGCGACGATGAGCGACTCCGCGGGCACCGCCGGCGGGAGGGGCCCCGTGGGCGTGAACGGGTCGCACGCCGCGCTGCCGTTCGGGCTCGACCCGGCCAGGACACCGGTGATGGGCAGCTACGGCGAGAACTCGCTGGCCGCCACCGCGACGTCGGCCTGGTACCAGTTGCCGCCCCGCGGGCCCGACCGGCCGCTGGTGGTGGTCGCCGCCGCCGGGGCCATCTGGTCCTATAAGGAGGACGGCACCTTCACCTATGGGCAGTCGCTGAAACTGCAGTGGGGCCACCGCGACTTGGCGAGTCCCGACGGCACCACCCAGCCGCTCGGTGAGGTGCAGCCGATCGACATCGGGCCGCCGCCGGCGTGGCGCAACCTGCGGTTCCCGCTGGCCTGGGCGCCGCCGGAGGCCAACGTGGCGCGCATCGTCGCCTACGACCCGAACCTCAGCTCCGAGCAGTGGTTCGCGTTCACCCCGCCGCGCGTCCCGGTGCTGCAGACCCTGCAGCAACTGATCGGGTCGCAGACGCCCGTGCTGATGGACATCGCGACCGCCGCGAACTTCCCGTGCCAGCGGCCGTTCTCCGAACACCTTGGCGTGGCCGAACTTCCGCAATACCGCATCCTGCCCGAGCACAAGCAGACGGCGGCGTCGTCGAACGGATGGCAGGCCAGCGAGGCCGGCGGTCCGTTCCTGTTCACCCAGGCGATGCTGTACACCTCGACGATGTCGACGTACCTGCGTGGCGACTGGTACCGCGACTGGGGTTCCATCGAGCAGTACCACCGTTTCGTGCCGGCGGATCAGGCACCGAACGCCATCGTCGACCAGGGAGTGATGACCGTGCGCGGCTGGAGCCGGCAAGGACCGATTCGGGCCCTCCCGTGAGCGTCATCAACCCCGAACGCGAATCGGTCGGCGCCCGGCGCGACACCGGAAGCAACGTGCGCCTGACGCGCTGGGTCGCGACGGTCGCCGGGCTGGTCGGCTTCGTGCTGTCGGTCGCGACGCCGCTGCTGCCGGTCGTGCAGACCACCGCCATGCTGAACTGGCCCCAGAACGGCCAGCTGAATAGCGTTACGGCGCCGCTTATTTCGCTGACGCCGGTGGACGCGACGGCGACGGTGCCGTGTTCGGTGGCGCGCGACCTGCCGCCCGATGGCGGGGTGATTCTGAGCACGGCGCCCAAGAAGGGCAAGGACGCCGCCCTCAATGCGCTGTTCGTCGTCGCTAGCAGCCAGCGCGTCGACGTGACCGACCGCAACGTGGTGATCGCCAGCGTGCCGCGCGACCAGGTCGCGTCGTCGAAGTGCCAGCGGATAGAGATCACCTCCACGGCCGCCGGCACCTTCGCCACCTTCGTCGGACTCAACGACCCCGCGGGCAGGCCGGTGCGCGGCGGCTTCCCCGACCCCAACCTGCGGCCGCAGATCGTCGGGGTTTTCACCGACCTGACCGGTCCCGCCCCCCCTGGTCTGCGGTTCTCGGCGACGATCGACACCCGGTTCTCCACCACCCCCACGACGCTGAAGCTGACGGCGATGGTGCTGGCGATCGTGTCCACGGTCGTCGCGCTGGTCGCGCTGTGGCGCCTGGACCAGTTGGACGGCCGCCGCATGCACCGGCTGATCCCGACGCGCTGGCGCACGTTCACGCTGATCGACGCCACCGTGATTTTCGCCTTCCTACTCTGGCATCTGATCGGCGCGAACTCCTCCGACGACGGCTACATCCTGGGCATGGCCCGGGTCGCCGACCACGCCGGATACATGTCCAACTACTTCCGCTGGTTCGGCAGCCCGGAGGACCCGTTCGGCTGGTACTACAACCTGCTGGCGCTGATGACCCACGTCAGCGACGGCAGCCTGTGGATGCGGCTGCCCGACCTGGTCGCCGGGCTGGTCTGCTGGCTGCTGCTCTCCCGTGAGGTGTTGCCCCGGTTGGGGCCGGCGGTCACGCGCAGCACGGCCGCCAACTGGGCCGCCGGCCTGGTGCTGCTGACGGCGTGGATGCCGTTCAACAACGGCCTGCGCCCCGAGCCGATCATCGCGCTCGGCTCGCTGATCACCTACGTGCTGATCGAGCGTTCCATGTGCGCCTCCCGGCTCACGCCCGCGGCGCTGGCGGTCGTCACCGCGGCGTTCACGCTCGGCGTGCAACCCACCGGGCTGATCGCGGTGGCCGCCCTGGTGGCCGGTGGCCGACCGATCCTGCGGATCTTCGTGCACCGGCACCGCGTCGTCGGCACCTGGCCGCTGGTGGCGCCGATGCTGGCGGCCGGCACGGTCATCCTGACCGTCGTCTTCGCCGACCAGACGTTGGCAACGGTGTTGGAAGCCACCAGGATTCGCACCGCCATCGGCCCCAGCCAGGCTTGGTACACCGAGAACCTGCGCTACTACTACCTCATCCTGCCGACCGTCGACGGGTCGCTGTCGCGCAGATTCGGCTTCCTCATGACCGCCCTGTGCCTGTTCACCTCGGTGTTCATCATGTTGCGGCGCAAGCGGATTCCCGGGGTGGCCCGCGGGCCGGCGTGGCGGCTGATGGGCGTGATCTTCGGGACCATGTTCTTCCTGATGTTCACGCCGACGAAGTGGGTGCACCACTTCGGGTTGTTCGCCGCGGTGGGCGGGGCGATGGCGGCGCTGACCACGGTGCTGGTGTCGCATGAGGTGCTGCGCTGGTCGCGCAACCGGATGGCCTTCGTGGCGGCCGTGCTGTTCCTGCTGGCCCTGTGCTTCGCCACCACCAACGGCTGGTGGTACGTCTCCAGTTACGGCGTGCCGTTCAACAACGTCATGCCGCGGATCGGCGGAATCAGCGTCAGCACAATGTTTTTCGTGCTGTTCGCGATCGCCGCGCTATGGGCGATCTGGCTGCATTTCGCGCCCCGCGACCGCGGCGAGGGCCGGCTGGCGCGGGCGGTGACGGCCGCGCCCATCCCGCTGGCCGCCGGATTCATGGCCCTGGTCTTCATCGCGTCGATGGTCGCCGGGATCGTGCGCCAGTACCCGACCTACTCCAACGGCTGGGCCAACCTTCGCGAATTCTCCGGGGGCTGCGCGCTGGCCGACGACGTGCTGGTCGAGCCGGACAGCAACGCCGGCTTCATGACGCCGCTGCCCGGCGACTCGGGCCCCTGGGGCCCCCTGGGCCCCCTCGGCGGCGTCAACCCGACCGGTTTCAGCCCCAACGGCGTGCCGGAACGGACCGTGGCCGAGGCCGTGCAGGAGACGCTGGTGCCTCAGCCCGGCACGGACTACGACTGGTACGCGCCGAGAAAGCTGACGACGCCGGGGATCAACGGTTCGCTGGTGCGGCTGCCCTACGGCCTGGACCCCGCCCGGGTCCCGCTGGCCGGCACCTACACCAGCGGTCCGCAGCAGCAGAGCCGGCTGACGTCGGCGTGGTACCAGCTGCCCAAGCCGGACGACGGGCATCCCCTGGTGGTGGTGACCGCCGCGGGCACGATCGCGGGCAACAGCGTGCTGCACGGACACACCTCGGGGCAGACCGTGGTGCTGGAATACGGCAGGCCCGGTCCGGGTGGTGAGGTGCTGCCGGCCGGGCGGCTGGTGCCGTACGACCTCAACGGCGAACAGCCCAAGGCCTGGCGCAACCTGCGCTTCGCCCGGGCGCAGATGCCCGCCGACGCGGTCGCGGTGCGAGTGGTGGCCGAGGACCTATCCCTGACGCCGGACGACTGGGTGGCGGTGACCCCGCCGCGGGTGCCGGAACTGCGCTCCGTGCAGGAGTACATCGGCTCGTCGCAGCCGGTGCTGATGGACTGGGCCGTCGGGCTCGCGTTCCCGTGCCAGCACCCGATGCTGCACGTCAACGGGGTCACCGAGGTCCCCAAGTTCCGCATCACGCCGGATTACAACGCGAAGAAGCAGGACACCGACACCTGGGAGGACGGCGTCAACGGCGGCCTGCTGGGCATCACCGACCTGCTGCTGCGGGCCCACGTCATGTCCACCTACCTGTCCCGTGACTGGGGCCGTGACTGGGGTTCGCTGCGCAAATTCGACACCGTCGCCGACGCGCGGCCCGCGGATCTCGACCTCGGCACGGCGACGCGCAGCGGATTGTGGTCGCCGGGAGAAATTCGGATCAAGCCTTAGCCGCCGGCACCCGCCGTTTACCCGGCGTCGCTTTCGCCGCGGACAATTGATCATCCGTCTAATTGGCGGGCGAAATTGACGACCGAGTAATTGTCCGAACAAAGGTTTATGGGGGTGCGCGCGGGTCAATACCTAGTGCCGCTGTGATCTGCGTAACAACGAGGTCGAGGAGTGGCCCAATGCACACGACGGCGCGCGCGGCGACCTGCTCCGGGGCAATCGCCGCGGTCATGCTTCCGGTGACGACGTTCGCGGCGGCCGCCGAGGGCGGCACGACCGTGGTGCTGGACAACAAGTTGCGCCGCTGCGACTTCAGCCTGGTGCAGACGGCGGCCTGGGTCCCTGCTCCGGCCCTGGCCGACGGCACGGCCCTCATCCATCGGGCCGGGTCCCGGGTGGTCGCGGACGTCCACCTCTACGACGAACCCGAATCCGGGACGCACTTCGACGTCGGCCTCATCGAGGAACCGCGGGCCGCCACGTCGAGCTGCGGTCCCGGGGATGCGGGGACCGCGTTCACCGGCCTCGACACGGACGGGGCCGGCAACGGGGCGGCGAGGGTGCAGGACACCGTTCGCCCCGGGACGACGGGTGTATGGGTGGTCGTGGAGCGCTCGAACACCCACTCCCAGAACCCGGGTGAGTTCTACACCTCGGAATTCCTGGCGCCGGTGTAGCCGGCGCGCCATTGTGCAAACACCCGCCGGGGCCGAACGCCCCGGCGGGACGGGACTTCCGTCCCTATCTCGGCGCCCCCATCGAGTGGTCGGATAAATGTGGTCGACTCCGACCGGCGTCAGATGGAGGTACGGCAATGGACGCGTCAGGGCAATCGCAGACCGTAACGCGCATGTTCTCCAGGGTGCTGGGTCCATTTCTCGTCATTGTCGACATCGTGGTCATAGCGCGGGCCTCGGAAATGCAGTCACTGCTTTCGCAGTTCGAGGCGAATTCCCTGTGGACGTTGGTGGCGGGCGCGTTCATTCTGATATTCGGCCTCGTCGTCGTCGCGGGCCACCAATACTGGCACGGCGCCGCGGCAATCATGGTCTCGGTGCTCGGCTGGCTGATCACGCTGCGCGGGCTGCTGCTGCTCACGTTTCCGCAGATGTTCGTCTCGGTGGCCAACAGCATGATCGGTGCGCAAGGGTGGTGGATTTCGCTCTGCGCCGTCCTCGCGCTGGTCGGGGTGTACCTGACCTACGTCGGCTGGGGCCCGACCGCGAACCGGCCGGCACCGCACACGGCCGGCGCGACGCCGGACCTGCCCCGGGCCGCGTGATCGGAGCCCTGGCGTGACGGATCAGACCTACGCTCCCGACGACAGCACCGCCGACATCGGCGCGCCCGTGCGGACCGACACCCGTGACGAGTTCGCCGCCTCGGCCGCCGTCGCGGAGGCCGCCGTCGAGGACATGGCCACGTTGTCGCGCGGGACCGGCGTCCTGGTCGTCAAGCGCGGCCCGAACGCCGGCTCGCAGTTCTGGCTGGACCGGCCGGTGATGTCCGCGGGGCGGCATGCCGCCTGCGAGATCTTCCTCGACGACATCACCGTCAGCCGTCGGCACGCCGAAATCCGCAGGGAAGGAAGCGATTTCCGCGTGGTCGACCTCGGCAGCCTGAACCAGACCTACGTCAACCGCGAAGCCGTCGACTCGGTGGTGCTGAACAACGGCGACGAGATCCAGATCGGCAATTTCCGCCTCGTATTCCTCGCCGGGCCGCTGACGCGCCCACACCAGTGAGGAGCCCGCCATGAACGCCACCGCCGACATCGAGCAGCTCGGCGTCCACCAGATCCTGGACCGGGCCGGCCTTTTGGAGTCCGTCGAACCAGAGGCCGCGGCGGCACTGATCGACCAGATGCATCGCGCCGCATTCCCCGCGGGGCACATCATCTTTCACGAGGGCGACCCGGGTGACCGGGTTTATATCATCGTCGCGGGCAAGGTCAAGATCAGCCTGCGCGGCCCCGGCGGCCGCGAGAACCTGCGGGCGCTGATGGGCCCGACCGACGTCTTCGGCGAGTTGGCGGTCTTCGATCCCGGCCCCCGGACCTGTACCGCCGCGGCCATCACCGACGTTGCAACCGTCTGGCTGGACCGCGCGACGCTGCGGGCATGGATGGCCGCGTGGCCGGCGATCGCCGAGCAGTTGCTGCAGGCCCTTTCCCGACGGCTGCGCACCACCGACGACGAACTGATCGAGCTGGTGTCGAGCGACGTGACCGCACGCGTTGCCCGCCAGCTCCTGGCGCTGGCCGAGCGATTCGGCACGCCCGAAGGCGGCGCGGTCCGCGTCGCGCACGACCTCACCCAGGACGAGATGGCCCAACTCGTCGGCGCCGACCGGACTTCGGTCAACCGGGCGCTGCGCGGTTTCGCCGCCCGCGGCTGGATCGTCCCCGAGGCCAAGGCGGTGCTGATCGTCGCACCGGACGCGCTGGCCCGCCGCGCGGCCGCCGGAAACACCCGCAACGCTCAAACCGGCCGGCGCCGGCGCCCGTTGCGCGCCACCGCGTAACGACCGCGACGGTATACCGTCGACTCATGAGCGACTATGCCCCGGAGGCCGTCGACCGGCTGCCGTTCTCCACGCCGGAGAAGTCTGAGCGCTACCGTACCGAAAACTATTGCGGCGCGGTCGGTCTCAATTGGTACCGCACAGATCCCACCCTGCAGTTCACCATGGCCTACCACCTGGGGCCCGACGAACTGGAATTCGCCGAACGCCACCTCACGCGGATCGGCGACCTGATGGGCGGCCCGGTGGCGCGGTGGGCCGACGAGACCGACCGCAACCCGCCCCGGCTGGAACGCTACGACCGGTGGGGACACGACATCAGCCGGGTCGTCATGCCCGAATCGTTCACGCAATCCAAGCGCGCCGTCCTCGACGCCCAGCAGGCGCTGCGCGCCGACGCCCGGGCGGCCAAGGTGAGTTCGGGCCTGACCCTGTTCGCGTCCAACTACCTGCTCGACCAGGCCGACATCGGAATGGGCTGCGCCCTGGGCACCGGCGGCGGCATGGTGCAGTCGCTCGCGGCCGCCTACGCGCCGGCCGACGTGCGCGAACACGTGTTGGCTAAGTTCGCCTCGGGCGAGTGGGCGGGCGAGACCGCGCAGCTGCTGACCGAGCGCACCGGCGGCTCCGACCTGGGGGCGCTCGAGACGACCGCCACCCCCAACGGGGACAGCTGGCTGCTCAACGGTTTCAAGTGGTTCGCCTCCAACTGCGCCGGCGAGGCGTTCGTGGTGTTGGCGAAACCCGAAGGGGCGCCGGACTCCTCGCGCGGCGTCGCCAACTTCCTCGTGCTGCGCACCCGCCGCGACGGGTCCCGCAACGGCGTGCGGGTGCGCCGCCTGAAGGACAAGCTCGGCACCCGGTCGGTCGCTTCCGGGGAGATCGAATTCGTCGACGCCGAGGCGTTTCTGCTGTCCGGTGAGCCCAGCGCGGACGCCGGGCCGTCCGACGGCAAGGGGCTGGGCCGCATGATGGAGCTGACCAATGCCGCCCGGCTGGGCATCGCCCTGTTCGCACTGGGCAACGCGCGGCGGGCGCTGGTCGAGTCACTCTGCTACGCCCGGCAGCGCCGCGCGTTCGGCGGCGCCCTGGCCGACAAGCCGCTGATGCGGCGCAAGCTCGCCGAGATGATCGTCGACGTCGAGGCGGCGCTGGCCATGGTCTTCGACGGCACCGGCGCCACCAACCACCGCCAGCCCGCCGCCAGGCGCCAGCGCATCGCCGTGCCCGTCACCAAGCTCAGGGTGTGCCGCCTCGGGATCACCGCGGCCTCCGACGCCATCGAGATCCACGGCGGCAACGGCTACATCGAAAACTGGCCGGTGGCAAGGCTTTTGCGTGATGCGCAGGTAAACACGATCTGGGAGGGCCCCGACAACATCCTGTGCCTCGACGTGCGGCGCGGCATCGAGAAGGCCCGGGCGCACGAATCGCTGCTGGCGCGCATGCGCGACGCGGTGTCGGTGTCCGACGATGACGAGACGACCCGGCTGGTCGCCGACCGCATCGACGACCTGGACGCCGCGATCACGGCGTGGGGCAAGCTCGACCCCGAGGTGGCCGAGGCGCGGCTGTTCCCGTTGACGCAGTTCATGGGTGACGTCTACGCCGCCGCGCTGCTCACCGAACAGGCCGCCTGGGAGCGCGAGGCCCGCGGCGGCGACCGCAAGGCGCTCGTGGCCCGGCTGTACGCGCGGCGCCACCTCGCCGACCCCGGGCCGCTGCGCGGCATCGACGCCGAATCCGAGGAGGCGCTGGAGCGGTTCGACGAGCTGGCCGACGGCGCTTTCACCCCCGAGACGTCGTAGGCTCAGTGGCGTTCAGCCGGACGCCGGAGGCGAGGGAGCCATGACCGACCGCATCGAAATCCAACGGACCATCGCGGCCCCGGCGGCCGACATCTTCGCGGTGTTGTGCGACCCACAGGGCCACGTCGCCATCGACGCGTCGGGGATGCTCCAAGACGCCGACGGCGAGCCGGTGACCGGCGTCGGGGACAGCTTCGTCGTGCACATGGATCGGGAGGCGCTCAACGACTTTCCGGAGTTCGGCAAGTACGACGTGACGGTGAGCATCAAGAGTTTCGAGCCCGACCGGCTCATCTCGTGGACCGTGCTGGGCAAGATCCGGCCGCAGATCGGTCACGTCTACGGCTACCGACTCCAGCCGGCCGACGACGGCGCCTCCACCGTCGTCACGTCGTTCTACGACTGGTCGGAGATCGACGAAAAGTGGCGCGAGGCAGGCATTTTCCCGGTCATTTCCGAAAGCGCGTTGCGGGCGACGCTGGGCATCCTCGACCGCACGGTCCGACGGGGCTACCGATAAGCCGCGAGCAGACGCAGAATCGCCGCTTTTGGTATCGAAAAGTGCGATTCTGCGTCTGCTCGCGGTGAAAACTAGACGGGGATCAGGCCGTGCTTGCGGGCGGTGCGGAACCACAGCTGCTTGTCGCGCAGCAACCGCATCGACTTGCGGATCAACAACCGGGTCTCGTGCGGGTCGATCACCGCGTCGATGAAGCCGCGCTCGGCCGCCGTCCACGGGATCGCCATGTTGAGGTTGTAGCCCTCGATGAAGTCCCGCTTGATGGCCTGCGCCTCGGGCGTCGTCGGGTCGGGGAACCGCTTCATCAGCAACTGGGCGGCGCCCTCGGCGCCGATCACCGCGATGCGCGCGGTGGGCCAGGCGAAGTTGAAGTCCGCGGTCAGCTGCCGCGAGCCCATCACGGCGTAGGCGCCGCCATAGGACTTGCGGACGGTGATCGTCACCTTGGGCACGTCGGCCTCGACCACCGAGTACAGGAATCGGCCGCCCCGCTTGATGATTCCGTTCTTCTCCTGCTCGGCGCCCGGCAGGAAGCCCGGGGTGTCCACGACGAACACCAGCGGGATGTCGAACGCGTCGCAGAACCGGATGAACCGCGCGGCCTTGTCCGAGCCCTCGTTGTCGATCGAGCCGGCCATGTGCATGGGCTGGTTGGCGACCACGCCGACCGGATGGCCGTCGACGCGGGCGTAGCCGGTGATGATCGCCGGCCCGTGCTGCGCGGCGACCTCGAGGAAGTCGCCGTCGTCGAAGATCCGCAGCAGGATCTCGTGCATGTCGTAGGCGGCGTTGTCGGAGTCGGGAACGATCGAGTCGAGCTCCAGGTCGGTCGGGGTGATCTCCGGCTCCAGCCCGGGGTTGACCACCGGCGGCTTGCCGAAGGCGCTCGACGGCAGGAACGACAGGAAGTCGCGCACGTATCCGAACGCCTCGGCCTCCGAATCCACCACCTGGTGGATGTTGCCGTAGCGGGCCTGCACGTCGGAGCCGCCGAGCTCGTCGAGGGTGACCTCCTCGCCGGTGACCTCGCGGATCACGTCGGGACCGGTCACGAAGAAGTAGCCCTGGTCGCGCACCGAGACCAGCAGGTCGTCCTGGATCGGCGAATACACCGCTCCCCCGGCGCATTTGCCGAAGATCAGCGAGATCTGCGGCACCAGGCCGGACAGCGACTCGTGGCGGCGGCCCAGCTCGGCGTACCACGCCAGCGAGGTGACCGCGTCCTGGATCCGCGCGCCGCCCGAGTCCTGGATGCCGATGATCGGGCACCCGACCATCGCGCACCACTCCATCAGCCGGGCGACCTTGCGGCCGAACATCTCCCCGACCGTGCCCTGGAACACCGTCTGGTCGTGGGAGAACACCCCCACCGGCCGGCCGTCGATCAGCGCGTGCCCGGTGACCACCCCGTCGCCGTACAGCGCGTTCGGGTCGTTCGGCGTCTTCGCCAGCGCGCCGATCTCCAGGAAGGTGCCCGGGTCGACCAGCGCATGCACCCGGGCCCGGGCGCTCGGGATGCCCTTCTTGTCCCGCTTGGCGACGGCCTTCTCGCCGCCGGGCTCCTTGGCCAGCTCCAGGCGGGCGTGCAGCTCGGCCAGCTTCTCGGCCGTGGAGTGCTGAACGGGTGCCGGCACCGTTTCTGTCACTACTTGCCCACCTCGCTCGTTGTGCTGTGCTCTGCCTGGATCGCGCTGAGCGCCTGGGTCATGTGCGCCCCGACCTTGGCGATGTAGGGCTCGTCGATGGCCTGGATGTGCTCCCCACCGATCGGCACTACCTCGAGGTCGGACACGTACTCACCCCACCCGCCGTCCGGCTTGCGAACGGCGTACCGCGGCTCGAACATGATCGCGTCGTCATGGTAGCGATCGGCCATGTACAGCGTGACGTGCCCGTCGTACGGCTGGATCTCGGCGGTGTCGATGGCCCGGTTGTCCAGGTACGACGTGCGCTGGTGCTCGATGATCCCGGCCGGGATCTGCACGCCGCTCTGGCTGACCGCGTCGAGCACGAACCGGATCTGGCCCTCATCGTCGAGCTGCTCGAGGTGCTCGTACGGGATCTCGGGAATGGTGACGTTGAAGGTCCGCTCGGCGAACCGCGCGTAGCGGTCCCAGCGCTTGCGGATCTCCTCCTTGGTCTGCGGAACCTCCTCGCCGGCGCGGACGGCGTCGATGAGCCCCACCCATGCGACGTCCTTGCCGAGACGCTTGAGCCCGATCGCGCAGGCATAGGCCAGCACCCCGCCCAGCGACCAGCCGGCCAGGATGTAGGGCCCGTCGCCCTGCATCTCGATCAGCTTCGGCACGTACTGCGCCGCGCGCTCCTCGATCGAGCCCTCGACCCGCTCCAAGCCGTACATCGGGGTGTCGGCCGGCAGCCGGGCCAGCAGCGGCTCGTAGACCACCGTCGAACCGCCGGCGGGGTGGAAGACGAACACGGGCGGCTTGGAGCTGCCCTCGGGTCGCGCACGCAGCGTCCGGACGAACCCGTCGACCACGCCGGCCTCGAGGTAGCCCCGCACCTTGTCGGCGAGCGCCTCGATGTTCTCCGACGTGACGACGTCCTCGACGGTGATCGGGCCTTCGGCGCGCTCGGCCAGCCGCTGCGCCATCTTGGCCGCGGTGTCGTCGTCCAGCTTGGGCAGCGGGTTGAAGATGCCGCCCGGGGACTTGCCGGTGACGATCGCCCAGGTGGCGAAGGTGACCCGTTCGGCCGCGTCGCGCGGCGGCACGTCGGAGCTCAGCGCCTTGGCGACCGCCTCGGAGTTGAGCGCGTCGGCGGCACCCTTGAGGTCCGGGCGCGCGGCGCCGTTGGGTCCGCCATTGACCGCGGGGCCGTCCGCGCCCGGGGCCGGTTGGGTCTCGGGCTCGGCTCCCCCGCGAGCGGGAGGTGCCCCCAGCGGGTCGGGCGCCGGGGCCGTGACGGTGGAAGGCGTTGCGCCGCTGACCATTTCGGCCTGCAGCCGGGCGATCTCCTCGGCGGTCTGCGTCTGCTGGTACTCGTGCAGCTGCTCGACCTCGTCGCGGTGCTCGACCGCGTACTCGATCAGCTTCTCGACGTTGTACAGGTTGGCGTCGCGCACGGCCTGCAACTGGATCGGCGGCAGGTCGAAGTCGTACTCGACGCGGTTCTTGATCCGCACCGCCATCAGCGAGTCCAGGCCGAGCTCGATCAGCGGCACCTCCCAGGGCAGGTCCTCGGGCTCGTACCCCATGGCCGAGCCGACGATCAGGCCCAGCCGCTCGGCGATGGTCTCACCCGAGTCCGGCGACCACTTGCCCATGCTGGCCGAGAAGTAGCGGTTGGTCAGGCTGTCCGACAGCGTGTCGGCCTCGGGCTCCTCGGCGGCCGGCGCTTCCGGGGTGAGCGGCGCCGCCGCGATCGCCGCCCCCGCCCCGACGGCCGCCGGCAGCACCGACTCCGAGCCGGACCTGGTGACCAGCGCGTCGTAGACCAGCGTGAAGGATTCGTCGATGCGGGCGTGCACCTGGACCGAGGCCCCGCCGGGGTGGCGGGTCAGCGTGGTCACCAGCCGGGCGCCCTCGCCGGGCACGGCGCGCTGTTCGGCCGCCGTCAGCTGGGCGTCGGGAAGCACCTCGGCCGCAGCGGTTTTCACCAACGCCGCCAGGTCCGCCAGGCCGCGGGGGTTGTACTCCCAGACGTGGCGGCCGTCGGGCAGCGCGACGTGGTTGCCCGGCATGATCACCGAGCTGCTGCCGTGCGAGAAGTGCACGTCCAGCCAGTGGTCCTTGCGCTTGAACCGGGTGGGCGGGATGTTCGCGTAGTCGCTGGGGCCGGTGGCGCGGCTGAACAGCGTCCAGATGTCGAGGTCGTGGCCATAGACGTAGAGCTGCGCCATGGTCGAGACCATCGACTCGACCTCGTCCTGCTTGCGGGCCAGCGTCGGGATCAGCTGCGCGTCGTGCAGGCCGGCCGCCGCCGTGGTCAGCCCCACCTGCATCAGGGCGACCGGGTTGGGCGCCAGCTCAAGGAACGTGGTGTGGCCGCTGTCGACGGCGTTGCGGATGCCGTGGGTGAAGTAGACGCTGTGGCGCAGCCCCTTCTTCCAGTAGTCGACGTCGTGGATCGGCTCGCTGCCGGGCTTGATGTAGGTGCCCTCGTGCACCGTCGAGTAAATCCCGACGGTGGGGCTCATCGCCTTGATGCCCTGCAGTTCGGCGGCCAGCTCGCCGAGCAGCGGATCCATCTGCGTGGTGTGGCTGGCGCCCTTGGTCTGGAACTTGCGGGCGAACTTGCCCTCGGCTTCCGCGCGCGCGATGATCGCGTCCACCTGCTCGGGCGGGCCCCCGATGACCGTCTGGGTGGGGGCGGCGTAGACGCACACCTCGAGGTCGGGGAAGTCGGCGAACACCGTCTTGATCTCCTCGGCCGAGTACTCCACCAGCGCCATCAGCCGGATGTACTCGCCGAAGAGCATCGCCTCGCCCTCGCCCATCAGGTGCGAGCGCGAGCAGATGGTCCGGGTGGCGTCGCGCAGCGACAGCCCGCCGGAGAAGTAGGCGCAGGCGGCCTCGCCCAGCGACTGGCCGACCACCGCGGCGGGCTTGGCGCCGTGGTGCTTGAGCAACTCCCCCAGCGCGATCTGGATCGCGAAGATGGTGACCTGGGTGGTCTCGATGCCGTAGTCCTGCGAGTCGTCCAGGATCAGCTCGAGCACCGAGTACCCCAGCTCGTCCTGGACCAGGGCGTCGACCTTTTCGATCCACTCGGCGAACACCGGGTTGCGCAGGTACAGGCTCTTGCCCATCCTGCGGTGCTGGGCGCCGAAGCCGGCCAGCACCCAGACGGGCCCGCTGGTCACCGGGCCGTCGACGCTGAACACGCCGGGACGCTGCTTGCCCTCGGCGATCGCCCGCAGGCCCGCGACGGCCTCCTTGTGGTCGCGGGCCAGCACCACCGCGCGCGAGCGGCCGTGGTTGCGCCGCGACAACGACCGCCCGATCGACTCCAGCGAGGACGCCTGGCCTTCGGGGCTTTCCATCCAGTCGGCCAGCTCGGCGGCGGCGGCCTTCTTGCGCGACGTCAGGAACGCCGAGACCACGAGCGGGATCAGCGGCTCGCCGGCTTCGTCTGAATCCTCTTGCGCCGCAAGCTCTTCGAGCGCGAGTTCCTTGAGCCGCAGGGCCTCTTCCGTCAGGCCCGGCAGTTCGGGTTCGTCGTCCTCGCCCAAGCCGGGGGCGGTGTCGGTGATGACGTTGCCGAAGTCGTCGAACTGCACCGAATGCGCGTCGGGCGTTGCGATTTCGGCCGGTTCGGCGTGCTTCGCCTCGGGCTCGGGCTCGCGTTCGATGACGTCGCGGGGCAGCACCTCGCGGACCACCAGGTGTGCGTTGGCGCCGCCGAAGCCGAAGCTCGACACCCCGGCCAGCGCGTAGCCGCCGTAACGCGGCCAGTCGGTGGGCTGGTCGATCACCTTCAGGCGCATCGCGTCGAAGTCGATGTAGGGGCTGGGCCCGGCGAAGTTGATCGACGGCGGCAGCTTGTCGTGCTGCAGCGCCAGCACCACCTTGGCCATGCTGGCCGCGCCGGCGGCCGACTCCAGGTGTCCGACATTGGTTTTCACCGCGCCCAGCAGCGCCGGCCGGTCGGCCGGGCGGCCCTTGCCCACGACGCGGCCCAGCGCCTCGGCCTCGATCGGGTCGCCCAGCACGGTCCCGGTGCCGTGCGCCTCGATGTAGTCGACGTTGCGCGGGTCGATCCCGGCGTCCTTGTAGGCCCGGCGCAGCACGTCGGCCTGCGCGTCCTGGTTGGGCGCGATCAGGCCGTTGGACCGGCCGTCGTGGTTGACCGCGCTGCCGGCGATGACGGCCAAAATCTGGTCCCCGTCGCGCCGGGCGTCGTCGACCCGCTTGAGGACCAGCATGCCGCCGCCCTCGGAGCGGGTGTAGCCGTCGGCGTCCGAGGAGAACGACTTGATCCGGCCGTCGGGGGACAGCACCTGGCCGATCTCGTCGAAGCCGAGCGTCACCACGGGGGTGATCAGGGCGTTGACGCCGCCGGCCACCGCCGCGTCGCACTCGCCGTTGCGCAGCGCCTGGACCGCCTGGTGCATGGCCACCAGCGAACTCGAGCACGCGGTGTCCACCGCGACCGACGGGCCGCGGAAGTCGTAGAAGTAGGACACCCGGTTGGCGATGATCGACGTGGCCGTCCCGGTGATCGCATACGGGTGCGCGACGGTCGGATCGGAGACGGCCAGAAAGCTGTAGTCGTTGTTGGAGACGCCGACGTACACGCCGACGGACTTGCCGCGCAGGCTCGACGCCGGGATGCGCGCCTGCTCGAGCGCCTCCCAGGTCAGCTCCAGCGCGATCCGCTGTTGCGGGTCGATGTTGTCGGCCTCGGTCTTGGCCACGGCGAAGAACTCGGAGTCGAAGCCCTTGATGTCCTTCAGGTAGCCGCCGCGGGTGCGGGCCTTGGCCAGCCGTTCGGCCAGCCGCGGCTCCTCGAGGAACTCCTCCCAGCGCCCCTCCGGCAGGTCGGTGATGGCGTCGCGGCCCTCCATGAGCGCCCGCCAGGTCTCGTCGGGGGTGTTCATGTCGCCGGGCAGGCGGGTGGCCAGCCCGACGATCGCGATGTCGACCCGTTCGGCGGGGCCCTTGCGGGTCCAGTCGACGATGTCGGCGCCGTACGCGTCGGGGGCCGGCTCGGGCTCGCCCTCGATGATGCGGGTGGCCAGCGATTCGATGGTCGGATGCTGGAAGGCCACCGCGACCGACAGGGTGACACCGGTCAGGTCCTCGATGTCGGCGGCCATCGCCACGGCGTCGCGCGAGGCCAGGCCGAGCTCGACCATCGGCACCGACTCGTCGATCTCGTCGGGCGACTTCCCGACGGCGTTGCCCACCCAGTTGCGCAGCCACTGCCGCATCTCGGGGACCGTCATCGTCATGTCGGTCTTTTTGGCGGGGACGTCCGCGCCGGGGGACTCGCCGTCGGCGGGCGCGGGGTTTTCGGGGTTGGTGTCAGGTTCTGTGTCGGACATGGTTCCCGGCTTCAGTCGGAGTCGGTGGCGAAGACCGTCGGAGAGGCGATGCCGCTTCGCAGGCTGCCGTCGATGTAGGCGGCGCGGCATGCGCGGCGGCCGATCTTGCCGCTGGAGGTGCGCGGAATCGTCCCGGCCTGCACCAGCAGCACGTCGCGCACGGTCACGCCGTGGCCGACGGCGATGGCGGCCCGGATGTCGTCGGCGATGGGCTGATAGTCGAGCTTGTGCGTCCCGGGGGCCCGCTCACCGACGATCACCAGCTGCTCGGAGGCGTCCTCGGGGTCGAACTTCAGGCCCGCGTGCGGGTTGTCGAACACCACCTGCGGCAGCTGGTTGGCCGGGACAGAGAAGGCGGCCACGTAGCCGACCCGCAACGCCTTGGTCGACTCCTGCGCGGTGTACTCGAGGTCCTGCGGGTAGTGGTTGCGGCCGTCGATGATGACCAGGTCCTTGATCCGGCCCGCAATATAGAGGTGCCCGTCGTGGTAGGTGCCGTAGTCGCCGGTGCGCACCCACAGGCCGTCATCGGCGGCGCCCTCGGCGTGCGACTCGCTGATTCGCGACTTGAGGATGTTCCGGAAGACCTCGGTGGTCTCCTCTTCCTTGCCCCAGTAGCCGACGCCCAGGTTCTTGCCGTGCAGCCAGATCTCGCCGATCTGTCCGTCGGGCAGCTCGCTGGCCGAGTCGGCGTCGACGATCACCGCCCACTCGTCCACCCCGACCTTGCCGGCGGAAACCTGCGCGACGGCCTTCGGCGCGTCGGCGGGCACCTGGACGAAGCGCCCGTTGTTCAGCTCGTCGCGGTCGACGTGGATGACCCGCGGCTTCTCGTCCATCGGGGTGGTCGACACGAACAGCGTCGCCTCGGCCAGGCCGTAGGACGGCTTGATCGCCTCCTCCTTGAGGCCGTAGGGCGCGAACGCCTCGTAGAACTTGCGCATCGACGCCGGGCTGACCGGCTCGCTGCCGTTGAGGATGCCCTTGACGTTGCTCAGGTCCAGGGGTGGCTCGTCGTCGCGGGGCAGGCCGCGCACGGCGGCGTGCTCGAACGCGAAGTTCGGCGCGGCCGAGAACACCCCGCCGGTCTCGCCGGGCTTGCGCGCGAGCTCGCGGATCCAGCGGCCGGGCCGGCGCACGAACGCGGCGGGCGTCATGAAGGTGAAGTTGTGGCCCAGCACCGAAGACAGCAGCGCCGTGATGAGGCCCATGTCGTGGAAGAACGGCAGCCACATGCAGCCGCGGTCGCCCTCGGTGCCCTCCAGCGCGTTGAGCACCTGCAGCACGTTGGTCGGCAGGCTGAGGTGGGTGATCTGCACGCCGGTGGGGGTGCGGGTGGAGCCGGAGGTGTACTGCAGGTAGGCGATGGTGCTCTCGTCGGCCTCGGGCTCCTGCCAGGTGGAAGCGACCTCGTCGGGCACCGCGTCGACGGCGATCACGCGGGGCCGCTCCCTGGCCGCACGGGCGCGGATGAACTTGCGCACCCCCTCGGCCGATTCGGTGGTGGTCAGGATCGTCGACGGGGTGCAGTCGTCGAGCACCGCGTGCAACCGGCCGACGTGGCCCGGTTCGGCCGGGTCGAACAGCGGGACCGCGATCCGGCCCGAGTACAGGGCGCCGAAGAACGAGTTCAGGTAGTCCAGGTTCTGCGGGCACAGGATGGCGATGCGGTCGCCGGGCTTGGTCACCTGCTGCAGGCGCGCCCCGACGGCCCGGTTGCGCACGCTGAATTGGGACCACACGATGTCGCGGGCCACACCGTCGCGCTCGGTGGAGAAGTCCAGGAATCGGTAGGCCAGCTTGTCGCCACGAACCCTCGCCCACTTCTCAACGTGACGAACCAGGTTGGTGTTATCCGGGAACCTGATTTTTCCATTCACGATGAACGGGTTGTGGTACGCCATGCCGCTCTCCTGTCACAACAGATTTGGTGTCGGCTCCAGTTGGAGGGGCCGACGGTTACCTCCACGCGCGGCCGGCCCTCGCACGGTACACGTTGGTGAGCACCGGCCCCGGCCAGCTTCGACCCCGTTCGGGCCAACGACGACTTCTGACTGCTCTTAATTTTCTCTTAATGTTACGGGGCGCCGCGTGGCAGACCAAATCACAAGGTACCGCCGATCGCGCGCGGCAAGCCGGTAGCCACCGGCCATGTCACCCATGTTTCGGATGCGGCGCATTTTCGATGAGCCCACGGGCCCAATTCAGGGTCCAGTCCGTCGCCGGTTGCCCGTCCAGGCTCCAGCACTGGGTGGTCGCGTACAGCGCGTGCACCGGCTGCCCGGCGCCCCCGGCCAGCGTGTTCAGGGTGGCGGGCAGGTTGGCGATGCTGAAGGCCTCCTCCGGCGCCGCGCAGATGAGATCCCCGGTCGCGCAGATCTCGTTGGTCTTGCCGTTGAGCGCGCCGAAACCGCCCGGGCGGGCGCCCGTCATGGTCAGGCCGAGGCCCGACAACACCGGCACCTCCTGCAGCGTGACCTCCGCGCCCTGCCCCGGCGGGTTGGGGCCGATGTCGTTGCCCACGCCCTGCTGGCGGCGGCCGTCCGCGATCAGCGTCACACCCAGCACCAGGTCGTCGTCGACGGGTCCGCGGCCGTTGCCGATGTCGCTGGCGATGTCGCCGGCGATCACCGCGCCCTGGGAGAAGCCCGCGATCACGTAGCTGGTCAGGGGGCACTTGGTGTTCATGTCGGTGAGCTCTTGGACGGCCGCCCGGGTACCCTCCGCGCGACTGTCGTTGTAGGACATCTGGGTGTCGCCGCTGAGCGGGTTATGGAACTGCGCGGTGTAGGGGACGGTGTACGTCTGCACCCGCGACGGCCCGAACTGCTGGGAGATCGGCCCGGTCACCCTGTGCAGCAACGCGTTCGGGAACTGCGTCGGGTTGAGCGGGTCGTCCTGCGGCGAGGACTCCCAGGTGCCGGGAATGGCGAGCAGCTGCACGTCGGGGCACGACGCGTCCTGGGAAGCGGGCCGCGGCTTGTGCGGGTGGGTGGTCGTCGACGACGGCGGCAGGACCCCGGGCGGCACCGCGCTGGGCGGCGACTGCGGGGTGCGCAGCAACACCACCGCGGCCACGATGACCAGCAACAGGACGCCGGCCACCGAGAGCGCGGCGACCCAGGCGAGGGTGCGGTGCCGCTTACGGGCGCTGCTGGCCATGGTCCCCCGCCGGCAGAGCCACTGCGTCGGTCGACTGCCTGCGCACCGCGCGATCACACGGCCGTTCGGGCCTCTGCTGCATGCCTACACGGTACCGGCTCGCCGCGGCGCGCCTTTCCCGCCGCTGGGCGCCCCGGGCTAGCGGATGGCCCCGACGATGTCGCCCGACATGGCGGCCAGCTGCCCCGACCACGAGCCCCAGCCGTTGTCGCCGCCGCCGGGGAAGTCGAAGTGGCCGTTGTGGCCGCCGACGCTGCGGTACTGCTGGTAGAACTCGCGCGAGCTGCCCATCGCCGCGCCGGCCTGGCCGATCATCGCGGCGGGATCGCTGGCCCCGTCGTTGGTGGGACTGAACACCCAGACGCGGGTGTTGTTCTGGGCCAGCAGCGAGGCGTGCACCCACGGGTCGTGCCACTTCCACCGGCCCAGCTGCGGGGCGCCCCACATCCCGTTGCCGTCCACGCCGCCGAACTGCTGCAGGCCGGCCAGGATCGCACCGTTGTAGTTGGTGCTCGACGGGTAGAGGAAGCCCGACAGGGAGCCGGCGAAGCCGAAGCGGTCGGGGTGGAAGGCGGCCAGCGCCATCGCGGCGTAACCGCCCTGGGAGGCGCCGACGGCCCCATGCCCGCCGGGCGCCAGGCCCTTGTTGGCGGCCAGCCAGTTCGGCAGCTCGCTGGACAAGAAGGTGTCCCACTGCTTGCTGCCGTCCTGCTCCCAGTTGGTGTACATGCTGTAGGCGCCGCCGGCGGGCGCGACCACCGAGATCCCCTTGCCGGCCAGGGTGTTCATCGCGTTGCCGACGGTGACCCAGTTGCTGACGTCCGGCGCGGCGTCGAACGGGTCGAGCAGGTACACCGCGTGCGGGCCGCCGGCGAGGAAGGCCACCGGGATGTCGCGGCCCATGGCGGCGGAGGGAACCATGAGGCTTTCGTAGCCCGCCGCCCGGGCCGGGCCGGCGGCCCCGGTGGCGGCCAGGCCGCCCAGAACGACCGCCAGGGCGGTGACGAAGAACACCCGTAGCAGCGCCGACATACCCCGCACGACTCTCATGTCCACCCTCCATCGTCTAGTCGCTGTCAGCACACTAGCCAGCGCCGCACGGCCCCCGGCCCGCGGGTAGTGAAATGGGCCACACTCGGATTGCCGCGCCCGGGCGCCGACAAACCAACGGCGGCGACCCCCGTGGGGATCGCCGCCGTCGATTGCGTTGTCGGGGTTTAGGTGCCCGTACCGGTGCCCTGGTTCCCGGCCGCCGAAGCGGTGGCCGGACCGGCGCCCGGCGTCGCGCCCAGCGTCGACTGCAGGTCACCCTTCATCGCGTTGAGCTGCGCGCCCCAGTACGGCCAGTCGTGCGTGCCGTTGGCGTCGAAGTTGAACACCGCGTTGTGTCCACCGGCCGCGTTGTAGGCGTCCTGAAACTTCAGGTTGCTGGTGCGCACGAAGCCCTCGAGGAACTTGGCGGGCAGGTTATCCCCACCGAGGTCCGACGGCTTGCCGTTACCGCAGTAGATCCAGATGCGGGTGTTGTTGGCGACCAGCTTGCCGACCTGCAGCGACGGGTCGTTGCGGGCCCAGGCGGGGTCGCTCGACGGGCCCCACATGTCGTCCTTCTTGTAGCCGCCGGCGTCACCCATGGCCAGGCCGATCAGCGACGGGCCCATCCCCTGCGACGGGTCCAGCAGCGCCGACAGCGAGCCGGCGTAGATGAACTGGTTCGGGTGGTAGGCGGCCAGGATCAGCGCCGACGAGCCGGCCATGGACAGACCGACGGCGGCGCTGCCGGTCGGCTTGACCTGCTTGTTGGCCGCCAGGTAGGCCGGCAGCTCGCTGGTCAGGAAGGTCTCCCACTTGTAGGTGGTGCAGCCCGCCTTACCGCAGGCCGGCTTGTACCAGTCGGAGTAGAAGCTGGACTGCCCGCCGACCGGCATGACCACCGCGATGCCCGACTGGTTGTACCACTCGAACGCCGGGGTGTTGATGTCCCAGCCGTTGTAGTCGTCCTGCGCGCGCATGCCGTCGAGCAGGTAGAGCGCGGGCGCGTTCGCGCCGCCGCTCTGGAACTGGACCTTGATGTCGCGGCCCATCCCGGCCGAGGGAACCTGCAGATACTCCACCGGCAAGCCCGGGCGCGAGAATGCCCCGGCGGTCGCGGAGCCCCCCACGACGCCAATCAGACCCGACAGCAGGGCCGCACCGGCGGCACCCACGACGAGCCGTCGCGGCATACCTGCCACGGCGTCACGCAACCTGTCAACAAGCGTCATCCTTGCTTCCTCATCCTTTCGGCGCATCCCTGGTCCGGGCGCACGTCGATTTGGCTTACTGCACGCGCTTATCGGATTGCCCGGCTCCTGCTCGGGCCATCCCCGGCCCGCATCGGCGCCGCGCCACGCGCAGCAGTGCTCGTGTAGTCAACCACACCCACCCCGGTTCCCTCTCATCGAGCCGGGTGACAAACCCCCCGCCGAACCGCCTTTACCCGATGTATTCCAAATCAAACATGTGTCTGATTACAACACTTTTCGCATGTGCCCACCGATGGATGATCCCTGGTGAGAGCCTAATTGCGATGTTGCTGTGAAGGATTGGGCGACGGCGTCGCGCGCAAAGTTTCGGATTTGCTGAAAATTCTTCTGCCCGGCCCTCATTCGCGCGGGGGCGGCGGAATTGTCTCGGGCACCGGGAGCCCGCACCTGGCCAGCTCGTAGAGCGGTACGCGGTCGATCCGGTAGGTGGTGAACTCGTACGCATGCAGGAAGTTGGAGACGAACCGGTGCGCGGTCATCGGCGCCCGCACCGAGGCGAGCACCGCCTGGGTCTCCGGACACTTCAACGCCGCCACCGCCTGGGCGACCCAATTCGCGTCCAGGTAGCCCGGAATGCCCGGCGGCAACTTCACCCACGGGCCGTCGGCGATCACCCAGTCGGGGAACAGGTTCTTGTCGTGCCCGATGCGGCCGTGTTTCAGCCGCTCGGTGTGCTGGGCCAGCGGATTTGCCAACCCGATTTGATCGATCACCCTGACATCGAGGCCGACGTTCATGCCGACCATGCCGAGATTGGTGAAAAAGACTGTGTGTTGCGGCTTTTCGGGCGGCTGGCCGTTGGGCGCGCCGCCCGGGGGCGGCGGCAACATCGGCACCAGGTCCCACTGGGTGTAGTTGCCGGACGGCAGCAGCAACGCGCCGTCGGGGGTGTTGTCGAGGGCGGTGAGGATGGCCGCCATCCGCGGGTACCCCAGGTAGTCGGCGGCCGTCAGGGGGTGCGCCTGGCCGGTGGCCTGCGCGTAGAAGCGGCGCTCGTCGACGATGCCGGAATAGGTGACGCGGGTGGCGTCGTCGCCCATCCCGGGCGAGTTCGCCGCCCACAGCGACCATCCGGCGATCCCCAGCCAGAGCGCACCCGCCGCCCCGGCCGCCCAATAACCGGTCTCCCGTGAGTAATCCTTGCCGTCGGGGATCAACAGGGGGACCACGGCGACCGGTGCCAGCAAACAGAACAGCGGCGCGAGCAGCACCCGCCCGTGCATGAAGTCGCCGCCCTGGCGGATCCAGTAGAGGGCCTGCAGCAGACCGCTGAACAGAACGAACGCCACCACGGCCGCCGGGCTCTGCACGGCCCGGGCGGCGCGCCCGTAGTCGCGCGACAGCATCGGCCGCAGGAACGACGGGCGCCGGCGCGCGGCCAGCGCCAGCACCCCCAGCGGCACGCAGAGCAGGACCGGCACCCACAGCGCGTAGGGCGCGTCGAAGTTCGACAGGTAGACCATGCCCTGCGACCACTTGTCGCCCGCCGCGTCCTTGGCCAGGGCCGTGCCCGGCACCAGCAGCCCGTAGTAGCCCATGCGGAAGATCTGGTAGGCCACCGGCAGGAAGCCGCCGGCCACCACGATCAGCGCCCGGCGGCGCCAGCCGCGCGCCGCGATCAGCATCATGACCAGCGCCAGCCCGCCCATCAGCGCCAGCTCGGGCCGGACCAGCACGCTGAACCCGGCGACGAAGGCCAGGGCACCGGTGAACACCCGGCCGTCGGGTCGGCCCCGCACCGGCTGCGACCAGCGGACCATCATCCACCACAGCAGCCCCAGGTAGGCCAGCGTCAGCCCGCTCTCGAGTCCGGACGTGGCGAAGTCGCGCGCCGGGGGCAGGGCGATGTAGACCAGCGCCCCGGCCGGCAGCATGATCGCCCGCCGGCCCCGCAGGCTGGGCGCGAACAACCGGCCGGTGCCCAGCATGAGCAACACCACCCCCAGCACCGAAAGGGTCAGGGCCAGCGCCAACGCGACATATTCCATCCGCATCGGCCCCCCGACCCAGCTGCCCGCGTACAGCAGGTAGGTCCACGCGGTCGAGGTGTTCGCCTCCACCCGCTCGCCCTCGTTGAACACCGGCCCGTTGCCGGCCAGCAGGTTGCGGACCGTGCGAAGCACGATCAGCCCGTCGTCGGCGATCCAGCGCCGCTGCCAGGCACCCCACGCGAACAGCGCGGCGACCACGGCCACGCTGATCCCGAGGCTGATCCGCACGACGGCGTCGTAGGGAAACCCGGATCGCCCGAAGGGCCAACCGGCCCGCCTGACCACCGGACCGCGCCGCAGGCGATTGAGCGCGCTGCGCCCGGTCAGTTCGGGGCTAGCCGAAGGCAACGGCGGCTCCCACTGTTGCGATCCAGGCCAGCGCCAGCAGCTGCAGGACCCGGTCGCGCAGTGCGATGTCCTCGGGCTCCCCGGCCAGCCCGCCGTCGACGTCCACCGCGTAGCGCAGGATCGCGATGGTGAACGGGACCATCGAGACCGCGAACCACGATCCCGAGTGGCGGTCGCGCTCGAAGGCCCACAGGCCGTAACACACCACGACCGCGGTGGCCGACATCGTCCACACGAACCGCAGGTAGGTGCTGGTGTAACTCTCCAGCGCCTTGCGGATGGCCGCGCCGGTGCGCTCGGCGACTTGCAGCTCGGCATAGCGCTTGCCGGCCACCATGAACAGCGACCCGAAGGCCACGAACAGCAAAAACCACTGCGACAGCGGGATTTTGGTGGCCGCGCCGCCGGCGATGGCCCGGAGCAAGAACCCCGACGAGACGATGCAGATGTCCAGCACCGCCTGGTGTTTGAGCCCGAAGCAGTAGCCCAGCTGCATGCCGATGTAGACGGCCATCACCAGCGCCAGGTTCGGGGTCAGCCACCAGGAGATGGCCAGGGAGGCCGCGCCGAACGCCACGGCCAGGGTGTAGGCCAGCCACTCGGGCACCACGCCGGCCGCGATCGGCCGGAAGCGCTTGGTGGGGTGCTCGCGGTCGGCCTCGACGTCGCGGGCGTCGTTGACCAGGTATATCGACGACGCCGCCAGGCAGAACACCGCGAACGCCACCGACACCTCGGTCAGCACGTCGGCATAGTCGTAGCGGACCGGGCCGCCCAGCGCGGCCAGCGGCGCGGCCAGCACGATCACGTTCTTCACCCATTGCCGCGGGCGCATCGCCTTGATCACCCCGGTCAGCAGGTTTCCCGAGGATCCGGTCACCACGTCTTCACTCATGTGCTGCTCCACCTTCGATCCGGTCGTCCAACCGGACGGCGACCCCCGCGACGACGGCGCCCAACGCGATGCCGAACGCCACGTCGCTGGGATAGTGCACCCCCAGCACCAAGCGCGACAGCGCCATCGGCGGAACCAGCACCGCGGGCAGGGGAAGCCCGGTGACCCGGCCCATCAGGATGGCCGCCGCCGTGGTCGAGGTGGCATGCGCGGACGGAAAGCTCAACCGGCTCGGGGTGCCGACGTTCACCGCCACCGCGGGATGGTGCGGGCGCTGCCGGCGCACGATCCGCTTGACCACCACGGCGGCGGCGTGCGCGACGAACGCGCCGGCGCCGGCCACCAGCCACCCGCGGCGACGCGCCGGCATCAGCACCGCGGCGAGCGCGGCCACGGCCAGCCAGCCGATGCCGTGCTCCCCGAAGTACGACAGGCCGCGCGCCGCCGACAACACGCCGGGGCGGCCGGCCAGCGCGGACTGCACGGCGACCAGCGCGGCCACTTCGCCGCTCGGCGGCGCCGATTCAGGCATGCGCGCGCCCGGACGCGATCGGCGGGTCCGCGGTCGGCTGCAGCACCGTCTCCCACTTCTGCTTGCTGGAAAGCACCGGTAGCGCCTCCCGGTAGACCCGGCGCATCTCGTCGAACCGCGCCGCGAGCTGACGCTGGCGGCGCAGCGAGGCCGCCAGCAGGGAGAACATCTTGGCGCGGTCGCGCTTGCGGTACACCACGCCGCATCCGTCGGCGGTCGTGACGGTGGCGCCGTCGAGCGTGCACAGCCGGAACCAGCGCGCGTCCTGGGTCGCGACGTTGTACTCGGGGCGCTCGTGGTGGGCGGGGTCGGCGGCGGTCATGTTGTGCAGGATGCCGCGGGCCAGCCGGTAGCCGATCGACACGGGGTTCACCGGCGGCTTCATCGCCTTGCTCTTCTGTGCCGGCGGGGGCAGCTCGCTGGCCGCCGGCAGCACGACCGCGTCGGGATACCCCTTGCGGATGCGGTGCACCTCGGGCAGCGCCGACTCCAGGATCGAGAAGATGTGCTCGGGGCCGGCCAGGAAGTCGTCGATGGCCTTGTTCTGGATCGCCACGGTCGAATATTCAAGGCAGGCAAGGTGTTTCAGCGTCGCCTTGAGGTGACTGCGGACCAGGCCGGACGCATCGCCGTCCCAGTGCATCGCCGCCACCACCAACCGGTTGCGCAGGTGGAAGTAGGCCTGCCAGTCGATCGCGTCGTCCTTGTCGCTCCAGGCCATGTGCCAGATGGCCGCGCCGGGCAGCGTGACGGTCGGGTAGCCGTGCTCGGCGGCCCGCAGGCCGTAGTCGGCGTCGTCCCACTTGATGAACAGCGGCAGCGGCTGTCCCAGCTCCTCGGCGACCTGGCGGGGGATCATGCACGTCCACCAGCCGTTGTAGTCGACGTCGATGCGACGGTGCAGCAGCTTGCTGCGATCTTCCTTGTCGTTCAACGGGTATTCGGCGAAGTCGTGGTCGTATTCGGCGTGCGGTGCGGCGGTCCACATGAAGTTCGACCGGTCGACGACCTCGCCCATGATGTGCAGGTGCGACGGCTCCTGCAGGTTGAGCATCTGGCCGCCCACCAGCATCGGGCTCTTGGCGAAGCGGTGCATCGCGAGCACCCGCAGGATCGAGTCCGGCTCGATGCGGATGTCGTCGTCCATGAACAGGATCTGTTGGCAGTCGGTGTTTTTCAGCGCCTCGTACATCACCCGGCTGTAGCCGCCCGAGCCACCGAGGTTGGGCTGGTCGTGAATCGACAGCCGATTGCCCAGCCGCGCGGCCGCGGCCGGGAAGTCGGGATGGTCGCGCACCTTGCGGGTGCCCTGGTCGGGCACGATCACCGCCCCGATGACCTCGTCGACCAGCGGGTCGGCGGTCAGTTCGGCCAGCGCGTTCGCGCAGTCCGCCGGGCGGTTGAAGGTCGGGATGCCGACGGCGATGTTGGCCTTGACCGGCGCGGGTTCGGTCGCATACCAGCCGCCGCTGAGCAGGGTGACCTTGGTGTCGGTGGTGATGTCGAACCAGATCCAGCCGCCGTCCTCGAAAGGCTTGAGCGGGACCTCGATTTCGACCACCTGCGACTCGTCCTCGGCGCTCCCGAACTGGCGGCCCTCGACGAAGATGCGGGCGCCGGTCGCCTTGGTGCGGTAGACGTCGACGCGGCCGGCGCCCTCGACCTCGACGCGCAGCACCACGGACGTGCAGATGCTCCAGCGGCGCCAGTAGCTGGCCGGGAACGCGTTGAAGTACGTGGCGAACGACACCTCGGACTCCGCGCCGATCTGCAGCGACGTGCGGCTGGTCGCGTGTGCGCGCCGCGCGTTGGTGGCCGACTCCTCGAGGTAGAGCTTGCGCACGTCCAGCGGCTCGCCCGGGCGGGGCAGGATGATCCGGGACAGCAGGCTGACGGCGGTCATCAGGCGTCTTCCCCGGTCAAGGCTGTGCCGTCGCGAAGGTGCGGCGCCAGGACGTTGTCGTACATGTTCAGAGCGCTCGCGATGGCCATATGCATATCCAGATACTGGTAGGTGCCCAGCCGACCGCCGAACAGGACCTTCGACGCGGCGGTCTCGGACTTCGCCCTCCCCCGGTAGGCGGCCAACAGGGCGCGGTCGGCCTCGGTGTTGATCGGATAGTAGGGCTCGTCGTCGTCGGCGGCGAACCGGGAGTACTCCCGCACGATCACGGTCTTGTCGTCCGGGTAGTCACGCTCGGGATGGAAGTGCCGGAACTCGTGGATGCGGGTGTAGGGCACGTCGAGGTCGTTGTAGTTCATCACCGGAGTGCCCTGAAAGTCCCCGATCGGCAGCACCTCGACCTCGAAATCGAGCGTGCGCCAGCCCAGCCGGCCCTCGGCGTAGTCGAAGTAGCGGTCGAGCGGGCCCGTGTAGACCACCGGCGCGTCGGGACTGTCCGCCCGCAGGCGGTCACGCACGTCGAACCAGTCCGTGTTCAGCCTGACCTCGATGCGGTCGTCGTCGGCCATTTTTTCCAGCCACGCGGTGTAGCCGTTGACCGGCAGGCCCTCGTAGGTGTCGTTGAAGTAGCGGTTGTCGAAGGTGTAGCGCACCGGCAGCCTATTGATGACGGCAGCCGGAAGCTCGCTGGGGTCGGTCTGCCACTGCTTGGCGGTGTAGCCCTTGACGAACGCCTCGTAGAGCGGCCGCCCGATCAGGGAGATGGCCTTCTCCTCCAGGTTCTGCGCCTCGGCGGTGTCGATCTCGGCGGCCTGCTCGGCGATCAGCTGCCGGGCCTGCGACGGGCTGAAGTACTTGCCGAAGAACTGCGAGACCAGGCCCAGGCCCATGGGGAACTGGTAGGCCTGCCCGTTGTGCATCGCGAACACCCGGTGCTGGTAGTTGGTGAACTCGGTGAACTGACGCACGTAGTCCCAGACCCGCTTGTTAGAGGTGTGGAACAGGTGGGCGCCGTACCGGTGCACCTCGATGCCGGTCTGCGGGTCGGCTTCGGAGTACGCGTTGCCACCCAGGTGCGGGCGCCTTTCGACGACGAGCACGCGCTTCCCGAGTTGGGTGGCCACGCGCTCGGCGATGGTCAGGCCGAAGAATCCGGAGCCGACGACGAGGAGGTCGAAACGATCGGTCATCGGTTGCTTAGGGTATCCGACCGCGCGTGCCTAACCCATTTGGCGAGGCTGGGGAAACGGTTTCGGTCCCGGGTGGGGGGCGCCGGGAGCCGCGTGAATTCGGCATCACGGGTGGGGGCGCAATTGCCTCACGATTCGATCTCGTCACTCTAGTAACAGCTTTCTCACTCGTACCATCAACTCTGTGTGGTTCATGCCGGACAGGACAGGCAAGGACACGCCGACACAACACGAGTCCGATTTGTAGTCCAGATTGAGGAGACTTCCGTGCCGAACCGACGCCGACGCAAGCTTTCGACAGCCATGAGCGCGGCCGCCGCCCTGGCAGTGGCGAGTCCATGCGCATACTTCCTTGTTTACGAGTCGACGGCTGGCCCCAAGCCGCCCGAGCACCACGAGTTCAAGCAGGCGGCCCAGATCACCGACCTTCCCGGTGAGCTGATGGGCGCGCTGTCGCAGGGGCTCTCGCAGTTCGGCATCAACCTGCCGCCCGTGCCGGCCCTGAGTGGGGGCGCGGCCGCGACGCCGGGCCTCACCAGCCCGGGCCTGACGAGCCCCGGCCTGACCAGTCCCGGCTTGACGAGCCCGGCGTTGACCAGTCCCGGTTTGGCGCCGACGACCCCCGGCCTCACCGCGCCCGGTGCGCTTCCCACCACCCCGGGAGTGAGCGCGACGACCCCGGGTGTGGGCGTCACCACCCCGGCCGCGGGGCTGAACCCGGCGCTGTCCAACCCCGGGCTGACCAGCCCGGCCGGCGTCACCCCGGGTGCGGGCGCCGCCACGCTGGCCCCCAGTGAGGTGCCGATCGAATCGCAGACCGGATTGGACCCGGGTGCCGGTGGCACCTATCCGATCATCGGTGACCCCTCGACGCTCGGCGGTGCGTCGCCGGTCGGGAGCGGTACCGGCCTGGGCGGTGGCGGCGGCGGAGGCGGTGGCGGACTCATAAACGACGTCATGCAGGCCGCCAACCAGCTGGGCGCGGGTCAGGCCATCGACCTGCTGAAGGGCCTGGTCATGCCGGCGATCATGCAAAGCGTCCAGCACGGTGCCGCCGCGGCACCGGGTGCCGCCGCCGCATTGCCGGGTGCCGCCGCGGGTGCGCTGCCGGCCGCGGCGGGTGCCGCGGGCGCCCTGCCGGGTGCGGCGGCCGCGCTGCCGGGCGCTGCCGCGGGCGCGTTGCCTGCGGCCGCCGGTGCCCTGCCGGCCGCCGCGGGGGCCGTGCCCACGCTGCCCCCCGTCTAGGCCCCCCGTCTAGGCCCCCCGTCTAACGGCGAGCCATCGCCGGTAGCCGGAAGTAATACCTGTCGCCAGACGGCACCGCAGGGAAGCGCACGGACGTGAATGTCCGGCCACCCCGTCTCTGCGGTGCCGTCGAAACAGTTGTGGACCAGTTGCGCGGCCGATGTGCCGTGTCGCCTCATCAATAACACCAGAAACATAAGTAACATCAGCTGATGTCTCGCACCCGCTCGCCGACGACGATGCTCACCGCCATCGCGGCGACCGTCGTCATCGTGACGTGGGTCGGGCACGCGACGCGCGACCGCCCCGCCGCGGAACCGCCGCGGACCCAGGACACGCAATTCAGCGAGCAGCCCCTGGTCGGCCTGGGTGGCGGCGTCACCGTGCGCGAGCTGAGCCAGCAGACACCGTTCTCCCTGGTCGCGCTCACCGGTGACCTGGCCGGCACCTCGACGCGGGTGCGGGCCAAGCACCCCGACGGCTCGTGGGGGCCGTGGTATCGGACCGAGTACGAGACGGCGGCCCCCGATCCGGTGGCCGGCGGCAGGTCCGGCGAGGACCCGAGCGAAGGGCCGCGCAGCACCGACCCGGTGTTCGTCGGCACCACCACGACGGTGCAGATCGCGGTCACCCGTCCGCTCGACGCCCCGGTGACCCGGCCCCAGGAGGCGGCGAGCCCCCCGGACGACCTCGGCTACCGGCCGGCGTCGCGGGAGCAGCCCTTCGGGCAGAACATCTCCGCGATCCTCATCTCGCCGCCACAGGCGCCCGCCCACACCCAGTGGACGCCGCCGGCCGGAGTCCTGATGCCCGGCCAGGCCCCCGCCATCATCAGTCGGGCGGAATGGGGCGCCGACGAGTCGCTTCGGTGCGGTACCCCGCAGTACGACAACGGCATTCGCGCCGCGGTGGTGCACCACACCGCCGGCAGTAACGACTACTCACCGCTCGAGTCGGCCGGCATCGTCAAGGCGATTTACACCTACCACAGCAAGACGCTGGGCTGGTGCGACATCGCCTACAACGCGCTGGTGGACAAGTACGGCCAGGTGTTCGAGGGCAGCGCCGGCGGCCTCACCAAGGCGGTCGAGGGCTTCCACACCGGCGGGTTCAACCGCAACACCTGGGGCGTGGCGATGATCGGAAACTTCGACGACGTGCCGCCGACGCCGTTGCAGCTCCGCTCCTTGGGCCGACTGCTGGGCTGGCGGCTGGGCATGGACGGCGTCGACCCCCGGGGCACGGTGCAACTGGAGTCCGCCGGCAGCCACTACACCACCTTCGCGGCCGGCACGGTCGCGACGCTGCCCACCATCTTCACCCACCGCGACGTGGGCAACACCGACTGCCCCGGCAACGCGGCGTACGCGCTGATGGACGAAGTACGAGAAATCGCAGCGCATTTCAACGATCCGCCGGAGGAGTTGATCAAGGCGCTGCAGGGCGGCGCGATCTATGACCACTGGCAGGAACTCGGCGGGATGAACAGCGTGCTCGGCGCGCCGACCTCGCCGGAAGACAGCGCGGAAGGCGATGCGCGCTACGTCACTTTCACCAAGGGCGCGATGTACTGGTCTCCGGTCACCGGGCCGCAGCCCGTCACCGGAGCCATCTACGACGCCTGGGCCTCGCTGAGCTACGAGCGCGGCCCGCTGGGGCTGCCGACCAGTGCGGAAATCCAAGAGCCGCTGCAGATCACGCAGAACTTCCAGCACGGCACCCTCAACTACGAGCGGCTCACCGGAAACGTCACCGAGGTCGTCGACGGGATCACCACGCCGCTGTCGACGCAGGCGCCGAGCGGCCCGACCGTGCCGCCCGAACATTTTTCGTTGCCGGCGCACCCCGGCACTTAGCGGGCTCTCGGGCGGGGCACTACTCTGACCTGCTGTGCCCGAGACGCCCCTGTTGACCATGGATCTCGATCGGGTGCGGGTGAACGTCCGGGCGTTGCGGGCCCTGCTGCCCGGCGCGCGGATCCGGTACGCGGTCAAGGCGAACCCGGCCCAGGCGGTGCTGCGCCTGCTCGCCGACGAGGGCGCCGCGTTCGACGTGGCGTCGGTCGGCGAGATCGATGCCTGCGCGTCCGCCGGGGTCGGCGCCCGGCTCTTGAGCTACGGCAATCCCATTCACCACTCGGCGGCCGTGGCCGCGGCGCGCACCCGCGGCGTGCGGCGATTCGCCTTCGACACCGAGCTGGGGTTGACGGCGATCGCCGAGGGCGCCGCCGAAGCGGGCGCGGAATGCCACGTCGAATGCCGGATCGCGCCGGCGTTTCCGTCGTCGGTGACGCCGTTCGCGCACAAGTTCGGCTGCGCCCCCGAGGCGGCGCCGGCGCTGCTCAGGCGGGCGCGGCACCTTGGGCTACGGCCCGACGGCGTCTGCTTCCACGTGGGCTCACAGCAACTCCAGCCCGGCGCGTGGGAGCTGGGAATCCGTTCGGCCGCAGCTATTTTCGATGAACTCGAGGACCTGACGACCCTCAACGTGGGGGGCGGGTTCCCGCTCCCGTACGCGACCGGCGCCCCGCCCCTGGAGGCATTCGCCGACGCGATCCTGTCCGCGCTGGCGCGCCACTTCGGCAGCCGGCAGCCACGCCTGGTCATCGAGCCGGGGCGGGTGCTCGTCGGTTCGGCCGGCACCATCAGCTGCGAGGTGGTATCGGTGCGCGCCGGTACCGACGGCCGGCGCTGGGTGTACCTGGACATCGGCCGCTACGGCGGCCTGGCCGAGACGGAGAACGAGTACATCCGGTACCGGCTGGGCACCGAGCGTGACGCCGACCCGCTTTCGGATGCCGTCGTCGCCGGACCCACCTGCGACGGCGACGACGTGCTCTACCGCAGCTACCCGCTGCCGGTGACGCTGCGGCCCGGCGACCGCGTCCGGATCGAGGACACCGGCGCATACACCGCCAGCTACTCATCGACGGCGTTCAACGGCTTTGCGCCACTGACGACGACGTTTGTCGGCGGTCCCGCCTGCGCGGCGCCGCCGCGGGAGATCACCGAAACGCTCGCGCCCGGGCTCACCCGCAGCTGGCGCGTCTCCGAGGTGATCTGCGAGACCCGCACGCCGTACCAACACGTGGTGATCGGCCGGACCTGCCAGGGCGTGTCCCTGTTCAGCGACGGTGAACGCCAAAGCACCGAACTCAGCCAGCTCGTCTACCACGAGGCCCTCCTGGTGCCGGCGCTGTTGCTGGCCGGGAGGGTCGAACGGGTGCTGGTCATCGGGTCCGGCGAGGGCGTGGTGAGCCAGCTGGCCGTGGCGGCCGGTGCGACGCACGTCGACCACGTCGACATCGACGCCGAGGCGGTCCGGATGTGCGCCCGGCACCTGCCCTACGGCTACGGCGTCGACGAATTGCGTTCGGCCGAAAGGGGACTGGGCCCCGTCACCGTGCACTACTGCGACGGCTGGACCTTCGTCAGCCGCGTCCGGGTGCCCTACGACGTCGTGGTCGTGGACCTGCCCGACGAGCGGGCCGAACCCGCGCAACACAACCGGCTCTACGACGCGGACTTCCTCGAACGGTGCCGCGACATCGCCGGGGTCGCCGGGGTCGTCGTCACCCAGGCCGGCTGTCCGACGCTGTGGCGCAACGGGTCGCTGCGCGGGGCGTGGCGGCGCTTCCGGGACGTCTTCGACGACGTCGTCTATTTCGGCAGCGACGAGCACGAGTGGGCCTTCCTGTCCGGGCTGTCCGCGCGGCGTCCCGACGACCCGGTCGCGGCCATGGCCGCGCGTCTGCCCGCCCTGCGCTACCGGCCCCGCACCATCGACGCCGAGTCGCTGGTGTCGTCCGCCGTCCCGCCCAAGACCCTGCGCCGTTTGCCTGATATGTGGCCCCGGTCACAGTAGGCTGGGGTTTGGGCGGGGGCTTGTCGAGGGGAGGCGGCGGTGTCATTCGTCGTTGCGGCACCGGAATCCATCACCACCGCGGCGGCGGATCTGGGCGGTATCGGCTCGGCCCTCGAGCGGGCCGCGGCAGCGGCCGCGGGCAACACGACCGGCCTCCCCGCCGCGGCCGCCGACGAGGTGTCGATCGCCGTCTCCCGGCTGTTCTCCACGTTCGGCCAAGACTTCACCGCCCTCACCGGCCAGGCGGCGGCGGTCCACGCCGAGTTCGTCAACCTGTTCAACGGCAGTGCGGCGGCATACCTGGGCACCGAGATCGCCAACGCCGAGCAGACCTTGCCGCCCGGGCTGTCGTCGGCCGCGGCCGCCGCCGTTCCGGGCGGTGCCTACGCGCAGCTGCTCGCCAACACGACCGCCAATCTGCAAAGCATCTACAACAATTGGGCCGCCAACCCGTTCCCGTTCCTGCGCCAGATCCTCGCCAACCAGATGGGCTACTGGCAGCAGACCTCGGCGGCGGTCAGCTATGCGATTGAGAACTTCCCCACCCTGGTGGCGGACCTGCCGGCGACCGTGCGGGCCGGCATCCAGGGCCTGCTGGCGCTGGACCCCGCGCTTTTCCTGCAGCAGTTCATCGCCACCCAGGCCGGCTTCGCGCAGACGTTCGCCGTCTCGCTGGCCGACATGGTCGACGGAATCGTCACCGGCCTGCCGGCATTCAATGCCGGAATACAGGTCGCCTTCCAGGCGGTCCTGGCGGGCGATTTCAACGGCGCCGTGGTCGACGTGGCGCAGGCCTTCGCCAATCTCTTGGTCACGGGGGTCGATCCCGGCACCGTGGCTATCACGACCACAGGCAACATCTTTCCGAACGCCAATCTCACCCTTGACATCTCGGCGAATCCCACGCTGGTCGGCCCGCTGGGCGACCTGTTCACCATGATGGGCATCCCCGGGCAGGAGGCGCAGTACTTCACCAATCTGCTGCCCGCGGGCTCGATTCCCCGGCAGATGTCGCAGAACCTCACCAACGTGCTCACCGCGCTGAGCATTCCGAGCATCTCGGCGGACGTCTCGGTCCCGCTGTTCAATCCCCCGGCCGTTCAATACGACGCGTTCTTCGGTCTGCCGCTGGTGATCACCTACGCGATGGCGGGCGCCCCGATCTCCGCCCTCAACGGCCTGGCGGCCAGCGCGACGGCGGTGCAGCAGGCCCTGCTGGCCGGCAACGCAGTGGGGGCGCTCGGGGCACTCGGCGACGCGCCCGCCCTGATGATGAACGGCTTCCTCAACAGCGACACGCTGATCGACGTGCCGTTCGCGCTGCCGACCGGTCTCCCGTCGCCCCTGCCCACCACGGTGTCGATCGTGCTGCACCTGCCGTTCGACGGGATATTGGTTGCGCCGCATCCCCTTACGGCGACGGTGAATGTGCCGGGCTTCGAGTTTCTGGGCTTCCCCACCAACGTCACCATCGGCGGCACGCCGTTCATGGGGCTGGTGCCGATGTTGGTCGACTACCTGCCCGAACAGCTCGCGCTCGCGATCACGCCCGCCGCGTAGCCGGCGCGGCTACAAGATCGCGACGGCCACCACCAGGCCCAGGGCGAACTGCGCCGAGGCCACCAGCAGCGCCTCGTGGTTGAACCCGTCGGCCGCGAACAGCGCGTCCATGTCGATCCCGATCACCAGGGTGGCGATCCGCATCATCACCACCTGGGCGACGATCCCCACCAGCCCGAAGATCGCCGAGCCCACCAGGCCTTCCAGCAGCTTGCCCGACGACGCGTAGATCGCCAGCACCACGATCAGCGCCATGCTGACCATGCCGGCGGCCGACACGATGATCGCGTTCGGCTTCCCGGCGTCGACCATCTTGCGCAGCGGTCCGGGCGTGGTGAGGTCGATGGCGTAGAACCCGATCAGCATGAGCACCAGGCCCACAACCGCGTACAACAGGATCGCGCCGGCGCCGCGGCCGAGCACGTTGAGGTAGCCGGCGTCCCAGTAACCTGAATTCAGTGCCACGATGCTAGCGGTCATCGGTGATCAACTCCGTTCGGTTTGGCTGAAGGTTCATTTCTGCGGAATCCGGTGCGGCACAAAGGCTGCGCCGTCGTCGGTGATCAGGCCGGCCGTCTCGCGGATACCCAGCCCGGCCGACGAGTCGCCGACGACCCACGCACCCAGCGCGGGGCGCATGTCGTCGAATTCGGGCAGCGGGTCCAGCAATTGGTAGACGAAGCCCTCCTCGCCGTACACCCCGCCGGTGGCGGTCTGGATGCCGGCCCCGACGACGGTGATGTTGGCCCCCTCGCGGCCGAGCTTGGGCTTGCGGACGTACTCGGTGAGCTCGTGCGGGTCGTCGACGTAGGCCGGCAGCAGGTTCGGGTGACCGGGGTACATCTCCCACAGCACGGCCAGGATCGCCTTGTTGGACAGCAGCGTCTTCCACAGCGGTTCGAACCACGCCGTCTGCGGCAGGGTCGCCACCGCGTACTTGCCGAACTCGTCGTCGAGCACCCACTCCCACGGGTGCAGTTTGAAGATCGCGTTGATCCGGCTCTCTTCCAGGTCGACGAACCGCTGCAGCGCGGCGTCCCAGCCGATGTCCTCGATCGCCAGGCCGACGGTGTCGAATCCCGCCTCGGCCGCCGTCTCCTGCATGTAGGTGGTCGTGATCTGGTCCTCGCCACTCGCCTCCGCGCCGGACCAGGTGAAGTGAAGTTCGTTGCCGGGCAACAGGTCCCGGATTTCCTTCCAGCGATCCACCAACTGCTCGTGCAGCGAGTTCCACTGGTCGTCGTCGGGGTAGGTGTCCTTGAGCCAGTACCACTGCAGGATCGACGCCTCGAGTAGCGTGGTTGGGGTGTCGGCGTTGTACTCCAGCAGCACCGCGGGGCGCCGCCCGTCGTAGCGAAGGTCGAAACGCCCGTACACGTGCGGATCGGAGCGCCGCCACGATTCGGCGATGGCGGGCCAACTCCATTCCGGCAGGCCGAAATCCGCGTACCTCTCCATCAGCACGACCTGCTCGACGGCGTTCAGACACATCGAGTGCAGCAGCTCGACGTCGGCCTCCAGCGCCAGGATCTCGTCCATCTCGAACTCGTAATAGACCGACTCGTCCCAGTACGGTCGGTCGGCTCCCCTCGCGTCGCGCGCCGGCGTCCCGTACACCAGGCCCTGGGCTTCGACGGTGGATCGCCAGTTGGGCCGCGGCTTGCGCCGGGCCCGCTTCACGAACCGCCGCCCTTCCCGATGCCGCCACCCTTGCTGCCACCGCCGAACTTGCTGCCGAAGCCGCCGCGCTGAATTGTGCTGCCGGACTTGGTCTTGATCGTCGCGCCCTGGGGAGCTTGGGTCGTGCCCCCGATCGGCGGCGAACCGATGGTTCCCGAACTGCCGTAGTAGTAACGGTATTGGTGGCCGCCGAAGAAGAAGAAGCCGTTCATTCCCGCGGTGTTGCCGGTGCAGTAGCTGTCCGGCACGATCACCGGCTGGCCGTTGGGGTCGTCGCGGACGCATTGCGCGGTGACGGTGCTCGGCGACAAAGCCCAGTACCCCAGCCCGGCGACGACGCCCACCACCCCGACCGCGGCGGCGCCGCCGATCAACCGGCGGTTCCGCTTCGTGCGCTTGGCCTCGGCGGCGAGCCGCGCCTCCTCGATCTCGCGTTGCTTGTCTTCGTACTTCTTGCGGGCCCGCAACTCGGCGGGCTTGGGCGGCCGCGGCCGAGAGGTCTCCGCGTCCTGATAGCGGACGCTGCCCCGGGACGGGAACTCGCCCGCGTCCTGCTGTTCGGATTCCTCGGTCGGCGCGGTCCCGGCGTCCTCGACGTCATCGGCGTCGTCGGGGGCCTGCCCGGGCTCGTCGCGTCCGGCCGGCCGATCTTCGTCAGACACCACTGGCGTCCCGACGGTGAACGCGGTGTGCGGGTCCGAGCGCAGGCACGCGGGCAGTCTGTCATATCGCGCGCGGCGGCGTCAGCCGCGACGAGGCTAGAGCCACCAGCGTTCCAGCACCCGCGCGACCCCGTCGTCGCTGTTGGGCGAGGTGACCTCGTCGGCGGCGGCCATCACCTCGGGGTGTGCGTTGCCCATCGCCACGCCATGGCCGGCCCACAGCAGCATCGGGATGTCGTTGGGCATGTCGCCGAACGCCATCACCTCGTCGCTGACGATCCCGAGCGGCCTGGCGATCTCCTCCACACCGGTGGCCTTGCTGGTGCCCAGCGGCGTGATCTCGACCAGCCCGTTGTCGGTGGAATACGTAATGTCGCCCTCGATCCCGATGTGCTTGGCCAGCTCGGCGGCCATGTCCGCGCTGCGGGCACCGGCCTGGCGGATCAGCAGCTTGATTGCGGGCGCGCTGAGCAGGTCATCGATCGACACCTCGGTGTTGTCGGGGTTCAGCCACGCGTGCTCGTAGCCGGGCGAGCTGATGAACTGCGGGGTCGCAGTGTCGTGGGCGCGTTCGCCGATCCGTTCCACGGCCAGCCCCGCGCCCGGGATCACGCGCGCCGCCAGTTCGGCCAACTCGGCCAGCGTGTCGACGGCCAGCGTGCGCGTGGACACCACCCGGTCGGTCGCGGAGTCGTAGACGACGGCGCCGTTGGCGCACACGGCCATCGGTGCGAAGCCGAGCGCATCCACGACCGGGCGTATCCACCGCGGAGGGCGCCCGGTCGCCAGGACGAACCGGGCACCGCCGGCGACGGCGGCCCGGACCGCGTCGCGCGTGCGCGGGGTGATGGTCTCGTCGTCGTCGAACAACGTCCCGTCGACGTCGCAGGCGATCAGGGCGGGCTTAATCATGTGGGGTCATATTGGACCACGGGATCGTCGAGACGGCTCGCCGTGGCCGCCGTCGTCAATGCAAACCGCTTCGGCGCTGCCCGGGCCGCGTCACCCCGTCGGTGCCATACCTCTTGGCCCGCTCCTGCAGCTCGGCCAACCGGAGCGCCCGGGAGTCGTCCTGGGTCGGCGCGGAACCCCCCAGCCGCTGCGGCACCCAGTACTCCCCCGGCGGGTGCGGATACTCCTCCTGCACCCGGTAGAGCATCGCCTTCATGGCCTCCCGCAGTTGCGCGTTGAGCTGCTCGGGGGTTCCCGTCGGCGGCAGCGGCCGGCCGACGGCCACCGTGATCGGGACCTTGTTGCGAAACACCTTCTTGGGATGGTCTTTCGGCCAGATCCGGTGCGCGCCCCAGACGATCAGGGGAATCAGCGGCACCCGGGCCTCGAGCGCCATCCGCGCGGCCCCGGTCCTGAACTCCCGGAGTTCGAAGCTGCGGCTGATCGTGGCCTCGGGATGCATGCCGATCAGCTCGCCCTCCCGCAAACGCTGCACCGCCACGTCGAACGCGTCGTGTCCGGCGCGACGGTCCACCGGGATCAGCCGGGCGTGGTTGATCACGTAGTTGACCGCCTTCACGTCGGCCATCTCGGCCTTGATCATGAAGTAGGCGCGCCGGCCCCGCTCCCGGACGGCGAACAGCGGCGGCAGCCAGTCCAGGTAGCTGGTGTGGTTCTGGGCCAGGATCGCACCGCCGCTTGCGGGGATGTTCTCGAGTCCCTCGAACGTGAACTTGGTGCCCTGCATCGCCACCATGGGCGGGACGATCCATTCGCACAACCGGTAGAACCCCTCGGGCATGCCTCCTCCTTCACTACCGCGACGGGTGCGCGCTGCGATTCGCGGCCCGCACGGCGGCCTCCTCGGCCTCCAGCCGGGCTGCGTCGGACGGCGTCGGCGCCCCGCCACCCAACCGCTGCGGCACCCACCACGCTCCGGGCTCGTGCGGGTAGTCCTGCTGCGCCCGATGCAGCAGCATGGTCATCGACTCACGCAGCGCGGCGTCGGTGTCCGCCACGTCGTTGACCGGGTGCAACGGCGCACCCACCTGCACGATAATCAATATCTTAGTGCGCCCTAATTTCCGCGGGTGATCCTTGGTCCAGATCCGCTGCGCACCCCAGACGATCACCGGAACGATCGGCACCCCCGCTTCGATGGCCATCCGCGCCGCGCCCGTCTTGAACTCCTTCAACTCGAAGCTGCGGCTGATGGTGGCCTCGGGGTAGACGCCGACGAGCTCTCCCTCCCGCAGCCTCTGGACGGCCACCGAGTAGGCGCCCGCACCGGCGCCCCGGTCCACGGGAATGGCGCGGGTCTGCTTGATCAGGAAGTCGACCGCCCACACCCGCTGCATCTCGGCCTTGATCATGAACCGCAGCCGGCGGCGCCGGCGATGCACCGCGAGCGCGGCCGGCAGAAAGTCGACGTAGCCGGTGTGGTTGATGGCGATCACGGCGCCGCCCCGGCCGGGGATGTTCTCCACCCCGCGGAAGGTGATCCGCGTTCCGGTGGCCCGGACACTGAGCTTCGTCAGGATCTCCAGGGCGCGGAAGGTCGGCTCCACCATGGGCCCGCCTAGTCCGGCGACCCCGCGGACTGGGCGCGGCGCGCGGCCCGTACGGCCGCCTCCTCCGCGTCCATGCGGGCCGCCTCGGCCAACGACGGGGCGCCGCCGCCCAGCCGGCGCGGCACCCAGAACTCGCCGGCGGGATGGGGCCCGTATAGCTCCTGCGCCCGTGCCAGCAGCTGCTGCATCCGCGAATGCAGCAGCGCGTTGAGTTCGGCGGTGCCGAGCGTCGGGGCGATCGGTTCGCCGACGACCACCACGACCGGCACCTTCGGGCGGAACAGCCTCTTGGGGTGGCCCTTGGTCCAGATCCGCTGCGCGCCCCAGACGATCACCGGGACGATCGGGACGCCCGCCTCCACCGCCATCCGCGCCGCCCCGCTCTTGAACTCCTTGATCTCGAAGCTGCGGCTGATCGTGGCCTCGGGGTAGACGCCGACGAGCTCGCCGTCCTTCAGGTTCCGGACGGCCTCCTCGTAGGACGCGGCGCCGTCCTGCCGGTTCACCGAGATGTGCCGCAGGCTGCGCATGATCGGCCCGGTGATCTTGTGGTCGAACACCTCCTGCTTGGCCATGAAGCGCACCTTCCGGCCCAGGCCCTGCTCGTAGACGGGCAGCCCGGCGAAGGTGAAGTCGAGGTAGCCGGTGTGGTTGATGGCGATGACCGCGCCGCCGGTTTTCGGCACGTTTTCCACGCCGGTCACGGTCAGCTTCAGGCCCTGGATGCGCCAGACGAGACGCGTGAGCTGGATGACAGTCCCGTACACCGGTTCCACGGGGATCAAGCGTAGTGCGCCCGGCTGTGAGCCACCCCGGTTGTCGGCGGCGCCGGCGGGCCCGGCCCGCGGCGCTGCCGCCGGCGATGCGCCGTCGCGCGCTAAGCTCGGGGGCTAAAAGGCCCGCATCCTCGGGCGTCTCCGTCAGCTCTCCGAAAGGCATGTGTGCAGGTCACCAGCGTCGGCCACGCCGGATTTCTGATCGAGACCCACGCGGGCAGCATCCTTTGCGACCCGTGGGTCAATCCCGCGTACTTCGCTTCCTGGTTCCCGTTCCCGGACAACAGCACGCTGGACTGGGACGCCCTGGGCGCCTGCGACTACCTGTACGTCTCACACCTGCACAAGGACCATTTCGACCCCAAGAACCTGGCCGAGCACGTCAACAAGGACGCGGTCGTCCTGCTGCCGGACTTTCCCGTGCCCGATCTTCGGGGGGAACTGGAAAAGCTCGGGTTCCACCGGTTCTTCGAGACGGCCAATTCGGTCAAGCACCGGGTCAGCGGCCCGAAGGGCGAACTGGACGTCATGATCATCGCCATGCGGGCGCCCGCCGACGGCCCGATCGGCGACTCGGCGCTGGCGATTTCCGACGGCGCGACGACCGTCTTCAACATGAACGATGCCCGCCCGGTCGACCTCGACGTGCTGGCGAGCGAGTTCGGCCGCGTCGACGTGCACATGCTGCAGTACTCCGGGGCCATCTGGTACCCGATGGTCTACGACATGCCGGCCCGCGCGAAGGAATCCTTCGGCGTGCAAAAGCGGCAGCGGCAGATGGACCGGGCCCGCCAGTACATCGCTCAGGTCGGTGCGCCGTGGGTGATCCCCTCCGCGGGGCCGCCGTGCTTCCTGGATCCCGAACTGCGCCACCTCAACGACGACCACGGCGACCCGGCCAACATCTTCCCCGACCAGGTGGTGTTCCTGGAACAGATGCGGTCCCACGGCCACGACGGCGGCCTGCTGATGATGCCCGGATCGACCGCGGACTTCTCCGGCGCGACCCTGAACTCGCTCCGCCATCCGCTGCCCGAGGAACTTCTCGAGTCGATCTTCACCACCGGCAAGTCTGCCTACATCGCCGAGTACGCCGAACGGATGGCGCCCGCCGTCGCCGCGGAGCGCGCCGGCTGGGCGCCGGCCACCGGCGAACCGCTGCTGGAACCGCTGCGGGCGCTGTTCGAGCCGATCATGCTGCAAAGCGACGAGATCTGCGACGGTATCGGCTATCCCGTCGAACTGGTCATCGGGCCCGAGACCGTGATCCTCGACTTCCCGAAAAGGGCTGTGCGCGAACGCGTTCCCGATGAGAAGATCCGCTACGGCTTCGCGATCGCGCCGGAACTGGTCCGCACCGTGCTGCGCGACCGCGAGCCGGACTGGGTCAATACCATCTTCCTGTCCACCCGGTTCACGGCGTGGCGGGGGGGGGGCTACAACGAGTATCTGTACACCTTCTTCAAGTGCCTGACCGACGAACGCATCGCCTACGCCGACGGCTGGTTCGCCGAGACCCACGACGACTCCACCTCGATCACGTTGGACGGCTGGCACATTCAGCGGCGCTGCCCGCATCTGAAGGCCGACCTGTCGAAATTCGGTGTGGTGGAAGACGGCACGTTGACCTGCAACCTGCACGGGTGGCAGTGGCGCCTGAGCGACGGGCACTGCCTGACCGCGAAGGGTCACCCGCTGCGAAGCTCGCGGCCGTGAGCGACCGCTCTCACCGTTCCTACGATGACGGCCTGATCCAGCTGGACCGCGCGGCGATCACGCTGCGGCGCTACCACTTTCCGTCGGGCACGTCGAAGGTGATCCCGCTGGACAGCGTCCGGGGCTACCAGGCCGAGGGGCTCGGCCTGTTCACCCAGCGCTTCCGTATCTGGGGCAGCTCGGACCTGCGCCGGTGGCTTCCGCTGGACCTGCGGCGCCCCCTGAAGTCGACGCTGATCACGTTGGACGTGCCGGGCACCTGGCCGAGCCCGGCGCTCACCCCGGAGCGCCCCGACGAGTTCACCGCGCTGCTCGACGACCTGCTAGGTCAGCGCGGTTAGCGACGCCTGCGACGGCGCGACGGCGTGGTTGTGCCCGCCGGCGGCGGCGCGGGCGTACACCGACCTCATCGCCTCGATGTAGCGGGCAACGGACTCGCCGGCGACCGGGTTGTCCGGGAACAGCACCGAAACCGTGGTTTCGGTCTGCAGCCTGGTCACCCACAGCGACACCTGATGGGAAACCCTGCCCTCGTCGTAGACCCGGAAGTTCAGATCGGAGTTGGCCACCGCGGACAGCGGTGCGATGCTCGCGTCCAGGAAGGACATCACGAAGTTGCCGGGACGCGGTCTGCCGAGGCCCGCCTCGGGCGGCGCCAACTCCAGCACGCGATCGAACGGCACGGCCGCCAGCTCGATGCCCGAGTCGAAGGCGTCTTGCGCGCAGCGCGCGGCGTCGGCGAACGCGTCGGTGTCGGCCACGGTGATCGGCACCAGGCCGGTGAACCAGCCCGTCGTCACCAGATCGGTTGGGGTTCTTCGGGTGTCGGTCGTGGTCACCACGGAAAAGCTTGGCTCACCGGTCAATTGGCGTTCGATGAGGGCCGCGCAGCCAAAGACGCCGCCGCTGAACCGGGCGCCCGCCGCAACACAGGCGACTTCGAATCGGTCGGTCTGCCGCTCGTCCATCAGCGTCGCGATGACGAGTTTGCCGGCGTAGGGGACCGACAGGTCACCGAGCGGCAGCGGGAAGTACGGCAGGGTCCCGCCGTTGCGGGCGGCGAACTCGGTCCAGCCGCGCACCGCCGGGGAGTCGGCCGTCAAAGCGGCCAACTCTTCGCGCTGGCGGATGCAGTAATCGGCGTAGCTGCCCGCCGGCGGCAGCGCGACCGGCGGGGCGCCGCCCACCAGGGCGGTGTACATCAAATGGATCTCCCGGAACAGCACGCCGACGATCATGGGGTCGACACACAGATGGGCGATGCTGGCGTAGAAGGCGAACCGGCCCTTGCTCTGCACCACCCCGAAGTAGAAGCAATCCCACTGCAGCGGGTGCGGCGTCGAGATGTGATCCCGCAACTCCTCCGGTGTCATCTCCCCGTGCTGGACGGGAACGACCTCGATGTCGGCGGGATCGGTGATGGTGTGGCGGACGATCTTGTCGCCGTCCGGGCACTCGAACCAGCTGTGGTAGGTGTCGTGCCGGCGAAGGTGGGCGTTGATCGCGTAATTCATGGCGCGAACGTCGCACCGCCCGGGCAGATCCCAGGTGAAGATCATCAACCGCGACATGTCCAGGCCCCGCGCCACGTGGTCGCTGAAGCGCCGAAGGTGTTGGGCCTGCTGATAGCTGGGGGGCACCGGGCTGACGGGCGCCCGCCGCGCTTTTGCCTCCGAAGCGGGTGACGCGTGCCAACAGATCACGCGGCCCGGATCCGGCCTCCAGTCCTCGAGCGTCCTTATGCCAAACACTGGTGCTTCTTCCTCCCGCCGGTTGGCGACGATATCATCTCGCCGTCTTTGGCACCGTCGGCGTTGTCGCAGCGGAGCCGGAACCAAGCGGTGAGCATGGCGGTACCTACAGCCGGACGCTTGCTGCCTTCGGGGACTTCGCAGCCGCAAGTGGTGCTGCGAATGCCTCAGTTTACCCGGTGCCCTTGGCGGCCGCATGACGCAGCCGTGTGTTGAGGCACCCTCATAAGTTCCACACAGGAACCCGTCCCGGCAGTTCCCGGGCGCAGGGGCCTGCATTCCGGTACGGTCACCCAGCATGTGGAGCACCGTGCTGATACTGGCGGGCTCGGTGATCTTCGAACCGATCCGGCTGGGATTGGTCATTCTGCTGCTGAACAGGCGTCGGCCGCTGTTGCAGCTGTTTGTGTTCTTGTGCGGCGGTCTCACGATGGGTCTGGGTGTGGGTCTGGTCGTGCTTTTCGCGCTCCGGGCCACGCCCGTGATCGGGCACCTGACCGTCGCGGAGGTCCAAGTCGGCTGTGGGCTGATCGCTTTGCTCATCGCGGTGGTGTTGCCGGCGAACATCGTGGCGCGCAAGGCCGTTCCCGGGGTCCCGGCCGCCGGGGCCGGCGCCGTTGCCGTGCTGGAACGGCCCTCCGGCGGCGTGCAGCGGCTCGCCGAACGCGCGCGGAGCCGTTTGCAGGGCGACGCGCTGCACGTCGCCGCGATCAGCGGGCTGGCGGCGGCCCTGCCATCCGCTAACTACCTGGGTTCGATGGCCGCCATCCTGGCATCCCACGCCGCACCGCTCACGCAGGTCCAGGCCCTGCTGGCCTTCAACCTGGTGGCGTTCACGGTGGCCGAGCTTCCGCTGGTCGGCTACCTGGCCGCGCCGCAGCGGACCCGCGCGCTCACGGCCGCGCTGCAGGCCTGGCTTCGCTCACCCCCCCGCCGCGACGCCGCAGCCCTGGTTGCCACCGGCGGGTGCTTCATGCTCGCGCTCGGACTGAGCCACCTATGAGGCGGCGAAAGTTTGCGATGTCGGCAAACCGGGGCCGCGGCGACGGTAGCATCCTTGCTGTACGCCGGTCGTTTCCCGGGGAGGGCAGCTTGTGAGTAGATGGTTTGCCCACACGGTCGCGGCTGGAATGCTCACGAGCGCAGCGGTTTTCGGTGGCGGCGCCGCGACGGCCGACACCGCGCTGATCGTTCCGGGCACCGCGCCGTCGCCCTACGGGCCGCTGAGGTCGCTGTATCACTTCAAGCCCTCGATGCAGCCCGAAATCGACGCCAACTACTACAGTCCCGACGCGGTCCGGCGGGTGGTCCCCTATCCGGGGAGCTTCTGGCCGGTCACTGGCCTGAATTCGCCGACCGTGAACAGCTCCGTGAACACCGGGACCAGCAACCTCGACGCGGCGATCCGCAGCACCAGCGGGCCGATCTCCGTGGCCGGACTGTCGCAAGGGACGTTGGCGCTGGACCGCGAGCAGGCGCGGCTGGCGATGGACCCGAGCGCTCCGCCGTCGGACCGGCTGACGTTCATCAAGGCCGGTGACCCCAACAACCTCCTCTCCAAGGCGTTCGGGCCGGGCACCCACGTGCCGATCATCGATTACACGGTCCCGCCCCCGGTCGAGAGCCAATACCGGACGATCAACATCGTGGGCCAGTACGACCCCTTCTCCGACCCGCCCAATCACCCGGGGAACCTGCTCGCCGACCTGAACGCGATTCTCGCGGCGGGGTATTACGGCCACAGCGCCACCGCGTTCTCCGACCCGGCCCGCGTCGCCCCCTGGGACATCACGACGACCACCAACAGCCTGGGCGGCACCACGACGACATATTTCATCCGCAACGCCGAGCTGCCGCTGGCCCGCGCGCTCGTGGACCTGGCGAGCTTGCCGCCCGAGGAGGCCGGGCGCGTCGACGCGACGTTGCGGCCGTTGATCGATCGGGCCTATGACCCGGGGCCCGCGCACAACCCGGTTCAGCTCATCAACGGCGTGGCCCACATCCCGTCCATCTCGCCGGCGATCGGCGTGCCGATCCAGGCCACCATGGCCGGCGTCAACGCGACCACCAGCGCTGTCACCGTCGCCAACGTCGCCCGAGATGCGCTGCCCGCCAGCGCGGCCGGCCCTAAGATCGGCCCGAAACTTATCCCGGGCCATGGCCTGCTGCCGACCGTCGTTCGGCTGCTACTCAAGGGCAAGTGAGCCGTGCGCCCGTGCGGGCACGCTAGAGCTGCAGCCCGTCGCGCAGTGAATAACTGATCACGTCGTCGTCGACCCAGGCCGGCAACTTCTCGGATTCGGGCAGCAGGGGCTTGCGTTGCGCGGGCCGGGCCTGGCCGCGGCGTGGTGGCCACCACGTCATCGACTTCAGCGCCGGCGCCCACCAGTTCGCCCGCCCGACCAGCACCGCGATGGCGGGCACCGTGACGGTGCGCAGCAGGAAGGTGTCCAGCAATAGCCCGGCGCCCAGCACGAATCCGCTCTGCACGACGTTGCTGAGGCTGGCGAACACCAGGCCGAACATCGAGGCCGCCATGATCAGGCCCGCCGCAGTGATCACCCCGCCGGTCGAGCCCACGGTCCGGATGACCCCGGTGCGCACACCCGCCTTCGATTCGTCACGCAACCGGGAGATGAGCAGCATGTTGTAGTCGGCGCCCACCGCCACCAATATGACGAACGTCAATCCCGGTACGCTCCAATGCATTTCCCCGCCCAGCAGGAATTGGAAGACGATGACGCCGATGCCGAGCGCCGACATGTAGGAGATGATCACCGTACCGATCAGGTAGAGCGGGGCGACGATGGCCCGCAGCAACGCGATCAGGATCAGCAGCACGATGCAGATGGTCATCACGATGATGAGGCGCAGATCGTGACTGTAGTAGTCGCGCGTCTCCTTGACGAAGACCGGTAGCCCCACGACCGACACCTTGGCGTCGGCGAGGGTGGTGTTCGGTTGAGCGCCGGCGGCGGCGGCGGTGATGCCGTCGACCTGGTCCATGGCGGCGGTGCTGAACGGGTTGATCTTGGTTTGGATGAGGTACCGCACGGCATGCCCGTCGGGTGAAACAAAGGCTGCCGCAAACTTTTTCAGCTCCTCGGCGTCCAGGCCGCCCAACATGTCGCGCACCGCGCCCGGCATAGCCGCCGAATCGTCGCCCTTGCCGGTGGCATACGACAGCGCCTGCGCGGGGATGTAGAAGCCGGACATCGACGGTGTCGTGGCGTCGTTCTTCATGGCCATCAGGATCGCCGACGCCTCGCCGAGCCCGAATCCCATCTTTTTGACCTGGTCGACCAATTGCTGGACGCCGTCGGCGAGTTGGCGGCTGCCGTCGGCCAGCGTGTTGGCCCCCTGCTGGAGGAAGTTGATCTTCGCTCGCATGCCGCCCGGGCTCCCCATTCCCAGCGAACCCATGGCGCCGGTGACGGCGGTCAGCGCGCGCCGCAACCCGGATACGGTTGCCGCCAGGGTCTGCACGGCCTGGGTGGCCCGCAGCTGCCGTGCCAGCTCGGATATCTTGCCCAGCGTTCCGTCGTCGCGCGCGGTGACCAGTCGCTGCAGTTCACCGCGCGCGTTGACGCACGCCGGCTCGGCGCTGCACATCTGGCTGTTGTCGAGCGCCGCCAGCACCGGACTGGCCCATTCGGAATTGTTGGCGACGAAGTCGGCGTTCGCGCCGATGGCATCGCCCAGCCCCCGGATCCCGCTGACCAGCCTCTCGGCGCCCTCGAGTTCGCCGAGTGCCCGATTGCCACCGAACGCGTTCTGCAGATAACCCAGCGCGTCCACCAGTCCGCTGACCGCCGACACGGCCTGGTTGACCTGGGTCCGCACGTCGCCGAGCTTGCCCGCCATCTCGTTGGCCCCGCCGGCGAGCCTGTCGAGATCGCCGGTGCTTCCGTTGATCTGTTTGGACCCCTCGTCCAGCTTGGCTCCCACTTCGCCCGCCTGCCAGGAGATCTTGGCCTGTTCCAGCGACTCCCCGGTCGGGCGCGTGATGCCCCGGACGCTGGCGACGCCCGGCACTTGGCTCACCCGCTGCGCCATCTGCTCCAGGTCGCCCAGCGCCCGCGCGGTGCGCAGGTCGTGCGGCGATTGCACGAAGAGGTACTCCGGGATGATCAGGTTGGGCGGGAAGTGCTTGTCCAGAGTTGAGTATCCCAGCGAACTTTCGACCGAGGCCGGCAACGTTCCGCGTTCGTCGTAGTTGTAGTGGGCCAGGCCCGCGCAGCTTGCCAGGATGACAAGCACGAGCGCGCTGGCCAAAAGGTGGGCCTTCGGCTTGCGCACGATCTGGACGCCCGAGCGCCGCCACAGCCGCCTGGTGAGGTCGCGGCGCGGGGCGATCCAGCCGCGCCGTCCGGCCAGCACCAGCAGGGCCGGTAGCAGGGTCACCGCGGCGGAGAAGACCACGGCCACCGAGATGCCCAGCACCGGGCCGGCGCTGCGCAGGATGCCCAACTGGAGGAAGACCATCCCGAGGAAGGTGACCGCGACGGTGGCCGCCGAGGCGGCGATCACCTTGCCGATCGAGGTCAGGGCGCGCGCGACCGCCTCGTCGGAGCCCACTCCCCTGCGCAGGTAGTCGTGATACCGGCTGATGAGGAAGACCGCGTAATCGGTTCCGGCGCCGACCATCATCCCGGTCATGAAGATGGTGGTCTGGTTGGCGATGCCGAGGCCGGCCAGCCCCACGATCGCGACCACCCGCTGGGCGACCACCACCGACAGGCCGATCATCACCAGCGGGAGCGCCATCGTGACCGGGTTGCGGTAGACGACCAGCAAGATGATGAACAACAAGACGACGATCGCGAGTTCGATCCGGCTCCTGTCCCGCTGGCCGGTGAGGTTCATGTCGGCCACGGTGGAGGCGGGCCCGGTCAGATTGGCGGTCAGCGTGGACCCGGCGACGTCACCCTTGACGAGGCCGGACACGCGCTCGAACGCCTGCTTCGACTGGGGCGAACCGAGGTCGCCGGGCAGGCCGAGCGGCAGGATCCAGGCCTGATGATCCTTGCTGGTCAACAACTCCCGCAATGGCGGGGCGCTGATGAAGTCCTGCAGCGACACCACGTCCCGGCTGTCGCGCCGCAGGGTCTCGACCAGCTTCCGGTAGGTGGCGTCGTCGGCCGGGCTCAGCCCGTTGGGGTCCGTGAGCACCACCACCGCGATGCTCTCCGAGTCGGGTTCATGGAAGGCCGCCGACATTTTGTCGGTTGCCGCCAGCACCGGGGCTCCCGGCGGCAGCAGGTCGACCGGGTGCCGCTGGGAGACCTCCTCCAGCGACGGCATGGTGAGCGCCAGCACTCCCGCGAGCACCAGCCAGGCGCCGATCACCAGCCATGGCCGGCGCGCGATCAGGCGCCCCAGCCGGGGAAACACCCCCACGGGGTTCTCATGGCCCGGCGGGCCGGCCGGCTGCGCCGACATTCACCACCACCCGGAAATCAGGAGACCGCCTGCCTCGGCAACGGGGCGACCGTGCGGTCCCGTTCCGCGGCGCCGCCCTCTGCGACGCGCACGCACGCGGATTTCAGCGCCCCCAGGTAGCGCGCGACGGAGTCGCGGGCGACAGGATTGTCGGGAAACAACACCCCGGCGGCGGTCTGATGGAACCGGCCCACCATCGTGCTCAGCGGATAGGTCAGCCGCCCGTCGCTGTGGCCACCGACGGTCCGGCCATCGAACAGCTTGGCCAGCATCGAAAGCGGGCCCACTTGTGCGTCGAAGAAATTCACCAGAGCGAACAGCGGCGGCGGGTTGCGCAGCCGCGGCGCCAATTCCACCACCCGTTCGAACGGCACGCTCGCCAGGCCCGCGCCCGAGTCGAACGCGGACTGCCCGGCCCTCGCCATCTCGTTGAAGCACGATCCGGCGACCGGGACGGTTATCGGGACGTGGCCGGTGAACCAGCCCTGGGTCATGAGGTCGTCCGGCGTGCGGGTGTCCGTCGGCGTGATCGCGAAATACGTTCCGCTGCCCGTCAATTGGTGCAGCGCGAGGGCGATGCACGCGAACATGCCGCCGATGAACCGGGCCCCCGCCGCCACGCAGGCGTCCTCGAACCGCTCGGTTTGCCGTTCGTCCATCAGCGTCGCGGTCATCAGGTCACCGCCACAGCGCATGTCCGGATCGCCAAGCGGCAGCGGAAATTTCGGATACGTCCCGTCGTTGGCCTCGGCGAACTCGACCCAGGCACGCACCTCCGGCGAATCGGCGGTCAACGCGCGGACTTGTTCGTGCTGCCGGACGCAGAAGGCTTCGTAGCTGCCGGCCCCGGGTAGCCCGATCGGCGGCTTGCCCGTCACCACCTCGGCGTACATGGTCTGGAATTCCAACAGCCCCACCCCGATGAACTGGCCGTCGGCGTGCAGATGATCGAGGCTGGCGTAGAACGTGAAACCGTCGGGGCGCTGGATTACCCCGAAACTGAAGCAGTCCCAGTGCAGCGAGTCCGGGGTGGCCACGACCTGGTCGCGCAGTTCCGCGGTGGACAGCTCGCCCTGCTCGACCGGGAGGAACTCGATGTCGTCGGGCTCGGCGATGGTGTGCCGGACGATGTCGCCGGAGTCTGAGAACTCGAACCAGCTGCGGTACGTGTCATGCCGGCGCAGGTGTTTGTTGATCACGTAGGTCATGGCGCGCAGGTCGCAGCGGCCGGGCACCTCGGCGGACGCGATGAGCAGGCGCGAGTGCTCGAGCCCGCGGGCGGCCTGCTCGCGAAAACTCCGAAGGTGGCGAGCCTGCACGTAACTCGGTGGCACGGCACTGGCGGGCGCCTCGCGCGCCGCGGCCAGCGAGGCGGCGGACGCGCGCCAGGAGACGAGGGTGCCGGCGGCCGGCTCCCACTCGTTGACCGTCGACACGTCCAACGGCCCGATCAGCATCGCTACCTCCTGTGCCACGACACCCGGGGTTCGACGCCGGACGCGGGGCGGCCACGCCTCCACGCCGGCACGGGAACGGCCGGGTCACGGGTAGCCTAGCTAAGGTGTCTGTGAGCCGCGGGGTTTCACCGGATCGCCCACCGGGTGGGCGATCCGCGCGGCGTCGCTAGCCGCTGCGGTCGGCGAGCGCCTGCCGCGCCGCGTTGTAGCCGGGGATGAACGTGATTCCCGGCCCGCCGTGGCAACCGGCGCTGCCCAGGTAGAGCCCCTCGATGGGGATGGGCTGGCCGAGAAAACCTCGGGGCCCGGGCCGGTTCGGGCCGATCTGGTCGGGGTTGAGCAGTCCGTGGCAGTAGTCGCCGCCGGGGGCACCGAACATCACGCCCATGTGCCTGGGCGTGAAGGTGGTGTGCCGGCTGATGCTGCGTTCGAAGTTCGGCGCCAGCCGGGTGATCTTGTCGATCACCCGCTGACCCATTTCGACCTTCGCCCGGCCGTAGTCCGCGCCGTCTACGCCGCCCTCGATCGGGAACCACAGGGCGAACGCCGAGGCGGCGTGCTTGCCCTCGGGCGCCAGGTCCGGGTCGTTCTGCGACGGGATCTGCAACACCACCGTCGGGTCGGCCGGCACGATCCCGCGGCGGCAGTCCTCCCACTGCTGCTGCACCTCTTCGGGCGTGCAGAACAGGCCGATCGACGCCTGCATGGCGGGGTCGTTGAGCGCCTCATAGGGGGCGGCGAACGCCGGGGCCTCCGCCAGCGCGAAGTGCATCTGCAGGTAGCTGCCGCGGTGGTCGGTCCGGGCGAACCGCTGCCGGATGTCAGGGGGAACCGCGGCCGGATCCACCAACTCGTTGACCGTCAGGTCCGGGGCGATCCCCGAGATCACGATCGGCGCGGTGAGGGTCTCTCCGGCCTCGGTGCGCACGCCGCCGACCCGCCCGTCGTTCACCAGGATCTCGGTCACCTTGGTGCGCAGGCGCACTTCGCCGCCGTGGCTTTCCAGCAGGTCGGACAGGTGTGACGTCAGGGCGCCGATGCCGCCGCGCAACTTCTTCATCTGCATGGTGTCCCCGTCGGGCACCCCGAGCCCGAACGCTAGCGCGGCCGCGCTGCCGGGCGTGGCCGGTCCCCGGTAGAGGGTGTTGACCGCCAGCACGGTCATCGAGCCCCTCAGTGCGGCGTGCTTCTCGCGGTCGGGAAGGTAGCGGTCCAGCACGTCGGTGACGGAGCCGAACAGCATGTCGTCGATCGCGGAACGTTCGAATTCGTTGGTGGCGCAGGCATACATCTCGTCGAGGGTCTTCGGCGGCGTACCCGCCTCGAACCGGCCCAGCGCCCGGGTGGGCGCCTGGCTCCAGGCCATCAGGCCCGCCATCCCGTTGACGGCGTCCGACCCGTGGACCTCGTTGAGGTGGGTGAACAACTTGATCGGGTCGCTGTACTGGACCAGCGGATCGTCGCCGACGCCGCGCACCGCCACCGACATCACGTCGAGGTCGATCGTCGGCATGGTGTCCAGGCCCAGTTCCTCGACCACCACCGACGCCGTCGGGAACTGCACCGAGCCGGCGATCTCGAATCGGTATCCGTCGAACAACTCCACCGTCGAGGCCATCCCGCCCGCGTAGAGCTTGGCGTCCAGGCATACGGTCCGCAGCCCCGCTTTTTGCAGCAGCACCGCGGCGGCGAGCCCGTTGTGTCCGGCACCGATGACGATCGCGTCGTAGTCGGTTTCAGCGTCAGTCATGTCCCTGCCCTCCGAGAAGCGAGGCTGGCACGGACGACAAGTTTTGTCAATTATGACGAAACTTGGTCGGTCACCCAGGTCTGGGTGACCCCGGTCCGCACCGATTCCAGCGCCGTGTGGCACATGCGCGCCAGCTCACCCAGCGACCGGTCGGCGCCGAGCATCCAGACCTCCATCGCGCCGAAGACCGCGGCCGCGATGCACCGGGCCGTCACCGCGATGCGGAGCCGGTCGTCGGCCGTCGGCCCGGCTGCGCAGCTACGCCGTTGCAGCTGCGCGGCGATGGCCTCGGCGAAGTCGGCCTGCACCTCCCGGATGTGGCGCACGATGCGGCCGGGGTCCAGTTCGTCGCCGCGCAACGCGGCGATTTTGGCAACGGCCTCCACGTCGTAGGGGAAGGCGAAGACCGCGGCCTGCACGGAGTCGATGATCGGTTCGTCGTGCGGCCGGGCGTCCAGCGCGCTCCGGAACCAATGCAGGCCGGTGTAGTCGGCAAACAAGAGGTCGTGCTTGGAGCCGAAGTGCCGATAGAAGGTCCGCAGCGATACCCCGGCGTCCGCCGCGATCTGCTCGGCCGAGGTGTCCTCGACCCCCTGGGCCAGGAAACGGACCAGGGCCGCCTGGCGCAGCGCCTCGCGGGTGCGTTCGCTGCGCGCCGTCTGCGCCGGCCGGACCATGCGGCTAAAAGTACTCCACCCCGGGTTATGTCAATATTGACAAAACTTTCAGTCCGGCGTCACACTGCGGCCATGGTGTCACTTCTCGTCCACGCGGTGCTCGGCCTGTCCGTCATCGGCTGGATCATCGCGTCGAATCAGCAGGTGTTCGCCCGCCCCGCCGGCGGGCCGATCTTCTCCCCGCTCGAAGTCGTCTACTACGTCGTCGGCATCGCGTCGGTCGCGTTGGGGTGGTATTTCAACATCACCTACGTGCAGCAGTACTCGCACGGGTCCACCAATCCGCTCTGGGGCGAACACGGGAGCTGGGCCGAATACATCCGGCTGATGTTCACCAATCCGGCCGCCAGCTCGGCCAGCCAGGACTACACCATTGCCAATGTCGTTCTGCTGCCACTGTTTACGATCGTGGACGGCTATCGACGGGGGTTGCGGCGCCCCTGGCTGTTCTTTGTCTCGAGCTTGTTCACCAGTTTCGCGTTCGCGTTCGCGTTCTACTTCGCCACCATCGAGCGCCAGCGCCGGCACGGCCGCGTCCGCGAGACCGTCGACGCCTGAGGCTCACGGCGCCCGCTGCGCAGCTCGGCGGCGTAAGGCTCGCTAAGGCTCCAGGACCTCGGTGCCGACGTACGGCACGAGGGCGGCGGGCACCCGCACGCTGCCGTCGGGCCGTTGGTGGTTCTCCAGGATCGCGACCAGCCAGCGGGTGGTGCCCAGCGTGCCGTTGAGCGTGGCCGCGGTCTGCGGCTTGCCCGCCTCGTCGCGGTAGCGGGTGGACAGCCGGCGCGCCTGAAAGGTGGTGCAGTTCGAGGTGGACGTGAGCTCGCGATAGGCGCCCTGGGTGGGAATCCAGGCCTCGCAGTCGAACTTGCGCGCGGCCGACGAGCCCAGGTCTCCGGCCGCGACGTCGATGACGCGATACGGCACCTCGATCTGGGCCAGCATTTCGCGCTGCCAGCCGAGCAGCCGTCCGTGCTCGGCCTCCGCCTCGGCCGGAGTGCAGTAGACGAACCCCTCCACCTTGTCGAACTGGTGCACCCGGATGATGCCGCGGGTGTCCTTGCCATAACTTCCCGCCTCGCGCCGGAAGCAGGTCGACCAGCCCGCGTACCTCAGCGGGCCGCCGGACAGGTCCAGGATCTCGTCGGCGTGGTAGCCGGCCAGCGGCACCTCCGAGGTGCCCACGAGGTAGAGATCGTCGGCCTGGACCCGGTAGACCTCGTCGGCGTGCGCGCCGAGGAAGCCGGTGCCGGCCATCACCTCGGGGCGCACCAGCACGGGCGGGATCATCGGCGTGAAGCCGTTGTCGACGGCCACCCGCAGGGCCAGTTGCAGCAGGCCCAGCTGCAGCAGGGCGCCGCGGCCGGTCAGGAAGTAGAACCGCGAGCCGGACACCTTGGCGCCGCGCTGCATGTCGATCAGGCCCAGCGCCTCGCCGAGTTCGAGGTGGTCTTTGGGATCTCCGATAGCGGCCGGTTCGCCGACCACCTCCAGCACCCGGTAGTCGTCCTCGCCGCCGGCGGGCACCACCTTGCCGGCCCGGGCGACGAGGCGGGCGCTGCTGCTCGCCGCGCTCGGCGGGTTGTTGATCGCCGGTCTGGTCACGGCGATCCCGGGCGGCGCCGGGCCCGGGCGGCTGGCCGGCTATCTCGAGAGCAACCCGGTGCCCAGCACCGCCAGCAGCAGCGGTGCCGCCTTCAACCGCGCGGGCAGCGGCGACTGCCTGATGTGGCCGGACGCCACACCCGAGTCGGCGAGCCTGGTCAAGTGCGCGGACGACCACAAATTCGAGGTCGCCGAGTCCATCGACCTGCGGGCCTTCCCCGGCTCTGAGTACGGGCCCAATGCCGCTCCCCCGTCACCCGCCCGCATTCAGCAGATCACCTCCGAACAGTGCGAAACCGCGGTCCGCAACTACCTCGGCCCGAAGTTCGACCCGAACAGCAAGTTCACCGTCAGCCTGCTGTGGCCGGGCGACCGGGCCTGGCGCCAGTCGGGCGACCGCCGCGTGCTGTGCGGACTGCAGCTACCCGGCCCCAACAACCAGCAGGAGGCCTTCACGGGCAAGGTCGCCGACGTCGACCAATCCAAGGTCTGGCCGTCGGGTACCTGCCTGGGCATCGACCCGTCGACCAACCAGCCCACCGATGTCCCGGTGGACTGCGCGGCCCCGCACGCCGTGGAGGTCACCGGCACCGTCAACCTGGCCGCGAGGTTTCCCGGCGCCCTGCCCGCCGAGCCCGACCAGGACGGGTTCATCAAGGATGCGTGCACCAAGATGACCGACGCGTACCTGGCGCCGGTCAAGCTGCGCAACACCACCCTGACCCTGATCTATCCGACCGTGCCGCTGTCGAGCTGGACGGCGGGTAGCCGGCAGGTCGCCTGCAGCATCGGCGCGACACTGGGCAACGGCGGCTGGGCGACGCTGCTCAACAGCGCCAAAGGTCAGTTGCTGATCAACGGCCTGCCGCCGGTCCCCCCGCCCGACATCCCCGAGGAGCGGCTCACGATGCCGCCGATACCGGTGCAGGTCCCGGCCCAGCCACCGGCGGCGAACCCGGCACCGGAGGCCCCGCAGCCCGCGCCGGCAGGCTAGCCGCGTGGCAGTGCGGATGGATCCGCAGAGGTTCGACGAACTGGTCTCCGACGCTCTGGACCTGATCCCTCCGGAGCTGGCGGCCGCGATGGACAACGTCGTCGTGCTGGTCGATGACCGGCACCCGCAGGACCCCGAACTGCTCGGGCTCTACGAGGGCGTGGCGCTGACCGAGCGGGACTCCGAATACTCCGGACACCTGCCGGACGCCATCACCATCTACCGCGACGCGCTGCTGGACATCTGCGACTCCGACGCCGACGTCGTCGAGGAGGTCGCCATCACGGTGATCCACGAAATCGCCCACCATTTCGGCATCGACGACGACCGGCTGGAAGAACTGGGCTGGGCCTGACGGGCGCGGCATCCCCGATTTGTCGGCTCCCGGTGTTATGAACGGCCTATGAGCCACGATTGCCGGGAGTGCCTGGCGGGCCTAGATCACTGTCACGGCACCATCATTCGCCACTCGCTGCTGCGCTGGGAATGCACCGAACCGGACTGCGCCAGTCCCGAGCTGGTGGCGCACACCTTCGTCATCGACTGCGACGCCGTCGGCTGCGCCGGCTGCGCCGAGTCGGTGCGCATCGCCGTCTGATCGCCCCTCAGCCCATCGGGTCGGTGCCCGAGCGCACCGCGTCCTCCACCGGACTCGCGACGGCCTCAGCGGCCGGGGTGTCGAACGGCGGCGTCATCGAGCCCCACCGGACGCAGGTCCACCGCCCGCCGGAGACCGGGCTCAGCACCACCGACTGGGCGTTCTCCAGGTGGTTGTCCAGCGCGAAGTCGCCGTCCAGCCCCGCCAGCACCGCCGACGCCAGCCGGATCGCCGCGCCGTGGCTGACCACGACGATGTCGCCCTTCCAACCGTCGTCCTCCAGGTAGCGCGCGCGCAGGTCGGTGAGCACCGGCACGTAGCGGTCCAACACGTCGTTGCCGGTCTCCCCGCCGGGCAGCGGCACATCGCGCTCGCCGCGGTGCCACCGCTCGTAGATCGCGTTGAATTCCGCGACGGCCTCATCGTCGCTGCGGTTTTCCAGCTGCCCGACCTGCACCTCGTGGATGCCCTCGAACTGGACCGCGGCCACCTCGAGTTCGGCGCCGATCACCGCGGCCGTCTGCGACGCGCGGGTGGCCACCGAGTGCGCCAGCATCGCCGGCCGCCCCGTGGCACGGGCGAACGCCCGGGCCTGGTCGCGGCCCAGCGGCGTGAGTTCCGCTCCGGGCGGTCGCGTGTCCAGCCTGCGCTCGACGTTGCCGTAGGACTGGCCGTGACGCACCAGCACCAACCGCCCGCTCACGGCGCCGGCCCCTGTTCGGGGACGGGCTTACCCTCCCGCAGCCGCGCCAGCCACTGCGACGCGTCGTCGGCCGGCGGCGGCGCCACCCCGGCGGCCGAACCCGTCGGCCACGAACCCAGATACCGCACATCGGCACAACGACGGTGCAGCGCCTTGAGTGCCTCGGCGACGGCGCCGTCGTCGATGTGACCGACGCAGTCGGCGAAGAACAGGTAGGTGCCGAGCCCGGTCCTGGTGGGCCTGGACTCGATCCGGGTGAGGTCGATGCCGCGGATGCCGAACTCGGCGAGCGCGGCCACCAGCGCGCCGGGGGTGTTGTCCAGCCGCAGCACGACCGACGTCCGGTCGGCCCCGCTGCGCCCCGGCGGCGGCCCAGGCGGCCCGATCAGGACGAAGCGGGTACGCGCGTTGGGTTCGTCGACGACGCCGTCGGCCAGGGTGGCCAACTCCCAGTGCGCGGCCGCCAGCGGCGAGGTCACCGCCGCGTCGGCGAGGCCGTCGGCCACCTGGCGGGCGGCGTCGGCGTTGGAATACGCCGGCCGCAGTTCCGCGTCCGGCAGGTGTGCCGCCAGCCACTGCCGCACCTGCGCCGCCGCGACCGGGAAGGCCGCCACCGTGCGCACGTTCGCGCCCTCCGGTTTGAGGCCGGCCCTGACCACGATGCTGAACGCGACGTCCAGCGTGGTCTCGGCGAACACCTGCAGGGGCGAACCCATCCCCAGGCTGTCCAGCGTGGGCGTCACGGACCCGTCGATCGAATTCTCGATCGGCACGCAGGCGTAATCGGCGGCGCCGTCGCGGACCGCGTCCAGCGCGGCGGGCGTGCTTTCCATCGGCAGCCGCTGCACGGTTCCCGCGTCCTGCCCGGGGATCAGGCCGGAGGCCGTGATCTGCGCGAGCGCCGCCTCGGTGAAAGTCCCCGACGGTCCGAGGTACGCGATGCGGGTCACGCTCCAACCCTAACGGCGGGCCGGGCCAAACACTCCTTGCGCGGGCGCCGCGTCTAAGTTAACTTAGCCTTGCCTAACTTAAGGAGACATCGTGTTGCCGCTGACCGACGCCACGCCGACGACCGCCGAACGGATTCGCAGCGCCTGCGCGCGGGCTGCCGGGGGGCTCGTGGCGGTCGAGCGCGAGGACGCGGTCGCCACGCCGGTGCATCACCTGCTCGACGACGGGTCCTTCGCCATCGCCCTGGAGGCGCCCCGCGGAGGCGGCCGCCCGCTCGGCGGATCGCAGGCGCTGCTCGAGCTCACCGACCACGCGCCGCTGCCGCTGCGCGAACCGGTCCGCTCGCTGGTCTGGGTGCGTGGGCGGCTGGCCGAGGTGGCGCCCGAGGCGGTCACACCGCTGCTGGACCGGATCGCCAGCGACTGCCCGAATCCGGCCCTTCTGCAGGTCGAGACCCCCCGGTCGGTCTGCCGCGACGACGAGCCCCGCTACACGCTGCTGCGGATCGAGGTCGCCTCCGTCGTGGTCACCGACGCCACCGGCGCCGAAGCGGTCGACGTCGCGGCGCCGTTCGCGCACGTTCCATCGGGTGCCGCACTGGGAGCACACCTGAATCACCGGACCAGACTAGCGCCGCACCCGCCCGCCCCGGCGACGACGCCGTCAGCGCCGATGAGGGCAGCCTTAGCAACGCCGGACCGTTCGACAGCTATCCACAGTTTCCACAGGTTTATCCACACCGCCTGGCCGGGTATGAGCCGCATCACTACAGCCTTTGCGGGTTAACGGGTGTTGGACTTGTGGATAACAACCCGGTGGTACACCCGTCCCATAAACAGGTCCGTCCGGGATGCGAGCGAAATGAGTCGCCAAGTTGAGCGGGTCGCGCGAGCGCCCGTCGGTTTGCTCATCCTGGCTGGTCATGCCGCCCTCGCCGGACGGCGGAACGCCCACATTCGCGCAGCTGGCGGCCCTGCCACGCGCCACATTTTCCAAGCCGATCTCGACGCGTTATGATCGCGGTCCGAAACGTTGTTGTGACTCACCTCACTAGGTCCTCTATAGGCGCCCCGAGCGGGGCTCATGCTCGGGTGGGGTGCATGGGCGTATGAAAGGCGATTGATGGCCACGCATTCATTCGGTACCGGTTCGCCGGCGCAGTCGAAGTCGTGTTCGGGCTCGCCTGCGTGGAACCACAGCTACAGCGTCGCCGCGCTGCGCGCCGGCTTGATCGCCCTGGTGCTGCTCGTGGTTCTCGCCCTCATCGTGCTGTCCTGAACCCGCGCCGAGCGGGGATCGCGGCTGCGCCCTGCCTCACGCCACGCGACGGCCCACCCCACTAGGCATTGTTGCGGCGTGCGCCGTCTTGGAGCAGGGTTGATGAGGTCAGGCCGCCGCGTGGCAGCCCCACGAATGCGCGTTAAGACCACAACCGAAGAAAGGAATGCCGTGGCTGTATACACCCTGCCCGACTTGGACTGGGATTTCGGAGCGCTCGAACCCCACATCTCCGGTCAGATCAACGAGCTTCACCACGATAAGCATCACGCCACCTACGTCAAGGGCGCCAACGACGCCCTGGAGAAGCTGGAGGAGGCACGGTCCAAGGGAGACCACGCCGCGATCCTGCTGAACGAGAAGAACCTGGCGTTCAATCTCGGCGGGCACGTCAACCACACCATCTGGTGGAAGAACCTCTCGCCGGACGGCGGCGACAAGCCGACCGGTGAGCTCGCCGCCGCCATCGACGACGCCTTCGGCTCGTTCGACAACTTCCGTGCGCAGTTCCACGCCGCCGCCACGACCGTGCAGGGGTCGGGCTGGGCCGCGCTCGGCTGGGACACCCTCGGCAACAAGCTGCTCATCTTCCAGGTGTACGACCACCAGTCGAACTTCCCGCTGGGCATCGTGCCGTTGCTGCTGCTCGACATGTGGGAGCACGCCTTCTACCTGCAGTACAAAAACGTCAAGGTCGATTTCGCCAAGGCGTTCTGGAATGTCGTGAATTGGGCGGACGTGCAGGCGCGTTACGCCGCCGCGACGTCGAAGACGGCGGGGCTGCTGACCCCCTGAGGCAGTTGCGAAAGAAGAGGGCGCCACGCGAAATCGCGTGGCGCCCTCTTCTTTCCCGAAGTTTCGTCGCCGTTACGACCTCGGCTCGCATGGCCGTGTCGGGTTGCAAGGGGTTTGACCCGCAGGCATGCTTAATCCCTCGCCAAATGGTTATTCCGAAACGGAGGCGTTGCGGGGAGGTCGAAATGGAGACTGGCTCAGACCGGCCGATAGGGGTGTCCCCCTTCCATTCTCGTGGTGCCCTGAAAGGGTTCGTGATTTCGGGGCGCTGGCCCGATTCCACCAAAGAATGGGCGCAACTGTTGATGGTCGCGGTGCGGGTCGCGTCTTTGCCCGGCTTGCTTTCCACCACAACGGTGTTCGGTGCCCGCGAGGAGTTGCCCGACGAACCGGAGCCGGGAACCGTCGGCCTGGTGCTCGCCGAGGGCACGGTGTTCGGTGAATCCGCCATCCAGCCGGGCTATTTCGGGGATCACCAGCCGCCCGCCCTGCTCATGCTGCACCCGCCCTCGGAAACCACGCCGTCGCTGCCGGAATGCACGGGAGCGGCGTCGGGATGCGTGCTGCTGCCGGGATTGCCATACCTGGGCCTGGAGCACCGGGCCGCCTGGGTGGAAGCCGAAGCCGACGGCACCATCACGTCCATGGTGAGCCGCGTCGGCGTCGACCCCATCAGCCATCCCGACACCGCCATTCTGGCGATGCTGCTCGCAGCCTGAAAAACGCCGCCGACGCCGTGGCGCACGGCCGGTCCGCCCGTTAATCTGTAACGGCTAGCGAAGGGGAGTAGCCCCCAATCGTCGTGTCGACATACTGGCGTCAGCCCGGCCGGCGAACCGGTCCACCGTGACCGGTGGGCGAGACCTTCGACCGGGTAGCCGACGATCGCGAGGTCGTCGGCGACGCGTCGAAAGGTCGCCCGCATGCTCGCCGCCACACTGCTGAGCCTCGGCGTGGTGTTCCTCGCCGAACTCGGCGACAAGTCGCAACTCATCACCATGACGTACGCATTGCGGTACCGGTGGTGGCTGGTGCTGAGCGGCGTCGCGATCGCAGCGTTCGTGGCGCACGGGGTGTCGGTGACGATCGGCCATTTCCTGGGCGCCGCGCTGCCTGCGCGTCCGATGGCGTTCGCGTCGGCCGCCGCCTTCCTGATATTCGCGGCCTGGGTGTGGCGCGGGCCGGCGTCCGCGGGCGAGGCCGTCTCGACCGGACGGAGTTCGCGTCTGACGTTGCTGAGCGTGGTGGCATCGTTCGCGCTCGCCGAGCTCAGCGACAAGACGACACTGGCCACGGTGACGCTGGCCAGCCATCACGACTGGGCCGGCGTCTGGATCGGCACCACCGTGGGCATGGTGCTGGCCGACGCCCTGGCGATCGGGGTGGGCACGCTGCTGCACCGACGCCTCCCCGAGCATCTGCTCCAGACCCTGGCCGGCCTGCTGTTCCTGATCTTCGGCCTCTGGCTGCTCTTCGACAGCGCGCTGCAGTGGCGCTACGCGGCCATCGCGGTCACCGCCACCGTGGCCGTCTGCGCGGCGGTCGCGGCCGCCGCGCAAACTCTGCTCCGCCGCAGGGCGGGCGCCGCAAACGCCGGAGCGCCGCCCGACCTGACCTGACGGTACGACGCCGGGGGCGCCCCTCCCACGCGAATCCGCCGCCCCGGGCCCCGGAGGTATCCGCGCGGTCGATTCCCTGCACCCCGGGCCCGTTATCGGCCTTATTTCAAAACTTGGCAGCAAAATGGTTGCCATCGAGGCCGTCGGCCGCCGCCCGGTTGCCGTGCGACCGCTCAGCAGGCGTAATCGCGCCGCCGTGGCGGATCGGACGAGGCCCTCCCGATGCGCCCGGCGCAGCGCCGAATTCTGCGGGTAAGCTGTGAGTTTGCGCCGCCTTGTGGACACCTCCGGGAATCGGATGGACCCTCGTCACGTGTGGAATTGGCGCACCTTCGGTACGGGCGTACCAGAACTGGCCGGGTTTGCAACTGGTTGCGCCCGCCAACCGTCGCTACCATGGCCAGCTAATACACTTAGGTAAACGCTCGCTCTACAGCCCAGTGGAGGTCATATCGATGAGCACGACATTCGCCGCCCGCCTGAACCGCCTCTTCGACACCGTGTATCCGCCCGGGCGCGGTCCCCACACCTCGGCCGAGGTGATCGCGGCGCTGAAGGCGGAGGGCGTGACGATGTCGGCTCCGTACCTGTCCCAGCTACGTTCCGGCAACCGCACCAATCCGTCCGCGACCACGATGGCGGCCCTGGCCAACTTCTTCCGGATCAAGTCGGCCTACTTCACCGACGATGAGTACTACGAGAAGCTCGACAAGGAACTGTCGTGGCTTGCCACCATGCGCGACGACGGGGTGCGCCGCATCGCCCTGGCGGCGGCCGAGTTGTCCCCGGAGGGCCGGCAGGAAATCGCGAAACGGGTCGAGGAGTTGCGCCACGCGGAGCACTCGGACTCCTAGCGGGCGCCCGCGCACCCTCCCGGGGAGTCCGCCCTGAAGGGCTGCCGCCCCGCCATGCCGATTAGGGTTGCTTGGATCGCGCGTGCGCGAGAGCGATAGTCCACCAGACACGGGGAGGCGGCCGGGAATGGGCCTGTTCCGCAAGCGAAAGAGTCGCGCGACGCGTCGTGCAGAAGCCCGTGCGATCAAGGCCCGCGCCAAGCTGGAGGCCCGCCTGGCCGCGAAGAACGAGACCCGTCGCCTCAAGGCGGAAAAACGGGCCGCGGAGAAGGCGCTGCGCGCGCAGATACAGGCCGCGCGGGACAGCGACCGCACCGCGCTGAAGGTGGCCGAGACCGAACTCAAGACGGCCCGGGAGGGCAAGGTGTTCTCGCCGACGCGAATCCGGCGGATGCTGACGGTGTCCCGGCTGCTCGCCCCGATTCTCACCCCGGTGATCTACCGGGCGGCCATGGCCGCGCGCGCGATGATCGACCAGCGCCGCGCGGACCAGCTCGGGATTCCGCTGGCCCAGATCGGACAGTTCTCCGGGCATGGCGCCCAGCTGTCGGCCCGCATCGCCGGCGCGGAGAAGTCGCTGCAGATGGTGCAGGACCGCAAGCCCAAGGACGCCGAGACCAAGCGGTTCGCCTCCGCCATCACCGAGCGGCTCGCCGACCTCTCGGCCGCCGTCACCGCCGCGGAGAACATGCCGGCCGGCCGGCGCCGCGCGGCCCACGCCGCGATCTCGTCCCAGCTCGACGGCATCGAGGCGGACCTGATGGCCCGGCTCGGGCTCGGCTGACACCGAAAACGGAGGTCCGACTTGCCACGCGCCCGTAGGTGTCTGACCGCGCTCGCCGCCTCCGGCGCGCTCTACCTCGCGTCCGCCGCGCCGGCGGCGTGGGCGCACGTCCATGCCAGCAGCGACAACGCGGTACGGGGCGCCACCGCGCTGGTCACGTTCCAGGTTCCCAACGAATCGAACACGGGCGCTCGGACGACCGCGGTGACCGTCGCCCTGCCCGACGCCCCGTCGGTGAGCACCGAATACCTGCCCGGCTGGACGGCGACGCTGGACCGCGACGCTGCCGCCGGAACCGTCCACTCGGTGACCTGGACGGCCGCCGCGGGCGCCGGGATCGGGGTCGACCAGTTCGCCCTGTTCCGGATCTCGGTCCAGCTTCCCGACGCCGACACGGTCAGCTTTCCGGCCACCCAGACCTATTCCGACGGCACGGTCGTGAAGTGGGATCAGCCGCCGCTGGCCGGCGGCGCCGAGCCCGAGCATCCGGCCCCGATGCTGACGCTCCAGACCGGTTCGGCGGCACCGCATGATCATCATCCGCCCGCCGCCGCCCCCGCCAACAACGCGGCGCCGCCGGCGAAGTCGGCGGACAACACCGCGCGCCTGCTCGCCGGCGCGGCGCTGGTCTTGGCCGCCATCGGCGTCTTCCTGGTGCTGATCCGACGACGGGCATGAGGCGCCTCGCGGTGGCCGTCGGGGCGCTGATGGTGCTCGCCGCGCTCACCGCCCCCGTCGCGTTCGCGCACGCCGCCCGCGTCTCCACCGACCCCCCGGACGCCGCGGCGCTCACCGCGGGCCCCGACCGGGTGAGCGCCACCTTCAACGAGCGGCTGCAGACCACGTTCGCGGCGATGACGGTCGTCGGCCCCGACGGCAACGTGTGGTCCACCGGGGAAGCCACCGTGCAGGGCGCCGTCATCGGCATCGCGCTCAGGCCGCTCGGCCCCACGGGCACCTACACGGTCAACTACCGCGTGACGTCCGCGGACGGCCACGTGGTGTCCGGGTCCTGGTCATTTCGCCTGACGGTGCCGGGCACCGGCACGCCCGGCCCCAAGGTCGCCGGCCCCGACGGCGGCGGAGAGTTACCGGTCTGGCCGTTTGTCGCGGCCGCCGCGGCGCTCGTCGCAGCCGGCGCCCTCTGGGCGGTGCGCCGCCGATCGTGACCCGCCCGCTCGGCGGGGAGCCCCCGCCCGCCCTGGCATGATGGGACCCGAGGAACTTTTGGTGCGCGACGGAGAAGGCGCAAAGGAGCGGCCGCATGGCAGAACCGCAGGACCAACCCGACGGCGACCCCGGCGGCGCGCCGATTCCGCCGGAGAACGCGCCGATCCCCCCGGAGAAGAAGCCCCCCGCCAAGGCGGCCAAGAAGATCGCCAAGGCGCCCGCCAAGAAGGCACCTGCGAAGAAGGCTCCCGCCAAAAAGGCTCCGGCGAAAAAGGCGCCCGCCAAAAAGGCCCCGGCCAAGAGCCCGGCGCCGCCCCCGCCCCGGCCCCCCGCGCAGCCGGTCGCGGCCGCGCAGCGCATCGAGACCAACGGCGACCTGTCCGCGGCGGCCAAAGACGCTGCCGCGCAAGCGAAATCAACGGTCGAGTCAGCCAACGACCCGGTCTCCGCGGGCGCTGGGGCGTCGGCGCTGCGCCAGTTGCCGGTGCCGCTGATCGTCGCCCTGAGCGTCAGCCTGCTGGCCATCCTGCTGATCCGTCAGCTGCGGCGCCGCTGACCTGCCGACGTGACCGTGTTCTTTCGCCCAACCGCCGATCTGGTCGACGACATCGGCTCGGACGTGCGCAGCTGTGACCTGCAATTCCGCCAGTTCGGCGGCCGCAACGAATTCGCCGGCCCGATCAGCACCGTGCGCTGTTTCCAGGACAATGCGCTGCTCAAATCGGTGCTGTCCGAGCCGAGTGAGGGCGGGGTGCTGGTGATCGACGGCGCCGGCTCGCTGCACGCCGCGCTGGTTGGCGACGTCATCGCCGAGCTGGCCCGCTCCCACGGCTGGGCCGGGCTGATCATCAACGGGGCCGTGCGCGACGCCGCCGCACTACGCGGCATCGACATCGGCATCAAGGCGCTGGGCACCAACCCGCGCAAGAGCACCAAGACCGGGGCCGGGGAGCGCGACGCCGAACTCACCCTCGGCGGGGTGACGTTCGTGCCGGGCGAGATCGCCTACAGCGACGACGACGGCATCGTCGTCGTCTAGGCGCTAGGCGGCAACGGTCGCGCGCTTCTTGGCGAACTTCAGGCCCTCGTCGGCGACCTTGCCCCGGCGGATCGTGCGCATGTCGAAGAAGTAGTTCTGCTTGAGCCGCCACGGCGCGCGCGAACCCGACTTGGGCAGCAGGTGCATCGAGCGCTGGAAGTATCCGGGGTTGAAGTCCATGAACGGCAGCTCGTCGACGTCGGCGCCCGGGCGCTCCGGCTCCACGATGTCAAAACCCTTGGCGTCCATGTAGTTCAGCAGCCGGCAGACGAACTCGGATACCAGGTCGGCCTTCAGCGTCCACGACGCGTTGGTGTAGCCGAAGGTGATCGCGAAGTTGGGGACCCCGGAGAACATGCAGCCCTTGTAGGTCATCAGCGAGGTCAGGTCCATCGGCTGGCCGTTCCGGCTGGGCTGCACGCCGCCCAGCAGCTGCATGTTCAAACCCGTTGCGGTGACGATGATGTCGGCCTGCAGCTCCTCGCCGGAGGTCAGCCGGATGCCGGTCTTGGTGAACCGGTCGATGGTGTCGGTGACGACGTCGGCCTTGCCGTGCCGGATGGTCCGGAAGAAGTCGCCGTCGGGGGCCAGGCACAGCCGTTGGTCCCACACGTTGTACCGCGGGCCGAAGTGCTTCTCGACGTCGTAGCCCTTGGGCAGGCGGCGCTCCGCCATCGTCATCAGCGTCTTGCGCATGTAGGCCGGCCGCTTGCGCGCCAGCTGGTACTGAAATGTGCTGAAGGCGATCGCTTTCCAGCGATTCGCGATGTGCGCCAGCCGATCCGGCAGCCAGCGGTTGAACCGCACGGCGAACGGGTCGACGCCGGGCAGCGAGCCGATGTAGGTCGGTGAGCGCTGCAGCATCGTCACGTGCCCGGAGCCCGAATTCACCAGGGCCGGGATCAAGGTGATGGCCGTGGCGCCCGATCCGATGACGATGATCTTCTTGCCCGCGTAATCCAGGTCCTCCGGCCAGTGCTGGGGATGCACGATCGTGCCCCCGAAGTCCTCGGCGCCGGCGAACGTCGGCGAGAAGCCCTCGTCGTAGTTGTAGTAGCCGGTGCAGGCGAACAGGAACGAGCAGGTGATGTCGCTCTGCTTGCCGTCGCTGTCCACCGTCAGGGTCCAGCGGTTCTCGGCGTCGGACCAGTCGGCGGCGACGACCCGCTGGCGATAGCGGATGTGGCGGTCGATCCGGTTCTCGACCGCGGCCTCCTTGACGTAGGCCTTGATCGAGGGGCCGTCGGCGATCGACTTCGCCGAGCGCCACGGCTTGAACCGGAACCCGAGGGTGAACATGTCCGAGTCCGACCGGATCCCCGGGTACTTGAACAGGTCCCACGTGCCGCCCAGGTCGTCGCGGCGTTCCAGGATCGCGTAGCTCTTGCTCGGGCAGCGATCCTGCAGATGCCACGCCGCGCTGATCCCCGAAATGCCGGCGCCGACGATCACGACGTCAAGGTGCTCAGTCATGCGGCCCACGTTATCAACGGGGCGTCGACCTGGTCAACACGGTGTCGAGATCGTCGACGCCGTGTAAAGTGGCCGGCGTGACTACCGTCGGCCCGAACCGCGCGCTGCGCGGGCGCCGCGCCGTGCGCCCGTCGGGCGACGACCGCGAGCAGGCGATCCTCGCGACCGCCGAGCGGCTGCTGGAGGAGCGCTCGCTCGCCGACATCTCGGTCGACGACCTGGCCAAGGGCGCCGGGCTGTCGCGGCCCACGTTCTACTTCTACTTCAAGTCCAAGGAGGCGGTGCTGCTCTCGCTGCTGGAGCCGCTGATCGCGCGCGCCGACTCCGAGATCGACGACGCGATCCGGCTGCTCCCGACGGACCCACGCCGGGTGTGGCGCAACGGCATCAAGGCGTTCTTCACCGCGTTCGCCTCCCACCGCGCGGTGGCGCGCGCCGCGACCGAGGCGCTGGCCACCAGCTCCGAGCTGCGAGCGCTGTGGTCGGGCTTCATGCAGAAGTGGATCGACCAGACGGCGACCATGATCGCCGCCGAGCGCGACCGGGGGGCCGCGCCGCACACCATCCCGGCGACCGACCTGGCCACCGCGCTGAACCAGATGAACGAGCGCACCATGATGGCCGCGCTGTCCGCCGAGACACCGGCGGTCGAGGAGGGCCGGGTCGTCGACACGCTCACCCACATCTGGGTCAACAGCATCTACGGGGAATCCGGCCTGCCGTCATAGCCGCATGCGAACATATGTTCGTGCGGTGCGACGCTTCCATCCTTCACGCGGACCTGGACTCGTTCTACGCCTCCGTCGAACAACGCGACGACCCGACGCTGCGGGGTCGCCCGGTGATCGTCGGCGGCGGGGTCGTGCTCGCCGCCAGCTACGAGGCCAAGGCCTACGGGGTGCGCACCGCGATGGGCGGGGCGCAGGCGCGGCGGCTGTGCCCGAACGCCGTCGTCGTCCCCCCTCGGATGGCCGCCTACACGCGCGCCAGCGACGCCGTCTTCGAGGTGTTTCGCGACTGCACCCCGATCGTCGAGCCCCTGTCGGTGGACGAGGCGTTCCTCGACGTCGGCGGGCTGCGCAGGGTCTCCGGAACGCCGGTGGACATCGCCGAGCGGCTGCGCGCCGACGTGCGCGAACGCGCCGGCCTGCCCATCACCGTCGGGGTGGCGCGCACCAAGTTCCTCGCCAAGGTCGCCAGCCAGGAGGCCAAGCCCGACGGCTTGCTGCTGGTGCCACCCGACCGCGAGCTGGCGTTCCTGCACCCGCTGCCGGTGCGCCGGCTGTGGGGCGTGGGGGCCAAGACCGCCGACAAGCTGCGCGCCCACGGCATCGAGACCGTCGCCGACGTCGCGGAGTTGAGCGAGTCGACGCTGGGGTCGCTGGTCGGCGCCGCGATGGGGCGCCAACTGTTCGCCCTTTCCCGAAACATCGACCGCCGACGGGTGAGCACCGGTGTGCGCCGCCGGTCGATCGGCGCGCAGCGGGCGCTGGGTCGCGCCGGCAACACCATGTCGGCCGCCGAGATCGACGCCGTGGTGGTCAACCTCGTCGACCGCATCACGTCGCGGATGCGAGCGGCCGGGCGCACCGGCCGCACGGTGGTACTGCGGCTGCGGTTCGACGACTTCAGCCGGGTGAGCCGGTCCCTTACCCTGCCGTGGGCCACCTCGTCGACCCGGCCCATCCTCGAGGCCGCCCGCCGGCTGGTCTCGTCGGCGGCCCCGCTGATCGCGCAGCGCGGGTTGACCCTGGTCGGGTTCGCCGTGACGGGGATCGACCGCAGCGGCGCCCAGCAGCTGCTGCTGCCGTTCGGCGACGAGACCGCCTCGGTCGACGCGGCGATCGACCAGATCCGCCGGCGCTACGGGCGATCGGCCCTGACGCCGGCGGTGTTGGTCGGCCGCGACGCGGGGTGGGAGATGCCGCACCTCCCCGACTGAGCCACCGCCCGATCCGCCGGCGCCCGGCCTCCCGGCCCAATCGTCACATTGGCCCCAGACACCACTTCCGAAATTTACGGAACACGCGTAAATTCTCGGCTACCCCTGCACGCTCGGGGCCATTGCCTGTGGTAAAGGAGCCGCAGTTGTCGTCATCCGTACAGGTGTCCCCTGAGACAGTCACCAAAGCTTCGTCTGACCTGACTGGTATCAGCGCGAACATCAGGTCGGCCAATGCGGTCGCGGCGCCCTCCACCACCTCGGTGGCGGCCGCCGCCGAGGACGGCGTGTCGACGGCGGTCTCCCAGGTGCTCAGCGGCTACGGCCAGGAGTATCAAGCGCTCACCGCGCAGATGACGCAGTTCCACGAGGAATTCGCGCAGACGTTGGCGTCGGGAGCAGGGCTGTATGCGGCGGCGGAGGCGGCCGGTGCCAATACTTTGACGGCCGGGGGCGGGGCCACCGGCGCCGCGCACGCCGGCGATGGCGCCTCGGTGATCGGCGACGGCGGCGATAGTGGATCGGGCGGACAAGGGCAGTCGGGCGGCGCCGGAGGGTCCGCCGGCTTATGGGGCCAGTTCGCGGAGGGCCAAGCCGGCGGTGCGGCTGGGGCCGGCACTCCTGCCTCGAACGGCGCGGGCCGGTCCGGCGCGTCCGGGGGGACCGGCAGGGCCGGCGCGCTCGGGCCGGGAGGACAAGGCACCGACGCCGAAGCCGGACGCGTCAACCCGCCACTTGTCTCGCTGAACGGCCTCGCCCGCGTCGGCGCCTCGGGCAGCCTCGGGTGCTCCGGGGCGGTCGGCACCAACAGCACGGGGGCTGCCGGCACCGGCGCCGGCCGGGTGTGCGGTCATCGCGGCAATGGCGGCTCCGGCCACGGGGGTATCAGGGGCGGCGCCGCCGCGAAAGCCGGCGCGGTCGGGGGCATTGCAGGCGAGGGGCGTGGCGGCGGTACGGGCGGCCAGGTCGGCAGCGGCGGCGGCGCAACGCGGGGCACGGGGGGAACCGGCGGGACCGGAGGCGCGGGTGGTCGCGTCGGTCAGTTCGGGGGGAACGGGGGCAGCAGCGGTGTCGTCGGCTCCGGCGGCGGGGCGCTGACCGACAGCGCGGCCTCACCTAACCGCCCGACGCCGTCCACTCCAGCAGCTTCTCAACCGGCCAGGTGTTGACGATCCGGTCGGCGGGAACACCGGCGTCCACGGCACGCTGGGCGCCGTAGCCGAGAAAATCGAGCTGGCCCGGGGCGTGCGCGTCGGTGTCGATGCTGAACACGCAGCCGATCTCCAGCGCCAGGTTCAGCAGGCGCGTCGGCGGGTCGCGGCGCTCGGGACGCGAGTTGATCTCCACGGCGGTGCCGTGCTCGCGGCAGGCGGTGAACACGGCCTCGGCGTCGAACTTCGACTCCGGCCGGATGCCGCGGTTGCCGGACACCAGCCGCCCGGTGCAGTGGCCGAGCACGTCGGCGTGCGGGTTGGAGACCGCGCGCACCATGCGCCGCGTCATCGCCGCCGCATCCATGGACAGCTTCGAATGCACGCTGGCGACCACCACGTCGAGGCGCTCCAAGAGGTCGGGTTCCTGGTCCAGGCTGCCGTCCTCGAGGATGTCGACCTCTATCCCGGTGAGGATGCGCATCGGCGCGAACCGCTCGCGCAGCCCGTCGATGACATCGAGCTGGCTGCGCAGCCGCTCGGGAGACAGGCCATGGGCGATCGTCAGCCGCGGCGAGTGGTCGGTCAGCGCACAGTACTCGTGGCCGAGCGTGGCCGCGGTGGCCATCATCTCGTCGATCGGTGCCGACCCGTCCGACCAGTTCGAATGCAGGTGCAGGTCCCCGCGCAGCGCGGACCGGATGTCGCCACCGCCGAGATCCTCCGCGGCCGAACGCAATTCGGCCAGCAGGTCCGGCTCGCGACCCGACCACGCCTGGTCGATCACCTTGGCGGTCTTGGGCCCGATGCCCGGCAGTGACTGCCAGCTGTTGGCCTGGCCGTGCCGGTCCCGGGTGGCGTCGTCGAGGCCCTCGATGATGTCGGCGGCGTTGCGGTAGGCCATCACGCGCCGGGGGTCGTGGCGGCTGCGGTCCTTGTAGTAGGCGATCTGCCGAAGCGCCGCTACCGGATCCATGGCTCCAGTCTGCCGATCACAGCAGCTGCCCGGCGACGAAGCCGGCGAGGATCACCCCGAACCCGCCGATCTCGCCGGCGATGAGCAGGGCCATCCCCACCGCGGTGCCGCGATCCGGGTGGTCGAACTGGTTGACGGTGTCGCGGCGGGCCCCGTGGACCACGTAACTCAGGATCGCGGCCAGGAAGAAGAAGACGACGACGGCCGCCGCGGTCAGGTTGATCCAGACCGGCCAGGCGCTGAGCCCGACGAAGACGGCGATCAGCAGGGTCGCGAACGCGTAGAGCAACGCCGCCCGATGTGCGATGTCGACGTAGGGGTGCGCGCGGTGGTCGTCGGCGGCCAGGATCTGCCGGTACTTCCACACACCGAGGGCAAGCGCGAGCAGGAAGATGAGCCCGGCCGCCAGCAGGGTCAGCTTGGTGTCGAGCCCGAGCGCGCCGCAGGAGGAAGTCATCGCCCGTCCGAGTTTAGTTGCGCTTAATAATGTTCGGCTAACGTCGGTTCCATGCGATTCGCCTTCAAGACTTCCCCCCAGAACACGACCTGGCCGGACATGCTCGCCGTCTGGCAAGCCGCCGACGACATCGACGTGTACGAGTCCGGCTGGACGTTCGACCATTTCTATCCGATCTTTTCCGACAGCAGCGGGCCCTGCCTGGAGGGTTGGACGACGCTCACCGCCCTGGCCCAGGCCACCAATCGGTTGCGGCTGGGCACGCTGGTCACCGGGATCCACTACCGCCACCCGGCCGTGCTGGCCAACATGGCCGCGGCGCTCGACATCATTTCCGGCGGCCGGCTCGAGCTCGGGATCGGCGCGGGCTGGAACGAGGAGGAGTCGGGCGCCTACGGCATCGAGCTCGGCAGCATCCGGGAACGATTCGACCGGTTCGAGGAGGCGTGCCAGGTGCTGATCAGCCTGCTCAGCCGGGAGACCACGGACTTCGACGGCCAGTACTACCAGCTCAAGGGGGCCCGCAACGAGCCCAAGGGTCCGCAGCGGCCGCACCCGCCGATCTGCATCGGCGGCAGCGGGGAGAAACGGACGCTGCCGATCACCGCGCGGTACGCCCAGCACTGGAACTTCGCCGGCGGCACCCCCGAGGAGTTCGCCCGCAAGCGCGACGTGCTCGCCGCACGGTGCGCGGACATCGGGCGCGACCCGAAGGAGATCACCCTGTCGGCCCACCTCGGCCTCGGCCCGGACCGCAACTACGACCAGGTCATCGAGACCGCCACCGGGTTGGCCGCCGAGGGCTTGGACCTGGGCATCGTCTACATCGCCCCGCCCCACGACCCCGCCGTCCTGGAACCGTTGGCGAACGCGATCGTGGATTCCGGCCTGTACCACGGCTAACCCGCCGGAACTTCCAGCGGTTAATTCGCTCGGATCCGCGCCGGCAAACTCAAGCGGACCGTTTGATGAACCCCCAACCGGCCGAACCGGGCGCCTACACCCCGAACAGCAGCAACTCCTCGGCGGTGATCAGGCGTTCGTGCTTGGCGGGAAACTCGCGGCTCTTTACCGGATGGCGGAACCATGACCAGGCCTTTCGCCCCACCCGCGATCGAGGTAATGGATTCATATGCAAAGTGACCACTCCTGCGACGTTCTACTCAGCCGGGGCCTCTGTGGCGTGAAGCCCACAGCGGTCCATTAGACACCCGCGGTTCGGCAAACTATCGCAGACTCGCCGCGCGCGCACCGGCGTGTTTCTGGTGTGACTGGTGTGACTATTGGAGGGGTGCGGCGGTGGGCTTGACCGGCGCCGGCAGGGCGGTGGCGCCCATCAGGTACCGGTCCACGGCCGCCGCCGCGGCCCGGCCCTCAGCTATCGCCCAGACGATCAGCGACTGGCCCCGGCCTATGTCGCCGGCGACGAAGACGCCGGGCACCGACGCGTCGAAGTCGGCGCCGCGGGCGACGTTGCCCCGGTCGGTCAGCTTGACCCCGAGGTCGGTCAGCAGGCCTTCGGGCTCCGGGCCGACGAAGCCCATCGCCAAAAGCACCAGGTCGGCCTCCAGCTCGAACTCCGAACCCTCGACCTTGACGAACTTGCCGTCCTGCATCTCGACCTCGTGCGCCCTGAGCGCCGTCACGTGGCCGTCCTTGCCGACGAACTCCTCGGTGTTCACCGAGAAGACCCGCTCGCCGCCCTCTTCGTGCGCCGACGAGACGCGATACATCAGCGGGTAGGTCGGCCACGGGGTCGACGGCGCGCGCGTCTCCGGCGGGCGCGGCATGATCTCGAACTGGTGCACGGACACCGCGCCCTGGCGGTGCACGGTGCCCAGGCAGTCGGCCCCGGTGTCGCCGCCGCCGATGATGACCACCTTCTTGCCCTCGGCGTTCAGCGGCGGCGGCCCGTCCAGCTCGCCCAGCGCCTGCCGGTTGCCCCACGGCAGGAACTCCATCGCCTGGTGGATGCCGTCCAGGTCGCGACCCGGGATCGGCAGGTCGCGCCACGCGGTGGCGCCGCCGGCCAGCACGACCGCGTCGAAGTCTTCGCGCAGCCGGTCGGCGGTGATGTCGACCCCGACGTTCACGCCGGTGCGGAATTCGGTGCCCTCGGCCCGCATCTGCTCCAGGCGCCGGTCGAGCACCCGCTTTTCCATCTTGAATTCCGGGATGCCGTAGCGCAGCAGCCCGCCGATGCGGTCGGCCCGCTCGAACACGGTCACGCTGTGACCGGCGCGGGTCAGCTGCTGCGCGGCGGCCAGGCCGGCCGGCCCGGAACCCACCACCGCGACGGTCTTTCCGGTCAGCTTGTCCGGGGGTAGCGGCACCACCAGGCCCTGGTCGAAGGCGTGGTCGATGATCTCCAGCTCGACCTGCTTGATCGTCACCGGGTCCTGGTTGATCCCGAGCACACAGGCCGGCTCGCACGGCGCCGGACACAACCGGCCGGTGAAGTCCGGGAAGTTGTTGGTGGCGTGCAGGCGCTCGATCGCATCGCGCCAGCGCCCCCTGCGCACCAGGTCATTCCATTCCGGGATCAGGTTGCCCAGTGGACAACCGTTGTGGCAGAACGGGATCCCGCAGTCCATGCAGCGGGTGGCCTGCTGGCGCAGGGTCTCCTCGTCGAAGTCTTCGTAGACCTCGTTCCAGTCGCGCAACCGCAGCGGGACGGGCCGCCGCTTCGGCAGCTCCCGGTGGGTGTATTTGAGGAAGCCGGTCTGATCAGCCATGCGCGGCCGCCATGATCGCCTTGTCCACGTCCACGCCGTCGCGTTCCGCCTCGGCGATCGCCTGCAGGACCCGCTTGTAATCCCGCGGCATCACCTTGGCGAAGTGCCGCAGCTGCCCGCGCCAGTCGGCCAGAATGCGTTGGCCCACCGGCGAATCCGTGGCATCGACGTGGGACTGGATCATGCCGAACAACCACTCGGCGTCGTCGTCATCGAGGGTCTCGAGTTCTACCATTTCGGTGTTGAGGTTCTGCGGCAGTTCGCCGCTGGGGTCGTAGACGTACGCGACGCCGCCGGACATGCCGGCGGCGAAGTTACGGCCCGTGCGGCCGAGGATGACCACCTTGCCGCCGGTCATGTACTCGCAGCCATGGTCGCCGACGCCCTCGACCACCGCGTGGGCGCCGGAGTTGCGGACGGCGAAGCGTTCGCCGACCACACCGCGCAGGAACGTCTCCCCGCTGGTGGCGCCGAACAGGATCACGTTGCCGCCGATGATGTTGTCCTCGGCGACGTAGTCCGGCGGGACGTTGTCCGACGGCCGAACAACGATCCGGCCCCCGGACAGGCCCTTGCCGACGTAGTCGTTGGCGTCGCCGTAGACCCGCAGGGTGATCCCGCGCGGGACGAAGGCGCCGAAGCTGTTGCCCGCCGACCCTTCGAAGGTGATGTCGATCGTTCCGTCCGGCAGACCCTGCCCGCCATAGGCTTTCGTCAGCTCGTGGCCCAGCATGGTGCCCACCGTGCGGTTGACGTTGCTGATGGTGGTGGAGAACCGCACCGGCTTGCCGGAATCCAGCGCCTCGCGGCTCATCACGATCAGCTGCTGGTCCAGCGCCTTATCCAGCCCGTGATCCTGCCGCGAGCTGCAGTACAGGTCCTGGTTCATGAACGCCGACTCCGGCTCGTGCAGCACCGGAGCCAGGTCCAGCTTGTGCGCCTTCCAGTGCGCCCGCGCCAGCGTGGTGTCCAGCGACGCCACCTGGCCGACGGCCTCGTTGAGGGTGCGGAAACCCAACTGCGCCATGTATTCGCGGACCTCTTCGGCAATGAACATGAAGAAGTTCTCGATGAACTCGGGCTTGCCCGTGAACCGCTCGCGCAGCAGCGGGTTCTGCGTGGCCACCCCGACCGGGCAGGTGTCCAGGTGGCAGACCCGCATCATGATGCAGCCGGCCACCACCAGCGGGGCGGTCGCGAAGCCGAACTCCTCGGCGCCCAGCAGCGCGGCGATCATCACGTCGCGGCCGGTCTTCAGCTGGCCGTCCACCTGCACCACGATCCGGTCCCGTAACCCGTTGAGCAACAACGTCTGCTGCGTCTCGGCCAGGCCCAGCTCCCACGGCGCCCCGGCGTGCTTCATGGAGGTCAGCGGGGTGGCGCCCGTTCCGCCGTCGTGGCCGGAGATCAACACCACGTCGGCGTGCGCCTTGGACACCCCCGCGGCCACGGTGCCGACGCCGTTCTCGGAGACGAGCTTGACGTGCACCCGCGCGGCGGGGTTGGCGTTCTTCAGGTCGTGGATCAGTTGCGCCAGGTCCTCGATGGAGTAGATGTCGTGGTGCGGCGGGGGCGAGATCAGGCCCACACCTGGCGTGGAGTGCCGGACCGATGCGACCCACGGGTAGACCTTGTGTCCCGGAAGTTGTCCTCCCTCACCGGGTTTCGCGCCCTGCGCCATCTTGATCTGGATGTCGGTGCAGTTGGTCAGGTAGTGCGAGGTCACCCCGAACCTGGCGGAGGCCACCTGCTTGATCGCACTGCGGCGCCAATCCCCGTTCGGGTCGCGCTCGAAACGCTTGACGTCCTCGCCGCCCTCACCGCTGTTGGAGCGGGCTCCCAGCCGGTTCATCGCGATGGCGAGCGTCTCGTGCGCTTCAGCGGAGATCGAACCGTAGCTCATCGCCCCGGTGGAGAAGCGCTTCACGATCTCGCTCGCGGGCTCCACCTCGTCCAGCGGTACCGGGGGGCGGACGCCGCCGCGGAACTTGAGCAGCCCGCGCAGCGACGCCATCCGTTCGCTCTGGTCGTCGACCAGGCGCGTGTAGTCCTTGAAGATGGTGTACTGGCCGGTGCGGGTCGAGTGCTGGAGCTTGAAGACGGTCTCCGGGTTGAACAGGTGGTACTCGCCTTCGCGGCGCCACTGGTATTCCCCGCCCACCTCGAGCTCGCGGTGCGCGCGCTCGTCCCGGCGGTCCAGGTAGGCCACCCCGTGGCGGGTGGCGACGTCGGCGGCGATGTCCTCCAGCGTGATCCCGCCGATGGGGCAGCTCAGCCCGGTGAAGTACTCGTCGAGCACCTCCTCGGAGATGCCGACGGCCTGGAACAGCTGCGCACCGGTGTAGGAGGCCACCGTCGAGATGCCCATCTTGGACATGACTTTGAGCACGCCCTTGCCGGCGGCCTTGACGTAGTTGTTGAGCGCCGTGTTGCGGTCCAGGCCGTCGAAGAAGCCGCGGTCGAGCATGTCCTCGATCGATTCGAAGACCAGGTAGGGGTTGATCGCCGCCGCCCCGAAGCCGACCAGCGCCGCCATGTGGTGCACCTCGCGGGCGTCGCCGGTTTCGACCACCAGCCCGACCTGGGTGCGCGTGCGGTCCCGCACCAGGTGGTGGTGCACCCCCGCGACGGCCAGCAGCGACGGGATGGGGGCCATCGTCTCGTCGGAGTTGCGGTCGGACAGGATGATGACCCGGGCGCCGTCGGCGATCGCGGCCGAGGCCGCGGCGCGGACGTCCTCCAGCGCGGCGGCCAGCCCGGCGCCGCCCTCGGCCACCGGGTACAGGCAGCGAATCACCTTGGAGCGCATGCCGTGTGGGCGCCCGTCGACCTCGTCGTCGGGGTTGAGGTTGACCAGCTTGGCAAGCTCGTGGTTCCGCAGGATCGGCTGCGGCAGCATGATCTGGTGACACGAGTTCTCGCCCGGGGTGAGCAAATCGGACTCGCCGCCGGTGGTGCCCTGCAGGCTGGTCACCACCTCCTCGCGGATGGCGTCCAGCGGCGGGTTGGTCACCTGCGCGAAGAGCTGCTGGAAGTAGTCGTAGAGCATCCGCGGCCGCTCCGAGAGCACGGCGACGGGGGTGTCGGTGCCCATCGACCCGATCGGCTCGGCACCGGTGCGCACCATCGGGGCCACCAGCAGGTTGAGCTCCTCGTAGGTGTAGCCAAAGGTCAACTGCCGCTTGACCAGTCGCTCGTGCGGCATCCGCGAGTAGTCGCCCTGCGGGAGCTTGTCGAGCGGAACCAGACCCTTGTCGAGCCACTCCTGATACGGATGTTCGGCGGCCAGCTCGGCCTTGATCTCCTCGTCGGCCACGATGCGGCCCTGCGTGGTGTCGACCAGGAACATCCGGCCGGGCTGCAGCCGCATCCGACGGACCACCGTGGCCGGGTCGAGGTCCAACACGCCGGCCTCCGAGGCCATCACCACCAGGCCGTCGTCGGTGACCCAGATTCGCGAGGGGCGCAAGCCGTTTCGGTCGAGGACGGCGCCCACGATGGTGCCGTCGGTGAAGGTGATGGACGCCGGGCCGTCCCACGGTTCCATCAACGAGGCGTGGTACTGGTAGAAAGCCCGCCGGGCCGGGTCCATCGCGTCGTTGCGCTCCCAGGCCTCGGGGATCATCATCAGCACGGCGTGCGCCAGGCTGCGGCCGCCCAGGTGCAGCAGTTCGAGCACCTCGTCGAAGCGCGCGGTGTCCGACGCACCGGGCGTGCAGATCGGGAACAGCTTCTCGACGTCGGCTTCCGAGCCGAACACGTCGGTCTTGATCAACGCCTCGCGCGCCCGCATCCAATTCTCGTTGCCCGTAACGGTGTTGATCTCACCGTTGTGCGCCACCCGTCGGAACGGATGCGCCAGCGGCCACGACGGGAAGGTGTTGGTGGAGAACCGCGAATGCACGATGCCCAGCGCGCTGGTCATCCGGTCGTCTTGCAGGTCCAGGTAGAACGCCTTGAGCTGCGGCGTGGTCAGCATGCCCTTGTAGACCAGGGTCTGACCGGACAGGCTTGGGAAGTACACGGTTTCGCGGCCGGGCCCGTCCTGGCCCGGGCCCTTGGTCCCCAGCTCGTGCTCCGCACGCTTGCGTACGATGTAGCAGCGCCGCTCCAGCGCCATGCCGGAGGCCCCGGCCAGGAACACCTGTCGGAAGGTCGGCATGGCGTCGCGGGACAGCGCGCCCAGCGAGGAGTCATCGGTGGGCACGTTGCGCCAGCCCAGCACCTGCAGACCCTCGGCCTCGGCGATCTTCTCCACCGCCGCGCACGCGGCGGCCGCATCCTTCGACGACTGCGGCAGGAATGCGATGCCGGTGGCGTAGCTGCCCTGCTCGGGCAGGTCGAACTCGACGACTTCGCGCAGGAACGCGTCCGGGACCTGGATCAGGATGCCCGCGCCGTCACCGCTGCGCGGCTCGGCGCCCTGGGCGCCGCGGTGTTCGAGGTTGAGCAGCGCGGTAATCGCCTTGTCCACGATGTCGCGGCTGCGTCGGCCGTGCATGTCGACGACCATGGCAACGCCGCACGAGTCGTGCTCGAACGCGGGGTTGTATAACCCGACGCGCTTGGGCGTCATATGCACCTGACCCTTCACACAGGATGTTCTCCGCCAGCCGTTACGAGCGGCCCCGACGGGGCCGCGCCCAAGCAGCGGGCTCGACCCCGCCGCGCTCCGCCGCGCCACCGGTCCCCCGGACCGACGGCCCGCCCGCGCCGGCGCCCGCCTTCGCGGCCGAACCTCCCCCGGAGCGCGGCTGGCGACGCTGGGTGTGGCTGGCCACCTTCGGCCTGGTCAAACTCGGCCCGTCGGCGACCCAGCGGCAGGAGGCGGAGGACGTGGCGGTCATCCGGACCGCCCTGCACGGCAACTACAAGGTCGGTGTGCTGGGCAAGGGCGGCGTCGGCAAGACGTCGGTGGCCGCGACCGTCGGCTCGCTGTTCGCGGAGTTGCGCAGGCAGGACCACGTCGTGGCGATCGACGCCGACACGGCCTTCGGGCGGTTGAGCAGCCGGATCGACCCGGCGTCGACCGCCTCGTTCTGGGAGCTCACCGCCGACAAGAACCTGCGGTCGTTCGGGGACGTGGTCGGGCGGCTGGGTCGCAATTCCGCCGGCCTGTACGTGCTGGGCGGCGAACCGGCGTCCGGCCCGCGCCGCGTGCTCGATTCCGCGATCTACCGGGAGGCGGCCCTGCGGCTCGACCGGCATTTCACCATCTCGGTCATCGACTGCGGCTCGACGATGGACGCGCCGGTCACCCAGGAGGTGCTGCGTGACCTCGACGCGCTGATCGTGGTTTCCTCGCCGTGGGCCGACGGCGCGTCGGCCGCCGCGCGCACGATGGAGTGGCTGGCCGACCAGGGCCTGACGACACTGTTGCAGAACACCATCGTGGTGCTCAACGACTCCGACGGGCACGCCGACAAACGCACCAGGAGCCTGCTGGCCCGGGAGTTCATCGACCACGGCCAGCCCGTCGTCGAGGTGCCGTTCGATCCCCATCTGCGGCCCGGCGGTGTCATCGACGTCCGCCGGGAGATGGCCCCGGCGACGCGGCGAAAGTTCCTGCAGGCGACCGCAATCGTCGCCCGGTACTTCGCGGCGCGCCCGGACCGCACCCGCGAGCGCCGGCCGAGAGGCGAAGGGCGCTAGTCGGGTTCGACCGCCGGGGTCAGGCCGGCGCGGGCCACGGGGTCGGCGACCGCCTCGATCTTGGCCACCAGGCCGCCGCGGATCGTCAGCGTGATCGCGGCGAACAGCCGCCGGTCGGCGAACGCCAGAACCCGTCCGGCGGGACCGCTCACCAGGGTCACGTCCGGGCCCAGGTAGCGCAGCAGGTTGGTCGCCACCGCGTGCGGTCCGTGGTTGACCTGCGGCGGGGGCGGGGGGTCGGCGAGGACCGTACCCACGCCCCACACCGTCGGGTCGAGCACCGCGGTCAGTCCGGCGATGTCGCCGTTGGCGCAGGCGGTGGTGAATTTCTCGGTGACCAGCTGGTGCTCGGCCGACGTCACGTCGGTCAACTTGGGTTGCGCGGCAGTGCATTTCGTCCGCGCACGCCGGGCCAGCTGCCGGCAGGTGCCGGCCGGGCGGCCCACAATGCGGGCGATCCCGTCGAAGGGGACCCCGAACACGTCGTGCAGCACGAAAGCCACGCGTTCACCGGGGCTCAGCCTGCGCAACACCTCGAGCAGCGCGGTGCGGATCTCGCCGTCCAGCGTGACCCGGTCGGCCGGGTCGAGCCGCTGCGGGGCGGCCCGCTCGCCGATGTCGCCCGGCCTCTCGTAGCGGGCGCGGGCCGAGCCCAGGTGATCCAGGCACAGCCGGCTGGCCACCACGGTCAACCATCCCCGGACGTCGTCGATGTCGCCGACATCGGCTCGGGACAGCCGCAGAAAGGCTTCCTGCGCAACGTCTTCGGCGTGCCCGACATCGCCCAGCATCTGATAGGCGAGGTTGACCAGGTACGCGTGGTGGCGGCGCCAGGCCTCGCCGACGCGGTCGGGCGGTGACTGCGAGTGATCCATGAACCTTCGACGATCCGGTGCCGCGAAAAGTTACGCATTTACGGCTGTAACTTTCCCACCTTCGGTGCCGTCCTTGATAGCGGTCGCAGAACTCGCCGAAGGAGACACCATGACGATCCTCGTAACCGGCGCCACCGGCGACGTCGGGCGCCCCCTGTTCGCCGAACGCGCCGCCGCGGGAGCCCACGTCCGGGCGGTCGAACTTCGCCGGCATGTGGCCGCCCAGATCCGGGCCGGAGACGTGGTGGCCGGTCGCGCTGCTCACCGAAGACCTTGTGGCGCAGCGGATTCCCCTGACCGGCCGCCGTCGTTGAGCAACGCCGGGCTCGTCGAGGTCATCGCGGCCGTGCTGGATCGACCGCTGCGGTATCGCGAGATACCGGACGACATGGCGCGCCAGGGGTTCGTCGGCCTGGGTTTCACCACCGAATTCGCCGACGCCTGTCTCGCGATGCTGCGCCAGGCGCTCGAAGGGCGCGCCCGCGGCACCCACGACGTGGAGAAGATCCTCGGCCGTCCCGCCGTCCCGTTCGGCCAGTGGGTCGCCGAGCACCGCGACCTGTTCACCGCGAGCACCTAGGAGAGCCGCCGTGTCCGAACCCCGCCCGCCGCGCTGCCTCAAGCCGATGAACAAATTGATGATGGCCGTGCAACGGCTCGGGATCCCGACCGGACCCGCGATGGTGCTGACCGTGCCGGGGCGCAAGTCCGGCCGGCCGCGCAGCACGCCCATGACGCCCTTCGAATTCCAGGGCGGCCTCTACGTCGTCGCCGGTTACCCGGGCGCCGACTGGGCGGCGAACGCCCGGGCGGCCGGCACCGGCACGCTGAGCCGGGGACGGCGGTCGCGGCCGGTCCGGATCGTCGAACTGACCGCCGAGGAGGCACGCCCGGTGCTGCGGGCCTTTCCCCGGGAGGTGCCGGTCGGTGTGGCGTTCGCGAAGCGCTCCGGCATGGTGTGCGAGGGCACGCCCGACGAATTCGAGGCGCTGGCGGGCCGGCTCGCCGTCTTCCGGTTCGAGCCCGGTCCCGCCGCTGAACGGGGGGGCGGAGACGAAACAGCGCGAGAGATCGAATGATCTCCCGCGCTGCCAAGTTGGCCGAAGCCGCCGTCCGCTCGACTGCAGAGCGAAGCGGCGCAGCGGGTCCGGCTCATGCCCGCCCGGGCCGCAGACCCCTCGAAGCGGCGGCCCGGTGGCGGGTCAGGCCGACTTGGCCGTCTGACGCACCGGGTAACCGTTGCGTTCGGCCAGAGATTTCAGTTGGCCGAGGGCAAAGGTGCGTCCGCGCCCGGCTTCGGGGATGACGACGCCTGCCCACAACCCCTCCGCACCCGCCGACTCGACGGCGTCACGCGCGCACTGCCACCGTCGCGGGCAGGCCCGGCACATCGCCTTGGCCTCCTCGTCGGGGGACGTCGTCCATCGATCGGGATCCTGCGTGCAGACGCCCAGCGGGATGTTGTACAGGGCCGTTGCGGTCATGTCGCGTTCCTCCACAAAGCGTCGCAGTTCTTCGTGCTACTGGTGGGTAGCGTATAGCACCAACCGTGCCAATGCAACGGTTTACGCTTGGAGGCCCGCGCCGGAACGGTTTCAACGCTTCGGTAAGCGCTCTATCATCACGAGGATTTCCCGGCGCAGCTCCCCGCGGGAGATGGCGAGCGAGGCACATAGAGCCAGATCAGATGGAATCATGGGTCGTCGGATACTCCGGAGCGCGCCGCACCACCAAACCGTTGCGAAGGCTCGGTTGCGCTCGCGGCCGCGGCGCGCCGATGCGCGGCCAATAACGTCATCACCAACCGTAGCGAAGCGATAGGATGGGCGGGTGCAACGGTTAGAATCCCTTTCAAGGGTGTGCCACGTCTTTCCGTGCGCACCACGACCGAGGGGGGAAACACCGAGATGACAAGGGCCGAGTCGACCGCCCAGCCGCCGCTGCTCGTGCACACCGGCGAGACGTCACATTCGATCGACGCCGAACGCGGCGCGGTCACGATCGGGCGGGAGCCGCAAGCCGGCGTGCAGATCGACGCGCCGCACATATCCGAGGCGCACCTGCGCGCGGAACCCACCGGCGGCCAATGGCGGATCGTCGACAACAGCCCCGACGGGATGTTCGTCGACGGACTGCGCAAGTCCTCGGTGACCGTGACCGACAGGACCGTCGTGCGGTTCGGCGACCCCACCGCCGGCAAGGCGTTGACCTTCGAAGTCGCCAAGCCGTCAGCGGACGGCCCTGACGACCACGAAACCGAACCGCACAACGGAGAGCCCGATCCCGGCATGGTTCGCGCCGGGCGCGCCGCCGCGGCGCGGCGGCGGGAACTGGACATCAGCCAGCGCAGCCTCGCCGCCGAGGGAATCATCAATGCGGGCGCGCTCATCGCGTTCGAGAAAGGCCGCAGCTGGCCGCGGCAACGCACCCGCGCGAAGCTGGAGGAGGTGCTCCAGTGGCCCGCCGGAACCATCGCGCGGATCCGGCGGCCGCCGCCGCGGCGTCCGCTCCCCCATCCGCGGGCACGCGGGCACCCGATGCCGCGATCTCCGAGGGCCCCGCGACGCTGATCGCCCAGGCCGTCGTCGCCGCCGTGGACGGCTGCAGCCTGGCCATCGCCGCCTTGCCGGCGGTCGACGACCCCGAGTTCATCAGGCGGGCGGCGCCCATCCTGGCCGACCTGCGCCAGCTGGAGGCGATCGCCGTGCGGGCGACCCGCATCAGCCGGATAACCCCGGAGCTGATCAAGGCGCTGGGCGCGGTCCGACGCCATCATGACGAACTGATGATGCTCGGGGCGTCCGCACCCGGTGCCCCGCTTGGGCAGCGCTTGTACGCGGCCCGCCATCGCGCGAACCTTTCGACGTCCGAGACCGCGCAGGCGGCCGGCCTGCCGGAGGACGTGATCGTTCGCGCCGAGGTGGGAGAAGCGTTGCCGGACGACGTCACCACGGCCATCGAAGCCCTGATCCGTCAGATCAGCTGACGGCTGGGGCCGGCCGGGCCCGTCAGGTCAGCATGCGGTATTGGGCGGCCATCTGCTGCTGTGCGCTGTCGAGTTGGCGCGCAACGGTTTTGATGGCGTAGCGGTCCGCGGCGGCCAGGCACCAGTAACGCGGCACCAGGCCGTTGGCGCCGGCGACGCGTGTGCAGTGGCTGCCGGCGAGGCCCGGAACCGGGGCGGCGGCCTGCGCGCCGGCGGTCTTGGCGGCCATGTCGCTGTAGGCCTGGGCCAGGCTCTGGGCGGCGCCGGGGTCCTTGGCCTGGTAGACGGTGGTCCGGTTGGCGGCGACGTCGTCGACGCCGGCCGCGGTGAGCGCCGGCCCGACCGCAACGGGGTCGTCTTCCAGGTGCAGGGCGCCCGCCGGCGGGTAGGCCGCGCCGTCCGTGGAGGTGGCCTGGTCCGGGGGAAGCGGCAGGGTGCGCGCGACCAAGCCGGTGGGATCGGCTGGCAGAGCGGCGAATTGGTCGGCGGGGGTGGGCGCGAAGGTGTCGATGAGCGGAATCTGGAGGTCGAGCGTGCGGGCGACCAGCGGGGCTTGGCAGTCGGTGCCGGTGGCGCAGCGCACGACCTGCACCAGGACGTAGGGCCCGTGCGCGGTGAGCGCGGTGAGTTCGCGCTCGGTCTGCGCGCCCTCCTGGAAGGTCAGCAGGGACGCGGCGGCGTCGGGATGCCCGGGGATCGGGACCGCGCGCTCCGGCTCGGTGACGATGGGCGTGGCGGTGGGCTCCCGCGGCATCGCCATCGCGCGGGCGTGCATGCCCTGGGCGGCGGTGGTGGCGGTGGTGGCGTCGGCGAAGCGCAGCACGGCATTGCGCAGCGACATCCTGGGCTCGGGGCCTCGCGCCTGGCGTTCGGACATGAACCCGACCACGAACGGCAGGGCGTAGGCGCCGCCGGCGATCGGCGTCCACACCACCCGGGCGAACTGATCGAAGTTTTCGATCACCGTGGCCGGGCTGTTGGATTCGGGGTCCACCAGGCCGGCGTCGGCCTGCCAGGGACCGGTGACGTAGGCGGCCATGCGGCGGCCCTCGACCCGGCGTCCCGCCTCCGTGGATCCCGCCGCGCCGAGGGGCGGCGACGGGGTGGTCGGGTATTGGCCCGGGTCGAGCAGCGCGGTGTTCACCGACGTCGACGGAGGTTGGGGAACGGGGTGCGCCTCGCCGGCCGTCGTGTGCCCGCAGCCCGCCATGACAACGGCCAGCGCGGCGAACGTCCACGATTTGGAACGCAGCACTTGGTCTTTCCTCCAGCGGCCTACAGTTGGCAGACTTTCCAGCCGTCTTCGAGTTTGAGCGGCATGGTCACCGCGCGAGTTCCCACGGCCTCGTTCTGTGAGGTCATGGCGACGGTGGCGGTGTCGCCGGTGACCGTGACGGAGGTGATGGTGATGCGGGTCAGCCCCGCCGCGTCGGCGAGCGCGCCCGCCGAGGGAAAGCGGGCGGCCGGGTCCTTGGCCATGGCGATGGCGATCACCCGGTCGAGCCCGCCGGGCAACGACGGCACCGCGTCGGTGACCCGCGGCGGCGGGCTGAACAGGTGGCCCATCATCACCGCCGCCGCCCCGTTGGTGGCGGGGAACGGGGTCTTCCCGGTCAGCAGGCGATACAGGGTGCAGCCCAGGGAGTAGATGTCGGCGCGGCCGTCGATGGGCGCGTTGGACAGCACCTCGGGGGCGGCGTAGGCGACGGTGGCCATCACCGACCCGGTGGCGGTCAGGCCGGCGTCGTCGAGTGCGCGGGCAATCCCGAAGTCTCCCAACAGGACTCGCTCGGCCGGCCCGACGGGCCCGGAGAGCAGGAAGTTGGCGGGTTTGACGTCGCGGTGCACGACGGCGTGGGCGTGGGCGAAGTCGATGGCCTTGGCGACCTCGGCGATGATGTGCACCGCGCGCGCCGGGCTCATGGTGCCCTCGCGCAGGGCCGCGTCCGCGTCGGTGCCGTCGACGAACTGCATGGCGATCCACAGCTGGCCGTCCTCGGTCTGGCCCCGGTTGTAGACGGACACGATGTGGGGATGCTCCAGCGCGGCCGCGGTGTCGGCCTCGCGGACGAAGCGCGCCCGGAAGTCGGGGTCGCGGGACAGTTCGGCGGACAACACCTTGAGGGCGATCTGGCGCGGCAAGGCGGGGTCTGCGGCCAGATACACCGCGCCCATGCCCCCCGTGCCGAGCACGCGCTCGATTCGGTAACCGCCGACCACCGAGCCGGTCGTCAGCATCCCCATAACCTACGACGCCCTACCAGACGATGGCGGACATATCGCGGTTATCCGAGCACACGCTGCGCACCGCGGCCTGGATATCGGGCGCGGTGATGATCTGCAGATCATCGACGGTGACGGGTTGGCCCGCGCGTTTCTGGGCGACCACCCGGGTGTCGCGAAACCCTTCTGCCCGTTCGATGACGTTGCGGGCGAACCGGCCGTTCTGCATGGCGTCGATGCCGTGCTGCCCGCCGGGCGTGGTGTAGTTGCGAATGGTGGTGGCCGCGTCGAGAAACGTCTCCCGCGCGGCGTCGTCGAGGAGGCTGGCACGCGGCGCGGCATAGCGTCGCCCGATCTCGACGATCTCGTCCGGCGAATACGACTCGAAGCGCAGCTTGCGGTTGAACCGCCCGGCCAAACCCGGGTTCACCGTGAGGAATTCGTCGACCTGATCCTCGTACCCGGCGCCGATGAAGCAGAAGTCGAAGCGGTGCACCTCCAACGCGACCAGTAGCTGGTTGACCGCCTCCATCCCGATCATGTCCGGCGTCCCGTCCTGGTGGCGCTCGACCAGCGAGTAGAACTCATCCATGAAAATGATTCTGCCCAGCGACTTTTCGATCAGCTGGTTGGTCTTGGGGCCGGATTCGCCAATGTAGTGGCCGCAGAAGTCCGACCGCCGCACCTCGCGGATCTCGGGATTCCGCACGATCCCCATACCGGCATAGATTTTGCCCAGCGCTTCCGCCGTTGTGGTCTTGCCGGTACCCGGTGGTCCCACCAGCAGCATGTGATTGGTCTGTCCCTCGACCGGCAGACCGTGTTCCAGGCGCATCATCCGCACCTCGAGTTGGTCCTCGAGTGCCGACACCGCCTGCTTGACCGCCGCCAGGCCCACCTGTTTGGCGAGCAGCGCGCGGCCCTCGGCCAGCAGTTCCGCGCGGCGTTCAGCGGCGTCGTCGTCCTCGAGTTCCTCGCGCGTCTTGGCGGTCGAGGCGTCCCAGCGATCGGTCCGGCTTTCGATGGTGTGCTCGTCGGTCACCACCAGTTGCAGGTGCGGGTCGGCGAGGGCTTCCTTGGCCGGCTGGGTCAGGACGCCGTTAATGGTGGCGCGGGACAACCAGATCTGGGCCTTGTCCTCCTCGCCGAGCTGCCGGTGCACCATGCCGCGCACGTACGCCAGATCAGCAACCAGCAGCGGGATGTCGGCGGGGCCGATCGCTGCGGTCAACACGTCGGCGCCGAACCGGCTCGACGACGTGCTGTGCCCGATCACGTCCACCCGATCCAGCCAGTCCAGGGCAACCCGGCCCTGCCCGAGATGGGCGGCGGCGTAGGCGGCGAGTGCGCAGATCGACGCCGTGACCGCCGACATGATGATCGCCTGCGGTGGTAACTCCTCGGCGGCCGTCAGCAACACGTCGGGCCAGCGTTGTGTGGTGAACATCAGGAAGGCCCGGGCCAGCTGGTGCCATTGGTGGCTGGCCCACGAATCGAGCAGATCCGGGTCCGCGAGCAACCGATCGGCTTCGGAGTACTCCCCGGCAATGGTCAGCGCCGACGCCAGCGCCAGACCGACCTGCGACGCGTCGGTCACCGTGATGCCGATGTAGGGGCCGAGCTGGATCTGGGCGGCGAGCGTGGTGCCGATCCGTGTCGTCTCCCGGTGCAGCCATTCGCTGGTGGCGTGCAGCCGCTTGAGTGAGCTGAGGGAGTTGTCGCCGCAGGCGATGCGCCCGAGCCAGGCGTCGGCCATCGTCGGGTCGGCGTCGGTGGCGGCGGTGAACTCCGGCAACGCCGCCGCCCGGCCGTCACGGCCCATGACCGTCATGCCTCGGTCGAAATGCCTTCGAGCGCTGTGCAAGTCAGCCATGGCCCGTGTCATTGCTCGGTGTGCTGATCAAATCTCGGCCTCGCAAACGTCCTAGTTGGCGATCGACATGCTGACCGGATCCAGGCTGACGTAGCGGTTCTCGGCCCGGAACAGATCCATCACGACTACCCAATCTTGGCCCCCGGCATGAAGGTTCACCGTCGCGGGCCCGATCTGCTCGATCGTCACCTCGAAGTTGTGCCGCTGCGGCGCGGAAAGGATAGTCCCGGCCGGGGCGACGGTGACCACGGTGGCGGGTCGCGGCGTGGGCGAGATCGCGATGTCTCCGGCGTCGACGCCGCCGAAGTCCGCCGCGCTCTCGGCATGCCGCCGGTGCCGCGCGACGAACTCGACGACGCTGACAGTGGTGCGCGGCGCCGGACGTGGGGTGCTGACGACGCTGATCTCCGGCATGCGCACGCTGGCCCAGCGTGCCGGATCACGGGTGTGGACGCAGACCCGCTCGCCGGCACCGGCCATGCGTATCACGATCCGTTTGGCGATCGGGTCGTCGGCCGCGACGAAGACGCGCGAGAGTTCGCCGGCATCGGTGACGGGAACCATCAGGCGATCCCCGTTGCTCAGCTTGCCGATCAAGACACCCGACGGGCCGATCTCGGTGAGCAGCTGCTCCGGCAGGGGGGAGCGCCGCAGACCCCGCAGGTGTGGCCGTGGACCGCACATGTTCGCCGCGGCCGCGGCGGCCTGTTCGCCGTTGAGCCGGTGCAGGATGACCGCCGGCGGGGTGGGCGCCGGGGTGGGGGTGCGTACGGTCACTGTCGCGGTGCAGGTGGCATCGGAGTACACAGTGACGTTCTGGATGACCTCGTCGGCGCGCAACGTCCACGCCTGGGCCAGCACTCGGGAGTTGATCGCGGCAGCGGGGTAGGCATACGTCGTCATCCAGCCGGATTCCCCGCGAACGGCCTTCCAGCGCTGCGCGTCTCCGCCCACCGCATCCGATCCGAGCCGGCGGTCGAGTTCGAGCAGGTCGGTGGCGGTGGCCACCTTCGCCCGCAGCCCTTGGCAACGCAGCAGGCCCGCGATCCGCTGCGCCACCGAAACCGCAGCGGCGCCAACGGTTGTCCGCCAGCGCAAGGCTTGATTGTTGTCGAGCATGGGTAGCCGCATGATCAGCCACGTTTCGCGCCGGCCGGCATACGGCGGGGTGCCGATCTCCGAGTCGTACACGCGCGGATAGTCCCCCACAGTGCCGTGCCGCGATCCGACGGTGACCACGCTGATCGACTCCAGCCGCAGGCCCAGGGCTTGTCGTAGCATCGGCACCAGTTCGGCGACGTCGATGACGTTGTCGGTCTCGACGGTCACCGAGCCGGTCACCCTGGTGGGTTGGTGCGCGCGTCCGAGCAGTTGCACTGCGACCACCGCGGTGCCGTCTTGCACCCGCACGCCCCCGCCGGATCGGTTGTTGGCCACCGTGATCGGTGCATCCCAGCTGATCGGGCGTCGCCCCCTACGCCACAGCACGGCCCACGACCACGCCGGCTGTCCCCACCATCGGACGAACACCACGAAAGCGCCCAGTGCCGCGGCGATCGCCGCGCCGACATAACCCGCCAGGGCCCAACCGGCCAGGCCGAGCAGGAAGACGACGCACACCCCGAACACCCGCCGATTGCTCTCCGGACCGAAGCCGGTCAACAGGGGCCTCATCGCGCCCTCCGCAGCCGCGCCGCCACGGTGAGCACCAGTACGCCCGCGGCGACCGCGCCGACGAAGCCGACGGCGATGTTGCGCGCCCGGTGATCCTGCGGCGGCGGCGGCGGTGCGGGCGTGATGACGCGGCTGTGCGCGCCGGGTGGCAATCGGTCCCCGGGCGGAATGTTGAAGGTCAGGGCGGCGACCGGATCCACCAGTCCGTACCCAACCTTGTTGTCCACCCCCGTCGGCGGATTGTGCGCCGACTGCATGATCCTATTGATGATCTGGTGGGCGCTCAGGTCGGGAAACTTGGCCCGTACCAAGGCTGCAACGCCACTGACGTAGGCCGCTGAGAAGCTGGTACCCCAGAACGGCATGTTTTTTTCGCCAGGCCGCGACGGCGGGTAGGCGTTCACCGGGCCGCCCCCCTGCGGCGAGAGTCCCATGATGTGGGTGCCGGGCGCCGCGACGCCAACCCAGGGACCGGACATGCTCTTGTCGAGCGCGGCGCCGGTGGCGTCGACGGCACCGACCGACAACACATAGTCCGAAAACCACGACGGCGCGGAGATCGTCTTGACTTGGTGCCAGTCCCGCGGATCGGATGGGTCCAGCGGGTCGAACATCGGGTTGTTGTCGCAGCCGGCTTCCCCGTCGTTGCCGGCCGCCGCCACGATGACCGCGTCCTTGACCGTGGCCGCGTACCACAGCGCGGCGCCCAGTGCCCGCTGGTCATTGGGTGCGACCGCGGGCAGGCAGGCGGTCACCGAGATGTTGATGACTTTGGCGCCCATGTTCGCGGCGTGCACCACCGCGCGCGCCACGGTGTTGATCGTTCCCGCTTTGACCTTTTCGTCGGAGTTGGGGTCGGCCGGGGACGGGTTGACCGGCTCGAAGGCGCGCGACGACTGCCGAATCGAGATGATGGTCGCGTGCGGAGCGACCCCTACCACCCCGTCCGGCGCGCCCGGCGGGGGCGGTGGGACGGCGGGTTCGTCCTCGGTCTGCGGATCAGGCGGGCCGTTGGATGCCGCAGTCGCGCCCCCGCCCTCCGGCGGAGGGGGTGGTGGCGGTGGGGGCGGCGGTGGAACGAGCGTGATCGTCACCGGCGGTGGGGGCGGGGGCGGCGCCGCCGGTGGCGGAACCTCAACCGGCGGCGGCGGTGCGGCTATCGCCGGCGGCGGTGCGGCCGGGGGTGGGAACGCCGGCGTCGGCGGCATCGGGCGCGGCATCGGCACAATCCCTTGCGGCGCAGCGGCAATGATCGAGCTCACCACCGTACCGTGGGCGTCGCAGTCCGACAATCCGTCCTCACCCATGATGTAGTCCCCGCCGGGCACCACAGGCAGCCGCGGGTTAGGCGAGACGCCGGTATCGATGACTGCCACCGCCACGCCGTTGCCGGTGCTGTATTGCCATGCATTGCCGATGTTGAGCAGGTTGTAGCCCGGCGCCATCTGCGCGACGTCGGGATTCTTCACGGTGATCGGGGTGGAGCAACTGTTGGCGCGGCGCATCGGCTGGTCGGGTCGCGGCGGCCCGTCGGGCGGCACCAGAGCGGGATCCACCACCGGTGGCGTAATCGCCTGCGCAGCAGTCATATTGGCTGACAAAGCGACCAGGGCAATCGCGGCGCTCAGCGCCGCCGCGCGGCGCGGAGCCCACCTCAGTGCCGGAGCCACGTGAAGAGTCCCCCCAGCGCCGCCGCCGCCGGCAGCAAGACGATCAGCGCCAGCACTTCGGCCCATTCGACCGCCAGCCGGATGAACGGCCTGAACCGCATCGCGGGCACCAAAAGTGCTGCAGCCAAACCCAGTGCGGCGAAACCGGCTACCGCCACCGCGGGCCACAGCAACGCGGCGACGGTGTCCTTGGGCTCGGCCAGCGCGTACCTCAGCACGCCCGCGCACACGGCCGCGGACGCCCCGCAGACCAGCGCAACCGCCTGGTATTTGGCGGCGAACCCCCTGCCCTGCGTGATGAATATGCCCACCACCAGTCCGGCGACCAACTGTGCCAACCACTCCCAGGGCCGTCCCGGCGCCAGCACCCCCCACACCGCCGCGGGCAGCACAAGCGAGACCCCAACGCAGACACCGACCTGCACTGCGTTAACCAGGCGCGCCGAGGCGGCGATCGCAGCGCCACGCGCGGTGATGTCGGTCAGTTCGTTGTCTTCGTCTTCGGTTTCGTCCTCGCTCACGGGCGACACCGTGTCCACCGGCATCCCCTCGCGTCGCGCGAACAAGTCACGTCCGGTGATGGATCCGAAGTGCGGGGGCCGCACCCGGGCCACCCACAGCGCGATCAGCGGCGTCATTCTGACCAGCACGAGCAGTAGCACCAAAACGCAGATCGACAGCACCTGCGGCGACGCGGGCCGAAACATCCGGACGGCGGCGACGGCCGCCAGGATCCCGCATACCGTGATCACGGCGGTGGCGGCCGTTGTCTGCCAACGTTTCCGGGTCAGCACGCCGATGGCCAGGGCACCCAGGATCACCAGCACCAGCCCAATCAACGCGTGGGGGGCGCCCAGTCGCCCAGGGGGGGCGCAGGCGCCGGCGACGGCCAGCGCGAGCACGGCCAACCACGCGAACCCGGTGAACATGTCGCGTCGCTCTCGCCAGCCCCACCGGACCACCGATGTCGCGATGACCAGCAGCGCGGCGATCCCGCCGGCCACGGCCGCGGGAACGATGCCATCGGTGAAGGTTCGGGCCCGTAGCGTCAGGGCCAGCGCCGAGGCCGCCGCCATGGCGACGATCGCGATCGCGGTGTGCGCCGCGGTCAGCGGCGTGACCGGTGCGAACATCGGGTCGCCGCCGTCGCGGCCGAGCCACTTGCCCATGGCGGCCAGGCCCGTCGACAGGGACTCGTACTGGGGCTCGAAAGATTCACCGGCCACCCTGGGCACCAGCACCAGGGTGTCGCCGTCCTGCACGCCTAACTCGTCGAGGCTCTTGTTGATATCGAGTCGCACACCATTGATCTTGTGCAACTCATAGCTGCCCGCCGGAAGCGCCACTCCTTCAAAGCCTTTGCGCTTGAGGTCAGCGTCGAAGAGCTCGACCATTCCCTCGAAAAATCCCTCGACCGGAATTTCCGCGGGGAACACTTGGGAGCACAGGTGCTTCTCGTAGGAAATGTTCACCGCACAACGCGCCGGGAAGGCGACCTTATGCGGCGTTGTCACGGCACCGCCCGCTCGGCATCGGGCACGTATTTGTCGGCCAGGCCCGCGGTGATTTCGAATAGCCGCAGCCGCGACTTCTTGTTCAGCTCGTGCACGGTATCGATGATTCCGCCCTTAGCAAGGTGCGGATCAAACGGCATGACCTCCACGATTGCCCCGACCTTGGTGAACCGTTCGGTCAGGTAGGCCAGGGCGTCTTTGTCGGTGAGGTGGTCGGTGTGGTTGATGATCACGGTGCTGCGCGAAACCAATTCGTGGTAGCCCTGTGAGCGCAAATAGTCCACGGCCCGCAGGACCGGCTTGGAACGATCCGCCGTGATTCCCGAGACGAACACCAGGGTGTCGGTGTTCTCCAGAACCGGTTTCATCACTTCGTGTTCAAGGTCGGGGGAGGTGTCCACGATCATGACTGTGTGGGTTCGCCGCAGCCGCGACAATACCCCGGAAAACATTGCCGGAACCAGCGGCCGGGGCTGGTCTGACGTGCGGTTTCCGGCCAGCACGTCGAGGCCGACCGCGTTCTGCCCCAGGTGCTCGCGGATGTCGGCGTACCCCTGCACGTCCGTATCGTTGATGATCGCGCTGTAGTCACCGGGCGGCGACTCGTCGATGCGGTCCGCCAGGGTCCCGAACCCGGGCACGGCATCGATCGCAATGACGTTCTGCGGCCGGCATTCCCGGAAGACTCCCCCGATGCAGGCGGTCATTGCAGTGACCCCGACCCCGCCCTTTCCGGAAACGACGGTGATCACATACTGGCGGCGAATGTGGCGCCTGATGCGGTTCTGCAAATCGCGGTAGTGCCGTTCGCGTGGCGATTCACCCAGATTAATTTTCCGGAATGTCGCGCTATAGATGAATTTCCGCCAGCCCGACCCCGGCGGTATCTTCCGCGGTGCCGCGAGATCGGTAATCCGCATGGTTTCGGATACCGAATCTCGGAAGTTGCGCCCCACCGACGGATCCCCCCGTCCGAGCGCCCCTTCGTCCGACATATTCGGGTCATTCCAAGGGCTCGTCACAAATGCGATGCTAACACGATCCGGGATCCGCCGTTTACCCGATTACTTCGCCCTTAGACGCGGAAGGCATTGTTAATTCACGTGATTGGGTTAGCCAGTTAGTTGAGGAGCGCCGTGATCAGCCCCCCCGCCGATACGAGTACCACTCATTGCCGGCGGGGAGTCGCCGGATGAGTCGCTGCACCGCCCCAGCGATGTCGCTGCGGGAACCGGGAGAGATGACCTGGTAACGGCGCTGGCCCGACAGGACCTCCGCGACGCAGAGCCGGCCGGCGGGGGTGTCGACGATTGCCACTGTCGAATCGCCGACGGCAAAGCGTGCGGTCCGTTCGGGGCCGACGCCGGCCTGCAGCGCCACGATGGCCGCGTGCGCGGACCGCGCGGGATCAGCGGCCATGGTGATCATCTGGAGCTGGTCGGCGTCGAGGCGCTGACTCAGCAGGAAAGACCGCAGACTCGCCGCATCGCGCACCGACTCCAGCAACTGCGCCCTGTCGAGGGTGACCGGTCGCAGCGGCGCCGCCTCCGCCACCCCGCACAGCCGCTCGATCTGGCCCACAACCAGTTCACCGGCCGCCGTCTCGTCACCGGCCGTGCCGATCGGATACAGGCGTACCAGGTCGTCGTGGCGCTCCAGGACCACCCACCAGCTCGCGAATCGGCAGATGGACGCCCGGGTCGGCTCGCGGCCCGGCACTCCCATGTTGACCAGGAGGCCCAGGTCTCGCCGGACCAGAACGGTGAGCCACTCGCGGATCATTGGATCGGCGTTGCCCGCCTCGTCGAGCGCGCCGGCTGCGTACAGCTCGGCCGCAACCGGGTGTTGCAGTGCCCGTTCCGGGGTGTCCAGCCGCGGCAGCAGTGGCCGCAGGCCGAGCTCGGGGCACGTCTGCTCGACCCCGGTCACCGCCTGCAACACCCACAGCCCGTCGATCGTCGTTGTCAGCACGGCGATTTCACCTCAGTTGCCGTTCGAGGGCCGGGCCCCGCGCGCACCGGCCTCGAGGGCACGTGAGTACCCCCGGGCCGCAACGCTTTTCAGGTCCAGAACAGGCCCTGCGAGGCCTTATCCGTGGCTATCGCGTTGCCGAGCACGTGGCTGGTGGTTGTCCCGTGCTGGCGCACCGTGTCGACCAGGCCCTGCAGACCCGACAACATTTGGTGCTGGGCGTCAAAAAATCCCATGGCGCCCTGGCCGGCAAAGAATTCCTGCAGCGCGTTGGTCAAGTTCGCGGTGTCGCCGTGCAGTGCCTCCAGCTGGCCCGCGCGCGAACCGACATCGGTGGCGAAATCGCTTACCACCGCGGGGTCGTACGAAATGAAATCCGCCATTTGAGAAGTCCTTTCAGAGTGATGCGAATGTGCGGGAGCGTCAGGCGCTTTGCGTGCCGCCGAACAGGGCCTGGAACGAGGACACCGAATCGGCTTCGTGGTGCTCCATCAGGGCCGCCGCCTGCTTGAGTCCCTCGGCGAGGCGGGTACCGCCGGTCAGTACCTTGTTCAAATCGTTGGTGACCTCCATGGCGGTCGCGTGCGAGGCGACGACGCCGGCACCCGACCACGACGCGGGGCTCATCGCGTTTTCCTGGTTCGCGAGGTATCCCTTGGCGATCGCCATCGCCTGCTCCATGTTGGCCTGAATTTTGTCACTGGTGGAACGCAATAGGTTCGCGTCCACCTTGATCGAGTTGTTGGCCACTTGTTTTTCTCCTTTTCCGGCTGTTCGCTCCCCCCCTTCACCGGGGTATGCGAGGCAGTGTATGGGCCCTATTCAGATGTGTCGATTCACCCTGTGAGCAGGCGATTTACTACGCGCGGTCATCAACCACCCGCACTGTCGCGGGTCGCTCTGACTTGCCGTGGGATCCGCGCTGACCCCCCGCCGCATGCCCAACGGGCATGCCGCCGATCGTGTTGCCGCCGGCGCTCGTCGTCGCCGGGCGCACCGTCTCGGCGCCCAGCGCCCCGCTCGGGCGCAGCCCCACCGGGCGTCCGCCGGTGGCGGGTTCGAAAGCGCTGACGGGACGGGTGAAAGTGGTCGCGGGCACACCCGAGCCCCCCATCGATACGCCCCCGCCGCCAACCGAGGCGCCGGCCTGCGCGGCCGAGAGCCCGCCGGCCGAGGCAGCCGAGACACCCGGGGCGGCCCCGCCCATTCCCAGCGCGCCGGGGTTGGCGAACATCCCCATCATCGATTGCAGCGGCTGCATCATCTGAGTGGGCGCCTGCATCAGCTGGGTCGGCGCCTGCAGCGCCTGCGGGACCGCCCCCATCAACGACTGCATCGGCTGCATGAACGTACCGAGCTGATCGCCCATGCCCTGGCCACCCGACGCCGCCTGGCCGGCGCCCGACGTCCCCGCTTGCGCACCCTGGTAGGCCGTGCGCATACCGTCGCCGGCCGCGGCTTCAGCGGCGCCGGGGCGGCCGGCGATGCGCCCATGCCGGCGACCGGCGGGGGAATTGCCAGGCTTTCGGCCAGCGCCGCGAGAATCGCGCCGTAGGCCGCGCCGACCGCGGAATTGGTCGGCCACATATTGCCGAAGTACTCGAATTCCAGCGAGGCGATGCGCGGGGTCAGGGTCCACAGCACGCTCGGGTTGATGCCGTAGTCGGTCGCGGTCTCGACGCGGTTCGCGATGCATTCCGGGGCCGGACGCATGCCGGCATTGGCCGCCTCGTAGGCAGCGATCGCCGCCGCCACCACGGCCGGCTTCACATCCACCCAGCCCGCCAGACCGTGTAGCGCAGCGTTGAGCATCGTGACGTTCAGCGCCGAGGCCGCAGACCCGGCGCCCACCCAGCTAGCCGACGTCGCGGCCGTATTTATCGCCGACGCGACACCTGAGGCGTGATGGCTGGCCCCCAAAGTCGTCCAGGCCGTCTGGTTGGCCACATGGGTGGCCACGCCGGTCCCGGCTTTGAGCAGGAGGTCGTTGTCCTCGGGTGTACGCGCAGCCCACCCCGGATCAGGCATGCGCAGGTCCCTTTAGAGCCCTATCGCCGCCGCACGCGCCACCTCGGTGGCGTCGTAGACCGCCGACGCGATCCCCTGTGTACCGGCGAACAGCTCACGCTGCGCCGTGTGCTCGGTGACCACCCCCAGGTAGCCGGCACCACACGCGTTGAGCGCCGCCGCAAACATCGCCGAGTCCGGATCGCCCCCCATTGGCGTCACTCCGACCAATGCAGGCGCCGCGGCCGAGGCCGCGGCCTGGGTTTCCGCACTGATTGCCGACTCCGCCCCCGCCGAGGCCAGAACGGCCTCGGGTTGCACAAACCAAGACATGCATTCCCTCCGATTGGTTAAGCAATAAAACTTGCTTGCCCGTCAGTCTAGTGCGGTTCGTCGGTTGTGCTATTCAGTTCTTTGCGGCGGCCAATTTGGAATCTGTCCAAACACGGCCCTTCCGCTACTGTCCGCCGGTTGCCGTAGACGGTTGTCCGACCAGGATTCCTTCGACGTCGCCGTCGACTCCCACCAACAGGCCGCGTCCCGGCGGCAACGCCTGGGCGCGGATGAAACGACTGATCCTGTTCTCCGGGTCGTTGTCCATGTAGAGCTGGCTCACCTTGGCCGAGGTTTGGAACCGCATCCAGGGGTCCATCTGCAGCGTCGCCCAGTTGGAGCTGTTGCGCGTCGTGAACACGTGCAACCCGATCTGCCGGGCACGTTCCATCAATTTCCACAGCGCGGCACCCACCGGGGGCTTGGGCGGATAACCCTGATCGGGCCGCAGGTCCTGGACGTCGTCGATGAGCACGAAGTGGCGGCACCCCTCCCACGGCTTGAGCGCTCGCAACTCCTCCTGACTCAACCCCTTCGGTGGCAGCCGGGGCAGCATGACCTCCTGGGCCAGTTGCGTGATTACCTCGTCGATCTCGTCCTGGTCGTAGGCGTAGGCGCGCACGTAGCCCGGCGCGTGCAGGTCGCGCAGACCGTGCGGGGCCGTCTTGGGGTCGATCAGCGTCAGCTGAGCCTCCTCCGGAGCGAACCGGCTCATCACCGCCTCGCCGATGGCGACCAAGGCGGTGGTCTTGCCGCAGCCCTGCCGGCCCAGAATCGCCAGGCCCGGGCTCTCCCGAAGCCTCAGCGGGACCGGACCGAGGCCGTGCCGCTCGCCGATCGCGAAGGCGATCGACAGCGCGTCTACACTCGGGTTCGCGGCCTCGTATTCGAGAATCGACTTCAGTTCCACCCGCTGCGGTAGCCGCTGCAGGCTCGCGTGCTTGGTGACGCCCGCGACCTCGGCGATGCGGGCCCCGACGTCGGTGATGTTCACCAGCATGCCGGTCGTGGGATCGGTCAATGCGGGAACGCCGACCAGCAACTCGTGCAGGCTGTCGGTCAAACCGAAGCCCGGTCGGTTGAGCGTCCGCCGCGCTGCCTCCCGTGACTCGATCGAGGAATGCCCCATCTGACTCTCGCTGGGGTCCGCCAGCCGCAATTGGATTCGCGCCGTTGCGTTTTGCAGCAGGCTTTGGCGCTGGCCGTGGATCCAGCCCCCCGCGCTGCAGATGAGGTGCACGCCATACTCGGGGCCGCGGCTGCTCAGCGAGATGATCCGGTCGCCCAGGACATTGTCCTTGGAGTACATGTCGTCGTAGTCGTCCACCACGACGAAGACGTCGCCGAACGGGTCATTGGGATCTGTGCCGCCCAGCCCGTCACTGCCCACCCCGAAACGCCGCTCGCGGAAGCCGTCGAGATCGATCCGCAACCGGCGGAAGGAATCTTCGCGGGCGTCGATCAGGGCCTCCATCGTGCTCAAGATCCGCTCGACACCTTCACGGTCCTTCGGGGACACGATGTCGGTGACGTGCGGCAGCGACCCAACCTGCGCCAGGGTCGCCCCGCCGACGCAGAAGAAGGTCACCCGAGCCGGACTGTACATCGTTGCGGCCGAACACATCAGCGTCATCAAAGTGGTCGTCTTGCCGCGCTGCTTGGCGCCCACCACGATGATGTTGCTGCGCAGCGCGTCGACAGCATGCACGATCTGGCGGGACTCTTCGGGAATGTCCATGACGCCGATGGGGAACATCAAGCCGGGGTTGCGGCCATAGTCGACGTGCCAGGGCCGTCCCCGGTATCCGGCCACGAGGGCATCGACGGGCTCCGGTGTCTCCAGCGGCTCCAGCCACGGCCGGCGCGGGGATCGGTGCGGCACCTCGTGCAGCGATTCGCGTAGCACGTCCACGATCTTCTTCTTCTTGAAACCGTCCTCGTGGTAGAGGAATTCGTCGGGTTCGGCGTCGACAGCTGCGGCAGCCTCCAGCGCGGCGGCGTCGGCGGCGTCCAATGGCTGATACTGCCAGTTGTACAGTCGCGGCTTGGTCAGCGTCATGTCGACGGTGGTGGCCACTTCCTTAGCCTTCGGCACCACGAAGGGCGCCGACAGGTAGAAGCACCGGAACGGCTCGAGGTCGCGCGGTCCGACCTTCAGCAGCGCGAAACCGTTCTCCTTCGACGGCAGGTGATAGGCCGCGTCCGAACCGATCACCTCGCGGCTGTCGTCGCCGGACTCGGCGCGCAGCGCGATCCGGAAGGCGATGTTGGATTTGACCTTTTGCAGAGACGACAAGTCGAGGCGCTGACCGCCCAGCATGAAGAATACGTTGGCGCCGCGGCCTTCCTGACCGATGTGGATGATCAGGTTGATCCACTTCTCGTGATTGGCGAACAGTTCCAGGTATTCGTCGACGATGACGAGCAACACCGGCACCGGGGGCAGATCACGCCCGGCAAGGCGGATCTCCTCGTAGTCGTTGGCGTCGCGGGCGCCCACCGAGGTGAAAAGCTCATAGCGCTGCTTGATCTCGCCGTCGATCACCCGGCGCATCCGTTCGGCGAGGTGGCGCTCGTCCTTGCCGAGGTTGGACAGCGCCGCAACCACGTGCGGGATACCCAGGATGTCTTGGGCCGCGGACTCGAATTTCATGTCGACGAAGATGACGTTGAACGCCTCGGGCGAGTGGGTCAGCGCGATGCCGTACACAAGCGACAGGAAGAACTCCGACTTGCCCGAGCCGCTGGTCCCGATCACCACCGAGTGAAACCCGAACCCGCCGAAGTCTTTTGCGCGGATGATCACGTTCTGCAGCTCACCATTGGGCTTGGCGCCGACCGGGATCTCGCACCACCGTTCGTCGCCGCGGCCGCGGCGCTCGGCCCAGAGCCGGTCGACATCCAGTTCGCGGGGGTCGGCGATGCCCAGTGCGCGCAGCAGTTCCGCTGCGCCGCCGGTCGAATCGGCCATCTCGCTGCGGCTGGTCGGTGACCACCGCGCCATCGCCCGCGCGTAACGGTAGGCCCGGTGGATCGACAGCTGGTCGGAGTGGGCGAAGAACTTGCCGCGCACCCGCAGCAGCGGCGCCGGGCGATCGTCCTCGCCGTCGACGTCGACGCCGTTCCTGCGCGCCTCGAGAGCGTTGTTGGTGGGCGGCGCGTGGCGTTCGGTCATCTCGAAAACCTGGTCCTGGGCGAAGCCCACGCCGGTACCCACCCGGGATGCGATGCGCAACAGCGTGATTCCTGCCTTGCCGACCTGGCCGACCACACTCTCCCACGCGTCGGGGCTGCCGGTGTTGTCATCGACAATCACCAGGTGTGGGCCGAGATTCACGGTGTCGGTACCGGTCTCCAGGGCCGAGCCCATCGCGGTCGGCGTGGCCGCCGCCATCGGCGTCCACGCGCCGCGTTTGCCCTTCATGTGGAGTTCGGCGCCCAACGCCTCCTCCAGCTCCTCTGGCGTCGCGAAGACCAAGCGGCGCCACCCGCACGCGTCGAAGAGCTCGTCGTGCAGGTTGTGCGGCAGCCACACCATCCACGACCACACCTCCGGGTTGCGGGTGACCACGAGCAACTTCACGTCCCGGGGATTGTGGAACACCGCAAGCGAGCACAGCACCGAGCGCATCAGGGACCGCAGCCGGTCCAAGTCGTCGCCGACGAAACTGAATCCCGGCGCCGACCGCAGGTTGACCACCTTGGCGATGTCGCGAATCTTGCGCTGTTCCAAGATAAAATCGCGCAGCGCCTGACCCGTGACGGGCTCCAGTTCCTCGTCGGAGGCGATGTCGGGCCACGTCACCGAGAGCACAGAGTCGGGCGCGTGCTGAACGCCCGTGCCGACCCGGACCTCGAGGAAGTCCGCTTCGCCCCGCGTGCGCTCCCACATGCGCGGACCGCCGATGATCGCACCCAACCCCCGGGGATCGGAGTGCACCGAGTGCTGCCATTCGCGCTGCGCGCACACCGCGCTCTGGATCTCGTCGCGGTTGACGTCGAGGTCGCGCAGGTAGCGCCGCCGACCGCGCTCCAACTCGCCCCAGGTGATCTTGCGCGCGCGCCCAAGCCGCCCGGAGAGCGCCAGCATGCTGAAGGCGCCGATGCCCATCAGCGGGAAGAAGCCGGTGGACAGGCTGCGCACACCCGAGACGTAGAGCATGACGATCGTACCGATCAGCGCGACGATCAGCGCGGGCACGCCGATCATCACCCAGATGTTGCGCGGTTCGCGTTCGGGCAGGGCTATCGGCGCATTCGGCGCCACCCGAACAGGTTTCGGTGGCTCGATCCGGATGCGATTGATCGGGAATGCTCGCTTGGACATCTTTTAGCCTCCAGCTTTCGCAGATGTCGTCACCACGGCTACCTGACCGAGGGTGGGCACCGTATCGCGCACCACGAGGGCGGCCTGCTGTGACAGGGCCGGTCCCGCAGCGAAAGTCCGCAACAACGGCCACGGCGCCTGCACCGCTGAGGCCGCGTCGAGCCCGAGAGCGCGCAGCGTCGAATCGTCGGAGGCGACCCCAAAGCGCACCCCGTTGTCGGAAACCCAGAACATCGATTCGCGGGAGTCCGCGGTGACCACGCCGCTGGTCGACGTTACGAAGTTCGCCGCCCCCGGCAGCACGAGCACCTGATTGGCCACAACGGACGCCGGGTCGCGGTCATCGCGGACCAGCTGCACGATGCGGTCGTCCGTCGACGGCGGCACCGGCAGCCCTCGTCCGTTGTAGACGGCGACGCGGGCCTGCGGATCGGTCGACCACTTCTCCCAGCCGACGCACGTCGTGGGATTCGCGGCCGTGTCAACGAAATTCAGCCGTCCGGTGGGGTAGTAATCCAGCGCCAACGGACTCACCTCAGGGATGTTGACCAACACGTCGGGACTTACCGCGCGCGGCGCCGTCGACCCGTAGGAGTTCGCGCTGCGCAACAGGTCTGCGACGAAGCTCGTGATCTTCTGCACGCCGTCGGGCAGGAGTACATAGAACTGGCTGCCCCCGCCTGCGGTCTGCGCCTGCAGGACCGCGCCCACCTGCGACCCCGAAACCCACTTCGACGGGGTTCCGGCCTGGGGTACCTGCGGAACGCGCAACGGCTCCGTGGCGGGCAGCCCGTCGAACAACGCGCGCGAAATCTCAACGGGGGAAGTCACTCCGGGATCCAGGCCCAGGCTCAGCGTCACCGCCCTGTTCGACGGATCGATCTGGGATCGCTTGCCTCCCCAGATGACATACGTCCTGCCGTCGAAAGTGACGAGCACACCCGCGTCGTCGCGCAGCGGCGCCGCGCGACCGCCACCGTTGAGTTGCCCGGCGACCGCGGTGACCACCGGCTTGTCGCCGGTGCGCGGCCGCCCGGCCGTGTCGCACACCGCCCACGCCGAGGGGCCGCCTCGGTTCACGGGCATCGCCGCCGGGGCGCCCGGGATGCCAACCAGCGGTCCGGTCGGATACTTGGCGATCTCCGCGGGCTTGACCCACGTGGGTTGTCCCGGGGTACCCGTCGCCAGCCGCGCGGACGTCAGATTGAGCGCGGGGTACAGCCGGCCGTCGATGCGCGCGTAGATCGCCCCCGACTCCCGGTCGCCGATGATCGCCGAATCACCTACCACGCCGGTGGGTTTCAGCACATTCAGCAGCATCATCCAGCCCCCGGCGATGGCCACCAGAACCATCGACAGGATCAGGGCGGCCGTCTGCTTGCGGTCGTCGTGCTTCATCCGCACCGAGAAGCGCGTCGTCGCCGCCCGCAGGCGCCGGTTGTAAAACAGGTGGCCCGAATTCTGGTCGCGATTGGAGAGACTCAGCGGCATCTCAGTACCCCTTGGGGGATCGACGTGGATCGGCCTGCTGGATCCGGTCGGCGAGGTTCGACGCATCCGCGGCGACCCCGTAGTGCCCCCGCGCGTAGTTGATGAACGCGCACGCCTGGGCCACCAGGTCGTTGATCTGGGACGAGGTTCCGCGCTGGTGGTAGGCCGCGAACGTCGGCGCAATAAATTGCCAGGCGCCCCTGCTGGGCGTGCCGCGCGCGGCGTTGCAGTCCCAACCATTGACGGCGCCGGCGTCGTAGTTCGACTCGCGGAGCGCCACCAGTGCCATGCCGCGCTCCCAGCGGGCACGAACGGCCGGATCATGAAACCCCTTGATGTCCAGGGCCTTATGAATCGCCGCCAGCACCGCCGCGCGTCCAGTGGCCGGCCTGCGTGCGTAGTGCGGCCGAAGCAGGCGCGAGGCCAGCAGCCGCGCCCGCCTGCGGGAGGCCTCGACGTGGCGGTGCTGAGTCCGCAGCCGCGCCGCCATCCGGGCCGTGGCTTCGCGCCGGCCGATCGGCGTGTCTGCTCCCGGCGCCCTGTCGGCCCTTGCCGCTTCCAGAACCGCGCCCGTCGCCGATTTCCTGCGGGCATGGTCCGCCCGAGCCGCCGCGATGGTGCGGGCAACCGCTCCGTCGGAGTCGGCCAACCGGCGCAGCCCGGCTACCGGTTGCGTTGTCGAGGGTGGCAATCCCCGTGAGCGGGTGATCAACCCGTCGGCGCGCGCCCGCACCTGTGCGGGCGTATCGCGAATCCCGCCGTCGGCGGCAGCGCCGACGAACAACATGTGTCCGCGCGACAACGCCGCAAGAGCCTGCGTTATCAGCGGATCAGCCAACGATTCCCCCGCCGCATTGAGGCGCCGCATCCCCATCGGACACTTCAGCCACTACTTCCACATTCGTTTCTCGCGGGCCCCCGCGGCCGCGTTTACATTCCGACATTACTGCGGCGTGGGGCCGCCGGGCCACTCACCATTAGTACGGTGACGCGGAATTGACGGGCATTTGCTGTTGCGGTTGGGGTGCCGCGTTTTCGGTCAATGCGACTGGGGCGGAAAGCAATGCGGTCGGCTTTGCCTGACGGCCGCGCTATTCCTTTGGCTCGTCGTCGTTGGGCAGGATGACGATTCGCCGCGCGGGCCTGTTGGTGACGACCGTCGGTTTGGCTTCGCCGGGCTTGGCGGCAAGCGGAGCCCCGGGCGGTATCGTCAAGCGGCCCTTGACCGGCTGGCCATTGGGCACGCCTGGCGCCGCGATCCGCTTCTCGGGCGCGTCGTGCTTGCCGCCGGCTTCGCCATGTGCGCCCATGGCGCCCGGCGGCATCATCGGCATGCCGGTCATCCCCGACTGGCCCGACATCGGCAGCGTGCCGCCGGTCGGGGTCATCATCACCGGCTTCGCGGGCGCCCCGGCCGGGGTCGTCGGCGGCGACGACGATGGCACCGGCGGCGGACCCAAGTACCCGGTCGGCGTGGTGCCGCCACCGCCGACGCCGCCACTGCCGGAACCGAACGCGCCGCCGCCACCGGCTCCGCCGCCTGTTTCGCCCTCGACGCTGTCGACCAGGCTCGAGCCTTCAGCTGCCTCCGCGGCGCCGTGGGCTCCCTGGAGCGCACTCATCAGCGGCTGCATGGCGCCCTGACCGACCTGCATCGCCTGCTGCGGGAGCTGGGTCAGCGGGCCCATGATGCCGCCAACCGCACCACCGAGCGCGCCCGTGATGCCCGACACCAACTGCTGGATCATCTGCGTGGAACCCTGGGCGCCCACACCCTGGAACTGCTGGGCGGCGTCGGCCTCATTGGCGGGGAACTTCGCGGCGGCATCAGCCGCACGACCCCGGCGGTCCAGGTCGCCCTGGGCGCTGCCTTCGACGTCGCCCGGCACACCGATTCCTGCCGCCGAATAGAGGGCGGCGAGCGGGCCGCCCGTCGGTGAGGTGTCAGGCGTCGGCATACCTGTCGGCTCGATGAACGGGGGCGGGGGCCCCTGCGCTACACCACCGTAGGACCCCAAATCCGCCATGATGCTCACGATTCACCTCCCCCTCAGGCTGCGGTGGCCTGCCGGCACTGCGCGAAACGCGGAACACCATTTTGTCACAACAGACCGGACGCGGTATTCACCTCAAATTTCACCCGGCAGTGGCGTTATGGCGCCGTGTCGGCTCAGCATCTCGAACCACGAGAGGTGGTAATGGGCCAGGTACTCGTGTCCGTCGATCAGCGCTTGGATCGCCGCAAGCAGCATCCAGTCCCCGACCGCCGACGGGTCGTGCTGGGGATAGCCGTTGAGTACCGAGTGCTGAATCTCTGCGATGCGTTCCCCCAACAGTTCGGCTTCGTTCTCGAGCACGCCGGTTTTTCGTACTGCCGGCGCGGCGAGCGCTTGCGCGATTCTCGGGAGACCGTCGCGGCGGCGAACGGCATCGACCAGGGTCGGCCCGAGCTCGTCGACTTTGGGACAGGCCGAGCGGGCCGCGCGGTCACCGGTCAACGCGGGTGCGTCGCGGTCGGGTTCGGCGATGAACGCGTTGGGCTGGTGGGCTGCCGCGACCGTGACGGCGCCAAGCAGATCGACCGCTCCGGCGTCACGGCGTCGCGCGGCGGGTTCGAGCAGCGTTACATGGGCGGGCAGTCGTACGTGCGGGGGGATCCACCCGCCGGCGAGGTCGGTGACCAGCAATGTGGTGATGCCGTCGTCCCTTAGCCCGGCGGCCCAGGACAGCCTGGGCTCCTGCCTGGCCACCGCGTCCACCAGGCGCTGCAGTCGTTGCTGCTCAGATGCCCTGGCTGATGCCGCACCCGCGGTGGCGCCCGATGTCGCCGACAGCGCCGATGCCCCAGCCATGGCCGACGAGCCCACGCCGGCCTGACCTGTTGCTGTCCCCGATCCCGCCCGCTCCACTGGCGAAACCAGCGGTCCACCTCCTGATGGCGACGATGCCGCGGACGGCGCGACCGGTGCGCCGGATATCGGGGCCGAGGGCATCGACGGAACGGCCGGGGTTGCGACGGGTGGGCGCAGATCCGAACCGTAGGCGGGTAGCGGTCCGGCGGGTACGGCCGGCCCGGCGACCGTCGGAGTCGCGGGGGCCCACGAACCGCCGGTCATCACCGGGGCGACGGGGACGCTTGCGCCTCCGGTCGGGGCGGAGGGCGCCGGGGGCGGCGCCTCAACGGGCGGGTGCGCTGCGAACGCGTCGCCGGCAATCGGCGCGGCCGGGATGACCGGAGGAGCCGTCATCGGCGGAGCGACCTGTGGGGTTGCGGGCGGTCCCTGCCCCATCGCATTGACCGCACTCTGGCTTAACACTTGCGCGGGTCCGGCTACTGGCTGCCCCGCCGCCATGCCGGTTATGACCGATTGGCCCAGCGGTCCCGGTGAGATGCCCTGCCCGAGCGCCGCAGGGGACATCGGTCCGGTTGGCATTGCCGGCATTCCTGGTGCGACTGGTGCAGGAGTGGCGGGAAGAGGTACGCCGGGAACCGGCGATGGCGAGGGGGAGGGTAACCCGCCCGGGACGGGGGTGCGCCCGTCGGCATGAACGACCCCCGCGGGGGGCACATGTGCGTTCGGACCCGAGCTGGCGCCAACAACCTCATCACTTGGCCGTCCTGAGGGTTGAACTACCGGAGGGTTTGCGCCGCTTGAGTTCTGATCACTGATCGCTCCAGGAGCTGGGCTCCCTCCGTCGCGTCCCCCCGCTCGGACTGTTTCCGAGTCAAGGTCTTCCTTCGTGATAGGACGCGGGGCTGGCGCGTCATCAAGCTGTATGCCATGATCACGCGCCCACGTCCGCGCATCGGCGCCGAGGCCTTCCGCATCAAGGATCTTCTGTGTGGCGGCCAAGATCTTGTCGACTGCTATGAAGCTTGCGTTCGTCGCGTCAGCGTTGCAGCGCAGTTGCACAGCGTGTACCTCCGCAACTTTTTCGATCGTTGGTTTATTCGAGGCAGAAATTCGGTCTATATCGCTGTTCCCAGTATTTGCGATTTCAGTTAGCCGGCTTCGGAGATAGTCAACCGCGTCAGCGCTTGAATCGAACGCTTGCGCCTTCACCGAGTATTTTTCAGCCAGATCTAGATGAAAGCTTTCCCCCTGCTGATAGCGTCCAACCAAATCGTCGGCCGTGTGTCCCCGATTGTTAGTCGCGATGGTAGACCGTTGATTACGCAGGTCCTGAGCGAATTGCTGCTGACTTACAAAGGCGTGTTGCCACTGCGCGGCACTAGCGCGTAGCGACGTCGACGGCGCGGGCCACCATGGCCCAACGAGGCCCATCGAGAATTTCCCCGGTGGCAAGTCCGCTAACATCGCACCCAAGCCTTATCTACGGAGTGCCGGGCGAGAACGCGGCCCGGTCCAAAATCGCCATCCCCCACTTTCACCGGGGTCGTCAGCCCCCGCCGCAGACAATCTTCATTACGGAGTCCTTGGCAGTGATCTCGTCGAGCCCGGCTTGGTATTGCGTATCCGTTGCGACTTCATGACTACCCATCGCAGTAAGCCTTCCGTAAGCCGCAGCTAAAGCCCGCGCTGCATCACGGTGCTTGCTATCAAGTGCTGGATTTGCTGCTGCGTTGTCGAGCATAATGGCGCCGTTAGTTGTCGCTATTCGCGCCAATGCGCGGTCGCCGCCGCCTGTATCTACCTGGACAGAGCGTGCGGCCAACTTATATGTATCGCATAGTTGCTTTTGAGCCGCGGTGACGTCAGCAGCGCTGTAAGTCTGCGTCGAGGTAGCGGGTGACGACGTCGTGCTCGTCGGACGGGTCAGTGCCACTACGAGCGCGGTGGCGGCCGTCAGCACTGCGATGACGGCTAGGCCCATGGCCGTCACGGCCATGCCCTTATGAGTGCGCGGCGCCGGCGGCGCAGGGTAGGGCGGCACCCAGGGCCCCATGCCTGGACGCATACTCGACCCCTCGCCGAGGTTCGGAGGCAACTCCCCCGTCATGCTCCCTCCCATGTCCCGCGGTTTCGTATTCGACCCGTTTGGGCACTTCCAACGATCATGCAGGACGCCCCCTCCACGGTGCCGCTAATTGCTCGGGCCATCAAGTTCAGCCGCAGTCCCCGCCTGAGCTCAGTATCAGTGATAGACGACGGCCGGGATCACCGCACCTCAGCCCGGCGGTAGGCCACTTTTTGGGTGAATTGACCACCGAGGCTCCAGTAGTAGCGTTGCCACCGACTCAGAAAGGTGTTCTCGATGTTCGTCGACCCGCAGTTGCTGCGTCGGGGAGGAAACGACTCTCACCGCGCAAGTGGGCATGCCCAGGAAGGGGCTGACCACCTCGCACGCGGGCCGCTGTCTTCAGGGATGTTCGGTGCGTTCGACGCCGCCGAAACGTTTCACGAGGCCGTCGTCTCCGCCCACACCCAGCACGTGACGAACCTTCAGGCACACCGCCAAGCGCTCAACGCCGTCGGCACCAAGGCTCACCACGCCGCCACCAACTTCACCGAGGTGGACGACCGCAACGCCGCCGAGATGCGCGCGGTGCGAACCGGCGCCCCCGCAACCGCTCCTGAACTCTGAGCGCTCTCGAAAGCACAAAAGCGCTCAAGGACCCGGCAATCCAGGCCGCCCGATGAGCTATCCACAACACTCGTGAATCGCTAACCGGCCAAGCGCCCAGCGAATTGACCGCAACTCTGACGTCGCTAGTACCGTTGCCGCCAATTCGGGAGGGTAGCGATGTCGACCAACGCCAACTCACTGCGGTCAATCAGCAGCGGAATTCACGCTCGCAGTGACGTCAGGGACGCAGAATCGGTTGCGGTCCAGTGCAACTCAGACACATAAGCGTTGCGCTTCTGATCACCGAGGCGGGCGGTGATCCGTGGGCTCTACACGCCGACCTGCAGGCGGGTCAACCCGCGCAGATCGATGCTCTGGCCCAGGCGTTTTACCGCGCCGGCCGCTGCACACAAGAGGCCGGCGCGGCGTTCGACGACGCGCGGCGTCATTTCGAGGCATCGTGGAGCAGCGGCCAGGGTGAGCACGCCATTAACAACACGGCGGAAGTCGAGCGCGTGACCACGCAGCTTGGGCTGCAATCCCTCCAAATACCAAGAATCGCAATCGACCTGGAGAGCGTCGCCGTCACGCTCGCCGAGGTGCAACGGGCGGGCGCACAGTCGATCGCGGCGCTGGAAGGACAGCTGCAAAAGATCGACGACGAACTCGGCGCCGCACTCGCGGTCGAAAACGACGCGGGCATGACGGACCCTGACCGCTCGGCCCTCAGTGCACTCATCTCCGCCCTCGAACGCGAGGCGATCGCGGACGCCGCGAGCACTTTTCTTCGGCTGCAAGCCATTCGGAGCGAGTATTCGAAGCATCTCGCCGTCGCGCTCACCACGCTCCGCACCGACGGGTACGACGGCGCGGCCATCAAACCCTTTGACGCATCGACCGAAACCCGAGAAGCCCTGCAAATTCCGCCTCCCGAAACCAGCGCCGAAGGCGCGAACAGGTGGTGGCAATCGCTCACCCCGGAACAGCAAGACCAGATGGTCGCCGACCATGCTCCAGCGCTGGGCAACCTCAACGGCATCCCTGTCGAGGCCCGTAGTCGCGTCAACGCGGCCGTCCTGAACGACGACCTGCACCGCGTCGAGGACGAAGCTACCAACTACGGCGTCACCGCCAGCGACGTCACCAATGACCCAGGTCGATACGGCCTTACGGCACAAGCGATCACCCGCTACACCAACGCCCGCCGCACCCGGGAAGGCATGACCACCTCCGCGACCGCCGTCGACGCGCGGGGTAACCATCCCGACGTCTTTCTGCTGAAGTACGATCCCGAAGCCTTCCGCGGCGAGGGCGCGGCTGCCGTCGCGATCGGCAACCCAGACAATGCGGCCAACACCGCGGTCCTGGTGCCCGGGTTGGGATCCAACGTGCGCGACGGAACACTCGCCGACCTCGATCCAGTGCGCCTCTACCGGGAATCCGCCCGGGCCGAGGCGAAAGCTCGAACCGCGGTGATCATGTGGATGGGTTACGACGCCCCCAACGCATGGTGCGACCCGGGCCTCTGGGCCCCCAACATGGCGCGCACCGGCGGCCAGACGTTGGCCGCCGATGTGAACGCCCTGGCCGTCACGCACGCGGGGCCGCCGGCACACGTGACCGTGATCGGTAACTCGTACGGGTCCACAACTGTTTCGGACGCCGCCGCAGCCCACGGGATGCGCGCCGACGACGTAGTGCTGGTCGGATCGCCGGGCACCGATTTGGCGCACTCGTCGCGCGACTTTCACCTGCCTGAGGGTGGGCACCTCTATGTGGGCGCCGCCTCGGCGGACCCGGTGACCTGGGCGCCGGCCCGGATAACGGGTCCGGGCCTGGTCGGCTTCACCCTCGGCGGCCTGGGAGCCGACCCGTCAGTCGACGGCTATAGCTCCACGCGGTTCCGGGCCGAGGTTGCAGGCGCTTCGATCAATCCGACCTACGACCACCTGCACTACTTCGACGACGGATCCGAATCGCTCTTCAGCATCGCGGACGTGGTCTCCGGTCATGGTGAAGCCCTGCAGCGCGACGGCATGACCGCACGACACCGCGGCGAATACTTCCTGGATGACTGGATCGACCCCGAGGCCATGCGGTCACCGACCACCGGGCACCGCCACGCTGACCCTAGCTGAAACCGCCTCAGGCAGAACGGATCACAATGGGCTGGCGCCGTCGGCCAGCCCGTCACCGTCGGTGTCGGTCAGCCGCACGTTCCACTTTCCATCCCCGTCGGTATCGACGTAACCCGTCACGCCGTTCTCGTCGGTGCACAGCACCCGATCGGCAAGGCCGTCGCCGTCGCTGTCGATCAGCCGGTCATCGGGATGGCCCTGGCCATCGAAATCGACCAGGGGCCCGCCCGAGTGCTCAACGCCGTCGAGGCCGAACCACCGGAGCTGTCCGGTGCGGTCGACGGCCACCGCCCATGTCCCCGATCCGTCATCGGTGAAGGAGGCCTCAGGGGTGCCGTCGTTGTCGAGATCGAGGACAGCGTGATCGACGTGACCGTCCCCATCGAGATCCGCCATCGCGTCGTCGCGCAGACCGTCGCCATCAAAGTCGAGACCGATCGCATCAAATCGACCGTCACCGTCGAGATCCAGGTCGGGCTGACCGTGCCAGATAGCGGCCGCCCCGTCGTCGCCTGCCCTGCAGTAGTCCATGACTGCTTCGACGCGCATGTGGCCCCTAGGGGTTCCCCCGCGACCGCCACCAGGAGAGCAACTCCTCGGTCGCCTCCTCGGTGCTCAGCGGGCCGCGCTCCAGGCGCAGCTCCTTGAGGAACCGCCACGCCTCACCGACCTGCGGGCCGGCGGGGATCCCGAGCAGCTCCATGATCGCGTTGCCGTCGAGGTCGGGGCGCACCCGCTCCAAATCCTCCCGGGCGGCCAGCTCGGCGATGCGCGCCTCGAGCCGGTCGTAGCTGGCCTGCAGCCGCGCGGCGCGGCGCTTGTTGCGGGTCGTGCAGTCCGCGCGTACCAGCTTGTGCAGCCGCGGCAGCAGCGGCCCGGCGTCGGTGACGTAGCGGCGCACCGCCGAATCGGTCCACTTGCCGTCGCCGTAGCCGTGGAACCGCAGGTGCAGGAACACCAGCTGCGAGATGTCGTCGATCATCTGCTTGGAATATTTCAACGCCCGCAACCGCTTTCGCACCATCTTGGCGCCGACCACCTCGTGGTGGTGAAAGCTGACCCCGCCGTTGGGCTCGTGCCGGCGGGTGGCGGGCTTGCCGATGTCGTGCAGCAGCGCGGCCCAGCGCAGCACCAGGTCCGGGCCTCCTTCTGGGAGGGGGTCCTCCAGCGCGATCGCCTGGCGCAGCACGGTCAGCGAATGCTGGTAGACGTCCTTGTGCTGGTGGTGTTCGTCGATGGCCATCTGCATGCCGCCCACCTCGGGCAGCACCACCTCACCCATCCCGGTCTGCACCAGCAGGTCGATGCCGGCCACCGGGTCGGCGCCCAGCAGCATCTTGTCCAGCTCGGCGGCCACCCGCTCGGCGCTGATCCGGCCGAGCTGCGGCGCCATCTCCTCGATCGCCTCCCGCACCCGCGGCGCCACGGTGAACCCGAGTTGCGACACGAACCGCGCCGCGCGCAGCATCCGCAGCGGGTCGTCGCCGAAGGACACCCGTGGTTCGGCGGGGGTGTCCAACAGCCGGTCCCCCAGGGCCGCCAGCCCGCCCAGCGGATCCAGGAACTCGCCGGGCCCGGCCGGGGTCAGGCGCACCGCCATCGCGTTGACGGTGAAGTCGCGGCGCACCAGGTCGCCCTCGAGGGTGTCGCCGAACCGCACCTCGGGGTGGCGCGACACCTGGTCGTAGGCGTCGGCGCGGAAGGTGGTGATCTCCAGGCGGTGTCCGCCCCGGCCGACTCCGACGGTGCCGAAGTCGATGCCGGTGTCCCACACCGCCTCGGCCCACGGCCGCACGATGTGCTGGATCTGGTCGGGGCGGGCGTCGGTGGTGAAGTCCAAATCCGGGCTCAGCCGGCCCAACAGCGCGTCGCGCACCGAACCGCCCACGAGGTAGATCTGGTGCCCGGCGGCGTCGAACGCCGCCCCGACTTCCCGCAGCGTGTCGGCGTGCCGATTCAGCGCGACCGCGGCGGCGGTCAGCAGCTGGGCTTGCTGGGCGGGGTCAGGCACGTTCGGTCAGCCTAGTGGGTCACGCGCGGTGACGACGTGGGCCCGGAAGCGACAGAGCCCTTGACGGCGGGCTCGGGCGGGAACTTGTGGGGGATCCGCAGATCAATCGCGGGCTCGGCGCTCGTCGCAGCGCCTTGTCGGTTGATCCCCGCGGAACGGTTGGCCGGCCGATGGGGCCCGTCGACGCCCGCCCCGTGTCAGCGCCGGCGCCATTCGCCGTCAGTTGTTCGTCGGTGGTGGTTGGGGTTGGAAGGGGTCGTACCACCACCAGTCGGCGCGTTCGCCGAGGGGCCCCGGGCAGGGCGGCACGGCGGGCGGCGCC
>NZ_CSTD01000002.1:0-6820 GCF_001053185.1 Mycobacterium bohemicum DSM 44277 | reverse complement strand
CGCCAGGGTGGGCGCACGCGAGACCGATGCGGCGCCGAGCGGTTGCCCGTCGCTGTCGGTGACGCTCAGATCGGGGGCCGACCCGGAGATGGTGATGAGGCCGCGGTGGTGTGCCCGGTGGTGATACGGGCACACCAGCACCAGGTTGGTCAACTCGGTGGGCCCGCCGTCTTCCCAGTGCCGGATGTGATGAGCGTGCAGACCGCGGGTGGCCCCGCAGCCAGGAACCGCGCAGGTGCGGTCGCGATGTTCCAGGGCCCGGCGTAGCCGGCGGTTGACGGTGCGGGTTGCCCGCCCGGCGCCGATCGGCTGGCCGTCGCGTTCGAACCACACCTCGCACGTGGCATCGCAGGTCAGATACTGGCGTTCGGCGTCGGACAGCAGCGGCCCCAGATGCAGTTCGGCGGCGCGCTGAGCAACGTCGAGGTGGACCACCACGGTAGTGTGCTGCCCATGCGGGCGGCGGCTCGTCTCGACATCCCAGCCGGCCTCGACCAGCCGCATAAACGCATCGCCGGTGTCGGGCAGCGGCGGGGCGGCGTCCGAGGCGCCGTCGTCACGGTCGCGCTTCCACTCGGCCACCAGCGCATCCCGATGCGACGCCAGCGCGGCCTCGAAGGTCGCCGCCTCGTTGCGCGGCAGCCTGATCCGCCAACAGCTGCCCTCCTCGTTGCTCGTCTTGGTGATCGAACGTTCGAGCCCGGGCGGGGCATCGGGTTGCGGCCGGGGTTCGAGCTTGATCGCCGTGCGCAGCTGGTCGACCGTCGCAACGCTGGCCAGCTGCGCGTAATGCGCGTCAGAACCCTCGCCCCCGCGCGCGGCGATCACCCCGACCTGGTCCAACGACAACCGGCCCTCACGCAGGTCCCGCGTACAACGGGGGAACTCCTCAAACCGGCGCGCCACACTGGTGATCGTGTGGGCATTGGCCGATGACAAGCCCAGCTTCCAGGCCACCAACGCCGGCACCGACCGAGCACCCGTCATGCCCCACAGTTCGTCGCGCTCGATCTCGGCGACGATCTGCACGATGCGCCCATCAATCGCGTTGCGCTGACCGGCCAACTCCGCCAGCTCCTCAAACAACACCCCGAGCCGCTCTTTAGGGCTCGCCTCAGGCGATGCGATCAACGACATGGCCCCATCATCGCAGTGGGGTACGACAAGTTTCGGCGACCAATCCCAGAGGGGGTGGGGCAGACCGGTGGCCGGACCCTGCGGCACACGATCGCGCGCGGTAGACGCTGATAGCTAATTCGAGCTAATCGCGCTAGCTGGACTAGCGTATTCTGGCGTACCCTGGGTGGCTGTGGAAACGACAGTAACAAGCACGGACGCCAAGAACCGCCTCAATGCTCTGCTGGCCGAGGTCGAGCGCACCGGCAAGGCAGTGACGATCACCAATCACGGCCGGCCGGTCGCCAAGCTCGTCCCGGTGCAGCCCGTTCCACGCAAGTTCGGCCAGCTACCGAAGCTGCTGGTGCCCAATGACTTTGACGAACCACTGCCGGCATCGGAGCTTGCGCGCTGGGAGGGCGCCGAATCGTGAACGTCCTGTTGGACACACATACGCTGCTCGGGCTGGTGAGCACGCCCGGTGATGTGGATGCCTCGGCCTTGGCCGTCATCTCCAATCCGAGTACGGGCGTGTGGGTGACGGCAGCGTCGGCCTGGGAAATCGCCATCAAGACCCGGCTGGGTCGCCTCGACGGCGAAGCGCTGTTGTCGGCGTGGAACGACATCGTTGCCGACATGGGCGTTACCGAGCTTCCCATCGAGTCGTCCGACGCAATCCTGGCCGGCCGACTTCCGTGGGCGCACACGGATCCGTTCGATCGCGTCATTGTGGCCCAAGCGCTGCGCCGCCATCTGACCATCGCGACCCGCGACACCAAGATCCTGGAGGCCGGCATCACCGCCACCCTGCAGGCCTGACCGCAACCACTTCGCGCCCAGCGGGCCGGTAGGCCCGAGGCCGCGACGCGGCCGCGGCTAGACGCTCCCCCGCGGCAGCACCCATTGGTGCGGGCGTATCGCCGCCCAGAGCGCGGCCGCCGCTAGCGGCGTGCATCTCCTGAAGACAAGGCCGTGCCAGCTACTATCGCTTGGGTGTCCGACGGCGAACAAGCGAAACCGCGTCGGCGCCGGGGGCGGCGCCGTGGTCGTCGCGGCGCCGGTTCGCCCGAGAACCCGACCGGCGATCAGTCACCGGCCGACTCGGCGGCCACCAAACCCGCCCGGCCCCGTCCCCGCCGGCGCGTGCAGGAGCGGCTGAAGACGGTCCACGAAACCTCCGCCGGCGGACTCGTCATCGACGGCCTCGACCGCCCGCGCGCCGAGCAGGTGGCGGCGCTGATCGGTCGCGTGGACCGGCGCGGACGGATGCTGTGGTCGCTGCCGAAGGGGCACATCGAGCAGGGTGAGACCGCCGAGCAGACGGCCATCCGCGAGGTCGCCGAGGAGACCGGGATCAAGGGCAGCGTGCTGGCCGCCCTGGGCCGCATCGACTACTGGTTCGTCACCGACGGCCGCCGGGTGCACAAGACGGTGCACCACTACTTGATGCGGTTCTCCGGCGGCGAACTGTGCGACGAGGACCTCGAAGTCGCCGAGGTGGCCTGGGTGCCCATCCAGGACCTGCCGGCGCGGCTGGCCTACGCCGACGAGCGGCGCCTGGCCCAGGTCGCCGACGAGCTCATCGACAAGCTGCAAAGCGACGGCCCCGCCGCGCTTCCCCCCCTGCCCCCCAGCTCCCCCCGACGACACCCGCAGACGCATTCGCGCACCCGCCACTCGGACAGGTCGGCCATCGGCCGCAAGAACGGTCACGGGCCGGAGTCGTGACCGCGCCGCAGCTGTGCCGGGCCGGGTTCGTGCGCCTCGCCGCGGTCATCGGCGTCGTCGCCGCGTTCGCGGTCCTCACCGGAGCCATCGCCCCCCTGCTGCCGCCCGCCGCCGCCGGCGAACCCGGGGTGACACCCTTCGTCCGGGTCCGCATCGACCAGGTGACCCCCGACGTCGTCACCACCACCAGCCCGGCCGTCGTCACCGTCACCGGCACGGTCACCAACGTCGGTGACCGCCCGGTGCGCGACGTGATGGTGCGGCTCGAGCACGCCGGGGCGGTCGCCGCGTCGGCGAGCCTGCGGACCTCCCTGGACGGCGGCACCGACCAGTACCAGGCGGCGGCGGACTTCCTCACGGTCGCCCCCGAGCTGCGGCGCGGGCAGGAGGTCGGCTTCACCCTCTCGGCGCCGCTGCGCTCGCTCACCACGCCATCGATGGGCGTCGAGAAACCGGGAATCTACCCGGTGCTGGTCAACGCCAACGGAACACCCGACTACGGCGCCCCGGCGCGGCTGGACAACGCCCGGTTCCTGCTGCCGGTGGTCGGGGTGCCCCCGGACAAGGCCGGCGACTTCGATTCGGCCGTCGCGCCCGACACCTCCAAGCCGGTGCTGATCACCATGCTGTGGCCACTGGCCGACCGGCCCCGGCTGGCCCCCGGGGTGCCCGGCGGGACGATCCCCGTGCGCCTCGTCGACGACGACCTGGCCACCTCGCTGGCCCCCGGCGGCCGCCTCGACGTCCTGCTGTCGGCGGCCGAGGTCGCCACCGGCCACGACGTCGACCCCGACGGGGCCGTGGGTCACGCGCTGTGCCTGGCCGTCGACCCCGACCTGCTGGTCACTGTCAACGCCATGGCCGCGGGCTACGTGGTGTCCGATTCGCCCGACGGCCCCGCGCAGCTGCCCGGCACCCCGACGCATCCCGGCGCCGGCCAGGCCGCGGCCGCCGGATGGTTGAACCGGCTGCGCGCGCTGGCCCACCGCATCTGCGTGGCCCCGCTGCCCTACGCGCAGGCGGACCTCGACGCCCTGCAGCGGGTCAACGACCCCGGGCTGACCGCGACGGCCACCGGCAGCGTCTACAACATCGTCGACCGCATCCTGGACGTCCCGTCCGCGCGCGGCGCCACCCTGCTGCCCGACGGCCCGCTGACCAACCGCGCGGTGAACCTGCTGAACGGCGGCGAAAGCACGGTCGCCATCGCCGCCGCCGAGCTGTCCGCCCAGGACTCCGGCAACGCGACCGAAAGCGTCGACACCGACCCGCGGCGAGTGTCCCCGCAGGTGGTGGTCGCGCCGTTCGACCCCGCCGTCGGCGCCGCGCTCGCCGGGGCCGGGACCAACCCCGGCGTCCCCACCTACCTGGACCCCTCGCTGGCGGTGCGGCTCGCCCACGATTCGGCGACCGCGCGTCGCCAGGACGCGCTGGGCTCCATCTTCTGGCACCCGCTGCAGCGCGACGCCGCGCCGCGCACCCAGCTGCTGGTCCCGCCGCCGACGTGGGATTTACGCGCCGACGACGCGCAGGTGATGCTGACCGCCCTGGCGACCACCATCCACTCGGGCCTCGCGGTGCCGCGGCCCCTCCCGGCGCTCATCGCCGACGCCACCCCCCGCGCCCAGCCGCAGGAGCCGGCGGGTGACCGCCCGTCGGCGCGGGGTCGTTTCTCCGACGACGTGACCGCCGGCATCGCGGCCCAGGTCGGTCGCCTGTGGGGCCTCACCTCGGCCCTGACCACCGACGAACGCACCGGGCTGACCGGCACGCAGTACACCGCCCCCCTGCGGGAGGACATGCTGCGCGCGTTGAGCCAGTCCGAACCGCCCGACACCCGCGACGGACTGGCCCAGCAGCGGCTCGCCACCGTCGGCGCCACCATCAACGACCTGTTCGGCGCCGTCACCATCGTCAACCCGGGCGGCTCCTACACGCTGGCCACCGAGCACAGCCCGCTGCCGCTGGCGCTGCACAACGGCCTGGCCGTCCCCATCCGGGTGCGGTTGCAGGTCGACGCTCCCCCCGGGATGACCGTCACCGACCTCGGCGTCATCGAACTGCCCCCGGGCTACCTGCCGCTGCGGGTGCCGATCGAGGTGAACTTCACCCAGCGCGTCGCCATCGACGTGACGCTGCGCACCCCCGACGGCATGCGGCTGGGCGACCCGGTGCGGCTGTCGGTGCACTCCAACGCCTACGGCAAGGTGCTGTTCGCGATCACGCTGAGCGCCGCCGCGGTGCTGGTGCTGCTCGCCGGGCGGCGGCTGTGGCACCGTTTCCGCGGCGAGCCCGACCCCGCCGACCTGGACCGCCCGGATCCGCCGCACTCGCCGCCCACCGGCCCGCTGCCTCCCGTGCCCGCCGGCGTCGACCGTCGCCGGCCTGAGCTGTCCGACGCCGCCCTCGTCTCGCGGTCGTGGGCCATGGCGTTCGCGACGCTGATCAGCCGGCTGACCGGCTTCGCCCGCATCGTCGTGCTGGCCGCGATCCTGGGCGCCGCGCTGTCGAGCGCGTTCTCCGTGGCCAACCAGCTGCCGAACCTGGTCGCGGCGCTCGTGCTGGAGGCGACGTTCACCGCGATCTTCGTGCCGGTGCTGGCCCGCGCCGAGCAGGGCGACCCCGACGGCGGCGCGGCGTTCGTGCGTCGCCTGGTCACGATGACGACGACGCTGCTGCTGGTGGCGACGGCGCTGTCGGTGCTGGCCGCGCCGCTGCTGGTGCGGCTGATGCTGGGCCGCACCCCCCAGGTGAACGAGCCGCTGACCACCGCGTTCGCCTACCTGCTCCTGCCGCAGGTGCTCGCCTACGGGTTGACCTCGGTGTTCATGGCGATCCTGAACACCCGCAACGTGTTCGGGCCCACGGCGTGGGCGCCCGTGGTGAACAACGTCGTCGCCCTCGTGACGCTGGTGGTGTACGTGCTGGTGCCGGGCGAGCTGTCCGTCGACCCGGTCCGGATGGGCAACGCCAAGCTGCTGGTGCTCGGCATCGGCACCACGCTGGGCGTGTTCGCGCAGACGGCGGTGCTGCTCGTCGCGTTGGGCCGCCAGCGCATCAGCCTGCGGCCGCTGTGGGGCGTCGACGACCGGCTCAAGCACTTCGGCACCATGGCCGCCGCGATGGTGCTCTACGTGCTGATCAGCCAACTCGGACTGGTCGTCGGCAACCAGATCGCCAGCACCGCCGCTGCGTCGGGCCCCGCCATCTACAACTACACGTGGCTGGTGCTGATGCTGCCGTTCGGCATGATCGGGGTGACCGTGCTGACCGTGGTCATGCCCCGGCTGAGCCGCAACGCCGCCGCCGACGACACCCGGGCCGTGCTCGCTGACCTCTCGCTGGCGACCCGCCTGACGCTGATCACGCTCATCCCGATCGTGGCGGTGATGACGGTCGGCGGGCCGGCCATCGGCAGCGCCCTGTTCGCCTACGGCCACTTCGGCGGCGTCGACGCCGGCTACCTGGGCGCCGCGATCGCGCTCTCGGCGTTCACGCTCATCCCCTACGGCCTGGTGCTGCTGCAGCTTCGGGTCTTCTACGCCCGCGAGCAGCCCTGGACCCCGATCGTGATCATCCTGGTCATCACGGCCGTCAAGATCGGCGGCTCGGTGCTGGCGCCGCATCTGACCGGCGACCACAAGCTGGTCGCCGGGCTGCTCGGGCTGGCCAACGGCGTCGGGTTCCTGGCCGGCGCGATCGTCGGCTACTTCCTTCTGCGGCGCGCCCTGCTGCCCCGCGGCGGGCACCTGATCGGGCTGGGCGAGACGCGGACCATCCTGGTGGCGACCGCGGCGTCGCTGCTGGCCGGCCTCATCGCCCACGTCGCCGACCGCCTGCTGAAGCTGGGTCAGCTCACCGCGAACGGCGGTGGCGCCGGTTCTTTGCTGCGGCTGGTCATCCTGTCCGCCATCATGCTGCCGATCGTCGCCGCGGTGATGCTGTGGGCGGGGGTGCCCGAGGCCCGGGCCGCGGC
>NZ_CSTD01000001.1:2206515-2235276 GCF_001053185.1 Mycobacterium bohemicum DSM 44277 | reverse complement strand
ATGTGGGGGTCGAGCCGGTGATGATCGACCCTGCAATGCTCCCCCGCCTGGACTCGAACCAGGAACCTATCGGTTAACAGCCGAACGCTCTGCCAATTGAGCTACAGGGGATCAATCCGATCGCGGGACGACTCTAGCGTACCGGCCCACGCTCCCCCAAGTAGCGGGTTATGCCGTCGTCCGTGCCGGCCGGGGGATCGGACGCGCGCGCACCCGGCCGAGTGAGGCAGGATGGAACCATTGATTGTCGGGAGGAACGCTTTGATCGGATATGTCGTGGTGCTCGGGGTGGGCTACGTGCTGGGCTCGAAGGCCGGGCGTCGCCGGTATGAGCAGATCGCCGGCACGTATCGGGCCCTCACCAGCAGCCCCGTGGCGAGGTCGATGATCGAAGGCGGGCGCCGCAAGATCGCCGATCGGATCTCGCCCGACTCCCGGTTCGTGACGCTGACGGAGATCGACGACGAGACCGTGATCGTCGAGGGGCCGGCCCCCGAGCGCGCAGACGTGGCGCTCACGCAGTCAGATCGTCGCCGCTAGCCTGCTCCAGCAGGCTGCGGCGGTATGCCTCCATCGCGACCAGGTCACCGAACAGCGCGTGGTACTCGTCGCCCTGCTCGATGGGCGACATCCGCTGCAGTTTGGACTTGACCTCGGCGATCTGCCGGCCCATCCAGACCTCTTGGAGCCGGGCCAGCACCCCGCCGATGTAGCGGGGCAGCCTGTCCTCGTCGACCGCGATCACCTCCACCCCCAGCTCGCTGATCAGCCCGGCGGTCAGGTCGGAGGCGGCCTGGCCGCGGACCGCGTCGATCCACTGCGCGCCCGTCACGCCGTTGGAGGTGCCGCCGGCCGCCTCGATGGCCGCCCGCACGGCGGCGTAGCCGGGATGGGTGAAGCTCTCGACGGTCAGCGTGTCGAACACCGGGCCGGCGAATGCCGGGTATTGCAGCGCCGACTTGAGCGCCTCGCGCTGCGGCCCGGCGCGTCGACCCCACCGACGCCGACGCGCTGGCCGGAATCCCGCTCGAGGCGCTCGACGATCTGTCGCGCTCGATGGTCGTCGAGGTGGACAATGCGGCGCGCACCAGCTCGAACGAGCTCGATGTGGCGGTCGCCGAGTTCGGCGAGGAGCGCACCCGGCCGTTCACCGAGGCCGTCGTCAACGCCAAAGCGGCTCTGGCTCAGGCGTTCACGGTGCGCCAGCAACTCGACGACGGCACCCCCGAGACCCCCGAGCAGCGGCGCGAGCTGCTCACCCGGGTGATCGTGTCGGCGGCGCGGGCGGACCGCGAGCTGGAGTCGCAGCGGGAGGCGTTCGAGCAATTGCGCGACCTGGTCATCAACGCCCCCTCGCGGCTCGACGGGCTCACCCAGCAGTACGTCGAACTGACCGCCCGCATCGACCCGGCCGCTCAGCGGCTCGCCGAGCTGCGCCACGAATTCGACCCGGCCGCGTTGACATCGGTGTCCGGCAACGTCGCAGCCGCCAAGGAGCGGCTGGAGTTCGCCGACCGCAACATCGGGTTGGCGCGTGAGGCGGCCGTGCGGGCGGTGAGCGGACAGCAGACCGCCCTGGTGGACGCCGTCCGCGCGGCGGAGGCGGCGCTCGGTCAGGCGCGCTCGCTGCTCGACGCGGTGGACAACGCCGCCGCCGACATCCGCCATTCCATCGACGGCCTGCCGTCGCTCATCGGCGACGCCCAGGCGGGCATCGCCCGGGCGGACGAGCTGCTGAAGGAGCAGAAGGCGAAATCGGCGCACGGCGGCGAACTGTCGGCGGCGCGCGACGCGGCGGGTCGGGCGGTCGACTACGCGCGGGGCAGCGGCGCGACCGATCCGCTCGGCGCGTTCGCGCAATTGACCAGGGCCGACGCCGACCTCAACCGGGCGCTGGCCACCATCGCCGAGGAGCGGGCCAGCGCCGAGCGGCTGCGCCGCTCCTACCAGCAGGCGTTGTTCACCGCCGAGTCGCGGGTGCGCGCGGTCTCCGACTACATCGACACGCGGCGGGGCACCATCGGCCCCGAGGCCCGGACCCGGGTCGCCGAGGCCACCCGACACCTTCAGGCCGCCCGGGACGAGGAAGCGACCGACATGGCCGAGGCGATCGCGCACGCCAACACGGCGTCGACGCTGGCGGCTCAGGCGCAGTCGCTCGCCAACGACGACGTCCGAGCGGCCCAGCAGGTGTACGCGGGCCGCGGCGGCAGCGACATGGGGGCGATGGTCGGCGGGCTCATCCTCGGCGACCTGCTCGGTGGGGGCATGCGGGGCGGGTTCGGCGGCTGGACCCCGACGTCCTACGGGGGTTCACCTGGCGGCTCGTCCGGCGGGGGGCTGATGGGTGGCGGCGGCCGATTCTGACCGCGGCAGCGTTGAATTGGGTGCCCCTGAACAGGATCGTGCCCCCGGGTACCTGGTACCCGGGGGCACAACCTTGCCTCATCAAGCGAGGGAGCGCGCCGGATGCGGCGCGCCGCCGCTAATCGATGATGTCAGGCCCAGCTGGAGCCGACGGCGCTGTCGGTGCTGGACATGTTGCTACCAGCGGTCTGCACCTTCTGGCCGTGCTGGTTGGCCTGCTCGTAAATCACCTGGAAGTTACGACCCAACTGGGTGATGAACTCCTGGCAGGCCACCGAACCGGCGCCGCCCCAGAAGTCACCGGCAGCCAGCACATCACGAACGATGGCCTGGTGCTCCTGCTCCAGCGACGCCGCCGCGATCGGCTCGGACGGCGCCGGCAGCGTCCGCATCCCGGCCGCCTGGACGCACCTGGTCGGCATCAAACCGCAGCGCGGACGCATCTCCACCTGGCCCCTGCCCGAGGCGTTCAACGGCCTGACGGTCAACGGGGTGCTGGCCCGCACGGTGGCCGACGCGGCGCTGGTGCTCGACGCGGCGTCGGGGAACGTCGAGGGCGAGCGGCATCAACCGCCGCCGCTGACGGCATCGGACTACGTCGGCATCGCGCCCGGTCCGCTGAACATCGCCCTGTCAACCCGCTTTCCGTACACCGGTTTCCGGGCGAAGCTGCACCCGGAGATCCTGGCCGCGACGCGCGCCGTGGGCAAGCAACTCGAATTGCTCGGCCATACCGTGGTGACCGGCAATCCCGATTACGGCAAGCGGCTGTCGTGGGATTTCCTCGTCCGGTCCACCGCCGGGCTGCGCGACTGGGAGGAGCGCCTGGGCGACCGGGTGGTGTGGGACCCCCGAACGCAGGCCAACCTGCGCCTCGGGCACGTCCTCGGGGAAGCGATCCTGCGCAGCGCTCGCCTGCACGAGGACACCGACCGGCGGCGAGTGGGCTCGATATTCGACATCGTCGACGTGGTGCTGGCGCCGACCACCGCCCAGCCACCGCCGTTGGCGCGGTCGTTCGACCGAATGGGCACCTACGGCACCGACCGCGCCATGATCGCCGCCTGCCCGGTCACCTGGCCGTGGAACGTGCTGGGGTGGCCGTCGATCAACGTGCCGGCCGGGTTCACCTCCGACGGGCTGCCGATCGGCGTGCAACTGATGGGCCCGGCGAACAGCGAGGGCATGCTGATTTCGCTTGCCGCCGAACTGGAGGCCGTGTGCGGGTGGGCGGCAAAACAGCCCCAGGTGTGGTGGAACCAGGGTACTGACGCTCCCCCGGTTTCGGGCGCGCCGCCGTCAAGGCGCTGAAAACGCAAGCACCGCAAGGAGTTACGCGCTTCTGCGGGGTCGCGACTTCCTTGACCGAGGTGCGCGGTCGCTGAGCCCGCCGGACTTTTGCGAATGACCCGTGACAACACCGGGCAACGCGGGTAACCCCCCGGCATGGACCAATCGAACGCTCCCCTGCTCGAGGCTCTGTCCGATTACCGGCGCAAGAATCGGTACGGCTTCACGCCGCCGGGTCACCGACAGGGTCGCGGCGCGGATGACCGCGTGTTGGCGGTGCTGGGCCGGGAGACGTTCCGCAACGACGTGCTGGCCAGCGGCGGCCTGGACGACCGCAGGACCAGCAACCAGTACCTCAAGCACGCGGAGGACCTGATGGCGGCGGCCGTGGGTGCCGACGTCGCGTGGTTTTCCACCTGCGGCAGTTCGCTTTCGGTGAAGGCCGCGATGATGGCCGTGGCCGGCGGTGACGGCAGCCTGTTGCTGAGCCGGGACAGCCACAAATCCATCGTGGCAGGCTTGATCTTCTCCGGAGTGCAACCACGGTGGATCACGCCCCGCTGGGACGCGGAGCGGCACTTCTCGCACCCCCCGTCCCCGGACGACGTCGAGGAGGCGTGGAACAAACACCCCGACGCCGCGGGCGCCCTCGTCGTCAGCCCGAGCCCGTATGGCACGTGTGCCGACATCGCGGGTATCGCCGAGGTCTGCCACCGGCGGGGCAAGCCGCTGATCATCGACGAGGCCTGGGGGGCGCACCTGCCGTTCCACGAGGACCTGCCGACCTGGGCCATGGATGCCGGCGCGGACGTCTGCGTGGTCAGCGTGCACAAGATGGGCGCCGGCTTCGAGCAGGGCTCGGTGTTTCACCTGCAGGGCGACCTCATCGACCAGGACCGGCTTTCCGCCTGCGCCGACCTGCTGATGACCACCAGCCCCAACGTCATGGTGTATGCCGCGATGGACGGGTGGCGGCGCCAGATGGTCGAGCGCGGTCACGAATTGCTCCGCGAAGCTTTGACTTTGGCGCGGCAGTTGCGGGCGGACATCGGGCTGATTCCCGACGTGAAGGTGCTCGAGGACGAGTTGCTCGGGGTGCAGGCGTCTCACGACCTGGATCGGCTGCAGGTGTTGGTGGACGTGTCGGCGACGGGCACCTCCGGTTATCAGGCCGCCGACTGGCTGCGTGCGAACGCCCGCATCGATGTCGGGATGGCCGATCACCGCCGCATCCTGGCCACCTTGTCCATGGCCGACGACGAGAAGTCGGCGCGCCGCCTCGTCGACGCGCTCTGGGCGTGGCGCAAGGCGGCCGACGGCTTCGACCCGCCACCGCGCATCGCGCTGCCGTCGCCGGAGGAGTTGCAGCTGGAAACGGTCGACCTTCCGCGCGACGCGTTCTTCGGGCGCGTCGAGGCGGTGCCGGCCGAAAAGGCCGCGGGCCGGATCGCCGCCGAACAGATCACGCCGTATCCGCCCGGCATCCCCGCCGTCGTGCCGGGCGAGCGCCTCAATCAGGCCGTGCTGGAATATCTTTGCACCGGCGTGCGCGCCGGCATGAACCTGCCGGACGCGGCGGATCCGTCGATGCAGACGGTCCGCGTGCTGGCCTGACCCCTATCGGGCCGCGCGGACGCGACATCACCCGGGCCCCTTCCCCAACCTTCAGTCGTTAAAAGCCCAGCCGACCAAGCTGTTTGGGGTCGCTCTGCCAGTTCTTGGCGACCTTGACGCGAAGGTCGAGGTAGACCTTGGTGCCGAGCAGCTTTTCGATCTGGCCGCGCGCCGCGGTGCCGACTTCCCGCAGCCGGGCGCCGCCCTTGCCGATGATGATGCCCTTCTGGCTGTCCCGCTCGACGTAGAGGATGGCGTGCACGTCGATCAGGTCGTCGCGGTCCTCCCGAGGGTTGACCTCGTCGATGACCACCGCGAGCGAATGCGGCAGCTCGTCGCGAACCCCCTCCAGGGCGGCCTCGCGGATGAGCTCGGCCATCAGGGTTTCCTCGGGTTCGTCGGTCAGCTCACCGTCGGGGTAATACGCCGGGCCTTCGGGCAGCGCCGCGGCCAACACGTCGATCAGCACGTCGACCTGCTGGCCGGCGACCGCCGACACCGGGACGATCTCGGCCTCGCCGCCGACCAGTTCGCTGACCGCGACCAGCTGCGCGGCGACGCGGTCTTTGGGTACCTTGTCGATTTTGGTGACGATGGCCACCAGCGTCGTTTTCGGTGCGGTAGAACGGATCTGCTCGACGATCCAGCGGTCCCCGGGCCCGATCGCCTCGTCGGCCGGGATGCACAGACCGATCACGTCGACTTCGCCGTAGGTGTCGCGGACCAGATCGTTGAGCCGCTTGCCCAGCAGCGTGCGGGGGCGGTGCAGGCCGGGGGTGTCGACGAGGATGATCTGGCAGTCCTCGCGGTGCACGATGCCACGAATGGTGTGCCGCGTGGTCTGGGGCCGCTTCGAGGTGATCGCCACCTTGGTGCCCACCAGGGCGTTGGTCAGCGTCGACTTCCCGGTGTTGGGCCGGCCGACCAAACACACGAAGCCCGAACGGAACCCGCTCATCTCACCCCGCGCCCCGTCACTGCGATCTCCCGGCGTCGGAACCGTTGGGCGAAGCCTCGGGTTCGGCGGGGCTCAACAGCACGGTGCCGACGCGCACCCGGCCCCGGTGATCGGTGCCGCCCTCGGCGTGCAGCCGCAGCCCGTGCGAGACCACCTCGGCGCCCGGCAGCGGCACCCGGCCCAGCTCCAGGGCCAGCAGCCCGCCGACGGTGTCGACGTCGAGATCGTCGTCGAACTCCAGCCCGTAGAGCTCCCCGACGTCTTCGATCGGCAGCCGGGCCGAGACGCGGAAACGCTTGTCGCCCAAGTCTTCTATCGGCGCGGTCTCCGCCTGGTCGTACTCGTCGGCGATCTCGCCGACGATCTCCTCCAGCACGTCCTCGATGCTGACCAGTCCGGCTATCGCGCCGTACTCGTCGACGAGCAGCGCCATGTGGATCCGGTCGCGCTGCATCTCCCGCAACAGGGCATCCAGCGGCTTGGAGTCCGGGATGAATACCGCCGGGCGCATGACCTGCGCCACCGTCGTGGCGCGGCCCCGGTCCTCCGACAGATATGTCTGCCGGACAAGGTCTTTGAGGTAGACCACCCCGACGATGTCGTCGACGTTTTCGCCGATGACCGGGATGCGCGAGTGGCCGCTGCGCACGGCCAGGTTGATCGCCTGGCTGGCGAGCTTGTCGCTTTCGATCCAGATCATCTCGGTGCGCGGCACCATCACCTCGCGGGCCGGGGTGTCGCCCAGCTCGAACACCGACTGGATCATCCGGCGCTCGTCGGCGGCGACGACGCCGCGCTGCTGGGCCAGGTCGACGACCTCGCGCAGCTCGATCTCGGAGGCGAACGGCCCGTTGCGCAGTCCCCGCCCGGGGGTCAGCGCGTTACCGAGGACCACGAGCAGCCGGCTCAGCGGCATCAGCAGCCATGAGATCACCCGCAGCGGAAGGGCGGTCGCCAACGAGATGGAATAGGCGTGCTGACGGCCCAGGGTGCGCGGGCCCACCCCGATGACGACGAAGCTGGTCACCACCATGATCGCCGCGGCGCCGAACACCGCCCATTTCATGCCCAGGTTGTCGTAGAAGAACACCACCAGCAGCACGGTGGCGGTGACCTCGCACGCGATCCGCAGCAGCACCACCAGGTTGATGTATCGCGGCCGCTCGGCCATCACCGTCGACAGCGAGACCGCCCCGGGCCGCTCGTCGCGGACCAGCTCCTGGACGCGGGCCAACGACACCGTGCTGATGGCGGCGTCCATCGCCGCGAAAAGCCCGCCCAGAACGATCAGCGCGACCGCGCCCAAAAGCTGGGAGATACCGGTCAACTGTCGAAATACCTTGACTTGTCCAGCAACCGGCGGTCCCGCTCCAGCTGGCGGTGCTGTTGGTAGGCGATGACCTGGTCGGCCACCCATTCCTCGAGCAACCGGTTTTGGAGGTCGAACATCTCTTTCTCCTCGGCCGGTTCGGCGTGGTCGTAGCCGAGCAGGTGGAGCACACCGTGAATGGTCAGCAGCGCCAGTTCGTGTCCCAGGGTGTGCCCGGCGGCGGACGCCTGCTGGGCCGCGAACTCCGGGCACAGCACGATGTCGCCCAGCATCGACGGCCCCGGCTCCGGCGCGTCGGGGCGCCCGCCCGGCTCGAGCTCGTCCATGGGGAAGCTCATCACGTCCGTCGGCCCCGGCAGGTCCATCCACCGCATGTGCAGGTCGGCCATCGCGGCGGTGTCCAGCAGCACCATCGACAGCTCGGCGGCTGGGTTGACGTCCATCTTGGCGATGACGAATCGCGCGACGCTGACCAGTTCGGATTCGGAGACGTCGATGCCCGACTCGTTGGAGACTTCGATACTCATCGGCGGCCGCGGCCACCCGACGCGCGCCGGGCCGCGCGGTTCATCCCGAGGCTCGGTTCCTCGAACTTCGCGTAGGCGTCGACGATTTCGGAGACCAGCCGGTGGCGGACCACGTCGACGCTGGTCAGCTCCGCGATGTGGATGTCGTCGACGTCGTCGAGGATGTCCATCGCCGATCGCAGCCCCGACCGTGCGCCGCCGGGCAGGTCGACCTGGGTGATGTCACCGGTGACGACGATCTTCGAGCCGAACCCGAGCCGGGTGAGGAACATCTTCATCTGCTCGGCGGTGGTGTTCTGCGCCTCGTCGAGCACGATGAACGCGTCATTGAGCGTTCTACCGCGCATGTACCCGAGCGGCGCCACCTCGATGACCCCGGCCGACATCAGCTTCGGGATCAGCTCGGCGTCCATCATGTCGTAGAGCGCGTCGTAGAGCGGCCGCAGATACGGGTCGATCTTCTCGCTCAGCGTTCCGGGCAAAAACCCAAGGCGCTCACCGGCTTCCACCGCGGGACGGGTCAGGATGATGCGGCTGACCTGCTTGCGCTGCAGGGCGCTGACCGCCTTGGCCATGGCCAGGTAGGTCTTGCCGGTGCCGGCCGGCCCGACGCCGAAGACGATGGTGTTGGCGTCGATGGCGTCGACGTAGCGCTTCTGGTTGAGCGTCTTGGGCCGGATCGTCTTGCCGCGGCGCGACAGGATGTCCAGCGTCAGCACCTCGGCGGGCGACTCGTTGTCGGTGCCGACGAGCATGGCGACGCTGTGGCGCACCACCTCCGGCGTCAGCGGATGGCCGCTGGCCACGATCGCGACCAGTTCGGAGATCACCCGTTCGGCGAGCGCCACGTCGGCGGCCTCGCCGTTGAGGGTGACGGAGTTGCCGCGCACGTGCAGGTCGGCGTCCAGGTCGTGTTCCAAGGCGCGCAGGTTCTCGTCCGCGGAGCCAAGCAGGCCGACGACGAGATCGGGCGGAACATCGATGCTGCTGCGAACCTGGGCGTCAGCAGCGCTAGTTTCGCGGGGCGTCACGTGGTTTTCGATGCCTGCCTTCTGGAGTTCAACGTGGGGAAATCCTGAACCGCCAGTCTACCGCTGGTCAGGAGCCTGTCCCAAGGTTCGCCCGCCGTCGATTGTGAATCCGGCGACGGATCACCGGCGTGTCGCGTCGGCGTTTTCACGCATCGGCGCGTCGCTCCCACCGCGGCGTGAGCACGCCCAGCGCGCCGAGACCCGGGCGCGCAGCCCGTCGCGCCCGGCGTGCTCGACCCGGCACTGCGCCAGGGCGCCCGCGCCGTCGCCGAGCACCAGTTGCTCACCGACGCGGATCCGGCGCACGGTCGCGGCGTGAAACCCCTCGTCGCCGTCGACGACCGCCAGCTCGCCGGCGTCGGGGAGCGCGTCGACGTAGAACAGCGTCGCCACCATGTGCGCGGCCCGGACGCGTCGGGCTCAGCGCCCGGTGAACGTCTCGCGCAGCCGGCTGAACAGCCCGCCGCCGCCGTGCGAGGACTGGACCTCGGGAACGTCGCGGCCGCGGCGGCTTTTCAGCTCGCGCAGCAGCTCGGCGTCATGGTGGTCGAGCCGGGTGGGGACCAACACCTCGACGTGCACGTGCAGATTGCCGCGCACCCCGGACCGCAGGTGCGGCATTCCGTGGCCGCGCAGGGTGATCACCGCCCCCGGCTGCGTGCCGGCCGGGATGGTGATCTCGCTCATGCCGTCCAGGATGGCGTCGATGTTGACCGTGGCGCCCAGCGCCGCGTCCCACATCGGCACCGAGACCGTGCAGTGCAGGTCGTCACCCTCGCGGACGAAGATGTCGTGGGGCTGCTCGTGGACCTCGACGTACAGGTCGCCGGCGGGTCCGCCGCCGGGGCCCACCTCGCCCTGGGCCGCGAGGCGGACCCGCATGCCCTCGGCGACGCCGGCCGGGATCTTGACGCTGATCTCGCGGCGGGCGCGCACCCGGCCGTCGCCCATGCACTGGTGGCAGGGGTCGGGGATGACGACGCCGACGCCGCGGCAGGTCGGGCACGGCCGCGACGTCACCATCTGGCCCAGCAGCGAGCGCTGCACGGTCTGCACCTCGCCGCGACCGCCGCAGGTGTCGCACGGAATGGGCGCAGAGTCGCCGTTGGTGCCCTTGCCCTGGCACCGGTCGCACAGGACGGCGGTGTCGACGGTGACCTGCTTGGTCACGCCGGTCGCGCACTCTTCGAGGTCGAGCCGCATCCGCAGCAGCGAGTCCGAACCCGGCCGCACGCGCCCGATCGGGCCGCGTCCGGTTGAGCCCTGGCCGAAGCCCCCGCCGAAGAACGCCTCGAACACGTCGCCCAAATTGCCGAATCCACTGAACCCGGCCCCCGCCGTGGCGGCGTTCTCCAGCGGGTCGCCGCCCATGTCCACGATGCGGCGCTTCTCGGGGTCGCTGAGCACCTCGTAGACCGCGCTGATCTCCTTGAACTTCGCCTGCGCCGCCTCGTCGGGGTTGACGTCGGGGTGCAACTCGCGGGCCAGCTTGCGGTAGGCGCGCTTGATCTCCGCGTCGCTGGCGTTCCTGCTCACGCCGAGCAGCCCGTAGTAATCGCGTGCCACGCTTGACTCTCCTATGACTGGGGGTGATCGCGCCTAAGCATTGTGTGGGTGCCCATTCACCGGGCACCCAGGACTTCGCCGATATAGAGAGCAACCGCCGCGACGCTGGCAATAGTTCCCGGATAATCCATTCGGGTGGGCCCCAGCACACCCATGCCGCCGTACACGGTATCCGACGTGCCGTAGGCGGTGGTCACCATCGCGGTGCCGGCCATCTCCTCGACGGCCGTCTCGTGCCCGATGCGCACCGTCACCTTGCCGGCCTCCTGCTGGGCCGCCAGCAACCGCAGCACCACGACCTGCTCCTCGAGGGCCTCGAGGATCGAGCGCAGCGAACCGCCGAAGTCGGCGGCGTTGCGGGTCAGGTTGGCGGTGCCGCCCATCAGCAGGCGCTCCTCGGTGTGTTCGACCAGCGACTCGAGCAGCACGGTCGCCGAGCGGCCGACGGCGTCGCCCAACCCGTCCGGGCTGCGCAGCTGGCCCGCGAGGTCGGCCACCGCGACCGACGCCGCCGGGAGCTTCTTGCCCACCAGCGCCTGGCCCAGCATCTCGCGCAACTGGGACAGCTGATGGTCGTCGATCACGTCGCCGAGTTCGACGATGCGCTGGTCCACCCGGCCGGAGTCGGTGATGACGACCATCAGCAGCCGGGCGGGGGTCAGCGCGATCACTTCGAGGTGGCACACGGTGGACGCGGTCAGGGTCGGGTACTGCACCACCGCCACCTGGCGGGTCAGCTGGGCCAGCAGCCGGACCGCGCGGCGCAGCACGTCGTCGAGATCGACGCCGGACTCGAGGAAACCCTGGATCGCGCGTCGCTCGGCGGCCGACAGCGGCTTGACGTCGGCGAGCCGGTCGACGAATTCGCGGTAACCCTTCTCGGTGGGCACCCGCCCGGAGCTGGTGTGCGGCTGGGTGATGTAGCCCTCGGCCTCGAGCACCGCCATGTCGTTGCGGACGGTCGCGGAGGACACACCCAGGTTGTGGCGCTCCACGAGGCTCTTCGATCCGATCGGCTCCTGGGTGGCCACGAAGTCGGCGACGATGGCGCGCAATACCTCGAAACGACGATCGTCTGCACTACCCACTGGTTGTCACCTCCTCGATACCGTGTTGACCGCGTTCATTTTACGGTGTCGGGACGTGCCGACCGCCAATCAGCGAGCCGCGCGCGGAAACTATCAATCGCTGGGAAAACCAAATCCGGCTAGCCTGTCCTGCATGAACGGCTCGGGCCGAGGCGACGCGGCGGGGAAGACCCGCCGATGATCTTCAAGGGCGTGCGCGACGGCAAACCGTATCCCGAGCACGGTCTGTCGTATCGGGATTGGTCGCAGATTCCGCCGCAGCAGATCCGGCTCGACGAATTGGTGACGACGACGACCGTGCTCGCGCTCGACCGCCTGCTCTCGGAGGACTCCACCTTTTACGGCGACCTCTTTCCGCACGCCGTGAAGTGGAAGGGCATCACCTATCTGGAGGACGGCCTGCACCGCGCGGTGCGCGCGGCCTTGCGGAATCGCACCGTGCTGCACGCCCGCGTGTTCGACATGGATATGCCGGTGAGCCACAGGTAGTGGCGAGTGCGGGTGCCCCGGTCACGTTTTCGCCCCGGCGGGTGTCGAGGTAGTGAGACCGAGTTCCACGCGCACGATCCAGGAGGGCCGCCATGTCCCGGCTGCAGGGAGTCTCCGACCGCGAAGCCGGCCTCGGCGCCCGGCTCGCGTTCTTCTTCACCCGACGCAAGCTGGCCCGGATGGCCGGGCTGGAAACGGCGCGGATGCTCGAGCCCCTGCGGCTGTACGCGCACATCCCGCGGTTGCTCAACGCCTACGGCAGGTTGGAGCAAGCCGAGTCGAAGCTTGACGTCCTCAGTCCCCGCCAGCGCGCGCTGGCCGAGCTGAAGTCGGCGACGACCGTGCGCTGTGAGTACTGCATCGACCTCGGTTCGCAGATCGCCCGCCAGTGGGGCATCACCGACGAGGAGCTGCTGGCGCTCGCCGACTACCGCAACGCCTCCTGCTTCTCGCCGGCCGACAAGCTGATCCTGGACTACGCGACGGCGGTCAGCCGCACGCCGGTCGAGGTGCCCGACCGGCTCTTCGACGCGTTGCGCGCGCACTTCGACACCGCCCAGCTCGTGGGCCTCACCCACGTCATCACGCTGGGCAATCTGCGGGCCCGCTTCAACGTCGCGCTCGGCATCGGGTCGTCCGGCTTTTGTGGCGACCGGGTGTGCGCGCTGCCGGATCGCGGCACGTAGCCGTGGACGCGTCGCTGACGGAACGATTCGAGGCGGCCCGCCCGCGGCTCGGCGCGCTGGCCTACCGCATGCTGGGCTCGGTCGACGACGCCCAGGATGCCGTGCAGGAGGCGTGGTTGCGCCTGAGCGCGGACACCGGCGAGACGATCGCCAACCTCGATGCGTGGCTGACGACCGTGGTGGCGCGCATCTGCCTCAACGCGCTGCGCGACCGCCACGCCCGCGGCCGCGAGGAGCTGGTCGCGCGGCTGCCGGACCCGATCGTCGACGCCGACGGCGAGAGCGACCCCGAGCACCGGGCGCTACTGGCGGACGCGGTGGGGCTGGCACTGTTCGTGGTGCTGGACACGCTGCCGCCGGCCGAACGGCTGGCGTTCGTGCTGCACGACGTGTTCGCAGTCCCGTTCGACCGGATCGCACCCATCGTCGAGCGGACGCCGGAGGCGACCCGCAAGCTGGCCAGCCGGGCGCGCCGGCGCATCGCGGAGGCGCACCCGGTCCCCGACGGGGACCTTGGTGCCCAGCGCGACGCCGTCGACGCCTTCTTCGCGGCGGGCCGCTCCGGCGACTTCGACCGGCTGGTGTCCGTGTTGCACCCCGACGTGGTGTTGCGCGGGGACTTCGGCCCCCACGCCCCCGCGTTCCGCGCCGACGGCGCCGCCACGGTGGCCAAGCTGGCCCGCGGCTACGCCGCCCCCGAGCGGGAGGTGCGCGCGGCCACCGTCAACGGAACCGCCGGAGCCGTCATCGCCGTCGCGGGGCGACCCACGGCGATCATGGCCTTCCTGGTGCGCGGCGGGCGGATCGCGGCCATCGACGTACTGGCCGACCCCGAGCGCGTCGCCCGGGTCACTGACCGGCAGCCTGCAGCAGCTCCATCGCCGAAGCCCGGGACAGCACCCAGCCGCCCTGGTTGACGAAAGTGACATTCTGGGTGATCGGGCTCGGGATCTTGGGGCCCGAGACGGCGACGTCCGCCGTGGCCGAACCGCCGGCGGCCGGTTGGATGTTGGTGACGGTGAACGCCAGCGGCAGGTCGCCGTTCTTGTCCGCCTTCTTCAGCTTCTTGTCCGCGACGTGCGCTTCCATCCCGCCGATGCCGCCTTCGACGAGGTTGCTCTTGTTGGCGAACGGCACGTTTGGATCGGCCAGGCCGGTCAGGATGCCGGTCAGCTGCGGCGCGGTCGGGACTCCGGCGGCGGGGGCGGGCGCCGGCGGCGGGTCCTGCGGCAGTGGCGCGCCGAGCGCCGACAGCTGCACCCGGGCCGGCTCGCCCGTCGGGGCCGCCGCGACGGACGTCACGGCGACGGCCGCCGCACCGATTGCCACCGTGGCCGCAGCGCTCGTCGCAATGGATCTCATGGTCACTCGCATGGTCGGGTCCTCCCCTGGTTTGGTTGCTGCGCGTGCGGTGACGCTACGGCCGGCCGCTATGCACCCGCACAGAGAAGTCTGTGCCGCCGCTGTGTGCCGGCCCAGCGGACCGGCTACGCCGTCGCCGCCTGCAAGAGGGCGATCGCCGCGTCGTGCTGCAGGATCCAGTTGCCGTCCTGGTTGACGAAAAATAGGTGTTTGGTGACCGGCCCGGCAAACTTCGGACCGGAGATGGCGACGTCGGCCTGGGCCGCATCGGGCCCGGCCGGCGCGATGTTCGTCACGGCGAACGTCTCCGGAAACTTGCCGTCGCGGTAAGCCTTGCGCAGGTCGTGATCGGCGAGATGGCCCTCGTCCGGTGAGATGCCGTTCTGGACCAGGCTCGTCTTGGTCGTGTACGACACGCCCGGATCGGTGACCTGGTTGCACAGGCTGGACAACTGGTCGGCCGTCGGCAGGCCCGGGGCCGGCGGTGGGTCCTGCGCGAACGGCGCGGCGCCCGCCGCGGGCACCAGGCCCGTGGCCGCGGGACCGACAATGCCGAGGGCCGCCACTGTGGTGGCGGCGGCTGTTATTCGCATGAAAAGCTTCCCCCTCCGATTCGCATGGACCCGGTGACCGGCGGTCCCCAATCGCCCACGGTGTCGAGAAGCACAATTCTGCCGGGTGCGCCCGCGGTTGCGGGTCTCGGGTGGGTCACGGTTGCGACACGCCGCGTTCAGTCGGCGCCGGCCATCGCCTCGCGCAGGGTCTTCGGACGCATGTCGGTCCAGTGGCGCTCGATGTACTCCAGGCAGCGGTCGCGGCTCTGCTCGCCGTACGCCACCCGCCAGCCGGCCGGGACGTCGGCGATGGCCGGCCACAGGCTGTGCTGCTCCTCGTCGTTCACCAGCACCAGGAACACGCCGGTGTCGTCATCGAAGGGGTTGGTGCTCATCGCGTCTCCTTGTCGTGTCGTGTTTGGCGGGGCCCGCCGCGGCAACCGTCGCGCCCAACACCCGGTCCGACAACAGCCCGAGGCAGCTCAGGTTGGGGAAGCCGGGGCCTTGCGTGAGCCCGGACAGGTTGGGCAGGAACAGCTTTGGCGTGAGGTCTGCGACGGACAGGTCGTAGCCGATGGCTTCCTGCAGGCTGTCGGCGTCGAGCGGCCGGCCCAGCGCCAGCTCGAGCAGGTCGAGGGCGTCCCCGCGGAACAACGACGTGAACCACAGCGGGTCGGCGCCCGAACCGTCGATGACGAGGTCGAAGCCGCGCACGGTTTCGACGTGCTCCGCACCGCGATTGGTCGACAGGGTCAAGCGGATCTGTCCCTGCCGGGCCACGGCGTGGGCCACCCGGCCACGCAGGTGGTGGATGCGGTCGTCGGACAGCAGCGCCTCCTGCACGCTCGCCGAGAAAACGCCGCGGTCGGTCCGCGCCAGCGCGTCGCGCCGCTCGTCAATCGTCAACGCCCCCCAATCGGTGGGGTCGGAGAACAGGGAGTTCTCGAAGAAGCCCTCGCCGCGGGTGAACAGCGTCACCTGTGGGGAGATGACGGTGATGGTCGAAACCCGATGCCGGAACAGCTCGTTGAGCATCGACGCGGCCGTCTCTCCCCCGCCGATCACCGCGACCCGCTCGGCGGTGATCCGGTCATGGCCCGCGGCGCGATCCCAGAACTGCGCGATGGACAGCACCCGCGGATTGCCGGGCAGCAGCGACTTCTCCGCCTGGCCCGGCCCGGTGATCATCAGCGCGTCGGCGTGCACGGTGGTTTCGTGGGTGCGCACCGCCCAGCGGTCGCCGGCGACGGCCAGCTCGTCGACCTCGCCGTGCACCACGTCCAGACCGACGTGGTCGGCCACCCACGCCAGGTATTGGCTCCACCGGCGATGGGTGGGTGCCGGTCTGCCGCGGTCGATCCATTCGGCGAACGACGCCGTGGCGATGAGGTACGACTGCCAGCTGTAGCGGGTCATCCGTTCGTCGAGTTCGGCGTTGCGGCGCGCGACCAGCGTCGACCGGTAGGGAAATCCGACGTCCTTCTCCGGGCTGGTGCCCAGCCGATGCGCCCCGTCGGTCCAGCCACCACTGGCCTGCCAGTTCGCCCCGACGGCGGTCCGCTCGATCGCGATCACCTCGGGCACCTGCACCCCCATGTCCCGCAGGGCCTTTGCCTTCGCGGCCACGGCCACCGCCTTCGCCCCGGCTCCCAGGATCGCCAATGTGCTCATCTCACCAACTCCGTCAGCGATTCGATCCAGATCTCCTGCAACGCAGCGATATCCGTGTGACCCAGGATGTCGGGCAGCGCACGCCACTGCGTGACCAGCATCCGGTCCTCGGTCCCCAGGATTCCGGCCAGCAGGGTGAGCTCGTGGCGCACCGCCTGGCCGGGTTCGGGCACCGGACCCACCTCGGCCATCAGTTCGCGGTCGAGCGTCAGCGTCCCGACGCCGGTGTGGACGCCGCCGAGGTAGTTCAGCAGCAGTTGGGGTTCGGGGTACTCGGCCAGCCGGGCATCGGGCCGCAGGTACCGCAGCAGGCCGTAGTCGATTGGGCTGCCGGGGATTCGGGCGCGGTCAGAAGGGCCGTCGGTGTGGACGCGCACAGGGTAGATCGCGCTGAGCAGCCCGACCGTGTCGGCGGTGTCGGCCGCTTCTTCGATGGCCTCGACGTCGCGGCCGTGGGTCTCCAGCGCCAATAGCGGTGCCGGGGTGTCCTGCCCTCGGCGCCGCCGCCACTCGGTCACGGTCCGCGCGGTCGCGGTGATCAGCAGGTCGCCGACGGGTTGCCGCATGGAGAGCAAGCGGGCGGTCAGGTCGGCCCCGCAGGCCGCCACACTGATGGCGAGATCACCCACCCGGTCGGTGTTCGGGTTCACCCTGCGGGCGCCGAGGGGCGGGTCGTCCCCCGCGAGTTCACCGGCCCAAAAAGGCTCGGTATCAACGGTTCTGGCGCGCTCGGTAAGCCGCCGCGCCCATTGCCGGTAGGTGGTGTGCTCGCGCGCCGCGGTCGGGGTGCGCCCGGCGGCAAGCGCGTACAGCCCGGCGTCGAGCTCACCGAGGACGATGCGCCAGGACGCCGGGTCCATCGCCAGCACGTGGGCCGTCAGCAGCAGCACTCCGGGCCCGTCGGGCCGGCGCAGCCATACCGCCGACAACAGTCGACCGGTCTCGGGATTCAGGCGCTCCAGCCCCTCGACGACGTGCGCCGCGACGTCGTTTGCGAGCGGTCCGCTGCCCCACGCCTCGGTCAAAACCCATCCCTGCGATTGCGGCACGAGGGTCATCGACCCGCGGTCCAGGCGGCACCGCAGCACCTCGTGCCCGTCGACGACCGCGCCCAGCAGCGCCTCGAGGCCGTCGCGGGTCATCGTGTCCGGCAGCCTGATGACCTCGGTCTGGGCCAGCCGGCGCGGGTCGCCGTGCTCGTAGAGCCAATAGGCGTTGGGCAGCAGCGGGATCGGTCCGTCGTCCTGCGTCGCGGGCCGCCGGGGCGTGACGTCGGAGTCGATCGCCGCGGCGAGTTCGCGGATGGTGTCGCACCGCGCCAGCAGCCGGGCCCGCAACCGGATGCCGTGGCGGCGGGCGGCCTGCACGACCGACAGGGCCGCGAGGCTGTCGAGGCCCATCTCCAGGAAACCGGCCGTGACGTCGACCTCCGCGGCGCCCAGCACGTCGGTGACGGCCGCGGCCAGCGCCTCCTCGGTCGGCGTCTGCGGCGCGGTGGCCGGGCGCTCGACGAGATCGATTGCCGCCAGCGCGGTTTCGTCGATCTTGCCGTGCCGGGTCAGGGGCAGCTCGTCGAGCACCACGATGTGATGGGGCACCAGGTAGCGGGGCAGCCGCTCGGCCAGCATCGAACGCAATTCGGCCGCGGGGGGCGGATTCGGGCCGCCCGCCACATACGCGGTGAGCCGGGGGCCGCTCGCGTGGCGGCGAGCGGTCACGTGGGCGGCGCTCACCCGGTCGTGGCCGGTGAGCACCGCGGCGATCTCACCGGGCTCGACACGGAAACCGCGGACCTTCAGCTGATCGTCGGTGCGCCCGAGGAATTCCAGGGCGCCGTCGGGCGTCCGGCGCACGACGTCCCCGGTGCGATACATCCGGCCGCCGCCGCCGTGGGGGTCGGCGACGAACCGCGCGGCGGTCTCGCCGGGGCGCCCGAGGTAGCCGCGGGTCAGTTGATCGCCGGCCAGGTACAACTCGCCGGCCGCGCCGCCCGGTACCGGTCTCAGCCACGGGTCCAGGACGTAGGCGCGGGTGCCGCGGGTCGGGCGTCCGATGGAGAGTCGCGGGTACTCGTCGACGGCGGCGACGACCGCCTCGACGGTGGTCTCCGTGGGGCCGTAGCAGTTGAAGGCCGCCATTGCGGTTGCGGCGCAGTGTTCTTGGATCGCCCGCCACGCCGTGCCGCCCAGCGCCTCACCGCCGAGCGCCAGGACGGCCAGCGGCAGCTGCAGCAGGCCCGCGGCGCGCAGCTGGGCGAACATCGACGGCGTGGTGTCGATCATGTCCAGGCCGAACCGATCGATGACCTCGACCAGCGCCTCGGCGTCCCGCTGGCACTCGGCGTCGACGACGTGCACCGAGTGACCGTCGAGCATTGCGGCCAGCGGCTGCCACGCCGCGTCGAAGGTGAATGACCAGGCGTGCGCGACGCGCAGCGGTCGCCCGACTCGCGCGGCGGCCGGCCGCAGGACACGCTCGATGTGGTCGTCGATGTACGCCGACAGCGCCGCGTGGGTGCCGATCACGCCCTTGGGGGCGCCGGTGGTGCCGGAGGTGAAGACCGCGTAGGCCGCGTGCTCCGGCGGCACGTCGGCCGACCGGTAATCGGCCGGTACGGCAACGCAATCCGAGTAATAGTCCTCGTCGAGGATCACCGGGGCCGACGTCTGGCGCAAGATCTCGGCGACCCGCCCGTCGGGCATCGCGGGGTCGAGCGGCACGATCGTGCCGCCGGCCTTGAGCACGCCGAGCATCGCGGCGACGTAGTTGGGACCACGCGGCAGCATGATCGCCACGGGCGTCTCCCCCACCACGCCCGACCGGCTCAGCGCCCCGGCGACCCGGTCGGCGAGCGCGTCGAGTTCGCGGTACGTAAGCCGGCCGCCGGCCCAGCTGACCGCGACCGAATCGGGTTGGGCCGAAGCCACTTCCGTGAAGCGGCTGTGCACCGCGACCGTCGAGGTGGGCGGCGACGGTGGCGTGCGCGGATGCGCGTCCCGCTCGCGGTCGAGCAGGAGGTCGAGCTCGCGCAGCGGCCGGCCCCATGCGTCGACCACCCGGCGCGCCACCGCCAGCAGCCGCCCGCCGAGGTCCTCGGGCGCCGTCGCGCCCAGCGCCCCGTCAAGCACCTCGACGAAAACGGTGAGCTCCCCCGCGCTCAGGTGGGCGGCGATCGTGACCGGAAAATGCGACACGCTCTCCAGCGCCGCCGGGCGGAACGTGACGCCGTTGGCCACGAACTCGCTGGCGCCGACCACCGCGCCGGGAGGGAAGTTCTCGTACACCAGCAGGGTGTCGAAGATCTCGCCGATGCCGGCGATCGCGCGCAGCTCGGCATGTCCGAGGTAACTGTGGTCGCGCAGCGCCGCGAACTCGCGTTGCAGGGCAACGCAGTGCGCGCCCACCGTCGCGCGGGGGTCCAGCCGGACCCGCAGCGGCACGGTGTTGATGAACATGCCGACCATGGTGTCCACGCCGGACAGTTCGCCGGGCCTGCCCGACACCGTCACGCCGAACGCCACGTCGCTGCGACCGGTCATGCCGGAAAGAATTGCCGCCCAAGCTAATTGGATGACGGTGTTGAGCGTAACCCCGCGGCCACGGGCCGCGCGGGCCAGGGCCGTCGTGGCCTCGGGTTCCAGGCGCAGCACGGTGCGGCGCGGGATGCCCGCCTCGGGCGGGGCGGCGGTGAGCGCGGGCGAGAGCAGGGTCGGACCGTCCATGCCGTTCAGGTGCTCGGCCCACAGCGCCCGGCTGTCGTCCCGGTCGCGGTCGGCCAGCCAGCCGATGTAGTCGCGGTAGGGCCGCGGCGGCGGCGGCAGGGCGGCGGTGTCACCGGCCGCCCGGTACAGGGCGAGAAGCTCCGAGACCAGCAGCGGCAGCGACCATCCGTCGATGACGATGTGATGGGCGACGATGGTCAGCCGCCAACGCCGTTCGGGCATCTCGATGAGCAGGAAGCGCAGCAGCGGTCCGCGGCCCATGTCGAAACGGCGGCGGCGCTCGTGCGTTTCCAGCGCCTCGACGTCCTCCGGCAGCGCGCGCACGCACCGCCAGGGCACCTGCACGGCGGTCGGTATCACCTGCACCGGCCGGCTCAGGTCACCGTGGACGAAACTGGCCCGAAGGTTGGGGTGGCGGGCGAGCAGCGTCGCGGCGCAGTCCCGCAACAGGTCGGCGTCAAGCGGGCCGGAGACGTCGGCCGCCATCGCGATGACGTAGGGGTCGGCGGCATCGCCGGCCTCGGCGTCCGTGAGCGCCGCCATCGAGAACAACCCCTGTTGCAGGGGACTCAGCGCCATCACGTCTTCGATGGCCGCGGCGGCGGCTCGTTCCTCGGCGCGTGTCACGACCGGTCACCCCAGGACGAGGTGAGTTTCGCCAGCTCGTCGGCGGCCAGCCCCGATGTGGTCATCGGCGCGTAATGCGTTTGGGTGAGCCGGCTTTGGGTCCCCTCTTCGATCGCGGCGGCGAGTTGGGCGAGCACCGGGTGCTCGAAGATCATGCGCGGGTTCAGCGGCAGTCCGGCGTCGCGCGCCCGCGCGGCCACCCGGACCGCGAGGATGCTGTCCCCGCCGAGGTCGAAGAAGTCGTCGTGGCGCGACACCTCCGCGGCCTCGAGAACGTCGGACAGGATGTCCGCCAGCGCGCGCTCGGTGGCGGTGATCGGGGTTTCGCGGGGGCGGCCGGCGGGCGCCGGGGGCGTGACCGGTTGCGCGTCTTCGAGCAGTTCCAGTTGCCCATCGTCGCCCCAGACGCCGCGCTCACCGCTGCGGTAGAGGCGCGACCCCGGTTGCGCCGCAAAGGGATTGGCGACGAAGCGGGCCGCGGTCAGCGATGGAGCCGCCAGCCGGGCGATCTCGGCCGGGCCGCCGCCGTAGTACACGTCGCCCACGACGCCGACCGGCACCGGCTTCAGCGCGGCGTCCAGCAGGTAGGTCTGCGTGGCGCCCGAGCGGTCCAGGATGCGCTGCCGTTCACCGGGACCGGCGATCTCGAGCTCCCGCAGGTGTTGGTCCGGGTGGTGTGCGAACGCCTCGACGACCCGGACCAGCCAGTCGGCGAACCGCCGCGCGGTCTGGCGTTTGTAGAGTTCGGGGCGGTAGATGACGTGGCCCCGGTAACCGCCCCCGGCGTCGGGGTCGGAGGCGAAGAAGTTCACCGACATGTCCGCGTGCGCGACGTCGAAGTCCGGCTCCAGCGCGGTGAAGGTGGTGTCACCGTCGACGACGCGGCCCTGCGGCAACTGTTCGCGAACGTGGACCACCACGTCGAACAGCGGATTTCGCGACGGCGACCGCGCGGGGCTGACGGCGTCCACCACCCGGTCGAACGGCAGGTCCTGATGTGCGTACGCCGCAAGGGCCATCGCCCTGGTGCGCCGCAGCACCTCGCGCAGCGTCGGATCGCCGCGCAAGTCGTTGCGGAGCACCAGGATGTTGATGAAGAACCCGAGCAGGCGATCGAGTTCGGGTTCGCCGCGCCCGGCCACCGGCGTGCCGAGGGGGATGTCGGGGCCGCCCCCGGCCGCGTGCAGCACCACCGCGACGGCCGCCTGCAGCAGCATGAACTCGGTGATGCCGAGTTCGCGGCTCAGGGCGGTCAACCGGGCGCGGATCGCGGCCCCAGTAGTCGCGTTGCGGTCCGGCGATGCCCGCGGCGTCGTCGAGCAGCGCCGCCTGCCACTCGGCGTAGTCGGCGTACTGCACGGGAAGCGGTTCCCACGAGGGCGGTTGCCCGCCGCGGCGGGCGCGGTAGGCGCTCAGCAGGTCGGTGAACAGCACTCCCGCCGACCAATGGTCGCCGGCGATGTGGTGCACCACCAGCGACAGCACGGTGCGGTCGGGCGCGCTCAGCAGCGCGGCCCGCACGGGCCAGTCGTTCTCCAGGTCGAACACGTGCCGCCGCTCGGAATCGAGTTCGGCCCGCAGCCAATCCCCGTCCGGCCCCTCGGCGCGGCGCACCGGCACCGTCCCGGCGGGGTGAACGACTTGATTTGGTACGCCGTCGATTTCGCGATACGTGGTGCGCAGGATCTCGTGCCGCGCCACGACGTCGGACACGGCCGCCGCCAGCGCGTCGGCGTCACACGGGCCGCGCAGCTCCGCGGTGAACGGGATGTTGTTGGCGGAGCTCGGCCCGTCGAAGCGATAGGTGAACCAGCTGCGCAGCTGCGACGACGACAACCGCGCCGCCCCGTCGCGCCGGACCGGCGTCAACCGCGGTCGTGCGGGGCCGGGATCCGCCGTGTCGACGTGTTCGGCGATCCTGGCCACGGTGGCCAGTTCGAAGATCTCCCGGACCCCGATGTCGACGCCGAAGGTGTTGCGCACTCCCGCGACGAGTTTGGTCGCGAGCAGGGAGTGCCCACCGAGGTCGAAGAACGAGTCGTCGGCGCCGACCCGGTCGCGGCCCAGCAGCTGGGCGAACAGTCCGGCAATACGGCGCTCGCCGGCCGTTTCCGGTTCGCGGTACTCGGCCCCGGAGACGACCTCGGGGACCGGCAGGGCGGCGCGGTCGATCTTGCCGTGCGGGGTGATCGGTATCTCGTCGAGCACGACGTAGGCCGCGGGAACCATGTATTCCGGCAGTGCCGCCGCCACTCTCGCCCGGATCCGGTCGATGTCGACGCGACCAACGGGGGCCGGGCCGACATCGTCCGCCGCGGCCCGCGCGGGCGTGACGTAGCCGACCAGGCTCTTGCCCAACCGGGGCAGGTCGCCGACCACCACGACGGCTTGCCCGACCGTCGGATCGACTGCGATCGCCGCGGCGACGTCGCCGAGTTCGATTCGGAAACCGCGGATCTTGACCTGTTCGTCGGCGCGCCCGACGAACTCGACGTCGCCGTCGGCGTTGCGGCGCGCGAGGTCCCCGGTGCGATACATCCGGGCACCGGGGTTGAACGGGTCGGCGACGAACCGCTCGGCGGTCAGCCCGGCGCGGCGATGGTAGCCATGCGCCAGATGCCCTCCGCCGAGATAGATTTCGCCGATCACCCCGACCGGCACCGGCTGCAGCGCGTCGTCGAGCAGGTGCATGGTGGTGTTGATCTTGGGCCGGCCGATCGGCACGATGCGGGTGCCCTGCGGGCCCTCCACCTTGTACCGGCTCGCATTGATCACGGTTTCGGTGGGGCCGTAAAAATTGTGCAGCAGCGCGTCGAAGGTGGCGCGGAACTTGTCGGCCACCTCACCGGGCAGCGGTTCGCCGCCAATGGGCACCCGCTGCAGCGTCCGCCACTGGTTGACACCCGGCAGCGACAGAAACAAGCCGAGCAGCGACGGCACGAAATGCATTGCCGTGATGGCCTGTTCGTGCAAAAGGCCGGTGAGATAGCCGATGTCGCCGAGTCCGCCGGGCCGCGGGATCACCAGCCGCGCCCCGCAGGCCAGGGTGCCGAAGATCTCGGCGATCGACACGTCGAAGCTCGGTGAGGCGACCTGCAGCAGCCGGTCGGCGTGGTCGACGCCGTACTCACCCTTGAACCAGACGAAGTACTCCGCGACCGGACGGTGCGGCACCGCAACGCCTTTCGGCTGACCCGTGGTGCCCGACGTGTAGATCAGGTACGCGGTGTTGTCCGGGCGCAGCGGCCGGACACGGTCGGCGTCGGTCAGGTTGCCGGCGTGGTAGGCGGCCAGGTCGCGCACGGGCTCACGCAGCACCAGTGTCGCCTGGCAGTCATCGAGGATGAAGTCCAGCCGGTCCTGCGGGTAGGTGGGGTCCACGGGCACGTACACGGCGCCGGCCTTGGCGACCGCCAGCGCGGTGACGACCAGATCCGGCGACTTGTCGAGCAGCACGGCCACCCGGTCCTCGGCGCCCACGCCGCGTTCGGCGAGCCAGCGCGCCAACCGGTTTGCGGCCTCGTCGATGTCGCGATAGGTGAACTGGCGATCCTCGTAGACGACGGCGATCGCGTCCGGGGTCCGCGCGGCCTGGTCCGACACCAGGTCGGCGAGCGTCGCGGGGGCGGCGTCGAAGTGCTCGCCCCGCGAGACCCCCCGCAGCCAAGCGGTGTCGGCGTCGTCCATCAGCGCCAGCCGCGCCAGCGTCGCCTCGGGCCGGGCGAGGGCGTCGTCGAGCAGGACGGCGAAGTGGGCCAGCATCTGGCGCGCCAAGGCCGGTTCGAGGACGTCCAGGAGGTGTTCGGCCTCGACCAAGGCGCCGGCGCTGTCGAATTCGACCATGAAGCCCAGCGGCAGCTGGGTGAGGTTGCCGCGCAGGTCGTAGCGCTCGCACGTCACGCCCGGTGGGCGGAATCCGCCGCCGTCGGGCTCGCGGAAGCCGAAGCTGACCCGCGTCATTCGTTCGGCGCCGTGCCGGCGATCCGGGTTCAGTTCGCGCACCGCGCGATCGAGCCCGACGCGTTGGTGCGCGAATGCCCCGGTGGCGACGTCGCGCGTCGACGCGAGCAGTTCCCGGAACGTCATGCCGGGGTGCGGTCGCAGCCGCAGCGCGACGGTGTTGCCGAAATACCCGATGGTGTCATCGGTTCCGGCACCGCGGTTGAGCACGGGCGTGGCGACGAGGAAGTCGTCGCTGTGCGTGTAGCGCTGCAGCAGGGCCGCGAACGCGGCAAGCAGCACCATGTAGGGGGTGCAGCCGGTGTCGCGCGCCACCGCCATCACCCGGTGGGCGGTGTCCCCGGGCAGCCGCAGCTCGCTGCGGGCCGCGCGCCAGCTGCCGGGCATGCCGGTGCCGGCGGGTCCGGGCAGCTCCAGCGGTTCCGGCGGATCGGCCATGACGGCCCGCCAGTAGTCGAGATCGGCGTCGACGGTGTCGGGCCCGGGCGGGGCCGTCAGGCGGCGTTCGGGCCCCAGGTCGGCACGCTGGTAGGCCTTCGTGAGGTCGGCGAAGAACACCCGCCACGAGCCGTCGTCCCACGCGATGTGGTGGGCGACCAGCAGCAGCACGTGCTCTTCGGGCGCCGTGCGCGCGACCGTGATCCGCAGGGGCGCGTCGGCGGAAAGGTCGAAGGGCGTGCAGAATTCGCGTTGCGCCAGCACCTCGAGCCGCAGCCGGCGCGCGGGTTCGGGAAGGTCGGTCAGATCGTGTTGGGCCCATCCCGGGCGGAGATCGTCGCGCACCACGGGCTTGGGGTCGCCCTCCGCGCCGACGGCGTAGGTGGTGCGCAGCACCCGGTGGCGCCGCGCGACGGCATCGACGGCCTCGCGCAGCCGGTCGAGATCGACGTCGCCGGTGATCCGGTAGGAGACACAGACGTTGAGCAGCGCGCCACTGGGGTCGGCCGCCTGCACGAACCACATGCGGGCCTGGCCGTCGGAGAGTTCGTCATCGGCGCCCGGGTCGGGTCTTTCGGCGTCGGAGGAGAGCCCGCGTTCGGCGAGCCGGCGACGCAGCAGCTCCAGTCGGGCGGCATCGAGCCGGGCGCCGGTGTCGATGTCAGTCACGCGCGATGTCCACTTTCTGTGCATGGTGGGGGCGCTCGCCGGCACCCTCGAGTTGTGCGATGAGTTCGCCGCCGGTGATCTCACCCATCAGCGTCGCCAACGACACCGTCCGGCCGATCACCCGGTTGAGGCGCTTGCGCAGGTCGAGTGCCGAGGCGGCGAGCAGCGGGTGCTCGCGGCCGGCGGCCAGCGCGCGCAACGCGTCGACCAACTCCGGGCGGTTGGCGGCACGAAGGACCGCGCGGTGACCGCGGACCCGGCGCGTCGTGTGCAGCTGGCGGGCCGCCTGGGTCACCGTCGTTTCGGGGAAGCGGTCGAGGTAGTCGGCGATGGCCCGGGCGTCCGCGCGGAGCAGGTCGTCGGCGTGGGCGCTCAGCACGACCGCGGTCCGCCCGTCGGGCAGTCGGGTGGGGGTCATCATGCGGCCCGGTGTACGTCGTCGGGCATGGAGACGATGAGATGGGTGTTGGTGCCGCTCATCCCGAACGCGGACACCGCCGCGATCCGCCGCCCGTCGACGGCCGGCCACGGGGTCAGCTTGTCGGCCAGCCGCAAACCCTGGCTTTCCCAGTCGATTTCGCGGCTCGGCTCGTCGACGTGCAACGTGGGCGGGATTGCGCCGTGTTGCGCCGAGAGCAGCACCTTGGCCAGCCCCAGCCCGCCCGCCGCGGCCTGTGCGTGCCCGACGTTGGACTTGACCGACCCCAGGAGCGGTCCGCGTCCCGCCGGCGCGATGCCGTAACTGGCGGCCAGGGCGAGCAGTTCGGTCCGGTCGCCGAGCCGCGTCCCGGTTCCGTGGCCTTCGACCATCCCGACCTCGACGGGCTCGGCCCCGGCGCGGGCGATGGCCCGCCGGAACAGGCGCAGCTGCGCCGCGCCGCTGGGCGCCGTCAGCCCGTTGCTGCGCCCGTCGGAGTTCAGGCAGCTGGCGCGGACCTCGGCCAGCACCCGACGACCGTCGGCCGCCGCCCTGGACCGGCGCTGCAGGACGAACATGGCCGCGCCCTCCGCCCAAACGGTCCCGCTCGCGTGCGCGCTGTAGGCCCGGCAGTGGCCGTCGTCGGAGAGCGCGTGCTGCTTGGAGAACTCGACGAAGTAGCCCGGGGTGCCCATCACACAGACGCCACCGGCCAGCGCGAGGTCGCAGTCGCCCGCACCGATCGCCGCGACCGCGGTGTGCAGCGCGGTCAACGACGACGAGCAGGAGGTGTCGATCGTCAGGGCCGGCCCGGCCAGGTCCAGCGTGTAGGCGATGCGCCCCGAGATCACCCCGAGCGACGTCCCGCTGATCAAATGCCCGCTGTGGTGCGAGAACTCGGAGAGGCCGGGCCCGTATTCGAGCGCGGAGGCGCCGACATAACAGCCCACGTCGTGACCCGCGAGGTCGTCGGGGTTGATCCCGCTGTTCTCCAGGCTGCGCCAGGCCAGCCGCAGCGCGACGCGCTGCTGGGGATCCATCGCCGTCGCCTCCCGGGGCGAGATGCGAAAAAACTCCGGGTCGAATGTCGTTGCGGTGGAGAGGAATCCGCCGAGGTTATGGATGGGTTTGAATCCGTCGCGGCGCGAGCCGTCGAACAGCTCGCGAAGCGCCCAGCCGCGATCGGTGGGAAACGGCCCCAGGCCCTCCCGCTGCTCGGACAGCAGTTCCCAATAGTCGTCCGGGGTTTCGACGCCGCCGGGCGCCTCCACGGCGAACCCGACGATGACGACCGGGTCGCTATCGGACATCGGCGCACACCATTCGGGCGACCGCGTCGAGGTGATCGTGGAGGTAGAAGTGTCCGCCGCCGAACGACGACTGGGTGAACCGGCCGGACGTGTGAGTTTCCCAGGCGCCCAGCATCTCGGGCGTGATCCGGTGGTCGGCGCTGCCGCCGAGCGCGTGGATTTCGGCGTCGATGCGCACGTCCGGACGGCACGAATAGGCGTTCAGGGCGCGGTAGTCGGCCTGCACGGCCCGCACCAGGAGTTCGACGAACTCCTCATCCTCCAACAGCGCCGGGTCGGTGCCACCGAGGTCGACCATGTCGGCCAAGACCCCACTTTCGCTGGTGGGCAACGGCCCGCCCGCACCGACCGACGAGGGCGCGTGGCCCGCCGACGCCCACAACACCCGCACCGGGACCCCGTTGCGTTCGGCGATCCGGGCGAACTCGAAGGCCACCACCGCGCCCATGCAATGGCCGAAGAGGCTCAGCGGAGCGGTCGCGCCCCCCCAGTCGCCCGCCTCGAAAAGGTCCAGGGCCAGGGCCTCGATGCTGTCCGCGGCGGGGTGGTTCCGCCGGTCGGCCCGCTGCGGGTACTGGACCAGGAAGGCGTCGAATTCGTTGGCCGACAGCGCCTTGGCCAGCGGGCGGTAGGCCGCAGCGGCGCCGCCCGCGTGCGGGAACACGATCACCGAGCCCCGCGCATCGCCACCGGTGAACCGCTTGACCCACGGCTGGAACTCGCGCCTGGTCGGCTTCTCGAGCGCGGACATCACCTCGGCCCCCGGCATGTCGACGATCTCCAGGTAAAGGTCGGCCACCGCCTCCAGCCGCTCGGCGCCGGTTTCCCGTTCGGCGAGCAGGCGGGCCAGGCCGGCCGGCGTCCTGGCGGCGAAGACGTCGGCGACCATCAGGCTCGGGGAATCCAGCCAGCGCCGGATGCCGGCGACGGCCTGCGTCGCCAGCACGGAATCTCCGCCGAGGGCGAAGAAGTCGTCGTGCACGCCCACGGTGTCGGCGTCGCGGTTCAGCAGGTCGGCGACGATGTGGCACAGCGCCCGCTCCAGCTGCGTTCGCGGCACCTCGTACCGCGCCGCGGTGTCCCC
>NZ_CSTD01000001.1:1877008-2204925 GCF_001053185.1 Mycobacterium bohemicum DSM 44277 | reverse complement strand
GCAGCTCGGGGAGGCGCTTCGCCCACCACTCCCGGTCCGCGTCGCGGGCCGGCTGTCCCCGGCGCTCCCCGGCCTCGACGGCCCGGCGGTATGCCGGGTAGCTGTAACCCAAGCGCGGCAGGTCCCGGCCGCGGTAGAGCGCGGCCAGATCCGCCATCAGCGTGCGGTAGCTCATCGCGTCGGCGGCCTGCATGTCCAGGTCGACGTGCAGGCGGGAGCGTTCGCCGGGCAGCAGCGTCACCGCCAGCTCGAACACCGTCCCGTCGAGCTGCTGGTGCGACTTGGCGTCGCGGATGGCGGCGAGTTGCCCTTCGACCTCCGGGTGCTCGCGCAGGTCGAGCACGCTGACGCCGAACTCGCCGCACTCGTCCGGCGTGGGGATCCGCTGCGTGCCGTCGGGCAGGAACTCGACGCGCAGCATGGGGTGCCGACTCGCCAGCGCCGTGGCCGCCGTCCGCAGGCGGTCGGGATCGATTGAGGCGCCGTCGAATTCGACGTAGAGGTGCCCGGCCACGCCGCCGCAGCGCTGATGGTCCTGGCGGCCGACCCACATCGCGTGCTGCATCGGGGCGAGGGGGAAGGGCTCGTCATCGCCGGACGAGGCGTCATCGATCACCGGGGCGTCGGCGCCCGCGACCGGCTCGCCGCCGGCCACCATCTCGGCCCAGGCCTCGATCGTCGGCGCGGCGGCCAGCGTGGCGAAATCGATGGCGAGCCCCCGTCGCCGCCAGCGACCGGCCAGCGTCATCATGCGGATGGAGTCCAGGCCCTGGCCGATCAGGTTGCCCGCCGGGTCGACGGCGTCGGCGTCGACGCCCAGCAGCTCGGCCACCTCGGCGCGGATATCCTCCGCGCACGCCGGGGCATGCACCACGACCCTCCTTGGATTAGCACAGGCTTCCCTAACTTGGGTTACCCTATCCTCGATCCCCGCCTCCCCGCTACCACACCCCGGCAAAGGAACCCGATGTCGCCCAACCCGCCCCGGCCACCACGGCACGGGATGGAGGGCTTCGTTCCGTTCCCCGCCGACCGGGCCGCCGCCTACCGGGCGGCGGGCTACTGGTCCGGACGGATGCTGGACTCGATCCTGGGCGACGCCGCCCAGTCCTGGCCCCGGCGAACCGCGGTGATCGACGCCCTCGCGGATCGCGGATTGAGCTACGCCGAACTCGACGCACGCGCCGACCGCGCGGCGGCCGGACTCCGCGATCTCGGCATCGAGCCGGGCGACCGCGTGCTGCTGCAGTTGCCGAACGGCTGCGGGTTCGCCGTGGCACTGTTCGGGCTGTTGCGGGCCGGGGCGATCCCGGTGCTGTGCCTCCCGGGCCACCGCTCCGCGGAGCTGGGGCACTTCGCCGCGGTCAGCGGGGCGGCCGCCCTGCTGATCCCGGACGCATCGAGCGGCTTCGACTACCCGGCGATGGCCCGCGACCTGCTCGCGCAGCACCCGTCGCTCCGGCACGTCATCGTCGACGGCGACCCCGGCGCGTTCACCTCGTGGGCGCAGCTGTGCGCCCGGGCCCCGGGCCAAGGACCGGCCCCCGCGGCCGACCCGGGATCGCCCGCGCTGCTGCTGGTTTCCGGCGGCACCACCGGCACCCCGAAGCTGATCCCCCGCACCCAAGACGACTACGTGTTCAACGCGAAGGCCAGCGCCGAGGTGTGCGGGCTGAGCGGCGATGACGTGTACCTGGCGATCCTGCCCGCCGGTCACAACTTCCCGCTCGCCTGTCCGGGGCTGCTCGGCGCGATGACGGTGGGCGCGACCACCGTGTTCGGCCGCGACCCCAGCCCCGAGGCCGCCTTCGCCGCCGTCGCGCGCCACGGCGTCACGGTCACCGCCCTGGTGCCGGCGCTGGCCACGCTGTGGGCGCACGCCTGCGAATGGGAGCCGGTGACACCAAAGTCGTTGCGGCTCTTGCAAGTCGGCGGGGCGCGGCTGGAGCCCCAGGACGCCCGGCTATTGCGCGCCGCGTTGACCCCGGGCGTGCAGCAGGTGTTCGGGATGGCCGAGGGCCTGCTGAACTTCACCCGGCTCGACGATCCGCCGGAAACCGTGGACCACACCCAGGGCCGGCCCCTGTGCGCGGGCGACGAGTTGCGCATCGTCGACGCCGCCGGCGACCCGGTGGCTCCGGGCGAAGAGGGCGAACTGCTGGTGCGCGGGCCCTACACCATCAACGGCTACTTTCGCGCCGGGCCGGACAACGAGCGCTGCTTCGACCCGGACGGCTTCTACCGCAGCGGCGACCTCGTCCGCCGCCGCGCCGACGGCTACCTGGTGGTCACCGGCCGCGTCAAAGACGTGATCTGCCGCGGTGGGGAAACCATCTCCGCGGCCGACCTCGAGGAACAGCTGGCCAGCCACCCGGCGATCGCATCGGCGGCCGCGGTCGCGCTGCCCGATCGGTATCTCGGCGAAAAGATCTGCGCCGCGGTCGTTTTCCGGGGCGAGCCGCTCAGCCTCGATCAGCTGAACGACTATCTCGACGGTCGGGGCGTGGCCGCACACACCCGTCCCGACATGCTGGTCGTCCTGCCCGCCCTGCCGGTCACCCCGATCGGCAAGGTCGACAAGAGGGCGATCGCCGGCGCGGTCTCCGCTAGTAACTCAGCCCGGAGAACATGACCCGGCCCGGGTCGTACTTCTGGCGCGCGGCGCTCAGTTGGGACAGGTTGGCGCCGAAGTACCGCGACGGCGGCTGGTTGGCCTCGATGTAGTTCACGTAGCCGCCGACCGAATACGGTTGCACCGCTTGGTGTGCCGTGCTGAGCCAGGCCGTTGCCGCCGACGGGGGCCCCGACGGTTCAGTGTACCACTGCACCAGGGCGGCGTGGCGCCGCCACGGGAAGGCCGTTGCCCCGGGCGCCACGGTCGCCAGCGCCCCGTCCAGCGCGTGCATGATCGTCAGCATGCGGCCGGCGCCGCGCGGAAAGGCGTCGACCGCCGACGCGATGCCCTGGGCGGCCGCCGGCGTGATGGTCGCGAAAACGTCTGAGCCGCCGACATATCCGAGCGGCGTGGGATTGAGGTTCCCGGCCAGATACCGGACCAGGTCCATGTAGTTGAAGGTGTGGTTCTCGGTTCCGGTCGGCTGGGTGCCGACCGCGGAGATGATGGCCGCGGCCGCCTTGCCGCCCGACCCGGCCGGGCATGTCGCCAGGATGCGGCAGTGCGTCCCCATCGGATCGACCGTGGCATCGGCCAGCGCCCAGCTGTTGCGGTCGGCGGTGCGCAGCCAGTTCTGCCAACCGACGAGGACCTGCGCGAACGACTGCGGCGGGAAGTTGAGGTTCACCACGTCGACGTCTGCTGTAGGGAACGTCGCGAACGTCAGCGAGGTCGTGACGCCGAAGTTGCCGCCCCCGCCGCCGCGCAGCGCCCAGAACAGGTCGGGGTTGTTGGCCGACGACGCGGTGACCGCCTGGCCGCCGGGCAGCACCACCGTCGCCGACGTCAACTGGTCGCACATCAGGCCGGCCTGCCGCGAGTGGGCACCCAACCCGCCGCCCAGGGCGTGGCCGGCGGCGCCGACCGTCGGACAGATCCCGGTCGGAATCCCGCGGCCGGCCGCGGCCAGCGCCTGGTGCAGCGGGTACAAACCGGTCGCCGGCGTCACCGTGACCTGACCGGTCGCCGCGTCGTACTTGATGTCCCCGGGCAGCTGGCGCAGATCGAGCACCATGGTGCCGTTCGCCGTGGACGCCCCCACGTAGGAGTGCCCGCCGCTGCGCGGCGCGACCTTGAGGTTGTTGGCGGAGGCGAAGGCCATCGCCTTCTGCACCTCTGCCGCCGATTTCGGCGCGACCACCGCCGCCGGCGTGGACCCGTTGTAAAGGGTGTTGAAAACCTGCTTGGCCGCGGCGAATTGGCCGTTGTCCGGCAGGATCACCGGACCGGTGATGGCGGTGGACAGGGCGCCCCATCCGGGGGTGTTGGGTACGGCGGCGGCCCGGGCGGGGCCGAACACCGCGCCGGCGGCCAGGGCCCCGGCGGCGCCCCGAAGGAACGTCTGCCGTGAGATTTCACGCGCCAACGGACGGCCCCGCCGATTGGGTCATGCCTGGGATTGTCGACCGTGAAACCGGCCGTTCCGCGCGACGCGGCGCGCGATAACCGAAACGTGCCCGAACCGTTACTCCGCGCCGGGCGCGGCCCGGGGGCGGCTTGACTGAGTGAACACTCGTGTGTGACGATTTCGTCAGTTAGTGTTCCTCGGCGCACCCGGCACGCACAAAGGAGTCGATTTGGTTCACCCGCGTCGCGGCCACGGCGCACCGACCTACGGCTCGAGCGTCTACACCACCGAAGCGATCATCGATCCCTACCCGCACTACCGGCGCCTTCGGGAACTGGGACCGGTGGTGTGGCTGTCACATCACCGGGTGTACGCGCTACCGCGATACCGCGAGTGCAAAGCCGTCCTGCGCGACGACGGCGCGTTCACGTCCACGGGCGGCGTGGCGCTCAATCCGATCAGCAACCGGCTGTCCCGGGGAACCACCCTGGCCAGCGACGGAGCCGAGCACGAGCGGCGCCGCAGACTCGTCGCCCACCGGATGCTCCCACGCGCGCTGCATGCGATCAGCGACCGAGTCGAGCGCCTGGCCGGGGAAGTCGTCGACGCGGCGCTCCGGCGCGGTGAGGTCGACGGTGCGCAACTGGCCGCCGCGCTTCCGCTGGGCGTGGTCCCCGACCTGGTGGGTTGGCCCGCCGATCGGCGTGAGCACCTATTGCATTGGGCCGGTGCGACATTCGACGTGCTGGGGCCGCTCAACGGCCGGACCGTCCACGCGGCGCCGCGCGGCCTGCACATGCTCCGCTTCGCCCGCCAGGTCGTACGGCGCCGCGACGTGATCCCCGGGAGCATGGCCGACGAACTCTTGGCCGCCGCCGACGAGGGAGCGCTCGCCGCGAAAGAATGCCCGAAGCTCATGGTCGACTACCTCGGGCCCGCGCTGGACACCACCATCGGCGCGATCAGCAACGCGCTCTACCTCTTCGCCACCCACCCCGACCAATGGGAGCTGCTCAAGGCCGACCCCGAGCGGATTTCCAACGCCATCAACGAAATCGTGCGGTACGAGTCCCCGCTGCGCGCCTTCGGCCGGCGCGTCGCGGCGGAAACCGAGATCGCCGGCATCACCCTGCCGAAGGGCTCCCAGGTACTGGTCGTCTACTCCTCGGCGAACCGGGACGAAAGCGAATGGGAAAGTCCCGAGGCCTTCGACATCGGCAGGGACGCGGGTCGCCACCTCGGCTTCGGCCAGGGCGCGCACGCGTGCGCCGGCCAGGGACTCGCGCGCCTGGAAACGGGCGCATTCCTGCGGGCCCTGATCGCCCGCGTCGACCGCCTGGAGATCACCGGGAGCCCAAAATGGGCACTCAACAACATCATTCGGCGCCATGAGCGGTTGCCGCTGCGGCTCGTCGCGGCGTAGCCGGGCCGGCTTGGACGCGGCGTAGCCGCTCACCCCGGCGGGACCGCAATCCCGCCGGCCGGAATAGGGGAGAGAAGCGGCGCGTTGGAGCCGTGCGTGGCAATCGACGACCTCTTCCGCCCGCTGACCGTCCGCTCGCTGACCGTGCCGAACCGGTTCGCCATGGCGCCGATGACCCGGCAGGCCTCCCCCGACGGAGTTCCCGGCCCCGACGTCGCCGAGTACTACCGGCGTCGCGCCGCGGGCGGCGTCGGGCTGATCATCACCGAGGGAATCCGGCTGCCCGACCCGGCCGCGGGATACCCCTACGCCATCCCGACCCTCGCCGGTGACGATGTCCTCGCGGGGTGGGCGCGTGTCCTCGACGCCGTCCACGGCGAGGGGGCCACGATCGCCGCGCAGCTGTGGCACCAGGGTGCCCAGCGCGACGATTCCGACGGCGTGGTGCCGGTCAGCCCATCGGGCGTCGACGGGCTCGGAGTCCCGAAAGGCAGAGCGCTCGGGCCCGACGAACTGCCCCGGGTCGCGGAGCTGTACGCACGCAGCGCGGCGACGGCGCGCGACATCGGCTTCGACGCCATCGAACTGCACGGCGCCCACGGCTACCTGTTGGACCAATTCCTTTGGGAGCGAACCAATCTGCGCACCGACGGCTACGGCGGATCACTGGCCGCGCGGACCCGGTTCCCGGCCGAGGTCGTCGCGGCCGTGCGCGCCGCCGTCGGCCCGGACTATCCCGTCATCTTCCGCTTCTCGCAGTGGAAGGGCACCGACTACTCGGCGTCGATCGCCGACGAACCGACTCAGCTGCAGGAAATTCTCGGAGCCTTGACAGAAGCGGGAGTCGACATGCTCCATCCCTCGACGCGTCGGCACTACGTGCCCGCCTTCCCTGACCACGACCGCGAGTTGAGCCTGGCCGGGTGGAGCAAGAAGGTCACCGGGTTGCCGGTCATCGCGGTCGGATCCGTCGGACTGGAGACGCAGTTCCGCAGCGAGAAGCGTGGCCAGGTGATTCAACCCGCACCCGTCGACCGCCTGGTCGAGCAGTTCGAGGCGGGGGAATTCGACATCGCGGCGATCGGGCGCGCTTTGCTCGCCGACCCGGCCTGGGTGAATCGACTGCGCAGCGGCGATCTGAGCGGATTCAGCGGTTACGACCCGGCGACCGCGCTGGCCGCACTCGCCTGACATCGCCCACCGGGACGCGGCGGGCACGCCGCGCCGGCGTAATCGCCGAACTGATCACCATGCTCGTGCGGTTCAGGACTCAGGCAGTGGCGACGGTCACGGCCACGCTCGCGGCGTCGATCGAATCCAACATCGAGTCGCTGGTCGGCCACATCCTCGCCGACTATCTCGAACAGTCGGCTGAACCCCAGGCGCGGCTGCGGCAGGTCACGTGAGCCTCAGCGCCCGCTGAGGGTCAGCGTCCCTTCGGTTTTGAGCACCTTGCGGGCGGTGATCTTCTCGGTTCGGCGAGCCTCGCGCTCGAGGTAGCGCTGCTTGGACTCCTCGAACTTGTCGCACGCCTCCTCGAGCTCCTTGATCAGCACGGCCAGGTCGTCGCGCATCCAGGCGGCCTCGCCGGTGAAGTCCTCGCGTTCGAAGATGCGCCACTTCCGCAGCACCGGCATCACCACCTCGTCGAGGTGGATCCGGGGGTCATAGACGCCGCCGACGGCGATGATCACGGCCTTCCGGCGGAACTCCGGCACGGTGAAGCCGGGCATCTTGAAGTTGCGCAGGATCCTGTGCACCGACTTCATGGCCTGGTTGGGCGCGATGTCCAAACCGGCGGCGCTGACGTCCCGGTAGAAAATCATGTGCAGGTTCTCGTCGTGCGAGACCCTGGCCATCAGCTGTTCGGCGATGCTGTCGTTGCTCAGCTTGCCGGTGTTGCGATGCGAGACGCGGGTGGCCAGCTCCTGGAACGAGACGTACATGACCGAGTCGAAGATGCTCTCAGCAAACATGTCGCCCTGCTGGTTCTGACCAGGGCTGAAGCCCCTCGTCATTTGCTCGAGACGAAACTTCTCCAGCTCGACGGGATCGACGGCGCGGGTGACCACCAGATAGTCCCGCAAGGCCGTGCTGTGCCGGGCCTCCTCGGCGGTCCACCGGTTCACCCACTGACCCCAGGCACCGTCCATGCTGAAGTTCATCGCGATCTCGCGGTGATACGACGGCAGGTTGTCCTCGGTCAGCAGGTTCTGCACCATCGCGACCTGCACCACATCCGGGAGCCGGCTCTGGTCGGGGTCCCAGTCCTGGCCGTCGAGCGCGTAGAAGTTCTTTCCGTCCGACCACGGAACGTAGTCGTGTGGGTTCCACTCCTTGAACATCGAGAGGTGGCGGTTGAGCAGTTGCTCGGCCACCGGCTCCAGTTCATGCAGTAGCTGCATGCTGGTCATATCCTTGGTCGCTGTCGACACGACGCCTCCCAGTTATTGTTCCTGTTAGTAACAGGCAATCTATCTGTGTCATACGGTTACATCAAGATGACACGCGGGCGAGTCACCGAAATAGGGCCGAAAGTCCCACGGCGGCCATCACCCGGAGAAGGGGCGTCTTGACGGGCTCGCGGTTATCCCCGCGCGATCAGGTACGGCGCCAGGGTGGAGAGCTTCTCGCAGGTCTCCTCGAATTCCCGCTCCGGTTGCGACCCCGCGATGATGCCGGCGCCGGCCCGCAGCCACGTCCTGCCGTCGCACTCGTAGGCCGCGCGCAACGTCAGCGCCGCGTCCAGCCCGCCGTCCGCGGAGAACATCGCGACCGCACCGGAGTACAGGCCGCGGGGCGCCTCGTCGAGGCGCAGGATGGCCTCGATGCCCGCCGCTTTCGGGATGCCGGACGCGGTGACGGCAGGGAAAAGCGCCTCCAGCGCGTCCATCCGGTCGCTCGACGCGGCCAGTCGGGCGGTGACCGTCGAGCCGAGGTGCTGCACGCTCCCCCGCTCCCGAACCGTCATGAAGTCGGTGACGGCCGCGCTGCCCGGTGCCGCGATCTCGGTGATCTCCTGCAGCGAGCTGCGCACCGAAATGGCGTGCTCGACAATCTCTTTCGAGTCGGAAAGCAGTTCGTCGCGGGCCCGGCGATCACTGGCGGCGCCGCGACCCAGCGCGCGGGTGCCCGCCAGCGGCTGGGTCACCACGGTACCGTCCGGACGCACGGCGACCACCAACTCGGGGCTGTAACCGACGGCGCGAATCCCGCCCAGCCGCAGCAGAAACGAACGCACCGGGGTGTTGTACCGGCGGCCCACCCGGTACGTGGACGGGAAGTCGAGCTCGAACGGCACGCGTACGCAGCGGGACAAGATCACCTTGTGATAGTCGCCGGCGCCGATCTCGCGGACGGCCGACGCCACCCGATCGCGGTAGCCGGACGGGTCGGCAACTACGTCGATCCCGGTGGCCTCGGGCGCGGGACGCAGGCCGTCGAGCAACGCGAGCAGCGCTTCGTGGTGGCCGCGGGGGGCGTCGATCAGCCGCACCGCCTCGCGGGTCACCACGATGCGGGTCCGCGGCCAGAACACGCGCGCCAGCGGGGTGCGCGGCGCCAACCTGTTCTTCAGCCCGTAACGGTAGAGACCGAATTCGAACGCGACCCATCCGAACACCTGCTCGGCTTCGAGCAGCAGGCGGTCGACGGCATCGCCCAATACCGGCCCCGGCCGGCCGGACCACCGTTGGCGCCGGGTGACGCCGTCGCGGGTCACGCGCAACTCGTCGCTGTCCAGCTCGACCATCGCCCGCACGCCGGTGGCCAGCACCCAATGGCCTCCGTGCTCGTAGAGCAAATACTGGTCCCCGACCCGCTCGGACAGCGCGGCGGCGAGCTCGGCCGCGAGGTCGGCCGGGGGGATACCGGCCGGGAGCGGGACCGACGGTGACGCGGAACTGGTCTCCACCCTGAGTTCGGTCACGGTTAGTAAATGTAGCCTAACCTATCTAATTGCGGTCAACCTTCCCTCCGGTGGGGAACGCCACACAGCGGGTCGCATACACCCAGTGGATTCACAGACAAGTCACAGTGCCTCTCAATCTCCGGCGCGGAGGCGGCGCGACCTGCGGCGCTTTGACCACGGCTTTCGTGAAACGAGTCCGCCGCGGCGGCCGCCCGCCGGATTACCGGGTTTGCGCGCGTTTTCCGAGTGGCGGCCCACGGACGGCGGCGTTAGGTTTCTCCACGATCATCGGGAGGTTCGTGGTAGCCCCGCTCGCGGACGGTGCTTCCCCTGATCACCGGGGTCAAAAGGGAGGCACCACATGCTGCAAGAGTTCTGGCACAACTTCACCCACAACCTCTTCAAACCGCTGCTGCTGTTCTTCTACTTCGGGTTCCTCATCCCGATCCTGAAGGTGCGCTTCGAGTTCCCGTACGTCATCTACCAGGGCCTGACCATGTACCTGCTGCTGGCGATCGGCTGGCACGGGGGTGAGGAACTCGCCAAGATCGGCGCCTCCAGCGTCGGGTCCATCGTCGGTTTCATGGTCTTGGGCTTCGTCCTGAACTTCATCATCGGCGGTATCGCCTACCTGCTGATGAGCGGGCTCACGTCGCTGCGGCGAGTCGATCGTGCGACCGTCGCCGGGTACTACGGGTCGGACTCGGCGGGAACCTTCGCCACCTGCGTGGCCGTCCTCGCCGCGACCAACATCGCGTTCAACGCCTACATGCCGGTGATGCTGGCCGTCATGGAGATCCCCGGATGCCTCGTGGCGCTGTACCTGGTCGCCCGGCTGCGGCACCGCGGGATGGACGCCGCGGGCAACATGGCCGACGAGCCCGGGTACATCGCACCGGTCAAGGCCGGCGTCGGGCCGGGCACGGCGGCGAAGCCACAACGTGGCCAGAGCCTGGAGTCCAACGAGACCGAGCGTGGCGTCGAACAAGAGCTCGAGATGTCGATGGAAAAGCTCGAGCATCCGGACTGGGAGCCGGGTCCCGGCCTGGCCCAAGCGAAGGGCAAGCGACCTCCGCTCTTCTCCCGCGAGCTGCTGCAGGAGGTTTTCCTCAACCCCGGGCTGGTGCTGCTCATCGGCGGCATCATCATCGGCCTGGTCAGCGGCCTGCAGGGGCAGAAGGTGGTCGCCGACGACGACAGATTCTTCGTGCTGGCGTTCCAGGGCGTGCTGTGCCTGTTCCTGCTCGAGATGGGCATGACGGCCTCGCGCAAGTTGAAGGACCTGCGGACCGCCGGGCCGGGATTCATCTTCTTCGGCCTGCTGGCACCCAACCTCTTCGCGCCCCTGGGGATCATCGTCGCCCACATGTACGCCTCGATCACCCACTCCGATTTCAAGCCGGGAACCTACGTGTTGTTCGCGGTCCTGTGTGGTGCGGCGTCCTACATCGCGGTGCCGGCGGTTCAGCGGCTGGCCATTCCCGAGGCGAGCCCCACGCTGCCGCTGGCCGCCTCGCTCGGCTTGACGTTCTCCTACAACGTCACCATCGGAATCCCGCTCTACATCGAGATCAACCGCCTGGTGGCGCACTGGTTCTAGCCGGTCCCCGGCACTGGGCCGGTCGATTTCCCGACCGGTTCGGCGTTGCCCGCGGCGTCATGTCGCGGGCAATCGTCGTTGTTAAGTGTTGGTAAAAGCGTTGACGGCGGCCGCCGGATCCTCAAGGTTTGGTGATGTTCGCGCACCCCGCGTGTCAATCACTCCTGCGCCGCCACCGGACGGAATGGCCGAGAAACGCCGATGATTCACGAGTTCCTGCAGAATTTCACCCACAATCTGTTCAAGCCGCTGCTGCTGTTCTTCTACTTCGGATTTCTGATCCCGATCCTCAAGGTGCGGTTCGAGTTCCCCTACGTGATCTATCAGGGGTTGACCATGTACCTGCTGGTGTCGATCGGTTGGCAGGGCGGTGAGGAGCTCGCCAAGATCAAGCCTGCCGACATCGACAACATCGCAGAGTTCGTCGTTCTCGGCATCGTCCTCAATTTTGTTTTCGGCGCGCTCACCTATGTCTTTCTGAGGTACCTCACCCCGCTGCGGCGAATCGATGGAGCCACGATCGCCGGTTACTACGGGTCTGACTCGGCGGGCACTTTTGCCACCTGTGTGGCGTTGCTGGCGAGCGTCAAGATCGCTTTCGACGCGTGGATGCCGGTCGGCCTGGCCTTCATGCAAATCCCCGGTTGCCTGGTGGCGCTGTACCTGGTCGCGCGCCTGCGGCGCAACGGGATGGACGAGGCGGGATTCATGCCGGACGAGCCCGGCTACACGGCCCCGGCGAGAGTCGGTCCGGGCGCGGCGGCCCGCCGGGCCGGGTCGGAAAGCCTCGACGACGAACACGAACGCGGGATCGAGGAGGAGACCGAGCTATCCCTGGAGAAACTGGAGCGCCCCGACTGGGAGCCCGGCCCGCGGCCGCGCCGCCAGCAGGGAAAGCGGGCATCCATCCTTTCCCGCGAGATCCTGCAGGAGGTGTTCCTCAATCCGGGCCTGGTCCTCCTCGTCGGCGGCATCGCCGTGGGTTTCATCGGCGCCGTGCAGGGACAGAAGGTCGTTCACGACCAGAACGAGCTGTTCGTCTCGGCGTTCCAGGGTGTGCTTTGCCTGTTTCTGCTGGAAATGGGCATGACCGCCTCGCGCAAATTGCGGGACGTGAGGTCCGCGGGCGCGGGGTTCATCCTCTTCGGCTTGCTGGCGCCAATCTTGTTCGGGGCCGTAGGGATTTTGGCCGCCTACTTCTTTGCCGACCTCACAGACACACACTTGCAGTCGGGCACCTACGTCTTGTTCGCCGTGCTGTGCGGGTCCGCGTCCTACATCACCGTGCCGGCCGTGCAGCGTCTGGGCATCCCCGAAGCAAGCCCGACCCTGCCGCTGGCCGCTGCGCTGGGCCTGACCTTCTCGATGATGGTCACCGTCGGGATCCCGATCTTCATCGAGTTCAACCGGGTGGTCTCGCACTGGTTCCCCGGCGTCTGACGGGTCGGTCACCCGAAGGCATCCGGTTCCACGGGTCGCGGACGCGGCTAACCCAGCAGCGTGCGCACCACCGCGTCGGCCAGCAACCGGCCGCGCGGGGTGAGCACCAACCTGTCGCCATCCGAAGCGAGTAAGCCGTCGGCGATCGCGGTCCGTGCCCGCTCGCGTTCGGCGGCATCCAGCACGTTGACCGGAAGCCCTTGGCGCAGCCTGATTTTCAGCAGCACCTCTTCGGTGTGCCGGGCGGCCGGGTCGAGCCCCTCGAAACCTTGCACCGGCAGCGCGTCGGCCGCCAGCGACTCGGCATAGGCGTTGGGGTGCTTGACATTCCACCACCGCGTCACCCCGACGTAGCCGTGCGCCCCGGGCCCGGCGCCCCACCATTGACCGCCGTTCCAGTAGCCCAGGTTGTGCCGGCACTCGCCACCGGGGCGCGACCAGTTGGACACTTCGTACCAGGTCATCCCCGCCTCGGACAGTCGGGCGTCGACCAGCTCGTAGCGGTGGGCGAGCACGTCGTCGTCGGGAGCGGCCAGCTCGCCGCGCCGGACCCGGCGCGCCAGCGCGGTCCCCTCCTCCACGACCAGGGCGTAGGCCGAGACGTGGTCGACCCCCGTCTCCACCGCCGTGTCCACCGAGCGCAGCAGGTCGTCGTCGGACTCGCCCGGCGTTCCGTAGATCAGGTCGAGGCTGACGTGCTCGAAGCCCGCCACCAGCGCCTCGCGGGCGCAGTCCGCGGACCGGTTGGGGGTGTGGATGCGGTCGAGGACGCCCAGCACCCGCGGTGACACCGATTGCATGCCGAGCGAGACTCGCGTGTATCCGGCCGCGCGCGTCGCGTCGAAGAAGTCCGGCCAGGCCGACTCGGGGTTTGCCTCGGTGGTGACCTCGGCGTCCGGCGCCAACACGAAGTGGTCGCGCACCATCTCGAGCAGCGTGACCATCCGCCTGCCGCCCAGCAGCGAGGGCGTTCCCCCGCCCACGAAAACGGTGCTCAGGGTCGGGGCCGGCAGCCGAGCGGCGGCCAGCTCCAACTCCTTCGCCAGCGCCTGCATCCAGGCATCCGGGTTGACCCCGCCCAGCTCAGCGGGGGTGTAGGTGTTGAAGTCGCAGTAGCCGCAGCGCGTGATGCAGAACGGGACGTGCAGGTACAGGCCGAACGGCTGGTCGGGGGTGGGATCGAGGGCCGGCAGCTCAACCGGGGTGGCCTCGCGGAGGGTCATGCCAAATCATCGCACGGTCGAGCAGGCTCTCAGGGCGTTGGCCCGGTTCGTCCACACATTCCGCCAGGCTCGCCGCCCGGTTTTGATCGTCATGAGGAGAACTTTGACCTGGTGGCACGGCCGCCGGCTATCCATGGCACAATGGGCGACGTGATCGCCTCCAACCGCAGTCTGCGTATCGCCCTCGTGGCGCGGCGACACATCGATCTCAAGCGCGTCTGCAGCTGTTGCTGTCTGCCTTGATCCCGTAGACCCGCCGACCTTCATTTCCAGCTGGCGCCGGATCTGCGCCGCCGAAAAAGTTATCGGTGAATTGCGCTTCCTGCCGCCCTTGACGAAAGAGAAATCCGGGAATGACCACAGCACGTCCCGCAAAGTCCCGAAGCGAGGGCCAATGGGCATTGGGGGATCGCGAGCCGCTCAACGCCAACGAAGAGATGAAGCAGGCCGGCGCCCCCCTCGACGTGCGGGAAAGAATCGAAAAGGTTTACGCCAGAGACGGATTCGACAGTATTGACAAGTCTGACCTGCGTGGCCGGTTCCGCTGGTGGGGCCTCTATACCCAGCGCGAACAAGGTTACGACGGCTCGTTCACCGGCGACGAGAACGCCGATCTGCTGGAAGCCAAGTACTTCATGATGCGGGTCCGTTGCGACGGCGGCGCGATGTCGGCCGCCGCGCTGCACGCCCTGGGGCAGATCTCCACGGAGTTCGCCCGTGACACCGCCGACATCTCCGACCGCGAGAACCTGCAGTACCACTGGATCGAGGTGGAGAACGTCCCCGAGATCTGGCGGCGGCTCGACGCGGTGGGATTGCAGACCACCGAGGCGTGTGGCGACTGCCCGCGCGTGATCCTCGGCTCCCCGCTGGCCGGAGAGTCGCTCGACGAGGTGCTGGACCCCACCTGGGCAATCGACGAGATCGTGCGCCGCTACATCGGCAAGCCCGACTTCGCCGACCTGCCCCGGAAATACAAGACCGCCATCTCCGGTTTGCAGGATGTGGTGCACGAGGTCAACGACATCGCCTTCATCGGCGTCAATCATCCCGACCACGGTCCGGGCCTGGACCTGTGGGTGGGCGGTGGTCTGTCGACCAACCCGATGCTGGCCCAGCGCCTGGGCGCCTGGGTTCCGCTGGACGAGGTGCCCGAGGTGTGGGCGGCGGTCACCTCGGTCTTCCGCGACTACGGCTACCGGCGGCTGCGGTCCAAGGCGCGCCTGAAGTTCCTGCTCAAGGACTGGGGCGTCGAGAAGTTCCGCGAGGTGGTCGAACGGGAGTACCTCAAGCGCCCGCTGATCGATGGGCCGGCACCGGAGCCCGTCAAGCACCCGATCGACCATGTCGGGGTGCAGCGGTTGAAGAACGGCCTCAATGCGGTGGGCGCCGCGCCAATCGCCGGGCGGGTGTCCGGCACCATCCTCTCGGCGGTGGCCGAGCTGGCCCAGCGGGCCGGTTCCGACCGGATCCGCTTCACCCCCTACCAGAAGCTGGTCATCCTCGACGTCCCCGATGAGAAGCTCGAGGACGTGGTCGCCGGGCTGGAAGCCGTGGGCCTGCACACCAAGCCGTCACGTTGGCGGCGTAACCTCATGGCGTGCAGCGGGATTGAGTACTGCAAGTTGTCGTTCGCCGAGACCCGGGTCAGGGCGCAGAGCCTGGTTCCCGAGCTGGAACGCCAGCTCGCCGACATCAACTCCGAGCTCGACGTGCCGATCACAGTCAATATCAACGGGTGTCCCAACTCCTGCGCACGAATTCAGATCGCGGACATCGGTTTCAAGGGTCAGATGGTCGACGACGGCCACGGTGGCTCGGTCGAGGGTTTCCAGGTACATCTTGGCGGCAGCCTGGGGCTGGACAGCGGCTTCGGCCGAAAACTGCGCCAGCACAAGGTGACCAGCGAGGAGCTGGGTGTCTACATCGAGCGGCTGGTCCGCAACTTCATCAAACACCGCAGCGAGGGCGAACGCTTCGCGCAGTGGGCTCTTCGGGCCGGGGAGGACGACTTGCGATGACTGACCATGCAACCAGGCCGACGGAGGCCGAACTGCGCGAACTCGCCGCCCGCGGCGCGGCGGAGCTGGAGGGCGCCGGCGCGTCCGACCTGCTGCGCTGGACCGACGAGAACTTCGGCGGATTCAACGGGCCGCGCGGCTGGGCGACGTGTAACTACGTGGTGGCGTCCAGCATGCAGGAGGCCGTGCTGATCGACTTGGCCGCCAAGGTGCGCCCAGGGGTGCCCGTCATGTTCCTGGACACCGGTTACCACTTCGTGGAAACCATCGGCACGCGGGACGCGGTCGAATCCGTCTACGACATCAGAGTGGTCAACATCACACCCGAGCATTCGGTGGCCGAGCAGGACCGGCTCATGGGTAAGGACCTCTTCGCGCGTAACCCGGGCGAGTGCTGCCGGTTGCGCAAGGTTGCCCCGCTGGGCAAGGCGCTGCGCGGCTACTCGGCCTGGGTGACCGGGCTACGCCGCGCCGACGCGCCGACCCGCGCCAACGCGCCTGCGATCAGCTTCGACGAGGGCTACAAGTTGGTGAAGGTCAATCCGCTTGCCTCATGGACCGACGAGGACATGCAGGCCTACATCGAAGAGAACGATGTGCTGGTCAATCCGCTTGTCTACGAAGGCTATCCGTCGATCGGCTGCGCCCCCTGCACGGCCAAGCCCGTCGACGGCGCCGATCCGCGCAGCGGACGCTGGCAGGGGCTGGCGAAAACGGAATGCGGCTTGCACGCGTCGTGACCACGCTGGTGCTGACCGCGCACGGAAGCGCGGACCCGCGATCGGCGGCCAACGCGCGTGCGGTCGCGGGTCGGGTCGCGCGAATGCGACCCGGGCTGGACGTTCGATTGGCCTTCTGCGAGTTGAACACTCCCGGATTGGGCGACGTGCTGTCTGAGGTCCGAACGGCCGTAGTAACCCCGTTGCTGCTGGCGAACGCCTACCACGCGCGCATCGACATCCCCCGCCAGATCGCCGTCGCAGGCGCCTGCCGATACGTCCGGCAGGCGCCGGTGCTCGGCGAAAGCGACCGGCTGGTGGCCGTGCTGCGACAGCGCGTGACGCAACTCGGCGTTTCGCGCGCCGACGATTCGCTCGGCGTGCTCGTGGCGGCGATCGGCTCGTCGGACGCCGCGGCGAATGCCCGCACCGCACGCGTGGCGGCGAAGCTGCTGTCGGGGACCCGATGGGCCGCCGCGACGACCGCGTTCGCCACCCGTCCCGAACCGTCGCTGGCCGAGGCCGTCGAGAATTTGCGGCGCCGAGGCGCACGACGCGTCGTGGTTGCGCCGTGGTTTCTGGCGCCGGGACTGCTGCCGGACCGCGTGCGCCGCTTCGCGGACTCCGCGGGCATCGAGATGGCCGCCCCGTTGGGCGCACACCGGCTCGTCGCCGAGACGGTGCTCAGCCGCTTTGATGAAGTGGCGGTTCAGCGCGTCGCGGCCTGAGCGGCTCACCACTTGTTGTCGTCACCGCGGCACCGAGGGTCCGTGAGGATCGTCGCACCGGGCGGTCTCGCGCCACTATTGAGTGGTCCAAAACGAACTCCCGGGAGGAGGAACCAGCTGCGGGTCGCCGACACAGTAAGCGTTGTCCGCGGATGCCCCCGTCATCCCCACCTTGGCCACCACTGCGGCAATGGCATCCTCGCGGGTGGCTCCCCACGCGCCGAGCAGCTTCGGGCCATCATCGGAGAGGGCCACACAGCCACCCTGCCCCTCGGCAAGGACCCGGCAGTCGGTGGCGCCGGGGCGCGCGGCGCAACGGTTCACCGCAGACGCCTCGACGCGGCTCAGGCTGGCGAGGCCGCCGCCCACGGTGGTTTCGAAGGTGTGGGTGGCGTCGGATCCCGCCATACGATGTAGCTGCCGTCGGCTTGCGCGGGTCCTGCCAGTGCGACGGCACAGGCAGCAGCGATCACCGGGAACGCGACGGCCTTTGAACACGGCACCAGCCTCACCCCAACGAGTCTAGCCCCGGAAGGGGGGCTGGGCTGCGGGCAATTGCACCACGTTGGCCCGCGGGGCTTGCAAAAGATTGTCGCCATCCCGAGCAGCTTCTCCGAGTAGCGACGAAAACCCTTGCTGCACAATCACTATCGACTGCGGGCGGCATTCTGCAAGAGCCATGCGCCCCACGCGGCGTCGGTCCGCTTGCCGGGCAGCGCCAGCGCGGTGGAAATCGTGACCAACAGGCCGGTGGCGAAGAACGTGCGCACCCCCAGCTCGTCGGCGTCAGTCAGGTCGACGACCGCGCGTTGCAGTGCGAGGTGACGGCGGGCGACCGCCTCGCGCACGGCATCGTCTCCCGCGGCGGCGTAACTCTGCAGCATCATCAGCGCGACGGTCCGGTCGCGTTGCAGGAGGCGCCGATAGGCGTCGCCGAGGCCGACGAGCGGTGTGGCGCCGTCGTCGCCGCCCAAGCGGGCGGCCGCCGCGGTGAACGCTGCCTCGATGCGATCGAAGGCCGCGTCGACGACCGCAAGAAAGAGCGCCTGCTTGGAGCCGAACATTTGCACGATGCGCGGGTGCGAGATGTCGGCGCGAGCGGCGATGGCTTCCAATCGCGTTCCGGCCAGCCCGGTTTCGGCGAACTCGATCGTCGCCGCCTGCACAATTTCGGCCCGCCGCACCGACGCCGGCTTCCGCTCACGCGCCGAAGCACCGGCGGTCACCGTGGACGCTTTTTCCCCAGCTGGCGCAGCACCAGGTCGTTGTCGTACAGGCAGCGATAGGCGCCGATCAGCCCGTCCTCGCCCAACTCCAGGCGGTCGTCGCCGTGAAATTCGAGCCTCCGACCGGTCGCCGCGTGCGTGCCACTGAACCTCCAGGCGACCAGCACCGCGGGGCGGGCCACGTCGGCGTAGAGACCTTCCAGGAAGAATCGATGGTCGGGGAAGTCCGCGTCCATGTTCACCACGAAGTCCCGGATCGCGTCGCGGCCGTGAACCGTGTCGCCGAGCGCCGGCTCGTCGTACACCAGATCCTCGGCGCACAACGCGGCGACGGCGTCGCCGTCATGGTCGTTCCACGCCTGCGCCCAGCGTTGACAGAATTCTCGTACCGCGGCGGGTTCGGCGATCGCGGCGCCGGATATCGACATCATGATTTCTAACTTACTAGTTTGTAAGGAAAGATGGCAAGTTGAATCGCGACAACGAAGCGATTTTCCTCAGGCCGGGGTAAGCGTTGTCTGGTCGGCGGCGGCGCCGCCGGATCCGGTGAGCGCGGCGCTGATCGGTGGCACCCGGGTGGCCCGCACGTAGACGGTGTCCCCCTCACGAAGGGCCAGCGCCTCCGCGTCGCCGCGGGTGATCTGCGCGGTGAACGCGCCTTTGGTTGCCGCGCTGGTCAATTCCACCCGCACCTCAAAGCCTAGGGCCACCACGCGATCGACCGTGGCGCGCACCACCCCGATGGACTCCGCGGTGCCATCACCGCCGGCGATCGCCATGTCCGGGTTGCGGCCGACCCGGATGTCGTGCGGGCGCACCAAGGCGCCGTTCAGCGAGGACACCGCACCGAGAAACGACATCACGAACGCGTTGGTCGGGGAATCGTAAACCTCTGCCGGCGAACCGACCTGCTCGATGCGGCCCTTGTTGAGCACCGCGATCCGGTCGGCCACGTCCAGCGCCTCGGCCTGATCGTGGGTGACCAGCACGGTGGTGACGTGAACCTCGTCGTGCAGGCGGCGCAGCCACGCCCGCAAATCCTCACGCACTTTGGCGTCCAGGGCGCCAAAGGGCTCGTCGAGCAATAAGACCTGCGGATCCACCGCAAGCGCGCGCGCCAGCGCCATGCGCTGGCGCTGGCCACCGGAAAGCTGATTGGGGTACCGGGTCTGAAACCCGCTCAGCCCCACCACCTCGAGCAGGTCGTCCACCTTGGCCTTGATCTCGGCCTTGGGGCGCTTGCGGATCTTCAAGCCGTACGCCACATTGTCGCGGACGGTCAGATGCTTGAAGGCCGCGTAATGCTGGAACACGAACCCGATGCCGCGCCGCTGGGGCGGCACCCGCGTGACGTCCTCACCGTTGATGGTGACCGTGCCGCTGTCCGGCTGGTCCAAACCGGCGATCGCCCGCAACAACGTCGACTTGCCCGACCCGCTCGGCCCCAGCAGCGCGGTGAGCGAACCCGTCGGCACCACGAAATCCACGTGATCGAGCGCCACGAAATCGCCATAGTGCTTGTAGGCGTCTCGCACCACGATCGCGGGGTCGGCGGGCCCGGTTCCGTTGTCGGTCATGCGGGATTCTCCTTGTCGGGGGGCTATCGGGCCGCTCGGGCGCGGCGGGCGTCCAGAGCCACTTGGAAGATCAGGACCAGCACGGCGACACCCATCAGCAGCGTGGATAGGGCGTAGGCGCCGTATTCGGCCCCGCGGTTGTAGCGGTCGGCGACGAGCAGTGTCAGCGTCTGCGACTTCCCGGGCAGGTTGGACGACACCATGATCACCGCACCGAATTCACCCAGGGTGCGCGCGATGGTGAGCACGATGCCGTAGGTCAGCCCCCAACGGATGGACGGCAGCGTGATCCGCCAAAACGTCTGCCACCAGCCGGAACCCAGCGTCGCCGCCGCCTCCTCCTGGTCCATACCCAGTTCGTGCAGCACCGGCTCGACCTCGCGGACCACGAACGGCAGGGTCACGAAGATGCTCGCCAGCACGATGCCGGGCAGCCCGAAGATGATCTTGAGGCCGAAGTCCTTTTCGACGAACCCCAACGCACCGGCCGACCCCCACAGCAGGATCAACGCCACGCCCACGATCACGGGAGACACCGCGAACGGCAGGTCGATGATCGCCTGCAGGACGCCCTTGCCCCGGAACCGGTTGCGCGCCAACACCAGCGCGGTCGGGATGCCGAAGATGACGTTGAGCGGCACCACGATCGCGACGACCAGCAACGTGAGGTTCAGCGCCGATATGGCCGCCGGCGTGCTGATCCAATCGACGAACTGGCCCAGCCCTGGTCGCAGGGCCCGCCATAGGATCAGCGTCACGGGAACCACGAGCAACACGAACACGTAGCCGAGCGCGACGATGCGGAGCAGGTAGCGAACGCGTGGCGACGACGTCATGCGGCCAGCTCCTGACGCTTGGCGGCCCGTCCTCCGACGATTCGCAGGACGAACAGCACCACGAACGAAATCGCCAGCAGTACAACGGAGATCGCGGCGGCACCCGTGCGGTCGTCGTTTTCGATCAGGGTCCTTATCCACTGCGACGACACCTCGGTCTTGCCCGGCACCGCACCGCCGATCAGCACCACCGAGCCGAACTCGCCGATGGCTCGCGAAAACGCGAGCCCCGCACCGGACAGCAACGAGGGCAACAGCGACGGCAGAACGACGGAGGTGAAGACCTTGGACGCGCTGGCGCCCAGTGACGCCGCCGCTTCCTCGACTTCCCGGTCGATTTCGAGCAGCACCGGTTGGACCGCGCGCACCACGAACGGGAGCGTGACGAAGGCCAGTGCGACGGCCACGCCCCATGCCGTGTGCTGCAGATGAAGGCCCACCGGACTGTTGTTGCCGTAGAGCGCCAGCATCACCAGGCTGGCGACGATGGTGGGCAACGCGAACGGCAGGTCGATGATGGCGTCGACGATTCGTTTCCCGACGAAGTCGTCGCGCACCAACACCCACGCGACGACCAGACCGAAACCGACGTTGACGATCGTGACGCCGGCGGAGATGGTCAGCGTCACCCGGAACGACTCGATCGCGGCGTTCGAGGTGACCGCCAGCCAGAAGGCGTGCCAGCCGCCGCCCGCGGCCTGCCAGGCGATGGCGGCCAGGGGCAGCAGCACGATCACCGAAAGCCACAGCGTCGCCGCACCGAGCCGAAGTGACGTGGTGGGCCGCCCGCGCCGAGGCGGGGCGGCCCGCCGGAGCTCGGGCCGGACCGCTTGGGGGTCGGGGGTTATTGCGGTGGTCATCCGGTGGCCTGCGTGTAGATCTTGGTGATGCTGCCTGTGCTCTTGTCGAAGAGCTGCGGGTCCACGGTCGCCCAGCCGCCCAGGTCGGCGATCGTCCACAGCTTCACCGGCGCCGGGAACTGGCCGCGGAAGTCGGCGGCCACGGCCGGATCGACCGGCCGGAAACCGGCCTGCGCCCAGACGTTTTGCGCCGCGGCGGTGTACTGGAAGTTCTTGAATGCGACGGCGGCCTGCAGGTGCGGGCTGGTGGTCACCACGGCCACCGGGTTCTCGATCTTGAAGGTCTCCGGCGGGTTGACGTGTTGGACCGGCTTGCCGGCGCGTTCGGTGGCGATGGCCTCGTTCTCGTAACTGATCAGGACGTCCCCGCTGCCCTGGACGAAAACGTCGGTGGCCTCCCGTCCCGAACCGGGCCGCAGCTTGACGTGCTCGCGCACCAGCTTCCCGATGAAGTCCACCCCGGCCTGGCCGTTGCTGCCGCCCTGGCTCTTGACCGCGTACGGGGCGAGCAGGTTCCATTTCGCCGAGCCGGAACTCAGGGGGCTCGGCGTGATGACCTCGACGCCGGGCCGCAGCAGGTCGTCCCAGTCCTTGATGTTCTTCGGGTTGCCCTTGCGCACCACGAAGGTCACCACGGACCCGAACGGGATTCCCTTGGTGGCGTCGGTGTTCCAGTCTTTCGACACCTTCCCGGCCTTGACCAGTCGGGTGATGTCGGGCTCGACGGAAAAGTTCACGACGTCGGCGGGCTTGCCGTCGACGACGCCGCGCGACTGGTCGCCGGAGGCGCCATAGGAGGTGATCACCTGCACGCTCTTGCCTTCGTCGGACGCGTTGAAAGCAGGAATGATCTTGCTCCAGCCCGGTTCTGGGACCGAGTAGGCGACGAGCGTGATGCTGGTGCGCGCGTTGGCCGGTCCGCCGCCGCCGACGACGTCGCTGGGCCCGCCCTGGCAGGCGGCGACGACACCGGTGACCAACGCCAGGGCGCCGGCGTACCGGACGGATCGCCGCGGTGCGCCGGCGATGTCGTTGTGCATGAGGGGCCTTCCAGTGCGGGACGGACGTCGGTCCCGTTGCTGCGGAAGGGCACTGAGAACGTGACGAGAATCGACCGACTCGCTACCAGACCGCGCACGGGTTCGGAAGTCAGCGACAACAGTGCACGACGACACCGCAATCCAGGTACCCGGATGCCACGCGCATGGGGCGAAGCGTAACAGGAGTCGACGGCCCGCGGCGATCGCAAGCGCGGCGCAGCCGGGCGCTGGGGGCACCTCCCGCTTGCGGGGGACGGGTCGCCGCCATTGAGCCCAGCGGCGATCGCAAGCGCGCTAGTGCGTTAGCCACCACGTGACGATCACCAACACCACGAGCGTGACGAGAACCAGCGTCACGTGTGATCGGGGCATCGCGTTACCCGGGCGTCCCGTCGGCGTGGCGGACGCGGCGCATCAAGGCGATGCTCTTGCCCAGCAAGCGGTCCAATACCACCGCCGCGACGTAGGCCACCCCCAGCACCACGGGCATCACGACCATGGCCTGCAGGATGAAGGCGAGCCCGGAGAGCCACAGCTCGTTGCCGTCCCACCAGTTCAGCAGCCCGTCCATTGCGATTGAGCCTATTCGCACCGGCGCGCGAAACAAATTGTGCCAGGATCAGCCCATGTCCCCGGGCAGTTCCGCACCTGAGGCGACCACATGCCTGATCGTCGGCGGCGGACCGGCCGGAGTCATGCTCGGCCTGCTGCTCGCCCGCGCCGGGGTAAAAGTCACGGTGATGGAAAAGCACGCCGACTTCCTGCGTGACTTCCGCGGCGACACCGTGCACGCCAGCACGCTGCGGCTGCTCGACGAGCTGGGCCTCGGAGCCCGCTTCGCCGATCTCCCGCACCGCCTGATCAGCACGATCCGCATGCAGATACAGGACGCGCCGGTGGGCGTCGACCTGAGTCGCCTCCCGGGAAACCACCAGCACATCGCCCTGGTCCCACAGTGGGACTTCCTCGAGATGCTGGCCGACGCCGCCAAGGCCGAGCCGACATTCCGGCTCATGCGCAGCACCGAGGTCGTCGGGGTGATTCGGGAAGGCGACCGCGTCGCCGGGGTCACCTACCGCGACGAGACGGGCGAGACCAAGCGGATGCGGGCCGCGTTGACGGTGGCCTGCGACGGCCGCTCGTCGACGGTGCGCTCGGCCCTCATTTCCACAACGCGCCTGCGGCTTCGCAGCTTCGGCGCCCCGATGGACGTCTGGTGGTTCCGGTTGCCCCGCCGGCCCGACGACCCCACCGGGCTGGCCGGGGTGCTGCGCGCCGGGCACGCGATCATCACGATCGACCGCGGCGACTACTACCAGATCGCTTACATCATCCCCAAGGGCTCCGACGCCCGGCTGCGGACCGAAGGGATCGGGGCGCTGCACCGGGCGCTGACCGGTATGGTCCCGTGGCTCGGCGATCGCGTCGACCAGCTCGCCTCGTTCGACGACGTGAAACTGCTTGACGTGCAACTCAATCGGCTGCGCCGCTGGTATTCCGACGGGGTGCTGTTCATCGGCGACGCGGCGCACGCGATGTCGCCCGTCGCCGGCGTCGGCATCAATCTGGCGGTCGCCGACGCGGTGGCCGCCGCCCGCATACTCGCGGGCCCCTTGCGCTCGGGCCGGGTGTCCACCCGGCAGCTGGCCAGGGTGCAGATACGCCGCTGGCTTCCGACGGTGCTCCTGCAGGCCGTGCAACGCACGATCCACGCCAACGTGATCGCGGCCACGATCACCGGAAGCGAGCTGCCAAGCGCGCCATCGGCGGTGCGGCTGGTGGCCCGCACGCCGGCACTGCGCCGATTCGCCGGCTACCTGGTCGCCATCGGCCCGCTTCCCGAGCACGCGCCCGGGTATGCCAGACGCCCCGGGTGACCCGCGACACCCGTTGCCCGTTGGGGGCGCTCCGAAGCCCGACTCCGCCGCGCCGGCGGTCGCCACACGGCGCGCCGCCGGGCGAAAGCATGGACGAGGGGCAGGTCGACAGTCGATGATGTCGGGATGGTGCTGCACGCCGAACAAGCCGACCAACCCGCCAACGGCGCAACCGAGGAATCGTCGATAACGGCTTCCGAGGTTCCCGAGGCGGTCCTGGCACCCATCGACTTCAGCGCCCCGGCGCCCTTCGCGTCCACCGGATCGTTGCGCAACCCCTTCCCGCCCATCGCGGACTACGCGTTCCTGTCCGACTGGGAGACCACCTGCCTGATCTCACCGGCCGGCTCGGTGGAATGGATGTGCGTCCCCCGCCCCGACTCCCCCAGCGTGTTCGGCTCGATCCTCGACCGCAGCGCCGGCCACTTCCGCCTCGGGCCCTACGGCGTCTCCGTCCCCTCCGCCCGCCGCTACCTGCCCGGCAGCCTCATCATGGAAACCACCTGGCAGACCCACACCGGCTGGCTGATCGTGCGCGACGCGCTGGTGATGGGGCCGTGGCACGACGTCGAGCGCCGGTCACGGACCCATCGCCGCACCCCGATGGACTGGGACGCCGAGCACATCCTGCTGCGCACGGTGCGCTGCGTCAGCGGCACCGTCGAGCTGATGATGAGCTGCGAGCCGGCCTTCGACTACCACCGGGTCGGGTCCACGTGGGAATACTCGGCGAACGCCTACGGCGAGGCCATCGCCCGGGCCTCCAAGAACCCCGACGCGCACCCGACGCTGCGCCTGACCACCAACCTGCGGATCGGGCTCGAGGGCCGCGAGGCGCGGGCGCGCACGCGGATGAAAGAGGGCGACGACGTGTTCGTCGCGCTTAGCTGGACCAAGCACCCGGCGCCGCAGACCTACGAAGAGGCCGCCGACAAGATGTGGCAGACCACCGAGTGCTGGCGGCAGTGGATCAACATCGGCAACTTCCCCGACCACCCGTGGCGGGCCTACCTGCAGCGCAGCGCGCTGACGCTGAAGGGGCTGACGTACTCGCCCACCGGCGCACTGCTGGCGGCCGCGACCACGTCGCTGCCGGAGACCCCCCGGGGGGAACGCAACTGGGACTACCGCTACGCGTGGGTCCGCGACTCCACGTTCGCGCTGTGGGGCCTGTACACGCTGGGGCTGGACCGCGAGGCCGACGACTTCTTTGCGTTCATCGCCGACGTCTCCGGTGCGAACAACAACGAACGCCACCCGCTGCAGGTGATGTACGGCGTCGGGGGCGAGCGCAGCCTGGTCGAGGAGGAGCTGCACCACCTGTCCGGTTACGACTACGCCCGCCCGGTGCGGATCGGCAACGGGGCCTACAACCAGGACCAGCACGACATCTGGGGCTCGATCCTCGACTCGTTCTACCTGCACTGCAAGTCGCGGGAGCAGATCCCGGAGAGCCTGTGGCCCGTGCTGAAGAAGCAGGTGGAAGAGGCGATCAAGCACTGGCGCGAGCCCGACCGGGGCATCTGGGAGGTCCGCGGCGAGCCGCAGCACTTCACCTCGTCGAAGGTGATGTGCTGGGTGGCGCTGGACCGCGGGGCCAAGCTGGCCGAGCGGCAGGGCGAGAAGAGTTACGCCCAGCAGTGGCGGGCCATCGCCGAGGAGATCAAGACCGACATCCTGACCCGCGGTGTGGACTCGCGGGGCGTGTTCACGCAGCGCTACGGCAGCGACGCGCTGGACGCCTCGCTGCTGCTGGTGGTGCTGACGAGGTTCCTGCCGTCGGACGACCCGCGGGTCCGCAACACGGTGCTGGCAATCGCCGACGAGCTCACCCAGGACGGCCTGGTGCTGCGCTACCGCGTCGAGGAAACCGACGACGGGTTGTCCGGGGAGGAAGGCACCTTCACGATCTGCTCCTTCTGGCTGGTGTCGGCGCTGGTCGAGATCGGCGAGGTGGCGCGGGCCAAGCGGCTCTGTGAGCGGCTGTTGTCCTACGCCAGCCCCCTGCACCTCTACGCCGAGGAGATCGAGCCGCGAACCGGCCGGCAGCTGGGCAACTTCCCGCAGGCGTTCACCCACCTGGCCCTGATCAACGCGGTGGTGCACGTGATCCGCGCCGAGGAGGAAGCCGACGGCTCGGGGATGTTCCAACCCGCCAACGCGCCCATGTAGCCGGACCGGCGCGGCGTCAGTTCAGGGCGCTGATCCTGTCCATCATCGCGTGCGCGATGTCCTGCGCGCTGTTGTCGATCGCGATCCGCCCCTGCGGCGACGACATGCCGAAGAAGTCGACCTCGACCTCGACCAGGCAGTTGCGGCTCACGCCGATCACCCGGACGGCCGGGACGAACTGCCCATCCGCGGCGGATGACGCCAGCGCGAACCGGACGGTCGCATCCAGCACGGGGCCGGCGATGTGGACCTTACCGATCGTCGCGTTGATCCGGAACACGCTGTCGGACAATGGCTGCGTCTTGCCGTCGCAGTGCTGCCACTGCCCGGTGAACTCCGCGAACAGCGCGTCGGCGTCTGCGGCCGTGGGCAGGCTGACCACGCCCTCCCTCACCTCGGTGACCGCGGCGGACATGCTCGCGTGCCGCCATCCCTCGACCGCGACGCCTTGGACGCGGCCGGACCGATAGACGGTGCGGTCCAGCATCCCGACGACGCCGAGGCACTCCGGGGATGTGGCCGACGCGCCGGCCTGCAGCGCTTCCGGTCCCCCGGACCGCTGCGGGAAGCGGTGATCAATAATCATGGGCTGCTTGAGGATTCGTGACAGCACGGTGCGGTCCAGCAGCACCGCCTCGACGGAGGGTCCCGCCAGCGGTCGTGGTCGGAGACCCGGCGCCGGCCGCGCGGTGCCGCCGACGGACACGGCGCAGGCCGACACCAGCGTCATGATCGCGAGCATGGTCACCGAAAGACCGCCCAGGCGGCCGAAAACGCTTGCCGCCATGGCCCGCCGATCAGCCGCCCGACGCCCCGCGCGTCGTGCCGAACGTCGAGAACGAGCCATCTCGGTCAGCTCCTCGCTACCTTTTGTTCACCGAGAGTTTACTTCACCGGTGAGGTAACGCCGCACACCAACCGAAAGGCCGCAGGTCACGGGCGTGTCAGCCCAGGGCGCTGACCCTGTCCATCATCGCCCGCGCGATGTCGATCGCGCTGCCGTCCACGGTGCCCGATCCGGGATCGGACGGCCGTCGCTCCCCGAAGAAGACAACGTCGACTTCGACGATGCAGTTCGATCGCACACCCACCGCCCGCGCCTGCGGGGTGGGCCGCAGCGCCGGCATGTTGGGCAGCACGGACGTCGCGGTATTCGTCGCGGCGACGATCGAATCGGTGACGCGGACGTCGCTGATGACGTTCGTGGTGCTGATCGGCCCCGATTGTTCCGTCGTCGTCACGCCCGTGCACTGCTGCCACTGCTGCGAAAATTGCCCGAACAGCGCCTCGGCCTGCGCGGTCGAGGGCAGGGAAACCACCCCTTCCATGACGCTGATCACCTGCGCCGGGTCCCCGTTGTTCCACCACGACTCCGCGCCGACATCTTTGATGTCGGCGGAGCCGTAGACGCTTTTCTGCAGCATCGACGTCACGCCCAGGCAATTCGGCGGAGGCGTCGCGTCGCCGCGCTGCAAGAGTTGGTCGGGACCGCCGAACACGGGCGGCCTCCGCATGACGAACGGCTGGTTGAGCATCCGCGACAGCGCGGAGCCGTCGAGAAGCACCTGCCCGACGGTCTGGCCGGCCAGTGGCCGGGGTTTGAGGTTCGGCGCCGGCTTGGCGGTGCCCTCGACCACTCCCCCACAGCCCGCGGCCACCGCCGCGGCCGCCGTCAGCGCCGCCACCAAACCGGCTGTCCGCATGGCTATTTCTTGTTTCCTTTGTCCCCGGCGGCGTCGGTCGACAGCGCGGCGACGAACGCCTCCTGTGGGACATCCACGCGGCCAATGGTTTTCATCCGCTTCTTGCCTTCCTTCTGCTTTTCCAGGAGTTTGCGTTTGCGGGTGATGTCGCCGCCGTAGCACTTGGAAAGCACGTCCTTGCGGATCGCGCGGATGTTCTCGCGCGCAATGATTTTCGAGCCGATGGCCGCCTGCACCGGCACCTCGAACTGCTGACGCGGGATCAGCTCCTTGAGCTTGGTGGTCATCTTGTTGCCGTAGGCGAACGCCGAATCCTTGTGCACGATGGCGCTGAACGCGTCGACCGCCTCGCCCTGCAGCAGGATGTCGACCTTGACCAGCTGGGCCTCCTGCTCGCCTGCCTCCTCGTAGTCGAGGCTGGCGTAACCGCGGGTGCGCGACTTCAGCGAGTCGAAGAAGTCGAAGATGATCTCCCCCAACGGCATCGTGTAGCGCAGCTCCACGCGTTCGGGTGACAGGTAATCCATCCCGCCGAGTTCGCCGCGCCGCGACTGGCACAACTCCATGATGGTGCCGATGAATTCGCTCGGCGCGATGATCGTGGTCTTCACCACCGGCTCGTAGACCGTGCCGATCTTGCCCTCCGGCCAGTCCGACGGATTCGTCACGACGATCTCGCTGCCGTCCTCCTTGATCACGCGGTAGACGACGTTGGGGGACGTCGAGATGAGGTCCAGGTCGAACTCGCGCTCCAGGCGCTCGCGGGTGATCTCCATGTGCAGCAGGCCCAGGAATCCGCACCGGAAACCGAAGCCCAGCGCCACCGAGGTTTCCGGCTCGTAGGTCAGCGCCGCGTCGTTGAGCTGCAGCTTGTCCAGCGCGTCGCGCAGGTCGGGGTAGTCCGAGCCGTCCACGGGGTACAGGCCCGAGTACACCATCGGCCTGGGCTCGCGGTAGCCGGTCAGCGCTTCGGTGGCGCCGTGGCGGGCCGTCGTCACCGTGTCCCCGACCTTGGATTGGCGGACATCCTTCACGCCGGTGATCAGGTAGCCCACCTCACCCACGCCAAGGCCGTCGCTGGGCTTGGGTTCGGGCGAGACGATGCCGACCTCGAGCAGCTCGTGGGTGGCGCCGGTGGACATCATCGCGATGCGCTCGCGCGGGCTGATCCGGCCGTCGACCACGCGGACGTAGGTGACCACCCCGCGGTAGATGTCGTAGACGGAGTCGAAGATCATCGCGCGCAGCGGCGCGTCGGCGTTGCCCTGCGGGGGCGGCACCTGGCGGACCACCTCGTCGAGCAGCCGGGCCACACCCTCGCCCGTCTTGCCGGAGACCCGCAGCACGTCGTCGGGCTCGCAGCCGATGATGTGGGCGATCTCGCCGGCGTAGCGGTCGGGGTCGGCGGCCGGCAGGTCGATCTTGTTGAGCACCGGGATGATCGTCAGGTCGCGGTCGAGTGCCAGGTAGAGGTTGGCCAGGGTCTGGGCTTCGATGCCCTGGGCGGCGTCGACCAGCAACACCGCGCCCTCGCAGGCCTCCAGGGCGCGCGACACCTCATAGGTGAAGTCCACGTGGCCCGGCGTGTCGATCAGGTGCAGGACGAAATCCTCGCCCGATACCTGCCACGGCAGCCGCACGTTCTGCGCCTTGATCGTGATGCCGCGCTCGCGTTCGATGTCCATGCGGTCCAGGTACTGGGCGCGCATGGACCGCTCGTCGACGACGCCGGTGAGCTGAAGCATCCGGTCGGCCAGCGTGGATTTCCCGTGATCGATGTGGGCGATGATGCAGAAATTCCGAATCTGGGCCGGCGCGGTGAAGGTCTTGTCGGCGAAACTGCTGATGGGAATCTCCTGGTCTCGTGCGCGGGGCGCGCGTGTCCAGGGTATCCAGGCGGCGGTCCGGAGGCCTACTTGGACGCAACCGCCCCCCGCCGCTCGCGTCTATGCTGCGAATATGGCGCCCGGCCGGAGATCGCAGTGGAAGACGTTGCGGCGGTTGGCGGGGAATCTGGTGGGCACCGGGGCTCCGCGGCTGGCCCGGCACCTGGAGACCTCACAGACGGTCCTGCGCGAGCTTCAGCAAGCCGTCAAGATCACCGCGAACGTCATCGCCGCGGCCGCTCCGCAACCGCCGGCCGCCGTCACCGCGGGCCGGCCGGTGACCAGCGTGAGCTTTCCCACCGCGCACCGAGCCCGCAAGGTCGTCTACGCGCCCGACCTCGACGGCCGCGCCGATCCCGGGGAGATCGTGTGGACGTGGGTGGTCTACGAGGACGATCCCACCCGCGGCAAGGACCGCCCCGTGCTCGTGGTGGGCCGCGAGCGCAGCGTCCTGCTCGGGCTGATGGTGTCCAGCCAGGAGCGCCACGCCGCCGACCGGAACTGGGTCGGCATCGGCTCCGGCGACTGGGATTACGAGGGCCGCGAAAGCTGGGTGCGGCTCGACCGCGTGCTCGACGTGCCCGAGGAGGGCATCCGACGCGAGGGCGCGATCCTGGAGCGCGAACTCTTCGACGTCGTGGCCGCCCGGCTGCGCGCCGAGTACGCCTGGCGCTAGCTAGCCCTGCGTGATGTAGGAGTGCAGCTGCCGCTGCTCGGCCTCGAGTTCTTCCATCCGTGTCTTCACGACGTCACCGATGCTGACGATGCCGATCAGCTGCTCCCCGTCGAGCACCGGCACGTGGCGCACCCGGTTCTTGGTCATCAGCACGCTGATGGTGTCGACGGTGTCCGACTTCGTGCAGGTGGCGAGCTCGGTGGTCATGATCTTCGACACCGGCCGCGACAACACGCTGGCGCCGTGGGTGTGCAGCTGACGCACGACGTCGCGCTCGGAGACGATGCCGACGACCCCCTCGGCGCCCATCACCACCATGGCGCCGATGTTCTGCTCGGCGAGTCCGGCGAGCAGCTCCCGGACCGTCGCGTCGGGGTTGATGGTGACCACCGCCGCGCCCTTGTTCCGCAAGACGTCCGCAATCCGCATCAAATGCCTCCGTTGTGATCCGCTTCACACCAGGCTACGGCTAACTCGCGCCGCGGGAAAGGCAACGCCGGAACAGGCGACCCTTCGTGTCCTCATCATCTGTTCTCACCGCAACTTCCCGCCGGCCGAGACACGCCCGGCCGATCCGGCGGATGGCCCGCCACACGCGGGGCCGGCTGCAAGGATGAACCCATGATCGAGATCACGCTGCTGGGCACCGGCAGTCCGGTCCCCGACCCCAACCGGGCCGGACCGTCGACCCTCGTGCGGGCGGGCGGGCAGACGTTCCTCATCGACTGCGGGCGGGGGGTGCTGCAGCGCGCGGCCGCGGTCGGCGTGGGCGCCGCCGGCTTGTCCGCGCTGCTGCTGACCCACCTACACAGCGACCACATCGGCGATCTCGGCGACCTGCTCATCACACGGTGGATCAGCACCTTCGCGCCCGATCCCACGCCCCTGCCGATCATCGGGCCGCCGGGCACCGCGGAAACCGTCGAGGCGACCCTGAAGGCGTTCCGCCACGACATCGGCTACCGGATCGCCCATCACGCGGACATCAATGAACCGCCGGCCGTCGAGGTGCACGAATGCACCGACGGACCGGTGTGGGACCGCGACGGCGTCACGATCCGGGTCGCGCCCACCGATCACCGGCCGGTCGCGCCCACCATCGGTTTTCGCATCGAGTCCGGGTCGGCGTCGGTGGTGCTGGCCGGCGACACGGTGCCCTGCGCCACCCTGGACGAACTCGCTCGCGGGGCAGATGCGTTGGTGCACACCGTGATCCGCAAGGACATCGTCGCCAACATCCCGCAGCAGCGGCTCCAGGACATCTGCGACTACCACTCGTCGGTGCAGGAGGCCGCGGCGACCGCGGCCCGCGCGGGCGTCGGCACCCTGGTCATGACGCACTACGTGCCGGCGCCGGTGCTCGGCCAGGAGGACCAGTGGCGGGCGCTGGCCGCCTCCGAGTTCGGCGGTCGCATCGAGCTCGGCGACGACCTGCACCGGGTCGAGGTCCAGCCGCGGGCCTGACCGGTGCCGGCGGGGCAAGCCAGCCGGGGGACTTCCACGACCACCTCGAGGTCGGTCGCGCCCTGCCCGGAGTAGATCCCTTTCAGCGGCGACACGTCGGTGTAGTCGCGCCCGGCGCCCACGCCGACGTACTGCTCGGTGATCTCGGTGTTGTTGGTCGGGTCGTAGTCCCACCAGCCACCGGTCCACACCTCGATCCACGCGTGGCTGCGCCCGTCGACGGTGTCCCCGACGACGGCGTCACGCTTGGGGTGGAAATAGCCCGACACGTAACGCGCCGGGATTCCCATGCTGCGCAACAACATCAGTGAAAGGTGGACGAAATCCTGGCAGACGCCCTTGCCCTCGTTCAGCGCGTCCAGCCCAGAGGAGTGCACGCTGGTGGTGCCCGGCAGGTAGTCCAATTCGCCGCGCACCCAGTCGGCCGCGGCGACGACGGGTTCGGCGGGCCGGTGCGTCCGGGCGATCCTCTTGCCGACGGCAGCGACCTGCTTGTTCGCCGGGGTGTGCTCGGTGGGGCGCAGCAGTTCGTCGAAGCGATCGATGACGGCCTCGGACCCGAGGTCGTCCCAGCCGGCGTCGGTCACGGCCGGCTCGGGCCGCTCGGTCTCCACCACCGACGACGACGTCACCGTCAGGTCCGTGTGCGGCGCGTGCAGGTCGAACGCGGTGACGGCGGTGCCCCAGTAGTCGATGTAGCGGTAGGAGCGGGTTGCCGGAATGGTCTCGACACGGTTGAGGACCACGTTCTGCCGGGTGTTCGACCGCGGGGTCAGCCGGGCCTCGTTGTAGGAGGCGGTCACCGGCGACTGGTAGGCGTACCCGGTGGAGTGCACGACCCGCAGCCGCCACATCAGTTGTCCCCCTGCCGGGTGACCAGCGCGCCGCGCTGACCGGCATCCGACCAGGCCACCCAGGGCGTGACGTGAAAGTACTGCAGCGACAACGCTTCTCCGACCCGCCGGCACGTCTGCTGCAGGTCGGCCAATCGGGTCTCCAACGACTCCAGCAGCACGCCGGGCTCGACGAACTCTAGCTCGCTGCGGGCCCGGCCCAGCAGCCGCTGCGCCTCGGCTGTCGCCCCGATCCGGCTCTGGGGGCTGTGCAGCAGCTCGTCGAGGTTGTGTTCGGCCAACCTCAGCGAGTAGAACACCGACCGCGGAAAAAGCCGGTCCAACATCATGAACTCGACCACCCGCCCCGCGTCCAGCACGCCCCGGTACGTCCGCAGGTAGGTGTCGTGCGCACCGGCCGAACGCAGCAGCGTCACCCACGCCGGGGAGGACGCGCTGTCGCCGACCCGCGACAGCAGCAGGCGCACCGTCATGTCCACCCGCTCGATCGCGCGGCCCAGCAACATGAATCGGTAACCGTCGTCCCGGGAGAGCGTGGAGTCGGCCAGCCCGGCGAACATCGCCGCCCGGCCCTCGACGAACGACAAAAACTCATGCGGGCCAAGGCGTTTGGCTGCGCGTTCACGTTCGGGCAACGCGTGGTAGGTGGTGTTGAGGCATTCCCAGATCTCGCTGGAGGTCACCTCCCGCGCGGATTTGGCGTTCTCCCTGGCCGCGGTGATCGCGTCGACGATGGAGCAACCGCCCTGGCTGTTGGTGCTGTAGGCCACGAGGTCGGTCACCGACCAGACGTCGAGGTCGTGGTCGGGGGGCTCGATGCCGAGCACCCGCAGCAACAGCCGCGACGCGTGGTCGGGGTCGACGCTGGAATCCTCGAGCAGTTGGTGCAGCGCGACGTCCAGGATCCGCGCGGTGTCGTCGGCCCGCTCGACGTAGCGGCCGATCCAGTACAGCGCCTCGGCGTTACGGGCGAGCATCAGCGATCCGCCTTCTGTTCTGGCGGCCGACGCGCGCGGCGCCAGCACCCAGGTGTCCTTCGAGCCGCCGCCCTGGCTGGAGTTGACCACTCGCGAACCCTCGACCAGCGCCACCCGGGTGAGCCCGCCCGGCAAAACCCAGACCTCGTCGCCGTCGTTGACCGCGAACGGCCGCAGGTCCACGTAGCGCGGCGCCAGCCTGCTGCCCACCCGCGTCGGCACGGTCGAAAGCTCCATCATCGGCTGGGCGATCCAGCTGCGCGGGTCGTCGCGGATCTTCTTGGCGACCGCGGCCAGCTCCTTGGCCGAGGCGTCCGGGCCGAACACGATGCCGTAGCCGCCGGACCCCTCGACGGGCTTGAGGACCAGTTCGTCGATGCGGTCCAGCACCTCTTCGCGTTCGTCGTCGAGCCAGCACCGGTAGGTCTCCACGTTGGCCAGCAGCGGCTTCTCGCCGAGGTAGTACTCGATCATGGTCGGCACGTAGGTGTAGACCAGCTTGTCGTCGCCGACGCCGTTGCCGATGGCGCTGGAGATCACGACGTTGCCGGCGCGGGCCGCGTTGACCAGCCCGGCCACGCCCAGCACGGAATCGGCGCGGAACTGCAGCGGATCCAGGAACGTGTCGTCGATGCGGCGGTAGATGACGTCGACCTGACGTTCGCCCTCGGTGGTGCGCATGTAGACCTGGTTGTCGCGGCAGAACATGTCGCGCCCCTCGACGAGTTCGACGCCCATCTGGCGGGCGAGCAGCGAATGCTCGAAGTACGCCGAGTTGTAGACCCCCGGGGTCAGGACCACCACGGTCGGGTCGGCCTCGTTGGTGGCCGCGGAGTTGCGCAGCGCCCGCAGCAGGTGCGACGAGTAGTCGTCGACCGCCCGCACCCGGTGGGTGGCGAACAGGTTCGGAAAGACCCGCGCCATGGTGCGCCGGTTTTCCATGACGTAGGACACCCCCGACGGCGAGCGCAGGTTGTCCTCCAGGACGCGGAAGTTCCCCTTCTCGTCGCGGATCAGGTCGATGCCGGCGACGTGGATGCGCACGCCGTTGGGCGGCACGATCCCGACGGCCTGGCGGTGGAAGTGCTCGCACGACGTGATCAGCCGGCGGGGAATGACGCCGTCGTTGAGGATCTCCTGGTCGCCGTAGATGTCGTCGAGGTACATCTCGAGGGCTTTGACCCGCTGGATGATGCCGCGCTCGAGCCGGCTCCATTCGGCGCCGGAGATCACGCGCGGGACCAGGTCGAGCGGGAACGGCCGCTCCTGGCCTGACAGCGAGAACGTGATCCCCTGGTCGATGAACGCGCGGGCCAGCGCCTCGGCGCGGGCCTTGAGGTCCGAGGCGTCCGAGGGCGCCAGCTCGGCGTAGATGCCCTTGTACGGTCCGCGCACGTTGCCCTGGCCGTCGAACATCTCGTCGAAGGCCGCCGAATAGACGTCGGCGTAGGAGCCCGACGTGTTGTAGCCGCCGAAAATGCGCTCCGGTCGGGGGGCGCGCGGCCCCGGCAGGGTGCCCTCGAGCTGGTTGGTAACGCTCACGTGTCAGATGCTGCCCCAACTTGATGTTGCGGCAGGCTGAAGGTCGCCATTTTGGGAGAAAACGTAACTCACTGATAACCTGGGCAGTCGCCGCCACTGGGCACCCAAGCAACCAATCGAGCCGAAGAAGGAACTCCGCGCGTGGCCAACATCAAGTCGCAGCAGAAGCGCATTCGCACCAATGAGCGCGCCCGCCTGCGCAACAAGTCGGTCAAGTCCTCGCTGCGCGCCTCGGTCCGCGCGTTCCGCGAGGCCGCTCACGCCGGCGAGAAGGACAAGGCCGCGGAATTGCTGGTGGCGACCAACCGCAAGCTGGACAAGGCGGCCAGCAAGGGCGTCATCCACAAGAACCAGGCGGCCAACAAGAAGTCGGCGCTGGCACGCGCCCTCAACAAGATCTGAGGCCCGCCGGGGCTATCGGCCCCGATGAGCGGCCAGTTCCGCGACCTGCCTGACCGCCGATTCCATGGCGTAGTCGGCATCCGCCACCGCACCCTTGACGTTCGCGTTCAGCGTTGCGACCACTTTCATCGCGGTCGCGACCGAATCGCGTGACCAGCGGCGCGCCTGTTTCTGCGCCTTTTGCACCCGCCAGGGCGGCATGCCCAGCTGCGCCGCCAGCCGGTAGGGGTCGCCCGACAGCGGTGCGACCCTTCCTATGGTGTGGATCGCCTCGGCCAGCGCGTCGGCCAACACCACCAGCGGCTCGCCCCGCATCATCGCCCACCTCAGCGCCTCCGCCGCGCCCTCGATGTCGCCGGCCACGGCCTTGTCGGCGATGTCGAAGCCTTTCACCTCCGCTCGGCCGCTGTGATAGCGGCGCACCGCCGCGGCGTCGACCGCACCGGCGGTGTCGGCGACCAATTGCGAGCACGCGGAGGCCAGCTCGCGCACGTCGGAGCCGACGGCGTCGAGCAGAGCCGTCACCGTATCCTCGTCGACCCTGGCGCCGGCGGCGCGGAACTCCTTGCGGATGAAGTCGATGCGTTCGCTCAGCTTGGCGATCTTCGCGCACGGATGGACGACGGCGCCCAGCGACTGCAGCTGGGTGGCCAGCGCCTTGGCCCGCCCGCCGCCCGAGTGGACCACGACCAGCACCGTGCCCGGCGGCAGGTCGGCGGCGGCCGACGCGATCATCGCGGCGGCCTCCTTGCCCGCCTCCGCGGCCGCTTCGAGCACGACGATGCGCTCGTCGGCGAACAGCGACGGGCTCAGCAGCTCGGCGAGCTCGTAGGTGTCGACGTCGCCGGCCCGCATCCGGTTGATCGGGACGTCGGCGTCGTTGGTGGAACCGGCGCGCTTGCGCGCGGCGCGCAACACGTCGGCCACGGCGCGCTCGACCAGCAGTTCCTCGTCACCCAGGACGAGGTGTAACGGCGAATCCTCGCTCACCCCACGATGGTGTCACGAGGGGCCGACGGCCCCGCGCGACGTACCGAACCGCTCGGCGATCGTCCACGCCAAGGCGCACATGCCGAGCACCGCCAGCACGGGCGTGACCGCGGCGCGAAACCAGCGCCACCGCCACAGCAGGACGACGCCCCCCGCGACCGCCGCCACCACCACCACGCCGCCCACCCCGGCCGGGACCGGCACCGTCGCCGCGGGCACGCCGGCGGCCGACCGCGCCACACGCAACACCCACCACAGCTCCGGCCCGGTGAATCGGATCAGCAATTGCGCGCAGGCCGGCCAGAGCAGGCAGAGCCCGGCCGCCGCGCTGCCCAGCACGGTGATCGGTGCGATCACCGGCGCGACCGCGAGGTTGGCGCCCACCGCGACGAGGCTCACCCGGCCGGATATGCCGGCCACCAGCGGAGCGGTCACCACGTGCGCGGCGCAGGCCACCGCGATGCCGACCAGCGCGGCGAGGGCACCAGCGAGACATCGAGATCGGGGTACACGCGCATGGCGTCGTGCGCCGCGCGCCAGGCGAGCAAACCGGCACCGGCGGCGAGCCCGACGCAGCACAACGCCAGCACCCGCCCGACCGGCCACCGAATTCCCGCCGCCGTCACCGCCCAGCAGGTGAGCGCGGCCGGCACCAGGCGCACGTCCACCGGCGCCGATGCCGCGTCGGCGCAGCCGGGTTGGTGCACCCGGGCTCAGACACGGACCAGCGGGCGCAGCTTGTCCAGCCGGGCCGGGCCGATGCCGTCGACGTCGCCCAGCTGGTCGACGCTGGTGAACCTGCCGTTGGCCTGCCGCCACGCCACGATCGCCGCGGCGGTGACGGGCCCGACCCCGGGCAGGGAGTCCAGCTGCTCCACGGTCGCGGTGTTGAGGTCGAGGGCACCACCGGCCTTGGGCGCCGCGCTCGAACCGGGTGCGGGCGCGGGTGCCTTCGACGGCGGCGCCGAGCCCGGGGCGACCGAACTCCCGAGCGCCGCCGGCCGGCCCGGGGCGGGCGCGAGCCCCACCACGATCTGCTCGCCGTCGCCGAGCGGGCGGGCCATGTTCAGCCCGATGGTGTCCGCGCCGTCGACCGGTCCGCCGGCGGCCTGTAGCGCATCGGCGATCCGCGCGCCGGGGGCCAGGGTGACCAGCCCGGGCGTGTGCACCAGGCCCACGACGCTGACCACCACCGGCCGCTCGGGCGCGCCCGGCTGTCCGGGACCCGGATGGGCCGACGACCTCGGCGAAGCCGTCGACGCCCGCTCCACCGGCGGCAGCTTGGCCGACACCACCGGCGCCGGTCGCTCGCGTAACAGGGTGAACACCGTGATGAGCACGGCCAGGGCGGCCACGATCGCCAGGGCGATCGCCCCGGCCCGGCCCGGGTCGGCGCGCACCCGGGCCACCCAGCCCCGGTCGTCGGGGGCGCCCGGGAGCCAGCGGGGCAGCAGCGAGTTCTGGTCCTCGTCCGGTGCGTCCTGCTCGCGTGCCGCGTCGGTTTCGGTGTCGGGATCGGCGCCGAGCCGCCGGTGCAGTCGCTCGGCGGGAAGTTCTGTTCGCATGCGCCGACGGTAGGCTTGCCGACCGCCACACCGGGGCCGTCCGACGCCGTCGCAGGACCGGCCTGTGCATCAACACCGGGGTGTGCACAAGCACTCCGGGCGATGGGCCAAGATGGAAGCCGGAGCGCGCATGACGTCCGAGCGCGACGCTCCAGGCAGAAGCGGGTCATCACGTGCGACCCGAGACGACAGGAGGCAGCGATGAAGCTGGCGCTCAGCCCGGAGGAAGCCGAATTCCGCGACGAGCTTCGCACGTTCTACACGACCAAGATCCCCCAGGAGCTGCGCGACGCGATGCGCGAGGGCGCGCCGGTGACCAAGGACCTCATCGTCACCAGCCACAAGATCCTGCACGAGCACGGCCTGGCGGTCCCGAACTGGCCGGTCGAGTGGGGCGGCAAGGACTGGACACCGGTGCAGCACCAGCTCTGGGCCGACGAGATGCAGTTGGCCTCCGTGCCCGAGCCACTGAACTTCAACACCAAGATGGTCGGCCCGGTGATCGCCGAGTTCGGCTCTCAGGAAATCAAGGAGCGCTTCCTGCCGCCGACCGCCAACATCGACATCTGGTGGTGCCAGGGATTCTCCGAGCCCGAAGCCGGCTCCGACCTCGCCTCGCTGCGCACCACCGCGGTGCGCGACGGCGAGAGCTACGTCGTCAACGGGCAGAAGACGTGGACGACGCTGGGCCAGTACGCCGACTGGATCTTCTGCCTGGTGCGCACCGATCCACAGGCGCCCAAGCGCCAAGCCGGCATCTCATTCCTGCTCATCGACCTGGACACCCCGGGCATCACCATGCGCCCGATCAGGCTGATCGACGGCAGCGTCGAGGTCAACGAGGTGTTCTTCGAAGACGTCCGCGTCCCCGCGGATCAGCTTGTCGGAGAAGAGAACCAGGGCTGGACGTACGCCAAGTTCCTGCTGGGCAACGAGCGCACCGGCATCGCCGGGGTGGGCCGGACCAAGGTGCGGCTGGCCGAGGTAAAGCGGCACGCCACCGAGACCGGGCTCCTGGACGACCCGCTCTTCGCCGCGCGCCTCGCCGAGGCCGAGAACGAGGTGCTGGCACTGGAACTGACCCAGTCGAGGGTGACGTCGAGTTCGGCGGGCGGTAAACCGAACCCCGCCTCGTCGGTGCTCAAACTGCGCGGGAGCCAACTGCAGCAGCTCGCCACCGAGCTGCTGGTCGAGGTGGCCGGGCCCGACGCGCTGCCGGTGGACGGCCCGGACGTCGGCGACATCGCGTCACCGGAGTGGGCGCAAAGCAGCGCGCCGCACTACCTCAACTACCGCAAGACCTCGATCTACGGCGGCAGCAACGAGGTGCAGCGCAACATCATCGCGTCGACCATTCTGGGATTGTGAGGCAGTCATGGACTTTCAGCTGACCGAAGAACAGGCACTGCTGCGCGACACCACTCGCGACCTGCTGGCGCGCAACTACGACCCGGAAAGCCGCAACAAGGTCCTCGACACCGATCTGGGCTGGAACCGCGACGTGTGGTCGCAGCTGGCCGACACCGGAATCCTCGGCCTGGGTTTCGAGCCGGAAGAGGCCGGCCAGATCGAGATCATGGTCGTCCTCACCGAGGTCGGCCGCCGGTTGGCGCCCGAGCCGATCATGCACGGCGCCTTGGCGCCCGGCGCGCTGATCGCCGAACTCGGCAACGAGGAACAGGTGCCGATGCTCGACGAGGTCGCCGCCGGCCAACGGCTCCTGGCCTTCGCCCACCTCGAACCGGGAAACCGCCGGATGGGCGCGGACATCACGACGGACGTCACGACAACCGCGGTGCCCCAGGGTGATTCGTGGGCGGTGAGCGGCCGGAAGAACCCGGTGCTGGCCGGCGATTGCGCCCAGACCCTGGTGGTCAGCGCGGCGTTGCCCGACGGCGGCACGGGCTTGTTCCTGGTCGACGCGTCGGACGCCGCCGTCACGCGGCACCCCTATCGAACCTTCGACGGGCAGCGCGGCGCGCAGATCGACTTCGAGCGGGCGCCCGCCGAGCCGCTCGGCGACGCGGTCGACGCGTCGGAGGCGATCCGCAAGGCCGTCATCAGGATTCAGTCGGCCATGTGCTCGGAGGCGGTCGGGGCGATGGAGGAGGCGCTGCGGCTGACGACCGATTACCTGAAGACCCGCAAGCAGTTTGGCGTCACGCTCAACAAGTTCCAGGCGTTGACTCAGCGCGCCGCCGACATGTACGTGTCGCTGGAATTGGCCCGCAGCATGAACTTCTACGCAGCGATGTCGATCGCCGACGGCATTTTCGACCCGGTGATCGCGTCGCGGGCCAAGCTGCAGATCGGCCGGTCCGGGCGGCATATCGGGCAGGAGGCCATTCAGCTGCACGGCGGCATCGGCATGACCGCGGAGTATCCCGTCGGCCATTACATGGCCCGCCTCACCGCGATCGAGCACACCCTGGGTTCCACCCAGGAACACCTGCGATTGCTTAGCGAGCGCCTCGGCGACCACGACCTCGCCAGGCTGTAGACGATGGCCGGGCTGTCGGAGCGGGTCGTCGAGTTCCTGTCGGCCGGCACCCGCACCGGAATGCTCGGTTACGTCGCCGCCGACGGGCGCCCCCTCGTCGCGCCGGTGTGGTTCATCGTGGAGACGGGGCGAGACGGCGGCGAGCTGGTGTTCAACACCGGCCGTTTGACGGCGAAAGGCCGTGCCCTGGCCAGGGATCCGCGTGTCGTCATCTGCGTCGACGATCCGCACCCGCCCTACTCGTTTGTCCAGGTGCAGGGGACGGCGTCCGTGCAGGAGGACGCCGAGGACCTGCTCGAGATCGCGACCCGGATCGGTGGGCGCTACATGGGCGCCGACCGGGCCGAGGAGTTCGGCCGGCGCAACGCCGCGCCCGGCGAGCTCGTTGTGCGGGTCCGGCCGACCAAGGTCGTCTCGGCGTTCGACCTCGCCGACTGACCGGCCGGGGTCAGCCCGGCTCCGGCCCCGCAACGGATTCCGGCTCCGGCTCCGGCTCCGCCGCCGACTCCGGCTCCGGCTCCGATTCCGGCTCCGGCTGTGGCTCCGGCTGTGGCTCTGGCTCCGATTCGGGCAGCTGGCCGGCGAGGTACTCCGCGAGCCCACCGATGGTCGGGTAGTCGAACACCGCGGTGGCGTTGATGGTGAACGCGCCACCGAACTGGCTGTGCAACCGGTTGCGGAGTTCGACCGCCATCAGTGAATCCGTGCCCAGGTCCAGGAATCGGCTGGTTGCGGCCGGCGGTTGCGCGAGCCGCAGGAACCCCTGCACCTCGCGTTGCAGGAACTCGGTGATGAAACCGGCCCGTTGGGCGGCGGGCACCTTCTGCAGCTGTCGCAGCAATTCGCTGTCCCCGGTCGCCTCCCCGGCGGCACTCGGCAGCACAAGGTCGAGGATCGGTGGCCGCGAGGCGCCCAGCAGCTTCGCGGCGCGCTGCCAGTTGGCCTTGATGACGGTCGCCTGTGCGGTTCCGTTGGCGACCACCTCGGCGAGCGCGGCGAGGGCGGCCGACGGCTCCAGCGGAACCAGGCCCTGGGCACCGATATTGGTGCGCGCGGCCTCCGAAGAGGCCATGCCGCCCCTGGCCCAGGGACCGAAGTTCACGCCGGTTGCCGGCAGGCCACGCGCCTTCCGCTGCGCGACCAGCCCGTCGAGCAGCGCGTTGGCCGTCGAGTAGTTGGCCTGGCCTGGTGAACCGAGCAAACTGGACACCGACGAGGACACGATGAAGAAGTCCAGACCGTCGTCCTTGGTCAGCCGGTCCAGGTAGCAGGCACCGAACGCCTTGGGCGCCAACGTCCTCCGGAAATGCTCCATGTTCTGCTTGGAAAGCAGCGCATCGTCGAGCACGCCCGCAAGATGCACGATCCCGGCCAGCGGCGGCAACTCCGTGCGGATCGAATTCAGCAGGTTTTCGACCTGTGCCTCGTCGCCGACGTCGGCCGAGAACGTGTGGACACGGCACCGGTAGCGCTCGGCGATGTCGTCGATGGTCCGCTGCGCCTCCGCGTCGGGCGCCCGACGGCTGGTCAAGACGATGTCGCCCGCGCCGAGTTGGGCCAGGTACGCCGCGGTGTGCAGGCCGATCGCGCCGAGCCCCCCGGTGATCAGATAGCTCCGATCGCCGCGCGGCTGCAGCGGGTTCGGCATCTGCAGCACGATCTTCCCGATGTGCCGCGCCTGCTGCATGCGGCGGAACGCCGCCTTGGCCTCCGCCAGCGGGTAGATCTCGGCGGGCAGCGGGGCCCACTCCCCGGCGGCCAACCCGGCGGCCACCTCACCGAGCAGGCCACGGATGCGCTCGGGTTCCTGGAGGGTGACGGTGTCCAGCGCGACGATCTCGTAGGCGATGTCGGGACGGGCCGCCGCCATCTGCTCGGGCGTCCAGATGTCACGCTTGGCGATCTCCGCGAAACGGCCGTTGCGGGCGGTCGCCCGCACGGTGGCCTCGACGAAGCCCTCGTTGGTCAGGCTGTTGAGCACCACGTCGACGCCGGCGCCGTCGGTGTCGGCGAGGATCTGGTCGGCGAAATCCGTTGTGCGCGAGTCGTAGACGTGTTGCACCCCCAGCTTGCGCAGAGTCGCGCGTTTGTAGGTGCTGGCCGTGGCGAAGACGATCGCGCCGTGTTGCTGCGCCATCTGGATGGCCGCGAGGCCCACGCCGCCGCTGGCCGCATGGATGAGCACCCGGTCACCGGGCTGAAGTTGCGCCCAGTCGAACGCGAGCCGGGCGGTCAGCGCCGCGGCGGGAATGGTCGCCGCGTCGACCGCGCCGAACCCGTCGGGAATCGGCGCCAGCAGCTGGGCCGGCACGTTGAACCGGCTGGCGAACGCGCCCTGCATGAAGCCGAAGACGCGCTGGCCCACCTCCAATCCCGTGACGCCGCCGCCCAATTGGGTGACGACGCCGCAGAAGTCACCGCCGATGGGGCCCGGGTCGCCCGGGTACAGGCCCAGCACGTTGAGCACGTCCCGGAAGTTCAACCCGGCGGCCTCGACGCGGACCTGCACGTAGCCGTCGTTGGGCGGCGGGACTTCCGCCTCGGTCAGACGCAGGTTGTCGATGGCGCCGCGTTCGGTGGGGGCTAGGACGTAATCGTTGGCCCGCGGCACCGCGAGATGGCCGCTGCGCGCCCAGGGCAGCAGCCGGGACGCCAAGAACTTGCCTTGGCGCAGCGCCAGTTCGGGTTCCTCGAGGGGTGCGCCGAGAAGGGCGGCCAGCGATTGCACGGCCTCGGGGGATCCGTCGTGGTCGACGAGCCGGCAGTGCAGGGCCGGTTCCTCGTTGGCGATGGTGCGGCCCAGTCCCCACAGCGCGGCCTGCACCGGGTCGACGGGCTCGCCGGATTCGGTCGCGACGGCGCGCTCGGTGATGATCCACAGGCCGCCGGGCAGTCTGACCGCCTCCTCGCCCTGCAGCGTGTGCACGGCACCGAGCAGCTGGGCGATCTCCGCCTCGAGCCGCGCGACGGATCCCGCGGTGGACTCCTGCGCGCTCGGCCCGCTGCTGCGCCAGACGATGCCGGAGAACGGCATCCCGCGCTCTCGCGCCTGTGTCAGCACCTGCCCCACGGGTTGCGCATCCACGGTCCGGTCGAATGGGATGCAGCCGGGCAGTTGGGCCGCGAGCTCGTCGAACCCGGCGATCAGCCAAGTACCGGCGGCCCCGGTATTCTCGCCGGAGTCCAACGGCGGCACCTCGTGCCAGCCCAGGGTGTACAGCAGCCGGCTGGCGTTTCCGCCGAGCCCGCGCAGCAACGCCTCGCGCGGCGCGCGCTTGACCGTGAACTCCCGAATCCCGCCCAGCTCGCGGCCGTCGCGACCGACGAAATCGAGGTCGAAGACCTGCGTTTCGCTGTCCAGCGCGCTGGTGTGCCAGGTCGCGCGGCAGTAGAACCGGCGCGGCATCTTCTCCCGCAGCGTCACCTGCCCATACCGCAACGGCAGGAACAGGTCGTGGACGCCCTGCTCGGCGGCGAGGAGCGCGGGGAACGCGGGGAAGGCGACGCCGGTGCACAGGTCGAGCAGCACCGGGTGCATGGGCTCGGCCCCGAGTTGCTCGGCCAGTTCTTCGCCGACGGTGATGTCGCCGATCGCCTCACCCTCGCCGAGCCACAGCGACGTCAAGGAGCCGGACCAGGTTGGCCCCCAGGCCAACTCCATGTCGGCGAAGGTCTCGAACAGCTGCTGCGGGCGCATGCGGGTCAGGCGCTCGATCACCGCGTCGATCGGCTCCGCGCCCTCGGGCGCCGGCCCGTCGGCGGCCGACCCGGACTCGCCGGCACCGGACAGGACGGTACCGTCGGCGTTCAGCGACCATTCGGCGTCTCGGGCGCCGTAGGGCCGGCTGTGCACCCGGAAGGTCCAGCCGTCCTCGCTCTGCGTGCCGTCCTCCAGTGGGTGCAAGGTCAGCTGCACCTCGCGAGAAGCCTTCTCCTGCAGGATGATCGGCTCGTAGAAGAAGACGTCCTTCACTCGCGCCGGCGCGCCGACGGCGGCCAGGGCCATGGTCGCATACGTCGCCCCGGGCACGACGACGGTGCCGTAGATGACGTGGTCGCAGAGCCATGGCTGAGACTTGACGGACAGCCGGCTGGTGTAGACGAGGTCGCCGGAGGCCAGATCCTTGCCGCTGCCCAGGATTCCGGACACGGCGGCGCCGTGACCGTCCATACCGGGGACACCGGAAGTCTTCGGCCAGAAGCGACGGTGCTGGAACGGATAGGTGGGCAGCTCGAGCCGGCGGCGCGCTGAACGATGCAGCGCGGCGAAGGTGGGCCGGTGGCCGCTGACGTACGCCGTGGCCAGCGCGTCGGCGATCTGGCGCCGGTCCCCCACGCCCTTGCGCATCGACACGATGGCGCGTGGCGCGGCCAGATGTTCCGGCCACACCTGCACCGCCGCCCCGGTCAGCACCGGTTGCGGGCCGATCTCCATGAGGACCGAGCAGCCCAGTGCCGCGACCGTGCGCACGCTCTCGGCGAATTGCACCGGCTGCCGGGAATGCCGCCGCCAATACTGGGCGTCCAGCGGGGTCGCCGCCGTCAGGACGGCTCCGGTGCGGTTGCAGACTAGCGGCAACGTCGGCACACCGAACTGCAGCCGGGCCGCATAGGACTCGAATTCGTCGAGCACCGGCTCCAGCAGCTCCGAGTGGAACGCGTGGCTGGTTTCCAGCCAGCTGCAACGGATCCCGTCACTGCCGCACCGGGCGAAGATCTGCTCCAGATCCTCGCCGGGACCCGACAGTACTGTGTTCGGGCCGTTGTACGCGGCGACCGATACGCGCGGGAATCCGGCCGCGATCTCCTTGACGTACTTGGCGTCGGCGAACACCGCGAACATGCGCCCGCCCTCGGGCAGGCTGCCGAACAGCCGGCCGCGCTCGGCGATCAGCCGGGCGCCGTCCTCGAGGCTGAACACCCCGGCAACGCAGGCAGCCGCGTACTGGCCCACGCTGTGGCCCAGCACCACGTCGGGCTCGACTCCCCACGAGCTCCACAGCCGGGCCAGGCCCATCTCGACGGCGAACAGCGCGGGCTGAGCATAAGACGTGTGTCGCAGCGCCCTTCCGGCTTCGGGGCCGGACTCCCTGTCGCACGCGAAGAGCACCTCGAGCAACGGGCGCGGCAGGATTGCGTCGACCGCTTCCGCGCACCGCGCCACCGTCTCGGCGAAAACCGGCTCGGCGTCGAACAACTCGCGTGCCATGCCCGGGTACTGGCTGCCCTGCCCGGTGAAGAGCCACGCGGTCGTCGGCCGGTCGGTGCACTCGCCGCGGACCACTCCCGGTCGCATCCGGTTCTCGGCCAACTCGGCCAGCGCCTCGCGGGCGCCCTGGACCGAATCCACGACGAGCGCGGCGCGGTGCTCGAAATGGGAACGCCCGACCCCGGCCGTGAAGCACACGTCGGCGATGTCGACCTTCGGGTGGGTGTTCAGCCATTCCTCGTACCGCTGAGCCAACGCCACCAGCGCCTGCGGCGACCGCGCGGACAGCGGCAGCACTTCCACCGGATCGCCCTGGGCTTCCGCCCCCGGGTCCGCGTCGGCGAGGGTGTCGCCCGTCGAGTATTCGTCGGCGGTCGCCGAGTACGCCGGCGCCTCCTCGATCAGCACGTGCGCGTTGGTTCCGGTGAACCCGAACGAACTGATGCCGGCGCGTCGCGTCCTGCCGTTGGCCTGCCACGGGGTGGCCCTGTCCACCACCTTCACCGGCAGCGAGTCCCACGGGATGTGCGGCGAAGGTGTCTCGAAATGCAGGCTCTGCGGCAGCATTTCGTGCTGCAGCGACAACACGACCTTGATCAAGCCGGCGACCCCCGACGCCGACTCCAGGTGGCCGATGTTGCTCTTCACGGATCCCATCAGCAATGGCCGGTCCGCCTCGCGGGCGGCACCGAAGACGGCCCCCGCCGCCTGCACCTCGATCGGATCGCCCAGCGCGGTGCCCGTCCCGTGCGCCTCGAGGTAGTCGACATCCCCGCCGACGAGACCGGCGCGCGCCAGCGCCGCGCCGATAAGGCGTTGCTGGGCACCACCGTTGGGCACCGTCAACCCGCTGGAGGCGCCGTCCTGGTTGACCGCGCTGCTCGGGATGACCGCGCACACCCGGTCGCCGTCGCGCACCGCGTCGCTGAGCCGCTTGAGCACCAGGACCCCGCAGCCCTCGCTGCGCACGTAGCCGTCGGCCGAGGCGTCGAAGGTCTTGCACCGCCCGACGGGCGACAGCATCCTGGCGCGCGAGGCGGCGATGATCGACACCGGGCTCAGCAGCACGTTCACCCCACCGGCGAGCGCCATGTCGCAGTCACCGGAGTGCAGCGCCTGGCAGGCCTGATGTACGGCCACCAGCGACGAGCTGCATGCGGTGTCGACCGCGACGGCCGGTCCTTCGAGCCCGAGCGCGAAGGCGACCCGGCCGGAGATGGCGTTGAGCGCGTTACCGGTGATGAAGTGGGGCTCGATCTTCTCGACCGAGTTGGCGGAGAGCAGGTGCGAATACTCGTTGGCGCCCACGCCCACGAAGATCCCGGTTCGGCTGCCGCGCAACGCGCCCGGGGAGTAGCCCGCGCGTTCCAGGCCCTCCCACGCGGTCTCCAGCATCAGCCGCTGCTGCGGATCGATCCACACGGCCTCGCGCGGCGAGATTCCGAAGAACTCCGGGTCGAACCCGTCGACGCTGTCCAGGAATCCGCCGAAGCGGCTGTAGATCTTGCCCGGAGTGTCCGGATCCGGGTCGTAGAACTCGTCGATGTCGAAGCGATCCTCCGGGACTTCCCGGATCGCGTCCACACCGCCGGACAACACCTCCCAGAAAGCTTCGGGGTCGGGTGCGCCCGGGAAATGGCACGCCACCGCGACGATCGCGATCGGCTCATCGGAGCGGAGGGTGACCCGCTCGGGTTCGGTTGCGGCGGAAGCCTGTTCGCTGAGGCCGAGCACGTCGCTCAGCAGGTAGTCCACCACGTCGGACAGCCGCGGGTGGTCCATCGCCAGGGTGGCGGGCACCTCGGCGCCGACCGCCTGCTCGATGCGGCGCCGCAACTCGATGGCCATCAGCGAATCCATTCCCAGATCGAAAAATCCGGCGTCCTCGCGGATCTCGGCGGCGTCCACCCGGGTCACCTCGGCGACCGCCTCGCGCAGGTGGTCGGTCAGCAGCTTCTTGCGTTGCTGCACGGGCGCGTTGGTGAGCTGCTCGACCAGCCGGGTCTTTCCCGCCAGCGCCGACGGCCCGGCCGCCGGTGCCGAGGCGGCCACCTCTCGCTCCAGCTCCGCCAGCAGTGACCGCCTGCCCGCTTGCTGGTAGAGCGGCAGGAACCGCGACCAGTCGATGCGGGCCACCACACCTTGCGCTGGGCCGTGGTCCCCGGTCGCTGCAGAAGCCGTCATGACGTCGGCCATGCCCGCCAGCGCGTCGGCGGGCGACAGGGTGCGGACGCCGCGCTGGGCCAGCCGGGCCCGCGATTCCTCGTCGGCCATGCCGGCCGACCAGGGACCGAAATTGACGCTGATCCCGCCTTGCCGGCGCAGCCGCCAGGCCAGCCCGTCCAAGAACGCGTTGGCCGCGCCGTAGGCGGTCTGCCCGAACCCGCCCCAGACGGACGCGATCGACGAGATGGTCAGGAAGAAGTCGAGCTGCAGGTCCGCCGCCGCCTCACTCAGATGCCAAGCGCCCCAGACTTTCCCGGCGAAGACCCGGTCAACCTCGGCGTCATCCAGGGTGGCGAGCGGGGTGGTGCCGATCTCCCCGGCGGCGTGGACGATGCCGGCCACCGCCGGCAGCTCCGCCCGGACCGTGGCCAACAGGCGCCCGACGTCGTGGGCGTCGGCGACGTCGGCCGCGACGACCCGGACATCGCAGCCGTGCAGTTCGCGCATCGTGTCGATGCGCCCCCGGGCGGCCTCGCCGGGCGCCCGTCGGCCGGTCAAGACCAGGTGCCGGGCACCGTGCGCGGCCAGGTATCCGGCGATCTCCAGTCCGACCGCGCCCAGGCCCCCGGTCACCAGGTAGGGCGCAGCGCCGGCGGCGCCCCGCTCGGCGGCGCGGTCCGCCGAACCAACCGGGGAACGTACGCGGCGTCATCGCGCAGGGCCAGTTGATCTTCCCGCAGGCCGGACTCGCGCGGTTCGGCCGCCACCTGGGCAAGCAACCGACCCCATTCGTCGGCCGTCCCTTCGGCCAGGTCCGCCAGCCCGCCCCAGACGTGCGGATGCTCGAGCGCGGCCGCCCGGCCGAAGCCCCACAGGCAGCTCTGATCCGGTGACACCGTGTCGGCGTCGGTGACGTGCTGCGCGCCGCGGGTCACCACCCAGATGGGCCTGCGCAGGTCGGCGGCGACGGCCGCGCGGAACAGCCGGCGGGTTCCGCCGAGAACATGGTGCTGCATCCGCAGCAGCGACCGCGTCGACGGTTCGGGGTCGGAACCCAGCGCCGCGACGTGCAGGATACGCAGCGCCGGTTCGTCTTCCACCGCCGCGCGCAGGGCGAGCGCGAGCCGTTCCTCGTCCGCGTCGGACACCGGCAACGCGAGGACCTGGTGCCGGTGGCCGCCCGCGCTCAGCGCGTCGACCAGCGGCGCGAGAGCGGTGGTGTCGTCGCCGACGAGAAGCCACATGGACGCCTCGGCGGCCGCGGGGGTCGTGGACTTCTGCCAGCGAACCTCGTAGCGGTCGTCGGCGATGGACTGGCTCTTGCGCTGCCCGTTGTGTTGGGCGGCAAGCTTCGTCAGCACGTGCAGGGTCTGCCGGTCCCCGCTGCCCCCGTCGAGGAGGGCCGCGAGTTCCTCGATCCGGCCGTCCTCGAGCAGACGCATGGCCTCGGTGCGCGAGGCGGTGTTCTGTTGCCGGTTGGGGGATTCCCGGTTGTCGCGATACCAGTACTGGCGATGCTGGAACGGATAGGTCGGCAGGTCGAGCTTGCCCGCCGGTCCGACGACGGCGGCGAAGTCGGGCAGGTGACCCGAGACGTACGCCTCGGCAAGGGCTTCGGTGATCTGGCGGTGATCGGCGGTGTTTCGGCGCAGCGACGCGATCGCCCGCGGCGAGGTGGCCGGATCGGGCCACGCCCGCAGGGCCGCGGCGGTGAGCACCGGTTGCGGCCCGGTCTCCAGCAACTCTTTGCACCCCAGATCGGCGAGGGTGCGCACGCTCTTGGCGAATTCCACCGGTTGGCGCGCATGGCGGCGCCAGTAGGCGCCGTCGATTCTGGCGTCCGCGTCGAGCGCGGCGCCGGTGCGGTTGCACACCAAAGTCAGTTGCGGCGGCCTGAATTCGAACCTGTTCGCGTACGACTCGAACTCGTCGAGGATCGGGTCCAGCAGCGCCGAGTGAAATGCGTGGCTGGTGTCCAGCCAGTCGCACCGGACACCGTCGGCCGTCAGCCGGGTCACTGCCGCCTCCAGATCCGTTGCCGGCCCTGACAATACGGTGTTGGCGCCGTTGTAGGCGGCCACCGACAGGGCCGGGAACTCGGCGGTCAGGCTCTCGGCTCGTTCGGCCGAGGTGAACACCGCCGCCATCCGGCCGCCCGCGGGCAAGCTGCCGAACAGGCGGCCGCGCTCGGCCATCAGCAGCGCGCCGTCCTCCAGGCTGAACACGCCCGCGACGCACGCCGCCGAGTACTGGCCGACGCTGTGGCCCAGCACCACATCGGGTTGTAAGCCCCACGACTGCCAGAGGCGGGCCAGGCCCATCTCCACCGCGAACAGCGCCGGCTGGGCGTAGGTGGTCTGGCGCAGCGCCGCTTCGGCTTCGGGGGCGTCGGCATCGAAAATGACGTCCAGCAAAGGTTTTTCGAGGACGTCGGCGACCACCGCCGCGCAGCGGTGCAGCGTCTCGGCGAACACCGGCTCGGCGTCGAACAGTTCCCGGGCCATACCGGCGTACTGGCTGCCCTGACCGGTGAACAGCCACGCCGTCTTCGGCCGGTCGTCCGAGACGCCGCGCACCAGGCCGGGGGCCGGGCGGTCGTCGGCGACCGCGCCGAGCAATTCGCGGGCCGATTGCATCGAATCCACCACCAACGCGGCGCGGTGCTCGAAATGTGCCCGTCCCGCCCCGGCGGTGAGGCACACGTCGGCCAGGGTGGCCTCCGGGTGCGCCTCCAACCAGCCGCGGTACTCCTCGGCCAGCCGCCCCAGGGCGGCGGGCGTACGCGCCGACAGCGGAAGCAGGCTGAACCGCCGTCCCCCGGTCCGGTCGACGCCGACGGGCGCCGGCGCGGGCCGGGCGGCCGCGGCGGGCGCCTCCTCGATGATGACGTGCGCATTGGTTCCGGCGAACCCGAACGAGCTCACCCCCGCTATGCGGCGGCCGCCGTCGCGTTCCCAGGCGGTGGCTTCCCTGACCACCTGCACCGGGAGCCGGTCCCAGGGGATGTGCGGCGACGGATTGCGAAAGTGCAGGTGCTGCGGCAACACCTCGTGCTCGAGGGCCAGGATGACCTTGATCACCCCGGCGATTCCCGCGGCCGCTTCCAGGTGCCCGATGTTGGTCTTCACCGAGCCGATCAGCAGCGGCCGGTCCGCCTCGCGCCCGGCGCCGAACGCCGCGCCGGCGGCCTGGACCTCGATGGGGTCGCCCAGCGACGTGCCCGTCCCGTGCGCCTCCAGGTATCCGACGTCGCCGGGCGCGACTCCGGCGCGCTTCAGCGCCGCGGCGATAACACGTTGCTGCGCAACGCCGTTCGGCACCGTCAAGCCGCCCGACGCGCCGTCCTGGTTGACCGCGCTGCCCCGGATCACGGCCCGGATCCGGTCGCCGTCCCGGACCGCGTCGGCGAGCCGCTTGACGACGATGACGCCGCAGCCCTCGCCGCGCACGTAGCCGTCCGCGGCCGCATCGAACGTCTTGCACCGCCCGTCGGGCGCGAGCATGTGCGCGTGGGAGAACGTGATCATGGTCGCCGGGGTGAGCAGCACGTTCGCGCCGCCGGCCAGCGCCAGGTCACACTCCCCCAGGCGCAGCGCCTGGCATGCCTGATGGATGGCCACCAACGACGAGCTGCACGCGGTGTCGACCGCGACCGCCGGCCCCTGCAGCCCCAACCGATAGCTGATCCGGCCCGCCGCCGCGGCGTTCGATGTCCCGATCGCCATGTAGGCCTCGATCTCGGGGTACGCGAGCTCGCCGGATGCCATTCCCAGGTAGTCGTGGGTGGCCAAGCCGACGAACACACCGGTATTGGTGTTCGCCAAAGCCGTTGGCGCGGTGCCCGAATGCTCCACCGCACGCCACGCCGTCTCCAGCAGGAGCCGGTGCTGCGGGTCCAGCAGCCGGACCTCACGCGTCGACATGCCGAAGAACGGCGCGTCGAAACCCGTGACGTCATCGACGAAACCCGCGCGGCGGGTCGCTACCTTGCCGGGCGTGTCGGGGTCCGGGTCGAAGAATTCGTCGACGTCCCAACGGTCGGCGGGCACCTCCGTGACCGCATCCCGGCCCTCCCGCAACACCCGCCAGAATTCCTCCGCGTCCGCCGCCCCCGGAAAACGTGCCGCGTAGCCGACGATCGCAAAACCCGATGCCGAATCCATCGGGTCTCCGGCGGATGTCATGCGGTTGTCCTCCCTGTTCGGATCGAAAGATTCGATGCCGGCGGGCCGTCGCAGCGCCGATACGGCGGTCTCCCCTGACCACCCCGTGAGCCGCTCACTTCACGCACCCAGGACCAGACCTGGCGGAATTCCCCCGGCGTACTGCCCCCAGCGACCGTCGTGGCGAATGTACACATGCCGGACGGTCGCCGCAGCCGAATCACCTCCGCCCGCAAGTATGACAAGGATGGGCGCTTCATCGCGGCGCAACGCGCAAGTATCGTCGGCCTCGCGGCCCGCCGGGTCCTCCGCGCCGGATGGCTCCGGGCCGCTTGCGCCGACCCGCCCCCAACCCGCTGATGTGCGGTTGCAGGCGTATCCGCGCATGTCGGCGCCGGTGACAGCCGGGAAGGTTATCTTGGTGTCGCCACCGGGGGGCCGAACTGCGGCCGCCCAGACCAAGGAGAACAGATTGCGCATCGGGAAGATTACGATCGGCTCACTCGGTGATTGGACACCGAAGCCGGGCGTGGTCATCTCCTGGCACCCGACGCCCGCGGCCGCCGAGAAGGCGCGGCACGCGCCGGTCAGTTCGGTGCCGGTCAGCTACATGCAGGGTCAGCATCTTCGAAATTATTACGAACGCACGGCCGCCGGACTGGACTTTTCGCGGCAAATCATCGCGACGTGTGAGGTGCCCGGCGAATGCGACATTTCGGCCATGGATCGCGCCCTCAACACGTACCTGCGCCGGCACGACACGTTCCGCAGCCGGTTCGAACACGTCGGTAATGGGGAATTCGCGCGGCATACCCTCACCGATCCCGCGGACATCGAATTCGCCCCGGTCGATCACGGCACCCTGACCGTCGACGAAATACGCGCCCACGTCGTGTCGATCCCGAACCCGCTGGAGTGGGGTTGCTTCACGTTCGGGATCGTCCAAAGCGAGGGCCACTTCACCTTTTTTGCCGCCATGGATCACGTCCACGGGGACGCGACGTTGATCGGCACGACGATGCTCGAAGCCAACGGAATGTACGCGGCGCTCAGTGGCGGCGGTGGGCAACTCGCGCTGCCCGATGCCGGCAGCTTCGAGGATTTCTGCACGCGCGAGCGCCAGTACACGTCGGCGCTGACCCTGGATTCGCCCCAGGTGCGCGCGTGGGTCGACTTCGCCGAGAACAACAACGGGGCCTTTCCCGAATTCCCTCTGCCGCTGGGGAATCCGCTGGAGCCGAGCGGCAGCGACCTGGTCTCCGAAATGCTCATGGATGCGGCGCAGACGGAGCGGTTCGAATCGGCCTGCACCGCCGTGGGCGCGCGCTTCATCGGCGGCCTGTTCGCGTGCATTGCCCTGGTGGAGCACGAGTTCACGGGCGCCCTCACCTACTACGGCCTCACCCCCCGGGACACCCGCAGGACCACGGACAATTTCATGACGCAGGGCTGGTTCACCGGCTTGGTCCCCATCACCGTGCCGATCGCTGCGGCCTCTTTCGCCGACGCGGCGTGGGCGGCGCAGTCGTCCTTCGACTCGGGCCTGAATTTGTCGAAGGTGCCGTATTACCGCGTCCTCGAATTGGCGCCGTGGCTGAGCTGGCCACAGCCGAACTTTCCGGTGTCGAATTTCCTGCACGGCGGCGCCGCCCCCCTCAACGCCGTCCTTGCGGCGGCCGACCTCGGTTATGCCAACAACCTCGGCATCTACTCCGACGGCCGGTATTCCTATCAACTGACCATTTATGTGTTCCGCTACGGGGAGGGCACCGCCATGGCGATCATGTATCCCGACAATCCGGTGGCGCAGAAATCCGTTGTCCGCTACATGGAGGCAATGAAGTCGGTGTGCGGGCGGGTCGCCGCCAGCGGGCATTGGGGACGCGTTGCTTGACGGGAAGTAGTTCGATGGCTAGGAACGCGAGACTGCGCCGAGTGATTCAGGCGTCGGCGAATGTCGCCGGCGAGCGCACTCGACTGCGCCGGCCGGGGGTGAGGGCGACATGCGACGACTAGCCGATTTCGTGGTGCGCTGGCCGTGGGCGGTCATCGGGATCTGGGTCGCCATCGCGGTCGCCCTGCCGCTGACGTTCCCGTCACTGAACCAGATGGCGCAAAAGCACCCGCTGTCGATCCTGCCCGGCGACGCACCGTCGAGCGTCACCACCCGGAAGATGACCGAGGCTTTTCACGAATCGGGCTCCGAAGACCTCCTGTTGGTGGTCCTGACCGACGACAAGGGCCTTGGCCCGGCCGACGAGGCCGCCTACCGCAAACTGGTCGACGCGCTGCGCGCCGACACCCACGACGTGGTGATGCTGCAGGACTTCGTCAGCACGCCGCCCCTGCGCTCGGCCGTGACCAGCCAGGACCACAAAGCCTGGGTGCTGCCGGTCGGCGTGGCGGGGGAGTTGGGCACCCCCCGGTCCTACGCCGCCTTCAACCAGATCGGCGACATCGTCAAACGCACCGTCGCCGGAACCCCCCTGACGGCGCAACTCACCGGGCCGGCGGCCACCGTCGCCGACCTGACGGTCGCGGGTGAGAAGGACCGGCTGCCGATCGAGCTGGCGATCGCCGTTCTGGTGCTCATCGTCCTGCTGGTCGTCTACCGCAGCCCGGTCACCATGCTGCTGCCGCTGATATCGATCGGCCTGTCGCTGGTGATCGCGCAGTCCGTGGTGGCGGCCTACTCGCAGCTGACCGGTTCGGGCGTCTCGAACCAGTCGATCGTGTTTCTCAGCGCGATCATGGCCGGCGCCGGGACCGACTACGCCGTCTTTCTGATCAGCCGCTACCACGACTACCTGCGGTCCGGCGACGGTTTCGACCAGGCGATCACGAAGGCGATGGTCTCGATCGGGAAAGTGATCACCGCGTCGGCCAGCACCGTGGGGATCACGTTCCTGCTGATCAGCTTCGCCCGGATGGGCGTGTTCAAGACCGTGGGTGTGTCCTCGGCCATCGGCGTCGGTGTGGCGTTCCTGGCCGCGCTGACGTTGCTCCCGGCGATCGTGGTGCTCGCCGGGCCGCGCGGCTGGGTCAAGCCGAGGCGCGAGCTGACCGCCGGGATGTGGCGGCGTTCCGGCATCCGCATCGTGCGCCGGCCCAAGGCCCACCTGGTTGCCAGCGTGCTCGTGCTCATCGCCTTGGCCAGCTGCGCCGGCCTGGTCCGCTACAACTACGACGACCGCAAGGCCCTGGCGCCGTCGGCCCCCAGCTCCATCGGCTACGCCGCGCTGGACCGCCACTTTCCGGTGAACCAGTCCATTCCGGAGTACATCCTCGTCCAGTCACCGCGTGACCTTCGCAGCCCGCAGGCCCTGGCCGACCTGGAGCAGATGGCCGACCGGGTCAGCCAGCTGCCCAACATCGCCGCGGTCAGCGGCATCACCCGTCCCACCGGGAACGTGCCCGAGCAGTTCCGGGCCACCTATCAGGCGGGCGCGATCGGCACCATGCTGGCCAGCGGGTCCACCCTGATCAACGACCACGCAGGCGACCTGAACCGGCTGGTCGACGGCGCCGGCACGCTGGCCGACAACCTCAACCACGTGCGGGGCCAGGTCACCCAGCTCGCCACCAGCGTGCAGGACCTGCAGAACGCCCTGTCGTCGACGAAGAACCAGTACAGCGGCGACACGCTGGTCAAAGAGGTCGACATCGCGGCCCAACTGGTCGACCACGTCAACTCGCTCACCAATTCCATGGGCTGGAACTTCACGGCCGCCAAGAACATGTTCGCGTGGATCGGCCCGGTGCTGACCGCGCTGCAGGGCAACCCGGTGTGCGACGCCGACCCGTCGTGCAGCGCCACCCGGGGGACGTTCGAGCAGCTCACCGGCGGGCGCGATCAGGCGGACCTCGACGCGATCAACGACCTGTCGCACCAGTTGCAGGAGTACCCGGACAAACGGGTCCTGAAGGCGTCGGCGGACCGCCTGCGGGCCGCGCTGGTGAAGCTCACCAACGTGATGCATTCCCTGGGAATGGACCAGCCCGGCGGCCTGCAGGCCAGCCTGAACAGTTTGCAAAACGGCTCGGACCGGTTCGCCGGTGGGAGCCGGCAGGTGGCCGACGCGGTGGCCCAGCTGGTCGAACAGGTCAAACAGCTGGGCGCCGGGCTCAGTGAGTCGGCGGCCTTCCTGTTGTCGATGAAACGCGACGCGGCGCAACCGGCCATGGCCGGGTTCAACATCCCGTCGCAGCTACTGCATCTCAAGGAGTTCCAGCAGGCCGCCAAGGCGTTCATCTCGCCGGACGGCCACTCGGTGCGCTACCTGGTTCAGACCAAGCTCAACCCCTTCGGGCCCGAGGCCATGGACCAGGTCAACGCGATCACGGCGACGGCGCGAGGCGCCCAGCCGAACACCACGCTGTCGGACGCCACGGTGTCGATGGCCGGTTACACCGTCGGCCTGAAGGACACCCGCGACTACTACCGGCACGACATCCGTTTCATCATCGCGGTGACCCTCCTCGTCGTGCTGCTCACCTTGATGGCTCTGCTGCGGGCGATCGTCGCGCCGCTGTATCTGGTCGCCTCCGTGGTCCTGTCGTATTCGTCGGCGGTGGGCATCGGCGCGCTGGTGTTCCAGTATCTTCTTGGCCAGCAACTGCATTGGAGCGTCCCACCGCTGGCGTTCGTGGTGTTGGTCGCGGTCGGCGCGGACTACAACATGCTGCTCGTCTCCCGGATGCGCGACGAGTCCCCACGCAGCGTGCGTTACGGCATCATCCGCACCCTGAGTTCCACGGGAGGCGTGATCACCGCGGCGGGCTTGATCTTCGCCGCCTCGATGTGTGGGCTGCTCTTCTCCAGCATCGGCACAGTGGTGCAGGGTGGTTTCGTGATCGGCGTGGGGATTTTGCTGGACACCTTCTTGGTGCGCACCATCACGGTTCCCGCCATCGCCGCGCTGGTCGGACGGGCGAACTGGTGGCCGTCGCGCGTGGCGCCGAGCCGCAACCGGGTTAGCGCGGCGCGCGTCAGGTATGTGAAACTAGGGAAGCCGAGGGGTCAGGGGCAGGCATGAAGACACTACTCGCGGGAGTCACCGCGCTGGTAACCGTCGGCGCCACAGTGTGTTTCGGGGTTCGCACTGCGACGGCCGACGACACGCCGATCGGCGGGCCCCCCACCCCCCGGGGGCCGGGCGACCAGACCGCGTTCGCCCTTGGCGGCGCCCACGTTCTGGGCATCCCCTACGACGAATACATCCGCCAGGAGGGCGCGCAGTGGTTCCCCGGCCAGAAGCGCGAAATCGTCCCTTACCCGGCCGGGCAGGTCCAGGGGCACGTGCTCGAGCGTCTCTTCCCGGGCATCGGCAAGGTCGGCGATGAGCTGTTCCCCGGGCTGGGCCTCAACGGCCCCAGCGTCGGCGAGTCGGTCGACGTGGGAGTGGACAACCTCGACGCGGCGGTGAAATCCGGTCGCCCCGGCACGGCGATCGGCCTGTCGGAAGGCGGGTTCGTGGTCGACGGCGAGCAGGCCCGGCTGGCAAACGACCCGGCCGCCCCGCCGCCGAACACGCTGAACTTTGCCTCATTCGGTGACCCGATCGGGCGGCACGCCTTCGGTCAGAGCTTCCTGAGCGCGATGTTCCCGCCCGGCAGCGTGGTCCCCGCGCTCGACTACACGATGCCCGCGCCGTATGTCAGTCAGTACGACACCGACAAGTTCGTCGCGGCCTACGACTCGATCGCGGACTTCCCCGACCACCCGGACAACCTGTTCGCGCTCGCCAACACGGTCATGGGCCTGGCGACGGGTCACACGGCGGTGGCGTTCACCAACGCGAGCATGGTGCCGCCGCAGAACATCCGAACCGTCGTCAACTCCCGCGGCGCCAAGGAGACCACGATCATGGTCCCCGAGAAGCACCTTCCGCTGGTCATGCCGCTGGCCTACATCGGGATCCCGGAGGACACGCTCAATAAGCTCGACGCCCTCCTGATCCCCCGGGTGAACACCGGCTATTCGCGGAACGACGACCCGTCGACCGCGCCTGTCCAGGTGGACCCGGTGCACGGCTTCGACCCGGCGGCCGTCACCGCGCCGGCCAACCAGGCGACCTTCGGCGGCGGTGCCGACCCGTTCTCGCAGATCCTGGCCGGCGCCATGTCCGTGTTGTCGCACGGCGCCGGGCAAGCCGACCACTGACGCGACGCATCGGACCGAGTCAGTACGGACGTGACGTGACGCGATGACACCTGCTCCCCAGTCATCCCTGCTGTCGATGCTGCACGGGCGAGCCAGCATGCGGGGAAACGACATAGCGTTCACCTTCACCGAGTACGGCGGTGACGGCGCCGCGGTGCCCGAGAGCCTCACGTGGTCGCAGCTGTCGCGGCGAACGCAAAGCGTCGCAAACGAGCTCGGCCGGCACGGATCGGCCGGCGACCGGGCGGTGATCCTGGCGCCCCAGTCCCTGGACTACATCGCGGCATTCCTGGGCTGCCTGCAGGCCGGGCTGATCGCGGTTCCGCTGCCGTTGCCGCACCGCGGCTCCAGTCACGAGCGGGTGACCGCGGTCCTGGCCGACACGTCGCCGTCGGTCGTGCTCACCACGTCGCCCGCGGCGGACGACATCAACGAATACATCGACCAGGCCCGCCTGCACGTCCTCCCGAAGGTCGTCGAAATTGATGCTCTGAATGCCGATCCCCAAAGCGAAACCGGTGCTGGCACAGCCGAATTGACGAACATCGCGTATCTGCAGTACAGCTCGGGCTCGACGCGGCAGCCGACCGGGGCGATGATCTCGCACCGCAACCTGCAGACGAACTTCGAGCAGCTGATGCGCGGCTACTTCGCCGACCCCGACGTCAAGGCCCCGCCGGACATGACCGTGGTCTCGTGGTTGCCTTTCCACCATGACATGGGCCTGGTGCTGGGAATCTGCGCACCGATCCTCAACGGGTGGCGCGGCGACCTGACGAGTCCGATCGCGTTCCTCGAACGGCCGGCGCGGTGGATGCAAGCTCTGGCCGGAAGCGCGCACACGTGGTCGGCGGCGCCCAACTTCGCCTTCGACCTGGCCGCACGCAAGACCACCGACGCCGACCTGGCCGGCCTCGACCTCTCGGGCGTCCTGGGCATCATCAGCGGTGCCGAACGCGTCGAGCCGGCGACCCTGCGGCGCTTCGTGGATCGGTTCGCGCACTTCAATTTCCAAGACCGCATGCTGCGCCCGTCGTACGGCATGGCCGAGGCGACCGTCTTCGTGACCGCCGGCACCTGGAGTGAATCGAGCGCGGTTCGCTTCGATGTCGGAGAGCTCTCGGCCGGCCGGGCCCGGCGGTGTGCGGCCGGCACCGGCACGTCGCTGGTCAAATACCAAGTGCCGCACTCACCCACGCTGCGGATCGTCGACCCCGACACGAGGCGCGAGTGTCCGCCCAACACGGTCGGCGAGATCTGGGTGCACGGCGACAACGTGGCCGAGGGCTACTGGGGCAAACCACCCGAGGAGCAGCGCTGCTTCGGCGCACTCCTGCAAGACCCGTCGCCGGGCGCACCGGAAGGGCCCTGGCTGAGGACCGGCGACCTCGGCTTCATCTTCGAGGGCGCGCTGTTCATCGTCGGGCGCATCAAGGACCTGCTGATCATCCGCGGCCGCAACCACTATCCCGAGGACATCGAGGCGACGGTCCAGGAGATCACCGGTGGCCGGGTCGCCGCGATCTCGGTCCCGGTGAGCAGCAGCGAGGAGCTGGTCACCGTCGTCGAGCTCAAGAAGCGCGGCGGTTCCGCCGAGGACGCCACGCACTGGCTCGCCTCGGTCAAGAGCAACGTGACCTCGGCAATCTCCAACGCGCACGGCCTGACCGTCACAGACCTCGTGCTGGTGGAGCCCGGGTCCATTCCCACCACCACGAGCGGCAAGATCCGGCGCGCGGCCTGCATCGAGCAGTACCGCCAGGACCGATTCGCCCGGTTGGACGCCTGACCCGGCCCGGTGGGCGCGCCCGGCTCTAACGCGCCCGCGGCGGGGCGAACATAATGGGTCCACTCACACCGGCAGTGCCGCCTTGAAAAGGAGCCCCCCGATGACCACCACCAGCGCAGATCGTCCGTTCCGAGTCATTCAGTGGACGACCGGCAACATCGGGCGGCGCTCGCTGCACGCCATCATCGGCCGGCCCGACATGGAGTTGGTGGGGGTGTACGCGCACGGGAAAGACAAAATCGGCGTCGACGCCGCCGACCTGGCCGGCTGGCCCGAGCCGACCGGTGTGCGGGCGACCGACGACATCGACGCGCTGCTCGCGCTGGGTGCCGACGCGTGCTGCTACAACCCGCTGTGGCCGAGCGTCGACGAACTGGTGCGGCTGCTGGAGTCGGGCGTCAACGTGTGCACCAGCGCGGCCTGGATCACCGGCGGCAAGCAGACCCCCGCGGACCGCAAGCGGATTCTGGACGCGTGCGAACGCGGCGGGTCGACGATCTTCGGCAGCGGGGCGCACCCCGGGATGACGAACATGGTCGGCATGGTGCTCAGCGGCGCGTGCGAACAGGTGGACGAGATTCGCATCACCGAGTCGGTGGACTGCTCGACCTACGAATCGGCGGAAACCCAGACCGCGATGGGGTTTTCGCAGGATCCCGACACGCCGGGGCTGGCCGAGAGCGTACGCCGGGAAAGCGAGGTGTTCGCCGAGTCGGCCGCGATGATGGCCGACGCCATCGGGGCGACGCTGGACAAGATGACCTTCGACGTGACATTCACCGCGGCCACCGCCGACTCCGATCTGGGGTTCATGAAGATCCCGGCGGGAACGGTCGGGGGCGTCTTGGGTTATCACCGCGGTTGGCAGGGGGACCGCAATGTGGTCAGCGTCGGCTTCAACTGGACAATGGGTTACCACGTCGTCCCGCCCAAGCCGCTCGAGCACGGCCACGTCATCCAGGTCTTCGGGCGGCCCAACATGCGAACGGTCCTGCACTGCCTGCCGCCCAAGGATTGGACCGAGCCCGGGTTCATGGGCCTGGGAATGATCTACACCGCGATGCCGGTTACCAATGCCGTCCCGGCCGTCGTCGCCGCCGCGCCGGGGATCGTGACGCTGGCCGACTTACCCCCGGTGACCGGTCGCGTCGCCTGGTGAAGCTATGGCCTTGCGCACAACGAACCGGCCGGAGGAACGCGGCCGTGCACTAAGGGCTAATATGCTTAGCCGAGCAAAGTAGGGGTTTTCGTCGCCACTCAGGGGCGGGTAGCGGAGGTCGGTCAGATGAGGGTCACTCCACATTCGGCGTCGATGTCCCGCGTGCTCAAGCGGGTGTGGATACCGCTGACCCTGGTGGTCGTGCTGGCCGTCTCGGCGTTGGTGGTGTCGCGGCTGCACAAGATCTTCGGATCGCAGGACCTCAACGCGAATGCCGGCAAGGGGATCGAGATCGTGCAGTTCAACCCGAAGGTGGTCGTCTACGAGATCTCCGGCCCGCCGGGTGCGACCGCGAACATCAACTACTGGGACGAGAATGCGAACACCCACCAGGTGAATGACGCCACGCTCCCGTGGTCGGCCACGATATCGACCACGCTCCCGTCGGTGAGCGCCAACATCATGGCGCAAAGCGACAGCTCGGCGATCAGCTGCCGGATCACCGTGGACGGCGTCGTCCGCGAACAGAACAACTCCGATGGCCACAACGCCCAGACCTTCTGTTTGGTGAAGTCCGCATGAGCGACCTGAACAGCAAGAGCCACGTGGGTCTCGACGACGCCGCCGACACGGGGCCGATCAGCACCCGGAAAGCCGGGAGGCCCGAACGCGGCCACCGGCCGTACCTTCCCCACGCGATTCGCATCTTCGCCGTGCCGATCATCCTGGCCTGGGTGTTCGTGACGGTCCTGGTGAACGTCGCCGTTCCCACCCTGGAGAAGGTCGGCGAGGCGCACTCGGCGCCCATGACCCCCCTGGACGCACCGTCCATGAAGGCGATGATGCGGCTGGGTCACAACTTCCACGAGTTCGATTCCAACAGCACCGTGATGATCGTGCTGGAGGGCCAGCAACCCCTCGGTGCCGACGCGCACCAGTACTACGACAACCTGATTCGGCAACTGCGCCAGGATCCCAAGCACGTCCAGCACATCCAGGACTTCTGGGGAGACCGGCTGACGGCGGCGGGCGCCCAGAGCGCCGACGCCAAGAGCGCCTACGTGCAGGTGAATCTCGCCGGTAACCAGGGCACCACGCTGGCGAACGAATCCGTCGACGCGGTCCGCAAGGTCATCGACGCCAACAGGCCGCCACCGGGGGTGAAGGCCTACGTCACCGGTCCCGCGGCGTTGTCCGACGACATGCACATCATCGGCAACGCCAGCCTGGCGAAGATCACGCTGTTCACCCTGGGTGCCATCGCGATCATGCTGCTGCTGGTCTACCGGTCGATCGTCACCACGCTGGTGCAGCTGTTTATGACCTTCGTCGCCTTGGCCTGCTCGCGGGGAGTCGTCGCGGTTCTGGCCTATAACAACGCATTTGGCCTCACCACGTTTGCCGCCAACATCCTCACCATGCTCGCGATCGCGGCCGGGACCGACTACGGCATCTTTCTCGTCGGTCGCTATCAAGAGGCCAGGCGCGCCGGCGAGGACCGAGAATCCGCGTACTACACCACGTTCAGGGGGGTCGCCCCCGTCGTCCTGGGGTCCGGCCTGACCATCGCGGGGGCGACCTACTGCCTGAGTTTCGCGCGGCTGCCCTGGTTCAACACCATGGGCGCACCCGTGGCGATCGGCATGCTGGTGGTGGTCGCGGCCGGACTCACGCTGGGACCGGCGGTCATCTTCGTGGGCAGTCGCTTCCACCTCTTCGAGACGAAGAGCGCCGCCCGGCAAGGGCGGCTCTGGCGCCGGGTGGGCACCGCCGTAGTCCGTTGGCCCGCAGCCGTTCTGGCGGTGAGCGCCGCGGTCGTGCTGGTCGGCATGATCGCCCTACCGAGCTACGTGACCAGCTACAACGACCGCCACTACCTGCCGGCCTGGGCGCCGTCCAACCTCGGGCAGGAGGCCGCGAACCGGCACTTCTCCGAGGCACGGATGAACCCCGACCTGCTGATGGTGGAGTCAGACCATGACATGCGCAATCCGGCCGACATGCTGGTGCTGGACCGGGTGGCCAAGAACGAGATGCGCACGATCGGCATCGCGATGGTCCAGGACATCACCCGGCCGCTGGGCATTCCGATCCAGCACAGCTCGATACCGTTCCAGAACAGCGTCCAGAGCCAAACGACCATGCAGAACATGAGCTTCCTCAAGGAGCGCATGAACGACATCCTGCGGATGGCCGACGATCTGCAGACCCAGATCGACACCACCGAGCGCCAGTACGCGGTGTCGCTGGATCTGTCGAAGGCCGCCGACGACAGCGCCAAGACCACGGCGGTGACGTCGGAGATCACCGATACCCTGCGCAACCACATCGCCGATTTCGATGACACCTTCCGGCCGGTGCGCTCGTACTTCTATTGGGAGAGGCACTGTTTCGACATCCCGTTGTGCTTCGGGTTGCGGTCCCTGTTCGACTCGCTGGACGGATTCGACCAACTCGCCGAGCAGTTTCACCTACTCACGGCGGACATCGCCCACACCGCGGCCGCCACGCATGATCTGACGGCGCTGTTTCCCACGCTGATCACGACGCTCAAGACGACCCGGGGCATCACGCTGACGCTGTACCAGACGTTCAAGGCGATGATCGACCAGATGGAGGCGATGAGCAACACCGCGATCGTCATGGGGCAAAGCTTCGACGCGTCGAAGAACGACGACTACTTCTATCTGCCGCCCGAGGCATTCGACAACCCGGACTTCCAGACGGGTCTGCGCATGTTCCTGTCGCCGGACGGCAAGTCGGCGCGGTTCTTCATCACCCACCAGGGCGATCCCATGACCCCCGAGGGCATTTCCCGGGTCGATGCGGAGCGCACCGCCGCGCAGGAGGGTTTGAAGCAGTCCTCGCTGTCGGACGCCAGGGTCTATCTCGGCGGCACCGCGGCGACGTTCCGCGACATGGCCGACGGCGAGAAGTACGACCTGATGATCGCGGTGGTATCGGCGCTGACGCTGATCTTCATGATCATGCTGCTGCTCACCCGCAGCGCCGTGGCCGCGCTGGTCATCGTCGGCACGGCGGCCAGCTCGATCGCGGCGTCGTTCGGGCTCTCGGTGCTCATCTGGCAGGACCTGTTCGGCATCAAGATCCACTGGATCGTCGCGGCGCTGTCAGTGATCATCCTGCTGGCGGTCGGTTCCGACTACAACCTGCTGCTGGTGTCGCGGTTCAAGGAGGAGATCCACGCCGGCCTCAAGACAGGCATCATCCGATCCATGGCGGGCACCGGTGGGGTGGTGACGGCCGCCGGCCTGGTGTTCGCCTTCACCATGGCGTCGATGCTCGGCAGCGAACTGCGGGTGCTCGGCCAGTTCGGGTCGACCGTCTGCATCGGTCTGCTGCTGGACACGCTGATCGTGCGCACGCTGCTGATGCCGTCGATCGCCACGCTGCTTGGGCGGTGGTTCTGGTGGCCACAGGTGGTCCACCCGCGCGGTGACAACGCACTCAAGGGTCGAGCGGCGCCGGCCGCATCGGGCTAGCCGGCGGCGAGCTGGAGGCACACCGCGACGGCGCCCGCGCCGACGTGCAGGGCGAGCACAGGTCCCAATTCGGTGATGAGCGCCGGCTCGCACGCCGGTAGCCGCTCCGCGAGCGCCGCGGCCACCTCCTCGGCGCCGTCGGGGTTGGCGACGTGGTGCACCGCGAGGGCCGCCGAGCCGTCGCCCACCACGGCGCAGACGCGGTCGATCATCGCCTCGGTCGCATGGGTGACGGTGCGGACCCGTTGCGCGAGAACGAGTTTGCCATCGTCGATGCGCAGCAGCGGCTTGAGCGACAGCGCCGTGCCCAGCCACGCCTTCGCGCCGCCGATGCGTCCGCTGCGGCGCAGGTTCTCCAGCCGGTGCACCACGATGAACGCATGGGTGCGGGGCACGGCGGACCGGGCGGCTTCGGCGACGTCGTCCAGTTCGGCGCCGGCGGCCGCGGCGCGTGCGGCGGCCAACGCGACGAAACCGGTGCCCATCGCCGCCGACCGGGAGTCGATGACGCGCACCTTCGGGTCCAGGTCGGCGGCCGTCCGTTCGGCGGCGCCGCAGGTCCCCGACAGCGCCGACGAAATGTGCACGGCCACAATCCCTTCCCCGTCGCTGTCGGTAAGGGCCTGCTGGTAGGCGTCGGCCAGCTCGGCCGGGGTGGCCGCCGCCGTGGTGGCGTGGCGCTGGTGGATGTCGGCGGGGATCTCGTCCACGCCGTCGCGCAGGTCCGTGCCGTCGAGCAGGAGGTGCAGCGGGACCACCCGGATCGCCCACTCGTCGCGCAAGTCGGCCGGCAGGCGCGCCGCCGCGTCGGTCACGACCACCACGCCCACGGTCAGCCGCGGGGCTTCTCGTTCGGCGCCTCGGACGCCGGCAACGCCTCGGCCAGCGCCTTGAGCATCAGCTCCGCCACCGCACGATGCGCCTCGAAATTCCAGTGAATGCCGTCGGGATTTCCGCGACCGCTCAGGACCTCTTCGGCCACAGCGGCTTTCAGGTCCACCAGCGGAACGTCATGCCGGCGTGCCCAGTCGGTGATCGCCGCGACCGTTCCGGCCCGGCCGGGATGCGCCCTGCCGTAGGTGGGCGCCACGTGCACCGACGGCAGGCAGGCCACGATCGGGATGCCGGGGCGGTTGAAATCGATTGCGCCGCGGGTCTGTTCGAGGTACTCGACGCTCAGGTGGGGCGGCAGGGCGGAGCGGGCGACGGGCGAGAGCCGCGGCTGCAGCCAGCCGTAGCCGTCGCGGGCCCACCGCCGCAGCCAGGGCGGCCGCACGTAGCGGATCAGCTCGCGCACTGCGGTCGGGAGCACCGACGGCAGCGAATCCATTCCGCTGGTGGCGAAGACCACCGCGCCCGCCCGCGGCAGCGCGGCCCAGGCGCGCGGGTCCTGCGTCGCCGCCCACCAGACGTCGCGGCAGGTCCAGCCGATGCGGCCGATCAATTCGAGGTCCCAACCGAGTTGGGCGGCAACCAGATTCGGCCAGATCCGGGGATCGTCGGCGGGCAGCCCGCCGGTCGGGCCGTAGTAGGACAGCGAGTCGGCGAACACCAGCAGTGTGCGCCGGATGTCAGAGGACATCGCCCGCGACCTGAGCCGAAGCGTTCCAGACATCGAGGCGCCACCGGATGCCGTCCAGGTCGCCCTGGTGATCGTCGTCGGAATGTCCGGACAGTTGCACCCAACTGGCGTTGCCCATGCCGCCCAGGACCGGCCAGTTGGCGACCGGCAGCCGCAGCAGCGCGGCCGACAGCGCGGCGATCAGCCCGCCGTGGGCCACCAGCACCACCGGCCGATCGGGATGGTCGGGGTCACCCCATTCCGGGTCGCCCACGACCAGTTCGGCGACCACCGGCACGCTGCGCGCGGCCACGTCGAGCCGGCTTTCGCCCCCGTGCGGGGCCCACGTGGCGTCCTCGCGCCAGGCCAGCCGGGCGCCGGGGGCCTCGGCGTCGATCTGCGCGTGGGTCATGCCCTGCCAGTCGCCGAGGTGTGTCTCGCGCAACCGGTCGTCCACCCGGACGTCCAGACCGGTCCGCTCCCCCAGCTTGACCGCCGTGTCGTAGGCGCGCCGCAGGTCGGAGGAGACGATCCGCAGCGGGCGCAGCTTGCCCAGCGACTCGGCGGCGGCGACCGCCTGCGCGTGGCCGAGATCGCTGAGTTCGGTGTCGAGCTGGCCCTGCATCCGGCTGCCGAGGTTGAAGTCGGTCTGCCCGTGCCGCAGCATCACCAGCTTGCGGACCCTCATCGGGCGCCCGCCGAATCGGCGCTGTCCTCGGGCTCCCCGTCGAGGTCCACCGGAATCACCGGGCAGTCACCCCACAGCCGGTCCAGGGCGTAGAAGTTGCGGTCGTCCTGGTGCTGGATGTGCACGACGATGTCGCGGTAGTCGAGCAGCGTCCAGCGGCCCTCCCGGGCGCCCTCGCGCCGCGCCGGCTTGTAGCCCGCCTTGCGCATCTTTTCCTCAACCTCGTCGACGATCGCATTGACCTGTCGCTCGTTGGAGGCCGAGGCGATGACGAAGCAGTCGGTGATGGTCAGTTGGTCGGAAACGTCGATGACGACGACGTCGTCGGCCAGCTTGGCGGCGGCGGCGCCGGCCGCCACCGTGGCCATGTCGATCGCTTCGGCCGTGGCGGTCACGTGTGGTTCCCCGCGGTCAGGCCGGCGGCCTGGTGGCCGGAGCGGTACAGCCCGCGCTTGGAGACGTACTGCACGACACCGTCGGGCATCAGGTACCACAGCGGGCGGTCCTCTTCGGCGCGCCGGCGGCAGTCGGTGGAGGAGATGGCCAGCGCCGGGATCTCGACCAGGGTCAGCACCTCGTCGGGCAACTCACCCAAGACCCCGGTGATGTGTTCGCGGCGCAGTTCGTATCCCGGACGGCTGACGCCGACGAAGCGCGCCATCTCGAACAGCCCCTCCCAGCCCTGCCACGACAGGATCGAGGCCAGCGCGTCGGCGCCGGTGATGAAGTACAGCTGCGAGTCGGGGTTGCGTGCGTGCAAGTCGCGCAGCGTGTCGCGGGTGTAGGTGGGGCCGGCGCGGTCGATGTCGACGCGGCTCACCGAAAACCGGGGATTGGACGCGGTGGCGATCACCGTCATCAGATAGCGGTCCTCGGCCGCCGAAACCGGCCGGTTCTTCTGCCACGGCTGGCCGCTGGGCACGAACACGACCTCGTCGAGGTCGAACCGGTCGGCGACCTCGCTGCCGGCGACCAGGTGGCCGTAATGGATGGGGTCGAACGTCCCACCCATCACCCCCAGCCTGCGCTTGTGCATGGTCAGCCAGCTTACTTGAGCGCGGGTTCGGCTCCGGCGGTGATCACATGCGTCACACCAGTCTCCGCTGGGGGCGGCACGCTCGGTGCCCGCCTTCGAGCGACAGCCGAACCACCGCCACGAGGTTGTCGCCGCGAGGCGGGCACAACGGACGATCCCTCCGCGGCGGAGACGGGTGTGGCGGATGTGACGAACGCCCGCCCGTCAGACCGGCAGCAGCTGGTCGATGACCGCGGCCAGCTGCTTGGCGGACCGGCATTCGTGCATGGTGATGACCTCTTGGTAGCGCGGCACCGCCGAGTCGCCGCTGCCCCACAGGTGCTTGGGCTCGGGATTCAGCCAGTGCGCGTGCCGGCTCGCGGTCACCATGTGGGTGAGCAGCTCGGTCTCCGGGTTGCGGTAGTTGGTGCGCCCGTCCCCGAGCACCAGCAGGGAGCTGCGCGGCGAGAGCACGTTCGGGAAGTTCTGCACGAACGAGGCGAACGCGTTGCCGTAGTCGGAGTGACCGTCGCGGCTGTAGACGCCGGCCTCGCGGGTGATCCGCTGGATCGCCACGGCCAGGTCGGCCTCGGGCCCGAACATGTGGGTGACCTCGTCGGTGGTGTCGATGAAAGCGAACACCCGCACGCGGGAAAACTGTTGCCGCAGCGCGTGCACCAACAGCAGGGTGAAGTGGCTGAAGCCGGCCACCGAACCCGACACGTCGCACAGCACCACCAGCTCCGGGCGCGCCGGGCGCGGCTTGGCCAGCACCACGTCGATTGGCACCCCGCCGGTGGACATCGACTTGCGCAGCGTCTTGCGCAGGTCGATCGACCCGGCGCGGGTGCGTCGCCGGCGCGCCGCCAGGCGGGTCGCCAGGGTGCGGGCCAGCGGCGCCACCACCCGGCGCATCTGGCGCAGCTGGTCGCCGGAGGCGCGCAGGAACTCGACATTCTCCGAAAGCTGTGGGATGCCGTACATCTGGACGTGGTCGCGCCCGAGCTGTTCGGCGGTGCGCCGCTTGGTCTCGGCGTCGACCATCTTGCGCAACTGCGAAATTCGCTGCGCGGCAAGCGCTTTGGCGATCTGCTCCTGGGTCGGGGTGGGCTCGTCGCCGTAGGGCGCGAGCAGCCCGGCCAGCAGCTTGCCCTCGAGTTCGTCCAGCGCCATCGCCTTGAGCGCCTGATACGAGGAGAACGACGGGCCCCGGCTGGAGTTGTACTTGCCGTAGGCCTCCACGATCCGGGCGATCATCGCGACCAGGCGTTCGTCCATCTCGGCGAGGTCGGGGTTCTCGGCGAGCAGGTCCAGCAGCATCTGGCGCATCGCCTCGACGTCGTCGGGCGGCAGGGCGCCGTCGGACGCCTCGTCGGCATTCTCGTCGAGCACCACCGCCCGCGCGCCAAGGGCCGCCGGGAACCACAGGTCGAACATGGCGTCGTAGGTTTCGCGGTGGTCGGCGCGGCGGAGCACCGCGCAGGCGATGCCCTCGCGCAGCACCTCCCGGTCGCCCAGCCCCAACGTCGCCATCACCCGTCCGGCGTCCACCGTCTCCGACGGTCCCACCGAGATCCCCTGCGCCCGAAGCGCTTCGACGAATCCCACCAGGTGACCCGGCAGCCCGTGCGGAGCCAGCGGCCGGGTGGGTCGAATGCGCCGGGGTGCCATGGGATGCCTAGTTCAGCCGAAGCTCGCCGATGGCGCGCTGCTGGTCGGACTGGTGTTTGAGGACCACACCGAGCGTGGCGGCGACCACCGCGTCGTCGATGGTGTCCATGCCCAGCGCCAGCAGCGTGCGGCCCCAGTCGATGGTCTCGGCGACCGAGGGCAGCTTCTTGAGTTGCATCCCGCGCAGCACGCCGATGATGCGGACCAGTTCCTCGGCCAGATGCGCGGGCAGCTCGGGCACCCGCGACAGCAGGATGCGACGCTCCAGGTCCGGGCTGGGAAAGTCGATGTGCAGGAACAGGCAGCGCCGCTTGAGCGCCTCGGACAGCTCGCGCGTGGCGTTGGAGGTCAGCACGACGAACGGCGGCCGCTCGGCGGTCAGTGTGCCGAGTTCGGGCACGGTCACCGCGAAGTCGGACAACACCTCCAGCAGCAGGCCCTCGATTTCGATGTCCGCCTTGTCGGTCTCGTCGATCAGCAGCACCGTCGGCTCGGTGCGCCGGATCGCGGTCAGCAACGGACGCTGCAGCAAGAACTCCTCGCTGAACACGTCGTCCTTGGTCTGATCCCAGTCCCCGGAGCCCGCCTGGATCCGCAGAATCTGCTTGGCGTGGTTCCACTCGTAGAGCGCGCGGGCCTCGTCGACGCCCTCGTAGCACTGCAGCCGCACCAGGCCGGAGTCGGTGGCCTGCGCGACGGCGCGGGCCAGCTCGGTCTTGCCCACACCCGCGGGACCCTCCACCAGCAGCGGCTTGCCCAGTCGGTCGGCCAGGAAGACCGCGGTCGCGGTGGCGGTGTCCGGCAGGTAGCCGGTTTCGGCCAACCGCCGCGACACGTCGTCGATGTCGGCGAACAACGGCCTTGGCTTGGCGGGCACGCTCACGATCTCAGTTCTCCTAAAGCTTTGGGTCGAGGCGTCAGGCCGGGCGGATCTGCCCGTCTCCCCATGCGATCCACTTGGTCGAGGTCAGCTCCGGCAGCCCCATCGGTCCGCGGGCGTGCAGCTTCTGGGTCGAGATGCCGATTTCGGCGCCGAACCCGAACTGCTCGCCGTCGGTGAACGAGGTCGAGGCGTTGATCATCACCGCAGCCGAGTCCACTCCGTCCGAAAAGCGTTGTGCCGCAGCCATATTCGTCGTGACAATGGCCTCGGTGTGCCCGGTGCCGTACTCGTTGATGTGGGCGATCGCCTCGTCGACGCCGTCGACGAGGGCCAGCGCGATGTCCATCGACAGGTACTCGCGGCGCAGGTCGTCCTCGGTCGGGTCCAGATGCACCGTCACGCCGGCGTTTTGCAGGGCGGCGACCAGACGGGGCACCGCCTCGCCGGCGATCGCCGAGTCGATGAGCAGCGTCTCGGCGGCGTTGCAGACGCTGGGCCGGCGGGTCTTGGAGTTCAGCACGATCCGCTCCGCGACGGCCAGGTCGGCGCCCTCGTGCACGTAGACGTGGCAGTTGCCGACCCCGGTCTCGATGGTCGGCACCTGCGCGTCGCGGACCACCGCGTCGATCAAACTGGCGCCCCCGCGCGGGATCACGACGTCGACCAGGCCGCGGGCCTGGATCAGGTGCGTCACGGTGGACCGGTCGGCGGCCGAGAGCAACTGCACCGAGTCGGCGGGCAGGTCCTCGCTGACCAGCGAGGCGCGCAGCACCTGAACCAGCGCCTGGTTGGACCGCGCCGCCGACGAACTGCCGCGCAACAGCACGGCGTTGCCGGACTTGAGCGCCAGCCCGAAGGCGTCGACGGTCACGTTGGGCCGGCCCTCGTAGATCATTCCGATGACGCCGAGCGGAACCCGCTGCTGGCGCAGGTGCAGGCCGTTGGGCAGGGTGTAGCCGCGCAGCACCTCCCCCACCGGGTCGGGCAGCCCGGCGACCTGGCGGAGGCCGGCGGCGATTCCCTCGACGCGATCGGGGTTCAGGGCCAGCCGGTCGAGCATCGCGACCGGGGTGCCGGCGTCGCGCGCGGCGTCGAGGTCTTCGGCGTTGGCCGCGAGGACCAACGCGGAGTTGCGGCGGACAGCCTCGGCGGCCGATCGCAGCGCCTGGTCCTTGGCGACCGTCGGCAGCAGGGCCAGTGCACGGGAGGCGACGCGGGCGCGGCGTGCGGCGTCGTGAACCTCGCGGCGCAAGTCAATGTCCCGCTGATGCGGCGCACCGGTCCGGGATGGTGCTTGCAGACTCATTTGGCCAGGGTAATCGGTGGGCAAATGACCGTGTGAGGCGGCCCGTCCGGGGTGCGGGGCGGACTCGGCCCCAGCCGGCCCTAGCCGACCCGCTCGCCGCGCCGAACCTGGCGCACCTTGCTTCGGCGCTCCTCGAGGATGTTGCCAAGGCTTTGCAACAGCAACGGTTCGTTCATCACCAGATCCTCGAGGTGTTCGCGACCGATCTCCAGGGCGGTCACCTCTTCCAGTGCGTAGGCGCTGGCCGAATTAGGTTGCCGGGTCAGCGCGGTCAGACCCAGAAAGGAGCCCTCCACCAGCGTGCTGATCGGCACGACGGAACCGTCGTCCGCCGTCGCGGTCATCTGCACGCGCCCGGCGACCACGAACGTCATTGCCCCCGGCACCTCGCCGGCCCTCTCCACGACTTCATCTGCCCCGTATCGGATGATCCGCGCGCACGACTGCAGCGACCGCTGTTCCTCGGCGCTCAGCCGCAGAGTCGGCGCCACCACTGTGCGCAACGCATGCTCGATCTGCGGCGGGGTCGAGAAGTCGTCGTCAGCCTCGTCGAGGTGAAGGTTCTCGCGTCGGGCCGCATACCAAACCCAGCGCAGGAAAGTCGCTTTCGCGGCGCCCGCGTCTTCGGGCGAGGACAACCCGATGGTCGTGCGGTACTCCGCTGCGCCCACCGGCACCGACTTCGGAACGCTGCCCAGCTGGACGTGTGGCAGCCCGCGGGCGATCCGCGTAAGCATCGCGCAGACCCGGTCGGGAGGGTCCGCGGTGGAAAAGGTCGTCGTGATCGCCACTTTGTGTGCGCCGGGCGGGCGGCTGACATTGGTGAACGCGGTGGTGGCCAGCATCGAGTTCGGCATGATCCGCATACCGCTGCCGGTGTCGATGTGCACAGCGCGCCAGTTCACCTCGACGACGCGTCCCTGCGCCGTCCCCGTGTCCAGCCATTCACCGATCCGGAACGGCTGCTCGAACAGCATGAACAGGCCCGAGACGATCTGGCCGACCGAGTTCTGCAGCATCAGGCCGATGACCACCGAGGTGACGCCCAGCGCGGCGAACAGGCCACCGACCCGCACGCCCCAGATGTAGGACAGCATCACCGCGAGGCCGGCGCCGATCACCGCGAAGCGGGCGACGTCGAGGAAGATGCCGGGCATCTTTCTGCGCCAGCTGTCTTCGGGCGCGCCCTGGAACACGGTCGCGTTCAATCCCGACAGCAGCAGGGTCAGCACCAGAACGCCGAACACGGTGGTGAGGACCCGCACCGGCACATCCCGGGCCGGGATCTGCGAGGCCTGGACGATCAGCAGCAACAACGCGCCCAGCGGCAGCACCCAATTGCGGAGCAGGCTCACCTGCCGGGTCAGGCGGCTGTTCCTGCGCAGGAGCAGGTCGTGTACCTCGGTGAGAACGATCAGCGCGATCGGTAGACCGATCGCGACGCCGATCGCCCAGTAGAACCACGGGTCGTCCCAGCCGCCCATCACCGCTCCATCAACCGGTAGATGGGCTGATCGGTACCGCCGACGGGAATCGTGCCGGCGGGAGCGAATTGCCGCACCTCCCGCATGGATTCGTAGACGCGCGAGCTGACGTAGACGCCCGGCTGTGGTGAGCCGCTGTGCATCCGGTAGGCCAAACTGACTGCGCCGCCCCACATGTCGTAGACGAGGCTGGAGCGGCCCACCAGCCCGCTCACGACGTTGCCGGTGTTGATGCCGACCCGAAGGCCCAGCTGGTGGCCGGTTTCGCCGTTGAACCGGTCGATGATCCGGCCGATCTCAAGTGCGAAGTCGACGCTGCGGTGGATGCTGTCCAGCCGCGGGGTGACGACGCCGCAGCTGGCGAGGTAGCCGTTGTGGAACGTGCGGATCCGTTCGACGCCAAGGGATTCCGCGGCCGAATCGAACTGCCGGAACAGGTCGTCGATGGTTCCGACCAGCTCGTGCTCCGATAGCTCGTTGGACATCTCGTCGAGGCCGACGATGTCGGCATAGATGATGGCGACGTCCTGATGTTTCTCGGCGATGTTCTCCTCGCCATCGCGATAGCGCTGCACCACCGACTCGGGCATCAGCGACAGCAGCAGGCGGTCGTTCTCGCGGCGCTGCTCGTTGAGCAGCTCTTCCTTGATCGCCAGGCTCCGGCCCATCTCGTTGAAAGCCGCGGTCAGGTCACCGATTTCGTCGCGCGCCGTCACCGGAATGTTGACGTCGTAGTCGCCGGTGCCGATCTTGCGGGTGCCCTCCTCGAGGCGGCGGACCGGCCGGACCGCCGCCTGCGCGATCAGCATCGAGACGATGCAGATCACGAAGACCATCCCCGTGACGGCGAGGACGAGGCCCTTGCTGAACCGGCCCAGCCGCGCAAAGGCGTCGGAGTTGTCCCGCGTCGCGAGCACGGACCAGTGCAGATCGGAGTTCGCGATGTTCAACGGGGCGTAGGCCTCCAGCTCCCGGTTGCCCATGTAGTCGGTGGCGCTGATCACCCCGCTCTCGCCGCGCTGCGCGGCGCGCAGGCCCGCCGTGGCAACGGGTTGCACCAGCACCGTGGTGCCCAAGCGGATCGCCCGGTCGACCACGTCCGGCGGCGTGCCGGCGTCGATGGCGTCGCGCCGGTAGGCCTTGGGGTCCTGGAGGAATTCCCGTGAATCGGAACGCATCAGGTTGTCGGGACCGGCCAGGTAGGTCTCGGTGGCAGCGCCCATTCCGGCGGCCTCCCAGTGCCCGTTGGCGGTCATGATCCTGTTGATCTTGGCGATCGGCACCGGCAGCGCCATGACGCCGTCGACCTTGCCGTTCATGCCGACCGGCGAGACCACCCACGCCGTGGGAAGGTCGCCCTGCGGCTGATACGGCTGAAAATCGGTGATCCAGACGAACTCGACGTCGTTGGAGGCCAGGGCCTTCTGGTACGCCTCGCGCAGCTTGGTTTCCCGGTAGGGCCCGGTGAGGATATTCGTTGCGAAGTCGGGACCCTTCATGACGCTGTAGACCACATTGCCCTGCATGTCCAGCAGCAGGGCGTCTTGATAGTCGAACCGGGTGACGATCCCCCGCATGTAGAAGTCGAAGCGGGAGTTGGCGGCCGACCAGGCGCTGCCGTCGCCGGCGTCCTCGATGGGCAGCCCGCCGGGTCCCGGCCTGGGCGTGGCGGTGTAGTGCGCCTGGAGATACTTCTGGGCGTTGGACGAGGGCAGCACCGCGTTGAGGTCGATGGAATCGCCGGTGGCCCGCTTGATCGGGGCGATCATGTCGCTCTCGTAGTAGGCGACCAGCGCCTGCTGTTGAGCGGGAGTGATCTGCGCATTGGACAACTCGTTGAACCCCGCGGTGAGCGCGACGGTCGCCTCGTCGATGCTGAAGCCGCCGCTGTAGACGACCAGCGAGTTCGTGACTTCCCGGAAGAGCGACTCCACCGCCCGTCGCTGCCCCTCGCGCAATTCGATCAACCGCTCGGACTCGACCTCCCGCAAGGCGGCGCGACCGGAGATGGCCCCGACCATGCCGATCACCGCGACCCCCATGATGCTCGACAGCACCATTGTGAGCAGGATCTTGGACTGGATCCCGAACCGGAAGCGCGTCCAGATCAAAAGACGGCGGGTCCGCTTTGCCGCCCGGTGATCCGGGCCGGACGCCGGGATGGTGTCGGCGGTGGTCCCCGCGGGGGTTTCCCGGGTGTCTCCCGGGGTCTTTCCAGAGGCCGGTTCGGCGCTTTTTTCCTCAGTCGCCGTCAATCGCTGTCCGCCTCTCTTCTGACGAAGAATTCAGCACCCTCAGAGCAGCACAGTAGCGCGCCGACCTCAAGAAATTGGTGATTGCGCCAAAGGGCGGAGCGGAAGTCGCGAGCGGCTTGCTTCCAACGTTCGGGCCGGCGCGACTAACGTCGGCCCAATGGGCCGGGTCTGCGTGGTCGGCAGCGTGAACATGGATTTGACCTTCGCCGTCGACGCGATTCCTCGCCCGGGCCAGACGGTCCTGGCGTCGTCGCTGACCTACGCGCCCGGCGGCAAGGGCGGAAATCAGGCGGTGGCCGCGGCGCGCGCCGGCGCACGGGTGCAATTCGCCGGTGCGGTGGGCGACGACCCCGCGGCGGACCGGCTGCGCGAGCACCTGCTGGCCAACGGCGTCGGGCTGGAGGGCACCGTCGCGGTGCCCGGCCCGAGTGGGACGGCGATCGTCGTCGTGGACGCGGGCGCCGAGAACGCCATCGTCGTTTCGCCGGGCGCCAACGGGAAGCTCTCGATGGCCGCCCCGGCCGCGCGCGGCGTGATCGCCGACTGCGATGTGCTGCTGACCCAGTTGGAGATTCCGGTCGGCGCGGCGGTGGTCGCCGCGCGGGAGGCCCGCGCTGTGGGCGCGGTCGTCATCGTCAACGCCTCGCCGCCCAACCGGGACCACCAGGGCCTGGCCGAACTGGCCGAGGCAACCGACGTGGTGATCGCCAACGAAGCCGAGGCGGGTGAATGGCGCTGGCCGGCCCGACACTTCGTTACCACGCTCGGTGCGCGCGGCGCCCGGTACGTCGGCGCCGACGGGGAATTCGCCGTGCCCGCCCCGGCGGTCGACGCGGTGGACACGGCCGGCGCCGGCGACGTGTTCGCCGGGGTGCTGGCGGCGAATTGGCCGGCCGGAGCGGGCGCGCCCGGCGAGCGGCTGCTGGCGTTGCGGCGGGCGTGCGCCGCCGGCGCGCTGGCGACGCTGGTGGCGGGCGCCGGGGACTGCGCGCCCGATGCCGAAGCGATCGACGCGGCGGCGGCGCGCAACTCGAGTGGCCGGGAGCAGCGCTAGAAGCTCCGCCTGTCCACGTCGTGAGCAATCGTCAGACCGTGGGCGGTCTCCATTTCCTCCGCCGTCTGGCTGAGCAGCACGCGGCTGCGGCCAGGTGACAGCAGTGCCGACAGGTAGTGGTGCGGCTCATCGGACGCAACCCCGGACGCCCTATTCCTCGGGGATCTCCCGCTCGATCTCGTCGAGCCAGATGCGCGCGGACATGTCCGACGGGGCCCGCCAGTCGCCCCGCGGCGAGAGAGCGCCACCGTGCGACACCTTGGGGCCATTCGGCATTGCCGAGCGCTTGAACTGGCTGAACGAATAGAACCGCTGCACGAAGACCCCAAGCCAGTGCCGAATCTCCTTGAGCGAGTAGGACGGTCTTTTGTCCTCCGGGAAACCCGGCGGCCAATTGCCCTGCTCGGAGTCGCTCCACGCATGCCAGGCCAAAAACGCGATCTTCGAAGGCCGGAACCCGAAGCGCAGCACGTGGAACAGCGAAAAATCTTGCAGCGCAAAGGGTCCGACCTTCGCCTCGCTGCTTTGCAGCTGTTCCTCCTCGCCGCTGGGCACGAGCTCCGGGGTGATCTCGGTGTCCAGGACGGACTGCAGAACGTCGGTCACCTGCGATTCGAATTGGCCCGAGGAGATGACCCAGCGGATCAGGTGCTGGATCAGCGTCTTGGGCACGCCGGCGTTGACGTTGTAGTGCGACATCTGGTCGCCCACCCCGTAGGTCGACCACCCCAGGCCGACTTCGGACAGGTCGCCGGTGCCCAGCACGATGCCCCCGCGCTGGTTGGCGAGCCGGAACAGATAGTCGGTGCGCAGGCCGGCCTGGACGTTTTCGAAGGTGACGTCGTAGACCTTCTCCCCCCGCGAGAACGGGTGGTCGATCTCCTTGAGCATCAGCTTCGCGGATTCGGTGATGTCGATCTCCTCGAACGTCACGCCCAGCGCGCGGCACAGCTCGATCGCGTTGCGCTTGGTGCGGTCCCCCGTCGCAAAGCCCGGCAGGGTGAACGCGAGGATGTCGGCGCGCGGCCGCTCCTCGCGGTCCATCGCGCGGGCCGCGACGATCAGGGCGTGCGTGGAGTCCAGTCCCCCGGAAATCCCGATGACGATCTTCGGGAAATCCAGTGCACGCAGCCGCTGCTCGAGCCCGGCGACCTGGATGTTGTAGGCCTCGTAGCAATCCTGTTCCAGCCGTTCGCGATTGGCCGGGACGAAGGGGAACCGCTCGATCTCGCGGCGCAGACCGATGTCGCCGCCGGGCGGGTCGAGCCGGAAGTCGATCCGCCGGAAGGACTCCGACGTCCGGTGGTGGCGCCGGTTGTCGTCGAACGTCCCCATCCGCAGGCGCTCCGACCGCAGCAGGTCGAGGTCGACGTCGGCGAGGCTGCGCCGCTCACCCTTGGGGAAGCGCTCGGATTGCGCGAGCATCACGCCGTTTTCGAAGACCATGGTCTGGCCGTCCCAGGCCAGGTCGGTGGTCGACTCGCCGGCGCCGGCCGCGGCGTAGACATAGGCGGCCAGGCAGCGCGCCGACGCCGAGCGCGCCAGCAGGCAGCGGTCCTCGGCCCGGCCGATGGTGATCGGGCTGCCCGACAGGTTCGCCAGCACCGTCGCGCCCGCCAGCGCCGCCTCGGCGCTCGGGGGTATCGGCACGAACATGTCTTCACAGATCTCGATGTGCAGCACCAGGCCGGGCAGGTCGGCCGAGGCGAACAGCAGATCCGGGCCGAAGGGGGCGTCGATGCCCGACGGGCCGCCGATGCGGATGACGCCGCGCTCGGCGTCCCCGGGGGCGATCTGGCGGCGCTCGTAGAACTCGCGGTAGGTGGGCAGGTACGACTTGGGCGCCACACCGAGCACGGCGCCGCGATGGATCACCACGGCGGTGTTGTAGATGCGGTGGCGGTGGCGCAGCGGGGCGCCCACGACCAGCACCGGCAGCAGGTCGGCCGAGGCGGCGACCAGGTCGGCGATCGCGCGTTCGACGTCATCCAGCAACGCGTCCTGCAGCAGGATGTCCTCGATGGAATACCCGGACAGGGTCAGCTCCGGGAAGACGGCCACGGCGACGGCGTCCTCGTGGCAGTCGCGCGCCATGCGCAGCACGGATTCCGCGTTGGCCGCCGGGTCGCCGATCGCGGTGCGGTGGGTGCAGGCGGCCACCCGGGCGAACCCCTGGCCGTATGCGTTGTAGAAGTCCTTGCGAGAAGCCATGACCCCCCTATTGTCGCCTGCCGGGTGTCAACGGATGGCCGCCGGGTATCCCGCCGGGCATGAGTGACACTGCTGTGCTGGTGGTCGACATGATGAACACGTATCAGCACCCCGACGCTGAAGACCTGATACCCAATGTGGGCAGGATCGTCGACCCCCTGGCCGATCTCGTCCGGCGGGCGCGGGCGTCCGACGACGTCGACCTGGTCTACGTCAACGACAACTACGGCGATTTCAGCGCCGAGTTCTCCGACCTCGTCCGCTCCGCGCTCGACGGCGCCCGGCCCGACCTGGTGAAGCCGATCGTGCCGCCGGAGGGCAGCCGGGTGCTGACCAAGGTGCGCCACAGCGCGTTCTATTCGACCGCGCTGGCCTACCTGCTGAACCGGCTGGAAACCCAGCGGTTGATCATCACCGGGCAGGTGACCGAGCAGTGCATCCTCTACAGCGCCCTGGACGCCTACGTGCGCCACTTCCCGGTCGTGGTCGCGACGGACGCGGTCGCCCACATCGACCCGGACCTCGGGGAGGCGGCGCTGAAGATGATGGAGCGCAACATGTCGGCCGAGCTCACGACCGCCGCGGACTGCCTGGGCTGATCAGTACCCTCGAGCAGGTGACCGCCCGCCGCCCCGAAGCGCCCGAACTCCTCGCGCTGCTCGCCGGCCGGCGGGTGGCCGTGCTGAGCGGCGCGGGCCTCTCGACCGACTCCGGCATCCCGGACTACCGCGGGCCCGATTCGCCGCCGAGCAATCCGATGACCATCCGCCAGTTCACCTCCGACCCGGTGTTCCGCCAGCGGTACTGGGCCCGCAACCACCTCGGGTGGCGGCACATGGACGACACGCTGCCCAACGCCGGTCACCGCGCGCTGGCGGCACTCGACCGCGCCGGGGTGGTCACCGGCGTCATCACCCAGAACGTCGACCTGCTGCACACCAAGGCGGGCAGCCGCAACGTCGTCAACCTGCACGGCACCTACGCGCAGGTGGTCTGCCTGCGCTGCGGCCTCACCATGACGCGCGCCGCCCTGGCCGAGCGGCTGGAGGCCCTCAACCCGGGTTTCGCCGAGCGCGCGGAAGCCGTCGGCGGGCTGGCGGTGGCCCCCGACGCCGACGCGGTCGTCGGTGACACCACCGCCTTCCGTTACCTGGACTGCGACCGGTGCGGGGGCATGCTCAAGCCCGACATCGTCTATTTCGGGGAAAGCGTTCCCAAAGAGATTGTCGCACAAGCCTTTTCACTGGTCGACCAGGCCGAGGCCCTGCTGGTCGCCGGCTCGTCGCTGACGGTGTTCTCCGGGTATCGGTTCGTGCGACACGCCGCGGCCAACGGCGTCCCGATCGGCATCATCAACCGCGGCCGCACCCGCGGTGACGACCTGGCCGCCGTCAAGGTCGACGGCGGCTGCTCCGAGCTGCTGGTGCTGCTGTCCGAGGAACTGGGGGGAGCACTGGCGCCGATCGCCCTGAGCTGACCGCTAATTCACCACGACGAGGTCGTCGGCGTGGACGGCGGGGCGGCGCAGCTCGCCGGGCAATTCGGAGGTGGACCGGCCCATCATCGTGGCGAGTTCGGCCGCGTCGTAGGCGACCACCCCGCGCGCCACCATAGCCGCGTCCGGTCCCCACAGTTCGACGACGTCGCCGCCGTAGAACCGGCCGGAGACCGCGGTGATGCCGGCGGGAAGCAGCGAGCGGCGCTGGTGGGTGACCGCGCGCACCGCGCCGGCGTCCAGGGTCAGCGTGCCGGCCGATTCCGCGGCGTACCGCACCCAGAAACGGCGTGCCGACATCCGGTCGGCACGGGCGGCGAACACCGTGCCCGACGAGGCGTCGGTGAGGGCGGTCGCGGCGTCGGCCGCCGGCGTCGGCGGCCAGCAGCGCCGACGACATCTTCGACGCCATGCCGCCGGTGCCCAGGGCACTGCCCGGTCCGGCCACCACCCCGTCGAGGTCGGCCGCGCCGGACACCTCCGGGATGAACCGGGCGCCCGGGGTCTTTCGGGGATCGGAGTCGTAGAGCCCGTCGATGTCGGAGAGCAGCACCAGCGCGTCCGCGCCGACCAGGTGAGCGACCAGCGCCGAGAGGCGATCGTTGTCGCCGAACCGGATCTCGTTGGTGGCCACCGTGTCGTTCTCGTTGACGATCGCCACGGCGTGCAGCGCCCGCAGCCGGTCCAGGGTGCGCTGGGCGTTGGTGTGCTGGGCGCGCATGGAGATGTCGTGCGCGGTGAGCAACACCTGCCCGACGGTGCGGCCGTAGCGGGCGAACGCCGCGCTCCACGCGTTGACCAGCGCGACCTGCCCGACGCTGGCGGCGGCCTGCTTGGTCGCCAAATCCTTGGGGCGACGGGTCAATCCGAGCGGCTCCAGGCCGGCGGCGATGGCGCCCGAGGAGACGATGACAACGTCGGTGCCCGCCTTCATGCGCGCCTCGATCGCATCGGCGAGCCCGGCCAGGCGGCCGGCGTCGAACAATCCCGACGGCGTGGTCAGCGCGTTCGTGCCGACCTTGACCACCAGGCTGCGGGCGGCGCGAATGGCGTCGCGGTGCTCAGTCAACTGCGCCGCTCCTCCTCATCGCTCCGCTCGGCATCGTCGCCGCCGCCCTCACGACTCGCCGCCGGGTTCGTCGGCGGCCCTGCGGCGCTGACGCCGCGCGGCCTTGCGCTCGGCGGCGCCGATGCGGTCGCTGCGCTCCAGCCGGGCGTCGGTCCCCCGGCCCGACATCGCGGCGTGTTGTCCCGCCGGGGTCTGCGGTTCCCAGTCGAACGTCATGTCGCCGATGGTCACCGCGCAGCCAGGCTCCGCCCCGAGGCGCAGCAGCTCGTCTTCGACGCCGAGCCGGGCCAGCCGGTCGGCGAGATACCCCACCGCTTCGTCGTTGTCGAAGTTGGTCTGGCGCACCCAGCGTTCGGGGCGCGCGCCGGCCACCAGGAACCCGCCCTCGCCGTCGGGCTCGACGGAAAAGCCGCTGTCGTCGACCGGTACCGGACGGATCACGGGCCGCCGCGGCACGCTGGGCGGCCGCGCGGCGTTGTACTCCGAGACCATCCGCCACAGCCCGAAGATCAACGGCTGCAACCCCTCTCGGGACACCGTCGACACCAGAAACACCGGCCAGCCCCGCTCGGCGATCTCGTCACGGACGAATTCGGCGAGCTCGCGGGCCTCCGGCACATCGATCTTGTTGAGCACCACCGCCCGCGGCCGCTCGGCCAGATCGCCCAGGGTGGCGTCCCCCTGCAACGTCGGTGTGTAGGCGGCGAGTTCGGCCTCCAGCGCCTCGATGTCGGAGATCGGGTCGCGGCCCGGTTCGGCGGTGGCGCAGTCGACCACGTGCACCAGCACCGCGCACCGCTCGATGTGCCGCAGGAACTCCAGCCCCAGGCCGCGGCCCTGCGACGCCCCGGGGATCAGGCCCGGCACGTCGGCGACGGTGAAGGTGTGCTCACCGGCCGATACGACGCCCAGGTTGGGGGCCAGCGTGGTGAACGGATAGTCGGCGATCTTGGGCTTGGCGGCCGCCTCGAAGCGCGTGCCCGCGCCGACCAGGTCGGCCAGCAACCGGCCGTTCTCGTCCAGGACGACGGTGCCGTCGGGGACCTTCACCTCGAGGTCGGCCCCGGCGGCCCCGTCCCGGTTGCCGCCCATCCCCTGCTTGCCCGAGGCGGCGGTGATGTGCGGGCGGAAATGGAAGTCCAGCAGGGTGTGCACCTGCGGATCGACGACGAGCACCACGCTGCCGCCGCGGCCACCGTTGCCGCCGTCGGGTCCGCCCAGCGGCTTGAACTTCTCCCGATGAACCGACGCACAGCCGTTGCCGCCGGAACCGGCCCGCGCGTGGATGACGACTCGATCGACGAACCGAGGCATCGGTTACCAGCCCTTCGAACGTGACGCCAGGGCGAGGCAAACGTCGCGAAGCCGCCCCAGCGTGACGGTCGCGAAGAGACCTAGACCTGCGGCGTGATGCTGACGGTCTTGCGTCCGCCCTTGACCCCGAACTCGACGGCACCGGACGCCTTGGCGAACAGTGTGTCGTCGCCGCCGCGGCCGACGTTGACGCCGGGGTGGAACTTCGTACCGCGCTGCCGCACCAGGATTTCGCCGGCCTTGACGACCTGGCCGCCGAACCGCTTGACGCCCAGCCGCTGAGCGGCGGAGTCGCGGCCGTTGCGCGAGCTGGACGCGCCCTTCTTGTGTGCCATTGTTTGCCGCCTCTGCTACTTGATCCCGGTCACCTTGAGCACCGTCAGCTGCTGACGGTGGCCCTGGCGCTTGTGGTAGCCGGTCTTGTTCCGGAACTTGTGGATACGGATCTTGGGTCCCTTGGTGTGCTCGAGCACCTCGCCGGTCACGGCCACCTTGGCCAGCGCGCCGGCATCGGAGGTGACGTTGGCGCCGTCCACCACCAGCGCGACCGGCAGCGACACGCTGGCGCCGGGCTCGGAGTCGAGCTTCTCGACCTTGACGACGTCCCCGACGGCAACTTTGTACTGCTTACCGCCGGTCTTGACGATTGCGTAGGTCGCCATCGTTGCTCCTGCCTTACTCTGCTTCGCCGCCTGCCCGCCGCGTGGCGCGCGAGCCACCGGCGGTGCTCGTGGTGGGTCTGGTACGGGCCGCGCGGTGATCGCCGGGGTCCCGCTGGTCGCCGGCCAGGGGTTTTGCTGCTTGCCCGGCCTGGCGACAACTGTCCAAGGGTACTTGACCAGCGGCTAGAGGGTCAAACCGGGTGCCCGGCCGATCGGTCAGTCGATGTGGATGGGTGGACCGGCCGGCCGGCCGGCCGCGCGCCGCCGACGGTGCCGCCCGAACGGCCCGCCGTCAGCCCCGGAATCGGCGTCAGTATCGCGATCGGCGTCGGTGTCGTCGGAGTCCTCGTCGTCGAGCTCCTCGTCGTCGAGCTCGAGGTCCTCGTCGTCGTCGCCGAGGTCTTCCTCGTCATCGAGGTCCTCGTCGTCGTCGAGCTCGTCGTCCTCGTCGTCCTCGTCTTCCTCGGAGTCGTCATCGGTCGGCTCGTCGGAACCCTCGAAGTCGTCCGGGCCGCTGCCCGCCAGGTCTTCGACGGCGCCTTCGTCGGTGCGCTCGTCGACTTCACCAACGGCTTCCTCACCGGACTCGCCGTTCTCGTCGTCCTTGGAGGCCCCGGCGGCCATCGCCTTGAACATCGGGTGCTCGCCGGGGGCGTGCGCGGGAACCTTGGCGACGGTGGGCTGGTCGGCGGACTCCTCGGAACGGCCCTTCTTCGACCGCCGGCCCCGGCGGCCGGCGGAGTCCGACTTCCGCCCGTTCGACGGGGTGGATTCGACGGGGTCGGCGTGCAGCAGCACGCCACGACCGCCGCAGTTCGGGCAGGAGGTCGAGAACGCCTCGATCAGGCCGGTGCCCAGCCGCTTGCGGGTCAGCTGCACCAGGCCCAGCGAGGTCACCTCGGAGACCTGATGGCGCGTGCGGTCGCGGGCCAGCGCCTCGGTCAGCCGGCGCAGCACCAGGTCGCGGTTGGACTCCAGCACCATGTCGATGAAGTCGATGACCACGATGCCGCCCACGTCGCGCAGCCGCAGCTGGCGGACGATCTCCTCGGCCGCCTCGAGGTTGTTCTTGGTGACAGTCTGCTCGAGGTTGCCGCCGGAGCCGGTGAACTTGCCGGTGTTGACGTCGATGACCGTCATGGCCTCGGTCCGGTCGATGACCAGGGTGCCGCCCGAGGGCAGCCACACCTTGCGGTCCATCGCCTTGACCAGTTGCTCGTCGATGCGGTGCACCGCGAACACGTCGGGCCCGTCGCCGTCGGGCGTCTCGTACTTGGTCAGCTTCGAAACCAGATCGGGCGCAACGGAATTGACGTACTCGTTGATCGTCGTCCAGGCCTCGTCTCCGGAGACGATGAGGCCCGCGAAGTCCTCGTTGAACAGGTCGCGGATGACCTTGACCAACACGTCGGGCTCTTCGTAGAGCGCCACCGCGGCCCCGGCGGCCTTCTGCTTGGTCTCGTTCGCCTTCGCCTCGATCTGCTGCCACCGCTCCTGCAGCCGGGTGACGTCGTTGCGGATGTCGTCCTCTTTGACGCCCTCGGACGCGGTGCGGATGATGACGCCGGCGTCCGACGGCACCACCTCGCGCAGGATCTCCTTGAGCCGCTGGCGTTCGGTGTCGGGCAGCTTGCGGCTGATCCCGGTCGACGACGCCCCGGGGACATACACCAGGTAGCGACCCGCCAGCGACACCTGCGTGGTGAGCCGCGCGCCCTTGTGACCGACCGGGTCCTTGCTGACCTGGACCACGACGTAGTCGCCGGGCTTGAGCGCCTGCTCGATCTTACGATCCGAACCGCCCAATCCCGCTGCGTCCCAATTGACTTCGCCGGCGTAGAGGACACCGTTGCGGCCACGGCCGATGTCGACGAACGCCGCCTCCATCGACGGCAGCACGTTTTGCACAATGCCCAGGTAGATGTTGCCCACCAGGGACGCCGACGCGGCCGAGGTGACGAAGTGCTCGACCACGATGCCGTCCTCGAGCACCGCGATCTGGGTATACCGCGAACCGGTGTGCGGCGGTTCGGTGCGGACCCGGTCGCGCACCACCATGATCCGTTCGACGGCCTCACGGCGCGCCAGGAACTCGGCCTCGGTGAGCACCGGCGGGCGGCGCCGCCCGGCGTCGCGCCCGTCCCGGCGCCGTTGGCGCTTGGCCTCCAGCCGGGTCGAGCCGTCGATGCCCTTGATCTCGTTGCTCGCCGCGCCGTTACCGTCGTCGCCGCCACCCTTGCCCGAACGCGACGGGCGTTCGTGCACAACGGTATTCGGCGGATCGTCGGGGGCGGGACCGTCTTCGTTGTCGTCGCCCGATCCGGATTTGCGGCGCCGGCGCCTGCGTCGGCGGCGGGTGGCGGCTTCCGACGAACCGCCGTCCTCGTCGCCGTCGTCGGAGTCCTGGTCGTCGTCCTCGTCCTCGGCCCGCTCGTCGTCGTCGCCGGCCGGCGGCCCCGGCGGCGCCGGCGGTTGGCCGGCCGGTCGCCCTGGTCTTCGTCCTCGTCGGTGTCGGACTCGTCGGAGTCGGCGCCGTCCTCCTCGCTGTACTCCTCGCGGCCGTCGGCCATCGGCTGCGGCGCGACGAACAGCGGGGTGTACTGCGCCGGCTCGGTGCCCGTCGCCGACGACGGCCGGGATGCGGCCGCCCTGACGACCGGAACCGCGGCGTGGCTGAAGCCCGGGACGTTCTCCAACGGCTTGGCGAAGATCATGTCGCGAACCCGCAGCGCCTCGTCGCGGTTCACGCCCGAATGCACGCTGCGCGTCTGCCCGTCGATCGAGACCAGCGCCTCGAGCACCTCGGCGTTGGTGCTGCCCAGCGCCCGCGCCAGCTGGTGGACTCTCAGGCGGTCCGGCAGGTCGCCGTGCTGAGCCGACTGTTGCGATGGTTCTGTAGGTGGTGCACCGTCTACCACGTATTCTCCTTTAGCCCCCGGGCGCGTCTTGTCGACGCGGCCACGCGAGGGCTTCGATATGGGCCCGGGTCGGTTCCCCCGGGCATGTGATGGTCTCGCCCCGAGCAACTCGGGTACAACTCGCTCGGCGCCGTGCTGAATGTCGGCCTGACATGCCGCGCAACATCACGGTTACGGCGATGGTCGCGCTTGTCTAAGTCTTCATTCGGGTGTCTGACGCCGGTCCGGCGACGTTCACCCGGTGCAAGTATCCCATATCACTTCTCGTGCTCACCCGCACCTTGGCGGGTTGCCGCCGAAACCGGGCGCCGCGGCCGCTAGCTGCCCGGGAACCAGAGCGCAATCTCGCGCGCCGCCGACTCGGCCGAGTCGGAGCCGTGCACCAGGTTGAACTGCGTCTGCAGCCCGAAATCGCCGCGGATCGTGCCGGGTGTGGCCTTCTCGACCGGGTCGGTGCCGCCCGCGAGCTGCCGAAACGCCGCGACCGCCCGCGGTCCCTCCACGATCGCGGCCACCACCGGCCCCGACGTGATGAACTCCAGCAGCGAACCGAAGAAGGGCTTCCCCTCGTGCTCGGCGTAGTGCCGGCCGGCCAGTTCCTCGCTGACGTGGCGTAGCTCGAGCGCCGCGATCGCGAGGCCCTTTCGCTCGATGCGGCCGATGATCTCCCCGACCAGGCGCCGCTGCACGCCGTCCGGCTTGATCAGTACCAGGGTCCGTTCGGTCACGGCGCACAGCGTACAGAAAGGCCCCGTGGCGATCGCGAGCGCGGCGGAGCCGGGCGAGGCGGGTCGCCACCATCGGGGTGCGGTCGCGAGCGCGGCGGAGCCGAGCTAAGGACCGCCCTGCTGACGGCGCCGGACCTCGGACCGGAAGTAAAAGAGCAGGGCCCACAGCGTGCTGAACAGCACCCCGATGAACCCGACGCCCGGGTACACCGCGAAGCCGGCCAGCACCAGGACCTGGACGCCCAGGTTCACCCAGATCGCCCACGGCCGCCGCTGCACCCCGACCAGCAGCACGAGCAGAACGGCCAGGCCGATCAGGTAGGCCAGCGACGCCGACGTGAGACCCCCGCCGACCGCGCCGACAACCGGTATCGCCAGCAGCACCACGATCGCCTCGAGAATCAGCGTCGCGGCCATCACCGCGCCGAAGCTCTTCCACGGGTCGGGCCGGCCGGTTTCGGGTTCGGTCACGCCGGATCACGTCCGAACAGCGTTCGCGCCGCGCCGGCGGTGACGACCGAGCCGGTGATCACGATTCCGGTGCCCGAGAAGGCTTCGGATTCGCCGTCGAGCGCGGCCCCCGCCGTCTCGGCGTCGATCAGTTCGGTCGCGGCATCGATCGCGTCGCGCAGGTTCTCGGCGGTGGACACCCGGTCCGGCCCGAACCGCTCCCGGGCGGCCAGCGCCAAGGCGTCGACGTCCAGCGCCCGGGGAGAACCATTGTGCGTCACGATGACGTGGTCGAAAGCCGGCTCCAGCGCGGCAAGGATGCCGTCGGCGTCCTTGTCGGCGAGCACGCTGAGCACGCCGACCAGGAAGCGGAAATCGAATTCGGCCGCCAGGGCCTGCGCGAGCGCCGCCGCGCCGGCCGGATTGTGCGCGGCGTCGATGAACACGGTCGGCGGTCCGGCCGCGCCTCGACCGAATATCGGTAGACGGCGTCGACGTCGAGCTGGCGCTGCGCCCCGGCACCGAAGAAGGCCTCGACGGCAGCGAGCGCCACGGCCGCGTTGTGCGCCTGATGCTCCCCGTGCAGGGGCAGGAAGACGTCCGAATACACCCCGCCGAGCCCCTGCAGGGTCAGCACCTGGCCGCCGATCGCGACTTGACGCCCCAGGACCGCGAATTCCGAATCCTCGCGGGCGACCGCGGCGTCGGCACGCACCGTCTGGGCCAGCAGCACCTCCATCGCCTCGGGCAGCTGGCGCCCGATGACCGCGACGGTGTCGGGTGCGCCGTCGGGCGATTTCTTGATGATGCCGGCCTTCTCCCCCGCGATGCCGGCGATGTCGTCACCGAGGTAGTCCATGTGGTCGAGGGCGATCGGGGTGATGACGGCGACCGGCGCGCTGACCACGTTGGTGGCATCCCAGCGCCCGCCCATGCCCACCTCGACGATCCCGACGTCCACGGGGGCGTCGGCGAACGCCGCGAAAGCCATGGCGGTGAGGACCTCGAACTTGCTCATGCGGGGGCCGCCGGCGGCTTGGGATTGCTCGTCGATCATCTGCACGAACGGCTCGATCTCGCGGTAGGTCGCCACGTACTGCGCGGGGGTGATCGGCCTTCCGTCGATCGCGATCCGCTCCACCGCCGACTGCAGGTGGGGGCTGGTGGTGCGCCCGGTGCGCCGGCCCAGCGCGGTCACCAGCGCGTCGATCAAACGCGTCACCGACGTCTTGCCGTTGGTGCCCGCGACATGGATGCACGGGTAGCCCAGCTGCGGTGAGCCCAGCAGGTCCATCAGCGCGCTGATCCGGGTCAGGCTCGGCTCGATGCGGGTCTCCGGCCAGCGCTGGTCCAGCAGGTGCTCGACCTGCAACAGGGACGCGATCTCGTCGGGCGTCGGCGCCGTGCTGGTCGCCTGGACCCACTCGGGTGGCTCGGCGGTCATTGCAGCGCAGCCAGCCTGGCCGCGATCCGGTCGGTCTCCTCTTGCGCGAGCCGCTGCCGGTCGCGGATCTTGGCGACGACCTGTTCCGGGGCCTTGGCCAGAAAGTCGGCGTTGGCCAGCTTGGCCGCCGTCGAGTCGAGTTCCTTGCGGGCCGCCGCCAGATCCTTTTCCAGTCGGCGCCGCTCGGCGGCGACGTCGATGGTGCCCGACGTGTCCAGTTCGACCACGACGGTGCTGTCCGCCGTGGGACCGAGCCGCACCTCCAACGAGACCGACGACCGGAAGTCGGCACCCGGCGCGGTGAGCCACGCCAGCGACGTGACGGCGCTGACCTGGCCGCCCAGGTCGGCCTGTTCGACGCCGGACAACCGCGCCGGCACCTTCTGCCGGTCGGCCAGGCCCTGGTCGCTGCGGAAGCGACGGACCTCGGTGACCAGCTTCTGCATGTCGGCGATCCGTTGCACCGCAACGGGATCCAGCGTCACGCCCGAGGGACTCGGCCAGTCGGCGATCACCAGCGACTCCCGGTCCGTCAGGGCCTGCCACAGCGACTCGCTGACGAACGGGATGACGGGGTGCAGCAGTCGCAGCAGGACGTCGAGCACCGCGGCCAGCACGGCGGTGGTGTGGTCGATCCCGTCGGCGAGCTGCGTCTTGGCCAATTCGACGTACCAGTCGCAGAATTCATCCCAGGCGAAGTGGTAGAGCGCCTCGCAGGCCCGGCCGAACTCGTAGCCGTCGAAGGCCGAATCGACTTCGGCGCGAACCTCTTCCAGCCGTCCCAGGATCCACCGGTCGGCGTCGGTCAGTTCGCCGGCCGGCGGAAGTGGTTGGGGCGCGGCGCCGTTGAGCAGCGCGAAGCGGGTCGCGTTGAACAGCTTGGTCACAAAGTTGCGCGACGCGCGGACGGCGTCCTCGCCGACGGACAGGTCGCCACCCGGGCTGGCGCCGCGGGCCAGCGTGAACCGCAGCGCGTCGGCCCCGAACGTCTCCACCCAGTCCAGGGGGTCGATGACGTTGCCCTTGGACTTGCTCATCTTGCGGCCATTTTCGTCACGGATCAGGCCGTGCAGGAAGACGTCGGTGAAGGGAACCTGCGGCCCGCGCCGGCCGCCGAGGGTGATGGCGTCGTCGCCGCCGACGAAGGTGCCGAACATCATCATCCGCGCGACCCAGAAGAACAGGATGTCGTAGCCGGTGACCAGAACGCTTGTGGGATAGAACTTTTCCAGTTCCACGGTCTGCGACGGCCAGCCCAGCGTGGAAAACGGCCACAGCGCCGAGGAGAACCAGGTGTCGAGCACGTCGGGATCCTGCTCCCAGCCCTCCGGCGGCGTCTCGTCCGGCCCGACACACACCTGTTCGCCGTCGGGTGAGTACCAGATCGGGATGCGGTGGCCCCACCACAGTTGGCGCGAGATGCACCAGTCGTGCATGTCGTCGACCCAGGCGAACCAGCGCGGTTCCAGGCTGGCCGGGTGAATCACCGTCTCGCCGTTGCGCACCGCGTCGCCGGCGGCCTTGGCCAGCGACTCCACCCGAACCCACCACTGCAGCGAGAGCCGCGGCTCGATCGGCTCGCCGCTGCGCTCGGAGTGCCCCACACTGTGCAGATAGGGGCGCTTCTCCTCGACGATCCGGCCCTGCGCGGCCAGGGCCTCGCGCACCGCGACCCGGGCCTCGAAGCGGTCCATGCCGTCGAATTGCGTTCCGGTGTCCACGATCCGGCCCTTGGTGTCCATGATCGAGATCATCGGCAGCCGGTGACGCAGACCGATCTCGAAGTCGTTGGGATCGTGCGCCGGCGTGACTTTGACTGCGCCGGTGCCGAATTCGGGATCGACATGCTCGTCGGCGACGATAACCATCTGGCGGTCGATGAAGGGGTGCGGCAAGGTGGTGCCCACCAGGTGGCGATAGCGCTCGTCGTCGGGGTGCACCGCGATGGCGGTGTCGCCCAGCATCGTTTCGACGCGGGTGGTGGCGACCACGATGTGGGGTTGCGAATCGTCCAGCGAGCCGTAGCGGAACGACACCAGCTCGCCCTCGACGTCGACGTAGTTGACCTCGAGGTCCGAGATCGCCGTCTGCAGGATCGGCGACCAGTTGACCAGCCGCTCGGCGCGATAGATCAGCCCGGCGTCGTAGAGCCGCTTGAAGATGGTGCGCACCGCACGCGACAGGCCCTCGTCCATGGTGAACCGGTCGCGGCTCCAGTCGACCCCGTCGCCGAGCCGGCGCATCTGGCCGCTGATGGCACCGCCGGACTCACGCTTCCAGTCCCAGACCTTGCCGACGAACAACTCCCGGCCGAAGTCCTCCTTGGTCTTTCCGTCGACCGCGAGCTGTTTTTCCACCACGCTCTGCGTAGCGATGCCCGCGTGGTCCATCCCCGGCTGCCACAGCACCTCGTAGCCCTGCATCCGCTTGCGGCGGGTCAGGGCGTCCATCATGGTGTGTTCGAGCGCGTGGCCCATGTGCAGGCTGCCGGTCACGTTCGGCGGCGGCAGGACGATCGAGTAGGCGGGCTTGGGACTGGTGGGATCGGCCGTGAAGTAGCCCGCGTCCACCCATCGCTGGTAGATCGCGTCCTCGATGGCGCCGGGATCCCAGGTCTTGGGCAGGTCGGCGGCAGAGCGGCTGGCGGTCACCGGTCAATTCTAGGGAGCCCAGACCGCGCCTCGTTAAGTGCCCGAACGCGCAGCCGGCGGCCCGCCGGCCGTCGTCAGCCGGGCAGCTTGCCGACGGCCGTGCCCAGGGGATGGGCCCCGGTCAGGGAATGGTGAGGACTTGTCCCGGCTGAATCAAGTCGGGGTTTAAAACACCGCTTGCGTCGGCGATCGCCTGGTACCTGCCGCCGTCGCCGTAGAAGCGCTCCGCGATGTCCCACAGCGTGTCACCCGCTTCGACGGTGTACGTCCTTGCGGCCGGCTCCTGCTCCGCGCCGGCCTCGGCCGCCGGTTCGGGGTCGGGTTCCGGATTGGTCTCCGAATTGGTCTCCGAAGCCGACTCCAGCTCGGGTTCCGGTTCGGCCTCGGCGGCCGGCGATGGCGGGGGCTCAGAGGTTTCGGTCTTCGTCGACCAGGCCGCGCCGCCGTCGGCGTACAGCACCAGGTTGCGATCGTCCTGGAGCACGAGCTTGGGGTTCTTCCTGCCCTCGGTGTTGCTGTGCCACACCGGTTTGTCCGCGGTGTAGACGACGAAGTTGCCGTCGGCCTGCAGTTCAGCGCGCACCACACCTTGGCCGTCGGTGCCGGTGGCCCAGATAGCCTGGCCACCAGACGCCAGCACCAGGTTGCCGTCGTCCTGCAGCGTCAGGGTGTAGGCCCCGTTCTTGGAGACGAGCGACTCTCCCCGCTCGAGCTTCTGGCCTTGGTTAAGCGTGTCTGACATCGAATTCCTCTCGTAACGTGGTCCGGCCGGATTGACCGGGGCGGGTGCCGGTGCCCGCAGCGGCGGTGCGGCCCGATGATCGTGGTTGAGCCTGAGCGTGCCCCTTCACGACTCAACCCATCAAGCGGCCGGCGAATGAACACTGGGCGCGAGCGGCACTACTTTTTGCCGCTGAGCAGGCCGCCGAGGATGTCGCCCAGCCCACCGCCCTTGCCGCCCAGCACGCTGCCGAGGATGCCGCCCAGTGACTTGTCGGTCGAGCCGCCGCCGAGGATTCCGCCCAGAATTTCGCCCAGGCTCCCGCCCGGCTTCTGCGCCGTCGTCGTCCGCGGCGCTCCGCCCCGGGACTCGAGCTGCTTACCCACATATGCCAACACGATCGGGAGCAGGATCGGCAGCAACTTCCTGAGCAGCTCGCCATTGCCCGCACCCCCTTCGGCCAGCGCCGCGGCCACCTGATCGGTGTCGTTTCCGCCGAACAGAGTCGCAACGGCCTGGTGCCCGTCACCCTCGGCCGCCTGACCGGGGCTCGCGTCGAGCAGGCCCCGCGCGGCGTGCGCGCTCGCGGCGGATTCGATCTGGCCGGCGTGCTCGGGGTCTTGGCTGTTGTGCTGCAGGCCGGTCAGGAGCACCGGCACGAGCGTGCGAATGGCATTGTCGACCTCGGCTTCGTCGGCGCCGAGCCGGCCGGCGATTTCGGAGGCGGGAATCTGTGCGTAGAGCTCATCCAGGGCGGCCATCGGAGGGTTCCTTCCCAGGAAGTCGAGTTGTGCGCGAAGCAACTAGACACTAGTGCAATAAGGCCCCGGCCGACAGAATTCTGGGAACGCCGGTCAGGTCAACCGTTCGGTCTTCAGGGTGACACCGGCGGCCCGGAATCGCTCCAGCAGCGCGTCCCCCATCGCGGCCGCGGGGGTCAGCACGCCGCGCAGGTCGGTTAGCTTGTCGCGGTCCAGCGCGAGCGCAAGGCCGGACTCGCCCAGCAGCACCGAGGTCGCCTTGTAGCCGGGGTCGCCCCGCTGTTCCATGCGGGCCACGTAGCGGGCACCGGTCGACGTGGTGGTGTAGGTCTCGATGCGGTAGTAGCCGCGCTCGCGGGTCCGCTCGCTGGGACCGGTGCCCGGCTTGGGGACGACCCGCTCCACCAGGCGGCGCGGCAGCACCCGGAAGTAGCGGCTGCCCAATCCGAACGTTGCGTTGCCGACCCCGCCGACGACGGCCGATGCCAGGGGCGCCAGCGGGGAGGATCCCAGGCTCATGCTTTCGGTGTAGCGGAACTGCCGGCCATAAGCCCAGTCAAGTAATGCGTTGCTGCGGCGCACAATTCGCGTGTTCACCGGCGCCATCATGAATCCGGCAGTCCAATCACCGGCCAGTTCCGGCGCGATCTGGCGACCACGGCGCAGCGGCAGATCGGGCTGGCGCCCGAGTTCCGGTTCGGCGGCGCGATCGGTACTCAACGTGTACGGGTCGGCAAGCTGGCGCCGGATCTCCGGATCGCCGGAGGCGGCGTCCAACACCTCGAGCATCGACGCGACGGTACCGCCGGATACCCCGCCCGAGAAGGAACGCACCACGAAGTCGGTCGCCAGCAACTCGCCGGCGCCGTCGTCGCGGGCCGCCCGGTAGAGCGCGTACACACTCAAATCCGAAGGCACGGAGTCAAACCCGCAAGAATGAACGATGCGCGCGCCGGTGTCGGCGGCCTGCTTGTGATAGGAGTCGATGCTCTCGCGGATGAACGGCGCCTCGCCGGTCAGGTCGGCGTAGTCGGTGCCGGCGGCGGCGCACGCGGCCACCAGCGGCAGCCCGTAGCGCGTGTACGGGCCGACCGTCGTGATGACAACCCGGGTGCGGGCGGCCATCTCGCCCAGCGTCGACGGCGAGGCGGCGTCGGCGGCGACGAGGGGCCAGGACCGCGCGGACTCGCCCAGGGCGTCGCGGACGGCGCCCAGGCGCTCGGTCGACCGGCCGGCCAGCGCGATCCGCGCGTCGCCCCCCGCATTCGCCAGGTACTCGGCGGTGAGCTTGCCGACGAAGCCGGTGGCCCCGTACAGCACAATGTCGAATTCGCGCGGCGTATCGGTCACGGGTTTCGACGCTACCCGACCCCGCTACACGTGGTGCCGGGCCAAAAGCCCGGCACCACGTGTAGCTGTACGGCGGTCGGTCAGCCGCGACGCCCGCAGACCGGCCAGGCGCCGATGCCCTGGCTGTGCAGGACGTTCTCGGCGACCCGGATCTGCTCCTCGCGGCTGGCGCTGGCCGGCGAGCCCGCGCCGCCGTTGGCGTGCCAGGTGCTCGACGTGAACTGCAGGCCGCCCGCGAAGCCGTTACCCGTGCTGATGCCCCAGTTGCCGCCCGACTCGCACTGCGCGATGGCGTCCCAGTTGACGCTGTACGCCTTATGGGCCGGCGGAGGCGGCGGGGCGTCCGGCGCCGGGGGCGGCGGCACGTTGGGGTCAAAGCCCGCCGGAGCCGGAGGCGGCGGCGGAGCGTCTACCGGCGCCAGCGCGTCCGGAACCGGGGGCGGCGGCGGCACGTTGGGGTCAAAGCCCACCGGGGCCGGCGCATCCGGTGCCGGGGGTGCCGGCGGCGCGTCCGGGCCCTGCCCGGCGGGAGCGGAGTTGGGGTCGATTCCCATCGGCTGAGCCGTGGCGGTCGCCGACGGCATGGTGACCAGCGTCCCGGTGATGGCGGCGAGCATGAGCGTCTTGCGGACGTTCTTCAATATCTTTCCTTTCGCGGTGCGCGCGCCGAAGCAAGCCCGCGGCGGCGGGCTGGAGTGGTTGCTTGGTGCGGAATGGTGCTTCGGGGCGTGCCGTTCTTTCGGGCACGACAGCGGCGGGCGTTGATGCGCCCGGCGGGGCCTGGCCCCGGGCCGCGGACCGGTCTGTCGGCGTCCGCGCCCCCGCTCACACGCGGATCCGTTCGGATTCAATTTTGATAACTTTTCGGTAACCCGTTTCGGGCTAACAGGGACCGTACGAGACGGCGTTCCATTCGTCATCTTCGGAAACAGGCATATCTCGGGCAGGTAACGAGGCGATCACGCCGCGTTCACGCAATCGCGGCGCAGGTCAGCGAGTGATTTGCGCGCGGTAACCGAGTCCCGCGAAAGGAATCCAATCGTGAGCCGAATCACGTACATTTTGTGAGCCGCGACACGGTTTCCTGCCGCAGATTCATCCGCCCCGCCGCACGCCTGCGGGGATGACGGTATGCCAGCGAAATACTCTCGCCTACAACGCTATTCGCGCGATTCGCGCCACCGCGGCGACCGTCTTCACCCGCAACCGAAACCCGTTGTTGCCCAATATTATTTGTTGACTCCAACGAAATATGCTTGCCCCCAAGGCAATTGGTTCCACGGCCAGCGCAGGCGAGAAACGGCGTCCGGCCGTGGCCTTCCGGTTCGCTCGGATCGAGTGGTCGGTCGCCAAAGAGGCTGCGCACTGCCATTCGGATCACACTTGCAAAATAATGTGTGGCAAATAACAGAAATTTGCGGCCAGCGATTATTTGAGCAACAAATAACGACAAGACGGGGAGCCCTGAACAGGCAAATTAAAGCGGGGAAACTTCAGCGCGCCCGCGGTCGGCGCGGCAAGAGACGGGTCGGCTTCAGGCCCCGACCAGCGCGCGCAGGTCCGCCTCGGTGTTGACGTTGGTCAGCCACCTCGAGGCCCCGGAGTCCAGCGTGACGATGCGTTGGGCGTCCGACCTGACGACCAGGGTGCGCATCTTGCGCTCTCCGGCGGCGACCAGCGCGTCGACGCGGTCGGCCAGGTCGGTGCGGTAGACCGCGGCCAGGTAGTGGTCCTGGCCGTCCCACGGCAGCACCACCTCCGCGCCGGTCTCGACCGCGCGGCGGGCGAGGTCGTCGATGAGCTCGACGGCCAGGAACGGCATGTCCACAGCGCACACGAACGCGTACCGCGCGCCCGCCTCGGCGGCCGCCCGCAGGGCCCGCCCGGTCGCCGGCAGGGGTCCCAGGCCGCGCAACTCGTCGCGGATGATCTTGGCCCGCAGGTCGGGGAGCGGCTGCCCCTGGGCGGCCATCACGAAAACGGGGTCGCAGCGCTGGCTGAGGATCTCGACCATGCGCTCGGCCATCGTCGTGGGACCCGAACCGTCCGACGACGATCCGGGGATCGGCATGCCGGCCTTGTCACGACCCATGCGCCGGGAGGCGCCGCCGGCGAGAATCGCCCCGGCCAGTGCAGCTGCGTCGGGCACCGAATCGGCCATCTCAGTCGACGGTCCAGGTGTCGCGGCCACGCAGCAGCGACTGCAGCGCGGCGGTGTCCGACGGGCGCGACGCCTGGGCGGCGTGGACCTGGGAGCGCGCCGCGTCGTCGTAGGTGGGCCGGTTGATGTTGCGGAAGATCCCCAGCACCGTGTGCTCGAGGTTCTGGTCCGACAGGCGCGAGAGCGCGAAGGCGTAGGCCGAGTCGTCCGCGTGGGCGTCGTGCACGACGATCTCGTCGACGGCGACGTCGGCCGTCTTGGCCACATCCAGGCCGAAGCCCGACCTGACCACGCAGTACTCACCGTTGGCGCCGAACACGATCGGCTCACCGTGGCGGACGTTGATCAACCGCTCCTCGGCGCCCTCCTTGCGCAGCGCGTCGAACGATCCGTCGTTGAAGATCGGGCAGTCCTGCAGGATTTCGACCAGCGCCGCACCGCGGTGCTCGGCCGCGGCACGCAGCACCTCGGACAGGCCGTTGCGGTCGGAGTCCAGCGCGCGGCCGACGAACGTCGCCTCGGCGCCCAGCGCCAGGGACACCGGGTTGAACGGGTGGTCCAGCGACCCCATCGGCGTCGACTTGGTCACCTTGCCGACCTCCGACGTCGGCGAGTACTGACCCTTGGTCAGGCCGTAGATGCGGTTGTTGAACAGCAGGATCGTGATGTTGACGTTGCGGCGCAGCGCGTGGATCAGGTGATTGCCGCCGATCGACAACGCGTCGCCGTCGCCGGTCACGACCCACACCGACAGGTCCTCGCGGGCGAGCGCCAGGCCGGTCGCGATCGCCGGGGCGCGGCCGTGGATCGAGTGGAACCCGTAGGTCTCCAGGTAATACGGGAACCGGCTGGAACAGCCGATGCCGCTGATGAACACGATGTTCTCGCGCCGTAACCCGAGCTCGGGCAGGAAGTTCCGGATCGTGTTGAGGATGACGTAGTCACCGCAGCCGGGGCACCAGCGGACCTCCTGGTCGCTGGTGAAGTCCTTGGCCTTCTGCGGCTGGTCGGTGGTGGGCACGCCGTCGTTTTTGGTCAGCCTCGCCTCCAGGCCGAGGTCCGTGCCCACCAAATTGCCCATCACGTCAGTCACGATTCGCTAGCTCCCGCTCCAACCGTTGCCGCCGACATCCGGGCGACCATTGTCTTGTCTTGTTCGATGTCGGCCAGCGACCCGGCCAGCGCGGCCCGGATGACCCGGCCGATTTCGTCGGCGAGGAAGGAGACACCCTGGACCTTCGTGACCGATTGCACGTCCACCAAGTACTTGCCGCGCAGCAAAAACGCCAGCTGACCGAGGTTCATTTCGGGGGCGACCACCTGCGGGTAATGCCGCAGCACGTCGCCCAGGTTCGCCGGGAAGGGGCTCAGATAGCGCAGGTGGGCGTGGGCCACCTTGACGCCCCGGCGCCGGGCGCGCCGGCAGGCCTCCCCGATCGGGCCGTAGGAGCTGCCCCAGCCGATCAGCAGCAGCTCGGCGTCCCCGGTCGGGTCGTCGACCTCCAGATCGGGCACGGAGATGCCGTCGATCTTGGCCTGGCGCAACCGCACCATCAGGTCGTGGTTGACCGGCTCGTAGGAGATGTTGCCCGAGCCGTTCGCGGCTTCCAGGCCGCCGATGCGGTGCTCCAGGCCGGGGGTGCCCGGGACGGCGAACTGGCGGGCCAGCGTCTCGGGGTCGCGGTTGTAGGGCTGGAAGGGCTCGTCCGGCTTGGCGAAGGTGTGCGTGATGGGCGCCAGCGAGCCGACGTCCGGGATCCGCCAGGGCTCCGAGCCGTTGGCGATCGCGCCGTCGGACAACAGGATCACCGGGGTGTGATAGGAGACCGCGATGCGGACCGCCTCCAGTGCGGTCTCGAAGCAGTCGGCCGGTGACCGCGGCGCCAGCACCGCCACCGGCGACTCGCCGTTGCGGCCGTAGAGCGCCTGAAGCAGGTCGGCCTGCTCGGTCTTGGTGGGCAGGCCGGTCGAGGGGCCGCCGCGCTGCACGTCGATGACCAGCAGCGGCAGTTCGGTCATCACCCCGAGGCCGAGCGCTTCGGATTTCAGCGACACACCCGGCCCGGACGTGCTGGTGACGCCCAGCGCCCCGCCGTAGGACGCCCCGAGCGCCGCGCAGATGCCGCCAATCTCGTCTTCGGCCTGGAAGGTGATCACGTCGAAGTTCTTGTGCTTGGACAGTTCGTGCAGGATGTCCGACGCGGGCGTGATCGGGTAGCTGCCCAGCACAACCGGAATACCGGCCAGCTGCCCCGCCGCGACGATCCCGTAGGCCAGTGCGGTGTTGCCCGAGATCTGGCGGTACTCCCCGGCGGGCAGCTTCGCCCGGCTGACCTCGTAGGTAGTGCCGAACGCCTCCGTCGTCTCGCCGTAGTTCCAGCCGGCCTTGAGTGCCAGCACGTTAGCCTCGGCGACGTCGGGTTTGCGGGCGAACTTCTCCCTGATGAACCGCTCGGAAGTCTGGATCGGCCGGCCATACATCCACGACAGCAGCCCGAGGGCGAACATGTTCTTGGCGCGCTGGCCGTCCTTCTTCGAGGCGCCGATCGCCTCGACCGCGCCGAGCGTCAGCGTGGTCATGGCTACGGAATGCACGACGTAGTCGGACAACTCATCGGACTCGAGCGGATTGGTGACGTAGCCGACCTTGGTCAGGTTGCGCTTGGTGAACTCGTCGGAGTTGGCGATCACCATCCCGCCGCGCGGCAGGTCGCCGAGGTTTGACTTGAGCGCGGCCGGGTTCATCGCGACCAGGACGTCGGGCCGGTCCCCGGCCGTCAGGATGTCGTGGTCGGCGATTTGGATCTGGAAGGACGAAACCCCGGGCAAAGTGCCTGCGGGGGCACGGATTTCGGCGGGGTAATTCGGCTGGGTCGCGAGGTCGTTGCCGAAAAGCGCCGCCTCCGAGGTGAATCGGTCGCCGGTGAGCTGCATGCCGTCCCCAGAGTCCCCCGCGAAGCGGATGACGACCTGTTCAAGGCGCTGACGGCCGGACCCGTTATTCGAATTCGACTCGTGGGACTTCGATCCGGCGCCGCTGCCGTTCGGATCCACGTTTCAGCCCTCCACTTGTTCACCGGACTGGCACTCCGCGTAGCTCCAGGTTACGCGCCGTTGAAGTGACTCCCCGGCCTCACGGTTGCATGTCACTGGCGGTACCGATTATGGCACTGTTTGTTAGCGTGCATAGCCAACTCCGGCGCAGCACACACGGTTAATTTGAACTCAAAAGCCGAAGTCAGGGACGTGTACTGATGGGTAAGTTGCAAAACTGTGGCGTTGGTCACGTCCGTGGGCCGGACGCGGCGGCCGTCTCCGGCATCGCGGTCAGATACAAGACGAAGCCCGCCGCCGCGATCGCACCGAGGCTGGCGAAGGCCGCGTCGTAGCCCGCCGCGACCACGATGGAGCCCGCAACGAGGTTGGAGACCGCGGCGCCGATGCCCGTCGCGGCGGTCACCGCGCCCAGGCTGACGTTGAACCGGCCGGTCCCGTGCGTCACGTCCTGGACGACCAGGGGAAACAGCGCCCCGAACACGCCGGCCCCGACGCCGTCCAGCAGCTGGACGCCGACCAGCCAATACGAGTTGTCGGACAGCGTGTAGAGGAAGCCGCGGGCGGCCAAGACCGCGAAGGCGAGCAGGAAGATGGGTTTGCGGCCCCACGCATCGGCTTTCGCTCCTGCCAGGTAGGCGGCCGGGACCATGACGATCTGCGCTGCCACGATGCAGCCCGCCATCAACGCGGTCCCGACGTCCTTGTTGTGCAGCGCCAAGAGCTGTCCGACCAGCGGCAGCATGGCCGCGTTGGCGAAGTGGAACGCGACGACGGTTGCCGCGAAGACCATCAGCCGCCGGTTGTGCAGCAGCACCGACAGCCTCGACGGTTGCCGGTGCGGCTCCCCCGCCGTGTGGTCCATCCCGCGGGCCACATCATGGTCGATCGCGTTGCGCGGGATCCACAGGGTGGCCGCGACACTGCTGGCCGCCATGACGGCGAGCACCCAGAACACCACGGCCGGGCCGAAGAAGTAGGCCAGGCCACCGGTGATGGCGGCGGCCGACGCATTGCCCGCGTGGTTGAACGACTCGTTCCTCCCGATTCGCCGGGAGAAGTGCCGACGGCCGACGATGCCCAAGGTGATCGCCGCCAGCGCAGGCGCGAAAACCGAACCGGCGATCCCGGTGAGCGCCTGCAACACCGAGATCGAGTAGAACCCGGGAAACAGCGGCATCGCCAGCGATCCCGCCGTGATCGTCAGTGCGCCAACGATGATCAGCGCGCGCTTGGCCCTCGTCCGGTCCACGATCGCCCCCGCCGGGGCCTGGGCGATGATCGCGCCGATACCGCCCACCGCCATGACGAAACCGATCGACGCCTGGTCCCAGTGGTGGGCCAGTAGCAGGTAGATCGAGAGATAGGGACCCAACCCGTCGCGCACGTCGGCGAGCAAAAAGTTGACGAGATCCAGGGCGTGCGCCACCCGGCGCGGCGCGGCGACGATGCGGTCAGGGGCGCTCGACACGCGGCTTCAGCGCAGAGTTCTACGCCGCAATCAGTGAGGCGCTAGGCGCTCTTGTCGCGGCGCTCGGCGCGCGACGGCTTGCGCGGCACGATCGTCGGCAGCACGTTGTCCTGCACGGTCTCCTTGGTCACCACGACCTTGGCGACGTCGTCGCGGCTCGGGATGTCGTACATGACGGGCAGCAGGACCTCTTCCATGATGGCCCGCAGGCCCCGGGCGCCCGTGCCGCGGTGGATCGCCTGGTCGGCGATCGCTTCCAGCGCGTCGTCGGAGAACTCCAGCTCCACGCCGTCCATCTCGAAAAGCCGGGTGTACTGCTTGACCAGGGCATTCTTTGGCTCGGACAGGATCTTCACGAGGGATTCCTTGTCCAGGTTGGTGACCGAGGCGACGACCGGCAGCCGGCCGATGAACTCGGGGATCAGCCCGAACTTGATCAGGTCCTCGGGCATGACGTCGGAGAAGTGGTCGGTGGTGTCGATCTCCGCCTTGGAGCGGACCTCGGCGCCGAAGCCCAGGCCGCGCTTGCCGACGCGCTCGTAAATGATCTTCTCCAGGCCGGCGAACGCCCCCGCGACGATGAACAGGACGTTGGTGGTGTCGATCTGGATGAACTCCTGGTGCGGGTGCTTGCGGCCGCCCTGCGGGGGCACCGACGCCTGGGTGCCCTCGAGGATCTTCAGCAGGGCCTGCTGGACGCCCTCGCCGGAGACGTCGCGGGTGATCGACGGGTTCTCGCTCTTGCGCGCGATCTTGTCGACCTCGTCGATGTAGATGATGCCGGTCTCGGCGCGTTTGACGTCGTAGTCGGCGGCCTGGATCAGCTTGAGCAGAATGTTCTCGACGTCCTCGCCGACGTACCCGGCCTCGGTGAGCGCGGTGGCGTCGGCGATGGCGAACGGCACGTTGAGCATCTTGGCGAGGGTCTGGGCCAGGTAGGTCTTTCCGCAGCCGGTCGGGCCGAGCATCAGGATGTTGGACTTGGTCAGCTCGACCGGCTCGTGCCGGGAGTCGCGACCCTTCTCGCCCGCCTGAATCCGCTTGTAGTGGTTGTAGACCGCGACCGCCAGCGTCCGCTTGGCGGTGTCCTGCCCGATGACGTATCCCTCGAGGAACTCCCGGATCTCGACCGGCTTGGGCAGTTCGTCGAGCTTGACGTCGTCGGCGTCGGCGAGCTCCTCTTCGATGATCTCGTTGCAGAGATCGATGCATTCATCACAGATGTACACACCGGGGCCAGCAATGAGTTTCTTGACTTGCTTCTGGCTCTTCCCGCAGAACGAGCACTTCAGCAGGTCACCGCCGTCTCCGATGCGCGCCATGGTGCTGAGGGCCTACTTCCTGATCGCCGTTGGTGTTGCTCTCCCCGCATGTATCCCCCGACGCTACCCGCTAGATCGGCCCCGACGCGACCAATAACGACGAATCGCGTCCCTGATATTTGCGGGAATTGGCGGGGCGTTCATGCCTCTTCCGTCTGAACATATAGCCACACGGCGCCCGCCACGGGCGTAAGGCGCGCTTTCGGTGTCTCTGGCGTGTCGTGGTCGTTATAGGACCGACGCCGTCTGGCCGGTGTCCCGCCGGCGCGACGAGCGCGCCGGCGTCAGGGCCGATGCGCCTCAGGCGGTTTGAGCCGACAGCTTGCGGTACTCCAGGACGGTGTCGATGATCCCGTAGTCCTTGGCCTCTTCCGCGGTGAGGATCTTGTCCCGGTCGGTGTCCTTGCGGATGGTCGCGGCGTCCCTGCCGGTGTGGTGGGCCAGCGTGGTCTCCATCAGGGTGCGCATCCGCTCGATCTCGGCGGCCTGGATCTCCAGGTCGGAGAACTGGCCCTGGATCACGCCCGACAGCGACGGCTGGTGGATGAGCACGCGCGCGTTGGGCAGGGCCATGCGCTTGCCGGGCGTCCCCGCGGCCAGCAACACCGCCGCGGCCGACGCCGCCTGGCCCAGGCACACCGTCTGGATGTCGGCCCGCACGTACTGCATGGTGTCGTAGATCGCCATCAACGAGGTGAAGCCGCCGCCGGGGGAGTTGATGTACATGGTGATGTCGCGGTCCGGGTCCAGCGACTCCAACACGAGCAGCTGGGCCATGATGTCGTTCGCCGACGCGTCGTCCACCTGCACGCCGAGGAAGATGATGCGCTCCTCGAACAGCTTGTTGTAGGGGTTGGATTCCTTGACGCCGAAGCTGGAGTGCTCGATGAACGACGGCAGGATGTAGCGCGCCTGAGGCTGGGTCTGAGGATTCACTGGGCTTCTCCGTTGGTGATGTGGGCGGCGCGGGTGATGATGTGGTCGACGAACCCGTATTCGAGCGCCTCGGGGGCCGTGAACCAGCGGTCGCGGTCGGAGTCGATCTCGATGCGTTCGATCGGCTGGCCGGTGAACTCGGCGTTCAGCCGGAACATCTCCTTCTTGATCACCGCGAACTGCTCGGCCTGGATGGCGATGTCGGCCGCGCTGCCCGTGACCCCGCCCAGCGGCTGGTGCATCAGGATGCGGGCGTGCGGCAGGGCGTAGCGCTTGCCCTTGGTGCCGGCCGCGAGCAGGAACTCGCCCATCGACGCGGCCATGCCCATCGCGTAGGTGGCGATGTCGCAGGGCGCCAGGACCATGGTGTCGTAGATCGCCATGCCGGCGCTGATCGACCCCCCGGGGGAGTTGATGTAGAGGTTGATGTCCTTGTCGGCGTCCTCGGCGGCGAGCAGCAAGATCTGCGCGCACAGCCGATTGGCGACCTCGTCGTTGACCTCCGAACCCAGGAAGATGATGCGCTCGGACAGCAAGCGCTCATAGACCGAGTCCGTGAGGGTGAGACCCTGCGAGGGCGAACGCATGTCAGTCACGACTGGGTTACCTGCTTTCTCGAGTTCTTCTATGCTCCGACCCTAACCAACGGCCGCTGGGTTTGGCGGCCCCGCCGCCCCTACGGACGCCCGCTTTCGCTCACAGCGTCACGGGGGCGTCACTCCGCCGCGTCCGCGGTCTCCTCCGGCCCGGCTTCGTCCTCCGCCTGGGCGTCTTCCCGGGCTTGGGGGGCTTCTTGGGCGGCTCCCCCGGCCGGACCCCGCCTCCCGAAGAACTCGCTGGTGTCGACGGTGTTGCCGTCGGTGTCGGTGACCGTCGCCGCCTCCACCGCCGCGGCGACGGCCAGGCCGCGGCGCACGTCGGCGTACATGGCCGCCAGCTGGTTGTTCTCCTGCAGGTAGCCGAACAGCTGCTGAGGCTCGATGCCGTACTGCCGGGACGTCATCAGGAGGCGCTCGGTCAGGTCCTCCTGGCCCACCTGGACGTCCAGCTCGTCGGCCAGCGCGTCGAGCAGCAGTTGTCGCTTGACGTCGGACTCGGCGGCCGTGCGCGCGTCGGCCTCGAACTGCTCGCGCGTGGTGCCCTGCTCGGCGAGCGCCTCGTCGAGCTTGGCGTCGTCGTGGTCGAGGCCATGCAGCGCGTTGTGCACCGCGCTGTCGACCTGGGCCGCCACGATCGCCTCGGGCAACGGCACGTCCACCTGCTCGAGCAGGGCTTCGAGCGTGGCGTCGCGGATCTGCTCGGCCTGCTGGGCCCGCTTGACGCGCGCCACCTGCTCGCGCAGGTTGGACCGCAGCTCCTCGATCGTGTCGAACTCGCTGGCCAACTGGGCGAATTCGTCGTCGGGCTCCGGCAGCTGCCGCTCCTTGATCGACTTGACGGTCACGGTGACCTGAGCGTCCTTGCCGGCGTGCTCACCCGTCGCGAGCTTCGCGGTGAACTCGCGGGATTCGTCGACGGACAGGCCGAGCAGCGCCTCGTCCAGGCCCGCGATGAGCCGGCCGGAGCCCACCTCGTGGGACAGTCCCTGGGCGGCCGCCCCCGGCACCTCCTCGCCGTCGACGGTGGCCGACAGGTCGATCGAGACGAAGTCACCGTCGGCGACCGGCCGGTCCACACCGGTCAGGGTGCCGAAGCGGGCGCGCAGCGACTCCAGCTCGGCCTCGACGTCCTCGTCGGTGACGGCCACCGGGTCGACGCTGACCTGCAGCGCGCTCAGGTCGGGCAGCGTCATCTTGGGGCGGACGTCGACCTCGGCGGTGAAGGCGAGGTCCTGGCCGTACTCCTTCTTGGTGACCTCGATGTCGGGCTGACCGAGCGGGTGGACCTCCGATTCGGCCACCGCCTGCCCGTAGCGGGCCGGCAGGGCCTCGTTGACGACCTGGTCGAGCATCGCCTCGCGGCCGACCCGGGCCTCCAGTAACTTCGCGGGTGCCTTGCCGGGGCGGAAGCCGGGCAGCCGCACCTGCTTGGCCAGCTCCTTATAGGCCCGCTGGAACTCGGGCTCGAGCTCGGTGAAGGGCACCTCCACGTTGATGCGCACGCGGGTGGGGCTCAACTGCTCGACGGTGCTCTTCACGACTGTGCTCCTCGATGGTCGTTTCCGGTTGTCGGTGGGCCGCGTCAGCGGCGCGGGCGGTCGGCACTTGTCGGGGTGACAGGATTTGAACCTGCGGCCTTCCGCTCCCAAAGCGGATGCGCTACCAAGCTGCGCTACACCCCGCGCTGACCTCGCGATCCTACGGCCCGACCTCGCCAGGTTCGTCACCGGCTGGGCGGCCTCACGGGGCGATCACAGGACCGCATCGATTAGATTTGATCTTCAGCGCCAGCTACAGTCACGCTCGACTAATGCATGCGGGCGTAGCTCAATGGTAGAGCCCTAGTCTTCCAAACTAGCTACGCGGGTTCGATTCCCGTCGCCCGCTCCGATCACGTTTCTGCTCGCAGAAAGGCACCATGAGCGACGTCGAGGGGAACGCCGCGATCCATGGCTCGTGCGTGTCCGACTTCATCGGGGTGCGCCACGCTTTCGAGCGCAACTTCGCGCAGGGCCGGGAGGTCGGTGCCGCGGTGGCCGTGTGGGTGGACGGCGCGCTGGCAGTCAACCTGTGGGGCGGCTGGGCCGACGCGGCCCGCACCCGCCCCTGGCGGCAGAGCACGCTGACGACGGTGCTGTCCGGGACCAAGGCGCTGACCGCCACCTGCATCCATCAGCTGGTCGACCGCGGCGAGCTGGACCTGCACGTGCCGATCGCCCGCTACTGGCCCGAATTCGGGCAGGCGGGCAAGGAATCGATCACGCTGGCCATGGTGCTGGGCCACCGGTCCGGCGTGATCGGGCCCCGCACCCGGCTGCGCTGGGAAGAGGTCGCCGACTGGGATTACGTCTGCGAACAGCTGGCCGCCGCCGAGCCCTGGTGGGAGCCCGGCACCGCGCAGGGCTACCACATGACCACGTTCGGCTTCATCCTGGGCGAGGTGTTTCGCCGGGTCACCGGCCGGAGCGTCGGTCATTACCTGCGGACGGAGATCGCCGAACCGGTGGGCGCCGACATCCACATCGGGCTGGCCCCCGCCGAGCAGCGCCGCTGCGCCGAGCGGGTGAACAAGCCCCACGCCCGCGACCTGCTGGCCGACGCGCAAGCCCCGGCTTATCCGACCAACCTGGCCGAGCACCCCAAGGCCGCGCTGTCGATCTCGATGGGCTTCGCTCCCGACGACGAGCTCGGTTCCCACGACCTGCAGCTGTGGCGCCAGCTGGAATTCCCCGGCACCAACGGCCAGGTGTCGGCGCTCGGGCTCGCGACGTTCTACAACGCGCTCGCCCAGGAGAAGTTGCTCAGCCGCGAGCATATGGACCTGGTGCGCGTGTGCCAGGGCGGATTCGACACGGACCTGGTCCTCGGGCCCCGGGTCGCCGACCACGGCTGGGGGCTGGGCTACATGCTCAATCAGCGCCGCGTCAACGGGCCCAACCCGGGGATCTTCGGCCACGGCGGCCTCGGCGGCTCGTTCGGATTCGTCGACCTCGAACACGGCATCGGCTACGCCTACGTGACCAATCGCTTCGACGCCACCAAGGCGAATGCGGACCCGCGCAGCGTCGCGCTCAGCAATGCTGTGTACGCGGCGCGGGGAGTCATCTGAACGATCGGCCCAGAAAGACGCGCCCTGCCGATGGACGGCAGGGCGCGCTTGGTTGTGCGTACCGGGATCAGGGGTGCCAGCCGGGCGGCGGCGGCGGGCCGCCGGGTCCACCGGGCCCCCAGCCGGGGGGAGGCGGCGGTCCCCCGCGCCAGTCATGGCAGTTGTTCCAGTCCCAGTTGTTGCCCCAGCCCGGGTCCCAGTAGTCACCGGGGCACCACTGCGGGAAGGGTCCGGGATGCGCCTGGGCCTCGGCGGCGACGCCCAGGCCCGCCAGCCCCATCCCGCCGATCGCGAGAGCCGTCGCGGCCAAACGTGGAAGAGTTTTCACAATCCAGACCGATACCCACGAAGGCGGTGCGCTCAAACAAGCGACTTCGCCGTCGCTACGGGCGACCTCACTCCTGGCAGGCCGGGCACCAGAACACATTGCGGCCCTCCAGCACCGCCGTCAGGATGGGCGTCCCGCACACCCGGCACGGCTCGCCGGCGCGCCTGTAGACGTACGTCCGGGGCCGCCCCGGCCGGTATGACGGCGGGCCGTGGTCGTGTTCGGGCCGGACCACCACGATCTGGCCGCGACGCAAGCCGATCTTCATCAGAGCCACCAGGTCGGTCCAGGCCGCCGCGAACTCGGCCTCACCGACCGCCCGGCCGGGCCGGTATGGGTCGATGCGGTGGCGGAAGAGCAACTCGCTGCGGTAGACGTTGCCCACCCCGGCGATGACGGCCTGGTCCATCAATAGCGCCCCGATCGGCCTGCGGGACTTGGCGATTCGCGCCCAGGCCGGCGCGGGGTCGGCGTCGGCGCGCAACGGGTCGGGGCCCAGCCGGGCCACGACGTCGCTGACCTGGCCCTCGTCGACGACTTCGCACACCGTCGGGCCGCGCAGGTCGGTGCCGTAGCCGGCGCCGACCATCCGCATCCGCACCTGCCCGACCGGTTCGGGCAACGCCGCGCCGTCGGGGCGCTTCCACTCGGTGAACGCGCCGTAGAGGCCGAGGTGCACGTGCACGATCGGCCCGCCTCCGAACGGCTCGTAGTGGTGAAACAGGTGCTTGCCCCAGGCGCTCGTGCGCAGCAGCACGCGGCCGTCGACCGCGTCGCCGGCGAACCGGCCCTGCGGGCTGGACACCGCGACCGGGGCGCCGGCGAATCGGCGTTGGTGCAGCCGGGCCAGCCGGTGCAGAGTGTGGCCTTCGGGCATCCGTCAGGCCGGGGCGCCGGGTACCGGCGGCGCCTCGTGCGTGCGTTCGTACTCGGCGAGGATGTCGATGCGCCGTTGGTGGCGTTCGGCTTTCGACCATTGCGCCGTGAGGAAGGCGTCGACGATGGCCAGCGCCTCGGGGACTGTGTGCATGCGGCCGCCGATGCCGATCAGCTGCGCGTTGTTGTGTTGGCGGGCGAGCGTGGCCGTTTCCACGCTCCAGCCGAGCGCGCAGCGGGCACCCGGGACCTTGTTGGCGGCGATCTGCTCACCGTTGCCCGACCCGCCGAGCACGATCCCGAGGCTCCCGGGATCGGCCACCGTGCGGGTGGCCGCGGCGATACAGAACGCCGGGTAGTCGTCCTCGGCGTCGTAGCTGAACGCGCCGCAGTCGATCGGCTCGTGCCCGGACTTCTCCAGGTGCTCGATGATCTGCTGCTTGAGCTCGAATCCGGCGTGGTCAGAGCCGAGGTAGACGCGCATGCCCGACATCCTCGCACAGCCGCCGCGGTGGGCCACCGGTCACGCTTCGCACGGAACGCCGTCGGTTCACCCCCGACGCCCGACGGCGTCCTAGTCGAACTGCGGCGGCTCCGTGCGGGTCCTCTTGAGCTCGAAGAAGTGCGGGTACGACGCGAAGGTCACCGACGCGTCCCACAGCTTGCCGGCCTCCTCGCCCCGCGGGATCTTCGAGATGACGGGCCCGAAGAACGCCACGCCGTTGACATGGATGGTCGGCGTGCCGACGTCGTCGCCGACCGCGTCCATCCCGGCGTGGTGGCTCTTGCGCAGCGCGTCGTCGTAGGCCTCGCTGGTGGCGGCCTCGGCCAGCTCCGCGGGCAGCCCGGCATCGGCGAGCGAGAGCTTGATGACCTCCTCGAGGTTCTTGTTGTCCTCGTTGTGGATGCGGGTCCCCATCGCGGTGTAGAGGCGGTCGAGGACCTCCGGGCCGTGCTTCTGCTCGGCGGCGATCGCGACCCGCACCGGCCCCCACGCGTGCTTCATCATCTCGCGGTACTTGTCCGACAGGCCCTCGCGGTTCTCGTTGAGGATGGCCAGGCTCATGACGTGGAAGTTGACCTCGATGTCGCGGACCTTCTCCACCTCGAGGATCCAGCGTGAGGTGATCCAGCACCACGGGCACAGCGGATCGAACCAGAAGTCGGCTTGGTTTTTCTCGGCGGTCTGCTCGGGCATGGCGCGATCCTCTCGTCGGTTGGGACACCGTCCAGCACAACCGTAGGCGTCTCGCCCGTGTTCCCGCCCGGCCCGGCACGTAAGTTGAACGTGTGGCCCTTCCTAACCTCACCCGCGATCAGGCCGTCGAACGCGCCGCGCTGATCACGGTCGACAACTACCGGATCGACCTCGACGTCACCGACGGGGGCGGCGCCCCCGGCGAGCGGACGTTCCGTTCCACGACGACGGTGACGTTCGACGCGCTGCCCGGCGCGGACACGGTGATCGACATCGCCGCTCACACCGTGCGCAGCGCGACGTGCAACGGCCGCGAGCTCGACGTGTCCGGCTACGACGAGTCGACCGGGATCCCCCTGATCGGGCTCGAGCAGCACAACGTCGTCGTCGTCGAGGCCGACTGCCTCTACTCCAACACCGGCGAGGGACTGCACCGCTTCGTCGACCCGGTGGACCACGAGACGTATCTGTACTCGCAGTTCGAAACCGCCGACGCCAAGCGGATGTTCGCCTGCTTCGACCAGCCGGACCTCAAGGCGACCTTCGATGTGCGGGTGACCGCGCCCAAGCACTGGAAGGTGGTGTCCAACGGCGCGACCGCGTCGGTGGAGGACTCGGGTGAGGGCGCCGTCCACACGTTCGCCACCACGCCGCGGATGAGCACGTACCTGGTGGCGCTGATCGCCGGCCCGTACGCCGAGTGGAAGGACAGCTACGTCGACGAGCACGGGGAGATCCCGCTCGGCCTGTACTGCCGGGAGTCCCTGGCCAAGCACATGGACGCCGACCGGTTGTTCACCCAGACCAAGCAGGGATTCGGGTTCTACCACAAGAACTTTGGGATGCCCTACGCGTTCGGCAAGTACGACCAGCTGTTCGTCCCCGAATTCAACGCCGGCGCAATGGAAAACGCCGGGGCCGTGACCTTCCTGGAGGACTACGTCTTCCGCAGCAAGGTCACCCGGGCGTCCTACGAGCGCCGCGCCGAGACCGTGCTGCACGAGATGGCGCACATGTGGTTCGGGGACCTGGTCACCATGCGGTGGTGGGACGACCTGTGGCTCAACGAGTCCTTCGCGACCTTCGCGTCGGTGCTGTGCCAGGCCGAGTCCACCGAGTTCACCGAGGCGTGGACGACCTTCGCGACGGTGGAGAAGTCTTGGGCCTACCGGCAGGACCAGTTGCCGTCGACGCACCCGATCGCCGCCGACATCCCGGACCTGGCCGCGGTCGAGGTGAACTTCGACGGCATCACCTACGCCAAGGGCGCGTCCGTGCTCAAGCAGCTGGTCGCCTACGTCGGGCTGGAGCACTTCCTGGCCGGGCTGCGCGACTACTTCCGCGCGCACGCGTTCGACAACGCCACCTTCGCCGACCTGGTCGCCGCGCTGGAGAAGGCGTCGGGACGCGACCTGTCGGACTGGGGGCGGCAGTGGCTGAAGACCACCGGGCTGAACACGCTGCGGCCCGAGTTCGACGTCGACGGCCCGGGCGCTGCGGGCCGGTTCACCCGGTTCGCGGTGACGCAGAGCGGCGCCGCGCCCGGCGCGGGCGAGACGCGGGTACACCGGCTGGCGGTCGGCATCTACGACGATGACGGTGCCGGGAAGCTGGTGCGGGTGCACCGCCAGGAACTCGACGTCGAGGGCCCGGTTACGGAAGTGCCTGCGCTGGTTGGGGTTTCGCGTGGACAGCTGGTCCTGGTCAACGACGACGACCTCACCTACTGCTCGCTGCGGCTGGACCCGCAGTCGCTGCGCACCGCGCTGGACCGCATCGGCGACATCGCCGAACCGCTGCCCCGCTCGCTGGTGTGGTCGGCGGCGTGGGAGATGACCCGCGAGGCCGAGCTGCGGGCCCGCGACTTCGTGGCGCTGGTGTCCGGCGGGGTGCACGCCGAATCCGAGGTGGGCGTGTTGCAGCGGCTGCTGATGCAGGCGCAGACGGCGCTGGGCGCCTACGCCGAGCCGGGCTGGGCGCGCGAGCACGGCTGGCCGCAATTCGCCGACCGGGTGCTGGAATTGGCGCGCGGCGCACAGGCCGGATCGGATCACCAGCTGGCGTTCGTCAACACGCTGTGCTCGTCGGTGCTCTCGACCCGGCACGTCGTGCTGCTGGCGGACCTGCTCGACCACGATCCCGCCGAGCTGGGGCTGGCCGGGCTGGAGATCGACACGGACCTGCGCTGGCGCATCGTCACGGCGCTGGCCGCCGCCGGCGACATCGACGCCGACGGGCCGGCGACGCCCTTCATCGACGCCGAGGTGCAGCGCGACCCGACCGCCGCCGGCAAGCGGTATGGCGCCCAGGCCGCCGCGGCGCGCCCGCAGCCGCAGGTGAAGGAGCAGGCCTGGACCACCGTCGTGGAAGACGACACCCTGCCCAACATCACCGCGCGCGCGATCATCGCGGGCATCGCGGCGCCGGGTCAGGCCGAATTGCTCAAACCCTTCACCGCCCGCTATTTCCGGGCGATAGCCGGCGTGTGGGCGAGGCGCTCCAGCGAGGTGGCCCAGACCGTGGTGATCGGGCTGTACCCGCACACGGACATCAGCGAGGAGGGCATCGCCGCGGCCGACGAATTCCTCTCCGACGCCGAGGTGCCGCCGGCGTTGCGCCGGCTGGTGCTGGAGGGCCAGGCCGGGGTCAAGCGGTCGCTGCGGGCCCGCGCGTTCGACGCCGGTTAGGCCGGCGCCCGATCGAGCCTGCGCGCACGGCGCGAAATCGCGAGGTGTCGGCGCCGTGGGCGCAGGATCGGCGCCGTGGGCGCAGGCTCGAACCCCGAATTAGGCCGGTGAGATCGCGGCGCTCATCACGCGGACCGCGCTGACCAGCCCGTCGACCAGGTCACCGCGCTCGAACGCCGACGAGGCCGCGGCCACGGCCGACTCGGCGCCGCGACCGCGGACCCCGGCGCCGTAGACCACCTCGATCGCACGCTGGTCGGGCGAGACGGCCAGCAACACCGCGTCGTCCGGCGTCGGCACCTTGGCCAGCAACGCGCGCGCCCGCGCGGCGGTGTCGGCGCCCAGGTCGCCGAGGTAGATGGCGAAGCGGGCACCGGAGGCCCGCGAGCCGTACTTCAGCGCGTCGTCGATGGCCACCAGTTCCTTGATCGAGAACGGGTAGTGCACCGACAATTCGCCGGGCTCGGTGACCCCGGAGACCCGGCCGCTGGTGGTGAACACCCAGCCCGTGGGGAGCTCGGCGTGTTCGATCGTCGCTACGTCACCACTTGCCACTTGCGCCACCTCCCACGGACTCGCCCGCGCCGTGCCCGCCGTGCGCGTGCCCGACGTCCTCGTCGGTGGCGGCCCACAGGATCGGCGGATGCGTCCACTTCTCCCCCAGCTTGTAGCTCGCGGGGTGCGGGCCCTTACGCGTCATGATCAGCCCGGACAGCACGACCACCAGCAACAACGGTATCCCGATGAAGTACAGATGGATCTCCAGCATGCTCACGACGCAAACCGTATCCCACCGGGCGGGCTACCGGCACACGTGGCACGGGATCGGGTTACGCCGCGCCCTCGCCGAGGTATCGGGCCCAGGCGGGATCCAGCTCCTTGACCGTCGACAGCAGCCGCCAGTGCTGCCCCGTCGGCGGTAGCGGCGCGCGGCGCAGCGTCCAGCCGAGCTCGGCGAGCGACTTGTCGCCCTTGCGGTGGTTGCAGGTCGAGCAGCAGGCGACGCAGTTCTCCCACGAGTGTTCGCCGCCGCGGCTGCGCGGCACCACGTGATCGACGGTGTCGGCCTTGGCCCCGCAGTAGGCGCAGCAGAACCGGTCGCGGTGCATCAGGGCGGCCCGCGTCATCGGAACGAGCGCCCGGTACGGGACCCGGACGTAGGTGCGCAGCTGGATGACCGACGGCACGACGATGGAGCGACTCGCCGAGTGGATGACCGGGCCCGCCGGGTCGTCGTGCACCACGTCGGCCTTACCGCAGATCACCATGACGATCGCCCGCCGCATCGGCAGCGCGGTCAGCGGCTCGTAGGTGGAATTCAGCAGCAGCCCCCGCCGGCGACTCCAGATCGATGCGGTGTCGTGGCGGGGAGGGGGGGGGGGTTTGACGCTATGCAGGCATGACGGGGGTGGGGGCCCGTGTGACCCTGCCGCTACACCGGACGTGCGGTGACCGCGGCGTCTCTTGCCCTGCGCCATAGATCCTCCGCGAAACAGTCCACCATGATTCGCCGCCAATCGCACGCCTATTGCAGGTGAACGCCGTGTCGGGCGGGTGAACACCGATGAACAGAGGGCGTGAATCTCCCCCGCCCGCGCCCGCCGCGGCGCCCGGCACCCCACCGATGCATCACAATGGGTGGCAATGGATCAGGTGAGCTTCTACGACGCCGTGGGCGGTGCCCCGACCTTCGATGCGATCGTCTCGCGGTTCTACGCGCAGGTCGCCGAGGACGAGATACTGCGCGCGCTGTACCCCGAGGAGGACCTTTCCGGCGCCGAGGAGCGATTGCGGATGTTCCTCGAGCAGTACTGGGGCGGCCCGCGGACGTACTCCGAGCGCCGCGGCCATCCCCGGCTGCGGATGCGCCACATCCCGTTCCGGATCACCCCGCTCGAGCGCGACGCCTGGCTGCGCTGCATGCACACGGCCGTCGCCTCGATCGACGCCGAGACGCTGGACGACGGGCATCGCCGCGAGTTGCTCGACTATCTGGAGATGGCCGCCAATTCCCTGGTGAATGCGCCGCTGTGATGTGGTGGTCGAACGCGGTCTTCTATCAGGTCTATCCCCGGTCGTTCGCCGACAGCGACGCCGACGGTGTCGGCGACCTCGACGGGTTGACCGGCAGGCTGGACCACCTGGTCGAGCTCGGCGTCGACGCGATCTGGCTCAACCCGGTCACCGTCTCCCCGATGGCCGATCACGGGTATGACGTCGCCGACCCACGGGACATCGACCCGGTGTTCGGTGGGATGGCCGCGATCGAGCGGCTGATCGAGCAGGCACACGGGCGCGGCATCAAGATCACCATGGACGTGGTGCCCAACCACACCAGCTCGCAGCACCCGTGGTTCCTGGCGGCGCTGGCCGCCGGACCGGGAAGCGACGCGAGGAACCGCTACATTTTCCGCGACGGACGCGGGACGAACGGGGCGCTGCCGCCGAACAATTGGACGTCGGTGTTCGGCGGGTCCGCCTGGACGCGTGTGGTCGAACCGGACGGCGAGCCCGGCCAGTGGTACCTGCATCTGTTCGACACCGAGCAGCCGGACCTGAACTGGGACCACCCCGACGTCTTCGACGACTTCGAGAAGACGCTGCGCTTCTGGCTCGAACGCGGCGTCGACGGCTTCCGCATCGACGTGGCCCACGGGATGGCCAAGCCGGCGGACCTGCCGGACGCGCCGGAGGGCGCCCTGAAGGTGTTGAGCCACACCGATGACGACCCGCGGTTCAACCACCCGAGCGTGCACGAGATCCACCGCGGCATCCGCACGGTGGTCGACGACTATCCCGGGGCCGTGACCATCGGCGAGGTGTGGGTCACCGACAACGCACGCTGGGCCGAGTATCTGCGGCCCGACGAGTTGCACCTCGGCTTCAACTTCCGGCTCACCAAGATCGACTTCGACGCGCGCCAGATCCGCGACGCGATCCAGAACTCGCTGGCGGCCACGGCCATCGAGGACGCGACCCCGACCTGGACCCTGTCCAACCACGACGTGGGGCGCGAGGTCACCCGTTACGGTGGCGGCGAGGTCGGCCTGCGCCGGGCCCGCGCCATGGCGATGCTGATGCTCGCGCTGCCGGGAGCCGTGTTCGTCTACAACGGTGAGGAGCTGGGGCTGCCCGACGTCGACCTGCCCGACGCGGTGCTGCAGGACCCGACGTGGGAACGCTCCGGGCACACCGAACGCGGGCGCGACGGGTGCCGCGTGCCGATCCCGTGGTCGGGCGACCGTGCGCCCTTCGGGTTTTCGGCGAACCCCGATACCTGGCTGCCGATGCCGGGCGGATGGGCGGCACTGACCGTCGAAAAACAGCGGGCCGACCCCGGCTCGACGCTGCACTTCTTCCGCCGCCTCATCGAATTGCGCAAAGCGCGAAGCGAATTCGCAGGCACCCAGATCGAATGGCTGCCCGCCCCCGGCGACGCGCTGATCTTCCGCCGGCGCGGCGGCGGCCTGGTGTGCGCGTTGAACGCGGGGAGCCGGCCGATCGCGCTACCACCGGGCGAGCTGATCATGTCCAGCGCGCCACTGCTCGACGGCCGGTTGCCGCCCGACGCCGCCGCCTGGCTGGCGTAGCCGGCGCGGACCCGCATGGCAGCGTACGCATGGACGGTCATCGGAGCCGGGCCCGCCGGAATCGCCTCGGTGGGGAAGCTTTTGGACCGCGGCATCGCGGCCGACGCGATCGCATGGATCGATCCGGCCTTCGCCGGGGGCGACATCGGCGGCAAGTGGCGGTCGGTGTCCAGCAACACGCAGGTCGAGCACTTCCTGGACTACCTGAACGGCTCCGCGGCGTTCCGGTTCGCCGAGGCACCCCCGATGCCGCTGCGGGAAATCGATCCCGGGGAAACCTGCGCGCTGGCCCTCGTCGCCGATCCCCTGGTGTGGATCACCGGGCAACTGCGGGCCCGGGTGCACGCCTTCGAGACGACGGCAGCCGCCCTGTCGCTGCGGAGCGGGCAGTGGACAATCGAGACCGGGCAATCCGAGATCACCTCGCACAATGTGGTATTGGCCGTCGGCGCCGTTCCCAAGAAGCTTTCGATCCCGCACCTAAACGAGATTCCGGTGGAGGTCGCGCTGGACCCCGAACGGCTCGCCGAGGTGCCGCTCGACGGTGCGACCGTCGCGGTCTTCGGCTCGTCGCACTCGTCGATGATCGTGCTGCCGCAGCTGCTGCGCCGGCCGGTCGCCAGGGTGATCAACTTCTACCGAAGCCCGCTGAAATACGCCGTCCACCTTGATGATTGGATACTTTTCGACGACACCGGCCTCAAAGGCCGGGCGGCCGCGTGGGCGCGGGAAAACATCGACGGGGTGTATCCGCCACGGCTGGAGCGGTGCCTGGTCTCCAGCCCGGCATACGACGAGAAGATCGCGCAATGCGACCGGGCGGTGTACACCGTCGGCTTCGAGCGCCGGAAGCTCCCCGCGACCCCGCAATGGGGCGAACTCGGGTACAACCACAGCAACGGAATACTCGCCCCCGGGCTGTTCGGGGTGGGGATCGCGTTCCCGGAGTACGCGACCGACCCGTACGGGTACGGGCAATACCGGGTGGGGCTGAAGAAGTTCATCGAATACCTCGATTCCGTGCTGCCGTTGTGGCTGAAGTACGGAACCTGACCGAGGCCGTCAGGGCATCAGCAGGGTCGGGCCGCCGCGTCGCCGGTACACCGAACCGAACCGAGCATCCACCCGCAGCCACGTGGGCAGCACCCGCACCCGGACCATCTCGTCGGCGGTGTGCAGCCCGTCGTCGGGGAGCGCGGGCAGGAAACCCATTGCCGTCAAAGCGAACACGCACCGCATCGGCAGGCCCACGCTGACCTCATCCGAGCTGACCTGGATGACCTCCTGGTCCAGCAGCGACACGGGCGGGCCGTGAGAACCGCCGTGTTCGCCGGCGACCCGGGCGCCGCGCTGCGCCAGGTCGAGCAGCACCCGCGCCGGCACGTCGTCGAGGTGGGCGAAGCCCGATTCCGGGGGCAGGGCACCCCGCCACGCCGAATCCATCGGGAACCCTGGATCGACGTACCCCGAGGCGTCCATCGCGGACAGGCCCCGCGCCAGCGCGTCCGCGGACACCGACATGTCGCCGGGTCGCACCGCGCCGGCCACCACACGGCTGGCGAGCACGTCGAAACCCGTTGCCAGCCAGGCGGTCAGCAGCCCGTCGGGGCGGGCGCGCAGGCGAATGACCGCGGCGTCGTCGAGGCGCAGCGCGCGATCGGCGAACGCGGCCAGGTCCGCCCGATGGGCTTCTTTCGATTCCGGACCCAGCCAGATGCCGCGCTCGGGTCCTCGTTCTAGGTTCGAAGCCACCGCTGCAAATACTCCCGGTGGTGCGGCGAAAGCCGTTGCAGCCGCTGCTCTTCGATGTGTACCGCGGCCAGTTGCGTCTGGGCGATCACGGCCGGTCTGGAGCCGGGGTCCGCGTTGACCGAGCGCACTTCGTAGCCGAGGGTGAAGTCGACCGTCCGCAACCGCTTGGTCCACACCGTCACCTGCAGCGGCGAGTCGGTCAGCCGCAGCTGGGCCTTGTAGGTCACCGTGACTTCGGCGATCAGCAATCCGATGGTTGTGATGTCGACCTCGAACGCCTCGCGCAGGAACTGGACGCGGGCCTCCTCGAGGATCGTGACCATGGTGGCGTGGTTGATGTGCTGGTACATGTCGATGTCCGACCAGCGCACCAGCACGGGTGCGACGTATCCGATGCTCAACTCGACGATCCCCGTCCGCTGGTGCGGGTCATCCGGCGAATCTGTCGCGCCGCCACGGACAGGGTCGCGAGGTCCTTTTCGCCGGTCTCCTGGATCTCCACCAGCGTTCGGCGGGCGCGCTCCACCCGGGACGCGCTGAGGTGCTCCCACTCGGCGATCTTCTCCTCGCCGCTTTCGTCAGGCTCCCCCACGGCCAGCACGTCGAAGCACAACGACCGCAGCGAGGCGTAGATGTCGTCGCGAATCGCCAAGCGCGCCAACGAGTGCCAGCGGTCGTTTCTCGGCAGCTCGGATACCGCCGTCAGCAGGCTGTCGGTGCCCAGCCGGTCCATCAGGGCGAAATAGGTGTCCGCGACCTCGGCGGCGTCGATCTCGGCGATGTCGCTGACGTCGATGATGTCGAGCAGGCTGAAGCGGTAGAGGCCGGCGGCCACCGTGTAGGCGAGGTCCTCGGGCGCCCCCTGGGACGCGAATTCGGCGGCCTCCTTTTCGACGATCGCCTTGTCGTCGCCGCGCAGCCACTCCGACATCCGCGGCGTCAGGTCCCTGACCTTGGCGGCGAACCGGTTGATCTCCGCGCCGACGGCCAACGGCTGCGGACGGTAGTTGAGCAGCCAGCGCCCGGCGCGGTCGATCAGCCGCCTGGTGTCCAGCGTCAGCCGGTCGGACAGCGCGACCGGAAGGTTCGCCGCGCGGATGCGCCGCCAGATGTCATCGATGCCCAGGATGGCGTCGGTCGCGACGTAGGTGCGCACCGCGTCCACCGGGCGCACGCCGACGTCCTCGGCGATCCGGAAGGCGTAGCTGATGCCGGCGGTGTCGACCAGGTCGTTGATCAGCATGGTGGTGACGATCTCGCGGCGCAGCTGGTGCGCGCGGATCTCGGGGGTGAACCGTTCCCGCAGCGGGGTCGGGAAGTACAGCGGCAGCCGGGAGGCGAACACGTCCTGCTCGGGCAGCTCGGTGCCCAGCATCTCCTCCTTGAGGCCGAGCTTGACGTGCGCCATCAAGGTGGACAACTCGGGTGAGGTGAGGCCGATGCCGGCCTCGGACCGGCGGTGAATCTCCTTCTCCGACGGCAGCGCCTCCAGTTCGCGGTTGAGGCCGCGCTCGTCCACCAGGTACTGAATCTGCCTGGCGTGCACGGGAAGCAGGCTGGCCGCGTTGGCGCGGCTGGTGCCGATCAGGTCGTTCTGGTCCTCGTTGTCGGTGAGCACCAGCCGCGCGACCTCGTCGGTCATCGACTCCAGGAGCTCTTTGCGCTCCTCGACCCTCACCTTGCCGGCGGTGACCAGGGCGTCGATCAGGATCTTGATGTTGACCTCGTGGTCGGAGCAGTCCACCCCGGCGGAGTTGTCCATCGCGTCGGTGTTGATCCGGCCGCCCGACAGGTCGAACTCGACGCGGCCCAGGGCCGTCACGCCGAGATTGCCGCCCTCGCCGATCACCTTGGCGCGCACCTGATGCGCGTTGACGCGCAGCGGGTCGTTGGTGCGGTCGCCGACGTCGGCGTTGGATTCCGACTCGGCCTTGATGTAGGTGCCGATGCCCCCGTTGAACAGCAGGTCCACCGGCGCCTGCAGGATCGCCTTGATCACGCTGGGCGGCGACATCTCGGCCACGCCGTCGTCCGAGCCGTCGATGCCCAGCGCGTCGCGCACCTGCGGGCTGACCGGGATCGCCTTGTGTTCGCGGCTGTAGACGCCGCCGCCCTCGCTGATCAGCGACGTGTCGTAGTCCTCCCAGCTCGACCGCGGCAGCTCGAACATCCGGCGGCGTTCCTCCCACGACGTCGCGGCGTCGGGGTTCGGGTCCAGGAAGATGTGGCGGTGATCGAACGCGGCGATCAGCCGGATGTGTTTGCTCAGCAGCATGCCGTTGCCGAACACGTCACCGCTCATGTCGCCGATGCCCACGACGGTGAAGTCCTCGGTCTGGGTGTCGACGCCCATCTCGCGGAAGTGCCGCTTGACGGCCTCCCACGCGCCCTTGGCGGTGATGCCCATGGCCTTGTGGTCGTATCCGACGGATCCGCCGGAGGCGAAGGCGTCACCCAGCCAGAAGCCGTAGGACTTGGCGACGTCGTTGGCGATGTCGGAGAAGGTGGCGGTGCCCTTGTCGGCGGCGACCACCAGATAGGCGTCGTCGCCGTCGCGCCGCACCACCTCCGGCGGCGGGCTGACCTTGCGGGTCGCGTGGTCGACGTTGTCGGTGACGTCGAGCAGCCCGGAGATGAAGAGCTGATAGCAGGCCACCCCCTCGTCGCGGGTGGCCTCACGGTCGGCGGCCTGCCCGCCGGTGGCCGCCGGCGGCCGCTTGACGACGAAACCGCCCTTGGCGCCCACCGGGACGATGACGGCGTTCTTCACCGCCTGCGCCTTCACCAATCCCAGGATCTCGGTGCGGAAGTCGTCGCGGCGGTCCGACCAGCGCAGGCCCCCGCGGGCCACCGGCCCGAACCGCAAATGCACGCCCTCCACGCGCGGGGAGTAGACGAAGATCTCGTACTTGGGGCGCGGCAGCGGAAGCTCGTCGATGAGCTGGGCGTCGAGCTTGAGGGCCAGCACGTTGCGGCGGCGCGCCGAACCCTCGCGCGTCACAAAGTAATTCGTCCGCAACGTGGCCTGCACCAGGGAGGCGAAGGCGCGCAGAATCCGGTCGGTGTCCAGGCCGACCAGCGCGTCGATGTCGGTGGCCACCGCGGTGGCCGCGGCTTGGGCTGCGCGGCTCGCCGACGACCGGTCGGGCCGGGGGTCGAAGAGGGCCTCGAACAGCGTGACGAGCGACCGGGCGGTGGAGGGGTGATCGCCCAGCACCGACTCGATGTAGGACTGGCTGTACGGAAATCCCGCCTGCCGTAGATATTTCGCGTAGGCCCGTAGCAGGACCACCTGCTGCCAGGTCAGGCCCGCGCGCATCACCAGCTCGTTGAACCGGTCGATCTCGACGCGGCCCTCCCAGATCGCGGTGACGGCGTCGGCGAATCGTTGTGCGGTCGCGTCCCGTTCGTCCACCGACGACGCCGGCGGGATGGTCGGGGTCTTGATGGTGAACTGATAGATCCAGACGGGCAGCCCGTCGGGGCGGTTGAGCTCGAACGGCCGCTCCTCGAGCACCTCGACGCCCATGCTCTGCAGCATCGGCAGCAGCTGGCTCAGCGAGGCGGTCCGGCCGCCCATGAACCAGGTCAGCTGGGCCGCGCCGTCGCGGCCGTCCTCGGCGAACACCAGCTTGACCGAACCGTGTTGCAGCCCTTCGACGATCGCGATGTGCGCGATGGCGTCCTCGGGGCTGACGGCCTGCTTGTAGACCTCGGGGAAGGCGGTGGCGTAGTGCTCGGCGTCGGCCAGCGAGACCGGGCCCTCGGAAAGGCTTGCGGCCGCGCCGATCAGGCGGTCGTTCCAGGTTCGGGCCGCTTCGCTCAGCAGCCCCTGGATGCGGATGCGGTTTTCTTCGGAGACGTCGACGGGCGCGGCCGACTGATCTTTTTGGGGCAGCCGGACCATGAAATGCATCAGGGCCCAAGGCGATTCACTGACCCGGGCGGTGAATTCGAGGCGGGTACCACCGAACTCGCGGACCAGGATGTCCTCGATCCGCAGCCGCACCTGGGTCGTGTAGCGGTCGCGGGGCAGGTACACCAAACAGGACACGAAATATTGCAGCCGATCGGCCCGCAGGAACAGCAACGCGCGCCGCTGCGAGCCCAGGTCGACCACGGCTTTGGCCATCGCCAGCAGCTGTTCGGCGCTGAGCGTGAACAGCTCAGAACGCGGAACGGTCTGGATGACGTCGAGCAGCAGTTGGCCGGGGTGGATGGGATCGCTGTCGGCCATGGTGAGCGCGTCGCGCACGCGGCGGGAAATCATCGGGATTTCCAGCACGTCGGCGTTCATGGCGGCGACGGTGAACAGCCCCACGAAGCGGTGCTCGAGGACTTCGCCGCCGGCGGTGTATTCGCGGAGCGCAATCGCATACGGGTAGGCGCCGTAGCGCAGGTAGCTGCCCACGACCGACTGGGCCAGCACCAGCAGTTTGTCGTCGTCGGTCAGCCGCGGCCGCGAGCCCGTGCGGGTGCGCAGGACGCCCAGACCGGGTGCGCCGTCGGGTGACACCAGCCCTTCGTGCACCCGGCACCGCTGGTAGCCCAGGAGGAGGAAGTTGCCGTCGGCCAGCCAGCGCAGCAGCCCGGCGACATCGTCCCGGTCGGGCGCCGAGAAGCCCCCACCGGGATTGGCCTCCACTTCGGCGGCCAGGTCGCAGAGGGTGGAGATCAACTCCGAGGCGTCGTGGCCGACCTGTTGCACGTCGGCGAGGACCTTGGGCAGCAGCCGTTCGACCTCGGCCAGGCCCTCGCTGTCGACGGACGTTGAGAGCTGGACGTGGATCCAGGCCTCACCCGCATAGGGCGAGGCGCCCGGCGGGACGGGTTCGACGTCGAGCAGCTCGCCCGTCGGGCCGCGCCGCACGTCGAACACCGGGGTCATGATGGCCGCATAGGGCACGCCGAGCCGGTGCAGCAGGACGGTGACGGAGTCCAGCAACATGCCGCCGTGGTCGGTGACCACCTGCAGCGCCGGCCCGAACCCGTCCGGATGGTCCGCGGGGTAGACGGCGACGCGGCTTTCGCCGTCGGGCCGGTGCTCGCCGAGCCGGTAGTGCGCGCCGAGCATGCCGGGAGTCACGATGTCCGCGGGGACGCTTCGGCCGGGGGCGTCGGTCGCCGACCCCGGCTCGTCGTCGGGTGCCGACTCGTCGCGCCGCGGGCCGCGATAGCTGTCGATGTAGGAAGTCAGGACCCAGTCAGGGATGTCCCGGTACTCGCCAAAGCTGGTCCACGGCTTGCGATCCTGTTTTGCCCCCGGATCGATCGTCATGCCGACTGCTCCCAACTTGCGACGGTGCCACGCTGCTCCATCTATTGCCCCGGCTACGGCTCCTCAGCCGCATCCTCGCCGGGGCGGCAGAGCTGACACTAGTCGCGCGTCAACTTGCGGTGGGTCACTCTGTGCGGACGGGCGGCTTCGGCCCCGAGCCGCTCGACCTTGTTCTCCTCGTATGCCCCGAAATTGCCCTCGAACCAGAACCATTTGGCCTCGTTGTCCTCGTCGCCCTCCCAGGCCAGGATGTGCGTGCACGTCCGGTCGAGGAACCAGCGGTCGTGCGAGATGACGACGGCGCAGCCCGGGAAATTGACCAGCGCGTTCTCCAGGGAGCTCAGGGTCTCGACGTCCAGGTCGTTGGTCGGCTCGTCGAGCAGGATCAGGTTGCCGCCCTGCTTGAGCGTCAGCGCCAGGTTGAGCCGGTTGCGCTCGCCGCCGGACAGGACGCCGGCCGGCTTCTGCTGGTCGGGTCCCTTGAACCCGAACGCCGACACGTAGGCGCGAGACGGCACCTCGGTGTGGCCGACCTCGATGTAGTCGAGGCCATCCGAGACGACTTCCCACACCGTTTTTTTCGGATCGATGCCCGCGCGCGCCTGGTCGACGTAGCTGAGCTTGACGGTCTCGCCGACCTTGACGGTGCCGCTGTCCGGCTCTTCGAGACCGACGATCGTCTTGAACAGGGTGGTCTTGCCGACGCCGTTGGGCCCGATGACGCCCACGATGCCGTTGCGCGGCAGGGTGAAGGACAGGTCCTTGATCAGCGTGCGGCCGCCGTAGCCCTTGTCGAGGTGTTCGACCTCGACCACCAGGTTGCCCAGCCGCGGCCCGACCGGAATCTGGATCTCCTCGAAGTCCAGCTTGCGGGTCTTCTCCGCCTCCGCGGCCATCTCCTCGTAGCGCTGCAGGCGCGCCCGGCTCTTGGCCTGGCGCGCCTTCGCGCCGGACCGCACCCAGGCCAGCTCCTCGGCCAGCCGCTTCTGCAGCTTGGCGTCCTTGCGGCCCTGCACCGACAACCGCTCGGCCTTCTTCTCCAGGTAGGTCGAGTAGTTGCCCTCGTAGGGGTAGGCACGGCCCCGGTCGAGCTCGAGGATCCACTGGGCGACGTTGTCCAGGAAGTACCGGTCGTGGGTGACCGCCAACACCGCCCCCGCGTAGGCGGCCAGGTGCTGCTCGAGCCACTGCACACTTTCGGCGTCGAGGTGGTTGGTGGGCTCGTCGAGCAGCAGCAGGTCCGGCTTGGACAGCAGCAGCTTGCACAGGGCCACGCGGCGGCGCTCACCGCCGGACAGGTTCTTCACGGGTTCGTCCGGCGGCGGGCACCGCAGCGCGTCCATCGCCTGTTCCAACTGCGAGTCGAGGTCCCAGGCGTCGGCGTGGTCGAGGTCTTCCTGAAGGCGGCCCATCTCCTCCATGAGTTCGTCGGAGTAGTCGGTGGCCATCAGTTCGGCGACCTCGTTGAAGCGGTCGAGTTTGACCTTGATCTCGCCCAGCCCCTCCTCCACGTTGCCGCGAACGGTCTTTTCCTCGTTCAGCGGCGGCTCCTGTTGCAGGATGCCGACGGTGGCGCCGGTCGCCAGGAAGGCCTCGCCGTTGTTCGGCTTGTCCAAACCGGCCATGATCCGCAAGACGCTCGACTTGCCGGCGCCGTTCGGGCCGACGACACCGATCTTGGCGCCCGGGTAGAAGCTCAACGTGACGTCGTCCAGAATCACCTTGTCGCCGTGCGCCTTGCGGACCTTCTTCATCGTGTAGATGAACTCAGCCATGCCGCGGGTGTGCCTTTCTGGTCTTAGTGATCTGGTCTGGTGATCTCGCGGACCACGCGGACCATCCTAGGCACGGCCGGGCGGCCCGCTACGCCGACAGTGGCAGCCGCGCCCCCTGAGCAGGCTCGGCCTCGCCGGCCTCGGACGCGTCGGCGTCGGCCTCGGGCGCTTCGGGGGCCGCCGGCGCGGAAGCCTCGTCCGGGCCGGGACCCGTGTAGCCGGGCCTCTCGATGCGCACGATCGCGCGCGACACGTCCGGGCCCACCGACGTGGCGCGCATCTCCAGCGACGAGCGGCGATTGCCGTCGCGGTCCTCGTACTCGCTGGTGTAGACGTGGCCCACGACGATCACCGGGGCGCCCTTGCCCAACGCGGCGCCCACGCCGGTGACCAGCTTCCCCCAGCAGTTCACGTTGATGAACAGCGAGTTGCCCGGCTCCCAGCCGCCGTCGGCGGTGCGTCGTCGGGAATTGCTGGCGACCCGGAACTTGATCACCTCCTGGGTGCCGACCTGCCGACGCTCGGGGTTGTTGACGATGTGACCGACCACGGTGAGCGGTGTTTCGAACATTGACTCATTCCTTTCGTGTTGCGCGTGTCTGGTGCCCATTGAGCGCCAGCTCACCGACGAACCGAACGAGTCATGGCCACGACGATCGAGAGCCTGTGCATCGACGCGCGACTGTGGATCAAACGCCGGGCGCCTCGGGCGTTACGACTCCGGATCGCCGTCGGCGGCCGCGGCGTCCCGCCGCCCCAGCTGCGACAGCATCGCGTTGTAGGCGGCCAGCTGGGCGTCGTCGTCGCGGTCGGCGGCGCGGTCCAGCCGCCGGGCGGTCCGCTCGTCGCTGCGCGCCCACTGCACCAGCAGCGCGAGCATCACGATGACGAGCGGTATCTCGCCTGCTGCCCATGCGATCCCGCCCCCCAACCGCTGGTCGCCGAGCAGGTCGGTATGCCAGCCGAACCCGAGCGAACGGTAGTAGGACGCGCCGAGGACGCGTCGGGTCTCCATCATCACCACCCCGAAGAACGCGTGCAGCGGCAGCGATGCGAAGACGACGCCCACCTTGGCGACCGGCGGGATGGGTCTCGGGGTCGGGTCCACCCCGATGACGATCCAATAGAACACATAGCCGCTGATCAGGAAGTGCATGTTCATCGCCAGATGACCGGCGTGACTGCTCACGGCGGTGTCGAAGAGGCTCGACAGGTACAGCCCGTAGAACCCGGCGACGAACAGCACCGTGGCCACCACGGGGTTGGTGACGAATCGCGAGTAGCGGCTGTGCAGGGCGGCCAGCAGCCATTCCCGCATCCCGGGCGGGTCGTCACGGCCCGCGGCCGGCAGCGCCCGCAGTGCGAGGCTGACCGGGGCGCCCAGCACCAGCAGGATCGGGACCAGCATGGACAGCGCCATGTGGGCGATCATGTGCATGCTGAACATCGCCGGCATGTAGCGACCGACGCCCGAGGACGTGACGAACAGCAAGGTCAGGCAGCCCAGCAGCCACGCCGTCGTCCGGCCCGGCGGCCAGCGGTCGCCGCGGCGGCGCAACCGCAGCACCGCCGCCGCGTACAGGGCGGCGAACACGATCGCCGCCGTCCCGAAGATCAGGTCGAAGCGCCAGTCGAACAGGATGCGCGCGACGGTGGGCGGCCCGTCGAAGTCGTAGCCGATCTCGGCTTCGGCGATCGAGGGCAGCGGGTTGGGCGGCGGGGGCGGCGCGGTGCGGCCCAGGCCGACGGCAATGCCGAAGGTGAGCCCGAAAATGGTGGCCTCGCTCAGCGCGAGCCGGGTCAGGGCGCGGCGGGCCGGGGTCGGCCTGCAGCCCGGCGACGGCCACCCGCCGCTGGCGCCAGCCGAGGATTCCCAGCAGGCACAGGGCAACGAACTTCGCCACCACCAGCCGGCCATAGGCGGTGCTCAGCAGTTCGGACGGCAGGATCCGCACCCAGGCGTTGACGACCCCGCTGAGCGCCATCGCGACCCAGCACCACAGCGCGACGCCCGAGAAGCGCCGCGCGGCCAGGCCGAGGTGATCACCGCCGCGCAGCGCGTGCGCGAGCAGCGCCAGCAGGCCTCCGGCCCACAGGCTGGCGGCGACGAGGTGGATGAGCAGGCCGTTGGTGGCCAGGTCGTGCGAGCCGCCGGCCGACGAGTGGCCGGTCAGGCCGAGCGGGATGAGCGTGACCACCGAGGCGAGGAGCAGCAGCGGAGTCCAGGACCAGCGCAGCACCGACAGGCTCGCCAGCGTCACGATCGCGGCCAGCACGGCGGTCCAGCGCCACGCGGAGGCCGTGTTGATCAGGCCGGCCACCGACCAGATCTGCACCGGGTTGAGGTGGTCGAGCAGGCGATGGCCGGACACATCGGACACGGTCAGCGGAACCAGCAGGGCGGCGCACACCGCCCACGCGCCCGACGCCACGGTGCCAAGCCTCAGCGCGCGGTATCCGCCGGCGTCGAGGACGCCGGTGGGCTGCGGCGGAACCATGAACGCCGCGAACAGGAACGACCCGACGGCCAGCACGGCGGCGATCTCCCCCGCGGCCCGGACGAACGGCAGCCCCAGCGTGGTGGCCGGCCCCGGATCGGGCAGACCCGTGGCGGTCAGCGCGTCGGCGAGCGAGAGGGCGCCGATGCCGGCCGCGGTGCAACCGGCCAGCACCCCGACACCGATCAGCACCGGCCATATCGGCGTGCGACGCTTGGGCGGGGCCACGCCGGGCGCCGCGGCGGTGGATTCGCCGGCAGCCTCACCGGCGGCCCGGGCAACGGTCATGTACCCAGGGTATGGGCGGGCGCCGTCGACTACAGGACCTGGTTGTCCGGGCCGGCCAGGCGCGCCCTGGCCTCGCGGGCGACGAACTGATTGCGGGCGATCCGGCCGATGTGATCGCAGTCGCGCAGGATGTCGCGCAGCTCCCGGCGAAACGCGGTGCGTCGTTCGGCGAGGTCCGCGGCGGGCGCGATGAGGTTCTGGTCGACGACGACCTGGCGCGCGGTGGCGAACAGCAGCGTCGACACCGACTGGCTGCTGCGGACCCGGGTCTGCGCCACGTATTGCCGGCCGACCCCCAGGGCCAGGTCGGTCAGCTCTTTCTCGCCGATGTCGGCCGGCGCGTCGCGCAACACGTCGGCGACGATCTCGTAAGCCTCGAAGAACACCCGCAACATCGCGTCGGACATCAGCGGGCGCTTGGCGAACAGCATCGCGTCGATATCGTCGGCGCCCGCGGCGACGTGGGACCGCCAGTCGTCGTGCCACGCCATCTCTTCGGCGATGTGGTCGCGGAACGCCGCCGAGTCGGCGAAGTAGAACTCGAACTTGAGCAGGTCGCGCAGCCGCATGGCCTGGGCCCAGAACGCCTCCATGCGGTCACCGTCGGCGCGGCCGGCGTGCGCCAGGGCCAGCTCGACGATCGAGGTCTCCAGGAAGGCGTGGATCACCGAGTTGCGGTAGAAGGCCGCCGCGTGCTGCTCGTTCGGGCCGATCAGCCACACCGGTTCCCGCCCGCCGTCGACCCGGGTGATCGGGTGGCCGTTGGACAACGCATCCACCGCCGCGCGGACCCCCTCGCGGGTGCGCAGCCGCAGCGCGCTGGTCGACATCGGGGTCTGCTTGCGCTCGAGGTAGTCCAGGGAGTCCTGCAGGGTGTGGTGCAGCTGAGACAGCGTCAACGCCGCGCCGTGGGTGGTGAGCAGCAACGCGCACACCAGTCCCGTCGCGGTGACCGGCGTCGACTGCAGGATGCGCCACGCGACCTCAAACGACATCTTCTGCAGCGCAAGGCGTTTGGCGTCTTGATCCTGGGCGATCGGGCCGTGCGGGGCACCCAGGTACTGGCGCATCGAGACGGCCTCGGGGAACCGCACGTAGATCTTGCCGTAGTTGCGCTCCCCCTGCGCCCTGATGAAGTTGTACAGCCAGCCCAGCCCCTCGGGCGTCTTCTCGCCGCCGCGCGCGTAGGCGGCGTACTCCGCGGTCTCGTGCAGCTGGTCGAAGCTGATCGAAACCGGTTGCAGCAGAATGTCTTCGCTGCGACCGTCCAGGTAGGCGTCGGCCACGTACGCCAGCAGTCCGAGCTTGGGCGGCAGCATCTTGCCGGTGCGTGAGCGGGTGCCCTCGATGGACCAGCTGAGGTTGAAGCGCTTTTCCACGATGTAGCCGACGTATTCGCGCAGGACGTACTTGTAGAGGGGATTGTCGGCGATGTTGCGCCGGATGAAGATGACGCCCGAGCGGCGCAGCAGCGGCCCCATCGCCCCGAACGACAGGTTGATGCCGGCGAACACGTGCACCGGCGGCAACCTGTTCTCCTGCATCGCCACCGGCACCACGGCGCCGTCGATGTAGGACCGGTGGGAGAACAGCAGGACGGCGGGGTGGGCATCCAGTCCGGCGCGCATCGCGGCGATCTGGTATTCGTCGTAGTCGATCTCGGGGTCGAAGCCACGGCTGATCGCCCGGCCGAGCACGCCGACGAGGTCGACCGACACCCTGCTCCACCCGGTGGCGAGCTCGTCGAGCATCTTGCCGGCTTCCTCGACCGTGGCGCCGGGAATCTTCTTCAGCCCGGCGCGAAACCGCGCGGAGGCGATGATCTCGGGCTTCACCAGTCGCGGAGACTTGTACTGCGGCCCCAGGATTCGGTACTCGACGCGTTCCATCGCCAGGATCGCGCGCCGGATGACGAACTGCGCGAAGTCCGTGTTGTCCTGCCCGACGGTGGTGTCGCGCCACTGCCGGCGGAGTTCGGACACCGTGGCCGGCTCGCCGGCGACCACCCGCGCCCGATGGGGCGCCGCGCGCAGGATCTCTCGTTGCCGGCGCTCGTTGGGGTGGTAGGGATCCCGGCCGGGCAGCAGCCCGGCGACCTTGGCGATCCGGCCGCGGTCCGCGGGCGGCAGCCAGAACACCCGCACCGGAACGATCGAACGGTCCTCACCGACTTCCAGCCGCGCCGCCAGGGCGGCCAGCTCGCTCGCCGGCGCGTCGGGCTGCGGCAGCTCGAGCACGTCGACTTCGGCGTCCGGGTTGGCGGCGCGCTGCCGCTCCAACCAGGCTGTGACCAAGTCCTTTTCGATCGCAGACTCCATGGACGCCAGCACCAGCGAGTCGTGCGCAGTCAGGACCGCGCTGGTGTCGGCGGCCGTTTGGGTCATGGCCGCTCGCCGGGGGTTTCGGCGGCGTTGTCCGGGGCCGCCTTGGTCGCCGCCTTATTCGCCACCGCTTTGCGGGCCGCCTTGGCCGGCGCCTTCTTGGCCGGAACCTTCTTGGCCGGAACCTTCTTGGCGACAGCCTTTTTGGGGGCCACCTTCTTAGCGGCAGTCTTTTTCGCGGCGGGCGACTGTTTCGTGGCCTTGCCCGCCTTCTTCGCGTACGGGCCGATCTTGGGCAACTCGCCAGCCGGCCAGTTCGCCAGCGTGTCCAGATATAGCTGACGCACCTCGGCGATGCGCTCCGGCAGGGTCTCGACCGTCCAGTCCCGGACCGAGATCGGCGGGAACACCGCGACGTCGACCGTGCCGGGGTTGATGGTCGTGGAGTTGCGGGCCGCGACGATCTCGGCGTTGCGGATGACGATCGGCACGATCGGGATGCCCACGGCCATCGCGATGCGGAACGCGCCCTTCTTGAACGGACCGACCTCGGTGGTGTCGATGCGGGTGCCCTCGGGGGCGATCACGATCGAAAGCCCCTTTCTGGCAAGCTCTTCCACCTGGTGCAGCGACTCCACCGCGGACGCCGGATCGTCGCGATCGATGAACGCGGCGTCCATCGCCCTGCCGATCGTGCCCATGATCGGGTCCTTGGCCAGTTCCTTCTTGCCCACGGCGGTCCAGTTGTCGCGCACCAGAGCGCCGGTGATCACCGGGTCGACCTGGTTGCGGTGGTTGAAGATGAACACCGCCGGGCGCTGCGCTGTCAGGTTCTCCCTGCCGATGACGTTGAGCTGCACTCCCGTTGTCGCCAGCAACATCTGGGAGAACGTGGAGGTGAAGAAGTTGACGCCGCGCCGGCGGCTGCGGGTCAGCATGCCGATGCCGACCGCCCCCGCCGCCACCGGGAAGACCGACCCGAACCCGGCCAGCGTCCGGATCTGGCGCCGCAGGCCCACCGGACCGCGGCTGTTGAACCGCAGGATCGGCCAGCCGCGGCGCTTGGCGACGGCGGCCATCTTCCCTTCGGGGTTGGTCGGCCGCGGGTTGCCGACCAGATACATCAGGGCGACATCCTCGTCGCCGTCGGCGTAGAAGTAGCTGTCCTTGAGGTCGATGCCGTGTTCGGTGGCGAACCGCTGCACCGCGGCGGCCTTCCCGGGGCCCCACAGGATCGGCTTCTCCACGCCACCGGTGAGCATCCCGTCCTCGGTGGTCTCGAACTTGTTGGTGAGCATGTTGGAGATGCCCAGGAAGCGCGCCACCGGATTGACCTGGATGGTCAGCGCCGACGAGCTCAGCACGACGGTGTGGCCGCGGGCGACGTGGGCCCGCACCAGCTCGCGCATCTCGGGGTAGATGCGCGACTCGATGCGTTGCACGAACAGCCGCTCGCCGATCTCCTCGAGGTCATCGATCAGCCGCCCGGCCAGCGCCGCGGCGGCCTTGCCGATCAGGTCCTCGAACTCGATGCGGCCCAGGGTGTGGCTCAGCCCCGCCTGGATCATGCCGAACAACTCGCCCACGCCCATGTCGCGGCGCAGCAGGCGCTCCTGGGTCAGGATGACCGCGGTGAACCCGGCGACCAGCGTGCCGTCCAGGTCGAAGAACGCGCCGATCCGGGGACCAGGGGGGCTGGCCATGATCTCGGCGACCGAACCCGGCAATCGCATGTCGGCGGCGGGCGGCTGCTTTTCGTCGGACGCGGTCATGATCCCGCCGCCGACCGCGACACGGCCGCCGGTTCGCTGAACGACGCGGGCACCGCCCGCGGGGCCGGGTCGCCGGCGAGCGCCAGGATCTCGTCGAATCCCTCCAGCAGGCACTGGGCGAACAGCGGTTCGTTGCGGACCGACGCCCGGTCGTAGCGGACGGTGATGGTGCACCACCCGCCGCGGGAGATGAGCACCACCATCATCGCGACGCCGGGCAGCGGCCCGATGCCGTACTGCCGCAAGATCTTTGCCCCGGCGATGTAGGTGTCGCCCGGGTAGACGGGGACGTTGCTGGCCTGCACGTCGGAGCCGATCACCGAGCCGGTGATGCCCTCGAGGATGGCGGAAGGCAGGACGCTGAGCACCGGCGCGATGGAACCGACGATGTTCATCGCGGGCTCGTCGCGGCGCTGGGTCATCTGCGCGCGGATCTTCTTCATCCGCGACACCGGGTCGGCTGTGCCCACCGGCGCCGCGAGGTTCACACCGGTGAACCGGTTGCCGCCGGCGGTGTCGGCGTCGGCCCGCAGGCTCACCGGAACGGCCATCGGCAGCGTGCTGATCGGCACGCCCCACGCCTCGTGGTAGCGCCGCAGGGCGCCGCAGAGGCCTGCCAGGTAGGCGTCGTTGATCGAGCCGCCGCCGGCCTTGGCCGCCCTGTGCAAGTCGGAGAGCGGGATGTCGATCGCCTCGGTGCGCGTGGCCAGGCTGCGCCGCCGCAGCAGGGGCGACGGCTCGGCGGCCCGGTTCATCACCCGCGCGCCCGAGAGCGCATAGTTCACCAACCCCGACACCGTCGACGCGGGTTCGAGCACCGCGCGTCCGGCCACGGACGCCGCCCCGGCCACCGCGCCCATGACGCCGTTGACGACGGCGATGGGCAGGCGGTTGATGCCCTGGCGCATCAGGTCGTTCGGCGTCAGGTCCTGCGGAATGGGCACCGGGGGCGTCGGCTTGGCCGGCGGGTCGCGCTCCAGGTCGTAGATCTCCGCGAACATCTCCACCCCGCCGAGGCCGTCGGTCACGGCGTGGCTGACGTGCAGCAGCGTCGCGGCCCTGCCGTCGGCGAGACCCTCGACCAGGGTGGCCGTCCAGAGCGGCCGCGAGATGTCCATCGGCGACTGCAGGATCAGCTCCGCCAGGTCGAACACCTCGCGCAGCGTGCCCGGCTCGGACACCCGGACGCGGCGGACGTGGAAGTCGAGGTTGAAATCGGGGTCGACCACCCACCGCGGCGAGGCCGTCGGCAGGGTCGGCACGACGACCTTCTGCCGCAGCCGCAGCACCTTGCGGGAGGCGTTCTCGAACCGGGTCCGGAATCGCGCCCAGTCCGGCGTGGTGTCCAAGAGCTCCAGCGCCATGATCCCCGACCGGGTCCGGGGGTTGGCTTCGCCCCGGTGGAGCAGATAGTCGACAGGCCCGAGCGTGTCGGACAACGCGTTCGTGTCGACGGAGTCAGCCATGGTCATCCACTCGATGCGCCAACCTTGTCACCGTCGATCAAGCCTCCTCGCCGTGCCATTCGCCAACACAACGCTAGTCGGGTTGCCGCGCCGGTGAAAGGAGTGGTCGGGGCCCGGTGCACGGGCCGGGGTCAGCAGGCGGGGCTGGCCGCCGCCACCGGGAACGAATCCATCAGCGAGAAGGTGCGCCGCCCGTATACGACGCCCAGGAAGTCGGCGACGGCGCCCGCGGCCAGGCGCGACCGGACCGTCGGGGTGATGTCGAACGCGTGATGCGCGTTGGCCAGCTCGGCGTAGGCCACCGAGGGGGCGCCGGCCGCGCGCAGCGCCGCGCAGAAGGCGCGGCCCTGAGCGCTGGGGATCAATTCGTCCTTCTCGCCGTGCAGGACGAAGAACGGCGGGGCGCCGGCGTGAACGTAGGAGATCGGGGACGCCGCCCGGAACCGCTCGGGGTCGTCGGCGTATCGGGCCTTGAGGACGAAGCGCTCGAGGAACGGCAGCATCAACTCGTGCATGTTGTCGTGGTCGGTGAAGTCGTACACGCCATAAAGGGGCGCGACCGCCTGCACCGTGGTGTCGGCGTGTTCGAACCCGGGCTGGAACGCCGGATCGTTGGGGGTCAGGCCGGCCAGCGACGCCAGGTGCCCGCCCGCCGAGCCGCCGGTGATGGCGATGAAGTCGGGGTCGCCGCCGTAGTCGGCGATGTTCTCGCGCACCCACGCGATCGCCCTCTTGACGTCGATGAGGTGGGTCGGGAACGCGCAGCGCGGGCTCTTGCTGTAGTTGATCGACACGCAGATCCAGCCGAGTTCGACCATGCGGCTCATCAGGGTGTAGGCCTGGGGGCGCTTGTCGTTGACGGCCCACGCGCCGCCCGGGACCTGGATCAGCACGGGCGCGCGGCGGCCGGGCGCGAGGTCGTCGCGGCGCCAGATGTCGAGCAGGTGCTCGCGCCCGCCCGGGCCGTAGGAGATGTCGGAGGTCTGCGCCGCGTAGCGGCGGTGCGGTCCGCGCCGGTCAAGCAGGCCGCCGCGGCTGTCGCACCTGTTGTCACCGCAGGCCGGGTGGCGCACCTGCTCGGCGAAGTCCTGGCCGAACAGCTCTTCGAGCGCGGCGGTCAGGGTTTGGTCGGCGCGCTGCGCGGCCCAGGTGGTGGCCACGCGCCCGATCGACGGGTGCGAGAGCCGCGACAGCGCATGCCCGGTCACGACGTGCGGGGGGAATTCGGTGAGCAGCCAGCCGGCCACCCAGCCGACCGCAAACGGCGACCCGCGAAGCAACAGCGCGCCGGCCCGGTAGGTGTCCCGGGCGTCCGACAGCACTCTCTGCGCCTGGTCACCGGCCCGCGAGCACCGGGCGGCCAGGTCCATGGCCACGCTCATAGCAACGCCACTCCTCGACCCTGATGCACACGCCTCGTTGCGTTAACGGCTGATGATCAACCGGTAATGTACGTGTGTCGAGGCTCACACCATAACCGATTCTCGCGGCGGCGGAATACTTTTCGCGCGCGGCGCGTTGCGCGAGTCGGTCCGCGGGCGCCGTTCGATAGACTGACCTGCGCATTGCCTCCGTAGCTCAGGTGGATAGAGCAAGGGCCTTCTAATCCCTAGGTCGCACGTTCGAGTCGTGCCGGGGGCACCGAGCGAGCTGGAATCGGCAGCGGCTGGACGCCATGCGGCCCCTTCGCCGGTAGATGATCCGCCCCGCACCGCCGCCATCCCGCGCCTTGAACACGATCCGAGCCCACCAGCGCACAGCGAACCGAGACGAATCAACGCCTGGTGCGTGGGTAGACCCAGGGGTTGGCCGCCGACGGACCGGGAGACCCGCTAGTGAGCACTGACCTGACCCATGCAAGCCCTGGACCGCCTCGACGTGGCGAGCCGCCGCGAGTGGCGGAACGGCCGGCGACAGCCGCCCGCGCCGAACTCACGCCCGAGCAGCGGGCGTGGCTCGACCAGGCGTCGCGGCGCGAGGTCAACGGGTGGCTTCACGTCGCGGTCAACGGGTCGCCGGCGGCGCGTGGATTCCAGCACGGGTACCTGCTGGCCGGCGAGTACGCGGACTCCGTCCGCGTTTACAAGGAGATGACCAACCAGCAAATCGGCATGGATTACGACTTCTTCGTCGACAGGGCCACCGAACTGCACGCCGACAAAATTCCCGGCGAGCTGCGCGCGGAAATGGAAGGCATTGCCGCCGGGCTGACCGCGGCGGGGGTTCCCGCGAGCTTTGAGGACGTGCTCGGAATCAACGACTGGATGGAACTCACCGGATATTGGTGGCCGAAAAACTCCGGACGGTATAGCGCCCTGTCGAAGGCGAATCTGCAGGGCGCCCAATGCAGCGCCTTCCTCGCCACCGGCGATGCGACCGAGGACGGGTCGATCGTGATGGGGCACACCAGCTTTACCGATTTTTGGCAAGGCCAATTCGAGAACGTCATCATGGACCTCACCCCCGACGACGGCAACCGACTGGTCATGCAGACCGCTCCCGGGTGGGTTGCCAGCATGACCGATTTCTGGCTGACCGGTGCCGGACTGGCCGTCAGCGAGACGACGATCTCCGGCTACGAGGGAGCCAAAGGGTACGACGAGACCCGCGTACCGGAGTTCGTCCGGGCGCGCGAGGCCGCGCAGTACGCCCACGACATCGACCAGTGGGTCGAGATAATCAACAGCGGAAACAACGGCGGGTACGCGTGTTCGTGGTTGATCGGCGACATCAAGACCGGTGAAATCGCCCGCTATGAGCAGGGATTGCTGTATCAGAGCCTCACGCGCAAGGCCGACGGATACTTCTTTGGCGACAACGCCCCGTGGGACCCGCGGATCCGCAACCTGGAGTGCCGCGCGACCGGATTCAATGACATTCGGTCGCCCAACGGCGCCCGCCGGGTCCGCTGGCAACAACTCCTCGCCGACCACGACGGTCACATCGGCACGGACGCCGCACGGCGGATGCTGGCTGACACGTTCGACGCGTACCTGGGTTACCGCAACCCGTCCGCCCGGACCATCTGCTCTCACTACGACGCAGACCCGTGCCAGTTCAATGACGTCATACCCTTCGCCCCGCACGGATCGGTGGATGCCAAGGTGGTCACGTCCTCCGACATCGAATCGATGCACTTGTGGGCCAGGTTCGGCCGGGCCGACGGCGCCCGAGTTCATCGCCGAAGAGTTTCTTCGTATGCACCCCCAGTGGAGCTGGCAGCGGGGGTATCTGATGGACCGGCCACAGCAGCCCTGGGTCTACATCCGGCCCGACGGCGTCTCGCACTAAGTTCACGCAGCGGGTGTCTCAAAGCGCCGATCGCCTTGGCCATGGCAGTCCGGGAACGGCGCGTTCTGAGGTGCCGAGAAGATGCGACCGGCGCCGCCGTTCTGAAAAGCTGGATGCCATGCCCGCAAGGAGCCACGTACGTCCGGCGTGCCCAGAGGACGCACCCGCCTGTATCGAGATCTACCGCCCGTACGTCGAGGGCACGGCTATCACGTTCGAAACCGAAGTCCCCGCGCCGGCGGAGATGACGAAACGCATCGCGGCAGCACGCGAAGACTACGAATGGCTTCTCTTGGAAAGCGATGGCGCTGTGATCGGATACGCGTACGCGCACGCGTTCAATCCCCGCGCCGCCTATCAATGGTCGACCGAAACGAGTATCTATCTTGACGCCAACCATCAACGCGCCGGCGGCGGCCGCGAACTCTATACCCGACTGCTGCAGCGGCTGACCGAGCGGGGGTATCGGCGGGCGTTTGCGGGCATCACCCAGCCCAACCCCGCGAGCACCGGCTTCCATCGATCCCTCGGCTTTGAGCCGGCCGGCCTCTACCGGCGCGTCGGGTGGAAACACGGCAGCTGGCACGACGTCGCATGGCTGCAACTCGATCTTCTCGGTAGCGCCGAAGACGGGTGCCCACCTGGCCCGATCGTCTGAGCGACGGCAATCTAGCCGTGGAAGGCTGCGCGCAGTAGCTTTTCGGCGAGCCGGCGATGCGTGGTGTTCTGTGACGCGGCGAGCAGCCAGCCATCTTTGGTCCGCACAGCGATGCTGGTGTTCACGCGCGCGTTACGGCGAGTGCGCCGCCGCCCGCTCCTGGTAACGACAGCTGTCGCCTGAATCAAGGCAACGTCGGACGTCAGAAATCGTAGTTGGCTGACCTCTGTTTCCAGACGCGATCCCCGTAAGAGCTGTTTGAACAGTGGCGCGTAGGACGCCGCGATCGCTTCGCGGCCTTTGTAGCGGCTGCCCAGGAAAGTGACATAGTCCGCGTCGACGGTAAAGACCTCGGCGTATGCCACGGGATCTCCCGAGTTCCACCCTCTCACCTGGCGATCAAGCAGCTCGCGGACGGCGGCTTCGTCGGCACGATTTTGCGATGGTGGTCTTGATAGGTCGTCGGCCATGACGCCCCCGTTCGCTAGGTTCTGCTGGAGACTAGTCTTATTACTACCTTATTTTCCTCTTATTTTCCTTATTTTTCCTGTATGGTCGTCCGCTGAGGGCCAACGAAGCCTGCGCCGAGTGGGCCGGCCCCCGTGGGTAAGCGGTCGCTTCACCCAACGGTGCGCGACCGCGACCATGCGCTGAGGAAGGGGGCCTGCCGTGAGTGCTGTTGGTGAGCGCGCCGTAGTTCTGGGCGCTGGCATGGCGGGTTTGCTTGCCGCGCGGGTGCTTTCGGACTTCTACGGCTCGGTGGCGATGGTCGAGCGCGACCGGCTGCCCGACCACCCGAGCGAGCGCAAGGGCGTGCCGCAGGACCGACATCTGCATAACTTTCTTGTCCCGCGGCGCCCAGGTGCTGGCGGAGCTCTTCCCCGGACTGCTCGACGAAATGGCCGCCGCCGGAGCGGTCGTCATCCGCGATGGGGACCTCTCACGGATCTATGCCCGGATGGGCCGCTGCGAATTGAAACGCACCGGCAGGTTGGCCGACCCGTCGGTGCTGACGATGTGTCTCGCCAGCCGGGCGTTCGTGGAGTTCCACGTGCGCCGACGCGTCTCGGACCTGCCCAATGTGACGATCATGGACGGCCACGAAGCCGGCGAGCCCATTACCGCCGCCGGAGCCGTAAGCGGAGTGCGAATCATCAACCGTAACAACGGGACAGCAACCACCCTGGGCGCCGATCTGGTGGTCGATGCAATGGGTCGCGGGGCGCGCACTCCGGCGTTCCTGGAAGGTCTGGGATTTGGCCGGCCACTCGAAAAGCGCTCCACCGCCTCGCTGGGCTATTCGAGCCAACGCCTGCGCATCCCCCACGGCAGCATCAACCAGCAGCTGGTCACCGTCATTCAAGAAGGCGGCCGACCCGGGGCTCTGCTGATGGTGTGCGAACACAACACCTGGATGCTGGCGGTCGGCCGGTCCATCGAACGCGGCGGTGCGCCAGCCGATTTCACGACCATGCTCGACGTCCCGGCCCAAGCCCTGCCCTCGTCAATCGCCGCAGCGTTGCGTCACGCCGAACCCGTCGGCGAGATCTCCATGCTCCGCAATCCCGCGGCGGTGTGGCGGCGCTACGACAAGATGCCGACGTTTCCGCCGGGATTGCTGGTGTTCGGCGATGCGCTGTGCAGCCTGAATCCCATTTACGGGCAGGGCATGACGATGGCCGCCCTCCAGGCTCTCACCCTGCGTGAATGCCTGCATGGCGGCGATCGCGAGTTGGCCCAGCGCTTCTTCCGTGGCACCGCCGCCCACACCGGCCCGACGTGGGCGCGCAACCAAGCCAACGACCGCGCCCCGCTCCCCGAGCGCAATCGGTCGATCCGCGACGAGGTGCAACGCAAGCTCGTCGGGGCCACGCTGATCGCCGCCGCCTACGACGTCACCGTGACCGTAAGCCTCATGCGAGTCGCACATCTCATCGATCCCCCCACCCGGCTGAACGAGCGTCCGCTGCTCCCCCGCATCCTCGCCGCCAACCTTCGGCATCTGTTGACGCGGACGCGTATCGGAAGAAGAAAAACTGATGCCTGAACTAGCGGCCGCGTCCGCCTACCGCCTCGTCCACGGACGTGTCGACGCCCTGGTCCGAGGCCGCGCCGGAGTCGCCGAACTGACAGTGCCCGCCTGTCCGGCCTGGACCGTCCGTCAGACGATTGCCCACCTGGCGGGCGTCGCACAGGACATCGTTTCGCTCAACATGGACAACAAGGCCGCCGACTCCTGGACGCAATCACAGGTCGATCGCCTCGACCGATACGGCGTCGACGAGTTACTCGACCTGTGGGCGCAGATGATCGAGCCGGTGACGGCAATGCTCGCCCTTGCCCCACAAACCTCTGCGTGCCAGCTTGTGTTCGACACTCTCACCCATGAGCACGACATCCGCGGGGCGCTGGGCGAACCAGGCTCCCGCACGGGTGATCTCGCGTTCGGGTCCGCGCTGAGATTCGTCGCCACGATGGGCGACCAATTCATTCGGCAGGCCGGGCTGCCGGCGCTTCGGTTGATCACCCCCACTCTCGGATCCGCGTACCTCGGCGACCCGCACGCGGCACCAGGTGAGGTCGCCCTCGACGTTTCCGATTTCGAGGCCCTACGCGCCTTCGGCGGACGACGCAGCGTCCGGCAGATCACGGCGCTGTCCTGGCATGGGAACCCAACACAGCTGCTGCCCGCCTTCACCCAGTTGCTGCCCGCCTTCACCAACGACGGAGTACGACCGCCAACCTACGACCTACTCGAATGATCGAGGCGTCGCATTTCGTTGTTGCTACGTGGCCGGCAGGTGCAGCCTGATGACTTCCATCAGATGACGCCCGACATCGTCGAGGGCGGCGGTCGACTGCGTAGCCAGCGCAACGATGACGGCGCCTTCGATGGCGGCGACGGTCAAGGTGGCCAACGAGCGCGCGTGGTCGCGATCGGCGCCCGCCGCGACCAGACGATCGGCGAGGGCCGCGTGCCACTCGGTGAAGGCCGCGCACGCCGCCTGGGCCGCGGCCGGCGCCTCGGAACGCCCGAGGATCGCCGCCACAATCGGGCAGCCCGCCTGCATCTCAGTCGCGCTCAGCTGCGCCTTCCATGCATCGATGAAAGTCTGGACGGCCTGCGCGGGATCGCCCGCGTCGTCGGCTGATCGGATCACCGAGGCCAACTCGTCACCCGCTAGACGGGTGGCTTCGGCGACGAGTTCCGCTTTGCCGCCGGGGAAATTGAGGTACAGGGTCCGGCGGGCGACCCCGCTGTCTTCCAACAGCGCGTTGAGGCCGGTCCCGGCGACGCCCCGCCGCCGCACCAAGTCCGTAACGCTTGCGATCAGAGAATCCCGCGCCGACATCGTTCCCACCTTCCCGCCATCGTATTGCACTATACCGATCGGTCTACTAGCCTTCCAAATGGGCACATCTAAGTGGGCTCACCTGACAACGGAGACAGCCATGAGCATTCACCAGGACAAGACACTGCGAAAGTTCCGCAGGGAACGCGCAATTGGGCGCTACCTACTCAACCCGGCGGTGAAAGGATTGAGTAGACTCGGCGTGCGCACAGCCATGGCCACCGAACTCGAGACCATCGGCCGCAAGACCGGTCAACCACGCCGCGTCCCCGTGTCGGCCCAATTCGACGACGGCGGAGCATGGGTGATCAGTCAACACGGCACCCGCTCCGGCTGGGGCAGCAATATCGCCGTCAACCCGAATGTCCGCGTGCGGCAGGGCAATCGATGGCGCGCCGGGGTGGCGACGTTCAGGCCCGACGACGACGTCGTCGCTCGCGGGCGCAAGTTCGGGCGGCTGGGAGCCAAGATGGTGAAGGCGCTGGAGACGACTCCCGTGTCGGTTCGGATCGACTTCACCGACTAAGTCGCCAGCCCGACGATCAGCGGCATGAACGGCCCCCGCCGATCGTGCACGCCGACGTAACCGGGGTGTGAGGCCCGGTGTGCGCCCTGGGCAGGATCTCGGCGCTTGCCAGATACATCGACAGGCCCGCGAAGAAGCCCAGGTAGACCTCGTGCACACGCTGGGGAACGCGACGGCCCCCCGCCGTCGGCGCCGCGCGCCGGAGCGCGCAAAGTAGCCTTGACTGCGGCTGCGCCGCAGCGCCAGCAATCCCGAGCGGAGGTGCCCGATGGCCGAGTCCGACCCCGTCCTGTACACCGTCGACAACCGGGTCGCGCTCATCACGGTCAACGATCCCGATCGACGCAACGCGCTCACCGACGAGATGTCGGCCCGGCTGCGTCAGGCCGTGGAGCGGGCCGAAGCCGACCCCGAGGTGCACGCCGTGGTGGTGACCGGGGCCGGCAAAGCCTTTTGCGCGGGTGCCGACCTGGCCGCCCTCAGCGAAGCGGGTGGCGGGGCGGCGGAGGCGGGTCTGCAGCGCCTGTATGACGGCTTCATGGCCGTCGGCGCCTGCCCGCTGCCGACCATCGCCGCGGTCAACGGCGCGGCCGTCGGTGCCGGGCTGAATTTGGCGCTGGCCGCCGACGTCCGGATCGCCGGCCCGGGCGCGTTGTTCGACGCCCGCTTCCAGAAGCTGGGCATCCACCCCGGCGGAGGCGCGACGTGGATGCTGCAGCGGGCGGCCGGCCCGCAGGTGGCCCGGGCGGCCCTGTTGTTCGGCATGCGCTTCGACGCGGAATCCGCTGTGCGGCATGGCCTTGCGCTGTCGGTCGCCGACGATCCCGTCGCCGCCGCTCTCGAGCTGGCCGCGGGACCGGCGGCCGCTCCCCGCGACGTGGTGATGGCGACGAAGGCCACCATGCGCGCGACGATCAGCCCGCGGTCGGTAGACAGCGAACACCACGAGTTTGCGATGCGCACGGAACTCGGCCCGCAGGTGTATTCGATCCAATCACCGGAGTTCGCAGAGCGATTGGCCGCGGCACGACGCAAGTAGCGCCACAACCTGGCGGCAAATAACTTGCGCCACTTGCGTTTCAGTTGTTTCTCGGCGGCCGTTTTTGTCGGTGGCCTTGGCTAGCTTCGGGTCATGGGCTCTACCGGCTTTGTCGATCTGAATGACGTCACGGCAGCATTCGATGCCGTCGACGCCGCGATCGATGCGTTGGTGGGCATGAACTTTGATGCGTTGAAAACCTATGAGCAGTTGGCGTTGTTGGAGCGTTGCGAGCGGATTCGCCGGCGCATCCCGGTGCCCGAGCACCGACTCATCAACAACCTGGCCCGCACTGCCACGGCCGAAGAGTTGGGCGGCAAGCTTGCCCACGTGATCGCCGACTGGACGCTGATCAGCCGCGCCGACGCGTCCCGACGGATCCACGAAGCCGCGGACCTGGGGCCACGGCGCGGACTCACGGGGGAGCCACTGGCGCCGGTCTTGGCGGGAACCGCCGAGCGCCAACAAGAAGGCAAGCTCGGCAGCGGACACATCGCGGTGATTCGCCGCTTCTCCCACCAGTTGCCGGGATTCGTCGATGCCGCCACCCGCGACCGCGCCGAAACTCAACTGGCCAAGCACGCCACACAGGTTCGCCCCGAACAACTCGCCGAACTCGCCGCCGGCCTGGCCGATCGGCTCAACCCCGATGGCACCTACCGCGACGAGGACCGCGCCCGACGACGCGGCCTGACCCTGGGGCCCCAGGGGTCCGACGGCATGTCCGTCCTGCGCGGCAATCTCACACCGGAGGCCCGCGCCACCATCGAGGCGGTCCTGGCCAAACTCGCCGCGCCCGGCATGTGCAATCCCTTCGACGACGAACCCTGCGTGGACGGCGTACCCACCCAAGGCGCGATCGACAACGACGCCCGCAGCGCCGCCCAACGCAACCACGACGCCCTGCTGACCGCGAATCGCGCGCTTTTGGCGTCAGGACAATTGGGGCAGCATCGCGGGTTGCCGGCCTCGATCGTCGTCACGACGACGCTCGAGGAACTCGAAGCCGCGGCCGGGCGCGGCCTGACCGGCGGGGGCACCGTCCTGCCCATGAGCGATGTCATCCGGCTGGCCCGTCACGCTCATCACTACCTCGCCATCTTCGACAAGTGCAAGGCCCTCGCGCTCTACCACACCAAGCGCCTGGCCTCCCCGGCGCAGCGAATCGTCCTGTACGCCAAGGATCGGGGATGTTCGGCACCGGGCTGCACGGTGCCCGGGTTCTACTCGGAAGTGCACCACGTGACCGGCTACGCCACGTGCGGCTGCACCGACGTCAACAACCTCACCTTCGCCTGCGGCACCCACCACCGCCTCCTGAAACCCGGCGGCTGGGATACCCGCAAGACCGTCGAGGGCGACACCGAATGGATACCGCCGCCCCTCCTGGAGCGCGGTCAACTGCGAACTTCTGAAGTACTCTTTAAGCATGGATGCGGCCGTCTATCTCCGGATCAGCGAAGACAGGTCGGGTGAACAGCTCGGCGTCACCCGGCAACGCGAGGACTGTCTTGCGTTGTGCCAGGACAGGGGCTGGCACCCCGTCGAATACCTGGACAACGACACCAGCGCGACTAACGGCAAGCCCAGGCGTGCCTATGAGCGGATGCTGGCCGATGTGCGTGAAGGTCGCATCGGCGCGGTGGTGGTGTGGGACTTGGACCGGCTGCACCGCCGCCCGATAGAACTGGAATCGTTCATGGCGCTGGCCGATGAGAAGCACCTGGCCTTGGCGACCGTGTCCGGGGACGTAGATCTCTCCAAACCCCAGGGCCGTCTGGTGGCGAGGTTGAAGGGTTCTGTAGCTGCCCATGAGGGTGAGCATCGCCGGGCGCGCCAGCTGCGGGCGACTCGCCAGCTGGCCGAACGCGGGGTGCCGAACTGGTCACAAGCGTTCGGCTACGACGACAACCGTCAACCCGACCCGGCCACCGCGCCGCTAGTCAAACAGGCGTATGCGGCGGTTCTGGCCGGGGCCAGCCTGGGGGACGTGTGCAGGTTGTTCAACGAGGCCGGCGCGCTGACCGTCAACGGTAAGCCGTGGACACCGACTGTGGTGTCCAAGTTTCTGCGTAAACCGCGCAACGCTGGATTGCGAACCTACGGGGTGTGCTACGGCGCGGTGACCCGTAACGACATTGTGGGTAAAGGCAATTGGCCGCCGCTGGTGGATGAGCAGATGTTCTGGGCGGCGCAGGCGGTGCTGGACGCGCCCGGTCGCGCACCGGGCCGCAAAAGCGTGCGCAAGCATCTACTGACCGGTGTGCTGGGCTGCGGCAAGTGCGGCGGCTATCTCTCCGGTGCGTACGTAGGGAAGACCACGAAACATCTCACCTACATTTGCAAGGGCTGCCACGGCATCAACGTCCGCGCCGAGTACGTGGAACCGCTGCTGTTGGACATCGTTGGTGGGCGCCTGGCCATGGACGATGCCGTGAACCTGTTGAAGGCTGAGATACAGGACCAGGAACAGGCCGAGGCTATCCGCGCTGAAATCAACGCCTTGTATGGGGAGTTGGACGCTCTGGCGGTTGAGCGTGCCGAGGGACTGTTGACGGCGCGACAGGTGAAGATCAGTAGCGACATTATCGGGGAGAAAATCGAGAAACTTGAACGCCGCCAACAGGATCAGGAACGTGTGCGCGTGTTCCGAGACCTACCGTTGGGCACCCCGGAGGTGGTGGACGCGGTGGGCGAGCTGTCCCCGGACCGCTTCCGCGCTGTGGTGGACGTGCTGATGACTGTGACTGTGGCACCTGTCGGTAAGAGTGGGCGCGTGTTTAATCCGGAACGGGTACAGGTGAATTGGCGATGAGCACGTACTACCGGATCGTCTGCGAGAGGCACCCCCAGCGTATCGTTCTCGTCGATGTCACCTGTGATCCGAGCCGGCAAGCGTCGGATCGCTACGAGCGCCAAATGCAACGCTGGGACCGCCACGTCATTGGTGAAGAACCAATACTGGACCGGTTAGGTAACCCGTATCCGCCCAACTTTCGCCCGTACCTACATCGCCACAGCTCCAAGAAGATCACCGTCGTTGAACACCCGTACGTGTTCTTTCCCGCACTGGTGGACAAATCCGCGCCGGACATCGTGTCCACCGAAGACATCCTCGCGTTGACGACGGAACGTGTCGAAGCGATACTCAGCGATCAGGCCCCACGCCATTACGACGGGTACGTCCGCACAACCGACTACGGCATGGGCGACAGTGAGCACGCCGACGGGCACACCATCCGGATCAGCTGCCAGCTGTGCATAACCGTCAACCAAAACGCTCAAACTGCTAAAGCATCCGCTGACACCCTGGCGATGGTGCTTGATCGCATCAGCGCCAGCCTGGACACCCTGTCATTGCCGGTGCTGGATGAGTACGAGAAGCCCACCGGGGAAACTGTCAAGGTTCGTGTGCTGCCGCTTACGACGCTGTGCAACCAACTAGGCGACAGCCCACGCGGCTAAGCGTGTCACACCCGCTGCAATAGCCGATCGCTAGTTATACTGCGATTTGGCATCTCCGGGTTCCGGAGCGCGGTGCCTCCGTCGATAGATGGAGCGAACCCGCCCATGCCCGCTTCCGATACCGTCCGCCATTTCGCTGGTCGCAAGGCGGCGCTCAGCAGATCACGTTGTGCTGATGACCCCGAGTTGGTCTCAGTTTCGCAAAGTCTGAAAGAGCAGCAGCTCGCTGACTACATCAACGAGACGCTAGCCAAGGCCCCGCCCCTGACGTCGGAGCAGCGAGCCAAGCTTGCCGAGCTGCTGCGGCCGGTCCGGCGCGAGGCGAGCGAATGACTGCGCGGGAGGGGCCGCCTGAATGGGAAAGACCCCGCGACCGGCAAGAAGCGGGGCCTCACCACAGGAATTCGACCTTCAAAGCAGCACCAGTTTATCGGTCCGCGGAAGGTTTGCGTAGGCGACGTGCCGTAGCGGACGACCTGCGACCGCTGGCCAGCGGTCGTCGCGATCCCTGGTGGTACGAGCCGCCCGGTAAGCGCGGCTACGAGGCCGCCGCGCTGCATCTTTTGGACCACGGGCTGATGCCTGCGGCCGACCGGGACGGCCTACACGCCATGTGGAAGCGCGGAGGCACATACCGCCAGGCCGCCGAGAGGATCGCCCAAGCGTGGGGACTCGCAGCATGAACGACGTCTACTACGACCCTGATCCGACTGTGCGGCTAGCTAACTGGCACGCATTGGCCCGGCAGCACATCAGCGCCGACCTGTGCCTACGCCTGGCGCGCAACGGATTCAGTGAACTCGCCGCCGAACTGATGCGGCAACGCGGAGACAACATCACATGAGCAACGACGACGCCACGCCGGAACAGATCGCCGAAGTCCTGGCCCTGGCCGAAGCCGAACGTGAACGCAAACGCAACAGTCGGGCCGAACCACCGGAACCACCGGAACCACCGGTCAGCAACGGGTTTGGCCGCCAACCGCCACCGGAGCCGGACAACCAGCCGTCCGATGACGTTCCACCGGACGACCTGAACGATTACGAGGGGGCTATCCAGGCACAGCTGCGGCTGTTGAGAATCCGAGCCGAAGCGCGACGACGCCTGGAAGATGAGCAGCGGCCACCAATACTGCTACCCGAGTTCAAAAACCTAGACACGCTACTCGCCGAACCCGACGCCCCGATCCCATACCGCATCGACCAGCTGGCGCCGGCCGAAGGCCGCATAATGCTTTCCGCGCAGTACAAGTCGGGCAAAACCATCCTGCGTGACAACCTGATACGCGCACTGGCCGATAGTGACGATTTCCTGGGCAGGTTCACGGTGTCCCAGCCAGCCCGCCGAATCGTGGTGATCGACGACGAGATGTCGGAGAACACGCTGCGGCGCTGGCTACGGGACCAGGGCATCGCCAACACGGCAGCCGTCGTAGCCGTGGTGTCGCTACGGGGCCGATTGGGCCTATTCAACCTGATGGACGAACCCTGCCGAAACGAGTGGGCCGCACGGCTGGCCCTCCTGGGGTGTGACTACCTGATCCTTGACTGCCTACGCCCGATCTTGGATGAGCTTGGCCTGGACGAAAACCGGGATGTCGGTAGGTTCCTGGTGCAATTCGACGCGCTACTGAACGACGCCGGAATCGCTGATGCCGCACTGGTGCACCACATGGGCCACGCCAACGAACGATCCCGTGGTGACTCCCGGCTACAGGACTGGCCGGACGCTATCTGGCGCATTGTGCGTGACAAGGCCGACGACCCCACCTCCCCACGGTTCTTCACAGCTGTGGGTCGTGACGTGAACGTGCCCGAGGGACGGCTGAGCTACGACCCCACCACGCGGCGCTTGACTTACGCTGCAGGGTCGCGCAGCGACGCCAAGGCCGAAGCTGCGCGGGTGGCCATCATCCGGCTGCTGGCCGGTGCCGATGGGCCGGTCAAGGCCGGTGACATCGAAGCCCTGAGCTACCCGCGTGAGGTTGTCCGTGAAGCGCTGCAATGGTTGGTCGGCAAGGGTGTGGTGGCCAGGGAAACCGGACTCCGCAACGCCCAGCTGCACCGTATTGCCTACGCGTGCGCGGAGTGTGGTCTGCCGGTCGTAGCCCGCCAGGAGCGGCACCTCTCGTGCGACCCGTCGCGGGTGGAGTTGCTTGTTGACTAGTCCAGTTCGCCGGTTCGCTCTAGTTCGCCGTAGTTCGCCGGGCGAACTGCGTGGGCCAGTTCGCCGTTCGCCAGTTCGCCTTAGTAGAGGCGAACTGCGTACTGCGAACACCACACCACAGGACAGCGGACCGAAACCGTGCCAGTTCGCCACGAACGAACTCATGGAACCGAACGGAGCCAACGGTGGCCGATAGCCCCAACGCCAACAACGTCGTCTACCAGCCTGGCATCGGAAAATGCCGCCTTCACTTACAACAGCAGCTGCCTGGAAGTGTCCCACGAACAGACCGGCCCGTTGGCGCCGCGATGGGCCGCGCGCGCCGCCCTGCCCGGTTCCGGTGTGGGCGAACCACGCTGTCCGGGTGTCCATGTCGCGTATACGTGTCCAGGCCTGGCGACACGTGCGGCTGCCGCAACACGCACGACATGAACTACATCGCCGAGGTGCTCGCCGACCTCCCCCGCCTTCAAAAGTGTCGAACGACCAGAGATATCACCCGGCGGCAGACGCCGGCCTGTCAAATCGGCAACCGAATACGAGGCACATGGAAAAGCCTCCAAATAGAAAGGGTAAGTAAATGAGGAATGTAGGAAGAAGGGCAGCAAAATGACCGCACGCGACATCGACATGCGCGTCAGGTTCACCGACGACGATCTGGCGCGGGTGCGCGTGCTGGCCGCCGCTCGTGCCGCTCGTGGTGCGCCGCTGACCGCCGAAGACTACCCCGCGGTGCGCGCCGCGAGCGACTACGTGGGGTTGACGTCCACCACGAACGAAAATCCCATGGCCTTGCAGATACACGGCTACCAGATCGGCGGCACCGGCGCATGGCCACCACCGGTGAAGATCACCGCCGACCTGGGCGCACCGATGACCGACGACGAATGGGCCGCGAAGGTGGCAAGCTTGGCGGCTGCCGGCCGGTCGGTATTCGCCATACCCGTGGTCGACGGTGCGGTCCGGCAGAACGTCTGTCTGCACGCGGCGAGTTCGGCATACTTCGACGATCTGCCCGACCTGCACGGCATCCCCAATCCAATCGACGCTGTCGAAGTCGGCGAGTGGAAAGAAGTCCAGATAGAGAACACCGGGACAAGGATGCGCCGCGAATTCCACGTCGGCCATCTCCGCATTCCGGATCTTGAGGACGACGAGACCTGCGGCGAGACCGTACTTCGCGTCGACGGCGTCCAAGATCAGGACGGCTCGACGTGGCGGCACATCAAAGTTTTGATGCGCTATGAGGGCGAGGAAACCATCGAGGTCACCCGCTACCCGGCCGTTCCGCGAACTGCTCGTGCGCTGGACGCGGCCCGCAAGGTCGCGGTCGGGCTGCTGACGATGGTCGAGCAGATCGAAGCCACGGAGATGAGTTCGTGATTGCGGAACAACTCGGCGATACCCACCGACAAGACTTCACCGCCGATGGCCGGCGGGACAGAAAGACATCAAAGATGAGTACAACCCGCGAGAGAAAACCGTTCATCGCGCCGGTGATCGACGTCGCCGCAGAGTTCATCAAGAAACGCGGTGCTGTCACGGTCAGCGAACTGGCTGTATACCTGTCTGCCGTCGGCGTCAACGTCCGTGGCGACGACGAATTTACCGGCAAAGAGTTGGCGTACCTTTCGCGATACGGAGAAGTTCTTGGAGTCGCCTGTAATTGCCTCTGGCAGTAGTGAATTCGTCCGGACTATTGCGGCGCTGCTCGTCAACCGGACGGTAGAACTGGATGCCACCAGCCCCGCCCTGCTCAAGCTCACCTGGGAAGGCCGGCGGGACACCAATCGCGAGGTGTCAACGCCGATGAAAGACAAGAGTCGCACGGGAGGCCACTATCACACCCTCACCGTCCGTGACCCAGGCGGATCGCAGCAGATCGCTGAATGCTGCGAGGCTGAACCCGATTTGGGCCATGCAGCGCAGTACCTTGACGAGGTATACCTTCGCGACTTCGTCGATGAGGGCTGGGATGCGATCTGGATCGTCGGATGCGGACCGGACCGTTGCCGGCGCAACGAGATCTGCAACCTACCGATAGAGGAATGGGGCCCACCGCACTGGGCTGACAAAACCGTATTCCCCCGCGTCGACGACCTCTTCAACGCACCCAACAGCGAACTGGCAGACCCCCCCTTCTGATCGCACCCCAAGGACATATCGTTGTTTCAACCGAGCCCTGTCGCCTCCCTGGACGGGCCTGTCTGCTCATGGGGGGGGTGGGGTGGCCGCGCGAACGCGAGCGGTCGACCACTCCCCACCAGCAGTGGTCATACCCCCCCGAGTTGAGTGGACAAAACACACCGCCCCGGATCCCGGCGTGGGCGGACGTGCGACATGCGGCAATGCCGTACACGCGGGCCGACGGTCCGATGGCGGAGACTGGACACATGGGAGCCACTGCGGAACGGACCCGGCGTGACGCGCGGGTGGTTGGGTTGTTCTTGGCCGGGTTGAGCTACCGGGACATCGCCGCGGTCGTGGGGTTGCGCTCTCCTACCAGCGTGGGCAATATTGTGCAGCGGGAGTTCGGGGCCCCAGATTCAGCTGCCCGTCGCGGGTTGCTCACCGATGAGGCCTTCGCTGTGTGGCAGGAGCGCACTGAGCGGCTGCTTCGCGCCCATTGGGGGCGCGCGTTGGACGGGAATCACCGCTCAGCGGAGTTGTGCCGCAAGCTATTAGGCCAGCAGGCCCAGGTTTATGGGTTGGCCCAGAAGGTGGCGTTAGCTGCTGGGACCCCGACTGGGATGGTGGAGGTCGAGCCGGCGGAGCCCGACATGGATGAGCTTGCCAGGCTGCGTGCAGTGCGTGCTGGGTCTTGAAGATAGGAATAGGCCAACATGAATCGGCCAGATCCCGTCCCGCAGCTTTGCGCGCTGCGGCGCCCTCACCCGGTCAATGACCGGTGACAACCGCCGCAGCGTGGGCAGAACTGTGCCAGGTCTTGCACGCGTCACATACGTCGTCCGACGGGCGCCGTCCGCGCGATCCTTACTAGCTTGTACTCCTCACCGAACCGCCGTCCAGTGACGGTGTGCGGCACAATCTGAAGCCATACCCTGTGGAGGCCGACTGCCCACGGCGTCGGGACCGCCCGCAGCGCAGGACGCCGTTGTGGGGAGACCTCGGCGCCGACGCCGCGCACCAGTACGCTCCATCCCGAGTGCTGTTCCTCGTTGATGTGGTCGACTTCGAAGGCGAGCATCGGCTGCTGCATGGCCGTTCGTTTCGCGCCACCCTCGACGCGGAAGATGATGTCGTGCCCCTGCATGGCGTAGTTGACGGGTACGGCGAGCGGTCCGAGGTCGTCTTGGTACACGAGTCGCCCGACGTTTGCGGTAGCGAGCAGTCGGAAGCACTCCCCGGGTGAGAGGTCTTCAAGCTCGCGTTGTGCGATGCGCTGTGTCATGGCGCGATTCTCGTCGGGGACCATGGCGGGCCGCCACGGCCGAAGGTCCCTTCTTGACACGGTGGAGCCTCTTGGAAATAAGCGCCAAACTTGACCGAGCGCTGCTTAACCGCAACTACCCCTGACAGCGAAGAAGAATCGCTATGCCGGCAGCACCGTGCACCCCAATAACCGGGCCATCCACCGGAGCTCCGATGGCGACCAGGACGCCCCACAGCCAAACACCTGCGCCCTATCTCGGACACCCGCAGCGCGGGCGCTGCGCACCGACTCGACGCTGCCGGTGCGATGGTAGGCATGCCAGCGGCGCAACGCGGGCAGGCCATCGGCAAGGGGCAAAAGCACGCGGGCGGGAAATCAGGCGCAAAACAATGGCAACCGGGTGGGTCCCATCACCTTGGCAAGCAATCCAAAAACCTAGCCGCGAACACCTGAGGGATGTTAGTTTGGCGTTGGTTCATGTGGACGGCGGGTTTGTCGGTGGGGAGGCCTACGCTCGCTGTACGTCCAAAAGAGGGCGCCGGTATTAGCTGAGTTCAGCACGGGAGGACCTCTCGTGAGAAAGGCAAATTTTCACTTTGCCGTTGGCAAGGCTCTATCAATATCGATACTGATCGATGGCCTCACCCGGTTCATCGAACCTGGTTTTGACCAAGTAGTGGCATCCAACGTGGCGCCGACCGAGCGGGTGCGGCGCCAAGATAGCACCTCAGCTCGGCATAAGCGTGCGGAACTTCGATGGTCCGCCGAGATGTGTCGTGGACACGACTTCTTTTACTCCTATGTAGATGGCCTCTCAAATCAGGTCAGGGCGGTCGCGGACGGAGTTTCCACGCGATGAGTCGAGCGTATGTAGGAGATCTTGTTCGGAACGCGGAGCTGGGCGTGGGACGATTGCTGGCGGTGAGGAACGGTGAAGCTCGCGTCAGGTACTTCACCGGCCCCAGCACCTCGGCATACACCGAACGCACACACGCCGCGAAGTCTCTGGCGCCGGCGATACTAAGCCCGCACACCAGGGTCTATCTTCGCGAGGGGCCTGGTTGGCGCATCGGTCGCATTGAGGGCGGCCCCGACGGCTTGAAGCGATACACCGTCGCATTTCCCAATCTTCAGGGCGGCCTCCTTGCGATTGACGCGTTCGAGGTGCGATGGAACGTACCCATCGAAGACCCGTTCGCGATCCTGGAAAGCTTCGGCGGTGATGCGCCGAAAGTGTATGAGTCCCGGTTGGAGTTTCTTCGGCATTGGGCGGGACAGCGCGCAGCAGCAATAGGTGTGGAAGGACTGTTGTTGGCATCAGTCGAGTTGCACCGCCATCAGCTGGCGGTTGTGCGCAGGGTGTCGAACGATCCCGTCAAGCGCTACCTATTGGCGGACGAGGTCGGACTCGGCAAGACGATCGAGGCCGCGGCGCTGATATGGCGGTTCTTGGATCGCAAACCCGCCGGCCGTGTCCTCGTCCTGGTGCCCGAGCATCTGCGATACCAATGGGCAGATGAACTCACCGAGCGGTTCCGCACTGGCAAAGCTTCGCTTTTGATCCGGTCACTGACTAACGAAGCGCGTTGGCCAGAAGACCCCGTTGACCTCCTTGTCATCGACGAAGCGCACCGGGTGACTCGTAACGGGGCGCTAGGCGTCGACACGAGGCGGCGGATCGCCCAGATGGCTCATGCCGCAGAGGAACTGTTATTGCTGTCTGCGACACCCGTCAGATCGAACGAGGCAGGATTTCTGGATCTTCTTTATCTCTTGGATCCGGCACATTATCGCCCGGATCAGGTGGAGGAGTTCACCAGGCGTGTGCACGACCGCGACAAGCTCGCGTTGATCTGCCAGGCATTAGTTCCCGACATCGATGAGTTCGATTTGACGTTGTACGCCGAACAGTTACAGGCGGACTATTCCGGGGACGCGCTCCTGGCCGGCCTTCTCGCATCCGCGACCTCGGCGGACGATGCGTCGCGTGCGGCTGCGGTCACGCGCGTGCGGCAGCATCTCTCGGAGGCCTATCGCCTTCACCAGCGCATGCTGCGCACGCGCCGAACGCCTGATATCACGGCAAGTTTCGGCGTGCGTGGTCGAAAACGGGCGAAAGGCTTTCTCGTATCAGTCGATGATGCCAACACAGGTCAGCGCACGGAACTTCTTGACCGGCTCCGCATGGACCTACTTGTGGCTTCGGAGAACAGCACACTCGAGATACAGGAGTGCGTTGACTTGTTCCGCGAGGCGGCCCAGCGCTGCGGGTCGCTTCCGTACGCGGTGTGGCCACTTCGCTCGGATCAAGCTGCCGACCCTTCCAAAGGGCTTGTATCCCGACTTCGAGAACTAGTCGACCGCGGAGTCGTGGCTAACCTCGATGCGTTGATCGACACGATCTGCGCGGAGCGCGAGGTTCGAACGAGTGCGCTGGTGGATGCTCTGGCGCAGTTCACCGGTTTCAAAACACAGTCACGAGTTGTTCTAGCTACAGCATTCGCCGAATGCGCGGCGGCGATTGCGGATGAGATGGTGCGACGCTGGGGCCGACAGCGCATAGCAACGCACGTCAAGACCAATGACGAAGATGAGAATCGTGCCGCGATCGAGCGTTGGACTAACGGCGGTCAGTGTTCCATTCTGATAGTCGACGACAGCGCGGAAGAGGGCGCCAACCTTCAGGTTGCCGATCTATTAATTCATCTCGATCTCCCTTGGGAAACTTTCCGCATCGAGCAACGGATCGGACGTTGCGATCGTCATGCGCCTCCGGGTGTGGGCGCGATCGACTCTAAGGTGGTGATTTTCGGCGACGAGCCTTATGCGATGAATTGGCTGGAGTTCGTCTCCGACGGATGCGAGGCGTTTACACGATCCCTCTCGTCGCTTCAATACGTCCTCGGCGACACCGAGCGTGCAGTGCTCGCCAACGTGCTCCGCGAAGGACCCGAGGCACTCGGAGAGGCGGCCACCGAACAACCCGAGAAACTGGCGGAGGAACTAGTACGGATCGTCGCCCATGACGCGCTCGACGAGATCGATGAACGTGGATGTGATCAGACGCTGAGCGTGGACCGGCACCTGATTAAGAGTGATCGCGACCCTGCGCTCACGCGCGCGCTCGTGACCTGGCTTGAGGGCGTCGGCACCCAACTGACTTGGGAGGATGGAGCTGTCATCAGGATCAGCCGACGTCCCCGGCCGCAGGTTCCGTTCGACGTGGAGACAAAAATCGCGGCGGTCGCACAGATCCCGATCGCCCTACGGCGAGGCCCGGCGGTTAGTCGCAGGATCCCGATCTTGCGCGCCGGCCATCCTACGGTCGACACGATCGCTAAGCATTTGTTGCAGAGCGACCGGGGTGTCGCGTTCGCGATGTTTCGGCCGTGGCCGGGCATGTCGCCCGCCGAAATTGTTTTTCGCGCTGACTATCTCGTGTCGGCGTCCTTCGCTCAGGACTTCATCGAGGCGGCGGTCACACTCGGTGTCTTGAGATGGGTTGATCAAGTACTGCAGGAGGTTTCGCCGCCCATTGTCGAGAAGGTCGTGATGACCCCGTCCGGTGACGAGGCGAAAGATGGCAGGCTTCTCCAGCCCTACACGCCACGTACCGGGGACATTAATTTGGGTTCACGGCCGCAACTTTTCGAAAAACTCATCGCGTCGGTGGATTGGACGGGTCTGTGTGTCATCGCCGCGGAACAAACCCGAGCGATTGCGAGTGCGCGTTCCTCCGTGGTGGATCGACCGCTGTTGGCCGCCAACGAGATTCGGCACAGGATCGCGCAGCGCGTGGATCGCGGTCGCGCGCGCAGGAATGCGGGAATGGTCGACACCGACAGCGAGATTGAGCAGTTGGAAACACTGCTGCCCGAACGGCTGGAGTTACAGATCCAGCCACTGGGATGTGGCGCCATCTTCGTGGGAGACCCCAGATTGGCCAGTGACCCGTGATTAGACCCGGGCCCGCGCAGACGTTGCTGGACGCGTGGGCAGCAGGTGCATCATTCGAGGTGACCAACCGGCTGGCTTCGGCGCTATCGAGCCACAGCTGCCGCACGTCGACAGGGGCTGCCGACGTCGCGGTGCTGCTGCGTCAGTGTCTCAGGGCCGATGATGTGCGCCGCGGTGCATCAACAACGAACTGCCACGAGTGGGTCCGGGCATGGCTCGAAGTGCCGATTTGTCAGTTGTTTCCGGAATCGTTCGACTGGCTCAGCTATGGGCTCCTGCCGCAACGCACGGCAGGGGGACGTTTCCGGATCTCTGCTGAACCGTGGCGCCCCGCTTGGCTCGATGTTCCCGACGGTATGAGCGTCGACGCGGATGCGGCAGCAGCCATCCCGCGCCGCATCGACGAGACCGTGGTGGGAGACCCGTTTCTCAACGCTATTGATGCCTCGTTTTCCGGCTACAAGACACCCGGACAGCGGGCCTCCGTCCGCAGTGCGATGGTGTTACCGGACGGGGCGACGCTGGTGGTGAATCTGCCCACTGGTGCCGGCAAAACTTTGGCGATGCTCGCCGCAGCAGAGACAGCACCGCCCGGGATGACTTCGGTGATCGTCGTGCCGACCGTTGCTCTAGCGCTGGATCAAGAGCGCCGCTACAGCAAGCAGAATCCGGATTCGCCCGCGACCGCCTATCACGGCAACTTGTCGGACGCAAAGAAAAAGGCATTCCGCGAACGGCTTTGGTCGGGGGAGCAGCGGGTTATCTTTACCAATCCGGAGGCCATCGTTGCGTCTTTGGCCAGGCCCCTTGCTGATGCCGCGGGCGGGGGACGGTTATCCCTGTTGGCGATTGACGAGGCTCACATTGTCGGGTCATGGGGGGATGCATTTCGACCGCACTTCCACAGCCTTGCCGGTCTACGCCGCTACATGCTGCGGGCTGCGGCGCAGAATGGCCACCCACCCTTTAAGACCATCTTGGCTAGCGCGACCCTCACCCAGGACGTATTGGGTCTGTTGAACGCGCTGTTCGGTGAACCGGGACCGTTTCTTCAGGTAGCAGCGCCCGTATTGCGACCGGAGCCGAGTTATTGGCAGTCAACGAACCTGGCACCTGAAGACAGAGAACGCCGCGTGCTCGAGGCGCTGCGCCACCTTCCACGTCCGGCAATCATCTATACGACCCTTCGTCAGGAGGACCGCCCGGGAACCTATACGCCGCAGAAGTTGGCGCGAGTCCTGCGGGCGGCGGGATATCAACGTCTGGAGACGGTTGACGGCGGCTCATCAACAGCGCACCGCGAGAAAGTCCTTCGGGGGATGCGTGACGACGGCGGTATCGAGTCGACGATCGACCTTGTCGTGGCCACCTCCGCGTTTGGGTTGGGTATCGATGTGCCTGACATCCGTTCCATCGTTCACGCGTGCGTACCAGAGGGTATCGATCGTTTCTATCAAGAAGTCGGGCGCAGCGGCCGCGACGGAAACGCCTCAACCTCAGTGCTGCTCGCCACTCGCGAAGACGACCGGGTCGCCAGCGACCTCGCGTCGCCGACCTACCTGACATCTGAGCGTGCCCGCGAGCGGTGGAGCGCCATGCTGCTCGCCCGTAGAGACGCTGGGGACGGGCTGTGTCGCCTTCCGTTAACGGCGACTTCGGGCAAGGTCCGAATACATGGTTCCTACAACGAGCGCTGGAACCTGTCTACCGTGATCCTGCTTGCCAGGACTGGCGCTGTTGGATGGGACTTTTTGTTTTCGGGTCGCGACGCCGAAGGAGAGTTGGAATCGGATGCTGGATGGTTGACGGTTCGGATCCTGCGGGGGGATCACCAGACGGACCAATTCTGGCAGGACGTGGCCGAACCCACGCGGGCCTCGATGGTTGAGAATTCGCGAGAAAGCCTTTTCCGATTGCGCAACGCAATCACCGGGACCGTCTGTATCGGAGTGGTCACCGCCGAGAGCTTCGCGATTGACGCACCACCGGAACTGCGTACGACGTGTTTGGTTGCGTGCGGCGGGTGCCGTTGGTGTCGAGCGCACGGAAAGATTCCCTGGGCGTCTCCCTCGCCTATCCCTGCAGCGATCGCCGTTCCGCCGACTGGGGATAAGCCATCGCTGGATCGCCTGGCGATCTGCGGCGCCTACGGGCGACGTGTGGTCGTCTACGTCGATCCGTCGGTGCTGTCAACACCGCGAAAACTGCGCCAACTCTTGCCAAGTTTGTCCGCAGCTGGCGGCATCCGCCAGATCGTTGCAGCGGAGAGTTTGGTAGCCGTGGTCCGTGACATTGTGGCCAAGTCACCGGTTTTGATGCGGTCGGTAATGGTGGATGCATCGGGCGATTACGACCCCGTCACTGCGGTGGGCGTTCCCACCTTATTCTTGCTGGCAGACGGCCAGGATCCCGAAGAGTTCCTCGAGGGAAATAGCCGCGCGCCGCTCACGGTAATTTGCGGGACCCCCGACTCGCCTGTTGGCCGTGATGGCCTGACTCTTCGTGACCAAGACGGGTCTTATGCGTACGCCGACATCGAAAAGCTTTGATAGAGGAGTAATCTCGTGGCATTGTTGAATCCGCCGGAAATCCGTCCCAGCGGCATTGTGTTGATCACCCGATACCTGGCTTGCCAGCGGGGACAGCAGGACACCGTCGAACGTTTGGGCGCGACGCTCGCGCCGGCCAGCCTGCCGGGAGATCCGCAGAGCGACGTGACGGCGAATCTGCGGGCCGGGACAGAACTGGGTCTTTTTTCCCGCGACGACGACAAAGTTAGACTGGCCGACGGTGTGCTGACAGCCGTGGAGGGCGAGGCCGGCGCACTGATCACCCTGCTACGCAGGCGGGTATTCGACGACTCCGTAAACAACGCCCCATGGCCAAGCCAGGTGGGTGCACGAGACCTAACGAGCGCACTGAGTTGGTTTTTGACCTTCGCTGCCGGAGAAGCGCCGATTCGGCAAGAAGCTGGCCCCCGTTCGGCCGAGACGCTTCAGTTGGCTGACTTCGGTCCGCGCCAACAGGAGGGCGAGTCGTCGAACTGGCCGATCGGCAACAGCACAAGGTGGAATGGCTTCCGCCGGTGGGCGTGCACGCTCGGCTTTGCCTGGGCTAATCCGAAGGGCCATCTCATCCCCGACCCAACCGTCGCCGTGCGTGACGCCCTGCCTGACGTTTTCGGAGGAGCGAACGAGCTTACGGCACAAGAATTCGTGAAGCATCTAGCACAACATCTGCCGATCCTCGACGGGGGGCGCTACCGCGAATTTGTTGCCGACAACTGGAAACGCCCACCTAGTGAGAATCGCGGACTCACCGCCCCACTGAGTGACGCCCTCGAAAGGCTCAGCAGCGAGAAATCGATTGTCCTCGATGACCGCGCCGACGCTGCCCGCGTCGCGAAGGCCGATGGATCGACGTTCTCCCACGCAAGGATTGGCGCAAGCGAATGACGACCACATTTCAGAATTACGTCTGCTGGCGCGAAGATGCTGTGCTGGCTATGACCCCTCGCGACGCGGCCAGTCTTCTCACCGATGCACGGTTCCAAGCGATTCATCATCCACTTCGGTTGCGGCGTAGACGACTCGACCAGCGGTCAGGTGGCACGTGGGTGACCGAAACAGATGTGCTCGAGGCGTTCAAAGGCCCGTTGCGGCCCGATGGCTATCTATTCATACCGATCGTCGGAGGTTCGGGCACCGGAAAGTCTCACCTCGTGCGGTGGGTGAAAGCTCAGACTCAGAACGAACCTGACTGGGAGATCCGGTACCTTCCCAAAAACCGCACCGGTCTGCGACGCGCCATTGAAATCGTTATCCGCGGCCTGACCGGTCCGAGGATCGAAGAGGCCCGCGAAGCGCTCGAGGCCGCACCGTCGCACACCGAATCCGACGATATCTTGGCCGAGCGATTGCTCGATGAGTTGGCGCTCTTGGTAAGTCAGGTCGGCCTGTACGAAACGGAGCCGTCAGAAAATCAACGGAGCGCACAGTTGCGAAAAAGGTTGGCCCGAGAGTTGCCTGACCTACTGCGCGATCCCGTCGTTCGCCGCAAGCTGACAGCCGCCGGCGCAGTCGTCCCGCGACTTGTAGGACTGGCGCTTCGAGGCCGCCACGAGGGCGACGGGCTTGACGATGACGCCACCAACTTCTTGGAGTCAGACTTTCCTCTGACCTTTGAGGAGATCGGTCACGCCAGCAAAGGGGCGAGAGAATTATTGGGCAAATTCGCGACACTACCTGAATACAAAAAGGCGGCCGTCGCGTTAATCAACGACGTTTTGCCCGCAGCAGAAAAACATGTGGCCGTGTCCAATCAGGTCGACCTGGTCGAAGTTTTCCGGGAGGTTCGCCGCGCGTTGCATAGCGACGGAAAGCAATTGGCGCTGTTCGTGGAAGACCTCACGGTCCTGCACGGGGTGGAACGGGAGTTCCTCGACGCCATCGTCGAACCCGTCCACTCCGTCGATGGCGACATGTGTGGCCTACGCATGATATTTGCCGTCACCGACGGCCATTTCCATGACCTCGACACCGTGCGGACCCGCTGCGACGACGCCTACTGGTTCGATGCAGCCTACGGCGAGGACGGGGTCGACGAGGACGAGGCGCTGTCGTTCGTCGCGCGCTACTTCAACGCCACCCGCCTGGACCCCCATGAGATTGACGCGGCGTGGACAAGCCGAGACAGCAACGGCGAGCGTTGGCTGCGCAATGCGTGCCGCGATTGTATCCACCAGGAGGGTTGCCACGACGCGTTCGGAACCAGTCGCGAGGGCTACGGCTTGTATCCGCTCGACGCGCCGGCAGTCGGACGGTTTGTGCGTGCCTTGTCGGCTGAGCGATTTGACCCCCGCGACATCGTGCGGGAAGTGATCAACCGGTTCTTGATTCAGGGCTCACTCGATCTGCGCAGCAACGATTTTCCTTCGGCCTCGACGCTGGCGGTCTTTGACCAAAACAGCGAGCCGTTAGCACCCCTGATCGCTGCGCGCGTTAAAGATCTGCGACCCGCCGATTACGAACGGGTCAGCAACATCCTTCGATACTGGGCCAACCCCGAGTCGCCGGCCGACATCAGCACCGCCATCCTGGAGGCCTTCGGTGTCCACGACTTCAATGAAGGCCTACAGTCCTTGCGGTCCCTGCACGACTCGGGCCCCAGTTATCAACGCCGACCTGAGGACACGACGCCGCGGCACCGCCCGACCCACCGCGGCATCGAGGACCGACTCAAGTCCGAACGGCGCAAGCCGTTCGTCGAACTCACCGCTTGGGCGAACGGCCAACGTGAGCTGTCGGCGACAGCGACCCGCTACCTTCGCCAGCTGGTTCAAAAGGTCGTGAAAAACAATCTCGAACTTGGCCCTCTGCCAGTCAATCTCGGCCCCGGTTTCGACGAGTCGCGATTTCGCGACATCGATATCGTCCTGAATGGCAGCGTTACCCAACAGCAGTCACCCGACACCGCCTTCGTGGTCATCGAACGCAACCAGGTCAACGCCGCAGCACTTCAAGCGCTGATCCTCGCCAGCGAGGTGGACACCGAGGACTGGCCGCAAGCCGCGGTCTACCGCCGGATGCTTGCATCGGCGGTCGAAGCGTGGACGAGGGCAGTCGTCGCAAAACTAGGCCGACCAGTCACCAACTCGACCAAGGCAACCGTGCAAGGCGCGATCGTCGCCTCAGCAGTCCTCGACGACCTCAACCGCGGATTGTCCTTGACTGACTACATGTCGGCCATGTTCGCACCAACACGAGCGCTCACCGCTGGGGCGGTCAGATCTGCAAAGTGGGCGGCCCTAGTCGCCCGGGCAGCGGACTTGAAACCGAGGCTTCAGAAGCTCATCGAGGCCGAATTCGGCGAAGCGCGCGGCACCGGTTCCGTCCGGATGGTCCAAGCCGACCGCCTTTTGCCCGTCGTGAAGGACTTCACGGCCAATTGGGAGTTGAATACCGACGATCCGACGATCGCAGCGTTTTTCCGCTTGGTGGGGCCCGCCGTCGGCGAGGAGTGGACAATCTTGGGGAAGCGTGTCGCCGTGACTCAGTCGCTGGTTGACCGCGACCGGATGTGGGAGGACCAAACCGCCAAAGTGTTGGCGACGCTGCGGACATCCCTTCAGGCGGGACGACTCATGGACAGCAATGCGATCGACGAACTGACAAAATTGGCCAGCTGTGAACCACAGCGAGCGCTTCGCGCATTCAACACCGCCGCTGAGGCATTGACCAAGGATCTGACGCTGCCGGAAAAACTCACACTCGTAGCCAGTGATATCCCGGATCTCGTCGCCGTGGTTCACGACTTCGCCACCAGAGCAGCCAAGGCGATCGAGAACGTAGAACGCGACCTGCTGGCCCGGCAAACAGACGCGGGGGGTGCGACCGACCTTGAAAAGGCGGCCACTCGCGTCCTTGAGGCGACCAACCGATTCGACGATGCCATCAAGCGGTTGACCCGATGAAACTCTATGACCAGGCCGTTGACCTGCAACTCAAACTAGAGGCTGCACAGTCAGCGGACTCCGGGATCGAGTTGGTCACCAAGGCCGATCATTTGGTTGAGGCGCTCGACAACGCAACCGGGTATCTCACGGGTCTGTTGCGACTGCGGTCCCGTTTGTCGCTGACAGAAGCTCTGACGATCGATGCCAAGGCGAGCGCCGCAGCGGTCAGCGCGTTCCGGGCGGGTCTATCGCGTTACGGCCCTAAAGCGTTCCAGCAGCAACCTGCAACCAAACTGATTGAAGTCGCCCGCGACCAGCGCACGCGGGCTGCCCGCTGGGCGGGTGCGCGCTGGCGCAGCATATTCGAGGGGTATCAACAGCTACTCGAGCAAACGCAGCCCGGCCGGCTCTTCGGCGGCACCCGTCAGCGCTTCGCCGCCGAGCGAATAGCCACGAAGTTGTTGATGCTTCAGCGCCAAGATCCAATTGCCGACGAAGACAAGATAATCGCCGAACTGTGTGATGGCGATTCCAGCGCATCATGGCTCGAGCGGGTCAAGTCGTTGGGCGACGATCTGGCTCGCGCACTGCAGTCCCTCGAGGACGAACGCGCGTCGCTCGCTTCAGAAGTACAGGAGGCCCTGGAGTTGGCGACATCTGAAGATGGGTTACCCCTCACTGAAGTCACGGCAAGCCTCCTCGATGCGCTGCACGCCGCCGGTGTCGATGGTGACCTCGTGGTACGGCGCCGGTGAACGAATCCACTCTGCGCGATGTGCTGAACGGCATTGAGCATCGGGAATTGCCGCTATTGAGCTGGGGCGTCAGCGACGGCTCGCTGAGCGAACTTGAACTCGAGCAGTTAATCGAACGACTTGCACCTGGCGACGACGTCGACGCGATGATTGACACTCTGCTTGAACGACGCCTTCTATTCGCGACGGGTGTCACTGAACTACGCTTCCGCAGCCGGATGGCCGAGACTGTGCGCCTCGCCGCGCGACTACGGCAATGGTTCCACGGCCGGCCCTGGGCGTCGGCACCCAATCTTGTGTCAGACTTCAGATTCCTCAGCCGCGCTCGAACGGTTCCTCGACGCGATATCGCTGCAGATCAACTGGATTCGACGGTGCGCTCCAGCAGTACCGTCTGGTCGGATCGCCACCAAGCGGTCATGACGTCGCTTCTCGCAGGACGCGACGTTTCAGCGTTTCAGGAGCGCGCGCTGACTCGCCTGTCGCAGCCTCGGTCGGGCTCACGCGGGACCGTCATCACCGCTGGAACGGGATCTGGCAAAACGTTGGCCTTCTACCTACCCGCCCTAATCCAGTTAGTGGCCGATCCCCGCCCAGGAGGCGTACCCCGGATCGTCGCTATCTATCCGCGCAACGAACTGTTGCGAGACCAGTTGCGTAACCTGCTAATAAGTTGCCGCGCCCTCGGGGAGTCGGCTCCGAACATCGGTGTGCTTTATGGCGACGTGCCCACAAACCGTGCCAGCGCCGAACGGTCACCATACTCGACGTGGAAGTCGCAACCGGATGGACTGGTATGCCCCATCGTCAGCTGCCTCGAAGACGGGTGCGGGGGCCGACTTATCTGGCCCAATTCGTCAGGAACGGCTGAACGGCTTGTCTGTGAAAGATGTGCATCGGTCGTTGATTCCGAGAGGCTGACATTCACCCGTGATCGCCTCCGGGCGTTCCCACCAGCAGTCCTGTTCACGAGCACCGAAATGGTGAACAGAGAATTGGGCTCGAGGGAATTCCGGCGGCTGCTGATCGGAGACGACTCTCGATCACCGGAGTTCGTGCTGCTCGATGAGATCCATACCTACGAGGGGACACATGGCGCGCAGGTGGCCAACCTGTTGCGAAGGTGGCGAGCCGAGATGGCGATCCCACCGCATATCGTGGGTCTGTCGGCGACGTTGGCGGATCCGACCGGGTTTTTTGCAGATCTGACCGGCCTGTCGACCTCGCGGCTTACCGTGGTGCAGCCGGAACCTTCCGAGCTGACTGACATCGGCCGGGAGTATTTCCTGGCTCTGCGTGGTGACCCGGCATCGCAGACGTCGTTGTTATCGACCACTATCCAGGCATCGATGCTGTTGCGGAGGGTGCTGGATCCCACGTCTGACGGCCCGAGTGAAGGCGCTTTCGGATCGAAGCTGTTCGTGTTCGTCGACGATCTGGATGTCACCAATAGGCTTCATGCCCAACTTCGGGATGCCGAAGGGTGGTGGCCCGGCGGTGTCAACCGCAAGCCGAACGGCAGCCTTGCGACGCTTCGCGTCTCAACGGGATCGGACGTGCGCATGCGCGATGAGGCCGGCCAAGTGTGGCGCATCGCGGAGGACCTCGGAACGCTGGATCGACCGGTCCCCGTCGCGCGGACGACATCTCGGGATAGCGGGGTCGACCCTGGCGCCGATGTGATCGTCGCGACAGCGTCCCTTGAAGTCGGCTTCGACGATCCCGCCGTCGGGGCGGTCATCCAGCACAAGGCACCTCGTGATCCGGCGTCGTTTATCCAGCGTCGAGGACGCGCCGGCCGAAACCCCATCATGCGGCCCTGGACGGTCGTGGTGATGTCGGACTTCGGGCGCGACCGTCTGGCATTTCAGTCCTACGAAACACTTTTCGATCCTTGCGTGCCACGCGTCGCGTTGCCGTTGCGCAATAGAAGCATTCTGAAGATGCAGGCAACCTGGTGGCTGCTGGACCGCCTTTCCCGGTCGGGTCCCGGCACCTCACTGGCCGACGTGATCCAGAAACCCTGGGGGCAGTCGCGGGACACGCAACGGGAGCACGCTAGGCGGCTCGTCAAGCACGTTCGTGAACAGCTGAATGCTAACGCGATTGAGCGCATGGGACAGCAACTGCAGCGAGCTCTGTCCCTATCCGACGAGGACCTGCGAGCTGTGCTATGGGACAGCCCCCGGGGACTCATTCCATCGGTGTTTCCCACGCTCATCCGCGGCCTGGAGGTGGCGGCATCAGATCTTCCGTTGAGGGATCGCGACTGGCCGCGGCCACTAGCGGATTTTCTTCCAGCCGCTTTGTTTTCGCCCCTCCAAACGCCCGAGATCGAAGTCATGACGCCAGTGGCGCGTCGCGAACCGGAGATGGAGCCGGTTTCTCAGGGATTGCGTCAGTTCGCTCCTGGCCGAGTCAGCTATCGATATGCCCAGCGGGGCAAGGCCGATCGGCTATGGGTTTCGCCGCCGTGTTCGGAGGCACCCAGTCTCGAGTTGCATGAGTTCTGCGAACAATACGCGGAGTTGGAGCCCCCACCGGAACAAGAGGCGGTGCGATGTGTCCAACCACGGGCGCTCAAGCTAACTATGCCTGCGCCTACGGTGCCGGATTCCTCTTATGGTCGCTGGATTTGGGGTGTGGGCTTTCGGCACGTCGGCGAGCCGGTAGTACTCGACATGCCCGCCGGAGGCCCGTGGGCATCAGTCGTGTCTGAGTTCCGGGCATTCACGCATAGGCATCGCTGTGCTCGGACAGTATGGCGCTACGCCGGTGAGTTCGCCGTCGAACGGAACTCCGACGGTGAGCCGCCGATCACTCAGCATTCGGTCACCCTTGATGGTCATGCCGTAAACGTCGGATTCATAATGGATGTCGATAGCCTTGCGCTTACCGTCGGGTCGCCGGACATCATTTCGCCCAACGCATCGCTGCTGCAGTCACTGCGGGTCGCACGCATGGAGTTCCTCATCCGAAGCGGCAGGCGACTCTGCGGACTCGTTCCTTCGCGATTCACCCGCGAATGGCTGCATCAAGTCCTACTGTCGGTTCTGATCGTGCAAAGTCAAACGTGTTCTATCGAAGAGACGTTGGGTCGGCTAAGCGATGACCAGCTGCGCACGTTAATGCTAGATGCGGCACGAGAAGTGTTCGGGGTGTTGGCACTGGGCGATTCCGACGATGGACGCGATCGCGGGGACGACGCAGGCCTGATCGTCGATATCTCCGCGGCCCTGGGGGTGACGGGTGTCTTTGCAGAATTGCGCTCGGCTGCGACAGCCCTGTGGGCTGATCCGGACGAGGACTGGCGGAGGTGGATCGATGAGCGGTATCTGACCACTCTTGCATCAGCAATAGTGGAAGCAGTTCAAAGTTTGTGTCCGGAAGTGGACGCTACCGATTTGCGCATCGATCTTTCCATGGGCTCAGGATCTGAGCAGCGTTTGGCCCAGGTTGACATCAGCGAGGACGAACCTGGCGGTCTGGGCGTCGTGGAAGCCCTGGTGGATCGATACGTTGAGGACCCACGGCGATTCTGGGCTCTCGTCGAAACGGCTTTGGGCCAGTGCGATGGCGAACGGGTCGACGAGAACATGCGCAGGTTCTTGACGCTAGCAGGCAGTCCGCCCATCGCTGATCACGTTGAGCAAATCCGGACCGCTGATAATCTCGCGGGCCTTACCGAAGCCTGGCAGCGGCTACGTATCGCGTTATTCGAGGCCGGACTTGCCTCCGATCACGCCATGGTTTCTGCTTTGTCGACACGACTTCTTCGTCCCGGAAGTAGTCGGGCGCTTGAAGTTCTGGTGGCTGAGTTAATACGCCGCTGGGACGACATGGAGTCACGACTGGGTATTGACATCGAGTTGCGGGTATTCGCTTACGTCGCCGCATCAGATCCTGATATCTGCAGAAGAATTCAGGCAGTTGCCCAAGGTCAAACCGGCCAACCAGGCTGGCAGATCGGCCAGATCATCGGTCTGTTGTGGTCGCGCGGATACCGTGTCAGATCTTATGCCCTGCAGGCGTACTCCCCTTTCCGGGACTACGAGCCCACAGACCGACTTTTGTTTGCACGTGTGATCCGTCCCCCCGAAATGACCGTGGATGGCACAGGCCCCCAATGGCGGCAAGAGGTGGACAACCGACTGCGGGAGGCTGCCACAGCGACCATTCGTGTTCCCACCACTGCGTACGGCGCGAACGTGATACGGCAGTTGCTGATCGAGCCGACGAGCGTGGATGTGCTGGAGTTTCACCCACGCGTCGTGGGGGTGTCGCGATCGGCAAACGGCGTTGATATCCGCGTTGAGTTACGCGAGGCGCAGCAGTGAAGTCGCGGAGCTTGCGAACCTCGGCACTGTCGTCTCACGAGGAACTCGCGGATGCGCTGCAGGGGCTGTTTGTGGCCGAGTTACTCGACCCCAGCAGTCCGATATGGATCGTGACGCCGTGGATTTCAGATGTCGTTGTGATAGACAATCGGAGCGGTTTGTTTACCGGCTTGCTTCCTGATCTGCCGCGGCACCCAATCAGGCTTATCGAGGTCTTGGCCAGCCTTCTTCAGCGGGGCGGCGCAGTGGTCATCGCTTGCAGGCCGGATGACCATAACCGGTCATTCGTGGACCAACTCCAGAATCGGGCGTCGGCCGACGGCGAATCCCATCATCGGCTTTCCTGCCGGTACGCAAGTGAATTGCACGAGAAGGGCATCCTTTCGGGCAACGTGTTGGTCAGTGGGTCGATGAATCTGACGTACAACGGTATTCGTCGACTTGAAGAGTCGATCGTGATTACGAATGACGCCGACTCAGTCGCTCGCACGCGCCACGCCTATGAAGATCGTTGGGGCGTAGCGTGATTGGGTCAACAGAGACTTTCTTCGCGCAGCCCAACGAGATCGCGCCATCACACCTTCAGGGGGAGCTCGCAAGTCTTCTTGACACGCTGCGCACAAGGTTTGACCGCCTCGGGGAGAGGACTCTGCTTCCCGCGAAGGTGTCAGGCACGACGCGCTGGTACGGCATCGCCCCATCACATCGGGACGGGCGATTGCTCCGCGATGAAATCCGCTGTTGGCTCAGTCGCCCGCTGACTAACGGTCAGGTTGATGTGTCGGGCACAACCTCAGACCCGATGGATCAGGCGGCGTTGCAACTTGTTCCGGCTGGGTCGGTGATCCGCGTCGATGTCGCGCCAGGATGGCTGGAAACGGTGCGGCGCAACGTCGATACGTTGACCGCCATCTGGGCGCTTGAACCCGACCGCGCTGTCGATCAACCGCGGCCCGTCGGGCGGATTCTTCGGCATTTCTACGAAAGTCTGGTGGGCAACGATCGCTCTGAGGCGCAAGTGGCTCTGGATGAACTGCGCGGACGCGCGCTGTTGAGCGCGACAAATCTGCGGTTTCTTCGAGTCGAGATGCTGAGCGCACTTGGCACACCTCAGGAATTGCGAGACGATCCTGCACTCAAAGACATTTCACTGCTGGCGCGTCCACGGGCGGTCACGGAAAGTCTCGCCGAAGCGGCCGACGCACTAGTGGTGACTCCGGCGATGGAATCCGCGACGGAAGCCAGCTTGCACCAAGCTGCCGAGCGGCTGGATGTCGCCTGGCCCGCTTTGGTAACCGACGCCTATCAAGTGACTAGCACCGCGACAGCTCACTGTTATGCGCTGGGGCAGTTGCTCTATGACAGTCCCCAAGAGCAGCATCTACGAGAGTTGTCGGTTCGCTACCCGAGCGACTCTGTCATCACAGGAGTGCTGGCGACGATTACCGCCGCGATACCGTCGCCACAGGCTCCGGTGACTGCGCTTAACCTTTACCATGAGGGCGACTATGCAGCGGCGCTCAATATGGCTAGCAAACAGGTGCCGAGCCGCTCAGATGCCTCCATTGCCCTTGCGGCGGCTGTCAATCTTCGCGACCCGGTTGCTGCGACGCGTGCGCTGGCCGTTATCGACCACTTGAGTGCTTCTGACCGTTCAGGCCTGCTCTCGAACGCCGTCGAACGTAGCTTCTTCGAAGTCCTTCAATCGTTGACCGCCGAACACCGGGTACCTACAGACTGGCTGGACTGGTTCAACGGTGATTGGCCCGATCGACCGGATCTGCTGGCCGAGTGGACACGCGGATGGTCTCGCAGACCCGACTACCTCGCCGCGGCAGACGAACTCGCCGAGACCCTCATTGATGCGCTCCATGACTCGCGTCGTCCGCGGGTGCGAAACGGCATCGCGTTGTTCGTTGAGTGGCTCACTGACGGCGGGATTCCACCGTCAGCGGTCGGGCTTGCAACGACTGTCTTCGACATCATGTTGTCAAGTGAGCCTGGAAAAACGGAGCGGCAGGCAGCACTCACGTTGCTTGAGGCCCTCCTCGCTGCTGGCTGTACATCGCTGGAATACGGCGAGATGCTCGACGCCGTCGCCAGCCAGCTTTCACTCCTCGGTCCCAGGGATGCACCTTGGTTAACGCAAGTAATAGACCTGCTCCTGTTGTACGCCTGCCCCGACCCCGAGCAGCGCGCGACGGTCATAGCCCAAGCAGCGGGGGTAGCACAGGCATGGACAGATCGAATCGATACTAGTGACGCCTCCGTGCTCCGCCTTCTCTTCCGCTCTGCGAGCGTTGAGTTCGCACTTCCCAATGAGCACAATGCATTTGGCCGGGTTGTTCGGCCTTTCAAGTCTGTCGGCATCTATTCGATGATGGAAAGCGCGATTCAAGTCGTTACCTCATGGATCCAGCAACGGTGGCCTGACGTCAAGGTTCGAGCATCATCCGAGGCGGACAACAGTAAACCCCTCACGTCCCTAGCGCGAGGCGTCGACGTCATGCTGGTACAGACCAGTCACGCCAAACACGCAGCGACTGGAGCGATCGAGGTGGCCGTCAATGATCCGAGTCGACTAGTGCTTGTTCACGGTCGCGGAGCTTCGTCGCTTATGCGGGCCCTGCTCGATTGGGCTGAAGCTGGATCCAGCTAAAGGCAGATGCGGAATGTCAGGCGGCGCTACCGCAAGGCCTGCAAGAAACAGTTCGTCAGTCGCTTGATGTCGTTCGGAGTGTTTTGCAAACTGTTCCAGCGCCTTTGATCATCGGGACCTAAATCCCATGTCCCACTTGTCCATGCTGTCACCCGGCATAGCATGTCAAGGCGTTGGTCGAGTCCAATGTTGGGTAGCGAGTCGGCGTCGTAGCCTTCCGTGAGCGCGTCCATCACATAACCAAGGGCTTGAATCCCTACACCGTGGGTGAGCCGCGACTTGCGGGGAATCAGTTTCCACTCAATGGGCCAGGTGCTTTCGACAAGACCCCAGAATATTTTGAGGTGAAGCATCATCTGTTCGATGTCGCCCGAGCCGTCCTCGGGATTGCGGTACTGGTACAGCGCGCCGTCGTAGAGACTGTTCTCGATCATCTTCAAGACGCTGTTGTCTTTGATGTAGCCGTCGGGCGAGGTGGGCGTCGCGATCGCGCCGCGGAAGGGACTGTCGTCGTCGAGATTTAGGCGGATCATAAGTTGCGCAGGGAGCTGACGGCGTGCGTACTTGGGCGGCAGGTAACCACTTGCCTCGGGCAACAACTCGTGAATCAGTCCCTTCGGCAAGGGCTTCGTGTTGTTGACCAGTATGAACTGAGAACGTTGCTCTTCAGCGTCGGAAGCGATGAAAGCAACCGCAGCGATGGGGAATTCCGCTACGTCCGCGTCCCGGATCGCGGCAACGCGTTGCTGTCCATCGACCACCAGCGCCGGCTTGTCGACGTCCTCGAGCGTTTCATCAACCGGTATGATTAGCTCGCCCGCTATTGAGTATTCGACTGCGCTGCGTCGCCGCTTGGTTTCGAATCTCACGCGTGAATCAAAAGCAAGCACAACAGCATTCGGCAGCAGCGCTTCGGGAGACTCAATGTAGCGGCGTATCGCCCGGATATGGTTAAGAACTTCCGGCCGCTGGTAGCCAGCTAGGCCGCCGTCGCCTGATCGTCGAACACGAGAGACGGCAGTGAAGTCAAGGAGTCTTTTGCCGTCGATGGCAAAGCAGTAGATCGTGCGTTCGCCCTGCCGCACTTCGAGTGCGGGCACCTTAATTTCATACCTGTCAGCCATGCTTGATCCTTCCCGAGAGTTTTGGCTTCGCTGATTTCAATCGCCTCATCTTCTCCGCAAGCACGGACAGGTTGTGGAAGCCCCGCCGCTTGTTTCGCTCGCTACCGCGAAAAATCGCGATCTCGATACCATGCTTGGCGCAAAGACCGCACTGGCACTCACGCCATGGCGCTCGCATGAGCGTCCGTCGGTACTGATCCTCGTAGTCGCCTTTCAGGCCGACGATCTCTCCGTAATCCACAACAGCCGCGATTGCGCCATCCATGTCGCAGGATCCTGCGTCGAATTCCCTCAGCCGTCTGAGGCTCAACCTTTCGGCTTCGATCGCGCTCCTTTGGGACACTGTTCCCGATAGGATCGCTTTCCTCAGCGTGATGTTTCCGTCAACTTGCGGGACGCGGATGGCCGAGTAGCGGTCATCGGCAGTGTGGTAGTTATCGCGGTCGTCCATGAACGATTGTCTGAATGATGATGTGCTATCGAAACTTGTCACGCCCAATCTCTTGAATTCAGAGATGGTTTCGACGCGGGTGATCCCCAGCAGGTGCAGTTCGGTGTCGGCGCTGCGGATCTTGGCAATCTCTTCTAGACACGCAAGTATGTCGGGTGTTTTCAGGGCAACCATGCCGCCCAGGGCGATTCGTCGGTATCCCATGCCCTGAAGTTCACGCACACTATCGGCAAAGCTAGCTGGATCCCAGCCCTGTGCCGCACCAATCGGTTCGAAGCTCGCGCGTTGATCCACGACTGCCGATAAGAACTTCTCGGCGTAAGTGAGCGAGATGCGGCGCCTCTCCACCCATTCGTTCGGAGGGTCGCCGGTGCCGGGACGGCGGTAGCCAAGGATGACGTGATCGATGCTTACGCCGGCATCGAAGCCGCATTGGCCGTAGAAGTCGAGGACCTCGTTGATTGAGTATGGCGGCTCAGGCTCATTAACGTAGGTGAATGCGCCGCAGTCTCCAAGTGTGTCGATCGAACGAGGCAGACGAAAAAACTCCCGAACACCAAGTCGATACAGGCGCTGGCGCTGCGGCATTGAGTATTTGCCAACCTCTCTGCCAGAACCGTCGACGATGGCCTTCGACACGAGAAGGCCATCGTAGGGACGCATGGTGAGGACCTCGTGTGCATAGCGGTCGTCGCGTTGGCGGACCCGGAGAGGCGAATGCTCGTCGTGGATGAAGTCATAGGTAGGGCTGACTTGGTCTTGGCTGTCGGGGAAGTAAAACTTCATGCCTGCTCCTTACGGGCAGTCACATATGCTCGGACGAGATAGTTCGACAGCGCGGATATGTGTTTAGAGACGTTTTGCAGTTCGTCCCAAGGCAACCCGAGTTCGGCCCAGGTGCCGCCGGTCCAGTGACATTTCGCGACGATTCGCGAGAGTTCTTTCTTGGTTTCAGCCGCGGCGTGTGGTGAGGCGACGTTGACTTGGACCATGACCCGGTCCATGAGCCGACTCATGGCCCTGATGCCGACGCCACCCATGAGTTTCGACTGGGTGGCCGGCTTGCCCCAGGCATCCGGGAACAGGTCTCGCACCGCGTTCCAGTAGAGCAGCAGAACGTGTCGTATCCCGTCGGTGTCGGTGGAACCCGTCGCCATGTTCCGGTAGGGAAATAGCACACCAGAGGGTGATTCAAGTGATTCTTTCAGCGCTTCAACAAGACTGGTGTCGGTGATGACACTTTGACGGCGGTCTTCACTGTCGGTCGATGCGCGCTTGATCAACCCAAAGAACGGGGACTCGGGGTCACGGTTGAGCATGTCGACCAGCGCGGAGGGCATTCGGCGTTGCGACAACCGCGGGGAGGGAGCGGATATCACCTCGGGGAGAAGTTCCGTGACAAGATTCGATGGCAGTGGCGCGACGGTATTCACCCGAAGGAACTGGTCACGTTGCATTTCTAGTGTTGGTGCGACGAAGCCGGCTACGGGGATGGGCAGTCGAGTGTTCTTGGTACGCGCCAACGCAAGGCTTCGTTGCTGACCGTCGACGATCCATGCGGGTCGGGGCTCGTCGTCGCCAGCAGGGAGTGGGATCTCGAGTGTCCCGGCCGTTGCGAGGCCATCGGTGGTGGCCGGACCGCGACTGGACCGGAACCGCACGGTGTCGGGGAGCGCGAGGATCAGACCGTTCGGAAACAGCACTTCCCCTGAGTTCAGGTAGTCGAGAATCTGCTTCACATGGCTTCGCCGCTCAGGCCGCTGGTAGCCGATCAACTTGCCCGCCTCGTCGCGGGAAATGCGGGCCACGTCAGCGACCAGAGCAACCTCATCGGCGGCGAGGGCGAAGAGGTACAACGGCATGCGCGAGTTCTGTTCAATCCGCAGTGCACGCCGCTCGAGCAGTCGTTCGGGTTCGTCGTCGTTCACCGCGTGTCCACCACTGAATGAAACAGCCGGCCAAACCGCTTCTGCTCGCACGCAATACCAGCATCGCGGACTCGACGCAACGCGCGGGTCGCCGACAGGTCAGGCTCGGCAGCGCACAACGTGTTGATCCACTCAACGATGTCTGCATCGGTCGCCGCCGCCCGGTGGTAGTTCTCCGAACGGGCCACCGATCGAGCCCAATCGGACCACGCCGACGCGTCCTTCGAGGTGTACAGGTGGTTGCCGGTGCTGCTGCGAAGCCACCGTCGGGCCATGCGAAGGCCAACGCTGGAGGTGGTACCGCCAAGTTCGGCACGCAGTGAGCGGTTGGCGGGGAGTCGGGCCAACCCGTCAATATCCCGGGCACCGCCTACTAGCAAGAGGTCGCCGCCGCGATTGGCTAGGGCGATCAGATCGTGCTCCATGCTGCGGGCGTACGTCTCGGATAACACCAGCAACACCCGGTCGCCGCAGGTGTCGGTCAACGACTGCGCGGATTCGAGGTCGCGAAGACGTCGCCACCAGTCGCGGTTCTCCTCGGCGCTAGATGCCACCGAATCGGGATGGCCACCCGCGAAGGTCGCGGCGTACGGGCTCGCCAGCGTCGAAACGTCGCGCAGGCCAAGGCCGGCCGAAGCGACCAAGGTCGTGACGAAGTACCCGGCGTGTCGCGCGTCGTTGGACAGCCCACGGACCTCTTGCCAGGCCTCCCCTTGATAGAGGTCGATTAGTCTGACCTGCGCCGGCGCCTGACCGACACGCCGACGCCACACCTCGAAACGTGCCTTGTTGTCGCCGCGGGGAAGGGAGCCGACACGGAGTTTCGCCGCAGGTTGCACCGACTTTCTGTCGGTGCAGTTGACTACGATCGTCAGTTTTGGCACGTCACCCTCCTCTCCCTAACGGCGAAACTGCGCCCTCAACGTGTCGGCTGTCTGATGTAGTTTCGGTTACTATAGCCGCACACACCGACGCGCCACGAGAGGACGCCATGGAAACACCGGCGGTAATACTGCTCAGCGGAGGGCTGGACTCGACGACGGTGTTAGCGATCGCCAAGCACCGGGGGTACGTGCCCTACGCCCTGTCCTTCAGGTACGGCCAACGTCACGCTGTGGAACTCGCCTCGGCACGGCGCGTCGCCGCGGCGCACGGCGTCGCCCGGCACGTGGTCGCCGACATCGACCTGCGTGTCTTCGGAGGCTCCTCGTTGACTACCGACATCGACGTACCGAAGCACGCCTCAGTTGCCGAGTTGAGCGATGACGACATACCGTCTACGTACGTGCCGGCGCGGAATACTATCTTCCTCTCGTTCGCGCTGGCCTACGCCGAAACCGTTGGTGCGCAGGACATCTTCATCGGCGTCAATGCACTGGACTACTCCGGCTATCCGGACTGCCGGCCCGAGTACATCGCCGCCTTCCAAGCGATGGCGAACCTCGCCACCAAGGCCGGCGTCGAAGGTTCCGCGATGACCATCCACACGCCACTCATCACTAAGACCAAGGCGGACATCGTTCGCTTGGGCCTGGACTTGGGTGTCGACTACAGCCTGACCTCGTCCTGCTATGACCCGGACGACGCAGGAAGGCCCTGCGGGCGCTGCGACTCGTGTCTCTTGCGGCTCAAAGGTTTCGCAGAGGCGGGTCACCCAGACCCACTGGTCTATCAGGCGGCTTGAGATGGCCTATACGGTCAAAGAGATCTTCTACACCCTTCAGGGCGAGGGGTTCCACACCGGGCGCCCGGCCGTGTTCTGCCGATTTGCTAGTTGCAACCTGTGGAATGGGCGGGAACGTGATCGCGCGCAGGCGATCTGCAAGTTCTGTGACACCGACTTCGTCGGGACCAATGGTCCTGGCGGCGGGCACTTTCAGGACGCCACCGACCTCGCGGCCGCGGTGGCACGCGCGTGGCCCGAATCTAGCCACGAGCACCGAATGGTGGTGTGCACCGGGGGAGAACCGCTGCTTCAACTCGACAATGCACTGGTCGATGCCCTGCATGTCCAGGGCTTCTACGTCGCGGTGGAGACCAACGGCACGCGTCACCCACCGCCCGGGATCGACTGGACGTGCGTGAGTCCCAAGATCGGCGCGCCGTTGGTACTCACGTCGGGCGACGAGTTGAAGCTGGTGTTTCCCCAAGACGGCGGAGACCCCGCGCAGTTTGAGAATCTGAACTTCGGTTCGTTTCGGCTCTCGCCGATGGACGGCCCCTCAGTAGATGAAAATACCGCTTCTGCAGTCGAGTACTGCCTCAAGCGGCCCAGGTGGCGGCTCAGTCTGCAAACCCACAAATACCTAGGAATCGCATGAACGAAACCGCAGAGATCTTCTGGGAGTTCACCTTCGAAGCCGCCCATCGGTTACCAAACGTGCCGCGTGATCACAAGTGCTCAAGGCTGCACGGGCACTCGTATCGGGCCCAGATATTCGTGACGGGCCCCGTCAACCCGCACACCGGTTGGGTCATCGATTTCGGCAATATCAAAGACGCCTGCAAGCCGGTCATCGCTCAACTCGATCACTACTACCTCAACGAGATCCCTGGTCTTGAGAACCCCACGAGCGAACATCTCGCGGCGTGGATCTGGCGCGAGCTGACCGCGTCGTTGCCGATGATGTCCGCGGTTAGGGTTTCCGAAACGTGCACCTCTGGTTGTGTGTATCGCGGACAGGGCGGCGGACGGCAATGACGCAACTTCTCGATATCCAGAACCAATCGGACGATCGGGGTATCCCGATCGACGAGGTCGGCATATCGGGTCTGCGTTATCCGGTCGTGTTTGACGACGGTGAACTATCCCAGGCAGTCGTGGCCGATCTTGAGATCACCGTCCGCCTGCCGGCGGACCGCCGTGGGACGCACATGAGTCGGATGGTCCAGGCCGCGGATGCGCACATGCAGGTGATTGATCCTCGTGAGTTCGCCTCGGTGTGGAAGATCCTGGCTGACATCCTGGATGCGTCGTCCGCGCGGGTGTCAGCTGTGTTGCCGGTTGCCATGAGGGTGGCGGCACCGACTTCGGGCGAAGAAGCTTGGCAGGTACACGATGTGCGCCTTCGGGGGGACCTGTCGGATGACTTGTTCACATTGGAGACCACCGTGTTGGCGGACGTCACGACGCTGTGCCCGTGCAGCAAGGCCATCAGCGATTATGGCGCACACAATCAGCGCAGCCGGGTGTCTCTCACCGTGCAGGGAAGGGGTGACGCCGCGTATCCGGTCGCCGTCTCGACGCTGATCGAGATGATTCGCGCCAATAGTTCGTGCCCGGTCTTTCCGGTGGTGAAGAGATCCGACGAGCGTGTCATCACGATGGCCGCCTATGACAAGCCTATGTTCGTCGAAGATTTGGTAAGACAGCTGTCGCTTGCCTGTCGTGCTCAGGTTGTGGGTCATAGCGTCGAAATACGAACTCTCGAGAGCATCCACAGTCATGACGCCGTCGCGCGATTGTCGTGGAGCCCTATGTGACGGACACGGCGGCTGCTTGACTAGGTTTGCACTCCCAACGACCGGTGCAAGAAAGCTTTCAGGTGAATAGCGAGGCCTGAGCAGACTGAGTTGGTGACCTCCCGCACCAGGCGAGAACTTTTCGTTATCTACGCCCCGACCGTGTAACCCCCATTCGACAGCTACTTCGTCGCACGAAGCAGCCCCGACAGAGCCAGCATGGCGGTTCCAAAATCATGTCGGACAGGCCAGAGTGCCGCTACCCTGCAGCCCATGGGGCCAGCGTCAACTGTCATAGCTAGGACCGGCACGGCGCCAGCCGTCGACGTCATACCTACGGATCTGTTCTTTGAACTGGTTGACGAGGTCCTCGCGCAAGTCGGGCGCGCCCCGCTTGCGCCGCGAGGGCCGCAGCGGCGCATCATCGCCGTCCGCCCCGACGACACGGTCCTGCAGATCCTTGCCGGAGCGGGATCGGGTAAGACCGAGATGCTTGTCTGGCGGGTGTTGTTCGAACTCATGGTGCGAGGAACGGCGGCCAACCGAGTCGTCGTCACCACGTTCACGCGCAAAGCGGCCACCGAGTTGGAGGTTCGCGTAGTTGAGCGCAGCGACGCCCTACTGGAGCAGGCGCGCAAGCGTGGCCTCAACCCCGCTGACCCACACGTCCACGATTTGCGGATCGGAACGCTGCACAGCCTTTGCGACGCGCTGCTAGCTGAGTTCGATGAGGCGTACATGTCGGCAGGCACACAGGTCATCGAGGAGACCGAGGCGCGAGTACGGATGACCAGGGTGCACCCCGTGGTGCTCAGCCAGCGTGGCGACACGCCGCAAAAACTCGTTGAACGACTGGTCGGTACCGACGCGCTGGTTTCGATCTTCCGGCCGCCTTGGGATGACGGTCGCTGGCCCAGCAACACCTTCGACCGGATCTCATTTCTTCAGTCGGTCCTGGCCCAGCACACCGAGACCTGGATGCCGCGGTGCGGTAATGCTGGCACGGACAACGGCATCGAAGCCGTGTCTCGCCCCGGGTTGACCGACGATCTGGTAACGCTTCAGCAGCGCTGGGAAGGCTACCTCGACAGTCAGCAGATCCTCGACTTCGCCACAATCCAGCGGCGCTTTCATGAACGCCAGAACGCCGTAGTACCGCAAATCGACCACGTCTTCGTCGACGAGTTCCAGGACACGAACCCGGTCCAGCTGGCTATCCACCTGCGGTGGCTGACTCGACCCCAGACCCGGCTCACGGTGGTCGGCGACGATGATCAGGCCCTTTACCGGTTCCGCGGGTCCGACATCGCCTGCTTCGTCGGGCTTGAAAACTCCTGCCGCGCTAACAGTTTCGGCTATCGGCAGGAGAAGCTTGAGGAAAACTGGCGCAGCACGAAACGCATCGTCGCCTTCAGCGCCGCGTTTCGCAAAGCCACTATTTTGTCTGCCGTGTCAATGCCGAAGACGATCCGCTCGCCCCGCACCGTGCAGGCGGGTGGAGCACCACGCTTGCTGGAGGGGCCGTGGGGGGCGGTCTGCGACCACGTGGCCGCTGAGATCGACGCACTTGGCGTGGGGCGCCGACCCAACAAGCCAGCCGTCGCGCCATCGGTCGCCGTGCTGCTGTTTTCTACTTCGGAGAAGGAAGGCAAGCGCGGCGGCACCGCAGGGCTGGAGCTGCGCCGCGCACTGGAGAACCTCGGGCTGCGCGTATACAACCCGCGCAACAAGACGGCGGCGCGCCGCGGTAGCCCTGTCCATTCTCTCGCCGCGCTGCTCTCCTATCTCATCGACCCGGTCGTCCTCGCGCCGGCCGGGTCGAACGGTCGGGAGATAATGGTGTGGGCATCGTGCAATGACGCCCAAAAGGCCAGTTTCGCGCCTGTGGCACCGCCCGCCTTCCCTGTCGGCCAGGCGCACGCCGGCATCCAGAAGGCCTTCCGCGGCAGTTCCGCGGGAGTGCGGGTACCGACCCCCGCGGTCGCCCCACTGCTCGCCTACCTCGACAAACTGCGGACCGACCTGGTCGCCGCCACAGAGGCACACCAGCGCGGCAGCCGTCGCGCGCCGCGGCTGACTCTCAGCGGTGTCGTCGCCCGACTGCTGGCCTTCCCGATGTTCCGGGCGGTCGGCTTTACCCCGACCCTGTTCCGGGAGGCGCTGTTCACGCAGTTGCTGGAAGCGCAAATCGCGCCAACCCGGCGTAGTCGCTCGTCCCTTGACCAGCCACTCACTCCGACGCGCAATACCGCCGGCAAGATCACTTGGCCCGATGAGATGTGGAGATTTCTCACGGTGTTCGGCGCCATCGTCGCCGAGAGCGCCCTCGATGACATCGAGGACGACGCGTTCGCCGAGCACGCCGTCGCATTGCTAACTTTTCATCAGGCGAAGGGTCTCGAATTCGACCACGTGTATGTCGGGTTGACCGGCCGCGACGCCGTGCCGCACTCCGTGCTTCAGACGATGCTCTTCAGCGGCAAGCGCGTGCCGTATCGCGTCGGAGTCGATGGGCAGCCTGTCTGTAACAGTCGTGCGGTAGCCAGGCTGGCACAGGCGGACCGTGATCGCGAACTCTACGTCGCAATGACCCGTGCCAAGCAGCGCCTCACCTTTTTGCACGACCCCACCGACACGCGGCCGATGACCGCGCTAAACCCCGGCATCGAGCGACTTTTCGCGACCGCGCGAGGGCGGACGCTGGCCGGTGGCGTCACCGAATGGAGCTGGAAGCCATGAGCGACGTCATCGAAGTGTCATACACAGGTGATCTGCTGGCGCACCGCCGGTGCCGCCGCGCGTGGGCCTACGAGAAGCGGGCCGGTTTTCACCCCTACGAGGTGGTGCAGGCAATGGAGGGACGACTCGTCCATCACGCCATGGAATGGCTCACCCGCCAGCACCAGGAGACTTTTGCCCGCCGCCGCCATGCCACCGAGGCCGAGTTGCGTGCCCAACTCGACCATTACTACCGCGTGCTCTGGGCGCGTGGCATTAGAACCGCGTTCGCCAACAAAGCGGACACGATCGACCGCGTCGTGGGTAACCTTTACCCCAACGGGCGCATCGACCCGGTAGTCAGGGTCGTCATCGAGGGCGCGCAGCACACCGAATACGAACTCCGTGCGGTAAAGAAGGTCCTTCCGGCCAAGTTCTCCGGCAAGTCGCGCATTCTGCTGACGGGCATCCTTGACCTCGTCATCCAGCAGCAGCACCCGCTCACGTACCAGCACACGTGGGCGTGGAAGTCTGTAGCTGACCTGTGCGGCCACGTCGCGGCTACGACGACGACCGCCGCCGCCGGCGACGTCGAGATCTGGGACTACAAGGGCACCCGCGCCGGCAACCCATTCAAAGACGACTACGTCCGTCAACTGCTCACTTATGCGGCGCTGTACCGAGATCGGACTGGCGCGCTGCCGGTGCGCTGCGTTCTGTTCTTCATCAACGAGCCACGCCGCGACCGACGGCTTCTCGCGATTGACGTCAACGAACAGATCGTCGACGCGGCCCTCGACTGGACCTACGAGCAGGTCCGCGCGTTGCGTGCGACCGCGGATACCTTTGAGACCGACCCGAGTGCTGTGCCGGCCGGGGAACTCGCCCGGGACGCCAAGCCGATCGGCCAGCGCCTGAGCCAGGAAACGACTGCTCAGTGCACAGCGTGCACATTTAGATTCGACTGCGCCGAGTACACGATGCACCTCCCAAGAGGAGCGGCAAACCCAGACGTCACGCTTGGAAATGTGTTCAAAAACTGACGGCAAGCAACATTATTCCGCAGGCATCGCGAGCCAGGTCCTAATTACTGATTGCGGCCGGCTATCGGTGGAAAACGTACCGACCGCAGCTTCGACACCGTCGGCCTCTGCGAAGGCGGGTTGGACATCCGACTGCTCGTTGCGGGGGGGCGCAATACATCGAGTGCGGGACGAGATATGCGTGACTAATCGGGGCGACTGTTGTGTGCGTCCGGATTGTCGCCGGGCACTTCTTCATTCCCGCGCGGCTTCTCGATGAGATAGTCGCCCAGCTTAACTAAGCCGGACCCTGCTGCTGTGAGTGCACGACCAGTCTTGTCGGCGGCCACATCAAACGCTGCGGACGCAGCCTTCATGACGGTAGGCGGTGGTGCTTCGTGCCAGTCTGTCAATGGCCAAGTAGAAGTCCCCGCTGGTGGCCAGCAGAAGTCCCCACTCCTGAGCGGGTGATTGGCTAATTCTTGGCGGCTCCTTTCTTGTGGTCGGCGTGGCGCATCCGGTAGGACTCGCCGGAGGTGAGGACGATGGTGGCGTGGTGCAGTAGCCGATCGAGGATGCTGGCCGCGGTGGTGTGCTCGGGTAGAAATCGTCCCCATTGTTCGAAGGGCCAGTGCGAGGCGATCGCCAGGGAGCGGCGTTCGTAGCCGGCGGCCACGAGCCGGAACAACAGTTGAGTCCCGGTGTCATCGAGCGGGGCGAAGCCGATCTCGTCCAAGATGACCAGATCCGCGCGGAGCAGGGTGTCGATGATTTTGCCGACGGTGTTGTCGGCCAGGCCGCGGTAGAGGACCTCGATCAGGTCGACGGCGGTGAAGTAGCGGACTTTGAATCCTGCGTGGACGGCAGTATGCCCGCAGCCGATGAGTAGGTGGCTTTTGCCCGTACCAGGTGGGCCAATGACAGCCAGATTCTGTTGTGCCCGAATCCATTCCATACTCGACAGGTAGTCGAACGTGGCTCCGGTGACCGACGATCCGGTGAGGTCGAACCCGTCGAGGGTCTTGGTGACCGGGAACGCTGCGGCCTTGAGGCGGTTGGCGGTGTTGGAGGCATCGCGGGCAGCGATCTCGGCCTCAACCAACGTCCGCAGAATCTCCTCCGGCGTCCAGCGTTGCGTCTTGGCGACTTGCAACACCTCGGCGGCGTTGCGGCGCACCGTGGCCAACTTCAACCGCCGCAGTGCCGCGTCAAGGTCAGCAGCCAGCGGTGCCGCCGAGGACGGTGCCACCGGCTTGGCAGCGGCGGTCATGAGGCCGTCCCGTCGGTGGTGCTGATCTTGTAGGCCTCCAGGGAGCGGGTCTCGACGGTGGGCAGATCCAGCACGAGCGCGTCGCCGGCGTGGCGGGGTTGGGGGGTGCCGGCGCCGGCGGCCAGGATCGAGCGCACGTCGGCAGCGCGGAACCGGCGAAACGCCACCGCCCGGCGCAGCGCGTCAACCAAAGTCTGTTCGCCGTGGGCGGCGCCAAGGCCGAGCAGAATGTCGAGTTCGGATTTCAGTCGGGTGTTGCCGATCGCAGCAGCACCGACGAGGAACTGCTCAGCTTCGGTTCCCAATGCGCAGAATCGTTTCTCTGCTTCGGTTTTCGGGCGTGGACCACGCGAGGGTGCGGGTCTGGGTCCGTCGTAGTGTTCATCGAGGATGGACACCTCACCTGGGCTGACGAGCTCGTGCTCGGCCACGATCACCCCGGTCGCAGGTTCCAACAGGATCAGGGCGCCATGATCGACCACCACCGCCACGGTGGCACCGACGAGCCGCTGAGGCACCGAGTACCGAGCTGAGCCGTAACGGATGCACGAGAGGCTGTCGACCTTACGGCGCACCGACCCGGAGCCGATCGTCGGCCGCAGCGAGGGCAGCGCCCTCAAGACGGTGCGCTCGTCAACCAAGCGATCGTTGGGCACGGCGCAGATCTCCGAATGGACCGTGGCGTTGACCTCGGCGCACCACAGTTGCGCCTGGGCGTTGAGGGCACGTAGGTCGACCTGCTCACCGGCTAGCGCAGCTTCGGTCAGCAGCGGGACCGCAAGGTCGTCCTGAGCGTAGCCACAGAGGTTCTCCACGATGCCCTTCGATTGCGGATCCGCACCGTGGCAGAAGTCCGGAATGAAGCCATAGTGGGACGCGAATCGCACATAATCCGGTGTTGGAACAACAACATTGGCGACGACACCACCTTTGAGGCAGCCCATCCGGTCGGCCAGGATCTTGGCCGGGACCCCACCGATCGCCTCGAGGGCTTCGGCGATCATCGCCAACGTGGTCGAGGCTTTCTCGTCGGCGGCGAACCGCACAAACCGCCACCGCGAATAGGCCAGCACCGCGCAGAACACCATCAACCCCGGTGCGGCTTCGGCCCAGTCCATCACCAGATAGTCCCCGGGTGACCACACCGCCGGACGGCGTTGATGCCGGTTAGCGTTGCGCCACAATACTTTCTGCTCTGCCACCAGGCGACGAAAGTTGCGGGCCGAACCCTCATACCCGGCAGCTCGGGCGATTGGCAGCATCCGCTTGGCCGACATCTTGCCGTGCGACTTCTCGACTCTGGTGGCGACTAGCTCGGTGAACGCGTCGAGGTTGCGTGGCCGTGGTTCCCTCGGGGGCGCGCCGCCGGCCTCGGCCCGCTCGATGACCCGCTTGACAGTCTTGTGGGTAGTACCGCACAACTCGGCCGCGCCGCGATACGACCCGACCTGGTGATAAGCCGAAATGATGTTCATACGCTCCCTTGCAGACTTCAATAGAGCTCCCTGGGCGGTGATCAGGTGACAGTTGGCGCTATCACCGTCACCGCCCAGGCCCTCAGCTCCCGGAAACAACACGCGAGCCCGCAAAGGAGTGGGGACTTCTACATGGCCACCAGTGGGGACTTTCTACTGGCCACAGATGGGGACTTTCTCATGGCCATGGACACCAGTCCGCGACCTGGTTGTGGCGCGACGTAGCGAAATCGTCTAGGACTTTGCGCATTTTCGTTCGATCTCGCGCAAGGCCGCGTACCGACCAATACCGGAACCCTTCGAGCGGATGAGTTCTGCTGAATCCGTCGAGTACGCGCTGAGCGTTGCGGTATACGGCGGTATCTTCCTCCAGTTGATCTAACAAGAATTCGCGAGTGTCTTGGATGACTTCCTGGACGTGGTCCGGCTCAGTGGCCTGGATCCTGGCGAGGCGCAAGCGCCGCCATCTGTACAGCGATACTTCAGCGACGACGAGCAGGTCAAGCGTTTCGCCGATGAGGTCTTGCTCGAGAGCGCGCCGGAGAAGCTCGGCTCTCTTCTGGACGGGAAGTTCGGCTTTAAAGTCTGTGAGCGAGAGTGTGACGTGGTGGCGAAGCTGCTGCACCAGAGCGTTCAGATCGGCACCGATCCAAGCAACTCCCTCCCAGTAAGCCGTTGGCAACTCTCCGTACTTCTCGAGATATCGAAGGTTTTCCTCAACCGTTTCGCTGTGACCAAGCACTTGGCCCGCGCGCGTTGCTTTTGCCAACTTCAGTACTGCATCGACCTTTCCCTCTACCCGCTTAATGGACTCAACGACTTCGCCGATCGCTGCCTTGAGTGCGATCTGGACAGCGAGCATTTGGATCGCCAGCATGTCTGTGGGCGCAAGCATTGCGGGCCGCCACTGTAGTTGTTGAAGAAACTTTCCGTCCAGATCGGTGACCGTCATGCGGAAAAATCCGTCCGTACCGGGAATAAGCTTGTGGTTTTTGATTGCTTCGACGCTGTCTGGGTGTAGTTGAACGAACTGCCGTGATCGACCGAGAACACCTGCCAAACCTGCGGCGATCCCGCCAGCACTTGCGATGGAACCCGCGTCGATCTCGGCGACGTCGATGGCACGCCCGGCGGCTTGCCGGATGCGGTTCAAGTACGACTGCACGGCATCTGGATTGCCACCGAGCAGGATTCCCTCCGGCTCCAGTGCAACGACCACCTCGCCGCTTGCTTCGCTGTCTGTCGAAGGCTCGATCGCGGACTTCGCAGTGTCTGGTTTGCCCGAGGCGTTGTCGGCTTGATCGTGGTTCACAGTAATAGACCTCCGGGTCGGTACTTCCGGTGTAAGTAGACCACCGCACATCCCGGCAAACCGGACTACGCGCCATCAGCTTGCTCAAGCCAGCAGCCCGACTCATGGCGGGCTGCTTGAGACTCCCCTAGTCCTCCTCCTGGTCCTCTTCGCTGTAGTACACGCCTGGTCCGTCACCCGCTGACGACAGATACGGGTCCTCCTGCCACTTGGCTTCGGTCTGGTTGCGCAGCAGCTCGCTCAGCTTTTCCGGCCTGCGCTGGTCTCGATCTCGCCGAGTCATTTCAGTTCGCCTCCGTGCCGCTCCTTGTCAATCTTTCCAATCCAGTCTCCGCCCACCATCGCTTGCCGCAGTCACAGTTCGCGAAAGCGTCGTCAAGCCGCTGGAACGGCGGCAGCCAGACGTAGGAATCGTCATCCGGGCAGGGCACATAGACCGTTCTGCGCACTTGGTGTCCCAACACCTTTTGTGTGCCACCAGTATTCGAATGGGGGCGGGACATACTTGGCCGCCTGAGCACCAGCACGACCGTGACCACGATGGCTATGCGGGCCAGCGCGCCTACGATGTGCTCGTCCATCAGCGCGCCTCACCGTCGTCGTCCTCCTCGTCACACCAGCCGGGTCCGGTCCACTGCCAGCTGAGGATGATCACGGGTCCTCGTGCTCGCGCGGCGGGGAGTGGTCGCGCTGGTTTAAGCTGCGCTCGCGTCGCTGCTTGCCGCGCTCTCGCCAGTCGGTCATACCAGTTCCTCCCCTGAGGCTCGTCGCCGTGGTACTCGGTTCCTGCGGTTACGTTCCATTCTCCCGGAAGAAGGCGATGCGGCGCTGGCGCTGGCGTGACCGGGTGCTCCGCAGCCAGAGGCGTCTGCGGGCGCATTTTCCGGTGCGCCAGGTCAACGAACACGCGGGCCTTGGCTGGGTCTAACACCACGTTTACGCCCATCTCCTCCACCACTCAATCGACCGCCTCGCCGTGCGCCAGCAGGCGGCACGCGTCGCCGCCATCTCGGCTGGTGCCGACCGGTTGATGCCCTGCGGCAGCGACCGCCTCAACGAAAGCCCCCTCGCACATCCGCTGTACGGCTCGGAGGGCGCGGCGGGGACAGCAGTGATTCGGTGCTCCGCGCCGTCAGGCTTGTCGGCAACTACGTAGCCAACTCGCAGCGCGGTCAACTTCTGAGGTCGCATATCTGCTCAAAGGCTTGACGCATTCCGCAGCTTCAACGCCCGCTCCTCGATGGCAGACTAGTCCAAACGGGGTACGCCTGAAGATGCCCGTCGACCTGCGGGAAGGAAGACGCGGATGGGCGCGACACACACACCATATGACGCGAGAATCAGCTGGAATGGTGGGAACCACATGAACGGTGGCAAGTCCCCGTTCGGGGAGTACTTCGTTGGTGAGGACAACAGCCTGTCATTCCGCGAATACCGCACCGGCAAATGGACCGACGTGGCCCCGCCGGGGAGCAGCGCAGGCGAGATTTACCATCGCGGCGTCAACCACAATAAAGAGTTGCTCGGCATCGAGGGCGCAAGCGGGTCCGTTCGCCGGCAACCGCGCCCGAAGCCCGCTGCCCTGTGCCCGCTGTGCCACATGGAGCACCGGGGCGAGTGCCCGTGAGATGCCCAGCAAGCCGTGTTTAACAACCTGTTCTCCATCTTAGGGGATCTAAAAGGCTCCAAAAACTTGCCCTACAAGCCAACCCGTAGGTAGATCTAACGTGGCATATCCACGATTAGGTCGGCGGCGGCGTTCAGATCGGCGGCCAGTCGGCGCGCTCCCGCCGCGTCCAGGCCGTGAACGGCTCCTAAGAGCTCGATCACCGGGGAGCTGCGGTACCACTCGCTGTCCTCATCAATGGTGTCCTCGCATCTGATCGCTAGGTCTTCGCCGACGCCGTGGTGCCAGAGCAGCGTGGGGCTCTTCCAGAATGGTTGGTCGTCGGGCGCCATCCACGGTGGTGGGGTTGGGCCGATGCCGGCGAGGTCGTCCATAACCGCCTATCCGATCACACTGGCCGGTGGTGTTCGCGGCTCTGGCAACGACTCCTGTAGAGAACAGTAGCGGCAGGCGCACCGTTCAAAACGGTGGGCGCCGCACCAGCAGTTGCCTTTCCATGAACGACGGAGGTATGCGGACGCCGCTCGGTCACCCTCATCACCACATCGACTGGTATTAAGGGCACTCGCCGGCGTGGACGCAAAAGCATTCTGGGCACATGGCGCTGCGTATATCAGCCTGCTCACGCTCCCGGCGGCCGTCATCGTCAGCCTCGATGGGCCAACTCGGTGGTGCCTGGCGTTCGTACCAGGCCAGGTCGGGGAATGTGTTGTACTCCTCCCCTAAGTGGCTGCCGGCGCGACACCGTGCAACTTCGACTCCCTTCGTTCTGACCACTCGCTCGACTGCGGCAGCGTCGCTGGGGTCGATGTCAGGCTCACCCACCGCCTCCTGGAGCAGCGCGTAATGCGCCCAGATCGCGCGGCGGGCAGCTCCGCGCTTGACGCCGCGGTCCTCGCTGACCACCCCGTCGGGGTACAGTGCCAGCACCCTCCCCAGCGTCCACCCTTTGACGTAGAGCAGCTGTGCAGCCTCAGCGCGGGTCTTTGCGTTGGGCCACAACGACAATCGGCGTTCAACTACTGGGTTCATTCTCGCTCCCTTCTGCGCTTACGGGCACACACGAGAGGCTTACCTCTCGGCCGCCAGGGCGACCGCGAGGCCGGGCGGCCCAAGCGTCGCGTGGCTTAATGGCTGGCCGCGTTCTATGGCAAGGCTGTATCGGTCGTACAGGTATACCTAGCCGCGGGCCATCGCAATGGCGTCCGAGGTTTGGGCCATCCCGTCGGGGTCCAACTCGAACGCCTCGATCAGCTTGCTAATCAAAACCGAAGGCTTTGTGTTCGGGGTGTTGGGGCACAGGCCCATATGGAACGCCACTACCCAGGCTTGTAGGTAGACGGCTTGTTTGGTTCGTGTGGGGATCAAACCCTCGTAGTGATCCTCTGGGTGCGGGGGAGCCAAACCGGTCCAGCGCAGTCCTCGGTGAACCACCACATCGTTGATCAGCGGAATCGCCTCATAAGCCGACCAGGCACGGTTGGTCATATTGTGTCTCCATTCAATCGTGGGTGAATGACGTCGACGAGCACAACCGGCCCCAGACCCGCTTTTCAGTGAGGTCTGGAGTCGTCAGCGCCGTTGGCGCCGATGTGTACGTCTGGGCAGATGTTCCCCATCGCCGCGTCCATTAGTTGGTCGGCTCTCTGGTTATTCATTGACAGGTGGCGGGCGATATCGGGAACGATGTAACCAGTGGAGGTGCCGGCACGAAGCATGTTGCATGTGCCCCGGCCGATCCTTAATAGTGTCGCGTCGTCGGCACTGGGAGCGTAGAAGCGCCCGGCACGCACGAACGCGGCTTCGGCCTTAGTTGGTGGCGGCGGCGCCGGGCCGTCATAGGGCACGCAGTCTAGGGCGTCTTGGCGGGCGCCGCAGTACCCAGGGTCGGTTGGATTTGGGCTCCCCGAAGCAACTCCGGCGCCCGAACTGATCATTGCCGTCGCGATGGTAGCCGCGGTGAAAACCGCACGAAACAACATGCCCCCCAAACCTCCCTGTTTGAATCGGCCTGGCGCGCACTGTTACTCATATGTCTCACAGTGCCACCGGAGCTATTCAGCGAGTACCCAGAAACCGACCCGGCCATACGATATTGCGCGCTGCGAAGTGTTGACGGCGCTCATCGAAAATCCCCGGCTGTGCTCGCCGAAATTCCTCACCTGTGAGCAGCGGTCAGTGTAGTTGTTGGCGGGTGCCGGTGGTGGTTCGGCGCAGGGTTTCCGCGGCGGCGTGGTGGTCGCGTAGCCGGTAAGAGTCGCCGTCGAGGTTGATGACTACGGAACGGTGCAGGAGGCGGTCGAGCATGGCGGCGGCCACGGTGGTGTCGCCGAGGATCTCGCCCCAGGCACCCACCCCGCGGTTGGTGGTGATGACGATGCTGGTCTTCAAATAGCGTTGGGAGACAACCTGAAACAACGCGGAGGCAGCTTCGGCGGGCAGCGGTAGGTACCCCAGTTCATCGATCACCGGCAGGGTCGGCCCGGCGTAGAACCGCATGGTGGTGGCCCACCGTCCCTCGATCGCAGCGCGGTGACATCGTGCCGCCAGGTCAGCGGCGGTGGTGAAGTAGGTTCGGTATCCGGCATGTGCTGCGGCCCGTGCCAATCCGACGGACAAGTGCGTTTTTCCCGTGCCCGGCGGCCCGATGAGCAGGATGTTGGTCTCCGATTCCAGGTAGCGGCAGGTGCCCAGCTCGTCGATGAGCTTGCGGTCGATCCCGGCGGCGGCGTCGACATCAAAGTCGGCCAGGGTGGCCGGGGTGGGCAGGCAGGCGAACCGCAACCGGCCAGCCAGCCGGCGGGCGGTGCTGGCCTCGACTCCCACGGCCAGTAGCCGCTCCATCGCGACGGTCAGCGACAGCCCCTCGGCGGTGGCCTGGTCGAGCACCGCCGGTAGGGCTTCGGCGGCCGCGGCCAGTTTGAGCTCGGCCAGATGCGAACGCAGCTGTTGATAACGGCTCGCCGCCGCCGATGCCGATTCCTCGTTCGTGATGGTGGTCTTGCCGGTGCTTGGAGTGGGGGTCATTGGATGGTCCTGTTCCGGGCGGCCCGCTCATAGACGGACAGATCGATGACGGTGGAATCGGTTGACGGACTTGGGGATTGGGCGCCATGGCTGTTGGCGTCCTTGGCTCGGAGCAGTTGTGCAGCAGCAGCTTTGGCCGCCGGGCCCGGTGGGATGCGTTCCTTGCGGCGGTGCGGGCGCCCGGTGGCCGCGGTGGCCATCGCCGCGGCGTCCAGGGCGATGACGTGCCCGCTGTCACGGACCATCACCCCGAGTCCATCGGCGGCCATCCGGGCCGGGCGATCACGATCCCGCTCATGGTGGCGATGTCGCAGAACTCGCCGCCGACCGGATGCGACACGACGACTTGGGCGGCGGCCAACTCTGGGGGCACTGAGTAGCGGTTGCCGCGATAGGACACCATCGCTTGGCGCAAGGCGGTGCGGGTCTCAGCCACGATCACCGGATACGGCACCGCCGGCACCGGGGCCAACGGTTCGGCCTTGGCGAGCACGGCGACCGAGGACCGGCCGTCGGCGGTGGCCCGCATTCGAGTGTCACCGCGCACCCGGGCGAAGCGATCCAGGCTGGCCTGGGCCGCCTCGACGGTCATGTCGTCGGCCAGGGCGCGCCACCAGCGTTGCGCGGCGGTGTAGTTGACCTTCTCGACCACGCCCTTGCGGTTGCCGCGCCGGGCCGGGCAGATCGCCACCGAGACGCCGTAGTGCTTGGCCACCCCGGCGAACGACGCGGTCACCCGTCCTGAGCCTGGATCGCAGACCGTGGCCATCCGATCGAACCGCCACACCCGGGTCAGCCCGCCCAGTCCACGAGTGACGCGGTCGAGGCCGGCGATCAGATGCGGTTGGTCCTCCGAGGGCGCCAGGAAGCCGCGCCACTTCCCGGAATGCGCCAGCGAGCCGACTAACGGATGCGCCGTCTTGCCCCAACCCCATGCTTCGGGAGGATTGGGCAATTCCAGCCATTCCCATTGGGTTTCGTCCCCGGGTTGCGTGTGGGATCACCGCATTGGGGCGCTCGGTGGCGGTCCGGCAGGCCTCACAGACCGGGCGTAGATCCCGGGCGCGGATGTTGCGGGTCAGGCTCTGATACGACAGACCAAACCCCAGGTCTCGAGCTCGTCGAACAGGGTGCGGGCCCACAGGTGCGGGTCCTCGGTCAGCCTCGCGGTGACGTAGTCAACGAACGGCTCGAACGGGTCCGGACCCGGGCGGGCCCGGACCCCAGGTTTGGCGTCACCGGCCAGATACTTGCGGACCGTCTTGCGGTCGAATCCGGTGTGGCGGGGCGATCGCCGCGATCGTCCAACCACGCTTGCGCAGGGCATGTACTTCCACACGCCGTCGAGGCGTTTCGCACTCGGCCGCTCGAGGTGGGGCTGCTCCTGCGCGATTGAGCGCCAACGCAACTGACTGTGCAATGGCTTCGTGCGGTCTGGCGCTCTGCGGCTGATTCGCACGCCGTCGGCACCAACGAACGGTGGCGCGGTGGGGGTGACCAGGTCATCCGCCTGTCCGTAGTTGTGTGACGAGTGCACGCTCTTGAGCGAGTACGTCGTCCAGTTGTACGGGCGTAGGGCCGGGGGTGTCGTCCAAAGCTCGTTCGGCGAGTGCCAGGAATTCGCGCAGTTCATGCTGTACGTCGTTTAGCCAAGGGTCCTTCCTCGCATGCTCGACAGCATCAAAGCCAGCGCGCGACAGGGCATCCGGCGCAGTCGGAGTATTCGGGATAGTCACAGACAGGCTCTGCGTGTCGCGTGTCCATGTCACTCCGCCAACAGCGGCGTCGACAACGTCGGCAATTGGGTCGAGAGCGTTCGCCAACTCAGCGCCCGAAAGGCGCAGCGTGAGCGTGTGTCCTTGCGGGTCGGATTCACGGATCGATTCCAGCTGTAACTGGGTCGCTTTGGCCACCGTCATCGCCTGTCGCTCAATGTAGTCGAGAACACCGTCGGTAAGGTCCGCGTCGTTCACGCTCGACAAGAGGTCTTCGAGCAGTGCCAGCCGGGCGCAGTCCTCGCCCTGCCACCAGGAGGTAACTCGCTGAGCATTGTCTGGCTGCTCGACCCCCCGCGTAGGTAGGTAGGCGACAACCCACTGTTGCAGTGCATCGCGGCGCTGTTGCGTGAGCACTGCCTCGTAATATTCAGTCAGACGGTCTGCAACTGCACAGCCGGAGGCGGGAAGCAGTTGCGTTCGTAATTGCGCCCATCCCAAATACTCGCTGAACTTCCCGGAGGCGAGAAGGTCGACAGCGAGTAGTCCCGATGCAATCTCCTTGGCAGAGTTGATGTTTTTGGGATCGCTTACGCGAAGCTCGGCCAGGAGCATTCCGCGCAGCAGTGCCTGTCCGTCCTCGTCGGGGCTGGCACTTTCGGTGCTCGGTGCGCCTAGGAGGAGATTGAGTGCGCTGTCAGCGGCAGACTGTTTCGCTGCATTGTGCGCGTTCCGCCACTCGCCGTGCCAGCGCAACTGTTGATCCATCTCGAAGGTGATCGTTGCGCGGAACTCTGCATGGTGCTGTGGTCCCCGGCGCTCGAAATCAACGGAATAGGTTGCCTTGGCGTGACGGGCGCAATACTCCTGAAGGAGAGTGGCGGGGTCCCTCGTAGGAGTGAAGGACTTGATCCACTTCGCCAGGGTCGCGGGTTGCCGTTTCATCAGGCGGTCTCCGTTGGCGCGCCAGGCTGCCCCCACGATCGCCTGGGCGACATCTTCTTTGATATCCGGGCTGATTGCCATTTTTTGCGAGCAGAGAATGCCGGACGCTACCGGCATCTGGTCGAATAACTCGACAACTACCTCACGGGGAAGCGCCGGTGAGGTCACTGCAGAGGCCGGCACGCGCACAGTTTGGTTAAGAGTGTTTAGCGCGTAGTGATGCCGGACCAGGTTGGTCAGCGCTTCGGAGCCTTCGGTGGCCAACACTCCATAGTCGCGTTGCTGTGCTTGTGCAACCAATCCTTGGTTCTCGTAGACCCAAGACCTGTGAGTCAACGCTTGACTCATCAAGCCGGCATCGGCCACTTCGAACGCTTGCTGTGCCCACTGAAACGCCCGATCGTGGTCCGGGTGTGTTTTCTGGAATGGCTTCGGCCGCATCGTCTGTCGCGGTTTTGTGCGCGTGGCGGGAATCGCGTTCGGCAGGAACCGGCGAACATACGAGCGCGTAGCCAGCCGCCGCGCCTCCTTGACCGAAGGGGCGGTGGCTGATGCCGATCGTCGATTGACCTCGACGGTGACCGTGAATTGCTTGTCGTGGTCGGGTCCTGTTTCTGTGCGCGTGAATGCTGGCTGTGCCTTCACGTGAGATTGCAGAAGCGTGAGCCAGTCAGGTTCCGGGTCCTGCATCTCGAAGGAGACCAGCTCCAGCAGGCCGTCCGCCGGAGCCTGCGAGACCGTGACCATTGATAAAGCACCCAGAATCTGCATCGCGACCCTTTCGGGAGCGGTGCTACGGGCCCCGGCGGCTAGGCTCTGGGCCTCGCCTCTACCGAAGTAGGCCACCTCATTGTCGGTAACCCATTGCCCAAGCCTGGACCGGATTTGTTTGTCCGCTGCGAGTACAGCGCTGACCTCGCTGTTCGATTCGTAGTCACCGCGTTGTGCGCGTACCCGGCTAAGCAGTGCCATCCGCATCCATCCCTGTCCAAGTGCCGCGAGAAGATCGAGGGCTTCCGCGGAGACCGGGCTTTCCGGTATTGACTCATAGAGATAACTGCGATGCAGGCAGGACCACCGCACCCAATGCAGCGCCTCATCGTCGAGGTCGACGTCGAGGGCCTTAAGATCGCGCGAGAGTGGATCGGGTAGCGCGGGCAGCAGTGCCGAGTGCGGAGCTTGCGGGCACCACTCTGCCCAGTCGGTCGCGACAACCTCGTCGGGCGGTGCCGCAGCGCGCTTCGAGGAATCGCGCGCCGCATTGTCAGCTCGCCTTCTCGATGAGGAACCGTCGAGCCGATCAGGTGCATGTAACGCCAAGAACTCGCGGCGCAACCACGGCCGCACCACGGGCTGTCTCCCCGACCTGATCATCCGCTCGACGATCAGGCATTCGTTCGCACGTGTGTACAGCCCGGCGATGGCCGCACGCTGTCGGATTCGGGTCAGAGAGGATAGGACCTCGTCGACCCGCAGTTTAAGGCCGCCGTCAATTCGAATTCTTCGGGAGCGCGACTCCTTTTGAAGACGTAGCGCCATCTTATGCAGTGGTTCGGGAGGCGGAGGGGTGCGCAGGCCAACGATTCCGACCCAGCGGTTGCCAAAGCTGAATGGCGCCACGGTGCTTCTCCTCGCGTTCGCCAGCGGGCGTCGTCGGCCCCATTCCCGACAAATCCGACTGTTCCAGCACGAAGCCTAGCGCTGCGGTATGACATCACCGCCGAGTTGCCCAATGATGCCCCGACGTCGCGGGGCACCCAGACGCTGTCCCCGAGTAGAAGATGAACCGTCCCGCGTTTGATGCGCACCACGATGTGTTCCGGGTTGTCCGGAGTTGGTTTTGTCCGCGGCACGTGAATTCTGACCCCGGCGCGGCAGGTGAGTTCTAAGGCTTGTCGCAACACTCCTGCTATGTGAAGGGGTGTGGAGATGACGCGACGTGGCCGCAAGCGCCGGCTGATTTTGGAGGATGAGTACTGGAAGCTGATCCTCGATGGGGTGCATACCGTCGAGGCGTGCCGGCAAATCGGCATCGGCCGCAAGACCGGCTATCGGTGGCGCGCCGAAGCGGGTGGGCTACCGCCGACGCGGGTGGCTGAGAAGGCACGCTCGTCGCGGTATCTGACGTTGTTGGAGCGCCAGCGCATCGCGACCTTGCGCGAGCGCGGCCATGGTGTCCGTGAGATCGCCCGACGGATCGGCCGGGCAGCCTCGACGGTGTCCCGGGAGCTGCGCCGTCACCTCAAGCCACACGACAAGGGTGTTTATGACGCCGATCTCGCGCACGCCCGCGCCCGCGACAACGCGCGCCGGCAGCGAGCAGGGGCCTTGGTCGTCGATCCCGAACTGCGCGAGCTGGTGAAGGGCAAGCTGGAGAACACGTGGAGCCCGCAGCAGATCAGTGCCTGGCTGCGCTCGGAGTACCCGGACCGGCCGGACTGGCATATCTGCCACGAAACGATCTATCAGGCTGTGTATCTCGGCCGCAAAGGCGGGTTGAGCAGGGCGTTGACGGCCAAGCTGCGTACCGGTCGACCGCTGCGCAAGCGGCGACGCAACGCGACTGAACGCACTCCCCGCTACGTCGCTCCGGCGGTGTTGATCCACCGCAGGCCGCCGATCGTCGAGACGCGTACCCGCATCGGCGACTGGGAGGGGGATTTGATCGTCGGTAAGCACAGCCGCTCGGCGATCGGCACTCTGGTCGACCGAACCAGTCGCGCGGTGCGACTGATCCATCTCCCGTGGGGCCACGGCGCCGACGCGTTCACTGACGCGTTCGGCGACGTGCTGGTGGCTCTGCCCGAGGCCGCCCGGCGCACGCTGACCTGGGACCAGGGATCGGAGATGGCCCGTCACGACCTTCTCGCTGAGCACTTCCAAGAGGGTGTGTTCTTCGCCGATCCAGGAAGCCCGTGGCAGCGCGGCACCAACGAGAACACCAACGGCCTTCTGCGCCAGTTCTTTCCGAAGGGCAAAGATCTATCCGTCTACACACCCCAGGATCTGGTCCGCGCGGAGAAGCTCCTTAATGGCCGCCCACGCAAGATCCTCAACTGGCGCACACCCGACCTGGTTTTCACGCACGGACTACTGTGATCGCGTCCGTGTGTTGCGAGGACCGGACGAATTCACCATCGCAGGAGTGTTGCGACAAGCCTTAGAACTCACCTGCCGCCAGGGGGTCAATTTTCAGTCGCCGCCGACAGGTTTGCTTGACTTTGGGTTACGACCTTCCGTCGAAGGAGCCAGGTGCGTGTGGCCTGACCCCGATCGGTTGATCACGCGGACCAGTTGACGGGGTCCGGTCAGGGTCGTCCAGCCACCACCGAACTACATTCCGTACGCACCGACACCGCCGTCGTGGCTGTCGCGTGACGCGAAAGCGGAGCGTCACGGCCTGGAACGCCTGGAAATCGTCAAGCCGCAGGACCCGGCCGCCTTGGCCGTGTAGTGCGAGACGTGGCCCTCGGTTCGTGCTCGGAAGTCGATCCAACGGGCCGACCTTTCAGCGGTGCTGTAAGTGGCGACCGTGCACTCGATGGTCACCGCAGTCGACTGCGTCGCGCCCTCGTACCGCGCTGCCTTGAAGCTCACGGAGGACTACTGGGCCGCGGCTCACTCGGGTGAATCGGGCGTTTCAGCGATGGCTGAGGTACCCCGGTGCCGAAGGGGCGATGGCGGGCAACCGACGCCGTCGTCGTCCTGGCGCGACTGACGACCGAGTCGATGGTCGCCCCGTTCTGTCGGGGTCCTCCCTTACCCTGGAATCGCTCACGAGCGGACGGCTGTTCGGGTACCTGGCCCGCCGTCCCGGCAACCGCGCCCCACCGCACGGTGCCCCAGGGGAAGAGCCGGCACGTGACACGTGCAAGTGGTGGACGCCCGAGGGTGGCGTCGCCGGGAATGGCGGAAAATGACCGAACTGAACCAGATTGAAAATGGGCACAACTCGGAGCGCCAGATCAATTGGGATAACTACGCCTACACCCGGCCCATCGCTGCCGCGTTAACGGCCACGTTCGCAGTGCCGTTCGGCAACCAAGACATGGGTGGGGGCCGTGTCTTCATCTCCCACGACAGCATCTTGGAGGGCGGCGTCTACCTGATGGTCGGGTCCGGTTTCGACGGCCCGTCGATGACCGTCTGCGAGACTGTCGAGCCAGACGATGGCTACGGCGTCGGCCTCTACAACCGCCAGGGCTACACCCAAGCGTTCGCCGAGGATCAAACCGCGACCACACCGGAAGCCGTTGTGGCGCTTGCCAAGAAGGCTCTTGCGCTGGCGTCGGAGTACGACGCCAGTGACGGCACCTACACCGTGTGGACCCGCCACCTGGACGGCAGCGAGACGAGGCACCGGTACCGGGGCTGACTGACTAACGCCCGCCGAGGACTGGGCGGCGCTCTATGTCGCGCTCCTTCGACGGACGCCGACATAACCGCCCGCTCATTTGCCCGCGGGAGCAAAGTCGTTAGCGGGCACGTCGTCGTGGCCCAGCTTGCTGGCCGCGCACCACCGCTGCCGGATGTGCGCGCTGCAAGACGGGCTCCATGGCTGCCTGTGACGCACTCGTGAGAGGAGTTCGAACGGGCGGGGCAGTGTTGTTGCGGTCCAAGAAGAAGCGCACCTGACTGCGCGCTTTCAGGCCTACCTCGAGTCGCACGGCCGGGAAGTGAGGCGATACCGCATCGTCCCGACAGGTTCCAAGGCGCTCTACAGCGACCTAGCCGACGTCACGGAGAACGTTTTGTACGAATCCAGGGGGACGGCAGAGAGGATGAGCGTTCGTCTCGCACTCGGGCAGGTGCTCGATTATGGGCGTTACGTTGATGATTCGCGATTAGCAATCCTGTTGCCGGGGCCGCCGGCGGCCGATCTAGTGGAACTCCTTGAAGGCTACGACGTGGGATGTGTCGTCGAGACCACTCCGGACGACTTCGTCGATATGACCAGCCTGAACCGTTGCCCATAGAGGGGGATAACCGGATCGGCAGCGGGCCGACTATGCAGACATACCGCCGCGCGCGCCGAGTGGCTGCCACTTTACGAGCTGGTTAGACGACGCGGAGGTGTCGTCGGGAGCTCGGACCGCGAGGCTGGACCGCGGACGAGTCGGCGGTCACTTCGGTTTCTTGCGCCAGGCGGAGTTCGGCGCCGAAGGTCAGCGCGTGTACATCGCTGACGGGGATCCCTAAATCGCGTGCGATTGCGCCAGCGCTTGCCGATGGGCTGCTGAACACCGATGGAAATACGCGGGACATCTCGTAGTTCGCCATCCCGCCCGGCTCACCCGCTCGGAAACCGTTCTGCGACAGCGTGATACAGGCTTGACGGTAGGTCCAATCACTCAGTCTGCTTGCTCGGTGCGCGGCGTATGCGAGAGCCATCGCCGACACCTTGAAGTATTCCCGGATCTCGAGCAGCTCTGGAACTGCTGCGTTGAAACGTACATACTCGGCGAGGGCCGCCTCGGGCATCAAGAACTCCGACGCGAACGCGTCGGCTTCCCGCTCCTGCTGCGTTGTCTCGCCAGGTTCATTCGAATGCAGAACCAAATGGCCGATCTCATGCGCGACGTCGAACCTGATGCGCTCCGGCGTCTTTCGGCGCGCAAGCAACAAGTACGGCACGTCGTCACGCCAAATCGAGTACGCGTCCACGACGTCTGCAAAAGGCGGCAGGGTGTACACGCGAACACCCCGCGACTCGGCGAGCTGCACCAGGTTCGGCAACGGCATGGTGCCGAGCCCCCACACCGCCCGAAGCGTCGATGCCGCAGTGCGCGGGCCCACCCCGTCGAACGTGGGGAGGTCGAGCAGTGGCCGCACGAACCGCTGCGAGATCCACCGGTCAATCTCAACTCCAGCGACGCCGGCCGCAGTGGCAGAATCGCGCTGCCTAGCGGTCGCACGCCGAGCCGCCCTGAACCTAACCTCGTTGGCGCACAGCATCGGCGCGGCGCCCCGCTGGAAGTACGACACAGGGAACTCAACCGCCGCGGCGATGTCCGCCGCCGCGCCAGCCGGAGCACCGTTCGTCTCGTACTTCGTCACCGTCCGTGGAGTGACGGCGAGCCGTTGCGCCAGTTCGACTTTCGTCAAACCTCGGCGCATCCGCGCGACCTGGATACGTTCGGGGTTGAGAAGGGATTCAGCTGGCGACTTCGGAGACTTGGAATTCGACATCCTGGCCTCCTACGTCGCGCGGCTTGCGGGCTGCGGCGCCGTCCGCCGGTCGCCACTCGGGAAGTATCACACGCACGACCCAGCCGGTGAACTGTCCACCCTCGAAGCCGCGCGGCAAGGAGATTTCTGCCCGCACTCCGTCGTCGTCGCGGTAGTACAGCAGGAACCAGTTGCCCCCAGGTGGCGCACCGGTGACGGCTGTCGGCGTTTGCCGGCGAAGCGTCTCGACCGTAATCAGTGGGATGGTCGAGTTAACCGCCTCGGCCGTTCCGATGCCCTTCCGCTGCGCCGCGCGCGGGCCACTCGGGTGGTCGGCGATGCCCGTCGGTTCTGTCGCGCCGACCGTCGACAGCCCGTAGGGCAGTTCGCGGTGCTCGGACACCGGTCGGTTGCGGGGATCGGAGCTTACCCACTGACCGCGCGCGAGGCGCCCTCGGAGCACACCTACAGTGTCGAGCCAGCGGCTCATGCCGGCCGCGATCACAGGGTGGTGCTGGGTCTTGTTGCCGGCGGCGATGTCGCCGGCCTCGATGGCCTGGCGCACGTCGGCGATGTCGATTTCCATGCGGCTGAGGTACTCGGCGGCATCGTCCGGGCCGATGACGATTGTGGCCGTATCGGCCTGTGGGCTGGTGGTCACAGATCCTTCTTCCCGTCGCCCTGTGCGACGTCCCTCATATTTTTGCATGAAACCAGAACTCATCGAGGTCAAAGGCTACGCGTGTCGCCTGATTTCGCCCGTCCGCGTGCGCGCGACTCTTGCCGTCGAGCGGCCACGCATACCTCGACGTCGTCGGCCACGGCGTACAGCCAGGTCACCGCCCGATGTCGGCGAGGTAATGCAGAGGGGCGGTCGTGTTGATTGCCACGGCCGCTCCCTCGGCTTGTCGGCTCCTTATGGCCAGCCATGCGGTCTATGGTTCTCAAGATGTCGTACCTCAGTCGTACGGTGACAGACATGATCAGCCCAAAGCTCATGCAGGACCGGGTTCAGGCTGTCGAGGTCGACGACGGTGCCGTCCATCGGATGGCGAACGAGATTCGCGCGATTGCTCGGCGGCAGGGGCGCTCTCTCTCGGAGGAGAGTTGGAGTGACCCGCTATTCTGGAACGTGAACGATTCACGTAGCGATCGCTGCCAGTACCTTGCCCTAGGCAACGCCATCAACTTCAGATTCTGGAGTCTTCGCGGACAGACTGTTGTGCCTGCGGTGGGCGAAATCGCCGGCGAGCAACTTCGCGGCGCGATGTACATGTGGCGCCGGCTTCGACTCGCCGTGCAACGGGAAGAGCTCACCCTCGTTGCTGACGATTTAGCCGGGATCGATGAAGTCACATTCCGTAAGGCGTTTCTAGACGATGCCGGACACCTTCCCCTATCGGAGGGCATCTCCGATCGAGTCGAAAACATCAAGAACCTGGGGCTTACGTTGGCGCGCGCCTGGGACGGTTCATGGGCGAATGTCGTCGACGCCGCCGGTGGTTCGTTGAATCGGTTCGCGGTCCTCTCGGCGACCTTCCGCGCGTTTGATGATCCCGTGCAGAAGTTGACGATGTTGAACGCAATCATGCTGCAGGGAAGCGGACTCACTAAGTTCGATCGCGCGCCCCTTCCGGCCATCGACTACCACTTGGTGAAGCAGGCGACGCGACAAGGTCTTGTCAACGTTCGTGGCCCGATTGCCGCCAAGCTGCGCGACGGACAGTTACTGTCCAGGGCTGAGTCCGACTTGCTCCGGATGGCGGTTCGCCAGGCATTGGTAGATACGGCGGCGAACGCCGAGGTCTCAACCGCCGTGCTCGATAACATCTACTGGCTGAATCGCCGGGTGTGTGCGGATACGACCCCTGACTGCGACGCATGCCCATTTCGAGCAGATTGTGCCAAGAAGGTTGAGTTCGGACTTCCGCTGGAAGTGACTCGCTACTACTAGAACTTTCCGAGTAGGGCAAGGTGGACTCCTGATACATTGCGACGTTCCGTCCCAACTGACATAGAGGCAGGAAGTATGTCCAACTTCACCGAGTGGGTCCTCGATGCCCCGCTGTTCATAGACGAGGTGCAGGTGCGTGCACTCTACGACGCGATCGTTAAGCCCGAGAACGAGGTTCAAGGGATCACGATCGCGGACAAAACTCTCACCAGCAATCTGAGCAAGGTGTCGAGCAGCATCGGGGCGGACATTAGCGCAGAAGGCGGCGTAAATTTCCTCGCCAAGTTGAAAGCCAGCATCACAGGAAAAATTGACGCCGGCACAGAGGACAAAACCGACGAATCCGACGAGACGGTATGGACGCTGAAGCCTGTTGACAATTCATACCGGCAACTGCTTCACCTAGTAGCGCACTACTTAGCGAATTCAGCCGAGCGTATCAGCGTGTGTTCGAACATTGGCAATTTTCCAAACGATGAATACATTACTGCGACACCGCGAGCGCTCGTTTTTATGGACCTGATTCCTACTCCAGAAAAAGGCGTGGTGTTAATTCCTACGGCTTTTGAAACCACGGAGGGGAAGGTGATAGTAGTTGCAGATAAACTCGATCAGGCCATATTGAAAGATTATCCAAATTCTCGTGACCACGCTGAACTTCTCGCATACTGGCAGGCCTACACTGACGCATTCAGCGCACAGAAGACGATGGTAAAGCTCGAGAATTTGATAACCGAAGCGAAAGGCAAGGTGCAATGGATCGATTATCGAATGCCAATTTGGGCCAAGCCCGATGCGTCAGACATCGTTGCCACAGGGCATCTCCATCTCGCTGCTCGCGGGTGCTACGACACGGGAACCTTCGGGTACAACTTTGTGAAGCGCGGCTATAGACATGGCCTGCGCATCGTCGGAACCCTTAAATCAGAGCCTGACATCAACGTGCTTGCGGTTTTTGAACGATAGGTAGGTTTGTAGCCAACCCACTGACAAGACACGCCAGGGCCGCCGACCTTCATGTGCGAATTGAGACCGACGCCCGTCGAATGACTCGAGACAACGAAGCGGCCAAGTACCAACACACTTCGCCGAACAGTTGACACGGCAGAGATCTCAGTACCCAAGTGATCTAGACACTAGAAAGCCTGCTTCCAGTTCTCCGAGCGCACCGCCCGTGCCAATTGGGTGCAGGCCGAGGCAGTGCCAGTGTTCGCCGTCAACCGCCATACACCGCCGATCAATTAGCCCCGACCGTCCAACCACAAGGAGACAAACCCGCTGGCACTCATGCTCACCGATGACCAGGCCGCCGATCTGCTCGGCGTGCTCGACCTACTGGCCCACACCACCACCCACCCACACCACCCGCGTCGGCGACACCACCAAGTACCTCGCCAATCAAGCGGCGGGTCTCCACCCGGGCAAGGCCTCCACGGTGGTCGCGGCCGGGAAGCGCAACGGCATGGAGATCCTCGACACGGCCACCGTCGACGCACTGCGCAGCGATGCGCAGGAAGGCCACCGAATCACCGCTGCCGCAGCTCAGGCCAGAGCGGAGGCCTCTGTCGACGACGCCACACCAACGGCAAGATCACGCCGGGCCGGCGGTGCCACCAGGTGACGCTGATCCAGGCCGACCCCGGATGGGCGAGGTACTCGCCTCGGTGCCCAACGAGACCGCGGCGCCGATGACCGAGTCGGACACTCGCTCCAACCGCAGCCAGCCGACAGCCCGACTGGACCCGCGTGGTTCGACGACTTCTGAGGGCACCGATGGCCGACGAGTTCGAGGTCTCTTCGACCTTTTTCGCCGCCCTTGTGGCACAACGCATCCTGACGACCGTGCCAACGGGTGCTTGCAGACCGCCACCCGGCGAGTCGCGACCACCGCTCCCCGCCCCTGACCGCCCCCCGGCGAGAACCCAAATTGTTCCGGACACGGCCACTGGGTCACTCGCCAGAACTCATCGACCGTGGATCCCACGCGCTGAAGGGAAAGTCAGCCATGGTGCAACTCTTCGGCCTCGAACAGGGACCGGCGTTAGCCCAAGTTTTTAGAAGGTACTTTGGTGATTCGTGGCCAGCCCCGCACCAACACCTTCCACTTCCCCGAACGACTCCTCGACGACGACGAGTGGTAGTCAGCTCGTCGCCGAACCGGCTCCGCCCGCGCGCCGGAGCAGCATCTCCGCGTGCTTGAGCACGGGCGAGTCGACCATCTGCCCTTCGAACGCGAAGACCCCGCGTTCGGTCTTGGCCGCCGTCAATACCCTTCGCGCCCAATCGACCTTCTCGCCGCTGGGGCGATACGCCTCGCGCACGACCGCGATCTGGGTGGGATGGATGCACACCGTCGCGCCGAAGCCCACCGCGACACCGTCGTCGGCTTCGGCGCGCAGGCCCTCGATGTCACGGATGTCCAGATGGACCGCGTCCAACGCGAGGCGGCCGAACGCGGACGCGGCGAGCAGCACCGTCGAGCGCACGTGGCGCGCGACGTCCCGATAGGTGCCGTCGGCGTGCCGGCTGGAGCTTCCGCCGAGGGTGGCCACCAGGTCCTCGGCGCCCCACATCATCGCGACGGTGCCCTCGGCGGCGGCGATTTCGGCGGCGAACACCGCGCCGCGCGGGGTCTCGATCAGCGCGACGACCTCGCGCGGCGCGAGCGCCCTCACCTGCTCGGCCGATTCGGTCTTGGACAGCATCACCGTCGAATAGGCGGTGCCGGCGAGGGCTTCCAGATCGAGGGCCCACTCCTCGGTGTCGGCCGCATTGATCCGCACGACGGTCCGCTCGGGGTCCAGCGGATTCTCCCGCAGCGCCTTGCGCGCCTCGGCCTTGTCGGCTTGCGCCACACCGTCTTCCAGGTCGAGGATCACCACGTCGGCCGCGGCCGCGGCCTTGGCGAACCGTTCCGGTCGGTCGGCGGGGCAGAACAACCACCCGGGACCGGCGGTGCGCACGTTCATGCAGAACCCTCCTCGGCGGGCCGCTTCTGCACCAGGGTGGTGCGGACGGCGCGGGCGACGACGTCGCCGTGCTGGTTGCGACCGGTGTGTTCGAGGGTGACGATGCCTTCCCCGGGCCGGCTCTTGGACTCGCGCTTGGCGGTGCACACGGTCTCGGCGTACAGCGTGTCGCCGTGGAAGACGGGCTTGGGGAACGACACCTCGGAGAAGCCGAGATTGGCGACGATGGTACCCAGCGTCAACTGGGACACGGAAAGTCCAACCAGCGTCGACAGGGTGAACATCGAATTGACAAGCCGCTCACCGCGAAATCCCGGCTGCTCCGCGGCCCACGCCGCGTCCAGGTGCAGCGACTGCGTGTTCATCGTCAGCGTGGTGAACAACACGTTGTCGGCCTCGGTGACCGTGCGGCCAGGGCGGTGCAGGTATCTGGTTCCGATCTCGAACTCTTCGAACCACAAGCCGCGCTGGACAATCGACCTGTCCTCTGGGCCGCTCACCGCAGCCCCAGCGATCGCGCGATCAACATCAGTTGCACCTCGGTGGTGCCCTCCCCGATCTCGAGGATCTTGCTGTCGCGGTAGTGACGCGCCACGGGATACTCGTTCATGAACCCGTACCCGCCGTGGATCTGGGTGGCGTCGCGGGCATTGTCCATTGCCGCTTCCGAAGAGATCATCTTCGCGATCGCCGCCTCCTTCTTGAAGGGCTTACCCGCCAACATCTTTGCGGCCGCATCGTAGTAGGCCGTGCGGGCCACGTGGGCCCGGGCTTCCATTCGCGCGATCTTGAAGCTGATCGCCTGGTAGGAGCCGATGGGCTGGCCGAACGACTGGCGCTCCTTGGAGTACTTGACGCTCTCGTCGACGCAGCCCTGCGCGGCCCCGGTCGCCAGCGCCGCGATCGCGATGCGGCCCTCGTCCAGGATCGACAGGAAGTTCGCGTACCCGGTCCCCCGCGCTCCCAGCAGGTTCTCCTCCGGCACGCGGGCGTCGTCGAAGCTCAACGGGTGGGTGTCCGACGCGTTCCAGCCCACCTTGTTGTAGACCGGCTCGACGGTGAATCCCGTTGTGCCGCTGGGCACGATAATCGTGGAGATCTCCTTTTTGCCGTCGGCCAGGCTCCCCGTGACCGCGGTGACCGTGACGAGCGACGTGATGTCGGTGCCCGAGTTGGTGATGAACTGCTTGCTGCCGTTGATCACCCACTCGCCGCCATCGAGGCGGGCGGTGGTGCGGGTGCTTCCGGCGTCCGACCCGGCACCCGGCTCGGTGAGCCCGAATCCGGCCAGCGCCCGCCCGGCCAGTAGGTCCGGCAGCCACTCCTGCTTCTGCTCCTCGGTGCCGAACCGGTAGATGGGCATCGCGCCGAGGCCGGCGGCGGCCTCCAGCGTGATCGCCACCGACTGGTCGACCTTGCCGAGTTCTTCGAGGGCGAGCGACAGCGCGAAGTAGTCACCGCCCATCCCGCCGTACTCCTCCGGGAACGGCAGGCCGAACAGACCCATTTCACCCATCTTGGCGACGATCTCGTACGGGAAGCTGTGCTCCTCATCGTGTTTGGCGGATACCGGCGCGACCACCGTGCGCGCGAACTCGGCCACCGTGTCCCGTAGGTCCTCGTACTCCTTCGGCAGCGTCCCCGCCGTGATCGATGTCGTCATGTCTCGTCCTTACTTTCCGGGTCCGGAATCACCCGGGCCAAAACCTGATCGACCGTCACCTGATCGCCGACGGACACCAGCACCTCCGCGCGGCCCGAAAGCGGCGCGGCCAGTGAGTGTTCCATCTTCATCGCCTCCACGACCACCACGACCTCGCCCTCGGCGACCTCGGCGCCCGAGTCGACCTGAACGGCGATCACGCTGCCGGGCATCGGGCTGAGGATCTCGGCCTGCCGCTCGCCGCCGGCGCGGTGAATCTTGTGCTCCTCGGCTTCGCGCAGGTGCCAGGTTCCGCGCTCGTCGGCGATCCACAGCTGCCGGCCGTCCTCGGCGCAGCGGTATTCGCGGCGCAGCCCGTCCAGCGTCACGCTCAGCCGTCCCGCCTCGAACTGCGCGCTTGCCAAACAAATCTCACCGTCCCCCACCCGGACCCGGGCGGCATCGGGAGTTCCCCACACCGATACCGTCTCGCTGCGCAGCGGCGTGCGCATCTCGGTGCGTACCGGCGCCGTCACGCCGCCGATACGCCATCCGGCCGGCGCGGCCCACGGGTCGCTCTCAGCGCGCCGCGTCAACGCCCACTGGCGGTACATCCCGGCGGCGGCGAGCACGTCATCGGGCGCCGCCAGCGGCGTGAAGTCCGCCAGCCTCTCGTCGAGCAGCGCGGTATCGAGATCACCGGCGCGAACGCGCTCGTCGGCCAGCAGGAAGCGCAGGAACTCGATGTTGGTCTGCACGCCCAAGACCGCCGTGTGGCCCAGCGCCGCATCGAGTTTGGCGAGCGCCTCGGCGCGGTCGCTGCCGTGGGCGATCACCTTGCTCAGCATCGGGTCGTAGTCGCTGCCGACGGTGGTGCCGGCCAGCAGCGACGAGTCCACCCGCACGCCTGCGCCGGACGGCTCGACCACCTGCAGCACCCGGCCGCCGGTGGGCAGGAAGCCCCGCGCCGGATCCTCGGCGTACACCCGGGCCTCGATGGCGTGCCCGCGCAGCTCGAGGCCGTCCTGGGCGAAGGCCAGTTTCTGGCCGGCGGCCACCCGGAGCTGCCACTCCACCAGGTCGAGGCCGGTGACCGCTTCGGTGACCGGATGTTCCACCTGCAGGCGGGTGTTCATCTCCATGAAGAAGAATTCGTCGGGGCGGTCGGCGGACACGATGAACTCGACCGTGCCGGCACCGACGTAGTCGACGCTGCGGGCGGTGTCGCAGGCCGCCGCCCCGATCCGCGCGCGGGTCGCGGCGTCGAGCAGCGGCGAGGGCGCCTCCTCGATGACCTTCTGGTGGCGGCGCTGGAGGCTGCACTCGCGCTCGCCCAGGTGCACCACGTTGCCGTGGGTGTCGGCGAGCACCTGGACCTCGATGTGCCTGGGGCGCAACACGAATCGCTCAAGGAAAAGCGTGTCGTCGCCGAACGCGGAACCGGCCTCCCGCCTGGCGCTGATCAGCGCGTCGCGCAGTCCGGCCGGGTCCTGGACCAGCCGCATGCCCTTGCCGCCGCCGCCGGCCGACGGCTTGATCAACACGGGATAGCCGACGTGGTCGGCGGCGGCGACCAGCTCGTCATCGCTCAGCCCAGGCTTCGCGACACCCGGCACCACCGGCACGTCGAAGGCGGCGACGGCGTTCTTGGCGGTGATCTTGTCGCCCATGACCTGGATCGCCCGCGGCGGCGGGCCGAGGAACACCACCCCGGCGTTCTCACAGGCCGCGGCGAAAGACGCGTTCTCCGAGAGGAATCCGTACCCGGGGTGAATCGCCTGCGCGCCGGTGCGCGCCGCCGCCTCGAGCACCTTGGCGATGTCGAGGTAGCTGTCCCGCGCCGGTGCCGGACCGAGCCGGACCGCTTCGTCGGCCTCGAGCACGTGCCGGGCGGCGGCGTCGGCATCGCTGTAGACCGCGACCGACCGGATGCCCAGCCGCCGGAGCGTGCGGATGACCCGCACCGCGATCTCGCCGCGGTTGGCCACCAGAACGGTGTCGAACATTCCCCTCACATCCGGAAGACGCCGTAGGAAACCGGTTCCAGCGGAGCGTGGGCGCACACCGAAAGCGCGAGGCCCACGGCCGTTCTGGTGTCGGCGGGATCGATGATGCCGTCGTCCCAGAGCCTGGCGGTGGAATAGTACGGGTTGCCCTGGTCCTCGTACTGCTCGCGGATGGGCGCCTTGAAGGCCTCCTCCTCGTCGGGCGACCAGGGTTTGCCCGACGCAGTGAGTTGTTCCCCGCGCACGGTGGCCAGCACCGACGCCGCCTGCTCGCCGCCCATCACCGAGATCCTGGCGTTGGGCCACATCCACAGAAAGCGAGGCGAATACGCCCGCCCGCACATCGAATAGTTGCCCGCGCCGTAGGATCCGCCGATCACCACGGTGAGCTTCGGGACCCGGGCGCAGGCGACGGCGGTCACCATCTTGGCGCCATGCTTGGCGATGCCGCCGGCCTCGTAGTCGCGGCCGACCATGAAGCCGGCGATGTTCTGCAGGAACAAGAGCGGGACTTTGCGTTTGTCGCACAGCTCGATGAAATGCGCGCCCTTCACGGCGGACTCGCTGAACAGCACGCCGTTGTTGGCGATGATCCCGACGGGATGGCCGTGGATGCGGGCGAACGCGGTCACCAGCGTCTTGCCGTAATTAGCCTTGAATTCGCTGAATTCGCCGCCGTCGACCAGCCGCACGATGACCTCGTGCACGTCGTAGGGCACGCGGGGGTCCGGCGGCACGACGTCGTACAGCGTGGTCTGCGCGTACTTCGGCTCGACCGCCGCACGTACCTCCCATTGGCGAGGCTCGCGCGGGCCGAAAGTGGCGGCGATCGAGCGCACGATCCGCAGCGCGTGCTCGTCGTCGTCGGCGAGGTGGTCGGTGACGCCGGAGACGCGGGAGTGCAGGTCGCCGCCGCCGAGGTCTTCGGCCGTCACGACCTCGCCGGTGGCGGCCTTCACCAGCGGCGGGCCGCCGAGGAAGATCGTGCCCTGCTCCCGGACGATGACGGCCTCGTCGCTCATGGCCGGCACGTAGGCGCCGCCGGCCGTACAGGACCCGAGCACCGCCGCAACTTGCGGAATTCCCTTGGCGCTCATGGTCGCCTGGTTGTAGAAGATGCGACCGAAATGCTCGCGGTCGGGAAAGACCTCGTCCTGGCGGGGCAGGAAGGCGCCACCGGAGTCGACGAGGTAGATGCACGGCAGACGATTCTGCAACGCGATCTCCTGCGCGCGCAGGTGCTTCTTGACCGTCATCGGGTAGTAGGTGCCGCCCTTGACCGTGGCGTCGTTGGCGACGATCACGCACTCGCGCTCCGACACCCGGCCCACGCCGGTGATGATCCCGGCCCCCGGGGACTCGTCGCCGTACATGCCGGTGGCCGCCAGCGCGGACAGCTCCAAGAACGGGCTGCCCGGATCCAGCAGGCGATCCACCCGTTCGCGCGGCAGCAGCTTGCCGCGGCTGACGTGGCGCTCCCGCGCGCGCTCGTTGCCGCCGAGCGCCGCGGCGGCCACCTTCGCGTTCAGGTCCTCGACGAGCCGGCGGTGCTCGTCGGCGAAGGACGCGGTCACGCGAGACCTCCTGTGGCCGTGGGCAGCAGGGGCGGCTCGGTCTTGGCGCGCACCTCGTCGGCGCCCACGCCCGGCGCGGTCTCGACCAGGTGCAGGCCGTCGTCGCACACGTCGATGACGGCGAGGTCGGTGATGATCCGGTTGACGCACCCCACACCGGTCAGCGGCAGCGTGCACCGCTCGACGACTTTGGGGCTGCCGTCCCTGGCGGTGTGGTCCATCATCACGATCAGCTTGCGGGCGCCGTGCACCAGGTCCATCGCTCCGCCCATCCCCTTGACCATCGTCCCCGGGATCATCCAATTGGCAAGGTCGCCACTGGCGGACACCTGCATGGCACCGAGCACCGCCACGTCGACGTGGCCGCCGCGGATCATGCCGAAGGAGTCCGAGGAGCCGAAGAACGCCGCGCCGGGCAACGTGGTAACCGTCTCCTTGCCGGCGTTGATCAGGTCGGCGTCGACCTCCTCGGGCCGGGGATATGGCCCCACGCCCAGGATTCCGTTCTCCGAATGCACGACGACGGTGACGCCCGGCGGGATGTGGTTGGGGACCAGGGTGGGCATCCCGATACCGAGATTCACGTACTGGCCGTCCTCGAACTCGGCGGCGACCCGCGCGGCCAAACCCTGCCTGCTCCAGCTCACGGCCGCACCGTCGCCTTCTCGATCGGTTTGGCGGGGTTGGGCACGTGCACGACGCGCTGAACGAAAATGCCCGGCGTGTGCACCGTCGCGGGGTCGATCTCTCCGGGCTCGACGAGGTGTTCGACCTCGGCGATCGTGATCGCGCCGGCCCGGGCACAGTCCGGGTTGAAGTTGGCGGCGGCCTCGCGATAGACCAGGTTGCCGTGCCGATCACCGGTGAACGCGTGCACCAGGGCGAAATCGGTCCGGATCGCCCGCTCGAGAACGTATGTGGCGCCGTCGAACTCGCGCGTCTCCTTGGGCGGTGACTGCACGACCACCGCGCCCGACGGATCGTAGCGCCACGGCAGGCCGCCGTCGACGACCGCGGTGCCCACCCCCGCTGGCGTGTAGAACGCGGGGATGCCCATCCCGCCGGCACGCAACCGCTCCGCCAGCGTGCCCTGCGGGGTGAGCTCCACTTCCAGCTCACCGGCGAGGAATTGGCGGGCGAACTCCTTGTTGTCGCCGACGTAGGACGCGATTGCGCGGCGAATCCGCTTGCGCTGCAACAAAGCAAACAGGCCGACGCCGTCGCCGCCGCAGTTGTTGGACACGGTTTCCAGGTCGCGGACGCCGGTGTCGACCAGCGCGCCGATCAACGCCTCGGGGATGCCGCAGAAGCCGAAGCCGCCGACCGCCAGGGAGGACCCGTCGGTGATGTCGTCGACCGCCTCGGCGGCTGTCGCCACGACCTTGTCCATCGCCGCAGCAGCCTCCTTGCCTCCGGGCGGTTGACGTCCGCCCGGTCGGGACGGATCGGCTCATTCAGTTAATCTTGATTAACTCGCGTGAGAATACCACCGTCCGCACGGCCGCGTCCAGAACGGATAGGCGAATCCAGTTAATGCCGACTAACTCATGCTAAGTTAGCTGCGATTAACCGATGACCACGCCCGCCCTTGACGGCCCCAACCGCCGCAGCCAGCTCAAATCCGACCGGCGCCTGCAATTGATGTCGGCCGCCGAGCGGCTGTTCGCCGAGCGCGGCTTCCTCGCCGTGCGCCTGGAGGACATCGGCGCCGCCGCGGGCGTCAGCGGACCGGCGATCTACCGGCACTTCCCGAACAAGGAGTCGCTGCTGGTCGAGCTGCTGGTCGGCATCAGCACCCGGCTGCTCGACGGGGCCCGGGCGGTGCGCCACAACAGCGCCGACGCGGCCGCGGCGCTCGACGGGCTCATCGACTTTCACCTCGACTTCGCGCTCGGGGAACCCGATCTCATCCGCATCCAGGACCGTGACCTCGCGTACCTGCCCGAGGCGGCCGAGAAGCAGGTCCGTGCGGCGCAGCGCCAATACGTCGAGATCTGGGTGGGGGTGCTGCGCGAGCTCGATCCCAAACTGCCCGAGGCCGACGCCCGGCTGAGCGCGCACGCGGTGTTCGGCCTGCTCAATTCGACACCACACAGCATGAAGCCCACCGACAACCCGCGCGGTAAGGCGGCCCGGCTCGCGCGATCGCGGGCCGTCATGCGGGCGATGACGGTCGCCGCGCTCACCGCCGCAAATCGGTGTCCCTGATGTTCGGGTCGCACCAAGGGGCATCGCCGGGGCAGTTTGCTTAGGTACCCTGCAAGCCATGAGGTGGACATGAACGATCCACGTCGGCCCGAGCAGTTCAGTCCCCCTCTTCCGGGGTCAGAACCCGTCGGGCCGCAGGGCCCCTGGTACCCGCCACCGGCCGATCCGGCATACGCCGACCAAGCGCCGTATGCGCCGACCTACAGCGCCTACACACCGCAGTGGTCACCCAAGGCCAACGACACCCAGCAATTGCCCGCGTACTGGCAGCAAGGCGCGCCGCCCCCCGGTGAACCGCCCGCTCCGGGCCCCGCGGAACCGCCGCCGGGCGGGCCGAAGTCGCCGCGCTGGTTGTGGATCGCCGCCGGCGCCGCGGTGTTTCTGGTCGTCGCCCTGGTGATCGCCCTGGCGCTGGCCAACGATGCGATCAGGAAACAGACCGCCGTCCCGCCGCTGCCCGCCATGCCCGAGTCCAGTTCGGAATTCCCGACGCCGCCGCCGTCGACGGTGACACCGCCGTCGCGCACCCGTATGCCGATGCCGCCGCCGGGCGGGTCCCAGACGCCCACCGAGACCCCCACGCCGGGCGCCATGCAGGACGTCGTCTACACCGTCACCGGCGACGGCCGCGCGCTCAGCATCATGTACATCGCCACCGGCGACGTCGTCCAGACCGAGTTCAACGTCGCGCTGCCGTGGACCAAGGAAGTCACCCTGGCGAAGTCGGCGGTCCACCCTGCGGCCGTGACCATCGTCAACTTCGGCTACAACGTCACCTGCTCGGTCACCGTGGGCGGGGTCCAGGTGAGCCAGCGGGTCGGGGTAGGTCTGACGATCTGCGACGCCAGAGGGTAAGCCCCCTACAGCGGCTCGGCCGCGGCGACTACCCGCGCCGGAGCGCGGACCAGCAGCATCCCGAGCAGCCCGGCGACCAGAACCAGCGAGATGCCGGCGAGGCCGGCACGCACGGCGCCGAAGGCGTCAACGAAGACGGAGAACAGCCACGGCGCCACGAAGGACACCGCCCGCCCGGTCATCGTGTAGAGCCCGAACGCGACCCCTTCCCCGCCGTCCTTGGCCAGCTGCAGCAGCAGGGCACGCGACGACGCCAGGGCCGGCCCGACGAACACTGCCAACAGCAGTCCGCACGCCCAGAACGAGTGCGCACCGGACGATGCCATCAATGTGGCCGAGATGGCGATGAGCGCAGCCAGTGAGCTGACGATGACCCGCTTGGATCCGATCCGATGGTCGACGAACCCACCGGTTACCGCCCCTATCGCGGCCACCACGCTCGCCGCCACGCCGAACACCAGAACGTCGCCCTGGGACAGGCCGTAAACGCTGACGCCGAGCACGGCGCCGAAACCGAATATGGCCGCCAGCCCGTCCCGGAACAGCGCACTGGCCCCGAGGAAATAGACCAGGTTGCGGTTGTGGCGCCATTCCGCACGCACCTCGGACCACAGCTTGCGATAACCGCCCAGCATGCTGGTCGGATGCGACGGTTCCCCGGAGTCGGGCAGCCGGTGGGAAACAAACAGCAGCGGTAGCGCCAGCACCGCAAACCACGCCGCGGTGAGCAGCATCGCCGACCGGACGTTCAGCCCGTCATCGACGGGCACGCGCAGCAGCCCGCGCACCGGGCCCGTGCCGGAGATGAAACCCACATAGACCAGGAGCAGCAGGACCACGCTGCCGGTAAATCCGGCAGCCGCGCCCAAGCCGGAGATGCGCCCCACCGTCTGCGGCGTCGAGACCTGACGCAGCATGGCGTTGTACGGCACGCCGGCCAGGTCGCCGCATGCGGCGGTGGCGCACAGCAGCACCAAGCCGGCCCAGAGATAGCTGGGATCGTCGCGGATGAAAAACATCGCGCTGGTCGTCGCGACCGCAACACCGCTCAACACCGTCAGCGTCACCCGCCGACGGTGCGGGGCTTCCACCCACACCCCGACGAGCGGCGCCAGCACCGCGATGGTCAACCCCGAGGCGGCGAGCGCGCGGCCCAGCCAACTCGCCGGGGACGTGCCGCCCGGCAGGCCCGCTCCCACGCTGCCGGTCAGATAAACCGAGAACACGAACGTCGCGACGATGGCGCTCATGCCGAGCGAGCCGCAGTCCCACAGCGCCCAGGCCAGCACCCGCGACACTGCGGGCGTGGCGACATCCGGCCTCGGCTGACTCATGCGGGGAACTTTATTGGTTCGGCAGGCGACCCGCCGCGCCCGGCCACGCCGCGCTCGCGATCGCCTGCGATTGGTTCGCGCGGCTGTCTACGATTGGCCGCATGCCGGTACCCGCTCCCAGCCCCGACGCGCGCGCCGTTGTCACCGGAGCTTCGCAGAACATCGGCGAAGCGCTGGCGACCGAACTCGCCGCCCGCGGCCACGGCCTGATCATCACCGCCCGACGCGAAGACCTGCTCAACGACCTGGCCTCCCGGCTGTCCGACACGTATCGGGTCGCCGTCGAGGTCAGGCCGGCCGATCTGGCCGACCCGGGCGAACGGGCGAAACTGTGCGACGAGCTGGCCGCCCGTCCGATCTCCATCCTGTGCGCGAACGCGGGCACCGCGACGTTCGGTCCGGTCTCGGGTCTCGACCCGGCGGGCGAGAAGGCGCAGGTGCAGCTCAATGTGCTTGGGGTGCATGACCTTGCGCTGGCGGTGCTGCCCGGGATGGTCGAGCGCAGGGCGGGCGGGATCCTGATTTCCGGTTCGGCGGCGGGCAATTCGCCGATCCCCTACAACGCCACCTACGCGGCCACCAAGGCTTTCGCGAACACCTTCAGCGAATCGCTGCGCGGCGAGGTGCGTGCCTCCGGCGTGCACGTGACGCTGCTGGCGCCCGGGCCGGTGCGCACCGACCTCCCCGATGAGAGCGAGGCCTCACTGGTCGAAAGACTGGTCCCCGACTTCTTGTGGATCTCCACCGAGCACACCGCCAAGGTCTCGCTGGATGCGTTGGAGCGCAACAAGATGCGCGTGGTCCCGGGGCTGACGTCCAAGGCGATGTCGGTGGCGAGCGGGTATGCTCCGCGCGCCATCGTCGCGCCGATCGTGGGCGCCTTCTACAGGAAGCTCGGCGGCGGCTAGCGAGTGTGATCAGAGGGCGAACGAAAGTGAAGCGGGGGCGGGACTTTTCGGCGTGTCGCCGCCCAGGCTGCACACCCGACGGCTACTTGCGGCGACGGCCGCTGCCCAAGAGGTTGCGCACCGCTTCGCGGATCACGGTATTGATGCCGCTTTTCACCGTCGGATTGTTCAGCACTTCCTCCCACACGGCCGGGCCCTTCGGCTCCACCGGCTGCGGCATCGGCGGAATCGGCTCATTCGGCGGGACCGGGGGGTAGTCGGAACGCGTTTGCGGCGGCTGCGGTGCGGGCTGGGACGGCGGAGCCTGCGGGCCGGCCTGCGGCTGCCGCTCGACCGTCTGCCCGTACCTGGCCTGCAGCGGGCTGTCTTTCACCGCAGCCTTGATCGCATCGTCGCCGATCGAGGCCATCAACGACCGCGGCACGCGCATCCGGGTCCACGCGACCGGCGTCGGCGCGCCCTTCTCGGACAACACGGTGACGACGGCCTCACCGATTCCGAGCGACGTCAGCGCCGACTCCAGGTCGTAGACATCGGTTTTCGGGTAGGTGCGAACCGTCTTACTCAGCGCCTTCTGGTCGTCGGGGGTGAAGGCCCGCAGCGCGTGCTGGATGCGGGCACCCAACTGGGACAGCACGTCATTGGGCACGTCGGTGGGCAATTGGGTGCAGAAGAACACGCCCACGCCCTTGGAGCGGATCAGCTTGACGGTCTGCTCGACCTGCTCGAGGAACGCCTTGGAGGCGTCGGTGAAAAGCAGATGCGCTTCGTCGAAGAAGAACACCATCTTTGGCTTGTCCAGGTCACCGACCTCGGGCAGCGCCTTGAACAGTTCGGCCAGCAGCCACATGAGGAACGTGGAGAAGATGACCGGACGCAGCGACTGGCCGCTGAACTCGAGCAGCGAGATGATGCCGTGGCCGCCGTCGTCGACGCGCTGCAGGTCCTGGGGGTCGAGCTTCGGCTCTCCGAAGAACGTGTCACCACCTTCGCCGGCGAGGTTCACCAGCGCACGCAGGATGACGCCCGCCGTCGTCGGCGACACCCCGCCCAGGTCTTTCAGGTCGGCCTTGCCCTCGTCGCCGGCGAGGTGGGTGATCACGCCGCGCAGATCGTCCAGGGTTACCAGCGATCGGCCGTTCTGCTTGGCCCAGTGAAAGATCAGGCCCAGGGTCGACTCCTGAGTTGCGTTCAGCCCCAGCACTTTTGACAACAGAACCGGGCCGAAACTGTCGACGGTCGCCCGCACCGGCACGCCGATTCCCCCGGTTCCCAGCGAGAAGAACTCGACCGGGAAGGCCGTCGCCGTCCAGTCGTCGCCCGTATCCGTTGCGCGCGCGGCGGTCTTGTCGTTGCTCTCCCCGGCCCGCGCCAGTCCGGACAAGTCGCCCTTCATGTCGGCCATCAGGACCGCCACCCCGGCCGCGCTGAGTTGCTCGGCGATCAGCTGCAGGGTCTTCGTCTTGCCGGTTCCGGTCGCTCCTGCTACCAGCCCGTGCCTGTTGACGGTGGCCAGTGGGATGCGCACCCGCGCGGTGGGATCGGCGACGCCGTCGACCACGACGGTGCCAAGCTCCAAGGCTTGGCCGCCGACGGCGTAGCCGCTCGCGATCCGCTGTGCGGCATCGCCGGTCCCGCCGGCCGCTGATTCGGTGGTCATCGTTGCGCGCTCCTCTTCCCGGGTCGGTTCCCCCGCGGTTCGGCACCGCTCACACTACTTGCCAGGGTGAGCGCCGGCGGCACCCGCGCGGGGGCTTAGTCTGGCCGTGTGGCTGACCAATTGGTGTGGATCGACTGCGAGATGACGGGGCTGAACCTCGCATCGGACAAGCTGATCGAGATCGCCGCGCTCGTCACCGACGCCGATTTGAACATCCTGGGCGACGGAGTCGACGTCGTGATTCACGCCGACGAGGCGGCGCTGTCGTCGATGGTCGAAGTGGTCACCGAAATGCACTCGCGATCGGGCCTGACCGACGAGGTGAGGGCGTCGACGGTCGACCTGGCGACGGCCGAGGCGATGGTGATGGACTACATCCACAAGCACGTCAAGCAGCCCAAGACGGCGCCGCTGGCGGGCAACTCGATCGCCACCGATCGTTCGTTCATCGCCCGCGACATGCCGGTCCTCGACGCCTTTCTGCATTACCGCATGATCGACGTCAGCTCCATCAAGGAACTGTGCCGGCGCTGGTACCCGCGGATCTATTTCGGCCAGCCGGTGAAGGGACTGTCCCACCGGGCCCTGGCCGACATCCATGAGTCCATTCAGGAGCTGAAGTACTACCGGCGGACGGCGTTCGTGCCGCCGCCCGGGCCTTCTACCAGCGAAATAGAGGCTGTGGTCGCCGACCTGCAGGCCGGCGACGACCCACCGGAATCAATCGATTCGGCTGCCGAGCCACCGACCGGCTAGTATCGACGTCGCTGCTCGTCGGCTCACTCCGAGGCCGGCCGGCGGCCATGGTGGCTGTAGTTCAGCTGGTAGAGCACCAGGTTGTGATCCTGGATGTCGCGGGTTCGAGCCCCGTCAGCCACCCCAACATAGCGCCGGCCGTTTCGCGCCCGGTTGGCCGCGCGATCGGGGACGAGGCGCCGATCAGGTATCGGCGTTGCCGGCCTTCCAGACCGGCCAGGGCACGTTCCAGTCACCGAGGCCCTCGGTGCCCGGCAGCGTCGGGCCGACGGTGTGGATCACCTCGACGATGTCACCGCTCTTGCTGTGGTCGTAGAACCACTCGGCGTTGCTCGGGCTCACGTTCAGGCACCCGTGGCTGGTGTTGGTGTGGCCCTGCGCGCCGACCGACCACGGAGCGGAATGCACGAAGACGCCGCTGTAGGACAGCTGGGTGGCCCACTCGACATCGGTGCGATATCCGTTGGGAGAGTTGACCGGTACGCCGTACGTGGAGGAGTCCATGATGATGTGCTTGAACCGCCCGCCGACGATGTAGAAACCGTTGGCCGTCGGCGTGCTGTCCTTGCCCATCGAGGTCGGCATCGTCTTGACCACTTCGCCGTTGACGCGCACGGTCACCATCTTGGTGGTGTCGTCGGCCGTCGAGATGACCTCGTCGCCGATGGTGAAGTGCGTCTTGACGTTGTCCTCACCGAACATCCCGTTGCCCAGGTCGACGCCGTAGGTGTTGACCGACACGTCGACAGCGGTTCCGGGCTTCCAGAATTGCTCTGGGCGCCAACGGACTTCCCGGTTGTTGAGCCAATAGAACGCGCCCTCGACCGGCGGGGTCGTGGTGATCACGATCGCGTTCTGGGCGGCCGCGCGGTTGGCGATGTTCTCGTCGAAGCGGATGGCCACCGGCTCGCCGACGCCCACCACCTCGCCGCCGGCGGGCGCGACGTACGGCATCGTCAGGTGCGCGGGCGAGCTGGTCTTGAAGGTCATCTGCCGGCTGGCCGCCCCGCCCAGGCCGAGCGCCTTCGCGTTCAGCGTGTAACGCCTGTTGTAGCCGAGTTGCTCGGTGGTCGACCACCGCAGCCCGTCGGGGCTGAGCTGCCCCGCGATCGACCTGCCGTTTTCGTTGACCAGGGTGACCGACGCGAGTACGCCGTACGCGACGTTCACCGTCACCGGTGAGTCCACGGTGACGCCAACGGCGCCGTCGGTCACCGACGCGGTGAGCTTGGGAACCAACAGGTCGGCAAACGGTGTGCCCTTGTCGAAGATCACCTTCGGCGGCGCGGCACTCGGGTGCCCGCCGCAGGAAACGCCGAACAGCGCGACCGTGGCCAGCACGACGGCCAGCCCCGATCGGCGTCTGCGCCACGGCGTCATCCACTAGACCTTTCATGTATTTGGCTTGACTACGGTCACCGCTGACCGAGAACGGTGGAAGCATTCTAAAGGCTTTCGGGCGGCTTCCCTCCGCAACCGCGGTAAGCCGGACGCGTGCCGCCCCACGCAGGTTGCCCGCCTCTTCCTGGACTTTTCCCGAAACTCTTCGGGTGGCTGCGGTTCCTCGCGCACACTTATGACGACCGCCACCGGCCACCGGTCCGATTGGCTGAGCAGCTATCCTGAAACGAATCCGGGATTTCACTCGGCGACGCAACGCCTGTTATTGTCGCTACCGCGGTCTCGGCCGACCCAAGCGCCGTTAGCTCAGTTGGTAGAGCAGCTGACTCTTAATCAGCGGGTCCGGGGTTCGAAACCCTGACGGCGCACCACGTTGGATTCCCTCGCACGCCGCGCCATGAGCGCGAGTGCTCCGGCGGTGGGGCCCACATACGTGCGATCTGCGACGTCGACGTGACGTCCGCCCGCGCTCCGCGGAGGCGCCGGAAATTGTCGGGAATCAGCCGGAATGAGCGCCGCCCGCCAGGCTTGACCGCACCGCCGAATATTGCAACCATTGTGATATGCGTCATATGACCAGTGGTCATATCGGTAACGAGAGGCGGCGGCCATGACAACCAGGGACAAGTACACGGACGTGCCCGAGCCGTACTCGTGGGAGGTCCCCAGCAACGGCGACGCCCGCTTCACGTGGGAGTACGACGAGGGGCGCGCCCGCCTTCTGTCCCTGTACCAGAAGGGCAAGGACAAGCAGTGGGACGCCCAAACGCGCATCGACTGGGGCCAAGACGTCGACCCGACGAACCCGGTCGGGCTGCCCGATGAGTTCCATCCCCTGTTCGGCAGCCCGATGTGGGACGCCGCGGACGAAGCGCGCCGCGCCGAGATGCGCCTGCACTCCCAGGCCTGGCAGTTCTCTCAGTTCCTGCACGGAGAGCAGGGCGCGATGGTGTGTTCGGCGAAGATCGTCGAGGTCGTTCCGGACCTGGACGCGAAGTTCTACGCGGCCACCCAGACCATGGACGAAGCCCGGCATGTGGAGGCGTTCTCGCGGTTCCTGCAGGAGAAAATCGGCCTCGTCTACCCGATCAACAAGAATCTGACGGCGCTGCTCGAGGACACCCTGCGCGACTCGCGCTGGGACATGCCCTACCTCGGCATGCAGGTACTCATCGAGGGGCTCGCGCTCGCCGCCTTCGGGGTGCTGCGGGACATCACGCCGCAGGACTCGCTGTCCAAGCAATTGCTGGCCTACGTCATGCAGGACGAGGCCCGGCACGTCGCCTTCGGTCGAATCTCGCTGAAGGACTACTACTCCGCGCTCACGACGGCCGAGCGCGACGAGCGTGAAGAGTTCGTCGTGGACGCCTGCTACCTGATGCGCGACCGGTTCCGCGGCGAGGAGGTGTTCGAGACTCTTGGCATGGACGTCCAGGAGTGCGCCGCGTGGGTTGACCACTCGCCGCTGATGATCCAGTTCCGCTCGCACCTGTTCAGCCGGATCGTGCCCATCGTCAAGGACATCGGGCTGTGGGGCGACAAAGTGCAGAAGGCCTTCGCGGACATGGGTGTCCTCGAGATGGCCGGCTTCGACATCGAGACGCTGATGAAGGCCGACGAAGATCAGGCCGACGCGCTGGACAAGGCACACGCCGAGATGGCCGGCCGGGCCCTCGAGGTGGACCAGGTGATCGCGGCGGGCGCGAATTAGTCTCCAATCGTGGAGCGGACGCCAAAACCCTTAGTAATCAACGCAATTGGCGGCGGCAGGCCGCCCGTCGGCTAGCTCATCGCGCACCGTCCGGCCCGGTGGTATGCAGATACGCCGTGGACCGGTAGTTTCTCCCTGTCACCGATCGGCGCCCCATGTGGCCGAGCCGCGTCGAAGGAGCTGCAATGGGATTCATCCAGCCCAACCTGCCCGTCGTCGACATGGCCGAGTGGAGCAAACGGCCACGCGCCGAACGGATCGTGCCCATGGCGCGGCACATCGCGCAAAACGGGTTCGGCACTCCGCTGGTGATGCATTTGATGTACGGCGTCAAGATCGCGCTGTACATCCTGGGCGCCTGGCTGTTCGCCTGGTCGACGAAGGGCATCGGCGATTTCGGGGCGGTGACCTCGTGGTGGTCCGAGCCGATCGTGTTCCAGAAGGCCGCCCTGTACACGATGCTGTTCGAAGTCGTCGGCCTGGGTTGTTGCTTCGGCCCGCTGGCCGGCCGTTACTTCCCGCCGATGGGCTCGATTCTGTATTGGCTGCGCCCCGGGACCATCCGGCTGCCCCCCTGGCCCGATCGGGTGCCGCTGACCAAGGGGAACGACCGGACTCCGCTCGACGTCGTGCTCTACGGCGCCCTGCTGGCATTGCTCATGACCGCGCTGCTGTCCGACGGCACGGGCCCAATTCCGGCGCTGGATACGACAATTGGCGTGCTGCCGCGGTGGCAGACCGTCGCCATCCTGGTGGTGCTGGCCGCAATCAGCCTGCGCGACAAGGTAATCTTCCTCGCCGCTCGCGGCGAGGTGTACGGCCCGCTGGCCCTGGTGTTCCTGTTCTCGGGCCCCGACATCATCGTCGGGGCCAAGGTGGTCTTCATGGTGATCTGGCTGGGCGCGGCGGCCTCGAAGCTGACCCGGCACTTCCCATTCGTGATCTCGACGATGCTGGCGAACAACCCGTTCATCCCCAGCGGGGTTCTCAAGCGATCGTTGTTCAAGCACCATCCGGATGACTTGCGGCCCAGCGCATTAGCGGGCTTTATCGCCCACTTTTCGACCGCGGTCGAAGGCTTGGTGCCACTGGTGCTGTTCTTCTCCCACGGCGGCTGGCCGACGGCGGTCGCCGCGTTCGTCATGATCGTGTTCCACCTGAACATCCTGCTCGCCTTCCCGATGGGCGTGCCGCTGGAGTGGAACGTGTTCATGATCTTCGGGGTGCTGTCGCTGTTCGTCGCCCATGCGCACCTGGGTCTGTCCAGCGTCACCCACCCAACCCCGATCGCCATCTTGTTCGCGGTCCTCGCCGGAGTCGTCGTGGCCGGAAACCTGTACCCGCGCAAGATCTCCTTCCTGCCCGGCATGCGGTACTACGCCGGCAACTGGGACACCACCCTGTGGTGCGTCAAGCCGTCGGCCGACGAGAAGATCCGCGTCGGTTCGCGCGCGCTCGGCCCGATGCAACATCTGCAGCTCGAGCGGTTGTACGGCAGCAAGGACGAGGCGCTGATCCCGCTGCACCTCGCCCTCGCGTTCCGCGGGATGAACACCCACGGGCGCGCGCTGCTCACGCTGGCGCACCGCGCGATGGCGGGCTACGACGAGGACGAGTTCAACCTGTGCGAGGGCGAGGTCCTGTGCTCCATGGTGCTGGGCTGGAACTTCGGTGACGGGCACATGCACAACGAGTGCCTGGTCGAGGCGCTACGGCGGCGGTGCGGGTTCGAGCCGGGCGAGGTCCGCGTCGTGATCCTCGACGCCCAGCCCATCCACAAACCGACGCAGGAGTACCGGCTGGTCGACGCGGCGACGGGCGAGTTCGAGCGCGGCTATTGCAACGTCGTGGACATGGCCACCACCCAGCCCTGGGCCGATGACATTCCGGTCTACGCCCAGAGTGATCGCGTCAGCGGTTCCTGACCCTGCGCACCACCACGACCACGACGATCGAGGAGATCCCCACCAGCGAGGCGATCACCACCGGCTTCTTCACGAACTCGACGGCGCGGGCTTTCAGGTCGTCGGCGAGGCGGCGGGGGTTCGCCCGCTCAGCAAGCGAATCGACCGTGGCCGCCAGTTGGTCGCGGGCTTGGTCGATGTCCTGCTTGATGGCCTCGGGATCGCGATCCGCCACGCCTCTGTCCTCCAACTCCACCTGATGCACCTGCTCGCACTACCCTAGATCAGCTAGCGTCGCACCCCGCGCTCCGGTCGAGAGAAGGGAAAACACGTTGACCGAAACCCCCCGTTTGGCCCCGGGCGACAAAGCGCCCGCCTTCAGCCTGCCCGACGCCGACGGCAACAAGGTCTCTCTGGCCGACTACAAGGGCCGGCGCCTGGTCGTCTACTTCTACCCGGCGGCCTCGACGCCGGGCTGCACCAAGCAGGCCTGCGCCTTCCGCGACAACCTGCGCGACCTCAACGACGCCGGCATCGACGTCGTCGGCATCTCCCCCGACAAGCCGGAGAAGCTCGCCAAATTCCGCGACGCCGAGAAGCTGACGTTCCCGCTGCTGTCCGACCCCGACCGCAAGGTTTTGACGGCCTGGGGCACCTACGGCGAAAAGCAGATGTACGGCAAGACGGTCCGGGGCGTCATTCGATCCACCTTCGTGGTCGACGAAAAGGGCAAGATCGCCGTCGCGCAGTACAACGTCAAGGCGGCAAACACCGCATCGAGCATCCAGAAGATCATCGCGGGTTCTTAGCGGGAGGCGCGGCGCCGATCGGGCTCTTCGTCGACGGCGCCGACACCTTCTTCGTTCTCGGCGATGGCAACTCGGTGGCCCACCACGCCGGATCGCCGACGATCACCCAGACGGCAAACCACAACATCACCGCGTCGGCCCGATCGGCCATGTGAACGGTGATACTCAGTGCCATGAATCCTGTGTTCGAGAAAGCGCTCTACGGATACATGCGGTTGCACGACAAGGTGTACCAGGGAACCCACGGTTGGATCGGGCACCGGATGATCTGGATTCCCAGCCTGCTACTGCACACGGTCGGCGCCAAGACCGGCCGGCCCCGCACGGCATCGCTGGCCTACGGCCGCGACGGTGAGAACTACCTGGTGACGGCGTCCAATGGCGGCGCTCCCCGCTCGCCCGGCTGGTACCACAACTTGATCGCTCACCCTGACGTCGAGATCAACGTCGGCCCAAGACGATTCAAGGCCACCGCGCGGCCCGTCCTGCCGGGCGATCCCGCGTACGACCGACTCTGGAAAATCGTCAACAAGGTCAACAGGGGCACCTACGCCGAGTACCAGAAGCGCACGTCACGGCCCATACCCGTCGTGGTGCTGACGCCCAGGCGTTAGCGCAGAGTCAGGCCAGGTTGGCCAGCAGCAGCGCCTCGGTGATCGCCGCGCGCTCGAGCACGCCGAGGTGCAGGCTCTCGTTGATGCTGTGCGCCTGGGTGCCGGGGTCCTCCACGCCGGTGACGAGGATCTTCGCCTGCGGGAAGGCGGTCGCGAACTCGGCGATGAACGGGATCGAGCCGCCCATACCCATGTCGATCGGCTCCACGCCCCACCCCTGCCGGAACGCCGCCCGCGCCGCGTCGTACACCGGGCCGCTGGCGTCGATGGCGTAGGGCTCACCCTTGTCGCCGGGCGTGACGACGACGTGCGCGCCCCACGGCGCGTGGCTGCGCAGGTGCTCGGTCAGCGCGTCCAGGTGCGCCGCGGCATCGCCCCCGGGCGCCACCCGCATGCTGACCTTGGCCCGGGCCCGCGGGATCAGCGTGTTCGACGCGGCGGCGACCGGTGTGGTGTCGATGCCGATCACCGTGATGGCCGGCTTGGCCCACAGCCGCTGCGGCACCGAGCCGGTGCCGATCTCGGACACCCCGTCGAGCAGACCGGAGTCGGCACGCACCCGCTCGGGCGGGTAATCGACTGCAGCCGCGGTACTTTCGTACAGGCCGGCCACCGCTACGTTGCCGTCGTCCTCGTGCAGGCTGGCCAGCAGTCGCACCAGGACGGTGAGCGCGTCGGGAACGACGCCGCCCCACAAACCCGAGTGCAGCCCGTGATCCAGCGTGGCGACCTCGACGACGCAATCGACCAGGCCGCGCAGCGAGACCGTCAGCGACGGAACGTCGGTGCTCCAGTTGTCGGAGTCCGCGATCACGATCACGTCGGCGGCCAGGGCGTCGCGGTGCGCGGCGAGCAACCGGCCCAGCGACGGCGAGCCGGACTCCTCCTCCCCCTCGACGAACACCGTCACGCCGACCGGCGGTCGGCCGCCGTGCGCCCGGAACGCCGCCAAATGCGTTGCGATGCCGGCCTTGTCGTCGGCGCTCCCGCGACCGTACAGCCGCCCGTCGCGTTCGGTCGGCTCGAACGGCGGCGAATGCCACTGCCCGCGGTCGCCTTCCGGCTGGACGTCGTGATGGGCGTACAGCAGGACCGTCGGCGCGCCGGGCGGCGCGGGGTGGTGGGCGATCACCGCCGGCGCACCGCCCTCGCTGACGATGCGAACATCGCCAAACCCGGCCTGCGACAACAACTCCGCGACCGCCTGCGCGCTGCGGTGTACCTGCGGGCGCCGGGCGGGGTCCGCCCACACCGATTCGATGCGCACCAGGTCCTCGAGGTCGCGCCGCACCGACGGCAACACCTCGCGGACCCGCTCCACCAGATCGCTCATGGCCTCCCTTTCCCTGCGCGAGCAGACGCAGAATCGCACCGAAACCGGCCTGTCTATGCGATTCTGCGTCTGCTCGCGGTTATGGCGTCTCCAGGATCGCGACCGCGGCGGCCGTGTCCCCCTCGTGGGTCAGCGACACGTGGATCGTCACGTCGGCCAGATGCTTGGCGATGTCGCCGGTCAACCGGACCCGCGGTCGTCCCCACATGTCGGTGACCACCTCGATGTCCCGGTGAATGGCCTCGGGCAGCACCGGCCGCTGGGCGAACCGCGACCCCGACCAGGCCTTGATCACCGCCTCCTTGGCGGCCCACCGCGCCGCCAGGTGCCGCGCGGCCGACGAACTCTTGTCCGAGGCGTCGCGCCGCTCGCCCGGTGTGAACGTCTCGGAGAACAGCGTTCCGGGCTGGTCGACCTGCTCGGCGAACTCCGTGATCGAGACCAGGTCGATCCCGACTCCGACGATGCCCATGGCTGGTCAGGCTAACGGATGGACCGGAGTCATCCCGGGTAGGCCTCGTAGGCGCCGTCCTCGCCCAGGCGGGCGTCGGGATTCAGCAGCATCGCCGCCTCCTGACGCTTCTCGGGCGCGTCGTGGTCGAAGCGACGGTCCGGCGGCCGCTGGTACATCGGCGCACCGCCGGCGATCGCCGAGACCAGCCGGCGCTGGCCCGCGAGCAGCCGCGCATCCGCCTTCCGCCGGTACTCCTCGCGCTGATCGGCATCCAGCGCCGCGATGAACGCCTGCGGGTGCACCAGCGCGACCAGCCCGGAGACGTGCCCGAACCCGAGGCTGGTCACCAGGCCGGCCTTGAGCGGGAACCTGTCGCCCAACCGCAGCGTCTCGCGCACCCAGACGAAGTGGGCCGAGCCGGCCAGCTCGTCGTCCACACAGTCCAGGCTGCGGTTGGGCGGGATGACGCCGTCGCGCAGCATCTGGCACAGGCCCATCGTCTGGAACACCGCGGCGCCGCCCTTGGCGTGGCCGGTCAGGCTCTTCTGCGAGACCACGAACAGCGGCGCGCCGGGCGAGCGGCCCAGCGAGTCCGCCAGCCGCTCGTGCAGCTCGGTCTCGTTGGGGTCGTTGGCCAGCGTCGAGGTGTCGTGCTTGGACACCACCGCGACGTCGTCGGCGGTCACGCCCAGCTTGGCCAGCGCCCGCGCCAGCGGCGAGTCTTTGCCGCCGCGGCCGGCGGCCAGCGCGCCGAGTCCGGGCGCCGGGATCGAGGTGTGCACACCGTCGCCGAACGACTGCGCGTACGCCACCACCGCGAGCACGGGCAGCCCCATCTTGAGGGCCAGGTCGCCGCGCGCCAGCAGGATCGTGCCCCCGCCCTGCGCTTCGACGAAGCCCAGGCGGCGCCGGTCGTTGGGCCGGGAGAACTTCGAGTCGTGAATGCCGCGGCCCCGCATCATCGAGGTGTCGGCGGTGGCCGCCATGTCGCCGAAGCCGATGATGGCCTCCAGCGTCAGGTCGTCCAGGCCGCCGGCCACCACCAGTTCGGCCTTGCCCAGGCGGATCTTGTCGAGACCCTCCTCCACCGACACCGCCGCTGTCGCGCAGGCGGCGACCGGGTGGATCATCGCGCCGTAGCTTCCGACGTAGGACTGAACCACGTGTGCGGCAACGACATTCGGCAGGACTTCCTGCAGGATGTCGTTGGGCTTGTTACGGCCCAACAGGTTTCCGTGGTACATGGTCTGCATCGAGGTCATGCCGCCCATCCCGGTGCCCTGGGTGCTGGCCACCATGCTGGGGTGCACGTAGCGCATGACCTCGGCGGGGCTGAACCCGGCGCTCAGGAACGCGTCGACGGTCGCGACGATGTTCCACAGCGCCACCCGGTCGATCGAACTGGCCATGTCCTGGCTGATGCCCCAGACCGTGGGATCGAACCCGGTGGGGATCTGGGCGCCGACGGTGCGCGTCAACTTGGTCTTGCGCGGCACCCGGATCTCGGTGCCCGCCTTGCGGATGACCTGCCAGTCGGTCGAGTCGGGTATCGGCCGGATGACCGTGTGCTCGGGGTCGAATTCGACGAAGGCGCGCGCGTCGGCCTCCGACGACACCACGAAGGCGAAGTCCTTGTCCAGGAACACCGAAACCAGCAGCGGGGAGGCGTGATCGGGGTCGATCGCCCCGTCATCGACGAATTCGCGGATGCCGCAGCGCTGGACGACCGCGTCGTGATAGCGCTCGACCAGCTCGGACTCGTCGACCAGGTCGCCGGATTCGGTGTCGTACCAACCGGGTTGGGGGTCGTCCTCCCAGCGGATCAGCCCGGTCGTCCAGGCCAGCTCGAGGACGCCGGCCGCCGAGAGCTCGCCCTCGACTTCCATCTCGAAGCGGGTGCGCGACGAGCCGTATGGGCCTATCTCGGCGCCGCCGACGATGACCACCAAGTCGGCCGGGTCGACGTCGAGGTCGTCGAAGGCCGGGGGTGGCGCCGGGGTGAACCCGCGCGGCGGCGACGGCAGCGCCGCGATCGTGCCGCGCGCCTCCGGCGTCCCGGGCTCCGCACCGGTGGTCTTCTGCTCGCGCGCCTTGGCGGCGAGTTCGGCCATGTCGAGGTCGGCATCGCCGAGGCCGCCGGTCAGGTCCGCGGTGATCGGCGCGCCGGCCGCGGCCACCTTGGATTCGGGGTCGCACAGCGACAGCAGCATGGCGGCCATGTCGTCGGTCGAGTAGGTGGTGACCCCCGCCTCCTCGACCGCGGTGACGATGGCGTCGTTGTGGCCCATCAGCCCGGTGCCCCGGGTCCAGCCGATCAGCGCGTGCGCCAGGCTGACCCGCGAGGCCCACGACGACTCGGCGCGCCAACGGCTCACCAGCGCGTCCAGCGCGGACTTGGCCTCGCCGTAAGCGCCGTCGCCGCCGAACATTCCGCGGTTGGGCGAGCCGGGCAGCACGACGTGCAGCCGCGAGGCGATGTCACGCTCGGCGCCGATCTTCGACAGCCCGCCGATCAACCGCTGCACCGCCCACAGCAGGACCTTCATCTCCACCTCGGAACGCGACCCGACCTCCGACAGGTCCCCGGCGACCCGCGGGGCCGCGAACGGGAACAGCAGCGTCGGTGTCTGGGCATCCTTGATGTGGATGGACTGCGGCCCAAGGCTTTCCGTCTGCTCGTTGCCGACCCAGTCGACGAGCGCGTCGATGTCGGAGTAGGACGCCATGTTGGCCGGGATCACCCACAGCGCGGCGCCGTAGCGGGCGTGGTCGCGGTAGAGCCCGCGGTAGAACGCCAGCCTTTCGTCGTCCAGTTTCGAGGTCGTCGCGACAACGGTCGCGCCTCCGTCGAGCAGCCGCGCGACGACCGCGGCGGCGATCGAACCCTTGGAAGCGCCCGTCACCACCGCGACTTCGTCGCTGTAGGGGCCGGGCTCGGGGTTCTCCGCGCCCGCGGCGATGCGGCCGTACAGGGACGCATGGATCTGCCGGCCGGACGCCAGCGCCTTGCCCTGCCACCAGGTGGCCTGGGTGGCGACGACGTGGCCGGCGCCCTCGAACCGTTCGGACAACGCCGGCCAGTCGGCGTCGATGTCGCCCTCGTCGGCCAGCCACAGTCGCACCAGGTCCTCGCGGGCGCTGGCCCACCGGTCGTCGAAGACGACGGCCTTTTTGGCGTCGAACACCGGCGCCACCAATCGTGGCCAGTCCGCGCCCAATTCGGCGGTCACCAGGTCGATGAGCTCGGCGTCGGTTGCCGCCGGCGAGGCGCTGACGGCGTCGTCCAGCCCCAGTTGGTTCAGCACCAGGCGGGCCGCGGACGCCAGCACGCCGTCGCGGCCGGTGATCTGGTCGGTGAATTCGCTCAGCGCGGCCGCGTCGATGGTCGCACCGCCGCCACCGCCCGACGACGGCAACGCCACCGAAATGCCATGGCGCGCAGCGACCGCCAGCACCGCGGCGTCGATGACCTTGTCGACGGACGCGGCATCGGCCAGCGCGCCCTCGTGCAGGTGGCCCATGGCGCCGCCCCGCACGCTGCTGCCCTCGCGGGTGCCCAGCGCCACCTCGACGCTGACGTGCTTGGCCCAGCCGTCACCGAGCTCCCACACCTTGTGCACCCGCTCGGCGACGGCGCCGGGCCGCTTGCCCGACGGTCCCAGCACGGTGCGCAGCTGGTCGTTGATGGCGTCGGAAAGCACTGGCCCGTAGGGCTTGTACGTGCGGGCGAGCTTGGTCACCTGGGACCGCAGGCCGGCCAGGTCGGCCTCGGCCGCCCCGTCGATGGCGCCCAGGTTGAGCTCCGAGCCGAGGTCGACCAGCAGCTGGTTGCGGCGCGACGACGCACCGTCGGTGATCGACTCGATGGAGTCCAGTTGCTCGATCTGGTCGATGCGCATCTTGGCCGACAGCGCGATCAGCGCCAGGGTGGCGTCGGCGGCGTCGAATGGGATGTCGTCGGGCCTGGCGGCACCACTGGGGGCGGACGGCACCGGCGCGGGTGCGGACTGCACCGCGCCGTCGGCCGGGGCCGCCTCGGCGACCGGCTCGGCGGACTCCTCCGGCTCCGGCTCGGGGTCGGTGTCGTTGGCGAACAGCACCGCGGCGTCGCGCTCGGCGTTGAGCACTTCGACCGTGCTGTGCGCGTATTCGGGCAACTTGAGGGTGTTGGTGGCCAGCCCGGCGACCGTCGGCGCCGACTTCACGCCGATCTCGACGAACCGTTCGACGCCAAGACCGCCCGCGGCCTCCTCGGTGAACAACAGGTCCTGGGTTTCGATCCAGCGCACCGGGCTGGCGAACTGCCACGCCAGCAGCTCGATCAGCACCTTGCGGGCCAGGTCGCGCGGCTTCTCGTTGAGCCAGGTGTCGTAGTCGGCGAGGATCTCGTCGAGGGGCTCGGCGGGCACCAGATCCCGGATCTCCTGGATGAAGTCGCGATCCAGCGAGAACGGGCGCGGCACCAGGTTCGGAATGTAGTGCCCGATGATGATCTCGGGATCCTTGTCGAACGGCACTATGCGCTCCAGCGCGCGGCGGAACTCGGCCACCCCCACCCGCAGCACCCGCGAGTGGAACGGCACGTCGATGCCGGGCACCAGGATGAACGACCGCCGCCCGCCGCTCAGTTCGCGGCGACGCTCCACCTCGGCCTCGAGCGCCTCCAGCCCGCGCACGGTGCCGGCGATCGCGTACTGCGATCCGCGCAGGTTGAAGTTCACGATCTCCAGAAATTCGCCGGTGCTCTCGGCGATCCCGGCGACGAAGCCGGGGACCTCCTCGTCGGGAAGGTCGATCTGCGAGGGCCGGATGGCGGCCAACCGGTAGTTGGAACGGCCCAGGTCGTCGCGGGGCACGATGTCGTGCATCTTGGAGCCGCGGTGAAACACGGCCTCCAGCAAGGCATCCAGCTCGAAGATGCCGCTCACGCAGGCCAGCGCGGTGTACTCGCCGACCGAGTGGCCGCAGGCGATGGCGCCTTCGACGAAGGCGCCCTGCTCGCGCATCTCGGCGACCTGCGCGGCGGCCACCGTCGCCATCGCGACCTGGGTGAACTGGGTCAGGTACAGCACGCCCTCGGGGTGGTTGTAGTGCACGCCGCTGGCGATGATGCTGGTCGGGTTGTCCCGCACGACGTGCAGCACCGAGAAGCCCAGCGTCTCGCGGGTGAACTTGTCGGCGGTGTCCCACACCTTGCGGGCGGCCTTGGACCGGGCCCGGACCTCCATGCCCATGCCCTTGTGCTGGATGCCCTGGCCCGGGAACGCATACACCGTCTTCGGGGAGTCCAGCCGCGCGGTCGCCGCCATCACCAGGTCCGTCCCGACTCGGGCGGCAACCTCCAAAACCTCGGCGCCCCGGTCGATTCCGACGCGGTCGACGCGGAAGGCCACCTCGTCGCCGGGTCGCACCATGCCCAGGAAGCGCGCGGTCCAGCCGATGAGCCGGGCCGGCGGGCGCGCCCGGCCGTCGGTGGCGGTCGCCGCGTGCTGAGCGGCGGCCGACAGCCACATGCCGTGCACGATCGGCGATTCCAGGCCGGCCAGCAGCGCGGCCGCGCGGTCGGTGTGGATCGGGTTGTGGTCGCCGGACACGACCGCGAACGGGCGCATGTCCACCGGCGCGGTGATCGTGACGTCGCGCCGGCGGCGGCGCGGGGTGTCCGTCGCGTTCTCCGACACCGCACCGCCGGCGCGCGCCGGGTCGGTGAGCTCGGCGCCGCCGGTGCGTCCCAGGATCGCGAAACGCTCACTGAGCGAGGCGATCACCGCGCCGTCGGCGTCGGCGATGGTCACCGAGACCGGCACGACGCGGCCCATGTCGGTGTCGACCGCGGCCGAAGCGGTTGCGCTGATGGTCAATTCGGCAGGCTGCGCGGGCAGCTTACCGACCACATGGGCGGCGTGGTCCAGGTGGACCAGGCTGAGCAGGCCCTCCACCACCGGGACGCCGGTGTCGGTGAGCGCCGAGCCGATGGCGGCGAAAACGGCGGGCCAGCACGGGCCGACCAGCGCGTCGGGCACGGTGCTGAGGCTGGGGGCCAGCGCCTCGGAGAAGACGGCCGTCACGCCGGTGTGGTCGGCCACCCGCTCGGGGTCCCAGTCCACGGTCACGGTGGCGCTCCCGTCGGTGACCGGCGGCAGGAACTCCGGTCCGTCGACGCCCGCGGCGATCGCCAGGACCGCGCGCATGGCGGTGGCGGCGTCCTCGGTGGAAACCACCGGGGCGCCGCCGTCGACGGTGTTGGGCGGCAAGGTGAATGGGATGTCGATCCAGGTTCCCGACACCGGCACGCTCAGGATGACCCGCTCGCCGTCGACGTGCAGCCGCGCGCCGGTGGACGAGTGGGTTGCCCGGCGGCTTTCGGGTCCGTCGTGCACCAGCCAGTCGGCGGGGTCGGCGATCCGGTGGACGGGGTTGATCGCGGTGCGCCCGGCCCACTCGACGTCGGGGGCGTCGAGGACGACGGCCAGCGGTCCGCTCACGTCGGCGCGGCCCAACCGGCGCGACGTGACGTCCTTGGGCGCGACGCCGGAAGCCAGCACATCCTCGATGGCGGCCTGCTCGAAACGGTCCAGCAATTCGCCGACGGGCTCGTCCAGCACGGTGATGCCGGCGACCGCGGCGGTGCCGGGGATGATGCACACCTGGTCGGCGTCGTAGCGGGCGTCGTGCGCCTGCCAGAGCGAGTCGCTGCGCCACCAGCGCCGCACGTCTTTGTCGATCACCGGTACGAAGTTGACCGGCTTGCCCGGCGTCTTGCACAGCGTGACGAAGAACGGGACGTCGGCCGGATGCAGGAGCACGGACTCGGCGTCGGGGTAGTGCGCCAGCAGGCCGGCGATGGCTTCGTCGGGGTTCTCCAGCAGCGCGGCGTCGGCGAACAGGGAGTCGATGGGGCCGAAATCCTGTGTGTGCAAACGCGCTTCGGCGCGCTGCAACATCTGCTGGAAGCGCTCGCGCCAGGTGTCGGCCAGCCACGGGCTGCCCGGTGACGCGGTGTCGGCGGTGGAGTCGCCGTCGCCGATGGCCAGCTCGACGTAGCGCCGCAACCACTGCAGGTAGGTCATCTCCCCGACGTCGCCGAAATACGGCTTGGCGGTGTTGGCCATCGCCGCGATGATCTCCTCGCGGCGCTCGGCCACCGCCTCCGCGTCGCCGGCGACCTCGTCGAGCAGCCGGCCGCACCGCGAGGCGCTGTTGTCGATCTCGTGGATGTCCGCGCCCAGCTGGCTTCGGCTGGAAGCCATGCCGCCCTGGGCTTTTCCGGCGCCGATCCACTGGTCGGTGCCCTGGGTCTCGACCAGCATCCGCTTGACCGACGGCGAGGTAGTGGCCTCCTTGGTGGCCATCGCCGCGGTGCCGACCAAAATGCCGTCGATCGGCATGAGCGGGAAGCCGTACGCCTGCGCCCACCGGCCGGACAGGTAGTCGGCCGCGCGCTCCGGGGTGCCGATGCCACCGCCCACGCAGACGGTGATGTTGGCACGGGAGCGCAGTTCGGAGTACGTCGCCAGCAGGAGGTCGTCGAGGTCTTCCCACGAGTGGTGGCCGCCGGCGCGGCCGCCCTCGACGTGCATGATCACCGGCTTGGTGGGGACCTCGGTCGCGATGCGGATGACCGAGCGGATCTGCTCGACGGTGCCGGGCTTGAACACCACGTGGGTGATGCCGACGTCGTTGAGCTCATGGATCAGCTCGACGGCTTCCTCGAGGTCGGGGATGCCGGCGCTGATGACCAGCCCGTCGATGGCGGCGCCGGACTGACGGGCCTTCTGCACGAGCCGCTTGCCGCCGACCTGAAGCTTCCACAGGTAGGGGTCGAGGAACAACGCGTTGAACTGATAGGTGCGTCCGCGCTCGAGCAGGCCCGACAGTTCCTCGATGCGGTTGGCGAAGACCTCCTCGGTGACCTGCCCGCCACCGGCCAGCTCGGCCCAGTGCCCGGCGTTGGCAGCCGCCGCGACGATCTTGGCGTCCACGGTGGTGGGGGTCATGCCCGCGAGCAGGATCGGTGAGCGTCCGGTCAGCCGGGTGAACTTCGTCGACAGCTTGACCCGGCCGTCCGGGAGGCGGACGACGGTCGGGGCGTAGCTCGACCACGCCCGGGCCACCTCGGGGACGGCGCCGACGGTGAAGAGGTTGCGCTGGCCGCCGCGGGTCGCGGCCGGGACGATGCCGACACCGAGGCCGCGGATCACGGGTGCGGTCAACCGGGTCAGGATGTCGCCGGGACCCAGGTCGAGGATCCAGCGGGCTCCGGACTCGTGAACGCGGGTGATCTCCTCCACCCAGTCGACGCGGCTCACCAGGATGGCTTCGGTCAGCTGCCGGGCCAGCGCGGCGTCCAGGCCGACCTTCTCGGCCCACCCGCCGACGATGTCGATGCCGTCGGCCAGCCGCGGCGTGTGGAAGCCCACCTCGACCTGTACCGGATCGAAGACCGGCGCGAAGACGTCGCCGCCGCGCAGCTTGTTCTTGCGGTCGGCCTCCTCCTTTGCGGAGATCTGCCGGCAGTACAGCTCGAACCGGGACAGTTGCTCGGGGGTGCCGGTGATGACGACCGAACGCCGCCCGTTGCGGATGGACAGCACCGGGGGCAGCACGGTGCGCACATCCTGCGCGAACTCGTCGAGCAGCCGGCCGATGCGCTCGGGATCGGCGTTGGTGACCGACACCATGGGCGACTTGTCGCCGAGGACGCAGATGCCGCGCCGGCGGGCCACCAGCGTGCCGGCCGCACCGATGAGCTGGGCCAACGCCAGCAGCTCGACATCGCGAGCGCCGGCCGCCTTCAGCGCCTCGACCGCGAGAACCCCCTGCGAGTGTCCGGCGACGGCCACCGGCGGCGTCGCCGCCCAGTCCATGCCCTGGCGCCCGAGGGCGCGCACGGCCGCGATCTGCGTCAGCAGCACGCCGGGGATGGACACGGCGGCGGACGTCAGGTGCTTGTCCGAGGGGATGGCATCCTCGGCGGCCAGCGCGCGCACCCAGGTCAGCGGCTCGAAACCGATCGGACGCACGACGACCAGCTCGCGCGCCACGGGTTCGAGCAGCAGTTGGGCCTCACCGACCAGGGTCGCCAGGTCGGATTCGATCCCGGCCGAGGACACCAGCTCTTCGAGGGTCTCCAGCCAGGCGCTGCCCTGGCCGCCGAAGGCCACCGCGTACGGCTCGCCCGCCGAGAGGCGGTCCACCAGAGCATGGGCGCTGTGCGGGCCCTTCCCGTCGCGGTCGGCGGACACACGGTCGTGCTCGTGGATGGTCACGTTGTCGATCTCCCTGTATGCGTCTTTTTGCGTCTCGCCCCGTGCTACCCGGTCCAGGAATTCGTCTGGACGTTCCCTTCCGGATTCAGCGTCGAATCTCCGTCGGTTACGGCTGACCGCTGCGTTATCGGGGAACTTTCCCGGCGTCCGTGGCATCGCCCGCGAACTGCATCGGCTGCACTAAGAGTGTCATAAGGATTCGTCGAGTTTTTCGACGTCGAACGGTTACTGGCGAGTTCTACGCATGGGTAACCGTGTCGTGGGTAACACCGCGTTCAATCGGGGGCGCAGGCCCCGGAAACAAACGCGCTGCATGCGGGTGGTTACGCCTGAGTAGCCATAACTGCGCAGATCAAGGCCGTATTGTTATGTAATCGTTATGTAAAAATTTTCGCGCCGTGAGAATCGCCCCGGCGCCTTCGTTCCCTCCGCGGCTCCGGCGGCGACGGCCGCCACGGCGGCGAGTCAGCGAACGAGTGTTTGCTGGCGGCCTCGCCGGTGGCGCGCTGCCGTGCCCGACGGGACCGGCGGTTGCGGCGGCCTCAGACCCACTGACCGAATTGGGGCTGCAGGATCTCGTTGACGTCGACCCCGACGCCACCGACACTGCGCTTGTCGATCTCGACCTGATGCAGGTGCGCGGCGGGGTGGGTGAACCCCTTGGGCGAGCCCCAGTTGTGCTGCCAGAAATAGGAGCCCAGGCCGTCGTGCAGCGCCCAGTCGATCGTCTTGGAATTCGCGTACACACCTGTGCGCTGGTGCCCGATGACCGACTCCCAGGACCGCAGATAGGGGACGATCAGTTGTTTGTATTGGTCGTAGGACGGGTCGTCGTCGATCGAGGCGTAGATGGGGGCGCTGGCGGGCCCGCCGGCGGCGGCGTGCAGCTGCATGCCGCGCTGCGCGTGCTGGATGCCCGCGGAGGCCCCGCCCAGCCAGTCGGCGGTGCTGCCCTTGCCGAACTGATAGCACGACACGATCTTCAGCCCGTTGGCGTTCAGGTCACGCGCCTCGGCGACCTGAATCGGCTTGCCCAGCATCCAGTTGCCGCCGGGTCGCCGGTCGGAAACGTAGCGGATCGAGCCGACGGCACCGGCGGCCCGGATCTGGCTGGCGGGGATCACCCCGGCCGCGTAGTCGAGCAGGGTGCCCAGTGATGCCGATGCCGGCGCGGCGTACAGCGACGCGCCCGCGGCACCCAGGCCTACCAAGGCGGGAGTCGCGGCCGCGAATTTGAGTACGGCTCGCCGGGACACGGACACATGCGACAGGGTAAGGCACTGCATCAAGGGTCACGCTGAACACACCAGTCACAGCTGTGTCACGTTGTCGCAACGCGGGTTTAGCGGCCGTTGGGGTTGCCGAACAGGCCCAAGTTGAGCTGGTTGACGACGTCGGACACGGCGTGCCACCCGCGCACGCTGTTGCCGGACGCATTCAATCTCGGCGAGAAGCCGGCCACGGCGAGGCGACCCGGCACCACGGCCAAAACGGCGCCCGCGACACCGCTCTTGGCGGGCACGCCGGCCGTATAGGCCCAGTCGCCGGATTGCGTGTACATCCCCTCCATCACCATCTCGGCCAGCAGGTAGGGGACGTGGGCGGCGGCGACGACCCGCGCGCCCGTGCGGGGGTTGACCCCGCCGGACGCCAGGGTGGCGCCCATGGTCGCCAGGTCGGCAATGTTCACGGTCGTCGAACACTGCTGGGTATAGACCGCGCAGGCTTCCATCGGATCGATGGAAAGCGTTCCCGCGCTGTACATCAGCCAGGCGATGGCCTTGTTGTGGGCGTTGGTGGCTTGCTCGGAGGCATTGATCTCCTCGCACAGCGAAAGCGGCCGGCCGGCGAATGCCGATTGCATGTCCAGGATCTTGCGCCACCGGTCGGACGCGTCGATTGCTCGCACCAAGCCGGTCGTCGCCATCGCGCCCGCGTTGACCAGCGGAGACCTGGGCTTGTCGTGATGCCGTTCCAGGGCCAGCACCGAGTCGAACGAGGCTCCGGTCGCATTGGCACCGACCTTGGCGCGCACCGCCTCGGGGCCCAGTTGTTCGATGACCAACGCCAGCGTGAACACCTTCGAAACCGACTCGATCGGGAACTCATGGTCAACGTCTCCGATCGAAAAGCTGTGGCCGTCGGGCGTCATCGCGCACAACGCGAAGAGGCCCGAGTCCACGTCGGCCAGCGCGGGGATGTAGTCCGCGTTGTGCCCCTCGGAGTTATGCCGATGCAGGGAGTAGGCGTGCGACACGGCGGCGTCGATCGCTGCCGGATCCAACGCGTCTGTGGGCATGACGTACCACTACCCGCTCGGCCTCCGGATAAGCAACTGAGCCCGGCTCAGGCCGGTCGCGGATGGGCCCCGCGCGACCGGAGGCCCGTACGTCGCGAGCCGATTCGGACCCGCCCCCCGTCGGCCGGCGTCCGCCGGGGCGCCATCATTGCTGTCAATGCTAAGTTAGCAAAGTAAGCTCGCCGGGGCGGGGCACGGCCTCGGACACATTCGACCGCAGGGACTTCGGATGGAACGCGATCAGCTCGTCGACCTCACCCGCCGCGCATGCAAGTTGGCGCGGGACAACACGACCGACCTCGCCCCCGCGACGCACCGGGTCGAGGCGCGCGAGTACACCTCCCTCGAGCGTCACCAACGCGACCGCGCCCTCGTGCTGGCCAGCCCCCAGCTGGTCGGCTACGCCTCGGAGCTGCCCGGGCCCGGCACCTACTGCACCAAGACGGTGATGGGGCGATCGGTCCTGCTGACCAGGGCGTCGGACGGATCGGTCCGGGCGTTCGACAACGTCTGCCTGCACCGCCAGTCGCAGGTGGCGAGCGGTTGCGGCACCGCCCGGCGGTTCACCTGCCCGTATCACGCGTGGACCTACGACAACACGGGAAGGCTGGTGGGGCTGCCGGGCCGCGAAGGCTTTCCCGGCACGGCGGTGAGGTCCGACGGCTTGGCCGCGCTCCCGGCCGCCGAGTTCGCCGGATTCCTCTGGATCGCAATGGATCCCGGCGCGACGCTGGACGTCGCGGCGCACCTGGGACCGCTGGCCGACGAGCTCGACTCGTGGGGCATCGGCCGGTGGTCTCCGCTGGGCGAGAAGGTGCTGGACTCCCCCATCAACTGGAAGCTGGCGATCGACACCTTCGCGGAGAACTACCATTTCGCGACCGTGCACCGACAGACGTTCGCGACCATCGCGCGCAGCAACTGCACGGTCTTCGACGCGTTCGGGCCGCATCACCGGCTGGTCTTCCCGCTGAACACGATCCTGGAGTTGGACACGGTGCCCGAAGAACAGTGGGACCCGTTTCACCACATGGTCGTCATCTACGCGCTGTTTCCCAACATCGTGTTGTCCGTGACGATCGCCAACGGCGAACTGTTCCGCGTCTATCCCGGCGATCGACCGGGTAGGTCGGTCACCGTCCACCAGAACTCGACCCCGCTGGACGTCTCCGACGAGTCGGTCGCGGCGGGCGCTGCGGCCGTCTTCGAGTACGCGCACGCCACCGTGCGCGACGAGGACTACCGGCTGGTCGAGGCGCTGCAGGCCAACCTCGAGTCCGGCGCCCGCGACCACCTGCTGTTCGGCCGCAACGAGCCCGGGCTGCAGCATCGCCACCTCACCTGGGAGCGGGCGCTGGCCGAGCGCTCATCGGCCGGCTGAGGATCCCGCCGACAGCGCCGCGATGAGGTCATCGAGAAGGGTTGCCAGAAGGTCGTTTTCAAGGGGCGCCAACGCGCTCAACAGCTCGGCCGCCTCGCCGCGGCGGCAACGGCGGCAACGGTGTCGCCGGCACCGCGACCAACCCCAATGGCGGCAACGGCGGCAACGGCGGCACCGAGACTCCCGGCGTCGGTGGCACCGGCGGCACCGGCTCCACACCGGGCACGGCCGGCACCAACGGGGCCGCCAGCACCGTGAATGGCAACGGCGGCAACGGCGGGAGCGGCTACACCTCCACCACCGCGGCCACCAGCGGCGGCAACCGGTCGGCCGCCGCCCGCAGCTCCGGACTCACCCGTCCGGCGTTCGCGACCGTGGTGGCCAGCACCTCCGCCAGCTCCCAGTCGCGGTAGAGCGCCAGCGAACGCTCGTTGAACGCGAAGCCGGTCACCGGTCTTCCCCACAGCGTTCCCTGGTAGCGGTAGGGACCCTCCATGTACTCGATCGGCAGCCCGTGCGCCGGGGCCGCCACCAGCGGCTCGCCGATGATGTCCAATTGCATTGTCGCGCAGGTTATCCGGTGGCGGTCGGGCATGTAGCGGGCCGAGGCGACCGGCCGCACCAGCGGCCGCACCGCTTCCGGCCACCGCACGTAGCTGCTGACCGTCACCTCCACGTCCTCGGCGCACTGCGGCGGCTGGGACGGATCGGGGTAGCTCGCCGTCATGCCCGTAAACGGCTGCAGCTCATTGCGGTTCGTGCGGTCGAACTGGCGCCAGATGCTCACGTCCACGCCGTTGTCGAAGCTGATCGTGCGCCATTCGTGGGACCTGGCCCGCGGGTCGCCGCCCGACCCGCCGCCGCCGGCGTAGCTGGGGAACCACTGCCGGTCGATGTGGCCGCCGCTGCCGGCGACCTGTTCGACCGTCGCGCCCCAGCGCAGCGTCCCGGTCATCGCCATTCCGGTCTGGAAGTACGAATAGGTGTCGGGTTGGCCGAAGCAGGCGATCTTGCCGTTGTACGTCGAGGCGCCCACGGGCGTCGGTGCACGGGTGGGGGTCACGGTCAGGTCCAACCGCATGGGTTGGCCGCCTTGGTCCCGGCCCACCAGACTGAGCCGGTAGGTGTAGGGCAGCAACTCGCCGTCGGCGTCGCGGCAGGTGGTCCACGACGCGGTGCCGGCCCCGCTCCGGTAACTGAGGTCGAGATAGCCGGAGGCCATCGAAAGCTTCTGCACCGCACCGGGTTCCATGTTGGCCGGCGGCATGTCGTAATCGGTGTAGGTGCCGTAGTCGCCGGTGTCCAGGTCGAACAGGGCCAGCGTGTAGAAGTCCGCGACCAAGCTCCCGCCCGGCCGGTTCTTGTTGAAGATGGTCAGGAAGGCAAGTGACCGGCCGGTCTGGACGGCGTCGAGCTGACCGGCGATGAACCACGTGTCCGACTCCTGGTCGGGGTGCTCGCCCTCGGCGGCCGGGAAATCGAGCCGGCGGTCGCCGGGCACCAATCGGTACGGATACCTGCGCCAGTCATTGCTCACTTGGCTCACCGCGTCGGCTTCCTGTCTTTTTTGCTATGTTAGCATCTATAGCGATGTTACCGTTCGCCGCTGCTCTCCCCTGCCTGAGGTAGGTACCCGATGTCCCAGGATCCCGGCCACCGCTCGTACGACGAGATCTTCATCGGCGGCGAGTGGCGCAAACCCGCCAATCCCCAACAGCTGGCGGTGATTTCGCCGCATTCCGAGGAGCCGGTCGGCTACGCGCAGGCGGCCGGGCCCGAGGACGTCGACGCGGCCGTCACGGCCGCCCGCCACGCGTTCGACCACGGCCCGTGGCCGCGAATGACCCACGCCGAGCGAATGGCCAAGGTCGAGCAGCTCGCGGCGATCTACGGCGCCCACATCGACGAGATGGCCGACCTCATCACTGCCGAGATGGGTTCGCCCCGCAGTTTCAGCCGGCTGGGTCAGGCGGCGGGCGCGGCGTCGATGATGCACCTGGCGCTGGCCGCCGCTCGTGAGTTTCCCTGGGTGGAACGCCGCCACGGCGTGCTCGGCGAGGTGCACCTGAACCGGGCACCGGTGGGAGTGGTCGGGGCGATCGTGCCGTGGAACGTGCCGCAGTTCCTCATCATGCCCAAGCTGATCCCGGCCCTGATCGCCGGCTGCACCGTGGTGGTCAAGCCCGCGCCCGAAACGCCTTTGGACGCCCTGTGGCTGGCCGAGATGGTCGAGCAGCTCGGCCTGCCCGAGGGCGTGGTGTCCGTCCTGCCCGGGGGCACCGACGTGGGTGAGGCACTGGTGCGCCACCCCGGCGTGGACAAGATCGCGTTCACCGGCTCCAGCGCCACGGGCCGACGGATCGCCGCCCTGTGCGGGGAGCAGCTCAAGCGGGTGAGCCTGGAGCTCGGGGGCAAGTCCGCCGCGATCATCCTCGACGACGCCGACCTCGAGAAGACGGTGGCGGGGCTCAAGAGCGCCGGCCTGATGAACAACGGGCAGGCCTGCGTCGCCCAGACCCGCATCCTGGCCAGCAAGCGCCGGCACGACGAGGTCGTCGACGCCCTGGCCGCCATGATGTCGGGCCTGCGGGTCGGCGACCCAGCCGACGAGGCCACCGACGTGGGACCCCTTGCCGCACAACGGCAACAACGCCGCGTGCAGGACTACATCCGCTCCGGGCAAGACGAGGGCGCCCGCATGGTCATCGGCGGCGGCGACAGCCCCGCCGAGCGCGGATGGTACGTGCGGCCGACGCTGTTCTCCCACGCGACCAACGACATGCGCATCGCCCGGGAAGAGATCTTCGGCCCGGTCCTGACCGTGCTGCCCTACGCCGACGAGGACGACGCGGTCCGCATCGCCAACGACAGCGACTACGGGCTGGCCGGTTCGGTGTGGACGGCCGACCCGGGCCACGGGATGGAGATCGCGGCCAGGGTCCGCACGGGCACCTACGGCGTCAACATGTACACGCTCGACATCGGCACTCCGTTCGGGGGTTTCAAGCAGTCGGGCCTCGGCCGCGAGTTCGGGCCCGAGGGCCTCGACGAGTACGTCGAGCTCCAGGCGGTGGTCTGCGGCGGCAAGATGCCGCCGCTGAACGGCTGACTCAGTCGGTATCCGGCCCCTCCGGCATCTGCAGGGTCAGTTCGACCGGGCAGCACAGCGCGCCGTGTTGGTTGGTCACCTGGATTTCGATGTCGACCAGGCAGCGGGGCGGTTCGACCGAGGTGTCCCGCCGCTTGGCCACCGCCCGGCCACGGCCGACCATCGTGTCCCCGGCGAACACCGAACCCGCCAGCCGCATGGAGCGGCGCACGACACGGCTGCTCGGACCCGCCCAGTCGGTCGCGACCCTGTCGGCGAACCCCGCAAGATGCATGGTGTTGACGTAGATCGTCGGATTGCCTTGGCTGCGAGCGTATTCCGGATCGAAATGGCCGGGGAAGTAGTCCCAGGTCGCCCCGGCGTTCTCCACCACCCGCTGGTAGCCGATGTGGTCGGTCACCTCCGGCAGCTCGACGGGTACGGCGACGTCGTTCCAGCACAGGTCGGTCACGAAGCCCCCTCGGGAGTGAACCGGAACAGCGTGTTGCGGGATGTGGCGACCACTGCCCCGTCCCGACGGCGATAGGTCTCCAGCGTCTCCACGAAATGACCGACACCCAGCCGGGTCCGTTTTTCCGGCGAGACCGACACCAGTTCCTCGACCACGGTCAGCACGTCGCCTTCGACAATGGGCTCGAAGAACTCGACGTCGTTGGCCGCGTTGATGAACGTGGTCCCGGGCAGCGGCACGCTCAGCACCATCGAGGCCACGGGCCGCCTGCCGCCCGGCTCCCACGGCGGGGGAATGAGCCACCCCATGAGCAGGGCCGGCGGGGCCAGCAGGCCGCCCCACCGCTGCCGGGCGAACTCGGCGTCCCAGTAGGAACGGTTGCCGTCCTGGATCATCGAGGCGAACAGCTGGATGCGCGCACCGCTGACCGGGGTGGCCGCGGTCCGCGGTTCGCCCGTCGCGCCGACCATCCTCAGCGCGTCCTCGTAGGTGCCGAAGGCGAGCCGGTAGCTCACCTGGCCGACAGGGCCCTGATTCACGTATCGGCGGCGCTCACATGACCAGCGGATGCCTGCTCGGCGTCGAATCCCAGGCGAGCTCGCGGGAGGTGAAGTACCAGTTGCCCCGCTCATAGATCAGGGTGTCGTGGAACAGCCCGGTGGCGCGCACCGTCGTGTCGCCGTAGATGGTCTCGAAAAGCACCGCCACACAGCGCTGTACCGCGTTGACACCGTCGATGCGGATCTCATGGTCGAGCGTGACCAAGCGCTGTCTCTCGCCGCCGTCGAAGGCGGAGCGCAGGTCTTTGAACACCTCGCCGTCGCGGGTGTAGGTCGCGCCCGAGTGGCGGAATGTGGCGAGCCAGCGGTTGCGGTCCCCGTCGGAATAGGCCCGATTGTGCCGGGCGCACAGGTCCAGGATGGCGGCGCGCCCCATGGCCTCCTGCAGCATTTGCTGTTCCTGATAGGTCATCGTCATCTGTGCTCCCAGCCTCTCCCGGGCGTAGCCGATAATTACGAGCCGACGTAACAATAACGTAACTTAAGACCATTTACGTAACATTGAAGTAACTTAACGGCGAACGTTGTATCCCTGTCCCTCCCGATCCCACGCGCCGTCGGTCAGGCCCCTGGCGCGCAGGATGTCCTTCCGCACGCGCCCAACGGCGTTCGTGGGGAGCTGATCGACGGTCTCGACGAAGCGCGGCACGCAGAAGTAGGGCATCCGGGCCGCGCAGAAGTCGAGCAGTTCCGCGCAGTCCACCGCCGCGCCGGGGCGCGGCGCCACGATCAACAGGATGTCGTCCTCACCGAGTTCGCTGGGCACGCCGACGACCGCGGCGTCCGCGACCGCCGGGTGGCGCCGTACGACGCTCTCCACCTCCACCGAGGAGACGTTCTCGCCGCGCCTGCGCAACGAATCCTTGAGGCGGTCGACGTAGGTCACGTTGTTGTCGGCATCGAGGCGCCCGAGGTCACCCGTGCGGAACCACTCCGGGTGGGCAACCACGCGCAGCGCGCCGTCGCCCTCGCCGACGTACCCCTCGCTCATCACGTGCGGGTGCCTGGGGCGGCAGGCGATCTCCCCGACGGCGCCCGCGGGTAGCTCATTGCCATCGGAATCGACGATGCGCACCTCGAGATTCGGGTTCGGCCGGCCCGAGGTTCCGGGGACGCCGTCGTCGGCAACCGACTTGACCGCAATGGGAAAGGCCTCGGTCATGCCGTACATCGTGACGATGCGGCAGCCGTAACGCTTTTCGATGGCGCGGTAGGAGCCGGCGTCGATGGGCGCCGCGGAGATGAAGCGCACCGGAACGTCCGCGTCGCGCGGGTCGGCGGGCAGGTTCTGCAGCATCGACACCATCGCGCCCGCGCCGGCGAACCCGATCGCGCCGTGGGCGCGTATGTCGTCCCAGACCGCGCCGGGGTGAAACTCCTTGGCCAGCACCGTCGTTCCACCGACCAGCATCGGCGCCAGGACGGTGGGCGCCGCGCTCAGATGGAACAGCGGCATCGCCGTCCACACCACCTCCCCGGCGCCGAACTGCCAGGCCGACGCGACGGTCGCCGCCACCGAGAACAGGTAGTGCCAACTCGTCGCCACCGCTTTGGACGGCCCGGTGGTGCCCGAGGTGTAGAACAGCGCGCCCACGTCGCCCTCCCCCGCGGCGCTGCCGGCCGCGGGCGGCTCGGGACCGGAGCACAGGGCCGCGGTCAGCGAATCATCTTGCACCACAACAGCACTCAGCGTGGCCACCGACGCGGCGACCTCGTCGACGCGGGGTCGCCGGTCGGCATCGGTCAGCACCACCTTGGCGCGCGCCAGCCGCAGCGTGTGCAGCAGGAACTCTCCCTTGCTGGCGGCGTTCACCGCCGCGCTGACGGCCCCGATGCGCGCCGCGCCCAGCCAGAAGTACACCCATTCCGGGCAGGTGGCGGTGAACAGGGCCACGCAGTCACCTCGGCCCACGCCCAGTCCGGCCAGCACGCCGGCGGCCGCGCGGGACCGCCGCCGCATTTCTTCGAACGTCACCGCGGTGCCCGCGATCGACATCATCACCCGGTCGGGGTGCTGCTCGGCGCGCCGGTCCAGTACCGCGGGAACCGTGAAACGGTCGACGCCGAAGTCGGGGGGGCCGAGCCGCTGCCCCCGCTGGGGATTCATCGGGCCGCTGGTCAGGCTCGCGCGGCCGCCGGGTCCGGCTCGCCGTCGGCGGTGTAGCCGAAGTCGTCGGGGGATGCCTGCGGCCCGGGGTAGAAGCGGTGCGCCCAGCGGCGAAGGGCGGCGTAGTCGTGCGCCTCTTCGGGCGCGAGGTTCGGCTTCTCCAGGTATTTCATGTTCTCCCAGGTGAAGAAGTCCTGCTTGATCACCTCCTGCTGGAGGGCAAGGAACTTGGCGGCGCGCCCGGTGGGCACGTCGCCGCCGTCGCCGGGCTCACGAATCGATGCCTGGGTGTAGAAGTAGTCGGTGTAGTCCTCGTCGACCGGCGTCTGACCGGTCACCTGGACGGTGGCCACCAGGTCGCCGGGGAAGCGCACCACGCCCAGTCCCAGCGAGTAGTTGTCGTAGATGATCTTGGCGTCGACAGGCCCGTTGGGCGTCAGCCAGGTCGACGCGCGGCCACCGCCGAAATGTGCGTTGACGGTGGCGTGCAGGTGATACCCGGACACCTCGAACGACGCGGTGGTGGCCGGATTGGCGGCCTTGTGGACGTACTGCACGTGGTAGGGGTCGGCCGCGTTCTCGATGATCATCTGCGGGTGCACCTTCACCCGGTTGAGCATCTGGCTGTGCGGGTGCAACGGGTAGTACTCGTCGGTTTCGAGTTCGGGCAGCACCGGCGGCCGCCAGTAGGGCTCGCGGCCGTGACGCTCGTGCCAGGCCAGAATGAAGCCGTACCACTCCATGCTCGGATACGTGCGGATCCGCACGTTGTTCTTGCAGCCGATCTTGCTGTACGGAATCAGCGCGTTCGTGCCGTCGCCACGCCACTGCCAGCCGTGCCAGGGACAGACGATGTTCTCGCCCTCGACGGTGCCCCCGACGCCCATGTTCGCGCCGAGGTGCTGGCAGTAGGCGTCCGTCACGTGCACCCGGCCGGACTCCGTGCGGAAGATGACGAGTTCCTCGCCGAAGTAGTGCGCGCGCCTGACCTGGCCGGGCGCCAGGTCCGAGGCGAAGCCGACGATGAACCAGCCCGTCGGGAACCGGTAGGTCGAGAGCGCGATGCCGGCCTGCCCGAATTCTCGTTCTGAAGGATCGCTTGCAGGATCCGACGCCGCGTCCGAAATTGTGTCCGTCACGAGCACTCCAATTCGACGACCAGGTCTATTTTTACTATCTTAAGCATAGAACGTCAACGCGACGCCAGGCAGATCCGAAGGAGCAGGGTTTCAGATGACGGCCGCAGCAGTGGATCTGTCCGATTTCTCCTTGTGGTCCAACGGTTTTCCCGACGAGCTGTTCGCCGAGTTGCGGCGCAGCCGGCCGCTGTTCCGCCACGATCTGACGCCGGGCGTGGCCGAAACCGTCCGGCGGGAGTTCTGGGTGGCGACCAAACACCGGCACGCCGTGCGGCTGCATCGCGATGCCGAGTCCTTCACCGCGGTGGACGGCCCGCTGATCCAGCCGGTCGGGATGTTCGCGTCGTACCCGACGATCATCAACATGGACCCGCCGGCGCTGAACAAGCGGCGCAAGCTCATCTCGGCCGCGTTCAACCCGCGCGCGATCGCCAAACTCGAGGACGGCATCCGGGCGCGCGCCGCGCGGATGATCGACCGGTTGCTCGACCACGGCGGCGGCGATTGGATCGAGGACGTCGCCGACGCCCTGCCGATGACGGTCATCGGCGACATCATCGGCATCCCGGACGAAGACCGGCCGCGTATCTTCGACTCCCTGGACCGCATTCTCAAGGCCAACTCTCCCGGCCCCCGCACGGCGCAGCAGGACTACACCGATCTCTACGCCACCATCTTCGGGTACGCGATGGAGCTCACCGCCGAAAAGCGGCGCAGCCCAACCGATGACATCTGGAGCACGCTGGCCACCGCGGTGATCACCGGCGAGGACGGCGAGGAATTCAGCCTGCCCGCCAGCGAACTCGAATTCTTCTTCTTCGTGCTGGCGTTCGCCGGCAGCGACACCACCAAGAACGCGCTGGCCATCGGGGTGCAGGCGTTCGCCGAGAACCCCGGGCAGATCGAGCGGTACCGGGAGCGGGAAGCGTTGCGGCCGAGCGCCGTCGAGGAGGTGTTGCGCTGGGCGTCGCCGGTCGCGTACTGGACGCGCACCGCCAAGGTCGACGTCGAGATGGACGGCCAGCACATCGCGAAGGGCGAGCGGGTGGTGTCGATGCTGCGTTCGGCGAACCGCGACGAGGACGTGTTCCCTGCACCGTTCACCTTCGACATCGGCCGGCAGCCCAACCCGCACGTGGCATTCGGCGGCGGCGGGCCGCATCACTGCCTCGGCGCCATGCTGGCGCGCGCGGAACTGCGGGCGGTGTTCGACGAGCTGCTGCTGCGGTGCGACGGCATCGAGGTGGGCCCGGCCAAGGTGGCTTACCCGAACCTGCTGACCAACATGTCGATCTACGACGAGATGGCAATCTCGCTCACCGGGCGGCGTTAGATCAATAGGGCGCCGGCGCGTCGCCGAACGCGGCGAACACCGCCAACGGGTCCAGATAGTCGCGCCAGTGCACGATCTTGCGGTCTTTGACCGCGATCACCGAGATGAATCGGTTGACGTACGGCGCGCCTGTGCGCACCACCGTCCCATGCATCGTGTACTCGAGAACCACCACCGACTTGTCGGGGTCGTAATAGCGGTGCACGTCGCTGCTGCCGCTCTGGACGATCGACTCGCCGTAATCGCGGTACAGCTCGGCCAAGGCTTCACGCCCGACGATGCGGCGGGGGTAATCCGGGACGGTGATGACGAACTCGACCACCACATCCTCGGCGTGCACATCGAAGAAATCGGCCCCGTCGACCAACCCCGTCAGCGCCTCGGCCACGACCTCGAAGTAGGGCCGCATCGCGGCATACTTCGCCATGTCTCGCATGCAAGCACTCCACTCCCCGTCAGTCGGTCAGCCGCAGCGCCGCTTTGGGGCATTGGTCCACCGCGGCGCGCACGTCGATCTCCAGTCGCGGCGGCACCGGGCCGTCGGCGATCTGGACGACGTCGGCGTCACCGAGTTCGAACACTTCCGGCGCGAGCGATTCGCAGAAGCCGTTGGCCTCACAGGAACTCGCGTCGACGGTCACGCGCATCGATAAACCTCCACTTCAACCCCCAGTTCTCACAGTCCCCTGGGCCGGGTCCCGATCACCCCGGCGTCGGCAAGCCGGCTCACATCGTCGCCGGTAAGACCGCACCGATCGCGCAGTACCTCTTCATTGTGCTCCCCGAGCCGCGGCGGCGGTCGCAGCAGCCACGCTTGCTGACCGGCGAGGGCCGCAAACGGCGGCGACGGGTAGAGATTGGTCCCGGTGCTGGCATGGTGCAACGCTTCGAAGAACCCGCGCGCACGCAGTTGCGGGTTGTCGGTGACCAGTGACGGCGACACCACGGGCGCGGCGGGGATGCCGGCGGCCGCCAGACGCTCGACCGCGGGGTCGCGCGGCTGCCCGGCGAACCAATCCGCCAGCCGGCGGTCGATGTCGTCGGCGCGCTCCCGCCGCCCCGCGACCGTCGCCAGTCCGTCGTCGCACCACCCCGGTTGACCCATCAGGTCGACCAGCGCGCGCCATTGCCGGTCGTCGCGCACGGTGACGGCGATCCAGTCGTCCTCGCCGGCGCAGCGATAAAGGTTCTGGATCACGTCGCAGTGGCCGCGGTTGCCGCGGCGGCCCAGCGTTTCGCCGAAGACCTCGGATTCGATCGCCTGGATCGCGGTGGCGTTCAGCACCGTCTCGAGCATCGGCAGCTCGACCAGCTGGCCCGTGCCGGTGCGCTCGGCAAAGCTCAGGGCGGCCAGCACGGCGAACGCGGCGTGCACCCCGGCCAGCGGATCGCAGGCCCCGCGGGGCGCCACGGGCGGCGCCTCGGGCACGCCGGTCACCCACGCCAGGCCGGCGATCTGCTCCATGGTGGGTGCGAAGCCCACGCGATCTCGCCACGGGCCATCGAGCCCGAACGCGGGCATGCGGGCAACGACGAGTTCGGGGTTGGCCCGCAGCAGCACGTCGGCGGTGAGCCCGAACTGGTCCATCACCCGCGGCGAGAAGTTCTCGATGACCGCGTCGGCGTCCGAGACCAGGCGGGTGAACAGGGCGCGGCCTTCATCGGAGCTCAAATCCAATGTGACCGAACGCTTGTTGGTGTTCATGGCGTGAAAGACCCAGCCGTACTCCCACCAGTCGTCGACGTCGGTGCGCATCCCGCCGGAGTACCGGATGCCGTCGGGCCGCTGTATCGATTCGACCTTGACGACGTCGGCGCCGAACGCGGCCAGCAGGTGCGTGGCAGCGGGCCCCGCCCAGAAGGCCGTCAGGTCGATGATGCGCACGCCCGAGAGCGGCAGCCCCCGCGGGAGCGGCTCGCCATCGAAAGTCCTTGACTCCCAACGCTCGTCATCGTTCGCGCCGGCGGGCACCGTCTCGCCCGGCGGAACCGGGGCGCACCGCGACATGAGCCAGGGCGCCCGCGGCTGGTGGAAGCCGGCGGGATTGCGGATGAACGCGCCGCGCTGCCTGGCGTACTCGGTGTCCCGGATGGTGGAGCCGTTGCCCAGCGCCGCGATCGGCAGCCTGAACAGCTGGCCGAGCTCGACGATCTCCTCGACGGTCCGCTCGGCCAGCCACGGGCGGATCTGTTCGCGGATCAGGTCGCGGTATTGCCAGCGGCCGATCTGGAAGCGCAGCTGTTCGATCTCCTCCAGCTGCGGGCAGCCGACCATCGCGCAGAAGTCCAGCCATTGCTGGCCGGTGACCATGCTGATTCCGACGTAGCCGTCCTTGGCCGGTTCGATCGAGGGCACCTCGAGCGTGCGGCGGACCGGCGGGACGCGCAGCAGCGCCGAATGCAGCCACTCGCTGCTCTGCATCGTGGTGATCGCCTCGAGCATGGACAGGTCGAGATGCTCCCCCGGGCCGCCGTTCTCGACGCGACGGCGCACCGCCAGCGCGCCGAAGGCGGCGTACACCCCGCCCATGTACTCCCCCAGATCGCCGCCGATCGCGATCGGCGGGCCCGCCGGATCTCCCCGGAAGCCCGCGGTGACCACCACGACGTCGGCGCCGGCCAGCGCGGCGCTCACACGCGTCGAGTCATCCGGAGCCAGCGTCATGCTGCGCTTGCCCGCGTTCAGATAGCGGTAGAACGGCGAACACGGACCGCCCGGACCGTCCGGCACCGGTGCGCACGTCGCCGAGTAGCGCCGCAGCCAATCCCCTTGCGGCGGTTCGAACTTGCACACGTGGGCCCCGGCGTCGACAAGCAGCTTCCCGCAATAGCTTCCCGCTATCCGGTCGCTGATCTCGACCACCCGCAGATCGGTAAGCGGTGTCGGCCGGCTCTCGGGCTCGCGACTCACCCGGCTATTTATATCATCACTGCTAAAATAGCTAAGCCAGCGGAGTAACTCGAGGATCGGATGACCGCAGTGGGAGTTGGGCCCGAAGCCCGCCGCCGATTGTCGGCGCCGCGGATCGCCGAGATCGTCGCCGACGAGTTACGCCGCCAGATCATTGAGGGCGAGCTGGCCGACGGCGACTTGTTGCCGCGCCAGGAAGTCCTCGTCGAGCAGTTCAACGTCAGCCTGGTCTCGCTGCGGGAAGCGTTGCGGATCCTGGAGACCGAGGGCCTGGTCTCGGTGCGCAGGGGTAACCGCGGCGGTGCGGTCGTGCACGCCCCGGCCAAGACCAGCGCCGCCTACATGCTCGGGCTGCTGTTGCAGAGCGAGTCCGTCGCCGTCGCCGACCTCGGCATGGCGCTGCAGGAGCTGGAGCCGGCCTGCGCCGCGCTGGCGGCCCAGCGGCCCGACCGGGCGGACACGTTGGTCCCGGAACTCAAGCGGGTCAACGATTCGATGGCCGAAAACCTCGACGACGGCCGGCTGTTCACCGAAATCGGCCGCGAATTCCACGATCTCATCGTCCGCGGCTGCGGCAATCACACCATCATCGCGGTCGTCGGCAGCCTGGAGACGCTGTGGACCGGCCACGAGAAGCAGTGGGCCGACGAGAGCGCGGCGCGCGGCACCTACCCGTCGCTCGCCCAGCGCCGCGCGGTGCTCAGCACGCACATCAAGCTGGCCGAGACCATCGCCGAGGGCGACGTCGACCGGGCCCGACGCATCGCCGGCCGTCATCTCGCCGACACCCAGACCTACGTGCTCTCCGGTCGGTCCGATCAACGGATTCACGCGTTTTCGCCGCAAGCGATGTCCCGCCCGCGGGAGTTCCGGCGCCCTTGAACACGACCCGGACCGCACTGGTCACCGGCGGCAGCGGCGGTATCGGCAAAGGATGCGGCCGCAAGCTCTGCGAACTCGGTTACGACGTCGTCCTCGTCGCGCGTCGTGAGGGGCCGCTGCGCGTGACGGCCGCGGAGATCGGCGCACGCCACCTCGTCGCCGACGCCTCCGATCCGGTTGGGTTCGCCACCGCCATAAGCACTTTGGAGACAATCGACCTCGTCGTGCACGCGGCCGGCACGCTGGGCGGGACGTACGCGCGCAAGCAGACGTTCGAGCAGTGGCAGGCGATCATCTCGGCCAACCTGGATTCCTGCTTCGTGGTGACCTCCGCCGCGCTCCCCCGCATGCGCGCGGGCTCCCGGTTCGTGTTCATCTCCTCGTCGGCGGCGCACGAGCCGATGATGGCCAGGACGGCCTACTCCGCATCGAAGGCGGGCATGAACGCGTTCGCGCGCGCGCTGGCGCTGGAGGTCGATCGCGACGGCATCGCCGTGCACATCGTCACGCCCGGGCCCGTGGAAACCGAGATGCTGGCCGACGTCCCCTTCGAGATGTTCGCGATCCAGGTGTCCGACGTCGCCGAGGCGGTCGCCTGGCTGGACACCGTCGACCCGTCCGTCGACCTGCCTGAGATCCGGCTGTCCGCCGTGCAGCGGGGCCCGTTCGCCCGGCCGCCGGTCGTGCCTACCGAAGCGCGGCGCCGGCGCGAGGGAAGGGCTTGATCACCGATTCCCCGAACTCCTGCAGGGATTCGGGGATCGCGAAATCGGCGAACCAGACGTAGAACCGCTCGACCCCCTGGTCGGCCAGGGCGGCGAAGCGCGCGGTGAGCCCGTCGGCGTCCCCGCAGATCAGCCCGGGTCCCAGGTGCCCGAACCGCCGGGTGCTGACCGCGCGCACTTCGTCCGGGTCATTGCCGGACCGGGCGAACCCGACCATGAGCTGCACCGACAGCCGCGCCGTTCCGGCCGCCGGCGCGAGCGTCGCCAACCTGTCCAGCTGGTTCACCGGCAGATTCCACCAATCCGCATATGCGCGAACCAGTCCCATCATCCGGCGCCCGGAGCCGCCGAGGACCAGCGGTATCGGATGAGACCGGCGCGGCACCTGGGGAGCCGCGCCGTCGCCCACCGCGTCACCCCAGTACTGCCGCATCAGCGCCAGGTCGCGCCCGAGCTGCTCGACGCGGGCGACCGGATCGTGCTGGCCCACATCGAATCTGGCGAACTCGGCCGGCCACGACCCCGCGCCCAGCCCGAGGTCGAACCTGCCCTCGGAGGCCTCGGACAGGGTGACGGCCTGCTTGGCCAGCACGGCCGGATGCCGGAAGGCGTCGCACAGCACCAGGTGGCCGATCCGCAGCCGTTCGGTCTTGGCCGCCACCCAGCTGGCAACACCCATTGCCTCCCAGATGCTTTCGTCGGGCTGCCCGGGCGCCTCGAGATGGTCGATGAAGGCGATGCCGTCGAAGCCGGCGGCCTCGGCGCGGCGCGCGCGCTCGGCGATGTCGGCCACCGAAAGCCGGACCTGCGGCAGGAACAGATACCACTCGACCATGCGCCACCTCGTTCCGATTGCCAGAGCGCCGCTAGTTTACTATCTTTGCTATGTTAGGAGTTTTATGGATGTCGGGCTGAGTTCGGACCAGTTGTCGCTGCGCGACACGGTACGCGACATCCTGCGCGCCGAATGTCCGCCCGACGCGGCGCGCCAGGCCCTGACCGACGGCGAGCGCTGGCGCAGTCTCTGGAAGACGGTGGTGGGGCTCGGCTGGACCGAGCTGGCGGCGCCCGGGTCGGGCGACTACGGGCCGCTGGAGACGGCCGCCGTGCTCGAGGAATGCGGGGCCGCCATCGCCCCGATTCCCCTGCTGAGCAGCGTGGCCGTGCATGCCCCCGGTGCCCGGCTGCCCGGCGCACCGATGACCGTGCACGGCGGGCGCCTGCGTGGACGGGCGGTTGCGGTGCCCAACCTCTGCCGCGCGGATCTCATTGTGACGCTGGCCCGCACCGAGGGCGGCGGGGTGTGCGCCGCGGTCGTGCGCCGCGGCGCCGACGGGGTCACGGTGGCGACGTCCGGTGAGTCCACCGATCCCACCCAACCGCTGGCCGATCTCGAACTCGACGCGGAGCCTTGGGCCGTCGCGCCGCTGGGGCCGGGAGGCCTGGAGTCGGCGTTGGCGGCGCCCTTGGCCGCCGCGGCCGCCGACCTGGTCGGGGTGGCCGGCGCGGCCCTGCTGCGCTCGGTCGAACACGCGAAGACGCGCCGCCAGTTCGGCAGCCCGATCGGCGCGTTCCAGGGCGTCAAGCACGCGCTGGCCGACAACTACGTCGCCGTGGAGCGGGCCCGCAGCCTCACCTACGCCGCGGCGGCGCAGCTGGGCGATCGCAAGGTGGCCCCGGCGAATGTCTGGACCGCCGCCGCGCTGGCCAAGGCGGCCGCGGGCGAGGCCGCGGCCGCCTGCGCGCGCACCACCGTCCAGGTGCACGGCGCACTGGGCCAGACCTGGGAGCACGACAGCCACCTGTTCGTCCGGTACGCGTGGCAGGGCGCGGCGATGCTGGGTGACAGCCGAGCGCTCTACCACGAAGTGGGCCGCCGTTTCACCGGAGGCGCGGCATGAGCGCGGTCGTCGCCGAATTCGCCGGTTGGCTCACGGATTTCCTGCCGAAGGACTACTACGACAAGTATTCGCACTATCGCTGGGACCTCGCCCTGCGGCGCGACTACCAGCGGGCCGCCTTCGAAGCCGGCTGGATACAGCCGACGTGGCCGCGCGAGCACGGCGGGCGGTCGCTGGGCCTGCGCGACTCGATGGAAATCCGGCTGCAGGCGGCCATGCGTTCCGCACCCAAGTTGCCCAACATCGCCGGCCCCAACGTCGCCGCGCCGGGCATCCGCCAGTTCGGCACCCCCGACCAGATCGACCGCCTGCTGCCGCCCCTGCTGCGGGGCGACGAATGGTGGGCGCTGGGCATGTCGGAGCCCGAGGCCGGATCGGACTTCGCCGGCCTGCGCACCCGCGCCGAGCTCGACGGCGACGTGTTCAGGGTCAACGGCCACAAGATCTGGACCACTCAGGCCCACGAGTCGCGCTGGTGCACCCTGTATGCCCGCACCGATCCCGAGGCGCCGAAACACCGTGGCATTTCTTGTCTCATCCTCGACCTGCAGTCGCCCGGGGTGCGGGTCGAACCGATCCGGATGGCCTCGATCTCCGACGAAACCTTCTGCGAGGTCTTCCTCGACGGCGTCGAGGTGCCGGCGGAAAACCTGCTGGGGCCGCTGCACGGCGGCTGGAACGTGGCCTTGTCGTCGCTGCAGCACGAGCGGCAGATGATCTGGATCATGAACTGGGTGGAGATCATGCGCGGGCTCGACTCGGTCCGCTCGGCCCGCCCCACCGACGACGCGTGCGCAGAACTCGGCTCGCTGCTCGCCGATGCCGAAGCGCTGCGCGCCACCGGGTACCGCGCGTTGGGCAACGAACTGGCGGGGCGCGCGAGCCCCGAAGCCGACATCATGAAACTGCTGGGATCGACCACGCTGCAACGCGTTTGGGAGCTGGGAGCCGCGGTGGCGGGTCCGCGGTCGGCCGCCGACCCGGACCTGCTCTTCGAACGCCAGGACGCGCTGGCCGCGACGATCTACGGCGGAACGTCGGAGGTGCAACGCAACATCATCGCCGAGCGGGTGCTCGGGCTGCCGAAGGGATGACGCCCATGGACTACGACCTCGGCGAGGACGCCGGACGACTGCGAAACCACTTGCGCGAGTTGGTGTCCAACCACATCCCGGCCGACTTCCTGGGCGCCTGCACCGAGAACCCGCAAGACCTGGCGACCACCGAGACGTTCTGCAAATTGCTGGCCGCCGAGGGGCTCTTGGCGCTCGCCTGGCCGAAAGAGCATGGCGGGGGCGGCGGATCCGTATGGCAGCAGACGGTGTTGCGCGAGGAGATGTGGGCCCAGCACGAACCCCGCGGTCCGCAGTACATGGGCATCAACTGGGTCGGCCCGGCCCTCATGCGCTACGGCACGGCCGAACAGAAGGCCAAGCACCTGGCCGCCATCGCATCCGGTGATGTGATCTGGTGCCAGGGATTCTCCGAACCGGAGGCCGGCACCGACCTCGCGTCGTTGCGCACCCGGGCGGTGCCCGACGGCGACGGCTGGCGCATCACCGGCCAGAAGGTATGGACGTCCTACGCGCTGATGGCGTCCTGGTGCGTGCTGGCCGCCTGCACCGACCCCGAGGCCCCGAAACCCAAGCGGCTCACGCTTTTTCTCATCCCGATGGACCGGCCCGGCTTCACCGTGCGCCCCATTCCGTCGATGCTGGGGCCGCATCACCTCAACGAGATGTTCCTCGACGACGTGGAGGCGTTCCCCGGGGACGTCCTCGGAGAGGTCGGCGACGGGTGGCGGGTGATGCGCGAAGCCCTGGCGTTCGAGCGGGTGGGCATCGCCCGGTACGCGCGCTGCGAATCGCTGATGGACCGGATCGTCACCCAGCTCGGCGACGACTGGGACCGGCTGCCCGAATCGCTTCGCGCCCGCTGGGTCAAGGCTCTGGTCGACCTGCGGGTCGCCAGGCTGCTGGCCTACCGGGCGGTGTCACTGCAGGACGATCCCTCCGCCGGCGCGGCTGCCAGCGCCGCCCGCATCGCCACCACCACGTGCGACCAGCAGGTCGCCGAGTTGTTGTTCGACGTGCTGGGCCCGACCGCACTGGACAGCGGGGCGTCGGCGTCGCTGCACGGGGCGGTCGAAGATCATTGGCGCTACGCGCAGGCGGCCACCGTGGCGTCGGGCACGATCGAGGTACAAAAGATGTTGGTCGCCCGCGACGTCTTGGGAGAGCACCGTTGAAAACCGAACTGCCACAAGATATCAGCGACTTCGCCGCCGTCGCCGCCAAGCGGCTCGGCCGGTTGGGCGGGCCGCCCGCCGCGCTGCGCGCCGAGGCCGACGACGGCATTCGGGACGCCGCGCGCACCGCGCTGGCCGACCTCGGCGCGTTCGAGCTCGACGCCCGGTCCGGCACCGACGACCTGCTGGCCGCCGCGGTGCTGTGCCGCGCCGCCGGGGCGACGGCGTTGCCGTATCCACTCGTCGACGAGCTGCTGGCGATCGACGGCGCGCGCCTGGCCCTGGTCAACGCCGACTCCCCCCGCATCGACCACGGCGATCTGCCCGGCGACTGGATCGCGGCCGACCTGGACGGCAACCGCTACCGCCCGCAGCCGGCCGCCCGGACCAACGCCAAACTGGGCCCCTTCCTCGTGCCGGCGACCCTGAGCGCGCCCGATGGGACCGTCCCCGCGGGCGACGTGAGCCTTCATCTCGTGCTCGGGTCGTGGCGGATTCTCGGGGCTATGGAGCAGTCGCTGCGGATCGTCACCGAACACGTGCGCGCGCGTGTTCAGTTCGGCAAACCGCTGGCGGACTTCCAGGCCGTCCGGTTCGCGGTCGCCGAGGCCGCGGTCGCGGTGCGCGGACTCCACGAACTGGCCAAGTTCACCGTCGCGCGACCGGAATCGACGCCGACACCGGTGCGCTCGGCCGACGCGCTGGCACTTCGGCTCAAGGCGGCCGACACCGCCCGGCAGGTGCTGCGCACCTCGCACCAGTTGCTGGGCGCCCTGGGCTTTTGCGACGAGTCCGACATCAGCGTCCTCGACCGGCACACCCAGCCGCTGATCCGGTTGCCGCTGGGCGCCGAGGCGCTGGCGCTGCGCCTCATACCGGACGTTCCGGCGGGGGCCCTGGAGACGCTGTTCAGCGACCCGGTGTCCGCGTGAGCACCGAACCGCTGGCCGCCGGGGTCAGCCCGGGCCCGGCGGTGGACGGCATTCCGTTCGGAACCAAACTCCAGCAGCTCGCCCGGCAGCGCCCCGACGACCCGGCTGTCACCGTCGTCGCGCTCGACGGCACCGCCCGCCCGCTGACCTTCGCCGAACTCGACGCCCGCGCCAACCAGTGGGGCCGGGCGCTGGGCGCCCGCGGCGCCAAGACGGGATCCCTTGTCGCGCTTGCCGTCCCGAATTCGGAGCATCTCGTGCTGGCCGCGCTGGGGTGCTGGAAGATCGGGGCCGTACCGGTTCCGATGCACTGGGACCTGCCCGAGTGGGAACACGACCGGGTACGGGCGGTCGTCGACCCCGCCGTAGTCGTCGACGAACAAACGCGGTGGGACTTGGAGGCCCGCGCCGCCGGCGAGTCCGCCGAAGCCATGCCGCCGGCCGTCTCCCCCAACGCCAACGGAATCTGCAGCAGCGGGTCGACCGGCGTGCCGAAGGTCATCCTCAGCCTGGCCCCGTCGGTCTGGACGCCGCAGCACGGCGAGCCGTTCCTGTCGAACTGGACGCCGGTGGCGCAGCCGCAGACCATCATGGTGCCCGCCCCGATGTACCACACCAACGGCTTTGCCACCTTCTTCTTCCTGCTCGCCGGTGACCATCTGGTCATCCTCGAAAAGTTTGACGCCGCACTGGCTTTGGACGTGATCGAACGCTTCCGGATCACCAACTTCACGGCCACGCCCACGATGCTCGCGCGCATCGCGGCCCGGCCCGATGTCCGTCGGCGCGACCTGTCCAGCATCGTGTTCATCCTGCAGGGCGCCGCCGTCATGCCACCGTCGCTGATGCACACCTGGTTCGAACTGCTGAGCCCGGAGCGGATCGTGTCCGCCTACGGCATGACCGAGAACCTCGGGCTCACCGCGCTGCGCGGCGACGAGTGGCTCGCTCATCCGGGCAGCGTCGGTCGCGGATTCCGGGAAACCGAGATCCGGATCCTCGGGAAAGGCAACGAACCGCTCGGGCCCGGCGAACACGGCGAGATCTACCTGCGCTCGCCGATGGCCGCCGGCTCCCGCTACGTCGGCGGCGCCGCGCCGCTTCCGGAGACCGAGGACGGTTTTCGCTCCGCCGGCGACATCGGGTACCTGGACGAGGACGGCTACCTCTACATCATCGATCGCCGCGTGGACATGATCATCACCGGCGGCGCCAATGTGTTTCCCGCCGAGGTCGAATCCGCGCTCGCCGGCCATCCCGACATCGCCGACGTCGTCGTCATCGGGCTATCCGACCCCCAGTGGGGGCGCCGGGTGCACGCGGTGGTTCAGCTCGTCGACGGGGCGGTGCTCACCGAAGACGAGGTGATCGCGCACGCGAAAAGCCGGCTCGCACACTACAAGGCGCCCAAGACCGTCGAGTTCGTCGACGCGATCCCCCGCACGGCGGCAACGAAGGTCAACCGCTCGGCGATGATCTCAGCACGGGGCGGGTAGGGACCGCTCTACCGTCGGCCGCGCATTTCGTTGCGCCGCACACGTCATGCGTCGCCCGGATATGCCAGGATCAACCCTGGCGAGAGGTTCACGATGGTCACACGGCGGTGGAACGATTCCGAGGAGGCCAAGAGCAGCTACGTCAAGGAGCTGTTTTCGGCGCTGGCCAAGCGTTACAACGTGATGACCGATGTCTGGACGCTGGGGCTTCATCGGCTGTGGAAACGGCAGGCCATCGGGCTGTGCGGGCTGCGGCCCGGCGATCGTGTGCTCGACGTCGCGACGGGGACGGGCGACCTGGCGATCGCCGAGGAGGCGGTGGTCGGGCCGCAGGGCCGGGTGGTGGGGGTCGACTCCTGCGTACCAATGCTCGAGGTCGCCCGACGGCGGCAGCCCGGAGCGGTCGACTTTCAGGAGGGCGACGCCATGGAGCTGGGGCTGCCGGATGAGTCCTTCGACGTCGTCACGATCGGCTTCGGGCTGCGCAACGTGGCTGACCGCGGGCGGGCGCTGCGGGAATTCCGGCGCGTCCTGCGACCGGGCGGCCGGTTGATGATCCTCGATTTCAGCACGCCGAGCTCGCCGACGCTCAAAGCCCTGCACGACCTGATGTACTTCCGCGTGATGCCGAGCATCGGCCGGGCCGTGGCGTGGCACCGCGACGCCCACCATTACACGGCCGATTCCATCCGCACCTGGCTGTCACGCGACGAGCTGCGGGAGCTGATGCGGGAGTCGGGCTTCGCCGACGCCCGATACGTCTCGTTGAGCACCGGTTTCGCCACCGTCCACTTCGGCGTGCGCCCGGCCCGCGACGGTGTATGACCTGCAGCTGAGCCCCGAAGCGACCTTTGCTCCTTTTCTGTGCGCGGCGGGCATATCGAGCACGGTAACCTCATTCTCAGAGCGCATCCTGCGCGCACCGGAAAGGGGACGCGGCGCCCATGACCCACTCCGACCACGAACCCGACGTCACGCGCGCCGACCGCTTCATCAAGACCGCCGTCGGGATCCTGGGCGAGACCGGGCGCACCGATTTCACCGTGCAGGAGGTGGTGGCGCGCTCGAAGACCTCGCTGCGCGCCTTCTATCAGCACTTCAGCAGCAAGGACGAATTGCTGCTGGCGCTGTTCGACAGGACCATCGCGCAATCGGCGAAAGCGTGGCGAACCGAGACCGCGGGATTGGACAGCACCGCCGCGCTGAAGCTGGTCCTCGACCGCATCAGCCAACAGCCGGAGTCCAGCACTCAGGGCAGCCTCAACCGCGCGTTGACGCTCTACAACCAGCACTTGGCCGAGACCCGGCCCCGCGACTACGCGCGGGTTCTCTCCCCGTTGCACCAACTGATGCGCGACATCGTCGGCCAGGGCATCACCGAGGGGGTTTTCAACCCGGGACTTGACGTGGGGGCCGCCGCCGCCATCGTGATGCAAACGGTGATGGGTGCGCAGCGATTGCATTGGCTGGGAGCCGAATTGAACGGAACCCCGGTGGACGCCGGCCAGCTCTTCGACTTCTGCACCCGCGCGCTCGGCATCCGCGACATCGAGGAGGAATCGGCTCCGCCCTCGCTGTCGGAGTTGTTCGCCTCGATCGGCATGAGACCGGGAACACACAATGGCGAGTTCGCGATGACCATGCCGGTCAGCCCGCAGGTCGTCAACACCTCGGGCGCGTTGCAGGGCGGCCTGATCGCCACGCTGGTGGATGTGGCGGGCGGCCAGTTCGGGCTGGAGCACCTGAGACCCGGCACCACGATGACCACCGCCGACCTGTTCATCCGTTACCTGCGGCCGATCCGGCAGGGCTCCGCTTTCGCCGTTCCCCGGATGCTGCGCTCGGGGCGGCGGGCGATGGTCATGCAGGTGGACATCTACGGCGACGGCGACGGCGAGCTGCTCGCGACCGCCACCGTGAACTTCGCGATCATCAGCGGGCCGACGCCGAGCGGCCTTCGCGCGGACGATTAGCCGCCGCTACACCTTGTTGCGCAATGGTGGTAACGTCATTACCACCACCTGAGATCAAGCCTCTGCAAGGAGATCGCCATGCCGTCCCGCGAACTTCCCTTCCCGGTGTTCGACGCCGACAACCACATGTACGAGCCGCAGGAAGCGCTGACCAAATTCCTCCCGGACAAGCGCAAGAACGTCATCGATTACGTGCAGGTGCGGGGCCGCACCAAGATCGTCGTGCGCGGGCACATCAGCGAATACATCCCCAACCCGACGTTCGAGGTGGTGGCCAGGCCGGGCGCCCAGGAGGACTACTTCCGCAACGGCGCACAGGGCAAGACCTACCGCGAGATCCTGGGCGAGCCGATGAAGGCCATTCCCGCGTTCCGGGAGCCCGGCGCCCGGCTGGAGGTCATGGACGAACTCGGAATCGACTACGCCCTGATGTTTCCGACCCTGGCCAGCCTGGTCGAGGAGCGCATGAAGGACGACCCGGAGATGACCCACGACGTCATCCACGCGCTCAACCAGTGGATGCACGAGCAGTGGTCGTTCAACTATCAAGACCGCATCTTCGCCACCCCGGTGATCACCCTGCCGATCGTTGAGCGCGCGCTCGAAGAGCTCGAATGGTGCCTGGAGCGCGGTGCCCGCACCGTGCTGGTCCGCCCGGCGCCGGTGCCCGGCTACAAGGGCAGCCGGTCGTTCGGCCTCGAGGAGTTCGACCCGTTCTGGCAGGCGTGCATCAAAGCCGGGATTCCGGTCTCGATGCACGCCTCCGACAGCGGCTACTCCGAGTTCGCGAACGTGTGGGAGCCCGGTGACGAGTTTCTGCCGTTCAAGCCGACCGCCTTCCGCAGTTTCGCGATGGGCCACCGGCCGATCCTCGACGCCATGGGTGCGCTGGTGTGCCACGGCGCGCTGTCCCGCAACCCCGAGCTGCGGATCCTGTCGATCGAGAACGGCGCCGACTGGGTGCCGGACTTGTTCAAGGGCCTCAAGGGCGTTTACAAGAAGATGCCGCAGTCGTTCAGCGAGGACCCGATCGAGGCGTTCAAGCGCTGCGTCTACATCACCCCGTTCTGGGAGGACCGGTTCACCGAGATCGTGAAGATGGTGGGCACCGACCGGGTGCTGTTCGGATCCGACTGGCCGCACCCCGAAGGCCTCAAGGACCCGATCTCCTTCGTCGACGAGCTCACCGACTTCGAGCAGGAAGACGTCGCCAAGATCATGGGCGGCAACCTGATGAAGCTGATGAAGGTGTCCGAGCCCTCGAAGAAGCCGGTCTCGGCCTGACGGCGACGCGTTGGACTAGGACTGCCGGTCCGACTTTGGTGTGCCCTCGCCGAAAACGGAGACCACACCTTTGGTTTCGAAGAGGGCGAGCCGGATCTCGTCCGGTGTCCGGTGCCCGTGCTGGCGCAGAATCGCGTCCAGGTCGGCCTGAGTAAGCCTGCATCGCTTGAGGTTTCGCCGGTCGATTTCGCCCTCGCGGATCAGCACCCGCACCGGCGGGTCGACCAGGCGGCTCACCCAGGGGATGAAGCGCAGCCGGGCCACCGTGTCATGCGCGGCGATCAACGCGATCAAGACCGCCGTCCCGGTGAACCACGACGTGTGAGGGGCCGTGGCGGTGCGGCCTACCACGGCTCCGACCGCGACGGCGGTCACCCAGTCAAAAGGCGTGAACTCGGCGATGGTTCGGCGCAGCGTCAGCCGGAACGCGGTCAACGCGGTGAGGAACAAGGCGAGAGCCTTGAGCGCCGCGAACGCCGCCGGCCGCCAGCCGTCGAAAAATTGAAGTAGCAGATCGCGCATCCACCTCACCTGCCCCTCGTCAGCAGCGCAACGCTCAGCGCCTCACGGGGCTGCAGCGGGCTATGGGCGTACCGACGAGTCGGTAGTCGGCGCCGGTGTCGATGTCCGGGTCGACGCCTTCCTGGAACAGCACGATGATGTCCGAGCCGCCGAACTGGAAATAGCCGAATTCTTCGCCCTTGGCCATGTGGCTGCCCTCGACGGCGCTCAGCACCACCGACGACACGTGCGCCATCCCCACCGGGATGACCGCGACGATGCCGATGTCACCCCCGTCGGACTCGGAGGTGTCGATGACGACCACGCCCCGGTTCTGGAAGAACTCGTAGCCGGTGGTTGCCGCGTCGCTGGAGTTGAAACCGTGGCCTTCGATCGACACCTGCATGAAGACCTGGCCGCTGATGGTGAAGGACTCCTTGACCGAACCCGCCACCGGCAGGTGGTAACGGTGGTACGACGACGCCTGCAACATGTAGTGCACAAACGTTCCGCGGCAGAAGCTCTCGCTGTAGGCACTGCCGTCGATCAGCTGCTTGATGTTGCCGAAGGTTTGAGCCTTGACCCTCGTCGGCGGCACGTTCGAATCGGCGTCGATATCGTAGGCGCGCTGGAACACACAGTCGGCCGGTGAGGTGGCCACCAGGTTGTTGACGGGTTCCGCGATCGGACGCAGCCCGCCGTTGAGTTGGCGGGCGAAGAACTGGTTGTAGGTCAACCAACCACTGGGCGAGTTCGGCTTGCCGTCGATCAACGATTCGTGGACGCGGTATTCGGGCGCCAGGTCGACGAATGACCGCAGGGTTTCTCGGCTGAACGACTCCGGCGTGTCCAGGAAGTCGCCCCAGCGCCGGGCGAAATCGGTCATCCAGCCGCGGAAGCTTGCCGAGTTTTGCGGTGCCCCGCCGTCGACCTCCTGGTCCACCAGAAAAAAGAAATGTGCGATCCGGTCGTTGACCTCCTCGGCGTACCTGTGCTCCGGTGTCGTCTTCTCCCACGCTTTTGCGTTCGACTGGCGGGGCACCCACCGGATGAACGACGTGAGGTAGTGCTCGTACTCGTCGATTGTCCGGGGCCACTCGAGCGCCGCGAACAGGTCGGCATCCAGGTCCGCCTCGGCCGCCTCCCGGGCCTTGACCAGCGACCGCTGAAGCTGATCGGCCAGCCCCACTTCCTTTCCGAGCAGATCCCTGAGGTCGTCAAGAATGGCATCGCCATGGCTCATGTGGGCCTCCCGGTCTGGACGTTTTCGGCGCAGGACCCGACAGACATACCCGCGTGCGGCCGGGGTAACCGGGCGAGGGCCGGTGTAGCCAGGGAACTCGTGGGTACTCACCGGCGCATCCGAAGGTATGCACGCACCGCGGCGGTGCGTCGGTCGTAGGGAGTCCGGATGAGCATGGCGCCGGAAAGCCGGGAACTGATCGCCATCGACGACGACGTCGAATTCCTCACCGAGCAGATCGCCGCGCTCAAGAGCCTCGGCGCGCGCGACGAGGTCGACGACGAGGACGCCTACGACCTGAGCATCCGATGGGGCGCCGCGCTCGCCGGCCGGCTCCCCCGCATGGCGCACTACAGCTCGCGCGGCCAGCTCGATGACGCCGACGAGCGGCGATTTCAGTCGCTGTGCGACGAGTTGCGCGCGATGTCGCCGCTGATCGAGAGGTTCAAACTGGCCCGGCCCGAGCTCGCTGATACGCCCGCCGGCGACCGGCGCGCAAGTCAGCGAAAGCGGCTGTTTCGCCGATGACGATCAGGCGATCGAGGAACGCAGCGACATCGCCAGCTCCTGCTGATCCTCCGAAAGGAAGTCGCTGCCGCACAAGGTGATTGCGGATCGCGGCTTGGGGCACTCGGGGTTGCGACAGGTCAGCGCCACCATGTAGGCGTCGGCCTGTTCGTCCAGAAACAAAAAGCCCATGATCAGCGCGTGACCGACGGCGAAATCCGTTGCGCCGCAGGCCTCGCAATGGCCGCCCTTCGCCGCGATCTGCTGGCGTACCCGCTCACACGCGGCGGAATCGAGGGCGATCAGCTCGGGCCGTAAGTCGGGGTGCCCGGTGGCGTCATCGGTCATGTCAGATCTCCACGTCCTTGTCGTAGTACACGCGGTCCTCGCGCCAGCCACCCGCGCCGTAGCCGATGCCGGCGAAGTCCTTGACGAATTCGATCTGGTTGATCCACTTGGTCATCTTGAAACCCACCTGGGTTTCCACCCGCAGTCTTAGTGGCGCGCCGTGCTTGATCGGCAGCGGCACCCCGTTCATCTCGTAGGCCAGCAGCGTCTGGGGCTTGTGGGCGAACTCGAGGTCGAGGACCTCATAGAACTGACCCCCGCCGTGCGAGGCCGGCTCGTCGGTGCTGTTGTCCTGCATGCTCAGGAAGCAGATGTATCGCGCCTCGGGCAACGGCCGCACCAATTCCACCAGCTCACGCAGGTGCACTCCGGTCCATTCGCCGATGCTGGTCCAGCCCTGCACACAGTTGTGCAGGACCCGCTGGGTCTGCGGCTCACCCAGCGACCGGATTCCGGCCAGATCGAGGATCACCGGGTTCTCGACAAGGCCGCCTACCCGCAACCGCCAATCGACGAAATTGTGGACCGCCATGACCTTGTACTGGGTGCTCGTGGGGGGCTTGCCGTTGACGCGGTGCTGCTCGGAGATCTTGCTTGCGGGGTAGTTCTGCCGGGAGTTCAGGGGCCGCAGCAGCAGGAGACGCACGGCGGTGACCACCGAACCGAGGACCCGCTGTACGGTGCGGGGGCTGCGGTGACTCCAGCTCGTCGCCGCCCAATGGATGGCGACGATCACCCCGATGATCGCCAACGACAGGGCCGTCGACCAATAGATGTTGCGGACGGAGCCGAAGATCATCAGCGCTGTGAGCCTGCCCCAGCCCCAGAAGAAGATCATCGACAGGTGGATCACGATGAACACCAGGAATGCGAGCAGACCCAGGAAATGCAGGCTGCGAGCCCACTGGCGTCCGCCCCACATCTGCACGTACCACGGGAACCGCGCCTCGATGGCCGGCGATTGGGCTGCCCCGGTGAGTATTAGGAAGGGTGCGAGGAGGAAGACGACGCCCGCATAGGTCAGCTTCTGGATGGCGTCGAGGGGCTCACCGGGTAACACCGACGGCAGGTTGAAGGTCAAGTAGGTGACGATGTCGTTCCAGGCGTCGGCGAAGATGGACCACGAGTCCGGCCAGTACCGGTGCCACTGGCCGGTTGCGAACAGCAGGATGTAATACGACAGCCCGGTGAGAATCCAGCCGAGCACGGCCACAAAGTGCCAGTGACGTCCGATTCCCAGCTGCGCATGGCCGGGCAGCGAGATGAGCGGGTGATAGTCCTCCTCTTCGTCGAGGGTGTCGTACAACCTGTCGCGCGGAAGCTTCTTGCGGGAGAACACGGCCCATTCGGTGCCGGGTTTGCTGTCGTCGTGCCAGTACAGCTTGGGATGGGTGGACAGAATTTCGATGCCGCTGCGGATGAGCAGGGTCAGGAAAAGCACGTTGAGCCAGTGGTCAACGCGTAGCCACACCGGATAGTCGAGCGTCGTCATGAGCGAGATCCCACTTAGTCGGGCCAGTTCCGTCGTTGCGGGTAAGCCACGTTGATGCCCGACAGCACGGTCGTGTGCACCGCGATGAAGCCGGCCGCCAGCGCCATCGCCAGCGTTCCCGGCGCGACGTCCCAACGGTCGGTCAACGCGCTCAGTCCCGGTAAAGCGACGAACCGGCTCACCAGGTAGACGGTGAGAAACGCCGTGCAGAGCAAGCTTCCGAGGACCCAGCCAACCTGCGGGACAAAGGCGTTGCGACCGACGACCATGGTGCCGGCGGCGGCCAGGCAACCGACCATCAGCAGCCCCGCGTAGACGGCGAAGTACCCGGGCACGGCCGGCATGGTGGCCAACAGGTAGACATGCACGGCGAGGACACCCGACAGGAGCGACACGCCCAACGCGGTCACCGTGCGGGGCAACTCGAAAGCGACCCAGCCGTTCAACGTGAGCACCGGTGACGACAGGACACTGCGCAAGATCGCGTTCGCCTGCTTTGGTCCGCCGCTGGCCATAGCTGCGAGGTACCCGGCCCTACAGGCCACAAACGGCCGATGACGGTCCCTTCGCGCGCCCGTCGGGGCCCCGGAATTTCGATGCTTCGAGCGCCCGGCACAACTTGATACTGTGAATATCGGCGTGTGCAGATATGGGGAATCCGACGTGATCGCGGGTGTCGGGTCGGGAATCGCACCATCCGTAGGAGGGGCGGCCAACATGCTGGCCGGCGAGGATTGGGACAGCACCGTGGGCGCGGCCGGCGACGTGCGGCGCGTCTTCGAGAACGTTCCGGCGATGCTGATCGGCCTGGACGGGCCCGACCACCGGTTCGTCGCCGCCAACGCGGCCTACCGCGCCCTGAGCCCGTCGTTGGCGCCGATCGGGAAGCTCGCGCGCGAGGTCTATCCCGAGCTGGAGAGCCAACAGATCTACCAGATGTTCGACCGCGTGTATCAGACCGGGGAGCCGCAATCCGGGCGGGAGTGGCGCCTGCAGGCGGACTTCGACGGCTCGGGATTCGAGGAACGGTTCTTCGACTTCATCGTCACCCCGCGCCGCCGGAGCGACGGGACGATCGAGGGGGTCCAGATCCTCTTCGGCGACGTGACGAACCGGGTCCGGGCCCGGTCGGACGCGCAGGCTCGCATGGACGAACTGGCCGAGCGGTACCGCAACGTCCGCGACTCGGCGACGGTGATGCAGCAGGCGTTGCTGGCGCCGACCGTGCCCGTTGTCCCCGGCGCCGACATCGCCGCGGAATATCTCGTCGCCGCGCAGGACACCGCGGCCGGCGGTGACTGGTTCGACGCGGTGGCGTTCGGCGACCGGCTCGTTCTCGTCGTCGGCGACGTCGTGGGGCACGGCGTCGAAGCCGCCGCGGTGATGTCGCAACTGCGCACCGCCCTGCGCATGCAGATCCTGGCGGGGCGCTCGATCGATGAGGCGCTCGAGGCGGTCGACCGCTTCCGTGAACACGTGCCGGGCTCGAAGTCGGCCACCGTGTGCGTCGGCTCGCTCGACTGGGCCACGGGCGAATTCCGCTACTGCACCGCCGGACACCCACCGCCGCTGCTGGTGAGCGCCGACACGAAGCCTCGCTACCTGGAGCCGTCCGGTGCCGGCCCGTTGGGCAGCGGCACCGGTTTCCCGCTGCGCTCGGAAACCCTCGAGGTAGGTGACACGGTCCTGCTCTACACCGACGGCCTGATCGAGCGGCCCGGTCGCCCGCTCGCCGCCAGCACCGCGGAATTCGCCGACCTGGCGGCACGCGTCGCCGCGGGGCAGGGCTTCGTCATCGACTCCCCCACCCGCAAGATCGACCGCATCTGTTCGGAGACCCTGGAACTGTTCCTGCGCTCGACCGGCTACAACGACGACGTCACACTGCTTGCGGCGCAACGTCGCACGCCTCCGCGGCCGCTGCGCCTGACGCTGGAGGCCACCGTCCGGACCGCAAGGGCGGTCCGGGTCCGACTTCGAGAATGGTTGTCCGACATCGGCGCCGACGCCGGCGACATTTCCGACGTCGTGCACGCCATCTCCGAGTTCATCGAGAACGCGGTGGAGCACGGGTACGCGAACACCGCTCCCGACGGCGTCGTCGTCGAGGCGTCCCTGTCGGGGGACGGCAACCTGCGTGCGTCGGTGAGCGACCGCGGCAGGTGGAAGGACCACCGCGAGGGCGCGAAGGGCCGCGGGCGCGGGCTTGCCATGGCCGAGGGCCTGGTGTCGCAGGTGACGATCAGCCACGGGGACGGTGGGACGACCGCCAGCCTGACGCACCGCCTCTCGCGTCCGGCGAAGTTCGTCACGGATGCCATGGTCGGCCGGGCAACCTCACCCCGGCCGGCGGACGCCGAATTCGCGTTCGTGGTAAGCAAAGCCGGGCACATCTTCGTCAGCGGCGAGGTCGACGCCGGCACGGCTCCCACCTTGGACCGCCAGATTGCAGTTGAAAGCCGTTCCGGCATAGCGTCTTTGACCATCGACCTGGGCGGGGTGACCCACCTCGGGTCTGCGGGTGTCAGCGCGCTGGCGGCCGCGGTCGAGCGCGCGCGTCAGCGCGGGGGCGAGTGCGTGCTGGTCGCGCCGCCCGGGAGCCCGGCACATCACGTCCTGTCGTTGGTCCAGCTGCCAGTGCGGGCGTCCGCGGCCGGCGATGATGCCGGAAGGCTCGTCACCCAGGAGCCCGAGGAGGAGGGCGGGGCGGGCAGCGGTCAGCGCGTCTGACCGTGCCGCACCTGGTTGAACGGCACGCCGCGGTCGGCCGCGTATTCCCGGGGGAATCCCAGCACGCGCTCGCCGATGACATTGCGGGCCATCTCGGTGGTGCCCCCGCCGATGGCGACCGTCTGCCGCGAGAGGTAACGCAGGCCGGCCTGCAGGCCCTCGCCGGGTTCGCCCACCACGCCGGCGCTTCCCGCTATCGCCATCGCCGTGTCGATCTCCAGCATCACGGTCTCTGCGTGGAACAGCCTGATGAGCGTCCCGGCGGCGGGCGGCAGGGTCCCGTCCCGGACGCTGCGGTACACATGGCCGATCAACTGATCGGCCACGGCACGGTGCGCCAGCGCCCTGCCGGCCATCTCGCCAACGCGGTCGTCGTCGGCCTGTCCGGTCTGCTCCGCGAGGCCGACGTAGTCGACGGGAATCGCGTTGCCGCCCTCGCTGCCGCTGCCGCTGGCGAACTCCGAGCCCTGCCCGACCGCCCGACGCTCGTGGTAGAGCTGCCGTGACGCCACCGCCCAGCCGCCGTTGACCTCGCCGACGACGGCGTCGTCGCCGACGTCGACCTCGTCGAGGAACTCCTCGCAGAACTCGGTGGAACCGCTGAGCATGGTGATGCGGCGCAACGTGATTCCCGGATGGTTGATCGGCACCAGGAACATGGTCAGGCCCTCGTGTTTGGGCACCTCCCAGTTCGTGCGGGCCAGACACAATCCATAGTCGGCGCCGAACGCGCTGGTGCTCCAGGTCTTTGCGCCGTTGAGCACCCACCGGTCGCCCCGGCGCTCGGCCCGCGTGATGACACCCGCCAGATCCGATCCGCCGCTGGGTTCGCTGAGCAGTTGCACCAGCACCTCGTCGCCGCGCAGGGCCGCCGCGATGTGCCGCCTCTTCTGTTCCTCACTGCCGGTGTCGAGAAGCGTGGCGCAGCAGATGGTGAACGTCGGGATGTTGAGGATCAGCGGCATCTCGTACCGCAGGGATTCGGCGTCGAAGGCCTGCTGGTACTCGTAGTCCAGCCCCAGCCCGCCGTACTCGCGGGGGAAGCAGATGCCCGCGAATCCCCCTTCATATAGCCGCTTTTGGAGCTCCCGTGCCCGTTGCCAGGACCGCTCGGCGTCGCGTGGGGCGGGCGGCGGGGAATCGGGGTCGATCGGCGGCAGGTTGTCGGCCAGCCACACTCTGGCCCGGGCGGTGAACTCTGCAACGGATTCGCTCATTTGGTCACCCGTCCCGCCTTCTCGGCCCGGTACACGAGCAGGTTGTGTTCTTCCGGCGTCCCGAAGGTGGAGCGATACAACGTGACCCGGCGCAGGTACAGGTGCAGGTCGTGTTCCCAGGTGACGCCGATCCCGCCGTGCATCTGCACGCAATCATGGACGATCCGGCCGGCCGTCTCGCCGACGTAGGACTTGGCGATGCTGGCCGTCAGGGCGGCGGTCGGAGAGCCGGCGGACACGTCGGCGACGGCCGCGGTGGTGGTGGCGCGGCAGGCCTCGAGCCAGAGCTTCATATCGGCGAACCTGTGTTTGAGTGCCTGGTAGGACGCCAGCGGGCGACCGAATGTGTGCCGGTCCAGCGCCCATTGGACGGTGAAGTCGAACACCGTCTGCAGGATGCCGACCACCTCGGAGCATTGCAGGACCGCGGCGATCTGGGCCTGCCGCTCGACGAGCGCGGGTGTTTCGGCGGCGCTGCCCACCGCGGCCGACGGCTCCACCACGACGCCGTCGAAATGTACCCGGGCGTATTTCTTGACCAGGTCGACCGATTGCTGGGGCTCGACGCGCACCCCGGGGGCGTCGGTGGGGACCAGGAACTGGCGGAGGTCTTCAGAATTCGGCCCGCAGCGGGTCACGACCAGCAGCACGTCGCTCTCGGCGGCGGCCTCGACCCGGTCTTTCGAGCCGTCGATGCGATAGCCGGCGTCGGTCTTCGTGGCCGACACGGACGGATCCGTCGGCGCCCAGCCCCGGCCCGGCTCGCAGACCGCCCATGAGGCAACCGTTTCCCCCGACATCAGCGATTCGATGGTCGCGGCGTGGGCTTCGCGGTCGGCGCAGCCCGCCAGCGCCGACAGCACGACGCTGACCGGGTAGAGCGGCCCGGGGGCCACCGTCTTGCCGAGTTGCTCGGCGACCGTGGCAAGGTCGGCCAATCCGTTGTCCGACACGCTGCCCCCGCCCAGCTCCTCGGGAACGAGCAGTCCCGTCCAGCCGAGCTCCGCGGCGCGCCGCCACCACGCCGGATCGAAGGACTCACCCTGCGAATGCAGCTCCCGGACGCGCCGCAGCGGCGCTTCTTTCTGCAGAAAGGCTTCCGTGGTGGAGGTGAAGAGTATCTTTTCGGGAGTGTCGACAGCGGTCATGATGCCGGCGGGATCGTTTGGGGCAGTCGATCGCTGCCGCGAAACACGCAAGGGAGAAGGTTGGGGTGGTTGATCATCCGCCTGATCGGTTCTGGTTGTCGCGATTCGCTGGCGACTCCGATGTTACCAACGCGCCATACGGTAAGAGATACCGGAGTGCGGTCGATAACGATGCCGACGAGCGGTGAACGCGATGGCTGAAGTGGACGACCAAGAGGAAGAGCCGGTCACGTCGAAGGCCGACGCCCTGGCACTCATCGAGGAGGCCGAAGCCGAAGCGGCGGAGGCCGAGCGAGGCCCTCGCCCTGGCGGACGCGGCCGAGGATTACGGCGACGCGGCCGCGGCGGCCGCCGACTCCGCCGATGATGAGGACGAGACGTACTACGAGGAACCCGCCGACCAGGATTACGCCGAGTATTACGACGAGACGCCCGGCGACGAGTTGCACGGCACCGGCGCCGCCGAGGACGACGAGGCCTTTGAAGACGAGGACGCCCCCCCGCCGACGGGCTGGCGGCGCTGGGTCCCCTCGCCGGCCGCGGCCGCAACGGTGGCCGCGGTCGTCCTCGTCATCGGCTTCGCGGCCGCCAGCACGTACATGGTGCTGCAACATCGCGACGCAACCCGCCAGCAGCGGCACGAAGCCGAGTACGTCGCGGGCGCCAAGCGGGGCGTCGTCAGCATGATCTCGCTCGACTTCACCAAGGCCAAGGCCGACGTGCAACGCGTCATCGACACCTCGACCGGCCCCTTCAGGGACGACTTCCAGCGTCGCGCAAACGATTTCATCGCGGTGGTCGAGCAGTCGAAAGCCATCACCGAGGGCACCGTGAACGCGGCCGCCGTCGAATCAGTGGGGGACGATTCGGCGGTGGTGCTGGTGGCGGCGACCTCGCGCGTCACGAATTCCCCGCCAGGCAAGGAAGAGCCGCCCAAAATATGGCGGCTGCGGGTGACCGTTGCCGACGAGGGCGGAAAGTACAAGATGTCGAAAGTTGAGTACGTACCGTGACCGACGAGGTACGCGACACCGCGGCCGAACCCGACGAAATGAGCGGGGCGGCAGACGAACCCGCGGACATCGACGACGCGGCCGAGCCGGAGGGCGACGACGCCGGACCCGCCAGGCGGCGCCGCCGGCGCCTGTCGCCCGCGGTGCGCAGAGTCGGATACGCGGTGCTGGCCGTGCTGCTGCTGAGCTCCGGAGGCGCGGCCACGTGGCTGTACTTCAAGCAGTACCGGCCCGATCAGCAGACCGACGCCAGCGTCAAGCTGGAGGTGGCCAACTCCGCCTCGGACGGCACCACCGCCTTGCTGTCGTACTCATCCGACTCGCTCGACCAGGACTTCGCGAACGCCAAATCGCACCTGGCCGGCGACTTCCTGACGTACTTCAACGACTTCACCCAACAGATCGTCGCCCCGACCGCCAAACAGAGGTCGCTGAAGACGACGGCACACGTGACCGGTGCCGCCGTCACGGAACTACATCCGGATTCGGCCGTCGTGCTGGTGTTCATCGATCAGACCACGACGACCAAGGACAATCCCCAGCCGCTGGTGGCCGCGACAAGCGTTCTGGTGCATATGAACCGGATCAACGGGAACTGGCTGATCACCAAGTTCAACCCGGTCTAGGCCCTCGCCGCTACATCGCGAACACGCGGCGCAGGGCCCGCGCGTGCAGGGCCCGGTTCTCCCGGGTGACCACCCAATCCGGGACCCGTCCAATCGATTCCGGTGGAAATCCCGTCGAGGTAGACCCGCGCCCGGCGGGTCAGTCGCCCGCGGGCCCCTCGGCGCCGCGGCGCTCCCCGGGCAGGGCCTTGACGGTCGCCGGGAGCCCGTACAGCGCGGTCGCGTTGCCGCGCATGATGCGTTCGCGCTGCGCGGCCGGGAACCGGTTGATCGCGTAGGTGGGCGAGTCGTAGCTCCAGTGCGGATAGTCCGTGGAGAACATGAGGTTGTCGCCCAGGTCCATCATTTCCAGGTACTCCCGGAACCCGACGGTGTCGGCGTCCTCCAGCGGTTGGGTGGTGAAGCGGACGTGTTCGCGCACGTACTCCGACGGGCGGCGACGGACGTGCGGCAGGTCGCCGCGGCGAGCCTCCCAGATCCGGTCCATCCGCGACATCACCGGCATGGCCCAGGTGAAGCCGCCCTCGATGAACACCACTCGCAGGTCGGGGTGGCGGTCGAACGCTCCGTCGAACACCAGGCTCATCAGGTGCGACACGTACAGCAGCGGCCAGGACGCGAAGAAGTCGTGCCAGTGGGCGGGGTTGCCGACCGGGTAGAGCGGGATCAACTCGAACGGCGTCTGACCCATCAGATGGGTGGCCACCGGCAACCCGTGTCGCGCCGCTGCCTCGTAGAGCGGGTCGAAATGCGGATTGCCGAAAGGGATTCCGCGGGTCTGCGGGGTCATCAGCACCTGCGCCATGTAGGGGTGGCCCGCCCAACGCTCCACTTCCCGGGCCGCCTGCTCGGGCGTCTGCGCGCTGACGCTGATCGATCCCCGCCAGCGGCCGTGCGCGTTGTGCTCGTCCAGCCACACATCGGCGAGCCAGTCGTTGTAGGTGGACTTGAGCACGTGCTCGGCCTGCGGCAGTTGCGCGTCGCACATCGGCTCCAGCGAGGCGATGCTGACGCCGGCGTCGACCAGCAATTGCTTGGCGGCGAAGTCCGGGTCGCTGCCGGCGACGCCGCCGCCCGGCGGGGCGGCGTCCAGGCGCAGCGACATCGTCTTGTACGACTCCGGGGTGTCGTAGAAATGCGGCACGGGCGTGACCGCGTTGCCGGTCGGCCAGATCTTGTCCACCCATTCGGCCGGCGCGTAGGACTTCAGCACGTCGGCGGAAACCGGCAAGGGATGGACGTCGGTGTCGACGATGCTGACCGCGATGTCGTCGTCGCGGCCGGTGGCCGATTCGACCCGCTCGATGGTGGTCATCAGACACGCTCCTTGAGTCCGTAGAGTTCGCCGGCGTTCGCCCACAAGACCTTGCGCCGCTGGGCGGCATCGAGCCCCTCGGTGACTGTCTCCGGCCCGGAGGTGGACCAGTGCGGGTAGCCCGACCCGTACATCAGCAGGTCGGACTTGCCGCTGAAGTCCATCCAGCGCGCCATCTTGTCCGCCTCCGTCGGCCCGTCGAAGGCCGATGAGCAGAACCGGACGTGGCCGGGCAGGTATTCGCTGGGGTAGCGGTCCACCCAGGGCGTCTGGTCGCGCATCGACAACCAGAACGTGTCCAGCCGCCACATCAGCGGCGTCAGGATGTCGTAGCCGCCGTCGGCGAAGACGAACTTGAGATTCGGATGCCGGCCGAACATGCCCTCGACGATGAGCGTGGCCAGGTGCACGAAGTAGTTCAGCGGCATGAACGCCGCGTAGCCCGGATAGGTGTGGGCGTGCCCGGCGAAGGTGGGCGGATGGTCGACGCCGTTGCCGCCGTTGATGTGCACCGCGACCGGCAGCCCGTGGGCGGCGGCGGCCTCCCAGATGGGTTCGAACATCGGCTTGCCGTAGGGCTCGCGGGACTGCATCGGGACGCCGACCTGAACCATCTTCGGGTGGGCGGCCAGGCGCTCGATCTCCGCGACCGCCCCGCGGGGGTCCTCGGGGTTGACGCGGATGGTGCCCAGAAACCGGTTGGTCGGGTCGGGCTCCAGCCAGCGTTCGAGCAGCCAGTCGTTGACCGCGGCGCAGATCCTGCTGTTGAGCAGGTAGTCGGCGATGTTGCCGCGGGTCATCGGGTTGAGGACCGCGTACTGCACGCCGTGGTCCTCGAAGAGGTGTCGGCCGACCGTCTCGGGATCGGATCCCGGGTAGTGCTCCCCGTAGAGGTCCGCGCGGTAGTCGCCGCCGGGCGCCTGGTACCACTGCTGCTCGACATCCGGGATGGACCGCAGCTTGTGCGGATCCGGGAGGTAGCGGCGGATCTCGGCGTTGTAGCGGAAGTGCGGTTGCACATTGGTGTCGATAATCGGTGCGCTCATGCGATCAGGTACACCTCACCGTCGGTGACATCGACGCGATAGGTGCGGACGCGGCGCCGCGGATCGGCCACGTTTTGCCCGGTCGTGATGTCGAATTCCCAGTTATGCCATGGGCATCGGACGATCTGCCCGTCGCGGACGCGGCGCATCCCGTCGGGCGCTTGCGGATCGAATTCGTTGGTGCCGCCGATCAGGCCCTGGCACAGCGGGGCGCCCTCGTGCGAGCAGTAATTGACGATCGCGTACAGCGCGCCCGCCACGTTGTAGACGCCGACGCCGAACTTTCCGACGTCGACCAACTTCATCTCGCCGGGCGGCAGCTCGTCGATCGCGCACACGAAACGCCGCTCCGCCACCTGAGATCTCACCGCCTTCGCCATCCCCGCGATCCCATCCTGTGCCCCTCGCCCACCCGCGACAAGCCCCGTTGGGCTTCCTTGCTATTTATATTATGATAGCGAAAATCCCGCTGTACCCAATCGGCCTGATCGGCCGCTCAGGAGGAGCGCTGATGACGCTCGGCACCGACCGATTCGACGGCGACAGCCCGGCCGTCACCCTCGACCTCACCGGCGAAACCAGCCCCTACCCGTTCTTCGAACACATGCGTCGCACCGACCCGGTGTGGCACGGCTCCCTCGGCGACCCCGAGCAGATGCCCGAGGAGCTGCGCCCGAGCGACGAATGGGTCTTCTTCGGCTACGACGCCGTGCATCGCGCCTTCCGCGACGACCGGATCTTCACCTCGGCCGCCTACGCCAAGACCATCGGGCTGGTGATGGGCCACACCATCCTGGCGATGGGCGGCAAGGAGCACCACGATCACCGCAGCCTGGTGGCCAAGGCTTTCCGCGCCACCGCGCTCGAACGCTGGGAGCCCTCGGTGATCGGACCGGTCTGCGACCGGCTGATCGACGAGTTCAAGAACGACGGCCGGGCCGACCTGGTGAAGGCGCTGACGTTCGAATTTCCCACCCGGATCATCATGACGTTGCTCGGGCTGCCCCCCGAGGACCTGGACCTGTTCCGCCGGCTCTCACTGGACCTCATCTCGATCCAGACCGACATCATGGCGGGGCTGAACGCGGCGGCCGAGCTGCACGGTTACTTCCTCGAGCAGGTCGAGCAGCGGCGCCACCAACGCACCGACGACATCATCGGCGACCTGGTCGCCGCCGAGATCGACGGTGAAAAGCTCAGCGACGAGGCCATCATCGCGTTCCTGCGACTGCTGCTGCCCGCCGGGCTCGAGACCACCTATCGTTCGTCGGGCAACCTGCTGTACCTGCTGCTCACCCACCCCGAGCAACTGGCGATGGTCACCGCGGACCGGTCGCTGATACCCGTGGCCATCGAAGAGGCCCTGCGCGTCGAGACCCCGCTGACCATGGTCATGCGGACCACCACCGAAGAGGTCGAGGTCGGCGGGAAAGTGATCCCGGCCGACGCGCAGATCGACCTCTGCATGGGCTCGGCCAACCGGGACGAGACCCGCTGGCCCGACCCCAACACCTTCGACATCACCCGCCCGCGCCAGGCCCACATCGCCTTCGCGGGCGGCATCCACATGTGCCTGGGCATGCACCTGGCCCGGCTGGAGACCCGGGTGATGCTCAACAGCCTGTTCGACCGGGTCGACGGTCTTGCCCTGCTCCCCGACGACGGCACCGGGGAGGAGTCCAGGATCGTCGGCCTCACGTTCCGGTCCCCCAACAAGCTTCCGGTCTCCTTCTCACCGGCGGCATGAGGAGCCACGCCATGAAAACCCGCGGAGCGATCCTGCACGACGTCGGCGGCCCGTGGTCGGTCGAGGAGTTCGAACTGGACCCGCCCCGCGCCGGGGAAGTCCTGGTTCAGATGGCCGCCGCCGGGTTGTGTCATTCCGACGACCACATCCTCAAGGGCGACATGTCGGCGCCCAACGAGGTGATGGAGTCCTTCGGGCTGCCGACCATGTTCCCCACCGTCGGTGGCCACGAGGGCGCCGGCGTCGTGCACCAAGTGGGCCCGGGTGTAACGGATTTCGCCGTCGGCGACCACGTGGTGATGTCCTTCGTCGCGGTGTGCGGCCAGTGCCGGTGGTGCGCGACGGGCATGGAATACCTGTGCGACGTCGGCATCGGCACGATGGTGCCGGGAATGCCGACCGACGGCACCTTCCGGCATCATACCGCCGATGGCCGTCCGCTGGGCCATCTGGCCAAGGTCGGCGCTTTCGCCGAATACACTGTGGTATCGGTGAATTCGCTCGTCAAGATCGACCCGGACCTTCCGCTGGTGCCGAGCGCGCTGCTATCGTGCGCGATTCCGACGGGCTACGGCTCGGCCGCGAACCGCGCCGGCGTGCGCGGCGGCGATGTCGTCGTCGTCGTCGGCGCGGGCGGGATCGGGACCGGCGCGATCCAGGGCGCCCGCATCAACGGCGCCGCGCAGATCGTCGCCGTCGATCCGGTCGAGTTCAAACAGAAGTCGGCGTTGCGGTTCGGCGCAACCCACAGCGCCGGGACGATCGCCGAGGCGAAGGACCTCCTGCGGGACCTGACGCGCGGGGTCATGGCGGACGCGGTGGTGGTGTCGCCCTCCCTGATCACCCCCGCCGACGTCGGCGAAGCGCTGACGCTCACCCGCAAGGGCGGCACCTGCGTGCTCACCGGGATGACATCGCAACTGACCCGCTCGGTCAAGATCGACCTGCAGGAATTCATCCTGATGAACAAGACGCTGGCGGGCACCATCTTCGGCTCGTGCAACCCGAAGGCGGACATCTCCCGGCTGGCCGGGCTGTACCGGACCGGCCAGCTCCAGCTCGACGAGATGATCACCAAGCGTTACCGCCTCGACGATATCAATAGGGCCTACGCCGACCTGCTGAACGGCGAAATCGTCCGCGGGGTCATCGATTTCGGGATCGGTTAGGCCTCTTTCGCCTTTTCCTTCTGGTCCCGTAGCTCTCTCATGCGCTTGAGGCGCAACAGCTTTTCCAGCTGACCGTAGGCGTCGATCGGACTGTGCAGGGCCAGGCCGCCGTCGGCGTGCACCACCTGCCCTGTCACCCACGGCAGTTCGAGCACACCGAGGATGGCGGCGGCCACGTCGGTGGCCTCACCGACCCGACCGAGCGCCGTCCGCCTGGCGATGCCATCCACCCACCCGGGCCACACCCCGGGGTCGGGCAACATCGGGGTCAGCGTGACGCCGGGCCCGACGGCGTTGACGCGGATGCCGTAGGTACCCCACTCGGCGGCGGCGACCTTGACCAGCATGTCCACGCCGGCCTTGGACACGCAGTAGGCGCCCATGTCGCGGTCCGCCACGGTGCCGCTGATGCTGGACACGGCGACGATCGACCCCTCCACCCCGGCGTCGACCATCGCCCCCGCCGCCGCGCGCAGGGTCAGCCAGGTGCCGGTGAGATTCACCGACAGCACGCGCTGCCAGTCGGCGGGCGCTTGTTTCAGCAACAGACCCGACGGTCCCGACGACCCGATACCGGCGGACGTCACCACCCGCGTGGGCACCCCGTGCTCGCGCACCGTCTGCTCCATCGCCGCCGCCACCGCGTCGGGGTCGCTGACGTCGCAGACGATGTCCGCATCGTCGAGGTCCCACACCACGACGTCGTCGCCGGCGTCGCGGAGCCGTTGCGCGACCTCGCGCCCGATGCCCGAGGCGCCACCGGTCACCAGGGCGGTCACTGCGCCGGCCCGATCAATTCGACCAGTACGCCGTCGGGTGCGGTGATGACCGCCATCGCGACCGCCTTTCCCCCGGGAGCGGCGACCGTGATGCGCCGGACACCCTCGATGAAGCCCAAAGCTCGCAGCGCCGACAGGGTTTCGTCCACATCGCGTTGCAGCGAGAGCAGGAAGAACCCGTGCCTCGGTGTTTCGGATGCGGCTTGCGCCGGGCCGGCGCCCGGCATTTCCACCAGCTCGACGATCCCGCTCTCGGGCGTCTTCGGGTCACCCAGAAAGATCGATCGCAACGAATCGCCCGCCGCGCCGAACAACTCGGGCCAATCACCGGTGAAGTGATGGTCGAACAGCTGGCTCAGGCCCAGGCCGTCGCGCCAGAATCGCAGCGATCGTTCGACGTCGCTCGTACAAATCGCCGAATGGTGAACACCTAGCACGAGCGGAATGCTAGTCCCCGCCCGCGGCGGCCGGACGGGTGGCCGCGTCGCCCATTGCCCGGCCGAGCGTGAAGCCGGCCGCACGCTCGGCCCCGAACGTGCGGCTTGCCGCGCTGCTCGAGCCGGGCCGCGCGCCGTCAGACCGTGACGCGCCGCGGCGCGCGGACTTGGCGCGCCAGGTCGGACAGCGCCCGCGCCGTCGCCAGTTCCCGGCCGGCCTCGCGCGTGAGATGGTCGCTGGGATGCCGATAGGCGACACCGTGGCCCGCGAGATACGAGCCATTCCAGCACAACTCGGCCGTGGCGCGGGTGCGGCCGCGGGCTTCGTCGATCGACACCGCGACCGCCGGGTGCAAGGCGGAGACCGGGCGAGCGTGGCGTGGGGTGCGGTACATGCCCGAATCATGCTGCGGGACAGTGTCACTGTCGAGCGTATGGGCGCGTGCCGCGCGTTTTGGTGACTTTAGTCCCCCCGGTTGACGCCAAAGGACACCTCGGCGCGTCATGCGCTCAGGCGCGCGACTCGCGCCCGGAACCGACCTTCGCCATCGTCCGGTCCCACAGCTCGCGGGCCAGGCCGGGATCGTAGGCGGCCCGGTTGGCCCTCGCGACCGTGCCCTTGGCGTAGTACTCCCCCGAGACCCAGTCGGCGCCGGGCGCGCTCGAGGCCAGCCAAACCAGCTGCTCGGCCCCCTCCTCGGCGCTCGCGATCAGGCGCCGGACCGGCGTGCGGCGCATGAGCGGTATCAGCCAGGAGCCGGATGCCTCGCCGAAATTGGTGTCGACGAACCCGGGGTCCACCACCGCGGCCGACAGGCCTTCGGCGTGATAGCGCCGGTGCAGCTCGCGGGTGAACAGGACGTTGGCCAGCTTGCACAGCGCGTAGGCGGTGCTGGGCCGTCGCCGGTCGGTGGTTTCGAAGTCGGCAAGGGTGACGTGGCGCAGGAATCTCTGCGACGAGCTGGAGGTGTTGACGACGGTGGCGTGGGAGGCGACCAACACGTCCAGCAGCCGGGTGGTGAGCAAAAACGGGGCCAGGTAGTTGACCTGAAAGGTGATCTCGTGGCCGTCGGGCGTCCTGCGCATCTTGGTGAACATGGCGCCGGCGTTGTTGGCCAGGACGTCGATGCGCGGGCATTGATCGCGCACCCGGTCGGCCAGGGTCCGCACCTGCGACAGATCGGCGAAGTCCGCCACCAGGTAGGCGGCGTCCAGCTCGGCGGCCACCGCCTTGGCCTTGGCCTCCGACCGGCCGATCAACAGCAGGTTCGCGCCGCTTCGGCTCAGCCGGCGGGCCGCCGCGGCGCCGATGCCGTCACTGGCACCGGTGATGACGATCGTTGCGCGCGCCATGGGTCCCCTCACGTCCAGGGATCGCTAACCCGTCCAGGGTAGATGGCGGGCTCAGAGCAGGGAATACCGAACCGGCAGGTGCTTGAGGCCGCCGACGAAGATGGTGGCGGTCAGTTCCGGATCACCATTCAGCTCAATCGATTTCAGCCTGGGCAGCAGCTCGGAGAAGAAGCTGTCGACCTCCATGCGGGCCAGGGCCGCGCCCATGCAGAAGTGCACGCCGTAGCCGAAGGCCACGTGTTTGTTGGGGTCGCGGCCGACGTCGAAGCGGAACGGCTCGTCGAAGACGTCCTCGTCGCGGTTGGCCGACACGTAGGACAGCAGCACGGATTCACCGGCGGTGATCGGCACGCCGCGGACGGTGGTGTCCTCTGCCGCGGTGCGCATGAATTCCTTGACCGGGGTGACCCAGCGGATCATCTCCTCGGTGGCCAACGGCATCAGGTGAAGGTCGCCGCGCAGGCGCGCCAGCTGGTCTTGGTTCTCGATGAGAGCCTGCATGCCGCCGGAGATGGTCGCGCTGGTGGTGTCGTGCCCCGCGGTTGCCACGATGAGGTAGTAGGACACGGTGTCGATGTCCGAGAGCGGCTCGCCGTCGATGCGGGCGTTCGCGATGGTCGACGCGAGATCGTCGGTCGGATGCTCGCGGCGCGACGCGGTCACCGCGTTGAAATACTCGAACATCTCCAGCAGCGCGGGCAGCTGTTCGGAGTTCGTGGTGCCGCGCCGGTATTCCGAGTCCTCGCTGCCGAACAGCTCCTGGGTCAGCTTGAGCATCAGCGGGAAGTCGGCCTCCGGCAGCCCCAGCAGCGACATGATCACGTACAGCGGGTAATTGACGGCGACCTGCTGAACGAAATCACATTCGGGACCGACGGCCACCATCTTGTCGACGTAGTTCCTGGCCAGCTCGTCGACGCGAACCTTCAACGCGCGCATCGCCTTCGGGCGAAACCAGTCCGAGCCGATCGCGCGCACCACCCGGTGCTGCGGGTCATCGAGGTGGATCAGCGTGCGCACACCCACCGCCGCGGCCTGCTCGTCGCCCTCGATCGTGGTCAGCACCGGGCGTGGCCAGTTGGTGAACAGCGCGTTGTCGCGCTCGATGTCCATGACGTCGGCGTGTTTCGTGATCGCCCAGAAGGGCCGGTAGCCGGGCACTTCCACCCGCGACACCGGGGCGTTGGCGCGCAGGTGCGCCAGCGCGGCGTGCAGCCGCGGCTCGTCCGTGTAGGCCAACGGGTCCGCCAGCAGCTTGGCGGCCTCGTCCATGATGGTCGTGCTCACTCGCGAAACTCCTTCAGTGCGGCTGAAACACAGGCGGGGGATGCTGTCATGAGGATCGGCAGCACGCGATCGACCGAGCCGTCGCAGCGACGTTTCAGGGCGGCGCCGATTCCGTCGACGGGCCCGACGACGGCGAACGCCGCCAGCATCTCGTCGTCGATCAGCGCGGCCATGGCGTCCCACTGCCCGTCCAGGGACAACCGGTGCAGTTCGGGCTGCAGATCGCCCCAGCCGTGCACCTCGAGGACCCTGCGGTACGCCGGTGTGGATCCGTAGAACGCGAGCTGCTTGCGCACGGCCGACATGGCGGCGGCCAGTTCGGCGTCGTTCTCGCCGGTGGCGACCAGCACCTCGGCCGCGACCTGGAAGTCCTGGCGTGCGCGGCCGCTGCGCTGCATGCCGCGCTGCAGCGCGGGCAGCGTCACTTCGTCGAGGTAGCGCCTGGAGACCATCGGATGGCCGAGATGACCGTCGGCGACCTCCCCGCACATCTCGGTCATGGCCTCGCCGACGGCCGCGATGAAAATCCTTGGCGGTGCATAGGGTTGGGGCTCTGGGGTGAACATCGGGGTCATGATCTTGTGCGTGTAGAACTCGCCCTCGAACCGCAGCTTGGTGCCGTCCGTCCAAGCCTGCCAGATCGCGCGCAGCGCGGAGACGAACTCGTGCATCCGGCGCGCGGGATGGCTCCACGGCATGCTGAATCGCTTCTCGATGTGCGGCCGGATCTGGGTGCCCAGGCCGAGATTGAACCGGCCCCGGGAATACGCCTGCAGGTCCCACGCGACGTTGGCGACGATCATCGGGTTGCGCGCGAACGCGACCGCGATGTTGGTGCCCAGCTCCAGCCGTGCGGTGTGCTCGGCGGCCAGCAGCAGCGGGAGGAACGGGTCGTGACTGGTTTCGGCCGTCCACCCGCCCGCGTAGCCGTCGCGTTCCAGACCGGCGGCCGCCGCGGCCGCGTCCGCGAGCCGATTGGGAATGCCCCCGTCCAGCTTGAGTCGGGGGGCGCCAGCCATGCGGGCTACTTTACAGTAAGCAATCCAGTATGTGACCCTGCTCGTCAAGAGGCGCTTCCAAGAGGTAGGACATGGCATGGCCAAGGCCCAGGACTGGGAGGAAACGCTCGGCGATCTCGAGCGGCGGCGGCACCACGCGTGGGGCATGGGCGGGCCCGACCGCCTGGCGAAGCACCGCGGTAAGGGCAAGCTCGACGCGCGCGCCCGAATCGAGCGACTCCTGGACCCCGGCACCTTCCACGAGTTCGGGACGCTGGTCGGTGGCGACATCGCCGCCGACGGGCTGGTGGTCGGTTCCGGTCGGATCAACGGCTCGCCGGTGATGCTGGGCGCCGAGGACTTCACCACGATGGCCGGAAGCATCGGCCCGGGAGGCAACTCCAAGCGTTACCGGATTGCCGAAATGGCGCTGCGGGACAAGATTCCGCTGGTAATGCTGCTCGAAGGGGCCGGCTTTCGTCCCACCGGGGGGCATTACGGGCGCGCCCCGACGGACCTGCTCGCCCAGACGCAGTGTTCGGGGCGCGTCCCGACCGTCGCGGCCGTGCTGGGCCCGTCGGCCGGGCATGGCGCGCTGGTGGCCCCGGTGTGCGACTTCCGGATCATGAGCGCCCAGGGCGCGATCTTCACCGCCGGCCCCCCGGTGGTCAAAGAGTCCACCGGGGAAGACATTTCGAAGGAAGACCTCGGCGGACCGGACGTCGCGCTGCCCAGCGGGGTGATCCACAACGTCGCCGAGGACGACGAGGCGGTGCTCGACGACATCCGTCGCTATCTGTCCTATTTTCCGCCGAGCGCGTGGTCCTACCCACCGTCACTGCCGCCGGAGGAGGCGGCGGCGGCCCCGCGGGCCACACCGGAATTGCTGGACATCGTCTCGCGGGACAACCGCCGCGTCTACGACATGCGCGCCGTGCTCGACGTGGTCTTCGACAGCGCCGACTGGTTCGAGGTGCAACCCAGGTACGGACGGGCGATCATCTGCGCGCTGGCCCATCTCGGCGGGCACCCGGTCGCGGTCGTCGCCAACCAGCCTCAGGTGCTGGCCGGGTCCATCGACGCCGACGCCGCCGACAAGGCTGCGCACTTCATCATGGTGGCCGACTCCTTTCACCTGCCGATCGTCTTCCTCGCCGACAACCCCGGCATGTTGCCGGGCAGCCGGTCCGAGCGCAGCGGCGTGCTGCGCGCCGGCGCGCGGATGTTCGCCGCGCAGACCGCGGCCACCACGCTCAAGCTGCACCTCACGCTGCGCAAGGCGTACGGGTTCGGCTCGATGGTCATGTCGCTGTTGGGGTTCGACCAGCAGGTCGCGACGTTCGCCTATCCCGGCGCGACGATGGGCGCGATGAGCGCGGCGGCCCTCAGTCGCGCCTCGCACGCCGGCGAAGACCTGTCGGCCAAGCTGCGCGACGCCGAGCTGGAGGCGTCGTACCGGTCGGCCGAACGCATGGGCTTCGATGAGTTGATCGATCCGCGCGAGACCCGGGACGCGCTGCTGGCTTCCCTGCTGCGTGGCCTGTCCAGCCGCCAGGCGGCAGCCGAGCCGGTGAGCCGTACGGTCATCATGCCGTGACGGCTCCCCCGCGGGCAGGTTGGGCGCTCGCCCGGTATTGTGCGACGACGGGCTCGAGTTCGTCGGGTGTCGCGCCGTGCATGATCACCGCATCGGCCCCGTAGTCGAACTCCTTGCGGATGCGGTCCACGCATTGGCGGGCCGACCCGGTGGCCGAGGGCTCCAGCCACTCCTCGGGTATCAGCGTCGCGATGTGCTCGATCTGTTCGGGCGTGGCCTTGTGATCGATGCCGCCCGCGATCGACGTCACCACCTTGTCCTCGCGGAACCGTTGCAGCACGGCGGGATCCCAGTCGTTGGTGCGCACCAGCAGGTCGCCGTAGCCCTGTAGGTAGGTGGCCAGGCGGGCGACGGTCTTCTTCAGCCGCAACTGTTCGCCGATGTGGTCGCCGACGGTCGCAAAGCACGACCACACGCGCACGTCGGCGGGGTCGCGGCCCGCCTTCTCGGCGGCGGTCTTGACCGTTGTGACGCAGCGCTGCAACGTCTCTGGGGTGAAGTAGGTGTGCAGGATGACGTCGTCGAAGACCCGGCCGCCCAGCTCGAGGGTGTTCGGGCCGAACGCCACCAGAGCCAGGCGGATGTCCTCGTCGAAGTCCGGGTCGAGAAACAGGACGGGGTACTTGCCCATCGGGCCGTCGTGGTTGAAGATCGCCTCGCCGTGCCAGAGCCGGCGCATCACCTGGGCCCAATCCTCCATCTGGGCCGTGGTGACCGCGGGTATGCCGAAAGCGCCGTAGATGGCGGCGATTCCGCGGCCGATGCCAAGCGTGAAGCGGCCTCCGGACAGCCGGTGCATCGTGGTGGCCCACGATGCGGTGATCAGTGGATGGCGGGTGTTGTGATTGGTTGCCGCGGTGGCGATTTGCATGCGCGTGGTGGCCGCGCAGGCGGCCCCGGACAGCGAGGACGCTTCCTTGACGTTCCAGCGCTCGGAGATGAAGGCGGTGCCAAAGCCCAACTCCTCGCCGCGGCGGGCCTCGTCCATCAAGGTCGCCGGTCCCTCACCGCCCGCCCCGGCCAGCAGGTAATAGCCCAATTCGTTCAGTGCGGATTCGCTCACGTCCAGACTCCTTGCCCGTAGCCACAGTTGTAGACCTCGGTGATCCTTCCGCCGACGACGCGGAACACCTCGATGCTGCCGATGTTCGTCTCGGTGCCGTCGGCGGTGGTCATGGTCGAGTTGTAGACGATCGCGACGTGCTCGCCGTCTTCACCCTCGACGACGACGTTGAGGTCGAAGCGCAACGATTCGAACAGGCGCCACACGTCGGCCACGCGGCGCACCGCCTCGGCCCGCGTCAGCGTGCGCGAGGCGCCCACCTCGTGACGGATCACGGTGTCCCCCAGTAACTCCTCGGCCAGATCGAGGTCGCACCGGTTCCACACCACGAGGTTGTAGAGTTCGACGACCTCACGCGCCGTGCGCACGGTGGGGGTCACCCGGTCGCGCCCTCGGCGACGCCACGCAGGAATCGCTCGGTCACCGATTGCACGCGCCGGGAGAAGATGTGGCCCACGTGGCTGCCGTCATACCAGTACAGCCGCCCGCCCCAGCGTTCCTGTAACAATGTCGCGGGCTCGCGCATCGCCATCCGGTCATGCCACGCGCCGACGATGAGCCGCCGGTCCGGCGGCGGAGCGGGATCGACGGCCAGTGGATCGATGACCGACGTCAGTTGCGACACTTCCGGGGAACTCAGCAGCTCCTGGAACGCGCCGCGGGAGGGGCCCCAGCGGGCCAGGTGCCGGGCAATCATCCCGTTGAGCCCCAGGATCGGGGTGTACAGCGCAACCGCGTCGACCTCGCGTTCCAGGTGGGAAACCAGCGCCGCAACCGGCGTCCCCATCGAAATCCCGGCCACCACAACGGCGCTCGCCTGCGGCTGCGCCCAGCGAACGACGGCCCGGACCTCCGACACCGCGCGCATCATGCCCGCGACGTTGCCCAGCGGATCCATGTCCGGATACGCCGGCCATTCCCGTCGCCGCGAACCGTGGCCGGGCTGCACGGGCATCGCGACGTTGAACCCCAACTGGTGATGGATGCGGCCGATCCGGGACAGCAACAGGTCCTCGGTGCCGCCCTGGCCGGCGCCGTGCACCCAGACCAACCAGGGCCGGGGACCGTCGTCGTGCCGGCACAGGTGCACCACCGCCCTCGCCGGGCCGCCGAAACCCCCGGCTTCCAACGTTGCGGGCAGCATCGGATCGTGTTCGAACGTGAGCCTCTCGTAGGCCAGGCCGGCGATCCGGCGCCGCCGTGTCGACGTCACGCGCAGCGGTGCCGGCTCGGCATGCGCACGGTCGATGCCCAGGGCCGACAGTTCCTCGGCCGCCGCCGCGCAGCTTTCCATGGGCCGCATCGCCGGCGGGTTGCCGCCCAACAGCGAAAAGACGCTCAGCGCAAGCTCGTCGAGCATGACCTCGCCGAATTGGCGGACGCCGCGCGGTGACGCGGGGGCCCAACCGCTGGATTCGTTCAGCCCGGCCACCGTGCGCGGCACCAGCAGGCCCAGTTCGCGAACCGCGTCCCGGCCCACGCCCAGCACGCGCGTCGCCCCTGACATGGCACTCACCCTAAACCAGACCCACTTACGCCAGCTTGAAGCCGGTGTAGCCCCCGGCCGCGATCTCGTCGCAGCGGCGCCGGTACTCGGGGATCCCGCCGGTGTAGCCCATGTACATCCGTTTCTTGCCGGGCACGTTGCCGCCGTTGTACCAGGAGTTGCAGGACGGGTGAACCAACACCGTCGGCGCGACCAACGCGGTGGTGTGGTCGACCCACTCCTGCTGCGCGGTGGGCAGCGCCTCGATGGTGCGGATTCCGTTGTCGCGCAGGTAGGTAAGGCAGTCGCCGATCCACTCCACGTGCTGCTCGAGGGCCGCCACGAAGTTCGTCGTCGCGCTGGGGCTGGCCGGCCCCTGGATGGTGAACAGGTTGGGGAAGCCGGCGACCGCCAGCCCCAGGTACGACAGCGGCCCTTCACGGGCCCAGAAGTCGCGCAGCGACATGCCGTCGCGCCCGCGGACGTCGATGCGGTTCAGCGCGCCGGTCATCGCGTCGAATCCGGTGGCGTAGATGATGACGTCGAGTTCGTAGGCGTTGCGGGCGGTGCGGATTCCGGTCGGTGTCACCGCGGTGATCGGCGCGGTGCGCAGGTCGACGAGCGTGACGTTATCCCGATTGAAGGTCTCGTAATAGCCGAAGTCGATGATCGGTCGCTTGCACGCAAAGGGATGATCCGGCACCAGGGCGGCCGCCGTATCCGGATCCTTGACGACGCGCGCGACGGCCTCCCCGTACAGCTTGGCGGCCATCCGGTTGGCCTCGATGTCGAAGAAGATGTCGCCCCAATTGAGGGCGCCCATGACACCGTTCTCGTCGATGGCGCGCAGTTGCTCTTCGCGCGTCGCCGACTTCAACGGCGGTCTGCCGAGCATCTCGAACAGCACCGAGAAGGCGCTCAGCCGCGCCGCCCCGATCGGGTGGGCCCGCTGGGCCGCACGGATCTCGCCGTAGCGCGCCTTCATCTCGTCGAGCTCGCCGGGCTCGAACCGCCGCACCCGCCACGGCAGGGTGTAGGCGGGTGAGCGTTGAAACACGTAGAGCTCCAACGCCTCTTGGGCCACCACCGGAATCAGCTGAACGCCCGTCGAGCCGGTGCCGATGACGGCCACCCGTTTGCCGACCAGGTCGACGCCCGCCCTTGGCCATCGGCTGGTGAACAACGACGTGCCGTCGAAGCTGGCCATGCCGGGAATGTCGGGCTCCAGCGGCACCGAGAGGATCCCCGAGGCCGCGACGACGAAGGCGGCGCGCAGCTCCGCACCCGCCCTGGTCCGCACCACCCATTCGCCGGCGTCCTCGTCGAACGCCATCGCGACGACCTCGGTGTCGAACTCGATGTCCCGGCGCAGGTCCAGCCGGTCGGCGACGAAGTTCAGGTATGCCTCGATCTCGGGCTGGGCCGGCAGCGTCTCGGTCCAGACCCACTCCTGCTGGATCTCCTCGCAGAAGCTGTAGGAGTACTCGATGCTTTCGATGTCGCACCGCGCGCCCGGGTACCGGTTGAATAGCCAGGTTCCCCCGACGTTTTCGGCCATCTCCAGCACGCGGGTCCGCAGCCCCAACTGACGCAGGCGATGCAGCATGTAGAGGCCGGAGAACCCGGCCCCGATCACCAGCGCATCCCAGCGCGCGGCGTCGCCGGGACGCTGCGCCGCCCGGAGATCATCTCCGCCCATCACGCTCCTTGCCGCCGCACCCTAGACGGGGTCCTGCCGACCTGCTGAAATCTATACTGTAACCGACTTAGTATCCTCCGGAGAGGCGCGCCGTGAAAGTACCGTTTACCTGGAAGGTCACCGGGTGGTTCATGATCGGGTGGTCTCCGGAATTCCCGGTCGGCGAGGTCAGGCCCCTGCGCTATTTCGGCGAGGACCTCGTCGCCTACCGCGACGCCACCGGCGCGCTGCACGTCCTGGAAGCCCACTGCAAGCACCTCGGCGCGCATCTGGGCCACGGCGGCACGGTGGTGGACGACTGCGTGCAATGCCCGTTCCACGGTTGGCGCTGGGGACCCGACGGCTCCAATCGCCACATTCCGTATCAACCCGACCGGCCCAACCGAGCGCTGCGGCTGCGAACGTTCCCCGTGCGCGAACAGTACGACTGCGTGTTCATCTGGCATCACCCGGAAGGCAAGGAGCCGCACTGGGAGATGCCGGACATCTTCGGGAAGTTCCCCCAGTTCGAGACGGACCCCTCGGCCTACTACCGGGCTTATCCGGAATTCTCCCGGCGCGCCGAGCGCGAACCGGTGCACCCGCAGACCGTTGCCGAAAACGCCCCTGACAGCGCTCATTTCGAGTACGTGCACCACGCGACCGTCACGCCGCTGGTGCTGGACTGGAAGACCGTCGGTCCCGAATGGCAATTCGTCGCGGGGTGGCCCGACGAGCGCAGCGACAACCCCGGGGATCTGGCGTTGCGTTTCCACAGCCACCTCTTCGGGCTCGGCGGGGCGATCAGCGTGTTCGAGGGCGCCCAGAATCATCGGCTGATCTTCACCTGCACGCCGGTCGACGACGAGTGTTCGGACCTCTTCTACTCGATCTGGTGGCCGCGCCTGCCCGGCGACACCAACGCGGTGCCCGAAGGCCGCCTGCGCGACCTCATCGAAAGGCAGTTCCTGTCCACGGTCTTCGACGATCTGCAGATCTGGCGCTACCAGAAATACGTGGAACACCCGCCGCTGTCCAAGGCCGACGCGAAGGGGTACATGGCACTGCGCGAATGGGCCACCCAGTTCTACGACGTGCCGGCATGACTGCCCTTCACGAACTGGTGGCGCCCGGGCATACGGCGCTCATCACCCAGGAGTGCCAGGGGGCGGTCGTCGGGCCGCGCGCGGGGCTGGCCGCGCTCGCCGAGGAGGCCCGGCGCGTCGCATTGCCCAACATCGTGCGGCTGGTGCCGGCGGCGCGGTCGGCGGGCGCACGCGTCGTGCACTGCCTGGTGCAGCGGCGGCCCGACGGACTGGGCTCCAACCACAACGCCAAGATCTTCGCCATCGGCGGGGTCGACATTGCGCCCGGTAGCGCGGGGGCGGCCCTGCTACCCGAATTGGGGCCCGAACCAACCGATCTCGTGCTGAGCCGCTGGCACGGCGTCGGGCCGATGGGCGGCACCGACCTCGATTCTGTGCTGCGGAACCTGGGCGTCTCCACGATCGTCGTCATCGGCGTCTCATTGAACATCGCGATCCCCAACATCGTCATGGACGCCGTCAACGCGTCCTACCGCGTCGTCGTCCCGCGAGACGCCGTCGCCGGCGTCCCCGCCGACTACGGGCAGGCAGTCATCGCCAACACCCTGTCGTTGCTCGCGACCATCACCACGACCGACGAGCTGCTTCGGGTATGGGAGCGGCCATGACCGACACCGCGCCCGAAGCCCAGGGCGGGTTTCCGATCATCGAGCCGGCCAACCACCCGCACCCCGGACTCGACCGGTTCGTTACCGAGCTGCGCCGCCTGCACGACCTCGCCGTTTGCACCGATCCCGAGGGCTCGGCGTGGGCGGCGGCGGCCGGGCACATCGCCGACGCCTGCGCCTTGCTGGACGGTAATCAGGTGCCGGAGGGCGTCGCGCCGGCCGGTCGAGCGATCGGGCTGCCCGGGTTGGGTCATCCCCTGCTGCCCCCCTGGGTGATGACCGGGTCCGACGCGGAGGGCGTGCGCATGCGGGGACACTTCACCCGGGCGCACGTGGGCGGCAACGATGCGGTGCACGGCGGCATGATCCCGCTGTTCTACGACTGGTTGTTCGGGATGGTGGTCTCCACGGCGGGAATTCGCCCGACCCGCACGGCCTACCTGCATGTCGACTACCGCAAGGTCACCCCGATCGACGAGCCGCTGACCGCCCACGGTCGCATCACCGGCGTCGAGGGCAGGAAGGTTTTCATCTCCGCTAGCATGACCTGCGCCGACGGGACGCTGCGCAGCGAAGCCAACGGGTTGATGGTCCGGTTGCTCCCCCACCAGCCATGAGAGGCAACTCTCGCTTGGCGAGCAGACGCAGAATCGCACGGCGCGAGCATTGCGGATGCGATTCTGCGTCTGCTCGGCATACATAATGAGAGGGCTACCAGAAGCAGATGTCCACGACCGCAACGCAATTCACTGTTCCCGCCGTCGCCCGCGCGGTCGCGGCGGCGATTCCCGATCGCGACTACCTGATCCACGGCGGGCGCCGGTTCACCTACCGGCAGGTGGTCGAGCGCGCCACCCGGCTCGCCGCGTATCTGCACTCCCGCGGGCTGGGCTGCCACACCGAGCGGTCCGCGATCGCCGGCCACGAGGTGGGCCAAGACCTGGTGGGCATCTACGCCTACAACGGAAACGAATATGTCGAGGCGTTGCTGGGCGCCTTCCTGGCGAGGGTCGCGCCCTTCAACGTCAACTTCCGCTACGTCAAGGCCGAGCTGCAGTACCTGCTGGCGGACTCGGGGGCGACCGCTTTGATCTACCACGCGGCGTTCGCCCCCCGCGTCGCCGAGATCCTGTCCGGACTCCCGCAGTTGCGGGTGCTGATCCAGATCGCTGATGATTCGGGCAACGAGTTGCTGGACGGCGCAGTGGATTACGAGGAAGCGATCGCCTCGAGCGCGCCGGAGCCGCCGCCGGTGCGGCACTCCCCCGACGACCTCTACGTGCTGTACACCGGCGGCACCACGGGGATGCCCAAGGGCGTCCTGTGGCGCCAGCACGACATCTTCATGACGTCGTTCGGCGGGCGGAACATGGTGACCGGCGAACCCGCCGACTCCCTCGACCAGATCGTCGCGACGGCGACCGCCGGGCCCGGCACCAAGCTGATGGTCCTGCCGCCGCTGATGCACGGCGCGGCGCAGTGGACCGTGATGACCGCGTTGACCACCGGCCAGTCGGTCGTTTTCCCTTCGGTCGTCGATCATCTGGACGCCGAGGATGTCGTCCGCACCATCGAGCGGGAACGCGTGTCGGTGGTGACGGTGGTCGGCGACGCGATGGCGCGACCGTTGGTGGCCGCGATCGAGAGGGGCGTTCAAGAGAGGGGGGCCGACGTGTCGTCGTTGGCCGTGGTCGCCAACGGCGGCGCCCTGCTCACCCCGTATGTGAAGCAGCGCTTGATCGAGGCCCTGCCCAATGCCGTCGTCGTCGACGGGGTCGGGTCCTCGGAGACCGGGGCGCAGATGCACCACATGTCCATGTCGGGGGCGGTGTCGACGGGCACCTTCAACGCCGGGCCCGACACGTTCGTGGCGGCCGAGGACCTGTCCACCATCCTGAAACCGGGCCACGGCGGGATCGGCTGGCTTGCGCAGCGCGGGCACGTCCCGCTGGGCTACAAGGGCGACGCGGCCAAGACCGCCGCGACGTTCCCGGTGATCGACGGGGTGCGCTACGCGGTTCCCGGTGACCGCGCGCGCCATCGCACCGACGGCACCATCGAACTGCTGGGCCGCGATTCGGTGACCATCAATTCCGGCGGCGAGAAGATATTCGCCGAGGAGGTGGAGACGGCCATCGCGTCACATCCCGCGGTGGCCGACGTGGTGGTCGCCGGGCGGCCGAGCGAGCGGTGGGGCCAGGAGGTGGTCGCCGTCGTTGCGCTCGCCGCCGGCGCCGACGTCGGTGCGGACGAATTGGTCTCGCACGCAGCGCAATCGCTGGCCCGCTACAAACTGCCGAAGGCCGTCGTGTTCCGTTCGGTGATCGAACGCAGCCCGTCCGGCAAGGCCGACTATCGCTGGGCCCGCGAGCAGGCCACGAACGGGCAGTGACCGGGTGCGTAGAACCGCTACACCTCGATCCGCGCACCCATGACGACCGTCCGGTCGATGGGTAAGCCGAAATACTCGGCGGCGTCCGCGGCGATGTAGGAGGTGGCCACGAAGAGACGCTTGCGCCACGCGGCCATCGTGGGCGCCGAGCCTGCCCGCAGTTCGAGCTTCGAGAGGAAATACGACGCGTCGTCGACCGCGATCGGGCCCTCGGTTTGTCGCGGATCGAGCAGGCGCAGCGCGCCCGGGATGTTGGGCCGTTCCATGTAGCCGAATCGCGCGGTGACGTGGATAACCCCGTCTTGTGCGTAGCCCAGGGTGTCGACTTCCGTGCGTTCCGCGTCGGGCACCCGCGGTACCGGCATGGTCTCGATCGACATGATCACCACATGTTCGTGCAGAACGTAGTTGTGTTCGACATTGGCCCGCATCGCCAGTGGCGCGGTTTCTTTGCCACGGTTGAGGAATATCGCCGTGCCGGCGACCCGCACCAGCGGCGGGCGGTGGCCGGCCAGGTGGGCGATGAATTCGCGCAGCGGTCCCTCCGCCCGAGCCCGGGCTTGCGTGACCAGATCGCTGCCGCGCTGCCACGTGGTCATGACCGTGAAAGCCGTTGCGCCGATCAGGAGCGGCACCCACGCCCCGTGAATCAGTTTGGTCAGGTTCGCCGCTACGAAGAGCAGATCGACCGACAGCAAAGAGCCTGCGCCGATCGCGATCAACCACCTGGGCGTTCCCCATCGTGTGCGCGCGGTGTAGAAGAAGAGCAACGTGGTGATGGTGATGGTCCCCGTCACCGCCATGCCGAAGGCAAAGGCCAGAGCCGCCGAGCTGCGGAACGCGAACACCAGGATGAGCACCGCGACCATCAGCAGACCATTGATCCACGGCACATAGATCTGCCCGATCGTCGACTCGGACGTGTGGACGACCCGCAGCCTGGGCAGGTAGCCGAGCTGAGCCGCTTGCGAAGCCACCGAGTAGGCGCCCGTGATCACCGCCTGGGAGGCGATGACCGTTGCCGCCGTGGCCAGCACCACCATCGCTAATCGCGCCCAGGCGGGCGGAAGCAGAAAGAAGGGGGCATTCACCAGTCTCGTGTTGCCCAGCAGCAACGCGGCCTGGCCGAAATAACTGAGCACGCACGCGGGCAGGACAACAAACAGCCACGCCCGAGTGATTGCCGGCCGACCGAAGTGGCCCATGTCCGCGTAGAGCGCCTCTGCGCCCGTCACCGCCAGCACGACCGCCGCCAGCGAAAAGAACGCCACGTCGAAGTGGCCGCCCATGAATGTCAGCGCGTAGACCGGCGACAGTGCCCTGAGGATCTGTGGATGCGCGGCGATCCCTTGGACGCCACACGCTCCGATCGCCACGAACCACCCGACCATGACAGGCCCGAACACCCGCCCGATTGCCGCGGTGCCGCGGCTCTGAATGGCGAATAGGAGAACGATGATCACCGCGGTGATCGGGACGACCCAGCCACCCAACCGCGGTTGTATCACCTTCAGACCCTCGACCGATGAGATCACCGAGATCGCCGGGGTGATCATGCTGTCCCCGAAGAACAGCGAAGCACCGAAAACCCCGAGCACCGCGAGCATCATCGCGGCGCGGCGACCCCCTCGGCCGACCAGGCCGCGCACCAGGGTGATGAGCGCCATGATGCCGCCTTCGCCGTGATTGTCGGCGTGCATCACCAGGGTGACATAGGTGAATGTGACGACGACCATCACCGACCAGAAGATCAGCGACACAACTCCATACAGGTTTGCCGTGGTGATCGGAATGGGATGCGGATCGCTCGGGTCGAAGATCGTCTGAATGGTGTAGATCGGGCTGGTCCCAAGGTCGCCGAACACCACACCGAGCGCGCCGATCACGAGTGAAGAGCGGGCCTTCTCGGTTCCGAACACGGTTCGAAGCGGCAACGCGGGCTTGGCATGCGTGGGCATGGTGGAGGTCCTTTACCGGTGCGTTCGGGGGGCGGCGACGCGGCGGGTCGATCGTAGAGCGCGAATCGGTGGCGCGCCATCCGGCAGGTATCGGGCTACCAGCAGGTGGTGTTGTCTACTGTAAGAATTACAGTAGGATGCTTAGCAAGGACCGCCGTTCATGCTGGAGATGCTGGAGACCCTGTGCCGAACGATGTTGAAGCCGCCGCCGGTCCCGGCGATCAGACCGTCAGCCTGAGGGACCCCTACCCGTTCTTCGCCCGCAAGCGTCGCGAATGCGGCGTGTTCCGCGGGACGGTCATGGACTACTCCAGAACCCCGGAGTCCCTGCTGCCCAAGAGCGAGTACTCGGCGATGTCGTTCGACGCGGTCAACACGGTCTTCCGCGACGGCCGGGTCTTCAGCTCGGCGCCGTACGACAAGACCATCGGCCTGTTCATGGGCCCGACCATTTTGGCGATGGAAGGAAAGAAGCATCGCGACCACCGCAACCTGGTGTCCGCGGCGTTCAAGTCCAAGGCGCTGGCTCGGTGGGAATCGACCATCGTGCGGCCGGTCTGCAACGAACTGATCGACGGCTTCGCCGACGCCGGTGCGGCAGATCTGGTGCGCCAGTTCACCTTCGAGTTCCCCACCCGCGTGATCGCCCGGCTGTTGGGGCTACCGGAATCCGACCTGCCGGCGTTCCGCAAGCGCGCGGTGCAGTTGATCAGCTACAACGTCGACTACCAAGGCGCATTCGAGGCGTCGGCCGCGCTCAAGGACTATTTCCTCGAGCAGATCGAGGGGCGCAGGTCCACGCCCACCGAGGACATCATCGGCGATCTGGTGAGCGCGGAAATCGACGGCGAAAAGCTCACCGACGAAGCCATTTACTCCTTCCTGCGGTTGCTGCTGCCCGCCGGCCTGGAGACCACCTACCGGTCTTCGGGCAACCTGCTGTACCTGTTGCTCACCCACCCCGAACAATTCGCCGCCGTGCAGGCCGACCACGGCCTGATCCCCCGGGCGATCGAGGAGGCGCTGCGCTTTGAGACCCCGCTGACCACGGTCCAACGGTTCACCACCGAAGACACCGAACTGGAAGGGGTGCAGATCCCGGCGCGCGCGGTGGTCGGCGTGTGCATCGGCTCGGCCAACCGCGACGAGCGGCGCTGGGAGCGTTCGGAGGAGTTCGACATCTTTCGAAAGCAGTCCCCGCACATCTCGTTCGCCGCCGGCGAGCACACGTGCATGGGCCTGCACCTCTCGCGTCTGGAAACCCGCGTCGCGCTGGAATGTCTGCTGAATCGGTTGACCAATTTCACCCTGTCCACCGACGGCGATCCGCACATTCACGGCCAGCCCTTCCGTTCGCCGACGGCGCTTCAAGTGACGTTCGACGCCAAGGAGAACTGACGATATGGTCGTCAAATGGTGAAGGTGATGGCGGGCTTTCGGGTCCTGGAGGTTGCGCAGTTCACGTTCGTACCGGCGGCGGGAGCCATCCTCGCCGACTGGGGCGCCGACGTCATCAAGGTCGAGCATCCCGTGCGCGGCGACACGCAGCGCGGCTTCCTCAACATGGGTGGCATTCAGGTCAACCCGGAACGCCACCCGCTGATGGAGCATCCCAACCGCGGCAAGCGCAGCGTCGGCATCGATGTCTCCACGCCGGGTGGCCAGGAGGTGCTCTACGAACTGGCCAAGACCTCGGACGTGTTCTTGACCAACTATATGCCGGCGCAGCGGCAGAAGAACGGGTTCGACGTCGAGCACATCCGCGCGGTGAACCCGAACATCGTCTACGCGCGCGGGACGGCATACGGCGACAAGGGGCCCGAACGGGGCGTCGGCGGCTACGACGGGACGGCGTTCTGGACCCGCAGCGGGATCGGCTACGCCCTGACCCCGGAGGAGTTGGGCGGCGCGCTGGGACAAGGCATTCCCGCGTTCGGCGACTCCATCGGCGGCATGAACATCGCGGGAGGTATCTCGGCGGCGCTGCTGCATCGCGAGCGGACCGGTGAGGCCCTCGAGGTCGATGTGTCGTTGCTGAGCACCGCCTGGTGGGCCGCCGGCGCGAGCGTGACGCAGGGCATGGAGACCGGCGAGGTCATGCGCTCGCCCATGCCGGGGTCGGGCGCGTCGGTCAATCCCTTCATGGGTAACTACCTGACGTCCGACGGGGGGACGATCAACCTGTGCATCATCAGCCCGACGGGTTGCATCCGCGACACCTTCGAGCACCTCGGCATTCCCGAGGCGGCGGACGACCCGCGCTTCGCCGAGGTCCTGCCGCTGATCCAGAACGCCGACGCGGCCGCGGAGCTCATCGCGAAGGCGTTCGCCGCCAAGCCGTTTGACTACTGGCGCCAGCACCTGAAGACGATGAAGGGCCAGTGGGCACCCTTCCAGAGCCTCATCGACCTCGCCGACGATGAGCAGGCCATCGCCAACGACATGATCGCCGAGGTCGAACTGGCCAGTGGCGGAACGCCGTTCAAGGTGGTGCGCGGGCCGGTCCAATTCAACCACGAGCCGTTGGAGACGACGAGGGCTCCGCAGGCTTCCGAACACACCGAGCTGGTTCTGCTGGAGCTGGGCATGGACTGGGACCGCATCGCCGAGCTCAAGGAGTCCGGCGCGATCGCGTAGACCGGCGCCGTCAGGACACTTTCTTGGCGACCGGCGCGTACGCGGGCTTGCCCAGGCCGAGCACGTATTGCGCGATCATGTTGCGGAAAACCTCCAGGGTGCCGCCGTAGATCCCGACCAGTGGGGCGAAGCGGTACGTGTACTCGGCGGCGCCGTCGTCCGCCGCGCCGTCGGTGCCGGCCGGCAGCGCGGACGCCGTGCCGAGGATGTCCATCAGGTCCGGTGAGATGTCGCGCATCGTCTGCGCGATGGCGACCCGGCCGAAGATGCCCGGGGCGCTCAGCGCCGCTTCCATCCGGGCGGCGCTGCGGCCCAGCCGGTAGGCGACGGAGGAGTCGTCGATGAGCCTGCGGCCGTTGGGATCCCGCGCCGCCGACCTGGCCGCGGCCTTGTCCACCGCGTCGGCCATGAAACCGGCCTGATGCATCATGATCGACACGTCCTGCAGCCCGTCGGGGGCGGCCGCCACCGCGCCGTGCTCGACGTTGAGCGGCTCGCGCAGCACCGTCCAGCCGGCGTTCGCGTCGCCCAGGCGGTACTTGTCGTCGACGCGCACGTCGCTGTAGTAGACGATGTTGGTGCGGTCGCCGTCGACGGTGCGGATGCCCTGGATCTCGATGCCCGGTGAGTTCAGCGGCACCAGGAACATCGTCAGGCTTTTGTGTTTGGGAGCATCGGGGTCGGTGTTGGTGATGAGGAAGACGTACTGGCAGTTGTGTGCTCCGGTGGTGAACATCTTGGAGCCGTTGATGATCCAGCTCGATCCATCCGCCTCCCGCACCGCGCGGGTCTTGCAGGTGGCCACGTCGGACCCGCCTTCGGGCTCGGTGTATCCCAGGCACAGCCGGACGTGGCCGGTGAAGACCCCGGGCAGCACCTCGTCCTGCAGCTCCTGCGAACCGAACCTGGCCACGGAGCGGGCCACCATGGCGGTGGTGCCCCACGTCACCCAGGGCACGTGCGCGCGCCGCTTCTCCAGTTCCCAGATGCGCCGACGCACCCGGGTGAAGCCGCCGTCGGCCTCGGCTTTCCACTCGCGCTCGAGGTAGCCGGCGGCGCCCAGCGCCAGGTGGACCCCCTCGTCGAAGTTGTCGCCGGTCTCGCGGTCGCGGCGCCTGACCTCGTCGGTCACGTGCGCGCGCAGAAAATCTCTTGCCTGTAGCTGGAATTCGCGGTCCTCGTCGGACAGCGCGACCCTTGAGAAATCCACTTACGCGTCCTTTCGGCTCTCGCGGGCGGCGACGAGCTCCCCGATGTATTTGGCGCTGGCGCCCGGGTCGCCGCCGGCCAGCGGCCAGCCGCGGGCCCGCACCAGATAGGCCGTCGCGGCCGCCTCCGCGGAGACTCCGAGGCCGCCCTGCACGTGCACCGCCATGGTCGCGGCCTTCGCCGCCTCCTCGGCCATGAAGACGAACGCCGAGGGCGCCAGCTCCGGGCGTTCGTCGGGCTCGTTGTCCAAAAACCATGCCGCGCGCCGCGCCAGGTTGCGGCCCCCCTGCACGGTGATCGCGATGTTGGCCAGCGGATGCGAGATGCCCTGCAGCGTGGAGATGGGCACGCCCAACGTATAGCGGGTCTTGGCGAACTCCGCGGCGATGGTCATGGTCTCCTCCACCAGGCCCACCAACGCCGCGGCGGTCAGAACCCGCCATTCGTCAAGGGCCCGTTGATAATGCGCCAGCGCGTCGGGTCCGCCGGCCAGCACGCTGCGACGGTCGGCGGCCGCCGGGTCCACCCATGCCATCGGCAGCCGGCCGATGTTGTCCACCTTGGCCGGGCGGGTGTCGAAGATCAGGCGCACCACCTCGGTGCCGTCGCGGACGATGATCTGATCGGCGATCGATCCGGTGGGAATGAGCCGGGCGCCCGAGACGGTGTCGTGCTGGGGATCCAGGCCCGCAAGCCGCGTGCCGTGCACGACGTCGGGGTCCGCGGCGCCGAGCCTGGCCAGCAGCCGGGCCGCGCAGACCTGGTCGATCCACGGGACCGGGGCCAGCGAGCGGCCGATCTCCTCGGCAACCAGTGTCAGGTCGACGAGCGTCGCGCCGTCCCCGCCGGCCGACTCCGGCAGCGCCATCGTCGTCGCGCCCATCGCGCACAACCGCTCCCACAGGTTCTTGTCGAACCCGGATTCCTCCGCGGCGCGGACCGTTTCGATGGAGCAGTGGGTTTTGAAGAAGTCGCGGTAGGCGGCCTGCACCGCCTCGTGATCCGGCGTCAGGCTGTAGTCGAGCCTGCGTAGTTCGTAACGGTCCATGCTCAGCGCTCCTCCTGGCCACCGAAAAAGAAATCCCGCGCGTTGTTGTAAAGGTAGTTTTCGAGCACGTCTGGGGGCAGGTCGAGTCCCGACGCCTCGGGAATGACGCGGCGCATCTTCAGCACCGGCCAGTCCGACGCGAAGATCACCCTGTCGGGCCCACGCGTGCGCATGTAGTGCAGCAGGCTCTCCGGCAGCCGCTTCGGCGACCAGGCCGACGTCATCAGGCGCAAGTTGGCGTATTTGAGCAGCAGCCTGATCGCGACGTCCCACCACGGGTCGGCTCCGTGGATCATGCACAGCTTCAGTTCCGGGAAGCGCACGCACACCCGGTCGAGGTGAATCGGGTTCTGCACCTCCCCCGGGATCGGAGGCCCGGGGATACCGGTGTTGATGCACAGCGGCAGCCCGAGCTCGGCGCACTTGGTGTAGAGGGGGTAGTAGACGGCGTCGCTGGGCGGATACTGGCCGTCGCCCCAAAAGCTGGGTCCCACAACGGCGTACGCGACGGGGAGATCGCCGACGACCGCGGTGAGCTCGCGCAGCGACGGCATCGGCCGCAGCAGGTTCATCCCGCCCATGGCCAATGCGAAACGGTCCGGCCTCGCGTCGACGAACTTGCGCGCCGTCACCGACGGCTTGGCGAGGTTGTCCATCAGGATGGCCGTGCGTACGTCGTGGGCGTCCATTTCGTCGAGCAGCGCCGACAGGTCGACCGGCTCGAACATCGAGTCGGGCCCCTTGAAGTAGTCGTCGCGCACCTTCAGCATCCACGTCGGTTGCTGCCCGATTTCGCCGAAGTGCACGTTGACCAGGCAATCAATGGCTTTCATGTCGGCATCGGCGCCTTCTCGGTGGCGTGTTGGACCGCTTGGGCTTTCGCCCAACGGTAATCGGCCTTCCCATTGCCCAGGCGGTGGACGTGGTCGACGAACAGAAATTCCTTGGGCACCTTGAACGCAGCCAGTCGGGCGGTGCAGTGGCCATGCAGCTCTTCGGGTGTTGCGGCAGCACGGAGTTCGACGAGGGCGGCAAGTTCTTCGCCCCATCGTTCGCTCGGTCGGCCGACGACGAGCGCGTCGGCAACGGCGGGGTGCGCGCGCAGCACCTCCTCGACCTCCTCGACGAAGACCTTCTCCCCGCCGGTGTTGACCACCAACGAGTCGCGGCCGAAGAGCCGCAGCGTCCCGTCCGGCTCGAGGGCGGCGCGGTCGCCCGATATCACCACCCGCTTGCCGGCGATCTCGGGGAAGGTCTTGCCGGTGGCCTCCGGATCGTTGAAGTATCCCAGCGGGATTCGCCCCTCGCGCGCCGCCCAGCCCACCCCCGGTTCGCCGGGCGTCAGGAAGTGGCTGTAGTCCTCGGAGGCGACCAGCCCGCCCTCGCGCAGCGTGAAGGTGTCGGTTCGGGTTCCCTGCCGGCTGTGGCCGAACCCCATGTTTCCGGTTTCCGATGAGCCGTAGCCGTTGATCAGGGTGATCTGGGGTAGCAGTTCCAGCAGGGCGCGTTGGTATTTCGGATTGGTCGCGGCGCCGCCGGTGCCGATCGCGTACAGCGAGGACAAGTCGTAGGAGCCGCGCCGCAACTCCGCGACCAGTGGCGCGGCGTAGGCGTCCCCGACCATGGTCATCATGCCGACCCGCTCGCGCTGCGCCGTCTCCCACACCGTGTGCGGCTCCAGTTTCCTGCTGGTGTCGTACAGCACGACGCTGGTGCCGGCCATGATCGCGGCGAACGCCGTCCACATGCCCGCCGCGTGCATGAGCGGCGAAACGGCGAACCACGGCGCGCCGGCGTTGCCGCGCACCTTGTCGTGGATTTCTCGGGCGGAGGCGTGATCGGCGCCCACCATCGACGACACATAGATGTCGGACTGTCGCCACAGCACGCCTTTGGGCCGGCCGGTGGTTCCGCCGGTGCAGATCATCAACAGGTCGTCCGGCGAGGGCGTGACGCTCTGGTCGCTATCCCCCTGAGCCAGCGCGTCATCCAGCGGCACCGCACCCACCGAGTCCGGCGCGGCGCTGGCGTCGTCGACCGACAACAACAGGTCGACGCCGTCACGGGCCAGCGCCTCGGCGAACTTCGCGCCCAGCGCGCGGTGGAAGATGATCGCCCGCGGCCGCACGTAGTCGAGCAGCTCGCCGACCTCGCGCGGCGTGTAGTGGTAGTTGATGTTCACCGGGACGGTTCTCGCCTTGAGGCACCCGATGACCATGTCGGGGTACAGGTCGTTGTGCATGATCAGGGCGACGCGGTCCTGGCCGCATTCCCAGTTCCGCAGGCCCGCCCGCTCCCGGTGCGCCCCGAACCCCTTGCCGGCCAGGAAGTTCGCCAGCCGGCGGGTGCGGTCGGCCGACTGGCCGAAGGTGCTGCGGCGGTCGCCGCACACGGTCATCGTCCGGTCGGGGATGACGTCGGCGATGGCGTCGAGAACCGCGCCTATGGTCCATTCGCTCATGGGGAGCGCTAAGCGGTCGATCCGACTTGGACCCCGAGCAGGTCCAGCGCGTTGTCGCGCATGATCTTTCGGATGTCGGACTCGCTGAAGGCCGTGAGCTCTTCGGTGAACGACACCGGCGACTCGAGGCCTTCGCCGTGCGGCCAGTCGGAGCCGAACAAGATCTTCTCGACGCCGATGAGCCGGGCCAGCTCGGGCAGATCGTCCTCGTAGTAGGGGGCGATCCACACGTTGTTGCGCAGCTGCTCCACCGGATCCTCGGGGAAATGCCGCGGGTAGTTGTTGGCCGCCTTCTTCAGCCGCTTGACCAGCCGGTGCACGAAGTAGGAGCCGTTCTCGATGCTGACCGCCCTGAGCTTGGGGTGCCGGGTGAACACGCCGTGCACGATCATCGAGGCCATGGTGTCGTGGATGGCACGGTCGTCGAGGAGCACCGTGTCCAACGGGTCCTTGTCGCCGAACCCCTCGAACGTCGCCTTGCCGCCCCACTGCGCCGCGATGTGCAGGTAGCCGCTGTCGGACAGGTGGAAGCCCACCGGCACCCCGGCCTCGGCCAGGCGCGCCCATACCGGGTCGTGGCTGGGGTCGCCCAGTGACCTCGGCTTGACGACGCCGGGCACCGGGGCCGGGCGCACCAGCACCAGCTTGGCGCCGCGCGCCAGCACGAACTCGACCTCGTCGACCGCACCGGCCGGGTCGGCCAGCGAAATGATCGGCGCGGCGATGATTCGGCGGTCGGGCCGGTCGAAGCCCCAGTCCTCGTCGAGCCACAGGTTGAACGCGTGCACCGACGCCATGGTCGCCTCGATGTCGTGCTTGAGCGCCTCCTCGACACCGCAGCCGAATGTCGGCAGCATGAACACCGTTTCGATGTCCTGGGTGTCCATGACGGAGATCCGCGCGTCGCGGTTCTGGTATTCGGGATGTTCGCCCAGCCGCTCGACCTTCATCAGCGACGCCGGGTCGACGCCTTCGGGGATCTCGCCGCGGAACAGCAGGTCCAGGCAGCCCGGGACGATGATCGGGTCGAACGTCGGGTTCGGGATGAAGTGGTTGACCCGGTCGCCGATGACGGCCCACGTGCGCTTGCCGTCGCGCAGCATCTGCACGCCGCGGCGCTTGAACCTCTTGTCCAGATGGCGGGTGAACGCATCCAGCGGCTCGTAGTAGTGGTTGTCGACGTCGATCGGCTGATAACCCAAGGTGGCCATGATCATCCTTTCCGGTGGACCGGCGAAGCCTGGGCGTCGGTCGAGCTGAGGGACGGAAACCGCGGCGGCCGCTTCTGAAGGAAGCTGGTGATGCCCTCGACGACGTCCGGTCTCGGCATCGCCTCGTGCAGCAGGACCTCGGCACGCGAAGTCGCTTCCACGACATCGCGACTGGCGTCGCCGTAGACCTGATGTTTGATCACCGCCATGGACGCCGGCGAGCAGTTCGCCGCGATGTCCTCGGCGTACGCCAGCGCCCGCGGCATCAGGTCTTGCGGCGCGACCACCTCCTTGACCAGGCCGAGTTCGGCGGCCTCCTCGGCGAGGAAGGTGCGCCCGCTCAACAGCAGGTCCAGAGCGGCGCCCCAGCCGGTCAGGCGTGGCAGTATCCAGGAGATGCCGAATTCGGCGATCAGCCCGCGGCGCGCGAAGACCGCCGCGAACTTGGCCCCCGCGGCGGCGAACCGGACGTCGCACATCAGCGCCTGGGTGAGGCCGATTCCGACACAGGATCCGTTGATGGCTGCGACGACGGGCTTGCGGAGCGTGGTGACGAAATGCGGTGGCCGCTCGCCGACCAGGTCGGCCAGGCCCGTCTTGGCGGCCCTCTCCATCGTCTCGCCGACCTTCGGCGCGGAACCCGGCGCGCCCAGATAAGCCCCGGCGCAGAACCCTCTACCCCGGCCGGTCAGCACGATCACGCGGATCGCCGGGTCGGCCTCCGCTCGGTCGATCGCGGCGTAGAACCCGGCGGCGATGTCGGGACCCCACGCGTTGAGCCGCTCCGGGCGATTGAACGTCAGGATCGCGACGCCGCTCGCCGTGGCCTCGTAGAGCACGGCGTCGCCGGAAGGGTCGTCGCTGCCTGGCATCTGCTGCGGCACCTCCTCGCCCCGGATCCCACCCGACTTTGTACGCATACTGTATACCTATCGGTAGCGCATTCCACAACCTCGTTCAGGGCCCCGCGAACCCAGCCTCCAGCAGGGGATTTGGGCCGCCGGGAACCCTCCGACGGCGCACTCACCCCGCCGCTAATCCGATATGCGCCCGCGCCTGATCAGTTTGACGATCGCCAGCAGGATCACGGCTCCCAGCAGGCAGGTGAGAAACGAGAACAGCAGGCCCTTACCGGCCACGTTGACCCCGAAGCCGCGCAGCAGGAATCCGCCGATCAAGCCCCCGACGACGCCGACCACCACGTTGAGGACGATGCCCATCTGGCCGTCGGTTCTCATGATCTTGCTGCCGATCCAGCCGGCCAGACCACCGATGATGATCCAGCCGAGGACACCCAGGGTGAGCATTTCGGCGATCCTTTCTTGAGTGTGATCAGTTTCGGCACAAGCGATCTCAGGGCGCGACTCCGAGGAGGCCGAGGCGGCGATAGGCCTTCTCGATCTGGGCCTTGGCCTCGGCGGGCAGTTCCGCTTGCGGCGGCCGGGAGTGTGGATAGTCGCCGATCGGCAGGCCGAGCAGCGACGCGGCGTACTTGAACGCGCCGCCCCAGTGGGTGAAGTAATCGGGCCGCCCCGGGTAGCACGTCCACCACGAGCCAAGGTCGACGTCGAACTGGTCCAGGCCGGATTCGCGTCCATAGTCCATGGCCTCGATGAGCTTGCCGGCCCACACCAGGTTCCAGTACTCGGACAACAACCGTCGCGTCGGCGTCTCGAACAGGTAGCCGGCGGTGCCGAGTTGCGCCGCGGACACGATCCCGTCGCGCAGCCAGCCCGCGCGGTAGACCGTCCTGTCGCATTCCCAGAGCACCAGGTCCGGCGCCAACTGGTGCAGCAGCCGGCTGCTGGCGGGGCGGAAGGCCCCTTCCTTGGTGGCGCAGACCGCGGGCACCTCCTGGTAGATGCGGGCGCTCTCGGCCGGGCTCAGCACGTAACCGGACGACGGGGAATTGAACATGCCCAGCGCGATGTCCGTGCGGGACGCGATGTAGGAGAAGAAGCGCAGCGCCCCTTCCCCGCCGTGCAGTTCCATCATCGGTGTCTGGATGTAGGCGATGTCCGCGCCCACCTGCTGGGCGTGCAAGGTCAGCTCCAGGCAGTCCTTGGCCGTCATCGACGCGGTGCACGCCTGCACGACGACGTCAGGATTTTCCTTGCGGCCTTCGTCGATTGCGATCTCCAGCAAGCGTTTACGTTCGTCGATGGTCAGCGACCAGAATTCGGAGATGCCACTGGTGCACCACAGCATCGGATGCCCGAGGTCGCGCACGCAGTAGCGCACCAGCGTCCGGTAGGCGTCCCAGTCGATGTCGTCGCCGTCGGGCCCGCGGAACGGGGTGTACAGCGAATCACCGATTCCGCGCAGAGCCGTGCGCGCCCACGAACGCGCCTCGCCCGCTGTGGCCATGGTGCACTCCTCCCGGTCGGCCCTGAATCCATGGCCCGATCCGCGGCGGCGCCGGTGACCTGTCAAACGGCTTGTGACCGGTCATGTTCGCCCGTTCAGCCAGTTGTACCAGAAAGCCTACGATAGGTATTACAGTAGCAGACGAAGAACCGCACAAAAGTGCCGATGTGAGGCGCCCGCGAGTGACGGCGCGCAGTCGGTGACCGGACAACCGTTGATGGAGGTGCCCGTAGTGGCAAAGCAGGCAACCGCCGACAAACGTCAGCGCCGCGAGCGCGGGTCCATCAACCCCGACGACATCATCAGCGGCGCATTCGATCTCGCGGAGCAGGTCTCCATCGACAACCTGAGCATGCCGCTGCTGGGCAAGCACCTCGGCGTCGGCGTCACCAGCATCTACTGGTACTTCCGCAAGAAGGACGATCTGCTCAACGCGATGACCGACCGCGCTCTGAGCAAGTACGTGTTCGCCACCCCCTATGTGGAAGCCAGCGACTGGCGCGAAACGTTGCGCAACCACGCCCGCCTGATGCGTAAGACGTTCATGGGCAACCCAATTCTGTGCGACCTGATTTTGATCCGCGCCGCGCTCAGTCCGAGGGCCGCGCGAGTGGGCGCTCAGGAGATGGAGCGCGCGATCGCCAACCTGGTGGAAGCGGGACTGTCACCCGAGGACGCCTTCGACACCTACTCCGCGGTCTCGTTGCACGTCCGGGGATCCGTTGTGCTGCACCGACTTTCCGAAAAGAATCAGTCGGCGGACAGCGGGCCGCGCGCCATCGACGACGCCGTGTCGATCGATCCGGCGACCACTCCCCTGATCTCCCAGGTGACCAGGCAGGGGCACCGCATCGGGGCGCCGGACGAAACCAATTTCGAATACGGCCTGGACTGCATCCTCGACCATGCGGCCGGCCTGATCGAGAAGGGCTCGCGGGCGGCGAAGTCGCCCTCCTCCCGGCAGCGCAAGACGGCCAAGGCGCCCGCGGCGCGTTGACGTCGGCGGCGTCTCCTGACGCGACCCGGGGACGCTGCGAATCACATGCGCCCCACGCGTCTCCGTCGGCGGGGACACGGGATGTGCCCGCCTCATAGCGACAAGCGCCGGCTCGACCGGCCGCCGCCGGGATTGTCGCTATGAGGCGGGCAGAGTGCCGATACCGGCGGCGCCGAAACTGCTGTGGCAGAAGTGGTTCGGCCGCCCCGCGGGCCGCCGCTACGCGTCCGGTTCCGGCACGTCGAAATGCTCGTCGCGCAGGCGGAACGCCTCCTTGGCCCCGTGCTCCGCGCGGGTCTTGACGAAGTTGAACTCGCCCGGCGCGAATTGCAGGTTGGTGCCGAAGGCGTGGAACAGGTAGCTCGCGACCTCCTCGCCCTGGTAGGCCTGGGTCTGCTCGACGAGGCGGAACGCCTCTTTGGCGATGACGACCCCGTCGGCGGGCATCCTGGCCGCCTTCTCCGCCCAATACCTGGCCCGTGCCGTCACGGCGCCGGGATCGCATGTCTCCGTGAAGATCCCGAGGCCCTCGACCTCGCCCGCCTCGATGATGTCGCCCGTCAGCAGCAGCCGCCTGGCCAGGACCGGCCCGAGCCGATGGAAGAACATGTGCAGGCTGCCGAGCGCAGGACCCAGGAACCGGGTGGCCGGCATGCCGATCTTGGTGTCGCGTGCGACGACGGAAATGTCGGTCATCAGGGCCATCTCGAAGCCGCCGCCCAGGGCGTACCCGGCGATCTCCCCGATCGTCACCTTCGGGAAACCCATCAAGTTGTGGTAGAAGCCAAATGACTTGCGATCAACGGTAAGCCGGCGGCGCTGGCTGGGACGCCGCTTGTCGTCGCCGCCGTACCAGCCGTAGGCGTTGTTCATGTCGGCCCCGGCACTGAAGACGCCGCCGGCGCCCCGCAGCAGCACCACGGTGATGTCGTCGTCTTCGGCCACGCGGTCGAGATGGCGCGCGATGCTGTCGCGCATCGACGCGTCATAGGAGTTGCGCCGCTTGGGATTGTTCAGGGTGATCGTCGCGATTCGCCGGTCGGAATCGACCTCGAAAAGCACGCGGTCGTCCGCCTCGCTCGGGGCAGTCATGTCCGGGACTCCTTCCGCCGCCCGCCGAACCTGGATCCGGCCAGCTGGTTCGGCGGCGAGGCCAGCGTGTTGACCTCGCCGGTACACAGCACGTCGCCGTCGAGCAAGAGCCGCGCCGTCGAGGTGACGCCCCGCTCGGTCTGTTCGCGCGCGATGTCGAAGTCGAGGTCGGTCAGCAACGGCGTCGGCCTGCGGAAGGTGACACCCAGCGACCGCGTCTTGCCGGAGCGTCCGGTCACGCAATTGTGGTGCTGGATAACGCAGTCGAAGAAGACGCCCAGGAACCCACCGTGCACGAGTCCGGGCGGTCCCTCGTAGACGAGGGGAAAGCAGACGCGTCCGGTGGCCCGCCCGGGATCGAGGTGGTCGAAGCGGTACTCCGGAAAGCACGGGTTGTACGAGCCGATGTCGGTGGCGTGGTTGAGGTACACCCGCCGTTGATCGCCGGCGAGTTCACCGATCCGCGGCGCCATGTCCGGCGGGGCCGCGGCCGCGAGCTCGGTTTCCCAGTCGGCGCACTTCGTCAGCATCGCGTCGACCGCCGGGTGCGGGTGCTCGAGGGACAGCAGCAGGGCGGCCAGCCGGCGGATGGCGCCGGCCGCGGCCACCGTCTGGGCAAGGGGCGCTTCGCCGAACCGGGCATCGCCAGTGCGCATCGTGCACCCTCTTTCCACCCGGCCTCGCGGGGCGTTTCCGTCGGCAGCGATTCCTTGCTAACTTATACACCGTAGCAATCGTATTGTTTACCGTATGGGTAACCGTATCGGCAGGAAAGGCCGGATTCGACGGTGAGTCACGAGGCCGACGCGGCCGGCGCCGATGGGTCGGTGACCGTTTTACGCGACGGTGCGGTTCTGCGAATCGCGCTGGATCGCCCAACCCGCCGTAATTCTTTGACTCCATTCATGATCCGGGCGCTCGTCGAGGCGCTGACCGACGCCGCCGCCGATGATTCGTTGCGGGCGGTTCACCTGCGCGGCGCCGGTGACGACTTCTGCGCCGGAGTGGACTGGGTGGGCACCAACAGCAGCGGCGGCCGGCGGCCCCGCGCCGGCGACTTGGTGCGACGGGTTCCGCACGCCGCGCACCGCGTCATCGAGCTCGTGCACGGCATTCAGCTGCCGGTGGTCTGCAGCGTGCGCGGATGGGCGGCCGGTTTCGGCTGCAACCTCGCGCTGGCGGCCGATTTCACCGTGGCGGCAACGGATGCGGTGTTCTGGGAGCCGTTCGTAGATCGGGGCTTCAGCCCGGATTCGGGGTCCACCTGGCTGCTGCCCCGGCTGGTCGGGCTGGCGCGAGCCAGGCGGATGCTCCTGCTCGGCGAGAAGGTGGCCGGAAGCGATGCCGCCGACTGGGGCCTGATCCACCGGGTGGTACAAGCGCCCGAACTCGACGACGCCGCGGAGCAACTGCTGGGCCGGCTGGCGAGCGGGCCGACGGTGGCGACCGGGCTGGCCAAGCAGGCGCTGGCCTTCGGCCTGCATTCGTCGCTGAGCGAGTCGCTGGCGCAGGAGCTGTTCAACCTAGAACTCGCATGCCGGACAGCAGATTTCAAGGAGGGCCTGGAGGCCTTTCGGCAACGGCGCGACCCGAAATTCCAGGGCCGATGATCGGCGACCGGGAAGGGAGCACGGATGGCTGACTCGTTCGACACCATCGACTACGACGTCGAGGGCCATACCGCCACCATCACCTTGAACCGCCCGGACGCCCTCAACGCGCTGAGCCCCCACATGATCGCCGAACTTCGTGCCGCCTACGACGAAGCGGAGAACGACGACGAGGTGTGGCTGCTCATCGTCACCGGCACGGGGCGCGCCTTCTGCACCGGGGCGGACGTCAAAGCCATCCCCGGGGACGGCAAGGTGATCTACGAACGGCCCTACCTGTCGACGTACGAACAGTGGGAGGCGCCGCAGGAGGGCACTCCGCCGTTTCGGCGAATGGCCAAGCCGGTGCTCACCGCGGTCAACGGCCTGTGCTGCGGCGCCGGACTCGACTGGGTCACCACGTCGGACATCGTCATTGCGTCCGACCGGGCGACGTTCTTCGATCCGCACGTCAGCATCGGACTGGTGGCCGGGCGTGAGATGGTGCGGCTGGCGCGGGTGCTCCCCCGATCGATCGCCGTGCGCATGGCGTTGATGGGCAAGCACGAGCGCATGAGCGTCGAGCGGGCTTTCGAGCTCGGGCTGATCAGTGAGATCGTCGAGCACGAGCGCCTCATGGAGCGGGCCCACGAGATCGCCGGCATCGTCAACTCCAATGCGCCGCTGGCGGTCCGGGGCACCCGGCTGGCGATGCTCAAGGGCCTCGACCTCCCGCTGCACGAGGCCGAGATGCTCGCCGAAACGTTCCGCGAACGGGTCCTGCGAACCGAGGACGCGCTGGAAGGCCCGAAGGCGTTCGCCGAGAAGCGGCAGCCGAATTGGCAGTGCCGATGACCGGAGGCTTTGAAACCCTGCTGCTCGACGTCGACGCGGCCGATCACGTCGCGACGATCACGCTGAATCGGCCCGAGCGGCTCAACGCGTTCGACCGCGCCATGTGCGGGGAGATGGCCCGCGCGTGGCGATTGGTCAAGCTTGATGAGTCGGTGCACGCGGTGGTGCTGCGGGCGGCGGGCGACCGGGCGTTCAGCGCCGGCCTGGACATCAAGACCCCCTACGGGCAGCCCGACAACGTCTGGAATCACGAGGATCCCGGTGAGTCGCTCAGCCCGAAGTGGCAAAAGATGTTCAAGCCCGTGGTCTGCGCCGTGCAAGGAATGTGCACGGCGGGCGCGTTCTATTTCATCAATGAGTCCGACGTGGTCATCTGTTCGGACGACGCAACGTTTTTCGACTCTCATGTGTCGGCCGGCCTGGTGTGCGCATTGGAGCCGATCGGCCTGATGCGGCGCATCGGCCTGGGTGAGACGCTGCGGATCGCGCTGATGGGCAACGACGAACGGGTGAGCGCCGACACCGCGCTGCGGATCGGATTGGTGTCCGAGGTCGTCGCGCCGGACCGGTTATGGGACCGGGCCCACGAGCTCGCGGCGGCCATCGCCGCCAAGCCGCCCTCGGCGACCCAGGGCACTGTCAAAGCGATCTGGGAGTCGCTCGACAAGCCCTATCGCGCGGCGCTGGACCAGGGGCTCATCTACACCCGGCTCGGGAACCCGCTCGGCACGGCGGAACTCGCCGCCCGGGGCAAGGTGGTGCCCCGCCAGCCCGAGATCCGCTGATGCCCGCGCATCGCCTCAGTCGGCGCATCGCCGATGTCCTGAATCTGGAACCGGATTCGCCGGCGATCGAGTACGACGGGCGGTGGGCGTCGTGGGCGGGGCTGGCCCACTCGGCGGGGCGGGTCGCATCGCTGGCCGCCGAACGCGGGCCGGAGGTGGGCATGCTGCTGCGCAACCGGCCCGGTCACGTGGCGGCCTTCCTGGGGGTGCTGCTGGCCGGCGCGACGGTCGTCGTCATCAATCCCGCCCGAGGCGACGAACGCACGCGGCGCGACATCGAGGCGCTGCGTCTACCGCTCATCGTCGGTGAGGGCGACGACCTGGCCCGTCTCGTGACCGGGCCGTCCGGGATCCCGACGGCGCCGATAACGGCCGCGCTGGAGGACCGACCGGGATCGCCCCGGCCCCAACTGCATCCCGCCGCAAGCCATTCCGATGCCGCGGTGCGCATGCTCACCAGCGGGACGACCGGCCCGCCCAAGCGGGTCGACCTCGGCTACGACATGCTGGCGCGCAGCGTGATGGGCTCCGATCCCGACGCCGCACCGCCCACCGAGTTGCGCCGCGGCGTCGCGATCGTCAACTCCCCGTTGGTGCACATCGGCGGGGTTTTCCGGGTGCTGCAGTGTGTCGCCGAGGCTCGTTCGTTCGTCCTCCTGGAACGGTTCGAACTCGCCGTGTGGGCGCGGGCGGTGCGCGCGCACCGGCCCGGCGCGGTCTCGCTGGTGCCCGCCGCCCTGCGGGAGGTCCTGCACTCCGACCTGACCCGGGACGACCTCGCCGGCATTCGCGCCGTCACCTGCGGGACCGCGCCGCTGTCGGCCGACGACGCCGACGCGTTCACCGGCAAGTTCGGCATCCCCGTCCTGACGTCTTATGCCGCAACCGAATTCGGCGGCGGCGTGGCGGGCTGGACTCTGGCCGATCACCGGCGTTACTGGCGGGCCAAGCGCGGCAGCGTAGGGCGGGCCAGCCCCGGTGCCCAGCTGCGCGTGGTCGACGACCACGGCGCGCCGCTCGGGCCCGACGAGGTCGGGCTGCTGGAGGTCAAGCCGGGTCAGCTTGGTCCGTCGGCGCGGTGGATGCGGACCACCGACCTCGCGCGAATCGACGCCGACGGATTCCTGTGGATCCTGGGCCGCGCCGATCAGGCCATCATCCGCGGCGGTTTCAAGGTGATGCCCGACGATGTGCGTACCGCGCTGGAGGCCCACCCGGCGGTGGCCGGCGCGGCGGTGGTCGGTCGAGCCGACCCGCGCCTGGGCGAGACGCCGGTCGCCATGGTGGAACTGCGTGCGTCCGCGTCCGCCGATGCCGGGCTGCTGGCCGACTACTTGCGAACCAGGCTGGCGCGCTACGAGATTCCCACCGACATCGCGATCGTCGACGCGATCCCCCGAACGCCCTCCGGCAAAGCCGATCTCGGCGCCGTCAAGCGGTTCTTCGAGGTCGGTCGGGAAGCCGCCGCCCAGCATGTCCACTGACGTCACCATCGGTGAGGTACTGCGCGAGCAGGCCGGCGCGCGGGGCGGCCACCCGCTTCTGGTCTGCGACACCGACCGCATCACGTACGCCGAGGCCGATCGCCGCTCCGCCCGGCTCGCCCGCGGCTTGATCGCCCTCGGCGCCGGCAAGGGCACGCACGTCGGGTTGCTCTACCCGAACGGGACCGAGTTCGTCACCGCGATGCTGGCCGCCGCGCGCATCGGCGCCGTCGTGATCCCGTTCTCCACCTTCATGACCGCCCGCGAGATGCGCGAGCAGCTCGTCGACAGCGACGTCGAAATCCTGCTGGCCGCCGCGTCGTTCCGCTCGCACGACTACGCGGCGCGGCTCGCGGAGGTGGTCGGTGATCCCGACTTTGACTCGAACGGCCGGTTGTTCGCCACCGCCGCACCGCAACTGCGTCAGGTGGGCATTAGCTACGGGCCGGGCGCGACCCGGCGCGTCCGGGATATCGGGCGCTTCTACCGCTTGGCCGACGACGTCGAACCGCCCCTGCTGGACGCGATGCAGGACGACGTGGCGGGATGCGATCCGCTGACCATCGTCTACACCTCGGGGTCGACCAGCACGCCCAAGGGGGTGGTGCACACGCACGGCGCACTGCTGGCACATCAGCGCAACCTCAACGAGATCCGCGGATTGACGGCCGAGGACAGGCTGTTCTGCAATTCGCCCTTCTTCTGGATCGGCGGGTTCGCCTTCGGGTTGCTTGCCACGCTGCTGGCCGGATCGACGCTGGTGTGCTCCAACGCCACCGACGCCGGTGAAACCCTCGACCTGCTCGAGGCCGAAAAGCCGACAAGCACCAACGGTTTCGCGGCGGCCGTCGCCCACCTCGCCGAGCATCCGAGCTTCGCGAGCCGCGACCTGTCCTCGATGCGGCGGGGCAACCTGTACCCCATCATGGCCCCGGCTGCCCGGCCGAAAGACCCGGAGCTGCGGCACAACATGTTGGGCCTGACCGAAGCCGGCAGCGTCGTGCTGATCAGCGCGGACGAGTCCGATCAGCCGGAAAGCCGGCGTGGGTCCTTCGGCAAACCGGCGCCCGGCTTCGACACCATGATCCTGAAGCCCGACGCCTCGGGGGTCGGCGAGCTGTGCATCCGCGGGCCGTACGTGATGCAGCGCTACCACCGGCGCAGCCGCGAGGAGTCCTTCGACGCCGACGGCTGGTTTCACACCGGAGATCTGGTGCGCACCGACGACGACGGCTTCTTCTATTTCGCCGGCCGGCGCGGCGCGATGATCAAGACCTCGGGCGCCAATGTCTCGGCGCCCGAGGTGGAGAACGCCATCGCCAAAGTAACGGGCGGCCTGACGGCCTACGTGGTCGGCATCCCCGACGCCGATCGGGGACAGCTGGTGGCTGCGGTCATCGCCCAGCCGGAGGGCTTGGCCTTCGACGAGGCCGCGCTGCGCGAGCGCCTCCGGACCGAGCTGTCCGCCTACAAGATCCCCAGGCGGTTCCTCGCCCTGCCCCGCGCTAAGGTCCCGCTGCTGTCCAGCGGAAAGGTGGACACCCAGCGACTGCGGAAGCTCTTCGATGCCTGACACCATCGGTCGGTTGGTGCGCGAGCAGGCGACGCGGCACGGCTCCAAGCCGATGGTGGTCGATCCGGCGTCCCGGTTGAGCTATCGCGAGTTGGACTCCAGCACAACGGAGTTGGCCGCGAGCTTTGTCGACGCCGGGGTCGGAAAGGGCACCCGGGTCGGGCTGATCATGCCGAACGGGGTCCGCTGGGTGCAGATGGCCATCGCGCTGGGCCGCCTCGGCGCCGTCCTGGTGCCGCTCAGCACCCTGCTCAAGGCCGGTGAGCTGGTCGCCCAGTTGCGGGCGGCGTCGGTCCAATTCCTGCTCAGCGTCGAGGAATTCCGCGGCCACCGCTATCTGGACGACGTTCGCGCGTTGCCGCGCACCGAACTGCCCGCCCTGCGAGAGACGTGGACGGCCGACCAGCTCGCCCGGGCCGCGGCCGGCGACACGGCGCGCCGGGTCGTCGACGCCGTGGCCGACACGGTGAGCCCGGCCGACCCGCTGGCCATCATGTTCACCTCGGGCAGCGGCGGCGCTCCCAAAGGGGTTCAGCACTCCCACCACAGCGCGCTGGGCGCCGTGCGGTCGGGCCTTGCGGCGCGGTGCATCACGGCCGAAACCCGGTTGTACCTGCCGATGCCCTTCTTCTGGGTGGGCGGCTTCGGCGGCGGGATCCTGTCCGCGCTGTGCGCCGGCGCCACCCTGGTGACCGAGGGTATCCCCCGACCCGAGGGGACGCTGCGATTGCTGGAAACCGAGCGCGTCACCCTGTTTCGCGGCTGGCCCGATCAGGCCGAGGCCCTGGCGCGACACGCCGCTGCGGTCGGCGCCGACCTCTCGTCGCTGCGACCCGGAAGCCTGCAGGCCCTGCTGCCACCCGAGCAGCGCGCCGCACGGGGCGCGCGGGCGACGCTCTTCGGGATGACCGAGGCGTTCGGGCCCTACTGTGGATTTCCCGCCGACACCGACATGCCGATGGAGGCCTGGGGCAGCTGCGGAAAGCCGTTTGTGGGCATGGAGGTTCGCATCGCCGGCCCCGAGGGCGGAGTGCCCGTCGCGCCGGGGAAGGCCGGTGAGATCCAGATCCGGGGGCCGCACACGCTGCGCGGCATCTGCGGCCGCAGCCGCGAGGACGTGTTCACCGTCGACGGCTTCTATCCGACCGGCGACGTCGGCCACCTGGACGAGAACGGGTTCCTGTTCTACCACGGCCGATCCGACGACATGTTCAAGGTCAGCGGGGCAACCGTCTATCCCGGCGAGGTCGAACGCGCGCTGCGCTCCATCGCCGGCGTCGAGAACGCCTTCGTCACCAACGTGCCGGGGGCGGCGGGGCAACGCGTGGGCGCGGCCGTCGTGTGCCGCGAGCCCCTCGACGTCGGGCAGTTGACCTCCTCGGCGCGAGAGCTGTTGAGCTCCTTCAAGATCCCGACGCTCTGGCTGCTGCTGGACTCCGACGACGACGTACCGCGCGGGGGCACCGGCAAGGTCGACGTCCTTCGCCTGCGGGAGATGCTGGTCGCGGCGGGCCGGTCCTAAGGAACCCGCGTCCAGGGCTGGCAGTTCTGCGACTCGAATGCCTTGACCGACGTGTTGATGTTGGCATACATCGGGCCGATGGACGTATTGGTCTGGAGCACATGGTCCTTGGCCGCATCGGGGGTGCTGTAGGTGAACCACGAGCACATCGAGCCCTGTGTCGGAACGTCGTTGATCCACACCCCGAAGGCGGACGCCGACCCGCCCGTGTGGTAGAGGCCCGGCGCGATGTCGGGTCCCACGACGAAAACGCCGTTGCCCGGAATCGGATCCATCGGATCGGCAACGGCCGGCGGCGCCAGCGCGATAGCCGTCACGGCCGCAACGAAGACGGCCGGTGCGCGCAGTGAGGGCATCCTCTCTCCCTACCGTCGCCCCCTACCCCGCAGCGTATGCCCGCCGGGGTCCACGCTCAAGGCCGGTCGGAGTCCCCCACCACCCCGCGCGCAACGAGGTGGTCGATCAGGGGAACCGCGCCGGCGGCGAGATGGTCCGACATCGCCGCGCGCGCGAGCCTGTCGTCGTGCTTCTTCAGCGCCGACAGGATCCGCCGATGATCCCGCATCGACTGCTCCGGCCACCCCCGGATGGTGGGGAACACCGATTCCGGTGCGTAGCGGGTGATCTGCGACATCAGCTGGGCGAGCTTGGGCGAGTCCGCGGCGACGTTGATGGCGCGGTGGAACTCGTGATTGAGACGGACGGTCCGCTCGTTGTCGTCGCCCGCGTAGGCCTCTTCCAACTCCGCCTGGATCTGTTTGAGTTCGCGCAACTGTTCGTCGGAGATGTTGATCGCCGCGCGCGCGGCCAGCTCGCCGCCGACGTGAGCCTGCACGTTCGCCACGTCGGTGACGTCGCGCCCGGTCACCGGCAAGACCACGAAGCCGCGCCGCGGCTGTTGATCGATGAGCCCTTCGGCGCGCAGCGCGAACAGCGCCTCGCGCACGGGCGTGACGCTGATCCCCAGCTCCGCCGCCAATTGGTCCAGGCGGATATAGGTTCCCGCGGCGTAGGTGCCGTCGAAGACCCGGGCACGGATCAGGCGCGCGACGTCGTCGGACAGCTGAGGTCGCACGGCGAAATCCGGGGCACTCATCGCGTCACACCTGGTACTCGGCGATCAGTCGCTTGCTGATGATGGACTTCTGGATTTCGCTGGTGCCCTCGCCGATGAGCAGGAACGGCGCATCCCGCATCAGCCGCTCGATCTCGTACTCCTTGGAATACCCGTAGCCGCCGTGGATCCGGAAGCTCTGCTGGGTGACCTCCGAACAGTATTCGCTGGCAAGGTACTTCGCCATTCCTGCCGCGACGTCGTTGCGCTCCCCGGAATCCTTCAGCCGCGCCGCGTTGACCATCATCAGGTGCGCCGCTTCCACCTTGGTGGCCATCTCGGCCAGCTGGAACGCGATGGCCTGGTGCTCGGCGATCGGCTTGCCGAACGTCTCACGCTGTTGGGCGTAGCGAACCGCAAGCTCGAACGCGCGCAGGGCGATACCGCAGGCCCGCGCCGACACGTTGACCCGGCCCACCTCGATGCCGTCCATCATCTGGAAGAAGCCGCGGCCGGGGGCGCCGCCGAGGACGTCGTCGGCGCCGGCCTGGTAGCCGTCGAAGATCAGCTCGGTGGTGTCGATGCCCTTGTAGCCCAGCTTGTCGATCTTGCCCGGGATCACCAGCCCCGGTAGCACCTCGCCGAAGCCGGTCGGCTTTTCCACCAGGAACGCCGTCAGGTTGCGGTGCGCCCGGTCCGCACCCTCGTCGGTGCGCACCAGCACCGCGATCAGCGTCGAGCTCGCGCCGTTGGTCAGCCACATCTTCTGGCCGTTGATGGTGTAGCCGCCGTCCGAATTCCGCTGCGCCCGGGTTCGTATCGCGGCGACATCGGATCCCAGCTCCGGCTCCGACATCGAAAACGCGCCGCGCGTCTCGCCGGTGGCCATGCGCGGCAGGAAGCGTTGCTTCTGCGCGTCGGTACCGTGCTGGCGCAACATATAGGCCACGATGAAGTGGGTGTTGAGCACACCGGACACGCTCATCCAGCCGCGGGCCAGCTCTTCGACGCACAGCGCGTAGGTCAGCAGCGACTCGCCCAGGCCGCCGTACTCCTGCGGAATCATCAGCCCGAACAGGCCCATGTCCCGCATCTGGTCGACCATGTGCTGCGGGTAGGTGTCACCGCGCTCGAGTTCGGCCGCGTTGGGGATGACCTCCTTCTCGACGAATTGCCTTACGGTGGCGATGATCTCGGTCTGCAACTCGGTCAGGCCGAGGGTTTGGGCGAGCTTGGTCATGCGCTGTCTTTCTCCTCTGGATCGCTACGAGGCGATCGTCTTGGCGTGCGTGAGGCGCTCGATGTCACCGGCGGACAGGCCGAGGCGCTGCGTGAGCACGTCCACGGTGTCCTGGCCGAGCGCGGGAGCGGGGGTGCTGGCGGGATGGGTGCCGTCGAACGCGGCCGGCAGGCCGGGGGCGAGATAGTCGCCGAGGCCCGGCTGGTGCAACCGGGAGAACAGCGGATTGCCCGAGACTTTCGGGCCGGCCGCGGCCTGCGCGAAGGTGCAGTACCTCTCGAACAGCACGGTGGTGGCCGCCAGGGCGGCGGTGATCTCGTCGGCCGTGTGTTCGGCGAACCAGGTGGCGAACAGGCCGGAGAGCACCTCGCGGTTGCGGTAGCGGTCCCCTTCGGAATCGAAGTCGGCCCCCAGGGCCTCGGCGAGCGCCGATATCGCGGCGCCGGTGCCCGTCACCGCGACGAGGTCGCGAAAGTGCCGTGAGGTGAGCGCCACGACCATGAACTCGGCACCGTCACGGCTGGTGAAGTTCTGGCCGTACTGGCCGTAGATGACGTTGCCCAGGCGCTCGCGTTGCGTCCCGTTGACCTGGGGCTCGGTCAGCAACCCGAGATTTCCCGCGGTGGCCAGTGCGACGTCCTCGAGGGCCAGGCTGATCCGGGCGCCCGCCCCGCACTGGTCGCGGCGCCGCACGGCCGCGACGACCGCGAGCGCGGCGTACAGGCCGCAGCACACGTCCCACGCGGGCAGCACGTGATTGATGGGTCCGCCGTGATCGGCGGGGCCCGTCACGAGCGGAAAGCCGATGCCGGCGTTCACGGTGTAGTCCACCCCGGTCGAACCGTCGCCGCGGCCCAGCAGTTGCACATGGATGACGTCGGATCGCCTGTCCGCCAGGCGGTCATGGCTCAGCCAGGATAGACCGGCGGCGTTGGTCACGACGATGCCGTCGCCCTCGACGATCAGCCGGGAAATCAGCTCCTGGCCCTCCTCGGAGCGCAGATCGATTGCGGCGGAACGCTTTCCCTTATTAAGGCCGGTCCAGTAGATCGAGGTGCCGTCGGCGGCCAGCGGCCAACGCCGGACGTCGGACGCGCCACCGATTGGGTCGACCCGGATCACCTGCGCGCCAAGCTGTCCCAGCGTCATCCCGCACAGTGGCGCGGCGACGAAGCTGGACACCTCGACCACCGTCAGGCCGCTCAGCGGCAGCGCCGGGTTGTTCACGTCGCCGCGACCCGCTCGAAAACCGCCGCCAGGCCCTGCCCTCCGCCGATGCACATGGTCATCAGGCCGTAGCGCGCCTGCCGCCGATGCAGTTCGCGCGCCAGGGTGGCGAGCATGCGGCCGCCGGTCGCGCCGACGGGATGCCCGAGCGAGATTCCCGAGCCGTGCACGTTCGTCCTGTCATGGTCGGCGGCGCCGAAGTTCCACTCCCGCATCACCGCGAGCGCTTGGGCGGCGAAGGCCTCGTTGAGCTCGATGAGGTCGATATCGCTCAAGCGCAGCCCGGCCCTGGCGAGCGCCGCCTCGGTGGCCGGCACCGGACCGATGCCCATGATGTGGGGCGCGACGCCGGCCAGTCCCCAGGACACCAGCCGCACCAGCGGTGTCAGCCCGTAGGCGTCCGCCTCCTCGGGCGTCGTCACCACGCATACCGACGCCGCGTCGTTCTGACCGCTCGCGTTGCCCGCAGTCACCGTCGCGTCCGGATCATCCTTGAGCAGAACGGGTTTCAGCTTGCCCAGGGATTCGACCGTGGTGTCTGCGCGCGGATGCTCGTCGGTGTCGAACGACTCCTCGCCGTGCCGGCCCCGCACGGTGACCGCGATGATCTCCTCGGCCAGGATGCCGTTCTTCTGCGCGGCCACCGCGCGCTCGTGCGACCGCACGGCGAGCTCGTCCTGCTCGAGACGCGAAATGCCGTACTGGCGTCGAAGATTCTCAGCGGTTTCCAGCATCCCGCCCGGGACCGGGTGGTGGCGGCCACCGGCGGTGGTGCGTCCCCGCGCCAGCCCGTCGTGCACCTTGATGCCGGACCGGGCGCCGCCCCACCGCATGTCGGTGGAGTAGAACGCGACGTTGCTCATGCTCTCGCAGCCACCGGCGATGACCAGATCCTGGTCGCCGTTACCCACCTGCAGGCAGGCCTGAATCACCGCCTGCAATCCCGACCCGCAGCGCCGGTCGACCTGCATGCCCGGAACGGTCACGGGCAGACCGGAATCCAAGGCGACCACGCGCCCGATCGCCGGCGCCTCGCTGCTGGGATAGCAGTGCCCGAGGATGACGTCGTGCACCGCGTCGGGCGCGATGCCGGTCCGCTCGAGCAGCCCCCGGAGCGCGGCGACACCCAGGTCGACCGCCGTGAGCGACTTGAACATTCCGCCGTAGCGGCCGATCGGGGTGCGGACCGGCTCGCAGACGACGGTTTCGCGCATGCCCGGCCCCATCAGATGTGCCGGCCGCCGGTGACTTCCATGACCGTGCCCGTCATGTACGACGAGAGATCGGAGGCCAAGAACAGGGCGACGCTCGCGACCTCGCTGGGTTCGCCGGCGCGGCCCATCGGAATCTCGGCCACCTTCTGGTCCCAGATGCGCTGCGGCATCGCCTCCGTCATGGCCGAGCGGATCAGTCCCGGTGCGATCGCATTCACCCGGACACCAAGGTAGGCAAGCTCTTTGGCCGCCGCCTTGGTCATCCCGACGATGCCGGCCTTGGCCGCCGAATAGTTGGTCTGGCCGACCATGCCGACCTTGCCCGACACCGACGACATGTTCACGATCGCCCCGCGCTTGTTCTCCCGCATGATCGCCGCCGCCAGGCGGATGCCGTTCCAGGTGCCTTTCAGATGCACGTCGATGACCTGATCGAACTGCTCCTCGGTCATCTTGCGCATGGTCGCGTCGCGGGTGATCCCGGCGTTGTTGACCATGATGTCCAGGCCGCCGAATCGATCGATGGCCCCCGCGATCAGGGCCTCGACCTCGGCCGCCCGCGTCACGTCGCAGCGCATCGCGGCCGCGACGTCGCTGCCGCCCAACTCTTTTGCCGCGAGCTCGGTCGCCTCCAGGTTCACATCTCCCAGCATCACCCGGGCGCCTTCGGCGACGAACCGCTGGGCGATGGCCAGCCCCAGCCCTTGCGCGCCGCCCGTGATCACCGCGGTCTGACCGCTCAGCAACGACACCGTCTTCCTGCCTCCTTGGTTCGGCTCGACGACGGGGGACCGCCGCGTCTCGAATATCGTATTTCATATAGGATCCGCCACGGAAGCCGGTGGGGCCCGGACATCAAGTCGAGGAGCGTCCATGACCACAACCGAAGCCCAGGAAGTCGGCGACGACGACTTCGCGCACATCCTTGCCCAGACCCGTGACTTCGTCCGTTCCGCGGTCGTCCCCCGCGAACAGGAGATCCTGAGCGGCGACCGGGTGCCGGACGACCTGCGGAAGCAAGCCAGGACGATGGGCCTGTTCGGCTATGCCATTCCCCAGCGCTGGGGCGGGCTGGGTCTGAACCTGATCCAAGACGTCGAGCTTGCGATGGAGCTGGGTTACACCTCGCTGGCCCTGCGGTCGATGTTCGGGACGAACAACGGCATCGCCGGGCAGGTGCTCGTCGGCTTCGGCACCGACGAACAGAAGCGGCGCTGGCTGGAACCGATAGCGTCCGGCGACGTCGTCGCCTCCTTCGCGCTGACCGAGCCCGGCGCCGGATCGAACCCGGCGGGCCTGCGCACCAAAGCCGTGCGGGACGGCGACCGCTGGGTGATCTCGGGACAGAAGCGCTTCATCACCAACGCGCCCACCGCCAATCTGTTCGTCGTGTTCGCGCGCACCCGGCCGGCCGACGACCAGGGCCCGGGGATCGCCGTCTTCCTGGTTCCCGCGGACACCGAGGGCGTGCAGGTGGGCACCAAGGACGCCAAGATGGGCCAGGAAGGCGCGTGGACGGCCGACGTCAGCTTCGCCGACGTCCGGGTGGGCAACGACGCGCTGATCGGCGGCGCCGAAGACATCGGCTACCGGGCGGCGATGACGTCGCTGGCCCGCGGGCGGGTCCACATCGCCGCGCTCGCGGTCGGCGCGGCCCAGCGCGCGCTCGACGAGTCGGTGTCGTACGCCGCCACCGCGACCCAGGGCGGGACGCCGATTGGAAACTTTCAGCTGGTGCAGGCGATGATCGCCGACCAGCAGACCGGGGTGCTGGCCGGCCGGGCGCTCGTCCGGGACGCGGCGCGGTCCTGGGTGACCAATCAGGACCGCAGGGTGGCGCCCTCGGCGGCCAAACTTTTCTGCACCGAAATGGCCGGCAAGGTAGCCGATCTCGCGGTGCAGATCCACGGAGGCAGCGGCTACATGCGCGGCGTGCCGGTCGAGCGCATCTACCGCGACGTGCGCCTGCTGCGGCTCTACGAGGGCACCAGCGAGATTCAGCGTCTGATCATCGGGGCGAATTTGGTGAAGGCGGCGCTGAAATGAACGACAAGACGACGATGAACGGGCGGCTGGAGGGGCGCGTCGCGTTCGTCACCGGAGCGGCGCGCGGCCAGGGCCGCGCGCACGCCGTCCGCATGGCCCGCGAGGGCGCCGACATCATCGCCGTCGACATCGCCGGCAAGTTGCCGTCGTGCGTGCCCTACCCGCCGGCGACCGAGGAAGACCTCGCCGAAACGGTTCGCCTCGTCGAGGCGGCGAATCGGCGGATCGTGGCCTCGGTCGTCGACACCCGCGACTTCGACGGCCTGCGCGACGCGGTCGACGCCGGTGTCGAACGGCTGGGACGGCTCGACGTCATCGTGGCGAACGCGGGCGTCTCGGCTCCCCAGGCCTGGGACGAGATCACGCCCGAATCGTTCCGCGACGTCATGGAGATCAACGTGACGGGGACGTGGAACACCGTGATGGCGGGCGCGCACCGGATCATCGACGGCGGCCGCGGCGGGTCGATCATCTTGATCAGTTCGGCCGCCGGCAAGAAGCTGCAGCCGTTCATGGTGCACTACACCGCCAGCAAGCACGCGGTCGCGGGGATGGCCCGTGCCTTTGCCGCCGAACTCGGCAAGCATTCGATCCGGGTCAACAGCGTGCACCCCGGCCCCGTGAACACCCCGATGGGATCGGGCGACATGGTCAACGCCATCAGCAGGGTGATGGAGACCAACCCGCAGCTCTCCCAGATGCTGACGCCGTTCCTGCCCACGTGGGTCGCCGAGCCCGAGGACGTCGCCGACGCGGTGTGCTGGCTGGCCAGCGACGAGTCGCGGTTGGTCACCGCCGCGGAGATCCCGGTGGACCAGGGATCCACGCAGTACTGAATTTTCGGGTGCGGGGAATAGGTCGTCGCGCCGCGGGTTTGAAGCCGACATGAAAGCCTTCACCGAAACCGAACGCCAGGAATTCCTCGCCGGCAAGCACATCGCCGTGCTGTCGGTCGCGGCCGATGGCCGCCCGCCGGCCAGCGTGCCGATCTGGTACGACTACTCCCCGGGCGGGAACATCCGCATCGGCACCGGGGCCTCGAGTCGCAAGGCCCGGCTGATCGAGCGGGCCGGCGCGGTGACCCTGGTGGTGCAGCGCGAAGAGGTGCCGTATCAATACGTGGTCGTCGAGGGCACCGTGGTGGAGACTTCCAAACCGGCCCCGGCGGATGTGCAGGAAGCCATCGCGATCCGCTACCTCGGCGAGGAGGCTGGTCGCGCGTTCGTCCGCAGCATGGAGGGCGTCGAGGAGGTGCTGTTCACCATCCGCCCCGATCGCTGGCTCAGCGCCGACTTCACCGGCGACTTTTAGCCGATCAACTCCGCCGTACCCAGTTCGCGGACTGCGCGGCAGCCGCGGCGCAGCATGGTCAGCACCATGTCGTCGCCGCGGTCGGTCGAGGCGGCGAAGGCAAAGCCCAGCGCCGAGATCAACAGCGCCTGCAGCACCCCGAGACGATAGTCGTTCCAACACGTTTCCCGGTCGTAGCCGATGATGCCGTGGCCCAGCAGGGCCCGGTGGTACTCCTCGACGAGGTCTCGCTCGACCGAGGCACGAAGGTCCGAATCCAGGCTGGTGGCCGTGAAGTATGCGAGGTCGCGTGCCGGGAGCCCGACGCCCAGGGTCTGCCAGTCCACCACGCTCACGCGCGTGCGATCGGGGTCGAAGAGCATGTTGTCGAGACGGTAGTCGCCGTGCAGCAGGGCGAATCGGTCGTATTCGGTGAGCAGCCACGGCGTCACCAAACCCATTGCCGTCGTGAACGTCTCGCGGTCCTGTTCGCTCATCCGGTCGCCGAGCTTCTCCAGCGTGATGTCGGCGCTCATCTTCGCCACGTCACCGAGCCCCTTGGCCGAGGCTTCATCCGGGCGTGCGAACGCGACGCCCGGAAAGTCCAGCCAGACCGGATCGCACCAACTCCGGCCACCCGATCGGGTCGGCCGAGTGGGAGGCGGCCCACGTCCGTGACGTGCTGACGTTCTACGCCGCGAGCCCGGAACGCTTCCGCGGCCAGCGGATTCTCGTCGCGGCGTGCGACCCAGTGCAGCGCGAGCCGGGGATGGCGAGCGAGGGGGATCAACGTGTCGTCGTCGCTGTGCTGCTCGAGGTACAACTCGATCGGCACGCCGTCGGGGACCACGCCGACGATGCCGTTGATCGCGGGAATCGACGCCGAGTCGCCGATCAACAAATAGCCGGCGGGCTGCGGGTCGGGCACGTCGAAACGCGCGGAGCCCATCAGCGACGTGACCGCGATGGTGGTGCCCGGCTGCACGGTGCGGGCCCACCGCGACGCCGGTCCCGCCGGCTCGTGCAACACCATGTCGACGGCGAAGCGGCCGGCGGGGACGTCCGCTTCGGAGATGGTGTAGGCGCGCTGGAACTCCGTGTTGGACCCGTCGGGATCGGGAAACCAGAACCGCAGCCATGCCGCAGGTTCGGCCTTCACGTCGTCGAACAACGTCGACGACTCCATCCGCACACGCACGAAATGTGGTCCCAGGAAAACGGTTTCGACGACCGTTGCCTTGTGGTCGCGAGCGCCGAGCCCGCGCAGCATCACGCCCTGCAATCCTCGTGCCATTCGGCTTCACCCTCCTCAGCTACGTATAAACTAAGGGTTGCCTAACCTTCGGTCAAACTGCGTGGCCGCCGGGTGGGTAGCCTGGGCGTATGAGCGTGGCACCGGTGTTGCTCTACGACGGGGTGTGCGGCGTCTGCAACGCCGCGGTGCAGACCGTGCTTCGGTTCGACCGCCGGGGCAGCCTCCGTTTCGCCGCGCTGGACAGCGACTTCGCGCGCTCGATCATCGACCGCCACCCGGCAATTCAGGGCATCGATTCCATGGTGTTCGTCGATCAGCCGGGCCAGCCCGGGGAGGCGGTCGCCGTGCGCTCGGAAGCCGCGCTGCGGGTGGTGGATTATCTCGGCGGCCCCTGGCGGGCTCTCAAGGCCGCCCGGATCCTGCCGGGTCCCGTCCGCGACCGGCTCTACGACCGGTTCGCCACCATCCGCTACCGCGTATTCGGCAGGCACGACAGCTGCCCGATACCTCCGCCCGAGGTCCGTGCCCGCTTCGTGGACGTCTAGCCCGACGGGTCCGCCTCGGACTCTATCCGCTTGAGCTCGGCCAACTTTCGGGCCCGCGTTTGGCCGGCCGTACCGGCGGGTAACTAGAGGGGCATTGGACATATGTCAACTACTCGCTAGGAGGTGGGAAATGGCCGTCGCCATCTGCCCCGCCTGTGGCTATCCGACGATCGGCCCGGAGATCTGCGCCTTCTGCCGACCCGTGGAAATGCTGAAGGCCGACGAATCGTTCGAGCCGGGCGCATACCGGGCCCCGGCCGCTTCGTGGCTCGGCGTGGGTGCGATGCGCTACGCCTCATAGCGAGTGTGTGCGGGCGGAGGGACTCGAACCCTCACGCTCTCACGAGCACCGGCACCTAAAGCCGGCGCGTCTGCCATTTCGCCACGCCCGCAGCGGTGCCGATCGTACCGCTGCGTTGGTCGGACCGAAATCGTGAGCGGTACCGTCAAGGGGTGTCCACCACCCGTCACCGCAGGCCCGCGCTGATCGCTTTGGTGATCCTCGCCGCGAGCGCCTGCCTGGCGTTGGGCTGGTGGCAGTGGACCCGGTTCCAGTCGGTGTCGGGCAGCTTCCAAAACCTCGGCTATGCGCTGCAGTGGCCGCTGTTCGCCTGGTTCTGTGTCTACGCGTACCGCAAATTCGTCCGTTACGAAGAGGAGCCGCCGCAGCCGAGCGCGGCCCGCGGACTCACCGAAATTCCCACCGGACTGCTGCCCGAGCGTCCCCCGCCCGCGCAGCAACCACCCGATGATCCCGCGCTGCGCGAGTACAACGCCTACCTGGCGGAGCTCGCGCAGCAGGACGCCGAACGGCAGAACAGGACTACCGCATGACGACTCCGGAAACGCCGGCCACAGTCCCCGCGAACAACCTCCGGGGCCCGCTGCTCGCCTACCGGATCATGGCGTGGACGACGGGTCTCTGGCTCATCGCGCTGTGCTATGAGATCGTCTCGCATCTGGTCTTTCACCACGAGATCCGGTGGATCGAAGTGGTGCACGGCTGGGTGTACTTCATCTACGTCCTCGCCGCCTTCAATCTGGCGGTCAAGGTCCGCTGGCCCATCGGCAAGACGATCGGCGTATTGCTCGCCGGCACGATCCCGCTGCTGGGCATCGTCGTCGAGCATTTCCAAACCAGGGACGTCAAGGCGCGTTTCGGGCTCTGAGTCACATCAGCCACACTGGTCTCTCTCGGGGGCGGCACTGTTTGTGCCCACCTCCTAGCGACAGAGCGCTCGCACCACAGGCTTGTCGCTATGAGGCGGGCACATCGCCTGTCCCCTCGGCGAGGGACTGGTGGGACCGGTGGGACTTCAGCAGCCGGCCTCGCGCGCGCTGAGGGCAAGCTTCCGCAGCGCCGGCACCAGCAGCGCCAGCGCGCGCCCGCGGTGCGACACCGCGTCCTTCTCCGCCGGGCTGAGCTGCGCCGCCGTGCGGTCTTCGTCCGCCGGGAGGAACACCGGGTCGTAACCGAAACCGCCGGACCCGCGGGCCTCCCTGGCGATGCTGCCCGGCCACTCGCCGCGAACGACCACCTCTCCGGACGCCGAGACCAGCGCGCAGGCCGACACGAAAGAAGCGCCGCGCCGTTCGTCGGGCACGTCCCGCAACTGCGCCAGCAGCAGCGCGGTGTTTGCGCCGTCGTCGCCGTGTCTGCCCGCCCAGCGCGCCGAGAGCACACCCGGCATCCCATTCAGAGCGGCCACCTCCAGGCCGGAGTCGTCGGCCACCGTCGCCAGGCCCGTCGCCGCAAAGGCATCCCGCGCCTTGGCCAGGGCGTTGTCCTCGAACGTCGCCCCGGTTTCCGGGGCCTCGTCGAACGGTGGCACGTCGTTCAGCGACACCAGCGTCAAGCCCGACAGACCGGCAGCGTCGAGCACCCGCCGCAGTTCGGCCAGCTTCTTGGGGTTCCGGCTGGCGACCAGCACCTGGGTCAGGTTCCGAACGCCTTCGGCGGCGGCGGGCCCTCGGGCAGCACACCGGGGTAGGGCAACTCCAGCGCCCGGCGCTGCTCGGCGAACAACGTGTCGCAGGCGGCCAGCGCCGCGTCGAGCAGCTTGTCGAGCGTCGACCGCGGGAACGTCGCACCCTCGCCGGTGCCCTGGACTTCCACGAGCGTCCCGGTGTCGGTGGCGACGACGTTCATGTCGACCTCGGCGCGGGAGTCCTCCTCGTAGGGCAGGTCCACCCTCACCCGGCCGTCGACGACGCCGACGCTGACCGCCGCGATCGCACACGACAACGGCCGGGGATCGGAGAGCTTGCCGGCCGCCGACAGGTAGGTCACCGCGTCGGCCAGCGCCACATAGGCGCCCGTGATGGCGGCGGTGCGGGTTCCGCCGTCGGCCTGCAGCACGTCGCAGTCGACGGCCACGGTGTTCTCACCGAGCGCCGCCAGATCGATGCACGCGCGCAGCGATCGGCCGATCAGCCGGCTGATCTCCTGGGTGCGGCCGCTGAGCCGGCCCTTCACCGCCTCGCGGTCGGAACGGGTGTGGGTGGCCGACGGGAGCATCGCGTACTCCGCGGTCAGCCAGCCCAGGCCCGACCCCTTGCGCCAACGCGGAACGCCTTCGGTGACGCTGGCCGTGCACATGACCTTGGTATGGCCGAACTCGATGAGCACCGAACCCGCCGGGTGATCGGTGAACCCCCGCGTGATGGCTACGGGGCGAAGCTCGTCGTCGAGGCGGCCGTCTTCTCGCTTGCTCACCCCGGCAACACTAATCGCTCGGCTCAGACCCTCTCGGAGTGGCGGACGTCGAACGTCTCCCCGCAGACGACCGCGTGCACGGGACCGTCGAACTCCGCCTTGGCCTCGGTGATCACGTCCTCGCGCGACGTCCACGGCGGGATGTGGGTGAGCATCAGCTCGCGAACTCCGGCCTCGGCTGCTATCCGCCCGGCATCCGTTCCCGACAGGTGCAGGGCCGGCGGGCGGTCGGCCGCGTGCGTCCAGGACGCCTCGCAGAGGAAGACATCGGCGTCGCGGGCCAGGTCGACGAGTTGGTCGCAGACGCCGGTGTCGCCGCTGTAGACGAACGAGGCCCCGCTGTCATCGGTGATCCGCATGCCGTAGGACTCGGTCGGGTGCGCCACGATCCGCGGCACCACCGTCAGCGGCCCGAACTGAACCGGCTCGTTGTCCACCCAGTGGCGGACGTCGAAGATGTCCGAGCAGTCGTCGATCTCGCCGCCGTACGGGGACGACGCCGCCCCCAACCGCGACCACGTGTCGCTGGGGCCGTACAGGAACGCCTTGCCGTCCGGCCTCGTCGGGTGATAGCGGCGCCACACGAACAGCCCCGGCAGATCAAGGCAGTGGTCGGCGTGCAGATGGGTCAGCAGCACGTGCACCGAGCTGGGGTCCGCGTAGCGCTGCAGCGCACCCAGCACTCCCCCGCCGAAGTCGAGGACGAGCGGGGGCGTGCCCGGCGCCCGGAGCAGGTACCCCGAGGCGGGCGAATCCGGACCCACGACACTGCCTGAGCAGCCGAGCACGGTGATTCGCACGGACACTACTGTGCCATGCCCGATACGACGATGACGAAAACATCGCCGCATTGGTGTGATCAGAATCTCGCGGCGGCTATCGGCCCGGCACGTCTCCGAAGTGGTGGACGGGCGCGACGCCCGTCACCGCGGGTCCCAGGAAGCGCGCGGCCAGGTTGGTGAAAGCCTCGGGATCGCCGGTGGCTTCGAACACCCGGGTGGCCGGCGGCGCGTCATGCGGGCGCAGCAGGTCGCGCTCGGTGAGCACCCGCAGCACTTCCTTGGCCGTCTCCTCGGCACTCGAGACCAGGGTGACGTTGTCGCCCATCGCCAGCTGGATGATCCCGGACAGCAGCGGATAGTGGGTGCACCCGAGGACCAGGGTGTCGACCTGCGCACGCTGCAGCGGTTCGAGATAACCCTCGGCCAGGCCCAGGACCTGCCGGCCGCTGGTCACGCCGCGTTCGACGAAATCGACGAACCGCGGGCAGGCCACCGCGGTGATCTCGGTGTCGCGGGCGGCGGCGAACGCGTCCTGGTAGGCGTGCGAGGCGATGGTTGCGCGCGTGCCGATGACGCCGATGCGACCGTTGCGGGTGGTGGCGACCGCGCGGCGCACCGCGGGCAGGATCACCTCGACGACGGGGACGTCGTAGCGCTCCCGGGCGTCGCGCAGGCATGCGGCCGACGCGGTGTTGCAGGCGATCACGAGCGCCTTCACACCACGGCCGACCAGGTCGTCGGCGATGGCGAGCGCGTGCGCACGGATGTCGGGGATGCTCAGCGGCCCGTAGGGGCCGTTACGGGTGTCGCCGACGTAGATCAGGTCCTCGTCAGGCAGCTGGTCGATGATGGCCCGCGCGACGGTCAGTCCCCCGACGCCGGAATCGAAGACCCCGACGGGCGCCAATGGCGAGTTCACGTGGCCGC
>NZ_CSTD01000001.1:738332-1876212 GCF_001053185.1 Mycobacterium bohemicum DSM 44277 | reverse complement strand
CGCGCCCGCGCCTTGCGTTCGGGCGCGGACAACACGTAGGCCGCGATGACGCCCGCGATCGCTCCGCACAGGTGGCCCTGCCACGACACGCCACCGCACTGGTGCAGCACCGGCATCGCCCCGAGCAGGACGCCGCCGTAGACGAACAGCACGACCAGCCCGACGATGATGTTCCACACCCGGCGGACGAACAGCCCGAACACCAGCAGGAAGGCCAGCCAGCCGAAAATCAGGCCCGAGGCCCCGATGTGATCGGTCGGACCGCAGGAGCTGCCCACGTTGCCGATGAGCCAGGTGCCGAACCCACCCAGGACCCAGACGATCACCGTGGCCCACACGAAGCGGGACATTCCGGCCAGCGTCATCAGGAAGCCGAGCACCAGCAGCGGGACGGTGTTGGCCGCCAGGTGCTGCCAGTTGGCGTGCAGGACCGGCGCGAAGACGATGCCCCACAGGCCGTCGGTCGTCAGCGGCCTGATGCCGTTGGAGTCCAGCCTGCCGCCGTCGAGCTGGTCGATCAGCTCGACCAGGTAGAGCAGGGCGACGAAGGTGAGGATGGCGGCCCCGCCGACGAACCACTCGGGCCGCTTCTTGGCCTGGGTCGCCGGAACGCCGGAACGTCCCCTCGGCGTGCTCCTCGCCATCGCTGCCCTTTCGACTCGGCCCGTCCAGGCTACCGGGGCGGCCCGCCGAACGCGCCGGGCAACACGTCGCGGTAGGTCGGGATGGCGGCGACCGATTCGGCGGCGAGCACCCCGGCCAGCACCGCCCGCATGAGGCAGTCGGCCGCCGCGATGCCCACCTCGGTCACCAGCCGCGTATCGGGGGCGAACGCCGCGGGCACCGGCTTCCCTGCGGCCGGGGGCGCGGCCTCGGGCGCCATTTCGATGGCCCCCGTCGCGAGCGCGAACACCGTGTCGCCGTCCAGCGGCGTGTGGGCCGGGCGGATCGCACGGGCCAGTCCGTCGTGGGCGGCGGCGGCGATCCGCCGGCACGCGGCCGCGCTCACCGCGGCGTCGGTCGCCACCACCGCGATCGTGGTGTTCAACGGGTTCAGCGGCGAGGGCAACCGGCCGAACGCCTCGATCTGGTCGGGCGGCGGCGGCCTCAGCCCGAACTCGTCGGCCAGCTCGGCCAGCCACGGCAGGCCCGTGGCCCGGTCGACGACGTCGCCCGCGGAGTTGACCGCGACGACCGCGCCGACGGTGACGCCGGACCCCAGCGTCGTCGAGGCGGTGCCGACGCCGCCCTTGAGCACCCCGGCCCGGGCACCGACGCCGGCGCCGACGCACCCGGCTGCCCGGGATTGCGCGGCCGCTTCGCACGCCCGGTAGCCGAACTCGGCCGTCGGCCGGCGGTCCCAGCCGCCGACCGGCAGATCGAAGATCACGGCGCCGGGCACGATGGGCACCACGCCGCCCTCCATCGCCACCCCGCGGCCCTGTTCCTCCAGCCAGGCCATGACGCCGTCCGCGGCGCCCAGGCCATAGGCGCTGCCGCCGGCGAGCAGCACGGCGTCGACGAACCGCACGGTGTTCGCCGGGTCGAGCAGATCGGTCTCCCGGGTGCCCGGCGCACCGCCGCGGCAGTCCACGGCCCCGACCGTGCCGGGCGGGGTCAGCACCACGGTGACGCCGCAGGCCCACCCCGCGCCCAGCGACGCGTCCGGGTCCAGGCGGTGGTAGTGACCCACCCGGATGCCCCCGACGTCGGTGATGGAACTCATCGGGCCGCCGGCGGGATCATCGCGATCCCATCAACACCAGCACGAGGTACTCCTGCAGCACGGTCAGCCACTGGTAGACGTCGAAGTGCACGGCCAGCGGATGGTCGGCCGGCAACCGTTCGGGCCCCTGCGGGCCGACCTCGAGCATGACGCCGAGCGTCAGCCGGATGTCGTTGACCGCCGCGACCCACGCGTCCGCGTCGTCGGCCGTCAGCTCGAACTTGCCCCCGTTGTCCGGGACGGTGTCCAACAAACGCTGGGCCGCAACACGTTTGGCGCCGATGATCTCGGGCTCGTGCAGGCTGCGCAGCGCGGCGTTGAGGTTCTCCGGGACGTCGGCGGGCGAGCCGTCGCCGTCGGCGGGCTTGATGAAGTCGGGCAGCAGCCGGCGCAGGGTCGGATCCCCCGGCGGGTCGGCATTCCCGGTCTTGATCCCGGTGATCTCCTCGAGTTCGTCTGCCGGCGAGGAGGATTCGCGCTCGTCGAGGAGGCCGATCATCGCCCCGGCCAGGTTCGTCAACAGGGCGGCCTCATGCGAGGCCAGGGAGGACCGAAAACGGGGACCGTTCGCGGTCTCGACGCGCTTCCATTTGCGCACAGCGTATCGCCGGTGCCTCGGCGCTCAGCTGTCCTGCTGCATCGTCGCCCACAGTCCGGCGGCATGCAGCTTGGACACGTCGACCTCCATGTTCTCCCGGCTCCCCGCCGACACCACGGCCTTTCCCTCGTTGTGCACCTGCAGCATCAGTTTGGTGGCGTGCGGCTCGCTGTAGCCGAACAGCTTCTGGAACACATAGGTCACGTACGTCATCAGGTTGACCGGGTCGTCCCACACGATGGTGACCCAGGGACTGGCCGTGGCGACCTCCGCGGCCGTCTCGCGTTGCCCGGTAGTGCCCGGCAGCGACTTCGGCTCCGTGGGCGCTGACGCAACAACCATGGCCCCCACGATACCGAGGCACACGCCGGGCGACGTCAGCCGTTACCGTTGCGGAATGAACGAGCCGGTCCTGGCTGGGCTGCTGACCGACAAATACGAGCTGACCATGCTGGCGGCGGCGCTGCGTGACGGCACAGCCAACCGCAGGACCACGTTCGAGATGTTCGCGCGGCGACTGCCCGACGGCCGCCGGTACGGCGTGGTCGCCGGGACCGGCCGGCTGCTGGAAGCCTTGCCGCACTTCATCTTCGATGACCGCGCCTGTGAGTTGCTGGCGGAGTTCCTCGACCCGGAAACGGTAGGTTACCTGCGCGACTTCCGGTTCCGCGGCGACATCGACGGCTACGCCGAGGGCGAGCTGTACTTCCCCGGATCCCCCGTGCTTTCGGTGACCGGCAGCTTCGCCGAGTGCGTGCTGCTCGAAACGCTGGCGCTGTCGATTTTCAACCACGACACCGCGATCGCGTCCGCAGCGGCGCGCATGGTCAGCGCCGCGCGGGAGCGTCCGCTGATCGAGATGGGGTCCCGGCGCACGCACGAACGGGCGGCCGTCGCCGCGGCCCGCGCCGCCTACATCGCCGGGTTCACCGCGACGTCCAACCTCGAGGCGCAGAAGCAATACGGCATACCGACGGAGGGCACGTCCGCGCACGCGTTCACCATGCTGCACGCCAGCGCCGAGGGCCCGGACGAACCGGCCGCGTTCCGCGCTCAGGTGGACGCGCTGGGCGCCGGCACCACCCTGCTGGTGGACACCTACGACGTGACCGAAGGAGTGGCCAACGCCGTGGCCGCGGCCGGCACCGGGCTCGGTGCGGTCCGCATCGACTCCGGCGAGCTCGGCGCGCTGGCCCGCCAGGTGCGTGACCAGCTCGACGGGCTGGGCGCCACCCGGACCCGCATCGTGGTGTCCGGCGACCTCGACGAGTTCTCCATCGCGGCGCTGGGCGCGGAGCCGGTGGACAGCTTCGGCGTCGGCACCTCACTGGTCACCGGTTCCGGCGCCCCGACCGCCAACATGGTCTACAAGCTCGTCGAAGTGGACGGCATGCCGGTCCAAAAACGCAGCAGCCACAAGGAAACCCGCGGCGGCCGCAAGGAGGCCCTGCGCCTGTCCCGCCCGACCGGAACCATCACCGAGGAGGTGGTCCATCCGGCGGGGCGCCCACCGACCACGAGAGAACCGTTCCGGGTGCTGACCACCCCGCTGGTCCGCGCCGGGGAGCCGGTCACCGAGCCGAACCTGGCGGCGGCACGCGAGCTCGTGGCCTCGGGCCTGCGCAGCCTGCCGTGGGAGGGGCTGAACCTGTCCCACGGCGACCCGGCGATCCCGACCGCGCAGGTCTCGGCACCGCAGCGCCAGCACGCCCCCTAGCGAAGAGAGTGACCACGTCCGAGGTATCCGTGCCCGAGTTGCTGGCCAAAGCCGTGGCGGCGCTCGGCGGCAGCGAACGGCCCGGCCAGGTGGAGATGGCCGCCGCGGTGGCGCGCGCGTTCGAAACGGGCGAGCACCTCGTCGTGCAGGCCGGCACCGGGACCGGCAAGTCGCTCGCCTACCTGGTCCCCGCGATCGTGCGCGCCCTGGGCGACGACTCACCCGTCGTCGTCTCGACGGCCACGATCGCGCTCGAGCGCGACCTGCCCCGCCTGGCCGACTCGCTCGCCGGCGCCCTGCCGCGCCCGCCGCGGTTCGCCCTGCTCAAGGGGCGGCGTAATTACCTGTGCCTGAACAAGGTTCACAACGGCGGCGCCGACGAGGAGGGCACCGGCGACGTGCCGCAGGAGGAACTGTTCAATCCCCTGGCGGCGACGGCCCTGGGCCGCGACGTGCAACGGCTCACCGCGTGGGCGTCGACCACCGAATCCGGTGACCGCGACGACCTCAAGCCCGGCGTCGCGGACCGGTCCTGGTCGCAGGTCAGCGTGTCCGCGCGTGAATGCATGGGCGTGGCGCGCTGCCCGTTCGGCACCGAATGCTTCTCCGAAAGGGCGCGGGCGACGGCCGGCCGCGCCGACATCGTGGTGACCAATCACGCCCTGCTGGCCATCGACGCGGTGGCCGAATCGGCAGTGCTGCCCGAACATTCGCTGCTGGTGGTCGACGAAGCCCACGAGTTGGTCGACCGGGTGACCTCGGTGGCCACCGCGGAGCTGACGCCCGCCGCCCTCGGGGTCGCCCTGCGCCGGATCACCCGCCTGGTCGGCCCGGAACTGAACCAGCGCCTGGAGGCCGCGACGGCCACCTTCGCCGCCGCCATCCACGACGCCACACCGGGCCGGATGGATCGCCTCGACGACGAGATGGCGACCTACCTGGCGGCACTGCGCGACGCGGCGAGCGCTGCGCGATCGGCGATCGACACCACCAGCGACGCGAAGGCCTCCGCGGCGCGCGCCGAAGCCGTTGCCGCGCTGAGCGAGATATCCGACACCGCGTCGCGGATCCTGGCGTCGTTCGCGCCCGCGATACCCGACCGCACCGACATCGTCTGGCTGGACCACGAGGACAACCGCGGGTCGCCGCGCCCGGTGCTACGGGTCGCGCCGCTATCGGTGGCAGACCTGTTGCGCGGCAAGGTGTTCGCCCGCTCGACCACCGTCCTGACGTCGGCCACGCTGACGGTCGGCGGCTCGTTCGACGCGATGGCCGCGGCCTGGGGGCTCGCCAACACCGAGGCCGCCGAGGCCGAAAGCTGGCGGGGACTCGACGTGGGCTCGCCGTTCCAGCACGCCAAGGCCGGCATCCTGTACGTGGCCGCTCATCTGCCGCCGCCGGGCCGCGACGGCACCGGTTCCGCCGAGCAGCTCACCGAAATCGCCGAACTGATCACCGCCGCGGGCGGGCGCACCCTGGGCCTGTTCTCGTCGATGCGGGCCGCCCGCGCCGCCGCGGAGGCCATGCGCGCCACGCTGTCGACGCCGGTGCTGTGCCAGGGCGACGACACCACCTCCGCGCTCGTCGAGCAGTTCAGCGCCGACCCCGAGACGTCACTGTTCGGCACCCTGTCCCTGTGGCAGGGCGTCGACGTGCCGGGCCCGTCGCTGTCGCTGGTGATCATCGACCGCATCCCGTTCCCCCGGCCCGACGACCCCCTGCTGGGGGCGCGGCAGCGTGCGGTCGCCGCGCGCGGGGGCAACGGCTTCATGGCCGTCGCCGCCAGCCACGCCGCGCTGCTGCTGGCTCAGGGGTCGGGCCGGCTGCTGCGCCGCGTCTCCGACCGCGGGGTGGTCGCGGTGCTCGACTCGCGGATGGTCACCGCCGGCTACGGGCGCTACCTGAGGGACTCGCTGCCGCCGTTCTGGCAGACGACCAACGCGGCGCAGGTGCGCGCCGCCCTGGAGCGGCTGAGGACTAGCGGGCCAGCGTGACCAGTCCGAGCTCGTTGGGGGCCGCGAGCATCGGGTGCTGGGGCAGCACGCGGACCGTGTAGCCCACCGCCCCGGCCAGCGGCAGCGGCGTCGTCGTCGAGAAGATCTCGTAGCCGCCCTCGGCGGTCGCGGTGTGCGACATCTCCACGGTCACCGGATCCAGCAGCGTGTCGGTGGAGTCGGCGCGGCCCAGCACGGCCTGCACCATGACCTCGTCGGGCCGCAGTCCCGCCAGCTGCACGGTCGCGGTCAGGGTCAGCTTGGAGCCGAGCTGCGGGGTATCGGGCAGGCCGGTGCTGTCGACGTCGGTGATCGCGATCTTGGGCCACGCCTGCTGCACCCGCCGGCGGTAGGCGGCCAGCTCGCGGGCCGCGCCGAACGCGTCGCCCCGGTCGGCGCCGTCGGGCGCCGCAACGGTCCGGCGCAGCGACCGCGCGGCCGGCATGTAGTACTGCTCCACGTAGTCGCGCACCATGCGCGAGGCAAGCACCTTCGGGCCCAGCGTCTGCAGGGTGTGGCGCACCATCTCCATCCAGCGCGGCGGCACCCCCTGCTCGTCGCGCTCGTAGAACTTCGGCGCGACGGCCTGCTCCAGCAGGCTGTACAGGGCCGCGGACTCCAGGTCGTCGCGGCGGGTCTCGTCGTTGACGCCGTCGGCCGACGGTATCTCCCAACCGTTTTCGCCGTCGTACCACTCGTCCCACCAGCCGTCGCGGATGGACAGGTTGAGCCCGCCGTTCAACGCGCTCTTCATCCCCGACGTGCCGCAGGCCTCCAGCGGCCTCAGCGGGTTGTTCAGCCAGACGTCGCAGCCCCAATACAACAGCCGCGCCATCGACATGTCGTAGTCGGGCAAAAAGGCGATGCGGTGGCGCACCTGCGTCCGGTCGGCGAACCGGACCACCTGCTGAATGAGCGCCTTGCCCCCGTCGTCGGCCGGGTGCGACTTGCCGGCGACGATCAGCTGGATCGGGCGCTCCTTGTTGAGCAGCAGCTGTTCGAGCCGGTCGGGGTCACGCAGCATGAGCGTCAGCCGCTTGTAGGTCGGCACCCGCCGGGCGAAGCCGATGGTGAGCACGTTCGGATCGAAAGCCGTTGCGATCCAGCCCAATTCGGCTTCCGAGGCGCCGCGCTCCAGCCACGACCGGCGCAACCGGCGGCGCACGTCGTCGACCAGCAGTGCGCGCAGTTGGGAGCGGATCCACCACAGGTGGCCGATGTCGACCTGCTGCAGCCGCAGCCAGACGCCGGGGTCGCCGAACGAGTCCGAGCCGAGCAGCTCGCGGCCCAGCTGCAACCATTGCGGCGCCGCCCAGGTACGCGCGTGCACCCCGTTGGTGATCGACCCGATCGGCACCTCCTCGGGGTCGAACCCGGGCCACAGCTCGTTGAACATGGCGCGGCTGACCCGCCCGTGCAGCAGCGAGACGCCGTTGGCGCGTTGGGCCAGCCGCAGGCCCATGTGCGCCATGTTGAATTTGGCGGGATCGTCCTCGGCGCCCAGCGCGACGATCCGATCGGTCGCCACGCCCGGCAGCAGCGTGGACTCGCCGGTGGCGTCGGCCTTCCCGCCGAGGTAGCGCACCACCAGGTCCACCGGGAACCGGTCGATGCCGGCGGGCACCGGGGTGTGGGTGGTGAACACGGTGGACGACCGCACCACCGTCAACGCGGTGTCGAAGTCCAGCCCCTGCTCGGCGATGAGCTCGCGGATGCGTTCGACGCCCAGGAATCCGGCGTGGCCCTCGTTCATGTGGAAGACCTCGGGCGCGGGCAGCCCCTCGATGGCGGTGAACGCGCGGATCGCGCGCACCCCGCCGATGCCGGCCAGTATCTCCTGTTTCAGGCGGTGTTCCTGGTCCCCGCCGTAGAGGCGGTCGGTGACGCCGCGCAGATCGTGCTCGTTCTCCGGCACGTCCGAATCGAGCAACAGCAGCGGGACGCGACCCACCTGCGCCACCCACACATGGGCGTGCAGCTGCGCCGAGTCGGGAAGCGTCAGCGCTATCACCACGGGATCGCCACCGGCGTCGGTCAGCAGCCGCAACGGCAGCCCCTGCGGGTCCAGCGACGGGTAGGTCTCGTTCTGCCAGCCGTCCGCGGTCAGCGACTGGCGGAAATACCCGGAGCGGTAATAGAGGCCCACCGCGATCAGCGGGACGCCGAGGTCCGACGCCGACTTCAGGTGGTCACCGGCCAGGATCCCCAAGCCGCCGGAGTAATTCGGCAGCACCTCGGCGACCCCGAACTCCATCGAGAAGTAGGCGATGCCGCTCGGGGCGTCGCCGCCGTCGGCTTCCTGTTGCTGATACCACAGGGGGCGGCTCAGATAGTCGTTGAGATCGGCGGCCAGCTCGTCGAGCCGGGTCAGGAAGCTCTCGTCGAGCGCCAGTTCGTCAAGACGGGCCGGGTTCACGCCGCCGAGCATGGCGACCGGGTCCGCGCCGCACCGCTCCCACAGCGCCGGGTCGATGGACGCGAACAGGTCCTGCGTCGGTTTGTCCCACGACCAGCGGAGGTTTGTCGAGAGCTGATCGAGCGCGGTGAGGCGCTCCGGGAGGTGAGCACGGACAGTGAACCGGCGAAGGGCTTTCACGCGCCATACCTTACTGAGGATTTCGGTGCGCGCACGGCGACCGCAACACACGTCTACCGCCGAGGGTGTGACCTGACACTAGGCTGGGTATCGGTTAAGTGTTGGGGCGGCGACGCAGCTTCCCCGCAGAGGAAGTCCCACGGCAGGGAAGTCCCACGACAGGAAGTCCGCCAGACGACAGGCATTCCGCGACGAGCACACCCGCGGTTTGGCCGCACACAAATTGAAACACTGCCGGCGACAATGCGGTCCGCGGAAGCGGACCGAGGAGGAGCCGGGCAAATTGAAATGGAGCGTTGGTGCCCGGTCGTGTCGAGATCGATAACGTCCAGCCCGTTGTGTCCTGCGGCGCGTACCCGGCCAAGGCCGTGGTCGGTGAGGTGGTCCCGGTCAGCGCCGCGGTGTGGCGTGAGGGCCACGAGGCGGTGGCCGCGACCCTGGTGGTCCGCTATCACGGCGCCAGGTACCCGCAGCCCAGCGAGACCCGCCGCATCAAGGCGGTGCAGGCCCCCGAGAAACCACTGGAATCCACGGCGTCCGACGGTGCCGAGCAGCAGCGCATCAAACCCTTGATGTTCCCGATGACCGAGGGTCAGGAACCCTACGTGTTCCACGGCCACTTCACGCCCGACCGGGTCGGACTGTGGACCTTCCGGGTGGACGGATGGGGGGACCCGATCCACAGCTGGCGCCACGGGCTGGTCGCCAAGCTCGAGGCCGGCCAGGGTGAGACGGAGCTGTCCAACGACCTGCTGATCGGCGCCGCGCTGTTCGAGCGCGCCGCCACCGGCGTGCCACGCGCCGTGCGCGAACCCTTGCTGGCGGTGGCGACGGCGTTGCACAGCCCCGGGGACCCGGTGACACGCACCGCGCTCGCGCTTTCCCCGGAGGTCGAAGAGCTGCTGGCCACCTACCCGCTGCGGGACCTGGTCACCCGGGGTGAGCAGTACGGGGTGTGGGTGGACCGGCCGCTGGCCCGGTTCGGCTCCTGGTATGAGATGTTTCCGCGCTCCACCGGCGGCTGGGACGCCGACGGCAAGCCCGTGCACGGCACCTTCGCCACGGCGGCCAAACAGCTGCCGCGCATCGCGGAGATGGGCTTCGACGTCGTCTACCTGCCCCCGATCCACCCGATCGGCAAGGTACACCGCAAGGGGCGCAACAACTCTCCCACCGCCGCCCCCGGGGACGTGGGCTCGCCATGGGCGATCGGCAGCGACGAGGGCGGCCACGACGCGGTCCACCCGGCGCTGGGCACCATCGACGATTTCGACGAGTTCGTTTCCGCCGCAAGGGATTTGGGCATGGAGGTAGCGCTGGACCTGGCGCTGCAGTGCGCACCCGACCACCCCTGGGCCCGCCAGCACCGCAACTGGTTCACCGAGCTGCCCGACGGCACCATCGCGTACGCGGAGAATCCGCCGAAGAAGTACCAGGACATCTACCCGCTGAACTTCGACAACGATCCCGCGGGCCTGTACGACGAGGTGCTGCGGATCGTCCGGCACTGGATGGACCACGGGGTGAAGTTCTTTCGCGTGGACAACCCACACACCAAGCCGCCGAACTTCTGGGCGTGGCTGATCGGGCAGGTCAAGAGCATCGACCCCGACGTGCTGTTCCTCTCCGAGGCCTTCACCCCGCCGGCCCGGCAGTACGGCCTGGCCAAGCTCGGGTTCACGCAGTCCTACAGCTATTTCACGTGGCGCACGGCCAAGCAGGAACTTACCGAATTCGGCGAAGCGATCGCCGCCGCCGCGGACTTCCGGCGCCCCAATCTGTTCGTGAACACGCCCGACATCCTGCACGCGATCCTGCAGCACAACGGGCCGGGCATGTTCGCCATCCGCGCCGTGCTGGCCGGCACCATGGGCCCGGCCTGGGGCGTGTACTCGGGCTACGAGCTGTTCGAGCACCGGGCGGTTCGCGAGGGCAGCGAGGAGTACCTGAACTCGGAGAAGTACGAGCTGCGGCCCCGCGACTTCGAGGGTGCGCTGGCCGAGGGCCGCTCGTTGGAGCCGTTCATCGCGCGGCTCAACGAAATCCGCCGTCTCCACCCCGCGCTCCAGCAGCTGCGCACCATTCACTTCCACAGCGTGGACAACGACGCGCTATTGGCCTACAGCAAATTCGACCCCGCGTCCGGCGACTGCGTGTTGGTGGTGGTGACGCTCAACGCCTTCGGCGCCGAGGAAGCCACGCTGTTTTTGGACATGGCGGCATTGGGTATGGAGCCTTACGAACGATTTTGGGTACGAGACGAGCTCACCGGCCAGGAATTCCAATGGGGCCAAGCGAACTACATCCGCCTCGACCCGGCACGAGCGGTGGCGCATGTGATCAACATGCCACTCATTCCGCAGGAGTTCCGGATGACGCTGCTCCGCAGGCCGCCACACGGACCGGAGGGATTGTGACATGAGCCAAGCCGATCAACTCGCCAAGACGCACCTGGCCCCCGACCACGAGGAGCTGTCGCTCCTGCTGGCCGGTGCGCATTACAACCCGCACGGCGTTCTGGGCGCCCACGAGTACGGCGACCACACCGTCATCCGCGCGTTCCGGCCGCACGCCGAAGAGGTTGTCGCGCTGGTGGGCAAGGACCGTTTCCCGTTGCAGCACATCGAGGCCGGCCTGTTCGCCGTCGCGCTGCCGTTCGTCAACCTGATCGACTACCGGCTGGAGATCACCTACCCGGGCGGTGAACCGTACGTCGTCGCCGACGCCTATCGCTTCCTGCCGACACTCGGCGAGGTGGATCTGCACCTGTTCGGCGAGGGCCGCCACGAGCGGCTCTGGGAAGTGCTCGGCGCGCATGCCCGTTCGTTCACCACGGCCGACGGCGAGGTGACCGGGGTGTCGTTCGCGGTGTGGGCCCCCAACGCCAAGGGCGTGAACCTGATCGGCGAGTTCAACGGCTGGACCGGCAACGACGCCCCCATGCGGGTGCTGGGCTCCTCGGGAGTGTGGGAACTGTTCTGGCCCGACTTCCCGGAGGAGGGCCTCTACAAGTTCCGTGTGCACGGCGCCGACGGGGTCGTGACCGAGCGGGCCGACCCCATGGCGTTCGCCACCGAGGTCCCGCCGCACACCGCCTCGCGGGTGACGCGCAGCAGGTACACGTGGAACGACGCCGACTGGATGGCCCGGCGCGCGCAGCGCAACCCGGTGTTCGAGCCCATGAGCACCTACGAGGTCCACCTGGGCTCCTGGCGTCCCGGTCTGAGCTACCGCGAACTCGCCCACCAGCTCACGGCTTACGTTGTCGACCACGGATTCACCCACGTGGAGTTGCTGCCGGTCGCCGAGCACCCGTTCGCCGGATCGTGGGGCTACCAGGTCACCTCGTACTATGCGCCGACGTCTCGATTCGGCACGCCCGACGACTTCCGCGTGTTGGTCGACGCTCTGCACCAGGCGGGCATCGGCGTCATCGTCGACTGGGTGCCGGCGCACTTCCCGAAGGACGCGTGGGCGCTGGGGCGCTTCGACGGCACCCCGCTCTACGAACACTCCGATCCCAAGCGCGGCGAGCAACTCGACTGGGGCACTTACGTGTTCGATTTCGGCCGGCGCGAGGTGCGTAATTTCCTGGTGGCCAACGCGCTGTACTGGCTGGAGGAGTTCCACGTCGACGGTCTGCGCGTGGACGCCGTCGCGTCGATGCTCTACCTGGACTACTCGCGGCCCGCGGGCGGCTGGACGCCGAACATCTACGGCGGCCGGGAGAACCTGGAGGCGGTGCAGTTCCTGCAGGAGATGAACGCCACCGCGCACAAGGCGGCGCCCGGGATCGTCACGATAGCCGAGGAGTCCACCTCCTGGCCGGGCGTAACGCGGCCGACAAGCCTTGGCGGCCTTGGTTTTTCGATGAAGTGGAACATGGGCTGGATGCACGACACGCTCGATTACATCAGCCGCGACCCGATCCACCGCAGCTACCACCACGGCGAGATCACCTTCTCCATGCTCTACGCCTACAGCGAGAACTTCGTGCTGCCGATCAGCCACGACGAGGTGGTGCACGGCAAGGGCACGCTGTGGGGCCGGATGCCGGGCAACAACCACACCAAGGCCGCGGGCCTGCGCAGCCTGCTGGCCTACCAGTGGGCGCACCCGGGCAAACAATTGCTGTTCATGGGGCAGGAATTCGGGCAGCGGGCCGAGTGGTCCGAACAGAACGGGCTGGACTGGTGGCAGCTCGACGAACAAGGCTTCTCCAACGGCATCCTGCGCATGGTGCGCGACATCAACGCCATCTACAGCAGCCACCCGGCCCTGTGGAGCCAGGACACCATCCCCGACGGCTACTCCTGGATCGACGCCAACGACTCGGCGAACAACGTGCTGAGCTTCCTGAGGTACGGCAGCGACGGCTCGGTGATGGCCTGCGTGTTCAACTTTTCGGGCAGCGAGCACGGCGACTATCGGGTCGGTTTGCCGTCGGCCGGCCGCTGGCGCGAGGTCCTCAACACCGACGCGACCGACTACAACGGCTCGGGCATCGGCAACATGGGCGGCGTCGACGCCACCGACGACCCGTGGCACGGCCGCCCGGCCTCGGCGGTGCTGGTGTTGCCGCCCACGTCGGCGTTGTGGCTCGAGCCGGAGTAGAGGGCGCACGGGCCTGACGGCCCTCGCGAGCAGACGCAGAATCGCATAAATCTTTCGATTTTCGTGCGATCTGCGTCTGCTCGGCGGTGACCTCAGTACAGGGCGTTGGCGAGGTTGCGCCGTCCGGCGACCACCTCTGGGTCGGCCGGATCGAACAGCTCGAACAGCTCGATCAGCCGGGTGCGCACCCGGGTGCGCTCGTCCCCGGAAGTGTTGCGCACCAGCGCGGTCAGGCGCTGAAACGCCGCGGTCACATCCTGGTTGAGGATCTGCACGTCGGCGGCCGCGAACGCGGCGTCGATGTCGCCGGGCGCGGCGTCGGCGACGGCGACGGCGTCCGGGCGTTGCGCGGTCGCGCGCGCAAGGAAGTCGATCTGGCGGATTGCGCCCTTGGCCTCCGCGCTGCCGGGATCACCATCCAGGATGGCCTGATACGCCGTCTTGGCCGCCTCGAAGTCGCCGGCATCCAGGTGCTCGCGGGCCGCGGCCAGCGCGGGGTCGACCGCCTCTGCCTCCTCTGAACCGCTTGCGCCCCTGAGCTTTCCGGCCGTTGCGGACAGCAGCGAGTCCACCCAGCGACGCAATTGGTCGGCGGGTTGCACGCCCTGGAAGCTGGACAGCGGCTGCCCGGCGGCCAGCGCCACGACGGTGGGGACCGCGTCGATGCCGAATATCTGGGCCACCCGGGGCGACACGTCGACGTTGACGGCCGCCAACGCCCACTTCCCCGCGTCCTCGGCGGCCAGGCCGGCGAGCGTCTCGACCAGCTCGACGCACGCGTCGCTGCGCGGCGACCACAGCGCCACCACCACGGGCACTTCCTCCGAGCGGATGATGACTTCGGCCTCGAAGTTGGCCTCGGTGATCTCGACGGCGGTGCCCGACGGAGCGGGTCCCGAGCGTCCCGTCGCCGTGGCTTGCTGCTGGGCCCGCTGCTTGAGACCGGAGAGATCGACCGCACCGGCCAGCGCGGGCCCGATAGAGGGTCGCGGACGCGTCACGCCGTCAAGTCTGGCATGCCGATCGGGGCCCCATCCACCCGGACCGGCCGCCGCTCGCCGACGGCGAAATCTGCTCCCGGCCACCCCCGGTGACGGAAATCACAAACGCCGCCGGAGGCCTCCGCCGGCAGCGCAGACGCCGCCGCACAGCAAACTAACCGGCCCGCAGGATCAGGGCGTCGCCCTGCCCGCCGGCGCCGCAGAGGGCGGCAACTCCGTAGCCGGAGCCGCGGCGCTTGAGCTCCAGCGCCACGTGCAGTGCGATGCGGGCCCCCGACATCCCGATGGGGTGGCCCACGGCGATCGCGCCGCCGTTGACGTTGACGATGTCGGGGTCGACGCCGAGCTCGCGGGTCGAGGCCAAGGCCACGGCCGCAAACGCCTCGTTGATCTCCACGACGTCGAGCCGGTCGACGGGAATGCCCTCGCGGCCGAGCGCCTTCTTGATCGCGTTGGCCGGCTGCGACTGGAGCGTGGAATCGGGGCCGGCAACCACGCCGTGGGCCCCGATCTCGGCGAGCCAGGTCAGGCCCAACTGCTGGGCCTTTTCCTTCTTCATGACCACGACGGCGGCCGCACCGTCGGAGATCTGCGACGCCGAACCGGCGGTGATGGTGCCGTCGCGCCGGAACGCGGGCTTCAGGCCGGCCAGCGACTCCGCGGTGGTGTTCGCCCGGATCCCCTCGTCCTCGGCGAACTGCAGCGCGTCACCCTTGCGTTGCGGGATGGTGACCGGAACCACCTCGTCGGCAAACACGCCGTCCTTCCAGGCCGCGGCCGCCCGCTGGTGCGAGCGCGCGGCGTATTCGTCCTGCTCGGCGCGGGTGAACTTGTCGAGGTCGTTGCGCTGCTCGGTCAGCGCGCCCATCGGCTGATCGGTGAACACGTCGTGCAGGCCGTCGTAGGCCATGTGGTCGAGCACCGTGACGTCGCCGTACTTGTAACCCGCGCGACTGTCCATCAGCAGGTGTGGCGCCTTGGTCATGGATTCCTGGCCGCCGGCCACCACCACGTCGAACTCCCCGGCGCGAATGAGCTGGTCGGCCAGGGCGATGGCGTCGATGCCGGACAGGCACATCTTGTTGATGGTCAGCGCCGGCACGTCCCAGCCGATGCCGGCGCCCACCGCGGACTGTCGCGCCGGCATCTGGCCGGCCCCGGCCGTCAGGACCTGGCCCATGATCACGTACTCGACCTGCGACGCCGGCACGCCCGCCTTCTCCAGCGCCCCGGCGATCGCGATGGCACCCAGGTCGCTGCCCGAGAAATCCTTCAGCGAGCCCATCAATTTTCCGATGGGTGTCCGTGCTCCAGCAACGATCACCGACGTCGTCATCACTGTCTCCTCACGCCTACCGGGCGGTCGCTAAACGGCCAATTCCGCTCCCCGACGAAGCGGAATCTTTGCCGCCAGGTTACCTTTATGTGATGACGACCGATCAAGTTGACGCCCGTCAGGTCCTGGCCACCGCGCTGGTGACGGCGATCGATCACGTCGGCATCGCAGTCGCCGACCTGGACGCGGCAATCACCTGGTACCACGACCACCTCGGCATGATTCTGGTGCACGAGGAGATCAACGAAGACCAGGGCATCCGCGAGGCGATGCTGGCGGCGCGCGGGGCCCCGACCGGCACCGCGCAGATCCAGCTGATGGCCCCGATCGACGAGTCGTCGACCATCGCGAAGTTCATCGACAAGCGCGGCCCCGGCATCCAGCAGATGGCCGTGCGGGTCAGCAACCTCGACGCCATGTGCGAGCAGCTGCAGGCGCAAAACGTCCGGCTGGTCTACGAGGCGCCCCGGCGCGGCACAGCAAACTCGCGGATCAACTTCATCCACCCCAAGGACGCCGGCGGGGTACTCATCGAGCTCGTCGAACCGGCCTGCTAGCGCCGGTCGCTCACGACCATTTCCGGGTCGGGCCGCGGGTGGCGCGGTGGCCCCAGCACGGGGTGTGCCAGTGCCGCCGGTCTTCCACCGATCCCGAATCGCCCCCGAACGGCGAGTCGATCGGCCACACCACCAGATGGGCAGTGCCCGAACGTATTTCGTGATCGCAACCGGGGCACCGGTAGGTCTTGACCGCGCGGGCCGCGGCCACCGGACGGACCTCGTAGGAGTGGCCGTCGGGCCCGATCTCCACCCGGCGCGGCGCCGGCAGGGGCGGCAGCGACCGTCGCCGGCGTGACGGTGGGCGGCGCGCAGCCATGCGGCCAGTGTATGCGGGCGCCTTCAGAACAGCCGGTATTCGTCGCTGTCCATCCCGCGCATCTGGTCGTAATCCAGTGTCAGACAACGAATGCCGCGATCGACTGCCAGCGTTCGCGCCTGCGGCTTGATCTGCTGCGCGGCGAACACCCCCTTGACCGGCGCCAGCACGCTGTCGCGGTTGAGCAGTTCGAGGTAGCGGGTGAGCTGCTCGACGCCGTCGATCTCACCGCGCCGCTTGACCTCCACCGCCACGCAGCCGCCCCGTTCGTCCCGGCACAGCAGGTCGACGGGCCCGATGGCGGTCATGTACTCCCGGCGGATCAACGTGTACCCGTCACCCAGCAGCTGCACATGCTCGGCGAGCAGGGCCTGCAGGTGCGCCTCGACCCCGTCCTTGACCAATCCGGGGTCGACGCCCAGATCGTGGCTCGAGTCGTGCTCGATCTCCTCGACGGTGATGCGTAGCTGTTCGCCCGCCTTGTTCTCCACCACCCACACGGGCGCCTCGCCGGGTTCCTCGATCAGCCAGCACGGCGGGCTCATCCAGTTGAGCGGCTTGTAGGCCCGGTCATCGGCGTGCACACTGACCGAACCGTCGGCCTTGAAAAGCAACAGCCGGCGCGCGGACGGCAGATGCGCGGTGAGCCGGCCGACGTAATCAACGGTGCACTGGGCGATCACTAGACGCACCCGACTCACCTTAGATCGTGACCGACCAAATAGGCTGGCGGCACCATGTCGGCCCACCAGTCCGTAGCTCAACGCCTGGGCCGGGTGCTCGAGGCTGTGACCCGTCAGAGTGGCCGGCTGTCGGAAACGCCTGCCTACGGCTCGCTGCTGCTCGGGCGGGTCACGGAAAGCCAGGCCCGCCGGCGCGTGCGCATCCAGCTCATCCTGACCGTCTTCATCCTGGTGGCCAACCTGATCGGGATCGGGGTGGCGATACTGCTGCTCACCGTCGCCTACCCGAGCCCCAGCGTCTTCAGCGACGCGCCGGCGTGGATCACCTTCGGCGTGTCGCCCGCGTACATCGTCGTCGCGCTGGCGTTCGGAACATTCCTGATCACCCGACAAACGTTGGCCGCGCTGCGGTGGGCCATCGAAGAGCGCAAGCCGACGCCCGAGGACGAAGGCGCCACCTTCCTGGCGCCGTTCCGGCTGGCGCTCGGCGTGCTGATCCTCTGGGGCATCGGCGCGGCGCTGTTGACGACGCTCTACGGGCTGGTCAACACCACCTTCATTCCCATCGTCGGTTTTCCGGTCAGCTTCTGTGGCATCTTGGTGGCCACCGCGTGCTACCTGTTCACCGAGTTCGCGTTACGGCCGGTCGCGGCCCAGGCGCTCGAGGCCGGCAGGGCGCCCAAGCGGCTGGCGCCGGGCATCATGGGCCGGACCATGACGGTGTGGGCACTGAGCTCCGGGGTCCCGGTTTTCGGCATCGCATTGACCGCGTTCTTCGCGCTCACGCTCAAGAACTTGACCGAGACGCAGCTCGCAGTCGCGGTCCTGATCCTGGCGACGGCCACACTGATCTTCGGCTGCCTGCTGATGTGGATCCTGGCCTGGCTCACCGCCACGCCGGTTCGGGTGGTGCGCGCCGCGCTGAGGCGCGTCGAGCAGGGCGACCTGCGGGGCGACCTGGTGGTGTTCGACGGTACCGAACTCGGCGAGTTGCAGCGCGGATTCAACGCGATGGTCGACGGCCTGCGCGAGCGCGAACGGGTGCGGGATCTCTTCGGCCGCCACGTGGGGCGCGAAGTCGCCCTGGCCGCCGAGCGGGAGCGGCCGAAACTCGGTGGGGAGGAACGCCACGTCGCCGTCCTGTTCATCGACATCGTCGGTTCCACGAAGCTGGTGACCAGCTGGCCCGCGGCCGAGATCGTCAAGCTGCTCAACCGATTCTTCGGGATCGTCGTCGAAGAGGTGGACCGCCATTGCGGGCTGGTCAACAAGTTCGAGGGCGACGCGACGCTGGCCATCTTCGGCGCACCGAATCACCTTGACAGTCCCGAGGATCAGGCGCTGTCGACCGCCCGCTGCATCCGCGATCGCCTCTGCCGCGAGATCTCGGAATGTCGGGCGGGCATCGGGGTGGCGGCGGGGCAGGTCGTCGCCGGCAACGTCGGCGCCCGAGAGCGGTTCGAGTACACCGTGATCGGCGAACCGGTCAACGAGGCGGCCCGGCTCTGCGAGCTCGCCAAGTCGCACCCGGGCCTGCTGTTGACGACGGCGGGCACCCTGGAGGGGGCGAGTGAATCCGAGCGTGCCCGTTGGTCGTTGGGCAAGACCGTGACGCTGCGTGGGCACGAGCACCCCACGCAACTGGCTTCACCCGCCGACCGCGGGTGAGGCTCACGCGTGGCGCAATACCAGCAATTCGCCGGTGAGCGTCCCGTCCTCGAGCAGCCGGCCGATCGTCGAACTCTGGCGTTCGGCCAACTGCCAGGCCTCCGTGTCCCCGTAGCGCTCGGCGAGCTTCTCGGTCACCGCGTCGATGCGTGCATCCCAGTCCTCCGGAATCTCCGGCAGATCGGCCGTACCCAGGCGCTTCTCGACGCGAAGGGAGGACCGCCCCACCAGATCGAGCAGGCCGTCGGGCGTCGGGAAATGGTTCTCCGGCAGCTCATCAGGACTGATCTCGCGGTGGATCACGAAGACCAGCAGGCCGATTCGCCCACCGGGCCGCACCGTGCGCCGCAGTTCCGCCAGCAGCGCGGGTTGGTCCGGCGTCGTGCACAACACCCCCAGCGACCACGCGGCGTCGAAGCTGCGATCCGCCAGCGGCAGCGCCGACGCGTCGGCGCGCACGACCGGATAGCCGAACAGCCGCTGCGCGGCGCGGCACGCGCCGGCTTCGGGTTCGGCAAGCACGGGCGCAACCGAGCGCGATTGCACGGCATACGCGGCGGGACCGCCGACGCCGGCCCCGCAGTCCAGGAGCGAGGCCCCGGCTGCCAGGTCCATGTGACCGATCAGCCAGTCCAGCGCGGCCGGACTGCCGCTGCCCCGGCATCCCGCCGGGATGTGGTACTCGGGGCCGAGGTCGGCGGCGACCCGTGCGTTCCACTCCGCGACGGTGTCGAACTCTGCATCCATAGCTTCGGTCACGAGGCCTCCTTCCGCACGCGGCGACCAACTTCCGCTTTAATCTCCGCGCCGACGCGGGCGCCCGACGCCGAGGCAAGCCCCGAAATGTTCACCCCGTCAACGCCATCAATGGACAGTAGCGTCCGTGCCTCATCGACCGCCGCCGCGATGCCGGCCGCCACCGGATCGGCCGCACCCAGGACCCGCTCGATCAGTTCCCCGTCCAGTCCGACGCCCGGCAAGCCCTCGAGCACCGCCGCCGACACGCTGTCGGTGAACACCGCGACCGCGGCGATCACCGGGATGACCAACCCCAGCGATCGGGCCGCCTTGGTGAATTCGGCCACTACGTCGGGAGACGGCACATGGTTGAGCACGGCCACGCCGGCCCCGGCCCGCTGCTTTTCCACCAGGCGGGCGGGGCGGGCGTGCACGGGTGGCGCGGTGGGCGTTTCGGGCACCGCCGGAACCATGTCGAGCGCGGCCGCCAGCGACACCAACCGCGGCCCGTCGAGATCGAACGTCTGCGTGACTTCCGGGCGGACGTCGTAGCCGCGTCCGTCCCCGGTCACACAGAGTGCGGTGTCTACCCCGATGGCCTTCAGCCCCCGCAGCTCCTGCTCGAGGACGACCCGGTTCCGGTCCCGGCATGACAGGGTGATCCACGGGGTCACACCGGCGTCCAGGAGTAAGGAACCCATCAACGTGGGCGGAAAATCGGGCTTGTTCTGATGCTCACCGACCAGAACGGCGTCGCACCCGGGCGCCAGGACGGAGGCCGTTGCCGCGACGGCTCCACGATCGAAGGGCGTGCAACTGAAATCGGCGAGCACCAGGGGCGCGCGCACCGGCCGCGGTGCGCGCGGTTCGACCGGGTCGCCCGACCACGGCACCACATCGCCGAATGAACAAGGACCCGGACGCATTTCGCACTGACCGTCGTGGCGCACCCCGCCGCAGGGGCCGAACTCCATCCGTTTCGGACACCCCAGCTCCGCCGTCAACGTCACCCCTTTTGCGCGTAAATGGTCCCAGGCGGGTACCCCGTGGGATGCGAGCGCAAGCGCTCGCGTTGGCCGCCGCCCACTGCCATGTCGCTTTTCCGCTAGTTTTGTCGGCGCCGGGGTGTAACTGTGGAGGCGTGCACGACGATTTCGAACGCTGCTACCGGGCCGTCCAGTCCAAGGACGCCCGATTCGACGGCTGGTTCGTCACGGCCGTGCTGACGACCCGGATCTATTGCCGGCCCAGTTGCCCGGTCCGCCCGCCGTTCGCCCGCAACGTCCGGTTCTATCCGAGCGCCGCGGCGGCCCAGCGGGCGGGCTTCCGGGCGTGCAAACGGTGCCGTCCCGACGCGTCGCCGGGCTCGCCGGAATGGAACGTGCGCGGCGACGTCGTGGCCCGCGCGATGCGGCTGATCGCCGATGGCACCGTGGACCGTGAGGGCGTCGGCGGCCTGGCCGCCCACCTCGGTTACACGGCCCGCCAGCTGGAACGGCTGCTGCGGGCCGAGGTCGGCGCCGGACCGCTCGCGCTGGCCCGCGCCCAACGGGCCCAGACGGCCCGCGTGCTGATCGAGACCACCGAGCTGCCGTTCGGCGACGTCGCGTTCGCCGCCGGGTTCGCCAGCATCCGCCAGTTCAACGACACCGTGCTCTCGGTGTTCGAAATCTCCCCGACGGCCCTGCGGCGACAGGCGGCGGCCCGACCGACCCCCGTCGCCGCGTCACCAGGTGCCGTCTGCCTGCGGCTGCCCGTGCGGACGCCGTTCGCCTACGAAGGCGTGTTCGGCCACCTGGCGGCAGGCGCCGCGCCCGGATGCGAGGAGGTCCGCGGCGGTTCGTACCGGCGCAGCCTGCGGCTACCCTGCGGCAATGCCGTGGTCGCGCTGACGCCCGCGGTGGACCACGTACGCTGCGCGCTTGTCCTCGACGACTTCCGCGACCTCACCACCGCCATCGCCCGCTGCCGGCGGCTGCTGGACCTCGACGCCGACCCGGAGGCCGTGCTGGACGCGCTGTCGGGGGACCCACAGCTGGCGCCGGCGGTGAAAAAGGCTCCCGGACAACGTATTCCCCGCACGGTCGACGAGACGGAACTCGCCGTGCGGGCCGTGCTCGCCCAACAGGTGTCGACGAGGGCCGCGCGGACCCACGCCGGCCGGCTGGTCGCGGCCTACGGTCAACCGATTCGTGACCCCGACGGCGGGCTGACCCACACCTTCCCCGACGTCGGGCAACTCGCCGAGATCGACCCCGCGCACCTGGCCGTCCCCAAGACTCGGCGGCGGACCCTGACCGCACTGGTCGGCGGCCTCGCCGACGGAAGCATCGCGCTGGATTCGGGCAGCGACTGGGAACGGGCCCGAACGCAGCTGCTGGAAGTGCCTGGCATCGGCCCCTGGACCGCGGAAGTCATCGCGATGCGCGGCCTCGGCGACCCGGACGCCTTCCCCGCCGGTGACCTGGGCCTGCGGTTGGCCGCCAAGGAACTCGGCCTGCCCACGGCGGAGCGACAACTGGCCGCTCACAGCGCGCGGTGGCGGCCCTGGCGCTCCTACGCCACCCAGCACCTGTGGAGCACCCTCGATCATCCCGTAAACCATTGGCCACCAAAGGAGGCCGCATGATCCGTTACCGCACCATCGACAGCCCAATCGGACCGCTGACGCTGGCCGGCCGCGACTCGGTGCTGACGCACCTGCGGATGGTCGACCAGACCCACGAGCCGAGCCGCGCCGACTGGTCCCCGGACCCTGGGGCGTTCGCCGACGTCGTCGACCAATTGGCGGCCTACTTCGCCGGCGACCTCACCGACTTCGACATCAGGTTCGATCTCGGCGGGACGCAATTCCAGCGGCGGGTCTGGCAGGCGCTGCTGACGATTCCCTACGGCGAGACCAGATCGTACGGGCAAATCGCCCAACAGATCGGCGCCCCCGGCTCGGCGCGGGCGGTGGGATTGGCCAACGGACACAACCCCATCGCCATCGTGGTTCCGTGCCACCGCGTGATCGGCGCCGGCGGAGGCCTCACCGGATACGGCGGCGGACTGGACCGGAAGCGGACCCTCCTGGAATTGGAGAAAAGGCGCGCGTCGACGAATTTGATGCTGTTCGACCGGCTTTAGGAGAATGCAAAAACACCCCCGTTGCCGGGGGCGTTTTTGTGTATGTTCGGCGGTGTCCTACTTTTCCACCCAGTCGGGCAGTATCATCGGCGCTGACAGGCTTAGCTTCCGGGTTCGGAATGGGACCGGGCGTTTCCCTGTCGCTGTGGCCGCCGTAACTCTATTTAAATTTGGGTATCGGTGGGGGGTGTGGTGTCCACGTCAATAATGACATGGGCATGGATATGTGGTTGCGATGTGTGTTGGTAAGTTTTCGGCCGGTTAGTGCCAGTTCCCTGCACCCATTACTGAGCTTCCAGGTCTGGCCTATCGAACCCGTGTTCTGCGGGGGGCCTTATCCCTCTAAAAGGGTGAGAAACCTGATCTTGGAGAAGGTTTCCCGCTTAGATGCTTTCAGCGGTTATCCTGTCCGAACGTGGCTATCCAGCGGTGCCCCTGGTGGGACAACTGGTATACCAGAGGTTCGTCCGTCCCGGTCCTCTCGTACTAGGGACAGGTTTCCTCAAGTTTCTGACGCGCGCGGCGGATAGAGACCGAACTGTCTCACGACGTTCTAAACCCAGCTCGCGTGCCGCTTTAATGGGCGAACAGCCCAACCCTTGGGACCTGCTCCAGCCCCAGGATGCGACGAGCCGACATCGAGGTGCCAAACCATCCCGTCGATATGGACTCTTGGGGAAGATCAGCCTGTTATCCCCGGGGTACCTTTTATCCGTTGAGCGACACCCCTTCCACTCGGGGGTGCCGGATCACTAATCCCGACTTTCGTCCCTGCTTGACTTGTAAGTCTCGCAGTCAAGCTCCCTTGTGCATTTACACTCAACACCTGATTGCCGTCCAGGTTGAGGGAACCTTTGGGCGCCTCCGTTACATTTTAGGAGGCAACCGCCCCAGTTAAACTACCCACCAGGCACTGTCCGTGAACCGGATATACGGTTCGACGTTAGGTATCCAATACGATCAGAGTGGTATTTCAACAACGACTCCGCCCCAACTGGCGTTGAGGTTTCACAGTCTCCCACCTATCCTACACAAACCGTACCGAACACCAATACCAAGTTGTAGTGAAGGTCCCGGGGTCTTTTCGTCCTGCCGCGCGTAACGAGCATCTTTACTCGTAGTGCAATTTCGCCGAGTCTATGGTTGAGACAGTTGAGAAGTCGTTACGCCATTCGTGCAGGTCGGAACTTACCCGACAAGGAATTTCGCTACCTTAGGATGGTTATAGTTACCACCGCCGTTTACTGGGGCTTAAATTCTCCGCTTCACCTTACGGTTAACGGGTCCTCTTAACCTTCCAGCACCGGGCAGGCGTCAGTCCGTATACATCGTCTTGCGACTTCGCACGGACCTGTGTTTTTAGTAAACAGTCGCTTCTCACTGGTTTCTGCGACCGGATTCCGCTCCCAGCGCAGGCTGTTCACGGTGTTCCGGCCCCCCTTCTCCCGAAGTTACGGGGGTATTTTGCCGAGTTCCTTAACCATAGTTATCTCGTACGCCTCGGTATTCTCTACCTGACCACCTGTGTCGGTTTGGGGTACGGGCCGTGTGTGAACTCGCTAGAGGCTTTTCTTGGCAGCAGAGGCTCACCGAATTCGCCTCAATCGGCTATGCATCACCTCTCAGGATTAATGAGCGACGGATTTGCCTATCGCTCTCCCTACAGGTTTGCCCCAGTATTACCACTGACTGGTACGGCTACCTTCCTGCGTCACCCCATCGCTTGACTACTACCAGCGAAGGTCCCATGCAGCCGGCGATCCTCGCACCCCGAAGGGATTGATAGACCACCATTTGGATGGTTAGTACCGCTGATTCATCAGGGACGCGCACACACGGGTACGGGAATATCAACCCGTTGTCCATCGACTACGCCTGTCGGCCTCGCCTTAGGTCCCGACTCACCCTGGGCGGACTGGCCTGGCCCAGGAACCCTTGGTCTTACGGCGGGCAAGGTTCTCACTTGCCTTATCGCTACTCATGCCTGCATTCTCACTCCCCCACCCTCCACCACCGGTCACCCGATGGCTTCGCTGAATGAGGGACGCTCCCCTACCCAACCTTGCGGTTGCCGCGGCTTCGGCGGTGTGCTTGAGCCCCGCTACATTATCGGCGCACAATCACTTGACCAGTGAGCTATTACGCACTCTTTCAAGGGTGGCTGCTTCTAAGCCAACCTCCTGGTTGTCTCTGCGACTGCACATCCTTTCCCACTTAGCACACGCTTAGGGGCCTTAGCCGGCGATCTGGGCTGTTTCCCTTTCGACGTACGGAGCTTATCCCCCGCCGTCTCACTGCCACGCTATACACCACGGCATTCGGAGTTTGGCTGACGTCAGTAACCTAGTAGGGCCCATCGGCCATCCAGTAGCTCTACCTCCGTGGTGAAACACGCAACGCTGCACCTAAATGCATTTCGGGGAGAACCAGCTATCACGGAGTTTGATTGGCCTTTCACCCCTACCCACAACTCATCCCCTCAGTCTTCAACCTAAGTGGGTTCGGGCCTCCACGCGGTCTTACCCGCGCTTCACCCTGGCCATGGGTAGATCACTCCGCTTCGGGTCCAGAACATGCCACTACACCCCAAAGGGGATGCGCCCTATTCAGACTCGCTTTCGCTGCGGCTACCCCACACGGGTTAACCTCGCGACATGTCCCTGACTCGCAGGCTCATTCTTCAAAAGGCACGCCATCACCCCACGAGGAGGCTCTGACGGATTGTAGGCACACGGTTTCAGGTACTATTTCACTCCCCTCCCGGGGTACTTTTCACCATTCCCTCACGGTACTAATCCGCTATCGGTCATCGAGAAGTATTTAGGCTTACCGGGTGGTCCCGGCAGATTCACAGCAGATTCCACGGGCCCGCTGCTACTCGGGAGTTGATACAAGGCAGGTGCCGGGTTTTCGCGTACCGGGCTCTCACCGTCTACGGCAGACCATCCCAGGCCATTTCCGCTAACCACGACACTTTCTGACTGCCCCTCAGCCAGGTAGAGCTGAGACATACCAATCCCACAACCCCGCACACACAACCCCTACCCGGTTATCCATGCATGCGGTTTAGCCTGTTCCGCGTTCGCTCGCCACTACTGACGGAATCACAATTGTTTTCTTCTCCTACGGGTACTGAGATGTTTCACTTCCCCGCGTTACCTCCCGCACCCTATATATTCAGATACGGGTAACACGACATCACTCGTGCTGGGTTTCCCCATTCGGAAATCCTCGGATCAACGCTCGGTTGACAGCTCCCCGAGGCATATCGCAGCCTCCCACGTCCTTCATCGGCTCTCGATGCCAAGGCATCCACCATGCGCCCTTAGACACTTACTTACACACAGAAATCAATAAAGAAATTACACAAATGAACACGCGCCAAGGGGCAGCGCATTCATTAGATGCTCGCAACCACTATCCAATACTCAAACACCACACCCCACCACCAAGATGGAGGGACACCACTCAGACAGACCGAGTGTTGTCTCAGGGCCCAATAGTGTGTCTGGCGAACGTTTGCTGTTGCGCACCCGGCCCCCGCCCACTACAGGCGGGAACCCCTCACGGCTCACACCCCACCAATTGGGGTGTTTTTCGTGGTGCTCCTTAGAAAGGAGGTGATCCAGCCGCACCTTCCGGTACGGCTACCTTGTTACGACTTCGTCCCAATCGCCGATCCCACCTTCGACAGCTCCCTCCCAAAGGGTTAGGCCACTGGCTTCGGGTGTTACCGACTTTCATGACGTGACGGGCGGTGTGTACAAGGCCCGGGAACGTATTCACCGCAGCGTTGCTGATCTGCGATTACTAGCGACTCCGACTTCACGGGGTCGAGTTGCAGACCCCGATCCGAACTGAGACCGGCTTTAAAAGGATTCGCTTAACCTTGCGGCATCGCAGCCCTTTGTACCGGCCATTGTAGCATGTGTGAAGCCCTGGACATAAGGGGCATGATGACTTGACGTCATCCCCACCTTCCTCCGAGTTGACCCCGGCAGTCTCTCACGAGTCCCCGGCATTACCCGCTGGCAACATGAGACAAGGGTTGCGCTCGTTGCGGGACTTAACCCAACATCTCACGACACGAGCTGACGACAGCCATGCACCACCTGCACACAGGCCACAAGGGAACGCCTATCTCTAGACGCGTCCTGTGCATGTCAAACCCAGGTAAGGTTCTTCGCGTTGCATCGAATTAATCCACATGCTCCGCCGCTTGTGCGGGCCCCCGTCAATTCCTTTGAGTTTTAGCCTTGCGGCCGTACTCCCCAGGCGGGGTACTTAATGCGTTAGCTACGGCACGGATCCCAAGGAAGGAAACCCACACCTAGTACCCACCGTTTACGGCGTGGACTACCAGGGTATCTAATCCTGTTCGCTCCCCACGCTTTCGCTCCTCAGCGTCAGTTACTGCCCAGAGACCCGCCTTCGCCACCGGTGTTCCTCCTGATATCTGCGCATTCCACCGCTACACCAGGAATTCCAGTCTCCCCTGCAGTACTCTAGTCTGCCCGTATCGCCCGCACGCTCACAGTTAAGCCGTGAGATTTCACGAACAACGCGACAAACCACCTACGAGCTCTTTACGCCCAGTAATTCCGGACAACGCTCGCACCCTACGTATTACCGCGGCTGCTGGCACGTAGTTGGCCGGTGCTTCTTCTCCACCTACCGTCAATCCGAGAAACCCCGGACCTTCGTCGATGGTGAAAGAGGTTTACAACCCGAAGGCCGTCATCCCCCACGCGGCGTCGCTGCATCAGGCTTGCGCCCATTGTGCAATATTCCCCACTGCTGCCTCCCGTAGGAGTCTGGGCCGTATCTCAGTCCCAGTGTGGCCGGACACCCTCTCAGGCCGGCTACCCGTCGTCGCCTTGGTAGGCCATCACCCCACCAACAAGCTGATAGGCCGCGGGCCCATCCCACACCGCAAAAGCTTTCCACCACAAGGCATGCGCCTCGAGGTCATATCCGGTATTAGACCCAGTTTCCCAGGCTTATCCCGAAGTGCAGGGCAGATTGCCCACGTGTTACTCACCCGTTCGCCACTCGAGTATCTCCGAAGAGACCTTTCCGTTCGACTTGCATGTGTTAAGCACGCCGCCAGCGTTCGTCCTGAGCCAGGATCAAACTCTCCAAACAAAATCTCCTCGATAACGAGGTGAATTCAAATCAGAGATAACCTGACAAGACGTCATTACTGACATCTAAATAACGACCACACCCACACACGGGGAGTGTGAGGTGCGGTCAAAAACAACAACAAACAATTACACCAAACACACTATTGAGTTCTCAAACAACACTTGTTCCGCCCGCTTCCGGGCAACCCTGCCAGCTTAATATCAGTCTGGCGGGGGCGTCAAGCCCCAATTTTGGTCATCCTGTAAGTCGGAGACCGCTTCGGGGCAGCCGTGCCAGGCTAGTACCGATCCGGCGAGGGAGTCAAGTGGCCCCAGGTTTCGATCTCCATGGAGTGGCGATCGCGCTTGTGGGGCACTGACTTTGGCTACTCTACCCGCTCGATCTCGGCTCCCAAAATCGCCAGGTTTTCCACGAACAACGGGTAGCCGCGATCGATGTGGAACACGTCGTGGACCTCGGTGTCACCGTCGGCGACCAGCCCCGCCAACACCAGGCCGGCGCCGGCGCGGATGTCCGAGCACCACACCGGCGCGCTGGACAATTGCGGGAGGCCCCGGACCACGGCGTGATGGCCGTCAGTGCGCGCGTCGGCGCCCAGGCGGATCATCTCTTCGACAAATCGGAACCGGGCCTCGAACACGTTCTCGGTGATCATCGACGTGCCATCGGCGATGGAGGCCAGGGCGATAGCCATCGGCTGCAGGTCGGTCGGGAATCCGGGGAACGGCAGCGTTGCGACGTTGACGGCCTTGGGCCGCTCGTACTGGGTGATCCGAAAGCTGTTGTCGGTCTGGGTGACCGTGGCGCCGGCGTCGTGCAGTTTGTGCAGCACCACCTGCAGGTGCGCCGGGTCGACGCCGGTCACGGAGATGTCCCCGCGCGTCATCGCCGCGGCGATGCCCCAGGTGGCGGCGACGATGCGGTCCCCGATCACCCGGTGCTCGGTCGGATGCAGGCGCGGCACGCCGGTGATGGTCATGGTCGGCGAACCCGCACCCTCGACCCGCGCCCCCATCTGGTTGAGCATGGTGCACAGGTCGACGACGTCGGGCTCGCGCGCCGCATTGTGGATCGTCGTCACGCCCTCGGCCAGGACCGCGGCCATCAGGATGTTCTCGGTGGCCCCCACCGAAGGGAATTCCAACTGAATCTCGGCCCCCCGCAACGTGTCCGCCTGAGCGACCACGCAGCCGTGCTCGATGTTGCATTGCGCGCCCAGCTGCCGCAGCCCGGCCTGGTGCATGTCCAGGGGACGCGATCCGATCGCGTCGCCGCCGGGCAGCGCCACCCTGGCCCGCTTGCACCGCCCGACCAGCGGCCCCAGCACGCAGACCGAGGCCCGGAACTGCCGCACCGCCGCGAAGTCGGCGTCGTACTTCGGCTCGTCCGGCGAGGTGATCCGGGCGACGTCGCCGTCGAGTTCCACGGTCGCGCCCAGGCCGCGCAACACCTCGGCCATGAGCGGAACGTCCAGGATGTCGGGGCAGTTCGTGATCGTGCTGGTGCCCTCGGCCAGCAGCGTCGCGGCCATGAGCTTGAGCACGCTGTTCTTGGCGCCCCCCACTGCGACTTCGCCGGACAACCGGTTACCGCCGGTCACCACGAATCGCTCAGCCACCCGGGTCAGTTTAGTGATGCGGTACCGGCTTGTCAGTCAGCCCGCTTGACGACGATGCGCGCCTTGTACCGTTTGCTCATGGCTATACACCTGACCCGCATCTATACGCGCACCGGTGACGACGGGACCACCGGATTGAGCGACTTCTCGCGGGTCTCCAAGAACGACCCGCGGCTGGTGGCGTACGCCGACTGCGACGAGGCCAACTCCGCGATCGGCGTCGCGATCGCCTTGGGACAGCCCGACGAAACGCTTGCCGGGTTGCTGCGGCAAGTCCAGAACGACCTGTTCGACGCCGGTGCGGACCTGTCCACCCCCGTGGTGGAAAACCCGCAATATCCGCCGCTTCGGGTGACCCAGCCCTACATCGATCGGCTCGAACGCTGGTGCGACGAGTACAACGAGCCGCTGCCGGCGCTCAATTCCTTTGTGCTGCCGGGTGGTTCACCCCTGTCGGCGCTCCTGCACGTCGCCCGCACGGTGGTGCGGCGGGCGGAGCGCTCGGCGTGGGCCGCGGTCAACGCCGCGCCGGACACCATGAGCGCGCTGCCGGCGAAATACCTCAACCGCCTGTCCGATCTGCTGTTCATCCTGGCGCGCGCGGCCAATCCCGAGGGCGACGTGTTGTGGAAACCGGGCGGCGGCGCGGCCGACGGCGGATAGCATGCGACGCAATCGGTCGATACCGCCGGTGACGGTGATCCCCGTGCTCGTCTATCCCGACGTCAGGGCGGCGGTGGACTGGCTCACCGCGGCGTTCGGCTTTACCGAGCGCACGCGGATCGGCGACAGCCACCGGGCGCAGATGAGCGTCGGCGCGGGCGGCGCGGTGATCGTGGCGGACGCGGCCGGTGAGCGGCAACCGCCCCGGCCCGAGAGCGTGACGCACGAGATCAAGGTGCGCGTCGACGACGTCGCCGCCCAGTTCGAGCGCGCGCGAGCGGCCGGGGCCACGGTTCTGGAGCCGCCCACCGACCGCGAATACGGCGAGCGGGAATGTACCGTTGCGGATCTCGCCGGGCACCGCTGGCAGTTCAGCGAAACGCTGCGCGACGTGGCCCCGGAAGAGTATGGCTGCCAAACGATTTCGCCGTGGCCGGGGGCAGACGGCTAGACGCTGCGGCGGCGGGCCCGCGGGGACGGGCGCGACTCCAGCCACGACAGGAACGCGGTCAGCGCGCCACGGTCGAGGGCAAGCTCGTAACCGGACCGGCGGTCCTGAGTGGTGTCGCGCAACTCCAGGACGACGATCTCATGGGTCATGATGTCGAACTCGTCGCCGCGGGGCGCGCGCCGGGCCACGATCTCCACGCCCCTGCGGCTGAGCCGGCGGTCCGGCCACAGGCGCAGACTGGACAGCCGGTAAAACGCGGCTTCGCCGCCGCGGTAACGGATTACGCCGTGCCGCCAGCCGTGACCCCCGACCGCGGGAATGTCGCGCATGATGCCCGCCGTCCCGCCCTGGCGCAGCTTCCACAATCGGTAGCTCAGGGCGACGACGGCGGCGGCCAACACGACGACGAGCACGACCATGCCGTTCATGGGCGCGCTCATCGAGGGTCAGTCGATCGCGCCGACGGCGCGCAACCTGGCTCGGCCGCGCGCCGCGATGCGAGGATCGTCGGACTCCGAATCCTCTCTGGCGGAGCTCTCGTCGATCTCCGACTCGAACTCCGCCGACTCCGCCAGGACGGTGACCGACTCCTCGGTCACCGACAAGAATCCGCCGTCGACCGCGATCCGCAGGTCGTCCTCACCCTCGCGTTCGACGCGGACCATGGCGTCGTCGACCAACTGAGCGACCAGCGGAATGTGGTGGGGCAGTATGCCGATCTCCCCCGCGGTGGTGCGGGTGAACAGGAACGTCCCCTCACCCGACCAGATCTTGCGGTCGACGGCGACGATCTCGATGTTCAACTCGGCCATGGCACAGCGCCTTTCACAAGCTTGTTACCGATCCTCAGGAGTCGAGCTTGGCGCCGAAGCTCTCGGCCTTCTTGGCCAGGTCGTCGAGGCCGCCGATCAAGAAGAACGCCTGCTCGGGAATGTGGTCGAACTCGCCCTTGGTCAGCCTGTCGAACGCCTCGATGGTCTCCTTCACCGGGACCGTCGAGCCGGGCTGGCCGGTGAACTGCTCGGCCGCCATCATGTTCTGCGACAGGAAGCGCTCGATGCGCCGCGCGCGCTGGACGAGCTGCTTGTCTTCCTCGGACAGCTCGTCGATGCCGAGGATCGCGATGATGTCCTGAAGGTCCTTGTAGCGCTGCAGGATCCGGATGACCTCTTGCGCCACCCGGTAGTGCTCATCGCCGACGACGCTCGGGTCGAGGATCGTCGAGCTCGAGGCCAGCGGGTCCACCGCGGGGAAGATGCCCTTGGAGAACACCGAACGCGACAACTCGGTGGTGGCGTCGAGGTGGGCGAACGTCGTCGCGGGCGCCGGGTCGGTGTAGTCGTCGGCGGGCACGTAGACCGCCTGCATCGACGTGATCGAGCGGCCGCGGGTGGACGTGATGCGCTCCTGCAGCTCACCCATCTCGTCGGCCAGGGTGGGCTGGTAACCCACCGCCGACGGCATTCGGCCGAGCAGCGTGGAGACCTCGGACCCCGCCTGGGTGAACCGGAAGATGTTGTCGATGAACAGCAGCACGTCCTGGCCGGCCTCGTCACGGAACCACTCGGCCATCGTCAGAGCCGAGAGCGCGACCCGCATACGGGTGCCGGGCGGTTCGTCCATCTGACCGAACACCAGCGCCGTGTCCTTGAGCACGTCGGCTTCCTTGAGCTCGACCCAGAGGTCGTTACCCTCACGGGTGCGCTCCCCGACGCCGGCGAACACCGACGTGCCGCCGAAGTTCCGGGCGATGCGGTTGATCATCTCCTGGATCAGCACCGTCTTGCCCACGCCGGCACCGCCGAACAGCGCGATCTTGCCGCCGCGGACGTACGGGGTGAGCAGGTCCACGACCTTCAGGCCGGTCTCGAGCATCTCGGTGCGGGGCTCGAGGTCCTCGAACGCGGGCGGCTTGCGGTGGATGGACCAGTGGTCGAAGTCCTCGCCGTACCCGGGCTCGTCCAGACACTTTCCCAGGGCATTGAACACGTGGCCCTTGACGGCCTCGCCGACGGGCACGGAGATCGACCTGCCGGAGTCGGTGACCTCGACGCCGCGCACCAGGCCGTCGGTGGGCTGCATCGAGATGGCGCGAACCAGGTTGTCGCCCAGGTGTTGTGCGACCTCGAGCGTCAGCGTCTTCTTGAGTTCCTCGAAGGTGATCTCCGCGTTGAGCGCGTTGAACAGCTCCGGGACGGAACCGCGGGGGAACTCGACGTCGACGACGGGGCCGGTGATCCGGACGACCCGGCCGCTGGTCTCGCCGTTGGTCGACTTCTTGTCGGTCTTCTCGTCGGTGCTTTGGATAGTAGCAGCCATAATCTTCTTCTTCCTCGTGTGCTACTTAGCATCGGCGAGCGCGTTTGCGCCGCCAACGATTTCGCTGATTTCCTGGGTGATCTGAGCCTGCCGCTCGCGGTTTGCCATCAGCGTCAGCTCTTTGATCAAGTCGTCGGCGTTGTCGGTGGCCGACTTCATCGCGCGCTGCCGCGACGCCAGCTCCGATGCCGCGGATTCCAGCAGTGCCGCGTAGACGCGCGTCGTGATGTACCGGGGCAGCAACGCCTCGAAAAGCGTTGTGGCGCCGGGCTCGAACGAGTACAGGGTGTGCAGCTCCTCGGGCTCTTCGACATACTCCACGATCAGCGGGGCGATGCGGTGGGCCACCGCCGCCTGCGACATCATCGACTTGAACTCCGAGTACACGACGTGCAGTTCGTCGACGCCCTGCTCGTCGCCGGTCTGATCGTCGTCGCCCGCGCCCTTCATGAAGGTATCGACCAAGGTCGAGGCGATCTCCGCGGCGTCTTCATACGAGGGTTGCTCGGAGAATCCCGTCCACGATTCGGTGATGTCCCAGTTGCGGAACCTGAAGTAATTCAGCGCCTTACGGCCCACCGTGTACACCACCGGCGTCTTGCCTTCCTCCCGCAACAGGGAGAACAGCTCCTCGGAGCGGCGGAAGATGCCGGAGTTGTGCGCGCCGCACAGACCGCGGTCGGAGGAGACCACCAGGACTCCCGCCCGCTTGGGTTCTGCCCTCTCGACCAGCAGCGGGTGGTCGAGTGCGGCCTCGGCGGACAGGGTGGTGAGCATCGCGGTGATCTGAAAGGCATAGGGCCGTGCGGATTCCAACCGCGCCTGCGCCCTGCCGATGCGCGAGGTCGCGATCATCTCCTGGGCCTTGGTGATCTTCTTGATCGACCCCGCGGAGCGAATCCGGCCCCGTAGTTCCCGAAGTGTGGCAGCCATTGTCCGCTACTTCTTGTCCTTCTTTTCCTTGGCCTTCGGCTTTTCCTTCTTGACCTTGACGGACTCCTTCGCCAGGTCCCCCTCGTCCATCGGCTCGACGTGCTCGTCGGGCACCACCGAACCGCCGTCCGAGGCCCCGAAACCCTTCTTGAACTTGTTGATGATCTCGACCAGCTGGTTCTCGCCCTCCTCCGAGAGCTTGCCGCTGTCGCGGATGCCGGCGAGGAACTTCTCCTCGGAGGCCCGCATGTGGTCCAGCAGTTCGGTTTCGAAGCGCCTGACGTCCTCGACGGGCACCGAGTCCAAGTGGCCGCCGGTGCCCAGGAAGATCGACACCACCTGCTCCTCGACCGGCATGGGCTGGTACTGCGGCTGCTTGAGCAGCTCGACCAGCCGCTCCCCGCGCTCGAGCTGGGCCTTGGACGTCGCGTCCAGGTCGGACGCGAACGCGGCGAAGGATTCCAGCTCCCGGTACTGCGACAGGTCAAGACGCAACGACCCGGCCACTTCCTTCATGGCCTTGATCTGCGCGGCGCCGCCGACCCGGGACACCGACACACCCACGTTGATCGCCGGCCGCACGCCCTGGTTGAACAGGTCGGACTCCAGGAAGCACTGCCCGTCGGTGATCGAGATGACGTTGGTCGGGATGTAGGCGGAGATGTCGTTGGCCTTCGTCTCGATGATCGGCAGGCCGGTCAGCGAGCCGCCGCCGAGCTCATCGGACAGCTTGGCGCAGCGCTCCAACAGCCGGGAGTGCAGGTAGAACACGTCGCCGGGGTAGGCCTCGCGGCCGGGCGGACGGCGCAGCAGCAGCGAGATGGCGCGGTAGGCCTCGGCCTGCTTGCTCAGGTCGTCGAACACGATCAGCACGTGCTTGCCCTCGTACATCCAGTGCTGAGCGATCGCCGAACCCGTATACGGGGCAAGCCATTTGAAGCCCGCGGAGTCCGACGCCGGCGCCGCGACGATGGTGGTGTAATCCATCGCGCCGCCCTCTTCGAGCGCACGCCGCACCGACGCGATGGTCGTGCCCTTTTGCCCGATCGCCACGTACACGCATCGGACCTGCTTCTTCTCGTCGCCACTCTCCCAGTTCTCGCGCTGGTTGAGGATGGTGTCGACGCACACCGCGGTCTTGCCCGTCTTGCGGTCGCCGATGATCAGCTGCCGCTGGCCGCGACCGATCGGCGTCATCGCGTCGATGGCCTTGATGCCGGTTTGCAGCGGCTCGCTGACGCTTTGCCGCTGCACCACCGACGGCGCCTGAATCTCCAGCGCGCGCCGGATGTCGGTGTCGATGTCGCCCTGGCCGTCGATCGGGTGGCCGAGAGGGTTCACGACACGCCCCAGGAAGCCGTCGCCGACGGGCACCGACAGCACCTCGCCGGTGCGCTTGACCTGCTGGCCCTCCTCGATCTTCTCGAAGTCACCCAGGATCACCGCGCCGATGCTGTGCTCATCGAGGTTCAGCGCGACGCCGAGCACGCCGCCCGGGAACTCCAGCAACTCCTGGGTCATGACCGAGGGCAGGCCTTCGACGTGCGCGATGCCGTCGCCGGCATCCGTGACCGTGCCGACCTCCTCGCGGGTGGTGTCGGAGGTGAAGGAGCCTACGTACTCCTCGATGGCGCCCTGAATGTCCTCAGCGGAGATTGTCAACTCGGCCATGGCTTTTCGTCTTCCTACTTGATCTGTGTTCGCGTCGGTTGTGATGAATCGTTCGTGGTCAGTCCGGCAACTGGGCCTCGGCGGCGGCCAGACGCGATGAGAGTGTCCCGTCGATGACCTCGTCGGCCACGGAGATCAGCAGCCCGCCCAGCAGCTCGGCGTCGACCTGCAGCTGCACCGCCACCGGGTGGCCGTAGATGCGGCTGAGCACTTCGGTGACGCGGCCCCGTTGCTCATCGCTGAGTTCGGCCGCGGCGTTGACCTGCGCGACGACTTCGCCGCGGCGCGCCACGGCCACCTCGGCCAGGAACTGAACGGCCTCGTCGGCGTTCTGGCCCCTCAGCAGCTCGATGGTCTGGGTCAGCAGTGCCCGCACGATCGGGTTGACCGAGCCGCTCGAGCCCTCAAGCACCTTGTGCAGCAAGCCGACCCGGCCCTCCACCGGAACGGCGTAGTCGCCCAACAGAATCGCCAGTCTCGGTTGCGCGTCGAGGATTCGGGAGAACCGGAATAGCTGGTCCTCGACCTCGTCGACCTTGTTTTCCCGCTCGGCGACCTCCAGCAGCGCCTGCCGGGAGATGTGTTCGATGGCGGCGACAAGGTCGGCGTTGGCCGACCAGCGCTCCGAGACCGCAAGTCGCAGGATGTCCAGGGTGGCGTCGCCGACCTTGCCCGTTACCAGTCGCTCGATCAACGTGACCCGGGGCGCGGCGTCTTCGGCGGGCACCGTGAGGTACCGGGTCACCACAATCTCGCGGTCCAGCATCTGCCCCACCGCGACCAGTTCGCGGGAAACGTTGGAAAGGGCGTCGTTGTCGAGGTTTTTGGCGATGTCGCGAAAGCGATCCATCAGATCGGTCAGCGCAGCCCGACTCGCCGACCGCATCTTGGTCAGCAGCGGGTAGGCGACTTCGGCGGGTGCGGGCGCCATGGCCTCGAGATCGTCCAGGAACCGGTCGACCGTGGCCGACTGCTGGGCAGGGTCGGCGACGTAGTCCCGCACCAATTCGCCGGCCCGGCGCACGGCCTCGTGACCGAGCTCGAAGCGAAGCTGGCGGCTCAGCTGGGTCCGCAGCAGGTCGACCTGGCGGGTGCCCTGGGATTCGATGCGTTCCGCCTCGACGCCGGACTGGGCCCGCAGCTGCTCGGCGATGCGGCCCGAATCCGTCTGCGCCTCTTCGACGATCCGCTCGGCCTCCGCCTTGGCCTCCTCCACGGCCTTGTCGTGGGCCGAGGTGGATTCCGTCAAGCGATCGGCCGCCGCGGCGGAGTCCTTCAATTGTTGGCGCACCGCGTCTTGCCGCGCGGCCATCAAACGACGCACGGGCGGCACGACGTAACGCACCACCAGAAACACGATGAGCGCGAAGCCGATCAGCTGTCCGATGAAAGTCGACATGCGTTGCTACCGCCCGGACTTCCCGGTTGACGAGGTGGGTGCGGCGACGGGGGCGATCTCGACACCGAGGATGCGGCTGGCCAGCGTCGCCGACATGCTCGCCACGTTCGCGCGCAGGTCCAATTCCACGGCGTCCCTCTCCCGCTTCAATTGCTCGGAGGCCATCTGCAATGTCGACATCACCTGTTGCTCGGCACGGGCGCGCGCGTCCTCGACCACCTTACGGCCTTCCGCGCGGGCATCGTCGCGCAACGACGACGCCCGCACGCGGGCCTCCTTGAGGGCTTCCTCGTAGTCGGCCCGGGCCGCCTCGAACTGCTCGGCGGCCTTCTTGTTGTCGGCAACGGTCTTGGCGACCATGGCTTCCCGTTCGCGCATCACCTTCAAAATCGGCGGTACGACGAAGGTGCCGATGACGGCCAGCACGATGAGGAAGATGGCCAGCACGAAGAAGAACGTGCCATTGGGGACGAGGAAGTTACTCCCGCCGCCCTTGCCGCCCTCGCCGCCCTGGCCCGCGGCCAGAACAACAAAACTCGTGTCGCCCATCACCACGAGTTAGGTGACCGGGGTGGCGAAGACGAACAGCGCCATGAACGCCAGGTTGATGAAGTAGGCCGCCTCGACCAGACCGACGGTGATGAAGAACGGGGTGAATAACCGGCCCTGCGCCTCAGGCTGCCGGGCGATGCCGGAAACCAGTGCGTTGCCGGCGATTCCGTCGCCGATACCGGCACCGATCGCGCCACCGCCCATGATGAGGCCACCACCGATGAGGGCACCGGCAGCGATAGTGGGGTCCATTCTTTCCTCCTTTATGTGGTGGCTGTCTGGTAGCGGTCTACCAGGCGCCTGTACTGATGTCTGAACTGGTGCTTGTTCGGGGACGATGGGCGGCGGACTCAGTCATGGTGTTCTTCCACCTCCATCGCTTGGCTGAAGTACAAGATCGTCAGGATGGAGAAGATGAAGGCCTGGATGGCGCCGACGAACAGGTCGAACGATTTCCAGATCGCGTTGGGCAACCACATGATGTACGGCGGGAACAGCGCGATCAGCGCGACCAGGATGCCCCCGGCGAAAATGTTGCCGAAAAGCCGGAGCGACAAGGAGATCGGCTTGGCGAGCTCCTCGACCAGGTTGATCGGCGCCAGGAACGCGACGTGCCCCTTGAGCACGGCCAGCGGGTGCCCGACGATGCCGCGGCGCCAGATGCCGGCCACGTGGTAACAGACGAACACGAACAGGGCCAGGGCCAGCACGTAATTGATGTCGGCGGCCGCCGACTTCAGCAGCTCGGTGGTGTGTCCGGATTTGTCGGTGTATTGCAGTGGCAGCACCGACAGCCAGTTGGAGATCAGGATGAAGACGAATATGGTGACGGCCAGCGGTAGCACGAAGGGCGCGATGCGCATGCCGATGGCGCTCTCGATCTGGCCGCGCATCTGCTCGGTGATCGCCTCCCAGAACAGCTGAACCCCGCTGGGCACGCCGGTCGAGGTGATCTTGGCGCGCAGGAAGAACGCCAGGGCCAGGACGATGACCGCGGCGATCGCGGTCGACAGGATCGTGTCCGTGTTGACGGTCATACCTAACCAGGTAGCCGTGTTGTGCTGGCCGACCTCGATCTGCGACTCGGCCAAGAACACTTCACTCATTGCCCGGGTTCCTTTCCTCCGCCACTTCGGGGGCCGCCACCCCGGTGGCGCGGATCTTTTTCCAGACCGGCAGCGCCGTCGTCGCGACCAGCAGCACCTGGAACAGCGCCAGGCCGAACATCACGCCCAGACCGGCCGGCCGGAAAACAAAGGCGATGATCAGCGCGAGAACCGTGATGACCGCCAGGCGGGTCGCGGAGTTCACCGCCATCGACCTTTTCAGCGGATGGTCCTGGGCCGTGATCGCTGCGACCGACCGGCGCACCAGCAGCGCGTTGAGCAAACCGAGCAGCAAGCCGATGCCGAAGAAGACCCCCGCCAGCAGGTGACCGGACAATCCGGCGGCCAACACGGCCGCGGCCGTGATGACGAGGCAGGTGACGAGAAGCCGGACGGGACGGAACGCAACAGAGGGAAACACCAACGGCGCATCCTGCGCTGGTGTCGTCACTGCAGCACCTCAATCCCAGCTTGACGGAACGGGAACCCCACGACCGACTGATCGGTGGCCCGCCGAGCGTATCGCACGCCACAGCCGAATTTGCCCAAGGGGTATCTCCCGGCGTCCGGCGTGAGCCGGCGCGGTCGAACCAGCGTCCGATGGGCCGTTCGGCCAGTAGCCTGCGAGGCTCGTTTGGGGGTTCTACCTGCACCTTATCACACGAGAGACGGTTACTACTACTGGTCGTCGTAGTCTTCGCGGCGGCGCAGCAGCGGGATGATCGTTGCGACGCCGGCCACCACTATGGCCGCCAGCATCACCATGGCGGTGTGGCGGGGATTGAAAAAGATCGTGCTCGCCGCGCCGAACGCGACGATGCCGACCCAGAGGTAGATCAGCAACACCACCCGGCGATGCGAATGGCCGATCTGCAGCAACCGGTGGTGCAGATGCATCTTGTCGGGGCTGAACGCGCTGCGTCCCGCACGCGTGCGGCGCACGATCGCCAGCAGCAGATCGAGCATCGGGACGAAGATGACCGCGGCGACCAGCAGGAACGGCGAGAGGAGAGCAAACACGTCGCGCGCGCCGTAGGCGTTTTGGGAGACCGGGCCCGCCGCCGTGGTCGAGGCGGCGGCGAGCATCAAGCCGATCAGCATCGAGCCCGAATCGCCCATGAAGATCTTCGCGCGATGAAAGTTGTGCGGAAGGAACCCGAGGCACGCCCCCGCGAGCACCACCGAGATGACGGCGGGCGGATAGAACAGCACGTCGCCGCCGTGATCGCGCAGCAGGCCAACGGAGAACATGCAGATCGCCAGCGCGGTGATCAGTCCCAGCCCGGCGGCCAGCCCGTCGAGGCCGTCGACGAAGTTCATCGCGTTGACCACCGACACCGTCAGCGCCAGGGTTAGCAGGATCGACGACGCCTGGTCCAGCACGATGGTGCCGACGCCGCCCAGCGGGATATAGAGGACACTCCAGGCCACACCCATGGTCACCAGGACGCTGGCCGCGGTGATCTGACCGGCGAACTTGGTCAGCGCGTCGAGCCCCCAGCGGTCGTCGATGAGGCCGATCCCCATGATCACCGCACCGGCCACCAGCACCGCGGGCATCCCCGTCGAATAGACGAAGCCCCGGGTGAGCGCGGGCAGCTGGGACGCCAGGAAGACGGCCGAGACGACTCCGATGAACATCGCGAGCCCGCCCATCCGCGGCGTCGGCGTCACGTGCACGTCGCGTTCCCGCGGATAGGCGACGGCGCCCAGGCGGGTGGCCAGCACGCGCACCGGGCCGGTCGCGAAGTAGGTCATGATCGCCGCGGTAAGCCCCACGAGCGCCAGCTCGCGCAGCGGGACACCGGCGCTGCGATCGGAGAGAGCGAAGAATCCACCGGCAAGGCTGGCTGCGTGGCTGGACACCTCGAGACCCTACTGCACCGACCTGAGGCACGAAAAACCGCGCCGGCCCCCTATGCGGTCAGCACCGCCGGATCGACACCGAGCACCTCCGCGACCCGCTCGGCGCTCACCGGACCGACCCGCAGGATGCGCGGGGCCGGCCCGGTGAGGTCGACGATCGTGGAGGCGGCCTGCCGGGCGGACGGCCCGGCGTCGAGGTAGACGTCGACGAGGTCACCGAACTGGTCGCGCGCCTCGGCGGCATCGACCGCCGGCGGGCGGCCCGAAACGTTAGCGCTGGACACCGCCATCGGACCGACCTCGCGCAGCAGCTCGATGGCGACGGGGTGCAGCGGCATCCGCAGCATCACGGTGCCGTGAGCGTCACCCAGATCCCATTGCAACGAAGGCGCCTGCGGGACAACCAGACTCAGCGCGCCGGGCCAGAATGCGCGGATGAGGTCGCGGGCCCCCTCGGGCATCGTGTAGACCAGCCCCTCGATGGTGTGCCAGGAGCCGACGAGCACACCCACGGGCATGTCCCTACCCCGGCCCTTGGCCGACAGCAGGGCGGCCACCGCGGCGCTGTTGAATGCGTCGGCGCCGATGCCGTACACGGTGTCGGTTGGCAGAACGACCAGCCTGCCGCCCTTGAGCGCCGTGACCGACGAGGCGATGCCGAGCGCGCGCCGATCCGGGTCGGCGCAGTCGAACACCTCAGTCATCGGCGCCGCTCCGTCCGGCCGTCACGAACCGCGGCCGGCCGGCCAGGTCGTGGCGGGTGCGGATGTCCTCGAATTGCCCTGCGGCACAGAATAGTGCGGCGGTCTGGGGCGCCGTGGTGTCGTCGTGCTCGACGGCGACCAGGCCGCCCGGTCGCAGCCAGCGCGCGGCGAGTCCGACGATCGGCGCGATCACCACCATCCCGTCCGGCCCGCCGAACACGGCGTGCCGCGGATCGTGCCCGGCCACCTCGGGCGCGACGTCGGCGTCGTCGGGAACGTAGGGCGGGTTCGCCACGACGAGGTCCACCCGGCCGTCCAGCTCGGGGAGCAGCCCGGGGTCGGTGACGTCGGCGCGCAGCAACTCCACGGACGTGCCCTCGGCATTGCGGCGCGCGTAGCCGAGTGCGTCCTCGGAGTCGTCGACGCCGATGACGCGCGCCGAGGGCAGGCGGTGGGCCAGGGCGATCGCCAACGCGCCGGAGCCGGTGCACAGGTCGACGATCAGCGGCCGGTCCGGAAGCGGTTGCGCCAGAGCCCATTCCAGAATCGCCTCGGTCTCCGGACGAGGGATGAACACGCCCGGACCGACATTCAGCTGCACCGGCCCGAACGACGCGGTCCCGATCAGGTGCTGCAGGGGGACCCGCCGCGACCGCTGGGCCACGATCTGCCGGTATCGGCCGAAGAATTCCTCGCCGGGCGCCTCGAGCAGCGCGAGCCGGCCGCGCTCGGTGCCCGCCAGGTGGGCGGCCAACTGCTCGGCGTCGTGCCGGGCCGAGTCGATCCCCGCTGCGGCGAGACGCGCCGCGGCACAGTCGATCTCCCGCCGCAGCTCCATCATGTGTGTTGCAGCCGGGATTGCTTGTCGGCGGCGCTCAGCGCGTCGAACAACGCGTCGAGGTCACCGTCGAGCACCTGATCGAGGTTGTGGGCCTTGAAACCGATTCGATGATCGGTGATCCGGTTCTCCGGGAAGTTGTAGGTGCGGATCCGCTCGCTGCGGTCCACCGTGCGGATCTGGCTGGCGCGGTCGGCCGACGCGTCGGCCGACGCCTGCTCCTCGGCCAGCGCCTGCAGCCGGGCGGCCAACACCTGCATCGCGCGGGCCTTGTTCTGCAGCTGCGACCGCTCGTTCTGACAGGTGACGACGATCCCGGTGGGCAGGTGGGTGATGCGCACCGCGGAGTCGGTGGTGTTGACGCCCTGCCCGCCCTTGCCCGACGACCGGTAGACGTCGACGCGCAGGTCCGACTCGTCGATCTGCACCTCGGCGACTTCCTCAGGCTCGGGATAGACCAGCACGCCGGCGGCCGAAGTGTGCACGCGCCCTTGAGATTCCGTGACGGGGACGCGTTGCACGCGGTGCACCCCGCCCTCGAACTTCATGCGCGACCACACACCGTCGGCCGTGTCGCCCTTGCTGGCGATGGACAGGGTGGCGTCCTTGTAACCGCCGAGGTCGGAGGTCGTTTCGTCCAGGATCGTCACGGTCCAGCCGTGCCGCTCGGCGTAGCGGATGTACATTCGCGCCAGGTCGGCCGCGAACAACGCCGACTCTTCGCCGCCCTCACCGGATTTCACCTCGAGGACGATGTCGTCGGCGTCGTGCGGGTCGCGGGGCGCCAGCATGTCGGTGAGCTGGGTGTCCAACTCGGCCACCTGCGATTCCAGCTGCGCCACCTCGTCGACGAACGACGCGTCGTCGGCGACGAGTTCGCGGGCCGCTTCCAGATCGCCGCGGGCGGCGGCCAGCTTGCGGTAGGTGGCGACAATGGGGGCCAACCGGGCGAACCGGCGGCCGGCCTTGCGCGCCTCGGCGGGGTTGCTGTGCAGCGCGGGATCGGCCAGCGCACGCTCGAGTTCGGCGTGCTCGGCCACCAACACGTCAATCGTCTGGACCGGCTGCGTCATCTCTCACCTCCTGCCCGCCTTGCCGCAAACGCGAACCGACGCCCGGCCCGTGCGGTTGCACAGTTCGGGCGTCGGTAAGCCAGCTATTTGTCGGCGTTTTCGGTGTTGTCCGTGTCGGCCGCGGCCTTGCGCTTGCCGTAGCGCTTCTCGAAGCGGGCCACCCGGCCGCCGCTGTCGAGGATCTTCTGCTTGCCGGTGTAGAACGGGTGGCACTGCGAGCAAACCTCGACGACGATGCGACCGCCCGTCTTGGTGCTGCGCGTCTGGAAGGTGTTGCCGCAACCGCAGACGACCGTGGTCTCCGCGTACTCGGGATGAATGTCGGTTCTCATGCTGTCCTCTTCGTGGTCGAGCGTCGATTATGCCAGGTCAATCGCTATCCCCCCAAAACGACGGGAGACGCCCCGGCATTCCCGCGGGCATCGAGGCCGTCGATCCGCCGAAACGTGCACTGTGGCGGCGCGACGCGGCGTGTCGTGTGCCTGGTGCACGTGTCGCGGGGGTGAATCGTCCTTAGTCGTTGTCCATCGAGCCGGGTGTGGTCTTGGACACCTGGACCAGGAACTCGTAGTTGGTCTTCGTCTTGCGCAGCTGGCTCATCAGCAGATCGATGGCCTGGTGCGAGTCCAGGCCGGAGAGCACCCGACGCAGCTTGTGCACGACCGCGAACTCGTCGGGCGACAACAGCAGCTCGTCCTTGCGGGTACCGGACGGGTTGACGTCGACCGCGGGGAACACCCGGCGCTCGGAGATCTTGCGGTCCAGCTTCAGCTCGGCGTTGCCGGTGCCCTTGAACTCTTCGAAGATGACCGTGTCACCGGTGGAGCCGGTCTCGACCATGGCGGTGGCGATGATGGTCAGCGACCCGCCCTCTTCGATGTTGCGCGCGGCGCCCAGGAAGCGCTTGGGCGGGTACAGGGCGGTGGAGTCCACACCACCGGACAGGATCCGGCCCGAGGCGGGCGACGCGTTGTTGTAGGCGCGGCCCAGGCGGGTGATCGAGTCCAGCAGCACCACGACGTCCTTGCCCTGCTCGACGAGGCGCTTGGCCCGCTCGATCGCCAGCTCGGCGACCGAGGTGTGGTCCGACGGCGGCCGGTCGAAGGTCGAGGCGATGACCTCACCCTTGACCGAACGCGTCATGTCGGTGACCTCCTCGGGCCGCTCGTCGACGAGCACGACCATCAGGTGGCATTCCGGGTTGTTCTTGGTGATCGCGTTGGCGATGTCCTGCAGGATGGTCGTCTTGCCCGCCTTGGGCGGGGAGACGATCAGCGCGCGCTGGCCCTTGCCGATCGGCATGATCAGGTCGATGACCCGGGTGGTCAGCCGGTCGGGGGTGGTCTCCAGGCGCAGCCGCTGGTTCGGGTACAACGGCGTCAGCTTGCTGAATTCCGGACGCTTCTTGGCGTCTTCGACCGGGCCGCCGTTGACGCTGTCCAGGCGCACCAGCGGGTTGAACTTCTGCCGCTGGTTGGGCTGCTCCCCGTCGCGGGGCACCCGAACGGCACCGGTCACCGCGTCGCCGCGGCGCAAGCCGTTCTTGCGCACCATGTTCATCGACACGTAGACGTCGTGCGGCCCCGCGAGGTAGCCGGAGGTGCGAACGAAGGCGTAATTGTCGAGGACGTCAAGGATTCCGGCGACCGGCTGGACGACGTCGTCCTCACGCAGTTCGGCGTCGGCGCCGTCGGCCGAGCGCTCCCCGCGGCGACGGCGGTCGCGGAACCGGCGTCCCCGCCGGCCCTGACGGCCCTCGCCGTCGTCGTCCTGCTGGTTTTGGTTCTGGTTCGAGCCGCCCCGGGACTGCTGTCCGCCGGAGTTCTGCTGGTCGCCGCCCGAGTCTTGTTCGCGCTCGTCGGTCTTGGTGTCTTGCTTGTTGTCTTGGCGGCCGCGGCGGTCGTTGCCTTCGCCGTCGCGGGGGGCCGAGCCGTCACGATCGGTCTGGCGGGCCGATCCGGCTTCGCGGGAGGCGCCGCGCCGTTCCCGGGCGGGCGAGCCGTTGCGCCCTTCCTGCGCCGGAGCCGTCTGCGGCTGCGTCTCCGCCGGTGTCTCGGCGTCGGCCTTGACCGGGGCTTCGCCCTGCGACGGGCCGGCGGTGGTGGTATTGGCCTTGCCGTCCCTGACCTCTTGGATCGCGGCGATCAACTCGTTCTTGCGCATGCCCGAGGTCCCCTTGACGCCGGATCGATTCGCCAGCGCGCGCAGTTCGGGCAACACCATCGCCGACAGCGAGCCAACCGGGGCATCCGTTTTGGCCTCCGGCGTGGTTTCGGAGGTGTCTGTGGTCACGGGGCCGGACAGCGGGTCGCTGTCGGTGCTCTCGCCAGCCGTGAACAGGTCCGTATCAGTCACGGATTTCCTTTCTTCCCCCGCTGATCAGCTCATACGGGAGGTCGTTGCATTCAGCGGAATCGCCGAGTGCGCCCAATCATCGACTCTGCAACGGGTTATCGCCTGGACCGGCGGGAGAGTATGGCGAACCTCGTCCACGAGAAGAATTGGTGGTTGTCCTAGCCGCAATGCAGTATGCAGATGCTGCGATTGCTGGACGGCTCCGAGGATAGCCTGCATCCTGGCCGGAAGCAAGCAAACCCTCCCGGCGCGCTGTGGATCAACCGAGCACCTTGACTCCCGGGCTCCAGCGAACTCCTTCGCCGGCGGTCATCGCAATGATGGTAAATCCTTTAGCGGCACCGTACTGGACCACTTCCGCGGGTAACTCCGGCTCGGTGGTCAGTGCGATCAGGGAGGGACCAGCCCCAGAAAGCGTCGCTGCCACACTATGACGCCGCATCAGCCGCAAATATTCCGCCGAGGCGGGCATCGCCGGGCCCCGCTGCCGTTGATGGAGCATGTCCTCGGTGGCCGCCATCAACAGGTCCGGACGTTCGGTCAGCGCCACCACCAGCAACGCGGCCCGGCTGACGTTGAACCTCGCGTCCTCGTGGCTGACCCGGCCGGGCAGCAGTACCCGGGTCTCGGCGGTCAGCGAGCGATCCTCCGGAACGGCGCAGAACAACCGGATGTCGGGGTGCAACCGCAGGGGTACCGCCGAGTAGACCGGCCGCTCCCCCGTGCAGTCCACCCACGACACCACCGCCCCGCCGAGCACCGCGGCCGCCGCGTTGTCCGGATGGCCCTCGAACTCCGAGGACAGCTGGATCAGCTGGGTCTCGGTCAGCGGTGGCGAATCCGTCTGTGCAACAAGACCGTTGGCGGCGGCCAGGCCACCCACCACGGCGGCCGCGGAGGAACCCAGACCACGCGAATGCGGGATCGCGTTGCGGCAGCGCACCACCAGCCCCGCGGCGCCGACCCCCGCCGCGTGCAGCCCGCGTTCGACGCCGCGCACCACCAGGTGGTCGCGGGTCAGCGGCACCTGGTCGGCGCCCTCCCCCTCGACGATCACCTCGAGACCGGATTCCGTTGTCTCGACCACGATCTCGTCACACAGGCTCAACGCCAGGCCGAGGCTGTCGAAGCCCGGACCCAGGTTCGCGCTCGATGCCGACACCACGGCGGTGGCGGCCAGGCCGGCGGGCAGCATCGGGGTCACGGACAGCCATCCATCTAGACGAGCCCCAGCTTCTCTACCACGAGCCCAGGGTCCACCGGCACCGGCGACACGCTGGGCATGTCCTTGAGCGCCGTGTCGGGATCCTTGAGGCCGTTGCCGGTGACGGTGCACACGACCGTCGAGCCGCGGGTCACCCAGCCATCATCGACGGCCTTGAGCAGGCCCGCGATGCTGGCCGCGGAGGCGGGCTCCACGAAGACACCCTCGGACCGGGCGACGAGATGGTAGGCGGCCAGGATCTCGTCGTCGGTGGCGGCCAGGAAGCGTCCGTTGGATTGCTGTTGCGCCTCGACCGCCGCCGTCCACGACGCGGGCGCGCCGATGCGGATCGCGGTGGCGATGGTCTCCGGGTGGCTGACCGGCTTCCCGAGCACCAGGGGCGCCGCGCCTGCGGCCTGGGTGCCCAGCATGCGGGGCAGCGCGGTGATCAAGCCCTCCTGGTGATACTCGCGATAGCCCTTCCAGTACGCCGTGATGTTGCCGGCGTTGCCGACGGGCAACGAGTGCACGTCCGGGGCCGCCCCCAGCGCGTCGACGATCTCGAACGCCGCGGTCTTCTGGCCCTCGATGCGCACCGGGTTGACCGAGTTGACCAGCGAGATGGTCGGGAAGTCTGCGGTCATCTTGCGGGCAAGTTCCAGGCAGTCGTCGAAGTTGCCGTCGATCTGAATGATCTTGGCGCCGTGCATCACCGCCTGGGCCAGCTTGCCCATCGCGATCTTGCCCTGTGGTATCAGCACCGCGCAGGTGATGCCGGCGCGCGCGGCGTACGCCGCGGCCGACGCCGAGGTGTTTCCGGTCGACGCGCACAGCACGGCCTGCTGGCCGCGCGCCACCGCGTCGGTGACCGCCATCGTCATCCCCCGGTCCTTGAACGAGCCGGTGGGGTTGAGGCCCTCGACCTTGAGGTGGACCGTGCAGCCGGTCCGCTCCGACAGCCGGGGCGCCGGGATCAGCGGGGTGCCGCCCTCGAGCAGGGTGACCGGCGTCCAGTCCGCGGCGACCGGCAACCGGTCGCGGTAGGCCGCGATCACCCCCGGCCACGGTTGGTGGGTGGCCGTCCGTGAAACGCTCACAGGCTGGTTCCTTCCAGTCGCAGCACGCTGGCGACGTTGCGCACGACGTCCAAATCGGCGAGCGCGTCGACGGTTTCGGATAGTGCCGCATCGGTGGCGGTGTGGGTCACCACGACGATGCGCGCCCCCACGCGGTGCCCGCCCTCGTCGGCCACCCCCTCCTGGCGGACCTCGGCGATGCTGACGTCGCGTTTGGCGAATTCCGCTGCCACCGTGGACAACACACCGGGCGTGTCAGCGACGTTCATACTGACGTAGTACCGGGTGGAGATCAGCCCCATCGGGGCGACCGGCAGTTGGGCATAGCGGGACTCCCTGGGCCCGCGGCTGCCCAGCACCCGGTTGCGGGCGGCCATCACCAGGTCGCCCGTCACCGCCGACGCGGTGGGCGTCCCGCCGGCCCCCTGGCCGTAGAACATCAGCCGCCCCGCGGCGGCGGCCTCGACGACGACGGCGTTGAAGGCGCCGTTGACGGTGGCCAACGGGTGCGACAGGGGCACCAGCGCCGGATAGACGCGGGCCGAAACCCGTTGCTGCCCATCGTCGCCGGTGATCCGCTCGCAGATCGAGAGCAGCTTGATGGTGCAGCCGAGCGCCCGCGCGGTCGCGAAGTCGGCCGGGGTGATCTTGGTGATGCCCTCGCGGTAGACGTCGTCGGCGTGCACCCGGGTGTGGAAGGCGATGGACGCCAGGATCGCGGCCTTGGCGGCGGCGTCGTAGCCCTCGACATCGGCGGTCGGGTCGGCCTCGGCGTATCCGAGGGCGCTGGCGTCGGCCAGGGCGCTATCGTAGTCGGCGCCGGTGCTGTCCATCGCGGACAGGATGTAGTTGGTGGTGCCGTTGACGATGCCGGCCACCCGCAGCACCGTATCACCGGCGAGCGACTGGGTGAGGGGGCGGATGACCGGGATGGCACCGGCGACGGCCGCCTCGAAATACAGGTCCACGTGCGCGTTTTCGGCCGCCTGCGCCAATTCGCCGGTGGACGTCGACAGCAGCGCCTTGTTCGCGGTGACGACGGACTTGCCGTGCTCGAGCGCGCACAGGATGGCCTTGCGCGCCGGTTCCACCGGCCCCATCACTTCGACCACGATGTCGACGTCCTCGCGGGACACGAGTTCCTCGACGTTGTCGGTGAGCAATTCGATGGGCACCCCGCGGTCGGCGGCCACCCGGCGGACGCCGACGCCGCGCAGCACCAGCGGCGCGCCGATGCGGGCCGCGAGGTCTCCGGCACTGTCCTCGATGATGCGGACGACTTCGCTGCCGACGTTGCCCAACCCGAGTACCGCTACGCCGACGGGCTTTTCGTCACCGGGCACGGTTCACCTCACTTCCAGACTCAGCAGATCGTCGACCGTTTCACGGCGCAGGATGAGGCGGGCGTGGCCCGCGCGCACCGCGACGACGGCGGGCCGCCCCACCATGTTGTAGCGGCTCGACAACGAGTAGCAGTAGGCGCCGGTGGCGGCGATTCCGAGGAGGTCGCCGGGCCGCAGATCGTCGGGGACCCAGGTGTCGCGGACGACGATGTCGCCCGTCTCGCAATGCTTTCCGACGATCCGGGTCAGCGTCGCGGGGGCGTCGCTGGTTCTGGAAACCAGTCGGGCGTCGTACTGCGCGTCATACAGGGCGGTGCGGATGTTGTCGCTCATGCCGCCGTCGACGCTGACGTACCGGCGGTGCGCCGTGGCGCTGATGTCAACGTCTTTGACGGTGCCGACCTCGTAGAGCGTGATGGTCCCCGGGCCGGCGATGGCGCGGCCGGGCTCGACCACGAGTGTGGGGCTGGACAACCCGACGGCGGCGGATTCCTTGCCGACGATCGCGCTCAGCTTGGCCGCGAGCTCGCTCACCGGCGGTGGGTCGTCGGTGGCCAGGTAGGAGATGCCCAGGCCGCCGCCGAGGTCGACGGTCGAGATCTGCGCGGTCTTGTCGACGCCGAATTCCTCGACGACCTCTCGCAGCATGCCGATGACGCGGTGTGCGGCGAGTTCGAAGCCGTCGACGTCGAAGATCTGCGAACCGATGTGGCTGTGCAGCCCGACCAGCCGCAGGTGGTCGGTGGCGAAGACCCGGCGAACGGCCGCCATGGCCGCGCCGCTGGCGATGGACAGTCCGAACTTCTGGTCCTCGTGCGCGGTCGAGATGAACTCGTGGGTGTGGGCCTCGACCCCCACGGTGAGGCGGACGAACACGTCCTGGACGACCCCGGCGTCGGCCGCGATGGCTTCCAGGCGCTCGATCTCGGTCATCGAGTCCAGAACGACATGGCCCACACCGGCTTTGACCGCGTCGGTCAGTTCGGCGACCGATTTGTTGTTGCCGTGGAAGGCGATGCGCTCGGGCGGGAAGCCGGCGTGCAGCGCGACGGCCAGTTCCCCGCCGGTGGATACGTCGAGGGACAGGCCCTCCTCGTCGACCCAGCGCGCGATTTCGCTGCACAGGAAGGCCTTGGCGGCGTAGTACACGTTGCGTCCGCCGCCGAAGGCCGACGCCATGTCGCGGCAGCGGGACCGGAAGTCGTCTTCGTCGATGACGAACAGCGGGGTCCCGTACTCGTGGGCGAGGTCGGTCAGCGGGATGCCCGCGAGGGCGGCCACCCCGGCGTCGTCGCGAGTTATGTTGCGCGGCCACACGTTGGGCGCCAGCCGCAGCAGGTCCTCGGCGGATTGCGGGCGCGGGGGGCTTTCGCTGTGCCGGGTCTCGTCGGCGTGCCGCGGCCCGGCCGGGTGGACGTTCACATTCGCTCCGGGGCGTCGACGCCGAGGATGGTCAGCCCGTTGGCGATCACCTGCCGGGTGGCCTGGCACAGCGCCAGCCGCGCGGCGTGCAGGTCGGTGGGTTGCTCGTCGCCCTGGGGCAGCACCCGGCAGGAGTCGTAGAAGCGGTGGTAGTCGCCGGCGAGGTCCTCCAGGTAACGGCAGACCCGGTGCGGTTCGCGCAGCGCCGCAGCGGTTTTGAGCACGCGGGGGAATTCGCCGATGGTGCGCAGCAGCGTGCCCTCTTTGTCATGGGTGAGCAGCTCGAGGTGGCCGGTGTCCGGGGCCAGGCCGAGCTCGTCGGCGTTGCGGGCCAACGCCGAGAGTCGGGCGTGCGCGTATTGCACGTAATAGACGGGGTTTTCGTTGGACGCCGAGGACCACAGCGCCAGGTCGATGTCGATCGGGGTGTCCACCGACGAGCGGATGAGACTGTAGCGCGCCGCGTCGACGCCGATCGCCTCGACGAGGTCGTCGAGAGTGAGCACGGTGCCGGCGCGCTTGCTCATGCGGACCGGCTGGCCGTCACGCACGAGGTTGACCATCTGCCCGATGAGCACCTCGACGGTGGCCGGGTCTTCGCCGAACGCCGCGGCGACGGCCTTGAGCCGGGCGATGTATCCGTGGTGGTCGGCGCCGAGCATGTAGATGCACAGGTCGAAGCCGCGCTGGCGCTTGTCCAGGTAGTAGGCGATGTCGCCGGCGATGTAGGCGGGCTTGCCGTCGCTCTTGATCACGACGCGGTCCTTGTCGTCGCCAAAAGCGCTGGTGCGCAACCAGGTTGCGCCGTCTTTTTCGTAGATGTTGCCGGTGCCGCGCAGCCTGGCGATGGCCTGCTCGACTCGGCCGCTGGTGTGCATCGAGTCTTCGTGGGTGTAGATGTCGAAGTCGGTGCCGAATTCGTGCAGCGACTCCTTGATGTGGGTGAACATCATGTCGACGCCGATCTGGCGGAAGGTCTCGAGCATCTCCGTGTCGGGCAGGCTCAGCGCGTCGGGCGCCTTCTCGAGGATCTGCGCGGCGATGTCGTTGATGTAGCTGCCCGCGTAGCCGTCCTCGGGGGTCGGTTCACCCTTGGCGGCGGCGATCAGCGAGCCGGCGAACCGGTCGATCTGGGCGCCGTGGTCGTTGAAATAGTATTCGCGCACCACGTCGGCGCCCTGGGTCGACAGCAGCCGCCCCAGCGCGTCGCCGACCGCGGCCCAGCGGGTGCCGCCGATGTGGATCGGTCCGGTCGGGTTGGCCGAGACGAACTCCAGGTTGACCTTCAGCCCGTCGAGAGCGTCGGACTGGCCGAACTCGTCGCCTGCGTCGATGACGGTCCCGACGATCACCGCCTGCGCCGAGGCCTCCAGGCGCATGTTGATGAAGCCGGGCCCGGCCACTTCTGCCGAGGCGACGCCGCTCGCCTCCGCCAGCGCGTCGGCGAGCAGGCCGGCCAGCTCGCGCGGGTTGACGCCCACCTTCTTGCCCAGCTGCAGCGCCAGGTTGCTGGCGTAGTCGCCGTGCTCGGGGTTGCGCGGCCGTTCCACCGTGACCGTCGGCGGCAGCGCCGCAGCGTCGAGCCCGCGCTCGGCCAGCACCGCGGCGGCGGTGTCTTTGAGCAGCTCAGCCAGGTCGGCGGGGGTCACGAGCGTCCATCCTATGGGCTAGGGTGCTCTCGCCTCGAATCTATTGCGGTGCCCGGGCGCCCGCCGCGATGCGCTAGTCTGTGCGTGCTTGTTTCTAAGCCCCATGGCGCGACGTCACGTCGGTTGCGCCCCCGTAGCTCAGGGGATAGAGCGTCTGCCTCCGGAGCAGAAGGCCGCAGGTTCGAATCCTGCCGGGGGCACCAGTTTCGCCGCAGCTCAGAGTACGTTTCAGCCGGGATCCCGCAGGAGCGTGCATTCGCTGCGTTTCTTCCGCCTCGAGTTACTGCTCCTCGCACGGTCCGGCGTTGATGCGGCTCGCGATTTCTCGTTGGGTTACCTCGCGATCCTGACTCGTCCGGCACCGCAGCGCGCCTTAACCCCCGGGCGGCGGAACCACTTGGTAGCGGAAAGACCACTCCACGTCGGTGCCGTCGCCGCCGCCGACCGGTTTGCTTTCGCCGAGCTGTAGGTCGGCCACCCGGTTGCCCCGTCTGACCTTGCGTTGCGCCTTTTGCATCGCGAGCGCGTGGACGTGCCCTTCGGGCATGCGTCGCGGCACGGTGATCTTGTCCTGCCGCGTCTCGTGTTGATCGGTCACGCTGCCTATGCTGCCCGAGATGTCCTCCAGCCAAACACAGGAGGTGCCTGTTCAGGCGGTCCCCACTCACAACTGAGGCAGAAACCCGGGCAGCAGCCAGTTCAGCGAGGGATCGAGAGTGCCCTTGTACTGCGGGCAGTAGGCGGCCACCGAAACGCCGACGTAGAAGCCGGCTTTCTTGGCCGGGAGATGCGTATCGCGGATCACGTCCATCACCAGGAAGGACGAGTCCTGGCCGCTGTCGAGCGCGGCGCACACGTCATGGCCGGTGGCAATCGCGGAGTCGCGGTTATTGACGCCGATCCCGTAATTCTGCAGCGCCCCGATGAAGGCATCGTCGGTTGCATCCGCCGACGCCGGCACTGCGGAGAACAGCGCGGCAGCGGACAGCAGGACGGCGCAAATGGTCGACGACTTCACGACACCTGGGTTCGTAGGGGTCACGTGCTCCTCTGTATGGGCGAATCGGCCTTTCGCGCGGCGGCCACCGTCTCCGAGACGGGTCAGCTCATACGCAGCGATCCTCCGCCTCGGCAGAACGTGCGTCCAGTCGCGTAATTCCTTCCCGCGCCGCGGCACCGATCTCGGTTGCGATTGCACTAAGAGTTTTATTGAGAACTCCGCAAGGCCGCCTGCGTCAGTGCCCGTGCAGCAGGAACAGCCCGTAGGCGGCGACCGACTGCGCGTCGGCCAGCACTCCCGACCGGATCATCTGCTCGACGTCGGCGCGCGAAAACCATTCGCTGCGCATGTCCTGTTCCTCGTGCTCGCGGTCGGTCTCGCCCTCGATGATCCCGGTGGCCAGAAACGCCCACCCGCGTTGGCTGGTCATCCCCGCGGCGACGTCCAACACGCCCAGCGCCTCGAACGAGGTTGCGCGGAGCCCGGTTTCCTCGCGCAGCTCGCGCTCGGCCAGCGCGGACGGCTCGACGTCGGCCAGGCCCGGCGCCGTCCCCTGCGGAAACTCCCACCGGCGTGCGCCGAGCGGATACCGGTACTGCTCGACCAACTGGAAGCGCTGCCCGTCGTAGGGCATCACGAGCGCGTAGGTCGGCTTGTCCACCACGCTGTAGATACCCAGGCTGCCGTCGGGCCGGCGGACGTCGTCCTCGCGCAGCGAGAGCCACTGGTTGCGATAGATCTCGCGCGACGCCACGCGTTCGATGAAAGGCACCCGGCCAGTATGTCGAGCGCGCATCGGGCGCGGCGAGGTGGAACGGCATGGGGGGAAGGACCACCGGCCCTTGTCGCGGCGATCGGCGCAGTGTCGGATAGTCGTAACGCCGGGCCGATCCCGGCGACAACGAATCTCACGGGAGGCGGGCGCGGATGCCCTACGAGCGGAAGCACGGGTAACGGTGAACGGTCACATCATCGTCTGCGGTGACGACTCGCTGGCGACCACGATCGTCGACGAGCTGAACAACTCCGGTGCACGGATTGTCCAGATCGCCACCGCCGCCGAGGTCGCCGGCGCCGGCGTCGACCGTGCGCTCGCGGTGGTCTCCGTCGGGTCAGACGACGCGTTGAACCTCGAAATCGCCTTGCTGGCAAGGAGATTGAATCCGAAGGTGCTCGTGGTGGCCCGGCTGGCCAACGACGTGCTGCGCGAGGCGGTGGCCGACGACAACGGCCCCGGGGCGATCCTGGACGTCGCCGACCTGGCGGCGCCCTCGGTCGTCGAAGCGTTGCTGGCCCGAACGACGCACCCGTTCGAGGCGGCCGGCATCGAATTCCTCGTCTCGGCCGACGAGGCCCCCAAGGACGCCACCCTGCGCGAGATCTACGGCGACCTGGCGCCCGTGGCGGTGATCCGCGGGGAGAACTCGCCCACCCCCGGCGAGGTGGTGACCTGCCCGGGCCGCGACCTGCACGTGTACGCCGGCGACTGCACCTCGATGATCGGCACCAAGGACGAACTGTCCGCCCGCGGCATCAAGGTGCCCCGCCGCACGGCGACCCGGGCCCACCGGTCCGTGCGGCGGCGGGTCTTCGACGCCGCACGGGCCCTGCGCGACGAAGTGAACCCGATGCTGTTCCCGTCGCTGGGCGTCGCGGTGGCCGTGATCGCGGTGTCGACGGCCGTCATCCGGCTCTCCTATCGGGGCCGGCCGATCGGCTGGGTCGACGCCCTGTACTTCACCTCCGAGACGGTCACCACCGTCGGCTACGGGGACTTCAGCTTCGCCAGCCAGCCCACGTGGCTGCGCCTGTTCAGCGTCATGCTGATGTTCGCCGGCGTGGCGATCACCGCGATCCTGGTCGCCTTCTTGGCCGACCTGCTGCTGTCGCGCCGCTTCGTGCAGACCGAGGGCCTGCGGCGCGCGCGGCACCTGCGCAACCACATCGTCGTCGTCGGCCTCGGTTCGTTCGGGGTCCGCGTGGTCAGTGACCTGACCGCCGCCGGTTACGACGTCGCGGTCATCGAGCGCGACGAGAACAACCGATTCCTCTCGACGGCGGCCGAACTCGACGTGCCGGTGATCTTCGGTGACGCGACGCTGCGGCGGACGCTGGAGTCGGCCCGCGTCGACCGCGCCCGCGCGGTGGCGGTGCTCACCCAGGACGACATGGTCAACATCGAGACCGGCATCGTGCTGCGCGAGATGCTGGGCCCGCGGGTGCTGCCGGACGTCGTCCGCCCGCACGTCCCGATCGTGTTGCGCATCTACGACCGCGCGCTGGGGTCCTCGATCGCGCAGCGGTTCGGCTTCGACCACGTCCGCTCGACGGTCGACCTGGCCGTGCCATGGTTCATCGGCGCCGCGATGGGACTGCAGGTGCTGGGCACGTTCTCGGTCGGGCAGCGCTCGTTCATGGTCGGCGCCATGCTGGTGGCGGCCAACAGCGAACTCGACGGGCTGCGGATGTTCGAGCTGTCGACCCAGACCCGGGTCATCGCGATCACCCGCGAGGACGCGCCGGTCAACCTGCATCCGCGTCGCGACGCCTGGCTGCGCGGCGGCGACACCGTCTACCTCGTCGGCCCCTACCGCGAGCTGCTGGCCACCCTGCGCAAGGGCCGGCCGCCCGCCCCCGCCGCCGCGGCGAACGAGCGCGCGTCCTGAGCTGCCAAGCGCGCCGGGCGTGACGACCTACAGCCGCCCCGCCACGTCCGCCGCGCGCCGCACCTGGTCGATATCCGAGCTGGTCGGGATGAGCTGGAGCTCGTCGGTGCCGATTTCCTCGAACTTGCGCAGCACACCCAGCAGCTCGTCCTCGCTGCCGGCCCACCCGGTCGTCGGGGCCATCGCGTCGACGTATTCGGCCGGGATCCAGTTCATGTAGTGGCGCAGGTGCCGGTGGACCTGCGAACGGGCCCGCTCGGGGGGTCCGAACGCGAACCAAAACGACGTCGCCAGATGGGGTTTGGGCTTGCCGGCCTGCGCCCACGCGTCCCGCGCCACGTCGAACAACTCGTTCTGCTGCGCGACGTCGAGGTCCAGGGTGATGCCGGCCAGTCCGTCGGCCCACGCGGCGGCGCGGCGGATGGTCTTGGGGCCGATGCTGCCGACCAGCAGCGGCGGGCCGCCCGGCTGCACGGGCGACGGGCCGACCGGCAGCACCGAGTCGGTCAGCTTTTCACCGGCCCACACCCGTTTCATCACGGCCACCCGCTCGGCCATGCCCCGGATGGTCTGGGTGGCCGGGTCGGCGCCGACGGCCTGGTAGTCCTCCTGCCGGCCGCCCACGCCGATGCCGACCGACAGCCGCCCGTCGCACAGCACATCGCCCGTCGCCAGGGCCTTGGCCAGCATCACCGGGTGGTGCAACTGCGGGACGATCACCGTCGTGAGCAGCCGCACCCGGCTGGTCCAGGCAGACAGCGCCCCCAGCAGCGTCAGGCTGTCCGGGTTGTCGAACGCGATGCGCTCGCCCCAACACAGCGACGAAAACGGGCCCTCGTCGATGGCCCGCGCCCAGTCCCGCAGGACGGCCGCGTCCAGGTCCGGCTCCATCACCGGCATGGTCATCGCTATGCGCACGACGGCGATTCTGGCACGGCCGGCAATGGCCTGACCCGTTTTCGGGTGGCAGCATGGCCAGATGAGCGTTACCAGTACGTCCATCGCGCACGTCCGACTGACCGTCACCGACATCGAGCGGTCGCGCCAGTTCTACGAGAGCGTGTTCGGCTGGCCTGTCTTGTTGGAAATTCCCGAGAATGCCAACGAAGCGACGCGAGACCAGCTGGGCTTTCTGTTCGGCGGCGTCATCTACGACCTCGGCGGCACGCTGCTGGGGCTGCGGCCGGTGGCGACCGACCGCTTCGACGAGGACCGGGTGGGCCTCGATCACCTGGCGTTCCGGATCGGCAGCAAGGACGAACTCGACAGCGCCGCAGCACATCTCGATGAGTTGGCCATCGCCCACGAGCCGATCAAGGACATCGGGCCGTCCTACATCCTGGAATTCCGCGATCCGGACAACATCGCGCTGGAGCTCACCGCGCCGAAGTAGCCGAGCGTCTCTGACGTCATGGGTCATTGCTCAAAAACCCGCTCGACCGGCGCGACGAAGCTCTATCGGAACTGACGGCGGCCCTTGACGGGTGTCGCCGCACCTATGCCCGCCTCGCGCGCAGGTGTAGAAAAGGATCATGGCGCCTGATTGCGGCTATGCCATTCGTTTCCCCGTCGCCGCTTGCGATCTGCACGTAAGCGACGCGAATCCAGGTTCGTTCGGCCAGCAATGGATTCCTGCTCGGCTAGAGGGTGCGTCCACCTAGAACGCGCGCCACCAGCACCGACAGCACGTCCCGGCTGCCGGACAGTCGAAGGCATCTGCTTTTCAGCTACGCGAGCCCGGCGGCACCTGAATGGGCACCTATGCGTGCGAGCGGATCACGACCCTAAGCCTTCTGGTGACGGCCCAACAGAACGGAAACCCCTCTCCATGTTCACTGGCATGATCAACCATTCCGGCGCCCTGATCGGCACCATCTTGGTGTTGACGGGCGCCGCAACTGTTTACGGCGGCGCGGCGACCGCCGACACGAATCAAGACGATCAATTCCTGGCGTTGCTTGACGCGGAAAACATCCCCGCGCTCGAGAATGTGCCGAGCCTCATCGCGTCAGCCCACCGAGACTGCCGCAGACTCGATTCCGGCGTTCCGGTGGCCGAGGTGGTGCGCGAGAAGGTGAACGATGCCTACAACGTGGACCCGGGCGAGCGCGGATACCCCATCGACCGCCTCGCTCGCACCATGACCCTGTTCGTCACGGCGGCGGTGGATGCCTATTGCCCAAACAACAGGGGCAAGATCGCCTCCATCGCGGCTAATCCCGCTCTGGGATCCAGCGGTCCGGCTGCATACACGCGCACGGCGGTGGACTGGGGAACCGGTCTCGGGGAGCCGACGAGCTTCGCGGCGGCACGCGGGTGGGTGCTCGCCGCGTCGATCGGTACGGTTCCTTCCGGAGATCTGACCATGCCGGATCCGCCGACCCCCCTACCGTCGCCGCCCGCGGACCAGATCCGGACGCCACACCGGGCGATCGCGGCGCAGCCGCGACCGCAGCAGCCGCCGCCGCCGCCAAAACAGCCGCCCCCTCCGCCGAAGCAGCCGCCCCCTGCGCCCCAAGAGCCGCAGCCGCCTGCGGCTGGACCTCAGCCGGGGAACGCCGTGGGCGGTGGCGGTGGCAACGCCGGCGGCCAGGCGGCGGTGGCGGTGCAGGTGGCGCGGGCGGTGGCGGTCAGGCGGAGCCGCCCATGGGGCCGGGCTTCGTCAGGCTCGCGCCGTAAGAACCAGACCGCCGCATCGCCCGGGAGTGCGCGAGGTTCCCCGGTGGGGTGTGCTTCATGGCCGCCGCCGGCCCGCCTGCGCGCGCGTCGAGGTGTAGGGAGGAACCATGGCAATCCGCTTCAACCACACGATCGTAGCGTCGCGTGACAAGCATGCGTCGGCGAGTTTCCTGGCCGAGCTGTTCGGACTCCCGGACCCGCAGCCGTTCGGCCATTTCATGGCGGTCGGACTGGAACACGGCGCCACGCTCGACTACGCCGACGTGCCCGCCGGGGAGGAGATCCGCCGCCAGCACTACGCGTTCCTGGTGTCCGACGAGGACTTCGACGCGATTTACGGGAAGATCCGCTCGCGCGGCCTGCAGCATTGGGCCGACCCCCGCCAGCAACGGCCCGGCGAGATCAACCGAAACCACGGCGGGCGCGGGGTGTATTTCCTGGACCCGTCGGGGCACGCGATGGAGATCCTCACCCGCGCCTACGGCTCGGCCGGCTAATCCCCGCTGCGGACGGACCCGTGCCGGAGCCGCTCCTGGCCCCGGTACGCGTCGGCCATCCGCGCGACATGCTCGGGCAGCCGGCCGCTGGCGACGTCGGCCAGGGTGGTCTCCTCCAACACCGACCGCATGCTTGCCCGCAAGGCCCGCCACACGTCGGCCAGCGGTGCCGTGGGGCCGGAGTAGGGCAGGTCGCCGAGCCCGATGTCGCGGACGCTGGCCAGCGGACCGTCGATGCAGCGCAGGACGTCGGCGATGCTGATCTCGCTGCCGGGGCGGGCGAGTTCGTACCCGCCTTCGCGCCCGCGATGGCTGCGCACCAGGCGGTCGGTGCGCAGGTTGGTCAGGATGTCGACGAGGAACTGCGGCGGGATGCCTTGCGCCTGAGCCAAGTCGTCGGTCTTGACCAGCGTGCCACCCTCGACCGTCGCGAGCTGCACCATGGCCCGCACCGCGTATTCCGCCTTGGCTGACATGCGCACAACTCTGGATTGTGCCACCCCGGGCGGGAAATCCCGCCCAAGCTGGTCGCCGCCCTCTAACTCAGCGGCGATCGCGAGCGCGGCGCAGCCGGGCGAAGCGGGTCGCCGCCATCGAACTCAGCGGCGATCGCAGGAGGTCGACGACCAGTTGCGCCTGCTCCTCGACGGTGCGGTCGGGGGTGAGCCGCAGCTCGGGATTCGCCGGCGGCTGATACGGGCTGTCGATCCCGGTGAACTGGGTGATTTCCCCCGCGCGCGCTTTGGCGTATAGGCCCTTGGGATCACGCCGCTCACACTCGTCGATGGGGGTGTCGCAGAAGACCTCGACGAAGTCAAGGCCGGCCTCGCCGTGCACCTGGCGGGCCAGTTCTCGTTGCTCGGCCAGCGGGCTGATCGCCGGCACAAGCACCATCTGGCCGGAATCGGCGAGCAGGGCCGCCACATGAGCGAGCCGGCGCAGATTCTCCGCGCGGTCGTCCATGCTGAAGCCCAAGTCGGCGTTCAGGCCGTGACGCAGGTTGTCGCCGTCGAGAACGTAGGCCGGCGTGCCGCTTTCGAGCAGGATCTGCTCGACCAGCATGGCCACCGACGACTTTCCGGAACCGGACAGGCCGGTGAACCAAACCGTGTTGCCCCGCGTCCGGGCCTCGGCGATCGCGGACGACTTGTGCCGCACGGTGTTCGGGCTGGCCGCCTGCGCCGAGGCGTCGCGCAACACCATGCCCGCGGCCACCGTGCCGTTGGTGTTGGGGTCGATGAGGATGAAGGAGCCCGTGCTGGCGTTGCGGGTGTACTCATCGAGCAGCAAGGGTACCTGGGTGCGCAACGAGATGCGGCCAAGTTCGTTGAGCTGCAACGCCGTTGCGGACTTGTCGCGATGCAGGGTGTTGACGTCGAGCTGGTAACCCAAGGCGGTCACCCGGGCGCGGGTCGTCCGGGTGGTGTGCTTGATGAGGTACTCGCGGCCCGGCTCCAGCGCGGCGTTGTCGGCCATCCAGCACACGGTCGCGTCGAAGTCCTGGGCGATCCTGGGCTGGTTGTTGGTGCGGGCGATCATGTCGCCGCGCGAGATGTCGATCTCGTCGGCCAGGCTCACCGAGACGGCCATCGGCGGAAACGCTTCTTCCACAGGGCCGTTCGGCCCGTCGATCGCGGTAATCCGGGTCGTCTTGCCGACCGGCAACACGACCACCTCGTCGCCGGGGCGCATCACCCCGCTGGCCACGGTGCCGGCGTAGCTGCGGTGGTCCTGATGATCGAGGGTGTGCGGCCGGATGACGTACTGGACCGGGAACCGCACGTCGACCATGTTGCGGTCGCCGGCGATGTAGACCTCTTCCAGATGCGACAACAGCGACGGTCCCTCGTACCACGGAGTCTTGTCGGACTTGGTCACCACGTTGTCGCCATGCAGCGCTGAGAGCGGGATGGTGGCGACGTCGTGCACGTCGAGCCGCGCGGCGAACGCGTGGAACTCGTCGCGGATCGCCTCGAACTTCTCCCTGTCCCAACCGATCAGGTCCATCTTGTTGACCGCCAGCACCACGTGCCGGATGCCCAGCAGCGACGCCAGGAACGCGTGCCGGCGGGACTGCTCGAGCAGGCCGTGTCGGGCATCGACCAACACGATCACCAACTGGGCCGTCGACGCCCCGGTCACCATGTTGCGGGTGTACTGGATGTGGCCGGGGGTGTCGGCGATGATGAATTTCCGCTTGGGAGTGGCGAAGTAGCGGTAGGCGACGTCGATGGTGATGCCCTGTTCGCGTTCGGCCCGAAGGCCGTCGGTCACCAGCGCGAGGTCGGTGTAGTCGTGGCCGCGATCCTTGGATGTCTGCTCGACGGCCGCCCACTGGTCTTCCATCACGGCTTTGGAGTCATAGAGCAGGCGCCCGATCAGGGTGGACTTGCCGTCATCGACCGAACCGGCCGTCGCCAACCGAAGCAGCGTCGTCATCAGAAGTAGCCCTGTCGCTTGCGGTCTTCCATGCCGGCTTCCGAGATGCGGTCGTCGGCGCGGGTCGCGCCCCGCTCGGTGAGCCGGGACACCGCGGTCTCGGCGATGACTTCGGACACCGTCGCGGCGTGCGACTCCACGCAACCGGTGCAGGTGACGTCGCCGACGGTGCGGAACCGCACGGTGGCCTCGAAGACGGGCTCGTCGGCGCGCGGGTGCATGTGCCGGTCCACCGCCAGCAGCATGCCGTCGCGACGAAATACGTTGCGGCGGTGCGCGAAATAGATGGAAGGCAACTTGATCTTCTCCGCCCCGATGTAGGACCAGATGTCGAACTCGGTCCAGTTGGACAAGGGGAAGACCCGGATGTGTTCGCCCTTGTGGTGCCGGCCGTTGTAGATGTTCCACAGCTCGGGCCGTTGCGCCTTGGGGTCCCACTGCCCGAACTCGTCGCGGAAGCTGAACACCCGCTCCTTGGCGCGGGCCTTCTCCTCGTCGCGACGGGCGCCGCCGAACGCGGCGTCGAACTTGTTCTCCCGGATCGCGCGCAGCAGGGTGACCGTCTGGATCGGGTTGCGCGACGGGATGGGCTCCACCACCCGCCCGGCGTCGATGTCCTCCTGCACCGAGGCCACCACCAGCCGGACGCCTGACTCGGCGACCAGCTCGTCGCGGGTGGCGATCACCTCATCGAAGTTGTGGCCGGTGTCGACGTGCATCACCGGAAACGGCAGCCGGCCCGGCCGGAAGGCCTTGAGCGCCAGGTGCAGCATCACGATGGAGTCCTTGCCGCCGGAGAACAGGAGCACAGGCCGCTCGAATTCGGCGGCCACCTCCCGGATGATGTGGATGGCCTCGGCCTCCAGAGAGCGCAGATGGCTCAATTCGTACTGGCCCGCGGCGGCGGGCCCGGCCTTCACGGCGGTGGGCATGGGTTTCCCGTCCATCATTTCTGGTAGATTTGACCAAGTTTACTTTTATTGCCATCTATAAAATCAGGCGGCGGCGCCGTTGTCAATCTGTCAATGGGTTGGCGGGCACGAGCAGTCGCAGAATCGCAGGGATTCGGGTCGAATCGTGCGATTCCGCGTCTGCTCGGCAGTGGCGGCTAGAGCGTGACTTCGTCGAGCTTTCCGGTGGCGACGTCGAAGACGAAGCCGCGCAGTGACACGTGCTTGGTGACGAACGGGCTGTTCTCGATCCGCCGCAGCGACTGCCGGACGTCGTCGGCGACGTCCGGGAAGGCCTCGGCCGCCCACGGCGGCTTGACCCCGGTCTCGTCCTGGATGGCGCGCTTGAACTCGTCGTCGGCGAAGGTGAGCATCCCGCAGTCGGTGTGGTGGATCAGGATGATCTCCCGGGTGCCCAGCAGTCGCTGGCTGATCGCCAGCGAGCGGATCACGTCGTCGGTGACCACTCCCCCGGCGTTGCGGATGACGTGGGCCTCGCCGTCGTCCAGGCCGAGGAGCCGATAGACGTCGAGTCGCGCGTCCATGCAGGCGACCACCGCGACATGCTTGCTCGGGGGCATCGGCAGCGGGCCACGGGAGACTGGGAAGCTGCCCGCGTAGTCGGCGTTGTTGGCCAGATAGTCGTCGGTGACCGTCACTCGCCCCTCCTCGGGTTGTCGCGATGGATGCTAACCGGGGGTCGCCCGTAATTCATCCATGAGAATCAGCCGGATCACAAGCATGGAATCGGCTCGTTAACCTGTCCTCATGCGACGGCGGCGGCACGGTCAGGCATGATCCGATTCCTGGCGCGCCGGTTGCTCAACTACGTGCTGCTGCTGGCGCTGGCGTCGTTTCTGACCTATTGCCTGACCTCACTGACCTTTTCGCCGCTGGACAGCCTGCTGCAGCGCAACCCGCGGCCGCCGCAGGCCGTCATCGACGCCAAGGCCCATGCGCTCGGCCTGGACGTGCCCATTCCGCTGCGCTACGTGCACTGGGCATCGCACGCGGTGCAGGGCGACTTCGGCACGACCATCACCGGGCAGCCGGTCGGCGCCACGCTGTGGCGACGCGTCGGCGTCACCCTGCGGCTGCTGGTCATCGGGTCGGTGACGGGCACCGCGCTGGGCATCGCCGCCGGGGCGTGGGGCGCCATCCGCCAGTACCGGATCAGTGACCGCGTCGTCACCATGGCCGCGCTGCTGGTCCTGAGCACGCCGAGCTTCGTGATCGCCAACCTGCTGATCCTCGGCGGGCTCCGGGCGAACTGGGCCCTGGGCGTCCACCTCTTCGACTACACCGGTGAGACGTCGCCCGGGGTGACCGGCGGGGCCTGGGACCACATGCTGGACCGGTTGCGGCATCTGATCCTGCCCTCGCTGACGCTGGCGCTGATGGCCGCCGCCGGCTACAGCCGGTATCAGCGCAACGCGATGCTCGACGTGCTGGGCCAGGACTTCATCCGCACCGCCCGCGCCAAGGGGCTCACCCGCCGGCGCGCACTCATCAAACACGGGCTGCGGACGGCGCTGATCCCGCTGGCCACGCTGTTCGCCTACGGCGTGGCCGGGCTGGTCACCGGGGCGGTGTTCGTCGAGAAGATCTTCGGCTGGCACGGGATGGGCGAATGGCTGGTGCAGGGCATCACCGCGCAGGACACCAACATCATCGCCGCAATCACCCTGTTCTCGGGAACCGTCGTGCTGCTGGCCGGGCTGCTCTCCGACGTCTTCTACGCGGCTTTGGACCCCAGGGTGCGGGTGTCGTGAGCGCCCACGGGATGACGGGTTCGGGCGTAGCGGCGTTCACGTCGCGCCGCACCCTGGTGCTGCGCCGCTTCGTCCGCCACCGAGTCGCCGTGGCGTCGCTGGCGCTGCTCGTGCTGCTGTTCGTCGGCTGCTACGCGCTGCCCGCGGCGCTGCCGTACTCCTACAACGACCTGGATTTCGACGCGCTGCTGCAGCCACCCAACGGCCGGCACTGGCTGGGCACCAACGCGCTCGGCCAGGACCTGCTGGCCCAGATCCTGCGCGGGATGCAGAAGTCGATGCTGATCGGCGTCTGCGTGGCGTTCATCTCGACCGGTATCGCCGCCACCGTCGGGTCGGTCGCGGGATACTTCGGCGGCTGGCGCGACCGGGCGCTCATGTGGCTGGTGGACCTGCTGCTGGTGGTCCCCGCCTTCATCCTCATCGCGATCGTCACGCCACGAACCAAGAACTCCGCCAACATCTTTCTGCTCGTGCTGCTGCTGGCCGGCTTCGGCTGGATGGTCAGCTCCCGCATGGTGCGCGGGATGACCATGAGCCTGCGTGACCGCGAATTCATCAGGGCCGCGAGGTATATGGGCGTCTCCAGCCGCCGGATCATCGTCGGCCATGTGGTGCCCAACGTGGCGTCCATCCTGATCATCGACGCGGCGTTGAACGTCGCCTCGGCCATCCTGGCCGAGACCAGCCTGAGCTACCTGGGCTTCGGCATCCAGCCGCCCGATGTGTCGCTGGGAACGCTGATCGCCAACGGCACCCAGTCGGCAACCACGTTCCCATGGGTGTTCCTCTTCCCGGCGGGCGTGCTGGTGCTGATCCTGGTGTGCGCCAACCTGACCGGCGACGGCCTGCGCGACGCGCTCGACCCGGGCAGCGGGCCGCACCGGTGAGCGCGCTGCTCGAAGTGACCGACCTGGCCGTCGAATTCCCCACCGACGGCCTGCCGGTGACCGCGGTGCGCGGCATCAGCTACCGCGTCGACCCGGGGGAAGTGGTCGCCATGGTCGGCGAATCGGGATCGGGAAAATCGGTGTCGGCCATGGCTGTCGTGGGCCTGCTTCCGGAGTACGCCCGGGTCCACGGATCCGTCCGGCTGCACGGCACCGAACTGCTCGGGCTCCCCGACCCCGCGATGTCGCGCTTTCGCGGCAAGGCGGTCGGCATGGTGTTCCAGGACCCGATGTCCGCGCTGACACCCGTCTACACCGTCGCCGATCAGATCGCCGAGGCGATCGGCGTGCACCAGCCGCGTGTCGGGAAGAAGGCCGCCCGCCACCGCGCGGTCGAACTGCTTGACTTGGTCGGCATTTCGCAGCCCGAGCGGCGCGCCCGTGCGTTCCCGCACGAGCTGTCCGGCGGCGAACGCCAGCGGGTGGTGATCGCGATGGCGATCGCCAACGACCCCGACCTGCTGATCTGCGACGAGCCCACCACGGCGCTCGACGTCACCGTGCAGGCGCAGATCCTCGAAGTGCTCAAGACCGCACGCGACGTCACCGGCGCCGGCGTGCTGATCATCACCCACGACCTGGGCGTGGTCGCGGAGTTCGCCGACCGCGCGCTGGTGATGTACGCCGGGCGGGTCGTCGAGTCCGCCGGCGTGGACGACCTCTACCGGGACCGCCAAATGCCCTACACCGTCGGGCTATTGGGCTCGGTGCCCCGGCTCAACGCCGTCCAGGGAACCCGGCTGGTGCCCATTCCCGGCGCCCCGCCGTCGCTGGTCGGCCTGGGGCCGGGATGTCCGTTCGCGCCGCGCTGCCCGCTGGTCATCGACGAATGCCGTTCCGCGGAGCCGGATCTGATCCAGGTGGGGACCGGTCACCGCGCGGCGTGCATCCGCACCGACATGGTCGACGGGCGCAGCGCCGCCGACATCTACGGCGTCAACACCGAGGCGCCCGCGGCGGTGGCCGGTGACTCGTCGGTGATCGTGCGGGTGCGCGACCTGGTCAAGACCTACCGGCTGACCAAGGGTGTGGTGTTCCGCCGCGCTGTCGGGGAGGTCCGCGCCGTCGACGGTGTGAGCTTCGAGCTGCGTCAGGGACGGACCCTGGGCATCGTCGGCGAGTCGGGCTCCGGCAAGTCCACCACATTGCACGAGATCCTGGAATTGACCGCCCCGCAATCGGGTTCGATCGAGGTGTTGGGCAGCGACGTCTCGGCGCTCAGCGCGTCGGCCCGGCGAGCGCTGCGCCGCGACATCCAGGTGGTGTTCCAGGACCCGGTGGCCTCGCTGGACCCCCGGCTGCCGGTCTATGAGTTGCTCGCCGAACCGTTGCTGGCCAACGGGTTCGGTAAGGACGACACGAACGGCCGCGTCGCCGAACTGCTCGAGATCGTGGGCCTGCGCCGCGCCGACGCGGTCCGCTATCCCGCCGAGTTCTCCGGCGGGCAGAAGCAGCGCATCGGCATCGCCCGCGCGCTGGCGCTGCAGCCGAAGATCCTCGCGCTCGACGAGCCGGTGTCCGCGCTCGACGTCTCCATCCAGGCGGGGATCATCAACCTGCTGCTCGACCTGCAGGACGAATTCGGCCTGTCGTATCTGTTTGTTTCCCATGATCTTTCGGTGGTCAGGCACCTCGCGCACGAGGTGGTGGTGATGCATGCGGGCGCGATCGTGGAGCAGGGTGACAGCGAGCAGGTGTTCAACGATCCGCAACACGACTACACACGCCGGCTGCTGGGCGCTGTGCCGCAGCCGGATCCGGGGGACCGTGTCTAGCGCGGCGGGTCTGGCTCGGCGTCGAGCCTGCGGCCAGGGCGCCGAGCCTGCGCCCAGGGCGTCGTCGAAGGTGGATTTCGCGCCATGGGCGCAGACTCGGCGACGGGTCGTGAGCGCGGTCGCCGTCGCGCTGCTGGGGCTCACCGGATGCTCGCCCGCCATCGACCTGACGCCGCCGAGCGGGAACAACGCCCAGGTAGGCTCGACCAGCGACGTCAACCCGCAGGACCCAGCCACGCTGCGCGACGGCGGCAACCTGCGGCTCGCACTCAGCGACTTCCCGCCCAACTTCAACATCCTGAGCATCGACGGCAACTCCGCCGAGGTCGCGGGGATGATGAAGGCCACCCTGCCGCGGGCGTTCGTCATCGGCCCCGACGGTTCGACGACCGTCGACACCGACTACTTCACCAGCGTCGAACTCACCGGCACCAACCCGCAGGTGGTCACCTACACGATCAACCCCAAAGCGGTGTGGTCCGACGGCACGCCCATCACCTGGCGGGACATCGCGGCCCAGATCCACGCGCTGAGCGGCGCGGACAAGGCCTTCGAGATCGCGGGTCCCAGCGGCGCGGACCGCGTCGCGTCGGTGACCCGCGGCGTCGACGACCGCCAGGCGGTCATGACCTTCGCCCAGCCCTATGCCGAGTGGCGGGGCATGTTCGCCGGCAACGGCATGCTGCTGCCCGCGAGCATGACGGAAACGCCCGAGGCTTTCAACAAGGGACAGCTCGACGGCCCCGGACCCTCGGCCGGCCCGTTCATCGCCTCCTCGCTGGACCGGACCACCCAGCGAATCACGCTGACCCGCAACCCGAAATGGTGGGGGCCGCGCCCACGCCTGGACAGCATCACCTACCTTGTGCTCGACGACGCGGCGCGGATCCCGGCGCTGCAGAACAACACGATCGACGCCACCGGGGTCGGCACCGTGGACCAGCTGACCATCGCGCGGCGCACCAAGGGCGTCTCGATCCGGCGCGCGCCGGCGCCGAGCTGGTCACACTTCACCTTCAACGGTGCCAAGGGGTCGATCCTGGCCGACAAGGCGCTGCGCCTGGCGGTGTCCAAGGGCATCGACCGCCAGACCATCGCCAAGGTTGTCCAGTACGGCCTCACCAGCCACCCGGTGGCGCTGGGCAACCATATCTATGTCGCCGGGCAGGAGGGCTATCAGGACAACAGCGGCGTCGACCCCTACGACCCCGAGCAGGCCCGGCGCGAGCTCGACGCCCTCGGGTGGAAGCTCAATGGCCGGTTCCGCGAGAAGGATGGCCGCCAGCTCGTCGTGCGCTACCTGTTCTATGACGCCCAGGGCGGTCGGCAGTTCGCCGAGATCGCGCAACACGACCTCGCCCAGATCGGCGTCAGGCTCGATCTCATCGCGCGTTCGGGCAGCGGCTTTTTCACCAACTACGTCAACGTCGGGGCGTTCGACATCGCCAGCTTCGGCTGGCTCGGCGACGCGTTTCCCCTGTCGTCGCTGACTCAGATCTACCAGTCCGACGGGGCCAGCAATTTCGGCAAGATCGGCAGCCCGGAGATCGACGCCGCGATCGAGCGGACGCTGGAGGAGCTCGACCCCGCCAAGGCGCGGGCGCTGGCCAACGAGCTCGACAAGCTCATCTGGGCCGAGGGGTTCAGCCTGCCGCTGACCCAGTCGCCCGGGGACGTCGCGGTGCGCAGCACGCTGGCCAACTTCGGTGCGCCGGGCCTGGGCGACTTGAACTACGCGGCAATCGGATTCATGCGTTAGCGGATCCGGCGCCGCCAGGGGGCCGGCAGGACCGCCTCGAGCGCGGCGGCCCACCCGACCGCCTTCCACAGCAGCCGCACCTCCGGGCGTGCCGGAAGGGCATCCAGGGCCGGCGCCCGGGCGGCGAGCCCGTCGACCTCGCCGCGAAAGACCGCGCGCGCGATGGCCAGCGCGGCGGGCTCGCGGAAGTCCAGCGCACTGTGGGCCATCGTCGGCAGCTTCAGCAGCACGGCGTTCGGCAGCAGCGACGCGACGCGCTCGGCCACCGCGGGTGGGGTGATGAGGTCGCGGCCGCCCGAGATCACCACGACGGGCCAGGTGAAGTTCGGCAGCTCCGAGGGAAGATCATAGGGCTCGTCTTCGAATGTCGCGGTCTGCGTGCGGGTTTCACGTTCGGCGACTGCGGGGTCCAGCGGCAGGCCGTCGGGCTGCGCGGCGTAGTCGAGCTCGCGGAACGCGATGCGGCTCACCAGCTCTTCCTCGTAACGGAACGGCAGATAGCTCAGGGTGGTGAACCGGGAAAGCGCCCACCACAGCAGCTTTCGCCCGTCCAGCAACAGGTCGAGTTGTCGCTCGAGCAGCGCCGCTCCCCCGTAGCCGTAGACGGTCGCGACGACCTGGGTTGCGGACGCGGTCATCACGCCGGCGTCGACGAGCTTGCGCATTTTCGATGCCAGAGCGACGGTTTCGGGGCTGGCGCCCTTGAGTAGCAACCGGCGGATCGCGCGGCGCACGATCACGATGTCATGCCTGGACAGCAGCGGCGAGTCCAGGATCATCGCCCGCACCCGCCCCGGATGGCGCACGCCGACGCCGGCGGCGATGTACGTGCCGTACGACGAGCCGTAGATGACAGCCGACTCGACCTTCGCGTCGTCGAGCACCGCCGCCACGTCGTCGACGACCTGGTTGACGCTGATCGCTTCCAGCGGCAGGTCCGCGCCGGAGTCGTCGTGGCGCGACATTCCCACGCCGCGGTGCTCGATCATGATGACGTCGAGCCCCGCGGCGGCGGCGCGGCGCCGCAGCCCCTTGTACATCTGCACCGACGCCACCCCGGGGCCACCGGGGATGATCACCAGCGGGTGCACGGACTTTCGTCCCGTGCGCACGTAGTACAGGTCGAAGTCCTCGGCGCTGTCGGGAGAGACCGGCCGCCTGACCGGGCGCACGCCGGGCAATTTCGCGAGCCTGTCCTGCCGGCGGCGGCGCTTCGCGTCCATCGTCATCGGTATCGGCCCGCCATAGACCCCATTGTGCCGACAGCCGCGCCCGGTTCGCGAGCCGCCGGTGCTAACCGCTCAGGTCGATGCGGTGTGCGCCCTTGACGGCGTCATACCGATCGGGGCTGCAGGTCAGCACGATCACCTGCCCGTGGGCGCCCATGGTGTCGAACACCTCGCCCATCTTGGCCAGCCGGTCGGGATCGGTGAAGCCGAGCGCGTCGTCGACCACCACCGGCACGGTGTCCTCCTTGGCGACCAGCGCCGCGCCGGCCAGCCGCGCCAGAATGCCGAGTTGCTCTTTGGCCCCGCCCGACAGGGATTCATAGGGCACGGTGACGCCGTTGAGCGTCCGGTTGCGGATGCACAGGTCGCTGTCGACGTCGACCTCGAAGGTCGGGCCGAACACGGGCCGGCCGAGCCGCTGCAATTCGCTGCGGTAGGGCTCGACATACCGCAGCCGGGTGGTGTCGCGATGGCGGGCCATCACCGAGCGCAGCAGCTGCGCGGCCCGGGCCCGGCTGCCCACGCGGGCGTGCTCTGCGGCGGCGTGCTCGCGCTCGGTCTGCGCGGCGTCGAGCTGGCCCTGGCGGCCCTCGCCGCCCAGCACCGAGAGCCGGATGTCGATCTCCCTCAACCCCCCGGCGGCCTGTTCGTAGCGCTCGCTCAGCGCGTCGGCTTCTTCCGAGGCGGCGGCCAATTCGCCGGCGTTCGGCCTCGCGCGCCTGGCCGGTGAGTTCGGCGACCCTGTCGGCGGCCGCCCGTGCGGCGGCTAGCCGCGGGGCGACGGCGATCCGCTGCGCCGACAGCTCCGCCACCTGCTCGGTGAGCACGGCGTGGCGGGATACCAATTCGTCCACCTCGGCCACCTTCGCCGCGCACTCCGCGACCGCGGCGTCGGCGGCGTCGAGGCGGGCGATCGCGGCGGACCACTCGCCGGTGGGGCGGCCCGTCGCGGTGAAATACCGTGCGTACTCCGCGTCGATCCGCTCGATGAGCAGCGGCTCGCTGCCCGACAGCGCCGCATCGTCACCGGCCGCCACGTCCAGGGCGCGCGACAGCGCGTCGCAGCCGGACAGGTCCACCGCGGCGGTCGATGTGGACTGCAGCACCCGCTGGGCGTGCCACAGGTCGTTGTCCACCGTCTCGGCCAGCATCGCGCGGACCCGGTCGTGGGCCTCGTCCCCGGTCAACTGCTCGCGGCGGGGCGCCAGCACCGTCAGCTCCGTCTCGCACTTCTTGTGGAACCGCTTGCGGTAGACGAAACGGTAAGTGCCGCAGCTGATCTCGGCCAAGACCTCGGAGCCGACGTCGCTATGGGTGGGCTTGACCTGCTTGACTTCCTTCTTCGTCGAACGGTCCTTGGACTCGAGCAGCAGGTCGAGCGCCTCGATCATCGACGACTTGCCGATTTCGTTGGCCCCGCAGACGACCACCACGCCGTGGTCGGGGAACTGGATGTCGCGATGGGCGATGCCGCGGTAGTTGGTCAGGACCAACCGGTGCAGCTTCATGCGGCCCCCCGATCAGCCAGGCGCAGCAGCAACGCCAGCGCGGCCTGCGCGTCGGCCGCCGAACCCGAATCCCCATCGCGCGCCGTCGCCACCAGCTCGTCGACGGCCGCGGCGGCGAATCCCCCGATGCCGAGATCGCTGAACTCGCCGTCGGCGGGGATGACCGCCAGGTCGGTGCGGCGTTCCCACAGGCCCAGCCAGGCGAACAACCGCGCGTACTTGTCCAGGCAGGCGTCCAGCGCGGCGCGGTCGGTCACCGTCAGCGAGCCGGTGAGCGCCAGCCGCACCACCGTCCGGTCCTTGTCGGTCAACAGGTCGAGGTTCACGTCGAGGTCGGCGACGTCGCGGCCGGTGTCGACCTGGCGGTGCAGGGTGACGAACCGCCAACGGCCCACGTGGCGGGGTTCCACGGTGACGCCCTGCTCGTCCACGTCGACGACGAGCACGTGGCCGGGATCGGATTCCACGTCGTCGAAGTTGGTGACCTCCGGCGCGCCGGAGTACCACACGCGTCCGCTGCCGCCGACTCTGGTGAGGGAATGCTTGTCCCCGAGCGCGGCGTAATGCAGCACGCCGCGGGCCAGCGCGTCCTCGAGGGCGGCGAGCCGGATCAGCGAGGGCTTGTCCCGGTCGGGGTCCAGGACGTCCACACCGCCGTGGGCGAGGAGGATCCGGGTGGCGGGGCCGGGCGCCAGGCCGTCGAGGACGTCGGCGACCAGGTCGGTGGTGGGGGCCTTCGACCGCCACGGGGCGGCGACGATCTCCACGCCGGGGCGCACCTGGTGAACGCCGGCGCGGTCGAGCACGATCACGTTCTCCGGGCGCTCCGCGGTGAACAGCGGGCCGGTGTACACCGACGCGGCGTCCAGCGGATCGTGGTTGCCAGGCAGCAGATAGACGGGAATCCCGATGGCGCGCATGGCTTCCAGGGACTGGCCGATGACTTGGGGGGAGAGCTGGTTGTGCTCGAAGACGTCACCGGCGACGACCACGAACTCGGCTCCGGTCTCGGCGGCCAGCGCGCCGAGACCGGCCACCGCGTCGCGGCGGGCCGCCGAGAACCGCGGCTGCGCGTCGCCGGCGAGGAAGTGGCGGGTCATGCCCAGCTGCCAGTCTGCGGTGTGCAGGAATCGCATGGCGGCCACTCCTTTCGGGCCCTTCAGGGATCACGGCGATCGGGGCATCGCGAAGTCTAGGTCTGGGCACCGACAAGACGGGGGACCTCGACCGGCACGTCTTACGCGCGCTGGGATCCGTGCGTCACCGGCTTGCCCGCGGCACCGGTGGCGATCGCGCGCAAGTTTTATTAAGGAACTGAACCAAATCGGTCCGGACATGAGTAGCTTCTGTAACTGATCGGGGGATGCTAGAGAACGGGAGCCGCCGATGTCGTCATTCGTGAACGCAGCGCCTGAAGTCATCGCCGCGGCGTCGGGTGACCTGGCCGGGATCCGGGAGGCCATCACGCAGGCCTCCGCCGCCGCCGCGGCCCCCACGACGGGGATCGAGGCGGCCGCCGCGGACGAGGTGTCGGCGGCCATCGCCAACGTGTTCGCCGGTTTCGGCGAGGAGTTTCACGCGCTGACCGCGCAGACGGTGAGCTTCCAGGCCCAGTTCGCGCACACGCTGAACGCCGCCGGCGCCACCTACGCCGCCGACGAGTTCACCAACGTCTCCCTGCTGATCAGAGGGGTGGAGCAGCAGTTCTTCGACCAGGGGTTCTTCTCGCCCTTCATCTATCTGACCGGGCAACCGCTGTTCGGCAACGCCGCCGTCGGGCCCGTCGTCACCGGGACCACGGGCCCGGGACTGGGCGGCCGGCTGCTCACCGCCCTCTTCAACGGGACCCTCGGCAACGGCAGCGGCGGCGTGTTTCAGGGCACGGGGATCCCCGGCGCGGTGACCGGGGTCCGCGAGGGGACGTCCTACCTGGAGATCCCGGTCGGCCCGCACGGCTACGACGCCCCGGCCCGCTGGTACTTCCCCACGCAGGCGGACGGCACGGTCAACGCCCGCGGCGTGATCTACCTGCAGCACGGCTTCCTGGGAACGGGCGGCTGGTACGGCGCCCTGGCCACCGCGCTGGCGTACGGCACCGACAGCATCGTCGTCGTCCCCACGGTGTCCTCGATTCCGTTGCCGATGGGCGCCTATTTGAGCGGCACTCAGATGCAGCAGGGTGTCGCCTCGCTGTTCCTGGGCAACGAGAGCGCGCTGAACCTCAGCGCCAGCCAGGCCGGCTACCACGGCACGCTGCCGCAGAACTTCCTGATCACCGGGCACTCGGCCGGCGGCGGCCTGGCCACGCTCGCCGCCGGCGACTACATCGCGGACCTCGGGACGGACACCGCCGCCAACCACCTGCTCGGCGTGGTGATGTTCGACGGGGTCGCAAACAGCTCCTCGGCCTTCGCTGCTGCGATCGCCAACCTCAAGACGCTGAACATCCCCGACTATGTGGTGGCATCGCCGCCGCAGGCGTGGAACGCTTTCGGCGCCACGACCAACGAACTGGTCAGCCTGTACCCGGGTCAGTTCACCGGGGTCGAGTTGCTCAACGGCTCGCACGTCGACTCGCTGCTGGGCAACAAGCCCGTCATCGACTTCATCGCGCAGCTGTTCACCAGCTACTCCCCGGGGGGCAACACCACCGCCGTGTACGACCTGTCCACGGATTGGATCAACGACATCTACGCCGGAACGCTCCCGACCGGTCCGCTCGGTGGCCAGCAGATCATTCTGGGGCCGGCCACCGGCATCGGCCTGCCGGTGTGAGCGGGTGCCGGCTGGTTATCGTGAGCAGATGAACCGTCGGCGCACCCTCCTGCTGATGCGGCACGCCAAGTCCGACTACCCCGACGGTGTCGTCGACCACGACCGCCCGCTGGCGCCGCGCGGCATCCGGGAAGCGGGACTGGCCGGCGACTGGCTGCGCGCCAACGCGCCGGCCATCGACGCGGTGCTCTGCTCCACCGCGACGCGGACACGGGAAACGTTGGCGCGCACCGGGATCGACGCCCCGGTGCGCTACAGCGACCGGCTCTACGAGGCCACGCCGGGAACGGTGATCCGGGAGATCAACCACACCGCCGACGATGTCGGCACGCTGCTGGTCATCGGACACGAGCCGACGACGTCGGGGCTGGCGCTCACCCTGGCGGCCGATGAAGGCACGGATCTGGCCGTGCTGGAACGCATCTCGATGAAATTCCCGACGTCGGCGATCGCGGTACTCACGGCGGAGTGCGCGTGGAACGCCCTGGAGCCGCGCCGGGCCGCACTGGTCGGCTTCGAAATCCCGCGCTAGGAGTTCGTCGCCAGCGTCAGCTCCATCAGCTTCAGGGCCTGCCCGCACGCGTCGATGCCCGGCGCCTGCGGATTGACCCACCAACCCACCACCCCGGCGGCGTCGCTGGCCACTCCGCACGCGCCGTTGGGGTCGTCCGGGCGCATCACGATCGACTCGATGCCGGCGATGTTGCGGTTTTCCACCTTGTACTTGAGGAACTCGGCGACCTTGCGCTCCTCGGACAGGCTGCCCTGTTCGAACCAGAACCGGGTGATGTCGATCAGCCCCGCCGGATTGGCCGCCTGCCACCGGCAGATCGCGCCGACGAACGTGCTCTGGATGTCCAGCGGATCGGCGCCCACGGTCTTGGCGAGGATGTCGCTGGTCAGCACCTCACACTCCTTGAGCAGGTTCGGATACTGCTGCTGGGAGTTGTTGTTGCGGGGCGTGCCGCCCGACCCGGCCTTCACGGCGTTGCCCGCGACCGACTTCGAGCATCCGGTCAGCACCACCAGCGCGAGGATCACGCTGATGACCGCGACTTTGACGCGCGGGCGCAAACGCTGTGCCGCGGTCATTTGGAATTCGCAATCGATTGTCGGGCCAGTTCTTTGGCGATGTCGCAGGGCGGGGGGAACGGCTTCTGGCTGAAGCTCACCGACCACTCGATGAAGTCGTCCTGGAACTGAATGCCGACCTCGCACAGCGAATCCCCCAGATTCGGCTCGTTGCCGACCGCGATGAAACCGCTGTGGCCGTTGATGTTGATGTCGTCGACGCTCGCGCGCGACAGCTCCTCGGTCTTGCGCTCACGCCCGATCGGGCTGCCGCGATACCACGAGAACGAGAAGTGCGGGCCCAGGATGCCGCCGCCGGCAAGCCACTGACAGCCGACGGAGTTGCGGGCCGTGTTGATCAGCCCGCTGACCTTCGTCAGCTCCGTTACGGTCTGATCGCTGACGCCGCCGCACTGCGGGAACATCGGCCCGTGGTGCCCCTCGCCGTTCGCCGGCGCCGACGAGCCGGTCGACCCCGCCTTGTTGTCGCCCCCACCCGAGCATCCGGCGACGGCGGCGATCAGGATCGTCAACGCCAGCGATAACCGCAACGCCATCCAAGCCAGAGCCCGCACCCTACGCCGCACCGATTTCTCGCCTACTGGTCGTCACACGATGCACTGTAGCGGCAGGCCTGGGGGTCAACCACCGACGCGCCACCTGAGCAGGCGTTTCGATCTCGGCGACCACGCCGCCGGCCCGCGCGGTGCTGACCCGGCCGCCGGCGGCGATGTGCGACAGTTACCGAATGCTCCTGGCACTGCTGCGCCAGTACGTCAGGCCGTATCGCCGGCTGGTCGGAGCACTGATGGCGCTCCAGACGATCAGCACGATGGCGTCGCTGTATCTGCCGACCGTCAACGCCGCGATCATCGACGACGGCGTCGCCCGCGGCGATACCGCCACCATCGTCAGGCTCGGCGCGGTGATGCTCGCCGTCACCGGGTTGCAGGTGCTGTGCTCGGTGGGGGCGACCTACTTCGGGTCGCGGACCGGGATGGGATTCGGCCGCGACCTGCGCGGGGCGGTGTTCGACCACGTCACCACCTTTTCCGAGCGCGAGACCGCGCGGTTCGGCGCCCCGACCCTGCTGACGCGCAGCACCAACGACGTCCGGCAGATCCAGTACCTGGTTCAGATCGCGGCCACCGTCCTGGTGACCGGGCCCATCATGTGCGTCGGCGGCATCGTCATGGCCCTGCACCAGGAGGCCGCGCTGACGTGGCTGCTGCTGGTCAGCGTTCCGATCATGGCCGTGGCCAACTACTGGATCATGTCGCGCATGCTGCCGCTGCTGCGCCGCATGCAGGGCCTGATCGACGGCATCAACCGCGTGCTGCGCGACCAACTGTCCGGGGTCCGCGTGGTGCGGGCCTTCGCCCGCGAGCCCTACGAGCGCGACCGGTTCGCGCGCGCGAACCACGCCCTGTCCGACACCGCCCTGACCGCGGGCAACCTGCAGGCGCTGATGCTGCCGGTCACGACGCTGACCGTCAACGTCTCCAGCGTCGCGCTGATCTGGTTCGGCGGGATGCGCATCGATCACGGCCAGATGCAGGTCGGTTCGCTGACCGCGTTCCTGGCCTACTTCACCCAGATCCTGATGGCCGTGGTGATGGCGACGATGACGCTGGTGGTGCTGCCGCGGGCATCGGTGTGCGCCGAACGGATCACCGAGGTCCTCTCCGCCCGCCCCGCCGTCTCGAGCCCGGCCAACCCCAAGTCCCCGCCGGGCGGGATCACGGGGGCGGTCCGGTTGGAGGGGGCGTCGTTCACCTACCCCGGCGCCGAACGCCCCGTCCTGCAGGATGTTTCGCTGACCGCGGCGCCGGGCACCACCACCGCGATCGTCGGCAGCACCGGTTCGGGCAAGTCGACGCTGGTGTCGCTGATCTGCCGGCTCTATGACGTGAGCGGCGGCGCGGTTTTCATCGACGACGTCGACGTGCGCGACTACCACACCGAGCGGCTGTGGTCGGCGATCGGGCTGGTTCCCCAGCGCGGCTATTTGTTCTCCGGCACCGTCGCGGACAACCTGCGCTACGGAAAGGCGGATGCGACCGACGAGGAGATGTGGGAGGCGCTGCGCATCGCCGACGCCGACGGCTTCGTGCGCGCGCACGATGACGGGCTGCTCATGCGCGTCGCGCAGGGCGGGATCAACTTCTCCGGCGGGCAACGGCAACGCCTGGCGATCGCCCGCGCGGTCATCCGCCGCCCGGCGATCTATCTGTTCGACGACTCGTTCGCCGCGCTCGACGTGCACACCGAGGCCCGCGTGCGGGGCGCGCTGCGTGAGATCTCCGGAGACGCCACGACGATCGTTGTCACCCAACGGATCTCCACCGCAGCCCGGGCCGAGCAGGTGATTGTCATCGACAACGGCCAACTCGTGGGCCGCGGCACCCATGAATCGCTGCTGACCGACTGCGCCGCCTACGCGGAGTTCGCCGACTCCCAGTCGGTGGGCGCGGTGCGATCGGGCCGGGCCGGGGGCGCGCCATGACCGCGACACGCGGCGCGGTGCGGCCCGCCGTCGGCCGGTCGCGCGACTTCTGGGGATCGTCGGCCCGGCTGGTGAAACGGCTTGCCCCGCAACGCCGCATGATCGCGGTGATCATGACGCTGGGCGTCACCGGAACCGTTGTCGGCGTCGTCGTGCCGCGCATACTGGGCCACGCCACCGATCTGCTCTTCAACGGCGTCGTCGGGCGACGCCTCCCGGCCGGGATCAGCAAGGCCCAGGCCGTCGCCGCGGCCCGCGCCCGCGGCGACAACTCCTTCGCCGACCTGCTCTCGGGCATGAACGTGGTGCCGGGCGCAGGCGTCGATTTCGGCGCGGTGGCGCGGACGCTGGCGCTTGCGCTGGCGCTGTATGGGCTTGCCGCGCTGCTGATGTGGGGACAGGCCCGCCTGCTGAACATCACCGTGCAGCGCACCATGGTCGCGCTGCGTTCCGACGTCGAGGACAAGATTCACCGGCTGCCGTTGGCGTATTTCGACGGCCGGCAGCGCGGCGAGGTGCTCAGCCGGGTCACCAACGACATCGACAACGTCCAGTCGTCGCTGTCGATGACGATCAGCCAACTGCTGACGTCGGTCCTGACCGTCGTGACCGTGCTGGCGATGATGCTGTCCATCTCGCCGCTGCTCACCCTGATCACCGTTGCGGCCGTGCCGCTTTCGCTGCTGGCGACCCGGGCGATCGCGCGGCGCTCGCAGCGCCTGTTCGCCGCCCAGTGGACGAGCATCGGACGCCTCAACGCCCACATCGAAGAGACCTACAGCGGGTTCACCGTGGTCAAGACCTTCGGCCACCAGGCGGCGGCGCGCGAGCAGTTCCGCGCGTTGAACGACGACGTCTACCGGGCCAGTTTCGGCGCCCAGTTCGTCTCCGGGCTGGTCGGGCCCGCGACCACGTTCGTCGGCAACCTGGGCTACGTCGCGGTCGCCGTGGTCGGCGGCGTGCAGGTGGCGACCGGGCGCATCACCCTGGGCAACATCCAGGCGTTCATTCAATATGTGCGCCAGTTCAATGCCCCGCTGAGCCAGGTCGCCGGGATGTACAACGCCGTGCAGTCCGGGGTGGCCAGCGCCGAGCGGGTGTTCGACCTGCTCGACGAGCCCGAGGAGCCGGGCGACTCGCCGCTGCGGTTGCCGGCGCCCACCGGCCGGGCCGGACGTGTCGAGTTCGAGCGGGTGAGCTTCTCCTACCGCCCGGGCACCGAGGTGATCCACGACCTGTCCATGGTCGCCGAACCCGGCAGCACGGTCGCGATCGTCGGGCCGACCGGGGCCGGCAAAACCACGCTGGTGAACCTGCTGATGCGGTTCTACGACGTGGATGCCGGCCGGATCCTCATCGACGGCGTCGACATCACCACCGTGAGCCGGGAGTCGCTGCGCTCGGGAATCGGCATGGTGCTGCAGGACACTTGGCTCTTCGACGGGACCGTCGCGGAGAACATCGCCTACGGGCGCCCGGACGCCGGCGACGACGAGGTGGAGGAGGCAGCCAGGGCCGCCTACGTCGACCGGTTCGTCCACACGCTGCCCGCGGGCTACCAGACTCGCATCAGCGGCGACGGCGCCAACATCAGCGCCGGCGAAAAGCAGCTCATCACCATCGCGCGCGCATTCCTGGCCCGCCCCCGGCTGCTGATCCTGGACGAGGCGACCAGTTCGGTGGACACCCGCACCGAGGCCCTGATCCAGCGCGCCATGTGCGAACTGCGCCGCGATCGAACGAGTTTTATCATCGCGCATCGGCTTTCGACGATCCGCGACGCCGACCGCATCCTGGTGGTGGAGGCGGGCCGGATCGTGGAGCAGGGTGACCACGCCGGGCTGCTGGCCCGCCGCGGCGCCTACTACGCGATGACCCGGGCGTAGCTGATGGCGGCAGTTGCGGTGAACCGGTCCGCCGGTGATATGCGCGAGAATCGATCACGTCCCGTCCCCAAAGCACGCACTCCGAAAGGCTGGTAAGCGCGATGGCGAACACACGTCTCGAGTTCGGCCTGCTCGGACCGTTGGAGATGACCGTCGACGGCGCCCCCGCGGCGTTGGGTACGCCCAAGCAGCGGGCGGTTCTGGCGCTTCTGCTGATGAACCGCAACGTTCCCGTCGCCGTCGAACGGCTCATCACCGGCCTGTGGGACGGCTCTCCCCCGTCGGGCGCGCGGGCCAGCATCCATTCCTACGTGTCGAATCTGCGAAAGCTGCTCGCCGGACACGGGATCGACCCCCCGGCGGCGTTGACCGCCGCGCCGCCGGGTTACCGCCTGACCGTCGCCGACGGCGACTGCGACCTCGGGCGGTTCATCGCCGAGAAGACCGCGGGTGTGCATGCCGCGGCGGCCGGCCTCTTCGAAGCGGCCAGCCGGCACCTCTCCGAGGCGTTGGCGCAGTGGCGGGGACCCGTGCTGGAGGACCTGCGCGACTTCGCGTTCGTCGAGACCTATGCCACCTCCCTGGTCGAAGAGAAGATCCTCGTCCACACCGCGCAGGCCGAGGCCGAAATGGCCTGCGGCCGTGCCCCCGCCGTGATCGCCGAGCTGGAAGCCCTGACCGCCGAACACCCCTACCGCGAGCCGTTGTGGGCCCAGTTGATCACGGCCTACTACCTGTCCGACCGGCAGTCCGACGCGCTGGCGGCCTACCGCCGCGTGAAGGCCACGCTCGCCGACGAGCTGGGGATCGATCCCGGGCCCACGCTTCGCACCCTCAACGAGCGGATCCTGCGCCAGGAACAACTCGATGCCCGCAAGTCGGCGAAGACCACCGCTGCCGGGGTGATCACCGTACTCGACCAGCGCACCATGGTGTCGGGCCAGAAGGCCGTCGCGTGCCTGACGACGGACTCGGGGCGCAGCTATCCGCTGCAGGCGGCGGCGACCCGGATCGGGCGGCTCGGCGACAACGACATCGTGCTCGAGAGCCCCAACGTCAGCCGCCACCACGCCGTCATCGTCGACACCGGGACCAGCTACATCATCAACGACCTGCGTTCGTCCAACGGCGTGCACGTGCAACACCAGCGGATCCGCTCGACCGCCACGCTGCACGACGGCGACCACGTCCGCATCTGCGACTACCACTTCACGTTTCACACCGCCGGCGGCGACGCCTAGCCGTCCGGGCCGCCGCGGCGAATCACTGTGTGCAACAGGACAAGACATCACAGCAGCGCGTCGGCGAGGCGATCGACCTGGTCGAGATCGGCGACGCAGGGGTGGAACACGACCCCGTCGAACCCCAGGTCCCGGTAGGCCCGCACGGTCTGTGCGGCGTCGAGGGGCGAGGTGAGCATGTCGGCGACGTTGAGTGCGGCGTAGTCGGGCTTGAAGCCGTAGTAGCGCTGCAGGTGGGCCCGGCCGGCGGCGACGGTCTCGGCGTCGCCGAGGGCGAAGTTGACGCTGGCCGAAAGCCTCGGTCGGCCAGCGCGATTCGCCTCCGCCCACGCCGCGCGCACCCGGTCGGCGAGCACGGACGCCCCGGCGGTCCAGCCGTCACCGATCGTCGCGGCGCGGCGGATCGAGGCGTCCGCGCGCCCGCCGAACAGGATCGGAATCCGCACCGGCGCAGGGGCGAGCGCCTTGTCGCCGGTGACGGTCCTGGCGTCGCACGTCTCACGCAGGACGGCCACGGTCTGGTCGAGGATGCGCCCACGCCGCCGGAAGTCCACGCCGACGGCGGTGTAGTCGTCCGGCCGGCTTCCGATTCCCAGGCCGAGGGTGAGGCGGCCGGAGGATGCGCCGGCGAGGGCGGTGACTTGCTTTGCCAGCAGCGCCGCCGGATAGAGCGGGGCCAGCAGCACGTTGGTGGTCAAGCCGATGACTGTCGTCGCGCCCGCGGCCACGGAGAGCGCGACGATCGAGTCGAGGCTTTCGTAGACCAGGCGGTCGATCGCCGCCAGTTCGGCGAAGCCGCGCCGCTCGGCCCGGCGGGCCCACTCGGCGTGCAACGGACCCGGCACGTGCGCGATATGGCTGGGCAGTCCGATTCCGATCTGCATGGTGATCGCTCCTCAGGGGTTCACTGATTCGAAGACGGCGTCGTAGCGCCCGCCGCGGGCGGCGAAGCGCACGCGTTCGGCGCCGCCGACCACGATCTCGGTGGCGTCGGGCCGGCCGCGCAGCAGCGACATCGTCTGGGCGACAAAGTCATTCAGCGCCATCACATCGGGACCGCGGTCCTGGCCGGCGAGCATGTCGGTCTCCACCCGCGGCGGGATGATCTCGATCACCTGGACGCAGGTGTGGCGCAATTGGCGGCGAAGCGACTGGGTGTAGGAGTGCAGGCCCGCTTTGGTTGCCGAGTAGGTCGGCGCGACCGCTTTGGGCACGAACGCCAACGCGGAGGTCACGTTCACGATCGCGGCGTGCGGTTGGCCCAGCAGGGTCGGTAGTAGCGCTGCAGTGAGCCTCATCGGGCCGAGTAGATTGACCGCCACCGTGGCCTCGGCGATCCCGGCGAGGGCGGCCTGACCGGCCAGCAGGTCCTCGGAGAGCATGATGCCCGCGTTGTTGACGAGGACGTTCAGGCCGGGGTGGCCGGCGCGAAGTTCGGCGGCCAGCCGGTCGATGCCGGCCGGCTCGGCAAGGTCCACGCGACGGCATTCCATGCCCGGGTTCGCATCGGCGACGGCCCGCAGCGCGTCGCGACGGCGCCCCGCGATCACAACCTGGTTGCCCGCTCGATGCAGGGATTCGGCGAGGCCGCGGCCGATTCCGCTGGCGCCGCCGGTGACCAGGACGGTGTTGCCGGTCAGGTTCATGGGCTCCAGGCTGGCAGCGGCGGCCGCAAAGTTGCTATGCCTGCGCCGATATTGACGAGAAGTCCTCATTAATGTTGCGATTGGCGCATAATTTCCTCGTGATCGACGCCATGGACGCGCAGATTCTGCATGCCCTGCAGTTGGCTCCGCGGGTGTCATTCCGCCGGATCGCCTCCGTGGTCGGGGCCACCGAGCAAACCGTCGCCCGGCGCTACCATCGGCTGCGCCGCGACGGCGTCGTGCGCGTTGTCGGGCTGGAGAACCGCTGGGTCGATGGCGAAGCGAGCTGGGTGTGCCGGATTCGCGCCGCACCCGAGCGGGTGTCGCAGCTGGCCGACGCGCTGGTGCGCCGGCCCGACGTCTCCCACGCCAATGTGCTGGCGGGATGGACCGACCTCGTCTGCGTCATCCGTGCGCCGCTGGGCAACGGTCGCGAGGATCTCCTGCGGCTGTTGCCGCGGACGACGGCTGTCACGGACATCACCATCGACCTGCTGCTGCATGCGTTCGGCGACCCGGCAAACACGCCGTGGACGGGCTACGGCCACCCACTCTCCGAGCGGCAAGCCGCGCAGATCCTGGCCGAGCGGACCTGCGCGGTGTCGCGCGATCAGCCGACCTTGCCCGCCGCCGAGGACCGTCCGATCCTCGAGGCGCTCGCCGAGGATGGCCGCACCCCGCAAGCAAAACTCGCCGCGCGGACCGGCTGGTCGGTGGCCAGGGTGGGCCGGCGACTCGCGGCGCTGGAGGCCTGCGGCGCGCTGCTCTACGACGTCGACGTGCTACCCGAGCGCCTGGGGCACCAGCTCAGTTGCATGCTGTGGCTCACGGTGGCGCCCCGCGACATCGAGCGCGTCGGCGAACGTATCGCGGCGCACCACGAGATCGCCTTCGCCGGCGCCACGAGCGGATCCAAGAACCTGATGGCGATTGCCATCTGCCGCGACGCCGACGACCTGTACCGCTACCTCAGCGAGCAACTCGGGCAGATCGACGGGATCCTCGGCTACGAGGTCAACGTCCGCACCCAGCGCCTCAAGCAACACGGATCGCTGGTCGCCCACGGGAGGCTGATCAATCCGCTCCCGACCCGGCCCGCGCGCTGAGCGAATTCAGCCTGGCGGCAACGGTATTGGTGCTGGCGGCCGTCACACGCTGCCCACCGAACGCGCTGAAGCGGATCCGGCGGCACGCACAGCCGGTGGTCGGCAGGCGTCTGCATATACGGCGGTGGCAGCACCCGCTTCGCGGGTCACGGGCAAACACCCGGATTGGTGGGCGGTTTGTTGGTATGGTCGGCGGGCCTGGGTTGGTTTGGAGGTTCACCGGATGAGCGACGCGCAGGCTTCGCGGGTGGGTTCGACGTTTGGGCCCTATCGCCTGACGCGGCTGTTGGGCCGCGGTGGGATGGGCGAGGTGTATGAGGCCGAGCACACCGTCAAGGAATGGACGGTGGCGGTCAAGCTGATGACCGCGGAGTTCAGCAAGGACCCGGTGTTTCGCGAGCGGATGAAACGCGAAGCGCGCATCGCCGGTCGTTTGCAAGAACCCCACGTGGTGCCCATCCACGATTACGGCGAAATCGACGGGCAGATGTTTTTGGAGATGCGCCTGATCGAGGGCACCGACTTAGACAGCCTGCTCAAGCGCTACGGCCCGCTGACCCCGCCACGCGCGGTGGCCATCATCACCCAGATCGCCTCGGCGCTCGATGCCGCGCACGCCGCCGGGGTGATGCACCGCGACGTCAAACCGCCCAACATCTTGGTCACCCGCGACGATTTCGCCTACCTGGTCGACTTCGGCATCGCCAGCGCGACCACCGACGAGAAACTCACCCAACTGGGCACCGCCGTGGGCACCTGGAAATACATGGCCCCCGAACGCTTTTCCAACGCCGAGGTCACCTACCGCGCGGACATCTACGCGCTGGCCTGCGTGCTCTATGAATGCCTGACCGGCGCCCCGCCCTACCGCGCCGACAGCGCGGCCAGCCTGGTCACCGCCCACCTGATGGACGCCATCCCCCAACCCAGCACCCAGCACGCCGGCGTGCCCAAGGGCTTTGACGCCGTCATCGCCCGCGGCATGGCCAAAAAACCCGAAGACCGCTACGCCAGCGCCGGCGACCTGGCCCTGGCCGCCCACGAAGCACTCACCGACCCCGACCAAAACCACGCCGAAACCATCCTGCGCCGCAGCCAAGAAGCCACCCTGCCCACCATCGACACCACCCCCGCCACCCCCGAACCCCGCACGCCGCCCGCAGCGCCCGCGCCGTATCCCCCCGGGCCACTCCCCGGTGACTGGGTAACGCCGCCACCCAATACCCCAGTGCCCCAACAGTTCCCCGGGCCCGCCTTAAACCCCGCCCGCAAACGCAACCCCTGGCCCCTCGTCGCCACGGTCGCGGTGGTGCTGGTGGTCGTCGTCAGCGGGATCGGCATCTGGCTCGTCGTCCGGCCCAAGCCGGCGCCGCCACCCGACCCGGTGTCCACCGATCAGCTCAGCGCGCTGCTGCTGAGCACGTCGGACATCAACTCGATCATGGGCGCCTCGACCATGGAGGCCGGCAAGCCGATCACGGCGATGAACACCTCCGAGCTGACGCTGTCGGCGCCGGACTGCCAGGGAGCGCTCTACACCAGCCAGGACCCGGTGTATGCGGGTAGCGGCTACACCGGGATCAGCGCACTGGTGTCATCCGAGCCCGGAGACAACTACACCCACTGGGCCAACCAGGCCGTCGTCGCGTTCCCGTCCGCGGACAAGGCCAAGGCGTTCCTGCAGAGTTCGGCGACCACGTGGAAGGACTGCGCGGGCAAGACGATCGAGGTGACGAAGAACGGCGACACCATTCACTGGACGTTCGGCGAGCTGAGCGGCGCCCCGCCCAAGATCGCGATGGCCGACTCCGAGGAGGGCGCTGACGGTTGGGGGTGTCAGCGGGTGCTGGGCGTGGCCAACAACGTGATCGTCGACATCAGGGCCTGCGCTTACCACGTCGGCGACCAAGCCGGACAGATCGCCGACAAGATCGTCGCCAACGTCAACAAGCTGTAGACTCCGCACACCGCGCAAAAGCTCGACGGCACTGCGTCTTTCGCTTACGAAGGCAGATCCGGGCCCTGCGCGCGCAGGTCGTCGACCGCCGACATGGCGTCACGCAGCTTGGCCAGCCATTCCTCGGTGTGCTCGCCGACCAGCTTGACCGTCCAGGCCAGCGCGTCGGCGCGGGACCGGGCGACCCCGGCGTCGACCAACGTGTCGAGCACCTGCCGCTCGGGTTGCTTCAGGCGCGTCATCACCGGTACGGCGATGTGGGTGAACAGGATTCGCTCGCCGGCGACCTCGACTCCCCAGGAAACCTTGCGGCCGTAACGATCCTGCGCCTCGTCGGCAATGCGCATCCGCTCGGAGCGCGTCTCCTCGCGGAAGCGCGCGACTCGCCCCTCCGCGCGGGCCCCGCTCTCCTGCTGCTCGCCCTCGGGTTCGGCGAGCTTGCCGATGACGGTGATCTCCTCCCGGTCGACGATCACCGCGGGGTCGTTGTCGAACCAGGTTTCGGGGATGCGTCCGGCGAACCATTCGGCGGCGCCGCTCGCGTCGGGTTGCTGGGCCTGCTGCCAGCCTCCGGGCCGGCCGTAGCGCCGCCCGTGCATGTGGTTTGCTTTCATGATTACATGATTACACCGTTACATCGTAATGGGGAAGGGTGTTCGCCCCCGGCGAACCCGGGGCGGTCCCCAGCCCCGGCTCAGGTGGGGCGAGCCGTTGTTATCCGCAGCTCAACGGAGTAATTTGGGCTGCGAAGCAGGCCCGGAAGCGACCAATTCCAAGCGCCGGAAGATGGGTAGGAAGCCGGCCGCGTGCGACACGCGCATGACGGAGTCGTCCGCCCCCAGAGTCGCCCGGGCCTGCCTAATGCCGGCGTTCGCGGCTCAGCCGCCACTCCGCCGAATCCGAAACAGCTTGACCTCGTTCTTGATGCCCTTGAGCCGGCGCGAGCCAGCAAACGACCCCTCTAAATTGCCGATGCCGCCGACGGCCTCCCAGACCGAATCGGCGGCCAGCACCGTTCCCGGGCGGGCCACCCCGGTCACCCGGCTCGCCACGTTGACCGGGCTGCCGAACCAATCGCCGGCCCGGCTGACCGCCATTCCCGACGCCAGACCGGCGCGCAAGCGGGGGAAGTCGTTGTCGCCGTCGACCGCGTCGACGAGCTTGAGCAGCACGTCCAGCAGGGGCGCGGGCTGCGGACTGACGAACATCACCGCGTCGCCGATCGTCTTGATGAACCGCACCGGCGGCACGGTCGCGTCGCGGGCCATGTCGGCCAGCCGGTTGGCGAGCCGGCCCAGCTCTTCGGCGGACACCACTTCGCCGATGCGGGTGAAGCCGACGAGGTCGGCGAAGCCGACCGTGACCTGGCGGGCTCCCGGCAGCGGCTTGCCGGCCGCGCGCTCCGCGGCGTTGACGGCCTCGATCTCCATCATGTGGCGCAGGTGCATGAACAGCATGTCCTGGATCATCGGGCCCAGCAGGGGAGCGATCTGGCTCACGAATGCCATTGAGCCTTTGGCGATGTCGACTTCCGTCGACCCGGGTCGCATGATCGTCGTGAGCGCGGTGTAGCGCATCACCTCGGCGGCGTGCGACAGGCCCTCGGCGAGGACCCGCACGACCAACAGGACCTGATCGGGTTGCACGCCGAGCTCGATGAACCGCTGGACGTGCGCAGCGGCCTCGCCGTCGGCGCGCATGTGCACGACGGCATCGGGATCGTCCACCCGCACAAGACCGATGGCTCGCTGGACCCGCTCCAGCAACGTCAGCTCGACGCCGTAGATCTCGCTGATCTCCCGGGTCGACATGTACGTGCCGTCGTCGCCGATCAGGTGGCGGGTGGCCAGCAGCAGCGGTGAGCTGCTGGCGCGGATCTCGTCGGCGGTGACACCCTGCTCGAGCAGCCATGCGACCAGCTCAGCCCGCTCGGCGCGCGCCGCGCCCTCGAGCCCGTCGAGCAGATCTTCGATGTTCTCGATCCCCCCGGGGTCCACGACGCCAACCTACAACCCCGGCGAGGCGACGCGGCCGTGGCGCATCATGGCCGATTTCAGGACAGCGGCGGGCGGCGGTCGGCCCACGGCCGCGCGGCCTCGATCTGCGCCGACAGGGACAGCAGCGTCGCTTCGTCGTACGGGCGGCCGACGAGCTGCACCGACAGGGGCAGCCCGTCGCCGTCGAGGTCCCACGGCACCGACGCCACCGGTTGCCCGGTGAGGTTCCAGATCTGCTGGTAGGGCACCCGCTGCCCCACCAGCAGCAGCGTGGACACCGCGCCGCGGCGCTGGTAGGCGCCGATGCGGGAGGGCCCGGTGGCCGTGCCGGGCGTGACGACGACGTCGACGTCGTCGAAGATCGCCTGGATCCGGGCGCTCAGCGCGGGCTCGGCGGCCAGGACGGCCTCCATGCGCCGGTCGGAGAAATAGGTGCCCAGGCGGGCGATGTTGCGGGTGCGCGTTTCGAGCTGCTGCGGGCGGGCCTGCGCGTCGGCCTCGTCACTGATGCCACGCAGGTAACGCGGCAGGAAGTTGAGGAGGGTGGCCGACGCCGGGTATTCGGGGTCGGCCCGCACGACCTCGTGGCCGAGATCGCGGAAGAGCGCGCCGGCCTGCTCGACGGCCTCGAGTTGCGCCCGGCCGACGCGGACGGGCAGTGGGGTCGGGGCCTTGGTGCTCAACGCGATTCGCAGCTTGCCGGGCGCGCGCGCCGCCGCGGCGCCGAACTCCCCTTCGGGCCCCGGCACCGTCGACGTGACGTCGAGGAACAGCGCCGCGTCCCGCACCGAACGGGCGAGCGGGCCGTTGACGCTGAGCCCGTACCACGCGCCATCGTGCGGCTCCAGCGAAACCCGGTCGCGCTGCGGCTTGACGCCGAACAGGCCACACCACGTCGCCGGGATGCGGATCGAGCCGCCGCCGTCGGATCCCAGCGCCAGCGGGGCCAGTCCGGCCGCCACCGCGGCGGCGCTGCCGCCGCTGCTGCCGCCGGGGGTGCGCCGCGGATCCCAGGGGTTGCGGGTCGCCCCGAACGTCAGCGACTCGGTGTAGGGGAACATCATCAGCTCGGGCACGTTGGTCTTGCCGATGATGACCGCGCCGGCGGCCCGCAGGCGCCGCACCACCTCCGAGTCGGCCGTGGCCGCCGGTCCATGACCGCCGCTGCCGCACGCCGTCACTTCCCCGGCGACGTCGGTGTCGTCCTTGATCGCGACGGGCACGCCCAGCAGGGGCCGGCGCTCACCGGCGTCGAGCCGCTCCTGCGCGACGACGGCCTGGTATCGCGCGTTGTCCGCCGCCACCACGCGGTAACAGCGCAGTTCGTGGTCCAGGCGGGCGATGCGGTCCAGGTAGACCTCGAGCAGGTCCGGTGCGGTGAGTTCACCGTCGGCCAGCATCTGCGCCTGTGCGGCCGCTCCGGCGAAGGCAACCTCGCGAGCGTCCACTGCGGCAGCGTATCCCGCAGCTCGGGCCGGCCAGTACCGTGGGCGACATGTCCTGCGTCTTCTGTGCGATCGTCGCCGGAGAGGCCCCCGCCATCCGAATTCATGAGGACGACGACTATCTGGCCATCCTCGACATCCGCCCGTTCACCCGCGGCCACACCCTGGTCGTTCCCAAGCGGCACACCGTCGACCTCACCGACACCCCGGCGGAAACCCTGGCCGGGATGGTCACCGTCGGGCAGCGGATCGCCCGGGCCGCACGCGCGACGGAATTGGCCGACGCGACCAACATCGCGATCAACGACGGCCGCGCCGCCTTCCAGTCGGTGTTCCACATCCACCTGCACGTGTTGCCGCGGCGCGACGGCGACAAGCTCTCGGTCGCCAAGGGGATGCTGCTGCGCCGGGATCCCGACCGCGAAACCACCGGGCGGATCCTTCGGGAGGCGCTGGCCCGGATCGACGCAAACCAGTCCGAGTGAGGATTTGAGCAGCCCAATATCGCCAGGTAGTGGCCCGAAAGGCGGGTCGTCGGACTATTCTCCAGTAACGCGCGGTGACCGCTTTGGCTCACCGCGAGCTCGGGATCGGCTGGAGCGGCTATGAAGCGCTGGACGGGTAACCCCTGGCGGCGGCTCGGACTGCCCTCGCGGCTCGGTTGGCTGGTCCTGGGGTTCTACGGCACCGCGATGCTCCTCATCCTGGCGGACTGGGTCGCCGGGTGGCAGAGCCCCCATGGGCAGCGCCCGCTCTACCAGGCCGTTTCACTCCCGGCTTTGGTGTTTGCGGCGGCGTGCGCGGGCTACGCGGCCTACCACGCGACGGGGCGCCACCGCTTGGGCTGGCTGGCACTGGTGCCCGCCATGCTCGGCGCCGCGGTGGGGCAGATCATCTGGGCGGTCTACGACGTGCGTCCAGAGGTCGAGCACGCCAGCCATCCGGCGGTGGGTGAGGTTTTCTTCAGCCTCTATCCGTTGGGCGCGATGGCCGCGCTGGTCCTGATCTCGCGGGCCTCTCGGAGCACCCCACGCCGCCTGGTGCTCGACGGTCTGATCGTGGCGGCCTCGCTCTTCGTCATCTGCTGGGTGTTCGTCCTGGACAAGCAGCTGCGGGAGGACGCGGGCTCCATGCCGGTGACGCTCGGTGAGGTGACCGCCGACATCATTCTGGCCACCACGGCCATCATCATGCTGTCGCGGGCGCATGCGACCGACTGGCCCAGCCGGCGCCTGGTGGCCGTGGGCATCGCGGTCATCTCCATCGCCGACATGCTGGTGGTGTTCAGGGCCGGGTTCGGCAGCTATCACGACAGCGACCCGGCCGACGTGTTCCGGCTGGCGGGCATCGGGATGATCGCGCTGGGCGCCCTGGCCAGCGTCACCGAGTCCCCCACCCGCCCGTCGCGCACGGACGAGATCTTGTCGCGTACCCGCCTGTGGCTGCCCTACCTTCCGCTGCTGGTGGCCGCCGCCGTCGGTCTGAGCCACGCGGTGGGCCTGATGGCGCACGGGCCGATGCTCGCCGCGCTGGGCCTGCTGGCCGCCGCCGTGCTCGCCCGCCAGTTCCTGGTGCTGCTGGAGAACCGGAAGCTGTTGTCCGAGGTGGCGCGGGAAGCCTTCCGGGACAGCCTGACCGGGCTGGCCAACCGCGCTTTTTTCCTGCACCGGTTGGAGGAGTCCGTCGCCCGGCTGCAGCACGACACCAACTCCTTCGCCCTGTTGTGCCTGGACCTGGACAACTTCAAACAGGTCAACGACGCGCTGGGCCACCCCGCCGGCGACGAACTGCTCGTCCGGGTCGCCGGGCGGCTCACCGCCGTCCTGGACAGCAGGGACACCATCGCCCGGCTGGGGGGCGACGAATTCGCCGTGCTCCTGCGGGGTTCCGTCGACGAGGCACACGCCGCGGCCCATCGGGTCCTCGACGCCTTCAACACCGCGATCGTGATCGAGGGAGTTCCCGTCTCCGTCCGGCCGAGCATCGGCTTCACGGTCGCCACCCCGGCCTCCAACTGTACCGTCGACCAGCTGCTGCGCCACGCCGACCTCGCCATGTATACGGCCAAACGCGAAGGCGGACAATGTGTTCGCAGCTTCATCCCCGACCTGCCCCTGCGCTATTCGTTGCCGGAAGACGCCGCCTCGACCGCCCCGGCCGGCGAAGGGTGGCCGCCGGGCGCGGCCGCCTCCGCCTACCAGGCCGTCACCGGCACGCGGGGCTCCACCGGCGCTTTCGGCAACGGGACGGCGGTGGCGCCGGCGCTGCGACCCGTTGCCGGCCCGGCGACATCGGCACACGACCTGCCGCGCCGCGCGGCCGACGGCATCCGTTGGCCACCGACCGGTATCCGAATCGTTCTGGCGCTGTTGGCGTTTGGCGTGCTGGTCTTCGCGGTGACCAGCGTCGCCGATCCGAAGGCCAGTCACGGTGTGCTCTTTGCCGATTGCCTGTATGCGGCGTTGAATGCGTTGGCGGCCGCGCTCATCGCCCTCCGCGCGATCCGCGTGGCGGCCGACCGGTTGGCCTGGTCGTTGATCGCCGCCGGCATGGGGCTGTCGGCGCTCGGCGACATCGTCTACGCCGCATGGGTTACCGAGGGTCAGTCGCCGTCGCCGGCCGATCCGGAGTACCTGGCGTTCTATCCGTTCGTCTACGCCGGACTCATCCTGCTGACGCGGGCGCGCCTGCGGCGGGGGCCCGTTGCGCTGCAGCTCGACTCCCTGGTGTGCGGTCTCCGCGGCCCGCGCACCGGCGACCGTGCTGGTGGGCCTCGCCTACCCGGCGGGCGACCTGCTTCTGCTGGCCCTGGCCGCCGGCGTGCTGCCAATAGTGGGCTGGCGCAACGGATTTCGTTGGCTGATGCTGGCCCTCGGGTTCATCGGGTTCGCTGTCGCGGACACGGTGTACCTGTTCCAGACCTCCGCGGGCTCCTACCGGGTCGGCACCACGCTCGACGTGCTCTGGCCCGCATCGTCGCTGTTGGTGGCGGTGGCCTGCTGGGCGCCGTGGTCGTCGGCGGCCCCCTTGCCGCGGCGTGGCCTGAGCTCGTACACCGTGCCGGTGGCGTGCACGGCCATCGCGGTTGCCGTGGCCGTGCTGGGCCACCGTTCGGGACTGGCATCGACGCTCGCCGCGTTGAGCCTGGTCGCGGTCGCAGCCCGGTTCTCGGTGACCTTCCGCGATGTGGGCATGCTGGCCGAAAGCCACCGGCACGCGATGACCGACGACCTGACCGCGCTGCCCAACCGGCGGTCGTTGGCGACGTCCCTGACCGAGCTGCGCCGCCCCGACTCCGCCGGATCCGCCGCGTTGAACTCGCGGGTGTCGCGCCGGGCGCTGATCCTGTTGCACCTGTGCGACTTCGAGGAGATCACGGAGTCGATCGGTCGCCACTTCGCCGACGAGCTGGTCTGCCGCGTCGCGAACCGGTTGGCCGGCACGGTGCGTCGGGAAGGGTTGCTGGCGCGCGTGCGCGACGACGAGTTCGCCGTCCTGCTCGACGAAGGATCCGATCTGATCACCGCGCGCACCCAGGCGGGCCGGCTGCTGGAGGCTCTCAGCGAGCCGTTCCAGCTCGACCCGGTCACCATGGGCGTCGACGCGTGCGTCGCGATCGCGCTCTACCCCGACCACTGTGAGCATCCGCAGGAGTTGCTCACCCGGGCCGAGACGGCGGTGCGCCATGCGAAGTCGACGTCCGGCAAGATCGCGGTGTACGACCCGGCGTTCGAGATGTACCGCGACAACGACCCCCGCCTGGTCGAGGAGCTGCGGGCCGCGCTCGTCGAGGGCGGTGTCGATCAGGGCCTGACCCTGCACTACCAGCCCAAGATCAACGCCGCCGACGGCAGCGTGCACAGCGTGGAGGCGCTGCTGCGCTGGCACCATCCCACCCGCGGGCTGTTGCTGCCGGAGGAGTTCCTGCCGGCAGCCGAGCGCGCCGGGCTCAACCGCAGGATCGCCGACCGCACGATCGACTCGGCCCTGGCGCAGGTCCGGTGCTGGCGCGAGCGGGGCATGCTGCTGCCGGTCGCGGTGAACCTGTCGACCACCAATCTGCTCGACCTCGAGCTGGTGGGCACCATCGACCGGCTGCTGAAGGCGTACGGGCTTCCGCCGAACGCGCTGATCATGGAGATCACCGAAAGCGCCCTGGTCGACTCCGCGCGGTCCCGCAACACCGTGACCGCGCTGCAGCACCTGGGCGTTCGCATTTCGCTGGACGATTACGGGACCGGCTGGTCGTCGCTGGCGCGCCTGCAGGACGTCTCCGTCGACGAGCTGAAACTGGACAGGATCTTCGTCTCGCGGCTGGTCCAGGACCCGCGCTCGGTGGCGATCGTGCGCTCCACGGTCGCCCTGGCCCGCAGCCTGGGGGCCGATCTGGTCGCCGAGGGGGCCGAAGACGAGATGACCCTGAACGCGCTGCACCGATACGGGTGCACCATCACCCAGGGGTTCATCCACACGCCGCCGCTTCCCCCCGAGGAGCTGTGGCAGTGGATCACCACGCACGCGCCCCGGCCCAAGGCGGGTCAGCCGCAGCAGGCCGGTGTGCCGGAGTGACCGCCTAGAACAGCTCCTTGGCCAGCAGCTCCAGCGTCGCCACCCGCGCGGGCGCGGTGCCCCGGTCCGTGCCCAGGTGGGCCGAGGCGACCGGGTGCACCATGACCTCGTCGACGCCGAATCGGTCGGCCAAGGCCCGCACCTGCTCGGCGGCCTGCGCGGGTGTGCCGAGGACGGCCCGTCGCAGGCCGCTGTCCACGATGCGCTGCTGCTCCGGGCCGAGCTGCGCCACCTCGGCCTCCTCGACCAGCGGCACCGGCCCGAGCGGCTGACCCGTGCGCAGCCGCGCCATCATCTGCAGGTTGGGCAGCATCAAAGCCGTTGCCTCGTCGCGGGTTTCGGCCACCGCGGCGTTGACCGTCAGGAACGTCAGCGGCTCTGGGGTCAGGGCGCTCGGCTTGAAGCGGGACCGGTAGACCTCGAGCGCCTCCTCGGTCCCCTGGCCCGAGAAGTGGTGGGCGAACACGTACGGCAGCCCCTTGGCCGCGGCCAGGTGCGCCGAGTACATCGACGACCCCAGCAGCCACAGCCGCGGCTCGCTCGCGGCCGCGGGGGTGGCCTTGAGCCGATAGTCCCCCGAGCGCAGCGGCACCACGACGCCGCGCGCGCTCATCAGCGCGACCACGTCGTCGAGGTAATCGGGGAAGTTCTCGATGTCGTCATCGCCGCGGCCGCTGCGCAGGGCGTACGACGTCACCGGGTCGGAGCCCGGCGCCCGCCCGATGCCGAGGTCGATGCGGCCCGGGGCGGCCGCCTCCAGCAGCGCGAACTGCTCGGCGACCGCCAGCGGCGCGTGGTTGGGCAGCATGACGCCGCCGGAGCCGAGCCTGACGTGTGTCGTTTGCGCGGCAAGGTAGGCGATCAGGACCGGCGGGCTGGTGGCGCCGACCGACGGCATGTTGTGGTGCTCGGCGACCCAGTAGCGGGTGAAACCCAGGCGGTCGGCGGCCTGCGCCAGCTGCACGGTGGCCGCCAGCGCGTCACCGGTGGTCTGGTCGCTGCGTACCGGGACGAGGTCGAGGACGGAAAGGCGCACGCCCGCGACAACGCACTTTTCGGTTCGAACGTTCCCGGGGCCGCCGCGTGCAGACGCAGAATCACCCGACACGCCGGCCGCGAGTGCGATTCTGCGTCTGCTCGCCGAAGGAGGTGTCAGTAGTCCTTGAGGATGATGGAGTTCACGATGCGCTCGAACACCTCCTGCGGTATCGGCGCCCCGCCCGGGATGTTGTCGACGACCAGCCACTGGTTGCGCTTGACGTAGTCGTTGAATTCCTTGTGGTAGTTGGCGAACCCGAGTTCGTAGTCCTCGCCGGCGGCCTTGAGCTCACCGGCCAGCATGTAGGCGCCCAGCAGGGCCACGCTGGTCCCCTGCCCCGACAGGGGTGAGCAGCAGTATCCGGCGTCGCCGACCAGCGCCACCCGGCCCTTTGACCAGCTGTCCATCTTGATCTGCGACATCTCGTCGAAGTAGAAATCCGGCGCGCTGCGCATGTACTCCAGCAGCTGCGGGCGCACCCAGCCGTCGTCGGCCATCCGCTTCTCCAGCTCGACGAACTGGGCGTTGGTGTCGCGGTAGTCGATGCGCAGGTCAGGGTCCATGAAGCCGACCATGGCCCGGGCCTCGGTGTTGTTGCGCGCGCTGTAGACCCCGGCCATGGTGTGGTCGCCGTAATGCCAGGTCTGCCAGTAGTCGAGCTCCAGGAAGTTGGGCACGGTGAAGATCGCCGCGTGGGTGCCCAGCGGCTCGATGAACTGCTCCTCGGGGCCGAACACCAGCCGGCGCACGTTGGAGTGCAGCCCGTCGGCGCCGATGACCAGGTCGAAGCGGCGTTCGTCGGCCTGCTCGAAGGTGACCGTGACCGACGTGCCGTCGTCGCGCAGCGCGGTGATGCTGTCGTCGAAGATGAACTCCGTGGTCAATTTGGCTGTGTCGTACAGCAATTCGACGAGATCGTCGCGCAGCAGCTCGATGTCGGGGTTGGCGATGAGCCCGCCCGTAGGCGTCGATTCGGTGTCGCGCGAGAGCTCGTTGCCGTCGCGGTCCACGACCGAGGAACCGCGGATCCGCGTCCTGACGTGGTCTGCGGCCGCCCGAAGCGCCATGCGCTGCAAAACCTCCAGCGCCGGTCCCCGCACGTCGATCGCCTGCCCGCCGCGCCGCAGGCCGGGGTGGCGCTCCACCACCGTCACCGAATACCCATGCCGTCCAAGCCAATACGCCGTCGCGATGCCAGCCACGCTGGCCCCGGAAACCAGTACGCTCCCGGTCACTTGATCCCTGCCAGCTTCTTGGCCTTTCCGAAGACGTCGTCGAGCATTACCGGAGTCAACCTACCGGTGAACATATTCTGCTGGCTGGGGTGGTAGCAGCCCAGCAACCGCACGCCCGCCCCCAGCTCGGCCACCGCGCCGTGGCCGAACCGCGGTTTGGGCACCCCGGCCGCGACCGGCAGCCGCAACGCCACCTGCCACGCAAACCCGCCGAGGGCCACGATCACCCGGACGTGCCCGGACACCAGCCGCCATTCGGCGTTCAGCCACGGCCAGCAGGTGTCCCGCTCGGCCGGGGTGGGTGCGTTGGCCGGCGGCGCGCACCGCACCGGCGCGACGATGCGAACGTGGTCGGTGCTCAAACCGTCCGCGGCGTCGACGCTGGTCGGCTGATTGACCAGGCCGGCCCGATAGAGCGCGGCGTACAACTGGTCGCCCGAGCGGTCACCGGTGAACATCCGACCGGTCCGGTTGGCGCCGTGCGCGGCCGGCGCAAGCCCGACGATCAGCAGCCGCGGCCGCGGCGCCCCGAAGCTCGGCACCGGGCGGCCCCAATACGGCTGGTCGGAGAAGGCGCGGCGCTTGGCATGCGCGACGTCCTCGCGCCAGGCGACCAGCCGCGGGCAGGCCCGGCAGACGCTCACCATCGCGTCGAGGTCCGGGATCGAACCGGCCCGGGCGCTCAACGCGACCACCCGGGCGGCGTCGGCGGCCACCGGGGTTTGCGGCGTCGCCGGGTCACCGGGCCATCCGGAGCCGGGACCGACCGGGGAGGCGAACGCCTGGCCGGTACTTGGGTGGGCGAGCACGTGACCATCCTGCCCGAGCGGCGAAATTCGGTGGTCTCATCCATCGCATGGCGTTAGATTCAGCCCCGATATCCCATGAGAAGCACCCGGGCCCCGGCGGTCCTGATCCTGTTCGCCACGTTGACGGCGACCGCGGGTACCGGCATCTCGATAGTCGCGTTCCCCTGGCTCGCGCTGCAGCACCACGACAGCGCGAAGGACGCCTCGATCGTGGCCGCCGCCATGACGGTGCCGCTGGTCTTCTCCACGCTGGTGGCCGGGACCGCTGTCGACTTCTTCGGGCGCCGCCCGGTGTCGCTGGTCTCCGATTCGCTGTCGTGTTCGGCGGTGGCCGCGGTGCCGCTGACCGCCTGGCTGTTCGGCAGCGGCGCGACCGACGTTGCGGAACTGGCCGTGCTCGCCTTCTGCGCGGCCGCCTTCGACCCGGCCGGGACGACGGCGCGCCAGTCGATGCTGCCGGAGGCGGCCGCCCGGGCGGGCTGGTCGCTGGACCGCACCAACGGCGTCTACGAGGCGGTGCTCAACCTGGCATACATCGTGGGCCCGGGCATCGGCGGTGTGATGATCGCGACGGTGGGCGGCGTCAACACGATGTGGGTGACCGCGGCGTTATTCGGCTTGTCCTTGCTGGCGATCGGGGTGCTGCGCCTCGAGGGGGCCGGCAGGCCACACCACGCGGCGCGACCCGACGGACTGTTGTCCGGCATCGCCGAAGGGCTGCGGTTCGTCTGGAACCTGCGGGTGCTGCGCACGCTGGGCTTGATCGACCTGACCGTCCCCGCGCTGTCCCTGCCGATGGAAAGCGTGCTGTTCCCGAAGTACTTCTCCGACCGCCACCAGCCCGCCCAGTTGGGCTGGGTGTTGATGGCGCTCGGGGCCGGCGGCGTGGCGGGGGGGCTCGGGGACGCCCTGCTGCTCTCGGGGCGCCTGCGGCGGCGCACCGCCGTGCTGACCGCGACCCTCACCTTCGGCGCGGCCGCGATCGGCATCGCGTTCCTGCCGCCGCTGCCGGTGATCCTGGCGCTGTGCGCGATGACCGGCCTGGTCTACGGGCCGATCGCGCCGATCTACAACTACGTGATGCAGACGCGGGCGCCCCAGCACCTGCGCGGCCGCGTGGTCGGGGTGATGACCGGGCTGATGTACGCCGCGGGACCGCTGGGACTGCTGGTGGCCGGTCCGCTGACCGACGCCGCCGGGCTGCACGCCACGTTCCTGGCGCTGGCGATCCCGATCCTGCTGATCGGCCTGCTCGCGTGCGCCGCGCCGTCGCTGCGGGAACTGGACCGCGCGACCGTAGGATCGGGACCGTGAGCCTGCCGTGAACCCCGACGCCCTGGCGGAGCTGATCGCCGCCCTGCCCGACGGGATGGTGGTCACCGATCCGACGGTGACCGAGGGCTACCGGCAGGACCGCGCCTTCGACCCGTCGGCGGGCAAACCGCTGGCCGTGGTGCGGCCCCGGCGCACCGAGGAGGTGCAGGCCGTACTGCGCTGGGCGTCGGCCCACCGGGTGCCGGTGGTGCCCCGGGGCGCCGGCAGCGGCCTGTCGGGCGGAGCGACGGCGCTGGACAACGGCATCGTGCTGTCGACCGAGAAGATGCGCGACATCGCCGTCGACCCCGTCACCCGGGTCGCCGTGTGCCAGCCCGGCCTGTTCAACGCCGAGGTGAAGCAGGCCGCCGCCGCCCATGGGTTGTGGTATCCGCCGGACCCGTCGTCGTACGAGATCTGCAGCATCGGCGGCAACATCGCCACCAACGCCGGCGGGTTGTGCTGCGTGAAGTACGGCGTGACCACCGACTACGTGCTGGGCCTGCAGGTGGTGCTGGCCGACGGCACCGCCGTGCGGCTGGGCGGCCCGCGGCTGAAGGACGTCGCGGGGCTGTCGCTGACGAAACTGTTCGTGGGCAGCGAGGGCACGCTCGGGGTCATCACCGAGGTGACGCTGCGGCTGGTGCCCGCGCAGCACACGTCGAGCATCGTGGTGGCGTCTTTCGCGTCGGTGGGGGCGGCGGTCGACGCCGTGCTCGGCGTCACCGCGCGGCTGCGGCCGTCGATGCTGGAGTTCATGGACGCGGTGGCGATCAACGCCGTCGAGGACACGCTGCGGATGGACCTGGACCGGTCGGCGGCCGCGATGCTGGTGGCCGGGTCCGACGAGCGCGGTCCCGGCGGCCCGCAGGACGCGGCGGTGATGGCTTCGGTGTTCGCCGAAAACGGTGCGGTGGAGGTGTTTTCGACCGACGACCCGGACGAGGGCGAGGCGTTCGTCGCCGCCCGGCGGTTCTGCATCCCGGCGGTCGAGGCCAAGGGTTCGCTGCTGCTGGAGGACGTCGGGGTGCCGTTGCCGGCGCTGGGCGAGTTGGTGACCGGGATCGAGCGCATCGGGCTGGAGCGGGAGCTGGTGATCTCGGTGATCGCGCACGCCGGCGACGGCAACACCCACCCGCTGATCGTCTACGACCCCGCCGACGCCGTCATGACCGAGCGCGCCCACCTGGCCTTCGGCGAGATCATGGACCTGGCCGTCGGGCTCGGGGGCACGATCACCGGCGAGCACGGCGTCGGCCGGCTGAAGCGCCCGTGGCTTACGGGATACCTCGGCCCCGAGGTGATGGACCTGAACCGGCGCATCAAGACGGCGCTGGACCCGCTGGGGATTTTGAACCCGGGGTCGGGGATCTGAGTTGTTGCTCGAGTGCCCGGCTCGCCGGGCGTTCGGTGGCCCGCGCCCGGCTGGCGGGGCCCTCGTCGGCCAGGATGGTTGACACGACGCGCGGTGTGTCGTAAACATGAGACATGTCTGTTGATGTGTCTCATGGCGCGGCGGCGCGGTTCGAGCTCGCCACCGCGGACACCTGGGCGAACCCGTGGCCGATGTACGGGGCGCTGCGCGACCACGACCCCGTGCACCACGTCGTCCCCGACGGCAGGCCCGACCAGGACTACTACGTGTTGTCCCGGCACGCCGACGTGTGGTCGGCGGCGCGCGACCACGAAACCTTCTCCTCCGCGCAGGGGCTGACCGTCACCTACGGCGACCTGGAAATGATTGGCCTGCAAGATAATCCGCCCTTCGTCATGCAGGACCCGCCAGTGCACACCGAGTTTCGCAAACTGGTGTCGCGGGGGTTCACACCGCGGCAGGTCGAGGCCGTGGAGCCCAAGGTGCGCGAGTTCGTGGTGGAGCGCATCGAGCAGCTGCGCGCCGACGGCGGCGGCGACATCGTCACCGAACTGTTCAAGCCGCTGCCGTCGATGGTGGTGGCGCACTACCTGGGCGTGCCGGAGGAGGACCGGGCGCAGTTCGACTGGTGGACCGACGTGATCGTGGCGGCCAACACGGCCGACGGCGGCGTGGCGGGCGCGCTGGAGACCGTCGGGGACGCGGTCGGGTCGATGATGGCCTACTTCACCGCGCTGATCGAGCGGCGACGGGTGGAGCCGCAGGACGACACGATCTCGCACCTGGTGGCCGCCGGCGTGGGCGCCGACGGCGACATCGCCGGAACTCTGAGCGTGCTGGCGTTCACGTTCACGATGGTGACCGGCGGCAACGACACCACCACCGGAATGCTAGGCGGCTCGATGCCTTTGCTGCACGAGCGGCCCGACCAGCGCCGCCAGCTGGTCTCCGATCCCGGCCTGATCCCCGACGCCGTCGACGAGTTGCTGCGGCTCACCTCGCCGGTGCAGGGACTGGCGCGCACGACCACCCGCGACGTCACCGTCCATGGAACCACCATCCCGGCCGGCCGAAAGGTGTTGCTGCTGTACGGGTCGGCCAACCGTGACGAACGCCAGTACGGCGACGACGCCGGCGAACTCGACGTGACCCGCTGCCCGCGCAACATCATGACGTTCAGCCACGGCGCACACCACTGCCTGGGCGCGGCCGCGGCCCGGATGCAGTCGCGCGTGGCGCTGACCGAATTGCTCTCGCGGTGCCCTGATTTCGAGGTCGACGAGGCGGGGATCGTCTGGTCGGGTGGCAGCTACGTGCGCCGGCCGCTGTCGGTGCCGATCCGGGTGAAGTCCTGATGCCGGCGGACTGGCTGGGGGCGCACCGCGTCGAGGCGGCCGCCGACCGGATACTCGATGCGGCCGAGCGGCTGTGGACCGAGCGGGACCATTCCGCGGTGGGGATGAACGAAATCGCCAGGGCGGCGGGCTGTTCGCGCGCGACGCTGTACCGGTATTTCGAGAGCCGCGACGCGCTGCGCGCCGCATACGTGCACCGCGAGACCTACCGGCTGAGCCGGGCCGTCGCCGACCGGATCGACGGCATCGAAGACCCGGGCGAGCGGCTGGTGGCCGCCGTGAGCTCCACGCTGGCGATGGTTCGCGCGAGCCCGGCCCTGGCGTCGTGGTTCACCACCACGCGGCCGCCGATCGGCGGCGAGCTGGCCGGTCAGTCGGAGGTGATCACCGCCCTGGCCGCGGCCTTCCTGAATTCGCTTGGGCCCGAAGAGCCTACGGTGGTGGACCGGCGCGCGCGGTGGGTGGTGCGGGTACTCACGTCGCTGCTGATGTTCCCCGGGCGGGACGAGGCCGACGAGCGCGCGATGCTCGAGGAGTTCGTCGTGCCCCTGGTGACGTCGGCTCCGGCGCGGCGCTAGTTCGTCACACCGGTCCCCGCCGGAGGGGACACGCACGTTGTGCCCGCCTCAGAGCGACGATTTCCGCGGGGAGCCGGCTACCCTTGCGCGCGGCCGTCCCACCCCGGTTTTTCGTAAACGAGCCAACGCATCTCGACCGGCGAGGCCTCGCGGTCGACGTCGAAGATGTCCAGTCCGCTGACCCACTCGGCGTACCAATGGGTGGGCGGCCAGGCGCCCGCGGGCAGGTAGGTGCTCTCGAACTCGTAGACGGAATCGTCGGCGATGAGGTTGAGCGGCAGCAGGGCCGTCGCGTTCGTCACCTCATACGAGGTGAAGATCGTGCTGTAGACCTGTTGCCCGAGTTCGCGGGCGGCCTCGTCCGGGGTGTAGCCCTGCCGGGCCAGGAACGCATTGAAGACCAGGCGCCCGCCGGGAGCCAGGCAACGGGCCGCGAGCTCGAACATGCTGCGCAACTGCCGCGTGGTGCGGAAGTCGGACACCACCTCCGAGAGCACGATCAGCTGGTAGTCCCACCGCAGATCGTCGGTGGCCGAGAAGACGTCGCGCTCGATGACGCGGACGTCCAGCCCTTCGCGTTCGGCCTCGGCGCGGATCGTCTCGGCGAAATGCGGCGTCATCTCGACCGCGTCCACCGGATGACCGCGCCGCGCCAGCGCCAGGGCGTTGCGGCCCGTCCCCGCGCCGATGTCGAGCACCCGACACGCCCTGGGATCGGAGGCTTCCCAGGCCAGCGCCCACACCCGCGCGTCCGGCTCGATGCCGAACAGGGGCGGCTGGCGGGTGCCGGCCCACGTGCCGTAGGACTCGGCGAGGGTTTGCCATTCGGCCCTGACGTTGTAGTTCAGCACCATCCCGACCGGGCAGTCATAGGAGATGACGATGTTCGACCGGGGGGACGCGGCATAGGCGTCGGTCAGCTCCCCTTCGAGCACCTTGCGCAGATGAGCCAGTTCGGCCGCGTTGAACTTGATGCCCAGCCCGGCAAAGATGTTCTGGCACATGCTGACGTACTCGTCGATCATGGCCGGAACTGCCGGCAATGTCAGCTGGCCGGAGGCCACCGAACGGCGATGCAGCCGCCGGGCCATCGCTTCGCGAAGCTGCGCCGGACTGGACGATCTCAGGGGCGGATTGTCCATCAGGCCTCCCACACAACGCAATTCGCGTTACGCCGACGAGTGCGGAGCACTAACAGACCGTTCCGGGCACGCATGGAGATTAGCAAACCTGCGCCGCGCGGTGTGTTATTTGCGCCGCTGGCTTCAGTCCCGCACCCGGGTGAAGCGGTGCAGGAGCCAGGCGAGCGGGATCGTCAGCACCAGGGTCGCGACGAACAGGTAGAGCATCGAGCCGGTGTAGACGTGCGCCCGCACGACGTAGACCATCGCGAATTCCATGGTGATCAGATGGATGAGGAAGATCTCGTAGGAGATCTCGCCGAGCCACACCATCGGCCGGGTGGCCAGCAGTTGGTAGTACCAACCGTGATCGCCGAGGGCGAGCGGCGCCACCGCCAAGGTGGCGATCACGGCGTAGAAGCACGTCTTGTAGAGGGCCTCGCTCAGCGATGCCGGCGAGGTGGTGGGCGCCCCCGCGATGGGCGTGGACACGATGAAGTAACAGATGACCGCCAGCGGGATCGCCACGAATGCGTAGGCGCGCACGCCCATCCCCTGCAACACGGCCAGCATCATGCCGCCGAGAAACCACGCCAGATAGGTGGGCAGCCACAACCGGGCGCCGTCGGGGAACCAGTGATCGGCGTGCACCAGCACCAGCCAGGCCGGGCTGATCAGCGTCAGCCCCGCCAGGGCGGCCAGCATCAACCTCGGCTGCCAGCGGCGCCGGCAGATCAGCACCAGCAGCAGGTAGGCCAGTAGGGGCAGCGCCACGTAGAACGCCGCCTCCACGGCCAGGCTCCACATCTGGGTCAAGCCCTGGTGCAGGTACTTGCCCAGGTAGCCGTTGCAGTAGATCTGGGTCAGCGTGAGGTTGCGGACCAGCCCGAGCCAGGTGTGCCCGGGGTTGGGTCCCGCTTGGCGGAAGTGGTACAACACGTAGGCGAACAGCACCGTGATGACGTAGGCCGGCATGATGCGCCGAAACCGGTGCCGGGCATAGCGACTCAGCGACGGCGGCGGTCCGCCGGTGGCGGCCGACTTCACCCACGGCCGAAACAGCAGGAAGCCCGACAGCACGAAGAAGATCGGGACGCCGATCTCCAGCCGCGCGCCGACCAGCCCCCAGTAGCCGTGCGTGTACTTGCCGGTCGTGTAGGCGGCGTGGGTGCCGACGACCAGCAGCGCGGCCACGGCGCGGATGCCGGTCAGCGCGGCGACGCGGTCCACGTGGGCGGTCTGCTCGAGTCCGCCCTGGGCGTCTTCCTCTTGATCTTCGGACAGCGTCATCCGGTGTGACTTCTGCGCGGCTTGGTCTTGTTCGGTGACCGGTCCGGCCGAAGGTCGATCAGCACTCCCGAAATACGGGTCTGCTCAAGTTTTTTCAGGGTCGCCCTGGGCAGCTTGGCCGGCAGCTCCACCAGCGAGAAGTCGGGGCCGATGGCGATGTGGCCGAAGTCGCTGCGGTGCAGGCCGCCCTCGTTGGCGATGGCGCCGACGATCGCGCCGGGCCCGATCCGGTGCCGCTTGCCGACGGAGATCCGGTAGGTGGTGAACGGTCTTGTCTGCCTGGGCTTTTCGTGGCCTTTTTCGGGGCGCTCCCGGCGCTCGCGTCGCTCGGGCGGCGGCTCGGGGGCCATCAGGAACGCCTCGCCGTCACGGGCCTGCACGGCAAGCGCCGCGGCGATGTCGGCCATCGGGACGTCGTGCTCGCGTTCGTAGTCCTGCACCAGTTTGCGAAACAGGTCGATCCCCGGGCTGCCGAGCGCATCGGTGATGGAATCGGCGAACTTGGTGATGCGCTGGGCGTTGACGTCCTCGACGGTGGGCAACTGGGTCTCGGTGAGCGTCTGCCGCGTCGCCTTCTCGATGGCCTTGAGCAGGTGGCGCTCGCGCGGGGAGACGAACAGCAGCGCGGTGCCGCTGCGCCCGGCCCGTCCGGTGCGCCCGATGCGGTGCACGTAGGACTCGGTGTCGTGCGGGATGTCGTAGTTGAGGACGTGCGAGATGCGTTCGACATCAAGGCCTCTGGCCGCCACGTCGGTGGCGACCAGGATGTCGACGTTGCCATTCTTCAGCGCCGCGATGGTGCGCTCTCTTTGCGCCTGGGGGATGTCGCCGTTGATGGCGGCCGCGGAAAAGCCCCGGGCCCGCAGCTTTTCGGCGACCTCCTCGGTGGCCTGCTTGGTGCGCACGAAGACGATCATCGCCTCGAACGGCTCGACCTCGAGGACTCGGGTCAGGGCGTCCATCTTGCGCGGCCCGGCGACCTGGATGTAGCGCTGCGAGATGTTCTCGGCCGTAGCGGTTTTCGCCTTCGAGGTGACCTCGAACGGGTCGTGCAGGTACTTCGTGGTGAGCTTGCGGATCGCCGCCGGCATGGTCGCCGAAAACAGCGCGACCTGTTTGTATTCCGGCGTTTCGGACAGGATGCGTTCGACGTCCTCGGCGAAACCCATGGTCAGCATTTCGTCGGCCTCGTCGAGCACCAGGTAGTCGACGTGGGACAGGTCCAGCGTGCCGCGCTCGAGGTGATCGATCACGCGGCCGGGGGTGCCGACGACGATGTGGGCGCCGCGTTTGAGACCGACCAGCTGCACGGTATAGGACGACCCGCCGTAGATCGGCAGCACGTGGATCTTGGGCAGGTGCGTCCCGTAGCGGCTGAACGCCTCGGCCACCTGCAGGGCCAGCTCGCGGGTCGGCGCCAGCACCAGGGCCTGGGTGGCTTTGCTGGTGACGTCGATCTTGGACAGGATCGGGATCGCGAACGCGGCGGTCTTGCCGGTGCCGGTCTGCGCCAGGCCGACGACGTCGGAGCCGGCCATCAGCGGCGGGATCGTCGCCGCCTGGATCGCCGTCGGCGTCTCGTAGCCGACATCGTCGAGCGCCCGCAGGACCGCAGGGTGAATCTGCAGGTCGGCGAACGTCGTAGAGGCAGCTTCGGACGGGCTGTCGGGGGAGGTCATCGCACTCTGGAGTGTAGTGGCGCAGGCACCCGACCGCGGCACGCGGCCGGGCCTGCCGCGGCTCGGACCCGGAGGACGGTACGGTGCGTCGGTGTGGGAGTGCGAGCTAGTCATACGCTGAGGGGCCTGGCCGGTGTCGTGTCGCTCGCCGCGGTGTTGACCGCCTGCGGTGCGGGGGATTCCACCGTCGCCAAGACGCCGAAGGCGACGACGACCACCGAAACCGCCTCCATCACCGCCCCCGCCACACCGAGCCCGACGTCCGGCGCGGCGGCGGCCGGTCCCAGCACCGCGCCGCCCGACCCGTGCGCGGTCAACCTCGCCTCGCCGACGATCGCCAAGGTGATCTCCGAACTGCCCCGCGACCCGCGCAGCCAGCAGCCGTGGAACCCCGAACCGCTGGCCGGCAACTACAACGAGTGCGCCCAGCTGTCGGCGGTGATCGTCAAGGCCAACACCAACGCGGTCAACCCCGGCACCCGCGCAGTACTGTTCCACCTCGGCCAGTACATCCCGCAGGGCGTGCCGGACACCTACGGATTCAACGGCATCGACGCCTCACAGACCACCGGCGACACCGTGGCGCTGACCTACCCCGGCGGCATCGGCACCAGCAGCGTGGTGAAGCTCCGCTGGAACGGCAGCGGGGTCGAATTGATCGGCAACACGCCCGGGCACTGAGGCAACGAGAAGGCTCCCTCGTCACTCAGCGGCTGCCTTCACCGCTCACCTCCAACGGCAGTGAGATCGCGCCCGATCCGCCCGTCACCACGATCACCCAACGGCCGTCAACCGGCAGACACACCTCGATGTCGAAGAACGCGAATCCGATCTCGCCGCCCGCGGCGGCGTGGGGCAGCTGGTACTCGACCTGCAGCGGCTCGTCATTCGTCGGCGGTCTGATCTCCACCTCCACCCGCTGGACCGGACCGTCGGTCTCGGCCTGGGTCAGGACCACCAGCACAAACTTCGCGAACCGATCGGGACCGACCACGTAGCCGGACAACACCCCGCCCGCCACGTTGAGTTTGTTGTTCACGACCGAGGCAGCCTCGGCCAGGAACGCCCCAGTGATCACGCCGCCGAAGCTACCCCCTCACCGGTCGGCGGCTACTCGAAGGGCGTCGGGATTGGGCACCGGTCGTCAGCACAGCCGACGGGGTTGTCCCTTCTGTCGGACCCGGCACCTACAGTGACTGCTGTGTTCGTGACCGGTGGCAACATCGTCTACAGCGCGTCGGACCTTGCCGCCGCAGCACGCTGCGAGTACGGGTTGTTGCGCGACTTCGACGCCAAGCTCGGGTGGGGTCCCGCCGTCGCGGTCGAGGACGAATTGTTCTCCCGCACCATCGCTCTCGGCAACGAGCACGAACGACGCGAGCTGCAGCGGCTCCGGGACGAACTCGGCGATGCCGTCGCGGTCATCGGTCGCCCGGCCTACACGCTCGCCGGGCTCACCGCTGCCGCCGACGCCACCTCGCGGGCCGTCGGCGCCCGGGCGCCGGTGGTGTATCAGGCCGCCATGTTCGACGGGCGCTTCGTCGGGTTCGCCGACTTTCTCATCCTCGACGGCGAGCGGTATCGGGTCACCGACACCAAGCTCGCACGCTCGCCCAAGGTCACCGCGCTGCTGCAGCTGGCCGCCTACGCCGACGCGCTGGCCGCCTCGGGAGTCCCGGTCGCACCGGAGGCGGAGCTGCAGCTCGGCGACGGCACCGTCGTGCGGTACCGCGTCGACGACCTGGTCCCGGTCTATCGCACCCAGCGTGCCCGGCTGCAGCGGCTCCTCGACGAGCACCACGCCGGCGGAAGCCCGGTGCGCTGGGACGACGACCGGGTGAGCGCGTGCTTTCGCTGCGAGTTGTGCACCGAACAGCTGCGGGCCTCAGACGACCTGCTGCTCGTCGCCGGCATGCGCGTGAGCCAGCGCGCCAAGCTGCTCGACGGCGGGATCGCCACGGTGGCCGAACTCGCCGACCGCACCGAACCGGTGCCCGGTCTGGCCGCCAACGCGTTCGGGAAGCTGAGCGCCCAGGCCAAACTGCAAGTGCGGCAACGCGCCACCGAACGGCCGCAATTCGAGGTCGTCGACGCCCAGCCACTGACGCTGCTGCCCGAGCCCGACCCGGGCGACCTGTTCTTCGACTTCGAGGGCGACCCGCTGTGGACCACCGACGGCCACGACTGGGGGCTTGAGTACCTGTTCGGCGTGCTGGACGCCGCGGGCGGCTTCCGCCCGCTGTGGGCCCATAGCCGGGTGGACGAACGCAAGGCCCTCGCCGACTTCCTGGCGATGGTGGCCAAGCGCCGCCGGCGCCGGCCCAACATGCACATCTACCACTACGCGCCCTACGAGAAGACGGCGTTGCTGCGGCTCGCCGGCCGCTACGGCGTCGGCGAGGACGAGGTCGACGAGCTGTTGCGCAGTGGGACGCTGGTCGACCTGTATCCGTTGGTGCGCAAGAGCATTCGTGTCGGCGCCGAATCCTTCAGCCTCAAGGCGCTGGAGCCGCTGTACATGGGCGCGCAGTTGCGCGCCGGGGAGGTCACCACCGCGGCCGCGTCGATCACCTCCTACGCCCGCTATTGCGAGCTGCGGGACGGCGGTCGCCCCGAGGAGGCCGAATCCGTGCTCAAGGAGATCGAGGACTACAACCACTACGACTGCCGGTCGACGCGCGAGCTGCGCAACTGGCTGCTGGTCCGCGCCTGGGAATCCGGCGTCACTCCCATTGGTGCGCAACCGGTTTCGCAGGGCAACACCGTCGAGGACCGCGACCACCTCGCGGCCACGTTGTCCCGCTACACCGGCGACCCGGCCGTCGCAGAGCGCACGCCCGACCAGACCGCGGTGGCGCTGCTGTCCGCCGCGCGCGGCTACCACCGCCGCGAGGACAAGCCGTTCTGGTGGGCGCATTTCGACCGGCTGAACTTCCCACTCGACGAGTGGGCGGACGACGCCGACGTGTTCATCAGCGACAGTGCGTCGGTCAGCGTCGAGTGGCACACCCCGCCGCGCGCCCGCAAGCCACAGCGGCGCGTGCTGCTGCACGGCGCCCTGGCGGGCGGTGACCTGATGAGGGAGGTGTTCGCGCTCTACGATCCACCGGCCCCGGTCGGGATGACCGACAGTCCCGACCGCCGCGCCGCCGGGCGCGCCGAAGTGATCGAGGCCGACGACCCGGAACTGCCCACCGAGGTGGTCATTCTCGAGCGGACTGCGCACGGCACCAACACTTTTGACCAGTTGCCCTTCGCGCTTACCCCGGGCCCGCCGATCAAGACGACGGCGCTGCGGGAGTCCATCGAGTCGACCGCCACGGAGGTGGCCGCCGCGTTGCCGCGACTGCCGCGGACCGCCGCGCTCGACGTACTGTTGCGCCGCGCGCCCCGCACCCGCAGCGGTGATCCGCTGCCCCGCGGCGCCGACACCGCTGAGATTGCAGCCGACCTCACCGCCGCCGCGCTGGATCTCGACTCGTCCTACCTCGCCGTGCACGGGCCGCCGGGCACGGGCAAGACGCACACGGCCGCCCGGGTGATCAACCGGCTGGTCGCCGAGCACAATTGGCGCATCGGGGTTGTCGCGCAGTCGCACGCCACCGTGGAGAATCTGCTGGGCTGCGTGATCGAAGCGGGGATGGATCCGCAACGGGTCGCCAAGAAGCCCTGCGACGACGCCGCGCGGCCCTGGCAGCAGATCAAGGACAGCCAATACGCCGCATTCATCGCGGACACTCCGGGTTGCGTGATCGGCGGCACCGCATGGGATTTCGCCAACGCCAACCGGGTCGTGCCCGGCAGCCTGGATCTGCTGGTGATCGACGAGGCGGGGCAATTCTGCCTGGCCAACACCATTGCCGTGGCCCCGGCAGCTGCCAACCTGATGCTGCTCGGCGACCCCCAGCAGCTGCCGCAGGTCAGCCAGGGCACCCATCCCGAGCCCGTCGACACCTCGGCGCTGGACTGGCTGGTGGACTCCCAGCGCACGCTGCCGGCCGAACGCGGGTACTTCCTGGATCGCTCTTACCGGATGCACCCGGCGGTCTGCGCCGCGGTGTCCGCCCTGGCCTACGAGGGCAGGCTGCATCCCGACGAGCGTGCGGCCGCGCGGCGCCTCGCCGGATGCCGGCCCGGCGTCCGGGTTCTTTCCGTCGCGCACCAAGGCAATTCGACCGAGAGTCCGGAGGAGGCCGACGCGATCGCGAACGAGATCGGGCGGCTGCTCGGCGCCGAGTGGACCGACGAGCACGGCACCCGGCCGTTGAGCGCCTCCGACGTGCTGGTGCTGGCGCCCTACAACGCTCAGGTCACGCTGGTGCGTCACCGGCTGAACGCCGCTGGGCTCGGCGGCGTCCGGGTGGGGACCGTCGACAAGTTCCAGGGCGCGCAGGCGCCGGTGGTGTTCGTGTCGATGACGGCGTCTTCGGTCGACGACGTGCCGCGGGGCATATCGTTCCTGCTCAACAGGAATCGCCTCAACGTCGCGATCAGCAGGGCGCAATACGCGGCGGTGATCGTGCGGTCGCGACTGCTGACGGAGTACCTGCCCGCCACGCCGGCGGGGCTGGTCGACCTGGGCGCCTTCCTGGCGCTGACGGAGCGGCCCTACCCGCCGGTGGAGTGCCTTCCGTAGCCGGTGGCGCCCTCGTCGGGATCGGCCCGGTGATGCTGCCCCCGCGGGGCCTGGCCCTGGTGCGGACGGGCGGACCCGTTGGGGCGGCGCCGGTCCGCCTCGACGATCGGACGCAGGCGCCGACCGTGGTCCACCCGGGAGCCGTTGTGGGCGAGCCCTACCGGGCGCGCCTGCGGCACCGGCGGGCGTGCGGACCGCGCGGGGGGCGCCGCGGTGCCGGGTGCGGTCTCACCCGCGCGCTCGGGCACAGCGCCGCGCGCGACGACAGGCCCAGCGTCGGGTTCGCGCAGCAGGATGAGTTCGACGTAGTCGTCGTCGTCGACGTAGTCCTCGTCGCCGGCGTCGGGCGCCGCACCCATGGCGGCGGGCCGGAACCCGAGGAGGAAGAGCGCGGCGACGATGCCGAGCAGCCCGACGAAGGCGGGCAGCAGCACCGACTGCGCCATCGCCGCCGAAAACGGCTCGCGAAGGAACTCGGGTAAATGCAGCGCAACGCCGTCGTCGTGGCCCGACGGCCGCGGCGGCATCTCGGCGCCGATCCGGTACGTCATGAACGCGGCCATGCCCGCGCTGCCCAGCACCGCGCCCAGCTGCCGCACCGAGTTGTACACCGCCGACCCCGCGCCGGCCAGGTGCGGCGGCAGGTTACGGGTCGCGGTGGCGGTCAGCGGCGACCACACGAACGCCATCCCCACCCCGACCGCGGCAAACAACAGCACCAACCGCCAGACCGGCGTCGTCGGGGACATCTCGAAGGACAGCCACGTCAGGGCGATCGCCAGGACCGAGAAGCCGAACCCCAGCACCGGCCGCGGGTGGTACCGGTCCACCATCCGGCCCACGAACGGCGCGAACACGCCGTTGCACACGGCCATCGGCGCGATCAGCAGGGCCGAGCGGGTCGGCGACAACCCGCACACCTCCTGGGCGTAGAACGTCACGGGCAGAATCATCGCGGTGGCCGCGAACGACACGATGGCCACGCCGACGTTGCACAGGCCGAAGTCGCGGTCCCGAAAGATCTCCAGCGGAATCAGCGGCTCGTCGGCGTTGACCGACTGCCAGTAGACGAACGCCGTCATGCACCCGATGCCGGCCACGATCAGGGCCCAGATCCACGGTTGCCAGTGCGCGGCCTGGCCCTGCTGCAGCCCGAACACGACGAGAAACATCCCCACCGCCGACAGCGCGACCCCGATCAGGTCGAAGCGGTGCGACTGGGTGGGCAGCGCCGGGACCAGCCACACCGCCAGGACCAGCCCGGCGATGCCGACCGGGACGTTGACGAAGAAGATCCAGGCCCAGCCCAGCCCGTCGACCAGCGCGCCGCCGGCGAGCGGGCCCACCAGGCTGGCCACCCCCGCGGTGGCGCCCCACAGGCTCACCGCGACGCCGCGCCGCGCCGCCGGGAAGATGCGGGTGATCGTGGACAGGGTCTGTGGGGTCAGCACCCCGGCGCCGACGCCCTGGACGACCCGGGCCGCGATCAGCATCGCGGCGCTGCCCGACAGCCCACACCACACCGAGGCCAGGGTGAACACCACCAGGCCGATCAGGTACAGATTCTTGGTGCCGTACCGGTCACCGAGGCGTCCGGCGACCAGCAGGACGACGGCGTATCCCAGCAGGTAGGCGCTGGTCACCCACACGACGGTGTCGTAGCCGATACGCAGATCGGTCATGATCGTCGGATTGGCGATGGCGACGATCGTCGAGTCGACCATGATCATGAAGAAGCCGATCATCATCGCCCACAGCGCGTTCCAGGGGTTCTGCGATCCCGAGCGCAGGGCCGAGTCGAAGCGCTGCAGGACGGCGGGGCGACCCGGCGCCGCCCCCCGGCTCCCCCCACCCGGCGGGGGCGTCACCGCAGGCATGAGCCCCGGCCATCAGCCCTGTTCATGCACCCACCTCGTTCCCCCTCACACCGCCGTGGCCGCCGGCCCGATCCCGCCGCGCCGGCCCCACACACCCCCGGAACGACGAGAACCCGCCCCGGGTCGTCGTCGACTCCAAGCCTGCATTATCCCGCGCCCGGGAATCGACTGCGCGGCGGAGGATGCAATGCGGGTTAGCCTGGTAGGAAGCCGTTCGCAGGAGGGGCAGTATGCGGGGCCGACGCAGCCGAAAGTCGAATACGTCCACCGAGCAGGACCCGGCCACCCAGGGCGGGCGGCCCAAGGCGTCCGCGCGGGCGTTGGCCCAGGTCATCGAGCGCAGTTACCGGATCCAGGGACCGGCGGCCGAGGCGTACGTCGCGAGGCTGCGGGACGCGGGCCGGGGCGCCGGCCCGGCCGAGGTGGTCGCCAAGCTCGAGCGCCGGTATGTGGCGATGGTGACGGTCAGCGGCATGGCGGTGGGGGCGGCGGCGACCATTCCTGGCGTCGGGACGTTGAGCGCGCTGTCCGCGGCCGCCGCCGAGACCGTCGCGTTCCTCGAGGCCACCGCCTTCTACGTGCTGGCGCTGGCGGTGGTGTACGGGATCCCCGCCGATCACCGGGAACGTCGGCGCGCGCTGGTGCTCTCGGTGCTCGTCGGTGACAACAGCAAGCGCGCGGTCGCCGACCTGATCGGGCCGGGCCGCACCAACGGCGCCTGGGTCGCCGAGGGGATGTCCGCGCTGCCGCTGTCGTCGATGTCGCTGCTCAATTCGCGGCTGCTCAAAACCTGGGTGAAGCGCTACACGGTGCGGCGCGGCGCGCTGATGTTCGGCAAGATGCTGCCGGTCGGCATCGGCGTCGTGGTCGGCGCCGTCGGCAACTATCTCGCCGGCAGGAGGATCGCGCGCAACGCCCGCCACGCGTTCGGCGCCCCGCCGGCGCGCTGGCCCCGCCCCCTGCATCTGGTGCCGCCGATCCAGGAAGCGGGCTGACACTCAACCTGGCGAATCGGCCGCGAAACGCTAGCCTTTATAGGGCGGAAAACGTTGATTACCGCCGCGGATGTGACGTACCCCATAGCTCGGGGTTGAGGAAGTTGCAGGCGCCACGGGATGTGCTTGCAGGACATAGGGATTGAGGCGAACAGCGGCCGTGAGCAAAATTTCCCCATTCGGGCAAAACGAATGGCTGGTCGAGGAGATGTACCGCAAGTTCCGCGACGACCCCTCTTCGGTCGACCCGAGCTGGCACGAGTTCCTCGTCGACTACAACCCCGAGCCCGCCACCGAGTCGCCCCCGGGCGGTGTCGGCCAGTCTCGCCCACCTGCACAACCCGCCGCGACGCCCCGGCCCGTCCCCGCCGACAAGCCCGCCGCGGGCAACGGAGCGGCGGCCGCGCCGGCCCAGGCCCAACAGGCCCCGACCCAAGCCCCGGCACCCGCCAAAGCCCCCACTCCCCCACCCGCCGAGGGTGACGAGCTCCAAACGCTGCGCGGCGCCGCCGCGGCCGTCGTCAAGAACATGTCCGCGTCGCTGGACGTGCCCACGGCGACCAGCGTCCGCGCCATCCCGGCCAAGCTGCTGATCGACAACCGGATCGTCATCAACAACCAGCTCAAGCGCACCCGCGGCGGCAAGATCTCCTTCACCCACCTGCTGGGCTACGCGCTGGTGCAGGCGATCAAGCAGTTCCCGAACCTCAACCGCCACTACGCCGACGTCGACGGCAAGCCGACCGCCGTCACCCCGGCGCACACCAATCTCGGCCTGGCGATCGACCTGCAGGGCAAGGACGGCAAGCGTTCCCTGGTGGTCGCCGGGATCAAGCGCTGCGAGACCATGCGCTTCGCGCAGTTCGTCACGGCCTACGAGGACATCGTGCGCCGCGCCCGCGACGGCAAGCTCACCGCCGAAGACTTTGCCGGCGTGACGATTTCGCTGACCAACCCCGGCACCATCGGCACCGTGCACTCGGTGCCGCGGCTGATGGCCGGCCAGGGTGCCATCATCGGTGTCGGCGCCATGGAATACCCCGCGGAGTTCCAGGGCGCCAGCGAGGAGCGCATCGCCGAACTCGGCATCGGCAAGCTGATCACCCTGACGTCGACCTACGACCACCGCATCATCCAGGGCGCCGAATCCGGCGACTTCCTGCGCGCCATCCACGAGATGCTGCTCTCGGACGACTTCTGGGACGAGATCTTCCGCGAGCTCTCCATCCCGTACGTCCCGGTGCGCTGGAGCACCGACAACCCGGACTCGATCGTCGACAAGAACGCCCGGGTGATGGAGTTGATCGCGGCCTATCGCAACCGCGGCCACCTGATGGCCGACATCGACCCGCTGCGCCTGGACAACAGCCGGTTCCGCAGCCATCCCGATCTGGAGATCCTCAACCACGGACTGACGCTGTGGGACCTCGACCGGGTGTTCAAGGTGGGCGGCTTCGCCGGGTGTGAGTACAAGAAGTTGCGCGACGTGCTGGGCCTGCTGCGCGACGCCTACTGCCGCCACGTCGGGATCGAGTACACCCACATCCTCGAGCCCGAGCAGCAAGAGTGGCTGCAGCAGCGCGTGGAGACCAAGCACGTCAAACCGAGCGTCGCCGAGCAGAAGTACATCCTGAGCCGGCTCAACGCCGCCGAGGCCTTCGAGACCTTCCTGCAGACCAAATACGTTGGGCAGAAGCGATTTTCGCTGGAGGGCGCAGAGAGCGTGATCCCGATGATGGACGCGGCCATCGACCAGTGCGCCGAGCACAGCCTCGAGGAGGTGGTGATCGGGATGCCGCACCGCGGCCGGCTCAACGTGCTGGCCAACATCGTCGGCAAGCCGTACAAGCAGATCTTCAGCGAGTTCGAGGGCAACCTCAACCCGTCGCAGGCGCACGGCTCCGGCGACGTCAAGTACCACCTCGGCGCCACCGGCGTGTACCTGCAGATGTTCGGCGACAACGACATCAAGGTGTCGCTGACCGCCAACCCCTCGCACCTGGAGGCCGTGGACCCGGTGCTGGAGGGCCTGGTGCGGGCCAAGCAGGACCTGCTGGCCGATGATGGCGAAGCGCAGGAGGCGTTTTCCGTCGTGCCGATGATGATGCACGGCGACGCCGCATTCGCCGGGCAGGGAATCGTCGCCGAGACGCTGAACCTGGCGAACCTGCCCGGCTACCGGGTGGGCGGCACGATCCACCTCATCGTCAACAACCAGATCGGCTTCACCACGGCGCCGGAGTTCTCGCGCTCCAGCGAGTACTGCACCGACGTGGCCAAGATGGTCGGGGCGCCGATCTTCCACGTCAACGGCGACGACCCGGAGGCCTGCGTCTGGGTCGCCAAGCTGGCCGTCGACTTCCGCCAGCAGTTCCACAAGGACGTCATCATCGACATGCTGTGCTACCGGCGGCGCGGCCACAACGAGGGCGACGACCCGTCGATGACCAACCCCGCCATGTACGACGTCGTCGACGTCAAGCGCGGGGCCCGCAAGAGCTACACCGAGGCGCTGATCGGCCGCGGCGACATCTCGATCAAGGAGGCCGAGGACGCGCTGCGCGATTATCAGGGCCAGCTGGAGCGGGTGTTCAACGAGGTCCGCGAGCTGGAGAAGCAGAACGCGCTGCCCAGCGAGTCGGTCGAGGCGGACCAGATGATCCCCGCGGGCCTGGCCACCGGGGTGGACAAGGCGCTGCTGGCCCGGATCGGCGACGCGTTCCTGGCGCTGCCCGACGGGTTCACCGCGCACCCGCGGGTGCTGCCGGTGCTGGAGAAGCGCCGTGAGATGGCCTACGAGGGCAAGGTCGACTGGGCCTTCGGCGAGCTGCTGGCGCTGGGCTCGCTGGTGGCCGAGGGCAAGCTGGTGCGGCTGTCCGGGCAGGACACGCGCCGCGGCACCTTCTCCCAGCGGCACTCGGTGATCATCGACCGCAACACCGGCGCGGAGTTCACCCCGCTGCAGTTGCTGGCGACCAACCCCGACGGCACCCCGACGGGTGGCAAGTTCCTGGTGTACGACTCGCCGCTGTCGGAGTACGCCGCGGTCGGCTTCGAGTACGGCTACACCGTCGGCAACCCGGACGCGCTGGTGCTGTGGGAGGCGCAGTTCGGCGATTTCGTCAACGGCGCGCAGTCGATCATCGACGAGTTCATCAGTTCCGGCGAGGCCAAGTGGGGCCAGCTGTCCTCGGTGGTGCTGCTGCTGCCGCACGGCCACGAGGGCCAGGGGCCCGACCACACCTCCGCGCGCGTCGAACGCTTCCTGCAGCTGTGGGCCGAGGGTTCGATGACGATCGCGATGCCCTCCACCCCGTCCAACTACTTCCACCTGTTGCGCCGGCACGCCCTCGACGGGGTGCAGCGCCCGCTGATCGTGTTCACGCCGAAGTCGATGCTGCGCAACAAGGCGGCGGTGAGCGACGTCCGGGACTTCACCGAGATCAAGTTCCGCTCGGTGCTGGAGGAGCCCACCTACGAGGATGGCATCGGCGACCGCGGCAAGGTCAACCGAATCCTGTTGACCAGTGGGAAGATCTACTACGAGCTGGCGGCGCGCAAGGCCAAGGACAACCGCGACGACGTCGCGATCGTGCGGATCGAGCAGCTCGCCCCGCTGCCCAAGCGCCGGCTGAACGAGACGCTGGACCGCTACCCCAACGCCACGCAGTTCTTCTGGGTGCAGGAGGAGCCGGCCAACCAGGGCGCCTGGCCGCGCTTCGGGCTCGAGCTGCCGGAGTTGTTGCCCGACAAGCTGACCGGGATCAAGCGCATCTCCCGGCGGGCGATGTCGGCGCCGTCGTCGGGCTCGTCGAAGGTGCACGCCGTCGAGCAGCAGGAGATCCTCGACACGGCGTTCGCCTAGCCCTCACATTTCCGAACGTCGACTTGCCGCCGCGCACAGGCGGGTTGTCGCGAGCCCGAATTCACCCCCACCGCGAGGAGATCGAGCCGCCACCGGCCTTGCACCGGTAGTGCCCGCCGTCGTGGCCGGACGGCCTATCTCGAACCCGCCCGCGGGTCAGAGTTTTTCCAGGTTCATCGCCATGAAATCGAGGCGCCACAACGATTCGAAGAGCCTGCGGCCGAAGTTCTCGACATCGCCTGGATTGGCTCGCCGCGAGTCCCCGGCCTGCGACGCTCGCTCGGCGATCTCGCGGATCGTGCGCCGGCCGTCGACACTCTGCACGAACGGCAGCTGAGCCGAGTTGAGGACCATGCTCCAGTCCGGACGGAAGAGCTCGTTGCCGTTCAGGCCGCAACGCATCCGCATCATCGGGATGTAGTTCACGGAGTCCTCGGACGAAAAATCAATGGCGTAGGACTTTTTCGGCCGTTCGGGGCGGCACGCCATGAAGAAGTGGCAGCCGTTGAGGGTCTGGATGCGTTCCATCACCGACCAGATCTGGCGCTCGGGCAGCTCGTTGACGGCCCGGTAGAACTCGTTCAGCGGGGTGAACAGGTCGTGCGCGTAATACGGCGCCTTCAACAGCCAACCCTGAAAATCGAGCCCGGCCGAACTGACCAGTTCCAGGCAGTCCTCGACGGTGTAGCTGCGCTGCCGGCCGTGCAGGAACGTGTCCACCAGGGCCGCGTCGGACGTCTGCAGATCCCGCGCTATCCGGATGTAGCTTTGCACCGGATGATCTTGCGAAAGAACGGCAATGGCTTCCTTGACCACCTGAACCGACGTGTCGTCCTGACCTAATCGCAAGTCACGGAAGACCGATTCCAGAATTTCGACGCCGATCCGGCCGTACTTGGCGTACAGCATGACGGCCAGCACGCCGTCCTCCCGGAGGCGCCCGGCGAGCGCCTCCATGCCCTTCTGCGGGTCGGCCAGGTGGTGCAGGACGCCGGTCGACACGATCAGGTCGAACTCCAGGCCCAGGGTCGCCACTTCTTCGATCGGCAGCAGGTGCAACTCCAGGTTCCACAGCCCGTGCTTGTCCTTGAGATACTGCTGGTGATCCAGCGACGGCCGGCTGATGTCGATCGCCACCACTCGGGCGGCCGGGTTGTTGAACGCGAATATGGCGGCCTGGTTGGTGCCGCAGCCCGCGATCAGCACGTCGGCGTCGGGCTTGTATTCCCGATCAGGCCACAGGATTCGGTGGGCGTGTACCGGGTCGAACCATTCCCAGTTGCCGGCGACCCAGCCCTCGAGGTCATGGATCGGGTGGGGGTACCGCCACCGCTCGTACTGCCGGGTGACAACGTCGGCGCGCGGGTCATCGTTCATGTCAGCGTTCGCTCCTTAGCTGTCAGCGACGATCGACGATCGGATCACTGACCGGCCGAGACTAACCCAGATCCCCCCCTCTTGGACGACCGATTATCAAACACGACGCTCAGGCCCCGCAAGGATTCTCTGGGCGGCGGCCTCTGCGGGCAGCGCCGCGGTGGCCTCTACGGACCGGACGCCGCACCCAGGCCGATGGCCAGGAAGTCCAGGCGCCACAGCCACTGAAACAGCCTGACGGCGAACCGCTCGAAGTCCGCCCCGGTGGCTCGCGGGGACCCGCCACCGGCCGCCACGCACGCGGCGATCTCGCGGATCGTGAGGCGACCGTCGACGTGCCGCACATGGGGCAGCTGGGCGGCGTTGAGGGTTTGCCGGCCGCCGGGCTTGACGATGTCGCTGCCCACGAGTCCGCACCGCAGCCGCATCATCGGAACGTAGTCGAGTGCGCCGTCGGACGAAAAGTCAATCGTGTAGCTGTCTTTCGGCCGCTCGGGCCGGCACGCCATGAAGAAGTGGCACGCGCCGAAGATGTGCAGGCGTTCCATCACCGCCCAGAGCTGACGCAACGGCAGCTCGTGGACGGCGTCGTAGGCCGCGGTGCCGGGCGCGAACCAGTCGTGCGGGTAATAGGGCGCGTTGACGAGCCAGCCCTGAAACACCAGACCGGCGCGGGTGACCAGGTCGATACATCCGTCCACGTCATAACTGCGGTCGCGGCCGTGCAGGAAGGTGTCGACGACGGCGCCGTCGTACTGCAATTCGAACCCTTCCATCTTCAGATAGCTCTGGATCGGGTGGTCTGCGGGCAGCGACGCCATCGCCGCTTTGACGATCCGGACGGATTGCTCGTCCTGACGCAGACCCATCTCCCGGAAGACGGCCTGCAGCATCTCGACGCCGACCCGGCCGTACTTCGCATACAGGGTCAGACCGATCGCACCGTCCGGCCGCAGGCATTCGCCCAGGGCCGTCATGCCCGCCGCCGGCTCCGCCATGTGGTGCAACACCCCGGTGGACACGATGAGGTCGAAGGCGAGCCCGAGCGACGGCAGTTCCTCGATCGGCAGCAGGTGCAACTCCAGGTTCCACAGGCCATGCTTGTCTTTGAGGTATCGCTGGTGGTCCAGCGACGGCTGGCTGATGTCGACCCCGACCACCTTCGCGCCCGGATTGCGGTGGGCGAAGACGGCCGCCTGGTTGGTGCCGCACCCGGCGATCAGGATGTCGAGGTCGGGCTTGTAGTCGCGATCCGGCCACAGGCTCCGATGGAATCGGGACGGGTCGAACCAGTGCCAAACGCCCTCGGGCAACGCGTCGAGGTCCTGGATCGGCTGCGGGTACCTCCACCGTTCGTACTGGCGGGAGACCACGTCCGCGCGCGGATCGTCGTTCATTCAGCGCTGGCTCCTGACGGTTCACGGACCGCCGTGGCGTCCCGTTTCGCCCCTGCAGGGCAGGATAGGCACGCGTGGCCGTCCGCGGGCCGGGATCGCGCAATTGCGCCGCCCCGACCACCGGGTGCTCGAACCGGTACCCCGGGTACCGGCTAACCTCGACGCAGGGCAAGCGACGAAGGAGTGTGCATGAGGGGCTTCGCCGGGAAGGTGGCCGTGGTCACCGGCGCGGGTTCGGGGATCGGGCAAGCGCTGGCTGTCGAGCTGGCCCGCGCGGGCGCCAAGGTGGCGATCAGCGACGTCGACACCGAGGGGCTGGCGCAGACCGAGGAGCGGCTCAAGGCGATCGGCGCGCAGGTCAAGGCCGACCGGCTCGACGTGACCGAGCGCGAGGCCTTCCTGGCCTACGCCGACGCCGTCGCCGAGCACTTCGGCAAGGTCAACCAGATCTACAACAACGCCGGCGTCGCATTCAGCGGTGACGTCGAGGTCAGCCAGTTCAAGGACATCGAGCGAGTGATGGACGTCGACTTCTGGGGCGTGGTGAACGGCACCAAGGCGTTCCTGCCGCACGTCATCGCCTCCGGCGACGGCCACATCGTCAACATCTCGAGCGTGTTCGGGCTGTTCTCGGTGCCGGGCCAGTCGGCGTATAACTCGGCCAAGTTCGCCGTCCGCGGCTTCACCGAGGCGCTGCGCCAGGAGATGGTCCTGGCCGGTCACCCGGTGGGGGTGACCGCGGTGCACCCCGGCGGCATCAAGACCGCGATCGCGCGCAACGCCGGCGCCGCCGAGGGCCTCGACCGCGACGAGCTGGCCAAGGTGTTCGACAAGCGCGCGGCGCGGACCACCCCCGAGCGGGCCGCGCAGATCATCCTCGACGGGGTGCGCAAGAACAAGGCCCGGGTGTTGGTCGGAACGGACGCCGTCATCCTCGACGCCCTGGTGCGGCTGACGGGCGCGGGCTACCAGCGGCTGTTCGGCCCGGCCCTACGCCGGTTGCTGGCCCCCAAGTACTGACGGCCGCGCGCGCACGCCGCACCGAGACTGCGCTCGGGGCGCCGCGTCGCGCCCGGAACACGCGCTGTGTGCGGGCTCGACGCCGTGAGCGCAGTCTCGACGCCGAAACCCGCGTCCTCAGCGCCCCAGCGGGTGCTCGGCGAGCCACGCCCCCGCCACCGCCTGCGGGTCGGCGCCGCCGGCCACCTGGCGGCGCATGTCGGCCAGGGCCGCGGTGTCCAGCACGCCGGCCACCTCGTTGATCGCCAGCAACTGTCTATCGGCCAGCGCGTTGCGGCGATACAGAGGCACCAGGTTCTCGGCCATGATCAGCGCGGGCGTGCCGTCGGCCAGCGCGGTGAGATCGGTGGGGATGGCGGGGTCGGCGGTGGTCGCCCAGGCGAGCGTCAGTTGACCGGCCCGCAGCGCGGCGAAAAGCGTGTCAGCCGAAGGGAATTCACGCGCAGCCGGCAGCCGGCACGTGCCGACCGCCGGCGGCGGTGCGAACCCCGCCGCGGCCCCGGCCACCAGCCCGTCGCAATGCTTGGGCAGTTCGCTGAGGTCCTGGCCGCCCCAGGCCGCCGCGGTGGATCCGGTCACCAGCGCCACCGGTTTGTCCTCGGCGGCGGTGGTGTAGTCGCCCGCCGCCACGCCCTCGGGCAGCGCCGCGATCATCGCGCGGTACACCTGGGTGTCCGACATCGCCGGCGCGCCGGGCTGCAGGCGCTGCAGGGTTTGCCCGGTGAACGCCGGGACGACGGTGAACGCGCCGGCGTCCAGCTTGGACATCGGGTCGGCCGCCGACTCGGCCCGCGCCCCGAAGCCGTACGACCGCAGCGCGGCAACGTAGATCCCGGCCAGCAGCCGCGACTGGGCGTCCGGCGTGGAACCGACCGCCAGCTCCGGACGGCCGCCGTCGCCGCCCGCGCAGCCGGCGAGCGTGGTCACGGCGGCGAGCAGCGCGGCTAACCTGCCGACCCTCACCCCGCGTTGTCGGGGATTTCCGGGGCCACGGGAAGTTCTGCGGCCAACGCCACCGCGCGGGCGACCGCTTCGCCAACACGCAGGTCCAGGGGGCTGGGCACGATCCGATCGTAGGCGAGGTCGTCGCTGACGACGGAGAAGATCGCCTCGGCCGCGGCGACCATCATCTTCTCGGTGATCCGGCGCGCCCCGGCGTCCAGCGCACCGCGGAACACACCGGGGAAAGCCAGCACGTTGTTGATCTGGTTCGGGAAGTCGCTGCGGCCGGTCGCCACCACAGCCGCGTACCGGGCGGCGACGTGGGGGTGGATCTCGGGGTCGGGGTTGGAGAGCGCGAACACGATGCCGTCGGGCGCCATCGCGGTGAGCATCTCCTCGGGCACCACGCCCCCCGAGACCCCCAGGAACACATCGGCCCCGTCGAGCGCCTGCGCCAGAGCGCCGGTGCGGCCGTCAGGATTCGTGCGCCGCGCCAGGTCCCGCTTGACGTCGTTCATGTCGTCGCGGCCGGTGTGCAGGATGCCGCGCGAGTCCAGCACGGTGATGTCCGAAACGCCCATCGCCATAAGGAGTTCGGTGCAGGCGACGCCCGCGGCGCCGGCGCCCGAGACGGCCACCCGCAACGAGGACATGTCCCGGCCGAGCAGCTTGGTGGCGCCCATCAGCGCGGCCAGCACCACGATCGCCGTGCCGTGCTGATCGTCGTGCATCACGGGGCAGTCCAGCGCCTCGATCAGCCGTCGTTCGATATCGAAGCAGCGCGGCGCGGAGATGTCCTCGAGGTTGACGGCGCCGAACGTCGGCCGCAGCCGCACCAGGGTCTCGACGATCTCGTCGGGGTCCTTGGTGTCCAGCACGATCGGGATCGCGTTCAGGCCGCCGAACGACCGGAACAGGCCGCACTTGCCCTCCATGACCGGCAGCGAGGCCGCCGGTCCGATGTCGCCGAGGCCCAGGACTGCGCTGCCGTCGCTGACGACGGCCACCAGCCGGCCGGCCCAGGTGTAGCTGGCGGCGCACGCGCGGTCGGCGGCGATCGCCCGGCTGACCTGCGCCACGCCGGGGGTGTAGGCGATTGACAGGGCGCGCTGGGTGTCCAGCGGCGTGGTCGGTGCCATGGCGAGCTTGCCGCCGACGTGTGCCTCGAAAATCTCGGCGTCGGTGATCAGGCCCTGCTCCGCGCGAGTCTGTATCGATTCAAGCGATTCGGACACGCGCCCTAGGGTACTGACTACTCATTAGTAGGCCTAATTGCGTCGGGCCCCCTGCGCGACACGTGCACCACGCACACGACACGCCGCCGGCCGTCGCCGTGGTGCAAGTCTCGGCGAATCGGAAGTGAGTTAGATCAGGCCGAGCTCGGTGACCGCGCTGCGCTCGTCGGCCAGCTCCGCGGTCGACGCGTCGATCTTGCCGCGGGAGAAGTCGTCGATCTCCAGGCCCTGCACGATCTTCCAGTTGCCGTCCTTGGTGGTCACCGGGAACGACGACATCAGGCCCTCGGGCACGCCGTAGGAGCCGTCGGAGAAGACGGCCATGGAGACCCAGTCGCCGTCGGGGGTGCCCAGCAGCCAGTCGCGGGCGGCGTCGATGGTGGCCGACGCGGCCGACGCGGCCGACGAGGCGCCGCGCGCGTCGATGATCGCCGCGCCGCGCTTGGCGACGGTCGGGATGAAGTCGTTCTCGATCCAGGCCTGGTCGCCGACGACCTCGGCGGCGTTCTTGCCGCCGACCTCGGCGTGGAAAACGTCGGGGTACTGGGTGGCCGAGTGGTTGCCCCAGATCGTCATCTTCTTGATGTCGGTGACCTTCGCGCCGGTCTTCTTCGCCAGCTGCGAGATCGCCCGGTTGTGGTCCAGGCGGGTGAGGGCGGAGAACCGCTCCCGCGGGATGTCGGGGGCGTTGCTGAGCGCGATCAGGGCGTTGGTGTTGGCCGGGTTGCCGGTCACCCCGATGCGGACGTCGTCAGCCGCGACGGAGTTGAGCGCCTTGCCCTGAGCGGTGAAGATGGCGCCGTTGGCCTCCAGCAGGTCGCCGCGCTCCATGCCCTTGGTGCGGGGCCGGGCGCCGACGAGCAGCGCGAGGTTGACGCCGTCGAAGATCTTGTTCGCGTCGGCGCCGATCTGCACGCCGGCCAGCAGCGGGAACGCGCAGTCGTCGAGTTCCATGACCACACCCTCGAGGGCCTTCAGTGCGGGCTCGATCTCGAGCAGACGCAGCTCGATCGGGCGGTCGGCGCCCAGCAGCGCACCGCTGGCCAGGCGGAACAACAGGCTGTAGCCGATCTGGCCGGCGGCGCCGGTGACGGCGACCTTGAGGGGACTAGCGCTCACGTCGAAGTGCTCCTTATGGAGAAGGTGGGGCAGATTGTGGTCTGCGCACGAAACTATCGCACCCGCACCGGCGCCTGGCCTCCGGTCCGCTACCAGGGGTTTCCCCGCCCGCTCGCCGGGCCGCGGCAACGCCGGACGCGTAGCATGAGCACGGCCCGGTCAGAATCGTGCGCGATCGGAGGTGAGCGTGTTCCAGGGATTCGACGCGATACCCGAGGTGCTCAGGCCGATCACGCCGTCGCCGCGGCGCGAGCGCCACCACACGCACCCTCACCCCCGTCCCACCGAGCCGCTGGTCGACTGCGGCGTCTACGTGGGCGGCCAGCGCCTGCCCGGCACGTACGGCTACGCCTCGGCGCTCGACACCGTCCGCCAGATCCAGGCGACCGGCCAGGAGGCGTTCGTCTGGGTCGGCCTCCATGAGCCCGACGAGACGCACATGCAGGGAGTGGCCGACGTCTTCGGCCTGCACCCCCTGGCGGTCGAGGACGCGGTGCACGCGCACCAACGGCCCAAGCTCGAGCGATACGATGACACGCTGTTTTTCGTGCTGAAGACCGTGAAGTACGTCCCGCACGACTCGGTGGTGCTGGCCCGCGAGATCGTCGAGACGGGCGAGATCATGATCTTTGTCGGCAACGATTTCGTGGTCACCGTCCGCCACGGCGACCACAGCGGGCTGTCCGAGGTGCGCAAGCGCATGGACTCCTCCCCCGAGCAACTCGGTCTGGGCCCGTACGCGGTGATGCACGCGATAGCCGACTACGTGGTGGACCACTACCTCGCCGTGACCAACCTGATGGAAGACGACATCGACAGCATCGAGGTGGTGGCGTTCGCCCCCGGCGCCAACATCGACGTGGAGCCGATCTATCTGCTCAAGCGCGAGGTCGTCGAATTGCGCCGGTGCGTCGTACCGTTGGGCGTCGCCTTCCAGCGCATCCAGACCGAGAACAAGGACCTGATCTCCAAGGAGGTGCGGCGCTACCTGCGCGACGTCGCCGACCACCACTCCGAGGCCGCCGACCACATCGCCAGCTACGACGACATGCTCACCTCGCTGGTGCAGGCGGCGCTGGCGCGCGTGAGCATGCAGCAGAACAACGACATGCGCAAGATGGCGGCGTGGGCGGGCATCATCGCCGTGCCCACCATGGTCGCGGCGATCTACGGCATGAACTTTCATTTCATGCCGGAGCTGAACTGGGAGTGGAGCTATCCGGTGGTGATGGCGCTGATGGCCATCGCCTGCCTCATCCTGTACTTCCAATTCCGCAAAGGCCACTGGCTCTAGGACACCTCCTCTCGCCGAGCAAAGCGCGCAGCTCAGCGGGGTTGGGCCGCGGCGCGATTCGGGTCCAGCACGTCGACGCCGTCGTCGCACCAGGCCTGCCGCATCGCCTCGGCGCCCTTGAGCCGCACCCACGCCGCCTCCGTCGCGGTGATCGGCGTCGCCGAGAGAAACGTCACCGGGTCCAGCGGCGGCGATAGGACAAGGTCGGGAATGTCGCTGCGCCCCAACAACACCGCGCTGAACGGCACCCGCCGCCGCGGCGACGACCACAGCGGCGAGCCGAGGTCGATCAGCGCGTCGGGGACCAGCACCACGCCCTCGACGGCCGGCGTCGCCGCCAGCACCGCCAGGCTGCGCCCCAGACCTCTGACCGGGCCGGCGTCGCGCTGAGTGAGCACCACTTCGGCGCGCGGCCCGCGCAGCGGGTCGCCGACCGTATGCGTCGGGTCGGTCATCGGATGCCGCGAGCAGCCGACCGACACGTAATGCGTCAATTCCCTTCTGCCGAAGGCGAACCGCATGACATCGATCGGTTCGGCACCCAGGAAGGTCACGCTCGCCGATTCGGGCTCGATGTCGGCGAAGTGGGCGCGCAGGTGCGCGCGCACATCGTGCAGGACGTCGGTCATCTACGCCGGCGGCGCGAGGCTCAGGTTCGCCCCCGAGTCCGCGTCGAAGACGACGATCTTGGTGGTGTCGAGCGCCAGCTCGATCGGCCGCCCGACCGACGCCCGCGACTCGGCGGGAACCCTTGCGACGAACTGGTTTCCGTGCCGCTCCTCGCCCTGCGCCTCGAGCTCGTCGAGCTGCGCCGAATGCACGGCGGGACCGGACGTGCCGAAATACACGTACTTGTCGGCGCCCAGCGACTCCACCAGGTCGACCTTCACCTCGAAGGTCAGCGCCCGGATGCGCTGGTATCCGTCGATCAGCGCGGCGTCGGCCAGGTGCTCGGGGCGCACACCGACGATCACGCCTCTCGGTTTCGGGTGCTGCGCGATCACCTGCGCCACGTCGGGCGTCAACGTGACCTCCCCGAAGGGCAGTTCGAGCCCGACGGGCGTGAGCGTCGCGGGGAAGAAGTTCATGGCCGGGGAGCCGATGAACCCCGCGACGAACAGGTTGACCGGGCGTTCGTAGAGCTCGTCGGGCGTGCCGACCTGCTGGGCCACCCCACCGTGCATCACCACCACGCGGTCCCCCAGCGTCATCGCCTCCGTCTGGTCGTGGGTGACGTAGACGGTCGTGGTGCCCAGCCGCTTCTGCAGCCGGGCGATTTCCCCGCGCATCTGCACGCGCAGTTTCGCGTCCAGGTTCGACAGCGGCTCGTCCATCAGAAACGCCTTGGGGTGGCGCACGATCGCCCGGCCCATCGCCACCCGCTGCCGCTGGCCGCCCGAGAGCTGCGCGGGCTTGCGGTCCAACAGATCGGTCAGGTCAAGGGTTTTGGCGGTCTCCTCCACCTTCTGCGCGATCTCGGCCTTCTTCATCTTGGCCAGCGTCAGGGGGAAGGCGATGTTCTGTCGCACGGTCATGTGCGGGTACAACGCGTAGGACTGGAACACCATCGCGATGTCGCGGTCCCTGGGGGCCTTCTCGTTCATCCGCTGGCCGTCGATGCGCAGCTCGCCCGACGAGATATCCTCAAGTCCCGCAATCATGTTCAGCGTGGTGGTCTTGCCGCAGCCCGACGGCCCGACCAGGATCAGGAATTCGCCGTCGGCGATGGTGAGGTTGAGGTCGTTCACCGCGGTCGCGCCGTCGGGGTAATTCTTGCTGACGTGCGCCAGCACGATCTCGGCCATCGCGCTATCCCTTCACCGCACCGGAGGTCAACCCGGCGACAATCCGTCGTTGGAAGATGAGAACGAAAACGATGATGGGGACGGTGATCACGATCGCGCCCGCCGCGATCGACCCGGTGGGCTCCTCGAATTGCGATGTGCCGCTGAAGTTCACGATCGCCACCGGCGCGGTGATCGCCGCCTTGGTCGCCGTCAGCGACAGCGCCAGCAGCAGGTCGTTCCAGGCGAAGATGAACACCAGGATCGCCGCGGTGACCACCCCGGGGGCCGCCAGCGGGACGATCACCTTGCGAAAAGCCTGCCCCGCCGTGGCGCCGTCCATCTTCGCCGCCTTCTCCAAATCCCACGGGATGTCCCGGAAGAACGCCGACAGGGTGTAGATCGCCAGCGGCAGCGCGAACGTGATGTAGGGCAGGATCAGGCCCGGCCAGGTGTCGAACAACCCGAGGAACCGTTCGATGTTGAACAGCGGCGTCACCAGCGAGATCGCCGGGAACATGGTGATCATCAGGGTGGCGCCGATGAGCAGCCGCTTGCCCGGAAATTCCAGCCGGGCGATCGCGTAGGCGGCCATCGCCCCCAGCACCACCGCGATCACGGTGGTCAGCAACCCGACCCCGATGGAATTGACCAGCGCGGAGCCGAAGAACCCGCCCCGGAAGATGGCGCGGTAGTTCTCGAAGGACACCGACGACGGAATCAGCTTGCCGTCCTTGACCGTTGACGTCGGCTTGAGCGAAAGGCTGAGAATCCACAACACCGGCACCAGCGCGTACACCACGACGGCCGCGTCGATAACGACCCAGGCCGCCGCGCGCCGCGGCCCCGCCGACTCAGCGCCCATCGACGCCTCCACCCGGCGCGGCCGCGCCGAACACCTTGATGAAAACCAGTGCGATGATGCCCACGCAGCAGAAGATCAGCACGCTGATCGCCGAGCCGAGCCCGACGTTGAAGCCCTTGAACAGGTTGTCGTAACCCAGGATCGACACCGAGTCGGTGTCGTTGGCGCCGTCGGTCAGCACGTAGATGTTATCGAAGATACGGAACGCGTCCAGCGTGCGGAAAAGCAGCGCGACCACCACCGCGGGCTTGATGATCGGCAGGGTCACGCGGGTCAGCCGGCGCCAGGCGCCGGCGCCGTCGACCTGGGCGGCCTTCGACAAATCCTCGGGCACCAGCGCCAATCCGGCCAGGAGCAGCAGCGACATGAACGGCGTCGTCTTCCAGACCTCGGCGATCACGACGATGCCCAGCGACGGGATCTGTTGTGTCAGCGGCGCACTCCCCTGCGGCAGCAGGTTGGCCAGGTACCCCGTGCCCGGCGTCCAGGCGTAGTACCAGCTGTAGGACGCGACCACGGTGACGATGCCGTACGGGACGAGGACGGCGGTGCGCACCAGCGCCTTGCCGACGACGGCGCGGTGCATCACCAGCGCCAGCGCCAGCCCCAGCACGAACTCAATAGACACCGACGCCACCGTGATGCCCAGCGTCACCGCGAGCGCCGTCCACCAATACCGGTCGGTGAGGATCGTCGCGTAGTTAGCCAGGCCGATGAACGCGGTGTCGCGCGGCGTGGCAAGGTTGTTGCGCTGCAAGCTCAGCCAGACGGCGTAGCCGATCGGATAGGCCGTCACCCCGAGCATCAGGATCGCCGCGGGTGCGACCATCAGGTAGGCCAGTCGCCGCTCCGTCATGGGCGCCGCTCCCTCATGGCAACAGCCCCTTGCCGTCGATCGCCTTCTGCACCTGCGCGGTGAGTTCGTCGGCCGTTCGCTGCGGGTCGATCTCGGTGATCGGGTTCAGCGTCGCGGCCACCCGGATCGCCACCGCCTGATACGCCGGGGTGGCCGGTCGCACCGCGGCGTCGGTCAACTGCTGGCGAATGATGGTGTACATCGGGTAGGTGGCCTGGAATTCGGGGTCGGAATACAGCGAGGCCCGCACCGCCGGCAGGCCGCCCTGGATGGAGATGAATTTCTGGTGCGCCACGCTGCGCAGGCAGCGCACGGCCTCGAACGCCTCGGCGCGGTGTCGCGACGTGCTCGCCACCGCCAGGTTCAGGCCGCCGATGGTGACCCTCGCCGGGCGGCCCGGCGCGACGCCGGGATAGGGGGCGAACCCGAATACCTTCTGGCTGGCCGCGTACGCCAGGCGCCGCTGTTCGGGGGTGGGCGTGAACACGCCGAGATCGTTGACGCTGCCGGCCAACTGGGGGTCGCGGTTCAGCGGCAGGAACGGCACGCCGCCCTTCACCGCGTTCTCCAGCATGGACGCCAGCACGAAAGGCCAGTTGACTTCGAGCGCGGCCTTGCCCTGTTCGACGGCCAGTCGCGCGGTGCTCGTGTCGCTGCGGCTGATCGACGGGTCGGCCCCGGGCGCGGTGGCCACCGCTTTGAGGATGCGCAGCGCGTTGACGGTGGCGGCCCGGTGCTCGGGCGTGTCGGTGAGGGTGACGTGGCGCCCGTCGTCGGAGAGCACCTGGCCGCCGCCACTGACCAACAGGGTGTTGAACCAGACGACCAGGCCCTCGGCCTCGTTGGCCTGCACGGCGATCCAGCTGGGGCCGCCCGCGTCGCGCAACCTGGTGGCCTCGGCCACCATCCCGTCCCATGTCTCCGGCGGGCTGCCCACCAAATCGGCTCGGTACCAGAGCAATTGGGTGTTGGTGGTGATGGGCGCGGCGTACAGTCGCTGCTTCCACCGGGCGGTCGCGAGCGGGCCCGGCAGGGTGTCGACGGCCGCGTCGGACTCGGCCTGGCCGGCGGGGTCGTCGGACAGCGGCAGCGCCCAGCCCGCCTCGGCGAACTCCGCGGTCCACACCACGTCCAGCCCCATCACGTCGAGGGTGCGGTCGCGACCGGTCAACCGGCGGGCCAGTTGCACGCGCTGCTCGCCGGGGGCCCGGCCCAGGCCGAGGTGCCGGACGGTGAATCGGCCACCGGATTGCTGTGTGCAGTCGCGGGAGATCGCGGCGAAGGTGTCCTCGTCCGTGGACGGGGTGTAGAAACTGATCACCAGCGGGCCGCCGGCGGACCCGCAGCCCGCAACCACCAGAAGCGCGGCCAGCGCGATGGCGCCGACCCGGCGCAGCGGCCCAATATGACTCACTCGAGACTCACCCGTGCGACTCCGGCCTCAGATCGCCAAGCGCGCCAGCAGATCCCGCGCCTTCTCCGCGTTCTGCGGATCGCACAGCACGTCGTAGCGGCCGGCCACCAGCTGCATGGTTGAGCTGAAATCCCTTGTGCCCCTGGCCATTGCGTAGGGGACGGCGGAAGTGATCAGCCCGAAGAACACCCCGGCGATCAGGCCGGTGACCAGCGCGGCCCACGGATTGGGGCTGAAGAAGCCCAGCACCAGCCCGATGAACAGGCCCAGCCACGCCCCGCTGAGGACGCCGCCGCCGATCACCTTGGCCCACGTCAGGCGGCCGGTGACGCGCTCGACCTGCATGAGGTCGACGCCCACGATGGTCACCTGCTGGACCGGAAAGTCTTGGTCGGAGAGGTAGTCGACGGCCCGCTGCGCCTCCGCGTAGGTCGGGTAGGACCCGACCGGCCATCCTTTGGGCGGTGTCGGTAGCCCGGGTGCCCGCCCACGGGCCGCGCCGGACGGCGTCGAGCCCGGGACCTGCCCGGGCTGGAAAGGACTAGTCATCGGTGCATTCTCCTACGCCTTGACCTCGAACTCATCTCGGGTTTCGTCTGCCTCCTCGCCCACCCTATCCAGGGGACCGGCGGGCGGGCGCGGGCCGATCGGGCGCGCCGTCTCGGCGGCGCCGTGGCCGCCCGCCGATGCGTTAGGTTGAACCTCATGACGGCTCCCGGCGGTGACCACGGCGAGGCCAATCCCACCCCCGCGCAGCCGGATCGGGACGTTCCCTGGGTGCCGCCCGCGGGCGCCGACTCGCCGCCCGCGAACCCACCCTCCGGCCATTCCGCCGGGTACCAGGGCGGCTACCCCGGCGAGTACCCCCCGCCCATGCCGCCGCCCGGGTACGAGCAACCGCCGGCCGGCTACGGACCGCCCGCCTATCCGGGCGGCTACTACCAAACGCCCGACTACCCGGGCGGCTACGGACTTCAGGGATCACCGGTATACCCGGGAGCGCCGTATCCGGCGGCGCAGCCGGGGATGAACGGCCTGGCGATCGCCTCGCTCATCTCGTCGTTCGCCGGCGTTTTCTGCTGCCTCGGCTCGATCGCCGGGATCGTGCTGGGCACGGTCGCGCTCGAGCAGATCAAGCGGACCCGTCAGGAGGGCTACGGCATGGCGGTCGCCGGCATCGCCATCGGCGTGGCGGGGCTCGTGGTGACGTTGGTCGTGGTCATCTTCGCGATGAATTCCCGATAGCGACTCACCGCCCCGCGCCTCTGCCGTCGGATCCGGCGCTGCCTAGGCTTCCTGTCATGGCATCGGTCAACAGGGTGTACATCGCGCGGCTGTCGCGGATGTTGGTGCTGGGCCCGTTCGGCGAATCGTTCGGCCGCGTCCGCGACGTCGTCGTCAGCATCAGCATCGTGCGGCAACAACCGCGCGTGCTGGGGCTCGTCGTCGACCTGGCGACCCGCCGCAGCATCTTCATCCCGATCCTGCGGGTCGCCGCCATCGAACCCGACGCCGTGACGCTCAACACGGGCAACGTCTCCCTGCGTCACTTCGAGCAGCGCCCCGGCGAGGTGCTGGCCATCGGCCAGGTGCTCGACACCCAGGTCACCGTCAGCGATCCCGCGCTGCCGGAGCTGGCCGGCCTGGAGGTGGTGGTCACCGACCTGGGCATCGAACAGTCCCGGACCCGGGACTGGCTGGTGACCCGGGTCGCGGTGCGCGTTCCGCGGCGGCTGCGTCGGCGCGGCCCCGTGCACGTCGTCGACTGGCAGAACGTCCGGGGACTGACTCCCTCGGCGCTGGCGATGCCGGACCAGGGGGTGGCCCAGCTGTTGGGCCAGTTCGAGGGGCGCAGGGCGGTCGACGTCGCCGACGCCATCCGCGGGCTGCCGCCGAAGCGGCGCTACGAGGTGCTCCGCGCGCTCAACGACGACCGGCTGGCCGACATCCTGCAGGAACTCCCCGAATTGGACCAGGCCGAGGTGCTCTCCCAGCTGGGCACCGAACGCTCGGCCGACGTGCTGGAGGAGATGGATCCCGACGACGCCGCGGACCTGCTCGGCGTGCTGAACCCGACCGACGCCGAGATGCTGCTGACCCGCATGGACCCGGACGACTCCGAACCCGTGCGCCGCCTGCTGACCCACTCCCCCGACACCGCCGGCGGGTTGATGACCTCCAACCCCGTCGTGCTCACGCCCGACACGTCGGTGGCCGAAGCCCTGGCGCGGGTGCGCGACCCCGATCTCACCGCCGCGTTGGCGTCGATGGTTTTCGTGGTGCGCCCCCCGACGGCGACGCCCACCGGCCGCTACCTGGGCTGCGTGCCGCTGCAGCGGCTGCTCCGCGAGGCGCCGGCCGAACTGGTCGGCGGGATCGTCGACAGCGACCTGCTGACCCTGACGCCGGAAACCCCGCTGGCGGCGGTGACCCGTTACCTGGCCGCCTACAACCTGGTGTGCGGGCCGGTGCTCGACGACCAGAACCACCTGCTCGGCGCGGTGACCGTGGACGACCTGCTCGACCACCTGCTGCCCCACGACTGGCGCGTCGACGCCCAGGAACTCGACCTCGCCGGCCGGCTCGAGGGATTGGGGGGATCCGCGTGAGCGGCTCGACGGCCCCGCGCCGCCTGTACACCCCGCGCACGTCGCGCAGATTAGAGGTTCGCTTCGATCCCGAGGCCGTCGGCCAGATCACCGAGTCGATCGCACGGTTCTTCGGCACCGGCCGTTACTTGCTGATCCAGACGATCGTGGTGCTGGTCTGGATCGCGGTGAACGTCTTCGCGGTGACGCTGCGCTGGGACCCCTACCCGTTCATCCTGCTCAATCTCGCCTTCTCCACCCAGGCCGCCTACGCGGCCCCGCTGATCCTGCTGGCCCAGAACCGTCAGGAGAACCGCGACCGGGTGGCGCTGGACGAGGACCGCCGCCGCGCCGCGCAGACGAAGGCGGACACCGAATTCCTGGCGCGCGAGCTGGCCGCGGTGCGGCTGGCCGTCGGCGAGGTGGTGACGCGCGAATACCTGCGCCGCGAACTGGAAGACCTGCGCGAACTGCTGGCCGGCCACCGGCCGGAAACCCCGGCCGACGTCGCCGCGCGGGTCGACGGGCCCGGGCGCACAGCTAAAAAATCCCAGTGAAAACCCGGCCTGACCATTGCGCCACTCTGGTCACAAGAGTTATGTATGGTGATCTAGTTCACGAGGCTACAAGGTCGTAACGTTTCGGCTACCTCACCATTAAGGACGGTCGAGTGCGCATTGGGGGACGCTGGGGTCGCCGGAATGCCGGCCCCGACGCGAAGACGCGACAGCGGGCACCCCACGTGAAAAGCTCGCAGGCGTTCGGCGTTGCGACGATCGCCCTGCTGGTTCTCGCCGGAGCGGTCGGCGCCGGGGCGCCCCCTTCCCCGGTGACCGTCCCCCCGGTGCGCGCCGCCGTCACCCCGGTCGCGGCCGTCTCCCCCAGCCTGCCCAACCTCTCCGGCCCGGTGGTCGTCTCGGTCGAGCGCTCACCCACCGCCTTCCACGTTGCCGAGCCCGCGCTGTCGGCGCCCCCGCCGCCGATGATCGTGAATGCGCCTGGGGCGCTTGGCATTCCCAGTATCGCGCTTTCCGCCTACCGCAACGCCGAACAGAAGATGGCCGTCGCCGCCCCGGGCTGCGGCATCAGCTGGAACCTGCTGGCCGGCATCGGCCGCATCGAGTCCGGTCACGCCGGCGGCGGCGCCGTCGACGCACGCGGTACCGCGGTCCAGCCCATCTACGGCCCCTCGCTGGACGGCACCCTGCCCGGCAACGAGGTGATCATCTCCAGCAGCGTCGGCAATCGCGTGACGTACGCCCGAGCGATGGGCCCCATGCAGTTCCTCCCCGGCACCTGGGCCCGATACGCCTCCGACGGCGACGGCGACGGCATCGCCGACCCGCAGAACCTTTTCGACTCCACGCTCGCGGCGGCCCGTTACCTGTGCAGCGGCGGGCTCAACCTGCGCGACCCGTCGGCGGTCATGGCGGCGATCCTGCGCTACAACAACTCGGTGTCGTACGCACAGAACGTGCTCGGCTGGGCCGCCGCGTACGCCACCGGCGTCGTCCCGGTCGACCTGCCCCCGATCACCGGGCCGCCGCCCCCGCTCGGCGACGCGCACCTCGAGCACCCGGAGGGGCTGGGGCCGAACCTGCCGATGAATGTCAATGGCCTGCCGATCGACGACCCGATGTCGCGCATCCCGCTGATCGACTTCAGCCAGCCCCAGTCCGTCGGCCAGCCGCCGATGTTCCCCTGGATGATGCCCCCGACCCCGCCGCGCCCGCGCCCAAGCCGGCCGGCCCGGCGGCGCCGAAGGCACCCGCCGCGGGCTGATCGCCTGCGCCTACACTCGGCGGTGATGTCCAGTCATGACTCCCCGGGTTCGAAAGACGACCTGACCTCAGCTATCCGCACCGCCCTCGGCAAGGTGATCGACCCCGAGTTGCGGCGCCCGATCACCGAACTCGGGATGGTCAAGGGCATCGACGTCGACCCCGCCGGAGGCGTGCACGTCGAGATCTACCTGACCACCGCCGCCTGCCCGAAGAAGACCGAGATCAGCGAGCGCGTCACCGCGGCCGTCGCCGACGTCCCCGGCACCGGCGCGGTCAAGGTCAGCCTCGATGTCATGAACGACGAGCAGCGCACCGAGCTGCGCAAGCAGCTGCGCGGGGACGCCCGCGAGCCGGTCATCCCGTTCGCCCAGCCCGATTCCCTGACCCGGGTGTACGCCGTCGCGTCGGGCAAGGGCGGCGTCGGAAAGTCAACGGTCACAGTCAATCTCGCCGCGGCGATGGCCGCCCGCGGCCTTTCGGTCGGCGTTCTCGACGCCGACATTCACGGCCATTCGATTCCCCGGATGATGGGCAGCACCGACCGGCCCACCCAGGTGGAGTCGATGATCCTGCCGCCCATCGCGCACGAGGTGAAGGTCATCTCGATCGCGCAGTTCACCGAGGGCAACACGCCGGTGGTGTGGCGCGGGCCGATGCTGCACCGGGCGTTGCAGCAGTTCCTCGCGGACGTGTACTGGGGCGACCTGGACGTGCTGCTGCTGGACCTGCCGCCGGGCACCGGCGACGTCGCGATCTCGGTGGCCCAGCTGATCCCCAACGCTGAGATCGTGGTGGTGACGACGCCGCAGCTGGCCGCGGCCGAGGTCGCCGAGCGGGCCGGGAGCATCGCGGTGCAGACCCGCCAGCGCATCGTCGGGGTCGTGGAGAACATGTCCGGGCTGCTGCTGCCGGACGGCTCGACGATGCAGGTGTTCGGCGAGGGCGGCGGCAGGCAGGTCGCCGAGCGCCTGTCGCGGGCGGTCGGGGCCGACGTGCCGCTGCTGGGTCAGGTGCCACTTGACCCGGCGCTGGTGGCCGCCGGCGACTCGGGCACCCCCATCGTGCTCAGCGCGCCCGACTCCCCGGTGGCCAAGGAATTGCGCGGCGTGGCCGACGCCCTGTCGGCGCGCCGGCGCGGCCTGGCCGGGATGTCGCTGGGCCTGGACCCGACGCGCCGCTAACCGCCTGCGACGCCAAAACCTCCCGCGAGACTGCAACCACGGCGGCGACACGCCGAGCACGACCGCCCTCAGCGCAGTCTCGGCGGGAGCGCGAGAGCCCGCTTCGCCTCAGGTCGCGTCGGTGTCGAACGGGGTGCGCTCGGGCGGATTCCGCTCCACCGCCGGCGCGGGCTCCACCGCCGGTGCGGGCGGGGCCCCGTTCACCGGACGGTCGAAGTTGCCGGTGAGAAACGAGTCGTCGCCGTCGAGCAGGTGCTTGGTCAGGGCGGCCCGCGGTGACATGCTCCGCAGCCGCTGCAGCTCGCTCAACGGGGCGCGCAGGTCGTCGAACTCGGGTCCGAGGTCCTCGCGCAGCTGGGTGGTCACCCCGCTGAGGTAGTCGCGCGCCTGCCGCAGCGCGTTCGACGTCCAGCGGATCGCGCCCGGCAGCCGCTCCGGCCCGAGGATCACCAGGCCGACCACGACGAGCACCAGGATGTGCTCCCAGCTCAGGTTCGCGAACACTTTAGCTGTTGTCCGGGTCCGGCTTCACCGTCAGCGTGACGTGCCGGCCGTCGCGGACCACCTCCACCGGGGCGTCCTGGCCGATGGTCAGCAGTCGCACGGCGACGACGAACTCGTCGGCGTCGGCGACCTTGCGGTTACCGACCTTGACGATCACGTCGTTCTCCAGGATTCCGCCCTTCTGGGCCGGGCTTCCGGCCTTCACGTTGGCGACCTGCGCGCCCGAGGCGATCGCGTTGCTCACCGAGCGGGTGCTGACGCCCAGCGTCGGGTGCACGATCTTGCCGTCCTTGATCAGCGTCTGGGCGACCTGCTTGGCCTCGTTGATCGGGATTGCGAAGCCCAGGCCACTTGCGCTGTCGGACAACGACTTTCCGGCGGTGTTAATGCCGATCACCTGGGAGTCCATGTCGATCAGCGGGCCGCCGGAGTTGCCGTGGTTGATCGAGGCGTCGGTCTGGATCGCGTCGATGACGGTATCGGTGTCCGAACCCTCACCCGACAGCGGGACGGGCCGGTGCAATGCGCTCACGATGCCGTGGGTGACCGTGCTGCGCAGGCCCAGCGGCGCGCCCGCGGCCAGCACCTCGTCGCCGACGCGCACCTTGTCGGAGTCCCCGAGCCGGGCGACCGTCAGGTTGTCGACGTTGTCGACCTTGAGCACGGCCAGGTCCGTCTTGGGGTCGCGGCCCACCAGGTTGGCGGGCACCTCCTTGCCGTCGTTGAACACCACGGTCGTCTTGAACTGGCTGGGATTGTTGGCCGCCTCGGAGATCACGTGGTTGTTGGTGACGATGTAGCCGCGGCCGTCGATGATGACCCCGGAGCCCTGCATGCCCTCCTGGTCGCTCTTGGACTCGATGGTGACCACCGAGTCGGCGGTCGCGGCGGCGACCTTGGCGAATCGGCCGGCCGGTGACTCCCCATTGTTGTTGGTCGCCAGCGTGACCTTGGAGGTGGTGAACGCCTCGACGACCTCGGCGGTCTTGCGGCCGATCACCCCGCCGAGCAGGCCGATCACCAGGGCGATCAACGCCAGGACGGCCAACGCGACGTAGGAGACCTTGCCGCCGAACAGGACGTCGCGAACCCCCAGCTTGCCGGTGAAGCCCGCCGGGGTCTGCGGCGGCGCGGGCGCGACCGCGGGAGTGCCCAGCGCGGCGCCGGCCGCGGGGTCGCGCCAGGGGTCGTCGAGTTCGTCGGGTTCGGAGCCGTTCTTCTCCCCGGCCAGCGCGCTTCCGCAACGTCGTCGGCTCGACGGACGAAGAGGGAGCGCCGGAGCAGTCGACGCCGGACGAGGTCAACGCGACGCTGGACCGGATGCTCATCGCCGATGCGGTGGCCCTGTCGTCGTCCGAGCAGTGCGGGATGTCGGCCAGCAATCCGAGCAGGCCGCTGGGAATGCGGATGGGGTGCGAGTCGCGCAACGCCGCTCGCGCCCGGCTCTGCCCCTCGACTTCGGCCGCGCATTGCGGGCACAGCGACAGGTGATGGGCCGCCCGCAGGTGGGCGTTCATCCGCAACTCGCCGTCGACGAACGCGGCGATCGCCTCGACGGACAGGTGCTCGGTGGAACCGAATTGCCGCGGTCCCACGGGAGCGTCACTTTGGGAGGCGAACTGGGCGGGGAGCCAAGCGAATGCGCGCCGGAACACGTTTCCGGGATCGGCCATCACCGCTCCTTCCTTGCCTACACCCTCGAATGTAGCGCGAGGTGGTGCCCGATACCGCGTGTACGACCCCCAAATGTGTGCCGGATTGTCGCCCCGGCGACGGTTTTACGCCGACGCGGCGTGCACGGCCCCCGCCTCGGGGTGTGCGGCCAAGTAGTCACGCAGGGCCTGGCGTCCGCGGTGGATGCGGCTGCGCACCGTCCCCAGCTTCACGCCCAGGGTGGCGCCGATCTCCTCGTAGGACAGGCCTTCGATGTCGCACAGCACCACCGCCGCGCGGAACTCCGGCGGCAGCGAGTCCAGGGCCGCCTGCAGGTCGGGCCCCAGCCGCGCGTCGTGATAGATCTGCTCGGGATTCGGCTCGTCGGCGGGCACCCGGTCGTAGTCCTCGGGCAGCGCCTCCATCCGGATGCGCGCGCGCCTGCGCACCATGTCCAGGAACAAGTTCGTGGTGATGCGGTGCAGCCAGCCCTCGAAGGTGCCCGGCTGATAGTTCTGCACCGACCGGAAGACCCGGATGAAGGTCTCCTGGGTCAGGTCCTCGGCGTCGTGCTGATTACCGGAGAGACGGTAGGCCAGCCGGTAGACCCGGTCGGCGTGCTGGCGCACGAGTTCGTCCCAGGACGGCATCGCCGCCTTGTCGCCGGTCGCGTCGAAGACCGCGGTGCCGTGCAACTCGTCGGACGGTTCCACCCATTCGTCGTCGCGGTGCGCGAGGCGGCCCGCCTCATCGCCGAGGACGAGCGGCTGACGCCGGCGCTGATTCCCCTCGGCGACGGCCTGCTCGCCGCGGTCCGCGACTAACCGCGCGAGCAGACGCACAATCGCCCGCACGCTCGGCGTGTCGGGCGATTCTGCGTCTGCTCGCGTCCGCTTTCCCAACCGCGCCCCACCCATTTGACCCATTGACCCATTGACGCATTGACGCGCGACTGAACCAGCGTTTAATCTACTGAACATGCGTTCAGCCGACCTGACCGCTGCCGCCCGGATCCGGGATGCGGCCATATCGCAGTTCGGCGAGCACGGGTTCGGCGTGGGTGTGCGCGCGATCGCCGACGCGGCCGGGGTGAGCGCGGGGCTGGTCATCCACCACTTCGGGTCCAAGGACGGCCTGCGCAAAGCCTGCGACGACTACGTCGCCGAGGAGATCCGCAGCACCAAGTCCGAAGCCATGAGATCGAACGACCCCGCCACCTGGTTCGCGCAGCTGGCCGAGATCGAGTCCTACGCACCGCTGATGGCTTACCTGGTGCGCAGCATGCAATCCGGCGGTGAGCTGGCGAACATGCTGTGGCGCAGGATGATTGACAATACCGAGGAATACCTGGACGAGGGCGTGCGGGCCGGCACGATCAAGCCCAGCCGCGACCCCGCGGCCCGGGCGCGCTACCTGGGGATCACCGGAGGCGGGGGCTTCCTGCTGTATCTGCAGATGCACGAGACCCCGACCGACATCCGCACCGTCCTTCGCGACTATGCCCGCGACATGATCCTGCCCGCCTTGGAGATCTACTCCGAGGGATTGCTGGCGGATCGCACCATGTACGACGCATTCCTGGCCGCCGAGAAGCAAGGAGACTCACATGCCAGTTGACCATCAGCCGCCGGTCGAAATCCGCGGTCTCATAAAAAGGTTCGGCACGGTGCGGGCGCTGGACGGGCTGGATCTCACGGTGCACGAAGGCGAAGTGCACGGCTTCCTCGGGCCGAACGGCGCCGGAAAGTCGACCACCATCCGCATCCTGCTGGGCCTGGTGAAGGCCGACGGTGGCACCGCCCGACTGCTCGGCGGCGACCCGTGGGCCGACGCCGTCGAGTTGCACCGCCGCATCGCCTATGTGCCCGGCGACGTGACGCTGTGGCCGTCGCTGACCGGCGGTGAGACCATCGACCTGCTGGCGCGCATGCGCGGCGGCATCGACGGGCAGCGCCGCGCCGAGCTGATCGAGCGCTTCGATCTGGACCCGCACAAGAAGGTCCGCGCCTACTCGAAGGGCAACCGGCAGAAGGTCTCGCTGATCTCGGCATTCTCGTCGCGGGCCGAGCTGCTGCTCCTGGACGAGCCGAGCAGCGGTCTGGACCCGTTGATGGAGAACGTCTTTCAGCAGTGCGTCCGCGAGGCGCGTGATCGCGGCGCGACCGTCCTGCTGTCCAGCCACATCCTCGCCGAAACCGAAGCGCTGTGCGAGCGGGTCACCATCATCCGGTCCGGCAAGACCGTCGAGAGCGGATCGCTGGAATCCATGCGCCACCTCAGCCGCACCTCGATCAAGGCCGAAATGATCCGCGACCCCGGCGATCTCACCCGCATCAAGGGCGTCGCGGACGTCAGCCTCGACGGCAACACGCTTCGCGCCCAGGTCGACGGCGACAGCCTCGGGGAGCTCATCCGGGCGCTCGGCGACGCGGGCGTGCGAAGCCTGGTGAGCCAGCCACCGACCCTGGAGGAGCTCTTCCTGCGCCACTACAACACCGAGCAGCAGGTGCCGGCGCTATGAGCACCGCGACCCTGGACCGGCCCCGCCACCACCAGCCGCCGCACCGCTCCCGCTCCAACTTCTCCGGAACGCTCGGCGTGCTGCGGCTTTACCTGCGCCGCGACCGAATTGCGTTGCCGCTGTGGGTGTTGCTGCTGTCGGTGCCGTTGGCCACGGTGTACGTCGGCAGCGTCGAGAAGGTGTACCCCACCGCGGCCGCGCGCGCCGGTTTCGCCGCGTCCATCAACGCCAGCCCGGCGCAGCGCGCCCTGTACGGGCAGGTCTACAACGCCAGCCTCGGCTCCGTCGGCATCTGGAAGGCCGGCATGTTCCACCTGCTGATCGCGGTGGCCGTCATCCTGACGGTCATCCGACACACCCGCGCCGACGAGGAGACGGGCCGGACCGAAATGGTCGACTCGACGGCCGTCGGCCGGTACGCGAGCCTCACCGCGGCCCTGGTGTTGTCGTTCGGGGCGTCGCTGGCCACCGGGGTGATCGGCGCGCTCGGACTGCTGGCCACCGACGTTCCCGCCGGCGGATCCCTGGCCTTCGGGGCGGCGCTGGCCGGCAGGGTCGCCCGGGGCACCGCCTTCGGCGCGCTGGCGGTGGCGTTCAGCCTGCGCGCCGTCGGCGACGCCGGCGACGGCGCGCTGTCCTGGTTCTCGCCGCTGGGCTGGTCGCTTCAGGTCAGGCCGTACGCGGGCGACCGGTGGTGGATTCTCTTGCTGCACTTGGTGACCGCGGCCGTGCTCACCGTGGTGGGGTACCGGTTGCTTGCCGGCCGCGACGTCGGGGCCGGGCTGATCGCCGAACGGCCCGGACCCGGCACCGGCGGACCCACCCTCGGCGGCGTCTTCGCCCTGGCGTGGCGGCTCGACCGGGGCGCGTTGGTGCTGTGGACCGTTGGCCTGTGCCTGTACGGCCTGTTGTTCGGCAGCGTGGCACACGGCATCGGCGACGAATTGGGCGACAGCGCCGCCGCACGCGACATCGTCGCGCGGATGGGTGGAACGAGCGCGTTGGAGGAGGCCTTCCTCGCCGTGGCGTTCACCATGATGGGCATGGTGGCCTCGGCGTTCGCCATCTCGCTCACCCTGCGCCTGCATCAGGAGGAGGCGGCGCAGCGGGCGGAGACGACGCTGGCCGGGTCGGTGGGCCGGAGCCGTTGGCTGGCAAGCCATCTGACGCCGGCCGTGGCCGGTTCCGCGACGGCGATGCTGGGCAGCGGGGTCGCCGCCGGCCTGCTTTACGGCGCCGCCGCCCGCGACCCCGCCAAGCTCGGGACGGCGGTGGCCGGCGCCGCGGTGCAACTGCCCGCCGCGTGGCTGGGCTCCGCCGTGACACTCGCGCTCTTCGGCTTCGCACCCCGCTTCGCGCCGGTGGCCTGGGGCGTGCTCGTCGGCTTCGTCGCCCTCTATCTCATCGGGTCGCTGGCCGGATTCCCGCAATGGCTGCTGGATCTGGAGCCCTTCGCGCACACGCCGCGAGTCGGCAGCGGCTTCACCGCCGCGCCGCTGGCGTGGCTGCTCGCCATCGACGCGGCGTTGTTTGCGTTGGGGGCCGCAGCTTTTCGACGTCGCGACCTGCGCTGCTAGGAGCTCCCATGAAGACCGCCGTGCGGATGACGGCCTCGTCGGTCGTCGGGCTCCTCGGTTTCTGCGTGCTCCTGTTTGCACCGGCCGGCACGCTGAACTATTGGCAGGCATGGGTTTTCATCGCCGTCTTCACCACGGTGTCGACCGTTCCGACCGTCTACCTGTCCCGGAGGAACCCGGCGGCCCTGCAGCGCCGCATGCACGCCGGTCCCCGCGCGGAAGCCCGGACGGTGCAGAAGATCATTATCACCGCATCGTTCCTGGACATGTTTGTGATGATGGCGTTCAGCGCGTTGGACCATCGTTTCGGTTGGTCGTCGGTGCCGTCGTGGGTAAGCCTGCTCGGTGACGTCGCGGTGGCGGTCGGGCTGGGGCTGGCCATGCTGGTGGTCGTGCAGAACGGCTACGCCGCCGCCACGGTCACGGTCGAGGCGGGCCAGCCCGTCGTCTCCACCGGCGTCTACCGGCTCGTCCGGCACCCGATGTACGTCGGGGACGTGATCATGATGGCCGGCATGCCATTGGCGCTCGGCTCGTACTGGGGACTCCTCTTCGTCGTCCCCGGCGTCGGCGTGCTGGTCTGGCGCATTCTCGACGAGGAGAAAATGCTGAACGAGGACCTGCCGGGATATCGCGAGTACGCGCGGCACGTGCGCTACCGGTTGGTGCCGAAGCTGTGGTGACGCCGGCGCGGGGCGCCTAGGGTGACGGCGTGGCCCGAACGCCGGTTCCTCCGCTCGACCGACCGTGGCGGCGCCCCGGTGCGCTCCGGTATGCACTGACCCGCCTGCGCAGCATCGTCAAGCCGCCGGTGACCGTCACCCAGCCGCCGCCCGACATCGTCGTCGATCGCGATATCAGCGTCCCCACGCGCGATGGCACGCTGCTGCGTATCAACGTGTTTCGGCAACAGGGCGATGCGGCCCGGCCCGTCATCCTGAGCATCCATCCCTACGGCAAGGACGACCTGCCCAGCCGGCGCGGCAACAAGTCGAAGTTCGACGTGCAATACCGCATGCTGCGCCAGCCGCAACCCGTCAGCTTTTCGGCGCTGACGGGTTGGGAGGCTCCGGACCCGGCCTGGTGGACCGCGCGAGGGTTCACCGTCGTCAATGCCGACTCGCGCGGCGCCGGCCATTCCGAGGGCACCGGACGGCTGCTGTCACGTCAGGAGGCCGAGGACACGTACGACCTCGTGCAGTGGATCGCCGGCCGGCCCTGGTGCGACGGCAGCGTTGTGATGCTTGGGGTTTCCTATCTGGCGATCAGCCAATTCGCCGTCGCCGCCCTGCGCCCACCGGCGCTGAAGGCGATCTGCCCGTGGGAAGGCTTCACCGACGTCTACCGCGACCTCGCCTTTCCGGGCGGCGTTCGCGAGCGCGGGTTCCTCCGGATCTGGTCGCTCAACCTGCGTCGCCGCACGCGGCAGACCTACGACATCATCCGGATGCAGGACGATCACCCGCTGCGCGACGACTTCTGGCGCTCGCTGGCACCCGACCTGTCGGCGATCACGGTGCCGATGCTCGTGTGCGGCAGCTTCTCGGACAACAACCTGCACAGCCGCGGATCGATCCGCGCATTCAGCCACATCGCGGGCCCCGCCCGCCTCTACACCCATCGCGGCGGCAAATGGGCGGTCTTCTACTCCGAACCCGCGCTGGCAGAACAACTCACGTTCTTCCGCGGCGTGCTCGACGGCGCGACCGCCTCCCGCAGCGTGCGCCTCGAGGTGCGGGAGGACCGCGAAACCGTCGCCGCGGTCCGCGAGGAGGCCGAATGGCCGCTCGCCCGAACCCGTTGGCGGCCGTTATACCTGGCCACCGGCGGGGCCCTGACGCCCGACCCGCCGCGCGGGTCCGGCGGCATCGGCTTCCACACACACTCACGCGCAGCGGCGTTCAGCTGGACCGTTCCGGAGGACGTCGAGCTGACCGGTCCGATGACTGCCCGGTTGTGGGTTTCACTGGACGGTTGCGACGACGCCAACCTATTCGTCGGCGTCGAGAAGTGGCGTGGCGGAAGGTATGTCGAATTCGAGGGCTCCTACGGTTACGGCCGCGACCGGGTGACCACCGGCTGGCAGCGGGTCGCGCTGCGGGCGCTCGACCCCGACCTCTCCCGCCCCTGGGAACCGGTCCCCGCCTGCATCGAGCCGAGTCCCCTCTCCCCCGGCGAGGTGGTCCCCGTCGATGTGGCGCTGGGCCCGTCGGCGACTCTGTTCCGCGCTGGGGAGCAGCTGCGCCTGGTGGTGGGCGGGCGCTGGTTGTTGCCGCGCAACCCGCTCACCGGGCAGTTCCCCGCGGCCTACGCGACGTCGCCCCGCGGGCGCGTGACCCTGCACTGGGGCCCCGACCGCGAGGCCCACCTGCTCATCCCGGAGATCCCCTAGCGGGCGCCAGCAGACGCGGGCTCAGATCCAGACGCCCTTGCCGACCGCGACCACGCCGCCGGTGCTGATCGCGAAGCGCTCCCGGTCCTTCTCGAGGTCCACCCCGACCATCTCGCCCGGCCCGACGACCACGTTCTTGTCCAGGATCGCGTGGCGCACCACCGCGCCGCGACCGACCCGGGCGCCCGGCATGATCACGCTGCCCTCGACGATCGCCCCGTCGTCGACCACGACGTTCGACGACAGCACCGAGTTGCGCACCGAGGCGGCCGAGATGATGCTGCCGGCCCCCACCACCGACTCCTGCGCGGAGCCGCCGTTGACGAACTTGGCCGGCGCCAGGTTATCCGACTCCCCGCGGATCGGCCAGCGCTTGTTGTACAGGTTGAACACCGGATGCACCGACACCAGATCCATGTGGGCGTCGTAGAACGCGTCGAGCGTCCCGACGTCGCGCCAGTAGCCGCGGTCGCGGTCGGTGGCGCCGGGCACCTCGTTGTCCTTGAAGTCGTAGACCGCGGCCATCCCGTCGCCGACGAGCCGGGGGATGATGTCGCCGCCCATGTCGTGATCGGAGTGGTCGTCGTCGGCGTCGGCGCGGATCGCGTCGATCAGCACCTTGGTGGTGAAGATGTAGTTGCCCATCGACACGAACGTCGCCGCGGGGTCGTCCGGGGTCCCGGGTGGATCCAGCGGTTTTTCGACGAACTCACGGATGCGGCCGGAGTCGTCGGCGTCGATGCAGCCGAAGGCGCTGGCCTCGCCGCGCGGCACGCGGATGCCGGCCACCGTCGCGCCCGCCCCGCTTTCGATGTGGAACTGGACCATCTGCTCGGGGTCCATGCGGTAGACGTGGTCGGCACCGAAAACCACTATGTAATCGGGGTCTTCGTCGTAGATGAGGTTCAGCGACTGGTAGATCGCGTCGGCGGATCCGGTGTACCAGCGCGGCCCGAGACGCTGCTGGGCGGGCACGGGGGTGATGTATTCACCGGCCAGGCCGGACAGCCGCCAGTTCTGAGAAATGTGACGGTCGAGTGAATGCGACTTGTACTGGGTGAGAACACAGATCCGCAGGAATCGGGCATTGACGAGGTTGGACAGCACGAAGTCGATCAGCCGGTAGGCGCCGCCGAAGGGAACCGCGGGCTTGGCTCGGTCCGCCGTCAGGGGATACAGCCGCTTGCCCTCACCGCCGGCCAGGACGATGCCCAGCACGTGTGGCGCTTCCCTCATAGGTCAAACCTATCGGCCGCATCCGGCCACTGCCAGGGGATTGCACTATTGGCCCCGTCCTGTCGGGCTGTCCGTCAATGTATTTGGCCGAAGTTGGCCCCGAAAAAAGCCCGGCCCGACTCGCGGGCCACCTCGTCTGCGAACTACCGTGCGGAGTATGCGGGTGGCGATGATGACTCGGGAGTATCCACCCGAGGTCTATGGCGGAGCCGGGGTCCACGTCACTGAATTGGTCGCTCAGCTACGCCGGCTGTGCGCGGTGGACGTGCACTGCATGGGCGCCCCGCGGCCGGGCGCGTTCGTCCACCAGCCCGACCCCAGGCTGCACCGGGCCAACGCGGCGCTGTCGACGTTGTCGTGCGACCTGATGATGGCCAATGCCGCGTCGGCGGCCACGGTGGTGCATTCCCACACCTGGTACACCGGGATGGCCGGCCATCTGACCGGCCTGTTGTACGACATTCCGCACGTCTTGACCGCGCATTCGCTCGAGCCGCTCCGGCCGTGGAAGGCCGAACAGCTCGGCGGCGGATACAGGATCTCGAGCTGGGTGGAGCACACCGCGGTGCTGGCCGCGGACGCCGTGATCGCGGTCAGCTCCGCGATGCGCGAGGACATCCTGCGGGTGTACCCCGCACTGGACCCGAGCCTGGTGCACGTCATCCGCAACGGCATCGACACCGACGTGTGGTGCCCGGCCGGGCCCGGCGAAGGCGGCTCGGTGCTGGCCGAGCTCGGCGTGGACCCCGACCGGCCCGTCGTCGCGTTCGTCGGGCGGATCACCCGGCAGAAGGGCGTCGAGCACCTGCTGGCGGCCGCGCACCGGTTGCGCCCCGACGCGCAATTGGTGCTGTGCGCCGGGGCGCCCGACACCCCGGAAATTGCCGACGAGGTGCGCGCGGCGGTGGATGGGCTGGCCCGCGAGCGCACCGGGGTATTCTGGATCCGCGAAATGCTGCCCGTCGGCGAATTGCGCGAAATACTCACGGCCGCAGACGTATTCGTGTGTCCTTCGGTGTACGAGCCGATGGGCATCGTGAACCTGGAAGCGATGGCCTGCGCGACGGCAGTGGTCGCTTCCGATGTCGGTGGTATTCCCGAGGTCGTCGCGGACGGGGTGACCGGCTCGCTCGTGCATTACGGCGCCGAGGATCCGATCGGCTATCAGAGCAGGCTGGCCGACGCGGTCAACGAGCTGATCGCCGACCCCGAAAAGGCGAAACGCTACGGCATGGCGGGACGCCGGCGCTGCATCGAGGAGTTCTCATGGACCCGCGTCGCCCAGCAGACGCTGGACATCTATCGGAAGGTGGGTGCATAGCCGACGCGTCTGCCCGGGCCCGTCCGGAAGGCGCTAGCTGGAGCTGGTGACGCCCTTGAGTTCGTCGCCCAGGGCGGCGGCTTCGTCGGGCGTCAGTTCGACGACCAATCGCCCACCGCCCTCGAGTGGTACCCGCATCACGATGCCGCGCCCCTCCTTGGTTGCTTCCAGAGGACCGTCCCCGGTCCGGGGCTTCATCGCCGCCATCGAGTGCTCCCTCCAGGTTCGAGCTGGCCCGCCCTCGCGGGCTTGGTCGGCGCCGAGCATGCCCCACCCGCAAATTTGCAGCCACACCCGGCATCGAACTGCCTAATCACCCCCCCATTGTTCCCTATCACGGTCTCCTATTGCACAAAGACCCGCTTCTGGGGCGTCAAAACCCCCCGGTGGGCACCCAGCAGTCACGAATATGGTCGTCCACCATCCCGGTCGCCTGCATCAGCGCGTAGGCCGTGGTGGGCCCGACGAAGCGGAACCCGCGCCGCTTCAATTCCTGGGCCATGGCCTTCGATTCCTCCGTCGCCGACGGGATCTCGGACGCCTGCGCCGGCCGCTTGCGCCGGGCCGGCGCGAACGACCACAGCAGCTCGGACAGTTCGGCCGCCGGTCCCAACTCGGCGGCCGCCCGCGCGTTGGCGATCGTCGCCTCGATCTTGGACCGGTTGCGGACGATGCCCTCGTCGGCCATCAGCCGCTGCACGTCGGCGTCGGTGTAGCCGGCGACCGTCTCGATGCCGAAGCCGGAGAAGGCGCGCCGAAAGTTCTCCCGCTTACGCAGGATGATCAGCCAGGACAGGCCGCTCTGGAAGGCCTCCAGGCTCATCCGCTCGAACAGTGCCACCGGATCGCGCACCGGGCGGCCCCACTCGTCGTCGTGGTAGTCGCGGTACAGCTCGAAGTCTGGGCCCGGCCGAACAGTCGCCCAGCCGCACCGGACCCGCCCGTCATCACTCACATCTATTCCTGACGGTGCTCGGCGTCGTCAGGTTCCACCGCCTCGGGTGCGGACTGGGCCTGGGCCAGCTGGCCCCGCAGCGTCTCGAGCTCCCGGGCGAGCCGGTCGAGCACCCAGTCCACCTCGCTGGTCTTGTATCCGCGCAGCACCTGGGTGAATTTCACCGCGTCGACGTCGGCGCCGGTCACGCCGTAGGCCGGCAAAACCGTCGCGGTCGTCCCGCGGGGCAGGGGCGGCAGCGGCTCCCCGCGCCCGAACAGCAGGCTGGCCGCGCCGAAGAGCACGATCGCCACCAGGACCAGCACCACCAGGTACAGCAACACCAACGCCACGCGATCGATATTGCCCTATCCGGCCGACACGCCCTACCGGGCCCGCACACCCTTCATCGGCGGCCGGTCCTCCAGCGACACCGGGGACGTGTGCTGGATGAAGCCCTCGCCGCCGTCGGAGCCGTCGATGAAGAACTGGGTCAGGCCGACGCCGGAGTCGCGGACGCCGCAGCGGGACAGCAGCGTCGCGATCACCTGGCGGCTCATGGCGCCGAGTTCGCTCAGCGGCCTGTTGCGGTGCGCGCGGACGCCGAGGTTGACCTGGGCGATGCCGTTCAGTCCAAGCCGGTCGAAGGTGTCCACCAGCAGGCCGATCTCCACGCCGTAGCCCGGCGCGAACGGCAGCGACGTCAGCAACTCCCGGGTGGCCGCGTACTCCCCGCCGAGGGGCTGCAGGACGCGGCCGAGCTCGGGCCGCAGCGCCGCGAGCAATGGCCGCGCCACCAGTTCGGTCACCCGGCCCCCGCCGGTGGCGCCGGCGCCGCCGCTGGCGTCACCGACGTTCAGGGGGCGGCGGTAGAAGCTCTTGACCAGGTGGATGCCGTCACCCGTCAGCAGCGGGGCGACCAGCCACGGCACGAACATCGGGTGCGGATTGATCAGGTCCGAGTCGATGAAGACCACGATGTCGCCGTCGGCAACGGCCAGCGAGCGCCACAGCGCCTCGCCCTTGCCCGGCCGCGTCGGCACCTCGGGCAGCGCCTGCTCCCGGCTGACGACGCGGGCACCGGCGGCGACCGCGCGGATCTCGGTCTCGTCGGTGGAGCCGGAGTCCAGGACGATGAGCTCGTCGACCAGGCCGTTCACCAGCGGTGAGATGCTGTCGATCACCGACCCGATGGTTTCCTCCTCGTCGAGGGCGGGTAGCACGACCGAGATCGTCCGCCCGGCCTTCGCCGCCTCGAGTTCGGCCAGGGTCCAGCCGGGGCGGATCCAGCCGCCGCCGGGCAGCCAGGTGTCACCGGGCCGGGCGGCCAGCACGCCGTCGCCGGCGAGATCGACGAGTTCGGATGCCGTCATGCCAGCCCCCTCACCGTGCGCGCCGGGGCGCGCGTGCCCTGGATGGAGGCCACCATCTCCAGCACCCGCCGGGTGGCGGCGACCTGGTGCACCCGGAACATGCGGGCGCCCGCCGCCGCCGCCAGCGCGGTGGCCGCCAACGTCCCCTCGAGGCGGTCGGTCAGTCCCACACCCAGAGTCTCCCCGACGAAGTCCTTATTACTCAAAGCCATCAGCACGGGCCAACCGGTGTCGACCAGATCCTTCACGTGGCGCAGCACCATCAACCCGTGGAAAGTGTTCTTCCCGAAGTCGTGGGCCGGGTCGATGAGCACCCGGTCGCGGGCCACCCCGGCGGCGACCGCGCGTTCAGCCTCGGCGGTGACGGCGCGGATGACGTCGTCGACCACCCCCCGCGTGGTGGTCCCGTAACTGACCCGGAACGGGCGCGTGCGCGGCACCGCACCGCCCGTGTGGGCGCACACCAGGCCCGCGCCGAACTCCGCGGCGACCTCAGCCAGGGCGGGGTCGACCCCGCCCCAGGTGTCGTTGATCAGGTCGGCCCCGGCCGCGCAGGCGACCCGTGCGACCTCCGAACGCCAGGTGTCGACGCTGATCAGCTGGTCGGGGTAGGCGCCGCGCAGCCAGTCGACGAACGGGACCAGCCGGGCGATCTCCATGTCGGCGTCGACGGTGTCGCCGGGCCCGGCCTTCACACCGCCCACGTCGATGACGTCCGCGCCGTCGGCGACGGCCCGATGCACCGCTTCGCGGGCGGCCTCGTCGCCGAACGTCGCGCCCCTGTCGTAGAACGAGTCGGGGGTGCGGTTGACGATCGCCATGATCAGCGGGCGATCGCCGGCGACCGGGCGGCCGCAGAGAGTCGAGTGGCCGGCGGGCGCCGGCGGTGTCGAATGCACCCATCCATGGTGCCTGGTCACCGTCCCGGGCGCTTACGGGGCGCTGGCCACCCGTCGGGCAGTGAAGCCAGCCGCACACCCGGGGGGCTAACGCCTACCCAGCGGCCTCCGGCTGGAAGGGGGCGAGATGGCGGCGCGTCTGGTGGTCGGGTGACCCGGCCTCGCCGTCGGTGTGTCTGCCGCGGGTGTAATCGCCCTGCCATTCGGCTCGCTCACCCGCGGCGACCCTGGCCAGCTGTTCTATTTGCTTGCCCGCATCGCGCGAGCGAAGGAAGAGCTCGTGCTTGGCCCGCAGATCGTCGTCGGACTCGATGGACCTGATTTCGGGCGCGAACTCTTCGAGCTCGCCCCGCCGCTGCGGGACGATCATGCAGATTGGCTCGTCGACCTCGAATCGCACCGGCATCAGCTTGCGGGTGAGCTTCCAGCTCATACTGAAACTTGCACTGGCCCAGTCCGTTTCGACGATTCCCTCCAGCGGACACACGGCGTCCTTCGGATAGTTCGCCGGGCCGCGGGCCAGCAGGTTGTAGCCCGGCGGAGTGCGAAACACCATCGGCAGATGCCAGGTCAAGATGCCGGAACCGAAATGGCTCAGGGGCATGTATCGATCGGTCCCGGGCACATCGGGTGCGACGAGCACGTCGACGCCGTTCTCCTCACCGATCCAGGTCGCGGTGAACGCGCAGCGATTGCGCAGCTCCCAGCCGCTCTGGTTGGCCATGAGCATCGGCAAACACCGGGTCGGCGAGCCCGCACGGATTTCCGACATCCACGCCCTGCCGACCGGCGCCGGGGTGATCCGCGGCGCGTTATCGCGGGTGATGAACGCGATCAGGGGGAGCTCCGCCGGCGCGGGGTTGTCGCTCATTCGATCCTCAATCAGCTGGGGACGCCCGTCGCCGGAGTGCGGATTCCTCCCCCAAGGAATGTGGCGCAGGTCATGGGTCGGCTAGTCATCTAGCGAACAGTTCCGCCTGTAACCTAGCGGACGGTTTCGGTTTGCGCTCGTCCGCGAGCAACCATTAACCGCGCGGCCGCTTACCGGACGCCACCTCTTCGGGGTACTCGTCGTAGTACGGCACGTAGCCCTCGTCGCGGCCGGCCAGCACGTACAGCGGATCCCCGACGTCGGGGCCGTAACCCTGGTCGCGCAGTTCCACCTTCCGGCTCTTGAACGTCGTCGTCTGCGCGAGCTCCTCGACCACCCGCACGAACAGCGGTAGGGCGTAGGGCGGAAGCTGGCCGTACACCGCGGCCGCCAGCGACTTGCCGTCGAAGTCCACGCCGTCGCGCAGCTTGATCGCGGCCATCCCGGCGCGCCCGCCGGTGCGGGGGATCTCCACCCCGAACACCGTGCACTGCTCGACGGAGTCGTCGGAGGCCAGCGCCGCCTCGACCTGTGTGGTGGCGACGTTCTCACCCTTCCACCGGAAGGTGTCGCCGAGCCGGTCGACGAAGGCGGCGTGGCCCAGGCCCTGCGGGCTCATCACGTCACCGGAGTTGAACCACACGTCGCCCTCACGAAAAGCGTTGCGTACCAGCTTCTTTTCGCTGGACTCCTTGTCGGTGTAGCCGTCGAACGGCTGCAGCCGGTTGACCGGGCTCAGCAGCAGCCCCGGCTCGCCGGGGGGCACCCGGCGCACCCGCCCGTTGTCGTCGCGCAGCGGGGTGCCGGTGTCGGGGTCGTATTCGACGTAGGCCAACGGCATCGGAAACACCCCGGTGCTGCGCGGCACGTTGAAGACGTTGATGAACGCGGCGTTGCCCTCGCTGGAGGCGTAGAACTCGCACACCCGCGCGATGCCGAACCGCTCGGTGAATTCGTCCCAGATCTCCGGCCGCAGCCCGTTGCCGGCGATCACGCGCACCTTGTGCGCCCGATCCGTCGGCTTGGCCGGCTGATTGAGCAGATACCTGCAGATCTCGCCGATGTAGATGAACGCCGTGGCCTCGGCGGCGATCACCTCGTCCCAGAACTTCGACGCCGAGAACGAGGTGCCGAGCGCGAGCGTCGCCCCGGAATTGATCACCGACGACAGCGCGACCGTGAGCGCGTTGTTGTGGTAGAGCGGCAGGCAGCTGTACAGCGTGTCGCTGCTCTTCAACCGCAAGCCGATGCCCCCGAACGCGGCCAGCGCCTTGAGCCAGCGCAGGTGGGTCATCACGCTGGCCTTCGGGAATCCCGTTGTGCCCGAGGTGAATATGTAGAACGCGGTGTCGCGGGCCGACACCGCCGACGCCGAGGCCGGATTGGTGGACGGGGCGCCGGCGGCCGACCGCTCCAGGTCGTCGATGGTCAGCGTCTCCGTGGCGCCCACACCGCCGGAGTCCGCGACCGCACTCACCAGGTCGGTCTCCGCGATCAACACCTTGGCGTCCAGCAGCCCGATGCTGTGGGCGAGCACCTCGCCGCGCTGGTGGTAATTGATCATGCCGGCCACGGCGCCGCACTTGACCGCGGCCAGCATCGCCAGCACCGCGTTGGGCGAATTGCGCAGCATGATGCCCACGACGTCGCCGTTGCCGACGCCTCGCGCGGCCAGCACCGCGGCGTACCGGTTGGCGACCGCGTTGGCTTCGCGGTAGGTCAGCTGCTGATCCCCGAACCTCAGGAAGACCCGGTCGCCGTAGCGGGCGGCCCGGTCGGCGAACACCGTGCCGATCGACTTCTTCGAGCTCGGCCGCGCCAGCAGCCCGGTCAGCGCGCCGCGCAGGATCACCGGCGCGTCGGCCAGCAGGGCCGGCATCCGCGCCGCGATATCGGTCAGGCCGACCGCGGCCCGCGCTCCCCCGTCGTGATCGGACACTTTCCCCTGCACCCCTCGATTTCCGTCGAAACGCAATCAGGCCAGCTTAGTGGGATGCCGGGCCGGCTCACTCCGGTGCGCACGCCTCCAGCGCTGCGCCGACCTTGTCGACCAGCACCACGCGGTCCATCGCCGCCGGTGAGATGTAGCCGCGATCGGCCAGCCCGCACAGCCAGCGCCACAGGCCTTCGTAGTGACCGAAGCTGTCCAGCAGCACGATGGGTTTGCCGTGTAGGCCGAGGTAGCCCGTGGTCCAGGCGTCCAGCAGTTCGTCCAGCGTGCCGACGCCGCCCGGCAGCACGATGAACGCGTCGGCGCGGTCCTCCATCACCTGCTTGCGCTCGCGCATGGTCTCGCTGACGATCAGCTCGTCGGCGTCGGCGTCGGCGATCTCGCGGCGCATCAGGATCTGGGGGATGACGCCGACGGTCCGGCCGCCGCGCGACCGTGCCGCGCTCGCGACGGCGCCCATGGCCGACACCCGGCCACCGCCCCACACCAGCGTCCAGCCCCGCTCGGCGATCGCCTCGCCGAGTTCGCCGGCGAGCGCGAGCAATTCGGGGTGATCGGGCCCCGACGCGCAGTACACGCACACCGCCCAATCGCGTCCGTCGCGCATATCCGCCAAAGGTAGACCACGCCCGGTGCGGCAGGCACACCGCGCGCAATAAGATCGCCAGCAATGCCGATTCGATGGAACGTGCCCCAGCACGACGCGGCCCTGGAACGGCTCTCCGCTTCCCTGGGCGCCGGCCGCGGGGTGGCGGTGCTCGGGCCCGACGGCGTCGGCAAATCCACCCTGGCCCGGTTGGCCGCCGAGGATCACTGCGCCCGGCATCCGGGAACCCTGACCCGCTGGGTCACTGGCACGCACGCCGAGCGGGCCATTCCTTTCGGCGCGTTCAGCCACCTGGTGCAGATCGCCGAGATCGGCAAGCCGGCCGCGTTGCTCCGGGCGGCGCGGGCCTCGCTGGACTGCGATGGGGACCTGCTGCTGATCGTCGACGACGCACACGACCTGGACCTGTTGTCCGCCACGCTGGTGTACCAGCTGGCGCGGGCCGGGACGGCCCGCATGATCGTCACCGCCGAGGCCGGCGGTGCGCCCGAGGCCATCTCGGCGCTGTGGACCGACGGGCTGCTCGACCGCCTCGACGTCGAACCGCCCGGCGGTGCGGTGAACCCTTCGACACCCGGAGAGGTCGACGCGTTCCTCGCCGAGCTGCCGGGGCCGGCGCGCGCGGTGCTGGGTTATCTGGCTGTCGAGGAGCCGTTGTCGGTCGACGATCTGACCGCCCTCGCCGGCGACGGGGCGGTTTCCGAGGCGGTGGACTGGGGCGCGGCCGAGACGCGGGTGCGCGGCGGACGCGCCGACGAGCCCGTGGTCTACACCGCGCACCCGCTGTTCGCCGAGCGGGCGCGGGCCGCGCTCGGCCCCGACGACGAGCGCCTGCTGCGGACGCGGCTGGTCACGCTGCTGTCCCAGCACCCGTCGGACCACCTCAGCGACCGGCTCCGCCTGGCCTCCCTGGCGCTGGGCAGCGACGCCCCGCAACCGGTGACGGAGGTCGTCGCCGCCGCGCAGCGCGCATTGCAGCTGGGCGACCTGGAGCTGGGCGAACGGCTGGCCCGCGCGGCGCTGGAACGGTCGGCTGGCCTGGCGGCGCGGCTCGCGCTCGCGCACTGCCTGGCCTGGCGCGGTCGCGGTCGCGAGGCCGACGAGGTGCTGGCCGCGGTCGACTCCACGGCGCTGGCCGAACCCGCGCTGATGGACTGGACCCTGCTGCGCGCGGCGAACCAGTTCTGGATGCTCAGCGAGCCCGAGCGGGCCACCGCGTTCCTGCGGACGATCCGCAACCGGGTCACCGACGCCGGCGCGCGCACCACGCTGGACGCGTTGAGCGCGACGTTTGCGATGAACGCCGGCAACGTGGCGCACGCCGTCCGCGTCGGCCACGAGGTGCTGGCCTCGCCGTCGGCCGACGACCAGGCGGTGGCCTGGGCGGCCAGCGCGGCCGCGCTGTGCGCCGCACGGCAGGGCCGGTTCGATGACGTCGAGCCGCTGGCGCAGCGCGCCTTCGCCGCCGAACACCCTGGGTTGCTGCGCTTCACCGTCGGCCTGGGCCAGACCACCGCCCTGCTGATGGCGGGCCGGCTGGATGCCGCGCGCGAGATCGCCCAGCAATACACCGATTTCGCCGAGCTGCAGCAGCCGGGCCGCGCGATCGGCGAGGTGCTGCTGGCACACGTGCTCATCGCCGGCGGCGAATTCTCCTCCGCCGCAGCACTACTCGGTCCGGCCGCCGCCACGTTGGAGCGCACCGGCTACTCCTGGGGTCCGCTCTCGCTGATGCTCCTGGCCACCGCGCTGGCCCAGCAGGGCGACATCCCGGGATCGGCAAAGGCGTTGCGGCGGGCCGAAACCCGGCACGGCACGAAGTCGGCGCTGTTCGCCCCGGAGCTCGGCCTGGCGCGGGCCTGGCGGCTGGCGTCGATGCGGGACCGCCCCGGCGCGGTGGCCGCCGCGTCGGGCGACTGGTTCTCGACCATGCCCGCGCGCTGGCGGCAGGCGACCGCGCTGCGCTGCGGGCGGTGTCGGGCGACCTGGCGGCGATCGGCCTGCGCGCGGCCGCCGCCGACGCCGCAGAACAGGCGGGCCGCTGCGACTGAGGCCGCCGTCACCGCGCGCCGGCTCGCCGAATCGTGCGCGAACCGTGACCGCGTCGTGTTGGCGCGGTGACGATCAGCCGTCACCGTTTCCTGATTGCGGCAGTTGCGGTTGAGCCGGCGGTTTGGAGGCCCGATGCGGATCCGTGCGAGCCGGCTGGTCGCGGTCGGCCTGCTGATCGCGGCGCTGACGACTGACGGATCGTCCGTTGTCGCCCCGCCGGCGGCGTTGGCGATGGCCCCGGGGCCGACCATGCCGCTCGGTCACGCCGGCCGCTGGATGACGGACGCCGACGGCCGGGTGGTCGTGCTGCACGGGCTCAACCAGGTGTACAAGGTGCCCCCCTACGAGCCGTCGGCCGACGGGTTCGGCGATGACGACGCGGCTTTCCTTGCGGCCAATGGCTTTAACGCGATGCGGGTGGGGGTGATCTGGGCCGCGGTGGAACCGCAGCCGCTGAGCTATGACGACAACTACCTGACCTCGATCGCGCAGACGGTGACGACGCTGGCGTCCCACGGCATCGTCAGCCTGCTCGACTTCCACCAAGACCTCTACAACGAGGTGTTCCAGGGCGAAGGCGCCCCACCCTGGGCCGTGCAGACCCGCGGGCTGCCCAACCCGCAGCTCGGCTTTCCGGGCAACTACTTCGCCAACCCGGCCGAGCAGTATGCCTGGCACGCCTTCTGGCACAACAACCCGGCGCCCGACGGGATCGGGCTGCAGGACCACTACACGCGCGCCTGGGCGCACGCCGCGGCGTTCTTCCACGGCGTCCCAGGCGTTTTCGGCTATGAGGTGATCAACGAGCCGTGGGCCGGCATCCTGTGGGAGGGCTGCTTCAACCCGGTCCTGGGCTGCCCACTGCAGGACCACAAGATGGTCGAGTTCTACCGCAAGGTCGTCCCGGCGATACGCGCCGCCGACCCCACCACGCTGGTGTTCTTCGAGCCGAACCTGTTGTTCGACGAGGGGATTCACACCGACATGGGCCGCGTGGTGGACCCGAGCACCGGGTTCGCCTTCCACGACTACTGCGCAATCGAGTCGGTGTTGCACCAGAACACCACCTGTGGCCTGCAGGACGGCCTGACGATCACCAACGCCGAACTGTATGCGGACATCAACCGGATTCCCCCGCTGCTGACCGAATTCGGCGCCACCAACGACCTGGCCAACCTGGCGGAGGTGATGCGCCACACCGACCGCCACCGGATGGGCTGGCTGGAATGGGCGTATACGGGCAACGACAAGACGAGTTCGTCGCCGACCAATCAGGCGCTGGTGTTCGACCCGAGCCAGCCGCCGACCGGCACCAACGTCAACACGGCGAAGCTGGCGGTGCTGGCCGCGCCCTACCCTCAGGTCGTGGCGGGTACGCCGAGGGAGTGGTCGTTCCGCTCGAACACGTTCCGATTGTGCTACACGACCGAGCGCGCCGACCGTGCCGGACGCTTCACACCCGGCGCGCAGACGCTGGTCTCGGTGCCCCCGATCGAGTACCCGAACGGCTATCACGTGAATATCAAAGGCGGGCAAGCGGTTTCGCCGCCCAATGCCCCGGTGCTCGCGGTGGTGGCCGACCCCGGCGCCGACCGCGTCGACGTCGTCGTGACGCCTTGAGGTTCAGATGCTTACGACCCGAACAAGGCCGTCAAGCCCGGTGAAGTCTTCACCGTTGCGGGTGTAGAGATCGAGGCGGTTCGCATGTGCGGTGGCCGCGATCAGCAGGTCGGCGAACCGGCTCCGCGGTTTCCTTCCTTCTGTGATCACGACCGCGACCACGAGTCCGTAGCTACGCGCGGCCGCTGCGTCGAACGGGAGCGGTTCGAGAAGGGATTCAACTTCTTGCAACCGAGCCTGTCGTTTCGCGGCTTCCACAGTGTTGTCGGTGAGGTGTGGACCGGAGGCCAGTTCGGCGGCGGTGATCGCGGAGATGGCCATCTCATCGGGCAATGCGGCGATGACGGCCGGATCGTGCCAGTCGATGACGACCGACGTGTCCAGGAGACCGGATGACACCGTCAAAGCCCCTGGTCTATGAGCCTGTCGAGGTCGGCGCGGAACCGACGGTGGTCAATGCGTACGGCGGCTGCGCCGAGGGCCGCGACGTCATCCCGGGTGACGAACGCACGACGACCGGCCGTGATCGGGCGAAGCTCGGCCACCGGTTCACCGTTGCGAGTGACGACGAACGTCTCACCGGCCGTCACCGCTTCGATGACCTTGGCGTTGTCGTTGCGCAGCTCGCGTTGGGCGATGGTCCGGGCCATCCGGCCATTGTAGCAAGATGTGCTACGGCCGGCTACGCGCTCAGATACCGCCGCAGCATCTCCACCGCGGCGGTGATCGCACCGACGTCGACCCGCTCGTCGCGCATATGCGCCAGGTTCGGGTCGCCGGGCCCGAAATTGACCGCCGGCACCCCGAGGGCGGCGAACCGCGCCACGTCGGTCCAGCCGTACTTCGCCCGCACCTGCCCGCCGGCGGCCTCGACGAGAGCCTTGGCCGCGGGCTGGGACAGGCCCGGCAGCGCCCCGGCCGCGGAGTCGGTCTGCTCGATGCGCACGTCGAGCCCGTCGAACACCTCGTGCACGTGCGCCAGGGCGTCGGCCGCCGACCGGTCGGGGGCGAAGCGGAAGTTGACGGTCAGCGACGCCGCGTCGGGGATCACGTTGCCGGCCACACCGCCGTCGATGCGCACCGCCGACAGGCCCTCGCGGTACTCGCACCCGTCGATGTCCACGCTGCGCGGCCGATACGCGGCCAGCCGGTCGAGCACCGCACCGAGCTTGTGAATCGCGTTGTCGCCCAACCAGGATCGCGCGGAATGCGCCCGCGTTCCGGCCACGCTGATCACCACGCGCAGCGTGCCCTGGCAGCCGGCCTCGATGTAGCCGCCGGTGGGCTCGCCCAGGATGGCCACATCGGCCAGCAGCCAGTCCCCCAGCTCGCGCTCGATGCGGCCCAGTCCGTTTGCGGCCGCGTCGATCTCCTCGCAGTCGTAGAGCACCAGCGTCAGGTCGTGGGCCGGTTCGGCGACCGTGGCGGCCAGGTGCAGGAAGACCGCGTCCCCGGATTTCATGTCCGAGGTGCCGCAGCCGTACAGCTCCCCGCCGTCCAGGCGGCTGGGCAGGTTTCCGGCCGCCGGCACGGTGTCCAGGTGCCCGGCCAGCAGCACCCGCGACGGGCGGCCCAGCGACGTGCGCGCCAGCACCGCGTTGCCGTTGCGGACGATCTCGAAGCCCGACGTCTGGGCGCGCAGCGCGGCCTCCACCTCGTCGGCCAGGCGGGCCTCGTCCCGCGACTCGCTGGGGATGTCGACCAGCGCGGCGGTCAGCTCGATCGGGTCCCCGCGCAAGTCCAGCACGCCCCCAGTATGCCGAGCAGACGCAGAATCGCACTCGCGGCGGGCTCGGGATGCGATTCTGTGTCTGCTCGGCGGCCAAAGTAACCTGACCGCCGTGACCGGAGCAGTAGGTATCGGGCTGGCGACGCTGGCCGCGGACGGATCGATCCTCGACACGTGGTTCCCCGCCCCGGAGCTGACCGCCGAGGGCACCAGCGCCACCACCAGGCTCGACCAGCCCGACGCACCCCCGGACCTGGCCGCCCTGACGGGCCGCGACGAGGACCGTGGCACCCAGACCGTCGTCGTGCGCACGGTCATCGGCTCGCTGGACGACGTCGCCGCCGACGCCCACGACGCCTACCTGCGGCTGCACCTGCTGTCGCACCGCCTCGTACCGCCGCACGGGCTCAACGCCGGCGGCCTGTTCGGGATCCTGACGAACGTGGTGTGGACCAATCGCGGGCCCTGCGCGGTCGAGGGCTTCGAGGCGGTCCGGACCAAGCTGCGCCGCCACGGACCGGTGACCGTCTACGGCGTGGACAAGTTCCCGCGGATGGTCGACTACGTCGTGCCGACCGGGGTGCGCATCGCCGACGCCGACCGGGTGCGGCTCGGCGCCCACCTGGCGCCGGGCACCACCGTGATGCACGAGGGCTTCGTCAACTACAACGCCGGCACCCTGGGCGCCTCGATGGTGGAGGGCCGCATCTCGGCGGGCGTGGTGGTGGGCGACGGCTCCGACATCGGCGGCGGGGCGTCCATCATGGGCACGCTGTCCGGCGGCGGCACCGAGGTGATCTCGATCGGCAAGCGCTGCCTGCTCGGCGCCAACGCGGGCGTGGGCATCTCGCTGGGCGACGACTGCGTCATCGAGGCCGGCCTCTACGTCACCGCGGGCACCAAGGTCACCATGCCCGACGGCAAGGCGGTCAAAGCGCGCGAGCTATCCGGCGCCAACAATGTTCTGTTCCGCCGCAATTCGGTGACGGGAGCCGTCGAGGCGGTCTCGCGCGACGGTCAGGGCATCGCGCTCAACGAGGAGCTGCACGCCAACTGAGTCACGCCGGGGGTTCCACGGTCAGCGGCGCGGTCGCGTTGGTTTCCGGCAGCAGATACGTGCACACCAGGCTCGTCACGGCCAGGATGGAAAGCATCAACCCGATCGACCAGCTGCCGTAGCTGGCCATCAGCGTGCCCGCGAGCAGCGGCGGCAGCGCGCCGCCGATCACCCCGGCCAGGTTCTGCGCCAGCGCCGACCCGCTGTAGCGGTAGCGGGTGGCGAACAGCTCCGGGATGAACGCCGCGGTGGGCCCCGAGCCGATCGGGGCGACGACGGCGATCCCGACGACGGCGACCGCGTACAGCACGGGATTGCGAGTGTTCATCAGCGGCAGCACCGCGAATCCCCACGGCAGGCACAGCGCCCACCCCACCAGCATCACGCGCCGGCGCCCGACCCGATCGGAGAGGGTCGCCGAGACCGCAATGGAGGAAATGCTCGCCAAGCCGGTCAGCACGCCGACGGACCAGATGAAGCTGCGGGTGTATCCCAGGTGGGAGTGGGCGTACATGATCAGGTAGGTGTTGCCCATGTAGGCGAAGCCGAACGCGCTGAGCATGGCGCCCGCGGCCAGCAACACCTCGCGGCGCTGCAGGTGCAGCACCTCGGCCAGCGGCGCCTTGGGCACCAGGTGGCGGGCCTTCTCCTCGGCGAACACCGGGGTCTCGTCGATGTTGAGCCGCACATACAGCGCGAAACCGATCAGCGCGGCGCTGATCAGGAATGGAATGCGCCATCCCCACTGCAGGAACGCGGGGCTGTTCTCCCCGATGGTGACGTTCACGCCCAGGAACGTCAGGCTGGACAGCACGCCGGCGGTGCCGCCGCCCAGCAGCGTGAACATGCCGTAGCGGCCGCGCTTGCCCGGCGGCGCGTACTCGGCGCTGAGCAGCGCCGAGCCCGCCCATTCGCCGCCCACCGCGAAACCCTGCAGCAGCCGCAGCGCGACGAGGATCAGCGGCGCGGCCACGCCGATGGCGGCGGTGCTGGGAACCAGGCCCACCGACACCGTGGAGACGGCCATGATCAGCAGCGTCGCCACCAGGGTCTTCTTGCGGCCCAGCCGGTCGCCGAAGTAGCCGAAGAAGGCCGCGCCCAGCGGCCGCGACAGGAACGCCGTGGCGAACGTTCCCATCGAGGCGATCATCGCGACAGTCGGGCTCAGGCGGGGAAAGAACACGGTGGGAAACACCAGCGCCGCCGCGGTGCCGTAGATCAGGAAGTCGTAGAACTCGATGGCCGAGCCGACCAGGCAGGCCGCCGCCACCCGGCCCAGCGGGGTGGTCTGGGGGCGGTCCCGAACCGCCGCCGTCGAGCTGTCTTGCTGCACGGTTACGACGGTAGGTCAAGGTTCGCGGTAACGCTCGGCAGAAAACTGCCAACATCCTGCGTGTCGCCTCACCACAGGTCGGGCGCCCGGTACAAGTTGGCGGGGTCGAGCTCGGCGTTGCCCCTGGCGACTTCGCCGACGGCCTCGAGCGCCCGGTGCAGCCGTTCGAGGCCGTCGGCACCGACACGCCTGCGCACGGCCCGGTCCAGCGCGGCGGCCGCGTGCAGGCGGGCCCGGACGTGCTCGACCGCCTTGTCGGTGAGCTCGACCACCTTCTCCCGCTGGTCTTCCGTCGACGCGACGACGTCGACGTAGCCCCGCCGGCGCAGGTCGGCGACGATCTTGCTGGCGGCTTGCCGACTCACGTCGAACTGCCGCCCCATCTGCGAAATGGTGAGCGGCGCGGGCTGGGCGTACAGGGCGAACACGTAGTTCATGGCGGCGCGCCGCTCCGGGTACCCCGCCGCCTCCATGTCGGTGTCGATCCGGTGGACGTAGCTCCACCACGCCATCCGCAAGGCCTGACCCAGCTCCGTCTGCGGCGATTTGGACCCGGGCGCCTCCGGATTGACAACCATGGTTGACAGTCTAGCCAACCGCTCCTACGATTCAAATTGTCAACCACATATGACAATCCCGGAAGGGAGACTGACATGTCCAAGATCCGCACCTTGTCCGCCGGCGTCCTGTGCGCCGCCGGCCTGTCGCTCGCCGGACTGCTGGCCGGTCCCGCGGTGGCCAACGCCGCACCCGGCGTGCCGCCGACCATGCAGCCCGGTCACCCCGTGGCGGCCCCGATGCATCCGGTGCCGCCCCCGACGCACCCGATCTACCACTACGCCGACGACCTGACCCACCCGGTCTGGTCGGTCACGCACCCGTTCTGGGCGCTGGTGCCGTAGCCCGCCGGCTCAGCCCTCGGCCAGCAGTTGCTTCTTGAGCACCTTGCCCATGGCGTTGCGGGGCAGCGCGTCGACGATGCGCACCTCGCGCGGACGCTTGTGCACCGAAAGCTGCCCCGCGACAAAGTCGATCAGCGCGCCGGGCTCGGCCGAGCCGACGACGAACGCGACGATCCGCTGGCCGAGGTCCTCGTCGGGCAGCCCGACGACGGCGGCCTCCCGCACGCCCGGGTGCCCGAGCAGCGCCGTCTCGATCTCCCCGGCGCCGATGCGGTACCCGCCGGACTTGATCAGGTCGACGGACTCGCGCCCGACGATGCGGTGCATCCCGCCGCCGTCGACCACCGCGACGTCCCCGGTGCGGTACCAGCCGTCGGCGTCGAACGCCTCGGCGGTCGCGTCCGGCCGGTTCAGATAGCCGTCGAACATCGTCGGTCCCCGAACCTGAAGCCGCGCGACGGTCTCCCCGTCGCGCGGCGCCGGGTCGCCGTGGTCGTCGACCAGCCTGGTCTGCACGCCGGCCACCGGCAGGCCCACCCAGCCGGCGCGGCGCTCGCCGTCGGCGCGCGTCGAGAGCGTGATCAGCGATTCGGAGGCGCCGTAGCGTTCGACGGGCTGGTGTCCGGTCAGCGCGGCCAGCCCCTCGAACACGGGCACCGGCAGCGGTGCGCTTCCGGATACGAGCAGCCGCGCCGGGCGCAACGCTCGGGCGGCCGCCTCGTCGGCGACCACCCGCGACCACACCGTGGGCACGCCGAAATACAGGGTGCCGCCCGCCCCCGCACAAGCACCCGCATACCCGGCCGGGGTCGGTTTACCGGTGTGCACGAAGCGATTTCCGATCCGCAGCGACCCGAGCAGCCCGAGCACCAGCCCGTGCACGTGGAACAACGGCAGCCCGTGCACCAACACGTCCTCGGGCGTCCACTGCCAGGCCTCAGCCAGCGCGTCGAGGTCGGCGGCGATGGCCCGCCGGCTGAGCACGACCCCCTTGGGCAGGCCGGTGGTGCCCGAGGTGTAGATGACCATCGCGGTGGCGTCGGGTGACGGCTCGGGATAGCGGTGCCAGGATCGGGCGTGCAGTCGCACCGGGATGTGGGGCAGCCCCTCCGGTTCGTCCGGCACCGGACCCAGCCAGGCCTGCACGCGGGAGTCGGTGACCATGTGGCGGCGCTCGGCGGCGCCGACGTCGGCGGGCACCGGAACGAACGGCACTCCGGCGATCAGGCAGCCGGTGACGGCCAGCACCGTGGCCGCGGTCGGCGTGGCCAGGATCGCCACTCGCCGGGCGCCGGCGACGCGCTCGGCCACCGAGGTGGCGGCGCCCACCAGGTCGTCGCGGCTGAGCGCCGCGCCGTCGATGCTGACCGCGTCGGCGATGTCGGCGGCCGCGGGGTTCAGCGAAGCGAGCAGCACGTTACTGCTCGTCCCAGATCTTCATCAGGGTGGACAGGATTTCCTCACCACGCCCGAGGCCGCCCAGGTGGCTTTCGCCCGGCAGCACGATGAGCTCGGCATCGGGGAGCCGCGACACCACGTGCTCGCCGTGCGCGAACGGCACGATGTGGTCGCTGTCGCCGTGCCACCACCGGACCGGCACCTTGACCTCGTCCAGCCGGAATCCCCAGTCGCCGGTGAACAGGATGATGTCGTTGAACGGGGCCGCCAGCTGCTTGCGGCTGCCATTGAGCAGGTCGTCGAGGAACATGGCCCCGAACTCGGGCCGGGTCAGCAGGCGCCGGTCGCCTTCGGGTGAGATCGCGGCGTACAGATACAGCGCGGGATTCGCCACCGGGCGGATCATCCGGACGACGAGGCTGGCGCCGATCCGCAGCGGGTCGCCACCCAGTCGCAGCAGCGGAGCCACCCGCTTGCCCAGATTCATCAGGCCGCTGGCGATGCCTTCGTCGCCGAGGAACGGGGCGACGCCGCCGAGCACCCCGACGGCCACCACCCGATCGGGCAGCACCGCCGCGGAGGCGAGCGCGTACGGACCGCCGCCGGACAGGCCGATGACGGCCATCTTGTCGATGCCCAGCGTGTCGGCGATCGTCCGCAGGTCGTCGCCGAACGCCCGGATGTTCTCGTACCGATGCGGCGTCGAGGAACCGATGCCGGGACGGTCGAGACCGATCAGCCGGATGCGGTGCTGTTCGGCGTAGACGCGCGCTTCGACAGGAATCTGGCGCCGGGCCCCGGGTGTGCCGTGCAGCCAGAACATCGCCCGCCCTTGCGGGTCGCCGAACTCGGCGAAGCCGATCTGGCGGTCCTCGCCGACCGCGACGTTTCCTTCGAGCTTGGGCCGGGCGATCTCGATGACCATGCCACTAGCCTTCCATCCGCCGAACCGGTCACGGAAGGCGGCTCGTAGCGCTACGACTAGGCGTTCAGCACCCGCTCACCGATGACCCGCTCGGCCCGCAACGCGGCCAACTCGTCCGCGGAACAGCCCAGGTCGCGCAGGATCTCCTCGTTGTGCTGGCCCAGCGTCGGTGGGACGCCGCGGTGGTGACGCGGCGGCCCCGGGGTGATGCGGAACGGCCAGCCGGGGTAGCGGTGGGAGCCGGTGATCGGATGCTCGAACTCCTCGTAGTATCCGCGGGCCTGCAGCTGCGGAATGTCATACATCCCCTCCCCCGTGACGACTCGCTCCGCCGGGATGCCCTGCGCCCGCATAAGTTCCACCACGTCACCGGCCGCCCGTGTGCGGGTCCAGGCGGCGACCATCTCGTCGAAGACGTCATGGTCGACGCGCGGGTCGTCGGGCACGGACAGCGCCACCCAGCAGCCCTCGTCGCTGGTCGGGTAGACACCCTGCAGGTAGCCCCGCCGGCGGTTGCCCTCCCGCGGCGCCACCACCCCGTTCATCGAGTACTCGATCACCGGTTCGGCCGTCACACACGCCGCGACCTCGATCTGGGCGATCTCGATCAGCCGGCCCTCCCCGGTGCGGCGCCGGTGCTCGAGCGCCGCCAGCAGCGCGACCCCGGCGTGCACGCCGACGATGGGGTCGGCGGGCCCCTGCGGGTTGCACGGCGGGCCGTCGGGATATCCGGTAACCGCGGACATCCCCGCGGTCTGCTCGAAGTTCAGCGCCCAGCCGACGTAGTCGCGCCAGGGGCCCTGCAGGCCGTAGCCCGGCATCCGCACGGCGATCACGTCGGGCCTCAGCGACACCAGTGAGTCGTAGTCCAGGCCGAACTGCTCGACCACCCGCGGCGAGAAGTTCTCCACGACGACGTCGGCCCGCGCGGCCAGCCGGCGGGCGATGCCGAGGCCACGGTCCGAGGTCAGATCGAGTGTGAGGTCGCGCTTGTTGAGGTTGGTGCCCTGCCAGATGGGGCTGCGCTCGTACCAGTCGTCGCCCTCGTAGGCGAACGCCCCGGAGTAGCGGTGCCCGTCGGGACGCTGGATCGATTCCACCTTGATCACGTCGGCTCCGAAGGCACCCAGATAACACGTCAGGTACGCCCCGGCCCAGAAGGTGGTCAGGTCGAGCACCCGCAGGCCGGCGAAGGGCAGCGGACCCGGCGGCGTGTCCGCCGGGGGCGGTTGTGGGGCAGAGACTTTCGGGAACCTGAACGCCGGGCCCGGGCGCCGGAACGACCACCCCGGTCCACCCGCCCCGACGAAGAAGCCGCGTTCGGCGTACTGCGGACAGTCCAGCACCGTGGCGCCGTCGTTGACCGGGGAGGTCGGGATGCGCAGCGCCTGGCCGAGTTCGACGATCTCGGCGACGGTCTGACCGGCCAGCACCGGCTCCGCCTTGGCGAAGAATTCGTCGCGCTCCGGGCCGCCCAGCATGATCGCGATCTGCTGCTCGCCGTACTCGGGCAGGCCGAGCATCGCGCACACGTCGAGCCAGTGCTGACCGGTCAGGCAGTTGATGCCCACCCAGCCGTCGGCGGCACGCACCACGCCGAGCATGGGTGCCGACCGCAGATTCGCCGGCAGGCCAAGGCTTTTCATTCGCTCCGCCATCAGCATCGGATAGGGCAGCGTCGACAGCAGCGCCTCCAACTGCGACACGTCGACCTGCCTGACACCGCCGGCGGCAGGCAACCGCAGCGCCGTCAGCGCGCCCAGCGCACCGTAGGCGCCCGCGACGTACTCGGGGATGCGGGCGCCGACTTGCACCGGTGGGCGCTCGGGATCCCTGGCGCTGATCCATCCCGACGCCGCCTGCAGGGTCAGCGGGGTGGCACGCCGATCGCGCCACGGGCCGGTCTGACCGAACGCAGAGATGCGCAGCAGCACCAAGTTCGGGTTGAGCCGGTCCAGGTCGTCCGGGCCCAGCCCCCAGCCCTCGAGCGTCCCGGGGGCGAAATCCTCGACGAGCACGTTTGCTGCGGCGATCAGCTCGCGGGCGGCGGCCGCGTCGCCGGGCTGGTCCACGTCGAGTGTGGCGCAGCGCTTTCCGGCGTTGAGGTACTCGAACAGCCCGCTGCGCCGTGGATCGCGAAGCCCGTCCGGAAACGGGCCCCACCGGCGCAGCGGGTCCCCGGCCGGGGGCTCGACCTTGACCACGTCGGCGCCGAGGTCGACGAGAAGCTTTGCGGCGTAACAACCCGCGATCTCGGTGGTGAGTTCGACGACGTGGAGCCCGGCGAGGGGTCCCGTCATGCCGGGATCCCGATGGCCTTCACCTCCATGTACTGGTGCAGTCCGCTGACCCCGCCGCTCTCCCGGCCGAACCCGCTCAGTTTGAAACCGCCGAAGGGCGCGTCACCGGGCCCGACGCCGTTGACCGCGACCTGCCCGGTGCGCAGGCGACGGGCGACGTCGACGGCCCGGTCCACGTCGCCGCCCCACACGCCGCCGGACAGCCCGTAGCGCGAGTTGTTCGCGATCGCAACGGCGTCGGCGTCGTCGGAGTAGCGGAGCACCGACAGCACGGGACCGAAGACCTCCTCCTGGGCGATCCTCGAGTCCGGGTCCACGTCGGTGAGGATCGTCGGTTCGAAGTAGTAGCCGACGTCGAGGCCGGCCGGGCGGCCGCCGCCGGCCGCCAGTTTGGCCCCCTCGTCGACCGCGCCGTCGACGTGCGCCTGGACCCGGTCCCGCTGCGCCGCGCTGATCAGCGGACCCATCTGCGTCTCGGGGTCCCTCGGGTCGCCGACCTTGACGGCTCGCGCGAGCGCGACCAGCCGGTCGACGACGTCGTCGTGCAGCGAATCGGGCAGCAGGAGCCGGCTGTGCAGGATGCAGGCCTGCCCGGCGTGCAGCGAGCAGCAATCGAACAGCATCTGGCGCAGCATCTCGTCGGTCACCTGCGTGTCGTCCAGCACGATGCTTGCCGATTTCCCGCCGCACTCCAGCAGCAGGCGCTTCATCGAGTCACCCGCGGTCCGCATGACCTCACAGCCGACCGCCGAGCTGCCGGTGAAGCTGATCATGTCGACACGCGGATCGGTGGTGAGCAACTTGGCGGCCGGAATGCCGGATGGCGTAACGACATTCACGACGCCCGGCGGGATGTCGGTGTGCTCGTCGATGATACGGGCGAGCGCGAGGCCGGCGATCGGCGTCAGCGGCGACGGCTTGAGCACGACGGTGTTGCCGGCGGCGAGCGCGTTGTTCACCTTCATCACGTTGAGGCAGTGCGGGAAGTTCCACGGGGTCAGGATCGAAACCACGCCCAGCGGCTCGTGTCGCAGCAACGTCGTCCCGGCGCCGACCCCGGTGATCGGCTCGTCGGTCAACTGCGTGGCGAGTTGGGCCGCATACATGGACATGTATCCCGCGCCGTCGATCTGCATCATGCGCTCGTTCGCGACGCAGCCCCACTCCGCCTGCGACAGCGCGAAGAACTCGTCGGCGTGCTTGAGCAGGGCGTCGCCGAGCTGATTGAGGCACCGGGCGCGGCCCTCAGGTCCCATGGCCGCCCACGGCCCGCTGTCGAACGCGCGCCGTGCGGCGGCGATCGCCTCGCCGACCTGCGCGGCGCTCGCGTCGGGCGCGGTGCCGATGATCTGTTCGGTGGCCGGGTCGAGGTCGTCGTAGCGACCGTCCTCCGGCTCTACCCAGCTGCCGCCGATGTAGAGCTGGTAGGTGTCGAGAAGGGGACCCGGAGGTGGTAACTCGGCCATCTGATTCCTCACCGAACGTCGGTCATCTAGGCAGTCAGTGTTCACCCACGCCGTCCCGGCGTCAATCACCAATTCGCCGAATTCCACGCTATTTACTGTCGTTGGGCGCGTATTGACAGAAGCAGCGGGGCCGGAGTAGACACAACCTCGCAAGACACATTGGCACGATCTGTCGGATTCGCCTGGCGAGGGAGGCCTGCCGTGCAGACTACTTTTCCGCTGCACTCCCCCGACTTCTACGCGGGCGATCCCTACCCGGCGTACCGGGAGCTGCGGGCCAACATGCCGGTGTGCTGGAACGACGTCACCAACTTCTGGGCGCTGCTGAAATACGAGGACATCCGCTTCGTTTCGAGCAACCCGACGTTGTTCACCTCGACCAAGGGCATCTCGATCCCCGACCCGCAGCTGCCCAACCCGGTGCAGGAGGGCAACCTGATCTTCACCGATCCGCCGCGGCACCGGCAGTTGCGCAAGCTGATCAACTCCGGGTTCACCCGCCGGCGGGTGGCCGTGCTGGAGCCGAAGATCCGCGAGATCGTCCGGGGAATACTCGATGGCATCGAACCGGATTCGGTCCACGAGTTCGCCGAGGAGATCGCCGCGCCGCTGCCCACCCGGATGATCGCCGAGCTCATCGGCGCGCCGCCCGACGACTGGGAGCAGTTCCGGGCGTGGTCGGACGCGGCCACCGGAACGGCCGACCCGGAGATCGAACTCGACTCCCTGGTGGCCATGGGACAGCTCTACGAGTACTTCCAGAAGCTGATCGCCGCGAGGCGCAGCAGCCCGCGCGACGACCTGCTGTCGGTGCTGGCGCGCGCGGAGATCGACGGGGACCGGCTCACCGACGAGGACCTGCTCAACTTCTCGTTCCTGCTGCTGGTGGCGGGCAACGAGACGACCCGCAATCTGATCGCGCTGGGCACGCTGGCGCTGATCGCGCATCCCGACCAGTACCGCTTGCTGGCCGCCGATCCCCGGCTGATTCCGGACGCCGTCGAGGAGATGTTGCGCTGGAACAGCCCGGTGGTGCACATGGCGCGCACCGCCACCGCCGACGTCGAGATCCGCGGCCAGCGCATCGCCGAAGGCGAGACCGTCGTGATGCTCTACCAGTCGGCCAACCGCGACGAGGACGTATTCGGTGCGGATTCCGAGGAGTTCAAGGTGACCCGCCGGCCCAATCCGCATATCGCGTTCGGGTGTGGTGAACACTCCTGCATCGGTGCGCAATTGGCGCGCCTGGAGGCGTCGGTGATGTTCGAGGAGCTGCTGCGGCGATTCCCCAGGCTCGAACTCGTCGGCGACGTGGACCGGATGCGGGCCACGATGGTGCCCGGCGTGAAGCGGATGCCGGTGCGGTTCGAGAGCGCGAGCTGAGTCATGGAACTCGATTACACGCCCGAGCAGAAGCGGCTGCGCGCCGAGATCCGCGCCGCACTCGAACGCGTGATGACACCGGAACGCGTTGCGGCGATCGGCGACCGCGTCGAGGGCGGCCCGGAAGTGCGGGACTGCGTGCGCGCCCTGGGGGCGGCCGGCCTGCTCGGCGTCGGGTGGCCCAAAGAGTATGGCGGCCGCGGATTTTCGGCTATCGAGCAGTTCATTTTCGCCGAGGAGGCGCAGCGGGTCAATGCGCCGATCCCGCTCGTGACGCTCAACACCGTCGGGCCCACCCTCATGCAGTGCGGCACCGACGAGCAGAAACGACAGTTCCTCCCGGCGATCCTCGACGGCAGCGTGGAGTTCGCGATCGGCTACTCCGAGCCCGGCGCGGGCAGCGACCTGGCGTCGCTGCGCACCGCCGCGGTCCGCGACGGCGCGGACTGGGTGATCAACGGCCAGAAGATGTTCACCAGCGGCGCCGCGTACGCCGATTACATCTGGCTGGCGGCGCGCACGGACCCGAACGTCAAGAAACACAAGGGCATTACCATCTTCATCGTGCCGACGTCGTCGCCCGGCTTCTCCTGGCGGCCGCTGCACACCATGCCGGGTGTCTCCACGTTCTACACGTTCTACGACGACGTCCGCGTCCCGGAGAGCGCCATCGTCGCCGGGGAAAACCAGGGGTGGCAACTGATCACCACCCAGCTGAACTTCGAGCGCGCGGCCCTGGGCAATCTCGGCGCGATCGAGCCGCTGTTCGAGAAGACCCTGGACTGGGCCACCAGCACCGAACTCGACGGCGGGCGCGTCATCGAGCAGCCCTGGGTGCAGCTCGCCCTCGCCAGGGTCGAAGCCCAGGTCGCCGCCTACAAGCTGGTCAACACGCGGGTCAACGCCGCCATGACCAAGGGAGTACTTGGGATGGCCGAGGCGTCGGCCGCCAAGGTCTTCGGCACCGAGCTGACCCAGCAGGTCGCCCGCCAGCTGCTGGAGGTGCTCGACCGCAACGGGTCGCGCGCGGGCCCGGCGGCGCCGCTGCGCGGGGCGCTGGAGTCCGCCTACCGGTTCGCGGTCATCAACACGTTCGGGGGTGGAGCCAACGAGATTCAGCGTGACATCATCGCCATGGCCGGATTGGGGATGCCGCGAGCCCCTCGCGACCTTCGGGCCGCGCAATAGTCAGGAGGGCAAGACCTGTGACCGAGCAAGACTCCGAGTTGCACGCCAAGTTGCGGGCGCTCGTCGGCCAGCCCACCGGGGGGTCCGGAAAGCCTTCGGTGGCACCGGATCCGGTGAACCAACCGATGATCCGGCACTGGGCGCATGCCCTCGACGACATGAATCCGGTCTACCTCGATCCGGAGTTCGCGGCGACGACGCGGTTCGGCGGCATCGTGTCGCCGCCGGTCATGCTGCAAACGTGGACGATGCCCTCCCCCAAGCTGGAAGGGATCGGTGACCGCGGCGGCGCGCCCGTCGAGATCACCGGCAACCCGACGGCGTTCCTCGACGAGGCCGGCTACACCAGCACCGTGGCGACCAACTCGGAGTTCGAGATCGAGCGGTATCCGCGCCTCGGCGATGTCATCAGCGCGACGGCGGTATACGAGTCCGTCTCCGACGAGAAGAAGACCGCGCTGGGCACCGGCTTCTTCCTGACCTGGTTGACGACCTACACCGATCAGAACGGCGAGGTGCTGGGGCGACAGCGGTTCCGCGTGCTGCGATTCAGGCCGGCGAGCTGATGGCATCCCGGTTGGCGCCGGCGATCAGCCCGGACACCGAGTTCTTCTGGAGCGGGCTGCGCGAGCACAAGCTGTTGATCCAGCGCTGCAGCGGCTGCGGGGCGTTGCGCCACCCGCCCCGCCCCATGTGTCCCGCATGCCGTTCCCTGCAGTGGGAGGCCATCGAGTCGTCGGGCCGCGGCACGGTGTACAGCTACGTGATGCCGCACGAGCCCCGGTTCCCGTTCTTCGACTATCCCTACATCGTCGCGCTGGTGGATCTCGAGGAAGGGGTGCGGCTGGTGTCGAACCTGTGCGGCATCGACCCGGCCGACGTCACGGTGGGCATGCCCGTGCAGGTCTACTACGAGACCTTCGATAACGACCTGGTGTTGCACCAGTTCCGGCCCGCGGGATAGCCGGCGCAATGGATTTCACGTTCACCGAAGAGCAGGAGACGGTCGCCAAGCTCGCGAAAGACCTGTTCGAGCGCCGGGCCACCCCCGAGCGCCTGACCGAACTGGAAGCCGGCGAAGTCCGCTTCGACGCCGCGCTGTGGCAGGAACTCGCCGCCGCCGACCTGCTGGGCACGGCGTTGCCGGAGACCTTCGGCGGCAACGGTGGGGGCTTCCTGGAGCTCGCCATGCTGCTCGCCGAGGTGGGCAGGAGCGTCGCCCCGGTGCCCGCCTACGCGACGCTGGTGCTGGGCGCCGACGCGGTCGCGCGGCACGGAACGCCCGAGCAACAAAGACGATTGCTGCCCGGGGTCGTCGCGGGAAGCCGCATCCTCAGCGCGGGCCTGCAGGAGCCCGGCCGCTCCGACCCGACGCTCCCGTCGACCACCGCGCGGCGCGACGGGCCGGCCTGGCGGCTGGACGGGGTCAAAGAACTGGTGCCGGCCGCCCAGCTCGCCGATACGGTCCTGGTTTCGGCCGCCACCGACGACGGCGGCCCGGGTCTGTTCCTGGTGGCCACCGACGCCCCCGGCGTCGAGGTCCGCCCGGTCGCCACCACCGGCCGGGAACCGCACGCGGACGTATTCCTGGACGGCGCCGCCGTTTCCGCCGACGACCGGCTGCCCGGCGACGGATCGGCGATCGGTGCGCTGTACACCCGTGCGCTCGTCGGGCTGTGCGCCATCCAACTCGGCGTCGCGGAGCGCGCATTGCAGATCGCGGCCGAATACACCAGCGCGCGTGAGCAATTCGGGCGAGCGATCGGCAGCTTTCAGGCGGTGCAGCAGCGGATGGCCGACGCCTTCATCGACGCCGAAGCGATCCGGTGGACCACCTGGCATGCGGCCTGGCTGATCGCACGGGACCGACCCCCGGGTGAGGCTCGCCGGGCGGCGCGCATCGCGAAGTTCTGGGCCGCGGAGGCCGGTGCGCGGGTCGCCGCCACGGCCCAGCAGGTCCACGGCGGGATCGGCATCGATCTCACCTACCCGCTGCACCGCTATTTCCTCTGGGCCAAGCACAACGAACTGACGCTGGGACCCGCGTCGGCACAGCTGGCCAGTATCGGCGCCACCTATCCGGAAGGAATCCGATGAACCCCACGACAGCGGCCAAGGGCCGCACGACGCTCACCTGGGCCGACATCAACGTCGGCGACGAGGTGACCCCGCTGGAAATCCCGATCACCACGACGATGATCGTCGCCGGCGCGATCGCCTCGAGGGACTTCATGCCGGTGCACCACGACCGCGATTACGCCCAAAAGCAGGGCTCGCCGAATCTGTTCATGAACATCCTGACCACCAACGGATACTGCGTGCGCTTCCTCACCGACTGGGCCGGACCGGAGGCGATGGTCAAAAACCTGTCGATTCGCCTTGGCGTGCCGTGCTTTCCGGACGACCCGCTGCGATTCACCGGCAGCGTGACGTCCAAGAGCGAGGGCTCCGACGGTGAGAACTTCGTCGAAGTCACCTTCGCCGGCTCGAACAGCCTTGGTGATCACGTCTCGGGCACCGCGGTGCTGAGCCTGCTCGACGGAACGCGCGCATGACCAGCATCCTGCCGGGCGCCACCGCCATCGCGGGCATCGGCCAGACCGAGTTCTCCAAGGAGTCCGGGCGCAGCGAGCTCCAATTGGCCTGCGAGGCGGTCAGTGCCGCGCTCGACGACGCCGGCCTCGCGCCGAGCGACGTCGACGGCATGGTCACCTTCACCATGGACTCCAGCGACGAGATCGACATCGCCCGCAACGTCGGCATCGGTGACCTGAGCTTCTTTTCCCGGGTGCATCACGGCGGCGGCGCGGCGGCCGGCACCGTGGTGCACGCGGCGATGGCCGTCGCGACCGGCGTCGCCGACGTGGTGGTGTGCTGGCGAGCGTTCAACGAACGCTCCGGCATGCGCTTCGGCGGCAGTGGGCGCACCGACCTGGGGACCCCGTTGTTCATGGCGCACTACGCGCCGTTCGGATTGCTCACTCCCGCGGCCTGGGTCGCGATGCACGCGCAGCGCTACATGTCGACCTACGGCGTCACCAACGAGGACTTCGGCAGGATCGCCGTCGTCGACCGCAAGCACGCGGCCACCAATCCCGACGCCTGGTTCTACCAGCGCCCCATCACGTTGGAGGACCACCAGAATTCGCGCTGGATCATCGAACCCGTGCTGCGCCTGCTGGATTGCTGCCAGGAGAGCGACGGCGGGGTTGCGCTGGTGGTGACCAGCGCCGAACGCGCCCGCGACCTTCGCCAGCCGCCGGCGATCATAACGGCGGCGGCGCAGGGCGCGGCCGCCAACGGCGAGATGATGACGAGTTACTACCGTGAGGACATCACCGGACTCCCCGAGATGGGCGTGGTCGCCGAGCGGCTGTGGCGCGATTCCGGCCTCAAGCCGCAGGACATCCAGACCGCCTTCATCTACGACCATTTCACGCCCTTCGTGTTCGCCCAGCTCGAGGAGCTCGGGTTCTGCGGCCGCGGCGAGGCCAAGGATTTCGCCACCGTCGAGCGCCTGTCGCTGGGCGGGGAATTCCCGATCAACACCAACGGCGGGCTGCTCGGCGAGGCCTACATCCACGGCATGAACGGCATCACCGAAGGCGTGCGCCAGGTGCGGGGCACGTCGTACAACCAGGTCGACAACGTCGAGCACGTCCTGGTCACTTCGGGAACCGGCGTGCCCACCAGCGGCCTGATCCTCGCGCCGGCCGGCTGAGGGATCGCCACCATGCCCAAGCTCGCGCTGCTGTCGGCGCCCGGAGGCCCGATAGAGCTGGCCGATTTCCCGCTCACCGCGCCCGCGCCGGGCACCGCGGCGCTCAAGCTGCGCATGGCCGGCATCTGCGGATCGGACCTGCACATCTTCCGCGGCGAGCTGCCCCTGCCGTGCCCCTTCGCCATGGGTCACGAGATGGTCTGCGAGATCGCGGAATTGGGCGAGGGCCTGTCCACCGACGCGACCGGCCAGCCGCTGGCGGTGGGCGACCGGGTGGTGACGCCCTACTTCTGGTTCTGCGGGCAATGCCACGCCTGCGTGCGCGGCCGGTCCCACGCCTGCCAGAACCTGATGGCCGGCGAATACCGGACGCACGAGCACGAGCCGCATTTCGTGGCCGCGCACGGGGAGTACTACTACACCAGCCGACGACAGCCGCTGTACAAGGTGCCCGAGGGTCTCACCGACGAGGCCGTCGCACCGCTCAATTGCGCTCTCGCCCAGGTTCTTTTCGCGCTGCGCGACGTGCGGCTGGGTGACACTGTCGTCATCCAGGGCGCCGGCGGCCTGGGCATCAACGCCGCCGCCGTGGCGCGGACGGCGGGCGCGGCGGCCGTCGTCGTCATCGACAAGATCAACGAGCGCCTCGACGTCGCGGCCGACTTCGGCGCCACCGAATGCATCGACGCGAGCGGCATGTCGACCCACGAGGTCACCGAGCGGGTTCGGCAGCACACCGATGGCATCGGAGCCGACTGGGTGCTCGAGGTCGTCGGGGTGCCGGGCGTCATTCCCGAGGGGATCGGCTTTCTCAACAACGGCGGCACACTGCTCGAGGTCGGCAACGTCGGGATCGGGCGCACGTTCCAGCTGGACCCGAGCGCCCTGGTCTACGGAAACAAGTCGGTGCGCGGCGTGATGTTCTACGACCCGGTCACGCTGGCCATCGGCCTGTCCTTCCTGCAGCACACCGACTTTCCGTTCGAACGTCTGATGCCCAAGCCGTTCCGTCTTGCCGAAGTCAACGACGCGTTCGCGTCGGCCGATGCCGGGCTGGTGCCCCGGGGCGCTCTGGTTCCGTGATGAGTCAGGCTGCCGAGGCTTCCGGTCCCATCGCGGACACCCGCGAGCTGATCGTCGAGTCCGCCTACTCCTGTTTCAGCAGGCAGGGATTGGAAAAGGCGACGATCGTCGACATCGCCAGGACGGCCGGCGTGTCGCGCAGCACCGTCTACGAGTACTTTCCCGACAAGGCCGCCATCGTCGAGGCGTGTGCCGAAAACGCCTCGCAGCGGTTCTACCGCGAGATGACCAAGGCGATGGACGGCGGCACCTCTCTCGAGGACAAGCTGTGCCGCGCAGCGGTATTCGTGACCCGGGCGCGGCGCGTCATCGCGACCGAGAAGTACTTCGACGAAGACGCGGTCAGCCTGCTCTTGACCAAGGATGCCGCCGTCCTGCTTCGCGAGTGCGTGGATTTCTTCAAGCCGTACCTGTCGGCCGCCAGGCTGACCGGCGAAGTCCGCAAAGACCTCGACGTCGAGGCCGCCGCCGAGTGGTTCGCGCGCATTTTGTTCTCGCTGTTCAGCACGCCGTCCTCGACGCTGGACATGGACAATCCCGACGTGGTCGCCGAGTTCGTGCGCGCCCACGCGGTGCGCGGATTCGCCGGGGACCGTGCGCGGGCAAGGCGAGCGCAGTGACCGCGGGCGGCAGACCCGTCGGGGATGTTCGGTCGTCGCTCAGGTAGCGGGGCCCAGGAAGCGTTGCACCATGACTCGTTCGGCGACGGGGTCGTTCAGCGGCCAGCACCACAGCGCCAGGAAGACGCGGATGAGCCATTGCGCAGCGAGCGGGTCCGGGTTGTCTTCTCCGAGCATTTCCGCCGCGAGGTCGGTGACGACGGGCGAGTTCGTGATCCAGTCGCTGACCGCGGTCGTGGGTAGCGACCGCATGAGCTGGGCCAGCGGATCCGATTGCAGGCATTGCAAAGCCACGAGGGTGGCTGTCGCCACCCGGTCCGGGCCGCTGAGGCCTTTGATGGCGTCGCGCGCGGTGTCGACGATGCGCGCCGACTGGATCGCCACGACGGCGTCACGGATGGCCGCCTTACCGCCGGCATGCCGATAAATCGTCGCCGGCGAGCAGTGGACACTGGTCGCCAACGCCTCGATGGTGAAGGCCTCGTAGCCCTTGCGGGAGATGAGCTCGGCGGCCGCGGCGTAAATCCGTTCCGCGGCTTCGCTGCGGCGGTCCCGTCCCAGCAGCCAATCGTCGCGCGACATGACGATGTGCTCCTTCGGACCGCCGGCCGGTGACATACTTTTCTTAGCGTGAGAATTATTCAACACCTTTTCTCACACCTCTGCGCTGATGGTGCCACGTGGGCGATCCGGGACAGCCTCGGCCCCCGGTCGAGCCGTGCCTCAACTTTGTCGCACCCCGTTGACGCCGCGGACGGGCGCATTCAGCCTGAACTCATGACGGTCGTCGATGATCCGATTCAGCTCTTCGGCCACGAGGCGCTCCAGGACCCGTATCCGTTGTATGACCGCATGCGCGCCCAGGCACCGGTCCGGCGGATCGGCGATTCGGTGTTCTACGCCGTCTGCGGGTGGGACGCGGTGCAGGAGGCCGTCGACCGGGTCGGCGACTTTTCGTCGAACCTCACCGCGACCATGGTCTTCGGCGAGGACGGCACCGTCACCCCGTTCGACATGGGGCCGGTCGGGGGTGCCGCGCACGCGTTGGCCACCGCGGACGACCCGGCCCATGCGCTGCACCGCAAGATCCTGCTGCCGCACCTGTCGGCCAGGCGGGTGCGGATCATCGAGCAGTACGCCGTCCAGACCGCCGAACGGCTGTGGGAGCAGAACCTGCAGGACGGCCGCATCGAGTGGATGAGCGCCGTCGCCAACCGGCTGCCCATGATGGTGGTCGCCAGGCTGCTGGGCCTGCCCGATGGCGACGTCGACACATTGATCCGGCTCGGCTACGCCACCACCACCCTGCTCGACGGGATCGTGACGCCCGCCCAGCTCGAGGAGGCGTTCGCTGCGGCGTTGGAGCTGTCCGGCTATGTCTTGGAACATTTCGAAAGGGCAAGCGCCAGTGCCGAAGACGGCTTGATCGCCGATCTGGCCGCCCGTTGCCGCTCGGGTGAGCTCGAGCAACTGCCGGCGCTGGGGATCATGCTCACACTTTTCAGCGCCGCCGGCGAATCGACGGCGTCCCTGCTGGGCAGCGCGGCGTGGATTCTCGCCGATCGTCCCGACATCGCGCAGCGGGTGCGCGAGAATCCCGAATTGCTGAACAGTTTCATCGAAGAAACGCTGCGCGTCGAACCGCCGTTTCGCGGGCACTACCGGCACGTGCTGCGCGACACCACGCTGGCCGGCGTCGAGCTGCCCGCGAATTCCCATCTACTGCTCATGTGGGGAGCCGCCAACCGCGATCCGGCGCATTTCGAGGCGCCGGACGAGTTCCGCCTCGACCGCACCGGCGCCAAGAGCCACCTGACGTTCGGCCGGGGCGTGCACTTCTGCGTCGGGGCCGCGCTGGCGCGCCTCGAAGCCCGAATTGTGTTGGGCCACCTGCTGAACCGCACGACCTGGTTCGAGGCGATCGACGTCGGCGAATGGTTGCCCAGCATCCTGGTCCGGCGGCGCACGCGGCTGCAGCTGGCGGTGCGATGACGGGTGGCCTCGTGCGACGGGCCCTGATGCTGACCGCGGCGGTGGTGGCGGCGACGACGATGCTGTCGGGCTGCGGCGGTTCCGGGGAGAAACGCGCGGCGTCGCAAGCGGTCGTCATCGTCTCCGGCGGCGCCGCGACGAGCCCCTTCACCACGCCCGACCAGGCGTGCGCGACCGGGCTGGCCGCGGGCAACACCGACACCGCGATCCGCGAGGACCTGCTCAAGCACGGCTACAAGGTGTTCACCTCCCCGGCGATGGCCGGCCGCGGCCAGGTGGTGGACCAGACCGGCTTCGGACCGTTCGGGACATGCCCGATCACCTTGCCGGAGAACATGACCGTCAACTCCACCGGCAGCATCGACACCGCCGGTGAGCATCTGGCCCGGTTTCTGACGTACCTGCACACCGACAAGGGCATCGACGACGTCGACCTGATCGGACACTCGATGGGCGGGCTGTACTCGCGCGCCGCCATCCGGGTGCTGACCACGACGAACTTCCCGGTGCACGTCCGCTCGCTCACCACCGTCGGGACGCCGTGGCAGGGGTCCTATCTGTCCGATTACGCCAATGACGCCCTGCCCCTGACGGACTGCGCCGGCGACCAGTTCTGCGAGGGCGCGATGAAGGATTTCAAGACCGAGGTGCTGCGCCTGGTGGCCGGTTCCGGTCGCGAGGTCAACCAGGCATACCTGATGGGGAGAGACGGCTGGAACCAGTTCCAGGCGGGCGTGCTGGACAAGATCCCGGTGGTGCTGGTCGGCGGCAAGAAGTTCACCCGGGCGGGGCAGGTCAACCCGATGGTGTGGCCCAACGACGGGATCGTGGCGCTGCGTAGCGCGCTGGCGGTCGACATTGCCGATCCGGTGCTGCCGCACCGCCGCTGCTACACCTACGACGACACCCACAGCATCTTCGTGTCGAGCGCCGCCGGGCTGGACTGGAAGACCGCCCTCACCTGGGATCCGCAGGTCCTCGACGTCCTGCGCACCGCGATCGACGATGCGCCGAAAGCCCTGCAGGGCACCAACCGCGAGGGCTGCCCGTCTTCGTAAGCGCTCGAGTGTGAACTCAGGGCTTCGCGGGTGAACCCAGGGCGGGATTTCGGCGATTTTCCCGCCCTGGCTTCACTTTCGATGCCGCGGCTTCACTTTCGATGCGCCGGCGCCCGTCGGCCCACTCAGCGGCGCTGCTCGGCCCAGACCGCCCCGCCGGCATGCACCGGCCGGCCGTGGCCGGGCAGCAGGTGGGCGACCGGGAGCTCCTCGAGGCGGTCGCGGGTGACCGCGGCGCTGGCGGCGTCGACGATTTCCGGCGTGTGCCAGACCTTTCCGCGCGTCGTGAGCACGGCGTCGCCGGACAGCAGGGTCCGGGTGGTCGAATTCCACAGCGCGATGCTGTCGTCGGTGTGGCCGCTGGCATTGATCACGGTCCAGTCCGGGGCACCCGGCAGGGGGTGGCCGTCATCGAGCCCGCCGCGAGGCGACGCCCCCCTCCAGCGCATGCCGGCCGGGGTGCCGTATCCGGCCAGCCGGGCCCCGGTCAGCAGGCCCGTTAAGCCCATCCGGTCGAACGGCTGGTCCACCATCGTCGGCCAGATGCGCGCGGCTTTGGCCGGCGTCGGCGTGCGCGGCTTCAGCCCGTCCAGATAGGTGAGCGTGACGGCGGGCAGCCAGATCGGCGCGCGGTGTCGCGCGGCCAGTTCGGCCGCGCCACCCACGTGGTCGCTGTGCCCGTGCGTCGCCACGACGGCATGCAAGGTGCCGCCGAGCCGCTCCAGGACCGGCGTCACGTCCCTGACCGCGCGCGGCAGCCCGGCATCGACGACCACCAGGCCGTCGTCGCCGCGCACGACGTAGCAGTTGAAGATCCACCGCGAGAGCCGGGTGACGCCGAGATCCGGCATGTCGTCGACGATCAGGGCCATAGGCCAGACGCTACGCCCCGGCGTGCGAATCCCGATGCGTCAGCGCCCGCAGGAAGAACATCAGGTTGGCCGGCCGTTCGGCCAGGCGACGCATGAAGTAGCCGTACCACTGGGTGCCGAACGGCACGTACACCCGGAGCCGGTTGCCCGCGCCGGCCAGCCGCAGTTGTTCGCCATCGCGGATGCCGTACAGCATCTGGTATTCGAAATCGCTTGCGGCACGGCCCGCGTCGCGCGCCAGCGCGGGCACCGCCGCAATGATCTCCGGGTCGTGGGAGGCGACCATCGGGTAGCCGGAACCTGCCATCAGCACCCGCAGGCAGCGCAGGTAGGAATCGGTGACCGCGGCGGGGTCGCGGTAAGCCACCGACGCCGGCTCGTCATAGGCGCCCTTGCACAACCGGACCCGCGCACCCGCGAGATCCCGGCAATCGCCGAGCGTGCGCCGCAGGTATGCCTGCAAAACCACGCCCAGCCAGGGGAAGTCGGCGCGCAGGTCGCCCACGATGGACAGCGTCGACTCCGCCGTCGTGTGGTCCTCGGCGTCCACCGTCACCCACACCCCGGCCCCGACGGCGGCCGCGCAGATCGCGTGGGCGTTCTCCCGCGCGATCTTTTCCCCGTCCCGTTCCAGCGACCTGCCCAGGGCCGACAGCTTCACCGACACCTCGAGCGGCGGGGCGTCCGTTTCGCCGCGGTCCCCGAGCCGGCCCAGGCGGTCGATCAGGTCCACGTAGACCGCCACCGCCGCGTCGGCGTCATCGGCGCGGGTGACATCCTCGCCCAGGTAGTCGACGCTCACGTACCGGCCCGACTCCCGCAGCGTCGCAACGCCGGCCAGCGCGCCGGCGAGGGTCTCCCCGGCGACGAACCGCCGCACCACCTTCCGGGTGACCGGCAGCCGTTGGACGCCGCGGCGCAGGCCGTCCCGGCGGGCGGCGGCCAGGATCACGGGGCGGACCGTGCCGGCGAAGAGGGCGGGCATCGCTCACGAACCCATGTGCGGGTAGGTGTGATCGGTGGCCGGGACGAACGTCTCCTTGATGGTGCGCGCCGAGGTCCACCGCAACAGGTTCAGCACCGACCCGGCCTTGTCGTTGGTGCCCGAACCGCGCGAACCCCCGAAGGGCTGGCGCCCGACCACCGCGCCAGTCGGCTTGTCGTTGACGTAGAAGTTGCCGGCGGCGAACCGCAGCCGGTCCTGGGCGGTCAGCACCGCGTCGCGGTCGTCGGCGATGACGGCGCCGGTCAGCGCGTAGCGCGAACCGCCGTCGATGACGTCGAGGATGCGGTCATAGTCATCGTCGGGGTACACGTGCACCGACAGCAGCGGGCCGAAGTATTCGGTGGCGAAGGCCTCGTCGCCCACGTCGTCGGACAGCAACACCGTGGGACGCACGAAATAGCCCACGCTGTCGTCGTATTCGCCGCCCACCGCGATGGTGACGGCACCGCTGCCCTTCGCCCGTTCGATGGCGTCGACGTTCTTGACGAACGCGCGCCGGTCGATCAGCGCGCCACCGAAGTTGGCCAGATCGGTGACGTCGCCGTAGCGCAGGCCGCCGGCGATGCCCAACAAGTCGTCGCCCATCCGCCGCCACACCGACTGCGGTATGAACGCGCGCGAGGCGGCCGAACACTTCTGGCCCTGGTAGTCGAATGCGCCGCGGATCAGCGCGGTGCACAACACATCCGGGCGCGCCGAGGCGTGGGCGACGACGAAGTCCTTGCCGCCGGTCTCGCCCACCAGCCGCGGATAGCTTTGGTAGCGGCTGATGTTGGCGCCGACCCGCTGCCACAGGTGCTGAAAGGTGGCCGTCGACCCGGTGAAGTGGATGCCGGACAGCCGCGGGTCGGCCAGCGCCACATCGGACACCGCGAACCCGTCGCCGGTGAGCAGGTTGATCACCCCGGGCGGCAACCCGGCGGCCTCGAGCAATTGCATGGTGAGGTACGCCGACAGGGTCTGGGTGATCGACGGCTTCCACACCACGGTGTTGCCCATCAGCGCCGGTGCGGTCGGCAGATTGCCCGCGATCGAGGTGAAGTTGAACGGGGTGATCGCGTAAACGAATCCGTCCAGCGGGCGGTAGTCGCTGCGGTTCCATTCCCCGGGCCCGCTGATCGGCTGCTGGGCCAGGATCTGGCGGGCGAACGCGACGTTGAACCGCCAGAAGTCGACCTGCTCACAGGGCGAGTCGATCTCGGCCTGGTAGGCGGACTTGGACTGGCCGAGCATCGTCGCGGCGGCGATCTTCTCCCGCCACGGGCCGGCAAGCAGGTCGGCGGCCCGCAGGAACACCGCCGCCCGCTCGTCGAACGGCATTGCCGCCCAAGGCGTTTTGGCCGCCATCGCGGCCTCGATCGCCGACGTGGCGTCGGCGTGCACCGCGTTGGTCAGGGTGCCCAGCCTGGCGGCGTGGCGGTGCGGCTGGACGACGTCGATGCGCTCGCCGTCGCCCATCCGGTGCCTGCCCGCTATGACGTGCGGCAGGTCGATCGGGCGGTCGGTGAGCGCGGCCAGTTCGTTCAGGAGCCGGGCGCGTTCCGGGGAGTGCGGGGCGTAGTCGTGGACCGGCTCGTTGGCCGGCACCGGCACCTGGGTGATCGCGTCCATGGAGCCAGGGTCCTCGCGCGCGTCGGAGATTGGTTTAGCCGATTGCACAGGATGACACCGACTTACTAGTACGATCGGACAATATGCGCGAGGGCGGTGTGGGGCTGGGCCGGCTGGTGCTCGCGCTCGATACGACGCTGGTCAGCCTGGTCGAGGCCCCGCGGGGCCTGGACGTCCCGGTAGGCTCGGCGGCCCTCATCGATGCCGACGACGTTCGGCTGGGGCTCGCCGTCGCCGCGGGCGCGGCCGACGTCTTTTTCCTGCTGGGGGTGAGCGATCGCGAGGCGCTGCGGTGGATCGCCGAGCAGGCGCGCACGCGGCCGCCGGTGGCGGTCTTCGCCAAGGAGCCGTCCGATGCGTTGGTCACCGCGGCCGTCGCGGCCGGGTCGGCCGTGGTGGCCGTCGAACCGCGGGCCCGTTGGGAGCGGCTGTACCACTTGGTCAATCACGTGCTGGAGCATCACGGGGATCGCGCCGACCCGTCGGACGACTCCGCCACCGACCTGTTCGGCCTGGCGCAGTCGCTGGCCGACCGCATTCACGGCATGGTCAGCATCGAGAACGCCCAGTCCCAGGTGCTGGCCTACTCGGCGTCCGATGAAGACGCCGACGAACTGCGCCGCCTGTCGATCCTGGGCCGGGCAGGGCCGCCGGAACATCTCGAGTGGCTGGCCCAATGGGGCATCTTCGACGCGCTGCGCGCCGGCGGCGAGGTGGTGCGCGTGGCCGAGCGCCCGGAGTTGGGGCTGCGGCCGCGACTGGCCATCGGGATCTACCAGCCGCCGCCGGCCGCGCGGCGACCGCCGGTGTTCGCCGGAACCATTTGGGTGCAACAGGGTTCGGCGCCGCTGGCCGAGGACGCCGAGGAGATCCTGCGCGGCGCGGCGGTGCTGGCCGCGCGGGTCATGACGCGCCTGGCGGCCCGGCCGTCCACGCATGCGCGACGCGTGCAGCAACTCCTCGGCCTCACCGACTCAAAAGCCGACGCACCCGCCATCGCGGGCGAACTCGGCCTGACCGTCGACGGCGCCGCCGCGGTGATCGGCTGGGCCACCGGCGAACCCCGTCCCGCGCGGCTCGCCGACGTCCTGGCGTTGAGCGCCAGCGCTTTTCGCGATGACGCGCAGGTGATCTCGCACGCGTCGCGGATCTACACCGTGTTCCCCCATGCCGCGACGCCCCGCGCGGTCACCTCGTGGGTCCGCGGCACGATCGGCACGCTGCGAACCGAGCTCGGCGTGCAGCTGCGAGCGGTCGTGGCCCAGGTGGCCAACCGAAGGTGTGGGACGTTGCGTTCGTCGGTCAGCGTCCAGCCGTGCATCTGGGCGCTGAGCGGCATCCGCTTTCGATCGAACCGGTGACGTCGCTGGCCGAGGCCCGCACCACCGTGCTGCTCGACGAGATCGTCAGCCTGGTCGGCGCCGACGACCGGCTGGTCGACCCCCGGATCCGGGATCTGCGGGCGCGGGACCCGGCGCTGGCCGAGACGCTTCGGACGTACCTGGACAGTTTCGGCGACGTCGCCGCGGCCGCCCGGTCGTTGCGGGTGCACCCCAACACCGTGCGCTACCGGGTGCGGCGCATCGAGCAGCTGATGTCGGTCTCGCTGGCCGATCCCGATGTGCGACTGCTGTTTTCGCTGGGGCTGCGGGTGGGCTGACGGGCGCTATCCCCCGCGCAGCTGGTCGGCGATGCTGAAGCCGTTGCTGTCGCTGCGGTGCTCGTTCATGTTGCGGCACTCGCCGAAGAGCTGGACGGCCCCGTCGGCGCCCTGGAACGGGCTGACGCCGATGGATGCCATGACACCGCCCTGGTGGATCACCGCACCCGGCTCGTGCCGGCCCGGCGGGGCACCGGGCGACCAGCCGTTGGCCACCATCGTCTTGGCGACCTGGTCGAAGTACGCGGCGTGGTCGACCCCGGGGGGCACCGTGAACGTCATATCGACCCGCCCGCGGTAGGGCGGCTGCCCCTGGTCGTTGCAGGATTCCCAGCTGAATCCCCCCGAAGGGTCTTGCAGCCCGGCCACTTTGGCGATCTCCTTGGCCGGATCCACGACCTGGGCGATGGCCTGCTGGTCGGACAGCGGGTGCTCGGGGTGGTCGGGGTCGTGTCTCGACGGAAACATGGCAGAGCATCCTCCCAGCACGGCGGCGGCGGTGACGGCGGCGACGGCGACCGGCCGCGGCCGCCGCCGTCGCGGTCGACTAACTGAAATCATGATCTTTGGTGACCGAATTCGCGGGCCGATCCCATTCGGGGTCGACGGTGACGGGTTCGCGGATCTCGACGTGCGGCAGCGGGACGGTGCCGAACGGGGTGTGTATCTCGGTCGGGGTCGACAGGGCGGCTTCGTTGCGAAGGGGCGCCAGCATGCCGTCGTTGGCCAGGTTGCCGCCGTGCCCGGTGGCGATCTCGGTCATGCTGCGCAGCGATTCGCTGCCCCTGTCGTAGTAGTGCGAATGGTCGTTGAACCAGGGCACGACGCTGTCCGAGCCGGCGACCTCGGCGCGGAAGCGGATGGCCCCGAAGCCCTCGTGGGCGGGGTCGGCGCCCAGGCCGGCCAGCTGCCCGAGGGGGCCGCCGAGCGCGACGTTGAGGGCGTTCGGCGGCACGCTCCCGGTTTCGCCGATCCAGCTGATCGCGTCGGTCGAGGCCGCGCCCACGTACAGCTTGCCGCCATTTAGGTGGAAGTCGGCGGCGCTGTGCGCCAAATCGGCTCCGGGACAGCCGATCAGCACCGCGTCGTTGGCGCGCATGCCGCTGCCCGCGAACGCGTCGGCGACCGTGGTGGATCCGTATGAATGCCCGATGACCGTCACGTGCGACGGGATGGAGCCGTCGTGGGTGACCGCGAGGCTGTTGACGTCGGCCGCCAGCACCGCCCCGCCGGACCGGGCCATCCACGGCGAGCCGACCTGTTGCAACTTCGAGGGGTCGACCGCGGCGGCCTCGGGATTCTGGAAGTCGAACTCCGGTGCGTTGTAACCCATCCACGCGATCACCGCGGTGGAGTGCGCGGGGTCGGCCTTGACCGACTGGTCGTAGAGGTTGATGGCGTCGTTGTGCCCGTCGTAGAGCCAGCCGCCCTTCACGCTGCTGTTGGTGCCGGGCACGATGACGGCGGTGTTCCGGGCGCGGTCGGGATTGCCGATCGCGACGGCCGCCCGGCCCTTGCCGTCGAAGGCCAGCGGGTCGTAGGCCCACAGCAGCACGGGCCGCGGGTGGGACGGGTCGGATCCCCGGTCGTGCTCGATGCCGTGGTTGGTCTTCACCGCATTCTGGTACCGGGTGATGTCGCCTGCGGTCAGCCCGTACTTGGCGGGGTTGGCGAAGATGTCGTTGCCCCGGTCATTCAGGACGTTGCCCCGCAGGCTGTCCGGCGACAGGCCGTACCGGCCGGCGACGTCCTCGACGCGGTGCAGATCGTCGCTGAGCACCGCGGCGTTGACCTGCCCCCGCATGTCGGCGGGGATGCCATCGAAGTTGCCCAGCGCCTCGGGGTGCTCGCCGATCAGTTGCCGCTGTTGGTCCGGGGTCAGCGTGTTCCACCAGCGGTCGACGTCGTCGGCACTGGTTCCCGGGGCGGGAAGCGGTGGGTAATCGGGCCGCGGTCGGTCCGCCGCGTCGACGTCGGCGAGCCCGGTGGGGTCGTAGCCGTCCGTGCGCAAGGTTGTCAGCGACCGCTGCAGGGAGTCGGAGTAGCCGCCGCGGATCGACAGAAGTTGGCTCAGTGCGGCCTTGGTGTCGGCGATGGCGTCGTCTTCGCAGGCGGTGATCAGCGCGCCGAGCGCGTCCCGGTCGGCGGCGGTCAGGCCCGGAGCATTCTCGTCCTCGGCGGCCAGCGCGATCAGGTCGTCGAGCCGCTGGACATCGGTTTCGAGGGTCACGATGAGCCCGGCCGCCGTGCGCTGCGCCTCGGCCAGGGCGGCCGCGATGTTCTCCAGCTCGGCCCCGATCTTGGGCAGCTGGGCCGACTGCGCCCCCAGCGCTTGCGCCACCCGCTGCACCTCGGCGGAGTCGTTGATGGGGTGCTCGCCGTTTTCCCGGTTCCAAGACGCCTCGAAGCGGCGCCGGGCGTCCTCGAAGGCCGCGGCGGACTCCGCGGTGCTGCGGCCCGCCGAGTGAAACGCCTGGGCGAGCCCGGCGATCTGCGCCGGGCGACCGGCCTGCAGGCTCCGGTTGATCGCCCACGGGTCACCGCCGGCCTGGGCGACCAGCGCCGGGACGCTTATGTAGCGAAGCCGCATCGCAGAGCCCGCGGCCGCCCGGCGTCACGCTCGTCGTTGTCGATCAACTCCGTGGACCCCCGTCCGCCCTTCCCGGCCTGGGACAACGCTACTACCCTCCGGGCCCGGCGGGGCGACGCCGGATCGCGGATCGGTAGCTGACCGGCGCACGGTCGTGGCCGGGGCGCTGCCGTCGGGCGTCGTCGACGACCGGGACCGCGTCCTGCAGGGCTCGACGACGCCCAAGGCCCCCCGTTCAACGGCGGCCTGTTCTGGTGCCCCTGCCGCGCCATTCCGGCCCGCGCGAAGCGGCAGTCGATGTCGGGCAACGGTTTTCCTCACGCTGAAAGAATGTTGTTGGCGTTGCAGGCGATTTGCGTCCGGTTAGGCTGCCTGCGTGCCGAAGTCTCCCTCGTCCTACCTGGTGCTCGCGTCGCAGCGCAGCGGCAGCACCCTGCTGGTCGAAACGCTGCGGGCCACCGGCGTGGCCGGTGAGCCTCAGGAGTTCTTCCAGTACCTGCCGACCACGAGCCTGGCGCCGCAACCGCGGGAGTGGTTCGCCGACTTGCAGGACGAGTCGATCCTGCGCCTGCTCGATCCGCTCGAACCGGGCAAACCGGATCTCGCGCCCGCCGAGACGTGGCGCGAATATATCCGGACCGTCGGCAGGACGCCCAACGGCGTATGGGGCGGCAAGCTGATGTGGAACCAGACGCCGCTGCTCTTGGATCGCGCGCGTCAACTGCCGGATCGTTCGGGCGACGGGCTGCTCGCCGCGATTCGCGACGTTGTCGGCGAGGAACCGCTGTTCATCCACGTCCACCGGCCCGACGTGGTGTCGCAGGCGGTCTCGTTCTGGCGGGCGGTGCAAACGCGGGTGTGGCGCGGCAAGCCCGACCCGCTGCGCGACGCCCGTGCCAGCTATCACGCCGGGGCGATCGCTCACGTCGTCACCATGCTGCGCGCTCAGGAGGAGGGCTGGCGGAGGTGGTTCGCCGAAGAGGACGTTCACCCCATGGACATTCCGTATCCGGTGTTGTGGCGCAACCTGACTCAGGTGGTCGCCGACATTCTGCAGGCGCTGGGCCTGGACCCGCGGCTGGCGCCCGAGCCGGTGCTGGAGCGCCAGGGCGACGACCGGTCCGACGAGTGGGTCGACCGCTACCGCGCCGACGCCGAGCGGGACGGACTGCCGACCTGACCGTGACGACGCTGCCGGGCCGACGGCGGGCCGCTGCACCGGTACCCCGCGGCCGGCATGCATCGTTGTGGGCGAGAACACGTTCCGTCGCTTCTCCGGCAGCCGCGCCATGCTGATCACGCTGCTGGTGATGGCCGTCGCCGTGAGCCTGGAACCGTTCCGGATCGGCATGACGGTGCTGATGCTGAACCGGCCCAGGCCGCTGCTCCAGCTCACGGCTTTCCTGTGCGGCGGCTTCGCGATGGGCTTGAGCGTGGGCCTTGTGGTCCTGTTCGTGCTGCGGCGTGTGTCGACGGGAAAGGAGTACTTCACCCTGCCCCGGGTGCAGATCCTGATCGGCGCGCTGGCGCTGGCCGCCGCCGCCGTGCTGGCCGTGAAACCGCCCGCGATCCGCGGGCCCGCACCGGATTGGCTGTCGGCCCGGGCCCGGCGGCTTTTGGCCGGGCCGTCGCTGTGGGTGGCCGCGGTGGCCGGGCTCGGGATCGCCCTTCCTTCGGTGGATTACCTGGCCGCGCTGGCCCTCATCCTCGCCTCCGGGGCGGCGGCCGTCACACAGGTCGGGGCGCTGCTCATGTTCACCGTGGTGGCCTTCGCGTTCGTGGAGATCCCGCTGCTGGCCTACGCGCTCGCCCCCGGCCGGACCCGATCGGTGATGGTGGCGCTGCACGACTGGGTCCGGGCCCGTCGACGCCTCGAGGTCGCCGCCCTGCTGACCGTGGTGGGCGCCGCCCTTGTGGCGGCCGGCATCGCGGGTTCGTGACCGGCCGGCCTGTCGAGTTGCGTTCCCGGACAACCGAGTGCGGACCGGCCTCGCGCTCGTCGGCGCGCGGCGTTCACGCCACCGTCGTCGACACGTCCGCGCTCGGGGCCTCGGCGGCTTCGTGCGGTGCGTCGGACTTCAGCAACGGCCAGCCCTTCCGCAAGACATAATCGAGCCAGGCGCCGGCCAACTGCGAAGTAAGCACGGCCGCGACCACGAGCGTGGTGTAGAACTTCGAGCTGATGATGCCGGCGTCGAAGGCCACACTGGCCAGGACGATGCCGGGACCGCCGCGGGCGTTGGTGGTGATCCCGAGATTGATCAGCTCCAAACCGCGAAAACCGGCGAGCCGGCCGGCCAGTGCCACCGACAGCATCTTCACCACGCAGGTGCCCACGATGAACACGACCATCATCGTCAGCGAGACGCCGCGGATGAGGTCCAGTTTCAGGCCGACGATCGCGAAGTAGACGGGAATGAAGAAGGCGAAGGAAACCTTCGTGATCGCGTTGAGCGAGTCCTCGAAGATCTCGTGGTCTTTGTCGACGAAGGCGAAGCCCGCGAGGAACGCGGCGAAGACCAGGTTGACGTCGAGCGCCCCGGCGGCCGCGCAGTAGGCCAACAGAACCGCGATGGCGTAACCGGTCGGCGAATGCTGCGCGAGAACATTCCAGCTCGCCTTGTTGAGGGCCCTGACCGCGCGCGGCACCAGCGTCAGCCCGAGGGCGAAGAAGATCACCGTGATGACCAGGTGCGCCGAGATCTGCCAGGGATTCAGGTGCGACTTGGCCGCGATCGAGGTCGCGATCGCGAGCGCAAGCCACAGCACGATGTCCTCGAGGACCGCGACGCCGAGGATGAGCCGGGCGAAGCGAGTGTCCAGGATGTTCAGATCGGCGAAGATCTTCGACACCACCGGCACCGAGGTGACGGCGACGCCGACCGCCAGGATGATGATGAGCGACAGGCGGTTGCCGTGCGGGCCGGCCAGGCTCGGGCGGATGAGAGCGGGCCCGAAACCCAGTCCCAGCAGGAACGGTATGCCGGTCCCGACGATGACGAGCCAGCTCACACTCCGCCGCTCACCTTTTCCGAACAGCTGCTGCATCTCCGCGCCCGAGACGAACATCAGCAGCAGCAGCCCGAGCCAATACACGAAACTGAGGATCTGGCTGTTGTGCCGGGCGGTACCGATCAGGTGCTCGACGAACGGCAGGCGGCCAAGCAGCGCCGGTCCGAGCACGATGCCCGCCAGGATCTCACCCACGACCTTGGGCTGGCCGAGCTTGACGAACACGTAGCCCAGCAGTTGGGCCAGCCCGACAAGGGCAAACAGCACGAAGATGACCGCGGTCAGTTGAGCATTCGACACTAGGCACTCCTCAATGTGGTGGGCACGTCCGGGCCGACGCGACCGGGGCCGATGACCCATCGCTGATACATCCCGAAGGCGAGCGTCAATGCTCCTGCCCCGACAGCAACGGAGATGGGGTATTGCACCCCGGGAGACTTGATGACCAACGGAAGCAGTCCCACGGCCAGCGCGGGCGGCAGGCGAAGGTTGAAGAGGCGCAACACAATAACGCCCGCGACCATAGCGGACGCCGCCGCGATCGCGCCGCTGCCGCAGAGGCGAACGGCGGCCCACCCCGCGGTGGCGGTCAGAGCGCAGGCGGCGGGGAGGGCCAGCGGCTTCCCCGCCCACGGGCACGTCGTGGGATGCGCGAACATCTCATAGGCGATGACGATCAGGGGCGGGAACAACAGCAGCCGCCATCCGGAGGCCGTCCACACCGTGGCGCCCAACGCCATCGCGGTCACGAACGCGAAGTACGGCAGGACCCAGGCGCTTCCGGTGGGGGCCGTCTCGAGAATGTCATCGATGCTCGTTGTCGACCCATCCGCGCCGTGGTGATACTTCCGTCGGCAACGCCTCTGCCAGGGCAACAGAATCAGCGTCAGGGCGACCAGGCTGATCGCGACCGAAGCCGCGTAGACCCAGCTGGTGATGCCCAGGAACAGTGGCAGCACGCCGGCCGCGACCGCCGGCGCGATGTTCGACTTGGTCAGCAGCAACAGGAGCAGACACGCGGAGACCACGAGCAGGATCGCCGGCACGCCGAACGGGAGCAGTCGGGTGACCAGCGTGCCGAATGCCGCCGCCAGGACCGGCGTCGCGATGAGCCGCCCGGGCTGACTCGCCCACTTTCCCCAGGGGCGCGTCAACACGTCGTACGACAGCGCCGCAAGCCCGGGGAACAGCAGGTAATGCCGGCCGTGGCACTGGGCTGCCAGCATCATGTAGATCACCGCGACGGCTTCCATCAGGAGGCGGTCGCGCAGGTCCAGACGTCGGTCAACGATCGGTTCTGAGGCCATGTCTGCATACCAAGCGTCATGCCGCGGGACCCCCCGCACGGGCGGGGCCCCGCGGCACTCCATTGTCGTTTCCGCCCGACTCAGCGGTCCTAGACGGTTTCCCCGGTCTCCAACCAGTGGGCGCATTCTGGGCCCAGCTTCGCCAGCGCGACACGGTCGAAGCGCGCGACCTGTTCCGGCGTCAGCTCGTTGCGGTGATCGCGCTTTAAACCTTTGTGGAAGAAGGCTTTTGCGCTAGACATATGCGCACCGCCGAACGGAGCCATTTTCTCCGCGCGGGCGCTCATGTAGTCGAACGAGCAGTGTTCGACGATGGTGTCCATCCGCAACGAGGCGGGGTCGATGGAGAAGAACTCCGCCAGTCGGGCGATCTGCCCGCGCAGGTCCCGCTTGAGCTGTCCGTAGTGCAGGAGCAGCACATTGGGCTCGTCGCGAAGCACCCACCACGATTTCATGATGTCGAGCAGGTCGCAGCACTGATATCCGTCGTTGTCCAACCACAGGTCGAAAAACTCGTGCATGTCCTCGGGGATCACCAACGGCGCCGGGTCACCGGACCACTCGGCGTGAATCCGGTTGATCGTCTCCATGGTGGGCGCCGAGAAGTTGTAAAGGTAATTGTGGAAGCTGATTCCGAGGTCTTTGCCGTTGCGACCGACGAACACGTACCGGGCTTCCGGCGCGATCGGGAGGGCGTCGGCCGGCAGATGCGACTTCATGACCCGCCGCAGTCCGGCATCCTTCTGCTGCTGCAGCACGTTGAGCATCCCCGCGTGGTCACCCCAGCTGGAGTCGAGCCAGGGCGACGTGTCCGACAGCCCGCCGTCGGGCTCCTCCCCGTTGTGGAGTATTTGCTGGACGATTCGCTGGGTCCACGTGGTGCCGGCCTTGAACGGGTCGGCGACGACGATGTCCCCGTCGGCGAAGCCGCCCTGGGCCAGAAAGTCTTCCCAAACCAGCGAGTTCGAGAGATAGTCCCGCAAAACCCTTGTCGGTGCGAGCAGTTGTTTTTCCACGAACCGGTTGCCTTTCGTCAGACCGCGAAAGCGCGGGCGTTAATCGGTAACATTTCGAGGCCCGTTGAGGGACGAAGCATTTCTCAACACGTCGGGCCTGCCTGTCCTTCATGTCCGGCGACGATCTCACGCCTCTCGGCTATAATCCCGCCACCCGCGACGCGCGGACCCCGCTGAGCTCGCCGTCCGTCAACGAACCGGGCGCCGGGCGCCGGCGCTGGCCTCGCTGCGCTCGGAATTTTACTCATCGTGATTCTTATTATTGGGCGGAAAGCTTAACGGTCGCTGTGTTTCAGATGGCGGCTTCCTGTTGTTCCCGCAGGCGGGCGCATCGTTGTGCGCGCGGGTCGAACGCCGGGACACGGCGAAAGGACACAGGAACTTCCAACCTGGGCGCGCAGAAATCGCAGGCCGCGCCATCCGGGCGCCGCCACGGCACGTCACCGCGGCGCCGACGAGGCGCGCGAAGGCTTCTACCTCACATCGACCCGACCGAACCGGGCCAAGGGCTCCCGACGCCCAACCGGGCTACTCAGGATTGCGTCTGGCCGAGAAAGCGATCCGTCACTTCGGGTCCCGTCGAACGCATTTCGATGGACAGGTCCAGCAATTGGTCTTTTGCTTTCTTGGGGAGCAGCTCGATGGAGCGGGTGGTGGCCGAATCGTACTTGGCGCCCGGGTACCGCTGCAGGAGCGCGTTTTTCTGCTCTTCGGTGGTATGGATCTCCAGCAGCTTCATGCCTGCGAAAGCCTCGTTCGCCAGGTCGGCCATGCCGGCATTCTGCAACAATTCCAGCCGATCCTCGTTGATCCACACGTTGATCTTGATGGTGGGAGCGGCACTGCTCACGCGTCGAGTCCTTCCACTGGGTTGAGGGTGAAGACCGGGCGCCGGTCTCTCAGGTATTCCTCGGTCACGAAGGGCGAGCCCTCCCCGTACTCGGCGGCGCAGTCCATGACCACCTCGAACACCTCGTGGCGCATGACTTTCTGCGTCGGCTTCACCTCGTCGGTCAGAATGCTTCGGATCAGGCTGCCGCTGAAACTCTGAGACTTTGAATCATGGCCGCACAGAGCGGAGTTCGTGACTTCCTGGCATTGCGGGCAATACCAGTTCTCGCGGAGAAACACCGGCTTGATGCCCAGCTCCGCCCGGTATTGCTTGAGCAGGTTCTGGGCGTCGTAGGGATGGTAGAAGTCGCCCACGCCGGCGTGGTCGCGCCCGAACATGTGGTGGGTGCATCCGAGGTTGGTCCTCAGGATGGCGTGGAAGATCGCCTCGCGTGGTCCCGCATACCGCATGTCCCACAACGTGAACGACACCATGTGCACATCTTGTCGGAAATATCCGCTGACATTGAGCTCGTTTTGGGCCAGCAAAATCGCTTCGTCGATGTAGTCCCCCACCCGCTTCTGGCCGATGATGGCGTTGACCAGTACTCCGGTGCTCAGCGTGTCGACGGGCATGTCTTCGTTGGCGGCGAACCACGCCTGCTTCATCAGTGCCTCGTGTCCGGTGTGGGGGACGTTTCGGGTCTGGTGGGCAACGGTGTGCCGCCAGCCCTTCTGTGTCAACGCGTCCTGATGCTGTTTTGGCGTCATCCAGAATTTCTTGAACGGCTCATGGAAGACGGGTTCGTTGATGAGCGTGATGTCCCCGCCGATGAACCTGTTCTGGTAGCCGAGCGTCTTCTTTACGCCGGGGTGCCGGGGATCGGACGTCCCGTAGGTCTTTTCGGCCATCCGCTCGAGGTCGTACTCGAAGATCTCGTTCACCTCGAAGACGGCCATCGGGACGCCGAGATAGTCCAGGACGACGCTGCCCCCCTCCGTCACGCCCAGGTTCTCGATGTCGTCGGCGGACAAGTCGAAAACAATCGGGATGCTCCACAGCGTGCCGTCCGGCAGCTGGAAGTTGTCCAGCGTTCCGTCTATCTCCTCCCGGCCCATGAATCCCGTCAACGGCGTGAAGAATCCATACGCAAGGCTGATCACCTCGTGTGCGGTCGCCTTGGATATCGAAACGCGGGGCATGCCCTTGATCGCGCTCGCGTCCGCGGTGGACACGCGTTCCACTATCGGATGGCCGTTGTGACCCTTGTAACTCATTGCCATGACCTCTTTTTCCGGGCTCGCGCTGCGTCCATCGAGCGGAGCGGCAGCTAGTTTTTCACCATTGGTTCGGGGGAATGGGGGCTTGGGCCGAGGACGGGGATGACACCGGTCTCCTGCAGGTGCGAAATCACCTCGTCCGCCAGGGTGTCCGCGTCCTTCTGGCCGCCCTCGACGCGCAGTTCCGGTTGCAGCGGCGGCTCGTAGGGATCGTCGATGCCGGTGAAGCCCTTGATCTCGCCGGCCCTGGCCTTCCTGTACAGGCCCTTGGGATCGCGCTGTTCGCAGACCTCGATCGGGGTGTCGATGAAGATTTCCAGGAAATCGCCGTCCTCGAGCGTGGCGCGAACGGCGTCGCGGTCGCGACGATAGGGGCTGATGAACGCGGTCAGCGCGACCATGCCGGCCTCGCAGAACAGCTTGGCCACCGCCCCGATCCGGCGGATGTTCTCCTCGCGGTCCGCGGCCGAGAACCCCAGGCCGAAACGGTCGGCGAATTCCTTACCGTGGCTTGCCTCGAGCGTTTCGGGGCCGGCGTTGAGCCCGTAGCGCACGTTGTCGCCGTCCAGCAGGAAGCTCCGGACGCCCCGCTCGTAGAGCTTCTGCTCCACCATGTTGGCCACGGTGCTCTTGCCGCTCGCGCTCAGACCGGTGAACCAGACAACGCAGCCGCGGTGGCCGTTGAGCTTCTCGCGGTATTCGCGCGTGACGGTGTGTTGATGCCAGGTGATGTTGTTACTCATTGTCAGCTCCTCCGTCTTGACGGCTCGTACGCGGACCCATGCTTGACGCCGTCACGTCGTGACCTTCTGCTCGTTTGATAATTGCGCGGATGCCGGCGTGGCCGAATCTGCCTCCTGCGGCCGCACATAACGAATCCAGACCAGCGCGGCGGCGGCCACATAACACATCAGGAACGTCCAAAAGGCGGGTGTCTCTGTCCCGGTGGTGTCGTACGACTGCCGCAGCGCCAGGTCGATGCCCACCCCGCCGAGGGCGCCGAAGGCACCGGCCACCCCGATCAACGCCCCCGACCGCACGCGCGCCCAGTGCCCGCGCTCGGCCGCGGCGACGCACAGCGCGCGGGCGCGCGCCTCGAACACCGACGGGATCAGCTTGTAGACCGCGGCTTTGGCCGCACCGCAGAAGATGAACAGGGCGATGAAACCGACGATGTAGCCCAACATGGTGAGATCGGTTACCTTGCGGCCGCTGTCCTCGGCGGCGTCGGCGTGCGTGCTCATGCCAACCAGGAAGCCCCCCGCCACGATCGAGGCGAGGAAGACGGTCAGGGTGACGCGCCCGCCGCCGAAGCGGTCGCTGACCTTGCCGCCGACGATCCGGGCCAGCGACCCGAGCAACGGGCCGATGAAGGCGACCTCGGCGGCGTGCAGCGACGCCTGGGCATGGGTCTCCCCGCCGGCCACGAAGTTGTGCAGCAATACCTGCCCGAACGCGAATGCGAATCCGAGGAACGATCCGGAGGCGCACAGGTAGAGGAACGAGATGGCCCAGGTGTCCGGCACCGTGACGATGGACCGCAAGTTGTGCAACGACAGCCCGGTGCGGTGCGCGACAACGTTGTCCATGAACACCGCCGCGCCGACACCGCCGATCGCCAGCAGCACGAGGTATATCGCGCAGACCCAGTACGGCGCCGCGTGTCCCATGGTCGCCAGAGCGAGGAGTCCGACCGCCTGGATGCCCGCCGACCCCAGGTTGGCCATCCCGCCCGTCAGGCCCAGCGCAAAACCCTTGAGCCGCTGCGGGAACAGGCCGTCGACCTTGGCCAGCGAGGCGGAATAGTTGCCGCCGCCGAGGCCGGTCAGCGCGGCACATACCAGATACGGCCACAGCGGCAGGCCGGGATGGGCCAGCAGGACGATCGCTCCCGCGGTCGGAAACAGCAGCACAACGGCCGAGAAGATCGTCCAGTTCCGGCCGCCGAACCAGTTCGCCGCCATCGAATAGGGAATGCGCGCGAGCGCGCCGACCAGCGCGGCGGTGGCTCCGATCAACAGCTTGTCGCCCGTGGCGAAGCCGTAGACGGGCTGCGGCATGAACAGCACCATCACCGACCAGAGGTACCAGACCGAGAACGCGACATGGACATTCACGACCTGCCAGAACAGGTTGCGCCGGGCGATCGCGTGATTGCCGCCGTGCCAGGCGACCGCGTCCTCCGGATCCCAGACCACGATGCGATGCGAACGCGACAAGTGGTATCTCCCTTTCGCAGTCGACGGTGGCGTGGCCTCGAAATCGACTTGACCGCCGCCGCCGTCCCACGGGCCTCGGGCGTCCGGTCCAGTCGGGCTCGTCAACACTTCAGCACCGGCCGGCTTCGGTTGCGAATACTCGCAATCCCAACGGCCACTTGCGATCCTCCGCGTCACGCTCGGCTGCCCAACCGGCCAGCCGACTCCTCGATGATCCGTTCTGCAGGGGCCGTCCGCCGTCGACAGCGACGTGCCTGTGATGAACCCCGGTGATTCATTAGTAATCGCACTCGGGTCACTTCACAAGTTAAGTGGGTCAACTTACAGGAGATTTCCAGCCTGCTTCACCACGATCCACACCGGGCCGATGCGCAATCGAGACGCGACGACGGCGTCGAACGGTTGAAATTCGGCCCGGCATCCATCACGAAAAACGACGGACCCGATTCGACCGCACAGTTAGCTGCAGAGATGCTTGCCGCGGCGAAGCGGCGCGCCGGCGGATCACATCCCTGTCCCGGTTGGGTGCCGACATGTGCCAAAGCCCGCCGGGGACCGCCTTCCGGAACGGCCCAGCCAACCATGTCGTCTGGAACATATCGCCTGGCAGAGCCCGAGATCCCACCGCGATCCGCCCGCGCGCGACCGGCGGCCGGTTTGGGTGCCACGGTGAGCCTCGCGATCTGGAATGGCATCGGGTCGCGCCGAATGCAGCGGCCCTTCGACAGCTTGAAGTTTCAGAGTTGTTCGCTGGAAAGATCCTGTACATCCGCGGTTTTAACTTGTCGAACGTCCCGAATCGCGTTTGACTGAATCAACAACCAGTGCAGTTTTGTCGCCGGGATCCGCGGCGCCAAACGCACGCCGACGGCGGTGGGGCTCGCCACGAACCGCGCGTCACAGTCGACGCCCAACGGTCCCTACGAAGCAGATCACCAGCGATGGCTGGCCAAGGGGCAGTCACCTGTGATGCGGAGGGCCGTATGTGGGCGCGCACTTTTCGTCGCACCACGCATCGAGAGCGTTCCCGCCTCCGCCCTCCACGTCGCTGACGATCTCGATCGGCCGTCGCCGCCAGGCCGCCTGACGAAGGGAATCACCGTGTTGGACTACGGAGCGCTGCCGCCCGAGATCAACTCCGCCAGGATGTATGCCGGCGCCGGCTCGGGCCCGATGATGGCGGCGGCCGCGGCGTGGGACGTGCTGGCCAATGCGCTGGAATCGGTTGGCCGGGCGTACGCCACGACCATCGCGCGGTTACAGGGCGAGGGTTGGTCCGGCGCCGCGGCGCAGACGATGGCCGGTGCGGTCGCGCCATACGTCGCGTGGGTGTCGAACGCGGGGGCGCAGGCCGAGGAGGCCGCCAGTCAAGCGCGCGCGGCCGCGGCCGCGTACGAGACGGCGCTCGCCGCGACGGTGCCGCCGGCACTGGTCACCGCGAATCGCACCGAGTTGGCCACGCTGATGTCGACGAACGTCTTCGGGCAGAACACCGGGATGATCGCGGCGACCGAGGCGCAGTACGAGCAGATGTGGGCCCAAGACGCCGCCGCGATGTACCGCTATGCCGCCTCCTCGTCGGCCGCGACCACGCTGAGGCAGTTCACGCAGCCGCCACAGACCACCAACGCCGCCGCCCAGCCCGCTCAGGCCGCCGCGGTGGCCCAGGCCACCGGATCGTCGGCGGCGGGAAACGCCCAGACGACGCTGTCTCAGCTGATGGCGAGCGTGCCGCAACAACTGCAGGCGCTTGCCACAACGGGAGCGTCGTCGTCGGGCTTGTCGGCAACCGCGGCGTCGTCTCCGTTGTCGCAATTGGAGGCGTTGATCCCCTCGCCGCTGCTCACCGCCTTCAGCAATTTCAACACGTTCACCTCGCCGGTCAATCTCGGCGACGGCATCAGCCGGACGTTGACGTCGGCGGGAAGCTTCGGCACCGGGGTCCAGCGGGTCGGGTTGCAGGAGGCCGGCGCGGCGGCGAAAGCAGCCGGCGCCGCCGCCCACGGCGACCATCCGCGGGCCGGTGCTCGCCAGTGCCGGCAACGCGGCCTCGTTGGGGAAGCTATCGGTCCCGCCCAGCTGGACGGTGACCAACCCGGGGGTGGCCGCCCCCGTCGCAGATCCGCACTGGCTTTCGGACGCGGACATCGGCGGTGGCCCGTCATGGGAAGAGGTGCCGGTGAGCAACATGTGGAACGGCGTGCCGGCCGCCGGCACCGGCGGCAAGTCGGGCCTGTTCTCGGGGTCTTCGGTCAACAACGCGCTGCGGGTGGGACCCCGCAAATTCACCATGCCCCGTCCTTCTGCGGGCGGATAGCGGCTGACGCCCGCCACCGCACCAATAACCCCGCCCCAACCTTCCGGGTGACGGGCGGCCTCAGAAGGGAACGCCGATGCTTGACTTCGGGGCACTACCGCCCGAGATCAACTCGGCCAGAATGTATTCCGGTCCCGGCTCGGGACCGCTGATGGCCGCCGCGTCGGCCTGGGACGACCTTGCCGCGCAACTGGATTCCTACGCAGCGACCTATTCATCCACTGTCTCGGAGCTGCGGGGCCTGTGGTCGGGTGGCGCGTCGTTCGCGATGGCGGGGGCGGTGGCGCCGTACGTGTCCTGGGCTACCGCGACTGCCACTCAGGCCGAGCAAACCGCCGGCCAGGCCCGGGCGGCGGCGGCCGCGTACGAGGCGGCGTTCGCCGCGACGGTGCCGCCGCCGGTGATCGCCGCGAACCGCAGCCAGTTGGCCGTATTGGTCGCCACCAACTTCTTCGGCCAGAACACCCCCGCCATCGCCGCCACCGAGGCGCAATACGCCGAGATGTGGGCCCAGGATGCCGCCGCCATGTACACCTACGCCGCGGCCTCGTCGACCGCCAGCGTGCTGGAACCTTTCGATCAGCCACCGGTGATCACCGACACCACCGGGCAATCCGCTCAGGCCGCGGCGGTCAGCCAAGCTGCGGCGCTGCCGTCGGGACAGGCTCAGGCGGCGCTCGCGGAGCTGCCCGGGCTCGGCACCGGGACATCCGCCGGCACTGCCGCGGGCCTTCCTTCACCGGCGACGGCGTATTCCGCGCTGCTGAGCGCCTTCAGCGACTTCGACACCCTCGTCGTCGGGCCCGCCCAACCGTTTTGGTCGACGACCTACGCAGTGTTTTCGGCGGGACAGTTCGGTACCGGTTCCAGACTGCTCGGGCTCCAGCTGGCCAAGGCAACAACGGCGGCCCGATCGGTGGGTCCCGAAGCCCTTCGCGGCACGGTCCAGGCCAGAGTTGGCAGCGCGGCGTTCGTGGGAAAGTTGTCGGTCCCGCCCGACTGGAGCTCAGCCAGTGCGGCCGCCGATCGTCTCAACACGTCCGCGATACCGTTGCCGGACAGCATGATCCAAGCGGAACAGGCGGCGGTCAGCGGCCATCCTGGAACGGGTATGGTGGGCGGGATGCCCCGGGGGAACTCGGAGAAGGCGGGAAGTTTTGTGTTGCGCAATGGGCGTCGTCGCTTCCAGATGCCTCGCCCGCCGTACGGCGGTTGACCCCCGCACCGGCTCATCGATCACCGTCGCGCTTTTGGTCCGCGGCCGGCGACCCAGCTTCCTTGGCGGGGTCCTCGACCACGTGGTACACGGGGTCGATCATGCAGACGGGCTGGTTGCCGGTCTGGCGGGCCTTGCCGGTGATCCGCACCACCTGGCCGGGCTGGATGTCGGCACCCCCGTGGCCCGGACGGAACGTGACGGTCAACTCACCGCTGTTGTCGCCGACGACCACCTGCCGCAGGGTCCGACTGCCCCGCGCGACGTCCTGGACCTCGTTGACCCGCCCCTCGACGGTGGCGCGCTGACCGGAGATCAGGCCCGACACCATGATGACCGACCGCGGCCGCTGGGGATGCTCGTAGTCGTCGATGTTTCGATCCTCGCCCTTGGACACCCATGCCTGAAGTTTGTCGATCTCGTGGGCGATGCGCTGCTCGAAGTCGTCGGGGTAGGCCTCCCTGATCCGCGATTCCACGTCGTAGGGCACGATCGTGGCCGCGGCGTCGGGGATGACGCTGACCGCGCGGGCGATCTTGTCGGCCGTGCGGTCGTGCAGTAGCCGACCCAGCAGGGGCGCAAAGGTTCTGCGCGGCAGCAATACGGTCACGTTGGTGTTCGGATGTTCCTCCCGGGCCTTGGCGACCAGCAATTGCGCGGCCCGGGTGATCCGCCGGTCGGGGCAGTCCACAACCCGCAGCGGGGTGTCCAGGTCGAAGTGGTCCCACCGCTTGCGCAGCTGCGCGGCATACGCCGCGTCGACCATGAAGTGCACGGCGACCAGGTCGTCGGCCCGCAACCCCTTCCCGTAGCGCAACGCTTCGATCACCGACAGGTCGAGCGAGCTCACGAACACGAACACCTTGTGCCGCGCGTACTTGACCAGATCGGGCCGGTCGGTGCGGAACATCTCGAGAATGGCCGCCTCGGCACGGTATTCACGGTTGAGCCGGGTGAGTCCCCACACCAGCAGGGGGAAGATGACTACCACCAGCCACGCACCTTCGGTGAACTTCGCCACCGCGAAGATGCCGACGACGACGGTGGACAGGATGGCCGCGGAAAAGTTGATCACCAGCCGGTGCCGCCATCCCCGTTCACGCTGGGTCAGGTGGTGTTTGGTCATGCCGTAACCGGCCATCGAGAACCCGGTGAAAACGCCGATCGCGTAGAACGGCACCAACGCGTTGACGGAGGCGCCGGTCACCACGAGCAAGGCCACCGACAGCGCGGCAAGTGTGAGGATGCCGTTCGAAAACACCAGCCGGTGGCCGCGTTTCATCAGCTGTCTCGGCAGGAAACGGTCCTCGGCCACGAAACTGGCCAGCGCCGGGAACCCGTTGAAGCTGGTGTTCGCACCGGTGAACAGGATTGCGGCGGTGGCCGTCTGGACGAGGATGTACAAGACGTTGCCGACCACGCCGGTACCGAAGACCCCGCGGGCGATCTGCGACAGGACCGAAGGATACTCACTGCGGTAGGGCGTGGCATGGGTGACGTACGCGAGGTAGGCGACCCCGGCCAGCAGGAAGCCGAGGATGGAGGCCATGACGGTGAGCACCAGACGGGCGTTGCGGCCCTGCGGCTTTCGGAAGTAGTCGACCGTGTTGGAGATCGCTTCCACCCCCGTCAGCGACGAACCGCCGTTGGCGAAGGCACGCAGCAGCACCAGCACCGTCGCACCCATCACCAGGCCGTCGGCTTGATGAACCGCCACCGTCCCGGGCATGCGGGCGGGGTCATACACCGGCAGGTCGCCCGACAGCGCCCGCGCGACGCCCACGACGATCGTCGCCCCGACCATGAGGACGAAGAAGTAGGTCGCGAACGCGAAAGGCCATCCCGCCTCCCGCAGTCCGCGCAGGTTGGCGTAGCAGATCAGCAGCACCACGGCGACGGTGATCTGCAGGCTGTGTGGCCCCAACGCGGGGATGGCCGACACCACGGCAACGGTTCCGGCCGCCGACTGCACGGCGACCGTGACCACGTAGTCGATCAACAGCGCCGCGGCGGCGACCTGCGCCACCCGCGGGCCGAAGTTGTCCCGCGCGACGATGTAGGAACCGCCCGCCCGGGTGTAGGCCATCACCACTTGGCGGTACGACGCGGTCACCAACACCAGGATGAACAGGATGACCCCGGTGATGGGCAGCAACAACAAGAAAGCCGCCAAGCCGGCGTGCGGGAGCAGCTCGATCAGGATCTGCTCGGGGCCATAGGCGGTGGACGAAATAGCGTCGGGCGAAAGCGCTCCGAGAGCAACAGGGTTCGAGAGCTTCTCAGAGGACAGGTCCTCGGTGATCAACGGCTTGCCTAGAAAGACGCGCTTGGCCAATTCACCGAAAGACAGGGGAATCCGGGGCGTACCCGACGACGAAGTCAAGGGCGACATTCCTTCCCGAGGGTTGACCGCAAGAACCGCCTTCGATGCATTCTGCCGTTTGCCACGCCGACGCGGCAGGAGGCTCGGCTAACTCAGCCGGTGCACCGCGGCGGCGATCCGCTCGTCGGCGGCAGTCAGCGCCACTCGCACGTGCCGCGCCCCACCCGGGCCGTAGAAGTCGCCGGGCGCCACCAGGATGCCGCGTTCCGCCAGCCAGGCGACGGTGTCGCCGCACGGGTCACCGCGGGTGGCCCACAGGTAGAGGCCCGCCTCGGAGTGGTCCACCATGAAGCCCGCCGAACGCAGCGCCGGCAGCAGGACGGCCCGGCGCCGCTCGTAGCGTTCCCGCTGCACCCGCTCGTGGGCGTCGTCGTCGAGGGCGGCCACCATGGCGGCCTGGATCGGAGTGGGCACCATCATCCCGGCGTGTTTGCGCACGGCGAGCAGTTCGGCGACCAGGGCCCCGTCCCCGGCGACGAAGCCGGCGCGGTAACCGGCCAGCGACGAACTCTTGGACAGCGAGTGGATGGCGAGCAGCCCCGTGTGGTCTCCCCCGCAGACGTCGGGGTGCAGGATCGACAGCGGCTGGGCTTCCCATCCCAGGCCCAGGTAGCACTCGTCGGAGGCGACCACGCAGTCGCGATCGCGCGCCCAGTCCACCACCTTGCGCAGGTGGTCGACGCCCAGCACGCGCCCGGTCGGGTTGCTCGGCGAGTTCAGGTAGACCAGCGCCGGCGACAGGGGCCCCAGCTGGGTCAGCGAGTCCGCGCGCAGCACCTGCGCGCCGGCCAGCCGGGCGCCGACGTCATAGGTCGGGTAGGCCAGCTCCGGCACCACGACGGAGTCCGAGGGTCCCAGGCCGAGCAACGTCGGCAGCCAGGCGATGAGCTCCTTGCTGCCGATCACCGGCAGCACGTCGGCCTCGGTCAGCCCGTCGATCCCGAAGCGGCGGCCCAGCGCGGCGACCGCGGACTCCCGTAGCCGCGCGGTGCCCGCCGTCGCGGGGTACCCCGACGCGGAACCGGCGGCGGCCAGCGCGTCCTGGATCAGCGGCGCCACCGGGTCGACCGGGGTGCCGACGGAGAGGTCGACGATCCCGCCGGGATGCGCGCCCGCCAGGGCCTTGGCGTCGGCCAGGGTGTCCCACGGGAACTCCGGCAGCGAGGCCGAGACCGGCCCGGACACTCGCCCGCGCGGGGCGCGCGTCCCCGCTCCGGGCTGACGCGGCACCGGCGCGCTCAGTCGCCTTCGCCCTGGGGCGGCAGATCCTTGACCACCTGCGGGTCGTTCTCGGTCAGGCCGACCTTCGCCGCACCGCCCGGCGAGCCGAGTTCAACGAAGAAGTCAGCGTTGATCTGGGTGTACTGGCTCCACTGCTCCGGGACGTCATCCTCGTAGTAGATCGCTTCCACCGGGCACACCGGCTCACAGGCCCCGCAGTCGACGCATTCGTCCGGGTGGATGTAGAGCATCCGGGCGCCCTCGTAGATGCAGTCGACCGGGCACTCCTCGATGCACGCCTTGTCCTTGATATCGACGCAGGGCTCGGCGATCGTGTAGGTCACAGACGTCTCCTCCATGTGGGGCTCGATGCGGGCTGCGGGTCGGCCGGAAACGGTGCTCGGGACCGCTCCGGACAAAGCTTTCGGTTACTGATACTAGACGTTTCACATACACGTCAACCACCTGGCCCGCCGGTCGCCGGACCGGCCGGAGGCGGCGGCCGGGGCGGTCCGATCGCAGCGCGGGCGTCGGGGGTGGCCGACGGACGCGGATCGCGACAAACCGCCCGGTTACGGCCCCGGCGGGATCACGGCAACCGTTCGCCCCTGGCGAACAATGCCCTGGCCTGGCATTTGTTACGTCTCCTCGACGTTGTGCGATAACGATTGCGTTGGAAGAAAGCTCAGGGGGGCTGTAATCTCGACCGAAGACGGCAACCGCTGGGCAAGATGTCGTCGCCGTCGTCTGACGGTGCATTAGTTGGGGAAGGTGTCCGTACATGGTGAGGCTGTCATTGACCAAACTGGCTACCGCTGTTGGCGGTGCCGCCATCGCGTTGACTGCCGGGGCCGGGATCGCGTCCGCGGACCCGTTGGACCCGGTGATCAACACGACGTGCAACTACGGGCAGGTGATGGCGGCGCTCAGCGCGACCGACCCGGGCGCTGCCGCGCAGTTCAACGCGTCGCCGATCGCGCAGAGCTACCTGCGTCAGTTCCTTGCGTCGCCGCCGTCGAAGCGGGCTCAGATGGCTGCGCAGATTCAGGCCATGCCGCAGGCCGCGGCGTATTTCAACGACGTGACGGCGGTCGCGAGCACTTGCAGCGGTTACTGAGCCGCACTCCGGTTCAGTAGCCGCTGAGCAGGCGGCGCACTTGATTTGAGGCCTCGGGCCCGGCACGGCTTGAATCCGTGCCGGGTCCGCCGGTTTTCTGGCCCACAACAGCGGCGTCCCGGATCGCGGCATCTGTTCTCAGTGTTCTGTGGGCCGCGGTGTCCACGACCGGCGGCCGCGCGCGGTCGCGGCCTTGCGGTCAGACCGGCAGCGGCGCGTAGGAGGTGGTGCGCTGACGCGCCGGGCGCCCGATGCCCTCGGCGATCGCCATCAATTCGGCCGCCGTCTTCGACGACCCGTGTTCCGAGCCGGCCATGCGCGAGATGGTCTCCTCCATCAGCGTGCCACCGAGGTCGTTGGCGCCGCCGTTGAGCATCACCTGCGTCCGTTCGACGCCGAGCTTGACCCAGCTGGTCTGGATGTGAGAAATGCGGCCGTGCAACATGATCCGGGCCAGTGCGTGGACGGCGCGGTTGTCGCGGTGGGTGGGCCCGGGGCGGGCGGCGCCGGCGAGGTACAGCGGCGAGTTCTGGTGCACGAACGGCAACGGGACGAACTCGGTGAAACCCCCGGTGCGGTCCTGGATGTCGCGCAGCACCTGCAGGTGGGCCACCCAGTGCCGGGGGGTGTCGACGTGGCCGTACATCATGGTCGACGACGACCGCAGGCCCACCTCGTGCGCGGTCGTCACGATTTCGACCCACATCGACGTCGGCAGCTTGCCTTTGGTCAGCACCCACCGCACTTCGTCGTCGAGGATCTCGGCTGCGGTGCCCGGAATCGTGTCCAGCCCGGCCTCGCGCAGGCCGATCAGCCACTCGCGAATGCTCAAGCCGCTCTTGGTCACCCCGTTGGCGATCTCCATCGGGGAGAACGCGTGCACGTGCATGGACGGCACGCGGGCCTTGACGGCGCGAACCAGCTCCGCGTAGCCGGTCACCGGCAATTCGGGGTCGATCCCGCCCTGCATGCACACCTCGGTGGCGCCCTGGACGTGCGCCTCCCACGCGCGGTCGGCGACCTCGTCGACCGAGAGCGAGTAGGCGTCGGCGTCGCCCTTGCGCTGGGCGAACGCGCAGAACCGGCAACCGGTATAGCAGATGTTGGTGAAGTTGATGTTGCGGTTGACCACGAACGTCACGTCGTCGCCTACGGCGTCGCGGCGCAACGAATCAGCAAGGGCGGCAACCGCTTCCAATGCGGGGCCGTCGGCCGTCGCCAGCGCGAGATATTCGTCGTCGGTGCAGCCGCCCGGGTTCCGCTCGGCCGAGCGCAGCGCCGCGAGCACGTCGGTGTCGATGCGTTCGGGGACCCGCGCGGCCAGCTCCGCGACGTGTGCACGGATGGATTCCCAGTCGCCGAAGGCGCTTTCGAGGTCGCTGCGGGCCTCGCTGTTGCGGCCGTCGGTGTCGATCGCGGCGTTCAGGTCGACCCGGCCGGCGGACTCCACGTCGTCGGGCTCCTGCCACGGCCTGCCCACCGGGTTGACGTCGCGGGCCAGGCCGGTGTCGGGGTCGGCCAGCGCCTCGACGTGGCCGTAGACGCGGGGGTCGATCCAGGCCGCGCCGGCCTGGACGTACCTGGGCTGGGCGGTCAGCCGCTGGACCAGCTCGTAGCCGCCCGCGACGGTGACGGCGGCCAGTTCGTCCAGCGCCGGCCAGGGCCGTTCGGGGTTGACGTGGTCGGGGGTCAGCGGCGAGACACCGCCCCAGTCGTCGACGCCGGCGCGGATCAGCGCCAGGCATTCCTCGCGCGACACCAGGTTGGGCGGCGCCTGAATCCGCATTCCCGGCCCGAGCACCAACCGCGCAACCGCCACGGTCGCCAGGTAGTCCTCGATCCCGGCGTCGGGGACATCGGCCATCGCCGTGTGCTGCTTGGCCCGGAAGTTCTGCACGATCACCTCTTGGACGTGGCCGAACTCCTTGTGGGACTTGCGGATCGCGTGCAGGGTTTCCGCGCGTTCGGTCAGCGTCTCCCCGATGCCGACCAGCAGGCCGGTGGTGAACGGAATGGACAGCCGGCCCGCGTCGGTGAGCGTGCGCAGCCGCACGGCCGGGTCCTTGTCCGGACTGCCGTAGTGCGCAAGCCCTTTGGTCTCGAAGAGCCGGCGCGACGTGGTCTCGAGCATCATGCCCATCGACGGTGCCACCGGTTTCAGCCGCGACATCTCCGACCAGCTCATCACACCGGGGTTAAGGTGCGGCAGCAACCCGGTCTCCTCCAGCACCCGGATCGCCATCGCCCGCACGTAGGACAGCGTGGAATCGTAGCCGCGCTCGCCCAGCCAGTCGCGCGCCTCTTCCCAGCGCTCTTCCGGCCGGTCGCCCAGCGTGAACAATGCTTCCTTGCAACCCAGTTCGGCCCCGCGACGGGCAACGTCGAGCACCTCGTCGGGCTCCATGTACATGCCGGCCCCGCGGGCGCGCAGCTTGCCGGGGGCCGTCGCGAACGTGCAGTAGTGGCAGCTGTCACGGCACAGGTGGGTGATGGGCAGGAACACCTTGCGCGAGTACGTGATCGGCAGGTGCCCGTTCGGCCCCCGCCGCCCGGCCGATTCCAGACCGGCGTCGCGCACCCGCGCCGCGCTGGCGCACAGGTCCGCCAGGTCCGCACCCCGCGCCGTCATCGCCAGGGCGGCCTCGTCGACGTTGAGGACGACGCCGTCGCGGGCCCGGCGCAGCACCCGCCGCAGCGCCGAAGCGCTTGCTACGGGCGGGACGACGGGGCTCCGCAGAGCGACGGGCGCCTTACCCGGGGGCTCCGGTGTCAGTGGCACGTTGGTGTAACTCCCCCACGATCGGATTTCATCCGCGTGTCCCGGAACATCGCGTCTTGGCAACCACGGCAGGCCCCATACGCGCAACAGTAGCGGCAGGGGCCGGCCGCCAAGCGGTTGACCACGAGTCGACGAGGTCCAACGGACCCGTTGGGCTTTGCCGTGATTCCCGGTGATCGGCTCGCCGATGGCGATACGATCCGAGCAATTCGTCGAATGACGACCAGTCACAGCCGCGCTGGGGTGTGTGGCCAGGGCTGGCAAAGGGAGGTGCCAGATGTCTTTTGTGTTCGCCGCGCCTGAAGCACTGGCCGTCGCGGCCTCCGACTTGACCGGTATCGGACGCGGGCTCGGCTCGGCCGGCGCCGCGGCCGCCGGCCCGACGAAGGCGCCGTGTCGGGCGGCGGCGGCCTGCTGGGCGGCCCGGGACTGCTGGCGCGCGGCGCTCAAAGCGTCGGCCAGTCCGCCGCTCTGCTGCTGGCCCCCACGGGCGGGGTTCGCGCTCTGACCGCGGCCGCCGCGCTGCTGTCGCCCGCCGGCATGACGGCCGCCGCCGCGCTGACGCCGGCGGCGAACGCGTTCGCCCCCATCGCCGACGCGATCGAGGCCGCCTACCTGCAGATCGAGCCGTGGGTGCAGTACGGCTTCCAGCTCGTTACGTGGGCGGCCGGCTATGTGCCCTACGTGAGCTGGGTGGCCCCGCAGATCATGTTCTTCTACGACCTCTTCGAGCCGATGGTGCAGAGCGGCCTGTTCAACACGCTCGATTGGCTGGCCGGCGAGATCACATTTTCTCAGGGGCTGAGCAACTTCTGGGCGGCCACCACGGCGTCGATCAACCAGTTCATCAACACCGAGATCTACTGGTTCCGCAGCTTCCTGCCGCCGCTGCCGCCGCTACCGCCGCTCTCGTAGCGGCCGGAGCGGCTCAGGGCATCGGCGCTGCCGGATGGCCGCGCCGCCACAGCACCCAGGCCGGCGGCGCCACCCCGAGCGCGATCAGCAGCAGCGCGCCGTAGGCCATGAGGCCCCGGCCGCCCAGAACGATGTCGTCGCCCGGCCCGCCCATGCTGAACACCGCCACGGTCAACAGCCATGACCACAGCGGCAGCGCGGCCACGCGCGACGACCTGGTCCACTGCCCGGCGGCCCAGACGAGCGCGGCGTTGAGCAGCCCACTGAGCAGTGCGCTGACGGGGAAGGGAACGGAGCCGATGTAGGAAGGCAGTAGCAGGGCCCCGGCCAGTGCGGAGAGGACACCGTCGACGGCGAGCAGCGACAAGACGACAAAGCGGATGGCGGGGTCCGTCGGGCCGGGATCGTCGACCGACGCGACGCGTGGCTCGATCGCGGTCAGGTCGGAACGCTGTCGATGTTGGACAGGATCGAGCCGATCACCCACTGCAGGCTGTCCAGCCGGTCCTGCCAGTGCTGCATATTAGGGTCCATGTCCGGGTCCATGAGAGTTCCTTCCGTGGCTGCCTTGTAGGAGCCTACCCCGTGGGCCCCGCGCCGAACCACGTGAAGCCAAGCCCCGCAAGCAAATCTGTCTCCCAGCCACGCTCGTCGCGCTCGCCGGCCGTGCCCGCGGCCAGGACGTAGTGCTCGGGCCCCACGATGGGCAGCGCCATGTTGTTGGACAGCGCGCAGGCGCGGCCGGTCGGACCGACCACCACCTGGGTGGCGTGCGCGGCCAGGGCCGCGGCTTTGGCCGCCTGCGCCCTGGGGTCGGGCTCGATGACGGCGTCGATGTCGGCGTCGGCATACCCGAAGTCGAACCCCTCTTCCGGCGGCACGGCCCACTCCTTGAGCAGGTCCTCGGGATTCAGCGCGGCCAGCGCGGCGGCGAATGCCTTCTGCGCGAACACCGTCCAGTAGAACTTCGGCACCGCCCACGGCTCTCCCGGATAGTCGGCGGGGCCGGTCGCGGGGCCGGCGGCGGCGACCGCGGCGGTCGTCACGGCGTGGGCGTGGACGTGATCGGGATGCCCGTACCCGCCGTTGGGGTCGTAGGTCACGACGACGTGCGGCCGCTGGTCGCGAATGATCGCCACCAGCGCGCCGACGGCCTCGGGCTCGTCGGCGTCGATGAACCTCTGCCGGCGCCGCGGCGGAGTGCCGGCCATGCCGGAGTCACGCCAGCGGCCCGCGCCGCCGAGGTAAACCGGTTCGCCGACGCCCAGCGCGCTCAACGCGGCCGTGAGCTCGCCGATGCGGTAGCCGCCGAGCTGGTCGGCGCGGTCCACGGCGAGGTTCGCCCACCGGTCACCGATCACCTCGCCCTCCTCGCCCAGGGTGCACGTCACGACCGACACCTGCGCGCCGCGGGCGGTGTAGTGGGCGATGGTGGCTCCGTTGCTGAGGCTTTCGTCGTCGGGATGGGCGTGGACGAACAGCAGCCTCGGAGTCTCGCGCGTCTGCGGCATGGACGTAAACTACCCGGAACCCCCGCCTTTGCTCGGACAGCAGCGGGATAGGAACGCCGACGGCTACTATCGAGAAATGCCTCAGCTCACCCAGAAATCGCCGGAGAGCCGCAGCCGCCGGCGCGGCGAGGTTCTGGAGCGGGCGCTCTACGCGGCGACCCTCGCCGAATTGGCCGAGGTCGGATACGGCGGGCTGACGATGGAAGGGATCGCGGCGCGCGCGCAGACCGGCAAGGCGGCGCTGTACCGACGCTGGTGCACCAAGCAGGATCTGGTGCACGCGGCGCTGGTGCATACCCTGCCGCCGTCGCCCGAGCTGCGCTCCGGCCGGTCGGCCAGGGACAACCTGCTGGCGGTGTTCAGCGCGCACCGCGACGTCTGCGCCGGCAAGACCGACTTCCCCGGCATGGCCACCATCAATCAGCTCCTGCACGAAGACGAGATGCGCGCCATCTTCGCCGACGCCGTGGTGGCGCCGCGCCTGAAACTCATCGAATCGATCCTGCAGGCCGCGGTTGCCGACGGCGACCTCGATCCGAACACGGTCACGCCATTGACGGCGCGCATCGGCCCGGCGCTGATCAACCAGCACTTCCTGCTGCACGGATCTCCGCCGAACCGGCGTTACCTGGAGCTCATCGTCGACACGGTGATCCCGCCGCGGTCGCCCGCGACCGCCGACTGAACCGCCCGGCCTAGAGCAGCCCGGCCAGGTTGGCGCCCAGCGCCAGGCTCTGGTCGAAGATGCCCTCGATGCCGCCGATGTTGCCGGCGTTGAAGACCTCCTGTCCGGTACCGGTCAGGAAGAGCGCGGTGGCCGGCGAGCCACTCAGGAAGCTGTTCACCGTCTGCTCCCCGGTGGAAATCACCAGATTGCCGACGTTGAAGGCGCGGTTCAGCACCCCGTTGAGTGCCACCGGAGTGCCGAATGTGGCTGTCTCCCAGGCGATTTCGTTGCCCAGCAGGTTGGTGTTGAAGGCCGTTTCCAGCCCGACCAGGTTGTTGAACGCGCCGAATTCGGCCGCCCCGATGGCCTGTAGGCCCGCGATCGGCGCCGCCACCAGGGCCGCCCCCGTCGCGGGAAGCCCGGCGAACACCGACCCGCCCAGCGTCACGCCGAGCATCGCCTGCAGGCCGCCCGCGGTGAGCGCCCCGGTCAGGGCCGCCTGCAGGCCGCCGCCGCCCAGGAAGGCACCCGCGACCGCCTCGACGACACCGAGGTCCCACAGGAACTTGGTGGGCAGGGCGGCCAGGAACCCGCCGCCGGCGATGATCGGGCTGGTGCCGATCGCCAGACTTCCGGTCAGCAGGCCCAGGGGCAACTGCAGGCCGATCAGGCTGTCGACGGTCGCCTCGCCCGTCCCCAGCACCAGGTTCCAGAAGTTGAAGAAGGTGTTGGCCACGTCGTTGCCGAGGTTGCCGAAGAGGGCCAGTTCCAGGCCCGCTTCCTGGGCGACCAGGGCGGCGTTGAAACCGAGTTCGGCGTTGAGCAGCGCCGCGTTGAAGTTGAGCTCCATCGTCTGCAGTTGCGCCAGGAACGCGGCCGGCGAGGTGGCCGTCAGCAGCGTCTGGAAGGGCGCGACCAGGTTCAGCATCGCGGTCGGCAGCTCCGCCAAACTGGCCGCCAGGCCTCCCGACAGGGCCGCGCTCAGCGAAGCGCCCAGCCCGGTCAGGGCGAGGTTGATGTTGGCGCCGAGGGCCGGGCTGAAGCCCAGGATGTTCGCCAGCGCGGCGAGGCTGCCGCTCAAACCGCCGGTCAGGCCGGGAAGGCCGGCACTCAGGGCGCCCGACAGCGCCGTGCTGATGCCGCCGGTCAAGGCCGGCAGGCTGAGGCCCAGTCCGGGCAGCCCGGCGGTCAGGGTGCCGGCCAGCGACTGGCCGGTCTGCACGAGCCCGGAAAGGCTGGCCCCCAGGCCCGGGAAGCCGCCCGTCAACACGGCGTTGAGCCCGGGCAGCGCGCCGGTCAGGGTGGCCTGTAGACCGGGCAGGCCGGCCGTCAGCAGCGCACCGCTTTGCGCCAGCGCCGCCAGGCCGCCGTTGACGTCGGCGGCCAACGCGGCGCCCAGGGGCCCCAGTCCCGAGAGGCTGCCGCCGAAGCCGCCGCTCAACGCCGCCGTCAGTTGTGCGCTCAGGCCGGACAGCCCGCCGCTCAGGCTGGCGGCCAGGCCCGGGAATGCCAGGCTCAGCCCACCGGCCAGGCCGGACAGTTGGGCGCCCAGGCCGCCGGCCAGGCCGTTTATCCCCGCGCCGAAGCTGTTTGCCAGCGCCGTACCGGTCTGCGCCAACCCCGACAGCCCGGCCCCCAGCCCGGCTCCCAGCCCGGAGAGGTTTGCGGACAAGCCACCCGACAACGCGGCGTTCAGCTGGGCGTTGAGGCCGGAAAGTCCGCCGCCGATGGTGGCCTGCAGGCCGGGCAATCCGGCGCTCAGCGCGCCGGAGACGTTGGACAGCCCGGCGCCGATGTTGGTGGCGAGCGCGCCGCCGGTCTGCGCCAGGGCGTTCAGGCCGCCGTTGACGTCCGCCGCGATCGCGGTGCCCAGTGGCGCCAGGCCCGAGAGATTTCCGCCGAGGCTGGCGGACAGGGCGAGGTTGAGGCCGGCGCCGAGCTGCGTGATGTCGGCGCTGAGGCTGGCGGCCAGGCCCGACAGGCCACCGCTGAGGTCGACGCTCAGCGCGGGGACCGAGGCGGCCATGGTCTGCACCACGTTGGCCTCGGCCGCCGCGTATGTGCCCGCGCCCGCGTTCATGGTCTGGACGAACAGTTGGTGGAACGCCTCGGCCTGAGCGCTGAGCTGTTGATAGCTCACCGCGTGCTGGGAGAACAGGGTAGCTATCGCCGCGGACACCTCATCGGCGGCGGCCGGCAGCACTCCGCTCGTCGCCACGGCGGCGGCCAGATTTGCCGAACCGATCGACGAGCCGATATTCGCCAAATTCAGCGCGGCATCGGCCATCAATTCCGGTGCTGCGATCAGATACGACATGCTGCCTCCCCGGCTCAAGACATCCCCACCCCGCTATCCCCCACGTCGGATCGTGCGGGTGAGCGCGATAAAACCGAGAGTATCGCCGTGCCGCTAGGCGGTGCTGAAAACAACCATTTGCGTTAATTCACCTAATTGTTACCGACCGGGGCAATTCGCCCGTAAGGGTCCGTTTGAATTCGGTTGGGCCGGGGTTGTTTTCGGCCAGGCCCGGGCCGCGGCCGAAGGTGCCCTCAGGGCCCGGTTTTGATCCATTGGCCGGCGTCGCCGACGATGCCGACCGGCACGGCTCCGGAAAGGCTGACGTTCTGCACGCTCGGCCCGGCCGCGACAATGGTGGTGTCCTGCAGTATTGGCAAGACCGTGGACATATTCCAAATTCGCGGCTCGACCGCGGTGATCACGTCGTTGATGTTTTTGGTGCCATTGAGCGCGGCATCGATGTTGGACTGGATACTGCGATCGCAGATTCCGGTGAGATTCGACGGCGCCTGCACCAAGGCGCCGGGTTCGGGTGCACGGCTGGTGGTCGTCGGCGTCGGGGACGGCGGGGCCGGGGGCGCCCCGGCGGACGGCCCAGCCGCGGTGGGACCGCTGGTGGCGGCCGCATTGGAGGTCGACACCTGGGTGGTCTGCAGCGCGGGACAGCCATAACGCGAGGCCAGCAGCGTGGCGAGGTTCCCGCCGGCCTGATGCCAGCCGACGATGGCGTCAACCTGGTTGTTGTTGAGCGCGTCGCGGTAGAGCAGCACCGGGTCCAGCGCCTGCACGGTCGCGGCGATGCCGACGTTGCGCAGCTGGTCGGCCGCGGTGTTGGCCACCGCCACGGCGGTCGGGTCATTGGCCGCCACCCCGATCGCCAGCGAGAGCTGCTGGCCGTCCTTACTGATCCGGCCGCGGACCACCTCCGGCGGCCCACCACCGGGCGGCGGCGGCGGCGGTGGCGTCGAGGTGTCGCTGTCGACCTTGTATCCGGCGCCGGTCAACAGCGCCAGCGCCGCCGGCGTCGTCATCGCCGGCGGAGCGGTCGGCTCGTAGCCCGGATCGCTCGGGGAGCGGATCTGGGCCTGGTCGAGCGTGACGGTGTTGTCGCTGCCGGCGCCGACGGCCGCGAGCAGGTCGACGTCGAGCAGTCCCAGGATCGCCTTGCGCACCTGAGAGTCCGACAGCTTGGGCTGGTTCGCGCGCAGCGTGAGCTGCATGACCCGGGGCGTCACGATCCGCGCCGTCCGCACGTCGGGAATCGCCGACAGCTGGGCGAAGGCCGCCGAACCGCCGTGCACCTGGGCCACCTGAGTGTCGCCGTTGCGCACGGAATCGGCCAGCGCGGCCGGGGCACCGGCGCGGCGGAACAGGATCAGCGCGGGCTTGGCCGGCGGACCCCAGTAGCGGTCGTTGCGGGCGATCAGGATTTCGTCGCGCTGCGGGTCGATGCTCTCCACCCGGAACTGCCCGCCGGTGACGGGCAGCGCCCTGGCCAGGCCGGCCGCAAAGCCGCCCGGCACGTCCTTGACGATGTGGGCGGGCAGGATGTTGCTGAACAGTTCCTTCCACGCCGGGTACGGCTGCGAGAAGGTGACCACCGCCTGCTTGCCCCCCTCGAGCGACTGCACCGAGGTGATCAGGTCGTATCCGGCCGGGTCGACCACCCCGGGCTGACCGACCATCTGGCGCCACAGGTACCAGAAGTCGTCCGCGGCGATCGGAGCGTTGTCGGTCCACTGCGCCTCGGGCCGGATCTTGTAGGTCACCGTGAACGGGTTCTGGTTGGTCACGTCGGCCGACACCAGCAGCGTCGGGTCCATCTCCCAGCGCGAACCCGTGGGCGTACTGGGATCGGCCACCGGCCGAAACGCGCTGGGCAACACGAGCGCGCTGATCGCGGCGTTCACCGGCGACAGGTCGGACAGCAGGTGCGGGTTGAACCCGGCGCCGATCGAGTCGATGCCCATGATGATCTGCGTGACCCGCGGCGGAGGCGGGGGCGCGTTGTGCGGCGTGTCGGTGCTCTGGGGGGCCGGCGGCGGGTTGACCGTGCACGCCGCCACCACCACGCCCACGAGCGAGACGACCCCGCCCACCGTCGTCATCAGGCGGCGGGATGGTCTCGGCACGCCGATCAGCGTATCGAGCACCCGCCGCGGCACGCGCGCACCGAGCCTGACCCGGCGGCGGGAAACCGCGCCGGCGTTCGCAGTGAGGTCATGCTCGCGGGGTTCCGCCAATCCGCTAACCCCGGGCCTTGGCGCGCGCCCGGCTGCGGGCCCGGGTGGTGGCGTCGAGCTCGACCTTGCGGACCCGCACGATCTCCGGGGTCACCTCGACGCATTCGTCGGGCGCGCAGAACTCCATGGCGCGTTCGAGGTCGAGTTCGAGCGGCTTGGCCAGGGTCTCCATGACGTCGGCGGTCGACGAGCGCATGTTGGTCAGCTTCTTCTCGCGGGTGACGTTGACGTCGAGATCCTCTGGGCGAGGATTGATTCCGACGACCATGCCCTCGTAGGTGTCCTGCCCGGGCTCGACGAAGAACTGGCCGCGATCGGCGAGCTGGAGCAGCGCGAACGGCGTGATGGTGCCGGACCGGTCCGACACCAGCGAACCGGTGTGCCGGGCCCTGATCTCCCCCGCCCACGGCCGGTATCCGTCAAAGACCGCATTCGCGATCCCGGTTCCGCGGGTGAGCGTGAGGAAGTCGGTGCGGAAGCCGATCAGCCCGCGGCTGGGCACGATGAAGTCCATCCGCACCCAGCCGGCAGCGTGGTTGGTCATCTCCTCCATGCGGCCCTTGCGGCCGGCCATCAATTGCGTTATCGCGCCGACGAATTCGTCCGGGCAGTCGATCGTCATCGCCTCGAAGGGCTCGTGCAGCCTGCCGTCGATCGTGCGGGTGACCACCTGCGGCTTGCCGACCGTGAGCTCGAAGCCCTCGCGGCGCATCTGTTCGACCAGCACCGCCAGGGCGAGTTCGCCGCGGCCCTGCACCTCCCACGCGTCGGGGCGGCCGATGTCCACCACCCGGATCGACACGTTGCCGACGAGTTCGGTGTCCAGCCGGCTGCGGACCATCCGCGCGGTCAGCTTGTGACCCGGCACCTTGCCCGCCAGCGGCGAAGTGTTGGTGCCGACGGTCACCGATATCGCCGGCTCGTCGACGGTGATGCGCGGCAACGCGTGAGCGTGATCGGGGTCGGCCAGGGTGTCCCCGATCATGATCTCGGGCAGCCCGGCGACGGCCACGATGTCGCCGGCGATCGCCTCGTCCGTGGCGCTGCGTTCGACGCCCTCGGTCGCGAGCAACTCGGTGATCTTGGCGCTGGTGATGACCGGTAACCCGTCGACCTCGCGCATCCACGCGACCTGCTGGCCCTTGCGCAGCTTGCCGTTGTAGATGCGGATCAGCGCCAGTCGCCCGAGGAAGGCCGACGCGTCGAGGTTGGTCACCAGCGCCTGCAGCGGCGCCTCCGGGTCGCCCGACGGCGGCGGGATGTGCTCCATCAACACGTCGAACAGCGGGTCGAGGTTGTCACCGTCGGGCACCTGGCCGTCGGCGGGCTGCGTGGTGCTGGCCACGCCGGCGCGACCGGACGCGTACAGCGTCGGCAGGCCCAGCGCGTGCTCGGCGGCCTTGGCCGCCTCGTCGTCCAGGTCGGAGGCGACGTCGAGCAGCAGGTCGTGGCTGGACTCGACCACCTCGGCGATCCGCGCGTCCGGCCGGTCCGTCTTGTTGACGACGAGGATCACCGGAAGATGGGCGGCCAGCGCCTTGCGGAGCACGAAGCGGGTCTGCGGCAGCGGCCCCTCCGACGCGTCGACCAGCAGCAACACCCCGTCGACCATGGACAGCCCGCGTTCGACCTCGCCGCCGAAGTCGGCGTGCCCGGGGGTGTCGATGACGTTGATCACCGTCACGGTCCCGTCCGGGTTGTGGCGATGCACGGCGGTGTTCTTGGCCAGGATGGTGATGCCTTTTTCCTTCTCGAGGTCACCGCTGTCCATGATGCGTTCCTGGGTGTCATCACCGCGGTGGTGCAGCGCACCGGACTGCCGCAGCATCGCGTCGACCAGGGTCGTCTTGCCGTGGTCGACGTGGGCGACGATGGCGACATTGCGGAATGGCACGTCGGTGATTGTGGCAGTGGGGGCCTCAGATAGCGAACCGGCGCCGGGGGCGGTGCCGCCCGTTCGCAGTGAATCCAGGGTGGCGCCCCCCGGCGTGTCGCCGCCCTGGATTCACCGCGAAAGCCCAGGCCGCGCCGGTTACCAGCCCCTGCGGGGCGGTGCCGCGCCGACCATCTCGCCCTCGGCCGTCGCCGCGCGGCTGCGGTAGACGATGTAGGGCCGGAACAGGTAGACGACCGGCGCGCTGAACACATGGACCAGGCGGGTGAACGGCCACACGGTGAACAACACCATGCCGATGAGGGCGTGCAGTTGGTAGTCCAGCGGTGCGTTGACCATCACCTCGCCATGCGGCTGCAGGAGCCAGATCCGCCGGAACCACAAACCGACCGTGTAGCGGTAGTGAAACTCGCCGCCGTGCGGCCCGGTGCCGATCAGGTCGCAATACAGGCCCACCACGATGGCGAGCACCAGCACGACATACATCAGCTTGTCGCTCCGGCTGGTCGCGATGGACACCGCGGGGCGCGTGAAGCGGCGGTAGATCAGCAGACCGATACCGGCGAGCGTCGCTGCGCCCGCGATCGAACCGGCGATCACCGCCTGCAGGTGGTAGGCGTAGTCGCTGACCTTCAACATGTGCGTGACCCGCGGCGGGATGCACAGGCCCATCACGTGCCCGGCGAAGACGGCCAGAATGCCGAAATGGAAGATCGGGCTGCCGATCCGCAACAACCGCGACTCGTAGACCTGCGAGGAGCGCGACGTCCAGCCGAACTTGTCGTATTTGTATCGCCACCACGTGCCGAGCACCAACACCGTCAGCGTGACGTACGGCGCGATGTCCCAGAAAAGTACGCTACTGAACATGTGCCGCTCCTTCCCTGCGCCGCGGCGGCACGGTCAACGTGAAAGGTTGCAGCCCAACGGCTTCCGCGGGTGGGCCCTCCCGGGCGAGGCGCTCCGCGCGGCGCAGGTCCAGATCGGTCCCCGCCGGCAGCGTCGCGCACACAGCGGCCACGGTGTGCTCGTAGGGCGACTCGGCATCCGCGAGGGCGCCCCGCAACACGTCGATCGGCACTCGGTGCTCGGCCAGCAACCGCCTGCCGGATCGGGGGTCGACCGTGGCGGCGAACTCCAGCACGACGGGCAGGTGGTCCGGCGCCTCGCCGCGCGGTAGGCGGCGGCGAACGCCAGCATCTCCCGCCCGCGGTTGCGGGTATCCCCGGCGGTCCAGTACGTCAGATACATCGTGCAGTTTCGCCGCATGTCGAACGTCGCCACGTAATCCGCCGCGGCATCCATGGGCGTGCGGGCGCGCAACGCCGCGACCGTGCGGTCGAGCAGCCCGGCCGGGGCGCCGCCGGCGTGACCGAGCAACTCCTCGACGGTGTCGAGCCGCGCGCCCAGGCGAGGGTCCGGATAGGCCAGCAGCAGGGACGCCGCCTGCCACACCAGCCGGTCCCGCATCGTCTTGGCGTTCGACCGTTCCCGCAGCCTCATCGCGTCTGCTCCCCGGGAAACAGTCCGGCGGGTGCCTGGCGGCCGTCCCAGTTGAGCAGATTCACCCGCTGCACGGAGTGAAAGGTCTCGACCGACACCGGCACCGGGTCGCCCGACTCGTACATGCCCGGGCCGCCGTCGCCGTCCAGCGCGCAGCCCATCCCTTCCAGCTCGCGGGCCTGTGGTCCGAATGCCGTCGGGATGACATAGCGCTCTTCGTATTTCGCGATGGCTAGCAGCCGGTACATCTCGTAGACCTGTTCTTCGGTCATGCCGACGGACTGCGGGATGTGCGGCTGGGTCTCCCGGCCGAGATTGATGTCGCGCATGTAGGAGCGCATCGCCGCGAGCCGGCGCAAGACCCCCTCGACCACCCGGGTGTCGCCGGCGGTGAAGAGTTCGGCCAGGTACTGCATGGGGATGCGCAGCGCCTCCAGCGCGCCGAACAGGTTTCCGGCGTCCTCCCCGTCATGACCGTCGCGGCTGACCGCGTCGACCACCGGCGACAGCGGCGGGATGTACCAGACCATCGGCATGGTGCGGTATTCGGGATGCAGCGGCAGGGCGACCTTGTAGGTGTTGATGAGCGCGTACACCGGGGAGCGCTGCGCGGCCCGGATCCACTCGTCGGAGATGCCCTCGGCCCGGGCGCCCGCGATCACCTCGGGATCGCTGGGGTCCAACAGGATCCGACGCTGCGCCTCGTAGAGGTCGGCGTCGTCTTCCACCGATGCGGCCTCGAGCACCCGCTCGACGTCGTAGAGCACCAGACCCAGGTAGCGCAGCCGCCCGACGCAGGTCTCCGAGCAGATGGTCGGCAGGCCGACCTCCATCCGCGGATAGCACAGCGTGCACTTCTCGGCCTTGCCGGTCTTGTGGTTGAAATAGACCTTCTTGTAAGGGCATCCGGACACACACATGCGCCAGCCGCGGCAGCGGTCCTGGTCGACCAGCACGATGCCGTCCTCGCTGCGCTTGTACATCGCCCCCGACGGGCACGACGCCACGCAGGAGGGGTTGAGGCAGTGCTCGCAGATCCGGGGCAGGTAGAACATGAAGGTCTCTTCGAGCTTCAGCTTCACCTCCTCGCTGACCTTCTTCAGGATGGGATCGCCGGCCAGGATCTCCGGCGAGCCTGCCAGGTTGTCGTCCCAGTTCGGCCCCCAGGAGACCTTCATCGGCTCGCCGGTGATCAGGCTTTTCGGGGCGGCCGTCGGAAAGGTGTCACCCGCCGGTGCGGTGGTCAGGTTCTCGTAGTCGTAGGTCCACGGCTGGTAGTAGTCGTCGATGGTCGGCAACCTGGGGTTGGCGAAGATCCGCAGCAGCTTGTGGATTCGCCCGCCGTCACGCAGCCGCAGGCGGCCCTTGCGGTCGCGCACCCAGCCGCCGCGCCAGCGCTCCTGGTCCTCGTAGGTGCGGGGATAGCCTTGCCCGGGCCGGGTTTCGACGTTGTTGAACCACACGTACTCGGTGCCCGACCGGTTCGTCCACGCCTGCTTGCAAGTCACCGAGCAGGTGTGACAGCCGATGCACTTGTCCAGGTTCATCACCATGGCCAATTGCGCCATTACCTTCATTCAGTACCGCACTTCCTGGCTGCGCCGGCGCACCACCGTCACCTCGTCGCGCTGGTTGCCGGTCGGGCCCATGTAGTTGAACGCGAACGCGTGCTGGCCGTAGCCGCCGGCCAGGTGGCTCGGCTTGATCCGCACGCGGGTCAGCGCGTTGTGGTTGCCGCCGCGCTTGTTGTTCTTCTCGGTGCGCGGCGTGTCCACGGTGCGTTCCTGCACGTGGTAGACGAACACCACGCCGTCGGGCATCCGGTGGGAGACGATCGCGCGGCACACGTAGATGCCGTTGGCGTTGACCGCCTCCACCCAATCGTTGTCGCGGACGCCGATTTTCGCCGCGTCCCCCGGGCTCATCCACATCGTCGGGCCGCCGCGCGACAGCGATAGCATGTACAGGTTGTCCTGGTAGGTGGAGTGGAACGACCACTTCGAGTGCGGCGTGAGATACCGCACGGTCAGGCCGATCCCGTCACCGGTGGGGCCGAGCGAGGGCTCGCCGAAGAGCCGCGTCATGTCCAGGGGCGGCCGGTAGACCGGCAGGTGCTCGCCCAGCTCCTCGACCCAGTCGTGGGCCAGGTAGAAGTGCATCCGCCCGGTGAGCGTGTGGAACGGCTTGAGGTTTTCGATGTTGATGGTGAACGGCGCGTAGCGGCGGCCGCCCGTTTCGCTGCCCGACCACTCCGGGCTGGTGATCACCTGGACGGGGCGTGCCTGGGTGTCGGCATAGGTGACGCGACGTTCCTCGCTGCCTTCGGCCAGGTGCGCCAGGCGCTGACCGGTGCGCTTCTCCAGCTCGCGGAAGCCCTCCACCGCCAGCCGGCCGTTGGTGGTCCCGGACAGCAGCAGCACGACGTCGGCCATCCGCGCGGCGCTGGTGATGGCCGGCCGGCCCTGCCCCGCACCGGAATTCATCACGCCGAATTTCGCGCCCAGCTCCTCGACCTCCTTGAAGGGATGCACGGTGACCCCCTTGGTGGTCACCCCGAACTGGTCGACGAGCGGACCCAGCGTCAGCCACTTGTCGTAGACCGCGGCGTAGTCGCGCTCCACCACGGTCAGCCTGCCCATCGTGCGCCCGGGCACCGGAGTCGCGCCGGTGCTCAGCCAATCTTCTTCCGTGCCACCGGGATAGGCCATCGCGTCGGGTGTGTCGTGCTCGAGCGCGGTGAGCACCACGTCGCTGCGGGTGCCCAGGTGGCGCTTGGCCATCGCGCTGAACGCGCGGGCGATGGCGCCGAAGGCGTCGAAGTCCGAGCGGGTTTCCCACGGCGGGTCGGTCGCGGCGCTGAACGCGTGCACGTACGGGTGCATGTCGGTGCTGGAGATGTCGGCCTTCTCGTACCACGTCGCCGCGGGCAGCACGATATCGGACACCAGCGTCGTCGACGTCATCCGGAAGTCGATCGACATCATCAGGTCGAGCTTGCCCTCGGGGATGTCCCCGGGGCGCGCCGGCTCGGCCTGCACGTTGGAGTCGGTGCCCAGCAGGTGGCGCAGGAAGTACTCGCCGCCCTTGCCGGATGATCCGATCAGGTTGGCGCGCCAGACCGTAAGTACCCGCGGCCAGTTGGCGGGATTGTCGGGATCGGTGACGGCCAGTTTGAGTTCGCCCCGTCCGAGCCGCTCGGCGACGTGCTCGGCGACGTCACGGCCCGCGGCGCGGGCCTCGTCGGCGACGTCGAGGCTGGACCGGTCGAACTGCGGATAGAACGGGCTCCAGCCCATGGCGGTCGCGGAGGCAAGCACGTCCATGGTGTGCTTGCCGGCGAACCTGCCCCGGCCGATCGGGCTGGCGAGTTTGTCGGCCTGGTACCCGCCGTAGCGCCACTGATCGGTATGCGCATACCAGTAGGAAGCGCCGGGCACCTGCCGCGGCGGCCGCACCCAATCGGTGGCCATCGCCATCGTCTGGAATCCGGTGAGGGGCCGAACCTTCTCCTGGCCTACGTAGTGCGCCCAGCCTCCGCCGTTTCGTCCCATCGACGCGGTCAGCATCAGCAGCGCCAGGACCGCGCGGTAGATGGCGTCGCCGTGAAACCATTGGCAGATCCCGCTGCCCATGATGATCATCGACCGACCGCCGGATTCCTCTGCGCTGCGAGCGAATTCCCTGGCGACCCGGATGACCTGGCCGGCCGACACGCCGGTGATCGGCTCCTGCCACGCGGGGGTGTTCGGCTGGGTGGGATCGTCGTAGCCGCTGGGCCATTCGCCGGGCAGTCCGGGCCGCGCCACTCCGTATTGGGCGAGCATGAGGTCGAACACCGTGCACACCAGGTGCTCTCCGACGCGGCGGACGGGAACCCCGCGCGCGACGGTGGCACCTTCGCCGCCGACGGTGTCAAAGCTGGGCAGGTGCACCAGCGCCGTGTCGCAGTCCGATCCGGCCACGCTGAGCGCGGGCACCAGATCACCGAGATCGAGGTTCCACTTGCCCAGGCCGTCCTCGCCGTAACGGAAACCCAGCGAGCCGTGCGGCACTACCACGGCGCCGCTGGCCTCGTCCAGCACGGCAGGCTTGAGCGCCGCATTCTCGACGCCTCTGCCCAGGTCCGCCGCCGTGAGATTCTTTCCCGGCACCAGCATGTCGCCGCGGTGTTCGAGCTTGATCAGGAACGGCAGGTCGGTGAAGCGGCGCGCGAAGTCAGCGAAGAACGGAACTTGCTGTTGCACATAACATTCCGAGAGGATGACGTGGCCCATCGCCATCGCCAGCGCGCCGTCGGTGCCCGCGGCGCACGGCATCCACTCGTCGGCGAACTTGGTGTTGTCGGCGTAGTCCGGGCTGACGGTTACCACCTTGGTGCCGCGGTAGCGCGCCTCGGCCATCCAGTGCGCGTCGGGCGTGCGGGTGATCGGCACGTTGGAGCCCCACATCATCAGGTACGCGGCGTCCCACCAGTCGCCGGATTCCGGGACGTCGGTCTGGTCGCCGAAAACCTGCGGCGAGGCGACCGGGAGGTCGGCATACCAGTCGTAGAACGACGTCATCGGAGCGCCGATCAGTTCGAAGAACCGCGAGCCGGCGGCATAGGACACCATCGACATCGCCGGGATCGGAGAGAAGCCGGCGACCCGGTCCGGGCCGTACGCCTTGATGGTGTGCACGTGGGCGGCGGCGATGATTTCGGTGGCCTCGGCCCAGGTCACCCGAACCAGTCCGCCTTTCCCGCGGGCCCGCTGGTAGCGACGACGCCGCTCGGGGTCGGCCTGGATGTCCGCCCACGCCAGCACGGGATCACCGAGCCGCGCCCTGGCCTCGCGGTACATCTCGACCAGCACGGCCCGGGCGTAGGGATACCGAACCCGGGTGGGCGAGTAGCTGTACCAGGAAAACGACGCGCCGCGAGGGCAGCCGCGCGGCTCGTATTCGGGCCGGTCCGGACCCACGGACGGATAGTCGGTCTGCTGGGTCTCCCAGGTGATGATCCCGTCCTTGACGTAGATCTTCCACGAGCAGGAGCCGGTGCAGTTGACCCCGTGGGTGGAGCGCACCACCTTGTCGTGACTCCAGCGGTCGCGGTAGAAGGCGTCTGCCTCCCGACCGCCCCGCCTGGTGACCGTGCGCAGGTCGGACGAGATCTCGCCCGGGGTGAAGAACCGACCGCTGCGCTCCAGCAGCTCCTCGAGTAGTCCGCCGACGCGAGGTGTGACAGTCAAGAAGCAAACCCCTCCACTTCCGTGGCGTCGCGCCTTTCACCAAGCGGCTGGCTGCGACCGGAGCGGGCGTCATACGCGAAGGGCACTGTCGCGCAGGGTATTCGCGCCCTGAGCACCGCCCGTCCGGGATGGCCGCGGCCACGCAAACACCGCCGCGTCAGGTTCGACCGACGTCTTTCTTACAAGTCACTTTGTTATATATCCTAGTTCACGCCGGCGACCTGCCACGCGCCTGTGGGCAGCCTGCCGAACGACTGTGGACTCGTTATGAGGTCGCTTCGAGGGCTCGTCTCAAGTCCGTCAACCAGCCGCGATCGGCCGGCACCCAATCGACGTCGCCGAGCTCCGCCGCCGTGACCCAGCGCAGCGCGCGGTGGTCGTGGGCGTGCGGCTCGCCGCGGCGCAGCCCCACCCGGTAGGCACGCAGCGTCATCCCGGCATTGAGCGCGACGTCCGCGCCGAGGCGCTCGCCGACGCTGACGTCGCCGACCGACAGACCGAGCTCCTCGGACAACTCGCGGGCCAGCGCCGCCGGTTCCGTTTCCCCGGGCGCGACCTTGCCGCCGGGAAGCTCCCAGCGCCCGGCCAACTCCGGGGGCCGCGCCCGCTGCGCCACCAGGAGCCGGCCGCGACGGATCACGGCGGCCGCGACGACGATCTGGGTCGGCATGGCCAGAGACGGTATACGGTCGAGGTATGGCTGTGTTATCGGACGAGGAAGTGGACGCCGCGCTGCAAGACCTCGACGGATGGGAGCGCGCCGACGGCGCCCTGCGCCGGTCGATCAAGTTCCCGTCGTTTCTCGGCGGAATCGACGCGGTGCGCCGGGTGGCCGAGCACGCCGAAAGCAAGGATCATCACCCGGACATTGATATCCGTTGGCGGACAGTGACTTTCGCGCTCGTCACGCATTCCGAGGGCGGCATCACCGACAAGGACGTCGCGATGGCCCGCGACATCAACGGCATCGTCGGCGACTAGGACTCGGGCCTGGGCCTGGGCCTGGCCGCGATCCACGCGAGGGTCGCGACGGCGCCCACGATGTAGACCAGTCCGCCCCAGGCCAGATACCACGGGCGGTTGACCTGCCAGATCGTCGGCTGGGCAAAGCTCAGCAACCACGGCACGCCAATGATGGCGAGCGCCAACCAACCCCAGCCCACCACGCGCGCCCCGTGCCGGGCGCGCTGCGGCCCGTGGATCGCCCAGATCATCAGCGGCACCAGCCACACCCAGTGGTGCGTCCACGAAATCGGGGATAGCAGCAGCCCGAACAGTTCGACCACCAACAGCTTGCCCAGCCGATCCGGGCCGTCCAGCGCGCGCCAGGCCAGGACGGCGGTGACGGCGGTGACCGCGAGCGCGGCCAGCACCGGTGGGCCGTAGCCGGCGTCGTGGCCGACGATCCGCGAAATGCCGCCGCGCCACGACTGATTGAACGATGTGGCGATCGGGCCGACCCGATGCGCGTCACCCAGCAGTTTGGTGAAGTAGTAGCGGGTCTGGTCGCCGGCCGCCAACACCGACGCCCCGACGGTCGCGAGGAACACGGCCGCCGAAAACACCGCCGCCCCCCACCGCCGAACGCCGAGCAGGTAGAGCCCGGCGATCGCCGGGGTCAACTTGATGCCGGCCGCCACGCCGACCAGCAATCCCGACAGCCACCACCGCGAGCTGTAGGCCGCCCACAGCACCGCGAGCATCAGCAGCACGTTGACCTGCCCGTAGTCGAAGGTGCTGCGCAGCGGCTCGATCCAGATGGTGACCGCCGTCCACAGCATCGCCACGCGGGGTCCGCCGGCCGCGTCGGCATCGAGGCCCATCATGCGCTGGCTGACCCGAACGCACGCGTACAGGGCCGCCATGGTCGCGACCTGCCAGAGGAAGGCGACGAGGCCGAACGGCAGGAAGTGCAAGGGGTAGAAGATCACGGCCGCAAACGGTGGATAGGTGAACGGCAGCGGGAAGTCAGGCGTCTGGTCGGCGTAGACGTAGCCGTAGAGCGTGCCGGGATGGTCCAGGGCCGCGGCGCCGCCGAGGTAGACGTGCAGGTCGACGAAGTTGGCCCCGTGGGGCGTGAGGTAGGTCCACGCGAGCCGCGCGGCGACGCTGGCGATCAACAAAAGCGGCGCGGCCGCGTGCAGCCTGGCCGACCGCCGGGTCTCCGGTGCCGCCGCGGCGGCCGAGGTGGTGTCTATCCGCCCGACTCTAGCGATCGCGCTGCCGCCGAATGCCCTTCTCGGCCTCCCCGCCGGCCCCGCGCGGCCGCCAGGTCACCGCCGCCGCTCGTATCAATAACGATCACATAAATGCCACACGTGTCACTTGAGTCACACCAGTATCAACGTAGCTTCAGGCACGGACCTTGTCGTCGATACCAGGGAGAGTCATGCCAACCATCTGGACTTACTTGCGTGCAACCGCCGTCGTAGTCGGTTCGTCCGCCGCACTACTGACGGGCGGCATCGCGCACGCCGACCCCGTGCCGGCGCCGCCGGTGCCCAACATTCCGCAGCAGCTGATCGCCTCGGCGGCCAACGCGCCGCAGATCCTGCAGAACCTCGCCACCGCGCTGGGCGCGACGCCGCCGGCGGCCCCGGCCACCCCCGGCATCAGCTTCCCGGGAGTTCCGGCGGCCGGTGCGACCTCGCCCGCCGCGCCGACCAACCCGGGCGGCCTTGCGGGGATGCTCCCCGGCCTGCTGCAGCAGACGCCCGCGGCGCCGGCCGCACCCGCGGCACCCGCCGCCCCGGCCGCCCCCTCGATCCCCGGCCTGCCGGCGATTCCGGGGCTGTCGACGCCGCCCGCGGCCCACCCGCGGCTCCCCCGGCGCCGGCCCCGGCTTCGGCGCCCGCGGCGAACCCGGATTTCGGTCCTGACGCGCCGCCCACACAGGACTTCATGTATCCCTCGATCGGCACGAACTGCCTGGCCGACGGCAGCAACGCGATAGCGACCGCCCTGTCGGTGGCGGGTCCGGCCAAGATTCCGCTTCCCGGACCCGGGCCCGGTCAGACGGCGTACGTGTTCACCGCGGTGGGCACCCCGGGACCCGCCGAGGTGCAGAAGCTGCCGCTCAACGTCACCTGGGTGAACCTGACCACGGGTAAGTCCGGCAGCGCCACGCTCAAGCCGCGGTCCGACATCAACCCCGAGGGCCCCACGACATTGAGCGTGATCGCCGACACCGGTTCGGGGAGCATCATGTCGACGATCTTCGGGCAGGTCACCACCAAGGAACGGCAGTGCCAATTCATGCCCACCATCGGTTCGACGGTGGTGCCGTAGAGGTTGCCAGCGCGGACGCGCGTGTCACCGGACGGTGGCACGCGCGTCCGCGTCAGTACGCCATGAACAGAATGGCGTCGCGGTCGTAGTCGAGACCGGGGTGGACGCTGGCGAGGTGGGCCTGGGTCAACTCGACCAGCTCGTCCTCGTCCTTGCCCACGATGGCCTCCCCGCACGGACACGTGATGTGTGTCTTCACGTTGCTGCCTTTCCCTTAGCTGCTGCCTTCATCTGCTTCTTGTAGGAACGCACCTGGCCGCGCGACTTGTCGTCGACGATGTCGGCGACCGAGAGGTAGGTGCCGGGCCGGCCGAACTCCCCGGCCGCTTCCCGCCAGCCCGTCGGCGTCACGCCGTACTGCTTGCCGAGCAGGGCCAGAAAGATCCGCGCCTTCTGTTCCCCGAAGCCGGGCAGCCCGTTGAGGCGGCGCAGCAGTTCCTTGCCGTCGGGCTCGCCGGCGGTCCACAGGCCGGCCGCGTCGCCCTCGTAGCGGTCCACGATGATCTGCGCCAGCGCCTGGATCCGCTTGGCCATCGACCCCGGAAAGCGATGCACCGCCGGCCTTTCGGCGCACAGCGCCGCGAACTTCTCCGGGTCGTGATCCGCGATCGCCGCGGCGTCGAGCCCGCCCATCCGGTCCGCGATCTTCTTGGGCCCCGCGAAGGCGGTCTCGAAGGTCACCTGCTGGTCCAGCAACATGCCGATCAGCAACGCGAACGGATCGTCGTCCAGCAGCGCGTCGGCGTCGGGGTTCTGGGCGAGGCAAAGTTTCACTGTCGGCGACCTTCCTTCCGCTGAACACCCTACGACCGGCACCCATTCGGTTCGAGACCAACCGCCGAAACGCCGCGTACGGCCAGCGCCTAACCACGGCGTTATGGTGACGTGGTGGTCGATGAAGCCCAATTGACGCTGATGCTGGCCCGCGACGAACTGCGCCACCTGGTCACTGCCTACTGCCGGGCCGTCGACCGTGCCGATTACGCGACGCTTCGTAGCCTCTACCACCCGGGCGCGACCGACTCGCACGGCTCGTTCTCGACCGGCGGCGTCGAAGAGTTCATCGCGCAGCTACAGGCCGCGGAGCCCTATGTGCTTGTGTCGCAACACAACATCACCACAACGAACTTCGCGATCGACGGCGACTCGGCCCAGGGTGAGATCTACTGCCTGGTGTTTCACACCTTCGCCGGCCCCGACCACGACGTGGATGTCATCATCGGCGGCCGGTATCTGGACGAATACGCCAAACACGACGGCCGCTGGAAGTTCAGTCACCGCACCATCGTCGCGGACTGGGCATACCAAAACGACCCGTCCCAAGTGAACTTCGACCACCCCAGCACCCGGGGAAGCCTGCGGGGCAAGCCAGGGCAGGCAGACCCGTCGATCGGCCTGTTCGCTCGTGACCGCGGCGCCGGATCAGGCGGGCACAATGCCGCGAATTCGCCTGTGCGCGAAGGTTATTAGCCGCTCTTGCGGCGAAATTCCCGGCGCCCCTCCACCGGCCCGTGCGCCCGCGGTTGCTTGCCGCCCGCGTCCTTGTGGTCTGATCCGCCCGACGATTTCGCCAGCTTGCGGTCGAGGGCTTCCTTGAACTTGCGCTTGGTGTCGTCCTCCCCGGCCGACTCCGCCGACTCGGGGGACTTCGATGCTGCCATAGCGGGAGCCTAGCCCTGATGGTGGCGACCCGCTGCGCCCGGCTTCGCCGCGCTTGCGATCGCACTGGCCCTTTGGTGGCGACCCGCTGCGCCCGGCTCCGCCGCGCTTGCGATCGCACTGGCCCTGATGGTGGCGACCCGCTGCGCCCGGCTCCGCCGCGCTTGCGATCGCACTAGCCCTTTGGTGGCGACCCGCTGCGCCCGGCTCCGCCGCGCTTGCGATCGCCACTGGCCCTACCGGACGCCGGGGGGCATGCCGTACACGTGGGCGATCGGGAGCGTCAGCAGCACCCGGCGGTCGGTGACCATCGCCTGCCGGTAGTCGTCCCAGTCCGGGTGTTCACCGGCGATGTTGCGGTACAACGCGATCAGCGCCTCGACGGTGTCGTCGTCCGGCGCGGCGGCCGGCGGGGTGAGTTCGGCCGTGCCTTCGGCCACGGCGTACGACCAGCCGTCGTCGGCGTCGACCAGGATGGACGCCCGCGGGTCGCGGCGCAGGTTGCGCGTCTTGGCCCGGGGCTCGGTGATCGACACCTGGATCAGCAGCGTGCGCGGGTCGAAGTGGTACTGCACGTTCGACAGTTGCGGACGCCCGTCGCGCTTGATGGTGGCCAGCACCCCCAGGGAGTTCCCGCTGATCACGGCCAACAGCTTGTCGTCGAAGACTTGGCGTCCCATGCGATGAGCCTACGTCTCGCGTCCCGCGCCCCCGCGCCTGAGCCCGACCTGGTGAAATCGGGTGATGACCAGATATGCGGCGTTCCTGCGGGGTGTCAACGTCGGCGGGGTCAACCTGAAGATGGCCGACGTGGCCGACGCGCTGTCCGGCGCCGGTTTCACCGACGTGCGAACCGTTCTGGCGACCGGCAACGTGTTGCTGCAGTCTTCCGCCCGATCCGCCACCGTGCGCACCAACGCCGAGGCCGCGTTGCGCGCCAGGTTCGGCTACCAGGCCTGGGTCCTGGTCTACGACATCGACACGGTGCGCGAGATCGTCGACGCCTACCCGTTCGAGCCGGAGGTGGACGGCTACCAGTCCTACGTCACGTTCGTGGCCGACGGCGCGGTCCTCGACGAGCTCGCCGCGCTCGGCGAGGGAGCCGGTCCCGACGAGAAGATCAGCCGCGGCCCCCTGGGCGTCCTGTATTGGCAGGTGCCCAAGGGCGCGACGCTGGACAGCACGATCGGCAAGACGATGGGCGAGCCGCGATACAAGTCATCGACGACCACCCGCAACCTCCGGACGCTGCACAAGGTGCTGCGGTGACACCGCCGTCGGCTCAGTCGTCGGGTACGGCCTCGACGTAGCGCACCGCGTCGGCCTTGGCCAAGCCGAGGTCCCGGGCTATCCGCATGTACTCGCGGGCCGCGGCCGCCATCGCGGCGTCCTTCGGGTCGTAGCGGGCGACGAAGGTGCCGAACCGGCCGCGGGTTTCGATGATGGCCGCGTGCTCCAGCTCGCGATAAGCGCGGGCCACGGTGTTGACGGCGACCCCGAGCTGGCCGGCCAGCTCGCGGACGGTGGGCAGGCGTGTGCCGGGCGGCAAGGCGCCGTCCCGCACGCCGTCGATGACCTGGGTGCGGAGCTGGTCGAACAGCGGTCTGCCCGCATTCATGTCGACCCGTAGCCATTCCCGCAGCTCCATGGTCCCAGTATCACTCAGGCCCGACTATCTTGGTGGGATGCGAGTAACGGTGCTCAGCGGCGCGGGGATCTCCGCGGAAAGCGGCGTGCCGACGTTCCGTGACGACAAGAACGGATTGTGGGCCCGCTTCGATCCCTACGAGCTGTCCAGCACGCAGGGCTGGCGCGACAATCCCGAGCGCGTCTGGGGCTGGTATCTGTGGCGGCACTACCTAGTGGCCAACGTGCAGCCCAACCTGGGGCATCGCGCGATCGCCGACTGGCAGAAGCACGCCGAGGTCAGCGTCGTCACCCAGAACGTGGACGACCTGCACGAGCGTGCCGGCAGCGCGCCGGTGCACCACGTCCACGGCAGCCTCTTCGAATTCCGTTGCGACCGCTGCGATATGCCCTACACGGGGCGGCTTCCGGAGATGCCCGAGCCGACGCTGGAGGTCGAGCCCCCGGTCTGCCACTGCGGCGGGCTCATCCGGCCCGACATCGTGTGGTTCGGCGAGCCGTTGCCCGACAAGACGTGGCAGCACGCCGTCGAAGCGACCGAGGCGGCCGACCTGATGGTGGTGGTGGGGACCTCGGCCCTGGTCTACCCGGCGGCCGGCCTCGCGGAGCTGGCGCTGTCCCGCGGTACGGCCGTCATCGAGGTCAATCCCGAGGTCACGCCGCTGTCCCGGCACGCCACCTTGTGCGTGCGAGAGACGGCGACCACGGCATTGCCGGGGCTTTTGCAGCGGATTCCCGCGCTGCTGAAGTAGCCGAGCCTGCGCTGACGGCGCCGAGCCTGCGCACAGATCGCCGTCGGTCCACAGATCGCGCCCTGAACGCGGATTCGGGAAGCGCCGCGACCGGGCGGTCGGCCACTCTGCCGGCATGGCGATCGGCGAACCGTTCATCGGCAGCGAGGCGTTGGCGTGCGGAGCGCTGCGGCGCCATCAGCTGCGATCCCGATTCCGGGCCGTCTTTCCCGACGTCTACGTCAGACGAGACCGACAGCCGACGATCCGCGACCGCGCGGTGGCGGCCTGGCTGTGGTCGCACCGTCGCGGCGTGCTGGCCGGGCTGACGGCGGCTGCATGGCACGGCTCGAAATGGGTGGACGAGGCCCTGCCCGTCGAGCTGATCTGGTCGAATGCGCGACCACCCCGCGGGCTGCGGACCTTCGACAGGCGGCTGTGCGCCGACGAATTCGAGGAACTGGCGGGCGTCCCGGTGACCACGCCGCAGCGCACCGCCTTCGACATCGGCCGGCGGAAGGCGCTGTTCTTCGCGGTGGCCCACCTGGACGCCCTGTTACGCGCGACCGCGGTCAAGGTGGACGAAGTCGCCGAACTGGCCGACCGGCACCGCGGGGCCCGCGGCCTCCGGCAGCTCGAGCGCTCACTTGACCTGGTCGATGTCGGTTCGCAGTCGCCGAGGGAGACCTGGCTGCGACTCCTGCTGATCCGCGCCGGCCTACCGCGGCCGACCACCCAGATAAAGGTGGTCAGCGCCGACGGGCAGGTGTACTACCTCGACATGGGCTGGGAGCACGTCATGGTCGCCGTCGAGTACGACGGCGAGCATCATCGGCTGGACCGCTGGCAGTACGCCCGCGATGTTCGCCGTCGCGAGACCTTGGAGCGGCTTGGCTGGGTCGTCATCCGGGTGCTCGCGGACGATCGACCATCCGACATCGTCCGCCGAGTGCGCGATGCGCTGGACTTTCGCGCATCGAGCCTGCGCTGACGGCGCCGAGCCTGCGCACAGATCGCGCTTCGGTCGCTCAAGCCGCCCTGGGCGCAGCCTCGGCACATTCAGACGCCCCGGAGGCCCAACGTGTCAGGGCCGGCGGGCCCGCCCCAGCACCAGCTCCGACACCGGCATCGGCGCCCACACCGGAAGCGTCATCTCGCGCCGCGAAACCTCGACCTCGAACCCGGCCTCGCGGATCGTGCGTTCGGTGTCGCGGTGGGTGTGGCAGTTGCCGAGGAGCCTGGGCCACAGCGTCGCGTCGGCCAGCCGCTGGAACCGGCCGCGGAAACCGGCGCTGGCCACATGCTCGAGATACCGCAATTCACCGCCCGGACGCAGCAGCGAATACAGCCGCCGCAAAACGCCGGCGGGATCGCGCACCGAGCACAACACCAGCGAGCACACCACCGCATCGAAGGGCTCCTCGCCCGCGACCCCCTCCGCGGTCTCACAGGTGACGGTGATCGGGACCGGCACCACGGCGGCCGCGGCCTGGGCCTGGGCCATCAGTCGGGGCTCGGGCTCGACTGCCACCACCTGCTGCACCGAGTCGGGGTAGTTGGGGAAGTTGGTCCCGATCCCCGCGCCCACCTCCAGCACGCGGCCCGACAGGCCGGCCAGATTCTCCCGGCGCATGGCCCGGATCGGCCCGGCTTCGTGGGTGGCGACGATCGGCCAGATCCGGGCGAAGAACGGGTTGTCGACCTTCGACGCGACTGGCTGCTTCATCTCCAGGGATCCTCCGATTGCCGATGCGCCGCCACCCATGCCGCCAGCTTCTGGGGCGTGGCATCGGTGTCGCAGTAACCGATGACCACCTGCCCGCAGAACACCGAGCACAGGATCCGGTCGGCGAACGCCTCGGCATCGCCGAACGGCAAGTGCGGTTTCGCGATCACCATAGCCGCCACGCCATGCACCGCGCTCCACAATTGCAGGGCGACGCGGGTCGGGTCGTCGGCCAGGAGGATGCCGTCGTCCATCAGCCTGAGCGCGGAGGCCCGCAGGTGCTGCAGCACCGAGGCTTCCAGCGTCGCGTCGACGTCGCCGGCGAAGAGCCATTCCCGCATCGTCGCGATCCGGTAGAGCTCCGGTGTCCGGGCGGCGAAGCGGAAGTAGGCCAGCCCTTGGGCGCGCAGCGCGTCCACCGGACATGGTTGCTCGGCGGCCCGCCGCATGTCCGCGTCGAGCTTGTCGAAGTGACGCGCGCAGACGGCGTCCAGCAGGGCTTCCTTGTCGGCGAAATGCAGGTAGATCGACGGCGGCGTGACCCCGACGCGCCGGGCCACCGAGCGGATCGACACCCCCCTCGCCCGCCCGGTTTCCAGCAGCAGGTCGGTGGCCGCGTCCAGGATCTCCTCGCGCAGGCGGTCGCCGGATCCGCGCGGGGCCCTGGGGCGGCGCAGACCCTCGATCGACACGTCAACCAATCTTGGTCACCGGCTGCGTGATCACGCGACCAGTGTGCTGCGCCGGCTCGCCGGCCTCCCGGGCCGGCTCGGCGCTTCGCGTCCGCGCGGCGGGTCCCTCGCTGACGCCGAACCGATCGTGCAGCCGCACGAGGGACTTGGGCGCCCACCAGTTCCATTGGCCCATCACGTGCATGAACGCCGGGACGAGGACCATCCGCACCAGCGTCGCGTCGGCGAAGACCGCCAGCGTCAGGCCCAGGCCGAACATCCTCATGAACGACACGTGGGCGGCGATCAGCGCGGCGAAGGACATCGACATCACCAGCGCGGCGGCGGTGATCACCCGGCCGGTCCGCGCAACGCCGTGCGCGACGGCCTCGTCGTTGGCGACCTGCGCCTCGTCCTTGTTGGACGCCGCGATCCGGTATTCCAGCCAGTACTCGCGGATGCGGGAGACCAGGAACACCTCGTAATCCATGGACAGCCCGAACGCGATGCAGAACAGCAGGACCGGCATGTTCGCCACGAGGGTGCCGCTGGGCGTCGTACCCAGGGCGCCCAGGTGGCCGTCCTGGAAGATCCACACCAACGCCCCGAACGCCGCCGTCAGCGACAGCACGTTGCACACCAGCGCCTTGAGCGGCAGCACCACGCTGCCGGTGAGCAGGAACAGCAACGCGAAGGTGATGGCGGCCATCAGCCCCAGCACCAGGGGAAGGCGATTGGTGACGGCGTCGACGCTGTCGCGGTTGACCTGCGCGACACCGGCCATCTCGACGGCGCGGCCGCCCGGCCCGGCGACCTGGTGCAGCCGCCGGAGCTGGGCGTCGGAGGCGTCGGAGAACAGCGGGGCCGTCGTGCTGACCGTCAAGAGGGCGCTGCCGTCGGTGATCCCGGCGGCCGCGGCGGGCGGTCCGGCCCGCCGTCCCCCGACGAACGTCCCGCCCGGGGCCGACACCGCCGACACTTCGGGGACACGCGACAACTTGGCCGCGTACTGGTCGAGTTCCGCCGGGTTCAGCCCCCGGGCGTCGGGGACGACGATGGGCACGGCGGTCGCCGAGTCGTTCGCGAAGTCGGTGCGCATCCGGTCACCGACCTGGTGCGACGACGCCGAGACCGGCAGCACGCGGTCGTCGGGGAAACCCCATTTGACGCCGGCGAACGGGAGCCCGAGCAACACCAGGATCGCGATGACGGCCATCCCGATCGGAAACCAGCGCCGCATCACGAACTTGCTCGACCGGTACCAGAACATCTGCTCGACGGGCTTGTGCGCCGGCTCCGGCCGACGGAACAGGCGGCGCACCAGGCGCCGCGCGTCCAGCGAGTCCAGTCGCGGGCCCAGCAGCACGATGGCCGCGGGGGTGATCACGATGGAGGCGGTCGCGACGAACGCGACGGTCGCCACCCCGGCGTAGGCGAAGGACTTCAGGAAATACATCGGGAACAGCGCCGTCGCGGACATCGACAGCGCCACGGTCACCGCGGAGAACAGCACCGTGCGGCCCGAGGTTGCCATGGTCCGGATCAGCGCCTCGTGCCGGTCGCTGCCGGCGGCCAACTCGTCCCGGTAGCGGCTGAGGATCAGCAACGTGTAGTCGATGGCCAGCGCCAGGCCCAGCGCGGTGCTGAGGTTGAGGGCGAAGATCGACACCTCAGTGGTGAAGGTGATCAGCCGCAGGACGGACATCGATCCGACGACGGCCAGCGCGCCGAGGGTCATTGGCAGCGCGGCCGCCAGCAGCCCGCCGAATACCCACACCAGCACCAGGAAGCTCAAAGGGATGGCGATGACCTCCATCACCAGCAGGTCTTCCTGATTTTGCTTGTTGATCTGCGCGTATTCCATCGCCGAACCGCCGGCGCGGACGGTCACACCGTCGCGATCGTGGACGAACTCGTCGGACAGGCTCTGGGCGTTCTTCTGCGCGTCGTTCTCGCCGCCCTTGAGGTTGACGACGATGATCCCGGACTTCCCGTCGTTGCTGATGAGGTTCTTCGCGGCCTGCGGTGGCGCGGTCCAGGCCGACGAGACGTTGTACACCAGCGGTGAACGCTGCAGGTCCAAGACGAGATCTTTGCCCACCCGGCGGGCCTCGTCGCTGTTGACGCCGGCCGGTGCGGTCACCATGACCAGCATCTGCTGGCCGCTCTGCCCGAACTTGTCGCCGAGCACGGCGATGGCGCGGGCCGACTCCGAATTGGGGTCTTGAAAGCCGCCCGGGGCCAGGCTCTTGGCGACCGGCACACCGAACACCGCGGCGGCGATGAAGATCAGAAGCCCGATCCCGAGAATGCGGCGCGGCGCCGCGATAGCCAGTCGAGCAATGCGCTGCAGCATTTTGAAGCCTTCCCCCCGGCCGCAAGCGACCGGTTGCTGCTGATGCGCTGGCCGCTATCCGCGAAAACTTACCAACGCTAACTTACAGGTGTCAAACAACGTCTGCCATGACTACGGGGGCCGACGGGCCGCGGTTCACCAGCCGAAAACGGCCGATTACGCCACCGCTCAGGGGCCGGTCGGCGCGCAAGCTACTCGCGGGTAAATTGCCACCATTTTCCGAATCGAGACTCAAAGATTCCTTAAGCGCGACCCATACGCTCAGTGTCATGTGGATCGACGACTCAAGTGCCGACGTCATCAAGGCTGACTTCGAGGCCCTCTACCACGGCGACATGCTGGTGGAAGGCGAGACCTCGGAGCAGTTCGAAGACTTCCAGTCCCTGCCCACGGCCAGCTGAGCGACGACCATGAGTGTGCTTGCTCGCCTGCTAATGGCCGAACCCGCCGTCAGTCGCTGGTTCCGCCGATAAATCGACTTCATCCACAAACGTCAGCCCCCTGCCGATGGCGGGGGGCTTTCGTTTATCCGGATCCTCAGCGCGGCGCCATCCGGATGGCGCCGTCCAGGCGGATGACCTCGCCGTTGAGCATCGGGTTCTCGATGATGTGCACCGCCAGGGCCCCGTACTCGTCGGGATCACCCAGCCGGGCCGGGTGCGGCACCTGCTTGCCGAGCGACTTCTGCGCCTCCTCGGGCAGCGAACCCAGCAACGGCGTCTTGAACAGCCCCGGCGCGATCGTCACCACGCGGATCAGTTCCCGCGACAGGTCGCGCGCGATCGGCAGCGTCATCCCGACCACGCCGCCCTTGGAGGCCGAGTAGGCGGCCTGGCCGATCTGGCCCTCGAACGCGGCGACCGAGGCGGTGTTGATGATGACGCCGCGCTCTTGCTTGTCCGGGCCACCGATGGGCTCAGTTCTGGCGATGCGCTCGGCCGCCAGCCGCAGCACGTTGAAGGTGCCGATCAGGTTGACCCCGACCACCTTCTTGAACGCGTCCAGCGGGAAAGGGCCGTCCTTGGACAGCGTCTTGATGGCGTTCCCGATGCCCGCACAGTTGACGTTGATGCGCAGCGGGCCGAGCGACTCGGCGGTGTCCAGAGCCTTGGCGACGCCCGCCTCGTCGGTGACGTCGGTCTGCGCGAAGTGCGCGCGGTCGCCCAGCTCGCGAACCGCGTCCTCGCCCCGCAGGTCGAGCACCACCACCTGCGCGCCGGCGTCCAGCAGCCGCTTGGTGGTCGCCAGGCCCAGGCCCGACGCGCCCCCGGTGACGACGGCTACGGCATCTCTGATCTCCATGCGAGTCCTTCCCTATCCACCAGTTGGTCGGGGACTATACCCAATCGTTGAGGACGGCCTCGATGTCGGGCAGCGGCGCCGCCGGGGGACGCGGGGCGTCGGCGGGCGTGCGGGAAAACCGCGGCGCCGGCAGCGGCTGCAAGCCGCCCTCGGCCTCGTAGAACGTGTGCCGCTCGCTGATGTGCGGCTCGGTCAGCACCTCCCCGAACGCCAGCACCGGCGTCACGCAGGCGTCGGAATCGGCGAACACCTTGGCCCAGTGGTCGCGGTCCCGGCCGGCGAACCTCTCCGTGAGGGCCGCCCGCAGCTCGGGCCAGCGGCCGACGTCGTTCTGCGCCGGCAGGTCCGCGCCCTCCAGCCCGAGCCCCGCCAGCATGGCCGCGTAGAACTGCGGCTCGATCGCGCCGACGGCGACGTAGCGCCCGTCGGCGCACTCGTAGGTGTCGTAGTAGGGCGCGCCCCCGTCGAGCATGTTGGTGCCCCGCGCATCCGTCCACATGCCCATGCCGCGCATCGCCCACATCATCTGGATCAGCATGCTCGAGCCGTCGACCATGGCGGCGTCGATGACCTGGCCCTTGCCGGAGGTCTGCCGCTCCCACAACGCGGCCAGGATGCCGACCAGCAGGAACATCGAGCCGCCGCCGAAGTCGCCGACCAGGTTCAGCGGCGGCACCGGGCGCTCGTTCGCCCGGCCGATGGCGTGCAGGATGCCGTTGAGCGAGATGTAGTTGATGTCGTGGCCGGCCTGCTGGCTGCGGGGACCCGTTTGTCCCCAGCCCGTCATGCGGGCGTAGATCAGGCGCTCGTTGACCTTCGCGCAGTCTTCGGGGCCCAGCCCCAGGCGCTCGGTGACGCCGGGCCTGAAGCCCTCGATCAGCACGTCGGCCCTGGCGACCAGCCGCAGCACCTGCTCGCGGCCCGGCTCGGACTTCAGATCGGCCGTCACCACGCGGCGGTTGCGCAGCATCGCGTCGCGTGCCGCCCCGGCGGGACCGCCCGTCGGGCGGTCGACGCGGACCACGTCGGCGCCGAGGTCTCCGAGGATCATCGCGGCATGCGGGCCGGGTCCGATGCCGGCCAGCTCCACCACCCGCAGTCCATTCAACGGTCCAGCCACGACCCACCGACCTTTCGTCCGCACCGACGTTTCGACCGGGATAACAACCGGCCGTTGGCATCTTCGCAGCCGCCCCGGCGGCCCGCGCACGCCGGTCGCCTAATGTGAGGACATGCCGGAATCCGGGATCGCCTCGCTGAAACCCGTCCCAGGTCTGCTCGTCGCGCTGGCCGACGGTGTGCTGTCGGTGACCATCGACCGCCCCGACAGCCTGAACTCGCTGAGCGTTCCGGTGATCACCGGGATAGCCGATGCGCTGGAGTGCGCCGCCACCGACCCCGCGGTCAAGGTGGTGCGCCTGGGCGGAACGGGTCGCGGGTTCTGCTCCGGGGCGGGCATCAGCGCCGACGACCTGGCGGGCAGCGGCGGGATCCCGCCCGACGAGATCGTCCTGGAGATCAACCGGCTGATCCGGGCGATCGCCGCGCTGCCGCACCCGGTGGTGGCGGTGGTTCAGGGCCCGGCCGCCGGTGTCGGCGTGTCGATCGCCCTGGCGTGCGATGTCGTATTGGCTTCGGAGCAGGCGTTTTTCCTGCTCGCGTTCACCAAGATCGGGTTGATGCCCGACGGGGGCGCGTCGGCGCTGGTCGCGGCCGCGGTCGGCCGGATCCGGGCGATGCAGATGGCGCTGCTGGCCGAGCGATTGCCGGCCGCCGAGGCGCTGGCCTGGGGCCTGGTCACCGCGGTCTACCCCGCCGGCGACTTCGAGGCCGAGGTCGACAAGGTGATCGAACGGCTCTCGGCCGGCCCCGCGGTGGCGTTCGCCAAGACCAAGGAGGCGATCAATGCGGCCACCCTCACCGAGTTGGACGCCGCCCTGCAGCGGGAATACGACGGCCAGGCGCGCCTGCTGGTGTCGCACGATTTCAAAGAGGGCACAACCGCTTTCCAACAACGGCGAACCCCCAACTTCGCCGACCGCTGAATGCGTCCGCATTAGTCAGGCGGTTATCGGGCAATCCTTGCGTCGGGTCCCATCTGACGGGCGAGGAACGGAGCATCGATGGTTGAACAGGTTCGCTGTCTGGTGACCGGTGCGACCGGTTACATCGGCGCCCGGCTGGCTCCGCGACTGCTGGACGAGGGCCACCGGGTCCGCGCGCTGGCCCGCGACCCGTCGAAATTGGCGGATGTACCGTGGCGGGATCGCGCAGAGGTGGCGCGCGGCGACCTGGGCGACGTCGACTCGCTGGTCGCGGCGTTCGACGGCATGGACGTCGTGTATTACCTGGTGCACTCCATGGGGTCGTCCAAGGATTTCGCCGACGAGGAGGCCCGCGCGGTCCGCAACGTGGTGACGGCGGCCCGAAGCACCGGGGTGCGGCGGATCGTGTATCTCAGCGGGCTGCACCCGGAAGGCCGCAAGCTCTCGCCGCACCTCGAGTCCCGCAAGGCGGTGGGTGAGGCGCTCATCGAGTCCGGCATCGAAACGGTGGTGCTGCAGGCCGGCGTCGTCGTCGGCTCGGGCTCGGCGTCGTTCGAGATGATCCGCCACCTCACCGACCGGCTGCCGGTGATGACCACGCCGAAGTGGGTGCACAACAAGATCCAGCCGATCTCGGTGAGCGACGTGCTGCACTACCTGGTCGCGGCGGCCACCGCGACCGTGCCGTCCTCGCGGACGTGGGACATCGGCGGACCCGACGTGCTGGAGTACGGCGACATGATGCGGATCTACGCCGACGTGGCCGGACTCGGGAAGCGCTACCTGATAGTGCTGCCGTTCCTCACCCCGACCATCGCCAGCCTCTGGGTGGGAACCGTGACCCCCATTCCGCCGGGCCTGGCCCGGCCGTTGATCGAATCGCTGGAGTGCGACGCGGTGATGCGCGACCACGAGATCGACAGCGTCATCGAGCCGCCGCCGGGCGGCCTGACCGGCTACCGCCGCGCCGTGGAGCTGGCGCTGAGCCGGGCGGCGCGCGGCCTGCCCGATCCGTCGTGGTCGTCGTTGCAGTCCGAGCCGGCCGAGGCCTTGCCCAGCGATCCCGACTGGGCCGGCGAGATCGTGTACACCGACGTGCACGGCGCCGACGTCGACACCCCGCCCGACGAGGTGTGGCGCGCCCTGGAGACGGCCGCGAAGAAGGCCGTGGACCGCGGGCGCTGGAGCGTTCAGGAGGAAGAGCCCGGCCGGATGCTGCGGCTGCGGGCGCAGAACCGCGCCCCCGGGCGCCAGTGGCTCGAAATCACCGTGACGCCGCGCGACGGCGGCAGCCGGTACAGGCAGCGGTCCATCTTTCTGCCCCGCGGCCTTCCCGGGCGGGCGTACTGGGTCTTCGCCCGGTCGGCCAACGCCAGAGCCCGGCGCGCCCTGGCCCGCGAGGTGATCGGTTCGGCCACCGGCTGATTCGGCGCTCAGACGCCGAACATCGGGGGCAGCACGAGCACCATGATCAGGCCCCACACCACGTGGGTCAGCACCGGCGCCAGCACGCCGCCGGTGGCCCGGCGTTCGAACGCGCACACGGTCCCCAGGATGACGGCGGCGAATCCGAGCATCGGGTTGCCGCTGGCCATGGTGGCGGCGGTGTACAGGACGGTCGAGATCACCACCGGGTAGCGCTGGCGCCCGAGGGCGCTGTACAGCGCTCCGCGGAAGAACAGCTCCTCGGCGATGCCGTTGACCACGGTGATCACCACGATGAACGCATACGACCCGTGGTGGGCGAACAGCAGCACCCGGGTGATCAGTTCGGCGACGGGGGGAATCTTGCGCACGATCAGCCCGCCGACCACAAATGCCCCGCCCACCAGCAGGCCGATGGTCGTCCCCGTGATGACCGGCCGCTGGTTGCGGCCACGCCAGCAGATGCCGCCCAGGTGCAGCGGCCCGGACAGCATCGCGCCGGCGACCCACACCGCAGCCAACACCAGGGTCAGCCAATAGAAGCTGGACTCGCCCGGGTGGCGGCGCAGCGAGTACCCCAGGACCGAGGCCCCGACCACCAGCGTGACCGCCACGACGAACCGCCGGCGGTGCACGACGTTGGGTGGTTCGTTGTGCGGCACGGCGACGTTGGTGAGGGCACGGCGAAACTCGGTCGTCACGGTTGACTGGCTCATGCGAAACGCACCTTCGGAGTCAGGGCAATCAGGATGTCGAGGCTGGCCCGCAGGGCGCCGGCGACCGGTCCGGGAACATTGTCAACCAAACCCAGGGTGGGCCGCGCGACGGGCGGGGTGACGGCGCGGGCGAGCCGGCGGATCCGCAGGGCGTCGCCGCCGGCCCAGCCGGGGTCGCTGTCGGCGAGGTCATGGGGGTCGGCCAGGGCGTTGACGGGCCTGGGCCTGCGGTTGGCCCGGCCGGCCAGCGCCAGGGTGATGGCGTCGTCGATGCCGAGCAGCCCGCCGGGCGGGTCGGGCACCAGGCCGCGCAGGCGGCTGCCGGAGGCCACCATCGGATGGTCCAGCGACTCGACGAGGTCGCCGGCCAGACCCGGGGGAACCGGCAGCGCGAGCCCGGTGACCAGCGAGGCCAACCCGGTGTCGACCCTGCCGACGGACAGGGCGGCGTGCCACCTGCCGGAGATGCGCGCGTAGGTCCTGAGCAGCTCCCGGTACGAGGTGGTGTCGGGGCCGCAGATGTCGTAGGCACCCGGGGGCACGCCGGGGTCGGCCGCGGCGACGAGATAGTGCAACACGTCGCGGATGGAGATCGGATCGATCGGGTTGTCCATCCAGTTCGGTACCGGTATCAGCGGGAACCGGTCGCCGACGTAGCGCATCATCTCGAACGAGGTGGAGCCGGCGCCGATGATGAGCGCGGCCCCGAGCCACACCAGCTCCGGTCCGCCGGGCACCGCCAGGGCCTCGGCCACTTCCGCGCGGCTGGCCAGGTGCTCGGAGAGGGCCTCGCCGTCGGGCACGAATCCACCCAGGTACACGATGCGGCGCACCCCGGCGTCGCGGGCCGCGGCCGCGACGTTGGCGGCCGCCGCCTTGTCCAGCGCGCGGAACCCGGGCTGGCCGATGGCGTGCACCAGGTAATAGAGCACGTCGACACCGGAGCTGGCGAGGGCAGCTCGGACCGACGCCGGGTCGGCGGCGTCGAGAGCGACGGGCGTGACGTCGGCAAACCAGCCGAAGCGTTTCAGGCCCCTTGGGTCCCGGCTGGCCGCAAGCACCTGGTGCCCCTCGCCCAGCAACGCCGTGACCAGCCGCGATCCGACATAACCGGTGGCCCCCGTCACCAGAATCCCCATACCGACGACCCTACCGGCGCCGCCCGGCGGCCCCCGAGGGCTTCCGGGCGCTTCCGGGGGGGTTGAACCCGCGCCGCGACGGTAGCGTGATGCACTCGGGACGAATCGCCCGACACCGAGTCGGCGCTGAGATAGTGGGAGCCATGTATTACCTGCTGATCCTGGCGGTCGGGATCGAACGCCTGGCGGAGCTGGTGGTCTCCCAGCGCAACGCCCGATGGTCGTTCGCCCAGGGCGCCAGGGAGTTCGGCCGGACCCACTATGCGGCGATGGTCGGCATTCACACCGCGCTGCTGATCGGCTGCGTCGTCGAACCGTGGGCGCTGCACCGGCCGTTCATCCCGTGGCTGGGCTGGCCGATGCTGGCGGTGGTGGCGCTGAGCCAGGGGCTGCGCTGGTGGTGCATCAGCACGCTGGGCCGGCGGTGGAACACGCGGGTGATCGTGCTGCCGGACGCGCCATTGGTGGCCGAAGGCCCGTACCGGTGGCTGCACCATCCCAACTACGCCGCCGTGGTGGCCGAGGGGGTGGCGCTGCCGCTGGTGCACACCGCCTGGCTGACCGCGGTGGCTTTCACGCTGGCCAACGCGCTGGTGCTGCGGGTGCGGCTGCGCGTGGAGAACTCGGCGTTGGGCTACGCATGACGGACTACGCATGACGGATTACGACGCCGACCTGCTGGTCGTCGGGGGCGGGCCCGGCGGCCTGGCCACCGCGCTGCAGGCGCGGCGCCGTGGACTGTCGGTGATCGTGGCCGAGCCGCGCGACGGCCCGATCGACAAGGCATGCGGCGAGGGCCTGATGCCGGGCGGCCTGGCCGAGCTGACGTCGCTGGGCGTCGACCCGGCCGGCATGCCGTTTCACGGGATCGCCTACGTCAGCGAGCACCGGCGGGCGCAGGCGCGTTTCCGTACCGGGCCGGGGCGTGGCGTGCGGCGGACCACCCTGCACGCGGCGCTGGAGGCGCGGGCGAAAGAGCAAGACACGGAATGGATTCGGGCGAAGGTCGCCGATGTCCGGCAGGACGCGCACGGGGTGGCGGCCGCCGGCGTGCGCGCGCGGTACCTGGTGGCCGCCGACGGGCTGCATTCGTCGGTGCGGCACGCCGTCGGCATCGCCGCGAAGGCCGGAAAGCCGCGGCGGTACGGAGTGCGCCGGCACTTTCACGTGCCGGCGTGGTCTGACGTCGTCGAGGTGCATTGGTCGCGCTGGGGTGAGGCCTACGTGACGCCGGTGGAACCCGACCTGGTCGGCGTGGCGATCCTCTCCGGCGGCCGCCCCGACCTGGCCTGGTTTCCCTGGTTGGCCCGACGCCTGGAGGGCGCCGAGCGCGGCAAGGCCCGCGGTTGCGGCCCGCTCCGGCAGGTGGTTTCGCGCCGCGTCGCCGGCCGGGTGCTGCTGGTCGGCGACGCCGCGGGCTACGAGGACGCCCTGACCGGCGAGGGCATCAGCCTCGCGGTCAAGCAGGCCGCCGCGGCGGTGGACGCGATCGTCGACGACGCGCCGGCCTCCTACGAGGCGGCCTGGCACCGGGTGACCCGCGACTACCGGCTGCTGACCCGCGGGCTGGTGCTGGCCAGCGCGCCGCCGGTGGCGCGCCGGGCTATCGTCCCGGTGTCCACGCTGCTGCCCGGGGTGTTCCGCTGGGGTGTGAACGTCCTGGCGAGCTGACGCGCCGCTTTTAGGCGCGAGCGGTCGTTAACGCGCCTTCCAGACCGGCTGCCGCTTCTCGGCGAAGGCCAGCGGCCCTTCCCTGGCGTCCTCGGACCTGATCAGCGTGCGCATCTCGCGCACGGTGCGCTCCCAGCCGGGTTCCTCGTCGACGACGACGCCGTCGTCGACGCCGTAGGCGATGCGCTTGCTGGCCTGCACCGAAAGCGGGGCGTTGACGGTCACCCGCGCGGCCAGCGCCAGCGCAGCGTCCAGCACGGGGCCGTCGGCGACCACCTGATTGATCAAGCCCCACCGGCATGCGTCGGACGCGGTGATCGGCTCGCCGGTCATCAGCAGTTCCATGGCCACCTTGCGGGGCAGGTGGCTCATGATGCGGAACACACCGCCGGCGGCCGCGATCAGTCCCCGCTTGACCTCCGGCAGGCCGAACGTGGCGCTTTCGGCGGCCACCACCAGGTCGCTGGCCATCGCGATCTCGCTGCCACCGCCCAACGCGGTGCCGTTGACCGCGGCGATCGTCGGCTTGTCGATGAAGTGGTGCACGTATCCGGCGAAGCCCCACTCCCCGTGGTCGGGGTGGTAAAGGTTCTCGCGGCGCGCGATCGCCTTGAGGTCGGCGCCCGCGCAGAACGACCTATCGCCCGCGCCGGTGATGACGACGGCGCGGACGTCGGGATCGTGCGCCGCCTCCTCCAGGGCGTCCCCGACCCCGACGCTCACCGCGGCGTTGATCGCGTTGCTGGCCTCCGGCCGGTTGATGGTGATGACGGCGACGTTGCCGCGACGTTCGACCAGCACCGCCGGCCGGCCGTCACCGGCTTCGGTCACAGAAGCTCCACGATGGTGGCGTTCGCCTGGCCGCCGCCCTCGCACATGGTCTGCAGGCCGTAGCGAATTCCCTTGTCCCGCATGTGATACAGCAGCGTGGTCATCAGCCGCGCGCCGGAGCCGCCGAGGGGGTGGCCCAGCGCGATCGCGCCGCCGTTGGGGTTGAGTTTCTTCTCGTCGGCGCCGATGTCCTTCAGCCACGCCAGCGGGACGGGCGCGAAGGCCTCGTTGACCTCGTAGGCGCCGATGTCGTCGATGGACAGGCCGGAGCGCTTCAGCACCTTCTGCGTCGCCGGGATGGGCGCCGTCAGCATGATCACCGGGTTGGCGCCGGCGAGCGTCGCGGTGTGCACCCGCGCGAGCGGCTTGAGCCCGAGCGCCTTGGCCTTCTCCGCCGACATGAACAGCAGTGCGGCCGAACCGTCGGAGATCTGCGAGGAGTTGCCGGCGTGGATCACCCCGTCCTCCTTGAACGCCGGCTTCAGCGACGCCATCTTCTCCATGGGCGTGCCGCGGCGGATGCCCTCATCCTTCAGCACGACGTTGCCGTCGGAGTCCTTGATGCCGACGATCTGGTCGTCGAAAGCACCGGAATCCTGTGCGGCGGCGGCCTTTTCGTGCGACGCGAGCGAGAACTCGTCGAGCGCGGTGCGGTCCAGCCCCCACTGCTCGGCGATCATCTCCGCACCGAGGCCCTGGTTGGGGATCTGGCCCTCGTAGCGGTCCAGGAAGGCTTTCGGGTACGGCCGTCCGCCGTTGGCCAGCGACGAGCCCATCGGGGTCCGTGACATCGACTCGACACCGCCGGCGACGACGACGTCGTAGTGCCCGGCGATCACTCCGGCCGCGGCGAAGTGAATGGACTGCTGGCTGGATCCGCACTGCCGGTCGACGGTCACGCCCGGCACGGTCTCCGGCCACCCGGCGGTCAGCAGTGCGGTGCGGCCGATGTCGAGGGCCTGCTCACCGGCCTGCATGACGCAGCCCCAGATGACGTCGTCGACGATCTCGGGGTCGATTCCGGTCCTGTCGACCAAGCCGTTGAGCACCTGTGCCGACAGGTCCGCCGGGTGCACCCCGGACAACCCGCCGTTCCGCTTCCCGATCGGTGAGCGCACTGCCTCGACGATGACGGCTTCAGCCATGGTGATGTCTCCTTTGACGGTGGGTCTTCTCGGCGCTTGCCTCGATTGTCAACCAAGGGGTTGGGAGGCCGCTGGGCGGGGTGGCCCACGGCCTCAACCCGACGTCCAGAATTTGTGCGTTTTCTCCATTTATGTAATGCCACTGGACATTTCGGGGTCGCGCGTCTAATTCGCGCAAAAGGCGGCGTGCGCCGCCCCCAAAACCTTTAGCATCATTTGCACCGCGATAAACCCGTGATAGCAGGGTTCAAACGTCACTCAGGGGGTCGCATATGTCGTTTGTGATTTCGGATCCCGACGCGATGGCGGCCGCCGCGTCCGACGTCGCCAGGGTGGGCTCCACGCTTCGCGCCGCCAACGCCGCGGCGGCGGGATCGACGACGGTGGTCGTGTCGGCGGCGGCCGATGAGGTGTCCGCGAGCGTGGCGGCGTTGTTCGGCAGTGCCGGGCAGGAATACCAGGCCCTCATCACCCGAGCGGCCGATTTCCACGCCTGGTTCGTGCAGACGTTGGCGCAGAGCGCGGGGCTGTATGCGCTGGCCGACACGTCGAACACTTCACCTTTGGGGATGTTCGCGCGGGAACTGCTGGGCGTCTTGGGTGCACCGGTTGGCGGCAACACCGCCAACGGCGCGACAACCACCGGCGGCACGAACACCGGGGGTACGACAACGGGCGGCACGGGCACCGGCGGCACCGGCGGCACCGGCGGCACCGGCAACGGAATAACGGCGACTTACACGCTGACATCGCAATGGAGTAATGGTTTCACCGGCAATTACACGCTGACGAATTCGGGGGTGACTCCGCTGACCAACTGGCAGGCCCAATTCAGCCTGCCCGCAAACGAATCCGCGACGAGTGCATGGAACGCGCAACTCGCCCAATCCGGCACTCAATACACCCTGACTCCCGAGAGTTACAACAGCACCATTGCACCGGGCGGTTCGGTCACGGTGGGCTTCCAGGCCAGCCAAACCGGCGCCTACTCGCCACCGACGAATCTGCTGGTGAACGGCCAGACGGTCACCATAGGCGGCACGGGCGGGGGCGGAACCGGCGGTGGCGGAACCGGCACCGGAGGGACCACCGGCGCCACGTTGATCTCCACCCAGTACGGAACGACCACGATCCAAAACGCCTACGTCGTCCAGAACAACGCCTGGAACAACCCCAACGGGCAGGCCATCAACGTGACGTCGACCGGCTTTTCCATCGCCACGGAAAACGGCTCGGCCCCCACCAACGGCGCCCCGCTGGGCTACCCGTCGATCTTCGACGGCTGGCACTACGGCACCGGTTCCCCCGGTACCAATCTCCCCATGCAGCTGAGCCAGATCCAAACCGCCACCAGCAGCATCGATTACACCTATCCCGGCACCGGAACCTATGACGCGTCCTACGACATCTGGCTGAACCCGACACCCATCACCACCGGCGTCAACCAGCAAGAGATCATGATCTGGTTCAACCACGTCGGCCCCATCCAACCGGTCGGCTCGGCGGTCGGTAACGCCACGATCGACGGGCGCAGCTTCGTGGTGTGGGTGGGCGGCAACGGTTCGAACAACGTGGTGTCCTACGTCGCGGCCACGCCGATGACCTCCTGGAACGATTTCGACGTCCTGGGTTTCGTGGACAACACGGAAACCCTGGAGCCGGTGACCAACTCCTGGTACCTCACCAGCATTCAAGCCGGCTTCGAGCCGTGGACTGGCAGCGTCGGCGCGTCGGTCGACTCGTTCTCCGCGAGCGTCAACGGCGTCAGCTAGCCGCCCCCGGTCAACCGACCGGGTACCCCACCGACTTGATCTCGGTGTACTGGTCGAACCCGGCGATACCGTTCTGGCGGCCCACCCCGCTGGCCTTGTATCCGCCGAACGGGGTGTCGGCGCCGTACGGGGCGCCGCCGTTGACGCCGATGAAGCCGGCCCGGATCCGTCGGGCCACCGCGAGCGAGCGCTCGAGCGAACCCGACATCACGTTTCCTGCCAATCCGTACTTGCTGTCGTTGGCGATCCGGATCGCGTCCTCCTCGTCGTCGAACGGGATGACCGACAGCACCGGGCCGAAGATCTCCTCCTGAGCGATCGTCATGGAGTTGTCGACGTCGGTGAAAAGCGTTGGGCGAACATAGAATCCCTTGTCGAAGCCGGTCGGCGCGTCCGGGCCGCCGACCAGCGCCGTGGCGCCCTCTTCCACGCCCTTGCGGATGTAGCCCATGACGCGGTCGCGCTGGACCTCCGAGATCACCGGACCGCACAGCGTTCCGGGATCCTGCGGATCACCGCACGTGACGTTCTCGTAGATGCTCTTGAGGATCGCCACACCCTCGTCGTAACGGGACCGCGGCAACAGCATCCGGGTGGGATTCGCGCAACCTTGCCCGGCGTGCATGCACGGGGCGATGCCGATCGCGCACGCCAGCCCGAAGTCGGCGTCTTCGAGCACGATGGTCGCCGACTTGCCGCCGAGCTCGAGGAACAACCGCTTCATGGTGGCGGCGCCCTTTTCCATGATCCGCTTGCCGACGACGGTCGAGCCGGTGAACGAGATCAGGTCGACCTTGGGCGACAGCGTGAGCTCCTCGCCCACGAAGTGATCCGATGCGGTGACGACGTTGACGACCCCGGGTGGGATGTCGGTCTTTTCGGCGATCAGCCGGCCGAGGCGGGTCGCGTTGAACGGGGTGTTGGGCGCCGGCTTGAGCACCACCGTGTTGCCGGTGCCCAGAGCCTGGCCGAGCTTGTTGAGCGTGACCTCGAACGGGAAGTTCCACGGCACGATCGCCCCCACGACACCGACCGGCTCACGCCATACCTTGATCGCGGTGTTCGCTCCGGTGAGGCTGATGACCCGGTCGCCCAGGTCGGTCTCCCAGGCATACTCGTCGATCAGCCGGGCCGGGTATTTCAGGCCGTCCTGCAGCGGCGCGTCCAGTTGGGGGCCGAACGTGATGGCCCGGGGCGCACCCACCTCGAGGATCAGCTCCTCGCGCAGCTCTTCCTTCTCCGACTCGATCGCCTCGTGCAGCTGCAAGAGGCAGCGTTGGCGCAGTTTGTGATTGGTCGACCAGTCGGTCTCGTCGAAGGCGCGCCGGGCGGCGTCGATCGCCCGGTGCATGTCCTCCTTCGAGGCGTCGGCGACCTCGCCGAGCGGCTCCTCGGTTGCCGGGTTGATGTTGGTGAAGGTCCCGGCCCGGCCCTCGACAAGTTCGCCGTCGATCATCATCTTCGGCTCGAAGCGGACCTTTACAGCCTCGGTCATGTTTGTCACTCTCTTCTGAGTCGTTAAGGGGCTACGGAGAGCCTTACTGGAAACTAGCCGAATGACAAGTTCCCGCCGTCGCGGGGTCGGTTATCGGGGGTCGAAAAGCACCGGCAGCGACGTCGGCGACCGGAAGATTTGGCCCCGGATGTGCGGGTCGTCCACGTCGGGGTCCAGCCGCAGATTCGGCAGCCGGTCCAACAGGAGGTTGACGGCGGTGCGCATCTCCAGGCGCGCCAGGTGCATGCCGAGGCAGACGTGCACGCCGTGGCCCCACCCCAGGTGTCCCCTGGCCGTGCGGAAGATGTCGAAGGTGTCCGGGTCGCGGTAGCGGTCCTCCTGCCGGTTGGCGGCACCGAGCATCGGCATCACCGTCGAGCCCGCCGGTATCGGCACGCCGCCGAGTTCGGTGTCGCGGGTGGCGACGCGGGTGATGGTCAGCAGGGGCGCCTCCCACCGCACCCCCTCCTCGATGGCCTGCGGCAGCAGCGACCGGTCCGCGCGCACGGCATCCAGCTGCGCGGGATCCGACAGCAGCGCGAAGAGCAGGTTGCCCAGCGATCGGTACGTCGTCTCGACTCCGGCGGGCAGCAGCAGCCGCAGGAACGAGTAGATCTCCTCGTCGTCCAGCTTGTGGCCGTCGATCTCGGCCTGGGCCAGCCCGCTGATTAGGTCGTCGCGCGGTTCGGCGCGGCGGGCGGCGAGGATGGGCGCGAAATAATCGCACAGGGCGGCCGAGGCCGCCAGACCACGTTCGGGGTTCAGGATCCAGCTCAGCAGCGATATGGACCAGCGTTGGAATTGCGGGTAGTCCTCCTCGGGCAGGCCCAGCAGGCCGGCGATGATCTGGCTGGGATAGTCGAAGGTGAACTCCTTGACCAGGTCGGCCTTACCTTTGGCCGCGAACCTGTCGATGAGGCTGTTGCCCACCCGCCCCACCAGTTCCTGCTCCCAGCGCGCCAAAGCCTTCTGCGAGAACGCCTTTGACACCAGGGAGCGCAGCCGGCCGTGCACCGGTTCGTCCATGCCGAGCATGACGCGCTCCCCCAGCACCGGCCCGAACGCCGCGATGACGGCCGCCGACGAGAACGTCTCGTTGTCGCGCAGCATCTGCTGGGCTTCCTCGTAGCGGTAGACGATGAAGACCGGCTTGGACTCCTCGTGCGGCATCCCGGAGACATCCAGGCGCTGGATCGGGTCCTCGCGGCGCAGCCGGGCCAGTTCCGTGTACGGGTCGCGCACGTCGCCAGAGACGGCGTCGTCGAAAGCGCCGAAGTCCTCCAGGTCGTCGAAAAGCTTTTCCATCGGTCTCCTTTAGTTCGCGCGCCGGCTCGCCAGCCGTTGCAGGATCGGCTTCGGCAGGATCCGCGCGGCAAGCACCATCCCCCGTTGAGGCATCGTCAACGGCCAGGCCCCGCCGCGCATCGAACCCCGTTTGGGGATGCCGAGCACGACGCGGGACACGTGATGCATGGCGGCGGCCGGCAGAATGCGGTTGGCGGCCAACAACATCGAGGCGTCCGGGCCCACCCCGCGGCGGCGGAACGCTCCCCGGTCGTCCAGCGCCTCGAGCAGTCCGTCGGTGAACCGCTCGGGTTGCCGTGCCAGGCTCATCGCGAAGCGTCCACGGGTGTCCATGCTTTGATGCAGCCGCGCGTAGGGGCCCGCGAAGTCGCGCTCGTCGGTGGTGCCGGCGTCGGTGATGATGTCGGTGTCGTACATGCCGGCCACCAGGATGGTGACGCCGAGGCCGAAGGGGGCGATCTCGACGGCCATCGCCTCGCCCCACCGCTCCAGGGCTCCCTTGGCCGCCGAGTACGGCGCGGTGGCCGGCTGGCCGCGGACCCCAGCCGCGCTCGAGACCAGCACGACGCGCCCCTCCCCCGCCGCCCGCATCGACGGCAACAACGCCTTGGTGAGCGCCACCGGACCCAGGACGTGCGTGGCTAACATGTTTTGCCACAACGCCGCATCGGTCTCCTCGACCATTCCGGCGGCCGAGATGCCGGCGTTGTGCACGAGGGCGTACGGCGCGCCGACGGCTTCCTCGATGGCCTTGGCCGCGGCGCAGATCGACGCGGCGTCCAACAGGTCGAGTTGAACAACGAGCAGCCGGTCGTCGTCGCCGCGGGCGCCGGTTGCGCTGCGCAGCAGCGGAATCCCGCGATCTGGTGTCCGCATCGTCGCGACCACGCGCCACCCTTCGCGATACAGGCGCACCGCCGAGGCGAAGCCCAGCCCGCGCGACGCGCCGGTGATGACAACGGTGCGCGGCTCAGCCATTCTTGCCCGTGATTGCACAGGGGCCTTGACCCGGCGGCGGCGGGTCGACGTGGGGCCGCCCGCCCGGCTGCCCGCTCATCCAGGTCGACCAGATGCCGACCGAGTACGGGCCCTCGGCGCCCGCCTTCTCGTAGAAGCCTTGCGGGTCATACACTTTGGCCTCCGGGTACGGCCAGGGGCAGGCAACCGCAGTCGCGGCGTGACTGACCTTGATGAGCCAGAACCAACCACCGTAGGCGAAGTAGGACACGTTGATGATCGCGAACATGACCAGGAACGTGCCGAGCGCCGGGCGGGCGGGGAAGATCTTCGCTCTCGCGGCGAGCTTTTCGGCCACCGACTTCCCGGTGTCGTCGCGGTAACACAGGATCGCGGCCGGGACCATCACGAACGTCACCGACAGCGACTCCCAGATCAGCGGGAACTGGAACGTGGTGCCGGTGAACACCGAACCCCAAGGGATCACCTGGGAGTAGATGTACATGCCCATGTGGACCAGCTGGTTTTCCAGCAGCGCGTCGAAGACGAAGCCGATCGCGCACGTCAGCGCGCCCAAGGTGACCAGCGGGTGGCGCGACACGAAGGACTCGGGTCCGTACCGGGCCTGCAGCCTGCGCACGAACCAGATCGCCGGGAAATACGGGCCGAAATAGAAGGTCACATAACCGAATACGACGAACGGTTCGACGGTGGGCGAGAGCGAGACCAGCGGCCACGACTCCGGCCAGTGGATGAGGTCCGGGTTGTAGACCGCGAACGGCGCCCAGTTCATGATCGGGTCCTGCCACACGATCAGCGTGGTGCACAGGAACATCAGCATGACCGGGCTGCCCGGATTGCGCCGCCAGCCCCTGATGAACACGACGAGCAGCACCACCAGCATGATCACGGTGGAGATCTGCAGGAACGCGATGTAGTCCCACCCGAAGAGGAACTTCACGGGGCGCGGGCGGCCCACCACGTTCGGGTTGGCGACGCGCGCGTCCAGCGCGGTGCGGCAGTTCGCGATGAAGAAGAGCGCGAACGCCGCCAGGGCGGCGCCGGCGATCCAGCCGCCCCGACCGCGTTTCCCGCCGGCGGCCGCCTCGTCGGTGGTCAATGGCGCGGACCGCTCGGTCGTCATCCGGGTCAGCCTTCTTCGCCGAAGCGGTCGACCAGATGCGAGTTGGTGCCGTCGGCGTCCAGGGTCCGCGCCACCAGGTAGCCGGCGCCCATCCACGCCCGGCGCGTCCACTTGCCGAAGGACACCCGGGTGCCGGGTGCGCCCGCGGCGGCAGGCATCATCTTGACCCGTTCCAGCGCGTCCTTGACCCCGCGCGGGCTGAGCGGATGCGCGTCGCCGAACGCTCGCACCAGCGTGGCGGCGACGTCGTGGTTGACCACGGGCACGCAGTATTCGGGTCGCCTGCCGCCGTAGGCGGCCGCGTAACGGTCGAGGAAGTCCTGGCCCATGCGGTTGCGCTCGTCGTACTGGTCGACTCCGATCCAGCCGATGAACGCGTTCCACATGATCGGGTTCACCCAGGCGTTCTGGAAGGCGGTGGTCGTGAACCTCGGCGGGTCCCAGTCGACGGCCTGCAGCGCCGGGTTGATGAACACGATGCCGAAGCCGAAGCCCAGATGGACGATCGCCTCCGCCTTCGCGTCGTGCAGGGTGCGCACGGCCTCGTTGATGTCCTGGGCGGTCTGCGCGATCGCCGATTCCGCAACGATGCGAATCCCCTTGCGCCGGCATGCGCTTCGCAGGTTCCGCAGGTAGCTCTCGCCGATCAGGTTCTGCTCGACGAGGACGCCGATCTCGGTGAGCCCCCGCTTGGCGACAAGGTCGGCGATGAAGATGGGCTCGTCGGTCATCGAGCCCTGGGGGAAGGCGAAGGTCCACTCGCCCAGCCAGTCATCGGTGCCCGTGACGCTGATCGCCGGAACCTTGAACCGCTCTTCGATCGCCTCGCGGGCGGGCACGCAGTTGTCGGTGATGTGCGGGCCGAACACCACCAGGCAGCCCTCGTCGACCAGCTCGCCGAAGGCGTCGATCACCGCCTTGACCGAGCCCTTGGGCAGCCCCTCCACTTCGCGGTACAGCATCTGCACGGGCCGGTCCAGCAGGCCCTGCTGCACGGCCTCGGAGAAGACCAGGTCGAAGCACCGCGTGAAGTCGGCCTTCATCTCCTCCGGGAAACCCGGCGGGAGCGTGAAGTCCATCAGGTAGCCGACCTTGATCGGCTCCGCGCTGCTTTCGTAGGACATCCGACCTCCCGAAGTCAGGCGCCCACGCGCCGATTCAATGTGAACCTAATATTTGTTCAGACTCTAGCCGCGGCTGTATACAGCGTCAATCACCCCGTCCCCGCCAGGTACAGGTCGATCATCTCGCTCAGGGCCCTGCCCACCGAGACGTCGTCGGTGAGCGGTCCGGCGATCGCGGCCCGCGCCGCCTCCGGCATGGTCAGCCCCTGCGCCACGAGCTTGCCCGCCGCGATCAGCACGCGGGTCGACGCGACCTCGCGCAGGCCGCCGGTCTCCAGGCGGCGGATCGCCTGGCCGAAGCGCACCAGCTCGGCCGCGGTGGCCGCGTCCACGCCGGCTTCGTGTGCGACGATGCCTTGCTCGACATCCGCCGCGGGGAAGCCGAATTCGATGGAAACCATGCGCTGGCGGGTGGAATCCTTGAGGTCCTTGAGCACGCTTTGATAACCGGGGTTGTAGGAGACCACCAGCCCGAACCCGGGCGCGGCATCGAGCGTGATGCCGAGACGCTCGATCGGCAACTGCCGCCGATGGTCCGCGAGCGGATGCAGCACAACGGTCGTGTCCTGCCTGGCTTCGACGACTTCGTCCAGGTAGCAGATCGCGCCTTCGCGCACCGCGCGGGTCAGCGGACCGTCGACCCACACCGTCTCGTCACCGCGCAGCAGGTACCGGCCGACGAGATCGGCGGTGGTGAGGTCGTCGTGGCAGGCGACCGTGATCAGGGGCCGGCCCAGATCGTGGGCCATCGCCTCCACGAAGCGGGTCTTGCCGCAACCGGTCGGTCCCTTCAGGACGAGCGCCAGGCCCTGGCGATAGGCCGCTTTGAAGACGGCCTCTTCGTTGCCGATCCGCGTGTAGTAGGGCCGCGCCGTTTCCGCCTCGCCGGCCATGGCCACCCTTCCGTCGTAGTGAATGCCTAGTGCGCACTGAGGTTTGCCTCAAGCACGACGCCGGCGCGAGCTCCGAACGCATTGTCATCAAGGCGGTTCGGCGGCGTCGGCCGCGCCGTACGCATGTCCGACACCCGCCGGCGCACCTCCGCCGAGCGCAGCGCCGACCGGAACAGCGGTCCGACCACGCCGGCGAGTTGGTCCGGTCGCGCGATCGACGCGTGGGCGCTGCCCCCGAACACTTCGCGCAGCGATTGCACGTCGGTTCCCGCACCGACCGTCAGGCAGACGCAACCGTTCCCCCGGCGGCGGGCCTCGGTCAGCGCGCGGCGCGCGTCGGCGGCCCCGTAGGCCCGCTCGTATCCGTGGTCGTAGGCCAGCCCGTCGGACAGCACGACCAGCAGCCGCCGTGACGTGCCACCGCGCTTCTCCAGGACCGCCGAGCCGTGCCGGATGGCCGCGCCGAGTCGTGAGTAGGCGCCGGGTTCCAGGCTGTTCAGCCGCCTGATGACGCGCGTGTCGAGGTGGTCGTCGAACCGTTTGACGGGCATCAAGCTCACCGCGCGCCGGCCCTGAGAGTAGTAGGCGTACAACGCAACCCGGTCGCCCAGGTCGTGTAACGCGACGGCGAGGCCGGCAACCGCCGCTCGCTGTTGTTGGTGTACGGTCCGCGCGGAGGTCGCGGCCTCGGCCGCCGACCCGGACACATCGAGGAGCAGCAGCACCGACAGGTCCCGACGGCGGCGCAGGCTGTCGAGGTACACCGCCTCGCCGGGGACCGCGCCGGCACGCACCTCGACGCGGGCTTCGACGGCGGCGTCGATGTCGATGTCGTCGCCCTGCGCCTGCCGGCGCCGACGGTGCAGGCCCATGCCCAGCCGCGACAGCGGGCGGCGCACTCCGATGGCGGGGTCGATGGCCTGGGTCGCGGACGCCTTGACCGCCGGCTCCACTTCCCGCACGGTGCACCACTCGGGCCGGTAGGCGCGACGCGCGAAATCCCATTCGGGATACGTCACGGCGCCCGCGACCGCGTGGGCCTGCGGATCGTCGGTGTCCTCGCTCGACATCGACGCGAGCGAGGACACGGAGTTCGGCCCGCTGGTTCCCGACGTCGTCCGGTGCGTCGTGGTGTCCGCCCCGGGCGGCCCGCCGCCGCTGCCGGTCTTGCGCGCCGACGAGAGCAGCTTCTTCAACCACTTGCCGATGAAACCTGCCCCGCCGACGGGGCTGGTGAACATATCCGGGCCCTCGGAGTCATCGATCTCACCGTCGTCGAGTTCCGCCGGCCGCCGGGTTGCCCGGCCCCTTGGGGAGTGGCGAGAGTTCGCCGAATCCTTTTGCTTGGCAGCCCGTCTCGCGGCCACGACTTTTCCCGGGCGGATCATCCCGAATCCCGGCGGCGGGTCGTCGATCGCCGCCCGCCCCCTGGCGATACCCAGCGAGGCCGCGGGCGAGTCGCTGCGACGCGCGATGTCGCGGTCGGCCAGCGAGGCCAGGACGGCGGGGAGAAGCTCGCCCTGGGCGACGAGCGCGCGGTGAGCCTCGATCGCCAGATAGCGGCGGGCCAGCCGGGGGCGGCGGGCCAGGGACCGCATCACGGCCGGGTCCAGGCTGCCCGTCGCGATCATCGATGCGTGCACGGCAACCGCTTCGAGCTTGGCGCGGACCGGTGCGGCGGTGTCGAGGTAGATCGTCTGGCCATCGGTCCACGGCGGCTCACCCGGTCGCAGCTCTGCAACGGCGACCGGGCTGCCGGCCAGTGCGGAGGCGAACATGCTCAGGCCTTCCGGACGGTCCGCACGGGCGTCGTTCCCCAAGGCTGGACCTCGATCCCGGACGTCGTTGACCAAATATCTGTTCCACCGTAGAGTCCGACTTTGTTGCGGTCAATGCGATCGGGTGTCGGCCGTACTTGGGCGGGAGCACAACGTGATTGATTTCACCGGCCGGGTGGCGGTGGTCACCGGTGCCGGCCGCGGCCTCGGCCGCCTTTACGCGCTGGACCTGGCGCGCCGTGGCGCTTCGGTGGTGGTCAACGACATCGGCGGGTCGATGCGCGGGGACGGCGCCGATGCCGCGGTAGCCGACCGGGTGGTCACCGAGATCGAGAAGGCGGGCGGGACGGCGATCGCCTCCCACGACTCGGTCGACAGTCCCGCGGGCGGGCAGGCGATCATCGACGCGGCCGTGGGCGCGTTCGGCCGGCTGGACGCGGTGATCAGCAACGCGGGCATCTTCGGCACCGTTGCGTTCGAAGACCTCTCGCATGACGAGTGGACGCGGATGCTGCGCGTGCACCTCGATGGGGGCTTTCATCTGTCCCAGGCCGCCTACCGGGTGATGAAGGACAACGGCGGTGGGCGGTTCGTGTTCATCTCGTCCTCCGCCGGGATCTTCGGCCAACCCATGGAGGCCCACTACGCCGCGGCCAAAGCCGGCCTCATCGGGTTGACCAACGTGATCGCCATCGAAGGCGAGGCCCACGGCATACTCGCCAACTCGGTTATGCCGACCGGATTCTCGCGAATGGTCACCGAGACCGTCGGCGATGCGAAGTTCCTCGCCGAATCCGGCTTCATGCGCGCGATCCGGCCCGAACTCGTGGTTCCCCTGGTGACCTTCCTCGCCAGCACCGCCTGCACGTTCACCCACCGCAACTTCTCGGCCGCGGCCGGGCGCTACGCGCGGGTGTTCGTCGGCCTCGGCCAGGGTTGGCTGGCCGACGCCGACAGCTGCCCCGCGGCCGAGGACATCGAGGCGCACCTCGATCAGATCTCGGCCACGGAGCAATTCCTGGTGCCCACATCGATCGTCGACGAGGTGCTCGAAGTCTGCGAGCGGCGCGGCATCAGCGCCATGCCCGACAACGCCGACGTCGCTTTCCCGACGCCCCCGCGCAACGGGTGAAACGCCAGCCACGCTGTTGACCAAAAATCTGCTCCACCGTAAAGTCCGGCTTGATCGCAGCCAATCACGCGAAGTCGAGGACCGTGGATTTCTCCTACCCGACGGAAGTCGAGCAGTTCCGCACCGAGTTGCGTGATTGGCTGTCGGGCAATCTCACAGACGAGCTCATCGCCGCCCGACGATCCCCGGGCCGGGACGACGAGACGTTCGAGCTGCTGCGCGCGTGGAACCGCACGATCGCCGACGCCGGGTGGGCGGCCGTCTCGTGGCCCCGCGAGTACGGCGGCCGCGGTGCGGGCGTTCTGGAGCAGCTCGTCTACAGCGAGGAGATCACCCGCGCGCGAGCGCCCCTGCCGCTCAACGTCATCGGCATGAACAACATCGCGCCCGCGATCATGCAATACGGGTCCGAATCCCAGAAGACGACACTGCTTCCCCGCATGATGCGCGCCGACGACATCTGGTGCCAGGGCATGTCCGAGCCCGAGGCGGGGTCGGACCTGGCGGCGCTGCGCACCCGCGCGGTCCGCGATGGCGACGACTTCGTCGTCAACGGCCAGAAGATCTGGACCTCGCTGGGGCACCGCGCCGACTGGTGTCAGCTGTACGTGCGCACCGATCCCGAAGCGCCGAAGCACAAAGGAATCTCGTGCCTGATCGTGGACATGACGCTGCCCGGCATCGAGGTCCGCCCGCTCGTCACGCTCAACGGCGACGCGGATTTCGCCGAAGTGTTCTTCCACGACGCGCGGGTGCCGGCCTCGGCCCTGTTGGGCCCGCTCAACGGCGGCTGGGGGGTGGCCACCACCACGCTCAGCCACGAGCGCGCCGGCGCGGCCCGGCTCTACGCCGAGCTCCAGATGCGACTGGAGGAAATCGTGGCGGACTTCGCGGAGGCCGGGGTCCTCGACGACCCGGTCACGCTGCGGCGCCTCGGCGAGATCGCGGTCCGCATCAAGTATCTCGAGGTGCTCTGCCAGCGATCGATCTCGGCCACGCTGCACGGCGGCGGCGACCCGGGGTCGGCCAGCCTCGCCAAGACGGTGTGGGGCGAGATCGGGCAGGACATGGCCGCGCTGGCCTTCGACACCCTCGGCGCCAGCGGACCCAAGGACCGCTGGGCCGAATACCGCCTGACGTCGCGGTCCCTGACCATTGCGGGCGGCACGACGCAGATCACCAAGAACATCACGGCGCAGCGCGTACTGGGACTGCCGCGCCGATGAACCTCGAACTGGATGACGACCAGCTTGCACTGCGCGACACCGCACGCCGTTTTCTGGCCGAGAAGGCGTCCATAGCAACGCATGTGCGTGCGTTGCTCGACGACGAGACGGGGACCACCACGACCGTGTGGCGCGGCCTGGCGGACCTGGGGACCACCGGCCTGTTGGTGCCGACCGAATGCGGCGGCGCCGGGATGACCATGCTCGAAGCCGGGATCGTCGCCGAAGAACTGGGCGCCGCACTGCACCCCGGGCCGTGGCTGTCCGCCGCGGTCGCCGCGCCGCGCGCGTTGCTCCGGGCCGGCGCGGCGGCGCCCACGATCTTGACAGGTATCGCCGACGGCAGCACCATCGCCGCGGTCGGTCCCCTGGAGATCGGCGCAGGTGTCGCGGCCGTCGAACGCGGCACGGACATCGGGCTGCGCGGTTCGGCCGTGATGCCCGACGCCGCCGCGGCCGACGTCTTATTGGTGTTCGCCGAATTCCGGGGATCGATCGGGCTCTTTGCGGTGCCGGCGCACTTCGCCGGCGTCTCGATGACCTGGGAGCGCGGAGTCGACCAGACCCGCAGGCGGTTTCGGGTCGAGTTCGACGACGCCGCCGCGCACTGGCTGGGCAGTCTTTCGCCCGGCGCATTCGGGGCGGTGGTCGATGACGTGCTCATCGCCACGGCCGCCGACGCGGTCGGCGCGGCCCGAGCCGTCATGCAGCTGGCCATCGAATACGCCAAGGTGAGAAAGCAATTCGGGCAGGCCATCGGCTCCTTCCAGGCCGTACAGCACCTCTGCGTCGACATGTTCGAGACGGTGGAACTGGCCCGCAGCGGCGTGATCCACGCCCTGTGGGCCGCCGACAACGCCGACGACGAGGAGCGACACCTGGCGGCGCTGCGGGCCAAGGCTTTCGCCGGCCGGTTGGCCGGCGTGGGCGACACCGCGATCCAGATCTTCGGCGGCATCGGCTACACCTGGGAGCACGACAGCCACCTCTACCTCAAGCGCCTGCTGGGCTGGAGCGCGTTCCTCGGTGGACCCGACCGCTACCTGATCGAGGTGGGCGGCCGCCTACGATGAATTCGACTGCCGCGTAATCTGGTAGCCTTTAACAAAGATTTGGTTCGGCTGGAGGGCCAGTGCAGTCAGTCGCGATCCCGCAGTCCTCACCCTTCGCGGACCGCTAGGCCATGGCCAAATCTCTGTCTGCGGCGAAGGGCCGTTCGTCGGCCACCGACGAATCCGGAACTCGCCGCGACGAGATACTCCAGACCGCGGCTTCGTTGATCGCCACCTCCGGCCTGCGCACGTCGCTGCAGGAAATCGCCGATGCCGCAGGCATTCTCCCGGGCAGCCTGTACCACCATTTCGAATCCAAAGAAGCGATCCTGATCGAACTGATCCACCGCTACCAGGACGAGCTGGACCGAATCGGGCGCGACGCGCTGACCAGACTGGACGTGCCCGACCAAAGGCCGATACCGGATCAGGTCATCGAGCTCGGATCGGCGATCGCCGGCTGCGCGGTGCGCCATCGCGCGGCACTCCAGATGTCGTTTTACGAGGGACCGAGCACCGACCCCGAGTTGGTGAAGCTCACGCAGCAGCGGCCCGTCGCCATCCAGGAGGCCATGCTGCAGACGCTGCGCGCGGGCCGGTGGAGCGGCTACATCAAAGCCGACATCGACCTGCCCACGTTGGCCGACCGCATCTGCCAGACCATGCTGCAGGTGGGGCTCGACGTCATGCGCCACCGATCCGCCGCCGATCAGGTCGCAGGACTGCTTTGCCGAATCATCTTGCAGGGCTTGGCCACTCGGGCGCCCAGCGACTCGGCGCTGGACCGGTCCCCCGCCTTCGCGGCCGCCGACCGCGTCATCGAGACGTGGTCGGACGACGGCTGCGCCGACCCCACCGACAAAGCCGCGCACGTGCGCGCCGTGGCCAGGTCGGAATTCGGCCGCCGGGGGTATGAGGTCACCACGATCCGGGACATCGCATCCGCGGCCGGCCTCGGCACCGGAACCGTCTACCGGGTGATCGGGTCGAAGGACGCACTGCTGGCCTCGATCATGGAATCGTTCGGGCGAAAGGTGGAGGCCGGCTGGGTCAGCGTCCTGCGCTCGGACGCAACCCCCATCGAGAAGCTGGACGCGCTGAGCTGGGTCAACGTCAACGCACTCGACCGGTTTTCCGACGAGTTCAGGATCCAGCTGGCCTGGATGCGCCAGTCGCCGCCCGACACCCCCAACCCGGGCTGGTTGTACGCCACCAGGCTTCGGCAGATGAAAACACTTATCGGGGAAGGGATCCGCTCGGGCGAGATCCACATCGGCGCCCCGTCCACCACGATGCTGGCGCGGTGCGTCATCGGACTGCAGTGGATACCGGAGAACATCCTCGGCGAAGTCGGCAAACGCGCCGGACTCGTCCACGTCCGCGACACCGTTTTGCGGGGTGTCGCGGTCCGGGGCGGGTAGGTATTGAACGAAAAAACTGTTACCCATACAGTTGGGCAACTAGAACCGGGTTAGCAGTTATTGAGAAGGGGATTTCCATGACCATCGTCGACCGGCTGCGCTACGACGGCAAGCGGGCACTGGTTGTTGGCGGCGCGACCGGCATGGGCGCGGCGGCGGCCAAGTCTGCCGGGGAGCTCGGCGCCGAAGTCATCGTGCTGGACTATGCGCCGGTGAGCTACGACGTCGCCCAGGCCATCCAGGTCGATCTGCGCGATCCCGCGTCGATCGACTCCGCGCTCGAGCAGGTGGGCGGCCCGGTTCATGCCGTGTTCTCGGCCGCCGGGATCGCCGACGGGCCCGACCTGATGAAGATCAACTTCATCGGCCACCGTCACCTCATCGACCGGCTCCTGGAGAACAATCAGCTTCCGTCCGGCTCGGCGATCTGCTTCATCTCCTCGGTCGCCGGCATGGGATGGGAGAACGACCTCGACCTGCTGAACGAATTCCTCGCCACGCCGGACTTCGCGGCGGCCGACGCCTGGGCCAAGGCACGCGAGCCCGAAGGCATCATCCACTACGGCTTTTCCAAGAAGGCGATCAACGCCTACGTCGCGACGCAGGGCTATCCCCTGCTCAAGAAGGGCGTCCGCATCAACGCGATCTGCCCGGGTCCCACCGACACCCCCCTGGCGCAGTCCAACGCCGACCTGTGGCTCACCTTCGCCCAGGACTACCGCGACGAAACCGGTTCCAAGGTGCACACCCCGGAGCAAATGGGCGACGTGATGGCATTCCTCAACAGCGCCGCAGCTTTCGGCGTCAACGGGATCACCCTGCTCGTGGACTACGGGCACACGATGGCCTCGCTGACCAACGCCTACCCGCCGGGCAAGCCGATCATCGACATCATCATGGGCCGCGTCAAGCTCTAGTGGCGATCGCGAGTGCGGCGTAGCCGGGCGACGCGGGTCGCCACCATCAACAGTGGCGATCGCGAGCGCGGCGTAGCCGGGCGACGCGGGTCGCCACCATCGAGCTAGTGGAGATCGCGAGCGCGGCGTAGCCGGGCGAAGCGGGTCGCCACCATCAACACAGTGGACCGTCGAGCGCCCGGCCAGTCGGGCGGCCGGCGCGGACGCTAACGTCGGGCTATGGCACGCATCGTCGTCATCGGCGGCCACGGCAAGGTCGCGCTGCAGCTGGCCCGGATCCTCAGCGTGCGCGGCGACCACGTCAGTTCGGTCTTCCGCAACCCCGACCACGCCCACGACGTCGCGGCCACCGGCGCGCACCCGGTGGTCGCCGACATCGAGCGACTGGGTACCGGTGCGCTGGAGCAAATTCTGGCCGGCCACGACGCAGTCGTCTTTTCCGCCGGGGCCGGCGGGGGCGACCCGGCGCGGACCTACGCCGTCGACCGAGACGCCGCCATCCGGGTGATCGACGCCGCCGCACTGGCGGAGGTGCGGCGATTCGTGATGGTGTCGTACTTCGGCGCCGGCACGGATCATGGCGTTGCGCGGGAGAATTCGTTCTTCCACTACGCGGAGGCCAAGGCGGCGGCGGATGCCCATTTGCGGGCCAGCGGCCTGGACTGGACCGTCCTGGGGCCGGGTCGGCTCACCCTGGACGCGCCGACGGGCCGGATCGCCCTCGGGGCGGGAACGGGGGAGGTCTCGCGCGCGGACGTCGCGCACGTCGTGGCCGCGGTCCTCGCGGACGACTCGACGATCGGCAGAACCATCGACTTCAACAACGGCGACACCCCCATCGCCGAGGCGCTGGCCGGCTGACTCGCCGGGACGACGGCCTGTTCCCGGCGGAACTAACCAAGCACTTCCACCGGGACGTCGTCGGCCCAGGGCTGGCGGGTCACCATGTCGGCGACCCGCACGATGCCGCGCTCGAATTCACCGGTCGCGGCGTCCACCAGCCGGTAGGCCTGGGTCTGCTTGTGGATCGGCTGCGCGTCGAGCAACACGACCCGCACCTCGCCGGGCTGGAAGTGGCAGCGTTGCTGCAGGGCGGCGATCAACTGCTCGTTGTGCATATGGCCGTCGCCGAAATTCCAGCCGATCGCGGTGCTGCAGATCCGCTCCCCGTCGGTGATGACGTAGTCGTCCTCGTTGTGCCCGGCCATCGCGCGGTGCGCCAGCGTGAACAGCGCGCGGCCGTGAGTGTTGAAGCCGCGGAACGCATATCCCATGTAGATGGGGATCTGCGCCGCCTCCGGACTGCCGTAGAACCGCTCCAGCTGGGCCTGCGGCATGCTGGCGATCGCCACGATCCCCCGGGTGATCTTCTCGCTGGCCGACGGCTTGATGCACCACAGCGTGGTGTCCCAGTTACCCGCGTAGTACCGCATGCCCGGCAGGAACGAGATCTTGCGCGGAAACATGTTGCCCGCGAGGACGATTCCCGCGATCACGACGAACAGTATGGCCACGGCCACCGGATGCCGCAGGTCGCTCAGCCCCAGCCGCGCGTGCGCGACGAACAACGACAACACACCGAAGATCATGAAGACGTTCCATTCCAGCGGCACGCCCATCGGGATCGAGACGAGGATCCCCAGGTGGAAGCACACCATGACGATCGCGGCCACCGTCGTCGGCCAGCCGCCATGGCAGAAGAACAGCGGCAGCGGAACCAGCATCTCGATGGCGGTGCTCACATGGGCCAGCCACCGCGACATCCAGCCGGGACGCAGATCATCCGGGAACCGTTCGAAGAAACGCCTTTTCAGCCACTTTGGCCGCATCAGCGGGTTGTTGGACATCATCGTCGAGATCACGAACGGGAAGTGCTTGTTGAGCTTCGAGGTCGCCGCGCCCATCCAGATGACCATGAAAACCACCTTGGACGCCACGATCATGTCCGCGCCGAAGAGGAACGTCACCGCCATGGTCGCGTAGACCTCGCCGCGGGCGGCCAGGAAGATCACCTTGTCACGCAGGCCGAGCACGGCGAGGATCAGCAGGATCAGTACGATTTGCCACGTCGGCAGCAGCCCGACGGTGGTGCCGAGTTCCGGTACCGGGCCGCTCCCGTCGCAGAACAGCACCCGCAGCGTCACCAGCAGCAGGAGCGCATACAGCGCGACGTCCACCGGCGTGCGTTTGGTGCCCTTGGTCCACGGGACCCGGTCCGGCCATGGTGGTAGCCGGATGGTGCCGAAGCGCAACCAATAAAGCATCGAGCCCATCGGCGGGAAGAACCGGTTGTTCAGCGGCCCGAAGCCGCAGCCGAGCCCGATCACCTCGAACAGCATCGTGTAGAGCACGACCTTTTCGAACACGATCGGTTCCGACCACCACGACGCGACGTGGGTGAACCCGCCGAGTCCGCTGGTGGCCGACGCGAACAGCCAGGCGCCGAGGATGTAGAGCAGGATCTTGACAACGTAGAAGAGGTGCAAGACGACCGGCGTGCCGAAGCCGACCTCGGCCCAGTGCCTGGCCATCGGACGTATCTTCTCGCTGCGGGTGCCCTTGTTCCATTCCTCCATCTCGATCTGCGGCAGGTCAGGCTTCAGGAATCCCATGGTTCCAAAGATTAGAACGCGTTCTAGCCGCGTGGGCAGACCTTCCCACAGCATTTATCTCCGGATACCGTGGATTGCCTGGTCAACCGCCGAGGAGATCCCGTCATGAGCAGACTTCAGTGGATCACGGGTGGGGGCATTGCCGCCGCGTCAACCATCGCCGTCATCGCCGGGGCGGGCGCCGCCGGAGCGGACATGACCGGCGCCCACCTTTTGGTGTGGCAATACGGCGGCCCTTCCTAGGCTCGAATCAGTCGCGGAAGATCCCCGGCGGGATCCGGGGCGCCGTCGCCAGCACCCGCGGATCCACGACCAAGTTCAGCGCGCTCACGGCGCCGCCCTCGAGGTCGGCCAATGATTCGACGGCGGACAGAAATCGCTGCTGCTCGAGCGGTTCCACTATTCCGTCGGCGAGTTCGGCGAACTTCTGCTCGTACTGCGGACGCCGGAACGGCCGGGCCCCCAGCGGATGGGCGTCGGGGATCGCCAGCTCGTCGGTGATCACCGCGCCGCCCTTCAGCGTGACCTCGGCGCGCGCCCCGAACGCCTTGTCGGCCGGATCGGTGGAGTGATAGCGGCGGGTCCATTCGGGGTCCTCGACGGTCGAGATCTTGCGCCACAACGCGACGGTGTCGGACCGGCGGGCCCGCTCGGGGGCGTAGGACCGTTCGTGGTGGAAGGTTGCGTCCTGCAGCGCGACGGCGAACACGTAGGGCAGCGAGTGGTCCAGCGTTTCCCGGGACGCGTCGGGGTCGAACTTTTGCGGGTCCCCGGATCCGGTGCCGATCACGACGTGGGTGTGGTGGCTGGTGTGCAGGACGATCGTCGCCACCTGATCGAGGTCACCGATGCGCGCGGACAGCCGCCGGGCCAGGTCGATCGGCGCCTGGCACTGGTATTCCGCCGAATGCTCTTTGGGGTAGCTGTCCAGGACCGCCCGCTTGGGCTCGCCGGGAGCGGGCAGCGGCACGCGGTATTCGCGCTCCGGACCGCCCAGCAGCCAGGCGATGACCCCGTCTTCGCCCTCCCAGATCGGCGCCGGCGCCCCCTCGCCGCGCATCGCCCGGTCGACCGCTTCGATGGCGACCTTTCCGGCGTGCGCCGGCGCGAACGCCTTCCAGCTGGAGATGTGACCCTTGCGGGACTGACGGGTGCTGGTCGTCAGGTGAAGCGCTTGGCCCACGGCCTGGTAGATGGTGTCGGTGTCCAACCGCAGCATCGTGCCGATGCCGGCGGCCACCGCGGGGCCCAGATGTGCCACGTGGTCGATCTTGTTCTCGTGCAGGCAGATTCCGCGGGCCAGGTCGATGTGGATTTCGTAGGCGGTCGCCAGGCCGCGAAGCAGATCGCTCCCGGCGACGTCCATCTGCTGGGCGATCGCGACGAGCGGGGGGATGTTGTCGGCGGGATGGGCGTATTCGGCGGCCAAGAACGTGTCGTTGAAATCGAGTTCGCGCGCCGCGACACCGTTGGCCCAGGCCGCCCATTCCGTCGGGAAGTCGCCGTCGACCCCGAACACCTTCGCCCCGCGCGCCGCGGGGCGCGCCATGGCTTGCGCCCGCGCGGCCGTGACCGACCGGCGCAGCACGGCGGCGGCGCTCACGGCCGCGTTGTCGATGATCCGGTTGGCCAGCATCTGCGCGACGTCCGCCTCGACGGCGACCGGGTCGGCGGCGACGTCTGCGATCTTGGCCGCCAAGTGTTCGCGGCGCGGGAAGTCCTCGGCGCTGCGCCGGGTCCGAACGGTGTGCACCAGCATGATCAATGATTACCTGGACGGGACCCTCGCGATTTATCGCCGGCTCCCGCAGGATGTGGGGCATGACGATCGTCTTCGTACACGGCAACCCGGAGACCGACGCCATCTGGGGCCCACTGATCGGCGCACTGGGGCGCGACGATGTGGTGCTGCTGTCGCCACCGGGGTTCGGCGCCCCGCTCGAGGACAGCTTTCCAGCCACCTATCTCGCCTATCGCGACTGGCTGGAGACACAGCTCGAGGCCATCGGCGGACCGGTTGACCTGGTCGGGCACGACTGGGGCGGCGGCCACGTGGTGAACGTGGTGATGCACCGACCGGAGCTGGTGCGCAGCTGGGCCAGCGACATCGTCGGCGTCTTCGACCCCGACTACGTCTGGCATGACCTCGCGCAGGTCTGGCAAACCCCCGTCGAGGGCGAAAAGCTGGTGGACACCATGCTGGGCGGGACGGTCGAGGACCGCGCGCAGCAGATGGCCGCATTGGGCGTACCGATGGACATCGCCACCGAGATCGCCGCGGCGCAGGGTCCGGAGATGGGCCGCGCGATCCTGGCGTTGTACCGCTCGGCGCGCCAGCCCGCTGTGGCCGAGGCCGGCCGCGACCTGCCCAACGCCGCCGCGCGGCCGGGGCTATCCCTACTCGCCACCGACGACCACTACGTCGGCTCCGACGAGCTGCGGCGCCGGGCGGCTGATCGGGCCGGAGCCCGCACGGAAGTGCTTGAGGGACTGGGGCATTGGTGGATGCTGCAGGACCCGGCCCGCGGCGCGGCGGCTCTTTCCGGATTCTGGGAAACACTCGATCAATAGGGCGCATCGACTTCCGGGAGATCCGGGTGAACGCGCTGTTGCCGCCGTCGTGATCGGTGTATTTTTCCTGCTGGGGCGGCCCGATGAGGAGTTGGTCGTGACGGACGTCGATTTTTGTGTGGTCGGTGCCGGGTTCGCGGGTCTGACGGCCGCCCTGCGCCTCAAACGGGCGGGACATTCGGTCGCCGTGCTCGAGGCGCGTGACCGGGTCGGCGGCCGCACGTTCACCGAGTACCGTCCCGACGGATCATGGGTCGATCGTGGCGGCGCGTGGATCGGCCCGGGCCAGGATCGCGTCCATGCCCTGATGCGCGAGTTCGGGGTGCCGGAGTACAAGCAGCACAACGACGGCGACGCCATGATGATCGTCGACGGCAAGAAACACCGCTACGGGGGCACCATCCCCTGGAGCATGAGCCCGTGGGCGGTGGCCAACCTGGGCGTCGGCCTGCTGTCGATCGAGAACATGTGCAAATCAATTCCGCGGGAAGCCCCTTGGGAGGCAAAGCAAGCCGCGGAATGGGACAGGATCAGCCTGGCCGAGTGGCTGGACAAGAACACGATGTCGCGGGCCGCCCGCGAGATGCTGGAAATGGCGATTGCGGGCGCGTACACGTCTGCGGCGTCCGAGGTCTCGATGCTCTGGGTGCTGACCCAGATGGGTTCGGCCGGTGGACCCACCTTCGTCATCTCGGGGGAGGGCGGTGCACAGGACGCCCGCCCGGTCGGCGGGATGGGCGCCATCTACGGCCCGATCGCCGCCGAACTCGGTGACGCACTGCATCTTTCGCAGCCGGTCCGGCAGATCGACCACGACGGCGCCGGCGTGACCGTCCGCGCCGACGACATGACCGTCCGGGCGCGACGGGTCATCGTCGCGATCCCGATGGCGATCGCGTCATCGATCCTCTACGAGCCGATGCTGCCGGTCGACCGGGCGTTTCTGAACCAGCGCATGCCCAGCGGCGCTGTCATGAAGATCTCGATCGTCTACGACGAGCCGTTCTGGCGCGCGGCCGGATTCTCCGGTCAGTCGGCGGCGCCGGGATCCCCCGCGAGCCTGACCATCGACGCCTGCACCAACACCGCGGACCCGGGGATCATGTGCGTTATCACCGAAGGACCGGCCGCGCGTCGGCTCGGCAGCCTCGACCCCGCCGAACGCAAGGCGATCGTGATCGGTGAGCTCGTCGATCGGTTCGGCGACAAGGCCAACGCGCACCGCGAGTTCCACGAGCAGAACTGGACGGTGGAGCGCTACTCCGGGGGCGGGATGATCGGCCACACGCCGACCGGGGTGCTCACCGAGTTCGGCTACACCCTGCGCGAGCCCTGCGGCCGCATCCACTGGGCCGGGACCGAGAGCTCCACCGTCATGTGCGGCTGGATCGACGGTGCGATCCGGTCCGGCGAGCGGGCGGCGAAGGAAGTGCGGGAAGCCGAGGCCGCCCGGGTGGGGTGATCAAATCACTTCTGCCCCAATAGTTTGCACTGGTTTCGGCGCGGCGGATTCTTGCCGGTGCGCCGCCATACCATTCGGACATGCAGGCAAGTACCGATGATGAGGTCGCGGCGGATTTCGCCGCGCTGCACGAGGTCATCTCGCGCGTCATCGGGCACTCCTACGACACTTGACCACCCGGGACCGAATGACCTACCTCGAGCGGCTGGAGCGCGAAACGCGCCGACTCCCGGTTGCCGGTCACCAACTGATCAACCAAATCGACCGCCAAGCCACGCCGGCCGAGATCGGCGGGAAGCTCACCCATGTTTTGGCCGACCGGCTGCGCATCTCGCGCAGCGAGGCCACCCGCCGCCTCAACGAGGCCCGCGACCTGGGCGCCCGCGCGGCGATGACCGCCGGGCGCATCGGCGCCGCCCACGTGGCGGTCATCCGCGGGTTCTTCGATGCGCTGCCCTGCTGGGTCGACGCGCCCACGCGGGACGCCGCGGAGGCCGATCTGGCGCGTTGGGCCTGCGAACAACGGCCCGAGACGCTGCGCAAAGCCGCCGACCGGCTGGCCTGTTATCTCAACCCCGACGGCAACTTCAGCGACGAAGAACGCGCCCGCCGCCGGGGACTGACGCTGGGCAAGCAGGACATCGACGGGATGTCGCCCCTGCGCGGGTGGCTGAGCCCCGAGGCCCGTATCACCCTGGAGGCCGCGCTGGCCAAGCTGGCCGCCCCCGGCATGTGCAACCCCGCCGACGAAACCCCGACGGTCGACGGCACACCGGGCGAGGAAGCGGTCCGACGCGACACCCGCAGCCCCGCCCAACGCAACCACGACGCCCTGAACGCCGCGCTGAGGGCGATGCTGGCCAGCGGAGAACTGGGACGGCACAACGGGTTACCGGTCTCCATCGTCGTCACCACGACGCTGACGGACCTGGAATCCGCGGCCGGGAAGGGGCTCACCGCCGGCGGCACCCTGCTGCCGATGAGCGATGTCATCCGCCTGGCCCGCCACGCGCACCACTACCTCGCCATCTTCGACAAGGGCAGGGCGCTGGCGCTCTACCACACGAAACGCCTCGCCTCGCCCGGGCAGCGAATCGTGCTGTACGCGAAGGACCGCGGCTGCTCGGCACCCGGGTGCGACGTGGCCGGCTACCACTGCGAAGTGCATCACGTCCGAGACTGGGCCAGCACCCGTCGCACCGACATCAACGAGCTCACCCTGGCTTGCGGAACCCACCACCGATTGCTCGACAAAGGCTGGGCCACCCGCAGAAACCCCGATGGCGACACCGAATGGATACCGCCGCCCCACCTGGACTACGGACAACCGAGAACGAACGGCTTCCACCACTACGAACGACCGGCGGCGGACGAGGACGACCCTTAGCTATCGGGCTTGTTTGACCGGCGGCCGGTAAAAGATCACCAGCTGGCCGATGGCGCCGGCCAGGCCGAGGCCGAGCGAGATCGCCAGGCCCTGCCAGCCGTCGAACCAGTTCTTGCCGAAAATCAGCCAGTCCAGGCTGAGCCGGCCCGCGCCGAGGGTGGCGACGACGACGGCGCTGAGCGCCAGGACCAGGTTGTACTCCCAGCCCTCCTTGACGATGAAGAAGCCGTTGGCGCGGTGCACTGTCCACGCCGCGACCAGCATCAACGAGACGAAACCCGCCGCCGGGATGGGCGTGAGCAGGCCGGCCGCCAGGCCCAAACCGGCGGCGGTCTCGGTGGTGGCGGCCACGGTGGCGTGAAACTTCCCGGGCTTCATTCCGATGCTCTCGAACCACCGGGCGGTACCGGGGATGCGGCCACCGCCGAAGAACTTGTTCAAACCGTGGGCGGCCAGTGTCAGGCCCAGCACCAGCCGCAGAATCAGCAATCCGACGTCATACGGAGTCATAGCTGCAAACCTAGATCATGCGGTAGACCGGACGACAGGAGCGCCGCGCGGATGGGGCCGGCGATTCGTGTGGGAACATAGCGGGCGTTCTGATGTTTGCCGGACCGACCGGCTGGAGAGGGAGGGGGTGCACCACGGCTCAGATCGCACGGGGCCTGTTCTCCCCCGAAGGCACCCTGCGCAACACCGTGGTCCTGCTGGACGGCCACGCAGACCACCCCCGGGAGATCCTGGGGAACAAGGGCCACGGCGTCGAAGCGATGCTCCGGCAGGGTTTGCCGGTACCGCCGGCGTTCTGCATCACGACCGAGGTGGGTGTCCGGTACCTGGCTGAACCCGAGGCGACGATGGACGCGATCTGGGACGACGTCCTCGACGGCATGGGTTGGCTGGAACGGGAGACCGAGCGGACCTTCGGGCGCGGTCCGCGCCCGCTGCTGGTCAGCGTTCGGTCGGGGGCCACCCACTCCATGCCGGGCATGATGGACACGATCCTGGACCTGGGCATCGACGACGGAGTCGAACGCGCACTCGGCGGGGCGGGCGCCGCGGCGTTCGCGGCGGACACCCGTCGTCGGTTCGACCGCATCTACCGGCGCATCGTGGGCGAACCGGTTCCCGACGACCCCTACGCGCAATTGCGGGCGGGCATCAAGGCCGTGTTCGACTCCTGGAACTCCCCGCGCGCGGTGGCCTACCGCAATCACTACGGCCTCGACGACCAGGGCGGCACGGCCGTCGTCGTGCAGGCGATGGTCTTCGGCAACCTCGGGCCCAACTCAGGTTCCGGCGCGCTGTTTTCGCGCAATCCGATCACCGGCGCGCGCGAGCCGTTCGGTGAATGGCTGCCCGGCGGCCAGGGCGACGACGTGGTGTCGGGATCCCTCGACGTCGAACCGATCGCCGCGCTGCGCGCAGAGCAACCGCGCGTCTACGAGGAATTGCTGGACGCCGCGGGCCGCTTGGAAGGACTCGCGTCCGACGTCCAGGAGATCGAGTTCACCGTCGAGGACGGCACGCTGTGGCTGCTCCAGACCCGGGCGGCCGAACGGTCGGCCCAGGCGGCGGTGCGGCTGGTGCTGCAACTGCGCCACGAGGGCCTCATCGACGAGGCCGAGACGCTGGCCCGCGTGACCCCTGGTCATGTCGAAGCCCTGCTGCTACCATCCCTGCAACCCGAAACCCGGTTATCCGCAAAGCTTTTGGCGAAAGGACAGCCCGCCTGCCCGGGAGTGGTCAGCGGCCGGGCCTACACCGACGTGGACGAGGCGCTGGACGCCGCGGACCGCGGCGAACATGTGATCTTGGTCCGCGATCACACCCGGCCGGAGGACGTGCTCGGAATGCTCGCCGCACAGGGCATCGTGACCGAGGTCGGGGGCGCCGCCAGCCACGCGGCGGTGGTCAGCCGCGAACTCGGCCGGGTCGCGGTGGTGGGCTGCGGCCACGGGGTTGCGGCGGCGCTCGCCGGCAGGCAGATCACCGTCGACGGCACCGAAGGCGAAGTGCGCGAAGGCATTCTGCCGCTGTCGGTGTGGTCGGAGGACGACACGCCCGAACTGCGGGAGTTGGGCGAGATCGCACGGCGCGTCAGTCCTTTGCGCGCCCACACCACCGGCGACCACCCACGGCTGGACGACACCACCGACGCCGCCGTGCGCGCGGCCCTGGAAAGCGGCCTCGCCGACGTGGTGTCGCCCGCCCCGCTCATCACCATGCTGACCGCGTTGCGGCTGGCCCGCGGATTCGGCAGGTGACCGAACTGACAGTGCTGCAGGCGGTTCGGCTCAAGGGCCGGACAAGCCTGGAGGGCCTGGCCGCGACCCTGGACGAGGACGCCGCCGACCTCAGCGCCGTCGTCGGGGACTTGGCCGCCGCGGGCTTGCTGATCGACGGCGCGGGGCTGCGGATCAGCCCCAGCGGCCGCGCCCGGCTCAACGCGCTGCTCGCCGAGGAGCGCAAGGGCATCGACTCCGCGGCGATGACCGCCGCCCACAACGACTTTCGCGCCGTGAACGGCGACCTCAAGTCCCTGCTGACCGACTGGCAGCTCAAGGGCGGACCAGACGGCACCCCCAACGACCACGACGACGCCGCATACGACGCCGCGGTGTTGGCCCGCCTCGACGACGTCCACGCGCGGGTCATTCCGATTATTGGGGCGGCGGCTGAGCAGGTACCGCGGCTGAGCGCCTACTCGACGAAGCTGTCTGCCGCACTGGACAAGATCAAGGCCGGCGACACCGCGTGGCTGACCAAGCCACTCGTGGACTCCTACCACACGGTGTGGTTCGAACTGCACGAGGAGATGATCGTCGCCGCCGGCCTCACGCGCGAGCAGGCGGCGAGAACCGGCGACGCGCACTAGTTCACAGCAACCCGTCGAGTAGCTCCATATACGCGTCGATGTCGGGAACGGCCGACTCCGCCGCGTGCACGCTGATCGCAATCGTGTCGCCGATGCCGTGCACGCCGTGCGTCAGGCCCATCGCCGGCGACAGCGCGTGCGGGACCTGCAGCACGGCGACGGTGCCGGGCCCGTCGACACCGGGAACGCCGAGCACCGGGCCGAATACGTGCAGCCGCCACGGCGTGCGACGGACGTCCAGTTGGTCGCGGGGCAGGCCGGCGACCGTGGACAGGCATTCGCCCCAGTCCGCGGCGTCGTGGCGGACCACCCGCTCGGGGCCGACGGTGGCCGGCACCCACACGGGGTACTTCGGGCCACCGTCGTCGCTGAGCCGCATTGTGAACTCAGGGCAGGCGCGCGCCCGCCGGCAGACGTCCTCGACGGCCCGCTCGTAGCGGGAGGGTTCACCCTCGAACGCGTAGAGCAGGAATTGGTCGCTGGGGACTTTCGCCGACATCCAGTAGAACTGCGCGTCGACGGCCGTCATCCGCTGCCCGGCGGCCATCAGCCCACCGGCGTTCAGTCGGCCGAGCCGATGAAGCCGAGGATCAGGTCGGCGACCTTGCCCGGCTGCTCGAGCTGCAGGAAATGCCCGGCCCGGTCGACGATCTCGGTCTGGCTGCCGGGCGGCAGCACCTTTTCCACCCAGCGGGTGAAAACCGGTGACATGCAACCGTCGTCGCGGCCGTGCAGGTACAGGCACGACAGCACGGGCTTCTCGGTCCACAGCCGATTCAACTCGGCGTACCGCTCCGGCGGCCGGGTGTTGCGGATGGTCGCCCGGTACGGTCCCAGCGCCGCCCGCCAGCTCTCCGGCGCGCCGATCGCCGCGTCGACGTGACGCAGATCCTTGTCGGCGTGATAGCCCGGCGACCACCGCCGCCATAGCAGCGGCACCACCCAGGACGCCGACCGTTCCGGCAATACCGGGGACTGGAAATAGATGATGTACCAGCTGCGCAGCAGCTGACGCGGGAGGTGGCCGGCCAACCGGGCCCGGTCGCGCGCGCCGTCGGGCTGCCGGAGCGCCGCGGACGGCGGCACGGACAGGATGGCCGCCTTGGCGAACGGGCTGTCCGGCATGGCGGCCAGTCCGGTGGCCGCGATCGCGCCCCAGTCGTGGCCGATGACGACGTCGCGGTCGGTGCCGCCGGCGGCCGAGCGCACCCGCAGGGCGTCGTCCATCAGCGCGCCGATGTGGTAGCTGCCGTCGGCCGGGATCGACGACGGCGCGTAGCCGCGCATGAAGGGCGCGACGACCCGCCACCCCGACTCGACCAGCCGGGGCGCGATCTTGCGGAAGCCGTAGGGGGTGTCGGGAAAGCCGTGCAGGCACAGCGCGATCGGGCCGTCGCTCGGACCCCAGGTGAGCGCCTTCAGGTCGCAGGGCGGCCCCGGCACGTCGATCCAGCCGGGCTCACCCATGGCGAACTACCCGGCCGGATTCCGGTGCGCGCCGCTCGACCGTGATGGGCCATCCAGCATCGTCCGCCATGTTCCCTCCATGCTCCGGGCATCCGCAGGGAATAACCTACCCCGGCGGCCCCCAGGCACATCGACGGGCGATGGACGGGCGACTTGCACTGTCCTAAACTCTCACGGCCACAGGCCGTTTGGCGAACAATCAGTGAGCGGTCACGCTCGCCGCCGCGCTTTCCAGGTCGGCGATCACGATCTTGCGCATGCCGTACATCGCCTGGGTGGCGGCCGCGGCGCGGGCGCGGTCGGGGTCGCCGATCAGCTCGTAGAGCCGGTCCGGGACGATCTGCCAGCTCAGGCCGAAGCGGTCCTTGAGCCAGCCGCACTGCGATTCCTCGCCGCCGTCGGTCAGCCGATCCCAGTAGTGGTCGACCTCGTCCTGGTCCTTGCAGTGCACCGTGAACGACACCGCCTCGCTGAACCTGAACATCGGGCCGCCGTTGATGCCGATGAACCGGGTGCCGTCCAGGATGAAGCTGCCCGACAGGACGGCGCCCGGCTCGCCGGGGCCCGCTTCGGTGGTCCCGTTGAAGCCCTCGATGTGCGAGTTCGGGAAGACGGAGGTGTAGAACCGCGCCGCGTCCTCCAGGTTGTTGTCGAACCAGAGCGTGGGCGTGATCGAGGGCATGGCGTCTCCTTGCGTCGTCGTTCGCGGTCTCAAACCGATAGACCGCGCTCGCGCCGGAAAGTCACCGCGCCAACCCGGGTGAAACTGCATAAGCAACCTATGTAACGTCAGACGGGTGAGCGCCGTGAGCAGCAGTCCCCGGACGGTCGAGTTCGCCGGCCACGACGGGATCACCCTGGTGGCCGACGAATGGAACCGCGGCGCCGATCTCGACGGGCATCCCAGCGTCCTGATGCTGCACGGCGGCGGACAGAACCGGTTCTCCTGGAAGAACACCGGCCAGATCCTGGCCGACGCGGGCTTCCACGTGGTGGCCCTGGACAGCCGTGGGCACGGCGACAGCGATCGCGCACCCGACGCCGACTACGACGTCGACACCCTGACCGCCGACGTCATGCGCATCCTGGACGCCATCGGCCGGCCGGTGATGATCGTCGGGGCGAGCATGGGCGGCCTGACCGGCATCCTCGCCGCTCACCAGGCCGGCCCCGAGCGGGTGACCCAACTTGTGCTCGTCGACGTGGTGCCGCGCTTCGAAAAGGGCGGCAGCGCCCGCATCCGTGACTTCATGATGGGCAACCTCGACGGGTTCGACACGCTGGAGCAGGCCGCCGACGCCGTCGCCGCCTACCTGCCGTACCGGGCCAAGCGGCGCAACCCGGAGGGGCTGAAGAAGAACCTGCGCCTGCGCGACGGGCGCTGGTACTGGCATTGGGATCCGGCGTTTATGACCAAGCCGGGCGACGACCCCGAACTGCGCACCGAGAAGTTCGAGCACGCGGCCCAGAACCTGAAGATCCCGGTCATGCTGATCCGCGGGAAGCTGTCCGACGTGGTCAGCCCCGAGGGCGTTCAGCATTTCCTGGAAACCGTCCCCAACGCCGAATTCGTCGAGCTGTCCAACGCCGGGCACACCGCGGCGGGCGACGACAACGACGCCTTCACCGACGTCGTGGTCGCCTTCGTCAAGCGCACTTAGCCTGGCCAGAGCGCGCCTCATCCGCTTCGAGTGTGCGTCTGACGACGCGACACGCCGTCGGGGCGTCGTGAAATGCACACTCGGCGAGCAAGAGCGCGAAAGCTAGTTCGCGGGTTTCTCCGCGTGCCCGCCGAATTGCTTGCGCATCGCCGACAGCGCCTTGTTGGCGAAGTCGTCGAGCTGCCGCGAGGCGAACCGGGACTGCAGAGCGGTCGTCAGAACCGGCGAGGGGACGCCCTCGTCGATCGCCGCGATGGCGGTCCACCGGCCCTCGCCCGAGTCGGAGACCCGACCCGAGAACTCCTGCAAATCGGGGGAATCGTGCAGCGCGATGGCGGTCAGGTCCAGCAGCCAGGATCCGATGACGCTGCCGCGGCGCCATACCTCGGCGATGTCCGGGATGTCGAAGGTGTACTGGTAGTACTCGGGGTTCGACAGCGGCGCGGTCTCGGCGTCGCCCGCCTGCGCCTGCTTGCCGATGTCGGCGCCGCGCAGGATGTTCAGGCCCTCGGCGAGCGAGGCCATCATCCCGTACTCGATGCCGTTGTGCACCATCTTCACGAAGTGCCCCGCACCGGACGGCCCGCAATGCAGGTATCCCTTTTCCGGTTGGGCGATCTCCCCGTCGCGGCCCGGGGTGCGCGGCGCCGCATCCACCCCGGGCGCGACGGAGGCGAAGATCGGCTCGGCGTGGGCGAAAGCCTCCTCGTGCCCGCCGATCATCAGACAGTACCCGCGCTCGCGGCCCCACACGCCGCCGCTGGTGCCGCAGTCCAGCAGATGAATCCCATTGTCGGATAATGTTTTCGCGTGCCGGATGTCGTCGCGGTAGTAGGAGTTGCCGCCGTCGATGACGATGTCGCCGGACTCCAGCGTCGTGGCCAGCTCCTCGATCACGCCCGTGGTGATGCTCCCGGCCGGGACCATCACCCAGACGACCCGAGGCGAGTCGAGCTTTTCGGCGAGCTCGTGCAGCGAGGAGACACCCGTTGTCCTCTCCTCCCCCGCCATGGCCTTGACCGCCTCGGGGTCGTGGTCGTACACGACGCAGTCGTGTCCATCCTTGGTCAGGCGGCGGACGATGTTGGCACCCATCCGGCCCAGGCCGATCATCCCTAGCTGCATGTTGTCCTGTTCTCCTTATTTCCGAGTTACTGAGGCAGCCATGGTTGCTGCCAACTGCGGTGACCGTGTAGCAGCGACTGCGCGGCCTCGGGTCCCCATGAGCCCGGGTCGTAATGGTGTATCCGCCCCGGTTTGTTCAGCACCGGCTGCACGATCCGCCACGTCTCCTCGATCGCGTCTTCCCGGGCGAACAACTCGCGGTCGCCGGTCAGACCGGCGTACAGCAGCCGCTCGTAAGGCCGCACCGGCTCACCAAGATCCACGGCGAACGACGAGTCGAGGTGGACGTCGCGCCAGGAATCGCCGACCTGGGCGGACAACTGCAGGCGCAGGCCGGGGTCCGGGTCGATGCGCAGCACGATCTGGTTGGGTTCCGGCGGCCGGCGGTTGGGCAGGAACGAGAAGCCGGGAACGTGGTGCAAAAACATCCGCACCTCGGTGACCCTCTCCGGCAGGGCCTTGCCGGCGCGGATGAAGATCGGCACCCCGGCCCAGCGCCAGTTGTCGATCTCGGTCCGCATCGCGACATAGGTCTCGGTCTGCGAATCCTTCGCCACGCCGGCGACATCCGTGAAGCCGCGATACTGACCCCGAATGCAGCGCTCGGGGTCCAGCGCCGGCATCGCGCGGAACACCTCGGCCTTCTTGTCGTTCAGGTCGTCGGCGCTGGGCCCGACCGGGGGCTCCATTGCGACCAGCGCCAGCACCTGCAGCAGATGGTTCTGCACGACGTCGCGCAGCGCGCCGACCGCGTCGTAGAACTTGCCGCGGTCCTCGATCCCGAAGTCCTCGGCCATGGTGATGTGGATTTCGGAGATGCTGTCCCGGTCCCACAGCTTGGCCAGCCCGTTGTTGGCGAAGCGCAGATACTGCAGCTCCTCGACCGGCTGCTTGCCCAGGAAGTGGTCCACGCGCAGGATCTGGTCCTCGTCGAGCACCGCACGCAGCCGGGCGTTGAGGTCGCGCGCGGAGGCCAGGTCGTGGCCGAACGGCTTTTCCACCGCGACGCGCGCGGACTCGAGCAACTCGGCCTTGGCGAGGTTCTCGACGATGGGAGCGAACAACGCCGGCGGCATCTCGAGGTAGTACAGCGGCCGGGCGCCCGAACTGATCAGCTTGGCCAACTCGCCGTAGAGCTTCTCGTCCGTGACGTCACCGTGCAGGTAGGACCAGCGGCCGGCGAACCGCTCGAACACCGCGTCGTCGAAATCCTCGCCGGATGCTTTGACGGCCTCGCGCGCCCGCTCGAGCAGCGCATCGACGGAGATGTCGTCACTTGCCACACCGATGATCGGGCAGTCCAGCATGTCGCGGCGCTCGAGCCGGTACAGGGCCCGAAACGTCATCTTGCGGGCCAGGTCGCCGGTGATCCCGAAGATGACCAGCAGGTCCGCGGAGCGATCGCCGCCGTCGGCCAAAACCGCACCTCCCGAAGTCACCAATGTGCGCCCTGAAGATCTACCCGCGGCGGCCGGTAACAACACTAGACACTGCGCCCAGGGCCGACAACCGCGCGGAATCGCCTCCTTGGAAGGATGGTGAACGTGGATTCTGCGCTGCATATCGCGGTCTACGTCGGGGCGGGGCTCGTCCTTGTCGAAGCCGGTGTGATCGCCGTACTGGCAAGGCTGCTCGTGCGCAGCCGGCAGGAGATCGACGAGCTGCGGCAACGGACCGATGCCCGCAACTGGCTGCTGTCCGGTGGCCGCGAGGCCGTCAAGACGGTATGGAACACCGCCAACCTGATGCGCAAGGAGGGGTTCGGCGCCGTCGTGCGCAGCTCCATCGAGGACCTCGCGGACTGGGCCGAGGTCGAGCGGCCCGACCTGGCGCGCGTGACTCCGGACGGCCGGGTGGTGATCCTGTTCTCCGACATCGAGGAGTCGACCGCACTCAACGAGCGGATCGGCGACCGGGCCTGGGTCAAGCTGATCGGGTCGCACGACAAGCTCGTGCAGAGGCTTGTCGGACGGCACGAGGGGCACGTGGTGAAGAGCCAGGGCGATGGATACATGGTCGCGTTCTCCCGGGCGGAGGCGGCCGTGCGCTGCGCCATCGACCTGCAACACGCGCTGCGTAAGGACGCCAAGAGGTTGCGGCACAACCAGATTCGCGTGCGGATCGGCATCCACATGGGCCGTTCGGTGCGGCGCGGTGACGACCTGTTCGGGCGTAACGTCGCCATGGCGGCCCGAGTCGCCGCGCAGGCGGCCGGCGGCCAGATATTGGTGAGCGAACCCGTGCGCGACGCGGTGCGCGGGTGTGACGACATCCGCTGCGACGACGGACACGACGTTGAGCTTAAAGGCTTTTCGGGAAACTATCGGGTGTTCTCCGTCGACACCGACGCGGACCCCGACCGGGACTGAAAACCCTCCCCGCCGGATTCCGCGAGCCGTTGATGCAGGCGGGCCCGCACCTCGTCGGCGGTGTAGGCGCGTCGTTTTCGTTGATCGCGAGCGACCAGCGCGCCGCCCGCGACGACGCCGGCGACCCCGGCCAGCCCGATCCACTTCCAGATGCTGCGCATGACGACAGGCTATTCGCCGCAAGGGCCCGGCGTGCGGGGTGTGGTTAACTTGTGTGCCCTTTTCAACCCCACACCAGGCCTCATGGACACTCTTCGCGACAAGGTCGCCGTCATCACCGGAGCGGCCAGCGGCATAGGCCGGGCCATCGCCCGCGTGCTGTCCGGTCGCGGCGCCCACCTGGTGGCCGTCGACATCGACGGCGCCGGCCTGAAAGACCTGGCCGGGGAATTGGGCGGGGGCGGCGGGGCGAGCGTGCTCCCGTGGCGCGCCGACGTGTCGAATCCGGATGCGTTCGAAGGCATTCGCGATGCTGCGCTGCAGCGATTCGGCCGCGTGGACGTCGTGGTCAACAACGTCGGGGTGCTGACCAACGGCCTGCCCGACGACATTCCGGTCGCCGAGTGGCAGCGCATCCTGGACATCAACCTGATGTCGGTGGTGCGCAGCAACGCCGCCTTCCTGCCGCTGCTGCTCGAGCGGGGCAGCGGGCATCTGGTCAACACGGCGTCCTTCGCGGGCCTTTTCACGTATTCCTACGACCGCCTGCCGTACGCCGCCAGCAAGGCCGCCATCGTCCAGATCTCCGAGGGGCTGGCAATCTACCTGCGGCCCAAGAACATCGGAGTCACCCTGCTGTGTCCCGGTCCGGTGCTGACCAACATCGCCGCCGCCGTGCCGACATTCGGCGGCGGCTCGCGCCTGCGGACACCCGGTGATCGATTCCAGCTGTTGGACCCGGCGCCTCTGGTCGCCGAAGCGATCCTGCGCAATCGATTCTTTGTGCCGACGCATCCCGGCGTCGTGGACGAATTGCGGCGCCGCGTTGATGACTGGGACGGCTACATCGACTATCAGATTTCCCGCGAACCGCACTGAAAGGCAGGAACGATGACCGACTCCCGCGCACAGGGGCTGGAAGTGTTCAGGGAGATGATGCCGGGATTGATCCCCGATGGTGTCACCAGTCTGCGCGACGGCGGTGTGGCCGGCGAACTCGGCGACCTGACCATCGATCACGTCTTCGGCGCACTGTGGACCCGTCCCGGGCTGGATCGCCGCTCCCGCAGCCTGGTGACCCTGGGAGCCCTCATCGCGCTGCGCGCGACCGAGGAATTGCGGTACCACTTTCCGATCGCGCTGCGCAACGGGCTGACCCAAGAGGAAGTCGACGAGGTGATCTACCATTCGGCCGGCTACGCCGGGTACCCCGCGGCGGCCACCGCGCGTGGCGTCGCACGCGAAGTGCTCTCGCCCTCATAATCGTTCCAAAGAACATGGGAGAAAAGGGCTTATCCGACAATGTTGACCCTGGACCAAGCGCTGGAGGAGACCCGGACCGGTGACCTGTGGCTGTTCCGCGGCGCATCCGGGCCCGACCGCGCCATCCAGGCCCTGACGAACAGCCCGGTCAACCACGTCGGGATGACGGTCGCCATCGACGACCTGCCGCCGCTGATCTGGCACGCCGAATTGGGCGACAAGTTGGTCGATGTCTGGACCGGCACCAACCACCGCGGCGTACAGCTCAACGACGCACGGGACGCGGTGCGGCAGTGGATGGAGCGCTACCACCAGGGGTGCTGGTTGCGGCAGCTGACGCCCTACGCCGGCCGCAAGCAGGAGGACGCGCTGCTGCGGGTGATCGCGCGGTTGGACGGCACCCCTTTTCCGCCCACCGCGCGCCTCACTGGGCGCTGGCTGCGCGGCCGGCTTCCCACCGCTTACGACTGGACACGCGGGATTCCGGTGCTGGACAAGAGGATCAAGGAGTCGACGCAGCGACGCAAGGCGCGCCAGCGCGGTGGCCTCGAAGCCGCGTACTGCGCCGAGACGGTGGCGATCACCTACGAGGAGATGGGGTTGATCACCACGGAGAAATACTCGAACTGGTTCGACCCCGGGTCATTCTGGAGCGGCGACCGGCTGCCGCTCGCGCCGGGTTACCGGCTGGGCGAAGAAATCGAGGTTGTGTTCGGCTAGCCGACCGGCATCTCGCCCATCTCCGACCATCCCGACGCGTCGATCGTCTGGCTGATGATCTTCGGCGTCGACGTCAGCGCCTGGGGGAGCTCGCGCATCGCGCGCTGGAAGTGATCGCTGTTGACGTGCTCGCCGCCGGCCTCGGCGTCGCGGAAGGCCTCCACCAGGACGTACTCGGCCGGGTTGTCCAGGCTGCGCGACCACTCGAACCACAGGTTGCCCTCTTCGGCGCGAGTGGCCGCAGTGAATCCGGCGACGAGCTCCGGCCAGCGATCGGCCCAGTCGGGTTTGGTCTCGAACTTGACGACGATGAAGATCATGGCCGCTCCCCGGTAGTGCCCGACGCCGACTTGCGCCCGGTCTGTGCGATCAGCGCCAGGATAGCGCCGCACCCTACCCCATTCCGCACGACCCCGGCTAACTGCGGTTTGCTGCATTAATTGATCCCCGGCGGCGACCTTATTTGACTTACGTCGGTCGGACATACGTCGGTGCCGTCTGGGTGACATGCGTCACAGTAGCCGACCATGGCACATCGAAATGTCTCGCCATTATTTCTCGTTTTAGCGTCCGAGTATTCTTTTCCGAATTCCGCTAGGGATTTGGATTTGCCGGCGGAGGCGGCGCGGGAGCCGGAGCGTCGACGAGAACCGCCGGGGGTGGGGCGTCGGGCGGCGGGGGCGGCTGGGGTGCTTGTTGTCGGCTAGAGGTGGCTCAGCGGCAAGAACATGTGGTGCGTGAAGCCGGCCTGGTAGGCGCCCGGCCCGCCGACGTGCACTCCACCGTGTTCGCCGCTGGACACGGGCGTGCCGTCCGGCAGGGTCACCGCGGTGTGCCCGCCGTTCCAGCCGATCACCAAGGCGTTGGGGGCGGTTCCGTACTGGAAGCCGCGCGCCAGGAGGGCGGCTTCCTCGTTGCCGGTGTTGAACCTGTCACCGAAGACGGGCCGGTCGGCCGCCGCGTTGGCGATCCACGAGGCGAGTCCGGAGCAATCGGTGCCGGCGGGAGAATCGCCGCCCGGAATATATGGCGTGCCCGAAACCTGATTGACGAGCGCCATCAATGCAGCTAATACAACCATGGGCAGGCACGCTAGCAATAGCGCTGTTTGCCTGGCAAAATTTGTGGCGCACCTCATTCGCTTATCCGGCAATGGCGTTCGTCGCATACCGGCGAATTGTTACGCCGCTGCGTTCCTATTGAGACCGGTTTGCTGTCCAGTTCTTCGGTCGCGCGCGGCGCCCGAACTTCTCAGCGGGAAGGCCGCGGCTCGACGCCCAGTTGGCTGAGCAGGCTGCGCACCCGTCCCTCGATCTCGTCACGGATCGGACGGACCCCGTCCACGCCGAGGCCGGCGGGGTCGGGGAGCTCCCAGTTCTCGTACCGCTTCCCGGGGAGATAGGGGCAGGCGTCGCCGCATCCCATGGTGACGACGACGTCGGCGGCGCCGACGAGGTCGTCGGTCCATGCCTTGGGACGCTCGCGGGCAATGTCGATGCCGACCTCCGCCATCGCCGCGACGGCCGCGGGGTTGACGTCGTCCGCAGGCGCCGATCCGGCCGAGTAGACGCCCGCCCGCCCGCCGGCGAGGTGCTTGAAGAAGCCCATTGCCATCTGCGACCGGCCGGCGTTGTGGGTGCACAGGAACAGCACGCTGGGACGGGCTACGGGTTCGGTCATCGGGCGCTCCGGTCGAATTGGAATCGACCTCGCAGGGCCAGCGAAACGTATACCAACGCGACCAGCGCGGGCACTTCGATGAGCGGGCCCACGACACCCGCCAGCGCCTGGCCCGAGGTGGCCCCGTAGGTCGCGATCGCCACGGCGATGGCGAGTTCGAAATTGTTGCCGGCGGCGGTGAAGGCCAACGTGGTGGTGCGCCGGTAGCCCAGGCCCAGCGCTGCGCCCAGGGCGTAGCCGCCGCCCCACATGATGGTGAAGTACGCCAGCAGCGGCAGCGCTATGCGGGCGACATCCCAAGGGCGGCTGATGATTTGATCGCCCTGCAGGGCGAACAGGATGACGATGGTGAACAGCAGCCCGTACAGGGCCCACGGGCCCACCCTCGGCAGGAAGCTGGTTTCGTACCACTGCCGTCCCTTCGCGCGCTCACCCAGTCGGCGAGACAGGTAGCCGGCGACCAGCGGGATGCCCAGGAAGACCAGCACGGACTTGGCGATCTGCCACGGCGAGGTGTGAATGACGTTCTGCGGCAGGCCAAGCCAGCCGGGCAACACCGACAGGTAGAACCAGCCCAGCACGGCGAACATGAGCACCTGGAAGACGGAGTTCAGTGCGACGAGCACCGCCGCGGCCTCGCGGTCACCGCAGGCCAGGTCGTTCCAGATGATCACCATGGCTATGCAGCGCGCCAGCCCCACGATGATCAATCCGGTTCGGTAGGCGGGCAGGTCGGGCAGCAACAGCCACGCGAGAGCGAACATCAGCGCCGGACCCAGCACCCAGTTCAACAGCAGCGAGCTGACGAGCAGCCTGCGATCACCCGTCACCGTGTCCAGGCGGTCGTAACGAACCTTGGCCAGGACCGGATACATCATGACGAGCAGACCCAGCGCGATCGGGACCGAAATCCCATCGATCCGAACACGGTTGATGCCGGTGTCCAAACCCGGCACGAATCGGCCGAGAAGCAGACCGAGGGCCATCGCGATGCCGATCCACACCGGCAGGAAGCGGTCCAGCGTCGAAAGGCGCTCGACGACGGGATGGTCGGGCTGGTGCGCCGTCTGGGTCACGTGCGTGCGTCCGCCGCGTCGGTGCTTCCGCAGCACACGCGGCCGTCGGCATTCTTGTCGTCCGCCGGTGCCGGGCCGAAGGAATCCGAGTCGGCGAGCACCGTGTAGACCTCCCACTGCTCCCCCGCCGGCCCGGTCACCCACACCTTGTCCTGAGTGGCGAAGCAACACGTGCCGCCCATCTCTTCCCGGGCGACCATGCCTTCCCCGGCGAGGCGGGCGATCTCGGCGTGGACGGCCTCGCTGGACTCCACTTCGACGCCCAGATGATTGAGAGTTCCTCCGCGACCGGGGTTTTCGATCAGGACCAGCTTCAGCGGCGGTTGTGTCACGGCGAAGTTCGCATAGCCCGGCTTGACCTTGGCCGGCGCGGTGTTGAACAACTTGGAGTAAAAGGTGATCGCCTCGTCGAGGTCGTCGACGTTGAGCGCGAGTTGAGCGCGGGACATGAGGGCTCCTACCTCTGTGACTTATGTCAAACTATCTGCAGCCGATACTGCTCGCCTCTTCGATATATGTCAAGGAACTGTGGCAGGATAGTCGGCATGCCGAAGACACTGCCCGTCGTGGACATGTCGTCGCCGGTCTCGTGTTCCCCCATGGCGGCCGGACCCGTCGACGACCGTGCGGCCCTGGACATCGCCCTGCGCTTGAAGGCACTCGCGGATCCGGTTCGGGTCAAGCTCGTTTCGCTGCTCTTCGGTTCACAGGACGGCGAGGTGTGCAGCTGCGACCTGGCGGCGGCGGTCGGACTGAGCGAGTCGACCGTGAGCCATCACCTGACTCAGTTGCGCCGGGCGGGAATCGTCGAGTCCGAGCGGCGCGGGATGAACGTCTACCACCGCGCTCGTCGGGACGCTCTCACGGCGCTGTGCACGGTGCTGGACCCGAACTGCTGCCGCTGACCGCCAAGCCGCCTATCGGTCAGGCGGGCGTCCAGATTCCGTTGTTCCAAAATCCCCACACGCCGGCGGTCGGGTTCCACATCAGCCGCGCCCCCGGCGCCCACGACGGCGGCGGCGGCTGCGGGCCCCCAGGCCGCCGGACCGCTCTGGCCGGCCGCGCCCTGCCAGTCGTGGCACTGGCTCCAGTCCCAGTCATAGACGTTGCCCCAGCCCGGATTCCATGCGTCGCCCGGGCACCAGTGCGACCCGGGAGCGGGCGCCGCCTGTGCCCCGGGTGCGGCGAGCCCGAAGGCCGAAAGGGCCACCATCAGGACGGTAAAGCGCCGAACCCGCGATCGCGTTCGCCGTGCAGTCGCCATCCCCCAAGGATTTGCCTTCAGCGGGCGAGAAGCAAGCAGTGATTCGGGCTCGAGCGGACGAACTCACGCATCGAACATCGCGACGCCCACGCCGTCCGCCGCACCCTTCCACCGCGTGTCCCTGGTCCAGAGCCGACCACCGTCGACCATCGCGACCGCCCCCATGAGCTGGAAATCGACCGCACTGGGGTCACGGCCCCAGAGCCTGCGTCGATCAATCAAATGAAGGATGTCGTCGTGATCGACGGTCCGTTGTCAACGATGCACGTAGTGCAAATACGCGGTGCCGTCGTCGAAGGTTCTGTGCTCGACGAGCGCCAGGTCGAGGCGCACGCCGTCGGGTAGGGCGCGCAGGCCACCACCCACCATCTTCGGAACCACGAAGAACCGGAAGTCCTCGACCACGCCCGCCTGGATCGCCGCGGCCGCGACTGTGGGCCCGAAGATCTCGACCACGCCGGTCGCGGAGGCCACGATCCGCTGCAACTCGATCAGGCTCAACTCGGGCACGAGCCGAACCCGGCCCGACCCGAGCTCTTCGTGCGTCAGTGTCGAAGACACCACCACTTTGTCGATGCGCTGCCAGCGCCGAGCGAATTCCCGCTCGTCGGCGGGATGGTCGTCGTCGTCCGGATAGGTGTCCCAATACCGCATCAGCGCATAGGTTTTTCGACCCAGCACCTCAGTCGACACCTCCGCCATGCGGTCGACATGAAAAGCGAACACCGCCCCGCCCGGGGCCGACCACTGGAAGTCGCCGCCGGCGTCGGCAACGCAGCCGTCGAGAGACACCGTCGCGGCGTAACTCAGAGTTCCCATGTGGCGATCACCCTCCCTCGCGCGCAAGCCTACGGGCGTCGAGAAGCGCACCGCCTACACGTTGAACCGGAACTCGACCACGTCCCCGTCGGCCATGACGTAGTCCTTGCCCTCCATGCGGACCTTGCCGGCCGCCTTGGCCGCTGCCATCGATCCGGCCGCGATCAGGTCGTCGAACGACACGATCTCGGCCTTGATGAAGCCCTTCTCGAAGTCGCTGTGGATCACCCCGGCGGCCTTCGGCGCGGTGTCGCCCTGGTGAATCACCCAGGCGCGCGCCTCTTTTGGGCCCGCCGTCAGGAAGGTCTGCAGCTTCAGAGTGTGAAAACCTGTGCGCGCCAAAGCATCCAGGCCGCGCTCGGTCTGCCCGATCGACTCCAGCAGCTCGGCGGCCGACTCGTCGTCGAGTTCGCTGAGTTCGGCTTCGATGGCCGCGTCGAGGAAGACGGCATCGGCGGGCGCCACGAGTTGGCGCAACTCGGTCACCCGCGCCGCGTCGGTCAACACCGCCTCGTCGGCGTTGAACACATAGAGGAACGGCTTGGTGGTCAGCAGGTTCAGCTCCCGCAGCAGCGAGACGTCGGCCCCCGCGGCGAACAACGTCGTGCCGCTGTCGAGCACCTGCTGCGCGCTCAACGCCGCCTCGTAGACGGGCCTGCGCTCCTTGGAAGTGCGGGCCTCCTTCTCCAGCCTCGGCAGCGCCCGCTCCAGGGTTTGCATGTCGGCCAGGATCAACTCGGTCTCGACCACCTCGATGTCGGACTTGGGGTCCACCCGCCCGGCGACGTGAGTCACGTCGTCGTCGGAGAACACCCGCACCACCTGGCAGATGGCGTCGCATTCGCGGATGTGGGCCAGGAACTTGTTCCCGAGCCCGGCCCCCTCCGAGGCGCCCTGGACCAGGCCGGCGATGTCGACGAAGGTGACCGGCGCCGGGACGACGCGCTCAGAACCGAAGAGCTCGGCCAGCTTGTCCAGTCGCGGATCGGGCAGCGACACGACACCCTCGTTCGGTTCGATGGTGGCGAACGGGTAGTTGGCGGCGACCACGTTGTTGCGCGTCAGCGCGTTGAAAAGGGTCGACTTGCCGACGTTGGGCAGCCCCACGATTCCCAGGCTCAAGCTCACAGGGAGCCAAGTCTAGGGCGCGACGACGGGATGGTCGGATCCGCCATGACGACCGATATCGCCCGCGCCATTGCATTCCAGCATCGGGTGGTGGTCCGGCCGTGGTGCCACTGTGACGAATGTGGCACGCGGCCTGCTTTAATACGGGCCTTTGGGCCGATTGCCGGTACGGTCTAAATGTGCCAGAGCAGCGGGCAAGGTCGACGGTGGAGGCATCCCACCGCTCGATCCACCCAAACATTCCAGGTGTGCCGTGGTGGGCGGCCCTGCTCATTGCGGTCGGCGCCACCGCAATCGGGTTCGCCATCGACTCCGGGTCCGGCCATAAGGAGCTCACGCACGTCTTCGCCGGTTTGTATGTCGCGGGCTGTGTGGCGGCGGTGCTGGCCGTGCGTCAGGACGGCGTGTTCACCGCGGTCATCCAGCCGCCCCTCATCCTCTTCTGCGCGGTCCCCGGCGGCTACTGGCTGTTCCACGGCCGCAAGGTGGGCCACCTCAAAGACGTCCTGATCAACTGCGGCTACCCGCTGATCGAGCGCTTCCCGCTGATGCTGGGCACCGCCGGCGCCGTGCTGCTGATCGGCCTGATCAGGTGGTATATCGGGACGTCGAACCGGGCGATCGCGGCCGCCCCCGCCCAGGAAAGCGGCGACACCGATGGCACCGGGGCCATGTCTTTCCTCGGCTCTTTTCTTGGCGGCACGATCGCCAAACTGCTATCGGCCGTGCGCGGCGAATCCAGCGAACTCGACGAGGAGGAGCCCGCCTCCAAGTCTCGGCGGACCCGGCCGTCGCGGCGTCCCTCGGACGCCCGCCGAACCACGCGCAGCGATCGATCGGCCACCCGCTCCACCCGGACCCAATCGCGGCGCACCCGGCCATCGGAGGATGCGCAGGAACCCGGTGCCGAGCGGCCACGCCGCCGCCAAGGCGCCCCCCGCGACGTCGACCCGGCCGACCCGCGGCGCTCCCGGCGCCCCAGGCCGCCGGCCGATCCCGACCGCACCCAGTCCCGCCGGGAACCTCGCGCCCGCCTCGACCCCTACGAGCGCCCGGCGCCGCGCACCAGCCGCTTCGACGACTTCGACCCCTACCAGCCGGCCGGCACCCCCGAGCGCTCCACCCGGCACGACCGGTACGCGCCGTACGAGCCACAGCGCCGGCGGCCCCGAGGCGCAAACGGCGCCGACCCGACGCACCACCCAATTTCCCGGGTCCGGTACCGCGACGGGTCCCCGTCGGATGAGCCAAGGGCCGAGCGGCCGAGCCGGTCACGGACGCCAGGCCCTTCGCGCGGCCGACCGCCGGCCGAATCCTGGGACTGAGACCGCCGATTCAGCGGGACACGCGAATCTCGCGCGGCAACGCGAACACCAGCGTCTCCTGCGCCGTCGTCACCGGTTGCACCACGCCATAACCGCATTCGGCGAGCCGTTCCAGCACGCCGCGCACCAGCACCTCGGGCACCGACGCGCCGGACGTGACGCCCACCGTCGTCACCCCGTCCAACCAGCCCGGGTCGATGTCGTCGGCCCAGTCGACCAGGTGGGCGGCCCGGGCGCCGGCGCCCAGCGCCACTTCCACGAGCCGCACCGAGTTCGACGAGTTCCGCGACCCGACGACGATCACGAGGTCGCACTCCGGCGCCATCGCCTTCACCGCCACCTGCCGGTTCTGGGTCGCGTAGCAGATGTCATCGCTCGGCGGATCCTGCAGCTTGGGGAAGCGTTGCCGCAGCCGCTGGACGATCTCCATCGTCTCGTCGACCGACAGCGTGGTCTGCGACAGCCACACCACCTTGTCCTCGTCGCGGACGGTCACGTCGTCCACGGCGGCCACCCCGTCGACCAGCTGGACGTGCTCGGGCGCCTCCCCCGCGGTGCCGACGACCTCCTCATGGCCCTCGTGACCGATCAGCAGGATGTCGTAATCGGCGCGCGCGAACCGCCTGGCCTCGTTGTGCACCTTGGTCACCAGCGGGCAGGTGGCGTCGATGGTGCGCAGGTTGCGTTCGGCCGCCGACGCGTACACCGTCGGCGCCACGCCATGTGCGGAGAACACGACGATGGCCCCCTCGGGCACCTGGTCGGTCTCCTCGACGAACACCGCGCCCGCTTTTTCCAGCGTCTCGACGACGTGGCGGTTGTGCACGATCTCGTGGCGCACGTAGACGGGGGCGCCGTGCTTCTCCAGGGCCCGTTCCACGGTCTCGACGGCCCGGTCCACGCCCGCGCAGTAGCCCCGCGGCTCGGCCAGGAGCACCCTCTTGCCGGTGGGGTCGCCGGCTACCGAGCTGGACGCACCGGGAATCCCCATGTCGATAGTCGGCGGCATGCCACCCAGGGTACTGACCGCCGACACGGGGCCGCCAGCTCACGGCGCGCAGCTTGGCGTTAGCGGCGGGTTGAGGCAGTCTTGGTGCCATGGCAACTGCACCGTACGGAGTTCGGCTGCTGGTCGGCGCGGCGACAGTCGCCGTCGAAGAGACGCTGAGGCTGCCCAAGACCATCCTGATGTATCCGATGACGCTGGCCAGTCAGGCCGCCCACATCGTGATGGTGTTCCAGCAGAACCTCGCCGAGCTGGTGAACAAGGGCGACAGCACCCTCGAGTCGATTTTCCCGCCCAAGGACGAGCAGCCGGAATGGGCGACGTTCGACGAGGACCTGCCCGACGCCGAGGCGGCGGCGATCCCGGCCGCGCTGGCCGAGGACGGCGACCGCCTGACCGAGGGCCGGTTCGCCCTGTATTCGGTCGCCGATGCGGCCGAGGCCCTGAACGCCCCGGCGACGCCCGCCAGGAAAGCCAGGAAGGCCGCGGCGCAGGCGCCGGAACCCGAGGTGGTCGCCGAGCTCGACTACCCGAACCTGACGCTGGCCCAGCTGCGGGCCAGGCTGCAGTCGCTGAGCGTCGACGAGCTGGAAGCCCTGCTGGCCTACGAGCAGGCCACCAAGGCCCGCGCCCCGTTCCAGACGCTGCTGGCCAACAGGATCACCCGCGCGACGGCGAAGTGAGCCCCGCGGCCAATTCCGAACCCAACTCCGCCGAGAACCCTTTTCCGGTTCGCGCGGTGGCGGTCCGCGTCGCCGGCTGGATCGACAAGTTGGGCACGGTGTGGGTGGAGGGCCAGTTGGCCCAGATCACCATGCGGCCCAACGCCGGCACCGTGTTCATGGTGCTGCGTGACCCGGCCGCCGACATGTCGCTGACGGTGACCTGCTCGCGCGACCTGGTGCTCAACGCGCCGGTGCGGCTGGCCGAGGGCACCCAGGTGGTGGTGTGCGGCAAGCCGTCGTTCTACACGGGCCGGGGCACTTTTTCCTTGCGGCTCAGCGAGATTCGCGCCGTCGGCGTGGGCGAGCTGCTGGCCCGCATCGACCGGTTGCGCCGGCTGCTCGATGCCGAGGGGCTCTTCGACCCGCGACTCAAACGGCCGATCCCGTTCCTGCCCAACATGATTGGCCTGATCACCGGTCGGGCGAGCGCCGCCGAACACGACGTGCGAACGGTGGCGGGCGCGCGCTGGCCGGCGGTGCGCTTCGCGATCCGCAACACCGCGGTCCAGGGGCCGAACGCGGTCGCGCAGATCGTCGAGGCGCTCGGCGAGCTCGACGGCCACACCGAGGTCGACGTCATCGTGCTGGCCCGCGGCGGGGGCAGCGTCGAGGACCTGCTGCCGTTTTCGGACGAGACGCTGTGCCGCGCGATCGCGGCGTGCCGCACCCCGGTGGTCACCGCGGTCGGCCACGAGCCGGACAACCCGCTGTGCGACCTGGTCGCCGACCTTCGCGCCGCCACGCCGACCGACGCGGCCAAGAAGGTGGTCCCCGACACCGCCGCCGAGCAGCGGCTGATCGGCGACTTGCGGCGGCGCAGCGCGCAGGCGCTGCGCAACTGGGTGGGCCGCGAACAGCGGGCCCTGACGCAGCTGCGCAGCCGCCCGGTGCTGGCCGAGCCGCTGACCGCCCTGACGGCGCGCGCCGAGGAGATCCACCGGGCCCGGTCGGCGGTTCGCCGCGATGTCACCCGGCTGGTGGCCACGGAGGGCGAGCGGATCGGTCACCTGGGCGCGCGACTGGCGACGCTCGGCCCGGCGGCCACCCTGGCCCGCGGCTACGCGGTGGTCCAGACGGTTCCCGCTGATCCCGCAGCCGGGCCCGCCGCGGTCCTGCGATCGGTCGGCGACGCACCGGCGGGCACGCGCCTGCGCGTCCGGGTCACCGACGGCGCCGTGACGGCGGTCAGCGAAGGGCGGGCCGGGTGACACCTAGGGAAGGCGATGCCGTTACGCCCATTAGTCGCCTCGGCTACGAAGCGTGCCGCGACGAGTTGATGGAGGTCGTCCGGCTGCTGGAGCAGGGCGGGCTGGATCTCGAGGAGTCGCTGAAGCTCTGGGAAAGGGGCGAAGAGCTGGCCAAGCGGTGCGAGGAGCACTTAGCCGGCGCCCGCAAGCGGATCGAGGACGTGCTCTCGGCGGGCCAGGCCGACGACGCCTGATCGGGGCAGGATTGCGAACACCGTCCGCTTGGGCATTCCCGAACTGGAACACGTTTTAGTTATGCTTCGGCGATGGGTGATCCAGCGCTGACGACCGAACTCGGCCACGTCCTCGTCACCGGCGGCTCCGGATTCGTCGGGGCGAACCTGGTGAGCACGTTGCTCGACCGCGGACATCGGGTCCGGTCCTTCGACCGCGCCCCGTCGCTGCTCCCGGAGCACCCGCAGTTGGAGGTGCTGCAGGGTGACATCACCGACGCGGCCGTCTGCGCGGCGGCCGTCGACGGCGTCGACACCGTCATCCACACCGCGGCGATCATCGACCTGATGGGCGGCGCCTCGGTGACCGAGGAGTACCGCCGGCGCAGCTTCGCCGTCAACGTGGGGGGCACGCAAAATCTCGTCCGCGCGGGCCAGGCGGCCGGGGTCAAGCGGTTCGTCTACACCTCGTCCAACAGCGTGGTGATGGGCGGCCAGAACATCCCCGGCGGCGACGAGACTCTGCCCTACACAACGAGATTCAACGACATCTACACCGAGACCAAGGTGGTCGCCGAACGCTTCGTCCTGGAGCAGAACGGTGTTGGCGGCATGCTGACGTGCGCGATCCGGCCCAGCGGCATCTGGGGGCGCGGCGATCAGACCATGTTTCGCAAGCTCTTCGAAAGTGTGATCGCCGGCCACGTCAAGGTGTTGATCGGCCGCAAGTCCGCGCGTTTGGACAACTCCTACGTGCACAACCTGATTCACGGTTTCATCCTGGCCGCCCAGCACCTGGTGCCGGGCGGCACCGCGCCCGGTCAGGCCTACTTCATCAACGACGACGACCCGATCAACATGTTCGAGTTCGCCCGGCCGGTGGTCGAGGCGTGCGGGGTGAGCTGGCCCCGGGTGCGGGTCAACGGCCCCATGGTCCGCGCGGCCATGACGGGCTGGCAGCGACTGCACTTCCGGTTCGGGATACCGGCGCCCCTGCTGGAACCGCTGGCCGTCGAGCGGCTCTACCTGGACAACTACTTCTCGATCGCCAAGGCCACCCGGGACCTGGGCTACCGGCCGCTGTTCACCACCGAGCAGGCGATGTCGGAGTGTCTGCCGTACTACGTGGACATGTTCGCCAAGATGAAAAGCCAAGCGCCGGCGGCGAACACGGGCGCCTAGCGGTTCACGCCCCCCGGGGGGTGGCGCTACCGGAAGCTCACCATCTCACTGCCCCAGGCTGCCCGGATGTGTGCGTCGACGTCGTCGACGACGCGGTCGCGTTTGTCGACGATCAGGCAGGCGCGATCGGGCACCCGATACGGCTTCCACTCCGGCTCGCCGGCTGGGCCGGCGGGGTCGCGGCGGGCGGCGAAGTTGACCCACCTCGTTCGAATCCGCTGCGACACCGCCCGGGCGGTCTTGGCGCCACCGAGTTTGAGCGTCGGGTCCTTGGGCCCACCGAGATTGCCCCACACGTAAGGCAATTCGGTGGCATGGGCGGCGTTGACCAGCAACAGCTTCAGCAGGGGGGTCGCGTAGTCGAACCGGTACAGGTAGACCGGCGCCACGCGGGAGTGCCCCTCGGCCATCCACACCGACGGCATCCGGAACCCCACGTCGGTGGCGATGTTCAGACTCCTCGCCCTGCGCCGCACCCGCGAATACGCCGACCCGATCTGCTCCTCGGTGGGCAGTTGCAGGTCGGGCTGCTCGGCGGCGATCTCGTCGAACATCGAGGTGATGGCGCGCGGCGTGATCGGCATCAGCCGGGAACGCATCAGCCGGAACAGCGCCGCCTCGTGCTTGTTGGTGCCGATGATCAGCGGGACGGGCAGCGAGCGGCCCTCCTGCGCCACCTTGACCGGGTAGTCGTCCAGCAGCTCGCCGTCGACGATCGGCACGTAGGCCAGCACGCCGGGATTGCGCACGGGCACTTCGTCGAAGACCTCCTGCGACGCGGCCAGCAGCACGGCGGTGGGGACCGTCGGCAAGTCGTTCGGGCCGGCCTCGAGGCGTTCGAGGATGGCGTCGGCGACCCGCCGCGCCCGGGCCCGGTCGTACACCGAGGTGGCCGGCGAGCTCTGGGCGATCGCACCGGCGAACAGCCCCTCGGCGGCGGGGGTGGCGAGCAGGGTCGTCACGATCCCCGCGCCGGCGGATTCACCGAACAGCGTGACCCTGCCCGGATCGCCGCCGAACGCCGCGATGTTGTCCCGCACCCACGCCAGCGCCGCCAGCACGTCGCGCAGCCCGACGTTGGAATCGAAACGTCGCGGGTTGAACGACGACAGGTCCACGAAGCCCAGCGCCCCCACCCGGTAGTTGACCGTCACCACGACGACGTCGCCGCCGCCGACCAACCGCCCCCCGTCGTACAGCGCCTGGCTGGCCGCCCCCAGGACGTAGGCGCCCCCGTGCAGCCACACCATCACCGGTTTCGCGTCGCCGGGCCGGGTGCCGGACGGCGCCCAGACGTTCACCCGCAGGCAGTCCTCGCCCTGCGGAGCCCCCAGGTCGAGCGGCATGTTCGGGAAGACCGGCTGCGGGCAGGCCGGCCCGTAACGGGTGGCGTCGGCAACCTCGGTCCACCGTTCGGGGGGCTGCGGCGCCCGGAACCGGAGGTCGCCGACGGGCGGCGCGGCGTACCTGACGCCTTTCCATACCCGGGCGCGGCCCGCCTCGCCACCGCGGACCGGGCCGTGGGTGGTCTCGACCACGAGGCTGTCGATTGCCATGCGTCGTGCTCCGTTCGATGCTTCAGCTCAGGTTAACGACCCGCGGGCCGGGCCTCACCCGCCGACGGTGGGGGGTCTGGACGAAAAATCCAACAAATCCGTGCATAGGCGCTCGGCGCACCGCGGCGACCGGCCGGCCCTCGATCGGAGCGCGTGCGGCTACGTGAGCCGCTGGGTGAGGAACTCGACCACCCGCTTGCGGGCCTCGTAGGCCGGCTGCCCGTCGACTTCGCGGACCTCGTCGGTCAGCACCGAGTGCGCCATCCTGCCGAACCCGCCCGGGTTTCCGGGCCGGGAGTCGATCTCGATCACCTCGAACGCGTCCCCAAGCCGCTGCTTGAGCGTGGCGAACCGTTCGGCCGGCGCCGTCTTGTCCTCGCTGAACCGCAGGCCCATCGCGCACAGGCCCTCGGCGGCGCAGCGCTCGGCCACCGCGGTGAGCTCGGCCTCGCTGAGCCCGGCGTCGCGCCGCCCAGCGGCAACGGCACCGAGGGCTGGCTGAGCACCGGGGCGAGCACGCTGTCGTCGACCGCGGCCGCCAGCGCGAACCCGCCGGTGAAGCACTGGCCGATCACCCCGACGCCCTTGCCCGGGGTGGACGCGTTGAGGTCGCGGGCCAGGGCCCGCAGGAACAACGACACCGGTCGCTCCTTGTTGGTGGCGAACGCGGCGAATTCCCTTGCGACACACGCCCGCGAGATCGAGGCGGCGATGTAGCCGACCGTCTTGGGTTTGCCGGGCTCGCCGAACAGCGACGGCATCGCGACGGTGAAGCCGTTGTCGACCAGGTGGTTGCCGAGGGCGAGCACACCGGGATGGATCCCGGGGATCTCCGGAATCAGCACGACGCCGGGCCCGGTGCCCTTGCGATAGACGTCGTGGGTGTAGCCGCCGCCGGTGAACGGCGCCACCGACCATCCGGAAAGGTCTGCCTGGGGTGCGGTCACGCTAGTCCTTCCGTCAGCGAGCGGGCAGCGGCGGCTGGGACTGCGTCGCCGACGCCAGCGTACGGAACTCATCGGTGCTTCCGGCGCCGGTGATCGCGATCTGGGCGGTACCACCGGGGCCGCCGGGGGGCGCGCCCAGCCTGGTCGTCCAGATCGGCTCGGCGTCGGCACCGCTCTGACCGACCCCGCGGTACACGACCCATTTGACGCCGGCGACGTCCTGCGCGCCCGTCGGGTAGGCCGAGGCATGGATCGAGGCGACCAGTTTGTCCTCGTCGGCGTTGCTCTGCGTCAGGCTCAGGTACATCCCGGTGGGACTGATGTAGCCCACGACCGAGGTGGCGGCGTTGAGCCGCTGGCCCGTCGCGGGATCGGTGCGCCCGTTCTCGATGCCGCCGCGGCTGCCCGAGTTGGGCCGCCAGCCCGCGGGCAACTTGGGCTCCCGGATGGGGAAGCCAAGCGTCTGGGCGTCGGCGCGCAGGGCGGCGGCCGCGTCGTAGGAGGGAACCGACCCGCGGTTGGCACCGCCCGGCTGGAAGGAGCACATCCCGACCACGCCCGCCAGCACAATGCAGGCGATGACCAGCGGGATGAGCGACCAGAACATGTCGCGGCCGTCCTGCAGGAGCCGAGGTTTGGCCGGTCTGGCCGCCGGAACGGGCTCGTCGGCGGCCCCGGCGTTGGGCAGCGGCTCCTCGGTCACCCTCCGAGTATCCCAGTTCCGGCAGGCCGATCCGCTTCTGGGAGAATCCCAGCCAGAGGACCCAGCCAGAGGATCCCAGCCAGAGGAGCCAGGCCCAAGCCCACGACAGCCAGGGGCGACGGCCGGAGAAGCCGGGGGGACGACCACGAAAGCCGAGGGCACCGACCATGACAGCTGACGGCGACCGCTCATCCGGGCCGGGTTCCGCACCGGCCCCGCGCGGGGGCAAGGGGCAGTCCCAGGCGCGCCCGCGCGGCGAGGCCCCGGACCGAAACCTGGCCCTGGAGCTGGTGCGGGTCACCGAGGCCGGCGCCATGGCCGCCGGCCGCTGGGTGGGACGGGGCGACAAGGAGGGCGGCGACGGCGCCGCGGTCGACGCGATGCGCGAACTGGTCAACTCGGTGTCGATGCGCGGCGTGGTCGTCATCGGCGAGGGCGAGAAGGACAACGCGCCCATGCTCTACAACGGCGAGGAGGTCGGCAACGGCGACGGCCCGGAGTGCGACTTCGCCGTCGACCCGATCGACGGCACCACGCTGATGAGCAAGGGCATGCCCAACGCGATCTCGGTGCTGGCGGTGGCCGAACGCGGGGCGATGTTCGACCCCTCGGCGGTCTACTACATGAACAAGATCGCCGTCGGACCCGACGCCGCGGACGTGCTCGACATCACCGCGCCGATCGCCGAGAACATCCGGGCGGTCGCCAAGGTCAAGAGCCTGTCGGTGCGCGACATGACGGTGTGCATCCTGGACCGACCGCGGCACGCCCAGCTGATCGAGGATGCCCGGGCGACCGGGGCCCGCATCCGGCTGATCACCGACGGCGACGTCGCGGGGGCGATCTCGGCGTGCCGGTACCTGTCGGGCACCGACATGCTGGCCGGCATCGGCGGCACGCCGGAGGGCATCATCGCCGCGGCCGCGATCCGCTGCATGGGCGGCGCCATCCAGGCCCAGCTCGCCCCCAAAGACGACGAGGAACGCCAGAAGGCCATCGACGCCGGCTACGACCTGGACCAGGTGCTGACCACCGAGGACCTGGTTTCCGGGGAGAACGTCTTCTTCTGCGCCACCGGGGTAACCAACGGCGACCTCCTCAAGGGCGTGCAGTATTACCCCGGTGGCTGCACCACCCAGTCGATCGTGATGCGGTCGAAGTCGGGAACCGTCCGCATGATCGAGGCCTACCACCGGCTCTCGAAGCTCAACGAATACTCCGCCATCGATTTCACCGGCGACAGCACCGCCGCCTATCCCCTGCCCTGACCGAAACGAGCAAGGACACATTTCTATGGCATCTCCTGCCTCCGATACCGAGTACCGCATCGAGCACGACACCATGGGCGAGGTCCGCGTGCCCGCGAAAGCCCTGTGGCGCGCGCAGACCCAGCGTGCGGTGGAGAACTTCCCGATTTCGGGCCGCGGCCTGGAGCGCACCCAGATCCGGGCGCTGGGCCTGCTCAAGGGCGCGTGCGCGCAGGTGAACAAGGACCTGGGGTTGCTGGCGCCGGAGAAGGCGGACGCGATCATCGCCGCGGCGGCCGAGATCGCCGACGGTCAGCACGACGACCAGTTCCCGATCGACGTGTTCCAGACCGGCTCGGGCACCAGCTCCAACATGAACACCAACGAGGTGATCGCGTCCATTGCGGCCGCGAACGGTGTGACGGTGCACCCCAACGACGACGTCAACATGTCGCAGTCGTCCAACGACACCTTCCCGACCGCCACCCACATCGCGGCCACCGAAGCCGCTGTGCGCCACCTCATCCCGGCTCTGGAGGTGCTGCACGAGGCGCTGGCGGCCAAGGCACGCGAGTGGCACACGGTGGTCAAGTCCGGCCGCACCCACCTCATGGATGCCGTGCCGGTCACGCTCGGACAGGAGTTCAGCGGCTACGCCCGCCAGGTGGAGGCCGGGATCGAGCGGGTGCGCGCGACGTTGCCGCGGCTCGGTGAGCTGGCGATCGGCGGGACGGCGGTGGGTACCGGGCTCAACGCCCCAGAAGGATTCGGCGCCCGGGTGGTCGAGACCCTGGTCGCCTCCACCGGCCTGAGCGAATTGCGCACCGCGGTCAACCCTTTCGAGGCACAGGCGGCGCGGGACGGATTGGTCGAGGCGTCCGGCGCGCTGCGCACCATCGCGGTGTCGCTGACCAAGATCGCCAACGACATCCGGTGGATGGGCTCCGGTCCGCTGACCGGCCTGGCCGAGATCCGGCTGCCGGACCTGCAGCCGGGCAGCTCGATCATGCCGGGTAAGGTGAATCCCGTTCTGCCCGAGGCGGTTACGCAGGTCGCGGCGCAGGTGATCGGCAACGACGCGGCGGTCGCCTGGGGCGGCGCGAACGGCGCCTTCGAGCTCAACGTCTACATCCCGATGATGGCCCGCAACATCCTGGAATCGTTCAAGCTGCTGACCAATGTGTCGAGGCTGTTCGCGGAGCGCTGCATCGTCGGGCTGGCGGCCAACGTCGAGCACCTGCGCGAGCTGGCCGAGTCGTCGCCCTCGATCGTGACGCCGCTGAATTCGGCGATCGGCTACGAGGAAGCCGCCGCGGTGGCCAAGCAGGCGCTCAAGGAGCGCAAGACGATTCGCCAGACCGTGATCGATCGCGGCCTGGTCGGCGACAAGCTGTCGGTCGAGGAACTCGACCGGCGCCTGGACGTTTTGGCGATGGCCCGCGTACAACCGGAAGGGCAGTGACAGTGAGGGTGGTTCAGCGATGACGGCTCCTCCGGGGGGTCCCTACGGCCAGGACCCGTACGGGTCGAATCCCTACGGGCAGCCGCCTTATTGGGGCGGCCAGCCGCAGGGCGGACAGCCGCAGGGCGGCCAGCCACAGGGCAACCCTTACCCGTACCCGCCGCCGGGCGGCCAGTACCCGCAGTACCCGCAACCCGGCCAGCCCTACCCCCAACCGGGTTGGCCGGGCGGGCCGTACCCGCCCCCCGGGCCACCACCTCCGGGCGGCCCGCGCTCGAAGCTGCCGTGGCTGATCCTCGCCGGTGTCGCGGTGCTGGGCGTCATCGCCCTGGTGATCATCCTGGTCGTCGGTCTCAGCGGCGGGAACACGTCCTCGAAGACGCCGACCGCGCAGCCGTCGACGAACGCCCCGACCTCGCAACCCGGCACCTCGGAGCAGAACGCGACCGGTTGCACCCCCAATGTGTCGGGAGGTGACAAGCCGACCGGTGACACGATCAGCGCGGGCAAGCTGTCGTTCCCGGTCAGCGCGACACCGGGATGGTCGGGCTTCTCGGATGATCAGACGCCCAACCTGATCGGCGCGGTTGGCGTCGGCCAGGAGGTGCCCACCGCCAACCAGTGGATGATGCAGGCCGAGGTCGCCGTCACCAACTTCGTCCCCAGCATGGACGTCGGCACCCAGGCCTCGAAGTTGATGGACTGCGTCGCCAATGGGCCGGGTTACGCGAACGCGTCACCCACGCTCGGCCCGTCCAAGACGTCGTCGCTGACCGTCGACGGGACCAAGGCCGCACGGGTGGACGCCGACATCACGATCGCCGACCCGGCGCGCAACGTGAAGGGCGACTCGGTCACCATCATCGCGGTCGACACCAAGCCGGTCACGGTCTTCCTGGGCGCCACCCCGATCGGCGATGCGGGCTCGGCGGGCATCATCAGCAAGGTGATCGCGGCGCTCAAGGTCAAGAAGTAGCGGCGCCCGTCGGCGCCGAGACGTGGGTGGCCTCCGAACGCCCGCGCAGCACGGTGGAATAGCACTCGGCCCAGTGCGCGCGCTCGACCTCTCCGGCGCGGTCGATCGCGGCGGCCGAGCACAGGATGCGCCGGTCGGCGGCCTTGGCGAGATCGGCCAGGCGCGCGGCCTCGTTGACGGCGTCGCCGATCACCGTGTATTCGTAACGGTTTTCGGCGCCGATGTTGCCGGCGAACACGCGGCCCGCCGAGACTCCGATGCCGAAATCGACGGGCAGTGTGCGCAACTGAGTTCCGAGTGTGCGCGCCGTGGCAAGCGCCGCCGACGCCGGCTCGCCGGTGGGCAGCGGCGCCCCGAAGACGGCCAGCGCCGCGTCGCCGGCGAATTTGTTGATCAGCCCGCCACGCTCGTCCACGGCGTGGACGACGATGCGGAAGAAGTCGTTGAGCACCTCCGCGACCTCTTGCGGGGGGCGGCTTTCCGCGAGCTGCGTCGAACCCACCAGGTCGATGAACAGGACGGCGGCTTCCACCACGTCACCGGATAGCGACGCGCCCTCTTGCAGGGCGCGGTGGGCGACGTCGGCGCCGACGTGGCGCCCGAACAGATCCCTGATCTTGTCACGCTCGGCCAGGCCGGCGACCATCCGGTTGAATCCGCTTTGCAGGCGCCCGATCTGGGAGCGCTCGTAGGCTCCCAGGTACGTTCCCATGTGGCCGCGTTCCACCTCCGCCATCGCGTCGACCACCTCGGAAATCGGGTCGGAGATCGACCGCGAGGTCAGGATCATCGTGGTCAGCCCGAGAACCAGCGCGGCCAGCGAGACCACCAGGATCGGCGCATCCAGGGAAGCCGACTTGTCGAACAGCCATCCATACGAGCGAAGGGCGACAAGGGCCGCGATGATTCCGATCGGGCATGCGCTGCACATGAACCACATGAGGACCAGCCGCGCGTAGACGCCGGGCACCATGAGCCGGGGCTCGTGGCCCAGTGTGGCGGCCCCCATGATGGGCCGCAGGATGCGCTGCGAGAGCAGCATTCCCGTCCCGATGGCCGCCGGTGCGCCGAGCACCGCGCCGAGCGCGATCGGCAGCAGGAACTTCGCCCCGGCGAGGTTGAGCAGCATGAAGATTCCGCCGCTGCCGGCCCAGGCCACCGCCAGGATCGCCGACTGCCGGCCGGGCAGCCTCATGGCGGCCTCGCGTTGCGGCGCCGTCGGCACGTCTCCGGGGACGTACCAGCGCAGGGTGGGAGCCAGGCTGGCGATGCCGGCGACCACCACGCCCGCGACCGCAACGGCGATCAAGGACACCAGGATGGCGATCCGCGGAAAGCCGGCGTCGATCGGGGCGGACGTGTGTCCCCGCAGCGGGATCAGGATCGCCGCTGCTTCGACGACGGCCAGCAGGTAGGCGACGGCGAGAGTGAAGGCGTACTGAATGGACAACCGCCGGGCGGACTTTGGGCGCCGCGCCCCCAGTCCGCCGGATCGCGATGGGATCCAGGCCCGACGCCAATCCACCGTGATCACCCTATAAAGGTAGCCGCAAGGTAGCCGCGCGGGACTCAAATCTCCTGCTAGGCACCGTTGTTTGGTCCGCCCGAGTTCTGCCCCGGGATGTCGGTGATCGGGAAGTTGGGCATCGGCTTGGGCGAGGGCGTATTGGGCAGCGGGGGGATCTCGTTGGCCGGGATGTCGTGCAGGCCGTTGACGGGTGGCCCGTTTTCGCGTCCGCCATAGCTGCTTCCGGGCGCCCGCGGCCCCAGCAATTCGCTGACCGTCACCACCCGGTAGCCGTTGGCCTTCAGCACCGGCATGAACTGGTAGACCAGGTCGACGGTGCTCGAGTAGGTGTCGTGGAACAGCACCACCGAGCCGGGCTTGATGTAGGTCATCAGCATGTAGCGGGTGGCGGCGGTGTTGGAGTCGTTGATCCAGTCGAACGGGATGACGTCCCAAAGGATTTCGGCCAGCCCGTACCGGCCGGCGACCTGGTTCACGACGGCGTCGGACAGCCCGCCCGCCGGACGCCACAGGCTCGGTGTCCGGCCGGTGGCGGCGGCGATCGCGTCGTTGGCCTTGGAGAGCTGGCCGGCGACGTCCTCCGGCGGGATCGTCGTCATGTTGGGGTGTTCCCAGGTGTGGTTGCCGATCTCCATCCCCGCGTCCGCGACCTGCCGGGCCCCGGCGGGGTTGGCGGCCACCTTGTTGCCGATCTCGAAGAACGTGGCCTTGGCGTCGTTGTCCTTCAGGACCTGCAGCAGGCGGCCGTCGAACGGGCTGGGCCCGTCGTCGAAGGTCAGCGCGACACACTTGACCACCGAGCAGCTCAGGTCGTCGGCGCGTGTCACGTGGCCGGTGAGGGCCCCGATCACCAGCACCGCGGCCGCCGCGACGACACCCACGACGGTGCGCCAATAGCGCCACGCCAGGCTGTCGGGTCGTTTCCGCACGCCAGCAGCCTACCGCGGCGAATCATGCGGTTCGGGCCGTCAGTGCGGACCGGCGATCTCCTCGAGCATCTCGGTGACCAGCGCCGCGATCGGCGAGCGTTCGCTGCGCAGCAACGTGATGTGGGCGAACAAGGGGTGCCCCTTGAGCTTCTCGATCACCGCGGCGACCCCGTCGTGGCGCCCGACCCGCAGGTTGTCGCGCTGCGCGATGTCATGGGTCAGCACCACCCGCGACCCGGTGCCCAGCCGCGACAACACGGTCAGCAACACGTTGCGCTCCAGCGACTGCGCCTCGTCGACGATGACGAACGAGTCGTGCAGCGAGCGGCCCCGGATGTGGGTCAGCGGCAGCACCTCGAGCATGCCGCGGGAGAGCACCTCCTCGAGCACCGCCGGGCTGGCGAGTCCCTCGAGGGTGTCGAAGACCGCCTGGGCCCACGGGCCCATCTTCTCGCTCTCGCTGCCGGGGAGGTAACCGAGCTCCTGGCCGCCGACGGCGTACAGCGGACGGAAGACCACCACCTTGCGCTGGGTCCGTCGTTCCAGCACCGCCTCCAGGCCCGCGCACAGCGCCAGCGCGGACTTGCCGGTCCCGGCCTTGCCGCCCAGCGACACGATGCCCACCGACTCGTCGAGGAGCAGGTCCAGGGCCACCCGCTGCTCCGCGGAGCGGCCGCGCAGCCCGAACACCTCGCGGTCGCCGCGGACCAGCTGGACGCGCTTGGCGGCGGTGACCCTGCCCAGCGCGTGGGAGCTGCCGCCCAGTAGCCGAATCCCCGTGTGGCAAGGCAGGTCTCGCGCCTCGGCCAGGTCGATCTCGCCGTCGGCGAACAGGGTGTCGATGTCGTCGGCCGCGGTCTCGATTTCGTGCATCCCCGACCAGCCCGAGGCCACCACGTCCTGGGCGTGATACTCGTCGGCGGGCAGGCCCACCGCGGCGGCCTTCACCCGCAGCGGAATGTCCTTGCTCACCAACGTAACTCGCCTGCCTTCGGCGGCGAGGTTGGCTGCGCAACTCAGGATCCGGGAGTCGTTGCTGTCGGTGCGGAAACCGGCGGGCAGCACCGTCGGGTCGGTGTGGTTCAGCTCGACGTGCAGCGTGCCGCCTTGCGCCCCAACGGGAATCGGCTGATCGAGGCGCCCGTGCTCGAGCCGGAGGTCGTCGAACAGGCGCAACGCCTGGCGGGCGAACCAGCCCAGCTCGTGATGGTGCCGTTTGGCCTCGAGTTCGCTGATCACCACCAGCGGAACCACCACTTCGTGTTCGGCGAACCGGCTGCAGGCCCAGGGATCGGACAGCAGTACGGACGTGTCGAGCACGTAAGTCCGGATTTCGGTCACGTAGCGCTCCTCGAGCGGGGTAAGCCCGCGCGGACCCGCACGGGAGTATCGGCGGGAACCGCGGCACCAGGACCGGGGCCGGTCCTGCCGTTCGTGTGACGGAAGGTGCCGCCCTGGCAGCAGAGCATGTCGCTGGCCATCGACAACGACGCTACTCTCGTCGCCGCGTGCCCGCCGGTCAGACGCGCCGAGTCAGCCTGTGCGGCTGCGAAGATGCGCGATGTGCGCCCGGATCGGGCTCAGCCCGCGACGAACTGCGCCAGCGCGGGCTCGCCGGCCAGGCCCCACTCGGTGATGCGGTCGGCAATCGCCTGCCGCACGTCGGCCGGCCCGAAGATGCCGGCCTCGGCGACGTTTCGCAGCTTGTCCTCGTACCCCGGGATGTCGGCGCCCGGGACCGCAAGGTCGGCGGACCGGGCGGCGATCGCCGCGATCGTCTCGTCACGGGTGTAATCGAGGCAGTGCGCCACCAGATTGGAGAAGAACTCCTCGTGGCGCGCCTCGTCCTTGGCGATCCGGTCGATCAGGCCGGCGAGCACGGGCTCCTCGATCTGGGCGGCCAGGTTGCGGCAGAAGACGGCGTGGGTGCGCTCGGTCAGCGCCATGTACACGAGCGTCTCGACCTGCGAGTAGTGGTCGGCGCGGTAGCCCTGCATCACGTACCGGACCCGCGCCTCCTCGTTGGCGGTCGGGTCCACCTCGCGGGTGACGATCAGGTACTCGCGCAGGGCGATGGCGTGCAGGTGCTCCTCGGCGGTCCACCGGCCCAGCCAGCGACCCCACCACTCCTCGAGGATGAAGTGCTCGACGAGCTCGCGGTGATGGCCGGCGAGGTTGTCCTTGAGCAGGAGCAGGATCTCGCACGCGTCGGTGAACTGCCTCGGCAGGCTCGCCTGCGACGGATCCCAGTCGCGGCCGCCGAGGAAGGCGAAGTTCTCGCCGCGATCGAACGGGACGTAGTCGTGGGCGAACCAGAGGTTCTCGGTGTTGAGGTGACGGTCCATGTTCACCTCGACCACCGGCTCGAGTTCCAGGGTCAGCGCGTTAGCTACAGGTTTCTGTGCCATGGGGTAACTGTAACTTGTCGACACAGGTTCGTGAAACCGCTGCCCCGTGTCGCGCCGAAAATGTGACTTTGGTCCTCGGAGACCGTTTCGGGCTCGTGGTGCGCGGCCTAGCGGTCCACCAGCGTCCACTCCTCGAGGCCCTCGTAGAGCGGGAACTGCCTGGCCAGGCGGGTGACCCGCTCGCGCAGGGCGGGCACGTCCAGGCTTGGGCCGGAGCCCGCGCCCGCGGACAGCGCCGTGGCGATGATGTCGGCGACCTCGCCGAATTCGGTGTCCCCGAAGCCGCGGGTCGCCAGGGCGGGGGTCCCCACCCGCAGGCCCGACGTCACCATGGGCGGCCGCGGATCGTTGGGGACGGCGTTGCGGTTGACGGTGATCCCGATGTCGTGCAGCAGGTCCTCGGCGGCCTTCCCGTCCAGCGGGGAGTCGCGCAGGTCGACCAGTATCAGGTGGACGTCGGTGCCGCCGCTGACCACCGACACGCCCGCCTTCGCGACGTCGGCGGCCAGCAGCCGCTCGGCGATGATGCGGGCGCCGGACAGCGTGCGCTGCTGCCGGTCGGCGAATTCGGGGGTGGTGGCGATCTTGAGCGCGACGGCCTTGCCCGCGACGACGTGCATGAGCGGCCCGCCCTGCTGCCCGGGGAACACCGCGGAGTTGATGGCCTTGGCGTACTCCTGCTTGCCCAGGATCATGCCCGAGCGGGCGCCGCCGAGCGTCTTGTGCACCGTGGTGGACACCACGTCGGCGTGCGGGACCGGCGACGGGTGCAGGCCCGCTGCGACCAGGCCCGCGAAGTGCGCCATGTCGACCCACAGCTTGGCCCCCACCTCGTCGGCGATCGACCGGAACGCCGCGAAGTCCAGGATCCGCGGGTACGCCGACCAGCCGGCGATGATGACCTTCGGGCGGAACTCGAGCGCCTTGGCGCGCACGGCGTCCATGTCGATCAGGTGCGTCGTGGGGTCCACGCCGTAGAAGCCGGCGTCGTAGAGGCGGCCGGAGAAGTTCAGCTTCATCCCGTGCGTCAGGTGGCCTCCGTTGGCGAGGTCGAGGCCCAGCAGGTGCTCCCCCGGCGTCATCAGCGCGTGCAGCACCGCGGCGTTGGCCTGCGCGCCCGAATGCGGCTGGACGTTGGCGAACTCGGCGCCGAACAGCGCCTTGGCGCGGTCGCGGGCGACGTTCTCGATCACGTCGACGTACTCACAGCCGCCGTAGTAGCGCCGGCCCGGAAGCCCCTCGGCGTACTTGTTAGTCAGCACGCTGCCCTGGGCCTGCAGCACCGAACGCGGCACGAAGTTTTCCGAGGCGATCATCTCCAGGGTGTCCCGTTGCCGGCCGAGCTCCTTGTTCATCAGCTCGGCGATCTCCGGGTCGACCTCGGCCAGGGGCGCAGACATCACGGACGCGGTGGTGTGGGGTGCGGCGGTCACGTGGGCAAGTCTATCCAGCGGGCAAATTCGCCAGCCCAACCGTCGGCCTCGCGTCCCCCCCTGCAACACTGAGCACTATGCCGCGGCTTAGCGAGCCGAGCCCTTACGTGGAGTTCGACCGGAAGCAATGGCGCGCGCTTCGCATGTCGACGCCGCTGGCCCTCACCGAGGAGGAGCTCGTCGGGCTGCGCGGTCTGGGCGAGCAGATCGACCTGCTCGAGGTCGAAGAGGTGTACCTGCCGCTGGCCCGGCTCATTCATCTGCAGGTCGCCGCCCGCCAGCGGCTGTTCGCGGCCACCGCGGAGTTCCTGGGCGAACCCCACCAGAACCCGGACCGCCCGGTCCCGTTCATCATCGGCGTGGCCGGCAGCGTGGCGGTCGGCAAGTCGACGACCGCCCGCGTGCTGCAGGCGCTGCTGGCGCGCTGGGATCACCACCCCCGGGTCGACCTGGTCACCACCGACGGATTTCTCTACCCCAATGCGGAGCTCGACCGACGAAACCTGATGCACCGCAAGGGTTTTCCGGAGAGCTACAACCGCCGGGCGTTGATGCGGTTCGTGACGTCGGTCAAGTCGGGATCCGACTATGCCTGCGCCCCGGTGTATTCGCACCTGAAGTACGACGTCATCCCGGGCGCCAAGCACGTGGTCCGCCACCCCGACATCCTCATCCTGGAGGGCCTCAACGTCCTGCAGACCGGGCCGACCCTGATGGTCTCCGACCTGTTCGACTTCTCCTTGTACGTCGACGCCCGCATCGAAGACATCGAGCAGTGGTATGTCTCCCGGTTCCTGTCGTTGCGCGGCACGGCGTTCGCCGACCCCGAATCGCACTTCCATCACTACTCGGCCCTCAACGACACCAAGGCCGTCGCCGCCGCCCGCGAGATCTGGCGGTCGATCAACCGGCCGAACCTGGTCGAGAACATCCTGCCGACGCGCCCCCGCGCGACGCTGGTGCTGCGCAAGGACGCCGACCACTCCATCAACCGGCTACGGCTGCGCAAGCTGTAGCGGGACCCCGGCGGCCGGGGCCCCGCACCAGCAGGCATCTGCCGGGCCTGATCGCCGCTAGGCGACCAACCGGCGCACGCCGAGGTACTGCAGCGCGGCGAATCCCGCGGTGAACACGCCGGTGGCCAGCGTCGCCGCGACACCGGTCGCGGTCATCGGCACCGCCTCGGCGGCCACGATGGCGGCCAGCGTGCAGGCGACGTTCGCGACGACGACGCCGTTGCCGACCCGCCGCAGGTTGGGCAGCGAGGCGAGCGCGAACACCACGAGGCCGTAGAGCACGAAGGCCGCGCCCAGGGCGTGTTCCTGCGCGGACGTCAGGCCGGTCAGCGAGGACAGCGGGTCGGCCACGAAGGCGACCGCCAGTCCGCACAGGCCGGTCAGCGTGGCATCGGCGCGCATGGCGAAACGCAACAGCGAGTCGGTCGAGTCGTAGAGGGGACGGGTGGGCTGACCTGAAACGGCGGTCATGTGATTACTCCTCGCGGTGAGCGGGTGGGTCGGACAGTCCCGAGCGTTGCGACCGGGCACTGCCATATCGACCCGTGGCGCTGCCAACTGCTGCCACCCAAGGAACGACCTGGGGATTTGCCCGGTTATTCCGTCTCCCGCAGCACGTTGACCGGCGCATCCTTGTCGGTGGGGCCCGTGGCGCGAATCGTGGGGTCACCCCCGACGAGCCGCCCGTCAGACCGCCTGCGCCTCGATGACGCAGAAGGGGGATGCGGTTTCGACCACCCGGGTCATGCGGAAGCCGGCCCGCTCGAGCAGCCGGGCGTATTCGTCCGCGGTGCGTTCCCGCGCGGCGGCGCTGACGAACATGTCGAGGTCGAGCCATTTGCCGGCGCTGTCCCGGTTATGCGTGGGGATGACCAGTTCGACGAGCACCAGGTGCTTGCCCGTCGCGGCCGCCGCGCGCACATTGCGCAGGATTCGCTCGGCGTCGTCGTCGAGCCAGTCGTGGATCACGTTCTTAAGCACGTAGAGGTCACCGCCGGCCGGTATGACGTCGTCGAAGAACGAACCCTCGGCGATCTCGACGCGGTCGTCGACCTGGTACTTGCGCAATTCCTCGGGGGCCCCCACCACGACCCCGGGCTGGTCGAAGAGCACGCCCCGGGCGTGCGGTGTGGCGGCCAGGATCGCGGACAGTAGGCGGCCGTGGCCGCCCCCCACGTCGACGATCGTCGGGCCGAAGCGGCCGAAGTCGTACGCGGCCATGAGCGGTGCGATCGACAGCTCGGAGACGTTGGTCATGGCCTCGTTGAAGATCTCCTGCAGTTCGGGCTGCCCGGCCAGGTAGTCGAACATGTTCTGGCCGCTCATTTCCGCGGCGGTGCACCGGCCGGCGCGGATGCCGTCGCTGAGGTGGCTCCACCGCTCGCGCAGCTGGGGCGAACCGGCCCATCGCGCCCACGCGGCCAGGGACACGTCGGCGTCGCGACGAAGGGGCTGCGCCAGCGGGGTGAGGTCGTAGCGGCCGTCGCGGCGCTGGCGGAAGATCCCGCGGGAGATCAGCGCCCGCATCAGGCGGCGCAGCGCGTCGGTGTCCGCACCGACCGCGCGCGCCAGCTCCTCGGCCGAGAGCGGGCCGGCCGCCAGCGCGTCGGCGATGCCCAGATCGGCCGCCGCCGTGATCGCCTGCGCGACGAACGCGTCCATCAGCATCTCCAGCAGGCCCGCCGGCGCGGGCAGCGTCCGGTGGTAGAGCCGACCGAGGTGGTGGCGGGCGCGTTCGATCACCCGGACCACCTTCGCGGGCGGAATTGTCGACAAAGCCACTGCGCGCTCTTTTCCGTGTTCGAGCCCCCGCGCGAGCGTAACCCGGCGGCCAACGGGCCGCTTGACGCACCGAACGCCGCTAGTCGCTGTGCACCGGCACGCGCCCGCGCAGATCGGCGGCGATCAGCCGGGCCGCCGCGTTCTGCCAGTTATGCAGGGAGCGCTGGGGCACCTCGGTGACCAGCCACTGCCAGGCCTGCCGCGCGGTCGGATCCAGTCCGGCGGCGGTGGCGTTCTGCGCGTACGCCCGCACGCCGACCACGTACGGGAAGTACAGCGAGTCGTAGTGGCGCCACTGTTCGGTGGTGCCGAAATCGCCGACAGCGCAGCCATGCGTCCAGTCTGGCACGCGGCGGCAGGCCCTTACTTGCCGTATCTGCGGTGCCGCTGGCTGTAATTACGCAGCGCGCGCAAGAAGTCGACGCGCCGGAACGCGGGCCAGTGCGCCTCGGTGAACCACATCTCCGAATACGCGCTCTGCCACAACAGAAAACCGGACAGGCGCTGCTCGCCGGACGTGCGGATCACCAGGTCGGGGTCGGGCTGGCCTGAGGTGTAAAGGTTTTCGGAGATGCCGTCGACGGTGACCGCGTCGATGAGCTCCTCGGCGGACGCGCCGTTGGCCAGTTCCTTGCTCAACAACGCGCGCACCGCGTCGACGATCTCGCGCCGGCCGCCGTAGCCGACGGCGACGTTGACGTGGAAGGGCGCCACCGCCGGAGTGGACTCCACCGCGTCCCGCAGCCGCCGGGCAGGCTCCTCGCCGATCAGCCCGAGATCCCCCACGGTGCGCACGCTCCAGCGGTTGGCCGGCGCGCAGATCTCCTCCACCACGTCGGTGATGATCTCGATGAGGCCGGCCAACTCGCCGGGGTCGCGCTGCAGGTTCTCGGTGGAAAGCAGGTACACGGTGGTCATCTCGATGCCGGCTTCCTGACACCACCGCAGCATCTCGGCGATCTTGATCGCACCCATCCGGTAGCCGTAGCTGACGTCGTCGTAGCCGGCATTGCGGGCCCACCGCCGGTTGCCGTCGCACAGGACCGCGATATGGCGGGGCAGGTGGGATCTGGAGGAGGCCAGTTCCTGCTTCAGCCGCAGCTCATATACCCGGTACAGCGGCTCTTTGAGCCGGGGCGGAATGATCTCCACGAACCAACACCCTACTGCGCGGGGCGGCCAATCCCGGCCCTCATTGGGCGCAATCTCACCGCACGTCGAGCCCCTGCCGTGACCGTTCGCGGCTACTGTTGACGGGTATACGCCCCGGCAACCCGATTTGTATGCGAGGCACTACGACACATGAGCAGCCAGATCGACGCGGCCACCGGTAACGACCCACAACCCGAAGCGATCACGCCCGGCAACACCGTCGATCAACTCGTCGAGGACGCCACCCACGCGCTGTCCAAACCGCGGCTGCGCGGCTGGATCCACTTCTTCTCGGCGTGGCTGGCGATCATCACCGGCGCGACCCTGGTGTCGGTGTCGTGGGCGGCGTCGTCGCCCCGCGCGGGGCATTCGACCCTGGTCTACGCCGCGGCCACGGTGGCGATGTTCGCCGTCAGCGCCACCTACCACCGGGTGCACTGGAAATCCGCGGCGGCTCGCAACCTGATGAAGCGGCTCGACCATTCGATGATCTTCGTGTTCATCGCCGGCAGCTACACGCCGTTCGCGCGCCTGGCCATGCCGCAGCAGACCGGGGTCGAGGTGCTCTGGATCGTGTGGGGCGGCGCGCTGGCCGGCATCCTGCTGAAGGTGTGCTGGCCGACGGCGCCGCGCTGGCTGGGGGTGCCGCTATACCTGCTGCTGGGGTGGGTGGCCGTGTGGTACTGCCCGACGATCCTGCACAAGGCGGGGGTGGCGGCGACCGTGCTGCTGGCGGTCGGCGGCGTGTTCTACAGCGTCGGCGGGATCTTCTACGGGCTTCGCTGGCCCGACCCGTGGCCCAGGACGTTCGGCTACCACGAGTTCTTCCACGCCTTCACCGTGATCGCGGCGATCCTGCACTACATCGCCATGTGGTTCGCGGTCTTCTACGTCGGCGAGCAGGCGTGGCTGCATTGAGCCCGACGGCTATAGCTGCCTGACGTCGGCCGGCGACCAGTAGGCCTTCATCGCGGCGACCTTGCCCTCGTCGTCGAACACCATCACGTCGATGGGCTCGATCACCATCCGGTGCTCCGCCCCCTGAGAGGGGAGGGCCACCGTCAGCCGGAAGTGGAACGCCGCCTCGTTGCCGCATACCCGCAGCGTCACCAGCTCGCACTCGCGCTGCACGTTGTCGACCGCCGAGTAGAAGCCGTGGATCGCCCGCCGGCCGATGTGGATCTCGCCGCCGACCGGGTCCTCGACCGTGGCGTCCTCGGCGTACAAATCGGCGATGTCGTCGGCGCTGCCGTCGGCGACCAGCCGTAGGTAGCGGTGGACCGTGTCGGTGATCCGTTGGGCGTGATCGGCATTCGGCATGGGACGCACGCTACTACCCGCGCACGCCCAGGGCCGCGGCCAGTTCCCGCGGCCGGGTCACCGGCAGGTCGCAGACGCGACCGCGGCACACGTAGGCGGCGTCGGCGCCGGCCACCCGGCCCCGCCCCATCAGGAGCGGCGAGGAGTCCATTTCGCCGCCGACGACGATCGCCCCGCCGGGGGCCAGCCGGCGGGCGTCGGCCAGCAGAGCCGACTGCGAGGGGTCGCAGGACACGACGATCTGCAGCGGCCCGCGGACCGCGGCCTCGGCGACCGCGAGCCAGTATCCCGCCGAGCGCGGGCCCTGGGCCAGCAGCACCGCGTGCGCACGCAGCGCGTCACTGGCCGCCCGCAGATACCGGTCGGCGCGCTCGCCCTCGACGAGGTGCGCCGCCGTCAGCAGCGCCTCGGTGATGGATGACGCCCCCGACGGAGTCGCGCCGTCCAGCGGGTCGCCGGGGCGCAGCAGCAACCGCTCGGCATCGTCGGGGGTGTCGAACCAGCGACCGGCCCGCTCCCAATCGGCGAAGTGCCGCAGCGCGATGTCCAGCAACTCCGACGCAGAGGCCAGCCAGGCCTGTTCGCCGCTCAGCTGGTACAGCGCCAGCAGCCCGGTCGCCAGCATCGCGTAGTCCTCCAGGACGGCGGGACTCTCCCCGACCGCCCCGCCCAGGCTCGCGCGCCGCAGCCGTCCGTCGACCAGGTGCAGGTCGAGCAGCGCCGTGGCGCAGCGCCGTGCGGCCTGCACCAACCCCGGGTCGTCGAGGGCCACGCCGGCCTCCGCCAGCGCCGTGATCGCCAATCCGTTCCAGGAGGTGACGACCTTGTCGTCGCGGCCGGGCTGCGGCCGGGCGCGACGGGCCGCCAGCAGCTGGGCCCGGACGCGTTGCAGGCGTTCCGGGTCGTCGGGGTCGGCGCGCAGCTGCAGCACCGACGCCCCGTCCTCGAACGTGCCGCCCCTGGTGACCCCGAAAACCTCTGCGGCCCAACGGCCGTCGGCGTCGCCGAGCACGTCGCTGAGTTCGCGGCGGGTCCAGACGTACGTCGAGCCTTCGCGGCCGTCGGCGTCGGCGTCCAGCGACGAGGTGAACATCGCGCCGTCGGCCAGGTCGTGGAGCAGGAAATCCGCCGTCTCGGCGGCGACGCGGCGGGCCAGCGGGTTCCCGGTGCGCCGCGCCCAGTGTGCGTAGGCCCGCAGCAGCAATGCGTTGTCGTACAACATCTTCTCGAAGTGCGGGACCACCCAGGCCTCGTCGACGCTGTACCGCGCGAAGCCGCCCGCGAGCTGGTCGTAGATGCCGCCGCGGGCCATCGCCTCGCCGGCCCGGGCGACGGCGTTGAGCGCCGCCGTCGAGCCGCTGCGCTCGTAGTTGCGCAACAGCGCCTCGAGGACCGCCGACGGCGGGAACTTGGGCGCACCACCGAAGCCGCCGTTGACCGCGTCCTCGTCGGCCAACAGCGCCGCGACCGCGTGATCGCACACCGCAGGCACCAGGTCCGGGCCCCCGGTCGGCTGCTCCCAGAACGCCTCCGACATGCGGCGCAACTCGCCGGCGATGCGTTCGGAGGCCTCCTCGACTTCGTCGCGGCGCTCGCGCCACGTTTCAGACACGGCCGAAAGGAGTTGCAGAAAGCCCTCTTTCGGGTAGTACGTGCCGCAGAAGAAGGGCCTGCCGTCGGGCGCCAGGAAGCAGGTCATCGGCCAGCCGCCCTGCCCGGTGAGGGCGACGGTCGCGTTCATGTAGACCGCGTCAATGTCGGGCCGCTCCTCGCGGTCGACCTTGATGCAGACGAACTCCGCGTTCATCACCGCGGCCACCTCGGCGTCCTCGAACGACTCGTGGGCCATGACGTGACACCAATGGCAGGCGGCGTAACCGATGGACAGCAGGATCGGCTTGTCGCGCGCCGCCGCGTCCGCCAGCGCCTGCGGCGTCCACTCCTGCCAGTGCACCGGGTTGTCGGCGTGCTGCCGCAGGTAGGGACTGGCGGCCAGCCCCAGCGTGTTCGTCGCCGACGCCCCGAATTCCTCAGCCGGGCTCATCGGCGGATCCCGGAGCGCGCGCCGAGCCGTTCCCCGGGCGCGGGGTCCTTCCCGGGGCGTCGTCCGGCGTCTCGACGACCGCGTCGGTACCCTCGTCGGCCGCCTGGTCGGGCTCGGGGTGCTTGGGGTCGAACGACTCGGGCACCTTCTTGAGCTGACGGTTCATCGACCGCAGCAGCAACAGCGTGGCGACCAGCAGCAGCACGATGACCACCAGCCCGACCGGACTGGCCTTCCCGAAGTCGGGCCCGGTGTTGTGCGGCGCGTCGTCGGCGATGACCGCGAGCAAAAAGCTGTTCACCCGTCGTTCTCGATTCCGGCGAACAGGTCGTCCTCGGGCAGCCGGACCGGAACCCGGGAGCGTGCCAGTTCGAATTCCTCGGTGGGCCAAAGCCGTTGCTGCCATTCGATGGGGGCGGCGAAGAAGTCATGGTTGGGGTCGATCTGGGTGGCGTGCGCGCGCAGGGCGTCGTCGCGCTGGCCGAAGTAGGCCGAGCACTCCACGCGCGTGGTCACCCGCGACTCGAACGGGTCGTGCTTGGGATCCCAATGCTCGAGCCACTTCTTGAACGGGGCTTCGTGCCCGTGTTTGACGGCCTCGTCGTGCAGCAACTGCATCCGGGCCCGCAGGAAGCCGTGGATGTAGTAGAGCTTGGACACCGTCCACGGCTCGCCGGCGTCGGGGAATTGCCGGTAGTCGCCGGCCGCCTCGAAGGCGCCGATCGACACCTGGTGGCAGCGGATGTGGTCGGGATGCGGGTAGCCGCCGTTCTCGTCGTAGGTGGTGATCAAGTGCGGGCGGAACTCCCGCACGACCCGCACGAGCGCCCTGACCGACTCCTCCAGCGGCACCAGCGCGAAGCAACCCTCCGGCAGCGGCGGCGGCGGGTCGCCCTGGGGCAGCCCGGAGTCGACGAAGCCGAGCCACGTGTGCTCCACCCCGAGAATCTCGGCGGCCTTGGCCATCTCGTCCCGGCGGATCTCGGCCATGTGTTCCAGCACGTCGGGCAGGTCCATCGCCGGGTTGAGAATGTCGCCGCGCTCGCCCCCGGTCAGGGTCACCACCATGACGCGGTGCCCTTCCGCCGCGTAGCGGGCGAGGGTGGCCGCGCCCTTGCTGGACTCGTCGTCGGGGTGGGCGTGCACAGCCATCAAGCGCAGTTCGCTCACGAGCCCCCTTGTCGGTCTGATGGTCGGCCGGTCTGACCCTATAATTCCAGTCCTGCGACCGCTGCCCGCCCTCGGCAGCCCACCACCCAGGCATACCAGGCATGACCGAGACCGCCATTCCCCGTCCCCCGGCCCGCTACGGGCGTCCGCGGATGTCGCCGCGCTCCCGCCGCCGGCTGGCCATCGCCGCCGCGGCGCTGGCGGTTGTGGCGGGCATCGGCGTCGCGGTCCTCGGCTATCAACGGCTGGGCACCAGTAGCGTGTCGGGCTCGTTGGCCGGCTACCGGGTGATCGACGACGAGACGGCGTCGGTAACCATCAGCGTGACGCGATCCGACCCGTCGCGGCCGGTGGACTGCATCGTGCGGGTCAAGGCGGCCGACGGCAGCGAGACCGGCCGGCGGGAGGTGCTGGTCCCGCCGGCGACCCAGTCCACGGTGCAGGTCACGACCACCGTCAAGTCCTCCCAGCGGCCAGTGATGGCCGACATCTACGGCTGCGGGGCCGACGTACCCGGCTACCTGCGCCCTTCCTGACCGCACGAGGCCGGATGCGCAAATCGAGTCATCGAATGTTTGCGCGGTGGTAACATGAGTGAATGCACGGTTCCGACTGGGACCGTGTATTGCTGCATTAATGGCCCGAGCGATCCGAGCGGCAGCACGCGGGGAGGACCGGGCAACCCGTCAGGGCTGCGGAGGCTTTCGCGCTGCGCGGAACGACGAATACTGCGATCGACCACGAGGAGCACGACGAGATGACGGACACTCAAGTGACCTGGCTGACCCAGGAGTCACATGACCGACTCAAGGCCGAGCTCGACCAGTTGATCGCCAATCGTCCGGTCATCGCCGCCGAAATCAACGATCGCCGCGAGGAAGGCGACCTGCGCGAGAACGGCGGCTACCACGCCGCCCGCGAGGAGCAGGGCCAGCAAGAGGCCCGGATTCGCCAGCTGCAGGACCTGCTGAACAACGCCAAGGTCGGCGAGGCGCCCAAGCAGTCCGGCGTCGCGCTGCCCGGATCGGTGGTGAAGGTCTACTACAACGGCGACAAGTCCGACACCGAGACCTTCCTGATCGCCACCCGCCAGGAGGGCATCAACGACGGCAAGCTCGAGGTCTACTCGCCGAATTCACCCCTGGGCGGCGCCCTGATCGACGCCAAGGTGGGCGAGACGCGCAGCTACGTGGTGCCCAACGGCAATACCGTCGAGGTCACGCTGGTCAGCGCGGAGCCCTACCACTCCTGAGCTTTTCCGCCGCCAGCCGGCCGCGAGCGTGCGTGCGGCGACGGTTCAGCGGCGTGTCGCGTCGCCGGATTATCCGGCGCGCGCAAGCGCCTGATCCAGGTCGGCAATGAGGTCGGCGACGTCCTCGATTCCGACCGAGAGCCGCACCAGGTCGTCGGGCACCTCCAACTGGGAGCCGGCCGTCGACGCGTGGGTCATGGCGCTGGGCAGTTCGATCAGCGACTCGACCCCGCCCAGCGATTCGGCCAGGATGAACACCCTGGTGCCGGCGCACAGCTGCTCGGCGGCCCGGCGACCGCCGCGCATGCGGACCGACACCATGCCCCCGAAGTCGCGCATCTGCCGCGCGGCGATCGAGTGGCCGGGATGGCCGGGCAGGCCCGGATACAGGACGGCCCCGACGGACGGATGCCCGGCGAGGAACTCCGCGACGGCCATGGCGTTCTCGCTGTGCCGCTGCATCCGCAGCACCAGCGTCTTGAGCCCCCGCATCGTCAGGTAGGCGTCGAACGGACCGGGAACCGCGCCGGCCCCGTTCTGCAGGAAGCCGAACGCGTCGTCCAAATCCCGATCGTTGGTCACCAGCGCGCCGCCGACCACGTCGGAGTGCCCGCCGATGTACTTCGTGGTCGAGTGCAGGACGACGTCGGCGCCCAGCGTCAGCGGCTGCTGCAGGGCGGGCGAGGCAAAGGTGTTGTCCACCAACACCTTTGCCTGATGTGTTGCGGCCAGTTCGGCGATCGCCCCGATATCGGCGATGGTCAGCAGCGGATTGGTCGGCGTCTCGACCCAGATCAGCCGGGTCCGGGGGGTGATCGCGGCGCGCACGGCGTCCAGGTCGGACAGCGCCGCCGGCGTGTACTCGACGTTCCACCCCGTGAAGACCTTGTCGATCAGCCGGAAGGTGCCGCCGTAGGCGTCGTTGGGGATCACCAGGTGGTCGCCGGGGCGCAGCATCGCGCGCAGGGCGCAGTCGGTGGCCGCCATCCCCGACGCGAACGCCCGCCCGTACGCCCCGGCCTCGACGGCGGCGAGCGCCGCCTCGAGCGCCGCCCGGGTCGGGTTGCCGGTGCGCGCGTACTCGAACCCGCCCCGCAGCCCCCCGACACCGTCCTGGGCGAACGTGCTGCTCGCATAGATCGGGGTGTTGACCGCCCCGGTCGCCGGGTCCGGCGGGTAGCCGGCGTGGATCGCCTTGGTCGCCAGCCCGGTGAACTCGTGGCGTCGGTCCTCGCTCATCGACGATCAGCCTAGTGACCGCCCCGAGCCGTCACCCCTCCTGGATCGGCAGGACCACCGTCGTCATGATCTTGTCGGCCAGCGTCTGCCGTTTGGAATCCCACAGCGGAAAAAGGAAACCGATGAAGCAGATGATCGCGTCGACGAAGTGGGCGAGCTGGCGTACCACCGACATGCCGAAACCGATGGGCTGGCCGGTGACCTCGCTGACCACCTTGATCTTCATCGCCGACTTGCCCAGGCTCGACCCGGTGGTGCCCTGGCGGTAACCGTAGTTCCAGACCAGGTAGGCCAGCCCCAGCAGGTTCGCCGCCCACTGCAACAGCTGCCCGATCACCGTGGGCTGGTCGGCGCAGACCTGGGTGACGTCGTACTGGGTGATATCGGTGACGCACGAACGCTGCGTGAGGCTGAAAAACAGCAGGGAACCGATGCCCAACACGACGGCGTACGGCGCGTAGTCGATCACGAACGCGAGCGCGCGGGTGAGCCACGGCGCGTAGGACTCGGTCGGCAGGGTGCGGATCGCCGGCCCGGGCGGCGGCGGGGCGTAGCCGCCCGACGACGGCGGGGGCGGCGGGTAGGAGCCCCCGCCCGGCGGGGGCGGAGGGGGCGGGTAGGAACCCCCGCCCGGCGGCGGGGGGGGGGGGGGGTCTGGCGGTCGTGGTGGGGGCGCCTCGGGGGACGGCGGGGGTGCCGAGGGCGGGGTCGGTTGCGCCTCGGGGTACGGCGAAAAACTGGGCGGGGTCGGCTGCGCCTCGGGGTACGGCGAGGGATTGGGCGGGAATGCGCCGCCGGGGCGCGGTTCTTCGGTCATTGCAACCCTTCCAGTGGCGGATTGGCTGAACTCGGCCGCATTACAGTACCTGAGCAACGTCCCCGCGCGGGAGGTGCGCGCCCGGCGTCGCTACCGTCGCCCGGCCAGGCCCCGCGGGCCTTCCGAGAGGAATCCCAGCAGGTCATAGCGGGTGATGACGCCGACGGGCTTGCCTTCCTCCACCACCATCAGCGCGTCCCAGTCCCGCAGCGCCTTGCCCGCCGCACCGACCAACTCGCCGGCACCGATCAGCGGCAGCGGTGGGCTCATGTGCTGGGACACGGCGTCGGCCAGCTTGGCGCGGCCCTCGAAGACGGCGGACAGCAGCTCGCGCTCCGAGACGCTGCCGGCGACCTCGCCGGCCATCACCGGCGGCTCGGCGCCGACCACCGGCATCTGGGACACCCCGTACTCGCGCAGGATCCCGATCGCATCGCGAACCGTCTCGGCGGGGTGGGTGTGCACCAGGGCGGGCAGCGCGCCGGACTTGTCGCGGAGCACGTCGCCGACCGTCGACTGCTGGGTCGACCCGTCCAGGCGGCTGCGCAGGAACCCGTACGACGACATCCACGCGTCGTTGAAGATCTTCGACATGTAACCGCGGCCGCCGTCGGGCAGCAGGACCACGACCAGCGAGTCGGGGCCGGCCCGCTCCGCGACTTTGAGCGCGGCCACCACCGCCATCCCGCACGACCCGCCGACGAGCATGGCTTCTTCGCGGGCCAGCCGCCGCGTCATGTCGAACGAGTCCGAGTCGGAGACCGCGATGACCTCGTCGGGAACGGTCCGGTCGTAGGCGTCCGGCCAGAAATCCTCGCCGACGCCCTCGACCAGGTAGGGCCGGCCGCTGCCGCCGGAATACACCGAGCCCTCCGGGTCGGCGCCAACGATGCGCACCGCGCCCCCGGACACCTCTTTCAAGAAGCGGCCCGCGCCCGTGATGGTGCCGCCGGTGCCGATGCCGGCCACGAAATGGGTGACCTTGCCGTCGGTGTCGGCCCACACCTCCGGACCGGTGGTGGCGTAGTGGCTCGCCGGTCCTTGCGGGTTGGCGTACTGATCGGGTTTCCAGGCGCCCTCGATCTCGGAGACCAGCCGGTCGGAGACGCTGTAGTAGCTGTCCGGGTCGTCCGGCGGCACCGCTGTCGGGCACACGACGACCTCGGCGCCGTACGCCATCAGCACGTTGCGCTTGTCCTCGCTGACCTTGTCGGGGCACACGAACACGCACTTGTAGCCGCGCCGCTGCGCGACGAGCGCCAGCCCGACCCCGGTGTTGCCCGACGTCGGTTCGACGATGGTGCCGCCCGGCTTGAGCTGCCCGGCCGCCTCGGCGGCGTCGATCATCTTCACCGCGATGCGATCCTTGGAGCTGCCGCCGGGGTTGAGGTATTCGATCTTGGCCGCCACCGTGCCGGCGCCTTCGGGGACGACGGAGTTCAGCCGAACCAGCGGCGTACCGCCGATGAGGTCACTGATGTGCTGGGCGATCCGCATGCGTTCATCGTGTCAGGGACCCCCACGCCGCGCACAGCCGCGCCGTGCGTCAGCCGGTGGCCTCGCGGATGTAGTCGCCGATCTGACGCAACGAACGCATGGCCTCCGGCACCAGGGGCGCGGCCAGCTGGAAGTCGTGCACCTGCCCCGGCCACACCCGGACCTCGGCCGGCACGCCGACCGCGGCCAGCCTGGTCGCCGCCAGCCGCGCGTCGTGCAGCAACACCTCGGTCCCCGACACGTGAATCAGCGTCCGCGGCAATCCCGGCTTGATGTGCTCCAAGGGCTCGTAGATCTCTTCGGGTTTGCCGTCGACGATGTTCTTGCGGGCCGCCCCAGCAACGAGGGCGATGAGGGCGTCGAACGCCTTGGAGGAGAACATGGCGTCGGTGTTGATGTTCGGGTGGGCCTGCTTGAATTCCTTTGCTAGCTGCAGCAGTGGCGAGATGGCCACCAGCGCGGCGGGCTCCTCGCCCTCGGCCTGCAGGCGTTGCGCCAAGGCCAGCGCCAGGTAGCCCCCCGCGGAGTCGCCGGCCAGCACGATCTGGTCCGGCTGGAAGCCGTGCAGGCGCAACCATTGGTAACCGTCGTGGCAGTCGTCGAGGGCCATGCCAACCGAATGCTTGGGCAACAGTCGGTAGTTGACCACCAGCACGGGCGAATCAGCAAACTTTGAGAGTGTCTCGACCAGCCTGCCGTGCGAGTTCGCCCCACACGTCAGGAATGCGCCGCCGTGCAGGTAGATGATCACCCGGCGGGTGCCGTCGGCGGGCAGCACACCGGGGGCGCGCACCAGCTGCGCGGAAGCGTTCCGCAAGTTCACCGTCTCGCGGACGGTGGCCGATACCGGGAGCACGACCCGTGCCGCGAGGTCGATGAGGCCCCAGGGCCAGGGGAAGTTGGGGACGTGGCTGCCGACGGCCAGAACGGGCCGGACCGTCCATCGCGCGGCGAGCGTGGCAACCCGCGCAGCAACGCTGGGACCGGACTCGAGGACCTCGACCGGTGCGCCGTCGCTGATTGCGAATCTGCGTGCCTCAACCCTACGTGCCTTGAGGATGTCACGTTGGTGAACGGCATACCGGGGCGAACCGGATACGTTGTTCGGTGCGCTCATGCTCAACACTTTCTACGTCTTTGTAGTGCGAAATAGCATGTGACGAGCCAGCTAACCGTCTGGTTCAGCCCGAGTCCCAACCGTTCAGCCAATCCGTTGAACTTAGCTTGGCAGGCGTTCCTAAGCGCTGCATTTGAATAATCTAATTTGATACCACTTTTGATTCGCACCGTGACCACATTGTTCGTTACTCGCCTCCGCAAACAGTCGAGCCGATCTAAACTGGACTGCGTGACCATCCGGGTGCCGCGTCGTTCGACGATCGCCCTGGCCACGGCGGGGGCACTGGCCTCGACGGGTACGGCCGTCCTGGGCGCACGCAACCTGCTGGTCGGTCAGGCGACGCACGCGCGCACCGTCATCCCGAAGGCGTGGGAGGTTCCCCCGCGCGCCGACGGCGTGTACACCCGCGGCGGCGGGCCGCCGGAGCGGTGGCGGCGCGGCGTGCCCGCGGACCTGCACCTGATGATCTTCGGGGACTCGACGGCCACCGGCTACGGCTGCACGCACGCCGACGAGGTGCCGGGCGTGCTGATCGCGCGCGGGCTCGCCGAGCAGACCGGCAAACGCATCCGGCTGAGCACCAAGGCCATCGTCGGCGCCACCTCCAAAGGCGTGTGCGGCCAGGTGGACGCGATGTTCGTGGCGGGCCCGCCGCCGGACATCGCCGTGCTGATGCTCGGCGCCAACGACGTGACGGCGCTCAACGGCATCAGCCAGTCGGCCCAGCGCGCCGGCCTGGCCGTTCGCAAGCTGCGCACCCGCGGCGCGGTCGTGATCGTCGGGACGTGCCCCGACCTGGGCGTCATCGGCGCCATCCCGCAGCCGCTTCGCTCCCTGGCCCACGAGCGCTGCCTTCAGCTGTGCCGCGCCCAGACCGCGGCCGTGCGGGCGGCCGGCGGCGTGCCGGTCCCGCTGGCGCAGCTGCTGGCGCCGAAATTCCGGGCGATGGGCGACGCGATGTTCTCCGCGGACGGCTACCACCCCTCGGCGATCGCCTATGCGCACGCCGCCGACGCGCTGCTGAACGCGCTCTGCGAGGCGCTCGGCGAAAAGGTCGAGCGTCCTCTGCTGACCTTGCCGGTGCCGCCGGCCAATCCGACGCTGGGTCAGCGCCACACCCGGCTCAGCATCATGTCGCGACTGTTGCGGGGCCCGGTGAGCGCCGGGCGCACCCCGTCTTCGTGCGGCCCCGCGGTCAACGATTAGATTTGTTCTGGCCCGTCGGAGTGGAGCTACCACCCGCCTGGCCCGCGAGCCCGCAATTATTTGGAGGGAACCCCCATGCCCGAAGCCGTCATCGTCTCAACCGCTCGCTCGCCGATCGGCCGCGCCATGAAGGGGTCCCTGGCGAGCATGCGGCCCGACGACCTGGCCGCCCAGATGGTGCGCGCGGCGCTCGACAAGGTGCCCGCCCTCAACCCGCACCAGATCGACGACCTCATCCTGGGCTGCGGGCAACCGGGCGGTGAATCCGGGTTCAACATCGCGCGCGCCGTGGCCGTCGAACTGGGCTACGACTTCCTGCCCGGCACCACCGTCAACCGGTACTGCTCGTCCTCGCTGCAGACCAGCCGGATGGCGTTCCACGCGATCAAGGCGGGCGAGGGCGACGCGTTCATCTCCGCGGGCGTGGAGACCGTGTCCCGCTTCGCCTTTGGCAGCGCCGACTCGTGGCCGGACACCAAGAACCCTCTGTTCAACGAGGCCCGGGAGCGCTCGGACGCCGCGGCCGCCGGCGCCGACGAATGGCACGACCCGCGCGCCGACGGGAACCTGCCCGACGTCTATATCGCGATGGGCCAGACCGCCGAGAACGTGGCCCTGCTGACCGGCATCAGCCGCGAAGACCAGGACCGCTGGGGCGTGCGCAGCCAGAACCGCGCCGAGGAGGCGATCAAGAACGGGTTCTTCGAGCGCGAGATCGTGCCCGTGACCCTGCCCGACGGCAGCACCGTCAGCACCGATGATGGCCCGCGGGCCGGGACCACCTACGAGAAGGTCAGCGAGCTCAAGCCGGTGTTCCGGCCCAACGGCACGGTGACCGCGGGCAACGCCTGCCCGCTCAACGACGGCGCCGCCGCGCTGGTGATCACCAGCGACACCAAGGCCAAAGAGCTGGGACTGACCCCGTTGGCGCGCATCGTGTCGACCGGCGTCAGCGGCCTGTCCCCGGAGATCATGGGCCTGGGCCCGATCGAGGCGTCCAAGCGGGCGCTCGCCCGCGCCGGGATGTCGGTCGCCGACATCGACCTGTTCGAGATCAACGAGGCCTTCGCGGTGCAGGTGCTCGGGTCGGCCCGCGAGCTGGGCATCGACGAGGACAAGCTGAACGTGTCCGGCGGGGCGATCGCTCTGGGTCACCCGTTCGGCATGACCGGCGCGCGCATCGCGACCACGCTGCTCAACAACCTGCAGACCCACGACAAGACGCTCGGCCTGGAGACCATGTGCGTCGGCGGCGGCCAGGGCATGGCGATGATCCTCGAGCGGTTGAGCTAGCTTCGGCCGCCGGCCGTCGCGGGTGAAGCCTGGGCGGCGGCACGCGGCGCACGGAAAAGGCCGGCACCTAAGTGCCGGCCTTTTCCATCGTCGAGCTTGCTAGTCGTTCTGCAGGTAACTGAGCAGGCGCAGGATCTCGAGGTACAACCAGACCAGGGTCACGGTCAGGCCGAGGGCGATGCCCCAGGCCGCCTTCTCCGGCGCACCGGCCCGGACCATCTGGTCGGCCGCATCGAAGTCGATCAGGAAGCTGAACGCCGCGATGCCGATGCACACCAGCGAGAAGATGATCGCCAGCGGTCCGCCGCTGCGCAGACCCAGACCGGCGCCGCCGCCGACTCCGAACATGCCCAGCACCAGGTTGCCGAGCATCAGGGCCAGCACCCCGAAGAGGGCGGCCACGACCATGCGGGTGAACTTGGGCGTGACCCGGATGGCGCCGGTCTTGTAGACCACCAGCATCCCGAAGAACACGCCGAAGGTGCCCATGACGGCCTCCCCGATCAGCGCACCCGCGTTGGCGTGCGACACCGAGAAGTTAGCGAAGATGAACGAAATCGCGCCCAGGACCATGCCCTCGAGCACGGCGTAGCTGAGCACGATCGCCGGGTTGTCCTGCTTGCGGCCGAAGGTCGCGACCAGGATGAGCGCCAGACCGCCGAGCGCGCCGACCATGGTCAACGGCAGCGCCAGGGCGCGGTCGGACTCCACCAGGAAGTAGGAGACGACGGCGCTGAACGACAACACCGCCAGCGTGATGCCGGTCTTGGTGACGACATCATCGATGGTCAGCGGGCGCGAAACCTTGCCCGCCTCCTGGTACGGGGCGGAGTAGCCGCTGTAAGGGCTGTAGGGGTCGTACCCCGGCTTCGGGGCCGTGCCAGTGCCGAATTGCGCGTATCCGCCCTGCTGCTTGGGCAGCGAACGAAATACCGGGTTGCTTGTCTCCCGCACCGTCGGTTCCTCTCTCGATGGACTGTCGTTCTCGCGATGGATTGTGGGTTCGAATGTGACTATGGGTTCGAACTGTTTCGAACAACTGCTCAACGATCGGCCGCCCGCCCGAGTTCCCCGGCGACGTGGCGTTTGCCCGAAACTCGGGCCGTTTCGTGCCCCTTTTGTCGTGGTCTTGGTTCGTGTCGCGTCAAAGATAACCCCTTACCCGCGGGTACCGCCTCACCCGCGACGATCTAGATTGCTGGTCGAGACCGGGCGGCATCGGATTTGTAATGGGAGGCTGTGGGCGTGACCGAGGGATCCGACGAAGTTCTGGCCCGCGTCGAGCGCAACGTCGGGGTGATAACGCTCAACCGGCCGAAGGCGATCAACTCGCTGAACCAGGCGATGGTGGACACGCTCAGCGCGCTGCTCGGCCGCTGGGAAGCCGATGACCAGGTGGGCGCGGTGGTGATCGCGGGCGCCGGCGAGCGCGGCCTGTGCGCCGGAGGCGACCTGGTCCCGCTCTATCACAGCGCTCGCGCCGACGGGTCGGAGGCGAGAAAGTTCTGGTACGACGAGTACCGGCTCAACGCTCAGATCGCCCGGTTCTCCAAGCCGTATATCGCGCTGATGGACGGCATCGTGATGGGCGGGGGCGTCGGGGTCGGCGTGCACGGCAGCGTCCGCGTGGTCACCGACACCACGAAAATGGCGATGCCCGAAGTCGGTATCGGCTTCATCCCGGACGTCGGCGGGACGCTGATCCTCTCGCGCGCCCCCGGACTGCTCGGCCTGCACGCCGCGATGACCGGTACAACGTTCGGGGCCGCGGAGGCGATCGCGCTCGGCTTCGCCGACCACTTCGTCCCACACGACGCGCTCGCGGACTTCACCAACGCGATCGTCGCCGACGGCATCGACGCCGCGCTCACCGCGCACGCCGCCTCACCGCCGCCGAGTCAGCTTCTGTCGCAACGGGAATGGATCGACCGATGCTACGCCGGCGAGAGCGCGACCGACATCGTCGCCGCGCTGCGCGAGTACGACGCGGGCCCCGGCGCCGGGCCTGGAGACGCCGCCAACCTGATCGAGAGCCGCTCGCCCGTCTCGGTGTCGGTCGCACTGGAGGCGGTGCGACGGGCCGCAAAGCTCGAGACGCTGGAAGACGTTCTGCGCCAGGAATATCGGACGTCTTGCGGCTCGCTGCGCAGTCACGATTTCGTCGAGGGCATTCGCGCCCAGGTCATCGACAAGGACCGCAATCCGAAATGGTCGCCCGCGTCGCTGGCGGCCGTCACACGCGCCGACGTCGAGGCGTACTTCGCGCCGGCCGACCGTGAATTGGAGTTCTCATGACCGCAACGGAATACGAAACCATCCTCGTCGAACGCCAGGAGCGCGTCGGCATCATCACCCTGAACCGGCCGCAGGCGCTCAACGCGCTCAACAGTCAGGTGATGAACGAAGTCACTACGGCTGCAACCGAATTGGACAATGACCCGGGGATCGGTGCGATCATCATCACCGGTTCGGCCAGGGCGTTCGCCGCCGGCGCGGACATCAAGGAGATGGCCGGCCTGTCCTATGCCGACGCATTCGGCGCCGACTTCTTCGCCCCCTGGGGCAAACTGGCCGCCGTCCGCACGCCGACGATCGCGGCGGTGGCCGGACACGCGCTCGGCGGCGGCTGCGAGCTCGCGATGATGTGCGACCTGCTGATCGCGGCCGACACGGCCAAGTTCGGCCAGCCGGAGATCAAGCTCGGGGTGTTGCCGGGCATGGGCGGCTCCCAGCGGCTCACCCGGGCCATCGGCAAGGCCAAGGCGATGGACCTGATTCTGACCGGGCGCACCATCGACGCCGCGGAAGCCGAACGGAGCGGCCTGGTTTCGCGGGTGGTGCCGGCCGACGACCTGCTGACCGAGGCCAAGGCCGTCGCGACCACCATTTCGCAGATGTCGCGGTCGGCGGCGCGGATGGCCAAAGAGGCCGTCAACCGGGCCTTCGAATCGACGCTGTCCGAGGGGCTGCTGTACGAACGCCGGTTGTTCCACTCGGCCTTCGCGACCGACGATCAATCCGAAGGCATGGCCGCCTTCATCGAGAAGCGTCCCCCCAACTTCACCCACCGGTAAAGTATTTGCGATGAGCGAACCGGCGGCTGCGGCCACGGAAACCTCGTCCGGGCCAACGGCAACCGGGACGAAACCCGAAGCCGGGCAAAAGGAAACCCCGGCGAAGCAGCCGGCCGGGGTCCGCGAACCCGGGCGGGCGGCCAGCCGATGGTGGGTCCGCCATTACACCTTCACCGGCACCGCCGTCGGCCTGGTGTTCATCTGGTTCTCGATGACACCGTCGCTGCTGCCGCGCACCGCGCTGTTTCAGGGTCTGGTCAGCGGGATCTCCGGCGCGATCGGATATGGACTGGGGGTGTTCGCCGTCTGGTTGGTCCGATACATGGCCGGGAAGGAGTCCAGCCCGCCGGCGCCGCGCTGGGCGTGGATGGTGCTGATACCGATCGGCGCGGTCGGCATGGTCGTCATGGCGATCCGCTTCCACGTCTGGCAGGACGACGTCCGCGACCTGATGGGCGTCGCGCACCTGAAGTGGTACGACTACCCGGTGGCCGCGGGGCTGTCCCTGGTGGTGCTGTTCACCTTCGTCGAGATCGGCCAGTTCGTCCGTTGGCTGGTCCGCTTTTTGGTCGGAGAGGTGGACCGGGTCGCGCCGTTCCGGCTGTCGGCGACCATCGTGGTGGTCGCACTCACGGTGTTGACCATCACAATCCTCAACGGTGTGGTGCTCAAGTTCGCGATGCGCACCATGAACAACACGTTCGCCTCGGCCAACAACGAGATGAGTCCGGACACCGCGGCCCCGAAAACACCGCTGCGATCGGGTGGCCCGCAGTCGCTGGTGTCGTGGGATTCGCTGGGCCGCGAGGGCCGCATCTTCGTCGAGAGCGGCCCGACCGTCGACGAGCTGACCAAGTTCAACGGCGCGCCGGCCACCGAGCCGATTCGCGCCTACGCCGGGCTGAATTCGGCGGACGGCATCACCGCGACGGCGGACCTGGCCGCGCAGGAATTGCAGCGTGAGGGCGGGCTGCAGCGCGCCGTCGTCGCGGTGGGCACGACCACCGGCACCGGCTGGATCAACGAGGCGGAAGCCGCCGCGCTGGAGTACATGTACAACGGCAACACCGCGATCGTGAGCATGCAGTACTCCTTCCTGCCGAGCTGGCTGTCGTTCCTGGTGGACAAGGAGAACGCCCGGCACGCCGGCCAGGCGCTCTTCGAGGCGGTGGACCGGCTCATCCGGCGGATACCCGAGGCCCAGCGCCCCAAGCTCGTCGTCTTCGGCGAGAGCCTCGGCTCGTTCGGTGGCGAGGCGCCCTTCATGAGCCTCAACAACGTCTTGGCCCGCACCGACGGCGCCCTGTTCAGCGGGCCGACGTTCAACAACACCATCTGGACCGACCTCACCGCGACCCGCGACGCCGGTTCGCCGGAGTGGTTGCCGATTTACAACGACGGCAAAAACGTCCGGTTCGTCGCCCGCGCAAGCGATCTGGCGCGCCCGGACGCCGTCTGGGCCCAGCCGCGGGTGGTCTACCTGCAGCACGCGTCCGACCCGATCGCCTGGTGGACCCCCGACCTGCTGTTCGCCCGGCCGGACTGGCTACGGGAAAAGCGGGGCTACGACGTGCTCCCCCAGACGGAGTGGATCCCGGTTGTGACCTTCCTTCAGGTCACCGCGGACATGGCGGTCGCCCTGAACGTGCCCGACGGGCACGGTCACCACTACGTCGCCGACGTCGCCAATGCCTGGGCCGCGGTGCTGTCGCCGCCGGGTTGGACGCCGGACAAGACCCAACGGCTGCGCCCGCTCCTGCACGCCAGCGACTAGAGCCGGCGGCAACGCAACTGCGGGCCCACGCCCGTGCCGCCGGTGTGCTTACACGGCGGTAACGTCGCCTTAACTGAAAGCGGCTGATTTCGGTGGAGTATCGGCCTGTATACCCCCGTTACGGGAATTGAAGGAGTGGTCAATGAAGACCTGGTCGAAATCACCATCCGTCCGCAGTGGAATCACGAAGTTGATGTTGACGGGGGCGCTGATCGCAATCCCTATGGCCCCCACGGCCGTTGGCGGCGGCGTTCCCGCGATGCCCGCCGGGACGCCGAACGCATCTGGTCCCTACGCAGTGCTACCGGCGGATCCGCCGAGCCCCGTTCCGCCGCCGCCCGCACCGCCGGCCCCGGCCCAGTACAACACCACCGGCGACTACTACTGCGGCAGCTGCGACGGCGGCGGCGGTGGCGGTGGTGGCGGCTAGCTGGTCCTGTGGGCGGCGACCCACTGCACCCGGCTACGCCGCGCTGGTGATCGCCGCTAACCCCAACCGCGGCGACCCACTGCACCCGGCTACGCCGCGCTGGTGATCGCCGCTAAAGCCAGCGGCGAACGAAACCGGCGTCGGCCAGATCACCCCGCCGTGCGACGGCCGCGCAGTCCGGCAGCTGTTCCAGCACACCGGCACCCGCCAGGGCGTGGTAGCCGCCGATGACGTCGGTGGCGCGGTGCAGGCCGATGTCGAGCAGGGCGGCCGCGGCGAGGCTCGAGGTATAGCCCTGCGAGCACACGATGACCCATTCCACGTCGTCGCCGACCGCCTCGGGGAGCGCGGCATCACTCGTCGGGTCGCAGCGCCATTCGAGCACGTTGCGTTCGATCACCAACGCGCCGGGGATCTCCCCCTCGTGCAAGCGCTGGGCCTGCGGCCGGATGTCCACCAGCACCGCGCCGCGCCGCAGGGCGTCCGGAACCTCCGCGGCGGGCAGGCGCCGGTAGCGGCGCCGGGCGGCTCTGAGGACAAGGTCGATGCGGCTCGTCATGATCCCTCCGGTTGGTCGGTCAGTTCGGTGCGCCGCCGGCGCAGCCGATTGCGGTGCGTGACTTCGTAGTACGACATCGCGGTCAACGGCGGCGAGTAGGCGTGCACGCTCAAGGTGGGCGCCTTGCCGGCGTCCTCAGACCCGATTCCGGCCACGCCCCTGGGCGCCCACACCACGTCGTGCACCCAGCCGAGCGGAAATCCGGCCTGGTCGCCGGCCTCCAGCCGGCGCCGCCTCAACGCCGTTCCGTCCCAACGGAATTCGTTCAGTGAGCCGGACAGCACGGTCAGCGCGCCCAGCGATCCGCCGTGGTCGTGCAATTCGGTGGGGTGACCCGGCGTCCAGCTGATCAGCCAGACGTCGAGCTCGTCGTCGCCGTGGATGCGGGTGAACCAGCGGCGCGACTCGGGCAAACCGGCCTCGGGCAACAGGTGGTCACAGCGCCCACTGAGCACGGCGTCGGCGGCCTGGTCGGTGGCGTGCAGCAGGTCGGGCACCCGCAGCCGGGTCGGCCCGGGGGCGGGGAGCACCGCGGGAAAAGCGACGGGCGCGGGCATGGTGAGAGACCTGGTCAAAGGCAAAGACATGGGGAAAGCTCCAGAGTGAACGGACGGACAAGCGGCGGCGGGTCAGGGCCGACAACACTCGCAGAATCCGAAGCGCTCGATCACGGCCGCCAGTGTTGCATAGATTGATCGGGTGCACTGGCGCGGTCATCGGCCCCTGCGGTGGGGCGCGGTTGCGATCGGGGCCGCCGTGCTGGCGGTCGGGGCCTGCTCCCAGCCGGGCCCGAACGCCCACACCGGCGGTGGGGCGACGTCGTCGCCGCGGCCCTCGGGAATCCCCGCGGGGCCGACTTCGGCCCCGCCGGGCGCCATCGGCCGGTCCCCCGCCGGGGTGACCACCAGGGTCGATATCCCGGCGGATTCCACCGAGGAGGAGTACTACCAGGCCTGTCACGCCGCAAAACTGTGGATGGAGGCCCAGCCCAAGACCGGTTCGCCGCCGTTGGAGCCGTATCTGGCGATGGTGCAGGCGTCGCCGTCGGGCACCCCGGGAAGCTGGAACACCCGGTGGGCGGACCTGACGCTGGCACGCCAAGCCGCGGTCATCACCGCCGCGCGCGCGGCCGCCAACGACGAATGCGGGTAGGCCCGGCGCCTCGCCACGGGCACCCGCGCAATTCGAATCACGGGCAGCGAAAGTGCCTACTCGGACGGTGCGGGCTCGGACGGCCGCGCAGAATGAGGAGATGGCCGACGCACCCGGGGCGGACGTGGCGCGTTCGCGCGGGGCGACACCGGTCCGGGTGGCGCTGGCGCTCGGCAGCGGCGGCGCCCGGGGCTACGCCCACATCGGCGTCATCGAGGCGTTGCGGGCGCGCGGCTACGACATCGTCGGCATCTCCGGCTCGTCGATGGGGGCTGTTGTCGGCGGACTGCACGCGGCCGGGCACCTCGACGAGTTCGCCGAGTGGGCGAAGTCGTTGACTCAGCGCACGATCCTGCGGCTGCTGGACCCATCCATCAGCGCGGCCGGGGTACTGCGCGCCGAGAAGATCCTCGACGCGGTGCGCGACATCCTCGGTCCGGTCACCATCGAGGAGCTGCCCATCCCCTACACCGCGGTCGCGACGGATCTGCTTGCCGGCAAGTCGGTGTGGTTTCAGCGCGGTCCCGTCGACGAGGCGATCCGCGCGTCGATCGCGATCCCGGGCGTGATCGCCCCGCACGAGGCAGACGGGCGGCTGCTCGCCGACGGGGGCATCCTCGACCCGCTGCCCATGGCACCGCTGTCCGCCGTCAACGCGGACCTGACCATCGCGGTCAATCTCAGCGGCAGCGAGACGATCGCCAACCGAGACCCCGAGCCGGGCGCCACCGCCGAGTGGTTGAGCCGCATGGTGCGCGGCACCTCCGCCCTGCTCGACACCGCGGCCGCGCGTTCGCTGCTGGACCGCCCGACCGCCCGGGCGGTGCTCAGCAGGTTCGGGGCGCCGATGACCGAAACCGACGACTGGGCCGCCGATGACGACGCAGACCCAGCGGACGCGGACGAGCATCACGACGACGCCGCACCGGCCCCCGGGATCCCGAAATTGGGCAGCTTCGACGTGATGAACCGGACGATCGACCTCGCCCAGTCGGCGCTGGCGCGCCACACACTGGCCGTCTACCCGCCCGACCTGCTGATCGAGGTGCCCCGCTCCGTCTGCCGCAGCCTGGAATTCCATCGGGCGGTGGAGGTGATCGACACGGGCCGGGCACTGGCCGACCGGGCGCTGGACGAACTGGAGAATGACGACCGGGACGCGCCCGGGATCGACGGCTGACGGGTTCAGGCGGCCAGAAACCGCGCGACGGCCGGGGCCTCGCGGCGGCCCTGTTCCCGTCCGGCCCTGGCCGAGGCGATGCGGCAGCGCGGATCGAGCGGGTTGGGGCCGAAGGCCGCGAGCGAGCCGTCGTCGGCGAACACCGCCAAGGTCGGGCCGGGGAACGCCGAGACCTGCGCGGCCGGGCCGTCGCCGAACGGTGACGGCGCGTCCGGACCCGACGGCACCAGCACCACCGCCGCGTCGCAGTCCCGCGCCACGGACAGGTTGACCGAACTGGCCACCCCGCCGTCCATGTAGCGCCGGCCCGCGATCGTCACCGGGGGCCATGCGCCCGGGACCGCGCAGCTGGCCGCCACCGCATCGATCAGCTCTACACCCGAATCCCGTTGAAAGACAACGAGTTCACCCGACTCGACATCGATCGCGGTCACCCGCAGCGCCCGGTCGGGCCAGTCGTGCGACGGCAGCCGCTGCGCGATGACGGCGCGCCGGACGGATTCGGGGACGGTCTTGGTCGCCACCGCCACGGCCCCGATCCGCTGCACCTGCTGGCGGGTGAGGGGCACGGACTCGTCGTACGGGGCGCGCAGGGCCGCCAGGAACATCTCGGCGATGTCGTCGGTGTCGACGCCGGAATCGATTTCGGCCGACGAGTCGGCGACCTGCCGTTCGTAGAGGTCGTCGAGCGAGGCGCCGCTGCCGATCTGGGCCGCGACCGCGGCGCCCGCCGAGGTCCCCACCAGCACGTCGGAGCCCAGCAGCAGCCTGGCGGTCTCCGGTGACTCGTCGGCGATTCCCCGTAAAATCCCTGTCTCCCAAGCGATTCCGGCTATCCCCCCGCCGGCCAGCACGAGCGCTCGTCTGGTCGTCACGGCTCAAGCCATCACGTGCTGCGCCTGCTCGGCGCGCGCGCTCAGGTCGGCCCGGCGCACCAAATGACGGGGCGGGTCGGGCAGCGCCAGGCTGCGGGTGATCCGCAAGCCCGCGTCCACGTGGACCAGCTCGCCCGGTTCGAGCAGCCGCCAGCGCGGGTCGTCGTCCATGGGTTCGCTGGCGAACACCACCGACGACCGGGTGCATAGGTGCTGCGACCACGCGCGGATGCGCGCGGTGCGCAGGTGGAAGTCCCGCCGCGAGGCCTCGTCGTGACGCCGGTCCAGGAGGTACAGCTCGTGGGTCTGCGGATAGCGCAGCGCCCACACGTCGGTGGCCGTGCTCAGCAGCACGTTGACCGCGTAGATCGGCACGTTGGCGCGCAACCACGTCATCGCGTCCAGCAGGCCCGCGGGAACGTCGCCGTGGTGGGCGCGGACCGACGCGGTGATCAGGGCGAAGACCCGTTCCGAGTCCGTCTCGCCGAGCACCAGATCCGCGGCGCCCACCTCGCGCAGCCGTTCGTCGATCACGTCGAGCCCCTCGACGATGCCGTTGTGCGCGAAGATGCGCCCGTCCTGCAGAAAGGGGTGGGTGTTGCGCACGTCGTGTGACCCGGTCGTCGCGTAACGAACGTGCGCGACGAACGTCGTGCCGCTCAGCTCGTGCGCCTCGGTGGCGAACGCGGCGTCCTCCCATGCCGCCATCGGCTCCTTGTACACCCGTGGCCGGCCGCCCTCGTCGAAGACGCCAAGGCCCGTGCCGTCCGGGTTACGCGTGCTCTGCCTGGCCAGGCTGTCCGGGGCGTCCAGCAGCCAGAAGGTCGCGACGCAAGGCTGGGTCCCGGCGTGCAGGCCAAACAGTCGACACACGATGTCCGACGCTACCGGGTGCAGCGGAGATCAGCGTCGGGTGCGCAGCACGATCACGCCGGCGCCGGCGACGGCCAGCACGAGCCAGCCCGCGCCGAACCACCAGAGCCAGTCCAGGTCCGAGTGGCTCTGCCCCGCCGCTCCGTTTTGACCGGGCGCGGACGACGATTGCTGATCGACGGTGACGGGATCTTGGCCGGGCGCGGAGACCACCGCCACTCCCTTGAGTCGCTGCCAGCGCTTCTTGTCGCCGTTGAGCCACCGCAGCAGCTCGTCGAGTTGCGCGGGCGCGCCGTTGGAGGACGCGACCAGTAGGGACCTGCCCCGGTTGAAGACCGTTTGCAGAGAGGCGAACCGCAGCGTCGGATCGAGGGTGAGCTTGGTGGGCTTGTCGCCGGACTCCATCGCGTTGACCGTGATCGGACCGCTGGGCCCGGCGGCCACCGGCAGCGCGACGTCGGAGTGGTTCCAGCCGTCGGCGGCGATCAACAGCGCGGGATTCGAGGAATCGATCGCCTGCTTCACGCTGGTGACCGTGGTGGCGATCGGGGTCGCGCTGAGGCGCTGCAGACCCACCATGATCTGGACCGCGCGCACGGTGTCAATCAAGGAATGAGCGTCCATGCCCACCTGGACGCGGGGCATCAGCGTTTGGGGTATCGATTGGAAGCCACCGGGCACCGGCGGTGCGGCGGGGTTGCTCTGGACGGTGCTGTCGCCGCTGATGTTCAGGGTGAGCAGCTGCGTCCCGGGACCAGCGGTGTAGAAGTCGCCGCAGTGTCCGACGTTGCCGGCGACGTCGAGGACCAGATCCAGACTGGTGTATCGCTGCAAGAGCCGGTCCGGGACGTCGACCCAGTGGTCAACGGTCCCGTGGCCGTCGGTCGGCCAATGGTCGATGGTCTCCGGGCCGATGTTGACGGCGACCTGGCCGGCGATATTGCCGGGCGTCGGGGTGTAGGACCCCTGCAGGTGCACCCGCACGTCATGAACGGATCGGCCGAACTTGGTCTGGTCGATTCCGACGGACACCCGCGGCTGCAGGGACGTCGCGTTGGCGAAGGGCTGACCCAGATCACGCAGGGACACGGAGTTCCCGGGCAGGCGCGGTGCGATCGTCGGGGTTTCCGCGGCGGCCTTGGACGAAATGGCCAGCTCCGACAGGTCGCCGAACAGGATGGCCGTATCCGAATCGTCGGTCTGGGCGAGCGAACCCGAGACCAACAGCCACGGCACTCCGGTGGCGCCCTGCAGGGAAAGCCCGTTGTCGGGGCCGTCCTTGACGACGATCTGGCGTTCCAGCGGTTGCGGTGGCGCCGGCGGCGCGGCTTGCCCCTCCGGCAAGGCGACCACCGCGATGTCGGGATTCTGCTTCCCGTAGCGCGCGGCCGCCGAGGTGGCCAGGCGGATGGCCATGTCGGCCTCGCCGGTCGACGGCGACTGCGGCAGATAGATCGTGAGCTTCCGCAGTACCGGGGGCAGGAAGTGGGCCACGGTGGTCGGCGGCAGTTCGGTTCCGGTGTAGGTGACCGTCCCGTTGGCCAGGCGCAGCGGGCTCTCCGGGTACAGGCAGTACCCGTCCAGCGGCACCAGGTAAGAGCGCATGGTCACCGTCAGCCAGTCGTCGGTGACTTCCGCGCCGCCCAGCGGGATCGTGATCGGCGTCTGATCGGCGGTCGGCAGGGTGAGCCTGGCGATCGTGCGCTCGCCCTGCGTCACGGTCAGCTCCCCGGATCGCAAGTTGACCGGCAACTCGACGGTCGCGTTGAGCGCGGTCGGCGTGAGCCCACGCAGCACCGGCACGGTGAGCTGCTGGCTGCTGGTCAGGCCCCAGAACTCCAGCATGGCCGAGGAGCCGAGGTCGGATAGGGCAAGCGTCGGCGAGTCCGCCGCAGCGGGGTCGGCGTGCGCGCTCCACGACGCCGGCGCACCCGTGGCCACGAATGCGATAGCGCCGAACAGCGCGATGGCTTTGGCCACCCATTTCCGGTAGATCACCGGAATAGTATGCATTGATACGGACCTCGAAACCCTCGGCTTATTCGTGGCTTTTCCGGTCCGCCGGCGATTCGGCGGCGGCTCCGCACGCGTGAGGCCGGACGCGGGTGCCGCGCCGCCCGGCAGGTCAACTGCGGAGACCGCACCTCACCAAATGCCACAGTGGTCCGCATCACACCTGTGACCAAAGCCTCGGTTTATGACGCAAATATTCGTGCACGCTTCCGTTTTAACGAATGGTATGGTTTCCCCATAATTGACGCAGAGCCAGTCTGCACACCTGCGATCACTTGAGAATATTCCGGCCGATCGGCCGGGGAGGAAACTGATGGGCTCACCGAGAGCTACCTGTGGGGCTTGGGGCCGCATGTGCCCGGGCCGTACCGGCGCGAGCCGGGCCTCCTGATAGTCGAGGTTAGGTAGAAATGGATTTTGGCCTCCTACCGCCGGAGATCAACTCGGCGAGGATGTACGCCGGTCCCGGCTCGGGATCGATGGTTGCCGCCGCGGTGACCTGGGACAACTTGGCCACCGAGTTGATGCAGACCGCAAGTTCGTACCGCTCGGTGATCGCGTCGCTGACCACCGGTCGGTGGCTGGGTGCCTCATCCCTGACCATGGCATCCGCGTTCGGCCCGTACGTCGCATGGGCGATGGGCGCCGCCGCGCGGGCCGCCGAGGCGGCCAGCCACGCCAGGCTCGCCGTCGAGGGGTTCGAAGCCGCCTTCGCGATGACCGTCCCGCCGGCGGCCGTCGCCGCCAACCGCGTTCAACTGGCCACCCTGGTCGCCACCAACTTCTTCGGTCAGAACTCGGCCGCGATCGCGGCGACCGAGGCCGAGTACTGCGAGATGTGGGCGCAGGACGCCGCCGCGATGTACCAATACGCGGCCCATTCCGCGGCCGCCACCGACGTGACACAGTTCACCTCGCCCCCCGAGGTCGTCAACGTGAGTGGGCTGGGACAACAGGCGTCCACCGTCGCCCAGGCGGCCGCGTCGGCGACGTCGCAATTCTCACTGCAGACCCTGATGTCCGCGGTGCCGACCGCGCTGCAGAACCTGACGATTCCCGGGATCGGCAGTACTACCACCGCCACGACCCTGTTCGCCTCGAACGCGCCCGCGTGGCTGATGGCGGCGGCCACGCCGATGTACGCCATGTCCTCCGTCTTCGGGATCGCCGCGAGCAGTCAGGGCATGCTCAGCAGCGCCGCCGCGGGGGCGGCGAGTGCGGGTGCCGCGGCCGCCCAGGCAGCGGCGGGTTTGGGTGCCGCCGCCTCGGGGGCCGCCGCGCTGCCCGGTGTGCTCGGCAGCATCGGCACCGCCTCGGCGCTCGGCCCCCTGTCCGTACCGGCGAGCTGGACCAGCGTGATCCCCGCGACCACGGTCAGCTCCGTGACGCCGCTGGCCAACGTCGGCTCGAGTGGGACGAACATTCCGCCCATCCTGGGATCGCTCCCCCGCTCGGGTGGCACGACCCGAAACCTGGGCCCCCGGTACGGGATGGTGCCCACGATCATGACGCGCCCGCCGTCGGGTGGATACGGCTAGGCCACGCGATGACGTTGCTGCACAGCGCCCCCGCTGGCGCCCCCGCCCACCGCTCCCCGGTCGTTGCTCCCCCGGAGTCCACCCCAACCGGCGGTTCCCCACGCCGCTGGCAATACGACTACTCGCGGCGTCTGGTCATCAGCGACGCGGTGATCATCGTCGCGTCGGTGACCCTGGCGCAGTACGTCCGGTTCGGGGACTTCCCGAACACCTCGGGTTACCCCGACGCGGTCATGGCGCTCATCTCGTGCGTTTTCGCCGGGCTGTGGCTCGCCTCCCTCGCGATATTCCAGTCGCGGTCGCCGCGGATCATCGGCGCGGGCATCGACGAGTACCGGCGGATCGGCAGCGCGACGTTCTGGACGTTCGGGATCATCGCGATGGTCGCGCTGCTGGCCAAGGTCGACCTGGCCCGCGGCTATCTGGCGATCGCCCTTCCCGTCGGCACGCTCGCCCTGTTGAGCAGCCGCAGCCTGTGGCGCAAGTACATCCGCGGCCAGCGGGAGCGCGGCCGTTGTCAAACATCGGTCCTGGCGATCGGGGACCGGCAGGCCGTCTCGCACCTCGCGCACGAGCTGGCCCGCAACCCCGGGGACGGCTGCGTCGTGGTCGGCGTCTGCATTCCCGGCTACGGAGCGCCGCGCGGCAACGTGCTCACCGTCGGCGGGCGCAAGATCCCGATCCTCGGTGACGAAACCCATGCGGTGGCCGCGATCGGCAGTTGCGGCGCGGACACCGTGGCGGTGACGCAGACGGGCCACTTCGGCGTGCAGGCGATCAGGGAACTGATGTGGCAGCTGGAGACCATGGACGTCGACCTCGTGGTGTCGCCCGGGGTGATGGACGTCGCCGAGACGCGACTGACCCTGCGCCTGACCGGCGGGTTGCCGCTCCTGCACGTCGAAAAGCCGCAATACGAGGGCACGCAGCGCTTCCAGAAGCAGGCGTTCGACTTCTGCTTCTCGTTGGCGGCCCTCATCGCGACGTCACCGCTGCTCGTCGCGGCGGCGATCGCCGTCAAGCTGACCAGCAAGGGACCCGTCTTCTACCCGTCCGAACGGATAGGCATCGGCGGCAAGCCCTTCCCGATGCTCAAATTCCGCACCATGACCGACGGCGCGGACAAGCACCTCGACCGGCTGTTGGCGCTGAACGAGGGCGCCGGTGGCGTGCTGTTCAAGCTGCGCCAAGACCCCCGTGTCACCCCGGTCGGCCGGTTCCTGCGCCGATTCAGCATCGACGAGCTGCCACAGTTCATCAACGTGCTCAAGGGCGACATGAGCGTCGTCGGCCCGCGTCCCCCGCTGCAGCGCGAGGTCGAGCGCTACGACGGTGACGTCAACCGACGGATGCTGGTGAAGCCGGGCGTCACCGGATTGTGGCAAGTAAGCGGCCGTTCGGACCTTTCGTGGGATGAGTCCGTCCGGTTGGATCTGTCGTATGTCGATAACTGGTCGATGGCGGGCGATCTGATGATCATCGCCAAGACGGTCAAGGCCGTTTTGACAAGCCACGGCGCCTACTAGGCCCACGCTCCATGACTGAGCCGACGGCTCCTGGTGCGGTCGTGCCGTCCGTGCCGCTGGCCCGGATGGCTCACGCATTCTCGATCCAGCTGATCTGCCGGGCGCTGGGGATGGTGGCGTCGGTCGTTTCGGTGGCGATGACCGCGCGTTATCTGGGTCCCGGCCGCTACGGCCAGCTCTCGATAGCGATCCTTTTCATCGCGATGTGGAACAGCCTTGCCGATCTCGGCATCGCCACCGTGATCGTGCGCCGGGTGACCGGGGGCCGCGGTGACCTCGAGCGACTGGTCCGGGTGAACAGCGGCATGGCCTTGGTCTACTGCGTTCCGCTGGCCGTGTTGGCGGCCGGGTCCGGGCTGCTCGTCTATCACGACAACGACGTGCGGCTCATGCTCGTCGTGCTGTCCGGGGCGCTGCTGATGCAGACCATGGTGACCCGGTTCGAACCGGTCTTTCTGGCCACCGTCCGGTTCTCCGCGGTGGCGGTCTCCGACGTGGCGGGCCGGGTGGGCGCGCTGGTCATGGTCGCCTTCCTGGTGGGGGCGCATTCGAATGTCGTCTGGTTCGCCGTCGCTCAGCTCATCCCGCCGGCCGTGGCGCTGCTGATCCAGGGCGCCGCGGCGACGCGGCACATCTCGGTCCGCCCGGTCTTCGCTCCGCGGGAGGCCTTCGATTTGCTGCGAGAAAGCCTGCCGCTCATCGGGTTTCTGGTGGTCGGGCTGCTGTACTGCCGCGCCGACGGGGTGATCCTGTCCCTGCTGAGCACGCATTCGGAAGTGGGCGTCTACGGGCTGGCCTTCACGATCGCGTTCAACACGATCGTGGTGTCGCTGATCTTCCTGAAGTCGACGCTGTCGACGGCCACCGAGCTGTTCGCCCGCGATGTCGCCGCGTTCGCCGCCTTCCTGCGCCGCAGCGTCGAGCTGATGTACTTCGCGGCGGTTCCCGTCGCGGTCGTCGGTGCGCTGCTGGCCGGCCCGTTGATCGCGCTCTTCGGCGAACAGGCCTTCGTCGCCCGCGGGACACCAACGCTGGCGCTGTTATTCGTCGCCGCGGCCCTGCGGTTCGTCAGCGGCACCCTGGGCCAGGGTTTGGTCGCCAGCCATCATCAGCGGATCTTGTTCTGGTTGACGATGGCGACCCTCGCCCTCAACGTCGCCCTCAATCTGGCCCTCGCGGGGCGGTATGGCGCCGTAGGACCGGGCGTCGCGCTGGTGTGCACTGAGTTCTTCAACATGGTGGTCAGCAGCTGGTGGCTCCGCCGGCGGTGCGGGTATCGCACTCCGGTGCGGTTCCTGCTGCGGCTGCTGGTACCGACGGGAGCGAGTGTCCTTGTGACGCTGCTGCTTTCGGGCTTCAACGTGGTGCTCGTGCTGGCGGCCGCCGCCGCCGCCTACCTGGCCACCAGCGCGGCGGCCGGTCCGTTGCGCTGGTCGGCTCTGGACTCCGTGCGGGCCTCATTCCGCGGGAATCAGCTGGTGGCATGACGCGTGAGATGGATCGGGCTTACCTGAAACGCCCGGCCGGGGAAACGGCCGCCCTGCCCGCCGATCGGTCGCTCGCGGTGCTCATCGTGGCCGACCAGGGCCTCGACCCGCTCGAGCGCTCCATCGACAGCGTCACCGCGCAGCTGCCCGGTTTGCCGGTGTACGTCTACGGTGATGAAACCTGCACGGGGAGTTCCGAACTGGAAGCCCGCCGCCCGGCGGTGCACTGGGTGCAGGGTGCGGGCAACGTCGGCTTCGCCGCGGCCTTCAACGCCCTCGTCGAACATGCCCCGGGCGACGCGGACCTGTTGTTGCTGAGCGCCGGCGCCCACCTGCTCGGGCCGTTGACACGCACCCGAGAGTTGCTGCGCGGGCCGCATGTGGCGGCGGTGTCGCCGATGGTGGGCGACGACACCGCACCCGATTGGGCGCCGTGGGACGTCGCCACCCGCCGCCAGACGCTGACCCGGGCGCTGATCGCGGAAGCCGGCCGCGCCGATTCGCCACGCGGAGCGCCCTTCTCGCGACTCTATACGCGCCAGCCGCCCGAATCGCAGGACGTCGACCACCTGGCCGGGATCTGTCTGGCGATCAGCCGCGCCGCCTGGAACGCCGTCGGCGGCTTAGACGAGGAGTTCTTCGGCCACGAAGCGGTGGCCGATTGGCAAGACCGGGCCCGCGCGGCGGGTTGGCGCCTGCTGCTGGCCGACGAACTCGCGGTCGACCGCGGTGCGGTAGGGGGCGGAGAATCCGCGCCGGCCGCCGAAACGTGCCGCGACCGAGACCTGGTGCGCGCCAACACGGCGCTGCTGCTCGAACATCAAAGCAGCGTTCACCACGCGGACGCCTACCTCGCCGGCGGAGCGCTGATGCGGCGGCTGCGGCGGCCGGACCGCAATGCCGCGCACGGCGTCCGCACCACCCGTCGCTCGGGGTTGCCGGCGATCGTGATCACCACCAACCGGCTCGTCTACGGGGGCGCCGAACGACAGAAGGCCTTGCTGGCAACCGAATTGGACCGCCGCGGCTACGACGTCACCATCGTCTGCGTGCAACGGTTCGGCCCGTTGATCTCCGAAATCGCGCCCACAGTGCGGGTGGTGCGCCAGCCCTGGTGGGCACCCATGATCGACCTGCCCGACGGTCCCGCGGTGCTCATCACCGCCGATACCAACACCGAGGCCGGCTTCGCCACGCTGTGGCGTGCGGCGGCCAGGGACCGGCGCTGGCTGGTCGCCCCGCACGTTCCCCCGGCGGAGGACGGACCCATCTACTCGCGGCCACTGACCGCCGCGATGCGCCGCGCGGACGGATTCATCGTGCTGGCCCAACGGCATTGGGACATGCTCGCCGCCCAGCACCGGCTTTGGGGGCGACGATTCATCGCACCCAACGGGGTGGCCGCGGGCGACGAGCCGCCCCCCCGTGCCGTAACCGTCGGCGAGCCGCCGCGCTTGGTCATGCTCTCGCGGATCGTGGAGCACAAGAACCCGCATCTGCTCATCGAGGCCCTCGCCGATCTGGCCGATATGCCTTGGACGCTCTCAATTTTCGGCGACGGCCCGGACCGGGAGCGGCTGCAAGCACTCACACCCGCCGGGTTGCGCGACCGGGTGCACTGGCGGGGATGGTCCGCCGGCCCGGGGCCGGCGCTGGCGGATGCGGACCTGCTGTGCGTTCCCAGCCGCTCCGAGGCATTCCCGGTAGTGATCCTCGAGGCGATGGCCCGGGCGATACCGGTTGCGGCGTCGGCGGTATGCGCCGCTCCGGAGATGCTGGACTTCGGGAGGGCGGGCTTTCTCGTCGAACCGGTTTCGGTATCGGGATGGCGAGAGCACCTGGCGAAGATCTTGGCCGACCCCGCCGCGCTGCCGGCGATGGGCCGGAGCGGTTTCGAGCGCATGCGCACGTACTACACGGTGGAGGCGATGACCGACGCGTACCTGGAGGCGATCGGCGCCGTGCTGGCGAATTAGGTTCGTCCGCACCCACTTCCGCGGATCAGGGTACGTCGCCGCGCATTCCCAGGATCTTGGCGACCGTGCGGGGCGACGTTTTGTGCTGCCCGAAACCCCCGTAGAGGAAGTAACGCGGCTCCACGTAGATCTGGCCGATGTCCGTCGGCACGTCCGCGAAATGCTGCGACACGGACGCGTCGACGAAGAAGGCATCCGAACCCGAATGGGAATTGCAGCACACCAGGCGATACTCGAAGCGGGCGAACAGCGCCGCATAACTGGACAGCGATGCGCCGAAGTAGTCGTCGGACTGCCAGACGTGGTCGGGGTCGTAGGCGATCTGAAATTTCACCGGGGGCGGGAACTTGCCGTTGTACTCGACGATGAAGAGTTTCGGCCGGATACCGTCCGCCAACAGCTTTTCGACCAAATAGATGTCGTTGCCATCCAGGTCGAGGGAGACCACGTCGAGGCGGGTGGCGCCGATTCTCTGCAGGCACGAGCGGCTGAGCGCCACGATGTTGTCCGCGGTGATCCACGCCTTCGCGTAGGTGAAGCGGGGGTTGTCTTCCCATGCGACGGCCAGGTCCTGGCCGCCGACCCAGAAGCCCTTCCAGCCGAGCGCGGCGAGGATCAGCGTGTTGTTCTCCGTCCCGTCGCCGACGCCGAACTCACCGAATACGCCGTCTTCGAGCAGGCCGATGCGGCGCAGGATCTCCAGCGTTATCCCGTCCTCGTCGGTCGCGGAGAAACACTTCTTCCCGGCGCGGTTGAGCGGATTTGGATGGTTGGCCTTCAGCGACTGTGAGTGGTCGAAAAGGATCAGATCCTTGAGCTGGTCGCGCGTCTCAGTTCCGGCGAGACGCCGGATCTTCTGCCTGAGCGACCTTTTGGGCGGCGGTGTCGCGCTTCTGGCCATTTGGGGACTAAAGCTACCATGCCAACTGCGCCGTGCCAGGACGCGGCCGCCGACCAGCGGCACGCCGGAATCCCGGTAGCCCAGCCACGATTGCCGGTGCACGCCACCGCAAATGAGGACGCGGGCGCCGTCGCGCGGCCCCGCATCAAAGTGCCGGCATGACTTGCCCAGCGCGCCGCGCGTGCCGTAGGTTCTGCGTTGTCCTCTCCCGGGTTCGCTGATGCCGCGGGAGCGTCAGGAGGATTCCAGAGCATGCTGTGCCGCATCTGCAGTTCCGGCACCCGGCTGGCGTTCACACACCAGGTGCTCGACAAGTACGACTGCGGCTTCTACTTGTGCAGCAACTGCGGCGGCCTGCAGACCGAAGAGCCGCACTGGCTGGACGAGGCGTATGCGAGCCCCGTGGCGGCGGCCGACACCACCATCCTGTGGCGCAACCTGTATCTTTCGCGCGCGCTGTCGGTGCTGCTGTACTTTCTGTTCGATCGCAACGGCCGCTACCTCGATGCGGCCGGCGGCTACGGGCTTTTCACCCGCCTGATGCGAGACGCCGGCTTCGACTACTACTGGGCGGACAAGCACTCCCCCAACCTGACCGCGCGGGGCTTCGAGGCGGACGCCGGCCCCGGCGGCCCGTACACCGCGGTCACCGCGTTCGAGGTGATGGAACACCTTGCCGACCCGGTCGCGTTCGTGGCCGAGCTCCTGGAGAGCACCGGCACCGACACCATCATCTTCACGACGGAACTCTTCGACGGAGCACCCCCGCTGCCGGAGGAATGGATGTACTACGCCTTCGCCACCGGGCAGCACATCACCTTCTATCAGAAGTCGACGCTCGAGCTCATCGGCAGGCGCTTCGGCATGCAGTTCCACACCTCCAAGACCCGATGGTGGGCGCTGGGGGGCATGGGCATCCACATCTGGACGCGAGCGAAGATCAACCCCGTGGCGTGGCGGTTGCTCGCCTCGCCGCGGGTGACCGCGCTGCTGCAGGGCTGGCCGCGGCGCGCGCTCGAGACCCGGATGTGGACCGACGCCGACATCTTCCTGCACGCCAATGAGAACAATGACACGTAAAGCCGCCGTCTCGTGAAATCGCCTCGGGTGCTGTGGCTTTCGCCGTGGACCCGGCCGGCGGTGCGCGTCCAGTCCGAAGCGCTGATGCGGCACGGCGCCGACGTCCTGCTGGTCACCTCCGACCGGCATCCGGAGTCCGACGCCGCGCGGGACTACGAGCTGGTGCTCGATCCGCGGTTCCGATCGGCCGCCACCTGGCTCCCGACCCTGAAGGCGTGGCGCCGAATCCGCAAGTACCGGCCCGACGTCGTGATCGCCGAAATCGTCCGCGACCCGCGCTGGATCGCGTTGGCCGGGCGGGTTCCCCGCATCCAGGTGGTCCACGACGATCGGCCGCACGATCCCGACGAACAGCGACCGGCCTACGAGCGCGCGGTGTTCGACCGCTGGGGCGCCCGCTCGGCGGCCACCATCACCTACAGCGACTACGTCGCGTCGGCCGTGGCCGGGAACCGCGACGTGGCGGGCACCCCGGTGCACGTCGTGCCGCTCGCCAGCGACATCGACCCGCACCGGGTCCCGCCCTTTGTGGGCCCCGAGGGCCGCCACGACTTCGTCATGTTCGGCCGGCTCAACCCATACAAGAACGCCGACGTCGTGCTCGAGGCCTGGCAGCGCCACGTCGGCGGTGGCGGCTGGCGCGGGGACGACCTCGTGCTCATCGGGGGCGGGACGCTGGATGCCGGATCGCTGCCCAAGCACGTGCGCTGGCGCAGCGGCAGCTACCGCTACTCCGACGTCATTCCGGTGCTGGCCGCGGCGAAGGGTTCGATCGCCCACTACCGGCGGGCGTCACAGAGCGGCGTGCAGGTGCTCTCGATGCAGTTGGGCGTCATGCCGATCGTGTCGACCGCCGGGGCCTTGCCCGAATACCAGCCGCCGGGCTGTCCGCCAATCGGGATCGACGACGTGGCGGAGCTCACCGCGGCGTTCGACCTGCTGGCCGATCCGGTCACCGCGGCGACGCTGGGGGCCGAGGCGGCGCGCCACTACGCGAGCCGATGCGCCGTCGATCATGTCGCGGAGCGCTTCTTGGAGGTCATCGCCGAGGTGCTGGCCCGTCGGCGCTGACCGGCGAGGCGCTCGGCGAGCCGGACCCCCAGCGCGACCCCGACCAGCGTCGGGTTGGCCTGGCTCGACGTCGGCAGGACGGACGTGCTCGCGACGTAAAGCCCACGCACACCGTGGACTTGGAGATTGGGGTCCACCACGCCGCCGTCCGGGGTCGCCGACATCCTCGTGGTGCCGGCCTGGTGAAACCCGGCGTAGCCCTTCATGAACGCGTGCACCGAGCCCTCGACGTCCTCGGTCAGCCACTCCACCCGTCCGGCGCCGTGGCGGCGAAGGTGTGCGTCGATGAGATCGATTGCCTTGCGCACGCTTTCGTAGTCGGCGTCGGAGAGATGCATGCGGGTGCGGACTCTGCGCATGCCGAGCGCATCGCGCTCGTCGGTCAGTTCGACCCGGCTTTCCCAGTGGGGCAGGTGCTCGCCGTGGTAGTGGAGCAGGTAGCGGTTGGCGGGACTCTTGACGAAGAACCCCGGGGCCTTGCGGCCCCTGCGGAGGAATCGCGCGTAGAAGAAGGTGACCGCGAACCGGATCGACGGGAGCAGGTCCCGCGCGATATTGCCCAGATGCGCCAGGATCCGCGGTGGCCCCTCGGATTTGGTGTGGGTCTCCCGAATCGCCGCCGCGAGCAGGAAGCGGCCCAGCGGTGAGATCAGGGTGAGATAGACGCCCGAGAGAATGCCGCTGCGATGCGCGGGGTCACCGATCGGCGGATTCACCATCCAGACGGCCGCATTCGGGATCCCGAGTTCGCGCTGCACGTCGGGACTGAAGGTGAAGCGGCGCCGGACGTAGACGCCGTCGCCGTCGCGCTCGTGGTCGTAAATGACGTCGTCGGTGGAAAATTGCACGCGCGCCACTCGGCCCTCGACGTGCGACATGTACCAGCGCCCCAGGTGCCCGCCCGCGTTGCCCAGCCCCGCCGGATGGTGGCGATCGGAGGCGAGCAACAGCCGCGTCGCCTCCAAACCGCCCGTGGCGAGGACGTAGTCGGCCGCGACGACTCGTCCCTCCCCGCCGTCGAGCGCCTTGATGACGAGGTGGTCGACGGTGTCCCCGGCGTCACTGGTGACGACCTCGGTGCACGTCAGGCCCGTCCACAGCGTCAGGCACGCGGAGTCCCGCAGCACGGCCCGGTACTGGAGCCCGAAACGCGTTGGTAAAGACCAGCGTTCGAGGTCGGTGGTGCGCACGCCGGCATCGGGCAGGCCCGCCACCATGTCCCGGCGGGCGAGTTCCGGGACCTCGCGCGCGTTGAACACCGCCCGCCCGCAGCCCGTCCAGTCGCAGGCCCGCTGCAGGTAGGGCTCGACGTCGTCGTACCCGATCGGCCAGGGCGCCTCGGCGGTGAGCGGCCGGTCCTCGTAGTCGATCGCGTCGAACTTGACGCAGCGCCCGCCCCACAGCGCCGACGTTCCGCCCACCTGCCGGCGGACCATCACCTCGCTGCGCGGGTGGAAGTAGTCGTCCTGCCGCGAGTCGAAATCCGCGAGGTCCTGCGCGGCGTGATCCGAGCGCTTGAGCCCGCTTTCGATCAGCGCAACCCGCACGCCCGCACTCGCCAGCTCCAGCGCCGTCACGATACCGATCGGACCCGCGCCGACGACCACGACGTCGGTATCGATCGTCATGCCCGGGGTGAAGTCGCCACGGCCGCGGATCACGTGGCGCCACCCTCGCGGAATTCGCGGACGAGACCGAGGAACCGCGCCAGGGTCTCCGGGTCGGGCGGCGACGAGACGGCGGCCGCCGCTTCGGCGACGCGCCGCGGCCTGGTGGTGCTGTAAAGCATTGCGCGGCAACCCGTCGCGCCGACCGAGGACCCGAGGATCAGCCGCGGCAGCGCCCCGTCGGCGAGCGGATCGAGACCGAGCGCCTCGCGCCAGCGCGTCGCCATTCCGGTGTCCGACCGCAACGCCGCCGTCAGCGTCGCGTACGGCCGGTTGAGCACCCCGAACACCAGGTCCGCTGGACGCGGCGGGGGGCCGAGCAGGTCGCCGCGCAGCTGGCTTACCCCGTCGGGCGCGAAGGGCTCCGCGAAATCGACGTCGAACCCCTCGTCCTGAGAGACGCCCCAGGCGCGGATCTTGCCCTGGTCGCGGGCGCGTTCGAAGAAGTCGCGCAGTTCCTCGGTCGCGACCGTGTCGCCGGGCCGCGGGCCGTGAACGAACAGGATGTCGACGTGGTCGACGCCGAGTGCCGCGAGGCTCTCCTCGAGGCTGCGCGCCGCGATGGCCGCGTCGTACACCCGGGCGGTCGGGTCCGGCTCCTGGCGCCGCTTGACGGCGGCGGCGCCGCCGGCGTCGATCCCGAACTTGGTGGCGACGGTGACGCTGTCCCGCCGGACCGTGCGCAGGAACACCCCGAGTTCGGCCTCGGCCATTCCCAGGCCGTACATGCGGGCCGTGTCGAAGTGGGTGATGCCGCACTCGACCGCGCTGCCGAGCACGGCCATCCGCTCCTTACGCGACGGCGACTGCATCAGGCCACCGCATCCGAAGCCGACCGCGCTCACCGTGAGGCGCGGTCCGGAAAGTTCAACCCGCTCCAACGCCGCAGCCCTGGTAAATCCGCCGGAGCTCCGCATCGATGACCTCGGGGCTGCGGGTCGCCGCGATATGCGTCTGTCCGCGCAGCCCGTCGCGTTCGGCCAGCCCCGGGTCGCGCAGGTAGTCACCGACCGCCGCGGCCAACGCGGGCGCATCACCAACCGGAACCAGCATGCGCGGGTCCGACGCGATTTCCGGTATGGCGCCCACGGGCGTCGACACGAAGGGACGCGCCCCCGCGAGGGCCTCGGTGAGGATCATCGGCATCGCCTCGGCGCGCGAGGGGAGCACCACGACCCGCACCGATCGCAGCAGCTCACGAATGCCGTCCGGGTGCACCGCGGGCTCGACCGAGATCCGCTCGGTGGGTGGCGGCGCATAGTCGTCGACCGGACCCAGTATCCGGACCGACCCTTCGATTCCCTCGGCGAGGAGCAGCCGCCAGGCCGCGACGAGCACGTCGACGCCCTTGCGGTAGCCGATGGTGCCGGCAAACAGCGCCACCGGTGGCGTCGAGGCGGCGCCGGGTGCGTCCCGGTCGATCGGGACGGGGTTGGCCACGATGGAGGTGGTCACCGACGGGGCGACCTCCAGCGCGGCCGCCCGCGCTGCCTCCGAGAGCAGGATCACGTGATCGGCACGCGCGAGGGTCGCCCCCACGAAGCGCGGCCGCGACCGGGCGAACTCGGGGAAGTCCGAGCCGTGGATCGTGACGATCACCCGGAAACCTCGTGCCCTGGCGAGCCGGATCAGCGGTCCCTCCCGCAGCCAGGCCCCGCCGTTGGCCATGTGGAAGTGCACGATCGTCGTCCGCGGGGTGCGGGCCAGCGTCATGCCCGCGCGGGCCGTGAGGAGGAAGTTTTTCAGGTGGTGCCGCCCGTTCCAGGTCGACAGGACGCGGATGTCGTCGGCGCCGATCTTGTTGTCGCGGATGACCCGGATCACCGACTGCGTTCCGCCGAAGCTGTACATGTCGGGCCCCACGTGCGTGACCGCGATCATGTTCCGTCCGCGCCACCGGTCCGCGAGCGCATCGCTACAGGGAGGCTCAGCACGCGGCGGGCTCCAGTTGCGGACTCTCCACCCCGTCTCCGGCGGCGTCCCGGGGCCTGCGACGCACGCCGGCGAACCCCATCGTCGCCCCCAACGCCAGGCCCAGAGCCAGCGCGTCCATCGGCATCTCGGGCAGCGGCCAGACGGCGGATATCGCCAGCAGGCCGGCGGTGACCGCCGCGCTGATCTTGGCCGGCGCCGACGCGCGGCGCAGCGCCGCGAAGATCGGGGTGAGCGCGAACCAGGCGAACACGACCATGCCGACCGCCCCGGCTTTGGCGAGCCACCATTGGTAGAACAGGTGGGAGTAGGTCGGGCCCAGTTTCCAGGCGAAGGCGTTCGGGTCGTTGCCGTGCGGCAGCTGGTATGCATAGCCCAGGCCGTGGCCGAACAGCGGCGCCTGGGCGATGGCGTGGTTGAGTTGCGCGTTCTCCCGCAGCCTGTCCAGCGTCGACTCGTCGGTGGCGAGCGCGCTCGCCGAGATCCCGCCGAAAACCCGCTGATTGAACGCGGTGAACTGATCGCTGAGCCATGCGCCGGCCTCCGAATGCTGCAGCAGGAACAGCGATCCCGGGACGGTCAGCGCGAACACGACCGCACCCATCGCGGTGACGACGGCAGTCCGGCGCAGGGCATGCCAGCCGAAGCTGGCCAGGAACGCGACCACGGCCGCCACGCCCACGGCGATCAGCGTGTTGCGGGAGAAGGACAACAGCGAAATGATCAACGCCGGCGGACCCAGCGCGAAAAACACTGCGGCCCTTCCCCGCCCGACGATCGCGGCGGCGGTCAGCGCGCTCAGCGCCGCGGTCGCCGGCGTCTGGGTGGACAAGACGATGCGCAGTGCCTGCCCGGCGCCCGTGGCCTCCTCCAGGTTTTCCGCCCGGCCGGCCAGCCGGATCGCGTGCAGGGAACTGACTATCGCCATGAACGCCGAAAACCACAGGATGACGACCATCACCCGGATGCACCATTTGACGTAGTCGCCGTAGACGACCAACATGCCCAGCACGAACCCGACCACCATCTCGAGCAACGTCGTGCACTCGCGCATGACCATCGTGGTGTCATGCCCGCTCTCCAACCCGACCACGGTGTAATACGCCACGGTCAACGTGAACGCGCCCGGCAGCACGTAGTCGGAGAACCGCAGCTTGACCAGTGGGAGCAGGTACAGGATCGCCAGCAGCGCGGCGATTTGGTAGGCGAAGATCGCCACCGGGCCGATCACCTTGCCGACGTGCAGGCCTTCGGGCAGGGCCGCGAACGCTCCGAACAGCGCAACCCCCACCATCCCTTCGCGTTTCACCCAGAACACCACCAGGCAGAACAACGCGGCGATCAGCAACACGCCCTCGGTGGTCCGGCGCACCGACAGCACGCCGAAGACGAAGCACCCGAACACGAAGACCGCCAAGAGCGCCGCGTCCACCGCGAGGCGATGACGGCTGCGCAGGTAGGGGATCACGCCTGCCCGCTGACCTTTGCCCGGTAGTTCTTGACCGCGGCCCGCACGTGCAGGGAAGGCCGCGCGTCGGTCAGCACCGTGCCGACGATCTCGGCGCCGGCCGAGCGCAGCGTGGTCAGGGCGTCGTTCAGTTCGTCGACGGTGGTTCGACCGGCCCGCACCACCAGCACGGTGGCTTGAACCGCGCCGGCCAGCACGGCACTGTCGGCCGCGGCGAGCACCGGCGGGCCGTCGACCACGATGCGATCGAAATGCGACGACAACTGCAGCAGCACTCCGTCGACGACTCCGGGCAAATACGCGCTGCACGGCAGGGTTTCGCGGCGGACGGCTCGCGACGCGAGAACGAACAGCTTCGAAATCGGCGTCGGCTTGACGGCTTCGGGAGCGATCTCGGGATTGGCCAGCGCATTGCCCAGCCCCTCCCCCGATTCGACTCTGAGCAAGCCGGCGATGACGTTGCGGCGGGTATCGCCCTCGACAAGCAGGACGTCCTCGCCGATTTCGGCGAGCGCCATCGACAGGTTGACCGCCGTCATCGTCGTTCCCTCGCCGCCGAAGGGCGCCGCGAGCAGCACTCGCCGGGCATCGGGCCCCATGGCCCGAAGCAGCCGCGCGCGCAATCCCCGCACGGCGTCGTCGAGGGCGGCGTCGGTGCCGAACCGCGGCGCGCTGCCGCGCTTTCCGGGCAACTCCGCCAGCGTCGGCAAGCCCGAAAGCTGTTCCAGTTTTTGGCGATTGCGCACGGTGCGATCGGCGGCCTCGCGGGTCACCGCCACCGCGATGCCCAGCAGGATCCCGGCGACGAACCCCATCGCCACGTTGCGCACCGGCACCGGCGTGATCGGATGATCGGGGATGCGGGGCGGCTCGACCACCTTGGCCCGGGCGACCGGCATCGGCTTCGACGTCGGCGGTGCCGGCCCTTCGGCCGGCAGGCCGGGGCCCGTGGTGGGCTCGCCGGGTTGCGTCCGGGGTCCCGGCGCGTCGCGGCCGTTCGGCCCCGCGTTCGCCCCCAGGGTCGGGACGAGGGCGGCGAATTGGTCGGCCATCGCTCCGGCCAGCGCCGCGGCGCGCCCAGGGTCGGTGTCCTTGACGCTGATCGTGAACAGCATCGACTTCGCGGTGTATTTCACCTGCGTCTGGCTTACCAGGTCGTCGGCGCTGATCGGGGCCTGGATCTGAGTGATCGCGCGCGCGGCCACGGTGCGACCGCCGGCGATCTGTGCGTACGACGACAGCCGTTCCTGGGCGGTGAGCGTCCCGTTGTACAGCTCGGTCAGGTCCGTGGCGCCGGGAAACGAGATGAGCACGGTCGCCGTCGACTGGTAATGCTTCGTCTGCAGCGCGGTGACGGCCGCCGCGCCGATGGTGCACGCCAGCAGCGCGCCCAGGGCTAGCTTCCAGTGCGCAAGAAGAACCTGGACGAAGGTGCGGAAATCCATCCACTAGCCTTTCTCAGCCGGGGCCGTTCGGTTCGCGTCGATATTGTTTTGCTTCACCACCGCCGCGAAAAGCCCCTTGGACATTATGCAGCATCACGTGCTGCATGGTCGCAACCAAAATGGGGGCATCGTGGGTGGTCGGAGACTTTGCTGGCGACCCAGAATGCCGCTCACTGGCCGGGCGCAGAAGTCGACTCGTCCCGCGGAATGTCCAGGGTCGCGAGCGGATAGCACCCGGAGCCGTCGCGACCGCCCCGCGCCAGCGACATCGGCGGATAGTCCACGACGTGCGACGCGCCCGGCTTGTGCTGTTGCCAGTCGACGGATGCGCACAGCGTGTAGAAACCCGGCGCCAACCCGCCCATGTCGACAGCAACGGATTCGCTGGACGACGCCGGCACCGGCTCGTTGCCGGAGGCCCCGCTGACCAGCGCCTTCAGCGCCACGGCGGAAGGGAGTGTGCGGACGACCGCGCCGGAGAAATCCACCAGCCGAAAGCCGGGAACCCATTTCTCGACCGCGGCCGCGGCGCCGTGGTTGGTCCACACCACCGATATGGTCGCCACGCGGTCGCGCACCGACTGCGAGTCCGGCCGCGCCTCGACCGAATATCGGTAGCCGGCGGCGACGTTGGCCTGCGCCCACAGCAGATACAACGCCGGGTCCATCGCCGAGGCCGAATCGACCGCCGGGAAGTTGAAGCTCGACGTCATCGACACGTGGTACTTGACGACGTCGCGCAGGCCCCTTTCGTAGTAGGCCCGCGGATCGCCTCCGTCGGGCAATTGGCACCATTCGGTGATCACCAGCGCCGAGGCCATCCGGTCCTTGATCGCACCGACCAGCGGGTCCTTCTTCTGCACGTAGTACGAGCCGTCCGCCTCGGCCCACGCGGGCAGCGGCGACAGCACGCCAAGGCAATCCGAGCGGATGCCCGCTGGCGCGGAGAGCTTCTTGGTGACGTCGTCCGCGAGCAGTTGGCGCACGATCTCCGGGTTCAGCGCGGTGGTCACCAGTTGGGTGTGGGGGAAGGCGTTGACGTTGGCCGCGACCAGTTGTGCGATGGCGGCTTTGGTGATGCTCTGATCACGAAACTGGCTGTAGTAGCCCAGCTTTGCGATGCTGTCGTCGGGCGGCGCGCCGGGTGCGCCGAGCTTGTCCCGAAGATACGCGATGTGGTTCTCGCTGAAGTCCCCGTAGCCGGAGAACTCGAAAACGCTCAGCCGCTCGTCGCCGTCGTAGCGGCGACCGAGCGCCTCGAGCAGCTGCCCGAAAGCGGTGAGGTAGCGGGGATCGTTCCAGTTCGGCACCACCTGGGTCACACCGGGTGTCCACCAGTACCTTTCGGGCCCGACGTAATCGATGGCCGCGGGCCGCATCCAGTCGGGGATGGCGATGTTCGTGTTGTTCGCATAGGTGACGTCGCAGCACGAGTTGTAGGCGTAGACCCGCAGGCTCAGCCGCATGTTCCCGGCGGCCGCCTTGGCCAGCGCGTCGTCGATCACACTGAAGTCGAACTTGCGATCGTCGGGCGCGTCGGGGGGCAGCGTGCCGGGGTCGGTCGGCTGCAATTGGCGCCAGGACACCCGCACGCTGGCGTCATGCGCGGCGGGCCACGGCGGATACCGTCGCTGCGCGGGATTGCCTTGCGGGAAAAGCGGCATCAGCAAGTCCTCGTACTGGCCGCGCAGCGGGTTGGCCACCTCCTGAACGCCCAGCGGTATGGCCGGGCTCGAGATGACGGTCAGCGGCAGGGGGCCGCCCGAGTGCGCGCACCCGCTCAGCGCGAGAGCCGAGCAGGCGAACAGCACCGCCGCGGTTTTCCTCAATGTTGCGACCACCGTTGCGATGCTAGATGGCCCTCGGCGCGAATGCCCCACGGCACGAGAGGAAACGCGTCGGCGAGCCGTGCCGCCGCGTAGTAGGACCCGGCGACGCGATCGGGCATGATACTCAGGCGCAAACACGCTGCGATCGCAGGGAAAAGGGGTTCGAGAAGTTACGTCGCCGGAGCCCGGTCGGGCAATCACCGTCGAGGTGAGCGGTCTGTCGTTCGACGCGCTCACCCAGGATCAGGTCGTCGACGTTGTGCGCGAGGCGTGGGCCGGCGGTCGCGGCGGATCGATCGTCCCCGTCAATGTCGACGTGGCCCGTGCGGCCACCCGGAATCCGGAGCTCGCCCGCCTGATAGCCGGGGCGTCGCTCGTCATCGCGGACGGGATGCCCCTGGTGTGGGCGGCGCGCATCAAGGGCGACGGGCTTCCCGAACGCGTCGCGGGCTCGTCGCTGCTGTTCGCGTTGAGCGCGGCGGCCGCCGCCGACGGCCGGTCGGTCTACCTCCTCGGCGGCGCCGAAGGGGTCCCCGAGCGGGCGGCCGAGGCGCCCGCCGCGCGGACTTCCGGCCTGCGCGTCGCCGGCGCCCTGTCCCCCGCCTTCGGGTTCGACCGAACCGAGGAAGGGACGCGGGAGGTGCTCTCGACCGTGGCGGCCGCCGCCCCGGACCTGGTATTCGTCGGCCTGGGCTTCCCCCGGCAGGAGCGCCTCATCGAACGCCTGCGCCAAGAGCTGCCCGCCGCCTGGTGCCTCAGTTGCGGGGGCGGCATCCCGATGGCCGCGGGGGTCGTGCGACGTGCGCATCCGGTGCTCCAACGACTCGGCCTGGAGTGGCTGCACCGGCTGATGCAGGAACCGCGCCGCCTCGCCGGCCGTTACCTTCGCGACGATCTGCCTTATGCCCTCATGCTTTTGGCACGCGCGACGGTCGACCGTGTGCGCGCTGGCCGCGCGGGACCCCGGGCGCGGCACGGGCGGTCAAGATGAGTTGCACTGCGGCGGCAAGGTCTTCGGCCACAGCGTCGGCGCCGTAGGTATCGCCGACGCCGCGCCGCAGCAGCACGGTCGCCGCGCCGGCCGCCCGCCCCGCCCGCACATCGCCTTCGGTGTCACCGATCATCACCGAGCGGGCCAGATCCAGGCCCTGCTCCCGCGCCGCGCGCAACAACAGGCCGGCGGCGGGTTTGCGACAGTCGCAGCTGGCCGACGCGTGCGGGCAGTGATAGGCGGCGTCCAGCCGGGCGCCCTCGTCCGCCAGAAGTTGTTCCAGGCGTTCGTGCACGGCGGCGTAGGACGCCGGATCCGCGGAATCTTCGGACAGCCACCGCTGGTTGGTCACCAGGACCGTGCGCAGGCCGGCCGCATTAAGGGCCGCAACCGCTTTCGCGGCGCCGGGCAGCAGCACCAGCTCCTCGGGCGACCGGATGTACTCGCCCGCGGCGGCCTTGACGTTGATCGTTCCGTCTCGGTCCAGGAAGACGGTTCGCACGTCGCGCAGATCGGGTGGTGCCACCGTCAGGAGGGCCTGGGAAACAGTGCGGCTTCGACCATTTCGCAGATCGTGTGACCCAGGTGCAGGCACGCCTCCTGGATCCGCGCGGTGTCGTCGCTCGGCACGCGGATGCCGATGTCGGCCATCTCGGCCACCTTGCCGCCGCGCGCGCCGGTGAGCGTCACGGTGGTCATCCCCGCCGCCGCGGCCGCCTCCAGCCCGCGCACGACGTTCGGCGAGTTGCCCGACGTGGTGAGACCGACCACGACATCGCCCGCACGCCCGGCGGCCAGCACCTGGCGGGCGAACACCTCGTCGTAGGAATAGTCGTTGCCGATGGCGGTGATCGCCGCCGTCGCGTCGGGGAGGCTGATCGCCGCCAGGCCCGGACGGTCGAACGCGAAACGGCCCATCAGCTCGGCGGCGAGATGCCCTGCGTCCTGCGCGGATCCGCCGTTGCCGAAGAAGATCACCTTGCCGCCCGCCCGCAGGGCGCCGATGATGACCCGCGCGACCTCGACGGTCTGCGCCGCGTAATCACCCTCCAGCATCCGCTGCTTGACGGCGATCGTCTCCGCGAGCCGTTCCTGCACCAGGCGCTCGCTCGGTGTCACGACGTCGGAGGTGTTCAGGCCGGCCATGTGGTCAATCCCTTGCCCTCGAAGGCGAATTCGCTCGCGGTGGCCCCGGCGGCCACCAGCGCCTCGATGAGGCGGTGCTTCTTTTCGAAGTCGCAGAACAGCAAGATGTAGCCGCCGCCGCCGGCCCCGGTGAGCTTGCCGCCCAGCGCGCCGTTCCGCAGGGCGAGATCGTACAGCTCGTCGATGTGCTCGTTGCTGATGTAGGGCGACATCCGTTTCTTCTGCGTCCACGCCTCGCCGAGCAATGCGCCGAACTCATGCAGCTTGCCCGTCAGGAGCGCGGCCTTCATGGCCACCGCGAGTTCCTTCTGGGCCCGCAGTCCCGCGAGGGTGTCGTCGGCGCCGGTGGTGGCCCGCCGTGTTTGGTCCTCGATCACCCTGGCGGAGTCGCGCGTGATGCCGGTGAAGCACAGCAGCAGGCTGAGTTCGAGCTCGAAGGCGGTCTCTTCGCGGATCCGCAGGGGATTCACGATCACCCGGTCGGTGAACTCGATGAAGTTGAATCCGCCGAAGGTCGCCGCGTACATGTCCTGCAGGCCACCCGTGATGCCGAGGTCCTCGCGTTCGATGGCGCAGGCCAGCTGGGCGGTCTCGTACTCGGCCATCGGCACGCCGTAGTGCTCGGCCAGCAGGCCCGTGAGCGCGACCATCATCGTCGACGAGGAGCCCAGCCCCGAACCCGGCGGGGCGCTGGAACGCAGCACCAGGTCGTAGCCGTCGGTGCCCTCGCTGCCGAACCTACGAACGGCGGCCTTGATCAGGTCCAGGCTGCCGTCGTAGGGGATCTCGCTGTCGAGGCTGATTTCGGTGGTGGTCTTGAAGTCCACCGACTCGATGGTGACCTTGCGGTCGGTCCGGGGGGCCAGCGATCCGTAGGCGTAGCGGTCGATGGTCGCCGACAACACGCAGCCGCCTTCGGTCGACGGGAAGGGCGGCACGTCGGTGCCGCCGCCGGCGAACGAAATCCGCAGCGGCGCACGGGCCCGGATTCGCGGACGCGTCAGGGCGGGCCGTCGCTGTACCGCGGCCCCCGAGAGAGCACCCTCGCCTGGTGTCACGGCCACCGTCATTGCCAATCTCCCAGTGGGCCATAGAAATTCATTCCGCGCCTCACGAAAGGACCTGTCCGCGCCGCAATGCGTTCGGTCTCGATGCGGCCCGGTTAGCTTAACAGGCCGGCGCGCCGTCAAATGCGGGATTTTCCGCGGGTCACCCTCTGCCGCGAGCAGACGCAGAATCGCACGATAGGAGGCGAAACAACGCGATTCTGCGTCTGCTCGCGCCGGTTGCGCGCGCGCCTGCTCGCGGTCAGTCGCGCGCCTCGACCACCCAGTAGCCGTGCTCGGCGTATCGCGCCCTGATGGCTTTCTTGTCGTACTTGCCCACGCTCGTGCGCGGTATCTCGTCGACGAACGTCCACCGCTCGGGCAGCCACCACCGAGCGACCTTGTCCTCGAGGTACTTTCGCAGTTCTTCGGCGCTCAGCGACGAGTGCTTCGAGACGACGACGGCCAGCGGGCGCTCCTGCCAGCGCTCGTCGGGGACCCCCACCACCGCCGCCTCGACGACGTGGGGATGCGCGATCAGGCAGTTCTCAAGCTCGACCGAGGAAATCCACTCGCCGCCGGACTTGATGACGTCTTTGGCCCGGTCGGTCAGGGTGACGAAGCCGCGCTCGTCCAGGCGCCCGACGTCGCCGGTGCGCAACCACCCCGAGTCGAACTTGGAGTCGTCGCGGCCCAGGTAATACGACCCGGTGATCCACGGCCCGCGAACCTCCACCTCCCCCACCGCGGTGCCATCGTTGGGCAGCACCTCGCCGCCGTCGTCGACGATCCGCATCTCCACGCCGCACAGCGGTTGGCCCTGCGTGGCCCGGTAGTCCCAATGCCGGTCCTCGGGCGTGTCGGGCGGCGGCCAGGCCATGGTGGCCATCGGCGAGGTCTCCGTCATGCCCCACAGCTGCCGGATCTGCACGCCGTGCTTCTCCTCGAAGGTCCGCATCAACGAGACCGGGACGGCGGAACCCCCGCAGACGACCAGCCGCAGCGACGAGATGTCGTGGTCGGGATCCTGTTCGAGGCGGTGGGCGACGTCGTTCCAGATGGTCGGCACCGCTCCCGCCAGGGTGGGCCGCATGGTCTCGACCATGCCGATCACCGATCCGGCGTCCAGGTGCCGATCGGGCAGCACCAGGTCGGCACCGGCCATCAGCGCCGCATACGGCAGCCCCCAGGCGTTGGCGTGAAACATCGGCACGATGGGCAACAAGCGGTCGCTCGCCCCCACCCCGACGCCGTTGCTGGTGCACGCCGCCATCGCGTGCAGAAAGCTGGAGCGGTGGCTGTAGACCACGCCTTTGGGGTTGCCGGTGGTGCCGCTGGTGTAGCACATCGCGGCCGCCGAGTGCTCGTCGATGTGGGGCCAGTCGAAGTCGGCGGACTCCGCAGCGACGGCATCGGAGTAGCGCAGCACGGTCTTGCCGGCGTCCTGCAGCGGCGCGGTGTCGCAATCCCCGACCACGATCACCGTGTGCACCGTCGTCAGCTCACCCAGAATGGGCGCCAGCAACCCGACCAACGACGCGTCGACCAGCACCACCCGGTCCTCGGCTTCGTTGGCGACGTAGGCGATCTGCTCGGGGAAGAGCCGAATGTTGAGGGTGTGCAGGACGGCGCCCATCGACGGCACCGCCAGGTACGCGGTCAGGTGCTCGGCGTTGTTCCACATGAACGTCGCGACCCGCTCGCCTCCCGTGACGCCGACGCGGCGCAGCGCGTTCGCCAGCCGGCCGGCGTGCCGGCCCAGCTCGCGGTAGGTGCATTGCCGGTACCCGTCGCCGGTGAAGGTGGTGACGATGCGCGGCCCGTGGACACCGCAGCCATGCCGCATGATCGCGGTGATGGTCAACGGAAAGTCCTGCATCGTGCTGTCCATCGAGCTCCCGCCTCCAAAGTCCCGGGCGCGGCAAGGCGTCCCGCCGGGCGAATGCTATCGCCGCGCGCGGCTACTTCGAAACAGTTCCCGCCATTGGGCAGGCCCCAATCCGCCGGCTACACGAGCGCCGGTTCGCGCCAGACCGCATCGTGCGCCGGGAGGCCCTCGGTCGCGGCGTCTGGGGCGCCCTGCCACGCGGAGGACCGCACCGGCGCGACGGTGACCGCCCCGCACTGGTCCGCGACGTAGAGCCATGTGGCGTCGGGGCTTTCGATCACGCACGACGGGTGGTCCGTCACCGCCACGGCGCCGACGACGTCGAGAGTGGGGGCGGCCAGCACCGTGATACCGGTGTCGCCGATCAGGTAGATGCGAGCACCGTCGGCGCTGACGGTCAGCCCGGTCAGCATGCCGCGGACGTCACCGACCTTGCGCGTGCCGGTGATCCTGTGGGTCCGCGTGTCGACCGCGTCGACCACGGCGCCCTCATCGGGGGCGCAGCTGGCCACGTATGCCAGGGCGCCGTCGGGGCTCAACGCCACGTCGCGGATCGGCATTCCGATACCGACCGTCGCAACCGGCCGCGGTGCGTCGGTCGCCCGCATGATGAGCAGCTGACCGCCGTCGGGCCCGTTGGCCGCCAGGTAGAGCCGGGCGCCGTCGGGGCCGATGCGCACGCATTCGGCGGTGGCGTGCGGCGCCGTCGGCAGCCCGACCGCCGCGACGCGTCCCGTCGCGGTCTCCAGCACGGCCAGGTCGGCGCGGTCGCGGCCGTTTCGGGTCGCGTAGACCCGGCTGCCGTCGAGGCTCGCCGCCAGTCCGGTGACGTGGTGCTCCAGCGGGTGGGTCGCGACGACGGAGTTTGCGTGCGGGTCGATGACGGCGATCGCGTCGCACGCCGGTGACACGATGCTGACGTATGCCCGGTCGCCGAGACCGTCCATCGCGATCGAGAAGGGCTCACCGAGGCCGGCCACCGTGCCCGTCACCCGCCACGTGTCGGTGTCGATCACCGACACGCTGTCGCGGCCGTAGTTGGCCGCCAGGAGCAGGCCGCCGTCGGGGCTCCCGAGGAGGTCGCTGATCGGGCCCTCGTCGACCGCAATCCGGACTCCGGGCGCACGGTGGCGGCCCTGTCCATCGTTCCGGGTGGTATTCCGGCCATTCAGCTTGCTCACGTTTGGCACCGCCTTGTTCTTCATGCACGGGCGGGGCAGGCATCGCTGCCGTCGTGCGACCTGCGTCGCCCGACGCCGCCCGGATCAAATGGGATTTCGCGCCGAATGGCGCCCTGTGAAGTGGCCCTGTCGGTCGAGTCTAGCGACCGCGGTCACGCGGAAATGCCGGAAAGTCGTTACTGCCGGCGCCGCACGGTTGTTCGCCTTATTTTTCTCTTAAGGAAATGCTTGTGAAGCGCGGCGGGGTATTGCCTCAGCTAATACGGAAACCTCGTCTCGCCGGAGGTTCAGCGGTGACAGCGACGGCGGCGAGAAAGTTCCCGTCCGCCGCGGTCTGCAAAGAATTCTCAGTATCGCCGCCCGGGAGAGGCAAATATCACACGAGCGGACCCCGCGTGGCGGGCTGTGTCACCCGGGTTGTCGTCGACACGCTTCACCCGAACACCAGGTCGGGAAGAGATGTTGGCCAGGTTGAAGGTCGCGGCGCGCGCCGCCGAACGGGGATATTCAGGGAAGTTGGCCGTGGCGCGGGAGACAGACCCTCACAGCGCGTTCTGGTCGTGCTCCCCGGTGCGGATGCGAATCACTCTGTCGACCAGCGATACCCAGACTTTGCCGTCGCCGATCTTGCCGGTGTGGGCGGCGCTGACGATGGCCCCCACGATTCGCTCGGTGAACTCCTCGGCTACGAGTACCTCGATACGGACCTTCGGGACGAACTCGATCCGGTACTCGGCGCCGCGGTAGACCTCGGTGTGCCCGCGCTGCCTGCCGAATCCCCGGACTTCCGTGACGGTCATACCCAGCACCCCGACGGACTCCACGGCGTGCCTGACATCGTCGAGGGTGAACGGCTGGAGGATCGCGGTGACCAGCTTCATGGCCTTTTCGCAATCTCAATCATCCACGGGCTCAGCGGACTTGGCGACCACGGTCCGCGTCGGCGCCGACGCATCGACCCGCCGGCCCGTGACTAGCGTTTCGTCGGGGTAAGCCTCTTCATCGTGCACACCGAGGTCGCCGGTTTCGAGCACCTCGTCGGGCAACCGCAACTTCATGAACAGGCCAAGGACACGCAAAATGACGAACGTCACCACGGCATCCCAGACGATGACTGTGGCCGCGGCGCCGGCCTGAATCAGTATCTGCTTGGGATGGTGGCCGTAGAGCCAACCGGCAAACGTCACGTCCTGTCCCGTGCTGCCGCCGAGGTATTCGACGATGTGCGGGTCGGCGAGCACTCCGACGAGCAACCCGCCCGCCAACCCAGCCACGCCGTGGGTGTGGAACACACCGAGGGTGTCGTCGACCTTCTTGAACGGCCTGGTCTTACCGAGCCAGTTCCAGGACATCCAGACGAGGGTCGAGGCGACAACCCCGATGATCATCGCGCCGAAGCTGTTGACGAACCCGGCGGCCGGCGTGATCGCGACCAGGCCGGTGATCATGCCGTTGACGGCGCCGAGGAACGTGGGCTTGCGCTGCTTGCTCGCGAAGATGTCCCACAGCACCCAGGTGAGCAACGCGACGGCGGTGGTGAGGTTGGTGTTGATCACCGCCAGCGACGCGTCAGCACCGGAGAAGTACGGGTCACCGCCGTTGAACCCGTTCCAGCCCAGCCACAGTACGCCCGCGCCGACCGCGGCCAGAGGAAGGTTGTTCGGCACGGCGCGTTCCCGGTCGCGCGCCAGCCGCGGACCGATCACCGCGGCCGCGACGAATCCGGACGTTCCGGCGGCGAGGTGGATCACGTATCCACCGCTGTAATCCAGGGCCCCGGCGTGTGACCACCAGCCGCCGCCCCACAGCAGGAACGCATTGACCGAATAGGCGAAGGTGGACCACAGCGGCACGAAGATCAGCCAGACCTTGAAGCTAATCCGGCCGATGACGCTGCCCAGGAAAAGCAGCGGGGTGATAGCGGCGAACACGAACTGGAAGTACGCCAGGGTGGTCTCGGAGAAGCGGAACGACGGCATGGTGCCGTCCAGCAGCGGGATGTAGGCGATTTGCTGGTTGTTGCTGCTCAGAATCGTCCTGGGTTTCCCGACCGCCGACTGCAGAATGCCGGGGCCGAGCTTCAGCGGCTCGCCGAAGCCCATCTTGAAGCCCCACAGCACCCATACGACCAGCACCAGGGAGAACCCGGTGAAGGCCATCAGCATGGTGTTGACGGCCCACTTCTTCTGCACGATTCCGCCGTACAGAACGGCGATGCCTGGAATGCTCATCAGGCCGACCAAAGTCGCCGCCACCAACTGCCAGGCGTTGTCTCCGGGATTCAGCCAATCGGGATAAGGCAACATGGTTCAGGCACACCCCAATTCGAGCCGGCGGGCAATAAATCAGCCGCGGTGCGAAGTGATGTTGTAGACGGGTGAAGCGTCGAATGGCAATGTTTCGACTGTGTGTGCCCGAGTTTAAGAATTGATTTCTAAATCGCCGTGCGGCTAGCTGAACTGGGTCTTAGGCCGCGGCAAAGCGATCCCGTCGACGACGATATCGAGCTTCTCGTTGTAGAACGCGACGAGACCGGCTATCTGGCCGACCGCCGGAAGCGGGTAGTGGTAGGTCCACGCCAGGTCGGCATGCAGGGTGTCGCCGGCGCGCACCGACCAGTAGCCCGACGTCACCCCCTTGTACGGGCACAGGGTCTGGGTGGCACTGGGTTCCAGGTGTTCGAAGGCGACATCGGTCGGGTCGATGTAATACCTTGTGGGCAGACCTGTTTCGAAGAGGAGCACCGGAGTTGCGGTGTCGGCCAACACGATCCCGTCGAGCTCGATCCGGATGTGGCGGTGCGAGCGCAGGGCGTCGACCCGCGAATACGGGTTCCGCGGGTGGCCGTAGATCTGCTCGTCCTCCTCGAACCACCGCAACGGCTCCCAGTCGAACCGCACGGTGCCGCTCAGCGGGCCGGCGCCGTCGAACACGCGCGCGGCGGAGGGATGGGTCGCACGCCCGCCCACCAGGGAGTACAGCCGCGAAGCGCCGAATTGCACGTGCTGGGAATGGTTTTCGTCGCGAAGGAACTCGTCCCTGACGTCGGCCAGGGGGATGTAGTACTGCGGATAGTAGGGCACCTCCCACACGTAACGGGCCGCGACGGTGTCGAACACGAGCGCGTCCCCGAGGTAGCCGCGGACGCGCCGTGGCGCGGGTTCGATCCGGCCGCGCTCGGCGGCCATCCGGGGGTAGTCCGGGTCGGGTGCCATCGGTCGCCTACTGGTCCCTCGAGGCGAGCCCGGCCGGCGCACGGTCGATCGCGGCGCGGATGGCATCGGCCAACGCCAGGGCACTCTCCTCGGTGAGCTCGAGGGCGACCCGCGCCGACGGTCCCAGCCGCGGATTGATCACGTCGATGTTGACCGTGTGGCCGTACGGCGCGTGGACGGGATGGTCGACGTAGACCGTCGCCAAGTTGGCGCTGAACCACCCCGTCGCGCCCTTGCCGCTGCCGTCGATCTCGACTCGTTCCGTGAGATAGGTGCACATGGCCGGGACCTAGCCTTTCAGGTGGGTGGCGAAGAACTCGTCGATGTGGCGCCAGCCGTCCAGCGCCGCCTCCACGCGGTAGGCGGGGCGGTCGACGGCGAAGAATGCGTGACCGGCGCCCTCGTAGGAGTGGAACTCATGCTGCTTGCCCAGCCTGTTCAGTTCGGCGTCCAGCGCGGCCACGGCGTCGGGTGAGGGGAACTGGTCCTCGAGCCCGAACAGGCCCAGCAGCGGACAGCTCAGGTTGGGCGCCAGGTCGAGAATCGGTTTGAAGGCCTTGGGCATGCCCTCGGGCGGATCCTCGACGATGAACGCGCCGTAGCAGTCCACCGCGGCGTCGAACGGGAGCGAGCACGCCGCCAGGTAGGCGTGCCGTCCGCCGGAACAGTGGCCGATGACACCGAACCTGCCGTTGGCGCCCGGCAGTGAACGCAGATGCTCGACCGCACCCGCGACGTCACCGACCAGGCGGTCGTCGGGAACCCCGCCGGCAGCCCGGGCCGCGGCGGCAGCATCATCCGGGGAAGCGCCCGGGGCCTCGCGGGAATACAGGTTCGGGGCCACGGCGTGATAGCCGTTGACGGCGAGGCGCCGGACGAATTCCTTGGTCGCCCGGTCGTATCCGGGCATGTGGTGGATCCAGACGATTCCGCCGCGCGATCCCTCGGCAAGCGGCATGGCCCGATAGGCCTCGATCTCGTCGCCGCCGTGGCCGGTGATGCTGATCGTCTCGGCTCTGATGGCGTCCGGGCTGACTGCGTTCATCGCGATGCTCCTCGTTCGGCCGCGGGGGACGCGGAAACCAACGTATCCGTCAGTGCCGCTTGTCGCGGACCTTGTAGGTGGAGGGCCAGGACTTGCGGGATTCGTCGCCGGTCAGCGGGGTCCCCATGCCCCCGACCTTGACGTTGTAGGCCTCCTTGCCGGGACCGACTTCGCGGTTGGCGTGTTCCTGGGCCAGGTAGTACAGCTCGTCGATGCTGGCCTCGTCGTACGCGACGAAGGAGGTTTCCCGCACAAGGTCGTCGATTCCTGCAAGCATCCGGTCGGGCAGGTACCGCGAAACCAGCGCCGCCGCCCCCAACATCGAGAACGGAATCACCCAGTAGCAGACGAAGGACAGCGGCGTCCTGGTGTCCAGGAGGCTCGGGTCGCCGCCTACGATCGGCGGAATCGCGGACGACACCGTCATGCCGGCGAACGTCGCAACCCATATCCACGTCTGCACGCTGACGTACCGCCCGAACAGCTCGGTCTTGACCACGTCCGGGGGTTGCTCGGCGGCCGCGAACCTGCGCACGAACGGCCTACCGATCAGCGCGCCGCCGAGTGTCACCAGCAATAGCCCCGCGAAACTAACCGGCAGTATCCAGCGCTGCAGCAACGTCTGCGTGAGGGTGAAGGTCAGCACCGTCAGCACGGAAAACATTGCCAGAGAGCCGGTCTCGAGTTCCAGCCCCAGCGCGCGCGGGGCGCATCCCTGCGCCGCTGTGGCCGTCACCATCACGAGGGTCAGCGCGAACGCGACCAACACGGCGGCGCCGAAGGGGACGTTACCGACAAGGACCCAATAAATCATCCACGGCGCAAGGCCGGCCAACATGCCCACGATCGGTCAGTGTATTGAGTGGCGCTTCGTCGCGGTGTCGGCGGCAGGCTTTAGCTTGGCGAGCGCCGGCCGTACAGCATCCGATAATGTCAGCGGGCTCGCACACCACCCGGGCGGGTGAATGCTGTTCGTGCCCGGTATTTCGTGGCCCACGGACAACGGCGCACAACGGTGGATCACCCGGGCCGCTGGGCCGTGTGGGACAACAGGCCGAGCCGGAGCGGCCCTGACCGTCATTGACTTAAAGGGTCTCCAGCGCAGTGGCCGTGGTCTTTCAGCACCGTTCCCCCGCCGGCTGCTGCCAGTGCCGCTGCCTCCGCGTCATCGATTGTCGGGCCCCAGCGTCCGAAGTAATGTGTCTTCGCAGCGTTCATCACCATCGCGATGCAACCACCCGGCCCGCCGCTCGCCAGAACACGACAGTCGCTGAGGTGACACGCCGAGGTTGCCTCCTGCTCGGCCTTCGATTGGGTAGATGCTCCATCAATGATGTTTATGTGCCCAGTCGAATCCGATATCGCCATCGCAATCCAGTTGCCGTCGGCACGCGCGAGCGGCGCCGCCGCGAATGCCACGCAGATCGCTAGCGATGCCGCTACTGCTGCTCGTTTCGTCATAGGCTTCCCAACCCTGTTTCCCGTGCGCTGCGCCGTCGACCGGGGCCTCTCGCTCAGCCGGCGCCGAGCGCCAGCGCGTCGCCATATAGGCAAGCTCTCCCAGCGGGAAGATTTTACGCAGTAATCAGCGCAGTCAGCAACGCGAGACGGCGCTCGCACCCCGGCAGCCGACGGGAGCCCCACGCATCGTCCAGGTCGTTGCGGATGGGGCGGTCCGGCGGGCGCTACTATCGACTCAATCCGCCGGCGGCGCGTACGCCGCCTCACAACGTGCCTCCGCTCCCGGGCTGACGCTTACCCGACGGCTTCCCTCGAAGGCCGGACAACTTGACGTCCGGACAACTTGAAGTCCGGAGAATGGGGAGCCGATACGCTCCTGGCGTTCCTGAGTGCACCACCCGCCTGCCAAGCCAAACCACCGTGACCGGATTGGAGTAGCGTGACTTCGCCGCCGTTACACTTCAAAGAGAGTCCGTCTTTTACAGCGGATCGCGCGGCGTATTGGCGTCACATGCGCGAGCTGGGCCCGGTGGTGAAAGTCGACACGGGCGAGCCGGCGCTTCGCGGTTACTTTCTCACCAGGCGGGACGATGTGCGCGCAGCTTTGCTCGACCCGGACACGTTTGTGTCGCCGCCGAAAACCTTCAAGCTCGCCTGGGGCGGGGTACCCCTTCCGCAGGTGCCCCTTTCTTGCGGGACGCCAGAAGAGCATGCCCGTTTCGCCCGCGTCTTGCATCCGCTCTTCAGCCCCAAAGCCCTGGCGCCCTACGCTCCGGCCTTACGCGCCCAGGCCGCCGCGCTGATCGATCCGATCGCCGCCAAAGGGCAGTGTGACGCAACGAGACTCGCCGACAACTACGCCTGTCAAGCGATGTGCACGGTGTGTGGGATGCCGGGCAAACGGCCGGCTCGGCTTATCCAGGCCGCAGTAATCGGCGACTCCACCGGGGCGGCCGAACTTGCTCTGCTCAAGTGGCTGAATTCCCAGCTGGGAGCCGCTATGGCAGATCCGCAGCGCCCGCCCGGCGTTCTCTGGCCCCTGCTGGAGGGACTCGAAGGCGATCACGACTTGTCGCTCAGCAGGTTCGAAGTGACCGCAGTCATCCTCTTGTTGTTCTCCGTTGCCGGCATCGAGATGGTTTCCGCGGCAATTTCTTTCACACTTCTACGTCTCGCGCGCGATACACAGCTGCAGGCCCGGCTGCGCGAAGACCCGGCACAGATTCCGGCGTTCCTCGAGGAAATCTTGCGACTGGAGACGCCAGGGCCGGCCATTCCGCGCGTCACGACGCGGGACGTCACGATCGGCGGCGTCACAATACCCGCGGGCAGTGCGGTGTGGCTGGCTTTGGAAGCCGCGGGCAGAGAGAACGGCGGCGACGAGATTTCGACGGCCGGCGACGGAAGGATCCGACGGCAGCGCCACTGGGCATTCGGCAGCGGGATGCACAGATGCTTGGGCCTCTCTCTGGCCCGTCTTGAAATGGCCGAGTTCGTGAGTGAGTGGTTGAGCTCCATCCCGCAATTCGAACTAGCGGCGGGCTCCGCCCCGGCGATTGTGCACAAACCGGTCGGCGTGACGCACCTGGACACCCTGATGCTGCGCTGGGAGGCCCGTTGAGCGCGCCGGCGCGGGCCACCTTCGGCCGCTCGCCGCGTCTGCCATAGCCTTACGTTCGCCGGTGGCGTGATTCTCTCGACTGTTGCACAAGAGATTTGACGCGTAAGCCGCCGCACTTGCTGTCCCGGGTCGCGCGTGGAGCACGCGACCATGCGCGTACAACGTCAGCCGTCCTTCAGGGGCCCAGCCGACCGCCGGCCAGCGCGTGGCCGGTGCTCGCTCCAGCGATCATCGGCGTGCCTCGAGTACCGTGCGGTAGATGACAGACGCCGTCGCTGGAATTCTGCAGGCGCAACTCATTGCGCGCATTTCACAGCGGGCGCTGCGTGGCATGCAATTGGGCGAATGGGAACCCACACGCCATCCGGTGGATGCCGGCAGCAGTCTTGCGCTTGATGATCAGGACTTCATGCCCGACCTTGGCCCGGGCCTCGTAAGCTCGACCGCGCGATTTCCCGCGATGAACGCCACCGAGAACGTTGTGGCTGCCGGGCAGGTATTTTCGGCCGCACTGACTCAGGAGCGAAAGCTCAGAACCGCGTCGGTGGCGACGCTGTGCCGCTCGGCAGTCGAGGCATCAGCCAAGACGATATGGCTTCTCAGCGACACCGACCGTGCGGTACGACGGGCCAGGTGCCTTGGCTCGATCGAGCGTGAGAGCGAGGCTCAATCTCGCGATATCGACATCGAGGAAGCAACTTTTGCGATTCGGATCGATGAAGCGAGACATGCTGAATACCAACGGTTTCAACAGCGTCGACAGAAGTTCAACGAGCGTCTGGAAGCGATCGCGTCGTTGCCCGAATCGGCGCGGGAACGGCCGCCAGACTCCACCGGTTATCTGCTCCAAGCGGCGGCATGGATTGACGCGAATCCCCCGGCTGATCCCTTTGGTGAACTCGAGTCCCTGGGCATGTCTCTCCTGGCGAGGAGCTTCTGCTCCGTGGGTTCCAGCTTCGCTCACGGACTCAGATGGGTTCGCGAATACATGCAGAGAGAAACGGACTTACTACGACTGACGGTAATAGGATTCGCCTCCGCTGTCAGCATGACTGAGTGCGCCCTCGCTTTGCTCGAAGCGCAATCGATCAATGCAGACAGCCGGGCCACTCGGGCGCAGAGCTATCCAGCCGGAATTGCTGCGACGGTGGCCTCCTGGTCGGTGCGGTACCAATGAATATGGTCGTCGGGAAAATCATGCACCGGCTCACGGCGAACGTAAACGTGTAGCAAGGGCAGGAAAAAACTTCCCGCCGGCGGGGACGGTGAAATTCCGATGTGACCGCCTGCCTGAGCCGCGGCTAACGGCATCCGTTGGCGTTCGCACTGCGGCTGTCAGAAATCACCGGACGTGTGGCGCGGGGAAAATCGGGATCAGATAAGGCGCGCGCGATGGGTCACCGATTGGGCGGCGCGAGATAACGCCACCCAATGCGGTTTGAGGATACCGTCAGGACGATGCCTTGAGTGATATGTGGTTGGTTTGCGTGTAGCCCGGCGGTTTGCCGCAGGCCCCGACGATGTAGGTGATTTGAGACGTGCCGTCGAGGCTATCCGGATCCCACGTCATGTGGGCGTTCGTGGCGTACTGGTTGAAGGTACCGTCCGCACAAGTCAAATTATTCATCGTGTCAAGTACCCATTGACCGTCGCGGAAATACGCCATCCCGCCGCCCGCCCCAGCTTTGACGTAGGCGCATCCATTACCGCAGGGACTGACGGTCCAATCGTTGGTGACGGATAGGCCACTCGGCGAGGTCGAGGTCTCGGTGTAAGTGCCGTTCATAGACGGTGTGTCAGCCCACGCCGCATCAGCTGTGCAAACAGCCAGACCGGCGAACACAGCGGTTGCGGCGAAGCCCCGTGCGATAGCCATGCTCTCGTTCCTTCCGTTGAGCTAATCATTGCGTCAGGCGCTGTTGATGGTGTACCACACGTTCAGGCTTGTCGCGATTTGGAAAAGTTTCCGTCGGCGACGAGCGACGCCCGGCCGGGTTTCCATACCGCGGGGGCCGCCGTACGTCCAAATCGACAGCGGCGTAGATGAAGTCCTGCCATCGGTCGGCCGGCCGCCGAGACGCGACAATGGACCGAATCGACGCCACGCGGGCCAATCGTTGCCGTCAGAGAACGTCGCCGGCCGAACTCAGACGAACGCGGGCCTTCCGCCCTGAGCCGCCTCTTCCATTGCTGCGGCTTCTGCGGCCGGCATCCAGCTGCCGGAACCCGGGTGCCCCCAGTCGGGCTCGAACCGACACTGGACGGATTTTAAGTCCGCTGCCTCTGCCAATTGGGCTATGGGGGCCCGGCGGCGAATGTAGCGCGCGGCGCCGTGATCCCGGCGCCGCACCCCGCGATAGGCGACGTTCCGCCGAACGCGCACGCGCGCCGACCGTCGAGTAATATCCGCGCCCCACCCACCGGGTTAATGTGCGTTGCCACCGGCGGCAGATTGCACGGCTATGTCCGCCGAAAGAATCGTGTTAACACGGCCAGCACCGACGTTAAGAAACCGTAAACGGCCGCCCAGCTACCCCTTTCGGTCGCGACGGTGGAGTCGTGGATCGTTAGCGTTACGCCAGCACACACGGGTTGTTGCGACAACACACAGGGGTCGATCCGCGGGACGGATTCGGCAGGTCTCACACACGAGGAGCTACAGATGTCACTTCTGACAGCAATCCCGCAAGAGCTGCTTTCAGCGGCGCAGCAGTTGGAGGGGATCGGGACGTCACTCGCGGCGCAAAACGCCGGCGCGGCGACGGCGACGACGGCCGTCTCCCCGGCGGCCTCCGACCCGATATCGGTCCTGCAGTCGGCAGTCTTCTCGTCGTACGGCACCCTGTACCAGCAACTCGCCGCCGAAGCTCAAGCCATTCAGCAGCAGTTCACCAGCACCCTGAGTTTGAGTTCCGGCACCTACTCGGCCACCGAGGCCTCCAACGCCAGCAGCGCGGCGGCGGGCCCGGTCCAGGACATCATCAGCTTGCTCAGCACGCTGTCCGGTGGCCCCAGCACAAGCTTCGCTTCGAGTGCCGGGCCGTTCAGCCTGTCGGGTAACGCGGCCAACTTCGTCAACTTCGAGACCGGCAACTGGGCCTCGGCCATGTCCGACGTCCTGGGTGTGGCCGGCGGTGGTCTGCTGCCCGCAGCCGGCGCCGACGCCGCCGACGTCGGCGCCGTGGACGCCGTCGACACGGTCGCGCCGGCCGGGGTTGGCGGCATCGGCGCCGTCGGCATGCCGATGGGCGCCGCCGGAGGCATCGGTCAGGCCACCATGGTCGGCAAGTTGTCCGTTCCGCCGAGCTGGGCCGGCGAATTCGCCTCGGCGGCGACCCCGGCCACCGCAGTTCAGACGGTGGGCTGGACGGCGGCGGCGCCTCAGGCCGGAATGATGAACGTGGTGCCGGGAATGCCCGGGCTGGGCGCGGCCGCGCGCAACAGCGCCGGCTTCGGTGCGCCGCGCTACGGCGTCAAGCCCATTGTCATGGCGAAGATCAAGGCCGTCTAGCCGGCGGGCGTCAACACGGTCACCCGATCAACCAGCGAAATTCGAACGAGGAGAACGGAACTCAAATGGCTTTCGATTTTGCGGCTCTTCCCCCCGAAGTCAACTCCGCGATGATGTACACGGGCTCGGGTTCGGGCCCGCTGATGGCCGCCGCGTCGGCCTGGAGCAACTTGGCCGCCGAGTTGAGCACCACGGCTTCGTCATGGGAGTCGATCATCGCGAACCTGTCCGACCAGTGGACGGGTGTGGGATCGACAGCGGCGGCCGCCGCTGCCCAACCCTACGTGGGTTGGCTCAGCACCACCGCCGCAGCCGCCGAACAGGCGGCCACCCAGGCATCGGCATCAGCGGCCGCCTACGAGGCGGCGTTCGCCGCGACGGTGCCGCCGCCGGTGATCGCCGCCAACCGGACGCAGCTCGCCGCACTGGTCGCGACCAACTTCCTGGGCATCAACACCCCGGCGATCATGGCCACCGAGGCCCAATACGCGGAGATGTGGGTCCAGGACGCCATCACGATGGCGACCTACCAGGCCGCCGCTACCGCCTCGAGCGTCCTGCAGCCCCTGACCTCGGCGCTGCCGACGGCCAGCCCCGCCGCGGCGGCCACCCAAGCCGCGGCGGTTCCTGCCGCTACCGCGAACAGCGCCGCCACGTCGGCGGCCGGTGGCCTGATCGGCGACCTGGAGGGCTTGCTGAGCGGCAATGCCATCGGGACTGGTCTGTGGAACGTGGCGCAGGCGGTTGGCCTGGGGCCCCTCCTGACCGACCTCGACGGCTTCTTCGGCACCCCGTTGATATTCGACGGCGTCCAAGAGGTCGGTGTCACGGCGGCGTGGTTTGTCGGCAACACCATCCCGACCGCGATTTCGCTGGGGCACACGCTGGCCGCCACCACGCCGGCCGCCATTGGAGTGAGCAGTGTTACGCCACTCGCCGGTGCGAGCATCGGAACGGGCGGGTCGCTGGTGAACTCGGTTTCGGGAGCCGGTGCGTCGGCGGCGCTGGGCGAGGCGTCCGCGGTCGGCGGTCTGTCGGTGCCGGGCAGCTGGTCCGCGGCGGCCCCGGCAACCCTGGCCTCGTCCACAGCTCCGCTGGAGGGTTCGGGTTGGACCGCCGCCGCCGAGACGGCCGAGCCGGTCACGGCGATGCCCGGCATGCCCGGGATGGGGGCAGCCGCCAAGGGTGCCGGCGCATACGGTTCCGGGCCGCGGTACGGCTTCAAGCCGATCGTCATGCCCAAGCAGGTCGTCGTCTAAAACGGGAAAACAAGGGAGGATAAACAACCCATTTGAGGCGAGCAATTAACCGGTAGGCCGTAACCTATCGGTCCTGCGGCCACCGCCGCATCACGAGCATCTACACGACTTCCAAGTAAAGGAGAAAGACAACATGGCAACTCGTTTTATGACCGACCCGCACGAGATGCGGGCCATGGCGGGCCGTTTCGAAGTGCACGCCCAGACCGTTGAGGACGAGGCCCGCAAGATGTGGGCGTCGTCGATGAACATCGCCGGTGCCGGCTGGAGCGGCCAGGCTCAGGCGACCTCGTACGACACCATGGGCCAGATGAATCAGGCCTTCCGCAACATCGTGAACATGCTGCACGGCGTGCGTGACGGGTTGATCCGCGACGCCAACAACTACGAGCAGCAAGAGCAGTCTTCGCAGCAGATCCTCGGCAGCTAGTAATACAAGCCGCGGCTGCGTAACCTTTCAGACGTTAGGAGAACACCGCAATGACCATCAATTACCAGTTCGGCGATGTGGACTCCCATGGCGCCACGATCCGCGCGCAGGCTGCGTCGCTGGAGCAGGAGCACCAGGCCATCGTTCGTGATGTGCTGGCTGCCGGTGACTTCTGGGGCGGCGCCGGTTCGGTGGCCTGCCAGGAGTTCATCACCCAGTTGGGTCGCAACTTCCAGGTGATTTACGAGCAGGCCAACCAGCACGGCCAGAAGGTGCAGACCGCCGGTAGCAACATGTCCAGCACCGACAGCGCCGTCGGGTCCAGCTGGGCCTGACGCACTTTCGCTAGCGCGGGGCCGCACACCGAAAGGTGTGCGGCCCCGTCATTTTGTCCGGAGCTGCATCAAGCATCGAAAAGCCTTGCCCCTCAATGACACAGCGGCATAGGTGGGCATAGGTGGGCATAGCGGCGTAGGCCCGCGCGTATCGGCCCGATCACCCGGCCACCGGCGACCTGGGAATCAGCGAGGGGCGGAAGCCGATCCGCTGGACCGCACCGTCGGATTCCCGGCCGACCATCGCACCCAACGGCAGCTTCGAGACCCCGGCGGTACTCGGCGCGGACGGCGTCGGTGTCCCACCCCATCCCGCCGACACGGCATTGGCCTCCATGGCGGGCAACGGCGTGACAGATGAGACCGCGTCGGCCCAACTCGGCGGCACCGACAGGGTGCCGAGGGAGGCAGCCTGCCCGACGCCGGCGGAAGCGGATTCGCCCAGGCCGCCGAGTGGGGCGAGGCCACCCACGTCGCCCAGGCTCGGGGCCCCTGCCTCGGCTCCGATGATCGAGCCCGCGCCCGCAAAGTCCAGCGACAGGCCATACCCGTCGAAACCGAGCCCGGCGCCGTCGCCGCCCAATCCGGCGCCGTCGGCGCCGAGGCCGGCCAGATCGGAGCCCAGGCCGATCACGTCGAGACCCAGGCCACCGTTGGCTCCGCCGAACAAAGACGTCAGACTGGACGTCAAGCCGGACAGCGGCCCCGCCGCCGTGGTGGCGCTCGCTGCTTTCCCCGACGCGCCAGTCAAGTTCGACAGTGCACTGAGGGGGGCCGAAAGCCCCGACGATCCCAGGGACGCGGCGCTGCCACCCACCGCCGTCGGCGAAAGACCCAGCGCGGACGTCGAACCGGGCGTCGCCAGACTCTGCAGCGCTTGTGGGACAGCGGACATCGCTTGTGTCGTGGTCGATTGGACATTGGTGCCGGCCTGGGTGGCGGCCGGATTCGTCGTCTGCGGCGGTGAGGCGAAGGCGCCGAAGGCCGACGCCGAGGCCGAACTTGCCGCGTAGTTGTACATCGCGGTGGCGTCCTGCGCCCACATTTCGCTGTAGGCGGCCTCGGTGGCCATGATCGCCGGCGTGTTTTGTCCGAACAGGTTGGTCGCAACCAACGCCATGAGCTGAGACCGGTTGATCGCGATCAGCGGCGGCGGCACCGTCATCGCGAAGGCCGTTTCGTATGCGGCCGCGGCGGCGGTGGCCTGGGTTGCCGTCTGCTCGCACTGCTCCCCGGTGGCCCTGATCCATATCACGTACGGTGCGACCGCGGCCGCCATTGCCATCGAGGCCGGCCCCTGCCAGTCTCCCGTCAGAGTGGATATCGCCGACTGATAGCCATCGGCAGTCACGTTCAGCTCGGCAGCCACCGATTCCCACCCTGCGGCCGCGGCGAGCATGCTCGCCGGCCCAGGTCCCGAATACATCCGCGCCGAGTTCACTTCCGGCGGCAACGCGCCAAAATCCATGTTTCCCTTCTTCGTCTGAATTTGCTAGCTCCGCCACGCGAGGCGGCTATCGGCGAGTGTCGGCGCGGCGTACCAATCCGGCCGAGGACGCGGCGGCGAGTCTGGCGAGCGCTTGAATCGCCCCTTCGGACCGGCGCCCGCGGTCGGCGCACAGCGTTTCGGCTCGGGGCACGATGCCCGTCCGGCCGCCACTGGTCCGCTCGGGTAACCCGCAGCACGCAACGGGCGCTTTGGTCGGCACCATCCGCTCCCCCCGGGAAACCGATGCCACGCAATCGACACGCCCTAACAGGCCACTGCCCCGAGACGACATGTGGGCCCTTTGCCATGAAAGACATATCAGCTCATTGGTATTCGTAACACTACGTAACGTGTAATTAATGGGCACCGAGTTGCCGTCGGAGCTCGCCGCAATGCCGCATTGTCGAGCCCCGGACGGCACCCAACGAGGCCAAGCACTGCACGGCGACCCAAATACTCTGTTGCACAGTCTAATTGGAGATCATATCCACGGAGCGGTTCGGTCTTTCAAAGCCAACAACCATGCATACCAGTATTTTTGGTAACTAAGCCGCTCTCAACTTGGCTGATGAAACTCATATAAGACACATATTTGTGCGACGTTCAGTGTGAGCCTTGCAACAGCGCGTCATTTGAGAAACCTATGAGTCTCGTGACAACTTCGTGTGAGCCTGGGAAGGTGGGCAACATGATCGCAACGTCGGGACAGGCAGGCGGTCAGCGCCCGCGTCAGGCGATTTTGGGGCAGCTCCCCCGGATCTACCGCGCTGACGGGTCGCCGATTCGGGTTTTGCTGGTCGACGACGAGCCGGCGCTGACCAACCTGGTGAAGATGGCGCTGCACTACGAGGGCTGGGTGGTCGACATCGCCCACAACGGGCGCGAGGCCCTGGCCAAGTTCGAGAAGGTGGGCCCCGACGTGCTGGTGCTGGACATCATGCTGCCCGACGTGGATGGCTTGCGAATCCTCAAGCGGATCCGCGAATCCGATAGCTACACCCCGACGCTGTTCCTCACCGCACGTGATTCGGTCATGGACCGGGTGACCGGGCTGACCGCGGGCGCCGACGACTACATGACCAAGCCGTTCAGCCTGGAGGAATTGGTCGCTCGGCTGCGCGGCCTGCTGCGCCGCTCCGGCCAACAGGCTCCCCGGGCCGACGAGACGTTGACGGTCGGCGACCTTCGCCTGGACACCGCCAGCCGGGAGGTGACGCGCGACGGCACGCTGATCTCGCTTTCCTCCACCGAGTTCGAACTGCTGCGCTTCCTGATGCGTAATCCTCGCCGGGCACTGACCCGCAGCGAGATCCTCGACCGGGTGTGGAATTACGACTTCGCCGGTCGGACCAGCATCGTCGATCTGTACATCTCCTACCTGAGGAAGAAGCTCGATTCGGGTCGGGAGCCGATGATCCATACCGTGCGAGGGGTGGGGTACATGCTGCGGCCCCCGGAATGACCGACCAACTCGGCTCCGCGCCCAAAGACCGTCCACGGTGGCTTCCCCGTTCGTTGCGCCGCCAGGTCCTGCTGGGCGTGCTGTCCGTCGTCAGCGTGGTGCTGGTGACGGTCGGGGTCGTTTCGGTGCTGAGCCTGCGCGGCTACGTCACCGCGATGAGCAACGCCGACGTCGCGGAATCCCTTGACGCGTTGAGCAATTCGTACGCCCGGTACCGCAACGGTGAACACACGTCGGCGGATCGCAGCACTCCCCCGATCTCGCAGGCGCTGCTGGAGTTCACCGGGCAAACCCCGGGCAACCTCATCGCGGTGCTGCACGACGGCCGCGTCGTCGGCTCGGCGGTGTTCTCCGAGGACGAACCGAAGGCCGCGCCGCCCGACGTGGTCCGCGCCATTGAAACCCAGGGTTGGCGCGACGGGCCGCCGCGTACCGAGCGGCTCGGCAGCCTGGGTTCCTACCGGGTGGACAGCCGCGCCGAGGGATCTGACCTGCTGGTCGTCGGGGTGTCGCTCAACGTCGCCGAGCGGATCATCGCCCGCAAGCAGATCACGACCACGGTGCTCGTCGCCGCCGCGTTGGCGATCACCGCCGGGCTGACCGGGTGGGTGGTCGGGTACACCCTGCGGCCGCTGCGACGGCTCGCTTCCACCGCCGCCGAGGTCGCCGCGATGCCCCTCACCGACGACGACCTCCGGATCGGCGTCAGGGTGCCGCCGCGCGACACCGATCCCGACAACGAAGTGGGAATCGTCGGCCACACGCTCAACCGGCTACTGGACAACGTCGACGGCGCACTGGCGCAACGCGCCGAATCCGACTTGCGCACGCGCCAATTCATCACCGATGCCAGTCACGAGCTACGCACCCCGCTCGCGGCCATTCAGGGGTACGCGGAACTGACGCGGCAGGACAGCTCGGCGCTGCCGCCGACCACCGAGTACGCGCTGGCCCGAATCGAGTCGGAGGCACGGCGCATGGCGCTGCTGGTCGACGAGCTGCTGCTGTTGTCCCGCCTGGGGGAGGGCGAAGACCTGCAGACCGAAGACGTCGACCTGGCCGAACTCGTCGGCAACGCGGTCAACGACGCCGCGGTCGCCGCGCCGACGCATACCTGGGTGAAAGACGCCTCAGACCAACCGGTTTGGGTGCGGGGTGACCATGCCCGGCTCTATCAGCTGGTCAGCAACCTACTCAACAACGCGCGGCTGCACACGCCCCCGGGGGTGACCGTCACCACCGCGATAGTCTGCCACCGCCGCGGTCCCGAGGCGCCCTACGCGGAACTGACCGTCACCGACGACGGCCCCGGCATCGACCCCGATCTCGTGCCCCGGTTGTTCGAGCGCTTCGTCCGCGCCGACACGTCGCGGTCCGACGGTTCCGGCATCGGCCTGGGCCTGGCCATCGTGAGTTCCATCGTCAAGGCGCACCGCGGCTCGGTGAGCGCCGAATCCGCCGCCGGCCGAACGGTGTTTCGCGTGCGGCTGCCGATCGTCGACGACTCGGCCGCAGAGACGCGTTAGCCACCGGCGACGCTCGGGCGCGATGAAGACGACTCCAGTAGTGGACGGTCAACAAGACCGTCGCGGCGGCGACGGGCCCCGCAATTGTCAGATTGCGTCAGACACGCGTGATCGCACTCACGCGGTCGTAGGCGGCCCACCAGATCGCCTCGTAGTCGACCAACGAAATCGCACCATCAGCCACGGCGCGGTCTGCTTGGGTCAGCATGCTGACAACGACCGCCCATTCGGTGTGCTTGCGTCGCTCGTCGGCATCGGCGTTGCCGGGCAAGAGGATGGCCGACAAAGACCTGACGTGCACACGCACCGGCCCGCCCCGCAGGAAGAGCAGCGCCCCGATCCCGACGTAGGCAGCCACGGCATATTCCAGCACCGTGGCGGGCGGTGCCGCTGTGTCGCCGAGAAGAATGACCGCCAGCAGTCCCAGCGCCCCGCCGGCTGTCGGCCATCCCCGCCAGATCCGCGCCAGCCTGCGGTCTGCGGTAGTGGTTCCCGGGGGATAAACGATCAACCCGTAGTGCCGAACCCCGTATCGGCCGACGGTGGCATCGAACGATCCCCACGGGTGGGGTCCGTCGAGCAACCGCGGCCACCACTGCGGTCGCGCCGGGGCCTGCACACTCGACTGCCGAACACCCGGTTCAACGGGGCGGGGCTGGGTCATTCGCATCATTCGGGTGTACGCCCGAACCCTGCGCGCCGACCCTTGCCAAAACAGAATTCATACGCGCGAACCGCCAACCTTTACGGATCCTTTTCGGGTTGGCGACGGCCCTGACAGCAGGTGCGGGCAGGTCGCACCCGGAACTTGTCAGCCACCCGCTTGCGCTTATCGGGACAGCTCAGTTGAATATCGGCCGTGATGGTGAACGCGACGACGTTCGTTCGGCGGGCGGACACACTGATGTGATGCCACGCCTTACCTTGGTGTGGCCAGAGTGGCAGCGAGAAGAGCTGCGCACTAATTTGTGGTTGGTGCCGACGATCTTAATCCTCGGTGCGCTGGGTCTTTTCGGGCTCACACTGTGGCTGGACCGAGCGGCTTACCACGGGGAGTTTCAGCCTCCCTCATGGGTGATCAGCGGCGCCGCCGACGCGGCGCGTCAGCTCCTGACCTCGATTGCGGCGTCGGTGATCACGGTCGTCGGCATCGTCTTCTCCATCACCATCGTGACATTGACGCTGGCGTCGACGCAGTTTGGTCCGCGGATGCTGCGCAACTTCATCCGTGACCGCGGCACCCAGCTGACGCTGGGCACGTTCGTCGCAACGTTTGTGTATTGCGTCGTGGTGCTGGTCTCCATCGGGCCCGGCGACCGGGGGGAGTTCGTTCCCCACATCTCGATCACCGCCACCTTCGGTCTCGTGCTCGTCGATCTCGCCGTACTCGTCTACTTCATCCACCACATAGCCACCCAGATACAGCTGCCGCAGGTCATCGCCGGTATCGCCAAGGACCTGTCTCAAGCCGTGGCGGTGCAAAGCGAAGACCAGCCCGGGTTTGCGACGCGAAAGCCCGCGCGAGGTCCCTCACTGGAGGAGCTGCTCGAGAAAATCGAAACCTCCGGCGGCGTCATTCGCACCCCCAAAAGTGGCTACCTGCAATTCATCCGACACCGGACGCTGATCCGCATAGCCACCGAGGCTGACGCGGTGATCCGGTTGCCCTACCGCCCCGGTCATTTTCTCGTCGAAGGCCGTGAACTGGCCAGCGTGTGGCCCCCCACCGCGGCCGAGCAGGTGGCCACCTACCTGGCCCGGGCTCAGGCGACCGGACCGCACCGTACCCTCACACAGGACGTCGCCTTCGGCGTCGATCAGCTGGTCGAGATCGCCATCCGAGCCCTATCACCCGCAGTCAACGACACCTTCACCGCACTAACCTGCATCGACTGGCTCGGCGACAGTTTGTGCAAGATCGCGCCGGTGTGGACGCCGACCCAGGTTCATCGCGACCATCTTGGAGTTATCCGCGTCATCTCCGATCAAGTCAGCTATGAGCGTCTGGTTCAACGGGCATTCGAGAAGATCCGCCAGGCCGGCCGCGGTATGCCGGCGGTGATGATCCGTCAGCTCGACGCGTTGACCACGATCATGGAACAAACGACGGACGCGCAACGGGCTTCCGTCCTGATGCAGCAAGCGACCATGATCCACCGCGCGAACCTCGAATCGGTTCCCGATGACTCCGATCGCGCCGACGTCGATCGCCGATACGTCGCGCTATGCGCCCGGCACGCGCGGCTCGGCGAATAACTTTCTGCCGCCCGGCTTCCCGCCGGGCGGCATTCCTGCGCGATCGCCGTGTGCCGTGCGGCGACAAAACCAGATGTGGGGGCGTCGGGCCCGTTCGGCGGCGGGTGTAAAGAATCCATAAAGGCGCACAGCGCCGGCGTTAGGAAAATGTCAACCAAAGGCCCTATCGGGCCGGCCGCCCCTACCGTCAAGCTGACCGTGCCTCCGAGGACTCGCGTCGTTGCGACCTCGATGAGGACTTTTCGTATGCGTGCGACTGGCGCGGAATGGAGACACGATGGGCGTGCTGATCTACGTCCTGCTGACGGTGGCGGTGTTCGCCTTACTCGGGCTGACCCAAAAGCTGGTCGAGCGGCTGTGAGCTACGAAAACACCGTCGGATTGGTGCTGTCCATCCTGCTCGCGGTTTTCCTCGCGTGCGCCCTGCTGTTCCCGGAGAGGTTCTAGTGAGCACCACAACAGCGGGGCTCATCTTCCTCGCCGTACTCATCTTGGCGCTGGTGGCGGTGCATGTGCCCTTGGGTGACTACATGTACCGCGTGTACACCTCGGACAAGGACTCCTACGCCGAGCGGGTGGTCTACCGGCTGATCGGCGTCGATTCCCGCTCGGAGCAGACGTGGGGCACCTACGCCCGCAGCGTCCTGGCGTTCTCGTCGGTCAGCATCCTGTTCCTGTTCGCCTTCCAGCTCGTGCAGGGCAAGTTGCCCTTGCACCTGCACGACCCGGCCACCAAGATGACGCCCGGGCTGGCCTGGAACACCGCGGTCAGTTTCGTCACCAACACCAACTGGCAGGCCTACTCCGGTGAGTCCACCGACGGTCATCTGGTGCAGATGGCCGGGCTGGCGGTGCAGAACTTCGTCTCGGCCGCCGTCGGCATGGCCGTGGCGATCGCGCTGGTGCGCGGGTTCGCCCGCAGACGCACCGGCGAGCTGGGCAACTTCTGGGTCGACCTGGTGCGCACGGTATTCCGCATTCTGCTTCCCATCTCGATCATCGCCGCGATCGTGCTCATCGCGGGCGGTGCCATCGAGAACTTCCACCTGAACGACCAGGCGGTCACCACGCTCAACGGGGCCCAGCAGACGCTCACCGGCGGCCCGGTGGCCAGCCAGGAGGCCATCAAGGAACTGGGCACCAACGGCGGCGGCTTCTACAACGCGAACTCCTCGCACCCGTTCGAGAACCCGGCCACGTGGACGAACTGGCTGGAGATCTTCCTGCTGCTGGTGATCAGCTTCTCGCTGCCGCGGACGTTCGGCCGGATGGTGGGCAGCAGGAGGCAGGGCTACGCGATCGCGTCGGTCATGGCCACGCTGTACGCGATCAGCGTGACGTTCATGCTGTTGTTCCAACTGCAGCACCACGGCACGGTGCCCACCTCGGTCGGCGCGGCCATGGAGGGGGTCGAGCAGCGGTTCGGCATCGCCGACTCGGCGGTGTTCGCCGACTCGACCACGCTGACATCCACCGGCGCGGTCGACTCGTTCCACGACTCCTACACCAGCCTCGGCGGGATGATGGCGCTGTTCAACATGCAACTCGGCGAGGTCGCACCCGGCGGCACCGGGTCGGGCCTCTACGGCATGCTCATCCTGGCGGTGATCACCGTCTTCGTCGCGGGCCTCATGGTCGGCCGCACACCGGAATACCTCGGCAAGAAGATCAACCCCCGCGAAATCAAGCTCGCCGCAAGCTATTTCCTGGTCACGCCGCTCATCGTGCTCACCGGCACCGCGATCGCCATGGCGCTGCCCGGTGAACGCGCCGGCATGCTCAACAGCGGCCCGCACGGGCTTTCGGAGGTCCTGTACGCGTTCACCTCCGCCGCCAACAACAACGGCTCGGCATTCGCGGGCATCAGCGTCAACACCGACTGGTACAACACCGCCCTCGGACTGGCCATGGTCTTCGGCAGATTCCTGCCCATGGTGCTGGTGCTCGCCCTGGCCGGCTCGCTGGCCAAGCAGGGACACACGCCGGAATCGGCGGGCACACTGCCGACCCATCGACCACAGTTCGTCGGCATGGTCGCCGGCGTCACCGTCATCCTCGTCGCCCTCACTTTCCTGCCCATGCTCGCGCTTGGGCCGCTCGCCGAAGGAATCCACTGATGTCCCCGACCGCTCTCCGTTCGGCTGAACAGACGCAGCCGAGCGACCACACGGGCAGCAAACGGGTCCAGGGCGGCCTGCTCGACCCGAAGATGCTGCGGAAGTCGACGCCGGATGCCCTGCGCAAACTCGACCCGCGCACCTTGTGGCGTAACCCGGTGATGTTCATCGTCGAAATCGGCGCCGCCTGGAGCACGGTGTTGGCGATCATCAACCCGACCTGGTTCGCCTGGTTGATCGTGGTCTGGCTGTGGTTGACGGTGCTGTTCGCGAATCTCGCCGAAGCGGTAGCGGAAGGCCGGGGCAAGGCGCAGGCGGAAACGTTGCGGCGGGCCAAGACTCAGACGCTGGCGCGCCGCCTCAAAGATTGGCGGCCGGGCGGCCCGGCCGTCGAGGAACAGGTCGCCGCGCCGCTGCTCCAGCAGGGCGACTTCGTCGTGGTCGAGGCCGGGCAGGTGATACCGGGTGACGGCGACGTGATGGAAGGCATTGCGTCGGTGGACGAATCGGCCATCACCGGGGAATCGGCCCCGGTGATCCGCGAATCCGGCGGTGACCGCTCCGCCGTCACCGGTGGCACCACCGTGCTGAGCGACCGGATCGTCGTGCAGATCACCCAGAAGCCGGGCGAGAGCTTCATCGACCGGATGATCGCGCTCGTCGAGGGCGCCAACAGGCAGAAGACGCCCAACGAGATCGCGCTGAACATTCTTCTGGCCGCGTTGACGATCATCTTCGTCTTCGCCGTCGCGACCCTGCAGCCGCTGGCCATCTACTCCAAGATGAACAACCCCGGCGTCCCGGACACCCAGGCGCTCAACGCAAGTGGCGTCACCGGGATCGTGATGGTGTCGCTGCTCGTCTGCCTGATCCCGACGACGATCGGTGCCCTGCTGTCGGCGATCGGCATCGCGGGGATGGACCGGCTGGTGCAGCGCAACGTGCTGGCCATGTCCGGGCGCGCGGTGGAAGCCGCCGGCGACGTCAACACCCTGTTGCTCGACAAGACGGGCACCATCACCCTGGGCAACCGGCAGGCGGCCGCCTTCGTCCCGCTCGACGGTGTCACCAGTGAGCACCTGGCGGACGCGGCACAGTTGTCCAGCCTCGCCGATGAAACACCGGAGGGACGTTCGATCGTCGTATATGCCAAGCAGCACTTCGGGTTGCGCGCACGCACGCCGGGCGAACTCGCGCACGCGCAGTGGGTGGCGTTTTCGGCCGCGACGCGAATGTCGGGCGTGGACGTCGACGGGCACCAGCTGCGCAAGGGAGCGGCCAGTTCGGTCGCCGAGTGGGTGCGCGGCGAGGGCGGCACGGTTCCTCCGCAGCTCGGCGAACTCGTCGACGGCATCGCCGCCGGCGGCGGCACCCCGCTGGTCGTCGGGGAGTGCCTCGACGGAAACGCGGCCGTGCTCGGCGTCATTCACCTCAAGGACGTCGTCAAGCAGGGCATGCGCGATCGCTTCGACGAGATGCGCAAGATGGGCATCCGCACGGTGATGATCACCGGCGATAACCCGTTGACCGCCAAGGCGATTGCCGACGAGGCGGGGGTCGACGACTTCCTCGCCGAGGCCACGCCCGAGGACAAGCTCGCGCTCATCAAGCGCGAGCAGGAGGGCGGCAAGCTGGTCGCGATGACCGGCGACGGCACCAACGACGCGCCCGCGCTGGCCCAGGCCGATGTCGGCGTCGCGATGAATACCGGCACGTCGGCGGCCAAAGAGGCCGGCAACATGGTCGATCTGGACTCCGACCCCACCAAGCTCATCGAGATCGTCGAGATCGGCAAGCAGTTGCTGATCACCCGCGGGGCGCTGACCACCTTCTCGATCGCCAACGACATCGCGAAGTACTTTGCGATCATCCCGGCGATGTTCGTCGCGCTGTTCCCCGGACTGGACGCGGTCAACATCATGCGGCTGCACAGCCCTCAGTCGGCCATCCTGTCGGCGGTGATCTTCAACGCGGTGGTGATCGTGGCGCTGATCCCGCTGTCGCTGCGCGGGGTTCGCTACACGCCGAGCAGCGCGTCAAAGCTGTTGAGCCGCAACCTGTACATCTATGGGCTCGGCGGCATCGTCGCCCCGTTCATCGGGATCAAGCTGATCGACCTGATCGTCCAATTCGTCCCCGGGATGTCCTGACATGAAGTTCTCCAGTTTCGTCCGCATACACTGGGCGGCCTTTCGCGCGCTGCTGGTGCTGACCGTGATCACCGGCCTTGCCTACCCGCTGCTCATCTGGCTGATCGCCCAGTTGCCGGGGCTGCACGACAACGCCGAGGGATCAATCGTCACCGCCAGCGGCAAGCCGGTCGGCAGCCGGCTGATCGGTCAGCTCTTCACCGACAAGGACGGCAACCCGCTGCCGCAGTACTTCCAGAGCCGCCCCTCAGCGGCCGGCACCGGCTACGACCCACTGTCGTCCGGCGCGAGCAACCTCGGGCCGGAAAACATCGTCGACACACCCGCCGATCCGTCGCAACTGGCGGCCGGCAAGTCCGCGTCGGACGCCGGATTCAAACCGAGCCTGCTGACGCAGGTGTGCACGCGCAGCGCCGCCGTGGGCCAGCTCGAGGGGGTGGACGGGTCGCGTCCGTTCTGCACGGGCGGCGGTGTGGGCGCGGTGCTGTCGGTGATCGGCCCGCGTGACGCGCGCGGAAACGTCGTCCACCCCACCCGGGCGGTCAGCGTCAACGAGCCGTGCCAGTCCGCCCAGGCGCCGTTCCTGACCGTCTTCGAGGGCGTGCGGGTCGAGTGCGCCAAGTACGGCGAGGACTACACGATCGGCCAGATCGTGCCCATCCGCGGCGCGGCACCCGCTAACCCAGCCGTGCCCGCCGACGCGGTCACCGCCAGCGGGAGCGGCCTGGACCCCGACATCTCACCGGCCTACGCCGACATCCAGGTCGCCCGGGTGGCCAAGGTCCGGCACGTCAGTCCCGATCAGATACGCGCAGTCGTGGCCCAGTACCGCAGCGGCCGCGCCCTGGGGCTATTCGGTGAGCCCAGGGTCAACGTGCTGCAACTCAACCTGCAACTCGACCACGCGTTTCCGGTCGGCAGCTAAGGCCCGGGTGGATGATGGTTGACGTGAGCGACGTCGGCCTTCGGGACCACCCCAAGCGCGGGGAGCTGCGCATCTACCTTGGTGCGGCGCCGGGTGTGGGCAAGACATACGCCATGCTCGGCGAGGCGCACCGGCGGCTTGAACGCGGCACCGACTTGGTGGCGGCCGTGGTGGAGACGCACGGCCGCACCAAGACCGCCGAGTTGCTCGAGGGCATCGAGGTGATACCGCCGCGCTACGTCGAATACCGCGGCGGCCGCTTCCCCGAACTCGATGTCGACGCGGTGCTGGCCCGCCATCCGCAGGTGGTCCTGGTCGACGAACTCGCGCACACCAACACCCCGGGCAGCAAGAACCACAAGCGCTGGCAGGACGTCGAGGAGCTGCTCGATGCGGGGATCACGGTGATTTCCACCGTCAACGTCCAGCACCTGGAAAGCCTCAACGACGTCGTCGCGCAGATCACCGGCATCGAACAGCGCGAAACGATCCCGGACTCGATCGTGCGGCAGGCCTCGCAGGTCGAGCTCATCGATATCACGCCGGAAGCTCTGCGCCGCAGGCTCTCTCACGGAAACGTCTACGCGCCGGCCAAGATCGACGCGGCACTGTCGAATTACTTTCGCCGCGGAAACCTCACGGCCCTGCGGGAATTGGCGCTGCTGTGGCTGGCCGATCAGGTCGACACCGCCCTCGCCAAGTACCGAGCCGAGAACAAGATCACCGATCTGTGGGAGGCGCGCGAGCGGGTCGTGGTGGCGGTCACCGGCGGCCCGGAGTCGGAGACCCTGGTGCGGCGCGCCTCCCGGATCGCATCGAAGTCCAGCGCGGAGCTCATGGTGGTACACGTGGTCCGCGGCGACGGGCTGGCCGGCCTGTCGGAATCCCGAATGGCCAAGATCCGTGAGCTGGCGAACAGCCTGGACGCATCGCTGCACACTGTGGTCGGCGACGACGTCCCCACCGCCCTGCTGGATTTCGCCCGCGAGAACAACGCCACCCAACTGGTGATCGGGACCTCACGCCGGCCCCGCTGGGCGCGGATCTTCGAGGAGGGCATCGGCCAGACGATCGTCGAGCGCTCCGGCAAGATCGACGTGCACATGGTCACCCACGAGGAGTCCAAACGCGGCTTCCGGGTGACGTCGCCCTCGGTGCGTGAGCGACGGGTCGCGTCGTGGCTGGCGGCCGTGATCGTCCCGTCGGCCATCTGCGCGGTCACGGTGACCGTGTTGGACCCGTACTTGCAAATGGCCGGCGAGAGCGCCCTGTTCTTTGTCGGGGTGCTGCTGGTCGGCCTACTCGGCGGCGTTGCGCCGGCGGTCCTTTCGGCGGTGCTATCCGGGCTGCTGCTGAACTACTACCTCACGCCTCCGCGGCACAGCTTCACCATCGCCGAACCCAACGCCGCCGTCACCGAGTTGGTCCTGCTGATGATCGCGGTCGCGATCTCGGTGCTGGTCGACGGCGCCAGCAAACGCACGCGCGAGGCGCGGCTCGCCGCGCAGGAGGCGGAACTGCTGACGCTCTTTGCGGGCTCGGTGCTGCGCGGCGCCGACCTCGACACGCTGCTGGAGCGCGTGCGGGAAACCTACTCGCAGCGCTCGGTTTCCATGCTCAGGGAACCCGGCGACGCCGAACGCGCCGACGGGCAACGGGCTTACGTCGTCGCGTGCGTGGGCAACGACCCTTGCGTGAGCGTTGATTCGGCGGACACCGCGATCGAGGTCGGCGACGCCGAGTTCTGGATGCTGCTGGCGGGCCGGAAACTCTCCGCGCGTGACCGCCGAGTTCTCAGCGCCGTGGCCCGGCAGGCCGCGGCGCTGATCAAACAGCGCGAATTGGCCGAAAAGGCGAGCCGGTCCCAGGCGATAGCGCAGGCCGACGAACTGCGGCGATCCCTGCTCTCGGCGGTCAGCCACGACCTGCGCACTCCGCTGGCCGCGGCCAAGGTCGCGGTGTCCAGCCTGCGCTCCGAGGACATCGCCTTCTCCGCCGAGGACACCGCGGAATTGCTGGCCACCATCGAGGAGTCGATCGACCAACTGACCGCGCTGGTCGGAAATCTGCTCGACTCCTCTCGTCTGGCGGCGGGCGCCGTGCGTCCGGAGCTCCGGCGGGTGTACCTGGAAGAAACGGTGCAACGCGCCCTGGTCAGCATCGGCAAGGGCGCGACCGGCTTCTACCGATCCGCGATCGACCGGGTCAAGGTGGACGTCGGCGACGCCGTGGTGCTGGCCGACAGCGGATTGCTCGAGCGAGTCCTGGCCAACCTGATCGACAATGCGCTGCGTTACGCGCCGAATTGCGTCGTCCGCGTCAACGCGGGCCGGGTCGGGGATCGGGTGCTGATCAACGTGATCGACGAGGGCCCGGGCATCCCGCACGGCACCGCGGACCAGATTTTCGAAGCGTTCCAGCGCCTTGGGGATCAGGACAACACCACCGGGGTGGGGCTGGGAATGTCGGTGGCGCGCGGGTTCGTCGAGGCGATGGGCGGCACCATCGCGGCGAGCGATACGCCCGGCGGCGGGCTCACCGTGGTGGTCGACCTTGCAGCGCCGCAGGCGGACCAATGACACGCGTCCTGGTGATCGACGACGAGCCGCACATCCTGCGGGCCTTGCGGATCAATCTGACGGTGCGGGGCTACGAGGTCGTCACTGCGTCAACCGGAGCCGGCGCGCTGCGCGCCGCGGCCGAGCACCGGCCAGACGTGGTGATCCTGGACCTCGGTCTGCCCGACATCTCGGGAATCGAGGTGCTGGCCGGCCTGCGCGGGTGGCTGAACGCACCCGTGATCGTGTTGTCGGCGCGCACGGATTCGTCGGACAAAGTGATGGCGTTGGACGCCGGTGCCGACGATTACGTCACCAAACCGTTTGGGATGGACGAGTTTTTGGCGCGTTTGCGCGCGGCGGTGCGACGCAACGCGGCCGCGTCGGAAACGGATGAACCGGTCATCGAGACCGACGCGTTCACCGTCGATTTGGCCGCCAAGAAGGTCACCAAGGGTGGGGTCGAAGTTCACCTGACCCCGACCGAATGGGGCATGCTCGAAGTACTGGTGCGCAATCGCGGCAAGCTGGTCGGCCGGGAGGAGCTGCTCAAGGAGGTGTGGGGGCCGGGGTATGCGACCGAAACCCATTATCTGCGTGTGTATTTGGCGCAGCTGCGGCGCGAGCTGGAAGACGACCCGTCGCACCCGAAGCACTTGGTGACGGAGTCCGGCATGGGTTATCGGTTCGAGGCCTAGGGTTTTCACATCCGCCTCACGAGTCCCTCCGCGCAGGCGATGAACTTTTTGCCCGCCTCATAGCGACAATTCCACCGGCCAGGTCACACGGGCCACACCCGTCCCTCGCCCCCGAGACCGACCTTTTGCCCGCCTCGTAGCGACAATCTCGCGGATTCACGAAGCGCCAAGACGCGTAGGTGGATTCGGTGCTCGGTCGAGCGGGGGATGCCCCGCGGTCCGTACAGACCTCGCCCGATCCTGCGCACCCGGCCGCGTCCCATCTCCCATCGCAGGGCGTCCGACACGGCCTTCGACGGCCTGCCGCGAACTCGGAACCCTTGCCTGCTGAGTGCATCGACCATTTCGGCGACGGTGGCCGGTCCGTTGCGGGCCAGATGCATCGTGAGCACGTAACGCAGCTCGATTCCATGAATGATCATCGGCGAACGATCGCATGCGGGTACGACAACCCCGCATTTGTCGCTATGAGGCGGGCAAAAAGACTGTCCAATCCTTCGGGAGACGGGTGGGGCGGATGTGACTCAACCGGCGCCACCGCGCATTTGTCGCTATGAGGCGGGCAAAATGAGTGCCCGCTCCTTCCGGAGACGGGTGGGGCGGATGTGACTCAACCGACGATCGAGAGCACGATGCCGTCCAGGATGTCGTGTTCGCTGACGGTCAGCTCATCGATGCCGGCACGGACCCGCAACTCGCGCGCCAGCTCCTCGACCACGATCGCGCCGCCGCCGATGACGTCGGCGCGGCCCTCGTGCATCGGCCCCAAGGCCGCACGCTCGCCGCGGCTCATGCCGATCAGCCGCTCGCACACCGCCAGCAGGTCGCCGCCGGAGACACGCGAAAGGTGAATGGCCGCAGAGTCATAGGCCGCCAAATTGTGCGCCAGCGCCGACAGCGTCGTCATCGTTCCGGCGACGCCCACCCAAGTCCGCGCCCCTGCGACGGGGACCACACCCAGCGCGACGTCGAGCCGCTCACGCACCACCCGCCGGGCCGCCGCCACCTCCTCGGGCGTCGGCGGATCCGAATGCAGACACCGTTCGGTCAGCCGGACACAGCCGATGTCGGCGGAGTAGCTCGCTTCCACCCGCTCCGCGCCGAGCACCATCTCGGTGGACCCGCCCCCCAGGTCGACGACGACGAAAGGCGCTCGGCTGCTTTCCAACTCACCGATGGCGCCGCGGAACGACAGCTCGGCCTCCTCGGCGCCAGAAATGACCTCCGCCACGGCGCCGGGAACCGCGGCGCCCAGCACCTCGGCCGTCATCGCGAAGAACTCGTCACGGTTGGCGACGTCGCGCGCGGCCGACGTGGCCACCATGCGCACCCGTTCGACGCCGTGCACCCCGAGCAGAGCGGCGTAGTCGGACAGCGCGGCCCGGGTCCGGGCGATCGCATCCGGCGCGAACTGCCCCGTCGCGTCGACGCCCTGGCCCAGCCGCACGATCCGCGTCTCGCGATGCACGTCAGACAAACCACCATTCGCGGCATCGGCGATCAGCAGTCGAATCGAGTTGGTGCCGCAGTCGATTCCGGCGAGCCTGTTCACCATTGGCCGGCCACCAGAATGCCGGCCATCGCGGGTTCGGCGGCCAGCAGGGCCAGGGCCTCATCGCCAAAGGGGTTGCAGCCCGGTCCTTTAGCCAGCGAATGCGCGATCAGAACGTGCAGGCACTTGACCCGGTCGGGCATGCCGCCGCCCGAAAACGTCGTCCCCAGCGGGTCGATCGCGTCCCGCTCGGCCAGATACGACTCGTGGGCGCGGCGATACCTGGCCGCCAATTCGGCGTCCCGGCTTAACCGTTCGGTCATCTCCCGCATCAGGCCGGTCGTCTCCAGCCGGCTCGCGGCCGCGGTCAGTACCGGATGCGTGAGGTAGTACAACGTCGGAAACGGTGTGCCGTCGGGAAGCCGCGGCGCCGTCTTCACCACGGCGGGTTCACCATTGGGGCATCGGTACGCAATCTCCAGCACCCCGCGCGGTTCCCGGCCGAGCTGGCGCGCCACCTCCTCCAGGTCGGCACGGTCAACCACCGGGCCCCACGGGGTTCGGTGCGGGCGGCCCGGGCTCGACGGGGGCGGGCGCCGCCGGCGGCAGGTGCGGGGCGTCGGCGATCGTGTGCCACAGGGCGGTGTACCAAGGATCGTTGCTGGCCGGCCGGCCCGTCTGGTCGCCCGGCTGGGGGGCCACCCCCGCCGTCGGGGGCAGCTGGACTTGGAAGGGAATGTCCCCCGGCATCACGAAACCGAGCCGCTCGCGGGCCTGCGCCGCAATGTAGGCGGGATCGGCGAGCTTGCTCTTCCGCTGCTCGAGCTCGGAGATCTGGCGATGCAGCGCGGCCTCGCTGGCCGACAACTGCTCCATCTCGGTGCGCTGGGCGAAGTAGGTGCGCACCGGGCCCGCGATGGTCAGTGTCAACACGCAGACCACCGCGGCCAGCACGGCAGCGCGCCGCGCGGTGAATCCCAGCCGCTGTTCGGACCGCAGCTCGACTGATTCGGCGGCCTGTCGCTTGATGGGTTCGACCACATGCTCTTGGGTGCGCGTAGCGTTGCGCGCGGCCTGGACGGCCGTCTGCTGCGGCTTCGAGGATGGCTTTGCCCGACGGCGCCGACCCGAATCACCGGCCTTGCCCGGCCGCGATGCCGGGGAGCGCCGCTTCGGATCGGGCTTGGCTCCCAACCTATTTCAGCCTATTTCGGCTCGACGGCGAACCGCGGGAACGCCAGATCGCCCGCGTAGCGGGCGGCGTCGCCGAGCGCTTCCTCGATGCGCAACAGCTGGTTGTACTTGGCGACGCGTTCGCTGCGGGCGGGCGCGCCGGTCTTGATCTGTCCGCTGCCGACCGCCACCGCCAGGTCGGCGATCGTCGTGTCTTCCGTCTCCCCGCTGCGGTGGCTGATCATCGTGCGGTAACCGCTGTGATGGGCGAGCGCGACCGCGTCGAGCGTCTCGGTCAACGTCCCAATCTGATTCACCTTGACCAGCAGGGCATTTGCCACGCCCTTTTCGATGCCCTCTTCGAGGCGCTCGGGGTTGGTGACAAAGATGTCGTCGCCGACGATCTGCACGCGGTCGCCGATGGCCGTGGTGAGGGCCGCCCAACCGTCCCAATCGCCCTCGAACAGCGGATCTTCCAGCGAAACCAGCGGATAGGAACCGAGCAGGCCGGCGTAGAACTCCGTCATCTGCTCGGCGGTCCGGGTCGACCCCTCGAACCGGTACCCGGTGCCGTCGGCGTAGAACTCGTTGGCCGCCGCATCCAGGGCCAGCGCCACGTCGGCGCCGACCTTGAGACCCGTCGACTCGATGGCCGAGCTGATCAGGTCCAGCGCCGCCGTGGTGCCGGCCACGTCCGGGGCGAAACCGCCCTCGTCGCCCAGGCCGGTGCTCAACCCCTGCTTCTTGAGCACCGATTTGAGCGCGTGGTACACCTCCGCTCCCCAGCGCAGCGCCTCGGCGAAGCTCGGCGCCCCGATCGGCGCCACCATGAACTCCTGGATGTCCACCGCGGTGTCGGCGTGCGCGCCACCGTTGAGGATGTTCATCATCGGGACCGGGAGGATGTGCGCGTTCGGGCCGCCGATGTAGCGGAACAGCGGCAGCTCGGCGGAATCGGCGGCCGCCTTCGCGACGGCCAGCGAGACGCCCAGCATCGCGTTGGCGCCCAGCCGCGACTTGTCGGGGGTGCCGTCGAGGTCCACGAGCGCCTGATCCACCAACCGCTGATCGTCGGCGTTGAGCCCGATCACGGCGGGGCCGATCTCGTCGAGCACGGCCTGCACCGCCTTGCGGACGCCCTTGCCGCCGTACCGGTCGCCGCCGTCGCGCAATTCGACCGCCTCGTGCTCCCCCGTCGACGCGCCGGACGGCACCGCCGCGCGGGCAAACGTTCCGTCGATCAGGGCTATCTCGACCTCGACGGTCGGGTTGCCCCGCGAGTCCAGAATCTCGCGGGCTCCGACCTGCTCGATAATCGGCACTGGGTTCTCCTTGCGTCCTGGCCTCGCGTCCTTGCCGAGCGTGGGCGTCCTGTTCGGGCCCGGGCCGCCATTAGCGTACGGCCTGGGTCAGCGATACATCCTGCTACAGCGGGTGACCCGCCGCGTAGGCGGTCGCCCAGTCCCGCACCGCCCGCGCATAGACACCGGAGTTGTTGTAGGCCCGCAGCGCGGTGATCCACCCGCGGGGAGTGCCGAGGTCCTTGCCGCGCCAACACAGATACCCCGCCGCCGCCAGTGCGGCGTCGTCGATGTTGTCCGGGCTGAAGCGGCCGTCGTTGTGGGCGTCGACGCCGTAGAGCCGCCAGGTCTCGGGAATGAACTGCATCGGTCCCATCGCCCGCGCCAGCCCGTCGTCGTTGCTGGTGTCCTCGTCGACGATGCGCAGGTTGCCCCCGCTACCGTCCAGGCGGACGCCCCGGATGGGCGGACTCACATCGCCGTTCGGCGACAGCGTCGCGCCGCGGTAGGTGCCGTGGTGGCTTTCCACCTGTCCGATGCCCGCCAGCGTGGTCCACGCGATGTGGCACTTGGGGTTCTCGACCTCCGCCACCCGCGCGGCGTAGGCGTAGGCCTCCAGCGCGATGACCGGGATCTCCAGCGCCGCCGACCGCTGCTCGGCCCACCCCCGCAGCTGGTCCGCCGGGCGTCCGCTGGCGTGGGTGTTCACCGGCGGGACCGGGTCCCCCGCCGGGGGCGGGACGCCCTCGGGGATGAACAAGCTGAGCTGCCAGGTGCAACTCGAAGCCAGGAGCATCGCGGTCGCGCCGATCACGGCGGTCGCGCGCAACCAACGCCTCGGCGACACCATGCTCCCTAAACTCCCCTATGCCAATCGCATCTCAACCATCGTCCCATGGGTTTCGGCATTTCCGGCCCGCGTTGGGGCCCGGCCTCGCACACGAGCCGTCGATTCCAGCTAATCGACGATTAGCTGCCGGCCATCTTGGCTAGCAAGGTCCGACCGGGGTGCGGCACCGGGATTGACGACCTCAGGCGCGATATTACCGACCCGGGCGTGCCCGAAGCGGCAAACCGCGGCACGGTCGCTGGTGAAAATCCGGAAATTCGCAGGCCAGTGGCGGTCGCGCACCGCGCTTTCGGACCTCACAGCTCGCCGTCGACAGACGACTCGCCGCCGGGCCAGTGCTCGCGCCACTCCGCCTCGGTGATCTCGCCGAGCGGGACCACGTCGAACTCCTCGGGGACGCCGGCCCCGCGGCGCGCCGCGGCGACCGCCCGCTCGGCCGCGCGCACCCTGTCCACGAACTCCAAAACCGCCCCGCGCAGCCAACCCTCCGCATCGAAATCCGCGGAGACCGAGACCGAGGTGATCTCCGCGGGGACCAGATCCGCGGGCAGCCCGGCCTTTTCGGCCCGTGCAATCACCTTCTGCGCCAGCGCCAATGCCGGTTGACCGGTGTGGACGTCGTCCATCACCGACTTGCGCGGTTTCTCGGCCGCTTTGCGCTCCTCCCACTGCGCCAGCTGCTGCTCCAGCGAAATGGATTGGCCCGCCAGCACACCCGGAACCCGGTTGCCCAATTTGCGTATCAGCGCGCCGGCGACGTCGTCGATCGTGAACGCGTGCCGCGGCGCCTCCTCGGCGATGCGGGCGTGAAACAGCACCTGCAGCAACACGTCTCCGAGTTCCTCACGCAGCTGGTGGGCGTCGCCGCTGCGGACGGCGTCCAGCACCTCGTAGGTCTCCTCCAGCAAAAACCTGCGCAGCGAATCGTGCGTTTGCTCGCTCTCCCACGGCCCGGCGGTGCGCAGCTTGTCCATCATCGCGACGGCGTCGACGAGCCGTTCGCCCCGCGGCGTGTCCGGCGCCGAGATCAACCGCGCCCCCGCGGCCAGCCGCGCGGTGACGGCGGGGTGATCGCGGTCCGACGACAGCAGCACCGGCGCCGGGGCCTCGGGGTCGCCCGAGTGCACCGGACGCGCCGCGGGCAGCGACCACGGCACCGCGACCGGCATCTCCTCGGTGTACTGCACCTCGCCGCTCAGGTGCTCGATGGCCTCGACGGGCACCAGCGAGGGGCGCCGCGGGTCGAACAGGACGACGATCATCGCGCCCGGCGCTCCTGAGCCGTCATTCCCATGTCCTTCTGCGGTTCACCCTGCAACGCGGTCACCAGGTTCGCGACCATCTGCACCAATTCCACGTCGCGGATGCGGGGGGCGCCGATGCCCCCGGACCGGGGAATGGGCACCTGCACCGTCGCCGTGGTGGCGCGGTAGCCGGCCGAGGGATACATCCTCTTGAGCCGCACCTGGGCGGAGTCCGGGAGGGTCAGCGGCGCCAGGCGCAGCGTCGCCGCCGAAGCCGCCGACGCGACCGAGACCTCGGTGATGCCGGCGCCGCGGCACAGCAGCCGCAATCGCGCCACCGCCACCAGCCGCTCCGCCGGTTCGGGCAGCGGCCCGTACCGGTCGACGAGCTCCTCGACGACGGCGCCGATCTCGCCATCGGAGGCGGCGGCGGCCAGGCGCCGATAGGCCTCCAGGCGCAGCCGGTCGCTCGCGATGTAGTCCGGCGGCAGGTGCGCGTCCACCGGCAGGTCGATGCGCACGTCCTTGGGCTCCTGCGCGGTGGTGACCGTCTGCCCGTCCGCGGCCGCTCGGTACGCCTCGACGGCCTCGCCCACCAGGCGCACGTAAAGGTCGAAACCGACGCCGGCCACATGGCCGGACTGCTCGACCCCCAGCACGTTGCCCGCACCGCGGATCTCGAGGTCCTTGAGGGCGACCGCCATGCCCGCGCCCAGCTCGTTGTTCTGCGCGATGGTCGCCAACCGGTCGTACGCGGTCTCGGTGAGCGGCGAGTGGGGCGGGTACAGGAAGTAGGCGTAGCCGCGCTCGCGGCTGCGGCCGACGCGACCGCGCAGCTGATGCAGCTGGGAGAGCCCGAAGGTGTCCGCGCGCTCGACGATCAGGGTGTTGGCGTTGGAGATGTCCAGGCCCGTCTCGACGATCGTGGTGCAGACCAGGACGTCGTATTCGCGGTTCCAAAACCCCTGAACGGTGCGCTCCAGCCGGTCCTCGGGCATCTGGCCGTGCGCGACGGCGATCCGCGCCTCCGGCACCAGCTCGCGCAGCCGCGCGGCGGTCCGGTCGATGGAGCTGACCCTGTTGTGCACGTAGAAGGCCTGCCCGTCGCGCAGCAGTTCGCGGCGCAGCGCGGCCGCGACCTGCTTGTCGTCGTGGGGGCCGACGTAGGTCAGCACCGGGTAACGGTCCTCGGGCGGGGTCAGGATCGTCGACATCTCGCGGATGCCGGCAAGGCTCATCTCCAGCGTCCGCGGGATGGGGGTGGCGCTCATGGTCAGCACGTCGACGTGGGTGCGCAGCGACTTGATGTGCTCCTTGTGCTCGACGCCGAAGCGCTGTTCCTCGTCGACCACGACCAGGCCCAGGTCCTTCCATCGCACCCCGGTCTGCAGCAGCCGATGCGTGCCGATCACGATGTCCACGCTCCCGTCGGCCATGCCCTCGAGCACGGTGCGGGACTCCGCGGGGTCGGTGAACCGCGACAGCCCCTTGACCGTGACCGGGAAGCCGGCCATCCGGTCGCTGAACGTCTGCAGGTGCTGGTCGGCCAGCAGCGTCGTCGGCACCAGCACGGCGACCTGCTTGCCGTCCTGCACCGCCTTGAACGCCGCGCGCACCGCGATCTCGGTCTTGCCGTAGCCCACGTCGCCGCAGATCACCCGGTCCATCGGGATCGGCTTTTCCATGTCGGCCTTGACCTCGGTGATCGCGGTGAGCTGGTCGACGGTCTCGGTGAACCCGAACGCGTCCTCCATCTCGGCCTGCCACGGCGTGTCGGGCGCGAAGGCGTGCCCCGGACTGGCCTGTCGTTTGGCGTACAGCGCGACCAGCTCGCCGGCGATCTCGCGGACGGCGCGGCGGGCCTTGGTCTTGGTGTTGGCCCAGTCGCTGCCGCCGAGCTTGCTCAGCGCGGGCGCCTGCCCGCCGACGTACCGCGACAGCTGGTCGAGGGAGTCCATCGGGACGTACAGCTTGTCGGATCCCCCACCCCTCTTGCTGGAGGCATACTCCAGCACCAGGTATTCGCGCCGGGCGCCGCCGACCGTGCGCTCGACCATCTCCACGAATCGCCCGATGCCGTGCTGGTCGTGCACCACCAGGTCGCCGGCCGTGAGCGCCAGCGGGTCCACGGTGTTGCGCCGCTTGGCCGCCAGCCGCTTGCCCTCGACGGCCGTGGCCCGGCTACCCGTGAGGTCGGTTTCGGTGATGACGACGAGGTTCGCGCCCTCGACCCCCGATATCACGACGCCCTCGTGCAGCGGGCCCTTGAGCACGCCGACGACCCCAGGTTTAGGTGCCGCGCCGCACTCCAGCATCGAGGCGGGCGTGTCCGACTCGGCGAGCCGCTCCACCACCCGGTGGGCGGTTCCGGCGCCGGGTGTGACCACGACGGCGTGGCCGCCGGTGGCGACGTGGGCGCGCAGCATCGCGAAGATGGCTTCAATATTTTCGCCGAAGGCGCTCTGCCGCCCCCGGGCCGACGGCGACGGTCGGATCTCGAGCTCCAGCGCGGACTCGTCGGACAGCTGGCTCAGCGTCCACCACGGATGGCCGGAGCCCGCCGCCGCCGCCCGCACGTCGTCGAGGTCGGCGAACCCCGAGCCGCCGAGCTGTTCGACGTCGACGGGGGCTTGATTTTCCGCCGTGCCCATCGCCGCCACCGACCACGACGCCTCAAGGAATTCCCGGCCGGTCTTGATCAGGTCGGCGGCCCGGCTGCGCACCTTCTCCGGGTCGCACACCAGCACCGGAGTGCCCTCGGCCAGTTGATCGGTCAGCAGCGCGTGGGCCCCGTTCGCATCGCTTTCCGGGGGCAGCAGCACCGGCAGCAGCGCCTCCATGCCGTCGACCGGGATGCCTTCGGCCAGCTTGGCCAGCATGTCGCTGACGCCGCCGGTGATGGCCGCCGCGCCGGCCGGGTGCCGGGCCGACAGCTCGGCCGCGCGGGCCCGCACGTCGTCGGTCAGCAGCAGCTCGCGGCAGGCGACCGCGATGAGGGTGTCCACCTCGAGTTCCGGGATGGAACGCTGGTCTGCCACGGAGAACATCCGCATCTCGCTGACCTCGTCGCCCCAGAACTCGACGCGCACCGGGTGTTCGGCGGTGGGCGGGAAGACGTCGAGGATGCCGCCGCGGACCGCGAACTCCCCGCGCCGCCCGACCATGTCGACCCGGGTGTAGGCCAGCTCCACCAGGCGCGCGATGACGTCCTCGAACGCGACCTCGTGGCCGACTGTCAAGGTGACCGGTTCCACCAGCCCTAGGCGCGGCGCCATCGGCTGCAGCAGGGAACGCGCGGCCGTCACCACCACCCGAAGCGGCGGCCCCAGCCGGGCGTCGTCGGGGTGGGCCAGGCGGCGCAGCACCAGCAATCGCTTGCCGACGGTGTCGACCCCGGGCGAGAGCCGCTCGTGCGGCAGGGTCTCCCAGGACGGGAAGTCCGCCACGGCGTCGCCGAGGACGCCCCGCAGTTCGGCGGTCAGGTCTTCGGCTTCCCGGCCGGTCGCGGTGACTACCAGCAACGACCCCACCCGGGACAGCGCGGCGGCGGCGAACACCCGAGCACCCGCCGGACCGACGAGGCTCAGTTCCGCGGGTCGCGCCCCGGCCCGGTCGATCAGCTGCCGGAAGGTCGGCGCGGTGAGCGCCAAGTCCACGAGCCCGGCGATCGGGGTTTCTGGATGAGCAGTCCCCGGTGCGGTCATGATGAATCCATTCTAGGGGCGCCGGGACACGTCGATTTCGGCCCGGCGCCCGGCCTACTCGTCCCGCAACCGCGGGTCGGCCTCCAGATGGGTCAGGCCGTTCCACATCAGGTTGACCAGGTGCGCGGCCACCACTTCCTTCTTCGGCTCCCGGGTGTCCAGCCACCACTGCGCCGTCATCGAGACCGAACCGACGAGCGCCTGGGCGTACAGCGGCGCGAGGTCCGGATCCAGGCCGCGGCGGGCGAAGTCGCCGGCCAGGATCGAGCTGACCTGGCTGACGGCGTCGTTGAGCAGGCTCGAATAGGTGCCCGAGCTGATCGCGGCCGGCGAGTCGCGGATCATGATCCGAAAGCCGTCGGTGCGTTCTTCGACGTAGGTGAGCAGCGCCAGCGCGACCCGCTCGACCCGCACCCGGGACCGGTTGTTGGTCAGCGAGGACGTGATGCCGTCCAGCAGCGCGGACATCTCGCGGTCGACGACGACCGCGTACAGGCCCTCCTTGCCGCCGAAGTGCTCGTAGACCACCGGCTTGGACACGTTGGCGCGCTGGGCGATCTCCTCGATGGAGGTGCCCTCGTACCCGCGCTCGGCGAACAACGAGCGGGCGATGCCGATGAGCTGCTGGCGGCGCTCGGTGCCGGTCATGCGGGCGCGCGGCGCGCGCACCTCTTTGTCCGGCTTGTCGGGCTCCCGTTCCAGCGCGGCCACCCACTGAGCGTATCGGTAGACGCGTCAGGGCCCCATACCGTCTAAAGTCACAAGGTGCGCGGCCCGTCCGATGCCGGTGGGCAGGCGATCCGTCGTGGTGTAATCGGCAGCACATCAGATTTTGGTTCTGAGAGTTCAGGTTCGAGTCCTGGCGACGGAGCTACCCTCGCGGCCTTTGCCTTCACCGCGGGCGAGATGACACGCTGGACACCTCGGCCCCGGACGAAGCAATAGGAGAGTCGATGTCCTTTCGTGGTGATACCGCGGTCCTGGTCCTGGCGGCCGGGCCGGGCACCCGGATGCGGTCGGACACCCCCAAGGTGCTGCACACCATCGCCGGCCGCAGCATGCTGGCGCATTCCCTGCACGCCATCGCCAAGGTGGCTCCCCGGCATCTCGTGGTCGTGCTGGGCCATGACCATGAACGCATCGCGCCGCTGGTCGCCGAGCTGGCCGACGGCCTCGGGCGCACGATCGACGTGGCCCTGCAGGACCGACCGCGGGGCACCGGCGATGCCGTGCGCTGCGGGTTGTCCGCCCTGCCCGACGACTACGCCGGGATCGTCGTGGTCACCTCGGGCGACACGCCGCTGCTGGACTCCGACACCGTGGCCGGGCTGATCGCCACCCACAGCGCCGGAGGACCCGATCGCGGGCCGGCCGCGACGGTGCTGACCACCACCCTCGACGACCCGTCCGGCTACGGCCGCATCCTGCGCACCCAGGACAACGAGGTCACCGCGATCGTCGAGCACGCCGACGCGACGCCGTCCCAGCGCGAGATCCGGGAAGTCAACACCGGCGTCTACGCCTTCGACATCGCCGCGCTGCGCTCGGCGCTGAGCCGGCTGAGCTCCGACAACGCCCAACAGGAGCTCTACCTGACCGACGTGATCGCCATCCTGCGCGGCGACGGCCACACCGTGCACGCCCAGCACGTCGACGACAGCGCGCTGGTGGCCGGCGTCAACAACCGCGTCCAGCTGGCGCAACTGGGCGCCGAGCTCAACCGCCGGATCGTCGCCGCCCACCAGATGTCCGGCGTCACCATCGTCGACCCGGCCACCACCTGGATCGACGTCGACGTGACGATCGGCCGTGACACCGTGGTGCACCCGGGCACCCAGCTGCTGGGCCGCACCCAAATCGGCGAGCACGCCGTGATCGGCCCGGATTCCACCCTGACCGACGTGGCCGTCGGCGAGGGCGCGTCGGTCGTCCGCACGCACGCCACGTCGTCGGCCGTCGGCGCCGGTGCGACGGTCGGCCCGTTCGCCTACCTGCGCCCGGGCACCGCGCTGGGCGCCGACGGAAAGCTGGGGGCGTTCGTCGAAACCAAGAACTCCACGATCGGCGCCGGCACCAAGGTCCCGCACCTGACGTACGTCGGGGACGCCGAGATCGGCGAGCACAGCAACATCGGCGCCTCCAGCGTGTTCGTCAACTACGACGGCGAGTCCAAACACCGCACCACGATCGGGTCCTACGTGCGCACGGGATCGGACACGATGTTCGTCGCTCCCGTGACGGTCGGCGACGGGGCCTACACCGGCGCCGGCACGGTGGTTCGGGACGACGTCCCGCCCGGGGCGCTGGCGGTGTCGGCGGGACCGCAGCGCAACATCGAGGGCTGGGTGCAGCGCAACCGGCCGGGCAGCGAGGCCGCCCGGGCCGCCGACCGGTCCACCGAGGAGCCCGACGCGGAACGGACGCCATGAATTCGTGTCCCGGCAACCCGACAGCACCATCCGGGTCCTTCGCCGCTTACGATGGGGCGTCCATTCCCGATCGAACGGCGAGGGCAGTGCGTTGAGCCACGACTGGACCGACAACCGCAAAAATTTGATGCTCTTCAGCGGCCGCGCCCATCCCGAGCTGGCCGAGCAGGTCGCCAAGGAGCTGGACGTCCACGTGACCGCGCAGGACGCGCGGGAGTTCGCCAACGGCGAGATCTTCGTGCGCTTCAACGAATCGGTGCGCGGCTGCGACGCGTTCGTCCTGCAATCGTGCCCGGTGCCGGTGAACACCTGGCTGATGGAACAGCTGATCATGATCGACGCCCTCAAGCGGGGCAGCGCCAAGCGGATCACCGCCGTCCTGCCGTTCTATCCCTACGCGCGGCAGGACAAGAAGCACCGCGGCCGCGAGCCCATCTCGGCGCGGCTGGTCGCCGACCTGCTGAAGACGGCCGGCGCCGACCGGATCGTGACCGTCGACCTGCACACCGACCAGATCCAGGGCTTCTTCGACGGGCCGGTCGACCACATGCGCGGCCAGAACCTCCTGACCGGCTACATCCGGGACAACTACCCGGACGGCAACATGGTGGTCGTCTCCCCCGACTCGGGTCGCGTACGCATCGCCGAGAAGTGGGCCGACGCGCTGGGGGGCGTGCCGCTGGCATTCATCCACAAGACGCGCGACCCGCGCGTCTCCAACCAGGTGGTGTCCAACCGCGTCGTCGGTGAGGTCGCCGGACGCACCTGTGTGCTGATCGACGACATGATCGACACCGGCGGCACCATCGCCGGTGCCGTGAAGCTGTTGCACGACGACGGCGCCGGCGACGTGATCATCGCCGCCACCCACGGCGTGCTGTCGGACCCGGCGGCCGAGCGGCTGGCGGCGTGCGGCGCGCGGGAGGTCATCGTCACCAACACGCTCCCGATCGGTGACGAGAAGCGCTTCCCGCAGCTGACCGTCTTGTCGATCGCGCCGCTGGTTGCCAGCACCATCCGCGCCGTCTTCGAGAATGGCTCGGTGACAGGACTTTTCGACGGGGACGCCTAGATGGCTGACGCGGTCCGCGAGATTCTGTGAGTGGTCGCCGCCGGGCTGCCGTCGCGGTTGTTGCGCTGACGCTCTCCGCGGTGGCCTGCGGGACGGAAGCGCCGGATTACCAGTCGATTTGGTCGAAGAGCTCGACCGCGGCCCCGACCACCGGCACGCCCACGGCGAAGCCCGTCCCGCTGTCGCAGTACCTGCAGAACCTCGGCGTCACCGGGCAGCAGGTGGCTCCCGCCGCGCTGACCGACCTGACCGTGTCGATACCGACACCGCCGGGATGGACGCGGGTGGACAATCCGCACATTCAACCGGGGACCGTGATGATCTCCAAGGGCGGTAAGTATCCGACCGCGCGCCTGGTGGTGTTCAAGTTGGTCGGCGACTTCGACCCGGCCCAAGTGATCAAGCACGGCAACGACGATGCCCAATTGTTCGAGAACTTCCGGCAATTGGACGCCTCGACGGCCGACTACAACGGGTTTCCGTCGTCGGAGATCCAGGGCAGCTACGACCTGGACGGCACGCGGCTGCACAGCTGGAATCGGATCGTCATCCCGACCGGCTCGCCGCCCGCCGATCAGCGCTACCTGGTTCAGCTGACCATCACCGGCCTGGCCGACCAGGCGGTCGCGGAGTCGGCCGACATCGAGGCGATCATCAAGGGGTTCGTCGTCGCGCGGAAGTGACTCGGGCCGACGCGGAGCCCTGGCCGTCGATGGGCGGCATCACCCTAGCCACCCCGCCGCCGGAGTCCGACGCCGGGCACTAGGTTGGCAGCCATGACCAACTGGACCGCCGCGGAGCTACCGTCGTTCGCCGGGCGCACCGTCGTCATCACCGGCGCCAACAGCGGCCTCGGCAAGGTGACCGCCCGCGAGCTGGCGCGCAGCGGCGCCTCGGTCGTCATGGCCGTCCGTGACACGGCCAAGGGCGAAGCCGCCGCCCGGAAGATGAACGGCGACACCGAAATTCGTGCCCTCGACCTGCAGGACCTGTCGTCGGTGCGCCGGTTCGCCGACGGCGTGGACAAGGTTGACGTGCTGATCAACAACGCGGGCATCATGGCCGCCCCCTACGCGTTGACCGCCGACGGCTTCGAAAGCCAGATCGGCACGAACCATCTCGGTCACTTCGCGCTGACCAACCTGCTGCTGCCCAGGCTCACCGACCGGGTGGTCACGGTGTCCTCGATGGCGCACTGGGCCGGCCGCATCGACCTCGACGACCTCAACTGGACGAACCGCCGGTACTCGCCGTGGCTGGCCTACAGCCAGTCCAAGCTCGCGAACCTGCTGTTCACCAGCGAGCTGCAGCGGCGCTTGGAGGCGGCCGGTTCGCCGCTGCGCGCCCTGGCGGCCCACCCCGGTTACTCGCACACCAACCTGCAGGGCGCCTCGGGCCGCAGGATCGGCGATGCCCTGATGTCGGCCGTCACCCGCGTGGTGGCCACCGACGCCGACTTCGGTGCCCGCCAGACGTTGTACGCGGCGTCGCGGGACCTCCCGGGAGACACCTTCGTCGGTCCCCGGGGCGGGTACCGCGGACGCACCCAGCCGGTGGCGCGCGGCCGGCGCGCGCGGGACGCGGCGATGGCCGCCGCCCTCTGGTCGTTGTCCGAGCAGCTGACGGGGACCACCTTCCCGCTCTGAGCCTCCCCCGCCACATGGGCCACACCAGCCCCTGGAGAAGGTGGGTGACGATGTGCCCACCTCCGAGCGACAACGGGGGGCCACCCAGTCGCCGGGGGGTAATTGTCGCTATGAGGCGGGCAGATCGGGTGCCGCCCCATCCAGGGACGCGTGTGGCGCATGTGACTCGAATTTTCCGCACCCACCCCGATGCGCTAACCTGACCAGGCGTCACGGCGAGGGTGTCGACCGGCACCGTTATCGACGGAGACCGACCTAACAGTCGCGACCCTGGCCGTGCCCCGAACCCACGAGCGAGCACACAGGAGCGACCACATGGCCAAGTCGGCAGTCAACCAGTTGAAGGTTTCGGTGCGAACCGAGACGGGCAAGGGCGCCTCCCGCCGGGCCCGCCGCGAAGGCCGGATCCCCGCCGTCCTCTACGGCCACGGCGCCGATCCCCAGCACCTCGAGCTGCCCGGACACGACTTCGCGGCCGTCTTGCGGCACGCCGGCACCAACGCGGTGCTGACGCTGGACATCGAGGGCAAAGAGCAGCTGGCGCTGACCAAGGCGCTCGACATCCACCCGATCCGCCGCAGCATTCAGCACGCCGACCTGCTGGTGGTGCGCCGCGGCGAGAAGGTCACCGTCGAGGTCGCCGTGGTGGTCGAGGGCGACGCCGAATCCGGCACGCTGGTCACCCAGGAGACCAACCACATCGAGATCGAGGCCGAGGCGTTGTCGATCCCCGAGCAGCTGACGGTGTCCGTCGAGGGCGCCACCCCCGGCACGCAGTTCACCGCGGGCCAGGTCCAGCTCCCCAGGGGGGTCACCCTGATTTCCGACCCGGAGCTGCTGGTGGTCAACGTGGTGAATGCCCCGACCGCCGAGGACCTCGCGGAGGAAGGCGCCGGCGAGACCGCCGGGGCCGAAGCGCCGGAGGCGGCGGGCGAGCAGGAGTCCGAGGCCGGCGCCGAGTCCGAGGCCGAGTAGGCGGGACGCAACATGGCCGAGCCGTTGCTGGTCGTCGGCCTGGGCAATCCCGGAGACAACTACGCCCGCACCCGGCACAACCTCGGGTTCATGGTGGCCGACCTGCTCGCCGCTCGGCTCGGCGCAAACTTCAAGGCGCACAAGCGTTCCGGTGCCGAAGTGGTCACCGGAAGGTTGGCCGGGCACTCGGTGGTGGTCGCCAAGCCGCGCTGCTACATGAACGAGTCCGGTCGCCAGGTGGGGCCGCTGGCGAAGTTCTATTCGGTGGCTCCGGGCGAGATCATCGTCATCCATGACGACCTCGACCTCGACTTCGGCCGCATCCGGCTCAAGGTCGGCGGCGGCGAGGGCGGCCACAATGGGCTGCGCTCCGTGGTTGCGGCACTGGGCACCAAGGACTTTCAGCGGGTCCGGATCGGAATAGGGCGCCCGCCCGGCCGCAAGGACCCGGCGGCGTTCGTGTTGGAGAACTTCACCGCCGGCGAACGCCCCGAAGTCCCCACGATCTGCGAGCAGGCCGCGGACGCCACCGAAATGCTGATCGAGCTCGGGTTGGAGTCCGCCCAGAACCGCGTCCACGCCTGGTAGACCCGGGCGGTCAGGCCGACAGGTCCTCGAGTGCCTGGCGGGCGGCGTTGTAGCCGGGAATGAAGGTGATGCCCGGTCCCCCGTGGCATCCCGCGCCGCCGAGGTAGAGACCGTCGATCGCGATGGGCAGGTCGATGAAGCCCTTGGGCCCGGGACGGTTGGGGCCCATCAACTCCGGCTGCAGCAGCCCGTGGCAGAAGTCACCGGACGGGGCGGCGAACATCGTCTGCATGTGGTACGGCGCAAACGTGATGTGCCGGATCAGGATGTCCTTGAAGTTCGGGGCGAATCGGGTGATCTTGTCGATAACGCGTTGTGCCATCTCGTTTTTCAGGTGGCCGTGCTGGTCGCGGCTGGCCTCGACCGGGAAGGCGTACGCGTAGGCGCTGGCCGCATGCTTGCCGGGAGGAGCCAGGCTGGAATCCATGCAGGACGGGATCTGCATGCCCAGCGACGGATTGTCGGGGATCAACCCGTGCGTGCACATCTCCCACTGACGCTGTTGTTCTTCCGGCGAGCCGAAGATCCCTATCGACTGCTGCATGCCCGGCTCGTTGAGCAGCTCGTAGGGCGGGGCGAATTCGGGCAGCCCGTCGAGCGCGAAATGCATCTGCACGAACGTCGCCCGGTGGTCACGGCCCTCGAGCCGGGTGACGAGGTCAGCCGGCAGGTGCTCCGCGCCGACCAGGTCGTTGAGCGTGGTGTCGGGGGCCAGGTTCGAGACCACCACGGGCGCACTGATTTTCGTGCCGTCCCTCAACTGCACACCGATGGCGCGGCCGTCCTCGACGACGATCTTGTCGACCTTGGCGCGGAACCTGAGCTCACCGCCGGCGCTGACGAAGAGGTCGCGAACATGGTCGGTGAGCGCCCCGATGCCACCCTCGAGCTTGGTCATCATCGCGGTGCTGCCGTCGGGAACCGCCAGGGCGAAAGCGAGACAGGTGGCGCTGCCGGGCGTGTACGGCCCGCGGTAGGTGGAGTTGATCGCCAGGAACGCCAGCATCCCGCGCAACACCGCGTGCTTGTCCTTGTCGGGCAGGAAGCGGTCGATGGGGTCCATCGCCGTGCCGAAGAGCATTTCGTGGATGGCCCGGCGTTCGGCCTCGTTGGTCGCGCTGGCATACATCTGATCGAGCGTCTCGGGCGGGGTGCACACCTCGAATCGGCCCAGCGCCCGCGCGGGCCCCTGGCTCCACGCGTACAGCTCGGCCATCCCGGTGACGGCCTCGACACCGTGCTTTTCGCCGAGGTGCGTCATGAGCTGCATCGGATCGCGGTAGAAGACCATCGGCTCCTCGCCGGATTCGCCGATGTTGACGCTCATCACGTCGGCGTCCACCGTCGGCAGCGTATTGAGTCCAAGCTCCTCGGCGATCCGCGGGGCGGTGGGGAACTGCACCGAACCGGCGATCTCGAAGTGGAATCCGTCCATCAGCTCGACGGTCGCCGCCATGCCACCGCTGTAGGTGTTGGCCTCCAGGCACAGCGTGCGCAGGCCGGCGCGCTGCAGGACCGCCGCCGCCGTCAACCCGTTGTGACCGGCACCGACCACGATCGCGTCATAGTCCGTCATCGCGCACGCTCCTTCGGAGAATCGCCCCGCCCAAGCGCCAAATATATGTCAGTACTGACTCAATTGGAAGGAGAAGCGGCTGCGGCGCAGTCCGGTGTGATGGGATGTCAGCTATGGGCGAGCGGCCGAATCTGCACGCGCTGCGCCGCAACCGGACCCGGGAGGCGCTGCGGCAGGTCGCCCTGAAAAGGTTCGCCAGCGAGGGCTTCGGCAACGTCACGGTGCAACAGCTCGCTCGGGAGGCCGGCGTCACGGAACGCACGTTCTTCCGGCACTTCCCCACCAAGGAAGCCGTGCTGTTCCAGGACTACGACACCGAGGTGGACTGGCTGGCCGAGGCGCTCGCGCGGCGCCCCCGCTCGGAGTCGGTGTTCGAGGCCGTGCTGGCCAGCGTGGACAGCTATCCGCACGACGTCGAGGTGGTCCGGCAGGCGGCGCTGGCCCGCGCCGAACTGATCACCGGTGACCAGATCGCCGCCCACCTGCGGGTGGTCCAATCGTCGTTCGCCGAGGTGCTCACCGATTTCGTCCGACAGCGTTATCCCGACGTGGCAAACATCGAGCTGGTCGCCAAGGTGGCCGGATCCACGCTGGCCGCCGCGCTGATCGTCGGAGTGGAAACCTGGGGGCGCGACGGCTGCACCCAGGATTTGGGGTCTATCACCGCCACCTGTCTGGAGGTGGTGCGGTCGGGGCTCGCCCCGATCGCCTGACGGCCGCCGGTGCCCTAGGTGACCAGGGTGACCGACGTCGACCGGCGCAGCTTGCCCGACGGCGTCTTGGGGATGGTGCCGGGGCCCAGCACCACGACATTGCGCGGCCGCATGTCCACCTCGGCCACCACCTCGTGAGCGACCTGGTGCTCGATGCGGCGCACCTCGACCGGGTCCTGCCAGGCGTTGGACTCGACGGCGACGGCGAATGTCTCGCGTGAGTGGCCGGCGTCCAGGCGCACCGCGACGGCGCAGCCGGGACGCACCCCCTCGACGCGGCACGCGGCCCGCTCGATGTCCGTGGGATAGATGTTGCGGCCCGCCATGATGATGACGTCCTTGACGCGGCCGCACACCACGACGTGGCCCTCCTCGGTCAGGTAGCCGAGGTCGCCGGTGTCGTACCAGCCGTGCTCGTCCTGCGCCGGGATGAAGCCGCCCATGGTGAGGTAGCCGGGCGTCAGCGATTCGCCGCGCAGCTCGATGACGCCGACGCCGCGCGCGGGCATCACGTTGCCGTTCTCGTCGACGATGCGGGCCTCGAGGTCCTTGAGCAGCGGGCCGAGCGTGGCCAGCCGGCGGGTGTTGCCCTTGGTGGCCGGCACGGCCCGGCGCAGCGCGGCCAGCAGGTCGGCGTCCACCTCGTCGACCACCAGGCCCGAGTTGCACTTCGAGAACGACACCGCCAGCGTCGTCTCGGCCATGCCGTAAGCCGGCAGGATCGCCGAGGACCGCAGTCCGAACGGCTTGCCCGCATCCAGCAGGTCCTCGACGTCGGCGGGCTCGACGGGCTCGGCGCCGGACAGCGCGAACCGCAGCGTGGACAGGTCGAAATCGCCGGGCTTGGCGTTGCGGCGCAACCGCTTGGCCAGCAGCGCGTAGGCGAAGTTCGGCGCCGCGGTCATGGTGCCCTTGTACTTGTCGATGAGCTTGGCCCACAGCAGCGTGTCGCGCAGGAAGTCCATCGGGGTGACCTTGACCAGCTCGGCGCCGAAGTACATCGGGATGGTGAGGAAGCCGACCATCCCCATGTCATGGAAGCAGGGCAGCCAGCTGACCATGACGTCCTTGTCGACGTCGTATTCGGCGCCGATGAACATCGCCTCGGCGTTGGAGTAGATGTTGCGGTGGGTGATCTGCACGGCCTTGGGCGATCCGGTGGAACCCGACGTCAGCTGCATCAGCGCCAGGTCGTCCTCGCCGACCTCGATCGGGTCGATCGGGTCGGAGGCCAGGAGGTCGGCGACGGTGAGGACCTTGATGCCCTTCTCCTCCAGCACGGGGATGGCGACCAGGAAGGGCTCGGACACGATGACGGCCTTGGCCTCGATCATGCCGATGACGGTCATGGTGTCCTCGGCCCACACCATCAGGTCGGTGCGCGGCGTCGGCTGGTGCAGCATGGTCAGGCTGGCCCCGCGCATCCACAGCGCCTGCGCTGTCGGGGCGATCTCGACGGGGAAGCCGGCAAGCACGCCGACGGCGTCGCCGAGCTCGATGCCCGCGGCCGCGAGACCGCCGGCGATGCGGCGGGCGCGCTCGTGCACCTCCCCCCACGTGTGGCGAACCGGGGCGTGAGGTTCACCGGTGACCATGCCCGTCGTCGCGGTGCGGGCGTTGCGGTACATCTTCTCGGTAAACCTGCTCACGAAAACCTCCTCGGTTCCGGCATACCAGCCAAGGCCGCAGATCTCATATTCCGCCCGCCCCGTGTCGCCCGGTAGCAGGCGCACGAGCACAGTTGGGCGGCGGTTAGGTCTCGAAGCGGTGATGGGTCGTCGAAACCCCGTCCCATCGCGTCGAACGCGCGAGCAGCGAAAACCGAAGTCGGTCCAATCACACGCCCGCCGGGGCTCCCGGCGGACGACGAAATCGAGGGGTTCTGCTTACCGCTACTCGTCACCGCAGACGATCTTAAACTCCTCTTAAGTAACTGCCAAACTCAGCGGCGTTTTGAGTGCGATTTCACACTTCGGTGGGCGCGGGCACCACGCGCGCCCCCGCCACCGGTCCGGTGGCGACCCGCACCGTGCGGCAGACGCCCGCGCCGGACAGTTCGGTGCCGACGTCGACCGCCGACGCCGCCGAGGCGCACAGGAAGGCACACGTCGGGCCCGAACCCGACACGATGCCCGCCAGGGCGCCCGCCTCCACGCCGGCGCGCAGGGCACGCCGCAGGCCCGGGTGCAGGCTCAGGGCGGCCGCTTGCATCTCGTTGCCCAGCAGGGGCGCCAGCTGCCCGGCGTCGCCCGCACCTCCGACCGCAGCCGCGCCGGCGTGAGCCTCCGGGCCGGCAGCCGGACACCGCACCCCGCCAACTGCACGCGGCGGGCCACTTCGGCCTGGTCGCGCGCGAAGGGCACGACGACCACGGGCACGCCGCGGTCCAGCGCTTTGAGCGTCGTGCCCATACCGCCGTGGGTGATCGCACAGCAGGCCCGGTCGAGGACGGCCGCGTGCGGCACGAATCGGCACACGGTGGCGTTGGCGGGACGCGGCAGGCCCGCCGGGACGCCGGCGGGGAAAGGCGCCACCACGTGGACGTCCTCATCGGCCAACGCCTCCAAGGCGGTTCGGCCCAGGGCGGTGTCGGGTTGCGGTATTGAGGAGGTGTTGACCAGCACCACCGGCCGTTCGATGGCGCCGAGCCAGTCCGGCGGCGGCGCGGTGGTGGGTTCGAACACGCACGCCCCGATGTGGTGCACTAGGTCACCCCAGTCCGGATGCGGGTATTCGAACGGCTCCCCGCCGACCGCGAGCAGCAGCGGCGCGCGCCGCATCAGGTCATCGACGGACGTCACCGGCGTCACGCCGAGCCCGTCGCGAATCGCGTTGACGCGCGGCAACATTGGGCGGTCGAAGAGGTATCGCACGATAGGGCGGACCGCGGCGTCGCGCAGGTCGCCGACGATCCCGGGCAGGGGGCGCATCCCCGGGCCGAAGGGCGGTGCCCCGCGGGACCGCAGGTAGGGGGTGAACGGCGAAAAGACCAGCCACGGAATCGTTCCGGCCTCGGCGGCCGACATGGCGCCCCAGCAGTTCGCATCGACGATGATCGCCTCGGGTTCGACGGCATCGACGGCGTGCCGCAGGTCGTGCACTTCCAGCGCCGCGCGCCGGCACAGCACGTCGAGGGAGAGCTTCAACACCCCCAGCGCGCCGCGGGCCTGCCAATCCCCCCCGGCGATCGCCTCGATCGCCGGGTCGACGGCCTCGGCGTGCAAACCCTGCCCGCGCATCATCGCCACACCGGCGGACATGGTGCGCACGTGCACCTCGTGGCCGCGGCGGTGCAGCTCGCTCAGCAACGCCCCGATCGGCAGCAGATGGCCGAGCTCGGGTGAGCAGTACGCCAAGATCACGGACATGTCGCCGGCCTCACGGGTCGCGGATCAGGTTGACCCCCCGCAGGCTACCGAGATCCGCCACCCCGCATCCGTGCAGGCAGACCGCGAGTTCTTCGATGACCGGCTGCAGGCAATCGACAACCGCGGCGGCGGACTCGATCGCCGCGGCCAGCAGGGGCCGCGCCATCGCCACCACGTCGGCGCCCAGCGCGATCGCCTTGGCCGCGTCCATGCCCGTGCGGATCCCGCCCGACGCCACCAGGGGGACGTCCGGCAACGCCTCGCGCACCTCGACGATCGCCCGCGCGGTGGGGATGCCCCAGTCGGCCAGCTGCGGGTAACGCAATTCCCCGTAGCGCACGAGTTGTTCCACGCGTGACCACGAGGTGCCGCCGGCGCCCGCGACATCGATGCCGGCGACCGGCAATCTGCCGTCGGCGCCCAGCAATTCGGCCACGGCCGTCGCGCCGATCCCGTGGCCCACCTCCTTGAGCAGCACCGGGTAGCCCAGTTCGCCGGCCGCCTCGCGCAACCTGTCCAGGGACCCGGAGAAGTCGGTGTCCCCGTTGTCCTGCATGGCTTCCTGCAACGGATTCGTATGCACCGCAAGGACATTGGCGCCCACCCGATCGAGGGCCTTGGCGATCTCGGGCACCGCCGTCTTGGTCAACTGAGCCAAGCCGATGTTGCCGACCAGCAGGACGTCCGGGGCCACGTCACGAACGCTGAAGCTGACGGCGGCCCGCTCGCCCAGCACACTGTCCAGCATGATCCGCTGCGAACCGAGCATCATGCCGACGCCGAGTTGTTGTGCGGCGGTTGCCAGATTCCGGTTGATCGTGCCGGAGAGCTCCGCGCCACCGGTCATCGCGCCGATGAGCACCGGCGCCCGCAGATCGACACCGAAAAATTCGGTGGACAAATCGATGTCGGCCAGGCTGGTCTGCGTGCACGCGTTGTAGGGCAGCTGATAGCGTTCCAGCCCGGTGCTCACGCCGACATAGTTGACGGGCCCGGTCAGGCAGACGTCGATATGCCGCCGCTTGCGGGTCGTCATCGCGCGCGGGTCGTTGGTCATGCCACCCGTGCCGCCGTCCGCCGGAGAACCCGGGTCGTCTGCATGTCGTCCATAGTGCCTCCTGATGAACAGGCCTCACAGCATTTCAGTTGATTAATGTTTAAGCAACTGAAACAATTGCCGGGTGGTGTGGGAAGGCTTTGCGGCCGCCGTGACGGGCCGGCGTTCGTGGCTCGTGGGGCTGGGCGCCGTGCTGCTGGGCACCGCACTCATGGTGCTCATCGGCGCAAACGCGGCGGCGGGCCAGGCGCCGCTGTCCGTGCCCCCGGCCTCCGACTCCGCCAAGGTCGACGCGATGGCCCGCCAGTTCACCGGAGGCGATACCGCCCCGCTGATCCTGGTGGTCAACCGGGCCGACGGCGATCTGCTCTTCGCGGGTGGCGAGGTCGGCGCGCGGTGCGAACCGCAACCCGCCGTTGCGCTCCCAGGTGCCCTGGTCGAACTGCACACCGCCGTAATACCCGTTGCCGGTGTTGATCGCCCAGTTCCCGCCGGCCTCACAGCCCGCGATGGCGTCCCAGACGGACCCGTTGGTCACCGGGGGCACGTCGGTGCCCGGCTTGGTGCCCACCCGCACCACGGCGTCGTGGGCCGGGGCGATGACCGTGTTCGCGACCGGCAGCCGGCCGGTCTCGACACCGTTGACCTTGAGGACGTCGAACGTCACGTCCTGGGTTCCGGGGCTGCCCGGGTCCTCGACCACCTGCCGGCTCACGTTCATGTCCGGGTCCTCGACGCGATGCGAGGCGGGCGGCAGCGGGATGCGCTCGGTGACACGCTCGATCCGGTTGCGGGTGACCTGGATCTGCATCCCGTCGGCGATCGGGGACGTCGCGCCGGGCGCCACCTGGTCGCTCTCCTGCAGCGGCGCCCCGATCGCGCTGAGCAGCGCGCCGACGTTGGCCGCCGGGAGGTGGACCGTGCGGACGGCGCCGCCGTCGTTGACCAGGACCGTCTTCGCACTCACGACCGGCAGGGCCATGCCCGCCAGGGGCACGCGGCTGGCGCGGGAGGCCGCGGCCGGGGCGGTGTCGGTCATCGCAAGCTGGGCCAGCGCCTCGTCCACGGTGGACGCCGTCGTCCACACCTGCTTGGTGTCGCGGCCGTCCAGCGAGATCTGCAGCGGCCTGCTGCGCCGCAGCACGATGTTGGCGGCGTCGTGCACCTGCACGTCGGCGGCGGGATACAGGTCGTCGCGCTCACCGATGGTGAACCCGTTCTCCTGGACGATGTCGATCACCCGTGACTTCATGGTCGTGACGCGCATCGCGACGCCGTCGACGTTCAAGGTCACCGTCTTGGACACCGACACCGCGAACCCAGCGGCAAAGGCCAGGACTACGAGCAGCCCTCCGACTACGAGACGCAATAACGGTGATGGAGATTGATGAAGTTTTGCTAATACGTTCAAAACGCTTCTACTCCGACCTCAACCAGTTACGAACCACTCAGCAACAAAAATGACAAATGGGCCCGGGGGCCCCCTTACGATCACAAGACGGTAACGAACGGGCCAATGTTGAGCAACTCCGACGCGACTTTCTTACGAGACAGCCTCATTCGGCCGCCAGGCCATAAGCGCGACGGGCATTGCTGGTCGTGACGGCCGCCACTTCCTCCGCGGGGCGATCGACCAGTTCAGCGATCGCGCGCACGGTATACGGCAGGCAGTACGGTTCGTTCGCCGAGCCCCGGTAGGGGTGCGGCGTCAGAAAGGGCGCATCGGTTTCGACCAGCAGTTGCTGCGCCGGTATCAGGGGGACCGCGTCGCGCAGGGCGCGCGCGTTGCGGAAGCTCACCGTCCCGGAGAGGCTGAGCAGCCATCCGGCGTCGATGCAGCGGCGGGCCATTGCGCTGTCCGATGAAAAGCAGTGAAAGATGACGACCTCGGGCGCGCCCTCGGCCTCGAGCACGTCGAGCACCTCGGCGTCGGCCTCCCGGTTGTGGATCATCAGCGGCTTGCCGCATCGCTTGGCCAGATCGATGTGCCAGGCGAAGGCCTCGCGCTGCACTAAAGGCTCGGCGCAGCCGTCGAGGCGCCCGGGCCAGTACAGGTCCAGGCCGGTCTCTCCGACGGCCACCACCCTGGGGAGGGCCGCCAGTCGCTCGATCTCGGCGCGCGCGTCGTCGTCCAGCGCGTCCGCGCGGGTGGGGTGCAACGCCACCGCGGCGTAGACCCGCGGATCCCAGTCGGCGGCCCGGGTAACCCAGCGCGCCGACTCCAGGTCGTCGGCGATGGTGACCACCGCACCCACCCCCACCGCCGCGGCGCGGTCCACGATCGCGCGCACCCCCTCGCCGTCGCGTGCGCCGCACGCGTCGAGGTGGGTGTGGGCGTCGATCAACGGCGCCAACGGCGGCGGGGCGGGCGGCGTCTTGCGTTCACCGGGTCGGCTGGAGCTCACCGCCACACAATAGGGTGGACCCCGAAATGGAGCCCTATTACGTCACCACCGCGATCGCCTATCCCAACGCGGCGCCGCACGTGGGTCACGCGTACGAGTACATCGCCACCGACGCGATCGCCCGGTTCAAGCGGCTCGACGGCTTCGACGTGCGATTCCTGACCGGTACCGACGAGCACGGCCTGAAGGTCGCGCAGGCCGCGACGGCCGCCGGCGTGCCGACCGCGCAACTGGCGCGGCGCAACTCGGACGTCTTCCAGCGGGTCCAGGAGGCGCTGAACATCTCCTTCGACCGGTTCATCCGGACCACCGACCCCGACCATTACGAGGCGTCCAAGGAAATCTGGCGGCGGATGGCGGCGTCGGGCGACATCTACCTGGACAACTACTCGGGGTGGTATTCGGTGCGCGACGAGCGGTTCTTCGTCGAGTCCGAGACCCGGGTCCTCGAGGACGGCACCCGGGTGGCGGTCGAAACCGGGGCCGCGGTGACCTGGACCGAGGAGCAGTCGTACTTCTTCCGGCTGTCGGCCTACGCCGACAGGCTGCTCGCCCATTACGAAGCCAATCCCGTCTTCATCGCACCCGAGGTGCGGCGCAACGAGGTGGTCAGCTTCGTCTCCTCGGGCCTTGCGGACATCTCGATTTCGCGGACCTCGTTCGACTGGGGCGTCCCGGTGCCCGACGACCCCGGCCACGTCATGTACGTGTGGGTCGACGCGCTCACCAACTACCTGACCGGTGCCGGTTTTCCCGATACCGGTTCGGAACTCTTCCGCCGGTACTGGCCCGCCGACTTGCACATGATCGGCAAGGACATCATCAGGTTCCACGCCGTGTACTGGCCGGCGTTTCTGATGTCGGCCGGAATCGAGTTGCCGCGCAAGGTTTTTGCGCACGGTTTCTTGCATCACCGGGGCGAGAAGATGAGCAAGTCGCTGGGCAACGTCGTGGACCCGGTGGAGTTGGCGCAAACGTTTGGTGTGGACCAGGTTCGCTATTTCCTGCTGCGCGAGGTCCCGTTCGGTCAGGACGGCAACTACAGCGAAGAGGCCATCATCACGCGGATCAACACCGACCTGGCCAACGAGCTGGGAAACCTGGCCCAGCGGTCGTTGTCGATGGTGGCCAAGAACCTGGGCGGCGCCGTGCCCGAACCGGGCGAGTTCACGCCCGCCGACACCGAACTGCTGGCGACGGCCGACGGCCTGCTGGGGCGGGTGCGCGCCAGTTTCGACGAGCAGGCGATGCACCTTGCCCTGGAGGCGATCTGGCTGATGCTGGGCGACGCGAACAAATACTTTTCGGCCCAGGAGCCGTGGGTCTTACGCAAGAGCGAGTCCGAGGAGGATCAGGCGCGGTTTCGCACCGTCCTCTACACGACGTGCGAGGCGGTCCGCATCGCGGCGCTGCTGGTTCAGCCGGTGATGCCGGAGTCGGCCGGCAAGCTGCTGGGCCTGCTCGGACAGGCCGAGGATCGACGGGGTTTCACCGCCGTCGGTGACCGGCTGGTTCCCGGCACCCTGCTGCCGCCCCCCACGGGCGTTTTCCCGCGCTACCAGCCGGACGATACCGGCGAGCGAACAACGGCCGGTGGGCCCCAGGGCGGCCCGCGCGGACCCCGCGTCTGACCGTGCCGGGCCGCCGCACCGAAGAAAGCGTCGGGAACACCCCCGGCGATGAGCAATAATCGCCCTGTGGAGCGACGAAAGCGCCAGCACGGCCAATCGCCGATGACTGCATTGAAGGAGCTGCCCGCGTTGGTGGTGCTGGAACGGATTCCCGTTCCCGTGCTCGCCATCGGGCACGACGGCAGCATCCTGTTCACCAACACGGCATTCGCGGAGATGGTCGGCTTCGACGCCGAGGAGGTGATGTCGCTGCGGTTTCAGCAGATCTTCCACCAGGCACCCGACTCCGAGTCCCTGCTATCGGTGGTTCACGCGCTGGCGAACATGGTCGTCGAATTGGCGCACAAGGACGGCTCGGTCGTTCGGGCGTTGATGAGCAAATCGGCGGTCATGCGGGCAGACGACCAGTTCGTCCTCGCGACCTTCCAGGACCTCACCGAACAGTTGTGGCAGGAAGAACGCTGACGCCGCGCGCCCTACTCGGGTTCGGGCGCCACCGCGGCGGGACCGGCCTGCGGCGCCGGCGCGGCGTGGCGCAGCGCCTCGCGCGCTAGGAACTCGCGGAAGTACGGCAGCGACTCGTCGGTTGCGACACCGGCCAGCACGAGCTCCCAGATCTGACGCGGGCGGCCGACCAGGTCCACGATGGCCTGCTCGCCGAGGGGCCCCGCCGGCTCGGTGGCCGACATCGCGTTGGTCAGCAGGCGCGTTCCGAGGACGCCGCCCAGGACCGACTCACTGAGCGCCACCGGATCGAGGTCGGGTCGGACGTCCCCTTCGGCCTTCGCCCGCCGCGCCTCGGCGGCCATCAGGTCGACCAAACTCTCGCAGAAACGCGCCGCCGCTTTGTTGAATCCGGCCAGGGCTGCGGTCAATTGCTCGGCCGCGCGGGCCAGCCTGTCCGAGCTGAACACGTTCGCCAGGGTGAACGTGCCGTGAATCATGTTCTCCAGCGCGGGCGACGACGATCCGCAGACGTTGCGGAAGGCGGTCAGGACGACGTCGGAGCCTTCCTCGATGATGGCGGACGCCAGTGATTCCTTCGAGTCGAAGTGATGGTAGAGGGCGCCCTTGGTCATGCCGGTACGCTCGATGATGGTGTTCCAGCCGGCGGCGGCGTAACCAACGTCACCGAAAACGTCTATCGCGGCGTCCAGAATCCTGCGCCGGGTGGCTTCCGATCGAACCTGGCGTGCCATGTGCTGCACCACCTCCGGATTCGTCCACCTGCTTTGATCCCGGATCTCGGCGTTTCGACGTCCGACCCGGAACTCAGACTAACAGCCGCGGCCACCAAATTCGGTCGGCGCGGGCCGCCGGTTAACCACCCGTCGAGCCGGCCTTGATCGCCAGCGCCGCACGCCGGTGCAGAAATTGGCGGAAGTACTCGACGCGGTCCGGTTGCAGAATGCCGGTCAGCAGCAAGGCCCAGCACCTTTCGAGGTCGAGCAGGAACCGCTCGGGTGCGTCGAGGTTGCTGGTCTGCCGAATACCCATGTGCAGGGACACCATCAGCTGGGCGACGCCCTCGGCATCGCATTGCGCGCCGACATCGCCCTCGGTGATCGCCTGCTCGACGACTTGGGTCACCGCCTGTGTCCAATCGGACAGCACGGTTTCCTGCAGCCCCTCGGCACGGCCGACCGACTCGAGTAGGTTCAGCGCCGCTCTGACGCCGTCGAGCTTGATGTCTTGGACGGCGATCAGATACGAGAAGTCGATGAGGGTCTCCAGGCCCGAAAGGCCCCGACTGAGTAGCTCATTCACGGCGGTGGTACCCGCGGCCGTCTGCTGGTCGATGATGGCCACCGCCAGCGCGTGCTTGGAGCGGAAATGGAAATACATTGCGCCCTTGGTCAGTTCGGCCTGGGCGAGGATGTCATCGAGGCCGACGTCGTGATATGCGCGGCGGGCGAACTGCTGCGCGGCGGCCCGCAGAATGTGACGACGCGTGGTGTCGGCGCGCCCGTCGGTGGTGTGCGGCTTCATCAGAGGCGAGTGCCTCGCTGCGTGCACCACCGCGGCCGGCGGCGAACGACAGGCCTACCGATAACGCGCACCGCCGTGACGCACGCCTCGCGGCCGTGGCCCTCGGCCGAACCCAGCACTTTCACGTTCACAACGCCTTCCTCGAGCAAGGGCGCACTAGGCGGTTTTCCGGTCCTTCAGCGGTCTGGGGCAGCGCTGACGGGCGGTCTCTATTCGGCATTCGGGCCGCTTCCGAGGTTATCAGGGACGCGCCGACGCCAACCGCACGACGCGACCAACATCGCATACTTTGTGCTCTTTTTCCAAGCGTTTTGCATACTAATTATATGATTTTTCTCAGCTTTGATGGCGCGACCGGCAACAACCCCGTGCTCTCCGACCGCGGGGCCGGATAGGCCCTCCACGCTCGCTAGTCGGCGGCCGCCGCACCAACGCGCCGTGGGCCGCCGGCCAGGACTCGCGACGGCCGGCCCGCGGCCGGCACCGAGCGTGGGCTCACGTCGTGGCGCCGCGCGGAATGTCCAGCGTGGCAACGGGGTACAGGCCGGAGCCGTCGCGGCCGTCACGCGCCAGCGCCATCGGCACGTAATTGACGGTGTGCGAAGCGTCCGGCTTGTGCTGTTGCCACTCGACCGACGCGCGCAACGTGTAGTGGCCCGGGGCCAATCCGGTCAGGTCGACATGAACCGATTCCGTCGACGAGGCCGGGACCGGTTCGTCCCGCGAGGGGCTGGAGTCGTCGTGGACCAGCGCCTTGAGGTCCACCGCCGCCGGCAGGCTACGCACCACCGTTCCGGAGAAGTCGACCAGTTTGTAGCCCGGTGACCAGTGCTCGCTCGCCGCGGCGGAGCCGTAATTGGTCCAGGCCACCGAAATGGTCGCGGTCTTGCCGTCCAGGGATTGCGATCCCGGCTGAGCATCAGCCGAATACTGATAGCCGGCCGACGCGTTGGCCTGCGCCCACAGCGAGTACAGCTTGGGGTCCATCGCCGACGTCGCATCCCGGTCGGGAAAGTTGGCGCTCGACGTCATCGACACGTGGTACCTGATGACGTCGTGCAGGGCCTTCTCGTAGTAGGCGCGGGGATCGGTTCCGCTTGGCATTCGGCACCATTCGCTGATCACCAGCGCCGACGTCATGCGCTGCTTGAGGGCATTGACGAGCGAATCGTCGGACTTGACGTAGTGGGAGTCGGCGGATTCCGCCCAGGTCGGCAGCGGTGCTTGCGCGCCAAGGCAATTCGCGCGCAGGCCCACCGGCGCGGACAACTTCTTGGTGACGTCGTCGGCGAGCAGTTCGCGCACGATCTCCGGGTTGTCGGGGGTCACCACCAATTGCGTGTGCGGGAACGCGCCGACGTTGGCCGCGACCAACCGGCGAACGGAGTCGGCGGTGATGCTCTGATCGCCGAATTGGCTGTAGTACCCGAGCTTGGCGACGCTATCGTCCGCCGAGGGCCCCGGCGCCTTCAGGACGTCACGCAGATAGTCGATGTTGTTCTCGCTGGCGTCGCCGTAGCCGGAGAACTCGAAGACGCTCAGCCGCTCGTCGCGGTCATACCGGCGACCGAGCGCGGCGAGCAGATCCGCGAAAGCGCTGAGGTAACCGGGATCGTTCCAATTGGGCACCACCTGCGTGACGCCGGGGGCCGGACCGTTGGTCGGCGCGGGATAGCTGATGGACGCCGGCCGCATCCAGTCGGGGATGGCGATGTTGGTGTTGTCGGGATACGTGTCGCTGCAGCAGGAATTGTAGGCGAGCACCCGAAGGGTCAGGCGCATGTTGCGGTTGCCCACCTTGTTCAGAGCGTCGTCGATCGCGCTGAAGTCGAACTTGCGGTCGTCGGGCGCGTCCGGCGGCAGCGTCCGGGGATCGACGGGCTGCAACTGCCGCCAGGAGATACGCATGCTGGCGTCATACGAAGCCGGCCACGCCGGGTACCGCTGCTGGGCCAGATTCCCTTGCGGGAACAGCGGAATCAGCAGATCTTCGTACTGGCCGCGCAGCGGGTTGGAGATGTCCTGGACGCTGGGCGGTATGGGCGGGCTGACCATCGCCGACAGCGGTCCCGGATTGCTCTTGCCGCCGCACCCGCTGACGAGAGCGACCGCGCACACGACAGTCACGAGCGCTTTCATCCGCACCGAATTCACCGTCGTCACCCGGGCGTCAGAGCGCGCCTGACGACAACGCCTCGCGGTCGGTCAAAAACGGCATCGGCATCCACCGCGCGGCGAACAACGCCTCCATGGCGACGCCGGGGACGGGCCTGGACAACAGGAAGCCCTGCGCCCTGTGGCATCCGTGCTGCATCAAAGTCAGTGCCGCGGCGGGCGTTTCGACCCCCTCGGCGACGACCTGCAGGCCGAAGGCCTCGGCGAGCCCGATGATCGCCCGGACGATCGCGAGATCGCCCGCGTTGGTGCCGAGGTCACGCACGAAGCCGTTGTCGATCTTGAGCATGTCGACCGGCAGCGACTTCAGATGCGACAGAACGGCATAACCGGTCCCGAAGTCGTCGATCGCGATCTGCACCCCGACGTCTTTGAGCTCCGCCAGCGTCCTTCGCGTCGTTTCGATGTCATGCACCACGGCGCGTTCGGTGATTTCCAGGCACACCGATCCGGCGTCGATGCCGAACTCGTCGATGGTGTCGGCAACGCTGCGCACGAAGCCGCGGGTGATCAGCTGCACGGGCGATACGTTGAGCCGCAAGGTCGCGCTCTGGGCGACACCGTTGGATCGCCAGCGGCTGAATTCCGCGCAGGCGCTTCGCATCACCCACCGGCCCAGTTCCCCGGCGAGGTTCGTCGACTCGGCCACCCCGATGAACGAGTCGGGCAGGAGCAGCCCCCAGATCGGGTGCCGCCACCGGACCAGGGCTTCGGCCGCCACGACGGCGCCGGTCCACAGGTCGACCTCGGGCAGGTAGTGCAGCAGCAACGCCTCGCTGTCGATGTCACCCTGCAGGTGGAGCTCAATGTCGTTGCGGAAAGCGTTTTTCAGCGACATATCGTCGGTGGACATCGCAACCTGGTTGCCGCCGCCCCGTTTGGCCGTCAGCACCGCCTCGTCGGCCCGGCGCAGCAAATCGGTGCCGTTGTCGCGCCCGGGCCTGCCGACCGCCACGCCGATGCTGACGGTCCGGGTGATCATGTGGCCGCCGATCGCCAACCGTTCGCGCAGCATCGCGCCCAGCCGACGGGCGAACGACTCCGCGGCCGTCGCCGACATCGGCTCGTTGGGGATCACGACAAACTCGTCGCCGCCCAGCCGGGCGATCATGCTCTCACCGCCGGCGCACGCCCGAATGCGTTGCGCGAAAACCCGAATGAACCAGTCTCCGGCCGAATGGCCCAGGTAGTCGTTGATCGGCTTCAGCCGGTCCAGGTCGAGATACAGGACCGCCACGGGTCCGGGGCTTCCGGCCGCGAGCCGGTCCGTCAGGTGCGCGACGAGCGCCCGGCGGTTGTACAGGCCGGTCAAATCGTCGTGCTCAGCCAGGTAGCGGAGCTTCTCCTCGGCCGCGATGCGCGCTTGCAGCTGGGCGAACAGCGCGGCGACCGCTTCGAGCGTGTTGATCTCTTCCTGCTTCCACCTGCGCGCGCCGAACTTGACGAAGCCGAGCACGCCGGTGGTCACCTCCCCCGAGACGAGCGGTGCGGCGGCGACCGACGGGGAGTCTGATCGCTTCGCTCCCCCGGGCCGACGCAGAAAGGAGCGGGACGTCTGTTCCGGCCGGATCACCACCGGCTTCCTGCCGTGCTCACACTCGGCAAGTATCGGGTCGGCGCTGCTGAAGTGGACGACGGCCATCGGATCGGGGTTGTCAACGTCGGTCCGCGGCGGCCACTCGGCGACCAGCAGCGAAGCCCGGCGGTCGTGGTCGTGGTGGCGCAGGAAGCTGCCGTCCAGATCGAACTGGTCGACGAGTTGCGCGAGGACCCTTTCGCTCACCCGGCCCACGGTCGGCCCGGTGGCCTCCATGAGCTGAGTTGCCACGGAGGTGACGACGAGATCCAGGCTGCGCGGCACGGGCTCCTCCCGGTAGGGCACAGTCCCAGCTGGGCTTGGATTTCCGGGGCCCATCAGGGGGATGGTCGTCTTCATGGCTCCTCGTTCCGTCCGCGGCTACGTGGACTGAAGAAGCCCCCAGATCTCGCGGGCGTCCGTCGCAGTTCGCGCAGGACAAGCCACGAAATGGTGTAGCGCAGCCTAACACGCGGCGACCGCCCGGACGGCTGCCGCGCGGGCTCCCCGCGTGAGTCAAGTCACACTTGTGGCCGGTGTTGTCACGCTTGGCGGAGCCGCGGTGTCTCCAGGGCACAAGCCCGAAGAGATCAGGAGGAAACATGACCGAGGTGCACGCTCAGAGAACCCGCGTCGTCGTCGTCGGCGGTGGCTACGCCGGAGCCGTGGCCGCCAACCATCTGAGGCAGCGCCCGGACGTCGATATCACGATGGTCAATCCGCGCCGCGTCTTCGTGGAGCGAATTCGCCTGCACCAGTTGATCGCCGAGACCGGCAGCGCGACCGGCGATTACGGCTCGCTGCTCGGCGAGGGGATTCGTCTGGTGGTCGACACCGTGCACCACATCTCGGCCGGCGATCGGCGGGCACTGCTGACCTCGGGCGCCGAGCTGGATTACGACTACCTGATCTACGCCGTCGGCAGCACCGGCGCAACGCCCGCCGGGGTGCCGGGTTTCGCCGAATTCGCCCACTCCGTCGCCGACCTCGAGAGCGCCCAACGGCTGCGGTACGCGCTGGCCGACCTGCCGTCGGCCGCACTCGCTGCAGCGCCCGGACGGTCCGGGCGTCGCGAAGTTCGTCCGCAAGCACGCGGACTCCGTCGATTTCCATCGGTGGCTGCAGTGGCAGCTCGACGAGCAACTGGCGGCCGCGCAATCGCAGGCGGTGCGGGCCGGGATGGCGCTGGGCATCATGGCGGACCTCGCCGTCGGCGTGCACCCCCACGGCGCCGACGCGTGGGCCCTGCAGGACGTGCTGGCGCCGGGCGTGACCGCGGGCGCGCCGCCCGACGAATTCAACCAGCTCGGCCAGGACTGGTCGCAGCCGCCGTGGCGGCCGGACCGGCTGGAAGATCAGGAGTACCGGCCCTTTCGCGCGCTCATCCGGGCGATCCTGCGGCACGCCGGCGGGGTGCGCATCGACCACATCATCGGGCTGTTCCGGCTGTGGTGGATCCCCGACGGCGCGCGGCCCACCGAGGGCACCTATGTCCGCTACAACCACGAGGCGATGCTCGGCGTCGTCGCGCTGGAGGCGCACCGGGCCGGCGCGGTCGTCGTCGGCGAGGACCTGGGCACCGTCGAACCCTGGGTGCGCGACTATCTATTATTGCGCGGCGTGCTGGGCACCTCGATCCTCTGGTTCGAACTGGACCGCGACGGAAACGGCGGGCCGCTGCCGGCCGACCGCTGGCGGGAGTACTGCCTGTCCTCGGTCACCACCCACGACCTCCCCCCCACCGTCGGCTACCTGGCGGGCGACCAAGTCCGGCTGCGCGAGTCGCTCGGCCTGCTGACCAGGCCCGCCGCGGACGAGCTCGAGGCCGCCCGCGCCGAGCTGGCCGCCTGGCTCGCCGAACTGCGCCGGGTCGGGCTGCTCGGCAGCGACGACAGCGACCCGGAATCGATCGTCACGGCGCTGTACCGGTACCTGGGCCGAACGCCGTCGCGGCTGCTGGGAGTCGCGCTGACCGACGCCGTGGGTGACCGTCGCACCCAGAACCAGCCCGGCACCACCGACGAGTACCCCAACTGGCGGATCCCGCTGAGCGGCCCGGATGGCCACGCGGTGCTGCTGGAGGACGTGTTCACCGACCGCCGGGTGGCCGCCCTCGCCGAGGCGGTGCGCGCAGCCATCGCGCCCCCGGCCGGCGGCTGCTAGCCGCCCTGTAGCTTCAAGCCCCATGAAGGTTTCGGTCGTCGCCCCGGTGGCCGATGGGGTCACCGCCGACCCCCAATGGATGGTGAGCTTCGCCCGGCACCTCGAGGCGTGCGGTTTTGAATCGATCATCGTCGCCGAGCACACCGTCCTGGCCACCAGCTACGACAGCGTCTATCCCTACGACAAGTCGGGGCGGGTCGGCATGGCCGCGGACTGCCCCATTCCCGATCCCCTGGACGTGCTGGCGTTCCTCGCTGCCCACACCGGCCGGCTGGGCCTGGCGACCGGGGTGCTGGTCCTGCCCAACCACCACCCCGTGGTGCTGGCCAAGCGGGCCGCGACCGTCGACGTGCTCTCCGGCGGCCGGCTTCGGTTGTGCGTGGGCGTCGGCTGGCTCAGAGAAGAGGTCGAGGCGTGCGGCGCCGACTTCGCGACCCGGGGCAGGCGCGCCGACGAACAGCTGGCGGTGCTGCGGACGCTCTGGGCGGACCGGCCCGAAGGCGCCTCACATCACGGCGAGTTCTTCGACTTCGACGGCGTCATGTCGTATCCCAAACCCGTTGCCGGGGAACGGCTTCCGGTCCACATCGGCGGGCACAGCCCGGCGGCGGCGCGCCGGGCCGGGCGGCTGGCTGCGAGCGAGGTGCGCCGGGATGCGGTGGCACTCGGCGACGGCCGGGTGGTGCCCGGCGCCGTGACCGTCTGGACGGCCGGCTTCGCCGTGCCGGACCTTGCTGCACGCAGCGGGCTGACGACCGACGCGGTGGGGCGGCTGATCACCGACGAGACGCTGACGAGCATCGACGACGACCGCATCGTCGCCGCGGGTGATGCCGCCGCGCCGTCGGGCCGGCCGCTGCGGATGAGCTGCCAGGCGGCCGGGCCGCTGGGCGCGCAAGCGGCCAATACCGTCCTGAGCCGCATCGCCGGGCGCACACCGGCGGCGGTCAACCAGGCGTTCATCGGCCAGTGCATCAGCCTCGGCCGCTCCGGCGCGGCGATCCAGCTCTCCCACACCGACGACACCCCGATCAACCTCGTCATGGGCGGCCGCCTCGCGACGTCGCTCAAGGAGGCGATCTGCAAGGCCACCCTGTGGTCCATCCGGCGCGAGGCCGCCAAACCCGGCTCCTACCGTTGGCTCAAGGGCGGCAAGCGTCCCGCGCGGATGCAAGCCAGCCGGCAGGTCGTCAGCCGATGACGGCGGCCGGCGACGAGCACGCCGAGCGCTTCACCCTCCTGCGGCCGCTGCTGTTCACCGTCGCCTACGAGATCCTGGGCTCGGCGACCGAAGCCGACGACGTGCTGCAGGACAGCTACCTGCGCTGGGCGGAGGTCGACCTGACGCGGGTGCGCGACACCAAGTCCTACCTCGCCCAGCTGGTGACCCGTCAGGCGCTCAATACGCTGCGTGCCGGCGCCCGCCGCCGGGAGGAGTACGTCGGGCCGTGGCTGCCCGAGCCGCTGCTCCTCGACGATCAGGACCCGTCGGCCGATGTCGTTCTGGCGGAATCGGTTTCGATGGCCATGTTGGTCTTGCTGGAGACGCTGACTCCCGATGAGCGGGCGGTGTTCGTGCTGCGCGAGGTGTTCGGCTTCGAGTACGCCGAGATCGCCGCGGCGGTGGGCAAGCCGGCGCCAACAGTGCGGCAGGTCGCGCACCGGGCCCGCGAGCACGTGCGGGCCCGGCGCAAGAGATTCGATGCGACCGATCCGCAACGCAACGCACGGATCACCATGCAGTTCCTGCAAACCGCCGCCGGCGGCGACGTCGAGGCCCTGATGGCCTTGCTGGCCCCGGACGCCACCTGGACGGCCGACAGCGGTGGCAAGGTGAGCGCCGCGCGCAGGCCGGTGGTCGGCGCCGCCCGGGTCGCCGCGGCGATTGCCGGATTGATGCGCAAGGGCGGGGCCCGCCTACGGACGGAAATGGTGACGTGCAACAGCGCGCCGGCGGTGCTGTTCTACCTCGACGGGCGCCTCGAGGGGGTGATCACGGTGGAGATCGTTCAGGACAAGATCACCAACTTCTACGTGATGCGCAATCCGGACAAACTGGTGACCCTGGCGGCGGCGCGCGACATCAGTCGCCGCTGAAACTCCTCACCTGCCAAGCTAGGGCGGTGCGAATCGACCGGCTTGGCGACCTCGGCACCGCGCCGCGGGTGCTGCGGGCGATCGGTGACGCGACCGCCCGCCTCGGTCTGCCGCCACCGGCGGCGCTGACCGGCGAGTGGTTCGGGGCGCTGGCGGTGATCGCCCCCAGCCTGTCGGTGGGCCCGGTGGATGCCGACGAGGCGTTCCCGGCGCCGCCGAGCGGCGCCGGGAGCGCCAGCCCCGACTCGACGGCGGTGGGCGGCGGCTGGCTGGGCTACCTGTCGTATCCGGACCCGGGCGCGGACGGGCGACCGAACCGGATCCCCGAGGCCGCAGGCGGCTGGACCGACTGCGTGCTGCGCCGGGACGCCGCCGGCGATTGGTGGTACGAAAGCCTTTCCGGCGCAACGATGCCCGACTGGCTCGCCACCGCGTTGGCGTCGCCCTGGGCGACGCCGCGCGACTGCCTGATCGACTGGGGAACTGCCGATCGTGCGGCGCACCGTGGCGGCGTGCTGGCCTGCCTGGAGGCGATCGCGGCCGGGGAGGTGTACCAGGCGTGCGTGTGCACGCAGCTGAGCGGGAAATTCCGCGGCGACCCGCTGGATTTCTTCGTCGACGGCGTCGCGCGCACCGCTCCCGCGCGCGCCGCCTACCTCGCCGGACCCTGGGGCGCGGTCGCGTCACTGTCGCCGGAGCTGTTCCTGCGCCGCCGCGGGGAGGCCGTGACCTCCAGCCCCATCAAGGGCACGCTGCCGCTGGACGCCTGGCCATCGGCGCTGCGGGCGTCCGCGAAGGACGTGGCCGAGAACATCATGATCGTGGATCTCGTCCGCAATGACCTGGGTCGGGTCGCGATCACCGGCACCGTCACCGTCCCGGAACTGCTGGTGGTGCGCCGCGCGCCCGGCGTCTGGCACCTGGTGTCGACCGTCTCGGCCCTGGTCGCCGCCGAGGTTACGACGTCGGCGCTGCTGGACGCCGCCTTCCCGCCCGCTTCGGTCACGGGAACGCCAAAAAGCCGCGCACGCCAGCTCATATCGACGTGGGAACAGAAGCGGCGAGGGATCTACTGCGGGACGATAGGGTTGGCGTCGCCCGTGGCCGGGTGCGAGCTCAACGTCGCGATCCGCACCGTCGAGTTCGACACGTCGGGCAACGCCGTGCTGGGCGTCGGCGGGGGCATCACCGCGGATTCCGACCCCGACGCCGAATGGGCGGAATGCCTGCACAAGGCGTCCCCGATCGTCGGGGCGCCGCATCCCACGCCCGCGGCGGCGCGCGGTTAGCCGGGATAATCGGCAACCTGCGGATTTCCCATAACGCCCGCATCACGGGGCGGTTGCGCTTAAGCTCTGACCATTGACCCGGGGTGACTCGTACCAATTGCGTTTCGACTGCTGGATATGAGGTTTTTGTCATGAGAATCGCTCTGCTCGGCGCAGCGGCATCCGCGCTGCTCGGTGGAACGCTGGCGGTGACGCCGCTGACCTCGGTCAGTACGCCGCTGCCGACGGGAGGCAGCTGCGGCGGGGCGGCGAAGTGCGAGCGAGTGGCCTCGGTCCTGATGCCCGAGACACCCAAGCCCGCGCCCGACGCGGTGTCACCGCAGCCGCCCACACCCTTCGCCCAAGCAGCCAACGCGACGCCGCCCGGCCCGCCCGCCGGGCCGGGCCCCCACCGCCCGCGTTGCCCTCGCTACCGAACCCGCTGAACCTGCCGCACCTGTAGGCCGGCCGGGTTCACCCACGGCGTGACCGCAGGACCGCCTCGTAGAGTTCTCGCGAGCGGACGCCCGCGTGGGCCGCGGCCACCTCACCGCAGGCGTCCTTGACGCGGGCCCCCGCCCCGACGAGGTTCTCCACCTGCGCCACCAGCGAGGGCACGTCCGCGCGCGGGGTCGCCCCGGCCAGGACGATCGTGATTTCGCCGAGCACGCCGCCGTCCGCCCACGCGGCCAGCTCCTCGAGCGATCCGCGCACCACTTCCTCGTGCACCTTGGTGAGCTCGCGGCAGACCGCCGCGCGGCGGTCGCCGCCCAGCTGCTCGACGGCGTCGTGCAGACAAGCGGCGAGCCGGCGCGGTGATTCGAAGAACACGCAGGTGCGCCGCTCATCCCCCAGCGCCGCGAGCCACGTCCGGCGCGCCGCCTTCTTGCGGGGCGCGAACCCCTCGAAGCAGAACCTCTCCGAGGGGAGACCGGAGACCGCCAGCGCCGTCGTGACCGCCGACGGCCCGGGCAGGCACTGCACCGGAAGGCCGGCCTCGGCGCACGCGACCACCAGCCGGTAACCGGGATCGCTGATCACCGGCATCCCGGCATCGCTGACCACCAGCACCGTCGCGCCCGCCTGCATGGCCTCGATCAGGGGGTCCACCCGCGCGGCCTCGACGCTGTCGAACAGGCTGACTACCCGGCCGGTGATCCGGACCTCGAGCGCCTTGGCCAGGGTCCGCACCCGGCGGGTGTCCTCGGCGGCCACCACGTCGGCCCGGGCCAGGGCGTCGATCAGCCGCGGCGAGGCGTCCGACGGCCGGCCCAGCGGCGTCGCACCCAGCAATAGCCGCCCAGTGGTCATGCCCGACAGCCTACGATCGACACCGATGACCGCCCCGCCCCGCGAAACCTCCCTGACCGAAGGGGCTGCCGAGCAGGAACGCGTCGTACCCGTCGTCAGCCCGGGGCCGCTGGTTCCGCCGGCCGACTTCGGGCCGCTCGACCACGTCCGCGGGTGGGTCGCCACGGGCGTGATCACCGTGCTGGCGGCGATCACCCGGTTCATCAACCTGGGTTCGCCGACCGACGCCGGCACGCCGATCTTCGACGAGAAGCACTACGCTCCGCAGGCCTGGCAGGTGCTGCACAACCACGGGGTCGAGGACAACCCCGGGTTCGGCCTCGTCGTGCACCCGCCGGTCGGCAAGCAGTTGATCGCGATCGGCGAGGCCGTGTTCGGATACAACGGGGTGGGCTGGCGGTTCACCGGGGCGCTCCTCGGCGTGGTTCTGGTGACGCTGGTGATGCGGATCGTGCGACGGATCAGCCGCTCCACCCTTGTCGGCGCCATCGCCGGCGTCTTGGTCATCTGCGACGGCGTGAGCTTCGTCGCCGCCCGGACCGCGTTGCTGGACGGCATCCTCACCTTCTTCGTGGTGGCGGCGTTCGGCGCGCTCATCGTCGACCGCGACCAGGTGCGCCAACGGATGCACGTCGCGTTCATGCAGGGCCGCATCGCCGAGACGGTGTGGGGCCCACGCCTGGGTGTGCGATGGTGGCGCTTCCTGGCCGGAGTCCTGCTCGGATTGGCTTGCGGCACAAAGTGGTCCGGGCTCTACTTCGTGTTGTTCTTCGGTGCCATGTCGTTGGCGTTCGACGTGGCGGCGCGGCGCCAGTACCAGGTCACCCGGCCCTGGGCCGGGGTGTTGCGACGCGACCTGATTCCCACCGCCTATGCGCTGGCGGTCATCCCGGTGGCCGTGTACCTGGCCAGCTACGCGCCGTGGTTCGCGTCCGAGACGGCGATCGACCGGCACCAAGTGGGCCAGACGATCGGGACGAAATCGGTTGTGCCCGTGCCCGACGCGATCCGCTCGCTCTGGTATTACAGCGCCAAGGCTCTGCAATTCCACGCCGGTCTGACGAACGCGGCCGGAAATTACCACCCGTGGGAGTCGAAACCGTGGAGCTGGCCGATGTCGCTGCGGCCGGTGCTCTACGCGATCGATCAGCAGAACGTTCCCGGCTGCGGCGGGCAGTCGTGCGTCAAGGCGGAGATGATGGTCGGCACGCCGGCCATGTGGTGGCTGGCGGTGCCGGTTCTGGTGTACGCGGCCTGGCGCACCCTGGTGCGCCGCGACTGGCGATACGCGACGGTGCTGACCGGTTATTGCGCGGGGTGGCTGCCCTGGTTCGCCGACATCGACCGGCAGATGTACTTCTTCTACGCGGCGACGATGGGGCCGTTCCTCGCCATGGCCATAGCCTTGATCTGCGGCGACATCCTGTACCCGCCCGCGCGTGGCCACCGCATGGCGCAAGGCTCGGAGCGCCGCACGCTGGGGCTGATCGCCGTTTCGGCCTATGTGGCCCTGGTGGTGACGAACTTCGCGTGGCTTTTCCCGGTCCTTACCGGCCTCCCGATTTCCCAGCAGACGTGGAACATGGAGATCTGGCTGCCCAGCTGGCGCTGAGGTGTCGACGCGCCGGTGCGCGTCACCTCAGGTGGGGTCGCGAGCCACGGGACAGGACATGCAGCGCGGGCCCCCGCGGCCGGTGCCCAGTTCCGAGCCCGCGATCGTGAGCACTTCGATGCCGGCGTCCTCGAGGCGGGCGTTGGTCTGCACGTTGCGTTCGTAGGCGACCACCACTCCCGGCGCCAGCGCTAGCGTGTTGTTCCCGTCGTCCCACTGCTCACGTTCGGCGATGAGCGGATCCAGGCCAGTGTCGATGACCCGCAGCTTGTCGATCCCCATCGCCCTGGCCGCCGCCTCGCGGAAGGGGGCTTCGTCGCTGATGGTCACGCCATCGGGGGTTCGCTCGATGGTGAACGCCGACAGCGTGTCGACGATGTTGGCGTACATGACGACGGTGTCGGTGTCGACCATCGTGCACACCGTGTCCAAGTGCATCTGCGCGCGCCGCTGGGCGATCGGGACCGCGAGCACGGTGCGTGCCAGCCCGTCGTCGAAAAGGCTGCGGGCCAAGGCTTCCGCGCCGGCCGGGGTGGTCCGCTCCCCCACCCCCACCGCGACGACGCCCGGGGCGAGCAGCAGCACGTCACCGCCCTCGACCGGCGCGGTGCGCGACTCGTAGGCGCGGCGCACGCCGGTGAACCGTGGGTGATGGGCATAGATGAGATCGGTCAACGACGCTTCGCGGATTCGGGCGCGCAGCGCCAGCGTCGGGATCACCACCCGCGGCCCCACCCAGATCGACGAGTCACGCGTGAAAACCAGGTTGGGCAGCGGCTCGATGACGAAGTCCGCCCCGTGGTGCATGCGAAGCACCAGCGACACGTCGGTCCGAGTGTCCGGGGGCAGCTCGTTGAACGTCATGCCGGCCATCAGCACCTGGGCCAGCTTGCCCGGCTCGAGGCTGCGCAGATAGGCGGACAACTCCTGCGCCAACGGCACCCCGAGCCGGCGCGCGTCGACCGCGGCGGCCACGCCCTGCATCCGGGCGGCGCCGCTGTGGTGCAGCGCCTCGGTCAGCAGGTCCGACAGCAACAGCACCTCCACGCCCCGCGCGCGCAGCAACTCGGCGAACCGATCGTGTTCCTCCTGCGCCCGCGCCACCCAGGGCAGCCCGTCGAACAGCAGCTGGTCGACGTTGCGCGGGTTGAGCCGCCGCAACTCGGCCCCGGGGCGGTGCACGATCACGACCCGCAGCCTGCCCACCTCGGAATTGGTGCCCAACTCGACAGCGCCCACGATGAAAACCGTAGCCGCAACCCCGTCGTCGAACGAATGTGCGATAAAGTGGCGTGGTGGAGATCGCGGTCCAGGACTCCCTGTTCCAGCACACCGAGCGCAGGGATCTCGGTGACGGCGCGTTCCTCGAGATGCGCGCCGGATGGCTGACGGGCGCCGACGAACTCCTCGAGGCCCTGGTGTCGGGCGTGCCGTGGCGGGCCGAGCGCCGCCAGATGTATGACCGGGTGGTCGACGTGCCGCGGCTGGTCAGCTTTCACGACCTGACGGTCGAGGAGCCGCCGCATCCCATGCTGGCCCGGCTGCGGCGCCGGCTGAACGACATCTACGCCGGCGAGCTCGGCGAGCCGTTCACCACCGTCGGGTTGTGCTGCTACCGCGACGGCTCGGACAGCGTCGCCTGGCACGGCGACACCATCGGCCGCAGCAGCACCGAGGACACCATGGTGGCGATCGTCAGCCTCGGCGCCACAAGGACTTTCGCACTGCGCCGACGCGGCGGCGGCCCCTCGCTGCGGCTCCCGCAGGCGCATGGCGACCTGCTGGTGATGGGTGGATCATGCCAGCGCACCTGGGAGCACTCGGTGCCCAAGACGTCGGCGCCGACGGGCCCGCGGGTCAGCATCCAATTCCGGCCGCGTGGGGTGCGTTAAACCCGGATTGCCACAGCTGTCACACGAGTCCCTGGCGGGGGTGGCACTCGATGTGCCCGCCTCATAGCGACAATCGGGCCGGGACGGGCGGTGTGAACCCAGTTTGTCGCTAAGAGGCGGGCAGAACCAGACGCCGCCGCACTCGGAGACGCAAGAGACAGGTGTGACTCGCGGCCCGGCTGGCCGAGGACAGCTAACTCCGCACCGCCTGGACCGCCCTGACGAGCAAGTCGCGGGCGCGCTGGGTGTCCACCGGGACCACGGGCTGATCGGGGACCACCAGCGGGTTGGCGACCACGATCACCTGGTAGTAGCCGAATTGCGCCGAATAGTCATACAGCTCGCCGGTGCGGGCGCCCCCCGGCACCACCGCCTGCAGCACCCGGTGCACGCCCAGCGTGGTGGTCCCGTCGATGTGCGGCGCGTCGACCACCTCCATGCCGCCGCGGACCTGCGGCCCCGAGAAGGCGATCTTGGCGCAGTCTTTCCCGGGATCGTTGATCGGCAACGCTTTTGACGTTTCCAACGCGATGATGACGAAGCGGTTGCCCTTCCCCTCCGCGGTCACGGCAGCCATGTTGCCCTGGAGGTCGGGCGGCATCTCGGGCCCCACCGCCGCCTTTGCGCAGTTCGGCGGATCGAACGCCAGCCCCTCGGGCAGCTTGCGGGACGCGAAGAACTTCGGGTCGATCGCCCGTTCGGTGATGTCGGTGACCTTGTAGTCGGGGCCGAAGCTTGACTTCACGTCCGCGACCTTGGCGATGTCGACCTTCGCCGAGGAGCTTTCCCCACCCGACGAGCAGCCGGCCATCACGCACGCCGCCGCGATCGCGAGCAAGACCCTGGACACCGGGGCCAATCTACCCAAGGCGGCGGCTCAGCCGCGCAACGCGGACACCGTTTTGACCAGCAAATCCGCCGCGAATTTCGGCGGCAGCGCCGGCAGCGCCGAACCCGGGTCGGTGGTCAGCGTGGTGAACGCGTAGTAGTTACCCAGATATGCGACGAAAGTGTATGTCCGCGAGTCTATTTCGGTTCCCGATTCGACCGATGACTTGGTCTCGGCCAGCATCCCGACGGTGTCGGCGTCGTTCACATGCGGGGCGTCGGTCAGCTGCACACTGGCCGTGGTGTGCCCGGAGTTCATCGACCACCGGGGGCACTGTTCGACGACGTTGTGGTCGAGCTGAGCCGGTCCGGGCAACGCGACCACCACCGCGCGGATGATGCCGCCGGTTCCGGAGGCCGAGACGCCCTGGGCCGATCGGCCCCGCCCATTGCCGGGGTCGGCGAGGGCGGCGCATTGCGCCGGGGCGGACTCGACGGCCGCCGCGTCGGCGGGCAGGTTCCAGATCGTCCGAGGAGAAACATCGTCGGGGACTCCGGTGGTCACTTCGTAACCGGGCGGCAGGTCGCCGACGATCCTCTTGATGTGGGCCGGGTTGACCGCAACGCTATGGGCCGTAGGCGAATTCGCGGTCGACGCCGAGGGCGGGGCCGACGGCGAGTGGGCGCAGCAGGCGAGCGCGGCGATCAACAGGGCAGCGGCCCCCGGGCCGATCCGGAATGACCGCATGGGGCCGTTCATACCACGGGCCGCCGGCGAACCGGCGTCATTCAGCCGACCGCCTCGATCACCTGGCGGGCCATGCGCTGGATCTCCTCAGCCATGTCGCGGCGCAGCGTCAGGTCCCGGCCGCTTGGCACATCGATGACGGTGGTGATGACGCCGATGTCCTCGCGCTGCCAGACCGCTCCGTGACGGTCCATGATCGCCCGCATCGGCGCGTTGTCGGAAAGCATTCGTGCAGAGAACCTTTCGACGCCGTTGACCCGCGCGGCGATGGACAGGGCGCCGATCAGGAAGGTGCCGATCCCCCGGCCCTGGTAGGCGTCGGCGACGGTGAACGCGACCTCGGCGACGGTGGGATCAGCCTCGTCACGAACGAAGCGGGCGTCGGCCACCGGATCGTCGCCGTCGGTCACCACCCACACGAAGTGGTCGACATAGTCGACTTCGGACAGGTAATGCATCAATGCCGGCGTGGGCAGCCGGGCCGACATGAAGCGCCGATACAGCGTCTCGCTGGAGAAGTGCACGTGACCGTGCACCGTCCGCTCGGTGTCGCCCGGCAGGACCGGACGAAGCATCAACAGCGTTCCGTCGCGCACCCGGATAGGGATGGGCGTGATGAAGGCCGCGAGGCGCTGACGCACCGTTCGCAGCAGCCGCGGCATGATCTCGGGGATGTGCACCAGCCGGGCGAAGGCGTCGCTGCCGCCGATCCAGCCGGTGAGGGGTTCGGAGGTGACGACCGTGGCGGTGCGCGGGATGTCACGCAGCAGGGCGATCTCCCCGACGATCATGCCCGGCGACGCCTGCCCGACCACCACTTCGTCGTCGGCGCCGAGGTGCTTGATCTCGGCGGTGCCGGAGGAGATGAGCAGGAACGAAACGGCCTGCTCGCCTTGCTGCATGAGCACCTGGCCGGCCGGGGCGCTCAGCGGCGCAACCGCGGACGCCAACGCGATCAGGTCCTCGAGCGGACATCCCTCGAAGATGTCCATCGTCGCCAGCTCTTCTGCCCGCGCGCCGGTCAGTTCGGCCACTGCGCTGTCCCGCCGATCGGTGTTCTGGTGATGGTGCCCAGGTTATGAGGTGGGTTCCGGCCGCGGCAAGGAGCCGACGTGGCGAACCGATAGCGTGGGCGGTATCAACCAACCCGTGAACGACGATCCGGTCGAGTTGACGCGAGCGCTGCTCGACCGCGGCGCCGTGCTGCGCGACGGCTTCCTCGACCTGCTGGGCGCGTCGACGAGCTCACCGGCCCCGACCCTCGCCCAGCGCGCCGAACAGCCCGTTCGTCGCCACCGTGTACGAGCGGCTGTGGCGGCCGACGTCCTTTTACCTCGCCAGCGGCGTCACCACCGGCGCCGAGCAGCGGCGCGCGGCGGCGGCCCTGCGGCTCCCGCAAGCGCGGCGTTTGCTCGACGTCGCCTGCGGCCCCGGCAATTTCACCAGGCCCCTGGCCGAGCAGCTCGCCGACGGCGGGCTGGCGGTCGGGTTCGACATCTCCGAACCGATGCTTGCGCGGGCGGTGCACGACAACGGCGGGCCGCGGACCTGTTATGTGCGCGGCGACGCGCGCAGCCTGCCGTTCGCCGACGCGACGTTCGACGCCGTGTGCTGTTTCGGCGCGCTGTACCTGATGCCGGAGCCGTTTGGCGTCGCCGGTGAGATGGTCCGGGTGCTTGGGCCCGGGGGCCGCATCGCCGTCCTCACCAGCTATGCCACGGAATTGGCGCCGGTGCGCTATGCGCTGTCCGGCGGGGCGCGGCTGATCGGCTTGACGATGTTCGACCGGCACGCCTTCGTCGACTTCTTCTCGTCCGCCGGCCTGGTGGACGTCGAGTTGCAGGCCCAGCGGGCGCTGCAGTTCGTGGCCGCCGCGAAGCCGGGCTGACGCCGGGCGACTCAGGCGGGTTGGCGCAGGAAGTCGACGATGACCGTGGCCATGTCCTCGACGGCGCCCCGGTGGATGACCTCGTAGCCGTGGGTGCTCAGCGTGGGCAGGCACAGCAGCCCCGCGCGCGGTGTGACCCCGCTGGCTTTCGAGTGCGACGCGTCGGACTCGAAGGCGCCCAGCACCGCCGCCTGCGGGGAGAGGCCGCGGTCGGCAGCGATTGCCATGAGCCGGTCGGCGACGTCCTTGTCGTAGACGCATAGGGCGTCGCTGTACCCGACGATCGGGCCGCCGCTGACGGTGGTGGTGTACTCCCGTTCGGTGGGCCCCACCTCCAACGCGAGGGTGAGCGTGCCGGGCAGGCTGGCGCTGGCATAGGTGCCGCCCACGCCGCCGATCTCCTCGTTGGTGGTGAACGCGAAGTAGGCGTCGTCCGTCGGGCGGTGGTTTCGCTCGCGCAGCAGGCGGGCGGCGCGCAGCAGGGCCGTCACCGCGGCGCGGTCGTCGAGGAAGTAGCAGCCTATATAGTCGCCCACCTCGACCAGCGACCTCTTGCTGCGGTGGACGCACACCCGGGTGCCGGGGCGGACCCCCAGGGCCTCCAGTTGTTGGGGTGTGCGGCCGGTGAACACGTAGACGTGGTGCCAGTCCAGCGAGTGGTCGCCCCGGTCGGGCTTCGTCTGCCAGATCCGCTGGCTCTCCTGGGTGGTGTGTTCGGAGCCGAGGGTGAGCACCGCGGTGAACGTCTCCTGCGCGCCGAGTACCGCGACCGGTCCGAGCCCGAAGTTGCCGGGGTACATGGTGCCCAGCTGGGTGACGTGCAGCGTGCCGTCCGGCTCGACCCGCTTGACGAGCATGGACAGCTCGTCCATGTGGGCCATTACCCGCGTGGCGGCGCCGAGGCCGGGGGTCGCGGTGGTCCGGTGGCGGTGGTCGGCCGTCGCGGCGTCGAAGGAACCGTCGGCGGCGATGTAGCCGATGAGGTTGCCGGCGCCGTCGACCCACATGTCGTCGACCAGGGGTTGCAGTTCGCGGGCGCAGACGGCGCGCACGGCGTCCTCCTGGCCGCACGGTCCGTAGCTCCAGAGCAGTTCTTGCAACAGCCGTTCGGTGGAGTCGTAATCGCGGTGCGCCATCTGTCCCTTCCGTCGCCGGGCGCACATCGGCGCCGGCGGCTTTCGCCGGATACGACATCAGTACCCGCATTCGCCGCCGGGAATCCGGGAGTTCGTCGTCGCTTGAAGGATCCTTTGAGAAAACGTCAAGACAGAGGACCGATCCTCGTGCTCATGTCGAGGGTGAAGATCGCGGCCATAGCTTGGGCCGCCGCCATCGCGGCCGGTGTCGTTCCGGGATTGGCCGGACCGGCCTGGGCGATGCCGGGCTCCATGTACGGGGACCCGGTCGCCGCCGCGAAATACTGGCACTACCAACAGTATTGGGATGACTGCGTCATCATGTCGAGCGCCGACGTGGTCGGCGAAGTGACCGGGGTCGAGCCCTCCGAGGAGGACATCATCGACATGGCGCAGTCGACGCCGAGCTCGCAGGGCCCGGGACCGATCTACACCCGGCCCGCCGACCCCACGGACCCGAATTCGGGCGAGGGCGCGTGGTTCAGGGACATCCCAACGCTGCTGGCCCGCTACAACGTCGGCGCGGTGATCATGGACGGCAACATCGACGCACTCGAGCGGCAGTTGGGGGCCAGCCACAAGGTGGTGGTCAGTGTCAACGGCGAGATCCTCTGGCACAAGCCGGTCGAGGACCGCGACAGGCACGGCAAGCCCGCGCACAACCACAGCGTGGTGGTGACCGGCGTCGACACCGCCAACCAGGTCGTGCACGTCAACGACAGCGGCAGCGAGTCGGGCCGCGACGAACAGGTTCGGATGGCGCTGTTCATGCGGGCGTGGGACGCCGGCAACGAGCTGATGGCCGTCACCAGCTGACGGCCGCTCGGGTCGGAGTCAGAGCCAGCCGGTGCGGGCGGCGGCGACCGGCTCGGGCGGTGCCGGGGCCAGTTCCCCGTCGCGCACGCGCTCGAGCATCCGTTTGACGACGGCGACGATCTCCGGGGCGGCCGAGGCGAGTCCGGTCAGGTCGGCCTCGGTGACCTCGTCGAGGTCGACGCCGGCCCGGGCCAGCACCGCGGCCGGGTCGGCCAGCTGGCCGGCCAACCAGGCCGACGGGTCGGCGGTCAGCTCGGGGACGAAATTCCGCCGTCCGGGTTCCCAGCCGTCGAAGCGGGGATGGTGATGGGCCCGGTCCAGCGTCCCCGGCGGGCTCTCGGTCGACCCGAACAGGTCCACTCGCCACAACGGGCGGGTGAAGGCGATCGGGACGCCGGCGTAGATCGACCCCCGGGGTTCGCCCCGGTCGACCATGCGGAGTTCCAGCCTGACCCCGCGCTCCGGGGTTTCCTGACCCTCCAGCGGGTTGGGGTCGACGAAATACATGTCCCCGACGACCACACCGATGGTTTCGAATCCGAACGCTGCGAACATGGCGTGCCTTTCCGTGTGCCTACTCGAGCGTAGACCCGTGGGTGGGTAAGGGCCGTCGCACCAACGCCTTTGGCTCAGAGATTCACTCGGGGATGAGGGTCGTGATGCAGAACGGATGACCCGCCGGGTCGATCAGGACGCGCCAGTTGTCGGGATTCGGCTGCACGTCGGCCTTCGCGGCGCCCAGTCCGATGATCCGGGCCTCCGCGGCGTCGAGGTCCTTGACCGCCAATTCCAGGTGCAACTGTTTGGGCACCGCGCCGGTTGGCCAGCTGGGGGGCTGATGATCGGCGACGCGTTGAAACGTCAACAGCACCCCGGCGCCTTGCAGCGCGACGAAGTCCTCGGAGGAAAACATCACCCCGACGTCCAGAACGTTCTTGTAAAAGTCAGCCAGCGCAGCCGGATCCGCACAATCGATCGAGACTGCGCCCAAACGAACGTCGCCCATTGATCCTCCTGGTCGCGCTTCACTGCCGATACGCCCAAGTGTTGCACGCGGCGCCGACAAGACGGCCGTCGTCGAAATGCCGAGGGCTTCGGTCAACTACTGAATGGCGATGCGCTGACCTGCTCAAACTCTGTGGAGCTAAGGGGATTCGAACCCCTGACAATTCGAGCAAAAAGGCCTCCGGGCGGCGCAAACTGCCGCTACGCTGCGTTACGCCAGGCCTGGCTGTGCTGGCGTTATGCACGCGCGTGTTACGCGGCGAACAGCGCTGGGCGCCACCACAGACAATTATGGCAACGATTCAGCATTCAGCACTCCCAGCCAGTCGTCGGTGAAACACCACGGTCGTCCGTTCGGGGCGTATCGCTTGGCGAGTTCGGGGACTCGCGCGTGGTCGCGGACGGAAAAGCCGACCGCGTTGAGCGCGTGTGTGAGTTCGGTCCGCGACAAGGCGGTACGCCAAGGCTCGCCGCGGCGGCGTACCAGGCGGGCGGTGCGGCGTGCACCGATGAGTGGATGCGTTCCGGTGACGGTCTCGGGGTCGCCGTGGTCGGTGACGAGGAGACTTCCGCGCGCGCGCATGCTGGTCAGATCGGCCAGAGTGCGGTCAATCGCGGTTCGCGTGAGGTAGACAGAGACTCCGATCCACACGACCAGGCACGGTCGTGTCGCGTCGAATCCCGCCTGTGCAGACGCTGCGGCAGCCGATCGGATTCGAAATCGCACGAAACCCAGTGCACTCGCGAGTCGACAGCACGGTGGGCGCGGTCCAGGAGTCGTCGCTTCTGTTGCGGGATTGTGGGGGCGTCGACCTCGAAGATAGCGGGCCCGGCATCCGTGAAACGTGTGCGCAAGCTGGTGGTGTCGAATCCCGCGCCCAGCAGGATGATCTGGGCCCCAGCCCAGACAGACGCGGGCAGGCGAGGTTGACCACATGTGAGGCGTCCTATTGGATTTGCACACGTGCCGGAGGTGAGCGCGCGATCGTTGACAGCAGGCTAGGAGGGATATCGTGGCACAAGGTATCGCATTGTATTCACAAGTTGCGGCGACCCTACTCATCGCTGGAACTCTAGTTGTGTATATGCGCCAAGCTGGCCTAATGAAGGGAAGTCTTGAAAGTTCACATCTTCAAATAGCTGATTTGCAAGAGACACGTTCTCGCCAGCAATTATATCAGGTCTTCATCCTGCTAACCGACATGATAGACGATTTGGAAAGGGTGCTGTCACTTAGGAATAAGCCCCACACAAATTGGACAGCTGAAGAGAAAAGTTCAGCTTTTAAAGTTTGCACGAGATTTAATATTGTCGGAATATTGGTGGCCGAAAACATGATTAGAGTCGATTTGCTAGCTGAGGGTTGGTACTACAGCATTCCGACGACTCATAAAATTTTGATGCCGTATTTAAAGGTCATCAGAGACGAGCGAAGCCCGTACTATTGGAGCGCGTACGACTATTTAGCCGACGCGGTATCAAAACATACGACGGATTTTAGGGGATTTCCACACCAGACTGCGGTGGGGCGAGATGGCAGCGCTGCGGGTGCAGGATTTTGGCACGCTGCCGCTCATCACCTCGCCGCATTCCCGCGGTGCGGTGATAGGTGCCGCTGAAGCACAAGCCGCTGGACTGCCCGCCACAGAACTAAATCCGACGTGTGAGCAATGGCGGCGGATCTGGGATCTATGGACTCACTACTTCGCAAGTTCGATATACCAGCTTAGAGCTTATGAAGGGGCCAAAGCCTCGCAGATCTATCAATACGACGACTAGCGACATTGTCGCCAGCACTGGACACGGCGATTCGGGCCGTCGCTGGCACCGCCTAAATCTGTTGGTTGTGATGGTCACCGGAAGTCTTGCGCGTGATTTCCTGCGCGATTTGGGGGTTCGACACTCGGATTCAGCTAACCACCATTATAGCCTCTAACTGGTTCTTCTCCGGTGGAGCTAAGGGGATTCGAACCCCTGACCTTCTCGATGCGAACGAGACGCGCTACCAACTGCGCCATAGCCCCTGATCGCTAGCAGGCTACCAGCCGCCGCGCCAACCGCAGAACCGCTACTGGCCGACGGCCCGCGGCAGGTCGCGCGACCACCCGTAGACCCGCGCCGGCATCGCGTCGTCGAGGTGCTCGAAGATCGGGTCCTCGTCGTCGATCTCCAGCACGACGGCCCCGGGGCGCCTCAGGCGCGAGGGGACCACGTCGTAGTCGCGGTCGTAGGCGTTCTCGACGCCGAGCCGTGCGCGCGCCATCCGCTGCATCCGGCGCCGCCGCACCCTCTCCTCGATCCGGGTCTGGCGCCGCAGGTAGGCCAGGTAGAGCACGGTCACACCGGTGGCGGTCCCGCACACCCACCACGCGCTCGACGACACCTCGAACGCCGCGGTGGCCGAACCGACCAGAATCACGGCCATCACCATGAGCACCCGCTTGCGGAACGCGTACTTGCGGGCGCTGACCGCGGCGGCCTTCTTGGTGTCGAACCGGCGCCGCCGCGAGCGCGGCGCCACGTTCGCCCACTCGGCTTCGTCGTCGTGGTCGTCCGCCTCGGGCTCCAGCCCCGAGGAGTCCTCGACGTACTCGTATTCGTCGGCCGCCGCCTCGTCCTCGTCGCGGCCGACGGCCTCCGGCTGCGTTTCGGGCTCCTCGGCCTCTTCTTCGTCGGCGGCGACGACAGCGGACTCGGAGGCGTTCTCGGCCTCGGCCTCGGCGGCGGCCGCCGGCAGGGCCGCCGACTCCTCGATGACGTCCACGTCGATGTAGTCGGGCTCGGTGGTTTCGTCGACCGTCATCCGCATGACCACGGGCCGGGTGCGCTCCGCCTCGTCGGCGTCGGCGTCCGCGTGCTCGTCTCCGTCGGAGTCGGCGAACTCGGGCTCCGCCGGTTCTTCCTCCGGCTGCCAGTCGGGGTCGCTGCGGTGGCCCGCCGCCGGACCGCTGCGCTTGATCAGCCGGGCACCCGCCCCGCCGTTGAGGACACGGGTCGCCAGCGCGACGTCGCTGGTGCGCCGCACGGCGTCGCGTTTGCTGACCAGCATCGGAACCAAGACGAAGAGCCAAAGCACCACGAGCGATATCCACAACAATGATTGCGGGATGCTGGGCATGTGACTTGCTCCTTACTCGTCCCGATCCCCTCGCGGCCGAGTGACCGTCGTGGCGAGATCGCGGTGACCAGCACAATTACACACCTGTAATTTCGCTCTCACAAGCACCACAAGTCACTCGTGTCGCGGTAGCCACAACACCGCGGCGGCGAACGGTCACGCCCATCGCGCATGACCGGCCTGGACCAGCGCCGATGCCATGGACCCCTGCACCTCTTCCACGGTGATCGCCATGAGCAGATGGTCCCGCCACGCCTTGTCCACCTCGAGGTAGCGCAGCAGCAGGCCCTCCTGCCGGAACCCCACCTTTGCCAGAACCGCCCGGCTGGCTGCGTTCTCGGGACGCACGGTCGCCTCGACCCGATGCAGCATCACCGGCCCGAAGCAGTGGTCCACCCCCATCGCCAGGGCGGCCGTCGCCACGCCCCCGCCGGTCGCCGACTTGGCGACCCAGTAGCCGATCCACGCCGAGCGCAGCGCCCCATGGACGACGTTGCCGATGGTCAACTGCCCGCAGAACCGCCCGTTGAGCTCGATGACGTAGGGCAGCATGCGCCCCTTGCGCGCCTCCGCGCGCAGGCCCGAACACAACACGGGCCACGCCGCGACCGAGTGGCGGACCGTCCAGTCGTCCTCGGCGCTGGGCTCCCAGGGCTCCAGGTGAGCCCGATCGGCCAACCGGGTCCGGCTCCACTGGGCGCCGTCGCGCATCCGCACCGGCCGCAGCCGGACGACGCCCGAGGGAACCCGCAGCGGCCCCACGTTCAGCGGCCAACCGGGGTGGCGGGCGTTGGTACGCAAGAGGTTCACGCGCGCGGGCGGTCTTCGGCTCAGCCGCGCTGGGCCAGGAAGGCGACGTCGACGACCTCGCCGGTGCGAATCTGCTCGGCGCCGGTGGGCACCACGACAAGGCAGTTGGCCTCGGCGAGGGTGGCCAGCAGATGCGACGACGCGCCGGGAGCGCCGCCGAGCGCCTGCACCAGGTATTCGCCGCTCTCCTGGTCGCGCATCAGCTGCCCGCGCAGGTAACCCTTGCGCCCCGCGACCGACGTGATGGGCGAGAGCGTGCGGGCCTGCACGACGCGGCGCATCGGCTGCCGCTTGCCCAGCGACAACCGGATCAGCGGCCGGACCATCACCTCAAAGACCACCAGGGCGCTGACCGGGTTGGCCGGCAGCAGAAACGTCGGAACGCCGTCACGGCCCAGCTGGCCGAAGCCCTGCACGGACCCCGGGTGCATGGCGACCCGGACCACCTCCATCTCGCCGAGCTCGGACAGCGCCGACCGGACCGCCTCGGCGGCCGCGCCCCCGACCCCGCCGGCGATCACCACCACCTCGGCGCGGTTGATCTGCCCCTCGACCACCTCGCGCAACTCCTGGGGGTCGCTGCTGACGATGCCGATGCGGTTGACCTCCGCGCCGGCGTCGCGGCCCGCGGCCGCCAGCGCATAGGAGTTGACGTCGTAGACCTGCCCGTTTCCCGGGGTCCGGGAGATGTCGACCAGTTCCCCGCCCACGGCCATGACCGTCAGGCGCGGACGCGGATGCACCAGCACCCGTTCGCGGCCGACCGCCGCCAGCAGCCCCACCTGGGCCGCCCCGACGACGGTTCCGGCCCGCACGGCGACGTCGCCGGGCTGCACGTCGTCACCCATGCGGCGCACGTAGGCGCCCGACGGGGCCCCGCGATAGATCCGCACCCGCGACGTCCCGCCGTCCGTCCACCGCAGCGGCAGGACGGCGTCGGCGAGCGTGGGCAGCGGCGCCCCGGTTTGCACCCGGACGGCCTGCCGGGGCTGCAGCCGGCTGGGTGTGCGCGTCCCGGCCTCGATGGTGCCCATCACCGGCAGGACCAGCCCGTCGCGGAGGTCCTCCTCGGTGTGGGTGTCATCGACGGGTGCGGGCAGCCCGTCGACCCCGACCTCCCCGACCCCCAGCACGTCGACGCTGCGCACCGCGTAGCCGTCGATCGCGGCCTGGTCGAACCCCGGCATCGGCCGCTCGGTCACCACTTCCTCGGCGCACAACAAACCCTGCGCCTCGGCGATCGCCACCCGGATCGGCCGCGGGGCAACCGCGGCGGCGGTGATCCGGGCCTGCTGCTCCTCCACAGAACGCACGGCGTGCCTTTCTGCCCTCTGATGCCGTGACGGGCCCGGCTAGCGCGCGGTCAGGCCCAGCCGCTGGACCAACCACCGCCGCAATTCCGGGCCGTAGTCGTCACGATCCAACGCAAAGTCAACCGCAGCTTTGAGGTAGCCGCCGGGATTTCCCAGGTCGTGTCGAGATCCGTGGTGCACGACGACGTGGACGGGGTGGCCCTCCGAGATCAGCAACGCGATCGCATCGGTGAGCTGCACTTCGCCGCCGGTCCCGGGGTCGATGCGGCGCAGGGCGGAGAACACGGCACGGTCGAGGATGTACCGGCCGGCCGCGGCGTACAGCGACGGAGCGTCCTCCCGCCGGGGCTTCTCGACCATGCCCTTGACCGTCAGCACGTCGGGATTGTCGTCATCGGGGATCGGCTCGACGTCGAACACGCCGTAGGCGCTGATCTCCTCGGGGGTCACCTCGATGGCGCACAACACGGTGCCGCCGTAGTGCGCCCGCACCTTCGACATCGTCTCCAGCACGCCGGTGGGCAGCACCAGGTCGTCGGGCAGCAGCACGGCCACGGCGTCCTCGTCGTCGGACAGTCTGGGCTCCACGCATCCGATCGCGTGCCCCAGTCCCAGCGGTTCGTACTGCACGACGGACTCGACCTTGATCAGCTGCGGGGCCCGGCGGACCTTGGCCAGCATCGCCTTCTTGCCCCGCTCCTCCAGAGTGCTCTCGAGCACCAGGTCCTCGACGAAGTGCGCGACGACGCCGTCCTTGCCCTCGGAGGTCACGATGATCAGCCGCTCGGCGCCGGCCTCGGCCGCCTCGGCGGCGACGAGCTCGATGCCGGGAGTGTCGACGACCGGCAGCAGCTCCTTGGGCACCGTTTTCGTCGCGGGCAGAAAGCGGGTACCGAGTCCGGCCGCGGGCACGACCGCCGTGCGCGGAACCCCCGCAATTGGGCATGACATCGTTCACACCATAACCGCCATTCGCTTTTCCGAGTCGATGTGGCGGCGCGAACGCCCGGCCTGTCATCGTTGACGAATGCCGACCGCGAGCAAGGCCGCGTTGCGAGAGCAGCTGCTCGCGGGCCGCCGGGGCGTCGACGACGAGGTCCGGGCCGCAGAGGCGCGACTGCTCGGCCGCCAATTGGAGCAGGTGGTCCCGCGCGGCGCCACGGTGTGTGCGTACGTGCCGGTGGGAACCGAGCCCGGGTCGATAGACATGCTCGACACGTTGCTGCGCCGGTCGGCGCGGGTGCTCCTGCCGATCGCCCGCACGGCCGCCGACCAGACCCCGCTGCCGCTGTCCTGGGGCGAGTACCTGCCCGGCGCGCTGATGCGCGGCCGCTGGGGTCTGCTGGAGCCGCCCGAGCCGCACCTGCCGCCGTCGGCCCTGGGCGAGGCCGTCCTGGTGCTGGTGCCGAGCCTGGCGGTGGACCGCCGCGGCGTGCGGCTCGGCCGCGGCGCCGGGTTCTACGACCGCTCCCTCGGTGAGCGCAACGCGCGGGCCCGGCTGGTCGCGGTCGTCCGCGACGACGAGGTGCTCGACGAGCTGCCGGCCGAGCCGCACGACGTCCGCATGACCCACGCGATCACGCCGCACGGCGGGCTGATCGCCCTGTTTTGCGGGGGACGCGCCGGGGAATGCGACACATCACGTGGCGGTTCTAGCACTTGAGACGTTAGAGTGCTAATCAGGGTTTTGACCATCCGGAGGTTTTTGTGCCGACTTACACCTACGAGTGCACCGAGTGCGGCGACCGCTTCGACATCGTGCAGGCCTTCAGCGACGACGCGCTGACCACCTGCGAGCGCTGCGCGGGACGGTTGCGGAAGCGCTTCAACTCGGTCGGCATCGTGTTCAAGGGCAGCGGCTTCTATCGCACCGACAGCCGCGAATCCGCGAAGAGCTCCACCAACGGGTCCGCCAAGAGCGACAACGGGTCCGGTTCCGGATCGGCGGAGAAGTCCACCGAGAAGTCCACCCCGAGCGAGAAGTCGGGATCGGGCGAGAAGTCGGCCAGCAGCAGCACTCCGTCGACCGCGGCCGCCACCACCTGACGAGTTATCCACAGCCGGCCTCGCGCCGGACCCCCGCACGGCGCGCCGCGCCTACGGTTGCGCCGTGGGCGACTCCTCGCTGAACGCAACGCTGGTGCGCCGCCTGTCGGCATCGCTGCGCCCGGACTGGACCCGGACCGTGCGGGCCCGCCGGGCGGCCGCGGGCTTACTGGTCGCGGTGGCCGCCGTCGCGGCGCTGCGCCCCGACCCCTCCGGCGATCGCGCCGAGGTGGTGGTGGCCGCACGTGATCTGTCCCCGGGCACCGCGTTGACGGCCGACGATGTTCGGCTCGAAAAGCGTTTGGCCACAAGCGTTCCCGACGGTTCCCAGGCCGATATGGTCGCCGTGCTCGGCGCGACGCTGGCCGGCCCCGCGCGGCGCGGCGAAGTCCTCACTGACGTCCGGCTGCTGGGCAGCAGGCTCGCCGAGGCCGCGGTCGGGGCGAAGGCCGGTCCCGGCGCCCGCATCGTGCCGCTGCATCTGGCCGATGACGGCCTGGTCGACCTCGTCCGCGTCGGCGATGTCGTCGACGTGCTGGCCGCGCCGACCGGCAACTCGTCCGAGGGCACCCAGCCGGCCCCGCGGGTGGTGGCGACCGACGCCGTCGTCGTTCTCGTGTCGGCGAGGCAGAAAGGCCGGGCAGAGGAGGGCGACCGCGTAGTCTTGGTTGCGCTGCCGGCTCGCGTAGCGAACACGGTGGCAGCCTCAGCGCTGGGCCAAGCGGTGACCCTCACCCTGCACTGAGCCCCTGCCCGCCGCCCGGTATCGGACCCGCAGCAAACCTTGTCCAGTCCAGAAAGGGCGCTGCAATGTTCAAAGGATTCAAGGAGTTTCTGTCCCGGGGCAATATCGTCGACCTCGCCGTCGCGGTGGTCATCGGTACGGCCTTCACCGCGTTGGTCACCAAGTTCACCGACAGCATCATCACGCCGCTGATCAACCGCGTCGGCGTCAAACAGAACTCCGACGTCGGCGTCCTGAAAATCAGCATCGGCGGCGGCCAGACCATCGACCTGAACATCCTGCTGTCGGCCGCGATCAACTTCCTGCTGGTCGCGTTCGTCGTGTACTTCTTCGTCGTGCTGCCCTACAACACCCTGCGCAAGCGCGGCGAGGTCGAGCAGGCCGACGACGCCCAGATCGTCCTGCTCACCGAAATCCGTGACCTGCTCGCGCAGAGCAACGGAGGCTCTTCGGGCAGGCACGGCGGCGCGGAGACGACACCGCCGCCGGACCACGGGCCCCGCGCGGACGCCGAGTCGCGATAACGTCGGACCCGGTCAGATCTCGAGGCTCGACAACTGCCCGATGATCTGCGCGGCCAGCGGATTGAGCGTCGCCATTCCGTCACGCACGGCGTAACGGGAACCGGCGAGGTTGACCACCAAGGTGCTGCCGGACACGCCGGCCAGGCCGCGGGACAGCCCGGCGTCGATGATTCCGGCCGACAGGCCCGACGCCCGGATCGCCTCCGCGATGCCCAGGATCTCGCGGTCCAAAATCTCGCGGGTGGCCTCGGGGGCGACGTCGCGCGGCGTGACTCCCGTCCCGCCGACGGAGACCACCAGATCCACCCCGCCGATCACCGCGGTGTTGAGCGCGTTGCGGATCTCGACCTCGTCGGCGGCGACGGCCACCACGCCGTCGACGACGAATCCCGCCTCGGTGAGCAGCTCGGTGACCAGCGGTCCGCTGTGGTCCTCCTCGTCGCCGTGCGCGGTGCGGTCGTCGACGACCACGACGAGCGCCCGGCCGACCACCAACTCCGCGCCCGCTTCCAGGGGCGCCACCGCGTAGCCCAGCTCGGACAGTCCCGCGGCAGAGGGCTCATCGACTCGCATTACTGATCCGCCTTCCCGAGGACGACCGCAACGGTGCGGCTGCCGCCAGCGGGATCCTGGAACGTCAGCGTCACCTTGTCGCCGGGCGATTTGGAACGCACGGCCGCCACCAGGGCGTCGGCGCTGTTGATCGGGCGGTCGTCGACCTTGGTGACGACGACCCCCTTGGGCACCCCCGCCGCCGCGGCGGCGCCGCCCTGCACCACGTCCATGACCTTGGCGCCCGGCGTGCCCTTGTCGGTGGACACCTGGACGCCCAGCGACGCGTGCGTGGCCTTGCCACTGGTGATCAGCTCGTCGGCGATGCGCTTGGCCTGGTCCACCGGAATCGCGAAGCCCAGGCCGATGGAACCGCTCTGCGCGTCCGGGGAGTCAGCGCCCAGGGTCGCGATCGCCGAGTTGACTCCCACCAGCTGCCCGCTCATGTTGACCAGCGCACCACCGGAGTTGCCGGGGTTGATCGCGGCGTCGGTTTGAATCGCGTCGAGCACGGTGTTCTGGTTGCCCGACTCACCGGTGGTCGACACCGGCCGGTTCAGCGCGCTGACGATCCCGGTGGTCACCGTGCCCGCCAGACCCAGCGGCGAGCCGATCGCCACGACCGGCTGGCCGACCCGCAGATCCGACGACGACCCCAGGGAGATGGGGGTCAGGCCGGACACGCCCTGCACGCGGATCACCGCGATGTCGCTGGTCGGGTCCGCACCGACCACCGTGAAGGGCGCCGTGCGGCCGTCGGAGAAGGTGACCGTGGTCTTGGGCGCCGGCGCGGCGGGACCGCCGGGCGCATTCCCCGCGTGTACGGGCGCCAGGCCAGCGAATACGTGATCCGCCGCGGCATGTCGCAGATCGGCGTGCCGTACTCCTGGGGCGGCGGCAACGCGGCGGGCCCCAGCAAGGGCATCGACTCCGGGGCCGGCATCACCGGGTTCGACTGTTCGGGCCTGATCCTGTACTCGTTCGCCGGCGTGGGCATCAAGCTGCCGCACTACTCCGGGTCGCAGTACAACCTGGGCCGCAAGATCCCGTCGGCGCAGATGCGGCGCGGCGACGTCATCTTCTACGGGCCCGGCGGCAGCCAGCACGTGACCCTCTATCTCGGCGACGGGCAGATGCTCGAGGCGCCCGACATCGGGCTGAAGGTCCGCGTGGCGCCGGTGCGCACCAGCGGCATGACTCCCTATGTGGTCCGGTACATCGAGTGGTGATCGAGTGAGTAGCAAACGAGGAGCCATGCGCCGCAAGCGGTTTGCCCTGTTCAACCTGGGCTGGGTCACCACGCTGGTGACCGGGCTGATGCTGTCTGTGGCGGTGTCGGCGGCCGCCCCGGCTCCCGTCGCCCAGGCCGACCCCGGCGCGTGGGATCCCACCCTGCCGGCGATGATCAGCGCCGGCGCCCCGGGCGACCCGCTGGCGGTCGCCAACGCCTCGCTGCAGGCCACCGCGCAAGCCACCCAGACCACCTTCAACCTGGGCAAGCAGTTCCTCGGCGGGCTCGGCATCAACATCGGCGGCGACCCCGCCCCCGCTCCGGCCGCCGCCACCAACCCCGGCGGCAAGATCCCGCGGGTCTACGGGCAGCAGGCGATCGAGTACGTCATCAAGCGCGGCGGCTCCCAGATGGGCGTCCCGTACTCCTGGGGCGGCGGTTCGCTGGACGGCCCCAGCAAGGGCGTCGGCGACGGCGCCAACATCAACGGCTTCGACTGCTCGGGCCTGATGCGCTACATGTTCGCCGGCGTCGGGGTGCTGATCCCGCGGTTCTCCGGCGACCAGTACAACGCCGGCCGCCACATCCCGCCGGACCAGGCCAGACGCGGCGATCTGATCTTTTACGGCCCCAACGGCAGCCAGCACGTCACCATGTACCTGGGCAACGGCCAGATGCTGGAAGCGTCCAGCCTCGCCGGGCACGTCACCGTCAGCCCGGTCCGCAAGCCCGGCATGACGCCGTTCCTGACTAGGATCATCGAGTACTGATCCGGCGTCGCGGCCTGGATGGGTCTTCTCCGGCGCGTGCCGGGCGGAACCACCAGCGTCGACGGAATCCGGCGGGCCTGGAATAGTTGGACCCGGGCACGTCGCTGCCCCACGACACCGGTCGTGCCAGCAGTGGTGTCCCATTGAGCCGTGGAGGGTAGTAGTACATGACAACAGCAGGCGGGCCGCCCCCGGGCGCCAGCGGTTACTCGGGCCCGGGCGCTCACGCCGGCCCCCCGACCCACGAAGGGCCGTCCGGCGGTGGTGACGGGCTGGCCGCAGACGTCCACACCCTGGAGCGCGCCGTCTTCGAGGTCAAGCGGATCATCGTCGGCCAGGACCAGCTGGTGGAGCGGATGCTCGTCGGCCTGCTGTCCAAGGGCCACGTCCTGCTCGAAGGTGTCCCCGGGGTGGCCAAGACGCTGGCCGTCGAGACCTTCGCGAAGGTGGTCGGCGGGACGTTCGCGCGCATCCAGTTCACCCCCGACCTGGTGCCCACCGACATCGTCGGCACCCGCATCTACCGGCAGGGCCGCGAGGAGTTCGACACCGAACTCGGGCCCGTCGTCGTCAACTTCCTGCTGGCCGACGAGATCAACCGCGCCCCGGCCAAGGTGCAGTCGGCGCTGCTGGAGGTCATGCAGGAGCGTCACGTGTCGATCGGCGGCAAGACCTTCCCGCTGCCCAACCCCTTCCTGGTGATGGCGACGCAGAACCCGATCGAGCACGAGGGCGTGTACCCGCTGCCCGAGGCGCAGCGTGACCGCTTCCTGTTCAAGATCAACGTCGGCTACCCGACGCCCGAAGAGGAGCGCGAGATCATCTACCGGATGGGCGTGCGCCCGCCGGAGCCCAAGCAGATCATGCAGACCGGCGACCTGCTGCGCCTGCAGGACATCGCCGCCAACAACTTCGTGCACCACGCCCTCGTCGACTACGTCGTGCGCGTGGTGACCGCCACCCGCCATCCCGAGCAGCTGGGCATGAACGACGTCAGGACGTGGATCTCGTTCGGCGCGTCCCCGCGTGCCTCGCTGGGCATCATCGCGGCGTCCCGGTCGCTGGCCCTGGTGCGCGGCCGCGACTACGTCATCCCGCAGGACGTCGTCGACGTGATCCCCGACGTGCTGCGGCACCGGCTGGTGCTCACCTACGACGCGCTCGCCGACGAGATCTCGCCGGAGATCGTCATCAACCGGGTGCTGCAGACGGTGGCCCTGCCTCAGGTCAATGCCGTTCCGCAGCAAGGCCAGTCGGTGGCCCCGGTGATGCAGGCCGCGGGAGCGGCCGGCGGTCGGTGACCGAACCCAAGGACCCGGCTCCCCGGCACCCGCCGTCGATGCAGCGCGGGCAGATCGTTGACCCGAAGCTGTCGGCGGCGCTGCGCAAGCTCGAGCTCACGGTCACCCGCAAGCTGGACGGCGTCCTGCACGGCGATCACCTGGGGCTGATCCCGGGGCCCGGTTCCGAGCCGGGCGAGTCCCGCGAGTACCAGCCCGGCGACGACGTCCGGCGGATGGACTGGGCCGTCACCGCGCGCACCACCCACCCGCACGTGCGGCAGATGATTGCCGACCGCGAGCTGGAGACGTGGCTGGTGGTGGACATGTCGGCCAGCCTGGACTTCGGCACCGTCGGGTGCGAGAAGCGCGACCTGGCCGTGGCGGCCGCGGCGGCGATCACCTGCCTGAACAGCGGTGGCGGCAACCGGTTCGGCGCGCTGATCTCCAACGGCGCGACCACGATCCGGGTGCCGGCGCGCTCCGGGCGCCAGCACGAACACACGCTGCTGCGGACCATCGCCACCACGCCGCGGGCGCCGGTCGGGGTCCGCGGGGACTTGGCGATGGCCATCGACGCCTTGCGCCGCCCCGAGCGACGTCGCGGCATGGCGGTGATCATCAGCGACTTCCTGGGCCCGATCAACTGGATGCGGCCCCTGCGTGCGATCTCCGCCCGGCACGAGGTGCTGGCCGTCGAGGTGCTCGATCCCCGCGACGTCGAGCTGCCCGACGTCGGCGACGTGGTGCTGCAGGACGCCGAATCCGGGGTCACCCGCGAGTTCACCATCGACGCCCAGTTGCGCGACGACTTCGCCAAAGCCGCCGCGGCGCACCGCGCCGAGGTCGCGCGCACGTTTCGCAGCTGCGGCGCCCCGGTGCTGACGCTGCGCACCGACCGCGACTGGATCGCCGACATCGTCCGCTTCGTCGAGTCCCGCCGGCGCGGGGCCATGGCGGGACGTCAGTGAGTTTGCCGTTCTTCGGCGCGATGTCGCTGTCCGGCTTCGCGCACGCGTGGTTCTTCCTTTTCCTCGTGCTCGTCGTCGGGCTGGCCGTGTTGTACGTGGTCATGCAAGTCGCCCGCCAGCGGCGGATGTTGCGGTTCGCCAACATGGAGCTGCTGGAAAGCGTTGCGCCCAAGCGGCCCTCGCGGTGGCGGCACGTGCCGGCGATCCTGCTGGTGGGATCCCTGGTGTTGTTCACGATCGCGATGGCCGGGCCGACCAACGACGTCCGCATCCCCCGCAACCGCGCGGTGGTGATGCTGGTGATCGACGTGTCGCAGTCGATGCGGGCCACCGACGTGGCACCCAACCGGATGGCCGCCGCGCAGGAGGCCGCCAAGCAATTCGCCGACGAGCTGACGCCGGGCATCAATCTGGGGTTGATCGAATACGCCGGCACCGCAACGGTGCTGGTGTCGCCGACGACGAATCGGGACGCGACCAAGAACGCGCTGGACAAGCTGCAGTTCGCCGACCGCACCGCCACCGGCGAGGGCATCTTCACCGCGCTACAGGCGATCGCCACCGTGGGCGCGGTGATCGGCGGCGGCGACACGCCCCCGCCGGCGCGCATCGTGTTGTTCTCCGACGGCAAGGAGACGATGCCGACCAACCCCGACAACCCCAAGGGCGCGTTCACCGCGGCGCGCACCGCCAAGGATCAGGGCGTGCCGATCTCGACCATCTCGTTCGGCACACCGTACGGGTTCGTCGAGATCAACGACCAGCGCCAGCCGGTGCCCGTCGACGACTCCACCATGAGGAAGGTCGCCGAGCTCTCCGGCGGATCCTGGTACAACGCCGCGAGCCTGGCCGAGCTGAAATCGGTGTACGCGAGCCTGCAGCAGCAGATCGGCTACGAGACCATCAAGGGCGACGCCAGCGTCGGCTGGCTGCGGCTCGGCGCCATCGTGTTGGCGTTGGCGGCGCTGGCGGCGCTGCTGATCAACCGCCGGCTGCCCACCTAGACCTCGCCGTTCTCCGGTGACCCCGGATGGTTCCCGTTGGCGGCGTTGCCGTTGCCGTTCTGGCGTTCGCGCAGTGCCGTCAGCGCGAGCTGTTCGACGGCGTGGGCGGACCGCAGCAGCGCGGCGGCTTCGGCGGGTGGATCGGCGAACAGGAAGCTGCCCGGGCCCGGCCGCCCGCCCATGCCAAGCTTGTTCAGCCGCTTGGGAATCGGGGCGCCCTGGTACTGCAGCGGGGTGGGGTGGCCGTGTTCGTCGACCGGGCCCAGCGGCTGGTGCACTTCGATGTACGCGCCGTGCGGCAAGCGCCTGATGATCCCGGTTTCGATGCCGTGCTCGAGCACGGCGCGGTCGCTGCGCTGCAGGCTGACGCACCAGCGATAGCTGACGAAGTAGACGATCGGCGGCAGCACCACCATCCCGATGCGCCCGACCCACGTCGTCGCGTTCAGGGACACGTCGAACTGGTAGGCGATGATGTCGTTGAACGACGAGAACGTGAGCACGATGTAGAACGCGATCGCCATCGCCCCGATCGACGTGCGCACCGGGGCGTCGCGGGGGCGCTGCAACAGGTTGTGGTGGGCGCGGTCGCCGGTGAACCGTCGTTCGAGGAACGGATACACGATGAGCGCGGCGAAGATGACGCCCATCAAGACCGCGACGGCCACCGCGGCCGGGATCGTGTGGTGCCAGAAGTAGAACTCCCACGCCGGCCACAGCCGGACCAGCCCGTCGGTCCACATCAGGTAGAAGTCGGGCTGCGAGCCCGCCGAGACCTGAGAAGGCGTGTAGGGACCCAGGTTCCAGATCGGGTTGATCTGCAAGAGCCCGCCCATGAGGCCCAGCAATCCCGCGACCGCGGCGAAGAAGCCGCCGGATTTCACGGCGAACACCGGCATCACCCGCACGCCGACGACGTTGTGTTCGGTGCGTCCGGGCCCGGGGAACTGGGTGTGCTTCTGAAACCACACCAGCGCCAGGTGCAGTCCGATCAGTGCGAGCATGATGCCCGGGAAGAGCAGGATGTGGATGGCGTACAGGCGGGGGATGATGACGTCGCCGGGGAAGTCCCCGCCGAACAACGCCCAGTGCAGCCAGGTGCCGATCACCGGGATTCCCAACGTGATCGAGGAGAACGCCGCCCGCAAACCGGTTCCGGAGAGCAGGTCGTCGGGCAGCGAGTAGCCGAAGAAGCCCTCGAACATGGCCAGGATCAGCAGCATCGATCCGATCACCCAGTTGGCCTCACGCGGCCGCCGGAACGCGCCGGTGAAGAAGATGCGCGCCAGGTGGACCATGATCGACGCGGCGAACAGCAGGGCGGCCCAGTGGTGGACCTGCCGCACGAACAACCCGCCCCGCACCTCGAACGAGATGTCGAGCGCGGACGCGTACGCCTTGGACATCTCGACGCCCCGCAGCGGTTGATAGACGCCGTTGTAGGTGACCTCCGTCATCGACGGGTCGAAGAACAACGTCAGGTACACGCCGGTGAGCAGCAGCACGACGAAGCTGTACAGCGCGATCTCGCCGAGCAGGAACGACCAATGCGTCGGGAAGACCTTGTTCAGCTGGCGGCGTATGGCCGCCGCCGGGTGATAGCGGCTGTCGACCGCCTCGGCCTGGTGCGCGAGGACCGTGCTCATATCGATTCTGGAACTCATATTTTTTCCCCCTCCAGGTGTGCCCCCTCCAGGTGTGGGACGAGCCGGGTATGCCGGTCGGACCAGAGGACGACCAGCGTGTGTGGGACCGTCAGGGCGAGCAGCAGGCGCAGCACCTCGGCCGTCGCCACGGTCGGGTTCGGTGCGGCCGCCGTGAACCAGCCGAGCGCGACGAACGCCGTCCACGCCGCAACCGACGGGACCGCCGGCCCGCGCTAAGCAGCGCGGCGCAGCCCGGTTCGGCGGTCAGCATCCGCGCGCAGTGCCGCGGCGAGTGCCAGCCGCCGAACCAGACGGCGAACGCGAGCAGCGGCGGCGCCAGCATCCCGACTGCGCCGACGAGCGTGACGTCGCAGGCGACCCCGGGACGGGCGGACCGCAGCGCGGCAAGCCCCGCGACCAGCGCGGCGCAGAGCCACGTCACCACGAGGCCGGTCTGCAGCGGCGCCCAGCCCAGCGCCCGCGCCAGACCCGGTGACACGGACGTCGCCACCGCGCTGAACTGGTCGCCACAACGGGCCAGCGGCAACAGCAGCGCCCCCGACCCGGCGACGACGATCGCCACGGCCTCCACGGCGGACGGGCGCCAGCCGGTGAGCCGGCGAGCGACCTCGAACTCGCCGAGGCCGAAGTGCAGCGCGCTCAGCGCCACAGCCGCGACCAGCGCAATCGGACCGGCCCACCGCAGCAGCGCCCATACACCGGCCGCGACACCGGCGTACACGGCGACGACGACCACCATGGGCCGGTCTCCGGCCAGCCGCGTGGCGATCACGTGGTCGGCCGCTCCGTGCGGGACCCCGGCCACCAGCCCCAGTCCGGTGACCGCCAGCACGACCGGCCCCGGAACGGCGGGCAGCCCGACGGCGTGGCCGCCCGCCACCACCGCCGTGCCGGCCAGCATCCACCGTGACCACCGGGTGGCGGTCGCCAGCGGAGGCCGCCCGGCAGGGGGCGGTGCGGGGTGCGGGACCGGAAGACCCGTGCGGCCTTCCGGTTCCGCGTGCACCTGCCTTGCGGGGTGGACCATGACGGGGGAGCGCGCTACGCCGTCGCCGCGGGTGTGCCGTCGTGGCCGGGACCGGCGAGCACCTTGGCCGGTTTGCCGCTGCCATTGCCCACGCCGTTGTGGGATCCGGCGGGCACGTCCGCGTGGGCACCCTCCTCGGCGGCGAAGCCGGGGTCGTCGGCCGCGGACTTCAGGCGGGCGATCTTGTAGATCAGCAGGCCGTAGAGGCACTTGGCCAAGATGTCGGCAACCGAGTAGCCGCCCTGCTTGGCCACCCACGCGGCCGCTCCGGCGTGAGACGCGTAGAGCGGAATGATGTAGGCCAGCGGGTAGACGCCCCAGGTGGCCAGCAGCAGGAACCGGATGCCGCTGACGGTGCTGCGCACGGCCGCCGGCTGACGATCCAGCGAGCGGGTCAGCTCGACGAACAGCACGTAGAGGATGTAGAGGAAGGGAATCGTGGACAGCAACCCGAAGATGTTGCGCACCGCGTTGTCGCCGCTGATCTCTCCGGGATAGCCCAGCCCGATCATCACGGCCGAAGCGGGAATGAGCCGGCGAAGCAGGGAACTCTGCAGCTTGCGGGCCAGCGCCAGCACGACGACGAGCTCCGTCAGCAGCAACGGCACGGTCAGCAGCCAGTCGACGTAGCGGTAGCCCTCGTTGAACGACTCACCGGCCGCCTGGACATAGGTGCCGCGCCCGCCCCGGGCCGTGGTCACGAACGCCTGCCTGAACGAGTCGAAGATGCGGAAGTAGTGGTAGGCGGCGATGCCGCACACGATCGCGGAGATCACCACGGCCTGCCGGTAACGGGCCAGCACCCGTCCCTGGGCCGCCAGCAGGAAGATCGCGGTGAACAGCTGCGCCGCGATCGAGAAGGAAAAGAGGTTGTAGACGGTGTCGTATTGGGAGGGGGTCAGTTCGTTGGGGATCATCGTCGAACCTTTGAACGTGCCGGATAGGACAGAACAGACAGTACACTAATGAACAAAGAGTACAGTAGTGGTAATCACGAACATTTCTGATCGAGCCGTTCATCGGGTAATTTTGAGCATCACCTGTCACACATCCAGACCGCGTGCAGCGCGAGAAGGGCGCGATCGATGACACCTGCCCACGGCGGCCACACGGACGCGCAGGGCGAGGACGCCCGCATCGTGCGCACCCGGGCGGATGTCGCGCGCACGGCATTCGACGTGCTCGTCGAGGAGGGCTCCGAAGCGCTCACGCACGCCCGGGTCGCCGAGCGCGCCGGGTACTCCAAGACCACGCTCTACAAGCACTGGCCGTCGAGGTCCGACCTGGCGGCCATGGCGCTGGTGGCGGTACGGGATTTCAAGCATCCCGAGCCCACCGGCGACCTCCGCGCCGACCTGATCGGGGAGCTGACGGCGTTTCGGCAGGGAGTCCTCGACCTGCGGCTCGACCGGGTGCTGTCGGCGATGGCGCAGTGGGCGACGGTCGACACGATGAGCCGGATCCGCAACGAGATCAACTCCGAGGGCCAGCGACCGATCCGGGCCATTCTCGCCGGGGCGTTCGAGGGCCCGGAGCTGGACGCGGCGGTCTGGATGCTCTCCGGGGTGGTCGCCTGCCCGTCGCTGATGTTCGGGACGGTGCCCGACGACGACGTCATCGAGGCGGCCGTCGACATCGTGCTGCGGGGCGCGGGCCGAGGCGGCGGACGCCCTTCGGACCCGAGTTGAGCCCCGACCCATTTCGGCCCCATTTCGGCCCCGCCGCGGCGAGGCGCTAGGTTGTCGGGGTGACTGAGACAGCCACCGAGACCGCCACCGACGCCGCATCCGCCTGGGGCAGACCCGCATTCGTGTCCCGTTCGGTCCTGGTGACGGGCGGAAACCGGGGGATCGGCCTGGCGATCGCGCAGCGGCTGGCCGCCGACGGCCACAAGGTCGCCGTCACGCACCGCGGATCCGGGGTGCCCGACGGGCTGTTCGGCGTCGAGTGCGACGTGACCGACACCGCCGCCGTCGACCGCGCCTTCAAAGAGGTCGAGGAGCACCAGGGTCCGGTCGAGGTGTTGGTGTCCAACGCCGGCCTGTCCGCGGACGCGTTTCTCATTCGGATGACCGAGGAGAGGTTCGAGAAGGTCATCAACGCCAACCTCACCGGGGCGTTCCGGGTGGCTCAGCGGGCGTCGCGCAGCATGCAGCGCAACAAGTTCGGCCGGATGATCTTCATCGGTTCGGTCTCCGGCACCTGGGGCATCGGCAACCAGGCCAACTACGCGGCCTCCAAGGCCGGCGTGATGGGCATGGCCCGTTCGATCGCCCGGGAGCTGTCGAAGGTCAACGTCACGGCCAACGTGGTGGCCCCCGGTTACATCGACACCGACATGACCCGCGCGCTCGACGAGCGGATTCAGCAGGGCGCACTGGAATTCATCCCCGCCAAGCGGGTCGGCACCGCGGCCGAAGTCGCGGGTGTGGTCAGCTTCCTGGCGTCCGAGGACGCCAGTTACATCTCCGGTGCGGTGATTCCGGTCGACGGCGGCATGGGCATGGGCCACTGATTTCAACCACGACGCGGCGGCGTCAACCACACAACGAGGACGGACATGGCAGGACTGCTCGAAGGCAAACGGATTCTGGTCACCGGGATCATCACCGACTCGTCGATCGCGTTTCACATCGCGCGGGTGGCCCAGGAGCAGGGGGCCGAGCTGGTGCTGACCGGGTTCGACCGGCTGCGGCTGATCCAGCGCATCGCCGACCGGCTGCCGAACAAGGCGCCGCTGATCGAGCTCGACGTGCAGAACGAGAAGCACCTGGACACGCTGGCCGAACGGGTCACCGAAGTCATCGGTGCGGGCAACAAGCTTGACGGCGTGGTGCATTCGATCGGCTTCATGCCGCAGTCCGGGATGGGCATCAACCCGTTCTTCGACGCCCCCTTCGAGGACGTCGCCAAGGGCATCCACATCTCCGCCTACTCCTATGCCTCGCTGGCCAAGGCGCTGCTGCCGATCATGAACCCCGGCGGCGGGATCGTCGGCATGGACTTCGACCCCACCCGGGCCATGCCCGCCTACAACTGGATGACCGTCGCCAAGAGCGCGCTGGAGTCGGTGAACCGATTCGTTGCGCGCGAGGCCGGCAAGTACGGCGTGCGCTCGAATCTCGTTGCGGCCGGCCCGATCCGGACGCTGGCGATGAGCGCGATCGTCGGCGGCGCGCTCGGCGAGGAGGCCGGAGCCCAGATCCACCTGCTCGAGGAGGGCTGGGACCAGCGCGCGCCGCTGGGCTGGAACATGAAGGACGCGACGCCCGTAGCCAAGACGGTGTGCGCGCTGCTCTCCGAGTGGCTCCCGGCGACGACGGGCACCGTCATCTTCGCCGACGGCGGCGCCAGTACCCAGTTGCTCTAGCCGCCAATGGACTTCGACGCCGTCCTGCTGCTGTCATTCGGCGGCCCCGAAGGGCCCGAGCAGGTCAGGCCGTTCCTGGAGAACGTCACCCGCGGCCGCAACGTGCCGCCGGACCGGCTCGACGAGGTCGCCGAGCACTACCTGCATTTCGGCGGCGTCTCGCCGATCAACGGGATCAACCGTGCGCTGATCGCCGAGTTGCGCAAGGAAATAGACCTGCCGGTGTACTTCGGCAACCGCAACTGGGAGCCGTATGTCGAAGACGCGGTTGCGGCCATGTGCGACAACGGGATCCGCCGGGCCGCGGTGTTCACCACCTCGGCGTGGAGCGGCTACTCCGGCTGCACGCAGTACGCCGAGGACCTGGCCCGCGCCCGCGCGGCGGCCGGGCCCGGCGCGCCCGAGCTGATCAAGCTGCGGCGGTACTTCGACCATCCGCTGTTCGTCGAGATGTTCGCCGACAACATCGCCGCCGCGGCCAGGGCGGTGCCCGCCGGCGCCCGGCTGGTCTTCACGGCGCATTCCGTCCCGGTGGCCGCCGACCAGCGCCTCGGCCCGAACCTGTACAGCCGCCAAGTCGCTTACGCCGCAAGGCTGGTCGCCGCGGCGGCCGGTTATGGCGACTACGACCTGGTCTGGCAGTCGCGCTCGGGGCCGCCGCAGGTGCCCTGGCTGGAGCCCGACATCGCCGATCACCTCGCGGCGCTGAGCGCCGCGGGCACCGACGCCGTGATCGTGTGTCCCATCGGGTTCGTCTCCGACCACATCGAGGTGGTGTGGGACCTCGACACCGAATTGCGCGCGCAGGCCGAGGCGGCCGGTGTCGCGTTAGCGCGGGCATCGACGTTCAACGCCGACCGTCGGTACGCGCGGCTGGCCGCGGGGCTGATCGACGAATTGCGCAAAGGTCTACCGCCCGAACGGATTTCCGGCCCCGATCCGGTGCCGGGATGCCTCGCCGGCGTCAACGGTGAGCCGTGCCGACCGCCGCACTGCGCCGCGCGCGACCCCCGGGAGAGCTAGTCGCTCCAGGCCGAGTGCAGGATGGCGGTGACCGCGGCCATCCGCGCCGAGCGCACCACCGCGGTCAGCGGCCGCAGCGCGTCGCTGGCGATCCGGGCCTCCGACGACGACTGCGCCCCCGCCGGTTCGAGGCCGGCGATCAGCGGGGCCGAGAACCGTTCCGCGGAGTCGGCGGGCCGGCTCAGCCCGGCACCGACCGCGATGATCGCGTCGACGTGCGCCGCGTTCTCCAGCACCCGCAACGCGCGCGTCGGCGCGTGTTCGGGAATGCGGTGCTGCCGCGCGGATTCCAGGAGTTGCTCGATGAGCGCGCGGGGATCGTCGACGTCGGCGGCGGACGCGAGGCCGATCTCGCCCAAAGCGTCGGCGGCCGAGCGCACGGCCGAGCGCAGCGCGTACTCGGCGTCGCCCAGCTCGTAGTGGTCGAACACCGGGGCGCCGGGCAGGGAGTAGACCGTCCAGGACAGGGCGCACGGTTCGGCCGCCTCGTCGAAGTCGTCATACGCGCACTCGGGGACCAGGCCGACGGCCGTGCCGGGATTGTCCGGGTTGGTGACGATGATCGCCTCGCCCGCGGCCAGGGCATCGCGCGCGAATTGAGTTCCTGCGGCCAGGCCGCGCACATCCCCGGGGACGGGCATGACCACGTTGATGGTTCCGCGCAACCGGCCCGGACCGTCCGGACGGCCCACCGCCGCGCGCAGGGTCTGCAGCAGACAGACCGTGCCCGCGTCATGCACGTCGGGCCACGGGAGTCCGGTGTGCCCGGCGGCGACGGCATCATACGCGGTTACCGATTGCTTTGCCGCCCATAACGATAACGCGTCCAAGACGTCGTCGGGCGCGGCTTTGCCCGCGAGCCAGGCGTTGGCCCACAGGGACAGCGAGACACTCGGGCACCACATGGTTTCGCAGTGTAGTTGTTCCGTCCGGCAAAGGCCGGACGCGCGCGTATTCTGGCCGCATGCCCGCCGCGGTGCTCTGGCTGATATCGGCACTGGTGCTGGCCGGTGCGGAGGCGCTCACCGGCCATTTGTTCTTGGTGATGCTCGGCGGGGGCGCGCTGGCCGCGTCGCTGACGAGTTGGCTGACGGGTTGGCCGCAGTGGGCCGACGGGGCGGTGTTCCTGGTCGTGTCGGTGCTGCTGCTGGTGCTGGTCCGGCCCGCGCTGCGACGACGGCTGACACCGGCCACCGCGCTGGAGACCGGAATCAAGGCGCTCGAGGGTAAGAAGGCCGTGGTCCTCGATCGCGTCGGCCACGACGCGGGGCAGGTCAAGCTCGACGGCGAGGTGTGGACCGCGCGCCCCTTCAACGAGGGCGACGTCTACGAACCCGGCGAGTCGGTGACCGTGATGCACATCGAGGGCGCCACGGCGGTGGTCCTCAAAACTGGCCTGTAGCGGCCGCGAGAGTCGCTGCGAGAGAAAGGAAATCCGGTGATTGCTGGATTGATAGTGCTGGCCTTCCTGGTCATCTTCGCCGTCGTGGTGGTGGCCAAGTCGGTCGCGCTCGTACCTCAGGCGGAGGCCGCGGTGATCGAGCGGTTGGGTCGGTACAGCCGCACGGTCAGCGGCCAGCTGACCCTGTTGGTGCCGTTCATCGACCGCATCCGCGCGCGGGTGGACCTGCGCGAGCGGGTGGTGTCGTTCCCGCCGCAGCCGGTGATCACCGAGGACAACCTGACCCTCAACATCGACACCGTGGTCTATTTCCAGGTCACCGTTCCGCAGGCGGCGGTGTACGAGATCAGCAACTACATCGTCGGCGTCGAGCAGCTGACCACCACCACGCTGCGCAACGTGGTCGGCGGCATGACGCTGGAGCAGACCCTGACCTCGCGCGAGGTGATCAACGCGCAACTGCGCGGCGTGCTCGACGAGGCCACCAACCGCTGGGGGCTGCGGGTGGCCCGGGTCGAGCTGCGCAGCATCGACCCGCCGCCGTCGATCCAGGCGTCGATGGAAAAGCAGATGAAGGCCGACCGGGAGAAGCGGGCGATGATCCTGACCGCCGAGGGCACCCGGCAGGCGGCGATCACCCAGGCCGAGGGCCAGAAGCAGGCGCAGATCCTGGCCGCGGAGGGCGCCAAGCAGGCCGCGATCCTGGCCGCCGAGGCCGACCGGCAGTCGCGGATGCTGCGGGCCCAGGGTGAGCGCGCCGCCGCCTACCTGCGCGCGCAGGGGCAGGCGAAGGCCATCGAGAAGACGTTCGCGGCGATCAAGGCCGGCCGGCCGACCCCGGAGATGCTCGCCTACCAGTACCTGCAGACGCTGCCGGAGATGGCCCGCGGCGACGCCAACAAGGTGTGGGTGGTGCCCAGTGACTTCAGTGCGGCGCTCCAGGGCTTCACCCGGCTGCTGGGCAAGCCGGGCGAGGACGGGGTGTTCCGGTTCGAGCCGTCGCCCGCCGATGACGCGCCCCAGCACGCGGCCGGCGACGACGCGGACATCGCCGACTGGTTCTCCACCGAGACCGACCCCGCGATCGCGCAGGCGGTGGCCAACGCCGAGGCGATCGCCCGCCAGCCGGTGGACAGCGCCCACGCCGCGCCGCCCGAGCTCACTCAATAGGATTGCCGCATGAGCGCTTTGACGTCACCCAAGACCTACACCGGCCTGGCCGCGTTCCATGCCGCCGACGCGGTGGCCTGCGCGGTCCAGGTCGCTCCGATCAAGAAGATCCTGGACGACCTGGGCGTCCCCGAGGGGGTGCGCCCGGTGCTCCCGGTGGTCAAGGGCGCGGCCGCCGTCGGGCTGCTCTCGGTCACCTGGTTCCCCGCCCTTGCGCGCCTGACGACGGCGATGCTGACGCTGTATTTCACGCTGGCCGTGGGCGCGCACACGTATTTCTGCGTTTTCGCGGCGACGACGCCAAATCCGAACCATTCCAATTTTGCTACTTCCCGTCATTCCGGCCCGATTTCGGACCGGAGGCGCTGACGGCGAAGCGTCGCGCGCCCGACTTGCGCCCGGTGTGTTCGAGCATCAGGACGCGGGAGCCGAACACGGCGCCCGCGCGGGCCCGAAAGATCCACACCGGTGCGCGCGTGAAACGCCGCCACCGCAGCAGTCGCGCGGCGATCCTCGCGGTCACCGATGGCGAGCCATCATCGGTCACGCGTCCCTCCTTCGCCGGGCCGAATAGTCGCTGGCCGTTCGGGGTATGCCGCCATCTCAATGAGTCAAATACCGGGCGAGGGCCGGCGCCAAACACCCGACAGCCACTCGATGCATCGATCGATCCAGGGCACAGCGATCGGCAACTTCATGGAGGCCTACGACTTCACGCTGTTCAGCCTGGTCGCCACCCTGCTGGCCCAGACCTTCTTCCCCGGGAACAACTCCGGCGCGAGCAACCTCATCGCCACTTTCGCCACGATGACGGCGGGATTCGTCGTGCGGCCGCTCGGCGGGTTCATCTTCGGCCCCCTCGGCGACCGCATCGGCCGCAAGCCCGTGCTGGTGATGACGATCTCCATGATGGCCGTGTGCGCGGCCGCGACGGGTGTGCTGCCGGGCTACAACACGCTGGGATTCGCCGCGCCGATCCTGCTCACCGTGATCCGCGTCTGCCAGGGCCTGTCGTCGGGCGGGGAGTACGCGGGCGCGATGACCTACATCGACGAACACGCCCCGGACCACAAGCGCGGGATGCTCGCCGGGTTCCTGCCGCTGGGGACGCTCGGCGGCTTCGTCGCGGGCGCGGCCCTGGTGACCGTCCTGAATACCGCGCTCCCGAAGGACGACATGCTGGCCTGGGGCTGGCGCATACCGTTCCTGCTGGCCGCCCCGCTCGGGCTGATCGCGCTGTACCTGCGCTCGCGGATCGACGAGTCGCCCGTCTACGAGCGGGCGCACCGCGAGGCCGCGACCGATTCCGCTCACGGGCAGTTCTGGCGCACGGTCGTCGAGCAATGGCGTCCGCTGCTGCTGTGCATCGGCCTGGAGTTGGCCATCAGCGACACCAGCTACATGATCAGCGGCTACGTGCCGACCTACCTCAAGAAGACCGTCGACCTGCCGGACACGATGGCGCTGGCGATGGTGCTGGTGCTGCTGGCCCTGCTGATGACCGCCGTCGTATCGGTGGGAAAGCTGTCGGACAGCATCGGCGTGAAGCCCCTGATGTGGACGGGATGCGGGCTGCTCCTGGCGGTGTCGTTACCGGCGTTCTCGCTGATGCGTTACGGCGGCGGCTATCCCAGCAAGTTCGCCGGTGTGCTCCTCGTCGGCTCGGCGATGCTCTTCCTGAGCAGCCTCGAGCCCGCCATCCTGCCCGCGCTGTTTCCGACCAGCGTGCGCTACGGCGCGCTGTCGATCGGTTTCAACGTCGCGGTGTCGGCATTCGGCGGCACCACCCCGCTGATCGCCGAGTCGCTGGTCGCCGGGACCGGCAACCCGATGGTCCCGGCCTACATGCTCATGTTCGCCGGGCTGGTCGGCGCCATCACGCTGTTCTTCACCCCCGAGGTGGCGGGCAGGCCGCTCCCGGGCACGGAACCGTCGAGCGAACCGCGCGACGTGCTGGAAGCCCAGCCGTCGGATTAGCCGAGGTGGGTGCGGCAACCCGCGCGCTTCAGATTGTTTTCAGCTTGGCGCGCTGACAATGGGGCCATGACGGATTTCGCGCGCGCCGACCGTCGCCCGGCCGATCGGTCCACCGCGGGCGCTCCGCGGGTGCTGGTGGTCGAGGACTCCGAGACCATCCGCGAGATGGTCGGCGAGGCGCTGACGGACGCCGGCTACCACGCCGATCTCCGACCCGACGGCGACGGGCTGGAGGACGCGCTCGAGGGGCTGCGGCCCGACCTGGTGGTGCTGGACGTCATGCTGCCGGGTCGCGACGGGTTCGCGCTCGTCGACGTGATCCGCGAGTGGTGCGACGTCGGCATCGTCATGATCACGGCCCGCGATGCGCTGCAGGACCGGGTGCGCGGCCTGGACGGCGGCGCCGACGACTACGTGGTCAAGCCGTTCGAGCTGGCCGAACTCGTGTCGCGGGTGGGCGCGGTGCTGCGCCGGCGCGGACGCCTGCCGCAGGCGCTTCAGGTGGGGGATCTGGTCGTCGACGCCGAGGCCGGCGTCGCCGCCCGCGCGGGACGCGAGCTGGGCCTCACCGCCACCGAGCTGCGGCTGCTGCGCTTCCTCATCGAGCAGCGCGGCCGGATCGTGAGCGCCAACCAGATCCTCAACGCGGTCTGGGGCTACGACGCGTACGACCCGAACCTGGTGCAGGTCCACGTCAGCGGGCTGCGGCGCAAGCTCGAGGCGCACGGCCCGCGCATCCTGCACACCGTCCGCGGCATCGGGTATCGACTGCAGCCCCGTCGATCATGACGGTCGACCCCGCGACGCCGGCGCCGTCGCTGCAGCGCCGGGTCACCGCCCTCGTGCTCGGCCTGCTTGCGGTCCTGCTGCTGGTGCTGGGGGTGGTCATCGACGTCAGCCTGCGCGCCGAGGCCCGCCGGGACCTCAACGGCCGGCTGCTCGCGGCGACGTCGCGCGCCGACGCCCTCGCCCTGGCCCACACCCCGGCGAACCAGATGGCCGCCCAGCTCAGCGGCGGCACCGTGCGGGCGCTCGTGGTCACGGCCGACGGCGCCGCCTACGGCGGGGCCCAGAGGCCGACGAGGCCGGCGGCACCGAAGGCCCCGACGACCAGGCCGGCCAACCCGCTGGCGATGGCCACGCCGACGGGATGGCGGTGCACCACCGACGGCCGCGGCTCGGCGGGGGTCGTGGGCGCGTCCCGCACCGCGGGTTCCCCCTGCGCGAATGTGCTGTGAGTCGATTCCTGGCCGGTCACTGCTCCTCCTGTCTCCTGGTGGGCGATGCCGGCGACGCTAGGAACGTGGTCTGAAGTCAACCTGAAGAGGGCGGGGAAGAGCCCGGATCTTCAGGTTGACTTCAGCGGCGGTGAGAGATGCCCGGCCGGTCGTAGCGGCGGAGCGGCCGGTCAGCCGACGGCGGCGGTTTCGGGCGTTTGCTCGTCGGTTGCTACGTGCCGGCGGCGGTGGTGCCGGCGGAAGTGGCGGATCTCGACGATCAGCCCGGCCAGGCCGAGCGCCGCTGTGCACGCCGACACCAGATACAGCAGCGAGCTCGGGTGGCCGGCCAGCGCGTCACCGAGGATCACGACGGCCGCCGTCCCGGGGAGCAGGCCGGCCAGCGTCGCCAGCGCATACGGCAGCACCCGCACGGCCGACGCGCCGGCGGCGTAATTCAGCGCCGAAAACGGCACGGCGGCGATGAGCCGCAGCGACAGGATGGCCAGCCAGCCGCGTTCCCGCAGCCGCTCGTCCACGGTGTCGACGGACCGGTGCCGAACCAGGCGGTTCAGCCGCCACCCCGCGGCGCGCACCAGCAGCATCGCGATGAGCGCGCTCACCGTGCTGGCGACCACCGCGATGGCGATGCCCAACACCGGCCCGAACAGGAGCCCGGCCGCCAGCGTGAACGCCGTGCGGGGGACGGGCACCACGGTGACGACGATGTGAGCGAGGAAGAACGCCAACGGGAACCACGGGCCCACCGATTCCGCCCAGGCGCGCATCTGCACCGGCGAGGGCAGCGGCAGCCAGCTCGCCAGCGCGACCAGGACTGTGATCCCAACCACTGTCGCGGCGATGCGCGGCCGGGACACCTGGCGCGCGGCGGCACCCAGCGCGCTGCCGAGATCGCGGAGGGTCGTGGTGATTCTGCTGGTGGCGGAAGCCGTCACGGGTCTCAAGGTTACGGGGCCGAGGTGAATAATCCGTTGCCCGAGCCTGGCGTTTCATCACCCGACCGGCGCCGGTGGCCCACCTCGCATTTCTCGGCGCAGGCGGCATCACTTAGCCTGATTAGTAAGTGGCGAACCCGGATCAGCAGCGCGATGCGCTGGGAAAAAGGGAGCAATCGGTGTCCGTTGATGTACCCGAGCTGGCCGACCTGGAACAGGTTCAGGCACGCTGGCGCGCCGCCGTCGCCGGGGTGCTGGCCAAGGGCCGCGGCAAGGATCCATCGGAGTTTGGGGACCAACCCGAGCGGCTGCTGGAAACCCCGACCTACGACGGCATCGCGATCCGCGCGCTCTACACCGCGCTCGACGAGCTGCCCGAGGCCCCGCTGCCCGGCGAATGGCCTTACGTGCGGGGCGGTGACGCGGTGCGCGACGTCACCGCGGGCTGGAAGGTCGCGGAGGCGTTCGGCCCCTCCGATGACGCCAACGCCGCCGTGCTGGCCGCGCTGTCCGACGGGGTCAGCGCGCTGGTGATCCGGGAGGGCAGGCCGGCCGAGCTCGCGCAACTGCTCTCCGGCGTGTACCTGGACCTGGTTTCGGTGATCCTCGACGTCGGCGCCGACTACGCAGAGGCCACCGGCGCGCTGCTGGCCCTGGTGGAAAAGCTCGACGCGGACGCGGTCGCCGGGCTGTCGATCGACCTGGGCGCCGACCCGCTGACCGCCGAGCTCAGCGGCCGACAGGCGCCACCGATCGAACACGTCGTCGCGGTCGCGACTGGCATGGCCCAGCACCACGGCGTGCGGGCGATCACCGTCGACGGCCCCGCATTCCACAACCTCGGCGCCAACGAATCGTGGGAGCTCGCCGGCAGCATCGCGGCCGCGGTGGCCTACCTGCGCACGCTCACCGGAGCCGGAATGCCCGCGGGGGAAGCGTTGCGGCACATCAGCTTCCGGTTGGCCGCCGACGACGACCAGTTCCTGACGATCGCCAAGATGCGCGCCGCGCGTCAACTGTGGGCGCGCGTCGCCGAGGTCGTCGGCGACGCGTCCGGCGGGGCGGCCGTCCTGCACGCCGAGACATCGCTGCCGATGATGACCCAGCGCGACCCGTGGGTGAACATGCTGCGCGGCACGCTGGCCGCGTTCGGCGCGGGCGTCGGGGGCGCCGACACCGTGCTGGTGCACCCGTTCGACGTCGCGATCCCCGGCGGATTCCCCGGTGTGTCGGCCGGTTTCGCGCGTCGCATCGCCCGCAACACCCAGCTGCTGCTGCTCGAGGAGTCGCACGTCGGTCGGGTGCTGGATCCGGCGGGCGGATCCTGGTACGTCGAGGACCTCACCGAGCGGCTGGCCCGCCAAGCCTGGGAACACTTCCAGGCCATCGAATCCCGCGGGGGGTTCGTCGACGCCAGCGCTTTCATCGCCGGCCGGATCGCCGAGGTCGCCGCGCAACGCGCCGACGACATCGCGCACCGGCGCACCGCGATCACGGGGGTCAACGAGTTCCCCAACCTCGAGGAACCCGCCTTGCCGCAACATGATTCGGCCGATCGGCGGATGGTCCGCTACGCCGGGGAGTTCGAGGCGCTGCGCGACCGCTCCGACGCCCACCTGGCGCGCACGGGCGCCCGTCCCCGGGCGCTGTTGCTGCCGCTGGGGCCCCTGGCCGAGCACAACGTGCGGGCGACGTTCGCGTCCAACCTGCTGGCGTCGGGCGGCATCGAGGCGGTGAACCCGGGACCGCTGGAGGCCGGCGGGATCGCGGGCGCCGTCCGGGACGTGGGGTCGCCACCGGTCGCGGTGATCTGCGGCACCGACAAGCGCTATGCGGACGAGGCCGGGTCCGTCGTGCGGGCCGCCCGCGACGCGGGCGTGGCGGCCGTCTATCTGGCCGGGCCCGAGAAGGCGGCGGGCGACCTCGCCGGGGCCGACCGGCCCGACGAGTTCCTGACCGCGAAAATCAATGCGGTGCAAGCATTGTCGAATCTGCTCACCCGGTTGGGAGCGTGACGCCATGACGGTTAACGATGTCGCCGGCCATGCGGCTCCGGCCACCACCCCCGTGATCGAAAGCTTTGCCGGCGTCCCGCTGCACGGCGACCGCCAGACGGAGCCCCCCACCGAGGCCGCGGCCGAAAGGCACATCGCCGCCGCGGCGTCGGCGCACGGCTACACCGCCGACCAGGTGCGCTGGCACACGCCGGAGAACATCGACGTCAAGTCGGTGTACATCGCGGCCGACCGCGCCGCGGCGCAGGCCGACGGCTACCCGTTGAACAGCTTCCCCGGTGAGCCGCCGTTCGTCCGCGGCCCCTACCCCACGATGTATGTGAACCAGCCCTGGACGATCCGCCAGTACGCCGGGTTCTCCACCGCCGCGGACTCCAACGCTTTCTACCGCCGCAACCTGGCCGCCGGCCAGAAGGGCCTGTCGGTGGCGTTCGACCTGGCCACCCACCGCGGCTACGACTCGGACCACCCCCGCGTGCAGGGGGACGTCGGAATGGCCGGCGTGGCAATCGATTCCATCCTCGACATGCGCCAGCTGTTCGACGGTATCGACCTGTCGGCGGTCAGTGTGTCGATGACGATGAACGGTGCGGTGTTGCCGATCCTGGCGCTGTACGTCGTGGCCGCCGAGGAGCAGGGGGTGCCGCCGGAGAAGCTGGCCGGCACGATCCAGAACGACATCCTCAAAGAGTTCATGGTGCGCAACACCTACATCTATCCGCCCAAGCCGTCGATGCGGATCATCTCCGACATCTTCGCCTACACCAGCGCCAAGATGCCGAAGTTCAACTCCATCTCGATCTCCGGCTACCACATCCAAGAGGCCGGCGCCACGGCCGATCTGGAGTTGGCCTACACGCTGGCCGACGGTGTCGACTACATCAAGGCCGGGCTGGACGCCGAGCTGGACATCGACAAGTTCGCGCCGCGGCTGTCGTTCTTCTGGGGTATCGGCATGAACTTCTTCATGGAGGTCGCCAAGCTGCGCGCGGGCCGGCTGCTGTGGAGCGAACTGGTCGCCGGGTTCGGCGCCAAGAACCCCAAATCCCTTTCGCTGCGGACGCATTCGCAGACCTCGGGGTGGTCGCTGACCGCCCAGGACGCCTTCAACAACGTCGCGCGCACCTGCATCGAGGCGATGGCCGCCACGCAGGGCCACACGCAGTCCCTGCACACCAACGCCCTCGACGAGGCGCTGGCGCTGCCCACCGACTTCTCGGCCCGCATCGCACGCAACACCCAGCTGGTGCTGGCGCAGGAGTCGGGCACCACCCGCCCGATCGACCCCTGGGGCGGCTCGTATTACGTGGAGTGGCTGACCCACCAGCTCGCGCAGAAGGCCCGCGCGCACCTCACCGAGATCGCCGAGCACGGCGGCATGGCGCAGGCCATCAGCGACGGCATTCCCAAGCTGCGGATCGAGGAGGCGGCCGCGCGCACCCAGGCCCGCATCGACTCCGGCCAGCAGCCGGTGATCGGGGTCAACAAGTACCGGGTCGACGAGGAGCAGAAGATCGAGGTCCTCAAGGTCGAGAACAGCCGGGTGCGCGCCGAACAACTGGCCAAACTCCAAGAGCTGCGCGCCAACCGCGACCAGGCGGCAGTCGACGCCGCGCTGGCCGAGCTGTCCCGGGCGGCGGGCGCCCATGGCCGAGCCGGGGAAGACGGGCTGGGCAACAACCTGCTGGCGCTGGCCATCGACGCGGCCCGAGCCAAGGCTACGGTCGGGGAGATCTCCGACGCCCTGGAGAAGGTGTACGGCCGCCACCAGGCCGAGATCCGCACCATCGCCGGGGTTTACCGCCAGGAATTCGGAGAAGCCGGAAAGGCCACCAACATCGCCAGCGCCACCGAACTAGTCCAGAAGTTCGCCGAGGCAGACGGCCGCCGGCCCAGGATCCTGGTGGCCAAGATGGGCCAGGACGGGCACGACCGCGGCCAGAAGGTGATCGCCACCGCGTTCGCCGACCTCGGGTTCGACGTCGACGTCGGGTCGCTGTTCTCCACGCCCGACGAGGTGGCCCGCCAGGCCGCCGACAACGACGTGCACGTCATCGGTGTCTCCTCCCTGGCCGCCGGGCACCTGACGCTGGTGCCGGCGCTGCGCGACGCGCTGGCGGCGGTGGGGCGGCCCGACATCATGATCGTGGTCGGCGGCGTCATCCCGCCCGACGACTTCGACGAGCTGTACGCCGCCGGGGCCGCCGCGATCTTCCCGCCGGGAACGGTGATCGCCGACGCCGCCATCGGCCTGCTGCACAAGCTCGCCGAACGGCTCGGGTACGACCTGGGCCAGTGACGGCCACCCTGCACGCGAGCGTGACGTCACGGCGAGAAATCGGTCCAAAGTCCGCCCTGACGTCACGCTCGGCGCTCCGATGAGCTCGCACACGGTCGAGGAGCTCGCGACCGCGATCCGCGGCGGTGACCGCGCCGTACTGCCGCGGGCGATCACGCTGCTGGAATCCACCCGTCCTGACCATCACGAGCAGGCCCAGCGGCTGCTGCTGGAACTGACGCCCGACTCCGGCGACGCACACCGCGTGGGCATCACCGGGGTTCCCGGCGTGGGGAAGTCCACCACCATCGAGGCGCTGGGCATGCACCTGATCGAGCGGGGTCACCGGGTCGCGGTGCTGGCGGTCGACCCGTCGTCGACGCGGACCGGCGGATCCATCCTCGGCGACAAGACCCGTATGGCGCGGCTGGCGGTGCATCCCGACGCCTACATCCGGCCGTCGCCGACGTCGGGCACGTTGGGCGGGGTGGCAAAGGCCACCCGGGAAACAATTGTCGTGTTGGAGGCGGCGGGTTTCGACGTGATCGTGGTCGAGACGGTCGGCGTCGGGCAGTCCGAGGTGGCCGTGGCCAACATGGTGGACACCTTCGTCCTGTTGACCTTGGCGCGCACCGGTGACCAGCTGCAGGGCATCAAGAAGGGCGCCCTCGAGCTGGCCGACATCGTGGTGGTCAATAAGGCCGACGGCGAGCACCTCGCGGAGGCGCGGCTGGCCGCGCGGGAGCTGTCGTCGGCGATCCGGCTGATCCACCCGCGTGAAACGCTGTGGCGGCCGCCGGTGTTGACGATGAGCGCGATGGAGGGGACCGGCCTGGCCGAACTCTGGGAGACCATCGAGCGTCACCGCCGGGTGCTCACCGAGGCCGGGGAGTTCGAGGCGCGCCGGCGGGCGCAGCAGGTGGACTGGACCTGGCAGATGGTCCGCGACACCGTGCTGGACGCGGTGATGTCGAACCCGGAGGTGCGCAAGCTGCGCGCCGACGTCGAACGTCAGGTCAAGGCGGGCGAGCTGACGCCCGCGCTGGCGGCCCAGCAAATACTGAACGCCGCGGCCCGCTAACGGAAGGATAAATAATCAAATGTTTGCCATCCGGAAGTATGAATTCCAAGTAAATTCGACCTTGTGACGGTGGACACTGGAGTCGATCGACGCGCGGTCGGTGAGCACGATGCCCCTGACGCAGGGCATCGCGTGGCCGGCGCGGCGGACTCACATTTCGGCTGCGTCGTTCGCGCCTTCTCGAGCATGTTTCCCGGGCACCGATTCGGTGGCGGGGCGCTCGCGGTCTACCTCGACGGCCAGCCCGTCATGGACGTGTGGACCGGGTGGTCCGACCGGGCAGGACGCGTGCCGTGGTCGGCGGACACCGCCCCGATGGTGTTCTCGGCGACCAAGGGGATGGCCTCGACGGTCATCCACCGGCTCGTCGATCGGGGCCTGATCGACTACGACACCCCGGTGGCCCGGTACTGGCCGGAGTTCGCGGCCAACGGCAAGGCCGAGATGACGGTCCGCCAGGTGATGCGGCACCAGGCCGGCCTGTCCGGGCTGCGCGGCGCCACCATGGACGAGTTGCTGGACCACCTCGGGATGGAGGAGCGGCTCGCGGCGGCGGCCCCGGGCCGGCTGTTCGGCAAATCCGCCTACCACGCACTGACCTACGGGTGGCTGATGTCCGGGCTGGCGCGGGCCGTCACCGGCAAGGGCATGCGCACGCTGTTCCGCGAGGAGCTGGCCGAACCGCTGGCCACCGACGGCGTTCACCTGGGCCGCCCGCCGGCCGGGTCGTCCACCCGGGTCGCCGAAATCATCATGCCGCAGAGCTTCGTCAGGAACCGGGTGGTCAGCTGCGTGACCCGCAGGGCGGCCCACCAGCTCTCCGGCGCGTTCCGCTCGATGTACTTCGAGGGCGTGGTGAAGGCCGTCCAGGGTCACACCCCGCTGCTGGATGCCGAGATCCCGGCGGCCAACGGGGTGGTCACCGCCCGCGCTCTGGCGCGGATGTACGGCGCGATCGCCAACCACGGCGAGGTCGACGGCACCCAGTTCCTGTCGCGTGAGCTGGTCGACCGCCTGACCGGTCAGCGGGACCTGCGGCCGGACCGAAACCTGGTGATTCCCTTGAGCTTCAACCTCGGCTACCACAGCGTGCCGTTCCTGAACGTGATGCCCGGGTTCGGGCACGTCGGGCTGGGCGGGTCGCTGGGCTGGGCCGATCCCTCGACCGGCCTGGCCTTCGCGTTCGTGCACAACCGGCTGTTGTCGCCGTTCGTGCTCTCCGACCACGCGGGATTCGTCGGGATCAGCGCCCTGCTGCGGCAGGCCGCGGCCAGGGCCCGCACGCGCGGCTTCGAGCCGGTGACGGAATTCGGGTCGCCGTACTCCGATGCGGGGGCCGTCGCCGGTTAGTCAGCCAAACCGGTTGGGCCGCAACGGCTTCGATCCCCCGTGCCGGACATCGGGGGAGGGACCGCGGGATCGGCGGCGCGATTCCGGCTAACCGGCCACGGCGCTGGGTTAGACTGCCGAGCGGTTGAGCCCAGGGGCGCGGCGGTCCCACTTGTGATTCCCGGGGAATCGAGGAGATGCGTGTGAAGCGACCCGTCGAGGTGCTGCGGGGCGCGGGCCCGGCGGTCCGAGACCGCGCCGTGGAAGTCGCCAACCAGCCCGCCCGCACGATCCTGCTGGGCACCGTGCTGCTGGCCTCGGCGCTATCGGCGGTCACGTGCTACGTGCTCACCCAATACTTCTCGCTCGACGTGCTGTCGTATCTGGTGGCTATCCCGGAGGACTGCTGGCTCGACTGGGGTGTCAACGTCGGGCGGCACTGCTTCAGCGACTTCTCGGTCCCGGTGGGTTACGCCCTGCGCGCCAACCCGTGGGATCCCTACCCGATCTACGGGCTGCCCGATTTCACAGCGGCGCACAACAACTACGTGGCGGCCGGCATGCTGCCGCAGACGGTGTTCGGGCTCCTGGGCAAAGGGCTGGGCGTGCCACGGTTGGGCCTGTTCGCCTACCTACTGGCGCTGACGGTGTGCGTCCTCACCCCGGCCGCCTGGGCGGCCAGGGGGGCCCGCGGCCTGGAGCGGGTGGTGGTCTTCGTGGCCTGCGGGATGGTGGCCATTCCGGCGTGGACGGTCATCGACCGGGGCAACTCGCTGGGATTCCTGGTGCCCGTCGCCCTGGTGTTCCTGGTGGCGCTGTGCCGGGGGCGCTGGGGACTGGTCACGGTCATGGTGATCCTGGCGGCGCTGGTGAAGCCGCAGTTTGCCCTGCTGGCCATCGTGCTGTTCGCGGCGCGGCAGTGGCGGCTGGGCGGCATCGCCGTCGGCGGGGTGGCCGTGACGAACCTGGCCGCCTTCCTGTTGTGGCCGCGCGACTTTCCGCACACCATCGCGCAGGCGATCCACAACACCTTGGGCTACGGCTGGTTTCAGCAACTCGTCGGCCTGCGCAACGTGTCGTTCGCGCGGGCCTTGCTGTGGCTCCCCGACGCCGTGAAGTCCTCACAAACGGGCGGGACGATACCCGACGGATTCCTGGCCGCGCCGCGCTCGTTGATCGGTTACGTCATCGTCCTGGTGGTCGTCGCCTGCGTCGTGATGCTCGGACGGCGCATCCCGCCGGTCATGGTGGGCATCGTGTTGCTCGCCACCGCCGCGCTGTTTCCGGCGCTGGTGGCCGACTACTACCTGGTGTTCGCCCTGCCCGTCGCCGCGGTCATCGCCCGGGACCCGGACGGGCCGCCCGGCACGGGGAGGGGATCTTCGACCGGCCCGCGGCCGTGGGCGGCCGCCGCCCCGTGGTGGCCCTCACCGTCAGCGTGGCCACCGCGCTGAGCATCGCCCAGATCGCGATCTCGACCCAGCCGATCAAGGAGCCGATCCTGGGCCAGATGGGCGCCGTCGGCATCGTGGGCTACCGCACGCTGGCCTTGACCACCGTCGGACTGACGCCACTCTTCTGGCTCATCGCGTGCACGGCGATCATCGTCTCCTATGCGCGCCGTCCCGCATCGACGGGAGAGACCACCGTCAAACAGGCCGGCGGCGAGGCGGAATCGGGTGCGCCGCTTCGCGCCTCGGAAGCACCGGCCTGAGGCCAGTCGAGTGGTAGACGAACCCGCCGCGCGCGGCACCGATTCGGGCATCCGCGGGCGGCTCGCGACGACCTGCGGCCAGTCCGAGCGCAACATCCTGCTGGGCACCGTGCTGTTGGCGTCCGCGATTTCGGCGGTCATGACTTACGTTCTGACCCAGTACTTTTCGATCGACGCCATGTCGTCGCTGATCCTGGTCCCCGAGGACTGCTGGCTCGACTGGGGCACCAGGGTGGGCCGGCACTGCTTCAGCGACTACCCCTGGCAGGTCAGCATGGCGCTGCGGCCGAATCCCTGGCAGCCCTACCCGATTTTCCTGCCTCCCGATTACCGGCCGTTCCCCAATCCCTATCCGGCCGCCGCGATGGTCCCGCATGTGATCTTCGGGCTGCTCGGCAAGTGGCTGGGCGCGCCGCGGGTGGGGATGCTGGCCTACCTGCTGGTGTTGACGGTCTCCGTGCTCAGCCCGGCCGCGTGGGCGGCCCGCGGCGCGCGTGGCCTCGAGCGGGTGGTGGTCTTCGTGGCGTGCGGGCTGGCGGCCATCCCGGCGTGGTACGTGGTGGACCGCGGCAACTCCGCCGGCTTCGTGGTGCCGGTCGCGCTCGTCTTCCTGGTGGCCCTGGGCCGGCGGCGATGGGGCCTGGTCGCGATCATGGTGATCCTGATCGCCTTGCTGAAGCCGCAATTCGTCGTGCTGGCCGTTGCGTTGTTCGCGGTCCGGCGGTGGCGACTGGGGACCGTGGCGGTGGCCGCGGCCGCGGTCGGAAACATCGCCGCCTATCTGTTCTGGCCCAGAGACTTTCCCGGGACCGTCCTGCAGTCGATCCGAAACACCCTCGGCTACGGCAACTTCCACATGCGAGTCAGCAACGAGAACGTGTCGTTCGGCAAGGGGCTGCTCACCATCCCCGACGCCATCAAGGCGCAGCAGACCGGCGGCACGATCCCCGATGGCTTCCTCGCCGCCCCGCGGTCGTTGATCGGGTACGGCGTCCTGCTCGTCGTGGTCGTCGCCGTTGTGGTGCTCGGCCGGCGCATCCCGCCGGTGATGTCTGGCGTCCTGCTGTTGACGACCGCATCGCTGTTCCCCGCCGTCAGCAATCGCTATTACCTGGTGCTGGCGCTGCCGATCGCCGCCGTCCTGGTCCGGGATCCCGACGGCCCGCCGGGGGCGGGCATCTTCGACGGCTTTCGCGCGCTGGGGGACCGCCGCCGCGCGCTGGGCGTCTGGCTCAGCCTCGTCACCGCGCTCACGCTCGCCCAGATTCCGCTGCCGAGCCCGCCGGTCCAGGCGCAGATCGCCGGGCAGATGGGTGCCGTCGGGGTGATCGGCAGCCGACCGGTCGTCGTCACCACGGTCCTGTTCGCGCCGCTGCTGTGGCTGGTCACGTGCCTGGCGATCGTGATCTCCTATGCGCGCAGGCCGGGCCCCTCACGTGAGTCCGCGGACGCCTGAAATCCGTTGCGCGTCAAACCGGCCGTTCATCCTGGACGTCGGCGGCACTGCGCCGGAACGAGAAATGCCGGTGGCCGAAGTAGCTCAGCAGCGTCGTCGCCGCCACGATGATCGCCTGCGCGGGAATGCGCTGCATTCCGAGCTCGACCAGCAGCGGCAAGGCGACGGCATTGATGCCGAGCCCGGTGAGGTACACGCTCCAGAAGCGCAGCAGGTCGCGCAACACATGCCCCTGCACCCGGAACACGAACCGCCGGTGCATCACGAAGGCGAACAGGACGCTCAGCACATGCGAGATCGCGATGGTCACCAACGTCCCGGCGAGCTTGCCGAACCGCTGGTCGACCGTGTGGCCCACGGTCACCGAACACACCACGAAGATCCCGAAGCCGACGACCGTGTTGATCACACCAACGATGAGGAAGGCGACCCGCTGGTCGCGAAAGAGGCGGATGAGCGGGCCCGGCGCCGCGGGCTCGGCCGGCTGGTCGAACTCCGTCACGGCAGGCCGTCGAACGCGGCGATCTGCTCGCGGGTCACGGTGAGCGGATCGGCGCCCCCGTGCACGCGCCGCTCCCAGTCGATCGTCCACGCCAGCGCGTCGCGGAAGCCCAGCCTGTTACGCCAACCCAGTTCGCGCTGCGCCTTCGACGCGTCGAGGGCCAGAAGATTGGCCTCGTGCGGATGGACCCCGGGCTGAAGGTCCCAGTGCGCGCCGCCGCCCCACAGTTCGGCCGCCAGCGTGGCCACCCGGCCGACCTCGACGAAACTGTCCCGGCCCGGCCCGAAGTTCCACTCACCGGAGCCCGAGCCGCCCAGCAACGCGTCGGCCAGGGTCAGGTATCCGTTCAGGCAGTCCAGCACGTGCTGCCACGGCCGCACCGCCCGGGGGAACCGCAACAGCGGCGCCCGGCCCTGCGCGTAGGCCGCGATCAGGTCCGGCACCAGCCGGTCCCGGCTGATGTCGCCGCCGCCAATCACGTTGCCGCCCCGGGCAATTGCGGTGGGGCACCCGGGAAAGCTGCGGACCCAGGACTGGGTCAGCAGGTCGGCCATCGCCTTGGACGCGCTGTAGGGATCGTCGCCGCCCAGGGGATCGCTCTCGACGTACCCGGCTTCCTGGTTGACGTTGCGGTACACCTTGTCGGTGGTGATCACGACGTGCGCGCGCACCGACCCGGTGGCGGCGACGGCCTGCAGCACGTTGAGCGTTCCGACGGCGTTGGTCTCGTAGGTGTAGCGCGGATTGCGGTAGCCCTCCCGCACCAACGACTGGGCGGCCATGTGCACCACCACGTCCGGGGCCGCGGCGGACACCGCCGCCGCGGTGGCTTCCGCGTCGCGGATGTCCACCCGGAAATCCGACACGAGCAGGTCGGCGAGCCCTGCCCGCTTGTACAGGCCACCCTCGTCCGGGTCGAGCGCCAGCCCGGACACCTGATGCCCGCGGCCGAGCAGGAGCAGCGCGAGCCAGGGCCCTTTGAACCCGGTGTGCCCGGTGATCAGATAGTGCACGGCTACCGGGCGGCCTCGCCCATGTACTCGCGGATCGAGTCGGCCAGGAAATCGAGCATCGGCCGCGTCAGGCCCGGGTAGGTGCCGACCCAGAACGTCCGGTTCATCACGATGTCGGTGTTGGTCAAATCGCCCACGATCCGGAAATCCACGTCACGGTAGGCCGGTTGCTTGACCAGGTTACCGGCGAACAGCTGCCGGAAACCGATCTTGCGCTCGTCGAGGAACTGCATGAACTTGGTGCGGTCGACCGGGTGCGCGGGGTCCAGCGTGATCGGGAAGCCGAACCAGGACGGGTCGGACTTCGGCGTCGCCACCGGCAGGATGAGCCCCTCGACCCCGGACAGCCGTGCCGTCAGGTAGTCGAAGTTGTCCTTGCGCGCCTGGACGAATCCGTCGAGCTTGGTCAATTGCGACAGGCCCAGCGCGGCCTGCATGTCGGTGGCCTTCAGGTTGTAGCCGATGTGGCTGTAGATGTACTTGTGGTCGTAGCCCTTGGGCAGGTCGCCGAGCTGCCACTCGAACCGTTTCTGGCAGGTGTTGTCGTTGCCGGGCGCGCAGTAGCAGTCCCGGCCCCAGTCGCGGAACGACTCCACCTGTTTGCGGACCAGCGCCGACTTGACGAACACGGCCCCGCCCTCGCCGGTGGTGATGTGGTGGGCGGGGTAGAAGCTCACCGTCGCGGTGTCGCCGAAACTGCCGGTGCGCTGGCCGTTGTAGGTGGAACCGAGCGCGTCGCAGGAGTCCTCGACCAGCCACAGGCCGTGCTTGTCGCACAACTCCTGCACGGTGTCCAGGTCGAACGGGTTGCCCAGCGTGTGGGCCATCATGATCGCGCGGGTCTTGGGCCCGACGGCCTCGGCGAGCCGCTCCGGGATGGCGTCGTAGGTCCCCAGCTCGATGTCCACCACGACCGGTCGCAGCCGGTTCTGGATGATCGGGTTGACGGTGGTGGGGAACCCGGAGGCCACCGTCAGCACCTCGTCGCCGGCCTCCAGCGGCCGCTTGCCGAACCTCTTCTTGTTCTTGCCCAGCTTTGGGCTGGTCAGCGCGCTCAGCGCGCACAGGTTGGCGCTGGAACCGCTGTTGACGAAGACGGCGCCGCGGGCCCCCACGTAGCGGGAAAGGGCGCGCTCGAACAGCGGATGGAACCGCCCCGCGGTCAACCAGCCGTCGAGCGACGCGTCCACCAGGGCGGCGAAATCCTCCGGGTCCAGAACCTTGCCGGAAACCGGGACCGGCGTGGTGCCGGCCACGAACTCCGAGGTCGCCAGCTTGCGCTTCGCGTATCCGCGAACCGCCGCGAGGATATCCGCGCGTTCCGCCTCGAGCCCGTCCCCCGAAGTCTGGGTGTCGAGTGTTGAAATGAGAGCTCCTCAGCGTGTCCGATCCCTACAGGTGCGGCGCGAAAACCCGTCGGGCGCGTCGCCGCATTGCTAGTGTGTCACCTGCGCGACGCTGCGTCAGCGGAACGGCGCTGGGGGATTGCATACCCGTGAGATTGGAAGACAGGTCATGAAAGCCGTACTCCTGGCGGGGGGACTGGGCACGCGCATGCGTGAGGAGACCGAGTTCCGCCCCAAGCCGATGGTCGAGGTCGGTGGCCGCCCGGTGCTCTGGCACATCATGAAAATCCTTGGCCACCACGGTATCTGCGAGTTCATCGTGTGCACGGGTTACAAGAGCGAATACATCAAGGACTACTTCTCGAACTACGGGGTGTCCAACCTGGACTTCACCATCACCCTCGGTGACCAGTCGAGCATCCGCTACCACGGCTCGCACGCCGAATTCGATTGGCAGGTAACCGTTGCCGACACCGGCCTGAGCACGATGACCGGCGGCCGGATCAAACGCGTGCAGAAGTACGTGGGCAACGAGACTTTTTTGTGCACCTACGGCGACGGCATCGCGGACGTGGACATCCACGCGTTGATCAAGTTTCACCGCGAGCATGGCAAGCTGGCCACCGTGACGGCGACCCAGCCGATGAGCCGCTTCGGGGTCCTCGACCTCGAGCAGGACGGCGCCGTCGCCAAGTTCCGGGAGAAGCCCAAGACCGACGACTGGATCAATATCGGCTACTTCGTCTTCGAGCCCGGCGTCTTCGACTATCTGGAGGGCGACGAGACTGTGCTGGAGGAAAAGCCGCTGCTGCGGCTGGCCGAGGACCGGCAGATCGCCGCGTTCCCCCACCGCGGGTTCTGGCAGCCGATGGACACCTTCCGGGAATCCCAGCTGCTGAACAACCTGTGGAGCAGCGGTAACCCGCCGTGGAAGGTGTGGGAGTAGGTGGAGTGAAAAAGAAGATCGCCGTCATCGCCCCCGCCTACAACGAGAGCGAATGCGTCGAGGAGCTGGCCCGCCAGCTGGCCGCGGTGTTCGACTCCGAGCCCGAGTACGACTTCGAGGCGATCATCGTCGAGAACGGCTCGAGCGACGACACGATGGACAAGCTGCTCAAGATCCATGCCGCGGATCCGCGGTTCAAGATCGTGCAGTTGGCGCGCAACTTCCGGATGGACGGGGGCCTGACGGCCGGCCTCAACGTCGTCGACGCGGACGCGGTCGTGCTGATGACCGCCGACCTGCAGGACCCGCCGGACTTCATCCCGGACATGATCCGGGCGTGGGAACAGGGCTACGAGAACGTCTACGGGGTGGTGACCGAGCGCGGTGGCACCGGGCCCATCCGCAGGATGAACTCCCAGCTGTTCTACTGGCTGGCGGGCCGGCTCACCGACGACCGAATCACCAGTAACGCCAGCGATTTTCGTTTGGTGGACCGCAAGGTGTACGAGGCGGTCCGCTCGATGGACGAACGTAACCGGTTCGTGCGCGGCCTGTTTTCGTGGGTGGGCTTCAAGTCGATCGGGTTGCCGATGAAGCGGGCGCCCCGATTCGCCGGCGAATCCAAGGCCTACACGTTCAAGGTGCTCGACCTGGCGGGCAAGGGCATCCTCGCCCATTCCTACGTGCCCCTGCGGATCATCACGTTGACCGGCTTTTTCCTGAGCGGCATCGCGGCCGTCGCCGTGCTCCTGCTGGCGGTGCGCTTCGTCTTCTACGGGGTGCCGTTCCCCGGCTTCGGCTCGCTGATCTGCCTGATGCTGGTCGGTTTCGGGATCGTCACCCTGCTGCTCGGTGTCGTCGGCGAGTACCTGGCGCTGATCTACGAGGAGGTCAAGCAGCGCCCCAACTTCGTCGTCACCCGGAAGGTGGGCGTGTGACGGCCCCGTCGAAGTACTCGGATCAGCTGGTCGACTGGCTGGTGGGCGCCGGCTACACCCACTGCTTCTTCGTCGCCGGCGGCAACATCATGCACCTGCTGAACTCGGTGCGGACTCGAATGGTGTGCGTGCCGTTCGTGCACGAGGTGGGCGCGGCCATCGCGACCGAATACTTCAACGCCGCGCGCGACGAGGGCGGCGGCCGAGCCTTCGCGCTGGTGACGGCGGGGCCGGGCATCACCAACGCGCTCACCGGTGTAGCCGGCGCGTGGCAGGAAAGCCGCGAGCTCCTTGTCATCGGCGGGCAGGTCAAGAGCAGCGATCTGAGCCGCGGGGCCGTGCGTCAACGCGGCATCCAGGAGATCGACAGCGTCGAGCTGGTGCGCAGCATCACCAAGCGGGCGCTGCGCATCGAGCGGCCGGTAGGCCGCGACCTCGTCCTCGACGCGGTTCTGCAAGGCCGCACACCGAGGCAGGGACCGGTGTTCCTCGACGTTTGCCTGGACGCGCAGGCGGCCGCGCCGCTGCCGGGTCAGGGCCCGGTCGCGCTGCCGGACGCGGCCCCCTTGCCCGGCGTCCCGTCGGACCAGGTGAGCCACGTCGCGGCGTGGGTGCGTGAGTCCGAGCGACCCGTCGTGTTGGTCGGCGGCGGGGTGAGCCGTGCGGCCGCGCGCGCCCTGAGCCGGCGCACCGCAGCCGCGGGAATCCCGCTCATGACGACCTGGAACGGCGCGGACCGGGTGCCCGCCGAACACCCGATGTACGCGGGCCGCCCGAACACGTGGGGACAGCGCTCGGCCAACCTCCTCATCCAGCAGGCGGACCTGGTCGTCGCCGTCGGCACGCGGCTGGGACTGCAGCAGACCGGGTTCGCCTGGGAAGAATTCGCCCCCGTCGGGCGGGTGGTGCAAGTCGACATCGACGCGGCCGAGCTGGAAAAGGGGCACCCCCGGGTCGATCTCCCGCTCTGCGGGGACGCCGACCGGTTCATGGCCGACCTCTACGGTTGCGACCTGGGCGACGCCGCGCGATGGCAGCCTTGGCGGGAGTTCATCGCCTCGGTCCGAACGGAACTGCCGCTGAATGACCCGCAGAACGTAACGGCCCCCGGCTACGTCAAGCCGTACGAGTTCGCGATGCGGCTGGGCGAGGTCGCCGCCGCCGACGCGGTCATCGTCCCCTGCAGCAGCGGGGGATCGTTCACGGTCACCATGCAGGCCCTGCAATTGCGGGCTGATCAGCGAATGCTGTCCAACAAGGCGATCGCCAGCATGGGCTACGGCCTGTCCGGGGCGATCGGGGCGGCACTGGCCAACCCGGGCCGGCAGGTAGTGCTCAGCGAGGGCGACGGCGGGTTCGCGCAAAACCTGCAGGAACTCGGCACCCTCGCCGCCACCGGCGTCAACCTCAAGGTCTTCGTGCTCAACAACAACGGGTACGCGTCGATCAGGATGACCCAACGCAACTACTTCGGGGGGGCCTGGGTGGGCTGCGACGCGCAGACCGGGCTCGGGCTGCCCAGCTGGGAGGCGCTGGCACGGGCATACCGGATCCCGTTCGCCCAGCTCGACCCCGACTCCGGCCTCGATGCCCCCTCGGTCCGCGCCCTGCTGGAAGCCGACGGTCCGGCGCTCATCGAGGTGCCCATCGACCCCGACCAGACCTACTACCCGAAGATCAGCTCAGCCGTGCAGGCCGACGGGTCGATGAAGTCGAATCCGCTGCACCGGATGAGCCCCGACTTGCCGTCTGACGTGGAGCGGCGGGTCGCCGTGCATCTGGGCGCCGCGGTTCCGCAGGTCTGATGCGCGACCTGATAACGGCGCAATAACAGCGCAATTGCTGCGCACCTGCGCCAATCCGGCCTCATTTTGACGGCATTTAGGTCGCCGTTTTGTTGAAAACCGCCCGCGAAAACGGATGACGCGGAATCATACTTGCCAGATCAATGGGGGGTCCTAGCTGGGGAGGCACGGTGAATAAGACCGAACGGCAGATGTCGGAGATTCTGCGCGAGGGCAAAGAAAAGCACGGCGTGGTGAGCGTGAAGGCCGAGTTCGAGGCCGAGGGGACTCGGATCGACGAACTGCTGCGCCTGGTCGACATCGCCCGGTCCGCGGGTCTGCCGCTGACCGTCAAGATCGGTGGCTGCGAGGCGATGCGTGACCTGCTGGAGGCCAAGCAGATCGGCGTCCGCTACATCGTCGCGCCCATGGTCGAGACCGCCTACGCGCTCTCGAAGTACATCGCGGCCAAGAACGCCGTCTACGACGAGGACGAGGAGCTCGACACCGACTTCTTGTTCAACCTCGAGACGATCACGGGCTACAACAACATCGACGAGATGCTGGACCTGGCCAACAAGGGCCGCGGCGTGCACGGCATCGTGTTCGGGCGCGTCGACTTCACCGGATCGCTGGGCCAGACCCGCGAGACGATCAACACCCCCGAGATCACCAAATACGTGACCACCGTTGCCGAGAAGGCGAAGGCGGCCGGCCTCGACCTCGTCTTGGGTGGCGCCATTTCCAGCGACACGCTGAACGTCATCCGCGATGTCGCGCAGGTGCACCTGACGCGTTTCGAGACCCGCAAGGTGGTGTTCGACGGCTCGGCGGGCACGCTCGACTCCATCGCCGACGGTCTGCTCAACGCGGTGCACTTCGAATTGCTGTGGCTGCTCAACAAGCGCGACTACTACGGCCACATCACCGACGAGGACGCCAAGCGGATCGAGATGCTCGACGCCCGCTGGAAGGTGCTCAACCACCACTGAGCGCGATCTGTTCGCTTCCTGTTGCCGCCGCCGGTCCGCCGACGGCGGCAACGGGCGCTAATGTGGACCCGCGCAAATCAGGAGGGGCGAACTTGACCGTTTCCGGCCGGGCGGGCGGCTCCGTCCGCGATCGTGGGCTCTGAAAGCCACGTGACTTCCAGCTCTTCGCAGCGGGCGCTCGTCACGGGAGCGTCCAGGGGAATCGGCCGGTGCGTGGCTGACGCGTTGCAATCCAGAGGAATTCGTGTGTTGAGACCCGGCCGTCAGGAATTGGATCTCGCCGCGCCCGAATCGGTTGCCGCCTACCTCGCCGCCCTCGAGGACGGGGTGGACATTCTGGTGCTCAACGCCGGAGTCAACAATCCGGAGCCGGTGGGGGAGATTTCGCAAGAGAACTGGTCGGCCACCCAGCAGGTGAACGTGAACGCCAATCTGCAACTCCTGCAAGGTCTGCTGCCCCGGATGGCCGCCGCGGGATACGGCAGGGTGGTCGCCATATCCAGCGTGTACGCCCATCGCGCCCGCCGCGGCCGGGTGGCCTACAGCGCCTCCAAGGCCGCGATCGAGGAGATGATGCGGTCGGTGGCCGTGGAGTATGGCCGTTTCGGTGTGTTGGCCAACTGCGTGGCCCCGGGATTCGTGCTCACCGACCTCACCTACCAGAACAACGACGCCGAGCAGCTCCAAGCGCTGGCCGAGCGCATCCCGGTCGGCCGCCTCGCCGAGCCCGAGGAAATCGCGTCCTTCATCTCCTGGCTGGTGTCCGCCGACAACACCTACATCACGGGGCAGTCCATCGCGATCGACGGAGGTTTCTTGTGCGTATGACCCAGGATCGGATGATCATCAAGTCCGAGCAGGGCGACTACCCGGTGGACTTCGTCCCCGAGGTTTCGATGGTCCCCGCGCTGGTCGACTCGGGCGCCGAGACCTTCGTGATCATCGACGAGGCGCTGGTCGAGCTCTACGGTGACGCCCTGAGTGGGCTGCTGGAACACCCGACGTACCGGATCGAGGCGAACGAGGAGAGCAAAACCCTCTCCGGCGTAAGCCATTTCGTCGACTGGCTGCTGGAAAACAAGGCGACCCGATCGGCGCACATCGTGGCGGTCGGCGGTGGCGTCATACAGGATGTGGCGACCTTCACGTGCCACATCTACTACCGCGGGGTGCCGTGGACGTTTGTCCCGACGACGCTGCTCAGCCAGGCGGACAGCTGCATCGGGGCGAAATCCAGCATCAACGTGCTCCCGCTGAAAAACCAGCTGGGCGTGTTCCACTCGCCCGGCCACGTCGTCATCTGCTCGGAGTTCTTGAACAGCCTGCCGGAGGTGGAGATCGATTCCGGATACGGCGAGATATACAAGCTGGCGCTCACCAACGAGGGCGCCTTCTTCGACGAGCTCGTCGAGGCGCTGCGCGACGGCGGCCACCGCAACCCGCACGCTCTGCAGATGATCCGCAACGCCCTGGAGAGCAAGCGGCTGGTCATCGAGCAGGACGAGCACGAGTCGGATCTGCGGCGCGTGCTCAACTACGGTCACAGCTTCGGCCACGCCCTGGAAGCGCTCACCCACAACGAGGTTCCGCACGGTATCGCGGTGATGTGGGGCATGGATCTCATCAATTTCCTCGGCGTGCAATGGGGATTGACCAATCCCGAGACCGCCGAACGGATCCGCACCGTCCTCGCCGCGAACACCGACTACACCATCGCGGCCATTCCGTCCGCGCGCGAACTCGTGGATACGCTCAAGCGCGACAAGAAGGTGCGCAAGGGCGTCATGTACTTCGCCGTGCTGCACGACGAGGGCGATCTGAGGATCGTGCCGAAGCCGCTCGACGAGACCCTCGTGGCCGAGGTCGCGGAATACCTCGATGGCACACCGCTGTTCGCTTCTCGTTGACCTCGGCGCCACCTACGTCAAGGCGGCGGTGCTGCATCCCGACGACGGCATCGCCGGCGAACGGAAGTTCCCGTTCCCGCCGTTCTCCTCGCTGGACGGTCCGCACCGCACCGTCGACCCCGCCACCGTACTGGCGGCCGTCGAAGCGGCCATCCACTCAGTCCTCGGGCTGGCCGGTCGCCCTGAGCTGATCCTGCTCAGCGGCCAGATGCACGGCTGGACGCTGACCGACGAACGCAACGTCCCACACCTTCGGTTGGCCACCTGGCAGGACAACCGGGCGCTGATGCTGTGCGACGGGATCAGCTTCCTTGATCGCCTTCGTGCCACGCTGCCACCCGAGGTGTGGCATGCCGTCGGCAACGAACTGCGCCCCGGCCTCCCCGTAGCCGGTGTCTACGCAACCGATCTCACGGCGCTCGACGGCCCGCTCCGCCTGCACAGCCTGCTGTCCTGGGTGGCGGCGTCACTCACCGAGGATGCGACGTTCCTCCAGCACGCCACCGACGCGGCCGCCTCGGGCATGTACGACCTCAGGGCCGGTGCGTGGTCGCAGGAGATCGCCAATGTGATTGGTGGGCAGAGGTTGTCACTGCCACAAGTGACCGCGGTGCCGACCGTGGTGGGTGTCCACCGCGGGTCGGGCGCCGCGGTCGTGACCCCGGTGGGCGACCAGCAGGCTGCCCTTCTGGGTGCGGGGATCGACGCGGGCGTCACGGCTTTCAACATCTCGACCGGGGGGCAGGTGGCCCGGCTCGGCGATGGGCACGCGGGGGACGATTGCCAGACGCGCCCGTACTTTGACGGGCGGCTGCTGCACACCAAGACGCACCTGCCGGCCGGGCGAGCGCTCACCCGGGGGGTCGCACTGCTGTCCCGCGGGCGAGCCGACGAGGAGGCTTGGCGGTGGGCGGCCGAGGCGGCGGCCGCGCCCGGGCGATCCGGGATGCTGCGCGCGCAGCCGACCTTCGCGGGGCCCGGCGGGGGCGGATGGTCCGGCATCACCGAAGCCGACAGCGCCGAAGACCTGCTGCGGGCACTCGTCGCGTCCGTTGCCGCCCCGTATGTCGACGGCGCGGCGGACGTCGGGTTCCAACCCGGCGACGAGCTGCTGTTCTGCGGGGGAGTGGCCCAGCGGTTCGGCCCGCTGCGTGACGCGATCCGGGCCGGGCTCGGCCGTCCGGCGAGGGTTGCGGCGGGAGGGGACATGGCGCTACGGGGGCTGGCCGTGTTGGCGGGCCGGATGTAGGGACCTGTGCGCCGACCTGCACCTGGCGTTGGCAGCGGCCCGAATTCTACTGAAAGGCGTTGGTGGCCATGGCTTCCGCGCCGAGTGCGGGTTTCTCCGCCGGAGCGCCGGTGGGGGGGTCCTCGGCCTGGGCGCCCGTGTCCGGTCTGCGCGCATAGGAAACGAGGATCACCGCGCACACGATCAACCACAAGATCGGGGTCAGCATCACCGTGGTGGCAGATACCGTCACCGTGCGTGCGGAGTCGAAGGTGCCCGGGTGGATCGGCGCAAGTATCGGGATCGGCGCCCCTGGGGCCACGATGTAGGCGATGCTGAGCGCGGTGGCAAGGCTCACGCATAAGCCCACGGCGCGACGGCGCTCGCGCAGGGAATCGAAGATTCCCGTACCAGGTGGCCCGTTGGGATCCCGGGCCACCAGCGCCGCGATCGGTAGGGCGAAGACCAAGTAGTAGCGGAACGTCACTGCCGGCCACAGCGAAGCGGCGGGAAGCAGCAGGATGCCCACCATCACGGGCGAGATCCGGCGCCCCAGCAACAGCACGGCGAGGACGACGATGATCAGCACGGCATAGCCGATGTAGTTTCGCGGGCCGGCGAGAAAGCCGTCCGGTATGCGGCCGCCCACCGTCTGGGCCTTGATGGCATCGGGAAGCAGCAGAACGCCTTTCGCGAAGGACACGTTCCCGTACGCGACTCGCTCGCTGAACACGCCGTAGCCGGAGGCGTTGTGCAGCGACTGCATGATGGTCCCCGGAAAGTCGCGCGGCCAGAACAGGTAAGCGGCGAGGTTGGACAGGGCGACGCCGCCGACGGCCGCGCCACCGAGCCGCCACTGCCGGGCCGCGAACAACGCGAAGGCGAGCGCTGCGAATTGTGGCTTCACCAATGCGGCCAAGACCACCATGAGGGCGACGAGCCCCCAGCGCTCCCGGCGCAGCGCGATGAGAAATACCAACGCTATGGGAACGACGAATCCGACCGAGTTGCCCCGATCGACGGCAAACCAGGCCGGCATGGCCAGCGCGCCGCAGGCGAGGAAGACGACGATCCGCTCCAGGCCGCGGGCGCCGCGGGCAGCCCAGATCGCCGGTGTGAGCACCGCAACGGTCAACGCCACCAGGTAGGCCAGCAGCCCGAACCGAGGGGAGCCCAGCAGTGTGCCCAGCAGCCCGAAGACGAAATGCGGCACCATCGCCGCCGCCGGGTAGGGGTTGGGGGGCCAGTGCGCCGGGCCGAAATTCCACGGATTCGGCTGCATCGCGGCGCTCATCTGCCACGCATAGTCGCTGAAGCAATGCCGCCCGGCCTTGATGCCCCAATCAACCCAGCAGTCGTCCGGAATGTAAACCATCGAACTCAGCACGTCGACCGAGTAGTACTGCGCGAGGACGAATCCCACTCCCGCCGCCGCCGCGGACAGCGCCAGGACGGTGGCCAGCAGGAGCGTTCGGGGAGACATGCGCGAAATCGCTACGAGCTGCTCTCGCACGGCGCGGTACCTCCCGGGGTATTTTGACATGTCGACATGGGGAGACATCTCTCAATTCAGTCCGCGCTGTTATCCCCCAGGGAAGCCCTCGATGCCGGACGCCCCAACAGGTAAGTTAGTTCCTCGGGGATTCGCGCATAGGCGAATCGATTATTTTCATGCCGGCCGGTCCCTCGGTGCGCATCAAACCCGGCCGAGCACGCCGCGAGCGGTGATCTCGATCTGACGCTCGAGCGTTGCGCCCTGGAACCCCACGTCGGCACAGCGTCGTTCCCAATCCCGGCCGTCGGAGTGATATCGGTCGGGGTTGGCGGGGTCCACCTCGTCGCGGGTGATCACCGCGCCGGGGTTCACCACCGCCGCGACCCGCGCGGCCAGCTCCGCCATTTCCACCAGTTCGCCTCCGCTGTCGATCGTGGCCGGGCCGACGCAGCCCTCGGCGATCGCCACGGCCAGCAGCTCCTCGGCGAGCACGTAGCGGCGAAACACCGGGCGGCGGGCCATGATCCGGATGGCCCCGGCGTCGGCGGCGCGGATCATCGAACCCAGCGCATAGGCCTGCGGCTGCTGCACGTGGGCACCGGAGATGCTCCACGCCCGCGCGACCACGGGCACCGCCCCCGTTTCGGCCGCGGCCTGCGCCAGGCGTAGCTCGGCCTCACGCTTGAGGTAGCCGTAGGGGTTGTCTTCGATCGGGCCGTCGAGGGCGTCATGCGGGTAGACCGCCGCCCCGCTGGATACCGTCAGCGCCAGACGCACGCCCGGGAGCCGGGTCGCGCACACCAGGCGGTCCGTCAGGCCGCGGTTGACCGTGACGTACTCGTCCAGCGGCATGTCGGCGACCCGGTCGCGGGTCAGGAACGCGCAGTCCAGCACGACGGTGGGCGCAAAAGCGGCGACCTCGCCGACATCCCACCCGCGGCACTCGACCTCCCGGTCACCGACGCGGATGGTCCGGGGGCGGCCGGCCAGCGCCAGCGTGGGAAGGCCGAGCGGGGCAAGGAGGTCGAGGGCGGTCCTGCCGAGCCAGCCCGATGCGCCGGTGACCAGGACGCGATCCGCGCCGAGCGCCCGCGCCGCGAGCTCGCGTGCCCCCTGGCTCACCAGTCCGGTCACAGCGCCGGCCAGCGGATCATGGCAGGAGCCTAGAGGACTACCGGGTCCCAGGGCGTCGCGCCCACCGGCGATGGCGATGTGGCGCCGGCCATCCTCAGGTACAGATTCCAGTACGGCCGGATGATCGACTGGTACCGCGGTTCGGGAACCACGCGGGAGAGCATCCGCAGCGGCGCGCGAACCACCTTGTCCGGCAACGGCATCAGAGACTTCAGGCGCCGCACCGTGGCGTCATCGGGTAATGAGGCGCAGATCCCGGCGCCGCCGCCGGCTTTGACGCCGGCGAAGTACAGGTCGAAATGCGTTCGCAGGGACCACGTGCGGTACTCGGAGAACATTGCCCGCAGCGGCAGCGCCTGCTCGAAGTCGCTCGTCTGGAGATTCCGGTAATAGTCCAGCCCGACCGCATGCGTGCCGGGTGACTGGGTCCCGTCGGTCCGGGCCGTCCCGTGCTCCGGGCGACCGCGGGACGCGCAACTGAAGGCGACCAACCCGCCGGGGCGCGTCATGCGCACCATGTTGGCGAACGTCTCCGGCCAGTGCTGGTCGTGTTCGAAGCACTCACTGGAGATGGTGACGTCATAAATGTCGTCGTCGTGATCGAGCCGGTGGGCGAACTCGACCAGGTCCACCCCCGGTCCGGCGACGAGGTCGACGCCCACGTAGCGTCCTGCCGTCGGAAACAGGCTACGAACGCTTCCGTTGACGTCGTACGACCCGATTTCGAGCACGCTGGCGCCCTCGACGAAGGCCTCGTTCGCTTCGACGACCGCTTGGAAGAATCCGACCTGCTCGATGTGGCTCATGGCTCCCCCAATGTACGGACGCTCGCTGTGACGCATTCACAGAAATGGGGCGGCGACGCGCGTGGCAAATCTCCTCGAAGCGGCGGTGTACCACCCGGCCAGTGTCAAGCGTTACTTTGCGCCTCGAATGGCAAACCTCACTGAACTCCCGGCGCGCAAGTGTGAACCCCGTTCCCGGGGCGTCCGCGCCCGTCAAAAACGCCCTCGACGGATTTGCTTGCCCGGTACGGTTGGCTCGTGTCACTCCTGATCGCCGTCCCGGTCTTCGGCCAGCACGAATACACCCACGCCCTGGTCGAGGACCTGGAACGGGAGGGCGCCGACTACCTGATCGTCGACAACCGCGGCGACTATCCCCAGATCGGCAACGAACGGGTCCTCACCCCGGGGAAAAATCTGGGCTGGGCGGGGGGCAGCGAACTCGGCCTGCGGACGGGCTTCTCGGAGGGCTACTCCCACGCGATGACCCTGAACAACGACACCCGCCTGTCAAAGGGGTTCGTCGCCGGCATGCTCGACTCGCGCCTGCCCGCCGATGCCGGGATCGTCGGGCCGGTGATCGACGACGGTTTCGCCTGCCAGGTGACGGACGACAAGCCCGAAGCGGCGGCTTACCGACCGCGGCCGCAGTACCGGACCGTCCCGGCGGTCGAGGGCGTGGCGCTGATGATGACCCGTGCATGCTGGGACGCCGTCGGGGGAATGGATCTGGCCACCTTCGGCCGCTACGGCTGGGGCCTGGACCTGCACCTGGCGTTGGCCGCGCGGGAACGCGGATTCGGCGTCTACACGACGGAGATGGCCTACATCAACCACTTCGGGGGCCGGACCGCCAGGGTCCATTTCGGGCAGCGGCGCTACCAGTGGGGCGCGTGGCTGGCGATGGTGCGCGGTCTGGTGAAGCTGCACGGCTGGCGCGCTTCCCTGGCGATGGAGCGGACATTGCGGCGGGAAGACAGGTGGCACAACGAGGTTCCGCGCGACTACACGACCCATCCGCTGGAGAGCCCCTAGAGGGCTTCAGGAGGGCTTTAGAGGGCCTTGCTCAGCTGGCGCCCATGCCGGCGGCCACCAGCGACGAGCCGGCGAGCACGCAAAGGCCCACCAGGAATTGCCGGCGGTGCGCCAGCACCCAGTCGTGCACCTTCAGGATGGCGGCCTGCGTCCGCGCCGGCGCGGCCAGGTAGCTGAGCAGCACACCCTCGACGATGGCGAGCATGCCGCCGACGAAGATGAGGCCGGCGATCATCTGCCCGCCGAGGTCGTATCCGGACGCGAGGATGACGGTGAGCACGAACAGGTATTCGACCGGCGGCGGCCCGTTTCCGACGCCGACGGCGAAGGCCACCCAGGACGATCCGTCTTCCCACGCGACGTGGGCCTTGCGGACCAGCCGCCAGATCGGGGCCCCGCCCTCCGCCTCATTGCGCGCGCGGTCCATCAGGCGCGTCAAGAAGGCCGGCATGTTGGGCTGCAACGCCAACGCGGGGGCGGACGCGACCGCGGCCACCGGCACGACGGAGCGCCGACGCGTGAAGAACTTCACCGACATCACAGCGGCCACCGTGAGGATGACGACACCGACGCCGAACTGGCCCTGCTTGACCGCGGGGTTGCCGGCAACGCCGGCCATCGCCTGGGTGAGCCAGGGCGCGAACTGGAGCACCGCCAGGGGCACGACGAACGCGGGGATGCTCGCCATCAGTCCGCCCACCCAGTACGCGAAAAGGTTCGGGATCACCCGAGGTCGAGAGATGAGCAGGAGGGTGATCCCGAAGCGCAGCGGGTCGAGCGAGGTCATCAGACCAAGCACGAGCACGGTGCTCCACATGGCGGGAACGTTACCTTCCCGTGACCGATCCCGCGGCGGTACCGGCGAATTCGTTGATGGCCACTTCCCGGCGCGCCACCCCGCGGCAAAATCACCCTGCGGCCGGCGTCGAAAGTGCGCAATGTCGCTGGCTCAATCCGCCCTACCTGCGACATCGCGACTGTTAGTCTGGCGACGCTCATGAGTTCCGGGAGGGGACGGAAGTGACTGCCGAACGCACTGCCAATGACATTCGGCCGCGACGCACGGCCGCATCGGGCTGGCGGCGCGGCTGGCGGCGGGCCCAGGCCACCCTGATTCCGTGGTCGCCGCGGGTTCTCGCCAAGCGACTGGAAAGCCAGGCCGAGCTGCTGGGCGACCACATCGGGCGCGGCGACACGGTCCTCGACGTGGGATGCGAGACGGGTCATCTCTGCAAGTTCCTCGCCGACATGCACGGCGCGACGGCGACCGGCATCGACGTGCACGACGCCCGGAGCATCCCGATCGACTTCAGCGTCTTCGACGGCAGGTCGATACCGTTTGCGGACAACGCGTTCGACCACGTGGTCATCAGCTTTGTGCTCCATCACTGCAACGACCCGATGGCCCTGATCAAGGAGTGCCGCCGCGTCGCCCGGCGCAGCGTGATCGCGTTCGAGGACCTGCCCGAGACGCGGACCGGCAAGCTGCTGACCAAGATTCACATCGGGCTGTTCAAGGTGGCCTACCGGCTGGAATCGGCCGGCGATTACCGCACGGCGCTCGACTGGCTCGCGGACAACTCCACCAACGTGGTCGAGACGCCGCTGCCGCTCGACTGGTTCGACGTCCTCTACCGGGTGCCGCACGTCATGCTGGTCTACCAACTTCCCGCCGACTGAACCAATCGGCATTCGGCCGGGTGACAACTGATTGAGCGCCGGCTGGTTAGGTCTTCGGAATGAAATTTGCCCTCGCGAGCTGCGGGACGCGCGGTGACGTCGAGCCGTGCGCCGCGGTCGGGCTCGAGCTGCTGCGCCGCGGCCACGACGTCGTGATGGCGGCTCCGCCCGACCAGGTCGGTTTCGTCGAGGGAACCGGGCTCGCGGCGGTTCCCCTGGGGCCACCCACCGGGGAGATTCCCGACGTCTTCGTCACGCCCTGGCGGATTCACGACCCGATCGCGCCGATCCGCGACGCGCTGGAACACGTCTTGCAGCGCTGGGCCGACGTGAGCGACACCTTGAAGTCGCTGGCGGCCGGGGCCGATCTGCTGTTCACCGGTGTGTCGTACCAGGAGTCCGCGGCCAACGTCGCCGAGTACTACGGAATCCCGGTGGCGGCATGGCATCACGTCCCGATGCGGCCGAACGGCCATCTGATTTCCATCGTGCCGCCGGTGTTGTTGAGATCCACGATGAGGGTTACCGATTGGGCGCAATGGCGCGTGACCAAGCGCGCGGAGGACGCCCAGCGGCGCGAACTCGGGCTGCCCGAGGCCAGGACCCCGGCCTCGCGCCGGATGGCCGAACGCGGATCGCTCGAATTGCAGGCCTACGATGCGCTGTGTTTTCCCGGCCTGGCGCGGGAATGGGCCGGGCGGCGCCCCTTCGTCGGGGCCCTGACCGCGGAATTGCCAACGGATTTCGATGACGAGGTGGCCTCGTGGATCGCGTCGGGCACCCCGCCGGTCTACTTCGGCTTCGGCAGCATGCCGGTCAAGTCGCCGTCGGAGATGGTCGACATGATCGTCGGCGCCTGCGCGGAACTCGGTGAACGGGCGTTGATCTGCTCGGGCGCAACCGCGTTCACCGACCTGCCCGCATCGCAGAGCGTGAAGGTGGTGCGCGCGGTGAGCCACAGCGCGATCTTTCCCACCTGCCGCGCGGTCGTCCACCACGGCGGCGCCGGCACCACCGCCGCGGGGATGCGCGCGGGGGTGCCCACCCTGATCCTCTGGGTCGCGTCCGACCAGCCGATCTGGTCGGCGGTGGTGAAGCGACTCAAAGTGGGCACCGCCCGGCGCTTCTCACGCGTCACCCGCAAGTCGCTGGTGAAGGACCTTCGCCGGATACTCGCCCCGGAGTACCAAACGCGGGCCCGCCAGGTGGCCACCCGGATGACGAAGGCCCCCGCCAGCGTCGCGGCCGCCGCCGACCTCCTGGAAGCCGCCGCCCGGGGTGAGCGCTTCGGCTGATCGCGGCGGCCGGCGCATCCCGTTCCTCGCGCCAGGGCACGCCTAGCTGGGACTTCGGTGGCCGACGATCCCCCCGCGGCCGAATCGCCCCGTCGCGCGGCCATCTTTGCCATACTCACCCGGTGCCTTCTGCCATCCAAGTGAGATCCAGCGCGCTCGTCATGAAGCTCGTCGCGAAGTACGGGTATCCGATCGGGACCCGGCTGATGGGCGCCGACGAGATGCTGTTCATCAATTGGGCGTACGAGGAAGACCCTCCGATGGCCCTGCCGTTGGCGGATTCCGACGAACCCGACCGGTATTACATCCAGCTGTACCACACCGTGGCCACCCAGGTGCCGCTCGAGGGCAAGAAGGTGCTCGAGGTCAGCTGCGGTCACGGCGGGGGAGCCTCATACCTGACGCGCAGCCAGCACCCGGCGTCATACACCGGCCTCGACCTGAATCCGGCGGGCATCCGCTTCTGTCAGAAGCGACACCAGTTGCCCGGGCTGGATTTCGTCCAGGGCGACGCCGAAAATCTGCCCTTCCCCGACGAGTCGTTCGACGCCGTCGTCAATGTCGAAGCGTCGCACCACTACCCGCACCTGAGCCGCTTTCTCGACGAGGTCGCACGTGTGCTCCGCCCGGGCGGCCACTTCCTGTACACCGACCTGCGCGCGCTGCACCTGGTCCCGGAGTGGGAGGCGACGCTGGCGGCCGCACCGCTGCGGCAGGTGTCGCAGCGGTCCATCGACGACGAGGTCAGGCGCGGGCTGGAGATGAACACCCCACGGCTGCAGGAGTTGATCGACCGCCGCGTGCCGAAACCGCTGCGGCGCTTCGCCCGCAGCAATTCCGGCGTCAAGGGCGGCAGGCTATACCGCGGGGTGGAGTTGGGGCTGTTCTCCTACCGGGTCTACTGCTTCGTCAAGGATTGAGCCGGCGCCGGTACGGTTGACCCATGTCCTCGTTGCTGATCACGGTGCCGGTGTTCGGACAGCACGAATACACCCACGCCCTCGTCGGTGATCTGGAGCGCGAGGGCGCGGAGTACCTGATCGTCGACAACCGAGGTGACTATCCCAAGGTCGCCAACGAGCGGGTGACCACCCCCGGGGAGAACCTGGGCTGGACCGGCGGCAGCGAACACGGCTTTCGAATCGCGTTCTCCGAGGGCTATTCCCACGCGATGACTCTCAACAACGACACCCGCCTGTCGAAGGGTTTCGTCGGCGGATTCCTCGATCCGCGGCTGCCCGCCGACGCGGGGATCGTCGGACCGATGTTCGATCGCGGTTTCCCCTACGCCACCGACCCGCAAAAGCCCGATGCCGCGAATTACGTTCCCCGGCACCAATATCGGGTGGTGCCCGCGGTCGAGGGGACGGCGCTCATGGTGTCGCGGGAGTGCTGGCAGGAAACCGGCGGGATGGACCTGGTCAGCTTCAAGCGTTACGGGTGGGGACCCGACCTCGACCTCGCCGTCCGCGCCCGCCGGGCCGGGTTCGGCGTCTACACCACGGAGATGGCCTACATCAACCACTTCGGGCGCAAGACCGGCAACGTGCGGTACGGCGCCTGGCGGTACGAGGTGGGCGCGAACCTGGCCATGCTGCAGGGATTGCGCAAACTTCACGGCCTGCCGGCGGCGCTGGACATCATGCGCCAGATCGGCATGGCGCACGATCGCAAGTGGCACCGCCCCGTTTCGCTCGCCTCGGGCTCCGAATAGGGCCGTTCAGCCGGGAATCTCGGCGGTCAGCTCGAATTCGCCCAGCGTGTCGAGCAGGAGCGACCGAAGCGCCGGCAGCGAGTTGTCCGCACCGGGCAGCCAGCGGTTGATCGAGATCCAGAACTTGCCGTGCAGCCGTCCCGAGACCACGAACAGCTGGCCACCCATGCGCTCCAGGGTGCGCCGGGTGATGCCGGGCTCGACCAAGCGCCCGGACGCGTAGTCGGCGTCGGAGCCGTCGGGCCGATTGACCGCCGGGTCCTGCGCGCCGAGGTTGGAGCAGCCGACGGGAAGGCGGGCCGTGCCCAGGCCGACTCCGGCCGCCTTTCGGGCCACCCACTTCGGTGTCAACGCGGTCAGCGGCATCGAGGCCAGCAGATCGTCGGAGGTGTCCGACAGGTCGGCGAACGCCTGCTTGGCCTTGACGCGCATGTCGCTGAGGTCGGATGCCAGCTGGGTGGGGTCCACGGAGGCGACGGGCAGCACCATCGCGTTTCCGCGCGTGTCGTTTTCGGTCCGGTCGCTGATGGGCAAGGACAGCGTGACCGTTCCGTCGTCGCCGACGCGCCCCGCCCGCGCGCCCAGCCGGCCCGCAAATCCCGCGAACAACGTATTACTATTTCCGCCAAGACTTTTCGCGCGCGCGTCCCATTCGGCCAGGTCGACGTATGCGCTCACCGACGGCACCACGACGGGCTCATCGTCACCGGCGCCGCGTCGTGAGGGCAGCCCGGAGGCGAACGACGCCGTGACGTCCTTGCGCCGCTTGCGCGCGACCCGCAACGTCGCCCGCAGTGCCCGCGCGAGTTCCGGCGTGGAGGCGACGGTCAGCCGACCGTCCTCGAGCACCGCCCGCCGGCGTGTGCGCGCGCCGGGCGGCGGATACCCGAGATGACGCGTGCGCCCCTTCGCCGCGTCGGTGATCGCCAGCAGGAAGCCGAGCCCGTCGGCCACCGTGTGCGACGCCGTCAGGCAGACCGCGCTGCCGCCGTCGTCGAGGGGGAGGACCCCCAGGTGCCAGCTCGGCCCGTACTCGGGATCAATCGGCTTGCACGCCCGCTCGTAGGTCCAGGCGCTCACGTCGCCGCGCGGACGCGGTGTTTCGGCGATATCGAGGTCGCGGGGACCCCTGGACACCACCCAATGGTCGCGCGCGAACGGTATCGGGGACCGTTCGACCCGTCGACCCAGCAAGCCGTATCCGAGGTTGTGGTGAAAGCGGCGCAATCCGTCGAGGTCGACGGGGCGGTTGTAGATCCAGCTGAACTGCACGAGCGCCCCGTAGCCAAGCGCCCGCAGCCCCAGATAGGACACCTGGTCCATGTGCGCGAGTCGATTGTCCACCGGTTCCACGGTAGTTCATCGGCCCTGCTCGCGTGATGACCTCTCGGTTCTTGGCCGAAACGGATCGCCGCACAGGTACCCTGTTGACCGTGGTTGAGTCTTCCATCCCCGCCGTGCTGCGCGAACGCGCCAGCCTGCAGCCCAATGACACGGCGTTCACCTATATCGACTATGAGCAGGACTGGGACGGGGTCCCGATCGACCTGACATGGTCGCAGCTGTATCGCCGCGTGCTCAGCCTCGGTGAGCAACTCCGGTCGAGCGGATCGACCGGTGACCGGGCGCTCATCCTGGCACCCCAGGGGCTGGACTACATCGTCGGCTTCCTGGGCGCCCTGCAGGCCGGTCTGGTGGCGGTGCCGCTGTCGGTGCCCTACGGCGGCGCCCACGACGACCGCACCATCGCGGTGCTGGCCGATACGTCGCCCGCGGTCGTGCTCACCACGTCGGCCGTCATCGACAGCGTGAACGACGCGGTGCGGCGCGACGAGCGGCAGCCCGCGCCGTCGGTCGTCGAACTCGACCTGCTCGATCTGGATTCGCGCCAGCGACCCGCCGGACCCAGGCCCCGGATGTCCGCGGGCGACCAGTCCGAATTCGTCTACCTGCAATACACTTCCGGCTCCACACGCACGCCCGCCGGCGTGATGGTCTCGAACAAGAACGTCTTCGCCAACTTCGAGCAGGTCATGGGCGACTTCTTCGTCAACGAGGGTGGGGTTGCCCCACCCGGCCTGCGGGTGGTGTCCTGGTGCCCGCTGTACCACGACATGGGTCTGCTGCTGGGTATCATCATGCCGATCCTCGCGGGCGTGCCGACGGTGCTCTTCAGTCCCGTTGGCTACCTGCAGCGTCCGGCGCGTTGGATGCAGTTGCTGGCGCACAACGGATTGACGATTTCGGCGGGCCCGAACTTCGCCTTCGAGCTGACGGTCCGCAAGACGTCCGACGAGGAGATGGCCGGGCTCGACCTCGGCGCGGTGCACACCATCCTCAACGGCAGCGAACGGGTGCAGCCCAAGACGCTCAAGCTGTTCGCGGATCGCTTCGCCCCCTTCAACTTCCAGGCCAAGGCGTTGCGGCCGGCGTACGGCATGGCCGAGGCGACGGTGTACATCGCGACCCGTGAGGTGGGCGAACCGCCAAAAATCGGCCACTTCGATGCCGAGAAACTGCCCGCCGGGCAGGCGGAGCCCTGCGAGACGGGGAGCGGCACGCCGCTGGTGAGCTACGGGGCCCCGAAATTGCAGTTGGTTCGCATCGTCGATCCTGACACGGGGCGCGAGTGCGCGGACGGCACCGTCGGCGAGATCTGGGTGCACGGCGAGAACGTCGCCCTGGGCTATTGGCACAAGCCGGAAGAATCCGCAACGTCTTTCGCCGCGAAGATCGTCGATCCGTCGGACGGGACACCGGAGGGTCCCTGGCTGCGGACGGGGGATTCGGGCTTCTACTCCGGCGGCGAGCTCTACATCATCGGCCGCATCAAGGACCTGTTGATCGTCTACGGCCGCAACCATTCTCCCGACGACATCGAGGCGACCATCCAGGAGGTCACCGCCGGGCGCTGCGCGGCCATCGCGGTCCCGGACAAGGGCATCGAGAAGCTTGTCGCCATCATCGAATACAAGAAGCGCCCCGAGTCCGACGAGGAAGCAGCCGATAGGCTGCGCGTCGTCAAACGCGAAGTGACGTCTGCCATTTCGAAGTCGCACGGACTCAAAGTCGCGGATCTGGTGCTGGTGTCACCGGGCTCGATTCCCATCACGACGAGCGGCAAGATCAGGCGGTCGCAGTGTGTGGAGCTCTACCGGCAGGACGAGTTCACCCGCTTAGACGCCTGAGCGACAACGCTTTTTAGCGTTTTGGCGTTTTGGGCGGCTTTCGCCCCGAGTTAGCCGGCCGAGCCCTCGTCGTCACCACCGTTGGTGACCGGGCGGCCGGCGGCGGGTCCGAAAACCGGTAGCGGCTGGCTCACGTCGTCGTCGTTCGACGGCCCGCCGTTGGCGTGTCCGTTGGCCTTACCGTTGCGGTGTCCGCCATTGACGCCGGTACTCACCAGCAGCGGCCGATGCGACAGGATGTCCTGCCCGAACAGCGGGAGCGAGTGCCCCAGATAACGGCCCGGCTTGGGCCTCGCCCGGCCGTTGCCGTTGGTGCGAGTCGGTGAAGGCGCCTCGGCCTCTTTGAGATCCAGCAGATGCGACAGCCCGCTGAGGTCGAACAGCGGCAGGGCGTGGTCCCGGTTGAGGTCCACCGAGGGTTTGGCCGTGTGCTCGCCGTTCGCGTGACCATTGCTTCCGGCGTGACCATTGGTTGGCGGCGCCGGCAACGGGTGGGTCTTGATGCCGGGGATGACCTTCATCTTGACCAGCTGGCCGGAGAGCTGCTCGAGCTGGCGCTGCTTGGCCTGGAAAGACGCGTGCAACTGGGCCGGGCTCTTGCCGAGACTCGAAGGCCACCAGTTCTTCTGGCCGATCATCGAGGCCAGGGCCGGCACCGTGATGGTGCGCACCAGGAAGGTGTCGATCAAAATTCCGATACCGATGATGAAGCCGGCCTCGGCCATCGTGGTGATGCTGGCGAACAGCAGGCCGAACATCGACGCGGCGAAGATCAGGCCGGCCGACGTGATGACGCCACCGGTCGTGCCGACCGTGCGGATGACGCCGAAACGCACGCCATGCGGCGACTCGTCGCGAATGCGGGAAATGAGCAGCATGTTGTAATCGGCGCCCACCGCGACCAGCAGGATGAAGGACAGCCCGGGCAGGCTCCAGTGCAGATCCTTACCCAGGATCATCTGGAAGAAGAGGACCCCGATGCCCACCGCCGACAGATAGGACAGCAGCACCGAGGCGATCAGGTACAGCGGCGCGATGATCGCGCGCAGCAGCACCACCAGGATCAAGAACACGATCAGGATGGTCGCGACGATGATGAACCCGATGTCGCTGTTGTAGTAGTCGCGGGTGTCGCGCAGCCCGGTGGGGACCCCGACCACCGACACCTTGGCGTCCGAGAGTTCGGTGTTGGGCAGGGCCGAGCGCGCCGCCTTCTCGATCGAGCTGACCTGGTCCATCGCCGGGGTGCCGAAGGGGCTCAACGCGCTCTGGATGAAGTAGCGGGCCGCGTGCCCGTTCGGCGCGATGAAGAGCTGCGCGCCCTTCTTGTACTCGTCCCTGGTGGTGATCTCCGGTGGGAGGTTGAAGCCCGACATTGTCGGCTTGTCGGCGTCGCGCTTCATGTTCAACAGGAACGACGACGCCTCATTGAGCCCGCTGCCGAGCCTCTTCGTCTGATCGACGAGTTCCTTGACGCCGCCGGCGATCGCCCGGCTGCCCTCGGCCAGGGCGTTGGAGCCCTGTTGCGCGGAGGCCATGGTGGATTGGAGGTTCTTGATCGTCTTCATGGCGCCGGAGGCCTGCGACAGCGTCTGCTGGACCTTGTCCAGCGTCTGGGCGATGGTCTGTGCCTGCTGGGCCGCCTGCAGATTGCGGGCCATGATCTTCAGCGAGTTGAGCGTTCCGTCGTTGTTCGCCGTCACGATCGCCGCCAGGCTGGCCCGCGAGCTCACGCACCCCGGGTCGGCGTCGCATTGGGGGCTGTTGTCGAGCGCAGCGAGCATCGGGCCGCCCCACGCGGCGATATTCTGGGCGTTGGCCGTCGACGTGTTGAGGTTCTGGCCCAGCGTCTTCATCTGGCCCGTGAACTGGGCGCCCTGGTCGAGGGCGGCGATCGTCTTGTCGCCGCCCAGCAATTGCTCCATGGTCGTCAGCGCCCCGACCACTCCGCTGAGATTTCCGACGGCCTGGTTCACCTGGTCCCGAAGCTGGGCCAGGGCGTCGGCCAACTGGTTCGAGCCGTCGACGAGCCTGTCCATGTCGCTTCCATGGGTCTGGATCAGGCCCGAGGCCTCGTCGAGCTTGCCGCCGACCTCGCCGGCCTGCCAGGACAGCTTCATCTGCTCCAGCGGATCCCCGTTGGGTCGAGTCAGACCCCGGACCAGCGTGATGTTGGGCTGCTGGCTCACCCGCGCGGCCACCTGCTCCAGGTCGGCCAGGGCGGCCGGCGTCCGCAGGTCGTGGGACGACTGGATGAAGAGGATCGTGGGCGTCAGCGCGTTCATCGGGAAGTGACGGTTCATCGTGTTGTACCCGGCGGCGCTGTCGACGTCCTCCGGCAACGACTTGATGTCGTCGTAGTTGAAGCGGACGACGCTGACGCAGGCGGCCAGGCTGATGAGCACGATCAGGCTGGCGGCCAGGTGGATGCGCGGCCGGCGCACGATGCGGATGCCCGTACGCCGCCACATCCGCGTGGTCAGTTCGCGCCGGGGGTTGATCCAGCCGCGCCTGCCGGCCAGCACGAGCGTGGCGGGCAGGAACGTCACCGCGGCCAGCAGTGCCACCACGATCGAGATCGAAATGGCCGGGCCGACGGCCGAGAACACCTCCAACTTGGTGAAGATCATCGCCAGGAAGGTGACCGACACGGTGGCGGCCGACGCCGCGATCACCTTGCCGATCGACATCAGCGCCTTCTTGACCGCGACGTCGGATTCGTCGCCGTGCCGCAGGTAGTCGTGGTAGCGGCTGATCAAAAAGACCGCGTAGTCCGTTCCCGCCCCCATCATGACCGCGGTCATGAAGATCATGACCTCCATGTTGGTGGCGAGGCCCAACTCGGCCGCCCCGGACAGCACGCCCTGCGCGGTCGCGATGGAGATCCCGATGGCGGCCAACGGGATGAACATGGTGATCACGTTGCGATAGATGACCAGCAGGATGATCAGCACGCTGAGCACCGTGGCCACCTCGATGACGTGGAAGTCCTCCTGGCCGATCTCGGTCAGGTCGGCGGCCGCCGCCAGCGGACCGCTGAAGCTGACCTTCAGCCCGCTCCCCGCCAGGACCTGCTTGACCACCGCGCCGATGTGCCGGTACGTCGCGATGGTGGTCGGATCGCCCACATCACCGGGGACGTTGATCGGCACCATGAGCGCCTTGCCGTCCTTGGCGACAAGGATGTTCCGCATCTCGTTGTCGTCCAGGGCGTTGGTGACCGGCAGCTTCTCCTGGGAGCTCAGCTTGTCGATCAGCTTTCGGTAGGCGTTCTCCTCGGCGTGCGTGAGGCCCTTCTCGTCGGACAGGACCACCAGGAGCATGGATGTCGCCGCCGCCGGTGGGGCTGCCTTGTCGCCCTGCTTTTCGACCTTGGCCCCGTCCGGCGGGGCGCTCCAGGCCTTGTCCATCTCCTTGCTGACGACCGCGGTCGGCGCGTCGTCGGGGAAGGGCTTGGGTGGGTGCTTGCCGGCCTGCACCGGGAGCGGCGGAAAGAGCAGGAACAGGGCGCCGGCCAGCGCGATCCATGCGGCGATGACGAGCAGCGGCCACCGCACGACCACATCGCCGAGACGGTCGTAGATCCCCCCCGGCTTGGCCGCCTCGCTCGAACCAGCACGGCTTGACACCTGATCAACCCTACAATTCGGTCTCCGGCCACGCCCGTGAATCACAATTCGAATTCAATCGTGACCCTAGCGTGACGTTTCCCCTGGTTTGCTCCTGCCGCCGTCGGCCGAAATCGACCGCTCAGCGGGCTTTTTCGGTGCCTCCTGCCGATGCCGGCTGGGAGCCCCGAAAGACTTCATTCTCGAGCAGGTCGGCGGCCTTGCCGACGCTGACGGCCGACGGGGTCATGCGCGTGGCCATCTCGCGCGCGCGATTGACGTAGTCGGGCGCAAGGATGGCGCGCAAGTCCTTGACCAGCGTCTTCTTGGTGGTTCCCGCGAAGCGCCGGGCCTTGCCGATCTTGAGCTTGATCACCTGAGCCGCCCACACCGGCTGTTCGGCGCTGATCCAGAGCACCAGCGTCGGGACGCCGGCCTTCATGCCGGCCGCGAGCGTCCCCGGGCCGCCGTGGTGGACGACGGCGCGGCAGTGGGGAAATATCGCCGCGTGGTTGACCTCGCTGACCACCTTGACGTTGTCGGGCTGCGGCACGCCGTTGACATCGGTGACCCCGCCGCAGATCAGGGCCCGCGTGCCCAATTCGGCGCAGACCTCGCTGATCAGCGCGACCGTGTCGGCGGGAGATTCGACCCGCATGCTGCCGAAGCCGAAATAGATCGGCGCGGGCCCGTCGGCGACCCACGCGGCGACCTCGTCGTCGGTGGAGGTGGGCAACTCCAGCGTCAACGCGCCGACAAACGGGCGCCGCCCGCCCCATTCCTCTTTCAGGCCGGGGAAGTAGATGTCGTCGTATCCCTGGATCTCCAGCGATCCGCGTTCGATGCGTTTCGCGGACGAGACCCGGGTCGGCGGCAGGCCCAACGCGCGGCGCTGGGCTTCCTCGGCGTCCTTGGTCATCCACCAATAGAACCCGTAGAGCAGCCTCATCGCCGTGCGGTTCACCGGCGGCGGCACGAACGGAACGAGATGGCCGTGCACCCGCTGCGGGAAGTAGTGCAGCGCGGCCATCGGAATGTTCAGGTGCTCCGACACATTGGCGACGACGCCCTGATAGGTCTGGCCCGACACGAGCAGGTCGGCGCCCTCGGCCAGCGACACCAGGGTGGTGCTCATCTCCGCCCAGCCACGGGTGAGGAATTCGGCGCCCGGGCGCAGGATGGCGAGCGGATTCTGGATGCGCCAGAAGCTTCGGAAGATCTCCTCGTCCAGCTGCGCGTGCGAATCCGGGCCGTAGGCAACCGCCCTCAGCCCGGCCGACTCAACGAACCCGATCAGGTTGGGCGGCACGGCCATTCGGACGTCGTGCCCCCGCCGCTGCAGCTCCGCGGCAACCGCGGCGCAGGGCTCGACGTCGCCGCGGGTGCCGTGGACCGCCAGGACAGCTTTCATGGCCGGCATTCAGCTGGTCACTTTCCGTGCGTTCGATACGTCAGTCCGGCGAAGTTCACCGCGCTACGCGAACCGGAACCCCCGCCATGCTGCCCGCGACCACCCGCGCGAACACCGACTTCATCTGTGCGGTGAAGCGCATCACCGACTCCCGCGCGATCGGGTTGTTCGGGTAGGACACCATGATCGAAACCTCGTCGAACAGACGGAAAACCGTCGAGTACATGTACGCCGGGCTGCGGCCGTCGGTGAAGGCGGTGGCGTTCACGCCGTCGATCGCGGTCGCGACGATGGCCGACAGGGGAGGAAGCCCCGCGTCCATGTAGCTCATCATGGTGAACTGCGGGCCGTGCTGCTTCAGCCACGGGGCCAGCTCGAGCACGCGGTCGTAGGGCACGTTCGCGCAGTGCATGTTGGCGTCGAAGGATGCCTGCGCGGCGCGGGCGGTCTCCTCGAACGAATTCGGGTCGACGGGAACCGTGAAGGGCACGACGCCGGTGAACCAGCCGACCGTCATGAAGTCCGCCGGGCTCTTGCGCTTGTCGGTGGGGGTCAGCCCGTAATAGGTTTCCGCGCCGCACAATTCGTAGTTGGCCAGTGCGGCGCAGGCGAACAGCCCACCGCTGAACCGGGCGCCGGCCCGCTGGCACAGGGCTTCGAACTGTGCCGTCTGGTCGGGGCCGAGCAACTGCTCCACATGGACGTCGCCGCCGCACGGGATGGACTGGTCACCGAGCGGCAACGGGAAGTCCGGCAGCGTCCCGCCGTTGGCCTCGGCGAACTCCACCCACGTGCGCACCTCCGGTGAATCCAGCGTCATGGACGACACCGTTTCGTGCTCGCGCAAGCAGAAGTCGTCGTAGCTGGCGGCCGGCGGCAGCGCCACGGGCGCCTTGCCCTCGAGGATCGCGGTGTAGTTCATCACGATCTCGACGTAGAGGCCGGCGATCAGGACCGGGTCGCAGTGCAGGTGGTCGACGACCGCGTACAGCGCGAAGCGGTCCTCGTATTGGATGATGCCGAAGCGGAAGCAGTCCCACTGCAACGGATCTGGCGTCGCAGAGACGTGGTCGTGCCATTCCTGCTGGGTCATCTCGCCGTACGGCTTTGCGACGAACTGGATGTCGCGCGGGTTCTTCATCGTGTGCCGGATGATGTTGTTCTCATCCTTGTACTCGAACCAGCTGTGGTAGGTCGCGTGACGGCGAAGGTGAGCGTTGATCACGTACGTCATCGCCCGGACGTCGCACTTACCCGGGACATCCCAGGAGCCCATGACGGCCCGGGAGTAGTCGAGACCCTTCTCGCGGAACTCGACGAAACCGCGGAGGTGGCCGGCCTGCATGGAGCTGGGCGGGACGGGGCTGACCGGCGCCTGCCGCGCCTTGGCGACACATCCGGGGGTCGGTTGCCACGTCACGACGGTGCCCGATCCCGGGTCCCAGTCGTAAGAGTTCCCAACTCGCAGGCTGTCGTGCTCAGAGCCTCCTCCGATGAACACGTTTCCCTCCTCTGTTCCAACCCCTGCCGTACAGGTCATTTCGCCCTCTTCGCCCTCGTCGTTACGCCGGCGCGCCCTCTTTGGGCGCCAGCTTGTCGAAGAGGTGATCGGCCAGCCCCCGAACAGTCGTGATGTCGGCGGAGGTGATGCGCACCCCTGTTTGCGATTCGATGTGCGTCCGCAGTTCCAGGTTACCTAGAGAGTCGAGTCCGTACTCCGATAATGGATGATCTGGATCGATATTCCGTCGAAGAATCAGTCCGATCTGCTCGGCGAGCAGCCGCCGCAGCCGGCTGGGCCATTCGTCGAGGGGCAGTTCGGCCAGTTCGGCGCGCAACTTGCTTGACCCCGAACGCTTTTCTCCCGCGGACTTGAACATCTCCAGGAACTTGCTGCGTTCCGCGAAGGACGCGATCCACGGGGTCCCGATCAGCGGGGTGTAGCCCGTGTACGCGCGGTCGTGGCGCAGCAGCGACTCGAAGGCGTAGGCCCCCTCGTCGGGAGTGATCGCCGCGCCGCTGCCCTCGGCAAAGCCTGCGCCGCGGCCGATCTCACCCCAGGCGCCCCAGGCGATCGAGGTGGCCGGCAGGCCCTGCGCGCGGCGCCAGTAGGTGAAGGCGTCCAGCCAGCTGTTGGCCGCGGCGTAGGCCCCCTGCCCCGGCGAGCCCAGCAGGGCGGCCGCCGAGGAGAAGGAGCAGAACCAGTCCAGATCCGCAGATGCGGTGGCCTGGTGCAGGTTCCACGCGCCGTACACCTTGGGTGCCCAGTCGCGGTCGACCAACTCGTCGGTGATGTTGGTCAGCGTCGCGTCCTCGACCACCGCGGCGGCGTGCAGCACACCGCGCAGCGGCAGCCCCGTCGCGGTCGCCGTCGCGACCAGTCGCTCCGCGGTGTCGCCGTGGGCGATGTCGCCGCACTCAACCACCACGTCGGAGCCGATCGAACGGACGAGTTCGATTGTCTCCAAAGCCTTCAGCGTCGGCTGGGAACGGGAGCTGAGCACGATCCGGCCGGCGCCGGCCGCGGCCATCTTCTCGGCCAGGAACAGGCCCAGACCGCCGAGACCGCCGGTGATGATGTACGAGCCGTCGCGGCGGAACACCGGTGCCTGCTCGGGCGGCAACACCACGCTGCTGCGGCCGGCCTGCGGGATGTCGAGGATGAGCTTGCCGGTGTGCTCGGCCGCGCTCATCACCCGGATCGCCGTGGCCGCCTCGGCCAGCGGGTAGTGCGTGCTCTCCGGCATCGGCAGCTTGCCCTCAGCGGTCAGCCGGTAGACCGTGCCGAGGATTTCGCTGACCTCCTGGGGGTGGCTGACCGACATCAGGCCCAGGTCGACACCCCAGAACGCGAGGTTGCGACGGAACGGGAAGAGGCCAAGCTTGGTGTCCCCGTAGATGTCCCGCTTGCCGATCTCGACGAACCGGCCACCGAGCGCCAGCAGCTTGAGCCCGGCCAGTTGCGCGGCCCCGGTCACCGAGTTGAGCACGATGTCGACGCCGTAGCCGTCGGTGTCGTGGCGGATCTGGTCGGCGAAGTCAACGCTGCGCGAGTCGTACACATGTGTAATGCCCATGTCGCGCAACATCTGTCGGCGCTTCTCGCTGCCCGCGGTGGCGAAGATCTCGGCACCCGCAGCGCGAGCGATGGCGATCGCGGCCTGGCCGACGCCCCCGGTTCCGGAGTGGATCAGCACCTTGTCGCCGGCCTTGATGCGGGCCAGGTCATTCAGCCCGTACCAGGCGGTGGCGTGCGCGGTGGTCACCGCGGCGGCCTGGGCGTCGGTCAGCCCCTCCGGCAGCTTGGTGGCCAGGCGCGCGTCGCAGGTGACGAACGTCGCCCAGCAGCCCGCCGGTGACATGCCGCCGACGTGGTCGCCGACCTTGTGGTTGGTGACGTCGGGCCCGACGGCCGACACCACGCCGGCGAAGTCGGTCCCCAGCTTCGGCAGGATCCCGTCGAGGCTCTGGTAGCGGCCGAACGCGTTGAGGACGTCGGCGAAGTTGATGCTCGACGCCGTCACCGCGACCTCGATCTGCCCGGGTCCCGGCGGAACCCGGTCGAACGCCGCGAACTCCATCGTCTGCAGGTCACCCGGCGTGCGGATCTGCATACGGATTCCGTCGCTCTCGTGGGCCGCGACGGTGGTCAACCGCTCCTCGGGCCGCAGGGGAGAGGGGCACAGGCGCGCGGTGTACCACTCGTCGTTGCGCCAGGCCGTCTCGTCCTCGTCCGTGCCGGCCAGCAGCAGCTGGCGAACCACCTGCTCGGGGCCGGTCTGCTCGTCGACGTCGATGTGCGTGGTGTGCAGGTGCGGGTGCTCCGCACCGATCACCCGCAGCAGGCCGCGCAGGCCGCCCTGCTCGAGGTTGGGAACGTCCTCGGGCAGCACCGTCTGCGCGCTCCGGGTGACGACGTAGAGGCGGGGCGCCTCGCCCTGGATCTCGGGCAGCTCGCGCGCGATGCGCACCAGGTGCCGCACATAGTCGCCGCCCCGGCTCGGCGACTCCTCGTCGGGAGTGCCGTTCTTCGCGGAGGTGAGGATCACCACCCCGGTGAATCCGCCGCGCGCGATCTGGTCGTGCAGCCGCGTGGCGATGACCGAGTGCTCGGCGTGCTGCGGCCAGGACAGTGTCACGCAGTCGGCGTCATGCAGCTTGAGCGCGTCGGTGTAGGCCGCCGCGACCAGGTCCGCGGCGTCCGACGTGCTGACCAGCAGCCACGAACCGGCCTCGGTGGTCGCCACCTCGGGCAGTTGCCGCTGCTGCCATTCGACCGTGAGCAGCCGCTCGTTCATGACGCGGGCCCGCTCACCACTGGGTGAGATGCCGGTGCCCATCTGCAGCCCGCGCACGGCCAGCAGCACCGCGCCGTGCTTGTCCAGGACGTCGAGGTCGGCCTCGACGGAGCCGCCGCTCGCCGCGGTCACCCGCGAGTAGCAGTAGCGGGCGCCGTGGACCGGGCCGTAGGTCCGCAGCTCGCGGACGCCCAGTGGCAGGAGCAGCCCGCCCAGGCTCGCGTTCGCGACGCTCGGGTGGGCGGCCACCGACTGGAAGCACGCGTCCAGCAGCGCGGGGTGCACGCCGTAGTTGGTCTGCTGCGTGCGGATCACGCTGGGCAGGCCGATTTCGGCGAGCACCGACGTGCCGGTTTCCTCGGCGGTGTGCGCCGCGCCCAGGCCCGTGAAGGCCGGGCCGTACTGAATCCCGCACATGTCCATGGCGTCGCGCAGGTCGGAGCCTTCGATCCGGCTCGGGTGCGCGGCCAGCAGGGCCTCGATGTCGAGAGCGGCCGGGACCGCTTCGGTTTCCGCGTCCTCCACGCCCTCCGAGCCCTCCGAGCCCTCCACGCCCTCGAGCACCGCCGACGCGCGGCGTGCCTGGACGCCGTCCTCATTGGTCTCCACGACGAACGTGAGGGTGCCGGGCACCTCGGCGGTGGCGGTGAGGCTGATCTGGGTCTCGTCGTCCAGCAGGAGCATCTGCTCGAACCGGACGTCGCGGACGGTGGAGGCGTCACCGAAGACGGTGCGGGCCGCGGCCAGCGCCATCTCGCAGTAGGCCGCTCCCGGCAGCGTCGCGGTGCCGTGCACCTGGTGGTCGCCCAGCCAGGGCAGCGTCGCGGTGCCGATATCGGCCTGCCACACGTGGCGTTCGGGCTCCTCGGGCAGGCGCACGTGCTGACCCATCAGCGGGTGCACGGCAACGCTGGAGCGCAGCGCGCCCGAGCTGTGGCCCTCGCGGCTCAGCAGCAAGGTCCGGTGCGTCCACGCCGGCAGAGGAGCGTCGACAAGGTGCCCGTGCGGGTAGAGCACGGAGAAGTCGACCGTGGCACCGGTGGAGAACAGGTCGCCGAGCAGGCCGCGCATCCCGTTGGGCAGCGGCTGCTCGCGCCGCATGGCGGCCAGCGCAGCCACCGTCATGTCCAGGCTCCGGGCCGTCTGGTCGACGGCGTGGGTCAGCAGCGGGTGGGGTGCCAGCTCGCCGAACACCCGGTACCCGTCCTCCAGGGCCGCCTGCACGGCCGCCGAGAAGCGAACCGTGTGGCGCAGGTTGTCGACCCAGTAGTTGGCGTCGCAGTACGGCTCTTCGCGCGGGTCGAAGGAGGTGGCCGAGTAGTACGGGATCTCCGGGGTCAGCGGCTCGATCTCGGCAAGGACGTCATACAGCTCGTCGAGGATCGGGTCGACCTGGGGCGAGTGCGACGCCACGTCGACGGCCACCTCCCGGGCCATGATCTCGCGCTGCTCCCACGCCGCGACCAGCTCGCGGACCGTCTCGGTGGCGCCGCCGATCACGGTGGACTGCGGGGAGGCCACCACCGCCACCACCGCGTCATCGACGCCGCGCGCCATCAGCTCCGAAAGCACCTGCTGGGCAGGCAGTTCCACCGAGGCCATCGCCCCGGACCCGGAGATCTTGGTCATCAGCTTCGAGCGCCGGCAGATGACACGCACCCCGTCTTCGAGCGAAAGCGCCCCCGCGACCACCGCGGCCGCGGACTCGCCCATCGAGTGGCCGATCACGGCGCCGGGCTCGACGCCGTAGGACTTCATCGTGGCGGCGAGCGCCACCTGCATGGCGAAGATGGTCGGCTGCACCCGGTCGATGCCGCTCACCTTCTCGGGAGCGGTCAGCGCCTCGGTCACCGAGAAACCGGATTCGCTTGCGATCAGCGGCTCCAACTCGGCGATGGTCGCCGCGAACGCCGGCTCGTTGGCCAGCAGGTCCGCGCCCATACCGGCCCACTGCGATCCCTGGCCGGAGAACACCCAGACCGGGCCCCGTTCCTCCTGACCGACGACTTCGGAGTAGATGGCGTCGCCGTTGGCGACCTCCCGCAGCGCCGCTATCAGTTCGGCGTTGTTGCCGGCCAGTACGGCCGTCCGCACTGAGCGGTGTCCGCGCCGGCGCGCCAGCGTGTAGGCCAGGTCCGGCGCAGCCAGCTTCGATCCCCGGGCCTCGACCCAGTCGGCAAGCCGCTCGGCGGTCGCCTGCAGGCCTTCGGCCGACGACGACGACAGCGGGAACAGCATGGTGTCGCCGTGGCTGGACAGGATGGCGGCGCCGTTGCGGGACAGGGGTTCTGGGGCCTGCTCCACGATGGCGTGCACGTTGGTTCCGGAGATGCCGTAGGCCGACACGGCCGCGCGGCGGGGCTGTCCGCCGGCCAGCGGCCAACGCGTGGTCTCCTCCGGAACGAAGAGCCCGCTCTCGATGCGGGCCATTTCCTCGGGCAGGGCCTCGAAGTGCAGGTTCTTGGGCACGACACCGTGCTGGACCGACAGCACCGCTTTCATCATCCCCAGCGCACCCGCGGCCGCCTGGAGGTGTCCGAAGTTCGTCTTCGAAGCCCCGAGCACGCACGGGTTACCGATGCCGTATACCTCGGCGAGGCTTGAGAATTCGATCGGGTCACCGACCGGGGTTCCCGTGCCGTGCGCCTCGACCATGCCGACCGTCGCGGCGTCGACGCCGGCCTCGGCCAGCGCCGCACGGTAGACCGCCGCCTGCGCCTCGCCCGAGGGCATCGCGATGTTCATGGTGTGGCCGTCCTGGTTGGCGGCCGTGGCACGGATCACACCCAGGATCCGGTCGCCGTCGCGCTGCGCGTCCGGCAGGCGCTTGAGCAGCAGCACCACGCAACCCTCGCCGGAGACGAAGCCGTCGGCCTTGATGTCGAACGCGTGGCAGTGCCCCGTGCCCGACAGCATGCCGCCCGCCGACGCGGACGCCGACCTGCGCGGCTCCATCATCACGTTCACGCCGCCGGCGAACGCGAGCTCGCTCTCGCCGTCGTTGAGGCTGAGGCAGGCCTGGTGGATGGCGTACAGGCCCGAAGAGCAGGCGGTGTCGACGGTGGAGGCGGGGCCGTGCAGCCCGAGCGCGTAGGCGATCCGTCCGGACGCCATGCAGGAGATCGTGCCGGGGTTGCCGTAGGGCCCGTCGAAGGCGTCGGTGGCAATGTGCACGAATTGGTAGTCGCCGTAATTCAATCCGACGAAGACGCCGGTCTGCTTGGCGATGGTGTCCTTGGTGAGACCGGCGTGTTCCATGGCCTCCCAGGCGGTTTCCATCAGCAGCCGGTGCTGGGGGTCCATCGCGGTGGCTTCTTTTTCGGTGATACCGAAGAACTCTGGATCGAAGTCGCCGACGTCGTTCAGGAACGAGCCCCACTTGCACACGGACCGCCCGGGCACGCCAGGCTCGGGGTCGTAGTAGTAGTCGACGTCCCAGCGGTCGCCGGGGATCTCCTTGACAAAGTCGTCCCCCCGCAGCAACGCTTCCCAAAAGAGGTCAGGGGAGTTGATGCCCCCCGGCAGCCGGCATGCCATCCCGATGACAGCAACCGGAGTCTTGCCTGCCCTATCCACGTTCCTTCACCTCTCCTTGCCTATCCCCAAGTTCCTATCACTGCTGCACGCTCTTATCAGGGCTTCGAGAAATATCGCTGAGTTTTTCTGTGCGAACTGCGAAGTGCGTCACCCCGCGCGAAAAACCCACCGACCCCCATGTCGAACGAACTGTAAGAAGCTGACGCGATCTGGAGCGTAGCGGCTTAGCTCGGCGTCCGTGGAAAAATCGGGCGTTCGTACAAAAAATTAACACGGCCCAAAGGCGCCCCCTGCGTGATCGAGGTCACACTCGGGTGCCCACCCTGCGGGTGTTGCCGATCCGTCAATCAAGAGAGTTCGGACCGTGATTGGCCCGTTACGCTGCCGTTATGGCCACAGCCGGAGGTGTTGTGCGCCAAAGGTGTCCGCGACTTTCGAATCCCGCGGAGCTTTTCGTCACCGGGGTGCCGGTAAAGAGGGACCCCATCCAGCGGCCGTCGGCACGCGCCGCGGTGACGCATGTAACAGGAGCCCCCGCCGCCGCAGCACACCGTTGCTCGCGAACGTCGGGAAGCTTGGCGCAACAAAGGCGCAACAAATAACCCTAAGCCCGTAAAGGCCAGGCTATGTCCAATTACCCGCGCCAAATCGTTGCATCGTCGATGCCCGATCGCGCCTATGTTAGAGGCCATTACCTGACCGCGTGTGAAAACGAATAATTTCTTACGATCGGGATCTGCCGACCCCGCCCGATCGGCCCCGGAGGCTCATGGGTGCGCGGCGCCGGCACCGCGGAGCGGGCGGGGAACCGCGCCGGCCAGGGTGGCGACCGCGTCGAACTGGGACGTCTGGGATCGAACGCCGCCGAAGCGTCGCTGGCTACCATTACCGGTGCACGCGCAGGTGTCCCGCCAGCAGACGGAGTGTTCGCGATGTCCCGGCCGAAGTCCACGCCCCGCATACCGCTCCTGCCGGTCGACGAGGCCAAGGCTGCCGCCGACGAGGCCGCGGTTCCCGACTACATGGCCGAACTCAGCATCTTCCAGGTCCTCTTGCACCATCCGGCGCTCGCGCGGGCCATCAACGATCTGCTCGCCACCATGCTCTGGCACGGCGCGCTGGACCCGAGGCTGCGGGAACTGGTGATCATGCGGATCGGGTGGCTGACCGCCAGCGAGTACGAGTGGACCCAGCACTGGCGGGTGGCATCGGGGCTGGGCGTAACGCCCGACGATCTGCTCGGCGTGCGGGACTGGCAGTCGCACGAGGGGTTCGGGCCCGCCGAGCGCGCCGTCCTGGCGGCCACCGACGACGTGGTGCGTGACGGCGCGATCAGCCGGGCGAGCTGGGTCGCCTGCGAACGCGAATTGCGCGGCGACGCAACGGTTCTGGTTGAACTGGTCGCAGCCATCGGCGCGTGGCGGATGGTCGCCTCGATGCTGCGGAGCCTCGAGGTCCCCCTGGAGGAAGGGGTGTCGAGCTGGCCGCCGGACGGTAGCGCGCCGGAGGCTCCGCCCACCTTGTAGCCGTCCAGTTGATTGACTTATCAATCAGTAACTCCTAGCGTCGTCGCAATGCGTACCCGTATCGCCGAGATGCTTGGTGTCGAGTTCCCCATCTGCGCGTTCAGCCACTGCCGCGACGTGGTCGCGGCGGTGACCAACGCGGGTGGATTCGGAGTCCTGGGCGCCGTCGCGCACAGCCCGAAGCGGCTGGAGAGTGAACTGACCTGGATCGAGGAGCAGACCGGCGGCAAGCCGTTCGGGGTCGACCTGCTGTTGCCGCCCAAGTACGTCGGCGCCGAGCAGGGCGGGATCGACAACAAGCAGGCCCGCGAGCTGCTGCCCGAGGAGCACCGCGCGTTCGTCGAGGACCTGCTGGCCCGCTATGGCATCACCGCGCCCGCGGAGCCGCCGCGCGGGTCGTCGGGCGGGCTCAACATCTCGCCCAAGGGCTACGAACCATTGCTGGAAGTGGCCTTCGCGCACGACATTCGGTTGATAGCGAGCGCCCTGGGCCCGCCACCGGCCGACCTTGTCGATCGCGCGCACGACCACGGCGTACTGGTGGCCGCCCTGGCCGGCAGCACGCGCCACGCGCAGCGCCATGCGGCCGCCGGCGTCGACCTGATCGTCGCGCAGGGCACCGAGGCCGGCGGCCACACCGGCGATGTGGCGACCATGGTGCTGGTCCCCGAGGTGGTCGACGCCGTCGCGCCGGTCCCGGTGCTGGCCGCCGGTGGGATCGCCCGCGGTCGCCAGATCGCCGCCGCCCTGGCCCTGGGCGCCGAGGGCGTGTGGTGCGGGTCGGTGTGGCTGACCACCGAAGAAGCCGAAACGGTGCCCGCGGTAAAGGAAAAGTTCCTGGCCGCCAGCTCGTCGGACACCGTACGGTCGCGATCGATGACCGGTAAGCCGGCCCGGATGCTGCGCACCGCCTGGACCGACGAATGGGAGCGGCCGGACAGCCCCGATCCCCTGGGTATGCCGCTGCAGAGCGCTCTGGTCGGCGAGCCGCAGGTGCGGATCAACCAGGCCGCCGCGCAGCAGGGAGGCAAGGCGCGCGAGCTGGCCACCTACTTCGTCGGGCAGGTCGTCGGCTCGCTCAACCGGGTGCGTCCCACGCGCGCCGTGGTCCTCGACATGGTCGAGGAGTTCATCGACACGATCGCGAAGCTCGACGGCCTGGTCGAGAGGTGAGCACCGGCACGCGCAGACGCCGCGCGGTCAGTGCGCAGGACAAGACGCAGCGGCGCGACCAGATCATGGCCGCGGCGAAAAGAGTGTTTGCGCGCAAGGGTTTTCACGACACGACGATCGCCGACATCGCCAAGCAGGCCGGCCTGTCCTATGGCTCGGTCTATTGGTACTTCGAGTCCAAGGACGAGCTCTTCGACGCGTTGATGGCGGTCGAGGAGGCCGCCCTGCGAAGCCACATCGGCGCCGCGGTGTCGGGGCCGGACGGGGCCGGACCCCACCGGGCGCTTCGCGGCCTGCTGCGCGCAGCGGTGCGGGCGACGCTGGAGTTCTTCGAGGCCGACAAGGCCACCGTCAAGCTGCTGCTGCGCGACCCGTCTGCGCTGGGCGAGCGATTCGAAAGGCACCTGGGCGGCATCTACGAGCGGTTCGTCGACGACATCGAAACCTTCGTCGTCGCAGCCCAAGAGCGCGGCGAGGTGGTGGCCGCCCCGCCCCGGATGGTGGGGTACACGCTGGCCGCGCTGGTGGGTCAGCTGGCGCATCGGCGGCTGGACACCGACGACGACGTCACCGCCGCCCAGGTTGCCGACTTCGTGGTCGCCTTGGTCCTCGACGGGCTGCGCCCCAGAGTCGCCGACTGATTTCCTGAACGAATTCGTAAAGATTGCCAAACACCGGCCCGGGAATTTGACCGTCCCAGGTGCGTCCTGCATGATCGGTCCGGTAGCACCTCGTTAGGTGAGGCGTCCACACGAATACAGGCCACTGACCCCGAACGTCGAAAGACGCCCCGGGTCAGGACAGCTCCTCCCGGCTTAAGGGTTGAGCCCAGGTGGCTTCCGGAACAGCGGACACGTCGTGTGGTGTCAAAGCTCTGACGAGAGGGGTGCGGATGTCCGGCATTCGTCGGGTTTCTGCTTCTCCGCTGCGCGTAGACGCGTGCACACCGCATGCGTCGTGGCCGTGAGGAGGTGAGGGACACGTGAGTTCCAGCGATAGTCCGGATCGAAGTCCGAACTACGTTTCGTCCCGATCCGTTCCCCGGCGCGACGCACTGTAAGTCGTCCAAACGGCAAGAATCGTCGAAACGCCTCGTCGCCCGGCGGCGAAGCGTTCCGGAGGATCGGAACCTCCCCGGGACGGGACACGTCAGTTGCTGATAGTCCTCGTTCGAAACCCGCCCAGGAGGCGATCATGACCGCAGCTTTCTACGACGACGTAACACCCGTCGCGCCCGTCCGCCCGCTGAGGGTGGTCCGCGACACCGACCGGGTTCAGGCACCCGAGAAGGCCGGCCGCCCGGCCATCAAGCAGCCCATTTTCGCCGGTGACCCGCTGGTGGAGGGCGCCACCCGCCTGCTGAGCGTCCCGCTGCGCCACGTGTACGCGGCGCTGTGGCGGGTCGGCGTGCTCGAAGTGCAGGCCTGAAACCGTTCGGTCGATGAACGGCGAGCGAGCGCTGCTCCAAGGGGCTACCCGGCCACAGGCGTGACCTGAGGCCAGGTGGCCCCTTGGAGCGGCCTGTCCTGGGCCCCGAGCGGGTGACGCCGGATTTGCGGCATTCCGTAGAATCGACCCATCGGCGTCGATCCGGCCATCACCGGGGAGCTTTCGGAAGAACGGCCGCAACGGCCCAGTAGAACCGAACGGGTAGGCCCGTCACAGCCGCAATCGAGCGGCCACGCGTGAGCGCGGCAAGCGGGGTGGTACCGCGGCGCTCGCGCAGCCAGCGCGTCGTCGTCCCTGGCAATGGCATTTCGGGCAGTTGGGGACATTTTGGCCGCTAGGAGACGACGCACACCGTGACCGACTCGATCACCGGTTACCCGAAGCTGGCCGGCGGCGCGCCGAACTTCCCGAGCCTCGAGCTCGAGGTGCTCGACTACTGGGCCCGCGACGACACGTTCCGGGCCAGCGTGGCGCGCCGCGACGGCGCCGAAGAATACGTCTTCTATGACGGACCGCCGTTCGCCAACGGGCTGCCGCACTACGGGCACCTGCTCACCGGCTACGTCAAGGACATCGTCCCGCGGTACCGGACCATGCGCGGTTACCAGGTGGAGCGCCGTTTCGGCTGGGACACCCACGGTCTGCCCGCGGAACTGGAAGTCGAACGGCAACTGGGCATCACGGACAAATCCCAGATCGACGACATGGGGATCGCCGCGTTCAACGACGCCTGTCGCGCCTCGGTGCTGCGCTATACCGACGAATGGCAGGCGTATGTGACCCGCCAGGCGCGCTGGGTCGATTTCGACAACGACTACAAGACCCTGGATCTGCCGTACATGGAGTCGGTGATCTGGGCGTTCAGCCAACTGTGGGAGAAGGGTCTGGCGTACGAGGGCTACCGGGTGCTGCCCTACTGCTGGCGCGACGAAACCCCCCTGTCCAACCACGAATTGCGGATGGACGACGACGTCTACCAGAGCCGCCAGGACCCGGCGCTGACGGTGGGCTTCAAGGTCACCGGCGGCGACCTCGACGGGGCCTACCTGCTGGTGTGGACGACAACGCCGTGGACCCTGCCGTCGAACCTCGCCGTCGCGGTCAACCCGGACGTGACCTATGTGCAGGTACGGGCCGGTGAGCACCGGTTTCTGATTGCCGAGGCCCGCGTGCCCGGCTACGCGCGCGAATTGGGTGAGAACCCCGAGATCCTGGCCACCCATCGCGGGGCGGACCTGCTGGGCATCCGATACCTGCCGCCGTTCCCGTATTTCATGGATACCGCCAACGCATTTCAGGTGTTGCCGGGCGACTTCGTGACCACCGACGACGGCACCGGGATCGTGCACATGGCGCCGGCCTACGGCGAGGACGACATGGCGACGACCGACAAGGTCGGCATCGTCCCGGTCACACCCGTCGACGCCAAGGGCCGGTTCGACGCGACCGTCCCGGATTACCAGGGCCAGCGCGTGTTCGACGCCAACCCGCACATCATCCGCGACCTGAAGAACGGCACCGGCCCGGCAGCGGCCAACGGCGCGGTGTTGCTGCGTCAAGAGACCTACGACCACCCGTACCCGCACTGCTGGCGGTGCCGCAACCCGCTGATCTACCGGGCGGTGTCATCGTGGTTTGTGCGGGTCACCGAATTCCGCGACCGCATGGTCGAACTCAACCAGCAGATCACCTGGTATCCCGAACACGTCAAAGACGGCCAGTTCGGCAAGTGGCTGCAGGGCGCCCGCGACTGGTCGATATCCCGAAACCGCTACTGGGGCACGCCGATTCCGGTATGGAAGTCCGACGATCCGGCCTACCCGCGCATCGACGTCTACGGCAGCCTCGACGAGCTGGAGCGCGACTTCGGGGTGCGGCCGACCAACCTGCACCGGCCCTACATCGACGAGCTCACCCGGCCCAACCCCGATGACCCGACCGGGCGCGCCACGATGCGCCGCATCCCCGACGTGCTCGACGTGTGGTTCGACTCCGGTTCGATGCCATATGCCCAGGTGCACTATCCGTTCGAGAACGCGGAGTGGTTCGCGGGCGGGCCCGGAGGGGAGGATGCGCACTACCCGGGCGACTTCATCGTCGAGTACATCGGCCAGACCCGCGGCTGGTTCTACACCCTGCACGTGCTGGCGACCGCGCTGTTCGATCGCCCCGCCTTCAAAACCTGTGTGGCACACGGGATCGTGCTGGGCTCCGACGGGCAGAAGATGAGCAAGTCGCTGCGCAACTACCCCGACGTGTCGGAGGTGTTCGACCGCGACGGTTCCGATGCCATGCGCTGGTTCCTGATGGCGTCGCCGATCCTGCGCGGCGGCAACCTCATCGTGACCGAGCAGGGCATCCGCGAGGGCGTTCGGCAGGTCCAGCTGCCGCTGTGGAACGCCTACAGCTTCCTCGCGCTCTACGCGCCGAAAGTCGGCACCTGGCGCACCGATTCGGCGCACGTGCTGGATCGCTACATCCTGGCCAAGCTCGCCGTGCTGCGCGACGACCTGACCGCCGAGATGGAGGCCTGCGACATCTCCCGGGCCTGCGAGCACCTGCGCCAGTTCACCGAGGCCCTGACGAATTGGTATGTGCGGCGGTCCCGCTCGCGGTTCTGGGAAGAGGATGCCGACGCGATCGACACCCTGCACACCGTGTTGGAGGTGACCGCGCGGCTCGCCGCTCCGCTGCTGCCCTCGGTCACCGAGATCATCTGGCGCGGGCTCACGGCCGGGCGCTCGGTGCACCTGACCGACTGGCCGGAGGAGAGCGTCGTGCCCGCGGACCCCGAGCTGGTCGCGGCGATGGATCAGGTTCGCGAGGTGTGCTCGGCAGCGTCGTCGCTGCGCAAGGCCAAGAAACTGCGAGTGCGCCTGCCGCTGCCGAAACTGACCGTGGCGGTGAGCAATCCACGCATGCTGGAACCGTTCGTCGATCTGATCGCCGATGAGCTCAACGTCAAGAGCGTCGAGCTGACCGACGCGATCGACGCCTACGGCCGGTTCGAGCTCACCGTCAACGCCCGCGTGGCCGGTCCGCGGCTCGGCAAGGACGTGCAGGCCGCCATCAAGGCGGTCAAGGCCGGCGAGGGCGTCGTCAACCCCGACGGCACCCTGACCGCGGGCCCCGCGGTCCTGCAGCCCGACGAGTACAGCTCCCGGCTCGTCGCCGCCGACCCGGAATACACGGCCGCGCTGGCCGACGGCGCCGGTCTGGTGGTGCTGGACGGCACCGTCACGCCGGAGCTGGAGGCCGAGGGGTGGGCCAAGGACCGCATCCGCGAACTGCAGGAGCTACGCAAGTCGACCGGTCTGGAGGTCTCCGACCGCATCCACGTGGTGATGGCCGTGCCCGAGGAGCGGGCCCAGTGGGCGCACACCCACCGCGACCTGATCGCCCGTGAAATCCTCGCGACCAGGTTCGAATTCGGCGAGCCCGCCGATGCGGCGGAGATCGGCGACGACGTGCGGGTGAGCATCGCCAAGGCCTGATGAAAGCGGTCGACCGCTGACCCACGGGCTGCGGCCTCGCTTCGTTCAGCGATGCGACCGCAGGGCGCGGTGGGCGTGTGCCCAGAACGGCATCCCGGCCACGACCGTTGCCCCGGTCGCGATGAGCCCCACCGCGACGTCGACGCTTTCGCGACCGTCCCGTGCCCAGTAGACGTCCTTGAGGTCCAGCAGCAGGGCCAGTTCGTCGACGATCATCGCGTTCGCCGCACCATAGGCGACCGCCGCCGCGGGGTGCCGCCGTTGCCGCTCGGTACCGCGCAGACCCACCCCCGCCACCGTCGCCAGCATCCCGATGCCGATGTTGTAGTGGTGAAAGTGCTTGCCGCCCAGGGATACACCCCCGCCGGAGGGTCCGTGTCCGGCGCGGATCCAGTGCGTCAGCCCGCGCAGCCCCGCGAAGGTCAGGGTGAACGACGCCCAGGCCAGGACCGTGGACTGCTCACCGGGCTCCAACCGCTCGTTCCACTGCCGGCGCAGGCGCGCCAGTCGCTCCGCGGGCGCGGGCTCGGTGCCCATCACGACGCCTTGACCGCGCGCCACCGCTGCCTGCCATCGCGGACTTCCACCTCCACGCCTGCAAATCCCGCTTGCCGCAGGCGATCCGGCAGGGAGTCCGGCGAGACCGTGTTGCAGGTGTCGCGGAAGTGCAGCAGACGGAACTTCAGCGACGTCACGGTGTCGCTGCCGGCGAAGACCCCGCCGGGCCGAAGGACGCGGAACGCCTCGGCGAACAGCCGGTCCTGGAGTTCCGCGGTCGGGACGTGGTGCAGCATCGTGAACGACACCACCGAGCTGAACTCGCCGGCGGGCAGCCCGGTGGCGGTGCCGTCGCCGGTGACGATGAGCGCCCGGTCGCCATAGCGGTCCCGCAGGCGCTCGGCCATCGCGGGGTCGATCTCGACGGCGGTCAGCCGCGCGGTCTTGTCGACCAGCACCCGCAGGAACGCGCCGTACCCGGGCCCGATCTCCAGGGTGTTGTCGCCGAGGTCCACGCCGTCGAGCACCCAGGGCAGGTGATGACGTTCGACCGCCTCGGCCCAGCGGTCGGAGCTGCAGCACCACCTGTGACAAAGGTTCATCGCCATACCCCCCGACGCTAGACCAATAGCATTTCCGGTTGTGGAGTCCCGCTGGGTGCTGCACCTGGACATGGACGCGTTCTTCGCGTCCGTCGAGCAACTCACCCGACCGACCCTGCGGGGGCGGCCGGTGCTGGTCGGCGGCCTGGGTGGCCGAGGTGTGGTGGCCGGCGCCAGCTACGAGGCGCGGGTGTTCGGTGCCCGCTCGGCGATGCCGATGCACCAGGCGCGGCGGATGATCGGCGTCACCGCCGTGGTTCTGCCGCCGCGCGGGGTCGTCTACGGGGTGGCCAGCCGGCGCGTCTTCGAGACCGTGCGCGCCGTGGTGCCCGTCGTCGAGCAGCTGTCCTTCGACGAGGGATTCGCCGAACCGCCGGTGCTCGCCGGGGCGTCGGCGCGCGAGGTCGAGGAGTTCTGTGAGGGCCTGCGCCGCCGGGTCAAAGAGGAGACGGGGCTGACCGCGTCAGTCGGCGCGGGCTCGGGCAAACAGGTCGCCAAGATCGCGTCCGGCCTGGCCAAGCCCGACGGCATTCGCGTCGTCCGCCGCGCCGAGGAGGCGGCGCTGCTGGGCGGGTTGCCGGTGCGGCGGCTGTGGGGCATCGGCCCGGTCGCCGAGGAGAAGCTGAACCGGCTCGGCATCGAGACGATCGGGCAGCTGGCGGCGCTGACCGACGCCGAGGCCGCCAACATCCTCGGGGCCACCGTCGGGCCGGCCCTGCACCGGCTGGCGCGCGGCATCGACGACCGGCCCGTCGCCGAGCGCGCCGAGGCCAAGCAGATCAGCGCCGAGTCGACCTTCGCCGTGGACATGACCAGCCTCGAGCAGCTGCACGAGGCGATCGGCCCCATCGCCGAACACGCCCACCAACGCCTGCTGCGCGACGGGCGCGGCGCGCGCACCGTCACGGTCAAGCTGAAGAAATCCGACATGAGCACGCTGACCCGCTCGGCGACGTTGCCCTACGCGACCACCGAGCCCGGCGCCCTCACCGCGATGGCCCGCCGCCTGCTGCTCGACCCGCGCGACATCGGTCCCATTCGCCTTCTCGGCGTGGGCTTTTCGGGTCTCAGCGACGTCCGCCAGGAGTCGCTGTTCCCGGACCTGATGCTGCCGGACCCCGACGCCGATCATTCGGTCGAAACCGCGGCCGAGGCCATGTTCGCCCCCGCATCCGGCGACAGCCGGTGGCGGGTGGGGGACGATGTCGCGCACCACCACCTGGGTCACGGGTGGGTGCAGGGCGCGGGCCACGGGGTGGTCACCGTGCGGTTCGAGACCCGCGGTACGGGGCCGGGGCAGGCCCGCACGTTTCCCGCCGATACCGCCGAGCTGGCCGGCGCGAACCCGGTCGACTCCCTGGACTGGCCGGATTACATTGGCCTGCTGCAGGCCAACGCGGCGTCAGCCCCAGCGGCTGAGGATCCCGGCCACCGGTAGCCCCGCGGCCAGCGCGGCCATCAGCAGCACCCGGGCCTGGGGCGGCCGCAGGCTCGGCACCACCAGCGCGCCGGCGGCGGCCATGTCGTGCCCGGGGCCGTAGGCGGCCGAAACCCGGCCGCCGGGAACCCGGGTCGAGACCGCGACCACCACGCCGTCGCGGCAGAGGCGGCGCACGGCGTCGACCACCGCGGCACCCGCGTTGCCCGACCCCAGCGCTTCGAGCACCACCGCCCGCGCACCGGCGGTCGCGCACGCGTCGAGGGCCACCCCGTCACCGCCCAGGTACGTCGCGACGACGTCGACCCGCGGCGCCGCGGCGGCACACAGCTCTCCGGCGTACGGCCGGGTCTTGGCCCGGTTCAGCGTGACACCGCCGTTCACCGTGCCGAGCAGCTCGCCGGTGAAGCCGCTGAGGTCTGCGGTGGCCACCTTGGTCATGCCCAGCGGCTGCAGCACGCGGCGGGCGAAACACACCAGCACCCCGAGGCCCCGGGCGGACGGGCTGGCCGCCACCGCCAGCGCGTCGCGCAGGTTGGCCGGGCCGTCGGCGTCGGGAGCGTCGGCGCTGCGCATGGCGCCCGTCAGCACGACGGGCGCGTCGGCGGCGTAGGTGAGCTCGAGCCACAGCGCGGTCTCCTCGAGGGTGTCGGTGCCGTGGGTGACGACGACCCCGTCGGCGCCGCCGTCGACCGCGGTCCGCACCGCGGCCCCGATGCGGTCCCAGTCGGGGAGGGTGAGTTCGGAGCTGTCCACGGCCAGCAGGTCGACGACGTCCACGTCGAGGTCCACGCCGAGGCCCTCGCCGACGGATCGGGTCAGTTCCACCCCGCTACGGCTGGGCCGGCGCACCCCGTCGGCGCCGGATGTGGTCGATATCGTCCCTCCGGTGGCGATTACGGTCAGGCGGGCCATAGTGGAATGATCCCGCACGCCGCTGGCGAACATCGGCAAGCCCTTGTCCGCGTTAGGGGATGATGAGTGAGTGTCTGAGGAACGATCGACCGAGCCGGTCACCTCAGCCGAGACGGCTGGGGACGCGGCAGACACCGCGCAACCGACGGCCGAGCGCCCGCCGAGGCGGCTTCGGCTGCTGCTGTCGGTGGCTGCGGTCGTGTTGACCCTCGACGTCGTCACCAAGGTCCTCGCCGTCAAGTTGCTACCGCCCGGCCAGCCGGTCTCCATCATCGGTGACACCGTGACCTGGACTTTGGTGCGCAATTCCGGCGCCGCGTTCTCCATGGCCACCGGTTACACCTGGGCGCTGACGCTGATCGCGACCGGAGTGGTGGTCGGCATCTTCTGGATGGGCCGCCGGCTGGTGTCGCCCTGGTGGGCCGTGGGCCTGGGGATGATCCTCGGTGGCGCCATGGGCAACCTGGTCGACCGTTTCTTCCGGTCGCCCGGCCCGCTGCGCGGCCACGTCGTGGACTTCCTGTCGGTCGGGTGGTGGCCGGTGTTCAACGTCGCCGATCCGTCGGTGGTCGGCGGCGCGATCCTGCTCGTGACACTGTCGATGTTCGGCTACGACTTCGACACGATGGGTCGGCGCAGGCCCGACGAGCGCCGATGACCGAACGCTCGATGCCGGTTCCGGAGGGACTGGCGGGCATGCGTGTCGACGCCGGCCTGGCGCGCCTGCTGGGGCTGTCCCGCAGCGCGGCCGCGGCGATCGCCGAGGAGGGCGGTGTCGAGCTCGACGGAATCCAGGCGGGGAAGTCCGACCGGTTGTCGCCGGGCGCCTGGTTGCAGGTGCGCCTGCCGGAGGCGCCGGCGCCGCTGGAGAATACGCCCGTCGACATCGAGGGCATGACGATCCTGTACTCCGACGACGACATCGTCGTCGTCGACAAGCCGGCGGCGGTGGCCGCGCACGCGTCGGTGGGCTGGACCGGGCCGACGGTGCTCGGCGGCCTGGCCGCCGCCGGTTACCGGATCACCACCTCCGGCGTGCCCGAGCGCCAAGGCATCGTGCACCGCCTCGACGTCGGCACCTCCGGTGTCATGGTGGTGGCGCTGTCCGAGCGCGCCTACACGCTGCTCAAGCGGGCGTTCAAGTACCGCAAGGTCGACAAGCGCTACCACGCCCTGGTGCAGGGGCACCCGGACCCGTCCAGCGGGACCATCGACGCGCCGATCGGACGCCACCGCGGCGGCGAGTGGAAGTTCGCGGTCACCACCGACGGGCGGCACAGCCTCACCCACTACGACACGCTGGAGGCCTTCATCGCCGCCAGCCTGCTCGACGTGCACCTGGAAACCGGCCGCACCCACCAGATCCGGGTGCATTTCGCCGCGCTGCACCACCCGTGCTGCGGCGACCTGGTGTACGGGGCCGACCCGAAGCTCGCGAAAAAGCTTGGGCTGCAACGACAATGGCTGCACGCGCGTTCGTTGGCGTTCGACCACCCGGCCGACGGCAGGCGGGTGGAGTTCGTCAGCCCGTACCCGGACGACCTGCGGCACGCGCTGGACGTCCTGCGCGCCGAGGGCTGATCAGCCGGGCTTGCGGGCCACGACGAGCACGCGGGTGGAATGCGCGACGAACGACCCGTCGGCCCGGATGCGATCGTGCAGTTCGCGCAGCCGCTCGCGGTAGCGCTGCACGGTGAAGTCCGGCACCGTCCACACCACCTTGCGCAGGAAATAGATCACGGCGCCGATGTCGAGGAACTCCGCCCGCATCCGCTCCATGCGCATGTCGAGGACCTCCATGCCGGCGGCCTCGGCCTGCGCCCGCTGGGTGTCGGGGTGCAGTTCCGCCCATTTCTGCGGCTGCGGCCCGATGAAGTGCTCGACCAGTTCCGCCATCGTCGCGGGCCCGATCTGCTGCGCGAGATAGGTGCCGCCCGGCCGCAGCACACGCGCGATCTCGGCCCACCGCACGTCGATGGGATGGCGGCTGGTCACCAGGTCGAACGCCTCGCCCGCGAACGGCAGCCGCGGCTCGTCCCCGGTCGTGGCGACCACCACGACGCCGCGCGGATGCAGGAGCTTGGTGGCCAGCGCGGCGTTGGGCGGCCACGATTCCGTGGCCGCCATCGCGGGCGGGAATCGCGGCGCGCCCGAGAGCACCTCCCCGCCGCCGGTATCGAGGTCGCAGGCGGCCGAAACCGTCGCCAACCGCTCGCTCATCAACCGCTGGTAGCCCCACGAGGGTCGTTCCTCGGTGGCCCGGCCGTCCAGCCAGGAGAAATCCCAGCCGTCGACGGGTACGGCGTCGGCTTCCGCCACCAGATCCTCGAATGTGCGAACCATGGCTTGCATTGTGCGCCCGACCGGAGCGGGCGGCCGCGATCAGAGTGTCTCGGCGTCGCCGGAGGCGATCTCGGCGGCCGGCAGCGGCCGGGTGGTCGGCGAGGTTTTCGTCGTGGCCCGTCGGTTAGTCCGCAATCTCATACGGATTGCACTGCATAACAACGGGATTGCCGAGTGGCGCGGGGCGGGTCGGCCGCCGTGTGAGACGCTATGCGCCGTCACCTGACGGCAATTTGCATCCAGCGGGGTACAGATGTCCTAGGTTGGCTGTATGACCGACGTCACATCACTCACGCTACGGGGGGCCGACTTGAGGAGCGAAACGCGATGAACCTTGGTGACTTGACGAATTTCGTGGAGAAACCCCTGGCGGCGGTGTCCAGCACGTTCGTCGAGAAGCCGCTCGCGGCGGTCTCCCACATCATCAACACGCCGAACTCGACCGGCCGGTATCGGCCGTTCTATTTGCGGAACCTGCTCGACGTCGTGCAGGGCCGCACGCTCGGCGACGCCGTCAAGGGCCGAACCGTCCTGATCACCGGGGGATCGTCGGGCATCGGGGAGGCGGCCGCCAAGAAGATCGCCGAAGCCGGGGGGGCGGTGGTGCTCGTCGCCCGGACCCGGGAGAACCTCGAGAAGGTCGCCGACGAGATCCGCGGCGACGGCGGCACCGCCCACGTCTACCCGTGCGACCTCACCGACACCGACGCCATCGCCGAGATGGCCGACCGGGTGCTCGAGGACCTCGGCGGCGTCGACATCCTGATCAACAATGCGGGGCGCTCGATCCGGCGGTCGCTCGAGCTGTCCTACGACCGGATCCACGACTACCAGCGGACCATGCAGCTGAACTACCTCGGCGCAGTCCAGCTGATCCTGAAGTTCGTGCCGGGGATGCGCGAACGCGGGTACGGGCACATCATCAACGTCTCGTCGGTCGGCGTGCAGACCCGCGCCCCCCGTTTCGGCGCCTACATCGCCAGCAAGGCCGCGCTGGACAGCCTGTGCGACGCGCTGCAGGCCGAGACGATCAGTGACAACGTGCGGTTCACCACCGTGCACATGGCGCTGGTGCGCACTCCGATGATCAGCCCCACCACCATGTACGACCACTTCCCGGCGCTGACGCCCGACCAGGCGGCCGGCGTGATCGCCGACGCGATCGTGCACCGGCCGCGGCGGGCCAGCTCGCCGTTCGGGCAGCTCGCCGCGGTGGCCGACGCGGTGAACCCGGCCGTGATGGACCGGGTGCGCAACCGCGCGTTTACCATGTTCGAGGATTCGGACGCCGCCAAGGGTGGCGAATCCACAACCGGCACAACACAATTGGACAAACGGAGCGAGGCGTTCGTGCGAGCGACCCGCGGAATTCACTGGTGATGCCATGAGCCTGCCCAAGCCCGACCACCAGACCACCGTCGTCATCACCGGCGCCTCGTCCGGCATCGGTGCCGAACTGGCGCGCGGACTCAGCCGCCGGGGCTTCCCGCTGCTGCTGGTGGCGCGCCGTCGTGACCGTCTCGACGAACTCGCCAACGAGGTGGGCAAGGAGAACTCGGTCGCGGTGGAGGTCTTCCCGCTCGACCTCAGCGACGCCAAGGCCCGCGGGAAGCTCGCGGACCGGCTGCGCGGGGAGCCGATCGCCGGCCTGTGCAACAGCGCCGGTTTCGGCACCAGCGGGCTCTTCCACGAGCTGCCGCTCGAGCGCGAGAGCGAGCAGGTCACGCTCAACGCGCTGGCGTTGATGGAACTCACTCACGCCGCCCTGCCCGGCATGGTCGAGCGCGGCGCCGGAGCGGTGATGAACATCGCCTCGATCGCGGGTTTCCAGCCGATCCCGTACATGGCGGTGTACTCGGCGACCAAGGCCTTCGTGCAGACCTTCTCCGAAGCCGTCCACGAGGAGCTGCACGGCACCGGGGTGTCGGTGACGGCGTTGTGTCCCGGCCCGGTGCCCACCGAGTGGGCCGAGATCGCCAATGCCGAGCGGTTCAGCATCCCGGCCGCGCAGGTGTCGCCGCGCGACGTTGCCGAGGCGGCGATCGGCGGCATGCTCGCCGGCAGGCGCAGCGTGGTGCCGGGCGTGGTGCCCAAGGCGGTCAGCGCCAGCGGCCGGTACGCGCCACGCACCCTGCTGCTGCCCGCCCTTCGGATCGGGCAGCGGCTCCGCGGCGGGCCGGGACGCTGACCCCGACCACAACGGTGCCGCGACACAGCACCGGTTGCGACGACACGCCGGAGAACGTCGCAGTGATTTATGTCTGGAGGGCGACAGCGCGCGGACGCGCGCCGGCGGCCACCATGCCGGCGTTAGGCTCGGGCCGTGGCTGCCGTTGACGTGAGCGCCGATGTCCCGATGACGCCGCAGGACATGTGGGACCGCGTGTCGGACCTGTCGGATCTGGGCGACTGGCTGGTCCTGCACGAGGCCTGGCGCAGCGAGCTGCCCGACGAGCTGACCGAAGGCGTCCAGGTGGTGGGGGTCGCGCGGGCCAAGGGATTTCGCAACCGGGTGACGTGGACCATCACCACCTGGGACCCGCCGCATCAGGTCGCCCTGTCCGGATCGGGCAAGGGCGGGGCGAAATACGCCGTCACGCTGACGGTGCGGACGGCCGAGGACGGGTCGGCGCTCGGCCTGCGGCTCGAACTCGGCGGTCGCCCGTTGTTCGGCCCGGTCGGGGCGGCGGCCGCGCGGGCCGTCAAGGGGGACGTGCAGAAGTCGCTGAAGCTGTTCGTCGAGCGTTACGGCTGAGCGCGCGGCCCGTCAGCCGACGGACCGGGTGAGGCCGGGCAGGATCACGTCGTCGACGAGGGCCTGGACGGTGTCGCGGGTGGGCGGCCGGGTGGGCATGATGGACCGGAAGATGAGGTAGCCGGGCAGGAGGTCCCAGAGCTCGTCGGTGATGGCGGCGGAGTCGATCTCACCGCGGTCGACGGCCTGGCGCAGCACTCCCTCGATGAGGGCCTTGCGTTGATCGAGGAACTGATGTTGCAGCGCCTCCCGCAGGGCCGGGTGGCGTGACGTCTCGACGAGCACCGCCCGGATGGTGCCGGCGTGCTGGCGGCCGTGCTGACAGATCTTGTCCCCGATCTGCAGCAGGTCACCCCGCAGCGTGCCGGTTTCCGGCGCGACGGCAACCTGGCGGATCCCCTCGATGAACGCGGCCAGGACCAGCTCGGCCTTCGACGGCCAGCGTCGATACACCGTCGCCTTGCTGGCGTGGGCGGCGCCGGCCACGGCGTCGACCGTCAGCCGCTCGTACCCGTTTTCCTGCAGCAGCCGCAGCGTCACCGCCAGCAACTCCGACTCGCGGGGCGACCAGGGTGACGGTGCCGCGGACCGGTCGACGGTCTGGGTCATACCGCCCACCATAGAACGCGGGGACGCGTCGGAGACACACTCCGCGACATGCCCGGAACGCGTCGGTCGGCAGTCATAGACTGGCGTCCCTATGAGCGGTTCACTTTCGGGGTCCTTCGTACACCTGCACAACCACACCGAGTACTCGATGCTGGACGGTGCCGCGAAGATCACGCCGATGCTGGCCGAGGCCGAGCGGCTGGGAATGCCCGCGATCGGGATGACCGACCACGGAAACATGTTCGGTGCCAGCGAGTTCTACAACGCGGCGACCAAGGCCGGGATCAAGCCGATCATCGGCGTCGAGGCCTACATCGCGCCCGGCTCGCGCTTCGACACCCGCCGGATCACGTGGGGTGACCCGGGTCAGAAATCCGACGACGTGTCGGGCAGCGGCTCCTACACGCACCTGACGATGGTGGCCGAGAACGCCACCGGGCTGCGCAACCTGTTCAAGCTGTCCTCGCTGGCCTCCTTCGAGGGCCAGCTGGGCAAGTGGTCGCGCATGGACGCCGAGCTGGTCGCCGAGCACGCCGAGGGCATCATCGCCACCACCGGGTGCCCGTCGGGTGAGGTGCAGACGCGCCTTCGGCTCGGGCACGACCGCGAGGCGCTGGAGTCGGCCGCCAGGTGGCGGGAGATCTTCGGCGCCGACAACTACTTCCTGGAGCTCATGGACCACGGCCTGTCCATCGAGCGGCGCGTGCGGGAGGGGCTGCTCGACATCGGCCGCAAGCTCGGCATCCCGCCGCTGGCCACCAATGACTGCCACTACGTCACCCGCGACGCCGCGCACAACCACGAGGCGCTGCTGTGCGTGCAGACCGGCAAGACGCTGTCGGACCCCAACCGGTTCAAGTTCGACGGCGACGGCTACTACCTCAAGTCGGCCGCCGAGATGCGCCAGATCTGGGACGACACGGTGTCCGGCGCCTGCGACTCCACCCTGCTGATCGCCGAGCGGGTGCAGTCCTACGCCGACGTGTGGGAGCCGCGGGACCGGATGCCGGTCTTCCCGGTGCCCGACGGGCACGACCAGGCCTCCTGGCTCCGGCACGAGGTGGACGCCGGGCTGCGCCGGCGGTTCCCGGCCGGCGCGCCGGACGGTTACGCGGCGCGGGCCGAATACGAGATCGACGTGATCTGCGGCAAGGGCTTCCCGTCGTATTTCCTGATCGTCGCGGACCTGATCAACCACGCGCGGTCGGTGGGCATCCGGGTCGGTCCCGGCCGAGGGTCGGCCGCCGGATCGCTGGTTGCCTACGCGCTGGGCATCACCGACATCGACCCCATTCCGCACGGGCTGCTGTTCGAGCGGTTCCTCAACCCCGAGCGCACGTCGATGCCCGACATCGACATCGACTTCGACGACCGCCGCCGCGGCGAGATGGTGCGCTACGCCGCCGACAAGTGGGGCCACGACCGAGTCGCCCAGGTCATCACCTTCGGCACCATCAAAACCAAAGCCGCGCTGAAGGATTCGGCGCGCATCCACTACGGCCAGCCCGGGTTCGCGATCGCCGACCGGATCACCAAGGCGTTGCCGCCGCCGATCATGGCCAAGGACATCTCGCTGTCGGGCATCACCGACCCCAGCCATGAGCGCTACAAGGAGGCCGCCGAAGTCCGCGGCCTGATCGAGACCGACCCCGACGTCCGCACCATCTACCAGACCGCGCGCGGCCTGGAGGGGCTGATCCGCAACGCCGGTGTGCACGCCTGCGCGGTGATCATGAGCAGCGAGCCGCTCACCGACGCCATCCCGTTGTGGAAGCGGCCGCAGGACGGCGCCATCATCACCGGCTGGGACTACCCGTCGTGCGAGGCCATCGGCCTGCTGAAGATGGACTTCCTGGGCCTGCGCAACCTGACGATCATCGGCGATGCGATCGAGAACATCAAGGCCAACAGGGGAATCGACCTCGACCTCGAGTCCGTTCCGCTCGACGACAAGGCCACCTACGAGCTGCTGGGCCGCGGCGAGACCCTGGGCGTCTTCCAGCTCGACGGCGGCCCGATGCGCGACCTGCTGCGCCGCATGCAACCGACCGGGTTCGAGGACGTCGTCGCCGTCATCGCCCTCTACCGGCCCGGACCCATGGGCATGAACGCCCACAACGACTACGCCGACCGCAAGAACGGCCGGCAGGCGATCAAGCCCATCCACCCCGAACTCGAGGAGCCGCTGCGCGAGATCCTCGCGGAGACCTACGGCCTGATCGTCTACCAAGAGCAGATCATGCGGATCGCGCAGAAGGTGGCCAGCTACTCGCTCGCCCGAGCCGACATCCTGCGCAAGGCGATGGGCAAGAAGAAGCGCGAGGTGCTGGAGAAGGAGTTCGAGGGCTTCTCCGAAGGCATGAAGGCCAACGGCTTTTCGGCCGGGGCGATCAAGGCGCTGTGGGACACGATCCTGCCGTTCGCCGACTACGCGTTCAACAAATCGCACGCCGCCGGCTATGGCCTGGTCTCCTACTGGACCGCGTACCTGAAGGCCAACTATCCCGCCGAGTACATGGCCGGCCTGCTGACCTCGGTCGGCGACGACAAGGACAAGGCCGCGGTCTATCTGGCCGACTGCCGCAAGCTGGGCATCACGGTGTTGCCCCCGGACGTCAACGAGTCCGGCCTCAACTTCGCGTCGGTGGGCAGCGACATCCGCTACGGGCTGGGCGCGGTGCGCAACGTCGGCGCCAACGTGGTCGGCTCGCTGATCCAAACCCGAAGCGGCAAGGGCAAGTTCACCGACTTCTCGGACTACCTGAACAAGATCGACATCTCGGCGTGCAACAAGAAGGTCACCGAGTCGCTGATCAAGGCGGGCGCGTTCGATTCCCTGGGCCACGCCCGCAAGGGCCTGTTCCTGGTGCACAGCGACGCCGTCGACTCGGTGCTGGGCACCAAGAAGGCCGAGGCGATGGGGCAGTTCGACCTGTTCGGCGGGGGCGGTGACGATGGCGGCGCCGGGGACCCGGTGTTCACCATCAAGGTGCCCGACGACGAGTGGGAGGACAAGCACAAGCTGGCCCTCGAGCGGGAGATGCTGGGCCTGTATGTGTCCGGGCACCCGCTGAACAAGGTGGCGCACCTGCTGGCCGCCCAGGTCGACACGAACATCCCGGCCATTCTCGACGGCGACGTCCCCAACGAGACCCAGGTACGGGTGGGCGGCATCCTGGCGTCGGTCAACCGGCGGGTGAACAAGAACGGAATGCCCTGGGCGTCAGCGCAATTGGAGGACCTCACCGGTGGGATCGAGGTGATGTTCTTCCCGCACGCCTATTCCGCCTACGGCGCCGACATCGCCGACGACGCGGTGGTGCTGGTCAACGCCAAGGTCGCGATCCGCGACGACCGCATCGCCCTGATCGCCAACGAGCTTGTGGTGCCGGACTTCTCGACCGCTCAGGCCAATCGCCCGATCGCGGTCAGCCTGCCGACCCGGCAGTGCACCATCGACAAGGTGAGCGCGCTCAAGCAGGTGCTGGCCCGCCATCCCGGGACGGCGCAGGTGCACCTGCGCCTGATCAGCGGCGACCGGATCACCACCCTGGAGCTGGACGCCTCGCTGCGGGTCACGCCGTCGCCGGCGCTGATGGGTGACCTCAAGGCGCTGCTCGGCCCCGGCTGCCTGGGCGGCTGAGCGGGGGGATCAGGCTTCGAGCCGCGACCGGACGGCCCGCATCCGATCGGCCAGCGCGGTCTCGTCGATGACGTTGCGGGCGACCAGGGAATGCGCGAGGGCGACAAGCTGGTTTTCCGGGTACGGCAGGCCGCGGTAGACCGCCTCGGAAAGGCGGTCTTCGTCGCCGCGGCGCGCCAGCAGCTCCAGCGTTTCCCCTTCCCGATCGAGTGCCTCGCACATTCCGTCCAGGCTCGACTTCCACGGCGGAACCGGATTGGCGACGCCGTAGCGCTGCGCCATCCGTGTCCAGACCTGCTGGCTTTCGGTGATTCGCTCCAGCGTCGGGACCCGGACGGCGGTGACGTCGATCTCGGCGGACATCGCTTGGCCTTCAGTAGTTCTCGGCCGGCCGGACCGCGCGGTGCACGGGGCGGTCGATGTCGGAGGTCACCCCGGGCTTCGGCAGGGCGACGCCGATCATGCAGTCGCGCGTGACGATCTCGGCGAGTTGCTCCTCGCTCCAGCCCTCCGTGCCTTCCGGGCGCACCGGGAGCACCAGGAACCGGTGCTTGGAGTTGGAGTCCTCGACCCGGATCTCCACGCTCTCGGGCAGGAACAGGCCGAACTCGGCGAGCACCTGGCGGGGCCAGCGCACGATGCGGCGCCGGTAGTTCGGGGTCCGGTACCACTCGGGCGAATTGCCCAGCAGCGGGCGCGGATAGCACGAACACAGCGTGCACACGATCACGTGGTGCAGCGTGGGAGTGTCCTCGAGCACGTGCAGCGCGGTGAAGTCGCTGGGCGTGCCGAAGCCGGTCGGGTGGAGCCAGTCGATGCCCACCTCGCGGCTGGCGGCGATCCCGTCCTGCAGGGCCAGTCGCTTGAATTCCGGGTCCACCCAGGCCTTCGCCACGAACCGGGCGCCCGGCACCGGTCCCAGCTGCTCGACGAATTCGGTATAGCGCCGGTGGTCCTCGGCGGTGAACAGTCCCTTCTCGATTGCCAACTCGCGCAACGCGATTTCGAGCACCTCGAAGTCGGTGACCTCGTCCACCATCGGCGCCGCGTGGCGTTCGCCGTTCGGGTCGTCGGCGTGTTCTGTCATGTGTCGGTCCTGTTCGGTTCCAGCCAGCGTTGGGGTATCTCCGCCTGCAGCGTGTCGTTCGCTCCGCCCTGGTACGGGTGCCACAGGTCGGTCATCTTGAAGCGGACGATGTAGAACCATTCCGGGGTCTGGTCCTCCCGGTCGAACGCCTCGTCCTCGGGGGCCGGGCTCTCGTAGGACACCTTGGCGACGATGCCCGGCTTGCCGCGCAGGTACTCCTGGGTGCGGGTGTAGAAGAGCGTCGGAAGGTCCCGCACCACGACGGCGTCGCCGACCGCGAAGCGCGGGTCGCCGGCCGTGCCGGCGAAACACTGCGGATCCCCCTTGCCGATCGCCTCGAGGTGGTGGCGGTTGCGGGCAACGGCCTCGGGGTCCCCGGTCGTGCGGGGCCGGGGCTCCAGTGGGATGGCGCCGCCGCTGGAGCGCCGCCGCACCTCGTCGGCCCGATCGATCAGCTCACCGAGGGTGATGTGGCGCTTGTCGACGAGGAGCCGCGCCACAGCCAGGACCCACCGGCCGTAGTACGGCAGGCCGAGGTATTGCATCCTGCCGACGTCGACGTTGCCGAGCCGTCGGCGCTCCTCGGACGTCCAGATGCCCCGCCAGCCCAGGACCTCACAGGTGACGAACGTGTTGAGTTCCCACTGCTCTTCCTCCTTCTCCTCGAACACCGACGGTGCGTCGGGCTCACCGCCGACGTCGTGCGGCGTCTTCATGAAGGCGCGGAAGCGGTTGTGGTCGAGTTCGTCGGGATAGGCCCAGTCCTGAAGCTGATGAAACGCGACGCGGAGCTGGCTCGCGAGGTCGCCCATCACGGAATTCGCCATGCGTTCACCCAACGTAGGAGCGAGAGAGCTTGTCTGGCAACACCGTAACACCGGTCGGGGCAAGGTCACCAGCCGTGCGGTGCGATCGGCGCCGCCGGGAGGGGTCGGCGCCGGTGCGGGGTCCGCGTGGGCGCCCCGGCCCCCGGGGAAGCCGGAGGGTATTCCCTGCTCCCGGGCGCGGACGTACGCTCACGGACATGACCACAACCGACCGTCCGACCACCCCCGGCGAGGCGGCCCGACACGGCATTCCCGAGGCGCCCGCGGCGGTGCGGCCGGCATGAGCGGGGGAGCGATGGGCACCGCGCGCGAGGTCGGCCGCGTCGGCGTGCGAAAGGTGTTGCAGCGCACGGGACTCCTCGGCGAATCCGCAGCCCCGCTATCGACCGACCCGCCCGAGGTGGGCCAGCTGCTGACGGCGCAGTGGTACGACGAACGACTCTGCAAGCTGGCGGCCGAGCTGGGCCGCGACCCGGACAGCGTCCGCGCCGAGGCCGCGGGTTACCTGCGGGAGATGGCGGCCTCCCTGGACGAGACGGCGGTGGACGCCTGGCGCGGCTTCAGCCGGTGGTTGATGCGCGCCTACGACGTGCTGGTCGACGAGGACCAGATCGCTCAGCTGCGCAGGCTGGATCGCAGAGCCACGCTGGCGTTCGCGTTCTCGCATCGTTCCTACCTGGACGGGATGCTGCTGCCCGAGGTCGTGGTGGCCAATCGCCTCTCGCCGGCGCTGACGTTCGGCGGTGCCAACCTGAACTTCTTCCCGTTCGGGGCGTGGGCCAAGCGCACCGGAACGATCTTCATCCGGCGCCAGACGAAGGACATCCCGGTGTACCGGTTCGTGTTGCGCGCCTACGCCGCGCAACTGGTGCAGAGCCACGCCAACTTGACGTGGTCGATCGAGGGCGGCCGCACCCGGACCGGCAAGCTGCGGCCGCCGGTGTTCGGCATCTTGCGCTACATCAGCGACGCCGTCGACGAAATCGACGGTCCCGAAGTCTATTTGGTGCCGACCTCGATCGTGTACGACCAGCTGCACGAGGTCGAGGCGATGACGACCGAGGCGTACGGCGCCGTCAAGCGGCCGGAGGACCTGCGCTTCCTCGTCCGGCTCGCGCGCCAGCAGGGCCAGCGGCTCGGCCGCGCCTACCTGGACTTCGGCGAACCGCTGCCGCTGCGGAAGCGGCTGGAGGAGCTGCGGGCCGAGGAAGCGGGCGCCGGGACCGAGATCGAGCGCATCGCGCTCGACGTCGAGCACCGCATCAATCGGGCCACCCCCGTCACGCCCACCGCGGTGGTCAGCCTCGCGTTGCTGGGCGCGGACCGGTCGCTCTCGATCAGCGAGGTGCTGGCCACCGTTCGGCCGCTGGCGAGCTACATCGCGGCGCGGAACTGGGCGGTCGCCGGCGCGGCCGACCTGACCAATCGCTCGACGATCCGCTGGACGTTGCATCAACTCGTCGCGTCGGGTGTGGTGACCGTCTACGACGCGGGCACCGAGGCGGTGTGGGGCATGTGCCAGGACCAGCACCTGGTGGCCGCGTTCTACCGCAACACCGCGATTCACATCCTGGTCGATCGCGCGATCGCGGAAACGGCGTTGCTGGCCGCGGCGGAAAACGCCGAAACCTCCTCGGACGGTGCGGTTTTGCCGACGATGGTGCGCGACGAGGCGCTCAGCCTCCGGGAACTGCTGAAATTCGAGTTCCTGTTCTCCGCGCGGGCGCAGTTCGAGAAGGAGCTCGCCGACGAGGTGCGCCTGATCGGCCCGGCGGAAGACCCCGTGGACACCACCAAGGCGGCGAGCGCGGCCGAGGTCCGACGGCTGCTGGAAGGGGCGGACCTGCTGCTCGCGCACCTGGTGCTGCGGCCCTTCCTGGACGCCTATCACATCGTCGCCGACCGGCTGGCCGCCTCCGACGACGAATCCTTCGATGAGGACGCTTTTCTCGCCGAATGCCTGCAGGTGGGCAAGCAATGGGAGCTGCAGCGCAGGATCGCCAGCGCGGAATCCCGATCGATGGAGCTGTTCAAGACGGCGTTGCGGCTGGCCCGTCACCGCGAATTGATGGACGGGATCGACCGATCGGACATCGCCGCGAGGCGCCGCGAGTTCGCCGACCAGATCGCCACGGCCGTCCGGCGGGTCAACTCCATCGCCGAGATGGCCCGCGCGCGCTAGCGAGATCGACGAAGGGGATACGACCATGCGCCAGTTCCGTCAAGCCATCGAAGCGGGCGACCTCGACGCGGCGATCTCATTGCTGTCCGACGACGTCGTGTTCCGCAGCCCCGTCGTATACAAGCCCTACGTCGGCAAGGACGCGCTGGCCGTCATCTTGACCACCGTGGCAACCGTATTCGAGAACTTTCGCTACACCCGCGAGATCGGCGGAGGCTCCGATCACGCCCTGATGTTCGCCGCGACCGTCGACGGGCTGCAGCTCGAGGGCTGCGATTTCCTGCACACCAACGCCGAAGGTCTCATCGACGAGTTCACGGTGATGCTGCGTCCGCTCAAAGCGGTCCAGGCGTTCGCCGCGAAGATGGGCGCCGCACTGGAGGCCGCCCAACAGGGGTCTTGAGCCCACGGCCTACTCAGCACACGGCGTCGGCCGGGCGGCCACCATACACTCGACACTATGTGTAGCGTCACTCGCGATGTCGACGTGCCGCAGCACCGGGCCGGCTGATGAATGGCGGCGAACACGGGCCAAACGACCTCCCGCCGAGTGTGCCCCCAGCCGTGCACTGGTCGTCGAGTGTCCGGCCATCCCCGCACTCGACGCGCTCGGCGACCGTTGCGCTGGGCGGGTAGCCATTGCGGCCCCAACGGCCATCCAGCTAGATTTGATGTGTATGGTCTCGGCTGTCGACTAGCCGCCGGGCGCTCGCGGCGCCGGCGGCCTGACGCGAGAGGTAAGTCATGACGTCCACTCAGGGTTCTCAGACGCTGCTGTTGAATCACGACCTGACGCGGCGAGCCTTGCGGTTGGCCCTGGACAAGACGACCGACATGGCCGACGACGTGCTGCGGGTGCCGCTGGAGTACTACAGCGACCCGAAACTCGCCGAGATGGAGGAGGCCCTCATCCTTCGGCGCACGCCGCTGGCGATCCTGCCGAGCGCCCAGCTCGGTCGGCCCAACGACTACGTCGTGCGGTCGGTGCTGGGCGATTCGCTGCTGATAACCAGGGATAGCGCCGGTAAGAGCCACGTGTTCTTGAACTACTGCCGTCACCGGGGCGCCATGCCGGCGTGCGGCACGGGTAACTCCCGTCGATTCACCTGTCCCTATCACGCCTGGACCTACAAGAACACCGGCGAATTGCTTACGGTCCCAGGAAAATCCGGCTTCGCGGGGATGGATGTCACCCGGTACGGCCTGGTCGAGCTTCCGCACGAGGAGCGCTACGGATTCATCTGGGCGGTTCTGGACGCCGACGGGGCCATCGACGTCGATCGTCATCTCGGGGCCCTGGCGCCACAGCTCGCCGAAATCGACTACAGCACTTTCGGTTACCACGACGTGCGTGAGTTCGAATCGGAGGTGTCGTGGAAGGGGGCCCTGGAGGCCTTCGCCGAGGGCTACCATTTCCCGTTCGTGCACGGCGAGAGCCTCATCGGTTTGAACGCGCTGGCCAACACGGCGATCTACGACGAGTACGGAAAGCACCACCGCCTGGGGTTCCCCTTCCATTGGATCGCCAAGCTCGCCGATGACCCGGCCGGCTCCTGGGATGTTCGGGACAACATGGGCATCATCTACTGGATCTACCCGAATCTCATTCTGGCCAACAGCATTGTGGGAGTGGAGATCATCGACATCCTGCCGGCCGGCGCGCCCACGAGATGCACGGTGCGCCACTCGTGGATGGCCCGTTATCCCGCGACCGATGACGCGACACGTTCGGGCTACGACGCCATTTTCGCGGCGGTGCATGCGGCGGTCCGCGACGAGGATTTCGCCATGCTCCCGCAATGCGGCGAGGCCGTCCGTCACGGGCAACACGACCACATGATCATCGGCCGCAACGAAATCGGTGTCCAGCACATGATCAAGGTCTTCGCCGAAACGTTGGGTATCGCGCTGCGCTGATGCGCCGGCACCGGCGAGACGCGGCGGAGCCGTTTTGGGGGCTCAAACCCGTCAGATGGCTCGCAGCGCACCGCGCCTAAAGTGGTCGGTATGCCACTTACAGGTGAATACGCGCCGAGCCCGTGGGACTGGTCCCGAGAACAAGCCGAGAAATACGCCGAGTCCGGTGGCACCGACGCCGCCGACATGAAGGGCAAGCCCATCATCCTGCTGACCACGGTCGGCGCCAAGACCGGCAAGCTGCGCAAGACGCCGTTGATGCGCGTCGAGCACGACGGGGAGTACGCCGTCGTCGCCTCGCTCGGCGGGGCGCCCAAGAACCCGGTCTGGTACTACAACATCAAGAAGAACCCTCGCGTGGAGCTGCAGGACGGCGGCGTCACCCGCGACTACGACGCCCGCGAGGTGTTCGGCGAGGAGAAGGCCGCCTGGTGGGAGCGCGCTGTCGAGGCGTGGCCGGACTACGCCGAGTATCAGACCAAGACCGACCGCCAGATCCCGGTGTTCGTGTTGACCCCGGTGAGCTAAATCCCCAGCAGGGTCGGCATGGCACCATTGATCGGTGTCCGCCGAACTGAGCCAGCGCCCGAGCGCGGCACCGCTGTGCGCCGCGGACATCGAGCGCGCCGCCGTGCGGATCGCGCCGGTGGTCGCTCCGACCCCGCTGCAGTTCAGCGATCGGTTGTCCGCGATCACCGGCGCGCAGGTCTACCTCAAGCGCGAGGACCTGCAGATCGTGCGCTCCTACAAGCTGCGCGGCGCCTACAACCTGCTGGTACAGCTCTCCGACGAGGAGCGGGCCGCCGGCGTGGTGTGCTCGTCGGCGGGTAACCACGCCCAGGGGTTCGCCTACGCGTGCCGGACGCTCGGCGTGCACGGCCGCGTCTACGTGCCGGCCAAGACGCCCAAGCAGAAGCGGGACCGGATCCGCTACCACGGGGGGGAGTTCATCGAGCTGATCGTGGGCGGGTCAACCTACGACCTGGCCGCCGAGGCCGCACTGGCCGACGTCGCGCGGACCGGGGCGACGCTGGTGCCGCCGTACGACGACCCGCGGACCATCGCCGGGCAGGGCACCATCGCGGTGGAATTGCTGGCGCAGCTGGACACCGAACCCGACCTGGTGGTGGTCCCGGTGGGCGGCGGGGGCTGCATCGCCGGCATCTCCACCTATCTCGCCGAGCGGACGACTAGCACGGCGGTGCTGGGCATCGAGCCGGCCGGCGCCGCAGCGATGATGGCCGCGCTGGCCGCCGGCGAGCCGGTGGATCTCGACCACGTGGACCAGTTCGTCGACGGGGCCGCGGTGCGACGGGCGGGCACGTTGACGTATGCCGCGCTGGCGGCCGCCGGTGACATGGTGTCGATCACGATGGTCGACGAGGGCGCCGTCTGCACGGCGATGCTGGACCTGTATCAGAACGAGGGCATCATCGCCGAACCGGCGGGCGCCCTTTCGGTGGCGGGTCTGCTGGAGGCCTCGGAGAGCCCCGTCGAACCGGGGTCGACGGTGGTGTGCCTGATCTCGGGCGGCAACAACGACGTGTCGCGCTACGGCGAGGTGCTGGAGCGCTCGCTGGTCCACCTCGGGCTCAAGCACTACTTCCTGGTCGATTTCCCGCAGGAGCCGGGAGCGCTGCGCCGGTTCCTGGACGGCGTGCTGGGCCCCAACGACGACATCACCCTGTTCGAGTACGTCAAGCGCAACAACCGGGAGACCGGTGAGGCGCTGGTGGGCATCCAGCTCGGGTCGTCGGCCGACCTCGACGGCCTGCTGACCCGCATGCGGGCCACCGACCTGCACATCGAGGCCCTCGAGCCGGGGTCCGCGGCCTACCGCTACCTGCTGTAGGCGCCCTCGGCGAACGTCGGGTTGGTGCGCGGAAATCGCCGAAATCGCCGCAACAACCCGACGCTCGCGGTCAGAGGTAGGCCGGCAGAGGGACCCCCGGATCGAGATCGGCCGAGGGCACCGGCGCGCCGGGCGTCAGGCGCAGCGGCACGACGCCCGCCCAGTGCGGCAGCGCGCAATCCTCCGGATCGTCCACCGGGCCGCCCGCGCGGACCTTGGCCGAGACCTCGCGCAGGTCGAGCGCCAGCACCCCGGTCGCGGCGAGTTCCCGCGCGTTCGGCGCCCGGCAGTCCGCGGCGCGCCCCGGCGCGATGTGGTCGAGCAGGCAGCCGAGCGCACGCCGCTTCTCGGCCTCCTCGTCGACCGGGCGCGCCGCGCCCAGCACGACCACCGAGCGGAAGTTCACCGAATGGTGCATCGCCGCGCGCGCGAGCACCAGCCCGTCGAGCAGCGTGACCGTCACGCACACGGGCAGGCCCGCCGGCGCGGCCCTGGCGGCCAGCATCGGACCGCTGCCGGTCGAGCCGTGCAGGTACAGGGTCTCGGCGAGGCGCGCGTGTGTCGTCGGCAGGACCACCGGCCGGCCGCCGCTGACGTACCCCAGGTGACAGACCAGCGCCTGGTCCAGAATCTCGTGGACGGTGTCGCGGTCGTAGCGGGCGCGCTCGCGGTAGCGCGTCGGGGTGGTGCGGGGCGTGGGTTGGTATGCGGTGTCCACTCGGGCTTGCCCTTACAATTGTCCTAGTACATAATTTAGCTCGTGCCAGTACAATATCGCATCACCGGCGACGGCGCGAAATCGATCGCCGCCGACGTCGAGCGGGCCGTCTCGGCGGGATCCCTGGCGCCCGGCGAGGAGTTGCCGCCGGTCCGGGAGCTGGCCGCCCGGCTCGGGGTGAACCCCAACACCGCCGCGGCGGCCTACCGCCTGCTGCGAGAGCGGGGGGTCGTCGAGACCGCCGGTCGGCGCGGCACCAGGGTGCGCCACCGCCCGGCGACCACCCCCCGTTCCCTGCGCGGGCTCGACGTCCCGGCCGGCGTGCGTGACCTGTCGACCGGCAACCCCGACCCCGCGCTGCTGCCCATCGGGTCCGTCGACATCCCGCGGGCCGCCCCCGTGCTCTACGGCGAGCCGGCGATGTCGGCGCGCCTGGTGGATCACGCCCGCGCCGCGCTGGCCGCGGACGGCGTGCCCGCGGAGCACTTGGCGGTGACGAGCGGGGCGCTGGACGGCATCGAGAGGGCGCTCAGCGCGCACCTGCGTCCGGGCGACCGGGTGGCCGTGGAGGATCCTGGTTGGGCGAACCTCTTGGATCTGCTTGCCGCCCTTGGGCTTTCGGCCGAACCGGTGCGAGTCGACGACGACGGGCCGCTGCCGGGCGACGTGCGGCGGGCGCTGGGCCGCGGCGTGGCCGCGCTGGTACTCACCAACCGGGCCCAAAACCCAACGGGCGCAGCATTGTCCGCTGTGCGCGCCGACGAGCTGCGCGGCCTCATCACCGGCCACGACGTGCTGCTGGTCGAGGACGACCACTGCGCGGGCATCGCCGGCGCGCCGCTGCACACGCTGGCCGGCTCGACCGAGCGGTGGGTGTTCGTGCGTTCCGCGTCGAAGGCGTACGGGCCCGACGTGCGGGTCGCGACGATGGCCGGCGACCGTCACACCGTCGACAGGGTGCACGGGCGGCTGCGGCTGGGGCCGGGCTGGGTGAGCCACCTCCTGCAGGACCTGGCGGTCCGCCTGTGGTCCGACGAGGCGGCCACGGGGCTCGTGCGCCGGGCGGAGGGCCGATACACCGACAACCGCGTGCGGTTGTGCGCCGCACTGGCCGAACGCGGGGTGCGGGCGCACGGCCGATCCGGCCTCAACGTGTGGCTCCCGGTGCCGGACGAGACCGTCGTGATCACCCGGCTGCTCGCCGCCGGATGGGCCGCGGCGCCGGGGGCCAGGTTCCGCATCGGCACCCCACCGGGCATCCGCGTCACGATCGCCGACCTGCGCGCCGACGAGGTGGATCCGCTGGCCGATGCCCTCGCCGAGGCGGCGCTGGCTACCGGCCGTCGCAGCGTGTAGGGATGCCGGCGGCCCTCGCGACCTCGCCGTAGGCGGCCGCGAGGCCCTCCAGTGAGGCGTGGGCGTTGCGGCCGCTCGGGTTGGGAACCACCCACAGCTCGGTCGCCGGGTAGGGCGAGGCCTGCTTGCCCGGCTTTGCCCCGCTGTCGTGGAAGGCGTCGCGGTAGGCGGTGATCCCCAGGACGGCGACCACCCGAGGGGACAGTCGCCGAATGATCCGGTCGAGTTTCCTTGCGCCCTCGGCGAGTTCGGCGGCCGTGAGCTCGTCCGCTCCCGCCGTCGCCCTGGCGACGAGGTTCGTGATGCCGATCCCGCGCCGCAAGAGATATTCCCGGTCGGCCGGTGCGAACCCCGACGAGGCGTCGATCAGGCGGTCGGTGATGCCGGCGCGGTGGAGCGCCGGCCAGAAGCGATTGCCCCGGGGAGCGAAATGGGCTTGCACCGCAGCGGTTCTCAGGCCGGGGTTGATCCCGACGAACAGCAGCCGGACCCGATCGGAGATCAGGTCCGGCACCGTCTTCCCGCTGAATCGCTTCAGCTCGTCACGGGTGAACCGGACCCTGTCCCGCGCGGCGTCGCCCACAGCGCAGTATTGCAAACGAGCGCCCGGCACCGCAGCCACGGGCGCCGATCTGAGCGTGCCCGAGATCGATTCCGCTCAGGTCGGCGATCCGCGACGGCCGATGCCGATCAGTACCAGTGCCGGCGGCCGCCGACGGCGCGACCGGTGCTGCCGACGATCGCCAGGACCGCGCCGATGACGAGCAGGATGATGCCAAGGGTCCACAGGATCGAGATTTTGAGCAGGAATCCCGCAACCAGTAGGACGATGCCGAGAATGATCATGACGAGCCCTCCCTCTCAGTGCTGACTGACACCATCAGTCGACCACCCCTTAGGGGGGTAGCAGTACACCCCTAGGTAGGTAATGTTCCGGGTATGCCTACGCCGCCGTCCCGCGCGCCCATCACCGTCGCGCTGGTCGACGACTACGACGTCGTCGTGAAGGGCGTGGCCAACATGCTCGACCCCTACCGTGACCGCGTCGTGATCGCGGAACTCGATTCGACGATGCCCGTCGCGGACACCGTCGACATCGTCCTGTACGACTCGTTCGCCCAGCCCGAATCCGATCACGAAGAGATCGCCGTGCTGGTCGCCAATCCACGGGCGCAGCGAGTTGTGGTGTACACGTGGAACTTTCACCCCGACCTCGTCGAAAGCGCGCGACGCCAGGGCGCGCACGGCTACCTGTCCAAGACCCTGCCCGCGCGCGACCTCGTCGCGGCGTTGGAGGCCGTCCACAGCGGCGCCGAAATCGTCAGCGACGCACCGCCGCGCGCCCGCAGCGCGCCGGGGTTGGACTGGCCCGGCCGCGGCGAAGGCCTCACCGACCGCGAGGCGGAGATCCTGGCCCTGATCACCCAGGGCAAGAGCAACGCCGACATCGCGCGGCTGGCGTACCTGAGCCCGAACACCGTGAAGTCCTACATCCGCACGATCTACCGCAAGCTGGCCGTGGAGAGCCGCACGCAGGCCGTGCTGTGGGGGGTGAAGCACGGGTTCACGCCCGACCATCACCGCATCGAGCACTGGCGCGGGGGCCCCTAGTCCAGATACGCCGCCAGGTAGCCGCCGACGTTCCCCAGCGAGGCCAGTTCGTCGTCGGGCAGCTCGAAGCCATGAGCGGCATACGCCTGCTCGGTGGTTCGGATGTCCGTCCGCCACCCGTGCGCCGCAAGGTATTCCGCGGCGGTGTTGCGTTCGCCGGTATAGAACAGCTCGGCCAGGTTGATGTTGGAGCCGATGCGCCGCGACCGCTCGGTCAGCCGCTCCGCCCAGTCCGGCGGCACGTTGCGCATGTCCAGGTGTTCCGTGGCGATCCGGCTGCCCGGGGCGGACAGGGCAAAGACGTGGTCGAACAGGCGGTCCTGGGCTTCGGGCGGCAGGTAGACCAGCAGGCCTTCGGCGCTCCAGGCGGTCGGCTGCCCCGCGTCGAAACCGGCTTCCGTCAACGCCGCCGGCCAGTCGTTGCGCAGGTCGATGGCGACCGTGCGGCGCCCCGCGGTGGGTTCGGCGCCGAGGCCGGCGAGGGTGCGGGTTTTGAACTCGATCACCTCGGGCTGGTCGATCTCGTAGACCACGGTGCCGGCCGGCCACGGCAGCCGGTAGGCGCGGGTGTCCAGGCCGGACGCCAGGATCACGGCCTGCCGGATGCCCGAACCGGTTGCCCGCAGGAAGAAGTCGTCGAAGAAGCGGGTGCGCACGGTGATCTGCTCGTTCATTGCCCGGCGGTTCAGCCCGGCATCGCCCTCGCGGGGCCCGATCTCGCCGTCGATCAGCTTGATGAAAGTGTCGATGCCCACCGCGCGCACGAGCGGGTCGGCCCAGGGGTCGTCGAGCAGCGGGTCCGGGCCCTGCGACGCCATCGCGCGCGACGCGGCCACGGCCGTTGCGGTCGCGCCGACGCTGGACGCCAGGTCCCAGGTGTCGTTCTCGGTCCGGGCCATCGAGAAACCCCTTTCCGCGCGGCGGCGCGTTAGTTAGGCAATATAAGCGATATCCGCCACTGTACGCGAGCCGCCGCGGGCCGTGATCGCGCCGCGGGTGAACCCCGGGCGGCGACACGCCGAAAAGTCCCTAGCCGGCGGCGCGGATGACGGCGAACGAATGCCCTTCCAGCACAGCGCTGTCGCCATCGACCTCGGGCTCGCCCCAGGCGAGCACCACGTCACCGGTCACCGGGACCTTGACGGGTTCGGCGCCCAGGTTGCACACGATGCGCAACCGGCCGCGGGACAGGGCGATCCAACGCTGGTCTTCGTCGTAGTCGACCGCGAGGTCGTCCAGCCACGGGTCGGCCATGTCCGGATCGTTGTGCCGCAGCGCGATCAGGTCGCGGTACAGGCGGAGCAGGCGGGCGTGTTCGCCGGAGTCGACCTCGTCCCAGTTCAGCTTGGACCGCAGGAAGGTCTGCGGGTCCTGCGGATCGGGGATCTCGTCGGCGTCCCAGCCGTGCTCGGCGAACTCGGCCTTGCGTCCCTCCGCGGTGGCCTTGGCCAACTCCGGCTCGGGGTGCGAGCTGAAGAACTGAAACGGCGTCGACGCCGCGTACTCCTCGCCCATGAACAGCATTGCCGTGTAGGGCGATCCGAGCGCGAGCGCGGCCTTGACCGCCAGCTGGCCGCCGGTCAGGTTCTGCGACGGGCGGTCGCCCAGCGCTCGGTTGCCCACCTGGTCGTGCGTGCAGGTGTAGGCGACCAGCCGGGTCGCCGGGATGCCTGTCTTTTCAGTCGTGTCCAGCGGCCGCCCGTGGCGGCGGCGGCGGAAGGACGAATAGGTGCCCGCGTGAAAGTAGCCGTGGCGCAGCGTCTGCGCCAGCGTCGCCAGCGAACCGAAGTCGGCATAGTAGCCCTGGCGCTCGCCGGAGACGGCGGTGTGGATGGCGTGATGGATGTCGTCGGCCCACTGCGCCGTCAGCCCGTAGCCGCCGCGATCGCGGGGGGTGATCAGCCGGGGATCGTTGAGGTCGCTCTCGGCGACCAGCGACAAGGGGCGGCCCAACTGCTCGGACAGCCAATCGGTTTCGGTCGCCATCTCCTCGAGGATGTGGATGGCGGTGGTGTCCACCAGCGCGTGCACGGCGTCCAGGCGCAGGCCGTCGGCGTGGAAGTCGCGCATCCAGCGCAGCGCGCACCCGATGATGTAGCGGCGCACCTCGTCGGCATCGGCGTCGGCGATGTTGATGCCTTCCCCCCAGGGGTTGCTGCCGGACGACAGGTAGGGCCCGTACTTCGGCAGGTAGTTGCCGGACGGGCCGAGGTGGTTGAACACCGCATCGATCAAGACCCCCAGCCCGTGGGCGTGGCAGGCGTCGACGAACGCGACCAGGCCGTCGGGACCGCCGTACGGCTCGTGCACGCTGTACCAGAGCACGCCGTCGTATCCCCAGCCGTGGGTGCCGGCGAAGGAGTTCACCGGCATCACCTCGACGAAGTCGACGCCCAGATCGACCAGATAGTCCAGCTTTTCGATCGCCGATCCGAACGTGCCCGCCGGGGTGAAGGTGCCCACATGGAGTTCGTAGATCACCGCGCCCTCGACCGGTCGCCCGGCCCAGTCGCCGTCGGTCCAGGCCGCCCGGTTCGCGTCCCACAGCTGAGAGCGCTCGTGCACCCCGTCGGGCTGACGGGGGGAGCGCGGGTCGGGCAACACCTTCGGGTCGTCGTCGAGCAGGAAACCGTAGCGGGCGTCCGGCGCGGCGTCGACCTGCGCGTGCCACCACCCGTCGTCCGAGCGGGTCATCGGGTGGACCCGCCCGTCGACGTCGAGCCGCACAAGTTCGGGTTTGGGGGCCCAGACGCGGAACTCAGTCATGGTGGCGCTCCAGCAGTACGACCGGCAGGTCCGCGAACAGTTGGGCTGCCGACGTCGGTCCGTCCGCGACGGCACCGGTCAGCGCGTCTTTCCAGGTGCCCTCGGGCAACGGCAACACCGTGTTGCCCCAGCCCTTTTCGGCCAGCCGCACGGTCCAGCGGGTCACCGCCACGAGGATGTCGTCGCCCCGCTGGAAGGCCACCACGTGGTCGGCGGCCTCGCCGCCGGCCAGCACGGGAAGGTATGCGCCGCGCAGGAAGGTGTCCGGGTGGGAGCGGCGCAGCCGCAGCGCCGCGGTGACGACCCGGATCTTGGGGTGCTCCAATGCCTCGAGCGCCGTGCGGCGGGCGGCGTAGTCGACCGGACGCCGGTTGTCGGGGTCGACGAGGCTGTCGTCCCACAGTTCGGTGCCCTGATAGACGTCGGGGATCCCCGGCACGGTCAGGGCGAGCAGCTTTTGTCCCAGGGCGTCGCTGGCCGCGTGCGGGTTGAGTTGGACGACGAGTTCGGTCATCTGTCCGGCCACCGGGCCGTCGAGCACCGTGTCCAGCCAGCCGTGCACGGCACCCTCGAACGCCTCGTCGGGTTCGTTCCACGTGGTGTGCAGCGCGGCCTCGCGAATCGCCTTCTCGGTGTAGGCATGCAGCCGGTCGCGTAGTTCCTCGGTCACCTGGCCGTTCACCGGCCACACGCCGAAGATGTTCTGCCACAAAAACTGTCCGGTCGCGGGATCGGGGGAGGGGGCCGCGGCTTCCCAGCGTGCGAGGAACTCCGTCCACAGCGACGGAACCTGCGACAGCACGCCGATGCGCGCGCGCACGTCCTCCCCGCGTTTGGTGTCGTGGGTGGTCAGCGTCGTCATGGTGTGCGGCCACATGCGGGCGCGGGTGGCCGCGCTCTCATGGAACTCCGCCGCGCCGACGCCGAACCGGTGCGGTTCACCGCCGACCTCGTTGAGCGACACCAGCCGGGCGTCGCGGTAGAAGTAGCAATCCTCGACCGATTTGGCGGTCACCGCTCCGCACAACTGCTGCAGCCGGGTGACGGGCTCGCCGCCGCGGGCCAGCGCGGCGGCGATCACCTGTAGTGCGGGCGCCAATTCCGGTGCGGTGAATTGGGTTTCGGCCAGTGCGGTGGGCAGGACCGCGGACAGGCCCGGATAGTCGCAGCGGTAGACCCCGATGTGGGTGAGCAGCGCGGCCACCGCTTCGGGGATTTGCGGGTGGTCGGCCCCCGCCGCCGCCACGATGCTGCGGCGCAGCCGGCGCAGTTCGCTGGCCAGCGTGTCGGTGGCCGAGCGGATCTTGAGCTCGGTCAACATCCGCGGCATCGCGCCGTAGTCGCTGAATTCCGAGCCCGCCGACTCGACCAGCTCGGTGAGCGCCGGGGCGCCGCTCGGGTCGACGAACACCCCGCCCACTTCGCGAAGCACGTCGTAGCCGGTGGTCCCGCCCACCGGGAGGGTGGGTTCCAGCGCCTCGTCGACGGCCAGGATCTTCTCGATGACGATCCAGCCGTTCGGGCCCACCAGCTCGCGCAGCCACGCCAGATAGCCGCAGGGATCGGACAGTCCGTCGGGATGGTCGATGCGGATGCCGTCGACCAGCCCCTCGGCGAACCACCGGGCGACCTCGGCGTGGGTGGCGTCGAACACCGCGCGGTCTTCCTGACGCAGCCCGGCCAGCGAGGTGATCGAAAAGAACCGCCGGTAGCCGCAGACGCCGTTGCGCCAGCCCACCATCCGGTAGTGCTGGCGGTCGTGCACCTCCGGGCCGGTTCCCTCCGCCGTCCCCGGGGCGATGGGAAGCGCCAGATCGCCGAGCCGCAGCAGGTCGCCGTCGACCTTCAGGTCGGCCACGTCGTCGTCGGAGCCCAGGATCGGCAACACGATCCGGCCGTCGTCGTCGAGATCCCAGTCGATGTCGAAGTAGGTCGCGTAGTCCGAGGAACGCCCGTGCCGCAACACATCCCACCACCACGCGTTGTGCTGGGGCTGGTCGATCCCGACGTGGTTGGGAACGATGTCCACGATCAAGCCGATGCCGCGCTCGCGGGCCGCGGCCGACAGCCGCGCCAGCCCGTCGCGCCCGCCGAGCTCCGGTGACACCGTCGTCGGGTCGGTGACGTCGTAGCCGTGATTGGATCCGGGCGCGGCGGTCATGATCGGCGACAGGTACAGATGCGATACGCCGAGGCCCTCAAAATAGCCAAGCAGGTTCTCGGCGTCGGCGAACGTGAACGCGAACCCGCTCGATTCGCCGCGCAGCTGCAACCGGTAGGTCGACAGAATGGGTAACGCCATGCGTCACATCGTCTTACGCAGCACGAGCAGCGAACGCGACGGCAACGTGACCGTCTCCTCGGTCTTCACCACGCGGTCGGCGTGCACCGGTTCGGCGGTGTCGAGTTCCACCGTCCACTCGTAGGCATAGTCGGCGTCAGGCATCACAAACTCCACTGGTTGGTCATGTGCGTTGAAGCACAAGAGGAATGAGTCGTCGACCACCCGCTCGCCGCGGGCGTTCGGCGCCGTGATCGCCTCGCCGTTGAGGAACACAGCCACGCATTTGTGCAAGCTCTTGCCCCAGTCCTCGTGTGTCATCTCCTGGCCACCGGGTGTCAGCCAGGCGATATCGCGGACCTCGTCACCGGTGCGGATCGGCTCGCCGTCGAAGAACCGGCGCCGCCGGAATACCGGATGGCTCTTGCGCAGCGCGGTCGCCCGGCGGGCGAAGGACAGCAGGTCGGCGTTCTTGTCCACCAATGACCAGTCCATCCAGGACAATTCGGAGTCCTGGCAGTACACGTTGTTGTTGCCGTTCTGGGTGCGTCCGAACTCGTCGCCGTGCGCGATCATCGGCGTGCCCTGGCTGACCATCAGGGTGGCCCAGAAGTTGCGCATCTGCCGACCGCGCAGCGCCAGGATGTCGGGGTCGTCGGTCGGGCCTTCGACGCCGCAGTTCCACGACCGGTTGTGGCTTTCCCCGTCCCGGTTGTCCTCGCCGTTGGCTTCGTTGTGTTTCTCGTTGTAGGAGACCAGGTCGTTCAGCGTGAAGCCGTCGTGTGCGGTGACGAAGTTGATGCTGGCGCTGGGCCGGCGGCCGGTCGCCTCATACAGGTCCGACGACCCGGTCAGCCGGGACGCGAACTCGCCGAGGGTTGCGGGCTCGCCCCGCCAGTAGTCACGCACAGTATCGCGATACTTCCCGTTCCACTCGGTCCACAAACCCGGGAAATTGCCGACCTGGTATCCGCCCTCGCCGACGTCCCACGGCTCGGCGATCAATTTGACCTGACTGACGATCGGATCCTGCTGCACCAGGTCGAAGAACGCGCTCAGCCGGTCGACGTCGTGCAGCTCGCGGGCCAGCGTCGCGGCCAGGTCGAAGCGGAACCCGTCGACGTGCATCTCGGTCACCCAATACCGCAGCGAGTCCATGATGAGCTGCAGCACGTGGGGGTGGCGGGCGTTGAGGCTGTTGCCGGTGCCGGTGTAGTCCTTGTACAGCCGCAGGTCGGTGTCGACGAGCCGGTAGTACGCGGCGTTGTCGATGCCGCGGAAGTTGATCGTCGGCCCGAGGTGGTTGCCCTCGGCAGTGTGGTTGTACACCACGTCGAGGATGACCTCGATGCCGGCCTCGTGCAGCGTGCGCACCATTGACTTGAATTCCGCGACGCTGGCCTTGCGGTTGGCCGCGTACTGGTTGTGTGGGGCGAAGAAGCCAAAGGTGTTGTAGCCCCAGTAGTTTCGCAGGCCCAGGTCCAGCAGTCGGGAGTCGTGCAAGAACTGGTGCACCGGCATCAGTTCCAGCGCGGTGACGTGCAGCGACTTGAGGTGGTCGACGACCGCGGGGTGGGCCAGCCCGGCGTACGTGCCGCGCAGCTCCTCGGGGATGCCGGGATGGTTCTGCGTCATGCCCTTGACGTGCGCCTCGTAGATGACGGTCTCGTTATAGGGGGTGAGCGGCGCGCGGTCGGAGCCCCAGTCGAAGAACGGGTTGCTCACCACGCTGGTCATGGTGTGGCCCAGCGAGTCGACCATCGGGGGCGTGCCCGGGTCGGCGCTAGTGGGGTCGTTGACATCGACGGTCTCGAGGTCGTAGGAGTACAGGGCCTGGCCGAATTGGAAGTCGCCGTGGAAGGCCTTCCCGTACGGGTCGAGCAGCAACTTGCTCGGGTCGCAGCGGTGGCCAGCCGTCGGCTCCCAGGGCCCGTAGATCCGAAACCCGTAGCGCTGCCCGGGCGTGATGTTCGGCAGGTAGGCGTGCCAGACGTATCCGTCGACCTCGTCCAGGGGGATCCGCGTCTCGTTGGCCTGGGAGTCGATCAGGCACAGCTCGACCCGCTCGGCGATCTCGGAGAACACCGAAAAGTTGGTGCCCGCCCCGTCATACGAGGCGCCGAGGGGATACGGGGTCCCCGGCCAGACGGTGGCCAGCTTGGGCCGTTGGTTACCCGCTGATCCTGTTTTCGAGCCTGTTTCTGAGGCGCGATCGTTGGTCGGCATCACTCGACCCTATCCGCGCGACGGGCGGGCCGAGTGCCGTTACCACCAGCCCGTGGCGGCGGCGATCTGACGGCCCAACTCACCGGTCATCGTCCGTACGTAGGTGGGGGACAGGTGGTGGGCGCCGTGGTATATCAGCACGTTTCCCTCCACCGGGCGACAGATGTCCGGGCGGCAGATCGCATCGGACATGTCAAGCACCTTGAGCAGCGGGAACTGCCCGACGAAGTCGAGGGTCTGATTGCGGTCGGACAGGACGTCGGAGCGCTTGATCGAGCACGACTGCGCGCTGCGGCCCTTGGCCAGGCAGTCCGCCGGGTCGAACGGCTTGCCGTCCTTGACCAGCCAGGGGGTGTCCCGCATGCCGAGGATCGGAATGTTGTTGTCGGCCAGCGCCTGCCAGATGCCGACGTAGGTCGCCGGCATCACGTCACCGGACTTGATGTTCCAGGGCCGCGTCGTCGTCGTGAACACGTAGTCCGGTCGGTCGGCGACGAGCTTGGCCATCGTGCGCTGCACCCACTCGCGGCACTGCGGGTAGGGCGCGTTGTTGCCCATGATGAGCGGCACTTCTTCGGTGGACAACGGGCAGCCCATCTTCAGGTACGTGACGACCTTGAAGTGGTGCTGGTTGCCGAGCAGGTCCAGCGCCGGCAACCAGTGCTCGGCGTGCGACCCGCCGGCCAGCGCGATGGTCCGGGCGGCCGTCGTATCCCCGTAGGTGCAGTTGACCACCGCCGGGTTGACGAAGTCGCTGATGCAGCCGTCCCGCGTGGAGCGGGGCAGGTCGTCCTTCACCTCCAGGACCGTCGGCCGCATCGGCAGCGTCGGCACCCGCGCGTGCTCAGTGAGGGCGCGGGCGCCGGGATAGTCCTGGGCGTTGAGAACGCTGAGCTCCTTGCCCGCCGCCCGCAGGACCGTGACGTGCTGGCGCCAGGTGAAGGACGTCGCCGTCAGCGTCACGCCCAGCAGGATCACCACGGAGCCCAGCGCCATGGTGGGGCGGCGCAGCCGCGCCAGCCAGGGGCTCACCGGTGCCTGATCCGTTCCGCGGATCCGCAGGGGGTCTTCGACGAGCCGCGTGGTCAGGTACGCCAGCACACCGGACACCAGGAGGACCGCGACGCCGTCGAGGAGGCCAGCGTGCCGGTGGCCGCTGTAGGAGAGCCAGAAGATGAGCAGCGGCCAGTGCCACAGGTACAGCGAGTACGCCATCGCGCCCAGCGCCGCCAGCGGCGCGGTCGCGAGCAGCCGGCTGGGCAGCGGCAGCCGCTCGCCGCCCCGCATGTTGGCGCCGGCGAGGATCATCAGCATGGTGGCCCCGACCGGCACCAGGGCCCACGGGCCGGGGAACTCACGGACGCCGTCGATCAACGCGCCGCACGTCAGGATCGCGCCCAGCGCCGCGGTGGCCACCGCCGCGCGCAGCCACCCCGGCCAGCGGACGTAGGGCACCAGCGCGCCCACCAGGGCGCCGAGCAGCAACTCCCACGCCCGGGCGAAGCTGTTGTAGTAGGCGGTCGTCTGGTCGTCCAGGTGGGCGAAGACGGCATGGACGAACGACGCCACCGTGAGCGCGGTCAGCAGCGCCAGGAAGAAGGTCCGCAGGTGAGCGCCCATTTTGCCCCGGAACAGGTAGGCGCAGCCGGCGATCAGCAGCAGGAAGGCGACGTAGAACTGGCCCTGCACGGACATCGACCAGATGTGCTGCAGCGGGCTGACGGCCTCGCCGGCCCGAAGGTAGTCCGACGCCGTGTTGGCCAGCTCCCAGTTCTGGTAGTAGCCGAGGCTGGCCAGGCTCTGGTCGGCGAACGTCTCCCAGCGGGTCTGCGGTTGCACGAATATGGTCAGCACCGCGCAGGCGGCGAGCACCACGACCAGCGCGGGCACCAGCCGTCGGATGAGGCGGACCACGTCGGCGGCCGGCGTCATCGAGACGCCGGGGTTCAGCGCCGCGCGAATGACCTTGCCGCCGAAGAAGAATCCGGACAGCGCCAGGAACACGTCCACGCCGCCGGACACCCGGCCGAACCAGATGTGGAAAACGGCCACCAACGCGATGGCCACACCGCGCAGGCCGTCGAGATCATGACGATAGAAGCCGGTCGACGGCGTCCCCGTGGTGACCGGCCGCGCGGCGGCGATCGGCGGGGGAGGCGGCGAGAGGGTAAGCATGGTCGACCGCCAATTTACCCAAAACCGCCACCCGTTCCCTGTTGAGGAGCGAGTGGCGGTTCGGGGCCGAGCGAGTTAGCGCGCGGTGGCGGCGGGCGCCTGTTGGACGGGCGCCTGCTGCGCGGGCAGCTGCAGGGGCTGCTGTTGCAGGGGTGCCGTCTGGACCGGCGCCTGCTGGACGGGCGCCTGTTGGACCGGTGCCTGCTGCAGCGGTGCCTGTTGCGTGGGGACCTGCTGCAGCGGTGCCTGCTGCTGTTGCAGCGGGGCCTGCTGCGCCGGCACCTGCTGGCCGGGCAGCTGTTGGGCCGGCTGTTGTTGCAAGGGCGCCTGCTGCGTCGGCGCGGTCTGCGGCATCGGCTGGACCCCCAGGACCCGGACCAGGTAGGGCGTCATGCCGTTGCTGCGCACCGGCGACACCTGGACGACGTCACCCACCTCGAGCATCTGGTTGTTGCCCAGGTACATCGCGACGCTCTGCGTGCCCTCGGGGCCGTAGAAGATCAGGTCGCCCCTGCGGGCCTGTTGGGGCAGGATCTTCTGGCCGAGCCGGTACATCTCGCCGGAGGAGCGCGGCAGCCTGATGCCCGCGCCGGCGTAGGCGTACTGCATGAGCCCCGAGGCGTCGAAGCCGACGGTCATGGCGCCCGAACCCTTGCCGAGGGTCGGCCCGGTGGGGCCACCGCCGGCCCACGAGAAGGGCACCCCGCGCTGGGAGAGACCCCGCATGATGACGACGTCGGTGGCCTGTTGATAGTCCATCGGCCGGGTGCCGGGGTCGGCCGCGGCGACACCGAGGCCGAGCAGGGGGGCCACCAGCAGTGCGAGACCGATCCCGAATGCGTAGATCCGTTTCATGTCTATTCCTTCCTCCGGCCTCGGCGCGGTGACCGCGCGCCTCGGCCGCTCCTGCAGCGGGCCTGGGCCTCTCCGACGGGGTCCGGCGGCGCTGCATGACACGTGGTGCTCGAATCGGACGGTCCCGCCGCCGTTTTCACACCAGTCACTACAGACACTTCTACAACAGAAAGGTCCGCCTGAAAATGGCGGATGACATGCGCGAATGATTATTTGTCGGAACGTGACCCGTTGGTGACTGCGCCGCCGAATTGCGCCCCCGCGGCTGTGACGCGGGTCTCAGCGCGGCGGGGCCTCAGACCCAGTAACGCTGGCTGAAAGTGGTCAACAAAGTGCCGGCGACGGAGCTCACCATGAGGATGGCCAGCGACAAAACCGGCCAGAAGGACATGTACCAGCCCTTCAGCAGGGAGACCAGCGGGCCCACCACCGCGGCGGCGATCGCCGCGCCGACGCCACCCCACGCCAGCGGACGGATGTAGTAGTCGATGCCGAAGGGCACCGCGCCACAGGTGTCCCCCTCGCACGCGTGCTCCAGGAAGCCGAAGAGCTTGGCGGGCCAGGACGTCGCGGTGGCCAGCACCACCAGCAGAACCAACAGGATGACGGTGCACACGACGTCCCACGCGGCGATTCGCAGACGAAGAACCTTGGGTGCCGCAGGTTCAGCAGGGGCGGCGGCCTTCTGCACCGACGGCGGATCGCTCTCGTCGGCGGGGTAGGGGACTTCGGGCTGTTGCGGCCGGGCCATGCCGTCCCATGCTTCCCGATGGCCGGGATTTGCGCGACCCGGCTGCTTTACCCTCGATCACTATGCCTGCGCCGAGAATCGGGTTGACGCCCGGGGAGATCAGCGCCATCGACGCCGCCCACCTGTGGCATCCCTACAGCACCATCGGGAGCGAATCCCTGCCACCCGTGGTCGCCGTCGCCGCCCGCGGAGCGTGGCTGACGCTGGTCCGGGACGGCGCGCGGGTGGAGGCGCTCGACGCCATGAGCTCCTGGTGGACCGCGATCCACGGCCACGGCCACCCGGTCCTGGACGCCGCGCTGACCACCCAACTCGGCGTGATGAACCACGTGATGTTCGGTGGCCTGACCCACGAGCCGGCGGCCCGGCTCGCCCAGTTGCTGGTCGACATCACGCCGCCGGGCCTGGACACCGTTTTCTTCAGCGACTCCGGCTCGGTGTCGGTGGAGGTCGCGGTGAAGATGGCGCTGCAGTACTGGCGCGCCCGCGGGCGGCCCGCGAAGAGCCGGCTGATGACCTGGCGGGGCGGCTACCACGGGGACACCTTCACCCCGATGAGCATCTGCGACCCCGACGGGGGGATGCACGCGCTCTGGACGGACATCCTCGCCCGCCAGATCTTCGCCCCTCAGGTTCCCCGCGACTACGACCCCGGCTACAGCGAGGCCTTCGAGGGGCGACTGGCTCAGCACGCCGCCGAGCTGGCGGCCGTGGTGGTCGAGCCCGTCGTGCAGGGGGCCGGCGGCATGCGCTTCCACGACCCTCGCTACCTGCGGGACCTGCGCGACATCTGCCGTCGCCACGAGGTGCTGCTCGTGTTCGACGAGATCGCCACGGGATTCGGCCGCACCGGCGAGCTCTTCGCCGCCGACCACGCCGGGATCAGCCCGGACGTCATGTGCGTGGGCAAAGCGATGACTGGCGGGTACCTGAGCATGGCCGCGACCCTGTGCACCACCGAGATCGCGCACACCGTCAGCGCCGGGGAGGCCGGCGCCCTGATGCACGGGCCCACCTTCATGGCGAATCCGCTGGCCTGCGCGGTGTCGGTGGCGAGCATCGAGGTGTTGTTGGGGCAGGACTGGCGGTCCCGGGTCGCCGAGATCTCCGCCGGGCTGGCCGACGGGCTGCGACCGGCCCGGACGCTGCCCGGGGTCACCGACGTCCGCGTGTGCGGCGCCATCGGCGTCATCGAGTGCGACCGGCCGGTCGACCTCGCCGTCGCCACCCCGGCGGCGCTGGACCGCGGTGTTTGGCTTCGCCCCTTCCGTAACCTGGTGTACGCGATGCCGCCGTATATCTGCACGCCGGCCGAGATCGCGCAGGTCACCGCCGCGATGGTCGAGGTAGCCCGCTTGGCGGCCTAGCCGGGCCCCGGTTTCTCAGCAGATTCTCAAGAGATTCTTCGGCCGCTGTTGGCTCCGCTCAAAGGATCCGCAAAGACGCGGGCCCCACCATGGACGCATGAGCAACCAGTCGGCGTGCGCAAACCTGATCGAGCGTTACCTGTTCACCTGTGGGCTGCGCTTCTTGCGGGGCGACCACGAGGGCGAGTACTTCTGTGTCGTCAACGCTCGCCCACATCGGCTGCATGTCCACCTCGAGATCTCCTCGTCGTTCGACGACATGGTGACCATCACCGTCACCCCCGCGCGTAGTTTCCCGCTGACCGACCGCCTCTGGCTCACCCGCCTCGCCGACACGTGGAACCAGCAGAACCGCGGACTCACGGCGATCGTGCAGGGCCCCTGCGGTTCGAAGCGCATGGGTGTTTCGGCCCGCAAGTCTCAGTGGATCCCGGAGGGCAGCTCCTTCGAGGACTTCGCTTCCCTGGTTGACCGCACCATTGCGGCCGCGATGGGTCTGTTCGCTGAGTTGGCCCCGGCCGTGGAGTCGCCCTCGACGCCGCAGCCGTTGCTGCGCAACGCCGGCTGAGCTCCCTCCGCCCAGTGCCGGGCGTGTGATGCCACGCGATCCGCGTCGCCCAGAAAGCGGCGCTTGACGTCGCGCACGTCGCCCACCGCGGCAGACTACGACCGCAGGTAGCGGCCCAGGAAGCCGGTCGCTCCGGTCAGCGGCACGATCCGCGCCCGCTGCGCATACCCGGCCGCACTAGACGGACAGCGTGGGCAGTTCTACCGTGGCCGCGTCGTCGCCGTGGGGCTGCTCCCTCAGCAGCAAGGACCGCACCACGGCACGCGGGGGCTCGGACCTCAGCATGAAGCTCGCAGGGCGCGGACGGACTGTCTGTGGCCACCAGAACCAACGCCCGAGCAGCGCGGCGATTGACGGTGTCATAAACGAACGCACGACCAAGGTGTCGAACAACAGGCCCAGGCCGATCGTGGTGCCGAGTTGGCCGATGACCAGCAAATCGCTGAATATCATCGAGGCCATCGTGAAGGCGAACACCAAACCTGCGTTCGTCACGACCTTCCCGGTCCCACCCATGGCGCGGATGATGCCGGTATTCAACCCGGCAGCTATTTCCTCTTTCATCCGGGATACCAACAGCAAGTTGTAGTCAGATCCGACGGCCAAAAGGACGATCACCGACATCGGCAGCACCATCCAGTGCAATTTGATGCCGAGAAGGTATTGCCAGACCAGCACCGACAACCCAAAGGATGCACCCAACGAAAGCAGTACAGTCCCGACGATAACCAGGGCGGCCACGAAACTTCGGGTGAGGGCCAGCATGATGACGAAAATGAGGCAAAGCGCACCGACGAGCGCGATCCACAGGTCGTATTTAGAGCCATCGTGGAAGTCTTTGTAGGTCGATGCGGTGCCGGCCAGCTCGATCTTGGCGTTCTCCAGGGGGGTCGCCTTGAGCGCCTCCTCGGCAGCCGACCTGATCCGATCGATTCGCGCGATCCCCTCCGGCGTCGCGGGATCGCCGCGATGCGAAATGATGAATCGTGCCGCCTTTCCGTCGGGAGAGATGAATGAAGTCATCGCGCGCTGGAAGTCCGCGTTCTGGAATACCTGAGGAGGCAGATAGAAGGAGTCATCGTTGTGTGCGGCGTCGAATGCCTGTCCCATCGCGGAAGCGCTCTGACTGGACTCGTCCATCTGGCCCAAGAAACCTGACGTGGTGCTGTGGTTCGTCAGCAGGAGGCCACGCGTGGCTTCCAAGATTGCGATCATCGGCGGGAACTGCGCGAGTATTTGCGGCAGCAGCGCATCGATTTTCTCCGAATCTTTCAGAATATCGTGGGTCTTATCAGCAAGCTCATCGAGGCCGTCGAGCGCATCAAAAATGCTTCTCAGCGCATAACAAACGGGAATGTCATAGCAGTGCTTTTCCCAGTAAAAGTAACTCCGAAGTGGCCTGAAGAAATCTTCAAAATCTGAGAAGTGGTCTTCGGTCTCATCGATGATGCCGATCATTTCCTTTGTCAGCCCGATCGTGTGGTGGGTAATTCCGGTGAGTCGTGCCTGCAATAGGTAGAGGCGCTTCATCAGAGCAATTTGTTTCGTCATCATGTCGGCCTGCTTGAGCAGGTCATCCATGGTCTTTCTGATAAAGGTCATGTTTTGTGCCATGGCCGCGTTCTGCATGCTTATCAGAAAGGGTATCGAAGTGTGTTCTATCGGTGTGCCCTCGGGCCGGGTTATGCCCTGAACGCGCGAAATTCCTGGAACCCGGAAAATCGCCTTGGCGAGTTTATGCAGGACGAGAAAATCGGCAGGATTCCGCATATCGTGATCCGCCTGGACCATCAGAATGTCGGGCATCAGTCGCGATTGGGAGAAATGACGATCGGCTGCCGCGAACCCCAGATTAGCCGGAAGATTTTGCGGTAGATATGCCCGGTCGTCATAGCTCGTTTTGTAGCCCGGAAGCGTCACCAGCCCAACCAGTGCGACCGCCAATGTGGTGGCCAAAATCGGCGCGGGCCAGCGGACAATCGCTGTGCCGACGCCCCGCCATCGACGTTGCCCGATCCTGCGCTTGGGGTCGCACAGCCCGAAGCGGCTTCCGGTGGCCAGAACCGCCGGGACCAGCGTGAGCGCGACCAGGACGGCGATCAGCATACCCACGGCGCACGGCACGCCTATGGTCTGGAAGATGGGCATCCGGGTGACGCTCAGGCACAACATGGCTCCGGCGATGGTCAACCCCGAACCCAGGACGACGTGAGCGACCCCGCGGTAGGTGGTGTAGTAAGCGGTCTCGGGGTCCTCACCAGCCTGGCGGGCCTCTTGATAACGACCGAAGAAGAATATCCCGTAGTCGGTCCCAGCGGCCATCGAAAGCGCCACCAACAGATTGATGGCAAATGTCGACAGCACAACAACGTTATGGTCCGCGAGAAAGGCAATGAACCCCCGGGCCAAACCTACTTCGACACCCACTCCGATTACCAACAGCAACACCGTGGGGACCGAACGGTAAACGAACAGCAAGACCACGAATATGATCACGCCGGCTATCAGGGTCATCTTCAGCAACGAGTCATTGCCACTGCGGACCATGTCCGGGATGAGCGCTGCCGGCCCCGTGAGATGAACCGCGACACCGGGGGGAGGCGGTGTCTGCTTGATGATGTGCCGCACCGCCGTCACCGATTCTTGTGCCAGGGTGGTGCCTTGGTTGCCGGCCAGATTCAGCTGCACATATGCGGCCTTGCCGTCGGCACTTTGCACGCCGGGTGCGGTGAGTGGATCGCCCCACAAATCCTGCACGTGTTCGACGTGTCGCGGGTCGTTTCCCAGCTCATGAATCAATTTTTTGTAGTACGTACGAGCGTCGTCCCCGAGTGGCTGCTGCCCTTCCAGAACGATCATCGCGAAACTGTCCGAATCGGATTCTTTGAACGCTTTACCCATGGTGGTCATGGCGCGCACTGACGGTGCGTCTTGGGGTGCAAGCGGTACGGAGTGCTGTTCGCCCACCTGCTCCAAAGGAGGCACCCCAAAGGTCACAAGCAGGGTCAAAGCCACCCACGTCAGGATGATGACAAGCGAAAGCTTGCGGATCGTCCTCGCAATGAATGGTGGCCGGGGGCGTTCGGTGGTCATGCGGCCTTCAGCCGCCACAGGAAATGGGCGCCCGCGCCGTGCATCGTGAAGCGGCAGCCACTGCTTTCGCTATCGCGCTTTGCCACGGTGCTCCCCACGGTCGCCGCCCTTGTGCTGAACTGGAAATGTGCCACTGACAGCCGCTATCTCAGCAGTAAGGCACGTACCAACGGACGGGGCCCCGTCGGGCGAAGCAGGGAACTTGCGGGGCGGGGGCGCACCTGTTGCGGCCACCAGAACCAGCGCCCCAGCAGTGCGGCGATGGAGGGCGTCATGAACGCACGCACGACCAGCGTGTCGAACAGCAGACCCAGACCGATCGTGGTGCCTACCTGGCCGATGACGCGCAGGTCGCTGACCAGCATGGACCCCATCGTGAACGCGAATACCAGCCCCGCATTCGTCACCACTTTGCCGGTGCCACCCATGGCGCGAATGATGCCGGTGTTTATGCCGGCTCCTATTTCCTCTTTCATCCGGGCGACCAGCAGCAAATTGTAGTCAGACCCCACCGCCAAAAGGACGATGACTGACATCACGAGCACTGACCAATGTATTTGGATGCCGAACAGATCCTGCCAGGCGAACACGGAGAGCCCGAAAGATGCGCCCAACGAGAGCAACACCGTGCTGACGATGACCAGGGCGGCGACAAAACTTCGCGTCATGATCAGCATGACGATGAAGATGAGGCAAAGCGCAGCGACCCCCGCAATCATGAGATCGTACGTTGATCCCTGCACGACGTCGCGCACACCCGCTGCGGTGCCCGAGAGGTAGATCTTCGATGCTTCCAGCGGAGTCCCCTTGAGCGCCTCCTCGGCCGCGCTTTTAATCGGATCGACCCGGGAAATGCCTTCCGTCGACGCGGGATCGCCTTTTTGTAAGATCAGCATGCGGACGGTCTTCCCGTCCGGTGACAGGAATATCTTCATGATTCGTTGGAAGTCTTTATTCTTGAAGGCTTCCGGCGGAAGGTAAAACGAATCATCGTTTTGAGCGGTATCGAACGCCCGCCCCATGGCGCTCCCACTGCCGTTATCGTCGTCGCCCATGTTCCCGAGGACGCCGGACATGGTGCTGTGCATGGTCAGCAGCATGGTCCGCGAGCTTTCCATGATCGCGATCATCTCGGGAAACTGGGCGACTATCTGCGGCAGGAGCACGTCGATCTGATTGAGGTCCGCAACCACATCGCCCAGCTTGTCGGTAACCGCGTCAACACCGTCGAGAGAATCGAACACGCTTCGCAGCGCAAAACAAACGGGAATATCGTAGCAATGCTTTTCCCAGTAGAAATAACTGCGGATCGGCCTGAGGAAATCCTCAAAATCGGAAATATGGACTCGGAGGTCGTTGGTGAGGCCTTGTATGTCACGTGTCGTGATGACCATGTCGTGCGTCGTGGCGACCATTTGCTGCGTCAGGTCATAAAGGTGCCGCGTGATGTTGATCGCTTCCGCCAACATGTCGGCCTGCTTGAGCATGTCGTTAAGACGCGCTTTTTGGAAAAAGAGGAATTGCTGCTGGCCGGCGACTTGCATGCTGAGCAAATACGGCAGCGATGTGTGCTTGATCGGGGTCCCTTCGGGCCGGGTCACGGCCTGAACTGACGAAATTCCCGGCACTGCGAGGACGGCTTTGGCTAACTTCTCGAGCACCAGGAAATCAGCCGGATTGCGTAGATCGTGGTTGGTCTCGACCAACAGGATCTCGGGGGTCATCATTGCCGACGGGGGAAAATGTCGCGCTGCGGCCTCGTACCCCAAATTGCCGGGGATGTCCTTGGGAATGAACTGCTGGTCGTTGTAGCTGGGTTTGTAGCCCGGCAGCGTCAACAGACCGATAAGCGTGACCGCCAGGGAGGCGACGAGAATGGGCGCGGGCCATCGAACGATCGCCGTGCCGACCCGGCGCCAGGCGCGCGGGTTGATTTTTCGCCGGGGCTCGAACAGCCCGAAACGGCTCCCGACGGTCAGTACTGCTGGAATAAGCGTGACCGCGACCGCGACGGCGACCAACACACCCACGGCGCATGGGATGGCCAGCACGTAGAAGGAGGGCAGCCGCGTAAAGATCAGAGCGAAAAGGGCTCCGGCGATCGTGAAACCCGAGGCCACGACGACCTTGGCGACCCCGTGGTACGTGGTGTAGTAGGCCGTCTCTCTGTCCTGACCGGCCTGACGCGCCTCCTGATATCGCCCGACGAAAAATATCCCATAGTCGGTACCGGCCGCGATCACGAGGGACACCAGCAGATTAATGGCAAAGGTGGTGAGGCCTATGGCCCCTTGATGGCCGATGAATGCAACAATGCCGCGGGCGACTTGCAGTTCTATCCCGACCACCAGCAGCAGCAGAATTGCGGTGATGACCGAACGATAAACCAGAAGCAGTGTTATGAAGATCACCGCGACGCTCACCAGGGTGATCGTCGCAACCGTCCTGTCGCCGCTGTGGCTCATATCCGCACTGATCGCCGCCGGCCCGGTGACAAACGCTTTGACTCCCTGCGGTGCCGGTGTTCGCGCGACGATGTGCTGAACCGCTTCAATCGATCCGTTGCCCGCGGCGAGAATCAGTTGAACATAGGCGGCCTTTCCATCGACGCTTTGCGCGGCGTGTCTGGTTAATTCATCTCCCCAGAAATCCTGGACGTACGCCACATGCTTCGGATCGTCTTTCAACTGAGAAATCAATCGATTGTAGAACTGGTGGGCGTCGTCGCCGAGGGGTTGCTGACCCTCCAAAACGATCGCCGCCACACCGCCGGAATTCGATTGATCGGAACGGCCAGGTTGGTCAGATCCTTTGAAGTCCTCATTCAGCCGCTTTGCCGCGGTGATGGACGGCGCATCCGAGGGGCTCAGGGATACTGAGCGCTCGCTCTCCACCTGCTCCAAAGAGGGGACACAGAAAATCAAGAAACCGATGACCGCCAGCCACGCCAGGATGACGAGCACCGACAATCGACGGATCGTCCGCGCTACCAATGGTCGACTGCTGTGTAGCTGATGGGTGCTCATGCGTTGAACGCGCAGGACGTAAACGCGCTTACCTCGTGCGTGACCTTCTCGACTTTGACCACGCCGTCCAGCAGGATGCGGCATCCGATGCTGTCACTGTCACCCTGCGCCGCAACGCTTTTCATGCCCGTTGCCGCGGTGACGGCGAACTCGAACGACCACGGCAGGTTTGCCCCCTCAACATGCTGCGAATCGCCATTGGCGCCGAAATAGCTGATCAAGGCCACGGTCCCTGGCGGTCCGAAGACCTCATACCTCAGGTGAGGGGGATTGTAGGGTTTGTTGTCCACTCTGGTGTCGCCGTACGAGAGTCCCTTCTCGGCGCCGAAGAGGCCGTGCAGTCGCGAAACGGTCAATGCTCCAACGGCAATCACCACCAGGACGACTAGTGGGATCCACAGCCGCCTCAGGACCTGAAGAATCACAGATCCCGCATTTCGGCGGCTTTTTCCGGATCCGACGTGCGCTCGGGGCGCGGCTGACGTCTGGCGAGCGCGTCGGAACGGAACACGTCCGGGACGGTGGAGTTGGCCAGCATCGAGGTCGCCCTCGACGGCGATATCGGAGCGCGACGGCTCAACATCGCGCACACTGCCCCAGACCACCGCACCACCCTAGCCGACACGAGTCTAATTACGGTTGCAAACCATAACGGAGGCCCACAGGTTCGTCCCGCCTTCGTCCGGGATTTAAGGAAGTTCTCAGTATGGTGTGTGGGGTACCGAAGGGGTCCGAGCCACGCCCCGGCATATGATGCGGCGCGGGCCTTGACCGTCCGTAGTGTTGCACCAAAGCGCTACTGGCCGACGGCATCCCCCGGAGGACCGGATGGCGGGTTCTTCCGGCCGGGCGAACACGAGGCTGCTGCGGCTTCATTTCGCAGAACACGCACGGAGTGAAGGGCCACGATTACCCGATGAGATTTGTGCTGGCGTTCTATGGGACTCGCGGCGATGTCGAGCCCGGCCTCGCTGTCGGCCGTGAGTTGCGGCGCCGCGGCCATGACGTATGCATGGCCGTCTCGCCCGACCTGGTCGGCTTTGCCGAGGCGGCTGGGCTTGCGGCGGTCGACTACGGGCCAGACATCCAGGCGTGGCTGGAATCGACGCGTAACTTCTGGGCGTATTTCTTCCGCAATTTCTGGAGGATTCGGGATGTGCTCGCGCTCTTGCGCGAATCTCGGGAGCCCGGCACGCGGCGTTGGGGTGAGATGAGCGCGACACTGACCGAGCTGACGAACGGCGCGAACTTGCTGTTGACCGGCATGAGTTATCAGGAGCTTGCCGCCAATGTCGCGGAGTACCGCGACATTCCGCTGGCCACGTTGCTGTGGTTTCCGATAAGGGTCAACGGCCGTCTCGTTCCGAGCCTCCCGCCTTCGTTCATCCGTTCGGCGATGCGGATCTACGAGTGGCTGGTTTGGCGCGGGGTGAAAAAGGTCGAGGACTCGCAGCGCCGTGAATTGGGCCTGCCGAAGGTCACCCGCCCCGCGCCGCGGCGGATCGCCGAACAAGGATCGCTGGAAATCCAGGCCTACGACAAAGTGTGCTTTCCCGGGCTTGCCGACGAATGGGCCAAATTCGGTCGCCAGCGGCCCTTTGTCGGCACACTGACGATGGAATCACCGACGGACGCCGATGAAGAGGTGGCCTCGTGGATCGCGGCCGGCGCGCCGCCGATTTTCTTCGGGTTCGGCAGCATCCCGGTCGAATCCGCCGCCGACACGGTCGCCATGATCGGCAGGGCCTGTGCACAGTTGGGAGAGCGCGGGCTGGTGTGCGCCGCCGCGACCGATTTCAGCAACGCCCCCCATTTCGAACACGTCAAGGTGGTGGACGCGATGAATTACGCCGCGGTCTTTCCCGCTTGCCGCGCAGTCGTGCACCACGGTGGCGCGGGCACCACGGCCGCGGGCCTGCGCGCCGGGGTCCCCACGTTGATCCTCTGGATGGCGGACGTTCAGCTCATCTGGGGAGTGGCGGTGAAACGGCTGAAGGTGGGCACCGCTCGGCGCTTTTCGACCGTGACCGAAAAATCGTTGGTCGCCGACCTGCGGACCATCCTCGCTCCGCAGTACGTCACCCGGGCCCGCGAGATCGCCACGTGGATGACCAAACCCGCCGAAAGCGTCGCGGCCGCCGCCGATCTTGTGGAAGATTTTGCGCGCTCCAGGAGTGTTGGTCGATAGGCGGCGCACGGGCACGGCTGGTCGCGACTGAGGCTTCAGGCGATCCCGTTCACCGGGCCGCTTTCGCCTGGTGGTCAGTTGGCGAAATGCGCCTGGTTCAGGTGGTCGGCCACCCGCAGCGCGTTGGCGGCGACCGTCAAACTGGGGTTCAAACCGGCGCTTGACGGAAAGAAGGAGGCATCCACCACGTAGAGGTTGTCGACTTCGTGTGCCCGATTTTGTGGATCGAGCACGCTGGTTTTGGGATCGGTACCGAAGCGGCAGGTGCCACAGACGTGACCCAGGGTGGAGTTGTTTGCGCCGGTGCGCAGGGTGAGCGTGCGAAACGGATTCAATACCTCTTTTATCTGCCGCATGAACACGGCGCGGCGCTCGATCTCGCTGGCGTGTAGACGATATCGAAGTCGCAGCCGCTGGCGGCCGTCCGCGCCGGGCCGATCGCTGGGTAAGACGTGGTTGTCCAGGTAGGGCAGGTCTTCCATGATGGGGGCCAGGAGCAATCCGCCGTTGAAGAAGCGATCGTAGATCGGCCGCACCGCGGGGCTCACCAGGCGCAGCAGCTTCGGCTGCCAGCCCGGGTGGTTGGTCAGCATGTCCATGGATGCCAAATTGGCCATCGCACCGGCTGACTGCACAGTGCCGTATTTCTGCCCCTCCCAGAAATAGAAGTCGTTCAGCCCGATCTCCTTGTTTTCCGCCGTGATCTGGCAGCGGGCTTGCGGCCAGACCTCGATCCAATCCATGAGATGGCGCATTAAGTTGCGGCCCACATAATCCGAGCTGTTGGCCAGTCCGCGTGGCCAGTCCCCCGATCGGGAGTTGAGCAGCAGCACCGGGGTGGCCAGGGCTCCGGCGGCCAGCACCACCACCTCGGCTTTCAGGGCGAGCGTGTCGCCGCGGTGCTGGGCGATCACCTGCCGCACGTGGGTGCGGTCGGCCTCGAGGCGCACCACCCGGCATTCGTCCAGCAGGTGGGCGCCGTGCTCGGCCACGGCGGGCAGCACGCCGTTGCGGGCGGCGTCGTTCTTGCACGACTGCGGGCAGAGATGGCCCTGGCAGGTGGGACACCCGTCGGTGTAGTCGCAGGCCATCGGCAGGTGGTAGGGGTGCAGTCCGCGGCCGGTCAGGTAGTTGACCAGGGGTTGGTTGTCGGGGGAGAACGGTGGTGCCGGGGGCAGCCCGACGGCGGCGGATTCGGGGCGCAGGGGGTCGGGCGCGCCGCGCACGCCGAGCTGTTTTTCGGCTTGGGCGTACCAGGGGCTGAGCTGGTCGTAGGTGATCGGCCAGGCCTCGGGCACGGTGGAGTCGCCGGGGTCGCGGAAGTTTTGGCGGGGGGTGAAGTCTTGGGCGAAGAAGCGTTCGCAGACCATGCCGTAGAGGGCCGAGGAGCCGCCGGTGCCGGCACCGATGTACGGCACGAAGCGCTTGGGGAAGCGCCCGCTGATGTCTTCGATCTCGTCGGTGCTGCGCCCGGCCCGGGCCAAGGCGTCGTAGTAGCCGGCTTCGGAACGGTAGGCCTGTGGCTCGGCCAGTTCGGGCATGGCCGCGCGAATCGTTCCCGGTGTCCCGGGCAGCGTCGAGCGGCCCTTTTCGACGAATAGCACCCGCCGGCCCGAGCGGGCCAGCGAGTAGCCCAGCATTCCGCCGCCCATGCCGGTGCCCACGATGATCGCGTCCCACACGACGCGTTCGGCCTCGCGCGCAGTCAGCTCGCCGACAGCCAAAATCAACTCCTCAACGGTTGATGGCCCAACGCATGGCCGGTCCAGGCGAATCGAGATCGTAGCATCGCGCATCGTGCACCAACCGCGATCGTCGGCGCGGCCCCCGCGCGCGGTTGGTTGCCGGACACCGGTGACCGTGAAACGCCAACGCCGCCATGTGCTCACGCTGTGCTACGACACCGTTGAGCCGTCATCCCGATTGAAGCGGCTTGCTTAGTGCGAGCGACCGCAGCAAAGCCCTGACGGCCGGCGCCTCAACACCTGGAGTCGCACCTGTCGCAGTAGTCACACGAAGGGTGTCGTCGGTAACCGTCAGGTAATGCTGTTGCGGCGGAATGGAACTTGCGATCGGGTCAAGCTCGCGGAATCGGGCCTCAAACCCTATTAGACGCGCGTAGCGTACCCCTAAATCACTCGTGCCTCGTCGAACGGTTGGAACCCAATGACTTCCTATGTGATCGCGACTCCGGAAGCCCTGGCCACTGCGTCATCAGATCTGGCCGGGCTGCAGGAAACGATCAAGGCGGCCTATGCGGCGGCGGCGCCCTCGACGACGTCGGTGGTGGTCGCGGCCCAGGACGAGGTGTCGGCGGCGATCGCGAAGTTATTCGGCGGCTTTGCCGAGGATTTTCAGGCGCTGAGCGCGGAAGCTGGGCAGTTTCACACTGCTTTCGTGGAGGCCTTGGGTTTGGGTGGGAACTCGTATGCCGCCACGGAGGCAGCGAGCGTGCCGATTCTGGGGAACGTGCCGTATCTCGCGAGCATAGAAACGAGCATCGAAAACATCCTGAACCCCAGCGACTGGACGACCGTCGGCACGTGGTTCTCGCCCGTCCTGAGGATAACGACGTTGCTTGCACCGCTGACCGGGAAGACACCACGCGCCGCGTTCGGCAACGGCGCCAACGGCGCCAACGGCGCGGCCGGGACCGGCGCGGCCGGTGGTAACGGCGGCAATGGCGGCTGGATTTGGGGCAACGGCGGCAACGGCGGCAACGGCGGATCCGGCGCGGACGGCGTAGCCGGCGTTAACGGCGGCGCCGGCCAAAACGGCGGCAGCGGCGGCTCCGGCGGCCTGGGCGGGCAGTTCTTCAGCCATGCCGGGTCCGGCGGCAATGGCGCAGCCGGTGGCAACGGCGTTGGCAATGGTAGCGGCGGCAACGGCGGCAACGGCGGAACGGGCTACTGGACTTCGGCGGGTGTCGGGGGCAACGGCGGCAGCGGCGCCGGTACTGGCAACGGCGGCAACGGAGGCACTGGCGGGGCCGGCTTCGCGGGCGTGACCGGTGGCGATGGAGGTAACGGCGGCGACGCCACTGGCACCGGCAACGGCGGCAACGGCGGCAGCGGCGGCTACGCGACCAGTTCCATTTCGGCTGCCGCCGTCGGTGGCAATGGCGGGAACGGCGGCAACGGCACTTCGGGTGGTGCCGGTGGGAACGGTGGTACGGGCTTCATGAACGGAACCGGAACCGTCGCGGGCGGCGCGGGCGGTAACGGGGGCACGGGCAGCACCGGCGTGGGTGGAACTGGAGGGGATGGTGGCTGGGCGAATGAACTTAGCGGTTCCTCTTCGGCCGCCGCCATCGCCGGTAATGGTGGGAACGGCGGGAATGGTGCCGTCGCTGGTGCCGGCGGGGCGGGTGGTGTGGCGGGCACCAACGGAGCGGGAACGGCTACTGGCGGCGCGGGTGGCAACGGTGGCACCGCCAGCAGCACTGTCGGTGGCGCAGGAGGGGCCGGCGGGGCGGCGACTGTCCCGAATAGTGCGTCGTCGGCTGCCGCCGTCGGCGGTAACGGCGGGAAGGGCGGGGACGGCATCTTCGGTGGTGCCGGCGGGGCCGGTGGTTCGGCTGGCACGAACGGATCAGGGACCGTCACAGGCGGCGCGGGCGGCGACGGTGGGAATGCCAGCGGCACCTCCGGTGGCGGCGGTGGTGCGGGTGGGGCCGGTGGCTTTGTGAGCATCAACAATGCGTCTTCGGCTGCCGCCGTCGGCGGGAATGGCGGGAACGGCGGGAACGGCACCTTCGGTGGTATCGGTGGGGCCGGCGGTGCAGCCAATCAGGCCGGAACGGGATCCGTCACGGCCGGGTCGGGCGGCAACGGTGGCACCGCCACCACCGGCGTCGGCGGCGCCGGAGGGGCCGGGGGGGCAACGGCGATCAGATCTAGCCAGTCCACGTTTAATGGCGTCGGCGGCACTGGCGGAGCGGGCACCGGCGGGGTGGGTGGGGCCGGCGGTGCAATCTCAACGGCCGGAAACGGAAACGTCACTGGCGGCGCCGCTGGCGTCGGTGGTGGCGGCTATAACGGCGGCAATGGCGGCGTCGGTGGTGCAGCGTCGAGTTCCGGAATCGGAAACGCCACCGGTGGTGCCGGTGGCGACGGAGCCAGCGGCACCGGCGGCGCGGGTGGCGCCGGTGGTGCCGGTGGCACCGCGGCTATCAGTACCAGCACCTCTGTGGGTTCGGCAATCGGCGGCAATGGGGGCAGCGGCGGGGACGGGACCTTCGGGGGTTATGGCGGGGCCGGTGGTGCAGTCAGTACGGCCGGAGTCGGAAACATTACGGGCGGCACGGGCGGCGACGGTGGTACCGGCAGCAGCAACAGCGGTGGCGCCGGTGGGGCCGGTGGCACCGCGGCAATCACATCTACCTTCTCCGCGGCTACGGCTGCCGGCGGCGATGGCGGGAACGGCGGGGGCGGCACGCCCGGAGGTGCCGGCGGAGCCGGTGGTGGCGCGTCCACCGCGGGAATCGGAAACGCCGTTGCAGGCACGAACGGTAATCACGGGTAATGGTGCATGCCGGTCACGACCTCCCACTCCAACGCTCTTATCTCTTGCCGGTAGGTGGCTAATTCGGCCAAAGCCGTCGTCCGTTCCGCCAGTTGGCGCGCCGAGCGGATAAAGTTCGCCGCGATCGAATCCGCCCGCCGACCCGCCCGTCGCCAAGGCCGACCGGCCAGGATTCTTGGGACCAGGGCAGCCGGCGGGGCGGGATCATGTCAGCGCGCGGGTGCCGAGAAGGGCACCGCGAAACCGAGGGAGTCGGTTTCGCTCGACACGTGTATACCAACGGGTATCGTCTGTCTTCGTGATCGAACTCGACGGCGTGACGAAAACGTTCGACGGAGCAATTCACGCCTTGCACGACGTGACCTTTTCCGTTTCTACGGGGTCGATTTGCGCTCTGCTCGGTCACAACGGCGCCGGTAAGACGACCGCGATCAAGATCCTGTCAACGCTGCTGCGGCCCACCTCTGGCCAAGCAATCGTGGCGGGGTACGACGTGGTCCAAGACCCGGCACAGGTGCGGGCCAGCATCGGAAGCATCGGTCAGTGGGCCGCGCTCGATCTCGAGCTCACCGGCAGGGAGAACCTGGTGCTGTTCGGCCGACTGCGGGGACTGCGGCGCAAAGACGCGCGGCTGCGAGCCGACGCCTTGATCCATCAGTTTGATATGTCGCACGCCGCCGACCGACCGGTTCGGACGTATTCGGGCGGCATGCGGCGTCGCATCGATATCGCCGCCGGACTGGTGGTTCTACCGAAAGTGCTTTTCCTCGACGAGCCGACGACAGGGCTGGACCCGCGTAGTCGCCGCGACGTATGGGACCTGGTGTTGTCATTGTCAGCCCAGGGCGTCACAATCCTGCTCACCACGCAATACCTCGAAGAAGCCGACGTGCTCAGCGATTCGATTGTCGTGCTGAACAATGGTCGTATTGTCGCCAATGGGACCGCCGAAGACCTCAAGCGCCGCGTGGGATTGGGCTACTGCACCGTGAGCCCGGTAAATCCCGGCGACCTCGCCAAGATATTCGCCGCGGTCGCCGATCTCGAAGGCGCCGAAGCCGATTACGAGGCGAACACCGTCTCGGTGCGCTCGCCCGATGGTGTTGCGACGCTCGGTGAAGTGTTCCGCCGGGTGGATCAGCTTGGCGTCGAGCTCGCCGACATAGCGCTACGTAAGCCGTCCCTGGACGAGGCGTTTTTGCTCCTCACCGAAGACGTGACCACGACGTGAGCGCGCTGGCTGCTTTGACCGAGCGCGTGGTGCGCGTCGCAATGCGCGACGATTTGCCGTTTGCGGTTCTGTCGCCCGCCGCCAGCTTGGTCATTTTCAATTTCATGCTGAACAATGTGATCGACACCGGTGGAATGACCTACCCGCAATACGTGCTACCGGCCGTCATCGTCCAGGTGATATTTCTCGGTGCGCTCACCACCGTTGACCGGGCTGCCCGCGACGAGCGCGGCGACTTCGGGGATCGGCTTCGCACACTTCCCATGTCCACGATGACACCGATGATGGCCCGCATGTTGTATTGCCTCTTCCGCGGCACTTTGGCTCTGCTCGCCGCGGTCGCGGCCGGGTACGCGTTTGGTTTCCGACTGTTTGGCGGTTTCGGGTACGCCGTGGGTTTCGCCGTTCTGACCCTCACCTTGACCCTTGCACTATCGCTCGCGGCCGACGCGGCAGGGGTTCTTACCGAAGCTTCGCAGGGCAAGATCGCAAGAAGCGGAGGACTGACTCAGTTGCTTTTGGTTCCCCAAATGTTGCTGGTCATGCTTTCCACGGGGCTGGCGCCTGTCGACTCGTTCCCCACCTGGCTGCATTCATTCGTGCGCAATCAGCCTGTCTCGCAGGTGACGCAGACCATGCGCGGATTCGCCGCCGGCCATGTGGTGGTCAGCGATTTGGCCATCAGCTTGGGATGGTGCCTCGCGTTGCTGGCGGTGTTCGGGGCGGTCGCGGTGGGGGCACAGAGGCGGCAGCGATGACGGTCAACACACCGTCGGGGAGCTCACTGGCCACCGAAACTGTGGTTTTTGCCGGCCGCCTCCTCACCGAGTGGCGGCGCCAGCCGGCGGTGCTGATCCAGAGTCTGGTGTTCCCGACCTTTTTGTTGATTACTTACAAAGTCCTGGTCGGTAAATCGATCATGAGAATTACCGGCACAGACAGCATTTACGGCTTGGTGCCGATGTGCGCGGTGGCGGGTGCGATGTTCGGAACGATCGTCGCCGCACGCACTATTCCTTTCGAACGCGACACCGGGATGATCGGCCGATTGTGGGTGTTGCCTGTCAAGAGGGCGAGCGCGATGACCGGCCGGCTGCTCGCCGAGGCCGCCCGCACACTGGTGAGCACCGTATTGATCACCGCGGTCGGCGTCGGACTCGGACTTCGGTTCAAAGGCGGCTGGCTCGCCGTGATTCCATTCCTCCTGGTGCCCGTGCTGATAGCGGTCGTCTTCGCGACGGGAGTAATAGCGATCGCGGTACGGTCCAAGACCGGTGCCGTGCTCTCCTGGCTGGCGGTGCCATCCATCGGCTCGGTGTTTTCCAGTTCCGGTGTTGTTCCCGCGGAAAACCTGCCCTCGGCGGTGCGGCTACAAATGCACCTGCAGCCGATGTGGCCGACGATTGAGTCCATGCGGGCACTCGCGCAAGGTGATCCCGCGTTGTGGCCGCTCTTCCTGACTATGGTGTGGGCTCTGGGGCTGGCCGCGGTGATCACACCGCTGGCCGTCCGCGGTTATCGCGCGGCAGCCGAAACCCCGCACTGACACTTCTGCTACGCACCGTCATCCAACGCGTATACGACGATTGAAAGGCTGTTCTGTGAAAGTTGTGTTGGCGTGCTATGGGACTCGCGGCGATGTCGAGCCCTGCCTTGCCATCGGCCGTGAGCTTTTACGCAGAGGACACGACATACGCATAGCTATCACTCCCGATCTGGTTGGCTTCGCCGAGGCGGCTGGGCTTTCGGCGGTCGCTTGCGGACCAGATTTTAAGTCTTTCGACGATACGCAGCGCAATCTATTGCCCGCTTACGATGTGCGCATCCTCCTTCAGATCCCGCGTCTCATCAGATTGACACACGAAGCTCGGGCGCTCATGACGCAGACCTTGGAAATGACGTGCGCGACGCTGATGGCCATGGTTGAGGGGGCCGACCTGCTGGTCACCTATCAACTACTAGAGGAGACGGCTCTCAACGTCGCAGAGTATTACCAGATTCCGTTGGCCACGGTGCATGTCACCCCGAAGCGAGCCAACAGCCAGATCCGCTCCGCCACGAAGCGAAACGAGCGGCGAAACTACCGGGGAATGTTTAAGAAGATAGAGAACGTGCAGCGCCGCGAACTTGGCTTACCGGAGGCAAGCTCTCCGACCCCGCAACGCATCGCCGAACGTGGATCGCTGGAAATCCAGGCTTACGACGAGGTTTGTTTTCCGGGCCTGGCAACCGAATGGGCGAAATGGGATGGGCAACGGCCCTTTGTCGGTGCGCTGACCCTGGGATTGGCGACAGACGCCGATGAAGCGGTCGCATCATGGATTGCCGCGGGAACACCACCGATTTATTTTGGGTTTGGCGGTTCACCGGTCCAATCGCCGGCTGAAGCGATCGTCATGATAGGCGCGGCCTGTGCGCAGTTGGGCGAGCGAGCGCTCGTCTGCGCCGCGGCGAATGATTTCAGCAACATTCCGCACATGGACCACGTCAAAGTGGTGGACGCCATGAATTACGCGACCATTCTTCCGGCCTGTCGCGCGGCCGTGCACCATGGCGGTGCGGGCACCACGGCCGCGAGCCTGCGCGCCGGACTCCCTACACTGATTCTTTGGACGTGGCCAGATCAAGCCGTTTGGGCAACTCAGGTGACGCGACTTAAGGTGGGCGCCGCCCGGCGATTTTCAACCGCCACCAGGGAATCACTGGTGGCGGACCTTAGCCAGATACTTGCCCCTGAATACGCAGCCCGAGCCCGCGAGCTCTCCACGCGAATGACAAAACCGACTGAAAGCGTTACCAACGCTGCCGATTTATTGGAAAAATTCGTCTGCTCGAAGTGTTTCCGCTAATTGGTGAAGGCGGCCATCGGATGACCGGCGCGGATGATTCTCGACCTGCCTCAGCGCTGTTGAATGGTATCGCGCCGCGTACGGCCGCCGTAGACGTGGAGAAGTCGAGGACCGACACTGCGGTCCAAGATCTCGTCGTCGGCCTTAACCGGTTCCGCATCGGCAGGGGTTGTATCCAGAAAGTGCCGGTTCGTGCGTTAGCATGTGAAGCGTTATGAGCCACGTGGAGCAAGTTGCGTTCTTTAAAGCCGTCGTCGATGCAAATCTGGAACTTGTCGCGGGTGCGAGCGTGCTGGAAATCGGCTCGTACGACGTCAACGGGAGCGTGCGCAATCTGTTCGCGGCCGCAGGACGCTATGTTGGAGTCGACCTCGTTGCAGGCCCCGGGGTCGACGTCGTGCGATTCGGACACCAGATTGACGATCCCGACAGTAGTTATGATGTGACCGTATCCGGTGAGTGCTTCGAACACGACCCGCACTGGCACGAAACATTCCTGAACATGGTGCGGCTTACTCGGCCAGGGGGACTGGTCGCCGTCAGCTGCGCATCCCGTGGCCGGCCTGAGCACGGTACAAGTCGTAGCGATACGGCTTTGTCGCCAGGTACTCAGGCGGCGGGCTTGGATTACTACCGTAATCTGAACAAGCGTGACTTCGAGGACACGCTGCCGTTGCGCTCCATGTTCGCCGAGTATCGCTTCTGGTATATGCCAACTCACTTCGACTTATACTTCGCAGGCATAAAAGCTGGTGATGCGGGCGGACAGGCACGGGCGCGCCTTCCCGGCGACGCTGCGGTCAAGCACATACGGTCTTTGATGCCGTGGCAAGACAAAGCCTATCGAGTACCCCTTCGAGTACTCTCCAGGATTGTTCCGGAACCTTTGTATCAGTCCCTTGCGTTGCCATATTGGCTCAAACTTCTAAGCTTGTCACCAGAACAGCAGCACCAATGAGGGCGACAATACTTTGTTGGTTTGATCACTAGCACGGCGTTATAATCTGCCTACTGTGTGGCCCAAATAAAACGTGCACAGGGCATTCCCGGAGTTATCTGATTGCCGCAATCGCTATCGGTACCGTGATATCGAGCGGGGCGCGACCATCAAGAGTTACGCGGCGACGTGAGCTGGGGATTAACGTGATTGTCAGCAGCGCGGCCTCAGGACTCGCCGCCCACAAACTTGAGGGCACGTGGCGATATGGCAAGTATCCTAATACTGTACATTACTGATAGAAGCTGATCGGAACTTCGCGGCGCCCGTGTGCGCGATGAATTACCGCTATCGAGTCGTAAAATTCGACTTTTTCGATAAGCGTCGTCGCTAAAGGCACGCGGATTTCATTCGCTCGATGTGATTCCCCCGCGCGGAAATCGGGTTCGCTTTTCAGCGAGGTTTGGTAGTGCGCGTGCATCGCATCGATCAGCCATTTTGTGAAGTCAGCGAACGATATCCAGCTGTCGCGATATGGCGTCCAATAATTGGCACAGAGGTCCTCGGCGATGTAAACGCCCCCGGACGCGAGGCCGCGAGGAAACAGGTAGCGAAACGTGGTAATGATGTGAGAGTTCATGTGGCTGCCATCATCCAGGATCACATCGAAAGGGCCGAACTCATCAATGACTTGCTGTAGGAAAGCGATATCGGTCTGGCTTCCTAGACGAACGTGCACCCGATTCAAAGGGTTGTCGAATTCTTGAGTCGTGGCATCGATATCGATGCCGACGATTGTCGATTCTGGGTGGAGGTAACGACGCCACATTTGCAGTGATCCACCTCTTGCTACGCCAATTTCAAGCATTCGTATCGGTTCTGAACGGCGCTCGCGCAGCGCCGATTCGTACACCGGCAAATAATGAAGAAGCTTATGGATGTTCGGCGTGTCGGCGAAAATCGAACCCAACTCACCACTTGGGCCTGACACGTCGGAGGCGATCCAGGCGACTTCTTTGCTGAGTTCCGGCCCGAGTTGCTTGAGCATGCGGTGGCGGTCGCGGTAGCGATAGCGACGGCGAACAAATGGTCGTCTTGCAGAAACCACAAACTCGACTGCAGGTAGGTTCTCACGGATGCGCGTGTTTAGCTCTCGACGAGGCACAGTCGGATATCTTACTGCCCCAGCCGGTCACGCACAGCGTTCTTCGATTCGGTAGGCGTAAAAATGTGGAACCTGGGCCATCTGCCAACCGGTCTACGTAGGGAACCTTCTTCCCAAGTCGGCCGCTCGTTATTATCGGCGGTCCCTAAATTTTGGCGCCACCGCGTTGATCTTGCTTGGAATCTGCCGATCCTCCACCTAAGGTCACCGAGGGCGTGTCCAATGGCACCAAGACGTTGCCCACATCCAGGCAAAGGGTTGCCTGCCTTAGGTGATAGGCAGATCACGCACCCGCTATGTGGCGACAACGACCAGCGCATCCGCCTCGAGCACCGGCCCCAATCGCGTTGATTGTGACCATCGACGGGCTTCTGGTATCCCTTCGAGACGCCGCGCCCTCAGCGAGAGCGATCTACGGTTGCACCCCAGCAGATGTTCTACGCCATTTTGACCGCATCGCCGCCAACTCTTGATCGGTGTAGAAATGGCGTGCATAAGGGGTGGCGTAGGCGGCGTTGATATCGTCGTCCGAAAATTTTATTTCCCGTAAGAACTCGTTCATCCGGTCGAAGTACCATTTCTTGGAGGAAAGGTTGGCCGGCCAGAGGCGGTCGATCCGTGAGGACTGCCCATAGCGTCCCACCACGAACTCGTTCAGTGCATCCAGGTGGTTCTTGTTGATGTCTTCGAACCGGAGCACGAGCACCCGCCACTTGCCGTCCCGGAAAATCTGCCAGCCCTTCTCCGGGTCGAACCCATGGTCATAGATTCGAATGCCGGTGGCCGGCTCAAAATGACGGTCGAACCATTCCGTCGCTTCCGGTATCCCGTCATCCCATGCATGAAACCGTGCGACCAACTCGTCCATGCTGGCGTTTCGGGCGGCCTCCTCCGACTCGAAGCAAAAGGGATAGACATCGGAATCGGGGGTCGACCGAGTCAGCGCAAGATTTTGGAAAAAGCCCGAAATCTTCCGCGCGATCGGATCTCGTGTTGCCGTGATGATGTCGAAATACTCGGCCCGCCTTGTGCGCCGGCCCGTACGATAGCGTTCGTATATCGGAGAGAAGTCCGCGCGATCGTGCAGGTGGTAGTAGCGGTACCGGGCCTCCAGCGTTTCCTCGATCGTGGTAGACCCCACCTTTCCCATCTGAAACACAAATAGGGGGTCTTGGAAGCGGCCGCGAGTTCGCCGCCAGGCGACCACGGGATTCAACGTCCACTTCCTTCTTCGGGTCGGCGTGGATCGTCCGGCGGGCACGGCTAGCAGCATGCCGGAAGGCTACTGGCACACGCAACGGGTCATGGTCAATTTGCGAAGATCACCGGCTATTCGCAGGTGGGTGTATAGAGGGGGTCTGCGTGTCGTTGGTCCGGACCAGGAGACGCCTTCCGAAGATTGGGCGCGCCTTGGGGACCGGTCGTTGAGAACGTCGCGACGGGACGACGGGATGACGACCGGACCAGCCATGCGAATGGTGCAAGCGCCCGCTCATAATCGGACAACCGGTAATAATGATCGGTGCCCCTGACTTCGGCCATACCCGTGACAGGCGCAAGTGCCCGTGACATTTGGAAGGACGAGAGCCCGCGATGAAATTTGTGCTCGCCTGCTATGGAAGTCGCGGTGATGTCGAGCCCTCCGTCGTTGTCGGTCGCGAGCTGCAGCGGCGAGGGCACGACGTGCGGATGGCCGTCTCGCCCAACCTGGTCGGCTTCACCGAGTCGGCTGGGCTTGCGGCGGTCGCCTACGGGCTGGACACCCAGGCCCTCCTGGACGCGCAGCGCAACTACTGGACATGTCGCTTCCACACTCCGTGGAAATTCAAAGAGCTGAACAGGCTGCAGCGCGAGAATCTGGAGATCTCTGCCCAATGCTGGAGGGATATGGGCAAAACCCTCATCTCGCTGGCGGAGGGGGCGGACCTGCTATTCACCGGCCTGACCTTCGAGCAGCCCGCTGCCAACGTCGCCGAGTATTACGACATTCCGTTGGCCACACTGGACTACTACCCGATCCGGGCCAACGGGCAACTCCTGCCGTTCCTGCCGTCGCCGTTGATCCGCCGCGCCTGGTTGATGGGCGAATGGATGAATTGGCGGGCGATGAAGAAGACCGAGGATGCGCAGCGCCGGGAACTGGGCCTGCCGAAGGCCACCCGCCCGACGTCGCGACGGATCACCGAACGCGGTTCATTGCAGATCCAGGCCTACGACGAGGTGTGGTTTCCCGGGCTGGCCGCCGAGTGGGCGAAATTCGATGGCCAGCGGCCCTTCGTCGGCACCCTGACGATGGAGTCGCCGACGGACGCTGACGAGGAGGCCGCGTCGTGGATCGCCGCCGGCACACCGCCGATCTTCTTCGGCTTCGGCACCATACCCATCGCGTCTCCGGCCGACACGCTCGCGATGATCGCCGCGGCCTGCGCGGAGGTGGGCGAGCGCGCATTGGTCTGCGCCGGGTCGAGTGACTTCAGCACCGCCCCCGATTACGAGCACGTCAAGGTGGTGAGCACGGTCAACTACGCGACCACCTTTCCCACCTGCCGCGCGGTCGTTCACCACGGTGGCGCGGGCACTTTGGCCGCGGGCCTGCGTGCCGGGGTCCCGACGTTGATCCTCTGGACGCTGCCCGATCAGATTTTCTGGGGCGCCCAACTGAAACGGCTCAAGGTCGGCTCGGCGCGCCGTTTTTCATCGGTTACCCGCAAATCGCTGGTCTCGGAACTTCGCACCATCCTGGCGCCGCACTACCTCACGCGCGCCCGCGAGATCGCCACCCGGATGACCAAACCGGCCGAAAGCGCCGCAGCCGCCGCCGATCTCCTGGAAAGCTTCGCCCGCGTGCGGCGCTGCGGGCCGGCCGTGGCGCCGAGTCGTTGATGTCAGGGCGGGCCTGAGCTTCAACACAGGTCGAGAATGGCGGCGAGTTCATGGTCGTGACGGGTGCGTTCGAAGCGCCGCGCGGTTTCCACCGCGTGCACGGCGAGGCTACGCCGCAGGTCCTCGTCCGACTCGAGCGCCATCAGGTTGGCTGCGAGCGCATTCGCGTCCCCGACAGGGCTCAGCAGCCCGTTGACGCCTGGATCGATGATCTCCGGAGTGCCACCGGCGTTTGTTCCGCACACCGGCAATCCCGCTCTCATCGCCTCCACGGTGACCCGTCCGAAGGCCTCGCACTCGCTGCACATGAGGCCGACGTGGGCGGCGGTCCAATAGGGTTCGACGTTTTCCGTCGGTCCGTGAATGTCCACCAGGTCCACGACGCCCAGGCGTCGGGCAAGCTCGCGAACCGGTTCTTGGTCCCCGGCACCGACCAACGTCAATTCGATGTCGACGCCGGCCTTTCGGGCAATGGCAACAGCCTCGACGGCAAGGTGTTGCCCCTTGTATTGGGAGTAGCGACCGACCAGCACAGCTCGCAGTGGCTCGCCCGGATGCCGCGGCGGCGCCGTCGCGGGTGCGGCGTCGATGGCGGGGTAGAGCACACACGTCTTGATCGTCGGATCCACCTCGAGTAGCGACTTCTCAACCGCTCGCGAACTGCAGATCACCGTCTTCGAAAGCCGTCCAATCGCGCGGACGGTCCCGCGGTAGCCCAGGAAAAACCGAAGCTGGTGGTCGTCCTTCCCGAACTCGCAGACCATCCAGTAGTGCGGGATTCCGAGGAGTTTGGCAGCGACGGCGTGCGACGGAATGCCCATCGTGTTGGTCAGCACCATCGTTGGCCGCAGTCGCATCAGTAGCAGCACCGCTCGCACAATCCCGGGCAGGAGTTGCGCGATGACGATCGCTTCCGCAAGTGGTACGAGCAGCGCGCCGACCACCGCCGCGGTGAGTCGCGAACTGACCCCTTCCCGCCATTGTTCGTAGTAAGCCCACCACGGCACCCAGCTGATCTCGGTGCGCATACCGTATCCGGCGCACTCGGACGCGAGGCTTCCCTGCCGCGGGTAGACGCCGACCATATCGAGGTCTGGCCGCATTTTCCGCAGCGCCAGCACCATGTCACGAAATCCGAATTCCGCGCCTCCGGCCATCTCCCATTTATGGGAGATGACCAACACGCGGGGGAGCTCGTCTTTTGTGCGGTTTTTCGCAGTGGCGCGCCGCCTGAATTGCGCTCGGCGCCAGATATCGGCGGCAATCATTGCGACAGTATGCCCAACCGCGCGCCACACGAGCGGCACTGGGTCGGGTGCTAGCATCCCGGCCATGGTTGGAGGCGGCGCCCCGGTGCGGATCGGCATTCTGGGGGCAGCCCGCATCACGCCGGCGGCGCTGATCAAGCCCGCTCAGGGGAACGCTGAAGTCGTGGTGGCCGCGGTCGCCGCACGCGACGTGTCGCGTGCTCAAGCCTTTGCCGCCCAACACGGCATCGCGCGGGTGCACGACAGTTACGAGGCGCTGATCGCCGATCCGGAGGTGGACGCGGTCTACAACCCGTTGCCAACCGCCTTGCACGGCAGGTGGACTCGGGCTGCGCTGGACGCCGGCAAGCACGTGCTGTGCGAAAAGCCTTTCACCGCCAACGCCGCCGAGGCCCGCGAGCTCGCCGAACTGGCCGCGAAGTCAGACCGAGTGGTGATGGAGGCTTTTCATTACCGCTACCACCCCTGCGCTTTGCGGGTCGACGAGATCATCGCGTCGGGGGAGCTGGGCAAGCTGGAGCGGGTCGAGGGGAACTGGTGCTTCTGGATGCCGAAGTTCTCGCACAACCGCTACAACTACGCCCTCGGTGGCGGCGCGCTCATGGACCTCGGATGTTATGCGGTCGACATGGTGCGCAGGTTCGGCGGCTCGACGCCGAAAGTCGTTTCGGCGCAGGCGAAACTGCGCGGGCCCGAGGTGGACCGGGCCATGACGGCCGAATTGCGCTTCGCCGACGGGCACACCGGTCGGATCCACTGTGCGATGTGGTCGACCGATCTACCGCGCCTCACGGTAAGGGTGGTCGGCGACCGCGGCGAGCTGCGGCTCCATCCGCTGATACCGTTCCAGCGGTTTTCGGTCCGCTCCACTACCGGCAAGCGTGCGGAGAACTTCACGTCGGCGCGCTCAACCTACGCCTATCAGCTCGACGCCTTCGCCGCGGCCGTGCTGCGCGGTGAACCGGTGCGGACGACACCGGAAGAAGCGGTCGAGAACATGACCGTGATCGACGCGATGTATCGCGCTGCCGGCCTGTCGATTCGGATGCCGGCCTAACCGGCCGTCCGTTCGCCCAGAGCGGGCGATCGACCGGGTCAGGCGGCGAAATGCGCCTGGTTCAGGTGGTCGGCCACCCGCAGGGCGTTGGCCGCGACGGTCAAGCTGGGGTTCAAACCGGCGCTCGAGGGAAAGAACGAGGTGTCCACCACGTAGAGGTTGTCGACTTCGTGTGCCCGGTTGTGCGGGTCCAGCACGCTGGTTTTGGGATCGGCGCCAAAGCGACACGTGCCGCAGGCGTGACCCAGGTTCGCATTGGCTTCACCGCTCCCGACGGGCATGTGGCGGAACGGCTTCAACACGTCTTTGAGCTGCCGCAAGAAGGCCGCGCGACGTTGGATCTCGCTGGGGTGCAAGCGATACTGCATGCGTAGCCGCTGGCGGCCGTCCAGGCTGGGCCGGTCGTAGGGCAGGACGCGATTGTCCAAATAAGGCAGGTCTTCCGTCATCGCGGCCAGCACCAGTCCGCCGGTGAAGAACCGCGTGTAGATCTGGCGCACCGCGGGGCTCATCGCGCGCAGCGCCCTGCCCCGCCAGTCGGGGCGGTTGGTCAGCCACTGCATCGGCGGTATCGCGCCGAACGATTGCAGGGTGCCGTGTTTCTGTCCCTCAATGAAATAGAAGTCGTTGAGCCCGATCTCCTTGTTCGCGGCGTCGGTCCGGTGGTTGGGGTGCGGCCACACCTCGATCGGGTCCAGCAAATGGCGCATCAGATTGCGGCCCACATAGTCCGAGCCGTTGGCGAGTCCGCGTGGCCAGTCCCCCGATCGGGAGTTGAGCAGCAGCACCGGGGTGGCCAGGGCTCCGGCGGCCAGCACCACCACCTTGGCCTTGAGGGCCAGCATGTCGCCGTGATGCTGGGCGATCACCTGGGTGACCTTGGTGCGGTCGGCCTCGAGGCGCACGACGCGGCATTCGGGCAACAGGTGGGCGCCGTGCTCGGTTACTGCGGGCAGCACGCCGTTGCGGGCGGCGTCGTTCTTGCACGACCGGGCACACAGATAGGTTTGGCAGGTGGCACAGTCGTCGGTGTAGTCGCAGGCCATCGGCAGGTGGTAGGGGTGCAGTCCGCGGCCGGTCAGGTAGTTGACCAGCGGCTGGTTGTCCGCCGAAAAAGGCGGTGCCGGGGGCAGCCCGACGGCGGCGGATTCGGGGCGCAGAGGGTCGGGCGCGCCGCGCACGCCGAGCTGTTTTTCGGCTTGGGCGTACCAGGGGCTGAGCTGGTCGTAGGTGATCGGCCAGGCCTCGGGCACGGTGGAGTCGCCGGGGTCGCGGAAGTTTTGGCGGGGGGTGAAGTCTTGGGCGAAGAAGCGTTCGCAGACCATGCCGTAGAGGGCCGAGGAGCCGCCGGTGCCGGCACCGATGAACGGCACGAAGCGCTTGGGGAAGCGCCCGCTGATGTCTTCGATCTCGTCGGTGGTGCGCCGCGCACGCCGAGCTGTTTTTCGGCTTGGGCGTACCAGGGGCTGAGCTGGTCGTAGGTGATCGGCCAGGCCTCGGGCACGGTGGAGTCGCCGGGGTCGCGGAAGTTTTGGCGGGGGGTGAAGTCTTGGGCGAAGAAGCGTTCGCAGACCATGCCGTAGAGGGCCGAGGAGCCGCCGGTGCCGGCACCGATGAACGGCACGAAGCGCTTGGGGAAGCGCCCGCTGATGTCTTCGATCTCGTCGGTGGTGCGCCCGGCGCGGGCCAGGGCGTCGTAGTACGCCCCCGCGGAACGGGCCGCCCTCGGTTCGGCCAGTTCGGGCATCGCGTCACGGATGGTTCCCGGCGTCCCGGGCAGGGTCGATCGTCCTTTCTCGACGAATAGCACCCGCCGGCCCGAGCGGGCCAGCGAGTAGCCCAGCATTCCGCCGCCCATGCCGGTGCCCACGACGATCACGTCCCACACGACGCGTTCGGTCGCGCGCGCACTCGAATCGCCGTCCGCCAATCGAGCTCCTCAGCTGGGATGACGCCCCAATCCTTGCCCGGTCCGGGCGAATCGGGATCGTAGCATCCGGTCCCGGTAGCCGACCTGTGAACGCCGTCGGGGTCGCATCCGATCTTCCCGCCGGGCATCTCGGCCATCTCGGTGGCACGCGGGTGTTCGCCGCGCCACAACCGCACCACCCGAGCCTCGCTCGTATCTCCGGATTGACCAGGGCCGACTGCTAGCATCGCCCCCATGCCTGGACGCGGGGCCGCCCCGGTGCGGATCGGCGTCCTGGGCGCGTCGCACTGGGCGCCGATGACGCTCCTCAACCCGGCGAGGGAAAACACTGACGTCGTGGTGGCCGCGGTGGCCTCACGCAACGTCTCCCGCGCGCGAGTTTTCGCCGCCGAACACGGCATCGTCCGGGTGCATGACGACTACGCGGCGCTGATCGCCGATCCCGACCTGGACGCGGTCTACAACCTGCTGCCCACAAGCGCGCACGGCAGGTGGACCCGGGCCGCGCTGGACGCGGGCAAGCACGTGCTGTGCCAGAAGCCGTTCACCGCCAATGCCGCCGAGGCCCGCGAGGTCGCCGATCTGGTCGCCAAATCGGACCGGGTGGTGATGGAGGCGCTGCAGTATCGCTACCACCCGTTGACTGCGCGCGTCGAGCAGATCATCGCGTCGGGAGAGCTGGGCAACCTGGAGCGGGTGGAGATTGCCGTCTGCGCGTTACTGCCAAGGCGCTCCAACCCCAACGCCTATGACTACTCCCTCGCCGGCGGTGCGGTCATGAACACCGGCGTTTATCTGGCCGACATGCTTCGAGCGTTCGGCGGTTCGACCCCCGAAGTCGTTTCGGCACGGGCCAAGCTGGGCGGTCCCCAGGTGGACCGGGCCGCGACGGCCGAGTTGCGGTTTGCCGGCGGGCACACGGGCCGGCTGCACTGCGCGCAGTGGTCGTCCGATCTGTTCCGGGCGAGCGCCAAGATAGTTGGCGGGCGCGGGCAGCTGCGTTACCTCAGCCCGGCGGCGCCCCACCTCCTGCCGCGGCTCTCCGTCCGCTCGGCCGACGGAAAGCGGGTGGAGCGCTTCCCGCGGCGCTCTGCCTACTCGTATCAGCTCGACGCTTTCGCCGGGGCGGTGCTGCGCGGGGAACCGGTGAAGACAACGCCGCAAAGCGCGATCGAGAACATGACCGTCGTCGATGCGATCTACCGCGCTGCCGGACTTCCGCTCCGTCAGCCGTCCTGAACTCCTCGTCCCTTCGCCCGGTGGCCCTTCGGGTGACAACGACCCGGTCGCGTCGGGCGCCCAACCGAAACTTGGGGATTCCAGGCCTATTGGATGGGTGTTGGATTAGACTCCGGACGGGTCAGCGGGGGTGGGAGGTCGCCGCTTTCGATTCACGGAAAGGGCACGGGGGACTGAAGGGCTGGGTTCCGCGATGGCTCAAGGCGTGTTCGGACGCAGCGATGCTGAGGTCGACCTCCTGGTGCGAGGCATGCGCTCGGGCATCGCGGTGGTGGGCTTCGGCTACATCGGCACCGTGATCGGCGCCGTGCTGGCCGACCGCGGCTGGCCCGTGACGGGGATCGACGTGCGGCAGAGCGTCGTCGACGAGATCAACCTGGGCAAGAGCACCGTGCCGGAGCCGGGCCTTGGCGAACTGGTGTCCAACAGCGTGCGAGTCGGCCGGCTTCGCGCCACCACCGATTTCGGCGCGCTGGCCGACAATGACTTCGTCATCGTGACCGTCGGCACGCCGCTCGGCCCGGACTTCGAGCCGATCGTCGACGACATCAAGGCGGCGGCGAAGGCCGTGGGGCAGCACCTGCGTTCCGGCCACCTGGTCATCCTCAAGAGCACCGTGCCGCCCGACACCACCGAAACCCTCGTCCGGCCGATCCTCGAGGAGGTCTCGGGCCTGCGGGCCGGCGTCGACTTCGGGTTGGCGTTCTGCCCCGAGCGGCTCGCCGAAGGCCAGGCCATCCGCGAGCTGACATCGATCCCCGTGGTGGTCGGCGCCGTCGACGAGCGCAGCGCTCGCGCCTGCTCGACCCTGTGGCGCCACGCGCTGGGAGTGGACTCTGTGGTGGTCGACGATCCGCGGACCGCCGAAATGGTCAAGCTTGCCGACAACTTGTGGGTCGACCTCAACGTCGCGCTGGCCAACGAGCTGGCCAAGGTCTGCGACCGGCTCGGGATGGACGCCCTCCAGGTCATCGAGGCGGCCAACACGATGCCCAAGGGCGGGCGCGATGCCAACATCCTGCGGCCGAGCATGGGCGTCGGCGGCTACTGCCTGACAAAGGACCCGTGGTTCGTCAACCATCTGGGCGAATCCGTGGGGTTGGAGCTGGCGATTCCGCGGACGTCGAGGACCGTCAACGACACGATGCCGGCCTACACCTACGGGCTGCTCACGCAGCTGCTCGCCGACCAGGGCAAGGCGATCGAAACCACCAAGATCGCGGTGCTGGGCATCGCGTTCAAGAACAACACCGGCGACTGCCGGCTCACACCCACCAAGTACGTCGTCGACATGCTCGAGGAGTCCGGCTGCCAGCTGTCGATCCATGACCCGTGGGTGCCGGACGAGGAAGCCCACACGGTGACCAAGATCCCGCTGACCCCCGACATCGAGTCGGCGGCCAAGGACGCCGACGCCTTGGTGGTTCTGGCGGGGCACCGGGAATTCCACCAGATCCCACTGGTGCGGCTCGCGGAGCTGACGGCCGCCGGGTGCGTGTTCCTCGACGGACGGAACAGCTTCGACCCGGCCGCGGTGCGCGCCGCCGGCTTCGTCTATAAGGGGATAGGTCGATAAGCGGCCGATAGCCCGCCGAAAGCAAACGAAAGAGCAAATATGTCCAATGTCGTCGTAACGGGCGGCTACGGCTTCATCGGATCGCATTTGGTCTCCGCACTGCTGGACCGCGGAGACTCCGTCACGGTGTTCGACTTCGCCAAGAACACCCGGGACACCAGCATCGATTTTGACCGGCACCCCAACTTCCGGTTCGTGCAAGGCGACGTCACCGACCTGAGCGCGCTGGAAAAAGCCCTGACGCCCGGCGTCGACACGGTCTTTCACCTGGCCGCCGTCGTCGGTGTCAAGAACTACCTCGACGATCCGCTCGGTGTACTCGACGTCAACGTGATCGGCACGCGCAACGTCCTGCAGCTGAGTCGGCGGCACGGAACACGCGTGGTGTTCGCCAGCACCTCCGAGGTGTTCGGGAAGAATCCCAACCCACCGTTCGCCGAGGACGACGACCGCGTCCTCGGTTCGACGAGGACGGCGCGGTGGAGCTACAGCACCAGCAAGGCCATGGCCGAGCATCTCGTGTTCGCGATGCACAGCGCTTACGGGTTGCCGGTGACGGTGGTGCGCTACTTCAATGTCTATGGCCCCCGGCAGAATCCGATTTTCGTGATTTCGCAGAGCATCCACCGGATTCTCAATGGTCGCCAGCCGTTGCTGTACGACTCGGGTGACCAGACGCGCTGTTTCACCTACGTCGACGACGCCATCGCCGGCACCCTGCTCGCGGCCGACAGCGACGCCGCGATCGGCGAGGCCTTCAACATCGGCAGCATGACCGAGACCACCATGCGCGACGCCGTCGCACTGGCGATCAAGATCGCGGACGTCGACTCGGTGTCGAGCGCCGAAGCTGTCGACACCGGCGCCCGATACGGGGGTCGCTACGAGGACATCCCCCGTCGCATCCCGGACTCGACCAAGGCGCAGCGCGAGTTGGGGTGGCGGCTTCGGGTCGATGTCGAGGAAGGGATCCGCCGCACCATCGAGTGGGCGAGGGCCAATCCGTGGTACCTCAAGGGGCCCGCTGGGGATGAAGCGTAGGACCGCCGCTCAAGCCGGGTGACCCGCAGTCAGTGGTGATCAGGCGAACCATGTGCGGGAGCGCGCCCAACGCGCCGCGCCAGGTCAACCGCTGGCGAGCGTGCGATCGGCCAGCGCCCCCATAACCGGGGCCAGTTGCCGGGAGTATTCGCGCGTCAGGTGCGCCTCGTCCAGGTAGACCAGGCTGTTGCCCACGATGACCGGGCAGCGATCGGGGGTACAGAACAGCTCAGTGAGGTCCGAGTATTGTGCGCCGCCAGCTTTGGTGGCCGCGGCTTCGGCGGCGATGCCGATCTGGTTCACCGCCTTCGAGGTTGGCGGAGTGCAGGCGGTCGCGTCGGCGAGGTGGTCGGCCAGGCAGTCCGGCACGATTGACTGCGGATCCGGGATCGGCCCGAGGACCAGCACCTGCGCGCCGCTGCCGCGGAGCTTCTTCACCAGGCGGTTCAGGGCGTCGATCCACGCCGGGTCGTAGGACGTGATACCGGACTGCCGATATGCCCGCCTCATGCTCAGCACAACGAGCCGCGGTCGCTCTGTCTGTAGCCGTGCGGTGATCTGACCGCGCCACTGGTCGCACTCGGTGTAGGCCCGGTCAACGGCCCCGTTGATGGTGGGAAGGTCGAGCATTGGACATGCGGCCTTTGTCATGGTCTCCAGCCGCCAGTGCCGCTGTTTGGCGACCTCCACGAACGCAGGATTCCACATCGCAGCATCCGAGTCACCGACCAGAGCCACCGTCGTGGTTGAGGCGGGTTCGCCGCTGGCGCACTCGGGCTGGCCGACTTCGAACAAATTACGAAGGCAGCCGTCCAAATACAAGGCCTTAACTTCGGCGGTTACGCCGGCAAGCGGCGGGGTGAGGTTCGAAGGGATGGCTTTCAGCCCGACGGATGCTGCGACCGCAGCCTGCACCTCCGCGAACACATGCTGCACCGCCGCGTCGTATGCCTCCACGCTGGAACCGGTGGGTGGAGTCGCCGCGGTGACGGTCAGCGCCGGAGCCGCAGGACCGCGGCCGACCGGCACGGGCATCCATACCAGGAGGGCCACGCCGACGGCGGCTGCGATTGTGGTGGCCGCACCGCCAACGGCGAGACTGCGGTTGGCCGACCGGCGCAGGGGAGCGGCGAAGCGCACCGGATTCTCGATGAAACGCAGAGTAAAGAAGGCCAGCCCAAGGGACAGCAAAACCTCCGTCAGCCTTACCCAAAGGGTATGGGTCGCTGACGGTGGAACCACCTGCAGCAACGGCCAGTGCCACAGGTACCACGAGTACGACACCCGGCCAAGCGCCCGCATCGGCCGCATTGCCAATACACGTCCGATTCCCTGAGCGGGGGCGGCGCAGCCCGCGCCGATCACCACCGCCGCACCCAGCACGGGCAACAGCGCGGCGGTTCCTGGATAGGGCGTCGCCGGGCCCAGCCGGACGCAGGCTAGGAGGATCAGCCCCAGCCCTGCGCATCCCGCGATCACGGCGGCAAGTGCCGGGAGTCGGCGCCACTGGCCGGCGGTGAGGGCCACCAGGCCGCCGACGGCCAACTCCCAGGCGCGGGTGGGCAGCGAAAAGAACGCCACGGGGGGCACCGCGCGAGTGAACACGAGTGACAGCGCAAATGACAGCGCCGCGACGAGCGCCAGGACGATCAGATACGGGCGCTCCGAGGGGGCGGCCAGGGCTCCGGCGCGTCGCCGCGTATGCCGGATGACCCACGCCGTGCCGATGATCAGGGCTGGCCACACCAGGTAGAACTGCTCCTCGACGCCCAACGACCAGTAGTGCAGGAACGGCGACGGTAGGGCATCGGCGAGATAGTCGACGCCCTGAAGCATGAACCGGTAGTTACTGACGTACAACGCGCTGGCAATGCCGTCATAGAAGACGCTCCGGGACTGCAATACCGGTGACAGGGCGGCCGCGCCGAGCATGATGACGACGCCTACCGTGGCGGACGCCGGGAGCAGTCGGCGGGCCCGCGCCCCATAGAAGCGGCGCAACCCGACGGTTCCGGTGGTGCTTGCCTCGCGCCAGAGCAGTCCGGTGATCAGAAAACCCGAGATGATAAAGAACACGTCCACGCCGACAAGCCCACCGCTCAGACCGGGCACGTGGGCGTGGAACAGGACGACGGCCACCACCGCGACGGCGCGCAAGCCCTCGATGTCCGGGCGAAATTCCTTCTGGGGCGGATGCTTGCGCCGCACTTCTTCGGTAGGGCTAACGCTGTCGGCCCGGCGCACGGTCACCTACCTAACGAGAGGATGCGTTCTTCAAGTCGAGGAATTATCACACACCTGTTCAACACGACTCGGCCGAATCTTCAACTACTGGTGCAGCGGCCGGCTCGACGACGGACGCCAGGCTTCGGCCGGGTTGCCTGTCTGCCGTTTGCCAGATTTCCGGCTTCCAGTTCGACAGCGCGGGTACCGGGTTATGCTGCTGGGCGGCTGAGCCGGGGACGCGGCCTGCCGCTTCCGTTCCCAGCATGCGCACGGGCAGTGAAAGGCTAGGACCTCGCCGATGAAATTTGTGCTGGCAAACTGGGGAACTCGCGGGGAAGTCGAGCCCTACGTCACTGTCGGCCGCGAGCTGGTGCGCCGCGGGCACTACGTCCACATGGCCGTCGCCCCCGAGATGGTGAGCTTCGTCGAGGCGGCCGGTCCCACGGCGGTGGCGTACGGACCGGAATTGAAAGCCATCCTGGACCCGCATCGCGATTTCTGGGCCGGCTTGTTCACCAAACCCTGGCGGGTCAAGGAGCTGAGCAGGTTGTCGGCCGATTATGCGACGCCCCTCACCCGGTGCCGGCCGGAGGTCAGCAAGACGCTGACGTCGCTCGCGGACGGGGCCGACCTGCTGCTCACCGGCATGAATTTCGAGGACGACGCGCTCAACGCCGCGGAGTATTGCGGCATTCCGTTCGCCACCCTGCACATCTTCCCGCTGCGAGCCAACGGCAGGCTCCTGCCGTTCCTGCCTGCGCCGTTGGCCCGCTCCGCGACGAGGCTGCTCGACTGGGCGGCCTGGCGCGGAGGGAAGAAGGTCGAGGACGCGCAGCGCCGCGAGCTCGGTTTACCGGAGGCGACGAGCCCCTGGCCGCGTCGGATCACCGAACGCGGTTCGCTGGAAATCCAGGCCTACGACGAGGTGTGCTATCCGGGGCTGGCCGCCGAATGGGCCAGCTGGAATGAGCAACGACCCCCGAGGAGGCCGTTCGTCGGCGCGCTGACGATGGAGTTGCCGACGGACGCCGATGAGGAAGTCGCGTCGTGGATCGCCGCGGGAACGCCGCCGATCTGCTTCGGATTTGGCAGCGTGGGCGTCGAGTCCGCGGCCGACACGCTGGCCATGATCAGCTCGGCCTGCGCGCAGCTGGGTGAGCGGGCGTTGGTGTGTGCCGCCGGATCCGACTACAGCAAGGCCCCGCACGGCGAGCACGTCAAAGTGGTCGGCGTGATGAATTACGCGGCGGCCCTGCCCGCCTGCCGCGCGTTCGTGCATCACGGCGGCTGCGGCACCACGAACGCGGGTCTGCGCGCGGGACTGCCGACGCTGATCCTCTGGACGTTGCCCGATCAGGGGCTGTGGGGAGCGCGGGTCAAACGACTGAAGGTGGGGACCGGCCGGCGCTTTTCGGCCACCACCGAGAAATCGTTGGTTGCGGACCTTCGCACTGTCCTGGACCCGCAATGCCTCACCCGGGCTCGCGAGCTCGCCACCCGGATGACCAAACCCGCCGACAGCGTCGCGACCACCGCCGATCTGGTGGAAGAGTTCGCCCGCCTCAAGCGGGTCGGCTGACCCGGCCGTTCGTTACTTGACCGAGGCTGTCACGCGCGTGTGATCGGTTGGCCCGGAAGCTGCTTCGTCGGGCTGCTCGCCGATCCAGTCCAGCAGGGCACGCAGCCCCTCCTCGAGCGCCCACTTCGGGCGCCAGTCAAGTTCCTTCGTTGCCGGCTCGATGTCGCACCTCGCGGCGCGCACGTCGCCGTCACGGAACTTCCCCACGACGACCGGTTCGGGGGCATCGCAAATCGCGGCAATCGTTCGCGCCAGCTCATGGATGGTCGTCGGGACACCGGATCCGATATCGAGGCAGCGTCGCGGCGCCGCGGGCGCCTCGATCGCGGCGAACAGCGCCTCGACGACATCGTCGATATAGACGAAGTCGCGCACGATTCGTCCGTCTTCGTAGACGTCCAGTGCGCGCTGGCCGCGTGCCAAGCGCGCGAAGAGGGCGACGATTCCGGTGTATGAGTTCGTCAGCGACTGGCCCGGTCCGTAGACATTCTGCAGCCGCAGCACGCTGAGACGGGTGTCATGGGCGGCCGCCCAGGCGGCCAAGATGTGCTCCTGGGCGAGCTTGGTCGCGGCATAGATGTTGGTGGGCCGCGGTTCCGTTCGCGTGGCGCAGCTCGGCAGCGGCACCGCGGCTTCACCCGCGGGCCCTTGCGGATCCCAGCTACCGGCCACGAGCTGAGCGTGGCTGCGCGGCTGCGGGTAGAAGACCTCGGATCCGTATTGCCAGGAGCCTTCGCCGTAGACGGCTCTCGACGAGGCCAGCACGAACTGCTCGGGTATGTGCGTCGAGCGGCTGAGGGCGTCAAGCAGCTGCGTTGTTCCCACGACGTTCACCGAGCCGTGGCGCGTCGCTTCCGACAGCGACTGCGCCGTTCCGGTCTCGGCCGCCAGATGGACGATCTGGGACGGCCGGCACAACCGCAGCACGGCATCCCAGTCGGGCGCATGGGTGACGTCGCCGGTGCACAACCGCACCGATGGCGGCAGGTCGATCGCCGAACCCGCGCCATGCACCTGCGGGTGCAAGACGTCCATCACGGCGACGTCGTAGCCGGCTTCGACGAGGCGGCGGGCCAGCGCGGATCCGATGAATCCCGCCCCGCCGGTGATCAGCACAGATGTCGACACAATCCGATCCCTCTCGTTACTGGGCGAAGGAAGCGCGCGACCGGCGCGCGTTGCGGGCGTGCGCTCCATGTCAACCCGGGGCAAGTGCGCGGTCGGCCAGGGCGCCCACAACGGGGGCCAAAAGCCGACTGTATTCGAACGTCACGTGGTCCTGATCCCGATATACCAGGGTGTTGCCGACGATGACCGGGCAGCGGTCGGCGGTGCAGAACAGCTCGGTGAGGTCGGCGTACTGCCCGCCGTCGGCTTTGGTGGCGGCGGACTCGGCCGCGATGCCCGCGCGGTTCACGGCCTTCGACGTCGGCGGCGAGCATGCGCTCGCGTCGTCGAGGTGGAGGGACAGGCATAGGGGCACCACCGACTGCGGGTCCGGGATCGCGCCAAGCACCAGCACTGCCGCACCGGTGCGGCGCAGCTGTTGCACTTGACGGGTCAGGCCGGCGATCCACGCCGGGTCGTAGGACGTGAAACCCGACGCCCAACCGTATTCGGCGCCGTATCGCCGCATCATGCTCAGCACGACGAGCCGCGGATGCTCGGCCTGTAACCGGGCAAGGATCTGACCCCGCCACTGCTCACACTCGGTGTACTCCCGGCCGAACAGGGGGATGGCGATGGGCAAATCCAGCAAGGGGCAGTAGCCCTTGGCCAGGGTCTCGAGCCGCCAGTGCCGCTGCGCGGCGACCTCCTCGAACGCCGGCTCCCACATCGCCGCGTTCGAGTCACCGACCAGGGCCACCGTCGTCGACGAGGCGGTGTCGCCCGTCGCGCACTGGGGATGATCGACGAGGAGAATATCGCGCAGGCAGCCTTTGGAGCCGAGTGGTCTTTCCTTGGCGTCGGCAAGCGGCGGATTCAGGTTCGAGGGGACCGCTTTGAGGTCGGCCGAGGCCGTGACCGCGGCCTGCACCTGCGCGAACGCCTGCCGGATCGCCGCGTCGTACGCGGCGATGTCGGAGCCGTTGGGCGGCTCCGGATCGCCGCGTCGTACGCGGCGATGTCGGAGCCGTTGGGCGGCGGCGTTGCGGTGATGGTCAGCGCGGGCGCTGCCGGGCCACGGCCGACCGGGGTGGGCACCACGGCCAGCAGCGCCACACCCACGCAGACCGCTACCGCGGTGGCGGCACCGCCGACCGCGAGGCTGCGGGAGGCTGACCGGCGCACCGGACCGGCGAACCGCAGCGGGTTCTCGATGAAACGGAGGGTGAGCACGGCCAGCCCGAGGGAAAGCACGATCGCTGCAATTGCCGGCCAGAGCGGTTGCTTCGGCCATGCCGCGGCAGGCATCGCCACCAGCAGCACCGGCCAGTGCCATAGGTACCACGAGTAGGACACTCGCCCGATGGCCCGCATCGGCCGCACCGCCAGCGCGCGGCCGCATCCCCGCGCCGGGGCTGCGCAGCCGGCGCCGATCACCAGTGCCGCGCCCAGCACGGGCAACAGTGCGGCGGTACCCGGGTAGGGCGTGCTCCGCCCCAACCGGATGCATGCCAGCAGGATGAGGGCCAGGCCCCCCCATCCGGCGATGGCGGCAGACAGTGGCGGGAGTCGACGCCATTGGCCGGCGGTGAGGGCGACCAGGCCGCCGACGGCCAACTCCCAGGCCCGGGTGGGCAGCGAAAAGAACGCCACCGGAGGTGCGAGGCGAGTGGCCACCAGCGACAATGCAAACGACACGACTGCGACCAGCGCCAGCACCACCAGATACGGGCGCTCCGAGGAGTCGGCTGGGGCCGCGGCGCGCCGCCGCGCACGGCGGATGAGCCAGGCCGTCGCGATGATCAAGGCCGGCCACACCAGGTAGAACTGTTCCTCGACGCCCAATGACCAGTAGTGCTGGAACGGCGACGGCGGCAGGTTGGTGGCGAGGTAGTCGACGCCTTGGAGCATGAACCTGTAGTTGCTGACGTACAGCGCGCTGGCGATGCCGTCATCGATGATGCCTCGGGAGAGCAACGCGGGCACCAGGGCCGCCGCGCCGAGCATGATCACCACGCCGACCGTGGCGGACGCCGGCAAGAGTCGGCGGGCCCGCGCACCGTAGAAGCCGGCCAGGCGGACGGTGCCGGTGCTCCTCGCCTCGCGCCAGAGCAGTCCGGTGATCAGGAAGCCGGAGATGACGAAGAACACGTCCACGCCGACGAACCCGCCGCCCACGCCGGGTATGTCGGCATGAAAGAGGACAACGGCCACGACCGCAACCGCGCGCAGGCCCTCGATGTCTGGGCGAAATCCCGTTTTTTCCGAGCGTCGACTCGGTACTGCTTGGGTGGGGCTAACGCTGTCAGCCGGGTGCAAGGTCACCTACTTGGAAAAGGACGCGTCCGTAGAGTCGACGCATTATCACACACCTGCCAAACAGGCCGGATCGATTCCGCGAGGTCAACGGTGGGCGAGGGCAAGGTCGGCCAGCGCCCCGATCACCGGGGCCAGCGCGCGGGCGTATTCGAGTGTGACGTGGTTGCCGTCGAAGTACACCAGGGTGTTGCCGACGATGTCCGGGCAGCGGTCGGCGGTGCAGAACAGCTCGGTGAGGTCGGCGTATTGTCCGCCGGCCGCCCGGGTGGCGGCGGCCTCGGCCGCGATGCCGGATTTGTTGACCGCCGTCGATATCGGCGACGAGCAAGCCGCCGCGTCCTCGAGATGCGACGACAAGCAGATTGGCGCCGCCGCGCGTGGAACCGGGATCGGCCCCAGCACCAGCACCTGCGCACCGGCGCGACCAAGCTGCTGCACCAGGCGGGCCAGGCCGTCGTTCCACGCGGGGTCGTAGGACGTGAAGCCCGGCTTGTAGCCGTGCCCGAAGCCATACCCGCGGTACATGCTCACCACGACCAGCCGCGGGCGCTCGGCCTGTAACCGGGCGAGGATCTGGGCGCGCCACTGGTTGCACAAGGTGTCGGACACCGCGCGACGGATGGCGTCGGTGATGGGCAATTCCATCGGGGTGCAGGCGCCCTTTCCCAGGGTCTCCAGCCGCCAGTGCCGCTGCGTGGCGATCTGCTGGAACGCCGGGCTCCACATCGTGGCGTGCGAGTCGCCGAGCAGGGCCACCGTTGTGGTCGAGGCGGTATCGCCGGTTGCGCACTCGGGCTGTCCGACATCGGTGAGATTGCGCAGGCAGCCGTTTTGAAACTCGGCCCTGTATTCGGCCGCCGCGCCGGCGAGGGGTGGGTTCAAGTTCGACGGGACGGCCTTGAGCCCGGCCGATGCCGTGACCGCGGCCTGCACGTGAGCGAACATCTGCTGCACCGCTGCGTCGTAGGTGTCGACGGTCGACCCCGCCGGAGGCGGTGTTGCGGTGATGGACAGCGCCGCGGCCGCCGGGCCGCGCCCGACCGGCACGGGAATCGATCCCAGCAGCGCGACGCCCACCGCGACCGCCATCGCGGTGGCGGCGCCGCCGAGCGCGAGGCTGGTCCGGGCGGAGTCGCGGATCCGAGGGGCGAATCGCAGCGGGTTCTCGACGAGCCGCAGGGTGAGCACCGCCAGCCCGCCGGAGAGCAAGACCGTTACCAACTTGCCGGCCAGACCGAGGGGGTGGCCGAGCAACGGAGGTGCGAGCACCAGCACCGGCCAGTGCCACAGGTACCACGAGTAGGACACCCGGCCGATCGCCTGCATCGGCCGAAACGCCAGTGCGTGGCCGCATCCCTGCGAAGGGGCGGCGCAGCCGGCGCCGATCACCAGGGCCGCACCCAGCACGGGCACCAGCGCGGCAACGCCCGGATACGGCGTGGCCGGGCCCAACCCGGTGCAGGCCAGCAGAATCAGGACCAGCCCGGCCCAACCGCTCAAGGCGGCAGCCCGTGGCGTCAGCCGGCGCCACCGGCCGGCGGTCAGCGCCACCAGCCCGCCGGCGGCCAACTGCCAGGCGCGGGTGGGTAGCGAAAAAAACGCCACAAACGGCACCACATAGGTGATCGCCAGAGACAGGACGAACGACACGGCTGCGACCAGCGCCAGGACCACCAGATACGGGCGTTTCGAGGAGGTCGCCTGGGCCCTGGTGCGCCGCCGCACCAGCCGGATGAGCCAGGCCGTACCGATGATCATGGCCGGCCACACCAGGTAGAACTGCTCCTCGACGCCCAACGACCAGTAGTGCTGGAAAGGTGATGCCGCCCTGGACGCGGCGAAGTAGTCGACTTGTTGCGCGATAAACCAGTAGTTGCTGACGTACAGGGCGCTGGCGATGCCGTCGTTGATGACCAGTGGGGCCTGCAGCGGGGGTAACAGCACGGCCGAGGCGATCATGGTGATCATGCCGACCGTTGCCGATGCCGGCAGCAGTCGGCGGGCCCGCGCTCCATAGAAGCGGCGCAGCCGGACGGTGCCGGTGCCGTTGGCCTCGCGCCAGAGCAGCCCGGTGATCAAGAAGCCCGAGATGACGAAGAACACGTCCACCCCGACGAATCCACCGCCAACCCCCGGTACGTCAGCGTGAAACAGCACCACGGCGAGCACCGCGACGGCGCGCAGGCCTTCGATGTCGGGGCGAAATCCCGGTTTTTCCGAGCGTCGACCCGGTATTGCCTCGGTAGGGCTAACGCTGTCGGCCGGGGCCAAGGTCACCTACCTGAAATGCAGACGAGGTCATGGAATCGAGGCATTATCACACAGCTGTAGAATGGGCTGGGCCCATTCGACAGCAATGGCGATCAGGGGCAGATCCCCACCCACATCGGGTCATTCTCCAGCTGCGGGCACCGGGTTATCAGACCGCGCACGGACTGCTCGGTGTTGATCGCGGCGGGAATCGGTGACAGAGCCAGAAAGACGATCGCGACCGCGAACCAAACCCGGGTGCGCCTGGTGGCCGCCCGGGCGGATTCAGGTTGACGGCTGGCGTAGAGCAGATAAACCACGCCAACGTCGAAAGAAATTGCTATCCACCACCGGGTCCAATCGGCTGAGGTGGCGAAGACCGGAAGCAATAAGAGTGCCGCCAGTGTCACCCATGGGAGCCATCCCCGCACGGTTTGGCGAAATCGCCCGAAGGGCACGCCGGAAATACCCCTGATGACACCCAGCGTCAACGTGAGGATCACGATTCCCGCCATTGTCGACATGATCAATGGGGCCCAGCCGATCTGGTTGGGTCCGATGAAAGGGGTATTTCTTGTCGTGACGGTGATGAAGCGACACGTCCAGTCGTGATAGTCGACGTAGGCGTGTTCGCCGCGCGGACTCCGGCCGGGTGCCCAGCGGACGGCTCCGTGTGGCAAGCGAGCACAGTGCGACGACACGTCTCGCTGCCGCAGCAGCGCTATGGCCAGCGCGACCACCAAGCCCGGAGCCACGGCGAGCAGTGCGCTCAGGCGCCGCATTCTGGCCGAACCGTGCGCCAGGACCACGATCGCCAGGATCGCGCCGAGCGCCTGCAGAAACGGGACCGCCTCATGGATCAGCGTCAGGACCCCGACGGCCATACCATAAATCCCGCTCGCAACCGGTAGCGATCGATCCTTTTTCGCCAAGGCGAGCACCACCGCGAACACCGCCAGCGCCGCCTCTCCAAGCAGGTCGGGCGTTGGCAACATGACGGCGTGCACGAAGCCAAACGGCAGCACCGGGGTGAGCAGGGCCAGCATCAGCCGACGCTCGGAGCGGCCGAATCTGACTGCCGTCACCCACGCCACCGCCGCGATGCCGACCAGGAAGAGCGCCGGCATCAGCCAGCGCAACACCAACAGGCCGTCAAAGTAGAGATCTGCGGGAAAGAGGTTCAGGAGTTCGCCGCCGAGTCCCCGCCTGACAAAGCCCTGGCTGTAATCGACCGCGTAGTAGGGGAAGAATTGCAAATTGGGTTCGTAAATACTCGCGAAAACGACCCAAGACGCCATGTAGAGCAGCACGCACAGTCCGACGATCGCGTACACGAGCCTGCGCCGGCTACTCGGCTCATTCGATTGCAGCGCGCTTGGTAATTCCTCGGTTTGCACCGGACGACCGGCATCGAATCCGGCCTGCCGCAAGGGTGGACCCGTTCGCTCCGCTTCAGGGCTCATGCCGGAACACGCCCAGCGGGGCCGAGCGAAAAACCAAAGTTAGTCAGCAATCGATTTCAGCAATCAGATCGAATTCCGCGAAAGTCCCTGACACCATGTCCCGCAGCTCACTCTGGGTATTTTGCCGGCCGAGCACATACGCGGAGATTCTGAAAAAGATCTTCCCGCGACTGCGCCCCGAACCCACGAACAGTTGTCCGCCTATGTGCTCGAGCGTGCTTTTCTTGATATCGGGCTCGACGGACCTCAGGTACGCATAGTCGGCGTCGGTGCCGTCGGGCCGGTTCACCGCCGGGGGCAGGTCGCCGACATTGGAGACGGTGACGGGTTGGGTGACACCACCCGCTGCCAGCGCCGCCAGCCTCCGGTTCAACCGCTTCGGTACCAACGGCGCCAGTGGGAAGGTCGACAAGTACTCCTCGTCGGGGTTCTTCATCGCCGCGAGGATTGCTTCGGTGATCGTGGCGTGCATGTCCCGGAGGTCCGTCGCCGCGTGCGTGGGGTCGACGGCGACGTCGACGACGGTGAGCGCATTGCCACGGGTGTCGTCCTCGGTCCGAAGCGTGACCGGAAATCGTAGGGTGACCGTTCCGTCGGCGTGAGCGCGCCCCGCCCGCACCGCGAGCCTGCACGCGACTGCTGCCACAAGCGAGTTGCTGCTTGCGCCAAGGCTTTTCGCGCGGGCATCCCATTCCGTCAGGTCGACGTACGCGGTGAGGGCGGGCACCTCCACCACCCGATCACCGTCGGTGGCCCTCGGCGCAGGTGGTGGTGCCGCTTTGATCGAAGAGGTGAATTGTTTGCGGTCGGGCCAGATTTTTCCGGCCGCGGAAACGAAGGCCTTCCGTATTTCGGGGAGTTCTTTGACGGTTTGCCGGAGGTCCTCACGCACGGCGTGCCTGCGCTTGCGCGATCGCGCCGGCGGGTAGCCGAAGTCACGCACCCTGCCCTCGGCGGCATCCGCGATCGCCTGGCCAAGCCCGATCCCGTCGACGAGGGTATGCGAAACCACCAGACTCACCGCGGCCCCGCCGTCGTCGAGTGGAAGCACCCCGAGATGCCAGCCGGGTCCCCACTCGGGGTCGATGGGCAGGCGCGCCCGCTCGTCGAGCCAGGCGCTCACCTCGGCGCGCGGACGCGGCGTCGGGGCGATGTCGATGCCGTCCGTCGCCGCAGCCTTGACCCAGCGATCACGGGCGAACGGTAGCGGAGACCGCTCGATTCTGCGTCCCAACAACCCGCATCCCAGATTGCGGTGGAAACGCCGTAACGCATCAACGTCGACGGCATGGTCATAGAACCACGTGAACTGGGTCAGCGTGTCGTGCACCGCTCGCGCGGCGAGGAACATCGCCTGATCCACGTACGCGAGCCTGTTGTCCACCGGCTCATCGCCGCGGGCGCCGGGCTGAGCCGCCGGGACCCTGGGCGCGGCGGCGTCGGTGAGCAGGTCGGCCAGATGTCCGGCGAGCATCGCCGGAGTGGGATGGTCGAGGGCCACGGTTGCCGGCAGCGCCAGGCCGGTGTGCTGGTTGAGGGTGTTGCGCAGTTCCAGCGCGGTCAGCGAGTCGATGCCGAGGTCTTTGAAAGGCCGGTCGGGATCGAGCGCGGCAGGGTCCGGGTGGGCCAACACGGCGGCGGTCGTGGTGGTGACCATCGCCGTGAGAGCGCGGAGTTGCTGTTCGGGGGTTTGCGTGGCCAGCTGAGCCCGCAGGCCGCGAGCGCTGGCCGCGCTGGCGCGGGGGCGGCTGGTGGTCAGGGTCGACAGCATCGAGGGCAGGGCGCCGTGGCGTGCTTGGCGGGTCAGCGTGGCGACGTTGAACGGGCTGGCCACCAGGTTGGGTCGCTGACTGCTGAGTGCGGCGTCGAAGAGGGCCAGGCCGTGGTCGTTGGTGATGGGGGTCAGGCCGGTGCGGGCCAGGCGGGCCAGGTCGGCGGTGGTGAGGTGGGCGGTCATGCCGCTGGGGGCTTGCCAGTAACCCCACGCCACACTGGTGGCCGCGCGTTGGGCGTGGTGGCGGCGGCGGGCAAGCGCGTCCAGGACCGCGTTGGCGGCCGCGTAATTGGCCTGCCCGGGGCTGCCCAATATTCCCGCGGCCGAGGAGAACAAGACGAACGCGGCCAGGTCGCGGTCGGCGGTGAGGCGATGCAGATGCCAGGCGGCGTCGGCCTTGGCGGCCAGCACCGCGTCGAGTTGCTCGGCGGTCATGTCGCCCAGCGCAGCGTCTTCCAGCAGCCCGGCGGCGTGGATGACCGCGGTCAGTGGATGCTGCGCAGGAACGCTGTCCAGCACCGCGGCCAGGTCGGCGGCGTCGGCGGTGTCACAGGCGGTGACGGTGACTTCGGCGCCCAGCTGGGTCAGGCGCTGTGCAAGCTCGGCCGCACCGGACGCGGCCGGGCCGCTGCGCGACAGCAGCAGCAGGTGCCGGACGCCGTAGTGGGTGACGAGGTGTTCGGCGAACAGCGCGCCCAGCATCCCGGTGCCACCGGTGATCAGCGCCGTGCCCTCGGCGTCCAGCACGGGGTGCGGGATGAGGATGATCTTTCCGGTATGCATGCCCTGGCTCATGTCGCGGAAGGCTTGGGGCGCGTTCACCAAGCCGTAGCTGGTGGTGGGCAGCGGCGTGAGCGCGCCGGTGGCGAACAGCTCCAGCAGGGCGGTCCATGCCGGCCGCAGGGATTCCGGTTGCGCACTGGACAGGTCGTAAACCCGATAGTCGACCCCGGGATGGGCTGCGGCGATGTCGCCGGCCGCGCGGATGTCGGTCTTGCCGATTTCGACGAAAGCGCCTCCGCGGGGCAGCAATTGCAGCGACGCATCGACGAAATCCCCGGCAAGGCTGTTGAGCACGACGTCCATGCCCTGCCCGCCGGTGGCGGCCTTGAAGGTGTCGACGAAATCCAGCGTGCGCGACGACGCGATGTGCGCCGGGTCGATCCCCAGCCCGCTCAGCACGTGCTGTTTGTCGGGGTGGGCGGTGGCGAAAACCTCGGCGCCGATGTGCCGGGCGATCCGGATCGCGGCTTGCCCGACTCCGCCGGTGCCGGCGTGGATGAGCACGCGCTGCCCGGCCGACAGCCCGGCGATCTCGACGAGGGAGATGTAGGCGGTCAGATACACGATCGGCGCGGATGCGGCCGCAGTAAACGACCATCCGGCCGGGACGGGTACCACCGTGCGCTCGTCGGTGGTCGCGGTGGGTGCGAACGCGTTGTGCGGGAAAAGGCCCATCACCGCATCACCGGGACGCAGCGACGTGCCGGGGCCGGCGTCCAGGACTACCCCGGCGGCCTCGCTGCCCATGCCCTCGTCGGCGATGGCGCCCAATGCCACCACCACGTCACGGAAGTTCAGCCCGGCGGCGCGGACCTGGACGCGAATCTGGCCCGGCGCCAGCGTGTTTGGCGGATCGACGGGCAGCAGGGCCAGGTTGGCCAAATCTCCCTTGCGGGTGGTACCCAACTGCCAGGCCGGTGCATCCGGCGGGGCCAGGATCGGGGTGCGGGCCAGCCGCGGGATGCGGACGGCGCCGTTGCGCAGGGCCAGCTGTGGCTCGCCGGCCGGTCGCGCCGCCGCGATGGCCGACACCTTGTCCGCGGTGGCGGCGGACTCGTCGATGTCGAGCACGGTGATGCGGTCGGGGTGCTCGTTCTGGGCCGTGTGGATCAGCGCCCAGGCCGCGGCATGGGCCAGGTCGGGCACACCGTCATAGCCGCCGACGCTGACGGCGCGGCGGGTGATGATCACCAGGTGGGTCTGGGCGGCGTCGGGCCGGGCCAGCCAACGCTGCAACTGGTCCAACACGTCGCGGGTCAGGCTGTGCACCTGCCGCAGCGGATCGGCTTCGGGGGCGTCGGCTTCGGGGGCGTCGGGCAGGAGCCAGATCACCACCTCCGGACAGGGGGTCACGGTCGCCAGGGCGGTGTAGATCGGTCCCTTCCGCAGGCCGGCGGGAAGTCGGTCGGGTGAGCCGGTGACCACCGCCCACTCGGTGCCGGTGGCTGCTGCCGGGGAGGTGTCGTCGAGCAAGGGTGGCCAGCTCAGCTGGAACACGCTGTCACGCAGTCCGGGCGCCGCGGCCAGGTGCCCGCTGATGTCGGGCAGTTCGCGCAGGGTGATCGTTGCAACGGTGATCACCGGGGCGCCGGCGGGGTCGGTGGCGCGCAGCTCGAACGTCTCCTCGCCGGTGCGGCTCAGCTGGACGTGCAGCTGGGTGGCGGCGGTGGCGTACAGGGCGATCCCGCCGAACGCGTAGGGAAGCCGCAATGACGCCGAGTCGGCCGCACCGGTCGGGTCCATCACGGACGCCATCGCGTGCAGGGCGGCGTCGAGGAGGGCGGGGTGGATACCGTAGCCGGTGACGTCGGTGCCGGCGGGCAAGGCCACCTCGGCATGGATGATCTCGGGGTGGGCGGGGTCGGTGCCGATTCCCCGCAACGACCGGAACGGACCGCTGTAGCCGTAACCCCGCTGGGCCAGCCTGTCGTAGAAGTCGTCCTGGTCGACGGCCTCCACGCCCGCTGCCGGCAGGATCGGCGGGGTGGCGGGCTGGTCGGAGCTCAGCTCGCCGCTGGCGTGCAATGTCCACACGCCGGACTGGCCGCCGGTGCGCGAGTGGACGGTGAACGCGCGCTGCCCGGTGTCCCCGGCCGAATGCACGGCGATCTGCAGATCGGCGGGCGTGTCGTCGCCGAGCCGCAGCGGTGTGTGCAGAACAAGTTCGTCGATCACCGGGCAGCCGGCGTACTCGGCGGCCTGCAACACCACATCGATGAACCCGGTCGCCGGGAACAGCACGGTGTCGTGGACTCGGTGGCCGCGCAGCCAGCCCTGTGTGGCCGTTGACAATCGGCCGGTCAACACGACCTGGTCCTGGTCGGCAAGGTCGACCACCGCACCCAGCAGGGGATGCTCGGCCCGATCCTGGCCCAGCCCGGAAGCGTCACCGGTCGAGGCGGGGTTCAGCCAGTAGCGGCGATGTTCGAAGGGATAGGTGGGCAGCTCGATGGTGCGGGCGTTCGGGTACAGGGCGGTCCACGACGGGCTGTGACCGTGGTTGTGCAGGTGGGCCAAGGCGGTGGCCAGGTTGTCCCGGTCGGGATGGTCTCGATGCAACGTGGTGATCACCGCGGACTGCGTCCGTCCCGCGGCCTGGGCCAATGCGTCGGTGATCGCCGGGGCCAGTACGGGGTGCGGGGAAAGCTCCACAAACGTGTGCTCACCGGCGGCCAGTCGCTCGACCACGCGGTCGTGGAATCCGACCGGCTCGCGCAGGTTGCGGTACCAGTAGTCGGCGTCCATGGTGGTGGTGTCCAGCGGATCAGCCGAAAGTGCTTGGCCCACGGTGGAATACAGCGGAATGCTGGCGGGCATCGGAGTCAGGTCTGCGAGCTCTGCCAACAACCGTTCCCGCACCGCCTCGACTTGGGCCGAGTGCGAGGCGTAATCGACGGCGATCGACCGCACGTGGATGCCGTCGCGGTCGCAGGTCGCGCTGAACTCCTCGATCGCGGTGGGAGTGCCGCTGATGATGGTTTGGGTGGGGCCGTTGACCGCGGCGATGCTCAACACCGCACCCCAGGGTTGCAGGTGCGGCTGCAGTTCGTCGGCGCCCAGCAGCACCGACGCCATGGCGCCGGTACCCCCCAGGGCGCACAGTGCCTGACTGCGCCGCGCGACAACCCTGGCGGCCTCGGGCAAGGACAGCACCCCGGCGATGTAGGCGGCGGCGATCTCGCCCTGGGAATGGCCGATCACCGCGTCGGGAACGATGCCGTAGTGGCGCAACGCCTCGGCCAGCGCAACCATCATCGTGAACAGCACCGGTTGCACCACGTCGACGCGGTCCAGCTCCGGGGCGTCCGGATCCTGGCGCAGGACGTCGCGCACCGACCAGCCCGTGAACGGGCGCAGCGCGTTGTCACAGTCGTCGACGGTGTCGGCGAAGACGCGGTGGTGCTCGTAGAGCTCTCGCCCCATGCCTGGGTATTGGCCGCCCTGGCCGGGCAGCACGAAGACGACTTTGCCGCGCAGATGGGCCAGGTAGTGATGGCCGGTCAGCTGCGGATGCGGTTGTCCGGCGTGCAGGGCATCCAGGGCGTCCAGCAGCTCTTTGCGCGGATCGGCGGCGGCCACCGGCGCGGTGATCGCCGCCCGATACGGGTGCTGGGTGCGGGTGGTGGCCAGGCTGTAGGCCAGGTCGGTCAGATCGATGCCGGGATGGTCGCTGAGGTGTTGGTGCAACCGGTCCGCCTGTGCGGACAACGCCGCGGGCGTGCGCGCCGAGACCGGCCACAACAGCTGCCCGAAGTCCATACCGTCCTGGGCATGTCCGACCGGGGCTTCGGTGTCGGCCGGTTCGGCGGGCGCGATGGGGGCCTGTTGCAGGATCAAATGTGCGTTGGTGCCGCTGATTCCGAACGAGGACACGGCCGCGGTGCGGGGGTGGTCGGTGTCCGGCCACGGCACCGGATCGGTGAGCAGGCGGACGGTGCCGGCCGACCAGTCGATATGCGGGCTGGGGCGATCGACGTTCAGGGTCGGGGGCAAGCTGTCGTGCCTGAGGGCCTCGATCATCTTGATCATTCCGGCCACCCCGGCGGCGGCCTGGGTGTGGCCGATGTTGGATTTGATCGAGCCCAGCCACAATGGCTGCTCGGCGCCGCGGGCGGCGCCGTAGGTGGCGATCAGGGCGCCCGCCTCGATCGGGTCGCCCAGGGTGGTGCCGGTGCCGTGGGCTTCGACGACATCCACGTCGTCGAGCTCGATGCCGGCGTTGGCGACGGCCTGGGTGATGACGCGCTGTTGGGCGGGCCCGTTGGGTGCGGTCAAGCCGTTCGAGGCGCCGTCCTGGTTGATGGCCGAGCCGGCGATGACCGCCAGCACCGGGTGGTTGTTGCGCCGGGCGTCGCTGAGCCGTTCCAGGACCAGCACCGCCGCCCCTTCGCCCCAGCCGGTGCCATCGGCGTTGGCGGAGAACGCTTTACACCGCCCGTCGGCGGCCAGCCCCCGTTGGCGGGCGAACTCGGTGAAGACCGCCGGCGTGGTCATCACCGTGACGCCACCGGCAAGGGCCATGGCCGACTCGCCGTTGAGCAGTGACTGACACGCCCAGTGCGCCGCCACCAGCGACGACGAGCAGGCGGTGTCGATGGTGACCGCCGGGCCCTGCAACCCCAACGTGTAGGCGACACGACCCGACACCACGCTGGTGGACGAACCGGTCAGGCCGTATCCCTCCGCGCCGTCGGAACCGCCCGCACCGTATTGCTGCGACCAGGCCCCCACGAACACCCCGGTCTGCGAACCCGCCAGCTCGGCCGGATCGATTCGGGCGGTTTCCAATGCTTCCCAACACACCTCCAGCAGCAACCGCTGCTGAGGATCCATGGTTTGAGCCTCGCGCGCCGAGATCCCGAAGAAGTCGGCGTCAAACCCGGCCGCGTCAGCCAGAAATCCTCCGGCACGCGTGTAGGTCTTGCCCACCGCGTCGGGGTCGGGGTCGAACAGATCCGCCAGATCCCAACCGCGATCGACCGGAAACGCCCGGATCGCGTCGTCGCCTCCGGCCACCAGATCCCACAGCGCCGCAGGCGAATCCACCCCGCCGGGGAACCGGCACGCCATCCCGACCACGGCGATCGGCTCGTCCACCCGCACTTGCGCGTCCGCCGGCGCGGCGGCCGAGGCCGACCCGCCCAGCAGCTGGCCCAGGCGGGCGGCCAAGTCTTTCGGGGTGGGGTAGTCGAAGGCCAAGGTGGGCGGCAAATCGAGTTCGGTGACCGTTTTGAGCCGGTCGAGCAACTCGGTGGCCTTCACCGAGTCAAAACCCAGGTCCTGAAATGTGAGTTCGGCGTCGATGTAGTCAGGGCTGGGATGGCCCAACACACGTGCCGCTTGCGAACACACCTCGGCGGCCAGCAGGTCTTGCTGCTCGCGGCCGAGGGTGCGCAGGCGTTGGGCCAATTCCGAGGTGCCCCCGTCGGTTACGCCGGTGTCATCAACTTTCTGCTGTTCCGGCGCGCGGGTCGGCCCGCCGTCCATGCGGGTGAACCCGTCATGGAGGTACAGCTGTACGCAGTCACGTCGCCGGACCTTGCCGCTTGTGGTGGTTGGAATCGAACCGGCTTCCACCAGAACGAGATCCGCCACACTCAACCCGTGCGCCCGCGATATCGCCGCGGTGACTTCGCGCCTGACGACGCCCATCCGCTGCGCCGTGGCCTCTTCGGATTCTTCTCGCTTCTTGACTTCGACGATCGTGACCAGCTTCTCGACGCCGTCATCGTCGGCAACCGCGATCGCCACGCAGCGGCCATGGGTGATCTCCTGGATCGACGCCTCGATGTCGTCCGGAGAGTGGTTGCGCCCGTAGACGATCAGGAGGTCCTTGATGCGGCCCTTGATGAACAGCTCGCCGTCGGAGAAGAAGCCCAGATCCCCGGTTTTCAGCCACGGCCCCTCGGGCGTGCCGGCCGACGGTCTGGCAAGCGTTGCGCCGAAGGTGCGTTCGGTCTCGTCGGGCTTCTGCCAATAGGCGGTGGCCACGTTCTCGCCGTGCACCCAGATCTCGCCGACCGTTCCCGCCGGGCACTCGATCCTGGTCTCGGGGTCGACGATGCGAACCGTCAGCCACGGCGGCATGCCGTAACTGATCAGCGGCAGACCTTCCCCGCTCGCGCACCGCTTTGCTTGGCCGGCGGTCAGTTCGTCGGATTCGAACCACACGACTTCGGGTGGGTGACCCGACTCGCGGGTCGCCACGAAGACCACTGCTTCCGCCAGCCCGTAGGAGGGCCGTAACGCCTCGGGGCGAAGGTTGAAGCGGGCGAACCGCTCGGCGAATCGCCGCATCGTCGACGGTTGCACGCGTTCGGCACCGTTGAGGATGTGGCGCACGTCGCCGAGGTCAAGCCCGGCCAGGTCCTCGTCCGATGTCCTTAGCGCCGCCAATTCGAATGCCACGTTGGGGCCCGCCGAAAACACGCGGGTGTTGCTGGCCATCAGCTGCACCCACCGCGCCGGCCGCTGCAGGAATGCCAGCGGGGTGCTGATCACCGAGCGCAGTCCGCCCAGAACCGGCAGGACGATTCCCGTGATCAGACCCATGTCGTGGAAGAACGGCAACCACGACACGATGGTGGTGTCCGGCGGAGGGGTCCCGCCGAAGTAGGCGGTGACGATCTGGTCGAAGTTGGCCTGGACGTTGTGGTGGGAGATCACGACCCCGGCGGGCGTGCGCGTCGACCCGGAGGTGTATTGCAGATACGCGATCTCCTGCGCGGTTTCGGGTTCGGCACCCAGGCCGTGCTCGGCATCCAGGTCCAGCACATCAAGCTCGATGATCGCCGGCCGGGATTCGGCGGACAGCGACGCGACGGAGCCGGCGACGCTTCCCGCGACGTCGGACGTCGTCAGGATGGCGGTCGGAGACGCGTCACGCAGCACGGCACTGACACGCTCATCGCTGGCACCCCCCAGCGGAACGGACAGCGGAACCGCGATCTGCCCGGCCTGGAGTGCGCCCAGAAACGCGACGACGTACTCCAGTCCTTGGGGTGCCGATATCACAACGCGATCACCGGTTGACCCGTGCGCCTTGAGTTCCTGTGCGACGTTCAACGTCCGCCGATACAGTTGCGCCCACGTCAGGCTTTCCTCAACGCCCGCCCAGTCCTGGTCGTAATCGACAAACGTGAAGGCCGTCTGATCGGGCCGCAGACTGGCATGCTGCCGCAGCACCGCCGGGATGGACGGCTCAATCACGGCGTGAAGACAATTGGTGAGTAGGCGGACAGGTTGTGCTCGTGGGTGGGTTCAGCCAAGCAACCGATGCCCGGGCGAAACTCCCGGCTGTACCGCGCGCCGACCCGGCAGTCCTTCGAATAGCTAACGCCGTCGGTGTGCTGCAAGATCACCAGCCTTGGAAAGAGAAGAGGACGTGTTCTTCGAGTCGGGGAATTATTACACACCTGTCCAACCCATTGGGTATGTTGGCGAATCATCAGTCATCGTCGTCGGCTCGGGAGCCTCTGGCTGTTTGGGCTGTCATCGAGCCGACGGAAGGCGGTCCTCATTGCGGGCGGAAACCCCGACATCGCCCAGGGCTTCCCTGCGGGCGCGCGGGCGTGCGAGATCGCGGGGATTCGTCAAACCGAACGCTCGGAGGTGAACCGGTGAGCGTAGTCGACAGTCCGACGGTGGACAGCCCACCGGCAGTGGATCGGACGACCCTTCACCAGGTGTGGAAGGCGATCCTGATCGGCATCGCGATCGTCGTGGCGACGGCGTGTTACTTCCTGCCGGCTCTCCTCGGCGCCCTCGGTCTGCTTCTGCTGCTGCTCGTGTGTGCGCGCCTGGTTTATCGGGATCGCGATCGCTACATTCCCAACTTGTATTCTCGGGACACGAGGGTTTACGAGGACGCCTATCGCGCGTTCATCGGCCGCACGCTCCGCGATATTCGGCGGTGCAAGATACGGGGCCACACGCTGTTGTGGGAAGCGTCGCGCCTGCCGAAACCAAGCCGCGCGGATTCCGACGAACTCCTCCTGGATCTGGGCGTCTGGCTCGGCTGGTCGACACGGTTGATGGCTGACGCTTCCGGCCGCCCCGTGTACGGCTTCGACACCTTTGAGGGCCTCGTTGAAGACTGGCAGGTCGACGATCAGATCCTCATTAAACGTGGAAGCTTTTCACTGTCGGAACCGCTGGCGAAGCGTTCGATGCGCGACACCGGGGTGAGCCTGCACGACGGTCTGCCCGAAGCGCTCGGACGCAATGTGCAATTCATCAAGGGAAGCACCTACGACACGCTGGCTCCGTTCCTGGCCGACCGACCGGACGCCCCGATCCGGCTGTTCCACATGGATTTGGATACCTATGAGAGTTGCCTGCATGCGCTAGAAGCCTGCAAGGACCGCTTTGTCGAAGGATCCATTCTCGTCTTCGACGAGTACCTCGTCACCAATGCGGAAATGCGGGCATTCTTCGAGTTCCAGGACGAGTACGCGCTGGAATGGCGATACCGGGCCTGGGGTCTCGAAGTCATGGAAATGAACGTCGAGATGGTTCGCGCGCGGTCGAAACGCCTGGCGTACTACCTGCTCTGGATCGCAGCGTATTGGCTGGCGGGCGACGGCAGCTACGTCTGGAAGTTCTTCGGCCGACGGTTTTGGCGATTCTGGCTGGGCGCACCGGCCGGCGACATCCTTTTCATGCTTGGTGCTGCCGGACAACGGAAGTCGGTCAGTCTCGAAATTACCGGTTTGGGAAAGTTGGACCCGACCCGCCCGCGCAATCAGAACCGCGGGTGAGGGGCAGTCCCTTGGACCTACGCCTGACTCGCGTGGCGCGGCAGGGTAGGGGGGGCCCGCGATGAGATTCGTCCTGGCGAGCTGGGGAAGCCGCGGCGACGTCGAGCCCAACCTCGCCGTCGGTCGCGAGTTGGTGCGCCGAGGGCACGAGGTCTGCATGGCCGTCCCGCCCGATTTGGTCGGCTTCACGGAGGCGGCCGGCGTCGCCGCCGTCGGCTTCGGCCCGGAGGCGCGGTCCATTCTGGACGCGCACCGCGAATTCTGGACGTGCTTCTTCAGCCGCCCCTGGCGGATCCGGGATCTGGTCAGATCGCGCCTCGAAATCTCGGTGCCCCTGCTGCGGGCTTGGCAAGAGATGAGCACGACGCTGGTGTCGCTGGCGGACGGGGCAGACCTGCTGTTCACCGGCATCAATTTCGAGGACGCCGCCGCCAACGTCGCGGAGCACTACGGCATTCCCTTGGCCACGTTGCACTACTTCCCGCTACGGCCCAACGGCCAGACCCTGGCATTCCTGCCGGCGCCGATGGCCCGCGCGGCGGTGACGGCGTTTTGGTGGGCGTCTTGGCGTGCGACGAAGAAGGTCGAGGAGGCTCAGCGCCGCGAGCTGGGTCTGCCGAAGGCGAGAGGATCGGCGCCGCGGAGGATCACCGAACGCGGATCCTTGGAAATGCAGGCCTACGAGGAGGCACTCTTTCCGGGGCTGGCGGCCGAATGGGCGGAATATAAGGAACAACGTCCCTTCGTCGGCGCGCTGACGCTCGGGTTGGCAACCGATGCCGACGAGGAAGTCGCGTCCTGGGTCGCCGCGGGAACGCCCCCGATCTATTTCGGGTTCGGCAGCACCCCGGTCGAATCTCCCGCCGACACGATCGCCATGATCGGCGCGGTCTGCGCGCGGTTGGGTGAGCGCGCGTTGGTGGGCGGCGCCGGAACCGACTTCGGCGGCGTCCCCCATCCCGACCACGTCAAGGTAGTGAGCGCGGTGAACTTCTCGACCGTCTTTCCCGCCTGCCGCGCGGTCGTGCACCACGGGGGCACGGGCACCACGGCCACGGGCTTGCGCGCGGGAGTCCCCACGCTCATTCTTGCGACGGACATCGATCAGACGCTGTCCGGATCTCGGGTCAAAGCGCTCAAGGTCGGCACCTCGCGGCGCTTCTCGACCGCGGACGAGAAATCCCTCGCCGCGGATCTGCGCACGATCCTCGCCCCCGAATACGCTGCCCGGGCCCGCGAGCTCGCCACCCGGATGACCGATCCCGCCAAGAGTGTCGCCACCGCCGCCGACCTTCTGGAAGATTTCGCCCGCGCGCGCCGTGGTGGCTAATGGGCGACGGACGCCATCAAACCCGGAAGCCAGGCGCTGTGGCGCCTGCCGGGAGCAATTGCCGATTCGGGTGACAGCCGTCTCACCCGGCAAGTATGGTCTAGAACTTGTTACACCCATGTCGAGTAATGGTCTGGAGACACGGTTGAGCACCAATCCGTTCGATTTTGGTAGTGGCAGCCCTGTGGTCGCGGTTGTCGACCAGGTGCGGCACGAGACGATCGGCGCTGCGAAATGACCGATCTGCAAAATCGCGATGAGGCACCGCAGCGTGCGCGCGGATCGCAGGGGACGGGCGACCGTTTCGCGATCGTCGGCTACGCGGTGCGCCTTCCGGGCGCCCCTGACGCGGACGCGTTCTGGGACGTGCTGCAGCAGGGGCGGGATGCCCTGTCGGAGGTGCCGCCGGACCGCTGGGACGTCGACGAATTCTACGACCCGGACCCCGACGCGCCCGGCAAGATCGTCAGCCGCCGGGCGGGCTTCATCGAGGACGTGACCGGATTCGACGCGCCGTTCTTCGGGCTGTCGAACCGCGAAACCATGCTGATCGACCCCCAGCACCGGATCCTGCTGGAGACCGCGTGGCAAGCCGTCGAACATTCGGGCACCGCGCCGTCGGCCCTGGCCAACACCAAGACCGGTGTGTTCATGGGCCTGGGCACCCACGACTACCTCGGACTGATTTCCGAACAGCTGAGTTACGAGGAGATCGAGGCGTACGTCGCGATCGGGACGTCGTCCGCGGCGGGGGCGGGCCGGATCAGCTACGGGCTCGGGCTGCAGGGCCCGGCGGTGTCCGTCGACACGGCTTGCAGCTCCTCGCTGGTGGCGGTCCATCAGGCGTGCCAGTCGCTGCGTTTCGGGGAGTGCGACCTCGCGCTCGCCGGCGGCGTCAACGTGTTGCTCAGCGCGAAGACCGCGATGACGTTCTCCCACGCCCACATGCTGGCCCCCGACGGCCGGTGCAAGACCTTCGACGCGGCCGCCGACGGGTACGTGCGCGGCGAGGGCTGCGGCGTCGTCGTCGTGAAACGACTCGAGGACGCGATCCGAGACGGTGACCGGATTCGGGCCGTCATCCGGGGCAGCGCGGTCAACCAGGACGGCGCCTCGGGTGGCCTGACGGTGCCCAACGGCGTCGCCCAGCAGCGCGTGATCGCCGAGGCGCTGCAGTGCGCGGGTGTCTCGCCCGGCGAGGTGGGTTACCTGGAGGCGCACGGGACCGGCACCTCGCTGGGTGACCCGATCGAAGTCCAGGCCGCCGGTGCGGCACTGGGCAAGGGACGCGACGCCGACCGACCGCTGCTGATCGGGTCGGTGAAGACCAACATCGGGCACCTGGAAGCGGCCGCGGGGATCGCGGGCCTGATCAAGGTCATCCTGTCGTTCGAGCACGAGGTGTTGCCGAAGCACCTGAACTTCAGCAAACCGTCGCCGCACATTCCCTGGGACCGGCTCCCGGTGCGGGTGGTCGACGAGGCGGTGCCGTGGGCGCGCGACGGGCGGCCCCGCATCGCCGGGATCAGCTCGTTCGGATTCTCCGGAACCAACGCGCACGTCATTCTCGAGGAAGCCCCCGAGGCGAGCCACGTCGGCGCGCCCGCGACCCCGTCCGACGACCGGCGGTTCAGCCTGTTGCCGCTCTCGGCGCGCAGCCCGGCCGCCCTGGCGGAGCTCGCCAAGGCATACGGCAGTTGGCTGGCCGACCACCCCGACGCCTCGCTGGCCGACGTGTGCCTCACCGCGGGGTCGGGGCGCTCGCACTTCGAGCACCGGGCCGCCATCGTGGTCAATTCGATGGAATCCGCGCGCGAGCAACTCGCCGCGCTCGCCGACGAGCGTCCGGCCCCGGGCCTGCTGCGCGGGGAGTGCACCGACCGGCCGAAGACGGCGTGGTTGTTCACGGGACAGGGCAGCCAGTACGCCGGCATGGCGCGTGAGCTCTTCGAGACCGAGCCGGTGTTCGCCGAGACGATGACCCAGTGCGCGGCGGCCGTCGCCGGCGTGCTCGAAAAGCCCCTGCTGGACGTGATTTTCGATCCGGACGGCGACGACACTTTGCGGCTGACCAGCTATGCGCAGCCCGCCTTGTTCGCGGTGGAGATGGGCCTGGCCCGCCTGTGGCAGTCGTGGGGCTTCGAACCCGACGTGGTGATCGGACACAGCGTCGGCCAATACACGGCGGCCTGCGTCGCCGGCGTGTTCAGCCTCGAGGACGGGGCCCAGCTGCTGGCCGAGCGCGGGCGCCTGTTCGGCAGCCTGCCCGACGGCGGGCGGATGGTCGCGGTCTTCGCCGCCGCCGAGCGGGTGGAGAGCCTGACCGACGAGTTCCCGAGCCTGTCGGTGGCCGCGTACAACGGCGCCAACACCGTGCTGTCGGGACCCGTCGAGGATCTGGAGCGGGCGGTGGCCGGCCTGGAGGACGACGGCGTGCGCTGTGACTGGCTCGACACCAGTCACGCCTTCCATTCGGCGCTGCTGGATCCGGTCCTCGACGAGTTCGAGTCGTATGCGAATCGGTTCACCTTCGGCGCGCCGCAGCGGACGCTGGTCTGCAACCGCACCGGTGCCGCGCTGGGCAGAAGCGCGAAACTGGACGGCGCGTACTGGCGCCGCCACGCGCGGCAGCCGGTCGAGTTCGCCAAGAGCGTGCACACCCTGGCCGACCTGCACTGCACGATGCTGCTGGAGATCGGCCCGCAGCCGATCCTGACCGCCGCGGCCCTGCGCGCCTGGCCCGACCCGGCCACCGCACCGCGGGCGGTCGCGTCGATGCGCAAGAACATCGCCGACCATCGCCAGATCACCGAAGCCCTGGCCAACGCCTACATCGTCGGCCACCGGCCCGACTTCGGCGCCCTCGCGGGGCCGGCGCGCAAGCTCGACCTGCCGACCTATCCGTTCCAGCACCGCCAGTACTGGTTCAAGGAGCAGCGGGTCACGCCCGCCCACGCCCCGACCCAGGTGGCGGCCGCGCGCACCGAAACCGTCCGGCTTCTCGAGGACGGCCGGTTCGACGAGCTCGCCGCACTGCTCGGCGGCAACGGCAATCAACAGCCCGTCGAGATGCTCAAACAGCTTGCGGCACAACACAACCAAGAACGCAGCGTGCAGTCGATCGCGGACTCCCGCTACGAGATCCGGTGGGAGAAGTCCGCTGCCTCGAGCGCGAAGGCCGGTGAGGGATCCGGCTGGCTGTTGATCGGCGACGACGCCGGGGCGGCGCAGCCCGTGGTCGACGCCCTGACCGCGGGTGGCCACCGGCACCGGATCATCGGGCTGCCGGTGTCCGACGCGGACGAGGAGCGGCTGGCAACGGCGTTGCGCGCGGCGGCGGCGGAGGAACCGGAGCTGCGCATCGTGCTTCTCGCGGCGCTCGACTCCGACACCGCAACCTCGACGCGATCGCTGCTGCGGATGCAACACCGTGTCCTCGGCGGCACCCGGCGACTGTTCCGCGCCGCGGCCACCGCCGAACTGCGCGCACCCATCTGGCTGGTGACCCGCGGTGCGCAACGGGTCACCAACTCCGACGCCGTGTCACCGGTGCAGACCTGCCTGTGGGGCTTCGGCCGCGCCGCCGCCCTGGAATACCCACGACTGTGGGGCGGGCTGGTGGACCTGCCTGCCGCCGGTGCCCCGGACGACGGGGTGTGGTCGCGGTTGATCGACCGGATGGTCGCCGCACCGCGCGGCTCGGCCAGTTCGGAAGACCAGATCGCCCTGCGCGAACAAGCGGTGTACGTTCCCCGGCTCACGCGGCGATCCGGGCAACCGGCCGCCAAGCCGCTGGCACTACGCGATGACGCAACCTATTTGGTCACCGGTGGGCTCGGCGGCGTCGGGATGGAGATCGCCGGATACCTGGCCGCCCACGGTGCCCGGCATCTGGTGCTGACCAGCCGGCGCACACCCGGCGACGCCGCACAGCAGCGCATCCAGGCGCTGCACGACCAGCACGGCTGCGACGTCCGCGTGATCACGGCCGATGTCGCCGACCTGCACGACGTCGCTCGCCTCGTGTCGACGATTCAGGCCGAACTGCCGCCGCTGGCCGGCATCGTGCACGCCGCCGGCGAGATCGGCAACACCCCGCTGCAAACCCTGGACGACGCCGAGATAGACCGGGTGTTCGCCGGAAAGGTCTGGGGCGCATGGCATTTGACCGAAGCCATCGCGGACATGAAGCTCGACTTCTTCCTGTGCACCTCCTCGATCTCCGGGGTGTGGGGCAGCGGTGGCCAGAGCGCATACAGCGCGGCCAACGCGTTCCTTGACGGGCTGGCCTGGCAGCAGCGCGAGCACGGTTACGTCAGCGTCAACTTCGGCCCCTGGTCGGCGGCCGGCATGGCCGACGAGGCCGCCCGAGCGCAACTGGACAAGCGCGGCGTCCGGCCGCTGTCACCCGCCGACGCACTCGCGGGAATGGCCGACGTGATGGGCGGGTCGTCGCCGCAAGGCGTGGTGGCCAAGATCGACTGGGCCAGCTTCCTGCCGCTGTACCAAATGGCGGGCAAGCGGGGCTTCCTGACGGAGCTGCAGCAGGAGGTGCCCGACTCCGCGCCCGAGCTGGCGGCGTCGGGGACCACCCAACTGGTCGAACGGCTCACCGCGGCCCCGGTGCAGCAGCGCAAGAAACTGGTCGTGGACTATCTGCGCGACGCCGTCGCCGAGGTGACCCGGATCGACCCCGCGGAAATCCGCGAGGAGGCCGGACTTTTCGACCTCGGTATGGATTCGCTGATGGCCGTCGAACTGCGCCGCCGACTGGAACGGGCCGTGGGCAAGGAACTGCCGGCCACCCTGGCGATGGACTACCCGCGCATCACCGACGTCGCGAATTTCCTCATCAACGACGTCCTTAGCCTCAATGCCCCGGCGGCCGCGCAAGCGGCGCCGGTGGCGGCCCCGGTGACGCAGACAACGGGGCGCACGGACGAGCCGATCGCGATCGTCGCGGTGGCCTGCCGCTTCCCGGGTGCGCCCGATCCCGAAAGCTACTGGGAGCTGCTGTCCGGGGGCGTCGACGCGATCCGGGAGATCCCGGACGACCGGTTCGACGTCGATGAGTACTACGACCCGGATCCCGAGGCGCCGGGCAAGATCTACACCCGCTACGGCGGATATCTCGACAAGATCGACGGATTCGACCCGGAGTTCTTCGGCATCTCCCCGCGCGAGGCCGTGTGGATGGATCCGCAGCAGCGGTTGATGCTGGAAATCGCGTGGGAGGGACTGGAGCGCGCCGGGTACTCGCCCGCGGGGTTGCGCGGCAGCCGAACCGGCGTGTTCGTGGGCGTGGCCGCCAACGAGTACTCGCAGTTGCTCAACGCCAACTCGGTCGAGACCATCGAGGCCCATTTCATTACGGGCAACGCGCTCAACGTGATCGCGGGCCGGGTGGCGTTCGCGCTCGGGCTGGAAGGGCCCGCGATGGCGGTGGATACCGCGTGCAGCGCGTCGCTGGTCGCGGTCCATCAGGCCTGCCAGGCATTGCATTCCGGCGACTGCGACATGGCGCTGGCCGGCGGGGTGAACGTCCTGGTGAGCCCGGCGTCGATCGTTGCCACCGCGCGCGCCAGGATGCTTGCCGCCGACGGTCGGTGCAAGACCTTCGACGCCAGGGCGAACGGCTACGCGCGCAGTGAAGGCTGCGGGATCCTGGTGCTCAAGCGGCTCAGCGACGCCGAGCGCGACGGCGACCAGATCTGCGCGGTCATCCGCGGGAGCGCGGTCAACCAGGACGGCGCTTCCAGCGGTCTGACGGTGCCCAATGGTGGTGCGCAGCAACGGCTCATCGCCGCGACGCTGGCGCGCGCCGGCCTGGTCGGCGGGGACGTCGACTACCTGGAGGCGCACGGCACGGGCACCTCGCTGGGTGACCCGATCGAAGTCCAGGCCGCCGCGGCCGCCTACGGTGTCGGCCGCGACCCGAACCGGCCGCTGCTGATCGGGTCGGTGAAGACCAACATCGGCCACCTCGAGTCGGCGGCGGGGATCGCCGGCCTGATCAAGGTCGTGCTGTCCCTGCAGCACGGAGTCCTGCCGCAGATCCTGCACTTCGAGAACCCGTCGCCGCACATCCCGTGGGATTCCCTGCCGGTGCGGGTGGTGGACAAGCCGATTCCGTGGCACGCCAACGGCAGGCCGCGCCGCGCCGGGACGAGCTCCTTCGGGTTCTCCGGTACGAACGCACACGTCCTGATCGAGGAGGCTCCGCCGGCCACGGCGGTGGCACACGACGTTTCGCCCGGCGACACCGCGGAACCCGAGAGCGGCCATGACCTCGTCAACGTGCTGCCGCTGTCGGCCCGCTCACCGCAGGCGCTGGCCGCGCTGGCGCAACGCTACGCGGGCTGGCTGGATCAGCACCCCGACGTCGACATCGCGGACGTGTGCTTCACCGCCGCCGTCGGGCGTTCGCATTTCGAACACCGGGCCGCGCTGGTCGTGGAATCGGTCGACGGCGCGCGCGAACTCCTGCACGGGTTGGCCGAGAACCGGCTGGGCCCGGGCGCGATGCGCGGCGAGTGCGGAGACCCGCCGAAGACGGCGTGGTTGTTCACCGGGCAGGGCAGCCAGTACCCGGGGATGGCGCGCGAACTGTTCGACACCGAACCGGTGTTCGCCGAGACCGTCAGGCGGTGCGCGGAGGCGGTCGACGGGATGCTGCCGCGTCCACTGCTGGAGGTGCTGTTCGACACGTCCAGCGACGCGGGAGAAACCCTGCGGCACACCTCCTTTGCGCAGCCGGCGCTGTTTGCGGTCGAGATGGGCCTGGCGCGGCTGTGGCAGTCGTGGGGTATCGAGCCCGACGTGGTGCTGGGGCACAGCGTGGGCCAGTATGCCGCGGCGTGCGTGGCGGGCGTGTTCAGCCTCGAGGACGGGGCGCGCCTGATCGCCGAGCGCGGCCGGCTGTTCGGCAGTCTGCCCGAGGGCGGACGGATGGTGGCGGTGTTCGCCGACGCCCAGCGAGTGGAGCGGGCCGCGGAGGAATTCCCGCACATCTCGGTCGCGGCCTACAACGGCCCCAACACGGTGCTGTCGGGTCCCGGCGCGGATCTGGAAGACATCGTCGCGAAGTTGAGCGCCGACGGAATGCGGTGCACGTGGCTGGACACCAGCCACGCGTTCCATTCCGAACTGCTGGAGCCGGTGCTCGACGAGTTCGAGTCGTACGCAAAGGGATTCGAGTTCGCCGTCCCCACCATGCCCCTGGTGTGCAACCGGACGGGCGCGCTGCTCACCGCGGAAACGCCGCTGGACGCGCAGTATTGGCGGCGGCACTCCCGGCAACCGGTGCAGTTCGCCGAGAGCGTGCGCACCGTCGCGGCGCTGGGTTGCTCGGTGTTGATGGAGATCGGTCCGCAACCGGTCCTGACCAACGCCGCGGCGCAGGCATGGCCGGATTCCTCGCCCGCTCCGCGCGCGATCGTGTGCCTCCGCAAGGACGCGGACGCCCGGCGCCAGATGGCGGAAGCGCTGGCCGGCGCCTACGTCAGCGGCCACCGGCCCGCGTTCGCCGCGCTGTACCACCGGCCGCGCCACAAGCTGGCGCTGCCCACCTATGCGTTCCAACGCCGCCGCTTCTGGCCCAAGAATGCCGACATCCGCGGCATCGACGGGCAGGGTGCGGCCGGATCCGGAATCCTGGGGAGCGCAAAAGATCTCGCCTCCGGCGATACCGTCTACACCAGCCGGTGGTCCGTCAACACGCAACCGTGGCTGGCGCATCACGTCATCTATGGCACCGTCGTCGTTCCGGGCGCGACGTACGCGACGATGGCGCTCGCCGCGGTGGGGACACCCGCGCAGGTGCGCAATGTCTTCTTCTATGAGCCGATCATTCTGCCGGACAAGCATTCCCGCGAAGTGCAGCTGACCATGCATCCGGCCGAGGATGAGGGCGGCTGGACCTTCCAGGTGCACAGCCGCCCCTACGGTGAGCGCGACGCCGAGTGGTCGTTGAACGCCGATGGCCGGGTTGTCGCCGGCGCCGACGATGCCCTGGCATCGGAGCCGACGGAGTCCATCGATGCCGCATGTGAGCGGTTGGGCCGCACGCGTCCGCAGCAGTTGTTCGACACCTTCGCCGACATGGATCTGATGTGGGGGCCCACGTGGTCCAACTCGCTCAAATCGCTGTGGGCGGGCGACGGTGAGGCGGTCGGCGACATCGCGATCGGTGAGGAACTGGCCGAACAGCTCGGTAACGAGCCGGTCCATCCGGTGCTGCTGGACCTGTGCACCGGTGTCGCCTTCCCGGCCTTCCCCGCGATTCTCGAGGCGGCCGAAGGCGAGGTGCCCGACCTGTTCCTGCCGCTGCGGTATGGGCGTGTGGTACTGCGCGAGAAGTTGCCGAAGCGGTTCTATTGCCGCGCGCGCTGGCAGTCGGGAGGTTCCGACAGCGAAACGCAGGTCTTCGACCTCGATTTCGTGGATCGGGACGGTCGCGAGCTCGGCGGGATTCGGGAGTTCACGGTCAAACGCGCCCCGCGCGAGGCGTTGCTGCGCGGGCTCGGCGGCGATGCCGCCCGCAACCTGTACACCTTCGGCTGGCAGGAGGTGCCACCGCCGGCGTCCGGCAACGGTGCCGGGGACGGTACCTGGCTGATTGCCGGATTCGACGAGCTGGCCGCCAAAATTCAGCGTGGCGTTGCGCTGGATCGTGCCGCAGTCTCAGGGGATGCCGAGGCGTGGAAGCGGCTGCTCGCGGAGGCTTCGGATCGCGGCGCCCCGGTCTCCGGCATCGTCTGGCGCAGCAACGCGCGGCCCGACGGCGAGGAATCGAGTGCCGAACTCGCAGCGCGGCTTCAGGGCGAGATCGACCGGCTGCTCACGGTCGTGCAGACGTTGCAGGCGCAGCAAGACCTGAAACTCACCGGCGGACTGTGGATCGTCACCGAACGGGCCGTGGCGACCGAACCCGGCGAACCGGTCGACCCGGTGCAGTCGGCGCTGTGGGGTTTCGGACGTTCCGTCATCACCGAGCAGCCGGGCCTGCATTGCAGGCTGGTCGACTGCGACGGATTCGATCAGGCCGCGCAATCGCTGGCCGGCCTGCTCGGCACACCGGCGGACGAGCCTGAACTCGCACTGCGGCAAGGAAAGTACTTGGTGCCCCGGCTCCTGCCGTGGGCGCGCAGCGGCCACCTCCCGGTGCCCCGCGGCGGCGATTACATCCTGGAGCCGACCGAACGCGGCGCGATCGACAACCTTCACCTGGTCGGCACCGAAGTGCCGCCGCCGAGCGCGGGTCAGGTGCAGATAAGGGTGGAGGCCGCAGGCCTCAACTTCCGGGATGTGCTCAACGTGCTCGGTCTGTACCCGGGTGACCCGGGACGGGTCGGCGGCGGCGACCTCTGCGGCGTCGTCACGGAGTTGGGCGCCGGGGTTTCCGGATTCGAGGTCGGCCAGCGCGTCTTCGGCTTAATGCCGGGCGGGTTCGCCACCAGGGTCAACGTCCCGGCCCAGTTCCTTGCGCCGGTCCCGCACGGGGTGAGCGCCGTAGGGGCGGCGACCATACCCGCCGGCGCGCTGACGACCCGACTCGCGTTCGACTGGGCGAAGTTGGGGCCCGGTGATCGTGTGCTCATCCACGCCGCCAGTGGTGGCGTCGGTCTGGCCGCGATCCAGATGGCCCAGCAGCGCGGTGCCATCGTCTTCGCCACCGCCAGCACCTACAAACGCGCGACCCTGCGGAAAATGGGTGTGGAGCACATCTACGACTCGCGCACAACGGATTTCGCGGATCAGATCCTCGCCGACACCGGCGGTGCCGGTGTGGACGTCGTGCTCAACAGCCTGACCAACGAGGGTTTCATCGCCGCGACCGTGCGGGCGACCGCACAGGGCGGCCGGTTTGCCGAAATCGCCAAGCGCGACATCTGGACGCGTGAGCAGATGGCGGCGGCCCGTCCCGATATCGACTACGAGATCATCGCGCTGGATGCGTGCATCGAGCACGAACCGGAGCGGACCGGGCAATTGCTGGCCGAGGTGGCCGACAGCATGGCTCGCGGCGAGCTGGCGCCGCTGGCAGTCGAGGTCTACCCGGTGACGGAGGCGAAGACCGCGTTCCGCCGCATGCAGCAGGCCCGGCATATCGGCAAGATCGTGCTGCAGATGCCGAAGCCGCTGCAGCCGCGCGGCGATCGGAGCTATCTGATCACCGGCGGCCTCGGTGCCCTCGGCCTGCACACGGCGGCCCATCTGGCCCAACTCGGAGCCGGTGACATCGTGTTGACCAGCCGGAGCACGCCGGATGCGGAAGCACAACGGGAGATCGACGAGATCACCGAGCGCTACCGGTGCCGGATCCACACCTTCGCGGCCGACGTCGGCGACGAGGCGCAGATCACCGAGCTGATCGGGCGGATCCGGGAGGAGTTGCCGCCGCTGGCGGGGGTGGCACACCTCGCGGGTGTGCTCGACGACGCGCTGCTGTCCGAACAGAGCCCGGAGCGTTTTCGCAAGGTCTTGTCACCGAAAGCAATCGGTGGCTGGCATCTGCATCGGTTGACGAAGAACGATGATCTCGACTTCTTCATCGTGTACTCCTCAGCCTCCAGCGTGCTCGGTTCACCCGGCCAGGCCAACTACGCGGCCGCCAATGCGTTGCTCGACGGGCTCGTTGCGGATCGCCAAGCGCAAGGCCTGCCCGCGACCGGCGTCAACTGGGGACCGTGGGCGAAGGGCGGCATGGCCACGTCGCACGCCGCGCGCGCCAATCTCAGTGCGCAAGGCCTGATTCCGCTGGAGCCCACGGCGGCCCTGACCGCTCTAGACGAGATCGTCGCGCACGGAACGGGGCAGGCAACCGTCATCAAAGCCAACTGGCAGCGCGCTGCGAAAGGTGGGCTGGGCGCCGCCCGCCCGGCGATTCTCGACCACGTGCTTCCGAGTGCCGCCGGGGCGAGCGCCGGCGACAGCGAGCTGCTCCGGCAACTGCACGACGTGCCCGAGGCCGAGCGTGGCAGCTTCCTCACCGAGTTCCTCCGGCACGAAGTGCAGAACTTCCTGCGGCTCGCGCAACCACCGGCGGCAACCAGCCGGTTCCTGGAGCTGGGCACGGATTCGCTGATGGCGGTCGAATTCAGCAACCGGTTGATCCCCCAGTTCGGGGGCGCGTTCACGATCAACGCCACTGCGGTATTCGACTACCCGACGATCGGGTCGCTCGCCGAGTACCTGGCCGCTCAGGTGCCGGAGCCGGACGGGACGGAATCCGATGGTGCGCACGAGCCCGCACACTGACCAACGGGCCGTGACCGACGGACCATGGCAGACGCCGATTCCGAACGGCCCCGATCTGCCGGTGCGCCAGCACAGGCGATCCCTAACCACTGGCAAACCAGTGTTCACACAGATCCGAATATCCCGTGCGTCAGACGGTGCTCCCTGGCCACTGGCAAACCAGTGGTCACATCAGAGATGGCACCGAAGTGTAACGTGATACCTTCAACGCGACATTGAGGCAGAAGTCGCTCTTGTAGTTCGGAGCCCTAGATGTCCTATGTGATTGCAACGCCGGAAGTTTTGGCCGCAGCATCGTCGGAATTGGCCGGAATCGGAGAGGCGATTTCGTCGGCCACTTCGGCGGCGATGCCTTCGACGACGTCGCTACCACCCGCGGCGCAGGATGAGGTTTCGGCGGCGATCTCGCAGTTGTTCGGTGCTTACGCGCAGGAGTATCAGGCGATCAGCGCGCAGGCGGCGCTGTTTCATCAGCAATTCGTAGAAGCCATCAATGCGGGCGGGGGACAATATGCGGCCGCAGAGGCGGCCAATACCTCCCCGTTGCAGAGCTTGTTCGGCACGATTCTTGACGACATCTCGTCCATCAACCAAGGCGTCCGGGCGATCATAGGGCGTCTGCCGGGAGCGCTGTTGCCGCAGCTGCTGTCGGTGCCGTTGCCGCCGCCGTTGCCGCCGCCGTCGCCGTTGCCGTTGCCGTTGCCGGCGTCGTTGCCGGTGCTCGTGCCGTTGCCGCCGCCGTTGCCGCCGTTGCTGCCATTGCCGCCGTTGCCGCCGTCGTTGCCGTTGTTGCCGCCGCCGCCGCTGCCCGTTTGACCCGCGGCGACTGGGCCCGGTGTCCTCCCCGAACGCGCGACGCGGCGTGCCTCGGTCGGCCTCGCACTCGCCGGGCGCATCTCGCGATTGGAGCAGGCTGCGCTCTAGGCCTCTCCGCCCAACCGCGACCTCAATACCCGGTACTCCAACAAGCCCGCCCGGAGCTGCTCGTAGACGGCGGACCCGGGTAGCGCGAGGAAGTTGGCGACACGAGCATTTCCGTCACCATAAACCTGCTCCCAATTACCGCTCGCTTGATCGCGCGACGCCAGGACGTTAGCGGTGATATCACGGTCGCTTTCGGTGGCGAAACCCAGCGCCTTCAAACGCATCCGCACATAGTCCCAGTCCTCGGGGCTCAGGAAGTCCGTATGCAAGAACCAAGCTCCGGGGCGGCAGATCCGGTGGACTTCCTTCAGGAATTTCGGAAGGTTTCCATAGGAATGCGAGGACTCGACGTTAACGACGGCATCGCAACACTTTTCGGGCAGGGGCAGGTTCAGCGCATCGCCGACCTTGAACTCTATCCCGTGCTTGGCGTGCGCTTTGCTGCAGAAGGCGATCGCTTCCGACGACATGTCGATGCCGATCACCTGACCATTGAATTTTTCCGCGATGACAGCGGAGTTTCCTCCGCGGCCACACCCTATCTCGACGATTGTGCGGCCATTTAGGTCAACCGATCCGACCACCTCGAGAATCAGCCGGACCGAGTTCGCGTTGAAGGTGCCCTGGGGGATGGCGAAGGCGGCCTCATTGTTCGAATCCGTGGGAAGGTATCCATAATTCAAGAAGAACGATGAATCGGCCACCCCGACTTCTTCCAAGCGGCGGCTGAGCTTGTTGTAAAAGCTGCGCCACCCACCGGCGGTCGTGGACAGCAGATCGTCAGCCAGGTGCGTCGACATCGCAACTTGCTGATTATCCTCCGATTCGACGTGCACCGAAGGTTCGCTTTGGTGGTCCATTTATGTCGCCTCAATCAACTTGCTTTTGCACCATAATTCGATGGCTTCGCTGTGACGGAACTTATGGTTCGGATCTCTCCGGCCTGACATCGCCCAATCAATCGTGCATGCTCCCAGGGCGACTTGCGCCTCACAGCCTAAGCGTCCGTCCCGCTGACCGTAGCCGATTCGCGACTTCGGTCACCTCGCCGCACGCGCACGGCATGACGAACCCTCGTCGTGGACGCCCAGCGCCGTCGGGGGACATGGGGTTGCTGCTATCACCGCACGAGGTGGGACGCCGCTCGGCGCATGCCACTAATACCCTTCATGGGTCGAGGTCCGGGAGGCGGTACGCCCTGCGGCCTGCCACCTCAATTCCACCAAGGGGCAGACAACTTCTATCGGGCTCGGTATGGTCTAGAACTTGTTATACCCATGTTCAGTAGAGAGTACGGAGACGCGGTGAGCACCAATCCGTTCGACGATGACGAGGGCAGTTTTTTCGTCTTGGTCAACGACGAGGAGCAGCACAGCCTGTGGCCGGCCTTCGCGGATGTCCCGGCGGGGTGGCGGGTGGTGCACGGCGAAGCGGATCGTGCCGCGTGTCTGGACTACATCGAGAAGAACTGGACCGACATACGGCCGAAGAGCCTGCGCGAGCGGTTGGCGGCGGGACAGGGGCGTTGATAGGTACACCCGATGGAACTTGATGACCGGGCGCTCCCGCTGACGCGGGGACAGCTTGACATTTGGCTTGCGCAGGAAACGGGTCAGTCCGCCACGGAGTGGCAGCTCGGCGTCCTCGTGCGCTTTGACGGCACGGTAGAGCGCGACTTGCTCGAGCGGGCGATCCGTCACGCTATGAGCGAGGCCGAACCGGCCAGGGCCGCCATCTTCGAGTTGGACGGGCAGATCTTCCAACGGGCGATCGATCAGTCGGACCTCGAGGTCGATTTCTACGATCTCAGCGACTCGCGCCATCCGGTGCAGGAAGCCCGGGAGATAGCGCTGAAGATCCAGCGCACCCCGATGCCGTCGACGGGTCCGCTGTTCAAATTCGCGTTGTTTCAAACATGGTCGGATGAGTTTTATCTGTTCGGGTGCTTCCACCACCTGGTCATCGACGGATCCGGAATAACTCTCATCGCCAACCGGATTGCGACGGTCTACGCCGCAATCGTTTCTGACGCACCAATTCCGCCCGCCTTCTTCGGGTCGCTGCAGGACCTCGTCCGCTGCGAGTCCGAATACGAAGCGTCCACCGATTACCTGGAAGACCAGGACTACTGGACTCGAAACCTCCCGGCGGAAAGCGGACCGCACCATCAATTACCGCAGGCCGCGGGCGACGAGGATCCGTCTCAGCCTTCGGCGCCCGTTCGCCTGGATCCCGCGGTGCTTCGGCAGGTCCAGGAGTTGTCCCAACAGTGGAATATGCCGCGGTCCTCGGTGATCACCGCCGCCAGCGCACTGCTGGTGCGTGGATGGTGCGCCGACGGCTCCGAGGTGGTGCTGGACTTCCCCGTCAGCAGGCGGGTGCGTCTGGAGTCCAAGACGCTGCCCGGGATGATCTCCGGGGTGGTGCCGCTGGTTTTGCGCGTTTCGCCCGCGGCCACGGTGGCCGAGTTCTGTCAGCACGTCGATACCCGAATCAGGGAAGCGCTGCAGCATCAGCGGTTCCCGGTACATGCGCTGGAACGCAAAGCCGACCCGCGCGGCGCCGGGCAGTCAGCCGAGCGGGTGAGCGTCAACTTCATGCCGTCGAAAATGACCATGGACTTCGCCGGTGTCACCGCGTCGGCGTCGTTCACCAATCCCGGCCAGGTGGGCGCCTTCGGGCTGATCTTCTCCGGCGCCGGTGACCAGCTTTTCCTCAGCACGTCGGGCGCCGGGGGCCCGTTCTCGAATGCCGACGTATCCGATTTGGCGAGGCGCCTGGGCCGGCTGTTGGTGGAGATGACCACCGATCCCGCGCGGCCGTTGTCCTCGATGGACGTGCTCGAGGAGCGTGAACACGTCCGGCTGGATGGCTGGGGCAATCGGGAGGTCCTGACCCGGTCGGTGAGCGCGCCGGCGTCGATCCCGGCGTCGTTCGCCGCGCAGGTGGCGCGCGCCCCGGAGGCGGTCGCCGTCACGTGCGGGGAGCGCTCGCTGACCTACCGCGAGGTTGACGAGGCCGCCAACCGGTTGGCGCGGCTGCTCGCCGACGGCGGTGTGGGCCCGGGGCGGCGCGTGGCGATGCTGTTGCCGCGCTCGGCCGAGGCCATCGTGGCGATCCTCGCCGTGCTGAAGACCGGCGCGGCGTACGTGCCGATCGACCCGGCGGTGCCGCCGGCCCGCATCGAGTTCATGCTCGATGACGCCGCACCGATCGCTGCGATCACCAACGCGGGGCTGCTCGACAAGCTGGGCGGGCGCGATCTGCTGATCATCGACGTCGACGATTTGCCAGCCGGCGCCGCCGACGGCAGCTCCGGCACCCCGCTGCCGGAGCCGGACCCGGACAACATCGCGTACCTCATCTACACCTCGGGAACGACCGGTGTGCCCAAGGGCGTGGCCATCACCCACCAGAACGTGACGCGGCTGCTGGAGTCCCTGGACCTGGAACTGGCGCCCGGGCAGGTGTGGTCGCAGTGGCATTCCCTGGCGTTCGACGTCTCGGTGTGCGAGATCTGGGGTGCGCTCTTGTACGGTGGGCGCCTCGTGGTGGTGCCCGAGTCGGTGGCGCGTTCGCCCGAGGATTTCCACGCGCTATTGGTCAGGGAACAGGTCGGCGTCTTGAGCCAGACTCCGTCGGCGTTCTATGCGCTGCAGGCCGCCGACGCGCTCTCACCCGAGCTCGCACGCCAGCTCAAGCTCGAGGCCGTCATCTTCGCCGGCGAAGCGCTGGAACCCCGCCGGCTGCGGGCGTGGCTGGACAATCACCCGGAGCGACCGCGCCTGCTCAACCTCTACGGCACCACCGAGACCACGGTGCACGCGTCGTTCCGGGAGATCGCCGCCGCCGATGCGGACAGCCTCGTCAGTCCCATCGGGGTGCCGCTGGCCCACCTTGGTTTCTTCGTGCTCGACGGCTGGCTGCGGCCGGTCCCGGCGGGTGTCGTCGGCGAGCTGTACGTGGCCGGCTCGGGCGCGGGTTGCGGGTACTGGCGCCGGCCGGGCTTGTCGGCGACGCGGTTTGTGGCGTGCCCGTTCGGCGGGCCCGGGGCGCGCATGTATCGCACCGGGGACCTGGTGTGGTGGGGCGCCGACGGGCAGCTGCGATATGTGGGGCGCGCCGACGAGCAGGTCAAGATCCGCGGGTATCGCATCGAGCTGGGCGAGGTCCAGGCGGCGCTGGCCGCGCTGGACGGGGTCAAGCAGGCCGTGGTGATCGTGCGGGAGGACCGCCCCGGCGACAAGCGCCTCGTCGGGTACGTCACGGGGACCGTCGACCGCGCCTCGTTCGGGACCACGGCGCGCGCCGAACTCGGGGAGCGGTTGCCGGCGTACATGGTGCCGGCCGCCGTGGTGGTCATCGATGCGCTGCCGCTGACGGTCAACGGCAAACTCGACAGGCGGGCCCTGCCGGCACCGGAGTACCAGGACGTCGATCGCTACCGTGCCCCGGCCGACGCCGTCGAGGAGATCCTGGCCGACATCTACGCCCAGGTCCTCGGCCTCGAGCGGGTCGGTGTGGACGAGTCGTTCTTCGAGCTGGGCGGGGACAGCATCTTGTCGATGCAGGTGGTCGCGCGGGCGCGGGCCGCCGGTGTGGTCTGCCGACCGCGCGACATCTTCGTCGAGCAGACCGTGGCCAGGCTGGCCCGGGTGGCCGGGGTGGCCGCCGGCGATGTCGACGTGAGCGACGCGGGCCTGGGGTCGTTGGTCGCGACGCCGATCATGTGCTGGCTGCACAGCGTGGACGGCCCGGTCGACCAGTTCAACCAGACGCTGTTGATGCAGGCACCCGTCGGGGTGACCGAGTCCGACGTGGCCGTGGTGTTGCAGGCCTTGCTCGATCGGCACGCCATGCTGCGGCTGCGCGTGGACGAGGACGCCGGGGGCTGGTCGCTGACGGTGCCCGAGGCGGGCTCGGTGGACGCGCGGCAGCTCCTGCGGGCGGTGGACACGCTCTCCGATGAGGCGGTGATCGAGGCGCGCTCCCGGCTGAACCCGTCGGCCGGGCGGATGCTCAGCGCGCTTTGGGTGGTCCCGACCGGCCAGTTGGTCCTGGTGGCCCATCACTTGGCCGTCGACGGAATGTCGTGGCGGATTTTGGTGGAGGACCTCAACCTGGCCTGGGTTCAGCATCGCGCCGGCCAGCAGGTGGCGTTGCCCTCGGGTGGGACGTCGTTCGGGCGGTGGGCGTCGCTGCTGGCCGAGCACGCGTGCCGGCCGGAGGTGGCCGAGCTCGCGCAGGCGTGGCGGCAGGTCGCGTCGGTGCCGGCGGGGCTGCCGCCGGTGCGACCCGACGTGGATACCTTCGCCGCCGCCGGGAACATGTCCGCGGAGCTGGATGCCGACACCACCCGCATGCTGCTCGGAGAGGTGCCGGCGGCATTCCACGCCGGCGTCCACGAGATCTTGTTGATCGCGTTCGCCCTGGCGGTGGCCGAATTCGTCGGCAGCGGCGGGGCCCCGATCGGCATTGACGTCGAGGGCCACGGGCGCGAGGAAGAACTCTTCGCCCCGGACGAGCACGTGGACCTGTCGCGCACCGTGGGGTGGTTCACCACCAAGTACCCGGTGGCCCTGCACGTGGGCGCGCTGGATTGGGCGCAGGTCACCGCGGGCGCCGACGCCCTGGGGGCGGCGATCAAGGAGGCCAAGGAGCAACTTCGGGCCCTGCCCGACGGCCTCACCTACGGTTTGCTGCGCTACCTGAACCAAGACGTCGATCTGGCGGTCACCGATCCGCCGATCGGGTTCAACTACCTGGGGCGCCTGGGCGCGGGGGAGGCCGATCTTTCCGGTGATGTGTGGGAGATCTGCCAGGACGGCTGGTCGGTCACCGGCGTCGCCGCCGCCATCCCCATGCCGCTGATGCACACCCTCGAACTCAACGCCGGCGTCATCGACACCGACACCGGGCCGCGGCTGCGCGCCAGCTGGACCTGGGCGCCCTCGGCCCTGGATCAGGCTCAGATCAGCCGGTTGAGCCGGTTGTGGTTCGACGCGCTGGCCGGCATGTGCGCGCACGTGCGAGGCGGAGGGGGAGGGTTGACACCGTCCGATATCGCAGTCGGTCTCAGCCAGGAGCAGATCGACGAGCTTCAGCGGCAATATGCGGATAGCTGACGTATTGCCGCTGACCCCCCTGCAACAGGGGCTGCTGTTTCATGCCAGCACCGCGCAGGGTGAGGACGACGTTTATGCGGTGCAGCTCGATCTCACGCTGACCGGTCGGCTCGACCAGCACCGCCTCCGCGAGGCCGTGCACAACGTGGTCAAACGGCATCCCAACCTGGCGGCGCGATTCTCCGCGAAGTTCGACGTGCCGATGCAGATCATCCCGGCCGATCCCGTCGTGCCGTGGCGGTACGTCGACCTCGTCGGGGCGGCGGAACTCGACGAGGAGATCCGGCAGATATGTGCCGTCGAACGCGCGGCGGTGTGCGATATCGCCCAGCAGGCGGCCTTTCGGGCGGTCCTGATCCGCACGGCGGAAAATCACCACCGGCTCGTGCTCACCAACCACCACATCGTGCTGGACGGCTGGTCGTTGCCGATCCTGCTGGGGGAGCTGTTCGCCAGCTATTACGGGCACTGGCTGCCCGCGGCGGTCCCGTATCGCAGATTCGTCTCGTGGCTGGCCGGCCGTGACCTCGATGCCGCCCGCGCCGCGTGGGGTGAGGTCCTGGCCGGATTCGAGGCGCCCACGCTCGTGGGTCCGCCGGGCGGCCTGGGGCTGGGGCGGCGAGGCGTCGCGTCGTTTCGGCTGCCCGAACACCTCACGCCGGCCGTCGGCGATCTGGCGCGCTCGCACCACACCACCGTCAGCACCGTCCTGCAGGGCGCCTGGACGCAGCTGCTGGTATGGCTGACCGGGCACCCTGACGTCGCCTTCGGGACAACGGTCTCGGGCCGGCCGGCCGAAGTCTCCGGCGCGGACTCGATGGTGGGCCTCTTCATCAACACGGTGCCCGTGCGGGCGCGCGTCACCGCCGCCACCACCACGGACCTGCTCGCCCAGCTGCACGACGAACACAACCACACCCTCGATCACCAGCATCTGGCGCTCAACGAGATTCACCGCGTCGCCGGCCAGGACCAGCTCTTCGACACGTTCTTCGTCTACGAGAACTACCCGCTCGACACCGCCGCGCTGTCGGGTGCGGACGGGCTGGCCATCACCGAGTTCACCCACCGCGAATACAACCACTACCCGCTTGCGGTCCAGGCGCTGCCGGGCGACGAAATGGCCCTACGGGTCGAATTCGACACCGATGTGTTCGATGAGGCCGGCATCGAAACCCTGATGCGGCGGTTCGAGCGCGTGCTCTGCGCGATGACGACCGATCCGGGTCGGCGGTTGTCGTCGTTGGATGTGCTGGACCAATCCGAGCATGCGCGGTTGGACGGCTGGGGTAACCGGGCCGCATTGACCCGGTCGATGGGCGCGCCGGTGTCGATCCCGGCCGCCTTCGCCGCGCAGGCCGCGCGCACGCCGGACGCGGTGGCGGTGACCTTCGAGGGTGTGCCGACGACGTATCGGGAGCTCGATGCGTCGGCCGACCGATTGGCGCATGAGTTGGCAGCCCGCGGTGTGGGTGCCGGGCAGCGGGTGGCGTTGTTGCTGCCGCGCTCGGCCGAGGCGATCGTCGCAATGCTGGCCGTCGCGAAGACCGGCGCGACATACGTGCCGATCGACCCGGCCGTCCCCGCGACGCGGATGCAGTTCGTGCTCGGGGATGCCGCGCCGGTCGCCGCTGTCACCACCGCCGCGCTGGCCGACCGGCTCAGCGGGCACAACCTCTGGGTCATCGATATCGCCGATACCGCCGATACCTCGGTCGCCCACCAACCCGGGACGGCACTGCCGGGGCCGGCCCCCGACGACATCGCATACCTCATCTACACGTCGGGGACGACGGGCACGCCCAAGGGGGTGGCGATCCCGCACCGGAATGTGACGCGGCTGTTGGCGACCCTGGACGCCGAGATGGAGCTGGCGGGCCGGGTGTGGTCGCAGTGTCACTCGCTGGCATTCGACTTCTCGGTGTGGGAGATCTGGGGTGCGCTGCTCTACGGCGGGCGGGTGGTGGTGGTGCCCGACGCGGTGGTGCGCTCGCCGGAAGACCTGCACGCCCTGCTGGCGGCCGAGCGGGTCGGCGTGCTCAGTCAAACGCCGTCGGCGTTCTATGCGCTCCAGGCCGCCGATGCACAGGCCGGGCACGGGAATGCGCTCGGCCTGGAGGCCGTGGTGTTCGGCGGTGAGGCACTCGAACCCCACCGGCTGCGCCCGTGGCTGGAGAAACATCCGGGCCTGCCGCGCCTGATCAACATGTACGGCATCACCGAGACGACGGTGCACGCCTCGTTCCGGGAGATCGTCGCCGCCGATGTGGACGCCGTGGTCAGCCCCATCGGGGTGCCGCTGGCCCACCTGGGGTTCTTCGTGCTGGACGGCTGGCTGCGGGCGGTGCCGCCGGGCGTGGTGGGCGAACTGTACGTCGCCGGCGCGGGCGTGGCCGACGGATATGTCGGCCGGCCGGGATTGAGTGCGACCCGCTTTGTGGCGTGTCCCTTCGGCGAGCCCGGGGCGCGCATGTATCGCACCGGGGACCTGGTGTGGTGGGGCGCCGACGGAGAGCTGCGGTATGTGGGGCGCGCCGACGAGCAGGTCAAGATCCGCGGCTACCGCATCGAACTCGGCGAGATCCAGGCGGCGCTGAACGCGCTGGACGGCGTCGAGCATGCGGTGGTGATCGCGCGCGAGGACCGCCCCGGCGACAAGCGCCTGGTGGGGTACGTGACCGGGACCGCGGACCCTCACACGCTGCGCGGCGCGCTGGCCGAGCGGCTGCCGTCGTACATGGTGCCGACCGCGGTGGTGGTCATCGATGCGTTGCCGTTGACGGTCAACGGCAAGATCGACACCCGCGCCCTGCCGGCGCCGGAGTACCAGGACACCGGCCACTACCGCGCCCCGACCAACGCGGTCGAGGAGGTGCTGGCCGGGATCTACGCCCAGGTGCTGGGCGTGGAGCCCCCCCTGCTGGTCGGCGTCGACGACTCGTTCTTCGACCTGGGTGGGGATTCGTTGTCGGCGATGCGGCTCATCGCCGCGGTCAACGCCGCCCTGGACGCCGGCCTGTCGGTGCGCGCGGTGTTCGAGGCGCCCACGGTGGCCCAGCTGGCAACCCGGATCGGCGGGGACGAGGGCCGGCTGGAGCCCCTGGTGGCCGGGGAGCGGCCGGCGGTGGTGCCGCTGTCGTTCGCCCAGAGCCGGTTGTGGTTCATCGACCAGTTCCAGGGGCCTTCGCCGATCTACAACCTGCCGGTGGCGTTGCGGCTGAGCGGGCACCTGGACGCCGCGGCCCTGGGTGCGGCCATCGCCGATGTGGTCGGCCGCCAAGAGGCCCTGCGGACGTTGTTCCCGGCGGTCGAGGGGGTGCCGCGGCAGGTGGTGGTGCCCGCCGAGCGGGCCGACTTCGGGTGGGCGGTGGTGGATGCCACCGGCTGGACGGACGACGCGCTGGGTGAGGCGATCGACGAGGTGGTGCGGCACCCGTTCGATCTCGCCGCCGAGATTCCGCTGCGCGCCCGGCTGTTCCGGGTCGCCGAGACCGAGCATGTCTACGTGGCGGTGATGCACCACATCGCCGCGGACGGCTCGTCGATCATGCCGCTGGTGCGCGATACGGGCATCGCCTACGCCAGCCGGTGTGCCGGGCAGGCCCCGGGCTGGGCGGACCTGTCGGTGCAGTACGTGGACTACACGTTGTGGCAGCGGGCGCAGTTGGGCGATCTGGGTGATAGCGGCAGCCGCATCGCTGCGCAGGTGGCCTATTGGGAGGATGCGCTGGCCGGGATGCCCGAGCATCTGCAGCTGCCGACCGATCGGCCGTATCCGGCGGTGGCGGATTATCGCGGGGCCACCGTGGCGGTGGACTGGCCGGCGGAGTTGCAGCAGCGGGTTGCCCAGGTGGCCCGGGAGCACAATGCGACCAGTTTCATGGTGCTGCAGGCCGCGCTGGCGGTGTTGCTCTCCAAGCTGAGCGCCAGCAGCGATGTGGCGGTGGGTTTCCCGATCGCCGGGCGTCGCGATCCCGCGCTCGATGATCTGGTGGGCTTTTTCGTCAACACGCTGGTGTTGCGGGCCGACCTGTCCGGGGACCCCAGTGTCGCCGATCTGTTGGCTCAGGTGCGTCGCCGCAGCCTGGCCGCCTACGAGAACCAGGACGTGCCCTTCGAGGCGCTCGTCGAGCGGCTCAACCCCACCCGCAGCCTGACCCATCACCCGCTGGTCCAGGTCATGCTGGCCTGGCAGAACTGGCAGGACAACGGTCCCCTCGATCCCGCCGTCGGGATGGCCCTGGGCGACCTGCAGGTCACCCAGCTACCGCTCGACACCCGCACCGCCCGCATGGACCTCTCGATTTCCCTGGCCGAGCGCTGGGGCGAGGACGGCGAGCCCGCCGGCATCTGGGGCGCGGTGGAATTCCGCACCGACGTCTTCGACGCGTCCAGCATCGAAACCCTGATCCAACGGCTGCACCGGGTGCTGGCGGCCATGACCACCGACCCGCGGCGGCGGCTGTCGTCCATCGATGTGCTCGACGCCGCCGAGCGCCGCCGTCTGGATGAAGTAGGCAACCGCGCGTCGTTGACCCGGGCCCCACGGGCGGTGGGATCGGTACCGGCGTTGTTCGCCGCGCAGGTGGCGCGCACGCCGGACGCGGTGGCGGTGAGCTCCGGGCACGGGTCGTTGACCTACCGGGAGCTCGATGCAGCAGCCGACCGGCTCGCGCACGCGCTGGCTGGATGCGGGGTCCGCCCGGGCGCCTGCGTGGTGTTGCTGATGGAGCGCTCGGCCCAGGCCGTCGTGGCCATGCTGGCCGCGCTGAAAACCGGTGCCGCGTACCTGGCGATCGACCCGGCACTCCCGCCGGCCCGGATGCAGTTCATGCTCGACGACGCCGCGCCGATCGCGGCGATCACCACCACCGCATTGGCCGACCGCCTGCGCGGCCGCCAACTGGCGATCCTGGACATCGACCACCTCGCAGAAACCGACGCCGACGTCGCGCCCGGGAGCGCACTGCCGGCGCCGGCCCCCGACGACATCGCATACCTCATCTACACCTCGGGTACCACGGGGACCCCCAAAGGGGTGGCCATCACCCACCACAACCTCGCCCACCTGGCGGAGTCGACACCCACACACCTGCCCGCGGCGCAGGTGTGGACGCAGTGCCACTCCTACGCGTTCGACTTCTCGGTGTGGGAGATCTGGGCCGCGCTGCTCGGCGGGGGACGGCTGGTGGTGGTGCCCGACGCGGTCGTCGGCTCGCCCGACGATTTCCACGAGCTGCTGCTCAGCGAACGGGTCAATGTGCTGACCCAGACCCCGTCGGCGGTGACCGCACTGAACCCGCAGGGCTTGGAGTCGGTGGCGGTGCTGCTCGGCGGCGAGGCCTGCTCGGCCGAGGTGGTGGAGCAGTGGGCGCCCGGGCGGGTGGTGATCAACGCCTACGGGCCGACCGAGGCCACGGTGTACGTCTCGATGAGCGCGCCTCTGAACACGGAGGACTCGTTCGGATCCGGCGCGGCGCCGATCGGCGCCCCGGTACCGACCGCCGCTCTGTTCGTCCTCGACGAGTGGTTGCGACCCGTGCCGGCGGGTGTGGTCGGTGAGTTGTACGTGGTCGGCCGCGGCGTCGGGGTCGGATACGTCGGCCGCGCCGAATTGACCGCCTCCCGGTTCGTTGCCGCCCCCTTCGGGGAGCCGGGCACGCGGATGTACCGCACCGGCGACCTGGTGCGGTGGCGCGCCGACGGGCAGCTGCAGTACCTCGGGCGCGCCGACGAGCAGGTCAAGATCCGCGGCTACCGCATCGAGCCCGGCGAAGTCCAAGCCGCACTGGCCGCGCTGGACGGGGTGCAGCAGGCGGCGGTGATCGCGCGCGAGGACCGTCCCGGCGACAAGCGCCTGGTGGGATATGTGACCGGGACCGCCGAGCCGGTCAAGCTGCGCGCCGCGCTGGCCGAGCGGCTGCCGCCGTACATGGTCCCCGCCGCCATCGTGGTGCTCGACGCGCTGCCGTTGACCGTTGGCGGCAAACTGGACAAGCGGGCCCTGCCGGCGCCGGAGTACCAGGACGCCGGCCAATACCGCGCCCCGACCACCCTCACCGAGGAGATCCTGTCCAGCGTCTACGCCCAGGTGCTGGGTGTCGAGCGCGTCGGGGTGGACGACTCGTTCTTCGACCTGGGTGGGGATTCGTTGTCGGCGATGCGGTTGATCGCCGCGGTCAACGCCGCCCTGGACGCGGGTCTGACCGTGCGGGCGGTGTTTGAAGCGCCGACGGTCGCTTTGTTGGCGACGCGGATCGGTGGGGGTGAGGGCCGGCTGGAGCCGCTGGTGGCCGGCGAGCGGCCGGCGGTGGTGCCGCTGTCGTTTGCCCAGAGCCGGTTGTGGTTCATCGACCAGTTCCAGGGGCCTTCGCCGATCTACAACCTGCCGGTGGCATTGCGGCTGAGCGGGCACCTGGACGCCGGGGCCCTGGGTGCGGCGCTGGCCGATGTGGTCGGCCGCCAAGAGAGCCTGCGGACGTTGTTCCCGGCGGTCGAGGGGGTGCCGCGGCAGGTGGTGGTGCCCGCCGAGCGGGCCGACTTCGGGTGGGCGGTGGTGGATGCCACCGGCTGGACGGACGACGAGCTGGGTGAGGCGATCGACGAGGTGGTGCGGCACCCGTTTGATCTGGCCGCCGAGATTCCGCTGCGGGCGCGGCTGTTCCGGGTCGCCGAGGACGAACATCTGTACGTGGCGGTGATGCACCACATCGCCGCCGACGGATGGTCGATCGCGCCACTGGTGAACGACCTCGCGGTGGCGTACGCCAGCCGGTGTGCCGGGCAGGCCCCGGGCTGGGCGGACCTGTCGGTGCAGTACGTGGACTACACGTTGTGGCAGCGGGCGCAGTTGGGCGATCTGGGTGATAGCGGCAGCCGCATCGCTGCGCAGGTGGCCTATTGGGAGGATGCGCTGGCGGGGATGCCCGAGCATCTGCAGCTGCCGACCGATCGGCCGTATCCGGCGATGGCGGATTATCGCGGGGCCACGGTGGCGGTGGACTGGCCGGCGGAGTTGCAGCAGCGGGTTGCCGAGGTGGCCCGGGAGCACAATGCGACCAGTTTCATGGTGTTGCAGGCGGCGCTGGCGGTGTTGCTGTCGAGGCTGAGCGCCAGCAGCGATGTGGCGGTGGGTTTCCCGATCGCCGGGCGTCGCGATCCCGCGCTGGATGACTTGGTGGGCTTTTTCGTCAACACGTTGGTGTTGCGGGCCGACCTCAGTGGCGATCCCAGTGTCGCCGACTTGCTTGCGCAGGTGCGTCGCCGCAGCCTGGCCGCCTACGAGAACCAGGACGTGCCCTTCGAGGTGTTGGTCGACCGTCTCAAGCCCACCCGCAGCCTGACGCATCACCCGCTGGTCCAGGTCATGCTGGCCTGGCAGAACTTTGCGTGGCAGGACAGCGACGCCGCCGGATTGGCCCTCGGTGATCTTCAGGTCAGCCAGTTGCCGGTCAACACCCGCACCGCGCGCCTCGACCTGTCGTTCTCCCTGGCCGAGCGCTGGGGCGAGGACGGCGAGCCCGCCGGCATCTGGGGCGCGGTGGAATTCCGCACCGACGTCTTCGACACGTCCAGCATCGAAACCCTGATCCGACGGCTGGAACGGGTGCTGGCGGCCATGACGGCCGATCCGGCTCGGCGGCTGTCGTCGATCGATGTGCTGGACGAGGCCGAGCATGCCCGGTTGCAGGGGTGGGGTAACCGGGCGGGTCTGACGGCCCCGGTGAGCCGGGCGGTGTCGCTCTCGGAGGTGTTTGCCGCGCAGGTCGCGAGCACCCCCGAGGCGGTCGCGGTGAACTGTTCCAGTGGGTCGGTGACGTATCGGGCGCTGGACGATGCGTCCGCGCGGTTGGCACGGGCGTTGGCGGGGCGGGGAGTGGGCCCGGGGCAGCGGGTGGCGTTGCTGCTGCCGCGTTCGATCGAAGCGATCGTGGCGATGGTGGCCGTGGTCAAGACGGGGGCGGCGTACGTGCCGATCGATCCGTCGGTGCCGGCGGCGCGGATGCAGTTCGTGCTCGGCGATGCCGCGCCGGCGGCAGCGGTGACGACGGCGGGGTTGGCCGACCGGTTGGCGGAGTTTGACCTGGCGGTCATCGACGTCGACGAGCTGGCCGATGACAGTGGTTCCGGTGTCGCGCCGACGGGCGCGGGGCCCGACGACACGGCCTATCTGATCTACACCTCCGGGACGACGGGCACGCCGAAGGGGGTGGCGATCCCGCACCGGAACGTGACGCGGCTGTTGGCGACCCTGGACGCCGAGATGGGGTTGGCGGGCCGGGTGTGGTCGCAGTGTCATTCGCTGGCATTCGACTTCTCGGTGTGGGAGATCTGGGGCGCGCTGCTCTACGGCGGGCGGGTGGTGGTGGTGCCCGACGCGGTGGTGCGCTCGCCGGAGGATTTGCTGTCGTTGCTGGTGGCCGAGCGGGTGGGTGTGCTGAGCCAGACGCCGTCGGCGTTCTATGCGCTGCAGACCGCCGAGGCGTTGGCGCCCGAGCTGGGCGACCGGCTGTGCCTGGAGGCGGTGGTGTTCGGGGGCGAGGCGTTGGAGCCGGCGCGGTTGCGCAGCTGGTGGCAGCGTCACCCGGGGTCGCCGCGCCTGATCAACATGTACGGGATCACCGAGACCACGGTGCATGCGTCGTTCCGGGAGATCCTGGCTGCGGACGTGGACGCCGTGGTGAGTCCGATCGGGGTACCGCTGGCCCACCTCGGCTTCTTTGTGCTCGATCGGTCGTTGCGCGCGGTGCCGCCGGGCGTGGTGGGCGAACTGTATGTCGCCGGCGCCGGAGTCGCGGACGGGTACGTCGGCCGGGCGGGGCTGAGCTCGACGCGGTTTGTGGCGTGTCCGTTCGGGCAGCCCGGGACGCGGATGTATCGCACCGGGGACCTGGTGTGGTGGGGCGCCGACGGGCAGCTGCGGTACGTGGGGCGCGCCGACGAGCAGGTCAAGATCCGCGGGTATCGCATCGAGCTGGGCGAGATCCAGGCGGCGCTGGCCGCGCTGGAGGGCGTCACGCAGGCCGTCGTGATCGTGCGGGAGGACCGCCCCGGCGACAAGCGCCTCGTGGGATACGCCACCGGGACCCTCGATCCGGCCTCGTTCGGGACGTCCGCGCGTGCGGCGCTGGCCGAGCGGTTACCGACATACATGGTGCCGGCCGCCGTCGTGGTCATCGATGCGCTGCCGCTGACGGTCAACGGCAAACTCGACACCCGAGCCCTGCCGGCACCGGAATACCAAGACGGCGACTCCTACCGTGCCCCGGCCGACGCCGTCGAGGAGATCCTGGCCGACATCTACGCCCAAGTCCTCGGCCTCGAGCGGGTCGGCGTCGACGACTCCTTCTTCGAACTCGGCGGCGACAGCATCTTGTCGATGCAGGTGGTCGCGCGGGCGCGGGCCGCCGGTGTGGTCTGCCGACCGCGCGACATCTTCGTCGAGCAGACCGTGGCCAGGCTGGCCCGGGTGGCCGGGGTGGCCGCCGACGACGTCGACGTGAGCGACGAGGGCCTGGGTCCGCTGGTCGCGACGCCGATCATGTGCTGGCTGCACAGCGTGGACGGCCCGGTCGACCAGTTCAACCAGACGGTGCTGCTGCAAGCCCCGCCAGGCGTCAGCGAGGCCGATGCGGCAATGCTGTTGCAGGCCTTGCTCGATCGGCACGCCATGCTGCGCCTGCGCGTCGATGAGGACGCCGGCGGCTGGTCGCTGACGGTGCCCGAGGCGGGGTCGGTGAACGCCCGCGACTGCCTGCGTGCGGTGGAGACGCTGTCCGATGAGGCGGTCATCGAGGCGCGCTCCCGGCTGAAGCCTGCGGCCGGAAGGATGCTCAGCGCGCTGTGGGTGAGCTCGACGGGTCAGCTGGTCGTGATCGTTCATCACCTGGCCGTCGACGGGGTGTCGTGGCGAATCCTGTTGGAAGACTTCAACATCGCCTGGGCGCAGCATCGCGCCGGGCAGCAGGTGGCGTTGCCCTCGGGCGGGACGTCGTTCGGGCGGTGGGCGTCGCTGCTGGCCGAGCACGCGTGCCGGCCGGAGGTGGCCGAGCTCGCGCAGGCGTGGCGGCAGATCGCGTCGGTGCCGGCGGCGCTGCCGCCGGTGCGACCCGACGTGGATACCTTCGCCGCAGCCGGGAACCTGTCCGCGGAGCTGGACGCCGACACCACCCGCATGCTGCTCGGAGAGGTGCCGGCGGCATTCCACGCCGGCATCCACGACATCTTGCTGATCGCCTTCGCCCTGGCGCTGACGGAGTTCGTGGGCGGTGGTGGCGCGCCGATCGGCATCGACGTGGAGGGCCACGGCCGCCAGGAGGACCAGGCCGCATCGAAAGAACATGTGGACCTGTCGCGGACCGTGGGGTGGTTCACCACCAAGTACCCGGTGGCCCTGGAGGTGGGCGGCCTGGACTGGGCGCAGGTGACCGCGGGCGCCGACGCCCTGGGGGCGGTGATCAAGGAGGCCAAGGAGCAGCTGCGGGCCCTGCCCGACGGCCTCACCTACGGTTTGCTGCGCTATCTGAACCCCGACGTCGATGTGGCCGGGGCGGATCCGCCGATCGGATTCAACTACCTCGGGCGCCTGGGGGCGCCGGCGACCGAGTCGTCCCGTGACACGTGGCGGATCAGCCAGGAGGGCGCGTCGGCCGCCGGCGTCGCCGCCGCCATCCCGATGCCGCTGATGCACACCCTTGAACTCAACGCCGGCACCGTGGAGACCGACGCCGGACCGCGGCTGCGCGCCGGCTGGACCTGGGCGCCCTCGGCCCTGGATCAGGCTCAGATCAGCCGGTTGAGCCGGTTGTGGTTCGACGCGCTGGCCGGCATCTGCGCGCACGTGCGGGGCGGAGGGGGCGGGTTGACGCCCTCCGACGTCGTCCCCGCCCGCCTGAGCCAGGAGCAGATCGACGAGCTGCAACGGCAATATCGGGTCGCCGACGTCCTGCCGCTGACCCCCCTGCAGCAGGGCCTGCTGTTCCACGCCGGCACCGCACACGGCGGCGACGATGTGTACGCCGTACAGCTCGACATCACGCTGAGTGGTCGACTCGATCAGCACCGCCTGCGCAACGCCGTGAACACGGTGGTCAACCGGCATCCCAACCTCGCGGCCCTGTTCTGCGCGCAATTCGACGAGCCGGTGCAGATCATCCCGACCGATCCCGTGGTGCCCTGGCGGTACATCGACCTCGACGCGGGCGGCCCGGACCTGGAAGAGCAGATCCAGCGGGTGTGCGCCGCCGAACGCGCAGCGGTCTACGACATGGCCAACCAGCCGGCCCTGCGCGTCGCCTTGATCCGCACCGCCGTGGATCGGCACCGGTTCGTGCTGACCAATCACCACATCGTGCTGGACGGCTGGTCGCTGCCGATCCTGCTGGGGGAGCTGTTCGCCAGCTATTACGGGCACTGGCTGCCCGCGGCTCCGTCGTATCGCAGGTTCATCACCTGGTTGGCCGATCGGGACCGCGCCGCCGCCCGCGCAGTGTGGCGGGAGACGTTCGCCGGCTTCGACGACCCGACATTGGTCGGCCCGTCGGATCGATTCGGGCTGGGACGGCGAGGGGTCGCCTCGTTGCGGCTCTGTGAGCAGACCACGCGGGCCGTCACCGAGTTGGCGCGCTCACGTCACACCACCGTCAGCACCGTGCTCCAGGGCGCCTGGGCGCACCTGCTGGTGTGGTTGACCGGTCAGCATGATGTCGCCTTCGGCGCCGTCGTCTCGGGGCGGCCCGCGGAGGTGCCGGGCGCGGATTCGATGGTCGGCCTGTTGATCAACACGGTGCCGGTGCGGGCGGGCATCGCGGCAGAAACCACGACCGCCGATCTGCTCGACCAACTGCAGACCGCGCACAACCGCACGCTGGAGCACCAGCATCTGGGACTCAGCGAGATCCACCGCGTCACCGGCCACCGACGACTGTTCGACACCGTATTCGTCTACGAGAACTACCCGACGGACGCCGCCGCAATGTCGGCCGAGGACGGGTTGGCCATCACCGAGCTCACCAACCGGGACTACTATCACTACCCGCTCACGGTCCAGGCCCTGCCGGGCAACCAGCTGGAGTTGCGCTTCCAATACTGCGCGGAGCTGTTCGACGCGGCCGACGTCGAAACACTGATGGAGCGGTTCGATCAGGTGCTGGTGGCCATGACCGCCGACCCGACGCGGCCGTTGCCACCGATCGTCGTGCGAGCCGGCGGTAGGCACGCGCATCCGGATAGCCGGGGCAACGGGGCCGTGGGGCCCCCGCAGGCGATCACGGCGGCGGCGTTACCCGGATACCACGAGAACGGGAACGGCAACGCTGATGGGGCGCCGACGACGCTGGTCGAGCAGATCCTGACCGACATCTACTGCCAGGTGCTTGGTCTGGACGGCGTCGGGATCGATGAGTCGTTCTTCGACCTGGGCGGAGATTCGCTCGCGGCCATGCGGGCCGTCGCCGCGATCAACAGGGCTCTGGGCAGCCGGCTTTCGGTGCCCACCTTGTTCGAGGCACCCTCCGTGCGAAGCTTGAGTGAGCGGTTGGACGCCCATGGCAGCCCGGTGGAAGACCTCCCCGCGGTGAGCCCGGTCAGCGATCTGTAGGCGCCTCGGCGGCCGGCCCTCTGATGCGCAGGACCGCTACCACATCGATGGGACCAGGCGGTAGCGCACCTTCTGCGTGTACTCGCGGTATCCGTCCAGTTCCTTCTGGAGCAGCCTCTCCTCATCGCGGATGCGCGCAATGAGGACGATGACGCCCGGGGCGACGAAGACCAGCCCCCAGTAGGAGCCGAGCGCGAGCGGGATGCCGATCATCATGATCACGTTGCCGGTGTACATGGGATGCCGCACCATCCCATACAGACCGGTGGAGACGACCTGCTGACCTTCCGCGACCCGGACGGTGGCGGCGGCGTAACTGTTGTGAATGATGACCACCGCCACCACGCCCAACCCCGCGGCCACCAAGACATCACCCACCAGGCAGATGGCCGCCGGTACCGGCGACCAGCCGAAGCGATGATCAAGGGCGCTGACCACGACCATTGCCGCCAGGGACAAATACAGGCCGCCGATAACGAGCTTCTGCGCCAATCGGGTCTCCGCCGTCGGCCCCCCACGCATCCGGGCCTCCAACGCAACCGGATTAGTGCGCAGCAAATAAATCGTCGGCGTCCACGCCGAAATAGCGACAACCACCAGAAAAACCCACGCTTGCCAATATTTGAAGGTGCCCGCCGGGACAAACAGCATCAAGCCGAATACGAGAAACTCAACGAAACCGAATACCCACAACTTGGGAATGGTTTTCACCGATCCTCCTTGTTAGTCCGGCACCGCGGGACACGACGCACACCGCGACGCCGGGAAGCACTGCCCGCCGGCCTATCACCGCCGCACCGATCGCCGACTGCCGCACCAGCGGCGCAGGATGAAACTACCGCGGCCTCGCCGGAAAGTGTGAGCGAATGCGCGGTTTCCCGCGCCCGTGGCGGCGGTGGCGGGAGGCGTCTATGCGGAAGGCCGCATTCGGCGCGGCGCGCCCGGAGCGGCAGCGGTCGGCGATTCGCGGAGAAGCTGGAGGGTCGCCCCCGGGTGTTGGGCGGGGGACGAACCCTCTCCAGGGCTCCTGGTAGCTGCCACTGCCCTGATTGCCGCGAGCACTTGGCTACCGACCGACTGCTGATAGTCGCGCAGGTATTGAAGTCGTCGCGGGTCGTCCTCCGCCAGGTGGTGGGTGAGCGGATGCTCGGTCGTCCAGACTGCGTGGGCGGCGCCGGCACAGGCTCCACCGGCACTCCCGGCACCCCCTGACGGCATAACGAAGGGCCGGGCGGATCGCCGGCGGCCTCGGGGACAAGGATGATCGACATCATCGGGCCCGCCCCGGAGTGGTGGAAGCCGGCGGTGACCGAGGCGAAGTAGAGGCCCTCGGGTCGTCGGGCAGCGATGTCCGCGAGCGCCTCCCGTTGGCCTGCGCCGTCGGCGCGTCGCTGCTGCTGGGCCGAAGCAGCGCCATCCTGGCCCGCCTCATCGTGCCGACCGCGGACCTGCTGGACCTGCACGCCGAGGTGCACCGGCTCAGCGGCGGGCAACTGCACCCGGAACCGGCTCCCAACAGCCTGCCCGGCCGCTGGACGCCGCACGTCACGCTGGCCCGCCGGGTCACGGGACCGGCCCTGGGCCGCGCGCTGCGCATCGCGGGACGCCCGCAGGAGATCGCGGGCAGCTTCGCCGCGCTGCGCCGGTGGAACGGCGACAAGAAGGTCGACTACCTCATCTAGAGGCGCCCGGCGCCGGGATGCGTCCGCGGATCGATCGTCGCGGTGGCATACCCCGCCGGTTGCCGTGTTCAGCGGCGGTTACCCTACTTTGAACCGTTTTCATTCAGGCTGCCATGCGAATGTGGCAGGTGCGGCTGCGCGCCGACAACGATGCAGGGGAGTACTTGGTGACGCAAGCGGCAACGCGACCGGCGACCGGCGTTGACGAGACGGACATCCTGGCCGAGGCACGCGAGCAGGTGCTCGAGAGCGGCAACGGGCTGAGCCGCGACCAGGTGCTGAGGGTGCTGCGGCTGCCCGACGACCGGCTCGACGCGTTGCTGGCGCTGGCCCACGAGGTACGGATGCGCTGGTGCGGCCCCGAGGTCGAGGTCGAGGGCATCATCAGCCTGAAGACCGGAGGCTGCCCGGAGGACTGCCACTTCTGCTCCCAGTCGGGGCTGTTCGCCTCCCCGGTGCGCAGCGCGCGGCTGGACATTCCGAGCCTGGTCGAGGCCGCCAAACAGACCGCCAAGTCCGGCGCCACCGAGTTCTGCATCGTCGCCGCCGTGCGCGGGCCCGACGAGCGGCTGATGGCCCAGGTGGCGGCGGGCATCGAGGCGATCCGCAACGAGGTGGAGATCAACGTCGCCTGCTCGCTGGGCATGTTGACCGCCGAGCAGGTCGAACGATTGGCGGAAATGGGCGTGCACCGCTACAACCACAACCTGGAAACCGCCCGCTCGTTCTTCGCCAATGTCGTCACCACCCACACGTGGGAGGAGCGCTGGCAGACGCTGTCGATGGTGCGCGACGCCGGCATGGAGGTGTGCTGCGGCGGCATCCTCGGCATGGGGGAGACGCTCGAGCAACGCGCGGAGTTCGCCGCGGAACTGGCCGAGCTGGAGCCCGACGAGGTGCCGTTGAACTTCCTGAACCCACGGCCGGGCACCCCCTTCGGCGACCTCGAGGTGCTGCCGGCGACCGAGGCCCTCAAGGCGGTGGCCGCCTTCCGGCTGGCGTTGCCGCGCACCATCCTGCGGTTTGCCGGGGGCCGCGAGATCACCCTGGGCGACCTCGGGGCCAAGCAGGGCATCCTCGGCGGCATCAACGCCGTGATCGTCGGCAACTACCTGACCACGCTGGGCCGCCCCGCCGAGGCCGACCTGGAACTGCTCGGCGATCTGCAGATGCCGATCAAGGCCCTGAACGCCAGCCTGTAGCGGCCGGTGGCTGAGCCGTGGGCGCCTACAACGTGTACACCGGGAAGTTAGGGGAGACCGCCGTGCCCACGGCGGCCCAGCTGGGCCTGGAGCCGCCCCGGTTCTGCGCGCAGTGTGGCCGGCGGATGGTGGTGCAGGTCCGCCCCGACGGCTGGCGGGCGCACTGCTCGCGCCACGGTCACCTCGATTCCGCCGACGTGGAACCGCGGCGATGACGGACCGGCAGCAAGGCACCGCCCGGCCCTCGCGGCGGCATACCATTTTCCTTGCCGCCCTGGGCATTTCGCTTGCCGGCGTGCTGATCGGCGGGCTGTGGGCCTGGATCGCCCCGCCGATTCACGCGGTCGTGGCGCTCACGCGCTCCGGTGAGCGCGTGCACGACTACCTGGGCAACGAATCCCAGCACTTCTTCGACGCGCCCTGCCTGATGCTGGGCCTGCTGACGGTGCTGGCGGTGGTCGGCGCGGTCCTGGTGTGGGAGTGGCGAGAGCATCGCGGTCCGGCGATGGTCGTGGGGCTGTCGGCGGGGATGGCGACCGCGGCCGCCGCCGCGTCGGCGGTGGGCGCCGTCCTGGTGCGGCTGCGCTATGGCGCACTGAACTTCGACGCGGTGCCGCTGGTGGGAAAGCCGTCGGTCGCCTACGTCCTGGAGGCGCCGCCGGTGTTCTTCTCCGATCAGCCGCTGCCGTTGGCGGCGACCCTGCTGTGGCCGGTCGGCGTCGCGGCGCTGGTCTACGCGGTGCTCGCGGCGGCGAACGCGCACGACGACCTCGGGGCCCTTCCGCCCGCCGGGCCGGCATCGCCGGTGGGGCCGGTGGGACCCACGGAACCGGTGGGGCCTACGGAACCCGCCGCGCCGGTGTCATAGCGGTCGCCGGTGAACCGTGCGGCCGGTGATGACCTTGGCCGCGATCTTCGCCAGCCGCGCCATGCCGACGTAGGTCATCGGGTTGAACATCGTCGGCCAGGTGGTCCTGATCAGGTGCTCGGTCAGCGGCCGGCGGTCGAACCGGTCGGTGAGCCAGCGCAGCGTCATCGGGGCCGACAGCGGATGCAGCAGCATGTGCTCGTTGAACGCGTCGCGGTGGTAGGTGACCCGGGCGCCGCCGGCGGAATAGGCGTCGGCGAGCTCGTCGATGTCGTCGACGGAGATCAGGTAGTCGTGCACGGCCTGCACGATCAGCACCGGCGGGGTGGGCACCGCGGCGCCCAGCTTGATGTTGTCGAACACGAAGCTGACCTCGGGCGTCGACAGGATGTCCTCGAGCGGCTCGTCGAGGTAATCGCCCATGTTCTTGCGCGCCATCCGCACGACGGCCTCCACGGTCGTCATGTGTTCCAGCGATTCGAGCAGGGCGCGCCCCTCCTCGTTGGCGTGTTCCTTGATGACGCGGTCGAGGTCGGGGTAGATGTGGGCGAGCGCGGCCACCACCAGCGCGGGCAGCCCCGCCAGCAGGCTGCCGTTGAGCCGGCGGAAGGTGTGGCCGAGGTCGCCGACCGGCGAGCCGAGCACCGCCCCGACGATGTCGAGTTCGGGCGCGTAGGCGCCGCACATCTCGGCCGCCCACGCGCTGGCCAGGCCGCCGCCGGAGTACCCCCACAGCCCGATCGGGGCCCCCGTGGACAATCCGAGGCGCTCGAAGCTCAGCGCGGCCCGGATGCCGTCGAGCACCCGGTAGCCGGGCTCATACGGCGCGCCCCACAGGCCGCGGACGCCCTCATGGTCGGGCACCGAGACGGCCCATCCTTCGGCCACCGCGGCCAGGATCAGGAACAGCTCGAACTGGCCGATCGATCCGAGGGCCTTGGCGCCGCGACGCAGGGCGTACGACGGGAAGCAGCGGGACGTCATGGCGTCGATCGCGCACTGGTAGGACAGCAGCGGGCACGGGCGCTCGGGCGCCGCCTCGAGCGGGACGATCACCGTGGTCGCCGTCGCCTCGGGCGTGCCGTTCATGTCCATCGTCCGGTAGAGCAGCTGCACGGCCTTGACGGGCTGCGGGATCACGCCCAGGAACGCCAGCTCCACGTCGCGCGACCGCAGCACGGTGCCCGGCTCGGCGTGCTGAAAACCGAGCGGGGGCTGGTAAAACGGGTCGTCCGACGGAAGCAGCGGGCGCACCTTGCGCTGCAGCCCCTCGTGCGGGGGCTGACCGATCCACTGCGCCCCCCGCGTGCCTGCCAGATTGCCGAGCTCAACCATTGAGGCTCCCTTCATGGCCACCCGGGATTCTCCCGTATGAACGGGCGGTAGCCAAAACGCAATCGCCGCACTGCGCACCAGGTTGTGACATTTCCCAGGTCACGCGCGTGGCCTGCGACCGGATTCACAGCGCGGTCAAAGCCCCGGGGGCCGCAGCGCGGCAAACTCGTCGGTGACCCGCAGTTGGGAGTCGGTGAACTCATAAATCGCCGCCGGCCGGCCGCCGCTGCGACCGGACTGGGCGAAGGTCCCGGTGTGCGAGATGACGCCGCGGCGCACCAGCACCCGTTGCAGGTTGGTGGCGTCGACCTGATAGCCCAGGGCGGCTCCGTAGATGTCGCGCAGCGTCGACAACGCGAAATCCCTTGGCGCCAAGGCGAACCCGATGTTGGTGTAGGACAGCTTGGCGACCAGCCGGGCGCGGGCGTGGGTCACCATGGGGGCGTGGTCGAAGGCCATCGGCGGCAGCGCGTTGACCGGATGCCAGCGGGTGTCCGGCGGGAGCTCGGGCGTGGCGGGGGAGGGCACCAGCCCCAGGAAGGTCGAGGCGATCACCCGGCCGCCGGGAACCCGATGGGGCTCGGAGAAGACCGCGAGCTGCTCGAGGTGGGCCAGTTGCTTCAGGTCGACCTTCTCGGCCAGTTGCCGCCGGACGGAGGTGGTCATGTCCTCGTCGTTGCGCAACCGCCCGCCGGGCAGCGACCAGGCGCCCCGCTGCGGATCCTGGGCACGCTGCCATAACAGGACGTTCAGCTGCGGTTTTCCTGCGCGGGGGCCGGCGGTAACGCCGCGAACCTGGAACACGACCGCGAGCACCTCGTGTTCGGTGCTACGATGTGGCATGTTTTCGATCATAAGTCGAAAACCTCCGGGCTGCGAAAGGAGCCGCCATGACGGTCTCGATCCGCATGGACACGCTCTCTGAAGACATGACTGCCCGCATCACCGATTCTGCAACCGGCTACGCCGGTGTGGACGGCGACGCGCAGTGGGCCGCCGAGGTCCGCCGGCTGGCCAGGCTGCGCAACGCCACCGTGCTCGCGCACAACTACCAGCTGCCCGCCATCCAGGACGTCGCCGACCACGTGGGCGACTCGCTGGCCCTGTCCCGGATCGCGGCCGACGCGCCCGAGGACACCATCGTGTTCTGCGGCGTGCACTTCATGGCCGAGACCGCCAAGATCCTCAGCCCGCACAAGACCGTCCTCATCCCGGATCAGCGGGCCGGCTGCTCGCTGGCCGACTCGATCACCGCCGACGAGCTGCGCGCCTGGAAGGACGAACACCCCGACGCCGTGGTCGTCTCCTACGTCAACACCACGGCCGCGGTCAAGGCGCTCACCGACGTCTGCTGCACCTCGTCCAACGCCGTCGACGTGGTCAACTCCATCGACCCCGACCGCGAGGTACTGTTCTGCCCGGACCAGTTCCTGGGCGCCCACGTCCGCCGCGTCACCGGCCGCACCAACATTCACGTGTGGGCGGGAGAATGCCACGTCCACGCCGGCATCAACGGCGACGAGCTCGCCGGCCAGGCCCGCGCCAACCCCGATGCCGAGCTGTACGTTCATCCCGAATGCGGTTGCGCCACTTCGGCTTTGTACCTGGCCGGCGAAGGCGCCTTCCCGGCCGACCGGGTGAAGATCCTGTCCACGGGCGGCATGCTCGAGGCGGCTCACGAAACCCGCGCCCGCAAGGTGCTGGTCGCCACGGAGGTCGGCATGCTCTACCAATTGCGCAGGGCCGCACCGCAAGTGGATTTCCAGGCGGTCAACGACCGCGCGTCGTGCCGGTTCATGAAGATGATCACCCCGGCCGCGCTGCTGCGCTGGCCGCCCACCGCGCCGGGCGCCGCGTGATCGTGCTGTCCAAGGCGGGTAGCCAACGCAAGTCCACCGCCACGCATTACGCGCAGGGCGGCATCGCGGTCGTCCTGCCCGGCAACGACGACTCGGTGGAGGCGCACGTCGCCGACACCCTGGCCGCCGGGGCGGGACTGTGCGACGCGGACGCGGTGTGCTCGATCGTCGCCGACGGCTACCGCGCGGTATCCGAGCTGGTCGGTGACGGAGCGCGTTTCGACGAGTCGCTCCCCGGCCAATGGGCCGTGACGCGCGAGGGCGGTCATTCCCGGCGGCGCATCGTGCACGCCGGCGGAGACGCGACCGGCGCCGAGGTCCAGCGGGCGCTGGACCAGGCCGCGGCCATGCTGGACATCCGCGGCGGCCACGTCGCCCTGCGGGTGCTGCACGACGGCACGGCGGTGACCGGGGTTTCGGTGGGCAACGCCGACGGGTTCGGGATCATCAGCGCGCCCTCGGTGATCCTGGCAAGCGGCGGCCTGGGGCAGCTCTACGGGGCGACCACCAATCCCGAGGGCGCCACCGGTGACGGCATCGCCCTGGCCCTGTGGGCCGGCGTGCCCGTCAGCGACCTCGAATTCATCCAGTTCCATCCGACCATGCTCCACGCCGCCGGCAGCGGCGGCGCCCGACGGCCGCTGGTCACCGAGGCGATCCGCGGCGAGGGGGCGATACTGCTTGACAGCCAAGGGAATTCGGTGACGGCGGGCGTCCACCCGATGGGCGATCTGGCGCCCCGCGACGTGGTCGCCGCGGCCATCGACGAGCGGCTGAGGGCCACCGGCGACCCATGCGTGTTCCTCGACGCGCGCGGCATCGACAACTTCGCCGCCCGGTTCCCGACCGTCACCGCCTCCTGCCGCGCCGCCGGCATCGACCCCGTGCGCCAACCCATCCCGGTGGTTCCCGGCGCGCACTACAGCTGCGGCGGCGTCGTCACCGACGTGTACGGCCAGACCGAGTTGCCGGGCCTGTTCGCCGCCGGTGAGGTGGCCCGCACGGGCATGCACGGGGCCAACCGGCTGGCGTCCAACAGCCTGCTGGAGGGCCTGGTGGTCGGGGGCCGCGCCGGAAAGGCGGCGGCCGCGCACGCCGCGTCGGCCGGGCGCGTCCGCGCGTCGGCGCCCGACCCGATCGTGCACACCGCGCCCGGGCGTCGCGCTCTGCAGAAGGCGATGAGCCGGGACGCGTCGGTGGTGCGCGACGCCGCCGGGCTGAACCGCCTGTCCGAGAAGCTTTCTGGCGCGCGGGAACGGACCATCGCCAGCCGCGGCGATTTCGAGGACATCGCGCTCGCCCTGACGGCCCGCGCGGTGGCGGCGGCCGCCCTCGCGCGCACCGAGAGCCGGGGCTGCCACCACCGGGCGGAGTTCGCCGACGCCGCGCCCGAACAGGCGCGCAGCAGCGTGTTGCGGCTGGCCGAGGATCAGGCCTCGGTGCTGGTGGAGGCGCTGGCGGTGGTTGGCTGACCATGCTCTCGGAGAGCGAACGCGCCGCCGCCGTGGAAACCATTCGCCGCGGCCTGAACGAGGACCTCTGCTACGGCCCCGACGTCACCACGCTGGCGACGGTGCCGGCCGGCGCGCAGGCCACGGCGTCGATGGTCCCGCGCGAGCCCGGGGTGATCGCCGGGGTGGACATCGCCTTGCTGGTGCTCGACGAGGTGCTCGGCGCGGCCGGCTACCAGGTCATCCACCGCGTCGACGACGGCGCCCGCGCGCGGCCCGGCCAGCCGGTGCTGACGCTGCGCGCGCAGACCCGCGGCCTCTTGACCGCCGAGCGGACCATGCTGAACCTGATCTGCCACCTGTCGGGAATCGCCACCGCGACCGCCGCCTGGGTCGAGGCGGTGCAGGGCACCAAGGCCCAGGTCCGCGACACCCGCAAGACGCTGCCCGGCCTGCGCGCGCTGCAGAAGTACGCGGTCCGGGTGGGCGGCGGTGTCAACCACCGGCTCGGGCTGGGCGATGCGGCCCTCATCAAGGACAACCACGTCGCGGCCGCCGGATCGGTGGTGGCGGCCCTGCGCGCGGTGCGCGACGCCGCCCCCGACCTGCCCTGCGAGGTGGAAGTCGATTCGCTCGAGCAACTCGACGAGGTGCTGCCGGAGAAGCCGGAACTGGTCCTGCTGGACAACTTCCCGGTGTGGCAGACCCAGATGGCCGTGCAGCGACGCGACGCCCGGGCCCCGGCGGTGCTGCTGGAATCCTCCGGCGGCCTCAGCCTGGAGAACGCGGCGACCTACGCCGCGACGGGTGTCGACTACCTGGCCGTCGGTGCGCTGACGCACTCGGTGCGGGTACTCGACATCGGCCTGGACGTGTAGCCGCCCGCACGGGCCCCACCGTTTCGCCGCGACACTGACACCACGCACACGACACGCCGACGCGCGCCGCCCTGGCTGCAGTCTCGACGCAACCAGCGCCCCCTCAGGCGACGTCGCCGACGAAAATCCCCACGCGGCGCAGCTGCATGCGCGCCATCCGCGGAAGACTTTCCACGTCGGGACCGTCGTAGCCCGCCGGCAGGATCCGCGTATTGGTCAGGTGCACCACGCGGTCGCGGCCGAACTGCACGTCGGCCTCCCCGGCGGCCAGCACGTTCTTCACCCAGTTCGTCTTGCCGTGGGCCAGCGCGATCGCCAGCGTGTTCCCCTTGCGGTACGGGGTGATGATCGTCTCGTAGGGCGTGCCGGACGTGCGACCGCGGTGCTTGATCGTCGCGGTTCCGGGCATGAACCTCGCGAACGGCTTGATCGCCCGGTTGAGGTATTTGATCTGGAAGCGCTCGAACCACACCGGGAACAGCATGGGGACGCCCGGCGCGTTGTTGGGGTGATCCTTTGCAGACATGACGGCTCCTCCTCATCGGCACTGTACCGGTCGGATAACCAGTTGAGCTGCTCTGGGACAATGGGGACCGTGAGCACCACCCAAACCTCGCCGATGGCCCGCATCGACCTGCGGGGCGCGCAGCTGACGGCCGCGCGACTGCGGGCCGCGCTGCCGCGCGGGGGCGCCGACGTGGAGTCCGTGCTGCCCACGGTGCGTCCGATCGTGGCCGACGTCGCCGAGCGCGGCGCGGAGGCGGCCCTGGAGTACGGGGCGTCCTTCGACGGCGTGCGCCCGGCGGCGGTCCGGGTTCCGGCGGCGGCGGTGGCCGCCGCGCTCGACGGCCTGGACCCTGACGTCCGCGACGCCCTGCGGGTGATGATCGACCGCACCCGCGCGGTGCACGCCGACCAGCGGCGCGCCGACGTCACCACCACGCTGGGCCCCGGCGCAACGGTCACCGAACGGTGGGTTCCGGTCGAGCGGGTGGGCCTGTACGTGCCCGGCGGCAACGCGGTCTACCCGTCGAGCGTGGTGATGAACGTGGTGCCGGCGCAGGCCGCCGGCGTCGGTTCGCTGGTGGTCGCCAGCCCCCCGCAGGCCCGTTTTGACGGGCTGCCGCACCCGACGATCCTCGCCGCCGCCCGGCTGCTCGGCGTCGACGAGGTGTGGGCCGTCGGCGGCGCGCAGGCCGTGGCCCTGCTGGCCTACGGCGGCACCGACAGTGACGGGGCGGAGCTCGCACCCGTCGACATGATCACCGGCCCGGGCAACATCTACGTCACCGCCGCCAAGCGGCTGTGCCGCTCGCAGGTGGGCATCGACGCCGAAGCCGGCCCCACCGAGATCGCCATCCTGGCCGACCACACCGCCGACCCCGCGCACGTCGCCGCCGACCTGATCAGCCAGGCCGAACACGACGAGATGGCGGGCAGCGTGCTGGTCACCCCCAGCGCGGAGCTGGCCGCCGCCACCGACGCGGAGGTGGCCGCCCAGCTGCGGACGACCGTGCACCGCGACCGGGTGACGGCGGCCCTGGGCGGGAGCCAGTCGGCGATCATCCTGGTCGACGACCTCGCCGCCGGCATCACGGTGGTCAACGCCTACGCCGCCGAGCACCTGGAGATCCAGACCGTCGACGCTGCGCAGGTGGCCGCCCAAATCCGTTCGGCGGGAGCTATTTTCGTCGGCCCGTACGCCCCGGTGAGCCTCGGCGACTATTGCGCGGGATCCAACCACGTGTTGCCGACCGGCGGCAGCGCGCGCCACTCCAGCGGCCTGTCGGTGCAGACGTTCCTGCGGGGCATCCACGTGGTCGACTACACCGAGGCGGCCCTCAAGGACGTCTCCGGGCACGTCGTCACGCTCGCCAAGGCCGAAGACCTGCCGTCGCACGGCGAGGCCATCCGGCGGAGGTTCGAGCGATGACGCGGCAGCCACCCACCCTCGACGACCTGCCGCTGCGCGACGATCTGCGCGGTAAAACCCCCTACGGCGCACCGCAACTGGCGGTTCCGGTGCGGCTGAACACCAACGAGACCCCGCACCCGCCGAGCGGGGCGCTGGTCGATGACGTCGTGCGGTCGGTGGGCGAGGCCGCCGTCGACCTGCACCGCTACCCCGACCGCGACGCGGTGGACCTGCGCCGCGACCTGGCCGCGTACCTGACCGGGCAGACCGGCACGCCGCTGGGCGTCGAGAACCTCTGGGCCGCCAACGGTTCCAACGAGATCCTGCAGCAGTTGCTGCAGGCGTTCGGCGGGCCGGGGCGCAGCGCCCTCGGTTTCGTCCCGTCCTACTCCATGCACCCGCTGATCTGCGACGCCACCCGCACCGAATGGCTGCACGCCCCGCGCGCCGACGACTTCAGCCTGGACGTCGCGGTGGCCGTCGCCGCGATCACCGACCGCAAGCCCGACGTGGTGTTCCTGGCCAGCCCCAACAACCCGTCGGGGCAAAGCGTTTCGCTGCCGGACCTGCGGCGGCTGCTCGACGCGGCTCCCGGGATCGTGATCGTCGACGAGGCGTACGGCGAGTTCTCTTCGCAGCCCAGCGCGGTGGGCCTGGTCGAGCAGTATCCGACCAAGCTGATCGTCACCCGCACCATGAGCAAGGCCTTCGCGTTCGCCGGCGGCCGGCTCGGCTACCTCATCGCCACGCCGGCGGTGATCGACGCGATGCTGCTGGTGCGGCTGCCCTATCACCTGTCGTCGGTCACCCAGGCCGCGGCCCGGGCGGCGCTGCGGCACGCCGACGACACCCTGGGCAGCGTCGCGGCGCTGATCGCCGAGCGCGAGCGTGTCACAAAGGCATTGAGCGGCATGGGTTTTCGGGTCATCCCGAGTGACGCCAACTTCGTGCTGTTCGGGGAGTTCGCCGACGCGCCCGCCACCTGGCAGCGCTACCTGGACGCCGGGGTGTTGATCCGCGACGTCGGCATCCCCGGCTACCTGCGCGCCACGACGGGACTGGCCGAGGAGAACGACGCGTTCCTGCGGGCCAGCGCGCAGATCGCCGCCACCGAACTGACCCCGGTAGGAGCACCGTGACAGCCACAGCGACCCGCCGCGCGCGCATCGAGCGCCGCACCAAGGAATCCGACATCGTCGTCGACCTCGACCTCGACGGCACCGGCCGGGTCGACGTCGACACCGGGGTGCCGTTCTACGACCACATGCTCACGGCGCTGGGCAGCCACGCCAGCTTCGACCTCACCGTGCGCACGAAGGGCGACGTGGACATCGAGGCCCACCACACCATCGAGGACACCGCGATCGCGCTCGGCCAGGCCCTCGGCCAGGCCCTCGGCGACAAGAAGGGCATCCGCCGGTTCGGCGACGCGTTCATCCCGATGGACGAGGCGCTGGCCCACGCCGCCGTCGACGTGTCCGGCCGCGCCTATTGCGTGCACACCGGCGAGCCGGACCACCTGCAGCACACCACCATCTCGGGCAGCTCGGTGCCGTATCACACGGTGGTCAACCGGCACGTGTTCGAGACGCTGGCCGCCAACGCGCGCATCGCGCTGCACGTTCGCGTGCTGTACGGGCGCGACCCGCACCACATCACCGAGGCGGAATACAAGGCCGTGGCCCGCGCGTTGCGTCAGGCCGTCGAGCCCGACCCGCGGGTCTCCGGGGTGCCGTCCACCAAAGGTGTTCTGTGACAAAACGATCGGTTGTGGTCCTGGACTACGGCTCGGGCAATCTGCGGTCGGCCCAGCGCGCCCTGCAACGCGTGGGCGCCGCGGTCGAGGTGACCGCCGACGCCGAGGCCGCCGCAAACGCCGACGGGTTGGTAGTGCCCGGCGTCGGCGCGTTCGAGGCCTGCATGACCGGGCTGCGCAAGATCTCCGGGGAGAAGATCATCGCCGAACGGGTCGCCGCCGGGCGCCCGGTGCTCGGGGTGTGCGTCGGCATGCAGATCCTGTTCGCCCGCGGTGTCGAGTTCGGGGTGGAGACGACGGGCTGCGGGCAGTGGCCGGGAGCGGTCACGCGCCTGGACGCCCCGGTGATCCCGCACATGGGTTGGAACGTGGTCGAGGCCGGCCCCGGCAGCGCCCTGTTCGACGGGCTCGACGCGGACACCCGGTTCTATTTCGTGCATTCCTATGCCGCGCAGCGCTGGGAGGGCTCCCCGCAGGCGGTGCTCACCTGGGCCACCCACCACGCGCGTTTTCTGGCCGCGGTCGAGGACGGTCCGCTCTCGGCCACCCAGTTCCACCCGGAGAAGAGCGGGGATGCCGGTGCTTCCGTGCTGAGCAATTGGGTTGGGGGACTGTGACGATGCGGTTGATTCTGCTGCCCGCGGTCGACGTGGTCGAGGGCCGCGCCGTGCGCCTGGTGCAGGGCAGGGCCGGCAGTGAGACCGAGTACGGGTCGGCGCTGGACGCCGCCCTGGGCTGGCAGCGCGACGGGGCCGAATGGATCCATCTGGTCGACCTGGACGCCGCGTTCGGTCGCGGCTCCAACCGGGAACTGCTCGCCGAGGTGGTCGGCAAGCTCGACGTGCAGGTGGAACTCTCCGGCGGGATCCGCGACGACGACTCGCTGGCGGCGGCGCTCGCCACCGGCTGCGCCCGCGTCAACCTCGGGACGGCGGCCCTGGAGAACCCGCAGTGGTGCGCGCGCGCCATCGCCGAGCACGGCGACAAGGTCGCCGTCGGGTTGGACGTGCAGATCTCACAGGGCGAGCACCGGTTGCGCGGCCGCGGCTGGGAAACCGACGGCGGCGATCTGTGGGAGGTGCTGGAACGCCTTGACGGCGAAGGCTGTTCGCGCTTCGTAGTCACCGACGTCACCAAGGACGGCACGCTGGGCGGCCCCAACCTGGACCTGCTGGCCGCCGTCGCCGACCGCACCGAGGCTCCGGTGATCGCCTCCGGCGGGGTGTCCAGCCTGGACGACCTGCGCGCCCTAGCGACGCTGACCGGGCGCGGCGTCGAGGGCGCTATCGTCGGCAAGGCCCTCTACGCCGGCCGGTTCACCCTGCCGCAGGCCCTGGCCGCTGTCCGTGAAGTCCAGGAGTAGCGGCCTTGGACATCGAAGCGTTGGTCGGCACGGCGTCGACGATCCTGGACGACGCAGCCGACCCGTTCCTCGCCGGCCACCGCGCGGGCTCGGCGGTGCAGAAGAAGGGCAACGACTTCGCCACCGAAGTCGACCTCGCGATCGAGCGCCAGGTCGTCGCCGCGCTGACCGAGGCCACCGGAATCGGGGTGCACGGCGAGGAATACGGCGGTGAGGACGTCGACGCGGAGTGGGTGTGGGTGCTCGACCCCGTCGACGGCACGTTCAACTATGCGGCCGGATCGCCGATGGCCGGGATCCTGCTCGGGCTGCTGCACCGCGGTGACCCGGTGGCCGGCCTGACGTGGCTGCCGTTCACCGGCGAGCGCTACACCGCCGTCGCCGGGGGGCCGCTGATCAAAAACGGTGAGCCTCAGCCGCCGCTGGGTCCCGTCGACCTCGCCGACGCCCTGATCGGAGCCGGGTCCTTCAGCGCGGACGCGCGGGGCCGCTATCCCGGGCGTTATCGGGTGGCGCTGCTGGAAAACCTCAGCCGGGTGTCGTCGCGGCTGAGGATGCACGGTTCCACCGGCATCGACCTCGCCTACGTCGCCGACGGAATCCTCGCCGCCTCAATAAGTTTCGGTGGCCACGTGTGGGACCACGCCGCCGGCGTGGCGTTGGTGCGCGCGGCGGGGGGCGTCGTCACCAACCTGGCGGGTGAACCCTGGACCGCCGATTCCGAATCCGCGCTCGCCGCGGCGCCCGGCGCGCACGAGGAGATCCTGGAGATCCTGCGCAGCACCGGCAGCCCGGAGGACTACTGAGCATGGCGCTGGCGGTGCGGGTGATCCCCTGCCTGGACGTCGACGCCGGCCGGGTCGTCAAGGGCGTCAACTTCGAAAACCTCAGGGACGCGGGCGACCCGGTGGAACTTGCCGCGGCCTACGACGCCGAGGGCGCCGACGAGCTCACCTTCCTGGATGTGACGGCCTCGTCGTCCGGACGCGCCACCATGCTGGACGTGGTGCGCCGCACGGCCGAGCAGGTCTTCATTCCGCTGACCGTGGGCGGCGGCGTGCGCACGGTGTCCGACGTCGACGTCCTGCTACGCGCGGGCGCCGACAAGGTGTCGGTCAACACCGCGGCGATCGCGCGGCCCGACCTGCTGGCCGAGATGGCCCGGCAGTTCGGTTCGCAGTGCATCGTGTTGTCCGTGGACGCCCGCACGGTGCCAACCGGCTCGGCGCCGACGCCGTCGGGCTGGGAGGTCACGACACACGGCGGTCGTCGCGGCACCGGGATCGACGCGGTCGAGTGGGCGGCCCGAGGCGCCGAACTGGGGGTGGGGGAGATCCTGCTGAACTCGATGGACGCCGATGGCACCAAGGCCGGGTTCGACCTGGCGATGCTGCGGGCGGTGCGCGCCGCGGTCACCGTGCCCGTGATCGCCAGCGGGGGCGCCGGGGCGGCCGGACACTTCGCGCCCGCCGTGGACGCCGGCGCCGATGCGGTGCTGGCGGCCAGCGTGTTTCACTTCCGCGAGCTGACGATCGGGCAGGTGAAGGCGGCCATGGCCGCGGCGGGGATCACGGTGCGATGACGCTCGACCCGAAGATCGCCGCGCGGCTCAAGCGCAACGCGGACGGCTTGTTCGCCGCCGTCGTGCAGGAGCGCGGCACCGGCGACGTGCTGATGGTCGCCTGGATGGACGACGAGGCGTTGGCCCGCACGCTGGAAACCCGTGAGGCGACGTATTTTTCGCGATCGCGCGGCCGGCAATGGATCAAGGGAGCGACGTCCGGGCACACCCAGCACGTGCACTCGGTGCGGCTGGACTGCGACGGCGACACGGTGCTGCTGACGGTCGACCAGGTCGGCGCCGCTTGCCACACCGGCGACCACAGCTGCTTCGATGCCGACGTGCTGCTGGCGCCGGAAGGCTAGCCTACTGCCTTGGCCCGCCCCGACCGCGAGTGATAGCGGCAACCCCGAAAATCCCTGCATAACAACCATGCTCGGGCCGGTGCAGGCGGATCAGCCGGGCGCGACGTCCAATCCCTGCGCGGCGGCGATCGCCGCGCGGGCCCACTCGTGACGGGACACGGCCGGCGAGATGCGGTCGCGGCGAATCATCTCCAGGTCGATGGCTTTTCCTGTCAGCACCGCGTTGGGCACCCGGAACGAGTAGGACGGCCCGTCGGTCGCGACGGCCAGGATCGCGTCGCTGTCGGTGAAATTGTTGGCGACCATCGTGTCCTGGGCCCACCGGAACGGCTTCACGCCGCCGAAGCTGTTGACGTACACCACCCACAGCCGGGTGCCCCGCAGGTTGTAGAGATTGGTGAGCGCCCGGTTCACCGCGCCGTATTCGAGCGGGCCGAGCACCCCCGCCTTGTCGGTGATCTGGCCGGACAGCTTCAAACCCGACGTCGACGGCGGCGCCGCCGCGGGGCTCGGCGGCGGCGAGGCAACCGACTGGGACGACCCGGCGCCGGCCTTCTGGTGGCGAGCGTGACCGCCCAGCGCGCGGACCCCGAAGTGCGAAGCACCGCGACTGCGACCAGCGCCGCGATCGCCAGCGCGGGCCCCCGTGAACCCGTGCGCGCCGCGGGCGCGCTCGGCGACCCGGACGGTGGCTTCGCGATGACCTCCGTCGGGGCCGGGATCACCTGGGTGGGGCCGGCCGGCACCTCGGAGGCCACGGTGGCGAGCTGGCTGCCCAACGCGGCCGCGAAATCGGTGCAGGTCGGGTAGCGGTCGTCGGGCTTCTTGGCCATGGCCTTGGCGATGGGGCCGTCCAGCTCGGCCAGCTCGGGCCGGCGCTCGCTGATGCGCGGCGGCGGCGCGGACAAGTGCTGGGTGATCACCACCGCGGGGTTGGAATTGCGAAACGGCGCGGAGGCGGCCAGCAGGTCGAAAGCGGTGCAACCCAACGCGTATTGGTCTGCCCGCCCGTCCAGATCCAGCCCCTGGAGCTGTTCGGGCGCGCAGTAGGCGGTGGTGCCCACCAGCATGTTGGTGGCGGTCAGCCCGCTGATGTCGCCCAGCTCGCGGGCAATGCCGAAGTCGGCCAACAGAATCCGTCGTCGGGGGCTGGGGTCGGTCACCAGGATGTTGGCCGGCTTGACGTCGCGGTGCAGCAGCCCGCGCGCGTGCGCGTAGTCCAGGGCGTCGGCGACGGCCGAAACGATCTCGACCACCTCCGCTTTCGGCATCCCGGACGGGTATTTGGTGCGCAGCAATTTCGCGGCGTCGGTGCCCTCCACGTAATCCATCGAGATCCACAGCTGCCCGTCGAACTCGCCGCGATCGTGGATGCCGACGATGTGCTCGTTGTACAGGCTCGCGGCCAGGTCGGCCTCGCGGTTGAAGCGTTGGCGGAACTCGTCGTCGGCGGTGAGATGCCGGGGCAGGATCTTCAGGGCGTCGCGGCGGGGCAGCCGCGGGTGCTGCGCCAGATATACCTCGCCCATCCCGCCGGCGCCCAGCCGCCGGATGATGGTGTATCCGGCGAACACCTGTCCCTCCGCCAGGCCTTCGCCGCGGCCACCGCTTTCTGGCATGTCAGCATGCTACTGACGCCGATGGCCTCCCCACGTCAATCTCGACGGATCGAGGACTCCCCGCGGCGGTGAGGCGGTCGGTTCGTCGCGCGCCGCCCCCCTTCTTCGATCACAATGGCGGGCGATGGTGAAACGACCGCCCTGGATCTCCTGGACGACTGTCGTGCCGGTGATCGCCGTGCTCGTGCTCGCGGCCACCTGGAACCAACACCCCGGGCCCGCGCTGGTCGTCCTGCAGGCCGCGTTGTTGATCGGCGCCGTGCTGGCCGCGGTGCACCACGCGGAGGTGGTCGCGGCCCGCGTCGGCGAGCCGTTCGGGTCCCTGGTGCTCGCGGCCGCGGTGACGGTCATCGAGGTGGCCCTCATCGTCGAGCTGATGGCGTCCGGAGGCAACGAGACCGCCACGCTGGCCCGCGACACCGCGTTCGCCGCCGTCATCATCACCACCAACGGCATCGCCGGGTTGTCGCTGCTGCTGGGCTCGCGACGCTACGGCGTGACGTTGTTCAACGCCGAGGGCAGCGGAGCCGCGCTGGCCACGCTGACCACGCTGGCGACGCTCAGCCTGGTGCTGCCCGCGTTCACCACCAGCCACATCGGCCGGGAGTTCTCCCCGGGCCAGCTGGCGTTCGCCGCGGTCGCCTCGCTGGGGCTGTACCTGCTCTTCGTGTTCACCCAGACCATCCGGCATCGCGACTTTTTCCTGCCCGTCGCGCAGCGCGGCCAGAAGCGGCTCTTCGAGGACGAGAGCCACGCCGAACCGCCGAGCACCCGCGCGGCGCTGATCAGCGTCGCCCTGCTGCTCGTCGCGCTGCTCGCGGTCGTCGGCCTGGCCGAACAGGAGTCCCCGGCCGTCGAGCACCTGGTCACCGCGGCCGGATTCCCCCAGACGTTCGTCGGGGTGGTCATCGCGACGCTGGTGTTGCTCCCCGAGACGCTCGCGGCGGTGCGCGCCGCGCGGCGCGGCCGGATCCAGACCAGCCTGAACCTGGCCTACGGCTCGGCGCTGGCCAGCATCGGGCTCACCATTCCGGCCATCGCGCTGGCCAGCATCTGGCTCAAGGGGCCGCTGGTGCTGGGCCTGGGCCCCCTGCAGCTGGTCCTGCTCGCGCTGACCGTCGTGATCAGCATGCTGACCGTGGTCCCCGGGCGCGCGACGCGGTTGCAGGGCGAGCTGCACCTGGTGCTGCTGGCCGCCTACGTGTTCCTGGCGATCAACCCCTGACGGGCGAGCAGGGGGCACCTCCCACCGCGAGCAGACGCAGAATCGCGTCCCTTGTCGGCGTGTAGGGCGATTCTGCGTCTGCTCGCCAGGGAGGTGCCCCCAGCCCCCGAAGGCCGCGGCTACGCCGACGACCGCGCGCGCAGCGTCGCCAGCGCCTTGTCGGCGTGGGTGTCCATGCTGAATTCGCTGGCGATGACGTCGAGCACCGTACGGTCGGTGTCGATGACGAAGGTGGTGCGCTTGACCGGCATCACCTTGCCCAGCAACCCCCGCTTGACGCCGAACTGCGCGGCCACGGCGCCGTCGGCGTCCGAGAGCAGCGGGTAGTCGAACTTGTGCATGTCGACGAACTTGGCCTGCTTGCCCACCGGGTCGGTGCTGATGCCGACCCGGCTGGCGCCGACCGCGGCGAACTCGGCGGCCAGGTCGCGGAAGTGACACGCCTCCTTCGTGCAGCCCGGCGTCATCGCGGCCGGGTAGAAGAACAGGACCACGGGCCCGTCGGACAACAGCGCGCTGAGCTTGCGCGGCGTTCCCGTCTGATCGGGCAATTCGAAGTCCGCGACGGTGTCACCAGGTTTCATGGCCGTCACGCTACGCCCGGTGCCGGCGGCGGATCTGCGAGGATGGTTCGGTGCACGACCACCTCGCCGCCACCACCTCCCGGGAGGCCTTTCGCCAGCTTGCGGCCGAGCATCGCGTGGTTCCGGTGACCCGCAAGGTGCTGGCCGACAGCGAGACCCCGCTATCGGCATACCGCAAACTCGCCGCCGATCGCCCGGGCACGTTCTTGCTGGAATCGGCCGAGAACGGCCGGTCCTGGTCGCGGTGGTCCTTCATCGGCGCGGGCGCGCCGTCGGCGCTGACGGTGCGTGACGGCCACGCGGTGTGGCTAGGCGCCGTGCCGCAGGACGCGCCCACCGGGGGGGACCCGCTGCACGCGCTGCGCGCGACGCTGGAGTTGCTGGCCACCGCGGCCCTGCCCGGCCTTCCGCCGCTCTCGGGCGGCATGGTGGGTTTCTTCGCCTACGACCTGGTTCGGCGCCTCGAGCGCCTGCCGGAGATGGCCGTCGACGACCTCCACCTGCCCGACATGCTGCTGCTGCTGGCCACCGATCTGGCCGCCGTGGACCACCACGAGGGCACCATCACCCTGATCGCCAACGCCGTGAACTGGAACGGCACCGACGAGCGGGTCGACGAAGCGTACGACGACGCCGTCGCCCGGCTCGACGTGATGACCGCGGCCCTGGGCCAGCCGCTGCCGTCGACGGTCGCCACCTTCAGCCGCCCGCAGCCGCGGCAGCGGGCGCAGCGCACGGTCGAGGAGTACACGAAGATCGTCGACTACCTCGTCGAGCAGATCGCGGCCGGCGAGGCCTTCCAGGTGGTGCCCTCCCAACGCTTCGAGATGGACACCGACGTCAACCCCATCGACGTCTACCGGATGCTGCGGGTGACGAACCCGAGCCCCTACATGTATCTGCTGCATGTGCCCAACGGCCAAGGGGGAACGGACTTTTCGATCGTCGGATCCAGCCCGGAGGCGCTGGTCACCGTCGCCGAGGGGTGGGCCACGACGCACCCGATCGCCGGGACCCGGTGGCGCGGGCACACCGAGGAAGAGGATCAGCAGCTGGAGAAGGACCTGCTGGCGGACGAGAAGGAACGCGCCGAGCACCTGATGCTGGTGGACCTCGGCCGCAACGACCTGGGCCGGGTCTGCACGCCGGGCACCGTGCGGGTCGAGGACTACAGCCACATCGAACGCTACAGCCACGTGATGCACCTGGTGTCGACGGTGACCGGGATGCTCGGCGAGGGACGCTCCGCGCTGGACGCGGTGACGGCCTGCTTCCCCGCGGGCACGTTGTCGGGTGCGCCCAAGGTGCGCGCGATGGAGCTGATCGAAGAGGTGGAGAAGACGCGCCGCGGCCTGTACGGCGGCGTGGTCGGCTACCTGGACTTCGCCGGCAACGCCGATTTCGCCATCGCGATCCGCACTGCGTTGATGCGGGGCGGCACGGCCTACGTCCAGGCCGGCGGTGGGGTGGTGGCCGACTCCAACGGCCCCTACGAATACACCGAGGCGACGAACAAGGCTCGCGCGGTGCTGAGCGCGATCGCGGCGGCCGAGACGCTGACCGCGCCGGGCTCGGGCCGAAATGGCTGATCGCCGGGCAGAGCGCAGCGGCCGGTGGCCGATCGTGGCGGCCCAGCTGCTGCTGGTCGCCGCCGCCGCGACGCTGTGGGGGGCGTCGCGGCTGCCGTGGGTGGCGATCCGGTCGTTCGACGGCCTGGGGCCACCCAAGGACGTGACCCTGTCCGGCGCGTCCTGGTCGACGGCGCTGTTGCCCCTGGCCGTGCTCCTGCTGGCGGCGGCCGTCGCCGCGCTGGCGGTGCGGGGCTGGCCGTTGCGGCTGCTCGCGGTGCTGGTGGCGGTCGCCGGCCTGGCGGCCGGCTACCTGGGCGTCAGCCTGTGGATGGTGCCCGACGTCGCGGTGCGGGCGGCCGATCTGGTACACATCCCGCTGATGACGCTGGTAGGCAGCGAGCGGCGGCACTGGGGGGCCGGGCTCGCCGTGGCCGCGGCGGTGGTCACGGTGGTCGCCGCGGTGTTGTTGATGCGCTCGTCCTTCATCGCGGGATCCGACCGGCCCGCCGCGAAATACGCGGCCCCGGCAACGCGCCGGTCGATTTCGCGACGCGAGGGCGCCACCGGAGCGATGCTGGAGGGGTCGGACAAGCCGAGTATGTCGGAGCGGATGATCTGGGATGCACTTGACGAGGGCCGCGACCCGACCGATCGGCCCGGTCAGTCGGACACCGAGGGTCGGTGACGGGGTGTCCGCCGACGGCCGCTACCCTTCATTCACGTCGTCGGGAACGTCTGGGTGATCTGGGTGACGATGGATGACCGAGCGAAAGGGATACGACAGGCATGAGTCCGGCATCCGTGCTTGACTCCATCCTTGAAGGAGTCCGTGCCGACGTCGCCGCGCGCGAATCCCTCATCGGCCTGTCCGAAATCAAGGCGATGGCCGCGGCCGCGCCTCCGCCGCTCGACGTGATGGCCGCCCTGCGCCAGCCCGGGATCGGCGTGATCGCCGAAGTAAAGCGGGCCAGCCCGTCGGCCGGCTCCCTGGCGAAGATTTCCGACCCGGCGAAGCTGGCCCGTGCCTACGAAGACGGCGGCGCGCGGATCATCAGCGTGCTGACCGAGGAGCGCCGCTTCTGCGGCTCGCTCGACGACCTCGACGCCGTGCGGGCGGCCGTCTCAATTCCCGTGCTGCGCAAGGACTTTGTGGTGCGGCCCTACCAGATTCACGAGGCACGGGCGCACGGCGCGGACATGTTGCTGCTGATCGTCGCCGCGCTGGACCAGTCCGCGCTGGTGTCGATGCTGGACCGCACCGAATCGCTGGGCATGACGGCCCTGGTGGAAGTGCACACCGAAGAAGAGGCCGACCGCGCGCTCAAGGCCGGGGCCAACGTCATCGGCGTCAACGCCCGCGACCTCACGACGCTGGCGGTGGACCGGGATTGCTTCGCGCGCATCGCGCCCGGGCTGCCCAGCAACGTCATCCGGATCGCCGAGTCAGGTGTGCGCGGCACCGCGGACCTGTTGGCCTACGCCGGTGCCGGCGCGGACGCCGTGCTCGTCGGTGAGGGCCTGGTGAAAAGCGGTGACCCCCGGGCCGCGGTTGCCGACCTGGTCACCGCCGGCACCCATCCGTCCTGTCCGAAACCGGCTCGCTAGCCGACGAGCGGTGCACTGAAGCGTTGAACCCTATGAGCCGCCCGCGCGTTGACCCATGGTGATGGAAGACCTGTCGGGGCCTGATCTTCCGCGTGCGAGTGCGGCCATCGCGGACCCCCCCCGCCACGATCCCGACGCCGGCGGCCATTTCGGCGGTCCGGGCGGTTATGGCGGCCGCTATGTCGCCGAGGCGTTGATGGCGGTGATCGAGGAGGTCACCGCCGCCTACGAGAAGGAACGCGTCAACCAGGACTTCCTGGACATCCTGGACGATCTGCAGACCCACTACACCGGTCGGCCGTCGCCGCTGTACGAGGCGACCCGCCTGTCCGAGCATGCCGGGGGAGCCCGGGTGTTCCTCAAGCGAGAAGACTTGAACCACACCGGTTCTCACAAGATCAACAACGTTCTCGGCCAGGCGTTGCTGGCGCGGCGGATGGGCAAGAATCGGGTGATCGCCGAAACGGGCGCCGGTCAGCACGGCGTCGCGACGGCCACCGCGTGCGCCCTGCTCGGCCTGGACTGCGTGATCTACATGGGCGCGGTGGACACGGCCCGCCAGGCCCTCAACGTGGCGCGCATGCGGCTGCTGGGCGCCGAGGTGGTCTCCGTCGAGAGCGGCTCGAAGACCCTCAAGGACGCCATCAACGAGGCGTTCCGGGATTGGGTGACGAACGCCGACACCACCTACTACTGCTTCGGGACCGCGGCCGGGCCCCACCCCTTCCCGACGATGGTGCGCGACTTTCAGCGCATCATCGGCCTGGAGACCCGCGTGCAGATCCAGAAACAGGCCGGCCGGCTACCCGACGCCGTAACCGCCTGCGTCGGAGGCGGATCCAACGCCATCGGGATCTTCCACGCGTTCATCGACGATCCCGGCGTCCGGCTGGTCGGCTTCGAGGCGGCGGGCGACGGCGTCGAGACCGGCCGGCACGCCGCGACGTTCTCCGGCGGTTCCCCCGGGGCGTTTCAGGGGTCGTTCTCCTACCTGCTGCAGGACGAGGACGGCCAGACCGTCGAATCCCACTCCATCTCAGCGGGTTTGGACTACCCGGGGGTCGGACCGGAACATGCGTGGCTGCGCGAGACAGGGCGCGCCGAATACCGCCCCATCACCGACTCGGAGGCCATGGAGGCGTTCGGCCTGCTGTGCCGCACCGAGGGCATCATTCCGGCCATCGAATCCGCGCACGCGGTGGCCGGGGCGTTGCGGCTGGGCGTCGAGCTGGGCCGCGGGGCGGTCATCGTGGTGAATCTGTCGGGCCGCGGCGACAAGGACGTGGAGACCGCGGCGCAGTGGTTCGGGCTGCTGTCGCCCGGCGACGACCAGGGCAAGCGGTGAACGTGGAACACGCCCCGGCAGGCAATCTCGGCCCGGTCTTCGCGGCGTGCCGTCACGACGGCCGCGCGGCGCTGATCGGCTACCTGCCGACGGGTTACCCCGACGTGCCGACCTCTGTGGACGGCATGATCGCGCTCGTCGAATCCGGCTGCGACATCATCGAGGTGGGCGTGCCGTACTCCGACCCGGGCATGGACGGCCCGACCATCGCGAAGGCCACCGAGATCGCGCTGCACAAGGGGGTGCGGGTCCGCGACACGCTGGCCGCCGTCGAGGCGATCAGTGCCGCCGGTGGCCGCGCGGTGGTCATGACGTACTGGAACCCGGTGCTGCACTACGGTGTTGACGCGTTCGCGCGCGACTTGGCGTCGGCCGGCGGGCTGGGGCTGATCACGCCGGACCTCATCCCCGACGAGGCCGGGCAGTGGATCGCGGCGTCCGAGGAGCATCGGTTGGATCGCATCTTCCTGGTGGCGCCGTCGTCGACGCCGCAGCGGTTGGCGACGACGGTCGAGGCGTCGCGCGGATTCGTCTACGCGGCGTCGACCATGGGGGTCACCGGGGCGCGTGACGCGGTGTCGCACGCCGCACCGGACTTGGTGGCCCGGGTCAGGGCGGTGTCCGACATACCGGTCGGCGTCGGTCTGGGGGTCCGCTCCCGCGAGCAGGCCGCGGAGATCGCCTGCTACGCCGACGGCGTCATCGTCGGTTCCGCGCTGGTGTCGGCGCTCGGCTCCGACGGTCTGCCCGCGGTACGGGCGCTGACCGAGGAACTCGCTTGCGGGGTGCGCGACGGGGTCTCGGCCTCATGACGACGTTGCTGGCGTACTTCCCCAGCCCGCCCCAGGGCGTCTGGCACCTGGGGCCGGTGCCCATCCGCGCCTACGCGCTGTTCATCATCACCGGCATCGTGGTCGCGCTGGTCATCGGCGACCGGCGCTGGGAGGCCCGCGGCGGCGAGCGCGGCGTCATCTACGACATCGCGCTGTGGGCGGTGCCTTTCGGCTTGATCGGTGGCCGGCTGTATCACCTGGCCACCGACTGGCGAACCTATTGGGGTCCCGGCGGCGCGGGATTCGGCGCGGCGCTGCGCATCTGGGACGGTGGTCTGGGCATCTGGGGAGCGGTCGCCCTCGGTGGTGTCGGTGCGTGGATCGCGTGCCGGCGCCGCGGAATTCCGCTGCCCGCGTTCGGTGACGCGATCGCGCCGGGAATCGTCTTGGCGCAGGCCATCGGTCGGCTGGGAAACTATTTCAATCAGGAGCTCTACGGCCGGGAAACGACGCTGCCGTGGGGCCTGGAGATTTTCTACCGGCGGGATCCCTCGGGTTACGTCGATCCGCATTCGCTCGACGGAGTCTCGACGGGCCAGGTGGCGCTCGTCGTGCAGCCCACGTTCCTGTACGAATTGATCTGGAACGTCCTGGTTTTCGCCGCGCTGATCTACCTCGACCGACGGTTCACGCTGGGGCACGGACGGCTGTTCGCCCTGTACGTCGCCGGGTATTGCATCGGGCGCTTCGGCGTCGAGTTGCTGCGGGATGACTCCGCGACCCATATTGCCGGCATCCGGATCAATTCCTTCACGTCGACGTTCGTGTTCATCGGCGCGGTGGTGTACTTCATGCTCGCGCCCAAGGGACGCGAGGATCCGGCCAGTCTGCGCGGCAACGCCGGAGACCTCGAGGTGTCGCCGATCTCCGCGTCGGAGGCCGCCGCCCTGGCCGACGAGCACCACGACCCGGTGGCCGCCGTGGACCCGGTCGCCGCCGAGGAACGTTCCGACGCTCCACCGCCGGAGGCCCAGACGAGCGAGCCCGAGGCCCTGGATACGGGCGACTCGGAGCCGGAGTCGGCCGCCGAGTCGATGGAGCCGGACGCGCTCGAACCCGACGAGGCCGAGGAGCCCGAGGAAGCCGAGGAGTCCCCCGAAGGCGAGGAAGCCGCGGAAACCGACGAGGCCGGGGAAGCCGAGCAGGACGTCGAACCCGATGCGGCCGAGGCCAACGAAGAATCCGCGGAAACGACTGCCATAGAACCGGACTCAGAGCCCGCCGAGCCGGACGTCGCCGGATCCGGGCCCGAACCGGCGACCCCCGAGGAGTCGGCGGAATCCGAAGCCGAGGGCGAAGACGAACCCGAGGCCGAAACCGTCGATCCCGCGGCCGACGCGAGCGCGGGCCCGAGCGCTAACCCGAGCGCCGCCGAGACGGCACCGGCGTCGGAGGAGGCGTCGACCCGCAGGCGATGGAGCCTGCGCGGCAGGAACCGCCGTTAGCCGCCCGCCGGCCCCGTCCGGGCCGGCGCACCAAGGCCGCGGATCTGTCATGCTGGCACCGTGATCGAACCGTCGTGGGGTCCCCCCGCAGATCCGGCCGCGCGGCCGGGCGGTCCGCATCGTCATCTCCCGCACACCGCGGTCGGCACGGGTGCGCTGCTGGCCGGCGCGCTGGGCTACGTGGCCCTCGTCGACCCGCACCACAGCTCGTCGGTCTACCCGCCGTGCCCGTTCAAATGGCTCACCGGCTGGAATTGCCCGCTCTGCGGCGGGCTTCGGATGACCCATGACCTGCTGCACGGCGACCTCCCGGCCGCCGTCAACGACAACGTCTTCCTGTTGGTGGGGGCCCCGCTGGTGGCCCTGTGGGTGGTGCTTCGCCGCCGGCGCGGCAAATCCGCGCTGCCGGTCTCGGCCATGCTGGGCATCGCGGTCGCCGCGGCCCTGTGGACGCTCGCGCGCAACCTGCCCGGTTTCCCCCTGCTCCCGACCGTCACCGGTTAGCGGAGGCCGCGGTGGCCGTGCGCGACTATGCTGGGGCGCCGTGAGTAGACGCGGGAAGATCGTCTGCACCCTCGGCCCTGCAACCAACAGCGACAAGTTGATTCTGGCGCTGGTGGAGGCCGGAATGGACGTCGCCCGAATGAACTTCAGCCATGGCGACTATCCCGATCACAAAGCCGCCTACGAGCGAGTGCGGGCCGCGTCCGACAGCACCGGCCGCGCGGTCGGCGTGCTCGCCGACTTGCAGGGCCCGAAGATCAGGTTGGGGCGTTTCGCCACCGGGGCCACCTACTGGGCGGACGGCGAAACGGTGCGCATCACCGTCGCCGAGTGCGAAGGCAGCCACGACCGCGTGTCCACCACCTACAAGAAGTTGGCCACCGACGCCGTGGTCGGTGACCGCCTGCTGATCGACGACGGCAAGGTCGGCCTCGTCGTCGAGGCCATCGAGGGCGACGACGTCGTGTGCAGCGTCACCGAAGGCGGACCGGTCAGCAACAACAAGGGCATTTCGCTGCCGGGGGTGAACGTGTCCGCGCCCGCCCTGTCGGAGAAGGACATCGAGGACCTCACCTTCGCCCTCGACCTCGGTGTCGACCTGGTGGCGCTGTCGTTCGTGCGTTCCCCGTCGGACGTCGAGCTCGTCCACGAGGTGATGGACCGGGTCGGGCGGCGGGTTCCGGTGATCGCCAAGCTGGAGAAGCCCGAAGCGGTCGACAACCTGGAAGCGATCGTGCTGGCGTTCGACGGCATCATGGTGGCGCGCGGCGACCTCGGCGTGGAACTGCCGCTGGAAGAGGTCCCGCTGGTGCAAAAGCGGGCAATCCAAATCGCAAGGGAGAATGCCAAACCCGTCATCGTGGCGACGCAGATGCTCGACTCGATGATCGAGAACTCGCGGCCGACGCGTGCGGAGGCCTCCGACGTCGCCAACGCCGTGCTCGACGGCGCCGACGCGCTGATGCTCTCCGGCGAGACGTCGGTGGGCAAGTACCCGATGGCGGCCGTCCGGACCATGTCGCGGATCGTCTGCGCGGTGGAGGAGAACTCCACCGCCGCCCCGCCGCTGGCGCACGTGCCCCGCACCAAACGCGGGGTCATCTCGTATGCCGTCCTCTACATCGGCGAGCGACTCGACGCCAAGGCCCTTGTCGCGTTCACCCAATCCGGAGACACCGTCAAGCGACTGGCCCGGCTGCACACCCCGCTGCCGCTGCTCGCCTTCACCGCGTGGCCCGAGGTGCGCAGCCAGCTCGCCATGACGTGGGGGACCGAGACGTTCATCGTGCCGATGATGACCTCCACCGACGGGATGATCCGCCAGGTCGACAAGTCGCTGCTGGAGCTCGGCCGGTACAAGCGCGGTGACCTGGTGGTCATCGTCGCCGGAGCGCCACCTGGCACAGTAGGGTCGACCAACCTGATCCACGTGCACCGGATCGGGGAGGACGACGTCTAGCGACAGCCCGGCGACGACCCACGCCGCATAGCGGCTTGAGGAGGAGGCGGGCAATTGACCCAAGGAGAGCCCGTGGTGGTCGGCTGTGAGTCTCAGGAGCCGAATGCGCAGGAAGGTGCGCATTCCGACTTCGAGGAGCTGCTGCAGATACTCGACCTCACGCGTGTCGGCGAGGACCTGTTCACCGGTTCGCATCCCACCAAGAACCCGCTGCGGACGTATGGCGGCCAGCTCATGGCGCAGTCGTTCGTGGCCGGCACCAGGACGCTGGAACGGCCCGAACTCCCGCCGAGCGCCCTCTCGGTGCACTACATCAACGGCGGCGACACGTCGCGGGACATCGAATTCCACGTGACCCGGCTGCGCGACGAGCGCAGCTTCGCCAATCGCCGCGTGGACGCCGTGCAGGACGGTGTGCTGTTGTCCTCGGCGCTGATCTCGTTCATGTCCGCCGGCCCGGGGCTCGAGCACGGCGTCGAGCCGCCGCAGGTAGACCAGCCGCACGCCCGGCCGGGGCTCCGGGAACTGCTGCGCGGCTACGAGCAGATCGTCCCGCACTTCGTCAACGCGCTGCACCCCATCGAGTGGCGCTACACCAACGACCCGGCCTGGATCATGCGCAAGAAGGGCCAGCGGCTCCCGCACAACCGGGTCTGGATGAAAGCCCTCGGCACGCTGCCCGACGACCCCGTGTTGCACACCGCGGCCATGGTGTACTCGTCGGACACCACGGTGCTGGATTCGATCGTCACCACGCATGGGCTGTCCTGGGGCTTCGACCGCATCTTCGCCGCGTCCTCCAACCAATCCATCTGGTTCCACCGGCAGGTCGACTTCAACGACTGGGTGCTGTATTCGACGTCGTCGCCGGTGGCCGCCGAATCGCGCGGGCTGGGGACCGGTCACTTCTTCGACTCCTCCGGGAAAATCCTCGCCACGGTGGTTCAGGAGGGCGTCGTGAAATACTTTCCGTCTTCTCCCCGATAAAGCCGGCAGACGGGTGCCGGATACCTGCGCGGGTAGCGGCCCGATTTAGGCCCGGATCGGCCGCGATCGGGCGTAAATTGTGATCAGCGGGGTATTCGGTGCACGTGGCGGCGCGAGCCGCCCAGCTGGATCGTCAGCAGCATCGGGAGGCAAGGAGTGAGTGGTTCACCGGCCGACGTCGCGGTTGGGCACCGCGGCCGCGAACGGGTTGTCGTGCCGTCGGATTCGGCGGCGGCCCGCTGGGTCGGCGCGCTGGCGCTCATGTGCGCGGTGGCCTGGCTCGTCGTCATCCTCGCTCGCCACCAGCAGCACCCGGCGTGGCACTACACCGACCGGCTGAGCTGGTCGCTGACCATCCTCGGCGCCGCGGCCTTCATCGCCCGCGGGATATTTTTGGGGCGTCCGGTGACGGCCGCGCACGCGGCCGCCGCCGCCCTCTTCGTGCTGGCGGGCCTGGGGGCCGGTGTGCTGTCGTTCGATCTGCTCGGTGACCTGCTGATCGTCAGCTCCGGGTCGGTGCTCGTGTGGGCGACGTCGTCGCGCCAGCGGCCCGGGGACCTGCCCCGGGTGTGGGCGTTGATCAACGGCACCAGCGACGACCCGCTGGCGCCGTTCGCGATGCAGACGGGCAAGTGTTATCACTTCACCGCCGACGGGAGGGCCGCGCTCGCATACCGGACGCGGCTGGGGTTCGCCGCGGTGAGCGGGGACCCGATCGGTGCCGAGGAGAGGTTCCGCGAGCTGGTCGCCGGCTTCGCCGCGATGTGTCACGCCCACGGCTGGCGCATCACGGTGGTGGGCTGCAGCGAGAAGCGGCTGCCGTTGTGGCAGGACCCGACGGTGGTCGGGCAGAGGCTGCGCGCGATCCCGATCGGCCGCGACGTCGTCGTCGACATACCGAACTTCGATATGGCGGGCCGCAAGTTCCGCAACCTGCGCCAGGCGGTGAAGCGCACGCACAACTGCGGCATCACCACAGAGATCGTCGACGAACAGCAACTCGGCGACCGGCGCCTGGCTGAGCTGACCGAAGTGGTGCGGGAGTCCACCAAGGGCGCACACACCGAGCGTGGGTTTCACATGAACCTCGATGGCGTGCTGGAAGGCCGGTTCCCCGGCATCCGGCTGATCATGGCCCGGGACGCTTCGGGGAAGGTGCAGGGCTTCCACCGCTACGCGACCGCGGGCAACGGCAGCGACATCACCCTCGACGTGCCGTGGCGCCGGCGCGGGGCGCCCAACGGCATCGATGAACGTCTCAGCGTCGACATGATCATGGCCGGCAAACAGGCTGGTGCACAGCGACTTTCACTTGCATTCGCGGCGTTCCCCGAAATCTTCGACGAGAAGAATCGCAATCGGGCCCAGCGCGTCTGCTACCGACTGATTCACGTCCTGGACCCGCTGATCGCGCTCGAGTCGCTGTATCGCTACGTGCGCAAGTTCCGGGCGCTGGACGCCCGCCGCTACGCGCTGGTCTCGATGACCCAGGTGGTCTTCTTGGCCTTCGTGTTGTTGTCGCTGGAATTCATGCCGCGACGGCGGCACCTTTAGACTTCCAGCGCGGGGCACGGTCGGCGCCGCAGTGCTGGACGCCGGAAGCGCACCGCCGGGTGTTCATTCGATGCTCAGCTGCCGGCAGCCAATTCCGTCGGGCAAGTGATGAGTTGCGACAACCACCGTCCGGTCCGCGGACATGAGGCGCGAATCCGGGCCCAGCAGTTGGCGCAGGACCCACTCGGCGTCGGCCGCGTCGAGATGTTCGGTGGGCTCGTCGAGGAGCACGATCCGCGCGGGGCAGAGCACGGCGCGGGCCAACATCAACCGTCGGCGCTGCCCCGCGGAAAGGGCGTGCGCGCCACCGGTCAGCACGGTCGACAGCCCCTCCGGCAGGGCGGCGGCCCACGCGGCCAGCCCGACGGCCTGCAGCGCGCCGGTGAGCTCGTCGTCGCGGCAGTCCCCGCGGGCCACGAGCAAGTTGTCGCGCACGGTGGTGGCGAAGACGTGCGCGTCCTCGGCGAAAAAGCCGATGGCGCGTCGTTGTTCGTCTTCACCGAGCCGACGGAGGTCGGTGCCGTCGAGCAGCACCTGACCGTCGAGCGGAGGCAGCAAGCCGGCGAGCGTCATCAGCAGCGTCGTCTTTCCCGAGCCGCTCGGGCCGGTGATCGCCAGCCTTGCCCCCGGCGCCACATCGAGCGCCACCCGGGTTGATCGCGCCGCGCCCGCGTGGCCCGATCGGACGTCCGCGGACAGTACGAGCGTGCGCCCCAACGGCGACGAGGCCGTAAGCCTGGCATCGATCGCGCCGCGGGGAGGGGCCAGGTCGAGGAGTCGGCGCGCGGCGATCCGCGACCGCGTCAACTGGACGGCCGCGCCCGGTAGGGGCGTCATCGCCTCGAATGCCGACAGCGGCAACAACATCAACACGGCCAGCGTGGTCGGTGCGGCCGTCGGTGCCAGCGCAACCGCCGACAGAACCGCGCCGATCACGCTGGCGCCGATCGCCGCCGTGGGCACCGCCTCGGCCAGGGCGGCCGGCCTGGCGGCCGCGTCCAGGGCCACGCCCCAATCGCGTTGGCGGCGCTGGGCTTCAGCGATAACGCCGGTCAGGACGCCGGCGACCCGCAGTTCTGGGCCGTGTTCGAGCGCGGTCATCGCCGCGGTATCGCGCCGCGAATGGTATTGCCGCGCCACCTCTTCCTGTGACGCGGCGGCCTTGGCGGCAAGCCGGGGCGCGACGAAGCCGGCGATCAGCAGGCAGATCGCCAGGACCAGCCCGGCCGACACCGAGATGGCCCCGACGACGGCGGTCGCCGCCACACCCAGCACCACCGCGACGCCGATCGGCACCACTGCGCGCACCAGCACGTTGGCCAGCTCGTCCACGTCGGCGCCGACCCGCGCCACCAGTTCGCCGCTGCGCAGGCGGACGGCGGCCGCCGCCGGCCCCTGGGCCAGTCGCTGATAGATCTGCGCCCGGGCGGTGCCGGCCGCCCGCAAGGCGGTGTCGTGCGTGGCCAGTCGTTCGCAGTAGTGCAGCACCCCACGGGAGATCGCGAAGGCGCGCACGGCGACGGCGGCGATCGACAGGTCGAGGACCGGCGGCATCTGCCAGGCACGGGTGATCAGCCAGGCGGACACGCCGGCCAGTGCCAGTGCGCTGCCCAGCGACAGCACACCCAGCGCGATGGCGGCGAGTAACCGGGGCAGCCGGGGGCGCAGCAGGCTTGCGATCGCTTCGGTTGTTTCGCGGCGACCCGCCGCGCCCGGCTCCGCCGCGCTTGCGATCGCCGCTGGCGCGGGCGGGTCAGGCCGAGGCATAACGCACCCCGGCCGCCGCTACCTCCACGACGCGGTCACCGATCGCGACCAAGGGCTCGCGGTGGCCGACGACCACCACCGTCGCGCCGGCGCGTGCGCGCTCGACGATGGCCCGCAACACCCGTTCTTCGGTGCGGGCGTCGAGGTGCGCGGTGGGCTCGTCGAGGAGCAGCACCGCCGCCGTCGATCCGAGAACGCGGGTAAGACCCAGGCGCTGGCGCTGGCCCAGCGACAGTCCGACGCCGTCGCGACCCAGCGTCGTATCCATGCCGTCGGGCAGCTCTGCCAGGACGGCATCGAAACCGGCGGCGCGGCAAGCCGTTTCGACGTCCGCGAGATTCCCGAACAGCCTCAGGTTGTCACCGACCGTGCCGGCGACGAGCGCGGGCCGCTGGGGCAGCCAGGCCAGCTGGGACCACCACGCGTTGGGGTCGAGTTCGGTGACGTCGACCCCGGCCACGCTGACCCGGCCCGACGACGGGGTGGTGACGCCGGCGATCACCTGCAGCGTCGTGCTTTTTCCGGCGCCGTTCGGCCCGGTCAGCACCGTCACCGACCCGGGTTCGATGACCGCGCTCAGGTGGCGCGGGGCGTGACCGTCGCGACCGCTCACGCTGAGCCGCTCGAGCCGGATCTGCGCACCGCGCGCCGCCACGGTCCGGCGCGGGGGCTCGGCCGCCGGGGCGGGGCCGATGAGTGCGAATGCACTGTCCGCCGCGGTCCGGCCGTCCTGAGCGGCATGGAATTCCACGCCGATGCGGCGCAGCGGCCAATAGACATCGGGTGCCAGCAGCAGGACCGTCAGGCCGGTGGCCAGGGTCATCTCGCCGAACACCAGGCGAAGGCCGATGCTGACCGCGATGAGCGCGACGCCCAGGGTGGCCAGGAGTTCCAGGACCAAGGCCGACAGGAACGCGATCCGCAGCGTCGCCATCGCCGAACGTCGATGGGCGGCGGCCAGTTCGGCGATGCGAAGCTCGGGACCCCGGGTACGCCCCAGCGCCCGCAGCGTGGGAATGCCGGCGATCAGATCGAGCAGCCGTGCCTGCAGGGTCGTCATCGCCGTCAGCGCCGTGGCCGATCGTTCGGCCGTCGCCAGCCCGATGAGCACCATGAAGACGGGAATGAGCGGAAGGGTGATCAGCACGATCAGGGTCGATTTCAGGTCATAGACCGCGATGACGGCGACGGTGGCCGGGGTCAGGATCGCGGCGAGCAGCAGGGTGGGCAGGTAACCGGCGAAGTACGGACGCAGCCCGTCGAGGCCGCGGGTGACCAGGACCGCGGCGGCATCGCGCTGCGCCGCCTGTTCACGCGGCTGCCGCGCGGTCACCGCGGTCAGCACCTGGCCGGCCAGGTCGGCGATCACGGCGCTGGCACCCCGTTGTCCCAGGCGCGCCTGAAGCCAGTGCGTGAGCGTGCGAACGAGCCACAGCGCCAACAGGATCGACAGGGGAGCGGGCCAGACATGGCGGCCGGCCGCAGCCGGGTCGGCGACCACGTGCGCGACGATGCGCGCCAGCACGATCGCCGAGCCGATGGTGCAGCCGGAGATCACCACCCCGCAACCCACCGAGGCGAGCAGGTAGCGGCGCAACGGCGTCGAGGCCCGCCACAATCTCGGATCGACGGGGCCCCGGGCCTTCGCGGCCGCCCGCGAGTCGGTTGCGCTCAGGACGGACGCCTGGCCAGGCCGATGGATGCCGGTATCCGCTCGGCCGAAAGCCGTTGCCGGAAAACCCAATACGTCCACGCCTGGTACACCACCGTCAGCGGAGCCATGATCACCGTCACCCAGGTCATGACCTTGAGGGTGTAGGGGGTCGACGAGGCGTTGTAGATCGTCACATTCCATTGCTTGTTCAGCGTCGAGGGCACCAGGTTGGGGTACAGGCAACCGAACAGCAGGATCACGACGGCCGCCACCACCACGGCGGTGCAGGCGAATGCCCAGCCGTCGGACCCGCGACGCCACACCAACAGCACCGCCGCCAGTTGGGCGACCACCGCCGCGGCCAGCACCAGCCAGGTCCAATTTTTGCCGTAGGCCAGTTGCGTCCAGAGCCCGAACCCGGCAACCAGAGCGGTCACCGGAAGCGTCAGCCGCACCGCGAGCCGGTGGGCGTCGTCGCGGATGGTGCCGGAGGTCTTCAGCGAGATGAACACCGCGCCGTAGAGCAAGAAGAGCCCGGCGGTGGCCAGACCGCCCAGCAACGTGTAGGCGTTGAGCACGTCGGTGATCGACAGGTGAATGTGGCCGTCGGCGTCCACCGGCAGCCCACGGACCAGAATCGCGAACGCCACACCCCACAGCACCGCGGGCAGCCAGGACCCGGCCGCTATGCCGAAATCGGCCCAGCCGCGCCATTTCGTGTCGTCGACCTTGCCGCGCCATTCGATCGCGACGGCGCGCAGGATCATGCCGACGAGGATGGCCAGCAGCGGCAGGTAAAGGGTGGAGAACACCGCGGCGTACCAGCCGGGGAACGCGGCGAACATCGCCGCGCCGCCGACGATGAGCCACACCTCGTTGCCGTCCCAGACCGGCCCGATGGTGTTGAGGGCCGTGCGGCGCTGCGGTTCCGGTTCGCCGGCGCCGACGCGCGCCAGGGGTTCCATCAGCATGCCTACGCCGAAGTCGAATCCCTCCAGGACGAAGAAGCCGAGGAACAGCATTCCGATGACGCCGAACCACAATTGCTGCAGTTGCATCGGTCAGATCCTTCCCGTTGCTGGTCGAAAGGCCTTGCTGAGCAACTCAATAGGCGAATGAGAGCGGGGCCACTTCGTCATCCGAGGGCGCCTTGGGCGGCGCCGGTTCGGCGTCGTGTTCCTGCGGCCCCTCGGTGATGTAGCGCCTTTGCAGCCAGAACCAGATGACGGCCAGGGCCGCGTAGAGGACGGTGAACGTCACCAGCGAGGTGACCACCATCGCGGGCGCGTGGTCGGACACGGCCTGGTGGACCGTGAACCGGACCTGTTGGTCGCCCGTGGGATTGGGCGCAACGATCCAGGGCTGACGGCCCATCTCGGTGAAGACCCACCCCGAGATGTTGGCCAGGAACGGCGTGGGGATCGTCAGCAATGCCAGCCAGGAGAACCAGCGCTGGTTGGGAATGCGGTCGCCGCGGGTGAACCACAGCGTCGCCAGCGCAAACAGGACGGGGATGGCCAAAAAGCCGATCATCGCGCGGAACGACCAATAGGTGACGAAGAGGTTGGGCCGGTAGTCGTTTGGTCCGAAGCGCTGTTCGTAGTCCCGCTGCAGGTTGCGCACGCCCTGCAACGTGACGTCGCTGGTGCGGCCTTGGGCGAGATAGGGCAGCACGTAGGGCACCTCGATGACGCCGTTGACACCGTCACAGTTGTTGTGCCGGCCGACGGTAAGGATGGAGAAGTTCGGATCGGTCTGGGTGTCGCACAAGGTTTCCGCCGACGCCATCTTCATCGGCTGCTGAACGAACATCAGCTTGCCCTGGCGGTCACCGGTGAAGAACAATCCGGCGGTGGCGACCAGCACCACCCAACATCCCAGAATGGCCGCCGGCCGAAACATCGTGCGCGCGTCCGATTCCGCCGCGGGCGTCGATTCCGCCGCCTTGGTGCGGGCCCGCACCAGCCACCACGCGCTGACCGCCGCGACGAACGTTCCGGCGGTCAGCAGCGAGCCGGCCACCGTATGCGAAAACGCCCACCGCGCGGTGTTATTGGATAGCAAGGCGCCGATGCTGTCCAACTCTGCGCGATGCGTCACCGGGTTGTAGTGGGCACCCACCGGGTGCTGCATGAACGAGTTGGCCACGATGATGAAGAACGCCGAGGCGTTGACCCCGAGCGCGACGATCCAGATGCAGGCCAGGTGGACCAACTTCGGCAGCCGGCCCCAGCCGAAGATCCACAGTCCGATGAAGGTGGATTCGAAGAAGAACGCGAAGAGCCCCTCCATGGCCAGCGGCGCGCCGAAGATGTCGCCGACGAACCGGGAGTACTCGCTCCAGTTCATCCCGAACTGAAACTCCTGCACGATGCCGGTGGCCACGCCGATCGCGAAGTTGATCAGGAACAACTTGCCGAAGAACTTCGTCAGCCGATACCAGGCGACGTTGCCCGTCGCCACCCACACCGTCTGCATGATGGCCAGCAGGGGGGCCAAACCGATGGTGAGCGGCACGAACAGGAAGTGGTAGACGGTGGTGATACCGAACTGCCAGCGCGATAAGTCGACGACGTTCATCCGTCACGCCCCCTCAAGGGTCAAGGTCTACGACACAGTGTAGTACTTACCGGTGGTGCTAACCGCCCAGCGCCTTCGACGCCTTGCGGATGCCGAACGACGACACGATTTCGAACACCCCGATGACCACGAACCACACACCGGCGACGATCGCCAGCGTGTAGAGCGACTCGAACGGGGATCCGAGGACCACGATGCCGGCGAGCAGGCTGATCACGCCGACGAAGATCGACCATCCCCGTCCCGGCAGGTTCGGGTCGCTGACGGCCGAAATCGTGGTGGCCACACCCCGGAAGATGAATCCCACGCCGATCCAGATGGCCAGCAACAGGAACGCATTGCCGAAATGGCGAAAAGCCAACACCGCCAAGATAAGTGAAGCGGCCCCACTGATGAACAACAGGACGCGGCTGCCCGCCGAGACGTGCAGTGCGAAGGCGAAGAACACCTGCGCGGCGCCGGTGATCAGCAGGTATACCCCGAACGCGATCGCGGCGGCCACCAGCGAAAGTCCCGGGCTCGCCAGCACGATGGCGCCGAGGATCACCGACAGGATTCCTGACACCAACGCGGATTTCCACAGGTGCGGCAACAAACTCGGAACGGGTGTGGTCTCCGGAGTGGTTGTCATGGCCGAAGTCTGGCACACCACGGCGGTCCCGGGGTAGGGACTTTGGACTCACACGGGGGCGGTGTGCGGTTCCTCGGAGACCACGTCGCCCGAATCTTCGATCGGTTTCGGGAACGGCCGCCGGGCGATCAGGTGCCACGTGCGCATGATGCCTTTGCCCTTGACCTCGATCAATCCGCGCTCGCGCAGGACGAATTCGTCCTTCAGCCGCTGGTAGGTGTCCTCAGGCACCTGAATTTGTCCCACCGAGTCGGTGGATTCCATGCGTGACGCGACGTTGACGGCGTCACCCCACACGTCGTAGAAGAATCGACGAGAACCCACGACACCCGCGACCACCGGGCCGGTGGCCATGCCCACCCGCAGCTGCACCGGCTCGCCGTGCGGATCTTGCAGCCCCGCCACGATTTTGGTCATGTCGAGCGCGAAATCCGCCAGCGCCTGGGCATGGTCGGGGCGGGGCCGGGGCACGCCGCTCACCACCATGTAGGAGTCGCCGCTGACCTTGATCTTCTCGAGCCCGTGCCGGTCGACCAGTTCGTCGAAGGTTCCGTAGAGGTGGTCCAGGAACCGTACGAGTTCGGCCGGCGCGGTGCTGCTGGCGCGCTCGGTGAAGCCGACAATGTCGGCGAACAGGACCGAGGCCTCGTCGTACTTGTCGGCGATGACGTTGTGGTCGGGCTCTTTGAGCCGCTCGGCGATGCTGGCCGGCAGCATGTTGGACAGCAGCGCCTCGGACCGCTCATATTCGGATTCCATCACCGCCTCGGCGCGCGCGGTGTCCCGCAGCGCAAACCACACCGTCACCACGACCATCACGCAGGCCGAGACGGTCGTGACGACGAAGCCCATCTGCTGGGCCCAGGCCGGCTGCAGCCCGGTGGTGCGCGGAACGGTGTACTCCACGGTGATGATCAGGGCGGCGGCCACCCCGGCCAGCGCAGACGCCAGGACCATGTGGTCGATGCCCAGCAGCAGCACCACCAGGCATGCCCCGACCAGGAAGAAGAATTCGGCGCCCGCGCCCGTCCCCACCGCCCAGCTGCTGACGAAGACCGAAACGTAGGCGGCGGTGATAAAGGTAAGCGGCGCAACCAATCCGCCGAACCGGTGCAGCCACGGGATGGCGGCGAAGACGAGCGCGGCGCCGAGGTTGATCGCGCCGACGCGCCAGGACCAGGAGTCGGTCGCGATCTGGATGAACACGAAGGTCGCCAGCGTCAGCACGGCCAGGGCGGCGGCGATGTTGAGCAGCCTTTCCTGGCGGGCCGCGGCGCGCGCGTAGTGCTGGTTGCGCTCGCGTGTTTGATTGCGGACCGCCGCTACGCAATCCGGGCGCTGGGAGCCGTCTGGCCGTTTCGGTGGGGCTCCACACTTCTTCGCCGCCACGATGACAGCGTAACCGGTGACCCGCCCTCGTGTCGGTCGGCTTGAGAAGGCATTTCCAAGCGGAGCCGGGCATCGCGCGGATAGCGGTTATCGGTGCGCCGATTCGCTCAGTCGATCAATAGGCCGAATTCGCAATCGACAAGCACCGGTCGGTCATCACGGGCCGATAAATGTGCGATTACTCCAGGTTGCCCGTCTGCGACACGCACACCTGTTCCCCGGGAATCGGCAAGAGCGCGGCGTGGTCGCTGCCCTCCATCGAGTCGCCGGCCACGTGCAGCAGCGATGCGGCCGTATTACAGCCTGCCGCACAGCTATTCGTCATCGCAACGGTGAGGGCGAGAATCAACCCGATACCAATCTTCTTGGAGCGCTGAGCCATATCTCACCCCCGCGGCCGAGGCGATTGCCTGTGTGTAACGGATCGTACGCTGCGAATCGGGAATGCAATAGTGGAAAATTGACGGTGAAAAAAAATTGCCCCGTTCCCGGCCAATTATTATTTAGGGATTCGATTTGGCGCGAATTCAATTCGCGTACGGCCGGCGCGGCCGCCAAAGCCTACCTAGGGGGGAGCTATTCGCGCTGAATCATCCGGCCGGTCGGATATTGGCGCTGGCTGCCGTACGAAGCCCCGCGCCACGGCCTGTGGGAACTGGGGGAGAGGCGGTAATCCCGCTGTCGCGGCTGGTGCCCTCGGTGAGATTCGAACTCACACTGTACGGGTTTTGAATCCGTTTCCTCTGCCAGTTGGGATACGAGGGCTCACTCGGCCTTCTACGTGAGAGGCAGCCTCCCACCATAGAGGATGTGCCGTCGCACGCTGTCTCGCCGCCCCCGCGGTCGCTGGGTACTGCCGCCCGCGAGACAATGTTCGACATGACTGGCCCCACGACCGACACCGGCGCCGCTGCGCCGCACCGGGTCCTGATCGCGGAAGACGAAGCGCTGATCCGACTGGATCTCGCCGAGATGCTGCGAGAGGAGGGGTATGAGATCGTCGGCGAGGCCGGTGACGGCCAGGAAGCCGTCGAGTTGGCCGAGCGCCACAGGCCGGATCTGGTCATCATGGACGTCAAAATGCCCCGCCGGGACGGCATCGACGCCGCGTCCGAGATCGCCAGTAAGCGGATCGCACCGATCGTGGTGCTGACCGCCTTCAGCCAGCGGGACCTGGTCGAGCGCGCCCGCGACGCCGGGGCGATGGCCTACCTGGTCAAGCCGTTCACCATCAGCGACCTGATCCCGGCCATCGAGTTGGCCGTCAGCCGGTTCAGCGAGGTCACCGAGCTGGAGCGCGAGGTGGCGACGCTGTCCGACCGCCTGGAGACCCGCAAGCTCGTCGAGCGCGCCAAGGGATTGCTGCAGACCAAGCAGGGCATGACCGAGCCCGAGGCGTTCAAGTGGATCCAGCGTGCCGCCATGGACCGGCGCACCACCATGAAGCGTGTGGCCGAAGTCGTCCTGGAGACCCTGGGCACCGCGGAAGAGGACGCCTAACCGCGAGCAGACGCAGAATCGCACGGATGCGCGCATCCGGGTGCGATTCTGCGTCTGCTCGCCGGGCCCCCAGCCGAGCCGAACCGCCTAGCGGGCGACGATCACCGACGAGCCGTGGCCGAACAGGCCCTGGTTGGCGGTGACGCCGACGGTGGCGTTCTCCACCTGCCGTCCGGTGGCCTGGCCCCGCAGCTGCCAGGTCAGCTCGCAGACCTGGGCGATCGCCTGGGCGGGGATGGCCTCGCCGAAGCACGCCAGCCCGCCCGACGGGTTGACGGGGACCTTGCCGCCCAGGGCGGTCGCGCCGCTGCGCAGCAGCGCCTCGGCCTCGCCCTTGGCGCACAGGCCCAGGTGCTCATACCAGTCGAGTTCGAGCGCGGTCGACAGGTCATAGACCTCGGCCAGGCTCAGGTCCTCGGGCCCGATGCCCGCCTCGGCGTAGGCCGCGTCCAGGATCTGGTCCTTGAACACCCGATCGGGCGCGGGCACCACGGCGGTGGAATCCGTTGCGATGTCCGGCAATTCGGGCAGGTGTTGCGGGTAGCGCGGGGTCACCGTGCTGATCGCGCGCACCGAGGGCACGCCCGCGACGGAGCCGAGGTGCTTCTCGGTGAAGGACTTGCTCGCCACGATCAGCGCCGCCGCCCCGTCGGAGGTCGCGCAGATGTCCAGCAGCCGCAGCGGGTCCGAGACCACCGGGCTGGCCAGCACGTCGTCGATCGAGTTCTCCTTGCGGTAGCGGGCGTTGGGGTTGTTGAGCCCGTGCCGGGAGTTCTTGACCTTCACCTGGGCGAAGTCCTCGAGGGTGGCGCCGTAGAGGTCCATCCGCCGCCGCGCCAGCAGCGCGAAGTACACCGTGTTGGTGGCGCCGATGAGGTGGAAGCGCTGCCAGTCGGGATCGTTGCGGCGTTCGCCCCCGACGGGCGCGAAGAAGCCCTTCGGCGTGGTGTCGGCGCCGATCACCAGCGCGACGTCGCAGAACCCCGCCAGGATCTGGGCGCGGGCGCTCTGCAGCGCCTGCGAGCCGCTGGCGCAGGCGGCGTAGCTCGAACTGACGGGAATGCCGTTCCAGCCCAGCTTCTGCGCGAACGTCGCGCCCGCGACGAATCCCGGGTAGCCGTTGCGGATGGTGTCCGCCCCGGCGACCAACTGGATCTGACGCCAGTCCAGGCCGGCCTCCGCGAGTGCGGCGCGCGCGGCGACGACCCCGTACTCGGTGAAGTCGCGGCCCCATTTGCCCCAGGGGTGCATACCCGCGCCGAGGATGTAGAGCGGTTCGGGAGTCATTCGGCGATCCTCCAGGCGTGCACGGTGCGCTCGACGCCGTCGTCGTCGGTGAACAGCGTCATGGTGGTCAACTCCATCGCCATGCCGACCTTCAGGTCGGCCGCCAGCGTGCCCTCGACCACCTTGCCCAGCACGATCAGCCCCTCGGCGGCCAGCTCGACGGCGGCGACGGCGAACGGCTCGAACGGGTCCGGAGACGGGTACGGCGGGGGCGGCGCGTAACGGTTCTCCGTGTAGCTCCACAGCGTTCCCCGCGTCGACAGCGCCACCGACTCCAGGGAGTCGTTGGCGCACGCGGGGTTGGGGCAGTTGTTCTCGCGCGGCGGGAAGACGTAGGTGCCGCACTGGGGACACCTGCTGCCGATCAAATGGGGAACGCCGGCGTCATCGGTGGCGAACCATCCGTCGATCGCGGGTTGTTGGCTGGTGACCTCGGGCACTCGGCCAGACTACCCAGGCCCCACCCAAAAACTGAAACGTGTTGCAGTTCCGGCGCGAAGGGCGGGACGTCATACCGGATGCATAAAGTGAGAGCCGTGACTGCCGCGAAAACCGCCGGTGCGGCCCCGAAAGCCACCGCAGCGGAAACAGCCAAGCCGACGCTGATGCTCTTGGACGGCAATTCGCTGGCGTTCCGGGCGTTCTACGCGCTGCCGGTCGAGAACTTCAAGACCCGCGGCGGCCTGACCACCAACGCGGTCTACGGCTTCACCGCCATGCTGATCAACCTGCTGCGCGACGAAACGCCCACGCATATCGCCGCCGCGTTCGACGTGTCGCGGCAGACCTTCCGCTCGGAGCGCTACCCGGAATACAAGGCCAACCGGTCGTCGACGCCCGACGAGTTCCACGGCCAGATCGACATCACCAAGGAGGTGCTGGGCGCGCTGGGCATCACCGTGCTCGCCGAGCCCGGGTTCGAGGCCGACGACCTGATCGCCACCCTGGCCACCCAGGCCGAGAACGAGGGCTACCGGGTCCTGGTGGTCACCGGCGACAGGGACTCCCTGCAACTGGTCAGCGACGACGTGACCGTGCTCTACCCGCGCAAGGGCGTCAGCGAGCTGACCCGGTTCACCCCGGAGGCCGTCGTCGAGAAGTACGGGCTGACGCCCACGCAATACCCCGACTTCGCCGCCCTGCGTGGGGATCCCAGCGACAACCTGCCCGGAATCCCCGGCGTCGGGGAGAAGACCGCTTCGAAGTGGATCGCCGAATACGGCTCGCTGCAGGCGCTCGTCGACAACGTCGACTCGGTGCGGGGCAAGGTGGGCGACGCGCTGCGGGCCAACCTGGCGAGCGTGATCCGCAACCGTGAGCTCACCGACCTCGTCAAGGACGTGCCGCTCGCGCAGACGCCGGACACGTTGCGGATGCTGCCCTGGGACCGCGACCAGATCCACCGGCTCTTCGACGATCTGGAGTTCCGGGTGTTGCGGGACCGGCTGTTCGAGACCCTGGCGGCCGTCGAGCCGGAGGTCGACGAGGGGTTCGACGTGCGCGGCGGCGCTCTGGAGCCGGGCACCGTCAGGCGGTGGCTGGCGGAGCACGCCGCGGACGGGCGCCGATCCGGCCTGGCCATCGCCGGCACCCACCTGCCCCACGGCGGGGACGCCACCGCGCTCGCGATCGCGGCCCCCGACGGGGAAGGCGGCTACATCGAGACGGCGACGCTCACGCCCGACGACGACGCCGCCCTGGCCGAGTGGCTGGCGGACGCGACGAAACCCAAAGCGCTGCACGAGGCGAAGCTCGCCATCCACGACGTCGCCGGGCGCGGCTGGGCGCTCGACGGCGTCACCTCCGACACCGCCCTGGCCGCCTACGTCGTGCGTCCCGGGCAGCGCAGCTTCACCCTCGACGATCTGTCATTGCGTTACCTGCGTCGTGAACTGCGCGCGGAAAAGCCTGAGCAGCAACAGCTTTCGCTGCTCGATGACATCGACGGCGTGGACGAGCAGGCCGTCCAGACGCTGACCCTGCGGGCGCGGGCGGTCGCGGACCTCGCCGAAGCCCTGGACGCCGAACTGGACCGCATCGACTCGTCGGCATTGCTCGGCGAGATGGAGCTGCCGGTCCAGCGGGTGCTGGCGGACATGGAGGGTGTCGGCATCGCCGTCGATGTGCAGCAGCTGACGGAGTTGCAGAGCACATTCGGTGACGAGATCCGTGACGCCGCCGAGGCCGCGTACGCCGTGATCGGCAAGCAGATCAACCTGGGCTCACCAAAACAGTTGCAGGCCGTGCTCTTCGACGAGCTCGGGATGCCCAAGACCAAGCGGACCAAGACCGGCTACACCACCGACGCCGACGCCCTGCAATCGCTGTTCGACAAGACCGGGCACCCCTTCCTGCAGCACCTGCTGACCCACCGCGACGTCACGCGGCTGAAGGTCACCGTCGACGGATTGCTGAACTCGGTCGCCGACGACGGCCGCATCCACACGACGTTCAACCAGACGATCGCGGCCACCGGCCGGCTGTCGTCGACCGAGCCCAACCTGCAGAACATCCCGATCCGCACCGACGCGGGCCGGCAGATCCGCGACGCGTTCGTGGTGGGCGAGGGCTACACGGAACTGATGACCGCCGACTACAGCCAGATCGAGATGCGGATCATGGCCCACCTGTCCAAGGACGAGGGCCTCATCGAGGCGTTCAACACGGGGGAGGACCTGCACTCGTTCGTGGCCTCCCGCGCGTTCGGGGTGCCGATCGACGAGGTCACCCCGGAACTGCGCCGCCGGGTCAAGGCGATGTCCTACGGGCTGGCCTACGGCCTCAGCGCCTACGGCCTGTCGGCTCAGCTGAAGATCTCGACGGAAGAGGCCAAAGACCAGATGGACCAGTACTTCGCCCGGTTCGGTGGGGTCCGCGACTACCTGATGGCCGTCGTGGAGCAGGCCCGCAAGGACGGTTACACCTCGACGGTGCTGGGCCGCCGGCGCTACCTACCCGAGCTGGACAGCAGCAATCGGCAGGTGCGTGAGGCCGCCGAGCGGGCGGCGCTCAACGCCCCCATCCAGGGCAGCGCGGCCGACATCATCAAGGTCGCGATGATCGAGGTCGACAAGGGGATCAGGCAGGCCGGACTGGCCTCCAGGATGCTGCTGCAGGTGCACGACGAGCTGCTGTTCGAGATCGCCCCCGGTGAGCGGGAGAAGGTCGAAGCGCTGGCCCGCGAGAAGATGGGCGGCGCCTACCCGCTCGACGTTCCGCTCGAGGTGTCGGTCGGCTACGGCCGCTCGTGGGACTCGGCGGCGCATTAACCGGCACGGTAAGGGCACTGTTTGCACAGGGGAGGGGCGCTGTGAACCCGGTTTGGATGATCCCGTTCATTGTCCTCGGCGGGGCGCTGCAGACGTGTGGCGCCGCCATGAACGGGCAGCTCTACAAGCACCTGGTCAACCCCTGGCTGGCGTCGGCGGTCTCGTTCGCCGTGATCACGGTCTTTTTCGTCGCGGCGTTCCTGGTGATGTCCAAACCCCTGCCCACCGCGAAGGACGTCGCGTCGATGCCGTGGTGGGCCGTCATCGGCGGCCTGGTGGGCGCGGTGCAGGTCTATGCCGGGCTGACGCTGGTCAACAGGGTCGGCGCGGGCACCTTCATGGGCTTCACGGTCACCGCGGCGCTCATCATGTCGCTGTTGATCGACCATTTCGGCTGGCTGCGGGTGGATCCGCACCCGATCACCGCGGGCAGAGCCCTCGGCGGGCTGCTCATGGTGTGCGGGGTGGCCCTCGTCGCCAGGTTCTGACGGCCCACCCCGGTTCGGCCCAACGTTGGCCTGGCGTTCGCGAAAGCTTTACGTCGGCGGGCGATCCGGGTCGACCGGTTTGTCCAGCGTGTGCCCCGTCGAGTAGCCTCGTCAGGTAAATCCTGTTTTGTCCCTACGACCCAACCTGTCCGGAGCAACCCACCACATGCCGAGTCCCACCGTCACCTCGCCCCAAGTAGCCGTCAACGACATCGGCTCGAGCGAGGATTTTCTCGCAGCAATAGACAAAACGATCAAGTATTTCAACGATGGCGACATCGTCGAGGGCACGATCGTCAAAGTGGACCGGGACGAGGTGCTCCTCGACATCGGCTACAAGACCGAGGGCGTCATTCCCGCCCGCGAACTCTCCATCAAGCACGATGTCGACCCCAGTGAGGTCGTTTCCGTCGGCGATGAGGTCGAGGCGCTCGTTCTCACCAAGGAGGACAAAGAGGGCCGGCTGATCCTGTCCAAGAAGCGCGCACAGTACGAGCGCGCCTGGGGCACCATCGAGGCGCTCAAGGAGAAGGACGAGGCCGTCAAGGGCACCGTCATCGAGGTCGTCAAGGGCGGCCTGATCCTCGACATCGGCCTGCGTGGCTTCCTGCCCGCGTCCCTGGTCGAGATGCGGCGCGTTCGCGATCTGCAGCCGTACATCGGCAAGGAGATCGAGGCCAAGATCATCGAGCTGGACAAGAACCGCAACAACGTTGTGCTGTCGCGGCGCGCCTGGCTGGAGCAGACCCAGTCCGAGGTCCGCAGCGAGTTCCTCAACCAGCTGCAGAAGGGCGCCATCCGCAAGGGTGTCGTGTCGTCCATCGTCAACTTCGGCGCGTTCGTCGACCTCGGCGGGGTGGACGGCCTGGTGCACGTCTCCGAGCTGTCCTGGAAGCACATCGACCACCCGTCCGAGGTGGTGCAGGTGGGCGACGAGGTCACCGTCGAGGTGCTCGACGTCGACATGGACCGCGAGCGGGTGTCGTTGTCGCTCAAGGCAACCCAGGAAGACCCGTGGCGGCACTTCGCCCGCACCCACGCCATCGGCCAGATCGTGCCCGGCAAGGTCACCAAGCTGGTTCCCTTCGGTGCGTTCGTGCGGGTCGAGGAGGGCATCGAGGGCCTCGTGCACATCTCCGAGCTGGCCGAGCGTCACGTCGAGGTGCCCGACCAGGTGGTGGCCGTCGGCGACGACGCGATGGTCAAGGTCATCGACATCGACCTGGAGCGGCGCCGGATCTCGTTGTCGCTCAAGCAGGCCAACGAGGACTACACCGAGGAGTTCGACCCGGCGAAGTACGGCATGGCCGACAGCTACGACGAGCAGGGCAACTACATCTTCCCCGAGGGCTTCGACGCCGAAACCAACGAGTGGCTGGAAGGATTCGACGCCCAGCGCACCGAGTGGGAGGCCCGCTACGCCGAGGCCGAGCGCCGGCACAAGATGCACACCGCGCAGATGGAGAAGTTCGCGGCTGCCGAGGCGGCCGGCCACGACAGCGGCGGCGACCAGCCGTCGGGCAACGGCGGGGCGCGCGAGGAGAAGGCGGCCGGCGGATCGCTGGCCAGCGACGCCCAGTTGGCGGCCCTGCGGGAGAAGCTCGCCGGCAACGCCTAAAACGCGTTCCCGCAATGCTGCGTATCGGTTTGACCGGTGGCATCGGCGCCGGCAAGTCCGCGGTGTCGGCCACGTTCGCGAAGTGCGGTGCCATCATCGTCGACGGTGACGTCATCGCGCGTGAGGTGGTCGAGCCGGGAACCCAGGGGCTGGCGTCGCTCGTCGAGGCCTTCGGTGACGACATCCTGCTTCCCGACGGATCGCTGGATCGGCCGGCCCTGGCCGCCAAGGCTTTCCGGGACGACGAGGCGCGCCAGAAGCTCAACGGGATCGTGCACCCCCTAGTGGGCAAGCGCCGCGCCGAGATCATCGCCTCGGTGCCCGACGATTCGGTTGTCGTCGAGGACATTCCGCTGCTGGTGGAATCGGGGATGGCGCCGCTGTTCCCATTGGTCGTTGTGGTGCACGCCGACGTCGAGGTTCGCGTGCGGCGGCTGGTCGACCTGCGGGGGATGTCCGAAGACGACGCCCGCGCCAGGATCGCCGCCCAGGCCACCGACAAGCAGCGCCGCGCCGTCGCCGATGTGTGGCTGGACAATTCGGGTAGCCCTGAGGAGTTGGCGGGGCGGGCCCGCGACGTGTGGGAAGGCCGGATAGTCCCCTTCGCCCGCAACCTCGGAGAGCGCCAGATCGCACGCGGCTCCGCACGCGTGGTCGCATCCGATCCGACCTGGCCGGACCAGGCTCGGCGCATCGTCGCCCGATTGAAGACTGCGTGTGGGCACCGGGCGTTGCGCATCGACCACATCGGCTCGACCGCTGTGCCGGAACTGCCGGCCAAGGACGTCGTCGACGTGCAGATCACCGTCGAATCCCTCGACGTCGCCGACGAACTCGCCGAGCCCCTGCTTTCCGCCGGCTACCCGCGGATCGAGAGCATCAGAGAGGACATCGCCAAGCCCGACGGGGGCGGCGACGATGCGTCGCTGTGGGGCAAGCGCTTTCACGGCTCGGCCGATCCGGGACGCCCGACCAACGTGCACCTGCGGGTCGACGGCTGGCCCAACCAGCGGTTCGCCTTGTTGTTCGTCGACTGGCTGACCGCCGAGCCGGAGGTGCGGGCCGAGTACGTGAACGTCAAGCGGGCGGCCGCGGAGCGCGCGGGTGGCGACATCGCGTCCTACGTGGACGCCAAGGAGCCGTGGTTCTCCGATGCCTACCGACGCGCGTGGGCCTGGGCGGACGTGACCGGCTGGCGGCCCTGAGTGTTCGTCACAGCAGTCACACGAGTCCCCGCCGGGGCGGGTGTTCGTTTGTGCCCACCTCATAGCAACAAATGACCTGCGCGACAGCATTTGTCGCTATGAGGCGGGCAGAACGTCTAATGGTTCCAGCTAGTGAATCCTGAACTCCGCAGCCCGGTTAAGAGCGGTTAAGAGGGCAGCGGCGCCCCGCACGCCAGCGTGCCCTTCGCCGGCGCCGCATTCCCCGGTGCCGGCCTGACCATTTGGTCGACCTGCGTGAAAAGGTTGTCGTCCACGTCGATCTCGCAGTGCACGTTCGCCGAGTACGGCCAGCGCAGCACGATCTGCATGCCGGCCTGCTGCGGATCGGGCAACACCGTGTTCGCCTCGAACACGTTGCCCGGCGTCGACGGAAGGCCGGTGGTGTTGGTCTGGCCGCCGTTGATCACGAAGGTGGCCTGGCTACCCGTCGTCAAGGCGTCGATCCGGGCCCGGTAGGTGATGTTGTGCAGGTCCGCGTGTGCGGTTGCGGGGAAAAGCGCAGGGCCCGTCACGATCGCCACCATGGCCGCGATCGGCGCCCTGCTGCGTCCGTTGGTGCTCATAGTCGCAGAGATTACGCCCGGCGGGATTGGGCTGGGTTCGGTGCGGTGGGATCCGACGCCGACCGTGTCATCGTGATTTACCAACATCACGCTCTCGCGTGGTCCCGCGATCGGGGCGAGCGACTCACGGAGAAGTCGTGGCTCGATCGGTTCATTGCCCTGCTCGCGACCACCCTGTTCCCGATCTTCACGCAGACTGACGTTCCCCACATTGCTCGCGTACTTAGTTGACCATACGATGCTTATCGGTAATGCTGCTTTACAGCATTATAGCTTTGCAGTTTTGCGGTAATGTGCGACTATAGAACCATGGCTTTTCATGGTTTCGTAGCGGTCCAGGGCCGCGGTGTGGTTGCCCTGCCCGCCGAGGTGCGTCGGCGGCTGCACCTCGACGAATCGGGTGCTCAAGTCGAAATCACCGAGCGTGAGGACGGGGTGCTCGAGCTTCGGCCAGCGCTCCCGATTCCCGCCGACCAGCGGTGGTTCTGGGAGGACCGCTGGCAGCAGCGGGAAAAGGAAGTCGACGAGCACGTGGCGGCCGGACGGGTCACCGTTCACGACGACGGCGACGTCTTCCTGGATCATCTGGATCAACTCGACGCGCAGGCCCAGGCCGACGACGCCGCGCCGCAACCGTGAAGTTCGAGACCACGCCTGCGTTCGATGCCGACTACCGCAAACTGAAGGCTGAGCACCGAGTGACCTTTCAGGACGTGGTGAGAACGAAGTTCGTCGCAGCCTGCGATGCCTACGCCGCCGATCCGGCGTCTCCATGGCCGCGATCGCTGCGTGTCAAGTCGGTGCAGGGCGCGCCCGGTATCTTGGAGATGACCTGGTCCTTCGCCAGCCCTGACGGGCGGGCCACATTCGAATTGGTTACCGTCGCCGGTGAATTGCGCTGTCGGTGGCGTCGCGTCGGCGAGCACGACGTCTTCAAATCCCCCTAGATCGCGACCGCACGTGCTCCCCCCGGTCGCGCGCCCCCCAACCTCTCAGGCCCCGCAGCATCTTCGCTATAACGCCTGTGCGTTGTCGCATTGGCGTTCAAAGCGCAGTCCGGCGCTGCCCAAGCCGCGCAGCAGCAACCGGACTCGCGACGACCGACCGGCCGACAGGGTTCGGGCGGGGCGCCGCCGGCAGCTCAGGAGGGCCGTGGCAAGGCGTCTGCCGTTGTCGCGGACCCGTCCGCGTCGGACTCGGGCAGATAGCGACCTTCGATGGCGCGGGCCAGCTGATTTCGCACGCGTTCCACGTCCGCGGCGTGCCGGGCTGATACCTCATCCTCCCAGGCCGCCACCTGCCGGGCGAAGCCCTTGTCCGCGATGGTGCTCCCCAGCCAGCGGGAGAAGTCCCCACGAGTGAGATGGTATTGCAGCGCTCGCTGATCGAGATGGTTGATGGCGGAGCGGAATTCCTCCATCGTCGCGGCCGGACGGATGAACTGGCCGTCGGTGTCGTGGAAGTAGAACCGGCGCTCACTGGGAAGGCGGACATCGGCATATTTCCTGCGGTGCCGCACGTGTTCGGTCTGGCGTTCGGCGATGGCGAACGCGCGGGGCGGCGCAGCGCCGAAGCGCACCGTTGCTCGCCTCACCGAACTCATGTCTGCCCCGCTCTCATCGCTGAGCGCCAATATCACGTCGCTCTTGTCGATTTCGCCGGCGGGCAACGAAGCCGGCGCAAAGGAGCACAAGACGTAACCGCCGCGGCGTGCCCAGGGCGCTTCCTCCTCGGTGCCGAGGAGATGGGCCTCGTCATAGATGACCCAATGCGGAAAGCCGCGCTGTTCGCGGCTCGCCTCGGCGGTGGAGCGCAGCCGGTGCACATAATCCTTTTTGGTCGTCTCGGCCAGACCGGACATGTCGACCACCACACTGGTTCGCGGATCGAGGCTGTTGACGAGTTCGCTGGGTTCGGGCAGGTGGTCACGGCCTGCAATGACACGTACCCCATGAAGCTGCCCCAATTGGACGTGGTCGCCTTCCGGGTCGATGACCAGCACGCAGTAATGCGCCTCGATCCACCGCTCCGCCATCAGGCCGACGAGGTAGCTTTTCCCGGATCCGGGGGGGCCGGTAACGAGGATTCGGCCCTGGCTGCCCGGAATCTGGGCAGGTGATCGGTCGTCGAAGGTGCCGATGTCCACCCACCGTCGCCGGGGGCAAAACCGCCGTGCCCCAGTCACATACGAGTTGTTCAGCAGCGCTGCGATACCCGTGCCGTCCGGGTCGTCGAGGATCAGATCTGCGTGCCGCAGCACGGACGAGACGGCGTTGGGCACGGCAACGCCCAGTTCGGCGATGCCGAACATCGACAAGTCGTTCTCGGCGTCACCGACCGCCAGCGTGTTATGCGGCGAGAGATTCGCTTCCAACAGCACGGCGTCCAGCCCGCTGCCCTTGGTAACGCCGGCCGGCAACACCATCAGGGCATCGCGGTTTCGGACGATCTGGCAGTCCAGTTCAAGCTCGGCTATGGCCTCTGCGACGCTCGCGGCGTGGTGGCCGTCGACGGCCACCAGCGCCTTGCCCGGCGGTAGGGCACCCGGCGCCGGGCGAGTGCGTCGTCAAAGGCTTTATCCACCGGCTCGGTGACCACGGTGGTGTGCCCATTGACGACCACCACGGCGCCGTTTTCGAGTACCAGCGCGTCAAAGACGTCGACGATGTGGGGGAATTCCGCCGCCAATTCCGCTCGGATGCGGCCGGTCGCCAGTACGAGCGTCAGGCCTTTCTGCCGCGCATCGCGGATGGCGTCCAACGCCTGGGCGGACACCCGGCCCCCAGAGGCCAATGTGCCGTCGAGGTCGAGCGCTATCACTTGGAAGAACGGCACAGAATCCCCTCGGGGCCAGCTGACCTGTCACCGCCGAACCTAGGGTGGTGGCGCGCCGATCTGTAGGGTCATTCGACCCTGTCTAGGTGGGCGCGCCAGGCGAGCTCGATGCCGCGAGGCGCCAGCCACCGCGACAGGTCGTACCCGTTGCGGGCCAGCCCGTCGACCGCGTCCACGGCGCGTCGAACCGCCCGTTCGGCGACCTCCGGGCTCAGCAGCCCGTGGCGGAGGGCCTCGAGCAGCTCGTCAACGTCGGCCAGTGCCGCCCCCGCACCCGTGCGCACTTCGATGTCGAGGTAGTGGTCCTCTGAATGCCACGCGTCGGTGCCGGGCGTGTACTCGCCGACGTCCAGGTAGTAATCGTGATCGCGTTCGTGGCCCGGATTGAAATGAAACACCGTGGCGCGCAGGCCCAGTGCCGGCAGCAGCCATGACTCGAGGTAGTGGAACTGGGCGCGGGCCGGAGTGGGCCGCGCCATGTAGAGCCCCCAGGGCCGCACGACGTACTCGTCGACAGCCCGCACCATGCCCTTGGGATCGGTGTTGGTGCGGGCCAGCAGGTCGAACGTCTCATGTTTCGGCGGATGGATGCCGTCAGCCTAGCGGCGCTTCACCGGCGCAGCCGAATCTTCCACCGCACGAAGCCGGCGTAGAACAGCGACAGGGCCGCCAGCGCGCCCATGTCGAGCAGCCAGATCTTCGACGAGTGCTCCCAGAACCTGTCCTGGCTCAGCATCGAATCGGGCACCAGGTGACGCAGGTCGACCGTCGAGGCCGCCGCCGCGTAGCCCCACCGCGCGGGCATCGCGAACGACAGCTGGTCGAGCCCGAGCCGGCCGGTCACCGGGACCATGCCGCCGCACAGCACCAGCTGCGCCATGACCGCCACGACGAACAGCGGCATGATCTGCTCGCTGGATCTGACCAGCGACGAAATCGCAAGGCCGAGAACGGCCGAGGCGACGCAGGTCGCCGCGACGGTGGCGAACAGTTCGAGGCCGGCCCCCACGGTCGAATGGCCGAGGAGGACGGCGCCGCGGGTGGGCGCGCTCTTTCCGATCACGACGATCGCGGTGATGATCGCCGACTGCAGAATTGCGAACCCGCAGAAGACCGCGGTCTTCGCGAGTAGGTAGGCCGTCGTCGACAGCCCGACCGCTTGCTCGCGCTGGAAGATGGCGCGCTCGCCGACCAGATCGCGGATCGTCAGCGCGGTGCCCATGAACGCCGCGGCCGGCAGCAGCAGGGCGAGTATCTGCACGGCTTCGTCGGGTGTGCCCGCATTCGGGCCGGGCATGTGAAATCCCTTGTTGCCCGGCACCGTCAGCGACAGGGCGCCCAGGATGAACGGCAACAGCGCCAGGAAGACGAAGTAGGCGCGATCGGCGACGACCAGGCGGACCTGCCGCCGGGCGACCGTCGAGATCTGGCGGCGCACGCTGGTGTGGACGGGTTCGCCGAGGTCTCCCGGTTCCTCGTCTCGGGCGGGCATCAGCTTCTGGGGCCGCTTCTGCGCCTCGCTCTGCTCGACGAAGCGCCGGTTGGCTTCCTCGGGGTCGGCGCCCACCTGGGTGAAGATTTTGGCCCAGTTGGTGGTTCCCATCGCCTCGCCGATCTGGTCGGGCGGCCCGCAGTAGGCGGTCTTGCCGCCGGGCGCCACCAGCAGTAGCTGGTCGCAGGTGTCCAGGTAGGACAGCATGTGCGTCACCACGATCACCACGCGGCCGGCGTCGGCCAGCTGCCGCAGCATCATCATCACCTGGTAGTCCAGGGCGGGGTCGAGGCCCGACGTCGGCTCGTCGAGGATCAGCAGCGACGGCCCGGTCAGCAGTTCCAGCGCGACCGACGCGCGCTTGCGCTGGCCGCCGGACAGCTTGTCGACGCGGGTGTCGGCGTGCTTGGTCAGGTCCAGTTCGTCGAGCACCCGGGCGACCACCTTCGCGCGGTCGGCCTGGCTGGTGTCGGGCGGCAGCCGCAGTTCGGCCGCGTAGCCCAGCGCCTGGTTGACCGTCAACTGGCGGTGCACCACGTCGTCCTGCGGAACCATCCCGATCCTGCTGCGCAACGACGCGTATTCGGTGTGGATATCGTGACCCTCGAAGGTGACCGAGCCCGACGTGGGACGGGCGTAGCCGGCGATGAGCCGGGCCAGCGTGCTCTTCCCGGCGCCCGAACCGCCGATCACGGCCGTCAGGGTGCCGGGCCGGGCGGTCAGCGAGATGTTGTCCAGCAGTTGTTTCCCGTTGTCGACGACGTATTTGACGTTGTGCACCTCCAGCCCGCCCGTGCGCGCCGCGGCATCGCCGAGCCGGATCAGGGTGCCGTTGCGAAAAACCAGGTCGACGTTGCCGATGGTCACCACGTCGTCCTCGGACAGGATCGCCGAGCCCACCCGGGTGCCGTTGACGAACGTGCCGTTGACGCTCTTGTCGCGGATCTCGGTGCCGAGCCGCGTCTGTACCAGGGTCGCGTGCTCGCGTGAAGCCAGCACGTCGGAGACCACGATGTCGTTCTCTGCCGACCGGCCGATCGTGACGGCACCCGTCTGGTTCGCCGCCGGGCTCGGCGAGAAGAACTTCACCATGCGGGTGGCGAGGTTGGAGACGTCGGCCTTCCCCGCGTCGATCACGGTTAACTCGGCGGGCGGCGGCGAGTCCCGTGCGTCACGCTCGGCGGGGGGTGTGGCGTACGTCATGGCACCCGCGTCCGCGTCGACGACGGTGACCGGATCGGATGGTGATCGCCGCGACACCGGTCGGCGAGGCGGCGAAATCGGCTGCCTCGGCGGCGCGTTCGGCGGCCGGGTTGGTTGGCCCCGGGGCGCCGGGGGGGCGGCGGCGGGAGGGTTTGGCGGGCGCCCGCCGGATTGAGGGCGCGGGGGGATCTGGGGCTGGATGCGATTTGTTTGCTCGGGCAGCGCGGACCAGGCCAGGGTGGGCGCCCCCGAGTCGCGGGTGGATCTCCGCGGGTGGGGGCGGTTGCTGTGGCCACGTTGCGGGCCGATCGCGAAGGTCAGCCTGGGTCCCCGCGGATTGCCGACGTGAATGCTCTGACCGTCGTGGATGTCGATGACGGGCATGCGGTAGCCGTTCAGGTATGTCCCGTTGAGTGAACCGTTGTCAATTGCCAACCACCGGCCCTGATCGAACCGCAGGATCAGGTGGGCACGTGAGATCCGCGGGTCCGCGATGCGCACATCCGCCTCCGGGTCACGCCCTATGAGCACTTCGTCTCCGGCTGCGAAGGACCGCTGCGAGCCCTCGTAGCGAATTGTCAGCAGGGGAGGTGCGGGCAGAGTCACTACTCAAGTATCTGTCGGCGCAGCGGGTGCTCCCTGTGTGACTCGCCTGTGACTTGGCTTTGTTTCACTTTGGTCACTCATAGCCACCTCATAGCTTGAGGAGACCAATTGCCCACCGCCATCCGGCATCATTCGATTGTGAGGGGTGTCAGGAGAGTCAGGTCCGGCCACGCCGGGTCCGCAGATGCGGCGGCGCACGGCGCCGCGACGAAGCGAACCACCCCGTCCCCGATGCGCAAGCCGACGCTGTCGGACCGCGCAGGGGGGTGGCGAGGTCGGCAGGTGTCGCGGAGGAGAGGGGGCGAAGAACGATGGACGAGCACAGAGGCACTACCCGGCGCCTGGATGCCGGGCGACGGCTGTTGAGCAATCCACGGTCGGCCCGCGAGGTGCTGCGGGCCGGCTTCAATTCGCTGCCGCCGGGGACGGTCGCCCACCTTTTCCGCCGCATTCCGCCCGTCAGCTCGACCCCGAACGCGGAGCCCCGTAGCGAGGCCAGTGGCTCCCGCCTGGCCGTAACCAACGGCACGCCATTCGCGGGCTACACGATCCTGCGGCAGCTGGGCGCCGGCGGGATGGCCGAGGTGTATCTGGCGCTGCATCCACGGCTGCCGCGCCGCGACGTGATCAAAGTTCTCGCCGAGGCGGTCACGGCGGACCCCGAGTTCCGCGAACGCTTCAACCGCGAAGCCGACCTCGCCGCCACGCTCTGGCACCCGCACATCGTCGGCGTGCACGACCGCGGTGAGTTCGACGGTCAACTGTGGATTTCCATGGACTACGTCGAGGGGACCGATGCCGCTCGGCTGGTGAAAGAGCGCTACCAGGACGGGATGCCGATCGACGAGGTGTGCGCCATCATGCATGCCGTGGCCGGTGCCCTTGACTACGCTCATGACCGCGGGCTCCTGCACCGGGACGTCAAACCCGCCAATATCCTGCTCACCCATCCCGAAGACGGAGAGCGCCGAATCCTGTTGGCGGACTTCGGCGTGGCGCGTCACCTCGGTGACATCAGCGGGATCACTGAGACCAACGTCGCCGTGGGAACTGTCGCCTACGCCGCACCCGAACAGCTCACGGGTGGGCTCATCGACGGACGGGCAGACCAGTACGCCCTGGCCGCAACGGCATTCCATCTGCTCACCGGTGCGCCGCCGTTTCAGCACTCCAATTCGATCGCGGTGATCAGCCAGCACCTGCACGAGGATCCACCCCGGCTCAGCGACCACCGTCCGGAGCTGGCGGACCTCGATGACGTGTTCTTCAAAGCCCTGGCCAAGCAACCCGGGGACAGGTTCGAGCGGTGCCGGGAGTTCGCCGCCGCCGTGAGCGAGCGCACCAGCGGCGTGCCCGACGCAGGTCGCGGCGCCCACCCCGCCGGCGCTTCGTCGACACCGCAGCGCAGAGGCGGAGTCGCCGGTGCCATGGCCGCCCTGAAGCGCAGGTATTCATCGCGCACCCGGTGGGCGACCGCGCTGGTGTGCGCCGTGCTGATCGCCGTGGCGGCAACCTGGTCGATCCTCTATTCGTTCCAGCCGGACGCCTCGCCGAGCACTCCCGCGCTCGCGTCCAAACCGTCGGTCACGGTGCCCAGCGCGGTGGCGACGACGAGCTCCGGGGGGCCGTCCCTCAACGGGAGCTACCAGTTGACCTACGACCACAGCAAGCAGACCACGAACGGCATCCCGATCCGCGACACCGCCGCCAACACGAACTGGTGGGCCTTCCGCTCGGTGTGCACCACCAACGGCTGTTCGGCCGCCGCCACGCAACTCGACGACGCCACCCACCAGAAGGCCAGCACCGCCGACGGTGGACACACCGACACGCTTCACTTTGTCGGTGGGTATTGGCAGGGCACGCCGCAGCAGGTGCGGGTGGGCTGCACCCAGCCGAACGGGCAGGCGGGAGCCACCCAGCAGGAGACCATCGCATGGTCGTTGGCGCCGCAGGCCGACGGCACCCTCCGAGGCACGGTGACCGAGACCGTGCTCAGCAACGAATGCGGCGCTCAGGGAGCGGTGGTCCGGGTTCCCGTGGTCGCCACCCGGATCGGTGACGTGCCGGCGGGCGTGCCGATGGCCGATCCCGCCCAGGTGGCCAACACGACGAGCCCGTCGTCGACGCCGGGGTCGCCGCCCGTTTTGGGCGGGGTGTGCAGCGACATCGACAAGCTGGCCTACGACCCGACCAACAACGAGCAGATCGTCTGCGAGGGCAATACCTGGGGCAGGGCACCCATCACGGCGGGAGTGCACGCCTCCGGGAGCTCGTGCGACAAGCCCGGGCTGCCGGTGTTCGCGATGACCACCTCCAACGACGGGCACCTGCTGGAGTGCAATCCGGTGACGCGGACCTGGACCAGCCCGACGGGATAGCGGCGGCGGTGGCGCGACCGTCCCCGGTTGACTTTCGAAAGTGATAGCGCATTTGCTATCGCATTCGAGGATCGGCTGGTGGTGCGCTCGTGGTAACCATGCGGCCGACGTGATTTCTCCCCCTAGTGACTTTCGCTCCAGGAGCCTCCGGATTAGCTTTCGCGTATGCAGCTGCTGCGTGCGGTTACCGCTGGCCTGCAGGCGATGGCCGGGGTGATGTCTCCACCGAGCGGTGTGTAGGTATGTCCTCAGTTGTGGGGCTCCCGCCCCTATCGCAGCTTTTGGCCTGGCCCACAGGGCATCTCACGGAAGCGGCTGAGTATTGGGATGCTGTGGGGGATCGAAGCTATGGTTTGGCCCACCGGGTGTGGCGCGATGCGATATCGGTCGACTGGCATGGTGAGACGGCCGACGCGATGCGCGTCGCCGTCCATGCCGACATGGTCGCGACGAGCGCGGTAGTCGACCGACTGCAAGCAGCGGCCAAAGTGGCCCGCGGCGGGGCAACGGACCTGTACGGCGCCCGATCACGGTTGCGGTATGCGGTCGAGGAAGCTCAGGCTGCGGGATTCGACGTCACAGAAGACTTTTCCGTTATTGATCTGAGCTGCGCGTCGGCCGTGCGGCATGTTGATGCAGACTCCTTCGCCGCCGACATTCGTCAGCGCGCCGCACAGTTGGTCGCCCTCGACCAGCAAGTCGCAGGCGGACTCACCAATGCCGTGGCCGGAATCCGGGACAAGTTCCCGCACAACCCCACGTCTGGCACGTCGCCGCAACGCAAAATTCATGCCGTTGACAACCACACCTTCAAACAAGACCCTCCGCCGTCAGGGCCACCGGGCAGCCCGTTCGCCGGCTGGACCGAAGAGCAAAAACAGCAGGTGGCCAGCGAGATCGCGCATGGGCACGCCTCGCTCCATTTTCCGGACATGACACCTCCGGAACTCGCCAGATCCATCTACGACGCGATGAACGATCCCAACACCCGCATCGGCACCAGCCTCAAATCCGGCGGACTGGAATTGTTGCGGACTGACGGCACAGTGATTTTCATCAATCCGCAGGATGGCGACTATGGAACCGCCTTCAGACCTGAACCGCGTCCGAACGACCGATGGCGGACACCGCAAGAATACTTTGACCAGACCACCAGGGCGATCGAGCCGCTGCCGCCTCCCCGAGTGGGACGGCTGCCGCCGATCACTCCCGGCGAAATGGCATCTCCCGTGCCCGCTGTGCAGCCACCAGCGGGCCCGGCCACCCCGCGCCCATCGCAGGGCGAATCCCCACCTGCGCCGGTGGAACCCGCGCTAACACCCAAGCGGGTGCCTCCGGTGCGACCCGGCAGCACGCCCAATCTGGGCGGCGGGCCGTTGACGCCTTTCGGGCCCAGCTTGGTGCCGCCCCCGCACGCCGGTCATCACCACTCGCCAGTGCTCGGTGATACGGATCCCGATCCGTGGGATCACGGCGAGTGATCCGCGATCCGAGCTCACAATCCCGGCGGATACTCCGGGTCTTGCTGGTCGCGACGTAACTGCTCGAGCCAACGCTTGCGTTCCTCGATTTCCTGGGCGGTTTGGGGCCGGCCGCCGTGCGGAAACAATAGTTTGGCCCGTTTGATGCCGCCGATTTTGCGTTGCAGACCGCGCAGCAAGCCCACCGCCTCGACGTCTGAGTAGCCGGTGACGCTCGCGAACCCGCGGCCCGCACCGACTGTTTCGCTCGCCCAGGAACACTCCGTCAGGAAAAGGACGCGTGCCCAATCCAGATCGTTTAATGGCTCACCAGCCACCACTGCAGTACCCAGGCGGAATGTGAGTTCGCCGAACTCGTCCCACGTCGACAACCCCAGCACCTGATATGGAAACGGCATCACAGACGCCGCCAGCGCCCATTGCTCGAGCGCCTGGAAGATAAAGTCGCGCTCCCGATCGGTCAGGTCAACGGGGACCGGATCCGCAGAACTGGTCATCGAAACGATCCTAGAGCCCGGCATGCGCACGAGTCCGGCGGAACGAACGGACCGTGTCGACCATCGCCGTGAGCTCGCCGTCACTCGCCTCCACGGGCGCGAGCCTAACGCCGCCCGCGGCGCGCCGGTATTCACCGCCCGACCAGCACCACGACACGTGTCGGTGCCCCGCTCTACCCTGGTGGCATGGCTTTCGCGACTGAACATCCCGTAGTCGCCCATTCGGAATACCGCGCGGTCGACGAGGTCGTGCGCGCTGGCGGCCGCTTCGAGGTCGTCAGCCCGCACGCGCCGGCGGGCGACCAGCCGGCCGCCATCGACGAGCTGGAGCGGCGGATCAGGTCCGGCGAGCGCGACGTGGTGCTGCTCGGCGCGACCGGCACCGGGAAGTCGGCCACCACGGCATGGCTCATCGAGCGCTTGCAGCGGCCCACCCTGGTCATGGCGCCCAATAAGACGCTGGCCGCCCAGCTCGCCAACGAACTGCGAGAGATGTTGCCCTACAACGCCGTTGAGTACTTCGTGTCGTACTACGACTACTACCAACCCGAGGCGTACATCGCGCAGACCGATACCTACATCGAGAAGGACAGCTCCATCAACGACGACGTGGAGCGCCTGCGGCACTCCGCCACGTCCGCGTTGCTGTCGCGGCGCGACGTCGTCGTGGTGGCGTCCGTGTCCTGCATCTACGGCCTGGGCACACCGCAGTCGTACCTGGACCGCTCGGTGGAGCTGCAGGTCGGCAACGAGGTGCCCCGCGACGGCTTGCTGCGGCTGCTGGTCGACGTCCAGTACACCCGCAACGACCTGTCGTTCACCCGCGGCTCGTTCCGGGTGCGCGGCGACACCGTCGAGATCATCCCGTCCTACGAGGAGCTGGCCGTGCGCATCGAGTTCTTCGGCGACGAGATCGAGGCGCTCTACTACCTGCACCCGCTGACGGGCGAGGTGATTCGTCAGGTCGACTCGCTGCGGATCTTCCCCGCCACGCACTACGTCGCGGGTCCGGAGCGGATGGCGCACGCGATCTCCACCATCGAAGAGGAACTCGCCGAGCGGTTGGCCGAGCTCGAGGCCCAGGGCAAGCTGCTCGAGGCCCAGCGGCTGCGGATGCGCACGGGTTACGACATCGAGATGATGCGGCAGGTCGGCTTCTGCTCCGGCATCGAGAACTACTCCCGGCACATCGACGGCCGCGGCCCGGGCTCGCCGCCCGCGACCCTGTTGGACTACTTCCCCGAGGACTTCCTGCTCGTCATCGACGAATCACACGTGACCGTCCCGCAGATCGGCGGCATGTACGAGGGCGACATGTCGCGCAAACGCAACCTGGTCGAGTACGGGTTCCGGTTGCCGTCGGCGTGTGACAACCGGCCGCTGACCTGGGAGGAGTTCGCAGACCGGATCGGGCAGACCGTGTACCTGTCGGCGACGCCGGGGCCATACGAGCTCAGCCAGTCCGGGGGTGAGTTCGTCGAGCAGGTCATCCGCCCCACCGGGCTGGTCGACCCGAAGGTGGTGGTCAAACCGACCAAGGGCCAGATCGACGACCTGATCGGCGAGATCCGCAAGCGCACGGACGCCGACGAGCGGGTGCTGGTCACCACGCTGACCAAGAAGATGGCCGAGGACCTCACCGACTACCTGCTGGAGATGGGGATCCGGGTGCGCTACCTGCACTCCGAGGTCGACACCCTGCGCCGGGTGGAGCTGCTGCGCCAACTGCGGCTGGGCGAGTACGACGTGCTGGTCGGGATCAACCTGCTGCGCGAGGGTTTGGACCTGCCCGAGGTGTCGTTGGTGTCGATCCTCGACGCCGACAAGGAAGGCTTCCTGCGGTCGACGCGCAGCCTGATCCAGACCATCGGCCGCGCCGCCCGCAACGTCTCGGGCGAAGTGCACATGTACGCCGACAAGATCACCGACTCGATGAAAGAGGCCATCGACGAGACCGAGCGGCGGCGTGCCAAACAGATCGCCTACAACGAGGCGCACGGCATCGACCCGCAGCCGCTCCGCAAGAAGATCGCCGACATCCTCGACCAGGTCTATCGCGAGGCCGACGACACCGACGTGGGGATCGGCGGTTCCGGGCGCAACGCGTCCCGCGGCCGCCGCGCGCAGGGCGAGCCGGAGCGCCGGCGTGTTCGAGGGCCGCGACACGGCAAGCATGCCGCGCGCCGAGCTCGCCGACCTGATCAAGGACCTCACCGAGCAGATGCTGGCCGCCGCGCGGGACCTGCAGTTCGAGCTGGCCGCCCGGTTCCGCGACGAGATCGCCGACCTCAAGAAGGAACTGCGCGGGATGGACGCCGCCGGGTTGAAGTGACGAGCCCGGCGGGCAGTTGGCGCCAACTGCTGGGTGCGAAGTACCTGGGCGTGTCGGTCGTGCTGGCCGGCGGTGTCGCGCTCTACGCCACGAACGAGTTCCTGACCAGCAGCCTGCTGCCGAATACCGTCGCCGACATCGGCGGCAGGCGCCTCTACGCCTGGGTGACCACGCTGTACCTGGTCGGGTCGGTGGTGGCGGCGACCCTCGTCAGTGCGATCCTGCTGCGGCTCGGGGCGCGGGCGTCATACCTGCTTGGGCTGGCCCTGTTCGGCCTGGCCAGCCTGGCCTGCGGGGCCGCCCCCACTATGGAGCTGCTGATCGCGAGCCGGGCACTGCAGGGGGTGGCGGGCGGCCTGCTGGCCGGCCTGGGATACGCGGTGATCAACGCCGCGCTCCCGCCCGCGCTGTGGACCCGCGGCTCGGCCCTGGTGTCGGCGATGTGGGGCGTCGCGACGGTCGTCGGGCCCGCGACGGGCGGCCTGTTCGCGCAGTTCGGCCTGTGGAGGTGGGCGTTCGTCGCAATGGCGGCGCTGACGGCGCTGATGGCCGCGCTGGTTCCGGTCGCGCTGCCCGCAACCCGGTCCGCGTCGGCCCCCGCCGACTTCGCGGTGCCGGTCCGGTCGCTGGTGGTGATCGGGGTGGCGGCGCTGGTCATCAGCGTCGCGCAGATCCCGCACAACGCCGCCGCGACCTTCGGGTTGCTGCTCGCCGGCATCGCGCTGGTCGGGCTGTTCGTCGTCGTCGACCGGCGAAGGCGCCCGGCGGTGCTGCCGCCCAGCGTCTTCGGCCCCGGGCCCCTGAAATGGATCTACCTGACGATGGGGGTCCTGATGGCCGGGGCGATGGTCGACATCTACGTGCCGCTGTTCGGGCAGCAGCTCGCCCACCTGCAGCCGGTCACGGCCGGTTTCCTGGGTGCGGCGGTGGCCGTCGGCTGGACGGTCAGCGAGCTCGTCAGCGCGTCACTGCAGAACCCGCGGATTGTCCGGCGGGCGATCCTTGCTGCGCCGCTGGTGGTGGCGTCGGGCCTGGCGCTGGGCGCGCTCACCCAGCGCGACGACGCGTCGGTCGGTACGGTCGCCCTCTGGGCGCTGGCGCTACTGCTCGACGGCGTGGGCATCGGGATGGCGTGGCCGCACCTGTCGGCGCGCGCGATGGATTCGGTCGACGACCCGGGCGAGGGCGGCGCGGCCGCGGCCGCGATCAACACCGTGCAGCTCATTTCCGCGGCGTTCGGCGCCGGCCTGGCCGGGGTGGTGGTCAACGCGGCCCACGGCGGCGACGCGGCCGCGGCCCGCTGGTTGTTCACGGTGTTCACCGTGCTGAGCGCCGCCGGCGTCATCTGCAGCTACCGCGCGACCCGCGGCGCCCGGGTGCACACGCTGCGCTGAGTTCGGGCACGACTACCGCGTCGATTTCACGACCTGCGAATAGTGGAACTGCCAGCGCTCGACGATGTGGAACCCGAGATAACTCGGGAATCGATACGCCGGGGATCGCCCGAACACCCCGGGCGGCAACGACTTTCCGGCCTGGTGATCGGGCAGCGATCTGTCCTTGTCGGTGATCGTCCAGATGGTCGAGCACTTGTTGATCTTCGCGGTGGTCAACCACACGGCGACGTGACCGTCCCACAGCGATCCGACCTTGGGACCGTAGGCGCCGCGTTCGACGTCGATCAGCGACCGGAAGGCCGCCGGCCGGGTGGCCAGCAGGGCGCGGATCGGGCCGGGCCGCCACGGCACGGTGTTGTCCACCATCAGGCAGTCGCCGGGGGCGGCGTGGGAGCCGATCAGGTCGGCGACCTGGCTGTAGTCCCAGCCCTCCTTGGCGTACGGCCAGCGCTGGGTGAACAGGTAATTCGGCAGGGCGGCCGCCGCGAAAAGCAGCACCACACCGGCCATCGGCCACGGCTTGCGGGCGAGCGTGACGATGCACACGGCCAGCACGACGGCGGCCGCGGGCGTGGTGAAGATCAGGTAGCGGGGGTAGTAGATCGGCTCGCCGATGGCCGAATAGGTGACGACGAGAACGGTCGGGACGACGATCCACACCGAGCACAGGATCAGCAGCCGGCGCATGTCGCCCGCCGGGGCGGGCGCACCGGCCAGTCGGGCCACGACCGCGGCGGCGACGGTGAGGCCCGCCAGAACGGCGAACGGGATGCTGTGGTCGAAGTACTGCCGCTGGATGATGTCGAAGGCGTAGTGCCAGCTGACCGGGTAGATCCAGTTGACCTGGAAGACCTGACCGTGGGCGAACACCATGAACGGCGTCATGACCCCGATCGCGACCGCCGACGCGGCGGCCCACCAAACGACCGCGCGCTTGCGGCTTTCAGCCGGTGCCAGCAGCGGCACCGCGACGGCATAGACGGGGGCCAGCAAAACCAGGTTGACGTTCAGCAGGATGGACAGCGCGAAAGCGAGGGCGTAGGAGAGCCAGAGCCGGGCCCGGCCGCCGCGGGCGGCGGCAAGGACCAACACCGTCAGCCAGATCGCGGCGGCCACCGCGAAGGCGTACGAGCGTGCCTCCATGCCCGCCCAGGTCGTGCGGGGAAGGATGGCGAACACCGCACCGGCGCACAACGCGGTCGGGCGGGTCGCCAGCCGCCTCGTGAGCGCGGTGACGCCCGCGGCCGCGGCCCCGATCGCCAGGGCGCTGGGAAACCGAGACCAGAACTCGGTGGGCGGAAAGACGGCGAACCAGCCGTGCATGAGCAGGTAGTACAGGCCGTGCACGGCATCGATGTGCCCCAGCAACCGCCACAGCTCGGGCAACGTGCGGCTGGCCGATGCCGATATGGTGGCGCCCTCGTCGAACCACAGCGAAGGCCTGCAGGACCAGGCGGCGCTGATCAGGGTGGCGGCCACGGCGACGGCCCAGGGGTCCAACAGGCGGCCGCGCGGTCGAATCCGCGAGGCCCCGTCAACCGACCGCTCCGAAAGCTCCTCAGCTGTGGAGATAGGCATGATGCTTGTCACTGTAGGGGCGGATACCGGAATTCGGTCACGCCGGGGGCGATGCGGGCCCGGCTCCGGCGAGCCCGGGTCCGACGCGTTCGCGGCTGGGGTCGGCGCCGCGCGAAAGCCTTTCTGCGGTCTTGCTTTTCGCGCATACTCCGAGTGTTCCGATAATGTGGGCATCGAAATTATTGTCCGCCCTTGCGGAATCCCGCCGCAAACGCTGAATCGCGGCGCGCCACGCGGTGTCGCTCAGCTACTCCCTTGCATCCGGCAAACGCGATACTGTCTTGGGTTGGCTGACCAACCGAAACTGGGAGGGTAGATGGGCGCCTATCGGACGGTGGTGGTGGGAACCGACGGCTCGGACTCGTCGATGCGCGCGGTGGAACGAGCGGCGCAGATCGCCGGGGCGGAGGCCAAGTTGCTCATCGCCTCGGCGTACTTGCCCCAGCATGAGGACACCCGCGCCGCCGACGCGCTCGGACAGGAAAGCTACAAGGTGTCGGGCACCGCGCCGATCTACGCGATCCTGCAGGACGCCAAGGAGCGCGCCCACGCGGCCGGCGCCAAGGACGTCGACGAGCGACCGATCGTCGGCGCGCCGGTCGACGCGCTGGTGAAGCTCGCCGAGGACGAAAACGCCGACCTGCTGGTCGTCGGCAACGTCGGCCTCAGCACCATCGCGGGCCGCCTGCTGGGCTCGGTGCCGGCCAATGTCTCACGCCGGGCGAAGGTCGACGTGTTGATCGTGCACACCACCAACTAGCCGGCGACTCAACGCGCGAAAAGCATTAGTTCGCAACGCAATCGGCGCTCGGGTGATCCGACCCCGTCACCAGCCGCGTTCGCGCCACTCCCGCAGATGCGGCCGCTCGGCACCCAGCACCGTGTCGTCGCCGTGGCCCGGGTAGATGACGGTGTCGTCGGGGTATACGTCGAAAACGCGGGTGGTGACGTCATCGATCAGTTGGGCGAAGTCTCCGGGTTGCCAGGTCTTGCCGACGCCACCGGGGAACAGGCAGTCGCCGGTGAACAGTTGCGGCACTCCGCCGGTCGCGGGCCCGTCGAGGGCCAGGGCGATGGACCCGGGTGTGTGCCCGCGCAGGTGGATCACGTCGAAGCTCAGTTCGCCGATCCGCACGGTGTCGCCGCCGGCCAGCAAACGGTCGGGCCGCACCGGCAGCGGTTCGGCGTCGATCTCGCTGGCGGCGGTCGGCGCCCCGGTCGCGGCGGCCACCGCCTCCAGCGCCTGCCAATGGTCGAAGTGCTGGTGGGTCGTCACGATCAGCGACACCTTCGGGGCGTACTCGCGGACCAGCCCGATCAGGACTTCGGCGTCGTTGGCGGCGTCGATCAGCAGGGTTTCGCCGGTAGCCGAACAGGTCACCAGGTAGGCGTTGTTGTCCATCGGGCCCACCGATGCCTTGAGGATCGTGGCGCCGGGTAGGGTCCGGCGGGCCGCGTTACCAGGGTCGACGTGTCCGGTGTAGTTGTCGTGCAGCGCCGTCATAGCGGCCAGGCTACTGGTCAAACCATGCTTGTCGGTACGGGCACCTAGCATGGAGTGCGCCGCGCGCAATGTTGTTCGTCGAACCGCCGTTGTTCTCGTAACCGTTGTCGTTTCTGGAACCGCGTTGCGCTAGCGGCACGAATCGCACTGAGAGGTACAGCGTTGGCCGACCGCCTCATCGTCAAGGGCGCCCGTGAGCACAATCTGCGCGGCGTCGACCTCGACCTGCCCCGCGACTCGCTGATCGTCTTCACCGGCCTGTCGGGGTCCGGCAAGTCGTCGTTGGCGTTCGACACCATCTTCGCCGAGGGTCAGCGCCGCTACGTGGAGTCGCTGTCGGCCTACGCGCGCCAGTTCCTCGGGCAGATGGACAAGCCGGACGTGGACTTCATCGAGGGCCTGTCCCCGGCGGTGTCCATCGACCAGAAGTCGACCAACCGCAACCCGCGATCGACCGTGGGGACCATCACCGAGGTCTACGACTACCTGCGTCTGCTCTATGCGCGTGCCGGCACCCCGCACTGCCCGGTCTGTGGCGAGCGGATCGCCCGACAGACGCCGCAGCAAATCGTCGACCAGGTGCTGGCGATGCCGGAGGGCACCCGGTTCCTGGTGCTGGCGCCGGTGGTGCGCACCCGCAAGGGCGAGTTCGCCGACCTCTTCGAGAAGCTGAACGCCCAAGGCTACAGCCGCGTGCGGGTTGACGGCGTGGTCCATTCGCTTGCCGATCCGCCCAAGTTGAAGAAGCAGGAAAAGCACGACATCGAGGTCGTGGTGGACCGGCTCACCGTCAAGGCCAGCGCCAAGCAGCGGCTCACAGACTCGGTGGAGACCGCGCTCAACCTTGCCGACGGCATCGTGGTGCTCGAATTCCCGGATCATGGGGACCACGAACACGGCGCGCACAACCGCGAGCAACGGTTCTCCGAGAAGCTGGCCTGCCCCAACGGGCACGCCCTGGCCGTCGACGACCTGGAACCGCGGTCGTTCTCGTTCAACTCGCCCTACGGCGCCTGCCCGGAGTGCAGCGGCCTGGGCATCCGCAAGGAAGTCGACCCCGACCTGGTGGTGCCCGACCCCGAGCGCACGCTGGCCGAGGGGGCGGTGGCCCCGTGGTCGACCGGGCACACCGCCGAGTACTTCATCCGCATGATGGCGGGCCTCGGTGAGGAGCTGGGCTTCGACGTCGACACGCCGTGGCGCAAGCTTCCGGCCAAGGCGCGCAAGGCGATTCTCGAAGGTTCCGACCATCAGGTCCACGTGCGCTACCGCAACCGGTATGGCCGCACCCGCTCGTACTACGCCGACTTCGAGGGCGTGCTGGCGTTTCTGCAGCGCAAGATGGCGCAGACGGAGTCCGAGCAGATGAAGGAGCGCTACGAGGGCTTCATGCGCGACGTGCCGTGCCCGGTCTGTGAGGGCACCCGGCTCAAGCCGGAGATCCTGGCGGTGACGCTGGCCGCCGGGGAGCGGGGCACGAAGTCCATCGCCGAGGTCTGCGAGCTGTCGATCTCGGACTGCGCGGACTTCCTCAATGCGCTGACCCTCGGCCCGCGGGAGCAGGCGATCGCCGGCCAGGTGCTCAAGGAAATCCAGTCGCGACTGGGCTTCCTGCTCGATGTCGGGCTGGAGTACCTGTCCCTGTCGCGTGCGGCGGCCACGCTGTCCGGCGGTGAGGCCCAACGCATCCGGCTGGCCACCCAGATCGGCTCGGGTCTGGTGGGCGTGCTTTACGTGCTGGACGAGCCGTCGATCGGCCTGCACCAGCGCGACAACCGCCGCCTCATCGAGACGCTCACCCGCTTACGGGACTTGGGGAACACGCTGATCGTCGTCGAGCACGACGAGGACACCATCGCGCACGCGGACTGGATCGTCGACATCGGTCCGCGGGCCGGCGAGCACGGCGGCCACATCGTGCACAGCGGAACGTATCGCGAGCTCCTGGCCAACCCGCAATCGATCACCGGCGCCTACCTGTCGGGCCGGGAAAGCATCGAGATCCCCGCGCTTCGCCGCCCCGTCGACCGTCGGCGTCAACTCACCGTCGTGGGCGCGCGCGAACACAACCTGCGCGGCATCGACGTGTCATTCCCGCTCGGCGTGCTCACCTCGGTGACGGGCGTGTCCGGCTCGGGCAAGTCCACACTGGTCAACGACATCCTGGCCGCGGTGCTGGCCAACCGGCTCAACGGCGCCCGGCAGGTCCCGGGCCGGCACACACGGGTCACCGGGCTCGACCACCTGGACAAACTGGTGCGGGTGGACCAGTCGCCGATCGGGCGCACGCCGCGCTCCAACCCGGCCACCTACACCGGCGTGTTCGACAAGATCCGCACGTTGTTCGCGGCCACCACCGAGGCCAAAGTGCGCGGCTACCAGCCCGGCCGGTTCTCGTTCAACGTCAAGGGCGGTCGCTGCGAGGCGTGCACGGGCGACGGCACCATCAAGATCGAGATGAACTTCCTGCCCGACGTGTACGTCCCGTGCGAGGTGTGCCACGGGGCCCGCTACAACCGGGAAACCCTGGAGGTGCACTACAAGGGCAAGACCATCTCCGAAGTGCTGGACATGTCGATCGAGGAGGCGGCGGAGTTCTTCGAGCCGATCACCGGCATCCACCGCTACCTGCGCACCCTCGTCGACGTCGGCCTCGGTTACGTGCGGCTCGGCCAGCCGGCGCCGACGCTCTCCGGCGGTGAGGCGCAGCGGGTGAAACTGGCCGCGGAATTGCAGAAGCGCTCGACCGGGCGGACGATTTACATCCTCGACGAGCCCACCACCGGACTACATTTCGACGACATCCGTAAGCTGCTGACCGTGATCAACGGCCTTGTCGACAAGGGCAATACGGTCATCGTGATCGAGCACAACCTCGACGTCATCAAGACGTCGGATTGGATCGTCGACATGGGCCCCGAGGGTGGCGCCGAGGGCGGCACCGTCGTCGCCGAGGGAACGCCGGAGGACATCGCCGCGGTGCCGGAAAGCTATACCGGCAAATTCCTCGCCGAGGTGGTGGGCCGGGTGGACAGAGCGGCCGCCAACGCCCGGCGCCCGAGCCGTCGCAAGAAAGTCACCGTCTGAGCACGCGGAGGGTCAGCTGTCCTCGGACCGCATTTCCTCGCGGATCCGGGCCAGACGCTCGGCGGCCGCGCGCTCGCGCTCCTCGAACTGGTCTTCCACGGATCGCCCCTCCGGCGACTCGGCGTCGAGTTCCGCCGCGCCCTGCGCCGCGCCGTAGCGACTTTCGATTTTGTCGCGGACGAATTCGAAAGTTGGCAAGCCTGCACTGTCATAACCGGGGTCGGGTGTAGGTTGATCGCCGGGCATGCGTCAACGCTACTTCGGATTGGATTCCCTGTCGCGCAGTGGTTCGACATCGATGCATTGGCGTGGAACGCATCGGTGGATTCCGGGTAAATCGTCGCGATGGTACGGGAATGCGCCTGGGCTGGTAGTTGCGGTTGACGTGGGAAATGTCCACCATAAGACGGCGGGAGTCACCGCACGGAGCGCTGCAAATTCTTTAATTTCCGCGTTTAATTACCGTGCGCGCACTGCCGGATTAGCACGGCAAGCGCCAGAAATGGCTCCGCAATACGCAGAGATGAAATGAAGGGATGAACATGAAAGCGGTGCAAACAGCTGCCAGAGTGCTTGACGGGCCTTGGCTCCACGGCGGGACCGGCTGGCTCGACCAGGCGACGGGGTGCTGGATCGCGGTGTCGACCCCACAGTCGGAGCCGGAGCTGTGGGATCGGTATCTCGACGGCGCGGCACGCAGTTATCGAGAGCATGGGCTCGAATGGGTGCTCAACCTGGACGCGATTCGGGATGGCGCCGACACCTCACTCTTCTTCGCGGCGGTGGATCCGGAGGGCCGGGTGGTGGGCGGTACCCGGGTGGTCGGTCCCTTGCAGTCCCCCGAGGAGTCCTGCGCCTTGGCGGAATGGGACGGCAACCCTGGCCGAGACGCGCTGCGCCACATGATCGCCAACCGCATTCCGTTCGGCGTGGCAGAAGTCAAAAGCGCCTGGACCGACTCGCAGGGTTATGGTGGCCGCGCACTGTCCCGGGTTCTGGCCCGCACCGGGCTGCCGATCATGACCCTGCTCGGTGTGCAGTTCATCATGGCCACTTCGGCGGCGCATGTATTGGAGCAGTGGCGATCCGGCGGAGGCGTCGTGGCCGCGCGGATTCCGGCGGCGGCCTACCCCGACGACAACTACCGAACGAAGGTCATGTGGTGGGATCGGCGCACCATCGCCACGAACGCCGAGCCGGAACAGTTCAGGCTGATGTGCGCCGCGACGTCGGAAATAATGCAGCGCGCTTCGGCTTGAGTAAACTCACCCGGCGTGACCGAAAGCCGGGGATGAACCACAGCGACGACGACGAATCCTGCACCGCACTCATTCTGGACGACGACGTTGCCGCCGACCGCGAGCTGTTGGACCGGCTGAGGGCCGCCCCGGGCATCGTTTTCCGGGATCGGCCGGTCCACGGCCCGCCCGGAACGGATGACGGACGGTGGGCTTATTACCCCTGGCGCAACACGGTGGTCAGAATTTCGGCGCCACCGGCGTTCCGCGCCGCCCGTTTCGACCGCAACCGGCACCTGATCACATCCTCCGAACAGGAGCGCCTGGCGGGTCAGCGCGTCGGTGTCGTCGGCCTCAGTTCCGGTCACGCGGTCGCGTATTGCCTTGCGGCGCAAGGTCTGTGCGGCGCGCTGCGGCTGGCCGACGGGGACGTCATGGAGCTGTCCAATCTGAACCGGGTGCCGGCGACGGTTCTCGACCTGGGGACCAACAAGGCCACGGTCGCGGCGCGGCGAATCGCCGAACTCGACCCGTATTTCACGGTCGAGGTGTTCGCCTCCGACGTCACAGCGGAGGTCTTGGACCGCTTCCTCGACGGCCTGGACATAGTGGTCGACCAGGCCGACTCGCTGGACGTGAAGATATTGCTGCGCGAGGCGGCGCGGGACCGGGGTATCCCGGTGATCATGGCGACCAGCGACCGCGGTCAACTCGACGTCGAGCGCTACGACCTCGAGCCCCTGCGGCCCATCATGCACGGGCTGCTCGGCGACATCGACACCTCGGCGCTGCGGGGGCTGTCCACCCTGGACAAGCTTCCCTACCTGTTGCGCCTCCTCGACGCGGGCGGGCTCTCGGCGCGCGGGGCGGCGTCGCTGGTGGAGGTCGGACGAACGCTGGACGGGTGGCCGCAACTGGCCGGCGACATCTGGGTTGGGGCCGCGGCCGTCGCCGAAGCGGTGCGCCGGATCGGGCTGGGCGAGCCGCTCGGGTCAGGGCGCGTCAAGATCGACGTCGCGGCCGCCCTCGACCGCATCGACCAGCCCAGGGCCGACGGCGACGGCTCATCCGGCACCGAGGGCGTCGGGGCCGCGCCGGGGGACGAGGGCCGGGATCGCCACGTCACCGACGTCATCGCGGCCGCGGCAGTTCGCGCGCCGTCCGGCGGCAACAGTCAGCCATGGCGGATCGTCGTGAACGACAGGGCAATCCAGATCCTGCTGTCGGCCGAGGAATCGTCCACGATGGACGTCGGATTCCGTGCCAGCGCGGTAGCGCTGGGAGCGGCGATGTTCAACGTGCGCGTCGCCGCGGCCGGCCACGCACTGCTGGGACCGGTTACGTTCGAGGACGGCCACCCCGACACTCCGTTGCGCGCGACCATGGCGTGGGGCACGGGTTCTGATCCCCGGCTCGCGGCGCTGTACCGGCCGATGCTGGCGCGGCAGACCAATCGGCACCGCGGCGACCCCGTGCCCATCCAGCCGGCTGTGGCGGCCCATTTGGAGTCCGTCACTGCGGCCGAAGGCGCACGGGTGCGACTCATCACGGACCGCCGGGAGATCTCGGAGGTCGCGGACATCCTGGCCGACACCGATCGCATCCGTTACCTGACCCCACACCTGCATGCGGAAATGGTGTCCGAGCTGCGGTGGCCGGCCGATCCCTCGCCGGAAACAGGGATCGACGTGCGCGGCCTGGAACTCGACTCCGGTGAGCAGGCGGCCCTGCAACTGGTTCGGCGCCCGGACGTCATGGCCGAACTCGCGCGCTGGGACGCCGGGGCGGCGCTGGGCGATATGATCCGCCAACGTGCCGGTGCCAGCGCGGCGCTGGCCGTCATCATCACGGGAGGGACCACGCTGACCGACTACGCCCGCGGGGGCATGGCCTTGGAAGCGTTGTGGATCGCGGCGGAGCAAAGTGGCCTCGGCGTGCATCCCGTCTCGCCCGTCTTTCTGTACGCGCACGACGACGACGACTTGCGGGCACTGTCGATCACTTACGCCGACCGACTGCGGGCACTGCAGCGCTCGTTCCGCGACATCGTCGGAACCGCCGTCGGGGAGTGCGAAGCGCTGCTGGTGCGGCTCGTCGCCGGGCCGCCGCCCTCGGTGCCGGCCAGGCGCCGCTCGCTCAGCGCCACCATGTGGGCGCCGAGATAGCGCGACGATGCAGAAATCCGGTGGCCTCCCGGCCATTGTCACCGCCGTGGCTACCAAGCTGATGGGCGCCACGGCCAGTACGAACACCGAAATCAGCACCCAGATCCTGGCCGATCTCGTCGAGATCCTCGGCGTGGACGTCAGTTACCTGCGATACAACGACCACAGCATCCGCGCCACGGAGCTGGTGGCCGAATGGCCGCAGCGTCCGGACAAACCCGACCCCGACCCGCTGCAAACGATCTACTACGCGGACGCGGACCAGGTCTTCGCGGTGGCCGAACACGCCAAGGAACCGTTTGTGCTGCGGCCCGCATCCTCGAACGAGGACTATCAACGCACCGTCGAGGAGGCCCGGGGCATCCCGGCCGTGTCGACCGCAGCGGTCCCCTTGCTGTCCAACGGCGTCACGACGGGAACGCTGGGTTTCATCAAGTACGGCGACCGGGAATGGAGTGAGGACGAGCTCAACACGCTCACGGTGGTCGCCACGATGTTCGCGCAGGTGCAGACACGCCTGAGCGTCGAAGACCGGCTGCGGCACGAGGCCGGGCATGACGATCTCACCTCACTGCCGAATCGGCGAAGCCTGTTGCGGCATCTGGATTCTCGGCTCGCCGGCGGGCAGCCCGGTCCGGTCGCGGTGCTGCTGTTCAACCTCGACCGGCTCAAGGCGATCAACGACTATCTCGGTCACTCCGCCGGCGATCAGTTCATCCGGGACTTCGCCACCAGGACGACCGAAGCGATGGAAGGCCAAGGACTGATCGCCCGTCTCGGCGGTGACAAATTCGTCGTGGTGCCGGGATCCGCCACCGAACTCGGCGCCGCGGCCGCGCTCGCCGAAAAGCTGAGCAACCGGTTGACCGATCACGTGGACATCGGCGGCGAAGTGCTCAACCGCACGGTCAGCATCGGTGTCGCGACCGGGATGCCGGGGACGGACACCGGGCTGGACCTGCTGCGGCGAGCCGACGAAGCGCTGCTGTCGGTCAAGGGGACTGCGGGGGACAGGGTCGGCGTCTTCTCCCCGGAGATGCTCACGCGCCGAGAGCTGCGCAACGACATCGAACTGCACCTACAGGCCGGTATCGAAACCGACGCCCTGACCGTCTACTACCTTCCCGAGATCGACATGCAGACGGGAAAGATCCTGGCGGTCGAGGCGCTGGCGCGCTGGCAGCACCCCACCCGTGGGCTGCTCCTGCCCGATGACTTCGTCGCGATAGCCGAATCCATCAACGTCGCAGGCGAACTCGGCGACTGGATACTTCGCGCGGCGTGTTCCCAGTTGGCGCAGTGGCGCGCGCGGGGGGTCGGGCACGACATCATGCTGCGGGTCAACGTCTCGCCGGCGCAGCTTGTCGCGCACGATCTGGTCAAGACCGTCCAGCGCACCCTCGACGAGTTCGGCCTCGACGGCACGTCGATAGGTCTGGAGATCACCGAGAGCGTCGTCATCCGAGACCTGGTCAACACCAGGGCCACCCTCAACGGGCTGCGGGAACTCGGCATCGACATCGCCGTCGACGACTTCGGCACCGGCTACAGCGGCATGGGCCTGCTCAGGACGCTGCCGGTGGGCACGGTGAAGATCGATCGCGGATTCGTGTCGGACATCGACACCAGCGTTGACGACCTCGCCATTGTGCGGGCCATCATCGGCCTGGCCGGGGCGCTGGACCTCGTCGTCGTCGCCGAGGGTGTCGAGACCCAGGCGGCGGCACAGGTACTCCTTCGCGAAGGCTGTTCTCGCGCACAGGGATACCTGTTCTCTCGTCCGATCCCGGCCGACGATGTGGAGCAAGCGCTGGCCCGGGGCTCGGTTCCCATCGTCATCGGACCGACGACATCGCCACCCGAAAAGCGTTGAGGGCCGGCGACGGACGCCACTACCGGCCGGCGATGATGGTGTGCTCGGCCGGCACCACCACCCGGCCGCCGACGGCGGCGGGCGGCGCCTCGTCGGGCAGAGCGCGGCCGCGAAGGCCCGGTCGGCGAACGGCCAGTCGTGCTTGCCGGGCTGGGCGACCACCGCACAGTCGATCCCGTTGGCGCGGCCGAGCGCGCAGAGGGAATACGCGGCGGCCGTCTGGTTGCCGGGGTTGGCGGCGGCTTCCCGTCCGGCCAACCGCATGGCACCGCTGTCGCCCATCGCGAAATCGTGGCGCGGCGACGGTGGGCCGTCGGCGGAGATGCTGAACCAGCCGGCCACGTCCTGGTAGGGGCCGTGCCTGCTGATCACCGTGCTGGGGTCGAACGCCGCCCACGCGTCGGCGTTTCCGCCGAACAACCTGGCAATGGTCTGTCCCTTGGTGCCCGCATTGGGGAAGAAGTCTCCGGCCACGTCGACGAACGCGCTGAACATTTCGGGGTGCATGACCGTCAGGTCCACCGCGCAGGTTCCGCCCATGGACCAGCCGGCGATCCCCCAATTGGCCCGATCGGGGCTCACGCCGAAGGTCGAAACCATATAGGGGACTACGTCTTTGGTGAGGTGATCGGCGGCATTACCGCGTAACCCGTTGACGCATTCGGTGTCGTTGTTGAACGCGCCGCCGGAGTCGACGAACACCAGCACCGGCGCGTTGCCGGCGTGTGCGGCGGCGAAGTCGTCCATCGTCTTGACCGCATTGCCGGCGCGGGTCCAGTCCGCCGGCGTGTTGAACTGCCCGCCGATCATCATCACCGTCGGCAGCTTCGGGGGCGGGCTGTCCCCCGCGAGCGGGTGGTGCCCCCAGGTGAACCATGCGGGCGGCAGGTACACCAGTTCGCCGCGGTGCTTGAAATGCGATGCGTCCGAGGGGATCTTGACTGCCACCACACTGCCGTGCGGTGGGAGGGTCCGTTTCGCGGCCATCGCGGTGACGGTGGCCTGGTCGGCCTGATCGGGCAGCGGGCCGGACGTCAGCTGGTTCCAGGCGGCCTGCACGGTGGGGAAGTAGCCCACCCAGAGGTTGAGCACCAGCGCCGCGCACAGCAAGCACATGGGAACGGCCAGGGCGGCGGCGGCGCGCCGCCACGGGCGTGCGGTGCGCCAGCCGAGCGCCAGCACCGCGACCGCCGCGCCGGTCAATGCGGTCCACACCCAGAGCCCGGACGGCGCGGGATCATCGGAGAGCCCGCGGTCGACGATGTACCAGTGCGTCGCGTAGGCCACGGAGCCGCCGACGAGCGCGACCGCGGGCACCCCCAGCGTTCGCCAGCGCCGTGATCGCCAGCCGACCGCCAGGGTCAAGACGACGGCGGTGACAACCTGGATCGTGACCGGCAGCCAGCCGTGCATGAGGGAGGTGTGAGCGGATGCCAGCCACTGTGCCGAGGCGAGGGGCGTGGAAGCTGTCACGCGTACATTGTGAGCCATCGTTAACCGGGTTGGAACATATTGAGGCAATGTCTCCCGGTTCGACTCGCGGGCGACGAACCCCGCTTAATGCGGTTTGGCCAGCGGGAATGGCAGTGTCTCGCGGATGCTGCGGCCCGTTATGAGCATGACGAGCCGATCGAGGCCCATCCCGAGACCGCCGGTCGGTGGCATCGCGTATTCCATGGCCTGCAGGAAGTCCTCGTCGAGTTCCATCGCCTCGGGGTCTCCGCCCGCGGCGAGCAGGGATTGTTGCTGCAGCCGGCGCCGCTGCTCGACCGGATCGGTCAGTTCGCTGTAGGCGGTGGCGAGCTCGACGCCCCACGCCACCAGGTCCCACCGCTCGGCGACGCCGCGGACGCTGCGGTGCGGTCGGGTCAGCGGCGAGACGGACGTCGGGAAGTCGATGTAGAACGTCGGCTGCTCGGTCCGCTCCTCGACCAGGTGCTCGTACAACTCCAGCACCACCGCGCCGGCGTCCCACTGAGCGCGGTACTGAATGCGCGCGGCGTCGGACAGCTTGCGCAGCGCCGCCAGGGAGGTGTCGGGGTCGACGGCCTCGCCGAGCGCTTCGGAGACCGCCTCGTGCACGGTCTTCACCGGCCACACGCCGGAGATGTCGACCGGCTCGAGGCGGGAGTCGTCGCCCGCCGATCGCGGCCGCAACACGATCTGCTCGCCGTGCGCCGCCTGGGCGGCGTTCTGGATGAGCTCGCGGCAGCCGTCGATCCACACCTTGTAGTCCGCGTGCGCCTGATAGGCCTCCAGCAGGGTGAATTCGGGGTTGTGGCTGAAATCCGCACCCTCGTTGCGGAACGCGCGTCCCAGCTCGAAGACCCGCTCCACACCCCCGACGCACAACCGCTTCAAGTAGAGCTCCGGCGCGATGCGCAGGAAGAGGTCCATGTCGTAGGTGTTGATGTGGGTGACGAACGGCCGCGCGGTGGCCCCACCGTGGATCGGTTGCAGGATCGGGGTTTCGACTTCGATGAACCCCTTGGTGAACAGGGTTTCCCGAACCGACCGCAGCACCACGCTGCGGGCCTTGAGCAGCTCACGCGACTCGGGATTTACCGCCAGGTCGACGTAGCGGGTACGCACCCGGGCTTCCGGGTCGGTGAGCCCGTTCCATTTGTTCGGCAAGGGCCGCAGGCACTTACCGATCATCCGCCAGTCGCCGACGATCAACGAGCGGGTCCCGTTCTTGCTGAAACCCATGTGCCCGTTCATCTCCACCAGGTCACCAAGGTCGATGGCCGCCGTGAAATCGGCGGTGCGCCCCCGCTGCAGGCGCGAATTATCAAGCAGCACTTGCATTTCGCCCGACCAGTCGCGCAGCTGCGCAAAAAGCACGCCGCCGTAGTCGCGGACCCGCAGGATCCGGCCGGAAACCGTGATGGCTTCCTGGTCGTCGGCGTCGAGCGCCCTGGCGATCGTGTGGCTGGGCGGGGAACCGACCGGGTAGGCGTCAACGCCCTGACGCTGCAATATCTTCAGCTTGGCCAGGCGCACCCGCACCTGCTCGGGCAGCCGCGCCCACGACTCCTCGGCTTCGGCGGCGCCCTCGCGGCGCTGCAGCCCGCTCACGTCGGGCGCCGACCCGTCGTGGTGTAACAGTCCGGACTCGACCAGTCTGGCCGGAACGGCGGGATGGTGGCCGGTGTGGACCTTCTCGCGCCGGCTGAACGGAAGTACGAGGAAGCCTTCGGCGATGACCGACGCGACCCCCACCCGCGGGATCAGCCGGGCGTCCTCGTAGCAGGCGTAGCGGGGCACCCATTCGGGTTGGTACTTCATGTTCGAGCGGTACAGCGTCTCCAGCTGCCACCACCGCGAGAAGAACAGCAGGAACCCGCGCCACAACCGGGCGACCGGTCCGGCACCGAGTTGGGCGCCCTGCTCGAACGCCGAGCGGAACATCGCGAAGTTCAGCGAAATGCGGGTGATGCCTTGGGCTTCGGCGTTCAACGCGAGCTCGCTGACCATCAGCTCGATCGTGCCGTTGGGCGATTGCGGGGAACGGCGCATCAAGTCCAGGGAGACGCCGGTGGTTCCCCAGGGGACCAGCGACAGCATCGCGACCACTTCGCCGCCCCGGTCCAGGGCTTCGACGAGCACGCAGCCCCCGTCGGCGGGATCGCCGAGCCGGCCGAGCGCCATGGAAAACCCGCGCTCGGTCTGGGTGTCGCGCCAGGCGTCGGCGCGCGAGATGGTCGCGGTCATCTCCTCGGGCGTGATGTCGTGGTGCCGCCGGATGCGGACGGTGAGCCCGGCCCGGCGGGCCCGGGTGACGGCCTGGCGCACCCCGCGCATGTCCGGGCCGGACAGCTTGAAGTCGGCGGTCCGCAGGATCGCCTCGTCGCCCAGCTCCAGCGCGTTGAGCCCGGCTTCGCGATAGGCCTGAGCTCCCTGCGAACTGGCGCCCATGACCCCGGGCGCCCAGCCGTAGCTTTGGCACAGCGCCAGCCACGCGTCGATAGCCTGCGGCCACGCCCTCGGGTCGCCCACCGGGTCGCCGCTGGCCAGGCAGACGCCGATCTCGACGCGGTAGGTGATGGCGGCCCGGCCGCTGTGCGCGAACACCACCGACTTGTCGCGGCGCGTCGCGAAGTACCCCAGGGAATCGTTCTTGCCGAACAGTTCCAGCAGCCCGCGGATCGCGGACTCGTCCTCCCCGGTGAGGGCGTTGTCGGCGCGCTGGGACTGGAACAACACGATCGTCGCCGCGATCAGCGCCAAAGCCCCGAACAACCCGAAAATCGCGTTGAGAAAGACGTGCGGCCGGCCGGAGAACTGATCGGGGTCGACGATGGCGAACCCGACGACACGGTTGACCACGTACCAGAAGCGGGAGTCGGGCGCCAGCGTGCCCGGGAACATCTCGACCAGCCCCCACGACGCCAGAATCCCGATGACGTCGCCGACGACCAGCACCGCCGCCGCCTTGAGCAGGGCCGCTTTTCGGACCTTCGCCCAGAACTCGCGATACGCCAGAACGAGAAGGACGACGGCGACGACGTGCACCGCGAACCCCAGGTTCTCCCCGAAGACCTCCTGGGCGGTGTTGTCGCCGGCGGCGATGTCGGCGGCATTCCACACCGCGGCCAGGATCATGTTGCCGAGCAACAGCACCCAGGCGATGCGCTTGCGCGCGGTGAGCGCCGCGGCCAGCAGCGCGAGCACAAACGACCACGCGATGCTGGTGTCCGGGAAGTTGAACAGGTAGTCGTTGATGAATTCGCGCGGCACCTTGATCAGCCACCGGATCAGCGGTGACACGCTGGCCACCAGGGACAGCGTGGCGATGACGCCCACCGTCCACCCGGCCGCCGCCGGTACCCAGCCGAACCGGGAATGCGACCGGCTGCCCGAACGAGGAGTAGCGAGTGTCACAGACCGCGAGGATATGCCCTCAGTCTCGGAAAGTCCTGACGATGGCCGCGGAGTCGGGGCGTGTGGTTCGTCATGCCACCGCGGCGGGCTCCGCCCCGCCGGGCCGGACCCCGCGCCGCCGAAGTGCGGAAAGACGGTTGGAGGCTGCTAAACTGTTGTCCGCGACCATCCCGGCGAAAGCCAGGAACAGTAAGTGGAGTCCCACTCCCACCGCTAGCCACGACAAGGCGAAACGGTCCGGTCACGGGCGTCGAGCACGCCTGTTCCGCGGCTAACGCGGGCGGCTTGAGTATTTCTCAGGCCGTGATCGGTCGGCAATGGGCCCTGCTGATGCAGGGCCTTTCTGCTGATGGTGTGTGTTGCCACCGACTGAGCCCGGGCGGGCCGGGCACCGGTAGCGAATGCAGGACGACACACACGCCCAACAAGGGAGGCCCCATCAGCACTGAGACCCGCGTCAACGAGCGCATCCGCGTACCTGAAGTCCGATTGATTGGTCCAGGGGGGGAGCAGGTGGGCATCGTGCGCATCGAAGACGCGCTGCGCGTTGCCGCGGACGCCGATCTCGACCTCGTCGAAGTAGCCCCGAACGCCAGACCACCGGTCTGCAAGATCATGGACTACGGCAAGTTCAAATACGAGACGGCGCAAAAGGCGCGCGAATCGCGCAAGAACCAGCAGCAGACCGTCGTCAAGGAACAGAAGCTGCGACCCAAGATCGACGACCACGACTACGAGACCAAGAAGGGTCACGTCATCCGCTTCCTCGAGGCGGGGTCGAAGGTCAAGGTGACCATCATGTTCCGCGGCCGCGAGCAGTCCCGGCCCGAGCTGGGCTACCGACTGCTGCAGCGCCTCGGCACCGACGTCGCCGACTACGGATTCGTCGAGACGTCCGCCAAACAGGACGGCCGCAACATGACGATGGTGCTGGCACCGCATCGCGGCGCGAAAACCCGTGCCAGGGCCCGGCATCCGGAAGCACCGGAGACCGAGGCCGACGAGGCCGGCGACAGCCAGCCTTCACCGAACTGACCAGGAGTAGGGGAGCTATGCCCAAGGCCAAGACCCACAGCGGGTCGTCAAAGCGGTTCCGGCGCACCGGGACCGGCAAAGTCCTTCGCGAGAAGGCCAACCGTCGGCACCTTTTGGAGCACAAGCCGACCACGCGGACCCGTCGGCTGGCCGGTCGCACGACCGTTTCGGCCAACGACACCAAACGTGTCAAGAAATTGCTGAACGGCTGACACCGCCCGGACACCCGGCATCAGACCTGTAGAAACATTCACTGCCTGAACGAGAGTAGGAACATCCATGGCACGCGTGAAGCGGGCGGTCAACGCCCACAAGAAGAGGCGCAGCATCCTCAAGGCCTCGAAGGGCTATCGCGGCCAGCGGTCCCGGCTCTACCGCAAGGCCAAAGAGCAGCAGCTCCATTCGCTGAACTACGCCTTCCGTGACCGCCGTGCGCGCAAGGGCGAGTTCCGCAAGTTGTGGATTTCGCGCATCAACGCCGCCGCCCGGGCCAACGACATCACCTACAACCGGCTGATCCAGGGCCTCAAGGCCGCGGGCGTCGAGGTGGACCGCAAGAACCTCGCCGACATCGCGGTCACGGACGCGGCGGCCTTCACAGCGCTGGTCGACATCGCGCGGGCGGCACTGCCCGACGACGTCAACGCGCCGTCGGATTCCGGAGAAGCCGCCTAGCCGCACTCCCGTGCTCACCGAACGCTCGGCCACGGTGGCGGCGGCTGCCAAACTGCATCGTCACGTCGGCCGGTCGCGGGCACAGCGATTCCTCGCCGAGGGCCCCAACCTGGTCGAGGCCGCGTCGGCCCGCGGTTTGGTCCGGGAGGTGTTCGTCACCGAGGCCGCCGCGCAACGCCACGCGCCGCTGCTCGGCGAGCAGCCGTATCCGGTCCACCTGGTGACCGAGCGAGCGGCAAAAGCGCTGTCCGACACGGTGACCCCCGCCGGGCTGGTGGCGGTCTGCGAGATGCCCGCGACCCGGCTGGAGGAAGCCCTGGCCGGCTCGCCGCGGCTGGTCGCGGTCGCCGTCGAGATCAGCGAGCCGGGCAATGCGGGCACGCTGATCCGCATCGCCGACGCCATGGGGGCGGGCGCGGTGATCCTGGCCGGGCACAGCGTCGACCCGTACAACGGCAAGTGTCTGCGCGCCTCGACTGGCAGCATCTTCTCGATGCCCGTCGTTTCCGAGCCCGACGCCGCGGCCGCCATCGCGACGGTGCGGTCCGCCGGGTTGCGGGTGCTGGCGACGACGGTGGACGGGGAGTCGCGGCTGGACCAGGTCGGCCTCCGCGCACCGACGGCGTGGCTGTTCGGACCCGAGGCGCACGGCTTGCCGGCCGCGCTGGCGGCCCAGGCCGACCACCGTGTGCGCATCCCGATGGCCGGCGGCGCCGAGAGCCTGAACGTCGCCGCCGCCGCGGCGATCTGCCTGTACCAGAGCGCCCAGGCGTTGGGCTGCCTCCGCTGAGCGGGCCGCGGTCACCGAGTCTGCGGTCAGGGCGCCGACCCTGCGCCCCCGGTCGCCCGAAGGCCAGGAATCGCACCGTCAGCGCAGACTCGATCGGCGGCTGACGTCAGGCGGCCCCCTTGACCCGGCCCCGCGCCGGGCGCAGGCCGGCCAGCGACAGCGTGGTGTGCATCAACGAGCCCGCGCGTTCCACCAGCACCTTCGCGGGGTCCAGGGCGAACTTGGGGCGGGGCGGAAAGTAGTGCATCGGCAGGCCGCGGCGGTCGCGCGGCGGCGCGACGAACGCCGGCGCCTCGACCAGCGGCGCGTTCTGGGGCAGCCGGCCTTCGGCGCGCCGGTAGGCGGCCAGGGCACGCGGATGCAGCCGGATTTCGTCGGGAACCGCCAAAAAGGCCAGCTCGACCGCCTTGCCGAAAAGCCGCAACAGGATCTCGTCGCCCGGCGTCCAGTGCATGCCCGCCTTCTCCCGGACCGCCGGCTCGAACAGGCCCGCGGCGATCCAGCGCTGGCCGGCCACCAACGGCTTGAACAGCTGGTCCCACATTGGCGTGGGCATCGGGAGATATTTCGGCTTGGGAATGCGCATCTGGAAGATGTCGAGGGTGGCCTGGTTGATCTCCAGCTCCTCGCGGCAGACCCGGTCCCAGTAGGCCTGGAACTCCTCCCACGTCTCGGGCACCGGCCGCATGCTCATGCCGTACATCCGGTACCACCGGACGTGCTCGTCGAACAGCTGCCTCTTCTCGGCCTCGGTCAGCCCGCCGCAGAAATACTCCGCGACCTTGATGATGAGCATGAAGAACGTGGCATGGGCCCAGTAGAAGGTCTCCGGGTTCAGCGCGTGATAGCGGCGCCCCGTGGCGTCGACGCCCTTGATCGTGTGGTGATAGCTCTTGATCTGGTGGCCGGTCTGGGCCGCCCGATCACCGTCGTAGACGACGCCCATGATCGGGTAGACCGACCGGGCCACCCGTTGCAGCGGCTCGCGTAGCAGGATGGAATGCTGCTCGACGCCGGCGCCCAGCTCCGGGTACATGTTCTGGATCGCGCCGATCCACACCCCCATCATCCCGGTGCGCAGATCACCGAAGTACTTCCAGGTGAGTGAGTCGGGCCCCAGCGGATCGGCGGATGTCGTTGCCATAGCAGTCATCTCCGCCTCCTGCGCCTAACTGCGCTCACGATAAACTCTGACAACGCGCGTTGTCTACGGAATCGGCGCCGGAGACGGCGGGTGTTACCGCTTTTCCACCCCGGTGCCGCAGCCGCGTGATCAAATACCCCGTTCGGCGCGCCGGGCGACAGGCCTCCTCCTGCCCGCGTCCGAGGTCTGCTCCTCCCGGCCGTGTAGCGGTTGGGCGCGAGTTGTGACGCAAACGCAGGGGCCGTCGTTGGCTGTCGCCTCCGAAACCAAATAACCTGGCTGACGTGGAACTCGCGCGTCGTCAACCAGGTCTGGGCGAGCCCGAGGAACCGGTGACGACGACGGCAACCGAGCCGGGCGGCCGCTCCCCGGTGTCCGTGCACAGCGCGGCGCAATGGCTGAGGACCCACAATCGCAGCCCCGGGGCGGTGGCCTTCATCCGGCGCGCGCGCCGGCTCCTGCCGGGCGATCCGGAGTTCGGGGACCCGCTGTCCACCGCGGGCGAAGCGAGCCGCCGACCGGTTGCTCGGCGATCGCGACGCGGTGTCGCGCGAAGTGAGCCTCGGCGTGTTGCAGATGTGGCAGGCGCTGACCGAGGCCGTCTCCCGGCGCCCCGCCAACCCGGAGGTCACCCTCGTCTTCACCGACCTGGTCGGGTTCTCGACCTGGTCGCTGCAGGCCGGTGACGCGGCCGCGCTCAGCCTGCTGCGCCAGGTGGCGCGCGCGGTCGAGCCGCCGCTGCTCGACGCCGGGGGCCACATCGTCAAACGGATGGGCGACGGACTGATGGCCGTGTTCCGCGACCCCCTGGTGGCCGTGCGGGCCGTGCTGGAGGCCAAAGAGGCGCTGCGAACGGTGCAGGTCGACGGCTACACGCCCCGCATGCGCGTCGGGATTCACACGGGCCGACCGCAGCGGTTGGCCGCCGACTGGCTCGGCGTGGACGTCAACATCGCCGCCCGCGTGATGGAACGGGCCACCAAGGGCGGAATCATGGTCTCGAGCTCGACGTTAGACCTGATACCGCAGAGCGAACTGGACGCGTTGGGCATCGCGGCCAAACGGGTGCGCAAGCCGGTGTTCGCCCACAAGAGCGCCGGCATCCCCGCGGACCTCGCGATCTACCGCCTCAAGACTCTTAAGGAGTTAACAGCCACCGATGACACAGCCGAAACAAATTCGCAGCCATAATTGGTACCAATGATTGGGGGCATCTTCTCCCGGCTTGCCCGGATCCGGTTCACGGTGGGGTACGCGGTCGCGCTCCTCACCATCAGCTGCGTCATCCTCGCGCTCGGTCCGCACGCGCACGACGTGATCGTCCAGCGCGCGAGCACCAACCTGCACAACCTGGCGCACGGCCACCTGGGCACGCTGCTGGGCAGCGCGCTGGTGGTCGACGCCGGTCCCCTCTATTTCTGGTTGCCCTTCCTGACCTGCCTGCTCGCCCTGGCGGAGCTGCATCTGCGCACCATCCGGCTGATGGTGGCGTTCGTCGTCGGCCACATCGGCGCGACGCTGGTGGTGGCCGCGGCCCTCGCCGCGGCGGTCGAGTTCGGCTGGCTGCCGATGTCGATCACCCGGGCCAGCGACGTCGGGATGAGCTACGGCGCCCTGGCGGTGCTCGGCGCGATGACGGCCGCGATTCCCCAGCGCTGGCGGGCGGCCTGGGTCGGATGGTGGGTCGCCGCGGGCATTGCTGCGGCGATCATCGGCAGCGACTTCACCGACGCGGGCCACACCGTCGCCGTCATCCTGGGCGTGCTGGTGTCCTCCCGGTTCCGGCAGCCGATCCACTGGACACCCCTGCGCACCCTGATGCTGGCCGCGTCCTCGGGATTCGGCTTCCTGATGTTGGCGCACCACTGGGGCACCATGGCGGCCGCGCCGGTGTTCGGTGTGCTCGGCGCCCTGGCGGCCCACAAGATCTTTCAATTCGTCACCGGACGCGGCGCCCTGCCGGTTTTGCCGATGGTGGATGACGCGCCGGCCGCTCCGCAGCCGGTCGTGGCCGGCTAGCCACTCGTCCGGCCGCCCCGCGCAGCACGCGCCCGGCGCCGTGCACCGAATCGCCTATGATCAGCACTTGCGCTGGGCGCATCCAGCCGTTCGGAACAGCCTCGTTAGCAAGGAGAGTGCCGCCGCGTGGGCGATCAACCCGTCGACCTGTCGCCGGAAGCCTTGGCCAAGGCGGTCACCGCCGCCCGGCAGGCCATGGCGGCCGCCGGCGATCTGGACGCGCTGGCACGGGTCAAGACCGAGCACCTCGGTGACCGCTCGCCGCTGGCGTTGGCGCGGCAGGCGCTGGGCAGCGTCCCCAAGGATGAGCGCGCCGATGCCGGCAAACGCGTCAACGTCGCGCGCGCCGAGGCCCAGACCAGCTACGACGAACGGCTGGCGACGCTGCGCGCCGAGCGCGACGCCGCGGTCCTGGTCGCCGAGGGCATCGACGTCACGCTGCCGTCGACCCGGCAGCCGCCCGGCGCGCGGCACCCGATCACGATACTGGCCGAGCACATCGCCGATACCTTCATCGCGATGGGATGGGAGCTGGCCGAGGGGCCCGAGGTCGAAACCGAACAGTTCAACTTCGACGCCCTCAACTTCCCCGCCGACCACCCCGCCCGCAGCGAGCAGGACACCTTCTACATCGCGCCCGAGGACTCCCGCCAGCTGCTGCGCACCCACACCTCGCCGGTGCAGGTGCGCACCCTGCTCGAGCGGGAGCTGCCGGTCTACATCATCTCCATCGGCCGCACGTTCCGCACCGACGAGCTCGACGCCACCCACACGCCGGTCTTCCACCAGGTCGAGGGCCTGGCGGTGGACCGCGGCCTGTCGATGGCGCACCTGCGCGGAACGCTGGACGCGTTCGCGCGCGCCGAGTTCGGGCCCAGCGCGCGCACCCGGATCCGGCCGCACTTCTTCCCGTTCACCGAACCCTCCGCCGAGGTCGACGTCTGGTTTGCCAACAAGAAGGGCGGCGCCGACTGGGTGGAGTGGGGCGGCTGCGGCATGGTGCATCCCAACGTGTTGCGCGCCGCGGGAATCGACCCGGACGTCTACTCGGGCTTCGCGTTCGGCATGGGCCTGGAACGCACGCTGCAGTTCCGCAACGGGATCCCGGACATGCGCGACATGGTCGAGGGCGACGTCCGGTTCTCCTTGCCGTTCGGGGTGGGTGCCTGATGCGCGTTCCCTACAGCTGGCTGCGCGAGGTCGTCACGGCCGGCGCCCCGGGCTGGGACGCGTCCCCCGGCGACCTCGAGCAGACGCTGGTGCGCATCGGCCACGAGGTCGAAGAGGTCGTCACCCTGGGCCCGGTCGACGGACCGCTGACGGTCGGGCGCGTCACCTCGATCGAAGAGCTGACGGAATTCAAGAAGCCGATCCGAGCCTGCCTGGTGGATGTCGGCGAGGATAAGCCACGCGAGATCGTCTGTGGGGCAACCAACTTCGCGGCCGGCGACCTGGTTGTGGTGGCGCTGCCGGGCACCACGCTGCCCGGCGGCTTCGCCATCGCCGCCCGCAAGAGTTACGGTCGCACCTCGGACGGGATGATCTGCTCGGCGGCCGAACTCGGTTTGGGCGCAGAGCATTCCGGGATCCTGGTGCTGCCGCCCGACACCGCCGCACCGGGCGCCGAGGCGGCCGGGGTGCTGGGGCTCGACGACGTGGTTCTCCACCTCGCGATCACCCCCGACCGCGGCTACTGCATGTCCGTGCGCGGCCTGGCCCGGGAGATCGCCTGCGCCTACGACTTGAACTTCGTCGACCCGGCGGACGTCAAGCCGTTGCCGGTCGAGGGGGAGGCCTGGCCCCTGACTGTGGACGCGGAGACGGGCGTGCGCCGCTTCGCGCTGCGGCCGGTCACCGGGATCGACCCGGGCGCCGTGTCGCCGTGGTGGCTGCAGCGCCGGCTGTTGCTGGCCGGCATCCGCGCGACGTCGCCGGCGGTGGACGTCACTAACTACGTGATGCTCGAGCTCGGCCACCCCATGCATGCGCACGACCGCAACCGCATCACCGGGGGCCTCCGCGTGCGGTTCGCGCGGCCCGGCGAAACCGTCGTCACCTTGGACGACATCGAGCGTCGGCTCGATCCGGCCGACGTGCTCATCGTCGACGACACGGGGACCGCCGCGATCGGCGGCGTGATGGGCGCGGCCACCACTGAGGTGCGCGATGATTCCACCGACGTACTGCTGGAGGCCGCGGTGTGGCACCCCGCCGGGGTGTCGCGCACCCAGCGGAGGCTGCACCTGCCCAGCGAGGCCGCCCGCCGCTACGAGCGCGCGGTGGACCCGGCCATTTCAGTCGCCGCGCTGGACCGCTGTGCCGGGCTGCTCGCCGAGATCGCCGGGGGAGAGGTCTCGCCGACGCTGACGGACTGGCGCGGCGAGCCGCCACGCGACGACTGGTCCCTCCCGCCGATCCGGATCGCCGCCGACCTGCCCGACCGGTTCGCCGGGCTCGCTTACCCCCCGGGCACGACCGCCCGACGTCTCACGCAGATCGGCGCGGCGGTGGCGGACGAGGGCAACAACACCCTGACCGTGACACCCCCGAGCTGGCGGCCCGATCTGCTGCAGCCCGCGGACCTCGTCGAAGAGGTCATGCGGCTGGAGGGGCTGGAGGCCATCCCGTCGGTGTTGCCGGCGGCCCCCGCGGGCCGCGGACTCACGGCGCTGCAAAAGCGTCGGCGCGCCATCGGCGAGTCGCTGGCGCAGTCCGGGTACGTCGAGATCCTGCCGACGCCGTTCCTACCGGCCGGCGTCTTCGACCTCTGGGGCCTGCCGGCCGACGACCCGCGGCGCGCGGCGACGCACGTGCTCAACCCGCTGGAAGCCGACCGTCCGGCGCTGGCGACCACGCTGCTGCCGGCACTGCTGGAAGCGTTGGGCCGCAACGTTTCCCGAGGGCTCGTCGACGTCGCGCTGTTCGCGCTGGCGCAGGTGGTTCAGCCCACCGAGCAGACCCGCGCTGTCGAACTCATTCCGGTCCACCGCCGGCCGACCGAGACTGAGATCGCGACGCTGGACGCGTCCCTGCCGCGGCAACCGCAGCACGTCGCCGCGGTGCTGACCGGACTGCGCGAACCCCGGGGCCCCTGGGGTCCCGGCCGTCGGGCCGACGCCGCCGACGCGTTCGAGGCGGTGCGAATCGTGGCGCGCGCCAGCGGGATTGACGTTCGTCTGCGCGCGGCCCAACAGCTGCCCTGGCATCCGGGCCGGTGCGCCGAGGTGCTGGTGGGACAGACCTGCGTCGGTCACGCCGGCCAGCTGCATCCGGCCGTCATCGAGCGTTCGGGCCTGCCGAGGGGGACCTGCGCGATGGAGCTGAACCTCGATGCGATCCCGATCGCCGACGCCCTGCCGGCGCCCAGGGTGTCGCCGTTTCCGGCCGTCTTCCAGGACGTCAGCCTCGTGGTGGCCGCGCACGTGCCCGCCCAGGCGGTGGCCGACGCCGTGCGGGAGGGCGCGGGTGAACTGCTCGAAGACCTGCAGTTGTTCGACGTGTTCACCGGCCCGCAGATCGGTGCGGACCGCAAGTCGCTGACGTTCGCCCTGCGCTTCCGTGCGCCCGACCGCACGCTGACCGAGGACGACGCGAGCGCGGCCCGCGATGCCGCGGTGCGACGCGCCGCCGAGGACGTCGGGGCGGAGCTGCGCGCTTAACGCCCAGCCTCCGCGACACGATCTACGCCCCCCGCGGGGGTTTCTACGCCGTTTGACCGATGGTCTTCGCCGGCTACCGCGGCGGTTTGGAATCCCATCGCGCCTGGACCTACCCCGGTTGGTTGGTGAGGAATTGGTGCGAATACGGCCATGTAGTGATGCCCCTTGGTCGGGGCATTGCCGGTGTGAAGTGAAAACCCTAATTGTCATATTGACAAAAGCGCACCGCTTATTAGACTCACGTCTGTCTTGGTTACCGACCAGTAAGTTTACCGCCCGGTAACCACCTGCAGTGGGCGTCGGGAGGGCCTCGGGCACGTTCGTGCGCGGGGTCTTATCCGACCTTGTGTCGAATTGAGTGACCATCGGTCATCATGTGGTGGCCCGAGGAGAGGGTGGACATGTCGCAGCTGGTTCTTGGCGGATTCCCGTTCCAGCCGCCGTATGGCACCGGTATCGGCGGGATCATCCCCGGCCTGCTGAGCTTCGGACCTCAGCTGGCACACGACATCGCCTCCTAGTGGTCCGTCTGCGATTCGATCTGGCGGAGAGCGTCGTATGACACGCCGGCGGCTGGAGCCCCAGCAGCGACGCGAACAACTGCTCGACACGGCTGCCGCGATGTTCGCTAAAAAGCCGTATGAAGATGTCTGGATGGAGGAAATCGCCGCGGTCGCGGGGGTGTCGAGATCGTTGCTCTATCACCACTTTGCGAGCAAGCGCGACTTATACGTCGCGATATTCACGCGCGCGAGTAAACGCACCCTGGCACGCGCCCACCCTGATCCGCAGCTACCGCTGGCAGCACAGCTTGACAGCGGACTCAAGGCCTACATCCAATATTTTGCCGATCATCCCTTCGAAGCCATCGCGATCAACCGCGGCGCGCTCTCGGATGACCCGGCGATCCAGGCGATCATCACCGAAGAGCTCAACGTCGTCGGACAACGGCTGATCGACAAACTCGTCGCGGAGGGACGTGCGCGTGATGTCACCGAGATCGCGGTCGAGGCCTGGTTGGCGTTCGTTCGGGCCGCCTGCGTCATATGGATTCAGTCGCAGAAGATCACGCGGGCCGACCTCACCAAGATGTGCCTACGCGCATTCGACTGCGCTCTTGAGTACCCCAGCACGCCTCATGCCCGGCCGAACGAACTCACCCCGGCGATGACCACTGGACGCGAGCATCGGAACCGCGACGCCTGGGCCTTCGTGTGGAAAGCCACCGCCGACGACATTGTCGCCAAAGTCCAACGCAGGCGCAGCGACACTCTCCGTCAGATCAAATCGCAGACGGACCGCTAGGCGCGGCTATTGAGGGGAAGGACGCCGGTATTGGCCGGCGCTCGTCGCTCAACCGCTTTTGAGCGAGGGGCGCAAGGCCGGTGCGAACTCCACGCTGAGGCCTTGAACCGCGAGTTTGGTCCGGCCACGCCTAAAGCCGTTCCAACCGTAATGAATCCTGTGAAACGCTCATTGTCATATTGACAAAAGCACTCCGCTTATTAAACTCACGTCTGTCTTGGTTACCGCGGGGTCAGTTTCCGGTCGGTAACCGGCAGTAGTGAGAGTCGAGGGGGGGCCTCGCGCACGTTCGTGCGCGAGGCCCTTATTCGACTGTGCCGAATTGAATGACCGCCGGTCACCGCCGGTGGCCCTACGAGAGGGTGGACATGTCATTTGTGATCGCTACGCCGGAGCTGGTCGAGAGCGCGGCCACGAACCTGGCGGGTATTCGTTCGTCGCTGGCCGAGGCCGCGGCAAACGCGGCCGGTCCCACTACTGGGATCGCGACGGCGGCGCAGGACGAGGTATCGGTCGCGATCGCATCGATGTTCGGCAACTTCGGCCAGCAGTTCCAGGCCGTTAGCGCCCAAGCTCAGTCGTTCCACCAGCAGTTCGTCTCCTTGATGAATGCGGGCGCGGGTGCCTACGCCAGCGCCGAGACCGCCAACGCGGCGCAGACCATGCTGGGCGGTGCCCTGGATGGGGGCGTCCTCGGCAGCGTCGGCCAGGCGGCCGGCAACGTCGGCGCGGAGCTCAACGGCGCGGTGGCCGCGTTGGGCAACGGTGGCCTCGGCGGGTTCGTCGGTGGACAGATTCAGACTGGCGCGCAAGCCATTTCGAACGCGATCGCCGGCTCGCCCATCGGACTCGGGGCGGTGCAGACGGGCGGGGCGGCCGCGGCGATGAGCGGCATCAGCTCGTTCGGCGCCACCGTCGCCGCGCCGTATCAGGCGCTGGTTTCGAACACCGTCACCAACCTGCAGGCCATCGGGAACACCGTGGTGAGCAACCCGTTCCCGTTCCTGCACCAACTCGCCACTAACCAGATTGGCTATGGGCAGACGATCGCCTCGTCGATCGCGACCGGCATTCAGAACCTGCCCGCCGAGTTGGCCAATCTGCCGGCGACGATCCAAACCGGCATCCAGGGGCTGGCGACCTTCAACCCGGGCGCCTTGCTGCAGCAGTTCGTCAACAACCAGATCGGCTACGCGCAGACGATCGCGACGTCCTTGCAGAGTGCCGCACAGGACTTCGTTACCGGGGTGCAAACCTTGCCGCCGGCCTTCCTGACGGCCTTCCAGGATCTACTGGCGGGCAACCCCTCTGCGGCCTATTCGGTGCTCAATGATGCGTTGGTCAATGCCTTCCTTCCTGGCTTCAATGGCGTTCAGGTAGGGCCGGCGGGATCGTCGGTTCTCATCGATATCGTGCCGATCGGTCCGTTGGGGGACCTGTTGCCCATCCTGGCAATCCCCGGACAGATGGCGCAGGGCTTCACCAACCTGTTGCCTGCCGGCACTATCCCCGCGCAGATCGCGCAGCACGCGACCAATCTGATCAACGCCTTCACCAATCTGGGGACGACGCTTTTCATCAGCGATGTCGCCAATCTGAATTTCGGGATCCCGCTGCAGCTCCTCTTGGATGGGATCGGTGCGCCGGCGAACGCCTTGAGCGCGCTCAACTCCACCGGGGTGGCGCTGGTCAGCGCGCTGCAAGCGGGGAACGCGTCGGCGGCCGCCGCCACGCTCCTGGATGCCCCGGCTGTCGTGGCCAACGCCTTCCTCAACGGCACCACCGTCGTAGCGCTGCCCACGGCAACGGTCTCCCTGTTCGGGCTTACCCTGCCGTCGACCACCTACCTGCCGCTCGGCGGGCTTCTCACTCCGCTCAGCACCCCCGAGGTGCTGGTCAATTTGGACGGGACGATGTTGCAGCTCGAACTCTCGGGTGGGACCCCGATCGGTGGCCTCATTCCGGGGCTGCTGAGTTTCCCCGCCCAGTTGGCGGCGGACATCGCCGACTAGCCGCACCAGTCAGTCATTGAGGGTCGGGCCGTCGGTGTAAGCCGGCGTCCCGACCCTCACTCGTCGTTGGGGCTGATTCCGGCGGACCGTGTCGACTTGTCGCCGGACGCGTTGGCCCACGCGGTCAACGCCGCCGAGCGGGCCATCGCGCTCGCCGGCGACCTCGATGCGCTGGCGCGGGTCAAGACCTTCGCGCTGCGGTTCCGTGCGCCCGATCGCACGCTGACCGAAGACGACGCCAGCACCGCCCGCGATGCCGCGGTGCGCCGCGCGGCCGAGGCCGTCGGCGCGGAATTGCGCGCTTAAGCATTTCTTGCGCCACCCAGAGCTTGCCCGCGGAGGTCGCGAACCGACCAACCAACCATTCCAGACCGGGATCAGACGATGATGGGCGGCGATCTCACCGGCGGGCTCCTCGAGGTCGGCGGCGCGTTCTTGGCACCTCTTCACCAACCTCAATGGCTCGTTTCCATTTCCCGCCGGACGGCCGACGGGGAGCCGGCTTGCTGAGCATCGGTCGGCGTTGACGCCGGTGATTACGCTCAGCGCGTAATTGCGGTCGGACCGGGATACCGCTTCGGGGCCGGTGTGCGGCCGCTCGCCCGCCGTTAGGCCCCTGGACTGCGGTGATTGTGTTGCGATGCTGCAGTTTGCCCGTCGCCCGGTCACGCCGACAACCAGAATTTTCATTTTCCTGCTCGGGAGCAGGTCGGAGGCTATTAAGCTTTGTTTTCCTGGGTGTTAATGCAGTAACCGTCGCGGCTGGGTCGATGGGAGGTGGATATGTCTTTTCAGGTTGAGCCCGGAAAGGTGCAGACCGCCGCCCAGAACCTGGCCAATATCCACTCATCGCTCGAAGATGCGAGTGCCACGGTCGCGGAACCCACCACGGCCGTGGCTGCCGCGGCCGAGGATCAAGTGTCCGCAGGGGTGGCGGCCGTATTCAACTCGTTCGGCCAGGAATACCAGGTACTCAGCGCCCAGACCCAGGCGTTCCACGCGGACTTCGTCAACCTGCTGAATGCCAGTGTCGGCGCCTACGTCAACACCGAGGTCGCCAACGCCGAACAGGCGTTGATGAACGCGCTCGACGCGCCGGTTCACGGGCTGATGGGCGCGGCCGCAGGCGCGAGCAGCGCCGTCGCGGCTGCGGCCTCGACTGTCGGTGCTGTGACACCGGCGGCTGTCCTCCCGATCCTCGGCGGTCTAGGGGGCGGGGGGGTGGGCTCGCTGCTCGGCGGTCTTGGCGGCGTGGCGCCGGTGGGGTCGATGCTGGGCGGCGTGGCGCCGGTGGGGTCGATGCTGGGCGGTCTTGGCGGCGGATCTTTGGTCTCGAACATCAACGGCGTCGTGGCCGCGCTGCAGAGCGGCAACGGTTTGTCACTGCTTTCCGGCTCGATCGGGGCCGGCCTGCAAACCCTGTCCAGGGACATCGCCGCTCTGCCGACAACCCTCCAGTCCTATGGAAATGCGTTGGCGCCCAGCCTGTTGCCCGCCGGCGCGAGCACCGGCGGTGTCACCGGCCCCTATCAAACACTCTTCGACAACACCGTCGCCAACCTCGAAACTCTCGGTGGGGCCATATCGGCAAATCCGGCGCCACTGCTGCACCAGCTCATTACGAATGCGACTGGTTACGCGAACACGATCGCCGGCGACCTCCAATATCTGCTCCAAAACTTTCCCACGGTATTAGCCAATTTGCCGGCTAACGTTCAGGCGGCATTCCAGGCGCTTTTGGCGTTCAACCCGGCGCCGTACATCCAGCAGTTCATCAATAACCAGATGACTTTCGCCAACATGTGGGCCACGGCGCTCCAAGGTGCCGGCCAATCCTTCGTGACCGGGCTGCAGGCGTTGCCGGCGGCCTTCCAGTCGGCATTCCAGGAGCTGCTGACCGGCAATATCGGCGGGGCGCTGGCCGACGTCACCGGGGGATTCCTGAATCTCTTTGTCACCGGTGTCAATGTCGCCACCACCGGAAGTGTCACCACGCCGCCCGGGGTCACCGCGACGATCACCCCAACTGGCACTGTGGAGGACCTGCTCCCGCTCCTGACCATTCCGGGTATGCGGGCCCAGAACCTCACCAACCTGCTGCCTTCCGGCTCGATCGCGTCCCAGGTCGCGCAAAACGCCACCAACGTGATCCAGACGGTGACCGACACGTCGCTCGTCGCGCAGGCGTTACTTTCAGTCAGGATCTTTCCGCCGTCCGCCACCCTCTCCGTCAACCTGACGGCTGGGCTGCCGGTGGCGCTCGGCCTGGACGCCATCGGGGCGCCGATCAATGCACTGGATGCAGCATCCGCCGGTGCATCGCAATTAATCGGCCAGCTGCAGACCGGGAATTCACTTGGTGCAATCAGCACACTGGTCGACGGTCCGGCCTATGTCGGCGATGCTTTTCTCAATGGCCAGTCGACGATGCCCATACAATTCGACATCAGCGGCTTACCCGCTACTGTGAACCTTCCGCTGAACGGAATTCTCGTCCCGCAAACCGGCTACACAGCATCGGTGAACACCGCGATCGGGACCGTTACCTCGCCGGTCGGCGGTACGCCGCTCAGCGGCCTCGCCACCGCCCTGCTGGTGTACGCGCCCGAGCAGCTGGCGTCGGCGATCACGCCCGGCATGTAATTCGCCGACGGTGTGCGTCGATAAGGCGCGTACCTGAGCCCTTTTATCGGCCCGCGCTTTCCGTTGCGGCAGTGGCACGGATTTCCTGACCGCCAACCCGCTCTCAGTCCTGAACATCACCGGACAGCTCGGTTGGGGCCCGCAAGAACTCGCTCTTCCCGTGGGTCCCTCACGCTGACGTCACGTGAGTCCGTCAGTACGTCACTCGTACTGGGCATCCGGCTGCCAGAACTCCGGCGTTCGACGCGTTTGATGCGGCAGTCAACATCGACAGTGCCGTAATAGTCACCAGCACAACGATTTCCGGAACTCTGCCCACCGGCGACCCGCTTACCGCCTTGACGCACCCCTCTCGTCGTCGCGTCGGACACTATCGCCAACCGCTTGTTCAAGACGCTTGCGTGCAACCCCGTCACCGCCGGAAGTTTCGGTCACGGCAGACATCCCTTTAACGGTCTCTAGCCTGTCCCAGCCCCGGACGCTGACTGTGACGGCACCGGGTGTGCCAGTCTTCCGTAACGTCACAGTGAGGGGTCGAGCTGCCCTCGGTCTTGACGTATGCGCCGAAGGCGCTCATGGCGTAGTCGGCTGACAAGCACGGGCTCTGCAACAGGCGTTTCGCTTTAATGCCGGATTTTTCGTTTTCTGTGCCGCAATCCGGTGGTTCTCCTGCGCGCCAAAACGATTGCCTATTAGCCTCATGTTTACTTGACACTCACCGGGGATGTTCGCCGCAAGTGATTGAGGGGGATGGGGGCTATGTCCTTTGTCGTTGCTGTTCCCGATCTGGTTGAGGTTGCCGCGCAAGATTTAGCCGGCATACGCGCGTCGTTGGCGGATGTCGCGGCGGCCGTCGCGGGTCCTACGACCGGAGTGGTGCCTGCCGCGGCTGACGAGGTCTCCGCCGCGATCGCTGCGATGTTCGGAAGCGTCGGCCAGGAATTCCAGGCATTCACTGCTCAGGCTCAGGCTTTTCACGCCGAGTTCGTCAAGTCGATCAACGCGGGCGCGGCCGCATACCTCAGCACGGAGGTCGCCAACGCTGAGCAGGCCCTGGCTAACGCTGTAAGCGCACCGGCGCAGGCGTTGTCCGGCGGCAGCTCGGTGGCCGCCGCTTCGACCGACCTCCTGGGCGGACTACTGGGCGGCGGCACCAGCGGTGGGCTCCTTGGTGGCTTGACGGGAAGCGGTGGGCTGCTGGGTGGTTTGACGGGAAGCGGTGGTCTACTCAGTGGTCTCGGAGGCCTTGGTTCACTGGGGAGCACCCTCGGCAGCGGCCTCAATTCGCTTCTGTCGGGCGGGATTCCAGGTTTCCCCAGTCTCGTGACGGGGCTCGAAAATTCGCTGACCGGCGTCGCGAACTCCCTGCTGCCCGGGCTGATACAAATACAAACCGGCGCCGGCCCCTACTACTCCGGCCTCTGGGGGCCGTATCAAGAGCTCTTCGCCGATACCTGGGCCAACCTGCAAAACCTCGGCGCATCCTGGCTGGCCGACCCCTTCCCGTTCCTGCGGCAGGTCATCGCAAATCAGATCGGTTACGGCCAGATCATCGCCACGGCGTTCCAAACGGGGAATCTGCAGCCCATCTCCGCCATCCCCGGCGACATGGGCCACAACTTCGCCAATGTCATTGCGACGCTGACCAATACGAGCGTTACTTCGTCTTTGGACCTGTCCGTATCACCCCTGAGTGCGACCGTCGAAAACGCCGTCGGTTTGCCGCTGGTGTTCGGAGCCAGCGTGTTGGGCCCGCCGGTTGCCGCGTTGGAGGCGGCCGGCGCCAGCGCGTCAGCGTTCACGGCCGCGATGCAGGCCGGGAACGGGGCCGGCGCGTTTGCCGCCCTCTTCGACGCACCGGCCGTGATCACCAACGCATTCCTCAATGGCCAGGCGACGTACCCGTATGCGCTGAACCTGTCCAGCCTGACGGGGCCTGCGGTCGGGCAAATCGCCAACGTCAGTGTGGTCGGTAACTTCCCGCTGGACGGATTGCTTCACCCTCCCGGTTACTACCCGGTGACGGTAACGGTCACGCTTCTGAATAGCGCCGTCCTGCCGCCACTCATCGTTGACCTGGGCGTCGGAAGTACACCCTTCACCGGGCTCCTACCCTTCCTAATCAACTACGCGCCGCAACAGCTCGCGCAGGCGATTGGCCCCCCGGCGCCCCCCCCGCCGTTGATATCACTGCCCATACTGAGCTTCTAGCCGCCTGTCGGTGCCGGGGCTCTCGACCGACGACTGTGAGCGCCAGCAGGGTTCGTGACACGCCGCCCCCGCCAGGTTTCGCGCGGGTCAGCGAGCGGGCCGAGATCACCTATCAGGGACGGGAATTGGACGCTCGTGCAGAAATTTCTGCCAATTTGCCTGCGAAAACTGCAGCGAAGCGGTATTTTCGGGAGCGAAGGCCAACACGCCGATTCCCCGGCTAGGCGACCAACTTCGCCCGGGGGCGCCGGCCCGTAATCAGTTGCTCTTGAAAACAATGGTTTTCGGGCAACGTACGCAAGGCCGTAATTAGGCTGACTTTTGCCTGGACTCGTCGGGCTTCGCAGTTCATTTGTCGTGGGGAGATGAACATGTCTTTCGTATTTGCGGTTCCGGATGTAGTCGAGGCAGCAGCACAGGATCTGACAAGCATCCGCTCAGCGCTCGATGAGGTCGCTCGGGCGGTCGCGGGTCCTACTACGGGGTTGGTTCCTGCAGCCGGCGACGAGGTGTCGTCGGCGATCGCAGCGCTCTTCGGTTCGTTCGGCGAGGAATTCCAGGCGCTCAACGCGGAAGTCGCGGCGTTCCATAACTCGTTCGTCAACGCTGTGGGGGGCGGGGCGGCCGCCTATGTGTCGGCCGAGGTCGCGAATAGCGCGGCGCTGCTGTCGGGTGGTGGTTCCCTCGCAGCGGACTTCGGCGGTGCGCTCGCCGGGTTTGGCGCCTCGCTCGGCGGGTCGCTGTCGGGTGGATTGAGCACGAGCCTGGGCGCGGGGCTCGGTGCTACCCTGGAGACCCTCCTCGGTGACGGTCTCGGCGGGATCGCCGCCCAGACAGGCGGTTTCATCCTGTCGGGTATCGGCAACGGGATGGTTCAGACCGGTAACGCCATCGTGCAGGCCGGGCTCGCCCTGGAAAGCAGCGGTGCGTTCCTGTCGGCTATGGGCGCCCAGATGGTCGCGCAGGCTAACGCCGCCCTTTCGGCGCTTTTGAGCGCGGACTTCGCGGCCAACATCAGCGCGGCTTTGAACGCAGGCGTCGGTGGCAGCTTGAGTGGCCTAGCGCAAACGGGAGCGACGCTGGCAGGCAACCTGGGTGCGGACATCAATGCGGCGATCAATGCGGTGTTGACGGGTAACCTGGCGTTGCCGGGTCTGCCGCCGTTCACGTTGCCGCCGTTGACGTTCCCGTCGTTGCCGGGTCTGCCGAATTTGGGTGCCGACATCAATGCGGCGATCAATGCGGTGTTGACGGGTAACCTGGCGTTGCCGGGTCTGCCGCCGTTCACGTTGCCGCCGTTGACGTTCCCGTCGTTGCCGGGTCTGCCGAATTTGGGTGCCGACATCAATGCGGCGATCAATGCGGTGTTGACGGGTAACCTGGCGTTGCCGGGTCTGCCGCCGTTCACCCTGCCGCCGTTGACGTTCCCGTCGTTGCCGGGTCTGCCGAATCTGGGTGCGGACATCAATGCGGCGATCAATGCGGTGTTGACGGGTAACCTGGCGCTGCCGGGTCTGCCGCCGTTCACCCTGCCGCCGTTGACCTTGCCGGGCCTGCCTCCGCTGCCCAACATCGGTGCCGACATCAACGCGGCCATCAACGCGGTGCTGACGGGTAACCTGGCGCTGCCCGGTCTGCCGCCGTTCACCCTGCCGCCGTTGACGTTCCCGCCGCTGCCGGGTCTGCCGAATCTGGGTGCCGACATCAACGCGGCCATCAACGCGGTGCTGACCGGTAACCTGGCCCTGCCCGGCTTGCCGCCGTTCACGTTGCCGCCGTTGACGTTCCCGCCGCTGCCGGGCCTGCCCAATCTGGGTGCCGACATCAACGCGGCCATCAATGCGGTGTTGACCGGTAACCTGGCCCTGCCGGGCTTGCCGCCGTTCACGCTGCCGGCGCTCCCACCGTTCACACTCCCGACGCTGCCGGACTTCGGCAACCTGGGTGTGGAACTCAGCGCCGCACTGAATGGGCTCAGTGGCTCGCTTAGCGCCTCGCTGAACGGGTTGGGGGCGTCGCTGAACGCGATGCTGAGCGGCAGCCTGAACCTGGGCGCCAACTTCAACGGGTTCATTCAGACGGGTGAGACGCTGGCGGCGAACTTCGCCACGGGGCTCGGCAACCTGGCTGGCAACATCGGGGCCGGCCTGAATGCTGCGATCCAGACCGGCGAGAACCTGGCCGCCAGCTTCTTTGCCGCGTTGCCGAACTTGTCGCTGCCCAACCTGGGACTGACGATCAACGCGGCACTGTCGGCGAGCCTCGGTGGCGCTCTCAACGGCCTGCTCCAGGCCGGCGGGACGCTGACAGGCGGTCTCACCGGCGGCCTCGCTGGCCTGGTTCGCGCCGGCGAGACGCTGGGCGGCAGCCTCGGTGGCGCGTTGATGGGCCTGGCGCAGACCGGCGGCACCCTGACGAACATCTGGGTGGACACCACCGCAGCCGTGGCCGACGCGCTCGGCACCGGTCTTGAAGCCAGCGTCGGCGTCGCGTTCCCGAGTCTCTTCCAGACCGGCGAGTCCATCGCGGTGGGAGTCGAGGACGCCGCCGCCGGGCTGCTCCAGACCGGCGGTTCTCTGACGGCCTCCGTGGAGACCGCCCTGACCGACCTGGGCCTGTCCCTGCAGGCCGCACTGAATGCCAGCCTGGGCATCGGCGTAGCGGCCTAGGAGGCATCACCCGCTCAGCGCCCCGGAGAGTGTCGGGCCCACAACCGACACAGCTCTCCGGGGCGCTGCCTTTAGCGACAGAGAATGGATTTGCAAACCACTGCATAATCATGCAGAATCGGCGGAATGGCCGACGTATTGAAGGTGGCGGTTGCCGGGGCCAGCGGCTACGCGGGCGGTGAGATTCTGCGGTTGCTGCTGGGGCATCCCGCCTACGCCGACGGCCGCATGTCGATCGGCGCCGTGACCGCCGCAGCCAGTGCCGGCACCAGGCTGGGCGAGCACCACCCCCACCTGACGCCGTTGGGGCAGCGGTTGGTCGAGCCCACTGACCCGGCCGTCCTGGCCGGCCATGACGTGGTCTTCCTGGCATTGCCGCACGGACATTCGGCGGCGCTGGCCGAACGGCTCGGCCACGACACCCTGGTCATCGACTGCGGCGCCGACTTCCGGCTCGCCGACGCCAAGGCCTGGGAGCGGTTCTACGAATCCCCGCACGCCGGAAGCTGGCCCTATGGCCTTCCGGAACTGCCCGGTGGGCGGGAGCGATTGCGTGGCGCGCGGCGCATCGCGGTTCCCGGCTGTTACCCCACCGCTGCGCTGCTGGCGTTGTGGCCTGCACTCGCCGAGGACCTGATCGAGGCCGCCGTCACGGTGGTGGCCGTCAGCGGCACGTCCGGGGCCGGTCGCGCGGCCAAGACGGATCTGCTCGGCTCGGAGGTCATCGGATCGGCTCGGGCCTACAACATCGCTGGCGCGCACCGGCACACCCCCGAGATCGCCCAAGGCCTGGGGGCGGTGACGGACCGTGGCGTGACGGTGTCGTTCACCCCGGTGCTCATACCGACGTCGCGCGGCATCCTCGCCACGTGCACCGCGCGTACCCGCTCGCCGCTGTCGCAGCTGCAGGCCGCCTATGAAAAGGCTTATGACGCAGAGCCGTTCGTCTATCTGATGCCCGAGGGTCAGCTGCCCCGGACCGGAGCCGTGATCGGCAGTAACGCGGCGCATATCGCGGTCGCGGTGGACGAGGCGGCCGAGACGTTCGTGGCGATCGCGGCGATCGACAACCTGGTCAAGGGCACGGGTGGCGCCGCAGTGCAGTCGATGAACATCGCCCTGGATTGGCCCGAGACGGAAGGCCTTTCAGTGGTGGGGGTCGCCCCGTGACTCGCACCACGGCACGATTGTTGCGCGAGCAGGGCGTCACCGCCCCCGCCGGGTTCCGGGCCGCCGGCATCGCGGCCGGCATCAAGGCGTCCGGCAAGCGCGACCTCGCCCTCGTGCTCAACGAAGGGCCGGACCACGCCGCCGCCGGGGTGTTCACCCGCAACAAAGTCAAAGCCGCGCCGGTGCTGTGGACCCAGCAGGTGCTGACCACCGGGCAGCTGCGGGCGGTGATCCTCAATTCCGGGGGTGCCAACGCCTGTACCGGACCCGGCGGATTCCAGGACACCCACGCCACCGCCGAGGCCGTCGCCGCCGCGCTGTCGGACTGGGGCACCGAGACCGGACCGATCGAAGTCGCGGTCTGCTCCACCGGGTTGATCGGTGACCGGCTGCCGATGGACAAGGTGCTCGCCGGCGTCGTGGAGATCGTCCGGCAGATGGCGGGCGGCCTGGGGGGCGGCGACGAAGCCGCGCAGGCCATCATGACCACCGACACCGTCCCCAAACAGGTTGCGCTGCACCATCCGGACAACTGGACCGTCGGCGGCATGGCCAAAGGGGCCGGTATGCTGGCGCCGTCCCTGGCCACGATGCTATGCGTGCTCACCACCGACGCCGTGGTCGAGCCCGCGGCGCTCGACCGGGCGCTGCGCCACGCCACCGCCCGCACCTTCGACCGGCTCGACGTCGACGGCTGCTGCTCGACCAACGACACCGTCCTGTTGCTGGCGTCGGGGGCCAGCGGGATCGCGCCGCCGCAGGATGCACTCGACGAGGCGGTGCTGGGTGTCTGCGACGACCTGTGCGCCCAGCTGCAGGCCGACGCCGAAGGGGTGACCAAGCGGGTCACCGTGACCGTGACGGGTGCGGCCTCCGAAGAGGACGCGGTGACCGCGGCGCGGGTGATCGCTCGTGACAGCCTGGTCAAGACGGCGGTGTTCGGGTCCGACCCGAACTGGGGCCGCGTGCTTGCCGCGGTCGGCATGGCGCCGGTCAGCCTCGATCCTGATCGAATTACGGTGTCGTTCAACGGATCCCCGGTTTGCGTCGACGGGGTCGGCACCCCGGGCGCCCGCGAGGTGGACCTGTCGGCCGCCGACATCGACATCACCGTCGACCTGCGCGTCGGCCAGTGCCGCGCCGCGATCCGCACCACCGACCTGTCCCACGGTTACGTCGAAGAGAACTCGGCCTACAGTTCATGACCATCGATACCGAAGCACTGGCCACCGGGGTCAAGGCCGAGATCCTGGCCGAGGCCTTGCCCTGGCTGAAGCAACTGCACGGCAAGATCGTCGTCATCAAGTACGGCGGCAACGCCATGACCGACGACGTGCTGCGCCAAGCCTTCGCGGCCGACATGGCGTTCCTGCGTAACTGCGGCATCCACCCGGTCGTCGTGCACGGCGGCGGACCGCAGATCACCGCAATGCTGCGCCGGCTCGGTCTCGAGGGTGATTTCAAGGGCGGCTTCCGGGTCACCACTCCCGAAGTGCTCGACGTGGCGCGGATGGTGTTGTTCGGGCAGGTCGGCCGCGAACTGGTGAACCTGATCAACGCCCACGGGCCCTACGCCGTCGGCATCACCGGCGAGGACGCGCAACTGTTCACGGCCGTGCGCCGCAGCGTCACCGTCGACGGGGTGGTCACCGACATCGGTCTGGTCGGTGATGTCGACAAGGTCAATACGGACGCGGTGCTGGACCTCATTGCGGCGCGGCGCATCCCGGTGGTGTCGACGCTGGCGCCGGACGCCGACGGCGTGGTGCACAACGTCAACGCCGACACCGCCGCAGCCGCGCTGGCCGAAGCGCTGCACGCCGAGAAGCTGCTGATGCTCACCGATGTCGAAGGCCTCTACACCAGCTGGCCGGACCGCGACTCGTTGGTCAGCGAAATAGACTCCGCCACTTTGGCGCAACTGCTGCCGACGCTGGAGGCGGGGATGATTCCGAAGGTGGAAGCCTGTCTGCGGGCCGTCACCGGGGGCGTGCCGAGCGCCCACGTCATCGACGGAAGGGTCAAACACTGTGTGCTGGTTGAGCTTTTCACCGACGCCGGGACCGGCACCAAGGTGGTGAAGGCGTGACTCACACGGAGGAGATGCGGCAGCGCTGGGAGGCCGTGATGATGAACAACTACGGCACCCCGCCGGTCGCGCTCGCCAGCGGCGAGGGCGCCGTGGTCACCGACGTGGACGGCAACACCTATCTGGACCTGCTCGGGGGCATCGCGGTCAACGTTCTCGGCCATCGTCATCCCGCGGTCATCGAGGCCGTCACGCATCAGATGGCCACGCTGGGCCACACCTCCAATCTCTATGCCACCGAACCCGGTATCACGCTGGCCGAAGAACTGGTCGCGCTGCTGGGGGCCGACGCCCCGGCACGGGTCCTGTTCTGCAACTCCGGGGCCGAAGCCAACGAAGCGGCGTTCAAGCTCTCCCGGCTCACCGGACGAACGAAACTGGTTGCCGCGCAGGGCGCTTTCCACGGCCGCACGATGGGAGCGCTCGCGCTGACCGGTCAGCCGGCCAAACAAGCACCGTTCGAGCCGCTGCCCGGGGACGTCACGCACGTGCCGTACGGCGACGTCGACGCGCTGGCCGCCGCGGTCGGAGATGACACCGCCGCGGTGTTCCTCGAACCGATCATGGGGGAGTGCGGCGTGGTCGTGCCGCCCGAGGGCTACTTGGCCGCCGCGCGCGACATCACCGCGCGGCACGGCGCCCTGCTGGTGCTCGACGAGGTACAGACCGGGATGGGCCGCACCGGCGCCTTTTTCGCCCACCAGCACGACGGCATCACTCCCGACGTGGTGACTTTGGCGAAGGGGCTCGGCGGCGGCCTGCCCATCGGGGCCTGCCTGGCCGTCGGTCCGGCCGCCGAACTGCTCACACCCGGCCTGCACGGCAGCACCTTCGGCGGGAACCCGATCTGTACCGCGGCGGCGCTGGCGGTGCTGCGGGTCCTGGCGGCCGAAGACCTCGTGCGCCATGCCGAGGTGGTGGGCAAGTCGGTGCGCCACGGCATCGAAGCGCTCGGCCACCCGCTGATCGACCACGTCCGCGGCCGTGGCCTGCTCTGGGGCATCGCGCTGACAGCGCCGCGGGCCAAGGAGGCCGAAACGGCCGCTCGCGAGCGCGGATTCCTCATCAACGCCGCGGCACCCGATGTGATCCGGTTGGCGCCGCCGCTGATCGTGACCGAGGCCCAGCTTGACGGGTTCATCGCCGCCCTGCCCGGCATCCTCGACATTGCCAGGGAAGCAGCATGATCCGGCACTTTCTGCGCGACGACGACCTGTCGCCCGACGAACAGGCCGAGGTGCTGCAACTGGCCGCCGAACTGAAGAAGGACCCGTTCAGCGCTCGGCCGCTGGAGGGCCCGCGCGGGGTCGCGGTCATCTTCGACAAGAACTCCACCCGCACCCGGTTCTCCTTCGAAGTGGGCATCGCCCAGCTCGGCGGTCACGCCGTCGTCGTCGACGGACGCAGCACCCAGCTGGGCCGCGACGAAACCCTGCAGGACACCGCGCAGGTGTTGTCCCGCTACGTCGAGGCCATCGTGTGGCGCACGTTCGGGCAGGACCGGCTCGAGGCCATGGCCTCGACCGCGACCGTGCCGGTGGTCAACGCGCTCTCCGACGAGTTCCACCCCTGCCAGGTGCTCGCCGACCTGCAGACTATCGCTGAGCGCAAGGGATCGCTAAAAGGCTTGCGGCTGGCCTATTTCGGTGACGGCGCCAACAACATGGCGCATTCGCTGATGCTCGGCGGGGTGACCGCCGGCATCCACGTCACCGTCGCCGCGCCGGGCGGCTTCGCCCCCGATCCCGCATACGTGGCGGCGGCCGCAGAGCGCGCCGAAACTACCGACGCCTCGGTCACCGTGACCGCCGACGCGGACGCGGCCGCCGCGGGCGCCGACGTCCTGGTGACCGACACCTGGACGTCGATGGGCCAGGAGGACGACGGGCTCGACCGGGTCGAGCCGTTCTGGCCGTTTCAGGTCAACGCGCGGCTGCTGGGCCTGGCGGACCCGGAAGCCATTGTGCTGCATTGCCTTCCGGCCCACCGCGGGCACGAGATCACCAATGAGGTGATGGACGGGCCGGCCAGCGCCGTGTGGGACGAGGCCGAGAATCGGCTGCACGCGCAGAAGGCGCTGCTGGTGTGGCTGCTGGAGCGGCGCTGATGACGCGATCGAAGACCACCCCCGAAACCACCCGGGCCGGACGCCAGGACCGCATCGTGGCGATCCTGTCCTCGGCGTCGATCAGCAGCCAAAGCGAGCTGGCGGCCCGGCTGGCCGACGAGGGCATCGAGGTCACCCAGGCCACGCTGTCCCGCGACCTCGAGGAGTTGGGTGCGGTGAAGCTGCGCGGCGCCGACGGCGGCGTGGGTGTCTATATCGTTCCCGAGGACGGCAGCCCGGTGCGCGGCGTGTCGGGCGGCACCGCGCGGCTGTCCCGGCTGCTCGGCGAGTTACTGGTGTCCGCCGACTCCAGCGCGAACCTCGCGGTGCTGCGCACCCCGCCCGGCGGGGCCAACTATTTGGCCAGCGCCATTGACCGCGCGGCGCTACCGTACGTCGTCGGCACCATCGCCGGTGACGACACCGTCTTCGTGGCCGCCCGCGACCCGATGACCGGCGCGGAGCTGGCCAGCACGCTCGAAAGTCTTACCTAGAGAAGGAGATTGGTTCATGTCCGAACGCGTCATCCTGGCGTATTCCGGCGGTCTGGACACCTCGGTGGCGATCAGCTGGATCGGCAAGGAGACCGGCCGCGAGGTGGTGGCGGTGGCGATCGACCTCGGCCAGGGCGGCGAAGACATGGAGCTCATCCGCCAGCGGGCCCTGGACTGCGGCGCCGTGGAGGCCGTCGTGGTCGATGCCCGCGACGAGTTCGCCGAGGGCTACTGCCTGCCGACGGTGCTCAACAACGCGCTCTACATGGACCGCTACCCGCTGGTGTCGGCGATCAGCCGGCCGCTGATCGTCAAGCACCTGGTGGCGGCCGCCCGCGAACACGGCGGCGGCATCGTCGCGCACGGCTGCACCGGCAAGGGCAACGACCAGGTCCGCTTCGAGGTCGGATTCGCCTCGCTGGCACCGGATCTGGAGGTGCTGGCGCCGGTCCGCGACTACGCCTGGACCCGGGAGAAGGCGATCGCGTTCGCCGAGGAGAACGCCATCCCGATCAATGTCACCAAGCGCTCGCCGTTCTCGATCGACCAGAACGTGTGGGGCCGCGCGGTGGAGACCGGCTTCCTGGAACACCTGTGGAACGCGCCCACCAAGGACATCTACGCCTACACCGAGGACCCGACCCTGAACTGGAGCACGCCCGACGAAGTGGTCGTCGGGTTCGAGGGCGGCGCGCCGGTGTCCATCGACGGCAAGAAGGTGTCGATGCTGCAGGCCATCGAGGAGCTCAATCGCCGCGCCGGCGCCCAGGGCGTCGGGCGCCTCGACGTCGTCGAGGACCGGCTGGTGGGCATCAAGAGCCGCGAGATCTACGAGGCGCCCGGCGCCATGGTCCTGATCACCGCGCACGCGGAACTCGAGCACGTCACCCTCGAACGCGAGCTGGCCCGCTTCAAGCGGCAGACCGACCAGCGCTGGGCCGAGCTGGTGTATGACGGGCTGTGGTACTCGCCGCTGAAGACCGCGCTGGAGAGTTTCGTCGCCAAGACCCAGGAGCACGTCTCGGGGGAGATCCGGATGGTGCTGCACGGCGGCCACATCGCGGTGAACGGCCGGCGCAGCGCCGAGTCGCTCTACGACTTCAACCTGGCCACCTACGACGAGGGCGACAGCTTCGACCAGTCGGCGGCCAAGGGCTTCGTCTACGTGCACGGGTTGTCTTCGAAGATCGCCGCCCGCCGGGACCAGCGGTGACCTTCCTCCAGCGGTGTTCGCCGGGCCCTGCCCGGCCACCAGACGCAGAATCGCATCGACATGCCGATCTGCGTGCGATTCTGTGTCTGCTCGCGGAGGAACAGTGCTCGCGGAGGAACAGTGCTCGCGGAGGAACAGTGAGCGCGGAGGAACAGTGAGCGTGGAGGAACAGTGAGCACGCGCGAAGGTTCCCTGTGGGGCGGGCGGTTCGCCGACGGGCCCTCCGACGCGCTGGCCGCGCTGAGCAAGTCAACGCACTTCGACTGGGTGCTGGCCCCCTACGACATCGTCGCCTCGCGGGCGCACACCATGGTCCTGTTCCGGGCCGGGCTGCTCACCGAAGAGCAGCGCGACGGGCTGCTGGCCGGGCTGGACAGCCTTGCGCAGGACGTCGCCGACGGCAGCTTCGGCCCGCTGGCCAGTGACGAGGACGTGCACGCCGCGCTGGAGCGCGGGCTGATCGACCGGGTGGGGCCCGAGCTGGGGGGCCGCCTGCGGGCCGGCCGGTCCCGCAACGACCAGATCGCCACCCTGTTCCGGATGTGGCTGCGCGATGCGGTGCGCCGGGTCGCCAACGGCGCGCTCGACGTCGTCGCGGCGCTGGCCGCCCAGGCCGCCGCCCACCCGACGGCGATCATGCCCGGCAAGACACACCTGCAGTCGGCCCAGCCGATCCTGCTCGCCCACCACCTGCTCGCGCACGCCCATCCGTTGCTCCGCGACGTCGACCGCATCCTCGACTTCGACAAGCGCGCCGCGGTGTCCCCGTACGGCTCGGGGGCCCTGGCCGGGTCCTCGCTCGGCCTGGACCCCGACCGGATCGCGCACGAGCTGGGGTTCTTGACTTCCGCCGAGAACTCGGTCGACGCGACCGCAGCCCGTGATTTCGCCGCCGAGGCCGCGTTCGTGTTCGCCATGATCGCCGTCGACCTGTCGCGGCTCGCCGAGGACATCATCATCTGGAGTTCGACGGAGTTCGGCTACGTGACGCTGCACGACTCGTGGTCCACCGGCAGCTCGATCATGCCGCAGAAGAAGAACCCCGACATCGCCGAGCTGGCCCGGGGCAAGTGTGGGCGGCTGATCGGCAACCTCGCGGGACTGCTGGCCACCCTGAAGGCGCAGCCGCTGGCCTACAACCGCGACCTGCAGGAAGACAAGGAGCCGGTGTTCGACTCGGCGGCCCAGCTGGAGCTGGTCTTGCCGGCGATGGCCGGCCTGGTCGCCAGCCTCACCTTCAACGTCGACCGGATGGCGGCGCTGGCCCCGGCCGGCTACACCCTGGCCACCGACATCGCCGAATGGCTGGTCCGCCAGGGCGTGCCCTTCCGGTCGGCCCACGAGGCCGCCGGGGCCGCCGTGCGCGCGGCCGAGGTGCGCGGCGTCGGGCTCGACGAGCTGACCGACGACGAACTCGCCGCCATCAGTCCCGGGCTCACGCCCCAGGTCCGGGAAGTGCTGACCATCGAGGGTTCGGTGTCGTCGCGGGACGAGCGGGGAGGCACCGCGCCGAGCCGCGTGTCCGAGCAGCTCACGGCCCTATTGGACACGTGTCGAGGCCTTAGGGCCCGGCTGGAGTGACATTGGTCTCCGTACCCGTCGTCCGCGAGCGGTCTAAACTTCGACTTTAAGTATCCGGGTGAACCCCTCGCCCTGGATCTTCGTAACCAAAGGGTGGGACCCATGAGCGTCATCGCCGGAGTCTTCGGCGCGTTGCCGCCGCATCGCTACACGCAGCATGAGCTCACCGAATTCTTCCTCAGCGTTCCCAAGTTCGAGGGCTACGAGGACATCGTCCGGCAGCTGCACGCCAGCGCCAAGGTCAACAGCCGGCACCTGGTCCTGCCCCTGGAGCAGTACCCGACGCTGACCGAGTTCGGGATGGCCAACCGGATCTTCATCGAGAAAGCCGTCGACCTGGGCTGTGAGGCCCTCTCGGGCGCGCTGGACGAGGCGGGTCTGCGGCCAGAGGACCTGGACGTGCTGATCACGACGACCGTGACCGGTCTGGCCTCCCCGACGCTGGATGCCCGGATCGCCGCGCGGCTCGGGCTGCGCGACGACGTGCGCCGCGTACCGTTGTTCGGCCTGGGCTGCGTGGCGGGGGCGGCCGGGGTGGCCCGCCTGAACGACTACCTGCGGGGCGCCCCGGACGACGTCGCCGCCCTGGTGTCGGTGGAGCTGTGCTCGCTCACCTACCCGGGATACCAGCCGTCGCTGGCGGGCCTGGTCGGCAGCGCCCTGTTCGCCGACGGCGCCGGGGCGGTGGTGGCCGTCGGCGACCGCCGCGCCGAACAGGTCGGCGCCGCCGGACCCAGCATCCGCGATTCGCGCAGCCACCTATACCCCGATTCCCTGCGGACCATGGGCTACGACGTCGGCGCCACCGGGTTCGAGCTCGTGCTGTCGAAGGACGTCGCCGCCGTCGTCGAGCAGTACCTGTACGACGACGTCACCGGGCTCCTCGGTGAGCACGGCCTGGACACCACGGACATCGGCGCGTGGGTCAGCCACCCCGGCGGTCCCAAGGTGATCGAGGCGATCAACGCCAGTTTGAGTCTTCCGCCGGAGGCCCTGGAGCTGACGTGGCGCTCGCTCGGCGAGATCGGCAACCTCTCGTCGGCGTCGGTCCTGCACGTCCTGCGCGACACCATCGCCAAGCCGCCCCCCGCCGACAGCCCGGGGTTGATGCTGGCGCTGGGTCCCGGCTTCTGTTCCGAACTCGTTTTGCTGCGCTGGCACTGATGCGCTTGTGGCCAGCCCCGGAAGGACCTGCGCGTAGCGTGAAGGCGCCGCTTTGGGTTCCGACGATGCGTGACGCAAAAGGCCGCCTTCGATGAACGGCGGCCCGGACCAGCTTGTCGACGCGCTCCGCAAGACGCTGAAGGAAAACGAGCGCCTCAAGCGGGAGAACCTGCAGTCTCTCGCCCGGACCACCGAGCCCATCGCGATCGTGGGGATGGGCTGCCGGTATCCCGGCGGGGTCGATTCCCCGGAAGCCCTGTGGCAGGTGGCCTTTCAGGGCCGTGACGTGGTGTCTGAGTTCCCCTCGGACCGCGGTTGGGAGCTCGCGACGCTGTTCGACTCCGACCCCGACGCGGTCGGCAAGTCCTACGCCCGGGCCGGCGGATTCCTCTCGGACGTCGCCGATTTCGACGCCGCGTTCTTCAACATCGCGCCCAGCGAGGCGCTGGCGATGGATCCCCAGCAGCGCCTGCTGCTGGAGGTGTCGTGGGAAGCGTTGGAGCGGGCCGGAATTGACCCGCTGATGTTGCGCGGATCGCCGACAGGCGTCTTCACCGGGATCTTCCACGGTTCCTACGGCGGCCAGGGCCGCGTGCCGGGCGACCTGGAGCGATACGGGATGCGCGGCTCGACCTTGAGCGTGGCGTCGGGCCGGGTCGCCTACGTGCTGGGGCTGGAAGGCCCTGCGGTATCGGTGGATACGGCATGTTCGTCGTCGCTGGTCGCCATGCACTTGGCGGCGCAGTCGCTGCGCTCGCGGGAATGTGACCTTGCGCTGGCCGGCGGCGCGACCGTGATGGCCACGCCGGCGATGTTCGTGGAGTTCAGCCGGCAGCGCGCGCTGTCCGCCGACGGCCGCTGCAAGGCGTACGCGGGCGCCGCCGACGGGACCGGATTCTCCGAGGGCGCCGGCGTTTTGGTGTTGGAGCGGTTGGCCGATGCGCGACGGCTGGGGCACCCGGTGCTGGCGGTCCTGCGCGGTTCCGCGGTGAACCAGGACGGCGCCTCGAACGGCTTGGCGACGCCCAACGGGCCGTCGCAGCAGCGGGTGATCCGCGCGGCGCTGTCCAACGCCCGGCTGGCCGCGGCGGACGTGGACCTGGTGGAGGGCCACGGAACCGGGACCACGTTGGGCGATCCCATTGAGGCACAAGCACTTCTGGCCACCTACGGGCAGCACCGTCCACCGGACCGGCCGCTGTGGCTGGGATCGATCAAGTCGAACATGGGTCACACGCAGGCCGCCGCGGGGGTGGCCGGCGTGGTCAAGATGGTGCAGGCGATGCGCCACGAGGTGTTGCCGGCGACCCTGCACGTGGACCAGCCCAGCCCGCACGTGGACTGGTCGGCGGGATCGGTGAGGCTGCTGACCGAGGCGCGGGCCTGGCCGGCCGACGGTCGCCCGCGCCGCGCGGGGGTGTCGTCGTTCGGGATCAGCGGCACCAACGCGCACGTGATCGTGGAGGCCCCGCCCGCGCGGCCGCGCGTCGACGAACGGCCCGAATTGCCGGTGCTGCCATGGGTACTCGCGGCCAAGTCCGCGCCGGCGCTATCGGCGCAGGCCGCGCGGCTGGCCGCCCACCTGAAGGCGCATCCCGAACTCGGCGCCGCCGACGTCGGGTGGACTTTGGCGGGCCGGTCGGCGTTCGAGCACCGCGCGGTGGTGGTCGGCGCGGACCGCGACCAGTTGCTGGCCGGGCTCGACGAGTTGGCCGGTGGCGACGTGGGCTCGGGGATCCGCGGCACCGCCACCCCCGCGGGCAAGACCGTGTTCGTCTTCCCGGGGCAGGGCTCGCAATGGCTGGGCATGGGCATGGGGCTGCACGCCGGCTACCCGGTGTTCGCCGAGGCCTTCAACACCGTGGTGGCCGAGCTCGACCGGCACTTGCTGCGACCGCTGCGCGAGGTGATGTGGGGGCATGACGAAAACCTGCTGAGCGCCACCGAATTCGCTCAGCCCGCCCTGTTCGCGGTGGAAGTGGCGTTGTTCCGGTTGCTCGAATCCTGGGGCGTGCGGCCCGACTTCGTGATGGGTCATTCGGTCGGCGAGTTGTCGGCGGCCCACGTCGCCGGCGTGCTGTCGCTGGAGAACGCGGCGGTGCTGGTGGCCGCGCGCGGCCGGTTCATGCAGGCCCTGCCGCCGGGCGGGGCGATGTTCGCCGTGCAGGCCACCGAGGAGGAGGTGCGCCCCCTGCTGAGCGAGCAGGTCGGCCTCGCGGCGGTCAACGGTCCGGAGTCCGTGGTGGTTTCGGGCGCCGAAGGCGCCGCGGCCGCCGTGGTGGACCGGTTGGCCGCGTCGGGCCGGCGGGTGCACCGGGTGGCGGTCTCCCACGCGGTCCATTCGTCGTTGATGGAACCCATGCTCGAGGAGTTCGGGACGGTCGCGTCCGGCCTCGCCGTCGGGCAACCGGCGATCCCGATCGTGTCGAACCTGACCGGCGGGCCGGCCGGGGACGACTTCGCCTCGCCCGCCTACTGGAAGCGGCACATCCGCGAGGCGGTCCGCTTCGCCGACAGCATCCGCTTCGCGCATTCCGCCGGCGCGACACGGTTTTTCGAGGTCGGTCCGGCCAGCGGGCTGACGGCCTCGATCGAGGAACTGCTGGCCGACGCGCCGGTCACCACGGTGTCCGCGCTGCGCCGTGACCGCCCCGAACCGGAGGCGCTGACCGACGCGGTCGCGCGCGGCTTCGTCACCGGCATGCCGGTGAATTGGCGCGGCGCGCTGGGAACGGCCGACCTCGTGGAGTTGCCCACGTACGCCTTTGAGCGCCGGCGGTTCTGGTTGTCGAACGACGGCGCCGCCGTCGATGCCGCCGGGCTGGGGCTGGGCGCGGGCGATCACCCGCTGCTGGGCGCGGTGGTGGAATTGCCGGCGTCCGGCGGTGTGGTGCTGACGGGCCGGCTGGCGCCGAGGGTGCAGGGCTGGCTGGCCGATCACGCCGTCGGTGGCATGGTGCTGTTCCCCGGCGCGGGATTCGTCGAGCTGGTGGTGCGCGCCGCCGACGAGGTCGGCTGCTCGGTCATCGATGAGCTGACTCTGGCGGCTCCGTTGGTGCTGCCCACGTCCGGGGCGGTGCAGGTTCAGGTCGTGGTGGGCGGTCCCGACGAACTGGGCGGCCGCGCGGTGTCGGTGTTCTCGCGTGGCGAGGCCGGATCCGGCTGGGTGCTGCACGCGGAGGGCCTGCTGAGCGCGGGGTCGGTCGCGCCGTCCGCGGACCTGTCGGTGTGGCCGCCGGTGGGCGCGGTCGCGCTGGACGTCGGTGACGGGTACGAGCGGCTGGCCGAACGCGGGTACGGGTACGGCCCGGCGTTCCGCGGCCTCACGTCGATGTGGCGCCGGGGCGACGAGATCTTCGCGGAGGTGACGCTTCCGGCGGACGCGGGCGTGTCCGCGGCCGGCTTCGGGGTGCACCCGGCGGTCCTCGATGCGGCCCTGCACGCGGTGATCCTCGGCTCCGAAAGCGGCGAGCTTGCCGAGGGTTCGGTGCTGGTGCCGTTCTCCTGGCAGCGCGTCTCGCTGCACGCGGCGGGGGCGTCGGCCGTGCGCGCCCGGATGGCGCCGACGGGGCCCGCCGGATCCGCCGCCGTCTCGATCGAGCTTGCCGACGCCCTGGGGCTGCCGGTGCTGTCGGTGTCGTCGATGGTGGCGCGGCCGGTCACCGACCAGCAGTTGCTCGCCGCGGTGTCGAACTCGGGCCCGGACCGGCTCTTCGAGGTGGTCTGGTCGGCCCAGTCGCCGGACGCCGCCCCGCCGGTGTCGGTATACCGCTGGGGCACAACGGAATTGCAGGACGCGGAGTCGGAATCGGCGGCTTACCTGTATGAGTCGGCGGCGGGCTGCGGCGATGTTGTCTCCGAGGCGTATGCGGCGTCCCGCGCGGCGCTGACGGTGCTGCAGGAGTGGTTGGGCCGCGAGCGGGCCGGGACGCTGGTCGTGGCGACCCGGCGAGCGGTGGCGTTGCCGGGGGAGGACGTCACCGACCTGGGCGGCGCGGCCGTCTGGGGGCTGGTGCGCTCGGCGCAGACCGAGCACCCCGGCCGGATCGTGCTCGTGGACAGTGACGCGCCCCTGGACGACGACGCCGTGGCCCGGGCCCTGGCGGTCGGTGAGCCGCAGGCGGTGCTGCGTGGTGGCGCGGTGCATACCGGGCGGGTGCACGGCAGCCGCGCGGTGAGCGGGCTGCTGGTGCCGCCGGGCGACGGCGCGTGGCGGCTGGGCATGAGCAGCCGCGGAACCTTCGAGAACCTGCGGTTGGAGCGCATCCCCGACGCCGACGCGCCGCTGGCCCCCGGTCACGTGCGGGTCGCGCTGTCGGCGATCGCCGCCAACTTCCGCGACGTCATGATCGCGCTGGGCCTCTACCCCGACCCCGACGCGGTCATGGGCGTGGAGGCCTGCGGCGTCGTGGTCGAAACCGCCTCGGATGGCTGCGGTTTCACGGTCGGCGACCGCGTGATGGGATTGTTCCCCGAGGGCACCGGAACCGTCGCGGTGACCGATCACCGGCTGCTGGTCAAGGTGCCTCCAGGATGGTCACACACGGCCGCCGCCACCGCGACGGTGGTGTTCGCGACCGCCTACTACGCGCTGCGGGACCTGGCCGACGTCAAGCCCGGGCAGCGCGTCCTGGTGCACGCCGCGGCCGGGGTGGCCGCCGGGGACCCCGCGGCGGGCGTGGTGGTCGGCCGCGCGCAGCAGGTCGGCAAGACGGTCTTCGTGTTCCCCGGCCAGGGCTCCCAATGGGTCGGCATGGGCGCCGAATTGCTCGAGACTTCACCGGTTTTCGCCGACCACCTGCACCGCTGCGACAAGGCGCTGTCCGAGCACGTGCAGTGGTCGCTGGTCGACGTGCTGCGCCAGGTCCCGGGTGCGCCGGGCCTGGACAGGGTGGATGTGGTGCAGCCCGCGCTGTGGGCGGTCATGGTATCGCTGGCGGAATTGTGGCGCTCGGCGGGCGTGGTTCCCGACGCGGTGATCGGGCATTCGCAGGGCGAGATCGCCGCCGCCTCGGTGGCCGGGGCGTTGACGCTCGAAGACGCCGCGCGCGTGGTTGCGCTGCGAAGCCGGCTGCTGCTGGAGCTGTCGGGCGCGGGCGGCATGGCCTCGCTGGCCTGCGGACCGGGGCACGCGCGGGAGCTGCTGGCCCCGTGGGGTGATCGGCTCAGCATCGCCGCGGTCAACGGGGTCTCGGCGGTCGCGGTGTCGGGCGAGGTGGAGGCGCTGGCCGAGCTGGTGCGCCGCTGCGACGCCGACGGTGTCCGCGCCCGCCTGATCGACGTCGACTATGCGTCCCACTCCGCGCAGGTCGACGCGATCCGGGGGTCGCTGGCCGACGCGCTGGCCGGCATCGAACCCCGATCGTGCCCGGTGGCCTTCTTCTCCACCGTGACCGGCGAGCTGATGGACACCGCCGGCCTTGATCCCGACTACTGGTACGAAAACATCCGGCAGACGGTGCAATTCGAGCGCGCCGTGCGCAGCGCGTGCGACGCGGGGTACCGGGCGTTCGTCGAAGCCAGCCCGCATCCCATCCTGGTCACCGGCGTCGAGGAGGTCTGGGCGCAGAGCCGTCCGGATGACAATCCGATCGTCATACCCACCCTGGGCCGCGACGAGGGCGGGCTGCAGCGTTTTTGGCTGTCGGCGGGCGAAGCCCACGTGGCGGGCGTCGCGGTCGATTGGCGCTCCGCCCTCGCCGGCATCGGCGCTCGCCGGGTCGAGCTGCCGACGTACGGGTTTGTCCGGCAACGCTTCTGGCTGCCCGGGGGGTACGTCGGCTCCGGGGATGCGGCCGGCATGGGGTTGGTGCCGACCGAGCACGCCCTGCTGGGCGCGGTCATACCGCGGCCCGACTCCGGCGGAGTGGTGCTGACGGGCCGGATCTCCACCGTTGCGCAGCCGTGGCTGTCCGACCATGCGGTGGCCGGGACGGTGATACTGCCCGGGGCGGCGTTCGTCGAGCTGGCCGTGCGCGCCGGCGACGAGGTCGGATGCGCGGTGGTCGAGGAGTTGACGCTGTCGAACCCCCTGGTGCTGCCGTCCGGCGGCGCTGTTCAGGTGCAGGTGGTGGTCGGCGCCGACGACGGGTCGGGCCGGCGCGAGCTCTCGGTGTATTCAGCCTCAGCGCAACCGGATTCGGACTGGTTCCTACACGCGCACGGAACGGTGAGCGCCGGATCGCCCGCGGCGCCCGCGGACCTGTCGGTGTGGCCGCCGGTGGGCGCCTCGGCGGTGGACGTCGCCGGCGCCTATGAAGCGCTCGCCCGGCGCGGCTACGAGTATGGGCCGGCCTTCCGGGGTCTGCGGGCCATGTGGCGACGGGGCGACGAGATCTTCGCCGAGGTCGCCGTGCCGCAGGACGGCGGCGCGCCGGCCGGCGGCTTCGATGTGCACCCGGTGCTGCTGGATGCGGCCCTGCACGCGCTGGGGGTGGCCGGCGAGGGTGACCGGACAGTCCTGCCGTTCTCGTGGCAGGGCGTGTCACTGCGCGCGACGGGGGCGACGCGGGCGCGGGTCCGTATTGCACCGGCCGAAACCGGTTCCATCTCGATCGAGATGGCCGACGCGACGGGCCTGCCGGTGCTGTCCGTTCAGTCGTTGGCGATGCGTCCCGTGTCGCCGGGGCAGCTGGCGGTCGCCGCGGCCCCGCTGGATTCCGGGCTTTTGGAAGTGCACTGGCGCCCGACCGCGCTGGACTCCAACGAGTTTGGCGGCGACGTGGTCGTCTGGGACCCGCGGGCCGCGGGGCCCGACGTCGTGGAGTCGGTGCACGCGACCGCCCGCGAGGCGCTGCAGGTGCTGCAGTCGTGGCTGGATGGCGACGACTCCGGGACGCTGGTCGTCCTGACTCGCGGGGCGGTCGCGCTCCCCGGCGAAGACGTCACCGACCTGGCCGGTGCCGCGGTGTGGGGACTGGTCCGGTCGGCGCAGGCCGAACATCCCGGCCGGGTGGTGCTGATCGACTCCGACGATTCGCTGGAGCCGAGCGCGGTGATCGGTTGCGGCGAGCCGCAATTGGTCGTGCGGGCCGGGGCCGCATACGCGGCCCGCCTCACTCCGGCGGCGGCGGAGTCGGTGTTGACGTTGCCGCCGCAGGCCTGGCGCGTGGACGCCGGAAGCGGTGGCACGTTCGAGGACCTGATGGTAGCCCCCTGCCCCCGGGAGGAGTTGGAGCCCGGTCACGTGCGGGTGGCGGTGGCGGCCGTGGGCGTCAACTTCCGCGATGTGCTCGTCGCCCTGGGCATGTACCCGGGCGGTGGCCGGCTGGGGGCCGAGGGCGCCGGGCTGGTGGTCGAGGTCGGGCCCGGGGTGACCGGCCTGGCGGTCGGCGACGCGGTGATGGGATTGCTCGGCGTGGTCGGTTCGGAAGCGGTGGTGGACGAGCGGCTGCTGGTGCGGGTGCCGTCGGGGTGGTCGCTGACGCGGGCCGCCGGGGTGCCCGTGGTGTTCTTGACCGCGCTGTACGGGTTGTCCTCGTTGGCCGGACTGCGGGGCGGGGAACGGGTATTGGTGCATGCCGCCACCGGTGGGGTCGGAATGGCCGCGGTGCAGCTGGCCCGCCATTGGGGCGCGGAGGTTTTCGCGACCGCCAGCCGGGGCAAATGGGACGTGCTGCGCGCCATGGGCTTTGACGACGAACACATCGGCGACTCGCGGACGTTGGAATTCGAGGAGAAGTTCGGGACGACGACCGGGGGAGCCGGAGTCGACGTGGTGCTCAACTCGTTGGCCGGCGACTTCACCGACGCTTCGCTTCGCCTACTGGCGCCGGGCGGGCGTTTCATCGAGATGGGCAAGACCGACCCGCGCGACGCGCAGGCGGTCGCCGAACAATACCGGGGAGCGCAATACCGGGCCTTCGACCTGATCGAGGTCGGGCCGGAACGCACCGCCGCCATGCTGTCCGAGATCATGCGGCTGCTGGACGGCGGCGCGCTGCACCCGCTGCCGCAGAAGGCATTCGACGTCCGCTGCGCCCCGGCGGCCTACCGCTACGTCAGCTCGGCCCGTCACATCGGCAAGGTGGTGCTCACCGTCCCGGACGGTCCCGGGCAGGCGCTCAGCGGCTGCGGTGGCGGGCTGGCCGGGGGCAGCGTGGTGATCACGGGCGGCACCGGGATGGCCGGTTCGGCGCTTGCGCGTCATCTCGTGCGGCGTTACGGGGTGGGTCACGTGGTGCTGGCCAGCCGCTCCGGCTCCGACGCCGCGGGGGTGTCCGAACTGGTGCGTCGGCTCACTCAAGACGGCGCGGAGGTGTCCGTGGTGGCCTGCGACGTCGCGGACCGCGACGCGGTGGCGCGGATGCTTGCCGGCATCCCGGCGCACTACCCGCTGCGGGCGGTCATCCATGCCGCGGGCATCCTCGACGACGGCCTCATCTCGTCGCTGACCCCGGACCGCGTGGATGCGGTGTTGCGGGCGAAGGTCGACGGCGCCTGGAACCTGCACGAGCAGACCAAGGACCTGGATCTGTCGGCGTTCGTGGTGTTTTCGTCGATGGCGGGGATCGTCGGCACTCCCGGTCAAGCCAACTACGCGGCGGCCAACAGCTTCCTCGACGGCCTGATGACCCACCGACGCGCGCACGGACTCCCCGGGCTGTCGCTGGCGTGGGGGCTCTGGGAGGAAGCGTCGGCGATGACGGCACACCTCGGCGACCGGGACAAGGCCCGCATGGGCCGTATCGGCCTTGCCCCGCTGTCGACCGAGCAGGCGCTCGACGCCTTCGACACCGCCCAGCTGATGGACCACTCCCTGCTGGTCGCCGCCCGCGTGGACCGCAACGCCCTCGCCGCCTGAAAAACGCCACCGGCCTCACCCTTTCACCGACGCTGATCTTCGATTACCCCACGCCGGCCGTCCTCGCCGGGCACCTCGACACCAAACTGGCCGACACCGTCGAGCAATCCAGTCCGCTGGCCCGATTCGACGACATCGCCCACGAACTGGAGGCCCTGCTGAACCGGGCGGACTGGAAGCCGGAGGACAAGGCGCTGCTGAGCGCGCGGATCCAGCACCTGCTGAGCACCTTCGCCGCCGACCAGCCCGGCGCCGCAGGCCTCGACGAGGACCTGAGCGCCGCCACCGAGAGCGAGCTGTTCGCGATCCTCGACGAGGAACTCGGCCACTGACATGACCGGGACCGAAAAGCACGTCGACTACCTCAAACGCCTGACGGCCGACCTGCGGCGGACCCGCCGACGCCTGTCGGAGGTGGAAGCCAGGCTGACCGAGCCGGTGGCGATCGTCGGCATGGCCTGCCGGTACGCGGGCGGCGTGGACTCGCCGGAAGCCCTGTGGGACATGGTGATCGAAGGGCGCGACGCGGTATCGGACTTTCCCACCGACCGCGGCTGGGACATTGACGCGCTGTTCGATCCCGACCCCGACGCCCCGGGCAAGACCTACACGCGCCGCGGCAGCTTCGTGCAGGACGCGGGCGACTTCGACGCGGCGTTCTTCGGCATCGGCCCCAGCGAGGCGCTGGCGATGGACCCCCAGCAGCGACTAATGCTGGAGATCTCCTGGGAAGCGCTGGAGCGCGCCGGGATTGACCCGATGCGGTTGCGCGGTTCGGCGACCGCGGTGTTCGCGGGCGTCATCCACGCCGGTTACGGGGGCGAGGTCAAGGGCGAGCTGGAGGGCTACGGCCTGACCGGTTCGACGCTGAGCGTGACGTCGGGCAGGGTGTCCTACGTGCTCGGCCTGGAAGGTCCCGCGGTGTCGGTCGACACGGCGTGCTCGTCGTCGCTGGTGTCGATGCACCTTGCGGCGCAGTCGTTGCGGTCGGGGGAGTCGGACTTGGCGCTCGCCGGAGGCGTGACCGTCATGGCGACCCCGGCGGCGTTCGTCGAGTTCAGCCGCCAGCGGGCGCTGGCCGCCGACGGCCGATGCAAGGTGTACGCCGCCGCCGCCGACGGGACGTCGTGGTCGGAGGGCGCGGGCGTGCTGGTGCTGGAGCGCCTGGCCGACGCCCGCCGGCTGGGGCATCCGGTGCTGGCGGTGCTGCGGGGTTCGGCGGTCAACCAGGACGGCGCCTCCAACGGCCTGACGGCGCCGAACGGCCCGTCGCAGCAAAGGGTTATCCGGGCGGCGCTGGCCAGCGCCGGATTGTCGGCCGCGGACGTCGACGTCGTCGAGGGCCACGGGACCGGGACGGTGCTGGGCGACCCGATCGAGGCCCAGGCCCTGCTGGCCACCTACGGCCAGGGCAGGCCGGCGGATCGGCCGCTGTGGCTGGGGTCGATCAAGTCCAACATCGGGCACACCTCCGCCGGCGCCGGGGTGGCCGGGGTCATCAAGATGGTGCAGGCGATGCGCCACGGCGTGCTGCCGAGCACGCTGCACGTGGATTCGCCGACGCCACAGGTGGATTGGTCGGCGGGCGAGGTGCGCCTGTTGACCGAGGCGCGGCCCTGGCCGGCGGACAAGCCCCGGCGGGCCGGAGTGTCGTCGTTCGGGATCAGCGGGACCAACGCGCACGTGATCGTGGAAGAGGCCCCGCCCGAGGACGAGAGCGACCAGAGCACAGCCCCACCGAGCCGTGACTCCGCGCCGGTGGTGCCCTGGGTGGTCTCGGCTCGGTCCGCCGACGCGTTGTCGGCCCAGGCCGCCCGCCTGCTGGCCCACCTGGACGCGGGTAGCGACGTCGTCGATGTGGGGTGGTCGCTGGCCACGACCCGCTCGGTGTTCGAGCACCGCGCGGTGGTGGTCGGCGCCGAGAGGGATCGGCTGACCGCCGGGCTGGCGGAATTGGCGTCCGGGGAGCAGGGTCCGGGTGTGCTGGCCGGCCGCGCGCGGGCGACCGGCAAGACCGTGTTCATGTTTCCCGGCCAGGGCTCGCAGCTTTTGGGCATGGGCGCGGCGCTCTATGAACGGTTTCCGGTATTCGCCCGCGCCCTCGACGAGGTCGCCGACGCGCTGGATGCCCATCTGCGGCTGTCGTTGCGCAAGGTGATCTGGGGCGCCGACGCGGAGTTGTTGCAGAGTACCGAATTCGCCCAGCCCGCCTTGTTTGCCATCGAGGTGGCCTTGGCCGCGTTGTGGCAGTCCTGGGGGGTGGTGCCCGACCTGGTGATGGGCCACTCGGTGGGTGAGATCGCCGCGGCGCACGTGGCGGGGGTGTTGTCGCTGGACGACGCCGCCCGCGTGGTGGCCGCCCGAGGCCGGTTGATGGCCGCGCTGCCGGAGGGCGGCGTGATGGCGGCGGTGGCGGTATCCGAGGCCGAGGTGCTGCCCCTGCTGGGCGAGGGCGTCGAAATCGCGGCCGTCAACGGGCCGGAGGCGGTGGTGTTGTCCGGTGCGGGGGCCGCGGTGGACGCCGTGGTGGACCGGTTGGCCGCGTCGGGCCGGCGGGGGCACCGGGTGGCGGTCTCCCACGCGTTCCATTCGTCGTTGATGGAACCCATGCTCGAGGAGTTCACCGCCGTGGCGGCCGGGATAGACCTCGGTCAGCCGCGAATCAGCTTGGTGGCCAACGTGTCCGGGCAACTGGCCGGGCCGGGGTACGGTTCGCCTGCGTACTGGGTCGAGCACGTGCGCCGACCCGTGCGTTTCCACGACGGTGTGCGGGCGGCCGAGGCGCTGGGGGCCGGCGTCTTCGTGGAGGTCGGTCCCGGCTCGGCGTTGACGTCGTCCGTCGAGCAGGCGCTCGGGACGACCGCCGTTGTGACCATGCCCAAGGACCGCCCCGAGATCGACTCGCTGCTCAGCGCGGCGGGGCGCTTGTTCACGGCCGGCATCGGTGTCGACTGGGCCGCCGCGTTCGACGGTCTGCAGGCACGGCGAGTAGACCTGCCCACCTACGCTTTTCAGCCGCTCCGGTACTGGTTGTCACCCGATGCGGTGGGGTCACGCGACGTCGGCGGCGCCGGTTTGACCGGGGCCGAGCATCCGTTGCTGGGCGCCGTGGTCGAACGGCCGGACTCGGGTGGGGTGGTGCTCACCGGCAGGCTCTCCACGACCGCCCAGCCGTGGCTGGCCGACCACGCCGTGTCCGGCATGGTGCTGTTCCCCGGCGCGGGATTCGTCGAGCTGGTGGTGCGCGCCGCCGACGAGGTCGGCTGCTCGGTCATCGATGAGCTGACTCTGGCGGCTCCGTTGGTGCTGCCCACGTCCGGGGCGGTGCAGGTTCAGGTCGTGGTGGGCGCCCCGGAGGACCCGGCCGGTTCCCGTTCGGTGGCGGTGTATTCGCGCCCCGCGCAAGCGGAGTCGGGATGGGTGTTGCATGCCGAGGGCCTGTTGAGCACCGGGCCGGCGACGCCGGCGAGCGATTTGGCGGTGTGGCCCCCGGCGGGGGCCGAGGCGGTCGACCTGACCGGCGCCTACGACGGATTGGCGGAGCGCGGTTACAACTACGGCCCGGCGTTTCGGGGCCTGCGGGCGGTGTGGCGCCGGGGCGCCGAGATCTTCGCGGAGGTGGAAGCCCCGCAGGGCGCCGACGTCACGATGTCCGGTTTCGGGATCCATCCCGTGGTGTTGGACGCGGCCCTGCATGCACTCGGGGTGGCCGGTGAGTCCCAGTCGGAGGCCGTGTTGCCGTTTTCCTGGCAGGGCGTGTGCCTGCACGCGGCGGGGGCGTCACGGGTGCGCGTGCGGTTGGCGCCGGCGGGAGCGGGACCGGGCGCGGTGTCGGTGGAGATCGCCGACCCGGCGGGATCGCCGGTGCTGTCGGTCCGCGAACTGGTGACCCGCCCGGTGTCGGCCGAGCAGCTCTTGGCCGCGGCCGGTTCCGGCGGCGGAGGGCTCTTCGAGGTCACCTGGTCGCCCGTGACCCCGGCGGACGACGCACCCGAGGCCGAACCGGTGGTGTGGGAATTGGACTCGGGGTCGGCGGGTTCCGTGCGCGCATCCGTTCACGACGCGCTGGGGATGCTGCAGTCCTGGCTATCCGGGGACCAGCCCGGGCAGCTGGTGGTGGTCACCCGCGGGGCGGCCGGCCTGGCCGACGAGGAGATCACGGATCTGGCCGGCGCCGCGGTGTGCGGGCTGGTGCGATCGGCGCAGGCCGAGCAGCCGGGCCGCGTGGTGCTGGTCGATACCGACGGATCCGTCGACCTGCCCGCGGTGATCGGTTGCGGTGAGCCGCAATTGGTGATCCGCGCCGGCGTGGTCTACCGGCCGCGGCTGCGTGCGGTCGGCTCGCCCCGGGCGTTGCACCTGCCTGACCGGTCGTCGGCGTGGAGGTTGGCGGCGGGGGAGGCGGGAACGCTGGAGGACTTGGCGGTGCTGCCGTGCCCGTCGGCGCTGCCGGCCGCCGGCGAGGTGCGGGTCGCGATCGCCGCCGCCGGGGTCAACTTCCGGGATGTGTTGGTGGCCTTGGGCATGTACCCCGGGGCCGCCGACCTGGGTGCGGAGGGTGCGGGGGTGATCGTCGAAGTCGGCCCCGAGGTCACCGGCCTGGCCGTCGGCGACGCCGTGATGGGCATCGTGGGGCTGGCGGGTTCCGAAGCCGCGGTCGATCAACGGTATCTCGTCCGGATCCCGCAGGGCTGGTCGTTCACGGAGGCCGCCGGCGTTCCCGTGGTGTTCCTGACGGCCCTGTACGGACTGTCGGAGTTGGCGGGTTTGCGGCGCGGTGAGAAGGTGCTGGTGCATGCCGCGGCCGGCGGGGTGGGCATGGCCGCGGTGCAACTGGCCCGGCATTGGGGCGCCGAGGTTTTCGCCACGGCCAGTCGCGGCAAGTGGGAAGTCCTGCGGGCCATGGGTCTTGACGACGACCACATCGGCGATTCGCGGACCCTGGAGTTCGAGAGCAAATTCCTGGCGGCGACCGGGGGCGCCCGCGTCGATGTGGTGCTCAACTCGCTGGCCGGGGAGTTCACCGACGCGTCGTTGCGACTGTTGGCCGGCGGCGGACGGTTCATCGAGATGGGCAAGACCGACCTGCGCGATTCGCGGGAGATTGCCGAGCGCCACCCGGGCGTGGGCTACCGCGCGTTCGACTTGATGGAAGCCGGGCCGGACCGGATCGCCGAGATGCTGGCCGAATTGGTGGTCCTGTTCGACGCCGGGGCGTTGAAGCCGTTGCCCACCAAGGTGTTCGACATGCGCCGCGCGGTCGAGGCGTACCGGTTCGTCAGCCGGCCCCGCCACATCGGCAAGGTGGTGCTCGTCCTGCCCGACGGGCCCGGCGGGCTGGCCGGCGGCACCGCGCTGATCACCGGCGGAACCGGCATGGCAGGCTCGGCGCTGGCCCGTCACCTGGTCAAGCACCACGGGGTGCCGCACGTGATGCTGATCAGCCGCGGCGGCGAGCGGGCCGAAGGGGTCGTGGATCTCGCCGCGGAGCTGCGTGAGGCGGGCGCCTTGGTGTCGGTGGTGGCCGGCGACGCCGGCGATCGGGACGCGATCGCGGCGGCGCTGGCGGGGGTGCCCGCGCGCTACCCGCTGCGCGGGGTGTTTCATGCCGCCGGGGTGATCGACGACGGTCTGATCGGGTCATTGACCCCGGATCGGGTGGATGCGGTGTTCCGCGCCAAGGTCGACGCGGCGTGGAATCTCCACGAGCTGACCCAAGGGCTGGAATTGTCGGCGTTCATGCTGTTTTCGTCGATGGCGGGCATCGTCGGCGCGCCGGGCCAGGGCAACTACGCGGCGGCCAACAGCTTCCTCGACGGGCTGGCGGCCTACCGCCGCTCCCACGGGCTGCCCGGACTGTCCGTGGCCTGGGGGCTTTGGGAGCAACCCTCGGCGATGACACGCCACCTCGAGGACCGCGACCGCATCCGCATGAGCCGCGCCGGCCTCGCGCCGTTGCCCACCCGGCAGGCGTTGGCGCTGCTCGACGACGCGATGCTGATCGACCGCTCGACGCTCGTGGCCGCCCGGCTCGATTCGGCCGGACTGGGCCGTGCCGGGGCCGAATTGCCGCCGATAATGCGCGAATTGGGCGCGCGCCGGGCGCGGCGGGTTGTCGCCGACGCCGGTTCGGCGGCCTCCACCTCGAGTCTTCGCGCGCGGCTGCAGGGGCTCACCGCCGATCAGCGCAACCGCGAACTCGTCGAGTTGGTGTGCGGCAACGCCGCCACCGTGCTGGGGCAGGGTGACATCGATGCCGACCGCGCCTTCCAGGACCTCGGGTTCGACTCGCTGACCGCGGTGGAACTGCGCAACCGCCTCAAAGCCGCGACGGGACTTACCCTTTCGCCCACCGTGATCTTCGACCACCCCACACCGGCCGCGCTCGCCGGGCACATCGACTCCCAGCTGGCCGCTACCGATACGGTGCCCGGCAAGCCCGGGGACGGTCCCGACCGGATGGCGCGTTTCAACGAGGTCGCGCGCGAACTACAGGCGATGATCGAGCAGCCCGGCTGGAGCCCGGACGAGAAGCTACGGATGAGCACCCGCGTTCAGACGCTGCTCAGCGCCTGGACGCCGGTCGACCCGGTGCTCGAGCAGGACGAACTTCTCGACGACATCGATTCGGCAACCGAGAGCGAGCTTTTCGCGCTTCTCGATGAAGAGGCCGGCCCCTGATGGCGCGATGAGTGCACCGGCGGACATCGCGCTCATCGGGCTCGCGTGCAGGTTCCCCGCCGCCGCCGGCCCGGAGGAGTTCTGGCGGCTGCTGCGCGACGGAGCCGAAGTCACCCGGCCCCTCGACGACGTCGCAGCGTTCGACGCCGACTTCTTCAACGTCTCACCCCGCGAAGCCCGGGCCATGGACCCGCGGCAGCGACTCGCGCTCGAACTCGCGTGGGAGGTGCTCGAGGACGCCTTCGTCGTGCCGGCAACGCTGCGTGGACGACAGGTCGCCGTGTACCTCGGAGCGATGACCGATGACTACGCCCTGTTGACCCTTCGGGAATCCGCCGACGTCTTGGATCATCACTCGTTCCCTGGTGTCAGCCGCGCGATGATCGCCAATCGGATCTCCTACGCCCTCGGTTTGCGCGGCCCCAGCATGACCGTCGATTCCGGCCAATCTTCGTCCCTGGTCGCCGTGCACCTGGCCTGCGAAGCGCTGCGCGCAGGCGAGTCGGAGCTGGCCATCGCCGGCGGGGTACACCTGAACGCCGCACCCGAAACAGACCGGCTCGAAGACGAATTCGGCGCGCGATCGGGGTCCGGCCACACGTATGCCTTCGACTCCCGGGCCGACGGCTATGTGCGCAGCGAAGGCGCGGGCGTGGTACTGCTGAAGCCGCTGACCGCCGCCCTGAACGACGGCGACCCGATCCGCGCGGTCATCCGCGGCAGCGCGGTCGGCAACGCCGGGCACGGAGCGGCGGGGCCCACCGCACCGTCGGTGTCCGGTCAGGCCGACGTGATTCGGCGCGCCCTGGCGAGCGCCCGTCTCGGCGGCGGCGACATCGACTACGTCGAGGCGCACGGCACCGGCACGCCCGTCGGGGATCCCGTCGAGGCAACCGCGCTGGGCGAGGTCTTCGCCCGGGGCGGCGATCGTCCGGTCGTGGTGGGCTCGGTGAAGACCAACATCGGCCACACCGGGAGCGCCGCCGGGATCGCGGGCCTGCTCAAGGCGGTCATGTCGATCGAAAACGCCGTCATTCCGGCGACCCTCAACCACGTCGAGGCCGCGGTCGACCTGACGAGCCTCGGGTTGCGGGTCAACACCACGCCGACGCCGTGGCCGGCCGGTCCGCGGCCCCGGCGCGCAGGGGTGTCGTCGTTCGGGATGGGTGGGACGAACGCCCACGTGATCGTCGAGGAGCCGCCGGCCCGACCGGAACCGCCGGAGCCCCAGCCGATGTCGGGTCCCGCGGCCTGGGTGGTGACGGCCCGTTCGCCGCGCGCGTTGGCAGATCAGGCCGGCCGCCTGGCGAAACGGTTGGCGGACAACCCCGAGGTCGGCGCCCAGGACGTGGCGTGGTCGTTGGCGACCACCCGAACGCACTTCGAGCAGCGCGCGGTGCTTACCGGCGCCGACCGCGAAACCCTCACGGCCCGCCTGGCGGAGCTGGCTTCCGGGCAGCAGAACGCCGACGTCATCGTGGGCCGGCCGCGCGCCGCGGCGAAAACAGTCTTCGTGTTCCCGGGGCAGGGCTCGCAGCGCCGGGGGATGGGGGCCGAACTGTATGGCCGGTTTCCCGCGTTCGCCCGCGCCTTCGACGAGGCGGCCGAGGCGCTGGATGAGCACCTGAGGGTTCCCCTGGCGCGGGTGATCACCGATGCGAATGCGTTGCACAGCACCGAGTTTGCGCAGCCCGCGCTGTTCGCCGTCGAGGTGGCGCTGGCGGCGTTGCTGCGGCACTGGGGCGTGCTGCCGGACGTGGTGATGGGACATTCGATCGGCGAGATCACCGCGGCCCACGTGGCCGGGGTGTTGTCGCTGGCGGACGCGGCCGCGCTGGTCGCGGCGCGGGGCCGGTTGATGGCCGGGTTGCCCGCCGGTGGCGCGATGGTCGCGGTGGCCGCCGGCGAGGCCGAAGTGAGGCCTCTGCTGACAGAGGGCGTCAGCGTCGCGGCGATCAACGGTCCCAACGCGGTGGTGATTTCCGGCGCCGAGGCCGCGGTCGCCGCCCTCGCGGACTCTTTTCAGCAACGCGGCAGGCGGGTGCGGCGGCTGGCCGTCTCGCACGCCTTTCACTCGGCACTCATGGAACCGATGATCGACGACTTCGCCGCCGTGGCGGCCGAGTTGACGGCTGCCGAACCGCGAATCGCTTTGATAGAAAACATTTCCGGGCAAGTCGCCGATGACGGCTATGGGTCGGCGAAATACTGGGTCGAGCACGTGCTCGCGCCGGTGCGGTTCGCCGACGGTGTGCGAACCGCCGAAGCGCTGGGCGCGGCGCGGTTCGTCGAGGTGGGCCCCGGCGGGGGACTGAGTGCCGCCGTCGAGCAGTCGCTGACGACGCAGGGCCCGGTGTCGGTGGTGACGCTGCCCAAGGAGCGGCCGGAACCCCTGTCATTACTGACGGCCGCGGGCCGGTTGTTCGTCGACGGTGTCGGCGTCGACTGGCGCGGCGTGCTCGGGGGTGGGCGACGGGTTTCGTTGCCGACGTACTCCTTTGAGCGCCAACGGTTCTGGGTGGGAGCAAGGCCGGAGCCGGAGATGGGCCGCGCCGCGACCGGGCCCACCGAACTGGCCGAGCGTCTGCAACGCCTGGAGCCCGACGAGCGGCGCCGGGAACTGGTCGGGCTGGTCAGCGCCCACGCGGCGGCGGTGCTCGGACACGCCGACCGCGGCGCGGTCGATCCGGAACGCGCCTTCGAGGATCTCGGGTTCGATTCATTGACCGGGGTCGAATTGCGCGACCGCCTTTCGGTCGACACCGGGGTGGCCGTCTCCCGGACCGCGATTTTCGACTATCCCACTCCGGCAGCATTGGCCGAGCACCTCGGTTACCAATTGCTGCACCCGAGCCGCGAGGAAGCCGACGACGACACAATTCGCTCTCTTTTGGCAAAGATTTCCGTTCGCGAACTTCGCCGGACCGGATTGCTCGACCAACTCATGGTGCTGGCGGGCGATTCCGCAGGGCCGCCGGGCGATCCGTCCGTGAGCGACGACGTGATCGACTCGCTTGGCGCCGATGCCCTGATCGCGTTGGCTCTCAACGGCGACGAGCCGGACGATGCCAGGTGAGGAAATTTATGCGCGCGAAGGCTTTACGGAATGCCGCGCAGGAACGGCGTTGTACATGTGTTGAATAGCAATAACTTTGCGGCACCGGGCCGGAACTTCTAAGCTTTTCTCATTTAGCGAATCAAGAGGGTAGGGACATGAGCGTCATCGCGGGTGTGTTCGGTGCGTTGCCACCGTACCGTTACAGCCAAAGCGAAATCACCGATCAATTCGTTGAGTTCCCCGGATTGAAGGGGCACGAAGAGATCGTCCGCCGCCTGCATGCCGCCGCGAAGGTCAACAGCCGCCACTTCGTCCTGCCCCTGGAGCGCTACCGGTCGCTCACCGACTTCGGTGAGGCCAATGAGATCTTCATCGAGAAGGCCGTGGACCTCGGCTGTGCGGCGCTGCTGGGCGCGCTCGACGAGGCCGGCTTGGGAGTCGAAGACATCGACATGATCGCGACGACGACGGTCACCGGCGTGGCGGTGCCGTCACTGGATGCCCGGATCACCGGGCGGCTCGGTCTGCGGCCGGACGTGCGCAGGATGCCGCTGTGGGGTCTTGGCTGCGTCGCCGGCGCCGCCGGGGTGGGCCGCCTGAACGACTACCTGCGGGGCGCCCCGGACGGCGTCGCGGCACTGGTCTCGGTCGAGCTGTGTTCCCTGACGTACCCGACGGTCAAGCCGACGGTCTCCGGGTTGGTGGGCAGCGCCCTGTTCGGGGACGGCGCCGCCGCGGTGGTGGCCGTCGGTGAGCGCCGCGCCGAGCGGGTGCGTGCCGGCGGGCCCGACATCGTGGACTCGCGCAGCCGCCTCTATCCGGACTCGGGCCACATCATGGGCTGGAATGTCAGCTCGGCCGGCCTTCAGCTGGTGATGTCCCCGGAACTCACGAAGATCGTCGACACCTATCTCGCCGACGACGTCAACGGCTTCCTGGGCACGCACGGTCTGGCGACGGACGACATCGGCGCGTGGGTGTGCCACCCCGGCGGCCCGAAGGTCATCGACGCGATCTCCGACAGCCTCGATCTGCCCCCCGACGCGCTGGAGTTGACCTGGCGCTCGCTGGGCGAGATCGCCAACCTGTCCTCGGCGTCGGTGCTGCACATCCTGCGCGACACCATTGCGAAGCCGCCGCCGAGCGGCAGCCCCGGCGTCATGCTGGCGATGGGCCCGGGCTTCTGTTCCGAACTGGTGCTATTGCGCTGGCGCTGAGTCGGTGATCTGCACGGTGAGCCCCGGCTTGGGGCGCAGCGCCGCGACATTGCCGGCGCGGAACCGCTGAGCCGGCAACCGCATCCTGGTCCGCGCGAGCACCCTCGCGAGCATGACGGTCAGCTCGGTGGTGGCCATGACCGATCCGATGCATCGGTGGAGGCCGCCGCTGAACGGGATGAATTCGTGTGGCGCGGGCCTGCGGTAGTCCGCCGAGGCGGCGTCCCACCGCTGCGGCCGGAACTCGGTCGGCTCGGGCCGTAGCTCGGGCAGCCGGTGGGTGACGTAGGCGCTGAAGATCAACAGCCGGCCCGCCCGGATGCGGTGCCCGTCGAACCGGAGGTCGCGCATCACCCTGCGGGCGGAGATCACGCCGGGCGGATACAGCCGAAGCGTCTCGTAGACCACCCCGCGCAGGAACGCCAGCGAATCTAAATCCGTTGCGGTGGGCGGCCTTTCGCCGATGACGCGGCACACTTCCTCCGCGGCGCTGTCCCAGGCGCCCGAGCAGGTAGGTGAGGCCGTGCCGCCCCACCCCCGAATTGATGACCGGACCCCGTCGCCGATACAGGGTCAGGAGGAACTCGCCGGGACGATAGGGCACCGGCCGGTCCCGCGGTTCGCTCATCGATTCACCCCCGGTGCGTCGAGGAACCGCTGGACGGCGTCGACCAGGATCAGGCCGCCGCGCGTGTTCAGATGAACGCCGTCGATGTGAAACCGCCAGCCGTTGGTTTCCGCGATCTCGTCGAAGCTGCGCCGCAGGATCATCTCTCGGATCAGATAGTCGCGGTAGAACGACGCAAATGCGAAGCGGCTGAACGGCTTGCCCGTTTCGGCGAGGTCAAGCTGGGCGCGGAAAGCCTCGTAGAAGTCGATGTAGTGCGAGCCCTCCCGGGCGCAGACTTCCCGGATCACGTCCCGGTAGGCGGCGCACAGCTCGTTCAGCCGGGACTGAACGGGGTCGTCCGAATCAGGGTCTTCACCCACGGGCGCAAGCGAACTCACGGCCACGTGCGCGTCGGTGTCCTGCCGCAGCCGTCGCGTGATGAGGCTCATGTTCTCCCGGAATCCGTCCACTGTGGGTTCGCGCGGCAGGCCCTTCCACACCCGGACCACCTTGCGGAAGTTGGGGAAGACGCTGGCCAGTATGTCGTTGGTGCCGATCAGGACGATCACCCGGTCCGGCCGGGCATCGACCACGCCGCGCAGGCGCTGTACCAGGTGCACCGACAGGTCGCCGCCCACGCCGAAATTGAGGAACCGGAACCGCTGGTTCTGCGGCCGCGCCTCCAGTTCGGCGATCCACGGGTACGTGCCCTTGGACGCGGTGGTGCTCGAGCCGACGCACGCCACCGTCTCGAAGTCGACGGCCCGATTATTCGAGCATCTCGGAGAGCTCCAGCCAGCGGCTCTCCGTCGCGGCGACTTCTTCCTCGAGCGCGCGTAGTTCCCGGGTGAGCCGGGCGATGCCGACGTGGTCGGACTGGTCGTGCTCGGCGAGGTCGAGGTGCTTTGCCTTGATCCTGTCGGCCAGCCGGGCGAGCTGGCGGTCCACCGCGGCCACCTCCTTCTCGGCCGCGCGGCGCTGCGCGCCCGACATGGCCTGCGGCACGACCGCCGGTGGTGGCGCGGGCGGCCCGGACCGGTGCGCGGCCAGCCTGAGGTACTCGTCGATGCCGCCGGGTAGGTGCCGCAACCGGCCGTCGAGCACCGCGTATTGCTGGTCGGTGACCCGCTCGAGCAGGTACCGGTCGTGTGAGACGACGATCAGCGTGCCCGCCCACGAGTCGAGCAGGTCCTCCATCGCCGTCAGCATGTCGGTGTCGACGTCGTTGGTGGGCTCGTCGAGCAGTAACACGTTGGGCTCGGACAACAGCATGAGCATCAGCTGCAACCGCCGTCGCTGGCCGCCGGACAACTCGTTGACGCGGGCGGAAAGCTGCCCGCGGGCGAACCCGAGCCGCTCCAGCAGCTGGGTGGGGGTGACCTCGCGGTCATCGACCTGATAGCCGCTGCGCAGGCGGCCCAGCACGTCGGCGATCCGGTCGCCGGCCACCGCCGCCAGGCTGTCTCCCTGTTGGTCGAGCACCGCCAGGCGGACCGTCTTTCCGCGCTTGACCCGCCCGGAATCCGGCGCGACGGTCCCGGCGATCAACCCGAGCAGGGTGGATTTGCCCGCGCCGTTGGCGCCCACGATCCCGGTGCGTTCGCCGGGGGCGATCCGCCACTCGACGTCGCGCAGCACCGGCCGGTCACTGTGAGGGGGGTAGGACACCGACACGTCCAGCAGGTCGATCACGTCTTTGCCGAGCCGGGCCGTGGCCAGCTTGGCCAGCTCGACGGTGTTGCGCAGCGGCGGCACGTCGGCGATCAGCTGGTTGGCGGCCTCGATGCGGAACTTGGGTTTGGAGGTCCGCGCCGGGGCGCCGCGGCGCAACCACGCCAGCTCCTTGCGCATCAGGTTCTGCCGCTTGGCCTCGGTGGCGGCGGCCATCCGGTCGCGCTCGACGCGCTGCAGGACGTAGGCGGCGTATCCGCCCTCGAACGGCTCGACGATCCCGTCGTGCACCTCCCAGGTCGCGGTGGCGACCTCGTCGAGGAACCAGCGGTCGTGGGTCACCAGCAGCAGCCCGCCGGTGTTGCGCGGCCAGCGTTGCTTCAGGTGTTCGGCAAGCCAGGTGATGCCCTCGATGTCCAGGTGGTTGGTGGGCTCGTCCAGGGCGATGACGTCCCAGTCGTCCACCAGCAGCGCGGCCAGCTGCACGCGCCGGCGCTGACCGCCGCTGAGCGTGGATATCGTTGCGTTCCAATCGATGTCGGAGGCCAGGCCGCCGACAACGTCGCGGACCCGCGCATTTCCCGCCCACTGATGTTCGGGCTGGTCGCCGACGAGGGTCCGGCCCACGGTGCGGTCCGGGTCCAGGATGTCGGCCTGGCTGAGCGCGCCGACGCGCAATCCGCTGCGCCGGGTCACCCGCCCGGAGTCCGGTTGCAGCTGACCGGTCAGCAGGCCCAGGAGGCTCGACTTGCCGTCACCGTTTCGCCCCACGATGCCGATGCGGGCACCGTCGTTGACGCCGAGCGTGACCGACTCGAAGACGACCCCGGTCGGGTATTGCAGGTGTACGGCCTCGGCCCCCAGTAGGTGCGCCACCCGCCCGACACTATTCGAGGGTGAGCAGAGCCTGGTCGACGTGGCTTCGCGTCTCGTGTGAGCCCGCGCCGGCGACGGCGTCCAGGAAGCGGCCGGCAAGCTCGCGCACCTTGAGGTTCATTTCCTGGGATCGCCAGACCAGGATTTCGAACGCACGCTCCGCGGTGATGCCGTAGGCGGCCATGAGCACCCCTTTGGCCTGCTCGATGCGCGCCCGGGCATCGGCCACCGCCGACAGCACGTCGGTGATGTCGGAGTGCAGGGATTCGGTGACGTCGACGTAGAAGCCCGAGGTGCCGATCAGGCGTCCGTCGTCGTCGACCATCCGGTCACCGACGACGACGACGCAGCGGGTGTGTCCTTTGCTGTCGACGATGCGATGCCGGCTGCTGAAGGGTCGGCCGGTGAGGACGTGATCCAGGATGGCCACCACGCGCTCGCGGTCTTCGGGGTGCTTGTGCTGTAGCAGCAGCTCCGTCGTGGGCTCCACCTCGCCCGGCTCGTAGCCGTGCATGCGCGCGACGGCGTCTGACCACTCCCAGCGCTGACCGTGCGAGTAGAACCGGAATCTGCCGACCTTCTGCGGATCGCCCAGACCCAGCACCATGTCGATCGCGGTCAGCCCGTGCTCTTCCACCGCGGCGGACATGAATTCTTCGCAGGCCGGCGCGTCCCCGGCGGTGGCCGGCGCGTCGCCGTTGATGCGGTGGACGGCCTCGTCCTCGAAGTCCACGGTCATCGCATTGCCCTTCCCGATTAAGCATTGCCATGATTCATTGTTTACAATGCCCATTATCCGCGATCTTCAATCGGCGCGCAGGCCGAAGGTTTCCGGTTGCGGCACGGATCAGGCCACGCGGTACTCCTCGGCGTCGCGGTTCTTGATCTCCAGACCCAACCCCGGCCGCTGCCGGTCCGGCCGCAACGCGCCACCCTCGGGGGAGAGGGCGCCGTCGAACAGCATGTGCTCGATGCGGTGGTGATCGTGGAAGTACTCCAGGTGCCGCAGGTTGGGAATCGCGGAGGCGACGTGGGCGTGCAGGTTCGGGGCGCAGTGCCCGGAGACGTCGACGTTGTACGCGGCGGCCACGGCCGCGGCCCGCAGCCAGTCGGTGATTCCGCCGCAACGGGTGACGTCGGCCTGCAGACAGTCCACCGCGTCGGCTTTGAGCATCCGGTTGAAGTAGGCGAGGTCGTAGCCGTATTCGCCGGCGGTGACGTCGGGGGCCACCTGGTCGCGGACCTCGTGTAGCCCGGCGAGGTCGTCGGACGAGACGGGCTCTTCGAACCAGGTGACGTCGTGCTCGGCCATGGCGTGGGCCAACCGGATCGCCTGCTTGCGGCGGTAGCCGCCGTTGGCGTCGACGTACAGCTCCGTGTCGGAGCCGATGATGCTGCGCGCCAACGCGATCCGCGCCAGGTCACGGGCGACGTCGCTGCCCCAGGATTCGCCGATCTTGATCTTGACGCGGGGGATCTTCCAGTCGTCGACCCAGCGTCCGAGCTGGGCGCGGGTCTGGCCGTCGTCGTAGGTGGTGAAACCGCCGCTGCCGTAGATCGGCACCTCCTCGCGGGCCATGCCCAGCAGTCGGCACACCGGCAGGTCCAGCAGTTTGCCCTTGAGGTCCCACAGCGCGGTGTCGACGGCCGAGATCGCGCAGGACACCAGACCGGGGCGCCCGTTGTTGCGCATCGCGATGACCATCGCTTCCCAGCAGCCGGTGATGTCGAGGGCGCTGCGCCCGGAGACGGCGTTGGCGAGCGGGCCCGTGATCAATTCCCCGCACGCTCCGGTGGCATACGTGTAGCCGATCCCGCGCCGGCCGCCGGCCGCGACCTCGGCGAGCACCAGTGTGGTGGACGACCAGGCCAGGGTGCCGTCGGCTTCCGGTGCGTCGGTGGGAATTTCGTACGCCCGGGCGCTGACCTCGTCGATGGGGGCCTCGACGTTCATCGTGTCCGCCGCAGAGCCGCGCGTGCCGCGAGCAGCGTGCCGAGCCCGGCGGTCAGCGCGCCGGTACTGCTGGCGACGGGGTGTTGGGACGCCCATAGTTCGGGGCTGTGCGCGTACGACTTGCCGTCGAAGCCGCCGTGCGCGCCGTGGTCGCTGCCCGGCTGCTCGTCGACCGGCTCCCAAAGATTGTTCGGCTGCTGGCCGTTCACGCGCTCGTCGGTCTGCTGGGAGTCGTAGCCCGTGCGGCCCAGGTAGCGGTCCAGCAGGGGCGCGACGAACTTCTGCCCGATGAGCGTCACCGCTGTGCTGTCACCGACCCAGTACTGCTTGCGCCCGGGATGGTCGGCGGCGTAGACGACCCCCCGGGCCGCAACCTCCGGCTGGTAGATCGGCGGCACCGGCTGGGGATGCCGCGGCAGCCGGGACAGCACCCACGAGAACTGGGGCGTGTTGACCGCCGGCATCTGCACAACGGTGATCCGCACCCTCGATCCCTCGTGCAGCAGCTCGCAGCGCACCGACTCGGTGAACCCGTTGATGGCGTGCTTGGCGCCGCAGTAGGCCGATTGCAGCGGGATCGACCGCTGGCTCAGCGCCGAGCCGACCTGCACGACCGTGCCGCGGTCCCGTGGCCGCATCTTCGCCAGCGCGGCCATGGTGCCGTGCACGTACCCGAGGTAGCTCACCTCGGTGACCCGCTTGAATTCCTCCGCGGTGATTTCGCTGAAGGGCGCGAACACCGACGTGAACGCCACGTTGACCCAGACGTCGATGGGGCCGAACGCGGCCTCGGCCTCGTCGGCGGCCGATGCGACGGCCGTGTAGTCGGCCACGTCGGTCGGGACGGCGAGCGCCTTGCCGCCGCCGGCCTCGACGTCGTCCGCCGCGCCCCGCAGGCCGGCGGCCCCGCGGGCCAACAGCGTTACGTTGGCCCCGCGCTTTCCGAACAGCTGTGCGGTGGCGCGGCCGATGCCCGCGCTCGCCCCGGTGATCACCACGTGTTGTGTCATCGCAGATTGCCTTTCTGTCTCAGTAATCGGCGTCCACGCCGAGCGTCGCCGCACACTCGAGCAGCAACGCGTGCGCGAACGCCTGCGGCAGGTTGCCGCGGAGCTGGCGTTGGGTGACGTCGTATTCCTCGCAGAACAATCCCGGCGGCCCGCAGGCGGCCCGGTTGCGCTCGAACCATCGCATCGCGCAATGCCCGTGGCCCTGCTGGTGTTCGGCGAGCGCCATCATGAAACCGCACAGCACGAAGGCCCCCTCGGCGGCGCCGAGGTCGCGTTCGTCGTGCCGGAAGCGGTAGACGAATCCGTCGTCGGTGAGCTGGTCGCGAACCGCGTCGAGGGTGGCGCGGGTGCGGGGGTCGGCGGCGGTCACGGCGCCGCGCACCGGTGGCAGCAGGAGGGCGGCGTCGACCTGCGGTAGCTCCGGACTGCGCTGCCAGTATCCCCGTTGCGGATGCAGGCTCGTTGCGGCGGTGTCGGCCAGGATCGCGTCGGCCAGCGACACGCACGCGGCGAAATCGGGTCCCGCGCCGGCCACCTCGGCGATGCGGCGCAGCCCTGCCACGCAGGCCAGCCGGGATTGGGTCCAGTGCCGGTCGTCGAGTTCCCAGATCCCGGCTTCCGGCTCACGCCAACGGCTTTCGATGGCCTTGATGGCGGTCTGCGCGGCGAGCCAGCCTTCCGTATCCAACCGGTCGACGCGTCCGGCCTCGGCCAGCAACTGCAGCGCCTCGCCGAAGACGTCGAGCTGGAACTGCTTGTTGACGTGGTTCCCGATCTTGTCGGTTCCCCCCGGGTAGCCGGGCAGGTCGAGCGCCCGCTCACTGGGGACGGGACGGCCGGTGACGGTGTAGGCAGGCTTCAGGTTCGGGCCGTCCTCCAGCAGCCGCGCACCGACGAACTGCACTGCGCGGTCCAGTAATTCGTTCGCGCCCGCGGTCGCGGCGGCCACGCCGGCATAGGCCTGGTCGCGGATCCAGGCGTAGCGGTAGTCGTAATTCTGGTTGGTGTGGGCGCGTTCGGGCAGGCTCATCGTCGCCGCGGCCACCATGCCCCCGTCGGCGCTGGTCAGTCCGCGCAGCACCGCGTGCGCGTGCCGGCCGTCGCGGGGGGCGATGGTGCAGTTCAGCTCGGGGGTGCCGCGATGCCAGGCGGCCTCGGTGGCATCCCAGGCGACGTCCGGGTCCGGCGGCCGGTCCGGCAGCGCGCGCTCCGACAGCTCCAGCACGAAATCGAGATGCTCACCCTCGTGGACGGCCACCTCGCAGGTGAGCAGGTGGCCCCCGCCGCGGGCGGACCGGCCCTTGCGCGCGTCGCAGGTCCCGGACCACCGCCAGTGCAGCGGGCCCGACGTGCCGGTCCAGATCCCGTCGCGGCACGTCAACCGGCCGGGCCCGTGCTGGCCGAACCCCGCGCGGGGTTCCAGCAGGACGCGCAGCCGCGCGGCGCCACGGCAGCCCATGATCCGCCGCAAGAGCACCACGCGCTCCGGGTCGCCCGGAAATGCCAGGGCTTCCCGACATTCCACGAATCCTTCGTGGGTGATCCACCGGCTGTGCCAGATCAAGGTGCCGGGCTCGTAGAACCCGCCCCACACGTGCCGGAAGGCGGTGGGCGTGACCGCATACATCCCCCCGCCGCCGATCAGGCTGGAGAACACCGCGTCGGAATGCCAGCGGGGCGCGCACATCCAGGTGACCTCGCCCTGCGGTCCGATCAGCGCGCCGCGCTCGCCGTCCGCGAGCAAGGCGTACTCGCGTAGCACCCGCGGCGGGTAGGCCGCATCCACGTCGATCTTTTCGTCAGCCATGGGTGCCCGCTTTGGACCGCGCCGCGCGGGCGCCGCCGGGTGCGTCGGCGGGGATCTTCCCGCCCGCCATCCGCTCGGCGAGCCGGGAGGCCAGCGCCATGATGGTCAGCGCCGGATTGGCCGAGCCCTGGGTCGGGCAGACGGACCCATCGGTGAGGAACAGGTTGGGCACGCCCCAGACTCGGTGGTCGGAGTCGACCACCGAGTTATCCGGGCTGGTTCCCATGCGCGCCCCGCCGATCAGGTGGGCGAAGCGCTGGATCGTGAGCACGTCCTGCGCGCCCGCCGCGTGCAGGATGTCGCCGATCACCTTGGTGGAGTACGCCATGTTGGCCTTGTCGTTGTCGCAGAGGCTGTAGTCGAACCGGGCCACGGGAATGCCGTACGGGTCTGTCTCGTCCGCCAGGGTCACCCGGTTGTCGGGCAGCGGCAACAGCTCATTGAGCACGCCGACGGTCGCCCAGTGGTTGTAATCGCGCATGTACTCCCGCAGCGCGCGACCCCAGTGCCCTTCGGCGAGAACGTGTTCGGCCCACCCGATGGGCAGCGGCGAGACGGTCTGGATGGAGAAGCCCCGCGCGAACCCGCGCGATGCGTCGGTTTCGTAGAACTGCTCGGAGGACACCTCCGGGGGAGGCGCCTTGTACATCCGAAGCTCTTCGGACCAGCGGCCCGCGGATTGCGTTGCGCCCTGCACCATGACATAGCGGCCGACCTGGTCGTCGTTGTTGCCCAATCCGTTCGGGAAGCGATCGGTGGCCGAATTCAACAGCAACCGGGGGGTTTCGATGGAATAGCCGGCGATCGCAACGGTTTTGGCGCGCTGCAGTCTTTCCGTGCCGCCGATCTCGTCGTAGTAGACCACCCCGCGCGCCGTGCCGCTCTCGTCGAGCTCGACGCGGGCCGCCATGCAATTGGCCCGAATCTCGACGTTGTGCGCCAGCGCATCGGGCAGGTGCGTGACGTACGGGCTGGCCTTCGCATTGACCTTGCAGCCCTGCAGGCAGTAGCCGCGGTAGATGCAGTGCGGGCGGTTACCGAACGTGCCGTTGACGATGCCGACCGGTCCCACCCGCATCTCGATGCCAAGCTGCATCGCGCCCCGCCAGAGTTTGGCGGCCGCGCCCGAAATCGGGTGTGGCGAAAACGGATAGCGATGCGGATAACCCCAGGGCCAGTTCTGGCCGGCGACCGGCAACTCGGCCTCGATGCGTTCGTAGTGGGATCGGACGTCCTCGTAGCGGATCGGCCAGTCCGCCCCGACGCCGTCGAGGGTGTAGGTCTGGAAATCGCTGGGATGGAACCGCGGGGTGTAGCCGGCGTAATGGACCATCGAGCCGCCCACCCCGCGCCCGGAGTTGTTCTTGCCCAGCTCGATTGGGTCGTCGCCGCCGATGATGCGCTTCTGCGTCCAGTACAGGGAATGCGACCCGGCCTCGTCGGACACCCAATCCTCGTCCGGGTGCCAGAACGGGCCGGCCTCGATGATGACGATCCGCCAGCCCGCGCGGGCCAGCCGCTGGGCGAGCACCGAGCCGCCCGCCCCGGCACCGACGACCACGAGGTCCACCTCGTCGTCGTCGCGGTAGCGGCGCATCGTCTTCTCGCCCGGCAGGTCGCGTGAATGCACGTCGAGCAGGAACCGGGAGTCGTTGTCGGACGGTCCGATCGCTCCCTTGAAGATGCCGCGCCAGAAGTCGCCCATCACAGCTCCCCGCTCTCGGCCACACGGACCGGGTCCTCGTCGGTGGCGCCGCGGGTCTCGAACGGTTCGCGTACCGCGGCCGGCCCGGTCGGTCCGCCGAGCCGCATGAACCCGCGCGGGTAGGCGGGTCCGCCGAACCCGATCTCGTTCCACGCCCACGGGTGCGCGTAGAAACCGGACAGCACCATGCGCATGCACACCGACCAGGCGCGCTTGACGTTCAGGCGCTCCCAGGTGCCGCCGTCGAGTTGGGCTTTCGAAAACTGGTCGACGATCGCTTCGCGCGTGGCCGGCTCGGCCGCCGCGAAGGAGGACGTGCCGTGGTGGCGGGTTGCCGTCTCGTCGAGCGCCCGCAGCACCAGCCGCCAGGTGTCGCGGTCGTCGGGCATGTCGGCGTACTGGTATCCGTCGAGCCGCCCGGCGGCCAGCGTGCCGTCGACGGCCTCGGCCACCGGAACCCGCGGCTCGGCGTCCTGGGCCAGCACCGTGTCGCAGAATGCGCGCAGGCAGGGTTCCTCGTCCGCGGTGAAGAAGCGCAGCGGCCCGGGCGGCTCGAGCCGGGCCAGCACCACCTTCCTGGTGGCCTCGTCCCAGGACCCGGCGGATTCCAGGACGTCGAAGTCTGGATAGCGACCGATCATCTGCGGTGTGGTGCCGCGGCGTTGTCTGGGCAGCCACGACGGGTGCGGGGGCTGCCGATCCCGTCGCAGGTTGGGCAGATGGTCGGGGCGGGAGGTGTCGGCCATGTCAGCGGTCCCGCGCTCACCGCTCGCGGCGCAGGACCGCAGCCAGCAGTCCCATCGCGCCGACGATGCACATCAAGCCCGGCGCCGCGATCGGAGGGCCCGTCGGGACGTTGTAGGACGCGTTCTTCCATCCGCCCGGCTTGCGCGCGACCCCACGGGCGTGCATGTATTCGCCCATCAGCCCGTTGGCGGTGTAGATGCCCGCAGTGATCGGCAGCCACACCTTGGCCCACCGGCGCGAGAAGACGCCGCCGACACCGGCGACGACGACCGGCGGGGTGACCACGATCGGACTCCACATCCATTTGTTGCCGAAGCTGGCCTTGTAGTGCTCGAAGTAGATTTCCGCCGTCGTGACCAGCGCACCGACGGCCGTCAGCGCGGAGAGTGAGCGTTCGAACCGGCCGTGCGAGACGTCGTACAGCGCCCGTTGGGCCAGCTGCTCGGTCCCGCCGGTCCATTTCCGATGGCTGACGGCGCCGCCGTTACGGCGCCGTCCGACATTGCCCAGCAACATCATTTCGCTTTCCTTCCTTGCCGTTTGCCCACGGTTTGAGGCGGCGGCGGGAGATGTGAAGCGCTGGCAGTGCCGGAGGGGGCAGCCACCGCGGTCCGCAGTCACGCGACGCCCCTCGGGCCGCCACCCGGACGTGTCTGGTGGCGGCACGGAGATTTATGAGGCGCCCAGGCTGCGTATTTCAACCGAAGAGGCCGCGATGACGTCGCGACCGATGCGCATCCGCTGCGTACCCGGTTTGGTCCTCGTCAAACCGCCGAAGCCCTTGTCTCGGTGCTGTTCCGGTCGAGGCCGGCACGGTCAGGGCGCGCTGGTGTACCGCACACATGTTCGAGCCCGCTGGACCGCGTGCAGGCGCCCACAGCAGACCGATAATCGGCACCTAGCCTGCGGCCAACAACGACGCGCAATGTGGATGGATGACAACACCGATCGAGCATCAGCGGCGGGGCATCAATTCATCCGGCGGTTGGTGTCACGGTCGCCGCCTGGCGCCAGTGATTCTTGCTGCGGCCGCGGGCATCGCGGGCCTCGCGCTCTTCGGCGCCACACCACACGGTGAGGACGGCAACACGGTCGCATCGGGGCCGATGCGTCTGGTTGACCAGGCCACCGATTCGCCGGCACCGCCGCCGCCGGGAGGGCCGCCGCCGGGGGTGTTGTTGGCGCCGGGGGTGACGTGGCCGCCGTGGACGCCGTTGCAACAGGGGCCGTCGATGGTCCTGCCCGGGGGGCCGGCGCTGCCTCCGTTGCCGCAGGGCGTGGCGTTGTCGCCGGAGTTGCAGCAGGAAATATCCCAGATGTACTTGCAGGCCCAGCAGATGTTGGCGGCGGGGCCACCGCCGAACGTGCCGAATGAGGTCTGCCGGTACAACACCGTTAGGGTCCCCTGTCCGCCCGCTTAGCCGTCGGCGCCGAGCGTTGACATCGCATCGACGATGGGTGGAATGGACGACGACCGGTCTCAGCCTCTGTCCGAGACGGCACCCTTTCTGCCCGCCTCGGAGCGACAATCCGTTGTGCGCCATAGCTTGTCGCTATGAGGCGGGCAAAACGTTGCCCACCTGGCCGAGGTACTGGTGTGGCCCACGAGGCCAGTGTTACACCCGGGCCGGTAACGTCCGGAAAAGTCCGCCACCGGAATCTTCTCCCCGCACGTGTGAACCTGGCCAGAACCCCCGCGCTGCCTGATGTGCCATGATGACCAAGCTGTCAAGAGTCAGGGAGCAGCGGTGGATCTCAACATTGGGGTGGTTGCGCGACCGGTCGGGCGTCTGATCGCCACGGCGCAGAACGGGCTGGAGGTTTTGCGGCTGGGGGGCCTGGAAACGGGAAGCGTCCCGTCGCCGTCGCGGATCGTCGAGAGCGTGTCGATGTACAAGCTGCGGCGATACTTCCCGCCGGACAGCCGGCCCGGCCAGGCGCGGGTGGGACCGCCCGTGCTGATGGTCCACCCGATGATGATGTCGGCGGACATGTGGGACGTCACCCGCGAGGAAGGCGCCGTGGGGATCCTGCACGCCAATGGGCTCGACCCGTGGGTCATCGACTTCGGCTCCCCCGACAAGATCGAGGGTGGCATGCGCCGCAACCTGGCCGACCACATCGTCGCGCTCAGCCAGGCCATCGACACGGTCAGGAAGACCACCGGCCAGGACGTGCACCTCGTCGGGTATTCGCAGGGCGGGATGTTCTGCTACCAGACCGCGGCGTACCGCCGTTCGAAGAACGTCGCCAGCATCGTCGCGTTCGGCTCGCCGGTGGACACCCTGGCCGCGCTGCCCATGGGGATCCCGCCGAACCTGGGCGCCGCGGCGGCGGGCTTCATGGCCGACCACGTGTTCAACCACCTGGACATCCCAAGTTGGTTGGCGCGCACAGGTTTTCAATTGCTTGACCCGCTCAAGACCGCGAAGGCGCGGGTGGACTTCGTGCGCCAGCTGCACGACCGGGAGGCGCTCCTGCCGCGCGAGCAGCAGCGCAGGTTCCTCGAACGCGAAGGCTGGATCGCCTGGTCGGGCCCGGCGGTCTCCGAGCTGCTCAAGCAGTTCATCGCGCACAACCGCATGATGACCGGCGGGTTCGCCATCAACGGCCAGCTGGTCACCCTCACCGACATCACCTGCCCGGTACTCGCGTTCGTCGGCGAGGTCGACGACATCGGCCAGCCGGCGTCGGTGCGCGGCATCCGCCGGGCGGCGCCGAGCGCCGAGGTGTACGAAAGCATCATCCGCACCGGCCATTTCGGCCTCGTCGTCGGGTCCAAGGCCGCGCAGCAGAGCTGGCCGACGGTCGCGGAGTGGGTGAAGTGGCTGTCCACCGGCGGTGACAAACCCCGGAGCATCGACCTGATGGCCGACCAGCCCGAGGAGCACACCGACAGCGGCGTCGCCCTGAGCTCGCGGCTGGTGCACGGCATCGGCGAGGTCTCCGGCGCGGCGCTGGGGCTGATGCGCGGCACGGCCGACGCTTTCGTCGCGGCGAACAAGTCCATGCGCACGCTGGCCGTGGAGACCGCCCGCACCCTGCCGCGGCTGGTCCGGCTGGGTCAGATCAACGACCACACCCGCATCTCGCTCGGACGCATCATCGAGGAGCAGGCGCACGACGCCCCGCAGGGCGAGTTCCTGCTGTTCGACGGGCGGGTGCACACCTACGAAGCGGTCAACCGTCGCATCGACAACGTGGCGCGGGGCCTGATCGAGGTGGGCGTGCGGCAGGGCGACCGGGTGGGCGTCTTGATGGAGACGCGGCCCAGCGCGCTGGTCGCCATCGCCGCGCTGTCCCGGTTGGGGGCGGTCGCGGTGGTGATGAAGCCGGACACCGACCTGTTCGCGGCCGTGCGGCTCGGCGGAGTGAACGAGATCCTCACCGACCCCACCAACCTCGACGCCGCGCGAGACCTGCCGGGGCAGATCCTGGTGCTGGGCGGCGGCGAGTCGCGCGACCTGCACCTGCCGCAGGACACCGACGTCATCGACATGGAGAAGATCGACCCCGACGCGGTCGAACTGCCGGCGTGGTACCGGCCCAACCCGGGCCTGGCGCGGGACCTGGCCTTCGTCGCCTTCACCACGGCCGGCGGCGAGCTGGTGGCCAAGCAGATCACCAACTACCGGTGGGCGGTGTCCGCCTTCGGGACCGCGTCGACGGCCTCGCTGGACCGCCGCGACACCGTGTACTGCCTGACCCCGCTGCATCACGAGTCGGCGCTGCTGGTCAGCCTGGGCGGCGCGGTGGTCGGCGGGGCCCGCATCGCGCTGTCCCGCGGCCTGGAGCCCAACCGGTTCGTCCGCGAGGTCCGGCAGTACGGCGTCACCGTGGTGTCCTACACCTGGACGATGCTGCGCGAGATCGTCGACGATCCCGCGTTCGTCCTGCACGGCAATCACCCGGTGCGCCTGTTCATCGGCTCTGGCATGCCAACCGGACTGTGGGCCCGGGTGACCGATGCGTTCGCACCGGCGCGGGTCGTGGAGTTCTTCGCCACCACCGACGGGCAGGCGGTGCTGGCCAACGTGTCGGGCGCCAAGATCGGCAGCAAGGGCCGCCCGCTGCCGGGCGCCGGGCGCATCGAGCTCGGGGCCTACGACGCCGAACAGGACCGGATCCTGGAGAACGAGCGCGGTTTCGTCCAGATCGCCGCGGCCAACGAGGTCGGCGTGCTGCTGGCGGCGTCCAACGGCCCGATCGACCCGACCGCGTCCGTCAAACGCGGGGTGTTCGCGCCGGGGGACACCTGGATATCGACCGAGTACCTGTTCCGCCGCGACGCCGACGGGGACTACTGGCTGATGGGCCGGCGCGGCGGGGTGATCGGCACGCGGCGTGGGCTGGTCTACACCGAGCCCGTCACCGACGCGTTGGGCTGCATCAACGGCGTCGACCTCGCGGTGACCTACAACGTCCCGGTGGGTGACGAGCAGGCCGCGGTGTCGGCGGTCACCCTGCTGCCGGGCGCCAGCATCACCGCGGCCGACCTGACCGAAGCCGTCGCCAACATCCCGGTCGGCCTCGGCCCGGATATCGTGCAGGTGTGCCCGGATCTGCCCCTGAGTGCCACGTACCGTCCGACGGTCAGCGCCCTGCGCGCCGCCGGAATTCCCAAGTCGGGCCGCCAGGCCTGGTATTTCGACGCCGACAGCAATGAGTTCCGTCGCATGACGCCCAAGGTGCGCTCCCAGCTGAGCGGACGCGACGATGCTTGACGAATCGCTGCTGAGCATCCTCGTGTGCCCGGCCGACCGCGGACCGCTGGTTCTGGTGGGCTCCGGCGAGGGGGAACTGCTGTACAACCCGCGGCTGCGGCGGGCCTACCGCATCGAGGATGGCATTCCGGTGCTGCTCATCGAGGAGGCCCGCGACGTCGACGAGGACGAGCATGACCGGCTCATGGCGCGAGGACGTCCGGCAGATCCCCGGTGAGATAGCGCTGCAGATTCGGCGCGATCGTGGCCGCGACGCGCTCGGCCGGCAGGGATGCGAACGGCTCGAGCTGCAGGATGTAGCGGGCCAGCACCACACCCACCAGCTGCGAGGCCACGAACTGGATCCGGATCATGCCGCTGCCCGGCGGGTCGTCGACGCGCGGGGCGATCTGCGTCCCGATCAGGTCCTGGATGAACGAGCGGATCAGGTTGACATCGGGACCGGCCAGGACCGACCGCACCGTCGCGATGAGCCCCGCGCCCATCTCGGAGTCCCACAGCGGCAACAACTTTGACGGGATCGCGTGGCCCAGCTCGTCGACGGGCACCTCGCGCAGCGGGCCGATGATGGCCATCGGGTCGATACGGATGTGCACAGCCGCGGCGAACAGCTTTTCTTTCGTGCCGAAGTAGTGATGCACCAACGCCGAATCGACCCCGGCCGCGGCGGCCACCGCACGGACGGAGGTGTTCTTGATCCCGTTGCGCGCGAACAGTTCTCGGGCGCTGGCCAGGATGCGGTCGCGGGTGTCGGAGTTCCCGGACGGCCGGCCGGGACGCCGGCGCCCCGTCTTGGCGGCAATCGCCACTAGGACCCTCCGTGGCGACCCGCTGCGCCCGGCTCCGCCGCGCTTGCGATCCCCACTAGGGCGTCCGGCGCCGTAGCGTCGCCGCGGCCAGGCAGAGCGCCGCGATCGCGAAGCCCAGCACCACGCCGATGTCGCGCACCGCGACGTAGGTCAGCTCCGTGTGCGCGCCGACCTGCTGCAGTGCCTCCAACGCATAGCTGGCCGGCAAGGCGTCGCTGACCCACTGCAGCCAGCGCGCCATCAACGCCCGCGGCACGATGATGCCCGCCAGTAGCAACTGGGGGACCATCACCAGCGGGATGAACTGCACGGCCTGAAACTCGGTGCGCGCGAACGCGCTACAGAGCAGTCCGAGCCCGACGCCCAGCACGGCGTTGACGATCGCGATCACGAACACCCACACCGGGCTCCCGGCCGTGTCGAAGCCCAGCAACCAAAACGACACGGCGCACGCCACGATGGCTTGCACCGCGGCGGCGATCGAGAACGCGGTGCCGTAGGCCATCAGCAGGTCGAGCCGGCGCAGCGGAGTGGTCAGGATGCGCTCGAGCGTGCCGGAGGCCCGTTCCCGCTGCATCGTGATGGACGTGATGACGAACATCACGAAGAGCGGGAACAGGCCCAGCAGGATCAGGCAGGCGTTGTTGAACGGCGACGGCGTGCCGGGGCGGTGCGGGGCATCCTCGAACATGAAGTACATCAGCGTGATCACCACGACCGGCACCACCAGGATCAGCGCGATGCTGCGGTGATCGGCGGCCAGCTGACGCAGGATCCGCTTCGCGGTGGCCGCGTAGCCTCGCAGTCCTAACCCGCCGGGAGCCTCGTGCTGCGCTTGATGATGGACAGAAACGCGTCCTCCAGTGACGGACATCCGGTGTCCTCTCGCAATCGGGTCGGGGTGGTGTGGGCGACGAGGCGGCCCTCGCGCATCAGCAGTAGGTCGCCGCAATGGTCGGCCTCGTCCATCACGTGACTGGAGACCAGCAGCGTCGTGCCGCCGCGGGCGAGCTCGGCGAACTGTTCCCAGAGGTCGACGCGCAGCACCGGGTCCAGTCCCACGGTCGGTTCGTCGAGGACGAGCAGGTCGGGGCGGCCGACCAGGGCGCAGGCCAGCGACACCCGGGCGCGTTGCCCGCCCGACAGGTTGGCGCAGTAGTTGCTGCGCTGGTCGTGCAGGTCCACGGCCTCCACCGCCTGCTCGGCGGCGCGGCCGTCCATGCCGTACAGCGAGGCGAAGTAACGGATGTTGTCGATGACCCGCAGGTCGTCGTAGATCGTGGCGTCCTGGGGCATGTAGCCCACCCGCCGCCGCAACAGGGCCGACCCCGCGGGGTGTCCGAGCACCGTCACCGTCCCGCCGGCGACGATCTGGGTCCCGACGATGCAGCGGATCAGCGTGGTCTTGCCGGAACCGGACGGGCCGAGCACGCCGGTGATGGTGCCCCGTGCGATGCGGACCGACATGTCCTGCACCGCAGGGGTTTTGCCGCGGATCACGCGCAGGTTCTCAATGGTGACGGCCGGTTCGGCGCCGTCGCGAAGTAATTCATCACTCGATGAACTCATCATGCGATGAATATCCGCCCGCGCGGGGCCGCTGTCAAGGGGATGGTGCACGGCGCCGCGACAGCGTCGTGGATGCACAGTGGACGCGCGCGAGCAGCCGCCCGCGGCGTTCAGCGCCCGTCGGATCCCGGACGGCGAAGTGGCAGGTGCCCGTGCACGCCCTCGGCGTAGGCGGTTTCGGCGTGCTGGGTGAGGTCGACGCCGGTGGTCTCGTCCTCCGGGCTCAGCCGGAAGCCGATCACCCGGTCGACCAGCTTGCCCAATGCGAACGAGACGGTGAACGCATAGAGCGCGACCACGACGATCGCGAGGGTCTGCTTGCCCAACTGGGTGAAGCCGCCGCCGTAGAACAGGCCCTGCGGGCCCGATGTCATGACCGCGGTGGCGAACAGCCCGATCAGCGACACCCCGACGACGCCCCCGACGAAGTGCACCCCGACCACGTCGAGCGAATCGTCGTAGTTGAGGCGGAATTTCGCGGACACCGCGAACGAGCACACGACACCGGCCGCGAGGCCGACGACCGCCGCGCCGAGCGTGTTGACCGTACCGCACGACGGCGTGATGGCGACGAGGCCGGCCACCACGCCGGACGCCGCGCCGAACGTCGTGGGCCGGCCGTCGCGGATCTGTTCGACCGTGAGCCAGCCGAGCATGCCCAGGCAGCCGGCGACGAGCGTGTTGAGGAAGATGGCCGCCGCGGTTCCGTTGGCGGCCAGGGCGGAACCCGCGTTGAACCCGAACCAGCCGAACCACAGCAGCCCGACGCCGAGCAGGACCAGCGGCAGGTTGTGCGGCCGCATGGCGTCCTTGTTGAAACCGATGCGGGGCCCGAGCACCAGGGCCAGGGCCAGGGCGGAGGAACCGGAGACGATCTCGACGACGAGGCCGCCCGCGTAGTCGAGCACCCCAAGCTTGTTCAGCCAGCCCCCGGGGCCCCAGACCCAGTGCGCCACAACGGCATACACGACGATCGCCCATAACGGGACGAACGCGACCCAGGCGGCGAACTTCGCGCGGTCGGCGATCGCGCCGCTGACCAGGGCGGCGGTGATGATCGCGAAAGTCAGCTGGAAGGTGGCGTAGAGGATTTCGGGAACCGCGCCGTGCACGGTGTCGGGGTTGATGCCGAGCATCCCGAGATGGTTGAGGTTGCCGACGAACCCGCTCGCCCCGTCCTCGGAAAACGCCAGCGAGTAGCCGACCAGCAGCCACGCCACCGTCACCAGCGGGATGGAGATGAAGCTCATCATGATCATGTTGAGCACCCCGGTGGTGCGCACCATGCCGCCGTAGAAGATCGCCAGGCCCGGGGTCATCAACAGCACCAGGGCCGTGCTGGCCAGCAGCCACGCGGTCGCGGCGGGGTCGATTGCGTGCATTGTGGGCTCCTCCGAACGCTTGGTGCCGGCTCCCCAGCACCGGGATGATGCCATGTCGGTCGGGCCGGTAGGTTCGGTGGGTGGTCCGGGTTGGGTTTGGCCGAGACGCCGCGGACCGGCTGTCGGTGGACCCGGTCGCGGCCGCGCAGCGACTGCTCGGCGCGACCCTGACCGGACGCGGCGTAGTCGCCGTCGTGGTGGAGGTCGAGGCCTACGGCGGCGTGCCCGACGGTCCCTGGCCGGACGCGGCGGCGCACTCCTACCGCGGCCGCACCGCCCGCAACGCCGTCATGTTCGGGCCGCCCGGGCGGCTGTACACCTACCGCAGCCACGGGATCCACGTCTGCGCCAACGTCGTGTGCGGACCCGAGGGCACCGCGGCGGCCGTGCTGCTGCGGGCCGCGGCGCTCGAGGACGGCATCGACGTCGCGCGGGCCCGTCGTGGCGAACTGGTCCGTGGGGCCGCGCTGGCCCGCGGGCCGGGCAATCTGTGTTCCGCCCTCGGAATCGGCATGGAGGACAACGGAATTGACCTGTTAGACCCGGCGGGCCCGGTAACGCTGCGACTCAACGAGCCGCTGGCGGCGACGGCCGGTCCCCGCGTCGGGGTCAGCCAGGCCGCGGACCGGCCGTGGCGGCTGTGGCTCGCCGGCCGGCCGGAGGTATCGGCGTACCGGCGCAGTCCCCGCGCACCGGCCCCCGGGACCAGCGATTAGACGCGGGCGGGCGCGTCGCGCCGGGAGGTAACGCGAAACGCGGGGTCCACCCGGCGCGCGAGGAAAATGAAAGTCACCGCCAGCAGCGGCGCGACGGCGCTATATACCGCAGCGGGGGTGGCCATCACGGCGCTGTTCAGCAACTGTGGGCTCAGCGCAATGCCCATCGCCACCACGGCATTGTGCATTCCGACCTCCAGGCTGACGGCGACGGCCTGCCGCGGAGCCAGCCGCATCAGGCGCGGCGCCAGGTAGCCCACCGTCAGGCTCACCGCGCAGAACGCGACGACGGCTCCGCTCAGCAGGCCGATGTTGTGCCACAGCGTCGTCCGTCCTCCGGCGATGGCCGCGGCGATGGCGAGCACCAGCAGAGTGATCGCGGCGATTCGGACGGGTTTCTGCAATCGCCGGGCCAGCCCGGGGAAGCGGTGGCGAATGGCGACCCCGGCCGCGATGGGAACGAGAACCAGGCCGATCACCGCGAGGAACTTGTCCAGCTGGAGCGGGAGGAACCGCCCCTCGCCGAGGAACCAGGTCATCGACACCGCCAGAATCGCGGGCAGGGCAACGATCGACAGGACCGCGTTGATCGCGGTGAGTGTGACGTTGAGGGCCAGGTCGCCGTTGAACAGGTGGCTGAGGATGTTCGACATCGTCCCGCCGGGGGTCGCGGACATCAGCATCAGCCCGACGGCGAGGTGCGGTTCGAGATGAAAGGCCTCGGCGATCAGCAGGCACACGCCCGGCAACAGCAGCGACTGGCAGGAGAGCGCGACGACGAGTGGCCTGCGCATCGTGGCGGCCCTCTTGAAGTCGTCGATCGTGAGCGTCAGCCCGAGGGCGAGCATGATGATCGCGACGACCAGCGGCCAGTATCGGTTGTCCATGACGCTCCGCGTTGGTGGTGCGCTGACGGGGGAAGGCGATAGCGCCACGATGCGCCACGTACTTAGCTTGCCTTAGAGAGCGGCGCGCGGGCCAATCGTGGTCACCGGAGCGACTAAAGTCGTGCGCGATGTCTTCCGGGATCCTCGACGAGCTGGGCTGGCGCGGCTTGATCGCGCGCCGCGCCGGCGAACTCGGCTGGCGCACCGTCGACGTCACGCCCAGCCCGCTCCCCGGGCCGTCGGGCAACGTCGAATACTTTCTGTGGCTGCGCGCGCAGACGGATCGGGGGCTCTCGAATGACGAGTTGGGGGATGCGGTGCGCGGGGCCGTGAATCGCGGCCCGGCGACGATGCGGGCCGGAACGGCCCGAGATGGGGGCACCTCCCGCTTGCGGGGGAGAGCGGGCCAATCCAATCGGGGCCCGGCATGACTCGTACCGTGCTGATGGTGGTCCACACCGGCCGCGACGAAGCCACCGAGACCGCGCGCCGTGTGCAAAAAATGCTGAGCGACAACGGCATTGGGCTCCGCGTGCTCTCCGCCGAGGCCGTCGACCGCGGGCCGCTGCCGATGTCTCCCGACGACATGCGCGACATGGGCGTCGAGATCGAAGTGGTCGACGCCGATCCGTGCGCCGCCGAGGGCTGCGAACTGGTGCTGGTGCTGGGCGGCGACGGGACGTTCCTGCGGGCCGCCGAATTGGCCCGCAACGTCGGCATCCCGGTGCTCGGCGTCAACCTGGGCCGCATCGGATTTCTGGCCGAGGCCGAGGCCGAGGCCATCGACCGCGTGCTCGAACGGGTGGTCGCGCGCGACTACCGCGTGGAAGACCGCCTGACCCTGGACATCGTCGTGAGCAAGGACGGCAACGTCATCCAGCAAGGCTGGGCGCTCAACGAGGCCAGCCTGGAAAAGGGCCCGCGGCTCGGGGTGCTCGGCGTGGTCGTCGAAATCGAGGGGCGGCCGGTGTCGGCGTTCGGGTGCGACGGCGTCCTGGTCTCGACCCCCACGGGATCCACCGCGTATGCGTTCTCCGCCGGCGGGCCCGTCCTGTGGCCCGACCTGGAGGCAATCCTGGTGGTGCCCAACAACGCCCACGCCCTCTTCGGTCGCCCCATGGTGACCAGCCCGGAGGCCACCATCGCGATCGAGATCGAAGCCGACGGCCACGACGCCCTGGTGTTCTGCGACGGCCGCCGCGAGATGTTGCTCCCGGCGGGCGGACGGCTCGAGGTGAAACGTTGCGGCACACCGGTGAAATGGGCCCGCCTGGACAGCGCGCCGTTCACCGACCGCCTGGTGCGCAAATTCCGGTTGCCCGTGACCGGTTGGCGCGGAAATTAACGACGCCGGTGCTCACCGAGATCCGGATCGAGTCCCTCGGCGCGATCAGCGTGGCGACCGCCGAGTTCGGCCGCGGCCTGACCGTCCTTTCCGGTGAGACCGGCACCGGCAAGACCATGGTGGTGACCGGGCTGCACCTGCTCGGCGGGGCACGCGCCGACGCCACCCGGGTCCGTTCGGGCGCCGACCGCGCGGTGGTCGAAGGGCGTTTCACCACAACCGATCTCGACGATGCCGCGCTCCTCGACGAGCTGCTGGAGGCGTCGGGGGCGGAGCGCGACGAGGACGGCAGCGTGATCGCCCTGCGCACGGTGAGCCGCGACGGCCCGTCGCGGGCGTACCTGGGCGGTCGCAGCGTGCCGGCCAAATCGCTGAGCGGCTTCACCACCGAACTGCTCACCCTGCACGGGCAGAACGACCAGTTGCGGCTGATGCGGCCCGACGAACAGCGGGCCGCCCTGGACCGATTCGCCGCGACGGGCGCCACCCTCGAGCGCTACCGGAAACTGCGCGACGCCTGGCTCACCGCTCGCCGCGACCTGATCGACCGGCGCAACCGCGCCCGGGAACTCGCCCAGGAGACCGACCGGTTGCAATTCGCGCTGCGCGAGATCGACGCCGTCGACCCCCGGCCCGGCGAGGACGACGAGCTGGCCGCCGACATCATGCGGCTCTCGGAACTCGACACGCTGCGCGAGGCCGCGGCCACCGCCCGCGACGCGCTGTCCACCGACGACGGCGCCTGCGCCACCGACAGCCTCGGAAGGGCCAGGGCGACACTGCAATCCACCGATGACGCCGCGCTGCGGGCACTGGCTTCGCAGCTCGACGAGGCGCTGACGGTGGTCGGGGAGGTGGCGCGCGAACTCGGCGGCTTCCTGGACGAGCTTCCGGTCGACGCCAGCGCGCTGGAATCCAAGCTTGCCCGCCAGGCCGAGCTGCGCACATTGACCCGCAAGTACGCCGCGGACGTCGACGGCGTGCTGCGGTGGGCCGCGCAGTCGCGGGAGCGGCTGTCCCAGCTCGACGTCTCCGAGGAGACGCTCACCGCTCTCGAGCGCCGGGTCGACGAACTGGCGCGCGAATTGACCGACGCGGCAATCGATCTCGGCAAGGCGCGGCGCAAAGCCGCCAAGCGGCTCGCCAAAGAGGTGACCGCGGAGCTCTCGGGGCTGGCGATGGCCGATGCCGAATTCACCATCGACGTGACCACCGACCTGGCGCCCGGCCGCGACGACCCCGCCGCGCTGGTGCTGCCGTCCCGCGAGGTCGCCCGCGCCGGGTCCGACGGCGTGGACCAGGTCGAGTTCGGCTTCGCCGCGCACCGCGGCATGACCGTGCTGCCGCTGGCCAGGAGCGCCTCCGGGGGCGAGCTGTCCCGGGTGATGCTGGCGCTGGAGGTGGTGCTGGCCGCTTCTGCCGCCGGCACCACGATGGTGTTCGACGAGGTCGACGCCGGCGTCGGCGGCTGGGCCGCGGTGCAGATCGGTCGGCGGCTGGCGCGGCTGGCCCGCACGCATCAGGTCATCGTGGTCACGCACCTGCCCCAGGTCGCGGCATACGCCGACGTACACCTGGTGGTGCACAGCGCTAAAGGCGCGAGCGGCGTGGGGCGGGTCACGGGGGATGAGCGGGTGGCGGAATTGGCCCGGATGCTGGCCGGCCTCGGCGAATCCGACAGCGGCCGCGCGCACGCCCGCGAGCTGCTCGACGCGGCGCAAAACGACGAGATCTGACCCACGAGCGTCGACTCGTCGTCGGTGACTGCCCGCATCTCCACCGACGACTCGACGTTCGATACCGGATCGAGATCGGCCTGTGACTGGTGAGGCTATAGATAACTTATGAGGCTGGTGTTACGGCGCGCCTCCCCGCCTTGACGGTGCCGCACCGACAGAATCGAGGCCCATGAAGATGTCAGGTCTACTGTCCCGTAACACGTCCCGGCCGGGCCTTGTCGGCACCGCCAGGGTCGACCGGAATATCGACCGATTGCTGCGGAGGGTGTGCCCCGGCGACATCGTGGTGCTCGACGTCTTGGATCTCGACCGCATCACCGCCGACGCGCTGGTGGAAGCGGACATCGCCGCGGTCGTCAATGCCTCGCCGTCGGTGTCGGGCCGCTATCCCAACATGGGCCCGGAGGTGTTGGTCAACAACGGCGTCACCCTGATCGACGAGGCGGGGCCCGAGATCTTCAAGAAGGTCAAGGACGGCTCCAAGATCCGCCTCTACGAGGGCGGGGTGTACGCCGGCGACCGCCGCCTGGTCCGCGGCACCGAGCGCACCGACCACGACATCGCCGACCTGATGCGGGAGGCCAAGAGCGGGCTCTCCGCCCACCTCGAGGCGTTCGCCGGCAACACGATCGAGTTCATCAAGAGCGAAAGCCCGCTGCTGATCGACGGCATCGGCATCCCCGACATCGACGTCGACCTGCGCCGCCGCCACGTCGTGCTCGTCGGCGACGAGCCCAGCGCCGAGGACGAGCTGAAATCCCTCAAGCCGTTCATCAAGGAGTACCAACCGGTGCTCATCGGCGTGGGTTGCGGAGCCGACGTGCTGCGCAAGGGCGGTTACCGCCCCCAGATCATCGTCGGGGACCCCGACCAGATCAGCACCGAGGCCCTCAAGTGCGGCGCCCACGTGGTGCTGCCCGCGGACGCCGACGGCCACGCACCCGGCCTGGAGCGCATCCAGGACCTCGGCGTCGGGGCGATGACGTTCCCGGCCGCGGGTTCGGCGATGGACCTGGCGTTGCTGCTCGCCGATCACCACGGCGCCGCGCTGCTGGTGACGGCCGGTCACACCGCCAACATCGAGACGTTCTTCGACCGGACGCGCGCCCAGAGCAACCCGTCCACCTTCCTCACCCGGCTGCGGGTCGGGGAGAAGGTGGTCGACGCCAAGGCCGTTGCCACGCTGTACCGCAATCACATCTCGGCCGGTGCCATCGCCCTGCTGGCGCTGACGATGCTGATCGCCGTCATCGTCGCCCTGTGGGTGTCGCGGACCGACGGATTGGTGCTGCACTGGGTCGCCGACTACTGGAACCACTTCTCCCTCTGGGTTCAGCACCTGGTGACATGATCCTCAAAGGACCGCGCCCATGATCTCGTTACGCCAACACGCGCTTTCCCTGGCCGCCGTCTTCCTGGCGCTGGCCGTGGGAGTGGTGCTCGGTTCCGGCTTCCTGTCCGACACGCTGTTGTCCAGCGTGCGGGCCGAGAAGCGCGACCTGTACTCACAGATCAGCGGGCTGAACGACCAGAAGAATGTGCTCAACGAAAAGCTGAGCGCGGCAAATAATTTCGACAGCCAACTGGTCGGCCGGATCGTGCACGACGCCCTGGCCGGCAAGTCGGTGGTCGTGTTCCGCACCCCGGACGCGAAGGACGACGACGTCGCCGCGGTGTCGAAATTCCTCGGCCAGGCCGGCGGCGCCGTCACCGGGACGATCTCGCTGACCCAGGAGTTCGTCGACGCCAACTCGGCGGCGAAGCTGCAGACCGTGGTCAACTCCTCGATCCTGCCCGCCGGTCAGCAGCTGAGCACCAAGCTCGTCGACCAGGGTTCGCAGGCCGGGGACCTGATGGGCATCGCGCTGATGATCAACGCCAACCCGTCGGTGCCGCCGGTCGACGAGACGCAGCGGGAGACGGTGCTGGCCGCGCTGCGCGACACCGGTTTCATCACGTATCAGCCGAACGACCACATGGCGGCGGCGAACGCCGCCCTCGTCGTCACCGGCGGCGCACTGCCCCAGGACGCCGGCAATCAGGGCGTCAGCGTGGCCCGGTTCGCCGCGGCGCTGGCGCCGACGCCGGCATCGCGTCCACGATCAGCACCGTCGACGACGTCGACGCCGCACCCGGGCGGATCACGGCCGTGTTGGGCCTGCACGAGCTGACCAGCGGCGGCCACGTCGGGCAATACGGCACCGGCCACGGCGCCACCTCGATCACCGTTCCCCAGTAACGGCCGGGTAAAGCCGCGCGCGGCCCCTCGGGCGTGTCGCGGCGGCGCCGCCCGGTGGGTGTTAGGGTGGGTTTCCGTGGGTCGGCAGGCCCAGCTGGTAGAGGCCAGAAAAGTCACGCCCTGCCCGTATTCACGGAGGTTGCTCATTGCGTAGGCACCCGCAAGCCGTCACCAAGCACCTCTTCGTCAGCGGCGGGGTCGTCTCCTCGCTCGGTAAGGGACTCACCGCCAGCAGCCTCGGGCAGTTGCTCACGGCGCGCGGGTTGCACGTCACCATGCAGAAGCTCGACCCGTACCTGAACGTGGATCCGGGCACCATGAACCCGTTCCAGCACGGCGAGGTGTTCGTCACCGAGGACGGCGCCGAAACCGACCTCGACGTCGGCCACTACGAGCGCTTCCTCGATCGCGACTTGTCGGGATCGGCGAATGTGACTACGGGGCAAGTGTATTCGACCGTGATCGCCAAGGAGCGACGCGGCGAGTACCTCGGCGACACGGTCCAGGTGATCCCGCACATCACCGACGAGATCAAGCGGCGCATCATGGCGATGGCCGCACCCGACGCCGACGGACACCGCCCGGACGTCGTCATCACCGAGATCGGGGGCACCGTCGGCGACATCGAATCCCAGCCCTTCCTGGAGGCGGCGCGCCAGGTGCGCCACGACCTCGGCCGGGAAAACGTGTTCTTCCTGCACGTTTCGCTGGTGCCCTACCTCGCCCCGTCGGGCGAGCTCAAGACCAAGCCCACCCAGCACTCGGTGGCGGCACTGCGCAGCATCGGTATCACCCCGGACGCGCTGATCCTGCGCTGCGACCGCAGCGTGCCCGAGGCGTTGAAGAACAAGATCGCGCTGATGTGTGACGTCGACATCGACGGCGTCATCTCCACCCCGGACGCGCCGTCGATCTACGACATCCCCAAGGTGTTGCACCGCGAGGAACTCGACGCCTTCGTGGTGCGCCGGCTCAACCTGCCCTTCCGCGACGTCGACTGGACCGAATGGGACGACCTGCTGCGCCGGGTGCACGAGCCGCACGACACCGTCCGAATCGCGTTGGTGGGCAAGTACGTCGAGCTGTCCGACGCCTACCTGTCGGTCACCGAGGCGCTGCGCGCCGGCGGCTTCAAGCATCACGCGAAGGTGGAGATGCACTGGGTGGCGTCCGACGACTGCGAGACCGCCCACGGCGCCGCGGCGGCGCTGGCCGATGTGCACGGCGTGCTCATTCCCGGCGGCTTCGGCATCCGCGGGATCGAGGGCAAGATCGGCGCCATCCGGCACGCCCGGGCGCGCGGACTTCCGGTCCTGGGCCTGTGCCTCGGCCTGCAGTGCATCGTGATCGAGGCCGCGCGCTCGGCCGGGCTCACCGAGGCGAACTCGGCCGAATTCGACCCGGACACACCGGATCCCGTCATCTCCACGATGGCCGACCAACTCGACATCGTTGCCGGCGCGGCCGATCTGGGCGGCACCATGCGGCTGGGCGCCTACCCCGCGGTGCTGCAGCCGGGTTCGATTGTGGCCCAGGCGTATGAGGCGACGGAGGTCTCCGAACGCCACCGCCACCGCTACGAGGTCAACAACGCCTACCGGGACAAGATCGCCGAGAGCGGCCTGCGGTTCTCCGGCACGTCGCCCGACGGGCACCTGGTCGAGTTCGTCGAATACCCACCGGAGGTGCACCCGTTCATCGTCGGCACCCAGGCCCACCCGGAGCTCAAGAGCCGTCCCACCCGGCCGCATCCGCTGTTCGTCGCCTTCGTGGGCGCGGCGATCGACTACAAGGCGGGCGAGCTGTTGCCGATGGACATCTCCGATCCCGCCGCCAACGGCAACCACCAAGACAGCGCTCAGCGGCTACCTGCGCCCGCGGCCCGTGGCTGAGCACGTATTCGAGACGGCGGCGTCCGAAACCCTCTACACGGGAAAGATTTTCGCGCTCCGCCGAGATCAGGTCCGGATGCCCGGGAACACCACCGCTATCCGGGAAGTCGTCGAGCACTACGGCGCCGTCGCGATCGTGGCGATGGACGACGACGGCAACGTCCCGATGATCTACCAGTACCGGCATCCCCTGGGCCGGCGGCTGTGGGAGCTGCCCGCCGGGCTGCTCGACGTCGCGGGTGAGCCGCCGCACGAGACGGCCGCCCGCGAGCTTCAGGAGGAGGCCGGGCTGCAGGCCCGCACCTGGCAGGTGCTGGTCGACCTGGATTCCACGCCGGGGTTCAGCGACGAGTCGGTGCGGGTGTTTCTGGCCACGGGCCTCAACGAGATCGCGCGACCCCAAGGGCATCACGAAGAGGCCGACCTGACGCTGAAGTGGTATCCGCTCGACGCGGCCACCCGCATGGTGTTCAGCGGCGAGATCGTCAATGCCATCGCCGTCGCCGGGATCTTGGCCGCGCAGGCCATCACCCGTGGCCTGGCCCGGCCGCGACCGCTGGACAGCCCGTGGGCCGACAAGCCGACCTCGTTCGTCGCCCGGAAGCTGACGCAGTGACGATGGCGGCCCCGCTGGAGTCGCAATTGCAGGGCTACCTCGACCACCTGACCATCGAGCGCGGCGTGGCCAAGAACACCTTGAGCTCGTATCGCCGAGACCTGTTGCGCTACACAAAGCACCTGTCGGACCGCGGGATCCACGATCTGGCCAAGGTCGGGGAGGACGACGTCAGCGAGTTCCTGGTGGCGCTGCGCCGCGGGGACCCCGAGTCGGGTGCGGCGGCGCTGTCGGCGGTGTCGGCGGCGCGGGCGCTGATCGCGGTGCGGGGCCTGCACCGGTTCGCCGCCGCGGAGGGGCTGACCGAACTGGACGTGGCGCGGGCCGTGCGCCCGCCCACCCCGGGCCGTCGGCTGCCCAAGAGTCTGACCATCGACGAGGTGCTGGCCCTGCTGGAGGCCGCCGGCGGCGACAGTCCATCCGACGGGCCGCTGACGCTGCGCAACCGGGCGTTGCTGGAACTGCTGTACTCCACCGGCGCCCGCATCTCCGAGGCCGTCGGCCTCGACGTCGACGACATCGACACCGAGGCCAGGTCGGTGCTGCTGCGCGGCAAGGGGGGCAAGCAGCGGCTGGTGCCGGTGGGTCGCCCCGCCGTGCAGGCGCTGGACGCCTACCTGGTGCGGGGCCGCCCGGAGTTGGCGCGCCGCGGCCGGGGGACACCGGCGATCTTCCTCAACGTCCGCGGCGGCCGGTTGTCGCGGCAGAGCGCGTGGCAGGTGCTGCAGGACGCCGCCGACCGCGCCGGCATCACGTCGGGGGTGTCGCCGCACATGCTGCGGCATTCCTTCGCCACCCACCTGCTCGAGGGCGGGGCCGACGTGCGCGTCGTGCAGGAGTTACTGGGTCATGCCTCGGTGACGACCACGCAGATCTACACGCTGGTCACGGTGCACGCGTTGCGCGAGGTCTGGGCCGGCGCCCACCCGCGGGCGCAGTAAATCGGCGCGCCTGCGCCTTAGCCGCCGCCGAACGTCGGGTTGTTGAGCGATTCGCGCCCGGATCTCGACATCAACTCGACGCTGGGCCCAGCCATTGCGACTCCAGCACCAGGTCCGAAATCAGCGACTGGTATTCCAGATGAGCCTTGTGCTCCACGGTGTTCCACAGCTTGCCCTGCTGCCGGCGCATGTACTCCCGGTACTTCGGTGCTCCCGGGATGCGGACGTTGTCGGCGACCGCGATGGCGCCCGGCTTGAGCCAGCCGCGCTCCATGATGCTGGTCAAGTCGTCGAGGTAGGCGTCCTTGTCGTGGTCGATGAACACGAAATCCAATGTGCCGGAATCAAATCCGTGCTCATTGGCCAGCGCGTCCAAGGTGCGCCCCCCGTCGCCGATGGTGCCGACGACACACGTCACGCGGTCGGCGACCCCGGCGTGCGCCCAGATCCGGCGGGCGTTGGCGGCGTTGGCGTCGGCCAGCTCGACCGAGAACACCCTGGCGCGGGGCGCGGCCCTGGCGATCCGCAGCGCGCCGTAGCCGCAGTAGGTGCCGAGTTCGAGCGCGAGCGCCGGATCGGCGCGGCGTACGGCGGCGTCGAGGATCAGCCCCTTCTCGTCGCCGACGTTGATCAGTATCGATTTCTCGTAGGCGAACCTGTCGATGGTGGCCAGCACGTCGTCGACGTCACCGGCCCGGGCGTTGCTCAGCACGTAGTCGACCGCGGCGGCCTCGCGCCCGTCGCCGATCTGGCCCGTGGTGACGATGTTGCGTTGCGCGGTGGCCATCCGCCAGACCGACCACCGCAACAGGGGAATGCGCCGCTTCAGGTCCATGAGGCACCACGATAGGCCGCCTGACGGCCCACTGCTGGTGCTGGTGAGACGGATGTGACTCGTCGCAGGTCCGGGGCCATATTCGCTGGTGAAACGCCCTGCGGGTCGGCCGGTTTAGCGTGGTCGAGCCGTTAGACTTTCGAGCGATGTTCACCTCCCGAACACTGCGGGCATGACGACCGAGCCGCCAATTGTCGAGGTCGGCCTGACGGGACGCCCGCCGCGGGCGATTCCCGAGCCCCAACCGCGCACGGCACACGGCCCGGCCAAGGTCGTCGCGATGTGCAACCAGAAGGGCGGGGTCGGGAAGACGACGTCGACGATCAACCTGGGCGCGGCGCTGGCCGAGTACGGCCGGCGGGTGCTGCTGGTGGACATGGACCCCCAGGGCGCGCTGTCCGCGGGCCTCGGCGTCCCGCACTACGAGCTGGAGAAGACCATCCACAACGTGCTCGTGGAGCCGCGGGTGTCGATCGACGACGTGCTGATCCACACGCGGCTGAAGAACCTGGACCTGGTGCCCAGCAACATCGACCTGTCCGCCGCGGAGATCCAGCTGGTCAACGAGGTGGGCCGCGAACAGACGCTGGGCCGGGCGCTGCATCCGGTGCTGGATCGCTACGACTACGTCCTGATCGACTGCCAGCCGTCGCTCGGGCTGCTCACCGTGAACGGCCTGGCCTGCTCGGACGGGGTCGTGATCCCCACCGAGTGCGAGTTCTTCTCGCTGCGGGGCCTGGCGCTGCTGACCGACACCGTGGACAAGGTGCGCGACCGGCTCAACCCGAAGCTGGAGATCAGCGGGATCCTGCTCACCCGGTACGACCCGCGGACGGTCAACGCCCGCGAGGTGATGGCCCGGGTGGTGGAGCGCTTCGGCGACCTGGTGTTCGACACCGTGATCACCCGGACGGTGCGCTTCCCCGAGACCAGCGTGGCGGGCGAACCGATCACCACCTGGGCCCCCAAATCCGCGGGCGCGATCGCCTACCGTGCGCTGGCCCGCGAGTTCATCGACCGATTCGGCGCGTGACCGCCAGCGCGAACGGTGAGGCGCCACCCAAGAACGGCTTTCAAGTCCGCCTGACCAATTTCGAGGGGCCGTTCGATCTGCTGCTGCAGCTGATCTTCGCGCATCGCCTCGACGTCACCGAGGTGGCGCTGCACCAGGTGACCGACGACTTCATCGCCTACACCCGCGAGATCGGCTCCCAGTTGGACCTCGAGGAGACCACCGCGTTCCTGGTGGTCGCCGCCACCCTGCTCGACCTCAAGGCCGCCCGGCTGCTGCCGGCCGGGCAGGTCGACGACGAGGAGGACCTGGCGCTGCTCGAGGTGCGGGACCTGCTGTTCGCCCGGCTGCTGCAATACCGCGCGTTCAAGCATGTCGCGGAGATGTTCGCCGAGCTGGAGGCGACCGCGCTGCGCAGCTACCCGCGCGCGGTGTCGCTGGAGGACCGGTTCACCGAACTGCTGCCCGAGGTGATGCTGGGTGTGGACGCGGAACGCTTCGCCCAGATCGCCGCGATCGCGTTCACCCCGCGGCCGGTGCCGACGGTGTCCATCGGGCACCTGCACGAGGTGGCGGTGTCGGTGCCCGAACAGGCCAAGAAGCTGCTGTCGATCCTGCAGGCGCGGGGGAGCGGCCAGTGGGCGACGTTCTCCGAGCTGGTCGCCGACTGCCAAGCGCCGATGGAGGTCGTCGGGCGCTTCCTGGCGCTGCTCGAGCTGTATCGGAGCCGGGCGGTAGCATTCGACCAGTCGGAGCCGCTTGGCGTGCTCCAGATTTCATGGACCGGAGAACGTCCGGCCAACGAAGCCTTGGTAGAAGTGCGGGACGAATGAGCGAAGACTTGCCGGACGTCGACCTCGACGTCGGCATCCCGGACATCGCCGAGGCGGCGCCCATGGACGCCGACGAGCTCGGCTCCGTGCTGGAGGCGTTGCTGCTGGTGGTGGACACCCCGGTCACCGCCGAGGCGCTCGCCGCGGCCACGCAACAGCCCGTCTACCGGGTCGCGGCGCGGCTGGAGTCGATGGCCGCCGAACTCACCGAACGCGACAGCGGCATCGACCTGCGCCAGAACGGCGAGGGCTGGCGGATGTACACCCGCGCGCGGTTCGCGCCGTACGTGGAGAAGCTGCTGCTGGACGGCGCGCGCTCCAAGCTCACCCGCGCCGCGCTCGAGACGCTGGCCGTGGTGGCCTATCGGCAACCGGTGACGCGCGCGCGGGTGAGCGCGGTGCGCGGCGTCAACGTCGACGCCGTCATGCGCACCCTGCTGGCGCGCGGGCTGATCACCGAGGCGGGCGTCGACGACGACAGCGGCGCGGTGACCTTCGCGACCACCGAGCTGTTCTTGGAGCGCCTGGGGTTGACGTCGCTGGCCGATCTGCCCGACATCGCGCCCCTGCTGCCCGACGTCGACACGATCGAGGACCTGAGCGAATCCCTGGACAGCGAGCCACGATTCATCAAACTGTCGGGCCGCCCCGCGCCCGAGCAGGCGCTGTCGTTCGACGTGGACCAGGATTGATGGTCGAGACCGAAGGGATCCGCCTGCAAAAGGTGTTGTCCCAGGCCGGAATCGCGTCGCGACGGGCCGCCGAGAAGATGATCATCGACGGCCGCGTCGAGGTCGACGGGCAGGTCGTGACCGAGCTGGGCACCCGGGTGCACCCCGACGCGTCGGTGATCCGCGTCGACGGGGCCCGGGTGGTGCTCGACGACTCGCTGGTCTACCTGGCGCTGAACAAGCCCCGCGGCATGCACTCGACGATGTCCGACGACCGCGGCCGCCCGTGCATCGGCGACCTGATCGAACGAAAGGTCCGGGGCAATAAGAACCTTTTCCACGTCGGGCGGTTGGACGCAGACACCGAGGGCCTGATCCTGTTGACCAACGACGGCGAGCTGGCGCACCGGTTGATGCATCCCTCCCACGAAGTGCCCAAGACGTACCTCGCGACGGTGCCCGGGACGGTGCCGCGCGGGCTGGGTAAGGCGCTGCGCGCCGGCGTCGACCTGGAAGACGGCCCGGCAAAGGTCGACGATTTCGCCGTGGTGGACGCCATCCCGGGCAAGACGTTGCTGCGGGTGACCCTGCACGAGGGGCGCAACCGCATCGTGCGCCGGCTGCTGGCGGCCGTGGGTTTCCCGGTGGAGGAGCTGGTGCGCACCGACATCGGACCCATCACCCTGGGCAACCAGCGGCCGGGCAGCCTGCGGGCGCTGGGTCGCGACGAGGTCGGGCAACTGTACAAGGCGGTGGGGCTGTGAATAGCGTCGTCGTCGCGATCGACGGCCCGGCCGGAACCGGGAAGTCCTCGGTGTCAAGGGGATTGGCGCGCGCGCTGGGCGCCCGCTACCTGGACACCGGCGCGATGTACCGGATGGTGACGCTGGCGGTGTTGCGCGCCGGTGTCGACCCGACGGACGCCGACGCGGTCGGATCGATCGGCTCGGCGGTGCAGATGGCGGTGGACTACGACCCGGCCGGCGATCGCTACTTCCTTGCCGGCGAGGATGTTTCGGCCGAGATCCGCGGTGACGAGGTGACCCGGGCGGTGTCGGCCGTGTCGGCGGTTCCCGCCGTGCGCACCCGGCTCGTCGAGCTGCAGCGGGACATGGCCGCCGGCCCGGGCAGCGTCGTCGTGGAGGGCAGGGACATCGGAACCGTGGTGCTGCCCCACGCTCCGGTGAAGATCTTCCTGACCGCGTCGGCCGAAACCCGCGCCCGTCGGCGCAACGACCAGAACGTCGCGGCGGGGCTGGGCGACGACTACGACGCCGTGCTGGCCGACGTCCGCCGCCGCGACCACCTGGATTCCACCCGCCCGGTGTCACCTTTGCGCGCCGCGTCGGACGCGGTGGTGGTCGACACCAGCTCCATGACCGAGGCGCAGGTGATCGCCCACCTGCTGGAGCTCGTCGAGCAGCGAAGCGGGGCGATGCGATGACCAGCGATGGGACCTGGGCCGACGAAGGCGACTGGGATTCTTTGGCTTCCGAGGTGGAGGAGGCCGCGCCGGCGCCGGTGGTCGCGGTGGTCGGGCGGCCCAACGTCGGCAAGTCCACCCTCGTGAACCGGATCCTGGGCCGCCGCGAGGCGGTGGTGCAGGACGTTCCCGGTGTCACGCGCGACCGCGTCTCCTACGACGGGCTGTGGTCCGGGCGCCGGTTCGTGGTGCAGGACACCGGGGGATGGGAACCCGACGCCCAGGGCCTGCAGCAATTGGTGGCCGAGCAGGCGGCGGTGGCCATGCGGACCGCCGACGCGGTGATCCTCGTCGTCGACGCGACCGTCGGCGCCACCACGGCCGACGAGGCCGCCGCCCGCATCCTGCTGCGCTCCGGCAAGCCAGTCTTTCTGGCCGCCAACAAGGTTGACACCGAGAAGGGTGAGGCGGACGCGGCGGCGTTGTGGTCGTTGGGGCTCGGCGAGCCGCATCCGGTCAGCGCGATGCACGGCCGCGGGGTGGCCGATCTGCTCGACGAGGTGCTGGCCGCGCTGCCCGAGGTGTCCGAGGCCGCGCCGGCCTCGGGCGGCCCGCGGCGGGTGGCGCTGGTGGGCAAGCCGAACGTGGGCAAGAGCTCGTTGCTGAACAAGCTTGCGGGGGATGAGCGTTCGGTGGTGCACGAGGTCGCCGGCACGACGGTGGATCCGGTGGACTCGCTCATCGAATTGGGCGGCAAGGTGTGGCGGTTCGTCGACACCGCGGGCCTGCGGCGCAAGGTCGGCCAGGCCAGCGGGCACGAGTTCTACGCCTCGGTGCGCACCCACGCGGCCATCGATGCGGCCGAGGTGGTGGTGGTGCTGATCGACGCGTCGCAACCGCTGACCGAGCAGGACCAGCGGGTGCTGTCCATGGTTGTGGAGTCGGGGCGGGCGTTGGTGCTGGCGTTCAACAAGTGGGATCTCGTCGACGAGGACCGCCGCGAGCTGCTGGAGCGGGAGATCGACCGCGAACTGGTGCAGCTGCGGTGGGCGCAGCGCGTCAACATCTCGGCCAAGACGGGCCGGGCCGTGCAGAAGCTCGTCCCGGCGATGGAGACGGCGCTGGAGTCGTGGGACGCCCGCATCGCCACCGGTCCGCTGAATGCCTGGGTGAAGGAGGTGGTGGCGGCCACCCCGCCGCCGGTGCGCGGCGGGAAGCAGCCCCGCATCCTGTTCGCCACCCAGGCCACCGCCCGGCCGCCGACGTTCGTCCTGTTCACTACCGGTTTCCTGGAGGCCGGCTACCGGCGCTTCCTGGAACGACGCCTCCGGGAGACCTTCGGCTTCGAGGGTTCGCCGATCCGCATCAACGTGCGCGTCCGGGAGAAGCGCGGCGCCAAGCGGCGCTAATCACATCAGCCTCAGCAGCCACGGCGAGCCGGGTATGTGCCGAAATGCCCGCCTCATAGCGACAACCGTTGTCGCTGGGAGGTGGGCACATCGTCGAGTGCCTCCCAATCTGGGGCCAGTGAGGTACCTGAGGCGAGTGAGGGCGCTCAACGAATCCCACCAGACAGGATGTGAAAGCCACATCACAGGAATAAGCGTTGATATCGGATGCCTAATGGCCGTATCCTTCTCGTCATGCGGGCGTATTCGTCTGCAATGCGAGATTTATGGAGGCCGCCATGAGAACGTCCCAGCAAGCGCCCCAAGCCGCCCTCGCGCAGTTCAGCGTGGAAGGCAAGTCGATCCTGGTCACCGGGGCAACCGGTGCACTGGGCAGCGTCGCGGCCCGGGCGCTGGCGCAAGCCGGCGCCCGGTTGACCCTGGCAGGCGGCAATGCCGCCGGCCTCGCGAGCCTCGTGGAGGAAGCCGGCATCGAGGACGCCGCGGTGGTCACCCGTCGTCCCGACAGCCCGGCCGACGCCCAGGCGATGGTCGAGCAGGCAATAGCCCGCCACGGCCGGCTCGACGGAGTGCTGGTGGCCTCGGGCATGAACCACGTCGCGCCCATCATCGAGATGGACGTCGAAGACTTCGACAAGGTCATGACCGCGAACGCCCGGGGCGCCTGGCTGACGTGCCAGGCGGCCGGACGCGTCCTGCTCGAGCAGGGCACGGGCGGCAGCGTGGTGCTTGTCTCGTCGGTCCGCGGATCCCTGGGCCACTCCGCCGGGTACAGCGCCTATTGCCCGTCCAAGGGCGCCACCGACCTGCTCGCCAAATCCCTGGCCGCCGAATGGGGCACCGCCGGCATCCGGGTAAACGCCCTGGCGCCAACGGTTTTCCGCTCCGAACTCACCGAGTGGATGTACGCCGACGACGAGAGGGGCCGCGCCACCCGTGAGGCCATGTTCGCGCGAATCCCGTTGCGCCGCTTCGCCGAGCCGGACGACTTCGTCGGCGCCCTGATCTATCTGCTCAGCGACGCGTCCAGCTTCTTCACCGGCCAGGTGATGTATCTGGACGGCGGCTACACGGCATGCTGACGCCGGGCGGTTTCGCGCGCGCGGCCGTGGTGGGCGCCGGTTTGATGGGACGCCGTATCGCCGGCGTCCTGGCCTCCGCAGGTCTCGATGTCACCCTCACCGACAGCAACGCCGCCGCCCTCGAGCCGGCGGCCGTCGAGGCCCGCGAGGTGGCCGCCGCCGGCCGAGGTTCGGTAACCGCCATCGCCGACCTCGCGGACGCGGTGCGCGGCGCCGACCTCGTCGTCGAGGCCATCATCGAAGACCTCGCCGCCAAACAAGCGCTGTTCCAGCAGCTCTCGCTTTTGGCGTCGACAGCGGTGCTCGCCACCAACACCTCCGTCCTTCCGGTGGGCGCGGTCACCGAGGGCGTCGACGGCGGCGCCCGGGTGATCGGCACGCACTGGTGGAACCCGCCGGATCTCATACCCGTCGTCGAGGTCGTGCCCGGCGAGCGGACGGCCCCGGAGACCACCGATCGCGTCGTGGCGCTGCTGACGCACGCGGGCAAGCTGCCGGTGCGGGTGGCTCGCGACGTACCCGGGTTCATCGGGAACAGGCTGCAGCATGCGCTGTGGCGCGAGGCGATCGCCCTGGTCGGCGAGGGAATCTGCGACGCGGCCACGGTGGACCTGGTGGTGCGCAACACCATTGGGCTGCGGCTGGCCACCCTCGGGCCGCTGGAGAACGCCGACTACGTCGGTCTCGACCTCACCCTCGCCATCCATGAGGCGGTGCTGCCTGGCCTCGACCGCGACCCGCATCCCAGCCCGTTGCTGCGCCAACTCGTCGCGAATGGCCGGCTGGGCGCCCGCACCGGCCACGGCTTCCTCGACTGGGCCCCGGGCGAGCGCGAACTAACCGCCACCCGGCTCGCCGAACACATCGCCCGCCAGCTCGAATGCACGCGAAAGGAACGAGTATGACCATCGAATGGCCCCTGGGACAAGCGGAATCGGCGCTGGAGTTTTATGACCTGTCGCACCCCTGGGGGCATGGCGTGCCGGCCTGGCCGTACTTCGAGGACGTCAAGATCGAACGCCTGCACAACATGGCGCGCAGCCGGGTGCTGACCCAAAAGATCACCACCGTCATGCATTCCGGCACGCACATCGACGCGCCCGCCCACGTCGTCGAGGGCACTCCTTTCCTGCACGAGATCCCGCTGAGCGCCTTCTTCGGAACCGGCGTCGTCGTCTCGATCCCCAAGAAGAAATGGGAGGTCGTCACCGCCGAGGACCTCGAGAACGCCACACCGCGGATCCGGCCCGGCGACATCGTCATCGTCAACACCGGCTGGCACCACACCTACGCCGACAGCGCCGAGTACTACGCCTACTCGCCGGGCTTCTACAGGGAGGCCGGGGAGTGGTTCGCGGCCAAGGGGGTCAAGGCCGTCGGCACCGATACCCAGGCCCTGGACCATCCCATGGCCACGTCGATCGGCCCGCACGGCCCCGCCGAACAATCCGGCGGCCTTTTGCCCTGGGCGGTAACGGAATACGAGCGCGAGACTGGCCGCAAGGTGCTTGACGACTTCCCGGAATGGGAACCGTGTCACCGCGCGATCCTGTCCAAGGGCATCTACGGTTTCGAAAACGTGGGCGGGGACCTGGACAAGGTCACCGGCAAGCGGGTGACCTTCGCCGCCTTCCCGTGGCGGTGGGTGGGCGGCGACGGCTGCATCGTGCGGCTGGTGGCGATCGTCGACCCCACCGGGAGCTACCGCATCGAGACGGGGCGGGTGGCGTGATGAACCTGACCCGGGCCTCCGAGGCGACGCCTTACGTCGCGCCACTGCATCACGGAGTCAAGGCAATGCGGTTGCAGGGCCACGAGGCGGGCCGCACCGAGCGATTCTGGTCCGGCGTCTCGGTCTACCGCCCGGGCGGGTGCGCGGAGCCTGCGCCGGCCTGGGAGGAGACGGTCTACGTGGTGCTCGAGGGCGAGCTGGTGGTCACCGCGGACGGGACGGAAACGGTCGTCCGTCGTCTGGACAGCATTCATCTCGCCAAGGGCGAGGTGCGATCGATCGAAAACCGGTCACCGCGTCGGGCATTGCTACTGGTGACTGTTGCCCATCCAACCGAGGAGCTGTCATGAGCGTCGTCATCACCGTCGCGCCCACCGGGCCCATCGCGACCAAGGCCGACAACCCGGGATTGCCCACCGCCCCGGAGGAGATCGCCGGCGCCGTGGAGGCGGCCTACCACGCGGGCGCCGCGGTGGCCCATATCCACTTGCGCGACGAGAACGAGCGGCCCACGGCCGATTTGGGGATCGCGCGCCGGACCATGGACATGATCGCAGAGCGCTGCCCCATCCTGATCCAGCTCTCCACCGGGGTAGGGCTGACCGTGCCGTTCGAGGAGCGGGGGAAGCTGGTCGAGCTGTGCCCGCGAATGGCCACGCTGAACCCGTGCTCGATGAGCTTCGCCGACGGCGAATTCCGCAACCCGCCGCTGGCCGTGCGGCGCCTCGCGGAGCGGATGCGCGACCTGGACGTCAAACCGGAACTCGAAATCTACGACACCGGCCATCTGGAGGCGTGTCTGCGGCTCTGGGAGGAGGGGCTGTTGGCCGAGCCGTTGCAGTTCAGCATCGTCCTGGGTGTGCGCGGCGGGATGGCCGCCACCGCCGATAATCTGCTCACCATGGTCCGCCGGCTGCCGCCAGGGGCGATCTGGCAGGTCATCGCGATCGGCCGGGCCAACCTGGAGTTGACCGCGATGGGGTTGGCCCTGGGCGGCAACGCCCGCACGGGCCTGGAGGACACGTTGTACCTGCGCAAGGGCGAACTCGCGCCGAGCAATCTGCCGCTCGTCTCGCGCACCATCCGGCTCGCCGAGGCCCTGGATCTGCCGGTCGCGTCGGTCGAGGAGACCGAGGCCCTGCTGCGCCTGCCCGGAGGTCGTGCGTGAGCGCCGACCCCGACGACCACGATGCCCGCGGCGGAATTCAGGTCATCGCCCGGGCGGCCGAGATCCTGCGGCTGTTGCAGGCTCATCCCGGCGGACTCAGCCAGGCCGAGATCGGCGAGCGGACGGGGATGGCGCGCTCCACGGTGAGCCGGATCCTGGGCGCGCTGGACGACGAAGGGCTGGTGGCCTCGCGGGGGGCCCGCGGCCCGTACCGGCTCGGGCCGGAGATCGCGCGCATGGCCGCCACCGTGCGGCTGGGCGTGGTGATAGACGTTCACCCCTTCATGGAGGAGTTGTCCCGCGAGCTGGAGGAGACCGTGGACCTGTCGGTCCTGGACGGCGACCGCGTGACGTTCGTCGACCAGGTCGTCTCGCCGCACCGCCTGCGGGCGATCAGCGCGGTGGGGGAGTCGTTCCCGCTGCACTGCTGCGCCAACGGCAAGGCGCTGCTGGCCAGTTTGTCCCCGGAGCAGCAGGCCAAGGCCTTGCCCAGCCGGCTCGCCCGACTGACGCCCAACACCATCACCACCCCGGCGGCCCTGCGCAAAGAGCTGGACCGCGTCCGAGCCGAGGGCATCGCGTACGACCGCGAGGAGCAGACCGAAGGCATCTGCGCCGTGAGTGCCGTGCTGCCCGTGGGCGATCAAATAGTGGCGGTCAGCGTGCCGGTTCCGGCGCAGCGGTTCTACCGCCGCGAGGCCGAACTCGCCGAGGCACTGCTGGCCTGGGTGGAGAAGACTCGCACGTCGCTCGGCCATTAGCGAGGTGGCGGCTGGGCTGCGGTAGGCTGTCGACCTGCCGCCGGTGACTCGGCGGCATCCGGGCTGTGGCGCAGTTTGGTAGCGCACTTGACTGGGGGTCAAGTGGTCGCAGGTTCAAATCCTGTCAGCCCGACACACGAAAACCCGCTCTGACCAGTACCGGAGCGGGTTTCGAGTGTTTTGGTCACGTCGCCGAATCGCCCCGAGCTTGCCAAGAACTTGCCAGGCGTCGGGCAGCGGACGTGGGTGCTCCCGGGCGGCGCGCATTCGACGCACTGTCAGCCTGTGATCGCTGGGTTGCTTCCCTACTAGCGGGCGCCCCTCGTGATGCTTCAGCTGTCCCGGTCTGAGGTCGAGTAATCGGTCCGCCACCGATCTCGATGAGAAACGCGGCTCTGATGTCGCTCCCTGGTTCGGGACGCCACGCAGGTCTACGCTGGTGGCCTCACGTCGAACCAACATCGTGACCAGACCGTAGTCGTTGACGGTATGCGGCGGCAGATTATGGACGGCCGAAATCGGCCACGGCCCCCAAGACCGAAGCCCTATTACGTAACTTGCTCGGCAAGAGGACGCACGTCGAGCTGCGCAAGGCAGTACCGGTAACCCCGCCATATTCCGCCGTATTCGTCCCGTCATGGGACGAGGGAGCAGCTTGCGAGGTCATCGTCATGGTCGGCACCATCGGGCGCAACGGCTTCCTGCGCACTGGCAATGGGCGTAGTTTCCGAAGTGTTGAATTTCCGCGCGGAAGGGAGTTGTGATGGATGTGCGACTCCGTGGGTTCGGGTCGATCGAGGTCGAGGGACAAGCGTACGAGCACGACGTCGTCATCGACCGAGGTACTGTGCGCAAACGGAGCAAGAAGCCCTCGAAGCCATACCGCGACAAGTTCGGACACACTCCGCTCTCGGCCGACGAGGAGCTCCCGGGGGCGGACCCGGGTTGATCATCGGCACCGGGGCCCACGGCTCGTTGCCGATCATGCCCGAGGTGGCGGCGGAGGCTGCGCACCGAAACGTCGAGCTTGTCGCTGTCCCGACGGAACAAGCCTGCCGGCTGATCACGGGCCTCAAGCGACGAGAGGTCTGCGCGGTCCTTCACGTCACCTGCTGATCCAGCGATCTGGAGCGCGGCGAATCAGCTCACGACGGGTTACCGGTAAGGCAGGCGACAGTGATGAGCAGCGCCTACACCGCCAGAACTGCCGCCTGGCCTTATGGGCGGCTGATCACCCGATCACGCGATCTGGGGGTGGCTTTCATTACTTCTGATTGGGTTTCTTAGCAGGAGCCTTCTTCGCGACAGCCTTGGCCGCGGTCTTCTGGGCCGGGGTTTTCGCCCGGCTGGGCGTTTTGGCCGTGGTCTTCTTTGCGGCGGTTTTCCGGGCGCCGGGCGTGGCGGCTGTTGCCTTCTGCGCCGGGGCCTTCTTGGCGACGGCCCGCTTGATGGAAGTCCGCTTGGCGGCGGATCGGTTGCCGGCCGCAGCCTTCGTTGCGCCACCCTTCTTAGGTGCTTGCCAGCCAACGGCTTTCGCGGCGCGCCCGCTATACCGCGCGCGTCTGGCTCGCGACGTTGCCGAGCGCCTCTTTCACGTTGTCGATGAGACGCTGTCTAGCCATCACACTCCTCGGGCCGGATCGGTCTTCACCTACAGCATGCGCCTCAACATCCTCGGCCGGCGCCGATTCGCCGAAAAGACGGGGTAGCCGTGGCCGCACATCTCAGCTCAGCCTGGCCCGCGCGATCGATGAGCTCGCATGCCGTCATGCGCAGCTGGCGGCCGCGGCGCCGGGCCGGCCCTGTGTCACGCCAGATGCGATTGATCGAAACTTACACTGCGACAGGCAATACTGGCCGAACGTACCCACTGGTCCGTGGCGTATAGACGAGGGCCGACCTGATTCATCAGATGCAAACGGAGACCTTTTTCGTCGATATCGGCGGTTTACCGGTAGGTGTCGTAATACGGGATGCTTTGTGGACGACCAGTTCGAGCGAGGGGACGGGTCTTGACTGGGAACGCATCAATCGTCAGCTCGGAGTGTGGAGTGTACCGACCTGAGAGGTTAGGCCTCGTGGCAGTTACCAGTTTCCCTCGCGAGGCGGACGTAGTTGCTCCTGCTGTGTTGTGAACGGATTTGTGAACGAAACGCCGCGCAACGCCATAGATCACATTGAACGGCTGTGACGATAGAGACGTCGGACAGCGTGCTTTCCGGGTCAGCCGAACAGCGACGCGGCGGCGGCGCGTAAGTCGTCGGGCTGTGCGTCGCTATAGATCCTCAGCGACACCGCCGGGTCGTGGCCGTGCCAGGCCGCCACGATGTGCACCGGGATGCCCGACGTGAGCATGAGGCTCACACTGGTGTTCCGTAGCCCCTTGAGATGGATACGGCGCAGTCCGGCCCGTTCGCGCAACCGCTGGAACTCGTCGGAGTACCAATCGTGCCGTACCGGTGTCGAGTCCTCGTGCACCGCTATCAGCCGGTCATCCGACCACGCGACGCCAAGCGCCAGCGCCTCGGCCTTCTGGCACATCTTCAGTGTGCGCAGCGCCTCAGCCAGCTCAGGCGGCGGTGGGAGGTCGCGACGGCTGCGCCGGGACTTCGGTAGCCCTTCCTCGGTCTCGCTGCCGACGGCGACCCGGCCTCGCCGCACCCGCAGCGCATGATCATCGAGCTGAGACCAACGCAGGCCCAGCACCTCGCTGCGGCGCAACCCGTAACAGCTCAGCAACCAGCACGCGAACAGGCGTTCATCGCGCACCGACTCGCGGAACGCCTCCACCTCGTCCACCGTCCACGACTTCGCCGGGTGGGCGGCTTCCTCGTCGGTCGTCGCGTCGGCTGGTCGCTCGACAAGCGCAATAACGTTGCGAGGCAACATGCCCTGATCTACGAACGACTGCACGACCATGCCGAAGGTGGTGAGGGTGGAGCGCACCGTGACCGGCTTGACGCCGCGAGCGGCCGTGTCCACCTCGGCGGGGTCGGCCAGGATGTACACCGCCCGGCGTGGCCGCGTGACTCGCGCGGCGCGCACCAGGCCGGATAGGCAAGTGTGTACGTCCTCACCAGGGAACGCGGCGGCCAGCGCCGACGCCGAGATGCCCTCGGGGCGTTGCCCGATCAGTTCGGCGACGCGGCTGGACAGGCTGCCGGGCTGGTAGTGCTTCGGTGACCTGCGGCCTTCGGTCAGCATCAATTCAACGAGGGCGTCACCGTCGGCCTTGACGATCTGCTGGAGTTTCTTACCGCCGAGGTAGCGGCGTACCGGTTTGAGGTCGTTTCGGTAGCCCTCCAGTGTCACGCGCCGAATGCCGCGCCGTCCGTCTAACCATTGGTCGCAGGCGTCGTCAACGGTGATGGCCGTCCGCCGGGTGTAGGTGCCCGCAGCCACCTCGCTGGTGATGCGCCGATACTCGCGGCGCGCCTCCGCCTTGGTGCGGTAGGTGAATCGTCGGCGGTCCCGGCTGCCGTCGGGCTTGGTGCCCACGTCGGCCTGGAACCAGTAGGACACGGTGCCGTTCTTGGCGATGTGCTGGGTTATCGGCTCAGCGCGACGGGTGCGGTTGGCCTGTTCGGACTTGGAAAACTGTGTGTCAGTGCTCATGTTGGTCGGTCTCCTCGGTCGCGGTGCTCCAGCCACGTGGCAACCACCTGGGACCCCGCTGGTACACCGAGCCTTTCACGAGGCTAGCTCACGAAGGCCGGCGGTCACCACGTAGACGCGACCGCCGAGCCGGCGGACCGGCAGGTCTCCGGAGGCCGCCAGACGGTAGGCCGCGGCCCGGCTGATTCCCAGCAGCTGCGCGGCTCGGGGCACCGCGAGCAGAAGGGGCAGATCGTTGAACATGTTGTCTTCCATTTTCATTCACCACCCTCCGAAGAGTCGTGTCCGCCGAGCCGACGAACTGGCAGCTCGCCGGAGGCCACCGGGCGATACGCCGCGGCACGGCTGATTCCCAACAGCTGAGCTGCGCGAGGTACCGCAAGCAGAAGGGGGAGTTCACTGAACACGTTATTTTCCAAGATAATTCACCACTGTTCGGTATGTTGAAGGATTTTTCTCTGGATGGATGTGCCCTGTGCAGCTGTGGGCTGCACCGCGGGCAAAACTGCGCAGCTTCGGTTCCGTCGGGCGCAGTGACGGTGATGGTGCGAGAGTGCGTGTCTTCGCATTCACCACACCACGGCACGGTTGGGGATGTAGGTCGTGTAGCTGCGGGAGATCGTTCAGGCGCCGGGCGAGCACCCGCACCGGATCACGCACCGGGTTGGGGTTTTGGATCAGGTGGTCGGTGAGTTCTGCCGCCGGCCATCCGTGCGCCAAGGCGGACTCGACGGCCGCTTGGAGACTACGAGCCTCGCGGGTGCCCAGCGTCCACGCTTCGGTGACTGCCTCCAAGATGCGCGCCGCGGCATCGCTTGGTTCGGATGGGGATTCAATTGATGGATTCAAGGGGTCCCGCTGTGGGACCCCCGGAGGGTCCCACTCTGACACGGTCCCCGTCCCGCAGTGGGATGGGGGGCGTTTCGCAGCGGGACCCTCCGGGGGTCCCGGATCGGGACGGGGGGTCCCAGATCGGGACGGGGGGGTCCCGGATCGGGACGGTGCGAAAGATGTGGTGCCAAGGGGTGATTCAGGTAGTAGCGAGTCGAGCGTTGCGCCCCGGAGTCGTGGAACTGTGGATGGCGACTGATGAAGCCAACGCGTTTCCAGGTCTCTGAGTGCGCGCAGGACCGTGCTTCTCCCGGCATTGGACTCAGCCATCAGAGTACGGATCGAGGGATAGCACGAGAAATTCTCATCCGCCTTATTCGCTAGGAGTATGAGGATGAACTTCGCCGCCGAGGATCTGACGTCTAAGTCCGTCGCCCAGTTGAGCGCACCCCAGCTCATCTTTATGCCTGGGCTGAGGATCGCGCGTTGCGGAGAGTTTCGGCGGGTTCGTCCCTGCACTCACTCGTGATGGGTCGTTTCATATCTAGAACGCTAAGAGGTGTTATTGCGCTGCGCGACAGCCAGTCTGAGAAATCTCTGGCGGGTTTTGCGTCGTCGCGTTTCCGTTTACCGCTATTGATCGGAGCGCAGTGAAACATCGTGAAAGACAGAGCGGCTCGGCGGTTATCGACTGTGTCACTGGTCGCGGAGAAGGAGGGAGCAGCTCATCGCCACCAGGGCGGCAATCATGTCGGAGCACGAGCGCCGACATAACCCGACGATGGCCTACTCCCCGCTAGAGAAAAGTCGTTGAGTGCATCGATGCGCAGTGCGGATGTAGTCGTTGTGCACCAGTAATTCTCGATGTTTCCCGGTCGATCGGTACCTCGTGAGAAATCCGCCACGCGAGGCCGATCGCGCCCCAAACTGACGCGTCTGTGCCGTCGCGTGGCCGTGGCCGGAGTCGTCAAGGTCAGAAGGCGGTGAGAGAACCGTCCCGGGTTTGGTGCCGCTTCCTTGTGTGTGAAGGATGGCGACTATGGCCAAGCGTTACCCGGTCGAGCAGCGTGAGCGCGCGGTGAAGGTGGTGCTGGATCACCTTCAGGAGTATCGGTCGGTGTATGCCGCCTGCCAGTCGATCGGCCCGAAGGTCGGCGTCGGTGCGGAATCGCTGCGGCGATGGGTGTTGCCGGCCCAGGTCGAAGCCGCCCAGCGGCACGGTGTCACAAGGTATTGCGAGTCGGATTGAAAATCCGCAGCCGCCGAGCGACGCGTAACGCCGCCGCCGGCTGTATGTTTCAGCTGTAAGCCCAACCACTGCAGGCCTGAACGGAAGACTCAACGCCGCTTTTCTGGCCTCTCCCACGGTGATCGCCCGTTCCGCCCGTCCGTCTTATGCGAAGGAAATCTCGCAGTGACCACGCTTGACACCCGTCGAAACGGTGCCGCGGTAGCAGCACAAACCGGCGTTGAGCCTCAGCCGATGGACGACCTGGCACCGGCGGCCGGGCCCAGCGGCCGTATGCAGGCCAACTCGCGTCGTCGCGGGCGGCCGGCGATTAAGCCGCGGCTTGCGAGGGAAGCAGATCAGACCGACGACGAGATCCGCACGTTACACCTTGTTCGCAGAAGTCGCCGTGCTGCTGGGGGGTTGACGATCGGGATCGCGACGGTCAGCTTTGTGCTGTCGTTTACGTCCTTGCGTGAGTTGGCGGCGATGGCGGCGTGGCCCGGCTGGCCGTCGTGGCTATGGCCGTTGATTATCGACGGGACGATCGTCCTGGCGACGCTGGGAATTGTGTCACTGGCGCCGTATCGGGATCAGTTCTGGAACCGGGTTTTCCTGCGGGGTGTCCTTAGCTCCGCGGCTTTGGTGAGCGTTGGCGGTAATGCTTTGCATGCGTGGCTGTCCACCGGGCACATGGTGTTATGGATGAGGTGGGGGTCGGCGGGGCTTGCCTGTGTTCCACCCGGGGCCTTACTCGCGACGACCCATATCGCCGCCATCTTGTGGCGGTTCAATCCCACGCCGCCGCCCGACGCCACCTCGCAGTTGTGCGACCGTGCGCTCGAACTGGCGGTGGACAGGATGGACAAATGGCGCGCGGCGGCGGCCCAGATGCACGAGGATGGTTATTGCCGGAACGTGTCGACGACAAAGATCGCGCACGCTTTGCGTTATCTGTACGAATGCCGCCCGCCGATGTCGCTTCGCGCCATCGGTGCCCAGCCGGAGATCGAGTTGCACCACGATAATGTGGGCAAAATCCGCGACGCGGCGCCGATTGTGCTGGGTGTGCCCGTCCCTGGCGGGCGGTGAGGACTTCGTCGGAGCAGCATGGGTCGAAATCGGTTGGGCGCGACCGTCGCGTAGCGCCAGCAGGCGGCGGTAGCGTTTTGCCCAGCGACCTGCGTGTAGAGGGGATTCGGGCGCGCCATGGGCTTATTCGACGTCTTGGATGACCTGTTCGACGACCTGACGGGGATCTTCGGCGGTGATGACGACGGTGAGGGTGGCGATGAGTTTGATGGGCCGCCCCAGCAGGCGCTGCCAGCGCCGCCGGCCGGGGCGCCGCCGTGGGGGCCCGCTCTGCCAGTGCCGAACGGCCCCAGCGGGTTACAGCAGGGCGTCGATCACGCCGGAACTACCTATCAGCAGGCCAGCGGCGCGCTCACCCAGACCGATGACAAGCTGGCCGGCTTGCTCAAACAAATTTTCGCCACCAACGACGACACTCGCTCCAAAATCGGCGCCATCATCAGCAGCATCGAGACGGCGCGGCGCGCGCTGACGTCTCACCCGCAAATGGCCAATGACCCGCATGCGATGGCGCTGTTTAATGAGTTCTTGGACGGTCAGCTCGCCCAAATTCAACAACTGCTCGACAGCTCCAAAGTGGACAGTAAGAAGCAGGCTGAGCTGCTTTCCGCGCTCGGTGATGAGTACCGCGACAGCGCCGGCGGAGGCCATTCGAAGGACCAGGGCAACGCAGGCATCGCCGGGGGTGGTGATGGGGGCGGTGCTGACACCAGCGGTGATGGCGGCGGCAGTGGCGGTGGTGACGGCGGGGCGGGCGGAACCGCTACAGGTGCCGGTCCGGGCGGGCTGACTGATCCGCTGGCTGGGCTGAGCGGGCTTGGCGGGGCGGGCCTGGGCGATCCGCTGTCGATGTTGGGCCCGGCGATGGCGGGGCTGGGGTCGATTCCTGGCGCGCTGGGCGGCGCTGCAGGATCCTTGCCGATGGACGCGCTGGGCGCGATGGGCCCGCTGGCGAGTGGTTTTGCCGGCCAGGGCGGGGGGGACGGATTTAAAGACAGCGACGGTCACGACCACGGCAAGTCCGACGATTTCGAAGACGGGTCGCACGGCAAGGGTGACGGCGATGGCGGCAAGAACGGCGCCGCGTCAGCCGGCAAGGACGGCACCGGCGATAAGAACGCGCCGACGCAGCCTGCGGGTACGACTCAACCGCAGCCGAGCACACCGCCGGCCCCGCCGGCTGCTGCGCCGGCCAGCGCGGGCGGTGACCCGAGCCGGGTGGTACAGATGCCCGATGGTTCTGCGGTGACGGCGACGACGGCCCAACACGCCGCCGCGGTGCGGGCGGTGCTCAACGGGGCGACGGTCAGCGATGGGTGGAAGCAGGCCCACGTGGAGTTGCCGCCCCCGGGAACACCGGTGACCGCACCTGCCGATCCGAGCCATTTGGTGCCCGGTCAAATCGCGCAATTCAAGAGTCGTGACCCGGTCATGTCAAACCTTTCTGTGTGAGTCAGGCGTCCGCGTGGCCGCCTGTTCTGTTTGCCTTCTGGCAATTGAGATTTGGGCCGGCGTAGGGACGCGAAGTGCAAGGTCCGGGCGCACAGTTGCCCGCCGCGAGCGAAGCGAGCGTGTCGGGCCAACTGTGCGAGCCTTGTGCCCGGAGCGAAGCGGAGGCCGTGGCCTTCGCGCGAAGCGGACCGCCGGCAATAATCGAAAGCCAGGAAGGCAAACAAACATGGGCTTGGGCCCCAAGGCCCAAGCTATCCAGTAGCGCCGCAGGCGCTTCAACTTCAACTCCCCGCTACGATCGCAAAGATTGGGGCTTCGGCAGACCTCGGCGCGGGGGCGAGGAGCCCGGCCCTTCACACTGCCCCGAATGTGGTGCGGAGCCCGGCGCACACCAGGTGCTTGTCGGAGTAGCGCATTGCCGGTGCGGACGGATGCACCGTTCTCACTGTTGCCGCAGAACGAGCGGAAACACTCTACACGCCACCGTTGGGGATCAACTGTCGCTCACGCGCCTGGACGGGCGATAAGCGAAGTCCTGAAATGACCTCTGGTGCAGTCGGTTTAGCGGTATTCGAGTCCTAGCGCACGACAGGCGCGGTGTCCGAGCTTTCCCATAGCACCGTCATCTTTCATCTTGTTCGTGGGGAACGTATCGGGGCGGCGCATGTTGCGTTTGATGCAACATAATTCGCTTGAGACGCCGATTGTCGCGTGGGGCAGAGGTCGTCGAGGCGGTGCGCGCGGTCCAACCGACTGCCGACTGCTCTGATGAAGAATCTCTACGGAGTCCCCGTGCGTTGGCCAGTCGGGGGATGACCCAGGATTTCGCGCACGCCGAATTCCGCTCGTCGTCACAGTTTCTCAAAGATCAGATCTTCCGGCTTGCCTGCTGAAATACTCTCTCCGTAGTGGCGCCGTGGCTCGCGACCAAAGAGACTGACCAGGGGTTCTATCGTGTCCAACACAAAGCACGTCATTCTCATCCATGGCGCGTGGAGTCGTGGGGAGCAGTTGGCTCCGGCCCGCGCCGCCTTCGAAGAGCGTGGCTACACCGCGCACACTCCCACACTGCGCCATCACGAACTGCCCTTGCATGAGGGCGCGGTGAAGATCGCGTCACTGAGCCTTCGCGACTACACCGACGACCTAGCGAGATTCGTGAATTCGCTGGATTCGACACCGCTTCTCGTAGGTCACTCGATGGGCGGGCTGCTGGCCCAGCTAGTCGCCGCGCGCACGCGCCACGCTGGCTTGGTCGCAGCATGTCCCGGCTCCGCGGCGGGCATCTTCGGCACGACCCCCACAAACATGCGCATGTCCCTGCCGGCCTTCTTACGGCTACGCCCCTGGGCCAAGCCGGTGTATCCCGCAACGTTCGAACAATTTCGACGATGGATCGCCAACACCCAGACCGAGGACATCGCGCGTGAGATATATGACGGCGTGGTCTGCGAATCTGGGCGCGCAATGTGCGAGATGGCCGTTGCCGTGACGATGCTTTCCAAGGCCACCGTCGTCGACTTCACGGCGGTCACGACCCCGGTGCTGGTGATGGGCGCCGAGTGCGACCGCATCGTGCCAGCCGGGGTTGTGCGCCAGACCGCAGCCCGGTATCAACACAGCACCTCAGTGCAGATTCCCCAGTCCGACCATATGGTGTTTTCAGGGTCGGCACTACCCGTCGCCATGAGCCAGATTGACGACTGGATCGCCAGGAATCCGGTATTTACGACCGCGGCCTGACTGGCTGCGCGTGCCCATCAGATGGCGCGGCTACCACCGCTATACGGCGAGCCATGAGGGCAGACCAGAACGTCGCTGAAGCTCTCGACTCTTGGTCGGGCCGCAAAGGATGCGAGCGCGATTCTGGTCGCCATGCACGGCTACGCGCTGCTCAGGCCGACCCGGCCGACGTTCCCGTGGCCGCCGGAGGAAGACCTCGTCACTCACCTGATCACCACTCTCGCCGGCATCACACCGAGCGAGATTCAGGACGCGCCGCGCTGACAACCGGCCGCCTCGCACTGCGCCGGTCTATGTTGAGGACTCGACGGCTCACGACGCAGATGCGCAGGACGCGGCCGCAAGGGCACCGGCAATCAATGAGGGTGCATTAAGCCGGCAGTAACAATCGCAAGTTTCGGGTATCTGTTGCCACCACTTCGCGGGGCCCCGGCGGTGGCGCGAGAAGTGCGGACACCCCCCATTCATTCATGATCACCGACGCGATAGGCAACGTGCTTGTTGGCGATCACCAGCACCTCATCGTGGGCATTCCGCTGAGCTTGCTTTAGAGACTTCGTCCAGTCATCCGGGATCTGCAGTCGCGCAGCTAGAGGGCGGTCCGGATACCCCGGGACGGCTCAAAGCCTCCATCAGAACCAGGGTGATTCACATCGGTTGTGAGAGACAGTGAGAGACATCAGCTGCGGCAGGCAGAGCAGGTACGCCAGAGTGACCAGATCGCACACCCATTCGGCAGCGTGCCAAGAACTTGCCAAGACAGGCACGAACAGGGGGGACAGGGCGACACGGACCGGACGCGCAGACGTCCCTGACCTGGACGTATTAGACGCAGTAGAACGCTAGTTCACACTGTCCTCTTCCCTGGGGGTTGTCAACGGCGGCCGAAAATTGACCCCTTTTCGACGGTTGAAAATTGACCCCCTTGGTGTCATTCTTCGGTCGTCGATCCCGGGACTCTCCCGAGGTCGCGATCTTTGATGCGGTAGGAATCGCCCTTGAGGGCGATCACTTCAGCGTGATGCACGAGGCGGTCGATCATGGCGGCGGCTACGACGTCGTCGCCGAACACTTCACCCCAGCGGCCGAACGGCTTGTTGGAGGTGACGATGAGGCTGGCGCGTTCGTAGCGGGAGGACACCAACTGGAAGAACAGGTTGGCGGCCTCGGGTTCGAACGGGATGTAGCCGACCTCGTCGACGACGATCAGTGGGTAGCGGCCGAGTCGAATGAGTTCTTGTTGCAGCCTGCCGCCGTGGTGGGCCTCAGCGAGCCGGGCTACCCATTCGGAGGCGGTGGCGAATAGCACCCGGTGCCCGGCCTGGCACGCCCGGATCGCGATACCGATGGCCAGATGCGTCTTGCCGGTGCCTGGCGGGCCGAGGAAGACGACGTTGTCTTTGGCAGCCACGAAGTCCAGCGTCCCTAGGTGGGCAATCGTGTCGCGTTTGAGGCCACGGGCGTGGTCGAAATCGAATTCTTCCAATGACTTTCGTGAAGGAAACCGGGCGGCCCGGATACGGCCGTCCCCGCCATGGGACTCCCGGGCCGAGACTTCGCGCTGCAGACACGCCACGAGGAACTCCTCATGGGTCCAGGACTCAGCGCGGGCCCGCTCAGCCAGCCGGGCCACCGCATCGCGCATCGTCGGTGCTTTCAGCGCGCGGGCGAGGAAGGTGATCTCGGCGGTCAGATCCCGATTGCTCGCCGACACCGTAGCGCTCTGGGCCGTGGTTTTGGTGGTCATGACACCAACCCGCCTTCCCCGAGGTCGATGCCCAACGCGGCGTCGTAATCACTGAGGCAGCGCTGCTCGACGGTCGGCTGGTCGTCATGCTCACGCACCGGCCGCAGCGCACTGATTCTATTGTGGCGCAGCATGTTCGCCGCCTCACGATGTTCTGGATCAGTGATGGTTTGATGCCAGGCCCACACCCGCTCGTGATCGGCGACCGTCTTGCCGTAACAGAACACCTGCACCCGATCCAGATCCGCGGTGACTTCGATGCGCCGCCCGATCACTCCCGGGTGCACCGAGTAGTCATTGGAGTCCAACCGGATGTAGTGATCCCGCGCCAGGCGCATGGAGTTGCGCCAACCCACCTGCGGAGACACCGGCGGCAGCGCCAGCATCGCCTGGCGGTCCGCGCCGATCCGATCCGTCGGGGCACACCCCAACACCCGGCGCCGCCGAGCATTGACGATCTGCAACCACTTGCCGAACTGGTAATTGAAATCCCCAGGACCACTGAAGGTTCGCCCCGGCAGAAACGACCGCTCGAAATAGTCATGAGCCCGCTCGATGATGCCCTTGTGTTCCGGTTCGGCCGGTTTGAGCACCACCACCTTGGTGCCCAACACACCGCGAAACGCCTGACAATCTCTGGTCAGTTCGGTCCGACCCGACCGCCACCGCCCGATCGCACCCTCACCGTCCCAGACCAGCGTGCGCGGCACCGCACCCAACGCGGCGATCAGCTGCCACCACCCGGCGAACAGATCCTCAGCACGCCGTGACGGCAGCAGGATCGCCGAGAGCCACCGTGAATACCCCAACACCATCGTCAGCACCGGTAACTGCATCGGTAAGCGGGTCTGGCCGTAGCCGACCGGGATCGTGGTCGGTGGGAACCACAAGTCGCACTGCGCCACATCCCCGGCGTCATAGGTAGTGCGCCCGGCCGGATCCGGCGGTAAATACGCCGGCCGCAACTCCCGGACCCGCTCATTGAACACCGTCATCCCACGCGACCAGCCGACCCGCTCGGCGATCACCGAGGCCGCCATCGTCGGCACCTGTGTGAGCTGGGCACGGATCGCGTCCTCGAACGCATCCACCGCCGAACCGGCCGGTTTACGCTCATACTTCGGCGGCCCGTCGGAAGCCAACGCCGCCCGCACCGTGTTCCTCGAGATCCCCAACGTCCTGGCGATCAACTTGATCGGCAACCCCTCCGCTCGATGCAACCTGCGGATCTCAGCCCAATCCTCCACTGACAACAACTCCCTTCTCCTCTCGGCTCGTAAGCCGAGACTCAGACGAAGGGGGTCAAAATTCGGGCGTCGACACGGGGTTAGTTTTCAGGCGACGCCGACAGGGGTCAAGTGGTCGCAGGTTCAAATCCTGTCAGCCCGACACAGGTCAAAGGGTATTTCTCGCTTCTGAAATCCCATATTTGGATGTTGTGACCCAAACATCTGACCCAAACCAGCCCTTGATTGCTCGCGGAATGCGTTTGCCCGCGCGTTGCTGGGCCCGAGGCGGGGCGCATACAAGACCGACGCGTGTCACTCAGTATCCGGGGCCAAACGTCGCACTAGGTTGGTCGCTCGGGCGACAGATTCTTTGGTTGGCAGGGCGATAGGGGTGGGCTGGATGAGGGCAACCCGAACTGGCCTAACGGGCTCTCAAGGCCAGCAAGCCGTAGGCGGTCAGTTCATGGCGCTGAACTGGGGGGTTGCGGAGAATCCGCAAGAACAGGACTTCAGCGGAACAGACTTGTGGCTAATAGCGCGGGATGCTCGACTATTCGACCTTGGTGCGCTCGTCGGCGCACAGGTGAAGAGCGGGTCGTCGTGGTTTGCTTCACCCGAGCGGGACGATCAAGGCGCGATCGTTGGCTGGTGGCATCCCGACACCAAGGACCACTTCGAATCCTGGGCGAAGCACCGGGTGCCGCACATTCTGGTACTGCACGATCCCGACACAGGGATTCGTACTGGGTGCGCGTGACCGCTGACAAGGTTGTTGATACGGGCAAAAATGCAAAGATCTTAGTGCCACGTGATTCAACAGTGGATCAAGATCACGTCGACCAATTGCTTGAGGTTGCGACGGGAGATCTCGGACACCCGGGTTGGGAAGGCAGCAGCTGGAATCGACGGGCCATTCTTCGAGGCGATCGTCTTCGTTACGCGTTGTTGACGCCGCGACTTATCGCACCACACCCAAACTTGTTGGTAGAGCAGTACGAGCCGGAAGAGGCCATCGCCCTCATCATTGAGATGCGGCTGGGCGGATTGCAGCCGTCCCCCTTCCCCTGGCAGGACGCGAAAACGCCTCCTCTCGACGAGTGCCGAGATTCCGATAACTGATGGTGGCGCTTCTACGCCGCCGCGTACGACGTTTTCGTGGAAAACCGTGATGTCAGTGCGGTCACGGCCCTAGTTCAAGCCGACGACATCGAGCCGTTCGAGCGGGCGGCTGCTGCGGCTACAGCCGCAGCGGTACTGGTGGAGCGAGGCCGCCCGCCGACGGCTTAGAAATTGTGGCACGGCTAATTGAGGCGGATGACTGCGGGCCCGTTGACCACAACTGGCTGCTGATGCATAAGGCCCGGTGCCTAAGCGAGCTTGGCGATCTTGAAGCTGCACAATATCTCGCTATCGAGATTCAGAGCCTTCGGCCGATGGCGCGAACCGACCCAACAGCCGGAGCGCTGGTCGGTTCATCGGCGGGTCTGATTATCGCGACCAGTTGGTCGAAGCCGCACGGCATCGCAGATGTTGTTGCAGGTCGAGACACCCTTGCGGCGTGGTGGCGTACCGAAGAGGTCGCAGCGGGTCTACAGCACCAGGCCAATGAGGACTTCCGGGAGTGGGCCCAAGACACCACTATCACGATCGGGGCGTCGGACCAGACCTGGCTACATCTGCGCGCCGCCTCGTCGATTGCCGGATTGACTGGTGACCACTTTGCATGGCGAAGTGCATATGCACAATTGGCGAGGCGAGTGCTGGTCACTGGGCACCGCAGCACAGCTCATGTGGTGTCAGCCCTAACCGCGATGCGCATTGCCGGCGATGACGACGGTGTCAAGCTTGCGGTTCGACACGTGCTGCGAGTTGGACCGGCGATTGCAGTCAAAGACGCCGCCAGCGGCATCGACATCGACATTTCAATCAGAACCGGTCTTCTTGCTGACATCGAATTAATCAGTGCGGCTGCCGATGTACTCGACGTAGCTGACGTAGATCGGCAAGCGGAGTGGGCTCTTCGCGTATTGGAAGATCCACCGATCATTACTCAGCGACTGAAGTCGACGTTCCTCGTTCCGATTTATGTCCTCCGCATGCTTACAGAGCTCATACCTGTGCTTTCTGAATTTGGCTTAGGGAGCCGCGTTAGGCGCCGGGTTGAAGGGCGGCACAGTTTTCGGATCTAGCGGACTGTAAATCCGTCGCGAAAGCTTCACAGGCTCGAATCCTGTACATGCCACTACACGTCAGAGCATATTTCTGGCCGTAACAACAGGTTCGAGCGTCGTCGCCGTCCGCAGAGCGTCCGCAGTGATTACGCCGGAATTCTCGGATGTCGTGGGAAGCCACAACCGGTATTCGCTATCTGCCTGCTGCATCGCGTTATGCGCCGTCGGGCCGTGCTAGGCGTCCTCGTTGAGGTAGACCTCGATCATCTGGATGAGTCCGTTGGTGATGGCGGGATCGTCGCTGAGGGGTCCGGCGATCGCGGCGCGTGCCGCTTTGGGTGCGGGCAGGCCTTGGGCGATCAGGCGGCCCGCTGCGATGAGCACCCGCGTGGACGCCACTTCGCGCAACCCCCCGGTTTCCAGGCGCCGGATCGCTTGACCGAACCGGACAAGCTGTGCGGCGTGGTCGCTGCTGATTCCTGCTTCGGTCGCGACGATCTTTTCTTCGATGTCGGCGTTGGGGAAGTCGAACTCTAAGGCGACCATGCGTTGCCGCGTGGAGTCTTTGAGATCTTTGAGGACGCTTTGGTAGCCCGGATTGTAGGAGACCACCAGGCCGAACCCGGGTGCCGCCGCCAGGGTGACGCCGAGCCGTTCGACGGGCAGCTGGCGGCGGTGATCGGCTAATGGGTGCAGCACGACGGTGGTGTCTTGGCGGGCCTCGACGACTTCGTCGAGGTAGCAGATGGCTCCTTCGCGCACCGCGCGGGTTAGCGGCCCGTCGACCCATTGAGTGTCTCCGCCGACGAGGAGGAATCGTCCGACGAGGTCGGCGGTGGTGAGGTCGTCGTGGCAGGCGACGGTGATCAGTGGCCGACCCAGGTCGTGGGCCATGGCCTCGACGAAGCGGGTCTTGCCGCATCCGGTCGGACCTTTGAGCAGAATCGAAAGGCCTTGCAGGTAGGCGGCTTTGAACACATCTTCTTCATCACCGACGGCGACATAGTAGGGACGGGCAGCACTGTCGCCGACGTCGGCGCGGGTCGATTCACCGTTGCCGGCGGTGCCGGCGGTGCCCGATGGGGCCACTGCGCCCTCGGTGCTGGCAACGTGCAGCCGCCCACCGTCGTTGCCGGGGTCTCGCGGTGCGGACACGTTGGTCAGGTGGCGGGGGTCGGTGGATCGCGTCATGCGCTTCGTGTCCGTTCTGTTGAGGTGACCTGCTGAACCGGGCGGGTGGCATTAATCAGGCGGCGGCGCGCTTCTGCCGAGCGAAGCGCGGACCGAAACAGGGGTCCGACAACACCTTTGAGATCCTCGGGGCGTGCAACGGTGGCGTGGGCGGTGCTGCCGAAGACGTGGCGCAGCGCCGCGACGTCGGTGCTGGCGCCGATGGTCAGACACAGACAGCCAGTGCCGCGGCGGCGAGCCTCGGCCAGCGCGCGGCGCGCGTCGGCGGCACCGTAGTCGCGTTCGTATCCGTGGTCGTAGGCCAGGCCGTCAGAGATCACCACGAGCAGTCGGCGCGGCGTGCCGGCGTGTTTTTCTACCACCGCTGCGCCGTGACGGATCGCGGCGCCCAGTCGTGAGAAGGCGCCGGGAGTGATGGCCTGCAGCCGTTGCATGGTGAGGGTGTCGAGGTGATCGTCGAAGCGTTTCACCGGTGTCACCTCAACCATGGATCGACCTTGAGAGGCGAACGCATACAACGCGACTCGGTCACCGAGGTCGTGCAGCGCCACGGTGAGCGCTGCTGCGGTGGTGCGCTGCTGTTGATGTACGGTCTGACCGTGCGTTCCCGGTTCGGCAGTGGATCCAGAGACGTCGAGCAAAACCAACACCCCCAGATCGCGTCGGCGCCGCAGGGTATCGAGGTAGACCTCCTCGGCCGAGGGCGCTTCGGCCCGTGTTTCCACTTGGGCTTCCACCGCCGCGTCGATGTCGATGTCGTCGCCTTGGGCCTGGCGGCGCGACCGTTGCAGCCCGACCCCGAGGCGTGCCAGCGGCTTACGCAGCCCGATATCGCATGCGATGTGCGCGGCCGCACCGGTATTCGGGGGCTCGATCTCGTGCACCGTGCACCACTGCGGGCGGTAGCGGCGCTCGCGCATGTTCCATTCGGGATATGTCGCGCCGCGCGGGGCGAAGGGATCGTCAGTCTCGGTTGCCGATCGTGCGTTGGAAACCACTGCAGTGCTGCCCGTCGCGCCGGCCCGGGTGCGATGCGTCGGTGTGTCAGCGCCTGGTTGGCCGCCTCCGGACAGCTGGCGCACCACGCTGAGCATGCGTGCCAGCAGTTTGCCCAGCACGCCGCCACCGCCGACCGGGCTGGTGAACGGGTCTTGCATGTCCTGGTCGTCGGCGATGTCGTCGTCGGCCAGTTCCTGGAGTTCTTTGTCCTGTTGTCGTCGTGGGGTGTGCTCGCCGGCCGGCCCGGGCCCGTGGTCGGCGCGTTTGTCGACGACGACCTTGCGGGGACGTAGGACGCCGAAATCGGCGGGCGGGTCGGGTATGGGTTGGCGACTTAACGCGATGTCGAGTGAGGCGGCCGGCGAGTGAGTGCGCGAGGCGAGGTCGCCGTCGATGAGCGTGCGCACTGCCGGGGGCAGCCACATCTGGTTGGCGGCCAGCGCGCGGTGACCTTCAATGGCCAGGTAGCGGCGCACCGCCGCGCGATGTGTGCTCAATGTGCAGGTGATCGCGGGTTGGAGGCTGTCGGCCGCGATCAGACAGGCTTGAACGGTGATCGCGGTGAGTCGAGCTGTGGGCGGGCTGTTTGGGTCGACGAAAATCGTGCGCCTGTTGGTCCAGCACGGCTGCCCGGGCTCTGTCGCGGCGACGGCAACCGGTTGCCCTGACAGCGCTGAGGCCAGCATCTCTAGCTGTGGCAAGGGTGTGGCGGGGCGATCGGGTGTCATCTGGTCCTATGTCCGTGCCGGGCCGCGCGTCGGAGTCAGGCTGCGGTCGGCGATGCCACGGATCACGGTGTCGCGGGCCAGGCGCAGCGCCGCCCGTCTACCCAGGCGGTGGACGAGGTTTTCGGGTATCCACAAGACGCCCATGACGCAGCGCGCCAGCATCTCTAGCGATGATGTGTGCGCCTGCAGGTCGTGTGACCGGATGCCCTCGCGCAGCAGGCTTTCCAGTTCGGCCAGTCGCTGGGCGAAGGCCAGGCCTGGTTCTGGTGTGTTCGGCGGGTGCTGGCGCAGCCACGCGAGCTGAATCTTCCACTCGTGGGGGAAGCGGTCGATCGCGTTGATGTTGACCCAACTGAGCGCATCGAGCTTCTCGACCGCGGTGGCGTCGCTGGCCAGGACTTCGGCGAAACCTCCGCCGGCCTTGCGTCCGAACGCCTCGATGATCGCTCTGAACAACCTGTCTTTGGAGCCGACCACCGAGTACACGCGGGCAGGACCCAATGCGGTGGCCTCGATGATGTCGCGCATCGTGGTGGCCTCATATCCGCGGCGACCGAATTGTTCTCGCGCCACGGCGTGGATGTAGGCGGACTTGCCGGTGACCTCGACATGGCTGTCCTCACCCCACGAGCCGATGGCCTTTTCGGCGGCGGCGAAGGCGGCCGAGGAGTCCAGTTCGTCATCTGCAGGCGGCCGGCTGCTCAGCCCTGTCGTCATGATTCGGCACAACAGGGCGGCGACATCCTCGGCGGCGGCGGTGTGGCGGATGACGTCGAGCCCGACGTGCATCAGGCTTTGGCAGATACGATCGGCCAGCGCCGATATGGCGACACCTGATCGAAGCAGACCGTTGGCCGCGCCGGCCGCCAGTATCTGGGTCATCGTGTATTGCAGCGTCGTGGGTCTCGCGGACAGAAGCAGGCTCAGTGACGGGTTGGCGCTGGCAGCCTCGAAGAATGACATCTGCAATGCGGCCGGGTGGCGCGCCGCACAGCGCGCGATGGCTGAGCCGAAGTCATAGAACCCGGCGGGGAATGGGCTGGGCTGGCGGTGGTCGGTGTCATCGAGCGCCGCCTTTGCGACGCGGTCGATGTCGGCGCGAAAACCCTGGACCAGTTCGAAAAGCAACTCTTCTTTGCTGCTGAAGTGGTGATACAGGCTGCCCGCCAATATGCCGGCGGCTGCGGCGATGTCAGCCAACGAGGCGCGCGGGCCTGCCGAGGCGATCACCGATTCGGCCGCCTGCAGGATCCTGGCACGTGCCGTGCACTGGCGGGCCCAACAAGTGTCCGCCGGCAAGCGGGGACCACTATGCGGTGGTGACATCGGTTCGGCCCGGCGGGGCTGAGCCGATCGCATGACGCGGGCGCGGGTCACCATGACTGACACTCGATAATGTCTGGAGGTCTGTTGGCGGCGCCGGGTGCGGCTGACCTCCGTCCGACGTTGTTGTGGCCGGCGCCGAATCGACCGTGCTCTCGCGGCGTGCGACCACGCGTGGTGCCGATGAATTGCCAAGGCAAGCATCGGGTGGCGAATCGGAGCAGGCCTGTCATGACGGCGAATCCCCAAGAGCGTCGGCGGGTGCGGCAGGGCGGCAATGTTCCCTGGGCGCAACGCGAACCCGACAGCTGCTCGACCCGGTCGGACCCAAGCTCATCGAGGAGCTACCGACGAGACATGAGATGGCCACCAGCTCAGCGGACACCTCTAACCGGCCGGTCGAGACACGCGGGCAGCTTAGCGACATCGCTCGTCCTCTCCGTCCCGACCTATTGTGGTGCAGTCTGACTCCAGAATAAGATCTGGTGCTAGATTGCACCAGATCAGTTGGGTTGGTCAAGGGACCGCAGCCAGACGCCCAGTCACCGCTTCCTGCTCTTGGTTGATGGACCGGCCTGCAGGTTAGCCGTATCACGTTGATAAGCAACCGAAGTGGAGGAAGATCCTTTGTCCGGACGTCTCGACGGCAGGTCGCCGTCATCAGGGGAGCTGCCCGCGGCCAAGGGCGCGCGCACGCCGTCGCCATAGCCAAAGCGGGCGCCGACATCGTTGCCCTCGATATCTGCCGGGACGTCCCGAGCAACCCCTACCCGTTGGCGACACCCGACGACCTCTCTGACACCGAACGATCGGTGAAAGAACTTGGGCGGCGCGTGGTCGCGCGGATCGCCGACGTGCGTGAACGCCACGAACTGCGCGACACCAGCGGCGGGTTGAGTGCTGCGCCATCCCGGCTGCCTGCTAGGTGCGGGAGGACCCACCCGAGCACGCGTGGCGGTACACGGCGTATCAGTTGCAGCAGCGCCGCAGCGGCCCACGGCGCCCATCGGGCGGCCGGATGAGCAACTCATCGGGCAAGAACCCGATCTCGAAGACGTTCCTGAGTCGCTCCAGGGGAGCCATCCCGTCGATGGTGGCGACCACGCGTACTCGCCCGGGCATCGCCGCAGCGCACGCCAACGCGAAGGGGCCTCCGCCCGACCAGCCGGCGACGGCGAAGTCATCTAGAAGCAGCAGGTCAGCAACCTGAGCCACGGTGTGCCCCCACTGGCCAACCGAGGCCATGCTCCACAGGTCGCTGCGCCCAATGCCCGGTCGGTCAATTGCGATGATTTCGGCACCACAAGAACGCGCCGCCTCGTCCATCACCGTGGCGTCCATACCGCAACTGAGTCCGCCGTGGTTCCACACCAGGGGCCACCCACCAGGTGACCCAAACCGCCACACACCCACGCGACGCGAATCGACCAGCACGGTCGAACCCGAATCGGTACCCCCGTTGTTGCTCTGCATTGATCGCCCCTCCGAAAGGTCACCCCGCCGCACCGTTCTCGGCTATTGCACCAAATATCTGTTCCGCGCTAGTGGTATTTCCCTGCACATGTTGGCGACTAATGATCGCGGCTTGGTGCAAAGGTCTAGTCGAGTAGCGCGCGCACTTGTGCGACGGCGCCTCCATCATCGTCACCGGTTCCACCGCCGGCATGATCCGGGGCGCCACCGACAACCCGACCATGGGCCCCGGAGGGGCGGGCTACGCCTGGAGCAAGCGCGTCGTCATGGAGGACGTCGAGGAGATGTGCTTGCACCTGGCGCTGCGGATGATCCAGATCAACGCCATCCACCCGACCAACTGCAACACCCACCTGCTGCAGAACGATGGCATGTACAGCATGTTCCGCCCGGATCTGACCCAAGCGGGCAAGAAGGCCACCCGCGAGGACGCCGAACCGTTATTCACCCTTTTCCGGGCCATGCCCACTCCCTACGTCGAACCCGAAGACATCGCCAACCTGGGCGTGTTCCTGGCCAGCGACGAAAGCCGCTACATCACCGGCCAACACATCCGCGTGGACGCCGGGCCTGCTGAAGTGGCCAACGGGCCCGGCAGATGGGACGTGCCCCCTGAATGCTTGACCAATGGACCCGTTGTGGTGCAGTCTGACTCCAGAATCATGGTCTGGTGCCGAACGACACCAGAAACAATGGGTAGGGAGCAATGTCGGTTGACTCGACAGAGGTGCAGGTCGACCCCGTGACGTCGCGGCCGCCGGGGGCGGCGGCGACGCGTGCGCTGGTGAGCCGCTAGATGACATCCGAGTACGACAGGCGTTCACCCCATCCGCCTCCACGCCAGCCCCGCCGCAGCGGGGCTCCGGCGTTATCGATGCGATCCCGAGACGTAGTCGGCGATCGCCCCGGCCCGGAACAAATGTTTGTGGAGGGCGGTTGGTGACCACCGAGCAAACCGCAGCACCTTCGCGGACACCGGAACGCGTCGCTGCACGGTCCCCAAGGGGCAGGATCGCAGCCTGGTTGCTCGCGGTGCTCGGCGTCGCGTTGGTCGTCGCCGTCGCGTGGAACGCGCGCGACTATCCCGATGCGCGGGTTGGTAATCCGGAGTTCTCCGGCACCCCGCGCCCCGTCGAGCCGCTGTTGGGCTATGACCACTGGCTGGGGCTGTTCCAGATCTTCGCGGTCGTGTTGGTCGCCGGCCTTTTTGCGCTATTCCTGTGGGGATGGCGAGGCTATGGGCCGCACCCCTACGTCTTGATGGGTGTGGTGACCACCTTCATCGCCTGGCAAGACCCGATCATGAACTGGGCGCCCTACGCGGTGTACAACCCCAGGTTGTGGCATTTCCCCGAGTCATGGCCGCTGGTTTCGATATCTCCGACCATCGAGCCCTTCGTCGTCCTGGGTTATGCGTTGTTTCAGTTTGGCCCGTATTTTCCTGCCGTCTGGATTCTGCGCAAACTTCAGGCCCGGCGCCGGGCTGACGCCTTCGTGTGGCGTCACCCGCTGATCAGCCTCGCCGCGTTGATCTTCGTCTGCGGCTTCCTCATCGACATGCTGTTAGAGGTGTTCCTCGTGCGCACCGGGTTTTACATCTACTCCCAGGTGATCCCGTTCGGCTCCATCTTTGTGGGCACTGCCTACCAGTTCCCATTGCTGTGGGAGTCGTCGTTGGTGACGCTGGTCATGATCCCCGCCGGCATCCTGGTGTATCGCGACGACACCGGCCGCACGGTGTCAGAAAAACTGGCCCAGCGCGCGGGCATCCTCGCAGGGCGGCCGGTGCTCGCCTCGTTTCTGGTGATGCTGGTCATCATCAACGTTTCCTACCTGGTCTACGGAGCGACGTTCACCGCGCTGAAGTGGTCTCGGCTGGCCTCCTCGGTCGCTTGTCCGTTTCCGTACCCCGACGCCAAAGTCTTTGACCCCCAGGGGTTTTACGAGCAGAACGGCCAGAAAGGTCCCTATTCAGTGGGGATCATGTCGACCTGGGGCAACGGCCAGCCCCACGGGCGCCCGAACGTGCAGCTCGGCTCCGAAAGTGACCGTTGTGCCCAGGGCGCCAACAGGTGACCGCGCAAATTTCAGACGATCAGTGATGGGTGAGGAGAGACAATGACCACAGAACGAACCTCCAAGCCGGCGAGCCCACCCGACATCGAGCCGACCCGCTGGTCGGCCAGCGGGATCTGGAAGTGGGTGTGGCTCGCGCTCGGTGTCGCCACGGTGGTGGCTGTCGGGTGGAACGCGCGCAATTATCCCGATGCGCGGATCGCAAACCCCGCGGTCACGGGTACGCCACGGCCTTGGGAGCCGCTCCTCGGCTACCAGCATTGGATCCCCGTCCTGCAGATCTTTACCCTCATCGCCGTCGTGGGTCTCATCGTGGCAGGCGTATGGGGCTGGCGACGTTACGGGCCGCACCCCTACATCCTGATGAGCCTGGTGACCACGATCATCGTCTGGCAGGACCCGCTGATGAACTGGGCGCCCTACGCCGTGTACGACCCGCGGCTATGGCACTGGCCCGAATCCTGGCCATGGGTCTCGCTGGCGCCGACCGTCGAACCGTTCGTCGTCTTCGGCTACGTCATGTTCCAGTTCGGACCGTACTTCCCGGGAGTCTGGGCGCTGCGCAAAATTCAGGCCCGGCGGGGCACTGACACCTTCGTGTGGCGCCACCCCCTGCTGAGCCTGGGGGTACTGATCTTCATCTTCGGGTTCATCATCGACATGATTCTTGAGGTCACGATGATCCACACCGGGCTCTACATGTACTCCCAGGTGATTCCCTTTGGGTCGATCTTTGTGGGCACTCCCGTTCAATTCCCCTTGTTGTGGGAATCCTCATTGGTGACGCTGGTGATGATTCCTGCCGGGATACTGGTCTATCGGGACGACACCGGCCGCACGGTGTCGGAGAAACTGGCCCAACGTGCCCGCATCTTTACGGGCCGACCGGCGCTGGGCTCGTTCATCGTGATGCTCATCATCGTCAATGTGTTCTATTTGGTGTACGGGCTGGCGTTCGCCTCGTTCAAATGGACACGGATCGCGACATCTGTCGCGTGCCCCTGGCCCTACCCGGAAGCCAAAGTCTATGACCCGCAGGGCTTTTACGAGCAAAACGGTCAGCAAGGCCCGTACTCGGTGGGTATTGCCTCGACGTGGATGATGGCCCAACCGCACGGACGTCCCCACGTGACGCTCGGATCCATCAGTGACCGGTGCGCTTCGAACAAGCAGTGAGTGCTGGGCGCATCGGTGGCGTCTGCAAGCAACGAGTGCGCAGTCTGCACGTCGGGAACGACCGTGTGACCCTGTGATTGCCGTTGGGGGCGATCTGTGCCGAAGGCGCCGATACGTTCGCGTGGGAAACCGGCGTGGTGAGGCGACAATTGGTCATCGTGGATGTCCTGCCCCGCGGGCGCTTCCGGGGGAGGCGCGCTTTCTGCCGATGGCAGCGTCATTACGGCAACCGTCTTGCTCAAGGGCGATGTTGGTGAACGCCAGAAGGCGTCGGCGTCGCTCAACGAGCACTTGGCGAAAGACATGCCCGCTGGAATCAACGCCGCGATGGCCGGCAACAGTCCGCTGATGGGCGACCTCACCGAAGTCGACGGACAGGACATGATGACCGCCGAGATGGTCAGTCTGCCATTGGCGTTCATCGTGCTGCCGCTCGCGCAGCGGTCCGTGCTGGCCGCGATGATGCCGATGGTGCTCGGAATGTGCGCTGTGGGGGTCACTCTCGGCTTGTTGTCGCTTCGGTGTCCCTCATGGACTGGAACGTATTCGTCGAGTCGTTGGTGGCGATGATGGGCCTTGCGATCGGGATCGACTACTCGTTGCTGATCGTGCGGCGCTACCGTGAGGAACTGTCCGCCGGCATGGTCCCGCGGCAGGCCATCGTGCGAACACTCGAGACAGCGGGTCGCACGGCGCTCTTTCGGGCATGATCGTCGTCATCTCACTGGTCGCAATGGCAGTCACCGGTCTGCCCGTTTTACGCTGACTCCGCAATCGGAGTCATCCTCGTCATCCTCGTCCTGGTCACCGGCGCACTGACCCTCTTGCCGGCATTGTTGCTGGTCGTCCTGGGCGACCGGCTGGACAGAGGGAGGAGGCTTCACCCAGCTCCAAACGATTGGCAGACAACGGTAGTCGATGGGAACGTTGGGCGCGTGCGGTGATGAGACGCCCGGTGCCGGTTCTTGTGGCCTGCACACTGATCCTGTTGGTGGCCGCGATCATGGTGGCAATTTTCAGATCTTTCTGCCTGGACAGAATCCCGGAGATGAAACAGATCGGATTCGGACTCGCTGTTGCGGTGCTGTTTGACGCCACACTCATCCGCGTCACCCTTGTGCCTGCCTTCATTGAAAATCACCGGGAACTGGAACTGGTGGATCCCACGCCGCCTGGACCGGCTGCTACCCGAACTCCAGCACGGATGAGCTCCCGAACGCGTTTTACCACGTGACGGGCAGCTCATTCATACCGTAGATGCCGGACTCGGCTTTGAACGTGAGATCGGCTGACGGTACGGCTAATTGCAAGCTGGGCAGGCGCCTTGCCAGTGACGCAAACGCTACCTGCATTTCGACTCGCGCAAGGTTCTGCCCGATGCATTGATGAACTCCGTAGCCAAAACCGAGGTGTCCCCGCGTCTTTCGCTCGACATCGAACTGATCGGGATCGCTGGCGAAAGTATCATCCCAGTTGCCGGCCGGCAGGTTCATCAACAGCCTTTCTCCCGCACGCACGAGTTGGCCACCGATTACGAGGTCTTGGGTAGCCACCCGGTCGACTTGACTCTGCACGATGGTGAGATACCGCATCAGCTCTTCAACGATGTTGGCAACCAAAGAGTGATCGTCGGTTTGGCCCAGTCGATGAAACACCTCTGGCCGATCCAGCAGCGCAAGGGTACCCAACGCGATCATATTCGCCGTGGTTTCGTGACCCGCCTGCATCATGATCACGCCCGTCATGGCTGTGGTGTCTCGATCGAGTTGGCCGGTCATTACGTAATCGGTGACCAGGCGGCTGATCAGGTCGTCGCCGGGCTCGCGTTGCTTTCGCTGTGTCAACTCGTGAATGTAAAGGTACATTGCCGCAAATGCCTGCGAACGCTGCTCGTCGCTCACACTTGAGTCCAAGGTGATCGCGGTGTTGCGCTGAAAAAAATCGAGATCTTCCTCCGGGACGCCCAGCAGCAAAGCGATCACCAAAGACGGTACGGGCAACGCGAATTCGCGCACCAGATCCGATGGTGGCCCGGTGGCAATCATCGTATCCAGGCATTCATCGACCAGCTGTTGGATTTGTTGCCGACGCGATTCGCTGCGCCTGAAGGTGAATTGACTGGTCATCATCCGTCGGAGCCGATGATGTTCGGGGTCGTCGGTTCGCGCAAACATGACGGGTGTATTTTCGCGGCCCGCAGGCATGCGGGACCAATCGATCGTATCGGCCGAAAGTCGTTGATCGACTAACGCTTCCCGGATGTCGTGGTAGCGACTCACCACCCAGTGTGGTTGGCCTTGCCATGTCGCACGTCGCAGACCCGGCTCCTGGCGCCAGGTCGTGAATGCCGCAGGCGGCTCAAGCGGACACTGAACTGCGCGGGGGACCGGCATCACTGGCATATCGCCGCCGGAGGAGAGATCTGAGGTTTCCGAAGACATCGACGGTCAGTCCAGCGGGGTGAACTCTAAGTGAAGGTTGGTCAGACCGCGCAGGATGAAGGTGGGTTCATACCCGTAGTGGCGGGTGTCGGCGGGGCCGTGGCAGGCCTCGCTGATGCGGATGTCGGCCATCCGGTCAAAGATGCGGTTCAGTGAGATGCGGCCTTCGGCACGCGCGAGCGGCGCCCCTGGGCAGGAGTGATTGCCGCGGCCAAAGGCGATGTGTTCACGCACATTCGGGCGGTCCAGCCGAAATTCGTTGGGTGCGTCGAACTTTGCGGGGTCACGGTTGCATGCTCCAGGGAGCAGCATCATGGTGGTGCCGGCCGCGATCGGCACGCCGCCCACCGTGGTCGATTGCCGTGCCAGGCGGAAGTGGCTTTTCACCGGGCTTTCCATGCGCAGCGTTTCTTCCAGGAACACCGGGATGCGACTGCGGTCCTCGCGCAGCACCGTCTGAATGTCGGGGCGCTCCCCGAGAACGCGCAGCGCGAAGCTGAGAAGTTTCGTGGTGGTCTCCATGCCCGCCGAGAACAGGAACGTCGCCAGGTGCACGACATCCATCACCTCAGGTGTTGACCCGTCCGGGTACTTGGCTTGCGCCAGTTCAGTTAGCACGTCCTGGCGTGGCTGCGCACGGCGCTCGACGATGTAGCCGGCGAACTTCTCATCCAGCCACAGCAGCGGGTTGTGCGCTGGCGCGTCGTCGCCGAGAGCGCCGGGGACCTCGTCGTTGGCTGCCAGCGTCGCACGGAACATCTTGTGGTCGTCTTCGGGAACACCGAGCAGATCGGCGATCACCAGCAGCGAGAACGGTCGCGCGTAGTCCTCCAGGAACTCGCAGCTGCCGCGGGACACGAACTCGTCGAGTTGCTCGTCGGCCAAGCGCCACATGAAGTCTTCGTTCTCCGACAGGCGCTTGGGGGTCAGCAGACGGCTCAACAACCCTCGGGTGTAGGCGTGCTCGGGGGGGTCTTGGGTGACGATGTGCTCGCTCATCGGGATCTGGTCGCGCTTTTCGGCGATCAGGGCGCTGATGTCATCGGTGTCGGTGTCGAAGGACACCCCGGCGTAGGGGCCGGCCACCGACACACACGCCGAAAAGGTGTTGTCCTTATAGACGGTGAGGGCTTCTTGGTGGCCGGTGATGGCCATCACCTGATGGTGCGGCTCGGCGGTCACCGGGCATTTGGCGCGTAGATGGTCGAAATACCCGTAGGGGTCGGGCACCAGCTCAGGGTCGGTGAAATAGTCGACCGAATCGAAGTCGTTCACAGCCAAATCTCCTCTTGCAGTGGGGCTGTCACAATACGGGCGCGGCGGATTCGGTGACCGAGGCGTCGTGGAGGTTCATGACGTCGGCAAGGTTGTCGGCGATGTCTTCGGCGGTCAGCGCGTCCCTGGCGAATCCGGGTCCACGCACCACGGCGAGGCGCGCGACGCTGCCCATCCCAATCTGAAGAACCTCACCGGTCAGCGGGCACGAGTCGTGAGCCAGGAACACCGCTGCCGGCGCGCATAATTCGGGCGGCATGGCGGCGTTGATTTGGTCCATGACGTCGGTGGGTATGGACAGGTGCTCGGCCAGGGCGTGGGAGTGTGAGGCCGACATGCGGGTGAACGCGCGCGGCGCGATGGCGTTAACCGCGATGCCGTGCGCGGCTCCCTCGGTGGCCAGATTCCGGGTCAGTCCAAACACTGCACCCTTTGCTGCCCCGTAACTGCTCAATTCGGGGATACCGCCGAGCATGGCTTCAGAAACGGTGTTGACCACCCGGCCGTATCCGGCGCGGATGAAGTGCGGCCAGGCGGCGCGGGTGACAAGCACGGTGCCGACATAGTGAACGTCGATCATCGTGCGAAACTGGCTGACGGTCAGATCTTGGAACGGGGCGGGATCGTGGATGCCGGCGTTGTTGACGATCGCGTCCAGCCGCCCAAACTGTCTGAGCGCGGTGTCGATGATGTCGGCGGCGGCGCGTTCATCGGCGACCGAGGCAAAACAGGCGACGGCTTGGCCGCCGGAGGCGTTGATCTCCTCGGCGACCGCTTCGGCGGGTGCCCGAGAGTGACCGCCGCCGTCGATGTCGGCGCCGCTATCGACGACGACGACGCGTGCTCCCTTGGCGGCCAACAGCAGTGCGTGGCTTCGTCCGACCCCCCGGCCCGCGCCGGTGACCACGACCACCCGGTCATCGAAGCGCAGTCCGGTCACGACCCCCTCCTGTCTGCGATTGTGCGGTTCGAGGCGACTGCGCCCACGTGGCAGACCGGTCCACCGCGGGCGATTCGGGGCAGCGCCGCAGTAAGCGGTGCTGCGGCCGCCCGCCGTGCATCATCGCGTCGACCCGTCGTGGAACCCACCGCCACCTCTTAGGTGTCGGCGCCGAACCGGACCGGCAGCGACGTCGGCGATCGGAACACCTGCCCGCGGATGTGGGGATCGTTGCCGTCGGGGTCCAGCCGCAGGTTGGGCAGGCGGTCCAATAACAGATTGACCGCAACGCGCATCTCCATGCGGGCCAGGTGCATTCCCAGGCAGACGTGCGGACCGTGACCCCACGAGATCGGGGTCCTGGGTTGACGGAACAGGTTGAACCGGTCGGGGTCGGGGTAGCGGTTCTCGTCGCGGTTGGCGGCACCGAGCATCGGCATCACCGAGGACCCGGCGGGGATGGGCACCCCGGCCAGTTCGGTGTCGCGGGTGGCCACACGCGTGATCGACAGCAGCGGTGCCTCCCACCGCACCGCCTCTTCAATGGCTGCTGACAGCAGTGTGCGGTCGTCGCGCACGGCGTCGAGCTGATCGGGGTTGGACAGCAGTCCGAACAGCAGGTTGCCCAGTGAGCGGTAGGTGGTTTCCACCCCGGCGGGCAACAACAGATGCAGGAAGCAAAAGATTTCCTCATCGGAGAGTTTCTCTCCGTCGATCTCGGCGGCGGCCAGGCCGCTGGTGAGATCGACGCGGGGCTGCTCGCGGCGGGCCGCAAGGATCGGCACCAGGTAGTCACCCAGCGCCTTGGTGGCTTCGGCGGCGCGCTCGGGATTGACCCCTACTGACAGGAGCGAAATGGACCACCGCTGAAACTGTGGATAGTCCTTTTGGGGTAGGCCCAGCAGGCCGGCGATGACTCGGCTGGGGTAGGGAAAGGTGAATTCCTTCACCAGATCTGCGCTGCCGCGATCGGCGAACGTGTCGATCAGCTCGTTGCCGACTCGGCCGGCAAGATCGGTTTCCCAGCGCGCCAGCGCTTTGGGGGAGAAGGCCTTGGAGACCAGTGCGCGGTGGCGGCCGTGCTCGGGCTCGTCCATGCCGACCATGACGTGTTTGCCGATCCCGAAGAAGTCCTTGATGATGGCCGAGGAGAAGGTTTCGTTGTCGCGCAACAGTTCCTGAATGTCCTCGTGGCGGTACACCATGAAGACCGGTTTGCCCTCCTCGCCGGGCATGACCGAAAAGTCGAGGCGCTGAATGGGTTCGGTGCGCCGCATCCGCGACAGTTCGGTATAGGGGTCGCGGACGTCGCCGGCCACGGCGTCATCGAAAGACCCGAAGTCCTCCAGATCATCGAATAATTGCATGCGCTAAAACCTTTCAGCTGGCTGGGTAGGCGACGGACTTCACCTCGGTGGACTGGTCGAACCCGGCGACACCGTTTTGGCGGTCGACACCGCTGGCCTTGAAACCCCCGAACGGGGTGTCGGCGCCGTATCCGACCGTGCCGTTGAGTCCGATGAACCCGGTGCGCAGCCGCCGCGCCACGGCCAGTGACCGTTCCAGTGATCCCGACATCACGTTGCCGGCTTGGCCGTCGACCAGCTGCCGTCAATGAGCATCCGCGACTCAAACCGACGGGTAACTGCCTCAGACACGGTTCTCGCTTTGCGGGCATGGCGCTGCGCTCGTGGCCTTGGCGGCGCCGTGCCGTGGAAGGCCCATGGCGATGCGGATGATCTGGTGCATCGCCCTGGCGGGCAAAAGCCGGTTGAGGATGAGCAGCATTTTGGCGTCGACGCCGACGGCGTGCCGGGCGTAGGGCGCAGTATCGTCGAGGGCTTTGGCCAGTGCGTGCGCGAAACGTCTGGGCGGGCTGGCCATCCGGATGGCCAGTCGGCCCCGCCGCTCGATGGTGGTGGTCAAGGCGCCGTAGGGTCCGCTGAAGTCGCGGTGGTCCTGCACCCCGGCGTCGGTGATGATGTCGGTGTCAAACACCCCGGTCACCAGGACGCTGACACCCAGCCCGAACGGCGCGATCTCGGCGGCCAGGGCTTCAGCCCACCGCTCAGATCCGGCCTTGGACGCCGAGTACGACGCCGTGCAGGGCATCCCGCGGACACCGTTTTCGCTGGCGATCACCACGATGCGGCCGCGTCCGGCGGCGCGCATCGAGGGCAGCAGCGCGTTGGTCAGTGCCACCGGGCCGAACAGGTTGGTGGCGAACAGCTGCTGCCACACGTCGAGGTCGAGTTCTTCGACGCAGCCCACCGCGGTGATCCCGGCATTGTGCACCACGACATCCGGGGCTCCAACCGCCTCGAGGATCGCCTTGGCTGCGTTCGTGATCGATGCCGGATCGGTGAGATCGAGTTGCACGCCGATCAACCGCGAACTGTCGGCGGGGGCCCCGGTGGCATCCAGTATGTTTTGCAGGCCGATCTCCGGTGTGCGCATCGCCGCGACGACTCGCCATCCGGCCTTGTACAGGTGGGCCGCCGAGGCCAGCCCCAGCCCGCGCGAGGCCCCGGTGATGACGACGCTGCGGGACTCACCCATGGCTGACCTGCAGCGCGCAGCGTGGACTGTCAGAAACCGTATCGACGGCGCGATGGCTCTGCGATCGGCCCCGTATCCGCGTCGACCCCATCACTGCCCGGCACGGTCTCCGTTGGCCGGCCGTGTCATAGAAGCTCTGCACGCTGGTCACTTTCGTGTAATCCCTTACTCCCGTAGCGCGGGTCGAATCGGAAAAGCTCGCCGTGAGCGTCTCCATCGCCACGACGACTCCTTCGCGGCATGTCGGCTCTGCGTGAGACAACCTCAGCGACCGCAGGTTTGGGTGGCGCCGGGCACGAAGGACACCAGTCCGACACCCTGATACCGGGCGACGATGCGCTCGTACTGGCGGCGGTTGCGGGCCAAGGGTGTTTCGGTGATGCGGCGCGGCAGCCGACGGTAGGCCCCGCGCAGTACCCGGCTGAACACGAGAAATTCGATGTCGTGTCGGCGCGTCCAGGGCATCGGGACCAGGGCGCGGACTCTGGGGTGCATGATGCCGAATCCGAGGATGGCCGCAATATGCCCGAAGATCGGGCCAAGAAGCGAATACAGCGGCGCGGTGATCGCCGGCATGTGCGCGGGCCGCCTTGGGTGCAGTGTGGCGGCCATGACGATGTCCAAAGCTTCGGTGTGGGTGAGCTTTTCGGCGGCAACATGATCGTAGTAGGCGCACAGCTGTGGATAGCTGGTCGGAAGTTCACGCGCCCGGCCGGGCATCTGCAAGTCGGCGGTGAGTGCTCGGTAGCGGTCCCAGACGGCCTGATCGCCCGTGTCGTCGAGCTGTTCACCGGTCAGCGCGATGAAGGCGCCGCGGTGCATGAAGAAGATGCTGATCAGATTCCAGTTCCAGGCCTCGGGGTTGAGCCCGCTGTACCGGATCCCCTCGGGTGTCACGCCTTTGATGTCGCGGTGCAGCCGCACCAGGCGTTGCATCTCTTCGCGGCGATGGGCGCCGTTCGCCAGCACCGCCACTTGGTCTGACGCCGCCGTGCGCCGTGCCCGCCCATACGGGTTGTCGCGGATGCGGGCGGTGTCAACCAGAGAAGCTGACACCATCGGCAGCATCATCTCGTCGAACAGGGCCGGGGAGAACAGTGCCAGCAACCGGGTTCCCATGATGCGTTCGAAACGGTCGGCCACCGAGGCGGTTGGCGCGTCAGCAAGACACGACGCCGCGGGGTGGTCGTGGATCGGTGCTGATGACGCGATCAACACGTCAGGCGATTCAACCGACATGAGGCCTCTCCCTCAGATCTGGGCAGATCTGGCGCAGCGCGACACCAGAATATATTCTGGTGTCAGATTGCACCAAACAGTCCGAAGGGTCAAGGGCTCTGGGATACTTTTTGCGATGACTTCTGTTGCGCGCTCTTACGGTGGCGTCACTGCCGAGCGGCGTCGCGCCACCCGGCGTGCGGCGCTGCTGGAGGCGGCCCTGGACCTCTTCGCCGAATACGGTGCGCGCGCGGTGTCCAAGCGTGCGGTGTGTTCACGCGCGCGACTCAACGACCGATATTTCTACGAGCACTTCACCGATTCCGACGCACTGCTAGAAGCCATGGTCAGGGATCAGACCACTGCCGGGCTGGAGGCAGTCGGCGCCGCCGCCCATGGTGTCGGTTCCGATGTCGGCGCGCAGATCCGCGCCACCGCTGCTGCGTCGCTGGTATTTCTCACTGCCGATCCGCGCCGTGGCCAATTGCTGTTGCGCTCGCACACCTCCGACGTGATGCAGCGTGCGCGCGTGGACAGCACTCGGGCGATCGCCAACGCGATGACCGCGATGCTCACCGATACGGCCACCACTGGACCTGCTAGCCGGCTGGACATCGAGATGGCGTCGTTTGCGTTGGTCAGCGGTGCGATGGAAGTGATCGCCGGCTGGCTGCGCGGTGATTTCGCCACCGACCAAGATCACGTCGCTGACACCGTTGCCGGGCTGTTACTGGCCATCCCCGACATCGCGGCCGCGTTGCCAGCCGTCTCGGCGAACAGCATTCCACTGCGCCGGTGAGCTGTTAGGCGGTGGGCACCAGCGCCGAGATGTCCTCGCCTTGCAGGATTTTGACGGTCAGGTTGACGTCGAAGTAGTCGGTCCAGCGGGTGATTGTGCCGTCCTCGTCGACCACGAATGTTCCCATCACCGGCACGCCCGGTTTGGATCCGTCGGGGGCCTGAATGTAATCGAGTCGTTCAGTGAGAACGATCGGACCGTCGTGGGCGATGTTGACGATCTCAAACGCATAGGCGTCGGGAAACATGGAGAACTGGGCGGCCATGTTTTCCACGATGGCGTCGGCGCCCACGGTGGCGGGCATGCCGACGTTCTGATATACCGCACCGTCGGCCAACAGCGGGCGCAGCGCCTCGGCGTCGCGTTTTTCCATCAGCGCGCAGAACTGGCGGACGACATCGACGGGATCAGGCATCAGCGACCTCCGGTGAGCTACAGGGCAGGCGAAGCTACGGTTCAGATACAGAATGTAGGTCACCTACAGATGGTATGCAATAGGCTTACGTGATGGCTGCCGCCGGTTCTGAGCGCCTCGACACCAAAGCCCGCCGCGCTGCGCAGGCTGAGGCCACCCGTGCAGCGTTGATCGACGCTGCACGTGACCTTTTCGTCGAGAAGGGCTACCACGACACCGGGACCGAAGAGATCGTGCTGGCCGCCGGTGTGGGCACGCGCGGAGCGCTGTATCACCACTTCACCGACAAGCAGGCTCTTTTCGAGGCCGTCTTCCTGACGGTCGAAGAAGAACTCGTGATGGCGGCAGCGCAGAAGCTCACCGGCGATGCGGATCTGTCGGCGCTGGACGTGCTGCGGCGCGGCCTGCTCGGCTTCCTCGACGCCTCCCTGACCAAGCCCGTGCAACGGATCCTGCTCATCGACGGACCGGTGGTGCTGGGCTGGCAGCGCTGGCGCGAGCTGGAAAGCCGCTACGGCCTGGGCGCTATCCACGCCATGCTGCACCGCGCCGCCGACGAGGGTGACCTAGCCACGGCACTGTCGATCGACGTGCTCGCGCATCTGCTGCTCGCGGCCGCCGACGAGGCCGCACTGTTCATCGCCAACGCCGCCGATCAGGTCGCAGCGCGCGATCGAGCGGTGCACACCCTGGATGCACTCGTCGAAGGGTTGCGCAACACCGACCGCGAATGATTGACCCACATACAGCCTGTATGTAGGCTCGCACGTCACGCGGGCAGATCTCATGGACAAAGCTGCCGGCAAAGGAGGCGTGATGGGCAACAGCTGCACCGTGGATGGCGCAGTCATCGACTTCACCGACACCGGATCGGGGCCAGTCGTGGTGTTCGTGCACGGCGTTTACGTCGGCGGGGCGATTTGGCAGCGGGTGGTGGCGGCGCTGGGGGGGCGGGTGCGCTGCATCGTGCCGACCTGGCCGCTGGGTGCCCATCTGCCGGTCGGTCGCGATGTCGATCTGGGTGCCGGCGCCGCGGCGAGGCGCATCGTGGCCTTTCTCGACCAGCTCGACCTACACGATGTCACGGTGGTGGCCAACGACACCGGCGGCGGGCTGGTGCTGGCCGCGCTGGGCGACCCCTCGCTGGACGTGTCGCGCATCGCCAGCCTGGTCTTCACTAACTGTGACAGCTACGAGCACTTCCCGCCTGGCCAGTTCAAGCTCGTCGTGCAGTTGTGCCGACGAAGTCCCGCGGTGGGCCGAGCGATGCTCGCCATGCTGGCCAGCCCGGTGGGTCAGAAGGTGTTCCTGCGGGCGGTGTGTCGCACGCGACTGTCCGCGGGAGAACGCGCCGAGCTGTTCGGTGCCTTCCTGACCAACAAGTCCACGCGTGCGCAAGCCGCCACCGTCACCGCGTCGTTGGATCCGGCGCTGACCCTGCGGGCGGTCGACGCGATCCAGCGCTTCGACAAGCCGGTGGCCGTGGTGTGGGGAACCGAGGACAAATTGTTTCCCTTCTCCGATGCCGAGCGGCTCGCCCGTGACTTCCCCCGGGCCACGCTCATCACGATTCCGCACAGTCTCGCTTACGTGATGATCGATGCACCCCAGGAGCTGGCCAGCGCCATCGTCGACATCGCGGCGGCGTCATGACCGGCAACAACAGCTGGGATGTCACCACCAATCTCGGAACCACCGCGCTGGGGGTGGCGGCTCAGCGGGCCGCCGAGACGGCCCAGAATGATCCGCTGTTTCGTGACGAGTTCGCCGCTGTGCTGGTCGCGGCCGTCGAGGAGCCCGGTTGGCAGATGATGGCCTCCGGTGACCTGTCCTGGATGGGTCCCGAAGATGACAACGGCCGCCGGGCAGCCACGAGCGGGCGCGATTACGTCGCCAGCAGAACCGTGCACTTCGACGACTTCCTCGCCGCCGCCGTCACCGCGGGAATCCGTCAGGTGGTCATCCTCGCTGCCGGTCTGGATGCCCGGTCCTATCGCCTGAACAGCCTGTCCGGGGTGGTGGTCTACGAAGTGGATCAACCCAATGTCCTGGGTTTCAAGCACACCGTGTTGCGGGCGCATGGCGCGGTGCCGGTGGCGGATATGCGTGCGGTGCCGGTCGATCTTCGCGACGACGAGTGGCCCTCAACGCTGAGCTCGGCGGGCTTTGATGCCTCGGCGTCCACGGCGTGGCTGGTCGAAGGGCTGCTTCCGTACCTGTCGTCTGCCGATCAGGAGCACCTCTTCGACCGGGTACTCGGGCTCAGCGCCGAGGGTAGCTGTATCGGAGCGGACGCCTATCCCAGTGCGTCGACTCATCTCGGTGAGGATCGGATGAGCAGCTGGCGGCAGGGGGCCGCTGAGATCCGCGACAAGATCGGCGTCACCATGGACGTGGCGGCCTACATCAAGCACGAGGACCTCACCGACATTGCCGATTGGCTTGCGCGCCGCGGATGGATCGTCGACGCCCTCGACAGCCGCGAGCTGATGGCGCGCCTCGGGCGCGCTCTGCCTGCCGACCTGATCGGTGTCCTTCCGATCAGCTCCCTGATCACCGCCACAATGCCTCCGGGATCTGCCCTGACCAGCCCATGACGTCTACAGCCGCATTTCGTGACTGGTCACCGCGGTGATTCATTCGGCATGTTCGGTCGCGCCGTTCTTGGCTTTCAGTCGCAGCGATGCAGGAAACCGTGCAGGATCGCTTGGACGAGTTCGTCGACGATCGCCTCACGGGAAGGCTGGTTGGCCCCGAAGAAGGTCGAGCGCAAAGCGACCATGCCGGCGATCGTTGCGACCGTGGTGTGCGCGGGCAGGTCGGGCCGGCCGGCCCGCAACCCGCGCAGACGCATGCCCTCAGCGCTGATCTGACCGAGCACGCCGAGCGCCCGTGTGATGTCGGCGATACCCGCGTCGGTGATCTCGTCCTCGCTGAGCGTCTCCGATGCGACGAGCGTCAGCAGAAGCCCTCGATGTTCGACGACCACGTCGTAGAGCTGTCCGACGAAATGTCTTGCCAATTCCTCTTCGTCGGTTTCGTCGGGGACCACTGATTGCCACGTTCGGCCGAATTCGTCGACGAAATCGGTGAACGGTAGGACGAGGGCTTCCCGGAACAGTCCGGCTTTTGAGCCGAAGTTGCGGAACAGCAGGTACTCGTTAACGTCAGCGGCTTCGGCGATCTCGCGTGTCGTGGTGCTGCGGTAGTCCTTGCGAGCGAACAGCTCACGCGCGGCATCCAGGAGAAGTCGGCGCGGCTCACCGCGGGGCCGGCGCAGGGCCTGTACCGGCGCATCTGCCGTTGCCCGATCCTTGGCGGACGGTCGCTGGGGCACGGTTGTTCTCTCCTTGGACCGCGCTGAGCGGTTGATGGCATTCACGATAGTCGGCCTTGACCAACCGCCTTAGAATAGTGTCCACTATTAACGCGGTCGTGGTGCTGGTTTGGCGAAAGGGTGTGGGTGTGGGCGCAGTCATCATGCTCGGCACGCTGCTCGGGTTGATCATCGTGATCTTCGGGCTGGTCTGTTATTTCGACCCCGAAGCGCGCCGCCGTTCGGGTCAAGAAACTACGTCATGACGACCGAGCTGACGCCGTTGCTGACGGCGGCCAATGCCTTCGGCTGGCTGAGCGGCATCGGGTTCACCGTCACCGGGATCTACCTGAGCGTTCGCCGCCGCCGGTTGCACCCGCTGCTTCTGCTGTGCATCTCGGCGATCTCGTTCTCATGGATCGAAGCCCCGTATGACTGGGCGATGTATGCGCAATTTCCGCCGGCACTTCCACGCATGCCGTCGTGGTGGCCGTTGAACATGACCTGGGGTGGGCTGCCCTCGTCGGTGCCCCTAGGGTACATCGGCTACTTCTGCATTCCGGCCGTCGTCGGCGCCGCACTGGGGCGCGGGCTGAGCGCACGGTTCAACTGGCGCAGGCCGATCACGCTGCTGGCCGTGGGCCTGGCCGTCGGGTTCTGCTGGGCCTTGCTGTTCAACGGGGGCCTGGGCGCCCGGATCGGCGTCTTCTACTACGCCTTCGTGATCCCCGGACTGGGACTGTTTGAGGGGACCCTGCACCAGTACCCGATCTATGACGCTGTCGCGATGGGTATTCAGATGATGGTCTTCACCTATCTGGTGGGCCGCACGGATGCGCAAGGCCGCAATGTCATCGAGATGTGGGCCGACCGGCTCTCGAAAACCAAGGTGCAGTCGGCAGTGCTGGCTGTCGTCGCGGTCATCGTCATCGGAAACGTGCTCTACGGCAGCCTTTTCGCACCCCACCTCGTGACCAAACACATGGGTTACGTGACCTCGGGTCCCGATGCGCAATTGTTCCCTGGCGTGCCGAACCAACCCAGGTAGTGAAAGAGGATCTGTGATCAGCAATCAAACCGCGGGGCTGTACTACGACCCGTTCGACTTCGATATCGACGATGATCCGTATCCGGTGTGGAAACGGATGCGGGCCGAAGCCCCGTTGTATTTCAACGACAAGTACAACTTCTATGCGCTCAGTCGCTACGACGACGTGGCGCGTGCTCTGCCCGATTGGCACACGTATCGCTCGGGACGGGGTACGACCGCCGACATATTGTTCAGTGGCATCGACGTACCGCCGGGCATCTTGTTGTTCGAGGATCCGCCGCTGCATGATCTGCACCGGCGCTTGTTGTCTCGAGTCTTCACCCCTCGGCGGATGCTGGCCGTAGAAAGCCTGGTGCGCGGTTTCTGTTCGCGCGCACTGGATCCGCTTCGCGACGCGGACGGGTTCGACTTCGTCGTTGATCTCGGCGCGATCATGCCGATGCGCACGATCGGCTACCTGTTGGGTATCCCCGAAGAAGGCCAGCAGCAGATCCGTGATCGCAATGACAAGAGCATCACGGTCGGCGCATCGGAGGCAGCCGGCGGTGTCAGCCCGACGATCTTCGAGGATGCGATCGCCATGTTCGCCGAATACATCGAGTGGAGGGCGACACATCCATCCGATGACCTGATGACAGATCTGCTCAACGCAGAGGTAGAAGACCAAGACGGATCACGGCGCCGGCTCGAACGCGCTGAAGTGCTCGCCTATACCGCGATGATCGCCGGCGCCGGAAACGAAACCACCGCTCGGCTCATTGGATTCATGGGCCAGCTGCTCGGCGAGCATCCAGATCAGCGACGCGAACTCGCCGCGGATTCCTCTCTGATCCCCTCGGCGGTGGAGGAGACGCTGCGCTACGAGCCGCCATCACCGGTACAGGCACGCTACGTCGCTCGCGACGTCGAGCTCTACGGTGACACCGTAGCAGAGGGGTCATACATGTTGCTGCTCAACGGATCTGCCAATCGTGACGAGACGCGATTCACTGACCCCGACCGTTACGACATCCACCGCAAAGGCGGTCATCTCAGTTTTGGACAAGGACTGCACTTTTGTCTTGGCTCAGCCCTAGCGCGACTCGAGGCACGCGTCGCCTTCGAGGAGGTCCTCAAGCGATGGACTGACTGGACCGTCGACTACGACAACGCAAGCAGAGCCCACACCTCCAGCGTCCGAGGATGGGCACGCCTTCCGGTCACAACCGTTTAGCCCGCTCGCGCCGAGCTGCACAGCTTGAAACGGCGCTGCAGTCTTTACGGGAAGGCGATCCGCGGTGTGTCTCTACGAAACCGTGTGCCGAGCGCCGGGCGGCCAACGGGGCGCGGATTGGCTCGTGCCCGAGCGCCTGGGGCCGACCATCGCACAGTGGATGAGTCTCTACACCTAGAGGCTGCGGCTGCGGCCCACCGACAAATTGGGCGGTTAGTAGGCACTGGCCCATATGTTTTCGCCAGGCAGAGCGCCACAACAGCTGCCCGGTTCAATATGCTGCGTGGGCGATAGTGGCTGTGGATGCCACGTTGCGGCCCGCGCAGTCACCGAAGGATCAGTAAATACATCCGCGAGCACGGTCGACCAAATATTTGTCCGCACTTATCCCGTCCGGGTCAGATATGACCATTGCAAACCGGTATGAAGGGCTGAGGCCACCTGTTCTTGAACCAAATATATGTTCTGGTTACAGTGCCTGAGGAAGCCGAGAAAAGGGCGGGTAATGATAGTGAAGCTTCGTTTACAGCCAGGGCTCCCCCGTAGTACGCCAGGGGACGCTGCGGCACACAGGCAGCCCAACGGCCGCTCCGCCGCGATGACCAACACGGCGCTTCGTATCGGTGTCATGGTCATGCCATGGATTCCGCCGTGGCTCAAATGCCTCCTCGCTGGCCGTAGAAGGGTCACCATCGACGGCAACACCCTTGACAGCACGCTGCAGTTAATACTGGCCGCCCAACTGCGCACACGCACTGGCGGCCTGTCGGCTGCTGGCGATCCTGGAATCGCCCGCGCCCTGATGCGGAACTCGCACTCGGTGATGGGCACCCGCGTCGCCGTCCCCACCACCGACCTCACGATTCCGGGACCCGACCGCCCCCTGCGGACGCGACACTACCGACCGATCGTCGCGGGGCCGGCCCCACTGCTTGTCTTCTTCCATGGCGGTGGTTTTGTCGTCGGCGACATTGAATCCCACGACGGACTGTGCCGGATGATCTGCAAAGACGCCGCGATACATGTTTTGTCGGTGGACTACCGGCGCGCGCCTGAACACAAGGCCCCAGCCGCGGTCGACGACTGCGTCGCGGCCTATCGCTGGGCACTTGGACACGCCGCCGAACTAGGCGCCGACCCGTCCCGAATCGGCGTCGGCGGCGACAGCGCGGGCGGAAATCTAGCGGCACTGGTCGCGCTGCGCAGCCGCGACGAGGGCATTGGGCAACCGGCGCTGCAGGTGTTGCTCTATCCGAGCCTCGACCTGTCCGCGGAAACCCGGTCGCGCATCCTGTTCTCAGACGGATTCTTCCTCTCCAAGCAGGACATGGACTGGTTCAAAGAGTTGTATCTGGACGGCGCCGGCCTTGCAGCCGACGATGCGCGGGTATCGCCACTGAAGGCCGCCGACCTATCCGGTCTGGCACCGGCCCTGGTGCTCACCGCGGGATTCGATCCACTGCGCGACGAGGGAAACGAATACGCCACGGCGCTGCGCTCGGCCGGTGTCAGCGTAGACCACCGCCAGTTCGATGCGCTTACCCACGGCTTTGCCAGTCTCGCCCCGTTCGGCGGCGGGAGCGCGGATGCTATCGCGGCCACCATCTCGGCCATCCGCGCCCACCTCAGCCGCGGCTGACCCGAAAACCGGCAGCTACATCGTGCCAAAGGATCCCCGCCGCTCAGCACTGCAAAACACGACTACAACCACCGTCGCCCACATTGGTGCCCTGGCGCGCCACCCACCCACCAACCCACTACGCAGCCCCTGCGCGCACCGATGAGCGAGGGCCCCGCTCGTCGTGGATGCGCTACCTGCTGGTGAACTGCAATCGGAGGACCCATCTGTGATGTCGAAGCTGGCAGTAGTGACCGGCGGGGCTGGTGGTATGGGGCTGGCCGTGGCCCATGTCATAGGTCGCCAAGTCGGAGTGCTGATCTGCGATGTCAGCCAGGATCGCCTTGACGCCGCCCAACGGGAGCTCCGCGGCGCCGGGATTGACTGTGCGCGACCCTCTGCGATGTCAGCCAGGATCGCCTTGACGCCGCCCAACGGGAGCTCCGCGGCGCCGGGATTGACTGTGCGCGACCCTCTGCGATATCACCGATTGCCAATCGGTGAGCAAGCTCGTCGCGCGCGCTCAAGAGCTCGGAACCGTCACCTCGGTCGTTCACACCGCCGGCGTCAGCCCGAGCATGGGATCAGCAGAGATGATCTTGCGCATCAATGCCGTCGGCACCGTTCTGATCAACAACGCTTTCCACGACATCGCCAGCCAGGGCATGGCCCTGGTCAACGTCGCCTCCGTCGCCGGACACCAGCTCCCGGCCGTTGTTACCCCCAAGCGCCGCTACAGGCGGTCCTTAACCGACATCGACCGGTTCCACGCAGAGCTGCTGGCGCTGTGCAAGCTGATGCCATCCGCGAGACGGCCCCAACTGGCCTACATGCTCAGTAAGAACTTCGTCATTTGGTACAGCAAGACGATCGCCGCGCAGTACGGACGCAAGGGCGCGCGCGTGGTCTCAGTCTCACCCGGCTCATTCGACACTCCCATGGGAAAGCTCGAGGAAGGAGCCGGCGCTGGCGCCCTGGCTCAGCTGGGCGCACTCAAACGCTTCGGCCGCCCATCAGAGATCGCCGAACTGCTTGCGTTTTGCGCCAGCGACAAGCCCGGATACCTCACCGGCACCGACATCATCTGCGACGGCGGTGTCATGGCCGCGATGAGGCCCAAGGACATGCTGAAACTCGCTCGCTCACAGTGACGTCCGCACAAACTGGATGGTCATAAAGCGCTCGCCGTTGTAGAAGAACTGTTCAACAGCCCGAACATCGCGGGCCGGCTTCACGTTGGTAGGTCCGGTCATTGCTGAATCGTAGCCCCGTCAACACCCAGATCGTCTGTAGCGCAGGCTCGCCGGGGCTGCGGGCGCGCGCCGCTGGGACCGCTTGCCACGCATCCTGCACAGACGCTAATTCCGCCGGCTTTGCTGTGCTATGCCGCGGCAGCAAGTTAGCATGATTCGTCCAAAGCGCTGCGCAATCCGGCTAGGCAGCTCACGGGCATCGGCTATTTTCCGTCCGCAAGGTCAACGCCGAGGCGACCTACTACGCCGAATAGCTCCTCGTAGATGTTCGCGGGGATGGTGAACGATTCCGTTCCTGAAATCTCGGAGAAGTGTTCGGCGATATCGTCGGCGGTGGCGGTGACTTCTGTATTGGCCAGCCAACCGTCCCCAAGACCGATAAACGCCCTTGCGTATCTGCCTGCCAAGGCGGAGTAGTTCTGATGAGTACATTCGCAGGCACGACTGGCTAGATAAGTGACCATCGGCACAACCTTCTCTGGTGCAATTATATCCTTCAGTCCGGTTTCTTCCAGCGTCTTGGAGTCCACCGTTTCGGTGACCATCCGCGAAAAGCCAAACGGCAGGACGGTGTTTGAGACGATCCCGTGGTCGGCTCCCTCAAGCGCGATGACGTTGCTCAGCCCGACCAGCCCCGCCTTTGCGGCACCATAGTGCGCTTCTAGATGCTGCCCGAACATGCCGCCCGACGACGAGATAAACACGAAACGTCCGTATCCCTGTCTCTTCATTACCTTGAACGCGGGTTGACTCAGGTGAAAACCGCCGTCCAAGTGGACCGACAACATCCGCCTCCAATCGGTCGCCGTCATCTCGTCGAAGGCGATGCTGTTGAAGATGCCCGCATTGCTGACCACAGCGTCAAGGCGTCCGAAGTGTTCGAGAGCGGTTTGGACAATGGCGTTTCCGCCTTCGGGGCTGTCAACTGAATCGTAGGACGGGACGGCGTTCCCACCCGCTTCGACGATTTCTGTGACGACTTCATCCGCGACCTTTGTGTCGGAACCCTCGCCACGCATCGTGCCGCCTAGATCGTTGACCACCACCGAAGCTCCGCGACTTGCTAAGTCCATGACGTAGAGCCGGCCCAAACCCCTACCAGCTCCGGTGACTATCGCAACTTGACCTTCGAAATCAATCATCTCCAACTCCCGAAAAGCTATCCGATCAGCGACGGCGCTGACCCGGCCAACGCAACCCCAAGCCAACGGGGCTGCCCGAACCGCTACGCGAGCACGTCCAGGGCGGCACCGTCTCTAGAGTCATTGCCAGCAGCCGACACAGTCAATGACTTGCGGACAGCCTGCAAGGCCGATGACCGCGCTGGGCATGACAGTTGGCGCATCAGAACGGCCTAGACCAGGCACTAGTGTGAGACACGGCCGCAAATGTGTCTCACAAATGAGAGAAGCTATCACGGGTGATGAGAGGACTTTGGCATGACACGTAGGGACTGGGCGTTGGGGCCAGACCGCAACGCCGCTGCGCGTGAGCGCATCCTTTCCGCTGCCTCGGAGTTGGTCTCACGCAGGGGATTCGAGGCATTTACAGTTGAGGCGCTTGCCGGCAAATTGCATTGCTCGCCTGCGACCGTTTACCGCCACGCGGGCGGCAAGACTATGATCATCGAAGCTCTCATCTCGCGATTCTCCGAACGTATAGCGCGCTCGGTCAATGAGGCAATTGCAGAACTGAGCGGTACTGAGCGGGTTGTAGGCGCAATCCTCGTCGGGTTGGAACACATGCGCGCCGAACCACTTGGCCAATTAATAATGGGTGACATTCGGCCAGGACACGATGGCGGGGCCGTGAGTACTTCACCCCTGGTGGCCTCCGGCCACCGCTGAAGGATCGCTACAGCGCACGCCGCGGCACCTATCGCGTTCTCTACAGAATTGACCACGAGCGGCAGCAGGTCACCGTCGTGGGCGTATTCAGTCGTACGGATGCCTACCGTCGTCGATGACAGCAGCATCCGCTCTACGACCCGCATGCGGGCCAGCGGTCCGCACCCCTTCGCCAGTCCGCACACAGTCCGCAGGAGTCTCACCGACCCCCATTCAATCCTCGGCACTTTTCGGCTGTGTATTCCGTTGTGCCGAGCGGATTACCGTCGTTTGACGCCACACATCATTAAACGTCGTCAAATCCCATTTCCGCAGGTGGGACGCTCTCATAATCCGTTGGTCGCGGGTTCGAGCCCCGCCCGCCCCACGTCAGAGCTGGTAGAGGGAGTATTGGCCGAGCAGTTGCCGGGCCGGGATGCCCGCTTTACCGGCGAGCGGGCGCCGCGACGGCTGCCCGTGTGACTGTTGCGGCAAGTGGGGCATATACACCAAAGGTTCGCCTGTCAACCTTGTAGCCCACCGGCGTGTCGTCCCGAGATTTGTCAGACGTTCTTGGAACAATCGCACACATGAGTTTTTTGCCGCACATCCTCACGACCCACGAGTTCTGGGCCGGGGGCTTCATCGTAGGCGCGCTGAGCAGCGCCACCACCTACATCTCTACCCGCGCCAGCGATAGGCGGAAGGCGAAGCAGGAAGACAAGGTGCTCGACCGCAAGGAGGAGCGCGAGGACAGGTTGCGGGAACACGAGGCACTCCGCGAGGCGGCGATGGAGTTCGCGCAGGTGTCGACCGACATCCTCACCACGACCATCGACATCAACGGCGTCTTCAACATGGTGCGCGACGCGTTCTACAATCAGGCCGGGGCCGACGACCCGAACGCGGAGGCGAAGTTCGAACACTCTCAAAAGGTGATTGACGCGCAGATGAGAATCGCTGTGCCAGTGAACAAGTTGAAGATGTTTGCGCCGACAAACGTACTCGCGGCGGCTACCCGCGCGACGGCCGCGATCATCACGACCGTTCAGCAGACGACGGAGCCCTTTGCGGGGCTGGTCGCCCGCAAAGCCGCATCCGACGAGGTCAACAACTTCATCAGCGTCTTCCGTGAAGAGCTCGGGCGCGACCCGTACACCAACGACCAGCAGCAAGAGCAGGTGGCTTCCTTCTTGGAGACGCTGAGGAAGCAAGTGGCCGACTTCGTAGAAGAGTCGAAGGCCGACATGAAGGCGGCGGGCTTCAAAACCACGCCCTGGGACGCTCCCCGGCCAAAACCCGAACCCGAACCGGAACAGACCGACGAGCAGCCCACGTTCCTGGGACCGACCCCGTCAGTTCCGGTGAAGTCCCTCAATGTCGGCGAGGACATTGCGTTACCGATTGCTCGAAGGGGTGCCACGGGCACTATTGGGCTTCGTTCGACCATCCGGAGCTTCAATGGCGACCGGACTCGGATGACTGTCTTTGTCCACAACGGCGCAAAAACGTTGACGCTCAACGTGAATCCAGAACTCCAATTTGCCAGAGTCGGCGCACCACCGGCGGCGTCCTAGCTCTACTGCCGCTTTTTGGTGGGCCGCCGCAAAGTTCTTCGCGCGCGGGCGCGGGCCTGGCCGTTCCCGTTGCCCTTCGCGCCATCTGCCTTTGCGAGCTTGGCGCGGGCTGCGGTGTTGCTTTCTTGGTGCTGTCCGATGTTTCGTTGCGGAGTTGAAATCACGGATCGTGCCGCCGCTGTGGGCTAGGGTGATTGCGAGCGCAATTCGGAGAGGTTGCCTTGAAGACTGAGGTGGTTTGGGGCGTTGGAATCCTGCGACCCTTGAAGCATGGGCGACCGCCGTGCAAAACTCATCGAAACTGAAAACTTTTCCGCGAGAACGCCCAAAACCTCCGCAAACGTGTTGCACAGCAACGGATTTGAGAATGAATAATGTCTGGTAGAGGCCCGCGAGCCAAGGTAGTTCTTAGTTCTCAAGCGCTCCGGCCGGGAGAGGTAGCGGTCCAAGACGGGAAATCGGTCCAAGAGGGGACATACTGAGACCAACTTGTTCGCTCATCGATGCAGCGTAGCTAGGTGTTCAGACACGCAATGGGATGTCGACCCGCGCCACCGCCTCTTCGGGTCGGCGCTTTCGGAGTTCAGTCGCTAAGAGGTGACGTGCAAACAACGGCATGCGGACATACGTTTGGCGGTTGTGGCCGTGGTAGGGAGGTCGTGTGGGGACCGAACCGCCGTTGCTGCTTGTACTGGATCTGACTGGCACCTTCATTTTCGGACTCAACGGGGCACTCACAGCAGTGCGCGTTGCGCGGCTCGACATCGTGGGCGTGGTGACCCTCGGCATGATTACGGCGTTGGGTGGGGGAGTCCTCCGCGATGTTCTCATTGGTTCCATACCGCCTGCCACGTTTCGTGATTGGCGTTATTTCCCACTCGCCGCCGCTGGCGGGCTAATCGCGTTCGCCCTTAGCAGGCGCTTGGATCGGTTGGAGACGCCGATTACGTTACTCGACGCGATCGGGCTGAGCGTGTTCGCGGTTATCGGCGCGAACAAGGCCGTGACTGCCGGACTGGGGATTGGGCCGGCGATCTTGCTTGGCGTCGTGACCGGGGTGGGCGGCGGCACGATCCGCGACACGCTAATACGGCAGATCCCCACGGTGCTGCGCAGTGAGCTGTACGCCATCCCGGCCTTCGTAGCCGCCGCGATCACGGTCGCCACTATGCGGCTGGGCATTTACGGTCTGCCGGCCGCGCTGGGAGCCGCGGCGGTCTGCTTTGGCATCCGGATGGCCGGCGTCCGGTACGGCCTTAACGCACCGACCCCACCAGGGAACGACGAACCAGGTTCTCCGGTATCGGGTTCTCCACAGCCGCCTTCCGGGGTGTAGTAGTCAGCTAGCGAGCCAGTCGAGCGCGGCAACAACAAGTGCTTGGGTGCCGGTATCCAGGGTGGGTTGGATTACCGGGGCGAAAGTCGGCGAGTGGTTGACGGGGATGTCTTGGGCGACCCGCCCAGCGTCGGCAGCTTTGCGGTATTGCTGCTCGTCGATTCCACCGATCCCCCAATAGGTGTAGGGGACGCCGAGAGCATCAGGGATGTCGCTGAAGTCCTCACTGGCTGACTGTGCAGGCATCGTTGCGAATCGCTCGGCAAAGTATCCGGCGAACGCCTCGCTGACCCGGTCGGTGACATCGTCATCGTTGACCGTGAGCGGGAAGCGGTCGTAAAGCTCGAATTCGGCCGCTTTCGGCGAACCTGACGCCTGGCACTCGGCGACGACGATGCGCCGGATCGCATCGAGCACTGCACTACGTACGGCTTGATCGTAGGTGCGCAGGTTCAACTCCAGAACGGCTCGGTCACCGATCACATTGCTTTTGCTGCCGGCGTGGATGCTTCCGATCGTCAGGACAACGGTGTCAGTGGGGGCGACCTCTCGGGAGACGACGGTTTGCAGTCGCAAGACGATCATCGCCGCGAGCACCACCGGGTCGACGCCGGCCTGCGGCATGGAACCGTGGGCGCCGCGGCCGTAGACCGTGATCCGCATGCTGTCGGCGGCCGAGAGCACCGGCCCTCGATGGGTGCCGACGTGGCCGGCTGGCGCGGGGAGGACATGCTGGGCAAGGGCCACGTCCACAGGGGGTATGGCGCGGCTTAGCCCATCATCGACCATGCCGCGGGCACCGTCACCGGTTTCTTCGGCGGGCTGAAACAGCGCGACCACAGTGCCATGCCAGTGCTGGTCTCCTTCGGAGAGCAACGCAGCAGCGCCGAGCAAACAGGTGACGTGCACGTCGTGACCGCATGCGTGCATCACCGGGACCCGGTTACCGGAGCTGTCGGTGGCATGCGCAGTGCTGGCGTAGGGAAGGCCGGTGGCTTCCTGGACGGGCAGCGCGTCCATGTCAGCGCGCATCAAAACCGTTGGCCCGCTGCCGTTCCGCAGGACTCCCACTACGCCAGTGCCGCCAATTCCGGAAAGCACCTCGTAACCCGAACCGCGTAACCTCTCGGCGACGATGTTCGCGGTTCTACTTTCCTGATGGGACAGTTCAGGGTGCTGGTGGATGTCACGGTAGAGATCCTCCTGCCACGATCGAACTGCGGGTAGGCGCTCGAGAACGGCGTGGGCGGGGGTCGACGCGGTACGCATTTTTTCTCACCTCTGACGAATCATGGGCTCGGGCCGCGCTAAATCCAGTGGCGGGATCAGTGGCCGGCGCCACCGCCGTCCACCCCCATCGTGCCTCGACTCAAACTTCTCTCATCGAGCGACTCGTCGAACGGACGGCTCCCAGCCCTGTTCCCCCTCCGACGTCGCACCGCGGCAATCAGCCGCGGCTCGGCAAAAGTGTTCGCGCCGCCGCGCATCGACCCGAGCCAAGTGCGAGGCATGACAAGGAATTGCAAGCGATTCCCCGCGGCGGCCCGCGGCGTGGGGGACGACGGAAGCTCAGGGTTGGTCGGCGTGGCGACCGGCTAGGACCTGTGCCGAAATCCGACCGCACCTTGTCACGGCGTGGTCACAACTCGGCGGCAACACGCAGGCATCCGGTGAAATGCGCTGACACCATTAGGGCAGGTCACTGGACTTCACCGCATCTGTCGAAACCTCATGAACATGCGTCTTGCGGACTGTAAATCCGTCGGCCGACGCGCAAGAGTTTCGGCCCCATCGCGACGCTGAGACTTGGGCAACCCGCATAAAATTGCGAGTACTGGCCCTGTCCGTCCAAGCGCCAGCACTGTTACGTCGCGTAACACAAGGAGACATATCGCCAGTACGGGGGCACTCGACGTAACGCAGCGTGTGAGCGGTAAGTCCAGCTCAGCTCATATTTCCGCTGGATTCGACAGGGGTTCGAATCCCCTTAGCTCCACGCGGGAACCGCTAGTTAGAAGGCATAATCAGCGTTAGCTGAGACCGGCCAGGATAGGCCTCCGGTACAGCCCCGGTACACCAGACAAGCGCCCGAGCTGGCTGCGACGGCTGGCCGCGACGGCGTGGCCTGTGCTGATAGCAAACACCACTCCGCACGCCAATTGATGCTCCCAGAGTGCTGCCGTCGCCATGCTCCGGCGTCCGGCTGCGTGGCACAGGAGCCATCAGTTTGCGAAAGTTGAGGACCGCTGGACCAAGACGGTTCGCGACCCGCAAGGCAACAAACAGACCGCGCCCAGCGCCGACCACGGACGCGGATTACGCTGGCGTGCAAGGTACGTCGATGACGAAGGCCGTCAACATGCCAAGTCATTCGTACGCAAGGCCGACGCAAATCTGGCTCGACAACGAGGTCACACCCGCGCTGGCCACCGGAAGCTACGGCCACCGGACGCGTCTAGTGACCGTGGGCGCGGTGTATGCGTCATGGACAGCGGTGCAGGCCACATCGCGGCCAAACTGCGGTACCGGCAAGGGGTCGGTCCAGCATCCCTGTCTCGTTTCCAAGCATTTGAGAAGTCGCTAAGTTCGTGCAGGCGGGCATCGCGAACCGATCAGCCAGCTCGACCCGCGCTTGCGAGCAACTCCTCAAAAGCCGTCTGCATGCATTGGGCATACGTCGCCGGGTCTGGCAGCGCGTCGCGATCCGCAGTAGCGCTGATCGACAAAGTTCCGTTGTAGCTTGCAACGACATGGATGAGGTTCAAGCCGGCCACCAGCGGACCGAGACCCGCGGCGCGAACGAGTCGGGCTCCGCTGAAGAAGATCGGTTCGGTTGGACCTGGCACATTGGTCACAGTCGTGTTGGCGACCGTCGGGCCAGAGAACGGAAGCACGCTCGCGGCCTTTGCAGTCATCCCGAGCAGCGAGGTTGGCATTATCCCAACCAGCTCGAGCAGCTGGGTCGTGGTCGATTGATCCGATCCCGCACGACTCGGCGCGGTCTCTTCAGCGATCATGGCGAGCCGTTTGAGCGGATCGGCGATGTCGGTACCGAGCGATTGCAGCCGGCCGAACAATGCGTTCCCGTTGCTGGTCTTATCGCCCGCGTCGCGCAGTGAGATCGGGCAGGCCGCGACGAGCGACTCATCGGGAAGCTCGCCGTGGCCACCCAGATACTCGCGAAGGGCCCCGCCGACGTAGGCGAGCGCAACATCGTTGATCGTCGAGCCGGGCACGCTGGCCTTGATCCGCTTGAAATCGGCGAGATCGTGGAACCGAGCCTCGAAGACACGGTGCGGCGACACTGTTTGGTTGAAACGGGTCTTCGGTGCAAACGACGGCAAACTACCCCCGGCGACCCTAGACGCGACACCGTCGACCAGCTTGCCCGGCAGGCCGGCTAAGCCGCGGACTGCCTTCGGGGCATTCGACGCGAGTACTAGGGCCGCCCGCAACGGGTAGAGCGCCGCGTCGAACGCCGTGCGAGACAGTAAGTTTGCGGTCGTTGGAAGGGCGTCGGGGCGCCAGGGACTCTCTGGCCCAGCAGGGCGCGGGCTATCAGCGGCAAGGTCGTGCATTGCCGCGATCATCTCAACGCTCGCCATGCCGTCGACCGCACAGTGGTGCAATTTCAACGCCATCGCGAACGAGCCCTTCGGTACCCCTGGCACGGAATTCAGTCCCTCGATGACAGTGATCTCCCACGGCGGGCGTCGCAGGTCGATCGGTCGGGCGTGCAGCCGCGCGACTTGGATACACAGCTGCCGCCAGTCACCGGGCTGGGGCAGCCCGATATGACGGACGTGATACTCAAGATCGAAGCTCGGGTCATCTACCCAGTACGGCCTCTGCAACCCCCCCGGCAGCTCGGTCAACCGCCGCCGGAAGACATCCGCGAGGTGCAGCCGGGCGTCGAGCTCCTCGAGAATCCCCTTGAAGGTCACCTTGCCATCCGGGGCGGTTGACGGGTCATAGATCAGAAGCAACTGAATCTGTAACGGCGTCGCTGGTCGTTCCGCGCGCAGCATCATGTCATCGGTCCAACTCAACTGCTGCACAGACGGCCCCCTTCACGCACGCTCTCTTCGAAGAGTAGGCCGGTCATGCCGCTCAGCGGGAAATCGTGAGACAGTGAGAGACATCAGCTGCGGCAGGCAGAGCAGGTACGCCAGAGTGACCAGATCGCACACCCATTCGGCAGCGTGCCAAGAACTTGCCAAGACAGGCACGAACAGGGGGGACAGGGCGACACGGACCGGACGCGCAGACGTCCCTGACCTGGACGTATTAGACGCAGTAGAACGCTAGTTCACACTGTCCTCTTCCCTGGGGGTCAAGTGGTCGCAGGTTCAAATCCTGTCAGCCCGACGCATGTCGTGTCTCGGGACATCGTTGACAGGTGTCCCGAGACATGGTTTACACCTATTGCTTGTTTTCGGGGCTGTTGCCGCATTTGACGCCGCGTGGTTGGTAGTCGCGGGTGGGGTCGAGGACGAGTTTGCGGATGAGTGTTCCGGTGGTGCGGTCCAGGACGCGGATGTCGAGGTCGTCGATGAGCACGGTGACTTTGGTGCCGGTGCGGCGCTTGCCCAGGCCGATGTGGTGCAGGCGGCTGTTGTAGCGGATGGTGATGACGCCGGCGGCGTCGATGACATCGGTGCGCACGCGGTAGTGGGCGGGGATGACATAGCCGGTGGGGGTGGCTTTGGGTCGGTGGGTATAGGCCTGGGCCGGGGTGTGTCGGTCAAGGGCGCGGTGCGGTCGGCGCTGGTTGTAGTAGACGCGGAATTGGTCGCAGCGGTGTTGGAGTTCAGCGAGGGTGGCCGCGGGATGTGCAGTGAGCCATTTCTTTTGAGTTTGATGGAAGCGTTCCACTTTTCCGCAGGTCTGGGGATGGTAGGGCCGGCTGGTGAGGTAGTTGATGCCCAGTGTGCCCAGGGTGATCTCGAGGGCGGTGCGCCCACCGCGTCGGGGTGCTCCGGTGAAGATGGCGCCGTTGTCGGTCAGCACTGAGGCCGGTGGGCCATAGGTGGCAAAGGCGGTGGTGAAGGTTGTGGTGACGTCGGGGCCGCTGATCGTGCGCCGGGCCAGGCTGGCGATGGCTAGCCGGGAGTGGTCGTCGAGGATGTTGAGGATTTCGACGCCGCCGCCGTGAGCGAGGTGCCAGTGGGTGACGTCGGCTTGCCAGCATTGGTTGGGCAGTTCGGCCTCAAAGCGTTTCCAGGAGGAGCGGGGCCGTTTGTGGGGTTGGGGTGTGACGAAGCCGCGGCGTTTGAGGATGCGCCAAATCGTGGACACCGCAGGCGTATGGGCGATGCTGGGGTCGGTGGCCAGATGGGTGGCGATGGTGTCAGCGCCGGCATCGAGACCGCGTTTGGTCAGGGTCTTGCGTAACCGCACGATGCGGTCTTCGACGTCGGCGGGGACGGCCTGGGGGCTGTGGTGTGGGCGTCGCGAGTGCGGCACAAAGGCCGCATCGCCGTCGGCTTCGTAGCGTTTGCACAGCTGTTGGACCCATTGGCGGGACAGGTCGTAGTCACGGGCGACTTCGCTTTTGCTGCGGCCCTCGACCGTCACGGCGGTGATGACCAGATGTGCCTTCGACATGGCTAACCTCCCTGACTTGCAGAGGTGTCAACTATGTCGCGAGACAGCTGCCAACTATGTCCTGGAATCAGACACTGTCAGCCCGACAAGAGTTTCCGAGCGGAGGCGAAGAGAGCTGCTGACCGCGATTGAAAATGGCGCGTCTAAGGCGAACTTCTACGGTCATCTGCCAAGAAATAACGCCGCCGCCGGTTAGTTTCGGGCTTACCATGAGTAGCTGTGAGCAATCCATCACAAGGCGGGGAAGGTCGGCCTGGCCACGAAGTCAGCCCGCAGGCCGAGCCGCCATCACAAACTTCCCCTGATGTGTCGTGGGTCGAGTTCGAGATCGGGATCAGAAGTGAGGATCCGAGGGTAATTGAGGACAAGGTCATTGACAGCAGCGAATAGGCAAACCCAGCCATGACGACGCCCTCAGGCATCGAGATCTACTCGGCGTTCATCGAGGCCGAGCTGAGGGCCGAGAAAGACAGCCGAGATTCGGTAAATTCGCGCGCCGCTACCGCAGTTACGAGCGCAACAGCCCTGATTACGTTGGCGCTCGCCGTGATCGGTGTGCTAGTCGGCAAAGACCGCACTTTCCCGGCGTGTGCGCAGCCGTTTCTTCTCCTGTCGTTGGCGTTCCTTCTCGGCGCGGGCGCATGTGCTGTTGCGGCCGGCTTTCCATGGCGCCAGCGGTTCGTAAAAGCACGGACGCTCAACAAGATGCTCGACGCCCATCGCACCGATTCGGAAGAAGACGCACGCTACACGGTAGCTTATTGCAACATGGTGGTTCTCGTGTCACTAAGGTCAGGAACAACGATCAAGACGCGGTTTCTGCTTGTGTCGGCAATCTTTCAGATCCTTGCGATTGCTGCTCTCGGGGCATGCATATGGGCGCTCGTCACAGTTCGGTCCGATAATGATAAATATGCGGCCGCCGGTGTTCACCTGGACTTGCGAAGTCAATGCGCCGTTTCAGTCGCATCGAACACCATTCGCTAGTCCCAGGGCCGTCAACGGGCCGTACGGGTTGGCGGCAGCGCCCGAAAAGCAGTTTTGGTCAAGTGGGTGGGTGTACGTTGCAAACACCCTCGCGAGAGAACCGAGCCGAGCCGACCATGACGAAGTCCTTTGCCGCGCAGCACCACCAGTCGCACCCTATGGACGTCGCCGTGAGCGGTGCATACGTTCGCACGGGCAGTTGTGCCCGGCGCTTGTCGCCGCTGAACGGACTTAGTTGTGCTCTGTAGTCGGGGTCGATGATGTTGACCGCGTATGACCCGCCAGCCTTCCTGACCGATTTTGATCGTATTCCAGGGCAATTGGCCTGTTGGAGCCGCGCGGTATCGGGTTGGTTCGACGAGTCGATTGGGCTGCAGGACGCGCTGCTGCATGGGCAGCCATGCCAGTACTACAACCAGCTGAAGACACCACCGGTCGGGCCAGTCCTCGAGCAGGAGATCGTGTGGAACGCGTTTTCGGGGACGCTGCGCAAGCGCTGGGGTCGTGCGCGCGCCTTAGCACTGGCCGAGCAGCTGGCCCCGCTCACCGAGCGGATCGACGGTCCGGGCGCCTATCGGACCGGTGGTCAATGGCAGGATCTGCATTACCGGGCCCAGGATGAATACTGCGAGTGGCTGGTCACCCGGGATCCCGACGGCGGCATCCGGCGGGTGACATTCACCTCCGAACCCCCCGAGTACTGGCAGGCGCTAAACGGTGACATGTTGCCGAATCTCGACGGCTTGCCGACCTATCCCACGGTCGGCGATCCTGACCTGCTAGTCGAGCTGTACCGACACTACGTGAGTCCCGAGGTGGTCTACGACGACTTGATCTGCGGCGAGGACCTCATCGACTACACGGACCCGGACGCCCCAAAGGTGATGTACGCCCAGGGTTCCTACAACCCCTACAACCGGTGGAACACCGTCGACGGGATCATGCACCTAAGCCAGCCGAACAACACGCTGCGTGAAGAGATCCGGCTGGGGGCAGACGCCACCGTGTTGCGTTCACCGTCGGGATCGGGTGGGCGGCGGATCTTCGATGCCGACGCGCTCATCTGCTGCGCCAACTACGGCGGGGCCAACCGGTGCAGCGATCCCACGATCGGGGCCAGCGTCAATGACCTGGCGTCGCTGGGGTACGCGATCACCTTGCGCAACCCGGTCGGCCTCTACATCGACGAACTTGACGTCACCGGCTGGGCAACCCCCCAAGGTAAGCCGGTTGATCCAGGCTGGTTCCGGATTCTTCGCGGCGGCCCGGGACTCATCGAGCGGGCCGTGTTCGAGGTCCCTGACAGGTTGGGTTTCCGGGTCAGCGATCTCACCATCGGGGCCGAGCCGATAACCGTGGGCGGGCAACTGGCCGAGTGCATCACGGTCAAACTTGTGGGCCTGGCCTCTGAGGCCGGTAAGTATTCCAACACGACGGTACCGTGCGATTTCTCGTGCTGCGCGGATGCCGCCAACCCGTCGTTCGTCTACTTGCAGCCGCTGAGTGCGGCCTGCCCACCCGGCCGGATTCCCGCGTTCAACTACCCGGTGCCACACGATCCCGGCGAGGCTGATGATGACTGATGAGCGCGGTGCACCGGAGGAACCGGTGCTCGACATCGACGAGATCCAAGGGAACATCGTGCCCGGGTTCTTGAAGCCACACCAGGGAGTGTTGGCGCTGACCTTCGGCAATCTCCGCGGGGCCAAGACATGGATGCGTGATCTCGTGCCAAGTGTGACGACCCTGGCGCAGTGCATGGATTCACGCGTCAAGGTCCGCGAGTACCGAGGTCTGGGGGTAAACAGGCTGAGCACCCTGGCCAACCCGCCGCCCGACGTCGATGATGCGTGGCTCAACGTGGCGTTCAGCCGGGCCGGACTGGGCAAGCTGCTGGCCGGCGGCGCGCACGCCGGTGATGTCGCGGCTTTTGCCGACCAGGGGTTTCAGGCCGGGCTGGCGGCCCGGTCCGCGTTGCTCGGAGACCCCACCGACCCGTCGGCCGAGGGTAATCCCGCGCGCTGGCTGTTCGGCGGGCCGGGGCGCGAAGCGGACGTGCTGCTCATATGTGGCGCAGACCGCGCCGAAAAGGGCACGGAGCTTCTCGACGGCGTCCGGGACCGCGCGTTAGAGTGCGGCGCCAGCGTGCTGTACGAGGAGACGGGATCGAAGATAGACGCGATTGGCAAGGAGCACTTCGGCTTTCAGGACGGGATCTCTCAGCCGGGGGTTCGGGGCCGGCTGTCGAGCGACCCGGGTAGCTATGTCACAAACAGAATCATCGACCCATCGTGCGTTCCCGACGCCTGGCTTTACGGTCTGCCGGGCCAAGACCTGGTGTGGCCGGGGGAGTTCGTCTTCGGTTATCCGGGGAGCGCGGGGGATCCGCTGACGCCGGGGGCGGTGAAATTGCCGGGGCCCTCCTGGAGCCGCAACGGTTCTTACCTCGTATTTCGCCGACTGCGCCAGGATGTCGCGGCGTTTTGGACCTTTGCCGAACGCTTCGCGAACGGACTGTCGCGGCGCCCCGGGTTCTCCGGTGTAACCGCCGACTGGGTGGCATCGCGGCTGATGGGTCGCTGGCCCAGCGGGGCGCCGGTGTCGCGGTTGCCCTCCCACGATGACCCGACGCTCGGGGCCGACCGGCTCGAGAACAACGACTTTGGATTCGCCGCCGACGCTGTGGCGCTGCCGCTTACCAGCGGTGCGGGGCGCGGGAGCTGGCCAACGGCGCAAGCGGATCCGGTGGGGTTGACGTGCCCGTTGGCGTCGCACATCCGCAAGGTCAACCCCCGGGAGGTGTCTAATGACATGGGCGGACGCCATGCGTCGTTCGACCGGCGAATCCTGCGCCGCGCCTTGCCGTTCGGTCCCCCGCTGGACAGCCCGCACGGAGACGACCCGGTCACCGGCAACCGCGGCTTATTGTTTGGCTGCTACCAGACATCGATAGCCGACCAGTTCGAGTTTTTGAGCTCGGCCTGGGCCAACAGCACCAAGCGGCCCCGCAGCCCCGGGGGGTTCGACATGGTGATCGGCCAGAATGGGCGGCCCGGCGCCCGGCGGGCCCGATCGGCGATCATCTTCGGCCGCCACGCCAGCCCGGCGACCGTCGTCACGATGACCGATTTCGTGGTCGCAACCGGTGGTGGCTACTTCTTCACACCCTCGATCAGCGCGTTGCAGCAGGTGATTGCGCGATGACCCCTCAAGCGCTCATCGGATTGACCAGTTCATCGGCCACCCACTGCCGCTGGCATCCACTGTTCCCCAGCGAAGCACGCCATCAAGTCGGCAATGGGCTCTGGAGTTATCGGAGCCGCTTTACGGTAGATCGCCGCTATTAGGCAGCTGAGTTCAATCGCCGTTTTGGAACCCCCACGACCCTGCGTCGAAGGCCACCGCAACGCGTTCGGATTCGGAAACCTCAATCACCACCTAGTCCGCTGACTCCCGACTGCGGCAATCTTTCCCAACGGAGCGATGTACTTTAAGCCGGGAGATCCGGCTAGCCCATGTCCACCGTCGGCGCACTCTGCCGGACGTACGCGCCGCCCTACATGCGATCGAGGTTCCGGAATTCGGGGGCCCCGAACCAGTGGTCCTTAAGCTCTTTCCCGGCCTTATCGGCCTCGGCCTGGGAGGAGTTGTCCCACTTCGCGATCTCCCACAGGCCGAAATATGCCCAGCCGTTTCCGGGAAAAGTCCCCGTCGGGATTCGATTGGGATTGCCGCTTGGGGAATTGTTTATATTCAGGCTTGTTGACAGTAGCTGCTTGGCGTTCTCGAGATCCTCTTGGCCGGTATCCGTCTTGGGGCCCTCGGCGTCCGCCTTGCGGATCAGGATCGAGGCCATGGTCTGACTTGCGGGGTACGGCCACACGGGAGGCTCGTCATAGGACTTATCGGACAGGGCATTCTGGATATCCATAGCGCTTCGCGCAGCGCCAACCGCTTCTTCCCACTTGCTGCTCAAGGCCCAAACCCTCGCATGCCGCAGGTTGTCTAGCATCGCGGCCAGACACAGCTTGATGGGGCGTTCGGGCACGGTAATATCCGTAAGATCGCAAGTCGGATTAGGTTCGTTGTCGGCCTTCGCGGCCTCGCGATAGTTTTCCAGGTCCTTATCGAATGTACTCGCCGACTGCTCGAAAGGCTGTTTGTCCCAAATGTTTGCCATCAATTGCGTAAAATCATAGGCGACGTTTGCAAAAGGCTGGTCATTTAAACGATTCGGCTTCGGGAAGTTGCGGATATCCGATGTACTGGAAAAATTCATCCTCGCGAGATAGTAAACCGCCCTGTATAGATCCGCACGCATTCCATTTGCCTTATCGGGCGCCGATTGAAGCAGTTTCTCCGCGTACTGGTTGACGTCATTGTCATCGCCACTCAACGCTGCGGCGGCCACGACGAAATGAATATTGTGCGGATAATAGCCGTATCTGTAGCGGTCGCCGTCCGGACGATACAAATCAGGTTCCACGGCGAAATACCTTTCGTCGGCGTCGACCGCGACTTTGTTGACGCTAACTGCTTTCCGCATATCCCCTACGCGGAAAAAGATGTGGGACGGCATGTGGACCAGATGACCTGCATTCGGCGCAAGCGGCGCCAACAGCTCCGCGGATCGCTCAGCGTCCTCCGGGGTTGGCGACTGCTCCATCAGGTGGATATACCAGTGGAGGGGCCCTTCGTTCCGCGGATACTGAACGAAGTTCAATGCCCTCTCCAGTTCCCTCTTTGCCTCCGCGATCTGCTGGGAAGACCAAGCATATTTTGGCTGTCCGTTTTTATCCCAAAAGTTCCAGGGCGTCAGGTTCATGGCCGCATCGGCGAAAAGCGTCACGACGTTGGGATCATCGCTGCCGAACTCATGCAGCACTGGTTCCATTCCCTTGTAGTAGGCCTGATTACGAATCCCCTGACATACCTTTTCCTGCTTCCTGTCTTCCTTGTTCGGATTGCAATCCTGATATCGCCCGCGTAATGCCTGGATGATCTTCAGGTCTTCCTCATTTGGGGAGGCGCCCAGGGCCTGGTCGAGTGCATTATTCGCGGCCAACCGATCGTCTTCTGATTCTTTCTTCATATTGAGGTCGACCCCCAACACGAGTGCTTGAGCCCAATAGCATGCGGAGCAACGAATTCCATTATGCCTGGCCTCTGAGGCCGCTTTGCGGAATGCTCGATAAGCTTCGCGGTTGTTGAAAGCGAAGTAGAATCTCAGGCCCTGATCAAAATACTCCTGCCCCACCGGTACATACCAATGGGCGCTTCCAATGTGGGGATACAGCGGTGGCTCAGGATCATTCTTGGCCAGGACAGATAATGGGCAGGCGTCGGTCTCGGGACTTAGCATCCCCACGCCATCGTCCATGGCCTGATCCGTATCCATAGTCGCAACGCGTTGCGTCGTGGTCACTCGGGGTGGACTCGAACAGCCACCTCTCGCCTCGGAGGGTGAGCAGCATGCGGCAACGGTGAAAGCGAAAATAATCGCCCCTACCGACAACCTGCTTCGGAAGATACTGAACATGATTCCCTCGGACCGTGCCGGCAGACTCATTGGGATGAACGGCATCCTATTCTGCAATGAGTCACGTCGCCACCATGTGAAGGAACCGCTTCCTGGCGATTCCCTCGCAAGTTCCAGCAGGTTGCTTTTGTGTTCGCTCGACGCAGCCACCATCACAACTGCGGCCAAACTGCAGCCGTAGGTCGCCCCGAAGGCACCCGCGCACCTGACCTCACAAGTGTGGCGTAACCACCAAGAGGCGACGGCCCTCCTGGTGCGTTGCCGCGCCACTCGAAACCGTCGACGGCGTCAAGGACGACTACCTCGCAGCGAGGAAGTCGATGGACGGGCCCCAACCTGCCCGAGTTCAACGGCAACGTGCGGTCGACGTATAACCCAGATGGTGCGCATCTCGGAGATGCGCGCTGAGCGCGGTTCTCTGACTCTGGCGCTGGGCGGCTATTGCGTTCGCGCGAAGCTCGTCAATGCTTCTTGGCGCCACCCGGTCAGGGGCATGATGACCGTCATGGACGCTGAACTGAAACGCTGGCTGGACTCCGGCGACCACTTCGACTACCTCGGCTTCGACATCTTCTACCGCATCGAAGGCAGCGGGCCTCCGCTGCTGCTGATCCACGGCTACCCGTTCAATTCCTTTGACTGGGCGCCGATCTGGCCGACGCTGACGCAACGGTTCACCGTCATCGCGCCCGACATGATGGGCATGGGATTCTCCGCCAAACCCGTGGCCTACCAATACTCGGTGCACGACCACGCCGACATGCACGAAGCGCTGCTACAGCACCTGAACATCCACAACGCCCACATCCTCGCCCACGACATCGGCGATTCGGTGGGCCAGGAAATGTTGGCCCGTCACGAGTTCGGCCAGCAGGCCTACGGCCCGCTGCGCATCGACTCGATCACCTGGCTCAACGGCGGCATGTTCATCGAGGCCTACACGCCGCGGGCGGCGCAGAAGCTGATGTCGGGCACCGCCTTGGGTGACGTCCTCAGCAATGTGCAGGGAAGCCCGCTGGCCCGCCGGCTGCTCGAACCCACGCTGCGCGAGATGTTCGGCCCGAACACCAAGCCGAGCCGGCACATGATGGAGGTGTTCAACCAGATCCTGGACTACAACGACGGCCGCAAGGTGCTGCACAAGGTCGGCCGGTTCATCAACGACCGCTACACGCACCGCAACCGATGGGTGCGCGCCATGCGGCAGACCGCCGTTCCGATGCGCTTGATCGACGGGCCAATCGACCCCAACTCCGGTGCCCACATGGCCCGCCGCTACGCCGAGGTGATACCCAACCCCGACGTGGTGATGCTCGCCGACGACATCGGGCACTGGCCACAACTCGAAGCGCCCGACGCCGTACTGACGCACTTCCTCGCCCACATCGATCGCGTCGCGGCCGGCTGAACCTAGCGGGGCAACACGGCCTCGATGGCGCTGACGACCTCGGGGGCGTCGGGCTCGGTGCGGGGCCGAAACCTGTTCACGACCTCACCGCCGGGTGCGATCAGGAATTTCTCGAAGTTCCACTGAATGTCTCCCGCCGCGCCCTCGGCATCGGCGGCCTTGGTCAACTCGGCGTACAGCGGGTGGCGGTCGGCGCCGTTGACGTCGGTCTTCGCCAGCAACGGGAACGTGACCCCGTAGGTCGTCGAGCAGAACTCTTGGATCTCCTCGGCGGTGCCCGGCTCCTGGCCCATGAACTGGTTGCACGGGACGCCGATGACCGTCAGGCCGCGGTCGCGGTAGTCCTTGGCTAGCCTCTCCAATGCCGTGTACTGCGGGGTCAGTCCGCACTTGGAGGCAACGTTGACGATCAGCGTTGCGCCGTCGGACAGGTCGGCCAGTGTGGTCGGCTGGCCGTCGAGGGTGGTCAGGGGGATGTCGTTGAGGGTCACGCCGACGACGCTAACACCAACGTGTACCGACCCATTTCCGGGAGATGTCATAGTCGCGGGCGGACTTCGCTTTTGCTGCGGCCTTCGACCACCGGAGGGTTCCGTGCATTCCAGCCCTCCGAAGCCAACGCCGCGCGAGACTGGGTTACACACCAATAAGACTGAAGGCGGACAAGGCCAACATAGATCGCCGGCGAATGCATTCCGCCATCGAAGGTCCAGGGCCGCATGGCCTTCTGACCGAACAGTCTGAGCTAGACGCCGCCGATGAAGCGGCGTCTTCGGCTGCGCGACGGGTCAGGGGAGGGCTGGACTTGAGATGGCCCGATATCCGATCCCGACCGGCATGGTCGGCACGGTTCCTACGCACCCGCGCTGGCCTGCAATTACGCCAGCGACCTATGTGGGGCGCGAGGTCTGTTAAATCTTCGTGCGCCCCCCGTTCCCTGGCACACAGGCTGTCACAAACAGTCCAGAAACCGTGGCAGTCCGTGACTCTGGCGCCGACTTTGTCACAACTAGGTGCGCATAAGGAGCGTCGGCCAGGGACGCCCCGACATGATTGTTACTGGTCAGCAGAGTTCGAGGGCCATTGCGCGGCAACGAAAATCAGCCTACGTCCGACTGGGGGGGGTCAAGTGGCCGCAGGCTCAAATCCTGTCAGCCCGTCCAAATAAAATAGGCTCTGAGGTGTTGCGGTCCGCCATGCGAGGCTTCTTTTCGTGGTCGAGGACGCGGTAGGCGAGAAGTTTGATCCGGTCGCTGACGAGGAACCAGATGAGGGCATATCCCCATACCGCCGCCGCCCACGTCCAGCCGAGTGGGGCCATGAACAGCCCGTACACCGCGATCAGGGTGGCGATTGCCTGGGTGCCGAGGACGGCGATCAACAGGATACGGGCCGGGCGGATGGACCAGAACGGTCCGCGGGTTCGGGTCAAGAAGATGGTGAGGTGCCCAGCGACGGACAGCATCAGGTACATCAGCGTCTGGACACGCGGGTGACCGAGGTCGAAGACCCGGTCGCCCAGGTAGAACAGGCCGAACGCGGCGATCGGTCCGACCACGCCCAGGACGGTGGCGATCCCGAGTACCAGGCGCATGTTCCACGCTTCGGGCTTGTCGGCGTAGTGGACGTTGTCGTAGGAGATGGACAGGATGGCGCCGTCGTTGAGCAGCGCGAGCATCACGATCATGATGGCGGTGAGCGGGTAGAAGTTGAAGACGAGGATGGCGGTAGTGATGAAGAGCAGCACCCGTAGGGTTTCGGCGATGCGGTACATCGCGTAGCTGTTCATCCGCTGAAAGATCTTGCGGCTCTGTTTGATCGCGTCGACGATGACCGACAGGCCCGGGGTCAGTAGCACGATGTCGGCGGCCGCGCGGGCGGCGTCGGTGGCTCCTGACACCGCGATGCCGCAGTCGGCTTTTTTCAGCGCGGGGGCATCGTTGACCCCGTCGCCGGTCATCCCGACGATGTGGCCAAGCTTCTGCAGCACATCGATGATGTGGTACTTGTGCTCGGGAAAGACCTGGGCGAAACCGTCGGCGGTCTCTATGGACTCGGCCACCGCCGCCGATTCCTCCTTTTTCACCTCGCCCAGGCCTGCGGCGTCCAGGATGTCGGCGCCCAAACCAACCTTGGCCGCGGTCTCCTTGGCGATCGCCAGTGCATCACCGGTCACCATCTTGATGGTGACTCCCATTGCCCGTGCGGTGGAGATGGTTGCTGCCGCGTCGTCACGCGGTGGATCGAATAACGGCAGCACACCGACGAACTGCCAGTCACCGTCCCCGTCGGCGCGGGCCACCCCCAAAGCCCGGAAGCCACGGGCGGCGAAATCGTTGACTGCCTTATCGACGGTCGACGTGATCTGCGCGGCGTTGGCGGCCAGCGCGAGGATGACCTGCGGGGCGCCCTTCGTGACGCGGAACGTGGTCCCGTCGGCGGCGGTGACGGTGGCCTCGGTGCGCTTGTGCACCGGGTCGAAGGGTGCGAAATGGGTGATCGTGTAAACCTGCAGAGCATCGGTGTCCTCGAGGCCGCCTAGCACCGCGCGGTCGATGGGGTCGTCGTTGTCCGCGCGGGAGGCCAATGCGCCGGCGAGGATGACAGCCGCGGGGGTGACGGTCTCGATGGCGAATGGGGTGCCCAACGTCAAAGAATTCTGCGTCAGCGTGCCCGTCTTGTCCGCGCACAGCACGTCCACGCCGGCGAGTTCCTCGATGGCGACCAGCCGGCTGACGATGGCCTGCTTCTTGGCCAGCAGACGCGAGCCGACGGCCATCGTGACCGAGAGCACGGTCGGCATCGCCACCGGGATCGCCGCGACGGTCAACACAAGGGCGAACTGCAAGGTGGTCAGGATCGCGTTGCCGCGCAGCAGGGAGGCGACGACGATGACGGTGACCAGCGCGACGGCCAGGATGATCAGGTAGTTGCCGATCTTCAGCACGGCGCGTTGGAAGTGGCTGACGGTGTGCGCTTCTCGTACCAGCTCGGCGGTCTCGCCGAAGTAGGTGTGGGTGCCGGTGGCATAGACCAGGGCGCCGATCTCGCCTTGCCGGATGATGGACCCCGAGAACACGGCGTCACCGGCTGCACGGGTGGCGGCTAGTGACTCTCCGGTGAGCGCGGACTGATCGACCTCGATCTCGTCGCCGTCGAGCAGCCGGGCGTCGGCGGGAACGATGTCACCCAGGCGCAGCCGGATCACATCACCGGGCACCAGATCCCGCGCCGGCGGGTTGACCCATGCGCCGTCGCGGATGACGCGGGCGTTGATCGCCAGCTTGGCCTTGAGGGCGTCGATGGCGTTGCCGGCCTGCCGTTCGGAGGTGTATCCGACCACCCCGTTGGCCACCAGCAGCACCAGGATGATGAAGAAATCCGGCCAGTGCCCGACGGCGCCCGACAGGATGACGGCGATCTCGATCATCCACGGGATCGGGCCCCAAAAGTAGCTGAGGAACTTCAACAGCGGGCTGGTCTTGTGTTCCGCGATCTCGTTCGGCCCGTACTGCGTCAACCGCTTCGCCGCCTCGGCGCTGCTCAATCCTTCCGGCGAGTAGCCCAGCTCCTCCTCCAGCTCGGGCATGGGCGCCGACTTCAAGTCGGGACCCCGTTCGGATTTGCTCGCAGCGGGGGAGGGCGTGACATGCGGCGTGTCAGTGGTCATCGCGTCCGGCCCGTCAGCGGCCGGTTCGCAGCATAGCGATCCGGGCGGTCGTGCCTCAGCAGACACCAGACGCTATCCATCGGAAAGTACTGTGCGCGAGCCGGTTTCGGTGTCACCGGAGTGGTCATGGTGATCCCAGGTGTGCGGTTGTCGCCGGAACGTCCGGCACGAGCGACTGCTCGTTGAGGACAGCGGCGGACAGCTGGCCTCATCCCGGACTGGTTGAGCTTCCCAACGCCGTTGACGCTACACCCCCGGCACCCTCGGTGCCCGGTTTCGTGCGCACCTCGAACGTCGGTACCTCGGGCAGCAACTCAGGCAACCGCGGACTGCCGGCCACCAAGCCCGCCAGGCCGTCGATCCCGCCCCGCAATTCGGCGGCATCAGCCGACCTGTTCGAAGGTCGCTGACCATACTGAGGTGCTGCGGATGCCCATGGTGAACTGCCTCGACTCCGTTAGCAGTGCAGCACGAAAACCGTTATCCCACAACAGGACGCGGCGGAACGCAAAAGCCGCAGCGGGCTATGAGATGGTTTATCACACCAAGAACGCCGCAGCTAGCAGTTCTAAACCTCGTGCCGGTGGCGGCGGCCGAGAAAGGCGACCTCGCGCCTGAATCCGCCGACCACCAGCAACGCCGTGAGCGCTGCAAAACGGCTCGTCCCAAACGAGATTCGGCGGGCTAGTCCCCACCGGTGTAGCGTGGGAGGTGCTGAGAATCTCAGCTGGTTCGGGACAAGTTCAGCTGTCCGCTGCAGAACTTGAGGAGCATTGGCTCCGAGGCCCCTACATGCCGGTGATCGTTTGCACACAGGATCACCATGACTGCTTCACCGCTATTTTTCACTCGGTCGGCCCCCTCACAACACCTCCGAACAACGACGGCTGCGCATGACGTGGCCGTGCGCACCGCTACGCACGGCTCACCGATAGGCGCACGGCGATGAAAACGCTGGGCGTCGTTGTCGTTGTTCTGGTCGTCCTGTCACTCCTTGTGCTGGCGATGGCGGTGCGGATCGTCAAACAATACGAGAACGGCGTACTGTTCCGGCTGGGCCGGGTGATCGGAGAACGCCAACCCGGGTTGCGGCTCATCATTCCGTTAATCGATGTGCTGCACCGAATTTCGCTGCGCATCGTAACGATGCCTATCCAATCCCAGGGGATCATCACCCGCGACAACGTCAGTGTCGACGTCTCCGCGGTGGCCTACTTCAAGGTCGTCGACGCAGTGAAGTCGGTCGTGGCGATCGAGAACGTCTACTCCGCGATCGATCAGATCGCCCAAACGACGCTGCGCAAGGTCGTCGGCCAGCACACCTTGGACGAGACGCTTTCCGAGACCGACAAGATCAACCTCGACATCCGCGCGATCCTCGACGTCACCACCATCGAATGGGGTGTGCAAGTCACCCTGGTGGAGCTCAAAGACATCCAGCTGCCCGACAGCATGAAGCGGGCGATGGCCCGCCAAGCGGAGGCGGAGCGGGAGAAGCGCGCGAAAATCATTGCTGCCGAGGGTGAATCGCTGGCCGCTGCCGCCTTGGGCGACGCCTCGGACACCATGATGGCCCACCCGCTGGCGCTGCAGTTACGTAATCTGCAGACCCTGGTCGAGCTCGGTGTCGACAAGAACAGCACCGTCGTGTTCCCGGCACCGTTGATGTCGACCATCGCCGAACTCGGAAACTTCCTGGCCCGGGAAAACGGCGCAGCAGACCGGCCAGAGCCACAGCCACCCATTCCCATCCCGGCAACGGTGGCCAACGGAACCCCCGCCGCGGGGCACCGGCCGTGATCGCCGCGCTGATTTTCATGCCGTTGATCGGGTGGGGTTACTGGTTGATATTCCGCGACGTGCGGCCCCAGGTGACGACGACGGTTGCCGCACCGGATCAGCGCGCGACCCCCGCCGCCGCGGTCCTTGGCCCCGAGAACGATCCAGATCAGTGGCGCGCCGCCCGCGGCTGTTGGACTGCACTGGACGAGCGCCAGCTCGTCCGGCTGCTCACGGACTCCGCGCATGACACAGACGAACCACAAACTCGATCGACAAAGGATTAACGACGTTTCGAGCAAGGGACACCCCGTGACGCGCACCCGAACACTGGAACCTGAACTGCTCCATCGGATCGACGCGTATTGGCGGGCTGCGAACTACCTGTCGGTGGGCCAGATCTATCTGTACGACAATCCGTTGCTGAGGCGCCCTCTGGCGCTCTCGGATGTGAAACCGCTGGTGGTCGGCCATTGGGGGACCACGCCGGGTCAAAACTTCATCTACGTCCACCTCAACCGGGTCATCACCACCTACGACTTGGACATGTTCTACGTCGCCGGCCCCGGCCACGGCGGCCCGGCCCTGGTCGCCAACACCTACCTCGAGGGCTCCTACAGCGAGATCTATCCCGACGTCAGTCCCGACGAGTCCGGGATGAAGAAGCTGTTCACCCAATTCTCCTTTCCCGGAGGCATTTCCAGCCACGTCGCGCCGACGACTCCGGGGTCGATCCACGAAGGCGGGGAACTGGGCTACTCGCTGAGTCACGCGTTCGGCGCCGCGTTCGACAATCCGGATCTGATCGTGGCGTGCGTCATCGGGGACGGCGAGGCCGAGACGGGGCCGCTGGCCACCGCCTGGCATTCCACCAAGTTCCTCAACCCGGTCGGTGATGGGGCGGTGCTGCCGATCCTGCATCTAAACGGCTACAAGATCAGCAACCCCACCGTGTTGGCCCGCATCGAACGCGAGGAGCTGGACCAGTTCCTACGCGGCTGCGGATGGGAACCGCACTACGTCGAGGGTGATGACCCCGAAGACATGCACGAACTGATGGCCGCCGTCCTCGACACCGTCATCGCCGGCATCCACGGGATCCAGCGCAGGGCGCGCACCGATGGCCAGACCACCCGCCCGCGCTGGCCGATGATCGTGTTGCGCTCACCGAAAGGCTGGACCGGACCCAAGGTCGTGGACGGCCTGCAGATCGAGGGCACGTTTCGTGCGCATCAGGTGCCGTTGCTCGTCGACGAGCACCATCCTGGACACGTCGAGTTGCTCGACAGCTGGATGCGCAGCTACAAACCCACCGAGCTGTTCGATCAGACCGGGCGGCTGTTGCCCGACCTGGCAGCGCTCGCCCCTCGCGGCCAGCGGCGGATGGGCGCCAACCCGCACACCAACGGCGGGGGACTGCTGCGCGACCTGCGGATGCCCGATTACCGCACCCACGCGGTCGCCGTGGCCGCACCGGGCGCGGTGGAGGCCGAAGACACCCGGGTGCTGGGCGGCTTCCTGCGCGACGTGGTCAGCCTCAACCAGGACCAGCGCAACTTCCGACTCTTCGGCCCCGACGAAACCGTGTCGAACATGCTCGATGCGGTTTTCGAGGCCACCGACCGGCAGTGGGAGGCCCGCACCGTCGCCAGCGACGAGTTCCTCGCGCCACAAGGGCGGGTGCTGGATTCGATGCTCAGTGAGCATCAAAGCCAAGGTTGGCTCGAAGGCTATCTGTTGACCGGACGGCATGGGCTGTTCAACTGCTATGAGGCGTTCATCCACATCGTCGACTCGATGTTCAACCAGCACGCGAAATGGCTCAAGGTCACCGCGCAACTCCCGTGGCGCCGCGACATCGCATCACTGAACTACCTGCTGGCCTCCCACGTGTGGCAGCAAGACCACAACGGCTTCACCCACCAAGATCCCGGTTTCCTCGACCACGTCGTGAACAAGAAAGCCGACATCGTCCGGGTCTACCTGCCGCCGGATGCCAACTGCCTGCTCTCGGTCGCCGACCATTGCCTGCGCAGCCGCCACTACGTCAACGTGATCGTCGCCGGAAAACGCGCGATGCCGCAGTGGCTGAGCATGGAGCAGGCAGAAGTGCACTGCACCCAAGGCATCGGTATCTGGGAATGGGCAGGTAGTGATTCCGGCGCCGAGCCCGACGTGGTGCTGGGCTGCTGTGGGGACACCCCCACCCTGGAGGTGCTCGCCGCGGTGCGGATCTTGCGGGAACACCTGCCCGCGTTGAAGGTCCGCGTGGTCAACGTGGTCGACCTGATGAAATTGCAGTCAGCCAGTGAGCACCCGCACGGTCTGAGCGACCGCGACTACGACGCCCTGTTCACCGCCGACAAACACATCATCTTCGCCTTTCACGGCTACCCAACCCTGATTCACCGGCTCACCTACCGCCGAACCAACCCCAACCTGCACGTGCGCGGCTACAACGAAGAAGGCACCATCACCACCCCCTTCGACATGCGGGTACAGAACAAACTGGACCGCTACCACCTCGTCACCGACGTCATCGACCGCCTCCCGCACCTCGGCGCCACAGGCGACTACCTCAAACAGACAATGGCCGACAAACTCGTCGAACACACCCTCTACATCAACACCCACGGCGAGGACCACCCCGAAATCCGCAACTGGAGCTGGGACGCCCCGCAATAACGGCATCTGCAACCCGGGTGCAACGCGCGCACCCTGCCGGTGGGTGTTCGTAAGCTCGGATCAGGGCGGCATTCAAGCGGCAGCGCATCCGGTCGGGTTGTGGGGTGCGGTCGCGATCGGCATCGGCGGCATGGTCGGCGGCGGTATCTTCGCCGTCCTCGGGCTGTCGGTGCTCGCACGGCGCGGAAGCGGGGATCAACCCCGTGGATCTCCGTCGTGGCCGCCATGGCGTGTGTCGCGGCATTGGCCGCGCTCATCGCCAAGAGCAGCCTCGTGGCCGTCAGCGTCTTGGTCGCGATGGTCGCATTGTCCTTCGGCATCGAGGCGACCTTCCGAAAAATCGGCGGCCGGCCCATCCACGCATAGGCGACGCATCGACGCGTACTACGCGCGCAACCCCGGGCGCTTCGGGCGCCTGCTGGTCGTCGGCGCGGCGAGGTCTTCAAGACACCAGGCGGACAACGCAATTGGCGCTACTGAAGGCGAAGCCGGCGAGCACTACCCGCCGTACTGTGCAGGGCGCGGGTAACCCACGGCGATGGTGGCGGCAAACCGCAGGCGACCTTCTGCGAGGCTGACAGTGATCGTTGCGCACAACCAGGAGGCGAAGTTGTCGGCGCTCTGGAAACGACTGGCGGAGGCTACCCGGGTGGAGCCGGGGTCCAAGGTGAACCTGGCCAAGGACTTCCATCCCGACCGCCACGACAAACAGCTTCGAAAAGACCACGGCACCGCGGTGCTGGCTGACGCGAAGTCGGCGCTACTGGATTTGCAGGACCGCTTCTTCGCTCGGGCAGACCGGTCGCTGCTGATCATCCTTCAGGCGATCGACGCGGCCGGTAAGGACGGCACGATCAAGCACGTCATGAGCGGCCTCAACCCCGAGGGCGTCGACGTGTACAGCTTCAAGGCGCCCTCGGCGACCGAGCAGGCACATGACTACCTCTGGCGCCACCAAAGGTCGCTGCCGGAACTGGGTCGCATCGCGGTGTTCAACCGGTCCCACTACGAGAACGTATTGATCACCCGCGTGCACCCCGAGACGTTATGGCCGCGCACCGCGGTACTCGACGCCGGGGACATCTGGCAGCGGCGGTATCGCGACATCAACGACTGGGAGCGCTACCTCACCGACAACGGGACCGTCATCGTCAAGCTGTTTCTCAACGTCTCCAAGGACGAACAGGCGCGCCGGTTCCTCGAGCGCATCGATGAACCCGAGAAGAACTGGAAGTTCTCCGTCGCGGACCTGCGCGAGCGCGCGTTCTGGGACGACTACCAGCGGGCGTTTCAGGACATGCTCAGCCACACCAGCACCGTCTGGGCTCCCTGGCACGTGATCCCCGCCGACCACAAATGGTTTAGCCACGTGTCGACTTCGGCGGTGCTGTTGGAGACGTTGCGGGCTCTCAACCCGCAGTATCCCCAGGTGGACGCTGCCGCCAAAGCGGAGCTGGCAGAGGCGAGGAAGGAGTTGGTGGGCAACGAGGGTCCCGCCGCCGCACCGTCGTCGTAAACGTGGAGCCGTGGCGCTTACGCTGAACCAGGCGCGTCGGGTCTACGACCGGATCGGACGTGTCCAGGATTGGCAGGCCTTTTACGAGGACGCGACCATCAACCGCCTCGTGGCCGAGTCGGCCCTCGCCGGGGACCAGACCATCTTCGAGTTCGGCTGCGGCACTGGCCGTTTGGCTGCGAACCTGCTGGCTGCGCTGCCCACCAGTGTCAACTACCTCGGCGTCGACATCAGCCCGGTGATGGTCAATTTGGCCACCCGCCGGCTGGCCGCCTGGGCCGAGCGGGCCAAGGTGGTGCTTGTCGACGGCTCACTGCCGCTACCCGCCGACGACGATTTCGCCGACCGGGTGCTGTCAGCCTTCGTCTTCGATCTGCTGGACGAAGCCTACGCACGGGCCGTGCTGGACGATCTGCGGCGCATCCTGAAGGCCGATGGCCGGCTCTGCCTGGCCAGCCTCACTTACGGAGAGCGGCTGCTCGAACGGGCTGTATCGCAAGGCTGGACCGGCATCTGGCGCATTGCGCCGCAGGTGTTGGGCGGGTGTCGCCCCATCAGCACGACCGCTTTGCTGGCACACGACCGGAACATCGAGCATCACTCACGCGTGCATCGTTGGGGACTCGTCATGGACGTCGTCGTCGCGGCTCCGAACACACGCCAACGATGACAGCATCCTCGCCCTGCCCGTCTCGCGGGGGCCGGCCAAGAAGAACAAGAAGAAATAGTCACACGGGCAGATCCACCCGCAGCGCCAGGTGCTCATCGAGTATCCGGCGCAGCGCGGCGTCCATCGGATGGGCGGAGGAGAGGTCACGGCCGCACCGGCTGTCCACCACGACGACCGCGCCCTCACGCAGTTCGGCGGTGTCGACCTGATCGACGAAAGGATCGAACAATGCGGGCGGCGTGGCCAGGTAATACAGCGCCCGGCGCGACTCGCTCAACTCGGCGGCATAGAGCAGTCCGTATTGGGTGATCACGAAAAGCTCCGAGGTGATCCTGGCGGTCGGGGTCTCGGCCTTGCCCCATGCCATGGCGGCGCCGCGAGTCTGTCGCAATTTGTCGGGGACGTCGTCACTCAGCGCGAGTAATTTCTCGACGAGTCCGCCACCCATTCGCGGATACGCGTCGATGGCGGGTCTGAAGTACCGCTGGAAGATGTCGCCGAGAAGGTCGTACGGTTGCTCGCTCATCGCAGCCCCCAAATTTCAGATGGGACACCTCAAGTGTGCGCCCATACCGTCATCCGAGCGAGCGTTTGGCCAAGACGGTGGCCTCGCGGATCTGACGCATCCGCGCGGCGTGGCTCGCTGCGGCTGACGGAGTTGCGATGATGGGCCGATGCAGTCGGCAGCAGGGTTCGCGGGGCGCGTGCTGGGGGCGCGGTCGCTGCTGTTGTCCTCATTGCACGGCTACCGCTCGTCGTGGGTGATCGGCGACCTGGTCGCGGCGCTGACGTTGCTGGCGATCGCGTTGCCCGAGCAACTAGCCACAGCCCGGCTGGCCGGTATGCCGCCGATCACCGGCTTCTACGCGTTTGTCGCCGGCAGCGTGATGTTCGCGCTGCTGGGATCAAACCCGCAGATGTCGGTCGGCGCCGATTCCACCATCGCCCCGCTATTCGCTGTCGGCATCGCCGCCGTGGTGTCGGCGACCTCCCCGGATTACGTGGCGATGGTCGGAATCCTCGCGGTCCTGGTCGGTCTGGTGGTGGCCCTGGTCGGTCTCCTGCGGCTCGGGTGGATCGCCGAATTTCTGTCCGCGCCGATCATCAGCGGATTCCTGGGCGGCGTCGCGGTGATCATCGTGGTGCACCAGCTACCTGATCTGCTCGGCCTGCCCGGCGCCGGCGGCAGCACGCTGCACCGGTTGGGTGCCACGCTCAGCGGCTTGCATTTGATCAACGGGTGGGCGCTGGGCATCGGGGTAGGCGTATTCATCATCGTGGTCGTCGCCGAACGGCTCGATCGCCGGCTCCCGGGGGCGTTGGTCGGGTTGATCGGCTCGACGATCCTCGTCGCTGCGCTGAAACTGCACGCCCACGGGGTGATGGTGTTGGGTGCGGTGGCCCACGGCGCGCCGCACCTCGGGCTGCACGGGCTGTCCTGGTCGGCCCTGGTCGCGGTCGCGCCGATCGCCGGCGTCGTCGCCCTGGTCATCGTCAGCCAGACGGCGGCGACGACCCGCGCGTTTGCCGACCAGGGCGCATACGAGGTGGACGTCAACCGGGACTTCCTCGGCGTCGGTGCCGGCAATGTCGTCGCCGGCCTGGTCGGCGCGTTCCCCGTGGACGCAAGCCCACCACGAACCGCCGCGGTGGTCTCGGCCTCGGGCCGGACCCAGGTGACCGGTCTGGCTGCTGCCGGTGCCGTCGTGCTGTTGATCCCCGCCGTCGCGCTGCTCGAGGACCTGCCCTTGGCGACACTGGCGGCGATTCTGATCTTCATCGCCACCCGAATCTTGAACGTCCACGAACTCCTCGATATCGCCCGCTACGACCGTTTCGAATTCGGACTGGCACTGATCGCCTTGCTCACGGTCGCGCTCGTCGGCGTCGAACAGGGCATCACAGTCGCGGTTGCGTTGGCCATCCTCGACCGCACCCGTCTCACCGCCCGCCCGCACCTGCACGTCCTGGGCCGCATCCCCGGGACCACCAGTTGGGCCCCGCTCGAGGGCACCGAGCACGCCATCGAGGTTCCCGGCGTACTCGTGGTGATGTTCGCGACACCCCTCTGGTACGCCAACGCGAGTCGTTTCAGGACCGACTTGGCCGCCGCCGCCGACCGCGCAGGTCACTCACTTCGGCTTGTCGTGCTCGACGCGATGGGAATGACTGATCTTGATTACACCGGAGCACGCGCATTACGGCAGATGCTCGAGCGACTCGCCCACGGTGGTGTGTCCTTCGCGATGGCAAGAACCAACAAAACGGCCAGGGCCGGCTTGGCGCGAAGCGGCCTGCTTGCGCGGATCGGCGAGGATAACCTGTTCGCCTCCGTCGGCGAAGCAGTCAACGCTCTGCACCCCTGAGTAGCTGACTAACCGACCAGCGGCTCGTTGAGCGGCTGGCCGCTCTCCACTTAGGGCAGTAGCTGGCGCGATTGAGCCAGCGAGGGGATCATTCGCTTTTGCAGCCACCCACGCGAGTCGGACACCGTGTCGGGACCGCTTTGGGACCACACGTTATGCGCGCCAGTGAGAAAGGACGAGTTGCGGTAGCGGCCGTCTGGGTGCGAATCGCAGGCGCCGCCTTTGCACAACGACGGAGGGGACCGGGACGAACGTGACACGATTGAGATCGTGGGCAACCGGCCGGCGAAGGAGCGGGAATGACGAAAGACAAAGCAGACGAATTTGAGCGGGAACTTTTGCAACCGCTCGCAGAGGCCCTCCGCGCCCGGCTTCAGGATGCAGGCGAGGTTCACGTCTACAACGAGCCCCGCCTGATTTCTGGAGAGCGGGTCGAGTACGCCACTTGGCTCGAAGTCGCGCTTCAGGGCGCGCGAACCGAAGTCATCTTTCGGCCCCTGAGCCGCGAAGATTTTTCCGCAGTCTGGCAATGGGGAAAGAGCGGCCGATTCATCTTCCCGATTCCACAAGGCGGTGATCATGCCGGCGACACCGCCCGAACGTCGATCGACGCGGTTGCCGAACGCATCTGCCAGACCGCCAGCATGTGGCATGAAGAACCGCCCGAATCGTTTGGCTGGTCAGTTACCTGAAGCCCGAACACCGAGTCAGAAGCAGCTGCGAGGTGTAGCGTGAGCGATGCTGAGAATTCCAGCCAGTCCGGAATGAGGCCAGCCGCCCAGCCGCTGCTGCCTCACTGAGCAGTCGCTCGCGCCGAACACACTCCTGACGGCGCCGACCCGATTCCGCTTGCGGGCGTCATGGCCGCCGCGGACCTGCGCATGGGCGATAAGGACGGGAGCATGCCGATGTGGGACCCGGATACGGGTGGTGGATATGACGGACTGGGTGCCTACGCGGTCAACAGAAACCGGTGGGCGGAGTCGACCTTGGCGGTGATCCCGACGTTGCAGCACGCGCAACGTTCATCGACTGTGCCGCAATGAATTCGGTTCGTGCCGGGCTGGCCAGGCGCAGCCCGCAGCTGCTCATGGCCGACCGATCCAGGGTCATCACGCGCCTGTTCGTGCCCGGACAGGAGGGTTTCGAGGAACAGGAGTCCCGCGTGGATGCAGTGCTGGGTCGCATCCTGGCCCTCGACGAGGACGAGGTGCGGGCGTCGCTGGATGACGTCGTCACCCGCTTCGACTGGCGTCACCGCGATCTGGTCGGCACACTTCGCCGGCACGCCCATGAAGTCGCCGATCGCCTCGATCCCACCGGCGATCTTTCCGAGGCGCGAATGCTGTTGTTAGGCGCGGTTTTCACCAGCGAATATGCGATTGAGGGCGCAGCGTTGTGCAACCCCAGCATGGTGGCGCACCCGGACCAGTCGGGAACCGCTGCCGGCAGCCTGCGATTCGTCATGAGCGTGCGGGGGATCGGGGAGGGGCACCGGTCGTCTATCGGGTTCCGGACCGGCGTCGTCGACGGTGCCGGTGACGTCAGGATCGACGATGCGGTTGCACTCGCCAGCGTTGGGACCCTCGTGCCGACGCTTCTGGACGGTGCGGTGATACGCAGTGAGCTGGGCCGGCTGCACGGTACCGGCGAGGCCGCGGACTACGTCCTCGGTCCGCTCGGCGACCAGTTCACCAGAGCCGACCTCGGCCAACAACTCGACAGACTTGAGAAGCACCGGAGGACTCGTGGCCATGCGGCCGAGACAATTTCGCTGATTCGGGCCATTGCCGAACGGACCTACGGCGTCGAATTCGCCGATGAAGTACCGCTTTCCGAGCGTGTCTTGTGGCCCGCGACGAGCGCGGAGGGCGCCGGCATGGAGGACGCACGGTTCGTCCGTTTCGTCGACGACGACGGCACGGTCACGTACTATGCCAGCTACACCGCCTACAGCGGATCCCACATCAGCCAGCAGCTTTTAGCGACAGAAGATTTCTGTGCGTTCATCTCCACGCCGATGGTGGGCCGCGCCGCTGCCAATAAGGGGCTGGCACTATTTCCGCGGCGGATTCGTGGACGCTTCGCAGCCATGTCCAGATCAGACCGCGAGTCGAATTCGGTTGCTTATTCGGATCATCCGTTCGAGTGGACGGACTCGGTTTCCTGCCAGCGACCGGCTCGGGCGTGGGAGGCGTTGCAACTGGGGAACTGTGGTCCGCCCATCGAGACCGAGGCGGGTTGGCTGGTCCTTACCCACGGCGTCGGTCCGATGCGCACATACCGCATCGGGGCGATGTTGCTCGACCTCGAAGATCCGACACAGATTCTCAAACAGCTGCGCGAACCGCTGCTGAGTCCAGCTGCCGATGAGCAGGACGGTTACGTCCCAAATGTCCTTTACTCGTGCGGCGGACTGGTGCATGCGCGAACGCTGGTGTTGCCGTACGGCATCGGGGACAGCGCGATCGGTGCCGTGATGGTGCCGCTGGATGACCTACTTACTGCCCTGGATGCCTGACGGTCACTTGCAGCGAGGGATGCCCCCTACGCGCTTCCAGACCTTCGATCGACCAAATGGTGTCGATCCGCTGAGTTCCGCTGGAACGTAACGGACTACAGCCATGTCCGTACTCGCCCCCCACGACGAGAAGTAGCGTAACGTCGTAAGCAGCGGGCAGCTCGGGTACGAGCGAACATGCTCGACTGAAAAGGAAAACATGATGGCGTCGCCAACTAGCATCCAATCGCCCTACGACCGACGTCTCGAACTGGTCAAGGACACCATCACGTCGCATTCGAAGCTTGGAGACAAAGCGGCAACCGAATTGGCGGAACATGTCCTGCACGCACTCAATTCGATTCCCGAAAGGATCCGCTAAGGTACGGGGTCCGCGGTTGTCCAGGTCGAGCATCTTTGTCCGGCGACGGCGTTCGGGCGCTGCCTGCTTACTCGGAGAATGTCGCTCCCATCGCCTTGACGCGGCCTTGCAACGCTGCCCAGTTCGTATTGCCCAGTGCTCCTAGGGGATGTCGGGCCTGTTGCCTTAACGACACTCGCCGGGCGCACAACTCCAGGATGGCAGCGCGCCCGCCCAGTCGCCACGGTATGCATCATGGCACCGCTAGCCACGGTAGTCGCGCCATCAGTTGTTGAAATGTTGCGAACGCATCCGCGTCAGCGCCGCGCATTAGTCCCGATCGGCTCATCTTGGCGAAAAATATGGGGTCGACACGGCCCCGTACACATCAGAAATCGATTTTTGGGGCGATTCGACGTGCGACGCGTTGGGTCACAACAGGAGAGCGGCGAGCAGGGCAACTGGGCGTGCGCTCGTCAAATCCCCCAAAATTAGTCAGAGGTACGAAAGATGACATTGTCGCGTAGACTCTCGGGCACTTCCGCAGCTGCCCAATCGTCATTCGAGTAGATGTGGTGATCAACGAGCTGATGGCCACCGTCGATGGGTGGCGAGGAGTGCAGGCCGCCGACCGTTTGTGCGAGGCTTGCGTGATTCTCCTCGACGTTGACGCAGCGGCAATTTCGCTCGTGTTCGACGGCGCGAACAGCGGAACCCTGGGATCCAGCGGCGAGCCCGCGCGCAGGTACGACGATCTGCAGTTCACGTTCGGCGAAGGACCTTGCCTGGATGCTGTCACGGGGCGGACCCCGATTCTGGTCGTAGACCTCGCCGATCCCGATGAGGCTCGGTGGCCCGCGTATGGGCCCGCGATGCTGGACTACGAGATCAGATTCGTCTACGCGATACCCATCGTAGTAGCCGGCGAATTCGTAGGCGCCCTCGACCTTTTCCGCGCGCGGCCAGGCCAACTGCCGCGCCAGGACTTGAGCGGTGCCGTCGCCGCCGCGGAGCTCGCCGGCATCCCGGTCCTCGATCTTTTGGACGCCGATCTGCAGGCCTCCGTCACCGACCCCGATAGCAATGCCTGGGCAGATCTCAACGCGCTAAGTCGCGCGGAGGTGAGCCAGGCCACTGGGATGCTCGTCGCCCAGTTGGAGGTTGAGCCGGCCGAGGCCCTGGTCCGGCTGCGGGCTCATGCGTACGCGAGCGGCCGCGGCGTCACCGACGTTGCCCGCGACATCCTCGATCACCGGCTTCACCTCGACGCCGACTGATGGGCATCGGATAGGTCTTGCGGTCGGCCCCACTTCGCTCGGCCGCGTCCCGGCGGTCTGTGCGGGTCACCCCGACGCTCAGCTAGAACGTAATGCGGTGAAAAGTGAGAACATCGGGTAGTTGCCGCCACGGGTAATCGGGGGTATCGAGCCAACGACAGGGGCTTCGCCGACGCGGATGAGAAGTTGCGGTATGGCTTCCGGTCGGGTCAAGGCGCCGATGAGGTGACGACCCGATCACGTTTGGCGCTGCCGGTTTACCCCGTCGTTCCTCAGGCGCCGACGTTGCTTCCGACGTGTCCTCACCGCACTCGGCGGGAAACTGGCCGGGGGGTCCCGAAAGGGGTAGCGTCGTAGTTGCTGAGTCCTTCAGCCAGTGCGGAGAAAGTTTGGCTGCCCGCCGCTGAACTTGATGAGCGTTCGCTCGCGCCGCACATTCGGATGTCCAACCCGTTGCGGTGAAGAAAGCATGCAGATTTCGCTCATTCCCTCGTTGCTCACAGTTCGGACCGCGACCCCCGAGTCCCCCCGTGCTGCCGGTTTGTTCGACGACTCGACTGGCGACGGGGCGACAACCGTGTCTCTGATGCCAGGAACGCCCGCCGCGTTCCGAAGGACGCGCCGATCAGGCAGGGGCCACGCCAAAAAAGTTGGGGGTTGGGATAATTGACGCTCTCAAAGACTAGCTCGAGCAATCCCCTTCCCAAACATCAACACAGAAACTAGGTAGACGTCATGATCGTCCTCGGAATCGTTCTCATTGTCCTCGGCCTCCTACTCCCCAGCCTCGTCCCGACCTTCGCGTTCGCCCATGTTGTCTTGGTCATCGGGGTAATCCTCCTCGTCGTCGGACTGTTGCTGGCGGTGATGGGACGGATGGGACACGCTGTCGGCGGCCGCCGCCACTACTACTGACCGGCCGAGTTACTCAGCGGCTGCCCGGCTCGGCCGGCGGCCGGGACTCCCAGCGGTGTCACGCGCCGCCACTTACCGCCCTGAGGCAGCGACCTCCCGGCGACGAACGCAACGAACAGTGAGAGCGCGCAGACCAATTCGATCCGCCCAAAAGGGGCCAAACGATGGCGATTACTGACATTCCGGCCTTCGCTCACTTGACCGGCGCCGACATTGAGAACCTGGCCGTTGAGCTGGACGCGATCCGGCTGGACATCGAGGATTCCCGTGGCGAGCGCGATGCGCATTACATCCGCTGCACCATCGCCGCGCAACGCGCCCTCGACGTGGCCGGCCGGCTGATGCTGGCCGGTAGCTCGAAGCGCTCGGCATGGTGGGCGGGAACGATCACCGTCGCCCTGGCCAAGATCATCGAGAACATGGAGATCGGCCACAATGTCATGCACGGCCAATGGAACTGGATGAATGATCCCGAGATCCACTCCTCGACATGGGAGTGGGACATGAGTGGGGCGTCAAAACACTGGCGGTTCACCCACAACTTCCAGCACCACAAGTACACCAACATCCTCGGCATGGACGACGACGTGGGCTACAGCATCCTGCGAGTCACCCGCGACCAGCCCTGGCAGGCCTACAACATCGCCAACCTGCTGTACAACACCATCCTCGCGCTTGGGTTCGAGTGGGGAATTGGCTTGCAGCCCATAGAGTTCACCAAGATCCTCAAGCCCGGACCGGATCGCGAAACCACCATTCTGCAGATGCGCGAATTCGCGACCAAGGCCGCAAGGCAGGGAATCAAGGACTACGTCGCATTTCCGGCGCTCACCTCGCTGTCGCGATCGGCGACCTACAGGTCGACGCTGAAGGCCAACATAGTGGCCAACGTTATCCGCAACGTCTGGGCCGACGCGGTGATCTTCTGCGGACACTTCCCCGATGGCGCAGAGAAGTTCACCAAAACCGACATGATCGGCGAGACCCAGGGGCAGTGGTATCTACGACAGATGCTGGGCAGCGCCAACTTTCACGCCGGGCCGGCGATGCGGTTCATGAGCGGCAACCTGTGCCACCAAATTGAGCATCACCTTTACCCCGATCTGCCCAGCAACCGGCTGCGCCAGATCTCGGTGCGGGTCAGGCAGATCTGCGACAAGTACGACCTCCCATACACCACGGGTTCGTTCCTGATTCAGTACGGCAAAGCGTGGCGCACTATCGCCAAACTGTCGCTGCCGAACCGCTACTTGCGCGACACCGCCGACGACGCTCCGGAAACCCGCAGCGAGCGGATGTTCACCAAACTGGAGTCCGGGTTGGCCACCACCGACGTGGTGACAGGACCCCGCCGCGGGCTCAAGACAGCCATCGCCGTCCGCCAATGGCGTCGCGACCCGCGCGTCGGCGAAGCCACAGACCAGGGTGGCTTCGATCAGGCCCTCAAACCCAATGACTACTGGCGGGTAACCGACGGTACCGTAGGTTGTGCTGGTGTCGACTCGAATCCAGAGAGCGATCCTTAATGACACTTAATGACGTCGTGCCAACATGCCAGAACACCAATGCATGTCGCGCCGGGTGGGTGCTTTCGGCGGGTCGGTGATCCGCTCAGCGCGACGATGTGGTCGCTCAGGAAAACCGGTGGGCTTCCGCGCCGAGCTCACGCAGGACTCCGGCCGCGCCCTGGTCCCTTGTGACGTCAAACACGTTGGCCGACATCATCATCGTCGGTACAAGTATGAGCGGCGGCCGTGACGGATCATTCGCGCCGTCGGGGAAGTACCGGCGTAGCCGGTACATGTCGCACTGCTCCACGATCTGAAACGGCGACGGACGGGATCCGGTCTGAAGGCCGCCGAATCGCATCACCTCGACACCGTTCTGCATGGTGGCGATCACCCGGTTCGCGGGACCGGTAATCAAGTCGCTACCCCATGTCACCGATACCACAAGGTTTTTCGGGTTGGCCCGCCTCGGAGGCCGAACTCTTCAGGCTGACCAGTGCCGCACTGACGGTATCGACGGCCGGCAGCAGGCCATCCGGGTCGCCGATTCTCAGCAGTAGCGATACCGCATCGCCGGGTACCAACGCCCAGGCTATTCCCGCGTGAGCGCACCTCACGGAGATCTTGCACAGCGCTGAGAAGCCTGCCGCACCAAAGAATTGCAGGCAGGCCAGATCAAGCACCAGCCCGCGGCAACGCGCCAGGCTAGCGAGTGAATACGCGGTGAGAATGGATGCATTCGTCGTGTCGATTTCGCCACGGGCGCTGACGATGGCCACCGATGACTGCATCCAGTGAGTGTCCAATCGCGCCAAGTCGCGGTTCGGCTTCGAGAGAGGCATGGAGAAAGTGGTCTCGGCGTGCAGGGGCGAAGAGCACAATAGTGTTTCGGTCATGGTGATCCAGTCGTGCGGACGGTCACCGGTGTGTCGGGCTCGGAGCTGACGCGCTCCTGGGGTTCAGCAGCGTACGGCGAAAACCCGTCCCGGACTAGCTGAGGTTCTCAGCAGCCATGACACTACACGCGTCGGAGGTCCGGTACACGTATTCGCCTGCATGCCCGAGGCAGAAGTGGCCGGCGAACGTCGCCTTGGACCAGCCGGCCCACGTTCGCCCTAGGATGGAGTCATCTCGTGGCGGATGCGCCCGGGTGTGGGGCTGGTCGCCGGTCTGGCGGATTCCAGCAGGATTATGAAGCAGGTACCGGCGATGGTGGAGTTCACCGAAAACACTGATGGGCCCCCGCTGGGGTCGCGGACATTGGAGCGGCACAGTGCCGATGACGCCGATCTGCGGGCGGCGATCGGCGATCTCGCGGGGCTGGTCGCCGATCATCGGCGCTTGCCCGAGTTGCTCGCGGAGGTAGCGACGTTCGCCGTCCACGCGATACCGGGAGCCGACGGCGCCGGGGTGACGTTGCTGAACGTCGATCGGGCGGACAACATGGTCGCCGCGTTGGCGGCCAGTGCTCCCTTTGTCACCGAGATCGACAAAATCCAGTATGTGACCCTCAATGAGGGCCCCTGCATCACCGCGGCGCTGGAACGTCGCACGGTGCGCTCAGGGTCGTTGGGTGGGGAGAAGATGTGGCCGCGGTTCGGCCCGCGGGTGGGCCGGTTAGGAGTGCACAGTGCACTGTCGCTGCCGCTGTTGCTGCCTGATCGGGTTGTTGGGGCGATCAATGTATATGCCTACGGCAAGGACGTTTTCGACGAGCACGCCGCCGAATTCGGGGAGTTGTTCGCCAAACCAGCGGCTGTTGCCGTGCACAACGCGCAGATCCTCGCGGACGCGCTGGCTCTGACTGTCCAGTTGCAGACGGCGTTGTCCGTGCGCCCCGTGATCGATCAAGCGATTGGCCTCATCCGCGGACGTACCGGGCGCAGCGCCGAGGAGGCTTTGACCCAGCTGCGGGCGATGAGCCAAGCTGAGCACCGCAGGTTGGCCGAGGTGGCCCAAAACTTGCTCGATGAAGCGGTGCGCCGCGTCCGCGCCCGCGCCCGAACTGGGCCGGAAAGCCCGGCCGGCGTACCGTAGCCGTCAGGAAGCGGTCACGAGACCGGTCCCGGCCAGGGGGGCACGCCCGAGCGAGCCGGGCGGCGCCTCACGGTTGAGGGTGCCCTCGCCGATATCAGCCTGCACGGTCCTGGTGCTTATCCTGGCGAGGTTCAAAGCGCCGTCGCCGGTCTGCGGGTGTATCGTGTGTCAGGTTGGTAACCCAGCCAGTCCGGGTTGAGGTCGGCCGTCCGCCGCTGATCTCGCGGAGCAACAGCTCGCGCCGGACACGTCGGTGACAACCGTCCATCGGGATCGATCACCTTGAGCGCTGCATCCACCCTTGAAACATCGCATGGCCGCGTTGTTCGACACGGCCGCTGCGGCTCCACGAGCTTCGCCATGCTCAGTACGTACCCGCCGACTCCGTGTGGACTCGCGACGTTCAGTGCGGCATTGTCGAAAGCGCTGTGCGCAAATGGTTCTGACGTCAGAGTCGTTCGCGTTGGCGACGAATCGTCATCGGCGGCCGCTGGGGTGATCGGGGAGCTGGTCAACGGTTCCGCGACATCCGTGGCCACAACCTCCGAATTGCTGAACGAGAGCGACATCGCGATCGTGCAGCACGAGTACGGCATTTACGGTGGCGTCGACGGAGACGAAGTGGTGGACATCATCGGCGGGTTGCACATCCCGTCCATCGTGGTAGCCCACACGGTCCTCAGGGACCCGACCCCGCATCAGCGGTCGGTGCTCGAGACGATCGTCGCGCTCGCGGATCGAGTGGTTGTGATGTCGGAGGCGGCCAGGCAGCGCCTATGCCTCGGCTTCGACGTCGATCGCCGAAAAGTCACCATGATCGCGCACGGTGCGACCGTCCCGAGAACCACGCCGGTAATTCGTTCGGGCAGGCCGACTCTGTTGACCTGGGGTCTGCTGGGGCCGGGGAAAGGCATCGAGCGGGTCATCGAGGCGATGGGATCGCTGCGTGAGCTCCGGGGCCGGCCACGTTACCTGATTGCAGGCCGCACGCACCCAAAGGTCTTGGCCGCCGACGGCGAGGCCTATCGCGACGCGCGCGCTGAGCAGGCGCGGCGCATCGGTGTGGCGGACTCGGTGAGCTTCGACGCCGGCTACCGCGATGTGTCGTCACTGTCTGCGATGGTTCGGTCCTCGGCCTTGGTTGTCCTGCCCTACGATTCGACGGATCAGGTCACTTCCGGTGTTCTGGTCGACGCAGTCGCGAGTGGGCGGCCAGTCGTCGCCACCGCCTTCCCTCACGCCGTCGAACTGCTTGGTAGTGGGGCGGGCATCGTCGTAGCTCACGACGATCCCGATGCGCTGGCCTCCGCCCTGCGCCGATTGCTGACCGATCCACGGCTTTCCGACTCCATGGCCGCGGAGGCACGCCGGTTGGCGCCCGCGATGGCGTGGCCGGTCGTTGCCAACTCCTATCTTGTTTTGGCACAACAGATTCTAGCTAATCGTCGGGAACTGGTATGACCGCCACAATGCCGGAACCGAGATTCGACCACCTGCTGCGGTTGACAAACCGTCGCGGCACTTTCGAGCATGCCCGTTTCGCCGAACCCCGACCCGAGCACGGTTACTGCACCGACGACATGGCCCGGGTACTCGTCGTCACGAGCCGAGAGCCCAACTCTGGCGGGGAGGTCAACGGCCTCACGCGCGTGGCCCTGCAGTTCCTCAACGATGCGCAATCGCATGCCGGCCCCTGCCGAAACCGTATGAACAGCAACGGCCGTTGGGAGGATGAGCCCTCGCTGGAGGACTGCTGGGGGCGCTGCATCTGGGGGCTGGGAACTGCGGCCGCGCATAGCGACGTCAGTCTGGTTCGCCGGTTGGCCGTTGTTCAGTTCGAACGCGCCGTGCAGGTCCGATCGCCGTGGCCTCGGGCGATGTCGTTCGCGGCGTTGGGTGCCGCGGAACTTCTGTCCGTCGATCCTGGCCAGCGGGCCGCACGCAAACTCCTCACCCACTACGCCGACACCGTGGCCAAACCGAACGGCGACGCTGTCTGGCCATGGCCTGAGCCGCGACTGACGTACGCGAATGCGGTTCTTGCCGAGGCGATGATCGCAGGGGGCGTTGCGCTCGACGAGTCGACACTGCGGCAGCAAGGCTTGGATCTGTTGGGTTGGCTGGTCGAACTCGAAACGGCAGAGGGTCACCTCTCGCCCACTCCCGCGGCGGGCAGGGGGCCGGACGACCTTCGGCCCGCATTCGATCAGCAGCCGATCGAGGTGTCGACCCTCGCCGACGCGTGCGCGCGTGCCGCTGCCACTGACACGAGTTCGATCTGGCCGGACGGGGTCTTGGCCGCTGCGGCCTGGTTCATGGGGGTCAACGACGCCCAACAGCCCATGTGGGACCCCGAGACCGGCGGCGGATTCGACGGTCTGCGCGCCGATGGCGTGAACCACAACCAGGGCGCGGAGTCGACACTGGCGGTGCTCTCGACGATGCAACACGCTCGGCGCTTCTCGACTGTGCGGCTATGATTTCCGCGAACGCTGGGCTGGTCACTGTGCCCCCCGACTGGGGGCCAACCCGTCGCGCGGGTCACCATGTGACTCTTTGTGACTCCGAGATCCCCACAGCTCTGAACTGCTGCGAACAGACTGCCAGCGGAACTCCGTGCCAACGCTGTAGGTCAACATTGTTGACATCCGTACCTTGAATGATGTTCAATGAGGCCAACCGGAACCACCCATCGCCGGAGTTCGGCTGGAAATGCCGATGGGATCGATGTCATCGCGTGTTCCGGAGAAATCGGATGCCGCCACCGCGTGACGACGGCACACGCGGACAAGTGCCGCGAGTGGCTTTGTACCCACCTTCGCTCTTAGGAGAATGACCACGATGAAATCTGACAGCGAACGACAGGATGCTTTCGGCAACAACGTGCTTCACGTCGGTTCCGGCTTCAAAGAAGAGGAGCACCCGCAGGTATTGGAGGCGCTCTCGACGCTCGGTCCGCACCTGCTGGGACGATGGGATGCGCGGGACATTCATGTGGAAGTGTCGTTGCAGGACCGCGGCGGCAAGCAGCAGCGCGTCACGTTACGCACGAGCCTGCCCGGCCATCCGCCGCTGATAGCGGTTGCTGAGAACCTCGATATCACCCGCGCGATCAGCGAAGCAAAGCGCGAGCTGATCCGCCAGCTCGAACACCAGAAGTCGGCGCGCGACCCCATGAGCAACCGCCGGCGCAATAGCGCGACGATCCGCCGTTAGGGCCGCCGTTGCGGTTCCGCCCTAGTCAATAGACGCACAAAATCAGCAACTCGCCTCTGCAGGCAGAGAGAAACGGTCATGACGCACATCATCCGAGCGCGAGTTACCGGCACCGAGGCCACCGCGGGCACATCAACGACGGCAGCTACCGACAGGCCGTACCTGACCGTCCACGAAGTGCTTCGTGCCGGTATACGCCGCACCGCGCTACGAAAAGAAATCGCTGTGGCACTGTCGAGGTGGGATTCCGATGGGGGAGCAAACGACACGGGAAGTAGCCATCGCGAAGACTGCAGGACTGCTTGGTAGATGTAGTGGAGGGCGGATCACCCTCGGCGGAGCCCTTGGCCCCTTCGAATTTGTGGGCAATCTTCTTATTGATGCTCACTGCTTTGTTCCTACGCCAATTGCAGATTCTCCGTCAGGGGTCAATGCTCGCGCCTGATAATTCCCAATTGAACTGGGCCGCAGCCTAGCGGCGTCAGCCGCCGGCCCGCGGTGCTGTCGGTTGTCGGCGCCACGACCGGCGCCCGAGGAAGGATCCCCTCATCCTCCTCGGTCGGGTCGTGGCCAATTCGGAGTTCACCGTTGAGTCGGTGGCCGCGCCGGCGGGTTGGTTTTGGAAGACACGGTCGCGGTTCACAAACTCCATTTCGCGCTGGGATCGCTGGAGTTCGCGGCGCGCGTCGCGCCCGCGGCCCGCGGTGCGCCGCGCGCCGGCCAGCAACACGCTCATACCCATCATCGCCAGCGCGCCGATCACTATCCCGAAGAGGAACAGGGTGCCAGTCGACCCGGTGACGTGGTAGCCCAACACCGAGAAGTTCTCGTTCAACGGGTGAGTGGCTCCGGCGTTGTTCAGCACGCCAAGGAACCCGACGACCACGGCGAAGAGAAAAACAAGTAATCCAGTGATGACGATCATGTCGAGGCCCCCGATTGCAGTGTTATCAGCCCATTCCACGCCGCGGTGTAGGTTATGTCAACAATGTTGACTTACAATGTAAGCAACTAGCGAGGTCATCGACGTTGAATTAGGGTCGGTAGCCGCTACTTTGATGAGGCGAGAAGGGGAGTCCAAGGAAATGGCGAGACAGTCAAACGGGCGCGCCGCGGGCGCTGACGACGAGGTCCCGTTTGTCACTGGCGGAGACAACCGTCCGCTCAACCGGTCGATCATCCTGCAGGCCGCGCTGAGGATCGTGGACCGCGACGGTGTGGACGGACTATCGATGCGTCGCCTCAGTCAGATGGTGGGCCGAGACCCGGTGATGCTCTACCGGCACGTCCCCAACAAAGCCGCAGTGCTCGACGGTATCGCCGAGACCGTACTCGCGAAGCTGTCCGTGGACAGTACCGACCCGGACTGGTCGGGCCAATTGCGCGCGGTCGCACGCAACTTTCGCCAATTGGCTCTGGCGCATCCGAACACGGTTCCGCTGCTGGTAACTCGACCGTTGGCCACTCCGCTCGGTCAGCGGCCACCGGGAATGCTACGACCACTGGAGGACGTCCTCGCACTGCTCACCTCGGCCGGCTTCACCGGCGAGGATGCCCTGCACATCTACCGTGTGCTGTTCGGCTATCTGTACGGCCACGTCCTCAACGAGTTGCAGGAAGTTATCGAGCGACCCGAGGAAACCGACCATGTGCTCCGGCTCGGTCTTCACCGACTCGCGATAACCGACTTTCCTCGACTGCGTGCCCTGGCGCCAGCCTTGGCCTCATACGACGGCGCTGCGGAACTGGACCGCTTTCTCGACCTGTTGCTGCCCGGGGTGACCGCAACCCTCACCGCCCGCGACGAACACCCTCACAGCGTCACCGATTGATTCCGGCCCGCCACCACACCCTCTGGGTCCATCGGGGCGACGCCTGCCCGGGGCCGCGTCGCCGGACCTAACGTTGCGCGACGCCAACGTCAGGGCAACCAGACCGTCGACGAGGAAATCGAACCTGCACGCTCCAGAGAACCGATTCCCGCACCTGGGCGTCAAGTGGTCCAGGTTCAAATCCTGTCAGCCCGATCAGAGCTCCCGCAGGTAGACGGCCCGCTCGGCGCCGCGTCGGGCTACCGGTGGTGTGGTGGTGCCTCATCGCGCAACCGGGCTTCGTCCAGCGCGCTGCGTATGAGCTCTTCATCGGCGAACCGTTCGAGTTCAGCCGGCGTGATCGGGATACTCGATGGACGTTCCGGAACAGTGGATGGTCGAGGTGGCGGTTCGGTGGCCATGAAGCGATTGTCTCAGTATTCCCGGAAGCAATCGTCGAACTGGTCCTCGTCGCCGCGGTCCTCTTGAACACCCGCTCCGCATGCTGCCTACTCGTAGTCGCTGCGTCAGCCTCGGTCCGGCACGCGGAGTTGCCGGCGCGGGACCCCGCTGGGATCACACGCTTGGCAATAGCGCCGTCGATGCCGTCAGGCCGCGACCGCCGCGAACTTGCGCCACTCGGTGCCCAGATAAGCGGCGATACCAAGGGCAATGCCCCCACCGACGACGCTCTTGATGACGTCCGGCCCCGTCGACGGAAACGTCCCGATGCGAACGAGATGCACCCGCCCGACGACTTCGAGCAGGGTGAACACAATGCCCAGGAGTAGACCGGTTTTCCGCTTCGACAGGACCGATATGCCGGCGGCTACGTAGCAGGCGCCGACCAGAACGGTCCGGAAAGATGGCTTCAGGGGCTTCGACAGTAATCCCAGCCAGTTTCCCGTGATCCCGACCCAGATCTCCGACACTCCCGCGAAGACGCAATAAGCTCCCGCCAGCGCTGGTCCTGCCCGGCGACCGGATCTCACGAACGAAACCCCTTGCGCCTCAGCGCTTCTTGCTGTGCAGCACGGCCTCGGTGGACGACACGGCGTCGCGGGCCGCCTTGTCGCGCTTGTCGGCGCGTTTGTCCTTCAACGATTTCCCGGACTTCTTGCTCATCGTGTTTCGAGGTGACTTATCGGACATCGCTGGCCCCTTCGTCGTGGGGGCCTGGGCGGTCCCGATTGACCGATCCTACCCCCAGCGGTCAATAAGGGATCGCTTGACGCGGGCGCCAACGCATGGCACCGGCGTCACGAATCGACCGTGCGTGTATCGTCGACAATGATACAAAGCCCAGCTAAACCGGGATGAGTCAGCCGTTTGCCGCTGGCCACACCGAGCAACCGCTCACGCCGGCACGCAGGTGACAACCGCAGTTGGGATCACCTTGACCGCAATATCGTTCCTACCGTCGACAATCCCCCTAGCCGATCAAGGATTTTCGGACCCGCCGAGCTTCGGCATCCTCAGTACCTATCCACCGACGGCCTGCGGGCTGGCCGCGTTCAGCGCAGCGCTGGCCAACGAGTTGACCGCCCAGGGCGTCGACGTCAGCGTCGTACGCGTGTCCGACGGGCCGCCGTCCGCGAGCCACCGGGTCATCGGCGAACTGGTCAACGGCTCGCCGGCATCCATCACCGAATGCGCCGAACTGCTTAACCGGAGCGACGTCGCCGTCATCCAATACCAGGACAACATCTACGGTGGCACCGACGGGAGCGACATCCTGGGTGTCATGGACGAATTGCGCGTCCCGTCAATCGTGGTTCTTCACACCGTGCTGAAAAAGCCGACGCGGCAGCAACGTTCGGTTCTCGAGGCGGTCGCGGCCCGGGCCGATCAGGTGATCGTGATGTCCGAAGGCGCCGGCCGGCGGCTGCGTCGCTTGGACGTGGACCGCCACAAGATCGCCATCATCCCGCATGGCGCGACGATCCCGACGGACTCCTGCATCCGAAGCGGTCGGCCGACCCTGTTGACGTGGGGGCTCCTGCGCCCCGGCAAAGGCGTCGAGCGGGTCATCGAGGCCATGGGCTCGCTGCATGACCTTCCTGGGAGGCCGCGATACCTGGTTGCGGGCCGAACCCACCCGAAAGTGCTTGCGGCAGAGGGCGAGGCGTATCGCGACGCCCGCCTGGAGCAGGTGCGTCGCCGCGGCGTGGCGGATTCGGTCTACTTCGATTCGGGTTATCGCAGCGTGGCGATGATGACGGCGCTGGTTCAGTCCGCGGCCGTCGTCGTCCTGCCCTACGACTCCAAGGACCAGGTCACCTCCGGTGTTCTCGCCGGTGCCCTCGCGAGCGGCCGGCCGGTCGTGGCCACCGCCTTCCCGCACGCCGTCGAGTTGCTGGGCAGCGGGGCCGGCATCGTCGTCCCACACAACGATCCCGATGCGCTTGCATCGGCGCTGTATCGGGTCCTGACGCAACCGCGCCTCGCGGGTGCCATGGCGGCCGAGGCCCGCCGATTGGCGCCCGGGATGGCCTGGCCGGTGATCGCGAACGCCTACCTGAGTCTCGCCCGCCGGGTGATAGCGCAGCGACGGGCACGAGTTTGACCAGGCCGACCCCCGGTCGCCGAGGGAGGTTTCAACCGTGACAGTGATCGTGACGCTTCGAAACGGGGCGACTGTCGACTACCTGCGGTCCGGTGACGCCTACGTCAAGCACCGAAGCGGCGCGCTGGACGTCATCCGCAGCGGCGTCAAAAGGCCGTACAGCTACGCGGCAGGTGAGTGGACCGACGTGCAGGGCGACGAAAAGAAGTCAAAGACCCGTTTCTGGGCTTGATCCACACCCGAAATTTCCTGCGTCGTCTTCACCGGCTGAACTAGCGGCATAAGCTGACACGCGTGGACGTCCGCGCCAGGAACAATATTCAGGTTGTCGGCGCGGCGGACGGGCCTCTTATCATGCTCGCGCACGGCTTCGGTTGTGATCAGCGGCTGTGGCGCCTGGTCGTCCACCGCCTGGAGCCGGACTTCCGCCTGGTGCTCTTCGACCACGTCGGTTCCGGCGCCTCGGACCCCGCTGCCTGGGACGCGCAGAAGTATTCGTCGCTGACCGGATATGCTTCCGACGTCCTCGACATCGTCCGTGAACTCGACCTGCGCGACGTCGCCTTCGTCGGGCATTCGGTCGGGGCGATGATCGGGGCGCTGGCGACCACCGCCGAGCCCGGCAGGTTCGCGAAGCTGGTGATGCTGACACCGTCCCCGCGCTACATCGACGACGCCGGCTATCGCGGCGGGTTCTCGCGGTCGGATATCGACGAACTCCTCGAATCCATGGAGCTCAACTACCTGGGTTGGTCACGTGAGATGGCGCCGGTCATCATGGGCACGCCCGACCGTCCGGACTTGCAGGAGGAATTGACCGCGACCTTCTGCCGCAATGACCCCGCCCACGCCCGCGTGTTCGCCCGGACCACCTTCCTGTCCGACAACCGCGCGGATCTCGCGCGAATACCGTTGCCCACCTTGGTCCTCGAGTGCTCGGTGGACGCCATCGCGCCACGCGAGGTCGGCGCCTACGTTCATGAGCACATCCCCGGCAGCCAACTGATCACCCTGGACGCGACGGGCCACTGCCCGCAGGTCAGCGCACCAGACGCCACCGCATCGGCGATCTCGGCCTTCGTTCGGTCGGCATGACCGACGCTGCCGTGGAAGACTTTTGGGACAACGGTCCCTGCGGTCACCTCATCGCGCGACTTGACGGCCGAATCGTCCGCGTCAACGCCACCTTGGCCAGGTGGTTGAACTACGACGGAAAGGCGTTGCAGGGCAGGCTGTTCAGCGAACTGTTCACCCCGGCGGGGCGGATACACTACGACACCCACTTCGGGCCGTTGCTGCACACCAGCGGCGAGCTGCGCGGTGTCACGCTCGACCTCGTGGCCGCGGACGGCGCGCGGCTGCCCATGTTCCTCACCGCCAACGTCAAGTCGGGCCCCGACGGTGGGCCCGAGTCACTGCGCATCACCGCACTGGACGCCTCCGACCGTCGCGCCTATGAGCGCGAGCTTCTCGAGGAGCGCCAGCGGGCCGCCGCCGAGCACGGGCGCGTCCGGGAACTGGCGGAGACGTTGCGGCGCTCGTTGCTCCCGCCGGTGCTTGTGCCGCCCGCCGGACTCGACGCAGCGGATTACTACTACACCGCATCGGTGGACGACGTGGGTGGCGACTTCTACGACCTGTTTCCCCTGTCCCGCACCAGGTGGGGCTTCTTTCTGGGCGATGTCGTCGGCAAAGGTGTCGAGGCCGCCGTGGTCACCGGGCTGACCAGGTATGCGCTGCGCGCCGCGGCGGTGTCCAACGAGGATCCGGTGCAGGTCCTGCACAACCTGCATTCGGTCCTGCGCCAGAAGCTCGGCGCCGCCCTGCACGATCGGTTCAGCACCGTGATCTACGGCAATCTGACCAAGGGGGACAACGGGTTTGACGTCGAGCTGGCCAGCGGAGGTCATTTGCCCCCGTTGCGGCTGCACGCGGACGGTCGCGCCGACTACGTCGACATCGTCGGCGGTCAGCCCGTCGGTCTCATCGCGGAGCCGCATTTCGTCTGCACCCGAATCCGCCTCGCGCCGGGCGACACGCTGGTCCTCTATACGGACGGACTGACCGAGGCGAGCACCGGCGTGGGTCACGAACGCTACGACGACCAGGGCGCGCTGCTGGCTTTCGCGAAATCGCATGCGCCGACGACGGCTTCGGGCATCGTCAGCGCGGTCCATGCGTTGCTCGACGGACTCGGAACAGGGGTTCAGGACGACGTCGCCGTATTGGCGCTGGGCGTGCCCGCGGCGCACAATAGCGGTATCCGTTCGTCAAATCCCGCCAACTAGTGAAAGGTGGAGGGATGACGTTGCCACCTCGATTCCCCGGCACTTCCGCAGCCGCCCGATCCCAGCTCGGCTAGGTGTGGCGATCCATGATGCGTTACTGGCGGCCGTCGACGGCCGCCGGGGGGTAGAAGCCGCCGACAGCCTGTGCGAGGCGTGCGTGGTCCTTTTCGAAGTCGACGCGGCGGCGATCTCGCTCGTCTTCGACGGTGCGAACAGCGGCACACTCGGGTGCAGTAGCCCGGCCGCGCGCGCGTACGACGAATTGCAGTTCACGCTCGGGGAGGGACCGTGCCTGGACGCGGTCGCGCGGCGTAGCCCCGTTGTGGTCGCCGACCTCGCCGACCTGGAGGAGGTTCGCTGGCCCGCATACGGACCCGCCATGTTGGCCCACCGAATCAGGGGTGTCTGTGCGATGCCGGTCCTCGTGGCCGGCGAGTTCGTCGGCGCGCTCGACCTGTTCCGCGAGCGTCCGGGCCCACTGCCGGGTGATGACCTGGCGGGCGCGGTCGCCGCGGCGGAGGTCGCCGGCATCCCGCTCCTGGATCTCATGGACGGCGACCTGCGGGCCGCCGTCGCGGATCCCACCAGCAACGCCTGGGCCGAGCTCAACGCACTGAGCCGGATGGAAGTCAGCCAGGCAACCGGTGTGCTGGTCGCCCAGCTCGGTGTTGAGCCGGCCGAGGCGCTGGTCCGTTTGCGCGCCCACGCTTTCGGCACCGGCCGCACCGCCACCGACGTCGCGCGCGACATCCTCGACGGTCGACTGACCCTCGAACCCGACTGATGCGGGCCCGCAAACCAAACAATCCGATAAGGAGGGGGCACCGTGCCTGACACCGAACGGGAAAGCCGCGTCCTCGGCGCCGTCGTCTCGCTCGTCGACAGCGTGCTCGACGACTTCGACGTCGTCGACATGCTGACCGGACTCACTGAGCGATGTGCCGAGCTGCTCGACATCGAGGCCGCGGGAATTCTGCTCGCCGACCCGCTGCATCAGCTGCGCCTGCTGGCAGCCACCTCCGAGCAGGCCCGCGAACTCGAGCTATTCCAGCTACAGGCCGACGAAGGCCCGTGTCTGGACTGCTACGCCACCGGCCAGCCGGTTTCGGTCGCCGACCTCGGAGCCGCTTCGCGGCGATGGCCCCGGTTCGTTCCGGCCGCGGTCGACGCCGGCTTCGCCGCGGTGCACGCCGTCCCGATGCGCGCCGCCGGCGTGGTGCTTGGCGCGCTCAACCTGTTCAGCAGCGTTCCGGGCCACCTCACCGACGCCGATCTGCTCGTCGGCCAGACCTTGACGCACATCGCGTGCGTCGCCATACTGCAGGAGCGTGCGCCTACCCCCTCGACCCTCATGCCGCCGCTGCGCTCGGCACTGGCAAGCCGTGTGACCGTCGAGCAGGCGAAGGGCTTCCTGCACCACACCCTGGACGTGTCGGTGGAGGAGGCATTCAGCCTGCTGCGGTCCTACGCGCGGGCCCGCGGCGAGCACCTGACCGACGTCGCGCGCCGATTGATGACCGACCGAACTTCACGCCCCGCAATTATCGAGGGCTTGACCGAATACATCGCCGCGCCACCGCATTAAGGGCTAGTGATGCCGCGCGCGAGCGCGCCGCACCGCCTCCTCGACCAGCCGCTCGGCGACGACGTGCAGCTTGACGTTCTCGGACTGGCTGATGTGGGTGAGGCGTTCGAAGGCCTCGTCGGCAGAGCCGCCCGAACGGCTGCGGATGATCCCGATCGCCTGGTCGATCGTGGCGCGGCTGTCCAACGCCCGCTGCAGCCGCAGCGTCCTTTCATGGGCGTTCGCCAGCAATTGCGCGTTGTACACCGACACCGCGGCAGTCCTGGCGAACTGGGCTCCCAAACGGACGGCGTGCTCGGCGAAGGCGTCGCGACTCTTTGCGTAGGCGTTGATCGAGCCGATCGGCACCTCGCCGATCATCAAGGGGAGCGCCAGCGCGGAGTGCACTTGCATCCGGGCGACGCGGCCACCGAAATGGGGCCAGCGGCTGTCGCTGCCCAGCGATCCGCTCACGGCGGGTCGCCCCGACTCCATACACGTCATGCACGGGCCCTCGTGCAGCTCGTCGTACTGAATCGTGTCGATTTCCTGGACAAGGACCGCCGTGGAGGCCCAGGTTTGGATGCTGAGTTCGGTGTGCCGCGCGTCGATCAAGGCCACACCCACACCGTCAGCACCGGGAATCGCCTGGGCTGCGAACTCGGCCACGTCCCGGAGGAGGTCGAGCACGCCCTGCGCATCGGCCACGATCCCGGCCACGCCGCGGAGCCCCGCATACAGCTCGGCCTCGTCGGCTTCCAGTTGGGTCGACGTCAGTACGGGCGGAGCCTTGCGGCCGGGTTGCGCGTCGAAGTCCGTCAACCCCCCACCTTCCCATGCACCTTTAGTGAAAGACAATCTACTCTCCGCCCCCTCCCTGGAAGTCAGTCGACAAGCGCCAACGTATGGGCGCGCCGCAGCTTGCCCGACGGTGTCTTGGGGATCATGCCCGGCTCGAGCACGACGACGTTGCGGGGCCGCACGTCGACCTCGGCAACCACCTCGTGGGCCACTTGGCGCTCGATGCGGCGGACGTCGGCGGCGTCCTGCCAGTTGTTGGACTCGACGGCGACGGCAAAGGTCTCCCGCGAGCGGCCGGCATCCAGCCGCACGGCCACCGCACAGCCGGGCCGGACCCCCGATACCCGCGCGGCGGCGCGTTCGATGTCGGTCGGGTAGATGTTGCGTCCCGCCATGATGATCACGTCCTTGACGCGGCCGCAGACGACGATGTGCCCGGTCTCGGTGAGGTAGCCCAGGTCGCCGGTGTCGTACCAGCCCTGGTCGTCCAGGGCCGCAACGAAGCCGCCCATCGTCACGTAACCGGCCGTCACCGGTTCACCGCGCACCTGAATGACGCCGACGCACCGGGCGGGCATGATGTTGCCGTCGTCGTCGACGATGCGGACCGCCACCCCTTTCAGCGGACGGCCCAGCGAGGCCAGTCTCCGGGTCTTTCCCTTGGCCGTCGGGACGGCTCGATGGAGTAAGGCGAGCATGTCGGCGTCGACCTCGTCGACGACCAGGCCGGCGCCGCACGCGGAAAACGACACCGCCACGGTGGTCTCCGCCATCCCGTACGCGGGCAGGATCGCCTCCGGACGCAACCCGAACGGCCTGCCGGCATCGCAGAAATCGTCGACGTCGCCGGGCTCGACCTGTTCGGCGCCCGACAATGCCCACCGCAGGCTGGACAGGTCAAACTGGCCCGGTGCGGCCAGCTTGCGGAGTCGCTTGGCGAGCAGCTTGTAGGCGAAGTTGGGCGCCGCGGTCATCGTGCCGCGGTACTTGTCGATCAGCTTGGCCCACAACAGGATGTCGCTCAGGAAGTCCATCGGGGTCACCTTGACCAGCTCGGCGCCGAAATACATCGGCACGGTCAGGAAGCCGGTCATGCCCATGTCGTGGAACAGCGGCAGCCAGCTGACGATCACGTCGGTGTCGATGTCGACGTTCGCGCCGACGAACATCGCCTCGGCGTTGGAGACGACGTTGCGGTGGGTGACCTGCACCGCCTTGGGGGATCCGGTGGACCCCGACGTCAACTGCAGCAGCGCGACGTCGTCGTCCTCGGTATCGACCGGACAGGCCCGGCGGCTCTCCAGCAGGCGGTCGATGGTCAGCACTCGCATGCCCAGCTCGGACAGCAGCGGTACCGCGGCCATGAACGGGTCGGAGATCACCACGGTGGTGGCGCCGATCATATTGATGACGGCCGCGGTCTCCTCGGCCCAGCGCCGAAGGTCGGTGCGCAACGTGGGCTGGTGCAGCATGGTGAGGCTGGCGCCGCGCATCCAGATGGCCTGAGCCGCCGGCGCGATCTCGGCGGGCGCACCGGCCAGCACAGGGATGGCGTCCCCGTGGCCGACCCCGGCCGCGGCCAAGCCGCCGGCGATTCGACCGGCCCGCTCGTGCACCTGCGCCCAGGTGTGCCGGATGGGGCAGTCGGGCTCCCCGGCCACCAAACCCCTGGAACTGGACTGGGCGGTGGCATACATGGTTTCGGTGAACTTACTCAAGGCCGTTCCCCCCGGCGTCCGCGTGAACGACGGCGGCGACGCGCGCATCGCGTGGCGCCGACTATGTGAGATCGCTTGCGCGCCAGTACTTCTGCGGACGCAGCGACGGCATCACCAGCGCCGTCACGCATGGCGAATGCAGGCGTCACTGCGCGACGCGGCAATCACCGTGGGGGCGGTTGGCACAGATCTCCGACGATGCGATCCAACAGCACCAGCCCTGCAAGCGACCGTTGGGTAACCGTATGGTCCAGTCGCGTTACTGGCGGGGATCTCACGGATCGCCACCGGGCGCTTCCGGCGGGCTGGGGCATCAACCAGAGTCAACAATACCGCAGAGGGCAGTCCGTGTGGGATTTTGCGGTTGATCCGGCGACAAATCGGCGGTCCCGGGGCGGCGCCACCGATTCACGTTGGGTGTTTGCCGGGTGGCGGGGCTCCGAAATCTGTTCCCGCGCAGGGCCGCCCGTTGCCGCCCTGAAGGCCGGTGGCCGCGCCGGCGATGAGAGGCGTAACGTCGCCAGGGAGTGGTCGCAAGACTCCTCCTTCGGTGCCTCGGATGGGGCCGATCGTCTCGAATTGAAGGGCCACCCCATGACTCGTGCAGATGCCCTGAAACGTGGCCTTGGCGCTCAACAAGATTCGCTCGGTAGCGCCGTCAGCGGCGCCGGGGGAGCCCGCCGCGCCGCCGCCCAGGTCAGGCTCACGCTGGCGTCCCGGCTCGGGAATGCGCTCGACGGAGCGTGGTGGCCCCGCACCGGGCTGATCTCGCACGAGCTGCCCGGGCTGGTTTCCGTCCTGGATGTGCGGTTGGGTGGTGTTGTCGACATCAACCTCAACTGGTCATCGCTGCAACGCCAGCCCGATCTGAACTGGGAGTGGTGGCGGGGCGTCCGTCCGCACGTCATGACCTTTGCCGGCGGTGAGGGGCGGGCGAAGCTTCTGGTCGTTCCGCATCGAACCAGTACGGCGCTTGCGGTGATGGTCCTGCGCCGGGCAGCGGGCCTCCCGATCCAGGCGGAGCATCGCGATTCCCGGGTGTACCAGACCGCCGAATGCATCGTCCGCCTGGCGCAGGGCGAGACGATGTTCGAAGAGCGCCGCGCACGGCCGACCGCGCAGGAGCCAGTCGAAGAGTCTGCGGACTAGGGCAGGCCGGGTCCGAAAACCCTTGTGAGGAGAAGGGAATTGGAGCGCGCACGCTACGTGTGGGCTTCCTCCGTGGCGGCCATCAAGTTCTGTACCGTCGAGGCGTTCTCCGGGCCGGCCGCGGCCATCATGATGGCGTGCGCCTGGTCCGGGGTGGCATCCGGGAAAACGACCAGCAGGACGATCTTGTTGTGGTTGAGCCCGAGGATTTCGACGGTGTTGGCGGGCTGGAGGCGGTAGCCGTCGAGCCGTACCATCCGACCCCCGGTCACGAATTTTGCGGGTCCCGTGGCCCATTCGTTGACGTTGTAGATCACCCTGGCGATGGGACCGAGCCGAACCGACAGTACCGACAGCAGATCCGGCAGCTCCGCGGCGAGGTTGTCACTGTGCGGCCACCACGCACCGTCGACATAACCGCTCAGGGGCGCCTTGGGCTTCAGCCTCAGCCGCGGTGTGTTCTCCGGCGGGGAATGCCGATGCCCCGCCTCCACGTAGTCATTTTTCAGCGTCATGGCGACGCTCCCGTCTCGACCGCGAATCCGGCCAGATCATTTAGAACCGGCGACGACATGGCTTTGACCAACCAGGTACGAGGTATCGCCGATGGACCCACACTACTCCGGTCCTCGACGACGGTGAACGTCCGTCGAGGACAAATGTTGGGTACCAAACGTCAATCAGCTGTGCAGGTGCAGGCGTTCGCCGTGCGGCCCGAACATCGTGATCGCCTCCACCGGACCGTCGACCACGCCGAACCAGTGCGGAGTCCACGTCGAGAACTCGACGGCTTCACCGGGATTTATGGTGAAGTCGCGTTCGCCGAGGACAAGGCGCAACCGACCAGACAGCACGTAAATCCACTCCTGACCTTCGTGCACGGGTAGCTCGGCGGGAGCCTTGTGACGGCGGGGACTGACCCGGATCTTGAACGTGTGCAACCCGCCGGCGGGTCCCTGCCGGGTGAGCGGCCAGTACGTGACGCCGTGGCGGGTGTGCGAGCTGCCGCGTACGCGCGGGTCCTCGGCCGCGGGTTCGCGCACCAACTCGTCGGTGCTGACGGCGAGAGCCGCCGCCAGTCTCGGCAGGTGATCCAATGCCAGCCGCCGTTTCCCCGATTCCAGACGGCTCAGCGTGGATACGCCGATCCCCGCCTGGCGCGCAACGTCCTCGAGGGTCAGGCCGCGCTGCATGCGAAGCTCGCGAAGTCGTCGGCGTACCAGGACCTCGACGCTGCTTGTTGCCTCCATGGCAAATCACCTTGCCATCCGCTCGTGTCGCGGGGCAAGGTGACGGTATGGCCATGTCTGAGGCACAACAAGTCTGGGAAGCGCATTACGGCGAACGCGACCGGGTGTGGAGTGGACGGGTGAACGTCCGGCTGGCGGAGCTGGTCGAGTCGATGACGCCCGGGCGCGCGCTCGATCTGGGTTGCGGCGAGGGTGCCGACGCGATCTGGCTCGCCGAACACGGCTGGCGCGTGACGGCGGTCGACATCTCGCAGACCGCGCTGGATCGAGCGGCGGCCGACGCGGCGGCCCGCGGTCTCGCGGACCGCATCGACTTCCGGCGCCACGATCTGGACGCGACCTTTCCCGATGGCGTGTTCGAGTTGGTGTCGGCGCAGTTTCTGCATTCGACGGTTCCCCTGGATCGCGCGCGGCTGCTTCGGCGCGCAGCTGACGCCGTCGCTCCGGGCGGCACGCTGATGGTGGTGGATCACGGCGCGGCACCGCCGTGGGCGTCGAAGCTGGATCAACATCACCACGAGTTCCCGACCGCAGACGAGGTGGTCGCGTCGTTGAATCTCGATGAGTCCCAATGGGCTCGAGTGAGAGTAGCAGCGGTCGAGCGCGACGCGCTCGGGCCGGCCGGGCAGCGAGCGGTTCTCACCGACAACGTGATGATCTTGCGGCGGCGCTGACTGCGCCGATCCAAGCGCCGGCATTGATCGTCACTCGTTCGAGTTTCAGCGAATGGAAACCAACCGGTCGAGCGAATCCACGGGCAGGTCCCCGTCGACGACGGCGGTCACCGCCATCTGCTTGAGCTCGATCTGGCCCTTGTGGTTGTCGAGGAACGCGGTGTCCGAGGCGTCGCGACCGGTGGCGATGCGGACCAGGGTCTGCCGCGGCGCCAGCAGCGTCGCGTCGACCACCCGCCATTGCCCCTCCACGAAAGCCTCGGCCACCGCGTGGAAGTCCATCGGGTAGACGCCCGGCGCGTAGACCGACACCAGGCGGGCCGGGACGTTGACCGCCCGCAGCAGAGCCACCACCAGATGCGCATAGTCGCGGCACACGCCCTGCCCGGCGAGCAACGTCTCCACGGCACCGTCGATCGGATCGCTGGAGCCCGGCACATAGTTCAGCCTGGTGCCCACCCACGAGCTGACGTTCTCCAACAGCGTGGCCGAATCACCGTACGTGCCGAATTCCGTTGCGGCGAAACCATAGAACTTGTCCGCTTCCGCGTAGCGGCTGGGTCGCAGATACATCGACAGATCGTATTCGGTGACCGGCGCGGGATCGGTCTGGCCCACGATGGTCGCCGCGTAGTCCACCTTCAGGGTGCCCACCCCGGCGTCGAACTTATGGATGCGGTTGCCGTGCACACCGCTGACTTCCAAGGGCTGCACGGGGTGTCCGTTCAAGACGAAACTCAGCGATTCCCACACCTCGGCCCCCGGATGCGGAGCGACGGCAATCTGGAACTCCAGGGTCGTCGGTGCGGTGATTTCCACTTCGATCTCGGCGCCCACCTCGCGTCTCATAGCGCGATGATGCGCCAGTCGTTCCGGATCCGCCACCCGAGCGGCGGCTCCCGCACGGCGCCGGCATGGCCCACGCTGAATCTTCTCTCTTGGCGGCGCCTGGCATACCCTGGAGATCAGCGGCGGATTGAGCAAGTTGCGTTCGTCTTCCGTCGCCAGACGGCCGTTGGTGCGCAACTGTGGTGTTAAGCAGTCAGCACCAGGCCGGCCGCCGTCGAATGTTTACTGTGTGTCCAAACGCAGCGCGGCTCTTCGATGCGCCGCCAACTCCGCGACCGCGCGATCCGTGGCGCCCGCCGGGTGCCGGCATCGGGGTAGGGTGAGAAAGAAGATCGGCGGTATTCCGTCGCCCGCGAATTGAAGAGGCGACTGGCACAGGTGACGCGGACCGGCGCCAGCTGCGGATGAATCTGCGGTCCAACGGATTACGGCGCGAAGGGGGGGTCGCCGATGTTGACGCGGCTTTCGGGGGCGGACGCGCTCGCGTTGCACACACAAAGCCCCGCGGCGCCCGCCCACACGGTCGCCCTGGCGATCATCGAGGCGTCCGACCGGCTGAGCCACGAGCGGCTGCAGCAACTGGTGGCTTCGTCGCTGCCGCAGCTCGCGCGGTTTCGCAGCCGGCTGGTGACCAAGCCGCTGGGTGTCGGGCAACCCGTGTGGGCCGAGATCGACGGCTATGACCCGGCTCCGCAAATCCATCGCGCGACGGTCGCCGCTCCCGGCGGCGAACGCGAGTTCGCCGATCTCGTCTCGGATCTGAGCGGCGGGCGACAGACCGGCAGTCAGTCGCTCTGGGAGGCATGGAGTATCGACGGTCTGGCGGGCGGTCGGTGGGCGCTCGCGGTGAAGACGTCACCCGCGCTGAACGACGGCGCGGCCTCCTTGTGGCCGCGGCTGTTGACGACCCGTCCGCACGCCGACCCGGCAAAAAACCTGCCCATCGAGCCGAGCCTGGGTTCCGGGCCGTCCGTCGGCGACCTCGTCGCCGACGTGATGGCCGAGATCGTCGAAACCCACGTCACCGGAATGTGGTTGCTCGCCGAGACGGTGGCCGGTGCGCTGCAGGCCGTCAGTGGCCGATTCCTCCGGCGACCTGCGGGCTCTCCGACCGACCCGGATGCGCCGTCGATGAGCGGCCCCGTGCCCCACACCGCGTTCAACGCTCCGCCGACCAAGCGGCGCGCGGTGGCGTTCACATCGATCCGGCTGGCACGGGTGAAGACGGTCAGCGACGCGTTCGGCGGAAGCATCACCAATGTCGTTCTGGCCGCCTGCGCGCTGTCGCTGCGCGCCTGGCTACAACGGCACGCCAAGGTGCCCGAGCATCCGCTGCTCATGCGGATGCCGTTCGAATTACCGGCCACGGAGGTCCCCGGGGCCGGCAAGGCGTTCAGCATCGGACGGCTTCGCATCCCGGTGCACCTCGACGACCCCGTGCAGGTCCTCGCGAACCTCCACACCGCGACGGAAAGACTGAACGCCATCCGCGCCGGTGGCGGCAACAACGATGTGCAGACGGTGGACTTGACGACCATGGCGTTGCTGACCCCGCCGGCCCTGGCTCGCGCGGGCATGCAGCTCTACCGCCGCTCGACGCTGCGGCGCCGGCTCAGGCCGACCTCTCACGGCAGTGTCTCCTACGTCGCCGGTGGGCCGGCGCCGGCATTCTGCGCCGGGGCCAAGGTCATCGGCATGCACACCGTGGCGCCGCTGGCCGAAGGCAGCGGATTGAGCATCGCGCTGACCTCCCGCGGCGACGAGCTGGACGTGAGCGTGTGCGCGTGCCCCGACAATGTCCCGGCGGTCGACGACATCGCCACCGGGATCGTCGACTCCGTCGACATCCTGGTGGCCGCCGCCGCGAAATCCCCGCGAGGCCAGGGTCCTTCGGTCGTCACCGAGATGACGTCGCACCCCGCGAATCGCTCACGCCGCCAGCCAATGTGAAACGCCGCGAACAGCCGACGTCAGATCGGGAACGCCGGGGCCGCCCCGAGGCCGAACCGGGTGAAGGCCGACAGAGCACCGCGGCGAGGTAGGTGATGCCAACCCGCCGCGTTGAGCGGCCAACCCGCGGCCGGGACGGCGTCTGAAACGCCGACCCAAACCGGTCATCACCGGGGTATCGTGCGACGGGCACATCCCTCGGGAAGGGGAAGGCATGTCGGATTCACCGGTTCAGGGCCACGGCGGAGCAGCGGGGTCGGCGGCTGCCAAACCCCTCGAAGCAGCCGGGACGTCCGTGCCGCCGGTACTGCGCGAGACGCTGCCGATTCCCGATGCCAGGCACGTCGGCCTGACCACCTATGACGCCAAGGATCCGAATACCAAGTATCCGCCGATCACCATGCTGCGCCCGCCTGCCGGCGCCCCGAATGTGCTCATCGTGCTGCTGGACGACGTCGGGTTCGGCGCCGCCACGGTGTTCGGCGGCCCCTGCGACACGCCGACCGCCGAACGGCTCGCCGCCGGCGGCCTGAGGCTGAACCGCTTCCACACCACCGCCTTGTGTTCGCCGACGCGCCAGGCTTTGCTCACCGGGCGCAACCACCACTCGGTCGGGATGGGGGCCATCACCGAGATGGCCACCTCGGCCCCGGGCAACAGCAGCGTGCGACCGAAGAACAAGGCCCCGATCGCCGAAGTCCTCAAACTGAACGGGTATTCCACGGCCCAGTTCGGCAAGTGCCACGAGGTGCCCGCCTGGGAAGTGTCGCCCGTCGGACCGTTTCACCAATGGCCGACCGGGTCGGGATTCGAGTACTTCTACGGCTTCGTCGGAGGCGAGGCCAATCAGTACTACCCGGGCCTCTACGAGGGCACCCAGCCGACCGAACCGCCCAAGACCCCCGAAGAGGGCTACACCCTCAACGAGGACCTCGCCGATCACGCAGTCCGATGGGTGCGCCAGCAGAAGGCGCTCGCCCCGGACAAGCCGTTCTTCATGTACTACGTTCCCGGAGCCACCCACGCTCCGCACCACGTGCCCGCCCAGTGGTCGGAGAAGTACCGGGGCAAGTTCGACCGCGGCTGGGACGTGCTGCGCGAGGAGATCTTCGCCCGGCAGAAGGAATTGGGCGTCATCCCGGCCGATGCCCAACTGACGAAGCGGCACAAGGAGATTCCCGCGTGGGACGACATGCCCGCCGAGCTCAGGCCCGTGCTGTCGCGGCAGATGGAGATCTACGCCGGCTTCCTCGAGCAGACCGATCACGAGGTCGGCCGGGTGATCGACGCGATCGAAGATCTCGGTGTCCTCGAGGACACGCTGATCTACTACATCATCGGCGACAACGGCGCCTCGGCCGAAGGGACGCCCAACGGCTGCTTCAACGAGATGACCACGCTCAACGGCATGCCGGGCATCGAGACCACCGAGTTCCTGCTCTCCAAGATCGACGACTTCGGCACCCCTCGGGCCTACAACCACTACGCCGTCGGCTGGGCCCACGCGCTGTGCACGCCGTACCAGTGGACCAAGCAGATCGCCTCGCACTGGGGCGGCACCCGCAACGGCACCGTCGTGCACTGGCCCCGAGGGATCGCCGACAAGGGCCAGAGCCGCAACCAGTTTCATCACGTCATCGACATCGCCAAGACCATCCTCGACGCTGCCGGGCTGCCCGAGCCCACGTCGGTCAACGGGATCCAGCAGGCGCCGCTGGAGGGAGTTTCGATGCTCCCCATGCTGCGCGACGGTGACGCACCCGAAACCCATGACGTGCAGTACTTCGAGATCATGGGGAACCGCGGCATCTACCACCGGGGCTGGACCGCGGTCACCAAGCACCGCACCCCATGGCTGATGGACGCGCCGCCGTTCGACGAGGACGTCTGGGAACTCTACGGACCCGACGACTGGACCCAGGCGCACGATCTGGCCGCCGAGATGCCCGACAAACTGGCCGAATTGCAGCGGCTGTGGCTGATCGAGGCGGTCAAATACAACGTCGTGCCGCTCGACGACCGCTCGTTCGAACGCATCAACGCCGACCTGGCCGGCCGGCCCCAACTGATCCGCGGCGACACCCAGCTCCTGTTCCCCGGCATGCGGGTCAGCGAAAACTGCATCCTGGTGCTCAAGAACAAGTCTCACTCGGTGACGGCAAACATCACCGTGCCCGACGACGGCGCCCGCGGGGTGATCGTGACCCAGGGCGGCAGCGTCGGCGGCTGGGCGCTGTACGCCCATGAGGGCCGTCTGAAGTACTGTTACAACTTCTTCGGCATCCAGTACTTCATGGTCACCGCCGATCGGGCCATTCCCGCCGGCGAACATCAGGTGCGCATGGAATTCGCCTATGACGGAGGGGGATTGGCCAAGGGCGGAACCGTCACGCTCTTTTACGACGGGGAGTCCGTCGGCAGCGGGCGCGTCGATGTCACCATCCCGATGGCCTTTTCGGCCGACGAGGCGTGCGACGTCGGCGCCGACACGGGGTCACCGGCGTCGCCCGACTACGGCCCGGCCGGAAACGGTTTCAGCGGTGACATCGCCTGGGTGCAACTCGCGATCGGCGACGACGGCCACGACCACCTGATCAAGCCCGAGGACCTCATCCGCGCTGCGATGGTCAAGCAGTGACCCCGCCAGCGACGTCGCGCCTTCCTCGGCCGCGTCAGACGACCGCGGGCCGGCCGGCCTCAGAACACCGCTGGATGTCGCCGGGGTTGTAGCCGACGCCGGTAGGCGGCCGGCCCCGTACCGAACCACCGCTTGCAGGATCGGGTCAACACGCTTTGCTCGGTATAACCGAGCTCTCGGGTGAGGTGCGACAGGCCGATGTCGGTGTCGCGCAGATAGTGTTCAGCGGTGTCGCGGCGCAAGCCGTCGATCAGCTCGAAAAACGTTGTGCCCTCGTCGGCCAACCTGCGCTGCAACGTCTTGGGATGCACGTTGAACTGTGCCGCGATCACCTCGAGTTTGGCGGCACCCGCGGGTAGCAACTGCCGGGCGATGGTGCGCACGGACTGACTCATGTCCCGGCCGCGCCGGCCGATCAGGGTGCTGAGGTATTCGACCATGGCTTGATGCGCGAGTTCGTCGTGGTTCAGCGAGCGGCTCAGGTCGGCGGTGCGCAGGGTGAACCCGGCGCTCGGCTCGGCGAAATACACTCTGCAGCTGAAGTATTCGGCATATTGCGCGGCCGGGGTGACCGGCTCGTGGGGCACGTGCACCGAGAGCGGGCAGTACTGGCCGCCCAGCAGCAGCCGCAACACCTGCAGGATGACGCCGAGGGACAGCTCGACACCTTGGTTGGCCGGCGGCATGCGATCCATGAGGATCCGAAACTCCACAAAGGAGCATTCGGGACGGTCCGGCAGAGGCTCTACGTGAACCGACATGGCCGGGCTGTAGGCGGCCAGAAACGTCCCGAAGATCGCCATCGCGGCACCGACGGTCGCGGCGGTGCGCGCTGCCACCCCCACCGGGCCGAGGATCTCGATGCCCTGCCGCCGAGCCAGCCGGAGACCGAAATCCGGTGTGTGGGTCTCCTCGGCGGCAGACTCCAGCGCCACTATCACGCCCCGCAACGGCACGAACACCTCGTACTTGCCGATGTCCTCCCGGCGGATCCCGGCGCGGCGCAGTAACCGTTCCGGCTCCCCGCCGAGCTCCGAGACGAGGTCCGGATAGTTCGTCAGCGCCGTGCCGCGCACCACGGACATGCTCCGGGATGCTAGTCCCGCAAGGAAGCGGTGTCCTCAAAAGCAAAAAGACTGTCCCGGACGGTCAAGACGACGGACGGGTCTGACGGGCATGGTGAAGTCGCAGAGCCGCCGGCCGCACGGCACCCAAGTGACGGCATCCGCACTCGGCGACCACGCGACGACCACTCGACGACCACTCGACGACGAGGAGATTCTCATGAGCACGACGATCGAGACCACACCCGAACAGGTCGCCGCGCTGGCCGCACGACCGGCCGACGCCCCGGTGGTGATGGTCAATCTGCTGCAGTTCAAGAAGCCCGGCGGCCGGGAGCGCTACCTGCAGTACGGGGCCGAAGTCGCGCCCCACCTCGAGCGCGTCGGCGCCAAGATCCGCTACGGCGGCACCGCTCCGGGCGTCGTCATCGGCGACGGCGAGCAGCCCTGGTGGGATGCCATCCTGATCGTCGAATACCCCACGCCGGCAGCCTTTCTGGAGATGGTCACCACCGAGGAGTACGCCAAGGTGCACGAGCACCGTGCTGCCGCCCTGGACCGTGGCGACCTGATCGCGACCTCGACATGGATGTCTGCCGAGCAGTCCGACTGACCGCGGCCTTGATGGTCGGCGCCCGGGTCACGGGCGGCCGGGCCGGTCACACAACCGAGCGGTCTCGTCGCGCCTTGCCGCGGCGGTGCGCGCGGCAAGTGAGAGACGGTGTTGCTCGGCGGCGTTGACGATGTACGTTGCTGACTAGGGCTGCTTAATCGCCGATCAAGGGGGAGCGGTAATGAGCTTTCTGGTCTGGCCGCCAGAGATCAATTCGGTGTTGCTGCTTGACGGGCCGGGGTCGCGACCGATGCTGGAGGCGGCCGCGGCCTGGGACGGCATCGTCGGTGAGCTCAGTTCGGCGGCGACCACCTTCCGCTCCGTCACCTCCGACCTGGCGGGACAGGCCTGGCAGGGCCCCGCGTCGGCGTCCATGACGAACGCGGTCACCCCGTACGTCGACTGGCTGCAGGGCGCGGCCGCGCAAGCCGAACAATCCGCGACCCAGGCCCGGGCGGCGGCCACCGCCTACGAGTCGGCTCTGGCCGCCATCGTCGACCCCGGACTGATATCGGCCAATCGCGGCCAGCTGGTGTCGCTGGTGCTCTCGAACCTCTTCGGTCAGAACGCCCCGGCGATCGCCGCCGCCGAGGCCGAGTACGAGCAGATGTGGGCCCACGACGTCGCGGTGATGGGCGGGTATCACGTCAGCGCCTCGTCAACGGTCGCCCAGCTGGGGCAGTGGGGGCAGGCGCTGGAAAACCTGCCCGCACTGCCGGGCCAATTGGCCCGGACGTTCGGGAATGGTTTCGCCGCCCTCGGGCAGGAAATTCAGCAGGCCCCCACGGCGCTGGGCGCCGAATTCACACTGGTGTCCAACACGCTCCTGGCCGACATCTTCGGGTCGCCGGCCAACCCGCCCTTCACGGCGTCGCAGGGCGGCACCTTCACCGGAACGCCGTCGTTGGCAACACGACTCGAAGAAACCGCGCTGTTGCCCGTCAAACCAATCCTGGGTCTGCTCCCCGGACTCGAGAATCAACTCTCGGTGCCGAGTTCCCCATTTCTCTCGCTGTTCACCGGGAACAACCCGTTGTTCTCGCTGTTTCTCAGCAACTCCCCGCCACACCTCTTGACGCTGCTGCTGGGCGAAACGGTCCAGCAGACCACGTACAACGGGATGAGCGTCGTACAGATCACGCCGGCCCACCCGTCCGGCAACTACGTCGTGGCCATCCACGGCGGCGCGTTCATCTTCTCGCCCTCCCTCTTCCACTGGCTCGACTACACGGTGATGGCCTACCAGACCGGGGCGACCATCGAGGTGCCGATCTACCCCTTGCTGCAGCAGGGAGGCACCGCCGGCACTGTGGTGCCCACCGTGGCCGGCCTCATCAATACGGAAGTCGCCGCCCACGGCGCCCCCCACGTCAGCGTGATCGGCGACTCCGCCGGTGGCAACCTCGCATTGGCGGCCGCCGAATACGAGGTGACCCACGGTGAGCAGGTGGCGGGGTCGATGGTCCTGCTGTCGCCATGGCTGGACCTGGGGATGACCAACCCGAACATCGCATTGGTCCAGGATCCGTTGCTGCCGGTTGGGCCCGCGCAACAGATCGGCAAGGTGTGGGCCGGCGATCTTCCCGTCACCAACCCCGAGGTCAGCCCGCTGTACGGCTCGCTCACCGGTCTCCCGACGACCTACGTCTATTCGGGGAACATGGACATCCTCTCGGCCGACACGCTGGTCCTCATGAAAGATGCCGCCACCGCCGGCGCCCCCATCAACTTCGTGCTGGCCAACGGTCAGATCCACGACTGGATCATCCTCACTCCGGACGGTCCTCAGTACTGGCCGCAGATCGACCAGGAACTCGGCATCTAACCGGGGCCGAATTCGCCCACCGCGCGGCGGTGTCTACGCCGCGACTATTTCGTCCGCGTTGCGAACTCGAGTCGAACCTGTTTCGGCCTCATTCGCGACTCCGCTTGCGCGGCTTGCGCATTCGCCCCTGCTCCGGTGGCACTTTGCGACATTGTGGCCGATAGTCGTATGTACCAGTGAACTCAAACTGTCAGCCGAGGTCGGAGTCTTTATGCCGCAAACGAAGCCACGACCGAGTGATGAAGCCAAAATCATCGATCCTGCCGACTCGCGCGGTCGCTCAACCGCGAAAACGACGCGACCGGATTTCGGTGACGCGGGGGAGATCTTTCAGTTTCATCGTGAAATCATCGTCTGCGGTGAGGACGCGCTGTCGAAGACGATCGCCGAGGAATTGCGGGGCGCGGGCGCGCGGATCATCAAGGTCAACACCGCGGCCGAGCTCCTCGCGGCCGGGGTGCATCGCGCGCGCGCCGTCGTCTGCGCCGGGCCCAACGACGCGATGAACCTCGAAATCGCCCTCCTGGCACGCCAATACAGCCCGACCGTGCGGGTGGTGGCTCGTCTGGCCAACGACGTGCTGCGCGAAGCGGTGGGCGCCGTCAACGGGCCCGGCGCGGTCCTGGACGTCGCGGACCTCGCGACCCCGTCGATCGTCGAGGCGGTGTTGTCGCGCAACACGCACCAGTTCGACACGGCCGGAATCGAATTCGTCGTGTGGGGGTCCGAGGCACCCCACGATGGGACGCTGCGCGATATCCACGCCGACCTGGCACCGGTGGCCGTGGTCCATGGCAAGAATTCGCCGGCGCCCGGCGAGGTGGTGCCATGCCCCGGCCGGGATCAGCGGGTCTACCGCGGCGACTGGACTTCGATGATCGGCGTCAGGGATGAACTGGAGGCCCGCGGGATCAACCTGCCACCCGCGACCGTCACGCGCTCTCGCCAGTCCCGGATCCGGCGCGTCATCGACGCGACCCGGGCCATGCGCGACGACGTGAACCCGATGCTCTACCCGGCGTTGGCGTTCGCGCTGCTGCTGACGCTCGGCGCGACGGTGGTGGTCCACTACGGGTACCGGAGTCCGCGGATGTCATGGATCGACGCCCTGTACTTCGCCTCCGAGACGATCACCACGGTGGGCTACGGCGATTTCAGCTTCGGCCAGCAATCCACGTCCCTGCGCTTGTTCGCCGTCGGATTGATGTTCGGCGGTGTCATCGTCACCGCCATTCTCGTGGCCTTCCTCGCCGACCTGCTGTTGTCGCGCCGCTTCGTCCAACTGGCCGGACTGCGGCGCGCGCGGCACATGCGCGGCCACGTCGTCGTCGTCGGCCTGGGCTCGGTCGGGATCCGGGTGGTGAGCGACCTCACCGCGGCGGGATACGACGTACTCGTCATCGAGCAGGACGAGAACAACCGGTTCCTGTCGACGGCGGCCGAACTCGACGTGCCGGTGATCTTCGGGGATTCCACGATGCGCCAGACGCTGGAGGCGGCGCACGTCGAGCGCGCCCGCGGGGTGGCCGTCGTGACCAACGACGACATGGAGAACATCGAGACCGGCATCGTGCTGCTGGAGATCTTGGGATCCGACACCAAGGTGCCGATCGTCATGCGCGTCCAGGGCCGCGCGTTGGGCGCGGCGATCAATCAGCGGTTCGGCTTCCAAAACGTGCGCTCGATCGTCGACCTGGCGGCTCCGTGGTTCATCGGCGCGGCGATGGGCTTGAACGTGCTGGGGACGTTCTGGGTGGGGCAGCGCTCGTTCATGGTCGGGGGAATGCTCGTGGCGGCGGGCAGCGAGCTCGACGGGCTGCGGATGCTGGACTTGTCCACCCAAACCCGGGTCATCGCGATCATTCGACCGGAGGGGCCGATCAGGCTACGCCCGCGCCGCGACGCCCTCCTGAAAGCCGGCGACACCGTCTATCTCATCGGCCCCTACCGGGAGCTGATCGCGACGCTGCGCAAAGGTCAGCCCCCGCCGGCGACAGCGATGAACGGCGAGCGCGCGGCGACGCTGGCCGCGGCGCGTTCGCACCGCCCCGACGTGCGTCCACCGAAGTGGGCGCCCGACGTCGACGGATGAGGGCACGGATTGTGCAGCTTAAAACCGGGCGGGCAGTTTTTGGCCGCGAAACGTGCGTGTGTGTGAAGCTACGCAATAGAGGTGATTCGACCAGTGGATCAGGACAACACCCGCGACGACGAGCTCGAGCGACTACTCGGCGCGCCGTCCGCGGACAGTAGTGGTGACCGGACTCCGGTCACGGTGCTGACCGGATTCCTGGGTGCGGGCAAGACGACGCTGATCAATCGCATCCTGTCCGAGGCCCACGGCCTTCGAATCGCGGTACTCGTCAACGACTTTGGAGATATCGACGTTGACGGTGAGCTCATCGTCGGGCTGGCTGCTAAAAAAATCAGTCTGGCGAACGGATGCGTGTGCTGCGAGGTGCGCGACGATCTCTTGGCGGCCATCGACCTGTTGATGCAATCGGAATCTGACATCGACGCCATCCTGTTGGAGGCGAGCGGGGTGGCCCAGCCGTTGACCATCGCTAGTACGTTTGTCGATGCGGCCCGTCGGGGCCGGGTTCGGCTGGACGGGATCGTCGCAGTGGTCGATGCCGAGCAGTTACCCGATAAGGTCGCCGATCCCGCGACCGCCGACCTGATCTATGGCCAGCTGGGATGCTCAGATCTGGTTCTGCTCAACAAGATTGACCTAGCTGACCGACAACGGGTTGCCGCCGTCCGCGCCTTCGTGTGCGAGCGCCTCAACGGCGTTCGGTTCATCGAGACGGTGCGGGCCGACGTGCCGATGTCTGTACTGCTCGGGGCTCGACCCGAGAGCCCGATCAGCAGCCACGACGCGATCGACCATGCGCATCGAAGCCGGTTCGTCAGCTGGGTGTATCAACGAGAGCGACCCTTTAACGAGGGAACCCTGTCCAACTGCATCGCGCATCTCCCCGCCTCGGTGTATCGCATCAAGGGTTTCATCCATGCAAGCGAGCATCCGCAGCAGCGGGTATTGGTGCAGGCGGTCGGCATGCGCGGTGAAATCACGCCGTTCGACGAATGGGGAATCGAAGAGCGGGTCTCGCGGCTGGTGATCATTGCTGATCGCGCAATCGAACGCAGGGTCGTCGACGCCGCGCTCGACGCCTGCTGAGGCGACCAACGATTCCGCCGGCAGCGGCAACGTGTCCCGGCTACCTCGGCGGGGCCGCCAGGAACGCGCGGTTGCCGTGCTTGACCCATCCGATCGCCGGTTGTGCGATGTTTGACCGGGTTCCAGGCGTAGCCTCGGGTGCTGTTGGTGCCGGTGGATCGCCGCCTTCGTTCGGCTGACCTTGAATCCGGCCGGACGAAGGGACGACCTATGCCCGGTCAGCGTGAGCCGAGTTCGCACGCGGTGTTGCAACGAGTCTTGACCGAGGGCGTCCCACTGGGTCGATGGAAGGAAGGGCTGCTATTCGAGGGCATCAGCCCGACCCCAGGGCTGGTGAGCGCGGCTAACTGGTTCCCGCGGACCGAGCAGGTGGGCCCCGACGAAATGCGGATCACGTTCATGGGCAGTGCGCCGATGATCCGACCGGGCCAGATGAACACCTCGATCTTCGTCGAGCTCGGCAACGGCGACAAATTCGTTTTCGACCTCGGCGAGGGCTCCATCGCCAACTACAACGCCGCCGGACTGGCGATGAATCAACTGGACAAGATCTTCATCACCCACCTGCACGTCGACCACTTCGGCGCATTGCCTTACCTCTACATGTTCGGCGGTTGGGCCGGGCGCTGGCACAAGCCGCTGCGAGTGTTCGGCCCTTCGGGCCGCACCCCTCGATTCGGTACCGCGCACATGGTCGAGGGAATGAAGCAGATGTTGGCCTGGCACCTGGATGCGTTCTCGGTCTTCCCGGTCGGCCGCGGCCACGACATCGAGGTGACGGAGTTCGACTTCCGCGACAACGGAGGCGTCGTCTACGAGGAGAACGGTGTCCGGGTCATCCACTGGCAGCGCTCACACGCCAAGGACGGTGCCTCGGGTTATCGGCTGGACTGGAAAGGGCTCTCCGTGGTCTGGACCGGGGATGGTCGTCCGTCACTCCTCGACGCCGAATATGCATCCGGGGCCGACGTTTACATCACCGAGACCCAAGCCGAACTGTGCGCGATCAGCTCCGGCGTGCAGGGCGTGCCGCCGTTTTTGGGGCGCTACACCCTCGACACCCACCACACTCCCGCCTATGCCGCAGGCTACTTGGCCAAGCGCGCCAATCCCCGGCTGTTCATGACCTGCCATATGCCGTTCGACCCCTACTTGAATGAGGAGACCACCGTTGAGATTCGTCATCACTGGAAGGGGCCGTTCCATTTCGGGGCGCCCGACGGGGTCGTGGTCAACGTGACGAAAGATGACATCTGGGTGCGCGAAGGTGTCCTGCCCGCCTATCCCAATGTTCGCGCTCCCCAGTTCGACTTCGACACCGGGCAACTCGTCATCCCGATGCCCACGACAACGCGGGCCGAGATCCAGGAGGCCTTCGTCCGGGAGCAAGAGGTCCCGCCGGCCGAGTACTACCCGCAGGGCTACCACCCGCAACTGCTGCCCGAATGGCCCGCCGAACAAGACGTCGTCGTCCCCATGGAGGCCATGCCACCACAAATGCTCGCGGGAATGGGCGCAGCATGGCGGGAGCGAGAGAACTACAAGAAACATATCGGCGATCTACGCGCCGACAGCACGGCTGCTACCTAAAGGGCGCGCTGATTGCCGAGGACGCTCGGTTTTCTGTTGGGCGACCGGGCGCTCGCAGGGTTGATCGATCCTTGCATCGCCATCCGCGACGGTGTCCCGCCGCGAGGGCACGGGCCTCGCACTCGGACGCTCGGCTTCGGACTACCATCGACCCGTATGAGGGCGGTCGTCGTCACGGTGGCCTCCGTGATCGTCTCGGTGCTTCTCGGCGTCCCGGGGGTGGCGCGCGCCGATCCGTGCGTCAACGGCACGGTCAGCCCCGGCGGCCCGGGCGGTGACGTGTTCATGTGCCTGGATCGTGGGTGGGTGCACGTGGTGCCCTACGGCGCCAACGGTTATGGGCCGGATCAGCCGCTGCCGCCGGCGTGTGCGAGGTTCGCGGACAAGTTCATGTGTCCGGTCGAGGGCCCGGCGTCGGGATAGGCGCTTTCACACGTCGTAGTAGAGCGCGAACTCGTAGGGGGTCGGCCGCAGATTGAACGGCGCGATCTCGTAATCGCGCTTGTAGCTGATCCACGACTCGATCAGGTCCGGGGTGAAAACGCCCCCAACCGTGAGGTATTCGCTGTCCTGCTCCAGCCGGTCGATCACGGCCGCCAATTGGGTGGGCGCCTGGGGGATGTCCGCGGCCTCCTCGGGGGGCAACTCGTAGAGGTCCTTGTCGATGGGGGGAGGCGGCTCGATCCGGTGCTTGATGCCGTCGAGGCCGGCCATCAACTGGGCCGCGAACGACAGGTAGGGGTTGCCGGAGGAGTCGGGGCAACGGAACTCCAGCCGCTTGGTCTTGGGGTTGTTGCCGGTGATCGGAATGCGCACGCACGCGGAACGATTGCGCTGGCTGTACACCAGGTTGATCGGCGCCTCGTAGCCGGGAACCAGGCGCTTGTAGGAGTTCACCGTGGGGTTGGTGAACGCCAGCAGCGAGGGCGCGTGGTAGAGCAGGCCGCCTATGTAATGGCGGGCGGTGTCCGACAGGCCGGCGTATCCGCTGTCGTCGTACATCAGCGGGACACCGTCCTTCCACAGCGACTGGTGACAGTGCATTCCGGAGCCGTTGTCGCCGAACAACGGCTTGGGCATGAAGGTGACGCTCTTGCCGGCCTGCCAGGCGGTCTGCTTGACGATGTACTTGTACATCTGATGGTCGTCGGCCGCGTGCAGCAGAGTGTTGAACTTGTAGTTGATCTCGGCCTGGCCGCCGCTGCCCACCTCGTGGTGGCCCTTCTCCAGGACGAAGCCCGCGTTGGTCAGGTGGGTCAGCATCTCGTCGCGCAGGTCCACGTAGTGGTCGGTGGGCGCCACCGGAAAGTAGCCGCCCTTGGGCCGGACCTTGTAGCCGCGGTTCGGGGTCCCGTCGTTCTCGTTGGGCTCGCCGGTGTTCCACCACCCCGACGTCGCGTCCACCTCGTAGAACGAGCCGTTGATGCGCGAGTCGAAGCTCACCGAGTCGAAGATGTAGAACTCGGCTTCCGGGCCGAAGTAGGCGGCGTCGGCGATCCCGGAGCTGACCAGATAATTCTCGGCCTTGCGGGCGACGTTGCGCGGGTCGCGTGAGTACAACTCGAGCGTGAACGGGTCGTGCACGAAGAAGTTCACGTTCAGCGTCTTGGCGGCCCGGAACGGGTCGATGACCGCCGTTTCGGGGTCGGGCAGCAGCAGCATGTCGGACTCGTGGATCGATTGGAACCCGCGGATCGACGAGCCGTCGAATGCCAAGCCGTCCTCGAACACGTTCTCGTCGAAGACGTAGACCGGAATGGTGAAGTGCTGCATGGTTCCCGGCAGATCACAGAAGCGGACGTCGACATACTCGATGCCCTCGTCCTTGACCAGTTTGAAGATGTCGTCGGGCGTCTGGTCGGGCACGAGATGCTCCTTCGCTTGGCGATCCGCCGGCTGACGGCGAACGCGACCGTAGTGGGCGCCCCCCCATTCATGCACGCCAGCACGCCGCGCGCATCCGGGGAAGGGCATCAAGGCGCTGTGGATCAGCTTCACAGGGAAGGGATACGGCTGCCGGCCGGAGCGATTGGCGACGGCGGCGCGTCGCGCTTCCCGGTCAGTTCGCCGGTGCGGGGGTCATTGACCCGATGTAGTAAACCTCGCGCCCGGTGGGGTAGCCGCCACCATTGGTGGCGATGTGGACGTGGTCGTAATGGTTCTGGGTTTCGTTGCCGTAGTCGGCCGTCCAGCTCCCCGCGCCCACGCCGGGGTAGATCTTCTGGCGCCAGATCACGTGGTTGATCCCCCACAGTTTCGCGTTCGCCAACGCGAACCCGGCGATCTGGTTGCCCAGCTCGATGCCTTCGGGGGAGTCGTGATTCGGGATCATCACGTCAATCGCCAGGCCGTTGGGGTGCCACGGCAGCGGGTCCGGCCGGTATCCCCAGATCGTTTTGATCTGGGGGAATAGCACGCTGATGGCGCGGGCCGCCCAGATGGTCTTGACCTGCAGGCGGTCCTCGGAGGCGACGCCAGGGGGCAGGGCCACCTGAAACGGCTGAGCGGCGACGGGGGCGCTGGCGGCCAACAGGTTCGTCTCCGCCGAAGTGGCGGTGTGCGGCCCGCCGCCGGGCCCGGGTGATGGGGAAGCGGCGCCCGGGGTGGGAGCCGCGACGGCCGGGGACGGCGGCCGCGCCTCCACGCGGCGCGGTGGCTCCGTGGCTTGCGCATAGAGCATCGCGGCGGACACCGCGACCGAGGCCGCCGCCGCCAGCCAGCGCCCGCGGCCGTTGGCTAACACCTTTGGAGCCACGACCAGCAGTTTAACGGCCTGTGCCCCCCGTGTGGCAATGTTCTGACATCTCGATTTGGTGCGATCTCCGGCGGGTGGCCACCGGACGCGCCGGCCCGACGCCATGGCCCTGGCGGCTGCCGATAGCAACGGGCGATCCCCGCGGTCATCGAAAGGGACTAGCGCACAGCATGTTTCGGCAGGAGCGCGCCTCCACGCCGCTCGCCCCGGGCCTTCGCAGGGGCGGAGGATCCTTTGCGATCACCAGAAATCGCATACTGTGGCCTGACCGTTCCCAGCGTTCCGTCTCCCACGAGGATTCCCGCAATGACCCAACATCCGATCGGCATCATCGGCTTCTCGCACGTCTGCATCGCGGTATCGGACGCGGAGGCGTCGCTGCGGTTCTACCGCGATCTGCTCGGACTCGACGTCTTCTTCGACGTCGAACTGGACGGTCCGCCTATGGAAGTGGTGACCGGTGAGGCGGGAGCGAGCGGGCGCATGATCGGCGGGATGCTCGGCGGCACCGTCGTGGAACTGCTGCAGTTCGCGCACCGTCCGCTGGCGCGTCGCAAGGAAACCGCGCTCGGCTACACCAATATCTCGTTGAGCGTCCGCGACCTCGACGCCGCGCTGGCCGCCGTCACGGCCGCCGGCCTCGAACCCGAGCAGCAGCCGGTCGACATCGGGGGAGTGCGGATGTTCTTCGTCCGAGACCCGGACGGCACACCGGTCGAATTCGTGTGCTATCCGAGCGGCGAGCGAACCTCGGCCGAAATGTGGCAGTACTCAGGCTGATTGAGCCCAGCCTTCACAGCGGGCCGGCAACCGTCAGAAGAACGGGTTGCTGTTCGCCTGCCACTCGGCCGACTGCGGGCGCTCCCCGTAGCGCCGGGCGTAGTCCTCGTGCATCCGGGCGTCCTTCTTTTTCCTGACCTCGTCGACGAGGTTGGGGTCCAACCCATGCTGCGCGAGCCGGTGGCGCCGCCAGACCTTGTTCATGGCCAGTGAGATCAGTAGCGCCCAGACGTAGATCGGCACGGTCATCTCGGTGTGGACATACAACGACGCCGGCAGCAGCCAGAACGGCGCGAGCACAACGATGGGTGGTATCGCGGCCGCCAACATGAAGCGCCGGACTGCCCCCTTCCCGGCCAGGTCACGGGCCACCCAGTCGCGCATCGAGTCGGGCAGGCGCCGCCAGCCGTACACGTAGGGGATGTACTGCACCAAGTTGGGTCGTGTGGATGCCATTGCTTTCCTCTACCTCTGCGTCCTTCCATTTACCCACTCATCAGCGGGTCGCCCAATGGTCAATGGTCACCGACCCGGATCGGCCGAGCGTCCGCAACGATGTTCGCGCGTCCCGCCCCGGACCCACCAGCAACGCGCGCCCCGGCCAACAGCAAACGGAACGTGCGTCCGCCGCGGGGTGGCCGATGCGTCGGCGAAGGACCGCACTGAGTCGCAGCCCGACGGCCCGAGGGGCCCACTAACCCAAGGATCAGGACTATCGCAATCTTATAACCGGCGCGGTGTCCGCGCACAGCTACCCCAAGGGAAACATAGCCGTTCTGGCGAGGCCTCGCCAAGGCGGAGTCCAGCAAACGTCGCCGGGCGGCGACCGTCACCGCCGCGACCGGCACGCACCAGCACGACGGCCGCGGTGCTGTGGCCGGTCTCACATCGCCGCTCGCGGGCGACGCCCTGGCATGGAACTTCGGGCGCCGGAAGGGCTTGCAGATGGGCGCCAAGCCTTTCGCATGCTCTCCGGCCGGCTGCTGGCGGCGCCGGCCGACGCGCCCACCGAGCTGGTGAAATCCACCCGCCGACTGGGCCGTGTACGGCGGGGACGGCCATCAGGCGCCCGGGACCGAGATGTGGCGAAAAACACCGGTCGCCTGATCCGCAACACCCAAAAGGACTCCACCGCAACGCAATCCGGATGGGACGCGGCGCCGCCGCCCCGGGGTGGCCCGACCCCGATTGGCGGCGGCGAGATGCGCCACACCGGCCGCGGGGTAGGGTCAAAAAGGTGTGTGGAGCCACCGGTGAGGTGCGACTCGACGGCCGGGTCCCCGATGTAGCGGCGGTGTCAGCGATGGCTGACGTCATGGCGCGGCGGGGTCCGGACGCAGCGGGGGTGTGGTCACAGGGCCGGGTTGCCCTCGGTCATCGCCGCCTCAGGATCATCGATCTGTCCGAAGCCGGCGCCCAGCCGATGGTCGACCCCGAACTGGGCCTGACGATCGCCTGGAACGGCTGCATCTACAACTACCAGGAACTCATGCGGGAACTGGCCGGGCACGGCTACCGCTTCTTCTCGCACAGCGACACCGAGGTGTTGCTCAAGGCCTACCACCACTGGGGCGACGACTTCGTCACCCACCTGCACGGCATGTTCGCCTTCGCGATCGTCGAACGCGACAGCGGCCGGGTGCTGCTGGGCCGCGACAGGCTCGGCATCAAGCCGCTGTACCTGACCGAGGACGGCCACCGGATCCGGTTCGCGTCGGCGCTGCCCGCGTTGCTGGCCGGCGGCGGCGTCGACACCCGCATCGACCCGGTCGCCCTGCACCACTACATGACGTTTCACTCCGTGGTTCCGCCGCCGCTGACCATCCTGCGGGGCGTCCGCAAGGTGCCGCCGGCCTCGCTGGTCGCCATCGAGCCCGACGGCCGGCGCACCACGACGACCTACTGGACGCCCGACTTCACCCGGCACGACGACCGCGCCGGCTGGTCGGAAACCGACTGGGAAGACGCGGTGCTCGACGCGCTGCGCCTCGCGGTCAAGCGTCGGCTGGTCGCCGACGTGCCGGTGGGCTGCCTGCTGTCCGGCGGCGTCGACTCCAGCCTGATCGTCGGGCTGCTCGCCGAGGCCGGCCAGACGGGCCTGTCGACGTTCTCCATCGGCTTCGAGTCGGCGGGCGGCGTCGCGGGCGACGAGTTCCGGTGGTCGGACATCATCGCCGAACGCTTCGGCACCGACCACCATCAGATCCGCATCGGAACCGACCGCATGCTGCCCGCCCTCGACGGTGCGATCGGCGCGATGAGCGAGCCGATGGTCAGCCATGACTGCGTCGCCTTCTACCTGCTCAGCCAGGAGGTCTCGCGCCACGTCAAGGTCGTGCAATCTGGACAGGGCGCCGACGAGGTGTTCGCCGGCTACCACTGGTACCCGCCGATGGGACTGCCCTCCGCCGCCACGCTCGACGGCGCGGTCGCCCAGTACCGGGGCGCCTTCTTCGACCGGGACGCGGCGGGCGTGCATGCCCTGGTGGCCGCCGGCGCCATCGCGCCCGACGACCCCAGCGAGCGCTTCGTGGCCGAGCACTTCGCCCGCGCCGGCGCCGAGACCGGCATCGACCGCGCGCTGCGCCTGGACACCACGGTGATGTTGGTAGACGACCCGGTAAAGCGGGTAGACAACATGACCATGGCATGGGGACTGGAGGGCAGGGTGCCGTTCCTCGATCACGAGCTGGTCGAGCTGGCCGCAACCTGCCCGCCGGAGCTCAAGATCGCGCACGACGGCAAGGGCGTGCTCAAACAGGCGGCGCGCCAGGTGATTCCGTCGGAGGTCATCGACCGGCCCAAGGGCTACTTCCCCGTCCCGGCGCTGACCCACCTCGAGGGCCCCTACCTCGACCTCGTCCGCGACGCCCTCTACGCGCCGGTTGCCAAGGAGCGGGGGCTCTTTCGCAACGAGGCCGTCGACGACCTGCTGGCCAATCCCAACGGCCGGCTGACTCCCCTTCGCGGCAACGAACTCTGGCAGATCGCGCTGCTCGAGCTCTGGTTGCAGCGGCACGGCGTCACGGGGCCGGCGGCATGACCACCGTGGATCCCGGCGAGGAGACCCACGCCGAGGATCACACCGAGGCGATCACACTCGGCCTGCACGACGCCTCGCCGCCGGACCTGGTCGAGGCGATGGCCAAGGATGTCGAACTTGAAATGGGTTGGGGTCGGCTCATTTTCGGGCAGACCTTTGCCGACGCCGACAAGCTGGCCGAGACGCTGCGCCGCGAGGCTCCCGGCCGGCGCGACATCTGCATCTACGCGCGGGAATCCCACGTGGTGGTCGCCGGGTCACCCAGCGAACTCTTCATCGACCCCAGCCACACCTATCGGCTGCGCTTCACCGGCGATGACGAGCCAGACCCGCCACCGCCGCCGGGCATCACGGTCCGCACCCTCAACGGCCCGGCCGATGCCGACGCCATGAACCGGGTCTTCGTGCGGTGCGGCATGGTCCCCGCGCCAGTCGACACCATCTGGAACAACCACCAGAACGAGCCGGCCGTCACCTACCTGCTCGCGGTCCGCGACGACGACGGCGCCCTGGTGGGCACCGTGACCGGCGTCGACCACGAGGTGCTGTTCTCCGACCCGGAATGCGGTTCGAGCCTGTGGACCCTGGCCGTCGACCCGGCGGCCGGCGTCCCCGGCATCGGCGAGACGCTGACCCGGGCCACGGCCCAGCACTTCCGCAACGCGGGCCGCGCCTACCTGGACCTGTCCGTCGGCCACGACAACGCCGCCGCCATCCGCCTGTACGAAAAGCTGGGCTTCCGGCGGGTCCCCGTGCTCGCCATCAAGCGCAAGAACGCGATCAACGAGCCGCTGTTCAGCCCGACGCCCGAGACGGTCGACGACCTCAACCCCTACGCGCGGATCATCGCCGACGAGGCGCTTCGCCGCGGCATCTGGGTGGAGGTGCTGGACGCCGAGACCGGCGAGATACGGCTCACCCATGGGGGCCGCAGCGTCGTCACCCGCGAGTCGCTTTCGGAGTTCACCTCGGCGGTCGCGATGTGCCGTTGCGACGACAAGAGACTGACCCGGCGCCTGGTCGCCGACGCCGGCATCACCGTGCCACGCGCGCGACTGGCCACCTTCGACGACGAGGACTACGCCTTCCTGCAGGAGGTCGGCGAGGTGGTCGTCAAGCCCACCCGCGGCGAGCAGGGCAAGGGCATCACCGTCGGGGTCACCGCCGACCACGGCCCCGACGCCCTCGCCGCCGCCCTGGCACGGGCCCGCGAGCAGTTCCCAGAGGTGCTGATCGAGCAGCGCGTGACCGGCAGCGATCTGCGCCTGGTCGTGATCGACGGCCGGGTCGTGGCCGCCGCCCTGCGCCTGCCCCCCGAGATCATCGGCACCGGAGACCACACCGTGCGGGAGCTGATCACCTCCGAGAGCCGGCGGCGTTCCGCGGCCACCGGCGGCGAATCGCGCATCCCGCTCGACGCCGTCACCGAGGCGACGGTCGCCGAGGCGGGCTGGCAGCTCGACGACGTCCTGCCGCAGGGCACGCGGCTGTGCGTCCGGCGGACCGCGAACCTGCACCAGGGCGGCACCATCCACGACGTCACCGCCCAGGTGAACGCCGAATTGTGCCGGGTCGCGGTCGCGGCGGCCGAGGCCATCGGCATCCCGGTGACGGGCATCGACCTGCTGGTGCCCGACGTCACCGGCACCGAATACGCCTTCATCGAAGCCAACGAGCGACCGGGGTTGGCCAACCACGAGCCGCAGCCGACCGCGGCGGCCTTCATCGACTTCCTGTTCCCCGGCCAGCCCGGCCACCCGCCGGCCTGGACTCCCGAGGAGTCACGGCCCGACGCGCGCGGCGACGGCGGCGCATGAGCGCCGGAGCACAGACCGCAACCATCACCACGCACGTGCCGGCCCGGCTGGACCGGCTGCCGTGGGCGAAGTTCCACTGGCGCGTCGTCATCGGGCTCGGCGGGGTCTGGATCCTGGACGGGCTCGAGGTCACCATGGTCGGCAATGTGTCGTCGCGCCTGACCGAAAAGGGCAGCGGCATCGACCTCAACCCCGCCCAGATCGGCGTCGCGGCCGCGTTCTACATCGCCGGAGCGTGCCTGGGCGCGTTGTTCTTCGGCCACCTGACCGACCGGTTCGGGCGGCGCAACCTGTTCATGCTCACCCTGGCGGTGTACCTGGTCGCCACGGTGGCTACCGCGTTCGCGTTTGCGCCCTGGTACTTCTTCATCGCGCGATTCTTCACCGGCTCGGGAATCGGGGGTGAGTACGCCGCGATCAATTCGGCGATCGACGAGTTGATCCCCGCACGGGTGCGCGGTCGCGTCGACCTGGTGATCAACGGCACGTACTGGCTGGGGTCGGCGGCCGGCGCGGCCGGTGCGCTGGTGCTGCTCGACACCTCGCACTTCCCGATCAACATCGGCTGGCGGCTGGCCTTCGGCATCGGCGCCGTCTTCGGCATCTTCGTCCTGCTGGTGCGGCGCAACGTGCCGGAAAGCCCGCGCTGGCTGTTCATCCACGGGCGCAACGAGGAAGCCGAACGCATCGTCGGCGAGATAGAGCAGGACGTGGAGCGGCAAACCGGCGAGAAGCTGCCCGAGCCGCAGGGGCGCAAGCTGACGATCCGCCAGCGCCAGACGATTTCGTTCCTGGAGATCGCCAAAGTGGCGTTCACGCTGTACCCGCGGCGCGCGGTGCTCGGCCTGGCACTGTTCATCGGCCAGGCGTTTCTCTACAACGGTGTGACGTTCAACCTGGGCACGCTGCTGAGCGGTTTCTACGGCGTTCCATCGGGCAAGGTGCCGCTGTTCTTCATCCTGTGGGCGCTCAGCAACTTCGTCGGCCCGCTCGCGCTCGGACACTTCTTCGACTCGGTCGGGCGCAAACCGATGATCACGCTGTCCTATATCGGCTCGGGCGCCGTCGCGGTCGTGCTGGCGGTCGTGTTCGTGACCCAGGCCGGCGGTGTCTGGGCCTTCATCGGCGTGCTCGCGGTGACGTTCTTCCTGGCGTCGGCGGGCGCGAGCGCCGCGTACCTGACGGTCAGCGAGATCTTTCCCATGGAGACCCGGGCCCTGGCGATCGCGTTCTTCTACGCGATCGGCACGGCGATCGGCGGCATCACCGGTCCGCTGCTGTTCGGCCAGCTGATCAGCTCGGGCGAGCGCGGCCAGGTGGTCTGGTCATTCCTGATCGGGGCCGCGGTGATGGCCGTTGCCGGCCTGGTGGAACTGTGGCTCGGCGTGGCGGCCGAACGCCGGCCTTTGGAGGAGCTGGCGATGCCGCTGACGGTCGCCGACGCCCAGCACGGAGAATGATCCGATTCTCCCGCGGCCGGCTCGCGCCCGGCTACCATTGCGGCCATGGCGCGACCGCTGCCGGCAGCCGGTGCGCGGGAGGCCTACCAGTGATGCGCTCACGCCGGGTCATCAGGATCCGCAGGATCCGCGAGTGGTTGGCGCTCTGCGCCGGGCTTGCGTTGATCCCGTGGACCGTTTACCTGGGTCTCACCCTGCCGCACAGCTACAGCGCCCAGCATTGGCAGCTGACCTGGGTTGGCTTCGACGTCCTGCTGCTGGCGTTCATGATCGCCACCGCGGTGTTCGGCTTCACCCAGCATCACTTGCTGACGCTGTTCGCGTTCGCCACGGGGATTCTGCTCGTCTGCGACGCCTGGTTCGATGTGTTGACCGCCAGGCGCAGCGATTTTGTCATTTCGGCGCTCACCGCCGCATTGGGGGAACTGCCGTTGGCGACGGTGCTGATCGCGGGCGCACTGCGCATTGTCCGCCTACAGGGCGCTGCGCCGAACCGTGCGTGGTGGCCCTTCCCGGCGAGGGGGCGGGGCGGCAGCTCGCGGGTGCGACGGTCGCGTCTGCGCCGGCCCGCACCGTTGGCATCGACGACCGGGGAAGACACCAGCCGGTCCGTCGCACGTTCGCAACCAACGTGGCATCAGCCGTGACACCGGCGTAACAAGTTCGCCATCGAAGCTTCCTACGGTGAGTCGGTCCTTCCTCTCGGAGGGATGACTTCGCGCACCCCTCAGCGATAGGAACTCAATTGAGCGGCAATGCTGTCCGCCTCCAGGCGATCAACAACGTCGAGGCATACATCCCACCGGCCATCAGCTTCGTGCCCGGCGAAGAGCCGGGGGAGATCTTCGGCTCCAACGTCTTCACGAAGGCCGAGATGCAGTCGCGGCTGCCCAAGGCGGTGTTCAAGTCGGTCGTGGCGACCATCGAGAAGGGGACCAAGCTCGACCCCGCCGTGGCGGACTCCGTCGCGGCGGCCATGAAGGACTGGGCGCTGGAGAAGGGTGCCACCCACTACGCCCACGTGTTCTACCCGATGACCGGGCTGACCGCCGAAAAGCACGACAGCTTCCTCGAACCCGTCTCCGACGGCCAGACGCTCGCCGAGTTCGCCGGCAAGACGCTCATCCAGGGCGAGCCCGACGCGTCCAGCTTTCCGTCGGGCGGCCTGCGCAGCACCTTCGAGGCGCGCGGGTACACCGGCTGGGACGTCACCAGCCCGGCCTACGTCCTGGAAAACCCGAACGGCAACACCCTGTGCATCCCCACCGTTTTCGTCTCCATGACGGGTGAGGCGCTGGACTACAAGACGCCGCTGTTGCGCAGCCAGCAGGCCATGGGTGTGCACGCCGAGCGCATCCTGAAGCTTTTCGGTCACCAGGACCTCAACAAGGTCGTCTCGTTCTGCGGCCCCGAGCAGGAGTACTTCCTGGTCGACCGGCACTTTTTCCTGGCGCGGCCCGACCTGGTCAATGCCGGCCGCACGTTGTTCGGCGCCAAGCCGCCGAAGGGTCAGGAATTCGACGACCACTACTTCGGCGCGGTTCCCGAGCGCGTGCTCGGCTTCATGATGGACACCGAGCGGGAGCTGTTCAAGCTCGGCATTCCCGCCAAGACCCGGCACAACGAGGTGGCCCCCGGTCAGTTCGAGATTGCGCCGATGTTCGAGCGCGCCAACATCGCCTCCGACCACCAGCAGTTGCTGATGACGGTCTTCAAGACGATCGCCAAGAAGCACGGCATGGAATGCCTGTTCCACGAGAAGCCGTTCGCCGGCGTCAACGGGTCGGGCAAGCACGTGAACTTCTCGATGGGCAATTCCGAGCTGGGCTCGCTCCTGGTCCCGGGGGACACACCGCACGAGAACGCCCAGTTCCTGGTGTTCTGCGCCGCGGTGATCCGTGCCGTGCACAAGTTCGCCGGCCTGTTGCGCGTCTCGGTGGCGTCGGCCACCAACGACCACCGGCTGGGCGCCAACGAGGCGCCCCCGGCGATCATCTCGATCTTCCTCGGCGAACAGCTCGCCGACGTCTTCGAGCAGATCGCCAAGGGCGCGGCGACCTCGTCAAAGGGCAAGGGCACCATGATCATCGGCGTCGACACGCTGCCGCCGTTGCCGACCGACCCGGGTGATCGCAACCGCACCAGCCCGTTCGCGTTCACCGGCAACCGGTTCGAGTTCCGGGCGCCGGGATCCGGGCAGACCGTCGCCGTGCCGTTGATCGTCCTCAACACGATCATGGCCGACTCCCTCGACCACATGGCCACCATCTTGGAGGGCGCCGTCGAGAACGGCGAAGACTTCGACACGGCGGTGCAAAAGCTGCTCACCGATATCATCACCGAGCACGGTGACGTGGTGTACAACGGCGACGGGTACTCGGAGAAGTGGCAGATCGAGGCCGCCGAGCGAGGCCTGCCGAACCTCAAGACCACGCTGGACGCCATCCCGGAGCTGGTGAAGCCGGAAGCGGTGGAACTCTTCGAGAAATACGGAGTTTTCACCGAACGCGAGCTGCACAGCCGCTACGAGGTCAGGCTGGAGCAGTACGTCCTCACCATCGCCGTCGAGGCGAAGCTCACGCTGGAGATCGGGACTACGGTGGTGCTGCCGGCCGCCCTGCGCTACCAGACCGAGCTCGCCCAGAACGTGGCCACCCTGAAGGCCGCCGGCGTGGAGCCCAACCTGGCTGCGCTGGAAGCGGTTTCGGCTCCGCTGACCGACCTCACCGCCGCGTTGGCGACGCTGAAGTCCGCGTTGTCGGATCACTCGGCGCAGTCCGCGCTCGAGGAGGCCAAGCACGCCCAGCAGGCGCTGCTGCCGGCGATGGACGCGGTGCGCAGCGCCGCCGACGCGCTGGAAGGCGTTGTGGCCGACGACCTCTGGCCGCTGCCGACCTACCAGGAGATGCTCTACATCCTGTAGGACCCGGGCGTCGAGATTGCCGTGAGGGCTGTGCTCGGTGGCCTGGCACGGCCGCAGCGGCAATCTCGGCGCCGGGGGAGCGCTACCCGATCAGCTTGGTGAGCCACGTGGCGTCCTGGTAGTTCACCGACGACGTCCCGTCCCACACGTACGGCGTGGCATTGGCGTTGAGCCCGGACAGCGTCGTGTATCCGTTGGCGGCCTTGGCCTTCGCGGTGCCGACGTCGTCGCCGGACTTGATGCAGGTCAGCACGGAAGCCTCGGCGCCGACGGTCCTGGCGAGCTCGGCGAGCTCACCGTCGGCGCGATCCTCGGCCGCATCCTCCTGGGGCTGGAAGGTGCTGGCGAACAGCCCGGAGTAGAAGCTGCTGTATACCGTCGGATCATTCTGCGCCGCAACGCAATAACTGGCCGCCACCGCGCGGGTCGAATAGGTCTTGCTGTGCGATTTCTCGTCCAGGAAATTCAGCAGGTGATAGCGCACGGCGAGCTTCTTGTTGTTGACCGCGGTGTCGATGTCGTTGAAATTCGACCTGATGAAACTGCCGCACGGCGGGCAGATGGGTTCGTTGAAGATGTCGATCGTCGTGGCGGCGGCCGAGCTGCCGATGTAGACGCCGTCGTCGAGGACCCGGAGCGCGACCGCGTCCGGTGCCGGCTGCGGCGCCGCGGGCGGGGCTTCGCGGTCCGATCGCCACGGGTGCACCACGACGAGGACCAGTCCGACCACGGCCACCACTGCGGCGGTTGCCAGACGGCGCGCCCGGGGCGTTGTACGTCGCCAGCGCGGGCGGGCTCGCCACCTGGCTGCGCTCCAGGATGTCGGTCGCGCGGTCCCGATCGGGCGTCTCGAGCGCGGCGTAAGCCGCCGCCGACAGGTCACCGCAGGTGGCGTAGCGGTCGGCGGGGTTCTTCGCCATCCCCTTCGCGATCACCGGATCGAGTGCCGCCGAAATAGTGGGCCGCGCCGCGCTGGGCCGCGGGGGCGGCTGGTTGAGGTGCGCGCCCATCACACTGAGCTGGTCTCCGGCGTAGGGCGGCGAGCCGGTCAGGCACTCGTAGAGCACGCAGGCCAGGGCGTAGATGTCGGCGCGGGGGGTCACGCCGGCGTCGCTGAACCGCTCGGGGGCCATGTACTTGACGGTGCCCACGGTGGTGCCGAATTGCGTCAGCTTCTCGTCCGAGGTGGCGCTGGCGATGCCGAAGTCGACCAGATAGGCGAAATCGTCCCTGCTCACCAGGATGTTCTCGGGCTTGACGTCGCGGTGCAGCACCCCGGCGGCGTGGGCCGCGTCCAGCGCCGAGCCGATCTGGCGGATGATCGCCACCGCCCGCGGCGGCGACAGCGGGCCGTAGCGCTTCAGGATGGTGCCCAGGTCCTTGCCGTCGATCAGGCGCATGTCCACGTAGAGCTGGCCGTCGATCTCGCCGTAGTCGTGAATCGGGACGACGTGCGGTTCCTGCAGCCGCCCCGCGGTGCGGGCTTCGCGCTGCATCCGCGAGCGGAACACCGGGTCGTTGGACAACGTCTGGGACATCAGCTTGAGCGCCACGATCCTGTCTCGCACCGTGTCCTCGGCCTCATAGACGTCGCCCATGCCGCCGCGCCCCACCAACCGCCGCAGCAGGTAGGGCCCGAACTGCGAGCCCTCCCGCGACCCAGCGGTCGCGTCACTCATCGCCCGACTCCTCACCAGAACGCGGCGGCACTTCCGGGATAAGGCTAGTGCTAGGGCCGACCGCTGGGCACGGTGAATCGTGAAAGCCGGCTACACCGACGTGCCCCCGATCAGCGGCGTTCCTCGTCACCGGTTCGGCGTTCGCCGAGCCCCTCCCTCGAGAGCGCCCGGACGAAGCCGTACGCCTGCATCCCGGCCGGGCCGGGGTTCTTGGCGATCCAGTCGTTGATCTTTTCCAGCGCGTAGGCAAGGTCAGTGCGCTTGACCCGGATGAGGTACGTCTTGCGGTCGTCGTGCGGATCGTCGAGGGATTCGGCGACGGCGACGGGGTTCCGGAACGCGTAGCCGATCCCATGGACGGCATCGTGGTTCAGCGCCCACTGAACCTCGTTGGGGCGCAGCCGGTTCACGGCCAGGTTGCGGTATTCGTCCTCGTCGGTTGGATCGCTCACGTGGCCGATGGTCCTCCTGTGTGTGCCCGCGAGAAGTCCGCGGCGGCACGCTGGCGATGATGCCGCCCGGGCCAATCGATGAAGGCGTTCCCCAAACTCTCATTGTAGGAAGCAGCGCGTCGCGCTGCATGCCGACGGAAGCCACCGCGGCCGGTGCCGGCTCAGCGGCAATAGCGCAGGAACACGTAGTCGTCGTGAACCAACGTATGCGCGAGCCGCATCGTGTGCGGGACGGGCAGCCGGGACGGTGCCCTGTGCCCCACGGGCTGGCTGCCCGCGAGCTTGGGGGCGAGCGTCACGCAGACCTCGGCGACGGCGTCGGCGTCGACCAGCTCGTCGAGCAGGGTCGGTCCGCCCTCGCACAGGATGCGGTGCATGCCCTCGGCCCGCAGCGACCCGACCGCGTGCGCCACGTCGACGGAGATTTCGCCGGCCACGATCACCCGCAGCCGGTGGGAGGGGTCGATCTCGCGTCGCGCGGCGGCCCGGGCGCAGGTCAGCAGGATCGGTGGCTGGTCGGGGTCGCTGAACAGCCGCGCCGGGAGGTCACCGGTGCGGCTCACCACCGCGACCGGCGGCGGGGCGGTCCGCCCCTCGTCGTTGCGGCGGGCGCGCTGGGCATCGGTGAGCCGCACCGGCCCATAGTTCTCGGCGCGCGCGGTGCCGGCGCCCACCACGACCACGTCGGCGAAACCGCGAAGAATCCTCAGCAACTCCTGATCGGCGGGGCAGGACAGCGGACCTGCCCTTCCGCCGAACGCTGCGGCGCCGTCGGCGCTGAAGATCATGTTGACCCGCACGCCGTCCGGGGCGTCGGCGTAGAACGACACGAGCTCGGCGACGTCGGCCACGGCGCCCACCCGCGGAGGCGGCACCGCTTAGGCCTCGTGGCCCGGCTGCAGGTGGTGCACGTCGCCGAAGGACACCCACTCCTCCAGCTCCTCCGGGGCCTTTCCGTCGACCGGGGCCAGCAGGTGCCCGACGTGATCGCCGAGCCCGAATCGGTCGACGATCGACCCGACGAACCAGGCCGCCGCGTCGTCGAGGATGGGCATGTGCTCCGGGCCGCTGTGCCACGCGCAGCGCTCGAACTTGTCGACCTTGTCGCCGGTCTGGCTGCCGAACAGCTCCACGACGTCGAGGTGATCGCGGTCGAACACGTGCACAGCCAGATGGGTGGCGTCCCCGGCCACCCGGAACGTGTGATTGCGCCGGGACAGCCCGATCAGGAAGCGGGGCGGGTGGATGCTGGTCTGGCTCGCGAAGCCCACCAGGCAACCGGCCCGCATGGCATCGGGGCCGCCGGATCGCGTGGTCACCACGAACATCGGATAGTTCAGCAGCGCGACGATCTTCTCGAAAGGTTCCACCCCGGGACCGGCCATCAACCCAGTGTTGCAGCTGCGGGCGGGCGTGGTTAAAAACGCCGCCCTCAGCGGCGCCGGCCAACCGCTCGCCGCACGGCGTAGGCGGCGGCGCCGACGCCCAGCACTGTCAGCCCGGACAGGACCGACGACAGGGGCATGCCGAGCGCCAGCACCACGCACCCGATCAGTCCGATCCACGGAATCGCCAGATGCGGACGACCCTCGTCCCTCGTGAGCGTGGCGGCCGACGCGTTGGCGACCGCGTAATAGATCAGCACCGCGAAGGAGGAGAAGCCGATCGCTCCGCGAAGGTCGACGGTGGCGGCCAGCACGGTGACCGCGACGCCGATGACGAGCTCGGCGCGGTGCGGGACCTGAACGCGTGGGTGCACGGCGGTCAACGGGTGCGGCAGGTGACGATCCCTGGCCATGGCGAGGGTGGTCCGCGAGACCCCCAGGATCAGCGCCAGCAACGAACCCAGCGCCGCCACCGCCGCGCCGACCCGCACCACCGGAACCAGCCACGCCGCCCCGGACGCCCGCACCGCCTCGGTCAGCGGCGCGGTGGCCCCGGCCAGGCGCTGCGGTCCCAGCGCGGTGAGCGCGGCGACGGCCACCAGCGCGTAGACGGCCAGGGCGATACCGAGCGCCAGCGGGATCGCCCGGGGGATGGTGCGTCGCGGATCGCGCACCTCCTCTCCCAGAGTGGCGATGCGGGCGTATCCGGCGAAGGCAAAGAACAACAGGCCCGCGGCCTGGATCACGCCCCCCGCGGTGAAGCCCGTCAGGTGCAGTCCGGCGGGTGGTGCGGCCGAGCCGAAGACGGCGACGACCACCGCGGCGAGCACCACAAGGACACAAGCGACGATGGCCCTCGTCAGCCAGGCCGACTTGCGCACCCCGGCGTAGTTCACCGCGGTCAGCGCCACCACCGCGGCGACCGCCGCCGGGCGGGCATGCGCGGGAATCGTATAGGCGCCGAACGTCAACGCCATCGCGGCGCACGACGCCGTCTTGCCGACGACGAAGCCCCACCCCGCCAGATATCCCCAGAACTCGCCCAGCCGTTTCCGGCCGTACACATATGTGCCACCGGAGGTGGGGTAGAGGGCCGCCAGCCGCGCCGAGGAGGTGGCGTTGCAGTAGGCCACCGCGGCGGCCACCGCCAGGCCCAGCAGCAGCCCGGTCCCGGCGGCGCGCGCGGCGGGGCCGAGGGCGGCGAAAATCCCGGCGCCCAGCATGGAACCCAGCCCGATGACCACCGCGTCGAACACGCCCAGGCTGCGCCGAAGCTCACCATCGCCGGACACCGCGTCTCCTCAGATCGCCGGGTGCAGAACGCAACTGAGAAGGCATTCCGCGCCGCCAACCTATCAAATGCATTTGATGTATTGTCGGATCGTGCCGACCGATCGGGCGGTGGTCCCCCCGCTCATACAGATGGCGTCGCACCCGCTGCGTTGGGTGCTGCTCACCGAGCTCGCCTCGGGCGACCGCCGCGTGCGCGAATTGGCCGCTGCCGCAGGCGAAACGCAGAGCCTTGTCTCCTATCACCTACGCCTGTTGCGGTCGGCCGGGTTGGTCGGTGCGCGCCGCAGCACTTTCGACGGGCGTGACAGCTACTACCACCTGAACCTGCGCGCATGCGCGGCCGGTTTCACCGAGGCCGCGACCGCACTGCATCCGGCGCTCGCGCCGGCCCGCGTCGCCAATCCCGCCGCACGCGCGGTGTTGTTCTTGTGCACCGGAAACAGCGCGCGCTCGCCGATGGCCGAGGCGCTGCTGAAGCTCAAGGCCCGCGGCCGCATCCGCGCGTCGAGCGCGGGCAGCCATCCCAAGCCGCACATCCACCGCAGCGCGGTACGGGTCATGCGCGAGATGTACGGGATCGACCTCGGCGACCGCCGCCCGCGAGCCGTGGCCGCGGTCGCCCGCCGACGGTTCGACCACGTGATCACCCTGTGCGACAAGGTGCGCGAGTACGCCGGCGACCACGGCGTGGACCCGACGATGCACTGGAGCCTGCCCGATCCGTCGGCGACCGGAAGCTACCCCGAATTCCGGCGCGTGGCAATCGAACTCAACGACCGAATCGACTACCTGCTGCCCGTTCTCGGCGTAGACCGCGAGAAGCGATGACCGTGGCGATCGACCGCCGCGACTTCCTCAGGGGCCTGATCGCCCTGACGGGCGGCGCGGCATGTTCGAGGCCCGCGCCCGGCGGCAAGGCCGACTACACGCTGAGGATCGGGACCGGGTCCGTCGAATTGGCGCCCGGTCGCATCGTGTCGACCCTGACCTACAACGGCCAGTTCCCGGGCCCGCTGTTGCGGTTCACCGAAGGCCGGAGAACGTGGGTGGACATCTTCAACGACACCGACTTTCCCGAGCAGCTGCACTGGCATGGCCAGCACGTGGGCACCGACGTCGACGGCGCGGCCGAGGAGGGGACGCCGTACATCCCCGCGCGCGGCATGCGGCGCATCAGCTTCGTCCCCGGCCCGGCCGGCTTCCGCTTCTATCACACCCACGTGGTCCCACGGGCCGACCTGGCGCGCGGTGCATACAGCGGGCTGGTCGGCCCGGTTTACATCGAACCGAAAGCGGATACCGGTGCCTACGACCAAGAGATCTTTTTGACCCTCAAGGAGTTCGAGCCGAGCTTCACCCGGGGCGGCGACATGGCCAGCGACTTCCTGGCCGGCGAGCAGGACCCCGACCTGAAACAAAAAGGCGAGGCGTCGATGGCCGCCTCCCTGGCGCGGGGCGACCCGCACGGCAACGAGGTCAGCTACGGCGCGTTCGCCGTCAACGGCCGGATGCTCGGCCACGGCGAGCCCATCCGCGTGCGAACCGGCCAGCGGGTGCTGCTGCACGTGCTCAACGGCAGCGCCACCGAAACCCGGAGCCTGGCCCTGCCCGGACACACATTCGACGTGGTCGCCCTGGACGGCAACCCTGTTCCCCGCCCGGCACCGGTCCCGGTGCTGTGGCTCGGCGCGGGTGAACGCATCTCGGCGCTCGTCACGATGAGCAATCCGGGGGTATGGGTGCTCGGTGACCTCAGCGACGATGACCGCGGCCACGGCATGGGCATCGTGGTGGAATACGCCGGGAGCGGCGGGGGCCCCCCAAGGGCGGCCCCCCCGCCGTTCACGTGGGACTACCGACTGTTCGCGCCGCCCAACCCCGCACCCCCGCCCCCGTCGGAGCAGACCCTTGAGATGCTCATCGAGAAGCGCAACGCCGCCGACAACGGCTTCAACGTCTGGACGATCAACGGCACCGCGTACTCCATGAGCACCAACCAGCCGGTCCTGCATCTTCACCGCGACGGGCGCTACCGGCTGCGCTTCCGCAACGCCACCGACGACCTGCACCCGATGCATCTGCACCGGCACACATTTGAGATCACCCGCATCGCCGGCACCCCGACCGCCGGCGTGCGCAAAGACGTCGCGATGCTCGGCGGCTACCAGAGCATGGAGGTCGACTTCGTGGCCGACCAGCCCGGATTGTCGCTGCTGCACTGCCATCAGCAGATCCACATGGACTACGGGCTGATGGTGCTGATCAACAGCAGCTGATGAGAATCAGGGTTACCACGAAACCTCAAATGCGGGAAGCTGAATCAGGACTGGATGACCAAATCGGTCCGGTCAAAGTGGGTTGTGCAAGACCAGTGAGTCGGACGACGTCGAATGAGTGTTGCGGTGCCTATCGGCGTAGGCGCAGAGCGAGGAAGTACTCATACATTCGCTCGTGGTCGACGGTGAAGCCAATCGCCCGTTTGACGCCCTCAGTGTCGTATTCCAACCAGCGCTCGGTGCGCTGACGCTCAAATTCGGTCCAGGACCCCACGGTGAATCTCTCGAGAAATGTATCCGGTTGTCCGGCACTGTGATACAGCCGCCAACTGTGTCCACCCGTTCGCAGCCGTGACTGCCTCACCGCCGTCATCGCCTCGATGAAGTCATGGAGGTTCTCGGCTGGAACTTGGTAGCGGACGGTTACCAGCACCGGGCCATCGTCGGGGCACGGTTCGAACACAAGCGTCGGTGACGGCCAGGCCGTGGAAATGTCGACGCTCAGCAACCCGGTGCACGGCCGCAGCGGAAGGACGGCGACGCTGAGCGCAACGGCCCCCAGCATCACCGCGGAGCCAAGCAACGCGACGTCGAGACCCGCCCGCGTCGCGATGGCACCCCACACGTAGGAGCCGATTGCCTGAGCTCCCGTCGCGGCCAGCAGGTAGGCCGACAACCCGCGGGCACGCACCCACCGCGGCAACGAGAGTTGCGCCGCGGCGTTCAACGTCGTCAACGTGATCAGCCACGACATCCCCGACAACACCAAGATAGGCATCGCCGCGGCGAATGGCAGCCAGGCCATCGCCAGCGGCGCAAAACCGTACACAGCGGCAGACCCCGTGAGCAACACGTTGTCGGACATCCTCTGGTGCAACGTTGCGGCAAACACGACGGAGAGGACGGCACCAAAACCGATAGCCGCCAGCGCGACACCATAGCCGCTGGCCCCCAGGTGCCAGCGGTGGGCGGCGGCCACCGGCAGCAGCGCCAGCACCGCCGACGCCGGAAACAGGAAAAGGACTGCGCGCAAGAGGATCCGGCGGAAGATGGGACTGTTATTGACGTAGAGCAGTCCCGTGAGGATGGCGTGGCCGAATGGCTCTCTCTCGATCGCCGCGAATTGCTTGGGTCGTTTCCAGGAAACCAGGGCAAAAATGACTCCGGCAAACGACACTGCATTGAGCGCGAACGCCGCCGCCGGTCCGGATAATGCGACCACAACACCGCCGATTGCCGGCCCGATTGCTCGGGCGGCATTCCCCGCGACGCTGCCCAGAGTCGAGGCAGCCGGTATCTGCTCACGCGGGACGACCTCGGGCTGGATCGCCTGCCAGGCCGGACCCGTCAGCGCAGCCGAGCAACCGATGGCCACGGTAAACCACAACAGCGAGGTCGGAGTGAGCCGGCCGAGGTATGTCAGCACGGCCAGAGCCAGCGCCACCAGCACCGCATATGACTGAAGAACAATCAGCAACCGCCGTCGGTCAAACAGATCGGCGAGCACGCCGGCGAATAAAGCCAAAATCAGCGTCGGTCCAAGAGTCGCCGTCTGAACCAGGGCGACCATGACGTCGCTGCTGTGCTTCTCCACCAAAAACCATTGGGCCGCTACCGTTTGCATCCACGTGCCGATATTGGAGGCCAACTGCGCGATGAACAGGGCGCGGTACACGCGGCTGTGCAACGGCGCCCAGGCTGGCTGTTGCCCGGCGTCGGCACGCTGTTGACCCTGACTCACCACTGAACCGACATTCGTCAGGCCATCGGCCCGGCCGGGGCGCAATGACGAAGCCGACCGACGCGCTCCGTTGCCGCAACAAACCGGAATGATTCGCTCGCCCGACCACGCACCGCGGGCGCCGGCCTACGCAAAGCTGTTGTGCCCCGGCGGTTTACCGAACCTCGCTGATGGCTAGTTGCGGCGGGGGCTGGGCACGCAAGGAAGCAGCGCAGCGGCCGACTCACGATCTCACGAGCCGTCTCGCTGGCGGAGCAACGCGACCCAGTTGTGTGGCACGCGTCCACGGGGGCCGGGGGCCGTCTGGTCCGCCGGGCGGCATTCCGGTGGGGCGAGAGCGGGACCCTCGTAGTAGTCATTGGATTCGTAGTCCCAGAACCAATCCTCGCCCGGCTCGAACGATCGGATTATCGGGTGACCGCTCTGCCGCCAATGCTCTGTGGCATGCCTGGCGAGCGAATCATCGCAGCAACCGATGTGGCCGCAGGCAGCACACCGCCGCAAGTGCACCCACCAGCCGCCGACGGCATCACACTCGGCGCAGCCCGTACCGCTCGGCGGCACCGATGGGTCCACGGCCGCGGTCATCGCGATTTCCTTCCTCGCCGATGGCATGGGCCACAGCAGCTGCCTGGGGATGCCACCAGCGCCTCACACCCTTCTGGATTATGCCCGCGTGCGTGCATCGAAGGTATCCGCGAGCGGTCATTGGCCGAGCAAGGTGGGTTCCACGCTGAGTGGCACATCGCGACAGTGCTGATACGGCTTAGCCTCGCAGGGCGTAGCCGAGAGGATCGTTGGCTCGCACTCCGCGATACATGCCCCACCGGACGATCCAGGGCATGACCACCCGTTCGACCGACCAGCGCGGGAAACGAAACGAATGGCCGGAGGGAAAGAAGACTTCGAGCCCGTCGGGCTGGACTCCAAGGAGGGAGCCCCACCGGCGCGCCGGCGCCTTGTACGAGCGCATCGGGCGGCCGGCGAAGTCGGCGCGGACGTTATTGGCGACCAACGAATCCCCGCGGTTGCGGGCGGAGCTGCGCAGGGGGTCGGTTGCGGCGACGTCGCCGACGGCGAAGACACCGCGGTGCCCGGGCACGCGCAACTCCGGTGTCACACAGACGAAGCCGCGGTCGTCGAGTAGCTCCCGGGGCAGCCAGTCGGTGTTGGGCCGCACCAGCCCGATCGCCCAGAGCACGGCGTCGGCGGACGCGGGAGGCTGACCGGTGCTCCAGCTGACCGGTTCGGTGGTGACCTCGTCACAGAGGAACGCGCCGGGCACCACCGCACGGTGACCCGGGTGGATGCCGACGCCCCGATCGGTAAGCCGGTCGCGGATCCGGTTCCAGATCCGGGGGTGATACTCGCCGAGCGCACGTTCGCCGGGGAAGTACAGGTCAATCCGCTTGTCCGGCCACGTCGTCGCCAGGTTCAGTGCGCTGCTGACCGATGCCGCGCCGCCGCCGATGACGATGACCGACCCGGAGGCGGCCAGCCGCTCGTGCGCCGCCCGGAGTTCCGCGCCGATCTCGGCGGCCGACTGCAGCGTCGGCCGCCGCCAGAAGCCGTTGCTGACTCCGGTCGCGATGATCAGCGCGTCGAAGTCCTCGGTGATGATCCGGCCGTCTTCGTCCCGGCAGCACACCGATCGGCCGATGAGGTCCACCCCCGTGAGCTGCGCCTGAACCGTGCGCACGCCGTCCAGGCGCCGGAACCTGTCGAACGGAATCCAGTAATCGCGGGCCCAGTCGTGCGGACGGGACAGCCGCACGCCGAGCTCCTGGCCGCTCACCAGCGCCGGTTTGGCGGAGATGCCGACCACGTCGGCGTGCCGCGACAGCCGGATCGCCGTCAGGACGCCCACGTCTCCCAGCCCGGCGATCACCACGCGCTTGCGGGTCATGCGGCGGCCCGGTGTGGCGGGGGCGGCACGAAACGCGAGACGCGGTCGATGACGCGCTGATAATCGGGTCGGCGCTCCAGGCTGCGCTTCTCCATCATCGGGATGCTCACGCCCAGGAACATGGCCAGCATCGCCAGCGCACCGGCAAACAGCCACCAGGCGTCCGCGGGCGACGCGGCCACGCCGAACAGCGCGAGGGCTAACCAGAATCCGAACTCCCCGAAGTAGTTCGGATGACGCGACCAGCGCCACAGCCCGCGGTCCATCACCTGCCCGGGCTGCCGGTGCCGGACGAACCGGTGCAACTGCAGGTCGGCGACCGACTCGAAGGCCACCGCCGCCAAGCCGACGACGAACGCGGCCGCGGTCAGCCACCCGATGTCCCCGCCGCCGCGGGTAACGCACACGTAGACCGGAAGCATGCCGACGAAGACCTGCAGGGTCGGGATGAGGTGGATGGCGACCAGGTCGACCGCGAACTCCCCGCGGCCGGTCCGCTCCCGCATCGTCGTGTAGCGCCAGTCTTCGTGGTGCAGGCCCGGAAATCCGTACACCCAATTGGCGGTCAGGCGGACGGACCAGACCAGCACCAGCGCCGCGACCAGCCAGTTGCGCAGGTGCGACGACCCGGCCTGGCCCCACCAGTAGAACGTCAGCAGAGGTGGGATCACGCTCCAGTAGGCGTCGTAAAAGCTCGAGTTGCCGTACGCCCGGCTGAAGGCGAACACCACCAGGGTCGCCAGCTCGTCCGCCACCAGGGTGTCCAACCAGAGCTTGCCGGTCGTCGGGCCCCAGGCCAGCCAGCAGGCGCCCACGGCGACCGCGATGACGTACGCGAGAGCCACGAGTGCCAGCGACCGCGACTTGGTCATCGTCGTGCTCATCGCAACGGAGCCCCGAGCCGTTCGGCCGGGCCCGGGCAAACGAAATCGGCGCCGACACAACTCATGTGGGGCCTCCTCAACGTCCTTTCCGTGCCCCCGCACAGTCGGCCGACTGTAACACGTTCTATCAGGTCGCCCGGGCGACCGCCGGCGGGTCATTCGGGCGGTCCACGACGCCGGCGCCCGATCCGGGTATGGTCGCACCCGGAGTGACTGTGGTGAAGGGCTGTGCTTCTTGTGAAAAGCGTCGTGCAGCTTCAGACGCCGATGGCCGCGCGTGTGCGGGCCACTTTGTTTGCCGCGGTGCGTGCCTCGGCGCCGCGCCCCGCCGCCGCCAAACGCGCCGCCAAGAGCTTCGAGCGAAGCCTGTGGCCGGCGTTGGGCGGCGAGATTCGCTGGGCCTTCACCCCGCCGCACACCTGGTTGATGGGTGTGGTCGCCAATCTCGTGCTGGCGGTGGGGTGGTTGCTCGTGCAGCCGCTCTCCTTCGGCAGCCATCGCCACCATGACTGGGCCGTGCTGGTGGGCGCCTACTTCTCGTCGTGGGTCCTCGCCGACGTCACCACCACCAACTTGCTGGGCGTCGATCACTACCGCGTCCGGCAGGCCCTGGCCAACGGGGTGCCGTTCTGGCGAATCCTGCTGATCAAGAACATGGCTCTGCTCGTGATCGTCGGGCTGCCCACCCTGGTGACGGCCATGGCGTTGACGCTGTGGCTGGAAAATCCCGGGCGGCTGGCGATCACGGTCCCGACCGTTGCGGTGCCGATCGTGTCCTGGCTGGGCGTAGGCAACCTCATCTCGGTGCTGCACCCGGTGAGTGTCGAACCGCTGATCCGCAGGTGGCGGCAGCGTCACGATTTGCAGAGGATCGGCAGCTGGTTGCTTGCCCTCACGCTGCCGTACGGGTTGTACTACATCGCCGACCCGATGGCCGGGGTCGACCATCGCCTGCTGTGGCAAGAGTTACCCGCAATCATCTGGCCCATCTTCGGGCGCGACACCAAGAGCTTCGTCCACCTGGGCACCGCGGTCGGGATATGGCTCGCGGCGACGGTTGCCGCCGTCTGGTTGGTACGCCGGCGCGGGCTGCAGATCAGGTGAGACTCACATGACGACGTGGCCGGCGTCGACGGGGATCGTCACACCGGTCACATAGCGCGAGCGCGGGCTGACCAGCCACAGCACCGCTTCGGTGACGTCCTGCGGCTCCACCAGCGGCACGTCGGGCAGCAGGTTGCGCGAGACGGCCGGGTTCGGGTTTTCCAGCATCCGGTTCACGACGAAGTCGTTGAGGATCATCGGGGTGGACACCCCGCTGGGGTGCACGGAGTTGACCCGGATCTTGTGCGGGGCATAGGCGTTGGCCGCCGAGCGCATCAATCCGACGACACCGTGCTTGGACGCCGCGTAGGCGAACATCGCGGCACTGCCGTCGCCGCCCTTGCCGGTCAGCCCCTGAGACGAGCTGACCAGGACGACCGAGCCGCCCCGGCCCTTGCGGACGATCGACGGCACCGTCGCGATGAGCGTGTGCCACACGCCCTTGAGGTTGGTGTCGACGATCGCGTCGAACACCGGCTGGGCCCGGACCTCGGGGTCGCCGATCGCCACCACGCCGGCGTTGGCGATGACGATGTCGACCTCGCCGAGGGCGTCGATTCCGGCCCGCACCCCGGCTTCCAGGGCCGCCAGGTCGCGGACGTCGGCGACGACCGGCGCCACCCGGCGGCCGGTGGCCTGCACCAGGCGCGCGGTCTCGTCGAGGTCGGACTTGCTCGCCAGCGGATAGGGAATGCCCGCGATGTCCGCGCAGAGGTCCACGGCGATGATGTCGGCGCCGCGCTCGGCCAGCGCCACGGCGTGGCTGCGGCCCTGGCCGCGTGCGGCGCCGGTGATGACGGCGACGGTGTCCGCCAGTTCGCGTTCCTCGCCCACCGCTACACCGCCAGCCTGGTGCCGGTCTCGGTTTCGGCGAACGCAACGAGCCGGGCCGCCGTGTCGTAGTCGCACGCGAGCGGCGAGCGGCCGGCCAGCACGGGATCGCCGCGCAGCCCGAACCTGCCGCTGACGCCCACGTAGCTGCCCGGCGGCACCGGCTCGCTGATGCAATACAGCGTGGGCGCCGCCCCCTGGTCGATGTCGTTGCCCAGCCGGTCGGCCACGCCCTTGACGGTCTTGTGCGCGAACGCCATCACCGGAGAGTCGGACAGGTGGGACAGGTTGGAGGCCACCCAGCCCGGATGGGTCAGCTGGGCGACCACCGGCGAACCGGCCGCGCGCAGCCGCCGGTCCAGCTCGAGCCCCCACAGCATGACCGCGAGCTTCGACTGCCCATACGCTCCGAGCCTCGTCCACGGATGGTGGCGCAGGTGCAGGTCGTCGATCCGCAGCGTCGCCGACCGGTGTGCGTCGGAGCCGACGTTGATGATCTGCGACCGCACCCTGGGCAGCAGCAGGTTGGTCAGGGCGAACGGCCCGAGCAGGTTGGTGGCCAGCGTCATCTCGAAGCCGTCGGCCGTATCGGTGCGGCGGTCGGTCAGGGTCCCGGCGTTGTTGATCAGGATGTCGACGTCACCGTCGATCAGATCGGGGAACGCCCGGACCGACGACAGGTCGGCGAGATCCAGTTTGGCCACCGTCGTCGAGCCGCCGACCTCCGCCGCCCGTCGCCTACCGAGTTCGGTGTTGCGCACGGCAAGGATCACGTGGGCACCGGCTTTCGCTAGCGCGCGCGTGGTGCCGAGCCCGACTCCGTTGGTCGCGCCGGTCACGATGATTCGCCGACCGGTCAGGTCCCCGAGGCGGCGTGGCGTCCAAGGTAATGTCACGGCGGTCAGACTAATGCCATTAGTGGGAAACGGGCGCAGCCCCCGGCGGTTCTGCCATCATTGTCTGCGACCCAACGGCCCCTAAAAGCATCGTCCTGGCAAAGGCGCGAAGGAGCGGAGTCGATTCACGGTGATCTTCCATGAGTGAGAGCGCGATCGAAATCACGAACCTGATCTACACCTACGCCGAACTGCTGGACGCCGGCGACCTGGACGGGGTGGCCGGGCTGTTCGCGCACGGCCGCATCTGCGGGGTGGAGAACGGGCCCCCCGAAACGGTGTTCACCGGTAGCGACGGCGTCCGGCGGATGTATGAGATGGCCACCCGCCTCTACGACGACGGCACGCCCAAGACCCGGCACAACACCAGCAATGTGCAGCTGCACATCGACGAGGCGCAGGGCACCGCCCGCAGCTCGTCGTATTACTGCGTCACGCAGGCCACTCCCGAGTTGCCGCTGCAGGTGATCGTGACGGGGCACTACAAGGACACCTTTCACCGGCTGGACGGCGCGTGGTGGTTCGACACCCGCACGATGTTCGTCGACCAGGTCGGTGACGTCAGCCATCACCTGAAGTTCTGACCCGCGTGGACAACGCGGGCGCCTTCGCCGCCGCCGGCATCCTGGCCGACGCCGCGCGCAAGGAATCGCTGACCGATTGGGGCGCGGGGGAATTCGAACGCCCGCTGAACGTGCTGCTCGACGACTACGCGCGCGCTGAACTCAACGCGATCGGAACCCACATCCTGCGGTCCGGCATCGTCCACAGCCTGCGGATGCGGCTGCGCACCCAGGAGTGGATCCGTCGGCACCCCGACATCCTCGACGAGCGGATCGCCGCGCCGGTGGTGGTCGTCGGCATGATGCGCAGCGGGACGACGCTGCTGCAGCGGCTGCTGGCCGCCGACCCGCGCTTCCACTGCGCCTACGGGTGGGAGGTCGTCGAGGTCGCGCCGCGGCTCGACCACAGGTTCGGCGGGGTGGATCCCCGCATCGCCGTCAGTGAGGCACGCGAAGCCAAATCGCGCGAGCTGGCCCCGGAACTGTTCGCCATCCATCCGATGTACGCGCGCGAAGCCGAGGAGGAGATCGTCTTCCTGGCCGACGCGTTCCTGTCGCACGTCCCGGAGTCCGGCGCGCACCTTCCGGTTTACCGGAAGTGGCTCGACGAGCAGGATTTCACTCCGGCCTATGCCTATCTGCACCGCATGCTGCGGTTCCTGCAGTGGCAGAAGCGGCAGATCCTGCCCGGCGGGCGGGACCCGGCCCGGCGCTGGGTGCTCAAGTCGCCGGCCCACCTGGGCTACCTGGCCACCCTGGCGGCCCAGTTCCCTGGGCTGCACGTCGTGCACATGCACCGCGATCCGCGCACCGCGATCGCGTCGGGGGCGAGCCTGAACGCGACCCTGAACGCCATGCACGCCGACACCGTCGACCTGCACCGGGTGGGGGAGCAGTGGTTGCAGCGGATGGGCTGGACCAACGACCGCGCAATGACGGTGCGCGACAGCTGGTCCGGTGTGCCCGGCGCCCCGGGAGTCACCGACATCGGGTTCGACGACGCCGTTTCCGACCCGATCGGGCAGGTCGAGCGGGTCTATCGGGCCATCGGCCTGCCGCTGACCGCCGCGGCCGAGGACTCGATGCGGCGCTGGCTGGCCTCGCGTCCCCGCGAGGCGGCCCGCCCGCCGTACGGCCTGGACAACTACGGCCTGCGCCCCGAGCAGGTCGATGAACGGTTCGCCCTGTACACCAAGCGGTTTCGACAGTATCTCGGAGAAGAAGGAGCGGTGAATGCTTGACGACCCCGTGGCGACGGCATCGCAGCACGAGCAGGAACTGGCCGCGCTGGAGCTGATCGGTCACCCAACGGTGAAGGCCGCGTACCGCGCGGTGGCCGAGACGTGGCTGGGCCGGGCCAAAGCGTCGGACGCGATGCGGGAGCGGTTCGACGACGCGTTCGCCGAGGTGATGTTCTCGGCGGCGGTGTGGTCGTCCAACCAGGACAAGCTGCGGCCGAAGGTCAGCTGCATCACCCGGCTGGCGCACCCCGTCGACGGCCGCCGGATTCCCGGATCGCGTTGGGGCATCGACAATCCCGACAGCGTGTACCGGGTGATCCCGATTTCCGGTGACGAGCGCTACGAGATCCGCGGCCGGGTGGGCGAGCACCGGATGACCGAGAACTACTTCACGCTGTGGGACGCCCACATGGGCACCGTCGACGTGCTCAACGGCCGGACCATGCAGGTGGATTCCGACGGCAGCTTCACGATCACCGTGGACGCCGAACCGGCCAACGGAAGGCCCAATCACGTGCGGACTTCGCCCGCGGCGCACGAGTTCTACATCCGCGACGTGCTCCTGGACTGGGCGCGCGACGACCCCAACCACCTCAGCGTCGAGCGGCTCGGCGGCCCGCCCGGCACGCCCGCGCGCACGCTCGACGAGCAGGCCGAGGCGACCGCGGACATGATGGCGTATTTCGCCGACTTCACCGGCAAGCTCAGCCACGGCGTGTACAAGATGCCGCCCAACCAGTTCGACCTGGCCTGGTCGGCCGACAAGGTCGGGGCGATGCGCAACCAGGTCTACGTCATGGGCCGATTCGACCTGGCGGAGGACGAGGCGTTCGTCGTCGACCTCAGCGACGGCGGCGCCGAATACTTCACCGTCCCCCTGAGCAACATCTGGGGCACCACGCTGGACATCGTCGACCGCACCGGCAGCCTCAACAAGGCGCAGTCGCTGGCCAACTCCGACGGCACCTACACCTACGTGATTTCGCCGTCCGACCCCGGCGTGGCGAACTGGATCGACTCCGACGGGCTGCGCGAAGGCATCCTGACGCTGCGGATGGCCGAGTTCGGCGCGGCCGGCCCGCGCGAGGACCTGGGCGCCCGCGGACGGGTGGTCAAGCTGGACCGCCTCGACGCCGAGGTGCCGACCCTGCCGCGCGTGACGCCCGCGCAGCGGGCGGCTCAGCTTGCGGACCGACGCGCCGCGTATCTGCGGCGCCTTCCGGAAGGGACGATCTAGAGATGACACGCTGGCTGGTCACCGGATGCTCCACCGGCTTCGGCCGCGAAATCGCCCGCGCCGCATTGGAAGACGGCCACAGCGTGGTGGTGACCGCGCGGCGCGCCGACGCGGTGGCCGACCTCGCCGACGAGTTCGGGGACCGTGCCGTGCCGGTGGCCCTCGACGTCACCGACGCCGCCCAGATCGCGGCGGCGGTCTCGGCCGCCGACGACGCGTTCGGCGGCATCGACGTCCTGGTGAACAACGCCGGCCACGGCTACCTGTCCGCGGTGGAGGAGGGCGAGGACGCCGAGGTGCGAAAGCTGTTCGACGTCAACTACTTCGGCGCCGTCGACATGATCAAGGCGGTGCTGCCGGCCATGCGCGCCCGCGGATCCGGGCACATCGTCAACATCTCGTCGATGACCGGCCTGGTCGCCAACCCGCCCAACGCCTATTACTCGTCGACGAAGTTCGCGCTGGAGGCGGTCACCGAGGCGCTGGCCACCGAGGTCCGCCCGCTGGGCATCAAGGTGACCGCGATCGAACCGGGCGCCTTCCGCACCGACTGGGCGACGAGGTCGATGAAGGAGTCGGGCACCCCGATCGCGGACTACGCCGACGTGGCGGCGCGCAAGGACCTGATCAAGCAGTTCGCCGACCACCTGCCCGGCGACCCCCGCAAGGTGGCCGAGGCGGTGCTGATGGTGACCAAGCTCGACGAGCCGCCGTTGCGGCTGCTGCTGGGGCGGGACGTTCTCAAGGCGATGCGCGAGCGGATCGCCGCCCTCACGGCGTCCATCGACGAATGGGAGTCCGTCACCAAGGATGTGAACTTCCCGGGTTCGTAGGGCTCGCAACGTCCGTGGCGCCGGCCGCGTCGCGCGCGGCGATGTAGCCGTACACCAGCCCCTGCGCGATCGTCGCGCCCGCGCCCGGGTACGTCGTGCCGAACGCGTTGGCGGCGGTGTTGCCGATGGCATAAAGCCCCGCGATGGGGGCTCCGTCCTCCCGTAGCACCCGCGCCCGCTCGTCGACGCTCAGCCCGCCGCAGGTGCCCAGGTCGCTGAGCACCATCTTCACCGCGTAGAACGGGCCTTTCAGCAGCGGACGCAGGTTGGGGTTCGGCGTGATCGTCGGGTCGCCGTAGTAGCGGTTGTAGGCGCTGCGGCCGCGGCCGAAGTCGGAATCCTCACCGGCGGCGGCGCATTCGTTGAAGCGGGCCATGGTCTTGCCGAATTCCGCGACGGGAACGCCGATTTGCGCGCCCAGGGCGCTGAAGCCGTCGGCGCGGGCCGCGATGCCCGCCTCGTACCAGGCCCGCGGAATCCTCATCCCCGGAAACAGTTCGGCGCCGAAGACATAGCTGTTGCGGTACTGCCGGTCGAAGACGATCCACATCGCCTCGACGGGCGTGCCCGCGCGCTCCAGCTCGAGCAGCCGCTGACCGAACGACATGTAGTCCGCGGCCTCGTTGACGAACCGCCGGCCGTGCTGGTCGACGATCAGGGACCCGGGCAGCGACCGCTCGGCCAGCATCACCGCGGGCGCCTTACCGGGCAGCGGCGCCACCGCCGGGAACCACCACGCCTGGTCCATCAGTCCGGTGCCCGCGCCGACATCCTGCGCCGCCCTGATCCCGTCGCCGGTGTTCGTCTCGGCGCCCAGGCTCAGGTTGGCGCCGAGCGACTCGGACTGGAACTTCCACCGCATCTCCATGCGGTGGTCGAAGCCGCCGGTGGCCAGCACCACCCCGCGCCGGGCGGTGACCGTGACCTCGCGGCCGTCGTGTTCGACGACGGCGCCGGACACCCGGTCCCCGCCATGGAGGCGCAGCAGCGTCGTGTCGGTCCACACCGGGATGCGGGCGCGCAGCACACCGGCGAACAGCCCGGCCATCAAGGCCTGGCCGCCCGCCGCGTAGCGCCGCCCGACCAGTCGCCCGCCCACGCCCTGCGCCACCCGCTTGGCGAAGGTCGGAACCCCCTTGCCGGGCACCCGCGCCACCAGGTTCATCCAGCGGTAGTCCGCGCCCGTCGTCGGTATCGAGACGCCGGCCTCCAGCACGCCGGGCCGCAGCCTGGTGCGGTGCTCGCCGAGGATCGACAGGTCCAGCGGGTGGCACTCGCAGGTGCGGCCGGCGGCGCTGCCGCCGGGTTCCTCGGGGTGGTAGTCGGAGTAGTCGCGCGCCCAGAACAGCCGAAGGGGGGTCGTCCGGCGCAGCAGCTCCACGGTCGCGGGGACGTGCGCCACGAACGCGGCGGACCTTTGTCGCGCCGCCGAGCCGGCGACCACCGAGTCCAGGTAGGTGCCGGCGCGCTCGGCGGAATCGAGGGCGCCGGCCTCCCGCAGCACCGGCGAGGCCGGCAGCCACAGCGCACCGCCGGAGCGGGCCGTCGACCCGCCCACCCGGTGGGACTTCTCCACGATCAGCGCCGACAAGCCGAGCTCGTGCGCGGCCAGGGCGGCGGCCATGCCGGTCCCCGAACCGACCACCAGCAGGTCCACGGTGGTGTCGGCCACGGCAAGCCCGGCGGGGATCGTGTTCACCGTGAGAGCCGCGCCGCCGACCGGCCGGCGCGCCGGCCATAGAAACTGCCGTCGCCGAGCGAGACGCCGCTGGCGTAGCCCCAGGCCGCCACGCCGGCGGTGCAACGGCCCGCCGCGAACAGTCCCGGGATGGGTTCGCCGCCGACGTGCAGCACCTCGGCGTCCAGCGTGGTGGCCAGCCCGCCCAGGGTGAAGCCGCCGGTGGACTCCCGCAGATCGATGGCGCCGACGGGGGAGCCGATCGGCCTGATCCACTCGGGCTTCTTGTGCAGCAGCGGGTCCTCGCCGTCGGTGGCGCCCGCGTTGTAGGCGGCGACGGTGGCCTGCAGGCAACCCGGCGCCAGCCCCATCTCGCGTTCCAGGTCTTCGACGGTGTCGGCCACCCAACTCGCTTCGCGCAGCATGAATTTCGGCGACCAGGAGGCCTTCGCCTCTTCCTGCGCGTCGCCGTCGATGATCAGGTACGCCACGTTGTCCTGCTGGTAGAGCGTGAGCTGCCCGACCCGGCCGGGATAGGTGTCCTCGGCGACGTAACGCTGGCCGCGGCCGTTGACCAGGATGCCGCGCACCAGCTGCTGGGGGTCGATGAAGATCGCCACCTCGGTGGCGTCCATGTGCGCCAGGTCGGCGCCCAGGGCCTGGGCCATCCGGATCGCCTGCCCGTCGTGCTGTTCGATGGACGCGGCCGGGCGCCCGGAGATCCGCGGGGCGAAGCGCGCCACCATGTCGTCGTTGTAGGCGAAGCTGCCCATGGCCAGCACCACGCCGCGGCGCGCCCGGACGGCCATCTCGGTGCCGTACCGGCGGGCGGTCACCCCGACCACCCGGCCGTCGGATTCGGTGATCAGGCCCTGCACCCGCACGTCGTAGACCGCCCGCGCGCCGGCCGCGCCGGCGGTCTCGACGAGCGGCTTCATCAGCATGTAGCCGGCGCTGGCCTCGCCCTGCTTCTTGTTCGACATCTGCGGGACGTGTCCGCGCGGGGTGGGGGAGGCGATCGTGTTGAACGGGTAGGCGTTTTCGCCGCCGCTGTACATCAGCCCCTGGTCGCCCATCGGTTCCCAGCCGGGTTCGGCGAAGAACTCGGCCTTGAACGGCACGCCGCAGCCCACCAGCCAGTCGAAGTGGGCGACGCTGCCGGCGCAGTAGTCGGCGATCCGCTTCTCGTCGGCCCCGGGCCCCATCGCCACGTTGAGGAAGGCCGCCATGTTGTCCACGGAATCGGTGAAGCCACAAGCCTTCTGCAGCGCGGTGCCGCCGCCGAGGTAGATGAATCCGCCGGCCATGGCCGCGGCGCCGCCCCAGGAGCCGGTGCGCTCCAGCACCAGGACGTCGGCGCCGGCGCGGGCCGATTCGACCGCCGCGGCGGCCCCGGCCACCCCGTAGCCGGCGATCACGACGTCGGCCTCGTCGTCCCACGAGCCGATCGACGCCGCGGGCAGTGGCGTGACGTCGGAGTCGGGTGTCACAGCCGCATCGCCGCGGGCAGGTCGGACACCCACTGGTGGCCCCAGTAGCTGTCCGCGGTGATTTCCTCGGCGGTGTAATGGTTTTCGTCGACCCGCATGCCGTCGGTGCCGAATTCGATGTCCCAGTCGCCGGGTGCGCGGACGTAGAACGAGACCATCTTGTCGTTGGTGTGCCGACCCAGCGTGGACGACAACTGGAAGCCCTCGGCGTTGACCCGGTCCAGCGCCTGACCCACGGCGTCGAGGCTGTCGACCTCGACCATGATGTGCACCACCCGCGGGTCGCGCATGTGCGCGGCCGGGACGATCGCCAGGCTGTGATGGCGTTCGTTGATCCCGAGGAAGCGCACCCGCACCGGGCCGAACTCCTTGGGCAGCGGCACCCGGAACGCGCCGCGGGACCGGAAGCCCAACACGTCGGTGTAGAAGTCGAAGAGGGCGCCCGGATCGGTGGCCGGCAGGACGACGTGCCCCATTCCCTGGTCGCCCGTCACGAATTTCGCGCCGAACGGGGTGATCACCGGGCTGTGGTCGAGCACCGCGCCGTGGAACACCTCGAGCGTGGTGCCGGCCGGGTCCTCGAAGGTGATCACCTCCTCCACCCGCCGCTCGGAGGCCTCGTCGACCGACAGTTGCTTGAAGGCCACCCCGGCGCCGTCGAGGGTCGCCATCACGCGCTGCAACGCGGCATGGTCGCGGACCTCCCAGCCGACGGTCATCACCCGGTCGGTGTCGCCGGGCACCACGACGAGCCGGGCCGCGCGCTCGTCCATCCGCAGGTACAGCGCCGACGGGTCGGGGCCCCGCCCCTCCGCGAATCCCAGGACGCCGAAGGCGAATCGCCGCCACCGGTCGATGTCCGCGGTCGAAATAGTGACGTAGCCAAGGCTTTTCAAATCGCTCACGAGCGCTCCTAGATCAAGGCCCGCAGCGGGCCCTCGGGCGGATCGATGCCCAGCGAACTCAGCGCCGACGCGTGGTAGGCGGTGCCGGGGACGTGGATGGCGTGCAGGTGGCCGACGTGCACGTCGCGCCAGTAGCGCTGCAGCGGTTTGTCCATGCGGGCTGCGTTGCCGCCGGAGCGGGCGAAGATCTCGTCGACCGCCGACACGGCGCGCCACACCGCGCGAATCTGGGTGCGGCGACCCGCCGCCCGGTCGGCGAAGGACACCTCCTTGCCGGCGGCGACCATGTCGTAGATGCGGTCGGCGTTGGCCAGCAACTCCTGGCGGGCGGCGTTGATGTCGGCGGCGGCCTCGCCGATGGCGTGCATGACGTAGGGGTCGTCCTTGATGGCCGTCCCGGTGGCGCCCACCCGCTCGCGCTGGTAGTCCAGGTGTGCGGCCAGCGCCCCCTCGGCGATGCCGATGGTGGCGGCCGAGATGCCCAGCGGGAACATCGTCGACCACGGCATCAGGTAGAGCGGCTCGGTCATCCCGGCCTCGCGCTGCGCGGTGCCGTCCATCACCTTGGTGGCGTCCATCGTGCGGTACGCCGGGACGAACGCGTCTTTGACGATGACGTCCTTGGAGCCGGTCCCGCGCAGCCCCACCACATTCCACGAGTCCTCGACGATCTCGTAGTCCTTGCGGGGCAGGATCATGTGCAGCATCTGCGGCGGCATCAGCGGGACGCCCCGCTCGTCGCCGAGCATCGCGCCCAGGATGATCCAGTCGCAATGGTCGGTGCCCGAGCTGAACTGCCAGCGGCCGTTGAAGATATAGCCCCCGTCGACCGGCTTGGCCACGCCCTGCGGCGCGTACGGCGAGGCCATCCAGGTGTCGACGTCGTCGGCCCATACCTCGGCGGGCACCCTCGGATCCGCGTAGGCCAGCTGGTAGGGGTGCACGCCCACCACGCCGACGATCCAGCCGGCGGCCGGGTCGAGCGCCGCCGTCGCCATCACCGTCTCGGCGAACTCGCGCGGGTGGACCTCAAACCCCTGGTAGCCCTTGGGTTGCAGCAGCCGGATCAGGCCCGCCGCCTTCATCGCCTTCACGGTGTCGTCGGTGAGGCGGCCGATCCGCTCGGCCTCGGCGGCCTGCTCCCGCAACTGGTCGGCCATCGCCGCCACCCGATCCATTACCCGCTCGCCCATGGTGTCGTCCTTCGTCTCGGTTGGCGTACTAATGGTGTACCGCAGTCCGCGCCGGACCTGAAGGCGATTCCGGTGGGTGGATGCAAATGTTCGCACACGTTTCAGTGACGGGAGCCCACCTGATGACCGATGTCGACGAGCTGGCGGCACGGCTGCGCAGACTCGAGGACGAGCGCGACATCGCGCGGTTGATCGCCTCCTACGGCCCGGCGGTGGACGCCGGGGATGCCGAGGCCGCCGCACGGCTGTGGGCCGACGACGGCAGCTACGACGTCGACGGCCGGCGGATGCAGGGCCGCGCCGGCGTCCACGCCATGGTGAGTTCTTCGGGCCACCAGAAGCTGGTGGCCGAGGGGTGTTGCCACTTCCTGGGGCCGTGCGTGGTGACGGTCGACGGCGATTCCGCGGTCGCGGTGTGCGAGTCGCTGCTGCTCGTCCGCGACCCGACCGACTCCGGGGGCTACCGTGTATGGCGTTGCACCGCAAACCATTTCACGGTGAGGCGGATCGCCGGCCGGTGGCAGATCGGCGAGCGCACCAGCCGGCTGCTCGACGGCAACCCCGACGCGCACGCCCTGCTGGCGAACGGCCTCGCCGGAGCATCGAGCCCGAGTCGGCCGCATCCGTCGTGACGTGAGGGCGGGGTTCCCCGGCGTGTCGCGGCCCAGGTTTCACCCGCGATGTGTGGCCGGATCAGCCCCGCGACAAAAACGCCAGCACGGTGCTCTCGAACGCCTCCTTGGCCTCGATCATCGCCCAGTGCCCGGAATTGGGGAAGACGTGCAGCTCCGCGTTCGGGATGGTGCGCATCGGGATCAGGGCCATGTCGGGCGGGCTCACCCTGTCGTCCCGGCCCCACGTCAGCAGCGTGGGCGCCGCCAGCTTGTGCATGACCGCCCACGGTTGGGGCCGGTCGGAGGCGGCCATCGCGGCGTTCATCGCGGCGAACGCCGCCTTGCCGTACATGCGGCGCGCGGCGGCCAGCGTGTCCGGGTCGCTGGCCGACCGCCAGCGCTCCTCGACCAGTTCCTCGGTGACCAGTGACTGGTCGTACACCATCGACTTCAGCCAGTCGACCAGCCGCTGGCGGGTGGGGTCCTCGACGAACTCCTGCAGCAGCCGGATGCCCTCGCTGGGGCTGGGGCTGAAGATGTTGGTGCCGATCCCGCCGATCGTCACCAGCCGGCCGACCCGCTCGGGGTTGCGGGTGCCGAAGTTGATGCCGACGCCGCCGCCCATCGAGTTGCCGATGATGTGGACCTTTTCGATGCCTAGCGCGTCCAGCAGCGGCGAGACCGTCCCGAACGCGTCGACCATGGGATGGCCGCCGAAGTCGTCGCTCACGCCGAAGCCGGGGAACTCCAGGATCAGGCACCGGTAGTGCTCGGCGAAGGTGGGCAGCACGCCCCGGAAGTTGCGCCAGCCCGTGACCCCGGGCCCGGACCCGTGCAGGAACAGCAGCACCGGTCCCGCGTCGCGTCCGCAGTCGTAGTAGCGCAAAGCGCCCTTCGGAGTGGCGATCTCATGCAGGTCGGGCTGCACGGCGGTGTGTTCAGGCGCAGGTGTCACGGCTGTCACCTTGCCATGCGGCGGTGACGGCGCCGCGCGGGGTTCACCGACCGCGCGGCTCAGCGTTGTGAGCCGGGACCACGCTCACTGCAGTTGAGCAGTTCCTTCAGCGCGGCGGGGAATGCGTCGGCGAGATCCCAGAGGTCCGAAACCAGGTCGGGGCACGAGACGATGCCGATGCCGAGCCGGCCGTTCAGCGACATCACGGTGACGTTGAGGCCGGCCCCTGCGACGAGCGGTCCGAGCGGATACATCCCGTCGAGCCGGCAGCCCAGGAAGTACAACTGTTGGGCCGGGCCGGGCACGTTGGACAGCACCAAATTGTGGGGTGGCTTCTGCGGCAACGGAATTCGCGGTAGCAGCTTCGTCGCGGCGCCGAAGACGGTCCGTCCCGCCACCTGGGTCCAGTCGTGCAACAGCGTCGGACCCATGGCGCGGGCGTGGTCCTTGGCCGCGCCGTTGCCGGCGGCCACGCTGCGCAGCCGTTCGGCCGGGTCCTCGATGTGGGTCTCGATCCGGCACAGCATCCAACTCGTCTGGTTGCGCCCCGGGCGACCCGATTCGCCGTGCACCGAAACCGGCACGCTCGCGACCAGCGGGCGATCCGTCAGCTCGCCGCGGTGCTGCAGGTACTGCCGCAGGGCTCCCGCGCACAGCGCGGTCACCACGTCGTTGACGGTCACGCCGAACCTGTTCTTCACCGTCTTGATGTCCTCGAAGTCCACCTCGGCGAAGGCGACGCAGCGGCGCCGGCTGCAGGAGCCGTTGAACACCGTCGCCGGTGCGGCGAACGGAGCGGCCATCGTGTGCCCGCCGCCGCGGACCCGCAGAACGGTCTGCGCCAGGGTGACGGCGGTTGCGGGCACCACCTTCGCCAGGCGCCAGGGCCGCAGCGCCGTCCCGATCAATCCCGACGCGGCGATCTGCAAGGGATGCGCCGCGCCCGCGCCGGCCGCGGAGTCACGCGGGGGCGCGGCGTCGGCCTCCGTTCCGCAGAGCTGCGCGAGCAGATTGGCGCCGCCGATGCCGTCGACCACCGCGTGATGCGCCTTGAACACCACCGCCAACGCGTCGTGCTGCAGGCCCTCGATCACCCACATCTCCCATAGCGGATGGTCGCGGTCGAGCGCCTGGGCGGTGATCTGGCCGCACATCTCGGCCAATTCCCGGCGACCGCCCGGCGCGGGCAGCGCCGCGTGGTGCAGGTGGCGCCCCAGGTCGAAGTCGTCGTCGTCGACCCAGACCGGATGGTCGAAGTTCAGCGGGGTGTCGGCCAGCTTGCAGCGGAATTCGGGGATAGCGCCGACCCGCGCGGACAGCGCCTCGCGGAACCGGTCGAAGGTGTAGCCGCCGGGCATCGTCGACGGATCCATCTCCAGTGCACAGCAGACATTCAGTGGCTGTGTCGGTGATTCCACGTACAAGAAGAACGCGTCTAATCCGCTCAGTCGCTCCATACCGCTCATCTCGTTGTATCGGCCCCGTGCGGGATCAGGCGAAGGGCGCTGTCGATGCTGTCCTGACCGGGTAGCCAATCACCGGGAATCGCCAAACATGGCCGGGGAGTTCAGCCGCCGCCTGCCCGCCGGGCCATCGTGGAGTCCGGGGATGCCCAATCGGTGCTCACCTTGCGGTGTTCGATGAGCCAGCCGTCACCCTCGGGCACCAGGACGTCGCGATAGCGTCCGAAATGGTCCAGCCCGATCTCGGTCAGCACGGTGAAGTAGGACGAGACGCGTGCCCGCTCCGGGCTGAGCCCGGTGAACAGCACGTTGGTCAGGTTGTGGCGGACGACCCGCCGGCCGTCTGCGGGCGCATTCGGCGTGAGGCCGCCGAGGAAGGCGGCTATGTCGGCCCGTCCGCGCAACGGGTCCAGCCCGCGGATCTCGAGCACGCCGTCCGTGCGGAACGTCGCGGCGAGCTCGTCGATCCTGCCGGCATCGCCCGACCAGTTGTAGCGCGCCAGCGTCTCGCGGATCTGCTCGCGGGCGATCAATTCCCACACCTGCACCGTGGCGGCTCCTCGCTGGCGATCCCGGACGGGCCATCCGGATGTGGCGAACGCTACTCGGCGCCGGCGTTTCGGCCGTCTGCGCGGCCGGGAATCCCACCGGCAGATCAAACCAGCCAGATGAAGGAGTCGTTATGTCGGAGAAGAGCGGTCCCCAGGAAGCCGTCGAAGGCATCGTCGAGGGTGTGAAGGGCAAGGTCAAGGAGGTCGCGGGCGCGGTGACCGGCAGCGAGGACCTCCTGCGCGAGGGTCAGGCGCAGCAGGACAAGGCCGACGCCCAGCGTGAGGCGGGCCAGAAGGAGGCGGAAGCCGAAGCCGCCCGCAAGGCCGCCGACGCCAACGAGGCCCGGCAGAAGGCCGAGCAGGGCTGACACTCCGGCTCGAGTGGCCCGGTCGCACGGCGCGACCGGGCCATCGCCGTCCCGGGCCGGGATGATGCGCCCACTTCCGCTACCTCGGGTAGCGGAATACAGTGGGTGGGTGGTGGCGACCGGCGATGACGGCAGGCATCTGCGTACCTGTCCTTTGTGTGAAGCCATGTGCGGCTTGGAGATTGACGTCGAAGCCGGAAGGGTCACCGGCATCCGGGGCAATCGCGACGACGTGTGGAGTCGCGGGCACCTGTGCCCGAAGGGCGTGGCGCTCGGCGCCCTGCACGACGACCCCGACCGCATCCGCCGCCCGCTGGTCAAAGTCGACGGGCAATGGCACGAGGTCGGCTGGGATGCGGCGTTTCGGCGCTGCACCGAACTGCTGACGCCGGTTATCGACAAGTACGGAATCGGCGCCGTCACCGCCTACACCGGCAACCCGCTGGCGCACTCGTTCTCGCTGGCCCGGTATGCGGGCGTGCTGCTGGGCATGTCGGGCATGCCGGTGACCTACTCGCCCGGGACGGTCGACCAGTGGCCGAAGAACCTGTCGTCGCATCTGATGTATGGCGGCTGGTGGAGCTTTCCGGTTCCCGACATCGAACGCACCGACCTGCTCGTCATCATGGGCGCCAATCCCGCGGCGTCCCAGGGGTCGCTCCTGGCCGCACCCGATGTGATGGGCCTGATCGACGCGATTCGCCGGCGCGGCAAAGTGATCGTGATCGACCCCGTGCGCACCCGCACGGCCGACCGCGCCGACGAGTGGCTGCCGATCGTCCCCGGCACCGACGCCGCCCTGCTGTTGGCCGTCGCCCACACCCTGTTCGACGAGGGCCTGACCAACCCCGGGCCGCACGTCGACGGTGTCGACACGATGCGCCGCGTCGCCGCCGACTGGCCACCGAGCCGGGTCAGCGCCGTCACCGGCATCGGCGAGGACCGCATACGCCGGCTGGCCCGCGAGCTCGCCGGCACCCCGAAGTCGGTGGTCTACGGGCGAATCGGGCTGTGCAACCAGGAATTCGGCAGCCTGGCCAGCTGGATGGTCGACGTGATCAACATCCTGACCGGACACTTCGACACCCCGGGCGGGGCGATGTTCCCGAAACCGGCGGCCTGGTCGGTCACCACGCAACCCCTGCCCGGCCTGGAGGACGGCGCGCCGGAGTTCGGCCGCTGGCGCACCCGGGTGCGGGGCGCCAAGGAGGTGCTCGGCCAGGCTCCGGTGTCCTGCCTGGCCGAAGAGATCGCCACGCCGGGCGACGGACAGCTCAAGGCGCTGATCACCATCGCCGGCAACCCGGTTTTGTCCACACCCGGCGGCGACCGGCTCGACGAGGCGCTGGGAATGCTCGACGCGATGATCGCCGTCGATTTGTGGATCAACGAGACGACCCGGCACGCCGACGTGATCCTGCCCGGGCTGTCGCCGCTCGAGCAGCCCCACCACGACGACCTGATCCTGCAGTTCGCGATCCGCAGCATCGCCAATTACTCGGCCCCGGTGTTCGACCCGGGTGAGCGCCCCCACGAGTGGGAGATCCTGATCCGGCTCACCGGCCTGTGCACCGGGACGCCGGCCGAGGACGTCGACGTCGAGGCGATCGACGACGGCTTCTTCGACTACCTGGCCTTCACCCAGGGACTCGACGGCGCGGAGATCCGCAAGCTCTACGACGGCACCGGTTTGACAGGCGGCCCGGAGCGAATCCTGGACCTCACCCTGCGCACGGGCCCCTTCGGGGACCGGTACGGCCAGAATCCGGGCGGGCTCACCCTGGACCTGCTCAAGGCCAACCCGAACGGGATCGACTTCGGGCCGATGGTGCCGCAGCTGCCCGGCATCCTGGGCACCGCGGACAAAAAGATCCGGCTGGCGCCGCAATACCTGCTCGACGACCTGCCCCGGCTGGCCGCCCGCCTGGACCGGCCGCCCGAACCGCTCGTCCTGGTCAGCCGCCGACACCTGCGCTCCAACAACACCTGGCTGCACAACGTGCCCGCGCTGATGAAGGGCAAGGACCGCTGCACGTTGCTGATGCATCCCGACGACGCGGCCCGCCACGGCGTCGACGCCGACGACGTCGTCACGGTGAAATCGGAGGCCGGCGAGATCACGGTGCCCGTGGAGGTCACCGACGCGATCAGACCCGGCGTGGTGTCGATGCCCCACGGCTGGGGACACGGCAGGCCGGGCACCCGCATGACGGTGGCCAACGGTTCGCCCGGCGTCAACACCAACGTGCTGTCCCCGCCGACGTTCCTCGACGAACCGTCCGGCAACGGCGCCCTCAACGGCATCCCGGTGAGCATCAGCTGACGCACCGCACGGACATCGCGACCACGGAATCGGCGCGATCGGGCGGCGCGGCGATCACGGGGCGATGGGCCGGTTCGTCCACTGCCGGCCGGGGCGGCGCGCCGAGCGGAACCACCCGCCCGCCGCGCCGGTGCCGCCGTCGGTCGGGATGGTGTGGCCGGTGACGAACGCCGACAGGTCGGAGGCCAGGAACAGGATGACCCGGGCCTGGTCGACCGGCAACCCCATCCGCCCGAGCGGAACCCACTGCGGCCATTGCGACTGTTCCTCGGCCGACAACCACTGCGAGTAGGGCACCTGCAGGGACTCGGTGACGTCGGGCCCGATCGCGTTGACCCGCACGCCGTCGCGGCCGACCTGCACCGCCAGGCTGCGGGTGAAGTGCACGACGGCCGCCTTGAACGCCGCATACACCGGGTCCTCGGGATACCCGCGCAACGCTTCGACCGACGAGACGTTGACGATCGCGCCGGTGCGCCTCTCGATCATCGCCGGCAGCAACGCGTGGGTGACCAGAAAGACGTGGTGCAGGTTGATCCGGTAGAGCTCGTCCCACAGCTGGGGATCGGTCTCGGCGAAGTCGCCGGGGTGGCGCAGCCAGTGGCCCACGTTGTTCACCAGCACGTCCACCCGGCCGTGGTCGACCAGCACCGATCGCGCCAGGCCGTCGACCTGCCCGGCATCGCGAACGTCGGCGACGTGGACGACGACCGAGCCCCCGGCGTCGGCGATCTCCGCGGCCGTCCGGTGCGCCCCCTCGGCGTCGATGTCGGCGATGACCACGCGGGCGCCGTGCGCGGCGAACAGGCGCGCGGTGGCCGCGCCGATACCACCACCGCCGCCGGTCACCACCGCGACGCGATCGAGCAACAGCGGACCGGTGGTTGGTTCGTCCATGCCCCTCATCTTGGGGCAGCGCTCGACGGCGGGACGGCCGTACCCCCTCCGGCGCGTCGGCAAACGTGACGAGCGCTACAAGCCGCGAGGATTTGCCCGCCGTTTTCCGTTCCCGCGAGCGGGTATTCGGTGCGCACTTAGGAGCTGATGCCAATGATGACGACAGATCCATACCAATTGCTGCCGAGTCGGGCGATGTCGCGACGAGTCCACCACCGCGCCAGCCCGCAGTCGTATGCGGTGTCGGCGGCCAGCCGGCTGATCGTCAAGAACACGGTGCGGGCGTGGGCCATGCAGCCGAACCTGCGCTGGCCCCTGGAGTACGTGGACGGGTTCGCGGGCTTGCTTCCACGCTTTGGCTCCACCGCGCACGTCGCCCCCGTGCGGCTCGACAACTGCGCCGCCGAGTGGGTGCGGGCGCCCGGCGCCTCCGCGGCACGGGCGATCCTCTACTTCCACGGCGGCGCCTTTTTGACGTGCGGCCTCAACACGCACCGCTCGATGGTGATCCGCCTGTCGAAAGCCGCCGACGCCGCCGTGCTCACGGTCTGCTACCGCAAGCTGCCCTCCCACCAGATCACGGATGCCATCGAAGACGGCCTCAGCGGCCTGCGCTGGTTGCAGGAGCTGGGCTACGACGGTGACCAGCTCGTGGTCGCCGGCGACTCTGCCGGCGGGTACCTCGCGTTCATGACCACGCTGGCGGCCATCCGCAGCCACGATCTCACCCCGGCCGGGGTCGCGGCGATTTCGCCGTTCACCGACGCGGATCCCACCCGAAAACTCAAGCACCGCAACGCACGAAAGTGCTCCATGTTCACCCGGCGCGCCCTGTCGAGGTTCGCCAAATTCCTCAGCACGGTCCACCTGCCGGGTGACGAGCACGGGTCGGGGGGCGCGGTCGTCTCGCCGGTGGAGGCCGACCTTTCGCTGATGCCGCCGGTGACCATCCACGCCAGCTCCGACGAGTTGCTGACGCCGGACGCCGAGTTGATGGCCGAGCGGCTCGAGGCGAGCGGAGTCCGCTGCGATCTGCACCTTTGGGACAAGCAGATCCACGATTTCCCGCTGGCGGCCGACGTGCTGCCCGAAGGGCGGCGGGCGATCCGCTACATCGGCGACTTCATCAAGCAGGTCACCGCCGCGGCCGGCAACGAGTCGTGGCGCCGGGTCACCGCCGAGGCGGGCTGACAAGAATACGGGAATGCCTGCGCGGCAGGAATTTTCGGCGGGGCGGCCGTCCCCAACGCCACTCCTGTGGGGGCCCAGGGCGATACGGCAGGCCGACCCCGCCCCCAATTGGCGGTCCGGCCGATACAGTGGATCCTCGTGAGCCGACCAGCCGCCCCCGTGCTGACCGTGCGGTACGAGGGCGCCGAACGCACCTTCGCAGCCGGCAACGACGTCGTCATCGGGCGTGACCTTCGCGCCGACGTCCGCGTCGCGCATCCCCTGATCTCCCGGACCCACCTCATCGTGCGCTTCGACCAGGGCCGATGGATCGCGATCGACAACGGCAGCCTCAACGGCCTGTACGTCAACAACCGCCGGGTGCCGGTCGCCGAAATCCAGGACGGCCTGCGGGTCAACATCGGCAATCCGGACGGCCCGGCGCTGACCTTCGAGGTGGGGCGCCACCAGTCGGCGGGCCGGCCGCCCTTGACGACGTCGATCCCGATCTACAACCCGCCCAGCGCGCCGGTGCCACACAGCCAGCCGCAGCCCGCCCCGCCCTGGCCGGGCCAGCCGCACCAGCCGCCGACCGCCGCGGTCCGCCAGCCCACGCATCCGCCGAGCGGACCGCTGGCGCAGCACCCGCCGTCGGGCCCCGAGCACCGGTACCCGACCAGCGGGCACGTGCCCACCCCGGCCAGCGGGCCGCAGCCCGCGCCGCAGATCTACCGGCCACCGTCGCCGAACGTTCCGCCGCCCCCGGCCGCGCACCCGGTGGGGGGGCCCGAGACCGGTCGCGTCGGCGGGGATCAGTCGAACCTCGCGACCTCGATGATGAAGATCCTGCGGCCGGGACGGCCGGCGGAGTCGGCTCCCGGGGCGGTCAAGATCGGCCGGGCCAACGACAACGACATCGTCATCCCCGAGGTGCTGGCCTCCCGCCACCACGCCACCCTGATCCCGACCGACCACGGCACCGAGATCCACGACAACCGCAGCATCAACGGCACCTTCGTCAACGGGTCGCGGGTCGACGCCGCGGTGCTGCACGAGGGCGACGTGGTCACCATCGGCAACATCGACCTCGTCTTCGCGGGCGGCACGCTGGCCCGCCGCGACGAGACCGCGACCGCGACCCGCACCGGCGGGCTCGACGTGCGCGGGGTGACGTGGACCATCGAGAACAACAAGACACTGCTGGACGACATCTCGCTGGGGGCTCAACCCGGCACGCTGACCGCGGTGATCGGCCCGTCGGGCGCCGGCAAGTCGACGTTCGCGCGGCTGGTGGCCGGCTACACGCACCCGACCAGGGGCACGGTGTCGTTCGAGGGCCACAACGTGCACGCCGAGTACGCGTCGCTGCGCAGCAGGATCGGGATGGTCCCGCAGGACGACGTGGTGCACGGGCAGCTCACCGTGCAGCAGGCGCTGATGTACGCCGCCGAACTGCGGTTGCCGCCGGACACCACCAAGGACGATCGCGAACAGGTGGTGGCCCGGGTGCTCGAGGAGCTGGAGATGACCCAGCACCTGCACACCCGGGTCGACAAGCTCTCCGGCGGCCAGCGCAAGCGCGCCTCGGTGGCGCTGGAGCTGCTGACCGGGCCGTCGCTGCTGATCCTCGACGAGCCGACGTCGGGCCTGGACCCGGCGCTGGACCGCCAGGTCATGACGATGCTGCGGCAACTCGCCGACGCCGGCCGCGTGGTGCTGGTGGTCACGCACTCGCTGACCTACCTCGACGTCTGCGACCAGGTGCTGCTGCTGGCCCCCGGCGGCAAGACCGCGTTCTGCGGGCCGCCGCCGCCGGCCGAGCGGCCCGCCGAGATCGGCGACCCGTCGCACACCAGCCTGTTCCGGCAGTTCTCGACGATCGCGCGGCGGCAGGTCCGCCTGATCGTCTCCGACCGCGGCTACTTCATCTTCCTGGCGCTGCTGCCGTTCATCATGGGCTCGCTGTCCATGTCGGTGCCCGGCGACGTGGGCTTCGGCAGGCCGAACCCGCTGGGGGCCGCGCCCACCGAGCCGGGGCAGATCCTGGTGCTGCTCAACGTCGGGGCCGTCTTCATGGGAACGGCGCTGACGATCCGGGACCTGATCGGCGAGCGCCCCATCTTCCTGCGCGAGCAGGCGGTCGGGCTGTCCACGTCCGCCTACCTACTGGCGAAGGTCTGCGTCTACACGGTGTTCGCGGTCATCCAGTCCGCGATCGTGACGGGCATCGCGCTCGTCGGCAAGGGCGGCCCCACGCAGGGGGCGGTGGCGCTGGGGATCCCGGGCCTGGAACTGTTCGCCGACGTCGCGATGACCACCGTCGCCTCGGCGATGCTGGGCCTGGTGTTGTCGTCCATCGCCAAGTCCAACGAACAGATCATGCCCCTGCTCGTCGTGGCGGTCATGTCGCAGCTGGTGTTCTCCGGCGGCATGATTCCCGTCACCGCACGGCTCGGGCTCGACCAGATGTCCTGGGTGACGCCGGCCCGGTGGGGCTTCGCGGCGTCGGCCTCCACCGTCGACCTGCTCAGCCTGGAAGGCCAGGTTCCGTCGGTCCCGCAGGATTCACACTGGCGGCACACGGCCGGCGCCTGGTGGTTCGACATGGGCATGCTGATCGCGCTCAGCCTGGGCTACCTGGGCTTTGTGCGCTGGAAGATTCGGCTCAAGGGAGGCTGATCGCCGGGGCGTCACGCCCTTCGGCGCACCACCTCGTCGGCGGCCGCCCGCATGCGATCCGAAAGCTGGAGCAGACCATGCTCGCCCACGCCGTTGGGCAGCGTGTAGGCCAATTGCCGTAATTCGATGGCACAGTCGCGCAACTGCTGGCGGAGGCGCGTCTCAACGGTGGGCATCAACTTCTCCCTACGAGCGGGGACCGAATATCACGATCATCCCAGCGCGCCGGCACATCCGCGATGGCGCGCAAGCGTGTTAACCGGACCTTGACAGGGTTTTTACAGTCGCGGGGCTCAGGTCGACCCGGTGGCGCCGGGCGTAACGTCGGTGCGAAATGGCGGGCGGAAACCGGCTCCGGCGTTAGGCTGGCGCAGCCCGATCGAACGCGGCAAAGGGGCCGGGATGGATTTCGAACTCGACGCGGAGCAGCGCGCATGGCTGACCGAGGTGCGCGAGTTCCTCCGCGACAACGTCACCCCAGAGCTGTTGGCCGAACTCGCCGAACACGACCTGGAAAAGCGCGACGGCGAGGTGGCGCGGTTTCGCCGAAAGGTCGGCGCCAAGGGCTGGTTCGGGGTGAACTGGCCGCGCGAGTACGGCGGCCTTGCCGACGAAGGGGGTTACAGCGCCCTGCACCTGCACCTGCTGATGAGCGAGTTCGAGTACTGGGGTGTGCCCGGGCCGGACCTGACGGTGACGTCGGTGGCCCCGATGATCATGCGCCACGGCACCGAGCGCAACCGCAGCGAGTGGCTGCCGCTCATCGCCAGGGGCGAGATGATCTGTGCCGTGGGCTATTCCGAGCCCGACGCGGGAACGGATCTGGCCAGCCTGCGCACCAGCGCGGTCAGCGACGGGGACCACTGGGTGATCAACGGCACCAAGATCTGGAACAGCGGCGCCCAGCGCGCCACCCACGAATGGCTGTGCGTCCGGACCGACCCGAAAGCCGTTCGGCACCGCGGCCTTTCGGTCATCATCGTGCCGATCGACAGCCCCGGCGTCGAGATCCGCCCGCTGTATGCCTGGTCGGGCTATCGCACCAACGAGGTGCACTTCCGCGACGTCCGCGTGCCCGTCACCAACCTGATCGGCGAAGTCAACCGCGGCTGGACGTACATCACCGGCGCCCTGGACCTCGAGCGCGGTGCCCTGACCAACGCCGGGGACCTGCGCCGCGCCGTCGACGAGCTACGCCGACTCGCCCGAACGCCCCGCCGTGACGGCACCGTACCCGCCGACAGCCCGGCGCTGCGCCGCCGGCTGGCCCAGGCCGAGGCGGACGTCGAGGCGGCGACGCTGATGGGCTATGAGGCCGCGTCGATCCTGGACGGCGGCGTCATCCCGACCGTCGAGGTCAGCGTCGAGAAGGTCTTCACCAGCGAATTGCGCCAGCGCATCGCCGATCTGGCGCTCGACCTCCTGGGCCCCGACGGCCTGCTCGCCCACCGCAGCGAGCAGGCGCCGCTCGCCGGCAAGTTCGAGCGGCTCTACCGCGCAGCGCCACTGATGCGGTTCGGCGGCGGCACCAACGAGGTGCTGCGCGACATCATCGCCCAGCGCGGCCACGGAATGCCCTCGTATGGGCGCTGATTCGTGAAAGCGACCCTCACCGCCGAGCGCCGCGAGTTCGCGTCGTCGCTGCGCGCCCTGCTCAAAGCCGAATGCCCCGTCACCCTGGTGCGCGCCCTGAACGAGCCCGGGGCCGACCGAAGCGCCCCGACCCTGTGGAAGGCGCTCGCCGGCGCCGGGGTGTTCGGGCTCGCCATCGCCGAGGAATTCGGCGGCTCGGGCGGCTCGCTCGACGACCTCGCCGTGTTCTCCGTCGAGGCCGGGCGCGCGCTCTTCGCCGCGCAACCGGCGCTGCGCGGGGTCGCGAACGCGGCCGTGGCGCTGGGGTCGCTGGACCTGGTCGGCGTCGGGCAGGCCGTGATCGACCGCACCGTCGGATACACGATGGTGCGCCATCAATTCGGCCGGCCGATCGCCTCGTTCCAGGCGGCCCAGCACCTGATCGCCAACATGCACATCGCCCTGGCCGCAGCGCGATTGGCGGCGCACTCGGCGGTGTTCTGGATGGCGCGCGGGCGCGTGGCGACGCGGGAGACGGCGATCGCCCGCATGCACGCCGCCACGGCGGCCAGGCTGGTCACCCTGGACGCCCATCAGCTGCACGGCGGCATGGGTTACGTCACCGAGACGGACCTGCATCTGTGGAGCGAACGGGCGCGGTGGGGCTCGACGCTGGCCGGGGGAGCCGACGTTGCGGCGGCCTGGCTGGAGGAGACGATGAACGAACAGGAGCGCGCGTGAGCCCGGATGACACCCTGATCGACGAACGGTCGGCGGCGCGGGTCGGGACGGTTGCCGCGTCCGCGACCGGCGAGGTGAACCGGCGCGACTGGCAGCGCTGGGCCGCGGCCGTCGGTGACCGCAACCCGCTGTGGTTCGACCCGGAGTACGCCCGCGCCAACGGGTTTCGCGATGTCACCTGCCCGCCGCTGTACCTGCAGTACGCGATCCTCGGCGTCGCGCAGCTGGACGAGCTGCGGCCCGACGGCTCCTCCGGCGCGGTCTCGGGCAGCCTCGCGTTTCCCCGCGCGCCCAAGCGCATGGCCGGTGGCGAAAGCTTCACCTTCCACGCGCCGGCCTACCACCGAGACGAGATCGAGATGGTGCGCACCATCGAATCGATCGTCGAAAAGCACGGCCGCTCCGGTCCTTTCGTGCTCGTCACCTGGCGAACGGTGTACCACAACCAGCACCGCGAGCTGGTGGCCGAGGCGTCCACGTCGATGATCGCCCGCCCCTAGCAAAAGGAATGTGCGCCGTGACCGGTCAACAGCTGTGCTACGAAGACGTCGCCGTCGGCGACCAGATGCCCGCGCTCACCGTCGCCGTCGACGAAACCCAGATGTTCTTCTTCAGCGCCGCCACCTACAACGGCCACCGCATCCACTACGACAAGGACTGGGCCCGCTCGGTCGAGGGCTACGACGACGTGCTGGTCCACGGGCCCATGCAGGCCGCGCTGCTCGCGCGGGCGCTCGGCGACTGGATCGGCGGGCGCGGCCGGCTGGTGTCGTTCTCGGTGCAGAACCGGGCGATCGCCTACCCCGGCCAGCGGCTCACCTTCGGCGGCCACGTCACCGCCAAGCGCCTCGCCGACGACGGCGCCGCACTGGTCGAACTCGACATCGCCGGCCGGCGCGACGACACCGTGCTGATGCCCGGAACCGCCACCGTCTGCCTGCCCCGCCGCGGAACGCCCTCGTGACGGGGCTGCGCGGCGAGGCGGCGGTGATCGGCATCGCCGAGCTTCCGGCCGAGAAGCGCCCGACCCGGCCGCCGGCGTTCACCCTCGACCAATACGCGAGGCTGGCGAAGCTGGTGATCGAGGACGCCGGCGTCGACCCCGCGAGCGTCAACGGCCTGATCACGCACGGCGTCGCCGAGTCGGCCATGTTCGCGCCGGCCACGCTGTGCGAATACCTCGGCCTGCCACTGGATTTCGGCGAACGGGTCGACCTCGGCGGCGCCACCGCGGCGGGCATGATCTGGCGGGCCGCGGCCGCGGTCGAACTCGGCGTGTGCGACGCCGTGCTGGCCGTGCTGCCCGGGTCGGCGTCGGTGCCTAGATCGCAGCGGCACCCACCGCCGGCACCGAATTGGTATGGGGCGTCGTCGAACAACTACGGGTCGCCGCAGGCGGAGTTCGAGATCCCCTACGGCAACGTCGGCCAGAACGCGCCGTACGCCCAGATCGCCCAGCGGTACGCCGCCGAGTACGGCTACGACCCCGCTGCGGTCGCCAAGATCGCCGTCGACCAGCGGACCAACGCCTGCGCCCACCCCGGCGCGGTCTTCCACGGCCACCCGCTCACGGTCGACGACGTGCTGGCCAGCCCGATGATCGCCGACCCCATCCACATGCTCGAGACCGTGATGCTGGTGCACGGCGGAGCCGGGGTCCTGATCGCCAACGCCGACCTCGCCCGCCGCGGCCGCCACCGCCCGGTGTGGATCACCGGCTTCGGTGAGCGGATCGCCTTCAAGACACCGACGTACGCCGACGACCTGCTGTCGACGCCGATCGCCCGCGCCGCCGACCGCGCGTTCGCGATGGCCGGGGTCGGCCGCTCTGACGTCGACGTGGCGTCGATCTACGACTGCTACACCATCACCGTGCTGATGAGCCTGGAAGACGCCGGCTTCTGCCCCAAAGGGCAGGGGATGTCCTGGGTCACCGGCCACGACCTGACCCATCGCGGCGACTTCCCGCTGAACACCGCGGGCGGCCAGCTGTCCTTCGGCCAGGCGGGCATGGCCGGCGGCATGCACCACGTCGTCGACGGCGCCCGGCAGGTCATGGGCCGGGCCGGCGAGGCCCAGGTGGCCGACTGCCACACCGCGTTCGTCACCGGCAACGGCGGCATCATGAGCGAGCAGGTCGCCCTGCTGATGCGGGGAGACTGACGGTGACCACGCCCCTGCCGATCCCCGAGCCGACCCCGGTCTCGCAACCCTTCTGGGATGCGTTGGCGCAGCACCGGATCCGGGTGCAGTACTCGCCGTCGCTGCGGCGCTACGTCTTCTACCCCCGCACGCTGGCGCCGGGGACGCTGGCCGACGATCTCGAGTGGCGCGAAATCGACGGCGCCGGAACGCTGTACACCTACACCGTCGCGCGCCGGCCCACCGGGCCGCCGTGGGCCACTGGGCAGGGGGCCGTGCCGCAGCTGCCGGCGGTCGTGCAGTGGGACGCCGGGCCGCGGGTCAGCACCGAATTGGTCGATGTCGACCCGGACGACATCCGGATCGGGATGCGGGTCGAGCCGGTGTTCTACGATCTGCCCGAAACCGGCATCACGCTGCTGAAGTACCGGCCGGCATGACGGGCTCCCCGGAGGACCACATGGAAGACGCGATCGACGGCGCCGTCCGGGCGATGCTGCGCGAACTCAACGCCGGTTTCCCCCACGTCGAAACGATGACCGCCTCGGAAAGCCGCGCCGCGGTGGCCGCACGTCGTCTGCCCACCCCCAACGTCGACGACGTCGGAGGCACCGTCGACGCCTCGGTGCCGGGTCCCGGGGGCGGGATCGCAGTGCGCATCTACCACCCCCACGGCGATGACGCCCGCAACCGCCCGGCGATCGTGTTCTGCCACGGCGGGGGATTCGTGTTCTGCGACATCGAATCCCACGACGGCTTCTGCCGCGCCCTGGCCCGCGGCAGCCGCGCCGTGGTGGTGTCGGTCGGCTACCGGCTGGCGCCCGAGCACCCGGCGCCGGCGGCCGCGCTGGACAGCTTCGCGGCGTTCTGCTGGGTGATCGACCACGCGGCGGAACTCGGCGTCGACCCCGGGCGGACCGCCGTCGCCGGCGACAGCGCCGGCGGCAACCTCGCCGCCGTCACCGCGATCCTGTGCCGCGAGCGGGGCGTCCGCGCACCCGTCGCCCAGGTCCTGCTCTACCCGGTCATCGATCCCTCGTTCGACACCGAGAGCTATCACCGCTACGCCGACGGCTACTTCAACACCCGAGCGGCGATGCAGTGGTACTGGGGCCAATACCTCGGCGGCGCAACGCTCGTCGAGCCGTGGTATCTGGTGGCGCCGGCCCGCGCGGAATCCCACGCGGGCCTGCCGCCGGCGGTCGTCGTCACCGCCGGCCTGGACCCGCTGCACAGCGAGGGCTGCGACTACGCGCGGCGCCTGCGGGCGGCGGGCGTGGGCGTCGTACACCGCGACTTTCCCGGTCTGTTTCACGGCTTCATGACCGTCCCGCCCCTGGCCGCCGCCGGCTCGGCGCTGGGCCTGGTCCTGCGCGACCTGCGGCCGTTGCTGCACCCGGCCGAGAGGCCGCGCGCATGACCGACGTGATCGTCATCGGAGCGGGGTTCGCCGGACTCTACGCCGTGCACCGCGCCGCGTCCGCCGGGCTGTCGGTCATCGGCATCGAAGCGGCCCCCGACGTCGGGGGCACCTGGTACTGGAACCGGTATCCCGGTGCGCGCTGCGACGTCGAAAGCGTTGACTACTCCTACTCGTTCGACGAGGAACTGCAGCGGAGCTGGACGTGGAGCGAGCGGTTCGCCGCCCAGCCGGAGATCCTGGCGTACCTGCGCCACGTCGCCGACCGCTTCGGCCTGCGGCGCCGCTACCGGTTCGGCGTCGACGTCGTCGGCGCCGCGTTCGAGGGCGGCCGCTGGAAGGTCCGCAGCGCCGACGGCGAAACGTACGCGGCCCCATTCCTGGTGTGCGCGACCGGCTGCCTGTCGGCGGTGAACCGGCCAGACATCCCCGGCGCCGACGAGTTCGCCGGCGAGGTGTACTTCACCGCCGCCTGGCCGCGGGAGGACCCCGACCTGCGCGGCAAGCGGGTCGGGCTGATCGGGACGGGTTCGTCCGGGATTCAAGCGGTTCCGATCATCGCGCGCCAAGCCGACCGGCTCGTGGTGTTCCAGCGGTCGGCGAACTACAGCGTCCCGATGCCCAACCGGCCGTGGTCCCCGGAGGAGCAGCGACGGATCCGCGAGGAATACCCCGAGCGCCGCCGCGCCTCGGCCTACGCGTCGGCCGGAACGCCGCACGGCACCTACCACAAGAACGCGCTGGACGCCGAGCCCTCCGAACGCGTCGAGGCGTTGTGGCGGCGCTGGCGCGAGGGTGGCGTCCTGTTCGCCAAGACCTTCCCCGATCAGAACAGCAACCTGGCGGCCAACGACATCGCCCGGGAGTTCGCCGAGGAACGCATCCGGGAGATCGTCGACGATCCGGTCGTGGCCGCCGACCTCATCCCGGTGGACCACCCGATCGGGTCGAAGCGAATCTGCACCGACGCCGGCTACTACGCCACCTTCAACCGCGACAACGTCACGCTGGTGAACTTGCGCCGCGAGCCCATCGAGGCGATCACGCCGGACGGCGTGCGCACCGTCGGCGCCACCTACGACTGCGACGTGCTGGTCTTCGCGACCGGCTTCGACGCGCTGACGGGCGCGCTCACCCGCATCGACCCCGCCGGCCCCGGCGGGGAACGGCTGCGCGACGTCTGGGCCGACGGCCCGGTGACCTTTCTCGGCATGCTGATCCCCGGGCTGCCGAACCTGTTCAGCATCAGCGGACCCGGCAGCCCCTCGGTGCTGGCCAACATGGTGCTGCACGCCGAGGTTCAGGTCGACTGGGTGATGGACCTCGTCCTTACCGCGCGTGACCGCGGGATCAGCGAGGTCGAGCCGCGCAGCGACGCCGCCCGGGACTGGACCGGGCACGTCGCGGAGGCCGCCGAGCGGACCCTGTTCCCGAAGGCGGCGTCGTCGTGGTACCTCGGGGCCAACATCGAGGGCAAGAAGCGCACGTTCATGCCCTATGCCGGCGGCTTCGGCACCTACCGCCGCCACTGCGAGGCGGTGGCCCGCAACGGATACCCGGGGCTGGTGCTGACCACCCGCAACGAGCCGGGGGAGTGACGTGCCCGAGACGGTGCAGGAGCTCCTGCGGCAGCGCAGGCACGACGACACCCGGGCCATCGCCTACGGCGACCGGACGTGGACCTGGCGCGAGCACCTCGCGGAGGCGGAGGCCGAGGCGGCCGCGCTCATCGCGATGGCCGACGCGCGGCGCCCGCTGCACGTGGGCGCCCTGCTCACCAACTCCCCGGCGATGCTGCGTGCGATGGCCGCCGCCGCGCTGGGCGGCTACGTGCTGTGCGGCATCAACACCACGCGCCGCGGCGCCGGGCTGCTGGCCGACATCCGGCGCTCCGACTGCCAGATCCTGCTCGTCGACGACGAACACCTGCCGCTGCTGAAGGGGTTGAGCCTCAATGGAATCGAGGTTCTGAACGTCGACGCTCGGCGCTACGCCGACGCGGTGGCCGGCGCCCCGGCGGCGGTGACCCATCGCGAGGTGAGCGCCGCCGACACCCTGATGATGATCTTCACCTCGGGCACCAGCGGTGACCCCAAGGCCGTGCGGTTCGCCCACGGGATGGCGATCATGTGCGGCGCCAGCCTGATCTTTCAGTACGACGTGACGGCCGACGACGTCTGTTACCTGTCGATGCCGCTGTTCCACTCCAACGGCATCGCGGCGGGGTGGGCGGTCGCCGTCGGCAGCGGTGCGACCATGGTCCCCGCCCGGTTCTCGCCCACGCGCTTCCTCGACGACGTGCGCCGCTACGGCGTCACGTACCTCAACTACGTGGGCAAACCACTGGCGTTGATCCTGTCCACGCCCGAACGCCCGGACGACGCCGACAACACGCTGCGGGTGGCCTTCGGCAACGAGGCGACCGACCGAGACATCGACGAGTTCGCCCGGCGTTTCGGCTGCCGGGTGGTCGACAGCTTCGGATCGAGCGAGTTCGCCGTCATCGTCGTCCGGGAGGACGGCACCCCGCGCGGCTCGATCGGCAGGCCGTATCCGGGGGTGGGCATCTATAACCCGGCCACCCTGACCGAATGCGCCGTGGCCGAATTCGACGAACACGGCGCGCTGACCAACTTCGACGACGCGGTGGGCGAGCTCGTCAACACCCAGGGCGCGGGACCGTTCGCCGGCTACTACAACGACCCGGCCGCGACGGCCGAGCGCCTGCGGCACGGCATGTACTGGTCGGGCGACTTGGCCTACCGGGACGCCGACGGCTGGATCTACCTCGCCGGGCGCACCGCGGACTGGATGCGGGTGGACGGGGAGAACCTCGCGGCCGGGCCGGTCGAACGGGTCCTGCAGCGGCTGCCGCAGGTCAGCCAGGTCGCCGTGTACGCGGTGCCCGACGAGCGGGTCGGCGACCAGGTGATGGCCGCCCTGGTGCTGCGCGACGGCGCCCGGCTGGAGCCGGAAGATTTCGAGAAATTTCTCGCGTCCCAGCCCGACCTGTCGCCCAAGGCGTGGCCGCGGTACGTGCGCATCACCGACGACCTGCCGGTGACCGCGACCAACAAGATCCTCAAACGCGACCTGATCGCCGCCGGCGTCACCGCCCCGGGCCGACGAAGATCGCGGCCACGACGCCCAGCAGCGCCCATCCCAGCCCGGCCGGGGCACGACGAAAGTGCGCATGTCCGGCGGCCAGGGCGAGCACGACGAGGCTGGCGCAGACGACCGCGATGGCCGTCCATTCGCGGCGGGAGAGCCGCGCCGACAGCAGCCAGGCGGCCACGATCCCGGTGACCGCGATCGACGCGGCCAGCGCCGCGGCGACCACGTAGATGGGCACCAGGCGCAGCGCCGCGACTTGCAGGAGGAAGCCGACGGCGTCGAGGCCCATGCCGGCGAGGTAGCGCCACTGCCGGACCGCGCGCATCAGCAAAACGGTGTCGACGCCCGAGCCGCTGCCGGCCTCCACCGAGCGCGTCCCCGCGGCCTGCAGCACCGACGCGGTGCCGTAGCACACCGAGCAGCCCAGAGCGAGCAGGAACCCGATCAGCACCCACTGACAATAGGGCGCCGCCCGGCGGCGCGCGAAAGCGAAATGTTTGCGTCGCAACGCTGTGGGTTACGTCACAGGTACGTCACCGCGCACCCGTCCACCTCGCGCACCGATTTCAGTGAACGGGTATGCCACTTTATGGTCATTCGCGTCTGCGGCTGAAGTCCTTGCACTACAAGTGCATTCAATTTGATGTTTAGCTCGGGTGTACAACTGTGTACTCTAGCCGCATGGCGGAACGTGGCGCGCAACCTCATGTCCCACGCGGGCGTCGGCTGTTCCTGCGCGCGGTCCGGCGCTTGTTCAGCCCGCTGCAGCCCGACGACTACCTCGAGATGATCAACCCGCTGTGGACCACCAAGGAGCTGCGCGGGAAGGTCGAGCGGATCGAACAGCAGGGCTCGGAAGCGGCCAGCGTGCTCATCCGGCCGGGGTACGAATGGCCCGGCCACAAGCCCGGCCAGTACGTTCGCCTCGGCGTCGTCATCGACGGGGTCTACCACTGGCGCGCGTACTCGCTGACGTCGGATCCGCGGCCCGAGGACGGACTGATCAGCGTCACGCCGAAGCGGGTCGACGGCGGCGTCGTGTCGCCGTATCTCGTGCACACGATCCAGCCGGGCGATCTGGTCCGGCTGGGCGAGATCGAAGGCGTGTTCACGCTGCCCGAGCCCGTGCCGGCCAAGATGCTGTTCATCAGCGCCGGCAGCGGCATCACGCCGATCATCAGCATGCTGCGCGACCTGGACCATCGCGACGAATTGCGCGACGCGGTGGTCATCCACTCGGCGCGGACCCGCGAGCAGGTCATGTTCCTGCCCGCCCTCGAAGAGCTCTCCGAACGTCACCCGGGCATGCGGCTGGATCTGCGCCTCACCTCCGAACAGGGCCGGCTCGCACCGACGGACCTGGACGAGTTGTGCCCCGACTGGCGCGAGCGCGAGGCCTTTTGTTCCGGTCCGGGCGACATGCTCGACGCCCTGATCGAGCACTGGAAAGAGAACGGGGATTGCGACCGCCTGCACTTCGAGCGGTTCCAGCCCAAGATCGGCGGCGACGCCCACGCCGGCGAGGGCGGCATGGTCTGCTTCCTCGACAGCGACAAAGAAGTCGAATGTGACGGTGGCACATCCATTTTGGAGGCGGGGGAGAAGGCCGGCCTCAACCTCGCCTTCGGCTGCCGGATCGGCATCTGCCACACCTGTGTCGGGACGCTGAAGTCCGGGAAGCTGCGGGACCTGCGCTCGGGCGACGTGATCGAGCCGACCGGCCAAGACGTGCGGATCTGCATCAACACCGCCGAAGGCGACGTCGAACTCAAACTGTGATCGAAAGGAGCGGCCCGTGACCACTGCCGTGAAGAAGGCCGGGGAGTCACCTCTCGCCCGGCTGGGGGAACAAGAGCTGGAGAAGCTCCCGAAGGAATTCGACGCGATCCACGACGAGGTGTTCGCCGACCTCGGTGACCGCGACCGGCGCTACATCAAGAACGTCATCTCCGCGCAACGCCAGATCGTCGTGGCCGGGCGCGTGCTGTTGCTGGCCTCGCGCTCGAGGACCGCGTGGTTGCTGGGCACCGCGTGTCTCTCCATGGCCAAGATCCTGGAGAACATGGAGATCGGCCACAACGTGATGCACGGCCAGTGGGACTGGATGAACGATCCCGACATCCACTCGTCGGTCTGGGACTGGGACACGGCGTCCACCGCCGAGTCGTGGAAGCACTCCCACAACTACATCCACCACACCTTCACCAACATCCTCGGCAAGGACAAGGACCTCGGCTACGAGATCATGCGGATCGACCCGAACCAGAAGTGGGCGCCGCGGTACCTGTTGCAGCCGCTGTACAACCTGCTGCTCACGCTGCTGTTCGAGTGGGGGGTGGCCGTCCACGACATGGACATCGACGCCATCCGCAAGCGCGAGAAGCCGTGGTCGGAGGTGCGTGAGGACCTCAAAGGCATCGGGGTGAAAGCGCGCGCGCAGATCATCAAGGACTACATCGGCTGGCCGGCGATCAGCGCCGGCGCGTTCGCGCTCACCCAGCTGGCGCTGCGCGGCCGCCTCGAACAGCCGGCGCACTCCCGCGTAGGGAGAAGGCTCCGCAGGGTGTCGAAGGGCCGCCGCGTCGGAGCCGTGGCGAACTTCCTCGACAAGGTCGCGCCGGGCGTCGAAAGCACCTACCTGCGCACCCTGGGCGCCGACGCCCTGGCCAACGTCATCCGAAACATCTGGGCGCACGCGATCATCTTCTGCGGGCATTTCCCGGACCAGACCTACACGTTCACGCCGGAAGAGACGGAGAACGAGACGCGCGGCGGCTGGTACGTGCGCCAACTGCTCGGCGCCGCGAACATCGAGGGCAGCCCGCTGTTCCACCTCATCAGCGGCAACCTCGGCTACCAGGTCGAGCACCACCTCTACCCGGACATGCCGAGCAGCCGATACTCGGAGATCGCGCCGCAGGTCAAGGACATCTGCGACCGCTACGAGCTGCCCTACAACTCCGGCCGGTTCGGCAAGCAGTGGTTCATGGTGCACCGCAGCATCTTCCGGCTGGCGTTCCCGGGCGGAGAGCCGCGGCCGAAGCCCGGGCCGTACCACAGCAACGTGCACCGGCCCGATCCCGTCGAGCGGCCCAGCGAGAGCGCCCGGTTCCGCGACCGGGTGCCGGCCGAGCATCCCGCCGCCGGACCCGAGCACGCCTCAGGTGGGGTCGAGGTGCAGCCGCCCCCGCGTGGCAGCGACTGAGCGCGTTCGTCGCCCCCTCTTCGCCCCGATACCGTTACGCCCCGAAAGGCTCGGCCCGCACGCGCATCGGTGAACCATCGATCCACCGCGGCGGCGACGAACATGGGGACAGGGTGACGGACATCGAGGGGCCCCTACTCTGGGCAACCCGAAACCTGAGGGTCCGCTGGGAAAACCCTTTGACCGGCCGCGCCCTACTGCGCGCCCGAGTCCGAGAAACTACTGTTGTATTCATGACGACTTTCAAGACGAGCGCGACGGCCGCATTGTGCGCATCTCTGTTCGCCTCGGCGGCCGCCTGGTCACCCGCCATTGCCGCGGCGGCCCCGGCATCCACCGCGATCGCTGCGTCATCGAGCGTGGTACCCGCGCCCCCGTCCCCGTCGTCGCCCGGCGGCGCACTCCAGGTGCGTCCCGCCGCGGGAGCGTGCATCGTCGGTCTCAACTGTGGGTGCATTCGCGACATCACCTGTCCGGGACCGAGGCCGCACCCTGCCCGGCCCGGTAACGCGAACGGCCCGCAGCACAGCGCGTCCGTGGCGCCGAATCCGTAATCCCCAATCCTCCGATGCGGTTCCCCGCAACGGAGCGCTGCGTGGTTTCCCTATCATTTGCTGATGAGCGCCGGTGGGCTGCAGACCGTAGGCTCGCCGGCCTTCACCGGCGAGGACGTGGCACGATTTCACGCCGCGGGGTGGTGGTCGGAGTCCACGCTCTCGGACGCGGTGCGGTTTCACGCCCAGCGGTCACCCGATCGCCTCGCGTACGCCGACCACCCCGGCATGGCCCTCACTTGGCGTGAATTCGATGCTGCGGCAACCACGCTGGCGGAGCGCCTGGCCGGCGCCGGGGTGCGCCCCGGCGACCGGGTCGCGGTCTGGCACCGAGACTCCGCTGCCATCCACGTGCTGTTCGTCGCGATCGAGCGGTGCGGTGCCGTCGTCGTCGGGATCGGCGCCCGGGCGGGCACCCGCGAGGTCGCCGCGATCCTGAGCGGGGCCCGTCCGACGATGTTGATCAGCGACGAATCGCACAGCGCCGCAGCGACCTCGGCCGTGCAGGCATCCGCGGATACGGCGGTGACCGCGTTGGTCCTCGCCGACGGTTTCGCCCTCGACACCGATGCCGAGCCCATGTCCCCGGGACCCGGCGCCCGGCTGGGCCCCGACGACGTCTTCCTCATCAACTCCACGTCGGGGACCACGGGGCTGCCCAAATGCGTCGTGCACACCCAGAACCGCTGGCACTACTTTCACCAAAAGGCCGTCGCCAACGGGCTGCTGACCCCCGACGACGTCTTCCTGCCGGTCATACCCACTCCGTTCGGCTTCGGGCTGTGGACCAGCCACACCACGCCCATCTACCTCGGTGCCGCCACGGTGATCACCGAGCGGTTCAGCACCGCCGCGACGTGTGCGGCGATCGCGCGGCATCGTGCGACCGTCCTGTGCTGCGTCAGCACGCAATTGACCATGCTGATGGCCGACCCGGCGTCCCGGGAGCACGACCTGAGTTCGCTGCGCGTTGTGTTCACCGGCGGGGAAGCGTTGCCGTACCGGCCGGCCGTCGACTTCGAGGAGCTGACCGGCGCCACGATCCTGCAGTTCTACGGCTCCAACGAGACCGGCATGCTGAGCGCGACGACGCTCAACGACTCGCGAGAGCGGCGGTTGCGCACCGCCGGGCGGATCGTCCCGGAGATGGCGGTCCGGCTGTTCGACGGCGACCGCGACGTCACGGCGACCGGCCGCGGCCAGCCCGCGTGCCGGGGCCCGGCGACCAGTCTCGGCTATCTCGGTGGAACCGGCCACGACGAGCTGTTCACCCGCGACGGGTGGATGCGCATGGGCGACATCTGCGAGCTCGACGCGGAGGGCTACCTGACCGTCACCGGCCGAACCTCGGACTTCATCCTGCGCGGCGGCAAGAACATCAGCGCGAGCCAGGTGGAGGACGCCGTCATGACCCATCCCGCGATCGGGGTGGCCGCGGCCGTCGCCATGCCCGATCCGGTGTTCGGGGAACGGGTCTGCCTCTACGCGGAGGTGGTCGGCGCGCAGCCGGTCGACCTGTCCGCACTCACCGAACACCTGCTGGCCATCGGGGTGTCCAAGGAGTTGCTGCCCGAGCGGCTGATCGTGGTCGACGAGCTGCCCCGCTCGTCGGGGGGCAAGATCGCCAAAGGCCGGCTTCGGGAGGATATTCGATTCAGGATGGAGGCCGATGATGAACGTTCCTGACGCGCGCCGGGGTGGCCTGCAGGCCTGGGCCCCGTCGGTGATGCCCCCGATCGGGGTGGAGCTCTCGCGGGAGCAGGCGCTGGCCGTGGCCTTCCGTCACCTGGCCGGGATCGGATTCTCCGAGAACATGGCCGGGCACATCACCTGGCAGCCCGACGGGCAGACGGACATGCTCGTCAACCCCTGGGGGCTGTGGTGGCAGGAGATCACCGCGTCCGACATCTGCGTCGTCGACAGCGACGCCCGGGTGGTGCGCGGCCGCTGGGACGTCACCCCCGCCATCCACATCCACACCGAACTGCACCGCGTCCGCGACGACGCCCGCGTCGTCATCCACAACCACCCGTACTACGTCTGCGTGCTCGCCGCGCTGGGCAGGTTGCCCGAACTCGTGCACCAAACCGGGTCGCTGTTCCTCGACGACCTCTGCCTGGTGGATTCCTACGACGGCGAGATCGACGGCCCGGCCCCGGCGGCGGAGCTGGCGGCGCGGATCGGGGGAGCCAACCTGACCATCCTGGCCAACCACGGGGTCATCGCCACCGGCCGCAACCTCGAAGAGGCCGTCTACCGGGCGGCGTCCATCGAGCGGGTGTGCAAACTCGCCTACGACGTCATGCTCACCGGCGCGCAGCCGGTCGCCATGCAGTGGTCGGACATGGCCGGCATGCAACGGTCACTGATCGAACGGGCCGCCGATGTGTATTGGGCCGGCGCGGCGCGGCTGACCATCAAAGCCGATCCCGCCGTGCTCTCCTGAGGGCAAATCGCTGCAGCACAGGAGGTTTGACAGTGAAATCCATCGACGAGCTGGCGGCGAACCTGGACTTCACCACGGCCAGGACCGGCGCGGACCGCTCCGTAACCTTCCTGCCCGATCCGCCGCGGGCGCGCCGGCGCTACACCCTGATCTCGGTCGACGACCACATCGTGGAGCCACCGGACACCTTCACCGGGCGCCTTCCCCGGAAGTTCGCCGACCGGGCGCCCAAAGTCGTCGACACCGAGGACGGCGGGCAGACGTGGGTCTACGACGGGCAGCGCCTCCCCAACGTCGGATTCAACGCCGTGGTCGGGCGGCCGGTCGCCGAGTACGGTTTCGAGCCGGTCCGGTTCGACGAAATGCGCCGCGGGGCCTGGGACATCGCCGAACGCGTCAGGGACATGGACCTCAACGGCGTCTACGCGTCGCTGAACTTCCCGTCCTTTCTGCCGGGGTTCGCCGGCCAGCGGCTGCAGCAGGTCACCGGCGACCGCGACCTGGCGCTGGCCTGCATCCGCGCCTGGAACGACTGGCATCTCGAGGCCTGGGCGGGCCCCTACCCCGAACGCATCATCCCCTGCCAGCTGCCGTGGCTGCTGGACCCCGACCTCGGCGCCGCGATGATCCGCGAGAACGCCGAGCGCGGCTTCCACGCCGTCACGTTCAGCGAGAACCCGGCCATGCTCGGCCTGCCGAGCATCCACTCGGGACACTGGGATCCGATGATGGCGGCCTGCGCCGAGACGGGCACAGTGGTGAACCTGCACATCGGCTCCTCGGGATCTTCGCCGTCCACCACCGAGGACGCGCCGCCGGACGTGCAGGGCGTGCTGTTCTTCGCCTACGCCATCTCGGCGGCCGTCGACTGGTTGTACTCGGGCCTGCCCAGCAGGTTCCCGGACCTGAAGATCTGCTTGTCCGAGGGCGGGATCGGCTGGGTCGCCGGGCTGCTCGATCGCCTCGACCACATGCTCAGCTACCACTCGATGTACGGCACCTGGCAGGCGCTCGGTGAAAAGCTCACCCCCGCAGAGGTATTCACCCGAAACTTCTGGTTCTGCGCCGTGGAGGACAAGTCGTCGTTCGTGCAGCGCGACCGGATCGGCGTGGACAACATCATGCTCGAAGCCGACTATCCGCACTGCGACTCGACGTGGCCGCACACCCAGGAGACGGTCCACGAACAGATCGGCGACCTGCCGCCGGACGTGATCCGCAAGGTGACCTGGGAGAACGCCTCACTCCTGTACCGCCATCCGGTGCCCGAGGCCGTACAGCGGGACCCCGACGCGTTCTGAACGCGGCGGTCTGCGACAGCGGCGAGGACGGCGGCGCACCGTTCGTCGTGGATGGAACGGCTGCCCGGCTCGCGAGGCTGTAACCACGGCGACGCGCGCCGGCGTGTCGCGTGCGTCATGCACGTGTCGCGGAAGGAGGCGGCCCCCGCGGCCGCCGCGGCTCGCGGGGCGCCGTCAGCGGTGCGTCAGCGTATTCAGCGCCGCCGAGAGCGCGGCGACCTTGTCGGCGTGCAGCGGCACCTCGGCCTCGGCGGCGGTGACCACGTCGACGGCCACGCCGGCGGCGTTGGCGAGCTCTTCGGGGGTGAGCTCGGCGCGATAGCGGGCGGCGTACAGCCGCTGGCCGAGGGTGGCCCCCGGCGCGCGCGCCGCGCGCAGCATCAGGTCCTTGTAGGTGCGCCGAACCGCGCTCAGCACCAGGGCGACCTCTGGCGCGCCCTTGGCGCTACGCGCGGCCCCGGCGGCGACACCTTCGAGTTTGCGCAGGTCGGCGAGGATGCCGGCGGCGCGGTGGCTGAACGCGGGATCGGTTGCGTCGGGCAGCGACTCGATGGCCGTCGTGATCGTGGTCAGCGCGACCTCGACCGCCTCGGCGAGCAGGGGCGCCCGCACGGTATTGGCCATCACCTCGGTGTCTTCACCGTGGGCACCGTAGCCACTGAGGGCACTGAGGCCACCGTGGGCGCCGCCGTATTCGCGCCGGATTCTGGCGATGGTTCCGTGCGGCCACTGCAGCGCGTCCTCGAGGCGGGCCAGCGTGGCCTTGCGCGGCCAGCGGCGGCCCTTCTCGAAGTCGATCAACGCGCCGGCGTTCACGATCCCGCTGCGCGCCAGGTAACGCTGGGTGAGCTTGAGTTCCTCCCGGCGGGCGGCCACGGCCGCACCCGCGCGGGCGATGCCGACGTCGACGGTGTCCAGCGTGCGCTCGCTGTCCTCGTCGTCGCCCACGCCCGGGCCGGGTCCCGCCGGCGGCGGGCCGCCGAAGGAGAACCCGACCGGGATCCCCTGCGGGTTGCCCAGGTGGATGGTGGTGCCCTCGCTGATCGGAACCACCGATTGGCGGGTGCCGTCGACGAAGATGCCGTTCTTGCTCCGGTCGACGGCGACCCAGCCGCCGGGAGTGCAGTCCAGGCGCAGGTGCGTGCGCGACACGCGTTCGTCGTCGACGCGAACCTGCGCCGGAAATTCCCGGCCGATGGTGATCGGCGCGTCGCCTTCATCCACGGTGTACGCCTGGCCCGCGACCCGGATGGTCAGCGGTGGCCGTCGATAGCCGGCCGGGCCACCGGAAGTGCTCTGCATCCGTCACACTCCAACGTCGGGCCCACAGTGCTACGTAACGCTAGCACGGGCACGCGCCTTTTCCGTGGCACAGCGCTGCGCTTCGGCATCGGGTCAGGCAGCGTCAGATTCGCAGCGCGACGCGCTGAGCTGGCCAGATCAACACGGGCCCCGGTCGCTCCGCTGCCTTACGCCACGGGTCGGGTCGGTCGATTGGCGTAGCACCCCGGACGTCATGTTATGTCCGTGCAAAGTTCTTCCCGTTCCCCTGCAAAAACTGCCGGCGCTCGCTAGCGTCGAGGCATCAGCAACGCGCGGGCAGCGGCCGCTGAACGGAATTCCAACATCGAGGGGGACGAGTGAAGAAGATCATTGCCGCTGGTGCCATTGCGTTTTGCGGTCTGCTGACCACCGGGGTGGCGGTCAGCAACGCCGACGAGATTCAGGTCGAGGGCAACTATTCGACACAGGCTGCATGCCTGGTGGACGGCCCGCACGTCGAGGTCGACCATCCCGGGACCTGGACGCACTTCTCCTGCGAGCAGCACTCCGACGGTCTCTGGTACCTGTACCTGAGCAACTGACCCGCTCACCGCGCCGGGGCGGTCACAGCCCCGACGCGAGTCGCCGCAGGATGTCCGACGCCGGCTCGGCGGTCGCCTCGCGGTAGCCGGTGCCCGCCCACAGGTGGACGCAGTCGGGTTTGCCCGCGGCGGCGGCCGCCTTGCGCAGCGGGCTGGTGAGGTGATGAATCGCCGGGTAACCCAGCGGCGCCTCGGCCTCGTGCGCGTCGATGAAGGCGTTGCGCAGGCCGCGGGCCGGACGGCCGGTGAAGGCGCGGGTGAGCACCGTCTCGGTGTACGCGGGATCGACGAGGGCCGCCCGGTGGGTGGCCGAGGCGCCGCTCTCGTCGGCGCGCAACAGGACCGTGCCGACCGCGGCCGCCCCGGCGCCGGCGTGGATCACCTCGGCCACCGCGCCGGGCGTGGCCAGTCCGCCCGCCGCCAGGATCGGCAGGCGCACCGTGGCGGCGATCCGCTTGACCAGGTCGACGACGGGGATCGGCGTTGGCAACGTCTGCGGTGTGAGGGTGCCGGAGTGACCGCCCGCGGCGGCCGCCTGCACGGCCAGCATGTCGACACCGGCGGCGTGGGCCTGCGCCGCGTCGTCGGCGTTCGTCACCGTCTGCACCACCGCGGTGCCGGCCCGTTGCAGCGCGGCGATCACGTCGCGCGGCGGGATGCCGAAGGTGAACGACACCATCGGCACCGGGTCGTCGCGCAGCAGGGCGATCTTGTCGCCGAACGCGTCGTCGTCCTCGACCGGTTCGGCCGGCAGCGTGACTCCGAACGTGTCGGCCTCCCGCTGCACGATCTCGGCGTAGGCCCGGTACGCGGCCGGGTCCACCGGCACGGGATTGGGCGCAAACAGGTTGATGCCGAACGAAATCCCCTCGGCGCGAACGGTCTTGATCTCCGCATCGACGGCTTCCACGGTCTTGTAGCCGGCGGCGAGCATGCCGAACGCCCCCGCCCTGCTCGCGGCCAGCACCATGGCCGTGGTCGTCGGGCCGCCGGCCATGGGGGCGGCGATCAACGGAATTGACATCCCGAACTGCGCCAACATCTTTGCCCCCTACGGTGGTCTCGGCAGCGCCCTCTTGACGATATCGGTGCGCCGGCCAACGGTCACACCCGCTATGGGTCGTCCGCTCGGCGTGACAGGATCTCTGCGTGACGCGTCCTAACTTCTTAGTGATCGTGGCCGACGATCTCGGCTTCTCCGACATCGGCGCATTCGGCGGCGAAATCAACACGCCCAACCTGGACCGGCTGGCCTACACCGGGACCCGGTTCACCGACTTCCATTCGGCGCCGGCCTGCTCACCCACCCGGGCGATGCTGTTGACCGGAACCGATCACCATGTCGCCGGCATCGGCACCATGCTCGAGGTCGCCGCGCCGGGCTTTCACGGCGCGCCGGGTTATGAGGGCTACCTCAACGACCGGGTCGTCGCGCTGCCCGAGCTGCTGCGCGACGCCGGCTACCTGACGCTGATGTCGGGCAAGTGGCATCTGGGCAACACCATCGAGCGGTCGCCCTGGGCACGGGGGTTCGATCGCTCGTTCGCGCTGCTGCCGGCCGGCGCGAGCCACTACGGCGCCGCCGCGGGCGGCGGGTTTTCGCCCGTGCCAACGCTTTACACCGAAGACGACCAGTACGTCACGGTGGGCGAGGACTTCTACTCCTCGGACTACTACACCGATACGCTGCTGCGGTATTTCCGCGAACGTCCCGAGGACGACGATCGACCCTTCTTCGCCTACCTGCCGTTCCAGGCGCCGCACTGGCCGCTGCAGGCACCCGCGGAATCGATCGCCCCCTACCGTGGCCGCTACGACGCCGGGCCGGACGCCCTGCGCGAGGAGCGGTTGGCGGCGCTCAAGCGGCTGGGCCTGTGCCCGCCTGACGTCGTCGCGCATCCGGTGGTGGCCGACGGTGCGCCCGAATGGGCCGACATGACCACCGAGGAGCGCGCGCTGTCCGCCCGCACCATGGAGGTTTACGCCGGGATGGTGGACCGGATGGACCACAACGTCGGCCGGGTGATCGACTACCTCGCCGAAACCGGCGAGCTGGACAACACGGTCGTGATCTTCTGCTCGGACAACGGCGCCGAGGGCGCGATGGTGGAGGCCATGCCCCTGCGCGGGCCCGAGATCGTCGCGCGGATCGCGCAGCACTGCGACAACAGCCTGGAAAACCTGGGCGGACCCACCTCCTTCGTCTGGTACGGGCCACGCTGGGCGCAGGCCGCCACCGCGCCGTCGCGGCTGCACAAGGCGTTCACCACCGAAGGCGGGATCCGGGTGGTGGGCTTCATCACCTGGCCCGGCTTTGACCGGCAGGGCGAGATCGGCACGGCGTTCACCACCGTCATGGACATCGCGCCGACGGTGCTCGAACTCGCCGGCGCCGTGCATCCCGGCACCACCTACCGCGGTCGCGAGGTCGAGCCCATGCTGGGCGGCTCACTCGTGCCGTACCTGTCGGGCGAGAGCGACGCCGTACACCGGCCCGAAACCGGCACCGGCTGGGAGTTGTTCGGCCGGCGGGCAATTCGCCAGGGGGATTGGAAGGCGCTCTACCTGCCCGCCCCCTACGGGCCGGGGGACTGGCAGCTCTACGACCTGGCGCGGGATCCCGGCGAAACACACGATCTGGCCGCCGCCGAGCCCGAAAAGCTGGCCGGGCTGATCGAGCTCTGGGACCGCTACGTCGAGCGGAACGGGGTCGTCCTGCAGCCGGTGTCGATCTTCGACGCCGACCTGTCGAGGTGAACCTCCCAGGGAACCGCAAGGCTCGTCGGTTATGTTCGGCGGGTGTCGGCGATTGGGAGGTCGGACGGACCGGGAGTGACGCCGGGCATCGGGGCAGAGGTCGAGGGTCAATCGCGCAGCCCCCCCGCCGATCTCGACACGATGACCGCGACCAGGGAAACGCTTGAGGACTACACGCTGCGTTTCGCGCCGCGCAGTTATCGGCGGTGGGCCACGGCGGGGGGCGGCATCTCGGCCCTCGGCGGCATCGCCTACCTCGCCGACTTCGCAATCGGCGCGAATGTCGGCATCGCCTACGGCACGGGAAACGCGTTGTGCGGCATAACGATCTTCGCCGCGGTGATCTTCCTGACCGGGTTACCGCTGGCCTACTACGCCGCGCGGTACAACATCGACCTGGACCTCATCACCCGGGGAAGCGGTTTCGGCTACTACGGGTCGGTGGTCACCAACGTGATTTTTGCGACGTTCACGTTCATCTTCTTCGCGCTCGAGGGCTCAATCATGGCGCAGGGCCTCAAGTTGGGCCTGAACGTTCCGCTCTGGCTGGGTTACGCCGCCTCCACGTTGCTGATCTTCCCGCTGGTCATCTACGGGATGAAGGTCTTGTCCCAACTGCAGATCTGGACCACCCCGCTGTGGCTGGTCCTGATGGTGTTGCCGTTCGCTTATCTGCTCATCAGCCACCCGGACTCGATCGGCCGGTTCTTCGCCTACGGGGGCCAAGCAGGTAACGGCGGAATGAACATCGGCTCAACATTATTGGCGGCCGGCGTCTGCCTGTCACTGATCGCTCAGATCGCCGAGCAGATCGATTACCTGAGGTTCATGCCACCGCGAACACCGGCGAACGCCCGAAGCTGGTGGACGTGGATGCTGCTGGCGGGCCCCGGCTGGGTGATCTTTGGAGCCGCCAAGCAGATCATCGGGCTCTTCCTCGCCGTGTATCTGATCTCCGACGTTGCGGGTTCCACGCCGATCGCGAATCAGCCGGTGCATCAATTCCTGTTGGTCTACCGCAATTTCATGCCGACCTGGCTGGCGATGACGCTCGCCGTGGTCTTGGTGGTGCTCAGCCAGGTCAAGATCAACGTGACCAACGCCTATTCCGGCTCCCTCGCATGGACGAATTCGTTCACCCGCGTCACCAAGCGATACCCCGGTCGCGTGGTGTTCCTGGCCGTCAACCTGATCATCGCTCTGATCATGATGGAAGCCAACATGTTCGCCGTCCTCAACACAATCCTCGGTTTCTACGCCAACTGCGGCATGGCGTGGGTGGTGACGGTGGCCTCCGACATCGTCGTCAACAAGTACGTGCTCAAGCTCTCACCGAAGGCACCCGAGTTTCGCCGCGGCATGTTGTACGCGATCAACCCGGTCGGGTTCGGGTCGCTCCTGCTCGCCGGGGGGCTGTCGATCCTTGCGTTCTTCGGCGGCCTCGGTGCCGCGCTCCGGCCTTACTCGCCGCTGGTCGCGATCGTCGTCGCGTCGGTCATGCCACCGATCCTGGCAATCGCGACCAGAGGGAACTTCTATTTGCGGCGCACGCACGACGGAATCGACCTGCCCATGTACGACGAACACGGCAACCCTTCCGGCGAGCAGTTGAGGTGCCACGTCTGCCGGCGAAACTACGAGCGGCCCGACATCGTGGCGTGTGCGACCCATGACGCCCATGTCTGCTCGTTGTGCCTGTCTACCGACCGGCTCGCCGACCACGTGCTCCCCGCGCACACCTGACGCTGTCGGCGCCGTCGGCCGCGTCCTATGCTGAGCGCTCATGGCTGAGACGACCACGTGCGCGATCATCGGCGGCGGCCCCGCCGGCATGGTGCTGGGTCTGCTGCTCGCCCGCGCCGGCGTGCAGGTCACGCTGCTGGAGAAGCACGGCGACTTCCTGCGCGACTTCCGCGGTGACACCGTGCACCCGAGCACGATGCGCCTGCTCGACGAGCTGGGGTTGTGGGAACGCTTTGCCGCCCTGCCCCACAGCGAGATTCGCAATGCGACGCTGCAAACGAACGGCCGTTCGGTGACCTACGTCGACTTCGGCCGGCTGCGCCAGCCGCACCCCTTCATCGCGATGGTGCCGCAATGGGACCTGCTGAACCTGCTCGCCGACGCCGCCCGGGCCGAGCCGACCTTCACCTTGCGGATGAACACCGAAGTCACCGGGCTGCTACGGGAGGGCGGCACGGTGACCGGGGTGCGGTATCGGGGTCCGGACGGCCCGGGTGAACTGCGCGCCGAACTCACCGTGGCCTGCGACGGCCGCTGGTCGATCGCCCGGGACGCAGCCGGGCTGAAGGCGCGCGAATTCCCGGTGAAGTTCGACGTGTGGTGGTTCCGGTTGCCGCGCAGGGGGGACACGGAATTCTCCTTCCTCCCGCGCGTCGGTCCGGGCAAGGCGCTGGCGGTCATCCCCCGCGAGGGCTATTACCAGATCGCCTACATCGGCCCCAAGGGCGTCGACGCGCAATTGCGCGCGCGAGGCGTCGAGGCATTCCGCGGCGAGATCGCCGCGTTGATGCCCGACATGACCGACTCGGTGGCGGCACTGGCGTCGATGGACGAGGTCAAGCACCTCGACGTGCGGGTGGATCGTCTGCGTCGCTGGCACATCGACGGGCTGCTGTGCATCGGCGACGCGGCCCACGCGATGTCGCCGCTGGGCGGTGTCGGCATCAACCTGGCGGTGCAGGACGCCGTTGCGGCCGCGACAATCCTGGCCGAGCCCCTGCGCCGCCACCATGTCACGGGCCGGGAACTGGCGCGGGTGCGCCGCCGCCGGCTCTTGCCCGCCGCCGTCACCCAGGCCGTGCAGCGGGTGATGCACCGGAGGCTCCTGGGGCCTTTGCTTCGGGGCGAGGACCCCACCCCGCCCGCGGCGGCGCTCGGCGTCCTCGAGCGGCTGCCGTGGCTGTCGCTCGTGCCGGCCTACTTCATCGGAGTGGGGGTCCGCCCCGAGCGCGCGCCCGCGTTCGCCCGTCGCGGGACGGGGGAGCGCCGCTCCTGAGGTGCTAGCGTCTGGACCGTGTCTGACCACGGGACGGCGTTGCGAATCGGCATCCTGGGCGCGGCGCGCATCGCGCCCCAGGCCGTAATCGAGCCCGCGAAGGACAACGACGACGTCGTGGTCGCGGCGGTGGCGGCCCGCGACGTGTCGCGGGCGCGGGACTTCGCCGCCAAGCACGGCATCGGCCGGGTGCACGAGAGTTACGAGGCGCTGATCGCCGACCCGGACGTCGACGCGGTCTACAACCCCCTGCCCAACGGCCTGCACGGCCGGTGGACCCGTGCCGCCGTCGCCGCCGGCAAGCACGTGCTGTGCGAAAAGCCCTTCACCGCCAACGCGGAGGAGGCCCGCGACGTCGCCGAAACGGTCGCGAAATCCGACCGGGTGGTGATGGAGGCCTTCCACTATCGCTACCACCCGCTGACCCTGCGGGTCGAGGAGATCATCGCCTCGGGCGAGCTGGGCCGGCTGGTGCGGGTGGAGGCCGCCTTGTGTTTCCCGCTCCCGAAGTTTTCCGACATCCGCTACCAGTACTCGCTCGCCGGCGGCGCAACCATGGACGCCGGCTGCTACCCGGTGCACATGGCGCGGACGTTCGGCGGTTCGACCCCCGAGGTGCTGGGAGCGCGGGCGAAGCTGCGCGACCCGCAGATCGACCGCGCCATGGTGGCCGAGCTCGTGTTTCCCGGTGGCCATACCGGCCGCATCGAATGCTCGATGTGGTCGACGCAGCTGCTGCGGATGAGCGCGCGGGTCGTCGGCGAACATGGAGAGCTGCGCGTCCTGAATCCCTTGGTGCCCAAGCTCTTTCACCGGCTGACCGTGCGCTCCTCCGACGGCCGGCGGGTGGAGCGGTTCTCGCACCGCGCCTCGTACGCGTATCAGCTCGACGCGTTCGCCGCGGCGGTGCTGCGGGGCGGCCCGGTCCTGACGCCACCGGAGGACGCGATCGAGAACATGAGCGTCATCGACGCGATCTACCGCGCCGCCGGTCTTCCGTTGCGCTATCCGAGCTGAGCCTCCGACAGCAGCCGGCGCGCCGCCGCCACGCATGGGCGCAGCCGGTCCAGGGGGCTCACGCCGGCCAGGGCCAGCGACCTGCGCGGCACCTCGACCTCGATCACCAGGTCGCGGGGAAGCGCGCGAAGGATCTCGAGCAGCGGCAATTCGCCCTCGCCGGGCACCATCCGCTCGAACATGGCTTCCTCCATATAGTCGCCCAGGCGGGGGCGCAGGGTGGTGTCGTTGAGCTGCGCGTAGCCGACACAGCCCGCCTCGAGGCCGGCGATGTCGGCGGCGCCGGAACCCGATCGCACCAGGTGCATGGTGTCGATCAAGATTCGGAATTCCGGCCGGCCGACGTGCGCGCGGGCGGCCATCGCGGTAGGCAGGTCGCCGACGGTCAGCCCGGGCACCGGTTCGACGAGCGTCTCGATGTCGCGCCGCGCGGCCAGTTCCGTCAGGGCGGCGAACTCATCGAAGGTGCGGCCGAGGTCGGGGTCGAGGCTCACCACGTTGATCCGTGGCACCCCCAGCTCGGCCAGCGCATCGAGATCGCCCGCCCAGGAGGGGCTTTCGGTGCCCGGCAGCACCAGGAAGCCGTCGCCGAGCGAGATTCGCACGCCGTGATGGCCCATCGCCGCCAGCACATCGCGGCGCAGCGCGGCGTCCTTCAGCGAGTACCGCGGATAGTCCAGCGGAAGCATCGGCAGCCCGTGCACCGCTGTCGACATGTGCCGGCAACCCAGCTCGGCGGTGAGTTCGACGAATTCAACCGGGGGCAGCCCGAATCCGTTGAGGAAGCCGACGCCGAGCTGGTCCATTTTGTCACTCCCAATACCGTTGGCCGGCCTAGCGCTGGTTGATCGCCTGGACAAGAAGGGTAATCGCCTCCCCGATACCTCATCGGGGTGGCGGCCCGAGGGGAGGCCGGGAAGAGGTGGCGGCAAAGAGATTCGCAGGTCCGGCCGCCATCGCCCAGGGCGCACGTCGCCGACCGCGGGGAAGCCTGGAACCCGTTGCCGCCCGGGCGGATCCGGCAACGGTGTCCGTGGATTCGCCACCGGGCCACGTCCTCGGCGGCCCCGCACGACGTTTCCTGCTCCTGACGCGGTCGCCGCGCCCGAAAGACGAAGCCCTTTACTGCACTACGAACATAGAGTAATCTGCGGATTCCCCAGCTAACGGATCCGGCATGGACAGACGACGCAAGCCCAACCCCGCGGAGCGCCGCCGCGACCTGTGCGACGCGGCCATCACCCTGCTCGCCGACGACGGGGCCAAGGGGCTGAGCCACCTCAAGGTCGACCGGCGCGCCGGCGTGCCCGACGGCACCACCTCGTTCTACTTCCGAACCCGCTCGGCGCTGCTGCATGCGGTGGCCGAGCGGTTGGCCGAGGTGGACCTGGAGGAGCTGCAGTCGGTCGCGGACAGCTCGGGCGACGCGGGGGACGGCACCGCGCCGTCCAAGCTGTCGCAGGTGGTCATCCAGGCCGGCAGCGAGCCGCGGTTGCGCCGCACCAAGGCCCGCTACGAACTGACGATGCAGGCCGCGCGTGACCCCGCCCTGGCCGCGATTCTGCAGCAGGCCACGGACGTCTTCACCAAGCTGCACCGCGAGATCCTGGTTCAGCTCATGCCACGCGGCGCCGAGTTGGACCCGGCGGTCGTCGAGGATCTCAGCAACGTCACGCTGACGTTCATCAACGGCCTGCTGATGCGTTTCGTCCAGGGCGACCGGGTGATCGACACGCCGGAGCAGCTCGACGCGACGTTGTCGGCCATCGCCGCGGGGATCCTGACGAACCCGAACCGGGGCCGCCTGACAGGCGACCGCGGCCGGCGTTCGGACGCCGCCCCCAGATGAACGCGCCGCTGCCACCGCCGGGCGCGGGGTCTTGCCAGGACACCCGCCGTGTGGTTCTCTACAACAATAGAGTGAGCCGGCGCTCGCGCGCCGCCGGCGAAATGCGAATCAGCCGGACACCGTAAACGGCAGCGGTAGGAGGGATTTCGTGACGGCAAGCACCGATAGCCAGGTTCGTTTCGACCCGTACGACGTCGGGCTCATCGCCGATCCGTACCCGATGTTCGCGCGGCTGCGGGAAGAGGCGCCGCTGTACTACAACGCCGAATACGACTTCTTCGCCGTCAGCCGGTTCACCGATGTCAACAAGGCGCTGGTCGACCACAACACGTACAGCTCGGCGCGCGGCGCGATCCTGGAACTGATCAAGGCCAACCTGGACATCCCGTCGGGGCTGCTGATCTTCGAGGACCCGCCGATCCACGACGTGCACCGCAAGCTGCTGTCGCGCATGTTCACGCCGCGCCGGATCGCGGCGCTGGAGCCGATGATCCGCGAATTCTGCGCGCAGTGCCTGGACCCGTTGGTGGGCTCGGGCCGGTTCGACTTCGTGAAGGACCTGGGTGCCCAGATGCCGATGAAGGTCATCGGCTCGCTGCTCGGCATCCCCGAGGACGACCAGGAGTACATCCGCGACCGGGGCAACGCCCAGTTGCGCACGGAGGCCGGAAAGCCCATGAACGCCGCCGAGCACGGGTTGTCGGTGGGCGAGCAGTTCGAGGCCTACATCGACTGGCGCACCGACCACCCGTCCGACGACATCATGACCGAGCTGCTCAACGTCGAGTTCGTCGACGAGACCGGCACCAAGCGGCGGCTGACGCGCGAAGAGATCCTGGTGTACCTCAACGTCGTCGCGGGGGCGGGCAACGAGACGACGACGCGGTTGATCGGTTGGGCCGGAAAGGTTCTCGCCGAGCATCCCGATCAGCGCCGCGAACTCGCGGAGCGTCCCGAGCTCATTCCGCAGGCCATCGAGGAGCTGCTGCGCTATGAGCCGCCCGCGCCGCACGTTTCGCGATACGTCACCCGCGACGTGACCGTGCACGACCAGACCGTGCCCGAGGGCAGCGTGATGATGATGCTGATCGGCTCGGCGTGCCGCGACGAACGCCAATTCGGTCCCGACGCGGGGCAATTCAACATCCACCGCGCGGTCCGCCCGCACCTCACGTTCAGCGTCGGGACGCACTTCTGCCTCGGCTCGGCGCTGGCGCGCCTGGAGGGCCGCGTCGCCCTCGAGGAGATCCTGCGACGGTTCCCCGACTGGGAGGTCGATCTGGGCAACGCCACGCTCAGCCCCACGTCGACGGTGCGGGGCTGGGAGTCCATGCCCGCGCTGGTGCCCAAATGACCGGCCGCGTCGCCGGCAAGGTCGCCTTCATCAGCGGCGCCGCGCGGGGGCAGGGTCGCAGCCACGCCGTCCGCCTGGCGCAGGAGGGCGCCGACATCATCGCGATCGACGTCTGCGGCCCGATCGAGCACCTGGCCTACCCGCACTCCACGCCGGAGGACTTGGCCGAGACCGCCGACCTGGTGAAGGCCCAGGATCGCCGCATCGTCACCGCGCAGGTCGACGTCCGCGACTACGAGGCGCTGAAATCCGCGGTCGACGCCGGCGTGGAGGAGCTCGGGCGGCTCGACATCATCGTCGCCAACGCCGGCGTCGGCACCGACGGCCGGCGGCTGCACAAGATCGGCGAGGACGTCTGGCGTGACATGGTCGACATCAACCTCAGCGGCGTCTGGCACACCGTCAAAGCGGGCGTGCCCCATCTGCTTTCGGGCGGCCGTGGCGGGTCGATCGTGCTCACCAGCTCGGTGGGGGGACGCAAGGCCTACCAGAACACCGGCCACTACATCGCCGCCAAGCACGGCGTCATCGGCCTGATGCGTGCCTTCGCGGTCGAACTGGGCCAGCACATGATCCGCGTCAACACGGTGCTGCCAACCCAGGTCAGCACCACGATGCTGATGAACGACCAGACCTACCGGCTGTTCCGGCCGGACCTGGCGGATCCGGGGCCCGACGATTTCGCCCCCATCTCGCAGATGATGCACACGCTGCCGGTGCCCTGGGTGGAACCGATCGATATCAGCAACGCCGTCCTGTTCCTCGCCTCTGACGAATCCCGTTACGTCACCGGCGTTTCCCTTCCCGTCGATGCGGGCGCCTTGCTGAAGTAGCACTAACTCATTTCGCTGAAGAGAAGTTGGAGAAGCCCATGCCTGACTACGACTACGAAGAGATGAAGAAGGAAGCCGAGCAGTACATCAAGTTCGAGAAGGACAAGAAGAACAGGATCGCCTACATCACCTTCAATCGGCCCGAGGAACTGAATTCCACCACCCTGGGCATGCGGCAGAACTACGCCGACCTGATCCACAAGTGCAACGTCGACGACGACGTCAAGGTTGTCGTGATCCGCGGCGAGGGCGAGGATTTCGGCAGCGGCGGCGACCTGCCCGAGCAGCGCGGGATGCTGGAGAACCCGGGCATGCCGCTGCTGCATGAGCTGGCCATCAACGACGACGACGTCAAATACCCGCCGGGCGGGTCGTACCGCTACCTGTCGACCGTGACCGACTTCTACGCCAAGGCCCGCGCCGGCAACCGGCCGCTGCAGGAACTGCGCAAGATCAGCATCATCGAGGCCAAGGGCTACTGCTACGGCTGGCATTTCTACCAGGCCGGCGACGCCGATCTGGTGGTGTCCTCGGACGACGCCCTGTTCGGGCATCCGGCGTTCCGCTACGTCGGCTGGGGACCGCGCCTGTGGTGGTGGGCGGAGACGATGGGCCTGCGCAAGTTCTCCGAAATGCTCTTCACCGGAAGGCCCTTCACGGCCAAGGAGATGTACGAGTGCGGGTTCGTCAACAGCGTGGTGCCGCGGGAGAAGTTGGAGGAGGAGACCCTGAAATACGCGATGGCATGCTCGCGGTCGCGCCCGACCGACACCGTCGCGGTGCAAAAGACGTTCCTGGAGCTCTACAAGCAGCACAAGGGTGAGTACTTCGGCAGCCTGCTGACCGGCATGGTCGAGGGCATGCTGCCGATGATCACCAACGACGCGGACAACGACGTCGACCTCACCGAGGGCACCTTCGAGAAGGGGCTCAACAACGTCGTCAAGGACAACGACTTGAACTTCCCGCCGGAGTGGCGCCTGAGCCGCTCGGGCCGCAAGAAGCCCTGATTCTCCTGGGAGCGCGGCCATGTCGGCGCTGAAGGGCATCAGGGTCGTCGAGCTGGCGGAATCCGTGGCCGGCGAGTACTGCGGGAAGCTGCTCGCGGATTTCGGTGCCGAGGTCATCAAGGTCGAGGCGCCCGAACGCGGGAGCCCCACCCGGTCGATGGCGCCCGTGCTCGCCGAGGGGACCGAGGGCGGCGCGCTGTTCGCCTACCTGAACACGAACAAGCGTTCCGTGGCGCTCGACGCCACCTCGGCGGCCGGCGTCGAGCACCTGCACCGGCTCATCGCCACCGCGGACGCCGTGCTGCACGACCGGCCCACCGCCTGGGCCCAGCGCCACCCGGGCGTGGTGTTCTGCTCGATCACGCCCTTCGGCGCGGGCACCGGCGTTGCGTCGCAGAAGGCCAAGAGCATCAACGTCTTCCACGCGAGCGGCTGGGGATACCACACCCCGAGCCACCCGGATCCGGCCAGGCCGCCACTGCAGGGGCCGGGTCGTTTCCTGGCGGATTACGAAGCGGGTCTCGACGCGGCGCTGTGTGTCGCGGCCGGGCTGTTCGCCAAGCTGCACAGCGGCCGCGGCGATTCCATCGACATTTCCCAGCACGCCGTGCTGGTGTCGCGCGCGGACTGCATCGTCGGCCGCTTCGTCACGGGCGAGGTCGAGACATCGGGGGACCGGGGCGATTACGACCAGGCCGGTCCCGCGGCGTTTTTCGCCTGCGCCGACGGCTTCGTCTATCTGTACATGACCAGCCGCGCGCACTGGCTCGGGCTCAAGGAGCTGATGGGGCACCCGGCCTGGCTCGACGAGTTCGAGGACGACTGGCTGGAGTTCGCCGTCACCGCCCAGCGGGTCGCCGACTTCCAGCGGGGGTTCGCCGACTGGGTCCGCGGCCTGCCCAAGGACGCCACCTCCGACCGGGCGCAGCTCCTGCGCGTGCCGCTGGTGCCGGTGAACGGCGTCGCCGATGTCTACCGTTCCCCGCAGTACCGCCACCGCGGTTTCTTTCAGGCCGTGCCGCACCCGGTGCTCGGCGAAGCGCCGTATCCCACCGTGCCGTACGCGTTCAGCGCGTCACCCGCCCGCATCACCTCGCCCGCCCCCGCGCTGGGCGAGCACACCGGCGCGGTTCTGGACGGTCTGGACACCCCGCGCGCGCCGCTCGTTGCCAAGCTTGCCCGCCCCACGCCGCCCAAGGCGTGTCGCGGCGGGCCGCTGCAGGGGGTCCGGGTCGTCGAGCTCACCAAGGTCTGGGCGGGACCGTATGCCGGCAAATTGCTGGCCATGCTGGGCGCGGAGGTCATCAAAGTCGAAACCGCGTCCAGCCCCGAGGAGATGCGCGCCTACGGGGGCACCGACATCGACCACGCGCCCTACTTCCTGAGCATCAACCCCGAGATCCTCAGCGTCGACCTCGACATCAAATCGGCCGAGGGCATGTCGCGGCTGCGCGAACTGATCGCCCACAGCGACATCGTGCTGAACAACCTGCGGCCCGGCGCGATGGAGCGTCAGGGCCTGGGGTACGAGCAACTCGCGGCGATCAAGCCGGACATCATCTCCGTGTCGATCAAGATGTGGGGCAACGACGGGCCGCTCGGGCACCAGACCGGGTACGCCCCGAGCTTCGCCGCGCTGGCCGGGCTGGCGTCGCTGGTCGGCTATCCGGGCGGTCCTCCGCTCGGGACCAGCATGCGCTACGGGGATTCCACGGTCGGCGCGGCCGCGGCCTACGCCGCCATCGTGGCCCTGCTGCACCGCGACCTCAGCGGTGCGGGGCAATTCGTCGACGTCTCGGCCGTCGAAACGCTGTCCACCATGATCGGCGACTGCCTGCTCGAGCACGCGCTGACCGGAAATCGCCTCGGCCCCAACGGGAACCGTCATCCCGACATGTGCCCGCACGGCTGCTACCCGTGCGCCGACGGCGGCTGGGTGGCCGTCGCCGTGTCCGGCGACGCGCAATGGCGCCGGCTGTGCGACGTGCTCGAAGCCCCGGCGTTGGCCGCTGACCCTCGCTACGCCACGCAGGCGCAGCGCCAGCGTCACGCCGAGGCGCTCGACGCCGGCCTCGCCGCGTTGACCGGCAGACTCGATGCCGAGCCCCTCGTCCGGCGCCTGTGCGAGGCCGGCGTGCCGGCGACCAAGAGCGCGACCGCCCTTGACGTGATCGGCGACCAGCGGCTCTGGGACCGGGGGCTGTACTGTTTCGTCACCGACCATCGCGAAGGTCAGCGCCCCGTCGTCGGCCCCTCCTGGCGGATGACGCGCGACCCCGCGCGGATTGCCCGGGGCGCACCCGACCTCGGCGAGGACACCGACTACGTTGTGCGCGAGATCCTTGGCGCCGCGGGGCCGACGGGAGAACCAGCATGACCGCGCCACTGGCCAAGACGGTCGCCCTGGTCACCGGGGCGAGCAGCGGCATCGGCGCGGCCACGGCGCGGCTCGCCGGCCTGCAGGCCGACATCGAATCCGCCGGCGGCACAGCGCTTGCCGTCCCGGCCGACGTCACCGACGCCGGGCAGGTGGCCGCCGCGGTGCGGCGGACCGTCGCGGAGCTGGGCCGCCTGGACACCCTGGTGAACAACGCCGGACTGATGCAGCCCGCCCCCGCGGCGGAGGCGCGCCTGCAGGACTGGGACGACATGGTGGCCGTCAACGTGCGCGGCGTGCTCTATGCCACCCGGGCGGCCATTCCGCACCTGATCGAGGCCGCGGCGGACTCCCCGCGCGGCGTGGCCGACCTGGTCACCATCAGTTCCACCGCGGGCTGGGTGGCCCGGCCCAACACCGCCGTGTACTCGCTGACCAAGTTCGGGGTCAACGCTTTCAGCGAGGGGTTGCGCCAGGAGCTGCTGGGCAAGCGCGTTCGCGTCGGGGTCGTCGGTCCGGGCACCGTGGACACCGAGATCTTCAGCCATCTGGCCCCCGAGTCGCGCGCCGCATTCGAGCGCCAGACCGCCAACATGGTCAAGTTGCTGCCGCAGGACATCGCCGACGCGGTGCTGTTCATGGTGACGCGCGACCGCCGGGTTGCCGTCAACCAGATGCTGGTGCGCGCGGCCGAACAAACGTGGTGAGCCCGCCCGGGGACCGGTGGGCAGTCGGGGCCCGGCACGCGCTGGCGTTCCCCGCCGACCCCGCGACGTTGCGCAACGCGGGCGCGCGGTTCCTCACCCTCGCCTTCCGCGCCTCCGGGGTATTGCGAGACAACGGTATTGCGCGCATCACCGGGTTTGGGGAGGTGCATGCCGGCAGCACGGGACGCAAGGCGATCCTCTCGGTCGATTACGCCACCCCTGAACCCGGCCTCCCCGACCACCTGTTCGTCAAGTTCTCCCGCGACTTCGACGACCCGATACGCGACCGCGGCAAGACGCAGATGGAGTCCGAAGTGCGGTTCGCCGCGCTGTCGCGGGCGGAGGGCTTTCCCATCGCCGTCCCGGCCGTTCAGTTCGCCGACTATGACACCGGCACGGGCACCGGGATCCTGATCACCGAACGGATCGCGTTCGGCGTCAACGGCATTGAGCGCCAGTACCACAAGTGCCTGGACTACGAGCTGCCCGGGCCGGTCGAACACTACCGGGCGCTGCTGACGGCGTTGGCGCGCCTGGCCGGCACGCACCGCTCCGGGCGCCTGCCGGCCGACCTGGTGGCGCACTTTCCCGCCGACGTGCGGGGCGCGACGGTGGGCGAGCGGGCGCGGGTGTCCGGGGATGCGCTGAACCGGCGCCTCGGCCAACTGGTCGACTTCGTCCACACGCATCCCGGGCTGGTGCCCGCGGCGGCCGGCGCACCCGAATTCCTGGCGCGCCTGCGAACTGACGTGCCGCGCGTCGCGGCGCACGAAGCCGCGCTGATGCACGGGCTGGCCGCCGACTCTGACTATGTCGCGCTGTGCCACTGGAACGCCAACATCGACAACGCCTGGTTCTGGCGCGACGCCGACGGGCTCCGCTGCGGCCTGATGGACTGGGGATGCGTGGGCCAGATGAACCTGGGCATGGGCATCTGGGGCGCCCTGTCGGGAGCCGAAACCTGGCTGTGGGAGCGGCATCTCGACGAGCTGCTGGAGGTGTTCGTCACGGAGTTCGTGCGGTGCGGCGGACCTCAGTTGGAGCCCGACCGGTTACGCAGGCACACCCTGCTCTATGCCGCGGCGATGGGTGTCGCGTGGCTGCTGGACGTCCCCGCGCTGATCCGGCATCGATTCGATGTCGCGCCCGCCAGCCGCATGGATCCCCGCGTCCGGGGCGACGAAAGCGTGCGCGCGCCGCTGCAGATGCTGTCGAACCTGCTGAGCCTGTGGCACCGGCACCGCATCGGGGACTTGCTCGACACGGGTTCGTAAACTACGTTCAGTGTGTACTTAACGAACTAGCCGAGGGGGCGTTGATGTCGCCCGACGAGGCCGCGTTCGTCGACCGCATGGGCCTGTTCTTCGAGCTTGCCGGCGGCCCCCGCACCATGGGCCGCGTGTACGGGTGGCTGCTGATCTGCGATCCGCCGGAGCAGTCGTTGACCGAGCTGGCCGACGTGTTGTCGGTGAGCAAGGCCTCGGTGAGCACGACGGCGCGCCAACTGCAGGACGGCGGGATGGTGGAGCGGCTGCCGAGCCCGACCCGCCGGCACCTCTACCAGGTCACCCCGGGCGGCTTCACCAGCGTCCTGGGCACGCAGGCGTCGCGGATGCGGCTGGGTGTCGAGGCCGCCGAGTTCGGGCTGTCGGTACTGGGGCCCGAACGTGCCGAGCAGCGCGAGCGCGTGGAAGACTTCCGCGATTTCTGCGAATTCTCCGGGGAGGTCTTCCGCGAGGAGTTCATGCGCATGTGGGCCGAGTACCGCGCGAAACGCACGCACCGATGACGGAGACGAACCGGATCGACTTCACGCAGGTGCCGTGGGGGTCGGTGGAGTGGACCAACCTGTGCACGCTGTACCTGCGGGCGTACGAAAGCCGTTTGCCATCAGCTATTCTGGGCGACACCGCCGCGGCCGAGGCGATCGAGCGCATCGGCTACGACTGGGAGCGGATGCGCCGTACCCTGCGACCGGCAACCGCGCACTACCTGGTGACCATGCGCGCCAAGCTGTTCGACGACTGGTGCACCGACTTCCTGGGTCGCCATCCGGACGCCGCGGTGCTACACCTGGGGTGCGGCATGGATACCCGCGTGGTGCGGCTGCGTCCGCCGCAGACGGTGCAGTGGTTCGACGTGGACCAACCGGGCGTGATCGCGTTGCGGCGCAAGCTCTACGACGATCGCCCCGGCTACCGGATGATCGGCTCGTCGGTGACCGACGAGGAATGGCTGGACGAGGTTCCCACCGATCGCCCGACGCTGGTGGTCGCGGAGGGATTGCTCATGTATCTCACCGAGGCGGGCGTTCGTGCGCTGCTGCAGCGCATCCCGGATCGGTTCGGCAACGGCGAACTCGCCTTCGACACAACGACTCCAATGGGGCCGCGGCTGTCGAAGGTGTTGAGCAAGGGCATCACCAAGTGGGGGATCCGAGATGCCCGCGAGATCGAGCGCTGGAACCCGCGATTGCGCTTTGTTCAGCGGGCCTTCGTAGGCGAGCTGTGTGACCGGATACCCTCGGCGCCGGTGCGGCTGCTGTGGCGGCTCGTGTACGCCACGCCCGCCCGCAACTTCGACGTGCTCAACCGCTTCGCGTTCTAAGGGTGGTTATGCGCCTCGAGCGCGTGGCTGGCGTAATCCCTTGCGCCACTGTGGTTTCAGCAGTAACAATTGCGGCTTTCTTGTCGGTGGGTGGTCATAGCATTTGGGCATGGAATCGAGCAGCCGTGAGGAGATCGTCGAGGTCTTCGACGCGCTCGATGCCGACCTTGACCGCTTGTGCGCCCTGACCTTTGACGGGTTCACCACGCCGGAACGGCTGCGCGCGCTGGAGCGGCTGGAACGCGCCGCGCGCCGCCTGCGCGCACCCGGGCACGCGTTGATCAATCAGCTCGGGGAGCAGGCCGGTGAGGAAGAACTCGGCGGCACGCTGCGCTCGGCGCTGGCCAACAGGCTGCGCATCACCAAGGCCGACGCCGGCCGCCGCATCGGCGAGGCCGCGGATCTCGGGCCGCGGCGGGCGATCACGGGCGAGCCGCTGGCCCCGCGGCTGGCCGCGACCGCGGCGGCCCAGCGCGGGGGCTGCATCGGTGAGGGGCACACGCACGTGATCCGCAATTTCTTCGCCCACCTGCCCGCCGACGTTGACGTGTTCACCCGGCAGGCCGCCGACGCCGACCTGGCCGGCAAGGCCGCCGGCTATCGTCCCGACGAGTTGGCCAAGTACGCCCAGCGGATCATGGACTGGCTCAACCCGGACGGCGAATTCAGCGATGCCGAGCGCGCCCGCAAGCGCGGAATCACCCTGGGACAGCAGGAACACGACGGCATGTCGCGGCTCAGCGGGCTGCTCACCCCGGAACTGCGGGCCGCCATCGAGGCCATGCTGGCGAAGCTCGCCGCACCCGGGGCGTGCAACCCCGAGGACGAGACACCGGTGGTCGATGCCGCGCCCGACGAGGACGCCGTGCGGCGCGATCACCGGTCCGAAGCCCAACGCAACCATGACGGGTTCCTCGCCGGACTGCGCGGCCTGCTCGCCTCCGGCGAATTGGGCCGGCACAACGGTCTTCCCGTGTCGATCGTCGTGACGGCCACGCTGCAGGATCTGGAATCCGCCGCGGGCAAGGCCCTCACCGCCGGGGGCACCCTGGTGCCGATGTCCGACGTGATCCGCTGGGCCGGCCACGCCCACCACTACCTGGCGATCTTCGACCACGGCAAACCCCTTGCGCTCTATCACACCAAGCGGCTGGCCTCCCCGGCTCAACGGATCGTGCTCTATGCGCGAGACCGTGGCTGCACCAAACCCGGCTGTGACGCACCGGCCTACCACAGCCAGGTTCACCACGTGCAGGGTTGGATCACCACCCGCCGCACCGACATCGGCGACCTGACGTTGGCCTGCGGTCCCGACAACCGGCTCGCCGAAAAGGGCTGGCGCACCCGCAAAAACGCCGAAGGCGACACCGAATGGATACCGCCGCCCCACCTGGATTACGGGCAGCCCCGCGTCAACAGCTTCCACCACCCGGAGAAGGTGTCGGCGCCCGACGATGACGACGGCCCGTAGGTGCCGAAGTCAGGCGGGCCCCCACGACGGTGCGGTGGTCAGGATGTCCACGCCGTCGTCGGTGATGTGAACGGTGTCGCGGCGGAACACCGTCCCGACACCCTGCTCCCACACGTAGCCGCTGAGCGCCAGCACCATCCCGGCCTCGAGGCGGTCGTCGCCGGCGGCCGAAAGCGCTGGGGAGACCACGGGCGGATCGAAACCCAGGCCCAATCCGTGCGCGATCGGCATGCGCGGCAGCGGCTCGCCGGCCGCGTCGTAGGCCGCGAGCAGCTCGTCGGTGTGGGCGCCGGGACGACACGCGGCGAGCATCTTTCCGTAGAGCGCCTCCGAGCGTTCGTACAGCCGGCGGGCAGGGCCGTCTGCCTCCCCACCCGCGGGCCACGTGCGGCCCACCTCCCCGACGTAACCGTCGGCCAGCGCGCCGGCGCCGAATGCGACGAGGTCGCCGGGCGCCACTTCGCCGCTGTCGGCCCGTCGCCACGGCCGCTCGCGCGACGTGACCCAGGCGCCGTCCTGGGTGGCGGGCGTGCTCACCCCGCCCGCCGTCATCGCCTCGAACATGGCCGCGGCCAACGCCCGCTCATGCGCCCCGGGCCGCAGTGCGGCCAGCGCGGCCGCGAGCCCGCCTTCGGCGATCCGCAGAGCCGGTCCCATCGCCGCGATCTCGTCGGGTGTCTTGATGCGCCGCGCCGCCCGCATCGCCAACTCGCCGTCGACGAGTTCGGCGTTGGGGAAGGCCTCCGGCAGCAGGCGGGCGAAAGTCGGTGTGATGGCATCGGTTCCGACCCGGCGTGCCGTCGCGGCCCCGTCGATGTTCTTCAGAACCTCGATGAGGGTCATGGGATTCCACGCCAACCCGTACAGGTGGTCGCGGCCGATCTCGTCGGGAACTCCCTCGTCGTCGGTGCTGTTGAGGTAGATGTCGCCGCTGCCACCCACCACCACACACATCGGGCCGAACGGTCGGGTACCGGCGATCCACAGCTGCGGCGCGCCGGTCACATACCGAATGTTGGCCTGGCGCCCCAAAACCAGCATGTCCAGGTCGTGGGCCCGCATCTGCGCCAGCGCCCGCTCTCGACGCCCCGCCCGCAGCCGCGGGGCGTCGGGCACAACCTCAGTCGCCATAGGGGGAGTAGGGGTAGTCGGTGATCGGCATGAACCCGTCCTCGGTGATCACGATGATCTCCTCGCTGCGATAGCCACCGGTCCCGTCCTCCCACACCACCGGCTCGAGCACCAGCACCATGCCGGGCGCAAAGACGAAGTTGTCATCGAACTCCTCACCGAGATCGGTTCCGATCATGGGCAGTTCGGCGGGGTAGGTGCCGATGCCGTGGCCCAGATAGAAGTGCGGCAGCCACGGTTTGCGTCCGCCGTTGGCCGCGATCGCCGCCCGCGCGAGGTCGCCGGACGTCACACCCGCCTTGGTCACGCCGAGCACGGCATCCATGATGGCCCGCCAGCGATGGAACTGGTCCTGTTGGCGTGGACTGGGCGGCTCGCCCACCACCCAGGTGCGCCCGAAATCCGAGCAGTAGCCGGCATAGCTGAAGCTGATGTCGGTCCAGAGCACGTCGCCGGCGGCCAGTGCGCGTTCGGTCGGCAGCAACGGGAGGGCCAGGTCGCCGTGGGTGGTCCACACGCCCGACGCGCGCGAGGTGGGCATCACCTGCCAGATGGCCTCGAGCATGTTGGCGGTGGCGCCGAGCTCGAAAGCCCGCCGCACCAGGGTCGCCGACAGATCGATCTGCCGCACCCCGGGCTTCAGCGCCGCCTGCACGTCCACCATGGCCTGCTCGGTGATGCGACAAGCCCTTCGCAGACAAGCGATTTCGTCACGCGTCTTGACCAGCTGCGCGGCGCCGACCACCACCGCCGCGTCCACGGGTGGCTCAGTGCCGAACAGGGCGTCCGCGGACCGGCGCATCGCCCCGGTCAGCTCGTCGACGGCAAAGCTGGACCCCGGCGCGACCAAATCCGCGAGCACGCGGGCGAAGTCGGCGACGCCCCGGTCGAACTCGAGGTACACCGGCCCGTGGACATGGTCGTCGGGCAGCGGCGCCCCGGCCTCGGCGCCCCCGCGTGACGGCATGAACAGGTGCGGGTGGACGTCATCGGCCAGCACGACCGCCACCGGGCGTTCGACGTGCGAGAGGCCCGCGTCCACCAGCGGCCAGCTGGCGCCCGTCGCGTAGCCGACATGCCCGTTCATCAACAGGATCAGCGCGTCGACGCCGTGGTCGGCCATCGCGGTCCGCAGCCGCGCGCCGACCTCCGAACGCATGCGCGCCCAGTCCGGCTCGTCCGGAACGTCGAGAACGGAGCCGCGGGCGGAGGGTAAGCCGGTCATGCTCAGATCCCCAGGAAGTGTCGGACGTTGCCGCTGACGACGCGGACGGCGTCCTGGGGGCCGACGGCGTCGACCACCGCGGCCAGCGACCGCTCCGAGTAGCCGAACGTGCTTTCGTTGTGTGGATAGTCCGACGACCACATCACCTTGTCGATCCCTATGTCGTCGATTTGGCGCAGGCCGAGGCCGTCCACCATGAACGAGGCGCACATGTGCGCGTCCCAGTAGTGCCGGATGTCGTGTTCCGGCTGGTGTTTGAGCATGTGCCGGTAGGAGGCCAGCACGTGCTCGGCGTCTTGCAAAGCCGTTGGCACCCAGGCGATCCCGCCCTCGAACCAGCCGACGCGCAGCCCGGGATGCCGGTCCAGGATGCCGCCGAAGACGTACTTGGAGAACATTTCCCGGAACGAGTCGATGTTGACCATCATGGCCACCGCGACGCTGTTGACCTCGCTCGGGATCTTCGGCTGGCTCTCCCCGATGTGATGGGCGACGGGCAGGCCGGCGTCCTCGATCTCGCCCCACACCGCGCTCATCGCGGTGCTCGAGAAGTCGATGGGCTGGCCGTTGTCGTCCAGGCCGGGGCTGATCGGCATCAGAAATGTCTTGAGCCCCAGCGACTTGAGTTCGGCCAGAGTGCGCCGGGCGCCGCGCGGGTCCCACCAGTTGATCAAACCGACGCCGTAGCAGTGGCCGTTCGAGCGCTCCTGCACCTCGGCGATGTGCTCGTTGTAGATGCGGAAGATGCGCTCGCGCAGATCGCGGTCGGGGTAGTGGAACAGCGCCAGCACCGCGTTGGGGAACACCAGTTCCTTGTCGACGCCGTCGTCGGCGAGCTCGCGCAGGCGCGCCTGGATGTTGTTGCTGACCGCGCCGGCCAGGTCGTCGTACTGCATGAGCACCGCGCTGAAATCGCCGACCACCATCGACTGGCCTGGGCGCCCGAGCAGGTAGGCGCCGTCCTCGTACCAGATCCGCGGCGCGTAATCCTTCAGGTCGTCCGGGAAGCGTTCGTAGAAGATGTCGTCGGCCACCGAGATGTGGTTGTCCGCCGAGAACACCTCCGTGCCGGCGGGCAGCCCGGTGCTGGCCCCGGCGGCGCGACCGTGGCGGTGCTTGGGCGCCCCGATCACGCCGTCGGGATACAGGGTTCCAGTCGGGGGTGGCATCAGCGTCCCTTTCCGTCGATGACCTCGATCGCCGTCACGTTCTCGTGACGCTAGTCCTCCCACCGGACACCGGTGAGTTCTTCCGAAAGCCGCCACAGCTGGGCCCGGTCGGCGTCGCTGCGCGCCAGGGCGGGCACGCCGGCGAAGGTGACTCCGCCCCGGGCGGTTTCGTAAAAGCCGCGCGGACCGTAGTAGCGGGCTCCCGCGGCGTCCGGTGAGACCGCCCCGTAGAGCGTCGGCTTGATGCCCTCGTCGACGTCCAGCCACACGAACGGCACCAGCCGCCAGGTCAGGCGGGTGAACCGCGCCTGCAGGGTGGGCTTGCTGCGGCCGTAGGAGGCCCCGCTGAGGAGGTTGGTCTTGCTCAAACCGGGATGGGCCGCGTTGGACATCACCCCCCATCCGGCCCGGCGACTGCGCCGGTCGAGTTCGAACGCGAACATCAGCTGCGCGAGCTTGGCCATGCCGTAGGAACGCATCGGCTGGTAGGCGCCGCGCGCGTTGGGGTCGCGGAAATCGAGGGCGCGCTGGGTCGCAGCCAGGCTGCTGACGGTCACCACCCGCGCGGACGGCGCCGCGCGCAGCAGCGGCAGCAACCGGCCGGTGAGCGCGAAGTGGCCCAAATGATTGGTGCCGAACTGCAATTCGAATCCGTCGCGCGTCTCCAGCCGCTGCGGCGGTGTCATCACGCCCGCATTGTTGACCAGGATGTCGATCGGGCGGCCCTCGGCGGTCAGCTCGTCGGCGAGCGCCGCGACGCCGGCCAGCGACGCCAGGTCCAACTCCTTCACCGCGAGCTTGGCAGACGGCAGCTCCCGGCGGATCGCCGCGGATGCGTCGTCGCCCTTGGACTTCGTGCGAACCGCCAGCGCGACGTCGGCTCCCGCGGCCGCCAGCGCCCTCGCCAGGCCGAATCCCAGACCGCTGTTGGCTCCGGTGACGACGGCGTATTTGCCGGACAGTTCGGGTATTTCGAGGCTCAGGTCGGGCTTCACCATGTCACGGGCAGCTCGTACAGGCCGTAGGCCAGTGCGTCGTGCTTGAACGGCAAGTCGTCCACCGGCACCGCGAGCCGCAGCGTCGGCACGCGGCGCAGCAGGGTGGGCAGGACGATCTGCAACTCCATCCGGGCCAGCTGCTGTCCGACGCACTGGTGGCGACCGTAGCCGAAGCCGACGTGCGCGCCGTCCTCGCGGCCCAGGTCGAGCCGGTCGGGGCCGGGGAACTGCCGGGTGTCCCAATTGGCCGGCGCGACGTCGAGGATGATGCCCTCGCCGGCGCGGATCGTCTCGCCGCCGACCTCGATGTCCTCGATGGCGATGCGGCGTTGCCCGGTCTGGATGATGCTCAGGTAGCGCATCAATTCCTCGACGGCGACGGCGATCACCTTCGGGTCGTCGGCGTCGCGCATCAGCGCCAGCTGGTCGGGGTGGTCGAGCAGCGCCGCGACGCTCAGGCTGATCATGTTGGCGGTGGTCTCGTGGCCGGCGATCAGCACGCCGGTGGCCAGCTGCGCGGCCTCGCGCACGCTGAGCTCGTCGGCGTTGACCCGCTCGGCGAGGTCGGACACCAGATCCTCCGACGGGCTGTGCATCTTGGTCCGTACCAGGTTCGCCAGGTATTTCGCCAGCGACGCGGCGCCCTGGGCCGTGTCCTCCGCGGTGGCGTAGCGGCTCACGCCCCGCTGGGCGTGGGTTTGGAAGAAATCCGCGTCCTCGTAGGGAACGCCGAGCAGTTGGCTGATCACCAGGGAGGGGACGGGCAGCGCCAGGGTGCTGACGATGTCGCCCGGCTTGGGGCCGGCCAGCAGCGCGTCGATGTGGTCGTCGGTGATCGTGCGCACCGCCGGGCGCAGCGCCTCGACCCGTTTGAACGTGAACGGCTTTGACAGCATGCGGCGGAAGCGGGTGTGCTCCTCGGCGTCGGAGGTGAACACCGAGCGTGGCCGGGTGTGGACGGTTGCCAGCATGCCCTCGTTCCAGTGCGGGTAGCCCGGCAGCCGGTCGTCGACGCTGGCCCGCGCATCGGTGAACAGCGAGCGGATGGCGTCGTACCCGTGGATCAGCCAGGGCGTGCTGCCGTCCCAGATCCGGACCCGGCTCAGCTGCCGGGTCTCGTTGAGCTCCAGCACCTTTGGCGGCGGGGCGAACGGGCAGCCCGGCGCCCGCGACATCGGGAACTCCGGGATGCCGGCAACGGGTTCGGCGGACAGTTCGGTCATCGTGCTCCTCGGGTCGGTTATCGGCTTGCCGCGCCCACGTGTACGGGCGCGCGCCACAGCCCGACGATGGCGTCGATCAGTCCTTCCCCGGCGACCGGCCACGACGACCGCGACCGCGGCCCGTGCTCGGCCAGCGCGGCCTCGTGTTCGGCGCAGGTGTGCATGAGCAGGTTGCGGACCATGACGATGCGTTCCGACCGCACCCGCCTGGGCAGGTCCGGCAGGCAGCGGTTGATGCCCTCGATCGTGCGCACCAGCAGCGGTGAGGTCAGCGCGTCCTTGGTGACGACGTGCCGATAGGCGGGATCGGCCATCGCCTGCGCGGCGAACCGCGCATACCAACTCGGGGTGCCCAGCGCGTCCAGGTGATCGGTGAGGGGGCGCACCAATGCGCCTACCCAGTCGCGCAATTCACCCGAGTCGCCGATGTCGGCGAGCATCCGGGTGCGCAGGTCCTCGATCGGTTTCCGGTGCTTGCTCTCGATCGCGCGCAACAGGTCGGTCCTCGTCCCGAAGTGGTAGCACGCCGCGGCGTTGTTACCCTGCCCGGCCGCCTCACTGATCTGCCGGTTGGACACGGCGTACATGCCCCGCTCGGCCAGCAGCACCTCGGCGGCCGACAAGATCGCCTCGCGGGTGCTTGCCGACCGGTGCGAGCGGGCCATCCGCTGCGCGGTCATCGACCCAGTGAACACCGCCGCAGCGATTAAATCAAGCAGTTTATTTACGTGGCGCACACCTCGGTCCGCGACGAGCCTGCCGGCGCCGAAACCCGCAGCCGTCATGCTGATTTCACCGGCGGACCGCCCGCACCCGCGGCGCCGACATTAGAGTCATGCCATGAATCCGCTAATGCGGGCGGCGCGAAACCCGACCGTCTATCGCGCGATGATGGTCCACGGCGCCGGGATCGCCGAACGCCTCGAAGCGCTGCTCCGGTTCGCCAGCACCGGGCGGTTCGGCGTGTTGGATCTCCTCGGGCTGCCCAACGTCCAGATCACCACCTCCGGCCGCAAGACCGGGCTGGCGCGCACCGCGACGGTGCAGGACGTGCCGTCCCGCGGCGGGCTCTTGGTCGTGGGGTCCAACTGGGGGCGTCCGCGCCACCCGTCATGGTCGGCGAATCTCATGGCGAGCAAAAGGGCCACCGTCCGCAGGCGCGGCCGCCGCTTCGTTGCCACGGTCAGGTTGCTCACCGGGGAGGAACGCGAGGAGGCGTGGGCCGCCGTGCTGGCGCGGTGGCCGAACTATCAAGTGGCGCAGGATCTGGCCGGGGCCCGGGTGTTTCGGCTCTTCCTTCTCGTGCCGATGGCGTCACCCGCATGACCGGGCCGACGCCGGCGGCTAGCCCCCGTGCGCCTTCTGCAGGTGTGCGACGTCGCCGCCCCACACCGACTGCGCCCCGGCGTCGCCGACCCGGTAGATCTGGACCATCGATGCGATGCCGACGGCAAGCGTCACGACCACCACGATGACTTTGGTTGCCCGCCCGCCCTTTTCAGAGCGGCGTTCGCTCAGGCGTAGGACGGCCAGCCCGATGGCGACAGCCAGCAGGGCGGCGGAGAAGTAGATCATCAATTCCCCGCGCTCGGCGTGCTCGCGCAGGATCGGGCTCGGGCTCACCCGCAGGTCGTAGAGCCACTCGCCGGCGTTGATGGTCACCGGCGTCAAGACCATGTTGGCGGTTGCCAGTATCAGCGTCAGCCACAACAGCGCGCCGCGGCGCGCTGCCGGCCAGCAGGCGCACACGATCTCCAGGGCGGCGATCAGGGGTACCAGGACCACCACGAAGTGCAGCAGAAGGGCGTGAGCCGGCAGGCCGCCGATGATGGTCATGAAAACTCCTTGCGGTGATCGGCGACCGGGCCGGGCGTCGGCCCCGTGTGCGCGCCGGCCGGTTGCTCAGCTAAGACCCTTCTTGACGGCCGCGTCCTGCTTCTGGCCGACATCGGTCACGAAGTCCGGCGGCGCGAGCATGTCGCGCGGGCCGTCGAACTCCAGGCTGACGAACGCCTTGCCCTCCGTGAACAGAAGTAACGTCACGCCCTTGGAGCCGTCCGGGGAGTTGCCCAGCAGGGTGGTCCCGCCGGTGCCGACGCTCGACGGCTGCGTCGTGGGGTTCTTGATGACGTCGGCCTGCCCGCCCTTGGCGGTGTTCAGGGCGTCCGTGGCCGCGCCGGGGTCCGGAAGGACCTGGATGGTGTCCTTGATGACGCGACTGCCGTCGTCGGTGCTGAACGTCGTCGCGGCGCCCGGTTTGCCGTTGGGATTGCTGACCGGGGGGGTGCCCGTGAACGGAATCGGTGCGTCGATGTCGCTCGCCTGGATCAAGAGGGCGACATAGGGGCTCGCCTGCCCCGATGCCGACGGCGCCGACGGCGACGAGGCCGGCGCCGAGCTCGAGGCGCTTGTCGCGGTGCCGGCCGAGCTCGACGTCGTCTTGGGAGGCGCCGACTTGCCGCCGCAGCCGGCCACCGACGCGGTCACGGCCGCCGCCGCGAGGCAGGCCAGCAGTGTCTGCGAAGTCCTCATCACATCGTGCTCCCGTCCAGACCATCCGGCGACACCGGGCGGATCGCCACGAGACGCACAGTACATCGGTTGGTCCGGGCGAGGTGTCACCGGAAGGTTCCGGCGCGGTGCGGGAGCTAGCCGAGTTGGTCGCGCAGGCAGCGCAGGGTGCTGGCCAGGATCCGCGAGACCTGCATCTGGGACACCCCGATCCGCTCCGCGATCTGGCTCTGCGTCATCGACTCGAAGAAGCGCATGCGCAGGACGTCACGTTCGCGCTGGGGGAGCCCGTCCACCAGGACGCGCACCGCCTCCCGATTGGTGATGTGTTCGATCTGCGGATCGACCTCACCGACCGCGTCGGCGACCAGCCGCGGCGTTCCCGAACCGTCGGCGCCGATCGGTGCGTCCAGCGAGTCCAGCCGGTAGGCGTCGCCGGCCACCAGGCACTCGATGATCTCCTCGCGGGGGACCTCCAGCGCCTCGGACAGCTCCCCGGCCGTCGGCGCCCGCCCCAGCTTCTGCGCCAGCTCGCCGGTTGTCCTGCTGATCTGGACGTGCAGCTCGCGCAACCGCCGCGGGACGCGCATGCCCCAGCTGTAGTCGCGAAAGTAGCGGCGGACCTCGCCCATCATGGTGGGGACGGCGAACCCGATGAAGCTCGGACCCTTGTCGGGGTCGAATCGGTTGACGGCATTCATCAGGCCCAGGCGCGCCACCTGCGTCAAGTCCTCCAGGCCTTCGCCGCGGCGGGCGAAGTGGCTGGCCACATGGTCTGCCAGGGGCAGGCAGCGCGTCACGATGCGCTCCCGCTGCCGGCTGTACTCGTGTGACTCGGCCGGCATTTGGCGCAGCGCCACGAACATATCGAACACGTCGTCGTAGGAATCGTCGGACTGCCTGCTCGCGGGACGAGCCGCGACGGGGGCAGTTATCAAATCGGTCATCGGCGCAAACGCTCCTCGGGGCCCGAGGCATCGCGGAAAGACTTACACGCCAACAGAATTGGAAACTGCTGGCACGCATTTCTGTCGGTCGTGTGCAGCGAGACGACGCAGCTGTGCGTCGACCTCCGCTACACCCATGGCACGACGCCGGGGTGGAAAATCAACAGCCCACGCATTACCGAAAAGGAGGCGACAAGGGTTTGAATCGCCGAGCCATTCCCAGCACTCGTGTGGCTGGCTGGCCGCTTTGAGCTAAACGGCGAAAGGGTCCTGACGGACTCCCGTTGACTATACGCCTGTTGTACCGACGCCGCGATCGCTGGCCCCCGACCGCCGCGGCGCCGCCGATCGCGGTTCGGCGTGTCCGCCGCACAGCAAATCCTTCGGCCCTCCGCCAGCTGGGTCTGCCAGCCCGGTGGCAAACGAAGCCCAGCCCTGCGACGGCGGCCCGTGACGTCATCGGGCAGGGGGCGCGTCCGGCGCGGTTCTCATTTCGTCGCGCGCTGGGTACTGTCGGCTGATGTCGATGACCGTTGCCGAGCCCGCGGTGCTGGGTCACCCGTCAAACAGCCTCGGCCGCAACACATTCCGGTGCCCGATCCGATGACCGGGCCGCCGCTGCTGGCGGGGCGCGGGGCGGTGGTGTCCGGCGGGAGCCGCGGCATCGGGCGCGCGGTCGCCGAACTGCTGTGCAGCCTGGGCGCGGGGGTGGTCGTCAACGGGCGTGGGCGAGGCCGACGCGGTGGTCGGCCCCGCCGGCGAGGCGCGAGTCGCGCGGGCCATGGTCGACGGAGCAATCAGCGCGTTCGGGGCCCTCGACATCCTGGTCAACTGCGCCGGCATCCCCGAGCCGCCCGGCTCATCGATCCTGACCATCTCCGCCGACGACTTCGACCGCCTGATCGAGGCCCACCTCGGCACGGCGTTTCACACCTGCAGGGCCGCGGCGGAGGTGATGGCGCGGCAGGGGCGTGGGGCGATGATCAACACCGGCTCGGTGGCCTTCCTCGGCGACTACGGCGGCACCGGCTACCCGGCGGGCAAGGGCGCCGTCAACGCGCTGACGATGGCGATCGCGGCGGAACTGAAGGGCTCTGGGGTGCGGGCCAACGTCGTGTGCCCGGGGGCCCGGACGCGGCTGTCCACGGGGGTCGAGTACGAAAAGCACATCGCCGACCTGCACCGCCAGGGTCTGCTCGACGAGGTGACGATGCGCGCCTCCCTCGACAGCGCGCCGGCCGCGTTCGTGGCGCCCCTGTACGCCTACCTCGCGAGCGACCTGGCGCGCGACGTGACCGGCCGCATCTTCGTCGCGGCCGGCGGGTTCGTCGGCAGCTTCGACCGGCCCACGCCCCGGCTGCTGGGCTACCGCGACCATCGTGACGCCGAACCGTGGTCGGTGGCGGAGTTGCACGAGATGATCGGCGCGTAGCGGCCTACGCTAGGCCGGGACCTCACCGAGGGTCCCCAGAAAGGTGTCCCGACGATGCAGCCCAATCCGCTCGACCCGGTCGCCAGCGAACGCCTGTCGCACGCCGGCAAGGTGTTCACCTCTGATCTCTCGATCAACGAGTTCGCGCTGCTGCACGGCGCGGGGTTCGAGCCGATCGAACTCGTGATGGGCGTTTCGGTGTACCACGTGGGCTATCAGTTCACCGGGATCAGGCAACAGTCGGAGCTGCCGGTGCTCACCGAGGCCACCTACCGGGCGCGCTGGAACGCGATGTCGCGGATGCAGGCCGAAGCAGATTCGCTCGGCGCGGACGGGGTGGTCGGGGTCCGCCTCGACTGGCGGCATCAGGGCGAGGGTGAGCACCTCGAGTTCATCGCCGTCGGCACCGCCGTTCGCTACACCCCGAAGCCGGGGGCTTACCGGCGGGACACCGGGCAGGCGTTCACCAGCCACCTGTCCGGCCAGGACATGACGACCCTGCTGCGCTCCGGTTACGCACCGGTCGCCTTCGTGATGGGCAATTGCGTGTTTCATGTTGCGGTGCAAGGCTTTTTGAAGACGCTCAGCCAGGTGGGGCGCAACGCCGAGATGCCGCAATGGACGCAGGGCAACTACCAGGCGCGCGAGCTGGCGATGTCACGCATGCAGAATGAGGCGGAGCGGGACGGCGGAAACGGCATCGTGGGCGTGCACTTCGCTATTTCGAACTACGCGTGGGGACTCCACACGGTTGAGTTCTACGCCGCCGGAACCGCGGTGCGCCGCGTCGGTGAGCCGCAAAACCTGACGCCGTCGTTGGTCCTGCCGCTGAGCGACTGAGGGGCGATCGATGACGGGTTTCGACCACGAGCGCGTCAGCCGCGCCGTCGGTTCGGCCCTGGCCGGTCCGGGCGGGGTGGCACTGGTGGTCAAGGTGTTCTGCGGCGTTCCGGGCGTGACCTTCACCCCGGCACGGCGGGGATTTTTCCGGTCGCAGCCGGAGCGGACCCAGATCGGCGACTGGCGCTACCAACTGACGCCCGACGGTCGCCTGAGCGCCGCCCACGTCGTGGGCGGCGTCGTGCTCGCCGAGGAAGTCCTGTCCGCCGACGCGGTCGGTCCGCACATCGCCCGCGCGCTCGGGCAGGTGGTGCGCGGCTACGGCCCGACGATCGTTCCGCACGTCGAGGCCGCCCTCGAGGTGCTCGAAACCGCGCGCGGGTACTGATTTTCGCGCGGGCGTTCAGCCCGGGTTCTGCGGCTGCGTCTGGTCGATCGACACCGCCCACCGCCGGAAGCGCCACGCGCCGCCCTGCTTGACCGCGGTGAAGTCGTAGCGGCCGGTCAGCTCGGCCACGGGCGGGCCGCCGTCCTTGATGGCGAAAACCTGGACGTAGCAATGGCCCGTCGCCTCGTCGGCGGTCTGGCCGGCGAACCAGAACGAGTTCAGCGCGTGTCGCCGCTGGTTGTTTTCCGCCTGGAACGCCGCCTTGCGGGCCGCGAGCAGGCTCATCACGGTGTCGACGTCCTCGGACAGCGTCATGCCCTCGTGGATCAGAACGAGCTCCGGGGAGTCGGTGAACAGCGCCCGGAATTCGTCGAGCCGGTTGTCGTCATAGGTGTGCGCGTAGGCGCCGAGCAGGTTGATGATCGCCAACCGGTCGGCGACATCGAAGTCGACGCGGCCGACGTCGCCGTCCGCGGGCTGCCCGTCGACCGCCATACCGACTAGATCCGGGTGGCGGCGAAATCCGCTGCCTGATCGACCATCCCCGCCTCGACGTAGCGGCGGTGCGCGAGCGGGTCGCCGCCGCCGCCGGCGCAGACGGGATCGCCGGGCACGCACAGCTCGATGGTCTTCGGCGCATACAGCGGGCCCACCGTCACGGGCGGCTCGTTGATGATGCTCATGAACTCGGTGGAGGGCTTGCCGAACAGCGTCACCGCGGCGACGTGGGATGCGACCTCCGCCGGCATCGGCTGCAGCGCCTGCATCAGGTGCACGCCGTCGGGGACCGCGTTCGTGGTGACGAAGCCCATCACGGCCGCGCCCTGGGAGTAGCCGCCGAGCACCATTTTCGTCTTGGGACAGGCGGTCGCCATGTGCTCGACGTGGCTGCCCGCGTCGGCGATGCCGTCGACGGCCGTGGGAAAGTCGGTGGTCGCCGGGTAGTTGACCGGATAGACGCCGAGCGACTTGCTACCGACGTGGGACCGAAGCGTGTCGACGAAACTCTGACCGACGCGCCCGACGCCGGGCGGCTCGGTGGTGCCCCGGGCGAACACCACTTCGATGTCGGGACACGGCTCGGCGGCGGCGGGCGGGGCGGGCGCGCTCAGTAGCACCGATGCGGGCGCCACCGCGGCACAGATCAGACCGCTGAAAAAACGTGGCTGCACGTGCGGAATTTTGTCACAGGGCGGCGAGGGTCGCGCGCCGAGCGGCGACGCGATACCGCCTCACGCGGTGCCGTGCTGGCCGCCGCGTTGCCGGTGCAGGAGCGCCTCGACGGAGCGCACGACGCCGCGGAACGCGTACACGGCGGCCACGACGCACAGCAGGATGAGCACGACGAACATCGGCAGCCAATTGCTCCGGCTGTGGTTGACGCCCCACCAGATGACGGTGAACAACAGCGCGCACAGCAGCAGGACCATGTCGCGCCAGTTGCCGCGGTAGGACGTCGCGGCCAGCCGCAGCGCGCGAGTGCGGTCCGACGCCACGATCAGATCGTCGACGCGTTCGTCGATGGTGCGTTGCAGTTCCGCGCGCCTGTCGGCGGCTTCCGGCGGCAGCCGCTCGAGCAGCTCCATGTCCTGCTTGATCAGCGCCCGGTAATCCGGACCCCTGAATTGGCCGGCCGCGATCGCCAGCATCACGCCCCCGAAAACCGGCGCGCTGTTCAGCGCCATCTGTCCCACACCCACCACGTTTGCTCCTACGGTCTTCGTCAACGTCGGTTCGTTGAGGATCGCCGAACTGGGGTGCGGGATCAACCGTCCGCGCCGGGCGCGGCCGGCCTCAGGACGCCTTGACGGGGCGACGGCGCGTCTGCGGGGGCGCCGGGCTGCGAAGCGGGTCCATCGCCCGCACGATCTGCGGGTAGGCGATCGCCGGCCCGACCCAGCGCGTCAGGTAGCGCCGCAGTTCGTCGCCGCCGCGCGGCGGACGGCCGGGATCGGCGAGGAAGGAATGCAGCACCCGCAGGCAGAATTCGCTCAGCTCGTCCAGGCCCGCTTCGTCGAAACCGTACTTCTCCCAATCGATCTCGTAGCGGTGCAGCATCGAGCGCCCGAACGCCAGGGCCGTGTCGGAGATGATCGAGACCTTCTGGCCGCCGCGCTGGCGCTGGTTCAGCACGAACTCGACCTGGTTGTCCGCGGCGAGCTGCTCGATCGCGAACGCCATCCCCTCGGTCATCGCGACCACCGGATCGGTCACGCCCTTGAGGTGGTCGGCCATGTGGTCGAGGAACCCGTCGGCCGAGCGCATCGCGGTCGCCACCTTGAGCGCCTCGGTGCCGGGGAAGTAGCGATAGACGGTCTGCCGCGTCACGCCCAGGGCCCGCGCCACGTCGGCGATCCGCATCGCCGGGCCACGCTCGGCGATGATCCGGTCCGCGGCGTCGAGGATGCGCTCGATGGCCTCCTCGTCGGAGGCCGGCGTGTTACCTCCCCACCCGTGGCTGCGCATGCGTCAGCCGGCGGCGCGGGGGTAGTCGATCAACTCCACCGCTGGATCATAGCGTTTGCGCCGCTGGTGAAGGCCGTGGCGGCGGCCCGACGGTGCCGGCCGCGCCTGGGCGCGCCTTAGGGTGACGGCTATGGCCGATGCTGACCGGCGCCGCTGGGACGAGCGGTACGCGACTCTGGGGCTGCCGGCGGTGAACGAGGTTGCGCCGCCCGACATTCTGACCCGCCACGCCGAGACGTTTCCCACCGCGGGGCGGGCGCTCGAGCTCGCCTGCGGGCGGGGAGAGGCGGCCGTGTGGCTGGCCCGGCGCGGGCTCGAGGTGCACGCAGTGGACGTCTCCGCGGTCGCCGTCGATCAGGCGCGAGAGCTGGCCCGGCGCAACGGCGTTGGCGACCGGTGCCGCTTCGACGTCACCGATCTCGACGACGGCCTGCCGCCGGGCCCGCCCGTCGACGTCGTTGTCTGCCACTTGTTCCGGGACCGCCGCCTGGACCGGGCGATCGTGGAGCGCCTCAAACCGGGCGGCGTGCTCGCCGTCGCCGCGCTCAGCGAAGTCGGGGGGACGCCGGGGCCCTTTCGTGCGGCGGCCGGCGAATTGCCCGCCGCGTTCGCCGAGCTCGAGGTCCTCGCCGCCGGCGAGGGTGACGGGCGGGCGTGGCTGCTCGCCCGCCGATGACCGTCGAGCCCGGTAAGGTCCCTGGGATGGAGCGTCGCGTGCTGGAAGCGATCATTTACGAACGCGAGCCGCCGATCGCGCGAATCATCCTCAACCGGGTCGACAAGGCGAACACCAAGGACGCGGTCCTGGTGACCGAGGTCGACGATTGCCTGCGCGAGGCCGACCGCGACAACGAGATCAAGGTCGTGATCCTCAAGGCCAACGGCAAAGGCTTCTGCGGAGGGCACGTCGCCCGCTGGGGCCCGGACGAAAACCCTTATCCCGATTTCGGAGACACGTTCGAGTCGCTCTACAAGGGCACGGCCGACCTGTTCCTGTGGCCGACGTTGTATCTGTGGGAGTTCCCCAAGCCGACGATCTCGCAGATTCACGGCTATTGCATGGGCGGCGGCATCTACCTCGGGCTGCTGACCGACTTCTGTGTGGCCTCCGAGGACGCGTATTTCCAGATGCCGCTTGCCCAGAGCCTCGGCGAGCCGGGCGGGCACACCATGATCGAGCCCTGGCTGATGATGAACTGGCACCGCACCATGGACTGGTTGCTGCTCGCGCCGACGCTGTCCGCCCAGCAGGCCCTCGACTGGGGTCTGCTCAACAAGGTGGTGCCGCGCGAGGACCTCGAGGCCACGGTCGAGGAGATGGCGCGCAAGATCTCCCAGATCCCGCTGACCACGCTGATGGCGGTGAAGAACAACGTCAAGCGCGCGTGGGAGTTGATGGGCATGCGGGTGCACCTGCAGGTCAGTCACATCCTGACGAACATGGTCGGCGCGGCCTCCGACGTCCAGGCCCGGCGCGCCGAGCTCAAGGAATCGGGCATGAAGCCAAGGGATTTCGTCGAGCGCGACGAGGATTCGGAGCCGACGTGAAGCCGGCTTCACGTTGGGTGCCGAACGTGAAGCCAGCTGCACGCTCGGCGCGCGCCGGCGCCTAGCGGCTCATCTCGCCGGCGACCTTGCGCCCGGCCGCGTGCCGCGCGGCGACGTAGCCGAACACCATCGAGTTCGCGATGCTCGCCCCGGCGCCGGGATACGTCCGGCCCATCACCGTCGCGGTGGTGTTGCCCGTGGCGTACAGGCCCTCGATCACGCGGCCCTGCTCGTCGAGGACCCGCGCGTATTCGTCGGTGACGACGCCGCCGCAGGTCCCGACGTCGGCCGGGAACACACGCGTCGCGAAGTAGGGCGCGCGGTCCAGCGGGCCGACCGCGGCGTTGGGCCGGTGCCCGGGATCGCCGAGGCAATCGTTGTACGCCGACTGCCCCCGGCCGAAGTCGGGGTCGAGTCCCTTGGCGGCGAACCGGTTGAATCGCTCGATGGTTCTTGCCAACTCGTCGGCGGGCAGGTCGATCTGGCGGGCGAGGTCGGCGATGGTGTCGCCGCGTTTCACCGCGCCGGTCTCGATCAGTTCGGGCGGCAGTTGCCGATCCCGACTTCTCAGCGACTTCAGCGGATTGGCACTGGTGACGTACCTGCGCACGTAGCCGTCGTCGAAGACCATCCAGCAGGGCACCGCCTTGTTGGCGTACATGGCCTTGCCGACCTCGACGTAGGAGTTTGACTCGTTGCAGAATCGGCGCCCGGTCGAGTCGACGTAGATCGCGCCGGGCCGTTGCCGCCCCGACCCCAGCGAGGCGGCCGCCGCGCCCCCGTTGGCGATGAAAACCGATGGCAGCCACCAGGCCTCGTCGAGCAGGTCGGTTTGCGCGCCGAGCCGCATCGCGGCCTGGAGCACCTCACCGGTGTCGCCGGCGTTGGCGATCGACCACTTCGCCTCGTTGGGCTGGTCGCCGCCGTAGCGCCGGCGCATCTCGGCGTTGTGGCCGAAACCTCCGGCGGCCAGCAGGACGCCGCGGCGCGCCTCGACGTCCAGCGAAGCCCCGTCTCGGGTGATGCGCACGCCGGTCACCCGGCCGTCGTGGACGATGAGTTCCTGCAACGCCGCGTTCGTCCACAGCGGGGGCCGGCCGTCGCCGAGGTCGATCAGCGCCTTGAGCATCTGGGCGATCAGGGAGGCGCCGTTGGTCAGGATCTGGCGACGACGGGCCCGCGCGGCCGCGGTGCGCAGGAAAACCTTGGTGGCGACGGCGAACGCGCGCGGCGAACGGTTGAAGTATTGGACCGAGCGCAGCTCGTTGGTCAGCACGAGGAAGCCGTAGTTCTTGGCCAGCGGCGGCTGAACCTTGTCCCTCCAGTCGCCCAATTCCGCCGCGTCGAAAGGGACGCCCTCGACGGCGCGGCCGGCGGCGTTGCCGCCCTTGTGGTTCGGGTAGTAGTCGCTCCAACCGTCGCACCGGATCAGCCGGACACCCTTGCGGACAAGGAAATTGATCATCTCGTAGCCGGCCGTGAGGAACATCTCGCGGCGCTCGGGTGAGGACGCCGCGCCGATGTCGCCGACCACGTCGGCGAGGTAGGCCAGACCGTCCTCGTGCGAGTCTGCGACGCCTTCGGCGCGCATCAACGGGTTGTTCGGCAGCCACACGATGCCCCCCGACAACCCGGTCGAACCGCCGACCAGGCCCTGCTTTTCGATGATCAGCGGCTCGAGTCCGCAGTCGACGGCCGCCAACCCGGCGACCATGCCGCCACCGCCGCTGCCGGCGATCACCAGGTCGACCGAACGGTCCCACCCGGCGCTCATCGATCGCCCCCGCCGAACCCGAGATCGGCGATCGGCACGTCGATGGTGGTGTTGGTCTTCTGGATCGCCGGGACCAGCGCCTCGTAGGGCAGCCCGGCCAGGAAACCGTCGACGACGCGCTCGAAGTTCGAGATGAGCCCCTCGATCCGGTTTGACAGCCGCATGTACTCGAATCCGCGGCTGTGCAGCCCCTTCTGCTGGCGGGGCAGGTTGGAGAAGTCCTGAGCGGGAATGGGCGGCCAACGCGGGTCGTCGGGCGGCATCGGCGTCGGTGGAGTGGGCTTGGCGGTGACCTGGTCCGGCGGGATGCGGGTGAGCGACCAGATCTCGAACAATGTCTCCTCCGGGCCGAGCGGGCGAATACGGTAGGACGACGCGCTGCTGTACTGGGGCAGCAGAAAGTAGTGGGGGAACAGAAAATTGATCGCCTCGGTGATGCCGCGGCGCTCCAGCTCGTTGAGGTCCGGCATGTCGCAGCCTCGGGCGCGGTGCCAGGCGACGATGGCGTCGTTCAGGGTATGGCGCCAGGTGGTCATCGCCGCGGCCGGATCGGCCGGTAACGCCATGGTCTGCAGGCCCTCGGCGATGCGAATGTCGTTCGCGTGGGTCATTCCGGCCATGCCCTGCCCGAGGGTGCGCATGAAGTACAGGTTCGTCTGGGCCAAGCCCGCTTTCGAGGCGGTCGGTTGCGAGGACGGCAGCAGCTGGGGGTGCGTCTGCGGGACGTGGTAGCCCTCCATGAACGCCCCCATCGCCAGCTTCCAGTTCACCGGCAACCGACACGCCTCCCACCACTCGACCCGCAGCGACTCGACCTTCCAGGCGTCGTAGACGGAGGCGAACGGCTCGAAGCAGTCCCGCAGCGGCGGCGCGCCGTCGTCGAGGTTGATCCACGCGCATCCGCCCCACAGCTCGCAGCGGACCGGCGCCAGGCGAAGGTCGTCGGGGTTCAGATTGTGCTCGTCGAATTCCTCGGGGCGCAGGACGAAGGTGTTGCGGCCGTCCACAGACCAGCACCAGCCGTGGAACGGGCACACAAAGGTGCGCCGATTGCCGTTGCCTTCCACCAGTTTCACGCCGCGGTGGCGGCAGGCGTTGTGGTAGGCGCTGACATTGTCGGCGTCCACCCGGACGACGATGACGGACTCGTCGAGGATCTCGTACTCGACGTAGTCGCCGGGCTTGGGGATCTCCTCGAGCCGGCACGCCATCTGCCACACGCGCGGCCAGAGCATCTCGCACTCCATGGCGTAGAACTCGGGATCGTAGTAGCGCTGCTTGGGTATCCGGTCGGGCGTTTCGACCGCCCAGGGCACCGGCAGGGGTGTCCAGTTCACGCGTGCCATGAGTTCCCCTCGTTCTTCACACGATTCGCGATGTCCGGCCCTGCCAGTACCGCTCGCGGATCCGTCTCTTGTACAGCTTTCCGTTGGGGTCCCGCGGCAGTTCGGGCGCGAACTCCACGGTCCGCGGGCACTTGTAGCCGGCCAGCCGGGCGCGACAGTACTCGATGAGCTCGGCCTCGAGGTCGGGGCCGGCCGCGGCCGCGTCGACCGGTTGCACGACGGCCTTGACCTCCTCGCCGAACTCGTCGTTGGGGACGCCGAACACCGCGGCGTCGACGAGCTTGGGGTGCATCACCAGGATGTTCTCCACCTCCTGCGGGTAGATGTTCACCCCGCCGGAGACGATCATGAAGGTCGAGCGGTCGGTGAGGTAGAGGTATCCGTCCGCGTCGACGTAGCCCATGTCGCCCAGGGAGCGCCACCCGCGCTCGTTGGCCACCGACGCGGTCTTGGCCGGGTCCTTGAAGTACTCGAACGCCGGTCCGCCCTCGAAATAGAGCTCACCGGTCCCGCCCGGCGCAAGCTCACTGCCGTCCTCCGCGACGACGTGCACCGGCGACATCGGCCGGCCGACCGAACCGGGGTGGGCCAGCCACTCCTGCGGCCCGATGGTGGTGCCGGCGAATCCCTCTGTGCCACCGTAGTATTCGTGGATGATCGGCCCGAACCAGTCCATCATCCGGTGCTTGACGTCCACCGGGCAGGGCGCGGCCGCGTGGATGACGCAGCGCAGGCTGGAGACGTCGTAGGCGTCCCGGACGGCCCGGGGCAGCTTGAGCATCCGCACGAACATCGTCGGGACGAACTGCGCGTGCGTGACCCGGTGGGTGTCGATCAGCCGCAGCACGGCCTCGGCGTCGAACCTTCCCATGATGATCGACGCGGCGCCGACTCGGTTGACCGCCATGGTGTAGTTGACCCCGGCCGCGTGGTAGAGCGGCGCGGGGGAGAGGTAGACGCTGCCGGCGTCCATGCCGTACTTGTGCGTGAGCGCCAGCTCCAGCACCGCCTGAGCCCAGGACCCGTTGCCGTCGGCGGGCAGGGGACGGCGAACCGCCTTGGGCCGTCCCGTCGTTCCCGACGAGTACAGCATCTCCGAGCCGTCCGATACCGGTGGTGCCGCGCCCGCGGCGGCGAGCGCGGCCTCGTAGCCGCACCAGCCCGGCGGGGGGCTGCCGCCGACGGCGATGCGCACGTCGACGCCGGTGTTGGCGTCTCGGACATGGCCGGCGAGGCCGGTCATCGAGGAATCGACGAACACCGCCCTGGCGTCGGAGTCGTCGATGACGTAGGCGACCTCGTCGGGCGTGAAGTGGGTGTTGACGGCGGTGTAGTAGAGCCCGGAAAGCTGGCATCCCCAGGTGATCTCGAGGAACTCCGGCCGGTTCGGCAAGACCACGGCCACGCCGTCGCCGCGGCGCAGCCCGGCGGCGTGCAGCACGGCGGCCACGCGTCGGCTTCTGGCGTGCAGGTCGGAGAAGGACAGCGTGTCGCCGCCCGCGACGATCAGCGCCGGCGAATCCGGTGCGCGCTCGGCGTGATCGGCGATGTTCACCCGCGCGGCCTAGGCGGTCGGGGCGCCGTCGGTCGAGGCCGCCGCGGCCGCCTGGCGCCGGGCCTGCTCGGCCGGCAGCACTTTGTCCTTGAACACCTGCTGGATCAGCTCCTGCACGTCCTTGCTGATGGACGCCAGCGCGACCAGGTCGTTGGAGCTCTGCCAGTGCACCCGCATGCCCATCAGCTCCCAGGCCCGCTTGAGGTTGGCCTTGGTCGCCAGCAGCGTCGTCATCGGGGCCTGCGCGATGTGGCGGGCGATGGCCTCGACCCGGTCGTCGAGTTGGTCGCGCGGCACCACCTCGTTGACGAGCCCCACCTCCAGCGCCTTTTTGGCGTCGATCACCTCGGCGAGGTACAGGTAGTACGCCGCCCGCCGCCAGTTCATGAAAACCCATGGCTCGATGGAACATTCGCCCGACGGCATCCCGAAGCCCTGCAGCGGGGGATAAGAGAAGTACGCGTCCTCGGCGGCGATGACGATGTCGGTGGTCAGCCCGTAGTGGGTGCCCCCGCCGACGCAGTACCCGTGCACCTGCGCGATGGTGGGCTTGGAGAACTCCCAGAGGTTCAGGATCGGCTTGACGAACAGGTCGGTCTGCGGCTTCCACGGCGTGCCCATCACCTTGGCGCCCTCGACGAACGCGGGGTAGTCGACCGCGTTGTTGCCGATGGCGTGTCCCGAGCAGAAGCCCTTGCCGTTGGCCTTGAGGATCAGCACCTTGATGTCGTAGTCGCGGTCGGCGTCCAGCAGTGCGGCGTCGACCTCTTCGGCCAGCTTCTGGTCCTGGGCGTTGGCCTTCTCCGGCCAGTTGAGGATGACGCGGGCGATCGCGCCCTCCTTCTGATAGATGATTCTTTCCCGGGTCTCGTTGAGATCCATGCGCGTACCTTTCGCTATCCGGAAGTGATGACGCCGATTTCGGCGCCGATGTCGTAAACGGTGCCGACCCGGCCGGTCCAGTGCACGGTGCCCGACGCCCCGGCCTCGATCTCCTGTTCCACTTTCTCGGTGGCGATCACGTAGATGGGGGTGCCCGCCTGAACGTGCCGGCCGGCCTCGACGAGCAGACCGGTCAGCTCGGCTTCCGACACGGCCACCGATACCCGCGGAATGCGAATGACGAAGTCAGCCATGGACTCCCGCCCGGTGCAGGGTCCGCTGCGCCGCCGCCACGATGCTCGCCGGCGACGGATACATGTGCGCCTCCAGCGTGGCGGCGGCCGGGTTGGGCACGAATCGGGCGGCGACGCGCTCGACGGGCGCGGCCAGCTCCCCGAACAGCTCGGCGTGCAGGATCGCGGCGACCTCGGCGCCCGGGCCCGCGAATTGCACCGCGTCGTGGGCGATCACCGCGCGCCGGGTGCGGCGGACGGATCCGACGATGGTCTCGACGTCCAGGGGCACCAGCGTGCGCAGGTCGAGGACCTCGGCGCTGATCCCCTGCTCCTGCAGTGTCGCAGCCGCGGCGAGCGCCTCGTGCACGCAGCGCCCGAAGCTGATCAAGCTCACGTCGGTGCCGGGCCGCTTGATGTCGGCCCGCCCCAGCGGAATCGAGAAACCCGGGTCGAGGGGAACGGGTCCCTTCCTGCCCTGCAGCCGGATGGTCTCGACGAACAGGCACGGGTCCTCGTCGAAGATCGCCGCGGTCAGCAGCCCTTTGCCGTCGCGGGGCGTCGAGGGCACGATCACCTTCATCCCCGGGATGTGCATGAACCACGCCTCGAGGCTCTGCGAATGCGTTGCCCCCGTTGCCAATCCGGCATACACCTGGGTGCGGACGGTGATCGGCGCCGACGTGCGCCCGGCGGTCATGAACCGCAGCTTGGCGGCGTTGTTGATCAATTGGTCGGCGGCGATGCCGATGAAGTCCATGATCATGATCTCGGCCACCGGCAGCAGGCCGTCGATGGCGGCGCCGATCGCCGCGCCCAGGATGGCGGCCTCCGAGATCGGGGTGTCCAGCACCCGTTCGTGACCGTACTTCGTCGACAGCCCGGCGGTCGGCCCGGACGCGCCCGGGTCGGCGATGTCCTCGCCCAGCAGGAACACCCGGTCGTCGGCGGCCAGCGCCTGATCCAGAGCGAGGTTCAGCGCCTCGCGCATCGTCATCTCTTTGACGTCGTCCACGGCTCACACCGGAAAGGCGATGGGGTTGGCGTACACGTCGCGGTCGAGTTCGCCGATCGACGGCGCCTCGGCGTTCATCACGGTGGCCAGGGCGTCTTCCACCGTGGCGAGCGCCCGCTGTTCGATGAGGTCGAGCTCGTCGGGGCCGCAGAGGCCGGTGTCGGTCAGGTGGCCGCGGAACCGCGGCACCGGGTCGGCCGCGATCGCCTCCGCCAGTTGCTCTTTGGGGATGTAGGTCATCCGGTCTCCGAAGTAGTGGCCCCGGAACCGGAACGTGACGCACTCCAAAAGGGTTGGGCCGCCTCCGGCGCGGGCCCGGCGCAGCGCGTCTTCGAGCGCCGACCGCACGGCCAGCGGGTCGTTGCCGTCGACGCGCACGCCCGGCATGCCATAGCCCGCCGCGCGGTCGGCGACGCGCTCGATTTTCATGGTGTCCGATGTCGGGGTCATCTCGGCATAGAGGTTGTTCTGGCAGACGAACACCATCGGCAGGTCCCACAGCGCCGCCATGTTCGCCGCCTCGTGGAACGATCCGGTGTTGGTGGCGCCGTCGCCGAAGCTGACGACCGTGACGCGGTCGAGGCCCTTGCGTTGGGCGGCCATCGCCAGCCCGACGGCCACGGGTGGGCCGGCGCCCACGATCCCGGTCGACAACATCACCCCCTTGTCCGGATTGGCGATGTGCATGGTGCCGCCCTTGCCACGGCTCGCCCCCACGGTGCGGCCCATCATCTCGCCGTAGATCTCTTCCAGCGGAACGCCCTTGCCGATGAGGTCGTGCAGCCCGCGATAGGTCGTCACCAATTGGTCGTCGGGCCGCAGCGTCACGCCGATCGCGGCGGCGATGGCCTCCTGGCCGCGGGACGGCCAGTAGACGCACAGGAACTCGCCGGTGCCGATGCCCTTGGACAGCCGGTCGTCGGCCGCTTTCATGAGCACCATCAGTTCGTAGAGGCGACGCTCGACGCCCGCGTCATCGCCGCCGCTCACCGATTCCCTCCGCTTCGTTGCACGACAACGTGATTCATGCACCCGACCAGGGCTTGACCTTGAGGAAGCCGCCGGCGTCGACGCGCAACTGCTGGCCGGTGATGTAGCGTGCGGCATCCGAGGCCAGGAACAGCACCGCCTCGCTGATGTCCTCCGGCTCGACGTAGGGGACCGGCATCGCCTGCACCAGCGGGAAGATCGGCTCGGCGTCGGCGCGGGTCGGGTCTTTGAGGTCCGGCCGAAACGCGCGGTACATCGGTTCGCTGTGCAGCATGTCGGTGTTGACGTTGGTCGGGTGCACCGCGTTCATCCGGATGGAGAACGGGGCCAGCGCGAGGGCGAAGTCGTTAACGTAGTGTGCCGCAGCGATTTTCGCGAAAGCGTAGCCGGCGCCGCCCGGGCCGCCGTCGATGCCGCTGGTGTTCATCGACGACATGAAGGCCGCGTTGGACCCGATCACGATGATCGACGCGCCGGCCTGCAGATGCTTGAGGCCGGCGTGCACCAGGTTGAGCACGCCGACGAGGTCCACGTCCACCGCGTCGGCGAAGGCTTGCGGCGGCAGGCCGGCGGTCAGAGGGCAGATGCCCGCGTTGGCGACCACGATGTCGAGGTGGCCGAACTCGGCCACGCCCGCATCGAGGGCCGCGGCCAGGGCGACGCGGTCCCGGACGTCGGCGATCGCCGTGTAGGCCCGCTGCCCTTCCTTCTCGACGAGCCGGGCGGTCTCGTCGAGGTCCTCCGGCCGGGCCAGGGGGTACTTGTTGGTCTCGATGTCGGCGCAGAGGTCCACGGCGATGATGTCGGCGCCTTCGGCGGCGAGCATCCGCGCGTGGGAACGCCCCTGGCCGCGCGCCGCCCCGCTGATCACGGCCACCTTGCCGGTCACCCTGCCCATCGTCGGCCCTTCATCATGCCGTGACGGGGTCGGACTACGTTGCAGCGCAGGCGGATTCGCTCACCGCGTCGCGGGTCAACTCTGTCCAACGGTCGGCTCCATCGCATCGCTTCCGCGGAAAACCTGCCGGGCTATCGGTATCCCCTACAGTAGCTAGAATATCTAAAATAGCAAGGACAATGGAACGGCCCCAGGGGGTTGGCGATGGCAGGCACGAGCGGTGGCGTCCTTGCAGGTGTCCGGGTTGTCGAGTTGGCGTCGTGGACCTACGTGCCCTCGGCCGGCGCCGCGCTGGCGGACTGGGGAGCCGACGTGATCAAGGTCGAGGGCGTCGCCTCGGGTGACCCCGGACGCGCCCTGGTCGTCGGCGGCTTCACCCGCGCGGCGGCCCGTCCCGACGCTGACTTCATCCTCGAACTGGGCAACCGCGGCAAGCGCAGCATCGCGGTCGACATCAAGTCCGAGCGGGGGCGCGAGTTGTTCGGCCGCCTGCTGGCCAGTGCCGATGTGTTCCTGACGAATTGGCTGCCCGGCGCGCTGGAGCGGGCACGGCTGACCGTCGACGACATCCGCGCGTTCAACCCCCGCATCATCATCGCGAGGGGGACCGGGCTCGGGGTGCGTGGCCCGGACCGGGACCGGGGCGGGTTCGACGCCGCCACCTATTTCGCGCGCGGCGGCGTCGCCTACACCCTGACGCCGTTCGGATCGGACACGCCCGCCGTCCAGGGTCCGGGCTTCGGGGACCTCCAGGGCGGGGCGACGCTCGCCGGCGGCGTGTGCGCGGCGCTGTTCCACCGCGAACGCACCGGCGAACCCACTATCGTCGATTCCTCGCTGCTGGCCCAGGCGATGTGGGCGATCGCGCCGTCGATCTGCGCGGCCGACTTCTTCGACATCGACGGGATCCCGGGCGCACCGCCCGGATTGGCCATCAACCCCCTGGTCAACCGGTACAAGACCAGGGACGGCAGGTGGATACAGCTGGTGTTCCTGCAGCCCGACAAGTTCTGGGCGGACTTCTGCCGGCGCATGGGACTGCCGGAGCTGGCCACCGACGAGCGATTCGTGCCGTCGAGCAACCTGATCGCCAACGCGGGCGCGGCCACCGAGATCTTCAACAATGCCTTCGCCGCCCACGACCTGGCGCACTGGCAGAAGGTGCTCGAAGACGAACCGGGGGTGTGGGGCGCGCTGGCGACGCCGCGGGAGACCCTGAACGACCCCCAGGTCGCACCCAACGGCTACGTGGTGACCAACGTCGATGACCACGGCGAGAAATACCGGATCGTCGCCGCGCCCGTTCAATTCGACGAGACTCCGCCGGGACCGGCTCGGGCCCCCGAGCACGGCCAGCACACCGAGGAAATCCTGCTGGAGCTCGGCGTCGAATGGGACGACATCGCGGCGGCGAAGGACCTCGGGGCGATCCTGTGACGCCGGTGCGGACGCCGCGCTTGGCCGTCAGGACGCCTCCCGGGCGGCAACCTCGGCGCGCACGGGGTTCATGTCCAACGCCTTGACCTGCGCGATCAGGTTGTCCAGCGCGGCCGCCAGTTCGGGCTCGGCCTGCGGTACCCGGCCCAGAAATCCACCAACACAAGGGGATTGTCGACGATTGCCGACCCGAAGTTCTCATGGGTGAGGCTGACCGTGCTCATGTCTGTTCCTTTCGGGTCGGCTGTACGCTCGTGACAGCTAATACCCCATGGGGTATATTTGGAATGGCAGCTCATACCCCCCTGGGTACTATGTGGCTAACCCTAGGAATGGAGGACGCAGTGATCGGAGACGAAGACAGCATTGCGGCGGTGCTCAACCGGCTGCGCCGCGCGCAGGGGCAGCTCGCCGGCGTGATCTCGATGATCGAACAGGGCCGCGACTGCAAGGACGTCGTCACGCAACTCGCGGCGGTTTCGCGCGCGCTCGACCGCGCCGGGTTCAAGATCGTCGCGACCGGACTGCGGGAATGCGTGACGGGCAAGGCGGCCGACGGTGGGGCGCCGCTGAGCGAGGCCGAACTGGAGAAGCTGTTCCTGGCGCTCGCCTGAGCGGCCACACAAACCACGGACCACAAGGAGACACAGACATGGACCTCGGAATCTCGACCGCGCTGCACACATCGTTCGACGACGCCGTCGTGCGGACCCGCGAGGCGCTCGCGGCCCAGGGTTTCGGCGTGCTGACCGAAATCGACGTGCAGGCCACGCTGAAGGCCAAGCTCGGCCACGACATGGAGGACTACCTGATCCTCGGCGCCTGCAACCCGCCGCTGGCGCACCGCGCGATCGACGCGAACCGCCAGATCGGGTTGCTGTTGCCGTGCAACGTCGTCGTGCGCGCCGACCCCGACCACGACGGCACGGTTCTGGTCGAGGCGATGAACCCCGCGATGCTCGTGGAGGTCACCGGGGAGCCCGCGCTGCGCCCGGTCTCCGAGGAAGTGACCGCCAAGCTGCAGGCCGCCATCGCCTCGCTCAGCCGCACCGCGCCCGTCGGCGCGGGAGAGTAGTCGAGCCATGTCGCACCACCAGCACCATCACGAGGTCCTCGCCGACCTGCTGCCCCAGCACCGCGAGCTGCGCAAGCAGATCCCGGACGTCTACAAGGGCTTCGCCGAACTGAGCGGCGCCGCCCTGGCCGACGGCGCGCTGAGCCGGAAGTTCAAGGAACTCATCGCGCTGTCGATCGGGGTCGTCGAGGGGTGTGACGGATGCATCGCGTCGCACGCCAAGGGCGCGGCGCTGGCGGGCGCCACCCGGGAGGAGGCCGCCGAGGCGATCGGCGTCACCTTCCTCATGCACGGCGGACCGGCCACCATCTACGGCGCACGCGCGTACGCGGCCCTCTGCGAATTCGCCGACGCCGCGACGTCGCGCGAGTAAGTGGGGCCGGCCCGGCGCCGAATGGCACTATCCCGGGGGACCAAAGTCCTTGTCTGGCAATAACCTGCTGACCTTTGCCGCCTGCGGCCGTAGGTTGAGGCCGGGAGCGACTGATGACTGCATTCATGCGTGCGAGCGACGCCTTCACCTGGGCGATGGAAACCGATCCGCGATTGCGGTCCACCGTGGTCAGCGTGGTGCTGCTCGACGGGCCGCCGGACTTTGACGAGGTCCGCGAACGCTTCGACCTGATCAGCCGCAAGCTGCCGATGTTTCGGCAGCGCGTGGTGCAGTCGCCGGCGCCGGCCCCGCCCCGCTGGGAGTATTACCGCGGCTTCGAGCTCGACTACCACGTGCGGCGCGCGGCCGCCCCCGCGCCCGGCACCCTCGACGCCGTGCTCGAAATGGCCCGGGTTGCCGAGATGCAGGATTTCGACCGGGCCCGGGCGCTCTGGGAGACCACCGTGGTCACCGGCCTGGACAACGGCGGTGCGGCGATGATCTGCAAGTTCCACCACGCTCTCACCGACGGCGTCGGGGGCGTGCAGATCGCGATGAACCTGTTCAGCCTCTCCGCGGACTCCCACGGCCACGAGTCCCTGCCGGCCGAGCCGCGGGTGCCGGGTTCGTCCACGTTCAGCGGGTACCGCGACACGTGGCGGTACGACGCCTACGCCGCGACCGGCAAGCCCGGCTGGTTCCTCTTCGACGGGTTGGTCAAACACGACCTGCGCACCGGAGGCCTGGAGCGAATTTCCTTCGGCGACGGCGTCTTTGGGAGCGAGACCGCGACGGCCCGCTCGGCGGCGGCCACGGCGGCGTCGGTCTACCGGACGGTTCGCCCGATCAACCGGCCCGGGTCGCCGTTGGTGACCGAGCGGGGCCTGACCCGGCGGCTCGGCGTGCACGAGGTGCCGATGCCGCTGCTGCGGGAGGCGGCGCACCGGTGTGGCGGTGCGCTCAACGACGCGTTCGTCGCCGGGGTGGCCGGCGGGCTGCGCCTCTATCACGAGAAGCACGGCGTCGCCGTGGGGGACCTGCACCTGACGATGCCGATCAGCCTGCGGACCAACGCCGACGACATGGGCGGCAACCGGATCACCCTGATGCGGTTCGACGTGCCCGTCGGGGAGGCCGACCCGGCGGCGCGGATCCGGGCCGTGCATCAGCGCACGGGCGCCGTGCGCGACGAACAGTCGCTGCCCTACACCCAGCTGATCGCGGCGGCGCTGAACCTCATGCCGCGGTGGTACATCGGCTCGGTCCTGCGCCACGTCGACTTTCTGGCCAGCGACGTGCCGGGGGTCCCGGTGCCCGTCTACCTGGGCGGTGCCCCCGTCCGCGCCCAATACGCCTTCGGTCCCACCATCGGCGCGGCCGTCAACGTCACGCTGCTCACCTACGTCGACACCTGCGCGCTGGGCGTCAACGTCGACACCACGGCGATACCCGACTTCGACGTCTTCCATGCCGCGCTGGTCGCGGGTTTCGACGAAATCCTCTCGCTGGCAAGCTGATTGGATCCGGGCGGCGGATCGCCCGCCCTGGCGACGCGGCGCCGCGACACGGCAACGTCTGCGACAACACGCCGATATGTGGCGCAGCCGTTCATGTCTCGAGGGCCCTGGGCGTGGGCTCACGGGCGATTCCGAAACGATCACAAGCCCGTATCGATATGGGCCCATGGGCTAGCACGCGGCGCGAGTTCGGCAAATCATTGCACGAAGCGCCTTTTTTGAGGATCTTTCAGCCGCGACGACGCGTAAATGTAGGGGACTCCTCTTCCGCTATCGGGCGGCGGACTTCGCTGGGGCGCAACAGGAGGTAACCACAGCATGATGGCCAACTGGATTCCCGCCCATTCGAGTGGACCACACTCCGGTCGCATCCTCGACACCGCGCGGGGCATTCTCATCGGCCTTCGCCGCTGCCCCTCGGAGGCCGCCTTCAACGAATTGCACGGCGCCGCAATCCGGCACAAGGTGCCCGTCTTCGCGATGGCCTGGGCGCTCGTGCACCTGGCGGGCGACGGCGAGAAGACGCCCAGCTTCCTCGACGCGCAGTCCGCGGCCCGCCGCGAGTGGGGCCCGCTGTTCGGCAAGGCCGCCATGAGCCGCTAAGTTGGCGCGGCCGGGATTCTCCTGGGGGGTATCGCGGCCGCGCCAACTCAGCCAACTCGGTGCGGCGCCCGAGTCAGCGCGTCCAGGCCGGCGAGTCGGCGGCCGCGCGCAGCGCCGCGGTGATGAGCCCCTCCTTGGCGCGGAAGCGTTCGCTGGGCGCCGGCACCGAGATCGCGACGACACCGCCACCCGCGACGCGCCGCGCGATGGCTGCCGCGGAAATGCCCGGTGTGTGCTCGTCGCGGTCGAAAGCCATACCGGTGTCGCGGATCACGTCGATCTCGCGGCGCAGACCGTCGCCGACCTCGGGGCCGAATCGTGACAGCACCGCCAGGGCCTCGGCGTCGTCGAGGACCGCGAGCGCCGCCTTCCCGTTGGCGGTCGATTCCAGCGGGAATCGCATCCCGACCGCCGAGACCGCCCGCAGGCGATGCGTCGATTCGATCTGGTCGACGAACGACATGCGCCGGCCGCGCAGGACCGACAGGTCCACGGTCTCGCCGTCCGTCGCGCGGGCCACCTGTTCGATCGCCGGCCGGAAGAGCGCGCAGATCTGCGCCGAGTCGGTGGCGCCCCCCAAACCCAGCAGCCGGTCGCCCAGCGAGAACCGTCCCTGCGCGTCGACACTGGCCAACCCGACCTCGACCAGGCCCACCAGCAGCCGGCGAGCCGTCGACTTGGCCAGGCCGAGCCGCTCGCCCACGTCGACCAGGCGCAGCTGTCCCGGTTCGGCGGCGATCTCGTCCAGCGCCGCCGCGGCGCGACGTAACACCTGGATGCCCTCGTCGCGACCAGTTGGCAAACTTGCTTCCCCGCGCGGCACGGCTCCACTATAGTGACCGCATTGCGGATCGCAAAGATCCGCAATGCGAAACCAGAGGAGCCGGCGATGAGCGCGCTACCGTCCGGGCGGCACTTTTTCCGGGGCGACGACGGGTACGAGACCGCCCGCCGCGGAACGGTTTGGCACCAACGGGTTCCCGATCGCTACCCCGAGGTGATCGTGCAGGCCGTCGGCGCCGACGACATCGTCGCGGCCCTGCGCCACGCCAGGGCCAACGGCTACCGGGTGAGCGTCGTCTCCGGCGGGCACAGCTTCGCGGCCAGCCACCTGCGCGACGGCTCCGTGCTGATCGACGTCAGCCGCCTCGACCACGCCGCGATCGACGCCGAGAAGATGACGGCCGTGGTGGGCCCGGGCAAGGGCGGCAGCCTGCTGATGGCCGACCTCGAGGCCCAGAACCTGTTCTTCCCCGGCGGCCACTGCAAGGGTGTCTGCCTGGGCGGTTATCTGCTGCAGGGCGGATACGGCTGGAACAGCCGGGTATATGGCCCGGCGTGCGAGAGCGTCATCGGCCTCGACGTCATCACCGCCGACGGCGAGCAGGTGCACTGCGACCAAGACCACCACCCCGACCTGTACTGGGCGGCCCGCGGCGCCGGCCCGGGCTTCTTCGGCGTCGTCACGTCGTTCTACCTCAAGCTCTACCCGCGGCCGCGCGCCTGCGGCACCAGCGTGTACCTCTATCCGTTCGACCTGGCCGAAGAGGTGTTCACCTGGGCGCGCGCCGTCAGCGCCGACGTCGACCCGCGGGTGGAACTGCAGGCCGTGGCCTCCCGCGGCGAACCGAACATGGGCATCGACGACCCGGTCATCTCGTTTGCATCCCCGGCGTTCGCCGACTCCGACGAGGAGGCCGAGAAGGCGCTCGCACTGTTCGGCAGCTGCCCGGTGGCCGAGCAGGCGGTCCTCAAAATCCCTTACATGCCAACCGATTTGCCGCAATGGTACGACATCGCGATGAGCCATTACCTGTCCGACCACCACTACGCGGTGGACAACATGTGGACCTCGGCGTCGGCCGAAGAGCTGCTGCCCGGCATCCGGACGATCCTGGACACCCTGCCCCCGCATCCCGCGCACTTCCTGTGGCTGAACTGGGGCCCGTGCCCGCCCCGCCAGGACATGGCCTACAGCATCGAGGCCGACATCTACCTCGCGCTCTACGGCTCGTGGAAGGACCCGGCCGACGAGGCGAAGTATGCCGACTGGGCGCGGTCCAACATGGCCGCGATGTCGCACCTGGCCGCCGGCATCCAACTGGCCGACGAGAACCTCGGCCAGCGCCCGGCCCGGTTCGCCAGCGACCAGGCGATGGCGCGCCTCGACACGGCGCGCGCCGCCTACGACCCCGACGGCCTGTTCAACAGCTGGATGGGGCGGCTCTGATGGCGGGCGAGCTGTACCTCGGCTACCGCGGAGACGACGCGAACACCCCGTTCGGCAAGTTCTTCCGCCCCGAGATGGCTCCGCTGCCGCGGCACGTCGTCGAGGCGCTGCAGCACGGCCCGCAGGGCGGGATGGCGTTGCCGGCGTTCGACGACGCCGCCGGCGTCGCCGAGGAGGGCTACCAGCGGACCGAGAACGGCTACGGGGTTCTCGAGGACGGCAGTTTCCAGGTGTCGGTACGCACCGACATGCCCGGCGTGACGCCGGCCATGTGGACCTGGTGGTTCGGTTGGCACGGCTGCGACACCCGCCGCTACAAGCTGTGGCATCCGCGCGCGCACCTGTCCGCGGCGTGGAAGGACGGCGACGACGACGCGGCCGGCCGCACGGGCGCCCGGCGTTACGTCGGGCGCTGGTCGATGATCAGCGAATACATCGGCTCGAACCTGCTCAACGGGGCGATCCAGTTCGTCGAGCCCACGGACATGGGCTGCCCCGCCGACAGCGCCGACGCGGTGGCGATCTGCGCCCGGCTGGGGTCCGGCGACGCGCCGGTGGACGTCGGCTGGTTCATCCATCACATCCGCTCGACGCCGTCGGGGGCCGAAATGCGGTCCCGGTTCTGGATGGGCGGGCCCCACATCGCCGTCCGCAAGGCCCCGGGCGTCGCGTCGCGCGCGGTCCGCCCGATCGCCTCGCGGATCCTCGGCAACTCCGAATCCACCGCCCGCAACCTGCTCGTGCACTGCGCGCAGGAGATGAACCACCTGGCCGGGTTCCTGCCGGAGTTGCACGCGGCTTTCGGCGACGAGTGAACCCCCGGCCGCGAAAGCGCGGCTACGCCGACGGGACCGGCGGGTGCGGGGCCGCCAGCGCCACGAAGGCCTCGACGGCGGTGGCCTGCTCGAAACCCTCGACCTCCACCCGCCACTCGTAGATTCCCGGTTCCAGCGGAATGCCGGCCGGGATGTTGAGGGTCATCGGCATGCGCACCGACGTCCCGTGGATCGCCCCGGGAGGGCGGCCGGCCTCCGCCGCCGCCTCGAAGGAGATTCGCTGCGGTCCCTGCGGCCCCATCACCACCACCGGCTCGCCGTCGGTGGTGAGTAGCTGGCAGCTCAGCTTGTGCTGCTTGTTGGTTTCATCCCAGTCGATATCCAGGAAAAGCACCAACGCGAAAGGGGGAGTGGGTGTTTGACATTGCCGCCAGCCCAACCCGAGCGCGTGCACCTTTCCCGATTGCGCGTCGGCCTGGGCCGCGTCCGCGAGGAACAGGCTGACCTTCATGCGTCGGCCGACGTAAGGGCCGAAATTCTGGCCGAAACGAGGGCCGATCTTCCCGTTCTCACCGAGACCTACCGTCCTCCCTTTGCCGGCGCCTGGAGGAGATCGTAACCTGCTCTGTTCGGACGCGGCCGGGCGACGGTTTTCCAGAAACGGCGCTAGGCGTTGCCGCTCTTCGGCGGGGGAGCCGAGTCGCCGCCGCTCAGCTTCTGCGGGCAGTAGGACTGGGCCGCCAGAGCCGCGAACTTGGCGGCGCCGTCACCCTCGAAGCCGGGGTTCTTGTCCTGCAGGTTCTTGACGATGTCGGCGCCCTCCATACCCCCGTCGGCCAGATCACAGACCGACTTGGCGGCCGATATCGCCCGTTCGGGGCTCATGTACACGAGCCCGGCCTGGTTGAGGGTGGTCAGAAAGGCTTGATCCTTGGCGGTTATGTCGGCGTTCGCCTGGGCAGCCGTCCCGATCGCCAGGGCGACGCCCGCCATCAACAGCGCAGTCTTCATAGTTTTGTGATTGTTGCAAAGCGCTGCGGGGATCGCACCCGTTGCGACCAACGGGAGCTTAACGGCGGATTGCCTGCCAATGAAAAGTGCGGGCAAAGTGGGGGCAAAGTGCGGGCAAAGTCGGAGCAATGTGAAGTGCCCTGTGCCGCAAGCCGATTCGGCGCACGGCCGCCAGCGCGGCCGCCTCCGCCTCCGCCGCGATCGGCAGGTACATGTCTTGCGCACCCGGCTCGAACTCGCGCTCCGAGGACGCGCGCACGGCCTCCCCGAGGGCATCCTGAACCCGGCGGCGTTGCTGTTCGCGGTCGATTTCGAGCTGCGCCTCGACGGCCAATCGGGCCTGCGCCAGTCGATGCTCGGCCCACAGGATCTCGGCCTCGCGGCGAACCTCGGCTTGCTTGACGGCGATGGCCGTGTCCGCATCCAGTTCGGCGCGTTCGCGCTCCGCGCTCGCCGACGCCCGGTGGTGGTCCAACGTATGCCTGCGCCACAGCGCCAGAAGCAGGGGCAGCAGGTAGAGCAGCGCGCACGACGCGATGATCGCCAGCCGCAGCGTCAGCGCCCCCACATCGGCCAGCGTGAGGTCGTTCATGGCCGACCAGCGCGCGCCGAGGCCCCGACGGGCGTCGCCCACCTCACGTGCGCGGGCGGCGCTGAGGTTCTGCTGTTCGGACACGATGGCGGCGTCGAGGCCGGGCGCCCGCCGGTCGCGATCGGCCAGTGCATCGTCCAACTGGCGCTGGGCGTCGGCGAGAAGGTCATCGGCGGTGCGCGTTTCGGGCCCGGCACCGGGAATGCCGGTGATCCGGGTCTGCGGGCAGGCCGGTGTCGGGTGGTATTCGCAGCGCGCCACGACCAGGGCCGCGTCCTGGCGTTCGCGCGCCCGCTCGACGCCCGCGTCGAGTGCGGCGCGGGCATCCCGGCTCTGTTGCAGGGACGCCGCCGCCTGCGCGACGGCCGGGGTGGCGTCGGCGTCGCGCAGCGCCCTTTGGTCGAGACGGTTGTCGACCGAGCGGGAAAACACGACCAGCGCGGCGAGTTCGCCGACGACGACGCCGAGCGCCACCGCGACGGCCGCGCGCCCCGCGATGCCGCGCCACCCCCGGTCGGGTATGCCGGCGACGCCGCGCGTGACCACGCCGACCAGCAGGCCGAAGAGCAGCGTGAGCGGCAACACCACCAGCACGGGCCACCGCACCGACTCGGTGACCGCCGCCGACGCGACCAGCCACGCGAACGCGGCTCCGAGCGCGGCCGCCCCGACCACCGTGCGGGCGGAGGGGGTTTCCCTGATTTTGTGGGCCCCGATCACGCGTGAAACACCTCCCGGCCATCCAGGCTCCCAGGCCACCCGGCGCGACACCGAATCGAATCGCCCGCCTGTGGCGTTGTTCACAACACCGGGCCGGATGGGGAACACGCCGTCGTGGTATCCCTCGGCTTTGCTCGCCCGGCGGGTCTCTGGCCACCTCCGACGGGATTTCCGCGACGCGAGCGGATCAACAACGGTTCCGGCGAGGGACGTGAGACGGTATAAGCCTATGCAAAACCTCGATTTTGTCAGCTACGAAGAGTTCGGCCGCCGATTCTTCGAGGTCGCGGTCACCCCCGAGCGCGTCGCCGCCGCCTTCTCCGACATCGCGGGCAACGAGTTCGCCATGGAGCCCATCGCCCAGGGCCCCGGCAAGATCGCCAAGGTCAGCGCGAACGTCAAGATCCAGGAGCCACAGGTCACCCGGCGGCTGGGCGACACCATCACGTTCACCATTCACATCCCGCTGTCGATCGACCTGCTCCTGGATCTGCGGGTCGACAAGCAGAGATTCGTCGTGTCCGGCGACATCGCGCTGCGCGCGACGGCGCGGGCGGCCGAGCCGTTGCTGCTGATCGTCGACGTCTCCAAGCCCCGGCCGTCCGACATCACGGTCAACGTGTCGTCGAGTTCGCTGCGCGGGGAGGTGCTGCGGATCTTGGCCGGCGTCGACGGCGAGATCCGGCGCTTCATCGCGCAATACGTCGCCGAGGAAATCGACGCACCGCACTCGCAAGCGGCCCAGGTCATCGACGTCGCCCACCAGCTGGAGCAGGCCTGGCCGTAACCGGCCGGTTTTCCCTTTCGCGCGCCCGGGTACCTCAGGTGGAGGCCGGGGACATATCGGGAGGGGATCACACGTGGCACGGGTCAACGTTTCGATGGCATCGGATCTGGATCCGGAGGCCGCCTGGAAACTGGCGTCGGACCTTCGGCGGTTCGACGAATGGATGACCATCTTCGGCGGCTGGCGCGGGGAGGTCCCCGACACGGTTCAGAAGGGGACCCGCGTCGCGTCGTGCATCAAGGTCAAGGGCTTCCGCAACGTCATCCACTGGCAAGTCACCCGGTACGACGAACCGAAACTGGTTGAGCTGCAAGGCCGAGGGCGCGGCGGCGTGCGAATCGGCGTGACGCTGCGGATCGACGGCGATCACGGCGGGTCGGACCTGCAGCTGAGCGCGGATCTGCGCGGCGGCGTGCTCAGCGGGCCCGTCGGCGGCCTGGTAGCCCGTGTGCTGCGGGGCGACGTGCGGCAGTCGGTGAACAATCTGGCCGCCCTGCAGTGACAGGCCGGCCGCCCATACCGGTGACCTAACGCGCCGGGTGGTGCTGGACCAACCAGTCGCGCTCGGCCTGACGAAACCGCCTGCGGTCCATCGAAAGCCACGCCAGGCCGGCCCCGAGGGCCAGCAGGGCGACGATGCCCGCGGCGACACCCGCGCCGGCGTGTCCCAGCGCGAACGTGGCGACGCAGACCGCGAACGACAGCGCCGCCGCCGCGACGGTGAGCAGTCCCGGCGCGCGGGGCGAATCCTGATCGGGGGTCCAATCCTGGACGGGAGTGGGGCGCGTGATCTGCCCCATGGGCCTCTCCTTTGCTGTCACTCTGCGGGGTTGAGCGATGACGGCGATATACCCGGAATGCCTTCCCAACAAACGGCTTCGGCCCACCGCGCAACCCCGGGACTCGATGAAAGTTGTATTCGGTGAAAGTGCAACAGGCGGGCGGCCTTTCGGCGGCTAGTCCGCGTCGCGCGGGAGCAACCGGCGCGTGCGGCGGGTCTCGATGGCGTTGATCGTCAACGCGCGCCGGCTGATCCGCCACCCCTCGTCGGTCAGCTCGTACTCGTCGTCGTAGCGCAGATGCCAGACCAGGTCGACGACCTCGTCGCCGCGGCGGTCCCAATGGTGCGCGACGCACGCGACACGCCCCACGGCGCCGCCCTGACGCACCGCGGCGTCGTAGACCTCGCCGACGATCGCGTGTTCGGTCCGGGCGACCGCGGCGACGGCGGCGACCGCGACGGCGATCGCGTCGCGGCCCCGGTGGCGGTGGACCGGTCGCAGCTGCGCCGGCGGCTCGGGAACCGTCAATTCGGCCTCGGCGGTGAAAAGCTGTGCGACGAAATCGAATTGACGATCGTCGACCCCCGCGGCGTAGCGGTGCACCAGATCGCTGAGGGCGCATCGGGCGTCGGCCGACAGGGTCATCGCGGACCGGACCGGTTCACTCGGTGAGCGACAGTCGTTGGGCGCACGCGCTCAGCATGTCCTTGGCCTGCTCGATATCGGAGGTCGGCGGCATCCCCAGCACGATTCGGTCGGCGCCCTGGGCGGCCAGGCCGCCGGCGCGCTCGGCGTCGATCTTGGTGACCAGGTGTCCCAACGACACCTCCAGCGCGTCGGGGTCGCGCCGTCGCGGTCGATGGCGTCCAGCCGCCGGGCCCGCCGCTGCACGTCGGAGCGCAGCCGGCGGACCCGGCTGCGCTTGAGCAGGTCGGCGAACTCGGGGATGGCCTCGACACGCAGATACAGCGGGTTGACGAAGCGGCGCGAGGTGGGCAGGTACGGCGAGGGTTCCATCGGGCTCGTCGGGCCGGAGGGCGCCGCCGCGTGCAGGGGGTTGACCACGAGAAAGTCGGCGCCGTGGCGGGAGGTCGACCACACCGCCAGGTCGGTCAGGTCGGTGAGGTCGCCCACCCCCCAGGACCGCTTCGAGCGCACGCTGTAGAGCTGGGTGGCCAGGCCCCAGGCGCGGCGGGCGCCGAGCCGCTCGGGCAGCCCCAGCCAATCGGGGGTCATGATCAGCGCCGTGCCGGCTTCGACGCCGCGGGAGCGCAGGCACACCCGGTGGTAGCCGATCGGCAGCCCGGCGGGCAACACGAAGCTGGCCTCGCCGACGAGCCGCCCGTCCAGGTTGAAGGGCGGGGTGAAGTTGTCGACCTGTTGGACCCCGCCGCCGCGGGTGCCGTCCTCGAGCTCCAGCCACACCTCGGCCGGGTCGCCGTGGGTCACGTGTGCCCAAAACCTGGTCTGCGCCCCGGGGCGCCCGACGATGGTCGGCGGCAGGGGGCGCGCCCAGTACGACCGCAACAGCTCGAACAGGGCATCGTTGCGTTCCTGCTCCGTGCGGGCGGGGACCCCGAGGGCGGCGAGCACGGCGACCAGCGTGGTTTCGGGGACGGGCACCCGCCGCCCGGTCCAGTCGTCGTACTCGGTGGCGATGCCGTGTTTGTGGGCAAGTTCGACCAGCGACGGGGCGAGCTCAGTCATAACGGTCATCTTGCAGCGTCGGAGGCAGAACGGCCCGGCGTGCGAGTTTTGCTGCGCGGGCGGCGCTCACCCGTGTGTTCGCTGAAGGCGACGTTTGGCAGGACGAGCCGGCCGTTCGCCGCTACGATGAGGTCGTCGAGTCCGGTCGGGGGGTAAGTGGGGCACACGGAACGCGCGGGCCGGCGGCGCACGCCGCGGCCGCGAGCGGCTCTGACCCCGACAACCCCGAAGGTGGCGGGTTCGGGAACAGCGGCATATGTAATAGAGGACGAGAAATGGCGCCGCGTGGCGAGGTGGGTGCGGGTGCCTTACGGTTGTGACGGTTGTGGAAGCAATTCGCGCCGGGCAAATCCCGAGGGACTTTATCCAGGCGTTCTAGCAGACCGGATGGTGAAATAACGTGGCGGAAGAGAGTCGCGGGCAGCGCGGGTCGGGCTATGGCCTCGGGTTGTCGACGCGGACGCAGGTCACCGGCTACCAGTTCCTGGCCCGCCGGACCGCGATGGCGCTGACCCGGTGGCGGGTCCGCATGGAGATCGAGCCGGGTCGGCGCCAGACGCTGGCCGTGGTGGCGTCGATCTCCGCGGCGCTGGTGATCTGCCTGGGCGCGCTGCTGTGGTCGTTCATCAGCCCGTCCGGCCAGATCAACGAGTCGCCCATCATCGCCGACCGGGACTCCGGCGCGTTGTACGTGCGCGTGGGCGACAAGCTGTTTCCGGCCCTGAACCTGGCCTCGGCGCGGCTCATCACCGGCCGCCCCGACAACCCACACCTGGTCAAGGGAAGTCAGATCGCCAACATGCCGCGGGGGCCGCTGGTCGGCATCCCGGGCGCGCCGACGAACATGACGCCCAAGACACCGCAGGCCTCGTCGTGGCTGGTGTGTGACACCGTCGGCGGCTCGACCGGGGTGGCATCGCCGTCCGGCGTAACCGTGACGGTGATCGACGGCAACCCCGACCTCACCAACCACCGCCAGGTGCTCAACGGCTCGGACGCCGTGGTGCTCAGCTACGGCGGGGACGCCTGGGTGATCCGGCAAGGGCGCCGGTCGCGGATCGACTCGACGAACCGGTCCGTGCTGTTGCCGCTGGGCCTGACCCCGGAACAGGTCAGCATGGCCAAGCCGATGAGCCGCGCCCTGTTCGACGCGCTGCCGGTCGGTCCCGAGCTGGCGGTCCCGGAGATCCAGAACGCGGGCTCCCCGGCGGCCTTCCCGGGGGCGCCCGGGCCGATCGGCACGGTGATCGTCACCCCGCAAATCAGTGGGCCGCAACAGTATTCGCTGGTGCTGGCCGACGGCGTGCAGACGCTGCCGCCCCTGGTGGCGCAGATCCTGCAGAACGCCGGGCCGGGCAACACCAAGCCGGTGACGGTCGAGCCGTCCGCGCTGGCGAAGATGCCCGTGGTGAACAAGCTGGACCTGTCCTCCTACCCGGACACGCCGTTGAACGTGATGGACATCCGGGAGAACCCCGCGACGTGCTGGTGGTGGCAGAAGACCTCCGGTGAGAACCGCGCCCGCATCCAGGTCATCTCCGGGCCAACCATCCCGGTGGCGCAGAAGGAGATGGGCCGGGTGGTGTCGCTGGTCAAGGCGGACACGACCGGCCGCGAGGCCGACCAAGTCTACTTCGGTCCGGACTACGCGAACTTCGTGGCGCTCACCGGCAACGACCCCGGCGCCAAGACGATGGAATCCCTGTGGTGGCTCACGGACGCCGGCGCCCGGTTCGGCGTGGACGACAGCCGCGAGGTGCGTGAGGCGCTGGGCCTGAAGACGGCGCCGAGCCTGGCACCCTGGGTGGCGTTGCGGCTGCTGCCGCAAGGCCCGACCCTGTCCCGGGCCGATGCGCTCGTGGAGCACGACACCCTACCGATGGACATGTCCCCTGCAGAGTTGGTGGTACCTAAGTGAAACGTGGGTTCGCGCGGCCGACACCGGAGAAGCCTCCGGTCATCAAGCCGGAAAACATCGTCCTACCGACCCCGCTGAGCATCCCGCCGCCGGAGGGCAAGCCGTGGTGGATCGTGGTCGTCGGCGTCGTGGTGATCGGTCTGCTGGGCGGCATGGTCGCCATGGTGTTCGCCAGCGGATCACACGTCTTCGGGGGCGTCGGGGCCATCTTCCCGATCTTCATGGTCGGCGGCATGATGATGATGATGTTCCGCGGCGCCGGCGGCCAGCAGCAGATGAGCAGGCCGAAGCTGGACGCGATGCGCGCCCAGTTCATGCTGATGCTGGACATGCTGCGCGAGACCGCGCACGAGTCGGCCGACAGCATGGACGCCAACTACCGGTGGTACCACCCGGCGCCCTCCACGCTGTCCGCGGCGGTCGGATCGTCGCGGATGTGGGAGCGCAAGCCCGACGGCAAGGATCTGAACTTCGGGGTCGTCCGGGTCGGCGTCGGCATGACCCGCCCCGAGGTGACCTGGGGTGAGCCGCAGAACATGCCGACCGACATCGAGCTGGAGCCGGTGACGGGCAAGGCGCTGCAGGAATTCGGCCGCTACCAGAGCGTGGTCTACAACCTGCCCAAGATGATCTCGCTGCTGGTGGAGCCGTGGTACTCGCTGGTGGGGGAGCGCGAGCAGGTTCTGGGGCTGATGCGCGCCATCATGTGCCAGCTGGCCTTCTCGCACGGTCCCGACCACGTGCAGATGGTGGTCGTCAGCGCGGATCTCGACGAGTGGGACTGGGTGAAGTGGCTCCCGCACTTCGGTGACCCCCGCCGCCAGGACGCCGCGGGCAACGCCCGGATGGTGTACGCATCGGTCCGCGAGTTCGCCGCGGAGCAGGCCGAATTGTTCGCCGGCCGGGGATCTTTCACGCCCCGGCACGCCAGCTCGTCGGCGCAGACCCCGACCCCGCACACGGTGATCATCGCCGACGTCACCGATCCCCAATGGGAGTACGTGATCAGCGCCGAGGGCATCGACGGCGTCACCTTCTTCGACCTGACCGGCGGCCCGATGTGGTCGTCGGTGCCGGAGCGCACGCTGCGCTTCGACGAGCGGGGCGTCATCGAGGCGCTGCCCCGCGACCGCGACACCTGGATGGTGATCGACGAGAAGCCGTGGTTCTTCGCGCTCACCGATCACGTCAGCGTCGCCGACGCCGAGGAGTTCGCCCAGAAGCTGGCGCGCTGGCGGCTCGCCGAGGCCTACGAGGAGATCGGCCAGCGGGTCGCCCACATCGGCGCCCGCGACATCCTGTCCTACTACGGCGTCGACGACCCCGCCGCCATCGACTTCGACGCGCTGTGGGGGAGCCGCACGGACTCGATGGGACGCTCGCGGTTGCGGGCCCCGTTCGGCAACCGCTCCGACAACGGCGAGCTGCTGTTCCTGGACATGAAGTCCCTGGACGAGGGCGGCGACGGCCCGCACGGGGTCATGTCCGGCACCACCGGTTCCGGTAAGTCGACCCTGGTGCGGACGGTGATCGAGTCGCTGATGCTCGGCCACCCGCCCGAGGAGCTGCAGTTCGTCCTGGCCGACCTCAAGGGTGGGTCGGCGGTGAAGCCGTTCGCCGGGGTGCCGCACGTGTCCCGGATCATCACCGACCTGGAAGAAGACCAGGCGCTGATGGAGCGCTTCCTGGACGCCCTGTGGGGCGAGATCGCCCGCCGCAAGGCCATCTGCGACAGCGCCGGCGTCGACGACGCCAAGGAGTACAACTCCGTGCGGTCGCGGATGCGCGCCCGCGGGCAGGACATGCCGCCGCTGCCGATGCTCGTGGTCGTCATCGACGAGTTCTACGAGTGGTTCCGCATCATGCCGACCGCCGTCGACGTGCTGGACTCGATCGGCCGTCAGGGCCGCGCCTACTGGATCCACCTGATGATGGCGTCGCAGACCATCGAAAGCCGCGCCGAGAAGCTCATGGAGAACATGGGTTACCGGCTGGTGCTGAAAGCCCGCACCGCCGGCGCCGCGCAGGCGGCCGGCGTGCCGAACGCGGTCAACCTGCCCGCGCAGGCCGGCCTCGGGTACTTCCGCAAGAGCCTCGAGGACATCATCCGGTTCCAGGCCGAGTTCCTGTGGCGTGACTTCATCCCGCGCGGCATCACCATCGACGGCGAGGAAACGCCGGCACTGGTGCACAGCATCGACTACGTTCGCCCGCAGCTGTTCACCAACTCGTTCACCCCGCTGGAAGTGAGCGTTCAGGGCCCGGACGTCCCGCCGGCCATGTTGACCAATGGCTCCAACGGTGAGGCGCTCGACGCGGCCGAGGACGAGGACGAGGAGGGGATCCGCGTCCCCAAGGTCGGCACGGTGATCATCGACCAGCTGCGCAAGATCCAGTTCGAGCCCTACCGGCTCTGGCAGCCGCCGCTGAACCAGCCCATCGCCATCGACGAGCTGGTCAACCGGTTCCTCGGCCACTCCTGGCAGCAGGACTACGGCACCGCGCGCAACCTGGTGTTCCCGCTCGGGATCATCGACCGGCCGTTCAAGCACGACCAGCCGCCGTGGACGGTCGACACCTCCGGGCCCGGCGCGAACGTCCTGATCCTGGGCGCCGGCGGCTCGGGCAAGACCACGGCCCTGCAGACGCTGATCTGCGCGGCCGCGCTCACCCACACGCCCGAGCAGGTCCAGTTCTACTGCCTGGCCTACAGCAGCACCGCGCTGACGACCGTGGCCCGGCTGCCGCACGTCGGTGAGGTGGCCGGACCCACCGATCCCTACGGCGTGCGCCGCACGGTGGCCGAATTGCTGGCGCTGGTCCGCGAGCGCAAGCGCACCTTCCTCGAGTACGGGATCGCCTCGATGGAGGTGTTCCGTCGCCGCAAGTTCGGCGGGGAGCCCGGGCCGGTGCCCAATGACGGGTTCGGCGACGTCTACCTGGTGGTCGACAACTACCGGGCGCTGGCCGAGGAGAACGAGGTCCTGATCGAGCAGGTCAACGTGATCATCAACCAGGGCCCGTCGTTCGGCGTGCACGTGATCGTCACCGCCGACCGCGAGTCGGAGCTGCGGCCGCCGGTGCGCAGCGGCTTCGGGTCCCGCGTCGAGCTGCGCCTGGCCGCCGTCGAAGACGCCAAGCTGGTGCGGTCGCGGTTCGCCAAGGAGGTGCCGGTCAAGCCGGGCCGCGGCATGGTCGCGGTCAACTACGTCCGCCTCGACGCCGACCCCCAGGCCGGTTTGCACACGCTGGTGGCCCGGCCCGCACTGTCCAGCACGCCGAGCAACATTTTCGAGTCGGACAGCATCGTCGAAGCGGTCAGCCGCCTCACGAGCGCCCAGGCACCGCCGGTGCGCCGGCTGCCCGCCATCTTCGGCGTTCAGCAGGTGCGCGAGCTCGCCGCCCGCGACACCCGCCAGGGCGTTGGCGCCGGCGGAATCGCTTGGGCCATCTCGGAATTGGACCTCGCGCCGGTCTATCTCAACTTCGCCGAGAACTCGCACCTGATGGTGACGGGCCGACGCGAATGCGGCAAGACCACGACGCTGGCCACCATCATGTCCGAGATCGGCAGGCTGTATGCCCCGGGTGCGACCGCGGCGCCGACCCCACCGGCGCCGGGGCAGCCCTCGGCCCAGGTCTGGCTTGTCGACCCGCGCCGTCAGCTGCTGACGGTGCTCGGCTCGGAGTACGTCGAGAAGTTCGCCTACAACCTCGACGGCGTGAACGCGATGATGACGGAGCTGGCGGCGGTCCTGGCCGGCCGCGAACCGCCACCCGGCCTGTCGGCGGAGGAGTTGCTGTCGCGGTCGTGGTGGAGCGGTCCCGAGATCTTCCTCATCGTGGACGACATCCAGCAGCTGCCAACGGGTTTCGACTCACCGCTGCACAAGGCCGCGCCCTGGGTGAACCGGGCGGCCGACGTCGGCCTGCACGTGCTCGTGACCCGGACCTTCGGTGGCTGGTCGTCGGCCGGCAGCGACCCGATGCTGCGGGCGCTGCACCAGGCCAACGCGCCGCTGCTGGTGATGGACGCCGACCCCGACGAGGGCTTCATCCGCGGCAAGATGAAGGGCGGCCCGCTGCCCCGCGGCCGTGGCCTCCTCATGGCCGAGGACACCGGCGTCTTCGTCCAGGTGGCGTCGACCGAGTTCCGCAAGTAGTCCGTCAGGTTGAGTTGAGGCCGGCCGGGGCAATGCCCGGGCCGGCCTCAACTCACTTCCAGCTCAGGGGCAACTGCATGAGCGCGAAGGTCTTCGACGGGAACTTGATCTCGGGGGCGTAGTCCGCGGGCAGCTCGAAGTCGGGGATCTGCCTGAGCCATTCCCTGACGATGACGGTGAGCTCGATCCGCGCCAGGTGCGAACCCAGGCAGCGGTGCGGACCGCCGCCGAATCCCCAGTGCCGGTGCACCTTTCCGTCCATGACCAGCTCGTCGGTGGACACCGCGTCGGTGCCGTCACGGTTGATCGCGGCCATGCACAACCGGACGTGGCTTCCGGGTGGAAGGGTCATGCCGCCGATGTTGACGAAATCGGTTGTCACCCGAGGCGCGACCGGCGCCGACGGCTCCAGGCGGACGATCTCTTCGATGAAAACCCTTATCTGCCTTGGATTGTCGCGCAGCTCCACACGCAGCTCCGGCCTGCGCGCCAGCTCGAACAGCGAGAACCCGATCGCCGCCGTGACGGTGTCCAGGCCCGCCAGGATCAGCAGATGGCTCATGCCCAGCAGCTCCAGGTCGGTGAAGTCGCCCTCGCCGGTCATCACCTGCGACAACATGTCGGAGCCGGGCGTCTCGCGGCGCTGCCGGATCACGTCGCTGAGATAGGCCAACAGGTCCTCGCCCTTTTTGATGTCCTCTGCGCTCAGATACGGCTTGTCGGCGATGACAGCGTCTTTGAGGGCGATCAGGTAATCGCGGTCCTGAAGCGGCAAGCCGTAGAGGTCGAGGAATACCTGAAACGGGTACAGGCGGGCGAAATCCGCCATCACCTCGCATTCGCCACGGGCCGCGAGCTCGGCGATCATCTCGGCGGCGTGGCGCTCGAGGACCGGGCGGGACTTACTCAACCCGTGCGGACTGAAGTAGGGCTGCAAGATCTTTCGGTACCGGGTGTGCTCCGGCGGGTCGAACGCCAAAGGCACCACCGGCAGCGGGTAGCCGGGGGGCTGCAGGGCCAGCCGCGAGGAGAAGACCTTGGGGTTGCGCAGCGCGGCGAGCACGTCCTCGCGGCGGGTTATGTAGTACTGGCCGTTCATGAACACCACCGGGCCGGCGTCCCGCAGCGTCTTCCAGCCCACGCCGCGGTCGGCTGACATCGGCAGCTTGTAATATTCGAGCCGCGGTAGATGGAAGGTGCCTGGCTGGCTCTCGCCGGGGGTGCTCATGCCTGTGGATCTCCGCTTGGTCTCTGGTATTGGTGTCAGCCGGGCCCCGGGTGGCGCTGTGTGGGCGCCCATTCCGGTGGCACACCAATATCGCATGTGCCGCAACGGGTCACCAATTTGTCGACAGATGTGACTCGCCGGTCATCGCTGAAGACAAATCTTCTAGACTTCATCGAGCGACGAATCTACCGGCGATTCGCCATGGCCAAGAAGGAAGCCGCGTGAGGGTCCGTCTCGATAAGTCCAGGTGCGTGGGCCATGCCCAGTGTTTTGCCGTCGATCCGGACCTGTTTCCCATCGACGCCTCCGGCTATTCGCTCGTCGAAGAGCACGAGGTGCGACCCGAGGACGAGCAGGTGACCCGCGACGGGGTGGCCTCCTGCCCCGAGATGGCGCTCATCATCGAAGAGGATTGACGACGCGGATTGACGTTCGCCAGCTGAGCTCCAAGCGAAATGCAGGTGAACGCCCGGTTGCTCCAAATGAACAGTGGTTGACCGGGATTGAACAATCGCTGGCCTCCAATGAACAGTTGGCGTCGGGCGTCCGCGACTCCGGATCGAACAACTAATGTTCTCCACGAGCGACAGTTCGGGCAACGTAGGGCTGTCGCTCGGTTGCTGACAATGGGTAATCGGGCCAGATTGTGCGTGTCGTTCGTGCTGACGCAACCGGGAATCCCGGTGCGGGGTCGCCTATCCGGGCACAGCGAACGGGTGCGCAAAGCCAAACCCGATAATCCAGCGCTGATTTGCCGATCGACAGATCGAAGTCAGCCGGCGACCTACAACGGGCCAACGCAGTCCCGGGGGAGCCACCTCTGAGGAGGTCGCTCCCAGGACTTGCAACAGTTGTGGTTGAGGGCCGCGATCGCCATGGCGATCGCGGGCGACTGAGGAGGACGCGGTGTTCGACTTCGGAGCGTTGCCGCCCGAAATCAATTCCGGTCGGATGTATGCGGGCCCGGGGGCCGAATCGATGATGGTCGCCGCGACGGCGTGGGACGCGCTGGCGGCCGAGCTGGCGACGGCGGCCAGCGGCTACAACTCGGTGATCACCGAGTTGACCAGTTCGCCCTGGGTGGGTCCGTCGTCGACGGCGATGGTCTCGGCGGTCCTGCCGTACGTGAGCTGGCTCAGCACGGTGTCGGGTCTGGCCGAGGAGAGCGCCAGTCAGGCGCGGGCCGCCGCGGCGGCGTTCGAGTCGGCGTTCGCCATGACGGTGCCACCGCCGGTGGTCGCGGCCAACCGGGTCTTGCTGATGTCGCTGATCGCCACCAACTTCTTCGGTCAGAACACCCCGGCCATCATGGCGACCGAAGCGCAGTACATGGAGATGTGGGCGCAGGACGCCGCGGCGATGTACGGCTACGCCGCGTCGTCGGCCGCCGCCACGGTGCTGACGCAGTACCAGTCGCCGCCGAACACCTCGACCCCGGAGGGCGTGGCCAATCAGGGCCTCGCGGTCGCCCAGGCCGCCGCGCAGCCGGCCGGCAACTCCGGGCAGACGGCCGCGGCGGCCGCCCAGACCGTCTCCGTTCCGGACTTGCTGGGGCAGCTGTCGACCTGGAGCGCGAGCAACTGGCCATTCTCGATGATCCAGAGCCAGATCCAGGACTTCCTCACGTACGGTTTGCCGACGCCGACCAACAACTGGTTCGGGCTGACGCCTGGCATTTACACCGCGATCATCAAGCAGACCCTGCAGGCATATTTCGGCGTCGGTATCGGGAACTTCGGCTGGTCGATCGGACAGCAGCTCACGTTCGGCGCCGGCACGACGGCCGGTGCCGGCGGTGCGTGGATCCCCACTCCACAGTTCGCCGGCCTGCACCTGGGCGCCATCAGCGGCGTCAGCTCGGTCAGCGGCAACACCGGTGGGGCCATGCTGGCCAGCGCGGGCTCGGCCGGCAAGGTCGGGATGTTGTCGGTTCCGTCGTCGTGGACCAACGCGACCGCGGAGGTGAGCCTGGCCAGCGCGGTGACGGAGGAGACCCCTGCAGCCGGCGCCGGGGGACCCGCCACCAACGCCATCTTGCGCGGCATGCCCATGGGGTCCGTGGGACGGCGGTCGGCCGGCTACGGCTACACCAACAAGTACGGGTTCAAACACAGCGTCCTGACCCGACCACCGTCGGCCGGATGAGCACTCCAGATGAACACCAGTTGTCCACCAATGAACACTTGGCGCTAAGGAGGCGCTACCGGAAGCGATCCAATTAGTCTCACTAGCAAGCCATGTCCCGACCAGGACAGCATCCCTTTGTGAAGGCTTTTGAAGGTCACCGAGCCCGAGTATGAGGAGGAACTTAGATGTCGTTTGTGACGACGCAGCCCGAGGCACTTGCTGCGGCGGCGGGCACGTTGCAGGGTATCGGCTCGGCGTTGAGCGCTCAGAACGCGGCCGTGGCCGCCCCGACGACGGGGGTGGTCCCCGCGGCCGCCGATGAGGTCTCGGCGCTCACCGCGGCGCAGTTCGCCGCGCACGCCCAGATGTACCAGGCCGTCAGCGCGCAGGCTGCGGCCATCCACGAGATGTTCGTCAACACCCTGGGCGTCAGCTCGGGGTCGTACGCGGCGACCGAGGCGGCCAACGCGGCCGCGACCGGCTAGGGGGTAGAGGACATGTCAATCGATCTTGGTGCGTTGCCTCCGGAGGTCTCCTCCGCGATGATCTATTCGGGTCCGGGTTCGTCGTCCCTCATGGCGGCGGCCTCGGCATGGAATGGGCTTGCGGCCGAACTCAATTCGGCGGCCATGGGCTACGACAAGGTGGTCACCACGCTGGCCGGCGAGGAGTGGTTGGGGCCCGCGTCGGCGTCGATGGCCTCCGCGGTCCAGCCTTACGTGACCTGGATGACCACCACGGCCACCCAGGCCGAGGAAACCGCCGCCCAGGCTCAGTCGGCGGCGGCGGCTTACGAGACCGTGCTGGCCTCCGTGGTGCCGCCCCCGCTGATCGCGGCCAACCGCGCCGCGTTGTCGCAGGCGATGTCGACCAACATCCTGGGCCAGAACAACGGAGTCATCGCCCAGCTCGAGGCGCAGTATGGCGAGTTCTGGGCGCAGAACGCCTCGGCGCTGTACAGCTACGCCGGCCAGTCCGCGGCGGCGACCAAAGTGACGCCGTACCAAAACGCCCCGACCATCGTGAACCCGTCGTCCACCACCACCCAGGCCGCGGCCGTGACCGCTGCCCAGGCCACCCCGGCGGCGTCGCTGCAGCAGACCCTGCAGGGGTACCTCACCCAGATCCAGAGCCAGCTGGGGCTGCTGGCCTCGCCGGCCGGGACCACGAAACTGGTGACCCAGTTCGGCACGGACAACCCGCTGCTGACCGAACTCTGGTTCCTGTTCAGCGGCCAGACGGTGCTTCCGAGCAACTTCGGCACGCTCCTCAGCGGTTACAGCAACTACGCGAGCTTCTTCTACAACACCGAGGGTCTGCCGTACTTCAGCGTCGGTATGGGCAACTTCGGTGTGCAGATGGCCAAGACCCTGGGAGCGATCACCGGCCCGGCTGCCGCCGCGGCCGCGGTACCCAAGGCGCTGCCGAGTCTGGGCGGCCTGCTGGGCGGCGGCGCGGGCGCCGCGGCGCATCTGGGCAGCGCAACCTCGATCGGCAAGCTGTCCGTGCCGGCCACCTGGGCGTCGGCCGTCGGGCCGGCGACCGGCCACGTCGGGCCCCAGCTGGTCAGCACCGTCAGCGCCGCACCGGAGAGCGCCGGAACCGGAAATCTCCTCGGCGGCATGCCGCTCGCCGGGGTGGGCTCGGGGGCCGGACACGGCGCCGGACCGCGCTACGGCTTCAAGCCCACCGTCATGGCCCGTCCGCCCGTGGGCGGCTAGCGGTCGCACGTCCATACGTCACTGCCGGCGTCGCCATCGGTCGCGCCGGCGGTGACGTTTGGCGTTGTGGGGATGCTCGGGCGCCCCGGGCCCCGGCCGACCCCCACCCTTAGGCCGCCCGCCGGCGAACCCCGGAGCGGCTTTATCTGCGGCGGGATTTTTTGTCTGACGCGTCCCGACTCGCCCCGCCCGCGGCGCCCCGCGAACCGCCGGGCGCGCCCGGTCGGCACCGGCTCCGCCGCCCTGCGCCCCACGCATTCACGCTGGTGAGGCCGCCTCGCGGCCGCCGTTTCCCGGCGCGCGGCGCGAATCCCGTACGGGCCGCCTCACCCGGTGCCCGATGGCCGCCGCGTCAGCGCCGGGCGAATCGCGCGACCGGGGCCGCCGGTCGCGGGCAACTAGCCTCGCTAGCTAGCAACCTCGGGTCATTCGAGTCAAACAGCTTGTGGGGAAACACATGTCAGTCGAGTCCGGCGGATCCTAGATGGACTTTGGGGCGTTGCCACCGGAGATCAACTCGGGCCGGATCTACGCCGGTCCGGGTTCGGGGCCGATGATGGCCGCCGCCTCCGCCTGGGATGGGCTGGCCGCCGAGTTGAGCTCCACGGCGACGGGCTACACCTCGGTCATCGCCGAACTCACCGGCTCGCCCTGGCTGGGACCGGCGTCACGTTCCATGGCTGGCGCGGCAACGCCGTATATCGCTTGGCTGAATTCCGCGGCCACGGCGGCCGAGGAGGCCGGTAGCCAGGCCCGGGCCGCCGCCGCCGCCTTCGAGACGGCCTTTGCGCTGAGCGTTCCGCCTACCGTGATCGCGGCCAACCGCGCGCTGTTGGCGACGCTGATCGCCACGAACTTCTTCGGCCAGAACACGCCCGCGATCGCGGCCACCGAAGCGGACTATGCCGAGATGTGGGCCCAGGACGCCACCGCGATGTACGGCTATGCGGGCGCCTCGGCGATCGCCACTCAACTGAGTCAATTCACCGAACCCACCCAAACCACCAACCAAGGGGGACTGGCCGCCCAGTCGGCCGCGGTCGGTCAGGCCGTCGCGACTCCGGCGAGCTCCACCGCGCCGGCAGCAGCCGTGACGACTCCGGCGTTGGCAGTGTCGCCCGACACGATCAGCCTCACGTCGATATTCACCTCGATAAACCAAGTGCTGAACCAGCTTTCGTCGCAGGCGTCGGCGGTCGGGCTCAATCCCAGCCAGTGGTGGGTCGTCCAGCAACTGGGCCAGCTGACCATCAGCATGCGGACCAGTCTGGGTCGCACCTACGACTTGACGTACTTCAGCGGGAACATGGCGTCGATGTTCACCTCGATAAACCAGCAGTTGACGTTCGGGCCGGGGGGCGCGACCGCCGGCGCGGGCGGGGCCTGGTATCCGACGCCGCAGTTCGCCGGCCTGCACCTCGGCGCCATCAGCGGCGTGAGCTCCGTGAGCGGCAACGGCGGCGGCGCGATGGCGGCAAACCTGGCGTCCGCCAACAAGATCGGCGGCCTCTCGGTCCCGTCGGGGTGGACCACGTCGCCCGGTGCGGCAGCGGACGTGACCACACCGGCGGCCACACCGGCGATGGACGTCGACTACACCAGCGGTTCGCACGGCGACGCCAATGGACTGCTGCGCGGCATCCCCGTCGGCGGCGGCGCTCGACGCGGCGGCACCGCCTGGCCGCCCCGCGAATACGGATTCAAGCGCAGTGTGCTCGTCCGCCCACCATCGGCCGGATAACGCAGATGACCTCGATCGGCGACAGCGCGCGGGAGTTGCGGCCAAACGCAGGCCAGCAAAGCGACCCCGCTCGTCATTCTCCGGCACTTATCCGCGACACGATTTTATCGGGGAACGCGGTGGCCGCGGGCCGGCGCGCAAAGAACACGCGGGGCGCGACGAGCGTTGCGCCGACTGTCCGTCGCTTCCACGATCGCGGGGCCGCCGCAGCTCATACCGGCAAAATCCACTCGGACAGCCGGCGCCGGGAAGAACTTCACCGAGCGCATGCGGCCGCCGGCCGCCGGGTGTTGGTACGAAGCGAGCATCCGCCCGGCCCGAAAACTGATCAGCGAGAACGGGCTAACGTCACTGCTGGCCTGAGGCGAGTGACGTCCATCAGCTAACCCGGGCGAAGAAAACGTCCTAGCCCACAAGTTACAGAGGAGGCGACAACGTGTCGTACGTGACCACTCAGCCGGAGGCCCTCGCCGCGGCGGCCGGCAACCTGCAAGCCATCGGCTCTTCACTGAGCGCGCAGAACGCGGCGGCCGCCGGCCCGACGACGGGCGTGGTGCCGGCGGCGGTCGATCAGGTGTCGGCGCTGACCGCGGCGCTGTTTGCCGCCCACGCCCAGCTGTATCAGGCGGTCAGTGGCCAGGCCACGGCGATTCACGAGGCGTTCGTCAGCACCCTGGGCCTGAGCTCGGGGTCGTACGCGGCCACCGAGGCGGCCAATGCGGCCTCGGCCGGTTAGGAGCTGAGACCATGACCATCGATCTTGGTGCGCTACCGCCGGAGATCAACTCCGCGAGTGTCTACGCCGGCCCCGGCTCGGCACCTCTGGTGGCCGCGGCATCGGCATGGAATACCCTTGCGGCAGAGCTGAATTCAGCCGCTTTGGGATACGAGAACGTGGTGACCCAGCTGTCCAGCGAGGAGTGGCTCGGAACCGCCTCGGCGTCGATGGCGGCGGCGGTCGCGCCTTACGTGGAGTGGATGACCAATTCCGCCGCCCAGGCCGAGCAGACGGCCACTCAGGCCCGATCGGCCGCGGCGGCGTATGAGACCGCGCTGGCGTCCGTGGTGCCCCCGGCAGCGATCACGGCCAACCGGACCGAGCTCGCGCAGCTCCTCGCGACCAACGTCATCGGTCAGAACACCGGGGCGATCGCCGCGCTGGAGTCCCAGTACGGCGAGTTCTGGGCGCAAGACGCCGCGGCGATGTACTCCTACGCGGCATCCTCGGCCACGGCATCTCACGTCACGCCGTTCACCGCGGCCCCGCAGGTCGTCAATCCGGCTGCTGCCACCACCCAGGCCGCGGCGACCAGCACCACTACTGTCGGCTCACTCCAGAAACAGCTGAACGATCTCATCAGCGGGTTCAGCACCCAACTACAGAACTTGTTGTCACCGATCACGGGGCCCGTGGAAAGCGAATTCGCGTACTTCGAATCATCGAGTGGCCCCGTGCCGTGGCTGTGGCAGATACTGTTCGGCACCACCACGGCCCCCAACAATCTGTACACGCTGCTGAGCGACTACTCGCCGTACGCGAGCTTCTTCTACTACACCGAGGGTTTGCCCAACTTCAGCATCGGTATGGCCAACTTCCTCACCCAGACCGCGAAAACCCTCGGGGCGATCGCTCCGGCCGCCGGCGCCGCGGCGGCCGCCGTCCCCAAAGCCCTGCCCAGCCTGGGCGGGCTGCTCGGCGGCGGTGCGGCGCACGCGATCGGTTCGCTGGGCACGGCCGGGTCGGTGGGACGCCTTTCTGTTCCGCCCGTATGGACCGGGACGCTGGCGGGAGCGCATTCCACTGCATCCGCGATACCGGTGAGCAATATCAGGGAGGCCCCCGATGCGGCGGCCGGAAACCTGCTGGGCGGCATTCCGTTGGCGGGGGCGGGCCGCGGGGCGGCCGGCAGCGGACCCCGGTACGGGTTCCGCCCCACGGTCATGACGCGCCCGCCCTCAGCCGGATAGCGGCCCCACGATGACGCCACGCGCCCGGGCGTTCGCGCCTCTCGGGCTGACGCGACATTTGCTCAGCCGCAGCGGCCTTCCGTGGGCAGCCAGTACCGTATATGCTGCTCAAACATCGTATGAGACCGGGCAGTGCGGCTCGGGTCTGCGGGTTTGCTGTGACTGTCGTGTGAAGACCGGCAATCCAGTCCCGACGCTGTTACTGTGTCGTTACGAAAAATGAATTCGCAGTGCGGTTCAGTGAACAATTGCGAACAGGCGGCCCTTGAAGAGGGCTTGCACATACGCCGTCCTCTACGCTCTCTGCAGAGGGTGGGAGACCAAATCAAGGAGGAACAATCATGTCGTTTGTGACGACACAGCCCGAGGCTCTGGCCGCGGCAGCCGGCACCCTGCAGGGAATCGGCTCGTCCATGAACGCTCAGAACGCGGCTGCGGCGGCCCCGACGACCGGGGTGGTGCCCGCGGCTGCCGACGAGGTGTCGGCGCTGACCGCGGCCCAGTTCGCCGCGCACGCGCAGATGTACCAGGCGGTGAGCGCTCAGGCGGCCGCGATTCACGAAATGTTCGTGAACACGCTGTCGACCAGTGCCGGCTCGTACGCCGCGACCGAGATCGCCAACGCGGCCGCCACCGGCTAGCTCGGCCGGCTCAACACTCGGCCCGGGCGGTCACGTTTTGTTTAGCCGTTTCGGGCAGCGTCCAGCAAATGTTCGAATGATCAAAAATTAAGGAGAAAGCCGACATGGCAACTCGTTTTATGACCGACCCGCACGAGATGCGGGCGATGGCGGGCCGTTTCGAAGTGCACGCCCAGACCGTTGAGGACGAGGCCCGCAAGATGTGGGCGTCGTCGATGAACATCGCCGGTGCCGGCTGGAGCGGCCAGGCTCAGGCGACCTCGTACGACACCATGGGCCAGATGAATCAGGCCTTCCGCAACATCGTGAACATGCTGCACGGCGTGCGTGACGGGTTGATCCGCGACGCCAACAACTACGAGCAGCAAGAGCAGTCCTCGCAGCAGATCCTCGGCAGCTAGTAATACAAGCCGCGGCTGCGTAACCTTTCAGACGTTAGGAGAACACCGATATGACCATCAATTACCAGTTCGGCGACGTGGACGCCCACGGCGCCACCATCCGCGCCCAGGCGGCGTCGCTGGAGCAGGAGCACCAGGCCATCGTTCGTGATGTGCTGGCTGCCGGTGACTTCTGGGGCGGCGCCGGTTCGGTGGCCTGCCAGGAGTTCATCACCCAGTTGGGTCGCAACTTCCAGGTGATTTACGAGCAGGCCAACCAGCACGGCCAGAAGGTGCAGACCGCCGGTAGCAACATGGCGAGCACCGACAGCGCCGTCGGCTCCAGCTGGGCCTAGCTTCAAACCTCAGGCGCGGCAGCACACCACCTATCGGTGTGCTGCCGCGTCCTGCGGTTTCCGTGCATTACGACCTTCGATGACCCGTTGAGGATTTGATGGACCCACAGAGCACCCGCACCGACATCACCGTCAACGTCGACGGTTTCTGGATGCTTCAGGCACTCCTGGACATTCGGCACGTCGCGCCGGAGCTGCGGTGCCGACCGTACGTATCCACCGACTCGAGCGACTGGCTGAACGAACATCCCGGCATGGCGGTGATGCGTGAGCAGGGCATCGTCGTCGGCGACGAGGTGCAGGAGCAGGTCGCGGAACGGCTGAGGGTGCTGGCCGCGCCCGACCTCGAGGTCGTGGCCCTGCTGTCGCGCGGCAAGCTGCTCTACGGCGTGGTCGACAACGAGAACCAGCCACCCGGCTCGCGGGACATCCCCGACAACGAGTTCCGCGTGGTGCTGGCCCGCCGCGGGCAGCACTGGGTGTCGGCCGTGCGCGTGGGCAGCGACATCACCGTCGACGACGTGGCCATCGCGGACAGCGCCTCGATCGCGGCGCTGGTGATGGACGGCCTCGAATCGATCCACCACGCCGAGCCGGCGGCGATCAACGCCGTCAACGTGCCGCTGGAGGAAATGCTGGAGGCAACGAAGGATTGGCAGGAATCCGGGTTCAACGTGTTCTCGGGCGGCGACCTGCGCAGAATGGGCATCAGCGCCGCCACCGTGGCCGCGCTCGGCCAGGCGCTGTCAGACCCCGCGGCCGAGGTCGCGGTGTACGCGCGTCAGTATCGCGACGACGCCAAGGGCCCCAGCGCCTCGGTGCTGTCCCTCAAGGACGGTTCGGGCGGCCGCATCGCCCTCTACCAGCAGGCCCGCACCGCCGGTTCGGGCGAAGCCTGGCTCGCGATCTGCCCCGCGACCCCCCAGCTGGTCCAGGTGGGCATCAAAACCGTCCTGGACACCTTGCCCTATGGCGAATGGAAAACACACCGCAGGGTGTGAGGCGACGAGGGTCCGCGAAACACAATGTTTACCAATGCTTTTGCCCATAAGACGCGGTCGAGATGCGAACGCGGCATACTCCTCTAGAATCATCAGCAAATCCCAACCAGTGTCACGACTCCTGATCGCAAGGCGAGGCAGATGAAATCTGAATTAGTCGGGCTGCACCTCCCGGGGGAACCTAGCGCCTCGGCGAGTCGGTCGACCGTGCCTCCGGCTGCTCTCACGCAGCCGGTGGCTTGGGCTCACACATCAATCACGGCAGGGGGTGCATTGCGATGACCGCTGTAGTTGAGGCGCCACAGCATGACGTTGAGGGACTCGCTCAACCTCGCGCGGTAGTGGTCGGCATCATGGCCGGCGAGGGCGTGCAGATCGGTGTCCTGCTGGACGCCAACGCCCCGGTCTCGGTGATGACGGACCCGCTGCTGAAGGTGATCAACAGCCGGCTGCGGGAGCTCGGTGAGACTCCGCTGGAGGCCACCGGACGGGGCCGGTGGGCCCTGTGCATGGTCGACGGCTCGCCGCTGCGCGCGACCCAGTCCCTGACCGAGCAGGACGTCTACGACGGCGACCGGCTCTGGATCCGGTTCGTTCCGGACACCGAGCACCGCTCGCAGGTGATCGAGCACATCTCCACCGCGGTGGCGGCCAATCTCAGCAAACGCTTCGCCGCGATCGACCCGATCGTCGCGGTTCAGGTCGGCGCCTCGATGGTCGGCGTCGGGGTCACCGCCGCGGCGGCCCTGCTCGGCTGGTACCGCTGGCACCACAACTCGTGGCTGCCCACCGTCTTCGCCGCGGTGATCGCCGCGGTGATGCTGGGCGTGTCCCTGCTGCTGCTGATGCGCGCCCGGACCGACCAGGACCGGCGCGTCGGCGACATCATGCTGCTGAGCAGCATGGCCCCGCTGGCCGTCGCCGCGGCCGCGGCGCCGCCCGGGGGAGTGGGTTCGCCCCAGGCCGTGCTGGGCTTCGGCGTGCTGACCATCGCCGCGATACTGGCTCTGCGCTTCACCGGACGCCGACTCGGCCTGTACACGGCGATCATCACCATCAGCATGGTGGCGGCTGTCGCCGCGCTGGCGCGGATGGTCGCGATGACCAGCGCGGTCACCCTGTTCACGTCGGTGGTTCTGCTGTGCGTGTTCGTCTACCACGGGGCGCCCGCGCTCTCGCGCCGGCTGGCCGGCATCCGGCTGCCCGTCTTCCCCTCGGCGACCAGCCGCTGGGTCTTCGAGGCCCGCCCCGACCTGCCGACCACCGTCGCGCGGTCCGAGGGCGGCCCGCCGGTCCTGGAGGGGCCCGCGTCGGTGCGCGACGTGCTGCTGCAGGCCGAACGCGCCCGCTCGTTCCTGACCGGACTGCTGTTCGGCCTGGGCATCCTGATGGTGGTTTCGCTGACCGCACTGTCCGACCCGCACACGGGTCAGCGCTGGCTGCCGCTCCTGCTGGCCGGCTTCAGCGCGGGATTCCTGATGCTTCGCGGCCGCTCGTACGTCGACCGCTGGCAGTCGATCACCCTGGCGGTGACCGCCGTGCTGATCGTCGGCGGCGTGGTCGCGCGGTTTGCGCTCGAACTGCAGTCACCGCTGTCGATATCCGTCTGCGTCGCGATCCTGGTGCTGCTGCCGGCCGCGGGGCTCACGGCCGCGGCCGTGGTGCCCAACACGATCTACAGCCCGCTCTTCCGCAAGTTCGTGGAGTGGATCGAGTACCTCTGCCTCATGCCGATCTTCCCGCTGGCATTGTGGTTGATGAACGTTTATGCAGCCATCCGATACCGCTAGTCGCAAGCCGTGGCATGGTCGCGCATCCCGCGCGACCATCGCCGCGGTTTTGCTTGCGTCAGGCGCGTTGGCCGGGCTGCCGCCGGCGTATGCGATCTCACCGCCGACGATCGACCCGGCCGCGGTACCGCCTGACGGTCCGCCCGGGCCGCCGGCGCCGATGAAGCAGAACTCCTACTGCACCGAGGTGGGGGTGCTGCCCGGCACCGACTTCCGGCTGCCGCCGAAGTACATGGAGATGCTGAACCTCCAGGAGGCCTGGCAGTTCGGTCGCGGCGCAGGCCAGAAGGTCGCCGTGATCGACACCGGTGTGACCCCGCACCCGCGGTTCCCGCACCTGATACCCGGGGGCGACTACATCATGGGCGGCGACGGCCTGTCCGACTGCGACGCGCACGGCACCATCGTGGCGTCGATGATCGGCGCCGCCCCGGCCAACGGTGCGACCGCGCCGCCGGCGGCACCGCCCGGACCCGGGGGCCAGGCCCCCGCGTCCAACCACGGCGGTGGAACGGTGACCATCCCCGGCTACGCCGGCGGCGGGCACGTCGTCGCGGTGGACAATCCCCGCCCGCAGGATCCGCCGCCCCCGCCGCCCGGGCCCGCACCGGCGCAGGCGCCCGACGCCTACAGCGGCATCGCCCCGGACGTCGACATCATCTCGATCCGTCAGGACAGCCAGGCCTTCGGCCTCAAGGACGCCTACACCGGTGACGAGGACCCGCAGACGCGGGCGAAGATCGACGACGTCGAGACCATGGCGCGGGCCATCGTGCACGCCGCCAACCTGGGCGCCACCGTCATCAACATCTCCGATATCACCTGCATGAGCGCACGCAACATCATCGACCAGCGCTCGCTGGGCGCGGCGGTGCACTACGCGGCCGTCGACAAGAACGTCGTCATCGTCGCCGCGGCCGGTGACACCAGCAAGAAGGACTGCAAGCAGAACCCGGCCTACGACCCGATGCAGCCCAAGGACCCGCGCGACTGGGCGGGTGTGACGACGGTGGTCACGCCGTCCTGGTTCAGCGACTACGTGCTGACGGTCGGCGCGGTCGACACCGACGGCCGGCCGCTGACACAAGGCGGTCAGGGGCAGGGCACGACAAGTGTCGCCGGACCCTGGGTGGGGATCGCCGCACCGGGCACCGACGTCATCGGGCTCTCCCCGCGCGACGACGGCCTGATCAACGCGATCGACGGCCCGGACAACAGCCTGCTGGTGCCGTCCGGCACCAGCTTCTCCACCGCGATCGTGTCCGGAGTGGCCGCCCTGGTCCGCGCCAAGTACCCGGAGCTCTCGGCGTATCAGGTCATCAACCGGCTCGAGCGCACCGCCAGGGCGCCGGCGCGCGGCGTGGACAACCAGGTCGGCCACGGCATCATCGATCCGGTTGCCGCGCTGACCTGGGACGTGCCGCAGGGTCCGGTGAAGCCGCCGCAGCAACTGTCGGCGCCGCTGAACATTCCTAAGCCTCCCCCTCGTCGCGATATGGTGCCAGTGTGGGTAGCCGCCGGGGGACTGACCGGAGCATTGCTGATCGCCGGGGCGGTGTTCGGCACAACGGTGCTGATGAAGCGATCACGCAAACAGCAATAAGGGCGGAGCAGTAAAAGCTATGAAAGCTCAGCGCAGTTTTGGGTTGTCTTTGGCGTGGTCGCGGGTGACCACCGTGTTCCTGGTGGACGTCTTGATCATGCTGGTGGCCAGCCACTGCCCCGAGAGCTGGCAGGGCGAGCACCGCATTGCCTTCTGGGTGGGCGTAGCCCTTGCGGCACTGGTCACCGTCCTGTCGCTGGTCACCCACCACGGCCTGACGGTCACCACGGGACTGGCTTCGTGGCTGTGGGACTGGTCCGCCGACCCGGGTTCCTCGCTGGCCGCCGGGTGCACACCAGCGGTCGATTACCAGCGCCGATTCGGGCGCGACACGGTGGGTGTGCGGGGGTATCAGGGCCGCCTGGTCACGGTGATCGCCGTGGACGGCGGTGAGGACGACCCGACGGGCCGCCACCGCCATCGCACGCTGTCCGGCGCCCTGCTCGTTCAGTCCGTCGCGGCCGGACTGCGGCAGTTCGACATTCACCTCGACGGCATCGACATCGTCTCGGTGAAGGTGCGCCGCGGCGGAAATGCGGCCGAACTGTCCAAGCTCGACGACTGGGGTCCCGAGGAGTGGGACGTGGTCGGTGACCAGCCGACCTCCTACGTGCGCCGGACCTGGCTGATCCTGAGGATGAACCCGCAGCGCAACGTGGCCGCGGTGGCCGCCCGGGATTCGCTGGCGTCGACGTTGGTGGCCGCGACCGAGCGGCTCGCCCAGGACCTGGACGGCCAGCAGTGCGCGGCCCGCCCGTTGACCGCCAACGAACTCGCCGAGGTCGACAAGGCCGTGCTCGCTGACCTGGAGCCCACCTGGAGCCGGCCGGGATGGCGCCACCTCAAGCACTTCAACGGGTTCGCCACCAGCTTCTGGTTGACCCCGTCAGACATCAGCACCGACGCGGTGGAGGAGTTGTTCCGGCCCGACACCGACGCCACCGTGCTGACGATCCGCTTGGCGAGCGAGGCGGGCCGGCCCTACGTGTCGGCGTGGGTGCGTTACCACAGTGACGGGCGGCTCCCCCGGGAGGTATCGGCGGGGCTGAACCGGCTCACCGGTCGCCAGCTGGCCGCGGTGCGCGCCAGCCTGCCGGCCCCCACCATCCGCCCGCCGATGGTGGTGCCCAGCCGTGGTCTGCGCGACGACGATGACCTGGTCCTGTCGGTCGGCCGGGCGCCGGATGCCTCAACGGGCGTGCCCGTCACGCGATGACGCGGTCGCAATCCATCGCCGAAGACGCCCGTAATGCTCTGGTCGCCGGACTGCTGGCGTCGGGCATCTCGGTCAACGGGCTGCAGCCCAGCCACAATCCGCAGGTCGCGGCGCAGATGTTCAACACCGCGACCACCCTCGATCCCGGCATGTGCGATGCCTGGCTGGCGCGCGTGCTGGCGGGTGAGCAGAGCATCGAGGTGCTCGCCGGAGCGTGGGCGGCGGTCAGGACGTTCGGCTGGGAGACCCGTCGGCTCGGGGTGACCGATCTGCAGTTCCGCCCCGAGGTTTCCGACGGACTGTTCCTGCGGCTGGCGATCACCAGCGTGGAGTCGCTCGCGTGCACCTACGCCGCCGCCCTGGCCGAGGCCAAGCGCTATGAAGAGGCGGCGAAGCTCCTGGAGAGCGTCGAGCCGCGACACCCGTTCGAGGAAGAGCTGTTCGCCTACGTGCGCGGCGTGCTGTACTTCCGCACCGGGCGCTGGCCCGACGTGCTGCTGCAGTTCCCCGAGGGCAAGCAGTGGCGCCAACCGGAGCTGAAGGCCGCGGGTGCGGCCATGGCCACCACGGCCCTCGCGTCGCTGGGGGTGTTCGAGGAGGCCTTCCGGCGCGGCGAGGCAGCGATCGAGGGCGACCGCGTCCCGGGGGCGGCCACCATCGCGCTCTACACCCAGGGCATGTGCCTGCGGCACGTCGGCCGCGAGGAAGAAGCCGTCGAGCTGCTGCGCCGCGTGTACTCGCGGGACCCGAAGTTCGCCCCGGCCCGGGAGGCGCTGGACAACCCGAACTACCGGCTGGTCCTCACCGACCCCGAGACGATCGAGGCCCGCACCGACCCGTGGGACCCCGACAGCGCGCCGACCCGCGCCCAGACCGAGGCCGCCCGCCACGCGGTGGAGGCGTCGAAGTACCTGGCCGAGGGTGACGCCGAGCTCAACGCGATGCTGGGCATGGAACGCGCCAAGCGGGAGATCAAGCTGATCAAGTCGACCACCAAGGTCAACCTGGCGCGCGCCAAGATGGGCCTGCCGGTGCCGGTGACGTCGCGGCACACCTTGCTGCTCGGCCCGCCGGGGACCGGCAAGACCTCGGTGGCACGCGCCTTCACCAAGCAGTTGTGTGGGTTGACCGTATTGCGCAAGCCGCTGGTGGTCGAGACCAGCCGCACCAAGCTGCTGGGGCGCTACATGGCGGACGCAGAGAAGAACACCGAGGAGATGCTCGAGGGCGCCCTGGGCGGAGCGGTCTTCTTCGACGAGATGCACACCCTGCACGAAACGGGATACTCGCAGGGCGACCCCTACGGCAACGCGATCATCAACACCTTACTGCTCTACATGGAGAACCATCGCGACGAACTCGTCGTCTTCGGTGCGGGATACGCCAAGGCGATGGAGAAGATGCTCGAGGTGAATCAGGGCCTGCGCCGGCGCTTTTCGACCGTCATCGAGTTCTTCAGCTACAAGCCGGACGAACTCCTGGCGCTGACGAAACTGATGGGCCAGGAAAACGAAGACATCATCACCGACGAGGACGCCGAGGTCCTGCTCCCGTCCTACAGCAAGTTCTATTACGAAGAGACCTACTCCGAAGACGGTGACCTCATCCGCGGCATCGACACCCTCGGCAACGCCGGGTTCGTGCGCAACGTGGTGGAGAAGGCCCGCGACCACCGCAGCTTCCGTCTGGACGACGAGGACCTCGACGAGGTACTGGCCAGCGATCTCACCGAGTTCAGCGAGAGTCAACTGTTGCGCTTCAAGCAACTGACGGGCGCCGACCTCGCCGAGGGCCTCAGCGCGGCCGTCGCCGAGACCAAATCGAGCTAGCCGCCACCCCGCACGGCTAAACCACGCGGCCCCTAGGGCGGCGTGTGGCGCCGGCGGGACAGCGACGCGCGCTGCACGGCGACGGTCCGCGCCGGGCCGCGCGCCCGCAAATGCCCAGGCCCGGCCGGACCTCACAGGTGACCTGAATCTGAAAAGAGGATTCCGCAACCCAAAGGTCGTCAACGAACGCCCGCCAACCTGCCGCTGACCTGGCCGAACACGATCTTCCGGCTCACAGGTAACCCCCAGCAGCTAATCAGCGTCACCGGAGGGATGCCTGCGTACTCTAAGTGAACTTCAGGGTAGCAACAGATGACATCCGGTTGCCGGGCCGCTCGAGGCACGCGCCGGCTGGCGTCAACGAAATGGAGCCGGGGGTTTATGAGCTGAGTATCAAAAATGACAATAGGTCCGGTTGACGGATTGCATTAGTGGCGGCGTTTCGGCGCCACGCGTCAAACAAGTTCGGACCGACGGAATTTGTCATGAGTACAATAGCGGCGGCGCGACCAAAGGCGGCGATTCGGAGCGGCTGCGTTAAAAGAAAGTTAATGTCTCGTCGCTGCTGGCGTGGCCCACATGTGAATATTTCACGCTCGATTCCCGGCAATTAAGTGCCGATAAGAGTGCGTTTGTTTTTGCTGCCCTGAGCACGCCCGATAGGGCTGTTCACGTCCGAAGGAGGTTATCTGAGGCGCACCGCTGAGTTCACTCGGTTCGGGCTCTGCTGACATTTATGATTAACATTTCGATTACGCCGCGGGAATGCGGCATGAATAGCCTTTCAACACGGAACGGGGCGCATCCTCGGCCCGTCAAAGGGGAGCGTGGGGTCGGTCGCATTTACCCAGCCGATTCCATGCGTTCGATTAGAGCTTCGGCGCGGATGCGGCAGAAGCAAGCGGGCCGCGCCTACCATGGCGGCCACTCGAAGAGAGCGGAGGATATCGATGTTCGTTGATTTCGGGGCGCTTCCGCCGGAGATCAACTCCGGACGGATGTACGTCGGCCCGGGATCGGGGCCGATGCTCGCCGCGGCCGCCGCCTGGGACGAGCTGGCGGCGGAACTGCAGTCCACGGCGGCGTCGTACGGCAGCACGGTCCAGGGTCTTTCCGTTGGCCCATGGACGGGCCCGTCCTCGATGGCGATGGCGGCGGCGGCCGCACCGTTCGTGCAGTGGATGAGCACCACCGGCGCTCAGGCCGAGGCCGCGGCATCCCAGGCCAAGCTCGCCGCCGCGGCCTACGAGACCGCGTTCGCGGCCACCGTGCCGCCGCCGGTGATCGCGGCCAACCGGTCCCTGCTCATGGCCCTGATCGCCACCAACTTCCTGGGGCAGAACACCCCCGCGATCGCCGCGACCGAAGCGCAGTACATGGAGATGTGGGCGCAGGACGCCGCGGCCATGTATTCCTACGCCAGCTCGTCGGCGGGAGCATCCCAGCTGGAGACGTTCCTGGAGCCGCCGCAGACCACCAGCTCCGCCGCCGCCCCGATGCAGGCGGCCGCCACCAGCCAGGCAAGCGGCACCCCCGCGGCATCGATCGGCACGCAACTGTCCCAGCTGATCAACTCGCTGCCGACGGCGCTGCAGAGCCTGGGCAGTGGCTTGGCGAACTCGCCGACCACGTCGGGAAACCTGCTCTCGGGGCTCGCGTTGCCGCAGCTGGCGAGCCTGCCCAACCCGGCCACGACGGCAATCGGCACGGATCTGCTCAACTGGAACACCATTTGGTCCACCGTGACCGGCACCTACAGTCCGCTGTTCAGCTGGACCAGCATCCCCGGCGGCCCGTTCCTGTCCTTCGGCCAGGTCTACGCCTACGCGCAAAACGGGCAGGGCTTGCAGGCCTTCTTCACTCCCAAGGCCATCAGCGGCGCGTTGGCGCCGCTGACGTCGGAGATGCCGCACTTGTCCGCTGCGAGCGCGGGATTGGGCGGCGCACCGGTATCGGGCGCCATGGGCAAGGCGGCGCTGGTCGGCAGCATGTCGGTGCCACAGGGCTGGACGGAAGCCGCCCCGGCGCTGAGGACCTTGGCGTCGGTCCTGCCCAACGTTTCGTCTGTACCGGCCGCCTCGCTATCGGGCGAGGGCGGCGTGTTCAGCCAGATGGCGCTGTCGAGCCTGGCCGGACGGGCCCTGGCCTCGGCGGGTACCTACTCGGGTGGAAGCGCCGCGGCCGGCTCACTCGGTGGTGTGGTCGCAGAAGCCGAGGCCGCGACGGCCACCATCATCGTGATCCCCGCTCTCGAGGACTGACCGCGATGGCCGCGCCGACCACCTACTCTTCGCCTACCATCAGCTAAGGGGCCAGACATGTTCTATGCAGCGTTTCCGCCGGAATTCAACTCAGGCCGGATGTACAGCGGGCCGGGAGCCGGATCCCTGATGACCGCCGCCGAGACCTGGAGCAGCCTGGCGACCGAACTTCAGTCCACCGTCTCCTCCTATTCGTCTGTCATCGACGGCCTGGCCAGCGGACCCTGGACCGGTCCGTCGGCGCTGAGCATGGTGGCGGCCGTCACGCCCTATCTCTCGTGGATGCAGCAGACCGCCGCCCAGGCCGCCGAAGCGGCCAGTCAGGCGACCGCGGCGGCCGGCGCCTACCAGGCCGCTTTCAGCGCACACGTGCCGCCGGAGGTGATCGCGGCGAACCGCAGCCAGTTGGCCTCCCTGGTCGCAACGAACGTCTTCGGGCAAAACACCGCGGCGATCGCGGCCACCGAGATCCAATACGCGGAAATGTGGGTCCAGGACGCGCTGGCAATGAACGACTACGCCGCCTCGTCGGCGTCGGCCACCCAGTTGACGCCGTTCGGTGCGGCGCCGCAGGTCACCAACGCGGGCGGCCTGGTCAATCAGGCCGCGGCGATGGCTTCGGCCGGCGGCACCTCGGCCAGTAGCGCGCAATCGATCCTGTCCGGTCTGACCAGCACCGTGACCGGCCCGTGGTCGTCGTTCCTGCAAACCGCTGCGAACCTGTCCACCGACTACACCCAGACCATCAACGGGCTCATCAATGGCCTGCTGGGACCCTTCGGCTTCACCTGGTACAACACGTTGTACAACTCGGTCAAGGTTCCGTTGGGGCTGACCACCCAGTTCAACGACATCGGCCTGCTTATCAACTTCCCCGCCTCGCAGTTCCTCAAATTCGCCCCCCACCCTGCGCTGGGGGAGATCCCGAGAGGAGCGCTGGGCGCCGGACTGGGGGCCCCCCACTGGGGCCGGGGCACCCTGTTCAACGCGGTGTCGCCGACGGCGGATTTCGGGCGGGGCACCCTGGTCGGCAATCTGCGGGTCCCGCCCAGTTGGGCCACGGCCACCCCGGCCATCCGCACGGGGGAGGGCGGCCTGCTCGGCTCGATGTCCTTGGCCGGAATGCTGGGCAGCGCCGCAGGGGCCGGCGGCCCCACCGTCGTTGCGCGTGCAGGCGCGCGAAGCCGTCTCGCCCCGCTCAAAGATCTCAAGGACGCCACGTCGCCCGACAAGCTGAAGCGCCTGGTCGCCCAGATCTCGGAGAAACCCGACAGCGTGCAGCATCACAACGTCGATCAAGAGGGCCTCGATGCTCTGCTCGAGCAACTGTCGAAGAAGCCGGGCATTCATGCGGTGCACCTGAAGAAGGGCGACAAGCCGCAGGTGGTCCCGACTGAAGCGCAATTAGGTTAGCGCGCAACACGATTGGGAGATTGGATGATCATGAGGGCACTATTGGCACTGCTCGGCGTATCCGTCGCGATCGGCTTCGCCGCGCCGGCGTACGCCGCCCCGCCTCCCGGACCCGACGGTGACGACGCGGGATTCCTCGCCGCTCTGCAGAAAGTGGGCATCAGCTACGCCAGCCCGGACGCGGCGGTGGCTTCGGCCAAGGCGGTATGCACGTGCCTCAACAACGGCGAGGCGGGTCTCGAGCTCGTCCACGACGTGAAGAGCCACAACCCGGGCATGGACATGGAGAACGCTTCCAACTTCGCCATGATCGCGGCGAAATTCTACTGCCCGCAACAGCTTTCGAAGGCATAGCGCACCCGCCCCGCCTGCCGGGGAAGATGGCGGCGAGGTGAACTCAGTTCGCCTCGGGTCAACCTGTCGTTCATGTGAGCGTGGTTAGCTGCGCGATCGTCGCGGAACGAAGGGCCCGGGGGAATCGCCGCGGCGGGCGGGGAAAGGAGTGCGCCGCATGGAAACACTGAGCGTTGCGGATTTCGCGCTCCGGCTCGCCGTCGGGGTGGGCTGTGGCGCCCTCATCGGCCTGGAACGGCAATGGCGGGCACGCAGGGCCGGCCTGCGCACCAACGCGCTGGTGGCCGGCGGCGCGACGTTGTTCGTGCTCTACGCGGCCGCAACCACGGACACCAGTCCCACGCGGGTCGCGTCCTACGTGGTGTCCGGCATCGGCTTCCTCGGCGGTGGGGTCATCCTGCGCGAGGGCGTCAACGTCCGGGGGCTCAACACCGCCGCGACGCTGTGGTGCTCGGCCGCGATCGGGGTGCTGGCGGCTTCCGGGCATCTGGTGTTCGCGCTGATTGGCACCGGAACTGTCATCGGCATCCACGTCGTCGGGCGACCGCTCGGGCGTCTGATCGACCGCGACAACAGCAGCGGCGACGACGACGAAAGCCTGCAGCCCTACTTGCTGCAAGTGGTCTGCCGCCCGAAATCCGAGAAGTACGTGCGCGCACAGATCGTGCAACACGCCAGCACCAACGACATCACGCTGCGCGGCATTCACACCGGGCGCGCCGGCGATGACGAGGTCACCCTGAGCGCTCACATCCTGATGGACGGTCACACACCGGCCCGCCTCGAGCGGCTGGTGGCCGAGCTGTCCCTGCAGCCCGGTGTCCGCGCGGTGCAGTGGTACGCCGGTGAGACCGCACAGTCCGATTGACCGTTACTCGGGGCGGGACTGCAACTCCGGCGCCGCGGCGGCCAGCAGGTCGGCGCGGACTCCGGTCAGTGGCGGATAGATCCGCCGGGCGTTGATCTCGCGCTTGGTCGCTTTGGCCCGGGCGCCGGTGGAGACCACCGCCCGGTCCCATCCCTCGGTGTACACCGCGCCGGCCGGTCCGAGGTCCAATACCGTCACGTACCAAGGGATTCGGAGCGCGAGCAATGGCTCGCCGCACAGGTCGCCGATCACGTTGTAACCCGCATAGCGGCCCATCGGGCGCCCGTGCTGGCACGACATCACCGACAGGTGCTCGTCGTCCATGTGCGCGGCGGCGACGTCGCCGGCCGCGAACACCCCGGGCACCCCGACCACCCGCAGAAAATCATCGACGGGCACCCGGCCCAACCGGTCGCGCGCCACGGGTAGCTGCTCGGTCAGCGCACTGGCCCGCATCCCGGCGCACCAGACCACCGTGGCCGCCTCCACCATTTCGCCCGAGGACAGCTCCACCCCGCGCCGGCTGACCGCGGCGACGCCCACCCTGGTCCTGGTCTCAACGGCATTGTCGGACAGCGCCTTTTCGATCACCGGCCGAGCCGAGGGCCCCATGTCCGAACCCACGGCGGGATTGCGGTCCACCAGGACCACCCGTGGACTCATTCTGTCGCCGAACAGGTTTCGCATCCGGGTCGGCAGCTCGCAGGCCACCTCGATCCCGGTCAGCCCGGCACCCACCACCACGGCCGTGGCCGCCGCCGGTCCGGCCTCGTCGGCGAGCCGTCGCAGGTGCTGGTGCAATGCCAGCGCGCCGTCGTAGGTGTCGACGTCGAAACCGAAGTCGCGCAGGCCTCCGACGTCGGGCTTGCACACCTGGCTGCCCGCGGCCAGCACGAGCCTGTCGTAGCCGTAGGTCACCCCGCGCGACGTGGTGACGCGGCGTGCCGCGGTGTCGATCGCCGTCACCTCGGCGGCGACGTGGCGGACGCCGACCGGGTCGAGCAGACCGGCGAGCGGGATGCGGCACGGGCTCAGGTCGGCCTCGTAGTTGCGCACCCGGATGTCGTGGAACGGCTTCGCACTGACCACCGTGACCTCGACAGTTCCCGGCGGGACCGCGAGCTCGTCGAGCCGTCGTGCCGCCCCCAGTGCGGCCCACAGGCCGGCGAAGCCCGAGCCGATCACCACCACAGAGCTCAACTGATCAACATCCCGTCGGTCGAAGTGGCGCAATGCCTCGATGAGCATCCCACCGATCGTCGTAATCTAGGTGGGTGCACGACCTCGCCGGCTTCTTGTCCGGGTTGCCCCCGCAACTGCGGGACCCGGTACTGTTCGCCATCCCGTTCTTCCTGCTGCTGCTGACGCTGGAGTGGACGGCGGCCCGCAAGCTCGAGCAGATCGTGACCTCCCAGGCCGATGCGGCCCGTCCGGCGTCGGGTGCGCACCTGACGCGCGACTCGCTGGCCAGCATCTCGATGGGGCTGGTGTCGGTCGGCACCACGGCTGCCTGGAAGGCGCTCGCCCTGTTCGGCTATGCCGCGATCTACGCGTATGTGGCGCCGTGGCACCTGGCGGCGACCCGCTGGTACACCTGGGTGATCGCGCTCGTCGGCGTCGACCTGCTGTATTACGCGTATCACCGAATCGCGCACCGGGTGCGGCTGATCTGGGCGACCCACCAGGCCCATCACTCCAGCGAGTACTACAACCTCGCCACCGCGCTGCGCCAGAAGTGGAACAACAGCGGCGAAATCCTGATGTGGGCGCCGTTGCCGCTGCTCGGCGTCCCGCCCTGGATGGTGTTCTTTTCGTTCTCGATCAGCCTGATCTACCAGTTCTGGATTCACACCGAGCGGATCGGCAAGCTGCCCAGGCCCTTCGAGTTCGTCTTCAACACCCCGTCGCACCATCGCGTGCACCACGGCAGGGACAAGCTCTATCTGGACAAGAACTACGGCGGCATCCTGATCCTGTGGGACCGGCTGCTCGGCACCTTCCAGCCCGAAATCTTCCGCCCGCATTACGGCCTGACCAAGCCCGTCGACACGTTCAACATCTGGAAGCTGCAGACGCGCGAATACGTCGCGATCGCCCGCGACTGGCACTCGGCGAGCCGGCTGCGCGACCGGCTGGGTTACGTGTTCGGGCCGCCGGGTTGGGCGCCTCGCACGGCCCGCCGAACCGACGACCCGATCGCGCTGGCGACGTCTCCGTAACGCTCGGCCGATCCGTCACGAAAAGGTTACGAAAGGGGCGAGTACCCGTAACCTTGAAACTGCGGCCGGGAGTTTTCCGGCCCCGACGGATCGGAGTTCACGTGCGCCGCCTGGCAACCCGCGCATTAGCCGCGTCGATCTCCCTTTCAGCCGCGATCTCCCCGGCGACGGCCAAAGCCGAGCCCACCCTGGTGTTTCCCGGCATGGAGATCCACCAGGACACCCGCCTGTGCACCCTGGGCTATGTGGACCCCGTCATGCGCATCGCCTTCACCGCGGGGCACTGCCGCGGCGGGGGAGTCGTCTACGACCGGGAGCAGCGCGTCATAGGACGGCTCGCCACGTTCCGGGACAACACCCCGAGCGGCACGACGGTGGCCACCGACCAGGTGATCTCCGACTACGAGGCGATCGTGCTCGACGACAGCGTCACGGTGAGCAACGTCCTGCCCGGCGGGCGGCACCTTGATCAGAACCCCGCCGTGGCGCTCGCGCCCGGCCAGCCGGTCTGCCATTTCGGCGTGAGCACAGGCGAAACCTGCGGAACCGTCGAGAGCGTCAACAACGGGTGGTTCACCATGTCGCACGGCGTTCAGAGCCGGCAGGGCGACTCCGGTGGTCCGGTGTACCTGGCACCCAATGGCGGCCCGGGGGTCATTGTCGGGATCTTCAACAGCGTCTGGGGTGACCTACCTGCCGCGGTCTCGTGGCGCGCGACCTCCGACGAGGTTCGCCAGGACCTGGGAGTGACGTCCAACCCCCGCTAGCGGCGATCGCAAGCGCGGCGGAGCCGGGCGCGGCGGGGCGCCACATCCTGACTAGCGCGCGAGGACGAACACCGGGATCGCCGGCGCCACGGCCAGCATCGCCTCGTCGGTGCTGTCCGGCGTCAGACCGCCCACGTAATCCTTGACCTGCCAGTACCACCGGGCAAGATAACGCCGTAGCACCTCGGGTTTGGCCGCGTCGTCGAGCTCGATGGCGCGGGCGGTTCGCCGGCGCCAGCGCGGGCCCACCTCGACCAGGCCGGCGGCCCGGACGTTGCGGACCCACTGGGTGTTGCCGCGGGGGGAGACGAGGTAGTCCGCGCCGTCCGCGCTCAGCACGTTGACCACGACGCCGCGCGGCTTGCCTGTCTTGCGTCCGCGCACGCGCAGCGCCCGCGTCCCGGCGATGCTGACGCCCTGCTCGGCCAGCCAGCGGATCACCGCGTTGGCGGCCCGCGCGGCCGGGCTCGGTTCCTGGTATCGCGTGGTCATGAGGCGTCCCTTCTCTCCGGCTTTTCGAGAGCAGTGCTCTCTGTACGGCAAAGGCTGCCACACGGCCGAGCGAAAAACAAGAGCAGTGATCTCTTTCGTGCGAGACTGGCGGCGTGGGCAAGCGCCAGGAGTCGCGAGAGCAGATCGAGGCGCGGATCGTCGAACTCGGACGGCGCCAGCTCGTGGATCGCGGCGCCGCGGGCCTCTCGGTCCGTGCGATCGCCCGCGACCTGGGCATGGTTTCCTCGGCCGTCTACCGCTACGTGTCCAGCCGGGACGAACTGTTGACCCTGCTGCTCGTCGACGCCTACTCCGAACTGGCCGACGCGGTGGACCGGGCCCGGGAAACCGTCGGCGAGTCGTGGAGTGACGACGTCATCGCCATCGCGCGGGCGGTGCGGGGTTGGGCCGTCGCGCACCCGGCCCGCTGGGCCCTGTTGTACGGCAACCCGGTTCCGGGGTATCACGCACCGGCGGACCGCACGATGGTGGCGGGCACCCGGGTGGTCGGCGCGTTCCTCGACGCCGTGGCCGCCGGCATCACCACCGGAGACATTTGCTTGACCAATGACGTTGTCCCACAACCACTGTCGTCCGACTTCGAGCGGCTCCGCCAGGAATACGGATTTCCCGGCGACGACCAGGTACTCACCAAGTGCTTTTTGGTGTTCGCCGGAGTGGTGGGCGCGATCAGCCTCGAGCTCTTCGGCCAATACGGCTCCGACACCCTGACCGACGCCGGGCCACTCTTCGACGCGCAGGTTCGGTTGCTGGTCGGGCTGCTGGGCCAGAATTAGAACGTGTTCAGCGCGACGTTTCCCGGCCCCGCCCGCCGGGGGTTGGCAAAGCCTTTCCCGCCCTTTCTGGCGGACACGGTCCTCCGCTATCCTGCGAGACGATGACCGACTCCCTGCAATCGCCGACGCAGATCGCGTGGGTGACTCCGGACATGGACGCTACCGAAACCGCGCTCACCGGCTTGTTAGGCGTGCGGAAGTGGGTCCGGATACCCGACGTGCACTTCGCGCCGGAGACGTGCAGCTACCGGGGCGGCCCGGCCGACTTCGTTGCCCACATCTCGCTGAGCTACCTCGGAGAAATGCAGCTCGAGCTCATCACACCGGTGCGCGGGGAGAACATCTATAGTGACTTTCTGCGGGATTCGGGCCCCGGCTTGCACCACATCTGCGTCGAGGCGCAAACCCCCGAGCGATTCGACCAGGCGTTGCTCGAGTCCGCCGAGCAAGGGGCCCCCGTGGTCCAGCAGGGCGTGATGCCCGGCGGGCTGCAGTTCGCGTACGTGTCGGCGCCACAGGCGGCGGTGCCGTTCCTGGAGATCGCCTATGTCCCGCCCGACATGCGGGCCTTCTACGACTACATAAAACGGGAGCAGCGGTGAGCACCGAAATACCGGCAACGGTCGACGCGGGCGACGTGACGACTTGGTCCGACGACGTCGACGTGGTGGTGATCGGTTTCGGCATCGCCGGCGGATGCGCGGCGGTCACCGCCGCCGCGGCCGGCGCCCGGGTGCTGGTGCTGGAGCGCGCCGCCGCCGTGGGCGGCACGACTTCCCTTGCCGGAGGCCACTTTTACCTCGGCGGCGGGACGGCCGTCCAGCAGGCGACCGGCCATCGCGACTCGGCGGAGGAGATGTACAAGTACCTGGTCGCGGTGTCGCGGGAACCCGATCACGACAAGATCCGGGCCTATTGCGATGGCAGCGTGGAGCATTTCAACTGGCTGGAGGACTTGGGGTTTCAGTTCGAGCGCAGCTACTTTCCCGGCAAGGCGGTGATCCAGCCCAACACCGAGGGGCTGATGTTCACCGGAAACGAAAAGGTGTGGCCTTTCCTGGAAATGGCGGTGCCGGCACCCCGCGGCCACAAGGTGCCGGTGCCCGGCGACACCGGCGGCGCCAGCATGGTGGTCGACCTGCTGCTCAAGCGTGCCGCCGGCCTGGGGGTCCAGATCCGCTACGAGAGCGGTGCCACCGAGCTGATCGTCGACGGTTCGGGCGTGACCGGCGTGATGTGGAAGCGGTTCTCCGAGACCGGCGCCATCAGGGCGCGGGCGGTGGTGATCGCGGCCGGCGGTTTCGTGATGAACCCCGACATGGTGACCAACTACACGCCGAAGCTGGCCGAAAAGCCGTTCGTGCTCGGCAATACGTACGACGACGGCCTGGGCATCCGGCTGGGCGTGTCGGCCGGCGGCGCCACGCAGCATATGGACCAGATCTTCATCACCGCGCCGCCGTACCCACCGTCCATCCTGCTGACGGGGATCATCGTGAACAAGCTCGGCCAGCGTTTCGTCGCCGAGGATTCTTACCACTCCAGGACCTCGGGGTTCATCATGGACCAGCCGGACAGCTCCGCGTACCTGATCGTCGACGAGGCGCACCTGGAGCACCCCAAGATGCCGCTGGTTCCGCTGATCGACGGCTGGGAGACCGTGCCGGAAATGGAAGCGGCACTGGGTATTCCGGAGGGTAACCTGGTAGCCACGCTCGATCGCTACAACACCCACGCGGCGCGCGGGGAGGACCCCGATTTCCACAAGCAGCCGGAATTCCTTGCGGCGCAGGACAAAGGGCCGTGGGGCGCGTTCGACATGTCGCTGGGCAAGGCGATGTATGCCGGGTTCACCCTGGGCGGGCTGGCGGTGACGGTGGACGGCGAAGTGCAACGGGCCGACGGCAGCGTCATCCCGGGGCTGTACGCGGCCGGCGCGTGCGCGTCCAACATCGCTCAGGACGGCAAGGGGTATGCCAGCGGGACACAGCTGGGGGAGGGCTCGTTCTTCGGGCGCCGCGCCGGAGCGCACGCGGCCCGCAGGGCCGGGGTCGAGTAGGCGCGTTCAGGCACAGCGCCGGAGCGCACGCGGCCCGCAGGGCCGGGGTCGAGTAGGCACCGCCGAGACTGCCGTGAGGGTCGCGATTTCGCCGCGAACACGACCGTGAACGCAATCTCGGTGCGGAGCGCGCACCGATTGCGCGCGTCAGACCGGCGCAGGCTCGTGCTCGACCGGTCCAAGCCGCCAGGGTCCGCCGCCGAGCAGCTGCAGTTGCTGCTCGTGATGCTGTTCGACCGTGGGCCGGTGACTGACGCTGACCACGACGCACTCGGGCAGCTCGCTGCGCAGCAATTGGTAGAGCGCGTACTCCAGCCCCTCGTCGAGCGCCGAGGTGGCCTCGTCGAGGAAAACGGCCTTCGGCTTGGTGAGCAGGATGCGGGCAAACGCGACGCGCTGCTGCTCTCCGGGGGAAAGCACCCGGGCCCAATCCTGTTCCTCGTCAAGCCGATTGATCAACGGCGCCAGCGACACCTTGGCGAGCACGTCGCGCAGTTCGTCGTCGGAGACGCCGTCCGGCGAGTTGGGGTAGCACACCACCGTGCGCAGGCTGCCCAGCGGAACGTAGGGCAACTGCGACAGGAACATCGTCGCGTTGTCGCCATCGGGTCGGCACAGCGTTCCCGATGCGTACGGCCACAACTCGGCCAGGCTGCGCAGCAGCGTCGTCTTGCCGGCTCCCGAGCGCCCGGTGATCACCAGCGAGTCGCCGTCGTCCAACTGCACGTACAGCGGGTCGATCAGCCGGTCGCCCGCGGGTGTGCGCACCTCGACGTCGCGGAGCTCGACGGTCGCCGCCTCGCTCGGCTTGACCAGCATGGTCGGCAGCGCGCGGCCCCGGGCGTTGGCGTCGACCAGCCCGTACAGCCGGATGATCGCCGCCCGGAAGGCCGCGAACGCGTCGTAGTTGTTGCGGAAGAACGACAGCGAATCCTGGATGTTGCCGAACGCCGTCGCGCTCTGGCCGACGTCGCCGAAGTCGATCCGGCCGGCGAACAGCCGCGGCGCCTGAATCACCCACGGCAGCGGGACGATCGCCTGCGACACCGACCAGTTCCAGCCGTTGAAGATGATGGTTCGCCGGACGAACTTGCGGTAGTTGTCGATGATCGGGGTGAAGCGCCGCCACAGCTGCGCCCGCTCGACGCGCTCGCCGCGGTAGAACCCCACGGCCTCGGCGGCGTCCCGCAATCGGACCAGGGCGTAGCGGAATGCGGCGTTGAGCTTTTCGTTGTTGAAGCTCAGCGCAATCAGGGGATGGCCCAACCAGATTGCGACCACCGTGGCCACCAAGACATAGACCAGAACGGTGAGGAACATCGCGCGCGGCACCTCGATGCCCCCGACGTTGAGGCTTCCGGACAACTCCCACAGGATCGCCGCGAACGAGATGACCGACGCCACGGCGTTGACGGCCCCGAACAGCAGGGTGCTGCCCGTCCCGTTGGACGGGATGTTCGGGGTGCCGCCGGCGTTGGCGGTGAAGATGTCGATGTCCTGCTGGATGCGCTGGTCGGGGTTGTCGATGGTGTTGTCGATGAACAGGTCTCGGTAGTAGGCCCTGCCGTCCAGCCAGTCGTCGGTCAGGTTGGCGGTCAGCCAGATGCGCCAGGCGATGATGAAGCGCTGCGTCAGGTAGATGTCGACCATGAACCGGATGACGTACAGGACCGCCAGCACGCTGAAGATCAGGATCGACATCCAGAAGCCATGCACGCCAGACTGTTTGACGTTCGCGTCGTCGGCGGCGATTCCCTGCACCGCCTTCTGGACCGCCGTGTAGAGGTCGTTGCCCTGGTAGCTGAGCAACACGGTCAGGCGCACCGACAGCAGCACCGACAGCAAAAGGACGCCCAGCATCAGCCACACCCGGACGCTCTGCGCCCCGACGAAGTAGCCACGGGTGATGCGCCAGAACTGCCGCCCCCAGGGCGTGGCATACCTGAACACCAGCAGGACGCCGACAAGACAGACTGCGCTGATCAACCAGGCGATGCCGACCCACCGCAGGGAATCCATCGGTGCCGCCGACCAGTCGATCGATGGCTTGAATGGCTTCGGGCCCATGGTCGATGTCTCCTTAAGCAACGGGGAATCCTCCGGCGAAGGTACCCGACGGTGGCCGATAGGCTGCGCCTATGAGCACCGACGCCGTCTCCACCGAAACATTGCACGCCGGCAGGCTCATCGCACGACGCCTGGCGGCCAGCGGTGTCGACACGCTCTTCACGTTGTCGGGCGGCCACCTGTTCTCCCTCTACGACGGGTGCCGCGACGAGGGCATCCGGCTGACCGACCCCCGCCACGAGCAGACCGCCGCTTTCGCCGCGGAGGGCTGGTCGAAGGTGACGCGGGTGCCCGGCGTGGCCGCACTCACCGCAGGTCCCGGTGTCACCAACGGGATGAGCGCGATGGCGGCCGCGCAGCAGAACCAGTCGCCGCTGGTGGTGCTCGGCGGCCGCGCGCCGGCTGGGCGGTGGGGCATGGGCTCGCTGCAGGAGATCGACCACGTGCCGTTCGTGGCCCCGCTGGCCCAGCTGCGGCCCGCGCTCGAGCGCGCCTTCGCCAGCGGCCTGCCCGCGGTCGTCAACGTGCTCACCGACCCGAACGTCGCCTACCCGCGCCGCTCCAATTTGGCGTGATCCGCACGCGCTCTCGCCGTCGGGCGGGTCGCGTACCGTTGACCTGTGTCCAAGACCACCCGCACCCAACCCGGCCGCCTGAGCAGCCGCTTCTGGCGGTTGCTGGGGGCCAGCACGGAGAAGAACCGCAGCCGATCCCTGGCGGACGTGACCGCCTCCTCGGACTACAACGAGGAGGCCGCCGGCCTCAGCGACGAGCAGCTGCGCAAGGCCACCGGGCTGCTCAAGCTCGGCGATCTCGCCGACTCGGAAGACATCCCGCAATTCCTGGCCATCGCGCGGGAGGCGGCCGAGCGGTCGACCGGGTTGCGCCCGTTCGACGTTCAGCTGCTCGGGGCGCTGCGCATGCTGGCCGGCGACGTGATCGAGATGGCCACCGGTGAGGGCAAGACGCTCTCGGGTGCGATCGCCGCGGCCGGATACGCCCTGGCCGGGCGCCACGTGCACGTGGTGACCATCAACGACTACCTCGCCCGCCGCGACGCGGAATGGATGAGCCCGCTGCTGAAGGCCATGGGCCTGACCGTCGGCTGGATCACCGCGGAGTCCACCAGCGAGGAGCGCAGGACGGCCTACGGCTGCGACGTCACCTACGCGTCTGTCAACGAGATCGGCTTCGACGTGCTGCGCGACCAGCTGGTGACCGACGTCGACGACCTCGTGTCGCCCAACCCCGACGTCGCCCTCATCGACGAGGCCGACTCGGTCCTGGTCGACGAGGCCCTGGTGCCCCTGGTGCTGGCGGGCACCAGCCACCGCGAGACGCCCCGGTTGGAGATCATCAAGCTGGTGGGCGAGCTGGAGGAGGGCGCCGACTACGACACCGACTCCGACAGCCGCAACGTCCACCTCACCGAGAGCGGGGCGCGCAAGGTCGAAAAGGCGCTCGGCGGCATCGATTTGTACTCCGAAGAGCACGTCGGCACCACCCTGACCGAGGTCAACGTCGCGCTGCACGCCCACGTGCTGCTGCAGCGCGACGTGCACTACATCGTGCGGGACGACGCGGTGCACCTGATCAACTCCTCGCGGGGGCGCATCGCGCAGCTGCAGCGCTGGCCCGACGGCCTGCAGGCGGCGGTCGAGGCCAAGGAGGGCATCGAGACCACCGAAACGGGGGAGGTGCTCGACACCATCACGGTGCAGGCGCTGATCAACCGCTACGCGACGGTGTGCGGCATGACCGGCACCGCCCTGGCCGCCGGCGAGCAGCTGCGCCAGTTCTACAACCTCGGGGTGTCGCCGATTCCCTCGAACAAGCCCAACATCCGCGAGGACGAGTCCGACCGGGTCTACATCACCGCGGCGGCCAAGAACGACGCCATCGTCGCGCACATCGCCGAGGTGCATGAGACCGGACAGCCGGTGCTCGTCGGCACCCGCGACGTCGCCGAATCCGAGGACCTGCACGAGCGGCTGCTGCGCCGCGGCGTCCCGGCCGTCGTGCTCAACGCGAAGAACGACGCCGAGGAGGCCAAGGTGATCGCCGACGCCGGCGAGTACGGCACGGTCACCGTCTCCACCCAGATGGCCGGGCGCGGCACCGACATCCGGCTGGGCGGGTCCGACGAAGCCGACCACGACCGCGTCGCGGAACTGGGCGGGCTGCACGTCGTCGGCACCGGCCGCCATCACACCGAGCGGCTCGACAACCAGCTGCGCGGGCGCGCCGGACGCCAGGGCGACCCGGGCTCGTCGGTGTTCTTCTCCAGTTGGGAAGACGACGTCGTCGCGGCCAACCTCGACCGCAACAAGTTGCCCATGGAGACCGACGAGGACGGCCGCATCACCAGCCCCAAGGCGGCCGGCATGCTCGATCACGCGCAAAGAGTGGCCGAGGGCCGGATGCTCGACGTGCACGCCAACACCTGGCGGTACAACCAGTTGATCGCCCAGCAGCGCGCCATCATCGTCGATCGGCGTAACACGTTGCTGCGCACCGCAACCGCGCGCGAGGAACTGGCGCAGCTGGCGCCCAAGCGGTACAAGGAACTCTCCGGGGACCTCTCCGAACAACAGCTGGAGAAGATCTGCCGGCTGATCATGCTCTACCACCTCGACCGCGGCTGGGCCGACCACCTGGCCTACCTGGCCGACATCCGAGAGAGCATCCACCTGCGGGCGCTGGGCCGGCAGAACCCGCTGGACGAGTTCCACCGGCTGGCCGTCGACGCGTTCGCGTCGCTGGCCGCCGACGCGATCGAGGCGGCGCAGCAGACGTTCGAAACCGCGAACGTGCTCGAGGAGGAGCAGGGCCTCGACTTGTCCAAGCTGGCGCGGCCGACGTCGACGTGGACCTACATGGTCAACGACAACCCGCTGTCCGACGACACGCTGTCCACCCTGAGCCTGCCCGGGGTGTTCCGGTAGGAACGCTTTCGAACGCCGAGCGTGCGTCCAGCCGCACGTTCGGCGCCCGGGCGCGTTAAGGTCACGGCTCATGGAGCCCGTGCTTCCGCCCGATCGGGTGCTGACGGTGCCCAACGCGCTGAGCGCCATCCGCCTGCTGCTCATCCCCGTCTTCATCTACGTCCTGCTGGTCGCGCACGCCAACGGCTGGGCCGTGGCGATCCTGATGTTCAGCGGCGCCTCCGACTGGGCCGACGGCAAGATCGCCCGGCTGCTCGACCAATCCTCGCGCCTCGGAGTGCTGCTCGACCCCGCCGTCGACCGGCTCTACATGGTCACCGTTCCGGTGGTGCTGGCGCTCGACGGCATCGTGCCGTGGTGGTTCGTCATCGTGCTGCTGGCCCGCGACGGTCTGCTGGCCGCGACGCTGCCGCTGCTGAGGAGTCGCGGCCTGTCCGCCCTGCCGGTCACCTACATCGGCAAGGCCGCGACGTTCGCGTTGATGTCCGGCTTCCCGCTGGTGCTGCTGGGAACCTGGAACGCGTTGTGGAGCCGGGTGGTGGGGGCCTGCGGCTGGGCCTTCCTGGGATGGGGTTTGTATGCCTACTTGTGGGCGTTCGTGCTGTACGCGGTGCAGATGACGCTGGTGTTGCGCCGGATGCCCAGGACGAAAGAGCATGGGCGCCAACCGGTCACGGGTCAGGCGAGCGATCATGGCTGACCGGGACCGTCTGCTCGGGGGCTACGACCCCAACGCCGGACGCAGCGCCCACGTGGCGTCCCGCCCGACCCTGATCCCGGTGCCCTCGTTGCTGCGCGCGCTGTTGTCCGAGCACCTCGATCCCGGCTATGCGGCCGCAGCCGCCAAACGGGCCGCCGTCGCCCAGGCCCGCTCGGTGGCCCCCGGGGTGCGCACCGCGCAGCAGCTGCTGGTGCGAAACGTGCGCTCGACCGAGGCCGCCGCCACCGGGCTCGCCCAGCGCCGCGGGGCGCTGGCCACCCGCGTCGACGAGGTGCAGCGCCTGGCGCTGACCGACGACGCCGAGGGCCAGCGGCTGCTGGGCCGCCTCGACGCGCTCAGCCTGGCCGCGGCCAGCAGGCCGATCATCGGCCCGGGCCTGACGGTGACCGTGACCGACCCCGGTGCCGGACCGAACCTGTCCGACGTCTCCAAGCAGCGGGTCAACGGCAGCCGCCAGATCATCCTCGACCGCGACCTGCAGCTGGTCGTCAACTCGTTGTGGGCCAGCGGCGCCGAGGCCGTCTCCGTCGGCGGGGTCCGCATCGGCCCCGACGTGACAATCCGCCAGGCCGGCGGCGCGATCCTGGTCGACAACACCCCGACGGGCAGCCCGTACGCCATCTTGGCGGTCGGCCCGCCGAACGCGATGCGGGACGCGTTCGACCGCAGCGCCGGCTTGCAGCGCCTGCGGCTGCTGGAGGTGTCCTACGGTGTCGGCGTGACCGTGAACGTCAGCGACGGCCTCTCGCTGCCGGCCGGATCGGTCCGCGAGCTGAAATTCGCCAAACCGATTGGGCCGCAATGACACACAGGGAGGGCCGACCATGATCGGCATTGCGGCGCTGGTGATCGGGATCGTGCTGGGCCTGATCTTTCACCCGGCGGTTCCCGAGGCGGTCCAGCCGTATCTGCCGATCGCGGTGGTGGCCGCGCTCGACGCCGTCTTCGGCGGGCTGCGCGCCTACCTCGAACGGATCTTCGACCCGAAGGTGTTCGTGGTCTCGTTCGTGTTCAACGTCCTGGTGGCCGCCCTGATCGTCTACGTCGGCGACCAGCTCGGTGTCGGCACGCAGTTGTCGACGGCCATCATCGTCGTGCTGGGCATCCGCATCTTCGGCAACGCCGCCGCGCTGCGGCGGCGGCTGTTCGGGGCATGACGACGGGCGGGGACATGACCGACATGGGCGACACGAGCGAGATGAGCCAGGATCCGCCGGACCGCGCGGGCCGGGAAAACGACAGCCCGGAGCACAACGCGGCCGTCCAGCGCGGCCGCCACGAGTTGCCGGCGAAAGGCCCGGAGATCGGGCGCCGCAACCGCCTGTCGGCGCTGGCCCAGGGCGGCCGCTCCCGCCTGACCTTCGGCGTGCTGGCGATCCTGCTCTGCCTGGCCCTCGGGGTCGGCATCGCCACCCAGGTCCGCCAGACCCGGACGGGGGACTCGCTGGACACCGCCCGCCCCGCCGACCTGTTGGTGCTGCTCGATTCGTTGCGCCAGCGCGAGGCGACGCTCAACACCGAAGTCAGCGAGCTGCAGAACACGCTGAATTCGCTTCAGGCGTCCGGCAATAGCGACCAGGCCGCCATCCAGGCCGCGCAGGCGCGGCTGGCCGCCCTCTCGGTCCTGGCCGGCTCCGTCGGCGCCACCGGGCCCGGCGTCACCGTCACGATCGAGGACCCGGGCCCGGGCGTTTCGCCCGAGGCGATGCTCGACGTGATCAACGAATTGCGCGCCGCCGGCGCCGAGGCGATCGAGATCAACGACCCCCACCAGTCCGTGCGGGTGGGCGTCGACACCTGGGTGCTCGGCACCCCGGGCTCGCTGATCGTCGACACCAGGACGCTGGCGCCCCCGTATTCGATTCTGGCCATTGGCGATCCACCGACCCTGGCCGCCGCCATGAACATTCCCGGCGGCGCGGAGGACAGCGTCAAGCGCGTCGGCGCGCGGATGTCCGTGCAGCAGGCGAACCGCGTGGATGTGACCACCTTGCGGCAACCAAAACCGCACCAATACGCTCAGCCCGTCAAGTGAGCAAGCCGACCAGAACAGGACTACTCGTGAGCGATATCCCGTCCGACCTGTACTACACCGCCGAGCACGAGTGGGTTCGCCGCAGCGGTGATGACGTCGCCCGGGTGGGAATCACCGACTTTGCGCAGTCGGCCCTCGGCGATGTCGTCTTCGTGCAGCTGCCCGACGTGGGCACCCAACTGACCGCCGGGGAGTCGTTCGGTGAGGTGGAGTCCACGAAATCGGTGTCCGACCTCTACGCCCCGGTCTCGGGCACGGTGGTCGCGGTGAACGGGGAGCTGGAAGGCAGCCCCCAACTGGTCAATTCGGACCCGTACGGGGCCGGCTGGCTGCTCGACGTCAAGGTCGGCGACCCCGCCGACTTGCAGGCGGCCATCGCGTCGCTGCACGACGCAGAGGCATACCGCGGAACGTTGACCGAATGACGGTTGCTAGTGTCCCTGCCAGCCCGCGCGGCAACACGAACAGCGCCGCGGGCCCGCGGGGTCAGCAGGGGGTTCCGGGCCACGCCTGGGGGAAGTCGGGCAATCGGGCTTTCGATCCCTGCGTGGTGGGGACATTGCCCACCAGTGCGCGGTACGGTCGACACACAGGAGAGCGGCAGGCAGTCAGGGATCGGCCATACCGGGCGACGAGAACTCAGTGAGGAATCAGCCGGCCGAGCGGCCCGGTCAGACAACGCCACAGCGGCCAGTGAGGAGCAGCGCGTGACGGACATGGATAACGACCAGACTTCCGACGAAGTCACCGTTGAGACGACGTCGGTCTTCAGAGCCGACTTCCTCAACGAACTGGACGCTCCCGCGCAGGCGGGGGCCGAGAGCGCGGTGTCCGGCGTCGAGGGGCTGCCGGCGGGCTCGGCGTTGCTGGTCGTCAAGCGGGGACCGAACGCGGGGTCGCGCTTCCTGCTGGATCAGCCCGTCACGTCCGCGGGCCGGCATCCCGACAGCGACATCTTCCTCGACGACGTCACCGTCAGCCGCCGTCATGCCGAATTCCGCTTGGAGAGCAACGAATTCCATGTCGTCGACGTCGGTAGCCTGAACGGCACCTACGTCAACCGCGAACCGGTGGACTCGGCCGTCCTCGCCAACGGCGACGAGGTGCAGATCGGCAAGTTCCGCCTGGTCTTTCTGACCGGACCCAAGCAGGGCGACGACGACGGAGGATCTTCGGGCTAGTGACCGCACCGGATAGCCCGCCGCTGGCAGGGATGTCGATCGGGGCGGTCCTGGAGCTGCTGAGGCCCGATTTCCCCGATGTCACCATCTCCAAGATCCGGTTCCTGGAGGCCGAGGGACTGGTGACGCCGCAGCGCGCCGCGTCGGGCTATCGCAGGTTCACCGCGTACGACTGCGCGCGGTTGCGGTTCATCCTCACCGCGCAGCGCGACCATTACCTGCCCCTGAAGGTGATCAGGGCGCAGTTGGACGCCCAGCCTGACGGTGAACTGCCCCCGTTCGGATCGCCTTACGGCGTACCGCGATTGGTCTCGGTGCCGGGAACGTCCGCGCCGGCGGGCCCGGAGGCCGCCGAGGCGGCGGCGCCGGCCTCGGCCCATGTCCGGCTGAGCCGTGAGGACGTGCTGGAGCGCTCGGGCGTCGACGCCGATCTGCTGACGGCGCTGCTCAAGGCCGGGGTGATCACCACCGGCCCGGGCGGCTTCTTCGACGAGCAGGCCGTCGTGATCCTGCAGTGCGCCCGGGCGCTGTCGGACTACGGCGTGGAGCCGCGCCACCTGCGCGCCTTCCGCTCGGCGGCCGACCGACAGTCCGACCTGATCGCCCAAATCGCCGGGCCGGTAGTCAAAGCCGGCAAGGCCGGGGCCCGCGACCGCGCCGACGACCTGGTGCGTGAGGTGGCCGCGCTCGCGATCACGTTGCACACGTCGTTGGTCAAATCCGCCGTTCGCGACGTACTCCATCGCTGAGGACTAGACTTCGTTCGACGGGCTCGGTTTCGTCGTCGGGCCGAGTGCGCGTCGGACACGGCAGCAATTGCGGAGGGCGGACACAGATGGGTGAAGTTCGTGTTGTCGGCATTCGCGTCGAGCAGCCGCAAAACCAACCGGTGTTGTTGCTGCGCGAGGCGAACGGGGACCGATACCTGCCGATCTGGATCGGTCAGTCGGAGGCCGCCGCGATCGCGCTCGAACAGCAGGGCGTCGAGCCACCTCGCCCGCTGACCCACGACTTGATCAGGGATATCATTGCGGCGCTTGGCCATTCGCTCAAAGAAGTGCGCATCGTGGACCTGCAGGAGGGCACCTTCTACGCGGACCTCATCTTCGATCGCAACATCACCGTGTCGGCCCGGCCGTCGGACTCGGTGGCCATCGCGCTGCGGGTCGGCGTCCCGATCTACGTCGAGGAGGCCGTGCTCGCCCAGGCCGGCCTGTTGATCCCCGATGAGAGCGACGAGGAGGGCGGCACCGCCGTGCGCGAGGACGAGGTGGAGAAATTCAAGGAATTCCTCGACAGCGTCTCCCCGGACGATTTCAAGGCGACCTGAACCGTGTCGATGCTGGTCGCGGCCCATTTCGCCGCGGCCACTGCGCCCGTCGACGACATCACGGATCCGTCTCAACTGGCGCCCCGATGTCGACACGCCTGGCGGATAGCGCGCCCACTGCGCCCGGCGGCGGCCATAATTTGAGCACCACACAAGGCGCGGCAGCTACCGAACAGCGTAAGCTCTTCAGCACTCGGGCCTGAGCAAACGTGGCTGCGCGGCAGCCAGGACGCAGCTAGTAACGAGAGCGCGATCGGCGAGAGGAACCACCGTGAGCGACCAGCCACGTCAAGAGCAACTGGATCTTGCTGACCCGGCGAACGCCGCGGGCAGCGAATCCGCGGTCACCGCGACGAGCGCCCCCGTGCAGCCCGGGCTGTTTCCCGACGATTCCGTTCCCGACGAGCTCGTCGGCTACCGCGGGCCCAGCGCCTGCCAGATCGCCGGCATCACCTACCGCCAGCTCGACTACTGGGCCCGGACGTCGTTGGTGGTCCCCTCGATCCGCAGCGCGGCCGGATCCGGCAGCCAACGGCTGTATTCGTTCAAGGACATCCTGGTGCTCAAGATCGTCAAGCGGCTGCTCGACACCGGCATCTCGCTGCACAACATCCGGGTGGCCGTCGACCACCTGCGTCAGCGCGGCGTGCAGGACCTGGCCAACATCACGCTGTTCTCCGACGGCACCACGGTCTACGAGTGCACCTCGGCCGAAGAGGTCGTCGACCTGCTGCAGGGCGGGCAGGGCGTGTTCGGCATCGCCGTGTCCGGCGCCATGCGGGAGCTGACCGGCGTGATCGCCGACTTCCCCGGCGAGCGCGCCGACGGCGGCGAGTCCATCGCGGCCCCGGAGGACGAGCTCGCGTCGCGGCGGAAACACCGCGACCGCAAGATCGGCTGACTGCGCCGCCACGCGCCCCCGGCGCTAAACTGGACAACGCGTCGCACTCGAGCGGGAGAGTCCCGTGGCCACCAGCTACGGGCGCCGAAGGAGCAACACCTCTCCGTCAACCTCTCAGGCACCCGGACCGCACGAGTTAACGACGCCTCTGGAAAGCGGTGGTGACACACCCGCCGATGGGGAAAGGCGTTCGGACACTTCTCCGGCGCCGAATCTCTCAGGCACCCGGCGCACGGGTGAAGACAGAGGGAGAGGGCCGCTAGTGCTGTGTTCTCGTCCGTCCTAGTCGCCCCTTTGCCCGCCAGGAGTGCCGCCCGTGCCCGACCAATCCTCTTTCGCCGCCCGCCACATCGGACCCGACAACCGTGCCGTCGCGGCCATGCTCGCCGTCGTCGGCGTGGACACCCTCGACGAGCTGGCGGCCAAGGCCGTCCCGCAGGCGATCCTCGACCGGCTCACCGAAACCGGCGCCGCGCCGGGCCTCGACCGACTGCCCCCGGCCGCCACCGAGGCCGAGGCGCTGGCCGAGCTGCGGGCGCTGGCCGACGCCAACACCGTCGCCGTGTCGATGATCGGGCAGGGCTACTACGACACGTTCACCCCGCCCGTGCTGTTGCGCAACATCCTGGAGAACCCGGCCTGGTACACCGCCTACACCCCGTACCAGCCGGAGATCAGCCAGGGCCGGCTGGAGGCGCTGCTGAACTTCCAGACGATGGTCTGCGACCTCACCGGGCTCGAGGTCGCCAACGCGTCCATGCTCGACGAGGGCACCGCGGCCGCCGAGGCCATGACCCTGCTGCACCGCGCGGCCCGGGGCGCGTCGAACCGCCTCGCCGTGGACGTCGACGTGTTCGCCCAGACCGCGGCCGTGCTGGCGACCCGGGCGCAACCGTTGGGCATCGAGATCGTCAGCGCCGACCTGCGCGACGGCCTGCCGGACGGCGAGTTCTTCGGCGTCATCGCGCAGTTGCCCGGGGCCAGCGGGCGGATCACCGACTGGGCGGCCCTGGTGTCCCAGGCCCACGACAGGGGCGCGCTGGTCGCCGTGGGCGCCGACCTGCTGGCCCTGACCCTGATCACGCCGCCCGGCGAGATCGGCGCCGACGTCGCCTTCGGAACCACCCAAAGATTCGGCGTGCCAATGGGATTCGGCGGCCCACATGCCGGCTACCTGGCTGTGCATGCCAAGCATGCCCGCCAGCTGCCGGGCCGCCTGGTCGGGGTGTCGATGGACGCCGACGGCTCGCCGGCCTACCGGTTGGCCCTGCAGACGCGCGAGCAGCACATCCGCCGCGACAAGGCGACGAGCAACATCTGCACCGCGCAAGTGCTGCTGGCGGTGATGGCGGCCATGTATGCCAGCTACCACGGCGCCGAGGGGCTGACCGAGATCGCCCGCCGAGTGCACTCGCATGCCGAGGCGATCGCTTCGGCGCTGGGATCGGCTCTGGTGCACGACGCGTACTTCGACACCGTGCTGGCGCGCGTGCCGGGCCGCGCCGACGAGGTGCTGGCCGCGGCGAAGGCGAACGGCGTCAACCTGTGGCGCGTCGACGCCGATCATGTGTCGGTCGCCTGTGACGAGACGACGACCGACGAGCACGTGGCGATCGTTCTCCGGGCGTTCGGCGTCGCGGCCGTCGAGCCGGTCTGCGCCGGCATCGTGAACCGCACCTCGGAGTTCCTCACCCACCCCGCCTTCACCCAGTACCGCACCGAGACCGCGATGATGCGTTACCTGCGCACGCTGGCGGACAAGGATATTGCGTTGGACCGCAGCATGATTCCGCTGGGCTCGTGCACGATGAAGCTCAACGCGGCCGCCGAGATGGAACCGATCACCTGGCCGGAGTTCGCTCGTCAGCATCCGTTCGGGCCGGCGTCCGACACCCCGGGACTCCGCCGGCTCATCGAGGACCTGGAGACCTGGCTGGTGGACATTACCGGGTACGACGCCGTCTCGCTGCAACCCAACGCCGGCTCACAGGGCGAGTACGCCGGGCTGTTGGCGATCCACGACTACCACGCCGACCGAGGCGAACCGCACCGCGACATCTGCCTGATCCCGTCCAGCGCGCACGGCACCAACGCGGCGTCGGCGGCGCTGGCCGGCATGCGGGTGGTCGTGGTGGCCTGCCACGACAACGGCGACGTCGACCTGGACGACCTGCGCGCCAAGGTCGTCGAACACGGCGACCGGCTCTCGGCGTTGATGATCACCTACCCCTCCACGCACGGCGTCTACGAGCACGACATCGCCGACATCTGCGCGGCCGTGCACGACGCCGGCGGCCAGGTGTACGTCGACGGCGCCAACCTCAACGCCCTTGTGGGCCTTGCCCGCCCGGGCAAGTTCGGCGGCGACGTGAGCCACTTGAACCTGCACAAGACGTTCTGCATTCCGCACGGCGGCGGGGGACCGGGCGTCGGGCCGGTGGCGGTGCGCTCGCACCTGGCGCCGTTCTTGCCGGGGCACCCGTTCGCCCCGGAATTGCCGCACGGACACCCGGTTTCGTCGGCGGCGTACGGGTCGGCCTCGATCCTGCCGATCAGCTGGGCCTACATCCGGATGATGGGGGCCGAGGGCCTGCGGGCGGCGTCGCTGACCGCGATCGCCTCGGCCAACTACATCGCCCGGCGCCTCGACGAGTACTTCCCGGTGCTCTACACGGGCGAGAACGGCATGGTCGCCCACGAGTGCATCCTGGATCTGCGCGGCATCACCAAGGCTACCGGTGTGACCGTCGACGATGTCGCAAAGCGATTGGCGGACTACGGTTTTCACGCGCCGACGATGAGCTTCCCGGTGGCCGGGACCCTGATGGTCGAGCCGACCGAAAGTGAGACCCTGACCGAGGTCGACGCCTTCTGCGAGGCGATGATCTCGATCCGCCGCGAGATCGACCGCGTCGGGTCCGGGGAGTGGCCCGTCGACGACAATCCACTGCGGGGAGCGCCGCACACCGCCGAGTGCCTGCTGGTGTCCGACTGGGATCACCCGTACACCCGCGAAGAGGCCGCCTATCCGCTCGGCAAGAGCTTCCGGCCCAAGGTGTGGCCGCCGGTGCGCCGCATCGACGGCGCCTACGGCGACCGGCATCTGGTCTGCTCCTGCCCGCCGGTGGAAGCGTTCGCGTAGTTCCGGGCGGGTCGAAAACCGGAGAGCGGCATCCAATGAACGACGAAGACCTTGTCCTACACCAGATCCGCTGGGCGAAGCTGGCCGCCGACGTGGGCGCGGAAGTCGTTTCGCTGCCGTTGATCTGGACGGGACGTCGCACCCCGGGTCTCGCCGTTCACTTCCTCATCCCGGCCGTGGCCTCGGCGTTCCTGCTGCGCGCGGACAACACGCGGCTTCGCTCGACCCGACGCGGCAAGTACGTGCTGGAGCACATGCCCCCGAGCGCGCAGGCGGTGCGCCTGGTCGGCGACGTCGTCATGACGGTGGGCGCGTGGCGACGCGATGCCCGGCTGATCGCCGCGGGCGTTCTCGTCGTGGTCGCCGGCTGGTCACACGGCCTGATCGTGCGGGCGCCGGCCCCGCCAAGCCGCTGACGCGGCGCCGTGTCGGTGGGCCCGGTTACCATCGCACGTATGTTCGAGACTTTGGCCGTGGTGGACCCGACGGCCGATGAGGCCGCGCTGGTGCAGCGCATCGCGGTGTTGGAACGGGTCAAGTCTGCCGCGGCGGCCGGCCAGGCCCGGGCCGCCCTGGATGCGGCGCGGCGGGCGGCGGAGGCGGCCGCGGGAATACCGGCCGCACGGCGCGGCCGCGGCGTGGCCAGCGAGGTCGCGCTGGCGCGACGAGATTCCCCGGCACGCGGCAGCCGGCACCTCGGGTTCGCCAAGGCCCTGGTGCGCGAGATGCCGCACACGCTGGCCGCCCTCGAATCCGGGGTGCTCTCCGAATGGCGGGCCACGCTGATCGTGCGCGAGAGCGCGTGCCTGGACGTCGAAGACCGCCGCACGCTCGATGCCGAAATGTGCGCCGATCCGGCGACGCTCGAAGGAAAGGGCGACGCCCGAATCGCCGCTTCCGCGAAGGCGATCGCGTATCGATTGGACCCGCACGCCGTGGTCGATCGTGCGGCGAAGGCCGAGAACGAACGCTCGGTAACGATCCGGCCGGCCCCGGACACGATGACCTACCTGACCGCCTTGCTGCCCGTGGCGCAGGGTGTCGCGGCGTACGCGGCACTCAAGCGCGCCGCCGACACCTGCTGCGACGGACGGGCCCGCGGGCAGGTGATGGCCGACACCCTCGTCGAGCGCATCACCGGGCGTGACGCGGCGATCCCCATCCCGATCTCCATCAACCTGGTGATGACCGACGAGACACTGCTGGGCGGCGACAACACGCCGGCGGATATCGCCGGCTACGGGCCCGTCCCGGCCGCGGTCGCGCGCTCGATGGTCTCGCGCGCCGCCGACGACCCACGCTCGCGCGCAACGCTGCGCCGGCTCTACGCCCACCCCCGCGGTGGGGCGCTGGTGGCCATGGAGTCCCGCGCGCGCATATTTCCGCGCGGCCTGGCGGCCTTCATCGATCTGCGCGACGGGCGGTGCCGCACCCCGTACTGCGACGCGCCGATCCGGCACCGCGATCACGCGCAGCCCTGGGCCGGCGGCGGGCGCACCACCGCGGCCAACGGGCTCGGTTCGTGCGAAAGCTGCAACTACGCCAAAGAGGCGCCGGGTTGGCGGGTGAACACCAGCGTCGGCGAGGACCACACGCACACCGCGGTATTCACCACACCGACGGGGGCCAGCTACCGGTCGACGGCCCCGCCGCGCGCACCGACGATCACCGTCAGCCAGCTCGAAATCCGGGTCGGCGTCGAACTGGCCAGGCACGCAGCCTAGGGAATCAAGCGGGTCACCCGAAGCGCGCGGCTATGGCACGGGCGATCTCGTCGGGCGCATCCTCCTGGATGAAGTGCTTGGCGTCGGGCAATTCGACGAGCACATGGTCGGGAAAGGCCGCGCGCATCCTGGGCAGCGTGGGGCCGGGCCGGAACGCGAAGTCCTTCATGCCCCAGACGAACAGCGCCGGTTTGGCGCCGAGCTTGGCCGGCACTTCCTCGGCCAGCCGCGCGAGCAGGGCATGGGCGGCCATGATCTGTTTCGGCATCTCGGCCACGCCCCTGCGCGACTCCGGGTCCGGCTGCACGGCCCGGTAGTGCTCCATGACCTCGGCGGTGGGCCGGGCCCGGGTCCCGGCCGGGATCAGTCGTTCGACGAAGAAGTTGCGGTGCAGGATCGCGTATTGCATTGGGGGACTGGACATCACCCAACTGAACAGCTTTGTGCTCAGCGTGTCCGTCGGCCAGAACCAGGTGTTGCCCAACACGACGCCCAGCACCCGGTCGGCCCGCTGCACCGCGACCGCCATGCTGATGGGCCCGCCCCAGTCCTGGCCCATGGTGAGGTAGCCGTCGAGACCGAGGTGATCGACGAACTCGCCGACCACCCGCGCGTGTTGGTCGATTTTGTAGCCGAATCCCGAAGGCCGGTCCGACAGGCCGAACCCGAGGTAATCCGGTGCGATGCAACGGAAACGGTCGCGCAGCGCGGTGACGATGTTGCGGTACAGGAAGCTCCAGGTCGGGTTGCCGTGGCACAGCAGCAGCGGCGGACCCTCGCCCTCGTCGATGTAGTGGATGCGTCCCTGCGAGCTGTCGAACCAGCGCGACTCGAACGGGTACAGCCGCGGATCGGGGGTGAAGTTGATGCTCATTGCGCTCCTTCGCTACCGGTGCCGATGCTATCCGCGTCGCGGCCTCGAGGCGATCGAGGCGCAGCGCGCCCGGACGCCGACGGACGCACCCTGCGGGAGTGAGGCCGGTCAGCTCAGATAGTTGTTGATCGCCGCGGCGAGGTCGGGGGACGCCGAGGTGGCCAGGTTCTGGTAGCCGCCGCCGCTGAGTTGCGCCACGGCCTGCCAGGTCGCCCGGTCCGGGTCGTTGCCGATGTCGATGACGTTGACGGCGATCGGCTTGGCCGGGTCGGCGCTCTTGCGGATGAAGTCCTGCAGCCCGGGCCCGTCCAGGCTCTGGTCGGTGTGCGGCCCCGAGGTGATCACCAGGATCGAATTAGCCTGCCCCGCAACATATTTAGCCTGCACGTCCTGGTACAACATGCGCAGCGTGGTGAACGACACCGCGCCGCCGGCCGACGAGTACTGCTTGTCCAGCGCGGCGCTGAGCGCGGCCGCCCGCGGCTGTCCACTGCCAGGACTGACGGGGTCGGACAGCGGCCCGCTCGCCACCTCCGAGCGGCCCTCGTGACCGTCGAAGGTCCACAGACCCAGGATGGCGGTCGGCGGCAGCGCCTTGATCTTGTCCTGGAGCGCCGCAATCACGTTGGCCAGCCGAGTCTTACCGCCTTCGTCCCCGGGCATCGACTGGTCGAGCATGATCGTCGCGGCCATCCCGCTCGCCGGGGCGGCCATGGCTTCGGCCAGCGTCGCGCGCATGCCGTCGTCGCCCACCGACAGCGTGTCGGGCAGCGCCGGGAAGCTGGTGACCGGGCTGCTCGGCGGCTTGACCCCGTTCACCCGGAAACCGGCCTTGGCCAGCTTGGCGAGCTGCTCGGGCTTGCGCAGGAAGCGGGCGAATTCGCTGGCGGCCGAGGTCTGCTCGGGCGTCAGCCACGACCCGCTGAGCAGGACGGTGGGGTAGTCGGCCACCGGCACCGGCCCGGGCGGCAACCAGAAACCCAACGCGCCCTTGGCATCCGGTAGCGACTGCCCGCGCTGGTACAGCTGCTGCTCGGTGGTGACCACCGCGTGCACCGGCGCGCCGGCCCGATCGCCGGGCTTCAGCAGCGCGTTCATCGCCTCGCCGGCCAGGAACGAGGCGTCGCCGTTGCCGCCCATGGGCAGCGCCAGCCGCAACGATCCCCAGGCCGGCAGGTTCACCGCGGCCAATCCGTTGGGGTTTGTCTGCAGGCCGGGCAGCGCGGCCCAGCTCTGGTTGCCCAGGGCCTGCGAGAGCTCCGGCCGCACCGCGAGCACGACCGGCGACGTCACCAGCGAGCGGCTGTCGGTGATGAGCTTCTGCCCCCCGGGCTGAGCGGCCGCCGAAAGCCGCGCCGCCGAAATCGAACTGCCCGGAACCCACAGCGCGGGCTGCGCGCCCAGCTCGGCGGGCCACTTGCCGACGAATCCGCCCAGCACGGCGTCGGCTCCGGAAGGCTTGACGCCGACCACCATGCAGTGGTCGCCGACGGGGCCCTCCGTCGCGTTGAAGCCTTCCGCCAGCTGCTGCACGGCGTCGGCGATGGACGGGTCGGCGATGACCGCGACGGACTCCTTGCCGCCCACGCACCGTCCGGCCGCCTGGTGGGACCGGTTGGACAGCGCGTCGCCGAAGAAGCTCCACAGGATCACGGTGCCCACCACCACGACGACGGCGACCAGGGCCACGATCACGCCGATGCTCACGCCGCGGCGCCCGCCCTCGCTGCGGTGACCGCCCCGCCAGTCGCCGAGCCCCCGGTGGCCGGCCCGCCCGAACAGCGACGGCGAAGGCTGCGCAGGCTCCGAGCTGGCCGGCTGTCGCGGGGGGAACTCCGGGTAGTCGGACGACTCCTCGGGTTGGGTCGGTTCGGCGGTGTCGGGAGTGGTTTCGTCGACGGGGTCGTCAGGGTCGGGCATGCTGTGCCTACCCATAGTGGTGCCCGCCGCCTTTCAGTCGACTCATCTTTGACGCACTACCGATTCAGGCCCCCGCGGCACGCGCCTTCAGCTCGCGCCGGCGCCGATGCAGGATCGGTTCGGTGTAGCCGTTCGGCTGCTGGGTTCCGGACAGGATCAGGTCCTGGGCGGCCAGGAACGCGATGCTGTCGTCGAAGTTGGGCGCCATCGGACGGTAGCCCCGGTCGCCCGCGTTCTGCTCGTCAACGATCGGGGCCATCCGCTCGAGGCTGGCGCGCACGTCCTCGGCGGTGATGACACCGTGGCGCAACCAGTTGGCCAGCAGCTGGCTGGAGATGCGCAGGGTCGCGCGGTCCTCCATCAGCGCGACGTTGTGGATGTCGGGCACCTTCGAGCAGCCGACGCCCTGGTCGATCCAGCGCACCACGTAGCCGAGGATGGACTGGCAGTTGTTGTCGACCTCCTCGCGGATCTCCTCCGGCGCCCAGGCCAGCTCCTTGGCCAGCGGGATGGTGAGCAGCTCCTCGATGGTCGTGCGGGTCTTGCCCTGCAGTTCCTCCTGGACCGCGCCCACGTCGACGTAGTGGTAGTGCATGGCGTGGAGGGTGGCCGCGGTGGGCGACGGCACCCACGCGGTCGTGGCGCCGGCCTTCGGCTGGCCGATCTTCTGCTCGACCATGTCGGCCATCAGTTCGGTCATGGCCCACATGCCCTTGCCGATCTGGGCCTTGCCCTTGAAGCCGGCGGCCAGGCCGGTGTCGACGTTGGCGTCCTCGTAGGCCTTGATCCACGCGGTGTTCTTCATCGCGCCCTTGCGGATCATCGGACCCGCCTCCATCGACGTGTGGATCTCGTCGCCGGTGCGGTCCAGGAAGCCGGTGTTGATGAAGACGACGCGGTCGGCGGCCGCCTTGATGCACGCCTTGAGGTTGAGCGTGGTGCGGCGCTCCTCGTCCATGATGCCGACCTTCATCGTGCCCTGCGGCAGTCCGAGAACGTCCTCGACGCGGCTGAACAGCTCGCAGGTGAAGGCCACCTCGTCGGGCCCGTGCATCTTGGGCTTGACGATGTAGATGGATCCGGTGCGGCTGTTGGTCAGCGGGCCGTTGGCGTCACCGGTCTTGAGCCCGTGGATGGCGGTCACCCCGGTGAACAACGCGTCCATGATGCCTTCGAAGATCTCCCGTTCCTGGTCGCCCTCGCCGACGACGATCGCGTCGTTCGTCATCAGGTGACCGACGTTGCGGACGAACATCAGGCTGCGACCCGGCAGGGTCAGCTCGCCGCCGTCCGGGGTGGTGTAGGTGCGGTCCTGGTTCAGCACCCGGGTGAACGTCTTGCCGTCCTTGTCGACCGACTCCGACAGGTCACCCCGGTTCAGGCCGAGCCAGTTGCGGTAGCCGAGCACCTTGTCGTCGGCGTCGACGGCGGCCACCGAGTCCTCGAAGTCCATGATCGTGGTCACCGCCGACTCCAGGATCACGTCCTTGATGCCGGCGCGGTCGGTGCTCCCGACCGGCGATCCCGGGTCGATCTGGATCTCGATGTGCAGGCCGTGATTGACCAGCAGCACCGACCAGCTGGGCGAGCCGAGGTCCCCGCTGTAACCGACGAACTTCTCGGGGCCGGCCAGGCCGGTGGACTCTGACCCGGTTTCGGAGCCGAGCGCGATCCGCAGTTGGCCGTCCTCGATGCTCAGGCCCGTCGCGTCGGCCCACGACCCGGCCTCCAGCGGCACGGCCTCGTCGAGGAACGTGCGGGCGTAGGCGATCACCTTGTCGCCGCGGACCTTGTTGTAGCTCGACCCCTTCTCGGCGCCGTCGTCCTCCGGGATCACGTCGGTGCCGTACAGCGCGTCATAAAGCGAGCCCCAGCGGGCGTTTGCCGCGTTCAGCGCGAACCGGGCGTTGAGGACGGGCACCACCAGCTGCGGGCCGGCGGTCGTCGTGATCTCGTCGTCGACTCCGGAGGTGGTGATGGTGAAGTCGTCGGGCGCGGGCAGCAGGTACCCGATCTGGGTGAGGAACTCGCGATACTCCCCGATGTCCAGCGGCTGGATGACGCGCTGGCGGTGCCACTTGTCGATCTGGGCCTGCAGCTCGTCGCGGCGGGCCAGCAAATCCTCGTTCTGCGGGGTGAGGTCCGCGACCACCTTGTCGACGCCGGCCCAGAAGCTGTCGGGGTCGATGTCGGTGCCGGGCAGGGCCTCGTTGTTCACGAAGTCGTAGAGCACTCGGGCGACCCGCAAGTTCCCCACCGACACGCGATCAGTCATTTCTCTCCTCCATAATGGGCCGAGTAGCAACTCATCGGCCCCGTCACGGGCATCGTGGTCAGCCTACCGACCGGTCCCGTCGCAATCGTCATCCGGCCAGACAAACAGGGGCTGGTCAGACCGCGTAACCGCGCCCGTGGCGCTTCCCTGCCCTTTCTTGACCGGAAGCCGTTGGCGATGATACGGGCCGGGTCAGGAGGCCTCGCGGAAGGCGCCGACGAGGTCCTCCACCAGGTCCTCCATGGCCACCATCGCCACGACGCCGCTGCCGCCGTCGGTCACCAGCGCCAAATGGCTGTTGCTGCGGCGCATCCGGGACAGGGCGTCGGCGAGCGGCAGCGACCTGGGCAGCCGCGGCAGCGGGCGCACCACGGCCAGGTCGATGACGGTCTGCGGCTCGTCCACGAGCGTCAGCACATCCTTGATGTGCAGGTAGCCGACGAACGCGCCGTCGGTGCCCGTCACGGGGAACCGGGAGTAGCCGGTGCGGGCCAGGGCCTCCTCGACCGCACCCACCCGCGGGCCGGAGCCGGCCGCGGCCACCGGGATCGCGACCACGTCGGCCAGCGGGACCGCCACGTCGCCGACGACGCGCGTGCGCAGCTGCAGCGCCCGCGTCAGCCTGCTGTGCTCCTCCGGATCGAGCAGGCCCTCGGAGGTGGATTCGGCGATCATCTGGCTGAGCTCCGCGTGCGAGACGGTGATGTCGAGCTCGTCCTTGGGTTCGACGCCCATCGCGCGCAGCACCAGGTTGGCGCACTTGTTGTAGAAGACGATGAACGGGCGGGCCGCCCGCACGCAGACCAGGTAGGGCGGGACCAGCAGCATCGCCGTCCGCTCCGGGCCGGCCAGGGCGATGTTCTTGGGGACCATCTCGCCCAGCAGCACGTGCAGCGTCACCACGATCGCCAGCGCGATCGCGAACGACAGCGTGTGCAGCAGCGCCGGGGGGATGCCGGTCAGGCCGAGGGCGGTGCGCAGCACGTCGGCGACCGCCGCCTCGCCGATCCGCCCGAGCAGCAGCGAGGCGACCGTGACGCCCAGTTGGGAGCCCGCCAGCATCGATGGGAGTTGCTCCCCGGCCCGGATCACGGTCACGGCCCCGGCTTTGCCCTGCTCGGCCAGCGCCTCGAGCCGGTCGCGCCGAGCCGAGATGAGCGAGAACTCGGCCCCGACGAAGAAGGCGTTGACGCCGATCAGCGCCAGGGCCAGCAGCATGCCGAGGGCGTTGCCCATCAGTGGTCCCGCTCCCCGGCGTGCTCGCCCGCACCGTCGAGTTCGGTGAGTTCGAGCAGGTCGATCCGGCGCCCGTCCATCCGGACCACGCGGGCCTGCCAGCGCAGGGAGGTGTCCAGCAGGCCGTCGGGGTTCAGCGCCGGCAGCTCCACCACCTCGCCGGGCGAGGGGATGTGCCCGATTTCCCGCAGCGCCAGCCCCCCGATCGTCTCGTACGGCCCCTCGGGGGCCCGGTAACCGATGGCCGTGGCCACCTCGTCGATGCGCAGCAGGCCCGAGACCCGCCAGCCCTCGCCGGCGGGCAGCACGTCGGGCGTGGCGTCGTCATGTTCGTCGCGGACGTCGCCAACGATCTCCTCGATGAGGTCCTCGACGGTCACCATGCCCGCGGTGCCGCCGTATTCGTCGACGACCATGGCGGTTTGCAGGGCGTTGGCCCGGATCTCGGCCATCACCGCGTCGCCGTCCAGGGTGGAGGGGACGACGGGAACGGGCTGCGCGATCGTCGTCAGCTGGGTGCGCGGGCGGTCGGCGCGCGGAATCGCGAACACTTGCTTGACGTGCACGATCCCGATGGTCTCGTCGAGGTCGCCGTCGACGACGGGGAAGCGGGAGAACCCGGATTCGGCGGCCGCGTCGACCAGGTCGGCGACGGTGTCGTCGGTCTGCAGCGCGACGATCTTCGAGCGCGGCGTCATCAGCTCCTCGGCCGTCCGGTCGCCGAACTGCAGGGATCGCCGCACCAGCGCGGCGGTGGCCGCGTCCAGCGCGCCGCTGCGCGCCGAGAACCGCACCAGCGACAACAGCTCCTGCGGCGACCGCGCCGAGCGCAGCTCCTCGGCCGGTTCGACGCCCAGCTTGCGGACGATCCAGTTCGCCGCGCCGTTCGTCAGGCGGATGGCCGGGGTGAACAGCAGCGAGAACAGCGACTGGGGGCCGACCACCGCCCGGGCGGTCGACATGGGACGCGCCACCGCAAGGTATTTCGGGACCAGCTCGCCGAACACCATCGACACCGAGGTCACGATCACCACGGCCAGCAACGCCATGATGCCGTCGGCCACCCGGTCGGGGATGCCGAGCGCGTCGAACCACGGATGCGGCAGGTCGGCCACCATCGGATCGGTCAGGTAGCCGGCCGCCAACGTCGTCGCCGATATCCCCAATTGGGCGCCGGACAACTCGAACGACAGCCGCTGCTGGGCGTGCCTGATCAGGCGGTCGCGGCGCCCGCCCCCGCGCGCGTTGGCCTCCACGATGCTGCTGTCCAGCGTCGTCAGCGAGAACTCGGCGGCCACGAAGACGGCGTTGCCCACGATGAGCAGCGCGATGGCCAGGACGCTGGCGAGGGTGGCGGTCACGTTCATGACGGGTCCCGCGCCTGCGGCACGTCATCCCTTTCCATCGATGCCGCGCAGCGCTGTGCTGCGCGTGAATTCACATGCTAGCCAACGCCGGGCCGGGGACCCGCAACGGTTGTCAGCGTTTCACCAGCCCAGGGGCAGCGGATGCCCCTCGGCGAAGCCCGCGCCGGACTGCACGCCGACGACCGCGCGCTCGTGCAGCTCGGCCAGCGTGGAGGCGCCGACGTAGGTGCACGTGCTGCGCACGCCGGCGGTGATGTGGTCGATCAGGTCCTCGACGCCGCCGCGGTCGGGATCCAGGTCCATCCGCGACGTCGAGATGCCCTCCTCGAACAGCGCCTTGCGGGCGCGGTCGAAGGCGGTGTCGGCGCCGGTGCGGGCGACGACGGCCCGCTTGGACGCCATGCCGTAGCTCTCCTTGTACGGCCGGTTGTCACGGTCGCGCAGGAGGTCGCCGGGCGATTCGTAGGTGCCGGCGAACCAGGACCCGATCATCACGTTCGACGCCCCGGCCGCCAGCGCCAGCGCCACGTCGCGGGGGTGCCGGATGCCGCCGTCGGCCCACACATGGCCACCGAGTTCCCTTGCGGCCGAAGCACATTCGAGCACTGCGGAGAACTGCGGGCGCCCGACGCCGGTCATCATCCGGGTGGTGCACATCGCGCCGGGGCCCACGCCGACCTTGACGATGCTCGCGCCGGCCTCCAGCAGGTCACGGGTGCCGTCGGCCGTCACCACGTTGCCCGCCGCCAGCGGGACGCCCAGGTCCAGGGAGGCGACCACCCTGATCGCCTCCAGCGTCTTGACCTGGTGCCCGTGGGCCGTGTCGATCACCAGCACGTCGGCGCCGGCCTCGACCAACGACCGCGCCCTGGCGCCCACGTCGCCGTTGATGCCGACGGGTCGGTGGCCGGCGTGTACAGGCCGGCGCGGATCGCGCCGGTGCGCGTCAGCACCCCGGCCAGGGTGCCGTCGTGATGGGTCACCACCGCGACCCCCGCGTGCTCGAGCAGGTCGAAGATCTTGCGCGGCTCGGCACCGGACGGGGCGGTCACGAAATCCGTCACCGCGACGTCGCGCACCCGCGTGAAGCGGTCCACGCCCAGGCACGACGCCTCGCGCACCAGGCCGATCGGGCGTCCCTCGAAGGCGACGACGGCGACGCCGTGGGCCCGCTTGTGGATCAGCGCGATCGCGTCGGACACCGAGTCGTCGGGCGCCAGCACCACCGGGGTGTCGAGCACCAGGTCGCGGCTCTTGACGAACTCCACCGTCTGCTGCACCGCGGTGATCGGCAGGTCCTGCGGCAGGATCACGATGCCCCCGCGCCGGGCCACCGTCTCGGCCATCCGCCGCCCGGCCACCGCGGTCATGTTGGCGACCACGACGGGGATCGTGGTGCCCGAGCCGTCGGTGGTGGACAGGTCGACGTCGAAGCGCGACGCGACGTCCGACCGGTTGGGCATGATGAACACGTCGTTGTAGGTCAGGTCGTGCGCCGGTGAGTGGCCGTCCAGGAACTTCATCGTTACCGCTGTACCCCCTTCGTGCGATCCGGCCGGTGCTTCTAGGCGGGCACTTCGCTGCGGTCCCCGCTCCACAGCGTGTGGAAGCGCTTGTCCGGGTCGTCGCCGATGCGGCCGTAGGTGTGCGCGCCGAAGAAGTCCCGCAGTCCCTGGGTGAGCGCGGCGGGGAGCCGCTCGGTGCGCAGCGCGTCGTAATAGGACAACGCCGAGGCGAAGCCGGGGATCGGGATGCCCAGTTGCGTCGCGGTGACCACGACGCGGCGCCAGCCGTCGACGGCGGCCTCGATGGCGCTGCGGAAATAGGGCGCGACGATCAGCGTCGGCAGGTCCGCATCGGAGTCGAACGCCTCCTTGATGCGGTTGAGGAACTTGGCCCGGATGATGCAGCCGCCGCGCCAGATGGTCGCCAGGTCGCCGGGGGTGATGCCCCAGTCGTACTCGGCGCTGCCGGCCTGGATCTGGTTGAACCCCTGCGCGTAGGCGATGATCTTCGAAGCGTACAGGGCCTGGCGCACGTCCTCGGTGAATTGCACTGCGTCGCTTGGCTTTTCGCCGAGCTCTCCCGACGCCAGCCCGGTGGTGGCCTTGCGCTGGGCCACCGAACCCGACAGCGCGCGGGCGAACACCGCCTCGGCGATGCCGGTGACCGGCACGCCGAGGTCCAGCGCCGACTTCACCGTCCAGCGGCCGGTGCCCTTCTGTTCGGCCTCGTCGAGGATGACGTCGACCAGCGGCTTGCCGGTCTTGGCGTCGGTCTGGCGCAGCACCTTGGCGGTGATCTCGACCAGGAAGCTGTCCAGGTCGCCCTTGTTCCACTCGTCGAAGACACCGGCGATCTCACCGGCGGTCTTGCCCAGCCCGTCGCGCAGCAGCTGGTAGGCCTCACCGATCAGCTGCATGTCGGAGTACTCGATACCGTTGTGCACCATCTTGACGAAGTGGCCGGCGCCGTCGGGGCCGATGTGCGTGCAGCACGGCACGCCGTCGACGTGGGCCGAGATCTCCTCGAGCAGCGGGCCGAGCGACGTGTAGGACTCCGCGGGTCCGCCGGGCATGATCGACGGGCCGTTGAGCGCGCCCTCCTCACCACCGGAGATGCCGGCGCCGACGAAGTGCAGGCCGCGCTCGCGCATGGCCTTCTCGCGACGGATGGTGTCGGTGTAGAGCGCGTTGCCGCCGTCGATGATGATGTCGCCTTCCTCCATCGCGTCGGCGAGCTCGTTGATGACCGCGTCGGTGGGATCGCCCGCCTTGACCATGATCAGCACCCGCCGCGGCTTCTCGAGCGCGTCGAGGAACTCCGCGATGGTCTCCGATCGCACGAAGTTGCCCTCGCCCCCGTGCTCTTCCAGCAGCGCGTCGGTCTTGGCCACCGAGCGGTTGTGCAGCGCGACCGTGTAGCCGTGGCGGGCGAAGTTGCGCGCGATGTTCGAACCCATGACGGCCAGGCCGGTGACGCCGATCTGCGCGGTGCCGGTGGTGGAACCCTGCTTGGAATCCGAACTCATGTCTTGCCTTTCGGTGGGAGCACGCTGAACTAGCCGACCGACACACTGTGGCACAGCGAAGACGAGTCCGCCCGCGGTGATCCGCCCTCGCGACGCGTCAGAGGCCGAACAGCCGCCGCAGCTCCGTCAGCCACGGCACCACGACGGCGATCGTGGGTATGACGAAGACGCCGGCCGCCATCAGGTACGCGGCGGCCGCGAGCCTCGTCGGCGCCGACGCGCTCGACGAAGTGCACCAGCGCCGCCTGCCTGCCGCCGGGATCCTCGGCCTGGGCCAGCGCGTCGACCATCAGGCCGGCCACCAGCTCGTCGCGGCCGTGCACGGGGGCGTACCGGTGGGCCCGGTCGTCGCGGATCTGGGAGACGAGATTCTTCTTCGCCAGGCGCTGCAGCACGGTCATCACGGTGGTGTAGGCGAGGTCGCGTTGAGCAGACAAGCCCTCGTGGACCTGACGAACCGTCTGCGGTTCCGGCGTGGACCACAGGTGGTCCATGACGGCGCGTTCCAGATCTCCCAACCGGGTGAGCTTGGCCATAGTTCCCATCTCCTGGAGGCTCGGATCAAGCGTACTACCGCTTACTACCGACGGTCGTACCGGACAACGAACGCGCAGCCCCCCAAGTTTCCGGTCCGGAAAGCCCTTGCAAATTTAGGGCAGCCTTGCCTATCCTAGCGTGGTCGAGCGACAACGACCGCGGCGAGTCCTGAGGGCTGCAGCGACCCCCGGTCTACTCGATCGGCGAGCCCCGTGCCATCGGCGCGGGGCTCGCCCGTTTCGGGATGGCCGATGGTGTAGACAAGGAGCGTGACCGCGCCGGACGCCGCCCCCTCGGATTTCACCGCCCCGTTCGACAGCGAGCTGGGGCTGCGGTACACCGAGCTCGGCCCCGACGGCGCGCGGGCCCAGCTCGAGGTGACGCCGAAGCTGTTGCAGCCGATGGGCCTGGTGCACGGCGGCGTCTACTGCTCGATGATCGAGAGCATGGCCAGCGTGTCCGCCTACACCTGGCTGGCCACCCGCGGCGGCGGCAATGTGGTGGGGGTCAACAACAACACCGACTTCCTGCGATCCATCAGCTCGGGCACCGTGTACGGCAGATCCGAACCCCTTCACCGCGGCCGGCGCCAGCAGCTGTGGCTCGTCACGATCGCCGACGACGGCGACAAGGTGGTGGCCCGCGGTCAGGTGCGGCTGCAGAACCTCGAGGCCTAGCCGGGCCCGGCGTCCGCGTCACCCAATATTCCCAGCAAGCTCTCAGCGGCCGATCAGCGGTTGCGCAGGGGGACTTGACGACACGGACCTCGATCGTCCAAATCGACTGCGCGCCAATATGATTGGTGCGGTGCACACTCCCGATGACCCCAACGGTGCCGGCCGGCGCCGAGCGGCCGACAGCGCCCCGGCTCAGCCCCGTGGTTACGTCACGGCCTGATCGCCGGAACAGACCTCGCGCGCGCCGGCGATCCGCTGAAAGACGATGGTTTTCAGCGCTTTTCAGCGCTTTTCAGCGCTTTTCAGGGTGACCAGCGGGTCACGGGCCGCCGGCCGCGCAGCCGCTGGTTCGCGGGCCACGCCGGCGGTGCCCCCGGATCGGTGGCTGTAGTCGACACGACCGCCGGCGAGCTTGCGGTCGCGGACGAAGCCGGTAATTTGAAGGAAGGCGCGCCGCAGGGGCCGCCCGGACGAGTTCGCCGTACCCGGAAAGCGACAAGACGGCGACCGCGGGATGCGTGGCGCGCCGGTCACCGAGAATTTCTGATCCGCCCTCCGCTTAGACTCCGGTCGCCAGGGCATCCTCCGCCGTGATCATTCGCGACGAGAGGAGAATTGATGTTCAATCCGTTCGCCGGGCAGGCCGACATTCCCAACCGGGAGGGCGCCTGGGCGCAGCAGGTGGAGGCAGAGCTGCCCACCCGCCGGCACCGCGAAGAGATCGACCGGTGCCTCGCCCACGGGCTGGAAGCCGCGCCGACGATCAACGACCGCACTCTGTCGACCTTCTCCCGCGGCGAGTTGCCGCACTTCGCCGGTGAGCGCGGGACGTTCCTCAAGGCCCCGTTCCTGGAGGACGTCAACGACGTGTCCGACGCCGAGGTGGCCGTGTTCGGCGCTCCGCTCGACGCGGGCACCACCTACCGACCGGGGACCCGATTCGGCCCGATGGGGATCCGGCGCTCGACCAACCTGTTCGGCACGTACTGCTACGAACTCGGGGTCGACCTCCGCGAGCAGCTGAACATCGTCGACATCGGCGACGTCGTCACCATTCCCGCCAACATCGAGAAGTCGTTCGACCAGATCAGCCAGGCCATGTCGCACGTGGTGTCCCAGGGCGTCTTCCCGGTGGTGCTCGGCGGCGACCACTCGATCGGATTCCCGACGGTGCGGGGCCTGGCCCCGCACCTGGACGGCAACGTCGGCATCATCCACTTCGACCGCCACGTCGACACCCAGGAAACCGACCTCGACGAGCGGATGCACACCACGCCCTGGTTCCACGCCACCAACATCAAGAACGCCCCGGCCACGAACCTGGTGCAGATCGGGATCGGTGGCTGGCAGGCGCCGCGCGCGGGCGTCCAGGTGGGCCGCCAGCGCGGGAGCACGGTCATCACGGTCGGTGACGTCGAGCGGGTCGGGATCGAGAAGATCGCCGAGATCGCGCTCGAGACGGCCTGGAAGGACGCCAAGGCGGTGTACCTGTCGTTCGACATCGACGTGATCGACGCGGGCTTCGTGCCCGGCACCGGCTGGCCCGAGCCGGGGGGTCTGCTGCCCCGCGAGGCCCTCAACCTCATCCGCCTCATCTCCGAGCCGGGGCTCAACGGCATCGAGGTGGTGGAGTGCTCGCCGCCCTACGACTGGGCGGAGCAGACCGCGCTGTTGAGCAGCCGGGTGATCCTCGACAGCCTGGCCGTCATGGTGCGGGCCGGGAAGCTCGGCAAGAAACCGGCCAGCCTCAAGCGGCACGCATGGGGTCCATACACCGACTGACCGTGCCGATCGGGCCTCGCGGACGAGGTTGTGGGATTGCCCTGCTTTATTCTGGCTATTTTTAATGGACACAGTACAAATTAGCCAGTTGAGGCAATGCCGGTTGGCCCGCGCTGGTCACGCCGCACTGCGGCGGCCGTGGCCGGCGCTGGCGCCGCCATCATTGGCCCCCAGCGTCCACCGGCACGATCGCCGCGGCGATATTCGCGGAAGTGGCTGTCGAAGAGGCACTTTGGCCCTCGGATGGTCCGCGCAGGCGTCGCGGCCGGGCGGTGTTGACGGCGCAGATCAAAGGAGTAACCGAGCGGTGCCGCCATGTTGACGACCGACGGAACGGGGAGCATTGCCGGTCCGAAGCTGCTTAGCCACATGACGCATCAGCGAATTTTCAGCAAATTCGCAGGAGTTAGCCAGTGCAGTTACAGCCCGACCGTGGAACATAGAAACGGTCCGGCGGCGCAACGTCCGGGCGCCGGTATGGACGTCCAGACTCCGCGTCCGCCCGGCGCGGCCGTCGGCAGGGCCACACGTGTAAGCAGGGGGAGTTTGTGACGCTGGATTTTGCGGCATTGCCGCCGGAGATCAACTCCGGACGCATGTATGCGGGACCGGGGTCAGGGCCGATGGTCGCCGCCGCCGCGGCCTGGGACGGCCTGGCGGCCGAGCTCAACTTCGCCGCGGCGTCGTACCACTCGGCGATGTCCGAGCTCACCGGCGGGCCGTGGGTGGGGCCGTCGTCGACCACGATGCTCGCCGCCGTGACGCCCTACATGTCCTGGCTGACCGCCGCCGCCACGCAGGCCGAACAGACCGCCGGCCAGCTCAAGTCGGCGGTCGCCGCGTACGAGGCGGCGTTCATCGCCACCGTGCCGCCGCCCGTGATCGAAGTGAACCGGGCCCTGTTGGCCGCACTGGTGGCCACGAACATCCTGGGCCAGAACACCCCGGCCATCATGGCCACCGAGGCGCAGTACGCCGAGATGTGGGCCCAGGACGCCGCCGCGATGTACGGCTACGCCGGCGCGTCGGCGGCCGCGACGAAGCTGTCACCGTTCACCCCACCGCCGCAGACGACCAACCAGGCCGGTACGGCCGCCCAGGCCGCCGCCGTCAACGAGGCCGCGGCCGAACCGAGCGCGCAGTCCGGGCTGACGCAGGCGATGAACCTGGTCCCCGGCGCGCTGCAGAGTCTCGGGTCCGGGGGATCGTTCAACCCGATCTCCTTCGTGGAGGACGTCCTCGGCACCACCACGGGCCAGGCCCTGAACACCTTCACCACCGACGGCGGCAACTGGGCGCTGGTCATCAGTGGACCCCTGTTCACCGCTTCCGGCATCACGCCCCTGCTGGGCGGTCTCTACGGCCTCGCCCTGCCGCAGGCCGCGGCGGCCGCGGCGAGCGACGCAAGCCGCCTTCGGGCCGGCTCGCGGCAGCGGGTGGTCGCCGCGCTGCCCGGGGAGGCGGGCATGCACGACGACCCCGCGGCCCCGTGGGTCAGACCCGCCGCGAACGGCCCGGCAGACGGGGGCGTGATCAGCGAGCGCGACGAGCTCAACCAATTGCGCAAAGCGGTCGCCGACGTCACCAGGCAGCGTGACGTCCTCAAGCGCACCGCGGCCACCCTGATCAAGGAGGCCACGGAGAAGTAGCGACTTGTCACTTGTCACTGCCGCGGGCCAAATCCGCGGTGCTTCAACTGATTTCGAGATTGGGGTCGGTCAATTGTTTTTCACCAAATTCGCCGGAACGCAGAAGGACCTGGAGGGCGACCCGGCCGTCGACGTGACGTCCGGGCAAGCGCGCGACCGCGCGGGAGACGGTGACCCGCGCGCGGGTGTCGGCACCGGGCCCGCGGCCGACGCGACGGGCGACGACGAGGATCTCGCCCAGCTCAAGGCGCTCGGTTTCTCCTCCGAGTTCCGCCGGGACATGAGCCCGTGGGCCAACTTCTCGCTGGGCTTCACCTACCTGTCACCGGTGGTCGGCATCTACACGGTGTTCGCGTTCGCGTTGGCCACCGCAGGCCCGCCGATGATCTGGAGCCTGCTGATCGTCGGCGCGGGCCAGATGCTCGTCGCGCTGGTCTTCAGCGAAGTGGTCGCGCAGTTCCCGGTGGCCGGCGGCGTCTATCCCTGGGCGCGCCGGTTGTGGGGCCGCAAATGGGCGTGGATGACCGGCTGGGTCTACATGTTCTGCCTGTTGGCGCTCATCGCCGACGCGGCCTTCGGCGCGGGCCCCTACCTGGCCGCCATGGCCGGGTTCCGGCCGACCGCCTATGCCAAGATCTATTGCGCGCTGGCCGTTTTGGCGGTGGCCACGCTGATCAACCTGACCGGCACGAAGATCCTGGGTTACTTCGCGATCTTCGGCTTCACCGCCGAACTGATCGGGGCGCTGGTGGTCGGCGTCTGGCTGCTGGTCTCCCACCGCGCCCACGGGCTGGGGGTGCTGTTCCACAGCTTCGGCGCCCAGGGCAGTCACAGCTTCCTGTACGCCTTCCTCGCCGCCAGCCTGATCGGCCTCTATCAGTTCTTCGGCTTCGAGGCGTGCGGTGACGTGGCCGAGGAGGTGCGCAACCCGGGCATCCAGATTCCGAAGGCGATGCGCCGCACCATCTACATCGGCGGTGCCGCCTCGACATTCGTGTGCCTGAGCCTGATCCTGTCGGTCACCGACTTCGGCGCGGTGATCCGCGGCGACGACACCAACCCGATCTCGACGGTGCTGACTTCGGCGTTCGGGGATGTCGGGTCCAGGGTCGTGCTCGGCATCGTGCTGATCTCGTTCGTGTCCTGTGCGCTGAGCCTGCAGGCGGCGGCCAGCCGGCTGATCTTCTCCTACGGCCGTGACGGCATGATCCTCGGCTCGAGGCTGCTGGCGCGGTTCGACCACAAGCGCCACGTGCCGCCCTACGCGCTGCTGGCCGCGGTCGTCGTGCCCGGGGTGCTGATCATCGGAACGATCGTCTCGGAACACCCGCTGAACAAACTGGTGAGCTTCGGCACCGTCGGCGTCTACCTCGGCTTCCAGATGGTGGTGCTGGCCGCCCTGCGCGCCCGGCTCAAGGGCTGGAAGCCGTCCGGCAAGTACCAGTTGGGCCGTTGGGGGATGGTCGTCAACGTGGCCGCCCTGGCCTACGGCGTCGCCGCCATCGTCAACATCAGCTGGCCGCGGACGCCGGATGCCCCCTGGTACGACAACTGGGTCGTCCTGCTGATGGCGGGGCTCATCATCGGCTTCGGCCTGCTCTACATGGCGATCACCCGCGCCCACACGAAAAGCGATGCCCCCCACGCCGACGCCGTGCCCGAGCCGATCTGACCCGAGGTGCCCGCCACCAAAGTGGCAGGATAGGAGGCCATGCTTCTCACCCCGCACGAGCAAGAGCGACTGCTGTTGTCCTACGCCGCGGAGCTGGCCCGCCGGCGTCGGGCCCGCGGGTTGCGGCTCAACTATCCCGAGGCCGTCGCGCTCATCACCGACCACATCCTGGAAGGCGCGCGGGACGGTCGCAGCGTCGCGGAGTTGATGGCCAGCGGTTGTGACGTGCTCGGTCCCGACGACGTGATGGAGGGGGTACCCGAGATGATCGACGAGGTTCACGTGGAGGCGACGTTCCCCGACGGCACGAAACTGGTCACCGTCCACCACCCGATCGCATGATTCCCGGCGAGATCCTTTACGGCAGCGGCGAAATCGAGATCAACGCGGGCGCGCAACGGCTCGAGATGCAGATCGTCAACACCGGCGACCGTCCGGTACAGGTCGGCAGTCACGTCCACCTTCCGCAGGCCAACGCCGCGCTCTCGTTCGACCGCGCGGCCGCCCACGGTCACCGGCTGGACATCGCGGCGGCCACGGCCGTCCGCTTCGAGCCGGGCATTCCGCAGTCCGTCCGCCTGGTCCCGCTGCGCGGGCGCCGCGAGGTGTACGGCCTCACGCTGGACCCGCCGGGAAAGCTGGACGTCTCATGACGCGGCTGTCCAGGCAGCGATACGCCGACCTGTTCGGCCCGACCACCGGCGACCGGATCCGGCTGGCCGACACCGACCTGCTGGTGCAGATCACCGAAGACCGCAGCGGGGGACCGGGTCTGGCCGGCGACGAGGCGGTGTTCGGCGGCGGCAAGGTGCTGCGCGAGTCGATGGGGCAGGGACGCGCGAGCCGGGCCGAAGGAGCGCCCGACACGGTGATCACCGGCGCCGTGATCGTCGACTATTGGGGAATCGTCAAGGCCGACATCGGCATTCGCGACGGCCGGATCGTCGCCATCGGGAAGGCGGGCAACCCCGACATCATGACCGGCGTGCACGAGGACCTGGTGGTCGGGCCGTCGACCGAGATCATCGCCGGCAACGGGCGAATCCTCACCGCCGGCGCGATCGACTGCCACGTGCACCTGATCTGCCCGCAGCTCCTGCCCGAGGCGCTCGGGTCCGGGATCACCACGTTCATCGGCGGCGGAACCGGGCCGGCGGAGGGCAGCAAGGCCACCACCGTCACCCCCGGCGCCTGGCACCTGGCCCGGATGCTGGAGGCCCTGGACTCGTGGCCGGTGAACTTTGCGCTGCTCGGCAAGGGCAACACCGTCAACCCCGAGGGGCTGTGGGAGCAATTGCGCGGCGGCGCTTCGGGATTCAAGCTGCACGAGGACTGGGGATCGACCCCGGCCGCGATCGACACCTGCCTGAGCGTGGCCGACGCCGCGGGGGTGCAGGTGGCGCTGCACACCGACACCCTCAACGAGATGGGCTTCGTCGAGGACACGCTCGGGGCGATCGCCGGCCGCTGCATCCACACGTATCACACCGAGGGCGCCGGGGGCGGGCACGCGCCGGACATCATGCGGGTCGCGGCCGAGCCGAACGTGTTGCCCAGTTCCACCAACCCCACGCGCCCGCACACGGTGAACACGCTCGACGAGCACCTCGACATGCTGATGGTGTGCCATCACCTCAATCCCGCGGTGCCCGAAGATCTGGCGTTCGCCGAGAGCCGCATCAGGCCGTCGACGATGGCCGCCGAGGACCTGCTGCACGACATGGGCGCGATCTCGATGATCGGCAGCGACTCTCAGGCGATGGGCCGCGTGGGCGAGGTGGTCATCCGTACCTGGCAGACCGCGCACGTGATGAAGCGCCGCCGCGGCGCGCTGCCCGGCGATGGCTCGGGTCCGCACGGGGCGGACAACAATCGCGCACGGCGCTACGTCGCGAAATACACCATCTGCCCGGCGATCACGCACGGACTCGATCACGAGATCGGGTCGGTGGAGGTGGGCAAGCTTGCCGACCTGGTGTTGTGGGAGCCCGCGTTCTTCGGGGTGCGGCCGCACCTGGTGCTCAAGGGCGGCATGATCGCGTGGGCGGCGATGGGCGACGCCAACGCCTCGATCCCCACTCCGCAACCGGTGCTGCCGCGCCCGATGTTCGGTGCGGCACCGGCGGCGTCCTCGGCCACGTCGGTGCACTTCGTGGCGCCGCACGCCATCGATGCCGGCCTGGCCGACAATCTCGCCGTGAACCGGAGATTGGTGCCCGTCGGGAATGTGCGCGCGGTCGCCAAGACGGACCTGCCGCTCAACGACGCGATGCCGTCCATCGAGATCGACCCCGACACCTTCACCGTGCGCATCGACGGTGAGGTCTGGCCTGAGCAACCGGCAACGGAACTTCCCATGGCGCAACGATATTTCCTCTTCTGATGGTCCAGCCGTCCCTGGCCACACTGCTCGCGCTGGCCGACTCCCGCCTGCCCACGGGCGGCCACGTGCACTCCGGCGGGGTGGAAGAGGCCGTCACCTGCGGCATGGTCACCGACCTGGCCACGCTGAAGGCGTTCCTGGTCAGGCGGATTCGCACCCACGGCCTCGTCACGGCGTCCGTGGCGGCCGCGGTGCACCGGGGCGATCTGGCCGTCGACGACGCCGACCGCGAAACCGACGCCCGGACCCCGGCGCCCGCGGCGCGCCACGCGTCCCGCAGCCAGGGACGCGGGCTGGCACGGCTGGCGCGCACGGTGTGGCCGGACGGAAACTGGGACGAGCTGGGCCCGCGCCCGCATCTGGCGGTGGCGGCCGGGCGCGTCGGCGCGACGAGCGGCCTGACGCCGGAGCACGGCGCCCTGCACCTCGTCTACACCACCATGACGGGCTCGGCGACCGCCGCCCAGCGCCTGCTGGCGCTGGACCCGGGCGCCGTCGCCGCCGTCACCATCGGATTGTCCGGGCTGTGTGAGACCACCGCCGCGCAAGCGAACGCCGGCCTGGCCGACCTGTCCGACCCCTGGCTCGACACGCTGGCGCAACGCCACGCCGAACGCGAGCGACCCCTGTTCGCCTCCTGAAAGGTCAGCAATGTCAACCCATTCGCACGCTCATGCGCATCACGATCGGCCCCGCCGCGTCCGCCGGCCCGGGGAGCCGCTGCGGATCGGGGTCGGCGGCCCGGTCGGGTCGGGCAAGACCGCACTGGTCGCCGCCCTGTGCCGTCAACTGCGTGACGAGCTGTCGCTCGCGGTGCTGACCAACGACATCTACACGACCGAGGACGCCGACTTCCTGCGCCGGCACGCGGTGCTCCCGGACGAGCGAATCGCGGCCGTGCAGACCGGGGGGTGCCCGCACACCGCGATCCGCGACGACATCACGGCCAACCTGGACGCGATCGAAGACCTGGTCGCCGCCCACGACGGGCTCGACCTCATCCTCGTCGAATCCGGCGGCGACAACCTGACCGCCACCTTCTCCGCGGGCCTGGTGGATGTGCAGATCTTCGTCATCGACGTCGCCGGTGGGGACAAGGTGCCGCGCAAGGGCGGACCGGGCGTGACCTACTCGGACCTGTTGGTGGTCAACAAGACCGACCTGGCGCCGCTGGTCGGCGCCGACCTCGAGGTGATGGCCCGCGACGCCGCGGCGGTGCGCGACGGCCGGCCCACCGTCTTGCAGTCGCTGACCCGCGATCCGGCCGCCGGCGAGGTGCTGGCGTGGGTCCGCTCCCAGGTCGCCGCCGCGCGCGAGGACGCCGTTGCGTTCTGAGGTCGTCCTGGTCGCGTGCGCGAACCGGCTGCCGCGCATCGAGTGCCGCGGCGGCGGAGTTCAGGCGCGGTGCACCGCTCCCGGCACCGTGCACCTGGTGTCGGCCGCCGCCACCCCGCTTGGGGGGGACACCATCACGATCCGCGTGGTCGTCGAGCCCGGCGCGACGCTGGCGCTGCGCAGCGCCGCGGCCGCCGTCGCCCTACCCGGGGCCGATAGCTCGACATCGTTGGCACACTGGGAGATTCAGATCGCCGGGAACCTGGACGTCGACCTCGAGCCGACCATCGTCGCCGCGAGCGCCCGGCACCTGTCGACGGTCGCGGTGGCGCTGCACGGCGCCGGCGCCGTCCGCTTCCGCGAGCGCGTGCAAATCGGCCGATGCCGTGAGCGCGACGGGTTCTGGTCCGGGTCGCTGCGCGCCGACTACGACGATCGCCCGCTCCTGCGGCATCGGGTGGAGTTGGGCGCCGGGTCGCTGGCCGACGACAGCATAGCGGCGCCCCGCGCGGCGATCAACGAATTCCGTTATCCCGCAACAACTGCGGCCGTCGCCGACGATGACGGGTGGACGGTGCTGGCGCTGGCCGGCGGCGGGACGCTGAGCACGTGGCAGGCGGACCGCCTGAAGGCCTAGCTGGCCCGCCTGGCCGCCGGACGCTTCGCCTCGGCCGCGGCCACCGCCAGTTGTTCCAGGCGGGTGCGGGCGAACGCCTGCTGCTCGGTGATGGTCAGCTGGCCGCGCCGGGTGCTCAGGAACGTCACGATCCAGGACAGCAGTGTGCTGACCTTCGTCTTGAAGCCGACCAGGTAGAGCAGGTGCAGCACCAGCCACGCGAACCACGCGATCAGCCCGCTGAACTCGACCGGACCGACCTTGGCCACCGCGGAGAACCGCGAGACCGTCGCCATCGAGCCCTTGTCGAAGTACTGGAACGGCTCCCGCTCGGCCGGGTTCGCGCCGCCCAGTTCCGCCTTGAGCAAGTGGGTGACGTACTTGGCGCCCTGGATGGCGCCCTGCGCCACCCCGGGTACGCCCTCGACGGCGGCCATGTCGCCGATCACGAACACGTTCGGGTGGCCGGGAAGGGACAGGTCGGGCAGGACCTTGACCCGTCCCGAGCGGTCGAGCTCGACGGCCGACTGCTCGGCCAGGTCGGCCCCCAGGCCGCTGGCCGCCACCCCGGCGGACCACACCTTGCAGGCCGACTCGATCCGCCGGACGGTGCCGTCGGAGTCCTTGACCGTGATGCCGTTGCGGTCGACGTCGGTCACCATCGCACCGAGCTGGATTTCCACGCCCATCTTCTCCAGCCGTGCGGCCGCCCGCTGACCCAGCTTCTCCCCGAACGGCGGCAGCACCGCGGGGGCGGCGTCCAGCAGGATCACCCTCGCCCGGGTGGAGTCGATGTGCCGGAACGAGCCCTTGAGGGTGTGCGCGGCCAATTCCGCTATCTGGCCGGCCATTTCGACGCCGGTCGGGCCGGCACCGATGACGGTGAACGTCAGCAGCTTTGCCCGCCGCTCCGGATCCCGCGACCGCTCGGCCTGTTCGAATGCGCTCAGGATGCGGCCCCGCACCTCCAGGGCGTCGTCGATCGACTTCATGCCGGGCGCGAACTCGGCGAATTGGTCGTTGCCGAAATAGGACTGCCCGGCGCCGGCGGCGACTATCAGTGTGTCGTAAGGGGTTTCGTAGGTGTGGCCGAGCAGGTCGGACACGACGTATTGCCCCGCGAGATCGATGTGCGTGACGTCACCGAGCAGCACCTGCACGTTGCGCTGCCGGCGCAAGATGACCCGGGTGGGCGGGGCGATGTCGCCCTCGGACACGATTCCCGTCGCCACCTGGTAGAGCAGCGGCTGGAACAGGTGGTGGGTGGTGCGGGCGATCAGCTTGATGTCGACATCGGCGTGCTTGAGCTTCTTCGCCGCATTGAGCCCGCCGAAGCCCGAACCGATGATGACGACGCGGTGGCGGCGCTCCGGTCCGGATGTCATGTGTGGCTGGGGGCTCATGCTGGGCTGCTCCTGACGGGTCACCTACGACTAATACGGTAGTCAGTCGGGTACCCCGAAACCCAATTCGCAAGCCTGTGTGATCAGTTACACCTCGTCATCAAGCCTGGTCAGGCCGTGTTACGCGGCGGTGCCCAGCTAAGCGTCGAAGAGCGGACGCAGCGCCTCGCCCGCGGCGGTCACGATGCCGGGGGTGTAGAAGGGCAGGTTGACGATCACGCTGCCGATTCCGGCGTCGAGCACCTTGGTCTTGATCTGGTCGGCGACGGACGCGGCGCTGCCGACCACCATCCGCTGAGCCATCTCGGCGGGGATCTGGTCGGGTTTGGCGTTGTCGTCGACGAGGGCGGTGATCAGCATGCTGGTCTCCAGCGTCGCGGGGTCGCGGCCGGCCTCGTCGCAGCAGCGCCGCACGACCTCCAACTTGCGCGGCAGCTCGTCGAAGCCGGCGATCACGTTGAGGTGGTCGAAGTGTCGCGCGGCCAGTGGAATGGTCTTCTTTTCGCCGCTGCCGCCGATCATCATCGGAATGTGTTCGCGGAAGCGGGGATTCGCGAAGGCCTCGCTGGCCCGGTACCACTTGCCCGAGAACGTCGCTCGTTCCCCCTTGATCATCGGCACGATGATCTGCAGCGCCTCGTCGAGCCGGTTGAACCGGTCGGTGAAGGTGCCGAACTCGAAGCCCAGCTGGTCGTGCTCGAGCTCGAACCAGCCGGTGCCGATGCCCAGGATCGCCCGGCCCTGACTCACCACGTCCAGCGTGGTGATGATCTTGGCCAGCAGCGTCGGGTTGCGATACGTGTTGCCGGTCACCAGCGTGCCCAGCTGCACCCGCTCGGTGGCCGTCGCGAGAGCACCCAGCGCGGTGTAGGCCTCCAGCATCGGCTGATCGGGCGAGCCCAGCATGGGCAGTTGGTAGAAGTGGTCCATCACGAAAATCGAATCGAATCCTGCCGATTCGGCCTCGCGGGCCTGGGCGATGACGGTGGGGAAGAGTTGTTCCACCCCGGTGCCGTAGGAGAAGTTGGGGATCTGCAGACCGAGTCGAATAGCCACGCCGTCCACCGTAGAGCGGCGCGGCGCGCGGCGCGCGCCTGGGCCGGGTCAGGCGAAGTGGGACAGGGCGCCGCGGCTTACGTGCAGCGTCTGGCCGGTGATGTGGCGGGCCGCGGGGGTGGTGAGGAACCGCGCCAGCCGCGCCACCTCGGCGGCGACCGTGGGCGGCGTGCCCGAAAGGCCGTCGTAGCCGGCCTGGACGCTGCGGCCGCTCGCCACCGCGTTCACCGTGATGCCCCGGGTGCCGAAGGCCGTGGCCTGCCCGGCGACCCAGTTGGAGAGTGCGGCTTTGATCGCGGCGTCGGCGCTACCGGCCGCCGGGCTCTCGGGGACCACGCTGATGATCGCGCCACCGGAGCGGAGGTGGTCGCCGACGGTTTGCACGGTCAGCACCAACGACAGCACCGTCGCGTCGAGCCCGTGGCGCCATGCGGCGGCGGTGTCGGCGGTCGAATAGGCGCGCGGATCGCCGGCGTCCCAGGTGGGGGCCGGCACGTTGACGATGGTGTCGAGGTGGTGGGGGAACAGTCCGCGGGCCTCCTCGAGGCTGGCGGGATCGGTGGTGTCGCACACGATCGCGTCGACGTCGAGCTCCTTGGCGGCGATCTCCAGATCGCTGCGCCGCGCGCCCACGAGGGTCACCTTGTGACCATCATCGCGGAACCCCTCGGCCACCGACCGCCCCAAGTCCGTGTCCCCCCCGGTGACCAGCACGTCCACTGCTTGACCTCCTCGTGCTCGACGCTGAACCAGACCTGGCGCTTCACCCGGCTCTGTTCCCGGTCAATGTTACTGGACAGTAGCTATTCGGCGAAACTCGACGCGTCGCGTCGCGCAGACATTTCGGTAACTATTCGCGACCGTCGGCGCGCAGCGGGACGTCGTCCACAGCCGCGGCCGCACGCGCTAACGTTCACGCATGCGTGGGATCGGGCTCCTGACCGGTGTGGTGCTCGTGATGCTGCCGGCCGGAATGGTGGCCTGTCGTTCGACACCGTCCCGGCCCTCGCCGCCGGCCGGATCGATCGTGGTGTTCGCCGCGGCCTCGCTCAAGCCCGCGTTCTCCAAGATGGCGACGGAGTTCTCCGCCGAAAATCCGGGCGCCGCAGTGGATTTCGACTACGCCGGGTCCTCGGATCTCGCCAACCAGCTGACCCAGGGCGCCACGGCCGACGTCTTCGCCTCCGCGGACACCGCGCAGATGGACACGGTGGCCAGGGCCGGACTCCTGGCCGGCGGCCCGACCAACTTCGCGTCGAACACTCTCGTCATCGTCACGGCGCCGGGCAACCCGAAGCACGTCGCGTCGTTCGGCGACCTCGCGACGTCGGGGCTGAGCGTGGTGACCTGCCAGCGGCCGGTGCCGTGCGGGGCGGCCACACAACGGGTCGAGGACCACACCGGGGTGCATCTGCGCCCGGTCAGCGAGGAACCGAACGTCACCGACGTCCTCACCAAGGTCACCAGCGGGCAGGCCGACGCCGGGCTGGTGTACGTCACCGACGCGATCAGCGCGGGTGACAAGGTCTCGACGGTCAACTTCCCGGAGGCCGCCGGCGCGGTCAACGTCTACCCGATCGGGGTGCTCAAGAAGGCGCCGGCGCCGGCGTTGGCGCAGAAGTTCGTCACCCTGGTGACCTCCGACACCGGTCAGAAGATCCTTTCCCAGTCCGGCTTCGCCAAGCCCTGAACCGTGCCGCGGCCGACGGACCTGCCCCGCTGGGTGTATCTGCCGGCGGCCGTGGGCGCCGCCTTCGTGCTGTTGCCCCTGGTGGCGATCGCAGTCAAGGTCGACTGGCCCGATTTCTGGTCGCTGATCACCAGCACCTCGTCGATGACGGCGCTGTTGCTGAGCCTGAAGACCGCGGCCGCCAGCACCGCGCTGTGCGTCCTGGTGGGCGTGCCGATGGCGTTGGTGCTGGCGCGCGGTCCCACCCGGCTGGTGCGATTGCTGCGCCCGCTGATCCTGCTCCCGCTGGTGTTGCCGCCGGTGGTCGGCGGGATCGCGCTGCTCTACGCGTTCGGCCGGCTCGGGCTGCTCGGGCGCTACCTGGAGGCCGCCGGTATTTCCATCGCGTTCAGCACGACCGCCGTGGTGCTGGCGCAGACGTTCGTGTCGCTGCCGTTTCTGGTGATCTCCCTCGAAGGGGCCGCCCGCACCGCGGGAGCCGATCTGGAGGTGGTGGCGGCGACGCTCGGGGCCCGGCCGGGCACGGTGTGGTGGCGGGTGACCATGCCGCTGCTGCTGCCCGGGGTGGCGTCGGGCGCGGTGCTGGCGTTCGCCCGCGCGCTGGGGGAGTTCGGCGCGACGCTGACGTTCGCCGGGTCCCGGCAGGGCGTGACCCGGACTCTGCCGCTGGAGATCTACCTGCAGCGGGTGAGCGATCCGGACGCCGCGGTGGCGCTTTCCCTGCTGCTGGTGATGGTGGCGGCCCTGGTGGTGCTGGGTCTGGGCGCGCGGCGGCTGGCGGGGACCGATGTCAGGTAGCCGGCCCGCAACTGGTGACCCAAATCCTCTGGGCGCCCGCTGTGAACTCCGTGGACATCGGCTGAGGCGCCTTTCGATCTGATACCCCTGGGGGTATCATGGGGGCCGGTCCGAGAGCCGCACTACCGCTGCGGCCGGTCTGTCCAACCGAGGAGCTTCCATGGCACGAGTCGTCATCCTCGGCGCCGGCATCGCGGGGCACACCGCCGCGCTGCATCTGCGCCGATGGCTACCCCGCAAGCACGAAGTCGTCGTGGTGTCGCCCAACGCCGACTGGAACTGGATCCCGTCGAACATCTGGGTCGGCGTCGGCCGGATGGAAGCCGGCAAGGTGCTGATTCCGCTCAAGCCGATCTATGACCGCAAGGGCATCGTCTTCCACCAGGCCCGGGCCGTCGCGATCCGTCCCGAGGGCACGGGTGAGCAGTCTGCACCGTCGGTGGACTTCGTCTACACAAGCGAGGAGCAGAGCGGCCGGAGCGGCTCGCTGACCTACGACTACCTCATCAATGCCACCGGCCCGCAGTTGAACTTCGCGGCCACACCCGGCCTTGGACCCGGCGGGCATTCGTATTCGGTGTGCACCGCCGACCACGCCGTCGAGGCGGCCAGGGCGCTCGATCGCGTCATCGCCAGGCTGAAGGCCGGGGAACGGCAGAGACTCGTCGTCGGCGTAGGGCACGGCACCTGCACGTGCGAAGGCGCGGCGTTCGAATACACCTTCAACGTCGAACATGCGTTGCGCGCGGCCGGCGTGCGCGACCTCGCCGAGATCGTCTATTTCACCAACGAGTACGAACTGGGTGACTTCGGCGTGGACGGCATGAGCTTCGTCGACAAGGGCTTCGTGCAGTCCAGCCAGCTCTGGACCGAGTCGCTGTTCCGGGAGCGTGGCGTCAAGGCCATCACGCAGGCCGCCGTGCACGAGGTGATGGAAGGCAAGCTGCGGTACGAGCAGCTCGACGGCCAGGAGCGCGACCTCGACTTCGACTTCGCGATGCTGCTGCCGCCGTTCAAGGGCGTCGCGCTCGCCGCCTACGACAACGACGGCAAGGACATCACGTCCGTCCTGTTCGCTCCCTCGGGCTTTTTGAAGGTCGACGCCGACTACTCGGGCAAGCCCTACGACGAGTGGTCCGCCGCGGACTGGCCGCACACCTATGAGTCCCCGGCCTATCCGAACATTTTCGCGCCGGGCATCGCGTTTGCGCCGCCGCATCCGATCTCCAAGCCGCGCAAGAGCCCCAACGGGACGGTCATCACGCCCAGCCCGCCCCGCACGGGGATGCCGTCGGGCATCATGGCGAAGACGGTCGCCGAGACCATCCGCGACCGCATCAAGCACCCCGGAGCCGCGGCCCACCGGGCCTCCATGGCGACCATGGGCGCCGCGTGCGTCGCATCCGCCGGCACCGGCCTGCGCGAGGGCTCGGCCGCCGCGATGACCATGTTTCCGGTGGTGCCCGATCCCGCTCGGTACCCGCAGACCGGCCGCGACATCGCCGGCACATCCGGCGAGCTCGGCCTCGCCGGCCACTGGATCAAGTTGTTGCTGCATTACCTGTTCATCTACAAGGCCAAGGCCAGGCCGTTCTGGTGGCTGATCCCCGAGTGAAAGGCGCGTCCATGGACACCACCGGCAGTGACGGCATCGACTCGGACGCCAACGTCCGCACCGCCGAACGCATCGCCGACGCCCCGCTTCCCACCCGCGCGACGCTGCGGAAGCGCCAGAGCCTGCTCCTGCAGGCGTGGCGCTTCGCCCACATCAACGTCAAGATGATGCGGATCATCTTCAGCGGACACCGCTGACGCGGGACCGCTCGGCCGTCGGGTGACAATTGACCGACCATGACCGAGTTACGCGTCCGCGCCGCCGTCGCCGACCGCGGGTTCGACGTGGAGTTCTCGGTGGCCGCGGGCGAGGTGCTCGCGGTGCTGGGACCCAACGGGGCCGGCAAGTCGACCGCGCTGCACGTCATCGCCGGGCTGCTCCGCCCCGATCAGGGAACGGTGCGGTCGGGGGACCGCGTGCTGACCGACACCGCGGCCGGGGTGGACGTGGCGACGCACGATCGCCGGGTCGCGCTGCTCCTGCAGGATCCGCTGCTGTTCCCGCACCTGAGCGTCGCGGCCAACGTGGCCTTCGGCCCGCACAGCCGACGCAGGTCGTTGCGCTCCTTCGGCCGGGGGCGCGCCCGGGACAGGGGCGAGGCGCTGCGGTGGCTGCGGGCCGTGGACGCCGAGGGGTTCGCCGGCCGCAAGCCGCGTGAGCTGTCCGGCGGGCAGGCACAGCGGGTGGCGATCGCGCGTGCGCTGGCGACCGAACCCGAGGTGCTGCTGCTCGACGAGCCGCTGAGCGGCCTGGACGTGGCCGCGGCGGCGGCCGTGCGCGGCGTGCTGCGCACGGCGGTCGCCCGCACCGGCTGCGCGACCGTCCTGGTCACCCACGACCTGCTCGACGTGTTCGCGCTGGCCGACCGGGTGCTGGTGCTGGAGCGCGGCAAGGTGGCCGAGAGCGGGCCGGTGGCCGAGGTGCTCGCCGCGCCGCGCAGTCACTTCGGCGCCCGCATCGCGGGCCTCAACCTGGTCAACGGCACCATCGGCGACGACGGCGCGCTGCTCACGGGCGGCGGCGCGCGCTGGCACGCGGCCCCGGACAGCCGGCTGACCCCGGGGGACAGCGCGGTCGCGGTGTTCCCGCCGACGGCCGTCGCCGTGTACCGCGAACTGCCCCACGGCAGTCCCCGCAACACCGTGGAGGTCACGGTGTCGGAGCTCGACGTGCGTGGGCCCGCGGTTCTGGTTCGCGGTGATCCGCAGCCCGACGGCGCGCCCGGCCTGGCCGCGGAGATCACCCTTGACGCCGCGGCGGAGCTGCGGCTGACCCCGGGCGAGCGGGCCTGGTTGTCGGTCAAGGCCCACGAGGTGACGCTGCACCCGGTGCGGCATTGAAACGCATCGTCATCCGTCCGCACGGCACCCTTGCGTCACAGCTGTAACACGGTAGGTTCGTCGCCATGGACCAGGTGGACCCGAATTCGACTCGCCGCAAGGGACTATGGGCGTCGCTGGCGATCGCCGCGGTGACCGGAGCCTCGGCCGCCGGCATCGCGTTTCCGGCGAACTCGAACGCGGATCCGGCCCCGGGGCCCTCGACCACCGCGACGGCACCACCGCCCGCCACCACCACCGCGCCCCCGCCGTCACCGCAGCCCGGTGACCCGAACGCGGCACCGCCGCCGCCGGCCGATCCCAATGCGCCCCCGCCGCCGCCGATCGATCCCAATGCGCCCCCGCCGCCGCCCGTCGACCCCAACGCCGGGCGAATCGGCAACGGCGTCGGAGGGTTCAGCTTCGTGCTGCCCCCCGGCTGGGTGGAGTCGGACGCGTCGCACCTGGACTACGGCTCCGAGTTGCTCAGCAAGACCACGGGACAGCCGCCGGCGCCCGGCCAGCCGCCGCCGGTCGCGAACGACACCCGGATCGTGATGGGCCGCCTGGACCAGAAGCTCTACGCCAGCGCCGAACCCAACAACGCCAAGGCCGCCGTGCGGCTGGGCTCGGACATGGGCGAGTTCTTCCTGCCCTACCCGGGGACCCGGATCAACCAGGAGACCACCCCGCTCACCGGCGCCAACGGCATCACGGGCAGTGCGTCCTTCTACGAGGTCAAGTTCACCGACGCGACCAAGCCGAACGGCCAGATCTGGACGGGCGTGGTCGGCACGCCCGCGGGCAGTTCGCCGAGCGCGGGCCCGCCGCAGCGCTGGTTCGTGGTGTGGCTCGGCACCGCGAACGACCCGGTGGACAAGGGGGCGGCCAAGGCGCTGGCCGAGTCGATCCAGCCCTGGCAGGCCCCACCGGCCCCGCCCGGAGAGCCGGCCCCGCCGGCTCAGCCCGGTCAGCCGGCACCGCCGGCTCAGCCCGGTCAACCGGCACCGCCGGCCCCGGGAGCGCCCGCCGCGCCGCCGGCCCCGGCGCCCGCGGCCCCGGCGCCCGCGGGCGAGGTCACCCCGACTCCCAGCACGACGCCACAGCGGACCCTCCCGGCGTAACACGCCTGGGAGCGCCTCATCCATTGCGTCCCTGATCGGTCACGGCATGATGGACCGATGACACCGGGGTCGAGCGCCGGGACGATGCGCGCCTGGCGGGTGCGGCGGCCGGGACCGATGAGCACCGACCCGCTCGAACGGGTCACCGCCCAGGTGCCGCGCCCGGAGCCGTCGGAGTTGCTGGTGGCCGTGCGCGCCTGCGGGGTGTGCCGCACCGACCTGCATGTCACCGAGGGAGACCTCCCCGTGCACCGTGACCGGGTGACGCCCGGCCATGAGGTGGTGGGGCAGGTCGTGGAGGTCGGCGCGCAGGCCGGGGACGAGTTCCGGGTGGGCGACCGGGTGGGGATCGCCTGGCTGCGCCACACCTGCGGCGTGTGCACGTACTGCCGCCGGGGCAACGAAAACCTGTGCCCGCACTCCCGCTACACCGGCTGGGACGCCGATGGCGGCTACGCCGAATTCGCCACCGTGCCGGCCGCTTTCGCGCACCACCTACCACCCGGCTACAGCGACACCGAGCTGGCGCCGCTGCTGTGCGCCGGCATCATCGGATACCGGTCGCTGCTGCGCGCCGAGCTGCCACCGGGGGGGCGGCTGGGGTTGTACGGCTTCGGGGGTAGCGCCCACATCACCGCCCAGGTTGCGTTGGCGCAGGGCGCCGAGGTGCACGTGATGACCCGCGGGGAGGAGGCGCGCAAGCTGGCGCTCGAGCTGGGCGTGGCGTCGGCCCAGGGCGCCGCGGATCCGCCGCCGGTGCCGCTCGATGCCGCCATCCTGTTCGCGCCGGTGGGCGATCTGGTCTTGCCCGCCCTGGAAGCGCTGGACCGCGGCGGCACCCTGTCGATCGCGGGGATCCACCTGTCGGACATCCCGACGCTGAACTACCAGCGCCACCTGTTCCAGGAGCGCCAGGTCCGGTCGGTGACGTCGAACACGCGGGCCGACGCCCGGGCCTTCCTCGAGTTTGCGGGCCGCCATCACATCGAGGTGACCACGCCGGAATACCCGCTGTCGCAAGCGGATCGGGCTTTGAGCGACCTCAGCGCCGGGCGCATCGCCGGCGCCGCGGTCCTGCTGGTCTGACCGGCTCTAGGACAGGTGCCAGACCAGCGCGGCGGCCAGGGCGCCCAGCCCGTTCAACGACCAGTGCAGCGCGATGGGCGCGATCAGGCTGCCGCTGCGCCGGCGCAGCCAGCTGAAGACGAACCCGGCCGCCCCGGTGGCCAGTACGGCCCCGATCACGCCGGCCAGCATGCCGACGATCCCGCCGCCGAGGATCCGGGTGAAGCCGACGTTGCTGCTCGTCAGCCCCAGCGACGTGGCGACGTGCCACAGGCCGAACAGCAGGGAGCCCGCCAGTGCGACCCCGCGGAACCCCCAGGCCCGGTGCAGCGCGCCGTGCAGCACCCCCCGGAACGCCAGTTCCTCGGGAATGACCGTCTGCAGGGGAATGATGACCATCGAGGCCAGCAGCGCGCCGGAAACGGTCGCGTAGCGGTGGTTCAGGAACATCGGCCGGGTCGCCGGGAGCAGCACGCCCGCGGCGATCACCGACGCCACGACGGCCACGGCGACCAGCGCGTAGCCCAGGCCCGACTTCCAGTGCTCGCGCCCCAGGCCGAGGTCCACCCAGTCGAGGCCGTTGGCCCGCATCAGGAACACCAGCCCGACGGCGGCCGCGGGAACGATCGCGACACTCGCCCACGGCGTGGTGAAGTGGGCGACCAGGTTGGTCAGCACCAACGCGACCACGACGACTGCGAGGTCCAGGTGCACGCGAAGCCGGTGCAACGCCGACAGCTGCGTGACCACCGGATGGGGGTCGGCGACGGCGGGCGCATCGAGCATCCGGCAAGTTTACCTGCGCGCCGCGAGCCGCACCCTCAGCCGCGTTTCCGCACGCTGGGCGGACAACCGTTCCACCGGGTGTGCGCCCGGGTGAACGCGGCGGTCTCCGAGTATCCCAACCGGCGCGCCGTCTCCTCCACGCCGAGACCCGAGTTCAGCAGTTCGGCGGCCAGCGTGGCCCGGACCTCGTCGAGCAGCGCGCGGTAGCTGGTTCCCTCGGCCGCCAGCCGACGGTGCAGCGTGCGCTCGGTGATGCAGAGTTCCCTGGCGACGGTGGCCATCGAGGGAATCTGGGTCGAGTCCTGGATCATCCGCATCCGGATCGACGCCGAAATGCCACGGCGGGTGCGCCGCCGGTTCAGCAGCTCCTCGCACTGGCGGATGCAGATCGCCGCGGTCTGCGGGTCGGCCGCGGGCATGGGCGCGGTGACGAGGGCCACCGGGACGATGAGCGCGTTGCGCGCGGTGTTCTCGACGACGACGGTGAAATTGTCCATCTCCACCAGACTGGCCGGCAGCTGCAGGTCCGCGACCTCCAGCCGAAGCGTCGTCGGCACCTCGATGCCGCCCATGAGCGACGGCAGCAGCCGCAGGAAGATCGCGAAGTCGCGCTCGAGCAGAAACCGGCGGACATCCGGGGGGACCTGGGCGTCGTCGAACGCGATGACCGCTTCGTTGTTGGTGACCTCCGGGGCGGCGACGTTCAGATACGTGGTGGTGAGCGCGGCATAGCGGCAGGCGACGTCGATCGCGTCGCGCACGGTGGGGCTGGACAACAGGGCGTAGCCCAGGATGCCGGTGTCGGCGAAGGTGTACTGCGCGCCGGTCTCGATGCCCAGGCCGGGCTGGTCGCCGAGCCGCCCGATCACGTTGCGGATGATGGTGAGCTCCTGGGCTGCGCGCACCTCGGTCGCGGGATCGGCCAACTGCTGTGGTGTCAACCCCGATCCGGCCAGGCAGGTCGCGTCGTCGACTCCGCGCCCCCGCGCGGTTTCCAGGATGTACCGGCTGGGCGCCGGGGAGCGCGCGATGTCCCAGTTCGGCGCGACGGCGGGCACGTGTCCGAAACTATCAAGTATCTGTCCGGTTCGGTCATTCTCGGGGCCGCCCGGCGGCCCTACCGTCACAGGCATGCCGACTGATCTCCTCAGGCCGCCACCAAGGGCCATCGCGTCCGCGGCCCGCAGTTCCGTGGCCGACATTTGGCGGCCGATCGCGACCGGCGCCTACCGCGACCTGCGCCGGCCGCGGCCGCGCTCGACGGCGGCATCGGTGCCGCGCACGACGTTCGACCCCACGCTTCCGCAGAGCATCGCCGACCCGTACCCCGAATTCGACCGAATCCGCGAGCACCCGGTGGTGGTCAACGAGCGGCTCGGTGTCTGGATGATCGGGCGCCACGACGACGTGCACGCCGCGGTGCGCAACAACGCCGTGTTCTCGTCGAAGGACGGTGTGATGCTGCGCTCGTTCGTGTCCAGCGTCGTGCTGACCGCCGACCCGCCCGAACACACCCGGCTGCGCCACATCACGGCGCCCATGTTCAGCAAACGGGCGGTGCAGACGTGGACGGACGACATCCGCGACCTGGCCGCGGAGTCGATCGCCAAGCTGACCGCCGGCGGGGTGGTGGACCTGGTGGCCGCGCTGACGGTCCCGATGCCGATCAACGTGATCGCGTCGATCCTCGGCGTTCCACGGGCTCACTGGCAGGCGTTTCGGACGATTTCGGACAAGTTCGCGCAAGCATTCACCCCGCGGTCGATTCCGGAGGTCGCCCGGTTGGTCGGGTCGGTCGCTCAGTCCTACGTGCAGATGCGCAGCTTCATCGACGCCGAAATGCGTTGCCGCGCGGTCGAACCGGGCGACGACCTGCTGAGCAGGCTGCACGCGGCGACCGTGGCGGGGGAGCTCACCGCCGACGAGGCGTTCAATTACGCCCTGATCCTGCTTGTCGCCGGCAACGAGACCACGACCAACCTGTTGGGGATGCTGCTGGTGCGCCTGGCGCAGGACCGCGAGCTGTTCGCCGAACTCAAGGCCGACCGCAGTCTGCTGCCCGCCGCGGTGGAGGAAACCGCGCGCTGGGGCTCCCCGGTCCAGTGGGTGACGAGATCGGCGATGGCCCCGTATCGGATCGGCGACACGGTGATCCCCAAGGGCGCGAAGACGGTGCTGTTCTACGCATCGGCCAACCGCGACCCGGCCAAGTTCGCCGACCCCAACCGGTTCGACATCCATCGCGACACCACCGGGCACCTGGCCTTCGGCCACGGCCTGCACTTCTGCCTGGGCGCACACCTCGCGCGACTCGAGACCATCACGGCCGTCGACCACCTGCTCGACGAGGTCGACGGCCTGGAATTGGCCGGGTCCGTGCGGTGGGGAACGACGCCGTCGTTGCAGGGCCCGACGTCGGTGCCGGTGCGGGTCCGGCGGAACTGAGCGCTCGCCGGTCAGACGGGTCAGCTGGCTACGGCGCCGGCAGCGTCACCACCCGGTTGTTCTGTGAGTCGGTGACGTAGACGGTGCCTTTACCGTCCACGGCCACGCCCCAGGGGCTCTTCAGGCCGGTGAAGGGCAGCACCGTCGGGGTGGTGGACCCCGCGGACAGCGCCAGCACCTGGTGGTTGTTCGAGTCGGTGACGTAGACGGTGCCTTTGCTGTCGACGGCCACACCCGTCGGATACCGCAGCCCGGCGAACGGCAGCACCGTCGGGGTGGTAGCTCCCGCGGGCAGCGCCAGCACCTGATTGTTGCGCGTGTCGGTGACGTAGACGGTGCCTTGGCCGTCCACCGCCACTCCGCTTGTATCGGGCATTCCGGTGAGCGGTAACGCCCTCTGGGTTGCGGATCCCGCTCGTAATGCCAGCACCCGGTGGTTACCCGTGTCGGTGACGTAGACGGTGTCGTTGGTGTCCACCGCGACACCGGATGGATAGTCCAGGCCGGCAAACGGCAGCACCGTCGGAACGGTGGATCCCGCGGGCAGCGCCAACACCTGGTTGTTGACGGTGTCCGTGACGTAGGGGGTGCCTTTGCTGTCCACGGCCATCCCCAACGTGTCGCGCGCGCCGGTGAACCGCAGCGCCGTCGGGGTCGATCCCGGAACCAACGCCACCACCTTGTCGTTGCCGCTCTCGGCGACGTAGACGGTGCCGTTGCTGTCCACCGCGACACCCCGGGGATCGGAGACGCCGTCCGCCAGCACCGCCTGGGCCGGCTTGGCTACCGGAGGCGGGGGCGGCGGTGGCGGCGCCGGCCGCGATCGCCAGCCGCCGCCTGCCGCTGCTCAACCTGATCGCCCGGCCCATCCGTCGAGCCCTCGACGGCTTGGCCTGTTGTCTGTCCGGCATCGTCTCGGCATGGACCGATCGCGTCGGCGTTGCCATCATCGCGGGGTCCCACGTGGGCTCGTCGACAGGGCTCGATCGGCCGGGGGATGTGGCGGCTCGGGTGTGGACGAGGACCGTTTCGAGGCGGTCTTGGTCGGGGCCCGTCAGGGCGTGGCCGGCGGCCAGGGCCAGATCTCCGGCGCTGGCATAGCGCTGCGCGGGATCTTTGGCCATGCCTCGCATGATGACGTCGTCGAGGCCGGCCGGCAGGTCGCGCCGGTGTTCGCTGGGGCGCGGGATCGGCGCGCTGAGGTGCGCGGCGACCAACGCCGGCATATCGTCCGCGGGATACGGCGTGGAGCCGGTCAGACATTGATACAGCACGCACGCCAGCGCGTAGATGTCGGACCGGAAGGTCACGTCGGCGTTGCTGAACCGCTCCGGGGCCATGTAGGCGAACGTGCCGATGGCGGCGCCGACACTGGTCAGCTTCGCCTCGCCCGCGGCGTTGGCCAGGCCGAAATCCACCAGGCACGCGAAGTCGTCGCGGGTGATCAGGATGTTGGCGGGTTTGACGTCGCGGTGGACCACCTGATTGTCATGAGCGGCATCCAGCGCCGAGGCGATTTGGCGCACGATCGCCACCGCCCGCGGCGGGTCCAGCGGCCCTTCGTGCGCCAGCAGGGTGTGCAGGGTGATGCCCTTGATCAGCCGCATGTCGATGTAGAGCTGCCCGTCGATTTCCCCGCACCCGTGGATCGGCACCACGTGGGGGTCATGCAACCGCGCCGCGTGTTGGGCCTCGCGAAAGAGCCGCTCGCGGAACACCGGATCGTGCGAGTACGGCGCGGCAATCAGTTTCAGCGCCACGAGGCGGTGCAGCGAGGTGTCCTCGGCCTCATACACCTCGCCGAATCCACCCGGGCCGAGCAGCCGCAGCAGCCGATAATGCCCGAACATGGCCCCGGTACGCGACCCCATCGTGGTGTCGCTCATCGCCGACTCATCACCCATCCCATGCCCCGGGACCCCTGCCTTGACCCCGCCGTCCGACGTCCGTCAGCTGTAACGGTAGAGCTTGGTGAGCCAACTCACAGCAAAAATTGGGCTGGAACGGTCGTCAGCCACGCACCGGGTCGCCGGAGAACTCCGGATCCCAGATCCAATGGGTCGTCTCGCTCCCGTCACTCGCTACGCTCGCTCCGCTCGCTCGACTCCCAGGTCCAATGGGAGATGCTCGGGTCGTCCTCGCCGTGTTCGCGGGTGTAGGCGCGGGCGGCCAGGCGGGCGTCCATCATCCGCTGGCGCAGCATCGCGGCACGGCCGGCCAGCCCGTCGACCCGGTCGATGACGTCCATGACCAGGTGGAAGCGGTCCAGGTCGTTGAGCATCACCATGTCGAACGGCGTCGTCGTGGTGCCGCGCTCCTTGAAGCCGCGCACGTGGAGGCGGGCGTGGTTGGTGCGGCGATAGGTCAGCCGATGGATCAGCCACGGGTAGCCGTGGTAGGCGAAGATCACCGGCTTGTCGCGGGTGAACAGCGCGTCGAACTCGCGATCGGGGAGCCCGTGCGGATGCTCGGATTCCGGCTGCAGCCGCATGAGGTCGACGACGTTGACCACGCGGACGGCCAGGCCGGGCAGTTCGCGGCGCAGGATGTCGGCGGCGGCGAGGGTCTCCAGCGTCGGGATGTCCCCGGCACAGGCCAGGACCACGTCGGGCTCGCCGGCAGCGGTGCTCGCCCACTGCCAGATGCCCAGGCCGCGCGCGCAGTGCGCGACGGCCTGGTCCATGTCGAGGTAGGCCAGGGCGGGCTGCTTGCCGGCGACGATGACGTTGATGTAGTGGCGGCTGCGCAGGCAGTGGTCGGCCACCGAGAGCAGGGTGTTGCCGTCCGGCGGCAGGTACACCCGGGTGATCTCGGCCCGCTTGTTGGCCACCAGGTCGATGAAGCCGGGGTCCTGGTGCGACGCGCCGTTGTGGTCCTGTCGCCACACGTGGGAGCTCAGCAGGTAATTCAGCGAGGCGATCGGCCGTCGCCACGGCAGATCACGGCTGGTGGCAAGCCATTTCGCGTGCTGGTTGAACATCGAGTCGACGATGTGCACGAAGGCCTCGTAGCAGTTGAACAGCCCGTGCCGGCCCGTCAGCAGGTAGCCCTCCAGCCAGCCCTGGCACAGGTGCTCCGACAGCACCTCCATCACGCGGCCGTCGGGCGCGAGGTGCTCGTCGTCGGGCCCGATCTCGGACATCCACGCCTTGTCGGTCGCGCCATAGACGGCGTCCAGCCGGTTGGACGCGGTCTCGTCGGGACCCATGAGCCGGAACCGGTCGGAGTTGCGCGCGATCACGTCCCGCAGGAAGGTGCCCAGCAGGCGGGTGGCCTCGTGCGTCTCGACGGCGGGACGCGACACCGGCACGGCATAGTCGCGGAAGTCGGGCAGGTCGAGGTCGTGCAGCAGCAGCTCGGGCCGCAGGCTGCCGCACGCGTCGAAAAGCTCCTCGGGCCGGTAGCTGCGCAGCCACTCCTCGAGCTGCGCGCGGTGCTCGGCGTTGTCGTGGGTCTCGGCCAGCGGGACCTGGTGCGCGCGCCAGGTGCCCTCGACCTTCTTGCCGTCGACCACCTTCGGCCCGGTCCAGCCCTTGGGGGTGCGCAGCACGAGCATCGGCCACACCGGCCGCTCGGTCCGGGTGCCCCGCCGGGCGGCGTCCTGGATGGCGGCGATGTCGTCGAAGGCGTCGTCGAGCGCGGCGGCGAGCTGCCGGTGCACGTCGGCCGGGTCGTCACCGGCGACGGTGATCGGGCGGTAGCCGTAGCCGCGCAGCAGCGCCTCGAGTTCGGGGTGCGGGATGCGGGCCAGGACCGTCGGGTTGGCGATCTTGTAGCCGTTGAGCGCCAGGATCGGCAGCACCGCCCCGTCGGTCACGGGGTTGAGGAACTTGTTGGAATGCCAGCCGGCGGCCAGGGGACCCGTCTCGGCCTCGCCGTCGCCGACCACGCAGGCCACCACCAGGTCCGGGTTGTCGAAGGCGGCGCCGTAGGCGTGCACCAGGGCGTAGCCGAGCTCGCCGCCCTCGTGGATGGATCCCGGCGTCTGCGCCGCCACGTGGCTGGGGATGCCGCCGGGAAAAGAGAACTGCCGGAACAGCTTTCGCAGTCCTTCGGCGTCCTCTTCGATGCCGGTGTACACCTCGCTGTAGGTGCCCTCGAGGTAGGCGTTGGCCACCAGCGCGGGACCGCCGTGGCCGGGACCGGTGACGAAGATGACGTTGGCGTCGCGGTTGCGGATGATCCGGTTCAGGTGGACATAGATCAGGTTGAGCCCGGGCGTGGTGCCCCAGTGCCCCAACAGCCGCGGTTTGACGTGTTCGGCCGTCAGCGGCTCGCTCAGCAACGGGTTGTCCAGCAGGTAGATCTGCCCGACCGAAAGGTAGTTGGCCGCGCGCCAGTAGGCGTCGATCAGGTCGAGTTCGTCGTCGCTCAGGGTCGGGGGTTCAGTCGTCGGCGAGGTCACGCGGCCCATTGTCCACAGCGCCGGTGAACGGCGAGTGTTGGACAACGGGCCGGCCCACGCTCAGCTCATTCCTGGCCGCGGGCGCGCGCCTCGTAGGCCTTGCGCTTCTCGAGGTCGACGTCGTCGGCGAAGAACCGCTCGCCGCCGAGCATCCGGTTGACGCTCTCGGCCACCGACCGCGGCATGAACTTCGCCGACGCGACCAACGCGCCCATCGCCCTGGTGACCCGCACCCGCGGAACGGGCTTGGCCACCAGGCGCACGATCGCGTCGGCGATGTCGTTCGGCTCGGCGTTCTTGAACCCCTTCACCCCGGAGGTGCCCGCGATGAGCTCGGTGTTGACGAACGTCGGCAGCACCGCGGAAAACTTCACGCCGGTGGTGCGGTATTCGAGCCTGGCCGTGTCGGTGAAGCCGACCACCGCATGCTTGCTCGCGCAATAGCTGGCCGCGCCGGGGATATAGGTCTCGCCGGCCAGCGAGGCGACGTTGATGACGTGCCCCCGCCCGCGGGGGATCATCCGCTGGGCCGCCAGCTTGCTGCCCAGGATCACGCCGAAGACGTTGATGTCCAGGATGCGCCGGGTGACCTCGTCCGGTTCGTCGACCACACGGCCGAGCGGCATGATGCCGGCGTTGTTGACCAGGACGTCGATCGGGCCGAGCTGGCGCTCGACCTCGTCGAGAAACTCCGAGAACGACTGCCGGTCGGTCACGTCCAACCTGCCGTAGAGGTCGAGGCCCAGCGACGTGCCGGTCTCCTTGACCCGCACCTCGTCGACGTCGCCGATCGCGACCTTGGCCCCCAGGTTGTGCAGGGCGGTCGCGGTCGCCAGCCCGATCCCGCGCGCGCCGCCGGTGATGACGACGACCTTGTCGCGGACTTTGCCGCCCAGTGCGCTGTCTGCCATTGCGGTCCCCTCTCGAGTTGACGGGTGTCAACTGTAGGCGGCTAGCGCGCCGAGCGCAGCACCCCTTCCGCGGTGCGCCGCCCGCTGACCAGCGCCCCCTGAATGGAGGCGGTGTCGCGGTGGTCGCCGCACCACCACAGGCCGTCGCGCAGCCGGACCGGGCGCCGGACGCGCAACGGGGGCGGCTGGGCCGGCAGGGCGTGCCGAATGACGTGGCGTGCCAACAACTCCCACCGCCGGCCGTCGGCACCGAGGATGTCGGCGGCGTGCCGCCGGGTCACTTCCTCCGCCGGCGGCGTCCCGTCGGGGGCCGGCAGCGCCGACGCGCTGATCAGGTGGCGTCCGGGTGGGGCGTAGGTGGGGGCGGCGGCGCTGATGACGGCGGTGTTCAGCACCGGACCCGGCGGGCCGGGCCGGGCGTCGACCCACAGGATGGGCAGGGTCGACGGCGGCTCGTCGGCGGCCCACCAGTCGGTGACCACCGCGTGCGTCGGTGGCGCCGGTTGTCCGGTCAGCGCGGCCGCGGCGACCGGATCGGCGGCCACCACGACGTGCGAGGCGACGACGGCGGCGCCGGGCCCGCTGACCCGCCAGCGGCGGCCGTCAAGTTCGATGCGAGTTGCCTTGTGGCTCAGCGCGATTCGGCCATCCAGTGCCGCGGCGAGCTGGCGCGGCAGCGCCCCGCATACCCTCGGCGGGCAGGCCGGGCGCCGCGAGGAAGAACATGCGGGCCAGCAAGAGGCTGAACGCGTTCGAGGTGGACCCGGTGTCGTCGAGCAGGACACCGGCGAGAAACCGGTCGACCACGCGGCGCAGTTCCCCGCGGACACCGCAGCGGTCCAGGCTCTCCCGCAAGGGGCCGTCGTGGCCGCCGGATTTCAGCGCGCCCGGACGCGGTAGGTCACCTACCGGGTCGGGCGCTTTGAGAAGTCACTTCAGACGGGAAAATCGCAATGACAACTATTGTCCCCGAGCCGTCCACCGCCAAGCGGGAGCCCGGCCCGCTCGTCGAGATGGCGTGGGACCCGCTCACCCGGATCGCGGG
>NZ_CSTD01000001.1:494760-737845 GCF_001053185.1 Mycobacterium bohemicum DSM 44277 | reverse complement strand
ACCCCGGCGGTGAACGGCTGCAGCCGCAGCGCCCCGACGTCGGCGGCGCGGGAGAGTTCGGGGTAGGCCGGGTTGAGTACCTGGAAGCCGCGGTCGCAGAGGAACCCGTCGATCACGTCGGTGCGGATTCGGCCGCCCACGTCGTCGCCGGCCTCCCACACCCGCACGTCGCGGCCCGCGTCCGCCAGCACGCCCGCGCAGCGCAGGCCGGCGAGTCCCGCGCCGATGACCAGCACGTCGACGTCGTCCGTCATGGCCTCGTGCCCCCGGCGGTCACCACCCCGCCGATCCGGGAACGCCTTTGAACGGACCGGTCACCCAGCTGGTGATCCAGCCGCCGTAGAAGCCCCCGGGTTGCGGGACGACGGTTTCGCCGTTGACGGTGCAGCGGTCGACCTTGGCCGCCATCACCGCCACCGCGCCGGCGAGCGGCGCGAACCCCGGCGTCGGGTTGGGGTAGGTCCAGGCGGCCTTTGCGGCGACGACGTCGCCGGCGACCAGGTCGAAGTAGCTCGCCTGGCCCTTCCACTCGCACCAGGACTGCCCGGACGCCGCGCGCAGCGCGCCGGGGACGAACGCCCCACGGGGCAGGTAGTAGGTCGGCGGGTGGCTGGTCTCGAGCACCCGCCACGCCTCGCGGGTCGCCGCGACGACTTCGCCGCCCAATTCGACGGTGATCGGGCCGCTGAAGGGCTCCAGGCGCGGGGGCCGCGGGTAGTCCCACACCGACTCTTGCCGGGCAGCGGGCGCGGAATCACTTGTGGGCCGCGGTGTTTCGGCGTCCCGGTCCTTATCCGGACCCGCGTGTGTTTCATCGGCGACCATCCCTCGATAGTAGCGGCCGAAGTGCCGGGCTTCCGGCGACGATCAGTGCAGCGTCAGCCACGCCAGGCTGCCCGCCCCGGCCAGCGCGCAGTAGACGGCGAAGGGCGTCAGGGTGCGGGTCTGGAAGTAGCGCGTCAGATACCGCACTGCCAGGTACGCGCTGACGAACGAGGCCACACCGCCCGCCAGAACCTGACCTCCGATGCCGGCCCCCAGCGGCCCGAACAGTTCGGGGATCTTGTACAGACCGGCGGCCAGGATGATCGGCGTCGCCAGCAGGAACGAGAAGCGGGCGGCGTCCTCGTGGGACAGGCCGCGCCACAGCCCGGCCACGATCGTGATGCCCGAGCGGCTGATCCCGGGCAGCAGGGCGAGGATCTGGGCGGACCCGATCAGCACGCCGCGGCCGAGCGGCAACTCCGCCAGGCGTTCGTCGATGGCCTCGCCCGTGTGATCGGGGTGCTCCCCGCGCGCCGGGGCGTCGTGCGGCGCGACGCGGCGCCGCAACACCTCGCCGGCGTAGAGGACGACGCCGTTGAGGAGAAGGAACGCCGCGGCCGGGACCGGCTTGCCGAGCGTGGTGCGGAACAGTTGCTCGAGCGCCAGCCCGGCCAGCCCGACCGGAATGGTGGCGGCGATCAGCAACCAGGCGAGCCGCTCGTCGGGCGTGCGGACCCGGCGGTGCCGCAACGACGAACCCAGGCCGGCCAGGACGCGCAGCCAATCGCGCCAGAAGAACACCAGCAGGGCGGCCGCGGTCGCGACGTGCAGGCCGACGAGGAACGCCAGGTACGGCGATTTCGGCGCGGAGACGTCGAGGTCCCGCGCCCACTGGCCGCCGACCAGCGCCGGCACCAGGACCGAGTGCCCGAGGCTGGACACGGGGAACAGTTCGGTGACGCCCTGAAACGCGCCGACGACCACGGCCTCGAGGTAGCTCAGGTGCGCGCTCACGGGCCGGGTGCCTCCATCTCCGCGGGTAACCGCTCGAAGCTGCGGCCGAACGCACTTGAGCGGCTGTACATTTGGCCGTCACCCTAGTCGTGGCGGTTTGCCCCGAACCGGCCGGGTACGGTGTGCAGATGTCTGACGGGTTGCTCGACGCGGTGCGCGTCCTGGACTTGTCGAGCGGTGCGGCCGACGCGGTGACGCGCCTGTTCGCCGATCTGGGCGCCGACGTGCTCAAGCTGGAACCACCGGGCGGCAGCCCCGGACGCGACGCGCCGCCCACGCTGGCCGGGGCCAGCATCCCGTTCGCGGTGCACAACGCCAACAAGAGCGGTGCCGTGCTGGACCCCCGCGAGGAGGAGGACTGCGGCCGGTTCCTCGACCTGGCCGCGGAGGCCGACATCGTGGTCGACGACGGGCTGGCGGAGCTCTTCGGGACACCGCCCGCCGAACTGGCCGCCCGCTACCCGCACCTGGTGGTGCTGTCGGTCACCGACTTCGGGGCGACCGGCCCGCGCGCGCCGTGGCGCGCCACCGACGCGGTGCTGTACGCGATGGGCGGCGCGCTGTCGCGCTCGGGCCCCGCGACCGGCACTCCGGTGCTGCCCCCGAACGGCATCGCCTCGGCGACGGCCGCCGTGCAGGCGGCGTGGGCGGTGCTGGTCGCCTACTACAACCGGTTGCGTTGCGGCACCGGGGATTACATCGACTTCTCCCGGTTCGACGCCGTGGTGATGGCGCTCGACCCGGCGTTCGGGGCGCACGGGCAGGCCGCCGCGGGCGTCCGCCGCGCGGGGCGCTGGCGCGGGCGGCCCAGGAACCAGGACGCGTACCCGATCTATCCCTGCAGCGACGGCTACGTCCGGCTGTGCATCATGGCCCCGCGGCAGTGGCGCGGGCTTCGGCGCTGGCTCGGCGAGCCGGAGGAGTTCCAGGACCCGCAATACGACGCGATCGGCGCCCGCTTCGCGGCCTGGCCGCAGATCAGCGTGCTGGTCGGGGCGCTGTTCGCCGGCCAGGCCATGAAGGACTTGGTGGCCGAGGGCCAGCGGCACGGCGTCCCGATCGCCGCGGTGCTCACCCCGTCGCAGATCCTGGGCTCCGACCATTTCCAGGCGGTGGGCGCCATCACCGAGGCCGAACTGGTGCCGGGCGTGCGCGCCCGCGTGCCCACCGGGTATTTCGTCGTCGACGGCGAGCGCTCGGGTTTTCGGGCGCCGGCACCCGGCCTCGGGGACGACGCGCCGTCCTGGCGCGGGAATCCCGCGCTGGTGGGTGCCCCGTCGGCCCGGGTCGGGGACTACCCGTTTGCGGGTCTGCGGATTCTCGACCTGGGCATCATCGTGGCCGGCGGCGAGCTCGGGCGGCTGTTCGGAGACCTGGGCGCCGAGGTGATCAAGGTCGAAAGCGCCGACTACCCCGACGGCCTGCGGCAGGCCCGCGCCGGCGAGGCCATGAGCGAGTCGTTCGCGTGGACCCACCGCAACCAGCTCGCGTTCGGCGTGGACCTGCGTGTCGCCGAGGGCAAGGAGATCTTCGGCAGGCTCGTCGCCAAGTCCGACGCGGTGTTCGCCAACTTCAAGCCGGGAACCCTTGCGGCACTGGGGCTTTCCCCGGACCAACTGCGCGCGGTCAACCCGCGGCTGGTGATCGCCGAGAGCAGCGCGTACGGCGACACGGGGCCGTGGAGCACCCGGCTGGGATACGGCCCGTTGGTGCGGGCCGCCACCGGCGTCACCCGGCTGTGGACCACCGAGGACCCCGACGACCCGGACAGCGAGGCCGACCAGCCGCGGCACGCCTTCTACGACGCGACGACGATCTTCCCCGACCACGTGGTCGGGCGGATCGTCGCCATCGCGGCGCTGGCCGCGCTGATCCACCGCGACCGCACCGGCCGCGGGGCCCGCGTCCACGTCTCGCAGGCCGAGGCCGTCGTCAACCAGCTCGACACCCTCTACGTGACCCGGGCCGCCGTGGCCGCAGGGCTTGCCCGGCTCCGCGACGACACCGGGCTGCACGCGGTCTGCCCCTGCGCGGGCGACGACGAGTGGTGCGTCATCTCGATTCCGACCGACGACGAATGGTTCAGTGCCGCATCGGTTTTCGACCATGCCGAATGGGCCGAGGACCCGCGCTTCGCCACCGGCGAGGCGCGGGTGGCCAACCGGGGGGAATTGGTGGAGTTGATGTCGGCCTGGACCCGGCAGCGCACCCCGCTGCGGGCCAGCGAGCTCCTGCAGTCAGCCGGGGTGCCGGCTGGGCCGATGAACCGCCCGCCCGACGTCCTGGAAGATCCCCAGCTGGCTTTGCGAAAAGTGTTCAGCGACATGACACATCCGCTCATCGAGCGTCCGCTCCCGGCCGAGACGGGCCCCGCGCCGTTCCTGCACATTCCGCCCGCGCCGCAACGCCCGGCGCCGCAACCCGGGCAGGACACCCGGGAGATCTGCCGGACCCTGCTCGGCATGAGCGCCCAGGAGACCGACCGGCTGATCGGCGAGCGGGTGCTGTTCGGGACGGCCTAGCCGTACGCTTCCCGGCCGAGCGTGAAGCTGGCTTCACATTCGTGCGCGAGCGTGAAGCCAGCTTCACATTCGACGGCCGCAAACCGCCCATATTCATAGCCACGCTAAATTCGTTCCATGACCGTCGACCCCAGGACACCGGTGCTGATCGGCTACGGCCAGGTCAACCACCGCGACGAGATCGACCCCGAAAAGAGGTCCGTCGAACCGATCGACCTGATGGCCGACGCGGCCCGGCTGGCCGCCGACGGCCGGGTCGTCGCGGCCGTGGACTCCATTCGCGTGGTGAACGTCTTGTCGGCCCGCTATCGCGACCCGGGGTTGCTGCTGGGCCAGCGCATCGGCGCCACCGACTTCACCACGCTCTACAGCCCCATCGGCGGCAACGTGCCGCAGTCGCTGATCAACCGCGCCTGCCTGGACATCCAGCGCGGCCGGGCGGGTGTGGTGTTGCTGGCCGGGGCCGAAACCTGGCGCACGCGAAGGGGATTGCGCGCCAAGGGCGGCAAACTGGTATGGACGACGCAGGACAAATCCGTTCCGGCCGCCGAGGTCAGCGGCGAGGACGTGCCGATGGCCGGCGAGGCGGAGATCCGCATCGGGCTGGACCGGCCCGCCTACGTCTATCCGCTGTTCGAGCAGGCGCTGCGGATCGCCACCGGCGAGTCGATCGACGATCACCGCAAGCGCGTCGGCGAACTGTGGGCCCGCTTCAACGCGGTGGCGGTCAACAACCCGCACGCCTGGATCCGCAAACCCGTCACCGCCGAGGAGATCTGCCGGCCGGGTCCGCAGAACCGGATGATCAGCTGGCCCTACACCAAGCTGATGAACTCCAACAACATGGTCGACCAGGGCGCGGCGCTGGTCCTCACGTCGGTCGAGCGGGCGAGGGAGCTGAACGTGCCCGCCGAGCGCTGGGTGTTTCCGCAGGCGGGCACCGACGCGCACGACACCTTTGCGCTGGCCGAGCGCGACGAGCTGCACCGGTCGGCGGCCATCCGCATCGCCGGCGCCGGTCGGCGGCGCCCAGCACTGGCGCGAGCTCGCGCACGATACCACCCTGCGGTTCACCCACGAGCTACGAATGACCTTGCGGGAGTTGGGTTCTCGTTACGTGACGGCGGATCTGATCGACGCCGGGGACGACGTGTACTACCTCACCTGCGACGAGCTCGTCACGCCGCCGGCGGACGCCCGGCTGCGGGTCAAGAGGCGCCGCGCCGAACGGGAGCGGCTGCAGGCGCAGCGCCCGCCCGACCTGATCGACGGCGCGTGGGCTCCCGCCCACGCCGGCGACTAGACCGGCGCCGCTCCGGATTGGCCCAGGAGCCCGCGCAGCGTGAGCGCGTTGCGGACGGCGTGGCCGCCCAGGTCGTTGTTGAAGTACATCCACACGTCCTTGCCGTCGCCGTCCCAGCCGGCGATCCGGCGCGCCCACTCCCGCAGCTCGTCGTCGGGATAGGAACCCGCATACATCGCCGCGGGGTCGGGGCCGTGCATGCGGATGTAGACGAAGTCGGTGGTGGCCCGCGGGACGCACGGCAGGCCCGCGCCGCTCATCACGACGTAGGCGGCGCGCCATTTTTCGAGCAGCGCGAACACCGAGGGGTCGTTCCACGACGGGTGCCGCAGCTCCATGGCCACCCGGATCGGGTCGGGCACGGCGCGCAGGAACCCCTCCAGGCGGGCGTCATCGCGCTGCTGCTCGGGGTGCAGTTGCACCAGCAGCACGCCGTGCCGATCGCCCAGCAGCTGCCAACAGCGTTCGAACCGCTCGATCCACGGCTCGGGGGAGGCCAGCCGTCGGTAGTGGGTCAGCCCCCGGTGCGCCTTGACCGACATGGTGAAGCCGGGCGGCAGCCGTTCGCGCCACCCGGCGAAGGTCGAATCCTTGGGCCAGCGGTAGAAACTCGCGTTCAGCTCGACGGTGTCGAACACCTCGGCGTAGCGCTCCAACCGGCGCGCCGGCGCCATCCGCGGGGGGTACAGCACGTCGGCCCAATGGTTGTAGGACCACCCCGAGGTGCCGATCCGGATCGTCACGGCGCGCTCAAAAGACCCAATTGCTTTGCCGCCGCGGTGGCGCGGTCGTCGAAGTAGGGCATGGGGAACGGCTACCCGCCCGGCACCCGCGAAAACACCCGCTTGGGCGGCAGGCCGCGCGCGTAGCCGACGCCCCGGGTGACCCAGCCCTGCAGCTGTCGCCTGGTCCGCACCCCGGCGGCGCCGACGCGGACCCAGCCGCGGGTTTCCCTGCCCGCCATCACCATGACGCTGACGTGGGCGCGCCGCACGAGCTGGTCGGAGTCTTCCGGCGGCACGCGGACCAGCAGGCCACCCTGCCCACTGACGGCCACGGACATGTTGCCGTTGACCAGGAACGCCAGGCCGCCGAACATGCGCTTTTCCTCGACGCCGCTCTCGGCGCTGAGCATTTCGCGGATGGCGTTGGCCAGGTCTTCGTCGTAGGCCATGTCGATGCGAAAGTCAGTCCAGGTCGACCCTGATGGTCAGCAGGTCGCTGCCCATCAGGCGCACGATGGCGCTGTTGAGGGCGGGCAGGTTGCCCAGCCGCTGCAGCGGGTCGTCGTCGGGAAGCAGGTGAGCGGTCCCGCTGCGCCACCGGCCGTTGATGCGCAGGCGCACGGCCGGATTTGCCTGGATGTTGCGGACGTAGTCGGAATGCTCGCCGTGTTCGGACACCATCCAGAACGTGTCGTTGACCGCGCGGCCGCCGACGGCCGTGCGCCGCGGCCGGCCGCTCTTGCGCCCGGTGGTTTCCAGGATCACGCCGGGCATTTTCCGGCCCACCGGGTTGACCAGGAACCGTTGAACGCGATGGACCACTTGACGTTTGAGGCTCACCGATTCATTGAACGCCCAGCCGGTAGCTGACGCCAGCCGCGACGCAAACAGCCGCCCCCTTTCGGGGGCGGCTGCCACCGTTAGGCCGCGACGGTCGCCGCCTGCGCCGCCGGCTCCAGGGCCTGGGCGACGATCTCCGCGACGTCGGTCATCGGCCGCACGTCCAGCGCGTCGAGCACCTCGGCGGGCACGTCATCCAGGTCCGGCTCGTTGCGCGCCGGGATGAACACCGTCGACAACCCGGCCCGCTGGGCGGCCAGCAGCTTCTGCTTGACGCCGCCGATCGGCAGCACCCGTCCGTTCAGCGTGACCTCGCCGGTCATGCCGACGTCGGAGCGGACCTGGCGCCCGGTCGCCATGGACACCAGCGCGGTGACCATGGTGACGCCGGCCGACGGGCCGTCCTTGGGGACGGCGCCGGCGGGCACGTGGACGTGGATGCGGCGGTCCAGCGCCGTGGGGTCGACACCGAGCGCGTCAGCGTGCGAGCGCACGTAGGACAGCGCGATCTGCGCCGACTCCTTCATCACGTCACCCAGCTGACCCGTCAGCTGCAGGCCGGGCTCGCCGTCGGTGGCGCCGGCCTCGATGTAGAGCACGTCACCGCCCAGGCCCGTGACGGCCAGGCCGGTGGCCACGCCCGGCACCGCCGTGCGTTCGGCCGACTCGGGGGTGAACCGCGGCCGGCCCAGGTAGCCGACCAGGTCGGGCTCGTCGATGGTGACCGGCCCGCTGTGCTCGGCGAGCTTCGTCGTGACCTTGCGCAGCGCCTTGGCCAGCAACCTCTCGAACTGCCGGACGCCCGGCTCGCGGGTGTAGTCGGCCGCGACCTTGCGCAGCGCGGCGTCGGTGACGACCACCTCGTCGGCGGTCAGCGCCGCCCGCTCCCGCTGCCGGGGCAGCAGGTAGTCGCGGGCGATGGCGACCTTGTCGTCCTCGGTGTACCCGTCGATGGCCACCAGCTCCATGCGGTCCAGCAGGGCCGACGGGATGTTCTCGATGACGTTCGCGGTCGCCAGGAACACCACGTCCGACAGGTCCAGATCCAGATCCAGGTAGTGGTCCCGGAAGGTGTGGTTCTGCGCGGGGTCGAGCACCTCTAGCAGGGCCGCGCTCGGGTCACCCCGGTAGTCGGAGCCGACCTTGTCGATCTCGTCCAGCAGCACGACGGGATTCATGGTGCCCGCCTCGCCGATCGCGCGCACGATCCGGCCGGGCAGCGCGCCCACATAGGTGCGCCGGTGCCCGCGGATCTCGGCCTCGTCGCGCACGCCGCCCAGGGCGACGCGCACGAACTTGCGGCCCAGCGCCCGCGCCACGCTCTCACCCAGCGACGTCTTGCCGACGCCCGGCGGGCCGGCCAGCACCATCACCGCGCCGGAGCCGCGGCCGCCGACCACCTGCAGGCCGCGCTGGGCGCGGCGGGTGCGCACGGCCAGGTACTCGACGATGCGGTCCTTGACGTCGTCCAGCCCGTGGTGGTCGGCGTCCAGGATCTCCCGCGCGGCCTTCAGGTCGGTCGAGTCCTCGGTGCGCACGTTCCACGGCAGGTCCAGGACGGTGTCCAGCCAGGTGCGGATCCAGCCGCTTTCCGGGCTCTGGTCGCTGGCCCGCTCCAGCTTGCCGACCTCGCGCAGCGCGGCCTCGCGCACCTTCTCGGGCAGGTCGGCGGCCTCGACGCGGGCACGGTAATCATCGGAGCCGTCGGGCTCGCCCTCGCCGAGCTCCTTGCGGATCGCGGCCAGCTGCTGGCGCAGCAGGAACTCCTTCTGCGTCTTCTCCATGCCCTCGCGGACGTCCTCCGCGATCTTGTCGTTGACCTCGACCTCGGCCAGGTGGCTGCTGGTCCAGTCGATCAGCACCCGCAGCCGCTCGGCCACGTCCACGGTCTCGACCAGTTGCCGCTTCTGCTCGCTGGACAGGTACGACGCGTAGCCCGACGTGTCGGCCAGCGCCGACGGGTCGGTCAGGCGGTTGACGTAGTCGACGATCTCCCAGGCCTCGCGCCGCTGCAGCATGGCCAGCAGCAGCTTGCGGTACTCGGCCGTCAGCGCCTTGACCTCGTCGGTCACCTCGGGCTCGACCACCTCGGTCACCTCGACCCACAGCGCGGCACCCGGGCCGGACGCGCCCGCACCGATCTGGGCCCGGCGCTCACCGCGCACGACGGCGGCGCTGCCGCCGCCGGCGATGCGGCCGACCTGCAGAATCTTCGCGATCACGCCGTGCGAGGGGTAGCGGTCGTCCAGCCGGGGCGCGATCAGCAGCTGCCCCGATTCGCTGGCCTGCGCGGCGTCGATCGCCGCCCGCGCGGCGTCGTCGAGCGCGATCGGCACCACCATCCCGGGCAGCACGACGGTGTCCGTGACAAACAGCACCGGAACCGACTTGGCTTCAGCCATCAATCCTCCATAAGTTGAGTCTGCTCGGCTTAACCCAGCCGGTTGCCGGTTTGTTCCCGCGGGGCCCGCCGGCGCGCATAATCGGACCGTGGCACTGTCGCCTCCCGCACCGCCCCCGGACCCGCAGATCCTCGAATCCGCGGCCGGAGGCCTGGCGTCCACCGGATCCATCACGTTCCTCGTCGGCGACGACGCCGTCACCTATTCCGCCGTCGGCCCGACGATCCGCGTCGCCGAGGCGCGGGCCGACGGCGACGCCGCGGTGCGCCTGTCGCGGCGGGCCTGGGACGACATGGTCGGCCAGTTCCGCACCACCATCAACCTCCTGCTCAGCAACGAGTTGTCCTTCGAGCGAGGCGGATTCGAGCAACTGGCCGACTGGGACCCGGTGCTGCGCTACCTGCATGCGGGGATCCCGCCCTACGACCCGAGCCGAATCGACCTGCGGGGGCGCGACCCCCACGCCGCGTTCACGCTCGATGCCGACGACGCCGACCTGGCCGCCCAGCTGCGGACCATGGGTTACCTCCACGTCCGTGGGGTGTTCTCCGCCGACGAGATGCGGGCGGCCAACCGCGAGATCGACCGGCTGGCCGAGCGGGCCCGCCCGGGCGACGACGAATCGTGGTGGGCGACCACCGAGGACGGCGGCAGCGTGCTGTGCCGGCTGGTCTACGCGACGGTGCGCTCGCCGGTGCTGGCCGCGCTGGAGAACGACGCCCGGGTGCGCCGGCTGGGCACCCTCATCGACCCGGCACTGCGCGCCGCCCCCGACCGGATGGAAGGCAGCGCGGTGCTGCTCAAGGCGCCGGGGAACACCAGCGGGCTGTCGAACATCCCGTGGCACCAGGACTGCGGAATGGGCGGCCACGCGATCATGTGCCCGGCGGTCAGCGTCGGCATCCAAGTGACGGGTTCGGACGCCTCGACCGGCCACCTGCAGGTCCTGCCCGGCAGCCACGGTCAGGCCATCCACTACCGCTGGGAACAGCGGATGAGCGACGCGCCGGTGGTGAGCATCGACACCGCCCCCGGCGACGTCACGGTACACATCCAGGACCTCATGCACGCCTCGCCGCGGCCCACCGGCGCGGGCGGCCGCCGCACCATGTACGTCACGCACTACCCGCCGCGACTCTTCGACCACGTCGGGCCCGGCCAGGCCTTCAACGACCTGGTGCGCAACCGCACCGAGCAGGTCGCCCGCCTCCGGTAGCCGTCAGGCGCGGGGACCGAACCGCTGCAACTGGGTGACGTGCTGGGGCGACAGCTCCTCGAGGCTGCTGACGCCCAGCAGCGCCATGGTGCGGACCACGCCGGTCTGCAGGATCTCGATGGCCCGCCGCACGCCCGCCTCCCCGCCCGCCATCAGCCCGTAGAGGTAGGCCCGCCCGACCAGCGTGCAGCGCGCGCCCAGCGCGACGGCCGCCACGATGTCGGCACCCGACATGATGCCGGTGTCCAGCAGGATCTCGGTGTGCTCGCCCAGGTCGCGCGCGACCGCCGGCAGCAGGTGAAACGGCACCGGCGCCCGGTCCAGTTGGCGCCCACCGTGATTGGACAACACGATCCCGTCCACGCCGCGGTCGACGACGGCGCGGGCGTCCTCGATCGTCTGGATGCCCTTCACGACGAGCCTGCCGGGCCAGCGGTCCTTGATCCAGGAGAGGTCGTCGAAGGTGACGGTGGGGTCGAACATGGTGTTCAGGTACTCACCGACGGTGCCCGACCACCGGTCCAGCGACGCGAACGACAAGGGCTCGGTGGTGAACAGGTCGAACCACCAGCGGGCCCGCGGCAGCGCGTCGAGGACCGTTCGCAGGGTCAGCGCGGGCGGGATCGACATCCCGTTGCGCACGTCCCGGAACCGCGCGCCGGCGACCGGAACGTCGACGGTGACCAGCAGCGTGTCGAAGCCGGCGTCGGCCGCGCGCTGCACCAACGCCATCGAGCGTTCCCTGTCGCGCCACATGTACAGCTGAAACCATTTGCGCCCCTGAGGAACAGCGGCCACCAGGTCCTCCACCGCGGTGGTCCCGAGCGTGGACAGCGAGAACGGGATCCCGGCGGCCGCCGCGGCCGCGGCGCCGGCGATCTCGCCCTCGGTGTGCATCAACCGGGTGAACCCGGTCGGGGCGATCGCGAAGGGCAGCGCGACGGGCCGCCCCAGCACGTCCCACCCGGTGGCCACGCAGGAGACGTCGCGCAGGATCGTCGGGTGAAACTCGATGTCCCGGAAGGCTTGTCGGGCGCGGCCGAGGGACAGCTCGTCCTCGGCCGCGCCGTCGGTGTAGTCGAACGCCGCCCTGGGCGTGCGCCGTTTGGCGAGGCGCCGCAGGTCCTCGATGGTGAGCGCGGCGTCCAGGCGGCGCCTCGTCGCGTCGAACTGCGGGCGTTTGAACCGGATCAGCGGCGCGAGGTCGCGCACTTTGGGCACTCGTCGCCGGACGGCCATGTGTGTCACCGTAGTCGCATGGCGAGCGACCCCTTCGACCTCGAGCGCTTCGTGGAGGCGCAGGCCCCGGTGTACCCCCAGGTGGTTCGGGAGCTGCGCGACGGGCGCAAGCGCGGCCACTGGATGTGGTTCGTGTTCCCGCAACTGCGGGGCCTGGGCGGCAGCTCGATGGCGTTGCGCTACGGCATCTCCTCGCTGGAGGAGGCCGGCGCGTACCTGCGCCACGGTGTGCTGGGGCCGCGGCTGCACGAGTGCGCCCGGCTGGTCGATTCGGTGGCGGGCCGCACGGCCGGTGAGATCTTCGGCTCACCCGACGATCTGAAGCTTCGCTCGTCGATGACGCTATTCGCCCGGGCCACCGACGACAACGGCGACTTCGTCGCGGTGCTCGACAAGTACTACGACGGTGGGGAAGACCCTCTGACGCTGGCGCGGCTGACGGGCGGGTGAGGGCGGCGCTGCTTTTGCGGCGGCATGCGCCCCGTTGGCCACACCAGCACCTCGGCCGGGCGTGCGACGTTGTGCCCGCCTCATAGCGACAAACCAGGTCCCGCAGCACATTTGTCGCTATGAGGCGGGCAAAAATGGTGCCACCTCCGCCAGGGGCTGCTGAGCCGGATGTGACAACGCGGGCACGGGAGGCCCGGGCGAGGGCGGCGGCTACGCGGGCCGCAGAATCCGCCAGCCGTGCGGCTCGACGTCGACCCGCTCGAGCATCTGCGGCGGCGGAGCCCCGGAGCCGGCGATCACCTCAACGCGCGCGCCGCCCAGCTTCGACGCGCTCAGGCGCAGCGGCTCGTCGTCGATGTTGAGCGCGACCAGCAGCCTGTCGTCCCCGCTGCGCGTCTCGTAGACATACCCCCGGTTCTCCACCCGCACCGCCTCAGTCGCGGCGCGATGCAACCACGGGTGGCGGCGGCGCAGCCCGATCAGATACCGGTGCAGCTCCCACACCTCGACGACGAACGGATCCAATTCCAATGGGGGAGAGCCGAATTCGGGGCGGACCGCGTCGTCGCCGCCGTACCGCTCCTCCTTGACGCCGCGAAACCCGAGTTCGTCGCCGGCGTAGATGCTGGGCACGCCGCCGATGGTCATCAGGATCACCAACGCGATGGCCACGTGCTCCGGGCGCTCGAGCCGGCTGGCGATGCGCGTGACGTCGTGGTTGCCGATGAAGGTCAGCGGGGCGAAGACGGACAGGAACTCGTTGTGCCGTTGCAGCGCCCAGTCCAGTTCGAAGAAGTTGCCGTCGTTGAGGCTGCTCCAGATCGCCTTCCACAGCTCGTACTGGGTCGCCGAGTCGAAGGTCGACGACCGCACCGCCGCCGCGTAGTCGCCGTGGATCAGCTCACCGACGAACCACGCGTCCGAGAAGCGCGCGCGCACCCGGGGCAACGTCGACGCCCAGAACGATTGCGGCACGGCGTATGCCGCGTCCAGGCGCCAGCCGTCGGCGCCTCGTTCGAGCCAGTGCTCCATCACGTCGACCACGTAGTCGGCGACCTCGGGATTGGCGTGGTTGAGCGTGATCAACTCCGAGTGCCCCTCGAACGTATCTCCGCTGAACCAGCCGGGAGTCGCGTCGCGATATCGGGGGAAGTCCGTGCCCACGTGATTGAACACACCGTCGAGCAGGACGCGCAGTCCGCGTCGGTGCGCCTCGTCGACCAGGTGATCGAAGTCGCTGCCGTCGCCGAGGCGGGGATCGATGCGGTAGTGGTCGGTGGTGTCGTAACCGTGTGTGCGCGAGGCAAAGATGGGTCCCAGCGCGACGCCCGACGCCCCCAGCTCGATGGCGTGGTCGAACCAGTCGACGAGCCGCCGCAACCGGTGTTCGCCCGGCCGCGGCGGCTCGCCTGACGTGGGGAAGGCGCCCACGAAGCCCAGGGGATAGGCCTGCCACCAGATGGCGTGCTCGACCCAGCCCGGTACCGTCACAACGCTATTATCAGCCGACCGTCGCCAGCGTCTGCGAGGCGACGATCGCCTGGGCCACCCCGGCCACGATCGCCGCGGCCTTCAGCGCCTCCTGGATGGTCTCCCGGCTCACGCCCGCCTCGCGCAGCGTGTGCTCGTGGGAGGCCACGCAGTCCGGGCACCCGTTGATCGACGACACGGCGAAGCACCACAGCTCGAAGTTCGCCTTGTCCACACCCGGGTTCCCGATGATGTTCATCCGCAGACCCGCGCGCAGGTCGTCGTACTTGCCCTCGAGGAAGCCCCGGCCACGGTAGAACACGTTGTTCATGCCCATGATCGACGCGGCGCCCAGCGCCGCGTTGTAGGCCTCGGCGGACAGGATGCCGGCCGCATCGGCGCCGATGTCGGCCAGCACCTGGGTGTTACGCGTCGCGGCGGCGCTGGCCAACAGCGTTCCCCACAGCTGTTCGTCATTCAGTTCGGTGCTGCGCGTGATCGAGCCGAGATTGAGCTTGAGGTCCTTGGCGTACTCGGGCAGCGCGTCTTTGAGGCTATCTACGCTCATGCCGAGGCCTTGAGCAGTTCGGCCGCGTTCAGCGTCGGGTCGCCCTTGCGCCAGTTGCACGCGCACAGCTCGTCGGACTGCAGGGCGTCGAGCACCCGGAGCACCTCCTCGACGTTGCGTCCCACGGATCCGGCTGTGGCCGAGACGAATTGGATCTCGTTGTTGGGGTCGACCAGGAACGTGACCCGGTCGGCCACGCCGTCGGCGTTGAGAACGCCGGTGGCCAGCGACAGCTCACGCTTGATGTCGGAGAGCATCGGGAAGGGCAGGTTCTTGAGGTCCTCGTGCTGCGCGCGCCAGTTGAAGTGCACGAACTCGCTGTCGATCGAGACGCCCAGGACCTGCGCGTCGCGGTCGGCGAACTCGTCGTTCAGCTTGCCGAACGCGGCGATCTCGGTCGGGCACACGAAGGTGAAGTCCTTGGGCCAGAAGAACACCACGCGCCACTTCCCCGGGTGGTCCTCGTTGGTGATCGTGGTGAAGTAGTCGCCGGGCTGTTGGGCGTTGACCTTCGACAGGTCGCCGGCGATCAGGGCGGTGAGCTCGTAGGCGGGGAACTGGTCGCCGATGGTCAGCAAAGGCATGTCGCTCCTTTTCTGGATTCAATCAAGATTAGTGTTCGTGTCCCATGTTGCCGCGTACGCTGGGTGAAGTAAAGGTGATATATCCCACTGGAGTTATAGGTATGTCCGATAAGAGCTATCAGCCCACCGTTGCCGGCCTGCGGGCGTTCGTGGCCGTCGCCGAGAGGCGCCACTTCAGCAGCGCGGCAACGACTCTCGGTGTCAGCCAATCGACGCTGTCGCAGTCGCTGGCCGCGCTGGAGGCGGGCCTGGGCACGCCGCTGATCGAGCGGTCGACGCGGCGGGTGTTCCTCACGGCGGAGGGCACCCAGCTGCTGCCCCGCGCCCAGGCGGTGATCGAGGCGGTGGACGCGTTCACCGCCGAGGCCGCCGGGACGACGGACCCGCTGCGGGCCGGCATGCGGCTCGGCCTGATTCCGACCGTCGCGCCCTATGTGCTGCCGAGCGTGCTGGCCGGCCTCGGCGGGCAACTGCCGGAGCTGACCCTGCGGGTCATCGAGGACCAGACCGACCGCCTGCTGACGATGTTGCGCGACGGCGCCGTGGATGCGGCGCTGATCGCGGTGCCCACCGACGCGCCGGGCGTCACCGCGATACCGATCTACGAGGAGGACTTCGTGCTCGCGCTTCCGCCGGGTCATCCGCTGGCGGGCAGGCGCCGGGTAACGGCGGCGGCGCTGGCCGACCTGCCGCTGCTGTTGCTCGACGAGGGGCACTGCCTGCGCGACCAGGCGCTGGACGTCTGCCAGTCGGCCGGGGTGCGCGCCGAGCTGGCCACCACCCGGGCCGCCTCGCTGGCGACGGCGGTCCAGTGCGTCAGCGGCGGGCTGGGGGTGACGCTGATTCCGCAGACCGCCGTGCCGGTCGAGGCGGCGCGCAGCCGGGTGGAGCTCGCGCATTTCGCCGCGCCGCGCCCGGGGCGACGGATCGGGCTGGTGTTTCGTTCGTCCAGCGGTCGCGACGAGCCCTACCGCCAGCTGGCGGGCCTGATCGGCGAGTTGGTCGGACAGGAACATCAGGTTCGGCCGGTCAAGTAGGTTCGCCGTATGGAGAAGGTCATCGCGGTGCTGATGCGCCCAGACTCGGACGAGCAGTGGTGCGCCCGCCAGCGGGGCCCGGTCGCCGAGGCGCTGCTGGGCCTGGGGCTGCCCGGCCTGTCGGTCAACGTCCGCGACGACGCGGTGCGTCCGTCGCTGATGACGCTGACGACGCTGGATCCGCCGGTCGCCGCGGTGGTGAGCATGTGGACCCAGCAGTGCTACGGCGAGCAGCTCACCGCGGCCCTGGAGATCCTCGCCGGCGAGTGCGAGAACCTGGCCGCCTTCCTGGTGACCGAGTCGGTTCCCCTGCCCGGACCGGTCACCGAATCCGGTTCTCGCACAGCGGGTTTGGCCAACATCGCGTTGCTGCGCCGGCCCGCGGAGCTGGACCAGGCGGCCTGGCTCTCCCGCTGGCAGCTCCACCACACGTCGGTGGCCATCGAGACGCAGTCGACGTTCGGCTACACCCAGAACTGGGTGGTGCGAACGCTGATCCCCGGCGCCCCCGACAGCGCGAACATCGCGGGCATCGTCGAAGAGCTGTTCCCGATCGAGGCCGTCGGCGACCTCCAGGCGTTCTTCGGGGCGGCCGACGACGCCGACCTGCAGGACCGCCTGGGCCGGATGGTCGCCAGCACCGCCGCGTTCGGCGCCAACGAGAACATCGACGCGGTGCCGACCAGCCGGTACGTGTTCGCAACGCCGTTCGCACAGTAGGGAATTCACATGACGACGACACTGAACGAGGCCGTGGCGCTGGCGGCACCCGAACACGGGTTGGCGGTGGTGTCGACGGTTCGCGCCGACGCGACGGTGCAGGCGTCGCTGGTCAACGTGGGCCTGCTGCGCCACCCCGCCACCGGCGAGCCGGTGCTCGGCTTCACCACCTACGGACGGGTCAAACTCGCCAACCTGCGGGCGCGCCCGCAGCTCGCCGTCACCTTCCGCCAGGGGTGGCAGTGGGCGACCGTGGAGGGTCGCGCCGAGCTGGCCGGGCCCGACGACGCGCCGGCGTGGCTGACGGGCGCCGACCAGTTGCGGCTGCTGCTGCGCGAGGTCTTCCGCGCCGCGGGCGGCACCCACGACGACTGGGACGAGTACGACCGGGTGATGGCCCGGGAGGGGCGGGCCGTGGTGTTGATCGCCCCCACCCGGGTCTACAGCAACGGCTAGGCTGCAGCCGTGACGCTGCAGATCGACGACGACAAGCGGGTCCGCACCCTGACGCTGAACCGGCCCAAGGCGCTCAACGCGTTCAACGAAGCGCTCTACGACGCCACCGCCGAGGCGCTGCTGGCCGCCGCCGGGGACCCCGAGGTCGCCGTCGTGTTGTTGACCGGCGCCGGCCGCGGCTTCAGCGCCGGCACCGATCTGGCCGAGATGCAGGAAATGGTCACCAACCCGGACTTCACGCCGGGCAAGCACGGTTTCCGCGGGCTCATCGAGGCCCTCAGTGCGTTCCCCAAGCCGCTGATCTGCGCCGTCAACGGCGTCGGGGTGGGGATCGGCGCGACCATCCTCGGCTACGCCGACCTGGCGTTCATGTCGTCGACGGCGCGACTGAAGTGCCCGTTCACCAGCCTCGGCGTGGCGCCGGAGGCGGCGTCGTCCTACCTGCTGCCGCAACTGGTGGGCCGGCAGAACGCCGCCTGGCTGCTGATGTCGTCGGAATGGGTCGACGCGCAGGAGGCGCTGCGGATGGGTCTGGTCTGGCGGGTGTGCGACCCCGACGAATTGCTACCCGAGGCCCGTCGGCATGCCGAAATCCTTGCGGCCCGGCCCATTTCGAGCCTGATGGCCGTCAAGCACACGATGATGGAACCCATCCGGCCCGAGATCGCGGCGGCCAGCGCCCGGGAAAACGCTCACTTCGCCGAACTCATGGGCACCCAGGCCAACGCCGCGGCCCTGGCGGATTTCAACACCCGCCGCTGAATCCGACCCGAAAATTACGAGGCGTGCTGGAGGTTGCGGGTGGCTTCGATGATCCCGCGCAGCGTGCGCCTGCACCGCCCGCAATCGCCGCCGGCCCCGCAGGCCGCGGCGACCTCCTTGGAGGTGGATGCGCCCCGTTCGACGGCGTCGGACACGGTCTGGCTGGTGGCCCCGACGCACAGGCATACGTACATTCAGCGCACCTCCTGCACGTCCAGAACGCTCCTTCACCGACGGGCTCGTGTTAGCGAAGTCTACCCTAACAAGATTAGTGGAGTCTAACCTTACTTCGGCCGCCACCAGGGTGATTCAAGTCACGCCCCACGCACTGAGCGAAGCCATGCCTTGCTGGCAGATCGCCGGTCGGCATGGCAAAGTCCGCTATGGGCGTGCGCGTCACAGTGCCCATGGTCGGCTAGCCAGGACAGCTCATACCGGAGGAGGAACATGCAAGGGGACCCGGACGTTTTGCGGCTGCTCAACGAGCAGCTGACCAGTGAGCTGACGGCAATCAACCAGTACTTCCTGCACTCGAAGATGCAGGAGAACTGGGGTTTCACCGAGCTGGCCAAGCACACCCGCGACGAGTCCTTCGACGAGATGCGGCACGCCGAGGAGATCACCGACCGCATCCTGCTGCTCGACGGCCTGCCGAACTACCAGCGAATCGGATCGTTGCGCGTCGGCCAAACCCTGCGCGAGCAGTTCGAGGCGGACCTGGCCATCGAGTTCGATGTGTTGAACCGGCTCAAGCCGGGAATCATCATGTGCCGGGAAAAACAAGACACCACCAGCGCCAACCTGTTGGAGAAGATCGTCGCCGACGAGGAATTGCACGTCGACTACCTGCAGACCCAACTGGAGCTGATGGACAAGTTGGGCGAGGAGCTCTACTCCGCGCAGTGCGTGTCCCGGCCCCCGACCTGATCCGGCTCGGGGTCCACCGGCACCGACAGGAAGCATGACGACCCCGAGCCCACCAGCGGCTCCGGCCACCCCCGCCGCGGGTTCCGGGCCCGGCAACGTCGCGGTCGACCCGCAGCGCCGCAATTTCATCTTCGTCGCGATCCTGCTCGGCATGCTGATGGCAGCGCTGGACCAGACCATCGTGGCGACCGCGCTCCCGACGATCGTCGCCGATCTCGGCGGTGCCGGCCATCAGTCCTGGGTGGTCACCAGCTACCTGCTGGCCTCGACCATCGTCACCGCGCTGGTCGGCAAGCTCGGCGATCTGTTCGGCCGCAAGCGGGTGTTCCAGGCGGCCGTGGTCTTGTTCATCACCGGGTCGGTGCTGTGCGGGCTCTCCCAGTCGATGGGCACGCTGGTGGCGGCGCGCGCGCTGCAGGGCGTCGGCGGCGGCGGACTCATGGTGACCGCCATGGCGCTGATCGGCGAGATCATTCCGCTGCGGGATCGCGGTCGCTACCAGGGCGCGATGGGCGCGGTGTTCGGGGTGACCACCGTGATCGGGCCGCTGCTGGGCGGCTACTTCACCGACCACTTCACCTGGCGCTGGGCGTTCTGGATCAACGTGCCGATCTCGGTCGTCGTCTTCTTCGTCGCGGCCGCCGCCATCCCGGCGCTCTCCGAGCGCTCCAAGCCGGTCATCGACTACGCAGGGATCGTGTTCGTCGGCCTGGGCGCGACCGGCCTCACGCTGGCCACTAGCTGGGGCGGGACCACCTACGCCTGGGGCTCGCCGACCATCATCGGGCTCTTCGCCGGTTCCGTGGTCTCGCTGTGCGTCTTCGCCTGGGTGGAAAGCCGCGTCGCCGCACCCATTTTGCCGACCCGGCTGTTCGGCAATCCGGTCTTCACGGTGTGCTGCGTGCTGTCCTTCGTGGTCGGGTTCGCGATGCTCGGCGCCCTGACGTTCCTGCCGACCTACATGCAGTTCGTCGACGGGGTCTCGGCCACCACGTCGGGCCTGCGCACGCTGCCGATGGTGCTCGGGATGCTGACCACCTCGATGGGCAGCGGTGTGCTGGTCGGGCGCACCGGCAGGTACAAGATCTTTCCGGTCGCCGGCACGGCGGTGATGGCCGTCGCGTTCTTGCTGATGTCCCGGATGGATCCGTCGACCTCGGCCCTGGTGCAGTCGCTGTACCTGGTGGTGCTGGGCGCGGGGATCGGGATGTGCATGCAGACGCTGGTCCTCATCGTGCAGAACACCTCGAGCTTCGACGACCTGGGCGTGGCCACCTCGGGGGTGACGTTCTTCCGCACGATCGGCAGCTCGTTCGGCGCGGCGATCTTCGGCTCGCTGTTCACCAACTTCCTGCACAGCCGCATCGGGCCGGCGATGGCCGCCTGCCGGGCGCCCGCCGCGGCGGCCGCCTCACCGGAGGCCCTGCACCGGCTGCCCCGCAACGTGGCCGCGCCGATCGTGACCGCCTACGCCGACTCGCTCACCCACGTGTTCTTCTGGGCGGTACCCGTCGCGCTGCTCGGGCTGGTCCTCGCGCTGTTCCTGCGCGAGGTGCCGCTTCGCGAGATCCACGACAGCACAACCGATCTCGGCGACGCGTTCGGCATGCCGAGCGCGGAGACGCCGGATCAGATGCTGGAGAACGCGGTCGAGCGGATGCTGCGCGGCGTCCCCGGCATGCGGCTGCGCAGCATCGCCATGCGCCCCGACTGCCGGCTGGACGTGGCCGGGTTGTGGGGCGTCCTGCGCATCAACCGCTTCGCGCAGCTGAACGGCGCGGCGCGGCTCACCGACATCGCCGACTCCCTGCGCGTCCCGTTCGAGGTCCTCGAGCCCACCTTCGCCCGGCTGATCAGCGCCGGCTTCGCCCAGGGCGACGGCGACCGGATGTGGCTGACGCCGGCGGGCGCTCAGCAGGTCGACTACGTGCACGCGCTGCTGGTGGCCTGGCTGGTCGACAAGCTGGCGCGGTCACCGGGCTTCGAGGGCCGCCCGGACCGGCGCTCGGTGGAGACCGCGCTCAACCGCGTCGCGGGCCGCGTTGTGGCGCAACGCGATTGGAACGACGATCATCCCACCACCAAGATCCTGACGACGGCCGCGGGAGCGGGTAGCCGGTAGGTATTGGTCACGGGCGTAATATCGCGCCATGAGCCGAATCGGAACCTTCGCCGACGACGACATCTACAGCTGGGCCGCCAAGTCCCCCGACCTCGGCGGCGCGATCGCCAACTTCAGCCAGGCCGTCTACACCAAGAACCGGCTGCCGCTGCGCACCCGGGAACTGGCCCGGGCGGTGATCGCCCACGACAACGAGTGCACGGTGTGCCTGAACACCCGCGACGCCGACGGCCCCGCCGCGGGCGTGGACGAGGAGCTCTACGAGCACGCCCTGGAGTGGCGCACCTGGCCCGGATACAGCGAACAGGAGCGGCTGGCCGCCGAGTTCGCGCACCGGTTCGGCACCGAACACACCAAGCTGCGCGACGACGAGGACTTCTGGAGCCGGTGCAGCGAGCACTTCTCGGAGGAGTTGCTCGCCGACCTGGCGATGTCCTGCGCGCTGTGGGTCGGGATGGGGCGGATGCTGCGGACCCTGGACATCGGGCAGGCCTGCAAGCTGACCCTGCCCGGCCGCGCCTAGCCCGCGCGCCTTCCTTCGCGACACTGACGTGGCGGCGACGACACGCCGTGAAACACCGCCCTGGTGCACGTTTCGCGCAGACCCGGGGGAGGGGCGCCGGTGAAGATCCGCTTCGGCGTCGGGCTGGGCGCCGGCACCGGTCCCGGCGAGCTCGCCGGCATCGTCGACCACCTGGAGAGCAACGGCGTCGACTCGCTGTGGTTCTCCGAGCTGGTGTACTCCCCGGCGGTGGACCCGATGGTCGGGATGGCCTACGCGCTGGCCCGCACGAGGAACCTGAAGGTCGGCACGTCGGTGGCCGTGCTGCCGGGGCGACACCCGGTGCTGGTCGCCAAGCAGTTGGCGTCACTGGCGGCGCTCGCCCCCAAGCGGGTGCTTCCCGCCTTCGGGCTGCGCTCGGCGATACCGGCCGAGCGTGAGGTGTTCGTCGTGCCCGAGGGGGAGCGGGCCGCGGTGTTCGACGAGTCGCTGCGGGTGCTGCGGGCGGCGCTGACCGACGACGCGGCCAGCTTCGCCGGCCGGTACTTCACCGTCACCGCGGCCGCGGTCGCTCCCCGGCCGGTGCCCCCGTTGGACATCTGGCTGGGCGGCTCCGCGCCGGCGGCGTTTCGCCGCATCGGCGCGCTCGCCGACGGCTGGCTGGGCAGCTTTTTGACCCCGGCCGAGGCCAAGGCGGGGCGCGTCGCGATCGAACGAGCCGCCGAGCAGGCCGGCCGGCGCATCGAGCCCGATCATTTCGGCATCTCCCTGGCGGTCGCGGACGGCGAGCTGTCCCCAGAGATGGCCGCGGTGGTGCGCCGCCGCCGTCCGGACGTGGATCCGGCCGAGCTGATCGCCGCCGGCTGGGACCGGCTGCACCGCCAGCTGGACGCCTACATCGACGCGGGGCTGTCGAAGTTCGTCATCCGGCCGGCGGGCGGCACACCCGTCGACGGCTTCCTCGACCGGTTCGTCACCGAACTGCTCGCCCGCCAGACTGATCGCGCCGACGCCGGACAATGACTGCCATGACAGGACTGCCATGACGGGCACACCGCTGGCCGCCGCGGCGATCGCCCAGCTGGAGGCCGAAGGCGTCGACACCGTCATCGGCACGGTCGTCAACCCGGCCGGGCTCACGCTGGCCAAGACGGTGCCGATCCGGCGGACCAACGCCTTCGCCGACCCCGGGCTGGGCGCCAGTCCCTCCTGGCACGTGTTCGCCATCGACCAGACCGGCATCGCCTTCACCCCCACTGTCGGGGTGGTCGGCGATCAGCGCCTGCGCCTCGACCTGTCGGCGCTGCGCATGATCGGCGACGGCCTGGCGTGGGCGCCCGCCGGCTTCTTCGAGCAAAACGGCGCGCCCGTTCCGGCGTGCGCGCGGGGCACCCTGGGCCGGATCCAGGACGCGCTGCGTGCGGCGGGGATCGAGGCGGCCGTCGGCCACGAGATCGAATTCCTGCTGGTCGCCCCGGACGGCGGCCGCCTGCCGTCGACGCTGTGGGCGCAGTACGGCCTGGCCGGCGTGCTCGAGCACGAGGCGTTCGTGCGCGACGTCATCGGGTCGGCGACGACGGCCGGTGTCCCGATCGAGCAGTTCCACCCCGAGTACGGCGCCAACCAGTTCGAGCTCTCCCGGGCGCCGCAACCGCCGGTGGCCGCCGCCGACCAGCTGGTCCTGATGAGGCTCATCGTCGGCCGCGCCGCACGCCGACACGGGTTGCGCGTCAGCCTGTCCCCGGCGCCGTTCGCCGGCAGCGTCGGATCCGGCGCGCACCAGCACTTTTCGCTGACCCGGTTCGAAGGGGAGCCGGAGGGCCCGCTGTTCTCCGACGGCACGGGCGCCCAGGGCATGACCGCCGCGGGGGAGAGCGCCGTGGCCGGCGTGCTGCGCGGCGTGCCCGACGCGCAGGGCATCCTGTGTGGATCGATCGTGTCCGGGTTGCGCATGCTCCCCGGCAACTGGTCGGGCGCGTATGTGTGCTGGGGCACCGAGAACCGCGAGGCCGCAGTGCGTTTCATCAAGGGCGGCCCCGGCAACCCGCGCGGGGCCAACGTCGAGGTCAAGGTCATCGACCCGTCGGCCAACCCGTACCTGGCGTCCGCGGCGATACTCGGCCTGGCCCTGGACGGGATCCGGCGCGGCGCCACGCTGCCGCCCGAGACCACCGTCGACCCCGCCCTGCTCTCCGACGCCGACCGCAACCGGGCCGGAACCGTGCTGCTGCCCGCCGACCAGTCCGCGGCGATTGCGGCCCTTGACGATTCCGCGTTGCTGCGTGACATCCTGGGCGATCCCGCGGTCGACATGGTGGTCGCCGTCCGACGCCTGGAGCGGGAGCGCTACGGCAATCTCGCCGCCGAGCAACTGGCGGACAAGTTCCGGATGGCCTGGAGCGTCTGAGTGCATCCGAGTGTGTCTGACCTGGCGCACCGCATCGCCGACGTGACACTGATCGATCAGCACGTCCACGGATGCTGGCTGACGCCGGGGGACCGGCAACGGTTCGAGAACGCGCTCAACGAGGCCAACACCGACCCCATCACGCACCCCGGTTTCGACTGCCAACTCGGCTTCGCCGTCCGCGCCCACTGCGGACCCCTGCTCGGCCTACCCAAACACGTTGCACCGGAAGACTATTGGTCCCGCCGCGGCCAGCTCGGGGAGACGGAACTGGCGCGGCTGTTCCTGACCGCCGCCGGGGTCAGCGACTGGCTGGTGGACACCGGAGTCGGCGGCGGGGTGGCGGACACGGGGGAGATGGCGGCGCTGTCCGGCAACCGCGCGCACGAGGTCGTGCGCCTCGAGGAGGTGGCCGAGCAGGCCGCGCACGCCCCGGGCGACTACGCGGCGGCGTTCGACGAGATCCTGCACCGGCGCGCGGCGGGCGCCCAGAACGCGCGCCACCGGGGGGGCCGGGGCGAGCAGGGGCGGGAGCGGGGCGGCGCGCGGGCCGAGCGGGGCGGAGAACGGGGCCACCCCGGCGGGGGCGTCGCGCAGGGGAGGGGCCGGTGGCGCGACCGCGGCGGTGTGCGGCTGACGGATCTGGTGCTGCTGCGCTTCGGGCTGCACCGGGCGCTGCGGCTGCGCAAGCCGCTGCAGTTCCACGTCGGCTTCGGGGACCGCGACTGCGACCTGGACAGGGCCAACCCGCTGCTGCTGCTCGACTTCCTGCGACAGTCCGGCGACACCCCGATCGTGCTGCTGCACTGCTATCCCTACGAGCGCGAGGCCGGCTATCTGGCGCAGGCGTTCAACAACGTCTACGTCGACGGCGGGTTGAGCGTGAACCACCTGGGGGCCCGGTCGCCGGCGTTCATCGCCCGCCTGCTGGAGCTGGCGCCGTTCGGCAAGATCGTCTACTCCTCGGACGGCTACGGCCCCGCCGAGTTGCATTTCCTCGGTGCGGCGTTGTGGCGCAAAGGCATTCACCGCGTCGTGAGCGGCTTCGTCGCCGACGGCGAGTGGAGCGAGGACGACGCCGTCCGGGTGGTCAACCTGATCGCCCGCGACAACGCCGCCCGCATCTACCGGGTTTGATGCCGGGCGGCGCCGGGGTATACCCGCCGACATGGCGACGATGGGGGACGTCCTGGACTGGGCGCGCAGGCAGGTGGTGTCGCGGGTCCCCAAGGCCGACCTCGACCAGCGCGACCCCGACTACATCCGCGACCAGCTGCCGGGGACCTGGCTGCTGGCCTCGTTCTACTTCCGCGCCGACGTGCGGGGGCTGGACCGCATTCCCGCCGAGGGCCCGGTGCTGCTGGTCGGCAACCACAGCGGCGGCAACGTGCCCCCGGACACGTTCGTCTTCACGCTGGCGTTCTGCTCGTACTTCGGCGTCGAGCGGCCGTTCTACCAGCTGGCCCACAACCTCGTCGTCTCCGCGCCGCCGCTGGGCTGGTTGCGCAAGTTCGGCACCGTCGCCGCGAACCCCGAAAACGCCCGTCTGGCATTGGATTCCGGGGCCGCGCTGCTGGTGTATCCGGGCGGCGACTACGAGGTGTTCCGGCCGTCGTGGGAACGGCACAAGGTCGACTTCGGCGGCCGCATGGGATACGTGAGGCTGGCCCGCGAGGCGGGCGTGCCGATCGTCCCCGTCGCCAGCGTCGGCGGCCAGGAGAGCGCGCTGTTCCTCAACCGGGGGCAGTGGCTGGCCAAGCTGCTGATGGCCGACAAGCTGCTGCGGCTCAAGAGCATCCCGATATCGCTGGCGCTGCCGTGGGGCCTGAACATCAGCGACCTCGCGGGGCACCTTCCGCTGCCGACCAAGATCGTCATCGAGGTGCAGCATCCGATCGACGTCGACGGGGACGATCAGGCGGTGCACGACAAGGTGATGGCGAGCCTACAGGGCGGCGTGGACCGCCTGGCCGCCGAACGCCGGTTCCCGGTGCTGGGCTGATGCGCGTCGAACGCCGCTGTATCGTCCGCGCCGACCGCGACGCGGTGTGGAAGATCATCAGCGACCCCGACCGCTACCCCTCGTTCATGACGAACCTGGAACGGTGGGAGCCGGCCAACGACCAGCCGCCCGGGGCCGGGGCGCGGTACACCGTGCACTGGAAGATCGGCTCGGTGCCCGTCGGCGGCCTGATCGAGGTGGTCGAATTCGACGAGGGCCGCGACCTGGCGTTCGTGGGCATCACCGGAATCACGCTGCGGGGGCGGATGCGGTTGCGTGACTGCGGCGACGGCGGCCGCACGAAGGTGACCTTCCGGCTCTCCTACCAGGCGCCGGGCGGGTTGATGGGCTACATCGCCGACCGGATCGCCGTGCGTCAGGTGGGCCGCACGCTGTCCGAGACCCTCAGGCGGCTCGGACGGCTGGCCGAGTCATAGCGCCCATTGCCCGCGTCACGGCGCCGGGCGTGGCTGACCTCAGACCAGTCCCGACGCGTCGAACACCCAGCTGGTGTCCGCGCTCGCGAGGTTCTCGAAGTGGTTCGGCGGCGCGAAGGCCACCAGGCTGTTGAAGTCCCAATAGTCTTTCCACACAGCCACTTTCCCGTCCGCCACCTTGTGCACGGTGACGAACCTCAGCACGCCCTGCTCGCCGGTGCCGAAAGTCCACGTCTCCGAGTGCTCGTAGATGACGTCGGGGCCGTTGGACACCAGCAGACCGTCGTGGTTCTCATAACCCGCCAGCGGCTCGAGCCCCATCTTCAGCCGCTTCACGATGTCGTCGGGACCGCGCGCCGCCAACGCCGGAACGGGCATGTCGACGTAGAGGCAGTCGTCGGCCAGGAACGTCTTGACCGCGTCCCAGTCCCGCCGGGAAAGGGCCTTCCATAGCCCGAGCACCACATCCTCGACCGCGAGCGTAGAAACGTCTGTCATAGCGGCCAATTAACTAGGTTGTTGGACAGGTGTCAACCGCGGCCGTTGTTGCTCACCACGGTGACCGCACAGCGCCGCCGGACTGGTTCGGCCGCCACCTCGGCGGGCAGTGCACGGCCTCAGCCGTCGACCCGGGCCATCGACCGCGCCGGCCCGAGGGTGACCGGCAGTGACGACCAGCCGCGCAAGACCCGGGTGTCCCGCCTGCTGCCGCTGCCCGCGGCCCGCGCCTCGGGGAATCGTTCGAAGAACGTCCGCAGCCCGACCTCTCCCTCGGCGCGCGCGAGCGCGGCGCCCAGGCAGAAGTGGCGCCCGCCGGAGAATGCGAGATGCCTTCCCGCGTTGGGCCTTTCGATGTCGAAGCGATGCGGATCGTCGAACACGGCCGGGTCCCTGTTGGCGGCCGCGAGGACGATCACCACCAGTTCGCCGCCCTTGACCCGCATTCCGGCCACCTCGACGTCGTTGCGCGCCACGCGCGCGGTGAGCTGCACGGGCGGGTCCAGCCGCAGAATCTCCTCAACCGCATTGGGCCACAGCTCGGGCCGTTGCCTCAGCAAGTCCAGGTGCCCGGGCGTGTCCAGCAGCATGCGAATCCCGTTGCCCAGCAGGTTGACCGTGGTCTCGAAGCCCGCCGCCAGCACCAGACCCGCGATCGCCTGCAGCTCGGTCCGATCGAGATGCGTCTCGGCGGAACCGCTTTCGGCCATCTGGATGAGCTGGCTCATCAGATTGTCGCTGGGGGCCCGGCGCAACCGGTCCAAGTGCCCGGTCAGCCAGGAGTCGAACCCCGCGATGCCCCGCTGGACGTTGCGGTACTGCCGCCACCGCAGCCCGATGTCCAGGCTGGGGGCGGCGAGCTCCCCGAACCCCAGGACGCGCGGCCGGTCACGCTCGGGCACGCCCAAGATGTCGCTGATGATCGCGACGGGAAGCTGTGAGCAGTACCGGCCGACGATGTCGACGACGCCGGAGTCACCGGACTCGTCCGCCAGCCGGTCCAGGAGACCGGACGCGGTGCCCTCGACCCCGTCCCGCAACGCGGCCACGGCGCGCGACGTGAACACCGCCGACACGGTCTTGCGGTAGCGCGTGTGGTCGGGCGGCTCGACGGCCAACAACGACGGCGCGCGCAGCGGATGGAGCAGATCATCTCGGGTGCGGGTTTCCAGCCAGCGCAGCGGCGCCGGCAGATTGGCGCCCATGTTGATCACGCGGAAGTCGTCGGAGCGCAGTAGCTCGTGGGCGAGCGCGTGGTCAGCGGTCAGATAGTTGGTACGGCCCCTGACGAGCGGACCCAGGGACCGCAGTTCCTCGTAGAACGGGATCGGGTCGGCGGACACCGTCGGGTCGGCGATCAACCTGGCCTGCAGATCACCCCGCCGGGCCGCCATGGCCGCCACACCGCGGATGAAGCCGTGTAGCGCAAGCCAGTGCAGTCTCTCCTTCATCGATCCTCCATCGATGAGCCGGTTTTCAACCCAGCGTAGGCCGGATTTCCCTCAGCACTCGGCGGAGATCTTGAAGTCGGTGGTCACCACCTTGTCGGGGTTGCTGCTGTTGATCCCGTAGGCGCTGCCCGAGATGGTGTACAGGTCGTTGGTGGTGTCCGCGTGCGCGCTGCCCACCCCGCCCTCCCAAAAGCTTCCGGTGAACCCGTCGACGTTGCGGATCTTCACCCACTGCGGGATGGCCCGGTACCCGCTGAGCAGCACCACAGCCTCGACCCGCCCGTCATGGTCGCGCAGGTCGAGGGTCCGGTACGACTGGTCCTGGCTGCACGCGGCGGGGCTGACGGTGTGGGTGACGCCGCCGAGCGTGAGGTGGGCCGCTTTGCGGGGTACGGTCTGGGCCTGCGCGCACCCGGCGACGCTGGCGGCCCCGACGATCAGGGCGAAACCCAGTGCGGACAAACGGTTTTGCACCCGTCCTCCTCTGTCTGTCATGGCCTCTTCGGCATCAGCGCCGGCAGGGACTTGACGATGCGAGCCCGCACGAACTCCGGGCTGATGCCCTTGAGCACATCGATGACGCGGATGCTCCTGGGCACGTACCAGTGCAGCCGCGACGGATGCTGGTAGGCCTGCCACGCCGCCTCGGCCACCGCGCTCGCGGGCATGAGGCGGAACAAGCCCTTGGTGGGCGCGCCGGCGCGCAGTTCTTCGGCGGAGGCGGGGACCGCGGCATCGTCGGAATGGTTCGGGGTGTTGGTCAAGATGGCGGTGTCGATCAATCCCGGCAGGACGTCGGCGACCCGCACCCCGTGTCGATCCCATTCGACGCTGAGCGCTTCGGTCAGCCCTTTGATCGCGTGCTTGGTCGACGAGTACACGGCGATGCGCGGCATCCCGTAGGTGCCCGAGGACGACGACGTCGAGAACATCAGGCTGCCGGGCGCCTTCTTGAGGTAGGGCAGCGCCCCGTACGCACCGGTCAGCACGGCCTTGAAGTTCACGTCCACCACCCGCATGGCCGCCTCGTACGGCACGTCCTCAAACCAGCCGGACTCGCCGATGCCGGCGTTGTTCCACATCATGTCCAGACCGCCGCCGGGGTTGCCCGCGCAGAAGTCCGCGAGGGCGGTGTCGAGGGCCGCCTTGTCCGTCACGTCGACGGTGCGGGTCCACAGCCGATCCTCGCCGAGCTCGCGCTGCAGATCCCTCAGCCCCTCCTGGTTGCGGTCCACCGCCCCGACGCGCCAGCCCTTGCCGTGGAAGAGTCTGGCGCCCTCGCGGCCCATGCCACTGCCGGCGCCGGTGATGAAGATCGACTTCACGGCGCCCCGGATGCCGACTGGGCCTCGACCACTTCTTTGATGCGGTTCAGCGTCTTGGTCATGTCCCGGACATTGCGCCGCCTGCGCAAGAAGCCGCCCATCAACCAGTACAGGCCCAGCCAGGGCGCGGGGCTGAGCCGGAACGACTCGGTCACGTCCGTGCCCGCGCCCATCGGCGCCAACCGGTAGTGCCAGTTGTTGACCGCCCGGTCCCCGACCAGAACTTCAAACCCGAACTCCCGACCCGGTTCGCACGCGGTCACCTTGCAGGTGGTCCAATACACCGGCCCAATTTCGTTGCGCCGAACATGCCCCCGAAACTTCGCACCGAGCGCCGGTCCCGTCGCGCCACCGAGCCACTCCGCCTCAAATACCTCGGGGGAGAACTTCCCGGTGTTGCGAATGTCGGCGATCAGGTTCCAGATCTTGTCCGCCGGCGCCGCCATGTGCACTGTCGCCGAACCTTCCATGGCCTGATCCAAGCACATGGCGGCACCGCGTCATAGGTCTCGCGGACCGGCCGCCGATCAGTGCGGAACCGCCGCCTGGATCAGTCCGTTGATGATCTGCTTGATGCCCTGCGCGGGGTGCGAGTACCAGGCGATCGGGACGCCCGACTCGGCGCCGCACTTCGGCCACGCCTCGACGCCCTGGTCGGCGAAAACCCGGTTGGCAACGGCGATTTGCTGTTCGCGCGACGCGGCCGCGGGGTTACCGACGCCGCCGTACTGGGCCCACGTGCCGGGCTTGAATTGCAACCCGCCATACTCACCGTTCCCGGTGTTGGCGTGCCAGTTGCCGCCGGATTCGCATTGCGCGACGGCATCCCAGTTCGGGGTGACATCGGCACTGGCGACGGTGGCAGAGGAAATCAGCGACGCTGCAACGAACCCGCCGACCACCACGGACTTGACGAGAGTCTTGCAGAGTTTTCTCATGTCAAGGTTTTCGGCGGGCGTGTTCAAAGTGTTACCAATCCGAAAATGGCGCGATATAGGCCCTCTATCGGCCAAAATGGCTCATTTGGGAAAGAACTGAACTTTTAAGAATTAATGAGAAATAACTAAATCAACCTTGGCAATACGACCGGGTCGCCGCCCCGAGGGCCTGCTGATACAGGCCGTCGAGCCGGCGAGCGCCGATGACTTCGCGTCGCGCGGTGTCCAGCCAGTCACTGCACGCCGGCGAGCGCAGCGCGTCCCAGTCGACCGCGATCTGCGCCAACATCTGCTGGTTGAGGGCGTCGATCGTCGACCGCGACGCCGACAGGTCCGGCGCCGTGACGGGCGCCGTGGCGGGGTTCAGCTTCCAATCGGCGAAGCGCTGATATTCGATGGCCTCGGTGGCGGCGATCTGATCGCCAAAGATTCGGGCCACGTACTCCGGGTCGGCCCCGCCCATTCGCCGGGCGTCGGCTCGCACGCTATCCAACTCGGCCCGGACGCGTACCGGGTCCTCGATGGCGCCGTGGGTGTTCCACTTCGCGGCGGCCACCGCCTCGGCGACCTGCAATCGCTGCGCGGCGGCGTCGACCAATCCGGTCAGGGGGCCGGCGTCGTCGGCGCGTGCCTGCGGTGCGACCAGCACGGCCGTCAGCGCGGCCACGAGGGCCCACGGTCGCCTGCTCATGGCGTTCATTCTCGCGCGCCGCCGAGGCGCCTTGGGCCGCGAGTTAGCCTGGCTGCAGGTCCCGATGACTGACGTTCCAATTGCCAAGGGGCGCATTCCGAACCGGCGCGGCCGATTCGGCGACTCCCTGCGCTCGACGCCGGGTCGCGCGCTGATCGGCGCCGCGCTGACGCTGCCGCTGTTGCTGGGCGGGGCGTTCGTGTCGGTGGAGCGCCTGCATTCGAAGCCGTCGGACGTCCTCGACCATCCGGCCGACCCGGTCACCGACCAACAGAGCAAGGACCAAGTCATCGCGCCGGCCCGGCAGATCGTCGCCCTCACCGGCCTGAGGACCGCGTCGGCCGGCTACCTGTTGATGTCCTGCAAGAACCGGGACGACCCGCCCTACCAGGGCGCCGTCTACCTGACCTTCGGGCTCCCGGCCGGCGAACGGGCCGACACGTACTTCGACACCATCGCCTCGGCGCTGGGCTCCCACGGCTGGGCCGAGGGGGCGCCGCAGAACGACCACGCTTTCGGGCACGTCTTCTCCCGCGACGCGGTCACGGCGACCGTCTACAGCGACGGCGACGCGCCGGGCGTGGGCGTGGTCCGCATCTACGGCCAGTGCCGGAACCTCAACGACCACCGCACCGACCCGACGGGCTGGGTCGACGTGACCGGCGAGGTCACCTCGCCGCGCTGACCGCCCTCAACGCACTACTGCGCCCGACGATGTCGTCGGGCGCAGTAGCGACGTCGGGGGAGGAAGCGGTTATCCACCGCCCCCGGGGGTGGCGCCCAGGGAGCCCTGCAGGTCACCCTTCATGGCGTTGAGCTGCGCTCCCCAGTACTCCCAGCTGTGAGTCCCGTTGGCGTTGAAGTTGAACACCGCGTTGTGGCCTCCGGCCGCGTTGTAGGCGTCCTGGAACTTCAGGTTGCTGCTGCGCACGAAGTTCTCCAGGAACTCGGCCGGCATGTTGGCCCCGCCCAGCTCCGACGGGGTGCCGTTGCCGCAATAGACCCAGAGCCGGGTGTTGTGCGCGACCAGCTGCGGGATCTGCACGGTCGGGTCGTTGCGCTGCCAGGCGGGGTCGCTGGACGGGCCCCACATCGCGTCGGCCTTATAGCCGCCGGCGTCACCCATCGCCAGTCCGATCAGCGACGGTCCCATCCCCGAGGACGGGTCCATCAGGGCCGACAGCGAACCGGCGTAGATGAACTGCGCGGGATGGTAGACGGACAGGATCATCGCCGACGAACCCGACATCGAGATGCCGATCGCGGCGCTGCCGGTGGGCTTGACGCTCCGGTTGGAGCTCAGCCACTGCGGCAGCTCGCTGGTGATGAAGGTTTCCCACTTGTAGGTGGAGCAGCCGGCCTTGCCGCAGGCGGGCTGGTACCAGTCGGCGTAGAAGCTGGACTGGCCACCGACCGGCATGATGATCGACAGGCCGGACTTGTAGTACCACTCGAACGCCGGGGTATTGATGTCCCAGCCGTTGTAGTCGTCCTGAGCGCGCAAGCCGTCGAGCAGGTACACGGCCGGGGAGCCATCACCACCGCTCTGGAATTGGACCTTGATGCTGCGGCCCATCGCGGCGGAAGGCACTTGCAGGTATTCGACCGGCAGCCCCGGACGCGAGAAGGCGCCCGCGGTCGCCGCCCCGCCGGCGAGACCGACCAGGCCGGGAAGCGTCATAGCCGCTGCCGCGCCGACCAAAAGCCGGCGCCCCCAGGCCCGAAACTTGTCGCTAACGTCTGTCATTCCTGCCCCTTGTCGCTGTGTGATGCTGCTCTCAACCAGGAAATTTACCGTGAGAATCGCCCAAATGTCGATCTAGACGCGGGGACGTATCAATTTCATATCGCTTTTAACGGCGAATTTCGCACTCGGGATAACCGGGTCGGCCCGCCACCGCCGGGACTCATCCGTCGCGAAGGGCCAGGCAGCGGCGCCCCTTCGGAAAAGCCCGGCTGGACCGCGCCCGACCCTGCGCGCACGGCGCCGAGCCTGCGCCCGCGGCGTCCGGGCGGCCCGTTTGACGGCCCTGGGCGCAGTCTCGATCCGGGCGATGGCCGGGTGCGCAGCGCTGCCGCCTGCGGGTTTGCTTCGGGTATTGCACCGGTGTCACAGGATCCGCGGACACCGCGTAGGCTCTCACGAGCAAGCCGACGGAGACCACGCCGTCCCGGGTCGTTCCGGCTCTCACGAAACGTCGCGTCCCCCGCGGTGCGAAGTCTGGGGCCGAGAGCATCGGCGACCGGGACCGATTGAGGTGCAGATTTGGATACGGTACTAGGGCTGTCAGTGACGTCGACCGCCGTCGGGTGGGTCCTCGCTGAGGGGCACGGCGCGGACGGCACCATCCTCGACCATCGGGAGATGGCGCTGCGCGCCGGGCGCGGGGTCCACGCCGTGAGTACCGCAGAGCAGGTGGCGGACGAAGTCTTGCGGGTGGAAGCGCAGGCGGCCGCCAGCGATCACCACCTGCGCGTCGTCGGAGTGACCTGGAACGACGAAGCGTCGGCCCAGGCGGCGCTGGTGCTCGAGGCGTTGACGGGAGCGGGATTCGACAACATCGTGCCGGTCCGACTGCTCGAGGCGGTCGAGACTCTGGCGCGGGCCATCGCGCCGGTCATCGGTTACGAGCAGACCGCGGTGTGCATCCTCGAGCACGAGTTCGCGACCGTGGTCATGGTCGATGCCCACGAGGGTGAGACGCACACGGCGATCAAGCAGGTACGCGGTGGTTTCGACGGGCTGACGACCTGGCTGAGCGGGATGTTCGAACGCGATGGATGGCGGCCGGGCGGTGTGGTGGTCGTCGGCGCGGGCAGCGAACTCAACGGATTCTCCTGGCAGCTCGAGAAAGCGCTGCCGGTGCCGGTTTTCGCGCAAACCATGGCGCAGGTGACGATCGCCCGGGGCGCGGCGCTGGCAGCGGCCCGCAGCACCGAGTTCACCGACGAGCAGCTGGTGGTGCGCCGCGCCGAACCCGCCGCGACGCCCGCGCGGCCCCGGCGGTGGTCCTACACCGGGGCAATGACCGCGCTGACCGCCGGTGCGATCATGTTCGTCAGCTCGGTGTCGGCAGCCGTCGGACTGCAGCTGGCTCCCCAGGGCGAGGGCGCAACACCCCGCCACGCGGTCCATTCACCGACGCCGCAGGTCGCCGAGGCCGTTTCGCCGGCCGTCGGATCGGTACCCCAGCCGGCGGCCGAACCTGCGGTGCCCGCGGGCCGGCCGGGGGAGCGCCAGGACGCACCCGCCGAGCAGCAGCCGGATCCCGACGGCCGCCAGGCGCACTTGACCAGGGTGCTCGAGCACATCCCCGGCGACGCGGGCGGGTCGGAGCCTCAGGCACCGCAGCCTTGATCAGTCCTTGGCGTGGACCGCGCTGAACGACACCGATACCTCGTCGGTGACCTGCACTGAACCCATCAGCAGGGAGTAGGGCTTGACGCCGTAATCCCGTTGGCGGACCGTCGATTCGACGGACAATCTCCACGAGTCGCCGAGATCTTCTGTGCGCAGGTCGATTACGTGGCTTCGCGACTTGCCCTTGATGTGCAGCGTGCCGTCCAGGCGGTACCCGTCGCCGGTGGGGGTGACGGTGTCGGCGACGAAACGGATCTCCGGGTAGCGCCCGGAATCCAATGACCTCATCGCGTTCGACTTCACGATGGCCTTCTCCGGCCCCGACAACGACTTGACGCCACCCTCGCCGCGCAACACCTCGAACGAATCGACGTCGACGGTCAGCTCCGCACCGGCGGGCTCGTCGCCCGCCCAACTCACGGTGGCCCGCCAGCGGGTCATCGCGATCGTGAGGCGATGCCCCATCCGCGCGGCGCGGCCCGTGACACCGGTCCGGATCAACAGCTCGCCGTCCGAGGCGTCCAGGGTCCAGGCGGTGGTCATGACCGACGCCAGGTCACATCGTGAGGACGGTGCGGTAGTGGGCGCGGCCGTCTTCCATGGCCGCATAGCCCTCTGCGGCCTGTGCCAGCGGCAGCTCCTCGATCCACGCGCGCACACCGGAGAGCACCGCGAAATGCATTGTCTCCTCAACCTCTTTCGCGGTGCCGGACGGGTGGCCGACGACGCTGAGGCCGGGGTTGATCAGCTGCACGGGGCTGACCGGCAGCGGGTCGGCCGTCACGCCGATCGCGATCAGCTCGCCGCGGGGCTGCAGCCCCCCGACGGTGTCCGCCATGGCCGCCGAATTGCCGGCGGTGCCCAGCACGACCGCCGCCCCACCCAACGCCTGCAGCGCCTCGGCGACATCACCCCTGGTGGAGTCGATGTAGTGGTGGGCGCCCAGCTTTCGGGCATCCTCGGCCTTGGCGGCGCCGCGGGCGATCGCGATGGTCTCGAATCCCATGGCCCGGGCGAACTGCACCCCGAGATGGCCGAGGCCGCCGACACCCAGAATCGCGACGCGGTCGCCCGGCATGGCCCTCGTCTGGCGCAGCGCGTTGTACGTGGTGACGCCGGCGCAGCCCATGGGTGCGGCCTCCACATCGGAGAGCTCCGACGGAATCCGGGCCAACGCGCTGGACGGCACCGTCACCGACTCCGCATACCCGCCCGGGTAATGCCAGCTGGGAACTTTGCCGTTCGCGCAGAAAATGAAAAGCCCACGGCGGCAAGGATCGCAGCGGAAGCAGCAGCCGCCGAACCACCCGACCGCGACCCGGTCGCCGACGGCGAAGTCCTCGACGCCCTCGCCGAGTTCGGCGATCGTCCCGGCGATCTCGTGCCCCGGGGTCAGCGGCCAGGAAATGTCGGGAAAGCCACCGTGGACGAACGCGCGGTCGGTTCCGCAGATGCCGCAGGCGGTGACCGCTATGCGTGCCTCGCCGCGTCCCGGGGACACCGTGTCAACATCGGAAAGTTCGAGCGGGCCGCCCTCGGACTGGATCAGGACCGCTTTGTGCTTGGGCATGCGTAACGATAACTCAATGGGCGACAGGGGATTTGGCGGCCCCGTCGGAGTGGTAGTCGACCTGCCAGTGCTTGATGCCGTTGAGCCAGCCCGACCGCAACCGCTCGGGCTTGCCGACCGACTCCAGGTTCGGGATGCCGTCGGCGATCGCGTTGAACATCAGGTCGATCGTCATCCGCGCCAGGTTCGCCCCGATGCAGTAGTGCGCGCCGGTGCCACCGAATCCCACGTGCGGGTTCGGGTCGCGCAGAATGTTGAAGGAGAACGGGTCGTCGAACACGTCCTCGTCGAAATTGGCGGAGCGGTACACCATCACGACCCGCTGGCCCTTCTTGATCTGGACTCCCGACAACTCGTAGTCCTGCAGGGCGGTGCGCTGGAACGAGGTGACCGGTGTGGCCCAGCGGACGATCTCGTCGGCGGTGGTCGCCGGCCGCTCCCGCTTGAACAGCTCCCACTGGTCGGGAAAGTCGGTGAAGGCCATCATGCCCTGGGTGATGGAGTTGCGGGTGGTCTCGTTGCCGGCGACCGCCAGCAGGATCACGAAGAAGCCGAACTCGTCGTCGGACAGCTTGTGGCCGTCGATGTCGGCTTGGACCAGCTTGGTGACGAGGTCTTCCCCCGGATTCTTCGCCCGATCGGCGGCCATCTGCATGCCGTACATGATGAGTTCGACGGAGGCGGTAATGGCGTCGTTGTTGGCGAACTCGGGGTCCTGGTCGCCGACCATCTCATTGGACCAGTGGAACAGTTTCTTGCGTTCCTCCTGAGGTACGCCCATCAACCCGGCGATGGCCTGCAACGGCAGCTCGCAGGAGACCTGCTCGACGAAGTCACCGCGCCCCTGGGCGGCCGCCTCCTCGACGATGTGCCGGGCGCGCTCGGCGAGGTCGCCGCGCAGGCGCTCGATGGATCGAGGCGTAAAGGCGCGGGAGATGATCTTGCGCAGCCGGGTGTGCTGCGGCGCATCCATGTTGAGCAGGACGAACTTGCCGCGTTCGACCTGTTCGCCCACCGTGCCATCCTTGTAGCGCGGCAGCGCGGTCTTCTCCAGGCTGGAAAAGACGTCGCTGCGCAGCGATATCTCCTTGACGTCCTTGTGCTTGGTCACCACCCAGAAGCCGCCGTCGTCGAAGCCGCCCGCCCCCATCGGCTGCTCGTTCCACCAGATCGGCGCCGTTCGGCGCAACTCGGCCAGTTCTTCCACCGGCAGCCGCTCGGCGTGGACGTCCGGGTCGGTGAAATCGAATCCGGGCGGCAGGTTCGGTACCGGCTTGGCGGATGACTCGGCGGTTGGCATGGCGCTCCTCGATATGACGTCCTCTAGTGACTGCTAGTGCAAATAAACCATCGCTACACCACGGTTGGGAAGCGCTGCGACAAGATCGCCGGCCAGAACTGCAACGTGTTCAGGGGGCCACGCACCGGCGATGGTGAACCCGCCGGGAAACCACCTTGTGGCCGGCGGCGCACTCGATATGCTTTGGTGCAGGTCATCGGGGACGTGGGGCCCGGTGGCACTGACGCGAAGGGTGGAGCATGATTCGCGAACTACTCACCGCCGTGGCGGCCGGCGCGATGGGAGTGGCCGGCGCGATCGGGGCCGCGCCGCACGCGGCGGCCCAACCGCACTACGACGGCGACGTGCCGAACATGAACTACGACGCGTCGCTGGGGGCGCCGTGCGACAACTACGAGCGCTTCATTTTCGGTCGCGGCCCCAGCGGTCAGGCCGAGGCCTGTCATTTCCCGCCGCCCAATCAGTTTCCCGCGGCCACCACGGGATACTGGGTGATCTCCTACCCCCTGTTCGGGGTGCAGCAGGCCGGGGCAAAGTGTCCTGGGCCGCAGTCGGCGGCCCAGTCCGACGGCGGACTGCCCATGCTGTGCCTGGGCGATCGCGGGTGGCAGGAGGGCTGGTTCACCGGCGCAGGTTTCTTCCCGCCCGCGGGATGACGGCCAAGCCATGACCACCGGCCGTCCCGCCGAAGCATCGGTGCCGCGCTGGCTGCACCTGGTTCTGGCCTCCGACCGTGCCGGCTCGGCCGCCTACGTCGGGACCGGCTTCTTCTTCGCGCCGGCGCTGGCCCTGCTGTCGCCGTGGCCGGCGGTCACCGCGGTGCTCTGGGTGGTCATCGCGCTGGCCGGGCTGTGGCTGGGCCTGCTCGGCATTGCGATGGCGATCGGGCTGGCGCGCGTGATGCGCTCCGGCGCGACGATCCCCGAAGACTACTGGCGCAGGCTGGTGAATTACTGACCACGTTCGGCTGCGTCTAGAGTCGTCTCAAAGACCCTGCAACGAAGGAGATTTCGATGGGCTTCAACCCGAAAGACGCGGTCGACGCCGCCCGGGACATCGCCACCAACGCCGTCGAGAAGGCCTCGGACATCGTCGAGCATGCCAGCGACATCATCCGCGGCGACCTTGCCGGCGGCGCCAGCGGCATCGTCCAGAACTCGATCGACATCGGCACCTATGCGGTGGACCGGACCAGGGAAGTGTTCACGGGCCGGGACGCCGCCGACGAGCTCGACGACGAATAGCCGTCGCTAGACGGTTGCGGCGGCGTTCAATTCGTCCAGTCTGTTCGTCGCCTCGAGGTATTCCTGCACCCACCGTTCGATGACGGTCGCCGTCTTCTCCACCTTGGTGAACTGGCCGACCACCTGTCCGACGGGATTGAACGCCACGTCGACGCTCTCGTTCGGGTACCGGTTGGTGGCGCGCACCGCCATGCCGGAAACCATGTACTGCAAGGGCATTCCCAGCGGCTTGGGGTTGTCCGGCTGCTCCCACGCCTCGGTCCAGTCGTTGCGCAGCATGCGGGCCGGCTTGCCGGTGAAAGACCGGCTGCGGACGGTGTCGCGGCTGCCCGCCTTGACGTAGGCCGCCTGCTGCACCGGCGTATTCGAGGATTCCTCGACCATCAGCCACTGCGACCCGGTCCAGGCACCCTGGGCACCCAGCGCGAGCGCCGCGGCGATCTGCTGGCCGCTCCCGATGCCGCCGGCCGCCAGCACCGGCACCGGGGCGACCTCCTTGACCACCTGCGGCCACAACACGATCGAGCCGACCTCACCGCAGTGCCCGCCGGCCTCGCCGCCCTGGGCGATGATGATGTCTACCCCGGCGTCGGCGTGCTTGCGCGCCTGCGAGGGCGATCCGCACAGCGCGGCGACTTTCAGCCCGGCATCGTGGATGTGCTTGATCATGTCTGCCGGGGGAGTGCCGAGCGCGTTCGCGATCATCTTGACCTTCGGGTGCTTGAGTGCCACCTCCACCTGGGGCGTGGCGGTCGCCTCGGTCCAGCCGAGCAGCTGCAGGCTGTCGCCGTCGCTGTCCTCGATCGGCACGCCGTGGTCAGCGAGGATCTTCTTGCCGAAGTCCAGGTGCTCCTGGGGCACCATCTTGCGCAGCGTCTCGGCCAGCTCCTCGGCCGACAGGTGAGAGTCCATGCCCTCGTACTTGTTGGGGATCACGATGTCGACCCCGTACGGGTGGTCGCCGATGTTCTCGTCGATCCAGTTGAGCTCGATCTCCAACTGTTCGGGCGTGAAGCCCACGGCGCCGAGCACCCCGAAGCCACCGGCCTTGCTGACTGCCACCACGACGTCGCGGCAGTGGGTAAAGGCGAAGATGGGGAACTCGATGCCGAGCTCGTCGCAAATCGCGGTGTGCATGCCTACTCCTCGAACCCGTGCCGAATTGAAACGTGTTCTAGTTTAGTACGGACGTGATTGACGTGGCCAGGGGGTCCCTTCTCGCGCGTTCGCACTAAGACCCGTCGCGCCGCCGCGGTCATCCGGCGGCATCACGGACCACCCACAACGCCAGGAATGCGGCCATGCAGGCCGCGCAGAACAGATGGTCACGGCAGATCGACCGGGCCAGCCGCGACTGCCCGGCCACATCGTCGGTGCGGTGCCCGAGCCGGACGGCGTGCGGGACCGTCCGGGTCGACGCGAGAACGATCGGCGCGCCCGCGAGGCCCGCCGATACGGCGAGCACCCACACCGGGTCTTTGCCGGTGGTGGCCTGAAATGCCAGCGCGGCCAACAGGATCAGCATCACGAGGGCGATCAATCGGCTCATCGGGCGCGATGTGGTGGTGGCGCGGTGGTAGTACCCCGCAATGCAAGCGAGCACGGGCTCGGGCAATTCCGCGTTGGGCGACCGGTGCCCGAAGACCTGCGCATCGAAGATCAAGTCCATCCAGAGGACCGCGAACAAGAAACCACCGCAAGCGGTCAGGACGGCAGCCACGTTGCCCACCTCCGATCGACGAAGCCGTATGGCAATTGCACTCTATTGCGCGCGGCGGCGGTTCGGCCCGGAAATCACTTCTGCCACTTGAGTTTCAGCTTTGTGCGGATAGGGTCTCGTGTCGGTGGGTCGACGTAGTATTCGAACATGCGTTCGGATTGCCGGGAGGGGATCGTCGGGGTGCTCGATGCGCTCGACGCGGCGGTGGACCATGTGTGCGCGTTGTCGTTTGAGACGCTGACCACCCCCGAGCGGATGAACGTGCTGGCGCGCCTGGAACGGGTCGCCCGACGGCTGCCGGTGCCCGGCCACCGGTTGATCAATCAACTCGCCGCGCAGGCCGATCGCGAGGAGCTGGGCGCGCAGCTGCCCGTCGCGCTGGCCACCCGGCTCCACATCACCCCCGGCGAGGCCGGACGGCGGATCGCCGAGGCCGCCGACCTGGGGCCGCGCCGGGCGCTGACCGGGGAGCAGTTGGCGCTCCGCCGATTTCTGGTCCAACTGCCCGCCGCGGTCGACCCCGGAACGCGGGCGGCCGCCGAAGCGCACCTGGCCAGGCTGGCCGCCGAGCACCGCCCCGACGATCTGGCAAAGCTTGCCGAGCGAATCACCGCTTACCTCAACCCCGACGGCAACTACACCGACGCCGACCGGGCACGCCGGCGCGGCCTGACCCTCGGGAAGGAATGCCTCGACGGCATGTCCGAACTACGGGGCCTGCTCACCCCCGAAGCTCGCGCCACCCTCGAAGCGGTGCTGGCCAAGCTGGCCGCCCCGGGTATGTGCAACCCCGACGACGAGCGCCCCGTCGTCGACGGCCCGGCAGATGAGCGGGCGGTGCGGCGCGATGCGCGCTCCGCCGCCCAGCGCAACCACGACGCCCTCAACGCCGCCGGGCGCGCCCTGCTGGCCTCGGGAAAGCTGGGCCAACACAACGGATTACCGGCGGCGATCATCGTCACCGCTGAGCTCAAAGACCTCGAGGCCGCCGCCGGTACCGGACTCACCGCCGGCGGCACCCTGCTACCCATGAGCGATGTCATCCGCCTGACCCGCCATGCGCATCACTACCTGGCGATCTTCGACAAGGGCAAGGCCCTCGCGCTCTACCACACCAAGCGCCTGGCCTCGCCAGGACAGCGAATCGTGTTGTACGCCAAGGACCGCGGCTGCACCCGGCCGAACTGCACAGCGCCGGGCTACTGGTGCGAAGTCCACCACGTCCAGGAGTGGGCCATCAGCCGCCGCACGGACATCAACAGCCTCACCCTGGCGTGCGGCCCCGATCACGCCCTGATCCAGCCCGGCGGATGGACCACCCGCACAAGCGCCAACGGCGACACCGAATGGCTCCCCCCACCACACCTCGACCACGGACAACCCCGAGTGAACGAGTATCACCACCCCGAAAAGATCCTCGGCGAGCGCGACGACGGCGACCCCTAGCGCCCCTTGATCGGCCGCCGCGGCACCGGGTACCGTGATCCTGCCAATTACGGAACTATGAGTAGCGTAATTGGTTGTACCCGCCCACCGAAAGGACCGGCTCGATGCGCAGCCCGTATGCCGGCGATCCCTTCACCACTCCCACCGGGGAGATCGCCGCGGCGCTCGAGGACGTCAGCATTCCGACTCTGCTGCTCTCGCTGGTCCACATCACCGGCGACCCCCGCTTCATCCGGGACTTCAAGCCCCTGGGCATCTTCCTCAACGAGGTCCAGGGCTTCATGTCCGAGGAAGACAAGGCCCGCGCCCGCGCGGTCGCGCTGTCGGTGATCACCGACTACCGCGACCGCGGTTGCCCCGAGCCAAAGCCGCTGAGCCCCGAACTCATCCAGGAGATGATGGACTGGGCCGCCTGCGAACACGTCACCGACGACTACCTGCCCCTGCTCTCCGAAGAGATGGACCTCGAGGGTGTCGACCCCCGTCGCCCCGCGTCCTTGCCCGCCGAGGCCGCCGCCAAACTTCCCGTCGTCGTCATCGGGTGCGGCGAGTCCGGGATCCTGGCCGGCATCCGCCTCAAGCAGGCCGGCGTCCCGTTCACCATCCTGGAGAAGAACGCCGGGCCGGGCGGAACCTGGTGGGAGAACACCTATCCCGGCGCGCGCGTCGACGTGGCCAACCATTTCTATTGCTACAGTTTCGAGCCCAACAACGACTGGACCCACTTCTTCGCCGAGCAGCACGAGCTGCGGGACTATTTCACCAAGGTCATCGACAAGCACGGCCTGGCCGAGCACATTCGCTGGCAGACCGAGGCCCTGTCGGCCGAGTGGGACGACGACGACGGCATGTGGACAGTGTCGCTGCGCGCGCCCGACGGCCAGACCAGCACCCTGCGCGCCCGCGCCCTCATCACGGCGGTCGGGCAGCTAAACCGCCCTAACATACCGGAATTCGAGGGCGCCGACTCCTTCGAGGGTCCGGCTTTCCACTCCGCGGCCTGGGACCATTCCGTCGACCTGACGGGCAAGCGGGTCGCGCTCATCGGCGCCGGCGCCAGCGGCTTTCAGATCGCGCCCGCGATCGCCGACCGCGTCGAGCACCTGACCGTCTTCCAACGGACCGCGCAGTGGATGTTCCCCAACGCCATGTACCACGACGAGGTCGGCGATGGGGTGCGCTGGGCGATGCGCCACCTGCCGTACTACGGCAGGTGGTACCGCTTCCTCGTGATGTGGCCCGGGGCCGACAAGGGTCTCGACGCCGCGCGGGGCGATCCGAACTACGCGGACCAGGACTACGCCGTCAGCGACATCAACGCCGCCGCCCGGATGATGTTCACCCAGTGGATCACCAGCCAGGTCGGCGAGGGCAGCGACCTGTTGGACAAGGTGTTGCCCGACTATCCCGCCACGGGCAAGCGCACGCTGCAGGACAACGGCAGCTGGCTGCAGACGCTGCAGCGCGACAACGTCGAGTTGGTGCGCACGCCCATTCAGCGCATCACCCCGCGCGGCGTCGTCACCGAGGACGGCGTGACGCACGACGTCGACGTCATCGTCTACGCCACCGGATTCCGACACACCGACGTGCTGTGGCCCATGACGATCACCGGCCGCGACGGAGTCGACCTGCACGAGATGTGGGGGTCACGGCCGTACGCCCACCTCGGGATCACGGTTCCGCATTTCCCGAACTTCTTCATCATCTACGGGCCGGGGGCGCATCTCGCGCACGGGGGCAGCCTCATATTCAACTCCGAACTGCAAATGCGCTACATCGACCGGTGCCTCGAGCACCTGGCGACGACGCACGCGCACTCGTTGGAACCGACGGACGAGGCGGCCACCGCCTGGCACGACCGGACGCAGGCCGAAATCAAGAAGATGGTGTGGGCGCACCCGGCGGTCAAGCACTCCTACTTCAAGAACGCCGACGGCGAGATCCACACCGTCAGCCCGTGGCGGCTCTACGAGTACTGGGCCGCGGTCCGCACCCCCGACTGGTCCGAATTCATTATCCGACAAGGGAAGTGAACAGATGCGCACGGTAGTCGTCGACGGCCCGCACAGCATCCGGGTCGACACCCGGCCCGACCCGGTACTCCCGGGACCCGACGGGGCGATCGTCGAGGTCACCGCGGCCGGCATCTGCGGATCCGACCTGCACTTCTACGAGGGCGACTTCCCCCTCGGGGAGCCGATGCCGCTGGGCCACGAGGCGGTGGGCACCGTCGTCGAGATCGGGCCCGACGTGCGCCGCGTCGCGGTGGGCGATCAGGTGATGGTGTCGTCGGTGACGGGCTGCGGCGCCTGCCCCGGCTGCGCCACCAACGACCCGGTCATGTGTTACAACGGTTTTCAGATCTTCGGCGGTGGAGTGCTCGACGGCGCGCAAGCCGACCTGCTCGCCGTGCCCGCCGCCGACTTCCAGCTGCTCAAGATCCCCGACGGAATCACCACCGAGCAAGCGCTGCTACTCACCGACAACCTGGCCACCGGCTGGGCCGCCGCGCAGCGCGCCGACATCCCGTACGGCGGCACCGTCGCCGTCATCGGACTGGGCGCGGTCGGCCTGTGCGCGCTGCAGAGCGCGCTGTTCCAGGGCGCGGCAACGGCTTTCGCTGTCGACCGGGTCGACGGCCGGCTGGAGCGCGCCGCCCGCTGGGGCGCGACGCCCGTCAAGCCCCCGGCGGTGGAGGCCATTCTGGCCGCCACCGGCGGTCGCGGCGCCGACGCGGTGATCGACGCCGTCGCCACCGACGCGTCGATGACCGACGCGCTCAACGCGGTGCGGCCCGGCGGCACCGTCTCCGTCGTCGGCGTGCACGACCTGCAACCGTTTCCGTTCCCCGCCCTGGGCTGCCTGATCCGCAGCATCACCTTCCGGATGACAACGGCCCCGGTGCAGCGCACCTGGCCACAGCTGATCCCGCTGTTGCGGTCCGGCCGGCTCGATGTCGATGGCATCTTCACCACGACCCTGCCGCTGGACGAGGCGGCCAAGGGGTACGCGACGGCGGCGTCGCGCACGGGCGACGACGTGAAGATCCTGCTGACGCCCTAGATCAGCGGGTCGCGGTGATGTACTGCGAGTGCATGAAGCTGTCGATCTTGGCGTCGACCTGGGCCGGCGTCATTCCGTAACCGGCCTGCAGGTCGAGCGTGCTCCGGACCGGGTCGACGGTCCAGCCGTGCGCCGCCAAGCGTTCGGCGGGGTCGGTCTCGGGCTCGTAGGTGAGCGCGGAGAAGTCCACGTCGCCCGACATGTTGACCCCGGGATGGTCGGCCTCCAAGGCCGCGAGTTGCTCGCGGTCCAAGCGTGATCCCAACGCCCCGATGGCGATGCGGCTGCCCGGCGCGCTGAGCCCGCTGAGCCGGGTGAAGAGCGTGTTCTGGGCGTCGTCGGTCAGGTAGGGCAACACGCCCTCCACCGACCAGGCGCTGGGGCGCTCCACGTCGAAGCCCGCGGCCTCCAAATCCCGCGACCAGTCGCTGCGCAGATCGGCCGCCACCTCGACCCTGCGGGCCGTGGGCTCGGCGCCGTGCTCGGCGAGCACCCGCGCCTTGAACTCCAGGACTCGGGGCATGTCGATCTCGAAAACCGTTGTGTCCTGCAGCCATTCGAGGCGGTAGGCCCGCGAGTCCAAGCCGGCCGCGACGATCACCGCCTGCCGGATGCCGGCGTCGTCGGCGGAGGCGAAGAAGTCGTCGAAGAAGCGGGTCTGCACGCCGTAGAGGCGGGGGGAAGGCGCCTCGTCCTCCGAGGTTGCCGGGTTGGCGAGCAAGCCTTCGAGGTAGGGGTCGCCCGACGCGGCGACGAAGAGCTTGGCGTATTCGTCGCGGACCAGCGGATGCGGGCTCACGGCATGCACGGCGCGCCAACCCGCCACGAGCAGGGCGGTGTAGCCGACGCTGCTGACGATGTCCCAGTGGTCGTCGTCGTCGCGAAGCGATCCGAACTCGGGTGTCGTGGTCATCGTCCCCAACGTACCCGCCGCGGCGTCGTCAGAGCTCGACCAGGACCGTGACCGGACCGTCGTTCACCAATTCGACTTGCATGTTCGCCCCGAACACGCCCGTCCGCACGTCGGCCCCCAACGCCTGCAACGCCTGCGCGAACGCGGCGACCAGCGGCTCGGCGACCGCGGACGGAGCCGCCGCGTTCCAGGAGGGCCGGCGACCTTTCGCGGTGTCGGCATACAGGGTGAACTGGCTGACGACGAGGATCGGCGCGCCCACATCGGCGGCGGACCGCTCGTCGCCGAGAATCCTCAGATTCCAGATCTTTTCGGCGAGCCGGCGCGCCGTGTCGGCGTCGTCGCTGTGGGTGACACCGACGAAGGCGAGCAGACCCTGGCCGTCGGGGCGGATGGCGCCGACCACCTCGCCGCCGACCCAGACCGCCGCCGACGAGACCCGTTGCACGAGAACCCGCATGGGGATCGATGCTGCCAGGTCGGCTGAGTAGGCTGTGCGGGTGTCTATGCTCGTCGCGTTTTCCGTCACCCCGCTCGGAGTCGGTGAGAGCGTGGGCGAGATCGTCGCCGAAGCGGTTCGCGTGGTTCGCGACTCCGGCCTGCCGAACACGACGGACTCGATGTTCACCGTCATCGAGGGCGAGTCCTGGGAAGAGGTGATGGGCGTCGTGCAGCGCGCGGTCGAGGCCGTGGCCGCGCGGGCGACCCGGGTCAGCACGGTGATCAAGGTGGATTGGCGGGCTGGGGTCGACGACGCGATGACGGACAAGGTCGCGTCGGTCGAGCGCTACCTGTCCGGCGGGTAGTGGCGATCGCAAGCGCGACGTAGCCGGGCGCAGCGGGTTGCCACGATTCGGCTAGCCCTGCACCGCATCCCGGAAGGCCAGTTCGGCCGCCTGCCCGCGGACGGCGAACACCACGTTCTGCAGTGTGCCCGGGCGATGCTTGGGGCCTGTCGGGCCGCCGAGCTCCATGGTCGGCTCGATCATCGGGACATTGTCCCGCGGGGCGGGCGAGCGCGGGGCTAGGCTCATGCGGCACGCAAGTGCGACGGGGCAGCCCGGACAGCCCGGCCACTGAGCCGCCCGGCCGGCGCACGTGCGTTCGGCGCTGCTAACCCGGCATCGACCAGCGACCTTGCGGGGCAGTGGCTGCTGCGGCGCCAGTAACCTCAACCCTGTGAGCGCACGCGCAGGCATCGTCGTCACCGGAACCGAGGTCCTCACCGGCCGCGTGCAGGACGCGAACGGACCGTGGATCGCCGACCGCCTCCTGGAACTGGGCGTCGAGCTGGCCCACATCACCATCTGCGGCGACCGCGCCCAAGACATCGAGGCGCAGCTGCGTTTCCTGGCCGACGAAGGCGTGGACCTGATCGTCACCAGCGGCGGCCTGGGTCCCACCGCCGACGACATGACCGTCGAGGTGGTGGCGCGGTTCTGCGGCCGCGAGCTGGTGCTGGACACCGAGACCGAGAACACGATCGCCGAGATCCTCAAAAAGCTGATGACGCACTTCGACGAGAAGAACTTCGACGCCGTCCGCGCCGCCAACCGCAAGCAGGCCATGATCCCCGAGGGAGCCGAGGTGCTCGCACCGGTGGGCACCGCCCCGGGCGTCGTGGTGCCCGGCAAACCGGCCGTGATCGTCCTGCCCGGACCCCCGCGCGAGCTGCAGCCGATGTGGCACAGGGCGATCGCGACGCCGGCGGCCCAGCAGGCGATCTCCGGACGAACCATCTACCAGCAGAAGACGATTCGTATGTTCGGGTTGCCCGAGTCGGGCCTGGCCGAAAGCCTGCGCGAAGCCGAGCGGACGGTTCCCGGCTTCGGCGAGCTCGAGATCACCACCTGCCTGCGCCGCGGCGAGATCGAGATGGTCACCCGCTACGAGCCGGGTGCCGTGGGCGCCTACGAGAAGCTCACCAAGTTCCTGCGCGAAAAGCACGGCCAGCAAATCTATTCCGAAGACGGCTCGCGCGTCGACGATCAGGTCGCGCACCTGTTGTCCGGGCGCCGGATCGCGACGGCGGAATCCTGCACCGCCGGGTTACTGGCGGCACGCCTCACCGATCGCGCGGGTTCGTCGGACTACGTGATGGGCGGGGTGGTGTCTTACTCCAACGACGCCAAGGCCGAACTGCTCGGCGTCGACCCGGCACTGATCGAGCAGCACGGGGCGGTGTCCGAGCCGGTGGCCGAGGCCATGGCCCGGGGCGCGCTGGAGCGCTTCGGAGCCGACACCGCGGTCGCGATCACCGGGATCGCCGGCCCGGGCGGGGGAACCGCCGAAAAGCCGGTCGGCACGGTGTGTTTCACCGTGATGCTGGCCGACGGCCGCAAGGACACCCGCACGCTGCGCCTGCCCGGCAATCGGTCCGACGTTCGCGAGCGCTCCACGACGGTGGCCATGCACCTGCTGCGGCGTCTGCTCAGCGAATCCAACTGAGATCGCGCGCCGACCCGCTCACCGCACCGCCGTCGGCAGGAAAGCGCTCTCGTTGGTGCCGAAGCGGATTCCGGTCGCGTCCTTGCCGATCAACGTCAGCACCACGACGGCGATCAGCACGGGCACGATCGTCGCGGCCAGCGCGAAGGGATAGCCGTGCGACTCGGCGAGCCGCTCCTGGATGGGTAAGTTGAACGCCGCCAACAGGTTTCCCAGCTGATAGGTCACCCCGGGGTACAGGCCGCGGATGGCGTCGGGCGACATCTCGGTCAGGTGAGCGGGGATCACCCCCCACGCCCCCTGCACGCAGACCTGCATCAAGAAGGCGCCGAGGCACAGCATCGCCGCGCTGTTCGAGTAGGCGAACAGCGGCACGATCGGCAGGCCCAGCACCGCGCAGAAGATGATCGTGTGGCGGCGGCCGAAACGCCCCGACATGGTGCCGAAGAACAGCCCGCCGATGATCGCCCCCACGTTGTAGACGATCACGATCCACTTGACGGTCGCGCTGTGCAGGCCGGCGCCGTGGTTGGTGGTCGATGTCAGGAAGGTGGGGTAGACGTCCTGGGTTCCGTGACTCATCCAGTTGAAGGCGGTCATCAGCAAGATCAGGTAGACGAACCGGCGAATGATGGCCGCGTTGCGCAGCACGTCGCGAATCCTGGTGCTGGTCAGCCGCATTCGATCCTGCGCGGCCTCCCACACCTCGGACTCCTCCACGCGATAACGGATGATCAGGCTGATCAGCGCGGGGATGATGCTCAGGCCGAACAGCCAGCGCCACGACAACCCGAGCCAATTCATCACCACCAGCGAGGCGACGCTCGCCAACAAGTACCCGAACGCGTAGCCCTCCTGCAGCAGCCCGGAGAAGAAGCCGCGTCGCTCCACGGGCACCTTCTCCATGGCCAGCGCGGCGCCCAGTCCCCATTCGCCGCCCATGCCGATGCCGTACAGCAGCCGCAGGATCACCAGGACGGTGAAGTTGGGTGCGAACGCGCACAGAAAGCCGACCGTGGAGTAGAAGATCACGTCGACCATCAGCGGCAGCCGTCGACCGACCCGGTCGGCCCACAGCCCGAAGATCAGCGCGCCGACGGGGCGCATCGCGAGGGTCGCCGTGGTGACAAAAGCGACCTCGGCCTTGCTGTGGTGGAACGTCTTGGCGATGTCGGCGTACACCAGCACCACGATGAAGTAGTCGAAGGCGTCCATCGTCCAGCCCAACAACGCCGCGACGAAGGAGTTGCGCTGATCGGCCGTCAGCTTCCTTGAGGGACTTTGTGTTGTCACCCCAGCATCGTGCAGTACCGGACGCGATCACGCGAGAGTAAGTTGCGCAGATATGCGGATCATCGACGCCGACGGACACGTCGCCGAGAACTCGTCGCTGGCGGTCGAGGCGATGCAGCGCTGGCCGCAACATGTCAAGCCCGCCCCCGACGGCAGTCGGATGATGTTCGAGGGGCGCAACTACCCCCAGGATGAGGGGCCCGGGGCGGGCTGCCCTCCCGAGCACGGAATCAGCAAGGCGCCCGACATCCATTGCCGGTCAACGGAAGGCGTGCTCGCCGACGCCGATCGCGACCACATCGACACCATGGTGCTGTATCCCAGCCTCGGGCTGTGCGTGCCCACCCTCGAGGACCCGGAGTTCGCCGCCGGGTTCGCCCGCCTGTACAACCAGTGGATCGCGGACTACTGCGCGCCGTCGGGCGGCCGGCTCAAGGGCGTCGCGGTCACACCGGTCGAGCACGGCCGGGTGGCCATCGACGTGATGGTCGAAGCCAAGGAGCTTGGGCTGGTCGCGACGCTGGTCCCGCCCGCGCTCAAGACCCGCAACCTCGACCATCCCGACCTCGACCCGTTCTACGCCGCGGCCGTCGAACTCGGGATGCCGCTCGGCATCCACGGCGCCCCGGGCGTCCACCTGCCCAAGATCGGCGTGGACCGATTCACCAATTACATTCAGGTGCACTGCATCAGCTTCCCGTTCGACCAGATGACCGCCATGACGGCGCTGGTGTCCGGCGGCGTCTTCGAACGGCATCCCGGCCTGCGGGTGGCCTTCCTCGAGGCCGGGGCCGGCTGGGTCCCTTTCTTCATGGACCGCCTGCACGAGCACTACGAGAAACGCGGGGACTGGATCGAGCGCGGATGGCGCCGCGATCCGCACGAGTACCTCGCCGCGGGCAACATCTGGGTCACCTGCGAGCCGGAGGAGCCGATCCTGCCCGGAGTGATCGACGTGCTCGGTGCCGACTTCATCATGTTCGCCAGCGATTACCCGCATTGGGACGGCGAATGGCCGGAGAGCACCAAACACCTGCGCACCCGCCCCGACATCAGCGAAGAGGCCCGCGAAAAGATCGGCGGACGCAACGCGCAACGCTTCTACGGCCTGAACTGAAAGGCGGAACCACGTCATGGGTCCATTTCTGCTGCGCGCGGCGCTGACCGGATTGGCGCTGTGGCTGGTCACGCTGTTCGTGCACGGGATGAGCTTCGTCGGCGGTGATACCAAGCTCGAGCGGGCCGGCATCATCTTCGTCGTCGCGGTGATCTTCGGCCTGGTCAACGCCTTCGTCAAGCCGATCGTCCAGCTGTTGTCCATCCCGCTCTACATCGTGACGCTGGGCCTGTTTCACGTCGTGATCAACGCGTTGATGCTGTGGCTCACCGCCTGGATCACCGAACACACCACCCACTGGGGCCTGCACTTCGACCACTTCTGGTGGACGGCGATCTGGGCCGCGATCGTGTTGTCGATCGTGAGCTGGGCGCTCTCGCTGCTGGTCCGCGACGTCAGCCGCCGCACCCGCTAGCCACGCTCGACCAGGCGCACCACGTCGCGCGCGCAACCCCACGACAGGGTCACGCCGTTGCCGCCGTGGCCGTAGTTGTGCACGCAGCGTGCCCGCCCGAGCGGCTCGGCCTGCACGCGCACCGACGGGCGGTGGGGCCGCAGCCCGGTGATGGTCTCGATCACCTCGGCGTCGCCCAGCCGCGGCTCGATCCGGCGGCAGCGTCGCAGGATGCGCTCGCTGATCTCCGGGTCGGGGGTGGTGTCCCAGCGGTCGGGGATGCCGATCCCGCCGCAGACGACGCGCCGCGGGTGCGGGAAGTAGCAGACCCATTCCGGGTCGTCGTGGATTTCCACGAAGAGTTGCCGCAGGCCGGGATTGGTCAGGACCACGTGCTGGCCGAACAGCGGGCGCAGTGTGTCGTCACCGGTCAGCGCGCCCGCCCCCACGCCGGCGCAGTTCACCACGATCGGTGCGGCCTCGGCGGCCTCCGACAGCGAGCGCACGGATCGCGGTTCGATCTCGCAGCCGGCCGCGCCCAGCCGCGCCGTCAGGTAGTCGAGGTAGCGGGGCATGTCGATCATCGGCAGGGTGGCGCGGAAGCCCGCGGCAAAGCCGTCGCGCAGGTCGGTGGCGTCGGCCGGCCGCACGTCGGCAATCAGCCCGGCGGCCAGCGACATCGCCTCGGCGGCCTTCGAGTCCCCGACGGTCAGCGCCGGCGCCATGCACACTCCGGTGTCGGGGTCGGCGGCCAGCTCGCGGAAGGCGCGTAGCGACTCGTGGCTCCACTGCAATGTCTTCGCCGACGACGGGCGCGGGGGCGCCCATACCGCGCCGGCCGCCGCCGAGGTGGTCTGCCGGGGCATCGCGGCGGCCCACACCCGAACCGTCCAGCCGGCTTCGGCCAGGCACACGGCCGACGTCAATCCGCTGACGCCCGCGCCAACCACGACAATCCGGTGGCTGCCGGCCACCCGCGTCACGTCATCAGGGGTGCGGGGGCTGCGGCCCGTTGCCGCCCAGCAGCCCGTTGAGGATGCCCAGGGTGGTTTGCGCACCCGCGGGCGGCGTGCTGGGGGGCAGAGCGGCGTCGGGGGTCAGTTGCCACGGCTGGCAACCCGACGTCTTGAATGCCTTGTCGGTCGGCTCGATCTGCACCACCTGCGACCTCTTGCTCAACGAGTTGTCGATGAGGGCGCCGTCGGGGTTGCTCGTCCGCTTCCAGTAGCACGTGCCGCTGCCGACCGGCCCCGCGGTGCTGTAGATGCCGGGCGCGATGTCCGAGCCCACCGCGTAGATGCCGTCTTTGTCGATGGTCGTCTTCGGGCCCGAACCCGGGGAGGCCGACGCCGCGGGCGAAGGGGAGGCCGGGGTGGGATCCGAGGACGGCGACGCCGGCGCGGCGACCGGCGACGGTCCGGGTGACGGTGACGGCGAGGGCTCCGGGTCGGCGCCGGCAACCCCGGCCGACACGGCCCAGCCCGCCATCAGCACACCGAGTGCGGCGAACCTGGTCTTGCGGGCTGCGTTCGCGTTGATCCCCATAGCTCAGCAGGATACCCGCGCGAAAAGCCTGGTCCTCCGGTTTGGGGGTCGGGGAAGGCGACGACGGTCCTGCAATGTCGCGATCGCCCGGTTGTGGCGTCCGCCGGAGTCAGCAGCTCACCAGTGTCAGCAGCTCATCTCGGATCGACGTGAGCCCAGCGCTGACGGGAGGCCTCGGCGCGGGGCCCGTTACCCGCCAGCGCGTTGTTCGCCGCCGTGGCGTCACTCACGTCGTAGCGGGCCCACCCGGCGTTGGCGCCCAGCCCGCCAGTCCCAATTCCCGCCGCCTTTGACACGGTGATGCGTGCGAGCGGGGCGGAGGAGAGCCATCCCTCCGCTGGTGGGCCCGGCAAGGGGTGGCCGCTGCCGTGTGGCCGGGAGCGGTTATCACTCGGGCTTGGCGGTGGATCGGGGACTTGCGCACCGCGGTCGTGGGCGCCGTTGGTTTGCGAACCGTTTGAAACCCCGCACTCGGGGCATCGGCCCCAATAGAAGACCTCGGCCTCGTCGACCTGGAAGCCGCTGGCCGCGCGCGCGCTCATGCAGGGTGCCTCACCGGCGTCGCAGTCGACATCCTCAATCGCCCCACACGTGCGGCAAACCACGTGATGGTGGTTGTCGCCCACCCGCGTCTCGTATCGCCCCACCGACCCTGCGGGTTGAATGCGTCGCAGCAATCCCACGCCGGTCAACGTGTTGAGCACGTAGTACACGGCCTGCTTGGACACGTCCGGCAGACCGTCGCGCACCACGCGGATTACCGTTTCCGCGTCGGCATGGGGATTGGTGTGTACCGCATGAATCACCGCGATTCGCGGGCGGGTCACGCGAAGGTCGGCCCGTCGTAATTGTGCGGAGTAGCCCGCCAGCGAGGACGGCTGGATGAATGCCCAGTCTTTTCTGGAACTGGTCAAGCTCCCACCCCTCTTCTTGCCTCATGAAATGCGCCGGGGCTGCAGCAGCCGGGTGAACCAGACGATAAACCAGTTTGGCGGCGCAGCCAAGGCTACGACAATTCGCCTGCAGCCGTTGGGTTTTGGCGTCAATACTTCAGCCCTCAGCTGTACCTACAGTCATACAAAACCCGGCATTCGGGGGGACTTGTCGGCGAAACGGCCAGGGGCGTGTCGGGCGGTCTGATGGAACCGATTGGAGGCCAGGGGACTCACGTCAACCGGCGCACCTTGCCGGCATAGCCGAGCGCGTGCTCGTAGGTCTTCAGGTTGTCGCGAGATATCTTCGCGTGCACCGGGCGTTCGAGGAAGAACCGCAGCACCGGGTTATAGGCGTGATACGTCTCGTGAAAGGTCAGGACGGTCGTGCCGTCTGGCTGCTCCTCGAGTTCGTGGTAGCCCTCGGCGCGCGACCACAGCGGCGCGCCCACCGCCACGTAACGGGACAGCTTGTTGAGCTTGGCCTCGGTCACCGTCTCCCACGAGCGGGCCTTGCCCCGGGTGAGCAGATACCTGGGCACTTGGTAGACGCAGGTGCGGACCAGGCCCTCACCGGCCTCGTTGCCCTCGTTGAGGATCTCCATGCTGCCGCCCGGCCAGGTCAGCACCCGGGGCCGTGGCGCGTCGGGCGGCGCGGGTGGATGCAGCACTTGCCACACCTTTCTCGGCGGCGCGTCGACATGGAATCGCACGGTGTAGGACTGCATCACTCTTCTCCCAGGCTGCCCGAGTCTCCCCAGGTGTCCCAGAACGTGACCGTCTGTGCCGGCGGCCGCGCGGCTGGCCTGAAGTCGGTACCGATCGTGTAGGCGACCGGGAAGAGGGCGGCCTGCGTCACCGTGTCAGGGATGCCGAGAAGTTCGGCGACCTCGCGTTCCTTGGCCAGGTGCATGGTGGTCCACACCGATCCAAGACCGCGCGAGCGCAATGCGAGCAAGAAGCTCCACCCGGCCGGGATGATCGACGCCCACGCGGACGCGGCGGTGAGCAGGGTGGAGTTGTCGATGCGGGTCGTGAGGCACGGGATGACATGCACCGGGACGCGGCTCAGCGTCTCGGTCAGGCTCAGCGCGCTGGCGTAGACCCGCGCGGTCTGCGGATCGGAGGCGTCGTCGGCGGCATGGGCCAGGTACTCGGCGCCGATGCTGCGATAGATGTCGGCGATGGCGGCCCGCTTGTCGGCATCGGTGATGACCAGCCAGCGCCAGTCCTGGGCGTTGCTGGCTGTCGGCGCCTGCATCGCCAGTCGGATGCACTCGATGACCACCTCGCGCTCGACCGGCCGGTCGAGGTCCAGGCGTTTGCGCACCGCGCGCGTCGTGGTCAGCAGTTCGTCGACCGAGTCCCTGTCCATCCCTGCCTACTCTGTTTATTCGCTGCCGTCCGGCTCGCCGTCAAAGGTCGACGGCGCAGGACTGGTCGACACCCAGCACGCTCAGGGAGCGCCCGAGCCCCAGAAAGACGGCGACGCACAGGGTGAGGTCCAGGATCTCCGGGTCGGAGAACGACCCCCGCAGCCGATCGAAGAATGCGTCGTCGATCGACGCGTGATCGGTTGCGAAGCGCTCGGCGTACTCGATGGCAAGGCGCTGGCGTGCCGTGTAGCCGGGGTAGCTGGCGTAGGCGCCCACATGGTCGTAAAGCTCGGGGGAGACCCCGGCGTCCAGCACGGACTGGGCACGGAATCCCGAACAGGCCGTGCAGTCGTTGATCTGGGCGATCCGCATCCTGGCCAGCTCCCGCTCGTCGGCGGGCAGGATGCTTTGTTCGTAGGCACCCCGGATCATCCGATCGACCATGCCGCCCAGCTGCGGCCGCAGCGTCCAGATCATGGCCGCGTCGCCGCCGGGGCCATCCGGCACATCGAGTCGGGCCATCCAACAACTCCTGCCCGGTGGGGGATCCAGGTCGTTGAAGCCTAGAGGAGCGCAGTCTGCAGTCGCAACGATCGGGAAGTAGCCACGCTGTCGTGCTGAAACTCCTCGTCGGGCCCACCGGCCTTGCTGTAATTTGCACCCATGCGTTTCGCGGTCGCGATCGTGTCACCGCCCTCCCATGATGACATCAGCGGCGGAGCCTTTAACGAGGTCGCCGAGGCGTTGCATTACGGTCTTGTGACGCTGGGCCATGACTCGGTGCTGACCAATCGGCTGGACTTCGACGACCGCCGCACCATCGTCCTCGGCGGAAACCTCCTCGTCCAGTACGCATTAGAGCCGCCCAAGAACCCCATCTTCTACAACCTCGAGCAATTGGGCGACGACTTGCCGTGGATGACGATGCCGGAATTCGTCGACCTTTTCCGGCGCTACCCGACGTGGGACTACAGCCAAGCCAACATCGAGTACCTGGCCGCTCGGGGATTGGCCCGGCCCGCCCACGTTCCGATCGGATATGTCCCCGAGCTGACCCGGATCGCACCGGCCCCCGAGGACATCGACGTCCTTTTCTACGGCGCGCTCAACGGGCGCCGTTACGCCGTCCTGCGGGAGCTGCACGACCGCGGTCTTCGCGTCAAATGGCTGTCGGGCGCCTACGGCGCGAGCCGCGATGCCTGGATCGCACGGTCGAAGATTGTCCTCAACGTCCACTACTGGGATGCGAAAATCTTTGAAGTCACGCGTGTTTCGTATCTGCTCGCCAATAGGCGGGCGGTGGTCTCCGAGCGTGGCGGCGATCCGACGTTGGAGCGCGAGCTAGAGTCGGGCATCGCGTTCGCCGACTACGACGAACTGGTGGAGCGCTGCGTGGAGCTCCTCGGCGACGAGCGCGCACGGCGCGAACTCGCCGAGCAAGGCTACCGGGCTTTCTCCGCTCGCGACCAAGCCACCATCGTCGACCGCGCGCTGTCGCAAGGCCCCGAGGATGTCACCCACCAGACCGCTGCGCGCGACGACCCGTGCATCGATCTGCGCCGCGAAGGTCACGGCCACAGCGCAGATCTCCGCGAGCGCCAGTTGTTCACCTTCAGCCTGTTCAAGCACAAGGCTGCGCAGGAGCGCGATTGGTTGCTGGCCAACGTCAATCGCGATCCCGGGGATGCGCGGTCGGTCTTCTTCCTCGCCGAGACCTGCTTTCGCATGGAGGATTTCGTCAACGCGCGCCGGTGGTGTGAGCGGCGGGTCGAGATGGGCGGCTCCGACGAGGAGGTGTACTGGGCGCTGTTTCGGCTGGCGGAGGCGATGGCGGAACTCGGTGAGCCGTGGCCGGACGTTCAGGAGGCCTACCTCAACGCGTGGGAGTTTCGACCGACCCGCGCAGAAGCGTTGCATGCCATCGCTTTTCGGCATCGCAATGAGCAGGGCTACGAGTTGGCATACCAGTTTGCCCAGCGCGCCGCCGAAATCCCCTATCCCGACGAGGACCTCTTTGTCCCCCGATACGCCGACGTCTACACGTGGCGCGCAACCGACGAGCAGGCGGTGTGCGCGTCCTGGACCGGCCGGCACGCCGAGGCGTTCACGCTGTGCCGGACCCTGCTGGCCCGCCCCGACATCCCCGACCCGGACCGGCAACGGATTGCGGCCAACCGCGACTTCTCGGTACCGGCCATGCTCGAGGCCGCCTTGGTGCACCCCCAAGCCGTGGTGTCGTCACTGACCGCAGGGCCCCGTGACGGCGAGATCACCGTCAGCCTGATCGCCGGGCCCGACCGCCAGACCACCGAGCAGACCCTGGACTCGTTTCTCAACTGCTGCCTCGACATCTCACGAGTCGGGCGGTTTGTGGTGCTCGATACCGGCCTGCCCACCGCCGACCGCGCCAGGCTGCGCAAACGTTACGGGTTCCTCGAATTCGCCCGCCGCCGATCCGGCGACAAGCCCGCCCCCCTGCTGGCGCAGCTGCGCGCTCAGATCCACGGCCGGTTCTGGCTGCACCTGGGCGAAGGCTGGCGGTTCTTCGCCCCCGAGAACTACATCACCCGCCTGACCGCAGTGCTCGACGCCGAACCACAGGTGTTCCAGGTCGGCATCAACTTCACCGACGCAGCCAAACTCACCGGCGCCACCGCAGCAGAGGAAACCGTGCGCCGAGCACCCAACGCCGGCCGCTACCTACTCACCGACGTAATAGCCACCGGCCCAGCGATGTTCGACACCACACGCCTAGACCAAGCCCACGGCGCGCGACACCGCGACCCCGATCCACCCGCCGAACCCGGGCCGCGCACCGCCACCCTCGACGAAGTCCTCTGCATCTCAAGCCAGTACCTCTAACGACAACCGTCCTCGACCAACTCACGCATGCCCGCGAGCCGACCTCGTGTGCGGCTCTCACGTCTTCGGTGAGGGGTATCAGCTCGCACCCGAACAGCACCCCACGCGACCGCCCTGGGTCGAGCGGCCCGTCGGTTGGCAACGCGCGCCCCCGACGCTGAGCTAGGAATCGCTGGGTCGCGCGATGGCTATGCGATTCCTGTTTGCGGCTTGGCCGCGATCACGACGTCCTGCCCGCTCATGCCATTTGTTCGGCCGCACCACGTGCCGTAACGCACCGGTTCCCGAAGCTCGAGGCCGCACTGCCCATACAGATACCTCACGAAGCCTTCCGGATAGGCGATCGCCGATTCGGGATTTTCGATGTGGGTCATCCGAAAACCTGGCATCTCATATTCGAACTTGAATAATCCCTTTCCCTCCTTAATGAGGGCTAACGACTCATCGTTGAGCAGGAAGAAAGTGATCAGACTTCGCCCGCCCGGCTTCAGCACACGGACGATCTCGTGCAGATATTGCTTCACATCGGATGGCAGCATGTGCGTGAACACTGAGGCAAGCAACGCGACATCGAACGATGCGTCGGGATACGGGAAACGGAAGTTTGACGACCTGTACCTGCCTGTCGGGTTGTAGACTCCGTTCTGAACATCGACAACTCTGAAATCGAAGTTGGGGTGTGATACTGAGATGTTCTCCGCGCACCAGGAGATCGCTTCCCCCGAGACATCGAAGCCGGCGTAGCGGCTCTCCCGATTCAGGTAACCGGTGAGCGGCAAAGCCATCCGCCCTGAGCCGCAACCAACGTCGAGCACTGCATCACCTGGCTGCAACCCACATAGGTCAATCAGATAACCCAAGAATTCATTGCCGGTTGCCTTGTACGCGTCATCGCCACCGCCGCCTACCCAATCCTGAAGCTCCCGGGGGGGCAGCAAGTCACCGGGCGAGCCGCAGTCCGGTGGCGAAGTGGGATTCGAGCCGGACGGTACACTCCCGATCACTCGCTCCATGATGCCACCTTACTGTCGTTAGAGGTACTGGCTTGAGATGCAGAGGACTTCGTCGAGGGTGGCGGTGCGCGGCCCGGGTTCGGCGGGTGGATCGGGGTCGCGGTGTCGCGCGCCGTGGGCTTGGTCTAGGCGTGTGGTGTCGAACATCGCTGGGCCGGTGGCTATTACGTCGGTGAGTAGGTAGCGGCCGGCGTTGGGTGCTCGGCGCACGGTTTCCTCTGCTGCGGTGGCGCCGGTGAGTTTGGCTGCGTCGGTGAAGTTGATGCCGACCTGAAACACCTGTGGTTCGGCGTCGAGCACTGCGGTCAGGCGGGTGATGTAGTTCTCGGGGGCGAAGAACCGCCAGCCTTCGCCCAGGTGCAGCCAGAACCGGCCGTCGATCTGAGCGCGCAGCTGCGCCAGCAGGGGGGCGGGCTTGTCGCCGGATCGGCGGCGGGCGAATTCGAGGAACCCGTAACGTTTGCGCAGCCTGGCGCGGTCGGCGGTGGGCAGGCCGGTATCGAGCACCACAAACCGCCCGACTCGTGAGATGTCGAGGCAGCAGTTGAGAAACGAGTCCAGGGTCTGCTCGGTGGTCTGGCGGTCGGGCCCGGCGATCAGGCTGACGGTGATCTCGCCGTCACGGGGCCCTGCGGTCAGTGACGACACCACGGCTTGGGGGTGCACCAAGGCGGCCTCGAGCATGGCCGGTACCGAGAAGTCGCGGTTGGCCGCAATCCGTTGCCGGTCCGGGTCGGGGATGTCGGGGCGGGCCAGCAGGGTCCGGCACAGCGTGAACGCCTCGGCGTGCCGGCCGGTCCAGGACGCGCACACCGCCTGCTCGTCGGTTGCGCGCCACGTGTAGACGTCGGCGTATCGGGGGACAAAGAGGTCCTCGTCGGGATAGGGGATTTCGGCGGCGCGCTGGGCAAACTGGTAGCCGGCCTCGTGGCGTTGCTCTTTGCGACACCGAACGGCGATGGCGTGCAACGCCTCGGCGCGGGTCGGTCGAAATTCCCACGCCTTGAGGTAGGCCTTTTCCACGTCCGGCCAGGGCTCACCAAGGTTCGACATCGACTCCGCGAGCCGATACAGCGCCCAGTACACCTCCTCGCCGCAGCCACCCATCTCGACCCGCCGTGCATACCACCGGCGCGCGTTGACGAAATCGCCCAATTGGACGTAGGTTTCGGCGAGGAAAAGGACCGACCGCCCATCTTTGGGGTGGCGTTTGACCTTGGCCAGCAGCAGATTTCGCTCGTGCTCGAATTTTTGCCTGATCAGGTTGCGATCGCGGAGCTCACGATCTGCGCTGAATTCTTCGCCTTCCACGCGTACATCGATGCCAGGGGCATTCCGCGCGTCGGCCTCATGGCTGATACCCTCGAAACTTTCCGACAGCGCGCGCCGCAGGATCGCGGCCTGGTCGCGAGCGGAGAAAGCCCGGTAGCCCCGCTCGGCGAGCTCGCGTCGCGCACGCTCGTCGGCGGCGAGCTCCACACAGCGCTCGACCAGTTCGTCGTAGTCCGCGAACGCGACGCCCGACTCCAGGTCGCGCTCCAAAGCCCGATCGCCACCACGCTCGGAGACCACCGCCCGCCTGTTGGCCAGCAGATACGAAACACGTGCAATTTCGAAGATTTTCGCTTCCCAATAATGCAGGTTGAGGACAACCTTCGAGCGCGCGATCCAGGCGTCACGGCTCGCACCAAGGGCCCCCGATAGCCATTTGACGCGCAGTCCGCGGTCGTGCAGCTCCCGCAGAACGGCGTAACGGCGCTCACTGAGCAAGCCGTAGAAAAGGACGTCGATGTCCTCGGGGGCCGGTGCGATCCGGGTCAGCTCGGGGACATATCCGATCGGAACGTAGATGGGCCGGGGCAGTCCCATAGCAGCGAGCCGCTCGATGTTGGCTTGGCTGTAGTCCCACGTCGGGTAGCGCCGGAAAAGGTCGACGAATTCCGGCATCTCCATCCACGGCGCGTCGGCACCCAATTGCTCGAGGTTGTAGAAGATGGGGTTTCTCGGCGGGGCCAAGCCGTAGTGGACAAGGTGGTTTCCGCCGAGCACGATGGTGCGGCGCTCGTCGAGGTCCAGACGATCGGTCAGCACCGAGTCATGGCCCAGCGCCACAAGACCGTGGTGCAATGCCTCCGCGATCTCGCGAAATCCTCCGCCGATGGTCGGATTGCCAGGAGGTTTGACTACTGCGACGGCGAACAGCATGGGTGCAAAGTACCGAAAGGGGAGCGGGGCTTGACCCCTTCAATTGTGAAGCGGTCTGAACGGTTTCGGCATGTCCGGAGACTGAGGACTCACTGGGAGGTTCAACCCCTCCAGATCTGATTGCGCGTGTCCGCCGTGCACTCCGCAAGTCCGACGAGCCGGCTCTCTCGCGATGGTGCGCGCTAGCTATCCCCAGCTCGACTTCGGAGGCGGCGGGGGGGTGGTCTTCGGCGGCGGCGGGGTGGTGGCCTTCGACGGCGCCGCGGTGGTGGGCAGGACACCGCGCTGTGCCCCTTCCAAGCATGCGAAGGCGTAGGCGAGGTCCGCGAGTTGCCGCGTGGTCCCTTCCGGGAGTGGGCCCGTCTCTACACCCTCAGGCGTGTCGGGGAGTTCCTTCAGAATTCGATGCGCTGCTGCTCGAACGATATTGGTCAGCGCCATTCGCCCGAGTAGCATCGCACTCTCGACGTCCTCGGCGAGCTTCTCTCGGCCGCTTTCCTCTTGTTCCCTCAATTGGATCCCCGTTTCGTTCTCTAGCGAGTGACTCGTGCCAGGCCGACTCTTCGGCTCGTCGGCGAGTTTCTGTTGTCCGCTCGATTGGACCTCTTCGCTGGATCGGATCTCCGCTTCGTTCTGCGGCGAGTGGCTCGTGCCGGGCCGACCCTTCCGGTGTGAACCCAAGCGTCGCATGGTGCCAGTAAACGGTATCCGCAGACGAGCTCGCAAGGCAACACCACATGGCGCCCGGGTGGACACTTTGGACCGGGTCAAGCGCGATAGCTGGCGTGAAACATAGCCTTATCCGTTATCAGGCCGAGCACCCCTCGGCGCTCTGACGAGGTAGCCCCCGGAGGGTTAAGTCCCCCGGAACACTCCACGGACACGGTTACCACCGCTACCCACCGGCGAATCGACGCCGAAGATCTTGGGGGCGTTCACAATGACGGCCAGGTCGTGCTGGATGTGGGCCCCCGTGACCGTCAGTTCGGTCATCGACGGTTCCCGGTTGCCGTCGCGCATGTGCTGTTGATGGTTCAGGCCGTCCAGCAGGCTCTTGACCATGGCCATGGAAGTACGTTGAGCCGACAGTCGGCATTGCCGCCCCAGCCCGGCCCGGAGGGAGCCGCCAGCCCGGGTCAGGGTGGTTGTCATTTGCTTCTTCCTCTCTGTAACGTGACGTCGTTATCCGAGCCGCCGCGCTCCAGCTCACCGGACCGCCGGGGGAGCAGTCTTCGCACGGCCCGGAAGGGCCTTGTGGAGGCGCAAAGAGTGACACGGGCCAGCATAATCTCCGAACGACAGCGAACGATCGACCGAAAGCACCGCAAGAGGAGGGACAATACCGTCATGTTGTGCGGCAATCTGAGAGGTTGCGCCTATCTGAACGGAATTCATGTCCTTGAGAGGGCGGACTGGAGCGGCGCGACGGGTTGCTCAGCTCGTTCCCGTTTGCTGAATTCGCCACGTCACATCAGTAAGGAGCGATAGTAATGAAAACGATTTACGAATACGGCCACAGTAAGGCCGAGTTCGATCCCAAAATAGAAAGGGAAAACTCGCCCGATATATCAGAGGACGATTTCTGGGAACTCGCGGCGATGGTTTGGGACTACACAGAGCTTCACGTTCAGGCGCTGCACAATCTGTATTGTGCGGCGCGATACATAATTGCGGCCAAAATCGAGGGGGACTTCATCGAATGTGGTGTGCTACTCGGCGGGTCGATTATGGCGATCGAGACCGTCCTTGCGCGCTACGAGGGACCTTTGCGCGACGTCTACGCCCTCGATACGTTCTCTGGGTTTGTCGGGAGAAACGCTGACTTCGACATCGATCTGCAAACCGGGGCGGTTGCCGGCCTTCCGGAGGCGGGGCTCGATTTCAGCGAGGGCGCTATCGCCAACATGACCTCGGTCGAATATCCCCGTTTACGCATTGTCAAGGGCGATGTCCTTCAAACAATCCCGACGCTGGATATCGAGCGTATCGCCCTTTTGCGCCTCGACACCGACACCTATGAGACGACCAAGTTCGAGCTCGAATCGCTGTACGACCGCGTTGTCCAAGGTGGCGTCATCATTGTCGACGACTACGGCTACACGGTCGGATGCAAGAAGGCTGTCGATGACTTTCTTGCGACACGCGCGCCTGTTCTGATGCAAAGGATCAACAAGAATGTGCGGTGCTGGATAAAGCCCTGAAACGACGAGTCCTCCCGCGGCTGCAGACCCAGGCGCGAACTTGAGGCTTGCGGAAGTTTAATCGTTTCCAACGTATCGGCTCGCCCGTGCCCGCTTGTGCAGCGTTACCTGTGTCGTCGGTCGCGGCGGCTTTGGATCGCCGGGGCGCCGGAAAGCATGTCACAGTACTGAATTCGCAGTTCCTGCAGGTGCTGGCGCCTCAGATGCCGGAACCCCGCGATTCGCGCGGCTGCGCTACCCGCTGGGCGGATTGCTGGCCATCGCCATCCTGGGCGATAGGAGCGGGAATGCGCTGCTACGCCGAACTTGCTAGCTGGACCGCCACCGCACTGCCGAAGTGCTTGCCCAGGTGGGGATTCGGTTTCATCGCTCCAGCGAAAAGACATTCCGGGCAGTACTGTCCCGACGCGACCGGCCGACCTGGATCGCCGGTTGGGCAACTATTTCGCCGCCTCGGCCGGCGCGACCACGTTTTATAGCCACAAATGAGCCACTTCCCGACCACTGTTCTCCAGAAATTCAATGACGGCGCGCTTGACCTCCTCATCGTCGACTGGTTGATACGCCCTTCGGCCGTTGCCATAAATATCGGGTAACAAGCTTTGGAGATCCACTTTGTCCTTGTAACCCTTCGAACAAAGCCTCTGATAATAGGGTTCGAGGCAGCGAACAATAGTATCCATGTCCGCGTCGGACAATGTCTCGATCACTTTACGATCGTCACCGGAAGCGCAACGTTCCACCACGAAATCAACGAGAGCTTCGCTGTATACCTCTTCGCCGTATATCGCTTCTAGAGCACATCTTTGGACAAGACGCGCGGTCTTCGCGCTTACGTCGCAATATTTTCGACTCCGGCTTTCATTGATCGTCGACTCCCAGGCTCGCGGCAGCGCGTGCTCGCCTGGGGCCGTTCTCACATCATAGTTTCTTACGACTTGAAGCAAATCGCCGAGCCTATCTCCAAGTCCCATGGTATGGAAAAAATCTACAATAATATTTCCGTCCGCTAATTGGTCACGCTCGTAAGGCCGGACTACAAGGTTCAGTTCTGCGTCAGCCTCAATCGTATCGAGAAAACTATTGATCATCAGGCCATAGATATTGCAGCAATACTTGACCCCTTCCGATACATCAACGACGCCAAATCCGTCTGAATATTTTTGCAAATCTCGTATGAAATTCCATGGAAGAGAGTTTTCCGCCGCCCAAGATGCCACTAATTCGACCGGCGGACGAACATACATGATTGCGGTCCGACTATAAGCGGCAAACACTTCGTTCTTGATCGACGCCGGTCGCCCCATCAGCCCCTCTTCAGAGATGATGATGTGGCGGCATGGAGAAGCTTCGATCAAATTTCTCACGCGATGAACGTTAAAATCATTATCGATGATAAAATCGGCATTGGCGTATCTCGGCAAATCGAGACGGAGAGGGGAAAACAAGATATAGTCTACGCCAAGAGCCGTCAACGACTTCTTATTGTCGAATAGGAATTTCTGAACATAAGTGGAACCCGTCTTGATGGTCCCGACATGAAATATTATATGTTTTTCGACATCATCCATTATAACCCCTCGCCAACATCAGACAGTAGCCACTCCGCCATCATCTCCGACCCTGGAAAGCAGCCGGCAGCGAATGTCTCTGGCACGACAAACGCATTCACACCCGTTATTTGCCCCCATAGCGCAGTGAATAGCATGCGTCATGATTTGGTATCTTTGATCAGTTCTTCCACGTTTTGCATGCTTCCTCCGGGGCGTAAACCAGTTCACCCGTGCTACAGCCTATCCTGCCTGCGGCTAGTGTGAACTGGCTCTCGTGTTTTAAAGCGCGTTGATATGTTGGTTGGGGTTGCCGCAGTGCAGGACTGAGCGGATTCGGTAGTGGGTGAAGATTTGGAATCCGAGGGCGTTTCTGCGTAGCGTCGCCAAACGGCCCTTGATCGCTTCGGTCGGCCCGCTGGAGGACGAACCCATCCCCGTGGCCGTGAGGGGTGTATGACCAGCTGTGCTCATCGCCGCCGATGACCCGCACTCCCTCAGGCGAGTCGGGTCGTCAGCCACGATGGTGTGGGTGGTCGACGTCGAGGGAATCAAGGGGTCCTGGGCATTTGGATCCAGCAGAGCGAGGGCGCGAACTTTTGACACGGGGTCCTCACTGAGCTGCGCAGCCGCGGATGCCGCGACGCTCTGTTGTCTGTCGCGACGGGTTGACCGGGCTGGCTGAATCGATCGCGGCGGTGTGGCCGGCCGCGGTGATACAGGCCTGCGTGGGTGCATCTGCTGCGTTCCTCGATGCGCTACGCCTCCTTCACTGACCGCCGCAAGATGGCCGCTACGCTACGGCCTATCTACATTGCGGCCACCGAAGAGGCCGCCAAGCTGGCTCTTGAGGAGTTCCGTTCTCAGTGGCACACCAAATCTCCCAGCGCGGTGGCGGTGGGGGATCGCGCCTGGGCCGAGTGCGTGTCGTTTTTGGCCTTCCCGGTCGAGATCCGCAGGATCATCTACACCACCAATGCCGTCGAGTCGTTGAATTACCAGCTGCACGCCGAGCGAATCCCGCGCCCTTGCACCCTGGCTCGAGCACTACAACACTCAACGACGCCGCAGTGCACTTCCAGGACTAGCCCCGATCAGCCGACTGCGACCAACCTAATGACCGAGTACAGCTAGCCGCAGGGGCTATCCTCCGGTACGAAGAACTCATCTATCCCGGTAATCTGCATTGGAACCGGCCGCCCGAATTCCCGAGGAAATATTACCTTGTAACCAGCAGCTTCCAGCATCGGCCGCACACGATCTTCGGGAGAAAGTTGCGCATGTTGCTCGACACAGATAAATCCGAACCTGTAGCGGTCAAAATCAAAATTGGCAAACACCTCCTTCTCGTGCCCCTCCGTGTCAACGGACAAGAAATCGATATCCCTGGGCGCGTCCTGATCCTTTAGAAGATCCATGAAACTCACCGTCTCGACGGTATAAGAATCCGCAATATTTCCCACATACGGATGCGTTTTATCCAACGAGGAGTTTCCCGGGTGGTCCGATTGATAAAACTGGAGCTGATTTCCGGTAACAGCTGACACACAGCGCTTATCAATACGCGCGGTCCTATTTTTTGAAAGGCTATCATGCCAGTAAGTCGCCGGTTCTGCGAGGATGCCACTCCAACCGAAGTTTCTTTCAAGTGTCAAAGTATTGCTTGCTACCAATCCATTGCAGGCACCGAACTCCACAAAAAACCCATTGCGCTTTCCGCCGCTCAAAAGAAGCGCGAAAATATCTTGAAAACGTTCAGATGGGCTCTCCATCAAAGTCTTGATAATGCAAGAAACGTCGACAGCGTTTTCTGGGTTGACTATCTCGCCGACCATACGGAACAGCGCCATTAGGCGCTCTCTTTGAGCTATGGTATGTTGAAGTCCCAGAACAATTTTTTGATGTTCCCTGTGCAGCTCTTCGAACGTCCAGTCTCTCATGGATTTCTCTCTCGGTGTCGCTAAACAGCAAAGCTCTGCGCGAAATTGTACGCCTTACTCACCTCAAATTTTCACGGTCGCCCGAGTTCTCCCTGACGGCTACTGAGGTCACGAGTTGATCTTGATTTCCGACCTCTGGAAGCGGCGCCGCCGCGTGCCGTGAGCTGACGCCGGTATCGACGATCCCGGGGTGGCTGCTCCTTCCTTGGGGTCAAACGGACACGGGGGTCCGCGGGTCAGGGGATGGCGCGGACGCGGTTGACGACGGCGACGTTAAACTGCCGTCCGATAGCCGGTGCGGCCAAGAAAGCGGCCATGACCTTCCCTAAGCGCCGATTCAGTCTGGTACTCCAGAAACAACAAGCCGACCCGATCGATGCGGCCGTTAGGTGGTGCCTCTCGGCCCGAGGTAGCGAGAGGGTGGAATTCCAGCACCGGCGTCGGCTCGCGGAACCAGAGCGCTTCGTAGTTCGCGTGACCCGCCGTCAACGTGTGGCGCAGGATGTGACGGCGCACTACGGGTTCCCCGCGGCGCACCTGTCTGCCGACAAAATAGGAGGCATAACGCGCTGCGTGCCGTTGGCCGGTGCTGAGTTCGACGAGCCAGGGGTAGAGGTCGCCCGGGCAACGACGGGTCAGCTCGATGAGCCACGGTTTCTGACCGTCCCAGATGAACTGGACATGCAGGAGACCGTCAACCAGGCGAAGCGCTCGGGCAAGGCGCTCGACCGTGGATTTGACGGCCGCAATTCCATCGGCAGGGAAATCGTTGACAACGTACGAAGTGTCCACCGCGAAAGGCGTGACCGACCCGTCTTCGCGAACGATGGCCGCCCCGGCCACCTTCCGGTCTTCCAAGAAGGCGCTGTAACTATGCAACCGGCCGTCGATATAGGTTTCCAGCAACGCCTCGCCATTGCGGCTTTCGGCACGTGCAGTCTTAAGCGCGCGCCGGCCGGCGTCACGGTCCGCCCCGTCGAACACCGTAATCCCGCGACCGCTGAAGGCATCGGAAGGCTTGGCGATGAGCTTGCCCTCAACCGGCAGCTGTTCCATGAACACGCGTCTGGGCGAAGGAAGGTCGAGCTCGGCGCACAGGGCGCGGAAAGCCGACTTGTCGGCGATCTTCTGATAGGTGTCCGGGGTGTCGAATACCGATTCCTTGACCCGCAAGCGAAGGGCCGTCTCGATCGACACGTCGGTGCACCCGGGTACGACGCAGTCTATGTCCAGTCGATCGACATGCGATTGCACGACGACAGCATCTGCGTAGTCGTCTTGCAGATAGCGCCTGGCATCGCGTCGGGCCAGGACATCCCGCGGGCGGTTGCCGATTGTCCAGACCTCGAATCCCTCTTCCAGGAGCCAGTCATGGATCGGCCTGGCCGCAAAACTGGTATCGAGGAGAAGGGCTCGGGTCATTCAGCAATCTCGGAAATTTCAACTTCTCTGCTCGAGTTGGCAGCTTTCACGATGGCCTCGACGATCAACATATTGAGATAGCCATCGCGCGCGGTGACGAGCGGAGCGGCGTTGCCACGTACGACATCAACGAAGTGCCTGAGCTGAGTTGTCAGCGGGTCATGCCGCTGGACCGAGAGTTGCCCTTCATCAAACGGGTGCCACCAGGAGCGATTGGGCGTGCCAAAGTAGGTCCGGAACCGCATCGAGGGGAAATCGAGCGATCCCATGGTCCCGCTGAAGTGATAGCAGTTCTGCTCGGGGAAATGCGGGTAGACCGGGTTCTCACCTGCTGTCATTTCCCAGCTCTTGCTGCTCGCGCTGGCATCCGACAGCAGGAATGTTCCGATGGCGCCATTGCGGAAGGAGAAGATCATGGCGCTGCTGTCTTCGACTTCAAACTCACGCGCCGCCCTGCTGAATTTGGCCGCGACGCTTTCGATCTCGCCGACCAGGAAACGCAGTATGCCTACTTCGTGAATCATGTTGATAAGGATGGGCCCCCCGCCCGGGCGGGTCCGCCACGGCCCGCTGGCGAAGTAGTCCGCCGGCTTGTAGAACAGCGCCGACCCCTGCACGCAAACAGCCTTCCCGAACTTTTCAGAGGCCATGAAAGCCCGAGCGACCTCGAGCAGGGGGCTGTAGGTCCGGTGATGGCCGACAAGCAGAGAGACATTGCTCTCCGCGGCGGCTGATGCGAGACCGGCCGCCGCGGACAGCGAATCCGTGATGGGTTTTTCGACCAAGGCGGGAATGCCGCTCTTCACACAGCGCATCGCCTGATCGTAATGAAAGACATTCGGAGAGCTGATGATCGCAGCATCGACCTCTTCGGTTTCAACCGCTTCTTCGACAGTTGTGAAGAGTCTGACACCTTCGGCTGCAGCAAACTCGAAATTGCGAGAATGCGCGGGCGCCACGATCGCCGCCAGTCGAGTATCGGGATTCTCTTTCAGCAGGGCCGCATGCTTGCGGCCCATCAGCCCGGGACCGGAGAGCAGGAAACGAAGTTCCCTATTCACGATGAGCTACCCTTTGAAGCGTCAGCTTTCGGCTTTTGCAGTGGAATCCAGACAGCACATCGGAAATGATCTCAATATGCTCCGGCTCAACTCCCGAATGGAAGGGCAGACACAGCACGCGATCTTTGACCTTGTTTGCTATGGGCGCAGCATGCACAGTGTGGATCGGCGCGTTTTTGTAGCAGTCGAAATCGGTGCAGATCGGCCAGAAATATCTGCGTGAGAATATCTCCCGTTCCTTCAACTTATCGTATATCTCATCTCGGGTCGCTCCATAGACGCGTGGATCAACGACGACCATATAAAACTGTTCCGATTGTTTGACGCCGGGCTGCTTTATCTGAGACCGCAGGCCGGGCAGCCGATCGATGATCCTGTCATATTCGGCACGCAAGGCCCTGCGGATGTCGCGCTCTTCTTCAAATATCTTCAGATTCAATAATCCGATTGCCGCGTTCACCTCGTTCATCTTCCCGTTGATGCCGACGGTGGTTACGCGCTCCTCATTCACGATGCCAAAATTGCGCACCAGTCGAAGACGCTGTGCCATACCTTCGTCGGTCGACGTGATCAGCCCGCCCTCGAAAGTATTGAACAACTTTGTTGCATGCAGCGAAAAAGTGCTGAGGTCTCCCATCGCCCCCGCGGGGGTGCCGCCTCGCACTGCGGCGAAAGCATGGGCGGCGTCAAAGAGCAGCTTCAGGCCGTGCTGCATGCACACCCTGTCAAGACCTTCAACGTCGCAAAAAGTTCCGTAGACATGAACACCGATCACAGCCTCTGTCTTGCTGGTGATCGCTCGCTCGACCGCACGCGGATCAAGAGTGAGCGTCTCCTCACAAATATCGGCAAACACCGGTTTGTAGCCGCAAGCGGCAATTGCATGCGCGGTCGCCGGGAAAGTCAAAGGTGTGGTAATCACCTCGGCGCCAGGAGACAGGTTCAAGCTCAGCAGCGCACACTGCAGGGCAACCGTGCCGTTGCAGACCAGCTTGGCAACCGGCACATTCAGACACTGAGCAAGCTCGGCTTCGAGCCTGTTGTGGAGCGGGCCCTCGTTCGTGACCATTCTCGATGACCAGATCTCGCCGAGCAGCTCCGTGAGATCTTGCAGACACGGCAACAGGGGTCGCGCAACATAGAGCGGTTTCATCATAAGCTCCGAGGTTCATGTAGTTGACAGCTGCGTCTGAGCGATGGCATCTCGTGCAGCAACCGGCATCGTCGCGGTCGCTGGCACAAACTCACGGGAGTGCCTCCTCAAATCCAGGCGACCCACTGCGAACAATGGACCGGCCCGTTGGGAAGAGTTCGTATTCATTACGCATAAGTTTGACGATGCGCGCCACATAGTCATCGTAGCTATAAAGCTTGTCCCATTTGGCGCGAAGCGCTTTGTTCAGCGCCACATAGCGTTGCCGATCTGCCTCCAATCGCCTGATCGTCGGTACAATTTTCTCGATCATTTCCTCTTCGGTACGGAAGAAGTTTGCGAATTTCTTGTATGAGGCATCCGGGAAAAACTCGTCATTATAGAGCGCAAAGCCGATGCCGCCTTGATACATGGGCTGGGCGACATAACCGTCAAAACCTTCCCCGAAAGACACGGAGAACTTGCAGCGTGTCGCCAAGTCCATGTAGACGTCGAACGTCATGTCCTGGATCTGGACGAGCTTGTAGTCGTGCAATTGCTCGAGCCGCTTGAGGACCGCACGCCGATAGGGCGCGTCATCGTTTGAATATATGATGATATTCTCTTTGTGTTCGAACCCCAGTGCGGGATAGTCGGAAAGGTCCGTAAATGCCGGCATAAGAAGGGTCGGTAAATTGTAGCGATCCGCGAGTTCCTGCGTGAAAAAGGCGCGGTGCGAAACGGACTGCCCCATGCTGTTGGAAATTCGTCGCAAATCCCTGAACATCTCCGACTCCGGCATCATTCGAATATTCTGGTTCATAATATTGATATGCACGGAATCTCGGCGGAGGAGATACTTGACAAGTTCGGGCGAGAGGTGGCGAACGAAATCCACCGTTGCATACTCGGGGATGTGGATCTGGAGTTCGGAGACTTCGGCGAACAGGCGCAATTGTTCCAACCTGAGAACAGTCTCGCTGTTCCTGAACGCAGTGCAACGCACGTACGTCAACCCGCGGGGATTCGCGCGAGTCATGACCAGCACATCATAGCCATGCAGCCGGCGCATTCTTCGCGCGTGGTCGGCGATCGAGAAAAACGAGTAGATTCCACCACTCATTGAATTGTGTTCAGGCACCACGAATACCGCGATCTTCCGCGAGTTGATAATACTCATCGGAACCATCATGTCTTGTGCGCGCTCGAAAATGACCGATTCGTCACCTTCGGGCATCGCCTTTCCCGATCGGTTCCAAATTTCATTGATCTTCTCATTGAAAGTTCCAAGCGAGCGAGACTGCCGCCGTCCGATATTAGCGTAGTGAATGAGCGGCTCCGTGCCGGCCGATTCCACATCCGGGTGCCGCAAAAGATATTCGCGCACGCTGAATTCGGGGTTGGGATTTCTGAACTCCTTCCAGCCCCTCAGAAGATAGTGCGAAAATGCGTCGACGCATGTAAGGTTCAGATCGGGATTCTGTTCTTTGTAGAAGTCCTCGTCGAAGAAATGCGATGCAACTTCGACCGGCTTGGTCATGAGTACAGTGGTTTCTTCCCCGGAGCGAATAAAGATCCGGCGCGCTTCTTCCGGCCAGTAGGTCTTCTCATCCCAGTAGGCATAGGAGTCGACGCCTTCCAAATTGCCATCGGCCTTTGCGCGCATCCACTGGCCTTCGAGGGTGTCGGCGCCGAAAAGCCAGTCGGTAAATTCTTGTCCGGATTCGTGCAAATGCACGTCGAAGATGAAGAGAAAGGGCGAGAATCGGCTGTCCGGCTCTGTGCATCCGAAGTAGTCGATCGATATATCGACGGCAACATTCGATATTCCTTCGGGAGCTGCGATTTCCACCTGCTGATAGTTGTTCAACGTCGTCCCACCGAAAAATTCGCGATCGAACTCCACGGTGTGAACCTCGGTTTCTTGTGTATCGAGGTTTGTGAATTTTACGATCAGGTTTGCATGCGACCTCTGATTGGCGATGTTGGCTCTGAAACTCAGCGGCCGCGAGGCACCTTCCGCGACTATCTGTTGACGAAAGGCCATTCGGTAGGGCAGGTCGGACTTTTCGAGCTGGATCTCGAGCGTATTGAAGCCCGGGACGTTCCAATCTCGATATGTATCGACGGAGAGGTGCGGACCTCTGACGCTATTCCTCCCGTCAAGGATCACATCGATGTTTTTCGTGACGTCGAAATCGAAACGCCTGGGAAGCGAGACCGTACATGGCTCGAACGGGATCTCCTTCGAGCCCTGAATCAGGACGAGATCGGGGCTTTTGGGATGATCTTCCAGATTTGCGTAGACCAGGTCGCCTGTTACGACCACAGCGCGCACGCCTTGAATTTCTCTTTTAAGCATCGATCGGTCACGTCCCGAAAAGTAGTAAAGCGGTTTCTTCGTCAAAGACGCATTGGAGCCCTCGACACCGTGGTCGAGCGCATCGAGCAGAAACGATGATCCGGCGACGCGCTGGCCGGCAGCGAGCTCGAACCGGCCGTGCAGCGTCCAGTGGTCGTAGCCTGACGAGAATCGGCCATCGCGCACCGCCTGGGCGATGTCAGGAAAGGTGCGAAGGTACAGCTCTTCGTTGAACAGTTCACGGCTTGGCAGATCATCCATTCCGGCACTCTCCTGGTGACGGAAGGACTTTGGTGGGAAACATTCCGTCGGACCTCCATCCCCTTCGCGGCAGCGGCACACCGCGGTACAGGCCTAGCAGCCGCCCGCCGGGAGGCTCGTCCTCGGCGACGATCGCGACGTTGCCCCTCGCCGCACGGAGATCGGCGAGCAAGGAACACAGCGCCTCGTCCATGGCCCCCTCTAACGAATCGTCGAGTCCAGGCGCGCAACGCGCATCCATCTCCGCAACGATGCCACAATTGTTGCTGGGATAAAGATTGGTGTGGAAAATGTAATCATCAATCGCGCCGCGGTGCCTGCCCCACCATCACTCCCAGCGGCTCGCGGACAGCTAAAGCGCAGGTCAAGGGCGCTCATCGCGCCTTAGACGGGGACCTTGGAACCTCAAATACGACAAATTCCAATGTATGAATTTGACTGATTCCAATGTGTAAATTGGACTCGTTCCAACATAAAAATCCGACCGGCTCCAGTTTATAAACCCGACCATTTCCAGTGTCGTCGAATCTATTTCGATGACCGCCCGCCTTGCGGTACCGTTTCGTCGGTTCTCGAACGCAGTCTCGCATCATGCCCCCACACAGGCACGGCGATGAAAATGAGGTTGGAACGCCATGAGCTCTCCGTTCTACATTGATCCCGCTGTCGTCCAGTGGGTGACTGCGAACCTCGACAGCATCGGCGCAAACCTGGCCAGCGCCCATGAAGCGGCCGCCGGGCCCACAAGCGGGGTGGCGGCGGCAGCGGCCGACGAGGTGTCGGCCGCGGTCGCATCGGTGTTCGGCCAAGCTGGGGCGGATTATCAGGCGCTGGCCGCGAAAGCGGCGGCCTTCCATGACCAGTTCACGCGCACCATGGCGGCCGGCGCGGCTGCGTATGCCAGCACCGAGGCGGCCAGTGTTCAGCACATGGTGCAGGCTGCGATGCGCGCCCCGGCTGATGCGATCAATGGGTTTTTCACGCAGGCCACAGGGCGTCCGCTGATCGGTAACGGCGCCAATGGATACACCAACGCCCAGGGGGTCGGGACAGCCGGCGGGGCAGGCGGCTGGTTATGGGGGAGCGGCGGTTCGGGTGGTGTTAGCACGGCACAGGGCGCGACCGGGGGTGCTGGCGGGTCGGCCGGGCTGATCGGTTGGGGCGGGGCCGGCGGCCTGGGCGGTCCCGGCGGTGCCGGTGGGGCCGGCGGCAGCGGTGGGTGGCTGTACGGTGCCGGCGGCACCGGCGGTCCCGGCGGGTCAGCCGTTCTCCCCGGTACGACCGGTGGCGCCGGTGGTGCCGGCGGCGCCGGCGGGCTCTTCTTCGGCCCGGGTGGTGCCGGTGGTGCCGGTGGTGCGGGCGCCGCGGGTAGTCCAGGCACTGGCCCCGATGTTGCCGGTAGTCCCGGTGGTGCCGGTGGTGGCGGCGGTGCCGGTGGTCGGGGCGGGCTCTTCGGGGGCGCCGGTGGTGTCGGCGGTGGCGGCGGCCAGGGCGGCGCCGGTGGTAGCGGCGGTCTTCACGCTCCCGGCGGATCCGGCGGCGCGGGCGGCGTGGGCGGTCCCGGAGGTCCCGGCGGTGTCTTGGGTGCCCCGGGTGCTCAGGGCGCACAGGGCGCACAGGGCGCTCACGGCGCGACCGGGTAGCTATTCCCCTCGTGCCGCTGTGACTTTGTCCGAACGAGTAACCGCAGGCTCCGCGATCTGCCTGAACATGATCGTAAAAAACGAGGCCGACGTCGTCGTGGAGACGCTCGATTCGGTCGCGCCCTACATCAGTTCGTGGGTGATCGTCGACACCGGCTCCACCGACGGGACCCAGGCCGTGATCGGCAGACACATGGCCCGCCTGGGCATCCCAGGTGAGCTTCACGAACGACCATGGCGCAGTTTCGGCCACAACCGCACCGAGGCACTCAATCTCGCCCAAGGCCGCGGCGACTACATCTGGGTCGTCGACGCCGACGACATCGTCGTGGGCACCCCCGACTTCACCCAACTGAGCGCCGACATCTACCGCATGCGCCTCGGCGATGCCTCCTTCACCTACTGGCGCCCGCAGGTGTTCCGCGACGGGGTGCGCGTGCGCTATGAAGGCGTCGTCCACGAGAGGGCCGTATGGGAGGCTGACTGCGTGGTCGGGCGCGTCCAGGGCGACTACTACGTCGAATCTCGTCGCCTCGGCGCCCGCAATCAGGATCCGCAGAAGTATGCGCGTGACCGCGATCTGCTGCTGGCCGAGGTCGAACGCAACCCCGAGGATGCGCGGGCGGTGTTCTACCTGGCCCAGAGCTACTTCGATATGAACGACTTCGCCAACGCGCGCAAGTGGTATGAGCGGCGGGTCGAGATGGGTGGCTCGGCCGAGGAGGTCTATTACTCGATGGTCCGGCTCGCCGAGTCGATGGCGAAACTCGAGTGGCCGTGGCTGGTTGTCCAGGACGTTTACCTCCAGGCGTGGGAGTTTCGACCGACCCGCGCCGAGGCGCTGCATGCCATCGCCCGGCGGTACCGCGAGGATGAGCGCTACCTTCCCGGTCACCTGTTCGCCCAGCGCGCCGCCCAAATCCCGCTTCCCGAGGACGACCTGTTGTTTGTCGGAGCGGACATCTACGCGTGGCGCGCCATCGACGAGCAGGCGGTGTGCGCCTCCCAACTCGGCAAGCATGCCGAGGCGTTCATGCTGTGTCGGCGCCTGCTGGCGCGCTCCGACATCCCGGACGGTGACCGGCAACGGATCGCGGTCAATCGCGACGTCAGCGTGCCCGTCATGCTCGCGGCGGCGGCATCGTATCCCGACGCGCTGGTGCAGCGTCTGGTCGCCGGTCCACGCGAAGCCAGGGTGGTCGTGAGCCTGATCGCGGGACCGGACCGCGAGACCACCGAGCAGGCCCTCAACTCGTTTCTGAACTGCTGCCTCGATCTGTCACTTTGGGTCGGCCGCTTCCTGGTGGTCGATGCCGGCCTGTCAGCCCTCGACCGCGCGCTGCTGTGTGAGCGCTACGGGTTCCTCCAATTTGTCGACGGCAGCCCCGGGGAAGGGCCCGCCACGCAGCTCGCGCGGCTCCGCGCTCAGATCCCTGGACGGTTCTGGCTGCACCTGGGCCAGGGCTGGCGGTTCTTTGCGCCCGAGAATTTCATCACCCGCCTGATCGCGGTGCTCGATTCGGAACCACACGTATTCCAGGTGGGAGTCAACTTCGCCGATGCGGACAAGCTGACCGGCGTCTGCGCGGCCGAGGCGGCGGTGCGCCGGGCGCCCTATGCCGACCGCTACGTCCTGACCGACGCGGTGGCCGGCGGCCCGGCGATGTTCGACACCGCACGGCTGGATCGGGCCGGCAGCATCGGGGGCAGCGACCCAGATCCCATCGCCGAACTCGGTTGGCGGGCAGCCGCTGTCGGCCTCCGGACCGCCAGCCTCGACGAGGTGCTCTGCATCGCCGCAGTCCCGTGCGTGGAGCGAGCCAAGGCTCCGGCAAAGGTCGCGAAGAAGACCACACCCCGACCCAAGCCACCAGCCAAAGCCCCGGCAAAAGCCACGAAGAAGGCCACCGCCCGACCCAAGCCCCCACCCAAAGCCCCGGCAAAAGCCGCGAAAAAGACCACAACCCGACCCAAGCCCCCACCCAAAGCCCCGGCAAAAGCCGCGAAAAAGACCACAACCCGACCCAAGCCCCCACCCAAAGCCCCGGCAAAGGTCGCAAAGAAGACCGCCGCCCAACCAAAGCCACCAGCAAAAGCCGCGAAGAAGACCGCACCCCGACCCAGGCAGCAGCCCAAAGCCCCCGCAAAGGTCGCGGGTAAGGGACGCCGGCCGAAAACGTCTCCCCGGTGACCGGAGAGAGTCTCACCCCCGCGGTGCGCTGAGCCGGACGGTAGGCCGGCAACGCAGTACTCCAATCATCGCCGCGCGCCCAACCGCGCTGGCTCGTCCGCACGGCTAAACGCGCCGCGCTTCCCGTAAGCGAGTAAATTACGGTCCGTTGGAGGCGGGGACTGCCACTGGAGCGGTGTTTTGCGGTTGGAGGTCTCGGCATGCTGTTCATCCACGAAGTGCACAAAGTGCGGGGACGGCATGAGGACGAGTTCGAGGCCGCGTTCCGTGAGGGCTGGATGCCCACGCTCGCCGAGGGCGACGACGCCCGGTTGCTCTGGTACACCAACCAGGCGCACGGGAGCGGCCCCGCCTACACGGTCATCACGGTCACCGCGGTCCGCGGCGGGTCGGCCTGGGAACGCCTGACCGACCGGGTCCAGAAGGGCGACCTGCTGGAGTGGACGCGCGGGGTGGACGCGCTTCGCCACGGGGTCGACGCGAAGGTGCTGACGCCGCTCCCGTGGTCGCCGCTGCAGGTAGTGGACTTCGACCAGGTGCCGGCCGACGGGCGAGAGCACGACATGAGCCTCTACATGGAGGACACCATGTGGCCCTATGAGGACAAATTCGAGGAATACATCGTCAGATGCGGCGACGTGTACGCCAGGAGCCTCGAGCAGCCGTCGTCGATGCTGAGGATGCACGCCGCATTCCAGCCGGCGGTCGGCAACCACGTGCGCCGAGAGGTCATCCTGATGCAGCGCATCAGCCGGCCCGAGGCGCTGCTCGACCTGCTCCGCAGCCACATCCCGGCCGAGTATCGCGCCCCCGGGACGTGGCTGCACGACGCGCTGGACCTGCGCGACCAGTGGACCACCCGGCTGCTGCGCACCGCCTCGTGGTCACCGTTGTACTGAGCCGACGTTCAGGATCTGCGCGGCCCGGCTGACCATGCCGGCGACGATCTCCGCGGCCGGGCAGACGTCCCGCACGCCTCCGATGCCCTCGCCGACCAGGATGGCGGCGGTGTCGAAGTCCTCCGCGTCGACGGCCGCCCGGTAGGCGGCCTCCGCCTCGGGCAGCGACGCCGACAGTTGCGCCTCGTTGCCGTGCCACGTGTCGAGGAAGGCGTTGCCCAGGGCCCGCGCGTTGTACTCGGCGGGCCAATCCTGCCGGCGGACAACGTCGTAGACCCGTGTGCGGAACGTGTCGTCGCCGCCGGCCCCGAGGGCCCTTTGCTGCGCTCGCGGCGACACCAACGCCTCCGGCGACGCCCAGAACCTGGTGCCCACGACCGCGCCGTCAGCACCGAGCGCCATGGCCGCGGCGAGTCCCCGGCCGTCGGTGACACCGCCGGCGGCCAGAACCAGGGTGGCCGGGGAGCGTTCGGCGACCAGGTCGGCAACGTCGGGCACGAGCGTGAAGGTCGACCGGGCGTTCATGCCGTGCCCGCCCGCCTCGCCGCCCTGGGCGACGATGATGTCCGCGCCGGCGTCCAGCGCGCGCCGCGCGTGCTCGAGGGTCTGCGCCTGAGCGGTCAGCGGGACGCCGGCCGCGCGGATGCGGTCGGCGAACGGCCGCAGGTCGCCGAACGACAGCATGACCGTGGCGGGCCGCCGGGCCAGGGCGTCGTCGAGCAGATCGGGCTGGCGGGCCAGGCTCCAGGTGATGAACCCGACCCCGACCGGGACCCCGTGCGCCTCGGCGAATTCGCGCCGCAACCAGGCGGCGTCGCCGTAGCCGCCGCCGATCAACCCCAGGCCGCCCGCCGACGTCACGGCGGCCGCGAGCCGGCCCCCGGAGATCATCGCCATCGGTGCGAGCACGATCGGGTGTTCGATGCCGAAAAACTCGGTGAGGCGGGTTCTCATGTCAGCTCTCCGGTGAGGAATTGCGCCCGGCCGTGGCCGAATGACCAGTCCTCGTCGCCGTTTTCGGTGATGGAGACGATCAGGTCGGCCGGGTCGATGCCGCACCGGACGTCCAGATTGGACGCCAGCACCTTGAAGAACTGCTCCTTCATCGCGCGTTCGCGCCGCCGGCTCACCACGTGCACGATGACCAGCCGCGGCGTGCGGTCGATGCCCAGACCGGTGTCGAGGGCGACGATCTCGGCGGCGGGATGGGTGCGCACCACCTGATAGCGGTCGCGCGGCGGCACCCCGAACGCTTCGACCACGGCGTCGTGAATGGCGTCCAGCAGCCGCGCGACCTCCGACTGCGTTCGGCCCTCGATGAGGTCGACGTAGATAAGTGGCATTTCACCCTCCGAATCCTTTGGCCTGCTCCCCACGCTAGGTTCGCGAAAACGCGTTGTGAAATGCCCACCTTGATGCATCTATGCTCTGAAGGCATGGACGGACCGGGCGGACTGTTCAACGGCCGGGTGGAGCTGCGTCACCTGCGGGCGTTCGAGGCGGTGGCGCGGCTGAGGTCGTTCACCGGAGCCGCCGTCGAGCTCGGCATCACCCAGCCGGCGCTGAGCCGCACCGTCCAACAGTTGGAGGACGCGCTCGGGGTCGCGCTCCTGGACCGAAGCTCGCGGCACGTCGAGACGACGGCCGCCGGGCGGGCCTTCCTCGATCACGTCGAGCGGGTTCTCGCCGAGCTCGCCCGCGGGTTCGACGCCGTCCGCCGGCAGTCCAGCCTCCGGCTCGGATTCAGCTGGCTGCTGCCCGATCCGTGGGCGCAGGACACCGTCGCCCGATTCGAGCGGGCCACCGGGATCACCGTCAGCCTGGTCCGCACCGACGATGCGCTCGGCGCCGTGCAGCAGGGGAAGGTCGACGTCGCCGTGGTGCGCGGGCGCGTCACGTCCAGGTCCGTGCGCGTCGTGCACTTGTTCGACGAGGCACGGGTGGCCGTCTGTTCCGTCCATTCGGCTCTGGCGCACAGATCCGAAATGGACTGGGACGAGGTCCCGCGCTGGCCGCTGGTTGTCAACACCGCCAGCGGAACCACCGGACCGTGGTCGTGGCCCGCCGGCGCGGGGCCCGAAAAGATCGTCGAGACAACGAATTTCGACGAGTGGATCGAATCCGTCGCCGCCGACCGCGGCATCGGCGTGATCCCCGACGTCGCCGTGCGACGCAACATTCACCCGGGGGTGCACTTCATCGCGCTGCGCGGCGCACCCGACAGCCCGGTCTGTCTGGCGTTCCCGCCGCGGCCCCGCAACGCCGTGCTGCCTCGATTCGCCGAGGCGGCGGCGGCGAGCGCGCGGGAAGTGTGACGGCGTCAGCCCCCGAACGTCGCGGTGAGCTGCGCCTGCCGGACGCTCACGCGCGCGATCTCCTGCGCCGCGCAGCGAGCCGTAGCCGTGCAGAGCCGCCCACGCGGTCGCGTAGTTGACCGGTATCGCCGCCCCCTGTTCGAAGCTCAGCGCGTCGGGAAGCGTCACGGCATCGGCGGCCGCCACGTTCACGACCTCGGCGTAACCGCCGAATCGGGTGCCCGCCAGGACCCGCTCGCCGACGCGCGCCGGGTCGATGCCGGCGCCGACGGCCGCGACGGTGCCGGCGACTTCGTAGCCCACCACCGCGGGCAGTTTCGGCGCGTCGGGGTAGAGGCCGACGCGGGCCAGGTGGTCGGCGAAGTTGACGCCCGCGGCGCGCACGGCGACCTGTAATTGCCCCGCGCCCGGCGGCGGCGGGTCGGGCCGCTCCTGCACCCGCAGGACGGACGGGTCGCCGTGCTTGGTGATGACGACTGCGCGCATGGTGCGCCCTCCTCGGCGGTGAGCGGGACTACCGCCGATGGTTGCATACACCGCCGTGCCCGGGCGGGCTACGTTTCTGCTTGTGCGTCTGCCCTGGGAGCGGCTGGCCGACGGCGTCCATCGCTGTCGGCTGGAGTTCTGCGACGTCACGGTCGGTCTGGTCCGGGGCGCCGCCGGGGCGCTGCTCATCGACACCGGGTCCACGCTCGTCGAAGCCGCCGCGATCGACGCCGACGCCCGCCGGATCGCGGGCGGCCCGGTCACCCATGTGATGTTGACGCACAAGCACTTCGACCACGTGCTGGGTTCCCCGGTGTTCGCCGACGCGGACGTGTACTGCGCGCCCGAGGTTGCCGACTGCCTCGCGTCGGGAACCGACCGGCTGCGCGACGACGCACTGAGCCACGGCGCGGACGCGGCCGAAATCGACCGCGCGATCGCCGCGTTGCGGCCACCGCGGCACCGGATCCACGACACCGTCATCGACCTCGGCGACCGGCGCGTGACCGTCACGCACCCCGGGCGCGGCCACACGACGGGGGACCTGGTCGTCGTGGTGGCCGCCGCGGACGGCGGCCCGGCCGTGGTCTTCACCGGCGACCTAGTCGAGGAATCCGCCGACCCGTGCGTCGACTCCGATTCCGACCTTGGGGCCTGGCCTGCCACGCTCGAACGGGTGCTGGCGCTCGGCGGCCCGGACGCGGTCTACGTCCCGGGTCACGGCACGGTGGTCGACGCGGAATTCGTCCGCCGCCAACGCGATTGGCTGCTGGCTGCAGGCGGCCACGATCGCGTCGGGATCGGTGACGCCGACCCATAGCGGCGCGCCGATACCGGACGACCGCCGCATTTCGCCCGGCGCATTTTTCACGTACAGGGGCCCCGATTTCACCCACACTTCGCCGGCTTGGGGCCGACCCCGAGGGATACCGGCAGCGGGAGGCACTGCCGGTCGTGGCGGAACGTCGTCGGCACGGTCGTGACCTCTCCGGCAACGGCACGACAACGGTTCCGGTTCGGGACCATTGACCCCTGATTAAGGGGTGGTTTACGGGGATAGACTCACGATCAGCGCAATCTTTGTGAAGATGCGGGTGAACAGGAGCATAAGCCAATGGCCATCATCGACACGGACACCGAGGTCCGGACCTCGTTCGACGACGACGTCGCTGCCACGCAGCGGTACTTCGACGGCCCACGCTTCGACGGCATCACCCGCCTCTACACCGCCCGTCAGGTGGCGGAGCAGCGCGGCACCATCCCCACCGACTACCCCGTGGCGCGCAACGCCGCGGTCGCGTTCTATGAGCGGCTGCGCGAGTTGTTCGCCGAGAAGAAGAGCATCACCACCTTCGGCCCCTACTCGCCGGGTCAGGCCGTCAGCATGAAGCGAATGGGCATCGAGGGGATCTACCTCGGCGGCTGGGCGACCTCGGCGAAGGGCTCCACCACCGAGGACCCCGGACCCGACCTCGCCAGCTACCCGCTCAGCCAGGTGCCCGACGACGCCGCCGTGCTGGTGCGGGCCCTGCTGACCGCCGACCGCAATCAGCAGTATTTGCGCCTGCAGATGAGCGAGCAGCAGCGGGCGACGACGCCCGCCTATGACTTCCGGCCGTTCATCATCGCCGACGCCGACACCGGCCACGGGGGCGATCCGCACGTGCGCAACCTCGTCCGCCGTTTCGTCGAGGTCGGCGTGCCCGGCTACCACATCGAGGACCAGCGGCCGGGCACCAAGAAGTGCGGCCATCAGGGCGGCAAGGTTCTGGTGCCGTCGGACGAGCAGATCAAGCGCCTCAACGCCGCCCGCTTCCAGCTGGACGTCATGCGGGTGCCCGGCATCATCGTGGCCCGCACGGACGCCGAGGCGGCCAACCTCATCGACAGCCGGGCCGACGAGCGCGACCAGCCGTTCCTCCTCGGCGCCACCAACCTCAACATCCCGTCGTACAAGGCGTGCTTCCTGGCGCTGGTCCGGCGTTTCTACGATCTGGGCGTCAAGGAGCTCAACGGTCACTTCCTGTACGCCATGTCCGACGCGGAGTACGCCGCGGCCTCGGCCTGGCTCGAGCGCCAGGGCATCCAGGGCGTGGTTTCCGACGCCGTGAACACCTGGCGGGAGAACGCCCAGCAGTCCATCGACGACCTCTTCGACCAGGTCGAGTCGCGGTTCGTGGCCGCCTGGGAGGACGACGCCGGGCTGATGACCTACGGCGAGGCCGTGGAGGAGCTGCTCGCCTTCGGCGAGAGCGAAGACGAGCCCGTCGGGATGAGCCCCGAGGAGTGGCGGCGCTTCGCCGAGCGGGCGTCGCTCTACGACGCTCGGGAAAAGGCAAAGGAATTGGGGGTCAATCCCGGCTGGGACTGCGAGCTGGCGAAGACGCCGGAGGGTTATTACCAGATCCGCGGCGGCATTCCGTATGCGATCGCCAAGTCGCTGGCCGCGGCGCCGTTCGCCGACATCCTCTGGATGGAAACCAAGACCGCGGACCTCGCCGACGCCCGGCAGTTCGCCGAGGCAATCCACGCGCAGTTCCCCGACCAGATGCTGGCCTACAACCTCTCGCCGTCGTTCAACTGGGACACCACCGGCATGACCGACGAAGAGATGCGGCGCTTCCCCGAGGAGCTGGGCAAGATGGGCTTCGTCTTCAACTTCATCACCTACGGCGGGCACCAGGTCGACGGTGTGGCCTCCGAGGAGTTCGCCACGGCGCTGCGGCAGGACGGCATGCTGGCGCTGGCCCGGTTGCAGCGCAAGATGCGCCTGGTCGAATCTCCCTACCGCACGCCGCAAACACTGGTGGGCGGCCCCCGCAGCGACGCCGCGCTGGCCGCCTCCTCGGGGCGCACGGCCACCACCAAGGCCATGGGCAAGGGGTCGACGCAGCACCAGCACCTGGTGCAGACCGAGGTGCCCAAGAAGCTGCTCGAGGAGTGGCTGGCGCTGTGGAGCGAGCACTACCACCTCGGCGAGAAGCTTCGGGTGCAGCTGCGGCCCCGGCGGGCCGGGTCGGACGTGCTGGTGCTCGGGATCTACGGCAAGGGCGACGAGCAGCTGGCCAACGTCGTCTTCGACCCGATCCTGGACCGCCACGGCCGCAGCATCCTCACCGTGCGTGACCAGAACACGTTCGCCGAGAAGCTCCGCCAGAAGCGGCTGATGACCCTGATCCACCTGTGGCTCGTCCACCGTTTCAAGGCGGACGCGGTCTACTACGTCACGCCGACCGAGGACAACCTGTACCAGACCTCGAAGATGAAGTCGCACGGCATCTTCAGCGAGGTCTACCAGGAGGTGGGCGAGATCATCGTGGCCGAGGTGAACCGCCCCCGCATCGAAGAGCTGCTCAAGCCCGACCGCGTGGCCCTGCGCAGGCTGATCACCAAAGAGGACTGACGGGCTTCAACGGGCTTCAACGGGCCTCAACGGGCTTCGTCGGCTCAGTCGCGGAAGAAGAAGCCGGCAAGCTCATAGCCGACGTTCTGCGCGCCGGAGACCAGGCTCGGCACCGTGAAGGGCAGTGTCCCCGTGTTGAACATGCCCGAGACGCCGCCGCCCAGGTTGTTCATGCCTGAGATGAGCCCGCCGTAGTTCTGGTAGCCGGAGCCACCGGTGAGGCCGCCCAGGGGATTGGTGTTGGACCAGCCGGACAACCCCAGGCCGTTGTTGGCGAACCCGGATTCGCCGCCGGCGCCGGTATTGAAGAAGCCCGACGACGGCGTGGTGCTCGAGTTGAAGACGCCCGGGGCCGCCGGGATGTCGATCCCGGCGATGGTGGTGCTTGGCAGGTGGATGCTCGGGATCGTGAGTGCCGGGGTGGTGAAGCCGGCGAGCCCTATGGGCGGGACCGTGAAGGGCGTCGTGGTGATCGCCGGGGTACTGACCTGGGGGAGCGTGAACCCTGCCAGGCCGATCGGGTCGATCGTGATCGGCGCCGTCGTGATCGCCGGCGTGCTGACCTGCGGCAGCGTGAACCCGGCCAGCCCGATCGACGGGATCGTCAGCGGCGCGGTCGTGATCGCCGGCGTGCTGACCTGCGGCAGCGTGAACTCGCCCAGCCCGATCGACGGGATCGTCAGCGGCGCGGTCGTGATCGCCGGCGTGCTGACCTGCGGCAGCGTGAACTCGCCCAGCCCGATCGACGGGATCGTCAGCGGCGCGGTCGTGATCGCCGGCGTGCTGACCTGCGGCAGCGTGAACTCGCCAACGCCGATCGAGGCAATGGTGAACTGCGGCGTCGAAATCGACGGAACGGTGATCTCGGGGACCGAGATGCCGGTCAGGGCGATGGCACCGATGTTGAGGCCGGGAACCGTGACGGTCGGCAGCGTGAAGCCCGGGACGGTGAACGAGGGGACGTCGAAGCCGAAACCGGGAATCACGCCCCCGCTGATGGTGAGCTGAGCGGGAGGACCCCCCGTGTTGGGTCCGGTACCGGAACCGTTGACCCCGCCACCGATCTGCGGGATGACGCCGACCACCCCCGTCTGCAGGAACGTGATGTTGTTGGGAAGTGTCAGGACGAAGTTCAACGTGAACGTGGGCAGGGTCACGCTGATGCCCAGCGGGTTGATCTCGGGCGTCGAGAACCCGCCCAGTGTGATTCCCGTAATGGTGACGGCGGGCGTATTGATCCCGCTCAGGGTGATCTGGCCGGTGCTGAACGCGGGAATCGTCAAGGGCGGCAGGGCCAGCGGGGGAATGGTCAAGGGGGGCAGGCCGAATCCGCCCACCGTGATGCCCGCCGGCGTCGTCGTCGCCGGAATCGACAACGACGGAATCGTCAACTGCGGCAAGCCGAATCCACCCACCGTGATACCCGCCGGCGTCGTCGTCGCCGGAATCGACAACGACGGAATCGTCAACTGCGGCAAGCCGAATCCACCCACCGTGATACCCGCCGGCGTCGTCGTCGCCGGAATCGACAACGACGGAATCGTCAACTGCGGCAAGCTGAACGCACCCACCGTGATGCCCGCCGGCGTCGTCGTCGCCGGAATCGACAACGACGGAATCGTCAACTGCGGCAAGCTGAACGCACCCACCGTGATACCCGCCGGCGTCGTCGTCGCGGGAATCGTCACCGACGGCAGGGTGATCGTGGGCAGGTCGAAGCCCGGGACGGAGATGACGGGGACTTGCACCGGGGGCAGGGTCAGGTCGGGCGTGGTGATCGCCAAGCGCAGTGAGCCCTGGCCTACGCCCTGGTAGAAGGTGCCGGTGTTCATGTCGCCGGTGTTGGAGAAACCGTTGTTCATGTTGCCGGTGTTGAACGCGCCGGTATTGAGGTTGCCGGCGTTCAAGATTCCGGTGTTCGCGTCGCCGGTGTTGAAGGAACCCGTGTTGGACGAGCCGGGATTGAAATTCCCAGAGTTGTAGTTGCCGACATTCATCACGCCGGTGTTGGCGTTGCCGGTGTCGAGCAGGCCGGTGTTGAAGGAACCGGCGTTCAGGATGCCGGAGTTGGCCTGACCGGAGTTGAACAACCCGGTGTTGAAGCTGCCGGAGTTGCCGAACCCGAAGTTGCCGGTGCCCGAGTTGAAGAACCCCACGTTCCCGTTGCCCGAGTTGAAGAGGCCGAGGTTGCCGCTGCCGGAGTTGAGTGCGCCGATACTCACCGGGCCGTATCCCGTGGGACCCAGACTCACATAGGTATTGCCGGCGCCAATCAGGTTATTGCCGGTCAGCCCGATGCCGAAATTGCCGTTGCCGGTGTTGCCGAGTCCGATATTGGAATCGCCGGTATTGCCGAAGCCCAGATTACCGGCTCCGGCGTTGCCCAAACCGATGTTGTATGCGCCCAGGTTGCCCAGGCCGCGGTTGATGCTGCCGAGGTTGCCGAAGCCGAGGTTGGAGTCGCCGAAGTTTGCGCCGCCGATGTTGGAAAAGCCCACATTGGCGTTGCCCACGTTGCTGCCGCCCACGTTGGCCAGCCCCAGACTGAGCGCCAACGTCTTGACGGGCGCCGAAGCGGCCGGGCTTACGCCGGCCGACGCGAGGGTCTGCAGCACACCGGTGAACGGGGTGAGCGCCGACACCGCCTGCGAGGCGCCGGCGTGGTAGGCAGACATCGTCGACACGGCCTGGGCCCACATGCTCTCGTATTCGGCCTCTACCGCCGCGATCGTCGGCGCGTTCTGCCCGAACAGGTTGGTAATCACCAGCGATACCAGCTGAGACCGGTTGGCGCTCACCATGATTGGTTGCACCATTGCCGCCCGTGCGGACTCGAACTCCTCGGCGGCAGCGCGAGCCATAGCGGCCGCCTCTTCGGCCTGACCCGCGACCGCGGCCAGCCACCCGGCATAGGGGGCAGCCGCCGCCGCCATCGCCGCCGAGGACGCGCCCTGCCACGCGCCACCCACCAGTTGAGCGATCACCGCGTCGAACGACGTGGCTCCGGAAGCCAACTCTGCCGCCACCCCGTCCCAGGCGGTCGCTGCGGCCAGCATGGGTGCCGACCCCGAGCCGGTGAACAGATTCGCCGCGTTGATCTCCGGCGGCAAGACGAAAAAGCTCATGGGTCAACCTTTCTCGGGCGCCCTGGATCCGACGGCGGTGCACGAGGCCGGACGATCACGTCCGATCGGCGAGCGATTCGTAAGCGCATAAGCTACGCGAATTCGCCGCATGATTGTGCGAATATTTCGAAAAATTGGCGACCGTTATGCAAACGTTATAATCCGGACCGCGCAATGTCTATTTCGTTTACACGCCCCCGGTAGCTGGGCCATAAATTCTCGTTGTAAATGATCTTGATCGTGAATTCACGGATGTCCGTCGGCGCGGGCGTGCCGCCGGAGTCGGCTCAACGTTACGTGTTAGAAATTGTTGCACAGGTGTATAGTTAGGCCTGTCGGATGTGTGGCTCGACGTGAGCACATGTGACGAAAGGAGAGTCCGATGAAGAAGGCGATGGCGGTGTTCGGCAGCGCGAGCGCGCTGGCTTTGGTGGTCGGCATCGGCGGCATCGGCGTCAACCCTGCCGGCGGCCCGCCGACGGCGACGCACCAGCCGTCCGCTGTGCCGTCCGCGCTGGGCGCGGCGCCCGGCCATGATGGCACGGCGGTTCATGTGGCGACCCTTGTCGGCTGCGTGGCCGGTCTCGACTGCTGAGGCCCGCCGCCGTCGGCGGCGGCAGCGGTGGCCCGGGCGGTGGCGGCGGCTGCGTCGGCAACATCTGCGGCGGTTACTGACGAACCGACTTGTTTCGTAGTCGGCGGGGCCGGGTCACCGGCCCCGCCGGCTGAGCAAACGAGGCGTGGCCCTTAGTCGCGTGCGGCGGGGCTAGGGCGGACCCCGGCGTCGGAGTTATGGTTCTCCGCAACGCGAACGCAAGGGGAACCCCATGAAGCTCAGGTTCGGGTATTTCATCGCACCGTTTCACCGGGCGGGCACCAATCCGACTCTCGCGCTGCAACGCGATCTGCAATTCATCGAGCACCTCGATGCCCTCGGGTTCGACGAAGTCTGGTTGGGCGAGCACCACTCGGCCGGAAGCGAAATCATCAGCTCTCCGGAAGTCTTCATCGCGGCCGCCGCGGAACGCGCGAAGCGAATCCGGTTCGGGACCGGAGTCATCTCGCTCGCCTACCACAACCCGCTGTGGGTCGCCGACCGGTTGATGCTGCTGGATCACCTCACCCACGGCCGCGTGATCGGCGGCATGGGACCGGGCTCGCTGCCCACCGACTCCGCGATGATCGGGCTGACCCCCACGGACACGCGGGAGCTTCTGGAAACCAATCTCGACATCGTCGTGCGCCTGCTGGCCGGGGAAACGGTGTCCGCCAAAACCGCCACGCACCAATTGGTCGACGCCCGACTCCAGCTCGCCCCGTACTCCGACGCCATCCCGCTGGCGGTCGCCGCCGTCGCCTCACCGACGGGTGCCCGGCTGGCCGGCAAGCACGGCATCGGCCTGTTGTCCATCGGGGCGACGCTGACCGTCGAGGGCTTCAACGCGCTGTCGTATCACTGGGGCATCGTCGAGGAACGCGCGGCCACGTTCGGCACCAAGGTGGACCGCTCGAACTGGAGCCTGGTCGGGCTGTTCCATCTGGCCGAGACGGAAAAGCAGGCCCGCGAGGAGGTGAAGTTCGGCATCGAACCCTGGTTCCGGTACTTCCAGAAGATCGCGGCTTTTCCCCAGATGACCATGCCCGGCGAACAGCTCGACGAGATGATCGACGTCATCAACGACAACGGCGCAGGCGTCATCGGCACGCCCGAGCAGGCGCGGGCGCAGGTGCAGCGGCTGTGGGATCAATCCGGCGGGTTCGGCTGCATGCTGCAGATGGGGCATGAGTGGGCGAACCCGGCGGCCACCCGGCGGTCGGCCGAGTTGTTCGCCGCCGAGGTGATGCCCCACTTCCAGGGCCAGGCTCAACCGACGCTGGACGCCGCGGAGCGGGCCGGCCAGGCGCGGGACAACCTCGCGCAATCGCAACTGGACGCCGTCGCGCACATGACGAAGAAGTATCAGGACGAGCTCGGCTCGACGTAAGGGCGTAGCGCCCGATCTCATACCCCGGCGACAGCCGTGTCCCAGCGTGTGGCTAGCAACGCGGCGCACACCTGAAGGATGACCAACACCCCTCACCACCAGCGCTCTGAAGTCCCTACAGCCGACGCCCGGCATCGCCGATTCCGAACGGCGTACCCGGTTTTTGCCGGGGCCGCGGCCGTTGCCGCGTTCGCCCTGTTCCAATCCGCACCCCCGATCGGGGCACCGCCGGTGCGCCTGGCGAACGCGGCGATCGAGCTGACGGCCCCGGCCGCCGGCCCGCTCGGCGGCGGCGGCTTTGCCACCGATGGCGACGATGATCAAGAGGCCCAGCTCCAGGAACAGCTGGCGCAGCAGGAGATGCAGCAGGCCCAGCAGCAGGCCGAACAACAGAACGAACAGGCCCAGCAACAGGCTCAGCAAGCCGAGCAGCAAGGCCAGTAGGTCGAGGACCATCCCGGCCCGTGAACGCTAGTGCGCTGACTCGCGCTCGGCCGCCTCTACCAGCTTGCCCGCGAAGAACTTGACGGCGCCGCCCAGGGCGGCGCGCAAAGCCGGGCCGGTCCCGGGAATCCGCTCGGTGAACGAGCCGGTCCAGCGGATGTCCGTTCCGCCCGCGGCGTTCGGCGTGAAGACGACCTCGCCGACGTAGTCCTTGGCCGGAGTCGCGCCGACCATCTTGTAGGCGTGGCGGCGATCCTGCTCGTATGCGACGGTCTCCTCCTGCACCAGCACCGGCCACATTCCCAGCTTGCGGATCGCGCCGACGCCGCCGGGGGCCGGATCGCCCTGCCGGGCCCAGCTGGACTGCACCACGATCGGCTTGGCCCACGTCGACCAGTTCCCACCGTCGGCGACGAGCCGGAACAGCGTCGCCGCCGGCGCGGTGCTGGTGCGGTTGACCTCGAAGGAAAACGTGCGTCCCGACATCCCCAACTCCCGGTGCTAGCAGCGAAATGACCCCGCGTGGAACTGGCGCGTACCCTACCGCGCGTCGGCCCGCCCGCGCGCTCGGGCCAGCACTTCTGGGCGCACAACGGTGGCCGGCCGGGTTGCCCGCGAGTGTGCGGCCGGCCGCACGCTCGACGCCGAGCGTGCGGCTGGCCGCACGTTCGATCGAGGCGCGGCGCACCGAAACGCAGTGCCGACGATCACCATTGAGGTAGGCGAACTCGGGGAGGCGGTTGCTTAGACTGCGCGTATGAATCGCGGTTCCCGACCTCACACGGCCGCCGTCCCCGGCCTGCTGCAGATCGAGGACTGCCTGGACGCCGACGGCGGGGTCGCGCTGCCGCCGGGCACCACGCTGATATCGCTCATCGAGCGCAATGTCGCCAATGTCGGTGACGCCGTGGCGTTTCGGTACCTCGACCACAGCCGCGCCGCCGAGGGGCAGGCCGTCGAAGTGACCTGGACGCAGTTCGGTGTCCGGCTGCAGGCGATCGGTGCGCGCGTGCAGCAGCTCGCGGACCGCGGTGAGCGGGTCGCGGTCCTCGCGCCGCAGGGCATCGACTACGTCGCCGGCTTCTACGCGGCCATCAAGGCCGGGACCATCGCGGTGCCGTTATTCGCACCCGAACTTCCAGGTCACGCCGAACGCCTGGACAGGGCGCTCCGCGACTCCGAGCCCAGTGTCGTGCTCACCACCACGGCGGCCAAGGACGCGGTGGAGAAGTTCTTGGCCAACCTCTCACCCGGGACGCAGCCCAGCGTGCTCGTCATCGATCAGATTCCCGACTCCGACGGCCAGCGGTTCGCCCCGACCGAGCTGGCCATGGACGACGTCTCGCACCTGCAGTACACCTCGGGCTCGACGCGCCCCCCCGTCGGCGTGGAGATCACCCACCGCGCGGTGGGCACCAACCTGGTGCAGATGATCCTGTCCATCGACCTGCTGGACCGCAACACGCACGGGGTCAGCTGGTTGCCGCTCTACCACGACATGGGCCTGTCGATGATCGGCTTCCCGGCGGTGTACGGCGGGCACTCCACGCTGATGTCGCCGACGGCGTTCGTCCGCCGGCCGCTGCGGTGGATTCAGGCCCTGTCCGCGGGATCGCGGCAGGGCCGGGTGGTGACCGCCGCGCCGAACTTCGCCTACGAGTGGACCGCCCAGCGTGGCCTGCCCGCGCCCGGCGACGACGTCGACCTCGGCAACGTCGTGATGATCATCGGCTCCGAGCCGGTGAGCATCGAGGCGATCCGGACCTTCACCAAGGCGTTCGAGCCGTATGGTTTGCCGCGCACGGCGTTCAAGCCGTCCTACGGCATCGCCGAGGCCACGCTGTTCGTCGCCAACATCGCCCCGGACGCGGAGCCCTCGGTCATCTACCTCGACCGCGAGGAACTGGGCGCCGGCCGCGCGGTGCGGGTCCCGGCCGACGCCCCCACCGCGGTGGCGCAGGTGTCGTGCGGGCGCGTCGCGCGCAGCGAGTGGGCGGTGATCGTGGATCCCGAGACCGAGACCGAGCTGCCCGACGGCCGGGTCGGCGAGATCTGGGTGCAGGGCGACAACCTGGGTCGCGGCTATTGGGGGCTGCCCGACGAGACGCAGCGGGCGTTCGGCGCGAAGTTGCAGGCGAGGCAGGAGCAGGGCAGCCACGCCGAGGGCGCGTCCGCCGACCGCACCTGGCTGCGGACCGCAGATCTGGGCGTCTACGTCGACGGCGAGCTGTACGTGACGGGCCGCATCGCCGATCTGGTGACGGTCGACGGCCGCAACCACTACCCCCAAGACATCGAGGCCACGGTGGCGGACGCCTCGCCGATGGTGCGGCGCGGATATGTCACGGCCTTCGCGGCGCCGGTGCGCGGCGGCGAGCGCCTGGTGGTCGTCGCCGAGCGCAGAACCCGCAACCGGCGATCGAGGCGATCGGCGCCGCGGTGGCGCGCCGGCACGGGGTGGCGGTGTCCGACGTGCGCTTCCTGCCGGCAGGCGCCATTCCGCGCACCACCAGTGGCAAACTGGCGCGCCGAGCCTGTCGCACCCAGTACCTCGCCGGCACCCTGGGATCGCATTAGAGACGCACTGCAGAGGCCCGCCGGAACGCCACGCGTGAGCGCGCGACGTCGCCGACACCGCGCGACCAACGGAGGACTGATGGTTGACCTGCCACCCGCGGACCCGGAGTTCGACGGTGTCATCAAGCCTTTTGCGAGGGATTCCACTCCCGCGAGGCCGTCGATCACGCGCCCACCGGCCGGGGCGCCGAACGTCGTCGTCGTGCTCCTCGACGACGTCGGCTTCGGCGCCCCATCGACGTTCGGTGGACCCGTCCCGACGCCCGCGCTGGACCGCGTGGCACGAGAAGGCTTGCGCTATAACCAGTTTCATACCACAGCGCTGTGCTCACCGACCCGCGCCGCATTGTTGACCGGGCGCAACCACCACACCGCGCACATGGGCACCATCTGCGAGATCGCCTACGGCTTCCCCGGGTACGACAGCGTGATACCGCAGAGCACGGCCACCGTCGCGCAGGTCTTGCGCATGAGCGGTTATGGCACGGCCCTGTTCGGCAAGGCACACTTCACGCCGACCTGGGAGACCGGCCCCGCCGGCCCGTTCGACCGCTGGCCCACCGGACTCGGGTTCGAACGGTTCTACGGTTTCCTGGGCGGCGACACCTCGCAATACGAGCCCGCCCTCTACGACCAGACCACACCCGTCGAGCCGCATCTCGGCCGCGACGACTACCACCTGAGCGAGGATCTGGCCGACAAGGCGATCGACTGGATTCGGTTGCAGCACACGTCGGCTCCCGACAAGCCGTTCTTCCTGTACTTCGCGCCGGGCGCGACGCACAGTCCCCATCACGTGTGGCCGCAGTGGGCTGAGGAGTTCGCCGGCCAATTCGACGACGGATGGGATGCGTTGCGGGAGCGCACATATGCCCGCCAGCTCGAGGCGGGGATCATCCCGCCCGGCACGCGGCTCACCCCACGCCCCGAGCAGATACCCGCCTGGGCGGACTACGACGACCGGTACAAGCCCGTGGCGCGCCGCCTGATGGAGGTCTACGCCGGCTTCCTGGCCCACACCGACGCCCAGATCGGGCGCCTCGTGGACGCCATCGACGAATTGGGGCGTTGGGAAGACACGCTGTTCGTCTACGTGTGTGGCGACAACGGGGCGTCGGCGGAGGGGACGATTCACGGGGCCTGGAGCTCGCCGGCCTTCCAGAATGGGCTGCCCGAGGATCCCGAGTGGCTGTTGGCACACATCGCCGACTTCGGAACGGCTCGCTGCGAGAACCACTACAACGTGGGGTGGGCCTGGGCGCTGGACGCACCGTTTCAGTGGATGAAGCAGGTGGCGTCGCATTTCGGCGGGACGCGCAACGGGCTGGCCATCTCGTGGCCGCGGGGGATCGGCGCGGCGGGGGAGCAGCGCAGCCAGTTCCACCACGTCATCGACATCGTCCCGACCATCCTCGACGCCGCCGGCATCGAGATGCCCGCCCGGGTCAACGGCGTGCAGCAGACACCCATCGAGGGTGTCAGCATGCGGTACTCGTTCGACGACGCCGCCACCGACAGCCGCCGAACCACGCAGTATTTCGAGATTTTCGGCAACCGCGCGGTCTACCACAACGGTTGGATGGCGTCCTGCTTTCACGGCCGGCTGCCGTGGGTCCGCACCGGGAGCCATCCGTTCGGTGACGGCGAGCGCTGGGAACTCTACGACCTCGCCGGCGACTTCAGTCAGAGTGTGGACCTGGCCGGCCGATACCCGGACAAACTGGCCGAGCTGCAGACCGTGTTCGACGCCGAGGCGCGCAAGTACGGCGTGTACCCCCTCAGTGACGCGACGCTGGCCCGGGCCCTGCCGGTCAACCGGCCGAGCCTGCTCGGCGAAAGAACTTCCGTCACTTACTTTCCCGGCCAGGTGCGCATCCCCGAAACCGCGACGCTGGCTTACACCAGCACGTCCTTCGAACTCCGGGCGCACCTACGGATACCGCCCGGCGGCGCGAAGGGCGTGGTCATCTGCATCGGTGGGGCGATGGCCGGGTGGAGTCTATACCTGCAAGACGGCGTCCCGGCTTTCGTCTACAACTATCTGGGGCACGAGCTCACCACCGTCGCCGGCCCGGGGGCCCTTCCGGAAGGCCCGGTGGCCCTTGGTCTTTCGTTCGCTTACGACGGCGGCGGGCTGGGCCGGGGCGCGTCGGCGTCGCTCCTGGTCGACGACGAGCTGGTGAGCAGCGGGCGCATCGAACGGACGGTGCCCTTCCGGTTCTCGATGAGCGGCGAGACGTTGGATGTCGGGGTCGACACCGGTTCGCCGGTTGCGCCGTACGGGCACGCCTTTGAATTCACGGGCGGTATCGACCGGATCGACGTCACCGTGTCCCCGCGTCCCGCCGACCTGGCCGCTGCGATCGCCGAGGCCGAGATGCGCTCCGCAGTGGCCGGGCAATGACGACGCGCACGCCACGGCGGCTTGCTACCGGCTTGCTACCCTCCACCGGTGCTGGGCGTGTGGAGCGGTCTCGTTCCTCTGATCCTCGGAAGCGCGCTGGAGCCGATCGAGATCGCGATCACGCTCATGCTGCTCGGCACCCCCGCTCGCCTGCGGGCGGCCGGCGCCTGGATCGCCGGCCATGCCACCACTCGCCTGCTGCAGGGCCTGATCTTCGGGACGATCCTCCATTGGGGTGCGCGCAGCGCCAACCCGACGTCCGCGCGCCACTGGATCGTGTCGACCGTGCTGTTGCTCGTCGCCCTGCTGTTCCTGGTCACCGCCGCGCGCGAGTGGCTCAGCGACGACGATCCGGGTGCCCCGCCGCCGAAGTGGATGACGATGCTGACGTCCGCCAGTCCCACCAAGGCGTTCTTCATCGGCGCCGGGGTCATGGCGGTGTCGGTCAAGGCGTGGGTCTTCACGCTCGCCGCGATCGGCGTCATCGGGGAGGCCGGGTTGGGCCACGCCGGCAACGTCGTCACGTACCTGGCCTTCGTCGGCCTCGCCGCCGGCGGGAACCTGCTCGTCGTCGGGGCGGCGGCGTTCTCGCCCCGCCACTCGGGCCCCGTGCTGGATCGGACCCTGCGCTGGGTCCAGGACAACGACCGGCCCATCGTGATCCTTGTGGGCCTCGTGTTCGGGATATGGTTCGGGCTCAAGGCCCTGCACGGTTTCGGGATTCTCTGAGCGCAAACCCGCTACTCTCCCCTCGGAGGCACGATGGTTCTCAAAGTTGCGGTATCACCGGACCTGATCCAGGGCGACGTCGACGCCGGCTACGGCAAGGTCGCCGACGCGTTCCGCGCGAATTTCCGTGACGGCTCCGAAGTCGGCGCCGCCGTCGCCGTCTACCGCGACGGCGTCAAGGTGGTGGACCTGTGGGGCGGCTACCGCAACGGGGCGACCAGGGACCCGTGGCAGCGCGACACGATGGTCAACATGTTCTCCACGACCAAGGGGGTCGCCGCCCTGGTGGTGGCGGTCGCGGTGTCCCGCGGGCTCCTTTCGTACGACGCCAGGGTCGCCGACTACTGGCCGGAGTTTGCGCAGGAGGGCAAGGGCGACGTCACGGTCCGCCAGCTGCTGGGGCACCAGGCCGGGCTGTGCGCGCTGAGCCCGAAGCCCACGCTGGAAGACGTGGCCGACCCAGGGCGCCTCGCCCCGATCCTGGCCGCCCAGACGCCGGCCTGGCGACCGGGTTCGCGGCACGGGTACCACGCGATCACCCTCGGCTGGTACAAGTCGGAGCTGATCCGTCGGACCGACCCCGCCGGCCGCACCCTGGGGCGGTTCATGGACGACGAGATCGTCCGCCCACTCGGCCTCGACCTGCACATCGGCCTGCCCGACTCGGTGGACCGTGCGCGCCTCGCCCACGTCCACAACTGGGTGCGCGCGGAAACGCTGCTGCACCTGGGCGTCATGCCGGTCGGCTTCCTCGGCGCCTCGCTCAACCCGGTCGGCCTGACGGCGCGGGCGGTGTCGGTCCCGCGCGGCGTCGACGCGTTCAACGGCGACTACAACCGCGACGACGTGCGCGCGGTCGAAATCCCGTCGGCCAACGGCATCGGCACCGCCCGGTCGGTGGCGCGCATGTACGGCAGCGCAGCCACCGGCGGCGCCGAACTGGGGTTGAGCGCCGACACTTTCGCGGCGCTGAAGGCGCCGGCGGTGTCGCCGACCCGGGGCGTTCGGGACAAGGTGATGCGCATCGACGTGGCGTATTCGCTCGGCCTCTGCAAGCCCGTCCCACGCTTCGAGTTCGGCTCCTCCGGCGAGGCCTTCGGAACACCCGGCTTCGGCGGCTCGTTCGGTTGCGCCGACCCGGAAACCGGGATCGGTTTCGCCTACGTCATGAACCGGCTGGGCTTTCACCTGTGGAGCGACCCGCGCGAACTCGCCCTGCGCCAGGCGCTGTTCCGCGACGTGCTGGGGGTCCGGCCGCAAAGCTGAGTTCTCGCGCGGGCACCGACCGTGGGCAACACGCTCGGCGGGGGCCGGCTCCTGCCCACTGGTGGCATCCTGGCCGTATGGGCCTGCTGTTCCGATTGGCGGAACTTCTGATCGTGCTGCTGCCACTCGCGGGGGTGCTGTTGGCCGCGGTGAGGGCGTTCACCAATCATCAGCGACGCGCCCTGCAACCGCCGCCGCTCGACCGGCCGCAGATCCCGGACAACGCCCGCACGGGCAACAACCCGGCGGCCCAGTGGACTTCGCTGCGACGCGTCATCGAGGAGCACAACCGCACCGACGAGCGATGGCTCGACTACGAGCTCGACGTCGCCAAGCTCCTCGACTTTCCACTGATGACGGACATGCGTGACCCTCTGACGATCGCCTTCCACAAAGCCAAGCTGCGGGCCGAATTCCTGCGCCCGGCCAAAGCCGAAGACCTGCTCGACGATCCGGAAGCCGCCGCCGGTTACCGGGCCGCGGTCGAGGACTACGTGACCGCGTTCAATGTCGCCGAGAGCGAGGCGATGCGCAAACGCCGCACTGGCTTCTCGCGGGCAGAGCAGCAGCGGATCGCCCGCGCCCAGAGCCTGTTGCGGGTGGCGTCGGATTCCGCGGCGGCGCCGCAGGAACGACAGAGCGCCTACGACGTGGCCCGCAGGGAACTCGACGGCCTGGTGGTGCTGCCGGCCACCACGCAGCTGGGCATCGAACGAGGGATTTCCGGGGAGATAGCGGGGTAGCGCCCGGCCCTCGGTGACCTTGTGCTCTTATCCCCGCGCGGGTGCCGAGAGCATCATGGCGCCATGATCGACTACCACCTGGACGCCGAACACTCCATTCTCGAGGTCCATCCGACGGCGGCGCTCGACAAAGACGACTTCGCCGAACTCGCCAAGGCGGTGGATCCGCACATCGAGGCCAAGGGCGACCTCGCCGGCCTGATCCTCAGCGCGCCGTCGTTCCCGGGCTGGGACAGCTTCGGGGCGCTGGTCACCCACTTCCGCTTCGTCCGCGATCACCAAAAGCACGTCAAGAAGATCGCGGTGGTCACCGACTCCCACCTCGGGGATGTCGCCGAGCACCTGACCTCCCACTTCGTCTCGGCGCAGATCCGGCACTTTCCCGCCGGGGACATCGACCAGGCGCGACAGTGGATCACCGGCGCGTAATGCGTTGAGCCCATTGCGTCGTCCCGACCCACCGCGTCACCAACACGTGTATCCGCCGTCGATCACCACGTCGGAGCCGGTCATGTAGCTGGATGCGTCGCTGGCCAGATACACGTACAGGCCCACGAGTTCCTCGGGCCGGCCCATCCGCCCCATCGGTATCTTGGGCTCCCACTGGGCGTGGTACTCGGACAGCGGCTCGACGAGTTCGGTGCGGATGTATCCGGGGCTGACGCTGTTGACGCGGATGTTGTGGGGGGCGAATTCCACGGCCATGGCCTTACTCATGTGGATGACCGCCGCCTTGGACGTGCAGTAGTGACCGACCCGCTGCGGCACGTTGATGATGTGGCCGGACATCGAGGCGGTGGTGATGATGCCCCCGCCGCTGCCCTGCCGGACCATCGCCCTGGCCGCCGCCTGGGCGGTGAGGAACACGCCGTTGACGTTGGTGCTCTGAATTCGCTGGAATTCCTCCGGCGACATGTCCAGCATGCCCTGCACCGCGACGATGCCGGCGTTGCACACCGCGATGTCGATGCCGCCCAGTTCGGCGGTCACCCGGTCCAGCATGGCGGCCACGTCGCCCGGCTGGGTCACGTCGCACCGGACGGGCACCACCCTGCCGTCACCGGCCGCTGCCAGCTCGTCGGCGACCCGCTCCAATGCCTCGAGATGCCTTGCGGCAACGGCAACCTGGGCCCCGGCCTCCAGGTAGGCCTGCGCCACCCGGAGGCCGATGCCGCTGGACGCGCCGGTGACCAGCGCCCTCTTACCTTGCAAGCCGAACAAGTCCATGACATTCATTCGATATCCCTATCCGCGAGTGACCTGCAATTGGTTCTAGTCTGTCCGCCATGGGCAAATTCAGCAGGGCCGAAATCGAACAAGCCGTCGCGAACTACACCGCCGTCGTCGAGAAATGCAGCGCGACGGGGGACTGGCGGCCTTTTGCCGACCTCTTCACCGAAGACGTCGTCTACACCGAGCACCACTACGGCGTCTACCACGGGCGCGAGGCGGTGCGCGACTGGATCGTCGCCGTCATGGCGCCGTTCCCGCACATGCGATTTCCGTCGGACTGGATCGCCTACGACGACGAGAACGACGCCGTGGTCATCATGATCAAGAACCTGCTCGACCACCCGACGGATCCCGACGGCGAGCCCTTCTGGTTCCCCAACTGGACGCGGCTGGTGTACGCCGGGAACGGGTTGTTCTCCAGCGAGGAGGACATCTACAACCCGAACCGGGACGCGCCCCGCGAGGTCGCCGCCTGGCTGCAGGCCGGCGGCCAGCTGGCCTCGACGGACTTCATCCAGCCCCAGGCAAGCGCCTAATCGCCCGAAGGGCACTGCGCGGCGGCGAATGCCAACGCTTCGTCGAGCATCGCCGACCACGATTGCCATCGGGCCCGATCGATGGCCGCCCATTCCCGGAACCGGCGGCCGGCAGGCGCAAAGGCCTCGGCCTCACCGCGTTCGACGAGCTCGCTCACCCTGGCCGCCGGAAGCTTGACCACCAACGCGGCGCTGCGCCGGTCGAACGAGGCGAAGAACCGACCGTCGACGCGCAGACAGGGCAGGCCCATCATCGTCGAGCGGATCACCGTGGCGCGGGACAGGAGTGGTTCGGCGAGGGACCAGAAGTCGGCTTCGGTGAACCCGCCCGTCACCCGGCCCGCTCCTCGCGGCTGGGCACCCGGCGATCGGCCCACGGATCGGCGCCCACGTCTTCGCCCTCGGCGGTCCGCCGCATCCGGTCGAGGTAGTGCGTCCAACCCCCGCGGTGGGCGTCGGCCGCGCCCCCTTCGAGCCCACGATGCAGAAGCGTGACCAGGGTGCCGCCGTCGTCCTGGGCGACCAGGTCGATCTCGACGGTGGTGGATCCGGGGGGTATCCCGACGTCGGCGCGCTCCCATCCGTAGGTGAACACGATCCGCCGCGGCGGCTCCAGCTCGACGTAGCGCCCCGACACCGTATCGCCGTTCGGGTGCGTCCAGCGGATCACACCCCCGGCGGTGGCATCCAGGACCGCATCCTGGGCCATCCACCGCCCGAAAAGCTCGGAGTCGGTGAACATTTCGAAGACCCGCTCCGGGCGAGCGCGCACCACCAGCTGCTGGACGACGAGCTTCATGGCGGGTCCATTTCGGCGGCCGCGCGCAGCCGTTCCAGCGGCGCGGCCCAGAAGTCGTCCAGCAACGCGGCGACTTCGGCGACCCGCGACAGGTCGGCCCGATACAGCCGCCGCGTCGAGTCCGCGCGCACATCGATCAAGCCGGCCTCGCGCAGGATCCGAAGGTGTTGGCTGGCAGCCGATTTCGACAGCCCGGCCGCCTCGGCGAGCTCGGATGCCGGCCGCTCTCGATCCCACACCAATCGCAGCATGGTCCGCCGGCCCGGGTGCGCCAGCGCCCGGATGGCATCCTCGACGGCGGGTTGCGTCATGGCGTGCGGCCCATGGCGGCCAGCAGCCGATCCTGCGCCGACGCCCCCGGCGGCACCGGCACCTCCGGCCCGACGATGCCGGCCTCCCGCCCACGCTCGGGCATGTCCGGCAAAAACATTGCGGCGCAAGCGCCCACCAGGTCGGGGTCCAGCCGATCGTCCTGCCCGGTCGCGCGGGCGAGGTCCCAACTGTGGATCAGCACGTCCATGAACGTTCCGGCGACGGCCTCGGCCACCGACCACTCGAAGCCCAAGGGGGAGACACAGACGCGCGCCGTCGCCCCCGGTGATGCCACCGCCGTCAGCACCCGTTCCACCCACGTCCGGTAGCCGGTGATCGGCGCGCCCTCGGGCGGGGCGGGCTCGGCGCCCGTCGCGGCAGCGAGCAGATACTGCGCGCCGCCGACCAAGTGATCGATCAGCGCCTGCACGCTCCACTCCGAGCACGGCGTCGGCCAACCCAATTGGTCGGGCCGCACCGCCTCCACGACGGCGACGGCTCGATCGGTCGCGGCGCGGTAGAGCGAGAGCGGGTCGGGCGCGTCCGCATTGTTTAGCATACGCTAAATTTAGCGATGGCTAAACAATCCTGTCAAGAAGCGTATCCGGGAAGGCCCGGTCAGCCGACCGCCGCCTTGCGCCGCCGCCCCCGCACCGCGCCCAGCGCCTGATCCCACGCGAGCAAGGTCGCCGCCTTCAGGTTGGCCGGCTTCACGCTGTCCCGCGAAAGCAGTGCGGTGGCAGCGGCTTTGGTGGCCGCCGACGCCTTGGACATGTGGCCACAGTCAAACGGCGGCTGCGGGTCGTATTCGATCGCGAGCTGGATCGCCTTCGCTCGGCCCTCCCCGGCGATCTCCCCGGCCAGCCAAAGCGCGAGGTCGAGTCCGGCGGACACCCCCGCGGCCGTGACGATGTTGTCCTGCCGCACGATGCGCTCGTCTCCGACGGGGATTGCGCCGAACGCCTTGAGCGCGGGCACGGTCAGCCAGTGCGACGTCGCGCGCCGGCCCTCGAGCAGTCCGGCGGCCGCCAGGATCACCGAGCCGGAACACACCGACGTCGTCCACGCGGCCGCCCGGGCGGAGCCGCGCAGCCAGTCGAGCAGCGCCTCGTCGCGGGCGTGCACCGGAGTCGCCGGTCCGCCCGGGACGAGAACCACGTCCGGCGAAGGGGTTTCGCTCAGTGAATGGGTGGCCCCGACGACCAGGACGCCGGAGTCGGCGGTCACCGGTCCCGGTTCGTGCCAGACGAAGCGCACCTCGGCGCCGGGTAGCTGGCGCAGCACCTCGTAGGGGCCGATCATGTCCAGTGCGGTGAACCCGGGATAGGTCACGATGGCGATCTGGGTCATCTGCGGTGTCCTTTCTCGATCAGGCGAATGCCTTGCGGTACTGATCCGGCGAGATGCCGACACGGCGAATGAAGTTGCGCCGCATGGTTTCCGCCGTCCCAAAGCCGCAGCGGGCGGCGATCGCGACGACGGTGTCGTCGGTTTCCTCGAGCTGGCGGCGCGCGGCCTCGGTGCGGACGCGTTCGACGTAGTGGCCCGGCGCCTCCCCGACCTCGTCGGTGAACACCCGGGTGAAGTGGCGCGGGCTCATCGCGATCCGGCCGGCCAGTTCGGCGATGCTGTGCGGCCCGCCCGGTTCGGCCTCGATGGCCTCCTGGATCTCGCGGATCGACGCGCGCTTGGCCCGCGGCATCCACACCGGCGCCGCGAACTGGGTCTGGCCACCGGGACGACGCAGGTACAGCACGAGCCAGCGGGCGACGGTCTGCGCGACCTCGGTGCCGTGATCGTCCTCGACCAGCGAGAGCGCCAGGTCGATCCCCGCGGTGACGCCCGCGGCCGTCCATACCGTGTCCGAGCTCCGGACGAAGATCGGATCGGGGTCGACGAGCACGGACGGGAACTCGCGGGCCAACCGCCCGGCGAAGGCCCAGTGCGTGGTCACCCGGCAGCCGTCCAGCAGGCCCGCCTCGGCCGCGAGAAACGCGCCCGTGCACACCGTGACGACGCGCCGCGCGGTTCCGGCGACCGCCTTGATCCAGCTCACCAGTTCCGCGTCGGAGCGGGCGCCGTCGACACCGCCGCCGCCCGGCACCACGACCGTGTCGATGCGGGAGTCCGGGTCGGGCAGCGGCGTGCCGGCGAAGGCCAGCCCGGTGGCGGTCGTCACCGGCTGCCCTCCGACCGAGCACACGTGCACGTCGTAACCGCCGTCGGTCAGCATCGCCGCACCGGAGAACACCTCGTGGGGCCCCACCACATCGAGCGCCTGAACGCCGGGGAAGCCGGCGATCACCACCTTGCGAACCATGGACTCAGTGTTCGCCGCGAGCCGCGATGTCGTCTACGCCTAGCACCCCACCATTTAGGACACGCCACCTGACCCCAGACGCCCGCACCGGCCTTGGCAGACTGTGCCCATGGCACAGATAACCTTGCGTGGAAATCCGATCAACACCGTCGGCGAACTCCCGGCCGTCGGGTCGCCCGCCCCTTCCTTCAACCTGACCGGCGGTGACCTCGGACCGGTCAGCAGCGAGCAGTTCAGCGGTAAGCCCGTGGTGCTGAACATCTTTCCCTCGGTCGACACACCGGTCTGCGCGACGAGCGTGCGCAAGTTCAACGAGCGCGCCGCCAGCGGCGGCGTCTCGGTGGTGTGCGTGTCCAAAGACCTGCCGTTCGCGTTCTCCCGCTTCTGCGGCGCCGAGGGCATCGAGAACGTGAAGACGGCGTCGGCATTCCGGGACAGCTTCGGCGAGGACTACGGCGTCACCATCACCGACGGCCCCATGGCCGGGCTGCTGGCCCGCGCCATCGTGGTGGTCGGCGCCGACGGCAACGTCGCCTACACCGAGCTGGTGCCCGAGATCGCCCAGGAGCCGGACTACGACGCCGCTCTGGCTGCGGTGGGCTAGTCCGGATCGCCACGGCGCCGGCGGTGCATCTCACCGCCGCGCGGGTCGATCATGTTGCGGAAGCTCTCCGCCGGGAAGACGCCGGCGCCCAGGCTCCTGACCCTCTCGGCCAACCCTCGGTCCGAGGTCACCACGAGAACCTCCTGTGGTGAGGCATCGGCGTGGACCAGCCGCACGATCTCGTCGTCGGCGGAGTTCGCGCGCGGCTTCGGCGCGTGCGCGATCCTGATCACCGATGCCGCGATCGGCGCCCGCGGCGGCCGCTCCAGCACCACCGTGACGTTCGCCCCCTGCGCGGCCGCCCAGCGCTCCAGCTTCTCCACCAGAGCGGCCGTCGCGGCGGCGCGGTCCTTCCACCAGCCGTCCGGGCGGCTGCCGATCACGTTCATGGCGTCGACGATCCACCGGCGGGCATCGGGTTCGGTCACGCCGTCCTCCTTCGCTGAATGCTTTGTGCCGCAGTCACTTCGAGATCATCAGGCCGAGGCTGATCACAACCAGCACGGTCAACGTCAGCAGCTGGGGCCACGGCCGCCACGGCGAGTCCTGGATCGCGTAGGACATCTCCTTCAGCGGCGAGGTCGGCGGCGGGGCCGCACGCTGCGCCGGAACCGGCCGGTGAAACTGATGGAAGTACAGCTGGATCAACGTGGCACCGATCCACAGTCCGCCCAGGAAGCTCACCGCCTCGACGCCGCGCCACAACAGGAGCGCGGCGATGGCCACGGTCAGCGCCATGAGGACGAGGTCCGAGGCGGCGGTGGCGGAAGCCCTGTCGCCGTACTGCTTGTCCAGCAGGGCGCGGCGTCGGCGGTAGGGCAGCGCGAAGAAGGCGAACTTTCCGATGACGTGGACGCCCAGAACCGCGACGATGACGGTGGCGACGGTATCGAGCACAGAATCTCCTGCAGGCATCGGCGGTGATCCGCCGGGTGTAGCGGGGCAACACATGGCGGGCGGGACCATTTCCGGTGTCGAAGGTGCCGGACGCGGTCACCGACTACAGTTTCCTCGTTGCACCGTCATCGACGATGGGAAGTGGCCAATGACGTCTTTAGCCGAGACGGACAGTCGGGTTGTCTCGCTGGCGCGGGGCATGCGGGAGCTGGTCCAAGCCGAGGCGGCCGAGTCCGAGCGGGCGCGCACGCTCACCAAGGCGATCGTCGACGAGATGTGGGCCACCGGGCTGATGTCGGCGTTCAACCCCGTCGCGGCCGGCGGAGTCGAGCCGTCATTCACCGAGATGATCGAAACCTGGATCGAAATGGCTTGGCAGGACGGCTCATTCGGCTGGATCGGCATCGCCAACCTGCCGTCGTCGTTCGCCGCGGCGGCGTACCTGCCCGACGAGGGTTTCGCCGAGGTGTTCACGGCGCACGACAACCGGGTCACCATGGGCGGGCAGTTCTTCCCGAACGGGCAGGGGACCGCGGTCGACGGCGGGTACCGGGTGAGCGGGGCGTGGAATTTCGGCTCGGGCACCGGTCACTCCGAGTACGTCGCGGCCGGCTTCTTCCCGATGGACGACGGCGAGATGCGCTGGATCAGCGAAGGCTTCCCCGAGATGCGGGTGGCCGTCATCCCGCGCGAGCAGATCAGCTTCAACGACGGCTGGTTCGTCCAAGGGCTCAAGGGGACCGGTTCCTACGACTACAGCGCCCAGGACGTGTTCGTGCCCGCGAGCCGCACGTTCGAACTGTTCGTCCGCGAGCCGTATCGGGGGGCCTCGCCGGCCACCCGCATGGGGCTCATGCCCGTCACCGCCGCCGGTCACGCGTCGTGGGCGCTGGGTGTCGCCAAGAGCATGCTCGACGACGTCCAGGAACTGGCGGCGACGAAATACCGGATGAGCGACATGGCCGCGCTGGCCAGCCGCCCGACGTTCCAGAAAGGCCTGGCCCATCACCGGGCGGCGTGGCGCGCCGCCCGCCTCCTGGTGCTCGACGCGTTCACCACCGCCGAGGCCGCCGTCGGCGCGGGCGAGGACCTGACACCGGCCCTGCGCGCGGACATGCGGGTGGCCGCCGTCTACGCCACCGACGTCGCGCGCGCCTGCGCCGAGTGGGCCCATCTGGTGGCGGGCACCAGCTCCATCCGCGAGGGCAGCCGCCTGGAGCGCGCCTTCCGCGACATCTACACCGGAACGCAGCACGCCTTCATCAGCGAGAAGGTGGCCATCGACGTGGCCCAGATCTGGCTGGGCATCATCGAGGACCAGCCGGGCCTGTGACGCCGGCTTGGTAGCGGGCGCATTGCCCTGGCGGTCAGGGGTGCGGGGTACTGGGGACCGAGGGGGTGGATGTCGGGGGCGGGGCCATCATCCCGCCGGGCATCATCTCGCCCGGGCCCATCATCCCGCCCGGCATCATTCCGCCCGGGCCCATCATCCCGCCCGGTTGCATCATTCCGCCGCCGCTCATCATCGGGCAGGTGCCCATCCGTCCACCCGGCCCCATGCGGCCGGCGTTGTGCCAGGATCCGCCGTAACCACCCCAGGACGCGCCCAGGGCGACGCCCGAGAAGAACACGACCGCGACGACGAACACCACCCCGGCGATGATGCCCACGACCGCCGCGGCCTGAAAGATCCGCGTGGACCGCTCGTGCGCGACTGTCTCGGTCATGGCCGCCGTCTCGGCGGTGGAATCGCTTGGGGCCGTCATGATTCGAATGATCCCTCAGCCGGGACCGGGACAGTAGGGACCATCGACCCTAGTCCGGCCCAGATCGGCGGGTCGCACTCGCCGACGATCGCTGACGCGGCGTCGCCTACCATCAGCGCATGCGCGGCTCAAAGATTCTCATCACCGGTCCGACAGGCCAACTCGCCACCCCCGTCGCGGTGGCCCTCGCGGCGGAAAACGAGGTGTGGGGCATCGCGCGCTTCACCGACCCCGCGGCGCGCGACGCCCTGGAAAAAGCCGGCGTGCATTGCCAGCCGGTGAACCTGGCGGCGGGGGACTTCTCGGCTGTGCCCAACGATTTCGACTACGTCCTGAACCTGGCGGTCGCCAAGAGCGGCGACTGGGACAAGGACATGGCGGCCAACGCCGAGTCGGTCGGTCTGCTGATGGCCCACTGCCGCGGCGCCAAGGCCTTCCTGCATTGTTCTTCCGGAGCCGTATATGACCCGCCGGGCGACGAGCCGCGCACCGAGGACGCCGCGCTGGGGGACAACCACAAGTTTCTGTTCCCCACGTACTCCATCTCCAAGATCGCGGGGGAGGTCGTAGCCCGGTCGATGGCCCGGGTTCTCGGCGTTCCCACCACGATCGCGCGGCTCAACGTTCCCTACGGCAACAACGGGGGCTGGCCGTACTACCACATGGAGATGATCCTGGCCGGCATCGCGATCCCGGTACCGCCGGGGGGCCCGGCCCGCTACAACCCGATCCACGAGGACGACATCATCGCGACCATCCCGAAGCTGCTGCAGGCGGCGTCGGTGCCGGCGACGACGGTGAACTGGTGCGGCGAGCAGGCCGTCAGCATCCAACAGTGGTGCGAGTATCTCGGCGAACTCGTCGGCCGGGAGCCGATCTTCGAGGAGGACCACCACGCGCTGCGGGGAAACCCGACCGACACCGCCCGGATGCGCGAACTCGTGGGCACCAGCACGGTCGACTGGCGCGACGGGTTCCGCCGGATGGCGGCGAAGTTCCACCCGGAACTTGTCACCGCGTAAAACGTTGGCGCCCAAGCGGATACGCGGCTGACGGAGTCGGCTAGCGGCGCTCGGCGGTCCTGACGACGCGGGCCGCCGCCTCCACCGCGGCGGCGCGGCGGCGCGCGACGACCTGTGGGTCCGTGGTCGCTGCGGCCGGGTCGGGCCACTGGGCCCAGGCCAGGCCGATCGCGAACAGGAGCACCAACAGTTGCTGCGGATCCCACGCGGGATCGACATGGCCCTCCGCCTGGGCCCGTTGCACTTCGGCAATCGCCCGCTCGGGTGGGTATTCGCCGTCGAACTCGGGTTTGTCGAGCGGAAACCCCTCGAGGTGGGCCCAGGTGATCATCCGGATGTGTTCGGGTCGACTCTGCGCGAGATCGAAGATGTCGCCCACGAATTCCGGTACCGCATCGGGACGCAGCTCCACGGCGCGGAAGAACTCCGCACCGTCGGTCGCGACGACGTCGCGAAACAGGGTCTCCTTGTCACCGAAGTGCGCGTAGAGGCGTTCCTTGCTCGCGTTGGCCGACCGCGCGATGCGGTCGATCCGCGCTCCGGCCAAGCCGTGCTGCGCGAACTCGGCGCGGGCGGCGGCAAGGATCTCGCCCCGGAGTTCGGTCTTCGTTCTCACGGATACATCATAGGCAGACGAACTGGTTCGTTTGTTATAGTGGTCCGAGAACACGGCAAGCGACGAGGAGGAGCGCGACGATGATGCGAGCGGGTGTGCTGGATCGAGATGTTGTCGGGATGCCGCGAGGCGGCCCCAACGCGTCGTGGCTGGACCGCCGATTCGAGACGGGGGCGCTGGAATATCTGGACCGCGACGACGTGCCGGACTCGGTCAAGCAGAAGGTCATCGGCACGCTCGACCGGCTGGGCGCCCTGACCCGACAGCACGAGACGAACGCGCGCACGGCACTCGACGCGGTCGCACACATCGCCAATCCGCGGATCCTCGAACTGGGCGCCGGCCACGGCAAACTGTCCGAACAGATCCTGCTGCACCACCCGACCGCCACCGTCACCGTCAGCGACGTTAACCCGAAATCGGTCGCCAACATCGCGGCCGGCCGACTGGGGAGCCATCCCCGCGCGCGCGTCCGGGTCATCGACGCCACGGCGATCGACGCCGCCGACAACTCCTACGACCTGGTCGTGTTCGCGCTGGCGTTCCACCACCTGCCGCCCGCCGTCGCCGGCCGGGCCATCGCGGAGGCCACCCGGGTGGGCAAGCGGTTCCTGGTCATCGACCTCCAGCGGCGAAACCCGTTGCAAATCCTGCTATTTCCTGTGGTGGCGCTTCCGATGAACCTGGCGCTGGTGCCGTGGTCGTGGGTTTGGCCGACCCTGCACGACGGCTTCATCAGCGCCCTGCGCGCCTACAGCCCGTCGGCTATGCGGGCCCTTGGCCGGGCCGTGGACCCGGCGATGCGCGTCGAGACCCTGCCGTCGGCAACACGGTTCGGGCCACCGACGATGGCGGTCACGTTCTCGCGTCCCGAAGCGAACGACCGTGGCTGACACCACCGAACTCTCGTCGATCATGGAACCGAGCGCACGGGTTCAGGTCCTGCGCCGGGTGCTCGACACGGCGACCGATCGGCTGCGCCCGGTCCTCGATCTCGCCCGTCCGTACATCGACGGCCTGCAGCATCTGCCCGCCGACGGGCGATTTCTGTTGGTGGGCAACCACACCCAGTTCGGTTCGGAGATCTTTCTGATCTCCGATGCCATACGCCGGTCGATCGGAACCCGCGTGCGGCCACTCGCCGATCGTGGGTTCGGGCGCATGCCCCGATTGGCCGGCGACCTGTTGGCCGCGTACGGCGGCGTCGTCGGCGCACCCGAGACGGCACGCGAACTGATGCGCAACGACCAGACCATTCTGGTGTTCCCCGGCGGCGGCCGGGAGATTCCCAAGTTCAAGGGCGAGGAGTACACCCTGCGCTGGCAGGGTCGCGCGGGGTTCGCGCGGCTATCGGTGGAGAACGGCTACCCGATCGTGCCGGTCGGACTGGTCGGCGGCGACGACGTCTACCGCAGCTGGACCACCCGCGACAGCGTCTTAGGCAGATTCGGTGCGGCGCTGGGCCGCAGGCTGAACGGCCGTTCGGACATGGCGATGCCGTTGCTGCGGGGGATCGGCCCCACCCTGATTCCCCGGCCTCAGCGCATGTACCTGCGTTTCGGGACACCGATCGACACGACGACGCCCGTCGGTGTGGACCCGGAAACGTGGGCCGGCGCCGTCAAGGAGGACACACAACGGGCTTTAGAGCAGATCCTCGCCGACCTGATGCGGGTGCGCCGCACCGATCCGTTCCGTGACCTCAGCCCGCTGGGCTGGAGTGGCGCTACGATGGCCTGACCGACACGCTCCCGGGGAGCCGTGGCTGCCGCGACACATAACCAGCTGCGAAGAAACGCCGACACTAATCGCAGCGGTTTATGTGTCGACGATCGGAGCAACCCGCCGGCCGCCAACCCCGGCATCACCGATGACGAGCGCCGCTCCTGCTGGCCACGCCGGATCTCGACGGGGCGTTCGAGCGGCTCCAGGCCCGCGACGCCGACATCGTCCAGGAACCGACCGAGCAACCGCACGGCCTTCGCGATTGCGCCGTCAGGGATCCCGCCGGCAACCTGATCCGCATCCAGCAAGTGCGCTGAGCGGCGAGGTTCATGACCCCCGGTGGTACCGGGCGAGGAACCCGACGGCCGCGACCCCCGCGACGGTGCCGACCACTCCCCAGAGCACCACCTGGAAGATCATCGACCCGAGGAACCAGCCGAACGTCATACCGATGTACAGCGTCCAGAACAGGCGGAACACGCTCCACGCGGTGACCAGGCCGGCGCTGATCCCGATGTAGAGGCTGCGCTGCCGGTCGACCCGGTTGATCTGCTCTTCGATGCTGGCGGGCACGATCTTCATCTGCTGACTTCCTTTCGTGTGGCGCCGCCCCCTTGGCGACGTCGTTGCCGCAAGTACAGGACGCCGGCGCCGCTACCGATCCCAACCGGCCGCGCCGGGGACTCTGCGCGGGCTGGCGCCGGGGAGGTGGCCCAATCCGGCAAACCGGGCAATCATGGGGGAGCACCGGGCGACCCCCCGCCCGGCCCCGCGATACGGAAGGCACGATCCCGATGAACCCATTGCTGAACCCCATCAAGCTGGCCGAGCAGGTTGTCGAGGGGATGTTGGGCGTCGTCGGCATCCGCGTCGGCGCCGAGGAACCGAAGTACACGAGCCGTCAGCTCACCGACTCCGTCGAAATTCGCCGCTACGGCCCGCGCATCGCCGCCGAGACGACGGTCCTCGACGACGAGAACAGCGCCCGCAACGAGGGCTTCCGGAGGCTGGCGGGTTACATCTTCGGCGGAAATCGCGGCAATCAGGCGATCGCGATGACCGCACCCGTCAGCCAGCAGTCGGCGCGGGGCGGCCAGCAGATCGCGATGACCGCGCCGGTGGTCCAGGCCACCGGCGGCGAGAACGGCTCGGTGATCCGGTTCTTCATGCCCTCGAAGTGGACGATGGAGACGCTGCCGACGCCCAAAGACGATCGGGTCCGGCTGGTCACCGTGGCCCCCGAGACCGTGGCGGTGCTGCGATTCAGCGGCGACCGCAGCCCCAAGGCGGTCGCCGCCCGCACCAGTGATCTGCTGAAAGCCTTGCAGGACAACGGGATCGAGCCCACAGGTGACGCCGAGGCGTGGTTCTACGACCCGCCCTGGACGCTGCCCATGGTACGCCGCAGCGAGATCGCGGTCCCGGTGGACGCGGAACAGGCACCGGTCTAGCCGCGGTGCCGGACGCCCCCGCCACAGCCCCAAGCCGGTACGGTCTGGCGTGATGGAACGCGCAGCGAACGAGAAGGTCGACGCCAGCATCCTGACCGGCGTCTCCGAGACGGCCCTGATGACCCTCTACGGCAGGGCCCATCAGGCCGGGCTCCCCGACCCGATCATCGATGACCCGATGGCCGTCCGCCTCGTCGACTCCATCGACTTCGACTTCGAGAAATTCGGGCGCAGGGGCCAGGAGATGGCGTTGCGCTCCCTGGCCGTCGACCGGTGCGCGATCGACTACCTCGGAACGCACCCCAAGGCCACCGTCGTCGCGCTCGCCGAAGGCTTCCAGACCACCTTCTGGCGGCTGGACCGGGCCCTGCCCGACGCCCAATTCGCCTGGGTGTCAGTCGATTTGCCGCCGGTCATCGAACTGCGCCGCCGGCTGCTCCCGCAGTCGCCGCGGATCACCTATCTGGCGCAATCCGCGCTGGACTACAGCTGGATCGACAAGGTCGACACCACCCACGGGGTGTTCGTCACCGCCGAGGGCCTGCTGATGTACCTGCAACCGTCCGAGGCGATGGGGCTGATCGCGCAGTGCGCCAAGCGGTTGCCCGGCGGGCAGATGTTCTTCGACCTGCCGCCCACGATCGTCAAGAGGGTCGCCGGACGCAAGGGGCTGCGTTCGTCCAAGCACTACCGGGTGCCGCCGATGCCGTTCAGCCTCTCGCCGAATCAACTGGCGGATCTGGTCCACACCATGCCCGGCGTGCGGGCGGTTCACGACCTCCCGATGCCCACGGGCCGGGGCACGTTCTTCGGGACCCTCTACCCGAGCTTCTGGCAGTTCGGGCCTACGAAGGCGTTCCGCGGCGCCTACACGCTGCTCGAGTTCGGCTGACGGTCAGCCGAGTTTGACGACCAGCTTGCCGACGTTCTTGCCGTCGAAGAGCATGTTGATCGCCGTGGGCAGTTGCTCGAAGCCCTCGACCACCGTCTCCAGCGGCTTGAGCTTGCCGTCGGCGATGAGGCCGCCGATCTCTCCGATCGCCTCCGCGGCCCGGCCGAAGTGGTCGAGGACGATGAAGCCCTGCACCATGGCCCGCTGCACGAGCAGGTTGCCGAACGCCCGCGGGCCCGGCGGGGGATCGGCCGCGTTGTAGCCGGAGATCAGCCCGCAGAGCGCGACGCGGGCGCCGATGTTGAGCCGCGCGAACACCGCGTCCATGAGTTGGCCACCGACGTTCTCGAAGTCGACGTCGATGCCGTCCGGGGTCGCCGCGGCGAGTTGGGCGGCCCAGTCATCGGCGCGGTGGTCGACGGCCGCGTCGAACCCCAGCTGCTCGGTGAGCAGCGCGCATTTCTCCGGTCCGCCGGCGATGCCGACCACCCGCGCGCCGGAGACCTTGGCGAGCTGCCCGGCGACCGAGCCGACCGCGCCCGCCGCCGCCGACACGACGACCGTCTGGCCCGGCTGCGGCTTGCCGATGTCGCGGATCCCGACCCATGCCGTGAGCCCGGTCATGCCCAGCGCACCCAGATAGGCGCTCGGCGAGACGCCCTCGGCGACGTCGACGGGATTGACCATCGACGTGGCCGAGACGACCGCATACTCCTGCCAGCCGAGCAGGCCCTGAACCGTCTGCCCGACAACGTAATTGGGATTCTTCGACGCCACGACCCGGCCGAGCCCGGCGGCGCGCATGACCTCGCCGAGGCCGACCGGCGGCAGATATGTGGGGGTGTCGTTGATCCACATGCGGTTCGTCGGGTCGAGCGAGATCCAGTCGACGCGAACGAGCGCCTCCCCGTCGCCGAGCTCGGGAACCGCCTCCTCCCTCAGCTCGAAGGTGTCCGGCCCGATGCGTCCGCTGGGTCGTTCGCGGAGGAGGAAGCGGCGGTTTCGTTCGGTCATGAACGCACGGTACCCAAGGACGCCCGAAGACCAGCCACCGGCCGCGACGCACGCAAGGCCGTACCGCCCGATCGACCAACGGCGCGCGGGAGGGGAGCGCTATAAGCTGCACCGGGGGTTTGGATGAAGAGGTGAGCCCGGTGCATGTGGTGTCGCGAGTTGCCCTGCCGTCGATCTTCACCATGATGATGGCCGTGTGTTCGCCGGTCGGGCCGGCGGCCGCCGATCCGCCGCCCACCCAGGTCATCACCGCGGTCGCCGTCGGGCCCAACGGACAGCCGGTCAACGGCTACCACGAGGTGCCTCCGGACGGTAACCTTCCCGCCGTCAACGACTGCACGACACCGTCGCCGTCGGCCGTGGCCGACAACATCTACTCGTGCCTGCCCGCGGTGGCCGACGCCGGCACGTGCTGGCCGTCCACCCCCGGGACGCTGCTGTGCGTGGACAACCCCTGGGACAATCGGTTGAATCGGGTGGCCTACGGCGGTCAGCTCCCGCCCGTGCTCCACCCCGCAACACCCGACCCGTTTGCGCTGGTTCTCGACGGCGGCACACGTTGCACGCTTCGCCACGGCGGCGCCTGGGGTGGGCGCGACGACGGCTACGTGGGCGTCTACAGCTGCGACTCCGCCAACCCGAACACCTCGGTGCTGTGGCTGCCCAGCCAGGGCGCCGGGAGCTGCATCGACCGTTCGAGTCTGGTTTGGACGGTCAAAGTCGGCCAACTGGGCGCAGCGAACCCCCACTTTCCGCAGCCCGAGACTCGCGCCGTCACCACGGTGTGGTTCGCCGGAGATTGACCGCCGCCCGGCTCCCGTCGCCGTCGGCCGTCGCGGACAACGTCTACTACTGCTCACCGAGCGCGGCCACCGCCAACGCCTGCTGGCCGTCGACGCCCGGAAGACTGCTGTGCGTCGACAATCCGTGGAACCGGAGCCTGCACCGGGTGACGTACTCGGGCGCGCTGCCGCCCGTGCAGGGCCCCGCGACACCCGATCCGTTCGCGCTGACCCTGCGGCCCCAACCCCGCCGTACTGTGGCTGCCCGGCCAGGGCGAGGGCACCTGCATTGACCGCTCCCGGCCCCCGCAGACCCGGGCGGTGACGGAGGCCTGGTTCGCCGGGGGCAAGGCCGGGCAATAGCGCGTGCTGCTATAACGCAACGTATGGCAGCCAGCGGCGCGATCACCCATGTGTCCGACACGGCGCGGTGGACGGCGCTCCACCGGGCGACCGAATCAGCCCGTCCCGACGCGTTGTTCCACGACCCGCTCGCCGAACGCCTCGCCGGTGACCAGGGCCGGGCGATCGTCGCCAAGGCCCCCAGGGGGACCCGCGACGGGTGGTGGCTGGTCGCGCGCACCAAGCTCATCGACGATGCGATCGCCGACGCCATCGCCAACGGTTGCGACCGGGTGCTGAACCTGGCCGCCGGCCTGGACACCCGGCCCTACCGCCTCGACCTGCCGGCCGACTTGACCTGGATCGAGGGGGACCTGCCGAGGCTCCTCGGCGAAAAAACGGAGTTGCTCGCCGACCAGGTACCGCGCTGCCGGTTGACGCGGACCGCGGTCGACCTGGCCGACCCGCGGGCCCGCGACGCCTTCCTCGACGAGGCGCTGCGCGGCGCCAGCAAGGCGCTGATCCTGACCGAGGGCCTGCTGGTCTATCTCGACGACGCCGACGTCGCCGCGCTCTCGGCGGCCTTCCAGCGACCGGAGGTCGCGTGGTGGATGCTCGACTTCGGCGGTCCGGGCCTGAAGAAGATGATGAACGACAAGATGGCCGGCATGATGCAGAACGCCCCGTTCCGGTTCGCGCCCGAGAACGGGCTGGCCTTCTTCGAGGATCTGGGCTGGCGCGTGGCCAGGTGGGAAGCGCTGTACAAGGCGGCCCGGCGGTTGCAACGCCTGCCGCTGATGATGCGCCCGCTGACGTGGCTGCCGGAACCGGATCCGCGGCGCCCGGGCGGCCGGTCGTGGAGCGCCTTCGCCCTGCTGACTCGGTGAGCGCTTACCAAACTCGCAGGTAGTCGACGAGCATCTGGGCCGGGTAGCTGCCCGAGGTGGGGTCCCCGCCGCCGGACCCCGCCACCGCGAGGTTGAAGACGGGATAGACCGTGTAGCCGGGGCCGTTGAACGGCCAGTCCGGCAGCGAGCTCGCCGGCACGTCGAAATAGGGCTGGGCGCCCTCGGCGTAGTCCTTCCAGAAGCGGATCCCGGCCTCGTCCCACTGGACCCGCCAGGTGTGCCAGGCGCTGTCGACGGCGATGTTGTGGGTCTTCCACTCGCCGCCGTTCGCCTTGGCGTGCACGGTGGTGGCCGACGGCCAGCTGCCGTTGCCGTACCACTCCATGGTGTCGATCTCGCCCTCGCCCTCGTTGCCCATCCAGAACGCAGGCCAGCACCCGGGGGTCAGGCAGTCCAGCTTGATGCGGGCCTCCCAGGTGTGGCCGACGCCGCCGCGCCAGAGGCTCTGCACCTTGCCGCTGTAGTAGGTCGGCCCGTCCTTGGCGGCGCGCAGCACCAGGTTGGACTTGCCGTCGAGGAACACGTTCTGCCGGTCGTCGCGGTATTGACCGATGTGCTCCGGCAGCTCCCAATACGTCGGGTCCTTGATCTGCTCGCGCGCCCGCGCCACCGTCCACTTCGACGCGTCGGGGGCCGAGCCGGCCGCGCCGTCGAACTCGTCCTGAAAGACGTAGGTTCCGGTCTGGCCGCTGGGGGCGGCGGGCGGTGCGATCCGGCGCGGCAGGGCGCGGGCCTCGGGGATCGGCATGGCGGTGGCCAGCACCCCGATCCCGGTCGTCAGCACCATGCGGCGGCGATCCATCTCCGGCATAAGCAAGCGACGATAGCAGCCGGTGCGGTTGGCCCCGAAACCGAAAAGCTGTCGGTGGCAGCCGCTAACGTCCCTCGCGCCACTCCGCCCGGAGGCGGCCGCCCCAAGGCGCCGACGGAAATAGGGAGGAATTCATGGCCAATTTTCATCTTCGGGCGTGGTTTGGTCTCAGGAAATGGGGGGCATCCTGGAATCACGAACCGATAACCACCGTTAATGGCATTACAGGTCGGACCTGGGAGGAGTTGGGGATCGTGGCGAATTCATCAGGAGCAACGGTCATTTTCCTGCACTCGCACCCGGTATGGCTTGCTGCCCAGCGCCACGCCCGCGAGCGCGGGGAAGCCATGCGCCGCCACCCCTCCGCCCGGTTCCGCCAGCGTTCCGCCACGTCGGCCACCCGCGACTTCACGATCTGCACCAGCAACAACACCCCGGCCTGAATTTCGCGTCCCCGAAAAATCCCGTCGCCGGAGCAATTCAACGGCGACCTTCAGGGTTTTCGGCTCACCGGTTCACCTGACCCGGCATATCGCATCTATAGCCCCGGCGGCAAAACCGTCCGGCAGCCCCCTCTGCTGATGTCCGTGCGCCCGTCGCGTCGCCGGCGAAGGTCCGTCGACTAGAGGCGTTTCGGCCCTAGTTTCTCTCCGGCGACGATGCCAATGTCGATGGCACGCGACGAATCCTGGAGGGAGAGCAGCGGTGACACATGCCACCGACAAGCTCACCGAGTTGCCCCTGCCCCAGTTACTGGCCGAATTGGGCAGCTCCGCAGCGGGTTTGACGACGGCCGAGGCCCAGCAGAGGCTGGAGCGCTACGGCCCCAACGAAATCGCCGAACGGCAGCGCAATCCGGTGCTGGAGTTTCTGGGTTATTTCTGGGCGCCGATACCGTGGATGATCGAGGTCGCTCTGGCGTTGTCGGTGGCCGCCCGGCACTGGACCGACGCGGCGATCATCGGGGTACTGCTGGCGATGAACGGGCTGGTCGCCTTCTTCGAGGAGCACCAGGCGGCCAACGCGATCGCGGCGCTGAAGCAGCGGCTGGCTACCGAGGCGCGGGTGTTGCGCGACGGCGCATGGCTCACGGTGGCGGTGCGTGAGCTCGTTCCCGGCGATGTTGTGCGCGTGCGGCTCGGTGACGTGGTGCCGGCCGACCTGCGCGTCCTCGACGACGTCACCCTCGAGGTCGATCAGTCGGCGCTCACCGGCGAATCACTGGCCGTCAGCCGCGGGCGGGGCGACAGCGTGTATTCCGGGTCGGTGCTGGTCCGCGGTGAGGCCGACGCCCTGGTGTGCGCCACGGGGGCGTCGTCATACATGGGGAAGACCACCGCGCTCGTCGAGAGCGCCGGCACCGTCAGTCACTTCCAGCGCGCGGTGCTCCGCATCGCCAACTACCTGATCGTGATCGCGCTCGCGCTGGTCACCCTGACCGTGGTGATATCGCTGGTCCGCGGCAACCCGGTGCTGCAGACGCTGGAGTTCGCGCTGGTGGTGACCATAGCCTCGATCCCGGTGGCGCTGCCGGCGGTGCTGTCGGTGACCATGGCGATCGGCGCGCGGCAGCTGGCGCGCCACGAGGCGGTGGTCAGCCACCTGCCCGCGGTTGAGGAGCTGGGCGGCATCGACCTGTTGTGCTCGGACAAGACCGGCACCCTGACTCAGAACCGGCTTGCGCTCACCGCCCGCTGGACCGCCACCGCCGTGAGCGAGGACGAGCTGCTGGTCGCGGCCGCGCTGGCTTCGCGCGCCGAAGACAACGACCCCATCGATCTGGCGGTGCTCACCGCCGTCGGCGAGCGGCGGCCGTGGGCGTCGGTCGACCGGTTCGTCCCGTTCGACCCGGTCAGCAAGCGCACGGAAGCGCTGGTCCGCGACTCCGGCGGTCGGGTTTTCCGGGTCAGCAAGGGAGCGCCCCAGGTCATCGCCGCGCTGTGCGACGGTGATGGCGCCGCCGCCGAGGTCAACGACGTGGTGGAACGGTTCGCGACCCGCGGATACCGATCCCTGGGTGTGGCCCGTACGGACGGCGACGGTTCCTGGCGACTGATGGGTGTGCTGGCGCTGGCCGACCCGCCGCGGGACGATTCCGCGGCGACCATCGCGGCCGCCAGGGAACTGGGCATCGACGTCAAGATGGTCACCGGTGACCAGGTCGCCATCGGCCGCGAGATCGCCCGTCAGGTCGGCCTGGGCGAGCAGATTCTCGACGCCGGCATGCTCGACGACGCCGCTGACGGCGACGACCTCGGCGCGCGGGTGGAGAGGACCGACGGGTTCGCGCAGGTGTTCCCCGAGCACAAGTACCGCATCGTGCGGCTATTGCAGGCCCGCGGGCATATCGTCGGGATGACCGGCGACGGCGTCAACGACGCCCCCGCCCTCAAGCAGGCCGACGCCGGCATCGCGGTATCCGGGGCCACCGACGCGGCCCGCGCAGCCGCGGACGTGGTGCTGCTGGCGCCCGGGTTGTCGGTGATCGTGTCCGCGATCGGGCTCGCCCGCGAAATCTTCGCCCGGCTGACCAGCTACGCCACCTACCGCATCGCCGAAACCATCCGGGTACTGCTGCTGATCACCCTGGCCGTGGTCTTCATGAACTTCTTCCCGGTCACCGCCGCGATGATCGTGTTCCTGGCGCTGCTCAACGACGGCGCGATCCTGTCGATCGCCTACGATCACGTGCGCGGCTCGGCCAAGCCCGTCAAGTGGGACATGCGCGCGGTGCTGACCATCGCGACCGTACTGGGTGTCGTCGGTGTCGTCGCGACCTTCACGCTGTTCTTCATCGCCGACAAGGTCTTCGGCCTCAACCACGACCTGATCCGCACCATGATCTACCTGAAGCTGTCGGTCGCCGGCCAGCTGACCATCTTCCTGACCCGCTCCCGCGGCCCGTTCTGGTCAGGGCCCGCGCCCGCACGGTTGTTGCTGGGCGCGGTCATCACCGCGCAAACGGTGGCCACCCTGATCGCCGTGTACGGTGCGGCGATGACGCCGCTCGGGTGGCGTTGGGCCGGTGTCGTGTGGGCCTACGCGGTGGTGTGGTTTTTATTCAACGACCGGGTCAAGCTCGCCGCCTACTGGTGGCTCGACCGCCATCCTCGCCGCGACAAGTCTGAAATCGCCGGCGCCCGAGTCTGACGCCGCTGGGGACAGCTGTGTGGTGCGATCGCCTAGATCCTGCTGGCGACGAAGTCGGCCGCCTGGTTCGCCATGCCGGCCTGGATGTAGGCATTGGCGAGATGTTGCGGCCAGTTGGCCTGCCAGGTGTGCGGGTCGGCCGGGTTGCAGATCGGGTCGTCGCCGTGGCACAGCTCGATGGTCCTGTCGCTGTAGATCGGGTTGAAGTTCGTGATCGGCCCCACCCATTGGCTGCCGTTGCCGAACAGGGCGACGGCGGCGACGTGCTGGTCGATGCCCGGCGGCAGCGGGCTGTCGAAACCGAACGCGCTGATCGGCGCCGCGAGCACCACGTCGGTGACCGCGGCGCCCAGTGAGTAGCCGCCCAGCACCAGCCGGGTGTTCGGGCAGTTGTTGACCATGTCCTGGACGTGGTGGCTCATGTCGTTGGCGCCGATGTCGATCTGCGTGTCCGCGGGGTAGCGCACGGCGTACACGCCGATGTTCTTGTTGCCCGCCTTGGACTGCAGCGCGTCGATGAACGCGCTGCCCAGCACGCCCGGCCCCGGTGGTTCGTATCGGCCGCGGGCGAAGACCACCTGGACTTGCGGGCAGTTCACGGCCGCGGCGGTGGGTGGGCCGGACGGCACCGCAACGCCCAATGCGACCAGTGCGGCCAATGCGGCCGCGGTGACGACCGCCGCCAGGCCGACGTGAACCAGTTTGCGGGCAGGCACAGTCCCGATGGTAAGTCGGCGGCGGGTGGGCCGCTGCCTAACCGCGACTCTCAGGGCAAACGCTCATCGGCGGCCGCGCGCGGCGGCGCGGACCGGGCTTCGACCACCCTGTTTGCGCGGCCGCGACAACCGATAGGTTCGGCTGATGAGCCCCGCCGAGACCACCGCACCCGATCGCCTGTTCGCCCTGGCCGAGCAGGTGCAAGGTTTCATGCCGCCCGACGAGGGCCGCGCGCTGTATGACGCCGCGCGGCGGTACCTGCAGGCCGGCGTCGGCGTCGAGATCGGCACCTACTGCGGCAAGTCCACGCTGCTGCTCGGCGCCGCGGCCCAGCAGACCGGCGCCGTGCTTTACACCGTCGACCATCACCACGGCTCCGAGGAGCATCAACCCGGCTGGGAGTTCCACGACGCCTCGATGGTCGACGAGGTCACCGGATTGTTCGACACGCTCCCGACGTTTCGCCGCACCCTCGATGCCGCCGGCCTGGACGACCACGTCGTCGCGGTCGTCGGCAAGTCGCCGGTCGTGGCCCGGGGATGGGGGACGCCGCTGCGATTTTTGTTCATCGACGGCGGCCATTCGGAGGCCGCCGCCAACCAGGACTTCGAGGGATGGGCGAAATGGGTGGCCGTCGGCGGCGCCCTGGTGATCCACGACGTGTTCCCCGATCCCCGCGACGGCGGGCGCCCGCCGTACCTCATCTATTGCCGCGCAATCGATTCCGGTCAGTTCCGGGAGGTTTCGGCCACCGGGTCGCTGCGGGTGCTCGAACGGGTCAGCGGTCAGTCGGGGGAGCCCGTCAGCGGCCGGTGACCACGCACTCGCAGTCGAAGTCGGTCTGCAGGCCCATCGGAAGGTCCTCGCCGCGGAAGATGCCGGCGCCCGCCGTGGTGTTCGACAGCGCGTCGGCCGCCAGGATCATCGCCGCCCCGGTCCAGGTGGTGCGCTCCTCGGGCCAGCGTTTCCCGTCGGCGAAAACCAGTCCCGTCCAGTAGGAGCCGTCCTGCTCGCGCAGGTGCTGCATGGCGGCGAACTGCCGGTGCGCGGCCGACCGGTGGCCGATGGCCTCGAGCGCCATCACCAGCTCGCAGGTCTCGGCGCCGGTCACCCACGGCCGGTCGTCGACGCACCGGATGCCGATGTCGCCGACCACGAAGTTGTCCCACCGCTGCCGGATCCGCGCGGCCGCCTCCGGGCCGCGCAGCGCGCCGCCGAGGATGGGGTAGTACCAGTCCATCGAGTAGCGGTCCTTCTCGGTGAACGCCTCGGGGTGAGCGGCGATCGCGTGACCGAGCCGGCCCAGCGCCAATTCCCACTCCGGCTGGGGTTCGCCCACCAGTGCCGCCAGCGCCAGGGCGCACCGGATGCTGTGGAACACGCTGGCGCAGCCGGTCAGCAGCGCCTCGGCGACGGGGCCGGATTCGCTTCGCGCCCAATAGATCTCGCCGTAGCCGAACTGCAGGTCGATGACGAAGTCTGTTGCTTTCGCCACCACCGGCCACATCTGGGCGGCGAACGCCTTGTCACCGGTGACCAGGACGTGATGCCACACGCCGGTGGCGATATAGGCGCAGAAGTTGCTGTCGCTGTTGGCGTCTTCGACGGCCCCGCAACGGGTCTGGATCGGCCAGGAACCGTCGGGCCGCTGCGTGCGTCGGCTCCACTCGAACGCGGCCCGCGCCTGCTCGATCAGCCCGGCGGTCGTCAGCGCCATCGCGCACTCCACGTGGTCCCACGGGTCGGTGTGGCCGCCCTCGAACCAGGGGATGGCCCCCGACGGCTCCTGGGCCGCGGCGATCGAGAGCGCGGTCTGCCGGCATTCCTCCGGGGTGATCACACCCGGGACGCCGGGCGGATCAACCCGACGCAACGGAGTACCCCAGCGTCGCCCGGCTTTGCGTCCGGCCCGGTTTGGTGAAATACATCGCCACGCTCTTGCCGACGAGCGGGTTGAGCAGCGACTCGGCCAGCCGGGTCGCCTTGGGCCGGCGCATCAGGTCCCACACCAGCAGCTTGTGATAGGCCGCGACCGCGGGATGATCGGGATTCGACACGCCCACAGCGCATTTCAGCCACCAGAACGGCGAGTGCAGGGCGTGGGCGTGATGGGCGTGCGTCATGCGCATCCCGCCGCCGACGATCTTGCGGCGCAACTCGCTGGCCCGGTAGATGCGCACGTGGCCGCCCTCGTTGCTGTGGTACTCGTCGGACAGCAGCCAGCACAGCCGCTCCGGCAGCCACCGGGGAACGCTGACCGCCAGCGTGCCACCCACTTTGAGCACCCGGACCAGTTCGGCGATCGCGGCGTCGTCCTGCGGTATGTGTTCGAGGATCTCCGAGGCGATCACGCAGTCGAACGTCTCGTCGGCGTAGGGCAGGTTCAGCGCGTCACCGAGAACTGCCGTCGCCGACGCGGTCGCGGGCGCCTCGCCCTCCTCGGCCATCGCCTGCAGGATCGCCTCCACCGAGCGCAGTTCGGCTGCGTCGCGGTCGAAGGCGACCACGTCGGCTCCGCGCCGGTACGCCTCGAAGGAATGCCGTCCCGCGCCGCAACCCACGTCGATCACCTTGACGGACGGCCCAACCCCGAGCCGCTCGAAATCGACCGTCAGCATTGGCCTTCCCCAGGGACGGCCCGGCGCGCGATCGCGCGCTCGTAGATTCGCACGGTCTGCGCGGCGACGGCTTCCCAGCTGAACACGTCCACGGCGCGCGCCCGCCCCGCCGTGCCGAGGCTTCGTCGTTTTTCCGGCGAGTCGAGCAGTTCGCCGAGGGCGTGGGTGAGCGCGTCGACGTCGGCGGGGGGCACCAGTTCGGCGCACGCGCCGTCGGTGCCCAGGACCTCGGGCAGCGCGCCGACCCGGCTGGCCACGATCGGGGTGCCACTCGCCATGGCTTCCACCGCGGGCAGCGAGAACCCCTCGTAGAGCGACGGGATGCAGGCCACCTCGGCCGAGGCGAACAGCGCCGCCAGGTCCGCGTCGGAAAGCCCGCTGGTGATGTGGACGATGTCGGAGATGCCCAGCTCGGCGATGAGCTTGTGGGTCGGCCCGTTGGGTTCGACCTTGGCGACCAGCCGCAACTCCAGGTTGCGGCGCGTGCGCAGCCGGGCCACCGCGTGCAGCAGGGTGCGGACGCCCTTCAGCGGGGTGTCGGCGCTCGCGATCGCGATGATCCGCCCGGCTTGCCGCGGGTGCTCGCCCGGCGTGAACAGGTCGGTGTTCACCCCGAGCGGCACGGTGTGCAACTGCTCCGGCGAGACACCGAAGTCGGTGACGATGTCGGCGGCCGATGACGAGGAGACCGTGAGTAGGTCCGGGATCTGGCGGGCGACCTGCTTCTGCATCTTGGCGAAGCCATACCACCTGCGCACCAACGGCTTTCGCCACCACCGTGCGGCGGCGACGTCGAGCACCAGGTCGCGGGTGATCGGGTGGTGCACCGTGGCCACCACCGGGAGGCCCGCGTCGGCGATCGCCAGCAGCCCGGCGCCCAGGCTCTGGTTGTCGTGGACGACGTCGAACTCACCGGCCCGGGCGGCCAGCAGCCGGGCGACCCGCATCGTGAAGGTGCGCGGTTCCGGGAAGCCCGCGGTCCACACGGTCAGCAACTCCAGCAGGTCGATCGAGTCACGGATCTCGCTGGGACGCGGCACGCGGAACGGGTCGGGCTCGCGGTACAGGTCCAGGCTGGGCACCCTGGTCAACCGCACCCGCGGATCGAGCAGGTCGGGGTACGGCTGCCCGGAAAACACCTCCACGTCGTGCCCCAGTTCCACCAGGCCGTGGCTGAGATGTCGCACGTAGACGCCCTGTCCGCCGCAATGGGTTTTACTACGGTAGGACAGCAAGGCAATTCGCATACTCAACTCTTCTGTGCTGGTGAACGATGGGGGAACGGCGCCGGACCCATCGCGGTCAACGGACTCCCGAGTCCCGTGACAGCAAACTGGACATGTGTCCAGACTATAGTTCGATCGCCTAAGCGAGCGCAACGACCTCGGGCGTTGGCGCCCGGTAAGCCGGTCGTCACGGAAATGTCCCCCACGCGAAGATCATGCCACCCGGGGCGTGCGCCCCGCTCCTCGGACCGCTCGCGGCCCCGGTGTTGAACGTTTCGGACCGCGTCCTCGTGATCTGGGTTTAGTTGCCTGAACCCAGAGGGAGGAGTCGCACGTGGATGCTGTGCTCGAGGAGCGTTACGACGTGGTCGTCTGTGGCGCCGGGTCGTCGGGGTCGGTGATCGCCCGCAGGCTGGCCGAAAACCCGGCCGTGACGGTCTTGCTGCTCGAGGCGGGCGGCACCGACGACGTCCCGGCCGTGACCGAGGCGGGGCAGTGGCCGTCGAACATCGGCAGCGAGCGCGACTGGGCGTTCGCCTCCGAACCCGATCCGCGCCTCGCCGGGCGGTCGATCCCGTTCTCGATGGGCAAAGTGCTGGGCGGCGGGTCGAGCATCAACCTCATGGTGTGGGCGCGCGGGCACCGCAACGACTGGGACCACTTCGCGGCCGAATCCGGCGAACCTGCCTGGGGTTACCGGCCGGTGCTCGAGCTCTACCGGCGGATCGAGGATTGGCAGGGCACCGGAGAGCCGGGCCATCGCGGCAGGGGCGGGCCCGTGTTCGTCGAACCCGCCCGCGACGCCCATCCGCTCGCCACCGCGACCTTGGACGCGGCCCGGGCCGGCGGGATCCCGACGTTCCAGAGCCCCAACGGCCCCATGATGGAGAGCGCGGGCGGCGCGGCGATCCTGGACCTGCGCAGTCGCGACGGCAAACGCCTGTCGGTGTTTCGCACCTACACCGCCCCATACCTGGGCAGGCCCAACCTGACCGTGCTGACGCACGCGCTGGTGACGCGGGTGCTCTTCGACGGCAACCGGGCCACCGGCGTCGAGGTCCGCCACCGCGGCGGGGTACACCGCGTCACGGCCGGCGCAGAGGTTGTCCTGTCGCTCGGCGCGATCCACACACCGAAGGTGCTGATGCAATCCGGCGTCGGGGACGCCGAGGAACTGCGTCGCGCCGGGGTGCCGGTCCGCCACCACCTGCCCGGGGTGGGACGCAATTTCCAGGATCACTACGGCTTCGACTGCGTGTGGGAGTTTCCCGAGGCGGTCCGCGGCGGCGCCCAGCCGGCGGCGGCGCTGTTCTGGGGGTCGGGGGCCGCGGGCATCGAGGGGCCGGATTTGTTCGCGTGCCTGGGGCCGTTCCCGAAGTCCACCCCGGAGAACATCGCGAAATACGGCCTGCCGCTGGAAAGTTGGATCCTTTTCGGCGCGCCGACGCACCCCGCGAGCCGGGGCCGGTTGCGATTGTCGGGGCCGGACCCGGCCGATCCCGTCCGCATCGAAGCGAACGCCCTGTCGGAACCCGAGGACCTCAAGGCCGCGGTCGCCTGCGTCGAAACCTTGCGCGAAATCGGGAACTCCGCCGACCTGCGCCCGTTCGTGGCGCGCGAGGTCATGCCGGGCGACCTCACGAACGCCGGGTTGCACGACTACCTGCGCAACGCCGTCACCACGTACTGGCACGAGTCCGGAACGGCGAAGATGGGTCGCGACACCATGTCGGTGGTCGACGGGCGCCTGAAGGTTTACGGCGTCGAGGGTCTGCGCGTCGCCGACGCGTCGATCATGCCGCGCATCACCAGCGGCAACACGATGGCCCCGTGTGTGGTGATCGGTGAACGCGCGGCCGAGTTCGTCAAGGCCGAGCACGGGATCTGACTTTGTTACCATCGCGCGGTGCGCGGATTCACCCGGCGCGATGCCTTCAAACTCGCTGTCGCGCCGGTCTTCCTGGGACTGGCAACGGTGTCGGGCCCGCCCGTGGCCTCGGCCGCCGGCACGCAGCTCATCGATTTCGCCGAGCGGCGGATCCCGCCGGATGAGATCAAGGCGGCCGGGTACGACGGCGTCGTCAACTACGTGTCGGAGTCGCGACCGGGCGCCAACTTCGAGGCCAAACCGATCACGCGCGAGTATGCCGACGCGCTGCGCGCCGCGGGCCTGCACATCGTCAGCAACTTCCAGTACGGCAAACCCGGCTGGCCCGACCCGTCGGATTTCACCCGCGGATACGACGGCGGGGTGGCCGACGCCCAGACCGCCCTGCGGTTGCACAACGCCGCCGGCGGGACGGCGTCGGCGCCGATCTTCTTCAGCGTCGACGACGACATCGACGAGGCCACCTGGAACGGCGCTGCGGTGCAATGGTTTCGGGGCATCAACTCGGTGCTGGGCGTCGGCCGCACCGGCGTCTACGGCGATGCCGGGGTATGCGGGTGGGCGATCCGCGACGGCGTGATCGGCAACTCCAGCAGCGCGGGGCACCGGTGGGCGTGGCAGACCAAGGCCTGGTCGCACGGCGAGCGTGAGCCCGCGGCCGTCCTGTATCAGGCCGTGGTCAACAGCCCGTCCAACCCGAGTCCGCTGCTCGGTGGGATCAACGTCGACATCGACGACGTCCTCGCCCCGGACTACGGGCAGTGGGATTTGAACCGCTGATCCCGCCTCACCTGCCGGCGGGCACCGAACCCTCGGTGGTCGCCTGGGGCGTCGTCGAGGCGATGAAGTCCTCCAGGATGTCCGCGACGGCCGATGGCGCTTCCGCGTGCGGGAAGTGTCCGACGCCCTCGATCACCTCGAGGCGGCTGCCCGCCAGGGCGTCGTGGGCCGCGTAGGCATGCGCGACCGGGATGATCCGGTCGTGATCTCCCCAGATCAATAGCGTGGGCAGGTCGGCCGCGACGTGCAGCTTGTTCAAAGCGCTGACGGCCTGACCCCGGTAGTCGACCACCGAGCGCAGCGTCCGCAAGAACGCGCGCCGGGTCTGGGCATCCGACAGCGAGGCGTAGGCATGCCACATCTGGCCGGTGCGCGGTGACCGAATCCCGGCCGACGTCAGCCACGAACCCAGCTTTTCGCCCACGTTCAGCACCGGCTGCGGTGCGATGACGGGAAGCAGCAACTCGGCACCGGGGGCAGACAGGAATCGCAGCAACGGGCTGAGCTCGGGTCCCAGGCCACCGCTGCCGATCAGCACCAGCCGCTCGCAGTAGTCGCGGTGCTGGTGGGCGAACTGCATCGCGATTCCGCCGCCGAGAGACTGCCCGACCACCGTTGCCCGGTCGACCCCCAGTTCGTCGAGCAGGTCGCGCAGAAAGACCGCGAAGGCTCCCAGCGAGTAGTCGCCGCGCGGCTTCGCCGACATGCCGTGCCCGAGGAGGTCCGGCGCGATGACGCGGAACTGTTTGGACAGCCGCGGGATGATTGCGCGCCAGGTGTCCGAGCTGCCCGCCATCCCATGGATCAGCAACAGGGCGGGGCCGTCGCCGGCGTCGCGGTAGGCGATCCGGTCGCCGTGCAGTTCGAGGTACGTCAATTCGCTCATGTCAGCAGTTACCCGGCTCGTAGGTGGACGCATCGGTCTCTACCGACGATAACGCAACCTACGCTACCGTAGGTTACCCATTGGTATTTTTGTGGCTGGACTCACTGACACGACACACCCCGCGAGCCGGTGACTCGCGGGGTGTCGGGGTGTCGCACCGATCGACTCTTACCTCAGGTCGAACCGGTCGTTGTTCATGACCTTGACCCACGCCGCGACGAAGTCCTCGACGAACTTGCCCTGGCTGTCGTCCTGCGCGTAGACCTCGGCCAATCCCCGCAGCACCGAGTTCGAGCCGAACACCAGGTCGTTGGCGGTCGCGGTCCACTTCTTCTCGCCCGTCGAACGGTCACTGCCCTCGTAGACGTTCTCGGCGGTCGCCGACGGCTTCCATACCGTGCCCATGTCGAGCAGGTTGACGAAGAAGTCGTTGGTCAACGCGCCCGGCCGGTCGGTGAACACGCCGTGCTTGCTGCCGCCATGGTTGGCGCCCAGTGCGCGCAGGCCGCCGATCAGGGCCGTCGTCTCCGGCGCCGTCACGCCCAGCAGGTAGGCCCGCTCCATCAACAGGTGCTCGAGCGGCGCCTTCTCGCCGGGACGGATGTAGTTGCGGAACCCGTCGGCCCGCGGCTCGAGGACCGCGAACGACTCCACGTCGGTGTTCTCCTGCGAGGCGTCGGTCCGTCCGGGCGCGAAGTGCACCTCGATCTCGTACCCGGCGTCCTTGGCGGCCTTCTCGACCGCGGCGGACCCGGCGAGCACGATCACGTCGGCCAGCGAGACCTTCTTGCCGCCCGATGCGGAGGCGTTGAAGTCCTGCTGGATCCGCTCGAGAACCGGCAGCACCTTGTCCAGCTCGGACGGCTCGTTGCACTCCCAGTTGCGCTGCGGCTCGAGCCGCAGGCGGGCGCCGTTGGCGCCACCGCGCTTGTCGGTGTTGCGGTAGCTGCCGGCCGCCGACCAGGCCGTCTTGACCAGCTGCGGAACCGACAATCCCGACTCGAGCACCTTCTTCTTCAGGGCCGCCACGTCCTGCTCGTCAACCAGGGGGTGGTCGACGTCCGGGACCGGGTCCTGCCACAGCTGCGGCTCGGGAATCCACGGCCCCAGGTAGCGGCTGATCGGCCCCATGTCGCGGTGCAGGAGCTTGTACCAGGCCTTGGCGAACGCCTCGGTGAGCTCCTCGGGGTGGTCCAGCCAGCGCCGCGTGATCTCGCGGTAGATCGGGTCCTCCCGCATGGAGATGTCGGTGACCAGCATCGTGGGCGCTCGACCGGGCCCGCCGAACGGGTCGGGGATGGTGCCGGCTCCCGCGCCGTCCTTGGCGACGAACTGCCAGGCATCGCCGGGGCTCTTGGTGAGCTCCCACTCGTAGCCGTAGAGGGTCTCCAGGAAGGTGTTGTCCCACTTGGTCGGGGTGGGCGTCCAGACGACCTCGAGGCCGCTGGTGATGGCGTCCTTGCCCACGCCGGTGCCGTAGCTGCTCTTCCAGCCCAGCCCCTGCTGTTCGATCGGGGCGGCCTCCGGCTCGGGGCCGACCAGGTCGCCGCTGCCGGCGCCGTGCGTCTTGCCGAAGCTGTGCCCGCCGACGATCAGCGCGGCGGTCTCCTCGTCGTTCATCGCCATCCGGCCGAACGTCTCGCGGATGTCGATCGCCGCGGCGATGGGGTCCGGATTGCCCTCGGGGCCCTCGGGGTTGACGTAGATCAGGCCCATGGTGGTGGCGCCGTACGGCTGGGCGAGGTTGCGCTCGCCGGAGTAGCGCTTGTTGGTGCCCAGCCAGGTGTCCTCTTCGCCCCAGAGGGTCTCCTCGGGTTCCCAGACGTCCTCGCGGCCGAACGCGAAGCCGAAGGTCTTGAAGCCCATCGACTCCAGCGCGCAGTTGCCGGCGAAGATGATCAGGTCCGCCCAGGAGATCTTGTTGCCGTACTTCTTCTTGACCGGCCACAGCAGCCGGCGCGCCTTGTCCAGGCTGACGTTGTCCGGCCAGCTGTTGAGCGGGGCGAACCGCTGCATGCCCTGGCCGCCGCCGCCCCGGCCGTCGAAGATGCGGTAGGTGCCGGAGGCGTGCCAGCTCATCCGGATGAACAGGCCGCCGTAGTGGCCGTAGTCGGCGGGCCACCAGTCCTGCGAGGTGGTCATCACGTCGATGACGTCCCGCTTGAGCGCGTCGACGTCCAGCTTGGCGAACTCCCTGGCGTAGTCGAAGTCGTCGCCGAGGGGGTTGGACAGCGGGTTGTGTGGCTGCAGCGTCGAGGGGTCGACCTGGTCGGGCCACCAGTCCCGGTTGGTCAGCGGGCCGCGCGCCTTGGGTTCGGGCGCCGAGATGACCGGGTTTTCGCTCTCGCTATTGCTCACTACGTTCCTTTCGGGGGTGGGGTGAAACGGGCTGCAATCAGGTCGTAGCCGTCGAACAGTCGGGGCAGCTGCCCCAGTAGATGACCTCGGCCTCGTCGAGGACGAAGCCATCCAAAACGTTGTCGACGTCCGCCGGGGTGAGGCAGGGCGCCTCGCCGACGGCGCAGTCGATGTCGGCGATGACGCCGCAGTACCGGCAGACGACGTGATGGTGGTTGTCGCCGACGCGCGACTCGTAACGCGCCACCGAACCCAGCGGCTGGATCCGGCGGACCAGACCGACCGCCGTCAGGGCGTTGAGCACGTCGTACACGGCCTGACGGGAGACGTCGGGCAGTGCGGCGCGCACCGCCGCGAAGAGGGTTTCGGTGTCGGCATGGGGGTGGGCGTGCACGGCCTCCAGGACGGCCAAGCGGGGCCTCGTCACCCGCAAATCGGCCATCCGCAGCTGTTCTGCGTGATCGGCCGCCGATGACACGGCATCAATATGCGCCACTTATCTGGACTGAGTCAAGACTCTTTTGTGAAGTGGCCCACGAATGGCCCCGAACGTGGCGCACGCAACATTCGGCGGGGCGTCAGGGCTTCAGCGCGCTGCCCTTGCGCCAGTCATCCCAGCTCAGCGTCCAGTCGCCGTTCTGCTCCAGCTTCAGCCGCGGGCCGCCGGTGTTGCGGACCTCGACGACGTCGCCGGGCACCGAGAAGTTGTAGAACCACTTCGCGTTGTCGGCGTTGAGGTTCAGGCATCCGTGCGAGGTGTCCTGGTGGCCCTGCGCCCACACGGTCGCGTCGAGCTCGTGCAGGTAGATCCCGTCGGTGCTGATCTTGGTGGCGTAGTTGATGGTCTCGCGATAGCCGAGCCGCGAGTTCTTCGGCAGCCCGAAGGTCGAGGAGTCCATGATGACCGGGTTGCCCTTGTCGAGCACCGTGTAGGTGCCCGACGGAGTCCACAGCGAAATGGTCTGGCCGCCGACCGTTTCCGTGCCGCCCCTCCCCATGGAGGTGGGCATCGTGCGCACGAGCTTGCCGTTGTCGAACACGCTCACCTGATGGGTGGCGTCGTCGGCGATCGAGACGTGGGCGTCGCCGATCCGGAAGGACACCTTGGTGTCATCCTGCCCGAAGAGGCCGTCGCCCAACGCAATCCCGTAGATCTTGGCCTCGGCGGTGACCCTGGTGCCCGGGGCGTAGTAGTGCTCGGGCCGCCAATGCGCGTTCTGCCCGTCGACCCAGTACCAGGCGCCGTCCACCTTGGGGTCGGTGGTCACCGTCAGCTGCCGCTCGGCGGCCGCGCGGTCGGCGATCTTCTCGTCGAAGTGGGCGACGACGACCGTGCCCACGCCGTACGTGCCGCCGTCGGTGAGGGCCGCCTCGTTCGTGGTGGTGAAGGACACCTTCGTCTGGTTGGACGGCTGCAGCGTGGAGAAGGACGAAACTTGGCTCGACGCAACGCCATTGGAGCCGCTGCTGTTCACCGTCACCGTATAGGTGCGTCCGTACCCCAGCGGCACGGTCGGCTTCCACACGGTGTTGTCGGGGGTCATGACGCCCTGAACGGATTTGCCGCTCTCGTTGACCATGCGCACGTCGGTCAGCGTGCCGGAGTCGGCCTTCACCAGGACGGGCGAGACGGGGTCCACGCCGTGCGCGCCGTTTCCCGGTGTGATCGTGATGTGCGCCGGCCCAGGCGCTTTCGCGGGAGTGTCGCGGTGACCACAGCCGCCGACCACGGCGAGGGCGAGCAACCCGGCGAGCACGAGCCGGAGGGGCCCGCGCCGGTTACTGCGTGGTGACATCATGTGGGGCTGCCGATCCTTGGTCCGCTGGCGCGATGGTGTAGATCAGGTAGCCCGTCGCGGTCGCCGTCTAAACCGACGGGCGAATCACATCGCCGCGCGAGCCCGCCGGCGACGCGGTGAAAAGACCGAAGCGCAGCTCAGTCGGGCGCCGCGGCCCGGTCCGGGCGGTGCCGGGTTTCCCGGCCGCCAGGCCGGGTATCAGTGCCGCGTGACTTCGTTGTGGCTGTCCGAGCGAGCCGAACAACCTTGGGCGCCAAGCGCGCTTGACCAAGGACCCCACTCCGCGGACATCATCGTCGTGGGAGCCGGGATCACCGGTTTGATGACCGCGGTGCTGCTGGCCCGCGCCGGCAAGGACGTGCTGGTGGTGGAGGCGCGCACCGTCGGCGCCTGCGCCACCGGCAACACCACCGCCAAGATCAGCCTGCTGCAGGGCACGCACCTGTCGAAGATCGTGGCCAAGCACGGCACGCGGCTGGCCCGCGCCTACGTCGACGGCAACCGCGAGGGCCAGGACTGGGTGGTGCAGCACTGCGAGGCGCGCGGGGTGGCCGTGCAACGCGAGGACGCCTACACCTACGCCCAGTCCGCCGAGGGCGTCCCGTCGGCCAAGGCGGAGCTGAAGGCGTGCCAGGCGGTCGGGCTGCCCGCGGTCTGGGACGACGACGCCGATGTGCCGTTTCCCTATCACGGCGGCGTGCGCCTGCCGGACCAGGCGCAGTTCGACCCGATGCCGTTCCTGGACTCGCTGGCGGTCGAGTTGCTCGACCGCGGCGGACGGCTGGTCGAGCACACCCGGGTGCGGCGGGGGTCGTGGCGCGGCAAGACGGTGCGGGCGTACGTCAACGGCGCCGACGGGCGGGACGTGGAACTTCAGGCCGGGCGGCTGGTCCTCGCCACGGGAATGCCGATCCTGGACCGCGGCGGGTTTTTCGCGCGGCTCAAGCCGAGCCGGTCGTATTGCCTGGCCTTTCACGTGCCCGGCGACATCACCCGGCCGATGATGATCTCCGCCGACTCCCCGACGCGATCGGTGCGGTATGCCCCGGTGGCCGACGGCGAACGCCTGATCGTCGGCGGCGCCGGCCACACCGTGGGCCGCGAGCGCAGCCCGTCGAAGGCGCTGGAGGAGCTGTCGTCGTGGGCTCGCATCCATTACCCGGGCGCGGCGCAGACGCACTTCTGGTCGGCGCAGGACTACACGCCCATCGACGATCTGCCCTACGTCGGCCCTATCCTGCCGAACAACGAAAGCATCTACGTCGCAACGGGTTTCAACAAGTGGGGGATGACGAACGGGCCGGCCGCGGCGTTGGCCCTCGCGAGCGGCATCCTCGGCGGGCGGATGGACTGGGCGCGGGCGTTCGCCAGCTGGAGCCCGCACGAGCTGTCCGGGCTGCCGACGGCGCTGCAGGCCAATCTCGAGGTCGGCTTCGACATGGTGAAGGGCTGGATCACGCCGGCCACCCGCACCCGTCGCCGCGACCCGGGCGCCGACGAGGGCGGCGTCGTCAGCGGGCCGCCGTGGCACCTCGAGGCCCGGTGCCGGGTGGACGGCAAAGAGCATCGGGTGTCGCCGGTGTGCACCCACCTGGGCGGCATCGTGAACTGGAACGACGCGGACAAGGCGTGGGAGTGCCCGCTGCACGGCTCGCGGTTCGCGCCGGACGGGACCCTGCTGGAGGGACCGGCCACCCGCGACCTCAGCGCCTCGAACCCGGGGGAGTGACCCGCCCGGTTCAGCCCGCCTTGCGGTAGACGAGCCAGCACAACTCGATCGGCGAGTCCGCGGGCTCGACGTCGAACACGTCGAGTCCGCTGGCCCACCCGTCGAACCAGCCGGTGGGTGGCCAGGCGCCCTCGGGCAGGTGCGCCTTCTCGTACTCGCAGGCGGAGTCGTCGCCGATCAGCTCGAGGGGAAGCCCGGCCGCGGCCGTCGCCACCTCCTCGCGCGTGAAGATCATTGCGTTGCACTGCTGCCCGAGTTCGCGGGCCGCATCGTCGGGGGTGTAGCCGGGGCGCGCCAGGAACGCGTTGAACACCAGGCGCCCGCCCACCGCCAGGCAGTCCGCGGCGAGTTCGAACAGGCCGCGCAGCTCACCGGTCGTCCGGAAGTCGGGCACCACCTCGGAGAGCACCATCAGCTGGTACTCGTCGTGCATGCCCTCGGTGGCGGTGAAGACGTCGCTCTGGATGACGCGCACGCCCAGCGATGCGCGTTCGGCCTCCTCGCGGATCACGTCGGCGAACTTCGGCGTCATCTCGACGGCGTCCACCGGGTGCCCGCGCCGGGCCAGGGCGAGCGCGTTGCGCCCCGTGCCCGCGCCGACGTCGAGCACCCGGCAGGCCGCGGGGTCGGCCCCCTCGCCGGCCAGCGCCAGCACGCGGGCGTCGGGCTCGGTGCCGAACAGCGGCGGCGGGCGGAAGCCGACCCACTGCTCGTAATCGGCCTCGATCGTGCGCCACTCCGCTTTCACGCGGATGTTCACGCCCGTCCCGAACGGCGCCTGGAAGGAGATCACGATGTCCGAGCGGGGCGAGGCCTTGAAGGCCTTGGCGAGCTCCGCCTCGAGGTTCGATCTGAGCGCGGCCGATTGCTCGGGGGTGTACCAGACGCCCAGGGTCGCGCAGATGTTGCCGCACAACTGGACGTATTCGTCGACGAGGGCGGGCACGGCCGGGACCCTGATCTGGCCCTCGGCCACCGATCGGCGGTACAGCCGCCGGACGATCGCCTCGCGCAGCAGCGAGGGCTCGAACGACGTGGGCGGGTGGTCTTCCACCAGACCCTTCTACAGGACGCTCAGGGCCGGCACCAACGCTGGCGCAGGAGCCGACCGGCGGTCACCGCCCCAGCAGTTGGTTCTTCAGCCGGTCGTATTCGTCGTCGGTCAGGCGCCCCTGGTCGCGGAGCTTGGTGATCTCGCGGATCTTGGCCGCGACTCCGGTGACCACGATCCGCGGCGTGCCGGGTGGCGGTGGGCGATCACCGTCACCCACCGCACGTCCCATCCGCGCGGGCACGCGAGCGCCCTCCACCGTGCCGCCGGCGCTGCCCCCGCCGCCCTGCGGACCGGCCGTCGACGTCAGACCGGCGAGCCCCATGTTGCTGATGGTCGTGCTCGAGCCGGCTTCCGTCGATGCCGCGCCGACGGGGTCGATCCCACTGGCCGGCAACGCCAGCGCAAGAGGGCGGACCTCCGGCGCCGCGACGGTCCACGCCGACGGGACGGAAAGGGCGCCGACGGTGTCCGCGGCGCCCAGGGCGGCCGAGGACGTGCCGGGGGACGGGTTGGTCAGGGTCGCGGGGAACTCCTGGACCGGGGCCGGCGCCGTGCTCGGCCAACTCTTCTCCCCGTTCCAGCCACTGATGATGTCGTCGGTGTGGAAACCGATGTAGGTGCCGTAGACGGCGAACGGGAGATCCACCGGTCCCGTCAGGATGTCCAGCGGGACCTCGACACCGAGGGCGCCGATGTCGGCCGGGACGCTGAGGAAAATGGTGATGAGGCTCGCGAGCGTGTCGAGGGTGGTGGCGGAGGGGAGCGCCTGGGCCGGCGTCGCGAGGCTTTGCAGGACCGAGGGCACCGCGGCGAGGGTCTGCGGGACGCCGGAGACGACGTTCTGGGCGCTGCCGCCGGGCGTGCCGAGGGCTTGGGTGACCGCCGCGGCCTGGCCGGCGGGTCCGAGGTCGGCGGCGTCAGCGCGGTCGCCGCCGCCGACGACGCGGCGTAGGTGTACATCGCGCCCGCGTCCTGGGCCCACATCGCGGCGTACTGCGCCTCGGCCGCCGCGATCGCGGGGGTGTTCTGCCCAAAGAAGTTGGTCGCCACCAGCGCCGCCAGCAGACTGCGGTTGGCAGTGACCTCCCAGGGCGGCGCCGTCATGGCAAACGCTGCCTCGTAGGCGCCGGCCGCGGCGCTCGCCCGGGTGGCGGTTTCCTCGGCGACCGCCGCGGTGGCCCCCAGCCAGTCCGAGTACGACGCGGCGGCGGCCGCCATGGACGCCGCGGCCGGTCCCGTCCACAGCCGCCCGGTCAGCCCCGCGACCACCGATTGATAGGCGCCGGCCGCCGTGTACAGCTCGTCGGCGAGGGTGGCCCAGGCCTGCGCAGCGGCCAGCAACGGCCCCGAGCCGGGACCGGCATACATCCGGCCGGAGTTGATCTCCGGCGGATAGATCCCGAAATCCATTCGCTGCGCATTCCTCTTCCAGGCAACCGGCGGCCGCCGCGGCGGCGGTGTCTAGCGACCGAGCAGGCGGTTCTTCTGCTCCGTGTACTCCTCGTCGGTCAGGATTCCCTCGTCGCGGAGCTTGGCGAACTCGCGAAGCTCGGCCGCTACTCCGGTCACCACCGGCCTGGGCTCGCCCTCGGGCGGTTCGCCGGAAGCGTCCGCAGCCTTGTCGTCCGCGTTCGTGGCGTGGCCGGCGGCGGCCTGCACGCGTTGGCCGCCGGTCCCATTGCCGCGCTCTTTGCCGGCACCGGCGCCCAGGGAGCCGGCGATGGCCCGCCCGGCCAGGCCCGCCACGGCCATCTGGCCGAGCATGCCGCTCGATCCGAGCGTGGGACCCTCGCCGGCGGTGCCGCCCGCGGCGGGCGGCAACGCGGGCAGCGTGTAGGAGATCGGGCGGACCGCCGGCGTCGCGATCGTCCAGGTCGACGGCACGGACAGCTTGCCCACCGTGTTCGCCTCGCCCAGGCCGGCCGAAACCCTCGGCGGCGGCGGCACGGTACCCGGGGCCAGATTGGCAAGAGGCGCCGGAAACTCCTTGACGGGCGCCGGGCCGTTACCCGGCCACGGCTGTTGACCGTTCCAGCCGCTGACGATGTCGTCGGTGTGGACACCCGTGCCGTAACCGCCGATGTCGAACGGAAGCGCCACCAGGCCCAGCACGCCCAGCGGGATGCTCACGGTGAGTTCGGCGATGTTGGCCGGCGCGTCCAGGAAGATCGCGATCAGGTCGCTCAGCAGGTTCAAGTTGTCCAGCAAGGGACTCGACTGCGCGGGCGTGGCGAGGCTCTGCAGCGCGGCGGGGACGGCGGACAGCGTTTGCTGCGCCGACGCCACCGAGTTCTGCACACTGCCGGCCGATGTGCCGGTGGCCTGGCCCGCGGCGGCCGCCTGGGCGGCCGGTCCGCCCGGATTGGTGTTCTGCTGCGGGGCCGCGAAGGGCGTCAGCGTGGTCGCCGAGGCCGAAGCGCCCGCGTATCGGTACATCGCCGCGGCGTCCTGAGCCCACATCTCGGCGTACTGGGCCTCGTTGGACGCGATCGCGGAGGTGTTCTGCCCGAACAGGTTCGTCGCCACCAGCCGCGCGAACAGCGCGCGGTTGCCGGCGACCAGCTGGGGCGGCACGGTCGACGCGAACGCCTCTTCGTAGGCCGCCGCCGCGGCCCTGGCCTGTCCGGCGGCTTCCTCCGCCTGCGCGGCCGCGCCGCTGAGCCAGCTGACATAGGACGCGGCCGCGGCGGTCATCGCCGCCGACGACGGACCCAGCCACGGACCGGCGGTGAGACCCGATATCGCGGATCGGTACCCGTTGGCCGTGGTGTGCAGCTCGGATGCCAACGCCTCCCAGGCTTCGGCCGCGGCCGCGATCGAGCCCACCCCGGGGCCGACATACATCCGGCCGGAGTTGAGCTCCGGCGGCAGCATCGAGTAGTCCACGTCGGCCCCTAACCGCGCCCGATCCGACTGCGCCCGATCAGCAAAGCCGTGGCGGTGGTCGCGTCCCGGTGCGTGCCGCAGCGCGGGTGCGTGCGGAGTTCAACGCTGAGGTGGAACGGCCCCAGCAGTCCTATCGATTTGCTGGCGACACCGCGATGCCCGTCGCATCCCATTGCTGGCGGCCCGGGTCTACGGCCGTAGCCATGACGGCGCCACGCGTCGGCGCGCGGCCGTCGGTGCCCAAATCGCTCGTCGAACGGGCCGTCGCCACGCCCTCGACGGGTCCGACCGATTCCGCAGGACGTGCGTAGATATGCTCCGGACCGGCACAAATCCTAGCCCCCTGGTCAGCCGGACATGCTGGCGAGGGCAAATCCTGGCGATTGGAATTCGTTCCTGACTGTCCCAATACTAGTCGACAAGACGGCTTTTAACGCGGTGGCGTCGCCGGTCGCGCGCTTTCCTCGCGGCGCAGGCGCTACGCGGGAAGCGGTTGCTGACGGCCGCGGAGCCCCCATTGCCGGTGACCTCCCCGGGCAGCACGACCGAATCGCTGCGGCCCCGGAAACCCCGCCCACCGGCGCTCGGGACGAACGTTTCACGCCGGTGCATTCCCAGGGCGAAAAGCCACCCTGTTCAATTGCGCTCGCCGCGAACATCGGCGTCCATTCACGAATAGATGCTCCGGCAATAGTTTCACACCAATTCAGTTTCCGTACGCAGGGCTGCGAGCCGTTTCCTCGAGTGGCTCCGCGCCGGGCCGGAATTCGTGTCAATATTTGTGCTAAACCGCCCGCACGCGGTGCGAGAGTTTGCCCGCTATTGGGTTCCCAACCGAACCCCAGGAGCCGACATGCCGTATTCCCGGGCCCTCGCGACGGCACGCGCCGCGTTCGCGCCCGTGTGCCTGGGCGCGGTGTTCGTCGCGCTCGCCGGGTGCGGCTCCGCACCGCCCTCGACGCCGGCGGGCACCCCGGCGTCGACACCCACCGCCGCCACGCACCGAGACCCCTCGCCGACACCCGTCGCGACGTCGGCGACCGCGGCCGACGGCGTCTACGGTGACCCCGCCGCGGCCGCGAAGTACTGGCAGCAGCAGTCGCTGGAAGACAATTGCGGGCTGATGGCGGTCGCCGACGTGGTGGGCGAGGTCACCGGGCACAGCCCCACCGAACGGCAGATCATCGCGCTGGCGGAGGTGACGCCGTCGCAGACCAATCCCGGGCCCATCTACGCCCCGCCGGCCGATCCCGGCCATTCCAACGGCAACGGTGGCATCGAGATGGGCGACGAGGTCGTCCTGCTCGACCACTACGGCATCAAGTCGACGATGACCTATTCCGCGCATCCCGACCAGACCGGACTGCCCGCGCTCGAGCGCTACCTCGCAGACGACCGCAAGGTGATCGCCTGGGTCAATTCCGCGGTCATCTGGAAAACGAGTGACCAGCGGACCAAGGCCGACCACTTCCTGGTCGTCACCGGAATCGACACCAACAACGACGTCGTGCACCTCAATGACCCCGGCGCCGACTCTCCCGACGAGCGGGTCTCGATCGGCACTTTCCTGACGGCCTGGCACACCGGCGAGGAGTCGATCGTCGTCACCCGCGGGTAGCTGAGCCACGACGTGTATGAACAAACTATGAGCGACAACCCGACCGCGCGGTTGGGCGACGAGAAGTTCGTGTCGTTGACGACGTTCAAGCGCGACGGCAATCCCGTCGCCTCGCCGATGTGGATTGTCCGCGACGGGCCGCAGCTATGGCTGTGGACCCCTGCGAAGGCTTCGAAGGTCAAACGGGTTCGCCGCAACCCGCGCGTCACGCTCACGCCTTGCGGCCGGACGGGCAAAGTGCGCGCCGGGGCTGCTGTTGTCGACGCGACCGCTGAGGTGCTCACCGACGTCGGCGAAGTCGCGCGGATCGAATCGTTGCTCAAACGAAAGTACGGCGTGGAATTCTGGGTGGTGGTGATCGTGGAAACGATTGCTGCACGAGGCCGTAAACCGCGGGTGCTCATCCGCGTCGCCGTGTAGCAGAGAACGGGCGCCGCCGCAAATTCGCGATGCCCGGTTTCAGCGATTATTCGTCGAGTTTCACGCCGACCCTTTACAAGTAGGAAAGGGTTTTCATAGGTTTAATATTCGGGCTCTCAAAGGTCCATATACTGACCGCACCTCCACGCCGACAAGAAAAGAAAAGAAGGCCACATATGATCTCAACTCGCTGGCTTGTCAGAATCGCCGCGCCCGTGCTGGTTGGCGCCGCCCTGTCCACGAGCACCGCGATTGCGTTCGCCGATGCCACCGACGACGCCTTCCTGGGGCAAATGCACAAGCTCGGCTTCACGTGGCCGGCCGGGGACGACTCCGACATCATCGCGATGGGTCACCAGATCTGCGCCGACCGCAACGCCGGCAAGACGCCCGACCAGATCGCGACCGACATCCACAGCACCCTTGGCCCGAAGGGCATCACGTTCGCGGACGTCACCTCCATGGTCAGCGCCGCGGAATCGAACTACTGCCCGGGCTGATCGATTTCGGGGCCGCGACTGCCGAACGGCCGGCCGCATACTGGTATGGATGAACGCGCCGCAGATGCGAGTGGCGAGTCTGCTTCGCTACCCGGTGAAGTCGATGCTCGGCGAAACCGTGACCAGCCTTTTCGTTGATGAGGGCGGCGCGGACGGGGACCGGCGTCTGGCACTCATCGACGCCGAGACCGGCCATGTGGCCAGCGCCAAACAAGCACGCCTGTGGCGTGGGCTGTTGCAGTGCACGGCCCGCGCCGACGACGGGCGGGTGAGCATCCTGCTGCCCGACGGGACGCCGGTCGGCGCGGATGACCCCGGCGTCGAGGACGCGCTTTCCCGCTTGACGGGGCGGACGGTGCGCCTGGTACGCCAGCGACCGGACGGCGCGACGCTGGAGCGACCCGACCCGGAACGACTTCTCGAACTCGGGCTGGACGCCGACGACGCCGACGTGGGCGGCCGGATCCTGCAGATCGCTCAGGCGACCCCGGGGGACTCGTTCACCGACGAGGCCCCGCTGCACGCGATCACGACCGCCACCGTCGAACACATCGGCGTCGAGGCGCTGCGCTACCGGCCGAACGTGGTGATCGCGACCCCTGACGGCTATCCGCCGTACGCCGAGAACGACTGGGTCGGCAAGGCCGTGACGGCCGGCGCCGCGCGCATGCGCGTGTTGACGGCCACCTCGCGCTGCGTGGTGCCCACCCTCGAGCACGGCCCGCTGCCGCGGGCCCCGCAGGCGCTGCGCATTCCGGCGGCCGAAAACCGTTGGGACACCGGGGGGCACGGGCCCCAGCCGTGCGCCGGGGCGTACCTGGAGGTGCTGGCCGGCGGTGTCGTGCGCGTCGGCGACCCCGTCACCATCGGGGCGTGAGGGTTCCGACCAGCGGGCCGGCGATCGAGCCGCGGGCCCCGGCTCAGTCCGCGATCCCGGTGAAGTCCACCCACAGGTGGCGCGGGCCGCGGAACACCTGGTTGTGCCGGTAGGGGGGCGGGTCGACGACCAGCCTCGGGGATTCGACGCGGCCCAGGAAGATCTCCAGCGCCAGGTTGACCTCGAGCCGCGCCAGCGGGCCGCCCATGCAGGTGTGAATGCCGCTGCCCCAACCGAAGTGCTCGTTGTCCTCCCGGAACGGGTCGAAGCGGTCGGGGTGGTCGAAGCGCCGCGGATCGCGGTTGGCGGCCGCGTAAACCAGGTGCACCGCCGAGCCCGCCGGGATAACGGTCCCGCCGATCTCGATGTCGGCGGTCGCACTGCGGCTCGGGAAGAACTGCACGGCCGACTGCAGGCGTTGCACCTCCTCGATGGCCCGGGGGATCAGCTCGGGCCGCTGCCGCACCAGGTCCCAGGAGCCGGGGTTGCGCAGCAGCGTCATCACGCAGTTGGTGATCGTGTTGACCGTCGAGTCGTGGCCGGCGACCAGCAGGAGCATGGCGTTGGAGGTGGTCTCCGTGATCGACATCGGGCCGTCCGGGCCGTCGTCGTGCAGCAGGTGGGATAGCAGGCCGTCGCCCGGGGTCTTCGCGTACCGCTCCACCAGACCGCCCAGATAGTCCAGCAGCGCCGCCGTGCTCGCGCGACCCTTGCCGGCCAGCGCGCGGCCCTGTTCGGTCGCGCCCTCGGGGCCCAGGTCGGTGCCCATCATGAAGTCGAAGATCCAGCCGTGGAACATCGGCTCGTCCTGCACCGGCACGCCGAGGATCTTGCAGATGACCGCCACGGGTATCGGGTAGGCGAAGTCCTCCACCACGTCCAGGCGGTCGACGCCGGAGGCCTGCACCGTGTCCAGCAGCTCGTTCGCCAGCCGCACGACGAAGGGCTCCATGCCCGGGATCAGGTCGGGGGAGTGCGGCGGCCCCAGGTGCCGCATCACCTGCCGGCGCGCCCTGTCGTGGTCGGGCGGGTCCGACACGATGATGCTGGCCTCGCGGCCGTAGGCCTGCATGTGCTCGCCGCCGGGTTGCGGATCGGGCCGCTCGCCGCCGAAACCCGCGGGGCTGCGGCTGATGTCGGAACTGATCCGCGGGTCGTGGGCGAGCGCCAACAGTTCGCGGTGGCCGGTGACGACGTAGGTTTGCTCGCCGACCTTGGCCACCGGCGTCCGGCGCAGCTCGTCGAAGTAGGGATACGGGTTCGGGCGATTCTCGAACTTCATCGCCTCGGCCCATGCGGTTGCGGCATCCATCGAAATCTCCTGCCGTTCAGCGCTTCTCGGGCGCCCGGAATTCGGCGCCGCGCGAGGTGGGGTCGTGTCCGGTCAGCACGACGTCGGGGAGCGCGGTCGGCTCGCGCGGGTCGGGGAAGCGGGCCGGCAGCGGCTCGAAGAGCACGGGGCGGTCGTAACCCGGTGGCGGCGGCGGGAAGGGCGCGGACCGCTCGATGAGCGAGGCGTAGTAGGGCAACCACTTGCCATGGTTGAAGGTCACCGCCCCCACGATGCGGCCGCGGTAGCCGTAGGCGGCCGCGAAGCGGCGCTCGGTGATCGATCCCTGGGTGAACACGATCTCGTCGCCGAAGGAACACACCCCGACGCTTTTGATGTTGACGCCGAACTGGCCGGACCAGAAGGACGGCAGCGGCAGATGCGGGCGCCGGCCGGTCTCCAGGCTGATCATGTTGTTGGCCGCCACCTCCGCGCCGAAAACGGCGTTGTCCCAATGCTCTTGGGACATGAACTGGTATTCGTACAGCACGTGCGGGGCGCGCGCCACGTCGCCGGCGACGAAGATGTTGTCGGTCACCACGCCGTTGATGTCGAACGCGCGGCAGCCCGCGTCGCAGGCGACCCCCCAGAACCCGCTCGCCAGTTGGGCGCCGTCGAGCCATTCCACGTTGCGGATCGAGCCCAGCGAGGCGACCACCACGTCCACGTCCAGCACCGTGCCGTCGGAGAGCCGGGCCGCGCGGACGTGGCCGTCGGCGTCGGCGTCCAGGCCCTGCACCGCCACCCCGGTGCGCAGGTCGACCCCGGCGTCGAGTTGCATCCGCGCCGCGATGTCGCCGATCACCCCGCCGAGCGCACCCACCAACGGTGCCGTGCCGCGCTCGGCGACCGTCACCGGCAGGTCGAGATCGCGGCACACCGAGGCGATCTCGGACCCCACGAAACCCGAGCCGACGATGAGCACCCGCCGCGGTCGCCGCCGCAGCGCTGCGGCCAGCTTCGCGGCGTCGTCGCAGGTGCGCACCGTGAACAACCCCTTGTACGCGGCCTCCTCGGGTTTGAACCACGGGCGCGCCCGGGTGCCGGTGGCGATGAGCAGCCGGTCGTAACCCACCTTGTCGCCGTTGGCGAGCAGCACCTGGCGGTTGGACCGGTCGAGCCCGGTGGCCGCAACCCCGAGCCGCCAGTGCGCGTCGACGGGCCGCAGGCGGGGCAGCTTGGTGTGGTCGGCGGGCACCCAGCCCTTGAGGACCTGCTTGGACAGCGGCGGCCGGTCGTAGGGTTCGTGCGGCTCGTCGCCGACGATGGTGAGTCCTCCGCGAAACCCTTTCTCCCGCAACGCTTCTGCGGCTCGCAACCCGGCCAGTGAGGCGCCGACGATGACGATGCGGCCGTCGGTCTTGAAGCTCTCGACGAGCTGGCTGACCAGCGAGGCGGTGCTCACTTGGTGTCCCGGTCCGCGGGCGGGTCCACCTCGAGGATGATCGCCTGCACCGGGCACGAGGCAGCCGCCCGCAGGACCCGCTGGCGCTGGGAGTCGTCGGGGTTGGGGTCGTACGCCAGCGCTTCCTCACCGACGAGCTGCAACACCTCGGGCGCGAGCGGGACGCATTGCGCGTAGCCCTGGCACCTGTTGAGATCGACCACCAGCCGCATAGCCCGACCTTTCGCCCGCCTGCATCACTCTCCGCGCGCAGACACTACGTCGGCGTGGCCGGCGATTTCACACATCAGGCAAAAATGCGGCCGCTCGCGCGACGCGGCGGGGCGGCGGGTTCAGCCGCCGAGGTTGCGCACCGATCGTCGAGCGTCAGCCCTCGGAGTTGGCGGTCGGGCTCTGGGCCGACTCCCACTTGGACCCGAGCGAGCGCATCACCGTGGTACCGGCGGCCAGCTCGAGCTGAAAGGTCTCACCGTTGTCGGCTTCGAGCGTCAGCACGTACCCCTCGTCGGTGGCGTCCTTGAACACCAGCTTGTACGGCCGTTCGCCGGATCCGCGGTCGACGGTGATGATGTCGCCGGGGCTGACGTCGTCGATTCGATCGTTACCGGAGGCTTGGGACATGGTCTCGACGGTAGCCGACGCCGAGAAGCGCCAGGCGGGACGCGCGGCCGACTGACGGACGGTCACACCTTGGCGCCCAGGCCGGCGATCAGGTTGACGGTGACCGCCAGGACGACGGCGCCGAGCAGGTAGGACAGCAGCGCGTGGCGCAGGACCGTCGCCCGGATCGAAGTCAGGCAGATCTCGGTGTCCGACACCTGGAAGGTCATGCCGACGGTGAACGCCACGTAGGCGAAATCCCGGAAGCGCGGCGGCTCGGGGTCGTGGAAGTTGATCCCGCCCGGTTCGTCGGAGTAGTAGAGCCGCGCGTAGTGCACGGTGAACAGCGTGTGCACGGCGAACCAGGACGCCGCGACCGTGAGGACGCCCAGCAGGGCGGCCACCACCGCCGCGGGACCCGAGCGTGATCCCGCGGCCACGACGTAGCCGACGCCGACCAGGCTGGCCACGCTGGCCGACAGGACGACCACGTCGGCGACGATGCGGGTCGGATCCTCGCGGGTGACGTAGGCGCGGGTTTGCTCGGCGTCCATTCCGCCCAGGAGGAGCCGCGTCCACACCACGTACACCCCGGCCGTGATGACCCAGCCGACGAGGGCGAACCGCCAGCCGACGGTGTTGCCGACCGCGACGGCGACGGCGACGCCCACCAGCACGGCAACGGCAATCCGGACCGCGACGGTGTCGCGCAACGACGCCCCCGGGAATCGCACGATCGCTCGCTGCCCGCTACCCCGACGCGGGCCGTCAGGTGCGGTCCGGGCCGGGGCCCAGCCTGTTGGCCGCGAACGTCGCGGCCTGGGTCGTCATCCCGGACTGGATGTAGGACACGTGCGCCATGATGTTGCCGCCCGCCGAGCAGATCGGGTCGTCGGGCGCGCACAGGCTGATGGTCTTGGCGGCGTAGACCGGGTTGATCGTGGGCAAGGGCTGGCCCCCGTACAGCATGCTCGAGAACCCGCTGGACGGCTCGCCGAACAGGGCGACGGCGGCCACGTGGTCCGCCACGGACGCCGGCATCTGGTTGGTGGCCAGGTCGATGACGGTCGAGCCCTGCGAATACCCGCCCAGCACGATCTTGCTGTTCGGGCAGGCGGCGACCGTGCCCTGCACGTGGGCGCTGGCATCGTTGGCTCCGGCCGACGAGCTGCCGTGGTAGTCGTCGTTCGCCGGGTAGTCGACCGCGTACACGTCCACCGACCGGCCGTTGGCCTGCGAGGTCAGCGAGTCGACGAATGCCTGGCCGACGTCGCCGAGGCCGGGCGCCTGGTGGGTGCCGCGGGCGAAGACCACCGCGACGTCGGAGCAGGCGTCGGCGGACGCGGCCGGAGCGGCGATCGCCGGGGACACCAGCGTCCACGACGTCGCCGCCGAGACGCCGATGATGCGGGCAAGGATCCGTGCGCTGCGTGCGGTCATTGCCAAATGCTGACACACCGGCGTCGCCGGACGCTCGGCGCCTAACGCCACTTGATGCCGCAGCCGATCGACGGCCGCTGGTCGAGGTCGACGGGCCGGCCGGCGAGCACGGCGTCGACGGCGGCCCGGACGTCGGCGGCCGTTACCGGGAGCGCGTTCTTGGGGCGCGAGTCGTCGAGCTGGCCGCGGTATACGAGCCGGCGTTCGCCGTCGAACACGAACGTGTCCGGCGTGCAGGCCGCCGAGTAGGCGCGGGCCACGTCCTGGCTCTCGTCGTACAGGTACGGGAACGTCCAGCCGTGGCGGTGCGCCTCGGCGGCCATCTGCGTGGGGCCGTCCTGTGGATAGGTGGCGGCGTCGTTGCTGGAGATGCCCACCATCGGGACGCCGCGATCGGCGAGGTCTCGCCCGAGCGCGGCGAGCCCGGCGGCGACGTGCTGGACGTACGGGCAGTGGTTGCAGATGAAGGTGACGACGAGCGCGGGACCGGTCAGGTCGTCCAGGCTGACCGTGCCTCCGGTGGCCGGCTCGGGCAGCGTGAACGCGGGGGCGGGGGTGCCGAGGGCGAGCATCGTGGATTCGGTGGCCATGCCCCCAGCGTAGTGGCCCGCGCCCTTCTTCCCAGCCCGCGGCCCGGGCCGGACAACACCCGTCTGAACGGCCCCTCACCTGGCCTTTGAGCGAAACCATTAGGGGTATCCGGTTCTCGGTAGGAAACCGGCTCGATCAAGGAGGATCACATGTCGTTCGTGACCACGCGGCCCGACGCGCTGCTGGAGGCCGCCCGCGCACTCGAGGGTCTCGGCTCTTCGATGGCCGCCCAGAACGCCACCGCCGCCGCGCCCACCACGGCCGTCGCCCCGGCGGCCGCCGACGAGGTGTCGGCGTTGCAGGCGGCGCTGTTCAGCGCCTACGGGAACCTGTATCAATCCGTGAGCGCCCAGGCGGCGGCCATTCACCAGATGCTGGTGAACACTCTGGACACCAACGCCCGGTCGTACGGACTCACCGAGGCGGTCAACCAGGCCGCGACCGGCGCCGCGCCGGCGCTGCCCGGTCTGTCGTCGACGGACTCGGTGATCGGCACCCCGGTCGGGTGGCTGCAGAACTTCCCCGCCGCGGCGTCGGACATGTTCTCGCTGTCCCCGGGCTTCGCCACGTCCAGCGGCGGTGCGCCGGCCGCCGGCCTGGCGACCGACGTCGCCGCGCCCGCCCTGCCCACCGCGGTCCAGTCGCTGGCCTCGCCCGTCGCGGCGGCCGCCGCCCCGGCCCAGTCGATCCTCGATCCGCTGAGCAGCATCTTCAACGACAGCCTGGTGGTCAACGCGGGGCAGGCCATCTTCGACACGGGGGCGTGGAACATGTTCGCCGCGATCGCCGCCGGGGTGGTCACCCAGCACATCCAGGCCGGGGCCATCTCGGCCGGCGCGCGGGCGCCCGCCGGCGGCGGCGTCCTGGCCGGCTCCGGCGCCCCGGCGGGCGCCTCGGCGGCGCCGGTGTCGGCCGGCATGGGCTCGGCGTCGCTGGTCGGGAAGTTGTCGGTGCCGCCGGTGTGGTCGGCGGCCACGCCGGCCCCGCAGAACGCGTCGGTGCTGGCCGGCTCCGGCTGGTCGGCGCCCGCGGTCGAGGGCGCGCAGACGACGACGCTGGCCGGCGGCATGCCGGCGGTCGCCTCGGCCGGGCGGTCGTCGGGTTACGCCGCCGGGCCCCGCTACGGCGTGACGCCGAAGGTGATGCCCACGCGGTTGCTGGTTTGAGGAGAGGATCGGGCATGGCCGCTGTGAGGTAGCCGCCGGTTTGCACAATCGCGAGATTTCCCGGCGCCGATTTCTTAGAGTGCAGGCGTACCGGCCCTGGGAGGCGCCCCGTCAGTCGACTGGGGGGTGGGGTGCCGTTCTGGGTATGACATGCGGTCTCGACATAGTGGAAGGACACTCGGGGGATGAGTTTTTTGGTGTGGCCACCAGAAGTGAACTCGTCGCTGATTTTCGACGGCGCCGGGTCGGGGCCCATGCTGGCCGCGGCGGCGTCGTGGGACGGGCTGGCCGCCGAGCTGAACACGGCGGCGCAGTCGTTCACCTCGATCACCTCCGGCCTGGCCGATCAGGCCTGGCAGGGTCCGGCGGCGGCCGCCATGATGCAGACCGCCACGCGCTACGCCAGCTTCCTCAACGAGGCGACCGCCCAGGCCCAGACGGCGTCCGCGCAGGCCCAGGCGGTGGTCAGCGCCTTCGAGTCGGCCCAGGCGGCGACGGTGCACCCGTTCGCCGTGGCCGCCAACCGTAACTCGTTCATGCAGCTGGTGATGTCGAACCTGTTCGGGCAGAACGCGCCGGCGATCGCCGCCATGGAGTCCGACTACGAGCAGATGTGGGCCCAGGATGTGGCCGCGATGGTCGGCTATCACGGCGGCGCGTCGGCGGCGGCGGCCGGGTTGCCGTCGTGGACGACGGCCCTACAGGGCCTGTCCGGCCAGCTGTCCGGCGCGCTCACCGCCAACCCCGCCGCCTCGGCGCTGACCTCGCTGGACTCCGCGGCCAGCAGCGGCCCGCTGGCCAACGTGCAGCAGAACATCATCAACGCGATCAACGCCCCGACCGAGTTCCTATTCGGGACTCAGCTGATTTCCACCGGCCCCACACCGGCGCTGGGTGGCAACGGTACGACGGGCAACGTCCCGATCTCGCTGTACGCCAACACCGAGGCCCTGGTGAACGCCTCGGTGGGCACCGGGAGCGCCGTGCCGTTGTTGGTGGATACCGGATCGCAGGGCCTGGTCATCCCGTTCCAAAAGGTCGGTGGGATCGTCGGCCTGCTGCAGCTCGGCCTGCCCGTCAGCGGTGGCATCAGCGGCTACAGCGGCGGACTGGACTACGCCTACCTCACCTACAACGCGCCGGTGAACTTCGGTGGCGGGCTCACCACCGGGGCGACGCCCGTGGACGTCGAGCTGTTCGCGTGGCCGACGTCCCTGTCGTCGGCGCTCAACGGCGGCTGGTCGTTCCAGAACTTCTTCGCCTCCGACGGCGCGAGCGGCGTTTTGGGCATCGGGCCGAACGCGACCGGCCCCGGCCCCAGCATTCCGACCGAGCACTTCGTCAACTCGGCCTTCAACCAGGGCGTGCTGATCAACGAAACGCCAACTGGTCAGTACCTTCAGTTCGGCGCGCCGCCCAGCGGGGCGACCGCCCTCACCACGCTCAGCGGCGCCCCCATCACCAACGACCTGACCGTCGAGGTGACTCCTCCCGGCGGCAGCACCACTATCTACAGCAACGTTCCGTCGATCGTCGACACCGGTGGGGTGAACGGAACCATCCCGTCCTCCGTGAACGCGTCCCCTGGGGACACGATCGCGGTCTATGGCCCGAATCATCAGGAGCTCTACTATTACGTCTACAACAGCACTTACTTCCCCACGGCGGTCTCCTCGGGCGAGCTGATGAACACCGGTGCAGCGCCCTTCATCAATTTCCCGGCGTACATCAGCAACGACGCCAACACCATGACCTTCTACTCATCGCTGTGACCTGACGTGGCGCGCCGCGTTTTGCCGCATCCGGCCGCCGGGTACTAACGGGCATGGGTTGGGTCACCGGGCACGCGGTCGCGATCTTCTCGGCGTTGCTGGCCGCGTTCTGGGCCGCGGTGGGCATCGTCGTGCGCCAGCGCGTCGCCCGGGCCGTCCCAGACCGCCAGGCGATGTCCACCGGGGTGGCGGCCAGCGTCGTCCGCAAGCCGCAGTGGTGGGCCGGGGTGATCGCCGCCGTCGCCGGCTACGTGTTCCAGGCCGTTGCGTTGGCACACGGGTCGCTGCTGCTGGTGCAGCCGCTGCTGGTGTCGTCGCTGCTGTTCGCGATGCCGCTGAATGCGCGGCTCAGCCGGCAACGCATCAGCTGGGCCGACTGGGCCTGGGCGACGCTGTTGACGGCCGCGCTGGCGACCTTCGTGCTCGTCGGCCGGCCCGTCGAGGGCCACAACCGCCCACCGATACCCGCCTGGACGGTGGCCGTGGGGATCACGGTGCCGCTGGTGATCGCCTGCGTGGTCGCCGCCCGTCGCGCGCTCGGTCGCGCGCGTGCCATGCTGCTGGCGATCCCGGTGGCCGTGCTGTTGGGCGTGATCGCGGTGCTGACGAAGATCTGCACGCGCCGCTTCGCCGTGGGCGGCTGGCACGCGCTGCTGACCGTGCCCGCCCCGTACGTGCTCGTCGCGCTGGCCGTGACGCTGACGGTGTTGCAGCAGCAGGCTTTTCAAGCCGGGGCGCTGCAGGCGTCGGTGCCCATCATGCTGGTCGGCGAGCCGATCGTCGCCGTGGCGCTCGGAGTGGTGGTGCTCGGCGAACACGTCGCGGTACGGGGCCAGGGCGCCCTGGCGCTCGTCGCGGCGGCCACCGCGATGGCGGCGGCCACCGTCGCGCTGGCGCGTGATCAGGCCCGGGTGTCGAGCGATTCCTCAGCGCAGCAATGGCCTCCGGACGACTCCGCATCCCCGGTGCACGATCGCCCGACTCGCGTCGACGGTCGGGTAACCCATTGTCGCGCAATCTGATTCGTAGGGCGTAGCCTCACCGGCCCCGCCACCGTGGGGCGCGCTTCTCCCGCCACGCCCGCAGCCCCTCGGCCACGTCCTCGGTCGCCGCCGCGACCTTGCGCATCGTCTCGCCGAAACGAACCGACTCGATCCACCCCATGTCCGCGGTGCGCCAGGCGACCTCCTTGGTGGCGCGCTGGGCCAGGGGAGCGGCCTCGGTGAGCGTGTGCGCCCACGCGCGTGCCTCCGCCTGCAGGTCCTCGGGCTCGACCAGCTTCCAGACCAGGCCGACCTCCTTGGCCCGCGCGGCGCTCATCGGTTTGCCGGTCAACAGCAGTTCCATGGCGTTGGCCCAGCCCACCCGCTGCGGCATCCGGATGGCCCCGACGATGGTGGGCACCCCCAGCGACACCTCGGGGTAGCAGAACGTGGCCTCGGTGCTGGCGATGACGAAGTCGCAGAACAACACGCCCGTCAGCCCGTAGCCGATGCACGGGCCGTGCACGGCCGCGATGGTCGGCTTGAACAACTCCATGCCGCTTTCGAAGGAGTTGATGGTCGGCTTCTCCCAGAAAGTCCCGCCGAAGGTGCCGATCGCGCCCTCGCCGTCCTTCAGGTCGCCCCCGGCGCAGAAGACGCCGCCGTTGGCCGTCAGGATCCCGACCCACGCGTCCAGGTCGTCGCGGAACCGGTCCCACGCCGCGTTGAGGTCCTGGCGGAGCGGTCCGTTGATGGCGTTGCGAGCCGCCGGGCGGTTCAGGGTGATGGTGGCGACGTGATCGTCCAGCTCATAGGTGACGAGGCTCATGGGCTCACCCTAAATTCGCGGCCGGGCCCCTAGTCTGGCGGTTCTTTCTCCGACCCGCGGACTTCGGCCTGCTCGCGCTCGCTGGGCTTGCCCGGAACGTCCTCGGCCTCCCGCTCGCTGGCGACCTTCTCGTCGAGTTCATCGACGATGTTTTCCAGCTGCTCAGTGCGGCTCAGGGGCTCGCTGGGGGCGTCTTTGTCGGGTTCCGTCATATCGCTTTCCGTTGATTCCGCTCGTCCGGGCGGCGCCCCCCACCGGCGCGAGGCACCCCTGTCCAATTACCCTGCCGTGCTGTTGCCAATCCGGAAAAGCATACGGCCGACCACGACGGCGTGCGCCATCGAGACGCCACGCCGGGCACTGGGAGCGACGCACAGCCGAGGGTCATGGAGATCGCTTGTGCTTGACGGCGTAGAGATCGGTGTCGGCGGCCCCATGCAGCGCGGCGATGTCGGCGGCGTCGCCGAAACACGACGCGCGCCCGATGCTGGTGCCCGGCGTGCGGGCCAGGGCGTCGGCGACGAACCGCTCCGCCGCGACCGGTGTCGAGGCGCGCTCGGCGATGCACACCGCGAACTCGTCGCCGCCGAGCCTGGCGAGAACGGCCTTGGGGGGCAACACCTCTCGCCATGCGTTCGCCCGGCCGATCAGATGCTCGTCCCCGGCCAGATGCCCCTGGGTGTCGTTGATCTGTTTGAAGTTGTCGATGTCGAGGGCCAGCACGGTGACGACGCATGACGCCGACCGCGATCGAGCCAGCAGGTCCGCGGTGGCGATTTCCCAGCCGGCACGGTTGAGCAGGCCCGTCAGCGGGTCGGTGCACGCGGCGGTGACCAGGGCCCGGGTGAGCAATCCGAACGACTCGGCCGCCCCGACGATCGCGATCGCGAAGATGGCGTAGTCGATGTACAGCTTCGGAACGGGCGCGGCCGCGAGCGCGCCGACGCAGGCCGCCGTGAGCACGGCGACCAGAGCCACGCCGCGGCGTGCCGGGTAGAACGCACGCAGATACATGGCCAGGAACATCGGGGCGATCAGGCACGCGAATTCGGCGGTGATCGTTCGGTGGAACGCCATCACGATGGGTGTGGCCGCGATCGCGGCCGCCGTCGCCGGCCCCGGTTTGTCGGGCCGCAAAGCCAGCAGGGCCAGCGCCGCCACACCCAGCCCGATCGCGATGATGCCGCCGACGGGATTCGACAGCGTCAGTCCCCGGCGGATCGGGAACAGCGTGAAGACGACTCCGTACAGGTAGAGGAACGTGGTGGCGCCGAAGTAGATGCGCAAGATCCTGACCTGTTGCCTGCGGTAGAAGACGCTGCCGCCGTCGGTGCGCATCCGCACGCGGTCTCGGCGAGTGGCCCGCCCGCCGAACGGGCCGGCGAGGGTCAGACCCATCCCGTCAACTCCTCGTCGCGCCGGTGGTGCGGAGTGCGGCCAATTCTGGCATTACCGGGTCGGCCGCGCGCGGGTGGGCGCCTCGGCGCACGCCGGCACCCCGCCGGGTCTGGCTAGTCTGATCCGAGTGGCCGAACCGTCCTTCGAAACGTCTGCGGCGCAGTTGCGCAAGCGACTCGACGGCCTGACCCTTCGCGACGCGGCCCGCCTTTCCAGGCGCCTGAAGAACCTGCGCGGCGCCCCCGCGGACAGGCTGCGGCAGCTGGCCGGGGAGATCGCGGCGGCCGAGGAACTCGTGCTCACCCGGCAAGCCGCCGTCCCGCCGATCAGCTACCCGGACCTGCCGGTGACCCAGCGGCGCCACGAACTCGCGGACGCGATACGGGCCCACCAGGTGGTCGTGGTCGCCGGGGCCACGGGGTCGGGCAAGACCACCCAGCTGCCCAAGATCTGCCTGGAGATCGGCCGCGGGATCCGCGGCACCATCGGGCACACCCAACCCCGTCGGCTGGCCGCCCGCACGGTCGCGCAGCGCATCGCCGACGAGCTGGGCAGCCCGCTCGGGGACGCCGTCGGCTACGCGGTGCGGTTCACCGACCGGGTGAGCGACCGGACGCTGGTCAAGCTGATGACGGACGGCATCCTGCTGGCCGAGATCCAGCGCGACCGCCGGCTGCTGCGCTACGACACCCTGATCCTCGACGAGGCCCACGAGCGCAGCCTCAACATCGACTTCCTGCTCGGCTACCTGCGCGAGTTGCTGCCGCGCCGTCCCGACCTGAAGGTCATCGTCACGTCGGCGACCATCGAGCCGCAAAGGTTTGCGGCGCATTTCGGCGGAGCCGAGGGTGGGCTGGGTGGCGGGGCGCCCATCGTCGAGGTGTCCGGGCGAACCTACCCGGTGGAAATCCGTTACCGCCCACTGGAAGTCGCCGTGACCGCCGGCAGCGGCGACAGCCCCGACGACCCCGACGACCCCGACGACCCCGACGAGGAGATCGTCCGCACCGAGACCCGCGACGAGATCGAGGCCATCGTGGACGCGCTCGGCGAACTCGAGGCCGAACCGCCCGGCGACGTGCTGGTGTTCCTGTCCGGCGAGCGCGAAATCCGCGACACCGCTGAGGCTTTGGCCGGACTGCTCACACACACCGAGGTGCTGCCGCTGTATGCCCGGTTGCCGACCGCCGAGCAGCAGAAGGTATTCGCACCGCACAGCGCCCGCCGCCGCGTGGTGCTGGCCACCAACGTGGCCGAGACGTCGCTGACGGTGCCCGGGATCCGCTACGTCGTCGACCCCGGCAACGCGCGCATCTCGCGCTACAGCCGCCGCTTGAAGGTTCAGCGGCTGCCGATCGAACCGATCTCGCAGGCATCGGCCGAGCAACGGGCCGGCCGGTGCGGACGGGTCGCGCCCGGGGTGTGCATCCGGCTGTACTCCGAGCAGGATTTCGCGGCCCGTCCGCGCTACACCGATCCCGAGATCCTGCGCACGAACCTGGCCGCCGTGCTCCTGCAGATGGCCGCGCTGCAACTCGGCCCCCCACCCGGATACGTCGAGAACTTCCCGTTCCTCGACCCGCCGGACCGGCGCAGCGTCCGCGACGGCGTGCAGTTGCTCCAGGAACTCGGCGCCTTCGACGCCGACGGCGCCATCACCGCGCTCGGCCGTCGCCTGGCGCGGCTGCCGCTCGACCCGCGGCTGGGGCGGATGATCCTGGCCGCCGAGCACGAGGGCTGCGTGCGGGAGGTGCTGGTGTTGGCCGCGGCGCTGACGATTCCCGACCCGCGGGAGCGGCCCGCCGACCGCGAGGAGGCGGCGCGCCACAAGCACGCCCGCTTCGCCGACGAGCACTCGGACTTCCTGTCCTACCTCAACCTCTGGAACTATCTGCGCGGACGGCGAAAGGAGCTGTCCGGCAACCAGTTCCGCCGGATGTGCCGCGACGAGTTCCTGCACTACCTGCGCATCCGCGAATGGCAGGACCTGGTCGGGCAGTTGCGCGGGATCGCCCGCGACCTGGGCATCACCGAATCCTCCGACGCCCAGGCGCCCGCGGATCCCGGCCGCGTGCACGCCGCCCTGCTCGCCGGGTTGCTGTCGCACGTGGGCATGCGCCGGGAGGACGGCCGCGAGTTTCTGGGCGCCCGCAACTCGCGGTTCGTGCTGGCGCCCGGCTCGGTGCTCGGCAAGCGGCCCCCGCGCTGGGTCGTGGTGGCGGAACTGGTGGAGACCAGCCGGCTGTACGGGCGGACCGCCGCCCGCATCCAGCCGGAGGTCGTCGAGCGGGTCGCCGGCGAGCTCGTGCAGCGCACCTACAGCGAACCGCACTGGGACGCCCGGCGCGGCGAGGTGATGGCCTACGAACGCGTGACGCTGTACGGCCTGCCGCTGGCCGCGCGCCGCCGCGTGGGTTACGCCGGCGTCGAGCCGGCGGTCGCGCGCGAGCTGTTCATCCGGCACGCGCTCGTCGAGGGGGACTGGCAGACCCGCCACCACTTCTTTCGCGACAACGCCCGGCTGCGGGCCGAGCTCGAGGAGCTGGAGGAGCGGGCCCGCCGCCGCGACCTCCTCGTCGGGGACGACGAGGTCTACGCGCTCTACGACGCCCGCATCCCCACCGACGTCGTCTCCGCGCGGCACTTCGACGGATGGTGGAAGAAGCAGCGGCACAAGCAACCCGACCTGCTGACCTTCACCCGCGACGACCTGCTGCGCGCCGAGGGCGCCGAGGGCGCCGAGAGGCCCGACGCGTGGCGGACCGACGACGTTGCGCTGCCGCTGAGCTATCGGTTCGAGCCCGGCGCCGCCGACGACGGGGTGACGGTGCACGTGCCGATCGACGTCCTGGCGCGCCTGGGCGGCGACGAATTCGCCTGGCAGGTGCCGGCCTTGCGTGAAGAGCTGGTGACCGCGCTCATCCGGTCGCTGCCGAAAGATCTGCGCCGCAACTTCGTTCCGGCCCCCGACACCGCCCGCGCGGTGCTCTCGGCGATCGACCCGGCACGCGAGCCGCTGCTGGATGCGTTGCAGCGCGAATTGCGCCGCCGCACCGGCGTCGTCGTGCCCATCGACGCGTTCGACCTGGACAAGCTGCCGCCGCACCTGCGGGTGACGTTTTCCGTCGAGTCGCCCGACGGCAACGAGGTCGCCCGCGGCAAGGACCTGGGCGCGCTGCAGCAGCGGCTGGCGGCTCCGGCCCGCCGGGCCGTCGCGCACGCCGTGGCCGGGGAGTTGGAGCGCACCGGATTACGCACCTGGCCCGACGATCTCGACGAGCTGCCGGGCGCCGTCGAGCGCACGGTCGACGGGCGCGCCGTGCGCGGGTTTCCCGGCTTCGTCGACGCCGGTTCCGTCGTCGACCTGCGGGTGTTCGCGACGGCCGCCGCGCGCGACGCCGCGTCGAGGCCGACCGCGAACGCATGCGGCGCGTGCGGGCCGTCCAGGACGCCTACGACGAACTGGTGCGCGGCCTGTCGTCTGCGCGGGCGACGTCCGCCGACGTCCGCGACATCGCCCGGCAGATCGAGGAGCTGCGGGTGAGCCTGTGGGCCCAGCAGCTCGGCACGCCCCGCCCGGTCAGCGAGCAGCGGATCTATCGCGCCATCGAGGCCGTGCATGATCGTTCCTGAACAGATCCGAGCTCGACGCCAGAAAGCGAAACATGTCATGGGACCGACACCGCGCCCCCGGCGATCCGCCCTCTACCTGCCGGGCAACAACGCCCGGGCGCTGCAGAAGGGGGAGACGCTGCCGGCCGACGTGCTGATCTTCGACCTCGAGGACGCCGTCGGCCCGGACGCGAAAGCCGAGTCGAGGGCCCGGGTGTGTGAGGCGGTCTCGTCGCAGAGGTACCGGCCCCGCGAGGTCGTGGTGCGCATCAACGGGCTGGGCACCGGCTGGCACGACGACGACCTCGCCGCGGTGGCCGGCTCGAGCGCCGATGGCGTGCTCGTGCCGAAAGTCGAGACGGCCGAACAGGTCCGGGCGCTGGTCGCGGCGCTCGACGGGTGCGGCGCCCCGGAGTCGTTGCGGCTGTGGGTGATGATCGAGACGCCCCGGTCCTTCTTGCGCGCCGAGGAGATCGCTTCCGCCAGCGACCGGTTGGAGGCGTTCGTGGTCGGCACCAACGATCTGGTGAACGACCTGCACGCCCTGCACGTGCCGGGACGCGCCCCGGTGGTGCCGGCGTTGGCGATGGCCGTGCTGGGGGCCAGGGCCGCCGGAAAGACCGTGCTGGACGGGGTGTTCAACGACATCGGCGACGAGGACGGGTTCCGGGCCGAGGCCCGCCACGGCCGCGAGATGGGGTTCGACGGCAAGACCCTCATCCATCCCTCGCAGATCGCCGCGGCCAACGCCGTGTTCGGCCCCTCCGGGGACGAAGTGGCCGACGCGCGCAAGATCGTCTCGGCGTACCAGGAGGCGGAGGCGTCCGGGAAAAGCGTCATCACCGTCGACGGCCGGATGATCGAGAGCCTGCACGTGCGCAACGCGCAGCGGATCATCGCTCTCGCCGACCTCATCTCCCAACGGGAACGAGCGGGTGACGTGCCGTAGGGTTCGAGAGCTTGCAAGCAATCCACTCCGGGGGCAGAAGGAGCATTCCGTTGAGCGTGAACCGAACCACGGTCGCGGCGCTGGTCGCCCTCGCAGTGATTCTCGCGGGCTGCTCGAACGACAAATCGCCGACGGCCTCGTCGACCTCGTCCTCATCGACATCATCGCCGCCGGCGCCGGCGTCCTCCGCGCCGGGCGCACCACTGGACCAGTCGAGGTGCCTGGACATCGCCTTCGCCAAGGACAACCTGATGGTGGCCACCCAGGCCGACGCCGCGCGCCGGGCCGCCGACACGCTGGAGAAGTTCAGTCCGCCCGACCCGGTAAAGGCCGCGATCGAGCACTTCGTCACCACATTGGGCGCCAAGCCCACCGATCCGGACCTCGACTCCAATCGGGACCAGATCACCAATTGGATCAAGCAGATCTGCCCGAACGTGAACCCCTGACGCGGGCGCGCGGCGACTTGCCTCCCACTCTCAACTTATAGGGCATGGGGGGGCTTGCGGCAAGACCCGGGTGCTGACGCAAAATCGCTGGGCGAAGCGAGGACTCAACGCATCGGGGGGCGGTCACATTGTGTGTCGAGCATGCGGTCCTGATCGTCGGCGCGGGCCCGACGGGGCTGACGCTGGCGGGTGAGCTGGCGCTGGCGGGGATCGACGTCGCGATACTCGAGCGGCGCGCCACCCAAGACCTCGTCGGCTCACGCGCGGGCGGCCTGCATTCACGCACCATCGAGGTGCTCGACCAGCGCGGCATAGCCGAGCGGTTCCTGGCGCAGGGCGAGGTGGCCCAGGTCGCGGGATTCTCTCAGATACGGCTGGACATCAGCGACTTTCCCACCCGCCATCCGTACGGACTCGCGTTGTGGCAGAACCACATCGAGCGCATCCTCGCCGGCTGGGTCGACGAGCTCGGGGTGCGCATGCATCGCGGGCATGAGGTGACGGCCGTCGCCCAGGACGGCACGGGCGTCGATGTCGAGGTGGCGGGCGGCTCGTCCTTTCGGGCGCAGTATCTCGTCGGCTGCGACGGCGGGCGAAGCCTGGTCCGCAGAGCGGCGGGCATCGAATTCCCGGGCTGGGACGCGACGACGAGTTACCTGCTCGCCGAGGTCGACATGGCGTTCGACGCCGCCAACCCCCCGCAATGGGGCGTCCGCCGCGACGGCATCGGCGTCCATGCCCTCAGCAGGCAGGACGATCGGGGCCCGGTACGGGTGATGGTGACCGAGCGTCAGATCGGACCCGCCGCCGAACCCTCCCTGCGGGACCTGAGCGAGGCGCTCCTCGAGGTGTACGGCACCGATTACGGAATACACAGTCCCTCATGGATTTCCAGGTTCACCGACGCGGCCCGACAAGCCGCGTCCTATCGCGAAGGGCGTCTTCTGCTGGCCGGCGATGCCGCGCACGTGCACCACCCGATAGGCGGGCAGGGCCTCAACACCGGAGTGCAGGACGCGGTGAACCTGGGGTGGAAGCTGGCGCAGGTGATCAGGCGGACGTCGCCCGAGGGCCTGCTGGACACCTACCACGCCGAACGCCAGCCGGTGGCCGCCCGCGTGCTGCGCAACGCGCTGGCGCAAATAGCACTGCTGCGCCCCGATGACGGCACGAAAGCGTTGCACGACACCATATCCGGAATGCTCGCCATGGACGAGCCGCGCCGGCGGTTCGCGGCGATGATGTCCGGCCTCGACATCCGTTACGACCTCGCAGGGGACCACCCGCTCGTGGGGCGTCGCATGCCCGACCTCGACGTCGTCACCGCCGACGGCCCGTGCCGGGTGTTCACCCTGCTGCACCAGGCGCGGCCGGTGTTGCTGAACCTTTGCGGCCCTTGCGTTTTCGACATCACCCCCTGGGCGGACCGGGTGCGCTGCGTCGACGCGGAATACCTTGGGGCCTGGGAACTTCCGGCGCTGGGCGCGGTGCCGCGCCCCGGCGCCGCGCTGATCCGGCCCGACGGTTACGTCGCCTGGACGGGCGAGCGGCCCGACACCGGGCTCCTCGGCGCGCTCACCAGGTGGTTCGGCCCGCCGAGGCGCGCCTAGCTCCGGCGGCCGGTGCTGCGGATGCGGATCGGGCCGCGCCACTGGCCGGCGGGGTCGAGCACGGCGCCGCGCTGTGTGATCTCGATGCTGCCGCCCTTCGCCAGCTCGCGGGCGGCGCCATAGGCGTCGGCCATCAGGTCACGCCAGTCGTTGCCGCCGACGGCCCGAGCCGCGTCCGAGGGGCAGATGCTGCTGCGCGGGCCGCGATGCTCGGCCAGCGCGCGGATCGAGGCGCTCAGGCGCTGCCGCAGCGGGCCTTCGCCCAGGGCGATCTCGGCATGGCGCGCGGCGGCACCGCCGCCCGCCAGGACGCGACGCAGCTCGTCGACCAAGGGCTGACCCTTGGGGGGATCAGCCTTGCGCGCGGTCAGGCACTCCTCACGAATCCGCGGCGCCGTTGCGGTGGATCCACTGGGTGAGCGCATCCTCGAGCGCGGCCGCGACCGCCACGCCGGCGTTGCCGGCGGCTTGTTCGAACCGCTCGGCCAGCTCGGCCGGCACCGAGGCGTTCAACTTGGTTCGCCCGGATTTGGGCTTTGCCGGCAGATCCACCGCCACGTGCTTTGCCGAGACGGCGTCCATGGTTTCCCGCAGCGCCGGGATCTCCTCCAGCAGGCGGGCGAGATCGTCGCGCTCGATGCGCAACACCTCGGCCGGCCCGATCGTCGTGACCGTCGCCGAACGCAGTTTGCCCTGGCGGAGCGCGGATTCGCCGATCACCTCACCCGGGCCCAAGACGGCCACCCGGTCGTGGCCGACGTAGACGCCGACTTCCCCGCTCAAAAGGATGTAGCAGTCGTCGGACGGGGTCTGCTCGCGAATCAGGGGCCACGGCTTGGACTGCGAGGTGTGGTGTGCTGCGCGGACCAGGCGGTCGAGGTCGCTGTCGGTGAACTTGTCGAACGCGGCGAATTCGCGGAGCCGGCGGACGTCTTCCTCCTCGTGTCCCTTCGCATCGGCCTTCATCGGCGGGCTCCTCACTTGCGATGTGAAACCGGGCACCGAGAAGCCTAACGCGATTCTGCGATAACAAAAGGAAAAGATTATTTGCTGGTCGGCGTCAGAAACGCTGGCCGGCCGCCCGGCGCCCGGCCAGCCGGGTGCCGGTCGCCCGGCGCCCGGCCAGCCGGTAGGTTGAGGGCGTTCCAGAAGAACCCGAAGGAGACACCGTTGGGCCAAACCGCGGCGATGGCCGAGGCCGACCGCGCGTGGATGATCGACACGCTGCTGGCGTTGCTGCAGACACCGAGCCCGTCGGGGCGCACGGACGCGGTGATGCAGCTGATCGGCGACATCTTCGACCACTTCGGCGTGCCGTTCTCCCTCACCCGCCGGGGGGCGCTCACCGCGGAACTCCCGGGCAGGTCACCGACCACCGAACGCGCGCTGGTGGTGCATGCCGACACCATCGGCTGCATGGTGCGCGGCCTCAAGGACAACGGGCGCCTCGAGGTGATCCCGGTCGGCACGTTCTCGGCGAGGTTCGCCACCGGCGCCCGGGTCAGGATCTTCTCCGACGACCCCGACGAGTTCATCACCGGCACGATCCTCCCGCTCAAGGCCAGCGGGCACGCGTTCGGTGACGAGATCGACACCCAGCCCACCGACTGGGAGCACGTCGAGATCCGGATCGACCGCAAGGTGGCCTCGAAGCAGGACCTGATCGACCTCGGGCTGCGGGTCGGCGACTTCGTCGCGCTGATCACCAGCCCCGAGCTGACCGCCGACGGGTTCATCGTCTCCCGGCACCTCGACGGCAAGGCGGGCGTCGCGATCGCCCTGGCGCTGGCCAAGAACTTCTCCGAGAACCGGGTGGTGCTGCCGCACCGGACCATGATCATGGTGACGATCACCGAGGAGGTGGGCCACGGCGCCAGCCACGGCCTTCCCGCGGACGTCGCCGAGCTCATCTCGGTCGACAACGCGGTGTGCGCGCCGGGTCAGCACTCCATCGAGGACGGCGTCACGATCCCGATGGCCGATCTGCACGGCCCGTTCGACTATCACCTCACCCGAAACCTGTGCCAGCTCGCCGAAAAGCTGGACATCAAGTGCGTGCGCGACGTGTTCCGCTACTACCGATCGGATGCCGCCGCTGCGATCGAGGCCGGCGCGGGTACCCGCGCGGCGCTGATCGGCTTCGGGCTCGACGGCAGCCACGGCTGGGAACGCACCCACATGGACTCGCTGGAGGCCGCCTACAACCTGCTGCACGCCTGGCTGCAGACGCCGCTGACGTTCGCCGAGTGGGACGCCAAGCCCTCGGGCAAGCTGCGCGACTTCCCGTCGTCGAAGCAGCCCGCGCCCACCGAGCAGTGGGTGCCGCTGGCCCGCGGCGACCACACCGAACCCGGCGAAGCCTCGCCCGGTACGCACTGGCCGCCGGCGGAGGGGCCGCAGGCCTGAGGCCGCCCGCAAGCTTCCGTCGTCGCCGAAAGCTGTTGTGCGCCAAGACCGGTCAGGCCACGACCGAGCGCTCCAAGGTTTCCAGCGACGCGGCCAGGTAGTCCTCCGGAAACGGCGGCATCGCGCCGATACGATCGCGAAAATCCTGCGGCGTGGCGCTCCAGTCGTAGGTGAGCGTCACGTCGGTGCCGTTTCCGCTCGGTGCCAGGTCGTAGCGCCAGAACCAACCGCCGGCATTGTGGTGACCCGCGTCGTCGAGCACGCCCGGCATCCACCCGATCGCGCTGTCCCGGTCGAAGACGTTGACCAGGTTGTGCGTGACGTAGTCGCCCCCCGCCCGGGGGAGGTGCATGTTCATCGCGAACATCTGTCCGACGCCCGTAATCGGCGAGGCCTCCACCGGCTCGCGGACCCAGTCGCCTGGCTCGGTGTCGTGGTGGCGGGCCGGGTCGGCCAGGACCGCGAAGATGCGCTCCGGGGTGGCGGCCATGGTGCGGGTGGCGACGTAGCGTTCGGCATCGGTGGTCACGCGTTGTCCTCCGGTCCGTAGGCGCGGGCGATGTCGGGGGAGTCCAGCCAGCCGGAGTAGGTCGGGCGCGACGGCCAGCCTTCGGGGGAGTCGAGCCATTCCTCCTGCCTGCCCCACGGCAGGATGTCGATCAACCCGAACGTGTGGCTGAGCTGCTCGGTGCCACGCCCGTTGGTGTGCCAGGTGCGGTAGACGGTGTCGCCGTCGCGCAGGAATACGTTGACGCCGAACCCTCCGCCGGAGGGTGCGTCCATGTCGGCCGCGAACGGGCTCTCCGCTGACGAGTACCACTGCATCCGGTTGCCGACCTTCTGTTTGTAGGCGAGCGCCTCGTGGATCGGTCCGTTGGTGACGATGACGAAACGGGCGTCGTAGCTGTCGAGGAACTCCAGCCGAGTGAACTGCGACGTGAAGCCCGTGCACCCGCCGCACTGCCACGTCGCGCCGTTCGACCACATGTGGTGGTAAACGATGAGCTGCGAGCGCCCTTCGAACACCTCGACCAGGCGGATCGGCCCGTCGGCACCCATCAGCGTGTAGTCGGGCAACTCGACCATGGGCAGGCGCCGGCGCTGCGCGGCGATCGCGTCCAGTTCGCGGGTGGCGGCCTTCTCCCGCTTGCGCAGATCCTCGAGCGCGGCGCGCCAGGTCCGGTGGTCGACTTTCGGTGGTAATGCGTCGGGCATCGGGGCACCCCTCTTCTTGCGATGTTCGGTCTCAGGGTATGACCGGTGTGCCGCCAGAAACTCATCGCTGTTCGGCCCAGTCACATCCGTCACGGGGCGGGAGGGGGCAGGCGTTGTGCCCGCCTCCGAGCGACAATCGGTGCGGCGCCGTGCAGTTGTCGCTCAGAGGCGGGCAGAAAGCTCATCCCCTCTCCCGCGGTGACGGATGTGACGGGTGCGGCGTCCGTCGGCGATGACGCACGGACTCAACCGCCGAACGCGTCCGCAATCTGGGTGAGCCGCACGCTGTTGCCCGACGGATCACGAAATCCGGAGTCGATGCCGTACGGCATCTCATGCGGTGGTTCGGTGAACTCGACCCCGCGCGCCTTCAGGCGCTCATAGGTGGGCAAGCCGACGGGACCAGTGCAGCCGGGCGCCGTGCGCCTGGTCGACGGGGACGAGTATCGGCAGGTGGGCCGCCTGCTGCGGCAGAAATATCCCGTGCTGCATGGGGTGCTGGTGCCGTCGGCGCACCGCCTGATGCGGTCGAAGTTCGGTCGCACGGTGCACGCGGAGCTCACCCCTGGACGCTATGACGAGTGCCGCGCCGAGCGCGCCAATTCCGCTGTGGCCGAGCGCAACTGATCGGCGGAGGCAAGGCGTTCCGGGAAGCCGACCCGCGTGTAGGCCACCCCGCGCGGGGTGTGCACCCGCAGGTCCAGGCCGTAGCGGTCCACTCCGGTGCACGCCGCGGTGTCGGCGTCGGGGTAGCCGCCGAACGCCCGGGCCATCGCGGCCAGGGCGTCGGCGTGGTCGGCGTTGAGGTGTGCGACGGCCCCGGCCGCGGCCGGCGCGACGGGATCCGGCTCGGCGCTTGCGTATTGCTCGCCGGTGGCCGAGTCCATCCGGCCGTATCCGCCGACCCAACGCACCCGCTCAACCCGCAACAGCCACAGGGTGAAGTCGCTGAAGTCGAGGTAGAAGCGGGCGGCGGGCACCGCGCTCAGGTAGGCCGCCCGCGCCGCGTCCCGGTCGGCGTCAGATGGCCGGACAACCTTGCCGGCCAACGTGATTCGGCTGCCCGCCAGCGGGTCGACATCGGTGGTCGCCGCCACGATGGACAGGCTCGCCCTCGGGTCGGCCGCCAGGTTGCGGCCGTGCTCGGCCAGGTCGGACACGCACAGCACCGGCATTCCACCCAGCAGCCCGTAAGCCACGAACGATGCCCACGGGTCGCCGTCGGCGGTCAGGGAAGCCAGCGTGGCGGCGTTGGTGGCGGCCGCGATGGTGCGGGCCTGCTCGGCCGCCGACGGGCGCGCGTCGTTGGTCGGCGGGCGCAGCGGCGGCGGCGCGGAGGGTGCGTCCCCGGGATCGCCGTGATCTCTGACTGCCACGAAGGCGAGGTTACTTGCCGGGTTGGGCGCCGGCTAAGCGACGGTAGGCGGACCGGGCAATCAGGTCGACGCGCTGAGGATCTTGATCGCGAAGATGAGCGAGTCGCCCGGACGGATACCGGCGCTGGGCTGACCGTTGGGATAACCGTCCGCGGACGTCATGGCGACCGCGACCGTCGACCCGACCTTCTGTCCCGCGATGGCCTTCTGGAAGCCGGGCACGACCCCGTTGAGCGGGAAGTCGACGGGGGCTCCCCGTTCGTAGCTGCTGTCGAACACCGACCCGTCACGGCCGTTGACGCCCATGTAGCAGACGGAAACCTGGGCCGTGGCCGGGACCACCGGCCCGTCGCCGGCGCGCAGGGTGTGCACCTGGGTCTGGGTCACGCTGAACGGGGCGGTCACTACGACGCGGGGGGCGGTCGTGTCGGTGGGCCCGGTGACCGCCACGCTGCCGGTGTTGCCGGCCAGCGTCCAGTCGGGCGTCCCGCCGGTTGCCGCTGCCGCGGTGGGGCACGAGCCGGCCGCGGCAGCCGTACCCGATGCGGCGAGCGGTAGGGCGATGGCGGCGACAAAGGCCGCGAGTGCGACGGCGGGATACCTCCGGCAAGGGTTCACGGCCGTCACGCTACAGCAGCGTCACCGCTGGCGGCCCGAAGCCATCAATTGGTGATTCCGGCCAATTCGTATGCCACCGCGTCGAATGCGCGCAGCGTGTCCAGCATGTGCGGCTCGTGAGAGTGCGGCTGGGTGGATAGCTTGGCGGCGACCATCTCGGCCGCGCGATTGATGTAGATCATCTGACCGCACATCCCCAGGCACAGGACGACGTTGCTGCCGGGGTAGGGGACCCACATCTGGTTTCGGTACATCCCGCCGGGCAGTTCGGTGTCCTCGGGGCAGGCCGCGAACGCCTGACGCGAGTCGGGGCCGCCGTCGAGGGTGTCGGCGATCCACGCCGCCGGCACCACCTGCCGGCCGGTCAACGAGGCGCCGTCGCGCAGGAACAGCGACCCGAACCGGATCATGTCGGTGAGACAGGCGTTGACGCCACCGTCGAACAGTCCCGTGCCCTCGCTGTCGACGCCGATGGTCGCGTCGCCCCGGGCGCCGATGCGACTCCACAGCAATTCGGACATGAGCTCCGGCATCCGTTGGGCGGCAACGACTTCGCAGATCCAGCCGAGCACGTCGGTTTCACACGAGCGATATTCGAAGGGGCCGCCGTGCGGGGACTTCTGCCGCAGTGTCAGCAGGAATTCGCGCAGCGTTGCCGGGGCGTCGGGACGGCTTTTCGGGGCCCAGCCCATCGACTGGTCGAGGAGGTGTATCTGCGCCGCCGGGTCGTCGTAGTTTTCGGAGAAGTCGATACCCGACCTCATGTCCAGCAGATGGCGCACGGTCGCGCCGGCATAGCCGCAGTTCGCCAGGGCGGGAACGAATGTCGTGACCGGCGAGTCAAGCTCGATAGCACCGGCCGCGTTCAGCGCGCCGACGACCGCGGCCACCAGCGACTTGCTCACCGAAAACAGCAGGTGCCGGGTCTGCGGTCCCATGCCGCCGAGGTACTCCTCGGCCACCAGGGACCCGCGGCAGGCGACGGCCCACCCGTCGGTGGCGGTGGCGGCCATCACCGCGCCCACGGTTGCGGAGGTGCCGCTCGTCCCTGTCACCGGAATCTCGGCCAGGGGAGAGGGATTCGACGCCAGGGCGGCGGCCGGCCCGGTTCCACGCGAGATCATTGCGGTCGGCACGAAGTCCTCGACGTGCTGAAAAGACCAGTGCGAGTAGGGCGGTGTCAGCCAATTGTCCAGCGAGATGCCGGCCGGGGCGTTCACGCGCGCGCGACGAGCCGCGAGACGATCGGCGCGGCCGGCGTCAGGGGAGTCGAGACGAACTTCCCCTTCATGCCCTTGACCCAGCGTTGGCAGCGCTCGGTGAGCTGGTAGTCGTCGTTCTGGAGGTGCCCGCGGGTAACGAGCACCCCGAGTTGGGCCCCCTCGCAACGTAAGTCGTGCGGCGCCGCCACGCGCATGTAGAAGGCCTCGGACCCGTCGAGCAGCGTGGCCCAGTCGTTGGCGGGCCGCGCGAAGGAAACACGACCCTCGTCGTCGATGCGCCACACCCCGGTGCGCGGTGTCGAGGTGAAGATCTCGATATCCGGCGAGGTCTCGTTGAGTATCACCTGACCCCAGACCTCGTCCTCGCCATATCCGCGCTCCCAGCGCGCGTTGATCTCGTCGATGTCGAGTTCGTAGTCCACGTCCATGTACTCGAGCAGGTGGAAGAGGAACAGGGGCATGTCGGCGTAGGCCTCGGTGGTCAGGTTCGTCATCGGGCTGGCGCCGCTCAGGCGGGGGTTCACCTCGCCCAGGTAGAGCTCGTCGGAGTCCAGGTCGTGCAGAATGTCGACCTCGAAGTAGCCGCGGTACCCCTCGCGGCTGAGGATGTCGCCCAGCTTTCCCACCATCTCGCGCGCCGCACGCGTCTGGTGCACCGGCAGCACTTCGCGCCAGATGTCATTGCCGCACCACGCGCCCTTGTAGGGAGTGAGCTCCGAATGGCCGACGAGGCTGGTCATCGCGGGCCCGATCGCGGTGCCGTGGCGGGTGACGGCGCCCTCGATGCACACCTCGACATTGCGGATGCGCTTCATGACTTTGAGTTCCTGCTCGACCAGGTCACCGGCGTGCTCGTCCCAGTCGCGTTGGCCGCGCACGAAGAAGGTTCCGCTGCCGGCGTTGCCATAGGGGATCGAGATGACCAGGTCATCTCCCAATCCGGCATCCTGCGCCAGCGTCAGCAATTCCTCGTAGGAGCCGGCCCGCCCGATCACGTGAGGCACGCTCGGCACCCCGGCCTCGTCGGCCAAGCGCGTCATCACGGTCTTGGACCCCAGCCGATCGCGCAACTCCACCGGGGGATGCATGACCTCCAGCCCTGCCTGACGCGCGAGGGCCTGCGTCTCCTCGTCCATCATCACGAAGCAGGCCTTGCCGCCCGGCCCCCGACTTGCGATGAATTCGAGTGTCTCCGGGTCGCGCAGCAGGTGGTTGCACACATCACCCATGGAGTCGAAGTCGATGCGATCGCGGCGCCGGGGCACGAACACGCGCGAGTGATTGCCCTCGAACGAGTCGTAGTAGGTCAGGTAGAAGAAGTTTCGTATCCAGCGGTCGACGCCCAGCAGATTGAACGGGGTCGGCGAGATGAAGTAGAGCGGCACCTTGTTGGTGTGAAAGAACGCGCGTACGTCCGACAAGCCGCTGAGCGGGCGGGTTGAGCCTTGCTCGGGCCCGGAGGCGTTGCCCATCACGCCCGCCCGGACGCGAGCAGGGGTATTGCGGTCAATGCGACGTCGTGGGGATGACCAGGCTGCATTCCCCAATTGTGGACCATCCCTGCGCTGAGTGCGCGCACTGCCCCGGCCTGCGCAATCCGACAAAACGGTCTTGACCTCGTTGCTCGGACTCGGTTGCATGATGAATAAGCGACGAGGGGGGAGGCCCGGAATGAGGACTTTGGTTCGCCGCCTTGTTCCCGCCGTCATGGTGGCCGTGATGTCAATGGCGTCGATGGCATTCGCGACGATCGTGACGCCGGCGGTGGGCAAGGCCGACTGCGACGCCGGCGAATGGTGGGACCCGACGGGGAAGGTCTGTCGCCCGCTGGGAGTCGGGCCACAGCCGTTGGCGTGCGACCCGGGCCAGTGGTGGGATCCGACGGCCAATGTTTGCCGGCCGCTGGGTGTCGGGCCGCAACCGCTGGCGTGCGACAACGGCTGGTGGTGGGATCCGGGCGCCAACGTGTGCCGCCCGCCGATCGTGCCGCCGCCGGGCTAGTGATCCAGCGGATAGTGTCCGGCAGTGCGCACGGGCAGCGCAGAATGGCGGCTATGACCGACACCCAGCACCTCGGTATCGACGTGGCGCTCTTCTGCCCGTCACAACACCACATCGGCAACCTCATCAAGCCCGCCACCCACATCGGCTATCAGCCCAGGGGCGGGCAAATCGCCGCGTGGCCACCACACCAGACGGACGTGTGGTGGGAAGTCACGTGTCCCGACGGCTGCCCCGGCGTCTTCGGGGGTGCTGTCGATCCGATCCGCCAAGAGGTCAACAGGCTCGCTGATGACCCGAGGCGAACATCTGCCCACTACACGTTGAAGCAAGTGAGCTGAGCGCCACCCGTGCGAGCGGGCCACCCGTTCCACACCCCCGCCGCGGGGTCACGCATCGACACGATCTGAGGAACTTGCATGAAGACCTACCGTGTGGTGCAGTGGTCGACCGGAACGGTCGGGCGGCGCTCGCTGCAAGCGGTCATCGATCACCCCGAACTCGATCTCGTCGGCCTATATGCGCACGGGGAGAAGAAGATTGGGAAAGACGCCGGCGAGCTGGTCGACCGGCCCGCGACCGGTGTGACGGCGAGCAATGACGTCGACGCCCTCATCGGCCTGGCGCCGGATTGCGTGATTTATGAACCCAACGTCCTCGATTTCGAGCTTGCCTGCCGATTCCTTGATGCCGGTATCAACGTCGTCACGACCGGGGACTTCGTGACCGGAAGTCACCGTCGCACGGAACGGGACGCGCTCGAGGCGGCATGCCGGCGGGGCCGTACCACGTTCCTGGGGACCGGATCCGAGCCGGGCTTCATCAACGTGCTCGCCGGGTTTCTCACCGGTTCCTGCCGCCGTGTGCACAGCGTCCGGTTGATCGAGACGTTCGACGCGACCACCTATCCTGTCCCACAAGCCTGGCGCGCCATGGGATTTGGACGACCGATCGGGACCAGGTCGGAGCCGATCGACTCGGGGCCGTCCGCGCTCGGGCTGGGTTACTTCGAAACCCTGGATCTCGTGGCCGGCATGATGGCCCTCGAATTGGAGGCGACCGAAGGGTACGTCGAGCACGCCGCCGCCACCCGCGACATCGACCTGGGCTGGATGCGATTCCCCGAGGGCACCGTTGCCGGGCAGCGACGCGTCTACCGGGGCCTGGCCCACGGGCGCGTCGTCGTCGAGCTGGAAACGTGCTGGACGATGAGCAGAGACGCGCTGGATCCGCAGTGGGGCGAACCGGAACGTTTCCGCATCGAGATTGAAGGTGAGCCCCGCGTCGAAGCGACGCTGAACTTCACGATGCCGCGCACCAGCGGGCTGTCGCAGGAACCCGACGCCACGAGCATGCTCACGGTGTTAACCGCCATGGCCGCGGTCCACGCGGTGCCCTTCGTCTGCGACGCCGACCCCGGGGTGATGCGACCATCCGACCTGCCGATCTACGGGGCGCGACATTGCGTCGTGTGAGGGCAAAGCCACCGATGGCGGCCGCTTATTCACTCATCGGGAAGACCCCATGCTGGGTCGTGGCGATGATGCGTTTGTTGCGGTCCTCGGCCAGGACATAGAGCTGGGTATCGGCCAGATGCCGTGCGGCAATGTGTTGGGCGCGCTCGGCGTCGCCGATCTCGATGGCGTCGGCGAGCGCTTGGTGCGTCTTCAACGCAAGCTTGCGTTCCTCAAGGGTCGGGTAGGCGCCATCGGCCGACCTTCTCTCCGCCCATTTCTGTTCGTGGTGGGTCCACAACGCCTCAAGGCTTCCCACAACGGCGATCAATGTCGAGTTGCCGCTGCCCTGCACCACGCTGTCGTGGAACTGCCTGCCGTACTCCGTGCACAAGGGTCCGTCGTCCAGGGTGTCGGCCATGGCGGCGTTGATCCGTTGCATCACCGGGATCACCGCCTTGGCGCGGTCCGGGCGTTGGGCCGCCATGGCCGCGCAGGTGGGCTCGATGGATTTCAGCGCGGCAGCCAGATCGTCGAGTTTCACGTATTGGCTCTGGAGCAGCAGACCCAGCATGTAGCCGGCTTTGGTCTTGTCCGGCGCGTGTACCACCGCACCACCCTGGTTGCCGCGTCGAATCGAGATCAGTCCCTCGGTGACGAGAATCCGCAACGCCTCGCGCAAAGATACGAGGCTGACATTGAATCGCTCCACCAACACCGCCTGAGGGGGGAGCAAGGTTCCGTCAGCGATCTCGCCGTCAACGATCTGGCGGCGCAGCTCGTCGGCCACGGTTTCGGCGAGGCGGGGGGTCGTCAATCGTGGGCGAGGCTGCTGGCCCACGCCTGCTGCTGTCATCTGAACTCCCTGCGGCGGTTTGGGTTGCCCTGGTTGCAGTCCAGCCACCCGCGACCCGTTTCTTGTGAATTTAGCAGGCCAGCGGGGCCTCGCCGGAGTTGCGCGCTGGCGCGGCGGTGGGCGAGAAATCAAGCGCTGCCGCGCCAGTGCCGCCAATCCAACACCTGGAACCGGGATCGTTGCCAAGCTATTTTACTATAACAGCGCCGTCTGCTGAGGTGGTCCTTATCGCGGGATCCGCCGCCGCGAGGCGACGAGGGTGTGACGGCAAGGAGAAGAGCATGAGGGTTCACGGCGTCGCCGACCAGTGCGAAGCCAACGGGGTCTGCGAAGGCCTGGTGCCCGAGGTTTTCCCGACTGGGAGAGCGTGACGAAGTCGAAATCCCCCAACAGCCAATCCGATCCGATCTGAAGCCCGCGGTCGCCGGTGCCGTGGCGTCGTGCCCGAAAGCGGCATTGCGCTGTCAGACGATTAGCGCGGGGATTGCGGCAGGGCCGCCCGCGGGGGGCGGGCAGGGGAGCGCCACCTGGCTTCGGAACGTCGCGGCGCGCCCGGGCAACCTTGACCTAGAATGCTAAAGATAGTAAAACAGTCGGAGCGGCGCCCGGCCTACACCGGCTTGCGGCCGTTGATTCGCGGATGGAGCAGAGATGACAGAGACCTTCACCAGCGTGGCGGCCGACCCGTCGGAGTTGGAGTTCGGAGCCTCCGGGATTGCGCTCTCCACCTACCGGTTTCCCACCGGGTGGTTCATCGTCGGCTTCTCGTCGGACCTGCGCCCGGGCGACGTCAAGCCGGTCCACTACTTCGGCGAGGACCTGGTGCTGTTCCGGACCGAGTCCGGGCAGGCCCGGGTGTTGGACGCCTTTTGTCTGCACCTGGGCGCCAACATGGGCATCGGCGGCACCGTCGAGGGGGAGCAGATCGTGTGTCCCTGGCACGGCTGGCGTTGGAACGGGGATGGCGCAAACACCTCGATTCCCTACAGCAAGATCGGCTGTAAGCAGAACGTGCGCATCAAGACCTATCCCACCCGGGAGTGGTATGGCTTCATCGTGGTGTGGCATGAACGCCACGGGCGTGCGCCGTACTGGCAGCCGCCGGTGCTGCCCGACCTCGAGAGCTCGGACCGCTACCCGTTGCACCCCCACACGCGAATGGTCAACCGGGTGAAGGTCCATGCGCAGATGATCATCGAGAACGCGGCCGACCCCTACCACGTCCAGTTCGTGCACAAGGCCGATTCCGCGGCGAACACAACGTCTTTCAATGTCGACGGGTATCACCTGCACGCGACGGTGCGGGCTAACTTCGGGGGTGGCCGGGAGTCGACGTGGCTGACACCGAACGGACCGGTCGACGCCGACATCATCTACGACAACTACTCGCTGGGACTCGGGATAGTCAGGTTCCCCGACACTCTGGTCGAGACAATTCAGGTGACCGGGCAAACGCCCGTCGACGAGGAGTACACCGACTACTTCTATACCCAGTCGTCGGTCCGCGAGCCGGGCGACACCGGCGACGTTCCCACGGGACGGGCGGCCAGGTTCCTGCAACTGCAGCAAGAGGTCATCAAGCAAGACTTCTTCACCTGGGAGAACATGAAGTATCTGGAGAAGCCCAACCTGGCCCCCGAAGAGGCCCGGGACTACGCGGCGCTGCGGCGGTGGGCGCATCGGTTCTACCCCGGGCCCGAGCCGACGCCCGGCGATTTCGGGTATCTCCCTGATGGACAACCGGATCCGGCGGCAGCCGATGCGTGATGGCCGGCAGCCGGTGGTGCCGCGCCCGCGGAATGCCCTGGCCCAGCACGACTTTAGCGTGACCGTTTTGGCTGCACAGTGCACCGCCAGAAAGTGAGAGAACGATGTCGATGGGTTATCAACAGCAGTGCGTCCTGGACGCTACGGCCGCGCGAGCGGCGATCCTGAACCTCAATGCCCGCCACAACCGCTACTACAGTGGCGGCGAACGAACGCCATGGATCGCCACTTTCAAACACACGGGCGCCCGCCTCGCGGTCAACGGACAAGTGCATACCGACCTGCGGACTGCCTTCGACGGTGGCCGTGGTCGGCTGGTGACCCTCGACCACGACATCGTCGTCGACGGCGTGTTCGCCACCCAGCACTGCATTGCCGTGCTGCTCGCCGAGTCCGGCGACGCGTTCACCACCGGCACCTACTCCGACGAGCTCGTCTACGAACGCGGGGCGTGGTACTACGCGACCAGGTCCTTGAGCTGGGAGGGCGCGCGCAGGGTCGGCTCAGTCTCCGCGTGATCGCCGAAGTGAGACACGCACGTTCCGTCGAGGCGCAGATTTCATCACGGTTTCAATTGAGCAAAGGTCGTGCAGCGGGCCCGCGATGCGCGGGCCGATACCGCGTGTTCGACTTTAGTGTTGGCTGCTATGGCCGGACTGGGCACTTTCGTCAAGCGCTGCCGCACAGCGCTTCACGTGATCGTGTCTGCCTTCATGGTGACCGCCTTCGCACTCGCCAGCACCCCGGTAGCCCATGCGGCGGCGGCCGCCGCGACGTTGTCGGTGTCATCGACGTGGCAGACCGGTTTCATCGCCAACTTCACCGTCACCAACTGGAGCGCGGCGCCGATGTCCGATTGGCGGCTCGAATTCGACATGCCGGCGGGGCAATCCGTCCTGCACACGTGGAATAGCACCATCGCACAATCCGGCACGCACTTCGTTCTCACCCCGGCGAACTGGAACCGGATGATTGCACCCGGTGGTTCGGCCACGGGTGGCTTTCGCGGCGTGCTGAGCGGGACGTACTCGCCACCGTCGAATTGTGTGCTCAACGGGCAATATCGCTGTAGCTAGAGGTGACGGCTCAGGGCTGACGCACTGAGTCCGGCCGAGCGAGCGCCGACGGTTAAGACTTGTGCTTCTCCGGGCAGTACTCCGTGGTCGCAACCAAAACGAACAACCTGGCCTGGTCCGGACTCAGCTTCTGCGACAGCTGGGTTATCTCGTCGTTCTGGCTATAGCCGGCACTCAGGTCGTGGCACATCGCGCGGCCCATGTCCGCGGTCTGCGACACCGTGCCGAGGTGGATGCCGTCCGACTCGAGGTAGTTGGCAAACTCAACGTCCTTGTTGTCGGCGCTGGCGATGGCCGGGGGCACCAATAGCAGAGCCCCCAACGCACCGAACGTGCACTTGAATAGTTTGCTTGTCATTTCCACCACCACTCTCAAGGCATCACATCACGCTGGGAACGACACGAGGCCCGCCGAACTCATCGAGGGTCTCCGGTGCTCAGGGTTCCCACGGTGGGGGGTGTTTGATCATCAAATCCAAATGTCAACCAGCCGTTCACCAATGGTTTTCGGACCGTCGGCGGCTTTGAGGTCGAGGTGGACGCGGACATCCGTAACGGTCCGTGGGCGGGGTCATCGTCAGCGGTGATGGAAAGCGAACTGGCCGGCGGCGCCTTCGGTGATGTTGCGCTGCAACGCTTCTGCCCGGAATGCGGTGAGCTGGTGGGGATCGTGGGCGCCTAAGCTGATGCCGAGGTAAGGAGTGCGGTGACTGCGGCGCGAGCCTCCGCCGCGATGGATGGGTCGTGATCCATCTGCGCGCTGAGGATGGCGCCGTCATAGACGAGGTGCAGTTGGCGTCCCAGCGTCCGGGGATCGGCGGCACCGGTGTCTGCGGCGAGATTGGTGAACAGTTCCCGTAGCTCGGCGCGGTAGGCCTCGACGGCGTGTTCGATCATTCCGCCGGGCGGCGCCTCGGCGCTGGCCGAGATGAACGCGCAACCACGGAAGGAGGGCTGGGCAAGGATTTCGGCTTGGGCGTCGAAGACCGCGTACACCCGCGCCACCGGGTCACTGTGCTGTTGCACCGCGGCCCGCAGACGGGCGATGGTGCGCGCGTGCCGTCCATCGAGATAGGCCTGCACCAATTCGTCCTTGCTGCCGAACGCGTTGTACAGCGACGCCTTGGCCACTCCAGCGTGTTCGATAACGCGGTCGATGCCCACGGTGTGGACGCCTTCGTCATAAAACAATTCGTCGGCGGCATCGAGCAGCCGCTGGCGAGCCGAGCGCCTCGGCGCTGGCGCACTCGTGCCGGTGGTCGCCCGTGCCGCGGTGGCCATCAGCTCTCCCCGGCCACGTGGTCGACATCCGTTGCGCTGTCGGACCGTTCGACCGGTTCGAGCAGCATCACCGGAATGTCGCGATCGCCGGCCTTGGCGCGGTATTCGGGGAAGTGCGGCCAGAAGCGTTCGGCGACCTCCCACCATTGCGCTTTCTCGGCACCGTGGGCTTCCCGGGCGCGCAGGTAATGGACGGTGGCGCCGTCCTGCAGCGTCACCTGTGGGTGGGCATTGAGATTGCGGTACCACGCCGGATGAGTGGGGGCGCCGGCGGCCGAGGCGACGGCAACGTAGGTGTCGCCCTGTCTGATGCGCATGACCGGGTTTTTCCGGACGCTGCCGGTTTTGGCGCCGATCGTGGTCAAGATGACCACCGGTCGGCCCTCCAGGGTGCCGCCCTCGACTCCGCCGGTGGCTTCGTAGAGTGCGACCTGCTCACGTACGCGATCACTGGGGCTGGGCACATAGCTGCTGGTCATTTTCTACACCGCCGTCCGGCCGCCGTCGACGGGGATGACCGCGCCGGTGATGTAGCTGGCCTTGTCGGAGGCGAGGAAGGCAACGACCTCGGAAATCTCCTGCGGTTGCGCGGCCCGATTCAGTAGCGTGGTGCCGGCCAGATTCTCGATCAGATCGCGCATGGACTCAGCGGTGAACACCGGCCCAGGCGCCACCGTGTTCACCCGCACTCCCGAGGGGCTGAACTCGGCTGCCCACGCCCGTGACATCGCGGTCAGCGCCGCTTTGGTCGCCCCGTAGGCGGCTCCGCCGGCCAAGCCGACGTGCCCGGCCATGCTGTCAATGCTGACGATGCTGCCGTGCCCACGCTCGGCCATCCCCGGCGCCAGTGCAGCGACCAGCTGGTAGGCCGCGCGCACGTTGCTGTCGAACAAGTGATCAAAGGTCTCGGTGTCCAGCTCCGCGCTGGGACCGAACCAGGAGATCCCACCGTTGTTGACCAGCACCTCAACCTCACCAACCTCCGCCGCCAACGCCGTCACCGCGTCGGCGTCGGCTAAATCCGCCCCGACGAACCGCGCCCGACCGCCGTTGGCGGCGATCTCATCGACCGTGGCCGCGCCCCGTCCGGCGTCGCGACCATGCACGATCACCTCGAAACCGTCACGCGCCAAGTTCAATGCGACTGCCCGGCCGATGCCCGAGGTCGCCCCGGTCACCAATGCCACCGGACGCCGACTGTTCGATTGCTCCGTCATGATGACTCCTGATTGAGTAGACCTGTCTGTCTAAATTTGAGGACGCCAGTTCAAACAGCGGCCCTCGTCCGGTCATTCCCGACACAGCCGAGACGCGATCTGAGCACGCTCGTTGCTCCAGCTGCGCCGCCACGAGTCCACGCTTGCGGGCGGTCACGTGGCGTCAGTGGCCACCGCGTCGCGGCCGGCTAAGACCGCGGCAGACGCCGATACGGTCGTGTCATCCCTGGCAATCCACCTAGCTGCCGAATCCGCCCGAGACGGGTGTGGTGCGCGCGTTGATCAGGGTGGGTCGGTCGCGGTCGGCGATGCCCGCCTTGACCAACTCGAACACCTCGTCGGAGCTGTGCGCTTCGTGGGCGTCGACGCCGTAGCTGGCCGCGGTTCCCACGACGTCGAGGCCGGGGATGTCGAGCCCGGGGACGTTCGGGGTCTTTTCCCAGACGCCGAATTCTTTGACAACGCCGTACTCGGCGTTGGACGCCACGACAACGGTGACCGGGATCTTGTATCGCGCCGCGCTCCACAGCGCGGTGATCGCGTAGTGCATCGAGCCGTCGCCCATGAGCGTGACCACGGGCCGATCCGGTGCCGCGATCTGGGCGCCCACCGATGCGGGTAGGCCCCAGCCGAGTCCGCCGCCGGCCGCGGACAGATGCGACAGCGGGTTGCCCGGACGGATGCTGTCGGTCATGGGGATCTCATTGCTGCCGGCTTCGCTGACCCACAGCGTGTCATCGGGTGCGGCGTGGCCGACGGCCGTCCACAGGTCCTCGGGCTTCAACGGCACCTGAGCCGACACCCGTTCGGGGACCGCGGCGCGCGGCGTGGGGGCGGGCCGTTGCGTTGGTTTCACCGTCGCTGCCAGCGCCTGGGCCGCTGTGCGGACGTCGGCCACGATCGCATCCCCGACGGGGGCGCGTGCGGCCTCGTCGGGATCGTTGGTGATTTGGATCAGGCTTGCGCCCTCGGGCAGGTAAGGCCCGGGCACCAACGGGTAGTAGCGGAACACCGCGGTCCCGATGGTGAGGATGAGGTCGTGGCCGGCGAGAATCTGTGAGATCCAGCCCGCACCCGGCGGCAGCGCGCCGTGATAGAGACGGTGATTCTCCGGGAACCCGCTCCAGCCGGTCAACGGGGCGGTGAACACCGGCGATTCGGTGCGCTCAGCCAGTTCGATCACCGCGTCGTAGGCGTCGTAGCGGTCGATATCGCCGCCAACAACGATCGCCGGGGATCTGGCGGCGTCCAATCGTGCGGCGACCTGCTCAGCCAACTCGGTCGGAAAACCCGTCGCATGGGTCACGGTGCGATCGCGCACCACCCTGACATCGGCGAGCTGTTCGTCGGTCAGTTCGACAGGCATGTCGTCCATCGGCAGCGAGACGAAAACCGGTCCCATCGGGGGGGTGGTCGCCAGGTGGATCGCGCGGGCCAGCACGGCCGGGGATTCGCTCGCGATCGCCGGCTCGGCGGCCCATTTCACGAAAGGCTTGGGCGTAGTGGTGGGTTCGTGATTAGTCAGCAGGCAGTACTGGTTTTGCATGTTGCGGCGCTGGTTGCCCGCCGTGATGATCAGCGGCGTCTTGTTGACGTAGGCGTTGTAGATCTGGCCTTGCGCGTTGCCCATCCCGGGCGCGGTGTGCAGGTTGACCACGGCGGGGCGTCTGGTGACTTGCGCGTACGCGTCGGCCATCCCGACCGGGATCATCTCCTGCAGGCCCAGAAAGTAGCGGAAGTCGTCGGGAAAGTCTTGCAGCAGAGCCAATTCGGAAGAGCCGGGGTTGCCGAACCAGGTGGTCAGATTGTGTGAGCGGAACAGGTCGAGGATGGCGTCGCGCACTGTGGTCATGGGTGGTCACTGCTTTCGGGCGAAGTTATGAAAGGGCGTTCATGGCAAATATCTTGATCACTCTGTGTGGACTCCACAACGAACGGCAGCCTGAATTCACGATCGTGAAACGTGTGGCCAGAAGGGGACGCGTGGTGTTCTGCGCGAGCGCGCGTCTCCGGCAGGGGAGCGGCGCGGCGAGACGGAAGGCTTCATCACGGCCGGCTACTGCCGCGCTTACCGCGGGCGCGGCGGTCGCAACTGGACTGTGTGTCGCGCGGTGCTGAGCTGAAACTGGCGACCAGCGCGGCATCCACGGCAATCACCCGCCCGGGGTCTGACTCAATGCCAGCGCAGCGGCAAACTCGACAGCCGTACCGCCTCCTCGAGGATAACCGGCGGCACGGACTCAGCAGCTAACCCGAACGCGGGGATAGCGCGCAACCATTCGCTGACCAACACAGTCAGCGCTGTTTTCGCCAGACTGACGGCCACACAGCGGTGCGGGCCCCCGCCGAACGCCCAGTAGTCCGCCCGCGACCCGTGGCCGTCCGCCATGTCTTCTTGGATGGCCGCCCCTACGCAGAGCACGACTCGGGCCCCTGCCGGTATCTCGACACCCGCCACGGTGACGTTCTGAGCGGCCCTGCGGATAATCACCGGGGCCGGCGGCTCGCGGCGCAGCACGTCTTCGACGAATCCCTCAATCCCTGCGGGGTTTTTGCGGAGTGAAGCGCATAGCCGCGGGTCGCGGGCAAGGTCGAGAAACACGAAACCCACCGCGCTCCTAAACGGCGTAATGCCCGCAGCAATCAGCATCTCAACTACCGCGCACGCGTCAGCTTCGTCGAACCCATCGTCACCGGCAACCAACTGGGACATAACACCCGCAATATCAGGGCTGGCGCGGCGCTGCGCGAAAGCCTCCGCCAAATAGGCGAGCATCTCAAATTTTTGCACCCACTCCTCGAAACGGACACCGTTGACCGCGGCCAGAGGCGCCCGCTGGATCGCCCAAAGCGCCTTCTCCCAGCGCAGCAACCTATCCCCGTCCTGCGGCGGCAACCCCAACACTGTGAGAAGAACCTGGGCCGCGAATGGCTCGGCGACATCGGCGATCACCTCACAACTACCCCGCGGGGCGAGCGCTTCGACCACCGCCGCGGACTGATCTTGCAACGCGGGTTGCATCTGTTTCACCGCGCGGGAATTCAACAACGGCTGCAAGATCGCGCGCCAACGCGCATGGTCCGGCCGATCCAAAACGGGGTTGAGCGAAAACACTTCCGGGTTACGCAGCGCTGCGAGCACGTCATCGGCCCGTGTGAGGCAATAGCCATTCATAAACACGCTGTCCTCGATAAACACGACCGGCCCGCGCTTGCGCAGCGCGTCCCAAAGCTCGCTGCGATCCTCTGTCAAGAAATCAGGCAGCAACTTGTCACCGATCGGTGAGAGGTGATCTATCAGTCGAACTCGTCCAACAGCTACAGCCGCTCCCGCGCACGCCCCTTCCGCCGTAGGGCAACCCGGCGCGCGCAAGCTCACTCCCGGACACCACAACCGACTCAACAGCGTTCAACGCACGCTCGAACTCACACATCCGGCCTTCAATGCGCCACCGGTCCCACGACGCCTGCATGGCGACCCTGATTTACGCCACTCACCATAGCCGACGCCTCGGGAACATCGGTCTTGAGCGCCAACGTCTGGTTGATCGCCAAGTGCAGCGTTGCTTAACTTGACATAATGTTGCTTATCGGTAAATGCATGACCTGCGGATAACGCCCGGACGCCCGGTGACCAGCTGCTTCGACCCCTCGCACCGCTCCACTGTGAATGCTGCGACGCGACACGCGGTAAAAGCCGTCGCCCAGATGCGCACTCACTGAAACGGCCGACCAGGGCGGCGTCACGCTTGAGGCCGACGGAAGCACTTTGGGCCAGCCGCCCGCGGCCTCCCCGGACCCGCGCTTCACCCAGGCATTCGTCACAGTGACGAAACCGGCCCCACCAGCCCGAGCTCACACTCCGCCACAACGCCTGCCGACAACCCGCCGACCCGTCGTCAGATGCACACTCGCGCAACGAGGCCTGCCGCGGGCGCGTCAGGTCGGGGCCTTCCCCGGAGTCACCCGCCGACCCCTAATCGTCACAGTGACGTAATTGCCTTGCCGGGCAGCCGAATCTACGCCCGCCGAAAGACCGCGACGAGAAAGTCCGAGTCGTCGGTGAAGGGTCGCAGGTCCCACGTCGACAGCAGCAGGTCGGGTCGCAAGCCGGCGGTCGCCGCGTCGTCGAGGAATTGCGAAAAACCATATCCGCGCCCGGCGCCGAAGCCGATTACCGCGCGGCCGTCGCTCCCGAGATGGGTTCGCAGGCGGCTCAGCACCTGTGTGCGGGTGCTCGGCGCAAGAAAGGTCATGACGTTGCCGGCCATGACGATCACGTCGAACGGCTCGTCGATGCCCCGCGCCGGCAGGTCGAGTTCGGCGAGATCACCCACGAGCCATCGCGGCCCGGGATGATCCTGCTCCGCCGCCTCGATGAGCGCCGGGTCGACGTCGACGCCGACCACCCGGTGACCTGCCGCGGCCAGGTATCCGCCCACCCGGCCGGGGCCGCACCCGGCATCGAGGATGCGGGCGCCCCGCGGCGCCATCGCGTCTACCAGGCGAGCCTCACCGGCCAGATCCTCACCGGCGCGCGCCTTGGAGCGGAAACGCTCGATGTACCAATGCGAATGCCCCGGATCGGCCGCCACCTTCTGCATCCAGATGCTCTGTTCCGCCACGCACGCATTGTCTCAGTCGCCGATCGGGGCCATAAAGAGCAGTGGGCCGGTGCAACTATCGCACCAGCCCACTGTCAGGTATGTGATGTCTTAGACGGCAGTGACTCCTACAGCCTGGGGTCCCTTGGCTCCTTGCTCGACCTCGAACTGAACGCGCTGGTTCTCCTCGAGTGAGCGGTAGCCGGATCCTTGGATCTCGGAGTAGTGCACGAAGAGGTCCTTCGAACCTTCGTCCGGGGTGATGAAGCCGAAGCCCTTGTCACCGTTGAACCACTTCACAGTTCCCTGTGCCATTACTTTCTTCTCTCATTTCAATATGGATGTACCTACAACATCCAGACGATCAAACTATCACGAGCCGGCCGATTCCGATGGAAACGGTTATCGGCTACGACAATTGCTGCCGCGCACGCGCGGGACGACGCGCCCGCCGGCGCCCGGCGGAACCCGAGCGGCGAGGCTGGTGCGTCGGAGGCGGCGGAACCACCTTTTTTGGTTCCGGAGCCCGGTGCGGCGCAATCTCACCGGCGACGGCGTGCACGGCCGGCGAATCGACATTGACCTCCTGCGGGGTGACGCGAATACCCGCGCGGCGCATCAGCGCATGAGTGTCCTTGCGCTGCTCGGGCAGCACGACGGTCACGACGTCGCCGGAGTTCCCGGCCCGCGCCGTCCGTCCGGACCGATGTAGATACGCCTTGTGCTCGGTGGGCGGATCGATGTGGACCACCAATTCGATGCCATCGACATGCACACCGCGAGCGGCGATGTCGGTGGCCACCAATACCTTCGCCTCCCCCGCGCTGAACGCGGCGAGGTTTCGGTCGCGTGCGGGCTGAGAAAGGTTGCCGTGCAAGTCAACTGCGGGCACGCCTGATTCGGTGAGCTGGCGCGCGAGTTTGCGCGCCTGATGTTTGGTGCGCATGAACAGGATTCGGCGACCGGACCCCGAGGCGAGGCGGTGGACCAGTTCCTTCTTGGCCTGCGCGCCGGAGACGTGGAACACGTGGTGGGTCATCTCGGCCACCGGCGAGTCCGAGCCGTCGACCGAGTGCAGCACGGGGCTGCGCAGGAATCGATCGACGAGCTTGTCGACACCGTTGTCCAGGGTTGCGGAGAACAGCAACCGCTGGCCGCCGCTCGGGGTCGCCGCCAGGATCCGGGTCACGCCGGGAAGGAAGCCGAGGTCGGCCATGTGGTCGGCCTCGTCGATCACCGTGATCTGGATCGAGTCGAGGGTGATCAGCCGCTGCTTCATGAGGTCTTCGAGCCGGCCGGGGCAGGCCACGACGATGTCGACGCCGGACTTCAGCGCCGCCACCTGCCTGCCCTGCGGCACACCGCCGAAGATCGTCGTCACGCGCAGGCCGACGACGGCCGCCAACGGTTCCAGCGTCGCCGTGATCTGGCTCGCGAGCTCCCGGGTGGGCGCAAGCACCAGGCCCGAGGGTCGCGACGGTCGCCGGGGTTGCCCGGCCAGTCGGCTGACCATGGGAAGCGCGAAGGCGAGCGTCTTACCGCTGCCGGTCTTGCCACGGCCGAGGATGTCGCGGCCGGCGAGCGTGTCGGGAAGGGTTTCGATTTGGATGGGAAACGGATCGGTGATCCCGCGAGCCGCGAGCACTTCGATGAGTGATGCGCGCACGCCGAGATCGGCAAAAGTCTTGCCAGTAGTCACTTGATGTCTTTCAGCAGTGCGATGCCGAGTTGGCGGCGAGATGCGCGCGTTCGGTCATCGCAGGGTGGCGAGATTGCCGGGAGGCAATATCGATCGCCGCGATACGAACAACGCCGGATTCAGTACGTCTACCTCTGGTTATGGGCGGACGCCGGTCGGAAGAAGAAGCGTTTCACGACGTGCTTGCCGTCAACCTGACAGCGAGCGTTGTGAACAGCATAGCAGGAAGGCGGATCTGCGGTCCCGACCCGCCGATGTACACCCGTAGCCCACGACCTGTACAGTTGAGGGCGGCCCGCGTTCTGGCGATCACCCGTCAATGCATACGCAGGAGATCAGCGCGATTTGCTTCGTCACAGTGCGAAGCGGCCGACCCCTTTGTCTTGTAAGGACACCACATGGATAGCTCGAACCTGTTTTCTCACCCGGAAGTCCCGGAACACGTCGCGCCCAGCGAAGCCTCTGCCAAACCGGTAGAGAACCCGAGGTTTTCCGACCGCCCCGAGGCCCAGACCGGGGGTTCGCCGCACAAGCGGTCGTGAACCGCCGCGTCAGGCCCGCAGTCAGTCTTCCTCTTCGATGATGTGAATCGCGGCCTCCTCGGCCGACGCCGCGCCGCCGCTGATCCCGACGTCCTCGGCGATCAAGTCCGACTCGCCGTCCTCTCCAAACCCTAGGTCGGGAGCCACAAGTCGCCCTGCGCGCACGCTGCCGACCTCACGCCGCTGGGGGAATTCGGCTTCCCGCTCCCAGTCGTCGGAGAGCTGCATCTCGGCCTCGTCGAGCACCACATTGATGCGCGCCGCCGGATCCGGCTCCTCTTCGGCAAGAAGCTGATCCATGCTTTCCGACAACGCGAAAGCGCGGCTGCCATAGGGCCGCTCGGGCGGCGAGTACCCCTCGTCGAGGATGTCGTCGATGCCCCGATCGATGAGGGTGTCCTCCGGCTGCAGTTGGTTGTCGTCATCCACGCTGTATTCGCCGTAGGGAGCCGTCATGGTTTGCCCACCCCGTGGTCGCCGGTCATTGTGTCCTCCTGACTCGTCATGGCGCCGCAACAATCTGGCCCCACACAAAACAAGCTAGGAGCGGTGCCGCTCGCGCGCCTAGGGCCATTCGTCCCTTCGGGGTAGCCGCAGCGCCCGCGGACGGGCCTGATGCGATTTCGGCGTCCGCGCAACGCCACTCCAACGAGAACTCGGGCTCCCCCTCGATTATGCTTCGAAGTGGTGGGGCAGCCGGGTGTCCGCTCGACAATCAGCCCAACGACATCGGACCCGGACAGCGTAGGGGAATTATTCGAATGGGTTGGACGGCGACGGTCCGGCGGAGGCGACGCGAAAAGGACCCGGGCGACGACACCGACTACGTGAACGCGCTCACCACCCTGTCCGAAGGGTCGGTGCGAAGGAACTTCAACCCGTACACCGATATTCCATGGGAATCAGCGGAATTCGCGGTCACCGAAGGCGATCCGCGGTGGACCCTCCCGGCGAGCGACCCGCTCGGCCGCCATCCCTGGTATCGGGCCCAGTCGGCCGAACGCCAGATCAAGATCGGCATGTGGCGGCAGGCGAACGTCGCCAAGGTGGGGACTCACTTCGAGTCGGTGCTCATCCGCGGACTGATGAATTACACGTTCTGGTTGCCCAACGGCTCGCCGGAATACCGCTACTGCCTGCACGAAGCGGTGGAGGAGTGCAACCACACGCTGATGCTTCAGGAAATGGTCAACCGCGTGGGGGCCGACGTTCCGGGGATGCCGCGAATGCTGCGCTGGCTGTCGCCGCTGGTTCCGCTGGTGGCCGGGCCGTTGCCGGTCGCGTTTTTCATCGGCGTGCTCGCCGGCGAGGAACCGCTGGACCACACGCAAAAAAGCATCCTGCGCGAAGGCAAGTCGCTGCACCCGGTGATGGAGCGGGTGATAGCGATCCACATCGCCGAGGAGGCCCGGCACATCTCGTTTGCCTACGAGTTCCTGCGCAGGCGGCTGCCGATGCTGTCCCGGACGCGGCGATTTTGGATCGCGCTGTACTGCCCGCTCATCATGCGACTGCTGTGCGAGGCCATCGTGGTCCCCCCGAAAGCGTTCTGGCAGGAGTTCGATATCCCCGACGAGGTCAGGCGGGAGTTGTTCTTTGGGTCCGCGGACTCACGGGAGTGGCTGCGCGACATGTTCGCCGACATGCGGATGCTGGCCCACAGCACCGGACTGATGAATCCGGTGGCGCGGCTCGTGTGGCGGCTCTGCGGGATCGACGGCGCGCCCTCGCGGTACCGCAGCGAGCCACGACGCCGGCATCACACCGGCGCCCCACCATCGGTTCAGGCGGCGTCGTGAAAGATCAGGCCGAGGGTGTAGCGCTCGCCGGAGCGCACGACCGACACCCCGTGCCGCACGGGGGCGACTGACCATCCCCGCGTGGAGCGCACCGGCCGTTCCCTGGTGGTGAACACGTAGCCGTGCCCTTGCGGCAGCGAGATCACCGTGCCGCGCGACTGGGCCCGCGCCCGCTGCTCGACGAGGAGAAACTCCCCACCGGTGTGCGTCACGCCCGGTCGGTCCAGATTGATGACGACCTGCAGCGGAAAGACCAACTCCCCGTAGAGGTCTCGGTGCAACGCATTCCAATCGCCCGCACCGTACCTGAGCATGAGGGCGGTGGGCTTGGTTTGCCCGGCGCGATGGCACGTCTGCAGCCAGTCATCGAGTTCGTCGGGCCAGGGGGCGTCGCGCCGCAGCTTCGCCCACCAGTCGCGCGCGATCGGCAGCAACCGCGGATACAGCGCGTGTTTCAGCTCGTCGATGGGTTTCGGGTACGGGCATTTGAAGTAGCGGTACTCCCCCCGCCCGTAGCGATGGCGCCCCATGTCGATGGTCGCCCGGAAGAGGCTGTCGTCGCCGTAGAGATCGCGCACCGCCGCGCATTCGGTGGGCGTCATGAGTCGCGGCAGCAGCGCACCACCTACGTCGTTCAACTCGGCGGCGACCGCATCCCACTCCGCCGCATCGACGCGTCGGCGCCACGCCGATCCCATCAGTTCCACCTGCCAGCCGCGGCCCGGGACGGGCACTTCCGGTTGTCGACCGCCAAGCGTAACTAAACCCGCTCGATCACCGGCGGGGACCAGTGCACCACCTTCATGGCGGTCATCTCGTCGAGGAGTTCGGGCCCGAAGCCGAAGCCGGTTCCGCTGGCCCGGCGCGGTTGGGACGCTCCGCCCGGCGCACCGCCGAACACATCGTTGATCTTCACCGTGCCGACCGGGAGGCGCCGCCACGCCTCCTGCGCGTTGGCCATGTCCCCGGTCAGCACGGTGGCGGCCAGGCCGTAGCGGTCGTAGGACGCCTCGACGAGCGCGGCGGAGAAGTCGGGCACCATTCGCACCGGCGCGATGGGGCCAAACGTCTCCTCGCACATCACCAGCATGTCCGCCGAGCAGTCCGTCAGCACGGTCGGCGGATAGAAGGAACCCGGGCCCTCTCGCGGCTCACCGCCGATCAAGACACCTGCGCCACGTCGCGTCGCGTCCTGGACGTGGGAATGAACGTGCTCGCGGTGCGGCTCGTCGACCAGGGGACCGATGCGATCGGCCCACGTCGCCGCCTCGTTCACCAAAGCGTGGACGAACACGTCGGCGATCGATTGCGGCACGTACACCCGTTCCACCGACGCGCAGATCTGACCCGCGTTGGCGAAAGCACCCAGCGCAGCCTGGGCGGCGGCCCATTCCGGGTCCACGTTGTCGTCGACGATCAGGGCGTCGTTGCCGCCGTTTTGCAGCAGCGCCTTCGCACCGCGTTGGGCGCAGGCTTGCGCGATCGCCCGGCCGGCCTCGCTGCGGCCGACGTGCGCGACGACGTCGACCCGCTCCGCCTCGGCCAGCTGAGCGCCGACCGTTTCGTCGCCGTCGACGATCTCGAGCACCCCCGCGGGCAGGCGGGCCGCCAGCAGCTCGGCGAACCGCCGGCCCGTCTGCGGGCACCGCTCGCTGGGCTTGTGCACGACGGTGTTCCCGCTGACCAGCGCCGCACCGAGCAGCCCGGCGGCCACCGCCAACGGGTCGTTCCACGGCGTCAGCACCGCCACCAGACCCCGGGGCTGCGGAACCATCAGATCGGTCGCCGACCAATCGCCTTGCAGGCTGCGCCCCCGGTGCAGCGGCCCCAGCTGGGCGTACCGCACGAGCGTCTCGACCCCGGCGTCCACGCCGCCGCGCGCGTCGCCGCGCAGCCTGCCGGTCTCGCGCTCGTTGATCTCGGCGAGTTCGTCGGCGGCGGCGCGGACATCGGCCGCGGCCGAGCCCATGATTCGGCGGCGTCGGCCGCACGCCCGATCGCCGTGTCACAGTCGGCGGGGTCGGTGATCGGCACTTGGCTTGCGACCTCGCCGGTACGCGGGTCCACGACGCTGATGATCTTGGTCAGGGCTGAAGACACGCGACCGGATACCCCATGGCGGCGGCATCCAATCGGTCCGCTTCGCCTCGGCCGGAGACATCATCGGGGTGAGGTATGGTCAGCATGCCGCCGGCGCCGGGACCAGAAAGCAGACGATGGCGAACCCCTTGCCCCACAACGCTTTCACGTCGAGCAAGGCCGTCGACCCCCAGCTGCGCAAGGTGGCCCGATTCCTGCCGCGGGGAAACGCGCTCCAACGGGGCTACCGGGTTCAGCGCGCGATTATGAACGCGATGGGCAACGCCGGCCGCATCCGCAACCTGCCGACGGCCGACGTCAACGAGCACGTCACCGTCCGCCTGCACCGCCCACCCGGACTGCCCGCGCGGGCGCCCGCGATGCTGTGGATCCATGGCGGCGGCACGATCATGGGCCACGCCGCCCAGGACGACAAGTTTCTCCGCAGGCTCTCGCGCCGCACCGGCGTGGCGGTGGCGGCCGTCGAACACCGGCTGGCCCCGGAGCACCCCTACCCCACTCCCGTCGAAGACTGCTACGCGGCCCTGCGATGGCTGGCGGGTCAACCGTGGGTGGACCCGGCTCGCGTCGCGGTCGGCGGGGCCAGCGCCGGTGGCCACTTCGCCGCCGCGGTGGCCCAGCGGGCCCACGACCGCAACGAGATCGACCTGGCGTTCCAGATGCTCGTCTACCCCATGCTCGACGACCGCACGGGCGCCGATCCCGACGGCCGCAAGCGGATCATGTGGACCGAGACCGACAACCAGCGCGCGTGGCGGTGGTACCTCAACGGGGCGGATCCCGCGGAGGCCGCGCCGGCGCGCCGCACAGACCTGTCGGGCTTGGCGCCGGCCTGGATCGGCGTCGGGACGCTGGACCTGTTCTACCGGGAGTGCGTCGACTACGCGAACCGGCTCCGGGAGGCCGGCGTTGCCGTCCACGAGGAGATCGCACCGGGCGCCTTCCACGCGTTCGACCAAATCGCGGAGAAGGCGCCGGTCTCGGTGAAGTTCTTCGCCAGTCAGTGCGTTCACCTGCGCGCAGCCCTCGGCGTGAGCCCGGCCTGATTGCCGGCCGCACCCGATTGCAGGCAACGAATCGGGCGCCTTAGGACTGCAAAGTGTGCAGAACGTGCAACTATAGGTGCCATGCGTGTTATGTCGTCCAACCCGGTGGGTCTGCGCGAGCGTCGTCGCCGCCAGACGAGCGCGGACATCCGCGACACCGCGGTGCGCCTGGCGCTGCAGCGCGGATTCGACAAGGTGACCATCGAGGAGATCTGCGTCGAGGCCGGGGTGTCGACCCGCACCTTCTTCAACTACTTCCCCAACAAAGAGTCCGCGATCGCGTACGGACCCTCGGACATCCCCCCGGAGCTGGTCGAGGAATTCGTCGCCGCCGGACCGGTCCCCTATTCGGTGGTGCTCGCCGAGCTGATCACGCTGGCGGCGCACCATCTGCGCGACGTTCCCCCCAAGCGGGAACAGGCCGCGGGCATGCTGCAACTCGCCAAGACGTCCCCGGCCGTGTTGGCTGCTTTTCTCGCCGAACTGGAGAGGTTCCAGAATCACTTGACCGACGTCGTCGCGCGCCGGCAGGGCATGCGGCCCGACGACGAGATACCTGCCCTCATCGCCGCGCTGGCCCTGACGGCGGTGCGTTCGGGCATCGAGCGCTGGTCGGGCGGTGAACCCGACGCCGGCGAGGACACGCCCATGCCCTATGTCGAGCGCGCCGCCGCGCTGGTGAACAGCATCTTCACAAAGTGACGTGAAACACCGAGCCCAATTGTTGCATGACGTGCAAGGTCTGCACATTATGTACTATGCTCAGCAGGCGGCTCCCGAGACGACCCGGAAGTCGCGAAAGTAGGTTCCGGCACCGGGGGCGAACGCGGGGCGCGCCAGGTCAGCCGTGGCCTGCTCCAGACCATCGAATCCCGTTGCAGTTCAAGGTAATCGGCGCCTTCCTGCCGATGAGCGGTTACCGCAGGCCAGTACCGACGCTGAGCACATCACGGCGCGCTGATGGGGAAGGGAATCACGTAGGTGCAGATGATCTCGAGACTCGTGCGCAACGCCTGGTTACCGCTGCTGATCGTGGTGGTCGTGGCGGTTGGCGGCTTCGCGGTGGTTCGGGTCAAGTCCTTCTTTGCCGCCCACGACACCGGCGTCATGACGAGCCCTCGGCTCGACGATTCCAAGCCGTTCAAACCCAAGGTCGTCAAGTACGAGGTCTTCGGCTCCGCCGACCGCGCCAATGTGAACTACTTGGACCTGTCCGCGGACCCGAAACGCGTCGACGGTGCCCCGCTGCCGTGGACGCTGGTTCTGAGCACCACCGCGCCGTCGGTCTTCCCCAACATCTCCGCACAAAGCGACGGTGACCGCCTCGGTTGCCGCATCACCATCGATGACGAAGTCAAGGACGAGAACATCATCAACGGCGTGCATGCCCTCACATTCTGCCTGGTGAAATCCGCATGAGCAGACACCTCGACGACACCCGGGCGGACGCCGGTGCCCCGGCCGAAAGCCCGGCCCGGGCGCCGATTCCGCGCTTCATCCGGAAGTTCGCGCTGCCGATCATCCTGGGGTGGATCGCGCTCATCGCCGTGCTCAACGTCGTCGTCCCGCAGCTGGACGAGGTCGGCAAGATGCGCTCGGTCTCGATGGCGCCCGACGACGCCCAATCGGTGGTCGCGACTAAGCGCATGGGCGCGGTGTTCAACGAGTACAAGTCCAACAGCTCGGTGATGATCGTGCTCGAGGGCCAAAATCCCCTGGGCGCCGACGCGCACGCCTACTACGACCAGATCGTCAAGAAACTCGACGCCGACACCAAGCACGTCGAGCACGTCCAGGACATGTGGAGCGATCCGCTCACCGGGGCGGGCGCGCAGAGCAACGACGGTAAGGCCGCCTACGTCCAGGTCTATCTGGCGGGCAACCAGGGCGAAGCCCTGGCCAACGAGTCGGTCGAGGCCGTTCAGAGCATCGTCAAGAGCGTGCCCCCGCCCCACGGGGTGAAGGCTTATGTCACCGGCCCCGCCGCGCTGTCAGCCGATCAGCACGAGGCCGGCGACCGCAGCCTGCAAGTCATCACCATGTGCACGTTCACCGTGATCATCGCCATGCTGCTGCTGGTCTATCGGTCGGTCATCACGGTGTTGCTCACCCTGGTGATGGTGGTGTTCGAGCTGGCGGCCGCGCGCGGAACGGTCGCGTTTCTGGGCTACTACAAGCTCATCGGTCTGTCGACGTTTGCCACCAGTCTCCTGGTCACCTTGGCGATCGCGGCCGCCACCGACTACGCGATTTTCTTGATAGGCCGATATCAGGAGGCCAGGGCCAACGGCGAGTCCCGGGAAGACGCCTACTACACGATGTACCGGGGCACCGCGCACGTCGTGCTCGGATCCGGGCTGACCATTGCCGGCGCGACCTTCTGCCTGCACTTCACCAACCTGCCCTACTTCCAGACACTGGGCATCCCGCTGGCGATCGGCATGGTGGTCGTCGTCGCTGCGGCGTTGACCCTCGGCGCCGCCGTCATCGCGGTGGTCACCCGCTTCGGTAAGACACTGGAACCCAAGCGCACGCAACGGATCCGCGGGTGGCGCAAGGTCGGCGCGGTGGTCGTCCGGTGGCCCGGCCCGATCCTGGTCATGACGATCGGAGTGGCGCTGGTGGGGCTGCTCACCCTGCCCGGTTACCGCACCAACTACAACGACCGCAACTACCTGCCCGCGGACCTGCCCGCCAACGAGGGCTACGCGGCCGCGGACCGGCACTTCTCCCAGGCGCGGATGAACCCCGAAGTGCTGATGATCGAAAGCGACCACGATCTGCGGAATTCGGCGGACTTCCTGGTGATCGACAAGATCGCCAAAGCGGTGTTCCGGGTGCCGGGGATCGCCCGGGTGCAGGCCATCACGCGGCCGGAGGGCACGCCGATCGAGCACACCTCGATCCCGTTCCAGATCAGCATGCAGGGCGTCACCCAGCAGATGAACCAGAAGTACCAGGAAGACCAGATGGCCGACATGCTGCACCAGGCCGACATGATGCAGACGACCATCGACAGCATGACCAAGATGCAGAGCATCACCACGCAGATGGCCGCCGACATGCACGTCATGGTTGGAAAAATGCACGACATGACCATGGACATCAACGAATTGCGCCAGCACATGGCCGATTTCGAGGACTTCTTTCGGCCCATCCGCAGCTACTTCTACTGGGAGAAGCACTGCTTCGACATCCCGGTGTGCTGGTCGCTGCGCTCGGTGTTCGACGCGCTCGACGGCATCGACACGATGACCGATGACATCCAAAGCCTGCTTCCCGTCATGGATCATCTCGACACCCTGATGCCCCAGATGGTCGCACTCATGCCGTCGATGATCGACAACATGAAGGCCATGAAAACCACGATGCTGACCATGTATTCGACCCAGAAGGGTCTGCAGGATCAGCAGAACGAGGCGCAGAAGAACTCCAACGCCATGGGCAAGGCGTTCGACGCATCTAAGAACGACGACTCGTTCTACCTGCCGCCGGAGACCTTCAACAACGCCGAGTTCAAGCGGGGCATGAAGAACTTCATCTCCCCCGACGGTCACGCCGTGCGCTTCATCATCAGCCACGACGGCGATCCGATGTCGCAGGAAGGAATTTCGCACATCGGCGCGATCAAGAAGGCCGCCTACGAGGCGCTCAAGGGCACGCCACTGGAAGGCTCGAAGATCTACCTCGCCGGCACGGCGTCGATCTACAAAGACCTCAGCGACGGCAACACCTATGACTTGCTGATCGCCGGAATCTCCTCGCTCTGCCTGATTTTCATCATCATGCTGATGATCACCCGGGGTGTGGTGGCCTCGGCGGTGATCGTCGGCACCGTCCTGCTCTCGCTGGGGGCGTCGTTCGGGCTCTCGGTGCTGATCTGGCAGCACCTCATCGGCATCGAGTTGCACTGGATGGTCCTGGCGATGTCGGTCATCATCCTCTTGGCCGTCGGCGCCGACTACAACCTGCTGCTGGTGGCCCGGTTCAAGGAGGAGATCCACGCCGGCCTGAACACCGGGATCATCCGCTCGATGGGCGGCACCGGCTCGGTGGTCACCTCGGCGGGACTGGTGTTCGCGTTCACGATGATGACGATGGCGGTCAGCGAGCTGACCGTGATCGGCCAGGTCGGGACGACGATCGGGCTGGGCCTGCTCTTCGACACGCTCATCGTGCGGTCGCTGATGACGCCGTCGATCGCCGCGCTGCTGGGCAAGTGGTTCTGGTGGCCGCAACGCGTGCGGCAGCGGCCGGTGCCGTCGCCCTGGCCCTCGCCAAACCCCCCGCCGAACACGGACACGCCCGCGCCCCAGACGGCTGCGGCGGTGCGCTAGCGGGTCGCCGAGCCTGCACTCACGGCCTCGAGCCTGCGCTCACGGTGTGCGGGTGGCGCCTTGTCGAGCCCTGAGCGCAGTGTCGATGCCGCGGGTGACCGGCTACGTGACCCAGTCGGGTTGGGCGCCGGTTTCGACAGCGGAGAAGTCCTTGTGCCCCAGCCCGGCGGTCGTGCCACCGTCCACCACGAATTCCGATCCGGTCGAATAGCTCGCCTCGTCGCTGGCCAGGTACACCACGAGGTTCGAGACCTCCTGCGGCTCGGCGATCCGGCCGAGCGCGGTCTGGAAGATGTCCTCGGGCACCCAATCGGTCATCGGCGTCCTGATCAGCCCGGGGTGGATCGAGTTCACCCGGATTCCGCTCGGCCCGAGCTCCAATGCCACCGACTTCGTCAACCCGCGCACCGCGAATTTGCTTGCGGTGTAGCCGTGGCAGGCGATGGTGCCGGCCATCCCCTCGATCGAGGAGATGTTGATGATGGACCCGCGGCCCGCTTCTTTCATCGGCTTCACCACCGCGCGGATGCCGAGGAACACGCCCGTCAGGTTGATGTCGAGAATCCGTTGCCACTCGGAGAGCGCGTAATCCTCGATGGTGCCGATGTTGATGATGCCCGCATTGTTCACCAGGACGTCGACCCCGCCGAACTCCCGAAGCGCGGTGGCCACCGCGGCGTCCCAGTCCTCGGGTTTCGTGACGTCGAGGTGCAGGTAGCGGACGGAGTCGCCGACCTCGGCGGCGACCGCCTTGCCCTCGTCGTCGAGGATGTCCCCGAAGACCACCTTGGCGCCCTCGGCCACCAGCGCCCGCACGTGGGAGGCACCCATTCCGCGGGCGCCGCCGCTGACCAGTGCGACCTTGCCCGCCAACCGTTCCGCCACCGCGTCTCTCCCGTCCGTAGGTGACTAGCACCATACAGACGGGGGCGGATGTATGACCAGAGCCCGTTACTTACCCTTCGGCTTGCTCGCGGGGTGGTGTTCCGGGCAGTAATCCGCCGTGGCGGCGCCGACGAACATCTGGGCCTGCGGCTGGTTCATTCGGTCCGCGCCCGTCAGCTGGTCCACCTCGTCCTTTTCGGTGTAACCGGCGTCGAGGTCTTGGCACATCGCGTGCGCGGCCTTCAGCGTCATCGCCGGGCTTCCCAGGCTGACGCCGTGCGACTGCAGGAAGGTGGTGAAGTCCTGGTCGGTTTGGTCGGCATGCGCGACGCCCGCCGGAATCAGCAGGGCCGCCAGCAACGCCCCGACCGGGCCCGCGATCGTCGCGACCCTCGTTACGCGTTTCGTCGTCATTTCTCCCCCAGGTTCAATGCGCCCGATCCCCCCGACCTTCTCGAGGCTGACCATGTCGGACGGTTTCTTACGTGGATAATATCCACTGTCAGTAATTTTCGCTCGGCAAGGCGTGGGGGCTCAATCACGCGCGCCCAGAGCGAGTTTCGAAACCCGGAGCTCAACGGCGGCCTGGGCGGTTCGGTTCTGCAAGATTTAATTCCGCGCTCGGCGGCCGTACACCATCAGGTCCATGGAAGTAAGCGCGCCGTTCACTTGCGCTTGTCGAGCGCGCGGCTCAGTCCTCAACCAACGATGTCGAAAACCGCCGCCGCCGAGGTGACGGCCTTATCGGCGTTGCCCTCGTCGTGCAGGAGCATGCGAACACCGACGCGTCCGGCGCCGCCGGCATGCGCGGTGCCCTCCACGCGGAAGGGGCCCACCTTTCCGCGCGACATGAACATGACGTGCCAGCTGACGACCTGGAGCTTGCGCGTTCCGGCGGCGCCGGCGGCGAGGTCGATCGCCGCCGTCTCGAGCACCACGTGTTGTGGTCCGATGTGCAAAGCCGCGTCCGGAGAAGCCAATTCGGCGCTCAGCTCCGGCAGCACCCAGTGGCCGTCGCCGCGCAGGCGGGCCCCGAAGGCTTCCCACAGCGGGGGCAGGTCGGGCGAGTCCTCGATCGTGAGCTCCGTTCCGGACACGTCCATCCGGTCCAGGCCGTCGGGCGGAGTGCCGATGACCGCTCCCTGCCCCTCGTTGAAGGCGATGACCCGCTCGGGATTGTCGGCGTCCACGATCTTGCAACGCCCGTAACCCATGGTCCGCCCCTGGTGCACGATGCCGGAGTCGACGATCGCGATCCGTCGGACGTCGTAACCCGGGTCGACGATCTGCACCGAGGCGATCACCGGATTGGGCACCGCGACCATGTCGGTCTGACACCCCTCGGGCGACGCGATCGCCAACGGCGCCACCATGATTCCGCCCACTTCGTTGCGCATGTCGCGGCGGATGACGACGGTGTCGTCGACGTCGCCGAGGTCCATCGACGAGTGCCTACGGCCGATGTAGCGGTAGCTGAGCAGACCGGTCCAGCGGCGAAACAGCTCGTCGCGGTATGCGTCGGCGTCGCCCGCCAGCTCGCGGATGTCGCGAGGCCTGCCGGTCACCGGGACCGTCGCCCCGACGCCGATGTGTCGAGCCGCACCGCCGGGCGGATGAGTGCCTTGACGCCATGGCCGTCGAGGCCGGGGGTGAACAGCTTCGCGGGGTCGGGCTTGATCCCCGCGTCGATCAGCCGCGACGGAGACTCCCCCGCCTGCTCTGTGTCCGGCTTGGCCATGACCGTCCTCACCTGTGGGCGTGCGTGTCGAGCATACGCAGCTGACCACGGCGGGTCGCCGGAGGGAACCGGCTTACACTTCCGACGAGAAGTGTCACGCTAGGCGTGTCCCGGGAATTCGCCGACCTACCTGAATTGAGCCGCAATGACGGAGCAGACCACCGCAGCTCACGCCACCGAACTGGTGGCCATCGAGGCGATCAAGCGGCTCAAGGCCCGCTACTGCCGATACCTCGACGCCAAGGACTGGGCGGCGTGGCGATCGGTGTTCACCGATGATTTCGCCAGCGACACGTCCGAGGCCGGCGGCACGGTGATGGTCGGCGCCGACGACTTCGTCGCGTTCACCCGCAGAGCACTCGGGCGCCCGGCGCAGCGCACCGCGCACCAGGTCCACGCGCCCGAAATCGAGCTCACGTCGCCGGCGACGGCGCGCGGGGTGTGGGCGCTCCAGGACGTCGTCCGGTTCGGGCCGGGCGTCACCCTGGTCGGCTTCGGCCACTACCACGAGACCTACGAGAGCATCGCCGGCGAGTGGTTTATCAAGAGTTCCAAGCTGACTCGCCTGCGAGAGGATATCGTCACCCCGGTGTTCTCCATCTACGTCTCCGACCGGATCCGCAACGCGATGGCCAAGCTGGCAAGCCGGGTGACTCAGCCATGAGCGTCACCACCGTTCTGATCACCGGCGCGTTCGGCCAGATCGGCCGGCGCTGCGCGCAGATCCTGCTCGACCGGGGGCGAACCGTGATCGCGATGGACCTGCGTTCGGACGCCAACGCCGCCGCGGAACGGGAGCTGCGCGCCGGCGACCACCCCGGGACGCTGATCGCGGCCTATGCCGATCTCACCGACGCGCAGGCCGTGCGCGATGTGGTCGCGGCCCATCGGCCCGAGGCGATCGTCCATCTCGCCGCCGTCCTCTCCCCCCTGTCGTATCGGAATCCGGCGCTGGCCCGCAAAGTCAATGTTGGGGGCACCGAAAACCTGCTCGCGGCCGCCGCCGCGCTGGACCGCCCGCCGCTGTTCCTGATGGCATCGAGCGCCGCGGTATACGGGTCGCGCAATCCGTACCGCTACCCGGAGCGCATCACGGCCGACACGCCGGTCAACCCCATCGACCAGTACGGACATGACAAGGTGCTGGCCGAGGAGGCGGTACGGGCCAGCGGCGTGCCGTACGCCCTGCTGCGGCTGGGCGGGGTCATCTCGCCCGACACCCAGACCGGCATCAACGGCGACCACCTGGCGTTGCTGCGCTCGATACCGGCCGACAACCGCATCCACATGGTCGACGCCCGGGACGTGGCGCTGGCCTTCGCCAACGGGGTGGACCGCGAAGCCACGATCGCGGGCAAGACCCTCCTCATCGGCGGAGACGAGTCATATGTGTTGCTGCAGAGCGACTTTCAGGACCAGCTGACGACGGCCGTCGGCCTGGGTGCGCTGGGCCCGTCGGCCAGCCTGCCCGGCGACCCCGCCGACGACCGCGGCTGGAGTTTCACCGGCTGGTTCGACACCACCGAGGCCCAGGAACTCCTCGACTTCCAGGAACACACCTGGGCCCAGAGCCGGGCCTGGATCGCCGAATCCATCGGCACCCGGCGCATCCTGTTGAGCGCGCTGGGCCCGATCCTGCGACCGACGCTGCGGTGTGGGCTGCAGATGCAGCGGCGGATCGAGGGTCGCGGCCCCTACGCCGATCCGTGGGGGCTGATCGAGAAAAAGTACGGGCCCGGCGCGCTGGCGCCGCGAGCGTGAAGCCGGGCTAGCGGTCGACGCCGAGCGTGAAGCTGGCCGCACACTCGGCGCCGAGCGTGAAGCTGGCCGCACCCTCGGCGCGGGCGTGAAGCCGGCTAGCGGTCGATCCAGGCCAGTTGCGCCTCCGCGTGGTGGCCCCCGACGGGCGGCGTGAGCCGGTCAAGCCTGGCCAGTTGGTCGGCCGACAGCTCGAGGGCATCCGCCCCGACGTTCTCCTCCAGGCGTGCGACGCGCTTGGTCCCCGGGATCGGCACGACGTCCGGACCCTTGGCCAGCAGCCACGCCAACGCCACCTGGGCCGGGGTGGCGCCGAGGTCGGCGCTGATCTCGCGCAGCTCGTCGGCGCTCTTGAGGTTGTGCGCGAAGTTCTCGTCGGCGAACCGCGGGTTGGTCTTGCGGTAGTCGGTGTCGGGCAGCTCCGAGGTCGAGCGAATCGCCCCGGTGAGAAAACCACGGCCCAGCGGCGAGTAGGCGACGAACCCGATGCCCAGCTCGCGCAGCACCGCGAGCACGCCGTCCTCGGGGTCTCTGGTCCAAATCGAGTATTCCGATTGCACCGCGGTGACCGGATGCACGGCGTGGGCGCGGCGGATGGTGTTCACACCGACTTCCGACAGCCCGATGTGCCGGACCTTCCCCTCGGCGACCAGCTCCGCCAGGGCGCCGACGGTGTCCTCGATCGGGGTCTGGCGGTCGAGCCGGTGCTGATAGCAGAGATCGATGCGGTCGGTGCCCAGCCGTTGCAGCGAACCGTCCACGGCAATGCGGATGTTCGCGGGGCTGCTGTCGAGGCCGTGCCGGCCGGTGTGCGAGATCAAGCCGAACTTGGTCGCCAGCACCACCTGGTCGCGACGGCCGCGCAGCGCCCGGGCGACCAGTTCCTCGTTGACGTAGGGGCCGTAGACCTCGGCGGTGTCGATCAGCGTGACGCCCAGGTCGATGGCGCGATGGATGGTGCGGATCGATTCGGCGTCGTCGCTGCCGGCGCCGGCGTAGGCGACGGACATGCCCATCGCGCCCAGGCCGAGCCGGCCGACTTCCAGGCCGGCGAGGGAGGCGGGTTTCACGAAGCTCATTGTGCGCCGACGGGTGTCAGGCCCGTTGGCGGGTACCGTTGCCGACGTGGAGGACGTAGCTCGCGTGCCCCCGGCGCGAAACCTCGCGGTGGACTTTTACCGCGCTTCGGGCGTGGTTCTCATCGTGCTGGGTCACTGGCTGGCGGGCTCCGTGACGTACCGCAACGGCCAGTTCGGCCGGGAGAATCCGCTGCTCGACATGCCCTGGACGCAGTGGCTGACCTGGATTTTCCAAGCGGTGCCGGTGTTTTTCTTCGTGGCCGGCTATGCCGGGGCGGTGTCGTGGACGCACCGACGCGACTCGGACGGGTTCTCCCGCGAGGCCTGGATTCGGCACCGCCTGGCCCGGGTGCTGGGACCGACCGCGGTCTACGTGGGGCTGCTGTCGGCAGTCGTGGTCGTGCTGCAGGCCCGGGGCGTCGACGGCTCCGTGCTCGAGTACGCGGGCTGGGCGGTGGCCATGCACCTGTGGTTTCTCGCCGTCTACGTGGTGGTGGTGTCGCTGACCCCGATTGCCATTGCGGCGCAACGCCGCTGGGGCCTGCGGCCGCCGGTGGCGCTGGCCGTCGGCGTCGTGGTCGTGGACGTCGTCTCGCTCGCGGGACACGTGCCGTATATCGGCTGGCTGAATTACCTGCTGTGCTGGGGACTGCTCTACCAGCTTGGAATCGCCTGGCACGGCGGGCTGTTGAACGGCCGCAAGCCCCTGGCGCTGGCCGCCGGCTCGGCGGTGGCGCTGGCCCTGCTGATCCGGCTGGGACCGTACCCGGTCAGCATGATCGGCGTTCCGGGGCAGGAGATCGAGAACACGACACCGCCGACCGTCGCGATGCTGGCCTACGCGTGCACGCAGGCCGGTCTGGCCGTGGCGCTCGCGCCGGCGCTCAACCGTGTGCTGCGCCCCCGTCCGGTGCAGCGGGTGGTGGCCACCGCCAACACGAACGTGATGGCCCTCTACCTGTGGCACATGGTGCCCGTGGTGATCGTCGCGGTCGTGGCCTATCCCGCGGGGCTGATCCCCCAGCCGCCCGAGGGATCGGCGGCCTGGTGGCTGGCCCGGCTGGAGTGGATCGCCATCCTCAGCGTGGTGACCGCACTCGAGATGATTCTGCTCTGGTCCCTGCGACGCTTCTTCGCCGCGCCGCTGCCGCTGTTCGGCGTGCGGCTGGGCGTTCGCTGGGCCGAGGCGGCGATGCTGACCGGCGCGCTGTTGGCCGCCGGCGGCCTGCATTGGCTGGCGCAGGCCGGCTTTGCCCCCGACGGGCGTTTCTCCTGGCCGACCGCGCTGATCTTCGCCGCCGGCGTGCTGTTGGTGGCGTTGCGCCCGAAGGTCCTCAGCCGGCGACCGGTGGAGCGGGCACCCGCGACCGGCTGAGCAACGTCCGCGGGACACCCCTGGGGGCGACCCCGGATCCGGGCACGGTGTGTTTGCCCGGCGACTTACGACCCCTTGACAGGGGCCGTAGTGCCCTGGCCCGGGCCGGTGTTTAGGGGGATGATCCTCACAAGGCAACGTCGCCAAGGGAGTCGAATATGTTAAACAGCCTAAGTGTCCCCAGCAACGAAGTCCCCCCGCAATTCGAGGAGGACACCGAGCTGTTGAAGGAATCGGGTGTGCACAAGCTGGTCGTCACCGACCGGAACGGAAACTGCCTGGCCTTCCTGCTGGCGTGGGACAGCTTCGACTATGACGCGGCGACCGACACCTACGTGTGTGTGGCCGACGGCACCGGCAGCGAGCTCATGACCATCTACACCGCCGGCGAGGTGAAGCCGGGACCCGGCGAGAACATGTACGTCGTCACCGCACCGGACCGGCGCCCCGGCGCGCGCCGCGGGCCCCTCTGAGTCACCGGACTGCAGCACGCTGCACCCTTGAGCGCCCGGCCGCGATGGTTATGATAGACCGTCCGTACGGTTGGTTCGCGCCGAAGGGTTGAAGATGCCCAGATCGCCCGGCAGACGCAGCGAGATCCTCGACGCGTTCGTCCGCTATGTCGCCGAACGTGGTTACGAGAGAACCAATATCGGCGACATCGCCGACGAGCTCGGCATGTCCAAGGGCACCATCGTCCACCATTTCGGTACCAAAGCGCAGATGTTGCGGGAACTCGAAGAGACCCATCTGGAGCGGCAGCTCGCCGTGCTTCGGATGGCCTGGGGCCGATTGGCCACCCCGCACGAACGCATCGCCGCGATCATTTACGCCACCACGTTGCTCCAGGTGACGGCCCGCGATGCGACGGTGGCAAGCCAGCGCGAGGTGGTCCAGTTGTTCGACGACCCGGCGATGCAAAACGTCCGGAAGTTGCGACGTCGCCTGCAGAAACTCGCGATCGACGAGATCCGGACGGGGATCGACCGCGGTGTGTTCCGAAGCGTGGACGTCGAATTGGCGGCAATGCAACTGTTCGGATCGCTCGAGTGGATGTGGGTGTGGTTCGATCCCGCCGACTCGCGGACGCCCGAACAAGTCGGCGCCGCTTTCGTCGACGTATTCCTCGGCGGGCTGTTGCTCGACCGCTTCGGGCTGAGCAAGTGGGCGGATCCCGCCACCCCTTTGGTCTCGGTGGTACGCGAGTGCCTCACCGCGGCAACGACTTTGACGGGTTGACCGCGACCGGGACCCGCACGGGCACCCGGCGACCGCCGCCGCAGCGGCAAAAACCCGTCCCAACTCGCACGTGAAGGCGTAAATCGTTCGCCTCCAACGGGATCACGCGGTCATGTGGAGCGCTCGGAATCAAGGCCCGGCGCGCGGCGGCACCGGCCCCGCATGTTGTTGACTGACCGTACGGTCTAATGCGATAGTTGCCAGATGTCGCGACGAGGTCGGCGCAGGTGTGGACGGCACTGCGCCGGTTGGGAGGATGACGTGTTCGAGCGCCGCCGCGAACATGGGCTGCCGTCGCTGCTGGGCTGCTTGTCGAAATACGCTGGAGCCGAAGTTCTTTCAATTCCCGATCAGTTCGCCGGCGGTCTCGCGAGGGCGACAGAACTTGCGGATGTGACGCACCGATGACCACCTCGGACACGCTCGCGAGCAGATTCGGCGAGAAGATCAGGCCGGGCGCGGAGGTGGCCGGCGGGTTCTTCCGCATGTGCGTGCTGACCGGAAAGGCCCTGAAACAGCCGTTCGAATGGCGTGAGTTCATCTGGGTCGGCTGGTTCCTGATGCGGGTCTCGCTGCTGCCCACCATCGCGGTGTCCATCCCGGAAACCGTGCTGCTCATCTTCACGCTCAACCTTTTGCTGGCCGAGATCGGCGCCGCCGACGTCTCCGGTGCCGGTGCCGCGATCGGTGCCGTCACCCAGCTCGGCCCGATCGTGACGGTGCTGGTGGTCGCCGGCGCCGGTGGGACCGCCATCTGCGCGGACCTCGGCGCGCGGACCATCCGCGAGGAGATCGATGCGCTCGAGGTGCTCGGCATCGACCCGATCCACCGCCTGGTGGTGCCGCGCGTCGTCGCCTCGACGATCGTCGCGGTGCTGCTCAACGGCCTCGTTGTCGCCGTGGGGCTGGGGGGCGGCTACCTCTTCAGCGTGTACCTGCAGAACGTCTCGAGCGGTGCGTACCTGTCCACGTTGACGGCGCTGACCGGCCTGCCCGAGGTGGTGATCGCGTTCGTCAAGGCCGCGACGTTCGGCCTGATCGCCGGCCTGGTCGGGTGTTACCGCGGGCTCATCGTCCGCGGCGGTTCCAAGGGCCTGGGAACCGCCGTCAACGAGACCGTGGTGCTGTGCTTCATCGCGCTGTTCGCGGTCAACGCCGCGCTCACCACCATCGGCGTCCGGTTCGGAACGGGACGCTGACATGACCCTGGCGGCGGGACTTCCCGAGGACACCACGGCTGTTCCGGTGCACAGCCGATTCCCCTGGGCGCGTTACCGGGAGGCGCCGGTGCGACTGCTCGTCGAGATCGGCCAGATGATCTGGTTCGCCCTGTCGACGGTCGGCCAGATCCCCTTCGCCGTGCGCCGGTATCCGAAGGAGTTGCTGCGGATGGTCGCCCAGATGGGGATGGGCACCGGCGCGATGGCCGTCGTCGGCGGCACCGCCGCCATCGTCGGGTTCATCACGCTGTCCGCGGGCTCGCTGGTCGCCATCCAGGGCTACGCGACGCTGGGCAACATCGGCGTCGAGGCGTTCACCGGATTCCTTGCGGCACTGGTGAATGTCCGGTTCGTGGCGCCAGTGGCCGCCGGTCAGGCGCTGGCCGCCACGGTCGGCGCCGGCGCGACGGCCGAACTGGGCGCGATGCGCATCAGCGAGGAGATCGACGCGCTCGAGGTGATGAGCATCCGGTCCATCCCCTTCCTGGCGTCCACCCGGGTGGTGGCGGGCCTCGTGGTGATCATCCCGCTCTACGCGTTGGCGATCACCCTGGCGTTCTTGTCCCAGCAGGTCACCACGGTCTTCCTCTACGGGCAGTCCCCCGGCACGTACAACCACTACTTCCACACCTTCCTGCGCCTCAACGATGTGGGCTGGTCGTTCGCCGAGGTGATCCTGGTCGCGGTGGTCGTGATGACCACGCACTGCTACTACGGCTACACCGCCAGCGGCGGCCCGGTCGGCGTCGGTGAAGCGGTCGGCAGGTCCATGCGGCTGTCGTTGATCACGATCGTCATCGTGGTCGTGCTGACCGCGATGGCGGTGTACGGCAAGAGCCCCAATTTCAACCTCCCCGTGTAGCCGCCAATGACAGCCCCTGCCCCGAAAATCAAGGAAAACCCGGCGCGGATCCCGCCGTACAAGACGACGGCCGTGGCGGGGCTGGTGGTGGGGGCGATCGTGTTGGGGTTGGTGTGGATGCAGTTTCGGGGCGAGCTGACCCCGAAGACGAGCCTGACGATGGTGGCGCCCCGGTCCGGCCTGGTGATGGACACGGGATCGAAAGTCACCTACAACGGGGTCGAGATAGGGCGAGTGGCAAACATTTCCGAGATTGAGCGCAATGGCGCGCCCGCCGCCAAGTTCGTCATGGACGTCAATCCGAAGTACATCGCGCTGATTCCGGCCAACGTGGACGCCAAGATCAAGGCGACCACCGTGTTCGGCAACAAGTACGTATCGTTGACCTCACCGAAAGACCCCACGCCGCAACGGATCAGCCCGCAGCAGGTGATCGATGCCACGTCGGTGACCACGGAGTTCAACACCTTGTTCGAGACGCTCAACTCGATCGTGGAGAAGGTGGACCCGGTCAAGGTCAACCTGACGCTGGCGGCGGCCGCCCAGGCGTTGACCGGCCTCGGCGACAAGTTCGGGCAGTCGATCGTCAACGGCAACGCCATCCTCGATGACGTCAACCCGCAGATGCCCCAGATCCGACGCGACATTCAGGGGTTGGCGGCCCTCGGCGACACCTACTCCAACGCCGCGCCGCACCTGCTGGACGCGCTGAACCATGCGGTCGTCACGGCGCGCACGCTGCATCGGCAGGAAAGCGAACTGGACAACGCGCTGCTGGCCGCGACGGGGCTGGGCAACACCGGGGAGGACATCTTCGCGCGCGGCGGGCCGTACCTGCAGCGGGGCCTCGCCGATCTGCGGCCCACCGCCGAGCTGTTCGACACCTACAGCCCCGAGATCTTCTGCACCATCCGCAATTACTACGACGAAGAGCCCGCGGCCTACGCGACGACGGGCGGCGGCAACGGCTACGCGCTGCGGACCATGACGGAGCTGACGTCGGCCCTGGGCGGCATACTGACCCTCCCCGGGCTGGCCGGCACGGTGGCCACGCAGGGGCTCCTCGGGCTGGCCGGGCTGGTCGGCGGGGCGCCGAATCCCTATGTGTACCCCGACAACCTGCCCCGGGTGAACGCCCGCGGCGGGCCGGGAGGCGCGCCGGGCTGCTGGCAACAGATCACCCACGACCTCTGGCCCGCACCGGAATTGGTGCTGGACACCGGCGCCAGTCTCGCGCCGTACAACCACCTGGATACCGGCTCGCCGTATGCGATCGAATACGTGTGGGGCCGCCAAGTCGGGGACAACACGATCAACCCATGAAGATCACCAGCTCCGCTATCAAACTCGGCATCGTCTCGCTGGTGCTGGCACTGATCACCGTTTCGATCGTGGTGGTGTTCGCTCAGATGCGCTTCAACAGCACCAACGGCTACAGCGCGGAGTTCAGCAATGGCAGCGGCCTGAAAGACGGTCAGTTCGTGCGGGCTTCGGGCGTCGAGGTCGGCAAGGTCAAGAAGGTGCGGCTGGTCGACGGCGGCCGGAAGGTGCAGGTGGACTTCGTCGTCGACCGCTCGATACCGCTCTACCAGTCGACGACAGCCCAGATCCGCTACCTGAACCTGTTCGCCGACCGCTACCTGGAGCTCAAGCGCGGCGAGGGTGAGGGCGCCGACCGGGTCCTGCCGCCGGGCGGATTCATCCCGCTCTCCCGAACCTCGCCGGCGCTCGATCTCGACGCCCTGATCGGCGGCTTCAAGCCGCTGTTCCGCGCGCTGGATCCGGAGAAGGTCAACACCATTGCGTCGGCCATCATCAACGTGTTTCAGGGTCAGGGCGGCACCATCAACGACATCCTCGACCAGACGGCGCAGCTGACCTCGCACATCGCCGAGCGCGACCAGGCGATCGGCGAGGTGGTCAAGAACCTCAACGTCGTGCTGGACACCACGGTCCGGCATCGCAAGGAGTTCGACCAGACGATAGACAACTTCGAAAAACTGATCACCGGGCTGCAGAACCACGCCGACCCGCTGGCCGCCGGCGTCGCGCACATCAGCAACGCCGCCGGAACGGTCGCCGACCTGCTCTCCGAGAATCGGGCCTTGCTGCACAAGGAGATCAACTACCTGCAGGCGTTCCAGCAGCCGCTGGTCGACCAGCGCGATCAGCTCGGCGACCTGATCCACAAGACCCCGACGGCGCTCAACCTGATCGGTCGCAGCATCGGCCTCTACGGGGACTGGGTGAATTTCTACCTCTGCGACCTGTCGATCAGGTGGAACGGTCTGCAGGCCGGCGGCGCGGTGCGCACGGTGCGGATCTGGCAGCAGCCCACGGGCAGGTGCACGCCGCAATGAGGACACTGACGGAATTCAACCGCCGCCGCGTCGGGCTGATGGGTGTCACCGTGCTCGGGATCGTCGTCGCCGTTGGCCAGAGCTTCACCAGCGTCCCGATGATGTTCGCCAGTCCCAGCTACTACGGGCAGTTCACCGAGACCGGTCAACTCAACAAGGGCGACAAGGTGCGCATCTCCGGTGTGAATGTCGGCACGGTGCAGGGCTTCGACATCGAGGGTGACCACGTCCTGATCAAGTTCACCCTGGGCTCCAACACCATCGGGACCGACAGCCGGATCGCGATCAAGACCGACACGATCCTGGGCAAGAAAGTGCTCGAGATCGAGCCGCGGGGAAGCACGAGGTTGCCGGCCGGGGGCGTGTTGCCGCTGGGGCAGAGCACCACCCCCTATCAGCTCTACGACGCGAACTACGACATCACCAAGGCCGCCTCGGGCTGGGACATCGACACCGTCAAGCAGTCCCTGAACGTGTTGACGCAGACCATCGACCAGACCTACCCGCACCTCAGTGCCACCCTCGACGGCTTGGCCAAGTTCTCCGACACCATCGGCAAGCGCGACGATCAGATCAAACACCTGCTCGCACAGGCCCATCAGGTGGCCGGCGTGCTCGGCGACCGCAGCGAGCAGGTCAACCGGCTGCTGGTCAACGCCAAGACGCTGCTGGCCGCGTTCAACGAACGCGGCAGGGCCATTGACGCCCTGCTGCAGAACGTTTCCGCCTTCTCCGAACAGGTACAGGGGCTCATCAACGACAACCCCAACCTGAATCCGGTGCTGGAGCAGTTGCGCGCCATCAGCGACGTGCTGGTGGCCCGCAAAGACGACCTCGCCCAAACGCTGACGTACGTCAGCCAATTCGCCGCATCGCTGGGGGAATCGGTCGCGTCGGGGCCGTACTTCAAGATCGTCCTGTCCAACCTGCTGCCGTATTGGATGCTGCAACCGTTCGTCGACGCGGCCTTCAAGAAGCGCGGCATCGACCCGGAGGACTTCTGGCGCAGCGCGGGCCTGCCCGAGTTCCGCTGGCCCGACCCCAACGGCACCCGGTTCCCCAACGGCGCCCCGCCGCCGGCTCCCCCGGTGCTGGAGGGCACCCCGGACCATCCGGGGCCGGCGGTCCCACCGGGCGCGGCGTGTTCGTACACGCCACCGCGTGACGCCATGCCCCGACCGGGAAACCCGTTGCCGTGTGCGGGCGTAGACGTCGGACCGTTCGGCGGCAGCTTCCCCGCGCCGATCGACGTGCAGGCGTCGCCGCCGAACCCCGACGGCCTGCCGCCGACCCCGGGGATCGGAATCGCCGGGCGGCCGGGCCAGCCGCCCCCGGACGTCCCGGGCACACCCGTGCCGCTGCCGGCCAACGCGCCGCCGGGGGCGCGCACCGAGAACCTGCAACCCGCGGGCCCTCTTGCCGGCACCGTTCATCAACCCCGGCGGAACCGGCGGCAGCGGCGCAGCGGGAGGGGGTAACCAGAATTGAGCGCGATGTTCACTAGCCGAAATCTGCGGTCCCGCAAGGTTGTTGGGGCGCTCATCCTCGCGCTGGCCGTGCTGGCCGGGTACCTCGGGTTGCGGCTGTACGACAAGCTGACCACCAACACCGTGGTCGCGTACTTCCCGGAGGCGAACGCGCTCTATCCCGGCGACAAGGTCCAGATCATGGGCGTTCGCGTGGGCTCGGTCGACAAGATCGAGCCGGCGGGCGACAAGATGAAAGTCACGTTCAGCTACAAGAACAAGTACAAGGTGCCGGCCAACGCGTCCGCCGTGATCCTGAACCCGACCCTGGTCGCCTCGCGCACCATTCAGTTGGAGCCACCGTACAGAGGCGGCCCGGTGATGGGTGACAACGCGGTGATCCCCCTCGAGCGCACGCAGGTGCCGACGGAGTGGGACCAACTGAGCCAGAGCGTCGCCAACGTCATCTCCAAACTCGGCCCGACACCCGAGCAGCCCAAGGGCCCCTTCGGTGATGTCATCGAGGCCTTCGCCGACGGACTGGCCGGCAAAGGCAAGCAGATCAACACCACGCTGGACAGCCTGTCGCGGGCGTTGACCGCGTTGAACGAGGGGCGGGGGGACTTCTTCGCGGTGGTGCACAGCCTCGCGCAGTTCGTCAACGCCCTGCACAAAGACGACCAGCAGTTCGTCGCGTTGAACAAGAACCTGGCCCAGTTCACCGACAAGTTGACCGGGTCCGACACCGACCTCGCCACCGCGATCCAGCGGTTCGACAGCCTGCTCACCACCCTGCGACCGTTCCTGGACAAGAACCGCGGAGTGCTCACCCACGACATCGACAACCTCGCCACCTTGACGACGACCCTGGTCCAACCCGAGCCCCTGAACGGCCTGGAGACCGCCCTGCACGTCCTGCCGACGCTGGAGACGAACCTCAGCCAGATCTACCACCCGTCGCACGGCGCGGTCATGTCCATCCCGGCGATCCCGAACTTCGCGAACCCAATGCAGTTCATGTGCAGCATGATTCAGGCAGGTAGCCGACTGGGCTACCAGGAGTCGGCCGAGCTGTGTGCGCAATACCTGGCGCCGGTTCTCGACGCGATCAAGTTCAACTACCTGCCCTTCGGGTTGAACCTGTTCAGCACCGCCGAGACGCTGCCCAAGGAGGTCGCGTACTCCGAGCCCCGGCTGCAGCCGCCGAACGGCTACAAGGACACCACCGTGCCCGGGATCTGGGTGCCCGACGGCCCGCTGTCGCACCGCAACACCCAGCCCGGCTGGGTCGCCGCGCCGGGCATGCAGGGCACCCAGGTGGGGCCGATCACGGCCGGGCTGATGACCCCGGATTCGCTGGCCGAATTGATGGGCGGTGCGGACGCCGCGCCCCCGCCGTCGGGCTTGCAGACACCGCCGGGGCCGCCGAACGCGTACGACGAGTCTCCGGTGGTGCCGCCGATCGGCGTGCAGGCTCCGCAGGTGCCGATCCCGCCTCCCCCGCCCGGGCCGGGCGTCGTCCCGGGCCCGGTCGCCCCGACGCCGGCCGGGCCGCCGCCGGCGCAGGCGGCCGCGTCGACGGGGCCGGGATCATGAGGCGCGCGACGAGCACGATTCGTGCGACGAGCGCGATACGCGCGACGAGCACGATTCGGTTGCGCGCGTGGGCAACTCGCACCCGACGCCGAATCTGGCAGGCGTCGGCCCTGCTGGTGGCCGCCGCGACCCTGTCCTCGTGCGCAAGCTGGCACGGGATCGCCAACGTGCCGATGCCGGGCGGCCCGGGCAGCGGGCCCGGTTCCTACATCATCTACGTGCAGATGCCGGACACGCTGGCGCTCAATGACAACAGCCGGGTGCGGGTGGCCGACGTGTTTGTCGGCACGGTCCGCGCGATCAACCTGAAGAACTGGGTCGCCACGCTGACGCTGCGCGTGGACAAGGGTGTCAAGCTCCCGAAGAACGCCACCGCCAAGATCGGGCAGACCAGCCTCCTGGGTTCTCAGCACATCGAATTGGCCGCGCCGCCCAACCCGTCCCGGGAACTGCTGAAGGACGGCGACACCATCCCGCTGAGCAATGCCTCCACCTACCCCACGACCGAGCAGACGCTGGCCGCGCTCGCCATGGTCATCCGCGGGGGCGGCATCCCGAACCTCGAGGTGCTGCAGAACGAGGTCTACAACATCGTGCACGGGCGCGGCGACCAGATCCGCGCCTTCCTCGGCAAGCTGGACACGTTCACCGCCCGGCTCAACGAGCAAAGCGACGACATCACCAGGGCCATCGATTCCACCAACCGGCTGCTGGCAATCGTGGGTCCGCGCTCGGACGTCATCGATCGTGTCCTCACCGAATTCCCGCCCCTGCTCAAGCATTTCGCCGACAAACAGAACCTGTTGATCAACGCGGTCGACGCAACGGGGCGGCTCAGCGGAGTTGCCGACCAATACCTGTCCGCGTCGCGGAACGACCTGCACCAAAACCTTCTGGCGCTGCAATGCCCGCTGCGGGAATTCGGCCGTGCCGCGCCGTATCTCATCAAGGCGCTCAAGCTGATGCTCGTCCGGCCGTTCGACATCGACGCCGTGCCGAAGGCGTTCCGCGGCGACTACTTCAACCTGTCGCTCACGCTCGACCTCACCATGAGCGCCGTGGACAACGCGGTGCTCACCGGGACGGGATTCTCAGGGGCGCTGCGCGCGCTCGAGCAATCGTGGGGCCGCGACCCCGAGACGATGATCCCCGACGTCCGGTACACGCCGAACCCGAACGACGCACCGGGCGGGCCACTGGTGGAAAGGGCGGACCGGCAATGCTGACCCCCTTCATCAAGCGCCAGCTGATCCTGTTCACCATTCTGAGCGGGATCACCGCGGTGGTGCTGGGTGGGTACTACCTGCGGCTTCCGGCCGCGGCGGGGATCGGTCAGTACAAGCTGCACGCGAATCTGCCCGCGTCGGGCGGCCTTTACGAGACGGCCAACGTCACCTACCGCGGTCAGACGATCGGCAAGGTCACCGACGTCGAGCCGACCGAGCGGGGCGCCCGGGTGACCATGAGCATCTCCGACCGCTACAGGATCCCGATCGACGCGTCGGCGAACGTGCACTCGGTGTCGGCGGTCGGTGAGCAGTATCTCGACCTGGTGTCGACGGGCAACCCGGGGAAGTATTACTCGGAGGGCCAAACCATCACCAAGGGCACCGTGCCCACCGATATCGGGCCGGCGCTGGACGCCGCGAACCGCGCGCTGGCCGCGCTGCCCAAGGACAAGATCGCCTCGCTGCTCGACGAAACAGCCCAAGCCGTCGGCGGATTGGGTCCCGCGCTGCAACGCCTGGTCGACGCCACACAGGCGATCGCCGGTGACTTCAAGACCAATATCGGCGACGTCAACGACATCATCGCCAACTCCGGACCGCTCATCGACAGTCAGGTGGAGTCGAGCGATTCGATCGCGCGCTGGTCGCGCAATCTGGACACGTTGGCCGCGCAGAGCGCGGAAAACGACCAGCACGTGCGCAGCATCCTGACGCAGGCGGCGCCGACCGCCGATCAGGTCAACGCCGTGTTCGGCGATGTCCGCGAGTCGCTTCCACAGACGCTGGCCAACCTGGAGATCGTGCTGGACATGCTCAAGCGCTACCACAAGGGCGTCGAGCAACTGCTGGTCGCCTATCCGCAGGGCGCTTCGGAAGGCCAGACGGTGACGACGCCCTTCCCCGGTTACGCGTCGCTGGGGACCCATCTGACGATCACCCAGCCCCCGCCGTGCCTGACCGGCTTTCTGCCCGCGCCACAGTGGCGGTCGCCGGCGGGTACCAGCCTGGCTCCGATGCCGTCCGGAACCTATTGCAAGATCCCGCAAGACACGCCGGCGAACGACGTGCGCGGGGCGCGCAATCTCCCGTGTGTCGACGTGCCCGGCAAGCGCGCCGCGACGCCCCGGGAGTGCCGGGACTCCAAGCCCTATGTCCCGCTTGGCACCAACCCGTGGTACGGCGACCCGAACCAGATCCTGACCTGTCCGGCGCCGGCGGCGCGCTGCGACCAACCGATCAAGCCGGGCCAGGTGATCCCCGCGCCGTCGGTCGACAACGGCATGAACCCCGCGCCCTCCGACCGGGTGGCGGGGACACCGCCTCCCGTCAGCGACGTGCTGCAGCGGCCGGGATCGGGCACCGTCCAGTGCAACGGGCAGCAGCCGAACCCCTGCGTCTATTCCCCCGCCGGGCCCCCCGCGGCCGTTTACAGCCCGCAAAGCGGTGAACTGGTCGGACCCGACGGCGTCAAGTACTCGGTCGAAAACTCGAGCAAGACCGGGGACGACGGCTGGAAGGACATGCTCGCCCCGGCGGGCTGACGCTAATTCGATTGCGGTATAACGTTTTTCGTGATTCGGCCCGAACGCGTCGGCCGACGCGCCGACACGGCAGAGGCCAAGAGATTGACACTGACCGCCCGTACGGTCATATAATCGAGCCCAGAGTGCGCCGCGCTGCCCCCGCGCACCGCGAGATCGGAGCAAAATGCCGGAAGTGATTGGCCTCGGCCAACTCCGGAGCCACGCCTGCGCGTACCTCGAACGGGTCGCCGCCGGGGAGGAAATCGACGTCGTCCGCCGGGGCAGGTTGGCGGCGCGGATTCTGCCCGTCGGTGACTGGAGGGTTGCGCCGATCCCGGCGAGGACCGCCAAGGCCGCGGACGCGGGCGGCTGGGTCGGGCTCGACGAGCTCCGGACCCGCGCGGGCCGCTGCTTCGACCGGGTGGCCGCCGGCGAAACCATCTACGTCGTTCGCGACGGCAGGCTGCTGGCGCGCATCGTGTCGGCCGGCGACGCAAGAGCGAGGGTCCCGGCGCACGCCGGGCGGCGGATCGAGCTCGACGAGCTGCGCAAGCGCGCGGGACGCTATTTCGACACGGTCGCCGAGGGTCAGACCATCGAGGTCGTCCGCGGCGGCAAGGTGGTCGCCCACATCGTGTCGGCCGGCGCCAACGACGCCCTCGGCGCCTGAGGCGAGGCTTTCAGTCGGAGGCTTCCGACGACGGCCGGGCCACGATCACCGGGATCTTGACGGCGTGCAGCACCGCGTTGCTGACCGAGCCCAGCAGCAAGCCGCTCAAGCCGCTCCGGCCGTGACTGCCGACCACGAGAAGCTGGGCTGATTCGGCCATTTCGGCGAGGTGGCGCGCCGGCCGGTCGCGGACGACCGTTCGATGCACCGCGACGTCGGGATAGCGTTCCTGATACCCGGCCAGGCTTTCGGCGATGCTGCGCAGCGATTCCTCTTCCACCGTCGCCCAGTCCTCGGCGGGCAGAGCGCTCACCGTGACATCGCTCCAGGCATGCATGGCCACCAGGTCCACGCCGCGGCGAGACGCCTCGTCGAACGCGATGGCGGTGGCGAGCTCGGAGGCCGGCGAGCCGTCGACCCCGAGCAGAACGGGCGCGTGGGCGTCCGGCACGCTCTCGTCACGGACGACGACGACGGGGCACCTCGCCTGCCGCACCACGCTGGAACTGACCGATCCGAGCACGCCCCGGGCGAGAAGTCCTCGTCCGGCGGTGCCCATCACGATCATCTCGGCCTCGTCGGACAACGTGATCAGGGCCGCGGCCGGGCTCGAGAAAACCAACTCCCGGGCGATGGGGACCTTCTGGCCGGCGGGCATCGCCTCTTCGGCCAGTTTCATGGCATCCATGACGGCCCTCTTGCCTTCGTCTTCCAGCCGCACCGCCAGAGATTCCGGGTAGGCGACGGGCGGCCAGGTCGACGTTGGGGTGACCACAGCGTGGACCACGGTCAGTGGAACGTTTCTCATCGCCGCATCACGGGCCGCCCACGTCACGGCGGCATCCGATGCGGGCGAGCCGTCGACCGCGACAACAATTCCGTGTTGGCTAACCGGTGCTGACATTTTGCTCTCCCTCTCTCACACCACGACGCTATTAACCGGGAGACCATGTGTCGCGGGGCTTTAGTCCCTAAACACCGGGATCGACGGCTTGCAGAGCAGCAATTTGGGCGGCGGTAACGTTCCGGCCACCCGGTGGCCATGAGCCGGTCGGCCCCCGTGCAGAGACCGGGTCAACCCCGGCGCCCTCGGTCACCGCGCGATGATCCCGCATGGCAGCGGCACCACCAGCGCCGGCCGGGCTCAGTAGGCGATGTGGCACGGCAGCGCACGCCGGGCGCGCCCGAAGGCCGTCCCACAAACCGATCGCGGAGGCTGCCCCGTGCCCGAGGCGCTCGCCGATAATGGCCTGACCAAGCCGGGACAACACCGTCGCGGTGGCCGTAGGCGCGAACGGCCTTGCCGTCGTCAGCGCATAGGCGACAAGATCGGCTGAATGCCTTGCGGCGGCGGGTGTGTCGCTCACTTGCAAGCCATATGCGCAGCGACAGGCCACACCAATCTGCGAAGTTCAGCAGCGACGGACAGTCGGACAGATGACCCAACGCGGCCCCCGACATCCTCGCAGACGCCACCGCTACCGGTTTGCGCTCATTCTCGGCCCGACCATCGGCCCGGAGGGCGGTGACGGCGTCGTCGCCAGTTGGCTAAACGCGGCGCCGCTGCAACTGGGCGATGATCCAGAACGGCAGCGCCACGAACAGCGTGCCGCCGATCAAGTTACCGACGCTGGTGATCGCGATGTTGGTGAGCAAGCCGTGCGCGCCCCAGCCCCAGCCGATTCCGCCGCGGGGCGCGGCCCGATGAAAGAGGTTGAGCAGCAAGGGGAGCCCAAGGAACCCAACGTTGGCGATCACATGCTGGGTGCCGCCGATGACGAATGCGAACGGACCGTAGAACGCGAAGGCCATGCGGGCGACGTCGCTGCGGGCCTTGAAGAACATGCACATCGAGGTCTGAAGAAACCACGTGCACAGGACCGCAAGCAAGATTGCGGTCCAAAACGGCTGGCCGGCTTTCGCCGCGCCGACGGATGCCGCCCGCTCGGCGAAGGCACCCAAGTAGGGGCCGCCGGCGGCACCGCAAATGGTGACGAACGCCAGTGCGCCAGCGATGTTGCCGATAAGGCCGACGACGACCAGGAAGACGTAGCCGCCGGGACTCATGGTGCGTTTGAGCACGGCAAGAAATCCCGCGGCCATGTCCGCCGTGATCAGCGACATGCCCGACACCAGGATGAGGACGAACGACATCCCGAACGCCAGGCCCATCAGCAGGCTTGCGACGCCGGGAGTCTTGACCCCGGTGCTCACCGTCAAGGCGAGTACCGCCCCGAAGGACACCATCGCGCCGCCGACCAGCGAGCGCACCAGGAAGGCCCAGGGGTGGGCGATTTTCTCCACGGCCATTGCGGCCACCCGATCCACCATGGCGCCGACGCTGAGCGGCTCGAAGGGGTCGTCGACGGCGCCGTTCGTGATGACGCCGGAATGCAACCCGACGCCTTCGGGTATCGACGCCGCGCTTTCCAGTTGCGGCGCTTGCGCGTTGATCGTCATCCGAGTTGACCTTTCCTGAGTGCGTGAATGGCGTTGAGGACACTGTCGATGTGCCGGTCGGTGAGCTTCTCCCCCTCGAAGACGTGGCGGAGCAGGATCTTGAGATCGAGCATTTGCTCGAGGTAGACCAGGCACGGGGGGCACTCGTCGAGGTGTCTGGCCACGATAGGTCCCCACTGCGTCGGGTCCGAGTCGACGAGGTCGTCGACGAGCCGCACGAAGTCAACGCAGTCGATCGCGGGCACCGTGTTGTCATGAACGGTCATCGTCGATACCGCTTTTCCAATTCGTTTCGGAGATTGCCCCGGGCGCGGTAGAGCAGGGCGCGCTGCGCCTCGGCGGACAGATCGAGGACCTTGGCCGCCTCGTCGGCGGACGCGCCGACAAGGTCACGCAGGATTATCAGCTGTCGCTGCCGCTGCGGCAACGTACCCAGTGCCGCGCGGAGGTATCCGACCAGTTCACTGCTCACCGTCTGGTCCTCCGGTAGGAAGCGAGTGGACGGCGGGAGGCTCCAATGCCCCGCGTCAGCGTGGCCGGCCGGGTGCATGCGCCCCGACAACGGATCGGCGTCGGTGGCGTACGGTGCGGCCAACACCTCGTGGTCCCGAATCCGGGACTCGCGCCGCCGGTGCCGCAACGCGGTGTTCCGTACGATTCCGAACAGCCAGGTACTCACCGAGGAACGCCCCTCGAACGAATCCGAGGACTGCAGCACCTGAACCCATGCCTCCTGCACGGCTTCCTCGGCCACAGCCGCCGAATTCACCATGGTGCGTGCGAAGTTCAACATCGGCCGGTGATAGTCACGCACCAGGACGGCCAGCGGGATGCCCCCCACCAGCTGGTCGGATTCGGCGCCCTCCGGTGGCACCGCCACCGGAGTCACCATCGTCCCGCGCTCAGGAGCATCCGGCCAGTTCCCAGCGCAGTTGACCCTCGGAAGGGGACTGGACCGGAATGAACGCCGCCTCGCGATAACGTCGACTTGCCGGAGTTCTGCTGGCGTAACCCCTGCCGCCGGCCGTGCGGAGCTCGAGATCGGCGCTGGCGCTGGACAGTTCGGCGGCCGTCAGCCGCAGGGACAGCAGCTCCTTCTTGGTCGGCCGCCTGGCGCCGCCGACGGCCCCCGCCAGGCTCGCCAACGTGATTTCGGCGCAGGCGAGCCTGCCGGCTATGCGGTCGACGTCGGCAGCGAAGACGTCGTTGACCCCGCTCAGCCCGCGCCGGCTCTCCTCGACCATGGTCTTGGTGAGCCCCAGACACATTGCCGACTGCAGCACCAGGAACGTGGGCCGCACCGCGTGCAGGAACCCGTCGAAGTCGCGGGACAGAACCTGCTCGGAGGAGATGAGCGCAGCCGTCAGGTTCAGGTGCGACGAGGCGGTGCTGCCCATCGCCAACAGGTCGAAATGGTCGCCGATCACCACGCCCGGGGTGCCGAGCGGCAGCGCCACGATCAGCTTCTCACCGTCGGCTGAACGGGCCGCGGTGACCATGGTCGAGTCGGCGTAGAGGTTGCTGGCCCACCTGATGGTTCCGGACAACTCATAGCCGCCGGCTACGGGTGTGGCGGTCAGGTCCAGGGTGCCGCAGCCCGCCGCCTCCTTGAACGCCGACGCCATGCCGGTGACGCCGAGCGTTGTCCCGGTGAGCAGCGATTTGGCGACGGCCGTGCTGAACGGCGTTGCGGCCGTGAGCAAATACTCCACGGTCATCCGGTGCGCCCACAATGAGAACCCGGTGCTCATGCACTCACCGGAGATCCGCCGGATGACCTCGGCCATCTCCGGAAGCCGGCCGTCGGCGTTGCCCGGCGCGCCGACCCCGAGCAGGCCGGCCGCCCCAAGGGCGGTGAAGCTGCGCCGGGATTGGCCCTCGCCGCGATCCAACACCGCGGCGTGCGCCCGAATGTCTTCCAGCAGCCGCACATCCACACGGCCGGCCGCAGGATCCATCGTCGCCGTCATTTGGCTGCCCCCTGCTCTGCCGCGTGTTTCCATGCGTAGTCGAGGAACTTGCCGTCGAGGGTGACGACCACCCTGTCGCCGTGCGGATCCGGACGACGTTGCACACTCACCTGGAAGTTGATCGCACTCATGATGCCGTCGCCGAACTCCTCGTGGATGAGCTCTTTGATCGCCGGACCGTAGACCGCCAGCGCCTCATAGAACCGGTAGATGGTCGGGTCCTTCGCCGCGGCGTCATCCGACCCGCGGTACGGACTCAACTGCAGGACCGCCACGGCCTCGTCGTCGAGGTCGAGAAGCGATGCGACGGTGGCCGCCTCGCCGGCCGGCAGGGGGTGCTGGCCGAGCAACGCCGCCACGGTCCACACCGGGTCCTTTCCGATCGATTCGGCGATCTTCGCCCAGCTCAATCCCTGCTTGACACGGGCCAGCCTGATGACCTGTGCGAGCTCGTTCTTGCTCAATGTCCCCAATGTCTTTGCCACGGTTGATCTCCCCGTCCGAATCGCTATTCAGTCCGCAACGACGAGTCGACATCCACCGGATTGCGGAACGTGTTGACGACGGGCGACCAGGCGATCGCGTTGTCGTGGATCTCCTTCAGTGTCGCGTCGTCGGCGTCTCCGGCAAGCGTCACCCTGCAACGGACCGCGCTGAAACCCAGGCGTTTGCCGTCCGGGGTGTCACCCACGCCCCACACCGCGGATATGTCGATGTCGCCCTCCATCTCGACCTCGATCTTGGTCAGTGTCACGCCGCGATGCGTGGCGTTGGCCAGCAGGCCGACCGAGACGCACGAGCCGAGAGCGGCCAGGGCGGTTTCTGACGGGTTGGGCGCCGAGTCGTCGCCCAGCAACGCGGGCGGCTCCCCCACCAGCATTGGCGCCAGATCGCGCACGTAGGTCATATTGCGGAACCCGGTTTCACAGACCGTCTTGGCTTTGAGGGTCTTCTTGCCGGTCTCGGGATTGGCCTTGGCGTTACAGGACAATCGATCGAGGCCTTCCGCGTCGATGACGAGCGTGTTGGTCATGAACTTTTCTCCGTTCCTCGCTGAGCCTTCACGGAGTGAGTGCCCCAGACCGGGCGCACGTGACGGCGGAGGGAAGGGATTTACCAGGAAGACTCGAACGACACTTGCACGAAACATCTGAGCCGATTCTGGTCGCAGCGCGTTCGCAATCGTTGCGAGCAGACCCGCAATCAACCCGGTGAAGTGCGCCTAGTCCGATCCCGGCGCCCCCGGGCCGATAGCTGCCCACCGGGCCGAACGCGGTCGTTCAGCCAGTATCGCGATGGCCCGGGCGCGCGGCGGCGGGAAAAAATCCCGCGGATCTTTTCGGTGTCAGGAACCCGCCGGCTGGGTCACGAAGTCGATAAGTTCCTCGACCCGGCCGATCAGGTCGGGCTCGAGGTCGTTCCAGTCACGCACCCGGGAACGGATGTGCCGCCACGCCCGGGCGATGTCCGCCTGGCTTGCGTGCGGTAGCCCGAGCGCCTCGCACACGCCGTGCTTCCACTCCACCTGCCGCGGCACCTTCGGCCAGGCCTTCAAGCCGAGTCGCTGCGGCTTCACCGCCTGCCAGATGTCGACGTACGGGTGTCCGACGACCAGCGTGTCGGGACCACCGGGCCCCCGTCGGACCGCATCGGCGATCCGCGCCTCCTTGGATCCCGCGACCAGATGGTCGACGAGCACGCCCAGCCTGCGGCCGGGTCCGGGCGCGAACTCGGCGACAACGTCGGCGAGATCGTCGACGCCACCGAGGTGCTCGACGACGACACCCTCGATCCGCAGATCCTCGCCCCACACTTGTGCGATCAGTTCGGCGTCGTGGCGGCCCTCAACGTAGATCCGGCCGGCTCGCGCGACGCGCGCGCGGGCGCCCGGCACCGCGACCGAGCCGGATGCCGTCCGCCCCCCCGCGGCGGGGCCCGGGCGGCGCGGCGGCGTGAGGATCACGGGCCGGCCCTCGAGCAGATAGCCGGGGCCAAGCGGGAATCCGCGCGTGCGTCCGTGCCGGTCTTCGAGGTCGATGCGGCCGTACTCGACGCGAACCACCGCCCCGACGTAGCCGCTCTCGACGTCCTCGACGACCATTCCCATTTCCACCGGATGCTCGGTCGAGCGCGGCTTGCGCCGCCCGGCCGCCAGAACATCGGTGCCATAGCGATCAACCACCCGGCCATACTAGAAAGCGTTGCGGCCAAACCTCGTTGCGGCGCGCCAGAATCGTGCGTCGGCCGCCGGTATGCGCGACAACGGTTGTAAAAAATCGTGCCAGCAACCGCGTGGCGTTAACCAGATGGTGGCCGCGGCGATGCTACCTTGTTATCCGCGGTGACATGGCCGCTGATCCGCAGCGCCGCGGTGAGCGAGGTGAAAGATGGACCTGACCCAATGGGTTTCCAGCATTGTCGCCTTTGTGCGGGCAGGCTATCCCAGCGGCATGCCGACCACCGGTCACGTCCCGGTGGCGGCGCTGTGCCGCCGCCGCGTGTCAAACGACGAAATCGACTCGGTAACAGACGAACTCATCGGTCATCTTCGACGGCCCATCAGCGATACCGACGTCGGGGTCGCGATCAGCCGCATCACGAACGCGATGCCCTCCCCCGAGGACATCGCCCGCGTCCAGCGCCGGCTCGACCGCCGGACGACGCGCACCGCCTGAGTCGCGCTCACGACCGAGGGTTGACCGGGCCGCCGCAGGCCGCCCGGAAGGCCGCGAAATCCCACGTCGCCAGGAAGTCCCGACCGGCCCGCAACCCGCTTTGGTACAGCGTCTCCCGTTGCTCGGCGGTGATACCGAAGTCGATGGGGCTGATCCCCTCCGCGGGCACGAAGATGGTGCGCCGCACCGTGCAAGGATCGTCGATGTAGGCGTTGTCCTGATTGCTCAGCAACGTCTCGATCGCGGCGATCCCCAACGACACCGGGCCATGAACGGGGTGCGTGGGGGGAATGCCGGGGCGCGCCGACAACCGGATGCCGAACGTCGGCCAGGCGTCCCGGCCGTCGGCCCGGTCGAACAACTCGACCGGGAAGTCCGACAGCAGACCGCCGTCCACCCACGTCGCACCGGCGAGCCGAATGGGCTCGAACACATACGGAATCGCCGCCGAGGCGTGCACGGCGCGGGCCACCGGGAAGCCGTCCGGGTCGAGGCCGTAGTCGCTCAGGTCCCAAGGGATGCGGACCAGTCGGCGCCGTGACAGGTCGCTGGCCGTGACGACCAGCGACCAGCGGAACTGTTCGGGCTCTTCGCCGGTCCGCAGGTCGCCGAACGTGCGCACGCCGAGGTCACCGAGCAACCCGGCCAGCAGCCGTTCGAGGTACGCCCCGCGATAGACGCCGTCGGATACGAGCAGGGAGAGTCCCCCGCCGATCACCGGGACCCGCCCAATCAGGCTGCGGTCCAAGAACTTCTGATAGTCGATCGTGCGCATCACTTCGGCCAGCCGTGTCAGGGGTTCGCCTGCGGCCTGCAGCGCCGCGACCAGCGCAGCGACGATCGCCCCGGCGCTGGTCCCGGCGACGCGGGGAAACCGGTAACCGGCTTGGGCGAGCGCGTCCACCGCGCCGACCAACCCGACGCCGCGGACGCCGCCCCCCTCGCACACCAGGTCTGCGCGCGTCTCGTTCACCGCCGTCACCATAGCCGGATCACCGCCGGGCGGGTGCGCGGCGCGCCCCGATGCACCGGCCGGCCTTGAATGCTCATGAGATCCGGCGCCCGTCCGCGCCGAAGAAGTGCACATGGCCTGGCTCCGGGTGCAACCACACGCGGCTGCCCTTCTGCGGCGGGTGACGCCCGTCGGCGCGCGCGACGACGGGCGTCTCGATCACCTTGCCCGAGTCCGTGATTCGGCCGTACAGGTAGGCGTCGGCGCCCAGCTCCTCGACGACGTCCACCTCCATCTCCACGCCGCGCTCGCCCAGCTCGAAGTGCTCGGGGCGGACGCCGACGACGACCTCGGCACCCGACCCGGCGACCTCGCGCGGCAGCGGGATGGACCAACTGCCCAGCGACACGGCGGAATCGGCGATCGGCAGGGTGAACAGGTTCATCGCCGGCGACCCGATGAATCCGGCGACGAACACGTTGCCCGGGTTTCGGTAGAGCTCGCGCGGCGGCGCGAACTGCTGCAGCACCCCGTCGCAAAGCACGGCGACGCGATCGCCCATGGTCATCGCCTCGACCTGGTCGTGGGTGACGTAGACGGTGGTGGTCTCGAGGCGCCGCTGCAGGGCGGCGATCTGGTTGCGCGTCTGCACCCGCAGCTTGGCGTCGAGGTTGGACAGGGGCTCGTCCATCAAAAACACCTGCGGGCGACGCACGATCGCGCGTCCCATGGCCACCCGCTGGCGTTGCCCGCCGGAGAGGTCCTTGGGCTTGCGGTCCAAATACGGCTGCAGATCGAGCAGTTTCGCCGCGTCCAGCACCCGATCGCGGATGTCGGCCTTCGGCATTTTGGCGATCTTCAGCGCGAAGCCCATGTTCTGCGCGACCGTCATGTGCGGGTACAGCGCGTAATTCTGGAAGACCATGGCGACGTCGCGGTCCTTGGGGTCGACGTCGGTGACGTCGCGATCGCCGATGCGGATCCGTCCGGAGTCCACCGTCTCCAGGCCGGCCACCATCCGCAGCGACGTCGTCTTGCCGCATCCGGACGGCCCGACCAGGACCACGAACTCGCCGTCTGAGACCGCGAGGTCCAGGCCGTCGAGCGCCGGCCGGTCCGCCCCCGGGTAGCGCCGCGTCGCTTGCTCGAAGCTCACCGAAGCCATGGCTATCCGCCGAGCCCGGTGACGGCGATGCCGCGGACGAACGAGCGCTGCGCGATCGCGTAAATGACGACCAGCGGCACCATGATCAGCATCGAGGTCGCCATGATGATCGGCCACCTCGCGACGTATTCGCCGCGCAGCCGGACCAGTCCGAGCGTCAGGGTCGCCAGGCTGTTGCGCTGGATCATCAGCAGCGGCCACAGGAAGTCGTTCCAGACGTTGACCCACGTGAGCACTGCGAGGACCATGACCGCCGGCCGGGCATGCGGCAACAGGATCCGCCAGTAGATCTGCCACGGCGAGCAGCCGTCGAGGATCGCCGCCTCCTCGAGGTCGGTCGGGAGCGTCCGGAAGAACTGTCGCATGAGGTAGGTGCCGAACGCGCTGCCGAAGAGCCCGGGAACGATCATCGCCCACGGAGTGTCGACCCAGCCCACCGTGCGCATGAGAATGAACTGCGGGATCACCGTCACCGTCAACGGCACCATGAGCGTGCCCAGGTACAGCACGAAGAGCGCGTCGCGGCCGCGAAAATGCAATCGCGCGAACGCGTATCCGGCCAGTGAGCAGAAGAACACCTGCCCGGCCGTGACGCACCCGGCGTAGAGCACGGTGTTGAAGAACATCCGCCAGAACGGCATCAGCGCGAAGACGTCGGTGTAGTTCGACCAGCGGGGGCGGGCCGGCAGCAGCCTGGGCTCGCTGATCTCGCCCTCGCCCTTCAGCGATCCCGAGACCGCCCAGGCGATCGGGAACAGCCAGATCCAGGCGACGGTGATCAGCGCCGCGTAGAGAAGAACGGCGCGAAAGACCTTGCGCCTGAACACCCGCTCACTTAAGCCCACGAGAAGTCTCCCAAGAACGGCGGTGCGTCAACCGCAACTGGACCACGGTCAGCACCAGCAAGAAGGCGAACATCACCCACGCCAACGCGGACGCGTAGCCGAATTCCAGGAACGAGAAAGCGTGCTGGAACAGCATGATGCCCAGGACGTAGGTGGCGCTCTCCGGGCCGCCGTTGGGGCCGTTGAGCACGTACACCAGGTCGAAGGCCTGGAAGGCGTGGATGACGGAGATGACGACCACGAACGAGATCGCGCCGCGGATCAACGGCACCGTGATCGAGGCGAACTGCCGCACCTCGCCGGCCCCGTCGATGCGCGCCGCCTCGTAGAGGGTCTCGGGGACCCCTTGCATCGCGGCCAGCAGCACCACGGTGGCGAACGGGACGCTGCGCCACACGCTGACCAGGCACAGCGACGCCATGGCCCACTTCGGCTCGATGAGCCACGGCACCGGGCCGATTCCCACCCAGCCGAGCATGATGTTCAGCAGCCCGTTGTCGGTGTTGAAGACGAACTGCCAGACGACGGCCATCACCACCGAGGAGATGGCCAGCGGCAGGAACACAATGGTTCGAAAAACGCCGATTCCCTTGATCTTTCGGTTCAGCATTCCGGCGACGACGAGGCTGATCAACACCGTCGGGACCACCGTCCCCAGGGTGTAGATGGCGGTGTTGCGGATCGCGATGACGAACAGCGGGTCGGCGGTGAGGAGGTCCTCGAAGTTCCTTAGTCCCACGTATTTCGGCGGCCGGAACACGTCCCAGGTCTGGAAGCTCATGAACAGCGAGAAGCCAAGCGGGAACATCATGAAGACCAGCACCGCCGACAGGTTCGGCGCGACGAACAAGCGACCCGCGCGCGCACGCCGGCGCTCCAGGCCGGTATCGACCCGGCTGGCCGCGGCGACGTCAACCGATGTCATGGGCTTCTCAGCACTTCGTCGACGGCGTGCGCCAACCCGGTCAGCGACGTCGCGGGGCGTTTTCCGCGCAGCACGGGTCCCATGTTGCGGTCCATCAGGGCGTTGACCTTCTCCCACGCCGGCGTGATCGGGAGGCCCTCGGAGTGGGCCGGCCCTTCGGTGAGGACGGCGAGATTGCCGATGCTGCCGTGCGCCTTGGCGAATCCGGGCGACGCGAGGGCGGACCGCAGGACCGGCACGAAGAGGCTGGATTCGCCGACGAGGGCCTGGCCGACCGGCCCCGTGGCGAACTTCACGAACTCCCATGCCTTTTCCCGGTGGCGGCTGCTCGCGGCGACGGCCAGGCCCGTGGCACCGATGTTCGAGCAGGCGGGCCGGCCCGCTCGCCGAGGGCCGACCGGCAGCGGCGCGACGTCGAAGTCGAGGGCGTCGGCGCGGATGAAGGTCTGGTATCGCCAGTGGCCGCCCAGCGCGATCGCGGCCTTGCCGACCGAGAACAGGTCGGTGGTGGACATGGACTGTTGCTCGGAGCCGTTGGGCGCCACCCGGTACCGGTTGGTGAGGTCGGCGTAGAACTGCACCGCCTCGATGAAGGCGTCGTTGTCGAAGTTGAGGTGACTGGGATTTCGCCGCGGGTCAGACCAGGGCACCCCGTTGTTCATCGCGAACAGCCCGGCCGAGTAGTAGGACAGAAACGTGTTGACGAAGCCCCACTGGCCGACGCGCCCCGACGGGTTCCGCTTGGTGAGGGACCGGGCGGCGTCGAGGAACTCCCCGAAACTCCAGGGCTTGTCCCAGGTGCCGGGCGGGGGCGCGACACCCGCGTCGGCGAAAAGTCGCTTGTTGTAGAAGAGGTAGTTTCCCGACCACTGTTCGGGCAGCGCGTACTGGCCGCCGTTGTAGGAGAACGTCTCATACAACTCGCCGATGCTGTCGGACTTCAGCTCGGCGGCGAACGCCCGGTCCTGGGCCAGCATGGTGTTGAGGTCCAGCAGGACGCCCCGGTCGGCGAGTTCGGCATAGGTCAGGTCCCATGCCATCAGGACGTCCGGGCATTTGCCGCCGGCACAGAACGTCGACAGCTGCTGCATCACACCGGGGCCGGACAGCACCGGCCGCACTTTGATCTCGGGATGGCGGCGCTGAAATTCGTCGACGATGCGCAGCCTGGCGTCGCGCTCCTCGGGGTTGGCGGCGAAGAAGAAGGTGAGCGCGTCGTCGTCGGGTGCGCAGCCGCTGGTCCACGGCGCGCACGCCGCCACGGTCAGCGCGCCGGCGCCCCGCAGCAGGCTGCGCCGCCCGAGCGGCTTATCGAGCATGGTTTTGCCGATCGCGCCCACGCGTCACGTTTCCCGCGCCCGGCTCGTCAAGAGGATGAGCGCACCGACCCGCTACCGCAAAGGAGATCACAGCCATGACGCCATCGATTGTGCGCCGCGCACAGGCGTGCTGCCATTCGGCTCGCCGCCGCGGAAACAGCTGCCCGACAGCTCATTCGGCGAATCGACCGGCATGAACACCGCGTACGTCGTCGTCACGCTGGCGACCGCCTTGATCACCGGGGCGATCGCCGTCGCCGACCTCGTCCCCGCGGGATTCGTGCTGGCGAACTCGGCGGAGGTGGGGGTGCCGCGCTCCTGGCTCCCGGTGCTTGCGGCGCTCAAGCTCGCCGGCGCCCTGGGGCTGGCGGCCGGGCTGCTGGGCCTGCGGAGCCTGGGGATCGCGGCCGCCGCCGGCTTGGTCCTGTTCTTCGTCGGCGCCGTCGTCACGCACCTACGGGCCCGGGTCTTGTACAACATCGCGTTCCCGGGCGCCTATCTCGGCATGTCCGCGACGACGCTGGCGCTGATGATGGCGCACTGAACGATCACGACGATCACGCCGGAAAGTAGCGGATCCGGTCGACCGCCCGACCCCGCCGGTCCACGTCGGCGAACAGCACGCCGCGCCCGTCACGGGTGCCGAGCGAGGTGACCACAGTGAAACCCGCGCCGATCGTCTTGAGCGGGTGAGCCCCGCGGACCCGCTCGACGAAATCGGCGACGTCGAGCGGCTCGTCGTCGCCCAAAGTCGTTGCCGCACCAGGGGATAAGACTCCGCGAACCGCGGCCGCGTCGCCGTCGGCCGCCCCGCCGAGCAACACCTCGACCAGCTTCTTGTGCCGCGTGCCCACCCGCCGAAAGCCCGCCATGAACCCCGCGGTTCCCCGCACTTTCTGGTTGGTCAGCAGCCCCCGCGACAGCCGCAGGGCGGGCGTTGCGGCGCGCGGCCCGGTCCGCAGGAACTGCACCACCATCGCCGGCAGTTCCCAGTAGGCCCGCAGCTCGGCGATCTGCCACTGGCCGTCGTGCTCCCGCAGGTCATACCGCAGAAACGCGGGAATGTGCATGGTCACCGCCGCGCCCATCGCGACCTCCAGCTCGAGGTCGCGCACCACGGTCGTGCCGGAGACGATGTCGAGATCGCGATGGAAAGCGATGTCGCGCGGCCCGACGAAGGTGTCGTAGAAGCGGTAGATCTCCGCGTGCCCGACGTGCGGGCGTGAGCCCACCGGGTCCTCGATGCGGGCGTCGGGGGTGAAGGCGCCCACCCAGCCGTCGCGGTCGTGCACGCTGAACGCCTGCGGCGAGCGTTCCACCGCGTCGATCAGGTCCGCGCGCGAGGCCACCATCAGGTTGCCCCGACCAGCTCGACGCCGAGGCGGCCCTCGAACGCGGACGCGAACTGGCCAGCACCGCCGCCGAACGGGGCGCGCCCTACGCCGAGGCGGCCCTGGAACGCGGCCGCGAACTGGCCAGCACCGCCGCCGAGCGGGGCAAGCCCCTGGCCAAGAAGGCGCGCAAGCGCGGCGAGGAACTCGCCGACGAGGCCGCCGACCGCGCGGCCTATCTGGCCCTCAAGGCGCGCAAGCGGGGCGAGGAACTCGCCGACGAGGCCGCCGACCGGGCGGCACCGCTGGCCAAGAAGGCCCGCAAGCGCAGCGAGAAGCTGGCCAAGCAGGCGCGCAAGCGCAGCGAGAAGCTGGCCAAGCAGGCGCGCAAGCGCAGCGAGAAGCTGGCCAAGCAGGCCAGGGCGCGCGGCGAGGACCTCGCCGACACCGCCCGTGACCGGCTCGAGGACCAGCTCCACACGGGCCGCCGCAAGCTCGGCGTGTAGTCAGCCGCGGCGGGTGCCGTGACGTAATCCCGCGAGCACACCCTCGACGATCGCGTCGACGCCCCGGTCGATGTCGACGACGACGCCGGCTTCGTCGGCGCCGAGGGGTTCCAGGGCGTCGAGTTGGGATCGCAGCAGCGCCGCCGGCATGAAGTGAGCGGTCCTGATCGCCAGCCGCCGCGCGATGACGTCGGCCGAGCCGCTCAGGTGCAGGAACCGAGCCGAGGCGCAGTGCGCGCGCAGTTTGTCACGGTAGGCGCGCTTGAGCGCCGAACAGCTGACCACACCACCGTCGCGGTGGTCGGCCAGCCACCCTCCCACGCGCTCGAGCCAGGGTTGCCGGTCTTCGTCGTCGAGCGGTTCGCCGGCCGCCATCTTGGCGATGTTGGCCGGCGGGTGCAGGTCATCGGCGTCGAGGAACGGCACCCCCAACCGCCGCGCGAGCGCGATCCCCACCGTGGACTTGCCCGATCCGGCCACGCCCATCACCACGATGGGGCCGGAGAGTCCCGGCGCCGTCACCCCGTGTGTTCGCCGAGGTTGCGGTTCCACTCCAGCCACCCGATGCCGCGCCGGCCGTCGGCCGTGCGCACCGTCGCCCAGGCGCGGGGAAACTGGCTCACCCGTCCGTCTTTCGAGAGCAGGCGCACCGGGGCGTGTCCGCACACCTCGACGTCAGCGGTGATCCCGTCGAACGCCACCGCCGCGCTCAGCGGTAAACCGTTGGGCGCGAACGTTTCCCGGGAGTTTACGGTGGTCAGCTCGATCAGGCTCCCGTCGGCATCCTGCGCGTAGCCGATGCTGAATCTCGGCGTGCCGGGGATGCGGATGTTCACCCCGTGCAGGTGGGTGCCGTCGTCGAGGTGCAGCGCGCTCCAGATCCAGTCCATGCTCCACCAGTCGCGCACGCCCCATGAGTGATCGCGCTGACCCGGGACGGAGTCGACGTCGTAGCGGGTGTCCCCGATGGTGACCGTTCCCGAGACGGTGCAAGGGATTTCGTACCGCGTCGTCACTCGGTACGTGTACGGGGTGCCGTCGGTGGTCCACACCAGATGCATCGTCATGTCGACTTCGGTGCCCGGCTCGCCCCGCAGCAGCGCCGACGGGTCCGGGTAGGACTGCGCCCGCGCGCGCACGTCGACGCGGTAGGTCTGCAGCGGCGCGCCGGCGGAGTGGCCGATCTCGAAGTCGTCGCCGCGCACCAGCCAGGGGTCGGCCGGCAGCGGGACCTGGGCGTCGACGGCCACGGTCGGCATATCGGGGCCGCACAGCAGCGCGTGCACCCACGCGGTGTCCTGGTTGGCGACCAGGCCGAGGCGAAACCAGCCGCCCAATCCCTGTGCCACGTCGGCGAAGTCGGCGTACCAGCTCTCGCTCCACAGCGGCTCGGCGCTGGGCCGGTGGGCAAGTTCGTCGTCCGCCGTCGGCCGCAGCGCCTCCGGGACCACCGGGGCGGGCAGCGTCGCCAGCGCGTCGGTGTCGAGCACGTGATCGCAGTGCCGCTGCAGCATCGTCATGAACATCCGGTCTCCGCGCTCGGTGCGCTCGACCAGCATGGACGACACGATGGCCATCATCACGCCGAAAAAGCTTTGCCGCCTTACGCCTTCGGCGACCTCGTCGACGGTGAGGGGCGCGTCGGCTCCATGGGTCCCCAGAGCGTCGTGGTAGGCGCGCAGCAGCGCGTCGTAGTGCTCGCGGCGGTCGGGCGTCGCCAGCGCGCAGCCGAGGAAGTACGACAGGTCGGTCAGCGCCGGGCCCCAGGAGACGGTCTGCCAGTCCACCACGGTGAGCGCCCGGTCGGCGCCGTCGGTGCCGAACAGCATGTTGTCCAGCCGGTAGTCGCCGTGCACCAGACCCCGGACGCGATCCGGCGCCGATTCCTGGGCCTGGTAGCCGTCGAACGCCGCCACCAGGCGCTCGCACACCACCCGGTGCTCCGGCGCGATCTGGTCGCCGTAGCGGTCGATGAACCCGGCATACAGCGGCGCGATAATCGCCTGGCTCAGCGGTGACTCGCGGTTGAGCCACGGCGCGTCGGCCAGCGCGGCCTCTCCTAGCCGGGAGCCCAGCAGCGGGCCGTGCAGGCGGCCCAGTTCGACGACGCCGAGGCGGGCCTGTTCGGTTGTGGCGCCGGCGATTTCGTCGCCGACGAGCGCCGGGCCCGCGTCGCCCAGGAGTATGTCGAACACGCCCGTCGCGGTGTCCACCGCGGCGTGGTAGCACGGCGCGATCGGCCCGCTCAGGCGCGGCGCGATGTCCCGGTAGAAGCTGACCTCGCGCTCGTAAAGGCCCAGGGCCAGGCCGGTTTGGCGGCTCACCGGATCGGTGGCGGCGACCTTCAGCACCACCGAATCGGGCCCGGGCGCACCGGCGTCGGCGTAGGTGAGGCGGACGCGGTAGCACTCGCTCATCTGGCCGGTGCCGATGCGCTCCACGGCGAAGTCCGCGACGGGTCCGGCGCCCACCGCCGCGGTCAGCCACGCGGTGGTGAGGTCACTGGGTCGTTCGATGACGTGCTCGGTCTCGGCATGCATGACGGTCAGCGTGCCAGGTCAGCGCGCCAGAGAGAAGCCGTCCCAGGCCATCCGGCGGTGCGGGTGCGGGTCGAACTCGACGCGGCTCTTGCGGTCGAACACCATCACGGCGCGGTCGGAGACGGTGTAGGCGGGCCAGTCGTCGCCCGGCACCCCGGAGTGGCTGAACGACCGCCAGCGCCGTTGCACCTGGTTGCTGACCTTCAACGCCGCGCGCCGGTCGGCCGCCGCGGTCAGCAATGCGCCGAACCGGGTGCGGTAGACGTCGAAGACCGCGAGCAGCTCGGTGGCGTGGGTGGCCCCCAGGCCCGACCAGCGCAGCGTCCGCGGGGCGTAGTCGTACCGGTACAGGTAGGTGGGCGCGTGGGTGCCGTGAGCCTCGGCGATCTGCCAGGCCGCCGAGCTGAACGCGAAGTCGCCGCCGAGCTGGATGCACGCCGACGGCGCGGGATAGTCGGGGTAGGCGGCGGTGATGCGTTCGCGGGCGGCCGGTTCGGTGTCGGCCAGCAGCTCCTCGATCATCGCCTGATTCGTCGGCAGCATGCGCAGGAAGCGGGTGAACAGCCGGCCCTCTTCGGCGTTGGTCCCGACGATCAGCGGCACCCGATGCGCCCGGCCGCCCCGCATGGCCTCCACGGGGTCGTCGGGCAGGCAGTCGTCGCCGAAAACGGGCCCGATCGGGAAGGCGCCCAGCCGGTCCTCCATGCCCTGGTCGATCAGCCGGTGCTGGGTGTCCACCAGCTGCGCCGGGGACACCCGCATCAGCGTCTCGGCGGCGTCGTGCTCCCCCGCGCCCAGCAGGCGGGCGAAGCGCGCCGCGAACTCCGCGGCGGTGTCGCGCGAGCGGACCATGCCCGAGGCCGGGCTTTCCGAGATCGCCCGCGCGAACAGTCCCTCGGCGGCCGGCACCGACAGCAGCGTGGCCGTGATGTGGGCGCCCGCGCTTTCCCCGAAGATGGTGACCTTGTCCGGGTCGCCGCCGAAGTTGGCGATGTTGTCGCGGACCCACTGCAGCGCCAGGACCAGGTCGCGCAGGAACAGGTTGCTGTCGATGGGGACGTCGGGGGTGGACAGCGCCGACAGGTCCAGGCAGCCCAGCGCGCCGAGGCGGTAGTTCACCGAGACGTACACGCACCCGCGCCGGGCCAGCGCGGCGCCGTCGTACAGCGGCGTGGCCGAGCTGCCCATGATGTAGCCGCCGCCGTGGATGAACACCATCACCGGGAGCGGTTCGTCGTGGGCCCGCTCCGGGGTGACCACGTTCAGGGTCAGGCAGTCCTCGCCCATCGGCTGGTAGCGCCCGACACCGAGCAGGGTGTAACGGCGCTGCTGGGGTGCGCAGTTGGCGAAGCCGTGGCAGTGCCGCACCCCCGACCACGGCAGCGGCGGCTGGGGGGCCCGGAACCTCAACGCTCCCACCGGCGGGCGGGCATACGGGATGGATCGCCAGCGGTTCACGCCGTTGCGGGTGAAGCCCTCGACGGTCCCGGCGGTGGTTCGGGCACGAACGGTGCGCTCATGCATATCCCGACGGTAGCCGACACCACCGGCGCGACGCGCGCGCAGCGGCCTATTTCTGCTTCCGTGGCGGTTAGCCTGTCGGGATGCGGCTCGCCGCGCTGATCGCAGCGTCGTTACTGGTCGCCGGCTGCTCGCACACGGTCGCCGGCCGCTCCGCGCCACCACCGCCACCGTCGGGAGGCTCGCCCCTGGATCCAGGCGGGCCATGCCGCCGATCCGGCCCGCTATCACAGCGCCACCCGCGACGGCTCCGTCACGCCCCTGGGTGACGACATCGCCTTCACGGCCGCGGCCGGCAAGGCCTCCTGCGCGACCGACGCCAAACACACCGGCGGCGCGCTCATCTGCCTGGTGCAGCTCACCAGTCCCCCGCCACGGCCCGACACCGCCTACGGTGACTGGAAGGGCGGGTGGGTCGACTTCGACGGCACGACGCTTCAGGTCGGGGCCGCGCGCGCTGACCCGGGCCCGTTCGTCAACGGCGACGGGCCCGAACTGGCCGATGGGGACACGCTGTCCTTCGGCGACTACCGCTGCCGCGCCGACCAGGGCGGCCTGTTCTGCGTCAACTACGCGCACCAGTCGGCGGCGCGAGTGGCGCCCGCGGGCGTCCAGCCGTTCGGTTGCCTGCGCTCGGTGCCGCCGCCGGACGGTGTCGGTATCGCCTTCGCGTGCTGAGCCGGTCACCAGCTGACCGGCAGCTCCTTCATGCCGTAGATATCGGCTTCCTTGAACTTCAGCTCCTCCGGTGGCACCGCCAGCTTCAGTCCCGGCAGCCGCCGCGCCAGCGTGGCGAATGCCACCTGCATCTCGACGCGAGCGAGGTTCTGCCCGATGCACTGGTGGGCTCCATAGCCAAAACCCACGTGGCCACGAGCGTTTCGGTCAGCGTCGAGCACCTCCGGGTGGTCGACGAATTCGGTGTCCCAGTTGCCGGCCGGCAGGTTCATGACGACCATGTCCCCGGCCCGGATCGTCTGACCGCCGAGGACGAAGTCTTCGGTGGCCACCCGGTCGACCTGCGCGTGCACGATGCTGAGATAGCGCATCAGCTCTTCGACGACGTTGGCGACGAACGCGGGATCGTCGGACTGCCCGAGTCGTTCGAAAACCCGCGGATTCTCAAGCAGCGCAACGGTTCCCAGCGAGATCATGTTGGCGCTGGTTTCGTGGCCGGCCAGCATCATGATCGCGCCGTTCAGCGCCGCCGTCGCCCGGGTGAGCTGGCCGGTCATCACGTAACCGGTGACCAGCCGGCTGATCAGGTCGTCGCCGGGGTCGTGCTCGCGGCGGGCCACCAGTTCCTCGATGTAGGCAAACATCGCCGCAAGCGATTCGCCCCGCTGCTCGTCGGTCGTCTTCGACTCCAGCCCGAGCGTGCTGTGGTGCTGGAAGAAACCCAGGTCCTCGGACGGCACCCCCAGCAACAGCGCGATCACCAAGGACGGGACCGGTAGGGCGAAGTCGTGCACCAGGTCGGCAGGTGGACCGGTCCGGATCATGTCGCCCAGGTGCTGGTCGACCAATTCCTGAATGCGGGGCCGCATGGCCTCGCAGCGCCGGAAAGTGAAGTCGCGGACCATCATGCGCCGCAGCCGGTGATGCTCGGGATCGTCGATGCGGGGAAACATCACCGGTGGCGTGCCGTCGGAGCCGGCCGGCTTCAGGAAGGAGGGAATCGTGTCCGCGGACAGCCGCGGATCAAGCAGCGCCTCCCTGACGTCCTCATACCGGCTCACGGCCCAAGCGGGCCGGCCGTGGTACATCACCCGTTGCAGCCCGGGTTGTTCGCGCCAGCTCGTGAACTCCGGCGGGGGCGCGAGGGGACAGCGCGGGTCCCGCACCGCGGGGATGACCGGGAGGCCCGCCTCGGGGCACCCAGAAGACGTTGATACCAAAGGAGTTTCCCGCTAACTGTCAGCCATCTGCCAATTGCCCGAGCCTAAATGGTCGTCGTACTGGCAGTCAACTGTCAGTTATCCTGTGGGGGTGACAGCGGTTGAAGACCGGCCGTTGCGGGCGGACGCGGCCCGCAATGTGGCACGCATCCTGCGTGCCGCGCGCGATACCTACGGCGAGCTCGGGCCCGACGCCTCGGTGGAAGCGGTCGCCCACCGGGCGGGTGTCGGCGAGCGAACCCTCTACCGCCGGTTCCCCACCAAGGCGTCGCTGGTCCGCGCGGCCCTGGACCACAGCGTCGCCGAGAATCTCACGCCGGCAATCGATGTCGCGCGCAGGTCCGACGACGCACTGGCGGGCCTGGCCGACCTGATCGGCGCCGCGATATCGCTGGGTGCGCGCGAACGTAACCTCTTGACCGCCGCCCACCGGGCCGGCTCGCTCACCCCCGACATCTCGGTCGCGCTGAACGACGCGCTCGGCGAGCTGGTTCGCCGCGGCCAGCAGGCCGGGCGGATACGCGCCGACCTGGTCGCCGACGACCTCCCGCGCCTCATCGCGATGCTCTACAGCGTGCTGTCGACGATGGACCTGGCCGGCAACGGCTGGAAACGCTACGTCGCGCTCGTCCTCGACGCGATATCGACCGGCGACCGACGGCCGCTGCCCCCGGCGCCCGCCTTTCGTTACGCGGGTGACCCGAACAGCTGGCCGCTGTGAGCGACTCGGCGCTCGTGGGCTAGCCGGGCGGGCCGCTGCTGACAGCGGCGCCCGCCCGCTACGTCCCTGGCGGCTTGGCCGGGTGTTGTCGTAGGTGGCTGTCATGATGGCGCCATGTCGTCGATCGCATCCGCTGACGCTGTGGCGATGAGCCCTGGCGAGCGCCTTGACGTGCTGTTCGAGGAGCTGGCCGAATTGACCGGTCAGCGCAACGCGATCGATGGGCGCATCGTGGAGATCGTGGCCGAGATCGATCGCGACCAGTTGGGCGGCGTCACCGGGGCTCGGTCGGTGCCGGCGTTGGTGGCCTGGAAGACCGGCTGCTCGCCGGCCAACGCCCACACGATCGCCACCATCGCCAGCCGGCTGCAGGAGTTCCCACGCTGCGCCCAAGGCATGCGCGAGGGCCGGCTATCGCTGGATCAGGTCGGCGTCATCGCCGCGCGGGCCGGCCAGGGGTCCGATGCGCACTACGCCCAGCTGGCCGCGGTAGCCACGGTCAACCAGCTGCGCACCGCGATCAAGCTCGAACCGCGACCCGAACCCGAACCTCGCCCCCAGCCCGAGCGCTCGATCACCTCGACCACCACCGAGCAGGGCAGCTGTTACCGGATCACCCTTGACCACCTGGACGCCGCAAAGTTCGACGCCGCCTTGGCCTCTCATCGTGATGCGCTGATCGCCCAATGGCGCCACGATCACGGCGATGCCGCGGGCGCGTCCGATCAGCGACCCCCGTTGCCGACCACCGCCGACGCGTTTATGCGCCTGGTCGAGGCGGGATGGGACGCCGAGGCGACCCGCCGGCCCCACGGGCAGCACACCACCGTCGTGGTGCACGTCGACATCGAACGGCGCGCTGCGGCACTGCATCTGGGCCCGCTGCTCACCGACGGCGAAAACCGATACCTCACCTGTGATGCCACCGCCGAGGTCTGGTTCGAACGGCACGGCGAGGTCATTGGTGCCGGCCGGGCGACGCGGCTGATCAACCGGAGGCTTCGCCGCGCCCTGGAGCATCGCGACCGCACGTGCGCGGTTCCGGGCTGTAGCGCCACCCGTGGTCTGCACGCCCATCACATCCGGCACTGGGAAGACGGCGGCCCGACGGAGTTGGCCAACCTGGTGCTGCTCTGCCCGTACCATCACCGGTTGCACCATCGAGGCGTCATCACGATCACCGGATCCGCAAGCGCTCTCACGGTCACCGACACCGCCGGCCGAGCACTGAGCCCGGGATCGCTGGCGCGCCCGCCCACTCAACCCCCGCCCGCCGTGGCCCCGTGCCCGGGACCTACGGGCGAACGCGCCCAGTGGTGGTGGTATGACCCCTTCCAACCCCCACCACCACCCACAAGCAACTAGCCAGGCCGTCGGGGCTGCTACGGCGTAAGACGCTGGGGCGCAACGGGATTCGTTCTCCCGCAACGCCGCCGCCGTCTCGGACGGTCACTGCGTGGGACGGTCAGCCGACACAGACGGATCGCGTTCCGGCGCCAGTTCGAGCACCCGGATCTCACCGCTGCCGCCGTCGACCTCGATCAGCGCGCCCGGCGGCAAACTGCGGGTGGCGCCCTGGGCGTCCACCACGCACGGGAAGCCGAATTCGCGGGCCACCACCGCGGCGTGCGACATCGGGCCGCCGAGTTCGGTCACCACCGCCGCGGCGTAGCAGAAGGCCGCGGTGTAGCCGACGTCGGTGACCTCCGCGACCAGGATCTCCCCCGGCTGCAGGTCGTCGATCGTCTCGGGCCGCACGATGCGCACCCGGCCCCGCACCCGCCCCCCGCAGACGCCGACCCCGCGCAGGGTCTCGCCGCCGGCGAGCGCCGGCGGGGCCTCGCCGGACGGTTCCCAACTCCCGCTGAACACCGTCGGGGGGACGATCCCGACCAGCCTGTTGCGCTCGGCCCGGCGCCGGGCCACCAGCGCCGCCACGTCCCGCGGCAGCCGCCCGATGTCGTCGAGTTCGTCGACCAAAAGGTAGAACACGTCGTCGGCGGTCTCGAAGACCCCGGCGCCCACGAGCCGGCGGCCGTATTCGCGCAACAGGGCGCGCAACACCCAGTTCGCGCGCACCACCTTGTCGCGGCGCGCCTCGCGGTCGCGGATCTGCCGCGCCGCCAGGCCGGCCACCGCCTTGGCCCGCAGAGGAATCCGCGGGGGACGGGGCCGCGGCGGCGGTGGCGCGCTCATCGCCCGGATCACCATGCGCACCAACAACTCCGGGTCGTCGGCGTAGCTCGTGGACAGCATCTCGAGCTCGGCGGGGCCGCGGTGACCGATCAGGGCCAGCTCGTCGCGGACGGCGGCGTGAAACTCCGGCGCCTCGGCGGCCAGTCGCTCCAGGTGCCGGCCGGGCTCGGCCAGCAGCCGGCTCACCGTCGGATCGCGCCGCGCGGCGGCCGCCAGGCGCTGCACCGCCTCCACCGGGCGGGCGCTGACCAATTCCGGTCCCGCCGAGGGGGCGGTCTCCTTTCCGCACAGGCCGCGCAGCAACACGCTGAACGCCGCGCACAGCATGAACGACCCGGAGGCCAGCACCCAGCCGTGGACGACCTGGTCGCGCGCCAGCAGGATGAGGCTGAGCAGCCGGCGATCGTCGAGCCGGGTGAGGTCGCCCCCGGCCAGACGCTCCAGCCGGTCGACCTCGGCGATGAAATCCGCGGTGTCGCGGGGCGAATCGGCGCTGAGGCCGATCAGGTTGACCCCGAACACCCCGATGTTGCGGACGACGCGCAATTGCCTTGGAAGACGGCCGGATTGCACCGGTGGCTGCTCGTCGCCGAAGACCGGCAGCGAGGCCATGCTCGGGCCGAAGTACCCGCTGGTGCTGACGACCGTGGCGGGCTTGACGAACGGCACCGCTTCGGCCATGAAGTGCGCCGAGGTGATCCCGCCGTATAGCCGGTGGGCGAACACCGCGACGGTGCGCATGGCGATCTCGCGCTGGATAATTCCGCCGGGCCGCAGCCGCTCGGCGATGGCGACGCCGCCGGCGCGCAGCCCACGCACGGTCACCGACGCCGACGACGGCGAGAAGGGGCCGGGCAGCGCCTCCGACAGGTTGGTCGCCAGGTAGGTCGGGAAGCGGGGGTCGATCGGGGTGTCGAATTCGCCGTTGAGCCCTTCCGGCCCAGCCAATCTCGGCCGCACCCCGTCGTCCGCGGGAGCGTCGACGGCGGGCAGGTCCTGGATGGCGGCCAGCCGCCACGGGACGGACATGGTTCGCCCGGCCAGCGTGACGCGCCCGCGCACCGCCTGCGCCAGCTCCGCGAGGCACTCGTCGGCGGTCCATGCCGGCCGGAATCCCCACTGGTCGCGCAGCCGATCGGTGTTCATCGGCGCGGCGCTTTGCAGCAGTTCGAGTACGGCGATCGAGGTAGGGCCGCGACGCGCCAGCGCGCCGATCGGGCCGCTCAGGCGGACGACGGGACGTCCCAGGGCGGCGGCGATCTGGCGCAGCGTCGGCGCGCCGTGACCGGCGAGATTGACCGGCCCGCTTGCGGTTTCGCTGTCGAGGAGGGCGCGCACGAGTAGCCGCAACGCGTCGTCCAGGTGGACCAGCTGCACGCCGCGGTCCACCTCGGCGCCGCACAGCACCGGCAGCGCCAGGACTCGCCGCACCCAGTTGTCGACGCCGCGACCGACCACCGGGGCGCTGCGGACCACCACCGACTCCACGCCGGACTCCGCGAGCAGCGCCTCGACGCGGGCCCGGTGCCTGCCCTCGGCGGTCACCGGGGCGAGGGTGTCGGCCTCGGTCCGCGGCCGGACTCCCCCGCCGTACACGTGCGCCGACGACGGGAAGACGATTCGCCGCGCCCCCGTCGCCGCCATGGCCGCCAGCACGTTGCGCGCGCCGTCGACGTTGACCTGCCGGCTGATCCGGGCGTCCGGTCCCGGGCTCGTGGCCCAGGCGCAGTGGGCGACGACGTCCGCGCCGGCGAGGCAGCGCTTGACCGCGACCGCGTCGCGGACGTCCACCTGGGCGAATTCTGCTGCGCTGGGCCAGCTCTGGGGCCGACGGCGCGCGATCCCGACGACCTCGTGACCCTGGCCGAGCAGTCGGGAGGCCAGGCCGCGGCCGACGACGCCGCCGGCCCCGGTGACCGCGATTCTCATGGATCAGCCCGGCGCATCGTCAGTCGTCGTCGTCCAGCAAGGCCGCGTTGACGAGGTCGTCAAGGTCCATCTCCGCGATGTCCTTTTCGGTGGTCACCGTCGGGGCGGTGCCCTGGCCGTCGCCGTTGGTCTCGCTGGCCAGCGCGAGCAGCAGCTCCAGCACTCCGGCCTGTCGCAGGCGCTTCACGGGTATCGACCCGACGACGCGCTGGATGTCGGCGTCCCCGGGCGCCGCGGCGCCCGGGGCGGATTGCTCGGCCGCTCCGACGAGTTCGCGGTGCATGTAACCCGCCAGCGCCGCGGAGTTCGGGTAGTCGAAGATGAGCGTCGGCGAAAGCGGCAGACCGGTGGCGGTTTTGAGCCGGTTGCGCATCTCGACCGCGGTCAGCGAGTCGAAGCCCAGCTCCTGGAAGGCGCGGTCCGGGTCGATCGACTCGGGGTTGGGGACGCCCAGCACGGTGGCGATGTTCGAGCGCACGAGGTCCAACAGGATCGCGTGCTGCTCGTCGTCGGCCAGCCCTTCGAGCCGTTGCAGCAGTGCGGATTTCGACTTCGCCGCCGCGAGGGTGTCTTCGACCTGCCGCCGGGCCGGCGCATTGATCAGGTCGACGAACATCGGCGGCAGCGTTCCCCCGTCGAACTTGACCCGCAGCGCGGCGAGGTCGATGTGGGCGGGGATGAGGAAGGGCTCGTCGACGATCATCGCGGTGTCGAGCAATCGGAGGGCCTCCTCCGACGACATCGCCACGATGCCGTCGCGGGCGAACCGCGCGAAGTCGACGCTCGCCAGCCCGCCGGTCATGGCGCTGGCCTGGTTCCACAGACCCCAGCCCAGCGAGATCGCCGGCAGGCCCTGCGCTTGCCGATGGGCCGCCAGCCCGTCCAGGAAGGAGTTCGCGGCCGCGTAGTTGCCCTGACCGGACGAACCAACCAGGCCGGCCATCGACGAGAACAGCACGAACGCCGACACGTCCAGGTCGCGGGTCAGCTCGTGCAGGTTCCACGCGGCGTCCACCTTCGCCCGCAGCGCCACGTCCATCCGTTCGGGGGTCAGTGACGTCACCACCGCGTCGTCGAGCGCGCCGGCCGTGTGGATGACGGCCACACCGACAGGTCCGCGGACGGCGCGACCGACCCCGCGCTCAGCAGGCCCTCCGCGTGCAGCACCCAGCCGGATCCGGCCTCGCCACGCGAGAACACCGACACCGCGCGGCCGCCCAGTTCGTCGGGACCGCCGACGACGACCTGCACGGCCACCGAGCCGGAGGCGGGCAGGACCAACGGCGCCGCCAGGTTCAACTCGTCGACAACCCCGCACCCCACCTCGTCGCCGGCCCGGATCGCCAGCTCGACGAAGCCCGCGCCGGGGAACAGCACGACGCCACCGACGGCGTGATCGGCCAGCCAGCCCTGCACCCTCGGCGCCAGCCGGCCCGTCAGCACCACACCGCCGGACGCCGGCAATTCCACCACCGCGCCCAGCAGCGGGTGATCGCCCGCGCCCAGCCCCAGCCCGGCGGCATCGACGGCGGCGCCGTCGTTCGACAACCAGAACCGCCGGCGCTCAAAGGCGTACGTGGGCAACTCCACGAGGTCGGCCGTTCCCAGCGCGCCGCGCCAATTCACCGGCATGCCGGTGACGAAGCCGCGCGCGACCGCGTCGGTCAGCGCCTCCGGTTCGGGGCGGTCACGGCGCAGCGCGGACACCGTGGTGACCGGCGCGTCGGCCAGCAGTTCCTCGATCGAGGCCGTCAGCCCGCTGGCCGGACCGACCTCGAAAAACCGTGTCGCGCCGGCGGAATGCGCGAAGCGGATGCTGTCGGCGAAGCGGACCGCCTCGCGGATGTGCCGCTTCCAGTAGGCGGGCGAGGCGAAGTCGTCCCCGGCCGGCCCGCCGGTCAGGTTCGACACGATCGGGATCGCCGGTTGCCCGACGGCGAGGCCGGACGCGACCGTCCCGAACTCGTCGATCATCGGGTCCATCAACGGCGAGTGGAACGCGTGCGACACGGCGAGCCGGTGCACCCGGCGGCCCTGCGCGCGCAGCCGCTCCGCCACGGCGGCCGCGGCGCCTTCGGCGCCCGAAACCACCACGGACTCCGGACCGTTGACCGCCGCGAGGCCGACCTGCTCGCTCAGCAGGGGGCGCACCTCCTCCTCGGTGGCCTGCACGGCGAACATCGCCCCGCCCGGCGGCAGGGCCTGCATGAACCGGCCGCGCGCGGCCACCAGCACCGCCGCGTTCTCCAGCGACAGCACGCCGGCGACGTGGGCCGCCGACAACTCGCCGACCGAATGACCCATCACGAAGTCGGGCCGCACGCCCCAGGATTCGAGCAACCGGAACAACGCCACTTCCACCGCGAACAGGGCGGGCTGAGCGAATTCGGTGGCGCTCAGCAGGTTTTCGTCATGCCCCCACATCACCTCGCGCAGCGGTCGCAGCAAGTGCCGGTCGAGCTCGGCCACCACGGTGTTGAAGGCCTCGGCGAACACCGGGTAGCCGGCGTGCAGCCCCATGCCCATGCCCAGCCATTGCGAGCCCTGCCCCGGGAAGACGAACACGGTCTTGCCCGCGGGGGTGGCGGTGCCGCGGATCCCCGAGCCCACGTCGCCACCGGCCAACTCGTCCTGGCCGTAGGTCGCCAGCAGCGCCTGCGCCTCGATGGGATCGCCCAGCGTGGTCCCGGTCCCGTGGCCCTCCACCACATCCACGTCGGCCGCCGACAGCCCCGCGTTGGCCAGCGCCGCGCGCAGCACCCGCTGCTGCGAGGGGCCGTTGGGCGCGGTCAGCCCGTTGGACGCGCCGTCCTGGTTGACCGCGGTGCCGCGGACGATCGCCAGCACCGGATGCCCCAACCGATGCGCGTCCGAGAGCCGCTCCACCACCAACATCGCGCCGCCCTCGGAGAATCCGGTCCCGTCGGCCGCCCCCGCGTACGCCTTGCAGCGGCCGTCGGGCGACAAGCCGCGCATTCGGCTGAACTCCACGAAGATGTCGGGCGTGGCGTTCACGGTGACCCCGCCGGTCAGTGCCAGGTCGCACTCGCCCGAGCGCAGCGACTGCACCGCCATGTGCAGCGCCACCAACGACGACGAACACGCGGTGTCCACCGACACCGCCGGGCCCTCCAGCCCCAGCACATACGACACCCGACCCGACGCCACGCTGGAGGACTGCCCGGTCAGCCGGAAGCCCTCGGCCGCCGGCGGCGCGCCGATGCCGTAGCCCTGCGTGTACACCCCGGCGAACACCCCGGTGGCGCTGCCGCGCAGGCCGCCGGGATCTATCCCGGCCCGCTCCAACGCCTCCCACGACAACTCGAGGAACATGCGCTGCTGCGGGTCCATCGCCAGCGCCTCACTCGGTGCGATGCCGAAGAACGCCGGGTCGAAGTCGGCGACGCGGTCGACGAATCCTCCGGTGCGCGTGTAGCAGGTTCCCGGAACGTCGGGGTCGGGGTTGAAGAGCCCGTCCACGTCCCAGCCGCGGTCGCCCGGGAACTCCGACAGGACGTCGCGCCCCTGCACCAGCATGTCCCACAGGTCCTCGGGGCACTCGATCCCGCCGGGATACCGGCACGACATGCCGACGATCGCGATCGGATCGTCGCCCGTGGCGCGAACCGCGGGTACCTGCTTGACTTCCTGCGGCGCGCCGGCCAATTCGGCGCGCATGTACTCGGCCAGGCCGTTGGGCGTCGGGTAGTCGAAGATGAGCGTGGGCGACAGCGACAGCCCGGTGGCCGCCTTGAGCCGGTTGCGCATCTCGACCGCGGTCAGCGAGTCGAAGCCCAGGTCCCCGAAAGCCTTGTCGGGATCGATGACCTCGGGGCTGACGTTGCCCAGCACGGTGGCGATGTGGGAACGCATCAGGTCGACCAGGACCGCGCGTTGTTCGGATTCGGGCAGCCCGTGCAGCCGTTGCGCCAGCGCCGATTTCGACTTCGCGGCGGCCAGCGAGTCGTCGACCTGACGGCGGCTGGGCGCGTTGACGAGGTCGGCGAACATCGGTGGCACCGCGACCGCGTGGGCGCGCAGCGCGGCGAGGTCGATGCGGGCGGGAGCGAGGAAAGCCTCGTCGAGGACCATGGCCGTGTCGAACAATTCCAGCGCCTCGTCGGAGGACAACGCCAGCACGCCGTCGCGGCCCAGGCGCGCCCGACCGGCGGCGTCCAGGCCGCCGGTCATGTCGCTAACCTGATCCCACAACCCCCACCCCAGCGAGATCGCCGGCAGGCCCGACGCCCGCCGGTGCGCGGCCAGCCCGTCCACGAAGGTGTTCGCCGCGGCGTAGTTGGCCTGGCCGGACGAGCCCACCAGCCCCGCCAGCGACGAGAACAGCACGAACGCCGACACGTCCAGGTCGCGGGTCAGCTCGTGCAGGTTCCACGCCGCGTCGGCCTTGGCGCGCAGCACCGCGTCGAGGCGCTCGGGGGTCAGCGACGTCACCACCGCGTCGTCGAGGACACCGGCGGCGTGGATGACAGCCGAAAGTCGTTGCTCTGCAGTGATATCGGCGATGAGCGCGGCCAACTCGTCGCGGTCGGCCGCGTCGCAGGCCACCACCCGCGCCCGGGCGCCGGAGGCTTCGAGTTCGGCCACCAGCTCGCCCGCGCCCGGCGCGTCGGGACCGCGCCGGCTCACCAGCACCAGGTCGCGCACGCCGTGGCGGGCCACCACGTGCCGCGCCAGCGCCGAACCCGCCATCCCGGTGCCACCGGTGATCAACACCGTGCCCGACGCCCACGCGTCCGGCATCACCATCACGACCTTGCCCACGTGACGCGCCTGGCTCAGATACCGCAGCGCCGCCGGCGCCCGCCGGATGTCGAAAGTCGTCACCGGCAACGGCCGCAGTATCTCGTCGCCGAACAGCGCGGTGAGTTCGGCGAGCATCTGCTGGATGCGGTCGGGTCCCGACTCGAACAGGTCGAAGGCGCGATAGCGCACGCCGGGGTAGTCCCCGGCGATGACGTGCGCATCGCGGATGTCGGTCTTGCCCATCTCCAGGAAGATGCCGCCCGGGGCGACCAGCCGCAGCGAGGCGTCGACGAATTCACCGGCCAGCGAGTCCAGCACCACATCGAAACCGCGGCCACCGGTCACCGCCCGGAACTTCTCCTCGAACTCCAGGCTCCGCGAATCCGAGATGTGGTCCTCGTCAAAACCCATCGCCCGCAACGTGTCCCACTTACCCCGGCTCGCGGTGGCGAACACCTCCAGGCCCAGGTGACGCGCCAGCTGCACCGCCGCCATCCCGACCCCACCGGCCGCGGCGTGCACCAGGACGCGCTGCCCGGGCTTGACGTCGGCCAGTTGCACGAACGCCATCCAGGCGGTGGTGAAGACGGCGGATATGGCGGCGGCCTCGGCGTAGGACCAGCCCGCCGGCATCGGCAGCAGCAACCGGGTGTCACCGGCGACCAGCGTGCCGCTGCCGTCGGGGAAGAATCCGTACACCGAGTCACCGACCGCGAAATCGGTGACGCCCGGGCCGACTTCGACGACCACGCCCGCGCCCTCGCCGCCGAGCAGGGCGTCGTGGGTGAACATGCCCAGGATGATCATGACGTCGCGGAAGTTGGCGGCGATCGCCCGCATGGACACCCGGACCTGGCCCGGCTCCAGCGGCGCGCCCGCGTTGGGCACCGGTTCCAGGCGCAGATTCTCGAAGGTTCCGGCGCCGCTGATGCCGAGCCGCCACGGGCCGTCGCCGGGCGGAGTCAGGATCCCGCTGACCGCGCGGCTGCCGTGCACCCGCGGGGCGTAGGCCGTTCCGCCGCGCAGCACCACCTGCGGCGCGCCGGTCGCCAGCACCGCGGCGACGGCCGAATCGTCCAGCGGCGCATCGGAATCGACGAGCACGATGCGGCCGGGGTGCTCGGTCTGCGCCGATCGCACCAGCCCCCAGACCGCCGCGCCCGACAGATCGGTGACGTCCTCCCCCGCCAGCCCCATTGCGCCGCGGGTGGCCACCACCAGGACACCGGAGTCGCGGCCGGTCACCCAGGCCTGCACGGCGGCCAGCGCCCGGCGCGTTCGCTCGTGCGCGGCCGCCACCGTCGGCTGGTCGGTGGCAACGGATTCGAAGACCTCGTGTGCCGGGCGGTCGCTGCCGGCGGGCGCTGTCCCGACCCCGGGTGACCACACCACCTCGAAGAGCCGGTCGGGGCCCGCGCCGGATACCGCCGCGCGCAACTGTTGCCCGGACACCGGGCGCGCCGCCATCGACGCCACCGACAGCACCGGCAGACCCAGGCCGTCGGCCAATTCGATTGATATAGCAGGAGTTCCGGCCCGGCCCGTCGGCGCGATGCGTGCCCGCACCGCCGACGCACCCGCGGCATGCAGGGACACGCCCTGCCAGGAGAACGGCAACAACACGTCGGCGCCGTCTCGGTCGGCCATCACGGCCGCGTGCAACGCCGCGTCGAGCAGCGCCGGGTGGATGCCGAACCCGTTGACCCCTCCGGCCGCCTCGGGCAGCGTCACTTCGGCGAAGACTTCCTCGCCGCGAACCCACAGGGCGGTCACGCCGCGGAACGCCGGTCCGTAGCCATAGCCGTTGGCCGCCAACCGTTCGTAACCGTCGGCGGCGTCCACGGCGACCGCGCCGGCGGGCGGCCACACCGACAAGTCCGCGGCCGGCTCGACCGATCCGGGGCTCAGCACGCCCTCGGCGTGGCAGATCCACGCCGAACCGGCGTCCGCGTCGGCACGCGAGTAGACCGAGAACGTCCGCCGGCCGCCGTCGCCGCCGTCGTCGCCGTCGTCGTTCGAGGCCGGGCCGATCACCACTTGCACCGCAACGGATCCCAGCCCGGAGTCCACGGTGGGCAGCAGCAGCGGCGCCTGCAGCGTCAACTCGTCGACCGCCGAGCAGCCGACCTCGTCGCCGGCGCGGATCGCCAGCTCCACGAATCCCGCACCCGGGAACAGCGTCGTGCCCGACACCGCGTGGTCGGCCAGCCAGCCCTGCACGGTCGGCGACAGCCGGCCCGTCAGCACGACCCCGCCGGAAGCCGGCAGCTCCACCACCGCCCCCAGCAGCGGGTGCTCGCCGGCGGCGAGGCCCAGGCCCGTCGCGTCGGCGCCCGCACCCTCACCGGAGATCCAAAACCGGCGCCGCTCAAAGGCGTACGTCGGCAGTTCGGCGAAGCCCGCGCCCGCCAGCGCGCCGCGCCACTGCACGTTCACGCCCGCGACGAACGCCGCCGCGGCCGACGTCAGGAAACGCTCGAGGCCGCCGTCGTCGCGGCCGAGCGTGGGAACGACGATCGCGTCGACGTCGCCCCCGGCGCCGGCCAGGCAGTCGGTGGCGGTGTCCTCGATCCCGGCGATCAGCGCCGGGTGTGGGCTCGATTCGACGAAGGTGCGATAGCCGTGCTCACAGGCGCTGCGCACCGCCTGGTCGAACTGCACCGTCTGGCGGATGTTGCGGTACCAGTAGTCGGCACCCAAATCGGCGGTGTCCAAACGGCTTCCGGTGACCGTGGAGAAGAAGGCGGTGCGCGAGGAACGCGGCTCGATGCCGGCCAGCGCGCGACCGAGCTCCTCCTGGATGGCCTCCACCTCCACCGAATGCGAGGCATAGTCCACGTCGATGCGACGGGTGCGCAGCTCCTGGGCGGCGCAGGCCTCGATCAGCTCCTCGAGGGCGGCCACCTCCCCCGACACGACGACCGCCGACCGCCCGTTGACGACGGCGATGCCGAGCCGGGCGCCGTACCGGGACAACAGTTCCCGCGCCCGCTCGGCGCCGCAGGCGATCGACACCATGCCGCCCGGCCCGGCCAGTGCCGTCAGCAACTTGCTGCGCAGCGTGACCACCTTCGCCGCGTCACGCAGCGACAGCGCGCCGGCGACGTACGCGGCGGCGATCTCGCCCTGCGAGTGACCGATCACCGCGTCCGGACGCACCCCCACCGACTTCCACAGCTCGGCCAGCGACACCATCACCGCGAACAGCACCGGCTGCACGACGTCCACGCGGTCCAGCCCGGGAGCGCCGGGCGCGCCGCGCAGGACATCGGTGAGCGACCAGTCGACGAACTCCGCGAAGGCCTCCTCGCAGGCTTCGATCTGCGCGGCGAACGCCGGTGCGGTGTCGAGCAATTCGACGCCCATGCCCGGCCACTGCGAGCCCTGGCCGGGGAACACGAACACGGTCTTGCCCGCGGGGGTGGCGACGCCGCGGATCACCGAGCCGACCTCGTTGGCGGCCAGCTCGTCGAGCCCGGCCAGCAACCGGTCGCGATCGGCGCCGACGACCACCGCGCGGTGCTCGAACGCCGACCGGCCCGCCAACGTCCAGCCGACGTCCGCGGGGTCGGTCGCGGGGTGCGCCCGCAGGTGGGCGGCCAGCCGCGCGGCCTGCGCCGATAGCGCCGGCGCGGACTTGGCCGCGAGTACCCATGGCAGCACCGGCAATTCGGGCCGTTCGTCGACGCGCGGCCGCGCGGGCGGGGCCTCCACGATCACGTGCGCGTTGGTGCCGCTGATCCCGAACGACGACACTCCCGCGC
>NZ_CSTD01000001.1:0-494087 GCF_001053185.1 Mycobacterium bohemicum DSM 44277 | reverse complement strand
GGTACTGGCTTGAGATGCAGAGGACTTCGTCGAGGGTGGCGGTGCGCGGCCCGGGTTCGGCGGGTGGATCGGGGTCGCGGTGTCGCGCGCCGTGGGCTTGGTCTAGGCGTGTGGTGTCGAACATCGCTGGGCCGGTGGCTATTACGTCGGTGAGTAGGTAGCGGCCGGCGTTGGGTGCTCGGCGCACGGTTTCCTCTGCTGCGGTGGCGCCGGTGAGTTTGGCTGCGTCGGTGAAGTTGATGCCGACCTGAAACACCTGTGGTTCGGCGTCGAGCACTGCGGTCAGGCGGGTGATGTAGTTCTCGGGGGCGAAGAACCGCCAGCCTTCGCCCAGGTGCAGCCAGAACCGGCCGTCGATCTGAGCGCGCAGCTGCGCCAGCAGGGGGGCGGGCTTGTCGCCGGATCGGCGGCGGGCGAATTCGAGGAACCCGTAACGTTTGGGCAGCCTGGCGCGGTCAGGCCGTTGGACGCGCCGTCCTGGTTGACCGCGGTGCCGCGCACCACCGCGAACACCGGATGCCCCAACCGCTGCGCGTCCGAGAGCCGCTCCACCACCAACATCGCGCCGCCCTCGGACCAGCCGACGCCGTCGGCGGCCCCCGCGTACGCCTTGCACCGGCCGTCGGGCGCGAGCCCGCGGTGCCGGCTGAACTCCACGAACACCGTCGGGGTGGCGTTGACGGTCGCGCCGCCGGCCAGCGCCAGGTCGCACTCGCCAGAGCGCAGCGACTGCACCGCCATGTGCAGCGCCACCAGCGACGACGAACACGCGGTGTCCACCGACACCGCCGGGCCCTCCAGCCCCAGCACATACGACACCCGCCCCGACGCCACGCTGGACGTCATGCCGGTCAGCCGGTAGCCCTCGATTTCCTCGGCCAGCATCCCGTAGCCCTGGACGATGAGCCCGGCGAACACCCCCGTCGCGCTGCCGCGCAGGCGGGTGGGGTCGATCCCGGCCCGCTCCAGCGCCTCCCACGACAGCTCCAGCAGCATCCGGTGCTGGGGGTCCATGGCCAGGGCCTCACTCGGCGCGATGCCGAAGAACGCCGCGTCGAAATCGGCGACACCGTCCACGAAGCCGCCGGTGCGCGCGTACGTCTTGTGCCGCGCGTCGGGGTCGGGGTCGAACAGCCCCGCCACGTCCCATCCGCGGTCGGTGGGAAAATCCGAGATCACGTCGCGGCCGTCGGCGACCATCTGCCACAGGCCCTCAGGGGAGTCGACGCCGCCCGGGAAGCGGCAGGACATTCCGACGATGGCGATGGGCTCGTTCGCCCGCTCCAGCAGCGCACGGTTGGTGCGCTTCAGGCGATCCACCTGGACCAGCGCTTTGCGCAGCGCCTCGGTCGCATGCTGGAGTTGATCAACCATCACTACCCTCGCCTAACCCTCGCCTAACGTTGGCCGTCTGCGCGCCGAAGGGACGGCGCCGCAGAGTCACGGAATTTGCTGCACGAAGCGAAGTCTTCGCCTTTTCGGGGGCCTTTTCGGGGGCCTTTCCGGGGGCCCTGTCGGGGAGCGTCGTGCTGCCCTCCGGCCCAAGAATTCCGCTGGCGAGTATGGCCAACTCCGGCGCGATTTCAAAACGTTCGATGCCCCCGGCTGCCTAGAGAAGAACCGGCCGGCGGATCGTCCTGGGCGTGCGGAACGCCTGATGGTGATCGATCCGACGGTGCGCTCCCGACGCACGCGGCGCGCACGGAATTCCCGCCCACCTGGGTACACCCGGCCCATCGCCCATGGCGCGACTGTACCCGGATATCGATGGGCGATGCTCATGCGCATGCCCGTGCCCGGGTGGCGAACGATCCGATCAGACGCCGGCGCGACGCCAGCCGTCGGCGGCCCTCGCGGCGTGGATCAGCACGTCGCACAATTCCCGAATTTCGGACGCCCCGGCGCCCTCCTCCACGGCCGTCGCGACGTCCTCGGCGGCGCATCGCACCTGATAGATGCGGTCAGACAGGTCGGCGGCGTCGTCGGCCGACAGCACCACGGCGTCCGCCGGCAGGTCGGCCGCCCCCGCGCGGGTCAGCGAGGCGCGCTGCTCGTAGGCCCGCTGACGGCACGACTGGCGACAGTACTGCCGGCGACGGCCCATCCCGGCGTCGGACACGTCCCGACCGCACCAACGGCACGGTTGGGGGCGGGCGCGGCGGGTCACGCCTGCCGACTTTAGTCGGGCAGCGTCCGCGATCCCGGTATCATTGAGGGTCGCGTCGCGCATCCGGCATGCCCGCCCGGGAACTAAGCAGGCCGGCATGACGTTTGCCACACGGACATCATCGCGCCCACCGGAAGAACACGCAGAACCCAGAGGAGTAGCACACATGGCTGATCGCGTCTTGAGAGGCAGTCGCCTTGGAGCCGTGAGCTACGAGACGGACCGCAACCACGACCTGGCGCCGCGCCAGATCGCCCGCTACCGCACGGACAACGGCGAGGAATTCGAGGTTCCCTTCGCCGACGACGCCGAAATCCCCGGCACCTGGCTGTGCCGCAACGGCATGGAGGGCACCCTGATCGAGGGTGACCTGCCCGAGCCGAAGAAGGTGAAGCCGCCGCGCACGCACTGGGACATGCTGCTGGAGCGGCGCTCTGTCGAGGAACTCGACGAGCTGCTCAAGGAGCGCCTGGAGATCATCCGGTCACGCCGCCGCGGATAGCCGCGCAGCGACCACCTCAGGCGTGGTCGTGCGCCCGGGCGGTGTTGCCGTGGTCGAGCCGACCCTGCACGCCCCACCGGGTGACCTTCACCAGCGCCTCGCGGATGTTGGAACCGCTCATCTTGGACACCCCGAGTTCGCGCTCGGTGAAAGTGATCGGCACCTCGGCGATGCTGAACCCGTTGCAGACCGTGCGCCACGTCAGGTCGATCTGGAAGCAGTAACCCTTGGAGTCCACACCGTCGAGGCCTATCGCCTCGAGGACCTCGCGGCGGTAGGCGCGGTAGCCGGCGGTGATGTCGTGCACGCCGATGCCGAGGGCCAGGCGGGCATAGGTGTTGGCCGTCCAGGACAGGGCCCAGCGCCGCCACGGCCAATTCCGCACCGCGCCGCCCTCGACGTATCGCGAGCCGATGGCCAGATCGGCTCCCTGGTCGACCGCGCCGAGGAGGAGATGGAGCTGTTCGGGGGCGTGACTGCCGTCCGCGTCCATCTCGACGAGCACGGAGTAATCCCGGGCCAGGCCCCAGGCGAACCCGGCCAGGTAGGCCGCCCCCAGCCCGTCTTTGGCGGTGCGGTGCATGACGTGCGTGCGGCCGGGGTCGGCCGCCGCCAGCTCGTCGGCGAGCTCCCCGGTGCCGTCGGGGCTGCTGTCATCGACGATGAGCAGATGCACCTGCGGGCACGCGTCCTTGAGCCGCCGGTGGATCACCGGCAGGTTCTCCCGCTCGTTGTAGGTCGGGATGATCACCAGTGTCCGCTGGCTGGGCGGGCTGGAAACGTCGCCCGGGACCCTGGGCGCCGGCTTGCCGGTGGTCATGTAGCTCCTTTTGGTTGCCCGAGTTCGGGTTGGCCGTCCTGGCCGGGCGGGATGTCGTCCGTCGACTCCGTGCCGTCGTCCGGCGGACGCTCCTGCGCTGTGGCCAACCCGCCCTCGCCGGCGGCCGTGTCCTGCGACGCCTTCGCACGGGGTTCACCGGCGTCTCCGGACCCGTCCCGGGGCCCGGGCCCCGGACGCACCGGGCGAGGGAACCACCCATTGTGCCGTATCCCGGCCAGGATGACCGCTCCGGCCGCCGCGACCAGGACCCACTGCACGATCGGCCCCCAGCGGGTCGCCGGCGTCAGCTTGGTCTTGAGCCGCACCTGGATGTCCAGGTAGGCGGGCTGGAAGAACTCGGTGCGCACCAGGTCGGCCCCGTCGGGGGCGATGACCGCGCTGATGCCGGTCGTGCCGGCGACGATGACGTATCGGTCGTGTTCGACGGCCCTGACCTTGGCGAACGCCAGCTGCTGGGCGCTCATCGCCTGGTTGAAGGTGGCGTTGTTGGCGGGTACCGCGAGCAGCTGGGCTCCGTTGAGGACCGCCTTGCGGGGCGCGCGGTCGAACAGGACCTCCCAGCAGGTGGTCACCCCCAGCGGGACCCCGGCGATGTGCACCACGCCGCTGCCGCCGCGGGGCACCATGTGGCCGGCCCGGTCCGCGTAGCCGGACAGGTGCTTGAAGAGCCAGGGCATCGGCAGGTACTCCCCGAAGGGCTGCACGATTTCCTTGTCGTGGCGGTCGGCCGGCCCGGTGACCGGATTCCACACGATGACGGTGTTGGTGTACTCGGGCGCCTGCCGGGGGCGCCCCGGGACGTCGAGGACGGTCCCGATGAGGATCGGCGCGCCGATCGCCGCGGCGGCCTGGGAGATCTGCTGCCCGGCGTCGGCATTGACGAACGGATCGATGTCCGACGAGTCCTCCGGCCAGATCACGAACTGCGGTTGCGGCGCGGCCCCCGCCCGCACGTCCTCGGCCAGTTGCAGCGTCTCGCGGACGTGGTTGTCCAGCACGGCCCGGCGCTGGGCGTTGAAGTCGAGCCCCAGCCGCGGCACGTTGCCCTGCACGGCGGCGACCGTCACCGAGGGCTCGCCCCCGGCGCCCATCCCGGCGTGGCGCACCTGCGGCCACACGACGATCGCGGCCAGCAGCACCATGCAGATCGACAGGCCCGGCAGCAACACCGCGGGCGGCTGGGTACCGGTGGCGCCCGCGCCCCGGAGGCCGGCTTTCCACCAGGTGACGATCTCCAGGGCGATGGCGGTCGCGCTGAAACCGACCAGCATGACCGCGGCCGACAGCAGGGCCACCCCGCCGAGCTGGACCAACGGCAGCAGTGGGCCCTGGGCCTGGCCGAACGCGACCGAGCCCCACGGGAAACCGCCGAACGGGCCGATCGACTTCAGCCATTCCTGCGCGGCCCACAGCACGGCGAACCAGATCGGCCAGCCGGGCAGCCGCCGCGTCACCACGGCGGCCAGGCCGAACAGCCCGGGGAACAGCGCGCACACGGCCGCCAGCGCCAGCCACGGTATGGCACCGACCAGGTTGCTGATCCACGGCAACAGCGGCAGGTAGAAGGCGAGGCCGAACAGGAATCCGTAGCCCAGACCGCCCGCGGGGGTGGTCGCCGGGCGGGTGAGCACCCAGGCGAGCAGGGCGGCCGCGGCGAACGCGGCCCACCACCAGTTCAGCGGCGGGAAGCTGGCGCACAGCAGGAGGCCTGCCTCTTTTACACATCTTGATGTGTATACGAGAAAGGGTGAACGCCGCGTTGTTGGGTGGGTTGTCCGCAAAACTCTCCCGGCTAGACCGCGACACTGACACCACGCACACGACACGCCGGGGCGCGTGTGCCTGGTGCAAGCCTCGCGAGCGGCCGGGGCTCCGAGACCATACGGGTCAGACGCGCCCGGCCCCCCGATGGGGCAGGGCCGGCGGGTCGACGTCGTGCACGTCGATGACCTCGCCGTCGATGTAGTCACCGCGCGGGCCGGGGTCGCCGGAATAGCCGCGGGCCGACGCCGTCGCGAACGCGGTCGCGTAGCTGACCAGCGGAACCCGTCTGCGCAGCCCGCGCACCGCGACTGCGGCCAGTCCGGGGCCGGCGACCGACCGGATCGGCGGCACCAGCAGCAACAGCCCCAGCGCGGTGGTCACCAGACCGGGAACCATGACCAGGGCCATGGCCAGCGTGATCATCGCGCTGTCGCCCGCCACACGCCGCTCGGTCAGGCCGGACCGCAGCTGCCCGATCCGCTGGATGAGGTGCGAACCGGCCATCGGCGCCAGCAGGCCCCAGCCGAGCAGGGACGTGGCCAGCAGCACCAGCAGAGTCCAGCCCCAACCGACCGTCGACACCAGGGCGAAGACCGCCGCCAGTTCGACGACGGCATAGATCAACAACAGCCGCGACACCATGACACGCCAACGTCCGCGGGCGGGGCCGCAGTTCCCCGTGTGGGGGACTTCTCGGCTGCAGTTAGATGACGCTATGACCACGATTCAGATCAGCACCCCCGACGGGCCCATCGATGCGCTATTGAGCACCCCGGCGGGCGGCGGCCCGTGGCCGGGCGTGGTGGTGATCCACGACGCGTTCGGCTACGGCCGCGACAAGCAGTCGACCAACGACCGCATCGCCCGGGCCGGCTATCTGGCGCTCACCCCGGACATGTACTCGCGCGGCGGCCGCATCCGGTGCATCAGCCGGGTCATGCGGGAGTTGATGACGCAGCGTGGCCGCGCCCTCGACGACATCCTGGCCGCCCGCGCGCACCTGCTGGCCATGCCGGAGTGCTCGGGGCGCGTCGGCATCGCCGGGTTCTGCATGGGCGGCCAGTTCGCTCTGGTCATGTCCCCGAAGGGGTTCGCGGCCTCGGCGCCCTTCTACGGCACTCCCCTGCCCCGCAACCTCGGCGAAACCCTGGACGGGGCGTGCCCCATCGTGGCCAGCTTCGGCGGCAGTGACCCCCTGGGCAAGGGCGCGCCCGAGCGGCTGCGGGAGGTGACCGCGCGCAAGAACATCACCGCCGACATCAAGGTCTACCCCGGCGTCGGGCACAGCTTCGCCAACGAACTTCCCGCCCAGCCGTTGATTCGGATCGCCGGCTTCGGCTACGACCGGGACGCCACCGAGGACGCCTGGAGCCGCGTCTTCGCGTTCTTCGGAGAGCACCTGGCCCCCGACGCTGCGGGTTAGGATTCTTCGCGCCGGTTTCGGGACCGGGATCCGTCTGCGGAGGAGGCGACGATGGGCCGCTCGGCGACTCGACGCGCCCGGTGGTTCGACGTCGTCGCGGGCGTCGTCGTCCTGGCCGTCCTGATCGGCGTGGGCCGCATCGCACTGGTCGACCGCGACGATTCCGCGCCGGACCCTCGGGGCTCGGCCGCGCAGCCGGCGTCGGCGGCCGCCTTCAGCCCCGCCGAGCAAAAGATCGTCGGGTTGCTGCCCCCGGGGTACAGCGTCGCGGCGTGCGCGCGGGCCGCGGATCCGTTCGAAGACGCCGTCGCCAGCCTGGATTGCACGCAGAACTCCGGCTCCGACGACCCGACCTACGCCCGGTTCACCCTCTATGAAGACCTCGACGCGCTGACCGGAGACTTTCAGGACACCGCCGGGGACATGGTGCAGTCGCCCTGCCCCGGCCAGGGCCCGTCGGGACCGGGAACCTGGACGCTGGACGCAAAGGGCGGTCAGATCGGCGGCAAGATCGTGTGCGGCATGGTCGACGACCGGGCCAACATCGCCTGGACCCGCGACGCGCAACTGCTCCTCGCCACCGTCAACGGCGGGGCGGACCTGGGCGACCTGTACAAGTGGTGGCGGCGCTACGGCGCCACGTCGCAGCAGTGAGATTTGGCGCCGGTCACCCGGGGTCCGGCAGCGGGCCCAGCTTTTGCGCGACGACGGACGCGAACGTGTGCGTGTCGCCCGGCCACCGCGCCGACACGTAGTTGCCGTCGTCGACGACGAACGCCGGCCGCGAATCGGTCGCGGTGTCGCGCGCCATCCCCGACGACTTGCGTCGCCAGTCCGGCGAGCCGCGCACGACGTCGCGGAAATCATCCGGATTCTCAAGGGCGCGAGTCACTTCCGACTGCACGGACATGTAGCCGGCGGGCCGGCCGGGCTCCTCGGTATACGTGCGGTAGTAGTCGCGGTCCCAGAACCGGGTGATGCGGGTGAGCCGCCACGCCAGGCCTTCCATGGCCCAGGTCAGCGCCGTGGTCTTGCGGCCGTGCAGCACCGAGCGCCCGGTCGCGGGGTCGATGCTGCGGGCGGCGAGCAGCACGCCGTGGCAGATCGCGGCCACCAGGATCCCGCGGGCGAAGGCGTCCACCACGAGGCGGTGCAGCGCGTCGCTGTCGATGTAGCTGCGCATTCCCCGCGCCCGGTGCCCACCGGGCAGCAGCAGCGCGTCGACGCCGTCCGGGCCGGCTTCGGCCCACGTGATGGGGTGCCGAAACTCGTTTGACGCCACCATTTCCCGGTAGGCGCGCCGCCCGTCCTTGTTGGCACGCAGCGCCAGGCCGATCAGCGGGACCGCGCCCAGCACCGGCAGCACGGACCAGACATCGAGCCCTCGGCCGGTCACCATGATGTCGTCGGCGACCCCGGGCCCACCGCTCTCGGTGGCGAAGACCACGCGGTGACCGCTGCGGGTCAGGACGCGCCAGCTCACCGCGACCTCGGTCGGATCGAAGTCGCGATCCGGGATGGGGATCAGGACCGTGCCCACGGTCAGGCGGAGACCGTCCTGAGTTCGAGGCCGACGTTGTTGTGCGCGCCGCCGCGCAACTTGCTGACGAAGTTGAACAGCTTGCCGACGAGGCCGTACCGCTTGCCGATCGCGTCGTAGACGGCCGGGGTCTGCGATGCGTCGAGGACCACCGCGGTGCCCTCGACGGCCTCGCTGGTCGCCTGGCCGCGCATGGTGCAGGTGGCCAGCGTGATGCGCGGCGTGTTGCGGATCCGCTTGACCTTCCACGAGTCGGCCCCGGTGATGACCAGCAGCCGGTCCCCGTTGGCGGCCGCCCAGATCGGGGTCGGCTTGGGACGGCCGTCCTTGGTGAAGGTGGTCAACAGGAGGTATTGCGACTTGGCCAGGTCGTCAAAAGAGGGGGTCACGGGTGCCAACCTACCGCTCGACGTTGACTTTCGCGTACGTCAGCTGCGATAGTCAGCAGACCTTAAACGGAAATATTATTTTCGGTTAAGGGGTCCTGTGGCACCGAAGGAGGCGGGCACGCGTGAGCGATCCGAAGATCCCGCCGGCGTGGTTGCCGCACTCGATTGCCGAGGCGGCGCTGTCCGGGCAGACCGACGACGGCGACCCGGCAACCGCATGGTCACACCTGGCGGGGCGGCTTCGCGACGCGGGGGAAGCGGTGCAATCCGATCCGGCAAACCGAAATCGCCTCGACCTCGCCGCGGGTATGCGCCACCTGTTGGTGCTGCTCGCCGCGGGCATCGACGAGGTCTTGCGCTTCGACCCCGATCCCGTGCTGTCCGTCCAGCGCACCAGCACCGACGACGTCGTCACGTGGGGCATGGAGTGCCCGGACGGCCTCTACACGCGGGCCGTGCTCCGCGGCGGGGAATGTTATCGATTGTTCGGCAATCGCGGGACCGCGCGCTACGTCGGGCTGCAGACGATGAATGGCATCGCGGCAACGGCCAACGAACTGGTCGACGAGCTGCAGGCCGATGCATCCGGCAACTTCGAGGTGGTGCTTTCGGCCGACCGGCGACCGGGAAACTGGATGCCCATCGAGGGCGAGCACCCGACATTGACTGTGCGGCACTTCTTTTACGACTGGGACACCGAGGTGGCGTCGTCGCTGCACATCGAGCGGCTCGGTGGCGCGTCGACGTCCACGGGTCCGTCGGTCCGGCCGGACGTGGCGGCGACCAGGCAGCTGGTGGCGCTCGGGGACTTCATCGTGGACAACCTGGCTTTCTTCCTCCAGTTCGGCGCCGCGGCACCACCGAACGGGTTCCTGCCGCCCATCGACCGCACCGACATCGGGGCGGCCGCGGAGAACCGGCCGGTGATCGGCCGGTGGGAGCTGGGACCCGACGAGGCGCTCATCGTCGAAGTCGAACCGCCACAGGGACTTTACTGGAGCTTCTCGATCGGCAACCCATGGTGGGAGACCATCCATTACGGCCGGCATCAATCCAGCCTGAACGCCCATCAGGCCGCGGTGGACCCCGACGGCGTGGTGCGCGTGGTGCTGTGCGCCGCCGACCCGGGGGTGGCGAACTGGCTCGACACCGCCGGCCACAGCAACGGCCCGATCATCCTGCGGTGCGTGCGCACCGAAACGGCGCCGATACCTACGACGCGGGTCGTGCCGTTCGCCGAGATCGATTCGGAATTGCCCGCGGAAACGACCAGGGTCGGCATCGAAGAGCGGGCAACCATCCTCGCGGCACGCCGCCGCGCCGTGCGCGAAAGGTTCGGACGGTGATGTTCGACGCTGACGAATTGGAGGAGGGCGCCCGCGCCGCAACCGGTCTCGAGGACTTCGGCTCGCCCTACTACCGCGAGGGACTCGAACGCATCGTCGAAGCGCTCAACACCGAGGCCGAACTCAACGACATGGGCCGGGTCATCCAGCACGCCACCATCAGCAACGCCCTCATCCAACGCCTCAAGATCGAAGACACCTACGCCGCGCATCCCGAGATCGGCGACCAGGTGGTCGGGGGCCCCGTCTTCGTGATCGGGCTACCGCGCACCGGGACCACCGCCCTGAGCCAACTGGTGGCCGCCGATCCCCAATTCCGCTCACTGCGAATGTGGGAGTCCCAGGCACCGACCCCGCCGCCGGAGGCCGCCACCCAGCACAGCGACCCGCGGATCGCGCAGGCCGAGGCGGGCCTGAAGATGCTCGACGACATGTTTCCGCTGATGAAGAAGCTGTACAACTCCGAGCCGACGGCACCGACGGAATGCCAGGACCTGATGGGAATGAGCTTTCGCACCTTCCACTTCGACGGCGCCGTCCGGGCACCCGGATACCTGGCCTGGCTGATGGACTGCGACATGCGCGAGACTTACACGTACCACCGGCGGGTGCTCAAGCTCTTGCAATGGCACTGCCCACCGGTCCTGTGGCACCTCAAGACCCCCGTGCACATGTTCGCCCTCGACGCGCTCGTCGAGGCATATCCGAACGCGAAATTCCTCTGGAGCCACCGCGATCCGGCGAAGGTCATGGGCTCGGTATGCAGCCTCATCCGATACGTGCGCAGCTGGAGCAGCGACCGCGACGACGCCGTCGAACTCGGCAGAGAGCAGGTCGAAAGCTGGGTGGAAGCCGTGCGGCGGGCGATGGATTTCCGCAACCGCGTGGGCGATGATCGATTCGCCGACGTCTCTTTCGCCGACCTGCAGAACGATCCGGTACGCACCCTGCACGCCGGCTACGAGGCGTTGGGCTTGACCTTCTCCGACGCCACGCTGCAGGCGGTGCGGCGGTGGTCCGAAGACCACCCGCCAGGTGCCCGCGGCGCGCACGATTACGACCTGGCCGACTACGGCCTGACGCCGCACGGCGTACGCGAGCGCTTCGCGGACTATCTGGCCACCTACGACGCGACCATGTGAGATCAGATGGCACGCCCATGAATGCTCCCCGCACGCGTCAGCGCGACAAGCTGAGTCCCGACCCGAACGTTCGCCGCGACATCCTGGCCGTCGCGTCAACGATCCTGCGGGAGCAGGGAGTTCAAGGTCTGACCATCGCCTCGGTTCTCGAGCGGGCCTCGTTGGGCACCCGCGCGTTCTACCGGCATTTCGGATCGAAGGACGACCTGGTCGGCGCCCTGTTCCTGGAGATGGCGCGAAGGGAGGAACGCCGACTGCGGCGCCGGATGTCTTATGCCGCTACGGAAGTCGACGCGGTTGCGGCGTGGATCGATGGGCGGCTCGACTTGGCGTTCGATACCGGGGTCAAGTCCGATCTGCGCCTGCTGTCACTGGAGGCCCAATCCCAGCTGTTCGTCTCCCCCAGCCTCGTCATGCCCGCGTACGCGCAATTGCTCAGGCCGCTGAGCCAGGCTCTGCAGCGCGGCCTGCAGCAAGGCGTGTTCCATGACATCGACCCGGTGACCGACGCGCAAGCCATCCACGCGGTGGTGTGGGCGGGCATCGAGCGGCAATGGACGACCGGCGGATGCGACCGCGACGTAGTGCGCCGGCGCGCGCTGCGCTTCTGCCTGGGGGGGCTCGGGGTGAGCGGAGAAGTCATTGCCCAACAGACGCTTTGAGCGACCACACACCAAAAACAAGGAGAACAGATGGACTTGGGCTTCGCCGGATCGACGGCCGTGGTTACGGGCGGCAGCAAGGGGATGGGTCTGGCCATCGCCCAAACACTGGCGGCCGAGGGCGCCAGCGTGGCGGTGATGGCCAGGGGCCGAACGGCACTCGACGCCGCCGTCGTGTCGCTGCGGGAGGCGGGCGCCCCGGACGCCGTGGGGATCAGCGTGGACATGGGCGATGCCGACTCCATCGCCGATGGCTTCGCCCAGGTTGCGGGCCGCTGGGGGCGAATCAACAGCTTGGTCCACACGATCGGGCCGGGCGACGGCTATTTCGAACAGATGGACGACGCGCAATGGGCGGAGGCGTTCTCCCTCGGCACCATGTCGGCGGTGCGGTCGATCCGCGCCGCCCTGCCGTTGCTGCGCTCCGCGGACTGGGCGCGCATCGTCACATTTGCCGCACACTCCATTCAACGGCAGAACCCGCGCATCGTGGCCTACACGGCGTCCAAGGCGGCGCTGGCCAGCGTGACCAAGAACCTTTCGAAAAGCCTTGCCGGGGACGGGATCCTCGTCAACTGCGTGTGCCCGGGGACCATCGTCACCGCCAGCTTCACCGAAGTACTGAAGGACCTTCTGGCCGCCGACGGCCTCGATGCCACGAATCCCGTCGACGTCATGACCTGGATCGACAACAACTTTCACCAACCCTGCGACCTCGGCCGCGCCGGGCTCCCCGAGGAGGTCGCATCCATCACCGCCTACCTGGCGTCGCGGCGAAATGGCTACGTCACCGGCGCGACGGTGAACGTGGACGGCGGCTCGGACTTCATCTAGCCCCGGCGAGCAGACGCACAATCGCACCCGAAAGGTCGCTGTAATGCGATTCTGCGTCTGCTCGCGAGGGAAACTAGCCCTCGAGGTCGCCCTCGGTTTCCAGCAGCGCGTCGCGCAGCGCGTCCAGGGTCTCGGGCTCCGGCTGCGCCCACATCCCGCGTCCGGCCGCCTCCAGCAGCCGTTCGGCCATGCCGTGCAGCGCCCACGGGTTGGACTCCGCCATGAACTTGCGGTTCTCGGTGTCCAGCACGTAGCGCTCGGTCAGTTGTTCGTACATCCAGTCGGCCATCACCCCGGCGGTCGCGTCGTAGCCGAACAGATAGTCGACCGTGGCCGCCATCTCGAACGCGCCCTTGTAGCCGTGCCGGCGCATCGCGGCCATCCAGCGCGGGTTGACCACGCGGGCCCGAAACACCCGCGCGGTCTCCTCCGACAGCGTGCGGGTGCGGATCGCGTCGGGCCTGGTGTTGTCGCCGATGTAGGCGGCCGGCGCCTGCCCCGTCAGCGCGCGCACGGTGGCCACCATGCCGCCGTGGTATTGGAAGTAGTCGTCGGAGTCGGCGATGTCGTGTTCGCGGGTGTCGGTGTTCTTGGCGGCCACCACGATGCGCCGGTACTGGCGGTTCATGTCGTCGACGGCCTCGCGGCCGTCCAGGTCGCGGCCATAGGCGAACCCGCCCCACGCGGTGTACACCTGCGCCAGGTCGGCGTCGTCGCGCCAGTTGCGGCTGTCGATCAGCTGCAGCAGCCCGGCGCCGTAGGTACCGGGCTTGGAACCGAAGATCCGTGTGGTGGAACGCCTTTCATCGCCGTGCTGAGCGAGGTCGGCCTGGGCGTGCGCGCGCACGTAGTTGTCGTCGGCGGCCTCGTCCAGGGCGGCGACCAGGCGCACGGCGTCGTCGAGCATGGTGACGACATGCGGGAACGCGTCGCGGAAGAACCCGGAGATCCGCACGGTGACGTCGATGCGCGGACGGCCCAACTCGGGCAGCGGGATCGCGGTGAGGCCGACGACGCGGCGCGACGCGTCGTCCCAGACAGGCCGAACGCCCAGCAGCGCAAGCACTTCGGCGATGTCGTCGCCGGAGGTGCGCATCGCCGAGGTGCCCCACACCGACAGCCCCACCGATTGCGGCCAGCGCCCGTGGTCGCCGCGGTAGCGGTCCAGCAGCGAATCCGCCAGCGCCACACCGGCTTCCCAGGCCAGCCGGGACGGCACCGCCTTGGGGTCCACGGAGTAGAAGTTGCGGCCCGTCGGCAGCACGTTGACCAGGCCGCGCAGCGGCGAGCCCGACGGTCCGGCCGGGATGAAGTGCCCGTCCAGCGCGCGCAGCACCTGTTCGATTTCCGCGTCGGTGCCGGCGAGCCTGGGCACCACCTCGGTGGCGGCGAACCGCAGGACTCGCGCCACCTCCGGGTTGTCGGTGAGCCGCTCGGCGGCGTCGGGGTCCCAGCCGGTGGCCTGCAGCGCGGCGATCAGCTCGCGGGCCGCGGCCTCGGCCTCGTCGACCGACGACCGTTCGTCCGTGCCGTCCTCCGCCAGCCCCAGCGCCTCGCGCAGGCCCGGGAGCGCCTGCTCGCCGCCGAACAGTTGGCGGGCCCGCAAAATGGCCAGCACGAGGTCGAGTTCGGCCGCGCCCGTGGGCTTTTGGCCCAGGATGTGCAGGCCGTCGCGGATCTGGACGTCCTTGATCTCACACAGCCAGCCGTCGACGTGCAGCAGCATGTCGTCGAAGGAGTCCTCCTCCGGGCGTTCGGTGAGCCCCAGGTCGTGATCCATCTTCGCGGCCCGGATCAGCGTCCAGATCTGCTGGCGGATGGCGGGCAGCTTGCCGGGATCCAGCGCGGCGACGCTGGCATGCTCGTCGAGCAGTTGCTCCAACCGGGCGATGTCGCCGTAGGTTTCGGCGCGGGCCATCGGCGGGATGAGGTGGTCGACGAGCACCGCGTGCGCGCGCCGCTTGGCCTGGGTACCCTCGCCGGGGTCGTTGACCAGGAACGGGTAGATCAACGGCATGTTGCCCAGCGCGGCGTCCGAGCCGCAGGCGGCCGACATGCCCAACGTCTTGCCCGGCAGCCATTCCAGGTTGCCGTGCTTGCCCAGGTGCACCACCGCGTCGGCTCGAAACCCGGCGTCCAGCCAGTGGTAGGCGGCCAGGTAGTGGTGGCTGGGCGGCAGGTCGGGGTCGTGGTAGATGGCGACGGGGTTCTCGCCGAACCCGCGCGGCGGCTGCACCATCAGCACCAGGTTGCCCGCTTGCATTGCCGCGATCACGATTTCGCCGTCGGGGTCACCCGCGCGGTCGACGAACACCTCCCCCGGCGGCGGCCCCCAGTGCCGGGTCACGGCGTCGGTCAGCTCGGCGGGCAGGGTGGCGAACCAGTCGCGATAGTCCTTGGCGCGCAACCGGATCGGGTTGCCGGCCAGCTGCCCCTCGGTGAGCCACTCGGGGTCCTGCCCGCCGCGTTCGATCAGGGCGTGGATCAGCGCGTCGCCGTCACCGGATTCGACACCGGGCACCTCGCCGACCCGATATCCGTGGTCGCGCATCGCCCGCAGCAGCGCGACCGCGCTGGCGGGCGTGTCCAGGCCCACGGCGTTGCCGATGCGGGCGTGCTTGGTGGGGTAGGCCGAGAACACCAGGGCCACCCGCTTGTCGGCCGGCGCGACGTGCCGCAGGCGGGCGTGCCGGATGGCCAGGCCCGCGACGCGCGCACAGCGTTCCGGGTCGGCGACGTAGGAGATGAGCCCGTCGTCGTCGATCTCCTTGAACGAGAACGGAACCGTGATGATGCGCCCGTCGAACTCCGGCACGGCCACCTGGGTGGCCACGTCGAGCGGGCTGAGCCCGTCATCGTTGTCGATCCACTGCGCGCGGGGGCTGGTCAGGCACAGGCCCTGCAGGATCGGAACGTCCAGGGCCGCGAGATGTTCGACGTTCCAGCTGTCGTCGTCGCCGCCGGCCGTGGCCGACGCCGGCTTGAGCCCGCCGGCGGCCAGCACGGTGACCACCATGGCGTCGGCCGCCCGAAGCCGTTGCAGCAGTTCGGGTTCGGCGGTGCGCAGCGACGCGCAGTAGACGGGCAGCGGTCGCCCGCCGGCGTCTTCGACGGCCCGGCACAGCGATTCGATGTAGGCGGTGTTGCCGGCGAGCTGCTGCGCGCGGTAGTACAGCACGGCGATCGTCGGGCCGCCGGCGTTCGCGGCGGCCGGTCGCGCAAGCTCGCCCCAGGTCGGCGTCACCTCGGGCGGCGCGAAACCGAAGCCCGTCATCAGCACGGTGTCCGAGAGGAAGGCGTGCAGCTGACGCAGGTTCTCCACGCCGCCGTGCGCGAGATAGATGTGGGTCTGCACGGCGATGCCCGCGGCCGCCGTTGAGAGGCCGGTCAATTCGGCGTCGGCGGCCTGCTCGCCGCTGACGAGCACCGCCGGGATCCCACTGGCCAGCACCGCGTCGATGCCGCGCTGCCAGGCACGGTAGCCGCCCAGGATCCGCACCACCACGATCTCGGCGCCGGCGAGCAGGTCTGGCAGCTCCTCGTCGGCGATCCGCGACGGGTTGGCCCACCGGTAGTTCTTGCCGCTGGAGCGGGCGCTGATCAGGTCCGTGTCGGACGTCGAGAGCAGCAGTACGGTCGGCTCGGCCACCCCTCATTCGTACAGCAGCGTCGCCGCGATCCGGGCGGCGACCTCGCCGGCCACCGCGAGCGCGGCCCCGCTGGTTCCCGGCACGTAGCGGTCCGCGACCGCGTCGTAGTCGGCCCCGGCGATCGATCCGTGATCGGCGTCGAGTTCGACGACGTCGACCGGCCAGCCGATGTCGCGAAGGCCGGCGGCGAACCCGTGGCTGGACGCCACCGGCACCACGTCGTCGCGCAGGCCGTGCAGCAGGGTGAACGGCGCGCCGACGCGCTCGGCCGACAGCCCCTCGGCGACCGGCCGTCCCGAGAGGGGATCGGGGGCCATGAAAGCTCCGGCCAGGCACACCGTGTGCCTGAGCCCGACATCGGAGCGCTCGATCGTCAGCCCGGCCGCGGCGACTCCCCCCAACGACCATCCGACGAGCACCAGGCCGTCGGCGCGACCGCGGGCGAAGTCCAGCGAGCCCAGCAGGTCGGCGCGCCCGCCGTCCTCGGCGTGGGAGTTCCAGTCCGGGGCCACCACGGCCAGGCCATGGCCGGCGATCATGCCCGCCAGCGGGCGCACCGCGGCGCGCGCGTTGGTCTGCATGCCGTGCCACAGCAGGACCGTGGGCCGACCCGCGTCGCCGAAGACGTCGGCCAACCTGCCCGGCGAATACTCCATGGTTTCCACGGGCACGAGGGTGCCCCGGGCCGCGGCGGCCCAATCCCGAGGGATCGCCGGATTCCCGTGGCGACCACGTTCGGACGCGCCGGGGCCGTACCGTGGACGGGTGGCCAGAGCCCGCGACACCGACGCCTGCCCGGGCGCGCTGCAGGTGCACCAGGCCGCCGACGGCGCCCTGGCCCGGGTCCGGCTGCCCGGGGGCATGATCACGGCCGCGCAGCTGGCGACGCTGGCCCGCGTTTCGGCCGACTTCGGTTCCGGGACGCTGGAGCTGACCGCCCGCGGCAACGTCCAGGTGCGCGGCATCACCGACGTGGCGGCGGTGGCCGGGACGCTCGCAGGTGCCGGGTTGTTGCCGTCGGCGACGCACGAACGGGTGCGCAACATCGTCGCGTCGCCGCTGTCGGGGCGCAGCGGCGGCCGCGGCGACGTGCGGCCGTGGGTCGGCGGGCTGGACGCGGCGATCTGCTCCGACCCCGAGCTCGCCGAGCTGGGCGGGCGGTTCTGGTTCAGCCTCGACGACGGCCGCGGCGACGTGTCCGGCCTGCGCGCCGACGTCGGTGCCCACGTGCTCGACGACGGCTGCGCGCTGCTGCTGGCGGGGCGCGACACCGGTGTCCGGCTGGGCGCGGGCGAGGTGGTCGAGACGCTGGTCGGCGTGGCGAAGCGCTTTCTTGAGATCCGCGAAACGGCCTGGCGCATAGCAGAATTGGACGACATCGGCGGCGTGCTGCCCGGCGCGGACGTAGCCGCGAAGCCCTTCCCCGCGGTCACCCGGCCGCCGGTGGGCTGGATCGAGCAACGGGACGGCCGCGTCACGCTGGGCGGCGCGCTGCCGCTGGGGGTGCTGTCCGCGCGGGTGGCCGAATTCCTGGCCGCGATCGAGGCCCCGCTGGTCATCACGCCGTGGCGGTCGGTCCTGGTCTGCGATCTCAGCGAAGAGGTGGCCGATACCGCGCTGCGGGTGCTGGCGCCGTTGGGCCTGGTGTTCGACGAGAACTCCGCCTGGCTGAACGTCAGCGCCTGCACCGGCAGCCCGGGATGCGCGCGGTCGATCGCCGACGTCCGCGCGGACGCCGCGGCGGCGCTCGATGCGGGTTCCGGAGTGCCCGGAGCGCATCGTCACTTCGTGGGCTGCGACCGCGCGTGCGGCAGCCCGCTGGCCGGTGAGGTGCTGCTCGCCACGGGCAGCGGGTACCGACCGCTGAGGTCCCACTCCGCAACGTTCTAGGGTGAGCGGGTGCTCGACTACATCCGGGACGCGGCCGAGATCTACCGGCAGTCGTTCGCGGCCATTCGCGCCGAGGCCGATCTGACGCGTTTCCCCGACGACGTCGCGCGGGTCGTGGTCCGGATCATCCACACCTGCGGCCAGGTCGACGTCGCCGAGCACGTCGCGTACACCGACGACGTCGTCGCGCGGGCCGCGGCCGCGCTGCGCGGCGGCGCCCCGGTGTTCCGGCGCGGTCCTGGCGATCGGCAACGCGCCCACCGCGCTGTTCCGGCTGCTCGAGCTGATCGACGAGGGGGTCGCTCCGCCGGCCGCGGTGCTGGGCGGGCCGGTCGGATTCGTCGGGTCCGCACAGTCGAAGCAGGAGCTCATCGAGCGTCCGCGCGGGATGTCCTACCTGGTGGTGCGGGGCCGGCGCGGGGGCAGCGCCATGGCCGCCGCCGCCGTCAACGCGATCGCGAGCGACGCCGAATGAGCGAGGAATGACCCCCCGGGGCACGCTCTGGGGTGTCGGCCTGGGGCCGGGTGACCCGGAGCTGGTGACCGTCAAGGCCGCCCGGGTGATCGGCGAGGCCGACGTGGTGGCCTATCACAGCGCCCGGCACGGGCGCAGCATCGCCCGCGGGATCGCCGAGCCCTACCTGCGGCCCGGCCAGATCGAGGAGCACCTGGTCTACCCGGTGACCACCGAGGGCACCGACCATCCCGGCGGATATCCCGGGGCGCTCGAGGACTTCTACTCCGACGCCACCCGGCGCATCGGCGGGCATCTCGACGCCGGGCGCGACGTGGCCTTGCTCGCCGAGGGTGATCCGCTGTTCTACAGCTCCTACATGCACCTGCACACGCGGCTGACGCAGCGGTTCGACGCCGTCATCGTGCCGGGCGTGACGTCGGTGAGCGCCGCCTCGGCGGCGATCGCGACCCCGCTGGTGGCCGGTGACGAGGTCCTGACGGTGCTGCCCGGTACCTTGCCGGTCGCCGAGCTGACCCGCCGGCTCGCCGATGCCGACGCCGCAGTCGTGCTCAAGTTGGGCCGCTCGTATCACGCTGTGCGCGAGGCGCTGTCGGCGTCCGGACAACTTGACGACGCCTTCTACGTCGAGCGGGCGAGCACGCCCGGGCAACGCGTCCTGCCCGCGGCCGACGTCGACGAGAACAGCGTGCCGTACTTCTCGCTGGCCATGCTGCCGGGTGGGCGGCGGCTCACCCCTCCGGCACCGCGGGCCGGCTCGGTCGCGGTGATCGGGCTGGGCCCCGGCGACAGCGCGTGGATGACGCCGCAGAGCCTGCGGGAGCTGGCGGCCGCGACCGACCTGATCGGTTACCACGGCTACCTGGACCGCGTGCCCGCCCGCGCCGGTCAGCGCCGCCACCCCAGCGACAACGCCGACGAACCCGGCCGCGCCCGGCTGGCCTGCGCGCTGGCCGAGCAGGGGCACGCCGTCGCGGTGGTGTCCTCGGGCGATCCCGGCGTGTTCGCGATGGCGACCGCGGTGCTGGAGGAGGCCAAGCAGTGGCCGGGGGTGCAGGTCCGGGTGATCCCGGCGATGACCGCCGCGCAGGCGGTCGCCAGCCGGGTGGGCGCCCCGCTGGGCCACGACTACGCGGTGATCTCGTTGTCCGATCGGCTCAAGCCCTGGGAGGTGATCTCGGCGCGCCTGGCGGCCGCGGCCGCCGCCGATATGGTGCTGGCCCTTTACAATCCGGCGTCCAAGTCGCGTACCTGGCAGGTCGCCGCGATGCGCGACATCCTGCTGGCCCACCGCGAACCCGGCACGCCGGTGGTCATCGGCCGCTCGGTCTCGGGGCCCCAGGAGGACGTCCGGGTGGTGCGCCTGGCCGACCTCGACCCCGCCGACGTCGACATGCGCTGTCTGCTGATCGTCGGGTCTTCGCAAACCCAGTGGTACACAGATGATTCCGGGGACAGGGTGTTTACCCCACGGCGCTACCCGGGGTGAATCGACCAGCTACGACGAAGAGCCATTCCTCAACAGCATCGCAGCGAAATCCAGGCGCCACAGCGACTCGAATAGCCTGCGCCCGAACTCCTCGAGGTCGGACAGGGTGGCTCCCGGCAACTCTCCACTCTTCGCCACGCGATCGGCGATCTGCCGAATCGTGTGCCGGCCATCGATGTGCTGCACGAAGTGCATTTGAGCCGGCGTGACCCTCATGCGCCAATTCGGACGAAAAATCTCCTCGCCCTGGACACCGCAGCGCATGCGCATCTGCGGGATGTAATCGAGGCAGCCGGGCGTCGAGAAGTCAATGGTGTAGCTCTTTTTGGGGCGGTCCGAGCGGCATGCCACGAAGAAATGACAGGCGTTCATTACGTGGAGACGCTCTATCGTGGACCAGAGCTTGGCCTCGGGCATTGCGCTTGTCGCCTGATACAGCGGGCTCCCGTGCCTGAACCAGTCGTGCGGATAGTACGGCGCTTTGATGAACCAACCCTGGAATGCCAGTCCGGCCGAGGTGACAAGGTCGATGCACTCGCTGACGCTGTAATTGCGTTCGGGGCCACGGAGAAACGTGTCCGCGAGCGCTGCGTCGGACTGCGCCGAAACGGGTGCCATCTTGAAGTAATTGTGCACCGGATGTTCCGTGGGAAGCGCGGTGATCACTTCTTTGACCGCCTGGACCGACGAGTCGTCCTGGCCCATGTCCAGGTCACGGAAAGCCGATTGCAGCATCTCAACGCCCATGCGGCCGTACTTCGAATAGAGCATGAGACCCAGAACGCCATCTCGTCGGAGGCAGCTCTTCAGCGCTTTCATCCCTGCCGTCGGATCGTCCAAGAGATGGATGACTCCGGTCGCCACGATGAGGTCGAAATCGAGCTTCAATGATGGCAAGTCTTCTATCGCAAGCTGATGCAACTCGAGGTTCCACAGCCCGTACTTGTCCTTCAAATACTGCAGATGGTCGAGTGCCGGCTGACAGATGTCGACAGCCACCACTTTTGCTTTACGGTTGGTGTAGGCGAAAACCGCGGCCTGGTTGGCCCCGCATCCCGCGATCAAAATATCCAGGTCCGGTCTGTAGTCGCGATCCGGCCACAAAGTGGAGTTGGCGTGGACCGGGTCGAACCACTCCCAGTTGCTATCCGTCCATTCTTCAAGATCCTCGATGGGCTCCGGGTACATCTCGTAGCGGCGGGAGACGACACCGGTGTCCTGGTTCATCTGAAGCGTGGGCCCTTCCGAACGACTGCTGGTCGAGGATCGCGGATCAGTAGTCGGCCTGAGAGCATTTCGGATCCGTCCCCGTCAGAGGATTATCAGGTACGGGTTGGACAGCCGCAAGGAAACGGGTTGATTGGCAATAGCAGCCGGGACGAGGTACGGAATTCCGCCTGAGGTCTAACGAGAGCTCTTTGAAACTGGGTGATTTCATACCCTTCGACGGATACGGCCGGATTTACCCGCACGGTTTCGAATCACGACCAGGATCACGACCGTGCGGTCGGCATCGGATTCCTGGGGTAACCGGCATCGCGGATGGCTGTGCACGTTGCCGGCGACGAGGAAGGGCGCAGTCAGCCGTCGGGATCGATGCCCGTAAGCGTGCCGATCGGATTCGTCAGTCCACGCCCGAATAGGTGGGCCGCTGGACGGTCGCGGCGGTGTCGGCGCATCCGCCATTCGGCTCCCCACCAACAGGAGGCGGGCTTCCGAGAAGGCGCTGCCCAACACGCCTCGGCACGTGAATTGCCGGCCGCGGACGCACCTTCAGCGGCCACCAGAACCAACGCCCGAGCAGCGCGGCGATCGACGGCGTCATGAACGAGCGGACGACCAGCGTGTCGAAGAGCAGGCCTAGGCCGATGGTCGTGCCGGCCTGGCCGATCGAGCGCAAATCGCTTGCGGCCATGGACATCATCGTGAAGGCGAAGACCAACCCCGCCGAGGTGACGACCCCGCCGGTTTCGCCCATGGACCGGATGATGCCTGTCTTCAATCCCGCGCCGAGTTCCTCCTGGAACCGCGACACCAGCAGCAGGTTGTAGTCGGAGCCGACGGCGAGAAGGATGATCAGCCCGAACACCGGCGCGATCCAGTTCAGCTCCAGCCCTAGAATGTGTTGCCAGACAAGGACGGACAGCCCGAACGCGGCGCCCAGCGACAGCAGCACGGTGCCGACGATCACCAGCGAGGCCACCAGCGCGCGGGTGATGATCACCATCACCACGAAGATCAGCGTCAGGGCCGCGATCCCCACGATCAGCAGGTCGTATTGCGAGCCCGACTGGATGTCGCGGTAGATGGCCGCGGTCCCGGCGAGGTAGAACTTGGCGTCGGTCAGTGCCGTGCCCTTGACCGCCTCGTGGGCGGCGGCCAGTTCGGGTTGGACCGCGGAGATGCCCGCCGGCGTCGCTGGGTCCGCGTCGTGGGTGATGATGAAGCGCGCGGCCTTGCCGTCCGGCGACAGGAATAGCTTCAGGCCGTGCTGAAAGTCGGTGTTTTGGAAGGCTTCCGGCGGGAGGTAGAAGTAGTCGCCGCTCTTGGAGGCGTCGAAGGCCTGTCCCATCGCGCTCGCGGTGTCGGTCATCTGGGCCATCTGCGTCACCAGGCCGGAGAAGCTGCTGTGCATCGTCAGCAGGGTCGCCTGCATCGATCTGGCGACGGCGATGATCGGCGGGAACTCGGCGACCATCTGGGGCATGATCGCGTCGATGTTGTTCATGTCCTTGATCAGGGTGCTCATGTTCTCGCTGAATTTGTCCACGCCGTCGATCGCCTCGAACACCGACTTCGTCGCCTGACAGACCGGGATGTCGAAACAGTGCTGCTCCCAATACAAGTAGCCGCGCAACGGGCGGGCGAAGTCGTCGAAGTCGGCCAGGTGGTCCCTCATCTCGTCCAGCGTGGCCTGCATGTCGTGCATGTCCCCGACCATGTGGTGGGTCCTGTCGCTCATCTGCCCGACGAGCGCCTGCATGCGTTCCATCGAGGCGATCATCGCGCCGAGATCGTCGCTCATCTTCAGCATGTCGCCCGTGCGGTCCCTCATGAACTGCAGGTTCTCCCGGATCGGGATCGACTGCGCGCTGATCTGGAACGGGATCGAGGTGTGCTCGATCGGCCCGCCGAGCGGTCGGGTGATGCTCTGCACCATCGCGATTCCCGGCGACCGGAAGACGTCCTTGGCGAGCTTGTCCAGGATGATCATGTCGCCGGTGTTCCGCATGTCGTGATCGCTCTCGATCATGAGGATGTCGGGATTCATTGTGGCGGCGCTGAAATGGCGCTCCGCGGCCTCGTATCCGACGTTCGACGGCAGGTCGCGCGGGATGTAGAAGCGGTCGTTGAAGCTCAGCTTCATGCTTGGCATGATCATGATCCCGACGAGGGCGATCAACAGCGACGTGACGAAGATGGGGCCGGGCCAGCGGACGGTGGCGGTGCCCATGCGCCGCCATCCCCGGGTCTTGATCATCCGTTTCGGGTCAAGCAGGCCGAAGCGAGTGGCCACCGCGACGACGGCCGGCGCGGCGGTCAGCGCGCCCGCGACCACGACGAGCAGACCCAGCGCCGACGGGATGCCCAGCGCCTTGAAGTACGACAGTCGCGCCAGGTGCAGGCAGAACGTGGCGCCGGCGATCGTCAGGCCCGAGCCCAGGATGATGTGGAACGTGCCCCGGAACATGCTGTAGTAGGCGGCTTCCCGGTCCTGCCCCGCCTGACGGGCCTCCTGGTACCGGCCGATGAGGAAGATCGCGTAGTCGGTTCCCGCCGCGATCGCCAGTGAGGACAACATCGCGACGACGAACGTCGAGAAGCCGAGCAGGTCGTAATTGCCCAGCATCGCGACAAGTCCTCGGGCGGTGCCCATCTCGAATCCGACCATGACCAGGACGAGCAGGACCGTGCTGATCGAACGATAGGCGAGGAAGAGCATGATCATGATGACCACGCCGGTCACGCCCATCATGGTGAACATGCTCTTGTCGGCGGCCTCGTTCATGTCGGTCGTCAACGGCGCCGGCCCGGTGACGTAGACCTTGAGGTCCTTCGGGGGCGCCGAACGGTCGACGATTTCCCTTATCGCCCTGACGGATTCATTGCCCAGGGTGCTGCCCTGGTCGCCGGCCAGGTTGAGTTCGACATACGCGGCCTTGCCGTCTCGGCTCTGCACACCCGCCGCCGTCAGGAGGTCTCCCCAGACGTTCTGCACGTGCTGAACGTGCTTGGGATCGGACTGCAGCCTGCGCACCAGCCCGTCGTAGTAGCGGTGCGCCTCCTCCCCGAGGTCGTTCTTGCTTTCAAGGACGACCATCGCGATGCTGTCGGAGTCCGATTCGTGGTACTTCTCACCGATGCGCTCAGCGGCGATCATTGCCGGCGCATCCTTGGGCGACATCGTCACAGCATGATTGCGGGCGACCGATTCGATCGGCGGCACAAGCACATTCAGGGCGACCGTCAGCAGCAGCCACCCGATGATGATCGGCCACGCGAACCGGTGGACGAACCGCATGAACTTCGGCCGGGGCGCGTTATCGGCGCCGTGGGCGTTCATGCGGCCTTCACCAGGCATGACGTCTGGGCGTGGTAGCCCGCCGAGGTTTGCTCGTCCTTCACTTCACCGTTGACCGTGATCCGGCAACCGAGGCTGTCGCTGTCGCCCTGAGCGACGACGTTGGCGAGCACGGCCGGCACCGTCGTCGTGATCGTGTAGGTCCAGGGGAGGCTCCCGAAGTCCGCCTGTTGCGGCTCGGCGTTGTTGCCCAGGTAGCTCACGCTTCCCGTGGTGTTGCCCGGCCCGTACACCTCGTAGGTCACGCGCTTGACGTGCGACGGGTCCAGCGCCTTCGCGCTGCTACCGGTCGCCGAAAAGATCGCCTCGGAGCCGAAGGCGCCGCGCAGCTTGTCCACGGCGACACCGCCGAGCGCGACGGCCACCGCCACGACGAGCGGTATCCACGCCCTTTTGAGAAAGGTCAACACCGAAGTTTCCTTTCACTCTCGTGGCCCGGTGCCCCTGGCGCTGTCTCACCCTCGCGCGCCGGGGCGAGTAGGGCCGTGCGTCCCGGAGACAACGGTCATCCGGTTCGCATTTGCCAGTGCATCGCCTGGTCGGGCTCGATCCCTCGACCACATGTATACCATACCCCCTAGGGTATTTTCTCCACCAGTGAATGCCGCCGCGGGTGCGGTGTCTTTGCGCACCGACCGGCGATGCGCAACGATGCAGGGATGCGGTGCGACGTTGCGCGGGAGGCGCTTTCTGCGCGACTGGACGGCGAGCGTCCCGAGGTGCTCGCCCAGCAGGTCGACGCCCACCTGGAGTCGTGCCGCGGCTGCCGCGCCTGGCTGATCGGCGCGGCGGTGCAGACCCGCCGATTCGCCTCGCTCCAACCCGGGCAGGCGCCCGACCTGGTGAACACGATCCTGGCGAGCGTCGACGCGGCCGCCGCCGGCCGGCGCGGTCGCTGGATGCGCGCACTGCGGTCGCGCTACCGGCGCTGGGGGCTGATCGCGGTCGGCGTTTTCCAGGTCGCGATCGCGGCGGCCCAGATCGGCGGCATGGACTTCGGCATGGTGTCGGCGCACATGCACGGGGCGATGTCGGGTCAGCACCTGATGCACGAGTCGACGGCCTGGCTACTGGCGCTGGGCCTGGCGATGATCGCCGCGGGCGTCTGGCCGGTCACCGCGATCGGCGTCGCGGCCATCACCGGGGTGTATACGGTGGCGCTGTTGAGCTACGTGATCGTCGATGCCCTCGACGGCGAGGTCACCGCGGCGCGCATCGCCAGCCACATGCCCCTATTGCTCGGACTGGCCTTCGCCTTGCTCGTGGCGCGCGAGCGCGTGGGGACGCATTCCTCGCGCGACGCCGATGTGTCCCGACTCGACCGCGCCCCGGCGCCGTCGCCCGCCGGTCGGCGGCGCGGTCATTTGTGGCCCATCAACCGGTCGACAGGCAACCCTGCCGTAAGTTCTACGACGCTGCGTCGTAGACTGTCCGAGCCCGCGAAACGAAGGTGGTTGGCCATGACCGCGTCGAGCGATGACGAGGCCGTTACCCGGCTGGCCCTCGCGGCCGCGGGCGGCAACGAGCGTGCGCTCGAGGCGTTCATCAGGGCCACGCAGCAGGACGTGTGGCGGTTCGTCACCTATCTGTCGGACGCCGGCACGGCCGACGACCTGACCCAGGAAACCTTCTTGCGCGCGATCGGCGCCATCGAGCGGTTCTCCGGGCGATCCAGCGCGCGAACGTGGTTGCTGTCGATCGCCCGGCGGGTGGTCGCCGACCACATTCGACACGTCCGGTCGCGACCGCGCACCGCCACCGGCGCCGACCCCGAACAGGCCGTTCGGGGCGGCCGCCATTCTCGCGGCTTTGAAGACCTGGTCGAGGTGACGACCATGATCGCCAACCTCACCACCGAGCAGCGCGAAGCGCTCCTGCTCACCCAATTGCTCGGCCTCCCCTACGCCGACGCCGCCGCGGTCTGCGGCTGCCCGGTGGGCACCATCCGGTCCCGCGTCGCCCGCGCCCGTGATGCACTGATGGCCGACGCCGAACGCGAGGACCTCACCGGCTGACTCCCGACGATCGGGCCGCGACACGCACCACGATGCGGGTCAGGTGAGGCACAGGGCCGCAACCCAGGTGGCCGCCTCGTCCACCGTGCCGACGGCCTGCACGCCCGCCGGCAGCGGCGGGCGGGCCACCATCACGATCGGGATGTCCAGCGCGGCCGCGGCGTCGAGTTTCGCCCGGGTCATGTCGCCGCCGCTGTTCTTGGTGACCAGTGCGTCGACGCGGTGCTCGCGCAGCAGCGCGAGTTCGCCGTCGTAGCGATACGGCCCGCGCGACAGCACCACGTGGTGGTGGCGCGGCATCAGGGCCTGCTCGGGCTCGGTGACCGCGCGGATCAGAAACCAGGCGTCGCTGCCGGCAAAAGCCGCGACACCCGAGCGGCCGGTGGTCAGGAAGATCCTCGAATAGCCCTGCCGGGCAACGACTTCGGCCGCCTGCGCGTCCGACGCGACCACCATGGCGTTGCCGGGATCCCATGCCGGGCGGGCGAGCACTACGTGCGGTAACCCCAAATCGCCGCACGCCTGCGCGGCGTGGGCGGTCATGGTCGCCGCGAACGGATGGGTGGCGTCGACGACGGCATGGACGCGTTCGTCCCGCAGCCAGCGCCGCAACCCGTCCACCCCACCGAATCCGCCGACTCGCACCGGGCCGACCGGTAGCGCGGGATCCGGCACCCGGCCCGCCAGCGAACTGATGACGTCGACGCGCGGGTGCAAGGCCTTGGCCAGCGCCCGGGCCTCGGCGGTGCCGCCGAGCAGCAGAACCCGCATCAGTGCCGGCCCCCTCGCGTGCGCCCGGCGGAATACAGGTAGCTGTCGGTGAACCCCTCGGCGGCCAGCGCATCGCCGACGATGATGACGGCGGTCTTGGTGATGTTCGCCTCGTGCAGCTGCGCGGCGATGTCGGCGAGCGTCCCGCGCAGCACGGCCTGCTGCGGCCAACTGGCGAACGCCACCGCGGCGGCAGGGGTTTCGCGTCGGTATCCACCGTTCACGAGCTGCTCGACGATGGTGTCGATCTGCGCGGCGGCCAGGTGCAGGACCAGCGTGCCGCCGGAGCGGGCGAGCGTGGCCAGGTCCTCCCCGGGCGGCATCGGCGTCGACAGCGTGGCCACCCGCGTCAGTGTCACGGTCTGCGCGACCCCCGGGACCGTTAGTTCCCGTTTCAGGGCGGCCGCCGCCGCGGCGAAGGCCGGCACGCCGGGCACGATTTCGTAGTCGATGCCGAGCGCGTCGAGGCGGCGGCACTGCTCGGCCAGCGCGCTGTAGAGCGACGGGTCACCGGAGTGCAAGCGCGCCACGTCGTGGCCGGCGGCGTCGGCGCGGGCGAGTTCGGCGAGGATCTCCTCGAGCGTAAGGGGGCCCGTGTCAATCACTCTGGCGCCAGGCGGGCACAGCGCGAGCAGGTCGTCGGGCATGATCGAACCGGCGTAGAGGCAGGTTGCGCACCCCTGGATCAGGCGCTGGCCGCGGACCGTGATCAGGTCGGCCGCGCCGGGGCCCGCCCCGATGAAGTAGACCGTCACCGGGTCACCGCCCATTGGGTGACCGGGTGCTGCGGGCGCCATCCGGTGAAGCCGCCAAGAGGTTCGCCGTGGTAGTGCTGAAAGCGTTTCAGCTCGCCGCCCAGCCTTGAATAGTATTGCGCTATAACTGCTTCCGACTCCACGGTGACCGCGTTGGCGACCAGGCGCCCGCCTGCGGGCAGGTGGTGCAGGCAGGCGTCGAGCAAACCGGGCTGGGTCAGTCCGCCGCCGATGAAGACCGCTGACGGGGGCTCCGCCCCGCCGAACGCGTGGGGCGCGGCCCCGCGCACGTCGATGGCGGCACCGAAAGCCGCGGCGTTGAATTCGATGTTGCCGCGGCGCCGCTCGTCGTGTTCGAACGCCACCGCGGCGCAACCGGGCCAGCTCAAGCACCATTGGACGCTGATGCTGCCCGAGCCCGCGCCGACGTCCCAGAGCCGTTCCCCGGGGCGGGGCGCCAGCGCGGCCAGGGTCGCCGCCCGGATGCCCAGCTTGGTGATCTGACCGTCGTGGGCGAACGCGTCGTCGGGCAACGGCGTGACGCGTTCGTCGGGCAGGTAGCGGACAGCGGTGAGGTTGAGGTCGTCGAGGCCCAACGGTGGGTCTTCGGCCCATTGCCGGGCCGTGCCGTCGCGTCGGTATTCGTCGGGCGCGCCGAGCCTTTCGAGGATCGTGATCGCGGAGTCCGAGCGACCGTGCGCGTCCAGCAGCCGGGCCAGCGCCGGCGGTGTGGAACGGTCGCGGGACAGGACGATCGCCCGGCCGCCGCGGCGCACCGCGGTGTGCGGCTCGGCGGTGACCAGGCTGATCACCTCGGTGTCCTGGACGTTCCAGCCCATTCGCGCGCACGCCAGCGTCACCGACGACACGTGGGGCAGCACTTTCACACGGTCGGCTCCGTGCAGCCGGATCAGCGTGCCGCCGATGCCGTGCAGCAGCGGGTCGCCGCTGGCGACGATGTGGACGTCGCCGTCGTTGTGGTCGAGCAGAGCCTCCAGCGCGGGCAGCATCGGCGACGGCCACTCCCGTCGCGGCGCGGTAACCGTGTCGTCGAGTAGGTCGAGTTGTCGCCTGGAACCGTAAATGACTGCGGCCCGGTCTAATTCGGCACGCGACGTTTGAGCGAGCCCGGCCATGCCGTCGGCGCCGATGCCGACCACCACGATCATCGCGGCATCCTGCGCCACAGGGACTGCGGCAGCAGCCGCAGCACGACCGACGCCGGCCCCAACGCCCACGGAATCCACACGGTGCGACGGCCTTTGGCCAGAGCGCGTGCGGTGCTCGCGGCCACCTTGTCCGGGGTGCTCGACAGCGGTGCCGGCTGCATGCCCTGAGTCATCCGCCCGATCACAAACCCGGGGCGGGCGATCAGCAACCGAACCCCGCTGCCGTGCAGCGCGTCGGCCAATCCGCTGGCGAAGCCGTCCAGTCCGGCCTTGGCCGAGCCGTAGACGTAGTTGGCGCGGCGCACGCGGGCACCGGCGATCGAGGAGAACACGACCAGGGAGCCGCGGCCGGCTTCGCGCATGGTGGCGGCCAGGTGCGTGAGCATGCTGACCTGGGCGACGTAGTCGGTGTGCACGACGGCGACCGCGTGGGCGGCGTCGGCTTCGGCGCGGGCCTGGTCGCCGAGGACGCCGAAGGCCAGCACCGCGGTGCCGATGGGGCCGTGCTCGGCGACGATCGAACTGACCAGCGGGCCGTGCGACGCGAGGTCGTCGGCGTCGAATTCCGTGGTATGCACTTGCGCGGCGCCCGCTTCCCGCAGGGTGGCGATCTGCTCGTCGAGCTGATCCGCCTTGCGCGCCGCCAGGACGACCGTGGCGCCGGGAGCCAGGCGGCGCGCGAGTTCGATGCCGATCTCGCTGCGCCCGCCCAGAATCAGAACCGGACCCGTGCCCGTGTCGCCCACGGCTGCGATTATCGCCTGCGCTAGCGTGGGCGGTGATGGCGAATACCACTACCCGGCTCACCGACGATGCGCTGGCGTTTCTGTCCGAACGTCATTTGGCCATGCTGACCACGCTGCGCGGCGACGGTTCCCCTCATGTGGTGGCGGTGGGATTCACCTTCGACCCCACGACGCATATCGCGCGAGTCATCACCACCGGCGGCTCCCAGAAGGCCGTCAACGCCGATCGCGGCGGGGTCGCCGTGCTCAGCCAGGTCGACGGGGCGCGTTGGCTTTCGCTCGAGGGTCGGTCCAAGGTCAACAGCGACGCCGACGCGGTACGGGACGCCGAGCTGCGCTACGCCCAGCGCTACCGAACCCCGCGCGCCAACCCGAAACGGGTGGTCATCGAGGTGCAGGTGGAGCGGGTGCTGGGGTCATCGGACTTGTTGGACCGGGGCCGCGAGTAACACCACCCGTTCGCGGCAGCCCTCATTTTGGCGGCGGGCACCGCGGTCGTCACGGTACCGAAGAGGTAGTTCAGACCTCTTTTTTCGGCCGCTCATACTCTGTACCGGAGGTGTCATCCCAGAATTTGGGAGACACCTCGGTTGCTCGATCTTCCGGAGCTACAGCGTCAACTTTTGCCTGGAATTCCGCAAACGCCTTCCGGGCGTGCGTCAACTTCTCTTCCGTCGGTGGCTTCACGCCTGCCTCCTCCGGGGTCGAGAAGATTTTTCCAGCGATTTCCCTACTCACTTGGACTCCTGGCGACTCGTCGACTCAAATGTTTTTATTTTGCGGCCCTGAAAGCTAATAGCCGGCTCAGGTTTCGTACTCGGTGCCAGATATGTCGTCCCAGAATTTAGGCGATACTTCTTTGACCCTGTCTTCGGGAGCCACGGCATCAATCATCTCTTCGAACTCATCGAATAGTTTTTCCGCGTGCGCCAACTCCTCGTCCGTTGGCGGGGTAACGCCCGCCTCTTCAGGTGTAGAGAACGTCTTGCCTGCAATTCTCTTGCTCACTCTGGAACTCCCGTCGTCCATCGCCTACCGCCCACCCGACCGTTCGACCATACGGATAACTGTCCTACCGGTAATCGGGTCAGTCACATTGCTCATAACATAAAACTTCGTGCCCGGTGGGAAAAGTATTTCCTGTTCGCCGGGAAACATTGAGGCAGACGAGATGTCTCGACCGGTACTAGACATAATTCGAAACTCGACATTGCCGGCAAACAGAGGAGACCGCGCCACGGCTGGATTCGTTGTAGTGCTTAAGAACGCATCCTCGGTAATGATCTCACCCGGCGTGTACTGCGCGAGAGCTTCAGGGGGCAGGTTGGTGCCCCGAATTACCGGGCCGTGGTATGGGGGGAACTTCTGCAACGCGGCGGTCAGCGCTTGAACACGAGCATGTTGAGACGCGTCCATCGCATCGCTCCTCAACGCACTGTTTAGCTCTCCGGCGCGGCCGGCGCCTGCAGCACGCCGGCGCCGCCTCCGAGGGTCGAGGCCGCCTCGGCCTTCGAATAGTTCGACGCGCCCTGCTGGATCAGGGCCCCGCTGTGCCGGCACGCGTTGATCCCGGCCGCCGCGGCCTTGAGCAACGATTCGGCCGCGTCCTGGTACCCCAGGCCGAACACCATGCCGGCGGCGTCCAGGCCGGTGTGCGCCGCGCAACCCGTGCTCAGAACGGTCAGGTTGGCTTCGAGGCCGCCGCCGGCGGCAACCACGGCGCTGCCCGCGGCGAACAACGCCTCGGGATCAACCACCAAGGGAGCCACGCGCGAGATTCTTGCGCAGACCGCGACTCGACGCTATTCACCCCATGCCCCGCTGCCGCCCAAAAGGCCGGGTCGGCAACGCAATCCGCGCGTACCCCTCACCGCCCGGCCGACAGGCTGATGCGGTGACGCCCCGCCGGCACCGCGACGGTCGCCTCGGCCGGCTGCCCGTCGAGTAGCACCTCGACGCCCGCGGGCATGCCGCTGAGCTTGATCTGCGTCGCGGTGTCGGTGGTGACCGTGATCGTCGACGACGGCAACCCGGCCAGCCCGGCGCGCGCGACGTCCACGGCCAGGCCGGCGACCCCGGTGAGCCGCAACGTCAGATACGGCAACGGAGCGATGGAAGGCCCCACCCGCCAATCCAGCTCGCTGTACAGGCCCGGCGTGGGCTCGAAGTTCACGAATGCGCCCCGGCGGTGCCGAACCGTGTGCGTGGGGTCGGGGCGGGCGTAGGACCGGGCGTCGACCTCGGCCACGGCCCCGCGCCGCGCCGTCACCGCGGGATCGGCGGCGAGTTCCGACAACCACCACACCCGGTGCGGGCCGATGCCGAGCTCCGGGCGCACCAGCTGCGGATGCCACGCGAACGTGATGTGGCCCGGATCCGCTTGGCGCAGGCCGGTTTCCATGTGCGAGATCGGATCCTCGAACCGGTCCTGCAGCACCCAGGCAAGGTGATCTTCCAACGGGTAGACGGTGAACCGGTGCCGGTACCCGAGCCGGTCGAACTCGAGCACCTGTTCGGCCACCGAGGCGAAGGGCACGAGTTCGTCGACCAGGCCGTGGGCGATGACGTAGGGCAGCCAGCGGGCATTCACCAGCAACTTGTACGTGTCGCCCTCGCGGGCGCACGGCGAGGTCGGGTCGAGGTCGGCGGGGATGTCGACGTCGGGAAGCAGCCGCACGCCGCAGGCCGGCGGACCGGCCAGCACGACCGCCTGGGCGAACACCTGCGGGTAGCTCAGGCCGAGCTTGTAGGCCGCATATCCGCCCATCGAGTAGCCGGAGACGACCGTGCGATTGGGGTCGGTGCCCAGCTGCTCGGCGACCCGCGCCCAGACTTCCCAGACGTCGAGCTCCCCGGTGTCGAAGTACCACGTCGACGGGCCGCGGGCCAGCGGGGTGATCACCACCGAGTCGCGCCGTTCGCACACCTCGTGCAGCAGGCGCGGGTCGATCGCGGCGAATTGGTTCTGCCCTAACGCAAGGGAGTGCAGCAGCAGCGTCAACGGCAGCGCGCGGCCCGGCGCGTAGCTCGACGGCAGGCAGATCGAGTAGGGCTGCACCCGGCCCAGGAACACCGGCTTGGTGCTCAGGATGTCGCTGGCGGCCCAGCCTTGTTCCACGCCCTGACCGAGCTCCACCGACGACACGTACCAGCGCGTCGACGGGCCGGTGATGACCGGTTCGGGGTCGGTTTCGCCGGCGGCAAGCCGATCCCACGGCACGCTGATGGCGAACCTCGACACGTCGCCACTGGTCAGTGCGGCGGCCTGCGCTGAATCCGACCAGAAGTTCAGGTGCGGCGGCTCCTGGTCGCTGGTGCGAAACGCCCTCGGGCATGCCGCCTTCCACGATGAGGTCGGCCGGCGGCGCGGGGGCCGGCGCGACGGGGTGGGTCAGCGCGTCGGCGATGTGGCGCGCGATGCGGATCGGCAGCAGCGGGAGGTCAAGGATCGACACGCCGCCCAACGTACGCGGCGTCGGTGACACCCCTGCTAGGACGCGGGGACGACGATCAACTCGTGCGGGCGGCTGTTGACCGCCGCGGCGCCGTCGTCGGTGACGACGACGATGTCCTCGATGCGGGCTCCCCAACGGCCCGGGAAGTAGATCCCCGGCTCAACCGAAAACGCCATGCCCGCGGCCAGCGGGAGGTCGTTGCCGGCGACGATGTACGGCTCTTCGTGAACCGACAGTCCGATGCCGTGACCGGTGCGATGGACGAAATATTCCGCGAGCCCCTCGGCGGCCAGCACGTCGCGGGCGGCGGCGTCCACCTGCTCGGCGGTGATCCCGGGACGAACCGCCTCCAGGCCAGCGCGCTGGGCCCGTTGCAGCACGGAATACTGTTGCGCCACAGCGGGTTCGGGTTCACCGATGCTGTACGTGCGGGTGGAGTCGGAATGGTAACCGGGCTCATAGGCTCCCCCGATGTCGACGACGACGACGTCTCCGGCCCGCAGTTCGCGGTCGGAGTAGCCGTGGTGCGGGTCGGCGCTGTGTGGGCCGGAGCCGACGATGATGAACGCCACCTCTGAATGCCCTTCGGCCACAATGGCTTCGGCGATGTCCGCGGCGACGTCGGCCTCGGTCCTGCCGGGCCGCAGGAACTCCGGCACGCGGGCATGAACCCGGTCGATCGCCGCGCCGGCCTTGCGCAGCGCGTCGATCTCGCACTGCTCCTTGACCATCCGCAGCTCCCGCATGATGCCGGTGGCCAGGATCGGCGGCGCGCCGAGCACCCCGGCCAGCGGCAGCAGGTGCAGCGCCGGCATGGAGTCGGTGACCGCGGTCGCGGCCGCACCGCCACCCAGCGCGGCGCCCACCAGCCGGTAGGGGTCGTCCCCGTCGACCCAATCCCGCACCGCCAGGCCCAGTTCCGCGATGGCCGACTCCTTGAGGGAGGCCAGCTCGAGCCGGGGCACCACCACCGTCGGGTCGCCCGACGCCGGCAGCACCAGCGCGGTGAGCCGCTCGTGCGTTTGCGCGCGCGAGCCCAGGAGGTAACGCAGGTCGTATCCGGGGGTGATCACCAGACCGGTCAGGCCGGCGTCGGCGGTCGCGGCGGCCGCGGCTGCCAGGCGGCGGGCGTACACCGAGGTGTCGAACCGGTGAGCATCCATGGCAGCCAGGCTATCCGCGCGCGGCCCCCGATGTCGGCAACACCTCGGCGTTCGGTGGCGTGAGAGCATAGCCGGCATGCCATCGCCGCTGCTGCTGCTCGACGGGCCGAGCATGTGGTTTCGCTCCTACTTCGGCGTGCCCTCCTCGATCACCGCGCCGGACGGCCGTCCGGTCAACGCGGTGCGCGGGTTCCTCGACTCCCTGGCGGTGGTGATCACCCAGCAGCGGCCCGGTCGGCTGGTGGTGTGCCTGGACCTGGACTGGCGCCCGCAGTTCCGGGTGGACCTGATCCCGTCCTACAAGGCGCATCGCGTCGCGCACGACGAGCCCGCCGGCGAGCCCGACCTCGAGGAGGTGCCCGACGAGCTGACCCCCCAGGTCGACATGATCATGGACCTGCTGGACGCGTTCGGCATCCCGACGGCGGGCGCGACCGGCTTCGAGGCCGACGACGTGCTGGGCACCCTGGCGGCGCGGGAAAGCCGCGACCCCGTCGTCGTCGTCAGCGGCGACCGGGACCTGATGCAGGTGGTGTCGGACGACCCGGTCCAGGTCCGGGTGCTGTACCTGGGCCGCGGGATGGCCAAGGCCTCGTTGTTCGGGCCGGCCGAGGTCGCCGAGCAGTACGGCGTCCCGCGGGACCGGGCCGGCGCGGCCTACGCGGAACTGGCGTTGTTGCGCGGGGATCCGTCGGACGGCCTGCCAGGTGTGCCGGGTATCGGGGAGAAGACGGCGGCCACCCTGCTCGCCCAGCACGGGTCGCTGGCGGGAATCCTTGCCGCCGCCCACGACCCGAAGTCCAAGATGGCCAGGGGACTTCGCGCGAAGCTGCTGGCGGCAACCGACTACATCGACGCCGCCGGCCGCGTGGTGCGGGTGGCCACCGACGCGCCGGTCACGCTGTCGACGCCGACCGACGCGCTGCCCCTGATCGCGGCCGACCCCAACCGCACGGCGGAATTGGCGACCGGGCTGGGTGTGGGCTCGTCGATCGCGCGCCTGCAAAAGGCGCTCGACCGGCTACCGGCGCAGTAGCGCTACTGCGGGCGGCCGACCTCGTAGGTGCCCTTGTTGTCCTGGAACGTCACGGTCACGTGCTTGGCGGCGCCGTCGATGCTCACGTCGCAGTCGAAGGTGCCGCCCTTCTTGACGACGGGGTCCTGGCCGTGGTTGCACTTGACGTCCTTGACGTTCTTGGCGCCGTAGCCGTTGGTTTCGTCGGTCAGCACCTGCTGCACACCGGCCTGGGCCTTGTTGACGTCCAGCTTGGTGGTGACGAACCACCCCGGCCACAGGAACCCGAGCACCGCGACGGCGGCGATCAGCACCACGCCGACCGCGGCGGCCACGCCGCCGATCAGCGCGGCGGAGCGCTTCTTGCCCGGCTGCTCGTACGGCGGGTACTGCTGCGGGTACTGGCCCGGCTGACCGTACTGGCCCGGCTGTCCGTACGGCTGGCCGTACTGGCCCGGCGGGCCGTACTGGCCGGGCGCACCGTACTGGCCGGGCGGCGCGTACTGGCCGGGCTGGCCGTACTGGGCCGGCTGACCGTAACCCGGCTGCTGGGGGTAGGGCTGGTACGGCTGCTCGGCCGGCTGCTGATACTGCGGGTACTCGGCCGGCGGCGTGTAGGCGGGCGCCTGCCAGGTGGCCTCCTGGCCCTGCGGCTGCTGCTGCCACGGCTGGTTCTGCACCGGACCCACCTGGGTCGCTTCCGAGGACGGATCGCCGCCTTGCCCCGGCGGTTGCCATTGCTGGTCGGATCCTTGCGGTCCGCTCATCGTTCTCCTCAGCCCCTCACGATTCGGCTCTGGCTTACGGGTCCTACCGTAGCTTCGGCTCAGCCTACCCGGCGTCAACTGCGACGACGCCGCGCCGAACGTCGTTGATGGCGGCCTTGGCGGTCGATCGCAGCTCCGGATCGGGCGCGGCGTTGCGGACCTGGTCGAGCAGGTCCAGCACCTGCCGGCACCAGCGGACGAAATCGCCCGCCAACAGCGGCGACCCGGCACCGGTGGGGTCGACCGCCGCCAGCGCCGCGGCCAGATCGCCGGTCTTCGCCCACCGGTAGATGACGTTGACGAACCCGTCGTCGGGCTCCCGGCTCGGGTTGATGCGGTGGGCCTGCTCGTCGGCGCGCAGTTCGGCGGACAGCCGCGACGTGTGCTGCAGCGCCTGGCGCAGGCGCTGGGTGGGCACCTCGGCGGCCATGGCGGCGCTGGCCTCACCGCCGCGGCTCTCGTAGACCACCGCGGAGACCACCGCGGCCAGCTCGGGCGGTTTCAGCTCCGCCCACGCGCCGGTCCGCAGGCATTCGGCGACCACGAGGTCGCTTTCGCTGTAGATCCGGGCCAGCAACCGGCCGTCGTCGGTGACACGCGGATCGTCGGCCGGGCCTTCGATGAAGCCGCGCTCACTGAGCAGCGCGACGATGCGGTCGAACGTGCGGGCCAGCGAGTTGGTGGCGGCGGCGACCTTCTTCTCCAGCTGCTCGTTGTCGCGTTCGATGCGCAGATAGCGCTCGGCCTGCCGCACCCGCTCCTCCAGTCCGGCGCTGTTGTGCAACGGATTCCGGCGCAGCTCCGCCCGCAGGGACGTCAGCTCCGGGTCGTGAAACCCGCCCTCAGCGCCGAAGCCGTCGGCCCGGCCGGCGCGGCGCGCGGCCGGGACGTCCAGGCCTTCGACGGCAGACCGCAGCGCGGAGGCGAGGTCGCGGCGGACCCGCGGCTGGCGGTGCTCGATCCGCTTGGGCAGCGACATCGAACCGACCGGTTCCGACGCGCCGGAGTAGTCCGCCGAGGAGATGCGCCCCGCCCAGCGGTGCTCGGTGAGCACCAGGGGTCGCGGGTCGGAGGAGTCGCGGGCCGGCTCCAGCACCACCGCCAGCCCGCCGCGGCGGCCGTGGGTGAGGTTGATGATGTCGCCGCGGCGCAGCGCGGCCAGCGCGTCGCCGGCGGCCTGCCGTCGTTGCAGCCGGGACGCCCGGGACTGCGCCCGTTCCATCTCCGAAATCCGCGCCCGCAGCCGGGCGTACTCGAGGATCGGCGCCTTTGGCCCGCCGAGTTCGGCCGCGATCTCGTCGAGCATCGCCTTGCCGCGCTCGATGCCGCGGACCAGCCCGACGACCGAGCGGTCGGTCTGGTACTGGGCGAAGGACTGCTCGAGGAGCCGGTGCGCCTGCTCGGGGCCCAGCTGGTGCACCAGGTTGATCGTCATGTTGTACGACGGCGCGAACGAACTGCGCAGCGGGAAGGTGCGGGTGGACGCCAGGCCGGCCACCGCCGACGGGTCGGTGGTGTCCTCGTTGGGGTTCCATAGCACCACCGCGTGGCCCTCGACGTCGATGCCGCGCCGCCCGGCGCGGCCGGTCAACTGCGTGTACTCCCCCGGCGTCAGCGGCACGTGCTGCTCGCCGTTGAACTTGACCAGGCGTTCGAGCACCACCGTGCGCGCGGGCATGTTGATGCCCAGCGCCAGCGTTTCGGTGGCGAACACCGCCTTGACCAGCCCGGCGGTGAACAGCTCCTCGACCGTGTGCCGGAACGCCGGCAGCATCCCGGCATGGTGGGCCGCCAGCCCGCGCAGCAACCCCTCGCGCCACTCGTAGTAGCCCAGCACGGCGAGGTCGGAGTCGGCGAGGTCGCCGCAGCGGTGCTCGATCACCTCGGCGATCTGCGCGCGCTCGGCCTCGGAGGTCAGCCGCAGCGGTGATCGCAGGCACTGGGCGACCGCGGCGTCGCAACCGGCCCGCGAGAAGACGAACGTGATCGCCGTCGCGGCGTGGGCCCCGCCAGTCCGACATCCGGTCGGCCTCCAGCCGATTCGCGATGGACCGCAGCAGGTCGGGATCCACCCGCGGCTTCCCGGCGGCGTCCGGCTCGGCCCGCGAGTAGTCGAACAGGTCATAGAGCCGCTTGCCCACCATGACGTGTTGCCACAGCGGCACCGGCCGGTGCTCGTCGACCACGACGGTGGTGTCGCCGCGCACGGTCTGGATCCAGCCGCCGAACTCCTCGGCGTTGCTGACCGTGGCCGACAGGCTGACCAGCCGCACCTCGTCGGGCAGGTGCAGGATCACCTCCTCCCACACCGGGCCGCGCATCCGGTCGGCGAGGAAGTGCACCTCGTCCATGACGACAAACGAAAGTCCATGCAGCGCAGGCGAATCGGCGTAGAGCATGTTGCGCAGCACCTCGGTGGTCATCACCACCACGGGCGCGTCGGCGTTCACCGACAGGTCACCGGTCAGCAGCCCGATCCGCTCGCGGCCGTAGCGCGCGGTCAGGTCGGTGTGCTTCTGGTTGCTCAGCGCCTTGAGCGGCGTGGTGTAGAAGCACTTGCCTCCGGCCGCCAGCGCCAGGTGCACCGCGAACTCGCCGACCACCGTTTTGCCCGCGCCGGTGGGCGCGCAGACCAGCACGCCGTGGCCCCGTTCCAGCGCCGCGCAGGCCCGCCGTTGGAAGCCGTCGAGCGCGAACGGCAACTCCTCGGTGAACCGCGGCAGCTCGACGAGTTCGGTCGCCGCGTCGGGCGCCGGCGGTCCCGCCCGCCCGCTAGGTGACATCGTCGTGCTGCCCGGCGGTGAACGACGGCTCGGGTATCGGTGCGGGCGCCTCGATGACCGACGCCTGGTCGTCGGGAATCTCGGCCTGGGCCTGCCGCTTGGCTTTTCGCCGGTCATGCAGCCGGGAAATCTGGATGGCGAACTCCAGGAGCACCGACAGCGCCACGCCCAGCGCGGTCATCGAGAACGGATCGGATCCCGGCGTGAACACGGCCGCGAACACGAACATCCCGAAGATCAGGCCGCGCCGCCACGACTTGAGCCGCTCATAGGGCAGCACGCCGACCATGTTGAGCATCACGATGAGCAACGGGAACTCGAAGCTGACCCCGAAGACGATCAGCAGGTTGATCAGGAATCCGAAGTACCGGTCCCCCGACAGCGCGGTCACCTGCACGTCGCTGCCGACGGTCAGCAGGAATCCCAGCGCCTTGGACAGCACCAGGTAGGCGAGCACGGCGCCGGTGACGAAGAGCAACGCCGCGGGGATCACGAAGGCGATCGCGAACCGTCGTTCCTTCTGATACAGCCCCGGGGTGATGAACGCCCAGAGCTGGTAGAGCCACATCGGGCACGCCAGCACGATCCCGGCCGTCATCCCCACCTTGAGCCGCAACATGAACTGGTCGAACGGCGCGGTGGCGAGCAGCCGGCACTGGCCGTCGGCGCTGATGCTCGCCCGCGCCGACTGCGGCAGCGAGCAATAGGGGTGCCGCAGCCAGTCCCCCAGGCTCTCCAGGCCGAAGATCGAATGCGAGTACCAGACGAACCCGAAGATGGTGGTGAGCAGGATGGCGGCCAGTGCGATCAGCAGCCGGGTGCGCAACTCGGTCAGGTGATCGACCAGCGACATCGTCGCATCGGGATTGGTGCGGCTGCGACGCTGGCGGGGGTTCAGTCGCTTCAGCAGGCCAGCCGTGCGCGCTGAAGATATCGGGGATTTCACGATGCTCGATCAGTGGCGCTCGCGCACCGCGACGGCGATTGCCGCGCTAGGCCGGGCGTGCTTCGGTGTGCCCCTGCTCGGCGGCGGGGGGTTCGACCCGCTGCGACTGCACGGGTGCGGGGCTCTCCAGTGCGGACGTGTCGGTCTTGTTCTCGCTCTGCATTTCGCGGAGTTCGGATTTGAAGATGCGCATCGACTTGCCCAGCGAACGCGCCGCATCGGGGAGCTTCTTCGCGCCGAAGAGCAAGATCACCACGACAGCGAGGATCGCCCAGTGCCAAGGACTAAGACTGCCCACTTTGTTTACCTCCAGTCGTCCACCCGATGTTACCGCAGCCGGGGGCGGTGCCGGCGTGACCGCGCCCAGGATCGTCCGGGCGGTCACCCCTGCCCGTCGTCCTCGGCGCTGGCCTCGTAGGCCCGCACGGCGTCCGCCGCCGCGTCGCTGACGCGCGCCGCGAGGGACTGCGGCCGCAGCACCCGCACCCCCGAGCCGAAGCCCAGCACCAGGCGCGTCATCCAGTCCTCGGAGGCGTAGGTCATGACGGCTTCACACGACCCGTCGGGAAACTCGCGGACGTCCCGCATCGGGTAGTACTCCAGCATCCAGGACGCATGCGGCGCGATCCGCAGCGTGGCCGACGGCAGGGATGGGTCCCCGTCGAACAGCGACGTGTCGGGCGGCGCCGCCAGCACCGGCTCGGGCGGAGCCGCCGGCTCGCCGAGCTCGCTGGCGTCCACGATCCGGTCGAAGCGGAACAGCCGCACCCCTTCGGCGTCCCGTGACCACGCCTCCAGGTAGCTGTGACCGCCGATCAGCAACACCCGGATCGGGTCGACGACCCGGCTGGCCAGCGCGTCGCGGGACGCGGAGTAGTAGTCGATGGTCAGGGCCTGCCGGTGGCGAACGGCCGTTCGCACCGCGGCCGCCACCCGATTCTCGGCGGGCGCCGGCTCCTCGGTGGCCGCCGCCGCCCCGGTGGCCTCCCGGCCCACCGCTCCGGCCGCGGCCTCGATCTTGGCGATGGCGCTGCGCGCCGCCTCCGGGTCGACCACGCCGGGGATGTCGGCCAGCGCCCGCAGCGCCACCAGCAGGCCGGTGGCCTCGGGCGAGGTGAGCTTGAGCGGCCGGTCGATGCCCGCGGAGAAGGTCACCTGGATTCTGTCGCCGGAGAACTCGAAGTCGATGAGGTCCCCCGGGTAGTAGCCGGGCAGGCCGCACATCCACAGCTGGTTGAGGTCTTCCTCGAGCTGCTGGACCGTCACCCCCAGGGCCGCGGCGGCCTCGGCCCGGGTGATGCGCGGGTTGGCCTGGAAGTACGGGACCATGTTGAGCAGCCGGACCAGGCGGGTCGACACGGGGGTCATGGGCGCCGCTCCTGCGCCCGCAGCCGGGCCAGGACGTTCTCGCGCAGGGCCTGCGGCTCCAGCACGACGGCGTCCGCGCCGTACCCGGCGATGTCGCGCGCCAGGAGGTCGGCGGAACGGATGTCGAGTTCGATCACCTCGCCGTCGCGGTCGCCCAGCCGGCGCGAAGCCAGGGAGCGTCCCGCGCGCCGCAGCGCCGTGGCGCGTCCGTCGGCGACCCAGACCCGGGCCCGTCCGCTCGTCGGCGCCTCGGTCAGCTCGGTGACCTTCTGCGCCACCATCGCGCGCAGGTCGACGCCGTCGGGGACGGTGACCGCACCGGCCGGGCCGATGGGGGTGACCTCGCTCCCGATTCGGGAGAGCCGGAAGACGCGGGTGTCGTCGCGGTCGCGGTCGTGTCCCACCAGGTACCAGCGGCCCCTTTCGGTGACCACCCCCCACGGCTCCACGGTGCGCACGCTGAAGGGCTCGGCCCGCGAGGATCGGTGCTCGAATTGCACCGCCCGCCCGGAATCGATGGCGGACAGCAGGATCCCGAGGACGCCCTCGGAGCCGCGCAGGCCGGGCACGCCGGCCGGGGAGGCGATCGCCACGGGTGCCCCCGTCTCCATCGGGTCGACGTCCACCCCGGCGGCGCGCAGCTTGAGCAACGCGCCCTGGGTGGCGGTGATCAGTTCGGGCGACTCCCACAACTGGGTGGCGACGGCGACCGCGGCGGCTTCGTCCGGGGTGAGTTCGACGGGCGGCAGGGAGTAGGCGTCGCGGTTGATGCGGTAGCCCTCGGTCGGGTCCAGCGCCGACACCCTGCCGACCTCGAGGGGGATGCCGAGGTCACGCAGCTCGTTCTTGTCGCGTTCGAACATCCGCGAGAACGCCTCGAGGGAGGGGCTCTCCGAATAGCCGGCGACGGTGGACCTGATCTTCTCGGCGGTGATGAAGCCGCGGGTGGACAGCAGAGCGATGACCAAGTTGACCAGCCGCTCGACTTTCGAGATCGCCATTTGCACCAGGTTATTCGATGGCCCGCGCCCGGCGTTGTCACGCGGCCGGCCGCGTTGTTATTGCCATGCGCCCCGGCCGCGTCGGTCTGGAGAGGCGGCACCGACTCTCGAATTCGGCAGTTACATGCTCGCGATGAGCCGCTTGACCCGCTCGTCGACCGCCCGGAAGGGGTCCTTGCACAGCACCGTGCGCTGCGCCTGGTCGTTGAGCTTGAGGTGCACCCAGTCCACGGTGAAGTCGCGGCCCGCCGCCTGTGCGGCGCTGATGAACTCCCCCCGCAGCCGGGCCCGCGTGGTCTGCGGCGGGGTGTCGACGGCCTCCGCGATCTCCTCGTCGGTGGTGACCCGCGCCGCCAGACCCTTGCGCTGCAGCAGGTCGAAGACGCCGCGACCGCGTTTGATGTCGTGGTAGGCCAGGTCGAGCTGGGCGATCTTCGGGTCGGACAGCTCCATGTTGTAGCGATCCTGGTAGCGCTGGAACAGCTTGCGCTTGATCACCCAGTCGATCTCGGTGTCCACCTTGGCGAAGTCCTGGCTTTCGACGGCGTCGAGCTGGCGGCCCCACAGGTCGACGACCTGCTCGATCTGCGCGTTGGGCTCGCGGGTCTGCAGGTGCTCGACGGCGCGGCTGTAGTACTCGCGCTGGATGTCCAGCGCGCTGGCCTGGCGCCCGCCGGCCAGTCGCACGGGCCGGCGACCCGTGACGTCGTGGCTGACCTCGCGAATGGCGCGGATGGGGTTGTCCAGCGAGAAGTCGCGGAAGGGAACGCCGGCCTCGATCATCTCCAGCACCAGCGCCGCGGTCCCGACCTTGAGCATCGTCGTGGTCTCGCACATGTTGGAGTCGCCGACGATGACGTGCAGCCGGCGGTACTTCTCGGCGTCAGCGTGCGGCTCGTCGCGGGTGTTGATGATCGGCCGGCTGCGGGTGGTGGCCGACGACACGCCCTCCCAGATGTGCTCGGCGCGCTGCGAGAGGCAGAACGTCGCCGCCTTCGGCGTCTGCAGCACCTTGCCGGCACCGCAGATCAGCTGCCGGGTGACCAGGAAGGGCAGCAGCACGTCGGAGATCCGGGAGAACTCGCCGGCCCGCACGATCAGGTAGTTCTCGTGGCAGCCGTAGGAGTTGCCCGCCGAGTCGGTGTTGTTCTTGAACAGGTAGATGTCGCCGCCGATGCCCTCGTCGGCCAGCCGCTGCTCGGCATCGATCAGCAGGTCTTCCAGCACCCATTCACCGGCGCGGTCGTGGGTGACCAGCTGCACCAGGCTGTCGCATTCGGCGGTGGCGTACTCCGGGTGGCTGCCCACGTCCAGGTAGAGGCGGGCGCCGTTGCGAAGGAACACGTTGGAACTGCGGCCCCACGACACCACCCGCCGGAACAGGTAGCGGGCCACCTCGTCGGGGCTCAGCCGGCGATGACCGTGAAAGGTGCAGGTGACACCGAACTCGGTCTCGATGCCCATGATTCGTCGCTGCACCCAATCGAGGGTACTGGCTGCGGGCGCGGCTGGGGCGAAAGCTCCCGGGTACGTGACGGTTTTGTAGCCGGGGCGGCGGCTACTTGGCCGACTTGCCGTTCTTGGATTCGCCCTCGGGCTGCGGCAACAGCGCGTTGAGGGCCGAGCCCGTGATGCGGCGAAATGCCCGACGCGGCCGGCTGGCGTCCAGGACCGCGACCTCCAGGGAGGCCACGCCCAGGGTCGGCTGGTCGCTGCCCGAGCCCCCGGAGTTGCCTGGGGCGTCGGCGCTGCCGGCGCGCAGCGCCTCGACGGCGATGCGCACCGCCTCGGATAGATCGGCGTTCTCCCTGAAGGTGTCCTTGAGCGCCGTGGCGATGGGCTCGGTGGTGCCGCCCATCACCACGAAATGCGGCTCGTCGGCGATCGATCCGTCGTAGAGGATCCGGTAGAGCTCGGGCGGCTTGGTCTCGCCGTAGTGCGCCACCTCGGCGACGCACAACTCGACTTCGTAGGGCTTGGCCTGCTCGGTGAAGATGGTGCCCAACGTCTGCGCGTAGACGTTGGCCAGTTGCCTGCCGGTGACGTCGCGGCGGTCGTAGGCGTAGCCGCGGGTGTCGGCGAACTGGATCCCGCCGCGGCGCAGGTTGTCGAACTCGTTGAACTTGCCCGCGGCGGCGAACCCGACGCGGTCGTAGAGTTCGCTGATCTTCTGCAAGGACCGCGACGGGTTCTCGGCCACGAACAGCACACCGCCCGCATACGCCAGCGCGACCACGCTTCGGCCGCGGGCAATGCCCTTGCGCGCGAGCTCGCTACGCTCGCGCATGGCCTGTTCGGGCGAGATGAAATACGGGAAGCTCACTTCTTCCCCCGCTTTTCGGCGTCGGGGCCAAATGTGTCTGCGCGCGAGCGGCTTTCGACCACCTGCCGGGCCAGCTCGGCGATGCGGCTCTCCGGCACCTCGACCGCGCCCTCGGCGCCGATGGTGACGGCCGTCGGGTAGATGCCGCGAACCAGATCCGGTCCGCCGGTGGCGGAATCGTCGTCGGCGGCGTCGTAGAGCGCCTCGACCGCCACCCGCACCGCGGAGTCGGCGTCGGTCACCTGTGAGTACAGCTTCTTCATCGACGACTTCGCGAAGATCGATCCCGAGCCCACCGACTGGTAGCCCTCTTCCTCCAGGTTCCAGCCGCCGGCGGCGTCGAACGACACGATGCGCCCGGCGGTTTCCGGGTCGGCGGCGTGAATGTCATACCCCGCCAGCAGCGGAAGGGCGACCAGCCCCTGCATCGCCGCGGCCAGGTTCCCGCGCACCATGATCGCGAGCCGGTTCACCTTGCCGGCGAACGTCAGCGGCACCCCCTCGAGCTTCTCGTAGTGCTCGAGTTCGACGGCATACAGGCGGGCGAATTCCACCGCGATCGCCGCGGTTCCGGCGATGCCCGTGGCGGTGTAGTCGTCGGTGATGTACACCTTCTTCACGTCGCGCCCGGCGATCATGTTGCCCTGCGTCGAACGCCGATCCCCGGCGATGAGGGCCCCGCCGGGGTATTTCAGCGCGACGATCGTGGTGCCGTGCGGCAGCTGAGCGCCCGCCGCTCCGGGATGCCCGCTGCCCAGGCTCGCCGGCAGCAGCTCGGGCGCCTCGCGCCGCAGGAAGTCGGCGAAGGACGACAGATTTACCGTGGGATTGGCCGGAAGTGCGAAGTTGGTGGGCAGGCGATCAGAAAAGGACCAGGTCACTGTCCGCCCTTTTGGACATACGCCCGGACAAAGTCCTCAGCGTTCTCCTCAAGGACGTCGTCGATCTCGTCGAGCAGGTCGTCGGTGTCTTCGGCAAGCTTCTCGCGGCGCTCCTGGCCCGCGGCCGTGCTGTCGGTGAAGTCGTCGTCATCACCGCCGCCACCGCCACGCTTGGTCTGCTCCTGAGCCATAGCCGCCTCCTGCTTGATCCGAGTTCATGCAACGCTTTGTCGATGTTCTCTTGGTAGCCGCGCCACATTGCCCGTTGGTCTTCTCTACCCTACCGTTCGACCCCGACGTTTCCCTCCCGAACCGGGCTCAGCTCGTGAGTTGCTCCACCAGTTCGACGGCGCTGTTCACGGAGTCCAGCAGCGCGCCGACGTGCGCCTTGCTGCCGCGCAGCGGCTCCAGGGTCGGGATGCGGACCAGCGAATCGCCGCCGAGGTCGAAGATCACCGAGTCCCAGCTGGCCGCGGCGATGTCGGCGCCGAAGCGGCGCAGGCATTCCCCGCGGAAGTACGCGCGGGTGTCCGTCGGCGGGTTGTCGACGGCTTCGAGCACCTGATGTTCGCTGACCAGACGCTTCATCGAGCCGCGCGCCACGAGGCGGTTGTACAGGCCCTTGTCCAGCCGGACGTCGGAGTATTGCAGGTCGACCAGGTGCAGCCGCGGCGCCGACCAGTTCAGGTTCTCCCGCTGCCGGAAGCCCTCCAACAGCCGCAGCTTGGCGGGCCAGTCCAGCAGCTCGGCGCATTCCATGGGGTCGCGCTCGAGCAGGTCGAGCACGTGCGCCCAGGTCTCGACGACGTCGGCCGCGCGGGGATCGGGGTCGCGACCGTCCACCAGCTTGGCCACCCGGTCGAGGTAAATGCGTTGCAGCGCAAGGCCCGTCATTTCGCGGCCGTCGGCCAGGGCGACCGCGACCCGCAGCGACGGGTCGCGGCTGATCGCGTGGACGGCGTGCACCGGCCGGGCCAGCGTCAGGTCACTGAGGTCGATGCCGTGGGCCGGGCCCTCTTCGATCAGATCGAGCACCAGCGCCGTGGTGCCCAGCTTCAGGTAGGTCGACGTTTCGGCGAGGTTGGCGTCGCCGATGATCACGTGCAGCCGGCGGTAGCGGTCGGCGTCGGCGTGGGGCTCGTCGCGGGTGTTGATGATGCCGCGCTTGAGGGTGGTCTCCAGCCCGACCTCGACCTCGATGTAATCCGAGCGCTGGGAGAGTTGGAAGCCCGGCTCGTCACCGGAGGGCCCGATGCCGACCCGGCCCGAACCGGTGACCACCTGGCGGGACACCAGAAACGGGGTCAGCCCGGCGATGATCGCCGAGAACGGCGTCTGGCGCGACATCAGGTAGTTCTCGTGCGACCCGTAGGAGGCGCCCTTGCCGTCGACGTTGTTCTTGTACAGCTGCAGCTTGGCCGCGCCCGGCACGCTGGCGACGTGCCTGGCGGCGGCTTCCATGACGCGTTCGCCGGCCTTGTCCCAGATTACGGCGTCGAGCGGGTCGGTGCATTCGGGCGCCGAGTACTCCGGGTGCGCGTGGTCGACGTAGAGGCGCGCGCCGTTGGTCAGGATCATGTTGGCCGCGCCCACCTCGTCGGCGTCGACCACGGGCGGCGGTCCCGCCGAGCGGCTCAGGTCGAAACCCCGGGCGTCGCGCAGCGGCGATTCCACCTCGTAGTCCCAGCGGGTCCGCTTGGCGCGCTGAATCCCGGCGGCCGCGGCATAGGCGAGGACCGCCTGCGTCGAGGTCAGGATCGGGTTGGCGGTCGGGTCCGACGGCGACGAGATGCCGTACTCGACCTCCGTGCCGATAATCCGTTGCATCCCACCAGCCTAGACATCCCAGGACCGTAAGTTGTCAAGCTGCTTGGGTGTCGGGGTTGGGTTGGCGATGTGCCCAGGCTTTGTGTTCGTCGTAGGCGTTGTGGTGGCAGAGGCAGCCGTGCAGGATGCCTACGAGGCGGTTACCTAAGGCGCGTAGCGCTTGGTGGTGGGTGTCGCCGCCGGCGCGGTGTTGGTCGTAGAAGGCGCGGGCACCTGGACTGCGGTTGAGGGCGCAGAAGGCCCATTGGTCGATGGCGTCGTAGAGGCGGCGGTTGCGGACGTGGCGGGCCAGCACGGCGCGTTTCTTTCCCGACGCGATGGTAAGCGGTGACGTTCCGGCGTAGTTCTTGCGAGACTTGGCGGTGGTGTATCGGTTCGGGTCGTCCCCGAACTCACCGAGCACCCGGGCGCCGAGGATGACACCAAGTCCTGGCAGGGAGAGGTAGATGTCGGCGTCCGGGTGTGCCTCAAAATGCGTCGCGAGTTCTGCTTCGAGTTCGCCGATCTGGCGGTTTAGCTCGGCGATGATCCCAACCGTGGCGCGGGTTGTCGCGGCGAAAGCGGCGGTGACCGCGCCCGGGGCAGCGAGCTGCTCGCTGCGCAGAATTTCCTGAATCTGCAGCGCTCGAGTATCGAGGTTACGTTGGCGCCCAGCAGCTTTGAGCGTTGACCGGATCTTGGACAGGCTCAGCCGCGCGGCCTCGACCGGAGTCGGTGCACGGCCCAGGACGGCCAGGGCATCGCGGCCGGCAAGGTCCTCGAAGGCCTCCAACGCCGCAGGGTAGTACTCGCGCAAGGCGCTGCGCAGGGCGTTGGTGTGGCGGGTTCGGGTCCAGATCAGATTCTGGTGACCTCGCGCCAAGACCTTGACCGCCTCGACAGCCGCACTGTCCCCGGCGATCGGGCGATGGTTGTGGCGGTCGGTGCGGACTAGGTCAGCCAGTAGTTTGGCGTCACCGGCGTCAGACTTCGCACCCGACACTTGGTGACGGTCGCGGTAGCGGGCCACCGCGAGCGGGTTGACCGCGAACACTTGATAGCCAGCCGCGGTCAGGGCCTCGACCCACAAACCGCGGTCGGTTTCGATGCCGATCACCACCTGGGTGGGTTCCTCGGCGTGGGCGGCCACCAGTTGGTGGAATCCGCGGATGCCCGCGAGTCCCTCCGGGAGCCGGCGCGATGCCAGCCGGGCCCCCTCGGCGTCCATCAGGTGGACGTCGTGATGGTCCTCGGCCCAATCGTCTCCGACGAATATCGTCAACTCGCCTCCTGTTCGATGTTCGGTGAAACATGCTCGAGCCCAAGGACATCTGGCGGCAACCTAATGGATCAGTGCTCGAAGCACGACACCCCATCAGCGCTACAGATGACCTCACCAACCGGCCGGGGCACGATCTAGGCTTAGAAGTCAAACAGCACTCCAGGCTTAAGCAGTGCTCACCGGCCGGCGGCTCGGTGATCAGGATCTACCGACCGGGCATCAAAACCTGTCAACGGCTCGCTGATCGGTTCCCATTAGGCTTGCTGACGATGCGCCCCGGGACGGGGCGCTGAGGAAGCAAGCAATCGGTCCCGGCTTGCTGACGATGCGCCCCGGGACGGGGCGCTGAGGAAGCAAGCAATCGGTCCCGGCTTGCTGACGATGCGCCCCGGGACGGGGCCGACCGGCTCGCGCGCTGGGCTCAGAGTTGTAGCGCGGCGGCGACGATGGGCTTGGCCCAGTCCGGGGTGCCGGTCAGCTCGGCCGGCCCGACGATGCGGCCGCGCCGCATGTGCAGCACCAGCACCGGCAGCGGCGCCTGCCCGGCCGCCGGGTCGGCGGTCGCGGAGTTGTCGTACACCCGTAGCTCGGTGAGCAATGGGAGCAACCGCACCAGGTTCAACACGCTGTGCCGGTAGCGGCGGCGGATGTCGGCTTCCGGAATGTCGTGCCCGCCGGCGCGGACCCGCTGTCGCACCCGCTCGACGTGCGCGTCGGCGCTGGCCAGCCCGACGTAGAACACGCGCACCTCGATGCCGCGTTCGGCGGCCTCCGCCAGCAATCGCGGCATGGTGTTTCCGCCCAGCGTCGTTTCGAAGTTGAAATGAAGCCGCCGATCGATGGCTCGCTGCAACAACTTTCGGCCCTGCTGCCATGCCGCCGCGTTCGCCTCGGTCTGACCGAGTCCGGGGTTGGCGGACTTCAGGGCGCGGGCCGCCTCGTCGGCGTTGTAGTAGTCGCCGCCCGCCGCGCGGATCGCGGCGCCGCCGATGCTGCTCTTGCCGGCACCGTTGACGCCCGCCAACACATACAGCCGCGGCGTTTGGGGAGCCATCAGCGGCGCCGGATCACCGCCGTCACTGTCCGCGGGCCGCCTTCACCGCGGCCGCACCGAGTTCTTCCGGTGTGGCGTCGAACGCCGCAGCGACGCCGGACTTGGATTCCGCCGTCTGCATCCGGGCCAGCAGTTCGTCGAATCGCTCGCTCAGGTCGTCGAGCGCCGGCGTGGCGGACTCGATCAACGCCAGGAACTCGGGATAGGAGAGCAGCACCGCCCTGGGCGTTTCGTGCTTGGTGATCACCACCGCACCGCCGCCGAGCGTGGCCTGATCGAAGACCGCGCCGAACTGGTTTCTCAGCCGGGTCGACGTGACGGTCGGGACGTCGACCAGCTTGCCGTCGCGGTTGCGGAAGGTGACGGTGGACATGGCCCTCCCCTGGTCGGTGGTGCGCTCGTTCCACCAGTCTAGGCACTTTGTACATTTTGTGTGAATTGTAGGGTTAGACGGGCCGGCGGCGGGGGCCACCGGAGGCCCGCGCGTCAAGTTGACGCCACCCAGCCCAGTGACTAATTTCACCGTGTGTCCGCACCCGAATACAGCGATCAATCGGCCGATCTGTCCGGCAAGCGCTACGGCGAGGTGCTTCTGGTCACCCCCGGCGAGGCGGGCCCGCAGGCGACTGTTTACAACAGCTTCCCGCTCAACGACTGCCCCGACGAGCTGTGGTCCGCGTTGGACGCCCACGCCATCGCCAGCGAGAACGGCGCGGCGGCGGCCCTGCTCAACGGTCCGCGCTACTGGTTGATGAACGCCATCGAAAAGAAGCAGCAGGGCCCCGAGATCCGCAAGACGTTCGGGGGCATCGAGATGATCCAGCAGGCGACGGTGTTGCTGTCGTCGATGAACCCGGCGCCCTACGTTCCCAACCGGGTGAGCCGCCACACGGTGTTCGTGTTCAACGCCGGCGAAGAGATCTACGAGCTGATCGACCCGCAGGGGCGCCGCTGGGTCATGCAGACGTGGAGTCAGGTCGCCGACCCGAAGCTGTCGCGGGCCGACCTGCCCGGCTTGGCCAGCCGCCTCGACCTGCCGCCCGGGTGGAACTACCAGCCGCGCAAGCTGACCAGCGAACTGCGCGTCGACACCAGGACGCAGGCCGCCGAGGTGCTGCAGGACAACCTGACGAACAGCTACTCGCTCGAAACAGACTGACCTTTCAGCCGCGATTGGCCAGCCAACTGCGGTGCCGGACCGCGGCCTTGCGCGCTTCCTTGGCCAGCGCCCGATCCGACAGATGACGGCCGAGCACGTCGAGGACCTGGGCGGTTTCGGGCGCCGGATGTCGCCACATGCTCTCCAGTAACTGCGACGGTTCGGACATGCCGGCGAACACGCTGCACAGCTCGTCCGGGTCGTCGACGTTGCCGGCGAGCATGTCGACGAGCACCCCGACGTCGACGAAGCTGCCCAGGGTCGCGGCGTCGGCGCGTTCGTGCGAGATCAGCCACAGGGCCGCGTGGCCGGCGACCGGGGTGTCCAGCAGTTGTCGCACCCACGGTTCGGCGACGGTCAGGTCGAAATAGTCCAGCGCGACAAAACCGGTCATGCGACCCGCGGCGTCGGGGCTGGCCGCGATGGCCTCGGCCAGAAGCTGGACGCGCTCGCCTTCCGGACGGCCGCCGCGCCACGCGGCCACCAGGGCCGAGTGCTGGGTGTCGGGAACCGCCAACAACGCCTCGATCAGCGCGCGGCCGTCGCCGTCGGCGATGTCGTCGACGCGCCGCAGCGCGTAGCCGGCGTCGTCGAGGTAGTCCGGCAGGAGCCGGCGGCCGAGGGCGGTCAGGGACACGGCGCCGCCGGTCCACTCGCTGCGGCCATACGCGTGCGGCAACTCGGTGCGCCCGGTCCATCGCACGACGCCGGCCTGCTCGAGGATCTCGAAGATGTCGCTCATGGAGCGCTGGGTCCAGTCGTCGAGTTGATCCCTGGATTCCGGCACGTACGGCGCCACCTGGCGGGCTATGACCGATTGGGCCCACTCGAGCACGGACTCGAAGGTGATCTGTGTGTTCGCGTCGGCGAGCAGCGGCGCCAGCCAGTGCACGATCCCGTCGTCGAGCACCTCGTGCACCTCGTCGAGGAACCAGATCCGCCCGGAGTACAGCGTCTCCAACGGCCCGAGTTGGACGATGGCCGCGAATAGCGCCGCCGCCCGCTGCACGGCGGAGCGCCCGGCCCAGGCCTTCACCCGAACCAAGCGACGCTGATGCACCCGGACGGCGCCGGCCTGCTTGGCGAGGTCGAGCAGGAAGTTCAGCCACGGCAAGTTCGCCGTGGTGTGCGTGCGTAAGGTCTTGTCGCCGATCCGGGTGTCCATCTCGTCGCCGGTGTCGAGCAGATCGACCAGCGCGCGGCCGTCGGCCAACTTCAGGTTTCCCTTGTCCGTCAGCTGCCTGCCGTCGGGTCCCAGGTAGTCGCGCAGGGCCTCGAGCTTGGCCAGTAACGGCGCGGCGGCGGCCGACGACTCCACGTCGGCCGGCGGCGGCGGGACGTAGACGAACGGCAACTCGGGTGGCTCCGACGAGAGGTCCTCGTCCCCGGGCTCGAACGCGTCCTCCACCGGCGGCGTCGGATTGCACATCTCGGCGCGCACGGTCGGCGCGAGGTCGGCCGCCAGCCGCTTCAGCCGGTCAGCGCGCTCGACGCCACCGACCAGCCGACCCGTGGCCGCCATGAAATCCACGTAGACACCGACCGCGCCGCAGAGGTACGCCGCGCCGTCGGGGTGCCCGGCATAGCGGCGCGGGCACCACTCCAGCAGGAACTCCGTGACGTCACCGGGGCCGAATTCGTCCAGCACACCGCTGGAATGGTGATACCGCCAACCCAGGAAGATCTTGACGTCGTTGACGACAGCGGCCCGCTCGGCCGCGGGCCGATCCAGCCACCCGCCCAGCTCGTCGAGCAGCGCATCGCGAACGGTGCAAAACGCGTCGTCTTCGCCGGGACCAAACGCAAGCCGCACCCGTGCGACGCTAGTCGCACGGGTGCGCAAACGGCTACAGGTACTGACCCAGGTTGGACTCGGTGTCGATCGCGCGCGATGCGCTCGACGACTTGCCGGTGACCAGGGTGCGGATGTAGACGATCCGCTCGCCCTTCTTGCCCGAAATCCGCGCCCAGTCATCGGGATTGGTGGTGTTGGGCAGGTCCTCGTTCTCGGCGAACTCGTCGACGATCGAGTCGAGCAGGTGCTGGATGCGCAGACCGGGCTGCCCGGTCTCCAGCACCGACTTGATCGCGTTCTTCTTCGCCCGGTCGACGACGTTCTGGATCATCGCCCCGGAGTTGAAGTCCTTGAAGTACATGACTTCCTTGTCACCGTTGGCGTAGGTGACCTCCAGGAACCGGTTGTCGTCGATCTCGGCGTACATCCGCTCGACGACCTTCTCGATCATCGCCTTGATGCAGACGGTGCGGTCCCCGCCGAACTCGGCGAGGTCGTCGGCGTGCAGCGGCAGGGTCTCGACGAGGTACTTCGAGAAGATGTCTTGCGCCGCTTCGGCGTCCGGCCGCTCGATCTTGATTTTGACGTCGAGTCGCCCGGGCCGCAGGATCGCGGGGTCGATCATGTCCTCACGGTTGGAGGCGCCGATCACGATGACGTTCTCCAGCCCCTCGACGCCGTCGATCTCGCTCAGCAGCTGCGGGACGACCGTGGTCTCGACGTCCGAGGAGACGCCGGTGCCGCGGGTGCGGAAGATCGAGTCCATCTCGTCGAAGAACACGATCACCGGTGTGCCTTCGGACGCCTTTTCGCGGGCGCGCTGGAAGATCAGCCGGATGTGGCGCTCGGTCTCCCCGACGAACTTGTTGAGCAGCTCGGGGCCCTTGATGTTGAGGAAGTAGGACTTGGCCTCGCGGGCGTCGTCGCCGCGCACCTCGGCCATCTTCTTGGCCAGCGAGTTGGCCACCGCCTTGGCGATCAGCGTCTTGCCACAGCCGGGGGGGCCGTAGAGCAACACACCCTTGGGCGGGCGCAGCGCGTACTCGCGGTAGAGCTCCTTGTGCAGGAACGGCAGCTCCACGGCGTCGCGAATCTGCTCGATCTGGCGGGTCAGCCCGCCGATGTCCTGGTAACTGACGTCCGGCACCTCCTCCAGGACCAGGTCTTCGACCTCGGCCTTGGGGATGCGCTCGAAGGCGTAGCCGGCCTTGGTGTCGACCAGCAGGGAGTCACCCGGGCGCAGCTTGCGCGGCTTGGTGTCGTCGTTGAGGGCGTCGGGAACGCCGTCCGGCAGGTCCTCGGCGACCAGCGGCTCGGCCAGCCAAACGATGCGCTCCTCGTCGGCGTGGCCGACGACCAACGCGCGGTGGCCGTCGTTGAGCACCTCACGCAGAGTGGAGATCTCGCCCACCGATTCGTAGGTGCCTGCCTCGACCACGGTGAGGGCCTCGTTGAGCCGGACCGTCTGCCCTTTGCGCAAGGAGGAGACGTCGATGTTCGGCGAGCAGGTCAAGCGCATCTTGCGGCCAGAGGTGAACACGTCGACGGTGTCGTCGTCGTGGGCGCCCAGCAGGACCCCGTAACCGCTGGGCGGTTGCCCGAGGCGGTCGACCTCTTCCCGGAGGGCCAGCAACTGCTGCCGGGCCTCCTTGAGGGTTTCCATCAGCTTGGAGTTGCGCGCCGCAAGCGAGTCGATGCGGGCTTCCAGCTGGTGCACATCGCGGGCGGAACGCGCGCTGCCCGGCGACCCCGCCGCGTGCTCCAGTTGCTCGCGCAGCAGCGCCGCTTCGCGCCGTAATTGCTCCAATTCGGCAGCATCGCCGCTGGACATGTCGGACTCACCAGGGGTACCGAATGCTTCAGAACGCTCTGAGCCACCCATATTGCGCTCCTTTCCCGCACCCAATGGTGCGGCGATACTTCAAAGCTACCGGCGATTGGGGGTTGATGTGCGCAGTCAAATACCCACGAAAAGTTAAGACTTTCGTCACGCTGGTAAATTCGCCGATGAATCGGGTTGAGCGAAAGGGCCGTCGGAGACGATTGTGACTGCAAAACGCCTTGCCGCCTGCGCCGCCCACTCCGCCGCCGTTGGAGCGCCGAACAGGGATGTGACTTCGATTGCACCCGTTGGCCCGACCGCTTCGATAACCCGCGCGTAACCGGGCCGAAATCGGATGCGCCGACGGCCCCCCGCACCGCTCGTCGCCGCCGCCGTTCTGGCGGTGGGGCTCTCGGCGTGTTCGTCGAATCAGCCCAAGATCGCGTCGTCGCCCGCCGCCCAGGCGCCGCCGGCCTCCTCGATTCCCGTCGCCGCCCCGCCGACAAGTCCACTCCCCGGCCCCGAAGCGCTCAACGCGGTGCTGACCCGGCTGGCCGACCCGAACGTCCCGGGCGCCGACAAGGTGAACCTGGTCGAGGGCGCCACCCCCGACAGCGCCGGCGCCTTCGACAAGTTCATCAACGCGCTGCGCGACAACGGTTACCTGCCGATGACGTTCGCCGCGAACAACATCGCCTGGTCGGACAAGAACCCCTCGCACGTGATGGCCACCATCACCGTCAACACGGCTCAGCCCAGCAACCCGAACTTCACGTTCCCGATGGAGTTCACGCCGTTCCAGGGCGGCTGGCAATTGTCGCGGCGGACCGCCGAGATGCTGCTGGCCCTCGGTAAGGCACCCGGCTCGGGCCCGCCCGCAGCGCCCGCCCCGACGCCCCCACGTTGAGCCGCGGCATGTGGATCGGCTGGCTCGAATTCGACGTGTTGCTGGGCGACGTTCGCTCGCTCAAGCAGAAGCGATCGGTGATCCGGCCGGTGGTCGCCGAGTTGCAGCGCAAGTTCAGCGTGTCGGCGGCCGAGACGGGTTCCCACGAGCTCTACCGGCGGGCGGGCATCGGCGTGTCGCTGGTTTCCGGTGACCGCGGCCACGCGGTCGACGTGCTCGACGCGGCCGAACGCCTGGTGGCCGCCCATCCCGAGTTCGAGTTGCTCTCGGTGCGACGCTCGCTGCTGCGCAGCGACGACCTCGACTGATCGCGGGTGAACCGACGGCGTCGAGCGTGACGTGGCGGCGAGCCCCGTCGGCGTGTCGCCGCCGAGGATTCACTGGCGATGACGAGCCGACGACCGGCGGGGCGCCCGTTCCTATCCATCGCGCCCGACGCGCTTGCGCCCCAGCGGCGCGGGCGCCACGGCCCCGGGTGCGAGCCGTCGCGTGAACACCAGGAAGGCGGTGTGCCCGCGCATCGAATGCTGCGGGCGCACGGCCAGGCCGACGACGTTCCAGCCGCGCTGCATCGTTTCCCACGACCGCGGCTCGGTCCAGCACTGCTGCGCCCGCAGCGCCTCGACCACCCGCGACAGCTGGGTGACGGTGGCCACGTAGATCATCAGCACCCCACCGGCCACCAGCAGTCGCGCCACCGCGTCGAGCACCTCCCACGGCGACAGCATGTCCAGCACCGCCCGGTCGAAGGAGCCGTCGGGCAGCTCGGAGTCCGAGACGTCACCGACGATCAGGCGCCAGTTCTCGGGCGGGCCGCCGAAGAACACCGAGACGTTGCGGCGGGCGTGCTCGGCGTGGTCGGCGCGCTCCTCGTAGGAGACCACCCGGCCCCCGGACCCGACCGCGCGCAGCAGCGAGAGGGTCATCGCGCCCGAACCGGCGCCGGCCTCCAGCACCCGCGCGCCCGGAAAGATATCGCCCTCGTGCACGATCTGCGCGGCGTCCTTGGGGTAGATGACCTGAGGCCCGCGCGGCATCGACATCACATAGTCGACGAGCAGCGGTCGCAGCACCAGAAACAGCGCGCCGTTGCTCGACTTGACGACGCTGCCCTGCTCCAACCCGATCAAGGCATCGTGTGCGATCGAACCGCGATGGGTGTGAAACTCGGCGCCCGACGTCAGCACCATCGTGTAATGCCGGCCCTTGGCGTCCGTGAGCTGGACGCGTTCCCCCGGGACGAACGGGCCGGTTTCGGACACGGCGTCCAGCGTGCCAGCCGACTCGCCGCGACGGCTGCCCGGGGTTGTCGGCACCCGGGCCTAGGCTGCGGTTCATGACCGAGCTGCCGGCGCCACGCACACCGCGGCCGGCCGCGAAACCGGCCCTGTCCCCGTCGCGGGCGGCGGATTTCAAGCAGTGCCCCCTGCTCTATCGGTTCCGGGCGATCGACCGGTTGCCGGAGGCCCCGTCGGCGGCGCAGCTGCGCGGGTCGGTGGTGCACGCCGCGCTGGAGCAGCTCTACAGCCTGCCGGCCGCGCTGCGCGGATGCGACACGGCGACGTCCCTCGTGGCGCCCGCGTGGGACAAGCTGGTCGCGGCCGAGCCCGAGCTGGCCGACGCCCTGGAACCCGAACACCGCGACCGGTTGCTGGATGAGGCGCGCGCGCTGCTGTCCGGTTACTATCGGCTCGAAGACCCGACCCGATTCGACCCGCAGAGCTGCGAACAGCGCGTGGAGGTCGAACTCTCCGACGGCACGCTGCTGCGGGGATTCATCGACCGCATCGACGTCGCCGCCACCGGCGCCGTGCGGGTCGTCGACTACAAGACCGGCAAGGCGCCGCCCGCCGCCCGCGCGCTGGCCGAATTCAAGGCGATGTTCCAGATGAAGTTCTACGCCGTGGCGTTGCTGCGCTCCCGCGGCGTGCCGCCGGCGCGGCTGCGGCTGATCTATCTGGCCGACGGCCAGGTGCTGGACTACTCCCCCGAGCCGGACGAGTTGCTGCGGTTCGAGAAGACGCTGATGGCCATCTGGCGCGCCATCCAATCGGCGGGCCAGACGGGCGACTTTCGCCCCAGCCAGTCCCGGCTGTGCGACTGGTGCCCGCACCAGCAGCACTGCCCGCTGTTCGGCGGCACCCCGCCGCCCTACCCGGGATGGCCGGATCACGGCCTGGCGCAAGACATTTCGCGTCCAGCCGAGCCCGCCGCCTGATCGAACGGCCGCTAGTCCGACAGCGGCGACATCTCCTGCAGCACGGTCGGGATGAGCTCGCTGACCGTCGGGTGAATGTGCATGGTGCGCGCCAACGTGGTGTAGGGCGCCTTGGCCGACATCACGTCCAGGATCGCGTGGATCGCCTCGTCGCCGCCGACTCCCAGGATGGCGGCGCCCAGGATCTCGTGGGTGTCGGCGTCGACGACGACCTTCATAAACCCTTGCGTCTCACCCTTTTCCACCGCCCGCCCCACGCGGGTCATCGGCCGCTTTCCGACCAGCGCCCTGCGGCCCGACGCGCGGACCTGAGCGACGGTCATTCCGGCGCGCCCCAGCGGCGGGTCGATGTAGAGGGCGTAGGTGGTGATGCGGTCGCTCACGCGGCGCGGATCGTCGTCGAGCAGGTTGGCGGCGACGATCTCGAAGTCGTTGTAGGAGGTGTGGGTGAACGCGCCGCGACCGTTGCAGTCGCCCATCGCCCAGATGTGGTCGACGTTGGTCTTCAGCTGGTCGTCGACCACGATGTAGCCGCGGGCGTCGGTCTGCACACCGGCGGCATCCAGGCCCAGGTCGTCGGTGTTGGGCCGGCGCCCCACCGCCAGCAGCAGGTGGCTGCCCCGGACCGGGTCGGCACCGTCGGCGGGCGTGAGCTCGAAGCCCTCGAAGCCCTCGAAACCCTTGTCGCGCTTGGCGACCCGCACGCCGTCGGCCCCGAGCACGACGTCGATGCCTTCGGCCTCGAGGATCTCCCGGATGGTGGCCGAAACGTCGTCGTCCTCGCGCGACGCCAGCCGTGAGCCCCTCTCGACGACGGTCACGCGGGCCCCGAAGCGCCGGTACATCTGCGCGAACTCCAACGCGATGTAGCTGCCGCCGACGATGACGAGATGCTGCGGCAGCGTGTCCAATTCGAGTATCGACACGTTGGCGAGGAACTCCACGTCCGACAGTCCCGGGATGTCCGGCACCACCGCGCGGCCGCCGACGTTGAGGAAGATCCGGTCGGCCTTCAGCAGGTCGGGGCCGACCCGCAGCGTGTGGGGGTCCTCGAAGCGGGCGTGGCCGCGAAAGACGGTGCAGCCCTCCATGCCGTCCAGCCAGCCCTCCACGCCCTCCCGGTCGGCGAGCATGATGCCGTCCTTGCGCGCCTTCACTTTCGCCATGTCCACGCTGACCGATCCGGTCCCGACCCCGTATTCGGCGCCGCGGCGCGCCAGGTGCGCGGCGTGGGCGCTGGCCACCAGGGTCTTGGTGGGGATGCATCCGTTGTTGACGCAGGTGCCGCCGATGAGCTTGCGTTCGACCACCGCGACGCGCTGTCCGGCCGCCGTCAGCCGGCCCGCGAGCGGGGGTCCGGCCTGACCCGCACCGACGACGATCGCGTCGAAATGCTCTGTCACAGGCTGGCCGTCGCGGCGAGGATCGCGAAGCCGCCCAGGATGGCGATCGCGTCCTCGACGAGGGCGACCGGCAGGTCGTGCCCGCCGCGCGCCGCGACCAGCCGCCGGCGGGCGTGATAGCCGCCCAGCGTGCCGATCACGGCCCCGATCACGCCGGCGCCCAGCGAGCTGAACGTGTAGTGCCACGCCGCACCGAGCGCCGCGGCCGCGAACGCGCCCAGCACCATCCGAGCGGTGAACGACGGGCCCGCGGTGCGTGGCGGCGTCGTCGGCCGTTTGTCCATGACGAGCTCACCGATCGCGAGGACCGTGAGAATCAGCGCCGTGATGATGTTGCCCACCCACGACGCCCAGGTGCCGTGCAGGTTGATCCAGCCCAGCCAGGCGGCCCACGCGACGACCGTGGGAGCCGTCAGCGACCGCAGCCCGGCAACGACACCAATCAGCAACGCCATCAACAGAACTAGCGCATGCGTCACGAGGCCCTCCTTGGGGGATGAAGGCCCGGCGACGTGACTCGGGTCCGGCCCGTCGGCGGCCTTGCCCTAGCGGACGCTAACACAACGGCGCCCGCAACGCGCCGGTCGATCAGAACCGGCAGAACCTGATGTCGGACGCCAGGATCGCCTTGGCGCCGATGGCGGCCAGCTCGTCCATGATCTCGTTGACGCCGCGGCGGGGCACCAGCGCGCGGATCGCGACCCAGTCCGGGTCGGCGAGCGGGGCGATGGTCGGCGACTCCAGCCCCGGCGTGATCGAGGTCGCCTTGTCCAGTACCGCGCGGGGACAGTCGTAATCGAGCATCAGGTACTGCTGGCCGAAGACGACGCCCTGCACGCGGGCCACCAGCTGATCGCCCGCCGCGCCGGCCTCGTGATCGACGCGCTCGATCAGCACCGCCTCCGAATCACACAGCGGGTCGCCGAACGCCACCAGGTCGTGCAAACTCAGCGTGCGTCCCGACCCCACCACGTCGGCGATGGCGTCCGCCACCCCAAGTTGCACCGAGATCTCCACGGCGCCGTCGAGCCTGATCACCGTCGCCCCGATCCCCCGTTGCGCCAAGTCTTTTCGCACCAGATTGGGGTAGGCCGTGGCGATGCGTTTCCCGGCCAGGTCGGCCGTCGTCCAATGCCGGTCGGCCGGGCCGGCGTAGCGGAAACTCGACGAGCCGAAACCCAGGGCGAGGCGCTCGCGCACCGGCGCGCTGGAGTCCAGCACCAGGTCGCGGCCGGTGATGCCGAAGTCGAGCTCTCCCGAACCCACATAGATGGCAATGTCTTTGGGCCGCAGAAAGAAGAACTCCACCTGGTTGACGGGGTCGATGACCGTCAGGTCCTTGGGGTCGGTGCGGCGCCGGTAGCCCGCCTCCGCGAGGATCTCGGTGGCCGGCTCGCTCAGCGCGCCCTTGTTGGGTACCGCGACCCGCAACATGCTCAGAGCTTCCGGTAGACGTCGTCGAGGGACAGCCCGCGCGCGATCATCAGCACCTGCGTCCAGTACAGCAACTGGCTGATCTCCTCGGCCAGGGCCTCGTCGGGCTCGTGCTCTGCGGCCAGCCACACCTCGCCGGCCTCCTCCAGGACCTTCTTGCCCAGCCCGTGTACGCCGCCGTCCAGCGCGGCGACCGTCGCGCTGCCGGCGGGCCGGGTGCGGGCACGCTCGCCGAGTTCGGCGAACAGATCCTCGAAGGTCTTCACGGCGAGCGATTGTTCCATGTGGTGACAAGCAAAGTCACGGCGGTTTCCGCCGCACCGCCGGGCCGGAGGAACGGGGGCTCAGTCCTCCGGGTTGTAGCCGAGGTTGGGGGCGAGCCAGCGCTCGGCTTCGGCCAGGGTCCAGCCTTTGCGCCGGGCGTAGTCGGCGACCTGGTCCTGGGCCATCCGGCCGATCACGAAGTACTGCGATTGGGGGTGCGAGTAATACCAGCCGCTGACGGCGGCACCGGGCCACATCGCCATCGACTCGGTCAGCTCGATGCCGGTGCGCTCCTTGACGTCGAGCAACTTCCAGAGCGTCGCCTTCTCGGTGTGCTCGGGGCAGGCCGGGTATCCGGGGGCGGGACGGATTCCCCGGTACTTCTCGCCGATCAGCGCCTCGTTGTCCAGCTGCTCGTCGGGCTGGAATCCCCAGAACTCCTTGCGGACCCGCTGGTGCATGCGCTCGGCGAATGCCTCCGCCAGCCGGTCGGCGAGCGACTCCAGCAGGATCGCGCTGTAGTCGTCATGGTCCGCCTTGAACTCCGCGATCTTTTCCTGGCACCCGAGCCCGGCGGTGACGGCGAAGGCGCCGATGTAGTCCCGGAGACCCGTTTCTTTGGGCGCGATGTAGTCGCCGAGGCACCGGTTCGGGATGCCGTCGCGATGCTCGCCCTGCTGGCGCAGGTTGTGCAGCGTGGTCAGCACCTCGGTGCGGGTGTCGTCGGTGTAGACCTCGATGTCGTCACCGACCGCGTTCGCCGGGAAGAACCCGATCACGCCGTTGGCGGTCAGCCACTTCTCCTTGATCAGGGTGTCCAGCATCTCCTGAGCGTCCTCGTACAGCTTGCGGGCGGCCTCGCCCGAGGCCGGGTTGTTGAGGATGTCGGGAAAGCGGCCCTTCATCTCCCAGGCGTTGAAGAAGGGCTGCCAGTCGATGTACTCGCGCAGCTCCGCGAGGTCGTAGTCCTGAAATTCCCGTATTGCCGCACCTATCGCCGGCACCGGCGGCGTGTAACCCTCCCACTCGACCGGCGTCCGGTTCGCGCGGGCCTTTTCCAGGGTCAGCATCGGTCGCTCGTTCTTCTGCGAGTGCCGTTCCCGCAGCGACGCGTAGTCCTTCTCGGTGGCCTCCAGCAGGGCCGGCCGCTGCTTGTCGTCGAGCAGCGCGGCGGCGACCGGCACCGAGCGCGACGCGTCCTTGACCCAGACGACCGGACCGCTGCGGCGCGGTGCCACCTTCACGGCCGTGTGGGCGCGCGAGGTGGTGGCGCCACCGATCAGCAGCGGGATCGCAAGCCCCTCGCGTTCCATCTCGGCGGCGAAGTTGACCATCTCGTCCAGGGACGGGGTGATCAGGCCGGACAGCCCGATGATGTCGGCGTCGTGCTCCTTCGCCGCGTCGAGAATCTTCTGGGCGGGCACCATCACACCGAGGTCGATCACTTCAAAGTTGTTGCACTGCAGGACGACCCCGACGATGTTCTTGCCGATGTCGTGCACGTCGCCCTTGACGGTCGCCATGATGATGGTGCCGTTGGTGTCTTTCTTCGCAGCCTCGCCGGGCAGGGGCTGTTCCTTCTCCGCCTCGATGTAGGGCAGCAGGTACGCGACGGCCTTCTTCATCACCCGGGCCGACTTCACGACCTGCGGCAGGAACATCTTGCCCGAGCCGAAGAGATCACCGACGACGTTCATGCCGTCCATCAGCGGGCCCTCGATCACCTCGATCGGGCGGCCACCCGCTTCGGCGATCTCGGCCCGCAACTCCTCGGTGTCGGCGTCGACGTGGGCGTCGATGCCCTTGACCAGCGCGTGCGTGATCCGTTCGCGGACCGGCAGGCTGCGCCACTCGGCCGCCTTCGGGTCTTCGGTCTTCTCCGAGCTGTTGAACCGTTCGGCGATCTCCAGCAGTCTCTCGGCCGCGTCCGCGCGACGGTTCAGCACGACGTCCTCGATGCGTTCCCGCAGCTCGGGATCGATCGAGTCGTAGGGCACCAGCGCACCGGCGTTGACGATGCCCATGTCCAGGCCGGCCTTGATGGCGTGGTAGAGGAACACCGCGTGGATCGCCTCGCGGACCGGGTTGTTGCCCCGGAACGAGAACGACACGTTCGAGATTCCGCCGGAGATGTGCACCGCGGGCAGGTTCTCTTTGATCCAGGCGCAGGCCTCGATGAAGTCGATCCCGTAGGTCGCGTGCTCCTCGATCCCGGTCGCCAGCGCGAAGCAGTTCGGGTCGAAGATGATGTCCTCGGGCGGGAAGCCGACCTCTTCGGTCAGGATCCGGTAGGCGCGAGCGCAGATCTCCTTGCGGCGCTCCAGGTTGTCGGCCTGCCCTTGCTCGTCGAAGGCCATCACGACGACGGCGGCGCCGTACTTGCGGCACAGCCGTGCCTCGCGGACGAACTTCTCCTCGCCCTCCTTCATGGAGATCGAGTTGACGATCGGCTTGCCCTGCACGTTCTTCAGGCCCGCCTCGATGACCTCCCACTTGGAGGAGTCGATCATCACCGGGACGCGGCTGATGTCGGGCTCGGCCGCGACCAGCTTGGTGAACCGGTCCATCGCGGCGACGCCGTCGATCATGCCCTCGTCCATGTTGATGTCGATGACCTGCGCGCCGACCTCGACCTGCTGCAGGGCGACCGACAGCGCGCTGTCGTAGTCCTCGGCCTTGATCAGGTTGCGGAACCGGGCGGAGCCGGTGATGTTGGTGCGCTCACCGATGTTCACGAACAGGGAGTCGTCGGTGATGTTGAGCGGCTCCAGGCCGGCGAGCCGGGTGGCCACCGGGATCTCCGGCACCTCGCGCGGCGGCCTGCCCTCGACGACCTTGGCGATCTCGGCGATGTGCGGCGGGGCCGTCCCGCAACACCCGCCGACCAGGTTGACCAGGCCGGCCTCGGCGAAATCGGCGATGTAGCTCGCCTGGCGCTCGGGGGACTCGTCGTATTCGCCGAAGGCGTTGGGCAGGCCGGCGTTCGGGTAGCAGGAGACGAAGGTGTCCGCGATCCGGGACATCTCGGCGATGTACGGCCTCATCTCCGGCGCGCCCAGGGCGCAGTTGAGGCCCACCGCGAGCGGCCTGGCGTGCCTGATCGAGTTCCAGAACGCTTCGGTGACCTGACCGGACAACGTCCGCCCGGACGCGTCGGTGATGGTGCCCGAGATGATCACCGGCCAGCGGCGCCCGCGCTCCTCGAACAGCGTCTCGATGGCGAACACCGCCGCCTTGGCGTTCAGCGAGTCGAAGATCGTCTCGACGATGAGGAGGTCGGCACCACCGTCGACCAGGCCGTTGGCGGCTTCCAGGTAGGCGGCGACCAGCTGGTCGTAGGAGACGTTGCGGGCCCCCGGGTCGTTGACGTCCGGCGAGATCGACGCGGTCCGCGTCGTCGGCCCGATCGCGCCGGCGACGTAGCGGGGCTTCTCGGGGGTGCTGTATTCGTCCGCCGCCTTGCGGGCCAGGGCGGCGCCGGCGTGGTTCAGCTCGTAGCTCAGGTCCGCCATGTCGTAGTCGGAGAGCGAGATCGCGTTCGAGTTGAACGTGTTGGTCTCGACGATGTCGGCGCCCGCCTCGAGGTACTCGCGGTGGATCCCCTCGATGATCTGCGGCTGCGTCAGGGTGAGCAGGTCGTTGTTGCCCTGCAGCGCGGTCGGCCACTCCGTGAACCGGTCGCCGCGGTAGCCGGCCTCGTCCGGGCGGTCCCGCTGGATCGCCGTGCCCATCGCGCCGTCGATCACCATGATCCGGCGGCGCAGCTCAGCCGTCAGTTCGTCGGTGCAGTCGGGGCGGATGTTCGGTGCGAAGTTGGTCTCAGCGGAGCTCACGCGCGTTCCTTCCGTTACGGAAGGCGTCCTTGACTCTGCCGAGCGTGGCGGATACCGATGGGGACCGGTCCCCCCCGATAACCGTTGCAACGCCTCTCGACGGTGAAAAGTCTACGGCGTCACCCGACGTGTGGACGCCCAAGTCGACTCGACCCGCTTGGCGCTCGCGGTGCCCTCGAGCGCATGGTTCGCGGATCTCGTCGGCGATGTAGTCGTTACCAAGGTTAACCAGTTCGCACCCGGACGTATTTCGTCGCGACCGACCACCACCCGAGGCGCCGGGCTGTGGAGAATGTCCGTGTCGTGGCGGTGTTCGGTCGCGGCGGTCACCCCACAAGGATAGTGGTCCTATGGAATCCGCCCAGCGGCTTGCGGGGGTCTGACAGCTGCACCACGAAGGGCTGGCGCGAAGCCGTACGCTGATTCTGTGACCCGCCCCGATGGCCCCCTCTTTGGAAAAGCCGCGCTGCCCGAATTGCACAACACCATCGTCGTGGCGGCGTTCGAGGGCTGGAACGACGCCGGCGACGCGGCCAGCGACGCGCTCGAACACCTCGAGGCGATCTGGGAAGCCGACCCGATCGTCGAGATCGACGACGAGGCGTATTACGACTACCAGGTCAACCGCCCGGTGATCCGCCAGGTCGACGGGGTGACGCGGGAGCTGGTGTGGCCGGCGATGCGGATTTCGCACTGCCGGCCCCCGGGCAGCGACCGCGACGTGGTGCTGATGCACGGGGTCGAGCCCAACATGCGCTGGCGGACGTTCTGCGCGGAGTTGGTGGCGATCGCCGACAAGCTCAACGCCGACACCGTCGTGATCCTCGGGGCCCTGCTCGCGGACACCCCGCACACCCGGCCGGTGCCGGTGTCGGGCGCGGCGTACTCCCCCGAGTCCGCCAAGCGCTTCGGCCTGCAGGAAACCCGCTACGAGGGCCCGACCGGCATCGCCGGGGTGTTCCAGGACGCCTGCGTGGCGGCCGGGATCCCGGCGGTGACGTTCTGGGCCGCGGTGCCGCACTACGTGTCGCACCCGCCGAACCCCAAGGCGACGGTCGCCCTGCTGCGCCGGGTCGAGGACGTGCTCGACGTCGAGGTCCCGCTGGCTGATCTGCCGGCCCAGGCCGAGGAGTGGGAGCAGACGATCACCGAGATGGCCGGCGAGGACGAGGACCTGGCCGAGTACGTGACATCGCTGGAGCAGCGCGGCGACGCCGAGTTGGACGTGAACGAGGCGCTGGGCAAGATCGACGGCGACGCGCTGGCCGCCGAGTTCGAGCGCTACCTGCGCCGCCGGCGGCCCGGTTTCGGGCTGTAAGACCCCGGCCGGTCAGCCCGCCGGGCGGCCCAGCGATTGGGTGTATGCGCTGGTGCAGCGGCCCAGCGCGGCGACTTCGGCGTCCATTCGGGGCACCAGCTCGGCGGCGTGCCGCAGGACCGGGAATTCGCCGATCGGGGTGGACAGCAGGGGCTTGAGCCACCGGAAGAGACCCACCCAGCCCGGCGAGTAGACGCGACGCGCGCGGCCCTCGATTCCCTTGACGAACGCGTCGGCGCAGGCGTCGACCGTGGTGGTGGTGCTCAACGGCCAGGGCAGCTTGGTCAGCAGTTCGGCGAACGAGGGCAGGTCGCTCTTGGTGTCGCGGACGAGCGCGGTGTCGATCCACGACATGTGCGCCGAGCCGACACTGACGCCGCGGTGGGCCACCTCCAGCCGCAGCGAGTTCGCGAGGATCTCGACCGCGGCCTTGGATGCGTTGTACGGCCCCAGCCCCGGGGCCGCCGCGTACGCCGCCAGCGACGACACGACCAGCACGTAGCCCCGACGGTCGATGATTGCCGGCAACGCGGCCCGGACGGTGTGGAAGACGCCGAGCACGTCGACCTCGAGGACCCGCTTGAACGCCTCGGGGTCGACCTGCAGCAGCGACCCGTAGCTGGCGATGCCGGCGTTGGCCACCACGACGTCGATGCCGCCGAATCGGTCTACGGCCTGCGCGGCGGCGGACTCCATGGCGGGCAGGTCGCGCACGTCGGCGACGACGGTCAGCACCCGGTCGTCGCCGAGTTCGCCGGCGAGCTCGTTCAGCTCGGCCTCACCGAGATCGGTCAGCACGAGCCGGGCGCCCCGCTCATGCAGCCGGCGGGCCACCTCGGCCCCGATTCCGCGGGCGCCACCGGTGATGAAAACAACTTTGTCCTGCACTGACGTCATGGCCGACAAGGTACTCGCGCCGTGACTACAGGTACACCCCGAGGAGCGCGTCGACCGCCGCGGCCACCGCCGCCGGCGCCGCGCCGTCGTGGCCGCCGTATTCGAGCGCGTCGGTGGCCCAGCCGTCCAACGCCGCAATCGCTTTCGGGGTGTCGAGGTCGTCGGCCAGGTAGCGGCGCACGCGGGCGATGACGTCCGCGGCGTCGGGGCCGGCCGGCAGCGCGGTCGCGGTGCGCCAGCGCCGCAGCCGGGCGATCGCGTCGTCGAGCACCTGCCGGCTCCAGAATCGGTCCGCCCGGTAATGCCCGGCCAGCAGCCCCAGCCGCACGGCCGCCGGCTCGACGCCCTGCGCGCGCAGCTCGGACACCAGGACAAGGTTCCCGCGGCTCTTGGACATCTTGTGGCCGTCCCAGCCGATCATCCCGGCGTGCACGTAGTGCCGGGCGAATCGCCGCTCGCCGCGGACGCATTCGGCGTGCGCGGCGGTGAATTCGTGGTGCGGGAAGATCAGGTCCGCCCCGCCGCCCTGAATGTCCAGGCCGCTGCCGATGCGGCTGAGCGCGATGGCCGCGCACTCCACGTGCCAGCCGGGCCGCCCGGCGCCGAACGGCGACGGCCAGCTGGGCTCGCCCGGGCGCGCGGCCCGCCACAGCAGGGCGTCGAGCTCGTCGGACTTGCCCGGCCTTCCGGGGTCACCGCCCCGCTCCTGGAACAGCCGCAGCATGGTTTCGCGGTCGTAGCCGGACTCGTAGCCGAACTGCGGGGTCGCGTCCGCGCGGAAGTAGACGTCCGGGTATTCCGCGACGTCGGGGTCCAGGACGTAGGCGGCCCCGGACGCCAGCATCTTCTCGACGAGCTCGATGACCTCGGCGATCGCCTCGGTGGCCCCGACGTATTCGCGGGGCGGCAGGACCCGCAGCGCCGCCATGTCCTCGCGGAACAGCGCGACCTCCCGGTCGCCCAGCGCCCGCCAGTCGATCCCGTCCCGCTCGGCGCGTTCCAGCAGCGGGTCGTCGACGTCGGTGACGTTCTGCACGTAGTGCACGGCGTGGCCCAGGTCGAGCAACTGGCGGTGGATGAGGTCGAACGTCAGGTAGGTGGCCGCGTGCCCCAGGTGCGTCGCGTCATACGGGGTGATCCCGCAGACGTACATGGTCGCGGTCGAGCCGGGCGCGACCGGGCGCACCTGGCGGTCGGAGGTGTCGTACAGCCGTAGTTCCGGGCCGCGGCCCGGCAGCACCGGAACCTCTGCGGATGCCCACGACTGCATGGCAACGACTTTAGGAGATCAGCGGTAGGCGCTGTGGATGGCGTCGAGCAGGATGGGCGCCAGCTCGGCGCGGCACATCACGAAGTCGGGCAGGTACGGGTCGGGCTGGTTGTACCGCAACGGCGACCCGTCGAGCCGGGAGGCGTGCATGCCGGCGGCCATCACGACCCCGGCCGGAGCCGCCGAGTCCCACTCCCACTGGCCGCCGGCGTGCACGTAGGCGTCGACGTGGCCGTCGATCATGGCCATCGCCTTGGCGCCCGCCGACCCGATCGCCACCGGCTGGATGGGCAGCGTGTGCCGAATGCGGTACAAGACCGCGGGCGGCCGGGTGGCACTGACGGCGATCCGGATGGGGCTGTGGATTCCGACGCGGGCGGCGTCGGCGGTGACGGTGTCGCTGCGGTAGACCATGTTGCCGCGCGCCGGCAGCGACACCGCCGCGTCGGTGATCTCCCGCGTGCTCGCGGTCGGGCCGTCGGTTGGGCTATCGGTCGGACGCTGCCACAGCGCGACGTGCACCGCCCAGTCGTCGCGCCCGGGGGTGGAGAACTCGCGGGTGCCGTCCAGCGGGTCGATGATCCACACCCGGTCGTGCCTGAGCCGGGCCAGGTCGTCGTAGGCCTCTTCGCTGAGCACCGCGTCACCGGGCCGTTCGGCGCGCAGTCGCCGCAGGATCAGCTCGTTGGCCAGGCTGTCTCCCGCGTCGCCGAGCGCCCAGGGATGCCCGAAGCCCATCTCCTCGCGGACCTTGAGCAGCAACTCGCCCGCGTCGGCTGCCAGATCCGCGGCCAGGGCGGCGTCGGTCATGCCGTCGGTCGCGGGGTTCACCGCCTCAGTATCGCCGACGACCGGGCGCCAGTCAGAAGGCCGGCCATGGGATCGGGCGATGCCGGTTCGGTCCGGGCATCACCGGGTTGTCCAGCAGCGCGCACGCGCGCATGCGCAGCGCGGCGATCTCCGCCGTGGTGATCTGCTCGGCCAGCTCTTCGGCGAAGGAGCCGGTCAGGGCGTCGGCGAGGTCGGCGACGGCCGCCAGGGTCTTGCCGTCGACCGGCTTGCCGGCCCAGCCCCACAGCACCGTGCGCAGCTTGTTCTCCACGTGCAGGCACACGCCGTGGTCGACGCCGTAGATGTGGCCCTCGAGGTCGCGCAGGACGTGGCCGCCCTTGCGGTCGGCGTTGTTGACCAGCACGTCGAACACCGCCATCCGCCATAACCGAATGTCGTCGGCGTGCATCAGCATGACCTCGTCGCCGGCGTAGTCGTAGGCACGCAGCACCGGCAGATAACCCGGCACGCGCTTGCCGGCGGGAAACAGGTCGACGAGGTCCGGCCCGGGTGCGGGATCGGAGTCCGCCGCATCGCCGGGCTGGTCGACCCACAGCTGCAGCATCCCCGGGCCCGCCGGGCCGTGACGAATGATGGTGTGGGGCACGATGTTCCAGCCCAGCTGCCGCGAAATCAGGTACGCGGAGACCTCGCGGCCGGCCAGGGTTCCGTCGGGAAAGTCCCACAGCGGCTGCTCGCCGGAGACCGGCTTGTAGACGCAGTGCACGGTGTCCTCGCCTAGCGTGGCCTCGCACAAGAAGGTGGCGTTGCTGGCCGAGCGGATCCGTCCCAGGATCGTCAACTCGCCGTCCAGCAGCACCGCCTGGCGATCGTGCCCGCTACTCGGTGGGGTCATCGTTGGACCCCAGGAGCGCGCTGCGCCGGTAGCCGTTGGTGCGCGCGCAGATGTGGCCATCGGGGTCCAGCGGTTCCTCACACAGCGGGCAGGGCGGGCGTCCCGCCGAGATGACGCGGGTGGAGCGCATGGCGAACTGCCGCGCCGACTCCGGCGTCAGGAACACCCGGACCGCGTCGGGCCCCTCCTCGGTGTCGTCGAGCACCACCGACGCGTCGAACTCGGCGTCGGTGACCGCCAGCAATTCGACCACCACGGTCTGCGCCTCGGAGTCCCAGCCCAGGCCCATCGTGCCAACCCGGAACTCGGCGTCGACGGGCGTGACCAACGGGCTCAGGTCGTCGATCTCGGCGGGCTCGGGCGGCACCGGCGTCCCGAACCGGCGGTTGACCTCCAGCAGCAACGCGTCGATGCGTTCGGCGAGCACGGCGACTTGTTGCTTCTCCAATACCACTGAGACCACGCGCGAATCGTGTACCGCCTGGATGTAGAAGGTCCGGTTGCCGGGCTGGCCGACGGTCCCGGCCACGAAACGGTCGGGTGTGCGGAAGACATGGATTGCGCGAGGCATGACACTTCCAAAATACCGGCTGATGCGTCCGCAGTGCGATCCGATCGCTACGCGATCGCCGTGGGTGCGGCCGCTCAGTCCGGGGTGCCCCCGATTACCGCGTCGCTCGACGGCACCGCGACCGGCTCCGCGCCGGAATCGGACGTGGCGTCGCGCGCCTTCGAGTCACCGTCCGAATCCCCCGAGGCCGCGTCCTTGGGCGCCTCCTTGGGCGGCGGCCCGGCCCGCAGCGCGGCCGACAGCCGCCCGCCGGTGTGGTTGACGTGCAACACGAATGGCCGCAGTTCGGTGTACCGGATCACGCTGACCGACGCCGGGTCGGCGGTGACGCGCTGAAAACCGTCCAGGTGAATGCCGTACGCGTCGGCGATCACCGACTTGATGACGTCGCCGTGGGTGCAGGCCACCCACAGCGCGTCGCCGTCGTGTTCCTGGGCCAGCCGCCGGTCGTGTTCGCGCACGGCGGACACCGCGCGGGCCTGCACCTGCGCCAGCCCCTCGCCGCCCGGGAACAACGCGGCGCTGGGATGGGCCTGCACGACCCGCCACAGCGGCTCGCCGGTCAGATCGCCGATCTTGCGGCCCGTCCAGTCGCCGTAGTCGACTTCGGCGAGCCGCTCGTCGATCAGCGGTTCCAGGCAGAGCAGTTCGGCGAGCGGCTCCAGCGTGCGCCGGCAGCGCAGCAGCGGCGAACTGATCAGCGCCCGGATCGGCAGGTCACCGATCCGGTCGATCAACCCGGTGGCCTGTTCGCGGCCCCTCTCGTCGAGGTCGACGCCCTCCGCGCGGCCCGCCAGGACGCCGGCGGTGTTCGAGGTGGACCGGCCGTGCCGTAACAGGATGACGGTCATGTCAGCGGAACCGCAGTCACGAGGACGACCGTACCCGGTGGCCGCGACCACCACCGGCCGTGACGGGTGTGACTAGCGCGGCAGCGACACCGCGTGCGCGACCATGTCCCGAACCGCCGCGGTCAGGCTGCGCTCGTCGGTGAGGTCGATGTTCACCAGGTTGCGCGCCCCCCTGGCGACGACGTCCTCGGCCTGCGGAACGAGGGCGGCGAGACGCGGTCGGTAAACCTCGACGACCAGGGATCCGTGCTCGATGTGGAAGGAAAAACTGCGCCCATCACCAACTTGGCCGTACCCGCTGGCGAAGATTCCCGTCGACAGGTCTTCGACAGCAAACTCGTCAGGTACGGTATGCCGGTCCACGATGACGGTCATGACGCGACGATACCTCCCCGGTGACGGTCGCCGTGGGCGACATGGCCATATTGGGTGCGAAACCGTTCCCTAATATCGGGATTCCGTCCGTTTACACAGGGGAAAATAATTGCTGGCTCGGCAAGCTGAGCGGAAACGGCCTGATCGTCGCCGCTGGGTGATCGCGCTTCTTTTGCTGGGCGCGCTCGCCGGATGCTCGTCGAATCCACTCACAGGCGCCCCGCCCACGATCGAACCGGCCCGGCCGGCCGTGGCCCCGCCGCCGTCTCAACCCCCGGCCGGTGCGGTGTTGCCCCTGGCCGGCGCGGCGTCGGCCGCGGTGTTCGACGACAAAACCCGCCAATTGGCAGTCCTGGTGCCGGGCGCCGACCCGTCGTCGAACGCTTCGGTCACCGTCTTCGGCGGCCCGCAGGTGCCGCCGCGCGTAATCGCCCTGCCGGGTCCGGCCACCGCGCTGGCCGATGACGGCCGGGGCACGGCCTACCTGTCGACCCGGGGCGGCTACTTCGTGGTCGACCTGGCCGGCGGCCACACCGCGACGGTGAGCGTCTCGCAGGCCCCGGAAGTGCAATTCACCGCCGTCGCCCGGCGCGCCGACGGAAAGCTGGTGCTCGGCAGCGCCGACGGGGCCGTGTATCTGCTGGCCGCCCGGCCGCCGGAGAGCGCCGGCACCGCGGCCGTCGCCGCCCGGAAGAAGATCTTCGCGCGCGTCGATTCCCTTGTGACCCAGAACAATACGACGGTTGTGCTGGACCGCGGGCAAACGTCGGTCACGACGATCGGCGCCGACGGCCGCGTCGAGCAGGCGCTGCGCGCCGGCGAAGGCGCCACGACCCTGGCCGCCGACCCGCTGGGCGTCGTCCTGGCCGCCGACACCCGCGGCGGCCAACTGCTGGTCTACGGCGTCGACCCGCTCATGTTGCGGCAGGCCTATCCGGTGCGGGAGGCGCCCTATGGGCTGGCCGGGTCCCGCGAGTTGGCCTGGGTAACCCAGACCGCTTCGAATATGGTGGTTGGTTACGATCTGTCCACCGGAATTCCCGTCGAAAAGGTGCGATACCCGACCGTGCAGCAACCGAACTCACTGGCCTTCGACGACACGTCAGGCACCTTGTACGTGGTGTCGGGGTCGGGCGCAGGGGTCCAGGTGATCGAGCACGCGGCGGGCGCCCGGTGACCGCCGCCCCCCGGTGGAGCCGGCTGCCCGCGGGGTGGGAGGCCGAGATGTCGGACGACTACGAGTGGGTGCCGTTGCGCCTGCCGCCCGAGGTGACGCGCGTCAGCGCCTCGATCCGGTTGTCCATCGAGGCCGAGTACCGGGGCTGGGAGCTGACCCGAGTGCGGCTGTACAACGACGGCAGCAGACGGGTGTTGTTGCGGCGCAAGAAGACTCGCATGGACAGTCGGCTGCCCGACCAACCCGAACTGTGACACCCGCCCCCCGGCACCCGGTGTACGCCCTGCTGCGCCGGCTGTTCTTCCTGGTGCCGCCCGAGCGCATCCACACGCTGGTGTTCGCCGCGCTGCGCGGCGTCACGGCGGTCGCCCCGGTGGGGAACCTGCTGCACAGGCGGCTCGGTCCGACCGACCCCGCGCTCGCCAGCACGGTGTTCGGCGTGCGTTTCCCGGGACCGCTCGGGCTGGCCGCCGGCTTCGACAAGGACGGTTTGGGCCTGCACACCTGGGGTGCGTTGGGCTTCGGGTATGCCGAAGTCGGCACGGTCACCGCGCGCCCGCAGGCCGGCAACCCGGCGCCGCGGATGTTCCGGCTGCCGGCCGATCGCGCGCTGTTGAACCGGATGGGTTTCAACAACCTCGGGGCGGGCGCGCTGGCGATCCGGCTCGCCCGTCACCGCCCCGACGTGCCGGTCGGGGTCAACATCGGCAAGACCAAGACGACACCGCCCGAGGGGGCCGCCGATGACTATGGGGCGAGCGCCCGGCTCGTCGGTCCCCTGGCCTCGTACCTGGTGGTCAACGTCAGTTCGCCGAACACGCCCGGGCTGCGCGACCTGCAGGCGGTCGAGTCCCTGCGGCCGATCCTGTCGGCCGTCCGCTCCCAGACGTCCACGCCGGTGCTGGTGAAAATCGCGCCGGACCTCGCCGATTCCGACGTCGACGCCATCGCGGACCTGGCCGTCGAGCTGGGCCTGGCGGGCATCGTGGCCACCAACACCACGATCTCGCGCGACGGCCTGATCACGCCCGGCGTCGACCGCCTGGGGCCCGGCGGCATTTCCGGGCCGCCGGTGGCGCGCCGCGCCGTCGAGGTGCTGCGGCGGCTCTACGGCCGCGTCGGTGATCGCCTGGTGCTGATCAGCGTGGGGGGCATCGAAACCGCCGACGACGCGTGGGAGCGGATCACCGCCGGCGCGTCGCTGCTGCAGGGCTACACCGGCTTCGTCTACGGGGGCGGTATGTGGCCCAAGCACATTCACGACGGCATCGCCCGCCGTCTGCGCGACGGCGGCTTCGCCTCGCTCACCGACGCGGTCGGGTCGGCGGCCTAAGCCGCCCCCTCGGCTTCGGCTTCGGTTTCGTCTTCAGCTTCCGCTTCGGTTTCGGCTTCGGCTTCGGCTTCGGCTTCGGCTTCGCCCGCGAGATGTTTCTCGGGGTGATGGAAGGTGTTGACGCGCGGCTGTCCGCGGTCGAGGTGCGGCGGTGGGATCCACTCGGTATCGCCGCGGGCGTTCTTTCGGGTGGTCCAGCCGCCGGGGCCGACCAGCGCGTGGTCGGCGCCGCAGGCCAGCGCCAGGTTGTCGGCGTCGGTGGGCCGCGTGCTCGCCCAGTCCTGGACATGGTGAACTTCGCACCAGTAGCCCGGCGCGGTGCAGCCGGGGCGCGAGCAGCCGCGGTCCTTGGAATGAAACCATTGGTTATACATATCTGCGTGAGCTGCGGAAACCCAGCCTACGGCGCATGATGGCCCCTGAATCTCACGCGATCCCTGAACCTTGCACGGCAACACCCGCAAGGTTCAGGGTTATCCCGGGGGTTTTCGGTTGCGGTGCACCACATTCCGGCCGCTCTGCCGCATCCACACGACCGCAGACACCTCGTTGCGGCTGAACTCGGCCGCTGCAGCGTTCGTGGCCCGACCCCGGGCGGGACGGCTTCCGGCCAGGTCGGCGCGCTGGTAGATTCAAAACTTTACGTAGTTCCGTACGTCTTCTTTACCTTTGGATCTTGCAAAACGTACAGAAATCTGTACATTCTTGGGCATGGACACGCAGGAGCTCAAATCCGGAAATAACGCCCAAACCATGCCGCTGACCGAAGTCCGCGACAACATCAAGACCATCATCGACGAGGTCGTCGAGACAGCAACCGAATACACAATCACGCGGCACGGCAAGCCGGTTGCGGTGATCCTCTCCTTCGAGGAGTACGAATCGCTCGTGGAGACGCTGAACATCCTGAGCGACGACGACACCATGGCCGCAATCGCCGAAGGCGAGGCGGAGTTAGACGGATGACACGCAAGACCAAGCGGGCGTTGAAGGATCTCGAAGCGCTTCCGCCGGCTCTTCGACAGAAGGCCGAAACCCTGATCAAAAGCCTGGACGCCGAGCCGGACGTCGGACACAGACTCAAGGGCAAGCTGGAGGGCCTTCGATCTATCCGACTCGGCCGGACTCACCGCATCATTTATTCCAGCGCACCGCGCGTCGTGGTAATCACGGTTCGGGGAAGGAAGGACACCTATCGGTGAGTGACGAGTCATGGGGGGAGAAGAAGGATCGGTTGCTCTACGTGGCGTTGGCCGGGATGAGCGACGCGTGTGAAGCACCGCAACTAACACCCGCATGCCCCTTCTACCAGATTCACGAGGGTCGGCCCGTGTGCGCCGAGGAGTGCCGTGACATCTTGTCGGAGAACCTTCCTCCCACCGCTGTCCCCGCCACCCTTAGCCTCGGGGACGATCTGCAAGCGATACCTCGTCCCCGCCCTCGACGTGGGCCGCCCAAAGATGCCATCGCCTTCGACGCCCGGCAGGTCTACCTGAGGGAAAAGGGCGAACCCGTTGATAATTGGAGTGTTACGGCCCTTCTGGTGGGCCTGAAAGCGGAGTTCGCGCGCGCCGGACGTTCGTCGGAACCTCCCAGTCTGGAACGGGTGTTGGAGATACAGAAAGCACTTGAGCGCCACGGGATCGACTTCGATAAGGTGCTGCGCCACGGGATCGCCCCCACCATCCTCGCGGGGATACTTCGTCAGATCGACCGGTTCACGGCAGAGGACTCCGACTACCACGAGTGGCGGGTGCTGATTGAAGAGATGGGCCCCGACGGATTACTGACGTGGCTGTACACCGCACCCGTGGATCACTTGTTGACGCATCGCGTCGGCCAGTCCACGGACGAGCTGAAGACGAGGGTTGGCGAAATTCCGCGGCGCCGCGATCCAGACACCGTTTGGCTCGTCGAGCGGTTCACCGAAACTTACGTGGATCGATGGACAGCCGTGTCGTGGAGACAGGAGTACCGCTACTTGCATCTGGAGCGGAAAGGCTGCTGTCACCCCGGCATCATGCATGAGCGCGCGGTGGACGAGCAGCAAGTTGCCGGGTACCTGGCTGAAGTGGGCTGCCGCCACATCGATAGTCACGATGCTGAAGACATCTCCAATCGACCAATTAGTGTCGCGGAGTTCACCTCGATCGCGTTGAACGCCATCAACCGGGGAAGGCGGTCTGACGCCGCCGCCATGTATCGCTCGATCGGTTTAGTCCGACCCGACGACGGAAAAGTGGCCAATAACCTGGGCTTTTGTTTGATCCCGGATGACCCCGCAGAAGCGATGAAATGTTTCGAACGTGCCCTGGCATCACCACACCCTGACGTACCGCGGGCGATGACTCACCTCAATATGGCCCTCGCCCAGTACTTATCTGGTGATACTGACGCAGCGGTGAAGTCGATCGAAGATGCCAGATCATCGCCGCCCGAGGTGTCGTTGGCCCACCTGTGGGACCTCGAGTTGGCGCTTGGAGGCAATTGGGTGACCGTGCGCGTCGTTGAACTGATGAACTACGCGGATGCACTCGAGCGGTTCATCGCCTCCGGTTTCATCGATCGCACGACTCCCGGGGCTCAAGGCGCCATTGGCGCCCGCGGCCAGGACGACAGCGGACGCGATGACTTTGCAGGCGAACGCGAGCGCTCCTCGTTGGGTGGGCGTGCCAGCGAAGATTCGGGCAGCGACACCGAGTAAGCCGCGAACCCAAAAAACCGCCAGCTTTCCCCGTGTGACCCCCGAAATCCCCTACGCCATAACCAAACCCACCAAAAACCGCCCGTTTTCCCCGTTGGTGGGTAGATCAAAAACCTGAGAGCAGTCCGGAGGGCGCCCTCCAAAAAAATGGGGGGTGGCCGGCGTGGTTAGGGGTTGGGGCCGAAGAGGGCGGTGAGGGCGGGGGCGGGTGGGGGTGGTGTCGTGGTGTGGCGCGCTGTTGGCGGCGGTGGGCGTCGCGTCGGCGCCAGGGCTGGCCGCGGTTGCAGGAGCGGTGTTCGGGGCCCATGTAGCGGTCGCGGAGGGTGTCGTTTGGCCGTTGAGCTGCCACGGCGGCGGGGTGCCGCCCCATTCGCCGACCGCGTGTTCTTCGAGCTGGTCGTCGGGCGGCTCACTGAGGTGGTAGGTGGTCATGGGGCGCCCCCCGTGGGATGCGGGTGCTGGTGTTGCGTCGGTACACCGCGGCGCTGGTGGCCCACCAGTCGGCGGCGGAGGAAATCGCCTGGGAGGCATCGGCGTATGCCTGTTGGTTGCCCTCGATGCGGAGTGCCCAATGCTGCGCCGCGTCAAGCAGGGCCGCCCACTTCCGCACGTCGTCGGGCTCGAGCTGCACCACGCCCCTGACCCGACCATCGGCCAGCTGTCGACGTCCGCCAGGAACGGCGCGACGAAATCGTGCACGTGCCGCCAGGACACTACCTGGCCGCTAGAATGCGAGGCGGGGCTGTCTTCTTGGCGGGAGGCGGCATCGGTGTTGAAGGCGGTGGCCGGTCTTGGCGAGGACCGGCCTTCGTCGTCTCCGGGTGGCCATAGAGTTCGGGTCATCACTACCGATCCCGGAATAGCAGGCGCAGCCGGTCGCGTTGCCGGTCAGTCAATTCCGGCCAGCTGGCTGTGGTCGCTGCCACTGCGGTCCGCGCCTGCGGCGACAAGGCCAGCATCCACGGCTTCGCGGGCTTGTCGGCTGTCACGGCCGCGCCGCCGGCTTGAGTAGGTCAGCCAGCCGAGAACGCTGCTCGTCCAACAGGGGCGGCGACGCGGCAAGGGCCTGCTCGATGTAATCCGCGACCTTGGCCTCAGCCAGCTCGCGCCGCAGCTCGGTGTCGTCCTCGCCTGGGTGGTGGCGGTTCTGGGCCGCTTTGCGGGCCCGGGTCCGGGCCACACGCGGCGGCACGGCTTTAGTGAGGGGTTGGATTCCCGGCATGGGCTGCTCCGCAGAGGTCGGCTGAGCAAAGCGCCGGCTGTTGCGGGCCGTGCCTTGCTCCAACTCCCACCGCCCGGGGTGTCCCAGGCGGGCTCTCTTGCCGGAGAACGGGGCTCGGAGCCCCACTACCAAACTAGTCAAGCATGGCGCGGGTGCGCTGGCAATAAGGGAATGACACCGGTGTCATTTCCAGCCCGGGCGCGGTTATCGTTTCGGCTCGATGCGCACGAAGGCCGGGTCAAACACGGCGACGCGCTGGCCTTTAGGGATCGGCAGAATTGTCACCGTCGCGATCTCGTCGACGGCCTGGGCCCGCTCGGTGGGTGTCATGGCCTGCCAGCGTTCCCACATCTGGGCGCCCGCAGCGACCAGCGTGGCCGCGGGTGAGGTGCGGGTGGCCGCCGCAAGCTGGGTATCCACGTCGGCGATCCGCGCGGCGATGTCGGCGAGATCCGCGAAATACTCGGCCTCATCGAGGGCGCCCGCGTTGTAGGCGCGCCTCACACCGTCCTTCCGCGCCACCAGCGTCTGGCGGCGCACCGTCAAATCGTCCAGGTCGACGCCCTGATTCTCAAGGCGCAGCTGGGCTTTCGGCGCCGACAGGATATCGAGGATTTGCGCGGTCACGTAGTCGTCGAGGGCCGCGCCCTGGCGCAGCAGATGGGAGTGTGCCCGGCACACGTAGGCGCGGGTTTTGCGGTTGTTCTCGCGGCCTTTGGCGCTGCCGGGCATCGCCGCCTTCATCGTCGTCCCGTCACCGCAAATCCCGCACAAATACAACCCGCTGCCCATGTATTTGCGCTCAAATGACGTGCACTTCACCCGTTTTGGGTCGGACAGGTAGGCCACGAGCCCCCGATGGGTATCGGCGTCGATGAGGGGCGTCCAATCACCGGGGAAGGTGCGGCCGCGGTGCGTCTTCAAACCCGCATAGCGGGGGTTCACGAGCAGGCGGCGCACACTCGGGGCGCTCCACTTCCCCTCGATGACGAACTGCTTTTTGGAGTGCGGGTCGGTGTGCGTCTTGCCAGCCATGGTGGTTTTCAGCCCGGCCGCGTTCCACTCCCGCGCCACACCCTGAATGCTCTTGCCGCCCAACACATCCAGCGCCGCCTTGCGCACCGCCGAGGCCTCCGGTTCCAGCGGCACGCCGTGCAGCGTGTACCCGAACGCCCTGTTGGCCGTTTGCCACCTGCCTGATTGAGCTTTTTGGGTATTGGCGCGAATCCTGCGCTCGGACATGTGCTCTGACTCCTGACGTGCAACCGATCCCAAAATGCGGGCGACCATGCGGCCCGCGCTGGTGGACAAATCCAACTCGCCGCCCTGCACCGTGCGGATTGGCACGTCGTGCGGATCGGCGATGTCGATGAGGCGCTCGAGGTCTTTCATGGAGCGGTACAGCCGGTCGGTGTGCCAGCACGGCAGCACATCGAACTGGTGGTTCTTCATCCCGTCGAGCATGTCCTCGAAGCCGGGGCGCCGCTTCCCCGAGTAGGCGCTGGTGTCGTTGTCGACGTAGACCTGCGCGACGGCGAGGTTGAGCTGGGCGGCCAGCTCCCGGCAATCCTGCTCCTGGCGGGTGACGCCGAGACCATCCCCGCCGTTGCGGGGGGACGGGGGTGCGTCGTCGGATGGCTCCTCGCCGAGTTTAGCGGGGTCGTGGGAGATGCGCGCATAGATGGCCGCGCGCCGGCCGGCGGTGCTGGTGGTGGTCACCCAACCACCATACTATGCACAAGCCGCTGTTTCACCGGTGTACAACACAATTCGCTGCCCGGGCGACGCGATGCGCCTGGTGTGATGCAGCGCCACCGCTTTGGCCCCATCGAAGATCGCCAGGTAGTGGTGCGAATGGCGGGCCATGCGGATCACGTCGCTCATCGGGACCCGGGTGCCCCCGCCGGTCAGGCCGGTGCCGGCCGCGGCCTCGAGGTCCTTCAGGCTGACCGTGATGATGATGGTGGCCGGTAACCCGTTGTGCTGCCCCAGCTTTCCCGACGCCAGCAGCGCCCTCAGCGCGGCATTCAGCCCGTCGTGGTTGCGCTGGGCTGCGGTGCGGTTGTCACGCTCGGCGGTCTCGTCGTCGGGCGGGCCGTCGACGACCGGGGTGTCGTCGTCGGGATTGCACATGCCGGGGGTCGCGGTCTTGGCCAGCACGGCTTCGATGGTGGCGCGCGCTTCGGGGCTCAGCAGGGCCCGCAACTCGGACATGCCGTCGGGGCCCGGCCTGCCGAGCGTCAGGCCGCGGCGGCAGGCCCGGTCCTCGTCGGTGTAGTTCCCGTCGGGGTTGATGCAGTCGGCCAGACCGTCGGCGAACTCGGCGACCTCGTCGGGCCGGAACTGGCGGGCCACCTCGACCAGGTGCTTTTCGGCGCTTTCCCGCGTGCCGGCATCCACCCATGAGGGCAGCTGATTCAGGAACCGGCGGACGACCCGGACATGGCCGGCCCCGATGTCGCCGTCGCGTTCCGCTGCCGACGTCGCCGTCAGGAGCGGTGGGAGCGGTTCGCCGGTGAGCGCACGTCGCCGCCCCAGATCCGCCGCCTCGGCCACCCGCCGGCCCGCCTCCCCGCGGGTGATGCGCAGGCGGTCGGCGAGCACGTGCGGCAGCCTGCCACCCAGCTCCGCGGAATCCGCCTGCTCGGCGAGCTGATTGATCAACTGGTGGCCCGGGACCCGCAGTCGCCGGATCTCCCGCTCGAGGCGCTCCAGCAGCGCCAGCCGCTCAGGGCAGGTCAAAGCGTCGTACGCATGCCCGACGATCCGGGAGACGACGGCGCTCAGGGCGTCGAAGTCCTCCTTGATGGATTCGCGGCATATCGAACTCATGTTCGAATGCTATCGCCGGGCGCCGACAAGTTCCGCGGCCCGGAATGCCGTTACGTCTGCTCGTAGGTGGCGTGGATGACGGCGCGCGCGATGGCGTGCTGGAAGAGGTTGAAGCCGAGGAAGGCGGGGCTGGCGTCCTCGGTGAGGTCCAGCTTGTCGACGTCCACCGCGTGCACGGCAATGTAGTAGCGGTGCGGGCCGTGGCCGGGGGGCGGGGCCGCGCCGATGTAGCGCCGCATGCCGGCGTCGTTCACCAGAGTCTGGGCGCCGCCGGGCAGTTCGCGCCCGTCGCCCGCGCCGGCGGGTAGCTCGGTCACGTCGGCGGGCAGGTTGGCCACGGCCCAGTGCCAGAAGCCGGACGCCGTCGGGGCGTCGGGGTCGTACACCGTGACGGCGAAGCTGCGGGTCTCGGAGGGGAATCCCGACCAGCTCAGCTGCGGGCTGACGTCTTCCCCGCCTGCCCCCATGATCCCGCTGACCTGGGGCATGGCCAACGGCTGGCCGTCGGTGACCGATTCCGAGGTCAGCGTGAACGTCGGGAGCTGCGGCAGCGATGCGTACGGGTCGGGCGCGGTGGTCATCGGCGATCCTCTCGGGTCACGAGTCAGCAGTTCATTAAGACTCAGCAGTTCATTAAGAAGTGTGCCAGCACCTCGGTGCCGAACCTCAGCGCGTCGATGGGTACCCGCTCGTCGACGCCGTGGAACAACGCGCTGAAGTCCAGGTCCGGCGGCAACCGCAGCGGGCTGAAGCCGAAACACCGAATACCCAAGCGGGCGAAGGCTTTTGCGTCGGTACCGCCGGAGAGCATGTAGGGCACGGTGCGGGCGTCGGGGTCGAGCGTCAGGATCGCGGCGTTCATGGCGTCAACGAGGTCGCCGTCGAAGCTGGTCTCATATGACGGGAAGTCCTTGATCCACTCGCGCGAAACCCCGGGGCCGATCAGCTCGTCGACCTGGGCCTCGAACGCCTCTTTGCGCCCGGGCAGGATTCGGCAGTCCACCACGGCCTCGGCGGAGGCCGGCACGACGTTCGCCTTGTAGCCGGCCTTGAGCATCGTCGGGTTGGCCGTGTCGCGCAGCACCGCCGTCAGCATCCGCGCGGTCGGGCCGAGCTTTTCGATCGCCCCGACCAGGTCGTCGGAGTCGAGGTCGTAGGTGAGGCCGGTCTCCTCCCCGACGGCGGCCAGGAACTGGGACACGGTGTCGGTCAACACGAGCGGAAACCGGTGGCGGCCCAGCCGGGCGACCGCCTCGGCGACGGCGGTGACGGCGTTCTGGTCGTGCACCATCGAGCCGTGCCCCGCGGGACCGCGGGCGGTCAGCCGCATCCACGACAGCCCCTTCTCGGCTGTCTCGATGAGGTAGAGCCGCCGCTCGCCGCCGTCGCGGCGCGGCACGGTCAGCGTGAACCCGCCGACCTCCCCGATCGCCTCGGTGACGCCGTCGAACAAATCGGGCCGGTTGTCGACCAGCCACTGGGCCCCGTAGGTGCCGCCGTGCTCCTCGTCGGCCACGAAGGCGAACACCAGGTCGCGCGGCGGCGCGATGCCGGAGCGCTTCAACTGCCGCGCGACCACGATCATCATGCCGACCATGTCCTTCATGTCGACAGCGCCGCGACCCCAGACGAAGCCGTCCTCGACCGCGCCGGAGAACGGATGCACGCTCCATTCCGCCGGTTCGGCCGGCACCACGTCGAGGTGCCCGTGGATCAGCAGCGCGCCCCGCGACCTGTCTGCGCCGGGCAGGCGGACGAACACGTTGCCGCGGCCCGGCGCGCCCGACTCGACGTAGACCGGCTCGTAGCCGACCTCGGCGAGTTGCTCGGCGACCCACCGCGCGCACTCGGCCTCGCCCTGCGTCGTCTCCGGCTCGCCGGTGTTGGTGGTGTCGAACCGGATCAGGCTGCTGACGACCTCGACCACGTCATCTCCGGGGTTGGCGGGAATCTCGGCCCGGCCGCCTGCGTCGCCTGGCTCGCCTGCCTTGCCTGCCTCGCCTTCAGTGGTCACAACCCCCTTTCCTACCATTGGCGCGGCCGCGAGGCTCGGGATGGAACGGGCCGGCCGGATCGGGTCTAGGTTGGGTCAGCGCGGGCTGATCCGTTAGCCTTAGCTGCCAACCCATGCGGTTGGTGTTGTCCGAGTGGCGGAATGGCAGACGCGCTAGCTTGAGGTGCTAGTGCCCTACTAATGGGCGTGGGGGTTCAAGTCCCCCCTCGGACACATCCGGCGACACGACTTAAGTCGGCCGTCGCCTTGACTTGTCGCAGATGCGGATCGTAATCAAGGCGGAGCCCCAGGCTCGCGTACACCTCGGCGCGTTCCGCCCCGGTCGCCGCACCGAGCACGGCTGACAGCCCACCCAGTTCCTCGACCAATTCGCTGATCTGTGCCGCAGACATGACGCGGGGCCGCTCCGCTTGCTCAAGACGGGCCTTCAGCTCGTCGCGCTCGGCGGTGCGGCGACGCAATGCGGCGGTTAGGTCCTCCACGGCCACGCCGGACTCCACGGCGCTAACCAAAGCAGCAACCTTGGCATTCGCCTCGCGAAGCTGGCGCTGCAGGGCGGCGTAGCCAGTGCCGGCTGCCGGGTCCACATCCTGCCCGCGTGCGAGGTCTTCCGGATCGGCCAGGCTGGCGATCCATTCGTCAAGTCGCGCAGTCACCTCGTCTTCACGGAGATAGACGGTGCGCGGATGATCACTCAGGTCCACAGGTACAGAGCGCGACTTGCCCAGCTCACAACGGTAGAGAATGCGGGTCGTTCGTTTCCCGACGCGAGCGGCCCCCTGCATCCGCCGTCCACACGCGGCGCAGAACAACAGGCCGCGCAGCGCATACGGCACTGTCGATTCTCTGCTGCAAACGAGACCGGGACCACGCCGTGCCTGCGTCCGAAGGCGAACAGCCTGCACCAGTTCATCGGGAATCAGCGCTTCATGTGTGCGGCGATCTGGTGCGATCCAGTCGGCCTCATCACGCCACCGCATGCGAGTCTCATACCCCGCCGCGACATCGTCGGGGTTGACCAGGACCTCGTATTTCTCCTGCTTGCCCCAAACACGGATACCGCGGTACGCCGGGTTGTCGAGTATGGCGCGGATCGCCGAATGGGACCACCCTCGCGGGTCACGGTGACGATTCCGCACCGGGTCGTACTGGCTCGGTGACGGCACGCCATCGTCGGTGAGCTGTTGCGCGATGTAGCGCAGGCCCGCTCCGTCGGCGTACATGCGGTAGATCCGCTCGACAACCGAAGATGTCGCGGGGTCAGGTTCGAGGCGGTGAAGCCGCTGCCCAAGATTGGCCTTAGCAGGGTTTGGGTGCGGGCCGGCATCGACGAGCCGGTAACCGTAGGGTGGTCGACCACCGAGATATCTGGCCGTGTCCTGCGCAAGTGCCGACATCGCGGTACGGACGCGCATCTGGATTCGAGCGCGCTCTCCCTTGCTCATGCCACCGAACAGAGTCATCACCAGGTCGTGTGCCTCGGAGCCGGGATCAACCGCTCCGCCGACCTCGGGTACCCACAGGCCGACGCCGTAGTGCGTGAGGACAGGGAAGGTGAGCGCGAACTGCGGCCCGTAGAACGCACGGGCGGGTTCCCCGATCACTACAGCATCAAAGCTACGGTCCCGACAAGCGACATCAGCAAGGAGACGTGACGCCTCTGGCCTGCGCTTCCACGGCAGCGAACGGCTCTGTCCCACATCGAAGTAGTCAGCGGCGAGGACTCCGCCGTGCGGAGTGATCAAGTCCATGGCCCGCCGCTTCTGCCAGCTGCGGCTCGCCTCCGGATCTTGAGCGTCCTCCGTGCTCACTCGGCCATAGAAGGCGAACCTCAGACTCACCCCACTACCCTTCCTGATCCGAGCATCCGGTCCCGCACCGCCATTATCACGTGTACCAGCGCGCTGTTGGCCTCGCGCGACAGTCGATAGTGGTCGGGCAGGACAATTTCAACATCCCCCACTGACATCGTCGGCGCAGCGATTCGAGCGTCACCCTCGCACCGGGCATTTGCTGTTGGGGATCCGTCAGCCATCGCATCCCCCTGGCAAATCCCATCGCTGGTTGCGGGCTTTGCCACGGACTTCCATCAGTCCGATGCGACGGGCGTCTATGCATCGGAGAGCCGCGGAGTTCACGAGGGTGCGATCACCGAGGCTGGTGAGGCCGGCACGGTCGAACTCCCACACCACCAGATCATCGCTATCGGTGGGGTCGAAACCTAAATCATGTTGGTATGCAGTGCTTTTCAGACGTTGTTCACGTGTCCAGGTGGCGCGGCGTTCCCGCAGCGCGGTCATCGTGGTGGAGTAGCGGCGGGATTTGCTGGTGATGTGCCCGCGGTAGCCCAGGGTGTGCAGCCACCGGCCGACACCGGCCAGTCCCCTATCGGCGAGTTGGCTGATGGTGGTCAGGATCGCCCGGACGTGATCGGACACATCCAAGTTGGCGATGGCCTCGGTGGAGATTCGTCGCGCGCTAATCCCTACGTCGGCTAAGGATTTGGTGACGTATTTCGCGAGGTAGCGAGCTACGCGGCGGCCTGGCAACATCCGGCCGTGTGGTGAATCGTCCTGCACAGCAGGACTTTCCGTGCCAGCGTGCCGGTTGTCGATGGGTTGAGTGTCGACTTGTGTGCCGAACCTGATCACCCGTGTCGCGGTATCTGAGGATGGGTCGGTGACCGTCACGGCTACGGTTCGAGCGGCCTGTTGGACGATGGTGGCCAGTTCGGTGGCTGTGAGGGGCGCTTGCCAGTAATGACCGCCGCAGTTATCGCCGTCGGGCGGGTCGAGGCGGATCAGGGCATGAATATGCGGGATGAGCCGGGCTTGCAATTCGACGACTTTGATGAAGCTGACCCGCACCGCATCCGGGTCGGCGCCCGTGGCGCGTAGCTCTCGGCGGAGTGTGCGGCGCAGGGTGATGGTGAAGCGTCGCCACAGTTCTGGCATGTGCCATGTGAACAGCACATGCCCGATGTAGTCGTAGCAGTCCGCGCAGATCGGCTGTCCCACATGGATGTCAGCTTCTCCGTGAGCTGTGCTGCACCACAGCGGTTTTCCATGCGGGCAGCGGCGGTAGCGGCCAGTCCCGTGGTGGTCGCGGCACACCCGGAGGCGCTTGTCGCCTGCACGTGAGGTGGTGTGGACCGGCCCGTAGCTGGGCGCGGTCAGGGTAACGAACACCTGCGGACGATCCGCCACTGCTTCGGGGATGTCGTGGTGGCCGCCGGCGGTGCCAGCGTGCACCAGTTGCCACGTGTCGCGAGCGTAGAGGTCCGAGCACGACGGGCAGATCTGGGCGCGGCGGTTATTGCACCGTGTCCACACGACCCGATCGCGGCCGAACTCGTCTGTACCCGTGAGTTGAATGGGGTGGGCGCAGAAGCCAACGGATTCCGCGCGCCGCCACCAGGATTCGAATCCCATTGAGGACGCGCGGCGCACCATCTGCTCCACCACCGCGTTGGCGTCGATTGTGGCGGCTATCCCGGGCAACGCCAGCGCGAGGGCCGTCGTTGCAGTAGTCACCGCTGACCCCGATCGGTGTTCGTGCGCTCGCTATTGGCCTGGTTGGTGCGGGTCGCGGCACGGGGTGCCCGGAACCGTGCTGCCAGAGTGGTGATGTCGTGGTCAGTGACGTGAAATGCCCGTACCCGCACCGGGTGGGCGGTGCCATCAATCATCATGTACCCGACACCCGGCGTTGCATCAGAGATACGGTCGCACTCCGCACCGGCATCCCTTGCTCCCTGGCCGAGAACCATGGCGGTTTGGGTGGCTTCGGTCAGTCGCAGCCCGATCCGCACGGTGAACAGTTGGCGCACGGGCAGTGTCTCTTTTGCCGGGTCTTGCACCGCGGCCACCACACTGATTCCCACTGCCCGGCCCTGGGAGAGCAGCAGGCCCAGGAGTTGTTCGATTTCGGCGCGGATTTTGCGATCGGAGACGTAGGCGGTAAGCGCGGCGATCTCATCGATGACCACGACGAATAAAGGTTCCGATGGGGTGGGTGTATGCAGGCGAGTCTTGCCACGTAGCCGGTGCGCCCGCGCGTGCATTACGTCAACCAGTTGGCGCAACAGGCGCACGGTGGTGTCAGTGGCATCGTGCGTGAATACCGTGAACATTGGTGCCCCGGCGCCCAGTTCCATGCCGCCTTTGGGGTCGATCACGCACAGCCGCACCAGCCCGTTTTTCACCTCGGGGGCGATGCCGGCGATCAGTGACCACAACACGCTGCTTTTGCCGGCCCCAGTGGCTCCAGCAATCAGCATGTGGTGGCCCAGCAGGGGCAGGTGCCACCAGTGGCGGGTTTCGGTGATCCCAACCCGCACCGCCCCCACATCCACCCGTGTGGCCGGGTTGGGTATGGGCAATGCGATCGGGTCCGCCAAGACATCCCCGCGCATGACGGTGATCTTTAGTTCCCCGGGCGCGGTCGAGGTGATCGTCAGCCGATCGGCGCGCCAGGCGGCGGCCAGCGCGTCGGCTTGTCTGTGCCAGTCAGCCAGGGATTGGCCGGTCACCACGCGCAGCTGCAGTACGTCGGTACTCTTGCCGATTTGTACCGACCGTAGTGCTGGCACGAGGGCGCGTTCACCCAGGCGGGCGGTGAGTCCGTGCAGGCTGCACACCGATTCCCAGCTGCGGCTGTAGCGCCACCAGCTCAGCCAGCGGTGTCGCACCGGTTCGGTCACCCAGGCTTGAAATGACCCTGGGTCTAGCCAGGCCCACCCCGCATAGGCAGCACCGCACGCGATGGCAGTGATCAAGCCCGCGCGTGGGCCGTGGCTGATGGCGACTGCCAGGCTGAGGATGATGGGGATGCTGAGGGCGGGGAACAGAATCGACCACCACAGCAGGTACCCCGTGGCTTTGGCCAGGGATAGGACGAGGTCTTCGAACCAATCATCATGATCCGACCCAGTGTTGTTGGTGTGCTTCTTGTTTGATGCCATGACCGATGCTCTCCGTAGGTGTTTCGCCGATAGCAGGCCCATCTTGGGGCGCGACCGTATGGGCGCCGCGCCCCAAAATCGTGGTTTATTTCTGCGGGCGGGCCTGTTCGTTGGGCGCACCTGCGGGTGTGGTGGAGGTGATGGCATCAGCGCGGAAGGCCACGCCGCTGCGATCACCTTGAGCCCACGGAATGGCCACCAGACCCGACACCGATACTGCCTGTGTCACCGACACTTTCGGATCTCCTGCCACCGTCACGTTGAGCACTTCGCCGCCGGTGTCGTCCAACGCCAGCAGCTGCGCTGCGTACAACGGCACCCCGGTCGCGGTGTCGACTTTCGGGCTGCCGGTCTCGAAGTTCAACCGCGGCTCGGCAGCCCTGGTGACGATGAATCGCGTCCCCGATGTATCAATTCTCAATCGCATTGTCCTGCTATTCCTTTCGTGATCTGAATGCGCCCGATGAGGCGCTCGAATCAGTTCACGCGGACACCGCGGACGTTGCGAGGGACGTTTGCAGGCGTTGCCGACACGGCCCCAGACATTTCGGGCACGACAGGGACATAGCTGCCGACACCAGGCAGACATCACCGCAGCAGGGAGGCGCCAGCCCCATGGCAAACTAGGAACCACGCTAGTGATGGACAGGATCAACACCGAAAGACATGTGCTGAGACGATGGACGATCAGGACGGTTGCATCGACACCGCAGTGATCCCCAACGATCGCCTCACGCAACGGCTGCACGCCAAGGGGATGTCCCATGGGCGGTTCGCCACTGCGGTGGGCGTAGACGTCAAAACCGTGCGCCGGTGGCTAGCCAACACCAACTACAACGTCCGCCCCGATAATGCACGCCGCGCCGCCGACGTGCTCGGCTGCAGCCCGCACGACCTGTGGCCCAACCAGTTCCAACCCTTTACCGGACGCGCGCTGGCGACAAACTCGGGCGGGCCGTTCACCGCGACGCTATATCCCAGCCGCACGCAGTTACCGATCACCGCGTGGCAGCAGCATTTCGCCGGCGCAACCATCTGTATCGACATACTCGTCTTGGCTGCCACGTTCCTGTTCGACACGCTCGACGGATTTCTCGACACCCTGCTCGACGCCGCCGCCCGTGGCGTTCAGGTGCGATTTCTCATCGGCGACCCCGACACCGCCACCACGATCCTGCGCGGTGAGGAAGAAGGCATCGGTGAAGCCGTCATCGCACGGTGCCGCACCTCCGCCGAACTGCTCACTCCACACGCCAACTCACCGGGGCTGCACATCCGCACCCACGACACCACCCTATACACATCAACCTTCCGGGTCGACGACACTATGATCATCAACTTCCACATCTATGGCTCACCAGGACGCAACAATCCCGTCCTCGTGCTGTCCCGCCACCAAGAACCCCGACTCTGGGCCACCTTCGAACAAGCATTTGCCCGCGTTTGGGACAACGCCACCCCACTGCCAACGAAAGGCTGATCCTCAATGCGCACCGACTACTACAACGACCCCGAAGCTCCCCAGCCCAACAGCGTGGTCCCGTCCGCCTCGGCCATCGTCACCGACGAACAAGGCCGCATTCTGTTGATCAAACGCCGCGACAACACCCTGTGGGCGCTCCCCGGCGGTGGACACAACATCGGCGAAACGATCGCAGGCACCGCCGTGCGCGAAGTGAAAGAAGAAACCGGTCTCGACGTCGAAGTCACCGCCCTGGTCGGCGTCTACACCAACCCACACCACGTCGTGGCGTTCACCGACGGCGAAGTCCGCCAACAATTCTCCCTGTGCTTCACCACCACCCTGCTCGGCGGTGATCTGGCCATAGACCACGAAAGCACCGATATCGCCTGGGTCCACCCTGACGACATCCCCACCCTGGATATGCACCCCTCGATGCGACTGCGCATCGATCACTACTCACAGCACCGCGACAGTCCCTATCTCGGCTGACCCACGGGCGGTTAGAGCCAGTCCCGCATTCGCCGGACAGCGGCTAACAGCTCCTCGCGGCCCGCATCGACCGCGCGATGCACCGGATCCTCAGGCCCATAGCGAGCCAACACGTCGCTCAATCGATCATCGGCTGAAACGGGTGCCCCGTCCGACCCGGTCGTCAAATCACAAAACGTCAACGCATCCAGGACGTCGCTGGGCGGATCACTGAACTCTGACAACCCCTCTAGACCGCGCTCGGATGCCTCCACACGCGCTCCGGTATGAAACGCCACCAACGACGCAACCAGCTCCCCAAAGCCGGCCGATCGAACAAACTCCGCTCCATCGAGCGGATGAAAACCCGTCCGGCGCACCGACGGCGCATAGCCGATATCGTGCAGCCACGCCGCCGCCACCAAACAATCGGCAGTCTCTGCATCGAAATGGCGACCAAACTGCTGCGCTGCCGTCACCACGCCGCGCACATGCGCCAACCGCCCAGACTGCCCTGCCAACCGCGACTCAGCCTCGCGCCGTCCACGCTGCGCCAGAACCCCGCTCACACCCGCAAGCCTACGAGTCCCTCCGCCACGGCGCAGCTCACAGCCGACGCCGCGACACCGAGCGCAACGTCTGGCGAGCACGCCATGCGACGATTACCTGCGGGCTTCGCTCCGCTCCCTGGGCTCCCGTCCGCTGGCGCTCCCGTCCGCGCCGGTCGCTACGCTTCGCCCTCCGTCCGCCGCCACACCAGCCCGTCTACGACCAGTCAGAGCCCACACCTCAAGGGACCTCACGACCCCGGGGTCCCACGACAACCCAGAGCTCTCCTCGCTCCTCGCCGCCACAGCGAGCTCCCGTGGGCAGCAGGCGCGCAAACGCTCATACACCGGCCCCCGACCAGCGGTGTGAGAACTTTCTCTACTGGTATCAAGCGCCGCGACGCCGTGCGCGCCCGAATTGAGAAGGCGCTGCGCGAGCTGCGTAAGCACAACGCCACGATCACCGTCAGCAGCGTGGCCCGCCGCGCCGGGGTAACACGCAAGAGCATCTACCGCCGCGAGGACCTGCTGGCTCTCATCTACGCCCACCGCCCGGTCGTGGCCGTTCCCACGACCCACCACCGCCGGGGACCGAAACCAGCATCGTGGCTGCGCTGCGGCCCGGCTGACTGCCAAGGACACCCAGATCGCCGAGCTCAGGGCCGCACTGCGTGAACGCGACCAGACTATCGCTGCCCTGCACGGTGAACTCGATAGATTACACCGCGACGGGCGCGGCTAAAGCTAAACCCCAGCACGCCTGCGGCGCAAGCGAATCCCGCGCTCAACGGTGGCCTGTGCCATGTTCGGTCAAGAACATGTCGTAGGCGTGGGCAATGTGTTCGGGGGTGGCTTCGGGATGCTCACAGGCCACCACGGCCACCGCGTCCATCGTGCGGGGACCAAGACCAGATCGACCGGGGGGAGCGATACCCTTGGTGAGCGCGGCGTTCAACAAGCCCTGGAACCGTTGGCCCAGCTCAGTCAGCAGCGGCTCAGCGCACATCACCGACGATCCGGTGGCGACGTGTCGAGGTGGATGGCTGCCCAGAGCGGGTTGGTCGGAGGTCACACGGCGCTGCGTCGCGTTCTGCAGGGTGATAGCGCTCGTTGCCGTCGAGCAGTGCGCCCCACGTCGCCCGGGCGATGTGCACCGCGCGCTTTTCGCAGTCAGCCGTGGATTGGCCTTGGGCCAGGGCGACCAGCGCATCAGCCAAGCTGGTTAGGGGGATCGCGTGGCGTCTGGATGTTCGCGCTAACTCGATGAAGGCCTGGTTGAGGTGGTATCGGCGCAGCGTGATCAGTACGCCCTCGGCGGTGTCGAGGATCCGGTCGGCACTGCGGCGCGGATCTGGCGTGCTGTGATCGGTGCTCACGTTCCTCCAATCTGTGTTTCGCGGGTCAGGCGACGAAGCCCTGCTGGGTGTCGCACGTAACGCTTGCGGGTAGCAGCCCGTACAGCCACACCGGCTGCCGGTGCGCTTTGGCTGCTGCAATCGCATGTACTAGCCATCGAATCGTGGTGCCTCTCAGGGTGTTCGGCAGGCCGGGGCTGTGTTGCCCTGCGGAGTGGCTTGGACGCTGTGACGCTCGTCGCAGGCCGGCCGACGTGCAAGCCCGCCGATGCCTGCGCCGCGCCCGATGATTCGGAGTGTGATCACCTGGCGCGGCTGAGCAACGCCGGCACCGGGCCGGCAGGTGATCGCGACGAGTCATTGCTGCGGTTGGGGCACCACCTCAATAGTCAGTTCAAGTGCGGGCAGCAGATTGATCAGCTCGTCGAGGCTGAAAGTGTCGACATACCCGTTGAACAGAGCGGTCACTCGGGGCCCGGTGAGCCCCAAGATGAGGGCGGCTTGTGCTGCACTCAAGCGTTTTTCGCTGATGCGGCTGGTGATCGCGCTGATCACTGCGCACCGGGCGGCGTCAACACCCCCGCTGGCCGGGTCAGCCCCGCGGCCCCCATCGACACCACGATTGACGCGATGGGGTTGTGTGCCCGGCGTCTCGCTCAGGTCGTCGGGTGAGTCCACCGCCGCCCCCGAGCCCGAGGTGTTGCCCGCAGCGCCGGCGTCGGCACGCAAGGTGTGGGCTGGCGGGTCACCCACAAGATCCGTGGTCATCGGGTGCTGCGCTTGCCCGAGCGTGTCAGCGCGCCTGCGGGCAGGCGGTGCCCGATGGCCGCGCGCACCGTGTGCGCCGTGCTGCTCACCGGTTCTCCAAGGCCTGCGGAGGTGGTGCCTGCGGAGGTGGTGCCTGCGGAGGTGGTGCTCGATGGCACAGCATCGATAGCAGCCGGCGCGGGCCAGCCCGCCCAGGCAGCGAGGAGCATCAACCCTGCGAATCCGCGCCGGGGCGCTCCGCAGATAACCCCGCCGTGCTGCGGATCAGCATTGCCGGGTGCCCGCCCCGACACCTGCCCGACGGTGAATGCGGTGGCTCCCGGGCCATGACGGCAACCGGGAGCCGCCGCGGGTGAATGGCCTAAATTACGCGCTGCGACGCGTTGTGCAGCGATAGGACGCGCGTCCCAGCGTGCACCGATGGCGACGTGAAGCGATGCCCGACCGCCCCCGACCCCTGACTGCCCCACCATTACCGCCAGCTCAGCTGTAGCGCTACGCAGGCCGGGAGGGTGAACCGCGGCCCCATCGTTCCCGATCATTACCGTGGGTGATCTATGCGAGCCAACATAGCTTTCATATAGCATTGGTGTTAGGTTGAGGCAAGAGCGGAGTATCGACCGAAAGGGAGCGCCCATTGCCCAACGACCAGCGGCCACGTCCAGGGCGCGGGGTGTACGCGATCTCGGTCGCCGCCGAGCTCACCGGTCTGGATCCGCAGACCCTGCGTCTCTACGAGCGGCGCGGGTTGCTCACCCCGGCACGGACCGGGGGGGCCCCCCCCCGCTACAGCGATGACGACGTGGTGCGCCTGCAGCGCATCAGTGCCCTGGTCGCCGGTGGCGTCAACATCGCCGGAATCGCCCAGATCCTGGCGTTGCAAGACCTCAACGGTGAACTCGAGTCCGACCTCAGCCACCTCAGGTCCGAAAACGCCCGCCTGCGCCACACCGGCCCGGGCAATGAACACCTGGTGGCGACTCGAGGAAGGGGAGCCCGTCAGCGATGAGGATCAACGTCGAAAACTGTCAACTGCCCGACGATGTGCCCATCGGCGACGCCGTCGAACAGCAGCAGCCCGTCGACGCCGATACCGAGGACGGCCTCGATCGTGACCACCTCGCCGACCCCCTGTAGCGTGATGCCAACCCCATCGACGTCAGCGATCAAGCCATCATCGTTGCCTGGCCCGACGACGACCGCGACGCCGGCACCACTGGCTAGCCTGCGGCTAGCCCCGTGTCGGGGGGAACTGGATGAAATCTCTGTCTCCGCTAGTCGGGGCGCCGATGGGATGGGCGACGTTGCCGAGCAGGTTAGCGTGGACGCTGGCGAGCTTGCGGATTACCGCTGGACAGGCAGGACTTCCACCGGCAAAGCCTGGTGGATAAGCCGCCGGCGATGCTGTGGCTCTGGGCCCCCTGGTGCCCGATGTGCCAAAAGCGAAGCGCCCGTGGTCGGTCAAGTTACCGTTTCCCACCCGGCCGTGAACCGGTGCGATCGCATTGCGAAGATCCGACTCGATGCCTGAGTATTCAGGGGATGGCCAGCCAAGCCACGTCGATGCTCACGGTGCCGATCCGGGATCGCGCCGCGCTGCAGGCGGTCAATTTTTTCATGGCGGACATGGAAGCCGGCATGGGCCCGTTCCTGGGTGTCTTGCTCGCGAGCCGCGGCTGGACCACCGGGGCGATTGGCACCGTTATCACCTTGGGTGCGATTGTCGGCATGTGCACGGTGGCGCCCGCGGGGGCGCTGGTTGATGCCACCACCCGCAAACGCGCCTGTGTGATCGTAGTCGGTCTAGCGGCCGTGGCGGCTTCGGCGGTGATTTTGACGTCGCGGCAGTTTTGGGTGGTCGCCGCCGCGCAGTCTGTTATGTGCGTTTCCGGGGCGATGATCGCCCCGGCGGTGATTGGCATCACACTGGGCCTGGTGGGCCAGGCCGGGTTTATCAGCCAAAACGGTCGCAATCAGGCGTACAACCACGCCGGCAACATGGCCGGCGCCGCGATTGGAGGTCTGCTGGGCTGGGTGTTCGGATACGCCGGAGTGTTCTGGCTTGCCGCAGCCTTTGCGGTGGTCACCGTCCTCGCGGTGTTGAGAATCCCCGCCGGTCGCATCAACCATCATGTCGCGCGCGGCGAGATCTTGGCCGGCGAGCAGCCCCCGGTCAAACGACTACGGGTGTTGGTAAAGTCCCGGCCGCTGTTGGCGCTGGCCGCCGCCGTGATGCTGTTTTGGCTGGGTAATGCGGCGATGCTGCCGCTCTACGGGCTAGCCGTTGTCGCCACCCACGCCAACGCGTTCACCACCGTGGCCAGCACCGTCGTGGTGGCACAGGCCGTGATGATCCCCGCATCCCTGGCGGCCATGAGGATTGTGCAAACTCATGGCTACTGGCTAGCCATTCTGATCGCGTTCAGCGCCTTACCCATCCGCGCGCTCGTCGCCGCCGGAGTCATCACGACCTGGGGAGTGATACCGGTGCAAATCCTCGACGGCGTCGGGGCGGGCATGTTGTCCGTAGCGGTGCCCGGGCTGGTGGCCCGCATCCTCGACGGCACCGGCCACATCAACGTCGGCCAAGGCGCGATCATGGCCGCCCAAGGACTTGGGGGAGCTCTCAGCCCGGTGCTCGGCGGGTTCACCGCCCAAATATTTGGTTTTTCAGCGGCTTTCGTGATGCTTGGCGGATTGTCGATGGGATCGCTGGCCATCTGGCTCGGGTTCGCGCCCATGCTGCGTCGCACCGGCAACCACATCTCACTGGCCTCTGCCCCCGTCGAGGCGACGTGAGCGAGGGATCCAACCCGTCACGGGGAAGGTACGTGCCCGGCGATATGGTCCGGGGGCCCCATGGGGCTCGCGGGCACTGCCATGGAGGTGACACCCAGTGTGCGGTGGAGGGGAAGCCGAGAAAGCCTTCCGGGACAACACCGTTTCCCGCCGCGTCACATCCCTAATCCCGACCAGTTCTCATCCACCATCCCATCCGGTCCCGTGTCGGGGCGGTGAAAGCTGGGCTGCGGGGCGCTGCGATGGAGTTCCGCTCTGGCACACCGGTCGTTGCCCGTATCCGGTGCAGGGCCGCGCGCCGGCGGGCCTGGCGGCGTCTGGCAGCGGGCCGGTGAGAGCGCTAAAGTTGTTGGCGCACAGTAATTTTGCTGCCCGCCAGGGTGGCGGGCACCGAGTGTGACAGGAGGTGGATTGCTGTGTTGCGTTTCGATCCGTTCACTGATTTCGACGCTCTGGTGCGTGACGTGCTGGCCGGGCCGGTCGGGTCGAGCCGCGGTCCTCGGTTCATGCCGATGGACTTGTGCAAGATCGACGACCACTATGTGCTGACCGCCGATTTGCCCGGGGTCGATCCGGGGTCGATCGACGTCAGCGTGGACAACGGCACCCTGACGGTGTCGGCGCGGCGCACCGCCCGCTCCGAGGAATCGGTGCAGTGGCTGACCGCCGAACGGTTCTTCGGCGAATACCGTCGGCATCTGTGGCTGGGAGAGGGCATCGACGCCTCAGTGATCAGCGCGACGTACGAAAACGGGGTGCTCACCGTCAGCATCCCGCTGGCCGAAGGGGCCAAGCCGCGCCGCATCGAGGTCGCCCACGGCGCGGCACCACACGTCATCGAAGGCCAAGTCGTGCAATCACCCACAGAAACCGCCTAGGACGCTGGTTGCGGCACCCGCGGCGGGCAATACCCGCTGCGGGTCTGTGTGCGCATGTCGGGGGCGGCGTTGTGGCAGCAGCGAATCCACACCATCAGATGATTACGGATCAGGCGGTGCCGCGCACGGAGCGAGCGCGGCGATACCTGGGTCATGCTGAGGAGCTGAGCAGCTGCCAGTCCTCGGGCATCCGATGTATTTTGACCGTGTCACCCTCGGCTTCCAGATCGATGCTGGCGTCTCCCAGGCGCAGGTCGGTCAGCACGACGCGGCCCCACGCCTCGGGCAGATGCGGTGTGACCGCTATCTGGCGCGCCGGCACGTGCGGTTCGAGTCCCAGCAACGATCTGAGCAGCAGGACCGGCGCGGCGCTGGACCAGGCTTGCGGTGAGCACGAGGTGGGGTACGGGATCGGTGAACCGAACTGCGACCGGGGAAATCCGCAGTACAGCTCAGGCAGCCGGGTGCCGAACGCGTCGGCGGCATCCAGCAGGCCGTTAGCCAACCGGTGGGCTAGGACGTGGGCTTCGCGCACATGCGGGTAGCGCAGCAGCCCGGCCACCGCGATCGCGGTGTCGTGCGGCCAGATGGCGCCGTTGTGGTAGCTCATCGGGTTGTAAGCGCCCATCGTGGTGGCCAGGGTGCGCAGCCCGAACCCGCTATCCATCTCACCGGATGCCAGGTGTTTGACCAGCGTTGCGGCGTGCTCATCGGTGGCGATACCGGTCCATAGGCAGTGCGCGACGTTGCTGGTCAACGCATCGACGGGCTGTTTGCGCCGGTCCAGGGCCACCGCGTACCAGCCGCGCTGCGGCAACCAGAACGCCTCGAGGAACCGCGTGCGCAACGCCTGGGCGCGCTCGCGCAGCTGCCCGGCTCCCGTGGGGTCGTCGAATGCCTCGGCCAGCTCGGCGCGCGCCAGCAGGGCCGCGTAGTGATAGCCCTGCACCTCGCACAGCGCGATCGGCGGCTCGGCGGTGCGGCCGGTGGCGTCGTTGATGCCATCGAAGCTGTCTTTCCAGCCCTGGTTGATCAGGCCACGGTCGGTGGCGCGCTGGTACTCGATAAACCCGTCACCATCACGATCGCCGTAACGCTGGGCCCACGACAGCGCCGCATCAGCGGCCGGCAGCAGCGAGCGTACCACTGACGGGTCGGCGCCCCACCGCCACGCTTCGGCCAACAGCATCACAAACAGCACGGTGGCGTCGACCGACCCGTAGTAGACGGCGCCACCCAGCACGTCGGTGCTGGCCGGGCCGCGGCGGATCTCATGCATGATCCGCCCCGGCTCTTCCTCGGTGATCAGGTCCACCCGCCGGCCCTGCACCGCGGCAAGCTGCTGCAAGGTGCCCACCGACAATCCGACGTCCAGCGGCAACGCCATCCACGCGGTCAGCAGGCTGTCGCGGCCGAACAACGTCATGAACCAGGGCGCTCCGGCGGCCACGAACGAACGACCCTGACCGCTCTCGTCATGCATCAGCAGCGCGCCCAGGTCGCTTTCGGTTTGCCGCAGCACCTCGGTGAGCACGCGATGACCCGCCTCCACGGTGGTCGCGGTGTGCCGCCAGGCCTCCAGTTTGCGCGCCGGGGCACTGGACTGCAGGTTCTCGCCGCGACGGAATCGGGTTCGCACGGTGTTGTTGGCCCACGTCGGCTCGGCGAGGATCTCGGTGTGCCAGCGCTGGCCGGCAGCCACCACCACCCGCCAGGTCAGCCACCCCGGTGCCACCACCGGCTCCCCCGAGGCGGTCACCCGCAGGCCGCGGACCCGATCGCCCCACTCCAACAGCACCAGTTCACCGTCGATGGCGGCCACCTCGGCGCCACCGCGCGCCGCGCGGCCCTCCTTGACGGCGAATAGGTCCGCGAAATCGGCGTCGACGTGCAACTGCAACACCACCACGGTGGGTTCGTGGTCGAGGTTTTCCACCGAGATGGTCTCGCGCAACCCGTCGGCCACCAGCCGCTCCCGAACCAGCAGAAGTGTGCTGTCGGCCTGGCCGCCGCGCGGGGCGCGGCGCAACACGAATTGCGCGGCAAACCCCGCCGACGGCTGCACCGACAGCGGTTCGGGCGGCTGGCCGTCGACCCGAAGCTCCCACCGAGACAACACCCGCGCGTCGCGGAAGAACAACCCATGCGCGCGGCCCGCGACCACGTCGCCGAGACAATCGGACAGGCAAAACGTCGACCCCTCCACCAGGGTGACGGTGTCAGCGCCGGCCCCCAGACGCGCCGGCGCACTGGTGTTGAACGCCGCGGGCGCGTCACTCATGCGGTGACCATCTCATCCGTCGACTCACGCCGCCGGGATATCGGGTTGCTCGCCGCCCGAGTAATCTCTTCGCCGTACAGCAGCCGGCGATAGATCCGCTCGTAGCCCGAACCCAACTGCGCCACATCGAAGTTCGCCGCGACATGCCGACGACACGCGTGCGGGTCAAGACTGCCCGCCCGCTCGATCGCGGCCGGCAGCTCAGCCGGCTGCTCACAAATCACACCGGTGACTCCATCGATGAGAACCTCAGCCACCGCTCCGCCGCGCAACGCCACCACTGGCGTGCCACAGGCCATCGCCTCGATCATCACGATCCCAAACGGTTCCTCCCACTGAACCGGAAACAGTAAACACCGCGCACCGGCGAGCAGCTTGCGCTTGCTGACCGCGTCAGCCTCACCGAACACGTGATCGCTGCCGGTCAGCAGCGGACGCACCCGCTGATCGAAGTAGGCCTTCTCCGACGCTTCCGAGCACTTGCCCGCCAACACCAGCGGCACGCCCGCCTCGTGGGCGGCCTGCACGGCCAGGTGCGCACCCTTATACGGGGCGAAACGGCCCAAGAACAACGCATAGTCGCCCTTGTCGGTTTCAAACGGCCACTGCTCGACCTCCAGCGCGTTATGCACGCGCCCAACCCAATTCAGGTCCGGGGCCAATTCGCGCTGGCGATCGCTGATCGCCACCAACGCCACGTCTGCACCCAATCCGCGATAGTACGGGTACAGATCGGCATCAATGGGGCCGTGCACCGTCACCACCGTCGTCAAGCCCAGCCCCCGGTAGACGGGCACGTTGAGCACACCGGCAAAGGTGTGATCGTGCACGATATCGACGCCCTGATCCGCCGCGAGGTCCGCGACGGCGTTACGAACCTTCAATGCATGCATGACCTCCGGATAGGGCTCACCAAGCCGATCCGGAATCGTGCGATCCCACAACGACACAAACCGCGCCGCCGTGCCCGACTCACCAGCCCCCAACACCGTCACCTCATGCCCACGAGCAACCAAAGCATCCACAAGATCAGCAAGCACCGCCTCCACACCCCCATAGCCCTTCGGCGGAACGTCGAAATACGGCGGCGCCACCTGCACAATCCGCAACCGCCGGGCCCGACCATCGGGCCGAGAATGCGTCGACACACCCTGCACGAAATCGATGCTGCGCACTCGGATTTCCTCCTTTCCCAACATCCACAAGCGTTAGCACTTCGATTCCTTGAGTGCTAATTATGGCCCGCTGTGCACGCGCCCGCCACACACCCCAACCGTCACCGACACCCCGCCCGCCACACACACGACGACGGCCGCAACGAGGCCCGTTGCTGAGTGCCTAAAAGCCGAGCGCGATCACCACCGATCGCGAGACGAATCAGCGTTAGCCAGCACCACTCACGAGCTGGCGCCGCGGCCAAACCGGCTCTTCGTGATCGAGCGTGCACCGGTGGTTAGCGGAACGCTGGGGAAGGGTGTCGTGTCGGTGAGCTGAGGCGGGCCCTCGGTGGGTGACGATGCGGGTTCCTACACCAAGCTCCACCAACACCACCGAGGGGACCCGTTGCGCGAGGCCAATGCCTGCCCGCGCTCTGTTGTTGCCGACACGATCATGCGCACGATCGAGTTGGGGGTGACGATCACCGACGCCGCCGTCGACGACACCCAGACCACGATCTTCTGCACCCCCGTGGTGAGGAATCCGCGTTGTCCGGACTGTGGGCGCGACGGCAGGTATCGCGACACCGTGACGCGGCCATTGACCGACCTGCCTGTGGCCGGCCGCCGCCAACCAAAACACCGCGGGGTACCCGAACTGCCAGCCCAGCAGCCCCGACAGCGCAGCACCGGCCATATTGCCAGCGTGATTCCAGGCCTGGTCGCGACCGTTCTGGCCGGTGAACCCGGCCTGGCCCACCACACCAAGGGTGATGCCAATCACTGTCGGGGCGAGGTCGCGTCCGAAAGCCGGTGTAAAAGGGGGCCGGGCGTAGGTTCTGCTTCGAGACCGCCAAGTCATCGAAGTGAAAGGACCTACGCCCGTGCCTGCACGAGTATCACCGACCGATCGTGTTCGCGCCAAGATCGACGAGCTGTTCGCCTCCGATCGTGAGCTGCCCGACATCTTGGAGGAGGTGGCCCGCCTCGGCGCGCAGTTGCTGATGCAGGCCGCGCTGGAGGCCGAGGTGACCGAGTTCCTGGGCCGGGAGCGCTGCCAGCGCGCCGCCGCGGCACCGGATGCCCAGCCCGGGTCACGCAACGGCTATCAGCCGGTGACGGTCAAGACCACCGCCGGCCCGGTCACTTTGGAGCGGCCTAAGCTGCGTGACACGACCACCGCGTTCGCTTCGCGATTGTTCGGCAAGCACGTCACCAAGACCAACGCACTGGAGTCGCTGGTGATCGCCTCATTCGTGCGGGGGTTGTCGGTGCGCGATGTGGAGGCCACCCTGGCCGACGCGCTCGGTGATCAGGCCGCGATCTCGAAATCAACGGTGTCGAGGTATGCCAGGCGATCAAGACCGAGTACGACAGCTGGGCGGCGCGGAGGCTCGACGAGGTGGTGCTGGACTACCTGTTCTTGGATGCGTCGTTCTTCCGGATACATCCTGGCTCGCCGGCCGAGCCGGTCTTGGCCGGCTGGGGCATCACCACCGACGGCAAACCCGTCTTCGTCGGCCTGGCCCCTGGTGCCGGCGAGTCGACCGACGCCTGGGCCGATTTCTTGACCGACCTGCGCGACAGGGGCTTGGGGTGCCCGCTGCTGGTCATCTCCGACGGCGCGGCCGGCCTGATTGCCGCGATCGAGCAGGTCTTGCCGGCCGCGCTGCGGCAACGCTGCCTCATCCACCGGCTACGCAATATTCTGGTCAAGATCCCCGCCGGGATGCAGGCCGAGATCCGCGACGGCTACTGGGCCTGCTTTGACACCGCCGAGGTCAACACCGGGCCCGGTCCGCGCCTGGTCGAGCTCGTCGACGCCCGGCTGACCGCGTTCGCCGAGCGTTACGGCACCACGTATCCGGCGGCGATGAAGATCGTGCTGACCGATCGCGAAGGCCTGACCGCCTATCTGAGGTTCCCGGCCGAACACCATCACCGCATCCGCCACTCGAACTTCATCGAACGCACCTTCGGTGAAACACGGCGCCGCGCAAAGGTAATCGGCCGCTTCCCCGGAGAAACCAGCTGCATCAGCATCGCCTGGGCTGTCCTCGACCGCGCCTCCCGCGGCTGGCGCGGCCTCGCCATGACCCCCGCGGGGCTGCGTCAACTGCAAGACCTACGCCGCAGCCTGCTGCAACCACCCCGCCAACTGCGACCCCAGCACAACCAGGACTGCCCAAACAACACCACCGAAACCGCCAGCGCCACGGCGTCACATCAACCACCGAAGCCAGAACCTTCATCGGCCTCATTTACACCGGATTCCGGACGCCACCATCGTCACCCCAGCAATACACATGGCGGCCTGCGCAGCACCGATGACCCAAAACTGTCGCGCCGAGAGGATCAGCGCAGAGGCCGTCACCGTGCACGCGCCGACGGCGACGACACAGGCCCGCTTGCGCGTGGTCGCATCAACCAGCGCTCCCGCCGGTGCGACCGCGACCATGCCAACAATGGCACCCAGGGTGACCACCATACCGGTAGCGGCGGTGCCCCAACCACGACTCTGCAACACCACACCAAAAACGGGCCCATGCCGGCCGACATGTCGGCCATAAAGAAGTTGACGGCAAGTAAGGCTGTCCGATCACATCTCGACCCAATCGGCCTGGTCATTGGCCCCACTGCACCCCACCCGATAATTTACTCGACCGCCAAGGGCCCGCGGCGTTCGATTAGTGTCACTGCTGCATCAATCAGATACTTCGCGATAACATGAACAGCGGAGCGGGCAGGCAGCACCTTGCACACGAAGGCAGGGTTGCTTGCTGTCGCGCGGCGGATCACTTCTCGGCAGCCGGGGGCGAATTCAGCCCGCTGCTCAATAAACCCGAAGGCATACGGGCTTATTGAGAAGGACGTTCGCTCATACCGGATGCAGTGCCCATCGGAGCTAATGGCGTAACCGCAGACCTGATCGGCGTCGGCGGTCAAGGGCCAAAATGGTGCCGCCACGTCGAAATGGCACACGATCTCAAAGTGAGAGCGCCCTGCGGGCGGCGCGTCGCGATCCGCGAATCGTGAACTACAAGTCGTGGCGATGTCATAGGGGCGCACCCGGTATTGGCGCATCAAATAAACAAAAGCCTCTGTTGCCGCGCGAGCCGCCGCGGGCAGATCTTCGGCCCAGGCCGTCGCTGCCGACGCCAGTTCACCGTTACTGCGGTGTTGGGACTCCACCTCCCGATCAGGGATAACGATCGATGGCTGCAGACATATATTTCTGATAACACAAGCGGAAAACTTCCACAAGCTGTAAGGGCAGGTTTGCGCTGAAAGCACGGCCTGGGCCGGTAGGCGGTCGTCTCCCGAGAACCTGGCTACGTCGAACGGCCCTGCAGGCGTCGGACGGGCCGCAGGTGGTGCAAGTCGATGCTGAACAGTGCGTGATCGACTCGGGCCAGTCGATCGGGCAGGGTCACGCCATTGTCGAAATTTGATGTTGGTCGCCTGGGAACAGCCACCAAGATATCGAAGGCGCGCGGCCCGAGCGCCGTAGGCGACGATGAACACCTGTGTGGGCCTGATTAATCTGCCCCCGCGCAACCGCCGTCTCCGAGATCGTCGTGGTGATGTCCTCCCGAATCGCCCGTGGTGACATCCAGGTAAAACCCCGAAGTGCCGATGACCGAACCCGACTCGTCGACCATGCTGTCACCCACCACGACCACAAAGCGGGTATGCCCGGCCGTGTCAATGATGCGGTGCCGACTGTTAAAGGGCTCCCCCTGCAGCACCCGATCCAAAACAGCCGTGACTTGCTGGCGATCGTCGGGATGTTTGTGCAGCAGGAGCAGCTCGGTGGTCGGTGTCACCGTTCTCGGCTCATAGCCATGCATCCGGGCAACCGCCTTTGACCACTCCCAGCGCTGGCCATCAAGGAAAAACCGGAACCGACCGACCCGCTGCGCCGTGCCAGCCACCACAGCGGCGTCATCGAAGTCGTCAACCACTTCACAACCTCCTGCCCGCACCGCAGAAGCCTCTGTCTGGGCTGGCGTGTGGGCGCGGCGAAGCCTCCGGGGTCACGTAGCACATCGGAATCGTCACCATCTTTGTCGAGCTCCCGACATAGTTTGCACTTTTCGACACTGGCTTTGCGCTCCGAGTGTGATCTGGCTGGTCGCGATAATCTGTTCCTAGCAACAGAGATAATTCATGTCAAATGCATGATTCTTCGTAGCTCACCGAGCCGACATGTCTATGTCCGTAAACGGATGTGGCCCCACCTCCTGATCTTTTCGACCCCGAACCGACCCGACGTGACCCGTCAGACCGCCTGATGCTGAGCAGTGATTACTGATGCTGAGCAATGATTAGAGGTCTGTAGATGAGCCTCGGCGAGGCGGAACGGGCGGACCTTCCCGAGGACGATCTGAAGTCCGTTTGTCTGATCAAGGACCGGCGTCGGCGCCCTGATTCGGGAAGCTACGCCCATGCTCACGGTTGTGGCAGCGGTGCGCCCCCTCTGCAACAGCACGAGAGATCGCTACGCTTGCATCCACTGCACGCCCGATGACTCACGTCGCAAACTCGACTGGTCAGGTCAGACTCAGTTGAAAGGTCTCGACCCGTGTCGCAGATGGCCAAGTCCCCCTCGGACACAATCTTGTTAGCTGGCAGTGTCCGTAAATCAGCTCCGAACTGCATCGGAGCGGATTTTTCGTGGTTGCTTACGTCCACTCGACACCGACACGGACCCCCACAACTAACGCCGGCGGCGAAAGCACCGCCGCGAAGAACTCACCACTGCGACCACCGAGGTCGCAGGCGATCAGACCTGCCGATTAGTAACGGATTCAAGAGGACCGTGAATTGCTTCGACATGTCTCCGGACTCACCGCGATTCAATGCGCCGCGTCCTGGTGACACTGGCGGACGTAAAGGTTCAGCCGGACTGTGGTGGATAGTCTGGCGACCAAGTACCTGACAACGACGGGGAGCAGAATGGTCGCGTTGGGCGGCGGTGGTATCGCAGCCTTCGGTCTCAGGTACCAGTACCTCGTAACGGCCGAATACGTCTTGGGCTTCCTTCGAAATAACCTCGCTCTGATACCGCACACGACGCTGGTGATCGAGCCGCTGCATAGGAAGGACGATGGCAAAGACGACGATGTAGTCGACTTCGCGGTCGAGATCGACGACGAGCCATCGCACAACGTGCAGGTGAAGTCGTCCTCTGAGCCCGATGATCACCCACTGCAACCGGCTGCTGCGGGAGAAGTCTTCGACCGACTTGTGATCCACCCCGCTGAAGAGAGAATTCTGCTCACGAACAAGCCCCTCTCGCCCGTCCTGGCCGACGCGGCGATAGAGCAAACGACCTATGCGAGCCGGACGGAGTACACCTGGCCGTCGGGCCCGCAGGCACCTGTTGGAGCTGCGGAACCGCGCATCATCTTCGACTCGCGAAGCACGGCTGAGTTGTTCGACTCAATCACGGAGTTGATCAAAGGTTTCCGCGTGGAGCGTGGACGCTCGCCAGGCACCGTCACCTGCCAGCTGCTGGTCTCGATCCTTGTCGACTTCATCTTCAGCGCTGCGGCGGGGACAGAACCAAGCAGAATTTCCGCCCTCGATCTCCTCGACAAGCTCGTCATGCCGGACGCAGCGATCGCGCAAGTCGCCGGCGGATTTGATTGGGGCTTACCGATTACCAACATCCCCAACTATCTGTCGACCGTTCCCAGGCTGGGCTACCTCAATGAGATTCAAAGCCATCTCGACCTTACGAAGGAAGTGTCGACTCCTTCTCGCGTGGTGTTAGCGGGCCGGACAGGAAACGGGAAAACCGTTCTTGCATCGGACTATTGCCATATTGAAGCCATCTCGTACGCGTTCATATGTTGGGTCGACTGTCGCGACGTTGACTTCATCGAACCGCAGATCCGCAATCTGATTGAGCAGTTGAACGAGACCGTCCCAGGTGGCACGACAATCGGGCCGGTGTTCGCCGGCATCCTCGGCCGCCACCCGGGCCCTTGGTTGCTCATCTTCGATGGACTCCAAAACCGCACAGATATCGAGGAATACATCCCGTCGCGAGGTTACGGCTCGATTATCGTCGCATCCAATAACAGTCTCAACTGGTGGCCAACTGCTCCGGTTATCGAAGTGGCTGAGTTCACCGAAGATGAAGCCATCGATTGCTTTGCAGCGTATGCGGATATCGGGCCCGCAGATCTCGACCGTGCCCGCGATTCGATCCGCGAGATTGTTGTCCGTTTGGGTCTGGTGCCCTTGGCTGTGAGCATGTCTGCGATCTACTTCAAGAACACTGAGGGTCAACTCGACGAGTTGGCTTTGCAGTACTTCAGCGATTTGGAAGCGCTCGCCGACGATGCATCGATACCGCCCGGCTTCCCGTCGACGGCGTTTGCAGCTATCCAGCATGCCGCCCGCAGCTTGGCAAAAGGCACGCGAACCGGGCAGGTGTACGGCAGGTCGGCGCGGGCCGTCGTGGAGATCGGCTGTCTGCTTGCACCAGAACTGTTGCCACTCAACTTCGTTCTGCAGGCGACAGACGAATCAGTCTACGTCGATCTTGCGAACCTCCCGGTACCAACCGAGGTAGATCAAGCTGTTCGTCGGGGAGTTCTGTCTGCGTTGCGCACGCAGTCCATCGCTCAGCGAGTTGTGAACGACGGGGAAGGTAACCGCACACCCGTCAGTGAGACGGTTGCGGTCCATCCCCTCGTACACGACATTCTCCGCCGGTCATACTTGGCCGCTGTACCCCACGGCTATCTAGAGTCCCAGTGCACCGTATTCATGTACTTCCTTGTCGGGTGGCTGGGAAAGTTGCGCGACCAAGGCGAATTCTTCGCAGTCGAACAGCTTCGCGTCCACGCCGATGATCTTCTGGCGCTCATCGCGGAGAACGAGCCGTTATCATCGATGTCGAGGCAGAGTCTCCGTGTATTCACCTACGCAAAAGCACTTCTGCGCGCCGAGCTCAGCACGTGCGCAGCGAGTCGTGGCAGGCTGCAGCAGGCACTTGAACTCGGTCATGCCGCAACACAGGACCTGGCGCCGTGGCTGCATGAGCAACATGCGCGACTCATCCGAGCCAAGATTCTCAGCAACATGATCGGCGATCTATCCATCGGCGAGGCAGCCCCGGAGATGGTCTCCACACTCGTGAACCCACTCCTGGTCGCGGTTCGCGAAGCTACAGCCAGCGCGGACGAGTCGAAACGCAGGTTCGGCTACGTAATCGCCGCCGAGACCCTCAGCTACCTCAATCGCACCGATCTGCACCGCAATTCGCCGCTATTAGCCGGAGCGCGGACCGAACTCGCCGGCATCGCGGACAGTGACCCCTCTGCGAATCCTGGCGGTGCGATACAGAACAATCTCGCGAATCGTCTCTACGAGGCGGGGCAGTTTGAGGAACTCCTTCGTCACGTACTCCTATGGCGGGAAGCCAATGAGTCAATCGAAAACGGCGTGCTCCTCGACGCGTTGATGATCGTGTGCCAACTCCATACTGACGATATCGACAATGCGCTAGCCGCGACTGACGCTCTCGTCTCCACCAGCGTGCACGCCAACTACGTACTTCTATCCATGCACGAAGCCTTGAAGAAAGTTGGCCGAGAACTCCACCGGGTGATCCCTACGCTGCCCGCACATCGCGATCGTCTCCAATCCGCGCTGGAGCGCGTACTTGCGCGATACAACCAACTCAGCGATTTGTCGGGAGGAGCTCCTCCCGACAGCTAGGACACTCGAAGCACTGATAACACCCAGGATTGTCAGCCGCCGCTCAGGACTCGCAGTGCTGCGTGCCCTCGTCGTGAGTTTGTCCCCGTAGCTATCCACGATCGATGGCCAAGATCACTGAGCATCGTCCACAGCGCGGCGATACGTTTGCGGTCGCTGCCAATCATCCGAGCGCGATCACCAACCGGATCGGTCACTGCGCAGGCCAGCACTGCCGCGTCATCGAGATGGCGACCGCGATCACGCGAGTCATCCAGGTAGGCAGCGCCTTTGAGCACCAACGCGCCCAGCACGTCAGGAATGCTGAGCGTGACGGCGCCCGCGCCGGCAGTCACCTCACAGTTGACCGTCTTGCGCAGCGCCGAAGTCCCACCCGGGACGGCAAACACCTTCCGCTGCAACACCTTCGGATGAAGCTTGAGCGGAAGGCGATCGGCCACCATGACATCGACCGTCTCGCCGTCGCCAGCACCACGGACGAAACGGTGTACCGGCCCGCTGCCGACGGGTTCACGCAGGCGATATCCGAGGCGTTCCAAGTCACGCCGGACACCACCAAATGTCGCCGCTCCGGTCTCGATGTGCAGGATCATGTCCACATCACGCGTGGCGCGGGTCAGCGGCAACCCCGCCCGCACCGCATGCAGCTGCACCATCAATCCACCCACCAGCGTCCACTGCGTGCAGGGGACGGCGTGGGCGATCTCGACGAGCTGCGGCCACGGCGACGGCCATCCGCCGGCCGGGGCATCCACCTGCCAGAGCGGTCGATTCTCGGCCTGCGGACTCATCGGTCCCGTCGTCCCGACACGCGCCGGCCGGTGTCACCGGAACGAAACCGGTCGAGCAGATCCTCCAGGACACCGATCCCCGCAGCAGACTCACGGGTGTCCAGCGACTCGGCCAAGTCGACCGCCACCGCGGCCGTCACGATGTGGTCGACCGCGTAGCCGGCATCCTCAGGCACCACCCGCACGATCACGTCACCCCCCACGTCATCGATAAGCCCGGCCGCGCCGACCACGCCGGCCAAATCGCGAGCACGAACATAACCCTCGACTCGCCCATCGACAGCCGTGAGATCGAACAGCTGCGACATCGCCTCATCGTGCAATGCACTGACTCCCGAGGCCAGCAGCCCGGTATCGGTGCCCCACCCACGCATCCGAAGCACCGACGCGCGGCGACGCGTCATCCAACACAACTGCGACGCGCCGCCAGCCCGCAGCCGATGCCGCAGCCGCGACAACGCCGAGGCGTCCAGCCAATCCACACGCTCACCGGAGAGCAACGCGAGTGCCGCCCACGCCGTGGCCGGCGTCCATGGGCGCCCATTGTGGCGGACCTGGTTTGCCAGCCGATGCACCGACGCACCATCCAACAACAACGCACCGCCAACCGTCCGCGTCACCGTCAACTCCCCCGCACGGGCAAGCCGCGCGACCTGCCGCGCCGAAACCCCCAGGATCTCCGCACCTGCCACAGCCGTCATCTCACTCACACATATATAGTCGACCAGAGGACGCATTTACGCAATATATGCAGCTCAAACTCATGACGATGGCCATCGGCCGTTCCGTCAACGACCGAGTTGGAAGGTCTCAACTCGTGTCGCAGGTGGACAACTCCCCCCTCGGACACGTCCGGCGACACGGTCGGCCGCGACGGCGCCCCCGTCCGCGGCATGGTTAGACTCGGGATATCAGCCGGGTGGGGAAACCAATCATGACGGGCGTCGAGACCGAACTCGACGCGTTGTGGGCGGCTGTGCCGTGCCCGACGCTGGTTGTGGGCCGGGCGGGCGAGGTCCGCGCCCTGAGCGCTTCGGCCCAGGAGGTGCTTCCCGACATGCGGCTGGGCGCCCCGGTCGAGCAGGCGGCGCCCTGGCTGTCGGAAGCCCACGACCGGCTGGTCTCCACGACCCCGGGGCCCGACGGTGTGAACGCCTTCGTCGTCTCCGGCAGCGTCGGCGGGCGCAAATTCGACGCCCACGCCGCGGTGCTTCCCGGCGGCGAGGTGGTGTGGTCGCTCGTCGAGGACACCGGACAGTTGCTCCGGGAGGCGCAACGGGCGCTGGCCAAGGAGCAGGAGCGCACGGCGTTTCTGCTCGAGGCGTCGTCGGTGCTGACCGCCTCGCTGAACGTCGACCGCTGCCGGGAAGCGACCGTCCAGATGGCCGCCCGCCACCTGGCGGATGCGGCGGTCATGGTCGCGCCGGCGGGCCGCGGCCGCCGGCTACCGGTCTTCTCCAGCGGTGTGGCCGGTGCGGTGGAGCAGTGCAGCGTCGACGCCGATCCGGCGACGGTACCGGGCTTGAGCGAGGCGCTGCACGGGTTCCCGCCGGTGTCATCGGGCTGGATCGACCCCGCGATGGTGCCGAATTGGCTTATGCCGCAAACGCTTACCGAGCCCATCGGGTCAGTGATGATCGTTTCGCTGCCCGGGCACGGCGTCTCGGCCGGAGCGCTGGTGCTGTTGCGGGACGACAACCAGCCGGTGTTCAGCGACGACGAAGAGGTGTTCGCGCGACTGTTCGCCGCGCGGGCCGGGGCGGCCCTGTCCGCCGCCCGGCTGTACGCGGAGCAGGCCGCCATCACCCGAACGCTGATGCGCGACCTGCTGCCGCCGCCCTTGCACGGCCTGCACGGCATCGAATTCGCGGGCGGTTACCGGGCGTCGAAGGACTACGAACTCGTCGGCGGCGACTTCTACGACTTCCATCCGGCGGCGACGCCCGAGGACGAGACGCTGGTGGTGCTGGGTGACGTGTGCGGCAAGGGTCTCGAGGCCGCCGTGATGACCGGCAAGATCCGCAACACGCTGCAGGCGCTGACACCGCTGGCCGACAACCACGAGGACGTCCTGACCCTGCTCAACCGGGCGATGCTGTCCGCCGAGCACGCGCGCTTCGCGACCCTGGTCCTGGCCTCCGTCGCCTACCGCGACGGAGCGGTGCTGCTGCGGTTGACCTGCGCCGGGCACCCGGCGCCGCTGATCCTGCGCGACGGCGGCCACGTCGAGGAGGCGGACACCCGGGGCACGCTCGTCGGCGCCTTCCCGCGAATCAAGGTGCACACCTTCGAGACCATGCTCGCGCCGGGCGAGACGTGCGTGATGTACACCGACGGGGTGACCGAGGCCCGCGGCGGCCCGCTGGGCGAGGACTTCTTCGGCGAGGAGCGGCTGGCGTCCGCCCTGACGCAATGCGCCGGGATGCCGGCCGAGGCGGTGGTCGAACGCGTCCTGATGCTGACGACACAATGGGTCGGTCAACGCGCCCACGACGACATCGCCGTGGTCGCCATCACCGCCCCGCGGCGCACCCACCTCAGCGCGGTCGACGGCCACACCAGGGGAAGGTACATCGCTTGAGTACCAACAACATTGAGGCCCCGGAGAGTCAGGCCACCCCCGGCCTGGTCCGGGAGCGGCTGTGGGGCGCGCTCAGCGACCGCGACGAGTATGCGGCGGCCGCCACCGTGTTCGCCGCGCTGGACGCCGGCATGACGGTCGAAGATGTGCTGCTCGACGTGATCGCCCCGGTCCAGCACAGGGTCGGCGCCGAATGGGCCGCCAACCGGATCACCGTCGCCCACGAGCACGCCGCCACGGCGATCAACGATCGCGTGATCGCCGCGCTGGCCCACCACACCGCCGGCCACCCGGCCGCCCCTGCGGGCCGGCTCACCGTGGCGTGTGTGGACGGCGAGTGGCATGCGCTGCCCGCGCGACTGCTCGCCGAGGTGCTGCGGCTGCGGGGCTGGGAGCTCGACTTCCTCGGCGCGCAGGTGCCCACCCCGCACCTCATCGCGCACCTGCACGAACACGGCCCCGACGTGGTCGCGCTGTCGTGCTCGATCCCGACCCGCCTGCCCACCGCCCACACCGCCATCACCGCCTGCCAGGCCGCCGGTTTCCCCGTCCTGGCGGGCGGCGCCGCCTTCGGTCGCGACGGCCGCTACGCCCGCCGGCTCGGTGCCGACGCCTGGGCACCCGATGCCCGCGCCGCCGCCCGGCGCCTGGCCGAGGGCTTCCCCGCCGTGCACCGCACGACCAACCGTCAGCCCGTCGACGACCTGCCGCACCTGGTCGACCAGGAATACACCATGGTGAGCCGCAGCGCGGGGCAGCTGGTGAAGGCGACCCTGGCCGGGTTGCAGGACCGTTTCCCGGCGATGCGCGCCTACTCGGAAACCCAGCGCCAGCACACCACCGAGGACATCGCCCACATCGTCGACTTCCTGGCGATCGGCCTCTATGTCGACGACGACGATTTGTTCACCGATTTCATCGGCTGGACCGCCGGCATCCTCACCGCACGCGGCGTGCCGGCGGCCTCGCTGCATCCGGCGCTGGATCTGATTTCGTTGCAGCTCAAGGACTTTCCGCGAAGCCAGCGCCTGCTGCGCGCGGCCTCCGACGCCCTCGCCGCGGGGGGCCTGAAATGACGCTCGCAATCCGCATCGAGTCGGCGTCCCCGTCGGCCCGCCTTTGCCTGGCCGGGTCGCTGGATTACCAGACCACCGCCGACTTCGTCGGCGCCGTTGCCGAGGTGCTGCATCGGCACCCCGCGCCGGCGCGCCTTCGCCTGGACCTCTCGGGGCTGACCTTCTGTGACTCGGCGGGCCTGGCCGGGTTGCTCCTCGTGCACCGCCGCACCAGCCAGGCGGGCGTTTCGCTGCACCTCGACCATCGGCCGCAATTCCTCGACCGCATCCTGGACATCACCGGCACCTTCGAGCACCTCGTGACCTCCGCGCCCGCCGGGGAGGATTCCCCCGGCGAGACCGGGGTACGCTGACCGCCGCGAGAGCGTCGGCGTCTCGGGCCGTCCACTCGGCCCTTCGCCGGGCCCCTCACCGGCACTAGCGTGGAGTGCGAGCCCATGATGAACCCACCGAGCGGCTTCCATCGGCGAACTTCGCGGCGCTGTTTCCGTGACCGCCGCGAGGCCGGCCGCGCACTGGCCGAAGAGCTGGAGGCCTACCGCAACCGGGACGACGTGCTGGTCTTCGGGCTCGCACGCGGGGGCGTGCCGGTGGCGCGGGAGGTGGCCGCGGCGCTGAACGCCCCGCTGGACGTGTTCCTGGTCCGCAAGCTGGGGGTGCCGGGCTGGTCGGAGCTCGCGATGGGCGCGGTGGCCAGCGGCGGCGCGCTCGTGATGAACGACGACGTGGTCTCCGGCCTGCGCGTCACCGACGAGCAGGTGCGCGAGGTGATCGTGGCCGAGAGGGCGGAGCTGTCGCGGCGCGAGCGCGCGTATCGCGGCGACCGGCCGAGCGCCGACCCGCGCGGCAAGACGGTGATCCTGGTCGACGACGGCATCGCCACCGGTGCGAGCATGCTGGCCGCAGTCCGGGCGGTGCGCGCGGCGGGCGCCGGATCGGTCGTGGTCGCGGTCCCCGTCGGGCCGCGTTCAACCTGCCGCAGCCTCGCCCGGGAGGCCGACGACGTGGTGTGCGCGAGCATGCCGCCGGGATTCGAAGCCGTCGGCCAGGTTTACCGCGATTTCCACCAGGTCAGCGACGACGAGGTCCGCGGGCTGCTCGAGTCGCCGACGGCCTGACCGCGGTGGGTCGGCTACTTGGCCGGCTCGTCCACGCCGCCATCCGCGCCGCCATCCGCGGCGGCACCGGCCGCCTCGGCCGATTCGGAAGACTCGGAAGACTCTGGTTCCGGCGCGTCCTCGGGGTAATCCACGGCGTCCGCGCCGGGCGCCTCGTCCGCCTCGTCGGCGGGCGGCACCTCTTCGGCGTCGCGTCGCTGGCGCTCGCGCACCGCGTCGATGATCAGCAGCACCACGCCCAGGACGCTGGCGCCGATGCAGACCCACGCCACCAGCTCGTTGCTGGTGACGACCGCGAAGACCAGCGCGACGAGCCCTATCAGGGCCAGCACCAACGCAATGACGAGCATCGGTCATCCTCCAGCCGACAGGCGGGACCAGCGGGTCAGGAGCGGTTCAGCATGCCGACCCGGCGTTCCGGCACGGTGGGACTTAGTTGTTGCCCCGGTTGAATTGGTCGAATCCGCCCGCGTCGGCACTGGAGTCGACCGGTGCCGCCGAGCCGCGCTGGCCCAGCTCCTCGAGCTGCGACTCCAGATACGTCTTGAGCCGGGTGCGGTATTCGCGCTCGAAGGTGCGGAGCTGCTCGAGACGGCCCTCCAGCACGGTGCGCTGCTGATTGATGGTGCCCATGATCTCGGAGTGTTTGCGTTCGGCGTCGGCCTGCAGGGCGTCGGCCTTCTCCTGCGCCTGGCGCAGCTGGGTCTCGGAGCGGGTCTGGGCGTCGGCGAGCATCGCGTCGGCGCGTTGCCGGGCCTCGGTCACCGTGGTTTCGGCGGTGTGCCGCGCCTCGCTCAGGATCTGGTCGGCGTTGGCGCGGGCATCTGCCAGCATCTTCTCCGATTCCGCCTGGGCCGTGCTGGTGAGCCGGTCGGCGGTGTCCTGCGCCAGGGTCAGGACCCGGGCGGCCTTGAGGGCCTGCTCCTCGTTGGTCCCTTCGGCGGCGGCCGGCGCAGCAACCGGCGTCGGGGCCGCGGCCCGGGGCTCGGGTTCGGCGACGGGCATGGCCTGGGTGGGCGCCGCGGAGACCCCGGACCCGCCACCGCCGCCGGAGGCCAGCTCGTGGTCCAGCTCCTCGATCCGCTGCCGCAGATCGGAGTTCTCCTCGATGAGCCGCGTCAGCTCGGCCTCCACCAGGTCGAGGAAGGCGTCGACCTCGTCCTCGTTGTAGCCCCGCTTGCCGATGGGTGGCTTACTGAACGCCACATTGTGGACGTCGGCTGGTGTAAGCGGCATTGTGTCGTCCCCTCAAGCTCCTGTCGAACGTTCTCGAAAGTGTAGAACGCAGTGCTATCCGTCGTGCAACTGCCGTCCATCCTGTCACACCAGCCGCGAACGTTGCTGATTCGGATAATAATTAAGAACGGATTTCAAACACTGAGGCTAATAAAATCGCAATCCTTAGAATTTTGAAATCGCGCGGACCAAACCGACGCTAAAGTGTGGCCGAACCGTCTCCGGGCGTCACGCCGCGGCGCCGAACGCCAATTGCATTCCGATGAACGCGACCAGCAGCAGCACCATGATGGACAGGTCGAAGCGGACCGCCCCGATGGTGAGCTGGGGAATCAGGCGTCGCAGCAGCTTCACCGGCGGATCGGTGATGGACATGATGATCTCCAGGACCACCACGGTGATGCCGGTGGGGTGCCAGTCACGGCTGAACGAGCGAATGAACTCGACGACGACCCGCGCGATGAGCAGCAGCCAAAAGACGAACAGCGCAAACCCAAGGATCTGGAAGAACAGCACCAACTGCGAGACCCGACCTAACTGAGAAAGACGTCAAGCGCCGCGCCCCTGGCGCGGCAGACGCCAGCGTACCGATTCCGGCGGGCGGCACACACGTTATGTGAGCCGCATCAAGTGCCGCCGGTTGCCTGCGGACCGCCCGAACCAACGCCACGGGCGGCGTCCGGACCGGGCCGGCGCGTTACTGGTAGGCGTAGAAGCCGGTTTCGGCGATCCGGCGCCGCTCCTCCGGGGACACGTCGACGTCGGCGGGCGACAGGAGGAACACCTTGGTGGCGACCTTGTCGAAGGAGCCGCGCAGCGCGAACGCCAGGCCGGCCGCGAAGTCCACCAGCCGTTTCGCATCGGCGTTGTCCATCGCGACCAGGTCCATGATGACCGGGGTGCCGTCGCGGAAGCGCTCGCCGATGGTGCGGGCCTCGCTGTAGTCCTTGGGCCGCAGCGTGGTGATCTTGGAGAGCGGGTGGCCTTCCTCGAACATCATCGCCATCCGGCGCGGATCCATCGCCAGCGCTCCGCGGGTGGAGCTGCGCAGCCACGATCCCAGGCGGGGCCGGCTCATCTCGGGCCGGTCGAACTCGCGGGGATGGACCGGACCGTAGCGGGGGTCGTCGGCGTAGCCGCCGCGGTAACCGCCGGTCGGCGGGTAGTCGGGGTCGCGGTCGTCGTAGTCGCGGCCCTCGTAGCGGCCTTCCATGCGGCCGTATCCCTCGTCGAAGCGGGCGCGGGGGAAGCCGCGGGAGGGGGCGCGGTCGTCGTAGTACTCGTCGTCATAGTCATCCATCGGGGCCATACCGAAATAGGCCTTGACTTTGTGCAGTGTGCTCATTGCGTTTGACCCCTTCTAAGCCCTGACCGTTTTTGTTGTCGTGGTGAGTGTTGTCAGTGATGAAGATGTGACTACAGTGACTTAATACGGTGACGGTAGCGGCCGAGGGCCCAAGAGCGCGGTACCGACACGCACACACGTCGAACCGTGTTTCACGGCAATTTCGAAATCGTTTGTCATCCCGGCGGAAAGGCCGACCGCCCCCGGGTGCGACTCGAGCACCCGGCGATGCTCCGACCGCAGCCGGGCGAACGCCTCGTCGGCATCCCAGTCCAGCGGCGGGATGCCCATCAGCCCGACCAGTTCGAGGTGCTTCGAGGCCGCCACCTGCTCGCAGACCTGGTCGACGGCCCTGGGAGTGGAAACGTCGACGCCGCCGCGCGACGCGTCGCCGTCCAGGCTCACCTCGACATAGACGTGCAGCGGCTCGGCGCGGCGGCCCTCGGCGCGGGCCGCGGACACCCCACGATCGAGCGCGCCCACCAACCGCACGCTGTCGACCGAGTGGGCGGTGTGCGCCCAGCGCGCCACCGAGCGGGCCTTGTTGCGCTGGATGTGGCCGACCATGTGCCAGCGCAGCCCGGCGAGGCCGGCCTGCCCGGAGGCCTTCGCAAGTCGCGCGACCTCGGCGACCTTGGCCGACGCTTCCTGGTCCCGCGATTCGCCGACGGCGCGGCACCCCAGCCGGGACAGGATCGCGACGTCGGTCGCCGGGAAGAACTTGGTGACGGGCAGGAGTTCGATCTCCGCGACGTTGCGGCCCGCCGCCTCCGCGGCCGCCGCCAGCCGGGACCGCACGGAGGCCAGCGCGCGGGTCAACGCCGCTTCGCGGTCACCCGGCATGTCCCCCGCCACCGCGTTCACTCCATCCAGACCAGCGAGGCCAGCCGGCCCGTCGGCGCGTCCCGGCGATGGCTGAACAGCGCCGGGTCGGCCACCGTGCAGCGCGGGTCGATGTCGATGGATTTGACGCCCAAATCCCTCAGCTGACAAGCGATTCCGGACCGCAGGTCGAGCCCGGGGGTGCCGGCGGCGGTGGTCGTGCGGCTGCCGGGCAGCGTCGCCTCCACCTCGGCGGCCATCGCCGCGGGCACCTGATAGTTGCGCCCGCTCACCGCGGGGCCCAGCAGCGCCGAGATGTCGCCCGGGTGCGCACCGCGGGCCAGCATTGCCTCGACCGTGCGGGCCACCACTCCCCGCTGGGCGCCGACGCGGCCGGCATGCACCGCCGCGATCACGCCCGCGCGCGCGTCTGCCAGCAGGACCGGGACGCAGTCGGCGGTGACCACCGCCAGGGCCAGCCGCGGGGTGGCCGTCACCAGGGCGGACCCGCTTGCGGTCCCGGAACGATTCCAGCCGGCTCGGCACGTAGGGTTCGGGCAGCGGCAGCCGCAGGAACCGGTTCACCTTGTCGTCGCGCCCGGCCCGCAGCGCGGCCACCGCCTCCGGTTCGTGACGCGCCGCGTTGGCCATGATCCCTATCATGAAAAGCGTTGCGGCCGTCGATGTTCCACCCGCGGAGATGAGTGGCAGCTGGATGCCGGTGACCGGGAGGATGCCGATCACGTAGCCGATGTTGATGAACGCCTGGCCGAGCACCCACATGGTGGTGGTGGCGGTCAGCAGCCGCAGGAACGGGTCGGCCGACCGGCGGGCGATCCGCATGCCGGTGTAGGCGAACAAGCCGAAGAGCACCAGCAGCCCGAAGGCCCCGACGAAGCCGAGCTCCTCGCCGATGATCGCGAAGATGAAGTCGTTGTGGGCGTTGGGCAGGTAGTTCCACTTGGCGACGCCCTGGCCGAGGCCGTCGCCGAAGATGCCGCCGTGCGCCAGCGCGAACTTGGCCTGCCGGGCCTGGTAGCCGGTGTCCATGGGGTCGTTCTCGGGGTTCATCCAGGACCGCACCCGGTCGGACCGGTAACCCGCGGACATCGCCAGGGCCGCGCCGGCCATGAAGACCGCCAGCAACGAGGTGGCGAACACCCGCAGCGGCAGCCCCGCGTACCAGAGCAGGGCCAGCAGGATGATGCCCAGCGACACCGTCTGGCCGAGGTCGGGCTGGGCCACGATCAGCGCCAGCGCGATCACCGCGGCGGGCACCAGCGGAATCAGCATCTCGCGCAACGAGGCGCGGTCAGCACCGCCCTGCCGGTCACGCCGCCGCCGGCCACCAGGATCGGCGCCCCGGGCGCCAGGGGGGCTCCCACGTGTTCGGATGCGCCCATCACGCGCCGATCGCGGCCAGCCACTCACCGTAGAACAGGGCCACGCCCAGGCCGCAGGTGATCGCGGTGAGCAGCCAGAACCGGATGATCACCGTGGTCTCGGCCCAGCCGGCCAGTTCGAAATGATGATGGAAGGGGGCCATCCGGAAGACCCGGCGCCCGGTGGTCCGGAAGGCCAGGATCTGCAGCACGACCGAGGACACCTCGGCGACGAACAGCGCGCCCAGCACGACGGCCAGGATCTCGGTGCGGCTGGTCACCGACAGCCCGGCGATGATGCCGCCCAGCGCCAGCGAGCCGGTGTCCCCCATGAAGATCTTGGCGGGCGCGGCGTTCCACCACAGGAAGCCGATGCAGGCACCGGCGGTGGCCGCCGCGACGATCGCCAGGTCCAGCGGGTCGCGCACGTTGTAGCAGCCCAGGCCGGGCGCGGTGACGCACGCGTTGCGGTACTGCCAGAACGTGATCAGCACGTAGGCGCCGGTGACCATGGCCATCGTTCCGGCGGCCAGACCGTCGAGGCCGTCGGTGAAGTTGACCGCGTTCGACCAGGCGCTGACGACGACGACGCAGAACAGCACGAAGAGCCCGGGCGCCAACGCGACGGTGGCGATCTCGCGGACGTAGGACAGATCCGGGCTGGCCGGGGTCAACCCGCCGGCGTTGCGGAATTGCAGGACCAGCACCCCGAACAGCACCGCCGCGGACAGCTGACCGAGGGCCTTGGCCGTCTTGTTCAGCCCCAGATTGCGTGACCGGCGGATCTTGATCATGTCGTCCAGAAAGCCCACGGCCCCGAGCATCGTGGCCAGGCCGAGCACCAGCAGGCCCGACGCGGAGATCCCCTCGCCGTCGAACGCCAGCCCGGCGAGGTGGGCGCCCAGGTAGCCCGCCCAGATGCCGGCGAGTATCGCCACGCCGCCCATCGACGGCGTGCCCCGCTTGGTGTGGTGGCTCGGCGGGCCGTCCTCCCTGGTGTGGTGGCCGAATCCCTGCTTGGTGAAGAGCCGGATCAGCGCCGGTGTCAGCAGGATCGACACGGTCAGCGCGACGGCGACGGCGATCAGGATCTGCCTCACCGGCGGGCCCCGCTGTCCGCCCCGTTATCCGCGGCGTTGTCGGCGAGCAAGGCCTCGGCCAGCGCCCCGAGCCCGGCCGCGTTCGACGCCTTCACCAGCACCACGTCGCCGGGACGCAGTTCGGCGCGCAGCAGGGCCAGGGCGGCCTCGCCGTCAGGCACGTTGACCGGCTCGGTACCCCACGAACCCTCCATGACGGCCCCGTGGTGCATGGCGCTCATTGACCTCCCACTTCCCACGACGACCAGTCGAGAGACATCTAAGCGCACGGCCAGCCGCCCGATGCGGTCGTGCTCGGCTATCGCGTCGTCGCCGAGCTCGGCCATCTCGCCGAGCACCGCCCAGCTCCTGCGCTTTTCGCCCGTGCCGGCGGCCTGGCCGTGTTGCGGCGCGTGGGCGATCCAGGCCAGCGCCTGCAGGCCGGCCCGCATCGAGTCGGGGTTGGCGTTGTAGGCGTCGTCGATCACCGTGACCCCGTCGGCGCGGGTGACGACGTGCATGCGGTGGCGCGACACCGGCCCGGCCGCCTCGAGCGCCGCAGCGACCTGCCCGGCGCTCGCGCCGCACTCCAGCGCGACCGCGGCCGCGCACAGCGCGTTGGTGACCTGGTGGTCGCCGTACACCCCGAGGCGTATTTCGGTGTGGGCGCCGCCGGCGTGCATCGTGAAACGGGGCCTGGCCAGCTCGTCGAGCGACACGCCGTCGACGAGCCGGGCAGCGCGGCGAAGAGGTCGCCGGGCCGCACGTCCTGGGCCCGTAGCGTCACCCCGGTGACGCGGACGTCGGGGACCACCCCCGTCCTGGCGGGACCCACGCCGGCCAGCACCGCGCCCACCTGCGCGGCCAGGTCGGGCAGCCGCACGCCAGCGCCGGCGCTAGGGCGCAATCCGGTCGGCATCGACACCCCACACACCTCCCTCACGACGCTGCGCCATCCCCATGATCGGCCATGACACCCTACCTAGGAGGGCGGCCCGACGCGGCGCTCCCGCGCCACGCTGGGCCGTTACCGGCCCTTACGCCAGTCGAGCAGCGGCAGAAAGATGGTGTCGACGATCTCCACGATCGCGTCGTCGGACAGCGGTTGCAGCGTCATCAGGATTTCGTAGCGGAACAACTCCACGGGCACCCGCGCGATTCGCTCGGTGACCTGTTCGGGCTCGATCTCGCCTCGGTCGATGGCCCGCTGGATGATCTGCTCCAGCACTGCGTCGCGGTCACCCTGAATGAGCGCCCGAAGGTCGGCCAGGCTGCGCCCGGTCTGCTGGTAGAAGCCGCCGAGCCGGGTCATCAGCGCGGCCACCAACCCCACTCTGAGCTTGTTGGCCTGGCGGAGCAGTTCGACGACGTCATCGCGCAGGCTGCCCGTGTCGGGGATGACGACGACGTCTTTGTCCACCTCGTGCGCCAGTGCGGCAAGCACCAGATCCTGCTTGCCGGGCCAGCGCCGGTACAGCACCGCGCGACTGGTTCCCGCCCGCACCGCAACGGCGTCGATCGTCATGTCGTCATAGCCGCGCTCGGTCAGCTCCGCCCACGCGGCGTCCAGCAAGGCCTCCTCCAACGCAGCACCCCTGCGACGCTGCGGCGCGCCGGGCACATTAAGAGACATTGCGTTTCCTATCGGCAGTGCTTATGGTCATAAGATACATCACGTATCTTAAATCCAAGGGAGCGGATTTTATGCGCATTCTCGTCTCTGGTGCAGGAATCGCCGGCCTGAGCGCGGCGATCGACCTCGGCGCCGATGGCCACCACGTCACCATCGTGGAGCGCGCCAACCATCTGCGGGTCAACGGCTCTCCGATCGACATCCGCGGCGACGTCGCCATCGGAGTCACCGAGAAAATGGGCGTCCTCGGACAGATCCTCGACCGCCGCGTCGACATGAGCGAACGCATACAGTTCATCGACGCGACCGGGACCGTGGTGGCCGAACCGCCCTTCGAGCTGATCAACGATTCACCCGACGACATCGAAATCCCACGCGAAGACCTCACCACCATCCTCTACAACCACCTCGGACCGTCGGTGGAACTGCGGTTCGAGCAATCCATCGCCGGACTTCACGACGACGGCCGCGGGGTCGACGTCCGTTTCGCCTCGGGTATCCGCGAGCGCTACGACCTGGTGGTCGGGGCCGACGGCATGCACTCGGCCGTGCGCCGCTTCGCGTTCGGGCCCGAGCAACAGTTCCTGCGCCATCTCGGCTTCTACGTCGCGTTAGCCGCCCTGCCCGATTACTCGCCGAACGGACGCAACAACCCGATGTACAACTTTCCCGGCCACCTGACCGGCATCGCCGCCTATAACGATAAAGCCCTGGCGGTCTTCATGTTTCGATCGCCGTGGATCGACTACGACTACCACGATCTCGCGGCCCAGAAGCGGATCCTGGCCGACGCGTTCGCCGGTCACGACGAGTGGCGGGGCCCCCAATTGGTCGACGCGGCGATCCGCGACCCCGAGCTCTACTTCGACTCCGTCAGCCAGATCGACATGCCCGCATGGCATCGCGGCCGCATCGTGCTCGTCGGCGACGCCGCACACTGCTCGTCCAACCTGTCGGGGCGCGGGACGAGCCTGGCACTGACGGGTACCTGGTTTCTGGCCCAGGCCTTGCGGGAGCATCCGGGGGACCTCGCGCGGGCATGGGAGCAATACGAGCGCGACCAGCGGCCGCACGCCATCCGATCCCAGGCAACGGCGGCTCCCGGGGGCGACCGCCTGGTCCCGGCCACTCAGGACGAAATCGACACGCGCAACCGCAGTTTCGCCGCCGCTCGCCTGAACTGAGTGTTTCAGGTGGCCTGCAGCGTCAGCGGCGGCCCGGGATCGGGCGACAGCGGCACGTTCTCGCGCTGCATCAGCCAGCCGGCGATGTTGTGGAACAGCGGGGCCGCCGAGTGGCCCGGGGTGCCGTCGGCGTTGCGCTCCGGGTTGTCCATCATGATGCCGATGACGTAGCGCGGGTTGTCGACGGTGGCCATGCCGGCAAAGGTGATCCAGTACACGTTGTCGAAGTAGCAGCCGCAGCCCGGGTTGATCTGCTGCGCGGTGCCGGTCTTGCCGGCCATCTGGTAGCCGGGCACACCGGCGGCCGGGCCGGTGCCCTGCTGGTAGCCCATCGGGTCGCGCTGCACGACCGCGCGCAGCATGTTGCGCACGGTCTGCGCCGTCTGCGCCGACACCACCCGCACGCCGTCGGGATGCGGTTCGGCGGTGCGGGTGCCATCGGGTGCGACGGTCGCCTTGATGATCCGCGGCGGAATCCGCACCCCGTCGTTGGCGATGGCCTGGTACATGCCGGTCATCTGCAGCAGGGTCATCGAAAGACCTTGCCCGATGGGCAGGTTGGAGAAGGTGCTGCCCGACCACTGGTCGATGGGCGGCACCAGGCCGGCGCTCTCGCCGGGCAGCCCGACGTTGGTGCGCTGGCCCAGCCCGAACCTGCGGACCATGTCGTAGAAGCGTTCCGGCCCGACGCGCTGCGCCAGCATCAGCGTGCCGACGTTGGACGACTTACCGAAGATTCCGGTGGTGGTGTAGGGCATCACGCCGTGGTCCCACGCGTCGTGGATCGAGACGCCGCCCATCTGCAGCGAGCCCGGCACCTGCAGCACCTCGTCGGGATTGGACAGGCCGTACTCGATCACCGACGACGCGGTGATCACCTTGTTCACCGAGCCCGGCTCGAAGGGCGAGGACACCGCCAGGTTGCCCAACTGCCTGTCGCCCTGGCGCCCGATGTCCTGCGAGGGGTCAAAGGTGTTGTCGTTGGCCATGGCCAGCACCTCACCGGTCTTCGCGTCCAGCACCACGGCCGACACGTCGTGCGCCCCGGAGACGTTCTTGGCCTGCTGCACCTGCTGCTGCACGTAGAACTGGATGTCGTTGTCGATGGTCAGCTGGACCGTGGACCCGTTAACCGCCCGGTGCCGGTTACGGTAGCTGCCCGGGATGACGACGCCGTCGGAGCCACGGTCGTAGGTGACCGAGCCGTCGGTGCCCGAGAGCACGGAGTCCATCGAATCCTCCAGCCCGAGCAGCCCGTGGCCGTCCCAGTCGATGCCGCCGATGATGTTGGCGGCCAGCGACCCGCCGGGATACTGGCGCAGATCCTGCCGTTCCGAACCGACCTCGGGGCACTTCTCGGAGATCGCGCTGGCGACGGCGGGGTCGACGGCGCGAGCAAGGTAGACGAAGGTCTCGTCGCTTTGCAGCTTCTTGAGGACGGTCGCGAAATCGGGCTTGTTGCCCAGCCGCGTCGACACCTCCTTGGCGATGTCGCGCAGCCGCTCCTGCGGATCCGGCGCCGCGGAGTTCTTGGTCCTGGCTTCCTCCAACTGCTTTCGGATCCGCTTGGGCTGGAAGGTCAGCGCCCGGGACTCGGTGGTGAACGCGAGCTGGTCGTTGTTGCGGTCGACGATGCTGCCGCGGACCGCCTTCTCCACGTCGGTGACCTTGAGCTGGCTGGCGGCCTGGGCGCGCAGCGTGGGCGCGTCGGTGACCTGCAGGACGAACAGCTGGACCGCGGCCACCACGATCAGCACCAGGATCGCCGCGTTGCCGGCGCGGTGCCGGAAGACGAACGACGCGCCGCGTGTGCTCGCCTCGACGATCTGCCGCGTGCGGCGCTCCCGCGCCGAATGGCCGACCTGCGCCGCCTCGGCGCGAGGCTCCGCGGCCTTCTTGGCCTTACGGGACACCTTGGGCTGCCGGACGTCGCCGGCCGGTTCGCCCTGCCGTGGATTGCGCAGCCTCGTGCGCCGCCCCTCGGTCTGCTGCGCGTTGCGAGGGCCGCGGGCCGAGCGCGCTGACGGCGATCGACGGGATTCTGCGCGCCTCATCGGGCAGCGCCCGGCGCCGACGGGGCGAGCGGCACGAACTGCTCACCGGCGGCGGTGGCGGACCGGCGTCGGGGATCTTGCTGTTCAGCGGCGGCGGCGGAACCCCGTCGGCGGGCTTGGGCGTGCCGACGACGACCCAGCTACCCGACGGGTCCTGAACCAGATGAGCGGTGTCGCGGGAGGGAATCATCCCCTGCTTGCGCGCCGCTTCGGCCAGCGCCGGCGCCGACTCCGCCTCGTGCACATCGCGTTCCAGCGCTTCCTTCTGCTGTTGCAGCATGCGGGTCTTCTCGCGCGCGTGGCTCAGCTGATAGGACCGTTCGGCCGATGCGGTGGACAACCACAGCGTCAGCCCCAGCCCGAGCCCGAGCGCACCGATCACCAGCACGACGAACGGAACTTTGCTCGCCAGGGTCCGGGGGTGCAGGTCGATCGACGCCAGCCGGATGGCCAGACGCTCGCTGAGCCGGGGGCGAACCGCCTTGGGGGCCTTGGCTTTCCGGGCCTTCGCCCGCGCCTTGGCCTGATTCGTGCTCTTGGCCCGCGTCGGCCGCTCGACCGGACGGGCGATCGGGCTGGTCTGGGGACCCGACCTCGGGGCCCGGGGCTCGCGGGTGGTCGCCTCCCGCGCGGGCCGGCTGCGGCGGGACGACGCTTGATCGGCCTTGGTGCGGCCGCCCTTTCGGGCGGCACCGTCGCCTCCGCCGCGGCGGCGTTTCGGCGTCTCGGCCTTCTGACCAGGCGCTGTCTTCATGCCTCGCCTCTCCCAATCCGTTGCAGGGCCCGCAGTCGCACGGCGGCGCTGCGGGGATTGCGTTCGATCTCGGCGGCGTCGGCCCGTTCGGCGCCGTGCGTCAAGGAGCGGAACAGCGGCTCATGGCCGGGCAGCTCGACCGGGAGGTCCACCGGCGTGCGCGAGGCGACCGCGTCGGCGAAAACCCGCTTGACGATCCGGTCTTCCAGCGATTGGTAGGCGAGCACGACGATGCGCCCGGCGACGTCCAAGGCGTCCAGGGCCGCGGGCAGCGCGCGCCGCAACGTGTCGAGTTCGTCGTTGACGGCGACCCGCAACGCCTGGAAGGTGCGCTTGGCCGGATGCCCGCCGGTGCGCCGGGCCGGCGCCGGGATCGCTTGGTAGAGCAGCTCTACCAGCTGGGCGGTCGAGGTGAACGGGGTGCGGGCGCGCTGGCGCACGATCTGCGCGGCGATGCGGCGAGCGAACCGTTCCTCGCCGTAGCGGTGCAGGATTTCGGCCAGGTCCGCCTGGTCGTAGGTGTTGAGGATGTCGGCCGCGGTCAGGGGCGACGACGGGTCCATCCGCATGTCCAGCGGCGCGTCCTGCGCATAGGCGAAGCCCCGCTCGGGACGGTCGAGCTGCATCGAGGACACACCGAGGTCGAACAGGATTCCGTCGACGGATTCGTCGGCGGCGCAACCGGATTCGGTGAGCGCGCCGGCGATGCCGTCGTAGCGGGTGTGCACCAGCGTGACGCGGTCGGAGAACCGCGCCAGCCGGGCCCCGGCGATGTCCAGGGCGCCGGGGTCACGGTCGAGCCCGATCAGGCGCAGGCCCGGCAACTCGGTGAGGAATCTTTCGGCGTGCCCGCCCGCGCCGACGGTCGCGTCGACGAGCACCGCCCCCGACCCGTCGGAGTGCCGGCGGCGGAGCGCCGGGGTGAGGAGTTCCACGCAGCGGTCCAGCAAAACGGGCACGTGCCCGAAGTCGTCCGAATCCTCAACCACCGCAACACCTCCCCGGGTCGGGCGAGCCGCGCCTGGCGCTGCGGCGGGCCGGAGGGTCGGCGCCCCTGCATCCGGGTCCCTGTCCGAAGGCACGAACCTGGCGTTGGGGAAGTACGCCAGGGTCGGTTCGGGCAGAGGCCACGATGCACGGGCACGCGCCTCAGATGATGTCGCCGAGTGCTTCATCGCTGGCCGCGGAGAAGTTCTCTTCGTGGGTCTCTTGGTAGTGCTGCCAGGCCTGGGCATCCCAGATCTCGAGGTAGTCGACCGCCCCGATCACCACGCAGTCCTTGGACAGGTTCGCGTAGCGGCGGTGGTCGGCCGACAGGGTGATTCGGCCCTGGGCGTCGGGGTGTTGCTCGTCGGTGCCGGCGGCGAGGTTGCGCAGGAACGCCCGGGCTTCGGGGTTGCTGCGCGAGGTCTTGCTGGCCCGGCGCGCCAGCTGCTCGAACTCCGTCCGCGGATAGACGGCGAGGCTGTGGTCTTGGCTCTTGGTGACCATCAACCCCCCTGCCAGCGCGTCACGGAACTTGGCGGGCAACGTCAGTCGCCCCTTGTCGTCGAGCCTGGGCGTGTAAGTGCCGAGAAACACCAGGCTCACCTCCCGCCCTATGCGGCACTTCGTCACCCAAACGCTTCGGCCACCATACCCCACAATCCCCCACTTCGCCCCATTCAAACGGCGTCGTGGCGGACTTTTCGCGGTCGCCTCCCACCGGTCGCCATGTCGCCCCCGTTCGAGCGTTCTCAGCCCCCGGCGGCGCACCGCGTCGTGCGGCACAAAACCGCACGTAAACGGCGGAAAAGCCGGCCGAGGGTGATCGGTGGGGCGTGGTGGGGGAACGACCCGGCGCCGGGGCTCGATTCGGCCTCGATTGGGCCTCGGAAGCGACTCGCCGGACCCCTGCCGCCGGCGAGCCTGAAACCATGGCGGCGAACCTGCACCCACGGCGCCCGTGCGAGGGGGATCGGCGCCCTCACCGCAGGCTCGGCGCGGCAGGGCTAAGCACCCCGCGCACAAGAAAAGGCCGGCACCTTTCGGTGCCGGCCTTCCTCACGAAGCGCTAGTCGTCGAAGCGGCGGCGGAACCTATCCTCCATTCGGCTGGTGAAGGAGCCACCGCCACCCTTGGCGCGGCGCTGCCGCTGCGATCCGGCCGCGGGCCCGGAGTGCCCCGGACGTCCCGACAACCGCGGGCCGGTGATGGCGTACACCACGCCCCCGAACATCACGATGAACCCGACGACGCTCAGCACCGGAAAACCGGCGATCATGGTGGCCCTGAACGCCACACCGCAGACCAGCATTGCCAGGCCGACGACAAACAACCCCGCACCCTGCAGGCGCCGGCGCGCACTCGGCGCCCGGAAGCCGCCGCCCCGGACGCTGGACGCGAACTTGGGATCCTCGGCGTAGAGAGCGCTCTCGATCTGATCGAGCATCCTCTGCTCATGATCGGAGAGTGGCATTCGTCCCTCCTTGCCGGCAGCTGTGGCGCGTGACCATTGATCGCACGCAGATGCCCGTTGTTGTAGGCAACTAAATCCAATGATACGAGGTGGATCTGCGCCTTACCACTGGTTCGGCGGCGATTCTATCCGGTCTGCCCGGTCGCTCCCCCCGCCACGGCCGCGCCCGCGAACGGCTCCGCGCCCCGGCAAGCGGGGCGGCCCGCTTCGGCCCCTTCCCGCGACCGCCCGCCGAGCGGTCCCGGCCGGGTCCGATAATTGCGGGAGCGCGCGGGCCCAAAAGGCGCGGGCGCGCCCGGGCAGGATCACCGAGGAGGACACCGCACGTTGGCGATATTCCTCATCGATCTCCCACCCAACGACATGGAGCGCCGGCTCGGCGACGCCCTGGGCGTGTACGTGGACGCGATGCGCTACCCACGGGGCACCGAGAACCAGCGCGCCGCCATGTGGCTCGAGCACATCCGCCGTCCCGGCTGGCAGGGGGCCGGCGTCGTCGAAGCCGACCTCCCCGAGGGCGGCGCCGCGCCGTCGGCCGAGGAATTGAGCGACGCCCCGCTGCTGGGTGTCGCCTACGGCTACCCGGGGGCGCCGGGACAGTGGTGGCAGCAGCAGGTCGTCCTGGGCCTGCAGCGCGGCGGCTTGCCGACCGAGGAGATCGCCCGGCTGATGAACAGCTACTTCGAGCTGACCGAGCTGCACATTCACCCCCGGGTCCAGGGTCACGGCCTCGGCGAGGCGCTCGCCCGACGGCTGCTCGTCCGGCGCACCGAGCGGAACGTCCTGCTGTCGACTCCCGAGACCAGCGGCGAACCCAACCGCGCGTGGCGGCTGTACCGGAGGCTGGGTTTCACCGACATCATCCGCCGCTACCACTTCGCCGGTGACCCACGGGCATTCGCGATCCTCGGCCGCGCCCTGCCGCTGTAAGCCGCTGTAAACCGCCGTCAACGACGCGCGGTGGATTTCGGGACGGCATCTGGCACGATGACCTGGTGCGCGCCAGCCCTGTCCCGCGACCGACCCGAGGATTCACCGCCCGGCGGCGCCGCCTGCTCGCGCTCGGGATGCTGTTGTTCCTGGTGCCGCTGGCCACCGGGTGCCTGCGGGTCCGGGCCTCGATCACCATCTCCCCCGACGACCTGGTGTCCGGCGAGATCGTCGCCGCGGCCAAGCCCAGGACCAGCAAGGACATGGGCCCGCAGCTTGAGACCAACAGTCTGCCGTTCGGCCAGAAGGTGGCGGTGTCGAACTACGACAGCGACGGCTACGTGGGATCCCAGGCGGTGTTCTCGGACCTGACGTTCGCCGAGGTGCCCGAGCTGTCCAACATGAACTCCGACGCCTCCGGGGTGAACCTGTCGCTGCGCCGCAACGGCAACCTGGTGATCCTGGAGGGCCGGGCGGACCTGACGTCGGTGACGGACCCGGAAGCCGACGTGGAGTTGACCGTCGCCTTCCCCGGCGTCGTGACCTCCACCAACGGCGACCGGGTGGAGCCCGAGGTGGTGTCGTGGAAGCTCAAGCCCGGCGTGGTGACCACGATGACCGCCCAGGCCCGGTCCACCGACCCCAACACCCGCTCCTTCACCGGCGCGGGCGTCTGGCTGGGCATCGCGTCGTTCGCGGCCGCCGGCGTGGTCGCGCTGCTGGCCTGGGTCAGCCGAGACCGTTCCCCGCGGCTCACCGCCCCCCGCGACCAGTCGACGAGCTAGACCCGCGGCGCGGGCGACCAGTAGGCGAGCATCTCCGCGAACGTCTGGAAGGCCGGCGCCGAGACCCCGTAGGTCGCCTCCAGGTGGATGCTGAGCGGAAAGCCGAGGTCGGCAACCCCGTCGATCACCCGCTTGTACAGATCGACCATGAGGCGGCGCTTGTCCGGCGGTTCGCTGGCGGCCAGCGTCTTGACGAACTCCTGCTCGGCGGCCACCGCGGCGTTGCCCGGGTCCTGGATCAGCCAGTTGATCAGCCCCACGCGGCTTTCCACCTTCGGCACGAAGCCGAACGACAGCAGGATCTCGGGCCGGTGATCGGTGTTCTCGGCGAACTCGGTCAAAAATCCCACGATCGCATCGGAATACAACAGCTGGGTCATGCCGTAGTTGGCGCCCTGGCCGCACTTGAAGTTGAACCGGCCCTGCTCGCCGTCGCGGGTGGGGATCAGGATGGCGCCGCGGTTGGGCACCAGCCCGCGATAGAGGGACAGGGCGTCGGTCGGCGCCACGCCGGAGCCCTCCCCGTCGTTCATGGTGCGCGGGACGCCGACGAACACCACGCCCTCCATGCCGGCGTCGCGCAGCGCGGTGAGCCGCTGCCGCAGCGAGTCCTCGTCCATGAAGGCGGTGACCTGGGTGCACAGGCCATGGATGCCCGGCAGTTCCGGCTTGATGATCGACCAGAAGTCGAGCACGTCCAGCTTCGGCTTCATCGCGACCGGACGATCGTCGTCTTCGGCGATCATCCCCGGGATCATCACGTGCCGCAGGGCTCCGTCCAACCCGGTTTCGGCCGAGTACTGCACCACCTTGCGGGCGTCCTCGAGGGCTCGCTCCCGACCGTCGTCGCAGTTCGGGGGCACCAGCTCGAGCGCGATGGTGTTGAGGGTCACCCGGCTCCTCTCAATCGGACGACTGGTGGGCCCGCGCCGTCCTGCGGCTTTACATGCCGCGGCGCGCCCGAAGACCCCCGCCAGCATAAAGGCGGATTAGTGAGGCAGTCGAAGCAACCGGGTTGGCGGAGCACATAAACTGTCTGCCCGAGGCCGAAGTGGATCACGACGAGCGGAAGGGGCGCCGCGCTGAGTGTCGAGGCAGCAGCAACCGTCGAGTTGACCGGCGCCATCACCGACCGACTTCGGCGATACCTGCGCGACCGGCGAATCCAGAGCGCCCACATCGGCGGCCCGGAAGGCGCCGACCACGGGCTGTTGATCGCCGCGCTGGAAGACTTCGTGCTCAACGGCGGCAAGCGGCTGCGGCCCGCCTTCGCCTACTGGGGGTGGCGTTCGGTGTCGTCCGCCGAACCCGACGACGAAGTGCTGCTGCTGTTTTCGGCCCTCGAGCTGCTGCACGCCTGCGCGCTCGTGCACGACGACGTGATCGACGAGTCCTCCACCCGCCGCGGCAAGCCCACGACGCACGTCCGTTTCGCCACGCTGCACCGCGAGCGGGGATGGCGGGGTTCGGCGGACCAATTCGGGATGTCGGCGGCCATCCTGCTCGGCGACCTCGCGCTCGCCTGGGCCGACGACATCGTCCTCGGGCTCGAGCTCCCCGTGGAAGCCGTGCGGCGGGTGCGACCCGTGTGGACCGAAATCCGCACCGAGGTGCTCGGCGGCCAATACCTCGACATCGTCGCCGAGGCCAGCGCCGCCGACACGATCGCCTCGGCCATGAACGTGGATACGTACAAGACCGCCCACTACACGGTGTCGCGCCCTTTGCAGCTGGGCGCGGCGGTCGCCGCCGACCGGCCCGACGTGCAAGCCATCTTCGACCGGCTGGGAACCGACCTCGGGGTGGCGTTCCAGCTTCGCGACGACGTGCTGGGCGTCTTCGGGGACCCGGCGGTGACCGGCAAGCCGTCCGGTGACGACCTGAGGTCGGGAAAACGGACCGTGCTGCTGGCCGAGGCCATGGAGTTGGCCGACAAGTCGGATCCGGCGGCCGCGCGGCTGCTGCGGGGCTCGATCGGCGGGGAGCTCACCGACGCGCAGGTGGACGAACTGCGCGCCGTCATCGAGTCGGTGGGCGCCCTGGCCGCCGCGGAGCGGCGCATCGCCGCGCTCACCCGGCGCGCGCTCGACACGCTGGCCGCGGCCCCCGTCAACGCGTCGGCCAAGGCCGGGCTTGCCGAACTGGCCAAGCTGGCCACCGACCGCTCCGCCTGACGATGACCACCCCCACGCACAGCCCGGCGGCCGAGACGGCGGTGACCAAACCATCGGTCCGGCAATGGTGTTCCCGCGTGTCCGCGTTCGCCGTCGCGCCCGAGGCGGGTCCGGCGAGGCTGGGCCTGGTGGGAGCGGCGCTGGTCACCATCGGCGGGCTGGGAGCGGGCAGCACCCGCCAGCACGACCCGCTGCTGGAAACCCTGCACCTGTCGTGGATGCGCTTCGGGCACGGGCTGGTGCTCTCGTCGATCCTGCTGTGGGCCGGGGTGGGCCTGATGCTGATGGCCTGGCTGGGCCTGGGCCGACGGGCGCTGGCGGGACGGGTGAGCGAGTTCACCATGAGGGCCACCACGGGTTTCTGGTTGGCCCCGCTGCTGGTGTCCGTGCCGGTGTTCAGCCGCGACACCTATTCGTACCTGGCCCAGGGCGCGCTGCTGCGCGACGGGCTCGACCCCTACGTGGTAGGGCCCGTCGCCAATCCGAATGTGTTGCTGGACAACGTGAGTCCGATCTGGACCATCACGACCGCGCCCTACGGCCCGGCGTTCATCCTGATCGCCAAGCTGGTCACGGTGATCGCCGGCAACAACCTGGTGGCCGGAACCATGCTGCTGCGCCTGTGCATGCTGCCGGGCCTGGCCGCGCTGATCTGGGCCACCCCGCGACTGGCCCGCCATCTGGATGCCGACGCATCGATCGCGCTGTGGATCTGCGTGCTCAACCCGCTGGTGCTCATCCACCTGATGGGCGGGGTGCACAACGAGATGCTCATGGTGGGGCTGATGGCCGCGGGCATCGCGCTGACGTTCGGCGGCCGCCCGGTCCTGGGGATCGCGGCGATCACGGTGGCCATCGCGGTCAAGGCCACCGCCGGGATCTCGCTGCCGTTCATGGTGTGGGTCTGGATGCGGCACCTGTGCGAGCGACGCGGGTACCGGCCGCTGCGGGCCTTCCTCGCGGCGACCGCGGCCTCGGTGCTCGTCTTCGCCGTCGTCTTCGGGATCTTCTCCGCGGTGGCCGGGGTCGGCCTGGGCTGGCTGACCGCGCTGGCGGGATCGGTGAAGATCATCAACTGGCTGACCGTGCCCACCGCGGCGGCCAACCTGATCTATGCGCTGGGCAACGGGCTGCTCCCGATCCACTTCTACGCCGTGCTCCGCGTCACCCGGCTTCTCGGCATCGGCGTCATCGCCGTGTCGCTGCCGCTGCTGTGGTGGCGGTTTCGCCGGGACGACCGGGCCGCGCTGACCGGCATCGCCTGGTCGATGGTGATCGTCGTGCTGTTCGTGCCGGCCGCGCTGCCCTGGTACTACTCCTGGCCGCTGGCGGTGGTGGCCCCGCTGGCCCAGTCGCGGCGGGCGGTCGCGCTGATCGCCGGGCTGTCCACCTGGGTGATGGTGATCTTCAAGCCCGACGGCTCACACGGCATGTATTCGTGGCTGCACGTGTCGATCGCGGCGAGTTGCGCGCTGCTGGCCTGGTACGTGCTGCACCGCGAGGAAGCCGGCGCGGCGGCCCGGCCGGCCTGAGTGACCGGCTCAGTACGCCATCGCCTGCGCCCGGCGCAGGACCTCGCGGGCCTGGTGGGCGTGCAGGGCGTCGACGGGGCGGGCGTTGCTGATCGAATCGCGGGAGCCGTCGCGCGTGACGGTCAGCGACGGGTCGGGGGTGAACAGCCACCGGATGATCTCGGTTTCGTGGTAGCCGCCGTCGTGCAGGATCGTCAGCAGCCCCGGCAGGGGCTTGACCACCTCACCTGTGCGGGTGAAGAACACCTGCGGTACCTCCACCCCGCCGTTGCGCCGCACCCCGACGAGGTGGCCCTCCCGCAGCTGCTGCTGGACCTTGGAGACCGGCACGCCGAGTAACTGGGCGACCCGGGGCAGGTCGTACATGGGTTCGTCGGGATCCAGAACGTCGTCGCCGGCGGGAATGCTGCCCACGGCGCCAGTGTAGGCGGTGCCCGGCGCTTTGCGACGCAAGTTTCGCGGCCCCACCTACGATGGCCCAGTGGTGGCAGCCGGCATGGGTGACCCGTTGGAGGGCACGTTGCTCGACGGGCGCTACCTCGTCGAGTGCGAGATCGCCAGCGGCGGAACCTCGACGGTCTACCGCGGGGTCGACGTGCGCCTCGACCGCCCCGTCGCCGTGAAGGTGATGGACGCGCGCTACGCCGGTGACGAGCAGTTCCTGACCCGCTTCCGGCTCGAGGCCCGCACCGTCGCCCGGCTCAAGGATCCCGGCCTGGTCGCCGTCTACGACCAGGGCATCGGCGCCCGGCACCCGTTTCTGGTGATGGAGCTCATCGAGGGCGGGACGCTGCGGGAGCTGCTGGCCGAACGCGGTCCGATGCCCCCGCACGCGGTGGCGGCCGTGCTGCACCCGGTGCTGGGCGGGCTGGCCGCCGCGCACCGGGCCGGCCTGGTGCATCGCGACGTCAAGCCCGAGAACGTGCTGATCTCCGACGAGGGCGAGGTCAAGATCGCCGACTTCGGGCTGGTCCGCGCCGTCGCGGCCGCGGGAATCACGTCCACCAGCGTCATCCTGGGCACCGCGGCCTACCTCTCGCCCGAGCAGGTGCGCGACGGGAACGCCGGTCCCCGCAGCGACGTCTACTCCGTCGGGATCCTCACCTACGAGATGCTGACCGGGCACACACCGTTCACCGGCGACTCGGCGCTGTCCATCGCCTACCGCCGCCTGGAGGCCGACGTGCCGCCGCCCAGCGCGGCCATCGACGGCGTGCCGCCGCAATTCGACGCGTTCGTGGCGCGGGCGACGGCCCGGGACCCCGGTGACCGCTACGCCGACGCGATCGACATGGGCGCCGAGCTGGACGCGATCGCCGACGAGCTGCAGCTGCCGGGATTCCGCGTGCCCGCGCCGCGGAACTCCGCGCAGCACCGCTCGGCGGTGCTGCACCAGACCCGCACGACCGAGCGCCGGGACCCGGGGACTGGGCCGAGCCCGCGCGGCTCGCGGGCGGCGCGGGCGGGTCCGAGTCGGAGTCCAGCGACGAATACCGGCCGATCGCAGGCGAATTCGCGGGCATCGCGATCAGCGAGTTCGTCTGGGCCCGCCAGCGCGGGCGGCGCATGGTGCTGATCTGGGTGGCGGTGATCCTGGCGCTCACCGGGCTGGTGGCGACTGCGGCCTGGACGATCGGGAGCAACCTCAGCGGACTGCTCTAGCGCCGCCGGCGAGCAGACGCAGAATCGCAGAAGACGCGCGTTTTCCTTGCGATTCTGCGTCTGCTCGCGCAGGAAGGGAGACTCAGTCGCGCAGCATCTCCGCGACCAGGAACGCCAGCTCCAGTGACTGCTGGGTGTTCAGCCGCGGATCGCACGCCGTCTCGTAGCGGCCACCCAGGTCGATGTCCGAAATGTCTTGCGCCCCACCGAGACACTCGGTGACGTTCTCGCCGGTGATCTCGACGTGGATGCCGCCCGGGTGGGTGCCCAGCGCGCGGTGCACCTCGAAGAAGCCCTGCACCTCGTCGACGATGCGGTCGAAGTGGCGGGTCTTGTAGCCGTTGGACGACTCGTGGGTGTTGCCGTGCATCGGGTCGCACTGCCAGATGACCTGGTGGCCGGTGGCCTGCACCTTCTCGATGATCGGCGGCAGCACGTCGCGCACCTTGTTGTTGCCCAGCCTGCTCACCAGCGTCAGCCGGCCCGGCTTGTTGTGCGGGTCGAGCCGCTCCACGTACTCGACCGCGAGCTCCGGGGTCATCGTCGGGCCGATCTTGACGCCGATCGGGTTGGCGATCACCTCCGCGAACGCGATGTGCGCGCCGTCGAGCTGACGGGTCCGCTCGCCGATCCACACCGTGTGCGCCGAGAGGTCGAACAGTTGCGGCCGGCCGTCTTCGACGTCCGACAGCCGCAGCATCGACCGCTCGTAGTCGAGCACCAGCGCCTCGTGGCTGGCGTAGATCTCGGCGGTCTGCAGGTTGCGGTCGGCCACCCCGCAGGCGACCATGAACCGCAGCGCCCGGTCGATCTCGGTGGCCAGCGCCTCATACCGCGCCCCCGCCGGCGAGGTCCGGACGAACTCCCGGTTCCAGTCGTGGACCAGGTGCAGCGACGCCAGCCCCGACGACGTCAGCGCCCGCACCAGGTTCATCGCGGCGCTGGCGTTGGCGTAGGCGCGCACCAGCCGCGACGGGTCGTGCTCGCGGACCGCGGCGTCCGGGGCGAAGCCGTTGATCATGTCGCCGCGGTAGGACCGCAGGCCCAGCGCGTCGATGTCGGCCGAACGCGGCTTGGCGTACTGGCCCGCGATGCGGGCCACCTTCACCACCGGCATGCTGGAGCCGTAGGTGAGCACGACTGCCATCTGCAGCAGGGTGCGGATGTTGCCGCGGATGTGGGGCTCGGTGTTGTCGACGAACGTCTCGGCGCAGTCGCCGCCCTGCAGCAGGAACGCCTCACCCCGCGCGACCTGGGCAAGCAACTCCTGCAGCCGGAGGATCTCCGAGGGCACGGTCACCGGCGGCACGCTTTCCAAGACGGTGCGCATCGCGGCCGCCTGGTCGGCCGGCCAGCTGGGTTGCTGCGCGGCCGGCTTGGCCAGCGCGGCGTCGAGCCGGGCCCGCAGGTCGCCCGGCAGCGGAGGCAGCGACGGCAGCTGGTCGATCGGTATGTCGACGGTCCAGTTCATCGGTCCATGGTAACCGGGGCGCCGTGACGGCTGATCAGGGCGAACGCTCGCTTCCCGAGCCGGATGGTCCGGTGATCAACCGGAACCGGCGCAGCTGATCGCGGGCGTCGACCAGCGCGTCGTGGGCGTCGGCGGGCCGCGGCGGCATCCGCGGCGAACCGCGGTCCTCCCACAACTGCCGCAGCTCGCGGGTGAACCGGGGCAGCGCCCTCGGCAGTTCGGGCATGGGACCCCACAGCTGGCACAACGCAACGTGGTCGTAGGCGCCGACCCACGCCCACAGCTCGATCGGGTCGGCGCGGTCGGCGCCGTTGACGTCGAAGAACTGCTCGAGGTCGGCGCGGATCCGCCTGCGCGAGCGCCACAACTGCGACGACGGCGGCGGCAGCTTGGGCAGCACGTTGGCGCGCACCCAGGGGCCCGCGCGCTCCGGGTCGAATTCGGTGGAGACGGCGTAATACTCGCGCCCGTCCTCGGCCACCACCCCGATGGAGATCAACTCGATGGTGCGGCCGTCGTCGATGAATTCGGTGTCGTAGAAGTACCGCACCTGCGAAAGCCTAATGGGAACCGATCAGCGAGCCGTTGACAGGTTTTGATGCCCGGTCGGTAGATCCTGATCACCGAGCCGCCGGCCGGTGAGCACTGCTTAAGCCTGGAGTGCTGTTTGACTTCTAAGCCTAGATCGTGCCCCGGCCGGTTGGTGAGGTCATCTGTAGCGCTGATGGGGTGTCGTGCTTCGAGCACTGATCCATTAGGTTGCCGCCAGATGTCCTTGGGCTCGAGCATGTTTCACCGAACATCGAACAGGAGGCGAGTTGACGATATTCGTCGGAGACGATTGGGCCGAGGACCATCACGACGTCCACCTGATGGACGCCGAGGGGGCCCGGCTGGCATCGCGCCGGCTCCCGGAGGGACTCGCGGGCATCCGCGGATTCCACCAACTGGTGGCCGCCAACGCCGAGGAACCCACCCAGGTGGTGATCGGCATCGAAACCGACCGCGGTTTGTGGGTCGAGGCCCTGACCGCGGCTGGCTATCAAGTGTTCGCGGTCAACCCGCTCGCGGTGGCCCGCTACCGCGACCGTCACCAAGTGTCGGGTGCGAAGTCTGACGCCGGTGACGCCAAACTACTGGCTGACCTAGTCCGCACCGACCGCCACAACCATCGCCCGATCGCCGGGGACAGTGCGGCTGTCGAGGCGGTCAAGGTCTTGGCGCGAGGTCACCAGAATCTGATCTGGACCCGAACCCGCCACACCAACGCCCTGCGCAGCGCCTTGCGCGAGTACTACCCTGCGGCGTTGGAGGCCTTCGAGGACCTTGCCGGCCGCGATGCCCTGGCCGTCCTGGGCCGTGCACCGACGCCGCCGACACGGCCGCGCTGCTGAGCCTGTCCAAGATCCGGTCAACGCTCAAAGCTGCTGGGCGCCAACGTAACCTCGATACTCGAGCGCTGCAGATTCAGGAAATTCTGCGCAGCGAGCAGCTCGCTGCCCCGGGCGCGGTCACCGCCGCTTTCGCCGCGACAACCCGCGCCACGGTTGGGATCATCGCCGAGCTAAACCGCCAGATCGGCGAACTCGAAGCAGAACTCGCGACGCATTTTGAGGCACACCCGGACGCCGACATCTACCTCTCCCTGCCAGGACTTGGTGTCATCCTCGGCGCCCGGGTGCTCGGTGAGTTCGGGGACGACCCGAACCGATACACCACCGCCAAGTCTCGCAAGAACTACGCCGGAACGTCACCGCTTACCATCGCGTCGGGAAAGAAACGCGCCGTGCTGGCCCGCCACGTCCGCAACCGCCGCCTCTACGACGCCATCGACCAATGGGCCTTCTGCGCCCTCAACCGCAGTCCAGGTGCCCGCGCCTTCTACGACCAACACCGCGCCGGCGGCGACACCCACCACCAAGCGCTACGCGCCTTAGGTAACCGCCTCGTAGGCATCCTGCACGGCTGCCTCTGCCACCACAACGCCTACGACGAACACAAAGCCTGGGCACATCGCCAACCCAACCCCGACACCCAAGCAGCTTGACAACTTACGGTCCTGGGATGTCTAGGCGGGCGCCGGTCGAGCCCCGGCGCTGGCGCGACACATAACCGGTTGCGAGGACACGCCGGCAACGGCCGCAGTGGTTTATATCTGGGGTTTATATCTGGTCGCACGCCCCGGGCGGGCTAGCCGCCGATCAGGATGGGCTCGGTGTTCTCGGGGGGCGGCGCGGGGTGCACCTCGTGGTCGAGGTGGGCGTCGACGGTGCGTTCGTCGGGGTGGCGCGGCGTGCCGGCGATCGCGCCCTGGATGTAGAGCTTGGCCCGCACCACCGGCCGCCGCAGCGTGCGCTCCCGCTGCAGCGCACGGCGCATCTTGTCCGGCTGGGTGGTGTAGCGCCAGCGTGCCCACGGCGCGTGCGGGCGCGACAGCCGGACGGCGCCGACCACCAGCAACACCACGATGAACATGCCGAGCAGACCGGTCCAGACCTTGCCCTTGAGCACAACCACCACGGCCAGCGGCAGGGTCAACGCCATCGCGCCGGCGACCACGGCCCGCAGCGGCGTGGACTCCGCACTGTGCCACATCGGCAGGAAGAACATCAGCGGGTGCAGGCCCATGATCAGCAGCCCGGCCACGCCCGCGGCGGCGAAGACGGCGTCCACCGAGGTGCGGCCGTCCTCGGACCAGTAGACGTCCGACAGGTGCAGGATCAGCGCGTACTCATCCAGCACCAGGGCGGCACCGATCCCGAAAAGCGTTGCGGCCAAAACGAATTCGAGTTCTTTTCCGCTGACCGACAGCGTCACCAAGGTCAGCCCGGAGAGCATCACCAGGACCACCCCGAAGGTCACGTGATGGATGTGCACACCACCGACGTGGACGTTGCGGGGATGCCACCAGCGGGCCGGGCGACCGTGAACCGTCCGGTGCCGGATGAACCGGACGAAGCTCCGGGTGACGAAGAAGGTCAGGATGAAGGCGACCAGGCAGCACAGCAGCGGCAGCCGGCCGCGATCGACGATGTCGTGGGTGAACCAATGGGAAACCCCCAACACGAACCAATGGAGCACTCTTGCAACGTACGCCTGACTCCGCCGGAGCCGCAGGAGCCGCGCTGGAGGCGGCACCCGGGACGCCGGCACCGTTACGCTGTTCTGCGACATGAGTACAAGGCAGGCGTCCGGTGCGGGCAGTCGACTCGGGCGGGCGCTGCTGTGGTGCCTGATCTGGCTGCTGGCCGCCGCGGCGCTGGCCCACGCCGCCTGGCAGCTGTTCGGCCACACCCCCTACCGCATCGACATCGACGTCTATCAGATGGGCGGGCGGGCCTGGATGGACGGGCGTCCGCTGTACCAGGACGTCCGAGGCGACGTGATGTTCCACACACCGATCGGGATCGACCTGCCGTTCACGTATCCCCCGCTGGCCGCCATCGTGTTCTGCCCCTTCGCCTGGCTGCACATGCCGGCCGCCAGCGTGGTGATCACGGCGCTGACGCTGGCGCTGCTGGTGGTGTCGACGGCCGTGGTGTTGACCGGCCTCGACGTGTGGGCCACCTCCGCGATCCTGCCCGGCCCGGCGTGGCTGCGCCGGTGCTGGCTGGCCGTGGTCATCGTGGCTCCCGCGACGGACTGGCTGGAGCCGATCGCGTCGAACTTCGCGTTCGGCCAGATCAACGTCGTGTTGATGACGTTGGTCATCGCGGACTGCGTGCCGCGCCGCACGCCGTGGCCGCGCGGGCTGCTGCTGGGCCTGGGGATCGCGCTGAAGCTGACCCCCGCGGTGTTCCTGCTCTACTTCCTGCTGCGCCGCGACAACCGCGCGGCGCTGACCGCGGTCGGCAGTTTCCTGGCCGCCACCCTCGTCGGTTTCGCGCTGGCCTGGCGCGACTCGTGGGAGTACTGGACCCACACCGTCCACCACACCGACCGCATCGGCGAGGCGGCGTTGAACACCGACCAGAACATCGCCGGGGCGCTGGCCCGGATCGGACTGGGCGAGCAGCCCCGCTTTCTGTTGTGGGTGGCCGCGTCGCTGGTGGTGCTGGCGCTGACGGTCTGGGCGATGCGCCGGGTGCTGGCGGCCGGCGAGCCGGTTCTCGCGGTCATCTGCGTCGCCCTGTTCGGGCTGGTGGTGTCGCCGGTGTCGTGGTCGCACCACTGGGTCTGGATGTTGCCGGCGGTGCTGGTGACCGGCATCCTCGCCTGGCGCCGGCGCAACGCCGCCCTGGCGGTGGTCAGCGCCGCCGGGGTGGCCATCATGAGGTGGACGCCGATCGACCTGCTCCCCAAGCATCACGAAACCGCCGCGGCCTGGTGGCGCCAGCTCGGGGGGATGTCCTATGTGTGGTGGGCGCTCGCGGTGCTCGTCGCCGCGGGGCTCACGGTCACCGCGCGCCAGAACCCGCCGGATTCGCCGTCGCGGCAACGGACTTCGGGGACGCCGGTGCCGGCCGCCGGCTGACCGGCTTAACCGGCCGCGGTTTCGGGAATCCGCTCCGCCTCGCCGGCGGGCGCGGACCCGTTGCGGTTCTCCTTGATGCTCGCGGCGTAGATGTCGACGTACTCCTGGCCCGACAGCCGCATCAGCTCGTAGATCACCTCGTCGGTGACGGCGCGCTCGATGAAGCGGTTGCCGGCCAGACCCTCGAAACGGGAGAAGTCCATCGGCGTGCCGAAGCGGACCGTCACCCGCCCGAAGCGCAGCATCTTGCTGCCCGGGGGGTTGACCACGTTCGTGCCGATCATCGCCACGGGGATCACCGGAACGCCGCTGTGCAGGGCCAGCCGCGCCAGGCCGGTCTTGCCCTTGTACAGCCGCCCGTCGGGCGAGCGGGTGCCCTCGGGGTACATCCCCAGCAGCTTGCCCTGGCCCAGCAGCCGTTCGGCGGTCTCGAGGGCGGCCTGCGCGGCGTCGGCGTTGGTGCGGTCGATCGGCACCTGACCGACGGCGGTGTAGAACCAGGCGAGGAACCTGCCCTTGATCCCGGTGCCGGTGAAGTACTCGGCCTTCGCCAGGAACGTGATGCGGCGGCGCACCACCAACGGCAGGTAGAAGCTGTCCATGACAGCGAGGTGGTTACTGGCCAGTATCGCCGGGCCGGAGCTCGGAACATGTTCGAGCCCTTCGACTTTCGGCCGCGCAAGCAGCGCGAGCGGCGGGCCCAGCAGGATGTACTTGAATAGCCAATACCACATGGCCCTCCCTCTCGCCCGCGCCCGCTGCGCTTTGCGCCAACTGTACCGATCCGCGGCAGACGGGACCACCTTCGGCCCCGGCCGCGTCACTCCTCGACGACGATCGGGATGGGCTGGTACAGGGTGCCCGCACCCGTCGGGGCCTGGCCGCCGGCCGGGGGGCCGTCGCCGCCGGGCGGCCCGTCCTCGGGTGGCGGTGGCGGCTCGGGCGGGTTCGCGCCGGCGTTGTTGATGTCGCTGACGATGCCGCGGACGACGTCCAGCAGGGCGACGCCGTGGTCGGCGATCACGGTGAGCAACGGGTGCTCCTCGCCGCTCGCCAGCGCGGCCAGGGCGCAGACCGGGCACCACACCTGCTGGCACTTGCCGGTCCCCGGTCCGGCGCCGGCCGTCAGCGCGGCCGCCGCGCGCACGGCGGGGTCGACACCGTCCAGGATCGCCTGGGCCAGCCTGCGCAGTTCGGGACCGATGTCGGAATGCGCCCCGGTCATGTAGGCCACACCTCCGGATCCGGTCGAAAACGAATCGTCAGCTCGCTACCCCGAAGGTTCGCGTCCACCACCGTGCAACGGCGCAGCACCGACGCCAACCGCACCCTGCGGCGCAGCCCGCCGGAGCTGACGATCAGGTCGTCGTCGACGCGGCCGAGCGTCAGCGTTTCGGGATCGAGTTGGGGCAACGCTAGCCGCAACCGGTAGATCGACCCAAGCCCGGACCCGGATTCGAGGTCCACGACCGGACGCAGCGGTCCCGGCGGCGGCGCCCCACCCCGGCGCCGGGCGCCGTCGAGCAGCGCGCTGAGCGCCTTCGGGCCGATCGGTTCGCCGGACAGGTGCGCGGTCAACACCATCGCCACGTCGCCGATGACGGCGTCGAGCTCGTCGAGCACGGCTCGCTGTTCGGCGATGCGCGCGGCGTACCAGTCGAAGGCCGGGTGGTCGGGCAGGTTGTGGTACTCGTAGGACTCGTCTTCGGTGAGAACCTGATTGACGATCAGCTCCTCGACCCGGACCCCCATCAGCGCCAGCGAACCCAGCGTGCGCACCGCCTCCGCGGCGACCACGCGCTCGGGGGTCAGCACCAGGTGAGCGCCGACGAGCTCCCCGTCGGTGAGCAGCGCGCCGAGGCCCTCGACGCCGGCGCTGATGCGCTCGGCCAGTTCCACCAGCGGTGCCGAGCGGGCGTCGTCGCCGCCGGAGAGCCGGCGATGGCGCGGCCATGCCCGCTCGACGTACAGCCCGACGGTGGACGGCAGCGTCAGCATCCGCAGCGCGTCCGCGGTCGAGGCGCAGTCGACCACGATGCGGTCCCACCGCCCGGAGGCCGCCAGCTCGCCGACCGCATGCAAGCCCAGCAGCTCCTGAACGCCGGGAAGCGCTGAAAGCTCTTGTGGTGCAACAGTGTTCAGTTCGGATTCGGGAAGCTGGCGACCCACCGCGTCGACCACGCCATGCCACCGGTTCTCCAGCAGGGCCAGGGTGTCCAGCGCCAGCGCATCGAGAAAGCCGCCGCCCGCCTCGGTTTCCAGGTCGGCCAGCACGCGGACCGGTTCGCCCTGACCGCTGGGCGGGACCGGGACGCCCAGCACGTCACCCAGTGAGTGCGCCTGGTCGGTGGACACCACCAGCACCCGCTGCCCCGCGCCGGCCGCGCTGACCGCGGTGGCGCACGCCAACGTCGACTTCCCTACCCCACCCTTACCGACGAACAGACTGATCCGGGCCGCGGTCGGCGACCCGGATCCACCGGATTCACTCAGCCTCGACTCGTTTCTTCAGATCCTTCAACGCGGTGTCGGTCAGCCGGCGCTCGGCCTTGCGCTTGAGCAGCCCAAGCATCGGGACGGCGAGATCCACCGACAGTTCATAGGTGACCTCGGTGCCGGATCCCTTGGGCACCAACCGATATGAGCCTTCCAGGGACCTCAGCAGCGAGCCGGAGGTCAGCGTCCAGCTGACCGATTGGCGATCGGCGGGCCACTGGTAGGACATCACCATGGTGTCCTTGAGAACGGCGGCGTCGAGGACGAACCGGGCGACCTTGGGGTAGCCGTCGGCGTCGCTCTCCTTGACTTCGGCTTCCTTGTACTCCGAGATCCACTCCGGATACGAATCGATGTCGGCGATCACCCTCATCACGGTGGCCGGGTCGGCTTCGATGTAGATCGTCTGCGTCGTCTTCTCCGCCACCTGGTTAATGCCCCTTCTCACGCCGGCGGGTCGATCCCGGTGCTCTGCGCAACTAGCCCCGCGCCTCCGGTCGCAAAGGTACTCTCCGCGCCGACCGCCCCCGGCTAAAGTACCGGAGAAAGCCCCACCGGACGGAGGCGTTCCAGCGTCGTCTTGACCTCGAAGGCCATTTTCTTGCCCGCCACCCGACGGCGGTGCGTCATCTTCGCCAAGTTCAGCTTCGCCAGCTGCCAGGCCGCCACCCCCGTCGGCTCGGCGTGCAGGAAGTAATGCAGCACGACGCCGTCCAGCGACGGTTCGAGCCAGACCTCCATGGTGCCGGTCAGCGCGCCGGTGACCGTCCAGCGGATCCCCTTGTCGCCGCGGTCCTCGACCACCTGCAGCCGCAGGTCCGGCCACCAGCGCCGCCAGCTCGACGGATCGGCGACCGCCGCACCCACGCTCGCGCCGGAGGCGGCGACGAACGTCTCGTCGGCGATCTGGATGCTGTTCACCGCACCAGCTTCACATACCGATGCCCGGGTCTCCGCGAGAGGGCGGGCGTCGTGGGCGGCGACCCCGATTACGCTGGACAACGACAACCCGGGTGTCGGGAACGTCCCAGTCGAACGAGGTCATCAAGTGCGTGAGTACAGTGTGCCGGCCCATTTCACCGTCGGTGAGCACGACAGCGTCGCCGCCATGGTCTACGCACACGAGCGCGAAGACCCCGGCTACCCCATCTACCGGCGCCTGGTCGACGGCGCGTGGACCGATGTCACCTGCGCCGAGGCCGCAAGCCAAATCCGTTCCGCCGCATTGGGTTTGATCTCGATGGGGGCGCAGGCGGGCGACCGGGTGTCGATCTTCTCGGCCACCCGCTACGAGTGGGCGATCCTCGACCTGGCGATCCTGTCCGTGGGCGCGGTCACCGTGCCGATCTACGAGACGTCCTCGGCTGAGCAGGTGCGCTGGGTGCTGCAGGACTCCGAGGCGGTGCTCGCGTTCGCCGAGACCGACGCCCAAGCCGCCATGGTCACCGAACTGACCGCCGAGTTGCCGGCCCTGCGCCGCGTGCTGCACATCGACGGGTCCGGGCCCAAGGCGCTCGACCAGCTGATGGAAGCCGGGGCGACGGTCGACCCGGCGGAGCTGACCGGCCGGCTGGAGGCGCTGCGCGCCGAGCACCCCGCGACGCTGATCTACACGTCGGGCACCACCGGCCGGCCCAAGGGCTGCCAGCTCACCCATTCCAATCTGCTCTACGAGATCCGCGGGACCAAGGAGTGCCTGCCCACGCTGCTGGACGAGGGGCAGCGGCTGCTGGTTTTCCTGCCGCTGGCCCACGTGCTGGCCCGGGCGCTGACCCTGGGCGCCTTCGCCAACAAGGTGACGGTCGGGTTCACCAGCGACATCAAGAACCTGCTGCCGATCCTCGCGGTGTTCAAGCCGACGGTGGTGGTGTCGGTGCCGCGGGTGTTCGAGAAGGTCTACAACACCGCCGAGCAGAACGCCGCCAACGACGGCAAGGGGCGGATCTTCACGCTCGCCGCGCAGACCGCGGTGCAGTGGAGCCAGGCCTACGAGCACGGCAAGCCCGGGCCGCTGCTGCGCGCCCGGCACGCGCTCTTCGACCGGCTGGTCTACAAGAGGCTGCGCGCGGCGCTGGGCGGCGAGTGCCGGGCGTCGGTCTCCGGGGGCGCGCCGCTGGGCGCGCGGCTGGGCCACTTCTACCGCGGCGCCGGGGTCACCATCCACGAGGGCTACGGGCTGACCGAGACCAGCGCGGCGATCACGGTCAACCAGGTCGGCCACGTCCGGATCGGGACCGTCGGAACGCTGGTGCCGGGCAACAGCATTCGCATCGGCCAGGACGGCGAGCTGCTGCTGCGCGGCGGTGTGGTGTTCACCGGCTACTGGCACAACGAGCAGGCCACCGCCGAGGCGTTCTCCGACGGCTGCCCGGGGTCGGCCAGGGCGGTGCGCTGCTGGGGCGTCAGGGCGACGTATTGCGACTTGACGACGGCGATCTGCACCTGCAGTTGGCTCTGCTTGGCCTGCAGCGCCGCGCGGACCGCGGCGGCCTGCTCTGCGGCGGTCTTGGCGTCGGCGGCGGACTTGGCGGACTCCCGCTCGGCCTGGGCGGCCTGCTCGCCCGCCAACCGGAAGCTGGTCATCTGCTTGGACATCTGCGTGGCCATCACCCGCTGCACCGCCAGCTGGTCGATCAGCCCCTGGGGCGAGCCCGCGGTCAGGATGGCCTGCATCCCGTCGACGCTGCCACCCATGTAGGTCGCCGCCGCCAGCTTGTTGACCGAGCCCTGGAAGGAGGCCAGGCGAGCCTTCGCCGCGTCGGCGGCGGCCTGGTCGTCCGCGTGCCTCTGGTCGGCGGCGCGCTGGGCGGCCAGCTTTGCGCCCAGGTCGAGCTCCGCGCTGTGCATGGCCTCGGAGGTCTGCTCCGCCTGGCGGGACAGCGCGGTGAGCTTCGCGAGCGCGTCCTCGGCCGGGTCGCCCGTCGCGTGGGCGGCGAATACGGCGGAGAAGACGGTCAAGCCCGCCACCGTACCTACGAGGGAACGTGTCAGGGCACGCGCGATCGGGTACTTAGAAACGAGCGTCAAGATTTGCTTCCTCAAACGGCCGTTCGACGGGCGTAGCGTCGAGCTGGGTTTAGGTCTCAAACAGGTTACGAAACGATATCGGCCTTTGTCCAAAGCGGACGATTAAGAAATTGGATAGATTTCTGTCATTTCTCTGTGAAGGCGCTCAGCGTGGTTGGGGCATAACTTCATTGGGGCACAAGGCGATTAGGCTACACCGGAATCCAAATCGCGCCGAATCGGCACGAGGCGCAGTTTCGGCGCCAACCCCGCCTCGGCGAGCACTTCCAGCGCCGCGCGTTCGTCGTGCAGCAGCGTCTCCGGCACCCCGAGCAGCACGCTGATCACACAGTCGCGGCAGCCGGGGCCGCGCACCGCGCAGTCGTCGCAGTCGATCACCACCGGAGCGCTGCCCTCGGGGGCGTCAGGTGTCCTGCTTGGTCCCATGGCGATGGTTCCTCTCGGTGCGGTTCGGAGCGCGGCGGCGCCGGTGCCCACACGCTAACCGCGCACACCGACAACGTCCGCCGCCCGCGATCGGCGACCGGGGCGGCGCGACCCGGCGTGGGAACCCGCGGGTGTCGGTCGGCATCCCTAACGTCTCGGCCATGGGTGCAGGCGGCACGGCTCAGCTGAGTTTCGCCTATGCGGGTTCGCCCGCCGGCGAGGCCTTCGCGCCCGACGACGTCTCGCTGCGCGAAACCACCTTTGTGGTGGTCGATCTGGAGACCACCGGCGGTCGGACGAAGGGCGCCGACGGTGTGGTGCCCGACGCCATCACCGAGATCGGGGCGGTCAAGGTGCGCGGCGGGGCCGTCCTCGGCGAGTTCGCCACCCTGGTCGACCCCCGGCGCAACATCCCACCGCAGATCGTGCAGTTGACCGGCATCACCACGGCGATGGTCCGGGACGCGCCGACCATCGACGCGGTGCTGCCGATGTCGACGGCGTCGTCGGGGATCGCGCCGGCCGGCAGCGTGCGCGCGTGGCTCAGCATCACCTCGGCCAGCTCGCCGATCTCGGCCGCGGTCGGCACCTTCATCTGCAGCGCCACCGCGAACGCCGCGATCTGGGCCGGCTGGGCGTTGCCGGTCATGACCTGGTCCATCGCCCACGCCGCCTGACCCCGCTCCAGTTCCCGGCCGCCCATCAACCGCGCCAGGACCCGCGGCCACGAGTGGGCCGGGCCGGGGGCCCCGCCCACCGTCGACGCCTCAGACGACACAGCCACGCGCCGATGGTCCCACGCGGCCCAACCGGCTGAAAGCGACACCACAGAAGCGAATTGGCCACCCGGGTAGAGTTCGACAACTACAAAGCGTCATACTTGCGGATGTGACCAGCGCTGTAGGGACCTCGGGTACTGCGATCACGTCACGGGTGCATTCGCTGAATCGCCCGAACATGGTCAGTGTCGGCACCATAGTCTGGCTGTCTAGCGAGCTGATGTTCTTTGCTGGCCTGTTCGCGATGTATTTCACCGCGCGGGCGCAGTCCGGCGGGAAGTGGCCGCCGCCCCCGACCGAGCTGAACCTGTATCAGGCCGTCCCGGTGACTTTGGTGCTGATCGCGTCGTCGTTCACCTGCCAGATGGGCGTGTTCGCCGCCGAGCGCGGCGACGTCTTCGGCCTGCGCCGCTGGTACGTCATCACGTTCCTGATGGGCCTGTTCTTCGTCCTCGGCCAGGCCTACGAGTACTACCACCTGGCCACGCACGGGACGACGATCGCCGGGAGCGCGTACGGCAGCGTCTTCTACCTGGCCACCGGGTTTCACGGCCTGCACGTCACCGGCGGCCTGATCGCCTTCATCTTCCTGCTGGCCCGCACCGCGATGACGAAGTTCACCCCGGCGCAGGCGACGGCCAGCATCGTCGTCTCCTACTACTGGCATTTCGTCGACATCGTGTGGATCGCGCTGTTCACCGTGATCTATTTCATCCGTTGAGCCGGCGGCTCCGAATACGAGAAGGAACAGGAGTGCTGGGTTGAAGAAACTGGGATCCATCAGATCCGGTCGCAAGCCGGCCACGAGCAGCCCGCGCAACGACCGGTCGCGGCGGCGTCTGCGCCGCCGGCTGTCCGGTGGCCTGCTGCTGCTGATCGCGCTCACCGTCGCCGGTGGGCTGGCGGCCGTCCTGACACCCAGGCCGCAGGTGGCCGTCGCCGACGAGTCCGGCTCGGCGATGCTGCGCACCGGCAAGCAGCTGTTCGACACCTCGTGCGTGTCGTGCCACGGCGCCAACCTGCAGGGCGTGCCCGACCACGGACCCAGCCTGATCGGGGTCGGCGAGGAGGCGGTCTACTTCCAGGTGTCGACCGGCCGGATGCCCGCCATGCGCGGCGAGGCCCAGGCGCCCCGCAAGGAGCCGATCTTCGACGAGTCCCAGGTCGACGCCCTCGGCGCGTACGTGCAGGCCAACGGCGGCGGCCCGACCGTCGAGCGCAATCCCGACGGCAGCCTCGCGATGCGGTCGCTGCGCGGCGAGGACCTGGGCCGGGGCGGGGACCTGTTCCGCCTGAACTGCTCGTCGTGCCACAACTTCACCGGCAAGGGCGGCGCGCTGTCGTCCGGTAAGTACGCGCCGAACCTGGAGCCCGCCAACGAGCAGCAGATCCTCGCGGCGATGCGGACCGGCCCGCAGAGCATGCCGAAGTTCTCCGACCGGCAGCTGTCGCTGGAATCCAAGAAGGACATCATCGGCTACGTCAAGGCCGTCACCGAAGCGCGTCAACCGGGCGGCTACGGCCTCGGCGGATTGGGACCGGCACCCGAGGGCATGGCCGCCTGGATCATCGGGATGGTCGCCGCCATCGGGCTGGCACTGTGGATTGGGGCACGCGCATCATGAGCGACTCAGACACGGTTCGCGGCTCCGACACCGACAAGGGTGCCGGCGCATCCCACGAACCCGACCAGGCGGCGCTGGCCGCGATGTCGACCGACGAGCTCGTCGCGCTGGGCGGCCGGCTCGACGGGGTCGAGACCGTCGCCAAGCTCCCGCGCTGGCCGGTTGAGGGCACCCGGGCCGAGAAGCGCGCCGAGCGCTCGGTGGCGCGGTGGCTTTTGCTCGGCGGGTTCTTCGGGCTGGCGCTGCTGCTGATCTTCCTGTTCTGGCCGTGGGAGTACAAGCCCAAGGACGCGGCGGGCAGCTGGTTCTACACGCTGGCCACCCCGCTGTACGGGCTGACGTTCGGGCTGTCGATCCTGTCGATCGCGATCGGCACCATCCTGTTCCAGAAACGCTTCATCCCCGAAGAGATTTCGATTCAGGAGCGCCACGACGGCGCGTCCCGCGAGATCGACCGCAAGACCGTGGTGGCGAACCTGACCGACGCCCTCGACGGTTCCACGATCAGGCGGCGCAAGCTGATCGGGCTGTCGCTGGGCGTGGGCCTGGGCGCGTTCGGGCTGTCCACCTTGGTGGCGTTTGCCGGGGGGCTGATCAAGAACCCGTGGAAGCGGGTGGTGCCCACCGCAGACGGGATGAAGGCCGTGCTGTGGACGTCCGGCTGGACCCCGCGCTACAAGGGCGAGACGATCTACCTCGCGCGCGCCACCGGCTCGGCCACGAACTCGCCGTTCATCAAGATGCGCCCCGAGGACATCGACGCCGGCGGGATGGAGACGGTCTTCCCCTGGCGGGAGTCCGACGGTGACGGGACCACGCCGGAGTCGCAGGAAAAGCTCCGGGCGATCAACCAGGGTGTGCGAAACCCCGTGATGCTCATCCGGATCCGGCCCACCGACATGCCCCGCGTGGTCAAGCGGCAGGGCCAGGAGAGCTTCAACTTCGGTGAGCTGTTCGCCTACACCAAGGTCTGCTCGCACCTGGGCTGCCCCGCCTCGCTGTACGAGGAGCAGTCCTATCGAATCTTGTGCCCGTGTCACCAATCGCAGTTCGACGCGCTGCACTTCGCCAAGCCGATCTTCGGCCCGGCGGCCCGTGCGTTGGCACAACTTCCCATCACCATCGACACCAACGGGTATCTGGTCGCCAACGGCGACTTCGTCGAGCCCGTCGGACCGGCATTCTGGGAGCGCACGACATCATGAGTCCGAACCTGAGCCTGCCCAAGCCACCGCCGATCGGTGAAATCCTGGCCCGCCAGGGCGAGGACGTCGACACCCGCTACCACCCGTCGGCCGCGGTCCGCAGGCAGCTGAACAAGGTCTTCCCGACGCACTGGTCGTTCCTGCTCGGCGAGATCGCGATGTACAGCTTCATCGTGCTGCTGCTCACCGGCGTGTACCTGTCGCTGTTCTTCGACCCGTCCATGGCGGAGGTCACCTACAACGGCGTCTACCAACCGCTGCGCGGGGTCGACATGTCCAAGGCGTTCGCCTCCACCCTGGACATCTCGTTCGAGGTGCGCGGCGGCCTGTTCGTGCGGCAGGTCCACCACTGGGCCGCCCTGCTGTTCGCCGCGTCGATCATGGTCCACCTGGCGCGCATCTTCTTCACCGGCGCGTTCCGGCGGCCGCGTGAGGCCAACTGGGTGATCGGCTCGCTGCTGCTGATCCTGGCGATGTTCGAGGGCTTCTTCGGCTACTCGCTGCCCGACGACCTGCTCTCGGGCATCGGGATCCGGGCGTCCCTGTCCTCGATCACGCTGGGCATGCCGGTGATCGGCAGCTGGCTGCACTGGGCGCTGTTCGGCGGCGACTTCCCTTGCGGCGGCGTGGGATACGAATGCGCCAGCGCGGGCTACATCATCCCGCGCATGTACGCGCTGCACATCCTGCTGCTGCCGGGGATCATCCTGGCCCTCATCGGGCTGCACCTGGGCATGGTGTGGTTTCAGAAGCACACCCAGTTCCCCGGGCCGGGGCGCACCGAGCACAACGTGGTCGGCGTGCGGGTCATGCCGATCTTCGCGGTCAAGTCCGGCGCGTTCTTCGCGGCGATCGTCGGCGTGCTCGGCCTGATGGGCGGGCTGCTGCAGATCAACCCGATCTGGAACCTGGGCCCCTACAAGCCGTCCCACGTCTCGGCCGGCTCGCAGCCCGACTTCTACATGATGTGGAGGGCGTCACCGTCACGGTCTGGGTCTCCGTCGCTGTCGGGGTCTCGGTGGTGGGCGGGGGTGGCGGGGGCGGGGGCGGCGGCGGCTTGGTGGTGGTGATCTCGTCCTGCATCGGCGGCGTCGACGCGGTCGTGGCGGTGGTGGTGCCCGGGTTGGCGAGCTTGGTGGTGTCGGTGCGGGCCACCAGCAGCGACACCGAGACCACCAGGGCGATCGCGGCCACGATGGCGGCCACCCCGACCACCCACGGCCAGCGCGGGGCGCCGCGTTCCTCGTCGGGATCGGCCGACTCGTCGTACACGTCGTAGTCGTAGAGCCTGAGATCGGCCGGGACGTAGGGCCCGGTGACGAAATGCTCGGCCTCCGGGGCCGAGTACGCCCGCGAATAGGCGTCCGTCTGCCCGGTCTGGTCGGCCGCCGGGATTTCGGCGCTGTCGTCGAACGGTTCCAGGCCGTGCTCGGCCGCTGCGCCGTGCTCCGGTTCGGCGGTGGGCTCGCCGACGGGTTCGGAGTCTTCGGGATCCCATTCGGGGGGATTCGGCCCGCTCATCTTTGCCTGCCCTGTCCAACTGCCTCACCAGCGCGCGGGGCTTCGCGGCTACACCGTTGCGCGCGCGACTGGGAAATTCTCATGGTGCCTGGGCAAACCCTACCGAACCGTGTCGGCAATGAAGCGCCGGCGAAGGCCCGCGGAGCAACTGGTGGCCGGATTGTGACCTTCGACGCGCGCGTCAGTGCTTTTCGGGCCCGATGTAGTACTCGAAGACCAGCCCGCCGGCCGAGGCCAGGACGAACACGACGCCGGCGGCGATCAGCCACGGCAGCCACAGCGCGATGCCCACCGCGGCCACCGAGGCCGACAGGGCGACGAGGATCGGCCACCAGCTGTGCGGACTGAAGAAGCCCAACTCCCCTGCGCCGTCGCTGATCTCGGCACCCTCGTAGTCCTCGGGCCGGGTGTCGATGCGGCGCGCGACGAACCGGAAGAAGGTGCCCACGATCAACGCCAGGCCGGCGGTCAGCGCCAGTGCGGTGGTGCCGGCCCACTCCTCGCCGCCGGTGGCGAACAGGGCGGTCAGCACCCCGTAAAGCACCGCCGCGAAGACGAAGAACGCCGCGACGAATTCGAAGAGCCTGGCTTCAATGTGCATTGGAAGTCCTCACCTAGTGCCTACTACTGGCTCTGGGTCAATTCGCCGCGGCGGGTGTCGAACGGGTGGGTGGTCACCGCCAGCGGCGGCTGGGCGATGGCCTGCAGCGCCTCTGCGTTGGTCTTGCCATTCATCCGCTGCTGCAAGTAGGCCTTGAAGTCGTTGGGCGGCACGGCCCGGACCTCGAAGTTCATCATCGAGTGGTAGGTGCCGCAGAACTCGGCGCAGTGCCCGACGAACGCGCCCGGCCGGTTGATCTCGTCGACCTGGAAGACGTTGACGGAGTTGTTCGCCTCGGCGTCGGGGATCACGTCGCGCTTGAACAGGAATTCCGGCACCCAGAAATTGTGCACGACGTCGGCGGACTCCAGCCGGAACTGGATCCGCTTGCCGGTGGGCAGCACCAACACCGGGATCTCGGTCTGCGTGCCGAGCGTCTCGATCTTGTCGTAGTACAGGTAGCTGCGGTCGGAGGTGTTGCGGCCGCGGACCGCACCCACCCGCTCCTCGCCGTGGGCGTCCTTGCCCTCAGGCTTGGACACCATGGCCGCTTTGCGGGCGGGGTCGGCGCCGTCGTAGCTGATCGTGCCGTCCTTGAAGTGGACCTGCTCGTAGCCGAACTTCCAGTTCCACTGGAAGGCCGTCACGTCGATGGTGACCTCGGGGTCCTTGTCGAGGTGCAACATCTTCTCCTGCACCACCACGGTGAAGTAGAAGAGCACCGAGATGATGAGGAACGGCGTCACCGTCAGCACGAGTTCGAGCGGCATGTTGTAGCCGAACTGCCTGGGCAGCTCCGTGTCGGTCGCCTTCTTGCGGTGGAAGGCGGACGTCCAGAACATCAGCCCCCACACGACGACGCCGACGACGAGCGAGGCGATCACCGCGCCGATCCACAGTTCCCGGTTCCAGTGGGCCTGCGGGGTGACGCCCTTCGGCCAGCCCATGCCGAGCACTTCCGACCAGCTGCATCCGCTCAGGGTCAGCGCCAGCAGGCCCAGCGTCCCGGCCAGCGCCAGGGGCCGCAGACGACGGGCCAGACGACGGTTGCCCTGCGACATACGTTGCGAACGGACCTGCTCGCGAGGTGTCACGTTGGCGCCTCCTGCTCGGACATCGAATACTACGCAGCGTAGACCACGCCGTTGAGCCGGGCGACGAAACCCCGGCCCGGCGGGCCCACGCGCGCCGCCCAAGTGCGGCATACTGGGGCGCCGTGTGTGGTCTGCTGGCTTTCGTCGCGGCACCGGCCGGCGGCGACCCGGCCGGAACCGACGACACCGCCGGGGCCGCGGATGCCGTAGCCCGGGCGTCGCACCTGATGCGCCACCGCGGCCCCGACGAGCCGGGCACGTGGACCGACCCCGGCGCGGGCGGGGCCGCGGAAAGCGTGGTGTTCGGCTTCAACCGGCTGTCCATCATCGACATCGCGCACTCGCACCAGCCGTTGCGCTGGGGGCCGCCGGAGGCGCCGGACCGGTACGTGCTGGTGTTCAACGGCGAGATCTACAACTACCTCGAGCTGCGCGACGAGCTGGCCGCCGAGCACGGCGCCGTCTTCGCCACCGAGGGTGACGGCGAAACGATCGTCGCCGGCTACCACCACTGGGGCACCGGGGTGCTCACGCGGCTGCGCGGCATGTTCGCGTTCGCGCTGTGGGACACCGTTGCACGCGAATTATTCTGTGCGCGTGACCCTTTCGGCATCAAGCCGCTGTTCATGGCCACCGGCACCGGCGGGACCGCGGTGGCCAGCGAGAAGAAGTGCCTGCTGGACATCGCCGGGCTGGTCGGATTCGACACCGGCATCGATGACCGTGCCGTGCAGCACTACACCGTCCTGCAGTACGTGCCGGAGCCCGAGACGCTGCACCGCGGCGTGCGCCGGCTGGAATCGGGCAGCTACGCCCGCATCCGGCCCGGACGGCCGCCGGAGGTCACCCGCTACTTCGTGCCGCGCTTCGCCGCCACGCCGATCACCCGCGACACCGAACAGGCCCGCTACGACGAGATCACCGCGGTGCTCGAGGATTCGGTGGCCAAGCACATGCGCGCCGACGTCACGGTCGGGGCGTTCCTGTCCGGCGGCATCGACTCCACGGCCATCGCGGCGCTGGCCATCCGGCACAACCCCCGGCTGATCACGTTCACCACCGGCTTCGAGCGGGAGGGCTTCTCCGAGATCGACGTGGCGGTGGCATCGGCGGAGGCCATCGGGGCCCGCCACATCGCCAAGGTGGTCCACCCCGACGAGTTCGTCGCCGCGCTGCCCGAGATCGTCTGGTACCTCGACGAACCCGTCGCCGACCCCGCGCTCGTGCCGTTGTTCTTCGTCGCCCGCGAGGCCCGCAAGCATGTCAAGGTGGTGCTGTCCGGCGAGGGCGCCGACGAGCTGTTCGGCGGCTACACCATCTACCGGGAACCCTTGTCGCTGAAGCCCTTTGACTACCTTCCGCGTCCGGTACGCCGGTCGATGGGCAAGGTGTCCAAGCCGCTGCCGGAGGGCCTGCGCGGCAAGAGCCTGCTGCACCGCGGGTCGCTGACGCTCGAGGAGCGCTACTACGGCAACGCCCGCAGCTTCTCCGACGCCCAGCTGCGCGATGTGCTGCCCGGGTTCCGCGACGACTGGACGCACACCGACGTGACGGCGTCGATCTACGCCGAGTCGGCCGGCTGGGATCCGGTGGCCCGCATGCAGCACGTCGACCTGTTCACCTGGTTGCGCGGCGACATCCTGGTCAAGGCCGACAAGATGACGATGGCCAACTCGCTGGAACTGCGGGTGCCGTTCCTGGACCCCGAGGTGTTCGCGGTGGCCTCGCGGCTGCCCGTGGACGCCAAGATCACCCGGACCACCACGAAATACGCCCTGCGTCGCGCGCTGGAACCCATCGTTCCCGCGCATGTGCTGCACCGGCCCAAGCTGGGGTTCCCCGTTCCCATCCGGCACTGGCTGCGCGCCGGCGAGCTGCTGGAGTGGGCCTACGGCCTGGTGGCGTCCTCGCAGGCCGGTCACCTGGTGGACCTGGACACCGTGCGCCGCATGCTCGACGAGCACCGCAACGGGGTCAGCGACCACAGCCGCCGGCTCTGGACGGTGCTCATCTTCATGCTCTGGCACGCGATCTTCGTCGAGGGCAGCGTGGTGCCGCAGATCAGCGAGCCCGTGTACCCCGTGCAGCTCTAGGGTTTACCGCGAGCAGACGCAGAATCGCACGCGGAGAGCTCGCGCAGTGCGATTCTGCGTCTGGTCGCCGGGCGGACGCGTCTGCTCGGCGAACTAGGCCAGCACGGCGGTGATCTCGGCGGCCGCGTCCTCGCCGTAGGCGCCGGCGAGCCGGGTCGCCGCGACCTCGTGGTCCCACGCCCACTCCTGGGTGCCGGTCGACTCCAGCACCAGCACGGCGACCAGCGAGCCGAGCTGCGCGGACCGCTCGAGGCTCAGGCCCGCGCTGCGCCCGGTCAGGAACCCGGCGCGGAAGGCGTCGCCGACCCCGGTGGGGTCGGTCTGGCTGGTCTCGGGCACCACGTCGACGTGGGTGGTGGTGCCGTCGGGCTCGACGATGTCGACGCCCTTGGGGCCCAGCGTCGTCACCCGTAGCTCGACCTGGGCCATCACGTCGGCGTCCGTCCAGCCGGTCTTGGACAGCATCAGGTCCCACTCGTAGTCGTTGGTGAACAGGTACTTGGCGCCGTCGACGAGCGTGCGGATCTCCTCGCCGGACAGCCGGGCCAGCTGCTGGGACGGGTCGGCGGCGAAGGGCAGGCCGAGCTTGCGGCACTCCTCGGTGTGCACCCGCATGGCGTCGGGGTCGTTCGCCCCGATGATCACCAGCTCCGGCGTCCCGATGGCCGAGACCACGTCGGCGAGCTTGATGTTGCGGGCCTCCGACATGGCGCCGGGGTAGAACGACGCGATCTGGGCCATGTCGACGTCGGTGGTGCAGGTGAAGCGGGCGGTGTGCGCGCTGTCGGAGACCAGGACGTGATCGCAGTTGACGCCGTGGGACTGCAGCCAGTCGCGATACCCGCCGAAGTCGTCGCCGGCCGCCCCGACCAGCGCGACGTCGCCGCCCAGCACCCCGATCGCGAAAGCGATGTTGCCCGCGACGCCGCCGCGATGAATGACCAGGTCATCGACCAGGAAGCTGAGCGAAACCTTCTGCAGGTGCTCGGGCAGGAGTTGCTCGGAAAACCGGCCGGGAAACCGCATCAGATGGTCGGTTGCAATCGAACCTGTCACCGCGATCGTCACGAATTCTTCACCCTTCTTAGTAAGGCTGCCTATCTTACGCAACGCGGCATGGGCCAAAAACCGGTGCGCTAGCCTGCCTAGCAAGACCCGAGCAACGCAGGGGGTGGGACCCACCGCGGACGTTTTACCGCTCGTGGTCCCGTCTACCACCATAGGAGAAACTCGATGGCCGGTCCGCACCCGCCGAATGAGACTGTCTGGGGGCCTTCCTCGGCATGCGACTGGGCGAGGGAACCGGCGCCGCGCTAGCCCTGCCGGTGCTGCGCGCCGCGGTGGCCGCGCTCTCGTCCATGGCGACGTTCGCCGAGGCCGGCGTGTCGCCCCGGTCGACCTCGTGATCCGCTCGCTGGCAACCGCTTTCGCGTTCGCGACGGTGCTGCCGGTGCCGCGTGCGGCGAACTCGGCGATGGGCCGGGGAGCCATGACCGCGCTGCCGCTGGCGGGCGCCGCCCTGGGCGCGCTGGCCGCGGCAGTGACGTGGGGCGGTGCTCACGCGTTCGGGCCGGCCAGCGCCCTGCCCGGCCTGCTGGCGGTGACGGCGCTGCTGCTCGCGACCCGTGGCCTGCACATCGACGGTGTCGCCGACACGGCCGACGGGCTGGGCTGTTACGGGCCGCGGGAGCGGGCCCTGGCGGTGATGCGCGATGGCTCCACCGGGCCTTTCGGCGTGGCGGCCGTGGTGCTGGTGATCCTGTTGCAGGGGCTGGCCTTTTCAGCGCTGGGCACCGCGGCGATCGTCGTCGCGGTGGCCGCGGGCCGGGTCGCCGCGGTGCTGGCCTGCCGGCGGTCCGTGCCGGCTGCCGAGGGTAGCGCGCTGGGCGCCCAGGTGGCCGGCAGCCAGCCCGCGCCGGTGGTGGTGGCCTGGGTCGTGGCGCTGGCCGCCGTTTCGGTGCCCGTCGGACCGCTGCCGTGGCAGGGCCCGCTCGCGGTGCTGCTGGCGCTGTGCTGCGGCGCCGGCCTGGTGTCTCACTGCGTGCGGCGGTTCGGCGGCATCACCGGTGACGTGCTGGGTGCCGCGATCGAACTCACCACGACGGTCAGCGCGGTGGCGCTGGCGGCATTGGTGCGGCTCTGAGCGGTCGAGCGCCCTCCTCGAACGTGAAGCTGGCTTCACGCTCGAGCGCCAACGTGAAGCTGGCTTCACGCTCGGCGAAGAGTTACAGCTAGCCCAGCCGGGCCATCCAGCCGTGGGTGTCGGCGAAGGTCCCGCGCTGGATGCCGGTGAGCGTGTCGCGCAACGCCATCGTCACCTCACCGGGCTGCCCGTCGGCGACGGTGAATTCGCTGTCGCCGTACTTCACTCGCGCGACGGGGGTGATGACGGCGGCGGTGCCGCAGGCGAACACCTCGGTGATCTCGCCGGCGGCGGCCTTCTTCTGCCACTCGTCGACGTCGATCTTGCGTTCCTCGACATTGAATCCGGCATCGATTGCCAACTGCAGCAACGAGTCTCGGGTGATGCCGGGCAGCAGCGAGCCCGACAGCTCCGGGGTGACCAGCCGGGCCGAGCCGCCGCTGCCGAACACGAAGAAGATGTTCATCCCGCCCATCTCCTCGACGAAGCGCCGTTCGACGGCGTCGAGCCACACCACCTGGTCGCATTCGTGCTCGGCGGCCTCGGCCTGGGCCACCAGCGAGGCGGCGTAGTTGCCCCCGAACTTGGCGGCGCCGGTCCCGCCCGGGCTGGCCCGCACGTACTCCGTCGAAACCCACACCGTCACGGGGTTGATGCCGCCCTTGAAGTACGCGCCCGCCGGCGAGGCGATGAGCAAGTAGCGATACCGCTTCGACGGCCGCACCCCGAGCCCGGGCTCGGTGGCGATCATGAACGGCCGCAGGTACAGCGCCTCTTCACCGCCGGCGGCAGGCACCCAGGCCTTGTCGACAGCGACCAGCTGACACAGCGAGCCCATGAACAGCTCGTCGGACAGCTCGGGCATCGCGAGCCGCCGCGCCGACGACCGCATCCTCGCCGCGTTGGCCTCGGCCCGGAACGACACGATCGAGCCGTCCGCCCACCGGTAAGCCTTGAGCCCCTCGAAGATCTCCTGCGCGTAGTGCAGCACGATCGCCGAGGGATCCAGCTCGATCGGTCCGTACGGGATGACACGGGCGTCGTGCCAACCCTGGCCCTCGTCGTAGTCGATCGACACCATGTGGTCGGTGAAGTACTTGCCGAAACCCGGCTCCGCCAAAATGGATTCACGTTCCGCGTCGGTCGCCGGATTGGACGCGTGTGTAACCGTGAACTCCAGTGAGCCGGTCGTCATGGCGCTGATTGTATCTGGCGGCGGCTAGCGGGTTTTCGCGGCGACGAACGGAGGATTGACCACTTCGCATTCGGCGGCGCGGCCGCGGACGTCGACGGTGACGCGCTGACCGTCGTCGATGCCGGCGCCGGTGTCGATGAGGGCCAGCCCGATGCCGACCTGCAGCGTCGGAGAAAACGTGCCGGAGGTGGTGACGCCGACGGGCGCGTCGCCGGCCAGCACCGTCAGCCCGGGACGCAGCACGCCGCGGCCGACCATCCGCAACCCACGCAACAGCCGTCGCGGTCCCGCCGCCTTCTCGGCCAGCAGCGCGTCGCGGCCGAAGAACGCCTCCTTCTTCCAGCCGATCGCCCAGCCGCAGCGGGCCTGCAGCGGCGAGATGTCGGGCGACAGCTCGTGCCCGTGCAGCGGATAGCCCATCTCGGTGCGCAGCGTGTCGCGGGCGCCCAGCCCGGCCGGTTGTCCCCCGGCGGCGGCCACCGCCGCGGCCAGCGCGTCGAACACCACGGCCGCCGACTCCCACGGCGGCAGCAGCTCGTAGCCGTGCTCGCCGGTGTATCCGGTGCGGCAGACGCGCACCGGTACGCCGGAGTACGAGGCGTCGGCGTAGGCCATGTAATCCATGTCGGCCGGCAGGCCCAGATCGGCCAGCACGTCCGCCGACCGCGGCCCCTGGACGGCCAGCACGGCGTAGGACCGGTGTTCGTTGGTGATTGTCAGCTTTGGGCCCAAACCGGCCCCAGCGGCGCCCTGCAGCGCCTGCACCACCGCGGCCGTGTTGGCGGCGTTGGGCACCAGGAAGATCTCGTCGTCGTCGACGTAGTAGGCGATCAGGTCGTCGATGACACCGCCGGATTCGTTGCAGCACAGGGTGTATTGGGCCTTGCCGGGGCCGATGCGGCCGAGGTCGTTGGTGAGCGTGGCGTTGACGAACTCCGCGGCGCCCGGCCCCCGCACCGACGCCTTGCCCAGATGGCTGACGTCGAACAGGCCGACGGCGTCGCGCGTCGCGTTGTGCTCGCTGACGGTGCCGGCATAGGACACCGGCATCAGCCACCCACCGAACTCGGCAAACGCCGCGCCGAGCTCGCGGTGGCGATCTTCCAACGGTCCGTGCTGCACGTCATCGGTCACGGCGATTCACCCTAATCGTCGAGCCTGGCACACTTGGGCAGGTGTCCGATCCGCTGGACTTCGAGGCCCTCGAGGCCGCCGGGATCGCCGATGCGCGCGAGCGCGCCGACCTGATCAAGTACCTGCACGGGCTCGGCTTCACGCGCGAGGAGATGGTCGAGGCCGAAGGCCGCGGCCGGCTGTTCGGGCTCGCCGGCGACGTCCTGCAATGGCCGGGACGCCCGGTGTACACGCTGCAGGGCGCGGCCGACGAACTCGGCCTGACGGCCGACGACGTGGCCCGCGCGTGGGCGTTGCTCGGGCTGACCGTCGCCGGTCCCGACGTCCCGGTGCTGAGCCAGGCCGACGTCGACGGGCTGGCGACCTGGGTGGCCTTGAAACGGGTGGTCGGCGAGGACGGGGCGTTCGGGCTGCTGCGGGTGCTCGGCGCCGCGATGGCCCGGCTGGCGGAGGCGGAGTCGACGACGATCCGCGCCGGGATGCCGGACATCCAGATGACCTACACCAACGACGAGCTCGCCACCGCGCAGGCGTACCGCGCGGTCGCCGAGTTCGTCCCGCGCATCGGGGCGTTGATCGACGTCGTGCACCGCCACCACCTGACCAGCGCCCGGACCCACTTCGAGGGCGTGCTTCGCGACACGTCGGCAAGCGTGGTGTGCGGCATCGGCTTTGCCGACCTGTCCGATTTCACCGTCCTCACCCACGCGCTGGCTCCCGCGGAGTTGTCGATGTTGCTCAACGAGTTCGCCGGCGCCGTCTCCGACGTGGTGCACGCCGACGGCGGCCGGGTGGTGAAGTTCATCGGCGACGAGGTGATGTGGGTGAGCGCGTCACCCGAGCGGCTCGTCAGGGCGGCGGTCGACCTCGTCGACCACCCCCGCGCGCGGGAGGAGGGCCTTCGGGTGCGCGCCGGCCTCGCCTTCGGCGCCGTCCTGGCCATCAACGGCGACTACTTCGGCAGCCCGGTCAACCTGGCCGCACGCCTGGTGGCCGCCGCCGCCCCGGGTGAGGTCCTGGCGTCGTCGGAATTGCACGACGAATTGCCCGACTGGCCGGCGGTGCCCCGTGGCCCGTTGACCCTCAAGGGTTTCGACGCCCCGGTCACCGCCTACGAGCTGCGCAGCGGGGACGTTGCCGGGGACCACCCCGGCCCCGGTGACTAGGGTGGTTGCCCGTGAGCACCGAACCCGGTTACCAGGCCCCGTCCGTCACCGTCGCCGCCTCGCTGCCCAAACGCGCGGCGGACTCCGCGGTGCTGATCGTGCCGGTCGTGTCCGCGGGCGAAGACGACCGCCCCGGCGCGGCCGTGCCGCCCGGGCACTCGCTGAGCGCCGACGCGATCGCCGAGATCGAGGCCGGCCTTCGGGCGCTCGACGCCACCGGCGGCGTCGACCAGGTGCATCGGCTGGTGGTGCCGTCGCTGCCGGTGACCAGCGTGTTGACCGTCGGCCTGGGCAAGCCGCGCCCGGAGTGGCCGGCGGACACCGTGCGCCGCGCCGCCGGTGTGGCGGGTCGGTCGCTGGGCACCGCCGAGTCGGTGCTGACCACGCTCGCCGAGCTGCCCGGCGAGGGGGCCTGCGCGGCCGCCGTCGAGGGTCTGATCCTGGGCGCCTACCGGTTCACGGCGTTCCGGACTGCGAAGACGGCGCCGAAAGACAACGGGCTGCGCAAGATCACCGTCCTCGCCACCGCCAAGGACGCCAAGGCGCAGGCCGCGCGCGGAGCCGCGGTGGCCACGGCGGTGGCCACCGCCCGCGACCTGGTCAACACCCCGCCGAGCCACCTGTTTCCCGCCGAGTTCGCTTCCCGCGCAAAGGCTTTGGGCGAGGCGGCCGGCCTCGAGGTGGAGGTGCTCGACGACAAGGCGCTGCAGAAAGGTGGTTACGGCGGCATCATCGGCGTCGGGCAGGGCTCCTCGCGCCCGCCGCGGCTGGTGCGGCTGACCCACCGCGGCTCGAAGCTGGCCAAGCGGCCCAAACAGGCCAAGCGCGTGGCGCTGGTCGGCAAGGGCGTCACCTTCGACACCGGCGGCATCTCGATCAAGCCGGCCGCGTCGATGCACTACATGACCTCGGACATGGGCGGGGCGGCCGCGGTCATCGCGACGGTGACGCTGGCCGCCCGGCTCAAGCTGCCCATCGACGTGACCGCCACCGTCCCGATGGCCGAGAACATGCCGTCGGCGACCGCACAGCGCCCGGGCGACGTGCTGACGCAGTACGGCGGGACGACGGTCGAGGTGCTCAACACCGACGCCGAGGGCCGGCTCATCCTGGCCGACGCCATCGTCCGGGCCTGCGAGGACAACCCCGACTACCTGATCGAGACGTCGACGCTGACCGGGGCGCAGACCGTCGCGCTCGGCGCCCGGATCCCGGGGGTGATGGGCAGCGACGAGTTCCGCGACAGGGTCGCCGCCATCTCGCAGCGCGTGGGCGAAAACGGCTGGCCGATGCCGCTGCCCGACGAGCTCAAGGACGACCTGAAGTCGACGGTGGCCGATTTGGCCAACGTGAGCAATCAACGCTTCGCCGGCATGCTGGTGGCCGGGGTGTTCCTGCGGGAGTTCGTCGCCGACGGCGTCGGCTGGGCGCACATCGACGTCGCCGGGCCGGCGTACAACACCGGCAGCGCGTGGGGCTACACCCCCAAGGGCGCCACGGGCGTGCCGACCCGGACCATGTTCGCGGTGCTGGAGGACATCGCCGAAAACGGTTGACGGCGAATCACTTGACCAGCAGCGACATCACGGCCCGGTTGAGCCTGCGGCGCGGCCATCCGGTGATCCCGTCGGCGGCCAGCGCGGCCCGGGCCGCGTTCCGCCCGCAGGCGCCGTGCACGGAACCGCCCGGGGTGGCCGACGCGCTGCCCAGATACAGGCCCTCGACCGGGGTTTCGGCGCGCCCCATGCCGGGCGCCGGCCGAAAGATCAGCATCTGCGGCAGCTGAGCGGTTCCCCCGTTGAGCGCGCCCAGGTGCAGGTTGGCATCGGCGGCCTCCAGATCCGACGGTCGCTGCACGAACCGGTCGACCACCGTCGCGCCGAAGCCGGGGGCGTGCTCCTCGATCACCTGGTCCATCGACTTGGCGAGCTGCTCGGCCGACGAATCGTCGGCGACGTTGCGGGGCAGATGCGAGTAGGCCCAGACACTTTCGGTCCCGGCGGGCGATCTGCTCGGGTCCGCCGTGGTCGTCTGCCCCAGCAACATGAACGGCCGCTCGGGCACCACCCGGGTGTTCAGGTCGGTCATCCAGCGCAGCAGCCCGTCGCCGTCGGCGCCCAGGTGCACGGTTCCCGCGTCCTGCAGCGCCCGCGAGCGCCACGGGATGCGCGCGTTGCACGCGTAGTTGACCTTCACCACCGGCGGGTCCCAGACATAGTCCTCGAAGTCGCGGAGCAGCTTGGCCGGCACCGCGTCCGCGGGCAGCATGTCGCAGAACAGGCGCGGCGCCGTCACGTCGGCCACCACCGCCCGGCGCCCCCGCACCGTGCGCCCGCCGCTGGTCGTCACGCCGACGGCCCGCCCGCCCCTGACCTCGACGCGAGACACGTTCTGATTACACTCGATTCGCGCGCCGGCCGCGCGGGCGCGGTTCACCAGCGCGGCCGTCAGCCGGCCGGAACCACCGACGGGCACCGGCCACCCGCAATCCTGGGCCAGCATGGTCATGAGAAAGCCCATCGCGCCGCTGATCGGCGCGTCCGGGGGCACGTCGGCGTGCATCGCGTTGCCCAGCAACAACGTTCGGGGGGCGTCTCCGTCGAACATCTGCCGGGCCATCGCGTCGGCGGGCTGAACCAGCAGGCGGGCCAGCCGGAGCGCGTCGGCCGTGCCGAGCTCGAGCAGCAGCCGAACCATCGGGCGCACCGGCGGAAACGGCGCGAGCATGGCGTCCAGCAACGGCTTCTTGACCTGCTCCCACAAGTTCACGGCGCGCCACCAGTTGTCGCCGTCGGCCGGCTCGCGGCGCGCAAATTCGGCCGCGGTTCGGGCCGGGTCGTGGTGGACCATGGGCGGGTCGTCGTCGGTGGCGTGGCGCGGGTGGCCGACCACCGCCGGCGCGTGCGACCACCGCAGCCCGTGGTCCTCCAGCTGCAGGGCCGCGATCGCCGGCGAGGCCACCGTCATCGGGTAGTAGGAGCTGAACAGGTCGGTGACGTAGCCCGGCGTCAGCTCGGCGCTGCGGACCGCGCCGCCGGGCTCGGGCTGGGCCTCGAGCACGAGCACATCCCACCCGGCGTCGGCCAGCATCGCCGCGGCGACCAGGCCGTGGTGGCCGGCCCCGATGACGACGGCATCGGTCGTCTCGGCCATCCGCTAATTGACCTCGCTGGGCTCGAGGCGCTTGGCGATCGCGGCCAGCCGCCAGAGACACTCGCGGTTGCGGGGGTACACCGCGGCCAGGGCCAGCCGGTCGGGAATCAGGTTCACCGGGCCGGAGGCGGGCGTCTCGATCATCTCGACGCGGCAGCCCCCGTTCGGTAAGTCCTTGAGCCGCAGCGTTATCCGCAACGCGCCGAGCGGCCCGATGCCGGCGAGCAGCACGAGTTCCTCGCCGGGGGTGCAGCTCTCGACCACCGTCTGGTCGCTGATCACCAACGGCCACACCCCGACCGAGTGCTTGATGGCGGAGCCGGGTTCCGGCCAGTGCGAGTCGACGGCACGGGTCCGGCTGTTGCCCACCACCCACTGGGCGTACGTCCACCCGTCGGCCATCGCGTCCCAAATCTGCTGGCGCGACGCCTCCACCTCGCGGGTCGTGGCCATCTCTCGGGTCGCGGTCATCTGCACTCCTTTTTCCACCGGCATACCCCCTCCGGATACCCCGGTCGCCCGAAACCACACGCAACCGCTGCGGCCGGGGCCGTTTAGCGCGGCTGAACAGTGGCTATTAAGCCGTTACCAATACGGGCGTTGGACAGGAGGCGGATCATGACCGTTCGTCGGTTGGTTGTCGGATTGGGCGCGGTGCTGTTGCTCGCGGGCGTGATCGGGCTGTTGACTCCGGTGTCGGTGTCCGACGGCAACGGCCACTCCGTGGGCTGCGGGAACGCCGTCGCGACGGACCTGTCCGCCGCCAGGAGCGCCAACAACAACGGGGTGGCGAACATCCCGATCCTCAACCAGGTGGTTCCGCACACCGACTTCGTCGCGAAGTGCCAGTCCGAGGTGGGCGGCCGGCGGGCGTGGACGATTCCGCTGGCGGTCATCGGGATCGTCGTGGTCGCCGGCGCGTTGCTGGTGCAGCGGCGGGGCGCGCGGCAGACCGGCGTTTAGCGGCGATCGCAAGCCCGGCGAAGCCGGGTGAGGCGGGTCGCGGCCCTCAGGCCCGCACAGGGCCCGGCAGCGATCGCCGCCCGGGCTAGATGACCCGCACCCGCGCGGTGCTGCGCAAAGCCTGCGGTGCCACGCGCGCCAGCCCGTAGAAGGCATGCGCTTCCGGCGCCACCGGGCGGATCGGCTTGTTCTTCTTGACCGACGACAAGATCGCCTTGGCGACCTTGTCGGGACCGTAGTGACGCAGCGCGAACGCCTTCTTCAGCTGACCCTGACGGCCCTCGACGTGCTCGTCTCCGCGGTCCGCGGGGGCGTTGAAGCGGGTGGTGTCGATGATGTTGGTGTTGATGACGCCGGGGCAGATGGTCGTCAATCCGACGCCGGCGGCGTCGAGTTCGGCGCGCAGGCAGTCGGAGAGCATGAAGGTCGCCGCCTTGGAGCTGCAATAGGCGCTCAGCGACTGCAGCGGCGCATAGGCGGCCATGGACGCGATGTTGACGATGTGCCCGCCCGTGCCGCGTTCGACCAGGCGCCGCCCGAACGACCGGCAGCCGTTGACCACGCCGCCGAAGTTGACGTCCATCACCCGGTCGAACTGCTCGGCCGGGGTATCCAGGAACGCGCCCGCGTGCCCGATGCCGGCGTTGTTGACCACGATGTCGGGGACGCCGTGCTCGGCGCTGACCCGCTCGGCGAAGGCCTCCACCGCGTGGGCGTCGGCCACGTCGAGCACATACGGGTGCGCCCGGCCGCCGTGCGCGGCGATCTGGGCGGCGGTCTCCTTGACCGCGGCCTCGTCGATGTCGCTGACGACCAGCTCGGCGCCCGCGCGCGCGAACGCGTAAGCGGTCTCGCGGCCGATTCCGCTGCCGGCCCCGGTGACGGCGACCAGGGTGTCGCCGAACTCTTCGCGCGGCCGCCCGACCTGCGCGCGCAGCATGGCCCGGCTCGGCCGTCCGCCGTCGACCAGGTCGGCGAAATCGTGGACCGCGGCGGACATCACCTGCGGGTGCGACATCGGCGAGAAGTGCCCGGCCTTGATGTCGCGGCGCCACAGCCGCGGCACCCACCGCGCCGTCTGTTCAAAGCCGTAGGGCCGCACGAAGGGATCTTGGGTATTGACGATGAGCTGCACCGGCACGTCGATCACCGGAACCGGCCGCTTGCGGGAATACGTCCGAAAGTAGTTGGCGGGATACACCTTTACGGAGTGGGCCGCGTCCGCGGCCAGCTTGGCGGAGTGATGGATCTTCTCGGCGGGGATGTTGTCGACCATGTTGCGCCGGATCGCCGCGCTCGAGAACGCCAGCCGCAGCGTCAACGGCGCCAGCACGGGAATGGAGAACAGCACCATGTAGGTCAGGCGCAGGCCCTGGACGAGCGCCCGCAGGAAGGTGCGGGGCCGCCACGGACGGCGCAGGCCGCCGAAGATGAAGTCGGCGAGTTGATCCTGGCTCGGGCCGGACACCGAGGTGAAGGACGCGACGCGGTCACCGGCGCCGGGACGGGTGAGGTACTCCCAGACTCCGGCCGAACCCCAGTCGTGGGCCAGCACGTGCACCGGGGCGCCGGGGCTCAGCTCTCCGATCACCGCGGCGAAGTCGTCCGCGTAGCGCTCCATGGTGTGCGCCGACACCGGTTTGGGCGCCGACGACATCCCGACGCCACGGTTGTCGTAGCGGACGACCCGGAACCGCTCGGCCAGCGACGGCACGACGCCGTCCCACAGCACGTGCGAGTCGGGCCAGCCGTGCACCAGCACGACGGTGGGGCCGTCGGGGTTGCCCTGTTCGTAGATCGCGATGCGCGCGCCGTCCGCGCTCTCGACGAACTGCTGGGGCGCCTGTGGTGTTGCCGGCATGGGACCTCCGCGTCTCGCTACGTCGCCACACCGTAGCAAGCGGGTACGGGCGCGCCCGGCACGTGAGCGCCCCGCCCTGACCGAGTGCCGACGCGCGCGCAATGACAGGATAGTTTTGAATAGCTGCTTCGATGCCGCACCGGCAGCGCCGCGGTGTGGTAGCCAATGTACGACGTGCCCCGACACCGATCGAGGAGTCAGAAGAGATGGCCTTCTCCGTCCAGATGCCCGCACTCGGTGAGAGCGTCACCGAGGGGACGGTCACCCGCTGGCTCAAGCAGGAAGGCGACACGGTCGAAGTCGACGAGCCCCTCGTCGAGGTCTCGACCGACAAGGTCGACACCGAGATTCCCTCGCCGGCGGCGGGCGTGCTGACCAAGATCATCGCCCAGGAGGACGACATCGTCGAGGTGGGCGGAGACCTTGCTCTCATCGGCGAGGCATCCGAAGCCGGAGGCGATTCCGCGGCACCCGCCCCGGCGCCCAGCCAACCGGAATCGCCACCGGCGGCTGCCGAACCCGAGCCGCAAGCCGAAGCGCAACCCGAACCCGAACCCGAGCCGGCGGCCCCGGCGCCACGGCAATCCGGCGGAGGTTCCGGCGACGCGACGCCGGTGGTCATGCCGGAACTGGGCGAGTCGGTCACCGAGGGCACCGTGACGCGGTGGCTGAAGAAGGTGGGCGATTCGGTCCAGGTCGACGACCCCCTGGTGGAAGTGTCCACCGACAAGGTCGACACCGAGATTCCGTCGCCGGTGGCCGGCGTGCTGATCAGCATCACCGCCGAGGAGGACGACGTCGTCGCGGTCGGCGGTGAGCTGGCCAAGATCGGGACCGGCTCCGAGGCCGCCGCACCCGCACCGCCCCAACCGAAACCCGAGCCGAAACCCCAGCCCAAGCCCGCACCCGCGCCGGAACCGGAGCCCCAGCCCGAGGCCCAGCCCAAGGAGGAGGCGAAACCCGAACCCACGCCGCAGCCGGCTCCCGAACCGAAACCCCAACCGGCACAGGCGCAGCCGGCCCCGCAGGCCGGCGACTCGGGCACCAATGGCAGCCCGTACGTGACGCCGCTCGTGCGCAAACTCGCCGCCGAGCACAACATCGACCTGGGCACCGTCACGGGCACCGGGGTGGGCGGGCGCATCCGCAAGCAGGACGTCCTCGCGGTCGCGCAGAAGAAAGATGAGCCACAGCAGGCTCCCGCACCCACCGCGCCGGCCCCCGCCGCCGCCAAGGCGGCCCCGGCACCCGCGGCCCCTGCACCCGCACTGGCACACCTGCGCGGCACCACCCAGAAGGCCAGCCGGATCCGGCAGATCACGGCGGCCAAGACGCGCGAATCGCTGCAGGCCACCGCCCAGCTGACGCAGACCCACGAGGTCGACATGACCCGGATCGTCGGCCTGCGGGCCCGGGCCAAGGCGGCGTTCGCCGAACGCGAAGGGGTGAACCTGACCTTCCTGCCGTTCATCGCGCGCGCCGTGATCGACGCCCTCAAGGTCCACCCCAACATCAACGCCAGCTACAACGAGGACACCAAAGAAATCACCTACTACGACGCCGAGCACCTCGGTTTCGCGGTGGACACCGAACAGGGCCTGCTCTCCCCCGTCATCCACAATGCCGGCGACCTGTCCCTTGCCGGGCTGGCCCGGGCGATCGCCGACATCGCCGCGCGGGCCCGCTCGGGCAACCTCAAACCCGACGAATTGTCCGGTGGCACTTTCACGATCACCAACATCGGCAGCCAGGGCGCCTTGTTCGACACCCCGATCCTGGTGCCGCCGCAGGCCGCCATGCTGGGCACCGGGGCCATCGTCAAGCGGCCGCGGGTCATCGTCGACGAGTTCGGCAACGAATCGATCGGCGTCCGTTCGGTGTGCTACCTCCCGCTGACCTACGACCACCGCCTGATCGACGGGGCCGACGCCGGACGTTTCCTCAGCACCATCAAGCACCGGCTCGAAGAGGGAGCGTTCGAGGCCGACCTGGGGCTCTAAGTCGTGACTCGAGCTGACGGCAAGGCCGTCATCGCGATAGCGGGATCGTCCGGCCTCATCGGGTCCGCCCTGGCCGCCGCCCTGCGCGCGGCCGACCACACCGTGCTGCGCATCGTGCGCCGCACGCCTGCGAATTCCGAAGAGCTGCACTGGAATCCCGACAGCGGCGAGTTCGACGCCGACGCGCTCGGCGACGTCGACACCGTCGTCAACCTGTGCGGCGTGAACATCGGCCGGAGACGATGGTCGGGCGCGTTCAAGCAGAGCCTGCGCGACAGCCGCATCACGCCGACCGAGGTGCTGGCCAACGCCGTCGCCGACGTCGGCGTCGAGACGTTCATCAACGCCAGCGCGGTGGGCTTCTACGGCAACACCAGGGACCGTGTGGTCGACGAAAGCGACCGGGCCGGAAGCGGATTCCTGGCCCAGCTGTGCCAGGACTGGGAGGCCGCGACGCTGCCCGCCCAGTACGGCGGTGCCCGTGTCGTGCTGGCCCGCACCGGTGTGGTGCTGTCGCCGTCGGGCGGCGCGTTGCGGATGATGCGGCCGGTGTTCGCGGCCGGCCTTGGTGCCCGGCTGGGCAGCGGCCGGCAGTACATGTCATGGATCAGCCTCGAGGACGAGGTGCGGGCGCTGCTGTTCGCGATCAACAATCCGTCGCTGTCCGGGCCGGTGAACATGACCGGGCCCGCGCCCGTCACCAACGCCGAATTCACCACCACGTTCGGCCGCGCGCTGAACCGCCCGACGCCGTTGATGGTGCCCGGCTTCGCGATCCGGGCCGCCCTCGGCGAGTTCGCCGACGAGGGGCTGCTGATCGGGCAGCGCGCCATCCCGTCGGCGCTGGAGCACGCCGGTTTTCGGTTCCACCACAACACCATCGGCGAGGCGCTCGGTTATGCGACCGCGCGTCGCGACCACGACTAGACCGCAAATCGGCCCGGGGTCAGGCGGCGCCCGCCGCCGCGGGTGCGGAGGCGACCGATACCGACGCGGGACGCGGTGACGGCGATCACATGAGTAACCTCGCGGTAGTGAGCTCCATTCGCGCCGACCGCGGTCCGATCGACGTCCGCCAGCTGGGGGCGGTCGACTACCGCACCGCCTGGCAGCTGCAGCGGGACCTGGCCGACGCCAGGGTCGCGGGCGGCGCCGACACCCTCCTGCTGATGGAGCACCCGCCGGTCTACACCGCGGGGCGGCGCACCGACCCGCACGAACGGCCGGTGGACGGCACCCCGGTCGTCGACACCGACCGCGGCGGCAAGATCACCTGGCACGGGCCCGGGCAGCTGGTCGGCTATCCGATCATCGGGTTGGCCGAGCCGCTTGATGTGGTGAATTACGTTCGGCGCCTTGAAGAGTCGCTGATCAGGGTGTGCGCCGACCTGGGCCTGCACACCGTCCGGGTCGAGGGCAGGTCGGGGGTGTGGGTGCCGGCCGGGGCCGGCCGGCCCGAGCGCAAGGTCGCCGCCATCGGGGTGCGGGTCGCGCGCGCGACCACCCTGCACGGGTTCGCGCTGAACTGCGACTGCGATCTGGGCGCGTTCGGCGCCATCGTGCCGTGCGGCATCGCCGACGCCGGGGTGACGTCGCTGTCGGCCGAACTGCGCCGCACGGTGACCGTCGACGAGGTCCGCGCGCCGGTCGCCGCCGGCGTCTGCGACGCCCTGGACGGCGTCCTGCCGATCGGTGATCATCGGCCGGCCCGCGTAGCATCGGCAACGTGACTGTTGCACCCGGGGGCCGGCGGCTGCTGCGGCTCGAGGTGCGCAACACGCAGACCCCGATCGAGCGCAAGCCGCCGTGGATCAGGGTCCGCGCCCGGATGGGCCCGGAGTACACACAGCTCAAGGGACTGGTCCGGCGCGAGGGGTTGCACACCGTCTGCGAGGAGGCCGGCTGCCCCAACATCTTCGAATGCTGGGAGGACAGGGAGGCCACCTTCCTGATCGGCGGCGACCAGTGCACCCGTCGCTGCGACTTCTGCCAGATCGACACCGGAAAGCCCGCCGCGCTCGACCGCGACGAGCCCCGGCGGGTCGCCGAAAGCGTCGCGACGATGGGGCTGCGCTACGCCACGGTCACCGGCGTGGCCCGCGACGACCTGCCCGACGGCGGGGCCTGGCTCTACGCCGAAACGGTGCGCGCCATCAGGGAGCTGAACCCGTCGACCCGCGTGGAGCTCTTGATCCCCGACTTCAACGGCGAGCCCGCCCGGCTGGCCGAGGTGTTCGAGTCGCGCCCGGAAGTGTTGGCGCACAACGTCGAAACCGTCCCCCGGGTGTTCAAGCGCATCCGGCCGGCATTCACCTACGAGCGCAGCCTGGGCGTGCTCACCGCGGCGCGCGACTTCGGGCTGGTCACCAAGAGCAACCTCATCCTCGGCCTGGGCGAGACGCCCGACGAGGTCCGCACCGCGCTCGCCGACCTGCGCGCCGCCGGCTGCGACATCATCACGATCACCCAGTACCTGCGCCCGTCGGCGCGTCACCACCCGGTCGAGCGCTGGGTCAGGCCCGAGGAATTCGACGAGTTCGCGCGGCACGCCGAGGGGCTGGGCTTCGCGGGTGTGCTGGCCGGTCCGCTGGTGCGGTCGTCCTACCGCGCGGGACGCCTCTACCGGCAGGCCGCCGGTGGCGCCTCCGCGCCGTAGGCCGCGTACGTATCCTTTGGCTATGGCAAAACCCCGCAACGCCGCTGACAACAAGGCCGCGAGGGCGCAAGCCGCGGCCGCCCGCAAGGCCGCCGCCAAGGAGCGCCGCGGCCAGTTGTGGGAGGCGTTCAAGATTCAGCGCCAGGAGGACAAGCGCCTGCTGCCGTACATGATCGGCGCCTTCGTGCTGATCGTCGGCGCGTCGGCGGGCGTCGCGGTGTGGGCCGGCGGACTCACCATGATCACCCTGATCCCATTCGGCGTGGTGCTGGGCTTGCTGGCGATGTTCATCATCTTCAGCCGCCGGGCCCAGAAGTCGATCTACCGGAAGGCCGAGGGCCAGACCGGCGCCGCGGCGTGGGTGCTGGACAACCTGCGCGGCAAGTGGCGGGTGACCCCGGGGGTGGCCGCCACCGGGCACTTCGACGCGGTGCACCGGGTGCTCGGCCGGCCCGGCGTCATCCTGGTGGGCGAGGGATCGGCGGCCCGCGTCAAACCGCTGCTGGCCCAGGAGAAGAAGCGCACCGCGCGGCTGATCGGTGACACGCCGATCTACGACATCGTCGTCGGCAACGGCGAGGGCGAGGTCCCGCTGGGCAAGCTGGAGCGCCACCTGACCCGCCTGCCGAACAACATCACCGTCAAGCAGATGGACTCCCTCGAGTCGCGGCTGGCCGCGCTGGGGTCGCGGACCGGTTCCGCCGTCATGCCCAAGGGGCCACTGCCCAACGCCGGCAAGATGCGGGGGGTGCAGCGCACGGTCCGCCGGCGCTAGCGGCGATCGGCCGGGGCCCGCCCGCCAACCGAGACCACCTGCAGGCCCAGCGCCAGCTGCCCGGGCGTGAAGCTGAACAGCCGCACCGCCAGGACTCCGAGCGCAAACCAGATGACCAGCACGGCGGTCGACAGCCATCGCTCGGAGAAAAGCCCCAACCGCTGGGCCAGCGCGGCCAGGCCGTAGGCGATCAGCCAGTCGATCATCAGGGCGGCCAGCCGGCGACCCATCGGCGCGAGCGACCCCGGCCCGCTTTCGGGCAAACCGAGCCGCTCGCCGGGGTAGGCCGGGCGTGAGTCCTGGGTCATCGGCCCGGCTCCCCTGTCGCCTCGGCATCGGGACCCGACGCACCGATGCGTTTGCACACCGGAACGGATACGATCTTGCGGGCCATGGCCCCACAATAGAACCCCTGGGCTGACCGGAATCTGCTGCGGGCGCCGTGGTCGCGTAACCTCCGTGCAACACCGCGTTGACTCGCGGGCAACATCTGCTCCATAGCGTCAGGCCGCGGATAACACCAAGTAAAGGAGCATTTCTGTGACGGAAACGACGCCCGACGACGTCTTCAAACTCGTCAAGGACGAGAACGTCGAGTTTGTCGACGTCCGGTTCTGTGACTTGCCGGGCATCATGCAGCACTTCACCATTCCGGTTTCGTTTTTCGACGAGAGCGTGTTCGAGGACGGCTTGGCCTTCGACGGCTCGTCGATTCGCGGGTTCCAGTCCATCCACGAGTCCGACATGCTGCTCCTTCCGGACCCCGAGACGGCGCAGGTCGACCTGTTCACCGAACACAAGACGCTCAACCTGAACTTCTTCGTGCACGACCCGTTCACCCTCGAGCCGTACTCGCGCGACCCGCGCAACGTCGCCCGCAAGGCCGAGAACTACCTGAAGAGCACGGGGGTCGCCGACACCGCGTATTTCGGCGCCGAGGCGGAGTTCTACATCTTCGACTCGATCAGCTTCGACTCGCGCACCAACGGCTCGTTCTACGAGATCGACGCGATCTCGGGGTGGTGGAACACCGGCTCGCCCAACGAGATCGACGGCAGCCCCAACCGGGGCTACAAGGTCCGCCCCAAGGGCGGGTACTTCCCCGTCGCCCCCGTCGACCACTACGTCGACCTGCGCGCCACGATGTTGTCCAACCTGATCAAGGCCGGCTTCAGCCTCGAGAAGGGCCACCACGAGGTGGGCACCGGCGGCCAGGCCGAGATCAACTACAAGTTCAACACTCTGCTGCACGCCGCCGACGACATGCAGCTGTACAAGTACATCGTCAAGAACACCGCCTGGCAGCACGGCAAGACCGTGACGTTCATGCCCAAGCCGCTGTTCGGTGACAACGGCTCCGGGATGCACACCCACCAGTCGCTGTGGAAGGACGGCAACCCGCTGATGTACGACGAGACGGGCTACGCCGGCCTGTCCGACATCGCGCGGCACTACATCGGCGGCCTGCTGCACCACGCGCCGTCGCTGCTGGCCTTCACCAACCCGACGGTGAACTCCTACAAGCGCCTGGTCCCCGGCTTCGAGGCACCCATCAACCTCGTGTACAGCCAGCGCAACCGGTCGGCCTGCGTGCGCATCCCGATCACCGGCAGCAACCCGAAGGCCAAGCGGCTGGAGTTCCGTTGCCCCGACTCGTCGGGCAACCCGTACCTGGCGTTCGCCGCCATGCTGATGGCGGGCCTGGACGGCATCAAGAACAAGATCGAGCCGCAGGCGCCGGTCGACAAGGACCTCTACGAGCTGCCGCCCGAGGAGGCCGCCAACATCCCGCAGGCGCCCACCCAGCTGTCCGCGGTGATCGACCGGCTGGAGGCCGACCACGAATACCTCACGGAGGGCGGCGTTTTCACGCCCGACCTGATCGAGACGTGGATCAGCTTCAAGCGCGAGAACGAGATCCTGCCGGTCCAGATCCGGCCGCACCCCTACGAGTTCGCGCTCTATTACGACGTGTAACGAGCACCCGGCACCGGCTGAGCCCATCCGCTCCGCGATCCCTGCGATCGCGAGCGGGTGGGCTCATCGGCATCTGCCCGGCATCGACGGCCCGGATCGGAACCTTGTTCGGCGAGGGAGCGGCGTCGCAGAATGTGAAAGGGGTCTGAGCGGGAGGAGAATCCGATGGCACGAAACGGTCCGCGCCGGCTCGCCGGTTCGTGCGCCGCGGCGCTGACGCTCGCCCTATCGCTTGCGCCCGGCGCCGCCGCCGACAATCCGTCGTGGAACGGCCAGTACGCGATCACGTTCATGGTCGGCCCCAAGTCGGGGACCAGCATGGCCGTCGGGGACCCCGAGGTGCAGCACACCGATGTCTATACGCTCCGCTCGAGCTGCACCGGCGGGAAGTGCGTGGCCACGATCGTCGGCGGCCCGCCGCCGAGTAATCCCACTGTGCCGCAACCGGTTCAGTTCACGTGGGACGGGTCGTCGTGGACGCAGGTCAGCGATTTCCAATGGGACTGCATGATGCCCGACACCTCGATCCAGTGGAATCCGGCCCACGCCACAGTGCGCTACACGCCCCAACCCGACGGATCGCTGGCCGGCACCATGCACACCGACATCCTCAGCGGCGCATGCCAGGGCACCATCGAGATGAACATGACGGCCGTGCGCGCGTAACGGCATTCGGCCTGGGCGCACGGGCGTGATCAGACGAGCCGACCGGGCGGTTGATCCTGGTCGGCCGCACCGAGCAGGTCGAGCTGCATCCACGCGACGTCGTGCCAGCGGTCATGTTTCCACTCGACCCGCCGGAACAGACCGGCGTCGTAAAACCCGAACGAGCGGTGAAAGCCGTTGCTGGCCTGGTTCGGCTGGGTGATGCCGGCGAACGCCCGCCGGTAGCCGCGCTCGGTGAGCCGGCGCAGGAGCTCCGCGTAGAGCGCGCGGCCGCCGCCGGTGCGGTGATGGTCGGCGTCCACATAGATCCCCGTCTCAACCGACCATGCGAACGAGGGCAGGCGCCTGAGTGCGTGGCCGTAGGCGAAGCCGACGATCCGGTCATCGCGCTCCAGGATGAGCCACGCGTGGCTCTCGCACACCGAGGTAATCCGGGCGGCCATCTCGCCGACGGTGGGAACGTCGATCTCCCAGCTGATCTCGGTACCCAGGACGTAGGGACGGTAGATCGCCAGGCAGGCGACCGCATCGTCGGGTGACGCCGCACGCACTCGGCCGTCGTTGGCTGGCATGGCAGCATTCTCTCAGCCTGTATCAGCGCTACGTCGCATCACCGGCCATGTTGACGTGCCGCGAAACATAAACCATTGCGATCCCCGGCGGCGTGTCTTCGCCATAGGTTATGTGTCGCGAGCCGCGGACCAAAGTCAGCCGTCGAGCGCCAAGTCCTTGCGGAAGCGCTGCAGGCCGTCGATCTTGTCCTCGAGCGTGGCATCCGGGCCCGAATAGAACATCCACGGCATGGTGATGATGCCGGTGATGCCGGCCTCCTCGGCGCGCCGATAGTCGGCGACGGTGAAGGCGTCGGTCAGCGGCGTCAGGATGGTGAAATCCTGCATCGTCAAACCGTTTTCGGCGCGCAGGTCCCGCAGGCGGCCCACCGCCTCGATGGCGCGGTCGGTCTTGATCAGGTCGCCGATCCAGCCGTCGTTGCGGGCCGCGCGGCGCAGTGCGACGTCGCTGAGCCCGCCGACGTACACCGGTATCGGCGGCGGCGTCGGCTGCATCTCCAGCCGTGGCGCCCGGTAGAACTCGCCGTCGAACTCCGTCCACCCCGGCTGCCACAGCGCCCGCATCAAGTCGACGATCTCGTCGGTGCGCCGGCCGCGGGCGTCGAATCGCTCGCCCATCAGCGCGAACTCCTCCCGGCACCAGCCGACCCCGATGCCGAGTTCGACGCGTCCCGACGCCAGAACCGCGGCCGTGCCAATGGCTTTCGCGGCGGCGTACGGGTTGCGCATCGCCGGGATGTACACGGTGGTGACGAACCGCAGCCGCGCGGTGACCTGGGCCAGCGCCCCGGCCAGCACCCACGGATCGGGCCAGTCGGTGAACGGCTGCCAGCGCCGCTGTCCGTCCTTGGTGTACGGGTAGGGGGTGTCCAGGGTCTCCAGGTTGACGACGTGGTCGGGGATGCCGATGCCGTCGTAGCCGAGTTCGTCGGCGGCCCTGGCGATCTCGATGATCTCGCGGGTGTTCAGGAAGGCGCTGCTGACGTAGAACCTCACTGCGATTCCCGCGCCCACGACGGCTCGATGAAAACACCGTCGGCCTCGACGGTGACCCCGGAGTCATCCGAAATCGTCCCGCGGGCAAAGACTTTCACACCCTCCTTGCCCTCGATCCAGGCCTCGGAGCGAAGCCGGCCCAGGGGGGTGCCCCGCAGGTACTTCACGGTGATGGTTCCGGTGAACCGCGGCTTGGACAGCCCCTCGCTGGCCGCCTCGCCCAGCATGTGGTCGAGCACCAGGGCGCTCACCCCGCCGTGTACCAGCTTGGGTGGGCCCTCGTAGGCCGCCCCGAGGATGAATTCGCTCCAGCACCGTCCGCCGCCGTCGTGGTGGACGATGACGGGCGGGGCGATCGGATTACCCAGGCCGATCGCGGCGTTTCCCAGCGTCAGCGGGCGCGCGCCGTCGACGCGGTAGCTCACCCCGACCGGCCGGGTCTTTTGCCGCAACGACTCGGTGACCGCCTCGATCGCGGATCGCGCGTCGGCGACGACGTCCTCGCCGGCCTCGGTGCGGATCGTGGCGTCGATGAGCTCGCGAACGGCGTCGGCCAGCGGCGTGTACAGGGCCGTCACCCGTTGCGCCTCCGCCGCGCTGAGCACCTCGAAAATGGCATCCAACGCGCCGGCCTCCTGCCTCAACTCCCGAACACCTTGCGCACGACCGCTTTCGCCCGGCGCGTCACCCGAAGATAGTTGTCCAGGAACTCGCTGCCGTCATCGGTCGGCCACCCCGCCGCGACGGCGACGGCGTTGAGCTGCCGCCCGGGCCCGGGTAACTGGTCGGTGGGCTTGCCGCGGACCAGCACCAGCGCGTTGCGGGCCCGGGTCGCGGTCAGCCAGGCCTGGCGCAACAGGTCCACGTCCTCGGCCTCCGCCAGGCCGGCCGCCGCGATCGCGTCCAGCGATTCCAGCGTCGAGGTGTTGTGCAGCGCCGAGATCTCGTGCGCGTGCCGCAGTTGCAGCAGCTGCACGGTCCACTCGATGTCGGCCAGCCCGCCGCGGCCCAGCTTGGTGTGCGTATTGGGATCCGCACCGCGCGGCAACCGCTCGGACTCGACGCGGGCCTTCATGCGGCGGATCTCCTGGACCGCCTCGGCCGACACGCCGTCCGGCGGGTAGCGCGTCTTGTCAGCCATCAGGAGGAACCGCTCCCCCAGTTCCGCGTCGCCGGCCACCGCGTGCGCGCGCAGCAGGGCCTGGACCTCCCACGGCTGCGCCCACTGCTCGTAGTAGGCGGCGTAGGCGCCCAGCGTGCGGACCAGCGGACCGCTGCGGCCCTCGGGCCGCAGGTTCGCGTCCACCTCCAGCGGCGGATCCACGCTCGGAGTGCCCAGCAGCGTGCGCACCTGCTCGGCGACCGACACCGACCAGCGGATGGCCTGCGAATCCTCGACCCCGCGCGACGGCTCGCAGACGAACAGCACGTCGGCGTCGGAGCCGTAGCCCAGTTCGGAGCCGCCGAGGCGTCCCATCCCGATCACCGCGATCTTCGCCGGCACCTGGCCGCCCGCCGGCAGGTTGGCCGAGATCATCGCGTCCAGCGCGGCCTGCAGCACCGCCACCCACACCGACGTCAGCGCCCGGCACACCTCCCGGACCTCCAGCAGGCCCAGCAGGTCCGCCGACCCGATGCGCGCCAGCTCACGGCGGCGCAGCGTGCGCGCGGCGGCGATCGCCCGCACCGGGTCGCGATGGCGCGCCGCCGAGGTGATCAGGCCCCGGGCCACGGCCCCGGGCTCGGTTTCGAGCAGTTTGGGGCCGTGCGGGCCGTCGCTGTAATCCTGGATGACGCTCGACGTGCGCAGCAGCAGGTCCGGGACGTACGCCGAGGTGCCCAGCACGTGCATGAGCCGCTTGGCCACCGCGGGCTTGTCCCGCAGCGTCGACAGGTACCAGCGCTCGCCCGCCAGCGCCTCGGACAGCCGCCGGTAGGACAGCAGCCCGGCGTCCGGGTCGGGCGCGTACGACAGCCAGTTCAGCAGCCTGGGCAGCAGGACCGACTGCACCCGGCCGCGCCGGCCGCTCTGGTTCACCAGCGCCGACATGTGTTTCAGCGCCGTCTGCGGCCCCTCGTAACCCAGCGCCGCCAGCTGCCGCTCGGCCGCCGCCGACGTCATGCCGTTCGAGATCTCCAGGCCCTTGGGCCCGATCGACTCCAGCAGCGGCTGGTAGAAGAGCTTGGCGTGCAGCTGCGAGACCCGCAGGTTCTGGTGCCGGAGCTCCTCGCGCAGCACCCCCGCCGCGTCGTGCCGGCCGTCGGGACGGATGTGCGCCGCGCGGGCCAGCCACCGCACCGCCTCCTCGTCGTCGGCCTCCGGCAGCAGGTGGGTGCGCTTGAGGCGCTGCAGCTGCAGCCGGTGCTCGAGCAGCCGCAGGAACTCGTAGGAGGCGGTCAGGTTCGCCGCGTCCTCGCGTCCGACGTAGCCGCCCTCGCCCAACGCGGCCAGCGCGTCCACCGTGGACGCGACGTGCAACGAGTCGTCGCTGCGGCCGTGCACCAACTGCAACAGCTGCACGGCGAACTCCACATCGCGCAGCCCGCCGCTGCCGAGCTTGAGCTCGCGGTCCCGCACGTCGGCGGGCACCAGCTGCTCGACGCGGCGCCGCATGGCCTGGACCTCGGCGACGAAGTCCTCGCGTTCGCAGGCGACCCACACCATGGGCAGCAGCGCGGCCACGTAGCGCTCGCCCAGCTCCTTATCGCCGACGGCCGGGCGCGCCTTGAGCAGCGCCTGGAATTCCCAGGTCTTGGCCCAGCGCTGGTAGTAGGCGACATGCGATTCCAGGGTGCGGACCAGCTCGCCACTGCGCCCTTCGGGCCGTAGCCCGGCGTCGACCTCGAAGAACGCCGACGACGCGACCTTCATCATCTCCCCGGCCACCCGCGCGGCCAGGGCGTCGGCGCGCTCGGCGACGAAGATGACGTCGACGTCGCTGACGTAATTCAGTTCGCGCGCACCGCATTTGCCCATCGCGATGACCGCGATCCGCGGCGCGTCGCGCTCACCGCAGACGCTGACCTCGGCCACCCGCAGCGCGGCGGCCAGCGCGGCGTCGGCCAGGTCCGCCAACTGGGCGCCCACCACGGTGAACGGCAGCACGGGTTCGTCCTCGACCGTCGCGGCCAGGTCGAGGGCGGCCAGCACCAGCAGGTGGTCGCGGTACAACGCCTGCAGCCGCGTCAGCGCCGAGCCCTCCGCGGCCAGCGCCTCGTCGGCGCACTCGCGGAACTGGGTCAGCATTTCCTCGCGGGAGGGCAGTTTGGCGTTGCCGCGCAGTAGCTTCCAGGACTGCGGGTTGGCCACCAGGTGATCGCCCAGGGCCAGCGACGAGCCGAGCACCGCGAACAGCCGGCCGCGCAGGGAGCGTTCGGTGAGCAGGGCCGCGGAGAGTTCGTCCCAGTCGGCGTCGGGGTTCTCCGACAGCCGGATCAGGGTGCGCAGCGCGGCATCCGGGTCGGGGGCGCGGGACAACGACCACAGCCGCTCGACGTAGGCGCGGTCGTCGCGGTCGTACCAGCCAAGGGACGTGAGCCGGTCGCTCGCAGGGGGGTCGACCAGCCCGAGCCGTCCGACGCTGGGCAGCCGGGGGCGCTGCGTCTCGGGTTTGGTCACGCCCACGACCGTAGCGCAACCAGCGCGTCTTTCCGGCGACCCGCGAGCTACAGCGACAGGTAGGTGCTCAGCTCGTAGGGAGTCACGTGGCTGCGGTAGTTGGCCCACTCCGTGCGCTTATTGCGCAGGAAGAAGTCAAACACGTGCTCGCCCAAGGTTTCCGCGACCAGCTCGGAGGCCTCCATGGCCTTCAGCGCGCTGTCGAGGCTGGTCGGCAGCTCGCGGTAGCCCATCGCGAGGCGTTCCTCGGGGGTGAGGTCCCACACGTTGTCCTCGGCCTGCGGCCCCAGCACGTAGCCCTTCTCCACCCCGCGCAGGCCGGCCGCCAGCAGCACGGCGAACGTCAGGTAGGGGTTGCAGGCGGAGTCGGGGCTACGCACCTCGATGCGCCGCGACGACGTCTTGTGCGGCGTGTACATCGGGACCCGCACCAGCGCGGAGCGGTTGGCCGCGCCCCACGACGCGGCGGTGGGCGCCTCGCCGCCGACCACCAGCCGCTTGTAGGAGTTGACCCACTGGTTGGTGACCGCGCTGATCTCGGAGGCGTGCTCCAGGATCCCGGCGATGAACGACTTGCCCACATCCGACAGCTGCAGGGGGTCGTCGGTGCTGTGGAAGGCGTTGACCTCGCCCTCGAACAGGCTCATGTGGGTGTGCATCGCCGAGCCGGGGTGCTCCCCGAACGGCTTGGGCATGAAGGACGCCCGCGCGCCGTTGTCGATAGCGATCTCCTTGATGACGTAGCGGAACGTCATCACGTTGTCGGCCATCGACAGGGCGTCGGCGAACCGCAGGTCGATCTCCTGCTGGCCGGGCGCGCCCTCGTGGTGGCTGAACTCGACGGAGATGCCCATAAATTCCAGGGCCTCGATCGCGTGGCGGCGGAAGTTCGACGCCGAGTCGTGCACCGCCTGGTCGAAGTAGCCGGCGGAGTCCACCGGTACCGGCCTCGACCCGTCGTAGGGGCTGGGCTTCAACAGGAAGAATTCGATTTCGGGATGCACGTAGCAGGAGAAGCCGAGGTCGTTGGCCTTCTGCAGCTGGCGCCGCAGCACGTGGCGCGGGTCCGCCCACGACGGCGACCCGTCGGGCATGGTGATGTCGCAGAACATCCGCGCCGAGTGGTGGTGACCCGAGGGCGACGCCCAGGGCAACACCTGGAACGTCGACGGATCCGGGTTTGCCACGGTGTCGGATTCGGACACCCGCGCGAACCCCTCGATCGAGGAGCCGTCGAAGCCGATGCCCTCTTCGAAGGCGCCCTCCAGTTCGGCGGGTGCGATGGCGACCGACTTGAGGAAACCCAGGACATCGGTGAACCAGAGCCGGACGAAGCGGATGTCCCGTTCCTCCAGCGTGCGGAGGACGAATTCCTTCTGTCGATCCATGCCCCGACAGTATGCAACCGCTGTTAATTCTGTGTTACGGAAGCCCGTTCGGAACCGTTGCGAACGCTGCTCAGGACGCGCAGTGCAGCGCCGCCGGCGGCACCGTCGCGTTGACGAAGTAGCGCATGACCGCGGTGTCGACGCACTGGTCTCCGTTGAATACCGCGGTGTGCTGGGTGCCGTCGTAGGTGATCAGCGGAGCGCCGAGCTGGCGGGCCAGGTTCACCCCGGCCTGGTACGGCGTGGCCGGGTCGTGGGTGGTGGAGACCACCACGACCTTGCCCGGGGCGACGTGCGGGGCGGGATGCGGCGCCGACGTCGCCGGCACCGGCCACAGCCCGCACAGGTCGCGCGGCGCGTTGCCGGTGAACTGCCCGTAGCTCAGGAACGGCGCCGCCTGGCGGATCCGCTGGTCGGCCGTCACCCAGCTCGCCGAGTCGGTCGGCGACGGCGCGTCGACGCACCGCACGGCGTTGAAGGCGTCCTGGTCGTTGCCGTAGTGCCCGTTTTTGTCGCGCTGCTCGTAGTCGTCGGCGAGCATCAGCAGGTCGCCGGCATCGGTGCCGCGCTGCAGGCCGAGCAGGCCGCTGGTCAGGTACCTCCAGCGCTGCGGGGTGTAAAGGGCGTTGATGGTGCCGGTGGTCGCGTCGGCGTAGCTCAGGCCGCGCGGGTCCGACGTCCGGCCGGGCCTGGCGACGAGCGGGTCGACCAGGGCGTGATACCGGTTGACGAACTGGGTCGGATCGGTGCCCAGGGGGCAGCCCGGCGAGCGGGCGCAGTCGGCGGCGTAGTCGTTGAAAGCCGTTTGGAATCCGGCCATTTGCTCGATGTTCTCCTGCACCGGGCCGACGGTGGGGTCGATCGCGCCGTCGAGGACCATCGCGCGCACGTGGCCGCCGAACTTCTCCAGGTAGGCCGTGCCCAGCTCGGTGCCGTAGCTGAAGCCGAGGTAATTGATCTGATCATCGCCGAGCGCCTGGCGCACCAGGTCCATGTCGCGCGCGACCGAGGAGGTGCCGACGTTCGCCAGGAACGCGGTGCCCATCCGGTTGACGCATTGCTGGGCCAGCTGCCGGTAGAGCTGCTCGATGTGCGCCACACCGGCCGGGCTGTAGTCGACCATGGGCTCGCGCCGGTACGCGTCGAACTCGGCGTCGGTGCGGCAGCGCAACGCCGGCGTCGAGTGGCCCACCCCCCGCGGGTCGAAGCCCACCAGGTCGAAGTTCCGCCTGATGTCCGAACCGTCGAGGTCCGAGGCCATGCCGGCCACCATGTCGACCGCGGACCCGCCGGGCCCGCCGGGATTGACCAGCAGGGACCCGAGGCGCTTCCCGGTCGCGGGCACGCGGATGACGGCCAGCTTCGCCTGAGCCCCGCCCGGGGCGTTGTAGTCCACCGGGACCGACACGGTGGTGCACCGCGCGCCGGCCGGAACGTCAGCGGAGTCGCTGAGGAACTGATCGCAGGTGCCCCAGGTCAAGCCTGACGCGGCGGCCTGCGGCGGAGCCGGCGCGGGCGTCTGACCGGCACCGGGCTCGGGCGTCGCCCCCGCCACCGGAAGTGTCCCCGCGGATTGCCCGGCGGCCAGCACCCCCAACGACAGCAGCGCTGAACTCAACGGTCTCAGGCGCGACATGGCTGACATCGTTGCACCCGGGCGTCGTTCGGCTACAGCGCGAAATGGTCACGCCTTGGTCTCGTCTTCACACGCGCGAGCGTGTCGTCGCAACGTGGCGAACGACTCAGCACTTGGCCCCGCTGGGCGGCGTGGAGCCCCCGACCAGGTATGCCGTCACGTAGTCGTCGACGCAGCTGTCGCCCTGGAAGACGACCGTGTGCTGGGTGCCGTCGAAGGTGAGCAGCGAGCCGCGCAGCTCGTTGGCGAGGTCGACACCCGCCTTGTACGGCGTCGCCGGATCGTGCGTGGTCGACACCACCACCGTCGGGGCCAGGCCGGGCGCGGAGATGTTGTGCGGCTTGCTCGTCGGCGGCACCGGCCAGAACGCGCACGTGCCCAGCGGCGCGTAGCCGGTGAACGTGCCGTAACTCATGAACGGGGCGATCTCACGGGACCGGCGGTCCTCGTCGACGACCTTGGCGCGGTCGGTGATCGCGGGCTGGTCCACGCAATTGATCGCCACGCGGGCGTCGGTGGCGTTGCTGTAGTGGCCGTGCGCGTCGCGGCGCATGTACATGTCGGCCAGGGCCAGCATGGTGTCGCCGTGGTGGTGGGCCAGCTCGGTCAGCCCGTCGGTGAGGTGATGCCACAGCGTCGGCGAGTACAGCGCCATGATCGTGCCCACGATCGCGTCGCTGTAGCTCAGCCCGCGCGGGTCGGTGGTGGGCGCCGGGCGGCCGATCATCGGGTTGTTCGGGTCGACCAGCGGGTCGACCAGGCTGTGGTAGACGTCGACGGCCTTGGCCGGGTCGGTGCCCAACGGGCAGGTCGACTGCTTGGCGCAGTCGGCGGCGTAGTCGTTGAACGCGTCCTGAAAGCCCTTGGCCTGCCGCAGATCCGCCTCGATCGGATCGGCGTTGGGGTCGACGGCGCCGTCGAGGATCATCGCCCGCACCTTCGTCGGGTAGGCCTCGGCGTAGGCCGAGCCGATCCGGGTGCCGTACGAGTAGCCCAGGTACGTCAGCTTCTCGTCGCCCAGGGCCGCACGGATCCCGTCCAGGTCGCGGGCGACGTTGACGGTCCCGACGTTGGCCAGGAAGCTCTTGCCCATCTTGTCGACGCAGCGGCCGACGAAATCCTTGGTCTCGTCCTCGATGTGGGCCACCCCCGCCGGGCTGTAGTCCACGTCGGGCTCCGTGCGCAGCCGGTCGTTGTCGGCGTCGGAGTTGCACCAGATCGCCGGCCGCGAGGTCCCGACGCCGCGAGGGTCGAAGCCCACCAGGTCGAACCGCTCACGGACCCGCTTGGGCAGCGTCTGCACGACGCCGAGGGCGGCGTCGATGCCGGACTCACCGGGGCCGCCCGGGTTGATCACCAGCGAACCGATCTTGTCTCCGGTCGCCGGGAAACGGATCAAGGTCAGCGCGGCCACGTCGCCGTCGAGGTGGTCGTAGTCGACGGGCACGGCCAGCTTGCCGCACATCGCGCCCTTGGGGATCTTGGCTCTGGGGTTCGACGAGCGGCACGGCGTCCATTCGATCGGCTGGCCGAGCCTCGGCTCCGACATGACCGCGCGGCCGCGCACCATGTGGACGCAGCCGGCGAGAAGGACCGCCACGGCGGCGATCGCCGTTCCGGTCAGCAGCGTGCGCGCGACTTTGTCGCGGCGAGTCAGGCCCATGGTCACCTATGCTGCCAGAGCCCGCCTGAGATTTTGATGAGCGCGACACCGGCCGGCCACCCGGAGGCCACCGGCAGCTGCGGCAAATCGGGCCGAGGCATGTATCACAGGGCGGCGGCGGTGAAATCGCGGCGATGAAGTGGCAGAATGGCGGGGTCAGACGAACCCGGGGACCCGACCAGGATTTCAACACCTCAAGGGCCACGAGGATCGACCCGGCCATTCATTGAGGACAACGATGTCTGAGCACAACGTTTACGGCGCGAGCGCGCCGGCGCTCACCAAGATCCGCACCCACCACCTGCAGCGGATGAAGGCCGAGGGCCACAAGTGGGCGATGCTCACGGTCTACGACTTCTCCACCGCCCGCATCTTCGACGAGGCCGGCATTCCGGTGTTGCTGGTGGGCGATTCGGCGGCCAACGTCGTGTACGGCTACGACACCACGGTGCCGGTCTCGATCGACGAGCTCATCCCGCTGGTCCGGGGGGTGGCGCGGGGCGCCCGGCACGCCCTGGTGGTCGCCGACCTGCCGTTCGGCAGCTATGAGGCCGGACCCGCCGCCGCGCTGGCCACCGCCACCCGGTTCATGAAGGAGGGCGGCGCGCACGCCGTCAAGCTCGAGGGCGGCGAGCGGGTGGCCGAGCAGATCGCCTGCCTGACCGCCGCGGGCATCCCGGTGATGGGCCACGTCGGGTTCACGCCGCAGAGCGTGAACGGCCTCGGCGGGTTCCGGGTGCAGGGCCGCGGTGACGCCGCCGAGCAGACCGTCGCCGACGCGATCGCCGTCGCCGAGGCCGGGGCGTTCTCGGTCGTGATGGAGATGGTGCCGGCCGAACTGGCCACCCAGATCACCGGCAAGCTGACCATCCCGACCGTCGGGATCGGGGCCGGGCCCAACTGCGACGCCCAGGTTCTGGTCTGGCAGGACATGGCCGGGATGACCGGGATGAGCGGGGGCAAGCCGCCGCGGTTCGTCAAGCGCTTCGCCGATATCGGCGGCGAACTGGCCGGCGCCGCGCGGCGGTACGCCCAAGAGGTGGCCGACGGGTCCTTTCCCGCCGACGAGCACTGCTTCTGACCCGCGTCGGCCGCGGTCGCAAATACCACGAAAACCCTTGCGTGACAATGCTGTACGATTGACCGAGTAACGGACTTCGACACCATGTAGACACCGAAGGGCGCGCGCAATTCTCTGTGGGAACCGGGGTGACTTGGTGCGCCGCCGAACGGTGTTGAGGTCGCTGCTATGGCTGGCGGGAGGCCTAGGAGGGGGAGCACTGGCCGGAGCACCGCGCGCCATCGCGCAACCGCCCCGCACGTCGCCGGAAGGCAGCCGGTGGTCACCCGACCGCGCCAACACGTGGTACCGGGCGCAGGGCTGGCTCGTCGGCGCCAACTACGTCACGTCGAACGCCATCAACCAACTGGAGATGTTCCAGGCCCCCACCTTCGACCCGCGGCGCGTCGACACCGAGCTGGGCTGGGCGCAGGCCAACGGGTTCAACTCGGTGCGAGTCTTCCTGCACGACTTGCTGTGGGCCCAGGACCGCCGCGGGTTCCTCTCCCGCCTGGCGCACTTCGTCGACATCGCCGCGCGCCACGGCATCAAGCCGCTGTTCGTGCTGTTCGACTCGTGCTGGGATCCGTTCCCCGAGCCCGGCCCGCAGCGCCCGCCGCGGCCCGGCGTGCACAACTCGGGATGGGTGCAGAGTCCGGGCGCCGCGCGCCTCGACGACCGCGAATACCAGGGCACCCTGCGCGGCTACGTCACGGGCGTGCTGACCGAATTCCGCACGGACGACCGCGTACTGGCCTGGGATCTGTGGAACGAGCCCGACAATCCCTCCCGCTACTACCGCTCGGTCGAACGGGCGGACAAGGTCGAGCTTGTCGCGGATCTGCTGCCGCAGGTCTTCGGGTGGGCACGATCGGTCGATCCGTGCCAACCGTTGACCAGCGCCGTGTGGGACGGCGAATGGGCGGACCCGCAACGGCGCAGCACGATCAGCGGCATCCAGCTCGAGAACTCCGACGTGATCACCTTCCACTCGTATGGCGAGCCCGCGGACTTCGAGGGCCGCATCGCCGAACTCGCCCCGCTGGGCCGCCCGATCCTGTGCACGGAGTACCTGGCCCGTCCCCTGGGCAGCACCGTGCAGGGCATCCTGCCAGTCGCCAAGCGCTACAACGTCGGTGCGCTCAACTGGGGGCTCGTCGCCGGGAAGACCCAGACCTACTTCCCGTGGGACTCGTGGGAGCACCCGTACGCCGCGATGCCCGACGTGTGGTTCCATGACCTGCTCGGGCCGGACGGACGCCCTTATCGGGACACCGAGATGGACACGATTCGTCAGCTGAGCGGGCTGGCGCTGCATCGTCGCCCCGACCCTCCCGGTTAGCGCGCCGGCCCGCGATCGCCACCGGGCGCGTAACTCGCGTATGGCAGGCTGTTGGAGCCGATTCCCGCCCCCGACGGAAGCCACGATGCCTGCAAAAGCGCCCAAGACTTCGCGCCATCTCGAGGTAGAGCGCAAGTTCGACGTCGTCGACGCCACCGTGTCGCCCTCGTTCGAGGGCATCGCCGCGGTGGCCCGCGTGGAGAAGTCGCCGACGCAGTCCCTGGACGCGACCTACTTCGACACACCGAACCAGGATCTGGCGCGCAACAAGATCACGCTGCGGCGCCGCACCGGCGGCCACGACGCGGGATGGCACCTGAAGCTCCCGGGGGGTCCCGACGCCCGCACCGAGATCCACGCACCACTGAGCGCCGACGGGCACGAGGCGGTTCCCGACGAACTGCGCGACGTCGTGCTCGCCATCGTGCGCGACCGGCCTCTGCAACCCGTCGCGCGCATCACCACGACCCGCGAAAGCCAGGTGCTGTACCGCGCCGACGGCACCGCCCTGGCGGAGTTCAGCAACGACCACGTCACCGCGTGGGCGGCCACCGGTTCCGGCGACGATCCCGACGATTCCGGCGATTCCCCTGGCGCCCAACAGGAGTGGCGCGAGTGGGAGCTGGAGCTCTCGGAGGACGCCGCCGGCAGCGGGGTCCCCGACACCGACCTGCTGAACCGGTTGTGCAATCGGCTGCTCGACGCGGGCGCCGCGCCCGCCGGTCACGCCTCCAAGCTGGCCCGGGTGCTGGGCCGGACCGCGCAACCCGTCGGCCCTGCACGCGCCGAGGAGCCCCTGCAGCGCGCGCTGATCGAGCAGGTCGGTGAACTGCTGGTGTGGGACCGCGCCGTGCGCGCCGACGCGCCGGACTCCATCCATCAGATGCGGGTCACCACCCGCAAGATCCGCAGCCTGCTGCGCGATTACGACGAGTCGTTCGGCCTGGGCGACTTCGCCTGGATGCTCGACGAATTGCGCGAGCTGGCCGGCATCCTGGGCATCGCGCGCGATGCCGAAGTGCTCGCCGAGCGCTATGACACCGAATTGGGCCGGCTGGCACCGGATTTGGTGCGGGGACCGGTGCGCGCGCGCCTGGTCGAGGGTGCCTGGAACCGATATCAGACCGGGTGGCGCCGATCGTTGATGGCCATGCGCTCCCAGCGGTATTTCCGCCTCCTGGACGCCCTCGACGAACTGGTCTCGCGCAGCCCCGCCGAGATCCTGGGCGAGGAGCACGCGCCGGTTACCATCGACGCCGCCTACCGCAAGGTGCGCAAGGCCATGAAAGGCGCCGCGCAGGCCGAGCTCGACCACCCTCCCGGCGCGCACGAACGCGACGAGGCGCTGCATCGAATCCGCAAGCGCGCCAAGCGTCTTCGCTACACCGCCGCGGCGACCGGGGCCGACCAGGTGTCCGAACAGGCCAAGGCCATCCAGTCGCTGCTCGGCGACCATCAGGACAGCGTCGTCAGCCGCGAGCATCTGCGACACGAGGCCGAGGCCGCGCACGCCGCCGGCGAGGACACGTTCACCTACGGGCTGCTGTACCAACAGGAATCCGACCTTGCCGAGCGGTGCCGTCAGCAACTCGACGACGCGCTGCGCAAGCTGGCCAAGTCGGTGCGCAAAGCCCGGCGCTGAGGCGGCCGGGGCGGGCGAGTTGGCCTGTAAGCCGGATTCTGTCCCCCACCGCCGAACAACGGCGGCGGGGCGGCGACCATCCATCTGGACACACCGTTGCCGGGTGCCTCGAGCGGCCTACCCGCAGGCTCGGGCGAGCAACCCTCGGACGCCTGCGCGGCCGCACTTTCGTGCGGCCTTCTTGGCCTTGCTTCGGGTGGGGTTTGCCTAGCCATCCCGGTCGCCCGGAATGCTGGTGCGCTCTTACCGCACCGTTTCACCCTTACCACCGCGAGGGTGGCGGTCTGTTTTCTGTGGCACTGTCCCGCGAGTCACCTCGGATTGCCGTTAGCAATCACCCTGCTCTGTGAAGTCCGGACTTTCCTCGAACCGCCTTTCGACGGTCCGCGGCCGCCCGGCCAACTCGTCCGCGCCGACCAACGCTACCCGCTGCCGATGCTGCTGACCAGCGACGGGTCCCCACATTTGAGCTATTGCTCAGCACGAACGTTGGTGCCAGGCTGACCGCATGACAGAAACGGAAGGGTTCGTCGACCAGACGGTGACGGGCCTGGCGGAGCCGCAGCCGATGTATAAGGCGCTGCGCGAAACCAGCCCGGTGTTCCGGTCGCCACAGGCGGTGGTGCTCAGCCGCCTCTCCGACATCGAAATGGCGCTCAAACGCACCGAGCTGTTCTCGTCGAACATGGACGCCGTCGACCTCGGCAACATCCGGCCGATGATCCCGCTGCAGATCGATCCGCCGGAGCACGCCAAGTACCGGCGCATCCTCGACCCGCTGTTCACCCCCCGGGAGATGGCCCGGCGCGAACCGGGCGTCGCCGCGCTGGTGAACGAGATGATCGACCGCTTCGCCGGGCGGGGCGAGTGCGACTTCCACGAGGAGTTCGCCGTCCCGCTGCCGTGCACGGTCTTCCTGCAGCTGCTCGGCTTGCCGCTGGAGGACATGGATCAGTTTCTGGTCTGGAAGGACGCGATCATCCGCCCGGAGGGCGATTCGGGGTTCGACCGCCGGCACGAGAGCGGTGCCCCGACGGCGCAACAGATCTACGACTACTTCGACCGCGCCATCGACGACCACATCGCTCACCCGCGCGACGACGTGCTGTCGGCGATGATCGGGGCCAACATCGCCGGGGAGCCGCTGTCGCGCGAGGAGCTGCTCGACATCTGTTTCCTGTTCCTCATCGCGGGGCTGGACACGGTCACCGACTCGCTGGACTGCTTCTTCGTGTACCTGGCACAGCACCCCGAGCACCGCCACCAGCTCGTCGAGCAGCCCGAGATCCTGCCGAGCGCCATCGAGGAGTTGCTGCGCTGGGAGACGCCCGTGCCCGGGGTGGCCCGCGTCGCCATGCAGGACGTCGAGGTGGGCGGGTGCCCGATCAGCAAGGGTGAGCGGGTCAGCCCGCTGCTGGGCGCGGCCAACACCGATCCGGCAGAGTTCTCCGATCCCGACGTCGTCGACTTCACCCGCAACCCCAACCGGCACCGCGCGTTCGGTGGGGGGCCGCACCGCTGCCTCGGGTCGCACCTGGCGCATGGAACTGCGGGTGGCGCTGCGCGAATTCCACCGCCGCATACCGGATTACGAGATCAAGCCCGGCACGCAGCTCACCTACACCGCCGCGCTGCGGTCGGTGGAATCGCTGCCGCTGATCTTCCCGGTGGCATGATTCGCGTTTCGGTCGACCCCGACCGCTGCACCGGCCACGGGCGCTGCTACACGCTGGCCCCGGACGTCTTCGACGCCGACGAGGCCGGCCACTGCGTCGTTCGGGTTGACGACGTCTCCGGCGACCTCGAGCTGCAGGCCGTGACCGGGGAGCAAAACTGCCCCGAGAGCGCCATCACCCTGTCGCGCTGAAGCAGACGACGCTGCGCGCCCCGCGTCCCGCCGCCATGTCGGTGAACGCCTCCTCGACATCGTCGATGCCGATCCGCCGGGTCACCAGCGCCTCGAGGTCGAGACGGCCCCGCTGGGCGAGTGCGGCAAGCATCGGGATGTCGCGCACCGGATCGCTGGCCCCGTAGACGCTGCCCTGGACCGTCTTGCCGTCGGTCATCAAAGCCAGCGCGGGGAAACTCACTTCGTCCGCGACGCCGGCGGCGCCCACCAGGGTGACCTTGCCGCCGCGGCGGGTGGCGTCGTAGGCCGCGCGGATGGTGGCGGGCTTGCCGACGACCTCGATTCCGTGGTCGACGCCGACGCCACCGGTGAGGTCGCGCACCGCGGCGGCGACGTCGGACTCGCTCGCGTCGACGGTGTCGGTCGCGCCGTTGGCGAGCGCGGCGGGAAGCTGGGCCGCAACCCGGTCGGCGGCGATGATCTGCGCCGCGCCGGCCAGGCGCGCGGCCTGGATGGCGGCCAGACCCACTCCCCCGCAACCGATCACGAGCACGCTGTCACCCAGCCGCACGGCCGCGGTGCGCATCACCGCCCCCACGCCCGTCGTGACGCCGCAACCCAGGAGCGCTGCGAGGTCGAGCGGCAGCGACTCGTCGACGGCCACGACCGCCGCCGCGGGCAGCACAGTCTCCTCGGCCAGGGACGCAACCCCCATGCCCGGCCACACCGGGCCGGCGGAGGTCTCGGCGTAGGGCCCGCCGTAAGCGTGGTCGTAACCGTGCACGCACAGCTGCGTCTCGCCGCGCAGGCAATGCGGGCAGGACCGGCACGCCACGCTCCAGATGAGCACGACGTGGTCGCCCGGGCGCACCGAGTCGACCTCGTCGCCGACCTCGGCGACAACCCCGGCGCCCTCGTGACCGAGGGTGCACGGCAGCAGCGTCGGGATGGACCCGTTGCGCAGAGACAGGTCACTGTGGCAGACGCCGCTGGCGCTCATTCGCACCCGGGCCTCGCGCTTGCCGACCGGCCGCAGCGCGAGTTCCTCCACCTTGGTGGGGCGCCCCGCCTCGCGGAGCACGACGGCTTTCATCGGGCCTTCATCGGATCGCTGCTCTGATCGGCGTCATAGCGACCTACCATGGCGGGACAAACGCAGCGGGTCAAGGGCGGTGGGCCACGCCTGACTCGGCGACCGCGGCGATGGTCGGCGCGCGTATGCCCTTTTCGCTTGCACCGCAACGCATCTGCCCTCATCAGACAGCGGGCGCGTACAGTGGTTGCTCATGGCTGTCGCCCCGACCAACGAGCGGATGCTGGCCGGGCTCGCCGCCGCGGCCGTCTCGCTCGGCGTGGCCGAGTCGGTGGGCATCCCGTTCGGCGCGCGGGCCAACGCGCGCACCGCGATCGGTTCGGCCATCGTCGACCTGACGCCCGGGCCCGTCAAGGAGTGGGCGATCCAGACCCTGGGGTCGCTGGACAAACTCTTCCTGGGCATCGTCGTGTTGGTGGCGATCGCCACCATCGCCGCGGTCGCCGGAACCCTCGAGACCCGGCGCCGCCCACTCGGCAGCGCCCTGATCGCCGCGGCGGGCGTCCTCGGATGCGTCGCGGTCCTGTCGCGCCCAGGCGCGACGGCGCTCGACACGATCCCGACCGTCGCGGGCGCCCTCTGCGGCGTGACGACCCTGCGCTTGCTCAACCGTCGGTTCTGGCCCGGTGCGGCGGACCGGGAAGACCTGGCCGACCACGCGCCTGATGCCGGCCGGCGCAAGGTGGTCCTGTTCGCGCTGCTCGGGTTCGGCGTGGTGAGCGGTGTGGCCGGCGCGGTGATCACCCGGTTGACGCATTCGGTGGCCGGCGACCGCAGCGGTTTCGCGCTTGCCCGCCCGCGGATCCCGGCACCCCCGATACCGGCCGGTGTGCAGCCCAAAGGTGTTGCCCTGCCCAGCTTTGTCACGCCCAGCGCGGATTTCTACCGGGTGGATACCGCGCTGGCCGTCCCGCAACTCAGCCACGGCGACTGGCGGCTGCGGGTGCACGGGATGGTGGATCGCGAAACCACGTACAGCTTCGACGACCTCGCCCATTTCGAGGTCGTCGAAAAGGTGACGACGTTGACCTGTGTCTCGAATCCGGTTGGTGGGCAGTTGATTTCGACGGGGGTCTGGACGGGCTACCGGGTGGCCGATCTGCTGGCGGCGGCCGGCGTGCATGCGGACGCCGACATGGTGCTCTCGACGTCCATCGATGGGTTCACCGCCGGCACCCCGGTGGATGCGCTCACCGACGGCCGCGACGCGCTCCTGGCGGTCGGCCTCAACGGTCAGCCGCTGCCGATCGAGCATGGTTACCCGGCCAGGCTGGTGGTGCCCGGGCTCTACGGGTACGTGTCGGCCACCAAGTGGGTCGTGGATCTGGAGCTGACCCGCTTCGACAGGGCGCGCGCGTACTGGACGCGGCAGGGCTGGGCGGCGCGCGCACCGATCAAGACCGAGTCGCGGATCGATGTTCCGAAGGCCGGTCAGCAGGTGCCGGTCGGGCCCGTGGTGTTCGGCGGTGTCGCGTGGGCGCAGAATCGCGGGGTGCGGGCCGTCGAGGTCCGCATCGGAGACGGCGACTGGCAGCCCGCCGAATTGGGTGCCAGCTATTCCAATGAGACGTGGCGGTTGTGGAGCTTCCCCTGGCAGGCCAAAGCCCCTGGCAGACAATCGATCACCGTGCGCGCCACCGACAACACCGGCGCCACCCAAACCTCGGAGCGGGTTCCCCCGGCACCCGACGGAGCCACCGGCTGGCATACCGTCGATTTCACGGTGGCCCAGAAATGAGCGCTACTTCGACGACAGTTTGCGCCAACTGACGACCGCAACCACCATGCCGACCACCACGGTGATCGGACCGATGATGGACCAGGTCGTGGTGTTGCTCATCGGGCTACCACCGAGGACCCCGAACCCCTGCAGCGCCCAGATCAGACCGAAGAGCGCGACGAGCACGCCGAGTGCGAACGTGACGACGAAAGTCCTTCTCATCTAATGATCCTACGTCCGGCGATGCGCCCGGGCCCCGGGCACGACTCACCCCGTCGCCCGATCACTTCGATCGGTCAGGGGAGGCGACGGCAATTCCTACTTCCGCGCCAGGGCGTGCCACGCCATGTCGGCGATGGCCGCGCAGTAGGTGTCATCGATCGGGGCATCGGAGTAGAGCGCGCGAATGTTCAGCGGCGCCAGGACGATCTGCACGGCGGCAAGGGTGTTGACGCCCTCACGCAGTTCGCCGCGTTCCCGGGCCCGGTCCACCACCGCGCGCACCAGCCGGAAATTCGCTTGCCAGAACCTCGACCTGGTGGCCTCGTCGTGATAACCGCGCCGTTCCATGACCAACGCCCGCAGCAGGGTGCGGCCCACGTCGGAGTTGATGCGGTTGGTGACACTGCGCGCGAGAGCCGCCAGGTCCCCCCGCAGCGATCCGGTGTCCGCTGCCCACAAGGAGCCCTCGATGTCGGACAGCGCCGCGTCGACGATCAGTTGCTGACGGTCACCCCAGTAGCGGTAGATCAGCGCCGGATCCAGGTTATGGCGCTCGGCCAGGGCCTCGATGCTGAAACGCTCCACACCCCAGCGGGCCAGCTCGTCGAGCACCGCCGGCATCACGAGCGCCCAGACGTCCGCGGGGACGGCCCCCGTCGATACGGCGTTCGGTTGAGACTGCACGCGAGTCCCCTTCAAGCGATTCCGGAAAGTCAAGGTAGTTGACTTCGGGACCCGGCGTGGCGAAACGCCACAACCCCACAGAATGGCTACAGGTAGCCGGTCTGGTTCACCAGCCGCACCGAGGACGCCCCGTCGGAGAAGAACTCGGCGATGCTCAGCGACGCCAGGTCGAGGTGCAGCCGGTAGAGGATGCCCGGCCCGGCGTCCAGCGCCAGGCGCAGCAGCATCTTGATCGGCGTCACGTGCGAGACCACCAGCACCGTCGACCCCTGATGGCCTTCGATGATCCGTTCGCGTGCCTCGACCACGCGGCCCAGGACGTCGTCGAAGCTCTCGCCGCCCGGCGGCGTGGTGCCGGTGTCGCTCAGCCAGCGTCGGTGCAGCTCCGGGTCGCGCTCGGCGGCCTCGTTGAAGGTCAACCCCTCCCAGTCCCCGAAGTCGGTCTCGATCAGGCCGTCGTCGACCGTCACGTCCAGGCCCAGCGCCTTGGCGGCCGCCGCCGCGGTGTCGTAGGCGCGTTGCAGCGGCGAGGAGAACACCGCGGCGATCCCGCCGCGCTCGGCCAGGTAGCGCGCCGCGGCCCCGGCCTGCCGGCGGCCCACGTCGGTCAGCGCCGGGTTGCCGCGCCCCGAGTAGCGGCGCTGCGCGGACAGTTCGGTCTGCCCGTGGCGCAACAGCAGCAACCGGGTCGGCGTGCCCCGCGCGCCGGTCCAGCCTGGCCCGGTCCGGGCGTGCTCGGCGATGGTTTTCGGGGGGTCGGCTGCGGGTGTCGGCGTTTCGTTCTGCGCCGGGTCGTCGGCACCGGCGGCCGCCGCGTCCATCGCCTCGTTGGCCAGCCGATCCGCGTGGGTGTTGCGTTCCCGCGGAATCCACGTGTAGGTGACCCGCTGGAATCGGGAGGCCAGCTCGCGGGCCCGGCGGTGCAGCTCGATCAGGTCGGGGTGCTTGACCTTCCAGCGCCCGGACATCTGCTCGACCAGGAGCTTGGAATCCAGGAACACGGCGGCCTCGGTGGCGCCGAGGCGGGCGGCGTCCTCCAAACCCGCGATGAGGCCGCGGTATTCGGCGACGTTGTTGGTCGCCCGCCCGATGGCCTGCTTGGCCTCGGCCAGCACCGCCGCGCGGTCGGCGCTGAGCACCACGGCGCCGTAACCGGCCGGCCCGGGATTGCCGCGCGACCCGCCGTCGGCCTCGATGACCACCTTCACTGGTCGAAGCCCTTGATCCGCAACAGGATCGCGCCGCACTCCGGGCAGCGCACCACCTCGTCCTCGGCGGCGGCGGAGATCCGCGCCAGTTCCCCGCGGTCGATCTCGAGCCGGCGGGGCCGGTGGTATGGCCGCCACGGAAGGAGAGGGAGCAGGAAAGGAGGGGGCGGGGGGCGCCCGGCGGGTGGGGGGAGGGCACGAGGTAGAAGCTGGCTCTGAGACACAGATAGATGGGGATAAGAGACTTGGCGCGCTTCGTCGATCTCGGCGACCGCGTCGTCGAGGGCCTGCTGAGCGCGGGCAAGCTCGGCCTGCAGGTCGTCGAGAGCCGCCTGCTCGGAGGCCAGGCAGGCCTGCAGCTCCTCGCGGCGTTCCATGATTTCCAGGAGTGAGTCCTCCAGGCTGGTCCGCCGACGCATCAGGGTTTCCAGTTCGTGTTGCAGATCGGATAGCTGCTTGGCGTCCGTCGCGCCCGACTGCAGCATGGACCGGTCGCGCTGCTCGCGCTGGCGCACCGCCTCGATGTCCGACTCGAACCTCGACACCTGGGAGTCCAGGTCTTCCAGCGCGATCCGGGTCGCGGCCAGCCGGTCGGTGGCGGCGGCGCAATCGGCCTGGACCCGTTCATAGGCCTCCCGCTGCGGAAGGTGGCTGGCCCGGTGCGCGATCCGCGACAACTCGGCGTCCAGCTTGGACAGCTCGAGAAGCGAACGTTGTTGCGCCACTTCGGATTTCATCGGCTATGTGTCTCCATGTCTGCCCATATTCCAAGGATCGGTGCGGATCGTGCACACGCGTACGGGCAGCGATGCGCCGAAGCGGGCCCGCAGCACGCCGGCCGCCTGCTCACACCAGGGGAATTCGCTTGCCCAGTGTGCCACGTCGATCAGGGCCAGGTTCGAGGCCCGCCGATGCTCGTCGGCGGGATGGTGGCGGAGGTCCGCGGTGACGTACACCTGCGCGTCGGTGGCCGCCGCGGCGCTCAGCAGCGAGTCGCCGGCGCCGCCGCACACCGCCACCCGCGAGACCAGCGCGTCGGGATCCCCGGCTGCGCGCACGCCCCACGACGTTTGCGGCAGCGCCGCACAGACGCGGAAGACGAAGGCGCGCAACGGTTCCGGCTCGGCCAGGGTCCCGATGCGGCCCAGCCCCGTGTCGGCGGGCGGGGGAAGCAGCGCGAAGATGTCGAAGGCGGGTTCTTCATAGGGGTGGGCGGCGCGCATGGCCGCCAGGACGGCGCCACGAATTCGTGCGGGTGCGATGACCTCGAACCGGTCCTCGTCCACCCGCTCGACGGTGCCGACGCTGCCCACCGCCGGGGATGCCCCCTCGTGCGGCAGGAATTGCCCGATACCGCTGACGCTCCAGCTGCAATGCGAGTAGTCGCCGATGTGGCCCGCGCCGGCCTCGAAGACCGCGGCCTGCACGGCGGCGGCGCTCTCGCGGGGCACGTAGATGACCCACTTGTCCAGATCGGCTGCGGCCGTGACCGGTTCGAGCACCCCCTCCACCGTCAGGCCGAGGGCCCCGGCCAGCGCGTCGGAGACCCCGGGGCACGCCGAGTCGGCGTTGGTGTGCGCGGTGAACAGCGAACGCCCGGACCGGATCAACCGGTGCACGTGGCCGCGGGTGGCCCGGCGGGGGTCGGCCAGCGCGAGGTCGGCCGCGTACCCCACCAGCACGCCGGCGCTAACGGGCTGCCGCGCAAACACCCCGGCAGCGTCTCACAGGTGTGGTCTACTCGATCCCATGAGGCAGGTCCCGCGATGAGGCGGCGCGCGACCCGGGTGGCCGACCTGTTGAACCCGGCGGCGACCCTGCTGCCCGCCGCGAACGTCATCATGCAGCTGGCCCTGCCCGGCGTCGGGTACGGCGTGCTGGAAAGCCCCGTGGACAGCGGCAACGTCTACAAGCATCCGTTCAAGCGGGCCCGCACCACCGGCACCTACCTGGCCGCGGCGACCATCGGCACCGATCACGACCGCGCGCTGATCCGCGCCGCCGTGGACGGCGTGCACCGGCAAGTGCGGTCCACCGCGTCAAGCCCGGTGCGCTACAACGCTTTCGACCCCACGCTGCAGTTGTGGGTGGCGGCCTGCCTGTACCGATATTTCGTCGAGCAGCACGAGTTCTTGCACGGCCCGCTCGACGACCCGACCGCCGACGCCGTCTACCGCGACGCCCGGCGCCTGGCGACCACGCTGCAGGTCCCCGAGGGGATGTGGCCGCCGGACCGGGCCGCCTTCGACGAGTACTGGAAGCGCTCGCTCGACGGGCTGCGGATCGATCCGCCGGTGCGCGAGCATCTGCGCGGGGTGGCGTCGCTGGCCTTCCTGCCGTCACCGCTGCGGACGGTGGCGGGGCCGTTCAACCTGTTCGCGACGACCGGTTTCCTGGCACCCGAGTTCCGGGCGATGATGGGCCTTGACTGGTCGGCGCGCCAGCAGCGCCGCTTCGAGTGGCTGCTGGCCGCCCTGCGGGTGGCCGACCGGCTGATCCCGCACGGGGCGTGGATATTCGGGTATCGGCTGTACCTGTGGGACATGCGATCTCGCGCGCGCCGCAACCGGCGCATCGTCTGACGGTCCCCCTCTACGCGCGAGTGTGCGGTTTGCGACGCCGAATCGGCGTGTCGCGTCGCAGGATCCACACTCGAGACCGGAGGTTGGGCGAAGGAGTCAGCGGACCGTCGCGAAGAACGCGCGCACGTCGTCGACGAACAGCTCCGGCTGCTCGAACGCGGCGAAGTGTCCACCGCGGGGCATGTCCGTCCAGTGCGTGACGTGATAGACCGGCTCGCACCAGGATCGCGGCGCACCCAGCACCTCGCCCGGGAAAGACGCTATGCCAGTGGGCAATTCGACGCGGCCCATGTTCCCCCAGACCCGGAAGCTCTCCCAGTAGAGGCGCGCCGACGAGGCGCCGGTGCCGGTCACCCAGTAGACCATCACGTTGTCCAGCAGTTCGTCGCGGGTCAGCACGTTTTCCGGGTGGCCGTCGCAATCCATCCAGGCCCAGAACTTTTCGACGATCCACGCCAGCTGACCCACCGGTGAATCGACCAGCCCGTAGCCCAGCGTCTGCGGCCTGGTCGACTGCTGCTTGGAATAGCCGGTGCCCCACTTGCGGTGATCCGCCAGCGCGGCCAGGGCCTTCTGTTCTTCCGGGGTGGGGTCTTTCAGCGATTCCGGGGTGGGCCGCCCGATCGGCATGTTCAGGTGGATGCCCGCGCAGTGGCCGCCGTTGCGGCCGATCTGCGTGGTCACCGCCGCGCCCCAGTCGCCACCCTGGGCGCCGTAGCGCTCGTAGCCCAGGCGCAGCATGAGCGTCTCCCACGCCTGAGCGATTCTCTCGACGCCCCACCCCGTGCGGGTCGGCTTGCCGGAGAACCCGTAACCGGGCAGCGACGGGCAGACCACGTGGAAGGCGTCCTCGGCGCGTCCGGACGCGGGGTTGGTCAACGGCTCGATCACCTTGTGGAACTCCACGATGGAGCCGGGCCAGCCGTGGGTGATCACCAGCGGGAACGCGCCGTCGTGGGGGGAACGCTGATGGATGAAATGGATGTCGAGCCCGTCGATCTCGGTGACGTACTGGTCGAACCGGTTGAGTGCGGTCTCCCGCGCACGCCAGTCGTAGACGTCGGCCCAATGGTCGGCCAGCGCCCGGGTATACGCGAGCGGGATGCCCTGACTCCAGTCGTCGACACACTCGGCCTCGGGCCACCGGGTGCGCGCCAGGCGGGATCGCAGATCGTCGAGCACATCGTCGGCGACGGCGATGCGAAACGGCCGCACCGACTCCCCGCTTGTCGTGCTCGAACCGCTTCCGGCGCCGGCATTCTGCAGATCGTCCTCGGGCACGACCCGACCTTGCCATACCGGCTGATCACCCACAATCGGCCCCCCGATGCGTCCGCGCGGGCCGGCGCACGCCCGCCGATGACGAGAATATTGGCGATTTCGCTGACGTTCGCGCTGCGCGCCCTCGCATCCCGGCTGGCGTGAGCCAGGTTAGCTGGAGCGACCCCGACGAAATCGCTAAGGCGTCAATCCACTTCGCCCGTTGATGCCGCCGATGAGGTAGCCGCCGAAACCACCCTGGCCGCCGACGCCCGGGATCACCCCGATGCCGCCGTTGCCGCCGGCGCCGCCGATGCCGAACAGATAGCCGCCGTAGCCGCCCTGGCTTCCATTGCCCCCGACAGCCAAGCCCGCCGCGCCGTAGCCGTTGCCGCCCGCGCCGCCGACCCCGAAGATCAATCCGCCAAGCCCGCCCAGGCCGCCCGTGCCGCCGTGGCCGCCGGCTTGCGCGGCCCCCGCCGTCGCCGCCGGCACCGCCGATCCCGAACAACGAACCGCCGGCGTAGAAGTCACCGGCGCCGTCGCTGAACGCGTAGCCGTTGTCACCACCCTGGCCGCCGGGTCCGCCGGTGCCACCGGACGTCAGCGCGGTCCCGCCGTCACCGCCGTGGCCGCCGACGCCGAAGAGGATGCCGTTGCCGAAGCCGCCCTGGCCACCCTGGCCGCCGATGTTGCCGCCCCCCACGGCCGCCCCGCCCGCGCCGCCGTCCGCCCCGGTGCCGATGAGGTTGAACAGGATGCCGCCGCTGCCGCCGTCGCCGCCGACGCCCGCGAGACCGTTGCTGAAGTTGAGGCTGGACCCGCCCGCGCCGCCCGCGCCGCCCGCGCCATAGATGAAGCCGTTCCCGTTCCCGCCGGCGCCGCCCCAGCCGGCGACGAAGCCGTTGCCGCCGGTACCGCCGACGCCGCCGTTGCCGAGCAGGAACCCGCCGCTGCCGCCGAAGCCGCCGTCACCGGCGACGCCGCCGGGACTGGCCCCGCCCGTCCCGCCGGGACCGCCATTGCCGAAAAGCCCGACGGCGTTGCCCCCGTTGCCGCCGAACCCGGCCTGCCCGGCCCCGATGGCGACCCCGCCGGTCCCCCCGCGGCCGCCGTTGCCATACAAGAACCCGCCGCTGCCGCCATTACCGCCGTTCTGACCGGCTCCCCCGGACCCGCCGGCGCCGCCGCTGCCCCACAGCAGGCCGCCGTTCTGGCCGTTCGCGCCGGTTCCGGGGGTGCCGTCAGCGCCGTCACCGATCAGCGGGCGCCCCAGCAGCGTGTTGAAGGGTGCGTTGATCGAGTCGAGCAGACTCTGCAGGGGGTTGGCGTTGGCCGCCTCGGCACCGCCGTAGGCGGCTGCGCCGGCATTGAGGAGGTCGACGAACTGTTGATGAAAGGCCGCCGCCTCGGCGCCGAGCGCCTGATACGCCTGCGCGTGCTCACTGAACAGCGCCGCGACGGCCGCGGACACCTCGTCGCCGGCGGCGGCCAACAACGTCGTGGTGGGAGTGGCCGCGGCCGCGTTGGCCTCCGTGATGTTCGATGCGAGGTTCGCCAGATCCGAGGCGGCCGATGTCAGGAACTCCGGTGTTGCGACGACAAAGGACATCCCGACCTCCGAATGACGCGGCGATCACCCGAAGATCGCCGAGGAGCCGAATCTATCCCCATGCCCGCCCTACCGGTCCCAAGTTTCACATGGCGTCGTAGATGTCGCGAACGAACTCCGGTCCGGCGTCCTTCGGCGGCGTGAACACCTGCAGGCCGGCGACGTGCCTGGGGTGCTCGCGGGACTCGGCCAGCAAGCAGGACGCGTCTATGGCGAGATGAGTTTCGTTGTGGTCCTTGGGTTTTAGTAGCGGGTGGAGATCATGCACTCATCGCCGCCTCGGGTGTGCCCTCGGCACCCTGAGTCACCGGCGAAGTGAACGTCAGGTTGTCGTCCGCGACCGGGCCGTCGCGCAGCATCTTGGCGTCGGCGAGGTGGTCCATCGCCGTCCGCCACGGACCGTGGTCGCCCTGACGGGGGAACAGGTCGACGGAGCGCTTGAGATAGCCGGCCTTGACTTCCAGCAGAGGCATGGTGCGCATCTCGCCGCTGAGGTGCGGGTAACAGACCGTGTAACCGTTCGTGTCCATGTGCGCCATCAGCCGGCACAGGTGCTCGCAGACCGGGCCGACCTTCAGCGTCCACGACGAGTTGGTGTAGCCGAACGAATAGGCGAAATTGGGGACTCCGTCGAGCATCATCCCCTTGAAGGCGACCTTCTCGGGCAGGTTCACCGGTTCGCCGTCAACCGCCAGCGTGATCCCGCCGAATGCGAGCAGGTTCAGACCCGTTGCGGTCACGATGATGTCGGCCTCCAGCTCGCGTCCCGACTCGAGCCGGATGCCCGTCTCGGTGAAGGTGTCGATGCGGTCGGTGACCACCGAGGCGCTGCCGTTGCGGATCGCGGCGAACATGTCGGCGTCGGGAACCGCGCACAGCCGCTGGTCCCAGGGGTTGTAGGCGGGCCGGAAGTGCTCGTCAACCGGATACCCCTTGGGCAGATGCTTGGCGTTGAGGTGCCGGATGATTCGCCGCGCCGCACCGGGATAGCGCTGGCACAGCTGGAACACCGCGCGTTGCTTGGCGATGTTCTTGCGCCGGGCGATCGCGTAGGCGCGTTTGCGCCCGACCAGCTTGGGCAGGGCGTTGGCGATCCGGTCCTTCGAGGGCACCGGCAGGACGTAGGTCGGTGAGCGCTGCAGCATCGTCACGTGGCCGGCCTTGTCGGCCATCGCCGGCACCAGCGTGACCGCGGTCGCCCCGCTGCCGATGACGACCACGCGCTTGCCGCTGTAGTCCAGGTCCTCCGGCCACAGTTGCGGATGCACGATCTGGCCTGAAAAGCGTTCGCGGCCTTTGAATTCGGGGGTGAATCCCTGGTCGTAGCGGTAATAGCCGCCCGCGCAGAACAGCCACGCGCAGGTGATAAGAACCCGCTCGCCGGTGTCGGTGCGCTCGATGTCGACCGTCCACCGATTGTCGGCGCTGGACCACGAGGCGCTGATCACCTTGTGGTGGAAGCGGATCCGGGGCGCGATGCCGTTTTCCGAGACCGTCTCACGCAGGTAGGACATGATCGCGTCGGCGCTGGCGATCGCCTTCTCGTTCTCCCAGGGCTTGAACTCGTAGCTGAAGGTGTGCAGGTCCGAGTCCGAGCGAATCCCGGGATAGCGGAAGAGATCCCAGGTACCGCCGATCTCACCGCGCGCCTCCACGATCGCGAACGTCCTGTTCGGCTGCATGGTCTGCAGGTAGTACGCCGCGCCGATGCCGGAGATGCCGGCGCCGACGATCAACACGTCGAGGTTGTGGGTGGTGGACGTGGTGCTCATCGTGGGCTCCTTGGTTTCGCTGGACCGTTGCACCAACCGTGCGCCAGCACCGCCCTGATGATCTTGACCGAGAAGGACAATAATTTAGCTTTAAGAGACAGACGACGTGGGGTTATCCGTCCTGCGGACCGAATCGATTTCCCGCCGACGAGCCGAGGTCGCTACCCGGTGTCGCGAATCGAATCCAGCCGACGGCTGACTCGGGCCAGCGCCTCGTCGAACACCTCCACCTTTTCGCCGCGTCGTTCATTGGCGGGCTGGGCGGCACCGCGAGCGCCTTCGGCCTCCACTCGGGCCGCACCCTGACGCCGCAACAAGCTGAAGTTCTTTTCCCGCGCCGTCCGCAGCCGGCTCAGCAGGTCCTTCAGTTGCTTTTCGTCCATGCGCTCCAGCGCCTCGGGATGGCTTTCCCCGATCAGGGAGGCTTCCTGCTGGGTCAGGTTCACACGGTGGTTGCTCACCATGGATTCATAACCCGTGCCGCCCACGTCGACGTTCGAATCGCGCGATGCCGCGCCGAACCGTCATGCCGGGGCCACCCGGAGTTCACATCCCCCGACGGTGGGACCAACGGGCCGGCTGCGGGCCGGTGCTGAGCCGGTGAATACGGTCCAGGCGGCTTCTACAGATTCAACCGACCGGGCGTGGAGCCGTCCGAGGCGGTAATCGCCAACTGGTGGCGGCAGGGCATGGCCAAGGATCTGCAGCAGATCGCCGTTTCCCGTCGGGGACGACCAGATCGTTCGGTTTGGTGGGCGCGGACGGTATCGAACCGCCGACCGCTGGTGTGTAAAACCAGAGCTCTACCACTGAGCTACGCGCCCTGACACCCGCGCCGCAGGCTACACGCCCGACGGCCCGGCTCTCAAACCTCAGACCCGCAACGCCGTCAGCGCCTCGGTCCATAGCCGCTGGTCGCGGGACTCGCCGGGCTGCTTCATCTCGGCGAACCGGATGACGCCGGACTTGTCGACGACGAAGGTCCCGCGGTTGGAGTAGCCGGCGTTCTCGTCGAACACCCCGTAGGCGCGGCTGACCTCGCCGTGCGGCCAGAAGTCGGACAACACCGGGAAGGTGAACCCGCTCTCGATCGCCCAGATCTTGTGGGTGGGGGGCGGTCCGACCGAGATGGCCAGCGCGGCGCTGTCGTCGTTCTCGAATTCGGGCAGGTGGTCACGCAGCCGGTCCAACTCACCCTGGCAGATCCCGGTGAACGCCAGCGGGAAGAACACCAGCAGCACGTTCTTGGCGCCGCGGTAGGAGCTCAGGGTCACACGCTGCTGGTTCTGGTCGCGCAAGGTGAAGTCGGGGGCTGGGGCGCCGACGGCCAGCATCAACGCTTCCCGGTTCGGGACTTCGGCTGAACCAGCTGGCTGGCGCTCCAGTCACCGAGATTGACCGACGAGGTGGGCATCAGGCCCGCGGTGGGCGCCGCCTCGGCGATGTCGGCGGGCAGCACGTGACCGGGCTTGCCGGTCTTGGGGGTCAGCACCCAGATGACGCCGTCCTCGGCAAGCGGGGTGATCGCGTCCATCAGGGTGTCCACCAGGTCCCCGTCGCCGTCGCGCCACCAGAGCAACACCACGTCGACGACCTCGTCGGTGTCTTCGTCGAGCAAGTCGCCGCCGCACGCTTCCTCGACCGCGGCGCGGATGTCGTCGTCGGTGTCCTCGTCCCAGCCCCATTCCTGGACGACTTGGTCTCGTTGGATGCCCAGCTTGCGAGCGTAGCTCGGGGCGTGATCCGCCGCGACCACCGTGGAGCCTCCTTAAACCATCCGCGCACACCGTGCGATGTGGATTATCGTCGCACAGCCGCGACCGGGTCCACACCCGCGCCTCAGTAGGACGCCAGGCACAGTTTCAGCGCTTTCGTCTTGGTGTCGTTGAGTTGATCGACCCGCTTGTTGAACTCCCCCGTGGAGGCGTGCGTGCCGATCGCGTTGGCCACCCCGTGAGCCGCGTCGATGTAGGCGTTGAAGGCGTCCTTGAGCTGTTGCGACAGCGCGTCGTTGAAGCTGTTGGAAACGGTTGAGGCGCTGTTGTTCAGCGCCTCGATCGCCGGGCCTTCGGTGGGCCCGGTGTTGCGGCCGGCGTTGTAGGCCCCGACGAAGGTGTTCACCTTGTCGATCGCCTCCTTGCTGGTGTTGGCCAGCGAGTCACACGACGTCCGCACCGCCCTGGTGGTCAGCGACTGCTGACGCTGGGACTCCCGGATGCTCGACGTCGCCGAGGACGCCGAGACCGACGCCGACACCGACTGCCGGTAGGCCGGCGCGACCTTGGTGTCGGGCGTGGCCGTGCCATTGGTGACCGTGGTACAGCCGACGATGCCGATCAGGGCCACGGCGACACAACCGACCGCCAGAGCGCCTCGCTTCGGGAGATCCCCCGCAAGGACGGCGCGCCATCCGATGAGCACGGCTTGACGTTACCGGGTGGCCATCCGGGCGTCCGAGCACACGCCGCATTGGTGTCGCCGGGATGAACCCCCGTCACCGGGTACGCGCCGGGGGCGGCGGTGCGGCACGATAGAGGGTTAGGACTGATACGCCCGCCCCGCCGACTACAGGAGTAGTTCGTTGACAACCGAGTTCGCGCGCCACGACCTGGCCAAAACCCCCAGCAGCGCAAGCGAACCCGACCGGGTTCGGGTCATCCGCGAAGGCGTGGCGTCCTACCTGCCCGACATCGACCCCGAGGAGACGTCGGAGTGGCTGGAGTCCTTCGACGCGCTCCTGGAGCGCTCGGGTCCGGCCCGCGCGCGCTACCTGATGCTGCGGCTGCTGGAACGGGCGGGCGATCAGCGGGTCGCCATCCCCGCGCTCACCTCGACGGACTACGTCAACACCATCCCCACCGAATTGGAGCCGTGGTTCCCCGGCGACGAGGACGTCGAACGGCGCTTCCGGGCGTGGATCCGGTGGAACGCCGCGATCATGGTGCATCGCGCCCAGCGCCCGGGAGTCGGTGTGGGCGGCCATATTTCGACCTACGCCTCGTCCGCGGCGCTCTACGAGGTCGGCTTCAACCACTTCTTCCGGGGCAAGTCGCATCCCGGCGGCGGGGACCAGGTGTTCATCCAGGGCCACGCGTCCCCGGGCATCTACGCGCGCGCCTTCCTCGAGGGGCGCCTGAGCGCGGACCAACTCGACGGCTTCCGCCAGGAACACAGCCACCCCGGCGGTGGCCTGCCCTCATACCCGCACCCGAGGCTGATGCCCGACTTCTGGGAATTCCCCACCGTGTCCATGGGCCTGGGCCCGCTGAACGCCATCTACCAGGCGCGGTTCAACCACTACCTGCACGACCGCGGCATCAAGGACACCTCCGACCAGCACGTGTGGTGCTTCCTGGGCGACGGCGAGATGGACGAGCCCGAGAGCCGGGGGCTCGCCCACGTCGGGGCGCTCGAGGGCCTGGACAACCTGACGTTCGTGATCAACTGCAACTTGCAGCGCCTCGACGGACCGGTGCGCGGCAACGGCAAGATCATCCAGGAGCTGGAGTCCTTCTTCCGCGGGGCCGGCTGGAACGTGATCAAGGTGGTGTGGGGCCGCGAGTGGGACGCCCTGCTGCACGCCGACCGCGACGGCGCGCTGGTCAACCTGATGAACACCACGCCCGACGGCGACTACCAGACGTATAAGGCCAACGACGGCGCCTACGTGCGCGACCACTTCTTCGGCCGCGACCCGCGCACCAAGGCGCTGGTCGAGAACATGACCGACGCGGAGATCTGGAACCTCAAGCGCGGCGGCCACGACTACCGCAAGGTCTACGCCGCCTACCGCGCCGCCGTCGACCACAAGGGCCAGCCCACGGTGATCCTGGCCAAGACCATCAAGGGCTACTCGCTGGGCGCCCACTTCCAGGGCCGCAACGCCACCCATCAGATGAAAAAGCTTGCGCTGGAAGACCTTAAGCACTTCCGGGATTCGATGCGGATCCCGGTCAGCGACGCCCAGCTGGAAGAGGATCCCTACCTGCCGCCGTACTACCACCCCGGCTCCGACGCCCCGGAGATCCGCTACCTGCTCGACCGCCGCCGGACCCTCGGCGGATTCCTCCCCGAGCGCCGCACCAAGACCAAGGCGCTGCGGCTTCCGGGCCGCGACATCTACGCCCCGATGAAGAAGGGGTCGGGAACCCAGGCGGTCGCCACCACGATGGCGACCGTGCGCACCTTCAAAGAGGTGATGCGCGACAAGGAGATTGGCCCGCGGATCGTGCCGATCATCCCCGACGAGGCCCGCACGTTCGGGATGGACTCCTGGTTCCCGTCGCTGAAGATCTACAACCGCCTCGGCCAGCTCTACACCGCCGTCGACGCCGACCTGATGCTGGCCTACAAGGAGAGCGAAATCGGGCAGATCCTGCACGAGGGCATCAACGAGGCCGGCTCGGTGGGCTCGTTCATCGCGGCCGGCACGTCATATGCGACGCACAACGAGCCGATGATCCCGATCTACATCTTCTATTCGATGTTCGGCTTCCAGCGCACCGGCGACGGCCTGTGGGCGGCGTCCGACCAGATGGCCCGCGGCTTCTTGCTGGGCGCCACCGCGGGCCGCACCACGCTGACCGGCGAGGGCCTGCAGCACGCCGACGGTCACTCGCTGCTTTTGGCCGCCACCAATCCGGCGGTGGTGTCCTACGACCCGGCGTTCGCCTACGAGATCGCCTACATCGTCGAGAGCGGGCTGGCCCGCATGTTCGGGGACGACCCGGAGAACGTGTACTTCTACCTCACGATCTACAACGAGCCCTACCCGCAGCCGCCCGAGCCGGAGAACTTCGATCCCGAGGGTCTGCTGCGCGGCATCTACCGCTACCGCGCCGCCGGCGAGCAGCGCACCAGCACGGCGCAGCTGCTGGCGTCCGGGGTCGCCATGCCCGACGCGCTGAAGGCCGCGGACATGCTGGCGGCCGAATGGGACGTCGCCGCCGACGTGTGGTCGGTGACGAGCTGGGGCGAGCTGAACCGCGACGGCGTGGCCGTCGAGCGGGCAAAGCTGCGGCACCCCGACCGGCCGGCGGGCGTCCCCTATATAACCCAGGCGCTCGCCGACGCCGCCGGGCCGGTGGTGGCCGTCTCGGACTGGATGCGCGGCGTCCCCGAGCAGATCCGCCCCTGGGTGCCGGGCACCTACGTCACGCTGGGCACCGACGGGTTCGGCTTCTCCGACACCCGGCCGGCTGCCCGGCGCTACTTCAACACCGACGCCGAATCGCAGGTGGTCGCCGTGCTCGAGGCGCTGGCGCGCGACGGGGAAATCGACCCGTCGGTGCCGGTGGCCGCGGCGCGCCAGTACAAGATCGACGACGTGCACGCCGCCTCCGGGCAGGGCGCCGACGCCGGGACCGCGACGTAGGGCTTGCTTCCCCCGCCGCCCGCGCCCGCCCGCCGAGTGTGCGGCCAGCTTCACGTTCGGCACCGAGTGTGCGGCTGGCTTCACACTCGAGCCCGAGCCCCAGGCCCGACAGAACGCCGCGACACCCGCTCTTTGGCGGGAACTTCCAGGAAAGTGGCGTAGGTTTTAGGGGTGACTGACAATGAATGACAACCCGTTCGCCGGCCCGTTCGCCCGGCATCCGCGGTCGCCGCTCGAACTGCTGGACACAGTGCCCGAATCCCTGCTGCGCCGGTTGAAGCAGTACTCCGGGCGGCTGGCCACCGAGGCCGTCGCGGCCATGCAGGAGCGGCTGCCGTTCTTCGCCGACCTGGAGGCATCCCAGCGGGCCAGCGTGGCGCTCGTCGTGCAGACGGCCATCAACAACTTCGTCGAGTGGATGCAGGACCCGCACAGCAACGTCAGCTACACCGCGCGGGCGTTCGAGTTGGTGCCGCAGGACCTCGCCCGGCGGATCGCGCTGCGCCACAGCGTGGACATGGTGCGGGTGACGATGGAGTTCTTCGAGGAAGTGGTGCCGCTGGTCGCGCGGTCGGAGGAGCAGTTGACCGCGCTGACGGTCGGGATCCTCAAATACAGCCGGGACCTGGCATTCACCGCCGCCTCGTCGTACGCGGACGCGGCCGAGGCTCGCGGCACGTGGGACAGCCGAATGGAGGCCAGCGTCGTCGACGCCGTGGTGCGCGGCGACACCGGCCCCGAGCTGCTGTCCCGGGCGGCCGCGCTCAACTGGGACACCACGGCCCCGGCGACCGTGGTGGTCGGCATCCCCGCGCCCGGCCACATCGGCCCCGACGGCAAGGGCGGGACCCAGCGGGCCAGCCAGCAGGTCCGTGACGTCGCCGCGCATCACGGGCGCGCCGCACTCACCGACGTGCACGGCACCTGGCTGGTGGCGATCGTGTCCGGCCAGTTGTCGCCCACCGACAAATTCCTCGGCGACCTGCTGAACGCGTTCTCCGACGGTCCCGTGGTCATCGGGCCGACCGCGCCCATGCTGACCGCGGCGTATCACAGCGCGAGCGAGGCGATTTCCGGGATGAACGCCGTCGCAGGCTGGCGGGGTGCGCCGCGGCCGGTGCTGGCGCGGGAGCTGTTGCCCGAGCGGGCGTTGATGGGCGATGCGTCGGCGATCGTGGCGTTGCACACCGACGTCATGCGGCCCCTGGCCAACGCCGGTCCGACGCTGATCGAGACGCTCGACGCCTACCTCGATTGTGGCGGCGCGATTGAGGCGTGTGCCAGAAAGTTGTTCGTTCATCCAAACACGGTGCGCTACCGGCTCAAGCGGATCACCGACTTCACCGGACGCGATCCGACCGACCCGCGGGACGCATATGTGCTGCGTGTGGCCTCGACGGTGGGCCAACTCAACTACCCACGAACCCCCGCGTCTTTCAACACCGGGCCGGCGAACCCGCTCCCGCTGCCCGTCAACGGTGCTGCACTCGGGCAAGCCAAACGATAGTGACCCATGCAACAGATCGCGCTCCGGTATCAAACATGTAGCTTACGGGGCTATTTTGTAGACAGTGCACAAAAACCTAAGACGAGGTTCATAATCTGTTACACCCGCTAAAACCGTTTCCACAGTGTTCTCTTAAACACGTGATTGCATTACTTGCGCCCGGACAGGGATCGCAGACCGAGGGGATGCTCTCGCAGTGGCTCGAACTCCCGGGCGCCGCGGACCAGCTCGCCGTGTGGTCGAAGGCCAGTGGCCTCGACCTGGTACGGCTGGGCACCACCGCGTCGACCGAGGAGATCACCGACACCGCCGTGACCCAGCCCCTGGTCGTCGCGACCACGCTGCTGGCCCACCGGGAGATGACCCAGCGCGGGCTGCTGAGCGGCCGCGACCTCATTGTTGCGGGCCACTCGGTCGGTGAGATCGCGGCCTACGCGATCGCCGGGGTGATCTCGGCCGACGACGCCGTCGCGCTGGCCGCGACCCGCGGCGCGGAGATGGCCAAGGCGTGCGCCGTCGAACCGACCGGGATGTCCGCGGTGCTCGGCGGCGACGAGGCCGAGGTGCTCGAGCGTCTCGAGGCGCTCGACCTGTTCCCGGCCAACCGCAACGGCGCCGGGCAGATCGTGGCCGCCGGCCCGCTGAACGCGTTGGCGAAGCTCGCCGAGGACCCGCCCGCCAAGGCCCGGGTGCGCGCCCTGGGCGTGGCCGGCGCCTTCCACACCAAGTACATGGCCCCGGCCCTCGACCGCTACGCCGCCGCGGCGGCCGCGGTCGCGACCGCCGAGCCCACCGCCACCCACGGCCGGCCCGTCACCTCGGCGGCCGCGGCGATGGAGACGCTGGTCGCCCAACTGGCCCGGCCGGTGCGCTGGGACCTGTGCACCGCGACGCTGCGCGACCGCAACGTCACGGCGATCGTGGAGTTCCCGCCCGCGGGAACGCTCACCGGGATCGCCAAACGCGAACTTCGGGGAGTGACGGCCCATGCCGTCAAGTCACCCGCAGACCTGGACGCATTGGCTGATCTCTAGTCGCACGCCGCGTTAGGTACAAATCCATATAGCTCGAATCGATTGCAACACAACATATTACGAAGGGAAGACGCTGTGCCCGTCACTCAGGAAGAAATCATCGCCGGTATCGCCGAGATCATCGAAGAGGTCACCGGTATCGAGCCGTCGGAGGTCACCCCGGAGAAGTCCTTCGTCGACGACCTGGACATCGACTCGCTCTCGATGGTGGAGATCGCCGTCCAGACCGAGGACAAGTACGGCGTGAAGATCCCCGACGAGGACCTTGCCGGTCTGCGCACCGTCGGCGACGTCGTCTCCTACATCCAGAAGCTCGAGGAAGAGAACCCCGAGGCCGCCCAGGCTCTGCGCGCCAAGCTGGAGACCGAGAACCCCGAGGCCGTTGCCAACGTGCAGTCGAGGCTGGAAGCGGACAGCAAGTGACCAAGCCTTCCACTGCTAATGGCGGTTACCCCAGCGTTGTGGTAACCGCCGTCACGGCGACGACGTCGCTCGCGCCGGACATCGAGAGCACGTGGAAGGGCTTACTGGCCGGCGAGAGCGGCATCCACGTCCTCGAAGACGAATACATCACCAAGTGGGACCTGCCCGTCAAGATCGGTGGACACCTCAAGGAGCCCGTCGACAACCACATGGGCCGGCTCGACTTGCGACGGATGTCGTACGTCCAGCGGATGAGCAAGCTGCTCAGCGGGCAGCTGTGGGAGTCCGCGGGCAGCCCGGAGGTCGACCCCGACCGGTTCTCGGTCGTGGTCGGCACCGGTCTGGGTGGCGCCGAGCGGGTCATCGAGAGTTATGACCTGATGAACGAGGGCGGCCCCCGCAAGGTGTCGCCGCTCGCCGTTCAGATGATCATGCCCAACGGCGCCGCGGCGGTCGTCGGGCTGCAACTGGGCGCCCGCGCCGGGGTGATCACCCCGGTGTCGGCGTGCTCGTCGGGCTCCGAGGCGATCGCGCACGCGTGGCGCCAGATCGTCATGGGCGACGCCGACATCGCCGTCTGCGGCGGCGTGGAGGGGCCGATCGAGGCGCTGCCGATCGCGGCGTTCTCGATGATGCGGGCCATGTCGACCCGCAACGACGAGCCCGAGCGCGCGTCGCGGCCGTTCGACAAGGACCGCGACGGCTTCGTGTTCGGCGAGGCCGGGGCCCTGATGGTCATCGAGACCGAGGAGCACGCCAAGGCCCGCGGCGCCACGCCGCTGGCCCGGTTGCTGGGGGCCGGCATCACCTCCGACGCCTTCCACATGGTGGCCCCGGCCGCCGACGGCGTGCGGGCCGGCCGCGCAATGACGCGCGCGCTGGAACTGGCCGGCCTGTCCGCCAAGGACGTCGACCACGTCAACGCCCACGGGACCGCGACGCCGATCGGTGACAGCGCGGAGGCCAACGCCATCCGGGTCGCCGGTTGCGAGCACGCCGCGGTGTACGCGCCGAAGTCGGCGCTCGGCCACTCCATCGGAGCGGTGGGTGCGCTGGAATCCATTCTCACGGTGCTGACCCTTCGCGACGGTGTCATCCCACCGACGCTCAACTACGAGACCCCCGACCCCGAGATCGACCTCGACGTCGTCGCGGGCGAACCCCGCTACGGCGAATACCGATACGCGATCAACAACTCGTTCGGGTTCGGCGGTCACAACGTGGCGCTCGCCTTCGGGCGCTACTGAGCACGACGAAGCACGACGTCCGGCGACGACGCGGGCCGCAATCGCCCGAGGAGGAGCCGGACAAGTACGGAAGGAACGTTCGCTAGACACATGACAGAGCTGGTCACCGGGAAATCGCTCCCGAACGTGGTCGTCACCGGCGTTGCCATGACCACCGCGCTCGCTACCGATGTCGAGAACACCTGGAAGTTGTTGCTCGACAGCCAAAGTGGGATCCGCGTCCTCGACGACCCCTTCGTCGAGGAGTTCGATCTGCCGGTCCGCATCGGCGGACACCTGTTGGAGGAATTCGACAGCCAGCTGACTCGCGTCGAGCTGCGCCGCACGGGTTACCTGCAGCGGATGTCGACCATCCTGAGCCGACGGGTCTGGGAGAGCGCCGGCTCGCCCGAGGTCGACCAAAATCGGCTGATGGTGTCCATCGGTACCGGCCTGGGTTCGTCGGAAGAGATGGTCTTCAGCTACGACGACATGCGCACTCGCGGCATGAAGGCGGTCTCCCCGCTGGGGGTGCAGAAGTACATGCCCAACGGCGCGGCGGCGGCGGTGGGCCTCGAACGGCACGCCAAGGCCGGCGTCCTCACCCCGGTGTCGGCGTGCGCGTCGGGCTCCGAGGGCATCGCGCAGGCGTGGCGCAACATCGTCTTCGGTGAGGCCGACATCGCCATCTGCGGCGGGGTCGAGACCAGGATCGAAGCGGTGCCGATCGCGGCATTCGCCCAGATGCGCATCGTGATGTCGACCAAGAACGACGACCCGGTCGGCGCCTGCCGCCCGTTCGACAAGGACCGCACCGGATTCGTGTTCGGCGAGGCGGGGGCGCTGATGGTGATCGAGACCGAGGAGCACGCGAAGGCGCGCGGGGCCAACATCCTGGCCCGGATCATGGGCGCCAGCATCACCTCGGACGGCTACCACATGGTGGCGCCGGATCCCAACGGGCTGCGCGCCGGGCACGCCATGAGCAGGGCCATCCAGCTGGCGGGCCTGACTCCCGCCGACATTCACCACGTCAACGCGCACGCCACCGGCACTTCGGTGGGTGACGTCGCCGAGGGCCGGGCGATCAACATCGCCCTCGGACCCCACGGCGGCAACGCGGCGGTCTACGCGCCCAAGGCGGCGCTGGGCCACTCGGTCGGTGCGGTGGGTGCGGTGGAGTCGATCCTCACCGTGCTCGCGCTGCGGGACCAGGTGGTCCCGCCGACGCTGAACCTGCAAAACCTCGACCCGGAGATCGATCTCGACGTGGTGGCGGGCAAGCCGCGACCGGGCAACTACGAGTACGCCATCAACAACTCGTTCGGATTCGGCGGGCACAACGTTGCGCTCGTCTTCGGGCGGTACTGACCCTCGTTTGCCCCGAGCACATTCGGAACAGGAGACCCGCGATGACCACCATGGCCCCCGAGTCGGTTGGCGAGTCGCTCGACCCGCGCGACCCGCTGTTGCGTCTGAGCAACTTCTTCGACGACGGCAGCGTGGAGTTGCTGCACGAGCGTGACCGGTCCGGGGTGCTGTCGGCCGCGGGCACGGTCAACGGGGTGCGCACCATCGCGTTCTGCACCGACGGGACCGTGATGGGCGGCGCGATGGGCGTCGAGGGCTGCGCGCACATCGTCGACGCCTACGACGCCGCGATCGAGGAGCAGAGCCCCATCGTCGGGATCTGGCACTCGGGCGGGGCGCGGCTGGCCGAAGGCGTGAAGGCCTTGCACGCGGTCGGAACCGTGTTCGAGGCCATGATCCGCGCGTCGGGCTACATTCCGCAGGTCTCGGTGGTCGTCGGCTTCGCCGCCGGCGGCGCCGCGTACGGTCCGGCGCTGACGGACGTCATCGTGATGGCGCCCGAGAGCCGGGTCTTCGTGACCGGCCCCGACGTGGTGCGCAGCGTCACCGGCGAGGACGTCGACATGGCCTCGCTCGGCGGTCCCGAGACCCACCACAAGAAGTCCGGCGTGTGCCACATCGTCGCCGACGACGAACTCGACGCCTACGAGCGCGGCCGCCGGTTGGTCGGATTGTTTTGCCAGCAGGGACATTTCGACCGCGGCAGCGCCGAGGCCGGGGACACCGACATCAAGGCGCTGTTGCCGGAGTCGGCCCGCCGCGCCTACGACGTGCACCCGATCGTGACGGCGATCCTGGATTCCGACGCGCCCTTCGAGGAGTTCCAGGCCCGGTGGGCCCCGTCGATGGTGGTCGGCCTGGGCCGGTTGTCGGGCCGCACGGTCGGTGTGCTGGCCAACAATCCGTTGCGCCTCGGCGGCTGCCTGAACTCCGAAAGCGCCGAAAAGGCAGCGCGTTTCGTCCGGCTGTGCGACGCGTTCGGCATTCCGCTGGTGGTGATCGTCGACGTTCCGGGCTACCTGCCCGGCGTGGACCAGGAGTGGGGCGGCGTGGTGCGCCGGGGCGCCAAGCTGCTGCACGCGTTCGGCGAGGCCACCGTTCCGCGGGTCACGCTCGTCACCCGAAAGATCTACGGCGGGGCCTACATCGCGATGAATTCCCGCTCCCTGAACGCGACCAAGGTGTTCGCCTGGCCGGACGCCGAGGTGGCGGTGATGGGCGCCAAGGCCGCCGTCGGCATCCTGCACAAGCGGAAGCTGGCCGCCGCGCCCGAGCACGAGCGCGAGGCCCTGCATGACGAGCTGGCCGCCGAGCACGAGCGGATCGCCGGCGGCGTCGACAGCGCCATCGAGATCGGCGTGGTGGACGAGAAAATCGACCCGGCGCACACCCGCAGCAAGCTCACCGAGGCGCTGGCCCAGGCGCCGGCTCGCCGCGGCCGCCACAAGAACATCCCGCTGTAGCTCACCCTTTTACCGCGAGTAGACGCAGAATCGCATCGCGCGAGGAGCGCGAATGCGATTCTGCGTCTGCTCGGCGGGCTATCCCCAGCCGTGAGTGGACGATACGACGTACTGCTCGCATGCTTTGGCGGTGCATCCCGGAGCTCTAGCAGTCCTCGAACGGGCCGGCGGCTTCGCCACCACCGCGCAGCTGCTAACCGTGATGACCCGGCAGCAGCTCGACGTTCAGGTCAAGTCGGGCCGCCTGGTTCGCGTTTGGTATGGAATCTACGCGGCACAACAACCGAATCTCTTGGGCCGCTTGGCCGCGCTGGACATCTTCATGGGCCGGCAGGCCGTTGCCTGCATGGGGACCGCAGCCAGCCTGTACGGGTTCGACACGGAAAGCACGTCCGCGGTCCACGTCTTGGACCCCGGTATACGGATGCGTCCGACGATCGGGCTGATGGTTCATCAGCGCACCGGCGCGCCGCTGAGGCGGATAGCCGGGCGCCTGGCCACCACACCGGCGTGGACGGCAGTTGAGGTCGCGCGGCAGCTGCCGCGCCCGCGAGCACTCGCCACCCTTGACGCCGCGTTGCATTCTCTGCGGTGCAACCGCAACGAGATCGAAAGCGCTGTCACCGAACAACGCGGCCGTAGGGGCATAGTCGCGGTACGCGGGCTGCTGCCACTTGCCGACGGCCGTGCCGAATCAGCGATGGAAAGTGAAGCCCGTCTGGTCATGATCGACCGCAAGCTGCCCATGCCCGAACTTCAATATCCAATCCACGGCCGCGATGGCGAGCTTTGGCGCGTCGACTTCGCATGGCCGGATGCGCGGCTGGCGGCCGAGTACGAAAGCATCGATTGGCATGCCGGGCGAGACGCGATGCTCCGGGACAAAATCAGGTTGGCCAGGATCCAGGAGCTTGGCTGGACGATCATTCCTGTTGTCGTGCAGGATGTTCGGCGTGAACCGGACCGTCTGGCCGACCGCATCGCCGTTCACCTGGGCCGCCAGCGCATGGCTAGTTGACGCTGGCGAGCAGACGCAGAATCGCATCGCGCGAGGAGCGCGAATGCGATTCTGCGTCTGCTCGGCAACCTAGCCGCGACCCAAGATACCCGAGAGCACGTGGCGCAGTTCGGCTTCCGGCCGCTCGGGCAGCTTCTCGACGCGCCAGGCCACAAAGGCGTCCGGGCGAACCAACAGCGCCCCCTGCGAGTCCAGCCCGGTGACGGCGCCCCAGGCGTCGTCGGCGAGGCAATGCATCGCGATCGGGACGCCCAACTCGGCCGCCACCGATGCCACGGCGCAACGCCAGCGCTCGTCGCCGGTCAGCATCGCGAACCCGCTACCGAGCAGGTCGAGGGTCGACAGGCGCTCCCCCTCGTACCGGATCCAGGCGTGCGGAACCCGGGTGCCGGGTTGTCCCCGCAACTCGTCCACCAAGGACACGGTGTCCGGGTCCGCGGGCGGCGGTTCGTCGGAAACGACTGCCGCCGAACGGTATTGGTAACCGGCCAACAAACTCAGCATCGGCGCCTCTTCGTCCGCCGCCAATTGCGGCCGCTCGGCGTCGAGGCGGAGCAGCGCCAGCGAGGGGCCGGTCAACGACTGGTGCGCATTGAAGCGCCCGACGGGATGCCGTTCGGCGTGATAGGTGCTCAGCAGCGCGGGTGCGGCCTGACCGGTCAGCACTGCGGCGAGCTTCCAGGCCAGATTCTCCGCGCTCTGGATGCCGGTGTTGGCCCCGCCGGCCTTGAACGGCGGCATGGTGTGGGCGGCATCGCCGACGAGAAAGACTCGCCCGCAGGCGAATTGGTCGGCCACCCGCTCGTAGGGCTGCCACGGCGCAATCTCGATGATCTGGATGTCGATGCGCTCGCCGACGGCCCGGGTGAGCAACTCGGTGCACCGCTCCGGCGTGAACTGTGCCGCCGTTTCACCCTCGCGCGGCAGATACGTGGTGATGAACATGCCCAGGTCGCCCTCGGCCACCAGGAAGATCCCGTCCACGTCGGCGTTCTTGACCTGTATGCCGTCGCCGTCGCGCAGGTTCGGCACGAACGTTCGCCATGGCCCCTTGAAATAGACGAACACGACAAAGATCGGCAGCGCGCCGTACCCCGAGGTGGTCCACCCGAGTGAATCCCGGACCGGGCTGTGCACTCCGTCGGCCGCGACGAGATAGTCCGCGCGCACCGTCTCCGTCTTGCCCGAATCCCGATCCCGCACAACGGCCGTCACACCGGCGTCGTCCTGCTCGAACGACACCAGTTCGGTCGAGTAGCGAACCTCGCTCCCCCGCCGGCGCGTGTCGGCGAGCAGCATCGGCTCCAGCCTGCTCTGCGGGCAATACTGCGCGGGCGGTTCGGGGCTCAGCCCGGCGAAGGGCGCAAAGATGGCGTCGACGTCCATGGCGGGCGCCTCCTCGGCGCTGTTGAGCGTCGGCTTGACGACCATGCCGGACACCCCGTCGGCGACGGCGTGGACCTGGTCGCTCAAGCCCAGCCCGCGAAGAATCTCGAGGCTGCGGAAGCTCAGGTTGCGGGCCTTCGGGTAGATGAAGAGCTCGCGTCGCCGTTCGACCAGCAGTGAGGAGACCCCGTACTTGGCGAGCAGATCGGACGCGGCGAGCCCGACCGCGCCGGCGCCCACGATCAGCACCGGTACGCGCGTGACGTTGGCGTTCATGTCGCCCCCTCGGGATCGGACCTGCAAAGGCGGAACGTATCAGTTCCGTTCTGTACTGAGCATGGCACCCAAGCCGCTGGCGCGCAATGGCCTACCGGCGTCAGCCGGCGGCCAGCGGCAGCAACACCTGCTCCAGTGCGCGCCGGACGTAGACGCGATCGATCGGCCGTCCCGTCACCAGTCGCAGCACGTTGAGACCCAACAAGGCGTCGGGGATCAAACTCAGATCCCGGTCGGCGGGAATCTCGCCCCGCGCCACGGCGTGGTCGAGGACGACCCTCACGATCTGGCGCGGCGCCGACAGCGCCAGGTCGTCCAGCGCGGCCGCCAGCACCGGATCGCGCATCGCCGCCGTCGCGACGCCGACAATCACCTTGACCGTGCTCAGCTCGGCCTGGTTGAGGTCGGGAACCATCGCCACCAGTGCGTCGATGTCGCCGCGCAGGCTGCCGGTGTTCGGGGGCTCGACGGGGCCGAGGCCTCGTCGCCAGTGGGCGATCGCCTCGGCGACCACCGCGGCCTTCGACGGCCAGCGCCGATAGATCGCGGCCTTGCCCACCCGCGCCCGCGCGGCGAGGTCGTCCATGCTCATCCGGTCGTAGCCCTGCTCGCCGAGACCCGCCAGAGCCGCCTCGAGGATGGCCGCGTCCAGCGAGGGGTCAAAGCGCCCCCGGGTGCTGCCCGGCGTTCGGCGGGACGGCCGGTCGCTTCGAACGCTGTCGGGACTCATGGCGGCGGATCCTCGATCTGTTAGGCGATACGAAGCGGTTCCGCCCGAATTTACCGGCGCGGCGGGGCCCGAGCAAGCGGTCAGCGCCGCAGCGCCAGGAATTCCTCGGCCACGGCGACGACGCGCTCGCGATCGCGCGGCACCAACCCGATCCGAGTCCGCCGGTCCACGATGTCGCCGACCTCCAGCGCGCCCTCGTGCGTGACCGCGTATTCGAATTCGGCGCGCGTCACGTCGATGCCCTCGGCGACCGGCTCCAGGGGTCGTTCGCACGCGGCGGCGGAGACGACGTGGGGAGCCTCGGCGCCGAAACGGGCCACCAACGACGCGGGCAACCCCGACGGCGGCCCCGTGCGCCCCCCGAGAAGGGGCAGATTGCGGGTCCGGCACGGTCCGGCGTGCAGCCGCCGCAGGGCAACGGCGCGATCGACGACATCCTCTGCCATGTACCGGTATTCGGTCAGCTTGCCCCCGACCACGCTGATGATGCCGGATTCGGCTTCGATGACGGCGTGATCGCGCGACAGGTCGGCGGTGCGGCCCTCGACGCCGGTGTCGATCAGTGGCCGCAGCCCGGCGTACGCGCCGATGACGTCCTGCGAGCCCAGCGCGGTGCCCAGCGCGGTGTTCACGGTGTCCAGGAGAAACGACACCTCGGCGGCGGACGGCTCCGGCTCGTCGGGCACCGGGCCGGGAGCGTCCTCGTCGGTCAGGCCCAGATAGACGCGGCCCAGTTGCTCGGGCATGGCGAACACGAACCGGTTGAGCTCGCCGGGGATCGGAATCGTCAGCGCCGCAATCGGATTGCCGAAGGTGGCGGCGTCGAACACGAGGTGGGTGCCGCGGCTGGGCCGCAACCGCAGCGATCCGTCGATCTCCCCCGCCCACACCCCCGTCGCGTTGACGACCGCGCCGGCGGACACGTCGAACGATTCGCCCGTGCGTCGATCCGTCAGGCGCACCGACGTCCCGGAGGCCTGCGACGCCGCCACGTAGGTGAGGATCCGGGCTCCGTAGTGCGCGGCGGTGCGGGCGACCGCGGTGACCAGCCGGGCGTCGTCGATCAGTTGCCCGTCGTAGGCCAGCAGGCCGCCGTCGAGGCGGTCGCGGCGAACCGTGGGCGCCATCTGCATGACGCGCTGCGCCGAAACCCGGCGCGACCGCGGCAGGGTCGACGACGGCGTGCCCGCCAGCGCCCGCAGCCCGTCGCCGGCCAGGAAGCCGGCGCGGATCAGCGCCCGCTGGGCGCGCCCCATCGACGGCAGCAGCGGCACGAGCTGCGGCATCGCGTGAACAAGGTGAGGGGCGTTGCGGGTCATCAGGATTCCGCGCTCGACGGCACTGCGGCGGGCGATGCCCACGTTGCCGGTCGCCAGGTAGCGCAGCCCGCCGTGGACGAGTTTGGAACTCCAGCGGCTGGTGCCGAACGCGAGGTCGTGCTTCTCGACCAGCGCGACTCGCAGTCCCCGCGACGCGGCGTCGAGCGCGATGCCCGCGCCGGTGATGCCGCCGCCGATCACCACGACATCGATGGGGTCGCCCTCGGCGAGGGCGGTCAGCTCGGCGGTGCGCCTGGCGGCGTTGAGCGCCCCGCTCATGACAGGTATCCGTTCAGCGCGTGGGCGAGCTCGGCGTCCAGCGCGTCGCCGTGCAGGACCGGGCGCACGATCCGCTCGGATTGGATGGTCGACTGCGTGATCAGCAGGACCATGGTGGCCATCCCAAGCGGGTCGCCGGGGCGGACGCTGCCGTGGCGCTGGGCCGCGCGCAGCCGGTCGGCGAGCGCGTCGATCAGCATCTGCTGGCTGGCCCCCAGGCGCTCGGTGATGTAGATCGGCGCGAGTTCCGAGTGCATCACCGACATCACCAGGTGATCGCGGCGCAACAGATCGGCCACCGTAATAATCTGTCGCACAAGCGATTCCCGATCATCACCGAGAAGCGGCGCGTCACGCATGACGTCGGTGATGCGCCGGGTCAGCAGCGTCGCCACGATCGACCGCGTGTCCGGCCAGCGCCGGTAGACGGTCGGCCGGCTGACACCGGCCCGCCGGGCGATTTCCGCGAGGGTGACCCGGTTGACGCCGAAGTCGATGACGCAGCTCGCCGCCGCCGCGAGGATGCGGTCCGCGGTGTCCGTGTCTGCGTTACTGATTGACAGCATATGTAATACTGTAACGCATGACGAACCGCGCGGCACTCCTCCCCCCGATGAAATGGAACGCCTGGGGGGATCCCTCCGCCGCCAAGCCGCTGTCCGACGGGATCCGGTCGCTGCTCAAGCAGGCCGTGGGTGTGGAGGAGTCCAGCGCGCCGGAACTGCAGCTCGAGCAGGTGCGGCTGCGGCCGTCGGCGCTGTCCGACGGCGACCGCTCCGCGCTGGCCGCAATCGTCGGGGCCGAGTACTGCCGCACCGGCGACTTGGACCGGCTGCTGCACGCCGGCGGCAAGTCCACCCTCGACCTGCTGCGACGCAAGGACACCGGGACCCAGGACGCGCCCGACGCCGTTCTGCTGCCGGGTGACGAGGAGGCCGTCGCGGCCATCCTGCGCCACTGCTCCCAACGTCGCATCGCCGTGGTCCCCTTCGGCGGCGGCACCAGCGTGGTCGGCGGCCTGGATCCCATCCGCGGCGAGTTCCCCGCCGTGGTGTCGCTCGACCTGCGTCGCTTCGACCGACTCGTCGAGCTTGACGAGATCTCTGGGGAGGCAGTCCTCGAGGCCGGCGTGACCGGGCCCGACGCCGAACGACTGCTCGGCGAACGCGGCTTCTCGCTCGGGCATTTCCCGCAGAGCTTCGAATACGCCACCATCGGCGGGTACGCGGCGACCCGGTCCTCCGGGCAGGGCTCGGCGGGCTACGGCCGGTTCAACGACATGGTCCGCGGGCTGCGGATGGTCAGCCCGGCCGGCACCCTCGACCTGGGCCGCGCACCGGAATCGGCCGCGGGGCCGGACCTGCGCCAGCTGCTCATCGGCTCCGAGGGCACGTTCGGCGTGATCACCCGGGTGCGCCTGCGCGTGCACCGGATTCCCGAAGCCGTCCGCTACGAGGCGTGGTCGTTCCCCGATTTCGACACCGGGGCCGCGGCGCTGCGCGCCGTCACGCAAGTCGGAACCGGCCCCACGGTCATTCGGCTCTCCGACGAGGTGGAGACGGGCGTAAACCTGGCCACCACCGAGTCGATCGGCGAGAGCCAGATCACCGGCGGCTGCCTGGGAATCACCGTCTTCGAGGGCACCGCGGAGCACGTCGAGAGCCGGCACGCCGAGACCAGCGCGCTGCTCGCGGCCCGCGGCGGCACGTCGCTGGGCGAAGACCCGGCGAGGGCCTGGGAGCGGGGCCGTTTCGGGGCGCCCTATTTGCGCGACTCGCTGCTGGCGGCCGGGGCGCTGTGCGAAACGCTCGAGACCGCCACCGACTGGTCCAACATCCCGACTCTGAAAGCCGCTGTGACGCAAGCGCTTACCGAGGCGCTGGGCAAGAGCGGCACCCCGGCGCTGGTGATGTGCCACATCTCGCACGTCTACGCGGGCGGCGCGTCGCTGTACTTCACCGTCGTCGCCGGGCAGCGGGGAAACCCGATCGAGCAGTGGCGCTCCGCCAAGAAGGCCGCCTGCGACGCGATCGTCGCCGCCGGCGGAACCATCACCCACCACCACGCCGTCGGCGCCGACCATCGCCCATGGATGCGCGACGAAGTGGGAGACCTGGGTGTCCAGGTGCTCAAAGCGGTCAAGGCGACGCTGGATCCCGCCGGAATCCTCAACCCGGGCAAGCTGATTCCGTGATCGGCCGGCGCGACATCGGGAAGGTGATCGCACTCACCAACCCCGCCTCGGGCCACGGTGCCGCGATCCGCGCCGCACAGCTCGCCATCGCCCGGCTGCACCACCGCGGCGTCGAGGTCGTCGAGATCATCGGCGACGACGCGCAGGACGCTCGCTACCTGGTCGGGGCGGCACTCGAGAAGGGCGCGGACGCGGTGATGACCACCGGGGGCGACGGCGTCATCTCCAACGCGCTGCAGGTGCTCGCGGGCACCGGCGTCCCGCTGGGCATCATCCCGGCGGGCACCGGCAACGACCACGCCCGCGAATTCGGCATCCCCACCAGCGATCCCGAGGCGGCCGCGGACATCGTCGTCGACGGCTGGACCGAAACCGTTGACCTGGGCCGGATTCAGTGGTCCGGGGGCGACAAGTGGTTCGGCACCGTGGCGGCCACGGGTTTCGATTCCCTGGTGACCGACCGGGCCAACCGGATGCGTTGGCCGCACGGGCGGTTGCGCTACTACCTGGCGATGCTCGCCGAGCTGTCGCAGTTGCGGCTCTTGCCGTTCCGGATGGTGCTCGACGGGACCCGGGAGATCGACGCCGAGCTGACGCTGGTGGCGTTCGGCAACACGCGCAGCTACGGCGGCGGGATGCTCGTCTGCCCCGACGCCGACCGCACCGACGGGCTGCTGGACCTGACCATGGTGCACGAGGCGTCCCGGACCAAGCTGGTCCGGCTGTTCCCCACCGTCATCAAGGGCACCCACGTCAACCTCGACGAGGTCAGCACCGCGCGCGCGGCCTCGATACGCGTCGAGTGCCCGGGGATCAACGTCTACGCCGACGGCGACTACGCCTGCCCGCTGCCCGCGGAGATCACCGCGGTCCCGGGCGCGCTGAACGTGCTGCGGCCCGCCGAGGCGCGCTGAGCGACGGCCTAGCCCACGCCCCTACTCAGCCACGCCACCTCGCCGGCGTCACCGCCTTCGCGGTACACCTCGAGCGCCTCGTCCCACGCCGTGCCCAGCACCGAGTCCAACTCCGCCGCCAGCATGTCGGCGCCCTGCGCCATCATCGACCGCAGCCGCATCTCGCCGACCATCACGTCGCCGTTGGCGCTCATCGTCCCGCTCCACAGCCCCAGCTGCGGGGTGTGGCTGAAGCGCTGGCCGTCGACTCCCGGGCTGGGGTCCTCGGTCACCTCGAACCGCAGCACCGACCAGGAGCGCAGCGCGTTGGCCAGCCGGGCCCCCGTGCCCACCGGTCCCACCCAATTGGTGACGGCGCGCAGCTGCCCGGGCATCGCCGGCTGCGGCGTCCAGACCAGGTTCGCCTTGGACTGCAGGGTCGACGACAGCGCCCACTCGACATGTGGGCATACCGCCGCGGGCGAGGCGTGGACATACACCACGCCGCTCGTCACGTCGGCGAATTGATTCGACGAACGCATCTCCTGCTCCTTTGGTTCCACGAGGGACGTCTTCCCCAACGACCTGGCGGACCCAGTGAGCAGATGCATCTAAATTTGTGTGTCGTGCGTGTCTATTGTGCCTCGTGATACCCATGTTGCGCTAGTGTGCATTTTTCACTGTCGAAATTCGGCGATCACCGCGTCCGACAGGGCTGGCCACGGCCCGTGCGCCCACGCGCCGAAATCGCGGTTGGTCAGCACCACGAGCGCCAGGTTGGCCGCGGGATCGGCCCAGATGAAGCCGCCCGCCTGGCCGAAATGGCCGTAGGTCCGCGCGGAGTTGCGTGCGCCCGTCCAGTGCGGCGACTTGGCGTCCCGGATCTCGAAACCCAGCCCCCAGTCGTTGGGCCGCTGCACGCCATATCCGGGCAGCACGCCGTCCAGCCCGGGAAACTGCACCGTCGTGGCCTCGGCGTGCAACTGCGCCGACACCGTGACCGGTCGCAGCAGGTCCCCGGCGAACGCGACCAGGTCGGCCACCGTCGACGTCGCCCCGTAGCCCGCAGCCTCGGCGCCGCCGTCCAGCCTGGTGGCCGCCATGCCCAGGGGCTCGCAGACCGCCTCGCGCAGGTACCGGCCGAACTCGATCCCCGACTCGCTTTGCACGGTCTCGGCGAGCACCGCGAAGCCGTAGTTGGAGTACATGCGCCGGGTGCCGGGCTTGGCCAGCACCTGGTCGGAGTGCATCGCCAGGCCCGACGCGTGCGCCAGCAGGTGCCGGATCGTGGCGCCGGGCGGGCCGGCCTCGGTGTCGAGGTCGACGACGCCCTCCTCGACGGCGACCTGTGCGGCGCGGGCCACCAACGGCTTGGTGACCGACGCGAGCTCGAACACCCGCTCGGTGTCACCGCAGCTGGCCAGCACCCCGTCGGGCCCGATCACGGCCGCGGCCGCGGCCTCGACGGGCCAGTCGTGGATAGCGTCGAGAGCCGCCATCACTTCCGGGCGATGTAGTAGTTGTTGAGCGGGTCGGACTCGATCTCGGCCACCCGCACGTCGCCGAATCCCGCGTCGGCGAGCATCGACACCGCGAGCTGCGTCCCCCAGGCGGCGCCCAGGCCCGCGCCGTCGCCGGCCAGCGACACCGTCATGCAGTGCATCAGCGAGGTGGTGTACAGGTAGGTGCTCATCGGCACGCCGACGTTCTCCTCGAGCCGGCTGGAGGCCCTGATGTCGGCCATCAGCAGGACCCCGCCGGGTCGCAGCGCGCGATGGATGTTGGCCAGCACCCGCTCCGGGCGGGCCTGATCGTGAATGGCGTCGAACACGGTGATGACGTCGTAGGCGGCTTCCTTGTCCATGTCCGGCAGGTTGTGGCTTTCGAACGCCGCGTTCGCCAGGCCGAGCTCGGCCGCCTCACGCGCACCGGCCGCAAGCGCCTCGGCGGAGAAGTCGATGCCGGTGAACCGGCTGGCCGGAAACGCCTGCGCCATCACGTTTATCGCGTGCCCGCTGCCACACCCGAAATCGGCCACGTCGGCGCCCGCCCGCAACCGCTCGACGAGCCCGTCGACCAACGGCAGCACCACGTCGACGAGCGCCTTGTCGTACACGACCGCGCTCTGCTCGGCCATCAGCGTGTGGAAGCGCGGGAACTCGCTGTAGTGCAGGCCGCCGCCGTCGCGGAAGCAGCCGATGATCTTCTGTTCGACCTCGGCGAGCAGCGGGATGAACAGCGCCACCAGGGCGAGGTTGTCCGGCCCGGCGGCGCGGGTCAGCACGGCGGCGCGGTGCGACGGCAGCGCGTAAGTCCCGGTGCCGGCGTCGTATTCGACGACGCGCCCGGTCGTCATGCCGGCCAGCCACTCCCGCACGTAGCGCTCGTTGAGGCCGGCGGCCTCGGCGATCTGCGCGCTGGTCGCGGGCGGCAGCCCGGCCATGGTGTCGAGCAGTCCGGTCTGGTGCCCGATGCTCAGCAGCAGGGCCAGGCTGGCGCCGTCGAGGGCCGCGACGATTCGCCCGGTGAACTCTTCGGCGGTCTCGGGGGCGGTCTCGGGGACGGTCTCGGTCACGCTCAGCGACGCTACACCGGGCTCCTTCGCGCCGAGCCTGCGTACTGGGCGGGCGGGCGGCGGCCAGAGGCGCCCACAGCGCAGGGTCGACGCCGCCGGCGCAGGCTCGGCGGCCCAGTGCGCCGTGCGATGCGCCCGACAGTAGGTTGGGCGCATGAGTCAGACAGTGCGCGGCGTGATTTCACGCAAGAAGGGCGAGCCCGTCGAATTGGTGGACATTGTCGTCCCGGATCCGGGTCCGGGCGAGGCGCTGGTGGACATCATCGCCTGCGGGGTCTGCCACACCGACCTGACCTACCGCGAGGGCGGCATCAACGACGAGTACCCGTTTCTGCTCGGCCACGAGGCGGCCGGGACCGTCGAGGCGGTGGGCCCGGGCGTGACCGCGGTGCAGCCGGGTGACTTCGTGATCCTGAACTGGCGCGCGGTCTGCGGCCAGTGCCGGGCCTGCAAACGCGGCCGCCCGCAGTACTGCTTCGACACCTTCAACGCCGCGCAGAGGATGACGCTGACCGACGGCACGGAGCTGACACCCGCGCTGGGCATCGGGGCCTTCGCCGACAAGACGCTGGTGCACGCCGGCCAGTGCACCAAGGTCAACCCCGACGCCGACCCCGCGGTGGCCGGGCTGCTCGGATGCGGGGTGATGGCGGGCCTGGGCGCAGCGATCAACACCGGAGGGGTCACCCGCGACGACACGGTCGCGGTGATCGGCTGCGGCGGCGTCGGCGACGCCGCGATCGCCGGCGCCGCGCTGGTCGGGGCCAGGCGCATCATCGCCGTCGACACCGACGACACCAAGCTCGAGTGGGCCCGCACGTTCGGCGCCACCCATACCGTCAACGCCCGCGAGTCAGACGTCGTCGAGGCGATCCAGGACCTCACCGGCGGATTCGGCGTCGACGTCGTCGTCGACGCCGTGGGCCGGCCGCAGACCTGGAAGCAGGCCTTCTACGCCCGCGACCTCGCCGGAACCGTTGTGCTGGTTGGCGTTCCGACCCCCGACATGCGCCTGGACATGCCGCTGGTGGACTTCTTCTCCCGCGGCGGGTCGCTGAAGTCGTCGTGGTACGGCGACTGCCTGCCCGAGCGCGACTTCCCCACCCTGATCGACCTGTACCTGCAGGGCCGCCTTCCCCTGGAGAAGTTCGTGACCGAGCGCATCGGGCTCGACGACGTCGAGGAGGCCTTCCACAAGATACACGGCGGCCAGGTGCTGCGTTCGGTGGTGGTGCTGTGATCGCCAAGGTCGTCACCCACGGGACGTTCGAACTCGACGGCGGCAGTTGGGAAGTCGACAACAACATCTGGATCGTCGGCGACGGCTCGGAGGTCGTCGTCTTCGACGCCGCCCACACCGCCGAGCCGATTCTCGCGGCCGTCGGCGGGCGCAAGGTCGTCGCGGTGGTGTGCACGCACGGCCACAACGACCACGTCACCGTCGCACCCGAGCTGGGCGCCGCGCTCGACGCGCCGGTGCTGCTGCACCCGGGCGACGAGGTGCTGTGGCGAATGACCCACCCGGACAAGGACTTCCGCGCGATCTCCGACGGCGATACGCTGCGCGTCGCCGGCACCGAGCTGCGGGCCCTGCACACCCCGGGCCACTCGCCGGGCTCGGTGTGCTGGTACGCGCCCGAACTGGACGTGGTGTTCAGCGGCGACACCCTGTTCTCCGGCGGCCCGGGCGCGACGGGGCGCTCCTACTCCGACTTCCCGACCATCCTGCAGTCGATCTCCGAGCGCCTCGGCACGCTGCCCGGCGACACCGTCGTGCACACCGGCCACGGCGACAGCACCACCATCGGCGACGAGATCGTCCACTACGAGGAGTGGGTGGCGCGCGGCCACTGATCGGGTCGTCGTCGTGGCGTTACGCTGACCGCATGGCCCACAACCTTGTCGCGACCGTCCCCGACCTGTCCGGGAAACTGGTGGTCATCACCGGCGCCAACAGCGGTTTGGGCTTCGGGCTCGCCCGGCGCCTGTCGGCCGCCGGCGCCGACGTCGTCATGGCGATCCGCAACCGCGCCAAGGGCGAGGCGGCGATCGAGGAAATCCGCGCCAGCGTCCCCGACGCCAAGCTGAGCATCAAGCCGCTGGACCTGGCGTCGCTGGCATCGGTGGCCGCCCTGGGCGAACAGCTCAACGCCGAGGGCCGCCCGATCGACATCCTGATCAACAACGCCGGTGTCATGACGCCGCCGGAACGCGACACCACCGCCGACGGGTTCGAATTGCAGTTCGGCAGCAACCATCTGGGTCACTTCGCGCTCACCGCCCACCTGCTGCCCCTGCTGCGCGCCGCCACCGGCGCGCGGGTGGTCTCGCTCAGCAGCCTGGCGGCGCGGATGAACGCCAAGATCCACTTCGACGACCCGCAGTTCGAGAAGTCCTACCAGGCGATGTCGGCCTACGGCCAGTCGAAGCTGGCGGTGCTGATGTTCGCCCTCGAACTCGACCGCCGCAGCCGCGCGGCGGGCTGGGGCATCATGTCCAACGCGGCGCACCCGGGCCTGACCAAGACCAACCTGCAGATCAGCGGGCCGTCACACGGCCGCGACAAGCCCTCACTGATGCAGCGCCTGTACACGACCTCGTGGCGCTGGGCCCCGTTCTTCTGGCAGGAGATCGACGAGGGCATCCTTCCCGCGCTGTACGCCGCGGCGACGCCGCAGGCCGAGGGCGGCGCGTTCTACGGTCCGCGCGGCTTCTACGAGGCGGCCGGCGGCGGTGTGCAGCCGGCGCACGTGGTGGCCCGCGCCCGCAACGAGGGGGACTGCCGGCGGTTGTGGGAGCTGTCCGAGCGGCTCACCGGGGTCAGCTACCCGACGCCCGGCTGACTATCGTCGGCCCATGCCACCGGAGCCTCGGATGCCCGAATCGAGTGTCGTGGTCCGGCCGGAGTCGCCGGACAGCCCGACGTACACCCAGTCGTCGCGCCTGCAGGCCGCCGGCCTGGCGCGGGCCATCGCGACGTTGACGCACGCGGCCGAACAGGTGCCCCTGCCCACGCCGCCGCAGCCGATCGTCATCGCCGACTACGGCGCCGCCAACGGGCACAACTCGCTGCGACCGATGGCCGAGGCGATCGCCGTGCTGCGCCGGCGCACCCGCCACGACCACGCAATCCTGGTGGCGCACACCGACATTCCCGAGAATGACTTCAGTGCGCTGTTTCGCACCCTGGACGAGGACCCGGACTCTTACCTGCACAAGGACACCGCGAGTTTCGCCTCGGCGATCGGCCGGTCGTTCTACGGGCAGATCGTGCCGGCCATGACGGTCAACCTCGGCTGGTCGTCGTGGGCGACGCAGTGGCTGAGCCGGGTCCCCCGCGAGTTCGCCGATCACGTGCACATCACGCACAGCGCCGACGGCGCGGCCCGGGCGGCCTACGCCGACCAGGCCGCGCTGGACTGGCACAACTTCGTCGCGTTCCGCGGCCGCGAGCTGGCTCCGCAGGGGCGGCTGGTGGTGCTGACGCTGGGGGTGGACGAGGACGGCGCGTTCGGCTTCGCGTCGTTGCTGGACGCGATCGCCGCCGCGCTGCACGACCAGGTCCGCGACGGCCTGCTGCGTCGGGACGAGTTGGCGCGCATGACGATTCCGACGGTCGGGCGCACCGAGGCGGACTTCCGCGCCCCCTTTGCCCCCAAGGGCCGCTTCGAGGGGCTCACGATCGAGCACCTGGACACCTTCCTCGCCGAGGACCGCTTCTGGGCGCGGTTCCAAAACGACGCCGACGCAGACGCTTTCGGTGCGCAGTGGGCCGCCTTCGCGCGGGCGTCGCTGTCACCGGCGCTGGTGCGCGCGCTCGACGGCGGCGCCGGGGATCCGCGGGCGTCCGAGTTCGCCGGGCGACTGCAGGCCGCCATCGCCGAGCGGCTGTCGGCCGCGCCGGAGCCGATGCGGATTCCCCTCGCCGAGGTCGTGCTGGTCAAGCGGCCCTAAACGCGAGTTTCGGCACAAGGTCGCACCGGGTAACCCCCGAAGAAGTCGGAACTGCCGACTGTGAGGGGGTTACGTCATGACCGTGCAGGACGACAAAGCGGCTGACCGGCAGGACGGTCCCGAGGGCGCCCAACACGCCGACCGCGAGGCCAACGACGAGGCCGGTGCCAGGGACAACTCGAAACCCACCGAGCACGACAGCGGCAGGGCCGACGGCTCGCTCCCGGAGATGCCGGAGGTCGACGAGAACGCCAAGAACGCGGCCTCCGAGATGATGGGCGCCTACGAGGAAAAGCCCACGATCGTGTTGCCGGGTTCCGGCGGCACGGTTTCGGGGACGGCCGTCAACGACTGGCTCGACGACGAGGGCAACCCCAAATACGAGGTGCCGGACGGCGCCGACTCCTCCGAGGCCGACCAGGCCCGCAACGACGAGAAGAAAAAGGAACAGATCGAGAAGGACAAGGAGCTCAACAAGAAGCTCGCCGAGGCCGCGTCCTCGGAGAACAAGGGCGAAAAGGACTGAGTTCCAACGGCTTTATTGGCCGGTGCGCAAGATGCCGCCGAGGCCTGCGCCGCCCATGAACTCCTGAAGAATCTGGTTGAGCCGGTCCAATCCGGGGATCGGTTCGTTGACGCCCGGGATGGGCGGTAGCTCCGGGATCCGGGGGACGGCCGGCGCCTTGGGCGCGAGCGGCGCCGCGGGTCTGGGCGCGTGCGCTTGCGGGACGGCCGGCGGGACCGTGGGGTCCGGGGTTTCGGTCATCGCCGGCGGGCCAGCGGCGGGCGACGTCGTTGTGGCCTGCGTGCCGGGCTTACCGGAGGTCAGCGCGACGGCCACCGCGACGCCGGCCAACAGCAGAACCACCAACCCGCCGATCGCCGCCGTCGCCGGCAGCCGTCGGTGCCACCGGGTCCTGTTCGGCCCGGGCTCGGGCGGGGGCTCGGGCTCGGGCACAGATTCCGGCTCGGCTTGCGGCACGGCGCGGATCGCGGTCTCGGGGTCGGCCGGCGCGGGCCGGGAAACGCTGCGACGCGGCCACGCCGCGGTTTGGGCAGTGGCTGTCGCGGTCCCCGTCTCCCTCGCCGGCGCGGGGCCGGCCATCGTGGTGGCGGCCGCGTCGGGCCCGCGTGCCGCTCGCAGCGCGGCGCCGATCGCCGGGGTCAGCTGGGGGCGGGGATTCGTGACCACCGGAACTCGAAGCGATGCCGACATCGTGGTGACGACGGCCGGAATGTTGGCGATGCCGCCGGCGGCCAATACGGCCGAAAGATCGCGAATGCCGTTACGATCCAAGGTCTCTCGCAGTACCGTCAGGAATCGATCCAGCGAATCGCGGATCACCTCGTCGAGTTCGCTCCTGGTCAGCCGGAAGTCGCCGTGCATGCTCGGCAACTCCCCGGCCAGGCTGGCCACCGCGCTCACGGACAGCTGCTCCTTGGCGCTTCGGCAGTCCGCGCGCAGGCGGCCCAGCGAGCCGCGCGCCAGCGTGCTGGGCCGGTCGTACGGGTCGCCGGCCGGCAGGTTGGCCATCACAGCGGTCAGCAGCGCCTGGTCGATCAGGTTGCCGGAGAAATCGCGGTGCCGCACCGTCGGCGCCAGCGCCCGGTAGTCGCCCGCCGCCTCCATCAGGGTGATGTTGGTGCCGCTGCCGCCGAAGTCACACACCGCGACGGTGCCGGCGGCCGGTATGCCGGGGTGGGCGCGGGCGGCGAACAGCGCCGCGGCGGCGTCGGGGATCACCAGCAGCGGCTGCGCCAGGTTGGACCATTCGGATACCCGGCCCAGCGACTCACCCAGCGTGTCCACCGCCGCGGACGGCCAGTGCGCGGGGTAGGTCACGGCCACGCGGTCCGGCAGGGCGCGGCCGTCGGTGGCCGCGTACGCCAGAGCCCGCAACGCGTCGGCGATCAGCGCCTCGCCGCGGTGCACCGACCCGTCGGCCGCCACGATCCCGGCCGGGTCCCCCACCCGGTCCACGAAGTCGCCGATCACCAGTCCCGGCTCACCGAGCCGGGGGTTCTCCGCCGGCACGCCAACCTCCGGCGGGCGTTGCCGGTAGAGCGTCAGGACCGGCTTGCGGGTGATGGCGTTGTCAGCCGTGACCGCCGCGAGGTTGGTCGCCCCGATCGACAGGCCGAGCGCGGGTCTCGTTCCATCGGTCATGTGTGCAACCTCCGCTTATGTGCATCCGCGCAGCCGTAATCCATAGACAATCTCAGCAGTTGCTGGGTGCCAGCTGTGAGCGGCATGGACGCGCGCTATGGGAGGTTAGCGGATCGTCCCCGCACCCGGGATCAGCGGCAGGTCGAGCGGCGTGACCCAGCCCGGCCCCAGATCGTTGACCGCGGGAACCGCGTTGAGCGCCCGCATCCCGGTCGCCAGGCACCCGGCCGTGGCCGCGTCGCGGCCCGAGCCGTCGGTGAATCGGAACGCGGTCTCCTGGAAGATGCTGGGCGTCCCCTCGATGTCGACGCGGTAGACGTCGTCGTCGTGGCCGGACGGCCAGTCGGGTGCGGCGTCGCGGCCGATGCGGTTGACGTGCTCGAGCTGGATCCGGGTCTCGCCCTGGTAGACCCCGTTGATGGTGAACCGGACCGCGGCGACGTGCCCGGGCTTGATGACGCCCTTGACGGTGTTGCGTTCGGTGGGCGTCACCCACTTGTCCCAGGTCGTGGTGATCTCGTCGAGCATGATGCCGGCGGCGTGGGCGATCATCGGCACGGTGGCGCCCCACGCGAAGATCAGCATGTTGGAGTCTTCGAGCATCGGGCTGTATTCGGGCTCGCGGCCGATGCCCATTTCGACTTCGTAGTCGCCCTCGTAGTTGGTGTAGTCCAGCAGCTCCGACGCGCGCACGCGGCGCACCTCCGAGCACAGGCCCATCAGCGTCATCGGGAACAGGTCGTTGGCGAAACCGGGGTCGATGCCGGTGGTGAAGCACGACGACTCCCCCAGCTCGCAGGCCTCGGTGATGGGCGCGATCCAGTTCGGCGGATTCAGGTGCATCGTCGGCCACACCCAGGGCGTCATCGCCGTCGAGCACACGTCGATGCCCGCGCGCAAAAACCGGGTGATGAGCGCGATGTTGTCCTTGGCGTGCATGGCCGTCGGGCCGTAGTGCACCAGCGCGTCGGGCTTCAGGGCGATCAGGGCGTCGACGTCGTCGGTCGCGACGACGCCCGTCGGCTCCGGCAGCCCGCAGATGTCGGCGACGTCGCGGCCGACCTTGTCCGGGTTGCTGACGCCGACACCCACCAACTCGAAGAGTGGGTGCTCGACGATCTCGGCGATCACCATCTTGCCGACGAACCCCGTGCCCCAGACCACCACACGCTTTGACGTCATCGTCACCTTTCCGTCCGGCCCCCGCTTCACCCTAAGCGCGCGGCACCGGCGACAGCTAGCATCTCGCGGGTCCCCCCCCGCCCCGCCTGGCTGACCCGAAACGTGTGGGTGCTGTCGCTGGTGTCGCTGCTGCAGGACGCGGCGAGCGAGTTGCTGTATCCGCTGCTGCCCATCTATCTCACGGCGGTCCTAGGCGCGCCGCCCGCGGTGGTCGGGGCGGTCGAGGGCGCGGCGGAGGGCGCGGCGTCGCTGACCAAGATCGCGTCGGGGCCGCTGGGCGACCGATTCGCCCGCCGGCCGTTGATAGCGACGGGATACGGCATGGCGGCGCTGGGCAAGGTCATCGTCGCGGCGGCCGGGGCGTGGCCGGGGGTGCTGGTCGGGCGGGTCGTCGACCGGCTCGGCAAGGGCCTGCGCGGCGCCGTGCGCGACGCGCTGCTGACCGAAGGCGTCGCGCCGGCCCAGCGCGGTCGGGTGTTCGGGTTCCACCGCATGATGGACACGATGGGCGCGGTGATCGGGCCGCTGCTCGGGCTGGCCGGTTACGAGCTGTTCCATCACCAGATCGGGCCGGTGCTCTATCTCGCCGTGATCCCCGCGGTGCTCAGCGTGCTGCTCATCGCGTGGGTTCGTGAGCGGCCGCGAGACGTTCCGCGGGGGGGCCGGCCCTCGATACTGGCCGGGACCCGGCGACTGCCGCGGCGCTACTGGGAGGTGGTGTCGTTCCTGGTCGCGTTCAGCGTCGTCAACTTCCCCGACGCGCTGCTCTTGTTGCGGCTGAAGGAGATCGGCTTCTCGGTGGTCGGGGTCATCCTGGCCTACGTCGGCTACAACGTGGTGTACGCGGCGGCGAGCTTCCCGGCCGGGGTGCTGGCCGACCGTTTCGGCCGACCCGTCGCGTACGGCGTCGGGCTGGTGTTCTTTTCGGTCGGCTATCTCGGGCTGGGCCTCACCACCAGCACGGCGGCCGCATGGGCGCTGATCGCGGTGTACGGGATGTTCACCGCCTGCTACGACGGGGTCGGGAAAGCTTGGGTCTCAACGCTTGTCGGCCACGACCTGCAGTCCAGCGCCCAGGGCGCGTTTCAGGGGTTGAGCGGCTTCGCGGTGCTGGCCGCGGGGCTGTGGGCCGGCTTCCTGTGGGGCATCGACGGGCGGCTGCCGCTGCTGGTGTCGGGCGTGGTCGGCGGGGTGTTCGCCGTTGCGCTGCTCGGCGCTTCCGTCCGCGGGCGCGTGGTGACACGATGAGGAACTATGACGAGTCATCTCAGGGCGCCCTCGATCCTGTTCGCCGTCGGTGTCGCAGTCGCCAACGCCTGCGGCGTGGCCCAGGCGAACGACTTCCCGCAGGTTCGGTATGAGGTCACCGGCAGTTCCCCGGTGGCCGAGTTCATCTCGTATCAGACCGACAGCGGCCAGCAGCGCGCGGTGAACGTAACCCTGCCGTGGTCGGCGCAGTTCACCGGTTTCGGCGGCCAGGTATTCGTGGTCAGCGCGCAGGCCCCGGGCAGCGTCACGTGCCGGATCCTTCTCGACGGCCGCTCGGTCAAGGACGCGACGGCCACCGGCGCGCCCGCACGAACGATCTGCACCCAGTGAGCGTCAGATCCGGACTGGCGCCGCGAACCAACGGGGAGCCACCGCCCGAGATCCCGCTCGCCGACATCCATCTCGAGTCCTTGGAGTTCTGGGGCGCCGACGACGACGTCCGCGACGCCACCTTCGCCACGCTGCGGCGGGAGGCGCCGATCTCGTTCTGGCCCGCCATCGAGTACGAGGGCTTCGAACCGGGAAGCGGGTACTGGGCGCTGACCAAGCACGACCACGTGTTATTCGCCAGCCGGCACCCGGAGATCTTCAGCTCCAGCCCGAACATCACCATCAGCGACAACAACCCGGAGATCTCCGAGTACTTCGGCTCGATGATCGTGCTCGACGACCCCCGGCACCAGCGGCTGCGCTCGATCGTCAGCCGGGCGTTCACCCCGAAGGTGGTGTCGCGCATCGAGACTTCGGTGCGCGAGCGGGCCCGCCGCCTGGTCGCGGCGATGATCGCGCAGCATCCCGACGGGCAGGCGGATCTGGTCAGCGAGCTCGCAGGGCCGCTGCCCCTGCAGGTGATCTGCGACATGATGGGCATCCCCGAGGAAGATCACCAGCGAATCTTCCACTGGACCAACGTGATCCTCGGATTCGGAGACCCCGACCTGTCCACCGACTTCGAGGAGTTCCTCCAGGTTTCGATGGACATCGGTGCCTACGCCAGCGCGCTGGCGGAGGACCGCCGCGTCAATCACCACGACGACCTGACCACCAGCCTGGTTGAGGCCGAGGTCGACGGCGAACGGCTGTCGTCGCCGGAGATCGCGTCATTCTTCATCCTGCTCGTGGTGGCCGGCAACGAAACGACCCGCAACGCGATCAGCCACGGGATGCTGGCCCTGTCCCGCTATCCCGAGCAGCGCGACACGTGGTGGGCGGACTTCGACGCCCTGGCGCCGAGCGCGGTCGAGGAGATCGTGCGCTGGGCCTCGCCGGTGGTCTACATGCGGCGGACGTTGACCCGCGACATCGAGCTGAGCGGCGTGAAATTGGCCGCCGGCGACAAGGCCGCGCTGTGGTACAACTCCGCCAACCGCGACGAGTCGAAGTTCGCCAACCCCTGGGCTTTCGACGTCGCGCGGAATCCCAACCCGCACTTCGGCTTCGGCGGCGGGGGCGCCCATTTCTGCCTGGGCGCCAACCTGGCGCGCCGCGAGATCAGGGTCGCGTTCGACGAGCTGCGCCGCGAGATCCCCGACATCGTCGCGGTGGCCGAACCGGCCCGGCTGCTGTCACAGTTCATTCACGGGATCAAGCGGCTCCCGGTCGCCTGGACTCCGCCGCGGGGGTAGCGGCCGCGGGCCCGGAGGCTTGGGCGCTCACCTCCCCGGCGCGAGCAGACACAGAATCGCATGATTGCGCGCATCGGCATGCGATTCTGCGTCTGCTCGCCGGAGGCGCGGCGGGCTACCCTCACCCCCATGACCATTCCCGCGTTTCCCGCGCCCGAGGTGCTGGCCGCCCGGCAGAAGCTCGTACTCGACCACTTTCATGACGAGGTCCGTCAGGATTGGGACGACGTGCTGGCGACCTTTCCGCATCCGCGCTACGAGCTGATCCCGCAGATGGTCGTCCACGACGGCGACGAGGCGGTGCGCGCCTACTACACCTATACGCGCACCGCGTTTCCCGACCAGGACCACGAGATCATCGCGCTGCGGCACAGCGCCGACGCGGTGATCGTCGAGTTCTGGCTGATGGGCACCCACCGCGGCTATCTCGGCAAGGTGCCGCCGACCGGCAGCAGGTTTCGGGTCCGGATGACCGCCTACTTCGTCTTCGGCGACTGTGAAGAGACGGAAACCCTTGTCTGCGAACGCATCTACTTCGACACCCTGACCATGATCAAGCAGCTGCTCGGCGGCCTGGACATGCGCAGGCCGGCCAACTGGTGGCTGGCCGCCCGCTGCCTGAAGGGGTTCCTGTCGATGTCGTCGGAAAAGCCCGATCCCGCTTTGACTTCCGCGTAGACTCCGCGGCGAGGGGTCGAGGAGGCTGCGATGCGTCACGCGTGGTGCGCTCTGGCCGCGTGCCTGGTGCTCGCGCCGTGCGGCCCGGCCGCCGCGGCCCCCTCCCCGCCGGGCTCGCACACCGAGAAATGGATCGACCTGCAGGTCGGCGACTGCGTGGCCGACCTGCCGCCCGCCGACCTGAGCCGGGTCACCGTCACCGTGGTCGACTGCGGCACGGCGCATCTGGCCGAGGTGTACCGCCGCGCCCCGATGGCCGTCGATACGGCCATCGCCACCGTCGCCAACCGGGACTGCGCCGCGGCGTTCGCGCCGTACACCGGCCAGCCCGTCGACCGAAGCCCGCTGTCGATCACCTACCTGATCGACTCCAACCAGGATCGCACCGGGGCCAACCCCACCCCGAGCACGCTGATCTGCCTCCTGCAGGCGGCCACCGGCCAGCCCCTGACCGGGTCGGCCCGCCGCTAGCAGCCGAGTTGCTCTGCCAGATCGACGAAGTCGGACGCGTTGACGTCGAACTCGTCCGAATAGGCCGTGTCGGCGTCCCCGCCCACCCCGAATTCCAGCGGGCGCGCGACGAACGCCGTCGCAAAGCCGAGCCGGGCCGCGGCGCGGATGTCGTACTTGTGGCTGGCCACCATCATGATCTCGGCGGGCTCGCGGCCGAGGTAGGTCGCGGCCAGCCGGTAGACCGCCGGGTCGGGCTTGAACACCCCGGCCATCTCGGCGGCGAAGACGGCGTCCCAGGGCAGACCCCCGCGCTTGGAGATCTCGATGACCGTCGAGACGTCGGCGTTGGACAGGGTGGCCAGCGTGTGGCGGCTCTTGAGCCGGGTCAGCCCGGGCACCACGTCCGGCCACGGCCGCAGGCGCCGCCACGCCAGCGTCAGCTCGTCGCGTTCTACTCCCGACAGGCCCGCGATGTCGCAATCGTCCAGCGCGGCCTCCAGCGCGTCGCGGTACACCCAGTGCACCGGCACCCAGCCGTCATGACGCCGTCGTGACGCCTCCAGCGCCGTGAAATAGCCTGCGCGCCAACGCCGCACCAGCGCGTCCCAGTCGGCACCCGCAAAGCGGTCGCCGGCGATGCGCCGCGCCTCGCCGGCGACGGTCGAGTGAAAATCCGTCGCCGTCCCCTGCACGTCGAACAACAGCGCCTGCACCACAACCGCTCAATCTACGATGACCCTCGTGGGCGACGACACCGCAGCCGAAGAGCAGGAGCCCGACTACCGGCTCACGTTCGCCAACGAGCGGACGTATCTCGCCTGGCAGCGCACGGCGCTGGGGTTGCTGGCGGCGGCGGTCGCGGTGGTGCAGCTCGTTCCGGAGCTGGGCATACCGGGGGCGCGCCGGGTGCTCGGCGTGGGGCTCGCGGTGCTGGCGATCCTCACCAACGCCATGGGGCTGCGGCGCTGGAGGGAGGCCGACCGCGCGATGCGCCGCGGCGAGCCCCTGCCCCGGCACCCCTCGCCCGCCTACCTGGCGGTGGGCCTGGCCGTGGTCGGACTGGTCGCCCTGGGGCTGGTGGTCGTCAAGGCCGTGATGGGTTGAGCCAGCCGGCGGACCGCACGTCACTGGCCTGGACGCGGACCTCGTTCGCGTTCCTCGCCAACGGCGCGCTGTTGTTGGTCAAGAACCTGCACGGCGCCGTCGGCCCGGAGGCGTTCATCCCCGCCGGGCTGGCCGCCGCGGTCGCCCTCAGCACTTACGTGATCGCGATCAGGCGCCAGCGGACGCTGCAGCAGGAGACCCCGGCCGCGCGTCTGGCCCCCCGGCGCCAGGTGTACTTCATCGGCGTGGCCGTGCTGGTGCTCATCCTGGTGACGACGTTTGCGCAGCTGATCTAGCACCTGGCGGCGCGCGGGCATGATCGGCGACCAAATGTGGTGGCCCTCAGGGTCGCTGGGCCCGCCCGGGCCGCTGAGGCCGCCGGACCTAGCCCGACATGAGCGCAGGACATTCCGGCCGGCGAATCCCCTTCCCGCCGTGGGTGAGTCGACGCCGCGCGGCGGCCAGGCTCACGAACCCGGGCTCCGGGATCCACCGCGCACGGCTGCCGCAAAACGGCGTGCTGACGTGCGGGTTTCCCCTGCCACGATGCGCCGGACTGTGGTATACAGGTTACGGCAACGAAACCGTATGACAGCACACAGTTTTGGGGGGTGCTTAATGGGCACCATGGCGTCATGATCGCACGTCACGTACTTCGTCTCGTCGGTCCGGCGGCGGTCGCCGCGGCTGGCCTCGGCGGCGCCTTCGTCGGTGCCGTCGGTCCCGCCGCCCCCGCCGCTTCGGCGCAACCGTGTCCCGACGTCCAGGTGGTGTTCGCGCGCGGCACCGGCGAACCCCCGGGCGTCGGCCCCACCGGGCAAGCGTTCGTCGACTCGCTGCACTCCCGGTTGGGCGCAACGTCGTTCGACGTCTATCCGGTCAACTACCCCGCCAGCGATCAGTGGGACACCGGCGTCGAAGGCATCCGCGACGCCAGCGCCCACATCACGTCCATGGCGCACGACTGCCCCAACACGAAGATGGTGCTCGGCGGCTACTCCCAGGGTGCGGCCGTGATGGGCTTCGTCACCTCGGCCTCCGTTCCCGACGGGGTCGACCCGGCGACCGTGCCCAAACCGATGGACCCCGCCGTCGCCAACCACGTGTCCTCGCTCGTGCTGTTCGGCACGCCCAACGTGCGGGCCATGAACTTCCTGGGTGAACCGCCGCTGTCGATCGGCCCGCTGTATCAGGCCAAGACCATCAAGGTGTGCGCGCCCGAGGACCCGGTCTGCTCCGAAGGGCTGAACTTCGCCGCTCACGACACCTACGCCGGCACCGAGCCCATCATCGACCAGGGAGTCGACTTCGCCGTCAGCCACCTCGCCGCGGGCGGAGCACCCGCCGCGCCGACGAACATGGCGGCGGCCCCCCGCCAGGGGTTCGGCGACTGAGCCATCGCCCGACGCTGACCCGGGACGGCCCTCAGTACCGCCCGAAGGCCAGCGCGACGTTGTGCCCGCCGAAGCCGAACGAGTTGTTGATCGCGTAGCGGTAGTCACCCGGCCGGGGCTCCCCCGCGACCACATCCAGGTCGATTTCGGGGTCGAGGTTCTCCAGGTTCAGGGTGGGGGGAACGATCTTGTCGCGCAGGGCGAGCACGGTGAGGATCGATTCCAGCGCGCCGACGGCGCCGACGGAGTGGCCGAGGGCGGACTTGGGTGCGTAGACAGCGGGATGGTTGCTGCCCAGCGCGTTGTTGATGGCCTTGCTCTCGGCCACGTCGCCCACCGAGGTGCCGGTGGCGTGGGCGTTGACGTGGTCGATGTCGTCGGGGGTCAGGCCGGCCCGCTCGATCGCGCGACTGATGGCGTGTCCGGCGCGTTCGCCGTTGGGATCGGGCGCGACCATGTGGAAGCCGTCGGAGGTGATGCTGGCACCCATCAGGCGGGCCAGGATGTTCGCGCCGCGGGCCTTGGCGTGCTCCTCGGTCTCGAGGACCATCAGCGCGCCGGCCTCGCCGAACACGAAGCCGTCGCGGTCCTTGTCGAACGGGCGGCAGGCGCCGGTGGGGTTGTCGTTGTTGGTGGACATGACGATGCGCATCTTGGCGAACGCGGCGATCGGCACTGCCTCGATCCGGGTCTCCACGCCGCCGCAGATCGCGACGTCCGCCTCGCCGAACACCAGGTGCTGCCACGCATGGGCGATGGCCTCCGAGCCGGACGCGCAGGCCGACGCCGGGGTCATCACGCCGGCGCGCGCGCGGCGTTCCAGGGCGATCGCCGCGGAGGCACCATTGGGCCCGTACTTCTGCACGGCCAGCGGCGAGACCGCCTGCGAACCGCGGGCGCGGATCTCGTCGTAGCTGAACACCAGCTCCTCCGCCGACCCTAGCCCGGTGCCGACCGACACCATCAACCGGTCGGGGTCGACCTCGGGCGAGCCCGCGTTCTCCCACAACCGGCGGCTGAGGACCGTCGACATCCTCGCCAGGTAGCCCATCCGGCGCACCTCGACGGGGGTCAGCTGGCTGTCGAACTCCTCCCGCAGGTGGCCGCCGATGCGGACCGGCAGGTCGAATTCCTCCACGAACGGGTCGTCGAGCTTGCGGATCCCGCTCTGGCCGTCGAGCAGCAGTTTCCAGGTGGTCTCAATGTCGGGCGCGAGCGCCGTCGTCGCGGCGACGCCGGTGACCACGATGTTCGGGAGCGACGTCCCGGTAGCCAGTATTGCCATAGCGTGCGAAACCTCCCCTGCGTGCTTGCCGGCGCTTCCCTCCAAACGCTCTTTCAATGGAAACATAACCCGCCGCGGTGTTGACAACGACACGAAGTCGTGAAGTGACCATCGGGCGGTGAAATTCGGCGTCACAGGCGTTTTCGACCCGCGGGTCCGGAGTTTCGCCGCCAGCAAACCTTTCGTTTAGTGACTGGCATTTCGCCATCTGTACGGCATGGACCGGCCGGGATCGCCGTTGCTAGCCGGCCGGGCCCCGGGCGTTCAGAAATGCGACGATCCCTTGCGTGACGGCGTCGGCATACCGTGCCCGGCCATCGGCGCTTTCCATCTGCGCGGCGTCGTGGGCGTTCTTCATGTTGCCGAGTTCGACGAGGACCGCCGGGTAGTCGGCCAGGTTGAGCCCGGCGAGGTCGTCGCGGCCGTACAGCCCGTCGGAGCCGATGTAGTTCGACGGCTGAAAGCCCGCTTGCACCAGGGCATCCCGCATGGTGCGCGCCAGTTGCACCGCCGGGCCCGACTGCGCGGCGTTCAGGGGTGGGCTGGAGTAATTGACGTGGAACCCCGAGCCCGAGGGGGGTCCGCCGTCGGCGTGGATGCTGACGATGGCGTCGGGGTGCGCCGCGTTGGCGATTGCCGCGCGCTGGTCGACGCACGGCCCGACGGAGCTGTCGTCGCCCCGTGTGAGCCGGGTGGTGACGCCCATCTGGTTCAGCGACGCGCCGATGAGCCCGACAACGGCCCAGTTGAACGCGTGTTCGGGGTAGCCGTCGTCGGTGGCGGTGCCCGACGTCTGGCAGGCCTTGGTGCCGCCGCGGCCGTTGGGCACTTGCTGGTTGATCGAGGCGTCGTTGACCGCGTTGTGGCCGGCATCGAGGACGACGGTCATGCCGGCCACGCCGCGGTCGGTCACGTTGCTGAAGCGGTACAGGCCACCGGTGGCGGGCAGTTTCAGCGTGACGGTCATCTTGCCGATGCCGAGCAGGGTGGGCGCCTGGACGTACCACAACGCCATGACGACCACACCGATCGTTCCCACGATCGCGAAGATCGCCAACTGGATGCGGACAAAGCGGGTCAGCATCTACGAGCCCCCGTCCGTTGGCTGGCTTGTGGTCGGCGTCGCGCCCGGTACCGGGGCGCCCTGGTCGGCCGGCGCCGCCGGTGCCCCCATTGCCGAGCAGTACCGGCGCGGCGCCGGCGTACGTCAGCACGGCGCGCCGGGATAGTGATCGCGGCGCGGTCATCGCGCGATGGTAACAACCTGCCCGCTAACACCTCCGGTTCAGCCGCTGCACCCGGCTTGCCGCCGGATACAGGTAGTGCATGAGTTCGGCGCCCGCCGGGCCGTAGATCCCCCGGTCGTCGCCCCGCAGGACCCAGTTGTGCTGCTGATCGGCGCGCGCGGCGATGGCCTGGCGGTGGCGCAGCCGCTCCGCCGACCGCCGGGCATCCCAGCGCCCGATCGCCCGCACGACGAAGAACAGCCCGACCAACGCCGCCGTCGCGAGAATCCACCAGATGAACCTGATGATGAACGCGACCACCAGCAGCAACAGCACCAACCCCGCGAAACCGCCGCCGGAACCGGACCTGGAACCACTCATGCGAGGAAAGATATGCGCGCCCTCCGACAACAACAGGTGGGCCCGGTGCCGGCCACTGGTCAGCGCCGCAGCGGCGGCGCCGAACATCGTCTGCCTGACGGCCCGAGCGCGCCGGGGATGCGCTGCGTTCGACGCCGCCACCGGCCCTGCGGCGGCCACCGCCTGCCGGGGTGAATTCCTGCCCAATAGACGGCAAACCGCAGCGACCGCAAGGAAACACGGGTGTAACGTCCGCAGTCGCTAGCCGACAAATACCTGCTCACTCACGGCGTGCGTGCTTTCGCATGCCGACGGATTACTAGGGGTGGCCGTGAGCACATCGGAGGTGTCGGACGTTTCGGTCGATGCCGATGCCGGGACCGACCAGGTCGTGGTGTCGTTCCATGACGATGCCCTGCTGCTTGGTGGTGACCCCGCCGCCGTCGAGTGTTACCTGACGCGCCTGCGGGCGATCGCCGGGCATGGCATCCGCGTCGCCGGCATCGACGGCGCCTCGCTTGCGAACGCCGCGAGCGGGCTCGCCGGGCTGGCCTCGCTGCTGGCCGACTCCGGCACCTACGTCCAACTGCATCGGGACAACCTGGACGCGTTGAGGCAGGGCAACCTCGTTCCCCTCAGCGAGGGCTTCTTTCGGCTGGTGACCGGCGCCGACGCCGGCCAGTTCCTGGACGTGCTGCAGTGGCGACCGGCGGGGCTCGGCCCCGAGGCGATGGTGTCGGCGCAGATGATCGCGGTACAGATGGCGTTGAAGTCCGCGGTCGCCCAGGTCGAAGACGCCGTCCGGCGCGTCGAGGACAAGGTCGAGGCGGTGCTCGAGGTCGCCCGGGCGCAACGCGCCGGTGAAGTCCTGGGCAACAACCTGACCGTCACGCGGATGGTCGAGTCGTTGGAGAAACACGGGTCGCTGCCCGACGCGTACTGGGATTCGGTGGCCTCCCTGGGGCCGGCGCTCAACGTCAGTGTCGAGCAGTTGCGCAACCATGTCATGCGCGTCCTGGCGTCCTTCGACCACAACCTGCCCGTGGAGCAGCGCGCCGAGAAGCTGCGAAACGCGCTCAACGACAACCGTCTTGGTGACGCGTTGAGCCTGCTGGTGATCGCCGAAGAGTCACTGCACAAGTGGCAGCGGCTGAGCCTGGCGCGAATCGAGTCGAGGCAGCCGGAGCAGCTGCTGCGAGCGATCGACGAAGCCCGCGAGCTGATCGAGCATCATCTGCGGGAAGACATCGACATCTACCGGCGCGCGAAGGACATGCTCGACCTGTTCGGGAAGTCGAGCGCCGTCGACGGCTTCCGGTTCTGGGCGGTGCGCGACCTGGCCAAGCAGCGCATCGCCCTGCGCGACGAGTTCGACCGTTTCGCCCGGGCGCGCCGGCACCAGGTCGAGGCCTGGGAGGACTTTCACATTCCGAGCCTGCTCGACGCCGCATTCGCCACCATCGAAGCCGTCGGAACCACCGCGGGCCAGGCACTCGCAGCCGTCGGCCGAGGGCTCGTTTGCCTGGGCGCAGCTCGCAGGGCCGTTGCGGGGCAGGCACGGTGATGAAGGCTCGTTGGACAGCAAGGGTTTTGAACGTCAGTCGGGCGGGGCCGGACTGGAGGAGCCCGCTCCGGCGCGTTGAGCGGCCCGCGTAGTAGAAATAGGTAGCTACTATCGCTGGCATGTCCGAGGTGCCGGCGCGCGAGCTGAGCCAAAATACCGCCGGCGTGCTCGCCCGGGTCAAACGCGGCGAGCACATCGACATCACCGAGCATGGAGTCGTCGTCGCCCGCCTGGTCCCGGCCGAGGAAAATCCCCTAGCCGAAATGATCAGCGCCGGAAGGCTTCATCCCGCCACCCTCGGCGGACCGGCTCCACGTCCATCCGGACCGGTGAACACCGGCCACGAGGCCGGTCAACTGCTGCGCGATCTGCGGGACAGCGAGCGCTATTAGTGCTTTACCTCGACACGTCGGCCTTGGTGAAAATGACACGGCGCGAACCTGAAACCGATGCCCTCGCCGACTGGCTTGACGCGCAAACACCGGCGCCAAGGTGTCGTCAACACTGATCGAGGTTGAACTCCCTCGGGCCCTGCGCCGGGTCGAGCCGTCGCTGCTCCCCGGTGCTGCCGCCATCGTGGCCCGAGTGGCGCGCTACGACGTCGACGATGTGGTCCGAGCCGCTGCCGCGGCATATCCGGACACCACGTTACGGTCGCTCGACGCAATCCATCCCGCGACCGGGGAGGCCATCTTCGGCCCGCGGTTGACCGCGTTCGTCACCTACGACGAACGCCTGCGCACGGCCGCCGCGGCCGCCGGCCTGCCGGCCGCCGCTCCCGGACGTTGAGGGAGTCAGAGTTCAAGGTGCAGCCGCAGGGCGTCGTCAAGCTGGGCACGTTCGGCGGCAGAGAGCCGACCGATGCGGCGCCGCAGCCGTTCCACCGCAACAGATCTGACTTGCTCGGCCTGCGCCTTGGAGTCGACGGCGAGACCCGTGGTGGCAGCAGGCAGGAATACCTGGAACGGGTAGACCGTGGCGACGTTGCTTTTCACCGGGACTACCGTCACCACCCCGCGCCCGAGACGAACCGCGCTCGAATTGGCCCGATCGTTGCTGACCACGACTGCCGGGCGGGTCTTATTCGCCTCACCGCCCCTGGCAGGGTCGAAGTCGACCTGCCATATCTCACCGCGCAGCATCACTCGACCCGTCACCCGTTGCGTTATCCCACACGTCTTCCTCGCCGGCCGCCGACCACTCCCCCCAGGCGTTGCCATAGTCCTCTTCGAGGGAGGGGTAGCGGAGCATGCGGATAGCTCGCTGTACGGCCGCGGACCGCGACGGCAATCCGGTCCGTTTCATGTATTCGTCCAACACGCGGACATCTTCCACGGACAGACTGACACTGAGCTTCATACCGCGATGCTACTAGGGTAGGAATACAGTAGCAACAAGCGGGCGACCCGCCGTTGACAGGCATTGGGACTGTCTCGATACTCCACCCGTACGGTCGACGGCCATTCCCGGCGCGCGGCTGACTGGTTGCAACGCAAGGGAGGTCGGCCGTGATCGATTTGGGACTGTCGGGCAAGCGGGCGGTGGTGTCGGGTGCCGGCTACATCCCCGAGCGCGCGGGCCACGGCTGGTTCACGGCGTTGACCCTCGCCGAGGCGGGCGCCGCCGTGGCCTGCATCGACATCGACGAGCGGCGCGCCGAACAGATCGCCGGCGAGATCATCGGGCGGGGAGGCGATGCCGTCCCGATCGTCGCTGACATGACCGACCCCACCCAGGTCGACCGGGCGATCGACGACGCCGTCGCGGCCTTGGGCGGTGTCGACGTGTGCGTCGACATCATCGGCGGGGCGACCTGGTCGAAGGTCGAGGACTTCCCCACCCGGTTATGGGACGCGGCCATCCACTACAACCTGACCCAGGTCTTCTACCTCTTCCAGGCCGCCGCGAGATACATGATCGACCAGGGCACCGGTGGGTCGTTGGTCGCGCTGGCATCGGTCGACGGCATCGCCTCGGCGACCTACCACGCCGCCTACGGCGCGGCCAAGGCAGGCGTCATCTCGCTCGTCAAGACCTTCGCAGACGAGTTGGGCCGGTACGGAATTCGCGCCAACGCGGTCGCTCCGGGCAATGTGGGTTCCGGCAACGAGGACCAGCCGCCGAATGAGTACGCCGTCAATGGAATCAATCCGCTGGCGGCGCCCCGCGCGCACGACGTCGCCAACGCCGCGTTGTTCCTGTCCTCCGAGCTGGCGGCCCGCATCACCGGTCAGACGCTCGTCGTCGACGGCGGCGCCATGATTCGGCAGCTGTGGGGCTTGCCCGAATCGATGATCCCGCCCGACCCGGAGCAGGCGCTACCGGACTTCATGAGGCCCGGCCCGTCGGCCGGCTAACTCAGCGCTGGTGCACCATCGGCAGGCCGGGCACCGAGCTTCTCCCCTTGAGCACGTACGGGGTTTGGATGGAGCCGATATAAATGTCCCGCATGTCCGGCCCACCCCACGCGACGCTGGTCGGGCCTTGCACTAGCGCGCCGGCGGGGTCGTCGAGGATCACCGCCGTCGAGCCGTCCGGGCGGATCGCGACAACCCTGTTGGCCAAAACCAGTGTGACCCAGAGGTTTCCCTCGGCGTCGAACGCGCATCCGTCGGCCATCCCCCACCGGCGGCCCACTTCTGGGTCGGCGAGGAACCGGCCGGCGTCGGGGCCGTACTCGTCGGGGCGTCGTTGACCCAGCGGCGGGCCGAATCGTTCTGGCGGGCCGAGGGTTTCGCCCTGGATCGGAAACCGCACGACGTCGGCGGCCACCGTGCGCACCACGTACAGATAGGTTTCGGCGCGGTCCAGCGCCATGCAGTTGGGGAAGTTTACTTTTTCGGCGACCACTTGCGCCGTTTGGCGATCCGGTGCCACCCGGAAGATGAACCCGTCGGCGGTGCCGTGTGCGATCGTGTCGAGGAGGTCGTCGGTCGTCGTGCTCACCGAACACCAGAGGGCGCCAGCCGAATCCACGCAGACGAAGTTCAGCCATTTCAGCGGGTGTCCGTCGAGGTCTCCTTTTAGGATCCACGCGATTTGACCGGTCGCCGGGTCGAGGTCCTGCAGCACGCCCGCGCCGAAGTTGGCGATCAGGAAGTGGCCGTTGCGGTCGAGCGCGATTCCGTTCGGCTCGCCGCCCGCCCGCCCGAGGTGCCGAACGCTGTTGTCGTCGACGAGTTCCGCGACGGCCGAGGCCTTGTCGGAGGCGAACACCCGGCCGTCGGCGGCCACCAGAACGTGTTCGGGGCGGTCCACGCCGCGGCCGATCGCGCGTAAACCGGTGACGGCGGGGGCTTCACCCATGCCGGGCATTATCCGCGGGCGCAAAGACGACGTCCCAGTCGCGGGCCATGCTGACGACCGTCCAGCCCAGGCGTGCCCCGACGTCGGTGATGGGCTCGGTCTCGGCGAAAGTCTGTGCCGTGCCAGGAACGCCTCGACGGCGTCGCGCGTGGCCCCGGGACGCCAGGACGGGAGCGCTTGGTCCATCGTGGGTGGCTCAGCTGCTGCGGGTGGTGGCGTCCTGCAACTTGGCCATCACCTGGTCCAGGCTGAAGCTCGCCGACCGGACGGGCAAGTCGTCGCATCTTCGCCTGACGGTGGCTCGCGGCTGTTAACCTCGCGATGCTATGAGCACCAACGACGAACTCAACGAAGAGCTGGGCCGCTACGGCTACAAACTCGACACGTCTGGCCCGCAGGGCGGCGCGTACCAGATCACTCGCCTCGACGGCTACGCCGGCTACACGGCGACGTTCGACGACGTCCAGGACGTGCGCACGTTTCTCCGCCGACTCGCCGAGAGCGACAGCCTCTGGTGCATCCATCTCGACCACGGCAACGTCGATGTCGACCGCTCCACCGGGGAGGTCACGCCCCGCGACGGGGGGCCGTTGTTCAACCTGCACGACCTGCATCCCGACGAGTGGTCGGGCGCTGCCGATGAGGCCCCCCGGGCGATCAGCCCGGCCGCGCTGATGACCGCCCATCAAATCTGTATCAAGTCCAATTCACGGCCGCCGTATGGGGGTTTGTGGTTCAAGCGGGTGTAGGGGCCGTGGTAGCCGGTAGGCATCGACGGCCTGGCCAACCTTGTGCTGGCGTGCGCGCGCTGCAACGCTGACAACAGCGGTGCGCTGCCGGCCGCAGTCGATAGTCGACCGAGTTCTGAGGCGTGACCGAGGACCCTTGGAGCAGACCGCATCCGAGATTGATTGGCCTACACAACATGATCGTGCAGCTTCCCGCCCGCATGGACCTAATCGTCTTGGCGACCACGTCAGAGCGCGTTAACTCTAGGACTGCCAGACGGATTGAGAAGACGACGACGTTTGGGAACCGCGCCAAAGTTGCGGGCCGGTCTTCAGACGATCTCACCTAGCTGTTCCGACAAACACTCGCGAAGAGTCCATTTCGATAACCCGGTTAACGCGCTTGCTGGTCGACGTCGGGAACACACCGATCCAAATATCGCCTGCGTGAACGCCCCATCGCCACTCGACTCGCCCGGCAACCCGACACGCCGTCACCCCCGCATTTCCCAGGTGAGAACGCCGATTTGCGTCATACTCCGCCCGTGCCCGGCGACACGGTCGCGAACGGATCAAACTCGTCGGCGCCGGTGTCCCGGCGCGCGCTGCTTGGCGGGCTGGGCCTGCTTCCGCTGGCCGCCGTGGCGGGCGCTCTGCCGCCCGCCAACGCCGAAACGGGCTACCGATTCTTCAACGCGCACCAGGGCGCGGTGCTCGACGTCGCCACCCGCCGCCTGATCCCGGGGCCGCAAGACAACGTCCTCGAGTACGGCCATCCGGGGGCCGCCGAGGCCAACGTTGTCGGCTTCATCGACACCATGCTCTCGGCGTTCACGTACTCACCACCGGCGGTGCACGCGGGCGGGCCGTGGAGCAACCGCGCCGGCGGCACCCAGGACTTCATGGCCGAATTCGTCCCGCTGGATCGCGCCCAGACCTACGGGTGGCAGCAGCGCATCGCCGGCTATCGCCAGCAGTACACCAGCGGCATCGCGCTGCTCGACCAGCTGGCCGGCGGTGACTTCACCTCGGTGGTCAAGTTGCGCCAGGACCTGATCCTCGGCCACGGAAAGGCGTTGCCGTTCACCCAATTGCTGTTCGGTCACACCGTCGAGGCCATGTACTCCGTCCCGGAGTACGGCGGCAACGCGAACCTGGTCGGTTGGCAGGACATCAAGTTTCCCGGGGACAATGAGCCGCGCGGCTACACCGACGCCGAGGTCGAGGCACCCGAGTGGGACATCGTCGGCACCGACGGGATCGTCGGCGTACTGATGCGCGGCGGCTGGCAGCAAGCCATCGCCAAGATGGGCGGAACGGGCGGCGTCAATGCCGGCCACTAAGGCGATCGTCGTCGGCTCGGGCGCCGGGGGCTCGATCGTGGCCATGGTGCTCGCCGAAGCCGGCTGGGACGTCGTGATTTTCGAGAAGGGGCCCAACTACTACACCAACCTCGCCGGCACCGGGCCGTTCCCGACGCTGCACTCCAACGACGAGCTCAAGTCGATCGCCCGCTACTTCGAACAGCCCGACCCCATCGCCTTCCCGCGCACCTTCCGCAAGAACGCGAGCCAAAACGCGGCGCAGACCTACGTCGGTGACGTCAACGACCTGTCCAACCAGGTCGGCGGCACCTTCCCGCACTCGGACACCAAGTGCACCCGGATGTGGGACATCGACTTCAAAGGATTGTCGCTGCTGGGCCCGGTGCCCGGAGCCGACATGGCGGACTGGCCGTTCGAATACAGCGACATCGCCCCGTACTACGACGAACTCGAGACGCTGATCGGCGTGCAGGGCGACGTCGGGTCCATCCCCGCGCTGGTGCAAAAACATCAACCGCAGCAGAAGCCCTACCCGATGCCGCCCGGGGCCCAGATGCGCTCGTCGATGCTGCTGGCCGCGGGCGCCCGGCGGGTGGGGCTGCACCCCTTCTATTTCCCGATGGCGGCCAACACGATCGAATACAACGGCAGCCCGGCGTGCAACAACTGCGGGTTCTGCTCCGGGTACGGGTGCGCGGTCTCGGCCAAGCCGGTCAACCTCGTCGCGCTGCGGCGCGCGCTGCAGACCGGGCGGGCCAACCTGCGCCCGCTCACCCAGGTGCTGCAGGTGCAGTACTCCGGCCGGCGCGCGACCGGCGTCTCCTACATCGACCCGCAGGGCCGGCTCGGCGGGGAGAGCGCCGACCTGGTGGTGCTGGCGTGCTCGGCGATCCTGACGCCGCATCTGGCGCTGCTGTCCGGGCTGCCAGACCCCTACGGCCGCATCGGCACCCGGATCATGTTCCAGAACTTCTACGACGGGTTCGCCGTCTTCCTGAACCAGCGGGTGCACGCCTACAAGGGCCGCGCGTGCACGCAGGTCGTGTTCGACTTCAACGTGGCCGACTTCCCGGGCTCGCGGGTCGTGGCCCGGCTCGCCGGGCTGCCCTACCTGCGAGCCGGCCTGTGCGAGCTTGGGGGAAGCCAGTTTCCGATCGCCGAAGCCAACTACTACCAGCAGATCCTCGGAATCCTACCCGGGGTGCAGTTTTTCGGCCGCCCGTTCAAGGAGCTGATGCGCGCCTCGCTGCTGCGCGACCGGCTCGCCGGCGTCGATTGTTTCGCCACCGACATGCCCTACCTGACCAACAACGTCACCCTCGACCCCACGATCAAGGACATCAACGGCCAGCCCGCGCCCCGAATCACCTATCAGGTCGGCAAATTCGAGCAGATCTCGCAGGACTTCTTCGTGCCGCTGCTCGCCGCGATGTGCGGGGCGTCCGGCGCGCAGCTGTTCGCCGCCGTCCCACAATCGGTGGCGACCTCGCTGGGCGGCGTCGCCCCGCCGACCGGCGAACACACGATGGGCGGCATGCAGATGGGCGTGAACCCTGCGACCAGCGTCGTCGACGCCAACGGGCGCATGCACCAGATGGACAACGTCTACGTCGCCGACAGCAGCGTCTTCGCCACCTCCGGCGGCTCCAACCCCACCCTGACGATCATGGCCGTGGCGCTGCGCATCGCGCGCGGGCTCACCGGCCAGCGGACCCCCTGATGACGTTCCTCACCACCACCCCGGACATCCTCGCCACGGCCGCAACGGATTTGGCGGGCATCGGGTCGACGCTCGACGCGGCCCACGCGGCCGCGGCGGCCCCGACCACCGCGATACTGGCCGCGGCCCAGGACGAGGTTTCCACCGAGATCGCGGCCGTATTCTCCTGGTACGCAATCGAATACCAATATCTGGGCCGCAACGCGGCGGCCGTGCACGCCCAGTTCGTCGAGGCCCTGGAGGCTGCCGCGGGCTCCTATGCCGGCGCCGAGGCCGCCAGCGCGTCGGTGCTGGCGGCGTTCACCCTCCCGACCCTGCCCGGGTTGGTCGTCGGCGCGTTCAACGGGCTCATCTACCAACCGACCTACCTCATCGGGCAGTTCTGGATCACCAACCCCGTCGGCGAATTCATCGACAACACCCTGATCAACCCGATCGGGCTGGCGCTGTTCGGGCGGGACCTGCTCGGCAACGGCGCCCCCGGCATGAACGGCGGCACCGTGCTGCAGGCCGCCGGCGGCCCGGGCGGGCTGCTGTTCGGCGACGGCGGCCCCGGGGGCACCGCCGCGAGCGGTCAGGGCGGCCTGGGGGGTCGGCAACCCCGACGGCGAACCGGGAATCGACGGACAACCGGGCACAGCGGGTGAGAACGGCCAGCCCGGCTAGACCCGCGTCGGCGACGATCGGAACCGGCGACCTAAATCGCTTGTGGCGCAACCGCTCTGGGTTCCTGTCGCGGCCACCGTGGAGCTGTCGCAAGTCTCCGGCCATACGTGGAATGTCCATGGCGGGTCCTGCAGCTGCCCGATGCACGTTGATGGCCAGCACGTCGCGGCCATCGTCGTTGCTGCCACGGTGCCACTGGGTAAGCGCTTCAGACCCGAATGATCGTTACGTTCGACGCGCCTTCGAGGGCGGCGAAATCGTCATCCTGGGTGACGACAGGTAATCCTCGCGATGCCGCGATGGCGGCAATCCACAGGTCGTTGATCCGCACCCGCCGACCGGTCTCGGCGAGATGGATCCGCAGCCGCGCCCACATGCGGGCCGCGTCGTCGTCGACCGGCAGCGTTTCCATGTCTCCAACAGATTCCAGCGTCGCCAGGCGTTGCGCCCGGATGTCAGAAGTCGTCGCCGCCAGGACGCCGGTATGAAGTTCGGCCAGAGTGACGACAGTGGTGGCGACCTCGTCAGGAATCATTGCCGCGTCGAGTTGCCTGCCGCTTTCGGTCGCGATGAAGACCGACGTGTCAAGCACACCCGCCGCACGCGACGCGCTCATGACAGGGGCTCGAGGTCATCGGTGGTGTCGCCCGCGAGCGTCGCGAGGTCTGTGCGTAACCCGAGGTCGGCTTGAGCGCGACGCAGCCGCGACAAGAACTCTGCTTTGCCCAGCCAACGCCGACGTCGGGGGCTCACCGGGACGAGAACCGCAACAGGTCGGCCGTTGACGGTGATGGTGACGTCCTCCCCCTCCCGCACCCGCCGAAGGACTCCGGCCGTATCGTTGCGCAGCTCACGAGACGCTACCTCAGACATGCTACGAGCGTAGCACATCTGTAGGCATCGGCTCGCGTTTGTGATAAGTCCTCCCCTGCGCAAGCCGTTGCTCTGGCAAGGCAACGACTTTGGACACACGGGTGTCCGATCCGCATTGGCAGAAACCAGATTTGCACCCCAGCCGGTGCCTACGGTCGCGGCGGCAGTACCGAAAGCCAGCTGTCCGGAAGCAGTTCCAGCAACTGCCCGTCCGGATCCCGAATCATCGCCGACCCCTCGGTCACCGTCGCCTCGACCACCTGTCCCCCGAACTCCGCGACCTTCGTCAGCGTCCCGGGCAGATCGGACACGGAAAGCGAGATGTGCGTCAGCCCCACCTGATCCATCACGCGTTCGCCCCCGGCGTGCACCCGGCGCTTCGAGTAGTCGATCAGCTCGAGCACGAAGCCGTCCCGCACCAGATACGTCGCGTGCACGCCGAGCGGCTCGGGCAGCCCCACCAGTTGGGCGGTGCGGTCGTCGGGCGGATCGATCTCCCACCAGAACTGGAACCCGAGCAGTCCCTCGTAGAAGCGGCGTGACCGCGCGCGGTCCGCGACGCAGAGCCCGACGTGGTTGAAGACGCTCATCGCCACCTCTCAGAGGGCTGATTTACCGCACGCGTAATGATGCAAAGATAGCTGTATTAGCGGTCACTACCGGTCGGAAGGCATTTCGATGACGACTCGCCCCGACGTCGCCCCAGACGCCCCCCGAGTTCCAACGGTGGACTTCGACCACCACTCCGACGACTACAACCTCAACGAGCTGGCCAAGAACGCCGAGCTCAGAGCTAAATGCCCGGTCGCGTGGAACACCAACTACGGCGGCTTCTGGTTCCTCAGCAGCTACGACGCCGTCAGCCGGGCGGCCAGAGACGGCGAGACGTTCGCCCACAAATACGACCCCGACGCCGAGGACGGCATCAGCTATCAGGGCGAGATGGGCGTCCCGCGCCCCGAAGGCCACCCGGCGCTGGGGATCGGCGAGGTCGACGGCCCCTACCACCAGGCGCTGCGGCGAGCCCTGACGCCGTTCGTCTCCCCCGGCGCCGTCCAGAAGCTCAAGCCGTTCATGGAAGAGAAGGCGCACCACTTCCTCGACCAGAAAATCGCCCAAGGCCAGATGGACCTCGTCCTCGACTACGCCAGCCCGGTGCCGGCCATCCTCACCATGAAGCTGATGGGCCTGCCCTACGACAACTGGCACCTCTACGCCAACCTCTTCCATTCCGTCATGGCACTGCCGCAGGACACTCCCGAGTACGCCACCGCCCTGTCCGCGGCCCCCGCCCTGATGCAGGGTGTCCTGGATTTCGCGGCCGCCCGCAAGGCCAACCCGACCGACGACCTGACCAGCTTCCTCCTCCAGTTCGAGTTCGAGGGCCAACGCCTCACCGACGAGCAGCTGCTGGGCATCATCTGGAACCTCGTCGCCGGCGGCGTCGACACCACCACCTCTCAGACCGCGCTGACCCTGCTGCACTTGGGCACCCACCCCGAACTCCGGCAACAGCTCATCGACCACCCCGAGCTCTACCGCACCGCCACCGACGAATTCCTGCGCTACTTCTCGGTCAACCAAACCCTGAGCCGCACCGTGACCCGCGACGTCGAAATCGGCGGCCAGTGCCTCCGCAAGAACGACCGCGTCGTCATCAGCTGGCTCTCGGCCAACCACGACGAGACCGAATTCGACCGGCCCGACGAGATCATCCTGGACCGAATGCCCAACCGCCACCTTGCTTTTGGGCTCGGCCCGCACCGCTGCATCGGCTCACACCTGGCGCGGCTGGCCGCCGAGGTGATGGTCAGGGCGGTGCTCGAGCGCATCCCCGACTACCGCGTCGACGAGAGCGGCGTCCGGCAATACCTCGGCAACCCGAGCATGACCGGGCTCGCCACGTTGCCGGTCACCTTCACGCCGGGGCGAACGTAGATGGCGGACGATCGGCCCCGTCGCGCCAACCCGATCACCCACATCGTCGGCCCATTCACCCGCACCGGCGGCTTCTACGCCCGCTCCTGGGGCACGTATCTGGACCGCCAGCCCGACGAGCTCCCGGTGGCGCGGCCCACCATCTCCCTTGCGGCACAGGCGTTTCGCGACGAAATCCTGCTGACCGGCTTCAGCCTGCTCCGCAAGGCCCCCCGCGCCGACACACTCGACCGCATCAACGCCGAAGTTCAAGCGGCGCAAGACTTCTACGCGCACCAAGGCTGGCTGGACGATCCGGACCGGTTCTTCGCCGCACCACCGCCCCTGACCGACGTCGACGTCAAACCCGTCAGCACCATGGGACGCCACTACCAGCGATTCTCCTTCGACAGCGGCTACGAACCCCACGAGGGCGAGCCCGGCCGTGAACGCTGGATGAGCTACCGACGCGACAACCGCGAGTACGGCCTGATCTTCCGGCACCGGCGCCCGCGTCCCTGGCTGATCTGCGTGCACGGCGCGGAGATGGGCCGGGCGGCCCTGGATCCGATGCTGTTCAACGCCTGGCACCTGTACCGGAACCGCGACCTGAACGTCGCGCTCCCCGTGCTCCCGCTGCACGGCCCCAGAAGCGGCCCAGCCAGATTCCCCAGCGAGGACGTGCTCGACGACGTCCACGGCGCCGCCCAATCCGTGTGGGACATCCGCCGCCTCATCACCTGGATCCGCACCGAGGAGCCCGGCGCCAAAATCGGCCTCTACGGAATCTCCCTCGGCGGGCTGATCAGCTCGCTGGTCGCCAGCCTCGACGACACCCTGGCCTGCGCCATCCTGGGTGTCCCGGCCGTCGACGTGGTCAACCTCGTCGGCCGCCACGCCGGCCTCAGCGGCCACACCGCCCTGGGGCACACGATGACCGCGGCCAGGCCCCTCGGCCGGATGATCTCCCCGCTGGCACTCACTCCGCGCGTGCCGATGGACGGCCGCTTCATCTACGCCGGCGTCGCCGACCGGCTGGTGCACCCCCGCGACCAGGTCACCAGACTGTGGGAGCACTGGGGTAAGCCCGAAATCAGTTGGTACCCAGGCGGTCACACCGGGTTCTTCCGCTCGCGGCCCGTGCAACGATTCATCGACGACGCGCTGGTCCAGTCGGGCCTCGTCGACCCGGCACGACATCGTTAGCCCAGAACGGGAAGGCGACGCTGCTTGGCCAGCCGGTTGAGCGCCACCTGCATCACGCGGCGCACGTGCGCGTCGATGCCCTTGACGTCGCCGCTCTGCACGTCGACCGGCTTGAGCACCTCGGTGACCATCTTGGCCGGAAGGGGGATGTTGACCGGCAAGACAACGCTGAGCCCGAACGGGAAGCCGATGGTCACGGGCAGGATGTTGGTGCGAAACAGCTTGCGCTCCAACGCACTGAGTCCGAGCCGGTCCGCCAGTCTCCTGCCGCGGGTCAGGAACAGCTGTGTTTCCTGCCCGCCGATGGACACCGCCGGCACGATCGGCACGTTCGCCTCGATGGCCGTGGTGACGTAGCCCGTCCGGCCACCGAAGTCGATGACGTTCTCGCGGGCGGTCGGTCGGTAGACGTCGTAGTCACCGCCGGGGAATACCAGGACGACGGCGCCGGCGGCCAGCGCCTTGGCGGCGTTCTCGCGCGACGCGCGGATCACCCCGGTGCGACGGAAGAACTCGGCCGCCGGCCCGCCGAATAGCGTGTCGAAGCCCAGCGCGTAGAGCGGGCGATCGTAACCGAACCTGTCGTAGTAGCCGACGGCGAACACCGAGAGGTCAAACGACGTCAGGCCGCCGGAATGGTTGGCCACCACCAGGCATGCGCCGGCCGGCAGGTTGTCAAGGCCCCGCACCTCGGATCGGAAGTAGAGCTTGACGATCGGCCGGGTCAGCGCGATGACGCGTTTGGTCGACCCCCGGTCCCACTTGTCGACGTCGTCGTCGGTGTCGCCCATTTCCGTCCCTGCTCGGTGAGTCCTGCGCTGATGGTAGTGAGACACGACTGCCGGCGTTAGGGACTTTTGTCGTCACCGCGACTTCAGGTTCCGTGAGTACTGGGACCGGTCCGCAAAACGGCTGCGCCGCAACGCCCCCCAGATCGCTGGGCCATCGGAGTGGGTCTTCGGCCACCGGGATCTGGCCGGCTTTCGCCGCGGCGTCGAGCCGATGCAGTCGTCGAGAGACGCGCGGCTCTGAGCGGTGAAGAGCAACGCGTAGGTGACCGCTCACAAACCACGCGATGTGCGTTATACAAATCACACAATGTGCGTTACGCTCGCCCGATGGCGCAACTCACGTTCCAGCGCGCCCGCACGGAGGAAGAAAAGCGTCAACGTGCGGAGGCCCTTGTGGAGGCCGCGCGCTCGCTGGCAATGGAAACGGGCGTCGCGTCGGTCACCCTGACCGCGGTCGCCGCCCGCGCCGGAATTCACTACTCGGCGATGCGCCGCTACTTCACTTCGCACAAGGAAGTCCTGCTGCATCTGTCCGCCGAAGGCTGGGTGCGGTGGTCGACCACCGTGTCGGAGAAGTTGGCCGAGCCAGGCGTGAAGTCGCCCTCGCGCATCGCCGAGACGCTGGCCGAAGCCCTGGCCGAGGATCCGTTGTTCTGCGACCTGCTGGCCAACCTGCACCTGCACCTGGAACACGAGGTGGACCCCGAGCGGGTCATCGCGGTCAGGCGGATCAGCACCGCGGCCACCCTCTCCCTGGCCGATGCGATCGGGAGCGCGCTGCCCGAACTCGGGCGATCGGGTTCGCTCGACATCCTGCTCGCGGCGTACTCGCTGGCGGCGACGCTCTGGCAAGTCGCGAACCCACCCGCGCACCTGACCGACGTCTACGCCGAAGAGCCGGAAGTGGTTCCGCCCGAGTGGAATCTGGACTTCGCGTCGGCGCTGACCCGCCTGCTGACTGCCACGTGCGCCGGCCTCATTGCGGAGTCGGCATGACTCAGACAGGAGGCCCGAGCGCTGTGGCCTGGCGAACTGCAACCGGTGAAGACGGTCCCGAGCGTCCGGGGCCGCCACACACCCACCCCCGCAGCGGCGCGCGGGTGAGGCAAGGCCGTCGAAGGGGGACTGGGGTGGCCAATTCGACCGAGAAACTGAGGGCCACAGCTAAGGTGTTACATAGGCTAATTAATATTTCGCACGTGGTGAAGGACTTGAAGCGCCCATGACTACGACTGAGGCAAGGACCGAGCCGCTGAAGAAGCAGGGCTCCGCAGGCAGCGAGGACAACGCTGTCGGCCCGCAGCGCGCTTCGAAAAAGGGGTTTCTGGGGCGTTTCTGGTTGGTGCTCACGATCGCAGCTGTCGTCGCGGTGTCGGGATTCGTCGTATACCGGTTGCACGGCGTCTTCGGCGTTCACAAAGGTTCGTTCGGCGGTGGCACCTCGGGCGAGGTCCTCGACCAGTTCAATGCCAAGACGATCACCCTCGAGGTCTGGGGCTCACCGGGCAGCACGGCGACCATCAACTACCTCGACGAAAACTCCCATCCGCAGCAGGCCCTGAACGTGCCCTTGCCTTGGAGCAACGTATTGAGTTCAACCAAGCCCGGCATCCCGGCAAACCTGGTGGCGCAGGGAGACGGCAGTTGGATCGCCTGCCAATTCGTCGTGAACAACCACGACGGGCGCGGTGACGTCATCAAGGCTCCGAATCGCTCGGATCCCAACGAGACCGTGAACCCCTTCGTCTACTGCCTGGACAAGTCCGCATGAGCGAGCCGGGCGGGGCCCCGCCGCGCGTCGATCAGCCGCTGATCCCGCCGTTCCTGCCGCGGATGATCCATCGGCTCGCTCTGCCGATCGTCCTGGTCTGGCTGGGCATCGTGTTCGTCACCAACACCATCTCGCCACAGCTGGAGGTCGTCGCCAAAACCCACTCGGTGTCGATGAGTCCGACTGCCGCGGCGTCCTTTCAGTCGATGATGAAGGTCGGATCGACGTTCAAGGAGTTCAACTCCGACAACTCGGCCATGATCTTGCTGGAGGGCGACAAGCCACTGGGGGCCGAGGCGCACCGCTACTACGACGAGATCGTCAGGCGCGCCGAGCAGGACAAGAAACACGTTCAGCACGTGCAGGATTTCTGGAGTGATCCGTTGACGGCGGCGGGTTCCCAGAGCCACGATCAAAAGGCCGCATACGTCCAGGTCTACCTCGCCGGCAACATGGGCGGCGGGTTGGCGAACGAGTCTGCCCTGGCCCTCCGCAAGATCGTGGACTCGGTGCCCGCGCCGCCGGGGATCAAGGCCTACGTCACCGGTGCGGGTCCGCTGTTCGCCGATCAGTCCCATGCGGGTGAGAAGGGCGTCATGCTCGTCACTCTCATCACCTTTTTGGTGATCGTGGTCATGCTGCTGTTCGTCTACCGCTCGGTCACCACCATGCTGATCATGCTGGCGATGGTGTTCATCGAGTTGGCCGCGGCTCGAGGCGTCGTCGCGACGCTCGGTAACTACGGCGTCATGGGGCTTTCCACGTTCGCCAACAACATGCTGGTGCTGATGGCGATCGCCGCCGGGACGGATTACGCGATCTTCGTGGTCGGCCGCTACCACGAGGCGCGCGGTCTGGGCGAGAGCCGCGAACAAGCGTTTTACACCATGTTTCACAGCACGGCGCATGTCGTGCTGGGGTCGGGGCTGACCATCGCCGGCGCGATGTACTGCCTGAGCTTCTGCCGGCTGCCGTACTTCGAGTCGCTGGGGGTGCCGTGTGCCGTCGGCATGCTGGTCGCGGTCCTCGCGGCGTTGACGCTGGGCCCGGCCGTGCTCACGGTGGCCAGCTTCTTCAAGCTGCTCGACCCGAAGCGAAAGCTGCAGACCCGGGGCTGGCGTCGCATCGGCACCGCGGTCGTGCGCTGGCCCGCACCGGTTCTCGCGGTGACCATCGGGGTCGCATTGGTTGGTCTGCTCGCCCTGCCCGGCTACAAGACCGACTACGACAACCGCCACTTCCTGCCGGCTGACACCCCGGCCAATGTCGGTTATGCCGCCGCGGACCGCCACTTCGACCAGGCTCGGCTCAATCCTGAGCTGTTGATGATCGAGACCGATCACGACCTGCGTAACCCGGCCGATTTCCTGGTCCTGGACAAGGTCGCCAAGGCGGTCTTCCACATTCCCGGTATCGGCCGGGTGCAGACCATCACCCGGCCGTTGGGCACGCCGCTCGACCACAGCACCCTCGGTTTCCAGATGAGTGCGCAAGCCGCAGGGCGGATCCAGACCCAGCACTATCAGGACGAGCAGGCGGCAAACCTGCTCAAGCAGGCGGACGAGCTGCGCAAGACGATGGCAACGCTGCATGAGCAGATGCGGGTGACCCAGGATCTCAGCAACACCACGCACGAAACCACCAGGCTCACCAAGGAAACCGTGAAGATCACCGAATCGTTGCGCGACGACATCGCCAACTTCGACGACTTCTTCCGGCCGATCCGCAGCTACTTCTACTGGGAGAGGCACTGCTACGACATTCCGGCGTGCTGGGCAATCCGGTCGATCTTCAACGCGCTCGACGGCATCGACCAGGTGGCTCAGAACATCGTGGACCTCAGCGCGAATCTGGACAAGTTGGATCGGATCCAGCCAAAACTGGTGGCGCTGATACCGCCGCAGATCGAGAGTCAGCAGCGCAACCTCGACACCATCATGTCGAACTACGCGACCACGATGGGTCTTGACGAGCAGGCGAAAGCGCAGTCCGACAACGCCACTGCCGAAGGCGACGCATTCGACAAAGCAAAAAATGACGATACGTTCTACCTTCCGCCCGAGGCGTTCAAGAGCCCGGATTTCGCACGCGGTCTCAAACAGTTCATCTCGCCGGATGGGCACGCCGTCCGCCTGATCATCTCCCATGAGGGCGACCCGGCGACCCCTGAAGGCATCAGCCACATCGAACCGATCAAGCAGGCCGTGCACGAGGCGATCAAGGGCACGCCCTGGGAGGGCGCCAAGGTCTACCTCGGCGGTACCGCCGCGACGTACAAGGACATGCACGACGGCTCCAACATCGACCTGATGATCGCCGGAATTGCCGCGGCCACACTGATTTTCATCATCATGCTGGTGATCACCCGAAGCGCCGTGGCGGCCGTTGTGATCGTCGGTACGGTGTTGCTGTCACTGGGCGCCTCATTCGGACTCTCCGTGCTCCTATGGCAGTACATCCTGGGCTTGAAGTTGCACTGGATGGTGCTGGCGATGGCGATCATCCTGCTGCTGGCGGTCGGCTCGGACTACAACCTGCTGCTCATATCGCGGTTCAAGGAGGAAATCCACGCCGGGCTCAAGACGGGGACGATCCGCGCGATGGCCGGTTCGGGCTCGGTGGTGACCTCCGCCGGTCTGGTGTTCGCCGCGACGATGGCCACGTTCATGTTCAGCCCGCTGCTGGTGATGGCCCAGGTGGGTACGACGATCGCGCTGGGCCTGTTGTTCGACACCTTGATCGTGCGGTCGTTCATGACGCCGTCACTGGCCACCTTGCTCGGGCGCTGGTTCTGGTGGCCGCAGCACGTGCGCCCGCGGCCGGCCAGCACCATGCTGCGACCGTACGGACCGCGTCCCGCCGTGCGCGAGCTGATCCTCAACAACGTCGAGGAGCAGCCGGCGGGCGTGATACAGCCGCGCTGATCTTATGCGGCGCTCGGGCTTGGCCCGCGCCGGCGCGAAGAACGGCGACTCGGCCTCGGGGCGGACGACTACTTCGCAGCGCGGCCCATCATATTGTCGCTACAAGGCGGGCACATCGGCACATCCCCCAGATTCTGTGACTGCTGGGACTAGCCCTCAAAACGGCTGCGCCGCAACGTCGTCCGCCGGATCGCCGCGTCATCGGAGCGGGTCATCGGCCACCGGGATCTGGCCGGCTCTCGCCGCGGCCTCGAGCCGACGGAAGTCGTCGAGCGTCTTTTCGGCGTAGGCGGATGACCAGTCCAGCACCGCAGCGCTCACCGCGTCACCGCTGCCGACGTAGCCCCGCAGCATCGAGGCGTTGACACTCTGTGCGTGCGCGCGCGCCAATGACAACGCGCACGCCCCGGCATACTGGCGGAAGACGTTCGGCGACATGCCTTCGGTCTCTACGCTGCCCTTCATGTCCTGGAACTGCCGGACATAATAGTCGCGGCCGTCGATGCGCACGGTTCCCAGAAAGACGTCGGACATCGCCTGCAGGATGCGTTGCCCTTCGACGACCCGAAGTCCGTGTCCCAGCGCCATTTCGGCGGCGGCCAGAGGCTCTGGCTGCCGGCGGTGTCCGTACTCCTCGAGCACCGACCTGGTGGCCTCTTTGACCTGAAGGATGAGGGGAGCGCCGTCGGGGCCGGTGAGGATCAGCAGGTAGCAGCGGGTGCCCACGCTGCCCACTCCGACCACACGCCGGGCGATGTCGGTCAATTGAAAGTGCGACAGCAGCACCGCCACGTCGGCCGGCACGCTGGTGAGGTATTCGGCGAAGGCGTCGGCCAGAACGGTTTCGTCGGGGACGGCCAGATGTTCCAGGATGGGCGGGTTCTCCCTGAGCCGCAACCGGCCGTCGGGTCCGGCCTTCATGATGCGGGCGAACACCCGAGCCGACGTCTTCCTGCGCGCGGTGCGCGCGGTTTTGGCGATTGTGTCCGCGAAGCCTTTGGAGACCCGCTTGGCGTAGCGCTGCGGCTCCAGTCGGAGGTAGTACCGGCCCAGCACGTCCATCTCGAGCATGGCGTCGAGCCCGTCGCGGTACTGGCGCACCGCTTCGGCGGCGATCCCGCGGATCGTCTTCTCGGGATAGCCGGCGTGGCGTCCGCCCACGATTGCGCTGGTGATCAGGCGTTTGAGGTCCCACTCCGCTGGCGCGACCGCCGCCTCGTCAAAGTCGTTGAGGTCGAACACAAGACTGCGCTGCGGGGCGGCGTAGACGCCGAAATTCGACAGGTGCGCGTCGCCGCCGCACATTACCTCCACGCCACTGGATGGGCCGGCGGCCAGGTCGGCGGCCATCACCGCAGCCGACCCGCGATAGAACGAGAACGGGTCCATCAGCATGCGGGCAAAGCGCAGCGGGACAAGCTCGGGCACCCGGTCGCGGTTCTGCTCGACGAGGATCTCCGTCGCGCCGCGACTCGACGGGACCAACCGGGCCAGGCTCCGTCGGGGTGCCACGTCGCGCTGGGCGCGTCCCCGGGCTCGGTCTTTCTCGACATCTTCGAAATCGATCAGCCGCTCCCGAAGCGGCCTGCTCACACCCGGCATCAGCGCAGGATAGCCCTCCCGGCCCGTGACCGTTCATCGACGACGCGCTGGTTCGAGTCGGTCCTCGTGGACGCGTCCACGCTACGATGCAAACCCGCAAGCGGTGGTGAGCCCAATTGCTTAAAGCAGTTGCGCCACAACGCCCTCCACCAAGTCCTCTGGAGCACCCTTGATGCCGACCGCCCGAAGGTCACCGCCGATGGCCAGCGACGCTGCGCCGTGCACCAGCGACCAGAGGGGCCCGGCGATCGCCAGGGCGTCGCTCCCGCCGATGATCCCCGCCTCCTGGCAAGCGGTGATCGCGCCGAGCAGGTCGCCGAACGCCCGCTCGGCGACCGCCGCCAGGCTCGGGTGCTCTGCCTTGAGCGACTCCCCACCGAACATCACCTGATAGTGGTCGGGATGGGTGACGGCCCACCGCACGTAGCTGCGACCCAGCTCGATCACCCGCCGCCTCGGATCCGACTCGCGGGCGGCGGCCGCCGCCAGGTCCGTATGCAGGTCGCGGAAACCTTGCTCGGCAACGGCGGCCAGCAGCTCGGCCTTGTCGGCGAAGTGCCGGTAGGGGGCCGCCGCGCTGACCCCGGCCCGCCGCGCCGCCTCGGTGAGGGTGAATCCCCTCGGTCCCTTCTCGGCCACCAGTGACAGCGCGGCGCGGGTCAGCGCACGCTTGAGATCGCCGTGGTGATAGCTGTCACGGCGCTTCGCGCCGGATCGCTGCGCTGCCATGTTGACGACATTAACATTCCGTTCTATGTTAATGGTATTCACATCGCGCAAAGGGGGCCCGAAATGCCAGACACCACCACATTGCTCGCCGGTGACCGCGACCGGGAGAAGACGGCCGACCTGCTCGGCCAGGCGCTCGCCCAGGGCTATCTGCCGCTGGACGAGTACGACCAGCGGCTGCGGGCAGTCATGCAGGCACAGACGTCACACCAGCTGCACGAGTTCCTCGCCGATCTGCCGCTCGATCGCATCCGGCGAGACGATCCCCGCCGGCACGCCGCCCGGATGGCCGCCGCTCGCCGCGCGGTCCGCATCCACCTCGGCGGCTACCTGGCCATGGTCGCCGTCGTGCTCAGCGTCTGGGCCGCCGTGGCGCTGACGACCGGCGCCACCTACTTCTGGCCGATCTGGCCCATCCTCGGCGGAGCGATCGGGCTCGTCAGTCATGCCGCGCCAGTGTCGCGCTGCAAAGCAAAATGAACGGACGCCGCGGCGGGCGGATGCTGCGGCCCGCCGAGGTGGAGACATCCGTGGCCTGAAGACGCGCTTGACCCGCGGTCACATGCAGTCCAGGGTCGGGTGTATGAGCATCAACGACGACCCGGTCACCACGCTGGCCGACCTCAGGGGCGACCTCGCCGGCCGGCACAAGTGGACCCCGAGCGGCGGCGCCTCGGTGGATCCCGCGCTGGTCGACGCCGACATGGCAGCCCTCGACCGCGACGGCTACGTCATCTGGGAGAACCTGCTCGACGCCGACGAGTGCCAGCGGATTCGTGACGTCGTCGCCCCCTGGCTGGGCCCCACCGGACGCAATTCCTTTGAGGGACGGCGCACTCAGCGCATCTACAGCGTGCTGAGCAGGACGCGCGTGTGCGATCGGCTCGCCGATCACCCGCGGGTGCTGGCGGTGCTCGACCGCCTCCTGATGCCCAACTACCTGCTTTCGGCGTTGCAGGCCATCAACATTCAGCCCGGCGAGTCCGCACAGCTGCCCCACCACGACGACGGCTTCTACCCGATTCCGCGGCCGCGGGACCCGCTGGCCGCCGCGACGATCTGGGCGATCGACGACTTCACCCCCGACAACGGCGCCACGGTGCTGTACCCCGGCAGCCACCGCTGGGGCAGGCGCCCGCCCGGGCCGGAGGATCGCGTGCTGCCCGTCGTGATGCCCGCCGGATCCTGCGTCTTTTTCGTCGGGACTCTCTGGCACGGCGGCGGCGCCAACACGACCGGCCACGCGCGGCTGGCCGTCACCGCCCAGTACTGCCAACCGTGGCTGCGGCCGATGGAGGCCTTCACGCTCTCGATCCCGCGCGAGATGGCGCGGACGGTCTCCGACGACCTCCAACGCATGATCGGCTACAGCATCCACCCGCCGTTCGTCGGCGCGGTCGACGGGCTGCACCCGCTGCGGCTGCTGGGCGAAACCCGATGAGCGACATGACGACCCGCTTCGCCGAGATCGTCGGGGCGCACAACCTCCTGACCGGTGACGCCGTCCCCGACGACTACTCCCACGACGAGGAGCTGACGCACCCCCCGCAGAAGCCGGCGTACGTCGCCAAGCCGGCGACCGCCGAAGAGGTCGCGCAGCTGCTGATGGCCGCCTCCGAAAGCGGCACGCCGGTGACGGCCCGCGGCTCCGGCACCGGACTGTCCGGCGCGGCGATCCCACGCCCGGACGGGCTGCTCATCTCCTTCGAGCGGATGAACGCCGTCCTCGAGGTCGACACCACCAACCAGGTCGCCGTCGTCCAGCCCGGCATCACGCTCACCGAATTAGACGCGGCCACAGCCGATTCCGGGCTGGGCTACATGGTCCACCCGGGCGAACTGTCGTCCAGCGTCGGCGGCAACGTCGGCACCAACGCCGGCGGCATGCGCGCGGTCAAGTACGGCATCGCCCGCCACAACGTAGTCGGCCTGCAGGCGGTGCTGCCGACCGGCGAGATCATCCGCACCGGCGGCAAAATCGCCAAGGTGTCCACCGGCTACGACCTGACCCAGCTCATCGTCGGCTCCGAGGGCACCCTGGCCCTGGCCACCGAGGTGATCGTCAAGCTGCACCCGCGGCTCGACCACGCCGCCACGGTGCTCGCCCCGTTCGCCGACCTCGACCAGGTGATGGCGGCGGTGCCCATGGTCGTGGCCAGCGGGCTGGGACCCTACATCCTGGAATACATCGACAACATGACGATGGCCGCGCTCGTGCACACCCAGAACCTCGAACTCGGCATCCCCGACAGCGTCCGCGACAGCTGCCAGGCGTATCTGGTGGTGGGCCTCGAGAGCCGCACCGCCGAGCGGCTCGACCAAGACGTTGAACGCGCCGGTGAGCTGCTCGCCGAGGCGGGCGCGGCCGACGTCTACGTCCTCGAGGGGGCCTCGGCCCGCAAGCTGATCGAGGCGCGCGAGAAGGCGTTCTGGACGGCCAAGGCTATCGGCGCCGACGACATCATCGACACGGTCGTGCCGCGCGGCTCGATGCCGAAATTCCTTGCCGCCACGCGAGAAATGGCGCTCGCGGCCGGCGGTGCCGCGGCCGGCTGCGGACACGCCGGCGACGGCAACGTGCACCTGGCCATCCTCTGCCCCGACCACGACAAGCGCAAGAAGCTGATGAGCGACATCTTCGCCCTGGCAATCGAATTGGGCGGTGCGATCTCCGGCGAGCACGGCCTCGGCCGCGCCAAGACCCCGTACTTCCTCAAGCTCGAAGACCCCGCCAAGGTCGCCCTCATGCACCGCATCAAGCGCAGTTTCGACCCCGCGGGGATCCTCAACCCCGACGTGCTGTTCGCGGAACCCTAAGTCGCGGAAGAATATTGGAGCGCCGGCTCCGGGGAGTCGACGTGGCCGTTGCTGAAGCGCTCGGGCGCCGTGTAGTCGCGTGCACCGGGATGACGTGCGGTTCCTGCAACCGCGCCGCCGGGTGGGACCCGCGGCGGAAACGCTCGCGGAAAAATCGGGGCGACCCGACTTCCCGAGAGTTCCCCCTTGCCGCCTGCGGGTAACGCGCCGCCAAGTACTGTTCCGTCATGCATGTCGACGCGATGACGGTCCCGCAACCGCTGTCCAAGGTCGCTGACCTGGCCCGAAGCACCCAGGCGGCGGGGTTTTCGGGCCTGCTCTTCACCGAGACCGGCCGCACCGCCTACCTCAACGCCGCCGTGGCCTCGCAGGCCGCGCCCGGGCTCGAGCTGTCCACCGGCGTCGCGGTGGCCTTCCCGCGCAGCCCGTTCGTCACCGCGGCCGCGGCGTGGGAGCTGCAGGAGGCCACCGGGGGCAAGTTCCGGCTCGGCCTGGGCACCCAGGTGCGCACCCACGTGGTCCGCCGCTACGGCATGCCCTTCGAGCGCCCGGGCCCACGGCTGCGCGACTACGTCCGGGCGGTCAAGGCGTGCTTCTCGGCCTTTCGGACAGGCAAGCTCGACCACCACGGCGAGTTCTACGATCTGGACTTCATCACCCCGCAGTGGAGCGCGGGGCCTATCGACGCGCCCGACCCCAAAGTCGATGTGGCGGCGGTGAATCCGTGGATGCTGCGGATGGCCGGCGAGGTCGCCGACGGGGTGCACGTCCACCCGATCGGCGAGGTCGGATACCTCAAACGCCATGTGCTGCCGAATATTTCCGCGGGGGCTGCGAAGGCGGGGCGGTCCGTGGCGGACCTGGCCGTCATCGTACCCGTGCTGACGATCGTCGGGGACAGCGACGAAGAGCGTTCGGCCGAACGGGAGTCCGTGCGCGCCAGCATGGCCTTCTACGGCAGCACCCCCAATTACGCGTTCATCTGGGACGAGGCGGGCTTCGAGGGCACGACCGCGCGCATCCGCGAGAAGCAGAAGGCCGGCGACTTCACGGGCATGGCGGCCCAGGTCACCGACGAGCACATCGCCCGGTTCGCGACCGAGTCGACCTGGGACGGCCTGGCCGACGCGCTGTCCGCCAAGTACGAGAACCTCGCCACGCGCCTGGTGTTGTACAACGCGCTGGGCAGTGCGGAGCGATTCGAGCGGTACGGCGAGGTGGCCCGGCGGTTGCGGGGCTGAGTAACTCAGCCAAACAACCCAAGATTACCAACCTTCTGGCAAAGACACGAATCAATCACCCTGAACCGCAACGGCTTTCGGAATGGGTGATGCGGCGCACACAACCTAACGTTGTGGGCTCACAACACGGGAGCGTCTACTAACCGGCTGCGGGCACGGGCACTATGGGCGTCAAGACCCGTTGGCGCAACGGAGCGCTGACGGGCCTCCCCCCTGACTCAAGCACGCCAGCCCGCGTGCCTGCGCCGCGGTACACACCGCAAGATCGCACGGCCAGGTGGCGCATTCGGGCCGGCGAGAAGGAGAACACCTCATGACCACAGCCCGTCCGGCCAAGACTCGCAACGAGGGCCAGTGGGCGCTGGGAGGCCGCGAACCGCTCAACGACACCGAACAGATCAAGCACGACGACGGCCCGCTGAACGTTCGCGACCGGATCCTCAACAAGTACGCCAAAGAAGGCTTCGAGAGCATCGAGAAGACCGACCTGCGGATGCGCTTCAAGTGGATGGGCCTCTACACCCAGCGCGAGCAGGGCTACGACGGCAGCTGGACCGGCGACGAGAACATCGACAAGCTCGAGGCCAAGTACTTCATGATGCGGGTGCGCTCCGACGGCAAGCCGATGTCGGCCCAGACGCTGCGGGTCCTGGGTCAGGTCTCCTCCGAGTTCGCCCGCGACACCGCCGATATCGGCGACCGGGAGAACGTGCAATTCCACTGGCTCAAGATCGAGGACGTTCCCGAGATCTGGCGCCGGCTCGAGTCGGTCGGACTTTCCAGCATCGAGGCCTGCGGCGACTGCCCCCGCGGGATTCACGGCAGCCCCCTGGCCGGTGACTCCCTCGACGAGGTCCTGGACCCCTCGCCGGCCATCGACGAGATCATCCGGCGGTTCATGAACAACCCCGACTACGCCAACCTCCCGCGCAAGTACAAGACCGCGATCTCGGGCCTGCAGGACGTCTCGCACGAGACCCACGACGTCGCGTTCATCGGCGTCAACCACCCCGAGCACGGTCCCGGCATGGACCTGTGGGTGGGTGGTGGCCTGTCGACCAACCCGATGATGGCCCAGCGGGTCGGCGTGTGGGTGCCGCTGGACGAGGTGCCCGACGTGTGGGAAGCGGTCACCCAGGTGTTCCGCGACTATGGGTACCGCCGGCTGCGCGCCAAGGCGCGGATCAAGTTCCTGGTCAAGGACTGGGGCGTCGAGAAATTCCGCGAGGTCATGGAGACCGAGTACCTGGGCCGCAAGATGATCGACGGCCCGGCCCCCGAGCCGGCCAAGCACCCGATCGACCATGTGGGCGTGCAGAAGATCAAGAACGGCCGCAACGCGGTCGGCGTCGCCGCGATCGCCGGCCGGGTCTCGGGCACCATCCTTCAGGCGGTGGCCGACCTGATGGAAAAGGTCGGCTCCGACCGGGCCCGGTTCAGCCCCTTCCAGAAACTGATCATCCTCGACGTTCCCGACGACAAGGTCGATTTCCTGGTCACCGAGCTGGACAAGCTGGGCCTGCCGTCCAAGCCGTCGAATTGGCGCAAGAGTACGATGGGTTGCACCGGCATCGAGTTTTGCAAGCTGTCCTTCGCCGAAACGCGGGTTCGCGCACAGACTTTGGTGCCGGAGCTGGAAGAGCGGCTGGCCGACGTCAACGACGACCTCGATGTGCCGATCAGCGTGCACCTCAACGGGTGCCCGAATTCATGCGCCCGAATTCAAGTGGCCGACATCGGGTTCAAGGGCCAGTGGATCGACAACGGCGACGGCACCTCGGTCGAGGGCTTCCAGGTCCACCTCGGCGGCGGCCTGGGCGAGGAAAGCGGCTTCGGCCGAAAGCTGCGTCAGCACAAGGTCACCAGCGACGAGCTTGGCGACTACATCGACCGGGTGACGCGCAAGTTCCTGGAGCAACGCGAGAACGGCGAGCGGTTCGCGAACTGGGCGCTGCGGGCGGAGGAGGCGGACTTGCGCTAGGCGCCGCCCGACACCACCAAGACGAGCGCCGACGCGACTGAGTGGGGGACGATGACATGAGCGACGGGGTGAACGGTTTCACCGAGGAAAAGCTGCGCGAGCTGGCCGCCCGCGGCGCGGCCGAGATGGAGGGCGCCAGCGCTGACGACATATTGCGTTGGACCGACCGGCATTTCGGCGGCGCGGACGGACCCCGCAACTGGGCCACCTGCCAATGGGTGGTGGCGTGCAACATGCAGGACGCGGTGATGGTTTCCATGGCGGCGGACATACGGCCCGGTGTGCCGGTCGTTTTCCTGGACACCGGCTACCACTTCGCCGAAACGCTTGGCACCCGCGACGCGGTCGAGTCCGTCTACGACATCCACCTGCTCAACGTCACCCCGGAGCACACGGTGGCGCAGCAGGACGAACTGATGGGCAAGGACCTGTTCGCCCGCGATCCCAACGAATGCTGCCGGCTGCGCAAGGTCGTGCCGCTGCGCAAGGCGCTGAGCGGCTATGCCGCGTGGGTCACCGGGCTACGCCGGGTGGAGTCACCTACCCGCGCCGACGCCCCGCTGATCAGCTTCGACGAGAACTTCGGACTGGTGAAGGTCAATCCGATCGCGGCCTGGACCGACGAGGACGAGCAGGACTACATCGACCGCAACGGCGTGCTGGTGAACCCGCTCCTCGACGAGGGCTACCCGTCGATAGGCTGCGCGCCGTGCACCAGCAAGCCGCTCAACGGCGACGACCCGCGCAGCGGGCGATGGCGGGGCCGCAAGAAGACCGAATGCGGGCTGCACGCCTCATGAGCACCCTCGTCCTCACCGCGCACGGCAGCCGCGATCCGCGGTCCGGGGCCAACGCCCGGGCCGTCGCAGACCGACTGGGAATCCTGCGGCCGGACCTGGACGTGCGCTTGGCTTTCCTGGAGCTCAACGAGCCCAGCTTCGCCGACGTGCTCGCCGGATTGCCGGACCCCCGCCGCGCGGTGGTCGCCCCGTTGCTGCTGGCCGGCGCGTACCACGCGCGAATCGATATCCCCGAGCAGATCGCCCGCGCCGGCGCCCACGGCATCAGGCAGGCCGACGTCCTCGGTGAAGACGACGGGCTGGTGTCGGTGCTGCGCGAGCGCCTGGCCGAAATCGGGGTTTCACCGCTCGACGAGGACCTCGGCGTCATTGTCGTGGCAATCGGATCATCGAGCGCCGCTGCCAACGCCCGTACGGCACGGGTGGCCGCCAAGCTGGCCTCCGGCGCCGAGTGGGCCGGCGCGACGACCGCCTTCGCCACCCGGCGCGAGCAGTCCGTGGCCCGCGCCGCCGGCTGCCTGCGCCGCCAAGGGGCCCGCCGGCTCGTCATCGCGCCATGGTTTCTGGCGCCGGGGCTGCTGACCGACGGCGTGTCGAAGTTCTCGAGCGACAACGGAATTCCGATGGCCGCGCCGCTGGGCGCGCACCGGCTGGTCGCGGAGGCCGTGCTGGACCGCTACGAGCGGGCACTGGCCGAGCAACAAGCGGCCTAGGCGGGCCCGGAATGACTTGTGATGTGGGCCAGCAGGTCCCGTATCGCGCCCGGGGGCGGCGTGCGGCCGCCCACCCAAATGGCGCGAAACTTGCGTCCTAAGTCCAACTCCGGGATGGTGACCGCGCGAAGCCGACCCACCGCCAGGTCGTCGGCCACCGCCAGCCGGCTCATCCCCGCCGGACCCGCACCCGCGAGCACGGCGGCGCGCATGGCCGCCGCGGACGTCAACTCGAGTACGGGCGGCGCCTGTTCCATGTCGTCGCCGAGCGCCCGGCGCAACGCGACCGTCAGCGAATCCCTGATGCCGGAGTGGGGTTCGCGCGCAACAAGGGGCGTTTCCGCGAGTTCGCGGGCTGTCACCACCCGCCCGCGTCGGGCCCACTTGTGGCCTGGCGGCACCACAACCACCAGTTCGTCCCGCCCCACCACGATGCTGCCCAATCCCGTGGGCTTGCCCGGATTCTCGACGAATCCGAGGTCGACGGTCCCGTCGCGCACCGAGGCGATGGCGTGCTCGCTGTTGGTGGCGGTCAGCACCACCTCGGGGAAGGTGCTGCCGCGCCGCCTCGCCTCGGCCTGCAGCGACAGCAGCCAGTGCGGCATCAGCTGTTCGGCTATGGTCTGGCTGGCCGCGACCTTGATCCGTTCGCGGCCTTCCTTTCTCAGCGAACCCAGGCCCGCGTCGATTTCTCCGGCGACCTCGAGCAACCGCGATCCCCACTCGGCGACGATGAGGCCGGCCGGCGTCAGCTGAGAGCCGCGCGTCGTGCGCACCACCAAGATCACCCCGATCTGTGCCTCCATGTAGGCGAGCCGCCTGGACACGGCCTGTTGCGTCATTCCCAGTTCCCGCGCGGCGCGGCCGAGGCTTCCCGTCTTTGCGATCGTCAAAAAGACCTCGAACGAGGCGAGTTCGGGCATTCGAGCGCTGAGCGGCACGCTGGTCAACTCTCAATCAAGTAGGGATGCCACAACCATAGCTTGTGACGCCACAACACCGAAACCTCTACTCGCTGGGACGCAAACCCGGCGATCATGGACTCATGGAAACCATGACCCGTCAGCACGTTGCGATCGTGGGTTCCGGTCCGTCCGGTTTCTTCGCGGCCGCGTCGCTGCTCAAGAACGACGGCATCGATGTCGCCATCGACATGCTGGAAATGCTGCCCACCCCCTGGGGTTTGGTGCGGTCCGGCGTGGCGCCGGATCACCCCAAGATCAAATCGGTCAGCCAGCAATTCGAAAAGACGGCGGCGGACCCGCGATTTCGCTTTTTCGGAAACATCCGTGTCGGCGAGCACGTCACCGCCGCCGAACTCGCCGAGCGCTACGACGCGGTGATCTACGCCGTGGGTGCGCAGTCCGACCGGACCCTGGGCATACCCGGCGAGGACCTGCCCGGCTGCGAGGCCGCGGTCGACTTCGTCGGGTGGTACAACGCTCACCCCCACTTCGCTCAGATGGCGCCGAACCTCTCGGGTGCGCGCGCCGTCGTCGTGGGCAACGGCAATGTCGCCGTCGACGTCGCCCGCATGCTCGTGACCGACCCTGAGGTGTTGGCGCTCACCGACATCGCCGACCACGCCTTGGAGTCGTTGCGTCCCTGCGGTGTCGGAGAGGTGTTGCTCATCGGGCGGCGCGGCCCGCTGCAAAGCGCCTTCACGACGCTGGAATTGCGCGAGCTCGGAGAGCTCGAGGGCGTCGACGTGCTGGTCGACCCGGCCGACCTCGAGGGCATCAGCGACGAGGACGCCGCCGCCGCGGGCAAGATCGCCAGGAACAACATCAAGGTGCTGCGGGAGTACGCCGGGCGGGCGCCGCGGCCGGGAAACCGGCGAATCGTCCTGCGGTTCTTCACCTCTCCCATCGAAATCAGGGGCGACGGCAAGGTGGAGAGCATTGTGCTCGGCCGCAACGAGCTGGTCACCGACGCCGCCGGGCGGATGGTGGCCAAAGACACCGGAGCGCGCGAGGAGCTGCCGGCACACCTGGTGGTGCGCTCGGTCGGCTACCGCGGCGTGCCCATCGACGGGCTGGCGTTCGACGAGAGGACGGGCACCATCCCCAACACCAATGGCCGGATCGAGGGCAGCCGAAACGAATACGTGGCCGGGTGGATCAAACGCGGACCCTCCGGCGTCATCGGCACCAACAAGAAGTGTTCCCAGGACACCGTGGACACCGTGCTCGCCGACCTGGCCGGCGCCGAGCCGGCCGACCGCGGCAGCGGCTACCGTGACCAACTTGCCGCGTGGCTGGAATCCCGGCAGCCCAAGCTGGTCACCGCCGCCCACTGGCGGGCCATCGACCGTTTCGAACGCCAAGCGGGTGAAGCGCTGCAGCGCCCGCGGGTCAAGCTGGCCAACGTGACCGAGCTGTTGCGCGTCGGGCACGGCTGAACAGCGAAAGCGAGATTAGGAAGGAAGACATCCATGACATACGTGATCGCGGAACCGTGCGTCGACATCAAAGACAAGGCATGCATCGAGGAATGCCCCGTCGACTGCATCTACGAAGGCGCCCGCATGCTCTACATCCACCCCGACGAGTGCGTCGATTGCGGTGCCTGCGAGCCGGTGTGCCCCGTCGAGTCGATCTACTACGAAGACGACGTGCCCGGCGAGTACAGCCAATACACCCAGATCAACGCGGACTTCTTCAACGAACTCGGTTCGCCCGGCGGCGCCGCGAAGGTCGGGCTGACCGAGAACGACCCTCCCGCAGTCAAGAGCCTGGAAAGCCGCGCCGAGGCGACGTAGGACTCACATCCCGAAGCGCGTGCGTCGCACCGCGGCAACGGCCTCCGGTGGCCCGCTCACGTCGACGTGCGCCGCCGCCCGGCGACCGAACAGATACAACAGGATTTCACCCGGGGCGCCGCTGAGCCGGGCTGGCGACGCCCCCGGCCGCGCAGCAAACAGTTCACCGGCGCCGGCCCATTCGACGTCGAGCCCGCAATCCGGCAGCCGCCGGCTGAGATACCGGCCACCACGCACGACGTTGCGCCACAACGCAACTTCCAACGCGGGCGCCAAGCTGCGCGGCCCGAGTCCCTGAGCCCGGCGCACGTCCTCGTGGTGAACGAAGAACTCGTTGAGATTCGCCAGGCGACGGACCCATCCGACGCGGAAGAAACCGGGAGGCGGGCCCGACCGGATCCGCGCGACCAGCCGACCGAAGTCGTTGCGCCGCGCCAGTTGCGCCCGGCGCCGTTCGGCGAAGCGCTGAAATGGACCGGGCAGCACGAGGCAGGGGCCGGCGAGGACATCGCGCTCCCGCAACACCAGGTGGGCGGCGAGATCGTGCGCCGTCCAGCCTTCGATCAGGGTGGGCACGTCAGGGCCCAGATCATCGAAGAGATCACAGAGCTCGAGCCGCTCCCGCATGTCCGGAGACGGCATCCTAGACCGCCATCGGCGAAGCCAGGCCGACGCCGGGCACCGGAAGGCGCAGTGGTCCAGCCACTTCCACCATCACATCACCCAGTCCGGCGGGTCGGTCCAGCCATCCGACCGATCGGCCGGGCCGGGCCGCCACACAACCCGAGAGGTGCACACCAGTAAGCATGCCTGGACCGCCGGCGGCAGGCGGCCGAATCGGCATGCCGGGACGGCCTCGTAAGGTGACCACATGCAGAAAGCGCGAACCCTCCACATCGCCCGGCAGGCCGGCTCCCTGATCGTCACGGCCGTCACCGCCGCGTCCACCCTGAACGCCTACCGGCCGCTGGCGCGCAGCGGATACCTGTCGATCTTCTCGTTCATCTTCGGGATGGTGGTCACCGAACTGCCGCTGCAGACGCTGGCCAGCCAGCTTGGCGGCCTGGCGCTGACGGCCCGCCGCCTGACCCGGCCGGTGCGCACCCTCGCGTGGCTGGTGGCCGCCGTATCGGCAGCGGGCCTGCTCAACTTCAGCCGCGCCGGACACAAGGCCAACGTTCCGCTCGCCCGCGCCCTGGACGAAAGCCTGGGCCCCGATCGGCGCACCGAGTCCGGGGACCTGTGGCGACGGCCCGAAGGCGCCGGCACGGCGAAGATGCCGGGCCCGCTGCGGATGATGCGGATCTACAGCGACTACGCCCACGACGCCGACATCAGCTACGGCGAGTTCGGCAAGGCCAACCGCCTCGACATCTGGCGGCGTCCCGACCTCGACCCGGGCGGCAAGGCGCCCGTGCTGTTTCAGATCCCCGGCGGCGCCTGGACCACGGGAAACAAACGGGGACAGGCGCATCCGCTGATGAGTCACCTCGCCGAGCTCGGGTGGATCTGCGTCGCGGTCAACTACCGGCACAGCCCGCGCAACACCTGGCCCGCCCACATCGTCGACGTCAAACGCGCGCTGGCCTGGGTCAAAGAACACATCGGCGAGTACGGCGGCGACCCCGAATTCATCGCGATCACCGGCGGTTCGGCCGGCGGCCACCTGTCGTCGCTGGCCGCGCTGACCCCCAACTACCCGGAGTTCCAGCCGGGATTCGAAGAGGCCGACACCCGAGTGCAGGCGGCCGTGCCGTTCTACGGCGTGTACGACTTCACCCGCTTCAACGACGCGATGCACCCGATGATGCCCGGGCTGCTGGTGAAGTCGGTGATCAAGCAACGGCCTTCGTCCAACCTGCAGGTCTACCGCGAGGCCTCGCCGGTCAACCACGTCTCCGCCGACGCTCCGCCGTTCTTCGTGCTGCATGGCCGCAACGACTCTCTGGTTCCCGTCGAGCAGGCGCGGGCGTTCGTCCACGCGCTGCGCGACGTCAGCAAGCAGGCCGTCGCCTACGCCGAATTGCCGTACACGCAACACGCTTTCGACATCTTCGGGTCGGCCCGCGCGGGGCACGCCGCGGTCGCCGTCGAGCAATTCCTGGCGCAGGTCTACGCCGACACCCGGCTATGACTTGGGACGGACCCCGGCGGCCCGGTACACGAACTGCGGGGTCACCCGGAACCGCAGCGAATCGGCGGGCAACTGCTGCAGCACGTCGCCGGGGATCGTCTTCTTGTAGTTCAGCTTCATCGAGCCGCTGAAGGAGGGGTCCACCCCGTGCAGGTCGATCTCGACCCGCAGGCCCTTCTCGCTGATGATCGCCCGCGCCGGCCCCGTGTTGGCGTCCCAGGGGCAGTCGATGCACCGCAATTTGGCGTCACCGCGGGCGGGGAACAGCGCGACGATCCGCGCCATGCTGAAGCCGACCCCGCCGGTGCTGCGGGAAAGGTCCATGGCCGACCGGACCCCGGGGACGTGGCCACTGAAGCGCCGGCTCACCCCGACCTTGCCGGCGGCGAAGATGAGCCCCTCGGCGTCCAGCTCGTCGCGCAGATCGGCGGGCAGGTTGCCGATCTCGGACCAGTTTCGGAAAAAGCCGAACACGTCCCGAACCGTAACCGAGCGGCCGAATGTGCGCAGCATGTGCCCCGGCGATTCACTGGACCGTCACGGTGGCCGTGTAAGTGCAGGTGGGGGTGGGGTTCGCGCCGACGATGCTGGCGTAGGCCGTGCTGATCGTCGTCGTCCCCGGCTTCAACGCGGTGAACGTCCACACCTCGGTGCCCGGCGCCCCCAGCGCGTCGGAGGTCGGCTGCACGAATTCGTGGCTGTCCTGCTTGAGCACCGACGGGTCACCGATCTTGGTCTCGGGCTTCCACCGGTACGGCGTCGTGTAATTGGAGCCCAACCGCAACACGAGGGTGTTGCCGACGGCCACGGTGATGTCTTGCGTGATGGCGCTCTGCCGGAGCACCTCGGCCATCGAGACCTGCAGGGTTTTGGTCGACGGCGGGTTCCGCGACCCAAAGTGACAACCCGCCACCAGTGGCGAGGCCAGCACGACGACTGCCAACAGCAGTCTGATCTTCACGCAACTCCCCCTTCGCTGTGGACCCGCTTCAACCGCTGCAAACCGCTCCGAACCTAATATTCCAGGTCGCCATCCGCACACGGCGACTGTCGATGGCGCCCGCGCTACCGCTTTCGAGAGTCACCTAACCACCTCCCGGCCCGTCCTCACGTGGCGTTTGAGGTCATCGCGGCAGCGGGCATCGGCAAAACCCCAAGGCGCGCAGGTCGGACCGGTCCGGCAGGATTGGGCTGGTGTTTGGCCTCGTTCTGATCGTCGCGCTCGTCTCCACCGTCATCGTCGGGACCGTCATCGGCAGGCGCTACCGCGTCGGTCCCCCGGTGCTGCTGATCCTGCTCGGCGCCCTGCTGGGGTTGATCCCGCATTTCGGCCACGTGCACGTCGACGGCGAAATCGTGCTGCTGCTGTTCCTGCCCGCAATCCTGTACTGGGAAGGCCTGAACATCAGCTTCCGCGAGATCCGGGCGAACATGCGGATCATCGTGTTCCTCAGCGTGGGCCTGGTGATTGCGACCGCGGTGGCGGTGTCGTGGACGGCGCGGGCGTTGGGGATGGAATCCCACGCGGCGGCCGTCCTGGGGGCCGTGCTCTCGCCCACCGACGCCGCGGCGGTGGCGGGCCTGGCAAAGAAGCTCCCCCGCCGGTCGGTGACCGTGCTCAAAGCCGAGAGTCTCATCAACGACGGTACGGCGCTGGTCTTGTTCGCCGTCAGCGTCCACGTGGCGGTCGGCGGTGCCGCCATCACCCCGCTCGACTTGACCGGCCGCTTCCTCGGGTCCTACCTCGGGGGCATCGTGGCGGGGCTGGCCGTCGGCGGGCTGGCGACGCTGGTCCGCAAGCGAATCGACGCGCCGCAGGAGGAAGGGGCGTTGAGCCTGCTCACCCCGTTCGCGGCGTTCCTTTTGGCCCAGACGTTCGACTGCAGCGGCGTGGTCGCGGTCATGGTGTCGGCCCTGATGCTCGCCTACGCCGGGCCGGTGGTGATCCGGGCCCGGTCCCGCCTGACCGCCTACGCGTTCTGGGACATCGCGACCTTTCTGATCAACGGCTCGCTGTGGGTGTTCGTCGGGGTGCAGATCCCCGGGGCGCTGCGCGGCATCTCCGGCGTCGACGGCGGTCTTGGCAACGCCCTCTACATCGCGCTCGCCGTCACCGGCGTCGTGATCGTGTCCCGGATCTTCTGGGGTGAGATGACGACCGCGTTGCTTCGCCTCATCGACCGCCGCGAGGTTCAGCGTGCGCGCCGCGTCAGCTGGCGCGCACGCTTCGTCACCGTCTGGGCGGGTTTCCGCGGAGCGGTGTCGCTGGCCGCGGCGCTGGCCGTCCCGACCACCACGCTCAGCGGGGGGCCGTTCCCCGACCGCAACCTGCTCATCTTCATCGTGGTCGTCGTCATCCTGGTGACCGTCCTGGTGCAGGGCAGCACGCTGCCGGCCGTGGTCCGCTGGGCCCAGATACCCGACGACGACGCCTACGTCCGGGAATTGGAGCTGGCCCGCACCCGCGGCGTCCAGGCGGCCCTCAAGGCCTTGCCGACGGTGGCCGACGAGGTGGGCATCGGCGACGACCTGCGGCGGCGGCTGCAAAAGGAATACGAGGAGAAGGCAGCGCTCGCCGCGGCCACCGAGGACGGTGCGGACAACCGCCTGGCCAGGGGTAAGGAAAAGGTCCGGCGGGTGCGGCTGGGGGTGCTCGAGCACAAGCGCCGGGAGATCACCTCGCTGCGCAACCAGAACCTCATCGACGACATCGTGCTGCGCGAGTTGCAGAACGAGATGGACCTCGAGGAAGTCCAGCTTCTCGACGCGGCCGACGACGAGTAGGCGCTCGACCGGGCGGGCTGCCCGGCTGAATTCATGCAGTGTTCAAGCCCGTGTTGGTCCGGCATTGTTCACTGCACACGCGCGCCGCGTGTCCTCACCCTATGCGTGTCGTGCAGGTCGCCAATTTCTACGGCCCCCGTTCCGGCGGCCTGCGCACGGCGGTCGACCGGCTCGGCGCGGAATACTGCGCGCACGGGCACGAGGTGTTTCTGCTGGTGCCGGGCCAACGTGCCGAGCGGACTAGGCTGCGCACCGGTGTGGTGCGAATCACATTGCCGGCCAGATTGATTCCCTTCACCGGCGGCTACCGCGCGGTGCTGCCCGGACCCGTCAAGGAGCTGCTGCAAACGCTCGAGCCGGACGCGCTGGAGGTGTCCGACCGGCTGACACTGCGGTCGCTCGGGAAGTGGGGCCGCGAGTACGGCGCCACGACGGTGATGATCTCCCACGAGCGCCTGGATCGCCTTGTGGGGCAGATACTTCCACGCCGTCCCGCGCAGCGGTTCGCCGACATCGCCAACGCGCGCACCGCCGCCGACTACGACACGGTGGTGTGCACCACCGCCTTTGCGCGCGAGGAGTTCGACCGCATCGGCGCGACCAACACCGTCACCGTCCCCCTGGGCGTCGACCTGCAGACCTTCCACCCGCGCCGTCACTCGTACCTGGTGCGGCGGCGCTGGGCCGCACCCACGCAGCTGCTGCTGGTCCATTGCGGGCGGCTGTCGGTCGAAAAGCGGGTCGACCGCAGCATCGACGCCCTCGGCGCGCTCTACCACGCCGGCGTCGATGCCCGGCTCGTCGTGGTCGGCGAGGGCCCGCTGCGCGCCCGGCTGGAACGCCAAGCCGCCCGGCTGCCGATCGACTTCACCGGTTTCGTCAACGACCGGCACACCGTCGCCGGGCTGCTCGCCTCGGCCGACGTCACGCTCGCACCCGGCCCGCACGAGACGTTCGGTCTGGCGGCGCTGGAGTCGCTGGCGTGCGGTACGCCGGCCGTCGTGTCGCGCACCTCGGCACTGTCGGAGATCATCACCGCGGACAGCGGCGCCCTGGCCGACAATCACCCGGCCGCCATCGCCGGCGCCGTCGGCGCCATCGTCCGCCGACCGGAATATCACCGGCGCCTGTCGGCCAGGCGCCGCGCAGAGGACTTCACCTGGCACCGGGCGGCCGAAGGCATGCTGGCATCGCTGGGCGCGCCCGAAATGCGTTACGGCACAGACGACTCCGAGCACACCGCATAACTCTCTCGTGCCATCGAGTCACTCGGGCGGGCGAACCTGCTGCACGCCGGGTTCCGGCTTCCAGCCGACGTAGGTCAGGTACAGCCCGGCCGCGGCGAGGCAGCCGAAAAGCACCCATATCGCAGCGGCTGCACCCGAGCTGTAGACGGCGTTGCCGGCCGCGGAATAGGCCTGGGGAACGGTCAACAGCAGCAGCCCACGGATCGCGAGGAACCAGCCCACGGCCGAGACGATGACCGCCGCGGGCTTACGCCAATACTGGTGAAACGCGATGATGATCAGGCCGGACATCAGGAGGATGGCGCCATACAGCCAGGGCCACATGGGATTGGCCTTGAACTCCGTGAACAGCGTCTGCATGTACGAGCCGCGCACCGCAACCGTCGTCGGCACGATCGTGAAGAACGGGCCCAGCACCCGGGCGAACATGCGGGTGCGGAGCTGGGATTGTTCGGGTGTGGTCATGGTCTACCTCCGTGGTCGCCACGAAGCGTAAACCGACCAGGTGGCCGGGCCGGCCTTCGCCAGGCAGCGCCCGCTTTAGCCGGGGTTCGGCTTTGACGGCGGGTGCTTGGCCGGGCAGTAGTCCGCGGTGGCGGCGCCGATGAAGGTTTCCGCCTGCGCCTGCGTCAGCTTGTCCGATCCCGTCAGCTGGTCGATCTCGTCCTTCTGGCTGTAACCCGCCTCGAGGTCCTGGCACATCGCGTGAGCCATGTTGAGGGTCTGGGCCGGCGTTCCGAGGTGAATGCCATGCGCCTCCAGGTACTGGACGAAGTCGGCGTCGTCCTGGTCTGCACGCGCAACGGCCGAGGGCACCAGCATGGCGGCCAGGAGCAGGCCGAATGTCCACGCTGAAATTTTCTTGGTCATTTCGCTCATCACTTTCGCAGCTTCGCGCTCTACATGGAGATCTTTGGCGGTACGCCAGATGCCTGCAATGATCCCGTGGAGGCGGGCCGGGGGTCAAGCGGCCGCCCACCCCGGGCGGCCGAAATCCCAAACCCCCCCCCGCCGTTAACTTTTAATTCGCGTGGAGTTTTTAACCGGCGCCCGCGGGTACTTGGGCGGGCGCGACGGGGGACAATTCGCCCGTGCACGCTCGCGATCGGGTCCTGATCACCGCCGACGGGCTGGCCGACCTGCTCGATTCCAGCGGTCCGCCGGCCATCCTCGACGTGCGCTGGCGCCTCGACGAGCCCGACGGCCACGCGGCCTACCTGCGGGGCCACCTCCCGGGCGCGGTGTATGTCTCACTCGAGGACGAGCTCAGCGATCACACCGTCGAGGGCCGCGGACGTCACCCGCTGCCGTCGGGACGCACCCTCCAGCAGGCCGCGCGCCGCTGGGGCATTCGCCGGGGCGCGCCGGTGGTGGTGTACGACGACTGGAACAGGGCCGGTTCCGCGCGCGCGTGGTGGGTGCTGACCGCCGCGGGGCTCGACTCGGTGCGCATACTCGACGGCGGCTTGTCCGCATGGCTGGCGGCCGGACACCGCCTGCAGGCAGGGCCGGTGCATCCGCATCCCGGCGATGTGACCCTGACACAGGACGATTTGTACGCCGGGCGCCGAGCGACGTTGACCGCCAAAGAATCCGGCGACCTGACGCTGATCGACGCCCGCGCCCCCGAGCGTTTCCGCGGCGACGTCGAACCCATCGACCCGGTCGCCGGCCACATTCCCGGCGCCAAGAACGTTCCCAGCGGTGCGGTGCTGGCCCCCGACGGCACATTCATCGGCGAGGGCGCGCTCGCCCGACTGCTGTCCGACAGCGGGGTTGACGCTGCCGCGGGCCTGGGCGTCTATTGCGGCTCGGGCGTCACCGCGGCCGTCGCGATCGCGGCGCTCGCCGCGGCGGGTCGAGACGCCGCGCTGTATCCGGGGTCATGGTCGGAGTGGTGTTCGGATCCGAACCGCGCCGTGGAGCGCGGACCATGACCGTGAAACGGTGGGGAGCCGGGCCCGAACTCGAGGTGATCGACAAAGGACCTCGCTCCGAATCCGGCAGGCCCCCGCTGCTTTTCGTGCACGGGGCCTGGCACGGCGCCTGGTGCTGGGACGAGCACTTCCTCGACTTCTTCGCGGCCCGGGGCTATCGGGCGCTGGCCGTGAGCCTGCGTGGGCATGGTCAGAGCCCCGCGCCGAAACCCCTCCGGTTCTGTTCGATCGCCGACCTCGTCGACGACGTCGCGGCGGTGGCCGACGGACTGCCCCGACGGCCCGTCGTCATCGGGCACTCCATGGGCGGCTTCGTGGTGCAGAAGTACCTGGAGACCCAGGACGCTCCGGGCGCCGCGCTCCTCGCGTCCGTACCGCCGAGCGGGATCGCCCGGTTCTTGCTGCGCAGGTTCACCCGGCACCCGTGGCGCACCACCCGCGCGCTGGCGCAGGGCAAGTCGCTGGACTTCATCGGCGGCACCGCGGAATTGACGCGCGAATCGTTTTTTTCCGAGCGCGCGCCCGGCGAAGACGTCGAGCGTTGTTTGGCCCGACTCGGCGAAGAATATGTCGGAAAGCATGTGCTGGACATGTTGTTTCTCGATCTGCCGCGGCCCCGCACCGTGCGCGCGCCGCTGTGTGTGCTGGGCGCCGAACACGACACGTGTTTCACCCAGGACGAAGTCCGTGCGACGGCGACCGCGTACCACGTTGAAGCCGAGATCTTCCCCTCGATGGGCCACGACATGATGCTCGAGCCGGCCTGGGCGGCGGTGGCCGAGCGGATCCAAGGCTGGCTGGAATCCTGTTGTGCCGCAGTCTAAGCAGTGGCCACGATGCCCACGCTCACCAGCGCTTCCGGAAGCGCCGCACCTGCCCGGCAACATTGCGACGATGACGCACCGATGAGCACCGTCCCGAAGCTGTCGGTGGCCACCCCCGTGGTGACCTTGTTCCCCGAGACCGCCGCTCACGGCGCTACCATCGTCAGCGCCGTGTTCACCCATACCTCACTGCAGCACTACCTGGAGAACCTGCACGCGCTCGCCGAACTGGGTGTCTCGTAATGCGGGTGAAGGCGGGCTTTTTCAGCTTCACGGCCCCGGCCCCGCCCGATGATGACGGCGGCTACCTGCGTTGGCACCTGCTGGACCACATGCCCGAGCAATATCAGCTCCCGGGCATCGTCTACGGGTTGCGCTGGATCGCCGACGGCGACTACCTCGACCGCCGCCTGGCGGCCGAGGGACCGCTGGGCCAAATCGGCAACGCTGTCCACTACCTGGTGGCCGATCCCGTCGAGGAGACCTTCGACGACTTCGTCGCTCTCGGGCGGGCGCTGCGAGAAAACGGCCGCTTCCCCGTCACCCGGCCGTCGCTGCAGGTGGCCGGCCTGCGGCTGTTGCAGTGGCACGCGTCCCCGCGGGCGCTGGTGTCCGCGGAGGTGGTGCCGTTCCGGCCGCACCGCGGGGTGCTGCTGATCGTGGAGGAGGCCCGCGGGGAAGGAGTCGGCCGACCGAACGACTGGCTGCAATGGCTGCACGCCGAGCACTATCCCGCCCTGCTCGCCACGCCCGGCACCGCCGGCGCCTGGACCTTCGGGACGAGCACCGGGTGGACCCACCTACCCCACGGCTGGCACACCGAACCGCAGTACATCACCGTCGTCTACCTCGACCAGGACCCGCTCGCCACCACCGACGCGGTGGCCGCCCTGGTCGAACAGCGGTGGCGCTCCGGGGCGGTGCGGCCCGTCTTCGCCGGGCCGTTGCGGAGCATGGTCGGCTGGGAAGCGTGGCCCTGAGCTTCGGCGCCCCAGTTTGACTCGCCGCCAGAGAAATGAGACCTTCCCGACACGAACGAGACCTATAGTCCTCGACGTTTGGGGCAGAGGAGGTGGGATGACGAATTCGGGCTGTCACCGACGGCGGACCGTTGCGGCGACCGTCGCAGTCGCCGTGGTCGCGCTGGGCGCCTGTTCCGGCAAGAGCGGCCAGCCGGCGGCTGCCCCGAGCTCCACGCCGGCTCCGACCAGCACCACCGTGATGATCGACGGAAACAAACACACGATGGTCGCCCTGGTCGAGTGCAGCAGCTCGGCGGCGCAGCCCAGCGCGACGCCCGCCGAGTCGGGTGACCTCACCACCCGCATCAACGTCCACGACGATTCGGCGTCGGTGTCGATGGCGCTGTCCGACGAAAAGCCGCCCAGCGTCGACGGCTTCGCAATTTCCCTGGCGGTGGACAACGGGCAGTACCAGCTTCCCTACCAGGCGCCGCAGACGGCCACTCAGGTGCAGGCCACCAAGGACGGCAAGAGCTACACGGTGACCGGGACGGGGCAGGCCACGACGCCCGGTCAAAGCGGTACGCGCCAGGTGACGTTCGGGATCCACGTGACCTGCCCGTGAGGGGTCGAAGTCCCCACCCGTCACGCTGGTCACGGCCGGAGAAGGACTTGGCTTTGTGCCCGCCTCATAGCGACAGGCGCTCCGCTGTCGCTATGAGGCGGGCACAAAGAGACATCCCAAAGATCTTGTGACTGCTGGGACTACCGGTACGCCGGGCCACGACACGCGAGCCTCATTGTCTAACCGCGGCGCCTCTGAAATGCTGGCGGCTTGGACATCTTCGCGCAGTGGCAAGACGGCGGCACCCAATTGCGCTGGCGGTCGACGACCGCCGCCAACGACGGCCGGGAGGTGGCGGTGTTCGGCCGCCGCTGCGGCACACCCGGGGCACCCGCCCTGGTGCTGGTGCACGGCTTCCCGACCTCGAGCATCGACTACTTCGCCCTGGCCAACGAGCTGGGCGCCGAATTCGACATCCACGTCCTGGACTTTCCGGGCTACGGGCTGTCCGACAAGCCGCCCGAGCCCTACGTGTACTCGCTGTACGACGACGCCCGCCTGCTCGTGCACGCCATCACCGAGGTCTGGCGGCTGACCGAGTTCCGGATGCTCGCCCACGACCGCGGCAGCAGCGTCGCCATCATTGCGCTGGGCATGTTAGGGGCCCTTCAACCGCCCGTCGCACCGATCGACCTCGTCCTGACCAACGCCAACATCTTCCTTCCGCTGTCGAACCTGACCGCGTTCCAGACGGCGCTGCTGGACCCGGCGACGGCGCGTGCCACGGCGGCCGCCGTCACGCCCGAAGTGTTGGCGGCCGGCCTGGGCGCCAGCACGTTCATGCCGCGCCGAACCCTGCAGGACCCCGAGATCGCTGCGTTGGCAAAGTGCTTCGCGCACAACGACGGAATCCGCGTGCTGCCCGACACGATCCAGTACCTGCATGAGCGCGCGGCCGACGAAACCAGTTGGCTGCAATCGCTTTCCCGCAGTGACGTCGACACGACGGTGGTCTGGGGCCTGCACGACAACGTCGCTCCGCTGCGGGTGCCCAACCACGTGTGGCAGACGTACCTGAGGAACAAGCCGGGTACCAACCGCTACTGGGTGGTGCCCGGCGCGGACCACTACCTGCAGTGCGACGCCCCGCAGCAGCTGGCCGAGATCGTGCGCCTGACGGCGCGGGGTGACGACCTCGAACTGCAGACGCTGGGCAACCAACCCGGCGGCGCGGTGCTGGTGGACCGAACCCCGTAGCCGACGTGACCCGGAATCCGCTCGAGGAACTCGCGCTCGACGAGTTGCGCATGCGCACCAGCATGAAGTGGCGCGCGCACCCGCAGGACGTGCTGCCGCTCTGGGTCGCCGAGATGGACGTCGCGCTGCCGCCGACCGTGGCCAAGGCGCTGCGAAAGGCGATCGACCTCGGCGACACCGGATACCCCTGCGGCACCGCGCTCGCCGAAGCGGTCGCCGAATTCGCCTCCCGGCATTGGCAATGGCACGACCTCGAGGTCGGCCGGACCGCGATCGTCCCGGACGTGATGCTCGGCGTCGTCGAAACGCTGCGGCTGGTCACCGACCGCGGCGACGCCGTCGTCGTCAACCCGCCGGTCTACGCGCCGTTCTACGCGTTCGTGTCGCACGACGGCCGCCGCGTGATCGACGCCCCGCTCGGCGCCGACGGCCGGCTCGACCTGGCCGCGTTGGAGGCGGCGTTCGCCCGGGCCCGTGCCTCGGCCGGCAAGGTCGCCTACCTGCTGTGCAATCCGCACAATCCGACGGGTTGCGTGCACACCGCCGACGAACTGACCGCCGTGGCGGAGCTGGCCGGCCGGTTCGGCGTCCGGGTGGTGTCGGACGAGATCCACGCCCCGGTCATCCTGCCGGGGGCGCGATTCGTTCCCTACCTGACCGTGCCCGGGTCGGCGGATGCGTTCGCGTTGACCTCCGCCTCCAAGGCGTGGAACCTCTCCGGGATCAAAGCGGCCCTGGCCATCGCCGGTCCCGCGGCGGCCGCCGACCTTCACCGGATGCCCGAGGAGGTCGGCCACGGCGCCAGCCACCTGGGCGTCATCGCACACGCCGAGGCGTTCCGGACCGGCGGCGAGTGGCTGGACGCGCTGCTGCGAGGCCTGGACGACAACCGGACGCTGTTGGGCCAGCTGGTCGCCGAGCACCTGCCCGCGGTGAAACTGCTGCGGCCGCAGGGCACTTACCTTGCATGGCTGGACTGCCGAGAGCTGGGGATCGGCGAAGAAGCGTCCGAGGGGATCGCGGTGGTCGCCGATCTCTCGGGGCCGGCGCGCTGGTTTCTCGACCACGCCCGCGTCGCGCTCAGCTCCGGCCACGTCTTCGGCCCCGGCGGGCCCGGCCATGTGCGGTTGAACTTTGCGACCTCGAAAGCCATTCTCGCCGAAGCGCTGTCCCGCATGGGGCACGCGCTCAACGACGCGCTATCGCGAAATCCGCGATTTCCGCGCCCTCCCGTTCGTTGAGCTCTGAAATCTCCCACTAGACGAAATCGCGCCGCCGAGAGAGGCTTACCCAGACGCACCCCCACCGGAGGAGCTGATATGCGTGTGCTGCGAACGCCGAACTCCCGATTTGAAAACCTCGAGGGCTATCCGTTCGTAGCGAACTACGTTGACGTGGCCGCCAGTGATACCCAGGCGCTGCGGATGCACTACCTCGACGAGGGCCCGGCCGAAGGGCCGCCGATCGTGCTGCTGCACGGCGAGCCCACGTGGAGCTACCTCTACCGCACGATGATCCCGCCGCTGGCGGACGGCGGCCACCGCGTGCTCGCCCCCGATCTGATCGGCTTCGGGCGCTCGGACAAGCCCGCCCGGACCGAGGACTACACCTACTTGCGCCACGTCGAGTGGGTGACCTCGTGGTTCGAGGCCCTGAATCTGCGCGACCTCACGTTGTTCGTGCAGGACTGGGGCGCCCTGATCGGGCTGCGCATCGCCGCCGAGCAGGGGGACCGCATCGCGCGCTTGGTGGTCGCCAACGGATTCCTCCCCACCGCCGACCGGCCCGCCACTCCCGCGTTCTACGCGTGGCGGGCCCTGGCCCGCTACTCTCCCGTGCTGCCGGCCGGCCGGCTCGTCGGCCTGGCCACCGTCCGCCGGGTCTCCCCCAAAGTGCGCGCCGGCTACGACGCCCCGTTCCCGGACAAGTCGTATCAGGCCGGGGCCCGCGCGTTCCCTCAGTTGGTGCCGACCTCGCCCGACGACCCGGCCGTCCCGGCCAACAGGAAAGCCTGGGATGCGCTCGGCCGCTGGGAGAAACCGTGCCTGGCGATCTTCGGCTCACGCGACCCGATCCTGGGGCGAGCGGATCGCCCACTGATCAAACACGTGCCGGGCGCGGCGGGTCAGCCGCACGCCCGCATCCGTGCCGGTCACTTCATCCAGGAGGACGCCGGACCCGAACTCGCCGACCGCGTACTGGCCTGGCAGCAGGCGTGGCGCTGAGCGCGCTGCCGACCGAACGGCGATAGTCGAACCGTCATGGGCAGGAAGGGTTGGGGCGGCGCTCCCCCGGCCGACGACGAGGAGGCGCGCAAGCGCATCGTCGACGCGGCCATCGACAGCATGCAGCGACGGGGGCTCCGGGGGACGAGCCTGTCGGTCATCGCGGGCGACCTCGGCGTCACCCGCCCCACCGTTTACCGGTACTTCGCCACGATCGACGAGCTCATCGCCGCCGCCGGCGACGTGTCCCTCGGCGGCTGGACCGCCCGCATCACCGACCTCATCGCGGGTATCGACGACCCCGTCGACCTGTTGGTGGAGGCCGTGGCTTACCTTGTCGAGCGGCTGCCGGAGGAACCCTTGTTGACGACGATGTTGGAAACCGATCGAACGCGTTTGATGAGTCAGCAGATGGTACTGGGAGAATCGATCGCGCGGTCGCGAATGATGTTGGAGCACAGCGGCATCGACTGGGCCGCCCTGGGCTACCGCGGTAAGGATTTCGACGACCTGGTCGAATACCTGCTGCGCATCATCCAGTCCATGGTCCTGGTTCCGCCGGATCCGCCGCGGTCCGGCGGCGAACTACGGGCCCTGCTGCGGCACTGGATCGGGCCCGTCGTGAGCACTCCGCCGCGTCCGGCTCGTCGCCGGGCCGGCGGCCGAAAACCCGGCTGACGCGGGGCGCGAGTTCGGTGCAGTCGCAACGCCTCTGGGAAGCGGCGTGTGGGGCGCGTCACATCCGGTTTTGGACCGGAAAAGATGATACAGCGTTAAACCCGATGTAATATCCGTATGTTGCCGCCTCTTGAGGATGAGTCAAGGCCTCATGAGGCGGCTAACGACATTTTGGCCCGGGTGGTTCGTCAGCCCGTGACGGCCAGGACGGCCTGGGCCAGCTCCGGACGGCACACCACCAGATCCGGCAACTTGGGGTCGGGCTGGTTGTAGGCCAGGCGCGAGCCGTCGATGCGCGAGGTGTGCAACCCGGCGGCGCGGGCCACCGCGACCGGCGCGGCCGAATCCCACTCGAACTGCCCCCCGGCGTGCACGTAGACGTCGGACAACCCCTGGACGATCGAGGCCACCTTCGCCCCCGCGGAACCCATCTCCACCAGCGTTCCGTCCAATGCATCGCGCACGGCCAGCGCGATGGCAGGCGGCCGCGTTCGCGACACCACGATGCGTGGCTTGTCGGGGGCGGCCGGAGGCGCCTGGACGACGGGCGTCGCCAACGTGACGCCCTGGGCCGGCAGGGCGACCGCGCCGGCGACGAGCTCGCCGGCCTGGAACAGCGCGACGTGCACCGCCCAGTCGTCCCGGCCCAGCTCGGAGAATTCGCGCGTCCCGTCGAGCGGATCGACGATCCATACCCGCTCCGAGCGCAACCGCACCGGGTCGTCGGCGCCCTCCTCGGACAGCACCGCGTCGGCCGGCCGCTCGGAAGCGAGCGCGTCCATCAGAAAGTCGTGAGATCGCTTGTCCCCGGCAGCTTTCCGCTCGGCCGGTTCGGCGTCGGCGAACTCCTCTCGGACGCCGAGCAGCAACCTGCCGGCGTCGGTGGCCAGCCGCGCGGCCAGTTCGTGGTCATCCATCGGCAACTCCACATCTCATCGCACATCCCCAGCAATGTTGGTAGCGTTGACCAATTTACCTTGCCATGTTTCCGCGCGACAGGCAGCACCGTTTTCACGTGAAATCTGGGCCGCAACCTGTAAACCTGAATAGGTGAGCGGGGGAAATATCGTTTCGGCCAGTTTGTTGCGGCAGCAGCCACGCGGCCGCAGGCTTTTCGTCGGTGCCGCGCTGGCCGCGGTGCTGATCGGCGGGCTCGGTTTTGCGGTCGTGCGGATGACGGGGCACCCGCAGGCACCGGCGACCGTCGCCTCGCCCCCACCCCCGCCGAGCTTCGCGATCCCGGGTTGCTACAACCCCGCGGTTCCGCCGGTCGAGCGTCCGAAGAAGATCAACATCCTCGGGTGCGCGAGCGTAGCCATTGCGCTGCAAGACATGTCGTGGAGCTCGTGGGGGCCGCAAGGCGCCGACGGCAACGGCACCGCGGTGTTCAAGATCTGCGACCCGAACTGCGCGACCGGGTATCAACTGGCGGACCCCGTGGTGGTGCACGCCTGGAACCCGCAGCCGCCGCGACCGGAAGCCATCTGTCAGGCCGGCCTGAAGATCTTCGCCGACATGGTGCTGGCGTTCCCCAAGGACGTCCCGCCGGCCAGCGCCCAGCGGATGAACACCCAGTACAACGGGATGCCGGCGGTGCACTTGACCAACTACTCGGGCGGCAACACCCAGTTCATCGGCCACACGTTCTGCAACTAATGGGCGCTGGACCTGATGGCGACGACCCGCTTCGCCCGGCTTCGCCGCGCTCGCGATCGCCGCTAGACCTCGACGACGACGGCGCCACCCTGGCCACCGCCCGCGCACATCGCCGCCACCCCGATGCCGCCGCCGCGGCGGGCGAGCTCGTAGATCAGCGTGGTGACCATGCGGGCGCCCGAGGCGGCGATCGGGTGACCCAGGCTGCAGCCACTGCCGGAGAAGTTCACCTTCTCCTCGTCGATGCCGTGCTCGCGGCACGCCGCGATCGGCACCGAGGCGAACGCCTCGTTGATCTCCCACAGCGCCACGTCGCCGACGGATAAGCCGGCCCGCTGCAGCACCTTTCCGATGACCTTGACCGCGCCCAGGCCGGTGTCCCGGGCCGGCACACCCGCGGCGGCCCAGGCCCGCACCGTGGCCATCACGTTGAGGTTCTCGGCCTCGGCGTACGCCCGGTCCACGAGGGCGACGGCCGCGGCGGCGTCGTTGGTGCCGCTACTGTTGCCCGCCGTGATCGAGAACCCCTCGATCTCCGGGTGCAGCACCTTGAGCCCCGCCAGCTTCTCGACGGTGGTGTCGCGGCGGGGATGCTCGTCCACGGCGAACTCCGTCACCGAGCCGTCGGCCTGGGTGATCTTGATCGGGATGATCTCGTCGAGGAACTTGCCCGCATCCATCGCGGCGATGGCGCGCTGGTGCGATCGGGCCGCCCAGGCGTCCATTTCCTCACGCGTGATGCCGACCGCCTGCGCCGTGTTCCAGCCCACCGTGATGGACATGTCCCGGGTGGGGGCGTCGGGGGTCTCGACGTGCGTGGGCGGCATCCACTGCTCCTGGAACTTCAGCTCCGGGCCGGGAATCCGCCAGTTGGTCAGCGGTGTCATCGACAACGACTGCACCCCGCCGGCGATGAGCACGCGCTCCATCCCCGAGCCGATCTGTGCCGCAGCGTTGCCGATCGCAGTGAGGCTGCCCGCGCAGTGCCGGTTCACCGACTGGCCGGGAATGTCCTCCATGCCCGTTGCCGTCGCGGCATACCGCGCCAAATCGCCACCGCCGTAATGCGATTCGGCGAAGATGATGTCGTCGATGACGGAGGGGTCAACTCCGGACCGGCGCACCACCTCCGGAAGCACGGTGGTGATCAACGTTTCGGGCGGCGTGTTGACCAGCGTGCCCTTGAAGGAGCGGCCGATCGCCGTCCGGACGGCTCCGACGATCACGGGTGTAGCCATTGTTTCTCATCCTCGGACTGGGGGACGGGCGGTCGGACGCGGCAAATCGTATCAAATACCGTATGGGCAATAGTAATGGCCTGAGTTGGGCGGCGGCGGGATGGAGGGCATCCGGTGAGAACCAAAGGCGCCCGGGTACCGCGGCGTGCTCGAGGGGCGCAACGTTCGCGGCATCATCCGGTACACCGACGCCGACCGCACCCGAACCCGGCATCCGGGGCACAATCAGCGCCATGACAACCCTCGCTGAACGCGACGCCGACCAGGCAGCCGCATACCGGGTCGGCGCGATGCTGATGAGCATCGGGACCGTCCACTTCCTCGCGCCCACGCCGTTCGACACGATCGTCCCCGCCGAGCTGCCCGGCAGCGCGCGGTTCTACACCTACGCGTCGGGCGTCGCCGAGATCGCCGTCGGAGCGCTGCTCCTGCCACGACGCACGCGGCGGTCGGCCGCGCTGGCGGCCGTCCTGCTGTTCCTCGGCGTCTTCCCGGCCAATATCAACATGGTCCGGCTGTGGTGGGACAAGCCCTGGCCGATGCGCATCGCCGCGATCGCCCGGCTGCCGCTGCAGATCCCGATGATCACCACGGCGCTGAAGATCAGGCGCGCGAGCTGACTTGTCGTGTCACATCGGCCCCAGCAGTCTCTGCCGGCTGGGACGTTCGTTGTGCCCGCCTCATAGCGACAATTGCCCTGGGGCGCAGGGGGTTCGATGGCCGTCGCGGGATTGTCGCTATGAGGCGGGCAAACCGAGTGCCGACCGAGACGGAGACTGCTGTGACAGACGTGGCTATTGCGACGCAGTCTCCCCGGCGAGGGCGGGACGCCCGTGCCTGAGACGCCGAAGATTCCCATCGCCCTGACGGGACCGCAAGAGACGGCGCTTGCGACCCTGTATGCCCGGGCATTGGAAGCCGAGGCCGCCGAGCCGTTGCTGGGCGACCCCTTCGCCGGGAACCTCGTCAACCGCATCGAGTATGACTGGCCGAAAACGGGCATCACCCCGCGCAATGTTTCCGCGGGCACCGTCCGCAGCGTCGTGCTCGACGGCTGGGCGCGTCAATTCCTCGCGGTGCACGACCAGGCGGTAGTGCTGCACCTGGGCTGCGGCCTCGACGGCCGCGTATTCCGGCTGGACCCCGGCGCCGGCGTCGAATGGTACGACGTCGACTTCCCCGGCGTCATCGCGCTCGTGGACAAGCTGTACCCGCCCCGCGAGCACTACCACACTGTCGGCGCATCCGTCACCGACCCCGCATGGCTGGCTGCCATCCCTGCCGACCGGCCGGTGCTGCTGATCGCCGAAGGGCTCACGTACTACCTGACCGAGGACGACGGCGTCGCATTGCTACGACAGGTGGTCGAGCATTTCCCCTCGGGGGAAATGCAATTCGATGTGTGCAACTGGCTCAGTATCAAACTGCAGAAGTTCAACCCGGTCATCAGCCGCTCGGGGTCAACCCTGCACTGGGCGGTCAATGAACCCGACGACATACTTCAGGCCGTTCCGGGTGTTCGGCTGCTGGCCGCGATCTCCATATTCGACACCGACGAGTTCAAACGCCTGCCCGGTGCGGCCTATCGCGCGCTCGGAAAAGTGATCCGGACGCTGCCGGGTCTGCAAAACCTGGCGCAACTCCACCGTTACGCCTTCTGAGAGGACGACCGCTCATCGGACGCGGCGCAGGCGAATACCATGGCTCGGCGTCCCGGCTCGGCGAAAGTCACGCGCACCAGCTCTACGAGTGCGTCGGCCCGGCGTTCTAGGGTGGAATGCACTGCCAAACCGAGATCACACCAGGTAGTAGTAGCGCTGCGAATCCCCCTGGCCGACAACCGCGGTCGCGGCCACCGGCGCACGGGATTCGGTGACGCCCGCCAGGCCGTGCGCATACCGAACGGCCTTCAGCGTTGCCGAGAACTCCTCATCCTCCTCGGGGAAGAGATGCTCCGGCGGGAACCACCGGTCGAAGCCGACGTTCCTGAGCACCGCCCGCAAGTCGGGCTGCACCCCGGCGAGGAGCACGGTCACACCGCGCGCGGCTTCCTCGCGCAGAAAACGCTCGAGCCGCTCGACGACGACGACATCGGGGTGCCGCACCCGCTTCAACCGCAGCACCACGAAGGTGATGCCTTCCCGGCCGACCCGGTCGGCCACCGCATCGAGATACCGCTCGAGTTCGGGTGCGGCGCCGAAGAAGAACTCACCCTCGAGGTCGTAGATGACCGTCGACGGGTCCAACTGGTCACCGGGCACGCGCTCCCGGACGACGCGCTCGGACGTCACAACCAGCTCCTTGACTTTCAGCTTCGCCGCGCGGGGCACAAAGAGCAGGATCGACAGGGCAACCCCGAGCAGGACGGCGGTGTCGAGATCGATCAGGACGCCCGTGAGCGCGGTGACGATCACCAGCCCGGCGTCGTAGCGGGAGGCCTTCAGCGTGTAGAAGAGGCGCTTGTAGTCGATGAGCCGCCCGGCGGTGATCAGCAGAAGGCCGGCCAGCGCGGCACGCGGCATGTAATGCAGCAGCGGTGCGAATAGCAGCACCGCCACCGCGACGGCGGACGAGGCGACGATCCCGGAGAAGCGCGACACCGCACCAGCCTGGAAGTTGATCGGCGACCGCGACACCGACCCCGATCCCGGCACGCATTGGAAGAATCCGCCGGTGAGGTTCGCCAGGCCCTCAGCGAGAATCTGGCGGTTGTAGTCGAGCTTCTGCCCGCTCTGATGGGCGATGGCCTTGGCGATCGACAGCGCCTCCAGCAGCCCGATGAAGGCGATGGCCAGCGCACCCTCGGAGAGCTGGCCCAGCAGTCCGAGCTGCACTTCCGGGATGTGCGGGCTGGGCAGGCTCTGCGGAATCTTGGCGGTGAGGGCCACCGGGGTGTTACCCGTGTGGTCGGGGGTCGACCAGCCGGCCACATAGGCGATGGCTGCCGCGATGACCAACACGGCCAGCAGGTCCAATTGCGGCAACCCGAACCGCTTGACCAGCTTGCGCAGCACCACCGCCAACACCACGGTCGCCACGCTCAGCACTACGGCGCGATAGTTGACCGCGTCGCCGTGCAGCAAGGTCAGGTACGTGCGTTGCAGCACCGGCATCCGGCCGTTGCCCTTGTCCTTGACGCCCAGGGCATTGCCCAACTGTCCGACCGCGATGAGCACGGCGGCGGCCAACAGGAACCCGAGGATGACCGATTCGGAGATGTATCGGGTCAGGTCACCAAGTTTGAACACGGCGATGAGGATCTGGAACGCGCCGACGAGGACGCCGAGCAGAAAGAGCGCCTCGAACAAGACGGTGCGGTTCTCCGGGTCCAAGAACGCCAGGGTACTGAACACCAGAAGCGAGATGGCGCTCGTCGGACCGTTGATCAGGTGGGACGACGAGCCGAAGACCGAGGCGATGAAGCACACCACGATCGCCGAATAAACGCCGAACTTCGGGTCGACGCCGGCCACCAGCGCATAGGTGATGCCCTGCGGCAGGGAAACGGCTGCGACCGTGATTCCGGCGACGAGGTCGCGGCGCGCCTTACCCACGTCGTAATTCTTCAAGACAGCCGAAATGCTCATGGCCTCTTGGCCTTCCGCCGGTGATGCGCGGACGTGACGGTAGCCCGAACGGGCGATGAGATCGTGTCGTAGATGCCGTTGTCGCCGAAGAACTTCTCCCGCGCATCGTTCCAGTCCGCAGCGATCGCGGTGATCGGGAACAGGTTGAGCTCGGGCAACCGATCCGAGTGCTTGGCCAGGATCTCGGGTTTGACTGGGCGGTAACCAGATTGGGCGATGACCTCCTGCGCCGAATCGGTGTACAGGTACTGAAGATAGGCCTTCGCAAAAGAGGCGCGCGACTGATCCTTGACATTCGCGTCGACCCAGGCGACCGCCGGCTCGGCGCGGATGCTGACCGGGGGATACACGATCTCCAACTCGTTGTTGTTTTCGGAGACCTCGCGCAGCGCTTCGTTCTCCCAACTCAGATGCACGTCGCCGATCCTCTCGACCGAAAAGCTGATGGCGGCCCCGCGCGAGCCAGTGTCGGCGACCACGACGTGGCCGAGCAATGACTTGACGAAGTCGGACGCCTGCGCGTCGCTGCCGCCGCGCGTCGTGACCGAACCCCAGGCGGCGAGAACGCTCAATTTGCCGTTGCCGGAGGTGCGCGGGTTGGGCGAGACGATGGCGACGCCGCTCTTGACGAGATCCGGCCAGTCGCGGATCCCCTTCGGATTGCCCTTGTGGACGACGAAGACGATGGTCGACGTGTAGGGCACCGAGTTGTTCGGCAGCCGGCTTTGCCAGTCGGGGGCGATCAGACCGCGTTTTCTCAGCGCGTCGATATCGCTGACGAGCGCCAGGGAGACGACGTCGGCCTTTTGCCTGCCATCGATGACGTCGCTCGCCTGCCGCCCGGAACCGCCGTGCGATTGCTTGATTTCCAGCGTGACGCCCGTCTGCTGGCGGTACTGCTCGACGAAAGACTTGTCGAGCCTGGCGTAAAGCTCCCGCGTCGGGTCGTAGGAGACGTTGAGGATCTGGTTGGGTGACGTATCAGCGTGCAGATTCTTGACCGCAAGCAGAGTCGCCGCGACGACGACCGCGACGACGCCGACGACGTTGAGCCAGGGAACTCGTAGCAACAGCTTGCCACGACCCGCCGACGGCCGCGTGGGCTTCGTCATTGCCCTCCATATCGATTGGACCTCGCTCTCAACCCGAACTCGCAGCAGGGGTTGGCGTTTGGATGTTAGCGATCGCGCGGCCGCAACACAGCGGTGCGAATCAGCATGATCGCAACGACCGGAGTCGCGCCGCGTTCGGCTCCCCCCGGCGATGGCGCGCCAAAACGGGCGGAGAATAAGACAATTCGGTGACAATCTAAAGTTGCGCTCGAAGCCGACAATTTCGTCCGACGCTTCATCGCACAGGAGGTCCGCATGCGCACGACCGAGATCGCCGTGGTGCTCGCGGAGGCGGCCGCCCTGATGATCGCCGTCGGCGACGTCCTGCAGCAGCGATCCGCCCAACAGGTCACCGACAAGCCGGTCGGCACCGCCGCCCTGTTCCACCGGCTGCTGCGCGATCGCCAATGGTGGCAGGGCAGCCTGGTGGCCGCGGCCGGATTCGGCCTGCAGGCAGCGGCCCTCGGGCTGGGCTCGGTCGTCCTGGTCCAGGCGCTGCTGGTGACGTCGCTGTTGTTCGCGCTGGTGATCAACGCGGCGGTCAACCACCGCAGGATCACTCGCCCGCAAGCGATCTGGGCCATCCTGCTCGCGGCCGCCGTCGCGGTCGTCGTGACGGTCGGTGACCCGCAGGAGGGCAGCCCCCGCGGGTCTTTCAAAGTGTGGGCCGTCGTCGCGTGCGTCATAGGCCCGGCGCTGATCCTCTGCGTCATCGGCGCGCGCATGTTCTCGGGTTCGGTCAGCGCCTTGCTGCTGGGAGTGGTGTCCGGCTCACTGTGGGGTTTGTTCTCGGTGCTGACCAAGGGGGTGGTGGACCAGCTCGACCGCGGCGTCTTCGCCGTGCTGCGCTTGCCCGAGCTCTACGTGTGGGTGGTACTGGGGATCGCCGCGACGGCCTGGGAGCAGTCGGCGTTCCGCGCGGGCCCGTTGACCGCCTCACTGCCCGCGGTGACCGTGTCCGAGCCGATCGTCGGATCGGTGCTCGGCATCGCGGTCCTCGGCGAGACGCTGCACACCAACGATGTCGGGCTGATCGGGCTGGGCGTATCGGTGGCGATCATGATCGCGGCGACGATCGCGCTGGCCCACAGCCAGGCCGCGGCGCCCCCGGGCGCCGAAAGCCGCGGGAAGGAAGCCACGGCGGCTCAGCCGTAGCGGATGCCTGACCCAAGGCACCGGCGGCATTCAATGCGCGCGGCGGCTCGGAGGGTGCGTATGCTCCGTCCACACCCTCCGAAGAAAGGCCCTCCCCTGGCAGAACCCCGGGAACGTCGCCGTCAGCGTCGCCAACCAGATCGCGGGCAACGTCGACAAGCAGTAACGGCGGCCGTATTCCGGATGGCCGCCCGCCGTTCACCTGCCGGTTCTGGCCAGCCTCGGCGGCTACGGCGTAGGCTCTGGCCGCCGAGCAGGTAAAGCCGCGATACTTGCGCCATCACCGCAAACGCGGGTACCGGCGGCGCCCACACGGCTTCGCGAGACGTGCTGCCGTGCAGCCCGAACGCAGGCCGGGGTCCACAGCACTGAAGAGGGACACGTGAGCACATCAGAGAAAACGGCCGAGCCGCGCAAAGGCCTTCCGGTCATTCATCTTTCGGAGTTGCTGCGTTCGCCGGTGCTGGCGCGCTCGGGCGAGCCGGTGGGCCGCGTCGAGGACGTCATCGTGCGGCTCCGGGGCGAGGACGACCATCCGCCGGTCACCGGCATCGTGGCCGGCGTCGGCGGGCGGCGGGTCTTCGTCGGAAGCAAGTCGATCGACGAGTTGGCGCCGGGACGAGTCGTGCTGACCAAGAACAAAGTCGACCTTCGCGGGTTCGAGCGCCGCGACGGCGAGGTGCTGCTGCGCAGGGACGTGCTGGGCCACCGGTTGATCGACGTGGCGGCCGTCGAGTTGATCCGCGCCTATGACGTCGAGCTCGAAGACACCGGCGCCGGATGGGTTGTCGCACGCCTGGACACCCGGCGGCCGCCGAAGTTGTTCGGACTGATTCGGCAGTCGGGCGGTCACGCGGCCCGCGACTGGACGTCGTTCGAACCGCTGATCGGCCACGCCCGCTCGGACGCGGTGCGGCGCATGTCGGACCGGTTCGGCGAGTTCAAGGCCGCCGAGATCGCCGACCTCCTCGAGGAGGCAGACAAGGCCGAGGGCGGCGAGATCCTCGACCGGGTGCACAGTGACCCGGAATTGGAAGCCGATGTCTTCGAGGAGCTGGACCCCGAGAAGGCCAGCCGACTCCTCGACGGCAAGCCCGACGACGAGGTTGCCGCCCTGCTGAGCCGGATGCGCGCCGACGATGCCGCCGACGCGATCGCCGACCTGCGCCAGTCCCGGCGCCGGCGCGTGCTGGAGTTGATGCCCGCGGCCCAGCGCACCAAGGTGATCACCCTGATGGGGTTCAACCCCGAAAGCGCCGGCGGGTTGATGAACGTCGACTTCGTCTCCTGCGCCACCACGGCGACCGCGGGCTCGGCGCTGGCGTTGATCGCGTCCGCCCGGGCGGTTCAGCCCGAGGCGCTGGTGAAGGTGCACGTCCTCGACGAGGACGGGCGCCTCGCCGGTGTGGTGTCGGTAATCACCCTTCTTCAGGCCGATCCCGGCGAAACCGTTGAGTCGCTGATGGATTCGGATCCGGTGTGCGTCAGCGCCGACGCCGACCTCACCGACATCGCCTTGCTGATGGCCGACTTCAACCTCTACTCCATCCCCGTCGTCGACGAGAACGACCGGGTGCTCGGCGTCGTCACCGTCGACGACGTTCTCGAAGCGACGATCCCCGAGGACTGGCGCCGGCGCGAACCCGCCCCCCGCCCGTTCCGGGAGATCACCCACCAGGAGGGCGACGGCCCCGCGCCCGGGGGCGAGACCCGGTGACCTCCGGCGCCGACGACAGGACACCGCGCACGGCGGTGCTCGACAGTGCGCACCTGGGCGACATCGAGGGCGCATTCGGGCGCATCAGTGTGGGCGAAGCGGACCACCCGCGCACGTTCAAGACCCGGCTGCTGACCCTGCTGGCCATCATGGGGCCCGGCATCATCGTCATGGTCGGCGACAACGACGCGGGCGGGGTGGCCACCTACGCCCAGGCCGGCCAGAACTACGGCTACTCCCTGCTGTGGGTGCTGCTGCTGCTGGTGCCGGTGCTGATCGTGAACCAGGAGATGGTGGTGCGGTTGGGCGCGGTCACCGGCGTCGGGCACGCGAGGCTGATCAACGAACGCTTCGGCCGCGGCTGGGGCTGGTTCTCCGTCGGCGACCTGTTCCTGCTCAATTTCTTGACGATCGTCACCGAGTTCATCGGCATCACCCTGGCTGCCGAATACATGGGTCTGTCCAAATACGTGGTGGTGCCGGTCTCGGCGGTCGCGCTGATCGTGATCATGGCGAGCGGAAGCTTCCGGCGCTGGGAGCGGGCGATGTTCGTGTTCATCGCCGTGAGCCTGCTGCAAATCCCCATGGTGCTGATGTCGCATCCGCAGTGGGCACACGCAGCGAAATCCTTTGTCGTGCCCGGCATCTCCGGCGGCATCAGCTCGGATGCGGTGCTGCTGATCATCGCCATCGTCGGGACCACCGTGGCGCCCTGGCAGCTGTTCTTTCAGCAGTCCAACGTCGTCGACAAGCGCATCACCCCACGCTTCATGGCCTACGAACGCGCCGACACGGTGCTGGGTGCCGTTGTGGTGGTGGTCGGGGCCGCCGCACTGGTGATGACCGGCGAGTGGGCGGCACGCTCGACCCATGCCGTCGGCGGCTTCACCGACGCCGGCGCGGTCGCACACCTGCTCGGCCAACACCGCCAGGTGCTCGGTTCGGTATTCGCGATCGTGTTGATGGACGCGTCGATCCTGGGCGCCGCCGCGGTCACCCTGGCCACCAGCTACGCCTTCGGCGACGTCTTCGGCCTCAAACACTCGCTGCACCGCGGGTTCGCCGACGCCAAGCAGTTCTACCTGTCCTATACCGCCATGGTGGCCCTGGCCGCCGTCATCGTGCTGATCCCCGGCGCCCCGCTGGGCTTGATCACCACCGCCGTGCAGGCCCTGGCCGGTCTGCTCCTGCCCAGCGCCAGCGTGTTCTTACTGCTGTTGTGCAACGACCGGCAGGTGTTGGGGCCCTGGGTGAATCGGCTCTGGCTCAACTGGGTCGCCGGGCTGATCGTGGGCATCCTGCTGCTGCTGTCGGCAATACTCATGGCCACCACGCTGTTTCCCCACCTCGACGTCGTCGCGGTCGCCGGCTACCTGGCCCTGGCCCTGGTCATACTGGCCGCCGCCGCGCCACCGATGCTGCGCTGGCTGGGCCGACGCCAACCGCGGCTCCCGCCACCACCCCCGCCCGCACGCCCCGTGGACCGCAGCACCTGGCGCATGCCGCCGCTGACCCTGCTCGAGCCGGTCACCTGGTCACCCGGCACCCGACTGGCCATGATCGCCCTACGCGGCTACCTCGTCGTCGGCGCCCTGCTGCTGGTGGTCAAGGCCATCCAGCTCAGCCACGGTTGAGTGTCCTGCCCCCCGCGATTCGCCCGGGGCAGCGCATTCGCGGATCGGGTGGTTGTTCCGCCGCCGTGCCCATGTAGCTCATGTGGCAGGTGGGGCCGGACGCGCCAATCGGGGTCGCCTTGGAGGGTGACTCACCGGGGCGGTGAAGCCCTGGGTGTCGTCGAAGAACGCCCACCGCCCGTCGTCCTCGACCTCCATCCGCCAACCCAGTTCGGAATTGCCGCCTATGGCGTCGACGAACCAGGCGTAGGCCGCCTCAGCGCTCGCGAAGTCCTTCGACGCGACGACGTGGCCGTGCGGGTCGATGGCTCGAAACTGAGGCATGGGGAGTAATTATCCCAGCCAAACGGCTTTCAATCTCGTTAACTGGACGTTTGCTGCCAACCCCGCCGGGCGGTCCGCGACGCTACACCGTGCGCGCCAGGCGACCGGCCAGCAGTTCGGCGAACCGGGCCGGATCCTCCAACGCCCCACCCTCGGCGAGAAGCGCCGTGCCATAAAGCAATTCCGCGGTTTCGGCGACGGACGGATCGTCGGCGCGGTCCTGGTGGGCCTGGCGCAGGCCGGTGATCAGCGGGTGGTTCGGGTTGAGTTCGAGGATCCGCTTGCCCACCGGAACATCTTGGCCCGAGGCGCGGTAGAGCCGCGCGAGCGCGGGTGTGATGCCGAAGGCGTCGGTGATCAGGCAGGCCGGCGACTCGGTCAGCCGCGTGGACAGCCGGACCTCCTTGACGTGATCGCCCAGCGTCTCCTTCAGCCAGGTCAGCAGGTCGGCGAACTCCTTCGCCTGCTCCTCCCGCTCGGCGTCGCTCGTCTCCTCCTCGGCCCCCAGATCCACTTCGCCCTTGGCCACCGACTGGAGCGGCTTGCCGTCGAATTCGCTGACCACGCCCACCCAGACCTCGTCGACCGGGTCGGTGAGCAGCAGGACCTCGTAGCCCTTGGCCTTGAAAGCCTCGAGGTGTGGGGACTTCAGGATCTGCTGGCGAGTCTCACCGGTCGCGTAGAAGATCTGCGTCTGCCCCTCCTTCATCCGCCCGACGTACTCGGCCAGGGTGGTGGGCTCTTCGTCGCTGTGCGTCGAGGCGAACGACGAGATCTGCAGCAGGGTTTCCTGGTTGTCGGTGTCGGATAGCAAACCCTCTTTGACGACCCGGCCGAACTGCGTCCAGAAGGTGCGGTAGTCATCCGGCCGCTCGGACTGCATGTCCTTGATGGTGGACAGCACCTTCTTGGCCAGCCGACGCCGGATCGCCTTGATCTGCCGGTCCTGCTGCAAGATCTCGCGGGAAACGTTGAGCGACATGTCCTGTGCGTCGACCACACCCTTGACGAAGCGCAGGTATTCCGGCATCAGCTCGTCGCAGTCGCCCATGATGAACACGCGCTTGACGTACAGCTGGATGCCGGTGTGGGCGTCGCGATTGAACAGGTCGAACGGCGCGTGCGACGGGATGAACAGCAAAGCCTGGTACTCGAAGGTGCCCTCGGCCTTCATCGCGATGATTTCCAGCGGGTCGTCCCACGCGTGCGCGATGTGCTTGTAGAACTCCTTGTACTCCTCCTCGGAGACCTCGTCCTTGGGCCGCGCCCACAGCGCCTTCATCGAGTTGAGCGTCTCGGTCTCGCGCGTGACCGTCTCCTCGCCGCCGTCCTCGGCAGGGACGCGCCGCTCGACCTCCATGCGGATCGGCCAGGCGATGAAGTCGGAATACTTCTTGATCAGGCTCCGGATCTTCCAGTCCGAGGTGTAGTCGTGCAGCTCGTTCTCGGGGTCCTCGGGCTTGAGGTGCAGGGTGACCGCCGTCCCCTGCGGCGCGTCCTCGACGGTTTCGATGGTGTAGGTGCCCTCGCCGCTCGACGCCCACCGGGTGGCCTCGCTCTCCCCCGCCTTGCGGGTGAGCAGTTCCACCTTGTCGGCGACCATGAAGCTCGAATAGAAACCGATGCCGAACTGGCCGATCAATTCGTCGGAGGCAGCCTCGTTCTTGGCGTTCTTGGCGTTCTTGGCCTCGCGCAGTTGCTGGCGTAGCTCGGCGGTGCCGGACTTCGCCAACGTGCCGATCAGGTCGACGACCTCGTCGCGGGTCATGCCGATTCCGTTGTCGCGAACGGTCAGCGTCCGTGCGTCCCGGTCCACCTCGATCTGGATGTGCAGGTCGGAGGTGTCGACGTCGAGGTCCTTGTTGCGCAGCGCTTCCAGCCGCAGCTTGTCCAGCGCATCGGAGGCATTCGAGATCAACTCCCGCAAGAACGAATCCTTGTTGGAGTAGACCGAATGGATCATCAAATCCAGCAGTTGTCGTGCCTCAGCCTGAAACTCCAACTGCTCGACACGCGCGTTCATCGGACTCCTTACGCTCCCTTCGGAGGACATGACGCCACAAATTTACCGAGACGCCAATGAGCGCGGCTCCGGGACCCGCCTACCCTGAACAGATGTCTATTGCTCAACGCGAACGCGCTGCCCTGGTCGACTCCATGCGAGCCGTCGGGCCGGATGCGCCCACCCTCTGCGAGGGCTGGAGGACGCGGGACCTGGCCGCGCACCTCGTGATCCGGGAGTACCGCCCCGACACCGCCCCGGGCATCATGATCCCCCGCTTCGCCTCCCACACGGCGAAGGTGCAGGACAAGGTGGCCAGCGGGTCCGAGTGGGACGCGCTGTTGGACAAGGTCGCCTCGGGTCCGCCGCTGTACTCGCCGTTCAAGCTGCTCGACCCGGTGGCCAATGTCGCCGAAATGTTCATCCACCACGAGGATGTGCGCCGCGCGCAGCCGGGCTGGGAGCCACGCACGCTCGAACCCGCGCTCGCCGCCAGGTTGCGCCGCACCCTGCCGCTGATGGGCCGGATGACGCTGGCTAAGGTCCCCGCCCGGGTGGCGTTGCGCACCCCGGAAGGCAAGACGGTGCTGACGGCGGGGCGAGGCCCGGCCGTCACGGTCACCGGGCCGCCGGAGGAACTGTTGCTGTTCGCCGTCGGGCGGGAGGCTCGGGTGGACTTCGACGGGGACGCCGCGGTGGTGGAGGCCGTCCGGACAGCGCCGAAGGGCCTCTAACCCAGATCGTCGCGCAGGTCCTTTTTCAGGACCTTGCCGAATTGGTTGCGCGGCAGAGTATCGACGATCACCAGCCGTTCGGGATGCTTGTAACGGCTCAGGCCCTGCGATCGGCAGTGTTCGACCAGGGATTCCAACGACACGAACTCGCCCGGCTCGGGAACGACGACCGCGCAGACCCGTTCGCCGGTCCGCGGGTCGGGCACTCCGATGACGGCGACGTCGGCGACCACCGGATGGGTGGCGATCGCGTTCTCGACTTCGAGGGCGGAGACGTTTTCGGCGTTGCGGATGATCGCGTCCTTGAGCCGGCCGGTGACCCGGACGTTGCCGTCGGCATCAACGAGCCCCAGATCGCCGGTGCGCAGCCAGCCGTCGGCGTCGAACGCGTCGGCATCGAGGGTGGCGTCGACGTAGCCGAGGAAGCACTGGGGGCCCTTGAGGCGCAGCTCGCCCTCGCGGCCGGGCGGCAGTTCGGTTTCCCGGTCACCGACCACCCGTACGCTCACCCCGGCCACCGGCGGGCCGACGGTGTAGTCGAGCACCTCCGGCGCCGCGGTGAGCGACGGCGACGTCGCACACGGAAACTCGGTCATGCCCCAGGCGTTCGCGATGCCGGCGACGCCCAGGGTTTCGCGCACCTGACGCCCCAGGTCGGCGGTCACGGGTGCGCCCCCCGCGAGGCAGCCCCGCAGCGACGCGAAGAGCGGGCGATCGCCGTGAGCCCGTTGGGCCTCCAGGTACGCGACGAAGAACGGGGTCGCCACGCCCAGGAACGTGGGGCGGTGCGCCGCGATCGCGAACGGCGTTGTGGCCGGGTCGAATACGGCGAACAACGCCAGCCGCATGCCGGTGAGCAGCGCGGCCGCCAGCATTGCGGCCCCGCCGATGTGCGCGACCGGGAACGCGATGGGATCCACGTCGCCGTCCCCGGCGCCGACCATGCCCACCACTCCCGTCGACCCGGCGATCACCGAGGCGTCGGTGTGCCGAATGCCCTTGGGGGCCGCGGTGGTTCCCGACGAGTAGTAGATCCAGCGGGCCGCGTCGCTCGGACCGGGCGGGGCGCTCAGGGCCTCGGCGTTCGACGCGGGCAGCCGAAGCGCATCAGCGACCGGCGCCGTTTCCAGGTCGACGGTGATCGCCTGCAACCCCCTGTCGGCGGCCAACGTCCGCGCGAGCTCTCCGTGGTCGAATCCACGCCAATGTTCCGTGGTCACAAAGTATTCGGTGTCCAGCTGAGCGGTGATGAATCCGACCTCGTGTTCCCGCAGCAGCGGGATGATCGGGTTTTGCACGGCGCCGAGCCTGGCCAGCGCCGCCATGACGACCACCGTCTCCAGCGTCGTCGGCAGCTGCCAGGACACGACGGTTCCCGCGCCGACCCCCCGCTCGGCGAGTGCGGCCGCCGTCGCCGACGCGGCATCGCGGAACTCCCGCGTGGTGAGGCTGCGGCCGTGTTCATCGGCGAGCAGCCGCCGATCGGGCTCGCGCCGCGCGGCATCCGCGATCAACGACCAGTACGTCGTGCCCACGATTGTGTCCCGACCGTCAACTCGGCACGGAGTCCACGGACGGCGGCCGGAAACCGGACTGCGCGATCGCGACCGACACGCCGGTGCCGATGGGGCCGTTGGCGTCGACGAGGACCGCCGAACCGGTAGCCACCCCGTCGTGGCTGGAATGGGTCAACGAGGCGAGCCCGACGTGTGGCCCGTCGGGGAGCCGGCTGAGCGCGAGGGTGTAGTCGACATTGATGAATTGCAAGGCGCTAGTGCCCCAGTTGGCGATCGAGGCGGTGATGTCGGCGGCCATCGCGGCCCGGGTGAAGGCGCTCAGCGGTTCGTCGTCGATCAGTGAGCGCGTTTCGTGCAGCCAGGTGTACTTCTGGCCCAGGGTGTGCGGCCATGCGGGATCGGGGTTTTGGATGGGCGAGCCCCAACCGTAGGTGCGCATGAACAGGGTCTGATGGGAGCCGTCGCCCGGGCGCGGAAGCGGCGGCATCTGCACCGGCTGCGACCACACCTGCCCGTCCGGCTGCGGGCCCCGCCGCAAGAACAACGCGCTTGCCCGAGCCACGGGCGCGCCCGCCTGCACGAGGACGGCCTCGACCAGGCGCAGGCGCCGCCGGTCGTGGTGCACGGTGGTGTGCACTTCCAGGGGCGCCAGGGCAGTCGGCCGTGGCAGGTCGACGGTCAAGCGTGCCGGGTGCAGCTGCGGGTCGTCGACCGCACGCTCGACCGCCCATCCCAGCAGGCCGCCGACGACGTGGCCGCTGATCGACGGGCCCCAGCCTCCGCGGGCGATTTCGTTTGGGACGAAGCGGTTTTCGTCCCGGAGGAAGTACGGCGTGGTATCCGCCGGGGCGACGGTGTCGGCCACGGTGTTCGGCTCGGTCAATTGCGCGGTGTCCTTTTCTCCGGAACGGCAACAGTAGATGTTACAGTTCGCCGGTCGGGCACATCGCGCGCGCCCGCCTTACACCGGAATCGCCAGGGGTGCAGACGAATTGGTCTGGCCTCAGGTAATCGCTGCGCCTACCAGGTGACCGATCACGTAGGTGATCGCGAGCGCGAGACCGCCCCCGATGACGTTGCGGGCCACGGCCCGGCCCTTCGGCGCACCGCCGAGGCCGGCCGACACCGCCCCGGTGATCACCAGCGCCGCAAGGACGGCCACCACCGTGACGGGGATTCGCCACGCCGTCGGCGGCGCCAGGATCGCAATCAACGGCAACATGGCTCCGACGGCGAACGAAAGCGCCGACGACGATGCCGCGTGCAACGGGTTGGTCAGCTCGTCGGGGTTGATGCCCAGCTCCACCTCGGCGTGGGCCAGCAGCGGATTGTGGTCGGTGAGTTCCTCGGCCACGGTGCGCGCGGTCGCCGACGACAGACCCTTCGCCTCGTACAGCGCGGCAAGCTCGTCCAGTTCGGCGACCGGGTCGTCGCGCAATTCCTGCCGTTCCTTGATCAGCAACGCCTTCTCGGTGTCGCGCTGGGTGCTGACCGACACGTATTCCCCCAGGGCCATCGACACCGCGCCGGCGACCAGTCCGGCGCTGCCGGCGGTCAATATCGGGGCACGCAGCACCGTCGCCGCCGCGACACCCACCACGATGCCCGCCGTCGAGACGATGCCGTCGTTGGCGCCGAGGACTCCCGCGCGCAGCCAATTCAACTTCGAGGACACCGAACCGACGTGGGGTTCGGCCGGGTGGGAGGTATTGGTCACGCCGGCAACGATATCCAGCGTGAGCTCGGCGAACCACCAAACGTAGCCTTGCCTGGCCTGGTGGGACCGCCCGGGCTGGATGGCGCCGAGTGTGAACTGGCGGCGCGGCCGCTCGGGGGGTGTCGCGTGCCAGAGCTCACACCCGAGGCGACCTAAAAGTTCCGCATGGGTAATTCAAAGCCCAGCCATAGGGACTCTGCCTAGCGTCGAAGCCGTAGGGGGTCAGGCCAGATTCCTAGTAGATAGGTGAGGACCAATGAATTTCAATAAATTCTTCGGGGGGATCGCGATTGCCGGTGCCCTCGGCGCCGCGGCGTTGGGTGTCGGTGCAGGTGCGGCCAGCGCCGCTCCGGGGCCACCGCCCGCTCCGGCGGCCGGGCATGGCGCGCCGCCCGCCGGGGACTAACGGTTCGCGGGGCACCGCTGCATGACGGCCGCTTCGCCAAGCGGCGAAGCGGCCGTGGGTGTACGGCCCGATCAACTACTACGGCTACCAGGAAACCCCGATGTGGAATCCCGGATTCAACCAGTGGGGCTTCAACTTCTTCGGAGTCTGGATTCCGCTGTAAAGACCCGGCCCGCATGACGGCCGCTTCGCCGCTTGGCGAAGCGGCCGTCATGCAGCGGTGCCCCGCGAACCGTTAGTCCCCAGCAGTCACAAGATCTTTGGGATTCCTCTTTGTGCCCGCCTCATAGCGACAGCGGAGCGCCTGTCGCTATGAGGCGGGCACAAAGCCAAGTCCTTCTCCAGCCGTGACCAGCGTGACAGGTGGGACGTCGACCCCTCACGGGTAGTGCCCGTCGTCCACCGCCAGGGAAATCGCGAAGCCGTCGGCGCTGGGCGGCTCGGGGTGTCGGCGCCGTCGGACCGCCGCGTCGGCAGGCGGCCTAGGTTGCCCGGCTCTTGACACCCACCGTTATCAGGTCGGACACGATCGACGTCCACACCGGACGCCGAACGCGGTGCTGATCGCTGATTTCAAACCCGGCACCCTTAAACAGCGCCCGCATCTCCTCAGGCGACGGGTTGTGTTGAGGTTTCCATTGACTGGGCGCTTGCAGCCACGGCTGGCGTGTGCTCAGGGCGGCGACCGCCACCAGTCCGCCGGGCGCGAGCACGCGATGGAACTCCCGCAGGGCCGCGGGTTGGTCGAAGAAGTGAAATGCCGAGGTGGTCACCACGGCATCGAGCGCGCCGTCAGCGAAAGGCAATTGCTCGGCGGGCGCGCGCAACCACTGCACCCGGGTTGATCGAGCACGAGCCTGGGCGAGCATGCCGTCGGACATGTCGACCCCGTAAATCTCTTCGGGACGCAGCTCGCGCTCAATCCGATCGCTGAGTATGCCTGTGCCGCAGGCGATGTCCGCGATGCGGCGGGCCCGATGCCCGCGCAGCGCGGCGATCACCTCGTCGTGCGGCGGGCGGTATATCCATCGCTGCAGCAGCGGCAGGTCGTACGCGGGCGCGAGGAAGCCCCACATCCGCGTGACCGCGTCGTTGAGCCCGCGACGAGGCGCGTCCGTCATTGGCCCAGCACTGAGCTGTAGTAGATGGTGTCGGCCATCGACACCGAGCCCTCCTGCCTTGGGATCGGCGCAAGGCCGTTGTCGGCCAACAGCGCACTCATCGGGGTGCCGACCGACCGCCATCCCCGGTCCCGCAGGTAGGCGGCGACGTCGTTGCGCTCCCCCTCGTAGCCGAGGTCGGCGAACTCGAGGTCGAAGCCGTGTTCACGCCACTTGTCGGTGGCTCTGCGCATCGTCTCCCGCGCCCGCTCGCGATCCACGTCGGGCATGTCCGGGATGGCCTCGCAGGCCAGCCGGCTGCCGTCGGCGCTGAGGGCGGTGATGTTGTCCAGTAGCCGGTCCTGAGCTTCCGGCGGGAGATACCCGAAGAGCCCCTCGGCGATCCACGCCGTGGGCCGCGTCTGGTCAAACCCGTTTTCCACCAAGGCTTTCGGCCAGTCATGCCGAAGGTCGACGGCCACGGTGCGAAGGTCGGCGGTCGGCTCGGCGCCCAGCCCGGCCAGCGTGGTCGTCTTGAACGCGATCACCGGAGGCTGGTCGACCTCGAACACGGTCGTATCAGCCGGCCACGGCAGCCGGTAGGCGCGGGCATCGAGGCCTGACGCGAGGATCACCGCCTGGCGGATTCCCGCCTGCATCGCGGCCTCGAAGAACGTGTCGAAGAACCGCGTGCGGGCGGCCATCGCGTCGGGCATGTGCTGGAGCTTCCAGGAGGAGTCCTCTACGTCGACGTCGGCGGCGTCCAAGTCGCCCGAAGCCCAGCGCGTCAAGAAGTCCACCCCCACGGCCCGGACCAACGGCTCGGCGAATCGGTCCTGGATCGGCGGGTTTTCCGCCCTAGTCGCGACCGCCCGCGCGGCCGCCACCATCGTGGCCGTCGCGCCGACGCTGGTGGCCAAATCCCAGGTGTCGTTGTCTGTACGTGGCATGCGCCTGCCCTCCAAGTTGGCATCGGGATACTTAGCAAGTATAACGAACCGCGGCCGCGACGGGTTCCGGCGAGAGCCTCCTGCAACTTGATTGCATCTGACACCGGTCACTAGTCTGGGAAAGAAGTGGTTGACGGCCAACACCGAGGAGCCCCGACATGGCGGACGATGCCTTCGGCTCGTCTCCTCCGCCATGGCGGCGGGTGATTTCGTCCCTGCGGCCCGATGAATGGTGGCGGCTGGGCGCAATGCTGGCGGTGATCATCGCCTTGCACGTGGTGGGATGGCTCACGCTGACGCTGCTGGTGGAGCCGGCCCGGCTCACTATGGGGGGCAAGGCCTTTGGCGCCGGTGTCGGTTTGACGGCCTACACCCTGGGCATGCGGCACGCGTTCGACGCCGACCACATCGCCGCGATCGACAACACCACCCGCAAACTGATGCAGGAGGGGCGACGGCCCCTGGCCGTCGGATTCTTCTTCTCCCTGGGTCACTCCACGGTGGTGTTCGCCCTGGCGATCCTGCTGGCCGCCGGCGTCAAGACCATCGCCGGGCCCCTGCAAGACGACTCCTCGGGGCTGCACCACTACACGGGCCTGATCGGCACCGGCATCTCGGGCGCCTTTCTGTATGCCATCGCCATCATCAACGTCATCATCCTGGTCGGCATCGTGCGGGTGTTCATCCGGCTGCGCCGCGGCCACTACGACCCGCAGACGGACGAAGCCGAACTCGAGCGGCACCTGGCCAATCGTGGCCTGCTCAACCGGTTCCTGGGCCGCCTGACCAACTCGATCACCAAGTCGTGGCACTGCTATCCGGTCGGGCTGCTGTTCGGGCTGGGATTCGACACCGCTACCGAGATCGCCCTGCTGGTGCTGGCCGGCACGAGCGCGGCCGCCGGACTGCCGTGGTATGCCATCGTGTGCCTGCCCATCCTGTTCACCGCCGGCATGTGCCTGCTGGACACCCTGGATGGCTCGTTCATGAACTTCGCCTATGGCTGGGCGTTTTCGCACCCGGTGCGCAAGATCTACTACAACATCACCGTCACGGCCCTGTCGGTCGTCGTCGCGCTGCTCATCGGGACGGTCGAACTGCTCGGCCTGCTCGCCGATCAACTCGGTTGGCGGGGCACCTTCTGGACGTGGGTCGGCGGGCTGAACCTCAACGCACTCGGCTACGGCATCGTCGGTTTGTTCGTCCTGACCTGGGCCGTGGCCCTGCTGATCTGGCGCTACGGACGCATCGAAGAGCGCATCGCCCTGCCGGAGCGCGCCGGATGAAACCGTCGTCGCCCGGCGGCCGAGTTACCTAGCGCGGCCCGGGCCCGCCGGGACCGCCCGGACCACCGGGCCCTCCCGGTCCGCCGGGTCCCCCGGGCCCGCCCGGGCCGCCCGGGCCGCCCGGTCCGTTGGCGGCCGGAAGCCAGAACACGCACTGGTTGGTGTTGGGGTTCCACACCCAGCCGGGCGCACAGTCGTCCGCCCGGCTCGGCGCCGCGACGACCAATCCGGTCAGCGGCAGGAGGGCCAGCACGAAAGCGCATGTGCCACGCCGCAAGTAGCGCACGGCCGAACCGTTGCTCCGGTCCCGCGCCCATGGACGTCGATGGCTCGTCACGGTGATCGCGTCGTTCATGTCGTTCCTATCCTTCAGCCGGTGATCAATTCGAAGACCGGAATGACACGGTCGGTTTTCTGCTGATACTCGCCGAATCCCGGGGCCCGCTCGACGATGACCGGGTAGATCGAATCCCTTTCATCGGTAGGCAATTCGCGCGCCGTCGCCGGTTTCGCCGGGTCCGAGCCGATCTCCACCGACACCTGGGGGTCGGCGCGCAGATTGTGCACCCAGGCGGGATTGTTGTCCCGGCCCGCCGCGGAGCCGACGATGTAGATCTTGCCGTCGACGTCGAAGTACGCCACCGGGTTCACCCGCTGGGCCCCGCTTCGGGCACCCGTCGAGGTCAGCAACAGCAACGGGAACCCCTCGAACTGGCCGCCCACCTTGCCGCCGTTGCGCCGGAACTCGTCGATGTTGCGTTGGTTGAAGTCACGCTCCGAACTCATGGCGTCGTCACTCATTGCGACATCGTGGCACGAGATGGGCGCTTCGACCACGCGGTTGGCGATCGAAAAATCCGGGTATGACGTGGCCAGCCCATCAATTGGGCGTCCGCTTTCCGTGGAGAGTTGATCGACGATGGTCGGCTGGCTGGACAGGCTGCAGCGGCGCAACCGCGCCGTCGGCGTCGTCGTGGCCGTCATCTACAAGTACCTCGACGATCAGGGGGGCTACTTGTCCGCCCTGATCACGTACTACGGATTCGTCTCCCTGTTCCCCTTGCTGCTGCTGCTGACCACCGGCCTTGGGGTCATCCTCGCCGGGCGGCCCGACCTGCAGCACGAGGTGCTGCAGAGCACATTGAGCCAGTTCCCCGTGATCGGTGACCAGCTGCATCAGCCCCAGGGACTCAGCGGCGGCACGGTCGCCGTGGTCGTGGGTGTCCTGGGCGCGCTCTACGGCGGCCTGGGCGTCGGCCAGGCCGTGCAGAACGCGATGGACTCGGTGTGGGCCGTCCCGCGCAACAAGCGGCCCAACGTCCTTCGATCCCGCGTGCGCAGCCTGCTTCTGCTCGTTGTGCTGGGCTCGGCGGCGGCCGGGGCCACCGTCATCTCCGCGGCGGGACACGCGATCGGGTCGCTGGGCATTCCCGCGAAACTCGGGCTCGTGCTTGTCGCCGTGGTCATCAACGGGTTGATCTGCCTGGTGGCGTTCCGCGTCACCACCGCCCGCGACCTGACGTACCGCCAGGTCATGCCGGGAGCGGTCGCCGCGGCCATCATCTGGCAGGTGCTGCAGTGGTTCGGCGCGGGCTACGTCGCGCACACGGTGAAGAGCGCCAGCGCGACCAACAGCGTCTTCGCGCTGGTGCTCGGCTTGCTCGCCTTCCTGTTCCTGGTGTCGTCGACGCTCGTGCTGTGCGCCGAGATCAACGTCGTCCTCGTGGAACGGCTGCATCCGCGCGCGTTGCTTGCCCCGTTCACCGACGACGTAGACCTCACCGCGGCGGATCGCAAGACCTACACCAAGAAGGCGAAAGCCGAACAGGTCAAAGGCTTTCAGCGCGTCAGTGTCAGGTTCCGTGACCTCTCACGGAAGGCGGCCGAAGAGCCGGCGCCGTCGACGCCGGCTCCGCGCGCCGGTTGATCACCCGCGTCCCGTCTGCTGCTGCAACTCGTCGATGAGCGCCGACGCTTCGGCCTTCGTCATCTCGCCGGGGATGTCGCGCCCGGCCTCCTGCCCCAACGTATGTAGGTAGCTGCGCTGCGGACCGGTCATCGGCTCGTCACCGGTTACCCACTGGGACCTGTCCTTTTCCGGGGTCTCCATCGGGGCCTGCTGCGTGTCGTCCTGCATGTCTCTCACCTCCGCACGCAGGGATAGCCATCGCACATCCGTTCGAAACATGCCGCGGTGATGGTGACGGTTGTACGTCTTCGAGGTGACTTTCGGCCCGAGTCGGAGCGCGGGCGGGGGTCCAGAGTTGACGTGATGTCGCGACGCGCCCGAGCCGCGACCCAAGGAGGCGATTGATGTTTCTGGATCTGCTCCCCCGCCGGGTGGTACTCGGCGTGGTCGGCGCCGCCGCCGCAACCGGCACGCTGTTATCGGCCAGCGCGGCGATTGCGACGGCAGACCCGCAACCCCGGCCGGCCAACTGCACCGCAGCGGACGTTGCCGGTGTCGCAACCGGTGTCGGGGCGGCGCTGTCGAGCTACCTCTTCACGCACCCGGACCTCAACGTGTTCTACACCGGCCTGCAGGACGCGCCTAAAGACCAGCTCCGCGACGACGTGCAGAACTACTTCAACGCCAACCCGGAGGAACAAGCCGATCTCGAGCGCATCCGTCAGCCCTTGACCGATATCAAGCAGCGCTGCAATTGGACGCCGTTGCTTGGGGAGGGCGGCTCGCCTTCCTAGTCGATTGGGACGCCCATACAGCTTGGCCTGCCTAGGCTTACGTGCATGCAGGGGATGGAAAGGATGTCCCGATGAAATCGTGGATGCGGTCTTGGACCGTCGGCGGGATCGCGGTGATGGCCCTGACGGCCATTGCCGAGATGTGCGCGGTCGCCCAGCCCGGTGCCGCCAACGCGGACGTGTGCGCGAGTGTGGGCTACCGCGTCTCGGTGAGCGGATGTACCAACGTGGCCGATACGGTCAACACGTACGTGCCGCCGCCGGGCGCCTACGCGCCGCTGCCGGGAGACTTTCCGCCCCCACCACCCCCGCCGCCGGTGAACGTCTGCGTGGGTGCCGGCCGGCGTATCCATGTGAGCGGATGCTTCTGACAGGCGCTCGGCGCTGTCGGCCCTGGATGACGCTGAGCAAAGCGACGAAATTGACTCTGTAGCGTTCGCTACATTAGCGTAGTGGGTCACTCCATCGCCGACAGCTGACCGAGCAGGTACCCGTGCATCGCATCGACACCCACGCCCATCTCATCCCGCCCGACTACCGCAAGGCGTTGAGCAAGGCGAACTTTGACGACGCGGGGGGCCGGGCTCTGCCCGACTGGAGCCCGGAAGCCGCCCTGCAGGCAATGTCCGACTTGAGCGTCGCCACCGCGATCCTGTCGGTGTCGACTCCGGGAACAACGTTCTTGCCGAAACCCGCGGAGGCGGCCGCCCTGGCCCGGGACATCAACGATTACAACGCCGCGCTGGTCGCCTCGCGGCCGGATCGATTCGGGTTCTTCGCCACGCTGCCGACGCCTCATTTTGAACAGTCGGTCGCCGAGGCGGTTCGGGCGCTCGACGAGCTGCGCGCCGACGGCGTGGTGCTCTTGGCCAACAGCGCCGGCACCTACATCGGTCAGGACGGCCAAGACGATCTCTTTGCGGCCCTCGACGCGCGCGCGGCCGTAGTTTTCATCCACCCGGCCGACCTGCCCGGGCCCGCGGTTGCCGGCGTCCTGCCCTTCGCCACCGACTTCCTGCTCGACACCACTCGCGCAGCTTATCTACTGGTACGCAATGGGATTCGGCGCAAGTATCCCCGCATCAAGTTCATTCTCAGCCATGCGGGCGGATTCGTGCCGTACGCGTCCTACCGGATGGCGGTGTCGATCATGAGCGATACCGGGCGCAGCCTCGCCGATAGCCTCGATGACTTTTCCAGCTTCTATTTCGACACGGCGCTGTCGTCCAGCGCCGCCGCCCTGCCGACATTGCTCGCCTTTGCGAAACCGGGCCACGTCACGTTCGGCTCCGACTTCCCTTTTGCGCCCGTGGCGGCCGGAAAACTGTTCGCCGCCGGCTTGGAAGACTATCTCGCTCAGGACGCCTCAACCCGGGAGGCCATCGAACGCACCAACGCGCTGGCGCTGTTTCCCCGGCTGGGCTCGGCGCATCCGCCGCCAGGCCGGTCGATGATCGACGAGATCCGTTACCGGGCAAGCAGAGCTGCGATGCGCGGCATGGTCCGGCTGATCGGCACCAACTGAACTCATAGGTCCGATGGATGCGTCCAGCGCAGTCGGCGAAAGCGCGCGAAGCCACGGTCCGCGCTCAACCACGTGGCGTTGTTCTCCAGCGAGTACGCGGCCAGGTAGGCGACGGCGATATCGTTGCCACGAGCGTCGATGTCCGACGCAAGCTGCCGAAATAACGTCCAATGCCGTTGTCCTGGGCGAAGTCTCATTGCCGATGGCGCCTCGAGGAGTGCATCGACGGCTTGCCACGCCTCGTCGGAGTTCGTCGGCTCGGTAAAGACTCTCCGATTGGTGATGACGCGCACGAAGCCACCGAGAACCAGATCGGGCAGACCCAGCGGCTCGTCGTCGTTGGCCAGCCGTTCCAGCAATCGTCGATAGCTTGAATGCTCGGGGAGGTCGGCCCGGTGCGCATAGACCAGGACGTTGACGTCAACGCAGAGCATCGATCGAGGTTTCCTCGTCCAGCGCCTCAGCGACGGCCGCGTTCGAGGAGAGGTCCAAACCTGGCCGGAGCCCTCCCCGTCCGGTCGGCCGGACGGCATAGCGGCCCGTCGGTCGCGGTTCCACCGGGGTCAGACCACGCCGAACGGCGTCTTCGAGAACCGCAGCCACGGTCCGCCCGGAACGAGCGGCCATCTCCTTCACCCGGCGGTACAGGTCGTCGTCGATGCGGATCGTGGTTCGCATGTGGCATCTTAGCATCAGCAATTGACATCAATATGTTTGAACGTCACCTGTGCGGCCGGGCCTGCGACAACGACTGGCCCGTGGTGATCCTGACCCCCGCCCATTCCCGAACGTGATGGCCTCTTAGACCACGGGACGTCGGGACCGGTCCGGTTACCGAGTCGATGCGGTGCCCGGACGCCGGCGCGCACGATGGGCGGCCAGCACGTCGGCGTTGGCCAGCGATTGCGCCTCGGCGGCCAACGTCGAAGCCCTGTTGGCATGGGCGATGGCTTCGGCGTCGTTCGTTGTCTCCTTGCCGCGCGCCGCCGCCAGGTGCCGTTTCGCCTCTTCGACGCGGGATTTGGCCTCCGCGTGGACAGCTTCGCGATGCCTGGCGACGTAGTCGGAGATCTGCCGCAGTCTGGCGTCGGCGGTGCTCAACGCCTGCGGCAACGACTGATCGCCCGCCTCGATGGCATGGGCGCCGCTCGGGGCCACCCGGCGGCGCCGGCGCGCGCGATAGAGCAGGATCGCCAGCACGACGGCGACAACGACGGCGACACCGATCGCGATCATCGGCCAGATGGGCCTGGGCTTGGGCGAACTGGGCGCTTGGTCCAGCCCGTCGGCCGCGGCGATCGCGGCACCGCTCCAGTCCCTGGCGTTGACCGCCGGCTCGATTCGATTGCTGGGCAGACTGTTCAGGTCGGCCGCCGTGAGCGCCCGCACGTTCGGCGGGGCGTCGAACGCGTACAGCTTGGTGTTGACGGCCACGGCCAGCAGGACGTCGCGGTCGCCCATCCCGCTGGCGGTGCGGGTCCCGTTGGCCCAGTTGTCGGGCTTGAACCTGGAGAAGTTGTCGACGTAGACCACCCACAGCTGGATGTGCCGGTCGCGGTAGAGCCGGTCGATCGCCGAGGTGACCGCCGCCCTATTGGAGTCGGTCAAGACCCCGGCGCTATCGGTGACGTGATCGGTGAGCCTGGACGGCGGTTGCGCGCCGGCGGGGCTCGCCAGCACCACCCCCGCCGTGAGGATCGTCAGGACGACACCGAACAGGCGAACTAGACGCATACGGGCAATCTAGCCGTCGATGCGTTGAGCGCCAGGTCCTAGTGGCCCGCGTTGCGGGCGAGGTCGATGGCGTACTGGTTCACAAACGTGCCCGCCGGCGGATCGCCTTTGTCGCATGTCCCGTCGGATTCACCGGGACGTTTGATCCACAGGTAGGCGTCGGCGTGTGCACCCGCGGTGGCGGAGGTGGGCGGAGTGCCCAGGGCCCGGCCGCTCGGGTTGCACCAGTTGAGCGCGGAGTCGGGCGCCGGTCCGGCGCCGTTGCGCGACGTGTCGACGACGTAGTGCGAACCGTTGGTGAGCCCCGAAATCGACTCGCCGTAGCCGATTTCGTCCGCGGTGGTGAAGAAGTTCGCGGTGTTGACGCTGAAGCCCCGCGCGTGCCCGACACCGGCGTTGTTGAGCCGGGCGGCCATGTCCTCCGCGCTGTGCCAGCGCAGGTGACCGGCGTCGACGTAGACCGCGGCGGCCGGATTCCGGGTCAGCGTGTCGACGGCGTAGCGGATCAGGTCGTAGCGCTCCTGGCGCTGGTCGGCCGACAGGCAGTCGGCCATGGCGAGCGCGTCGGGTTCGACGACGATCGCCGCGGGCGAGGCGCCGACGTCGGAGGCGATGCCGTCGATCCAGGCGCGGTAGTCGCTGCCCGTCGCGAAGCCGCCCGCCGCGAAGCTCCCGCAGTCGCGGTGCGGGATTCCATAGAGCGCCAGCACCGGGATGGCACCGGCCGCCTGCGCGTCGCCGGTGTACTTCGCGACGGTGGCCGCCGACGAGCCCGGGACCACCCAGTAGGCCTGCGGCGTGTTGGCGATGGCGGTCAACTCGGGGCTGGGCGGGTTGGCCTGCTGTGCGGCACGCATGGCCGCCGAGGCGGGATTGACGTAGAAGGGCATGCCCGCCAATGGGTTCGCGTCACTGGTCAGGCGGACCGCCGGCGCGGGACGGACATCAGCGGGGTTGGCCGCAAAACCCATGCCGGCGATGGCCGTGACAGCCAGGACTGGAGCGATCCACCGCGCGACACCGCGGGTAGCTGAAAACATCACCTGAGGGAAACTAGTGCTCCCGCGCAGCGAGCGCCAATTGCCGGGGCGCTAGCTCGGGGGGCGCTAGGTGACGATCCCGACCGGGCGCCGCCCCGGCTTCTCGGCCCGCCATTGACGCACCGCCGCGATCGCCGTGTTGAGCCCGCGGCGCCGTCCCGTCACGCGGTCCGTCGCGGCGTAACCGGGCTCGAGTTTGGCGAACATCCGCTCGCTGCGGGTTTCGGGCGCGTCGTCGGAGGTGTCGCGCAGGTAGGAGTTCGGCAGCGACAGTTTGGCGATCGTGCGCCACGTCTTGCCGTACTGGACCAAGAACGAGCCGGTGGTGTACGGCAGGTCGTACTTGTCGCACAACGCGCGCACCCGCAGCGAGACCTCGTGCAGCCGGTTGCTCGGGAGATCGGGGAACAAGTGGTGCTCGATCTGATAGCACAGGTTGCCGCTCACGAACCGCAACACCGGCCCGGCTTCGAAGTTGGCGCTGCCCAGCATCTGCCGCAAATACCAGTGGCCCTTGCTTTCACCGATCATGTCCGTATTGGTGAATTTCTCTGCGCCGTCGGGGAAATGGCCACAGAAGATGACCGCGTTGGCCCAGACGTTGCGGATGACGTTGGCCACCGCGTTCGCCTTCAGGGTGGACTTGAACGTCGCCGCGGGCGACAGCGACGTCAGCGCGGGGAACGCGACATAATCCTTGAACAGCTGTCGGCCGGCCTTGGTCGAAAATTCACGCGTCTGCACGGCGGTGGTGTCGCGCTCCGGGCCGGGCTTGAACAACTTTTCCAGGTCGACGGTCTGCAGGCCGATGCCCCACTCGAACCCGAGCGCGAGGACGGCGTTGTACAGCAGGTTGCCGAGGTTGTAGGGCTCCCACGGCTGGTCGCGGGTGACGCGCAGGATGAAGTACCCGACGTCGTCGTCCATGCCCAGGATGTTGGTGTACTTGTGGTGCTGAAAGTTGTGGGCCGAAATCCAGTGCTTCGACGCCGCGCTCATGTCCCACTCCCAATTCGAGGAGTGGATCTCGGGATCGTTCATCCAGTTCCACTGGCCGTGCATGACGTTGTGGCCGATCTCCATGTTCTCGATGATCTTGGCCAGCCCCAGCGTCACGGTCCCCGCCCACCAGGCAGCGCGTTTCGAGCTACCGGCCAGCATCAGCCGGCCGGCCAGATCGAGCACGCGTTGCGCCGCGACGGTCCGCCGGATGTAGCGGGCATCGCGCTCGCCCAGTGAGTCCTCGACTTCCTCCCGGATCGCGTCCAGCTCAACGGCCAGACTCTCGATGTCGGCCTCAGCCAGATGGGCGAAGGCTGGAACGTCAGTGATCGCCAAGGTTCCTCCCCTTTACGTTCTTCGGTGTCTGCACCACTCCCCCAACGGGCCGCGCGGCCTGCGGGTTCCCGCCTGGCGGCGAACTTACGCAATCCACAGGTCCGACCCGCCGAAGCGAGATGAATTGCGCCGCAATATGGTTCGCCGAACCAGTATGTTGGCACGACGAGGCGGGCGGCGGCTCACTACACGATAAGCGCCAGTCCCGTTGTTGGGGCTTCAGGCTCGACGGTGTGTCTGGCCGCGATGCCTGACGGCAATCGGCGAGCGGTTGTGCGATCGCCGATCATGATCCCGTCCATCATCGCACAGATTCGGTGCCGCAGCGCCGTGAACGCGCGTGGACGGTGGTGGGCGACGGCGATCAGGGCGGCGCGTGGGATGTGACGCGCAACACCTCGTGGGTCGCGCGCCTCGCATATGCGTTGAACGCGTCCAGCTTGAGCATGCGGGCCAGCGAAACCTCCGGCGAATAGCTGCGGGCGAATGCCGGCTCGTGCGCGGCAACGTCGGCCGGCCCTGAATTTTGCTTCGGTCAGATCACCATGCGCGGCGCCACGGTGTTTCGGGCCGATAACGCCCTATTCGGAAAGTCAGCCCAGTCCGATGACGCAAATGCCGGCACGCTTCAGATTGCATGATAATGGCAGTCCATTCCGACGAATTTTGAAGCTGTTTCACAGCCAGGCGGACTATTATAATTGACAGTGACGACCTGCCATCGCGGCGTCTCACCTCGCACTGCAGTTTGTGGAGGTCTTCCAAGATCGAGTCTTTCAATTGAGTCCGATATAACGAGAGGAGATAGAGCTATGGTCACGCACAGGCGCTATAGCCTATTCATGGGCTCAGCGGCAATAAGCTGCCCACTTCTGGTGGCCGGGATCTTCTGGGCCGGCTCAGCGCGCGCTGATGCCGGCTCTTATCTCGCGGACCTGCACAGGGCAGGGATCCACGAGGTCGGCGGCGATTCGGCACTGTTGGACACGGGCCAGAAATTATGCGTCCAAGTAAGTTACGGCGTTTCTTCCGAACAGCTAAAGACATTAGCTCTGCAACGCTCCGAGGCCGTGCAGGGCGGTCGTGGACTCACCCAACAGCAAGCCGACGAACTCGTCAACTACGCCATAGCCGACCTCTGTCCGGACTATTAGTCCGGCGTGACGGAATTAAGGACGAAAACTGTCTCTTATCGCACCGCGACGCGGCGATCGAGCACGCAAATTATGAGCGTTCGCGGGCGGGAAGTTACCGCAGTGAGTGCCGCCCCCGCTGCACGGTCCTGAAACAAAGCGTTCCATTTTAGGTGTCGGCATGTACCGGTGCGGCGACGCAATTTCGTGGTGCACACGATAACTCACATGAGTGCGAATTCTATCGGCCCACGACCTTCCATCGTCGGCGGTATTTTTTGGTTGTCGCCGTGCACGAGTACGGCGTCAGCGCCCTTGCATCGACGCAGCGGCATCGCGAATCCGCGGCACGCTCCAGCTCAGTGGTAGCGCTTTGAGCGCAAAGCTTTTTGACGGAAAGGTGATCTCCGGGGTGTAGCCCGGGGGGAGCCGGAAGTCGGGGATCTGCGTGAGCCATTCGCCGATGATGATGGTCAGTTGAAGCCGTGCCAGGTGGGAGCCTAAGCAGCGGTGCGGGCCGCCGCCGAATCCCCAGTGCCGGTGCACCTTTCCGTCCATGACCAGCTCGTCTGTCGATGTCGCGTCGGTGCCGTCGCGGTTGATCGCGGCTGTGCACAAACGCACCGGTGTGCCGGGGGGAAGCGTCATGCCGCCCACCGTCACGAAGTCGGTGGTGACCCGGGCCGCCAACGGCGCCGCCGGCTCAAGCCGGACGATCTCTTCGATGAAAACCTTGATCTGCTCGGGTTGGTCGCGAAGCTCTGCGCGTAGCCGCGGTCGGCGCGCTAATTCAAAGAGTGAGAACCCGATCGCCGCGGCGACCGTGTCCAGGCCGGACAGGACGAGCAGGTGGCTCATGCCGAGCAACTCGAGGTCGGTAAGCTCGCCGGGACCGGTCATCACCTGGGACAACATGTCGGAGCCAGGGCTGCGCCGACGTTCCCGGATGGCCTCCATGAAATAGGCCAACATGTCGTTGCCCTCGGGCTTGCCGTGCACCGCCGCGTCCTTCCAGCCGATCACGCGATCCCGGTCCTCACGCGGGAGCCCGTAGAGATCCATGAAGACCTGATACGGGTAGAGGCGTGCGAATTCCGCCATCACCTCGCACTCGCCGCGGCGGGCGAGGGCGGTGATCATTTCAGCGGCGTGGCGCTCCATCACGGGCAGGGATCTGCTCAACGCCTGCGGGCTGAAATGCGGTTGCAGGACTTTTCGGTAGCGGGTGTGCTCGGGGGGGTCGAAGGCCGAAGGCAGCACCGGAACGGGGCTGCCGGGCGGCTGCAACGCCAGGTGCGCCGAGAACAAGTTGGGTTGGCACAGTGCAGCCAGCACGTCCTCGCGGCGCGTCAGGTAATAGGCGCCGTTCATGAACACGACTGGCCCGGCGTCGCGCAACGTCTTCCATCCGACGCCACGGTCTTGTGCTATCGGTAGCGTCGAATGTTCCATCCTGGGGAGGTGGAACGCGGCAGGCTGTCCCTTGCCGCAACTGTCACCTGAGTCTTGTTGCCCGGTATCGGCTTCTTGCGTAACAAATTTCATTGCCTTCTCACCTGCGATGCGAGGGGTCGAGCAGGTTGAGTCGTGCTGGTAACCATGACTGTTCTCCGCAGAATTGGCGTAACAAATCGACCGGAGCTCCGGGTGGTCTGCACGTTCGGGCGGATGACTCGGTCCGTCACCGCTGCACGGTGATTCAGCGCGAACACACTCAGATCGCGTGCATGCCCTTGGCCCATCGGAGCCGCAATGTCAAGGAAAGTCGTTGTGCGCGTTGGCCTCACAGGGCCGAGGCAGACGGCACAACAGCGCGCTGAAGGCTCAGCAGCGCAGCAGGCCGAGCCTGGTCAAGATATCGCGATCAACGCGAGCGGGCTCGGATGCCGCTTGGGCTCCGTCTGGTTGAAATTTTGACGCGGCAAACGACGCCGGTAACGCCAACCAGCCCGAGTGCGGCGCCACGTCGGTCCAACCGGTCGGTCGGCCACGCGTCATCCACATGCTGTGGAATGGCTTCTTATTCGTCGAGCCCGGTGACAAGCCGTGGTCCACACGGCTGATGGGTTGGGCATGTTGCACCTGGCCGGCATGTAGTTGGACAGCGCCGCTCGCATGGGTCCACACCGCCGGCTCCGGCAGTGCAGCCGCTGCCAGCTGGGGACGCAACGAGGATCCGGCGATCAGGGCAACGAAGAGGCTGACCGCAGCGACAATCGCGACGGCCCGCTGCCGTCGCCGAGTCCTACCAGCGGCGCTCCCCAGGTTCACGATGGACAAAATTTACGACCGATTGCTTGAACATCGGTCCACGCAACCTGTGAAAACGATCAAAGTTTGTTGTGTTGTTGCGGCGTAAAGTTCAGGCCTAAATCGCTGCCGCGCTCCGGCGGGACGCGCGGTGGTTCGGCGATGGTTACCAGCGCACCGCCGGAACGCACCAAGGACGCGGAGCGCCTGAGGATTTCGCCGCCGAGCACGTCGAATAAGCCCCTGCCGCGCGGTCAGTCCGGAAATCGGCAACGCCGCGGCCACCGTGTGGTCGATGTCGGCGGATAACGGCGCAAGGATGCGCGGTCACTTGCGACGATCGCTTGCACGCTGAATTGCACCTCCGATAGCCGTTTGCTCAACCGCTTCGTCGTCAACAGTTCGCGCCGCTCGTTCGAGATGCTTGTCCGGTAATCAGAAGCATGGTGACCTGGCCCCGAGCGAGGCCGGCGCAGCCCGAACCGGCGCCATCCGGGGAGCGCTGTAACGGCGTGCATGTCGGCCTTCCGATTCCTCGATCCGGTGAATACAGTTAGCGGTTCCGGTCGCCCGTCGATGGGAGCTGTCGATGTCAACTTCCCTGTTCGCAGCACCTGAGGCTTTGGCCGCAGCCTCGGCGGATCTGAGTGGAATCGGGGAGGCGATCAGCCAGGCGACGGCGTCTTGGGCGCCGGCGACCACCGACATCGCCGCGGCGGCCGCCGACGAGGTGTCGGCGGCGATCGCGCGGCTGTTCGGCACCTATGCGCAGACGTATCAGGAGCTCGGCGCCCAGGCGTCGGCCTTTCAGCAGCAATTCGTGCGGACGCTCGGCGCCGGGGCGGGCACGTACGCGGCCGCGGAGGCCGCGAACGGATCGTTGCTGCAGACGCTGCTGGAAACCCCGCAGCTGCAGAACCTGGAGCAGAGCCTGCTGGCCGAGGTCAACGGGCCCTCGCTGGCGCTGACCGGACGACCGCTGATCGGCAACGGAACCAACGGCGCGCCCGGGACCGGGGCCGACGGGGGCGCCGGGGGGTGGCTGGTCGGCGACGGCGCGGCGGCAACGGCGGCAACGGCGGCAACGCCGCCAGCCTCGCGCTGCTGGGTGGCCCGGGAACCGTGGGGACCGGCGGGCTGCTGCTCGGCAGCAACGGGATCCCCGGATTGCCGATGAGCCAGAACCTGCTGGTGAACCCGGGGTTCGAAATCGCCGACCCGTCCGGGTCCGGCTACAGCTCGGTGACCATTCCGGGCTGGACGGTGACCGGCACCCCGACCGTGATCGCCTATGGCACCGCGCGCGGCTATCCGGGGCCCTTTTCGATCCCGGACCTGCCCGGCTTCCTCAGCTTCCCCGGCACCGCGCCCCCGGGCGGCGGCAACAATTTCGCGGGCGGCGGGCCCGTGGCCACCTCCAGCATCAGCCAAACCGTCAACCTCCTTGCCGCATCCGGCCAGATCAACACGGGCACAACGCCTTACACGCTGAGCGGCATGCTTGGCGGCTATCTCTTGGACCCGTCCTCCACTTCGGTGCAGGTCACCTTCCTGAGCTCCGGAGGATCCGTTCTGGGCACCGGCTCGCTGGGGCCGGTCACCTCGCTGGATCGCTTGGGCGTCACCGGGTTTCAGGCACGCGACATCTCCGGAACGATCCCGGTGGGCACCACCTCGGCGGTGGTCACGGCGACGTTCGCCGACCACGACCCTGTTCTGGGCAACTACAACAACGCCTACGTCGACAACCTGTCGTTCACCGTCGGCGATCCAAGCCTCACCGCGGCGCCGCTCACCCCACCGGTGTCCAACGTGGGCCAGCTCGATCACGTGTTCCTCATCTACATGGAGAACCACGGCGTCGGTGACATTCTCGGCAGCCCCAACGCGCCGTATATCAACTCCCTGATCAACAGCTACGGATACGCGAGTAATTACTACGCGCTGGGCCACCCCAGCGACCCCAACTATTTCCGGATCATGGGAGGGTCGGACTTCGGCATCGACTACAACCCGTCCCCGAACTCCATCAACGCGCCGAGCCTCATGCAAGAAATGGATCAGAATGGCGTGAGTTGGGCCGGCTACGCGCAGAGCATGCCCTACCCGGGCGACATCGTGTCGTCGGGCGACTACGCCGTCGACCAATTGCCTTTCGCGAATTTCAGCTACGTCTACAACAACAGCCCCGCCTACCTGCAGACGCATCTTCTCCCCCTCAGTCAACTGAGCACCGATCTCCAAAACCCGAGCACCGCACCGCAATTCGCGTGGCTGGCCGCCAACGAAGCGAACAACATGGAGGGCCCGATCAATTCGCCCACCGCCATCGCCAATTTCGTTGGCAGCCAACTCACCACGCATCAATACAACGTTTCCGCCGGAGACCAGTTCGTCCAGCAACAGGTGTCGACCATTGAGAGTTCGCCTACCTGGACTGACCCGACGGAGAAAGACGTGATCATCATCACGTGGGACGAGGACTACAACAACCTGTCACTGGGCATCGGCAACCAGGGCAACAACGTTCCGATGATCGTCATCCCGAACCAGGGAGCCGTGACCGGGGGGATGCAATCCGGCCACTTCGTCACCAACAGCTACTACGACGAGTACAGCCTGATGGCCACTATTGAAGACGCCTTGAGTCCGACGCCGGGAGCCTTGGCCCCGCTCACGGATAACGACATGTACGCCCAACCCATGAACGATTTCTGGACGTAATGGCCGGCCGCGGTTAGCGCGGAAGCACACGGAGGTTGTGCAAAAGTTTCGCGGAGTGGCCATGCCGCAACGGATACACCGCGTTACATGTGGTCGCGCCCGGGTATGCCAGGTTGAGACCCGCTTTGGGGGCCGCAGACCTTGACCACAGCGCAGCGCTCGGGAGGCGTGATGAGGAAGTCCGATCGACCCGGCCGCGCCCGCGGCATCACTCGGCCAATCGGTGGCCCGGGGTTCGGGAGTGTGGGGGCGACGCTCCGCGCAGTCGCGGTCCTCGCCTTGGTGTGCTTTGTCGCGGGATGCGGCGGGGGCCATCAGGCGGCGGCGCCAAAGCAGACAGGGGCGACGAGCCAGCCGTCGCTCCTGGTGTCCCCGTTCGCCATCACGATTGAAAACAACACCTTCTCCCACCTAAACGTACCGCCGGCAACGCAAGTCAGGGTGCTCAACAGAGACGACGTCGAACACACCGTCACGTCGGATGCCCCGGGCCTGTTCGACGTGCACGTGGCGCCCCGCAGCGAAACGGTGTTCATCGGTCCCGACAAGCCCGGCACCTACCCGTATCACTCCGCAGATCAGCCGTCGATGCACGGCGAACTGGTTGTCGACCAGACCGGGCGGTAAGCCTCAACCTTCAACTGTCCGAGCCCAGTACAGCGGCGAGTTTCGTCATGAGTCGGCGATGAGGATCGACGCCACAGTTTGCTAACAGGTTGATACCGATTGATGCAGAGCAGGTTTGGGCCCCCACATTGAGGCACGATGTGCCCAGTACAAGTGTCGGCAGCACGATGCGGGGAACAGCCCCGCGCGTGGATGCGCACAACAGGGAGAGCCATGAAATCCATGAAATCGGTTGCCGTCAGCGCGGCGGCACTGGCCGTCGTTGGCGGTGGCGCCGCCGGGCTGATATCCAGCGCATCGGGCATTGCACCTGCGGGCCCCCCTCAGGTTCAACTGGCCTCCGTGGGCGCTCCCCTACCGCAGGACCCGCAACCCGCGTCGACAATGCTCCTGCCGACCCCTGGCCAATTGACCGATATCCTCAATAACCTGTCCAATCCCGGCGTGTCGTATTGGACCAAAGATGGTCTGGTCGAGGGCGGCATCGGGTCAGGCGAGGGCCACCAGATGGATCACGAGCTGCGAGTGGCCTACCGGAACGGGCAGCTGCCGTTGTCGTTTGTCGTCTCCAACATCCAGCAGAACGGTCCGACCACGGTCATGTCCGATGTGGCCGTCTCGGGTCCGAAGCTGAGTGCCCCGGTTACGAAGCCCCTCATGTTCGTTAATCAGAACGGTAACTGGGTGTTGTCAAGCCCTTCCGCGACCATGCTGGTGCAGGCCGTCGCCGGGAACTGAATCCGGCTTTTCGGTGACGGCCTGTTCAATGGGGTGATCGGTGGGCGGGCGAGATACGAGCGGGTCCCACGTGCTCCTTTGTGCAACTGACGGCAGTTGATGGTTACTCCCGCGCAGCAGGGTAATCCGTTCGGGCGCAGCGTGTTCGACTGTTGATCGGCTGGCTGCTATCGGGTGCGCTGCGGACTGTGCGCGGGCAGGATTTGCTGCTCGGTGCGCGTCGGACCGTCTCAGCGTTGGTCGCTACGGTCTCGATAGAGTCGATAGAGATTCACTGCCGCCAAGAACATGACGAACAGTGGAATGAACGGGGGCTTTATCCCTAGGGGTAGCACCTTTGCCGGCACTTCCGGCTGCAGGTGCACGTAGGTCGCAATCCCCATGTTGACGACGAGCCCGGCTGAGGCAACGAACACAACCGGGCCATGAAAATTCGAGAACTTCTGCCTGAAGCAGGCCGGCAAAAGCAGACCCAGGCCGATGGCCATCTCTCCGATTTTACCCATCGGAATGCTCAGTCGCGGCAGGCCGCTCTGGGTTATCTGGGTATCGAACATCGTGCGAAATGGTTCAAAATACTTCAAGAACCCGAACAAGAACATGAACACGCCCAGGAAGATCGAGTTTAATCTCAAGACCTTGTCATCTTCTACCTGCATCATAAGTTCCTCTCATCGTGTCAGCCCTGACTCGGACTGCCGCCTGGCAGATATACGCGCCACTTTCCCCGGCCGAAGCCGGTTATCGCGACGAAGTCGGAATGCACCGCGGACCGTGATAGTTCAACGGGCTGTTCGTGCAACCGCCGACGCCGGGAGGTTCCAGCGGGAGAACGGCCGGCCACTGTTGAGGCGCGGCATCGAGATCATCCTTCCAGAGTGATTGACGACTCGGCCATCATGCGGCGAAAAAAGTGGACCGACAATTCCAATTAGGCTGATCTGCGGTCGCGGCGTCGAACGAGCGCGGGTGACGGCGCGCGGAGCGGTGACTGGAGTCCCCAAGCGCGTCAGCATCGACAGCTGGTCCCGGACGTCGCTGGTTGCTTAAAGTTCGCTGTGAACATCGCTTACAGTCTGCTGTGAATGCGGCGACCACGCCCCCTCCACTCACCCGGGTCCGGGACAATGCCACCCGGGGGATGCTGATGGCTTCCAGCCCCGGGCTGGCCAGGCGCCGACAGGTGGGAGTTACGCATGCCAGCTGGTGTGGTCGGCGGGATCGCGATTCGCGGTCGTAACTGCCGCGCTCGCGGGGCATTCGGGGGCGCCGCCAAGGTCCGGGCGAGAGATTGCGCAGACCGCCGGGCGGGCAACGGCCATCGTGACGGGCGCGATGTTCATCTGGCTGGTGCCACCGCGGTCCAGCGCGGGATTAGTCACTCTGGCGACCCCGTAATTCTACGTCCGCATTTGCAGCGCGGCTTTCACGGCGATCGCGGGGAATCGGAACACGCCACCGTAACGACTGTCACGCGATAGTCCGTTCCCACCCACTCATTTCCATCATTCCGTCATGGAGTCGGCTGAATGCTGCACGAATTCTCGCGGCACTTCTCCCCACCGTGTCAAGCCGCTGTTGAAAGAGCTCACCCATGCAAGAGAATCTGACCGTTCCGACCGAGAAGCCTCGCAATGGCCTGGCCGGGCTCAAACATTGGCGCTATGACCTTCGCTCGGGTCTCGCGGTGGCCATGATCTCGATACCGTTCTCGATGGGAATCGCGATCACCTCGGGCGCGCCGGCGATCTGCGGGATCACGTCGGCGATCATCGCCGGTTTCATCCTGCCGCTCCTGGGCGGCTCGTACGTCACCATCAGCGGCCCGGCCGCGGGACTGGCGCCGGCCCTATTCGCTGGCATGGTCACACTGGGAGCCATCCGCCTGGGCGGAGGCACCTCGAAATCCGAGTTGCTCACGGTGGGATACCCCCTGGTTCTGGTGGCCATCGCCATCGCGGGCATCTTGCAAGTGATCCTTGCCAAGCTGAAGGTGGCGCGCCTGAGCGCAATCTTCCCCGCCGCGGCCATCCAGGGCATGCTGGCCGCGATCGGCCTGATGATCATCGCCAAGCAGATCCCACTATTCATGGGAGTGAAATTCGAGGCCCACGAATTCTGGGCCATCCTCGGCGAAGTGCCGCGCCACGTCGAGTCGATGAACCAACAGGTCTTCGACCTCGGAATCGGTTGCCTGGCGGTGCTGTTCGTGCTGTCGGCCCTGCCCGGGCGGATGCTGAAGATCCTCCCGCCTCCGGTTTGGGTGTTCGTCGCCGGCACGTTCGTCGGCACATTAATCCTGAAGCTGGACAAGCAGTACTTGATCAACGTGCCCGGTTCGCTGCTGCACGGGGTCGTCTTCCCCCGCTTCGGCGAGGTGTTCGCCCACGCCACCCTGTGGATCCCCCTCGCCTACCTGGTGGTCACCCTGGTCTTGATCGACGGGACCGAGTCCCTGGCAACCATCGCGGCAGCGGACAAAATCGACCCCTATCGCCGCCGGTCCGACCCGGACCGGACCTTGCTGGCCATGGGTGTTTCCAACGTCGCATCGAGCATGCTCGGTGGCCTGACCATCATCCCCGGCATGGTCAAGACCACGGCGAACGTTCTGGGAGGCGGCCGAACCCAGTGGGCCAACTTCTACAACGCCTGCTTCCTGCTGACGTTCCTGCTGCTCGGCCGCGACCTCATCGACATGGTCCCGTTGACGGTGCTAGCCGCCATCCTGGTCTTCATCGGCTACAACCTGTGCAAGCCCGCGCTTTGGCGCCGGGTCGCGCAGGTCGGGATCGAGCAGTTCGTCGTCTTCACCACCACACTGCTCGTGACGTTGACGACGGACCTGCTCATGGGTATCGCCGCGGGCATCGTCTTGGAACTGCTACTGAACCTGTGGTTGGTGGGCCTTTGGCACAGCCTGCGCAACGGCTCGCAATCCGCCAAACCGAATCTTGCCTCCCGTTTCCTGAGTCTGTTCCGCAACCCGGTGTCTGAACGGGAATTCGATGGCGGCACCTACCACTTGTACTTGGATGGGCCGCTGGTGTGCTTCAACCTATTCCACGTGATTCGGGAGCTCGGGCAGCTTCCGGACGATACACGGGCGGTACATCTCCACTTGAGTTCGCGCGTGCCTCTCGTCGACCACACCACAGGTGAATCGCTCCGTTATTTCCTGGAGGAGTTCCGCGGCCAAGACCAGGGTCCGACGCTGGTGATCGAGGGATGGGACCACATGCGGCCCCTGTCCAAACACGAGACAAGCACACGAATTGCCCTGGCCAGCCTCGAGGAGATGGGAGCCCCTCAGGCAACGGATTGACACTGGCGCGGCTTCGACGCCGCACCATTCGTTCACCCGTGGCCAGTAGCCAGCGCCGAGTGCCGCTGTGCGCCAATGTCATTCGTGGCGCATGGACTGTTTGGGATGAGCCCCGGATACGGCGCCGTGAAGAACTGATCACCACCGAAGCCGGCATCCGCAACGCAGTGCGGTGGCCACAATTGGTGAGCCGGTTCCAACTTAGTTTGCTCTCAAAGCAACTCAGATACCTGGACAGACCTGGTGGATGGCGCAGCTGGGCGCGCGTCCGACAAGAAGCGCGAGTGGTTGGTCAAGAACGACAACTTGTTCACGGAGTAACAGACGGCGCCAACCGCTTCGCCAGGTACGGCGCCGTGCGACTGTGTCTTGCACCTGCCACCTTCTTCGGCGGCCCCGCCGCAACCACCTGACCGCCGTTGCTGCCAGCGCCCGGTCCCAGATCGATCACCCAGTCGGCGCCTGCGACCATGCGCATGTCGTGGTCGGCCACCACTACGGTATTGCCCGCGTCGACCAGGCTGTGCAATTGGCGATCCAGCAGATCCACGTCGGCGGGATGAAGCCCGGTGGTCGGCTCGTCGAGGACGTAGAGGGTGTGTCCTCGCCGAGGCCGCTGCAATTCTGAGGCGAGCTTGATCCGCTGCGCCTCGCCGCCGGACAGCTCGGTCGCGGGCTGTCCGAGACGGAGATAGCCCAGTCCCACCTCTCGCAGCGTGGTCAGACTCCGCGAAGCGCTGGTGACGTCGGCAAGAAACTCCGAGGCCTCATCGACGGTCATCGCGAGCACGTCGGCGATCGTCCTACCGCGATAGCGCACCTCGAGTGTCTCGTCGGAGTAGCGCGCACCTTGACACGCCGGGCATGTGGCGTATGTGCCTGGCAGGAATAACAATTCGACCGACACGAACCCCTCCCCCTGACAGGTGGGGCACCGACCCTCGGCCACGTTGAACGAAAACCTCCCCGCGGTCCAACCGCGACGACGCGCCTTCGGGGTCGCGGCGAACTCGCGGCGCACGGCGTCAAACAAGCCGGTGTACGTCGCCAGCGTCGAGCGCGGCGTGCGTCCGATCGGGCGCTGGTCAACAGACACCAGCCGATTGATCTCCTCGACCCCCTCGGCCGTCACACCCACGCTCGCGTCATGATCGAGATCGACAATCTCGGATTCAGTTTCGTCGTCATCAGAGACGGCCAGCTCGGCCGCGCGTGCCGTGCCGAGATGGCTGTTCACGACATCGCCGAGGACCTTGACGACGAGCGTCGACTTGCCTGAACCGGACACTCCGGTGACAGCGGTGTACACACCGAGCGGCAGGTCCACGTCGAGGTCCCGCAAATTGTGAAAGCAAATCCCGCGCAACCGCAGCTGCCCGGACCGCGCGCGCGGATGACGAGTCGGCGGCCGGGCTCCCCCGAAAAGGTAGCTGCGAGTGACCGACTCCTCGATATCGGCGAGACCCGGCACCGGGCCGCTGTAGAGCACGTTCCCGCCAAGCTCCCCCGCCCCGGGGCCGACGTCGACGACCCAATCGGCGCGACGGACCACGTCCATGTCGTGCTCGACCACAAACAACGAATTGCCCGCCCGCCGCAGGCGATCGAGGACGTCGAGTAGCGGTTCGGCGTCGGCGGGGTGCAGCCCGGCCGACGGCTCGTCGAGCACGTAAAGGACGCCGAACAAGCCGGCGCGAAGCTGGGTGGCCAGCCGCAGCCGCTGCAATTCGCCGGGTGACACTGTCGGAGTGCGGCGACTCAGCGTCAGATAGCCGAGGCCGAGATCGATGAGTACCTGCAGGCGTGCGACGAGGTCGGCGGCGATCATCGTCGCCACTTCCGTCAACTCGCCGGATTCCGTGGACTCGTACGCGGCGGCGGCATCGGTCCGAGAAGCCGTTGGGCGCAACGTGTCAGCAAGGTCGGCCAACGGCATCCCCACATAGTCGGCGATGGTGCGCCCGGCGAATGTCACCTGCAGGGCCTCCGGCCGCAGCCCGGAACCGTCGCATACCGGACATGGGACGGTATCGACGAATTGCAGTACACGGCGACGCATCATCGCGCTGTGGGAGTTGGCCAACGTGTGGCGGACGTGGCGTTCGGCACTGGAGAACGTCCCGTTGTAGTAATAATCCGCCTGCACCGGATGCCGACTCGGATCGATTTCGACTGTTGGCTGATCATCGGTGAACAGGATCCAGTTGCGTTGCCGCTTAGGAAGTTTCCGCCATGGCTTGTCGATGTCGTAGCCGAGCGTGATCAGGATGTCGCGTAGGTTCTGCCCCTGCCAGGCTCCCGGCCATGCTGCGACTGCGCCTTCGCGAATGGTCAGCGACGGGTCTGGCACCAGCGTCTCTTCGGTCACCCGGTGGATCCGCCCGAGCCCGTGGCATTCGGGGCACGCCCCGACCGCGGTGTTCGGGGAGAACGCATCGGAGTCGAGCCTTTCGGTAGCCCCCGGCGGGTAGCTTCCGGCGCGGGAGAAGAGCATCCTCAGCAGGTTCGACAGGGTGGTGACGGTGCCGACCGTCGACCGCGACGTCGCCGAACCGCGGCGTTGCTGCAATGCGACGGCTGGCGGTAGCCCGGTGATGTCATCTACCTTCGGCGCGCCGGCCGGCAGCAGCAAGCGACGGGCGTAGGGGGCGACCGATTCGAAGTAGCGGCGCTGGGCCTCGGCATAGATGGTCCCGAAGGCCAACGACGATTTGCCGGATCCGGAGATCCCGGTGAACGCCACTAGCGCGTCGCGGGGCGCTGCGACGTCGACACCTCGCAGGTTGTGGACCCGCGTCCCGTAAACACGCACACAAGGGTCGATGTCGTCCGTGCTCCGGTGGGACTTTTCTGTCATCGCGCTCGGACGAGTACCCATGCTGACGGACGAGGAAAACTCCTGAGAAGGAGTCCGCGCCGGTGGCGCGCGCTACATGGCGTGACGGGAGGGGCAGTGTTGCCCTCTTACTGACGGGCCGGCGCGCGTCGGGGCCTGAGGTCCTCGATGCGATCGAGCACCTCATCGAGTGCCGTTTCCAGAGGCGCGGGGTCGCGGCGCACCTGCGCAAGCATGATGCCGCCTTCGACCGCAGCCAACAGCGCGGTCGCCAGGCGGTCGGGGCGGGCCTTGCGGCGCAGATCGCCCCGGTCGTACATGGCCTGTAGGCCTACGCGGATCGCCGTTTCCCATTGGTCGAATCCATCGGCGAGGTCGGCTCGACACTCCGGGAAGGGCTCGGCCAGCTCCCCGACCAGCGACCCGACCGGGCAGCCGCCCGCACAGTTCCGCTGGCCAAGCGTGCCGACGAGCAAGTCTCTCCAGGCCCGCAACCCCTCCATGCTGTCCAGCCCGCCGAGCGTTGTCAGCAGAGCGTGGATGCGGTACGCGATAACGGCCCTGATCAGGGATTCCTTGTCCTCGAAGTAGTGATACACCTGCGAAGCGCCAACGCCCGCCGCCTTCTGGACGTCGCCCAGACTCGTGCCGGCGACACCGTGGTCATACATCAGTTGCGCTGCTGTTGCCACGATCCGATCCCGCGTGGCCCGCCCCTTGGGGGTCAGCCGTTGCGGCTCGGTGACCGATTCGTTCGCTGCCATCACTTTTGGCCAGGTCCGGCGAGATCCGCCGCCGCGGACCCCGCTACCTGATCCCCCTTTCCGATTCGTCTGGCGCTACCCCGCGCTCCCGTGCGTGGTGCCCGTGCTGATCGAGATAGGACGCCGGACTAGCTCACGTGTTCTGTGCCAACCCGTCCGAGGCAACCTGCAGGCCAGTGTACCGTCCACACCGCACGATTTATGTATTTGTCACTACACAATATCCGATATTTTATGGAGCGGATACATCAGCGCTGCTCGCCAGTGCGCTGTGACGTGGTGTTGTCGAGTGACTCCGAGACCTGCTCTAGTCCCATAACTTCGAAGAACATGAAGCGTGCAGTGCAGCTCTCGGGCACAGGCTATCCAGGGGTTGACATGCCGCATCATCACCATAAGACTGTAGCGAACGATACATTTTTGTCGAGAGGAAGCAACAACATGGCTGCGAAGGCGTCCAAGGCGGTTCTGATCACCGGTGCCAATGTGGGGCTCGGCAAGGAGGTGGCCCGCCAGCTCGCTCTTGCCGGCGATTTCGACAGGATCTATCTGGCGTGTCGCAACACGGACAGCGGACGGTCCGCGGCCGCCGAGCTGGAGCGGCTCACCGGCAGGTCCATCTTCACGGTCGTTCGAATGGACCTCACCGACTTGGACTCGGTGAGATCAGCGCTGAGCACGTTAGATGGCGAACTGCATTCGGTCGTCATGAATGCCGGCGGCACCGGCGGCCCCACACCGCTGGCGCTCACCGCTGATGGCGTCACGCATGTCTTCGGTTCCAACGTACTGGGCCACGTCGTACTGCTTGAGAATCTCCTCGCCGCTGGGGCACTGACGAACACCGCGGTCCTCGTGGGCAGCGAAGCCGCGCGCGGTGTTCGCATGATGCGGATGCCGCGGCCCACGTTCGCGAACCACTCGGTGGAGGAGTTCGCCAGCGTCATCGACGGTTCGTTCTTCAAGCAGCACAAATTCAACACGTTCCTCGCTTACGGGCAGGTGAAATACCTTGGTGCGTTGTGGATGTCAGCGCTGGCGCGAAAGCATCCCGACCTGCGGCTGCTCACCGTGAGCCCCGGCAACACCGCGGGGACCGAAGCATTGCGCGACATGGGCCCCGTCACTCGGGCCGTGATGAATCATCTTCTATTGCCCTACGTCCTTCCTGCGCTGGGGGTCGGACATCAGTTGGAGAAGGGCGCGCAGCGGCTGGTCGACGGAGTCACCGACGAACAGTTGCGCAGCGGCGTGTTCTATGCCAGCCGACCGGGCGCGGTCACCGGGCCCCTAGTGGATCAGTCGGAGATCGTCGCCGACTTCTGTGACCCCGCAATACAACAGCATGCCGACGAAGCCATTCATCGCTTCACCAAGAAGCCACGCTCACACCAAGAACCGTCACCCCGCGCCGTCGGTACGGATGGCGCGTTGTCTGACCCCACTGAAAGTGGGTTGTCATGACAGGCCCCACTACCATCACCGTTCAAGAAGCTGCATCCCTGTCCAGCCTCGAGCAAGGCCTGGTGGTGGTGTCGACATTGCGAACCAACGGCACCATCCAGTCATCGCTGGTCAACGCCGGCGTCCTGGCCCATCCCGCGACCGGCGAGACCATCTTGGCCTTCGTCGCGTCAGGCCCTGTCAAGCTGGCGAACCTGCGGGCTCGACCCCAAGTCACGGCCACCTTCCGCAACGGTTGGCAATGGGCGGCGGTCGAAGGGCGCACCGAGCTCGCCGGACCCGACGACCCCCAACCCTGGCTGGACGCCGAAGGGCTGCGGCTTTTGCTCCGAGCGATTTTCACCGCAGCCGGCGGCGAACACGACGACTGGGACGAATACGACCGCGTGATGGCCGAGCAGCGCCGGGCAGCGGTGCTTATCCGCCCCGACCGCGTCTACAGCAACTGATGACGTTGCACCACAAGGCGTTTCGGGGGCACGTCGCGTCACCACCAGAGCAGGGCTGTGCACGGTGCCCGACGTCGTGGCGGCCGTCGGATTCGCCGTCGCGGACGCAGTGGAGTTGAGGAGGCGCAAGTGCTCCAGAGCAACGGAGTTCTTCACACCTCATAGCGGGCCAACCACGCGTGCACCGTGTGGCGCCACACACACACCTTCTCGACGATCTGCGATATCGACAACCCGTCGCTAATCACCGCTAACCCGGCCTGATACCTCTGCTCAGCCACGCTCAACTCCCTCATCCAGGGAGTGTCAAGGATCAGCCGAAGTAACTGTCAAGCATCAGCCGAAACAACGTCAGGCATCACCCGAAGTAGAAATGTCAACCATCACCCGACGTCATACAGCCCCTCTGAAGTGGGGCGGGCGGGGCTCGAACCCGCGACCAACGGATTATGAGTCCGCGGCTCTAACCAACTGAGCTACCGCCCCCGATCCAATTCCGTAGGAAACGGTAGCCGAAGGCCCGGGGTGGCGTGGGCGCGGATACCGGCAGCTCGCACGGCACGACTTGTCGGCGGACGCCGCGGGATCACCGACATTTTGGTACGCGACCCGCGAGCTAGGCTGCATATGGGGCGGAGATTTTCGTAGACCAGCTGGGGAGGGGCGGTGGAAACCGTACTTGGTGTGTCGATGACGCCCACGATGGTCCGCATGGTCCTGGTCGAGGGCGAACACGGCGCGGGCGTCACGGTCGACACCGACACGTTCGAGGTGCCCGCGGCCCAAAGTTCGGCGACGTCGACCGCGCCCGGGCAGGTCGTCTCGGCGATCCTGGGTACCCGGGAGGGCGCGGTCGACAGCGGTTGCCGGCTCTCCTCGATCGGGGTGACCTGGACCGAACCCGCGGAGGCCGCGGCCTTGCGCGACTTACTGGCCGGCCAAAAGGTCGAGAAAGTCATGCTGGTGTCGGCCTTCCTGGCCGCGGCCGCGCTGGCCCAGTCGGTGGGCGACACGACCCACTACGCCCACACCGCTCTGCTGCTGGTCGAGCCATACTCCGCCACGATGGCTGTCGTCGACACGGCGGACGGTTCGGTTGCCGATGTGCGCCGCCAAGCGCTTCCCGATGACGAATACGACGCGGTGGCCGCGTTGACCGCGATGGCCGCCGATGCCGCGGCACTGGAACCGCGGCCGGACGGTTTGTTCGTCGTCGGCTCGGACGGGGTCGACATCGCGGCCATCAGGGGTCAGCTGCAGGCGGCCACCCCGCTGGTGGTCAGCACACCGGAGGAGCCCGAACTCGCGTTGGCCCGGGGGGCGGCGCTGGCGTCGGCGCATCCGCCGTTGTTCTCGTCGTCGACCGCCGCGATCGCGTATGCGCAGGACCCGGGCACCGGCGCGGTGAACCCGCACGCCGCGGCCCTCGCGCTCATGGAGGTTTCCGGCATCGAGGGCGGGGCGGCCCTCGCCTACAGCGCCGACCCGGACGAGGATGCCGCCGCCGCCACGACCGTCCAGGCGGCCGATACCGGCGCTTTCGTCGCCGGCGCCGGTGACCTGGCTACCGCGCCCGAGGAACCGCGGACCACCAGGCCGTTTCTCGCGGCGATGAGCGTAATGGCGCTGTTCGTCGGCGGCGTGGTGGCCCTCGTCCTGTCGCTGGCGGTCGCCATCCGGCCGCACGTCGACACGCGACCGCAGATCGGCGCCAGCGTCGTCGCGCCCGCCACACCGGCGCCGCCTCCGCCGGCGCCAGCGCGAGCCATACCGGCGAGGGCGCCGGCCGCACCGTTGAAGGCGCCGGCGCCCGCACCCGCGGGACCGCCGATCCCCGCGCTGCGGCCACCGATTCCGGCCGGGCCGCCGATCCCCGCGCCGCGTCCCCCGATTCCCGTCGGACCGCCGGCCATTCCCCTCCCGCACATCCCGCTGCCGGGCCTGCCGGGGATTCCCGGTCTGTAGCCGGGGCCCAACTACCGGCGGTTCAGCTTTCCCCTGCCGCGGGGCGCAGCCGGAAGATCCTGATCTGCCGCGGCGCACACCGCTTCCGGTAGTTCTCGTAGCCGGTGAAGACGTCGACGGCCGTGGCCCACGCGGCCTCGCGCTCGTCACCGGTGAGCAACTCCGCGCGATACGGCCTTGGTGGCCCGCCCAATTCGACCGTGCATTCGGGATGGGCCAGCAGGTTCGCGCTCCAGGAGGGGTGCTTCTCGCGGCCGTAGTTGGATCCGATGGCGAGCAACCCGTCGCCGCCGTCGAGCAACGTCAACGGCTGGGTGCGCGGCTGACCCGACTTCGCGCCGGTCGTCGTGACCAGCCCGACCTTGTTGACCCCCATCGAGCTCAGCCGGCCGTTTGTCCGGGGTATCAGCAGTTTGTCGACGCGCGGCGCTAGCTGAGATCCGAGAATATAGCCGAGGCGGCTGGTGGCCGCGCGCTCCAACAGGGCCTCGTCCCAGCGCAAACGCCGGCCACGCGAGGCACTGAATCGTCTGAAAGCCACCGCCCGATCCTATCGGCGGCTCAGCTGTACACCACCTGGCCGTCGGCGCCGATCAGGTAACGCTCGGTGCCGTCCTCGACGCGCGGGGCGTCGGCGCCGAGCGCCACGGCGATCTTGTTGCTGGCGTTGCGCATGACGTCGAGGGTGAGTTCAACGGCTTGGGCCTCGGAGAACCCCGAGCGCACCTCGGCGACATCATCGGCGACGAGGTGCGCAGGCGTCCAAATTAACCCATCCACATACCGCAGCGCTGCTTTGGCGCGCTCGTCGAGCAACGTCGACGTCTCGAAACGCTCGATGTCGCGGTACAGGGTCTCCGACCCGCCGGCGTCCAGTGCGTTGCCCTCGCGCAACGACTTGCACAGCCGGCAGTTGTGCTGGGCCGCCCCGCGCAGCCGCACCAACTCCGAGGTGACGGGGTCGAGATCCCGCATCCGCGCCACCGCGGGCAGGAACTCGTTGAACACCAGATCCGACGGCTCGGTGGCGTGGTCCCAGGCGATGGGGCCGCTCACCCAATCGAGATACTCCGACCCAACGCCGAGCGCCTCCAGGCCCGCGCGAACGCGGGGCACGAAGTCGGCGATGTACATCAGCACCACGGCGCCAACGGTGTTGTCGCCCAAGGAATGCCACAGCCGGGACCGCTGCTCGGCGGTAACGGCCGAGACGTCGGCGCTGAACTGTTCGGCGAACTCGGCGATGACGGCCTCGGCATCCGATGCGGGCTCACCGACCTCGACGGGAGCGGGCAGGGGCGGCAACGACATCGTCTGCGCGCACACCCGTCGAACCAGCGCAGAAACGCGCCCGTCACCGGGCGACAGCGCCACCAACCGCGTCAGCATCCCTCACACGCTAGAACCCGGCCGGCCCCAAGGCAATCGGCTATTGCGCCTGGCTCACCGACGACATGTGGAAGTCCGGTATCCGCAGCGACGGCATGGCCGCCCGGGTGGCCCAATCCCCCCACTCCCGCGGCAGGGTCTTCTCGCTGACGCCGGCCTCGCTGGCCCGCCGCAGCAGGTCCAACGGGCTTTCGTTGAAGCGGAAGTTATTGACCGCGGCGGTCACTTCGCCGTCCTCGACCAGGTAGACGCCGTCGCGGGTCAGGCCGGTCAGCAACAGCGTGGTGGGGTCGACGACGCGGATGTACCACAGGGTGGTCAGCAACAGCCCGCGCTCGGTGCTCGCGATCAGGTCGGCCTGCGTCGCGGATCCGCCGGTCATCACCAGGTTGTCGGCGGCCACCGCCACCGGGGCGTCGAACTTCGCCGCCGTGGCGCGCGGATAGGCCAGCGCGTTGATCACGCCGTCGCGGATCCACTCCACCTGGCCGATCTGCAGGCCGTTGTCGAACACCGACACCATCTCCGACGAGCTGCTCGCCGCGACGAAGGGCGTGCACGCCAGCCCGGGCGCCATCGGATCGGAGAACAGCGTCAGCGGCAAGTCGGTGAGCCGCTCCCCCACCCGGGTGCCGCCGCCGGGCGCGGAGAACGCGGTGCGCCCCTCCTCCGCGCCGCGGCCGGCCATCGACCAGGCCATGTAGATCATCATGTCGGCCACCGTGGACGGCGGCATGATCGTCTCGTAGCGCCCCGCCGGAAGATCCACCCGCCGCTGGGCCCAATCGAGCCGCGTCGAGAGCTCCTCGAGGAGCGAATCGGTGGGCACGTCGACGAAGTCGGCGGTGCCGATGCCCGCCCACGCGCTGGCCTCGCCGCGCTTGGCGTTGATCTCCACCGCCCCGGTGGGCTGCGTGAAACGCCGGCGCAGCCCGGTCGACGACGCCAGGAACGTCGTCGAAACACTCTGGTGGGCAAAGCCGTACAGTCGGTCGGCGCCGCGGAAGCCGCGGCCCAACGAGTCGGCGACATCGGCGAACACCAACGGCCCGGTGCCCGGCACCGGCGCGTCCCAATCGGCGGGCACCCCCGTATCCGCCAGCAGGGGCACCGCGTCGCCCGCCTCGGGCGCCGACCGCGCCGCCTCCTGCGACGCGGCCACCAACCCGGGAATCACCCGCGGATCGACTTCGGCGGACACCATCGTGCCGATGTGCGCGCTCTCGCCGCGGCGCACGACGGAGATCACCGCGATGCTGCGGCTGACCGAAACCCCGTTCGTGGTCATGGAATTGCCCGCCCACCGCAAGGTGGCCTGGACGGAGTCGGTGACCAGCACCATGGTCTCCTCGGCGCCGCCGAGCTTGGTCGCCTCGTCCAGCACCAGGTTGACGACGTGTTGCGGGGTGATCATCGGCCGCCCTCGGTCCGGGTGTTGAGCACGTTGACACCGCGGAACAACGCCGACGGGCAGCCGTGACTGACCGGGGCGATCTGGCCCGGCTGGGCCTTGCCGCAGTTGAACGCGCCGCCCAACCGCCAAGTCGACGGGCCGCCCACGGCCTCCATGGAATTCCAGAAGTCGGTGGTGGTGGCCTGATACGCGACGTCGCGCAACTGACCGTCGAGGCGGCCGTTGCGGATCCGGAAGAACCGCTGCCCGGTGAACTGAAAGTTGTACCGCTGCATGTCGATCGACCAGGACTTGTCGCCGACGATGTAGATGCCGTCCTGGACGCGGGCGATGAGGGCGTCGGTGCTGATGTCCTCGGCGGCGGGCTGCAGCGACACGTTGGCCATCCGCTGGATCGGCACGTGATGCGCGGAATCGGCATACGAGCAGCCGTTGGACCGCGGCTGCCCCAGGCGCAGCGCGAATACCCGGTCGAGCTGATAGCCGACGAACATCCCGTCGCGCACCAGGTCCCAGCTCTGCGCGGCCACGCCCTCGTCGTCGTATCCGACGCTGGCCAATCCGTGTTCGACGGTGCGGTCGGCGGTCACGTTCATCACCGGCGAGCCGTAGCGCATGGTGCCCAGCTTGTCGGGGGTGGCGAACGACGTCCCGGCGTAGGCCGCCTCGTACCCGATCGCGCGGTCGTATTCCGTTGCGTGGCCGATGGATTCGTGGATGGTCAGCCACAGGTTGCTCGGATCGATCACCAGGTCGGTCGGCCCGGGGGTCACGCTGGGCGCCTTGACCTTTTCGGCCAGCAACGCGGGCAGCTGTGCGAGCTCCTCGCTCCAATTCCACACCTCGTCGCCCGCCAGCGCCTCCCAGCCCCGCCCCATCGGCGGCGCCAGGGTGCGCATCGAGTCGAACGAGCCGGCCGCCGCGTCGACGGTCACCGCCTCCAGCGACGGCAACACCCGCACCCGCTGCTGGGTGATCGACGACCCGAAGGTGTCGGCGTAGAACGTCTGCTCCTTGACCGCGTGCAGGCCGGCCGACACGTGGTCGACGCCGTCGGCAGCGAGCAGCCGCCCGGAGTACTCCTCCAGCACCCCGATCTTGTCGGCCGCCGACACGCCGAACGGGTCGATGCGGTAGGCCGACACCCAGGTCGCGTCGGCGTAGACCGGCTCGGGCGCCAGCTCGACACGCTCGTTGTTGAGGGACGCCAGCGTGGTCGCCACCTGCACCGCATGGCGAGCGGTCTCCGCGGCGACCGCCGGCGCCAACTCCGCGTGGGAGGCGAATCCCCACGTTCCGTCGACGATCACCCGCACAGCCATACCGACCTCCCGGCTGACGACCGAGGTCTCCAGTTCGCCGTCACGCAGCTGGATGGTCTCGGAGCTCAGGCGGTGAATCCGCAGGTCGGCGTAGCTGGCCCCGGCCGCGGTGGCCGCGGACAAGGCGGCGTCGGCCAGTTCATGGCGCGGCAGGCCCAGAAAGTCGGGGTCGATTCCCCGGTTCGATGTCACCGCTCCACCGTATCGACAGGCCGTCGCCGACCGCTTTAATACCTCCATGGCCCGCGCCGCCTCCAGCAGACAACCCCGGTCTCCGGCGCTGGCCTACGCCCTGCTGGCACCGAGCCTGTTCGGCGTCCTCGCCTTTTTGCTGCTGCCTATCCTGGTCGTGATCTGGCTCAGCTTGTATCGGTGGGACCTGCTGGGCCCGCTGCACTACGTGGGCCTGGCCAACTGGCGTTCGGTGCTCGCCGATGCGGGCTTCGGCAACTCGCTGGTCGTGACCGCGGCGTTCGTGGCGATCGTGGTCCCGGCCCAGACGGTGCTGGGATTGCTGGCCGCGTCGATGCTGGCGCGCCGGCTGCCGGGCACGGGGCTGTTTCGCACCCTGTACGTGCTGCCATGGATCTGCGCCCCGCTGGCGATCGCCGTGCTGTGGCGGTGGATCCTGGCGCCCACCGACGGCGCGGTCAGCACCGTGCTCGGCCACCGCATCGACTGGCTGTCGGACCCCAGCTTCGCGCTGCCGCTGGTGTCGGCCGTCGTCGTGTGGACCAACGTCGGCTACGTGTCGCTGTCGTTCCTGGCGGGCCTGCTGGCCATTCCCGACGACATCCACGCCGCCGCCCGCACCGACGGCGCCACCGCCTGGCAGCGGTTCCGGCGCATCACGCTGCCCATGCTGCGGCCGACCACGTTCTTCGTCCTGGTGACCGGAATCGTCAGCACCGCACAGGTTTTCGACATGGTCTACGCGCTCACCGGCGGCGGACCGGGCGGCAGCACCGACCTGGTGGCGCACCGCATCTACGCCGAGGCGTTCGGCTCGGCGGCCATCGGCCGGGCAGCGGTGATGGCGGTGGTGCTGTTCGTCATCCTGATCGGCGTCACGTTCGTCCAGCACCTGTATTTCCGGCGGCGGATCAGCTATGACCTCACCTAACCGCGTCTCCAACGCCGTGCTCTACGCCGGGCTGGCGCTGGGTGCGCTGATCACGTTGGCGCCCTTCTGCCTTGGCTTGTTGACCTCGTTCACCTCGGCGCACCAGTTCGTCACCGGCACGCCGCTGCAGATGCCACGTCCGCCCACGCTTTCCAACTACGTCGACCTCGCCGACGCCGGTTTCGGCCGGGCGGCGGCGGTGACCGCGCTGATGACCGCGGTGATCCTGGTCGGCCAGCTGACGTTTTCCGTGCTGGCCGCGTACGCGTTCGCGCGCCTGGAGTTTCCCGGGCGCGACGCGCTGTTCTGGGTCTACATCGCCACCCTGATGGTGCCGGCAACCGTGACCGTCGTGCCGATGTACCTCATGATGGCCCAACTCGGGCTGCGCAACACGTTCTGGGCGTTGGTGCTGCCCTTCGTGTTCGGCTCCCCCTACGCGATCTTCCTGTTGCGCGAGCACTTTCGCCTCATCCCGAACGACCTGATCAACGCCGCCCGGCTCGACGGCGCCAACACCCTGGACGTGATCGTGCACGTCATCGTCCCCTCCAGCCGTCCGGTGCTGGCCGCCCTGGCGCTGATCACCGTTGTCTCGCAATGGAATAACTTCATGTGGCCTCTTGTGATCACCAGCGGCCACAAGTGGCGGGTGCTCACGGTCGCGACGGCCGATCTGCAATCGCGGTTCAACTCACAGTGGACGCTGGTGATGGCGGCGACGACGATCGCGATCGTCCCGCTGGTCGCGCTGTTCGTCGGCTTCCAGCGCCACATCGTCGCCTCGATCCTGGTCTCGGGGCTCAAGTGAGCGGCGACGGCGCGGTGGGGGCCGTCAATCCGGCCGATTTGCGACCGCTGCGGCACTCTCGGCGCCGTCCATGAGCAGGCCGCGGTTTTCCACGCTGGTCGCCGCGGGGGTCGCGCTCGTCGCGGTGCTGCTGGCGGTCGCGGCGATGCTGATGAACTACACGCCGCGCGGCGGCAAGACCGTCGTCACGGTTCGCATCTGGGCCGACCAGATCGCCGACGCCTACCGGCAGTCGTTCGCAGCCTTCAGCCGCGCCCACCCGGACATCGAGGTGCACATCAACCTGGTGGCGTACTCGACATACTTCAACACCCTGCGCACCGACGTCGCCGGCGACAGCGCCGACGACATTTTCTGGCTGTCCAACTCCTACCTCGCCGGGTACGCCGACAGCGGCCGGCTCCTGAAGGTCGATACCGGCGCCGCCTCCGACTGGGACGCCGCGGTGGTCAACCAGTTCAGCCGCGGCGGCGGGCTGTGGGGGGTACCGCAGTTGACCGACGCGGGAATCGCGCTGTATTACAACGCCGACCTGCTGGCCGCGGCGGGCGTGGGTCCCGACGAGCTGGACGGGCTGCGGTGGAGCCCCGGCGCCGACGACACCCTGCGCCCACTGCTGGCCCGGCTCACCGTCGACCAGAACGGAACCCGCGCGGACACCAGAGGTTTCGACGGCAGCCGCGTCCGCCAGTGGGGCTACAACGCCGCCAACGATCCGCAGGGCATCTACCTCAACTACATCGGGTCGGCCGGGGGCGTGTTCCAGCAGGGCGACAGGTTCGCCTTCGACAATCCCGCTGCGGTGCAGGCCTTCCGGTACCTGGTCAACCTGATCAACGCCGACCACGTCGCTCCGCCCGCGTCGGACACCAACGACAACGGCGACTTCTCCCGCAACCAGTTCCTGGCCGGCCGAATGGCGCTGTTCCAGTCCGGTACTTACAGCCTGGCGCCCGTGGCCCGCGACGCCGGATTCCGCTGGGGCGTGACGATGATGCCCGCCGGACCGGTGGGCCGGGTGAGCGTCACCAACGGCATCGCCGCGGCCGGCAACGCCAAGACGCGGCACCCAGGCGCGGTGCGCCAGGTGCTGGCCTGGATGGGCAGCCGCGAGGGTAACGAATACCTGGGGCGCAACGGCGCGGCCATCCCGGCGGTGCTGTCGGCTCAACCGGTCTACTTCCGCTACTGGGCATCCCGCGGCGTCGACGTCACGCCGTTTTTCGCCGTGCTGAACGGCCCCCGCATCCCGGCCCCGGGCGGTGCCGGGTTCGCCGCGGGCGAGACGGCGCTGCAACCGTATTTCGACGAAATGTTCCTGGGCAGAGGCGATGTCGAAGCGACGCTGAGGCAGGCCCAGGCCGCGGCCAACGCCGCGGCCCTGCGCTAACCCGGCAGGGTTCCCGGCCCGAGCGTGAAGCTGGCTTCACGCTCGGCGCCCAACGTGAAACCAGTTTCACGCTCGGCGGCTGGCACAGGGCGAAACAGACGCTAGCCCGGCAACACCAGCGCCGGGACGGGACTCCCGCGGATGATCTTGCCGCTGCGCGACCCCAGGAACACCCTGCTGATGTCGCCGCGCGGCCGAGTGCCCAGGGCCATGATCTCGCCCTCCTGCCAGTCCGCCCGGTCCAACGCCTCCCTCCAGCTGCGGCCCGTGACCACCTGCAGCTCAACCTCATCGCCAACGATGTCGTCGGTCTTGAGGCCGGCGAGGATGTCGCGGGCCTGCGACGCCCACGCCTGCAGGATCGCGTCCTCGGCGTGCAGACCCACCTCGGGCGGATACATCGTCCTACCCCGGACCGCGAAGGTGATCACCCGCAACGGCACGCCCAATCGTTCCCCGAACTCGACGCAGCGCCGCACGACGTCGACCGTGTCCGAGGTGGCCGAATAGGCGCACGTCAGTCGCGTCAATCGTCCAGCGCCCGAACGGTATTCGGCGGGGCTGATCGCCACCGGCACGGGCGATGCGTGCAGCAGCCAGTCAGCGGTCGACCCGATCACCACCTGCCCGGGGCCGCCGCTGGGCAACGCCCCCAGCACCAGCATCTCGCCCTCGAGCTCGTCGATGAGCTCGAGCAGCCCGCCCGACACCGACCGGTGCGCCCGGTCGACGTAGATGACGTCGACGCCCTCGGTGACATCGCGGAGATGCTGTGCCGCCTCGTTCGCGGATGCCGCCGCCAGGCCCTGCACCCACTGCTCGTATTCGGGGTCGACGTTCGGGAGCCACGGCTTGGGCACGATCGTCGCCACCGTGAGCGAGGTGTGCAATGTCCGCGCGATGCGCGTAGCCAGGTGCAGGCCCGACAGGCCGACGTTGCCGGCCCGGTATCCGACGACGACGGTCACGGGGCCTCCCGGGCCGGAGAGTCGTTGAGCGCGCTGTGATGTCGGCCCCAGACGACGTAGTAGATCAAGGCGACCGAGACCCATCCGCTGAAGGCGATCCAGGTGTACCAGTGCAGGCTGGCGAGAATGTAGCCGCATGCCAGCACTGAAAGGACCGGCGTGACGGGGTAGCCGGGCACCTTGAATCCCCGGGGCAGATCGGGCTGGCGCACCCGCAACACGATCACCCCGAGGGAGACGACGGTGAAGGCGGTGAGCGTGCCGATCGACACCATGTCCGCCAGCTTGTCGAGCGGTATCACGGCGGCCAGGATCGCGGTGACGACGGCGACGATCGCCGTGTTGTTCACCGGGGTCATCGTCCTCGCGCTGACGGCCGCGAACCGGGTGGGCAACAGCCCGTCGCGACCCATCGCGAACAGGATGCGGGTCTGCCCATACATGGTGACCAGCGTGACGCTGAAGATCGAAATCACCGCCCCCGCGGCGAGAATCGTGCTGGCCCAACGCCCATGCGTGACGTTCTCCAGGATGGTGGCCAGCCCGGCCTCCTGCTGACCGGCGAAGTTTTGCCACGGCTGGGAGCCCAGCGCGGCCACCGCGACGAGCAGGTACACGGTCGCGACGGTCAGCAGCGCCGCGATGATCGCCCGCGGCATGGTCTTTTGCGGATCCTTCACCTCGTCGCCCGCCGTCGAGACCGCGTCCAGTCCGATGTAGGAGAAGAAGATGGTTCCGGCCGCCGAGCCGACGCCCGAAACCCCGAAGGGCGCAAACCCTTTGAGGTGATCGGCATCGAAGGCGGTCAGGGCGATGACCACGAACATCAGCAGGACGCTGAGTTTGATCACCACCATGATCGCGTTGACCTTGGCCGACTCGCTGGCGCCGCGGATGAGCAGCAGCGCGCACATCCCGATCAGGACGATGGCCGGAAGATTCACGTAGCCCGGTTGCGCCTCCCAGGGGGCGGCCGACAACGCGTGCGGCAACGGCGCGCCAAAGACATTGCGCAGCAATTTGTTGAGATAGCCGCTCCAGCTGACGGCGACCGCCGCGGTGGAGACGCCGTACTCCAGCAACAGGCAGGCGGCGACGCCGACCGCGACGAATTCGCCCATGGTGGTGTAGGCGTACGAATATGACGAACCCGAAACGGGGACGGCCGAGGCCAATTCGGCGTAGCAGATGGCCGCCAGCCCGGCCGCGAGCCCGGCGATCAGGAAGGAGACGATCACGGCCGGCCCCGCTTCCGGCACGGCCTGCGACATGACGAAGAAGATGCCGGTGCCGACGGTCGACCCGACGCCGAACATGGTCAGCTGGAACACGCCGATACTGCGCTTGAGATCGTCCGCGGCACCGCTTGCCGCGCGCGCGCCGCCCACCGGGCGCCGCCGCAGCATCTGTTCCGTCAGGCCGATCGACGTAGCTGCCAAGTGCGCCTCCTGTCGCTGAATCAGCTGGCTATGGGCCGGCCTCCCGCAACACCAACGCTAACTGACGGACCGCCCAGTCGATCTCCCCGGCGGTGACCACCAGCGGCGGAGCAAACCGCAGCGTCGAGGCGTGCGTGTCCTTGACCAACACGCCGCGGTCGGCCAACCGCAGGCTCATTTCCTTGCCGGTGGCCAGCGACGGATCGACATCGACCCCGGCCCACAAGCCGAAACCGCGCACGGCCAGCACGCCGTCACCGATGAGTTCCCTCAGCCGCCCGTGCAGGTGCGCACCCAATGCAGCCGAACGGGCCTGGAATTCCCCGCGGGCCAGGATCGAAACCACCGTGCTGCCGATCGCGGCGGCCATCGGGTTGCCGCCGAACGTCGAACCGTGCTCACCGGGGCGCAGTACGCCCAGGATGTCGCGGTCCGCGACCACCGCCGACAGCGGGACCACGCCGCCGCCGAGTGCCTTGCCCAGCAGGTAGACGTCCGGCACGACGCCCCACCGGTCGCAGGCGAACGTGTAGCCGGTGCGCGCCAGCCCGGACTGGATCTCGTCGGCGATCATCAGCACGTTGTGCTCGCTGCACAGCGCGCGCACGGTCGGGAGGTAGTCGTTGGGCGGGACGATGATGCCCGCCTCACCCTGGATCGGCTCCAACAGCACCGCCACCGTGTCGTCGTCGACCGCCCGCGCCAGGGCCGCGGCGTCACCGAACGGCACCGAGCGGAACCCCGGGGTGAACGGTCCGAAGCCGTCGCGGGCCAACGGATCCGTGGAGAAGCTGACGATGCTGATCGTGCGGCCATGGAAGTTGTTGTGCGCCACGATGACGTTGGCCCGCCCGGGCGGGACGCCCTTGACCTCGGCGCCCCACTTGCGCGCGACCTTGAGACCGCTCTCGACGGCCTCGGCGCCCGAGTTCATCGGCAGCACCATCTCTTTTCCGCACAACCCGGCGAGGGCGGCGCAGAACGGCCCGAGGTTGTCGGAATGGAAGGCACGGCTCACCAGCGTGAGCGTGTCCAGCTGCGCGTGCGCGGTCGCGGTGATCTCGGGGTTGCGATGGCCGAAGTTCACCGCCGAGTACGCGGCCAGGCAGTCCAGGTACCGCCGCCCGTCGACGTCGGTGATCCAGGCGCCCTCGGCGCTCGATGCCACCACCGGCAGCGGCGAGTAGTTGTGCGCCGCATGCCGTTCGACCAACGCGATCGCGTCGGTGACGGCCGTCTCACGCGGGGTGTCGACAATCGTCATGGGAATACCTCCAGGGTGCAGCACTTGACCGAACCGCCGCCCTTGAGCAGCTCCGACAGTTCGACACCGACCGGTTCGAAGCCGGCCGCGCGCAGCTGTGCCGCGAATCCCGTTGCGGCAGAAGGAAGCACCACGTGCAGGCCGTCGGAGACGACGTTGAGCCCGAGCACGTAGGCATCGGCGCTCGCGACGACGATCGCGTCGGGAAACAGCGCGCGCAAACGGTCCTGCGCCGCGGAGCTGAATGCCGGCGGGTAGAACGCGATCGTGCGGTCGTCGAGAACGGCAAGCGCGGTGTCGAGGTGATAGAAACGCGGGTCCACCAGCTCCAGCGAGACCACCGGCACCCGCAGCGCCGCCGAGATCTCGGCGTGCGCACGCCGGTCGGTGCGAAACCCGTGGCCCGCCAACACCGTTTCACCGATCATCAGCAGGTCGCCCTGTCCCTCGTTGACGTGCCGTGTGGTCACGGGCCGATGGCCCAGCGATGACATCCATTCGGCGTACGCCTGTGATTCACCGGCCCGCTCGGCGAATCGAAACCGCGCGACGATGGCCACATCGCCGGCAATCAGACCGCCGTTGGCGGCGTAGACCATGTCGGGCAGCCCCGCCACGGGCTCGATCACGTCCACGTGATGGCCCAGCCGCCGGTAGGTCTGGCGCAGAGCCTCCCATTGCGCGTGCGCGAGTTCGACGTCGACGGGTGTGGTGACGTCCATCCACGGGTTGATCGCGTACTCGACCGCGAAGAAGGTGGGCGGGGTCATGGCGTAGCGGCGTGGGCGCGACGCGCGACCGGCGCCGTGTCGTTCCGGGGCCGCAACGGCGGCACGGTGGTCCCTCATACAACAACGGTATTTGGGCCCCTCGACACAATCAAACGACGGCTGTTGCGTGTCTACCCGCCATCTATTGCGCTAAAATGGTGTTAGTAGCAATTTATTGCGCGCCAAGCGCGGGAGGACGCATGGACCGGCTGGACGAGACCGACGAGCGCATCCTCGCCGAGCTCGCCGAGCATGCGCGCGCCACCTTCGCCGAGATCGGGCAGAAGGTGAATCTGTCCGCGCCGGCGGTGAAGCGCCGCGTCGACCGGATGATCGACAGCGGTGTGATCAAGGGCTTCACCACCGTCGTCGACCGCAACGCCCTGGGCTGGAACACCGAGGCCTACGTGCAGGTGTTCTGCCACGGCAGGATCGCACCTGACGAGCTGCGCGCCGCGTGGGTGGACATCCCCGAGGTGGTCAGCGCCGCGACGGTAACGGGCACGTCGGACGCGATGCTGCACGTCTTGGCCCGCGACATGGCACACCTGGAGGTGGCGCTGGAGCGGATCCGCTCGAGCGCCGACGTCGAGCGCAGCGAAAGCATCGTCGTGCTGTCCAACCTGATCGACCGGACGCGCCCCTAGCGGAGAACCGCGGCCCAATGCCCTTGCCGCGGCGGCGTCATAGGCCGAGCGCTTTGTTCAGCAATGTCGTGAGCCGCTTCCTCTCGGCGGTGTTGAGCCGACCCGTCAACGGCGCAACCCGCTCGGCGATCGCCGCGGTGACATCACGTTCCAGACGGCGGGCCCGCACGGTGAGCCGCACCCGCACCGAGCGGCCGTCGACGGGGTGGGAGAACTTGACCACGAGGCCGCGCCGGGCCGCGCGATCGATGAGCCCGCTGACTGTCGAGCGCTCCAGCCCGGTATAGGTCGCCAGGTCGGTCATGGTGGGTTCGCGATCGCGCATGATCCCCAGCATTCGGAGTTGCGTCAGCGAGAGGTCATGTTCGGCGGCCACTTCGGTAAGCGCCGCCATCAACGCAAAAGACATTTGCACCAGTGCGTCTCGCAAGTCGCCGGAAAGCTGAGGGCCGGGCGTCCGGTCGGCGGTCATGACTCATCACCCTACCTCCATATATATCGTATTGCGAAATATAATAGTTCGCAATACGATGTATTTACCAAGCAGCTTCTCGCCGGGACGATCCGCGGGGAGCCCGATTACGCAAGCGCCCCGGGTGGGACCAGAAAGAGATGACCCATGAAAGCCGCCGTTGTCAGCTCGTTCGACAGGCCACCCGGCTACGACGACTTTCCCGACCCGGTGCCGCAGCACTCCGGCGAACTGGTCGTCGACGTCGTCGCGACGGCACTGCATCCGCGAGTCCGTTCCCAGGCGGACGGGTCGCACTACTCCAGCACCGGCGAGCTTCCGCTCGTGCCCGGTATCGATGCCGTGGTCCGCGATTCCCGGGGAAGGCACTATTACGCGCTGCTCGACGACACCACGCTGGGCACCATGGCGCAGCGCACGGTCATCGACAAAGACCGCAGCGTGGCACTGCCCAGGCACGCCGACCCGATTGCCGTCGCGGCCGCGGTGAATCCGGCGATGTCCTCATGGGTGGCGCTGCGGCACCGGATCGACTTCAAGCGGGGATCGCGCGTGCTGATCCTGGGGGCGACGGGCAACGCCGGACGCATGGCGATACAGGTCGCAAAGCGCTTCGGCGCCGGGGAGGTCATCGCCGCCGGTCGAAATCCCCAGCGGCTCAACGGATTGAAAGCCCTAGGCGCCGACCGCGTTCTCACCCTTGACCAGCTCGACATGGCCGGCGACGTCGATGTCGTCATCGACTACGTGTGGGGCCAACCGACCGCAAAGGGCATGGTCGACCTTCTCACGCACCGTCGCGACCGGGGCAAAGACCTCATCTGGATAGAAGTCGGTTCGATGGCGGGACCCGGCGCCGAGATCATCTCCGCCGCGCTCCGGTCGACTCGCCTACAGGTCGTCGGAAGCGGCATCGGATCAGTGTCCGGCCACCACTTCCGCACAGAGATTGCCAAGATCGCCGAAGCCGTCACCGAGGGAGCATTCGACGTGCGCACCCGCACGGCTCCGCTGAGCGACGTCACCGCGGCATGGACACAAACCCTCGGGGGAGACGAACGCCTGGTGTTTCTTCCCTGACCCAGGGAACCATCACCTGCTCGGGCGACCGCCCAGCCAGCGCGCCAGCCGTGACGGCCGCGGGCTTGGTGGCCGCCGAGATGCGTAGGACCACGGCCGGTTTCGTTCGGGCACCGAATCGGTCCGCACCTGCTTGAGTTGCGTCCGCAGGTGCCGGCGCAGGTCATCCAATTCCGGATCCGTCCAGCGGTTCACCGCCTCGATCGGGTCGGCGGTCAGGTCGTAGAGCTCCCACTGGTCATCGAGCGGGGACGTCCGGTAAACCTCTCCCCCGAGGCCCGTGGCCGCGAGCTGTCGGACCCCGGGTTCGGTCCACGTGCCGGGATCGTCGAAGGTGCGCACCAGCTTCCAGAGGTGTCCCGCGCCCCCGGGCACGCCGTCGACGCGGACGACGAGGCCCTCGAAATTCGACGCGGTGTAAGCGGGCACCCTGATCCGCAGGGGCGCGGGCGGATTGACGGTGCGTTTCAGCCGGCGCGCCAATCCCGAAGCGCCGGTGTCGCCTTCGAGGACGTTGTCGCGCGTCATCAGGTAGACGCACCGCGCCTCGTCGGCCTGTTCCCCGTCGACGATGGGCATGAGGTTGCGGCCCGGCAGTTCGTGCACCTCCGAGAAGGACTCGGCCAATCTCGCCGCGACCGCGCCGATGGCGGCGTCATCCAGGCCGGCGGCGCCCAGCAGCGTCGGGACCAGGTCGACGTGCGAGGTCGGCGCCGTGACGACGCGCGGCGTACTCGCCCGTTCGCCGATGCGGGCGATGACGAACGGGACGCGGGTGGCCTCGTCGTAGAGGTTGAACCACTTCTGGTGCAGTCCGCCGTGGGCGCCCAGCAGATCACCGTGATCGGCCGTGCGCACCAGAACCGCGTGCGCGGAGCCGCCCTCGGTGACGGCCCTGCGGACGCGGTCGATGGCGCCGTCCGCCTCGGCGTGCAGTCGGTAGTACAGATCGCGGTAGCGCTGCGCGTTGCGTTCGTAGATCCGCTCGATCGCCGGGGCCGGGCCGTAGCCGGAGTAGTAGGACTCGCGAAACGCGATCTGCGCGGCCGGCTTGGTCGACAGGTCCTCGTCCGCGGTCGGCGCGGGGGGCACCGGCGGCGGGTCCAGAGGTGACGGCTGCAGCGGGCCCCGTCGCGACCAGGTGGGGAACAGCACGATGTCGTGGGGATTGACGAAGCTGGCGACCAGGAGGAAGGGGCGCAGCGCGGCCGCGTCGCCGGCGCGGCGGCGAGCGTAGCGGTCGGCCAGCCACGCCACCACCCGGTCGGCGATCAGCGGATCGCGACGCACGCCGGCGTTGGCCAGCTCCGCCCCGTGCGGCTCGGGGCCGACCCATCCCGAAAAGCCGAACGGCGCCAGGGGATCGGCGTCGAGGTAGCGCCGCACCGCGGCGTGGTCGACGACGCCGTCGTCGTCGTTGGTGGCCAGGGGACGGCCGGTCGCCGGGTCGGTGAGGTCGGCGTGCGAGATGTGCCACTTGCCGTCGTAGTGGGTGTCGTACCCGGCGCCGCGAAACCAGTTGCCCAGCGTCGGCACCTCGCCCTGGCGCAGCCAGCGCATGCGGGAGTCGTCGGCCGACTTGCCGAGGCCGTCGGTCTGGGTGACGCCGTGCAGGTCCGGGTATTGCCCGGTGAAGATCGTCGGGCGGCTGGGCACACAGGCCAGCGAGCCGGTGTAGTGCCGCGCGAAGCTGACGCCGTGATCGTCGAACCACTTGCGCCCGGCCAGGATTCGATCGCGCCACGCGAGCACGTCGGGAGCCTCGTACGGCGGTACCGCGCGCTCCTCGTCGGTCATGACGATGATGACGTCGGGACGATCAGACACGGGCGTCCTCCAATCGGTTCGCGAGCCCGGTGAGCATCGCGTCGGACTGCCTGGCGAGGAAGCGACACAGCGCATTCTCGGCCAGCTTTTGGCTTCTGCGGGAACCGATTTCGACCGTGCTGGCCAGGGTCACCAGGGCCGAGTCCCCCGCGGCCGGCTCCACCGTCCAACGGTTGACCACCCGGCGCAGGCGCCGGGGCAACCCCTCGATCTCATACGCCAGGGCGCGCGGCGGCTGGAACTCGATGATGCGCTCGACGAACGCGTCGCGCTTGACCTGGACCCGGCGGGCGGTGCCGAGGGGCGCGCCGTCGGCCCCGCAATGCAGGATGCAGGAGTGGTCGACGTTGCCGGCCCACGAGCTGATCGCACCGAAGTCGGCGAGGAGGTCCCAGATTTCCCGGGGGCTGGCGGCGATGACGCGCGTGCGCTGAATCTCGGCCACCCGCTCAAGCTACGCGAGAGGCGGCCCGCCGCAGGCTGGTTTTACTGACTCGCGTGCACCAACGTTTCGAGGATCACGGCCGAGCCGCCGACGGCGGCCACGATCGCCAACGTCGCCCAGTCGGCCAGTTTCGGACGCGGCTGGTTGGCCGTGAGTTGGCCGGTGCCGCCCCGCGCGGTGATCGCATCGCCCATTTCGTCGGCCCGTCGCAGCGTGACCGTGATGGCCGCGGACAGCAGGTCGATCAGCTCCACCGCGTGCCGCCGGCGGCGGGCCTTGCGGCTGCGCGGGATCCGTTTGGGGCGCAGCCGCCGCGCGGCGTAGAGCACCTGGAATTCGTCGATCAGCATCGGGAAGGCACGCAGGCCGAGGGCCAGCGCGACCGCCCACTCGTCGACGGGCACGCGCAGCGGGCGCAGCGGTCGTCCCAGCGTCGCCAGGGCGGGCGCGATTTCGGCGACGTTGGTGGTCCAGGACACCATCGCCCCCAACGCGAGCAGCACGATCGACAGCGCGGTGATCCGCAGGAAGTTCAACGCGCCCCCGAGCTCGATATGCACCCCGTCGATCGGGATCTTCGGGCTGCCGCCGGCCAGCGCGGCCGTGATCCCGCCCAGGGCCAACGCGACCCACAACCACCGCGGGACCGACGGCACGGCGCCGCGGGGAATGCGGGCCAGCCTGGCGGCCACAAACACCAGCGCCGCCACCAACCCGATCGTCACCCACCCCGGGTAGAAGGTCAGCAACACCGAGATCCCGAAAACCACGAGCAGCTTGGTGCCGGCCCACAGTTCGTGGATGGGAGAGGTTCCGGGCACGGGAACGAGCAGCACCACCGGGCGCTGGGGGCGTCGCGCCCGATGCGCGGTTTGGGCGGCGTTGGTGGTCATGGCCGGCCCCCCGCCGCCGCCGGGACTTGTTCCAGCAGGCCGTTGTTGAGGTGCAACGTGCGCGGACACAAGTCCTCCAGCCCGGCGAAGTCGTGCGAGATGACGACGACCGTCAGTTCCCGTTCGCGGCGCAGGTCTTCCAGCAGCCGCAGCAGCCTGCGCTGACTGACGGCGTCGAGCCCGGCCAGCGGCTCGTCCAGAATCAGCGCGCGCGGCGAGCGGGCGAGCAGTCCGGCCAGCACCACCCTGCGCATCTGTCCGCCGCTGAGCTGGTCGATGCGCCGCTTGGCCAACGCCGGATCCAGCCCGACGAGGGCGAGCGCCGCGGTCACCCGTTCCCGGTCGCGGTGCGAAAAGCCCGCCGCCGACGCCACTTCCAGGTCCACTCGGCTGCGCATCAACTGCAGCCTGGCCGCCTGGAACGACAACGCGACCGCGCCGACCTGCTCGTGGGTCGGCCTGCCGTCGAGCAGGCAGGCGCCCGAGGTGGGAACCGTGAGCCCGGCCATGATCCACGCCAGGGTCGACTTCCCGGATCCGTTGCCGCCGTGGATCAGCAGGCCGTCGCCCTGCTCGACCACGAAGCTGACATCGCGCAGCGCCGTCTTGGCCCACGGCGAACCGTTGCCGTATTCGTGCCCCACACCGATGAGTTCGAGCACCGGCGCGCCGTGGCCGTGATCGACAGCGACGGTCGCCGCCGGCGCGCTCGCGGTCTCCACCATCTCGGTGTTGTCCGGCGAGTCGCTCAGGTCGATCGTGCGGTCGGCGCTGCTCGCCTCGTTGTTGTAGTGGGTGATGTGCACCAGGGCGGTCCGGTGCCGTTTGGTGAGTCCGGACAGCACGCCGAGCAGCGTGTCGCGGCCCTGCTGGTCCACCATGCTGGTGACCTCGTCGGCGATCAGCAGCGCCGGCTCCCGGGCCAGCGCCGCGGCCAGCGCGAGGCGCTGCAGCTCACCGCCGGACAGGCTTCCGGTGTCGCGCTCGGCCAGATCGTCCAGGCCGACCTCCTGAAGCAGTTGCGGCACATCGACATCCGCGCCCGGCGGCAGGCCCCACACCACGTCGTCGGCGACCCGCGTTCCCAGGACCTGGCTTTCGGGGTGCTGCAGGACGATCGCCGTACCGCCGAGCTTGCCCAGCCCCACCGCCCCGGGGCGCTGCACGGTGCCCGACGTCGGCTCGCGGCCGGCCAGGATCAGCATCAGCGTCGTCTTGCCCGAACCGTTGGCGCCGGTGACCGCCAGGTGTTCACCGGGCCCGAGATCCAGGCTGACCTCGCTGAGCGCATCCTGCGCGGCGCCCGGGTAGCGGAAGCGCACGTTGTCGAGCCGCACCGGAACCGGCCCCACCGGGCGGCCCCCGGCCACGTCCCCGGCCGGGGCGTCGAGCTTGTGGACGTCGGGGATGCCATACATCCGCTCCAGCACGCGCGACAGCGCCCACCAGCCGATCAGGGACATGATCAACACCGAGGTGACGAAGAAGACGAGCAGCACCCAAGGCCAGTAGTGCAGGCCAAGGTCGAGATAGCGCTTCACGAGCCCGGCGGCCGCGTGCAGGTGCACGGAGTTGAGCGCCGCGGCGATGCCCTCGAAGTTCGCGGAGATCGCGGCGAAGGCCAGGTGCCGGAGCCGGCTGAGCAGCGCCACGATCCCGATCTCGAAACCGGCGAACAAGAACCCGGCGATCAGGCCGGTCACGATCACCGTCGGCGCACCGCGACGCTTGCGTTTGACGATGCCGGTCAGGCCGCCGATGTAGGCGCTGGTGACGATGGCCGAGAGACCGCCGGCACCGGCGATCAGGAACGCGATGACCGAGCCGGCGAAGGTCGCGGCCACCAGCACACGCAGCCGGTACCGATAGGCCAGCAACCCCATCGGCACGGTGCCGAGCAGCGCCAGGCCCGCGGCGAACGGGACCACCACCGAGACGATCGCCGTGACGGCGCACAGCGCCGCCATCACCGACGCCTGCGCCATTTCGGCGGGTCGCAGTGATCCGCCCCGGCGGCGCGACGGCGAAGGGGCGGACTCGATCACTTGACCGATTCTGCCAGGCCGCGGCGCCATGTCGCCGCAGCACACCGGGCGATCGGAGTTTCGCAAGCCAGCGTCGCCGCTCGTCTCGCATAGCAAAGCTATGCAACCATGGAGGCATGGACACGTCCGCCACCGACCACACGGCCGTCGTCGATGCGCCCGGCAACGCCAAACCCGCATCCGAGACGGGCCTGGGGGCGGACCTGCTCGCCGTGGTCGCACGGCTCAACCGGCTGGCCACCCAGCGCATCCAGATGCCGTTGCCCGCCGCGCAGGCCCGGCTCCTGGCCACCATCGAGGCCCACGGGGAAGCCCGCATCGGCGACCTGGCCGCCGTCGACCACTGCTCGCAACCCACGATGACCACGCAGGTGCGGCGGCTCGAGGAGGCGGCCCTGGTCACCCGAACGGTCGACCCCGGAGACGCCCGCGCCGTCCGCATCCGCATCACCGCGGAGGGAATTCGTACGCTCGACGCCGTCCGCGCCGACCGGGCCGCCGTGATCGAGCCGCAGCTGGATCTGCTCGAGCCCGCGGACCGCCAGGTGCTCAAGGAGGCGGTCGGGGTGTTGCGCCGCCTGCTCGACAACTCCTCGACCGTGGGCCGCAGGCACGTGCCGTGACGTCGGGTGGCTGCCGACGGTCGGTGCGGGTAAACACTTAATCGACTGCGCAAGGCACGCAGAGGCAGGGCAGGGGACGGGAGGGGTGGCAATGCGGACCGAGGGTTCCGCCTTCGCGGCCCCCCCGCTGACCGTGTGGGTCGGACCGACGCGGTACGTCTTCGGCCCGGGCCGCGACGTGGTCGTCGGCCACGGCCCCGGGTCCGACATCCTGCTGGGACCCCCGGGCAACCCCGCCGCGCAGACGCCGGCGCGCGCGGCTGCGGTCCTGCGCTTCACCGGGACGCGGTGGGTGGCCATCGACGCCGGCGCCGAAGGCATCTTCGTCAACGGCGTGCGGGTGCCCTCCGTCGACATCAGGGACGGCGAGGCGATCTTTGTCGGCGATCCGCATCGCGGCGCCCGGTTGGTCTTCCAGGTCGGCGCCCCGACCGGGACTCCGCGGCGACCGCCCGGCCCGCCGCCGCGGCCCGGTCACCCGCCGCCGCCAGCCCCGCCCGCGCCCCCGCCGCCGCGGCTCCCCCCGCCGGCTGCCCCCCCGACCGTGGCCCCCGCCCGCCGCCTTGCCGGCGAGGCGGCAGGTGGCGATGCTGGCCTTCCGCCAGCTTCGCCTCGTCTTCGCCGACGACGTCTACTTCCTGTTCTGGTTGGTCCTGCCGCTGGTGCTGGCGGCGCTCGCGGTGCTGATCCCCGGCGACTCCGGCCTGGGGCGGCCGGCCCAGGGCGCCGACAACCCGCACGAGGCCATCGAGATCCTGGCCGCCCTCAACATCGCCGCGGTGGTCCTGGGCACGGCGCTGACCATCCGCGCGGTGGTCTCCGAACGGCGGGTGTTCCGCCGCGAGCAGGAGGTTGGGCTGTCGGCCTCCGCGTACGTCACCGCGAAGGTCCTGGTGTTCAGCGTGGCCGCCGCGCTGCTGTCGGCGGTCGTGTTCGCCGTCGTCGTGGCCGTCAAGGGCGGGCCGGTGCACGGCGCCGTCCTGCTGCATAACTCCACCGTCGAGCTGTACGCGAGCGTGGCCATCACGGCCATCGTGTCGGCGATCGTCGGGTTGGCGCTGTCCACGTTCGGCAACTCGCTGCGCGAGGTCCTGCCGCTGATGCTGCCGGTCATCCTGGCATCGCTGTTGTTCGACGGCAGCCTGGTTCCGCTGGTGAGCAAGTGGGGGTTCCAGCAGGTCTCGTGGTTCGTCCCGGCCCAGTGGGGCTTCGCGGCCTCGGCCTCCACGGTCGATCTGCGCCGGGTCGACGCCTTGGCCGTCAACGCCCAGATGTGGGCCCACTACAGCGGCTGGTGGGTCTTCGACATCGTCATGCTCGTGCTCTTCGGCGCGATCTCCGCCGGTGTCGTCCGGTACCGGCTGCGGCCGCCCCGGCGCGCGCCGCGCGAGAAGTCGCTACATGGCGAACAACACGAATTGCGTGACCTGACCGGCTGAGAAATTGTCGTCGCTGACCAGCACCACCGACTGGCGGCCGTCGGGAAGCTTCGGACCCAGGGTGATGCCCTCGAGGTTGTCCACCGGGTTGTCCGGGGTCCCCAGTCCGGGCGTTGCGGACAGGTCGGCGGCCACGGATTTGGTCATCGGGGTCAGCGTCGCGTGCCGCATCGAGGGCAGGGCCGACACGTCGGTCGCCGCGCCGATGTCGGCGCGGTAGATGCGGATCGTCGGGGGCACCGAATCCGCTCGTTCCAGCACCAGGAACGTCGTGTCGGAAAGCGCGACGAGGTCCGAGACTCCGTTGAGGCGCGCCGGCGGCGCGGGAGCTTCCATCGGGTAGGCGTACTGGGCAACGGGCTTGCCCGTCGCGACGTCGAACTTGGTGACGCGGGTCAGCACCCGGTTTCCGCCGTCGGTGTCGGGTCCGTCGTTGTAGCCCGGGTCCTCCATCGCGGCGAACACCGACCGGCCGTCGGGCGTCAAAGTCAGCCCCTCCAGCGCCAGGTTCCGCCGCGGCCCGGTGTTTTGCGCCGACATGGCGAGGTTGGGCGGCAGGGTGAACTCGCCCAGGTAGGCACCGTCCAGCCCGGCGATCCTGACCCAGGGGTCCAGCAACACCGGCCCCTCGGTCAGCCGCTCGCCCTCCGACGACCAGTACAGGCGCTGGCGGGCCGGGTCGAAGGCGATGCCCTCGGGGTCGGGGGGAACCAGCGGCGGCGCGGCCAGCCGCAGCGGCGGGAAGGGCTGACCCGACCGGTCCAGCAGTGGGTGGGTTCCGTCGAACGTCACCTGGTCGATTCCCTTGTCCGACAGCGACAATCGCACGGTGTAGAACCGCGCCGGATTCTTCGCGGAACGGTCGTCGCTGATCACGTAGTACAGCTGGCGGCCGGGGTCATAGCTGATCGCCGAGAGACCGCCGATGACGGTGCCGCCGAAGGTGGCGCCGAACGGGACACGGGCCTGGCCCAGGTAAGTCAGCGCCGGCCGCGCCGGGGCGGCGGCGGGCGGGCGCGTCGGCGCGCATCCGGCCAAGGCCACGACGAGCACGAGGCCGCACACGCCCAAGCGGGCGCGCCGCCCTCGACGAGTCATATCGAGAACGTAAGGGATGCGTCGCATTACCGAGCCGGCACCCGGCGCAAAAGCTAAACGGATACCCGGCATTGTGCGGCCGCAAACTATTTCGCGATCGTAGTTCCCGCACGGCCGGCGGGAGGTTAACGTCGGATCATGGGGTCAGACAACAAGAGCATTGCCCACCACTTGCGCGACGCGCTGGACGGTCGTTGGCGGGACACCAGGAACCAGCTGCGGGCAACGATGAGCGAGGACCTGTTCCGGCCGCACTACACCCCCAACACGGTGATCGCCCGCACCAAGGTCGCCGAGCAGATGCGGATCATGGCCGCGTTCGGCGCCGCCGCCGACAACTTCCGCAAGGAACACGGTGGCACGGGTGACATCGGCGCGGCGATCACGATGATCGAGATGCTCGCGATGTCGGACCTGTCGCTGATGGTGAAGGCGGGCGTGCAGTGGGGGCTGTTCGGCGGGGCGGTCGAGAACCTGGGCACCGAGCGCCACCACGAGGCCTACGTCAAGAAGATCATCAGTCTGGAGTTGCGCGGATGCTTCGCGATGACCGAGACCGGGCACGGCAGCGACGTCCAGTCGCTGGAGACCACCGCGACCTACGATCCCGCGACCGAGGAGTTCGTCATCGACTCCCCCACCCCGACCGCCCGCAAGGACTACATTGGCGGCGCCGCCGAAACCGCCACCATGGCAGCGGTTTTCGCGCAACTGATCACCGAGGAGAACGGTGAGCCGGTCAGCCACGGCGTGCACTGCCTGCTGGTCCCGATCCGCGACGCCGAGGGCAACGACCTGCCCGGGGTGACGACGTCGGACTGCGAATACAAGGGCGGCCTGCCCGGCGTCGACAACGGCCGCATCGTGTTCGACCACGTCCGGGTGCCACGGGTGAACCTGCTCAACAAATACGGTGACGTCGCACCCGACGGCACCTACAGCTCACCGATCGACAACCCCAACCGCCGGTTCTTCACCATGCTCGGCACCCTGGTCCGCGGCCGGATCACCGTGGGCGGCAGCGCGGGCGCCGCCGCCCGCGTCGCGCTGGACATTGCCACCCGATACGCGTTGCAGCGCAGGCAGTTCAACGCCCCCGATGACGGCGGCGAGGTGCTCATCATGGACTACCTGGTCCATCAGCGCCGCCTGTTCCCGCTCATCGCCAAGTCCTACGCGCTGCAGTTCGCCCAAAACGAGTTGGTCAGCAAGTGCCATGACGTCCAGACCGCGGACGCGCCCGACGCCGAGGAGCAACGCGAACTGGAGGCGCGCGCCGCCGGGCTGAAGGCCGCCAACACCTGGCACGCCAGCCGGGCGATCCAGGAGGCCCGCGAAGCCTGCGGCGGCGCGGGCTACATGGCCGAGAACCGGCTGATCGGGCTGCGCGGCGACACCGACGTGTTCACCACGTTCGAGGGCGACAACCACGTGCTCACCCAGCTGGTCGCCAAGGAACTGCTGACGGCCTACCGCGATGACATCCGCAGCATGAGCCCGGTCGAATGGGTGCGCTTCGCCGCCAGCACCGTCAGCGAGCGAGTGGTGAAACGCACTGCGGCCGAGGCGATCATCCAGACGATCGTGGATGCCCGGCAGGACAGCGAGGAGGAGGGCAGCCTGTTCAACCGCGGGACCCAGATCAAGATGCTGGAGGACCGCGAGGAATACCTGGTCGCATCCGTGGCCCGCCGGCTACAGGCCAAATCCAAAGAGATGTCGGCCTTCGACGCGTTCAACACGGTGCAGGACCACGTGCTGCACGCCGCCTCCGCGCACATCGACCGGGTGGTGCTCGAGGCTTTCGTGGCGGGGATCGACGCGTGCCCCGACGAGGAGACCCGCGAGCTGCTGGGCATCGTGTGCGACCTGTACGCGTTGTCGGTGATCGAGGATGACAAGGCGTGGTACATCGAGCACCGCTTCCTGTCCACCGAACGGGCCAAGGCCGTCACCCGGGGGATCAACGACCGGTGCCGCGCGCTACGCCCGCACGCGCAGAACCTCGTCGACGGTTTCGGGATTCCGGAGCCGCTGCGCTATGCCGAGATGCTGCACCCCGAGAACCTGACGGACGCGCTCACGGGCTGACGGCCTGCTCGGCGATGATCTCCAAGCCCGGCTGCGCCGACGCCTGCACAACGCCCTGCCGCGGCCGCACGTAGCGCGCCCAGATCAGGATGGCGGCCAGCACGTAACACCCCAGGAAGATCAAGAAGGCCGGCGTCTCGGTGCCGGTGCTCCGATAGGACTGGCGCAAGGCCAGGTTGATCCCCACCCCGCCCAGCGCCCCGCAGGCGCCCGCCAAGCCGATCAACGATCCCGACATCACCCGCGCCCACTCGCGGCGTTCGGTGTCGCCGGCGAAAAGGGTGCGGCTGCGCTCGTCGAACACCGACGGGATCAGCTTGTACACCGCCGCCTTGCCCGCACCGGAAAAGACGAACAGCCACATGAAACTGGCGACGTAGGCAAGCATCGTGGCAACCGTCATGCGCCCGCTGGGCCCGTGGGTGAAGTCATCGTGGGTGCTGACGCCGACGACGAACACTCCGCCGACGATCATGCCCGCCAACAAGGCCAAGGCGACGCGGCCGCCACCGAAGCGGTCGCTCAGCCTGCCGCCGACAACACGCGCCACCGACCCCAGCAGCGGCCCGATGAAGGCGATCTCGGAGGCGTGCAAGGACGCCTGCCCATAGCTTTGCCCGCTGGCCACGAAGTTGTGCTGGAGCAGTTGCCCGAACGCGAAGGCAAAACCGAGGAAGGACCCGGAACAGCACAGATACAGAAACGAGATGCCCCACGAGTCGGGGATCGTGAACACGGCTTTGAGGTGAGTCGTATCGATGCGGTAGTGCAGGTTGTTCATGAACAGCGCCGCGCCCAGCCCGGCCACGGACAGCAGAACCAGGTAGATCGCGCACACCCAGTAGGGCGCCTCGTGGCCCGCGGTGGCCAGCACGACCAGCCCGACCGCCTGAATGGCCGCCGACCCGAGGTTGGCCATCCCGCCGGTCAAACCGAGCGCGAAGCCCTTGAACCGCTGCGGGTAGAAGGCTTCGGCGTTGGCCAGCGAGCCCGAGTAATTGGCCCCGCCCAGCCCGGTCAGCGCGGCGCACAACAGATACGGCCACAACGGCAGGCCCGGATTGGCCAGCAGGAAAATCGCTCCCGCAGTGGGGATCAGGAGTATCAGCGACGAGAAAACCGCCAAGTTACGGCCGCCGAACTTGGCATTGGCCATCGCATAGGGGACGCGCGTGAGGGCCCCCACCAACGATGCCGTCGCGCCGATCAGGAGCTTGTCGCCGGTGGAAAAACCGTAGACGGAGTGCGGCATGAACAGCACCATCACCGACCACAGGTACCAGATCGAAAAGGCGACGTGCGAGGTAACGATCGACCAGATCAGATTGCGGCGGGCGATGACGCTGTTGTTGGTCTCCCACGCCGATTGATCCTCCGGATCCCAGTGCACGATGCGCCGTGACTTCGTCATCAACCTGCCTTTCACGTCGGATTCGTAGGCGTTGCACGTAGCTTTCGAATCGCCTCAGCGACAGTGCATAAGGCGTTCGGTCATGGCTGGACCGCAGCACGCCGTCCCATCCCTATCGGCAGCCCGCTTGTAGGCTGCGGCTTTCCGGCAACGTTTTTCAGGATGACAGGAACGGCCTGTTAATCGCGTATCTCGCGGTAGGAATTCGCTGGATAACGCCTGTGAAGATCCGCTACCGATCACTGGGCCCCGGGCCACCAATTGACGTGCGACGCGCGCGGCATATTCCCGCACGCGAGTAGCCATTCGTAATTTTTACAAGGCGGAGCGGATCTTTTCGTCGCAGGAAACACGCATAAAATCCCGATCTTGCCGGGAGGAAGTGCGGCGCTCACCTCACAGCGGTGTGATCCCGTTGTAACACAACGTTACTGGTTCGGGACCTTGCCGACAGCTTGCAATTTGCTGTCTGGTCCGATGCGAAACTTGACCGTGCCGACTCCGGTGGGGCAGCACTCGTCGTCCTTTTCCTTCCGCCATCGGTATTGCACCGTGACGGTGTCGTCGGCGGGCGGCAGCACGGTGATATACGGCTTCGGGTTCGGGGTGGGCGTGCCCAGGGGCGTGTTGTGGTCGAAAAACAACAACTGCTGGGGAGTGGATTCGCTGGCGATGGTCGGGATGATCTGCACCCAGTACAAGCGGCAGTTGTTCGTGTGCCCCCGGCCGATTTCGACCCAATTGGTGCCCGGGGTCGCGATCGGGACGGAGGCGATGGACCGGCGCACCGTGTCGTCCGTCGGCCCCTCGGATTCCTTGCAAGGGCCGGGCCGGTTCGTCGTCGGTCCGTTCTGGGTCGTCGCCGCCTTCCCGCCGCAGCCGGCGGCCAGCAAGACGAGCAGGATCACCATCAGCCGACGCACGCGGTGAGCTTAGCGAAGGCTGTGAAACTGCCGTTGGTTTGGTCAGAGACGCCGCTGGGGCGGGCGGCCCGGCGGCGCCGCCAGTAGCCTGGAGAACGGCGGCGGGTCGACGATGACCTGCGACGACGCGATCCGCGGCACCTCGACCTCCCGGTGTATTCACAACGGCCCCCGGCCCGTTGAGAGGAAGCCGTAAAACGGCCGAAATTTCGCGCCTCGGCACGGAAACATGGTTGCCGCACACTGGCTTTTAACTGGCGTTGAACTGGCTTTTGGCTTCGCCGGCCGTGGTTCGACAGCGCTCCGGCATTGCCTCACAACGCCTTTGCGGGACTGGGATTTCGCGGGACTTTGCGGCGCGCGGAGCCGACCCTACGCGCCACTAGAGGGAGGGACGTCAAGCGTGTCAAGGGAGTCCAGGGCGTCGACTGACGCCGTGAACACCATGTGCGCTTACTGCGGCGTGGGGTGCGGCATGGTGTTACAGGTCACAAGCGACCCACAAAGCGAGCGCCGTCACGTCACGAAGTCGATTGGCAATAAACAACACCCGGCCAACTTCGGTCGGCTGTGCACGAAGGGCGCGACGACGGCGGACATGCTCGCCGCGCCGGGCCGGATCGAGTCGGCGCACGTGCGGTCCGACCGCGGCGAGCCGCTCGAGCCGGTCGACATGGACACCGCGATCGCCCAGTGCGCGCAACGATTACGGGACATCATCGACGAGCACGGCCCCGACTCCTTCGCGATGTACGTCTCGGGGCAGATGTCGATCGAGGCGCAGTACCTGGCGAACAAGCTGACCAAGGGGTTCATCGGCACCAACCAGATCGAGGCGAATTCGCGGCTGTGCATGGCCAGCGCGGGGTCGGGCTACAAGCTGTCGCTGGGCGCGGACGGACCACCGGGGTCATACCAGGACTTCGAGCACGCCGACGTCTTTTTCGTCATCGGCGCCAACATGGCCGACTGCCACCCAATCCTGTTCCTGCGCATGATGGATCGCGTCAAGGCCGGGGCCAAGCTGATCGTCGTCGACCCGCGCCGCACCGCGACCGCGGACAAGGCCGACCTGTTCCTGCAGATCACGCCCGGCACCGACCTCGCGCTGCTCAACGGCCTGCTGCACCTGATCGTCGAAAACGGCCACACCGACGACGACTTCATCGCCGAGTTCACCGAGGGCTGGGAGGCGATGCCCGGCTTCCTCGAGCAGTTCACCCCCGAGCACGTCAGCGCGATCACCGGCATCCCCGCCGACGACATCCGCACCGCGGCGCGCTGGATCGGCGAGGCCGCGAACTGGATGAGCTGCTGGACGATGGGGCTCAACCAGAGCACCCACGGCACCTGGAACACCAACGCGATCTGCAACCTGCACCTGGCCACCGGCGCGATCTGCAAACCGGGCAGCGGCCCGTTCTCGCTCACCGGCCAACCCAATGCGATGGGCGGCCGCGAAATGGGTTACATGGGACCCGGGCTGCCCGGGCAGCGCTCGGTGCTCCGCGCCGACGACCGCGCCTTCGTCGAGGACCAGTGGGGCCTCCCCCGCGGTTCGCTGCGCAGCGACCTCATCAACGGCACGGTCGACATGTTCACCCGCCTGGCCGACGGCCGCATCAAGGCGTGCTGGATCGTGTGCACCAATCCCGTTGCCACCGTGGCCAATCGCCGGACCGTGCTTGAGGGTCTGGAGGGCGCCGAGCTCGTCATCGCCCAGGACGCGTTCGCCGAAACCGAGACCAACGCGTACGCCGACGTGTTGCTCCCGGCAGCCCTGTGGACCGAGTCCGAGGGCGTCATGGTCAACTCCGAGCGCAACCTCACGCTGTTCCAACCGGCCGTCGCCGCGCCGGGCGAGGCGCTGCCGGACTGGCAGATCATCGCCCGGATCGCCTGCGCGATGGGATATTCCGACGCCTTCGGCTACCAGTCCGCGGAGGAGGTGTTCGAGGAGATCAAGCGGTTTTCGAACCTCGCCACGGGCTACGACCTGCGCGGCACCAGTTACGACCGGCTGCGCCGGACGCCGCTGCAGTGGCCCTGCCCCCCGGATGGCGGCGACCGCAACCCGATTCGGTACCTGAACGACGGCGTCAGCCAGAGCCGTTTAGTTCGCGAGGACGGCTCGACACCCCGGCTGGCCTTTCCCACGCCCAGCGGCCGCGCCGTGTTCTTCCCCCGGCCGCACCTGCTGCCGCAGGAGATGCCGGACGACGACTTCGGATTCCTGCTCAACACCGGGCGCCTCGCGCACCAATGGCACACGATGACCAAGACCGGCAAGGTCGCCAAGCTCAACAAGCTGAATTCCGGGCCGTTCGTGGAGATCCACCCCGACGACGCCGCCCGGCTGGGCGTGACCGAGGGCGACCCGCTCGAAATTGCCTCCCGCCGTGGGCGGGCCGTGCTCCCGTCCGTCGTGACCGACCGGGTGCGGCCGGGCAACTGCTTTGCGCCGTTCCACTGGAACGACGCGTTCGGCGAATACCTGTCGATCAACGCCGTCACCAACGACGCCGCCGACCCCATCTCCCATCAACTGGAATTCAAGGCTTGCGCGGTCACCCTGACCAAGGTCGCCGTCGCCGAACAGGATCCGGCCGCGGAGCCGTCCGACGCGGTCAGCCCCGCCAAGGTCGACGCCCTCGCCGAGCTCCTCGGCATCGGTAACGAACCGGCGCCGCAGTTCGGCCCGCTCGGCCGCGCGTATCTCGCCGGGTTGGTCAGCGGCCTGCGTTCGGAGGCGGGCCGCCGCAGGGCCGGGGTGCCCACGCTGCCGCCGAGCGCCCCGTTCGATTCGGCGACCCGGCTGTGGGTGGACGGGCTGCTCGCCGGCCTGTTCGCGCGCGCACCCGTGGTGGTGCTGTGGGCGTCGCAGACCGGCAACGCCGAAGAGCTCGCCGGCGAGGTGGCCGCCCGGCTGGGCGAGGCCGGCCTGCCGGTCGCCCTGCACGGCATGGACGACTTCGACGCCGGCAAGCTGCCCACGGTCAGGGAGCTGCTGCTGATCACCAGCACCACCGGTGACGGCGAGCCACCGGACAACGGTGCGGCCCTGTGGCGGGCGTTAAGCGCCGACGGCGCACCCGGATTCACTGACACCCGCTATGCGGTGCTCGCCCTGGGCGATTCCAACTACGACGACTTCTGCGGCCACGGACGCAAGCTCGACCAGCGCCTCGCAGAGCTGGGAGCCACCCGCCTCGTCGAGCGCGTCGACTGCGAACCGGACTACGACGAGTCCGCGGGCACCTGGTTGACCCGGGTGATCGCTGAGCTGACACGCGCGCGCGACGGTGCGGCGCCGGCTGCAACGCCGTCGGCGCCCACGGCCGCGCGCCCGCGCCCGGCGAGCCAGTCCCACGCGCCGGGCTACAGCAAGAAGAATCCCCTGATCACCGGGATCATCCACAACGTCACGCTGAGCCATCCGAAGTCGGCGAAGGACGTGCGGCAGTTGGTGTTCGGCCTGCCCGAGGACACCGTCCGCTACGAGGCCGGCGACGCGCTGGGGGTGTGGCCGCGCAACAGCGACCGCCTGGTCGACGAATGGCTGTCGGTGACCGGACTGGACGGGCAGACCCCGGTCGAGGTCGGAGAGCACGGCCTGATGTCCTTGCGCACCGCGCTGACCGAGCGACTCGAGATCGCCCACCTCAGCCGGGACCTGTTGCGGTTCGTGCAGGAGCGCACGGGCGACGCCACGCTCGCCGAGCTGCTGAAGCCGGAAAACAAAGCGGCCCTGAGTGATTGGACGTGGGGGCGGCAGTTGATCGACCTGCTCGCGCAGCTGCCGGTCTCCGCGTCGGCCCACGAGTGGGTGCGGGTCCTCAAACGGCTTGCGCCGCGGCTGTATTCGATCTCGTCGAGCCCCAAACAGTACCCGGGTGAAGTCCACCTGACCGTCTCGCCGGTGCGCTACAACTTCCAGGGCGTCCCGCGCCGGGGGGTGTGCTCGACGTATCTCGCCGACCGCTCGCCGGGCGACCGGATCGCCGTCTTCCTGCAGCCGTCGAGCAACTTCCGGCCGCCGAGTGACCCGCAGACGCCGATGATCATGATCGGGCCGGGCACCGGGATCGCGCCGTTCCGCGGCTTCCTGCAGGAACGCCGGGCGCTCGGCCACACCGGCCCGAACTGGCTGTTCTTCGGCGAACGGCACGCCGCCACCGACTTCTACTACCGCGACGAGATCGAGCAGATGCGCGCCGACGGATTCCTCACCGAACTCGACCTGGCGTTCTCCCGCGACCAGCGCGACAAGGTCTACGTGCAGCACCTGATGCGGACCAAGGGCGCCCAGCTGTGGCGCTGGCTGCAGGACGGCGCGCAGCTGTACGTCTGCGGCAACGCCGACCCGATGGCCAAGGACGTCGACCGTACGCTCTGCGAGATCGCGGCCGAACACGGCCGGCTCGGACCCGACGCGGCCAGGGATTACGTGCGGTCGCTGAGCGCCGCCAAGCGCTATCACCGCGACGTCTACTAGGGCGACCGCGCAGTACCCAGCAACCCGTAATGCGGCCGAAACGTCGCGCATCCGCGGCCGAAACATGCCCGGCGCACCATCGCCTGAAGACCTGTTTCGGATCCGAGGAGGGACGTGGGCGTGGCTAGGGAGCACAGCGGCCGCGATATCTGCCCGCTGCACGGTCGGCCGAGGCGCGACGCCGGGTTCGACGGCCCGGCCGGCGACCAGGGGTCGCCCGAGGAAGTCGACTGGGCCGGGTTGCCCGTCAACCTGGACATGGTGTTCTCCCAGCAACAGCGCGACAGGGTCTACGCGCAGCACCTCATGCGCAAGCGCGGGACTCAGATGTGGCTGCACCGGGGCGCACCGCAGTGCTCGTGCGACCTCGCCGCCGGAAACGGCCTGCGCTCGAAGGACGCCGCCGAATTCATGTCCAGCCGGTAGCGGACCGCCTTACGCCACCACGATCGACACGGTCTGGATCGCGTTGCCGCCATAGCCGAGCCGATTCCACTCGGGCTCGTCGGGCTGTGTGTTGCCGGCCTGGTCGGTCGCCCGCGCCCGCACGGTCACGGCTCCCGGGGCATCGCAGCGTGCGAACAGCTCCCACCACTGCCAGCTGTGTCGTCGGGGTTCGCCCAGGAGCCTGGCGGGTTGCCACGGTCCGCCGCCGACGGAGACGTCGACGCGGTCGATCGGCGCCGCACCCGACCACGCGACTCCCCGCACGACGATGTCTCCGGGGCTGACGTAGGCACCGTCGGTGGGTTGGGCGATCAACGCCCGCACGCGCTGCAGGCGGACGGGCTCGCGAACCACCTCGCCGTCGCGCTCAAATTCGTAGTGGTACCGCTTCGTCTGGAAGAAGGCCTCGAACGGGTGGCCGATCACCTCGATCTCGGTCAGCCACTTGACCGACGCGACCGAATACCAACCCGGCACGATCAGTCGGACCGGACGGCCGTGCTGCAGGGGCAGCGGTTCGCCGTTCATCGCGTAGGCGACCAGCGCGCCGGATTGCCGTGCGTCCTCGACGGACAGGGCGCGCTCGAACCGCACCGGTGCAGTCGCACCGTCGACGATTCCCGAGTCGGCCCCACGGAAGACGACGTCGTGGGCGCAGGCCGACAGACCGGCCCGGTCCAGCAGCTCCGCGAGAGGTACACCGGTCCACTCGGCCGTGCTGGCGGCACCGAAGTGCCACTGCTCGCCGTCGACGGGCGGGTCGAAACGCGTCCGGCCGTTCCCGGCGCATTCGAGCGTGGCGACCAGCGACTGCGCCGGCAAATTGTGCAGATCGCGCAGGCGGAGGCGCAACGGACGCTCGACGATTCCCTCGACGGTCAATTCATATCGCTCCGGATCCAGCTCTGGAGTTGAGAAGTGGTTGCGGACGTAGAAGTTCGTGGAGGGCGTGACGATGCTTCCGATGAGCGCGCCCGGCGAGGTTTCGCAGTTCAGCGGCGCCTCGCGGTGGACTACCAGACCGGGGGCGCCGCCGTCATTGACCACGGGTAAACCGGCAGCGGCCCACGCGCACATCCCGCCGGTCAGGTTAACGGCATCGAAGCCCGAATGGCGAAGCAACGCGGTGACCGCCGCCGACCGGCCCCCCGATCGGCACACCACCACGATGCGGCGGTCCCGAGGCAGTTCGTGTTCCTGATTCTGCACGCGGTCGACCGGCATCAGCATCGCGGCCGGCGCGTGCTCTCTACACCACTCGTCAGGTTCGCGCACGTCAAGCAGGAGTGCGCCGGCATCGACCAAAGCTTTGGCAGCCCGGGGGCCGATCTGTGGCGTGTCGTCGGCGATCTCGTCGCCATCCGCAACGGGAAAGCCTACGTTGCGCCAGGCCGCGAACCCGCCCACCACATCGGAAACGTCGTCGAATCCCGCGCTGCGCAACACGCTCGCCGCTACCATCGATCGGTAGCCGGTGGCGCAGTACACGATCACCGGGGACGCCGGATCCAACCCGGTCAACGACTCGGTCAGGGTCGCCAACGGGACCTTTCGCGCGCCTGGGATGACGCCGTCCGCCGTCTCCGACGTGTTGCGCACGTCCACGAGTTGGAGATGCGGTTCCAGGCCGCGCAGTTCGGCGAGTTGGCCCACGGTCAACCGTGGAGTCAGCGCGACGAGGTCGGGCCGTTGCATGAAAACCTTCGCAGGGTCTCGCAATTGACCGACCACAACGTCGAATCCCACCCGCGACAAGCGGAGTCGAGATTCACGCGCCAGAGCGGGGTCACCGACGAGCACGATGTCGCGCTCGGGCGGCACGACAGTTCCGGCCCACTCGGCGAAGCGGCCCTGGAAGGGGATATTGATCGCTCCCCTCAGGTGTCTTGCGGCGTAGTCGACCGGTTCCCGGCTGTCGAGGAGGACGGCGCCCGCTTCTTTGCGTTGTCGCACGTCGTCGATGTCCAGCAGGGGTGGGGAATTCTCGTCGAGCAGCGGGCGCAGCTCCCGATTGCGGTGTGCGGCGAACGCGAAGTAGCGAGGCCGGGCCGGCTGGCCGTCAGCGATAGCAGCGACGAATTCCTCCACGCTCGCGGCCCGCAGCGCGTAGTTGGTCCGGCGTTGCTCGCCGATCGTCGAACTCGTCTCACTCGACAACTGCTTGCCGCACGCCGACCCTGCGCCGTGCCCGGGAAACACCCGTGTGGCATCGGGCAGTTGCAGGAGTTTGGCGCGCAGCGAACCGTGCAGCATCTGAGCGAGCTCGTCCGCCGACACTCCGGAGTTCACAAAGAGATCGGGGCGACCGACGTCACCGACGAATAGCGTGTCGCCGGTGAGCACGCCGTAGGGCACCGCATCGCCGGCGCGCTCGTAGACGACCACACAGATCGACTCCGGAGTGTGACCGGGTGTCTCGAGAACCTCCAGCGTCACTTCTCCCAGCGAGATCCGTTGGCCGTCGCGCAACGGATGAATGGGAAACTCCACATCGGCCACCGCCCCGAAAGAGATCACCGCCCCGGTCGCCGCGGCGAGCTCCAAGTGGCCGCTCAGGAAGTCGGCGTGGATATGCGTCTCGATCACCCGCTCGATGCGGAGCCCGCGCCCGGCCGCCTCATCGAGGTACACATCGATATCCCGCCGCGGATCAACCACGACGGCACGTCCCGTCGTCTCGTCGCCGATGAGGTAGGAGGCCTGCGACAAACAAGCCAAATAGTGCTGCGTGAAGATCATCGGCCTACCCCTTCGGGATCGTGTCTCACCGGCTACGTGGGTTGGGCTGGCCATACACGGCCACCACCACCGTGCGGTCCATGCTGTTGTCCGACCACACCCCGATGTTGGTGTTGGCGCAGTCACGGATGATCGCCATGTCGTCGGGGTTGTCGTACCACTGGTTGACCAGTTCCAGACTGCTGATCGCGATGGCCGGGTTGATCGCCACCGTCTCGGCGGCCTTGCCCTGAAAGCCGGCGGCGTTGGCGCGGTCCTGTGGCGTCGATGCATCGGATCCGATGTCGTCGTTGATGTTTCGGTTGTTGATCATGTCTTCTGCGTGCCACTGCGCGGCCAGCGTCAGCGCGTTGTTCCGGATGACGTCGTTGGTGCAGCCCGCCTGATGCTGAAAGGTGTAGACGGCGGAGACGACGGCGCTGTTGAGCCGCTTGTTGTCGGCGTGCGCGGTCGGGGGCGCCAACGTCGCCGCTCCCGACACGAGGGCGGCAACCGCCGGGCCACCGATCAGACCGGGTCGAAATGCGAGATGAGCCATCGGTCTTTGACCTTCTCCAGGGTCACCCGGATGACGGGCTGGGTGTCGGTGGGCGCGCCGTCGCCGATGGTCACCGTCTGGTTGACGAACAGCAGTACGACCGCTTGGTTGGCCGTTGCCGAAACTGGCGCCGCGGCAGTGACTTTTGCGGTGGCCGAGATGTGCTTCTGCTTTGCCCCCGGGATTACGACCTCCCGGGTCAACGTGGTGTAAGCATCCTTGAAGTCACCGGTCAGCCGCTCCCGCGCCGTCCCGAGATCTCTGTCCACCGAGTCCGCCGTGTACGACAGCAGCGCGACGGTGTCTTCGCCGGCGATCCGCACCGACTCCGTGCGGGACAGCTCACGGTCTTTGGCCGACCCGTAAAGCCAGGCGAAATACCCCGATGCCAGACCCAACATCAAGGCCAGTCCGGGCAACACGCCGAAGGCGAGCACCCGCGACCAATTGATGTGACGCCTTACCTTCTGGCTGCCGGTTTCCTCAGCGGCCGCCCCGGCGCCATCTTCGGATGCCGGCTCGTGTGGCGCGGTCTCGTGCTCGACAGCCGGTTGGATATCCTCCGCGTCAGCTTCGACCACGGCTGCGGCCTCCTCCCTCAGCGTCGTCATGGCACGAACACCACGTTCGAGACTTTGGCGTCGTTCCCGACCGACTTGACGTCGATGCGCATGCGCCACTCGCGCGGTGACTGCTCGCCGCCGGCGGTCCGCGACTTCACCGCGACCGCGACCAACACCTGAGCGGCGTCCCCGTGCTGAGACTCCAGACCCGCATCGGTCACCGTCCCTTCGGATTTCGACTGAGCCGCCCTGACGACTTCGATGAACGGCTTGGACCGCTGCTCGAAATCGTCGCGGAACGCTCCGGTGGCCAAATCGAGAACCCGTTGTACGTCGGCGTCGACGTGGGTGTAGTCGATCGTGGTCAGGTTCACCGCTCCCTGACGGGCGACGGAAACGAAGAGGTCGCGCTGCGCCTGTTCCTCGTGTTTCTCATAGGCGCGATACCCGAGCCAGCCGGCCGATCCGGACAGCGCCACCACCATCAGGGAGCCGACCACCAATGCCGACCCGACGTGCGACAGGCGCGGAAGGTGGGCGCGGCGCCGTCGGCGAGCGAACCGCCCGGCGGTTGCGCCTTCGTCCACCGGGGCCTCATCTTCGTCGGCGTCGTCGACGAGAACGTCGCCGTCGCGGTCCGCCGGCCCCTCGCTCGCCTGTGCCTCGGCGTCAGGGTTATCGGCGCTGTCCGGGTCGTCGGTCATGTTGCTCCTCACTGATGAAAACTGCTGCAATGCTTACGGTGTCGGGACGAGTAATGCCTGCCAGTTCTTGGCGCGCGGATGCGCCAAGTCCGACTCGGTGTAGCGGTGACCGTCCGGCCCTGTGTAGTCACCGGTGGCCGGATCGTAGGTCGCGACGGCGACCGGCGCGGGCGGCGGCGCGGGCACCGAAGCCGTGCCTCGCGGCGGCGGCAGTCGCGGATCCTGCCCCGGCGCGTACTGCGGCACACCCTGACCGCTGTAGGTGGCGTTGGGGTCGCCCTTCCAGTTGTAGCCGTCGTTGAGTGGCACGTATTCTTCGTCGCTGTCGCACATTTCGACGGTGGGCGCACGCTTCCACGGCTTGGCCTCACATGGGATATTCCGCGCCCCACGGACATTCAGCTCGGAATCTTGCGGGACCCGGCAGTACAGATCCGCGGCCGGCCGGTCGGGAGCGTCGACGTCGGCCGGTGAGCGCCGCTGCGTGGGCGGCAGGAAGCCGGTCGTGCACGGCGGAGGCAGGTTCAGGTTGAGGTTGAAGTCCAGGTAGAAACCCTTGTATTCCTGCTTGCTGTTCAGATTCGGTATGAGTGCCGCCGACATCACCGCGATACCTTGGGGCAGCAGCACCAGGAGTTGCTCGATGTCGTGCCGGTAGACGACGGCGATGTCGCCGAGGCTGACCAGATTCGCCGTCAGCACCGGCAGTGCGGGGGTTACCCGATCGAGCAGCGCGCGGCCTTCCTCCAACCCGGCCCTGCCCTCGGTCAGCAGGTCTCGCAGCGCGGCATCCTGGGCCTTGAATTGCGCGGTGATCGCGGCGGCTCTGTTGGCCCACGTGGCGATCGCTCCCGGCGTCTGTACCTGGGAATTGAGAACGGGAGGCGCTTGGTCGATCAGAGCGGCAAGCGGGTCGACGGTCTTGCCCCCCGCGTTGGCCAATGCGGTCGACCCGTCGACGATCCGTGACAGTTCGGGGCCGAGGCCGCCCACGGCCCGATCGGCCTCGTCGATAACAGTTCGCAGGTTGTCGCGCGGAATGGCCTGCAGCGCACGGTTGGTCACGTCGAGCAGGTGTCCGATGTCGACGGGCACGTCGACCTGGCCGACGGGAATGACGTCGCCGTCGCCCAACGGCCGGGGATGTTCCCCTTCTTTGCTTGGTAGCGGGGTCAATTCGATGTACTGCTCGCCGATGGCCGAGCGGCTGTGCACCGAAGCCTCCACGTCCGAGGGCACTTTGACCCCGGAGCGCATGGCGAGCACCGCGCGCACACCGGTGGCGGTGACGTCGACCGACTTGACCTGACCCACGTCGGTGCCGCGATACGTGACGACCGACGTCCGGTAGAGGCCACCGGACTGCGGCAGGTCGACCGTGACCTTGTACTCCCCGATTCCGAACAACGTGGCGGGCAGCTTCATGAAGTCGAATGCCATTGCCCCACAGGAGACAACGGTGACCAGAGCCAGGACCGCCAACTGGATCCATGTCCGGCGGGTCAGACGCAGCATCAGTATCCCCCGTTGTGATAGGGAACGGCCAGCGGGTTGCCTGCCGTGACGGGGCTCGGTTGCATGCCGATCGTGCGTCCCCACTGCATCTCGAGCTCGGTGAGATTGCCCTCCCAGCGGGAGCCGGTGAAAAGTGAGGTGTCGATCCGACTCAACGTCAGATCGACGATCATCGTGAGGTTGGCGTAGTCGCCGCGGAACCAGTTCTTCACCGTGGAGGTCGGCCACGGGTAGGTGGCGAGTCCGTCCAAGCCCTTGGTGAGCGACGGCCCGGCGTCGGCCAGCGACCGCAGCACCGGCGCGATACTGCGCAAATTGTTGACCAGGGATTCCCTGCTCTGGTGAATGGTGTCGGCCGCGATCGCGCTGAACTTGCCGAGCTGATCGATCGCATCGGCGATCTTGGTGCGCTCCCGGGCCAGCACCGCCAGCGCCCTGGGAACCGTCTCCAGCGCCTTGTCGACGGCCTGGTCTTTGGCGGCGACCTGACCGGCCAGCGAATTGAGACTCTCGGCGGCCGCGATGATGTCGTCGGTCTGCGCGTTCGTACCGCGGATGAATTCGTCCAGTTGGCCCAGCAGACTGCGCATGTCGTTTTCCCGGCCGGCGAATGCCTTGGCGACGGCCTGGTTTATCTCCTGCAACTGCCCGAGTCCCCCGCCGTTGAGCAGCAGCGACACCGAAGCCAGGGTCTGCTCGGTGGTGGGGTACATGCTCGCATGCGCCAGCGGGATGACCGACCCGTCCCGTAGCTGACCCACCGGCGGCTCGTCCTTGGGCGGCGCGAGTTCGATGTGCATCGAACCGAGCAAACTGGTCTGCCCCAGCTTCGCGGTCGAGTTGGCCGGCAGGTGGACATCGCCGTCGATGCGCATGGTCACCAGGGCATGCCAGTCCTGCACCTCGATCTTGGTGACATCGCCGATGTTCACGTCGTTGACCCGGACGCGGGTGTTCTCCTGGATGGTCACCACGTCGGGCATCTGGGCCTGGATGGTGTAAGCGCCCGGCCCGCCGCCGGCGGTGCCTGGCAACTTGAACGAGTTCAAGCCCCGCCAGCCGCAGGCCGAAAGCGCTGCGACGCAGAGCACGCCGAGGCCGAGGGCTATCGCTCGTCTCACGGCGCCCCCGTGGGCAGCATCAGGTTCTGAAGCACCTGCGTCGAATTGTTCGCCGCGTTCGGCGGCGGAGGTGCTTCGGCCGGTGGCGGTTGCTCCGGTGCGGGGGCTTGCGCGGGAGGCGCCGGCTGAGCAACGTCGGCGGGCGGCGGGATCGCTTGAGGAGCCGTATAACCCGGCCGCAGCGAATCCTCGCTGTAGGTGATCTCGCCGGGCCGGGCCTGCGTCCCGACGAACGGGTTGATCCCCGCCGGAATGTAGTTGTAGATGCGGTTTTTGATGATCGGATTGACGTACTGCAGGCACAGCTTCGATACCCTGTCCAACCGCGCTCTGGCGGCCGCCTCGATCGAACTGCAGATCCACTGTGGGATGTCGGCGAAGTTGTTCAACGCCAGGATGCCGGTCATCGCGCTCTGCGCCGGCTGATAGATGTTCATGAAGTTCTGGAACACCGTCGGGGCGACATGCAGGATCTGCTTGATGTCAGCCCGGCTGTCGTTGAGCGCGGTCGTGATGGAACCGAGCCGGTCGAACGTAACGCCGACGGCTTCGCGATTTTCGGCGAGGAAGCCGCGCAAGTCGTCCAGCGCCCCGTCGAGGCCCTTGACTGCATTGGCGACTTCGTTGGGGGTGTTGGAGAACACGGTCGTGACGCTGGCCAGGTTGTGGTTGAGGGACGCCAACAGATCGCTGCTCGAGTACAGCGCCGAGACGAGCAGCTGAAGATTGCGGACCGTGCTGAAGATGTCGTCGGCGTGGTCACCGAGTGCCGAAATCGCTTGGGAGAGCTTGATGACGGTGTCGCGGGCAGTGTCTCCCTCGCCGCGCAGGTTGTCCGCCGCCGAGTTGATGAATTCACCGACTGAGTTCACGCCGCCGGGCGCGCTCGGCTGCAGCGCGTCGGTCAGCTTCTCCAGCTGCTTGCGGAAGTCGTCCCATTCGACGGGAACCGCGGTGCGGTTCAGCGGGATCGATGCGCCGGGGCTAAGTTTGGGGCCACCGGAATAGGCCGGCACGAGCTGGATCGCACGGGCGGTTACCAGCGACGGCGACAGGATCGCAGCGCGGGCATCGGCCGGGACCGAATACTGCTTGTCGACGGAGAAGGTGACCTTGGAGCCGCCGGGTTGCGGCTCGATGCTGTCCACCACGCCGACGGGGACGCCGAGGATCCTGATCTCGTCGCCGGCGAACAGGCCGTTGGCCTCGGTGAAATACGCCGAATACGTGTTCTTTTCGACGTCGTTCCATAGGTTCCCGGCGATCAGCAGCGATGCGACGGCCAGGGTGGCGACCAAGGTGATGGCGGTCGCTTTCCGCAGAGTCCGGCGGGTCATGGTCACTGACCCCCGGTTACGGCGGGTGCGGGCGTGGTGGGTTCGGGGGGCGGGCCCGGCGCGGGCGCCGGCGAGGGCGGCTGAGACCAGATCGGATGCGGAGCATCCTCGGGCGGAATGGGCGGGGTTCCGGTTGGCGGATCCACCGCCTCCGACGGCAACTTCTGGTTCGGGTCCAGCGGCCTGTCGTACATTCGTGCGTCCAGCGTGGGACCGCCCAGCTGACCGGGGATCAGGTTGGCAACGTATGCCTTGAAAAACGGCCCGGATCCGAGGACTTCGCCGAACGACATCGCATACCGTTTGAATTTCGGCAGGGTCCGCTGGATTTCTTCCTTGCGGTTGTCCAGAATCTCGAGCACCCCGTTGAGCTTGTCGAGCGCCGGCTTGAGCTGGGTCCGGTTGTCGTCGACCAGCCCCGAGATCTGGTGTGAGACCGCGGTGAGGTTGTTCATCAGCGCGTCGAGTGAATCGCGTTCGTCCAGCAGAGCCGCCAGTAGCGCGTTCGAGTTCGCCACCAGGCCGGCGATCTGCCGGCTGCGCCGGCCCAGCACACCCGAGACCTTGTCGGCGTTCGCCAGGACGTGGCGCAGCTGCTCGTCGCGATTGTTGAGGGTTTGCGAGAACCGGGCCACGCCGTCCAGCGCGGGCTTGAGATCCGCCGGTGTTTCCTTGAACGTGTTGGCCAGTGTGGTCAGCGCCGAGGACAACTGGTTGGTGTCCAGCCCGCTGATCGTGGTCGTCAGGTCGCCCAGCGCCACGGGCAGGTCGTACGGCGAGGTGGTGCGCTCCAGTGGAATGCTGCCCGTCAGCCTGCCCTCTCCGCGGGGGGTCAGTTCCACCATCTTGCTGCCCAGGATGGTCTCCGTCTTGATGGCCGCCTCGGTGCGGTCACCCAGCTCGATCCCGTTGCGAACGGTGAATCCGACCCGAACTCTGTTGCCTTCCAGGCGGACGCTCGACACCCGCCCGACGCCCATGCCGGAAACGCGGACGGTGCTGCCGGGTTTGATCCCGCCCGCTTCGGAGAAGTACGCCGAGTAGTCGGTCGTCCTTTTGATCAACGGCAGTTTGTCGTACTGAAATGCCGCGACGGTCATCAGGACGACGATCGCGGTTCCGATGACGCCGATCATGACCGGGCTGCGCTGGCCCACTGGTTTGAGGCTGGGTAGCTTCATTGCGGCGTGCACCGCCCGCTGGGCTGTCCGAGCAGTTTGACATAGATCGGATTGCCGCCCTTGCCGTTCAGCTTGAGCAGCACCTCGCAGAAATAGAAGCCGAAGTAGTCGCCGTTGAGGCCTTGCCGTGCCAGTACCTGATAGGTGTCGGGAAGCTGCTTGAGCAAGTTGTCGACGTACTCGCGGTCGGCGAGGATCTGCGCAGACATGCGGTCCGTCTCGTGCACCACGTCCTTGATCGGCTGGCGCGCCTGGACCAGCAGGTCGGTGACGGATCCGGCAGCCGCGTTGATGTAGGCCAGCCCGGTGGAGATGTCATCCTTGCGCTGCGCCAGGCCTTCCACAAGCTGCGACAGCTTGTCCAGGCCGTCGGAGAACTCTTTGTCGCGAACCGCGAAAGTGTGCAACACGGTGTTCAGGTTGGTGATCAGCTCGCCGATCAGCTCGCTGCGCCCTGCCAGCGTCGAGGTCAGCACAGAGGTTTGCGACAGCACCGAGGCGATGGTGCCGCCCTGTCCCTGGAAGATTCGCAACAGTTGGCCGGACAGGGCGTTGACCTGATCGGGGTCCAGCGCGCGGAACAACGGCCGGAATCCGCCGATGAGGGCGTCCACGTCCAGCGCCGGCGACGTTCGCGAGAGCGGGATCGTCGCACCGGGTGGTAGCCGGTGTGGCGGCCCCGGCCCGTCCTCGAGCGCGAGATAGCGGTCGCCGATCAGGTTTTCGTAGCGGACGACAGCCCTGGTCCCCTCGGTGAGCCGGACGCCTTTGTCGACTCCGAAGCCGACCGTGACCGTGCCGTCGCGATGCAGGGTGAGGTCCCCGACCTTGCCGACCTCCACCCCGGCGATGCGGACGAAGTTGCCGGACTTCAGACCGGAGATGTTGCTGAAGACCGCTTGATAGCCGGTGCGGTCCTCGAAGCGCATCTGCCCGAACACGGCGAGGAGCGCGAACGTGAAGACGAGGCACACGGCGGTGAACAGTGAAACCCGTGCAATGGTGCCGGACAGTTTCCTTCTCATGGCGGCGGCTGCCCCCCGCGGAAGAAGTAGCGTGGCGCTTCGGGCGGATTTTTCGTGGTCGGGAAGTAGTTGGACCACCAGGGGTTCCCGGCGGCCACATTGGTGCGGATCTCGTTGGGAGCCGCGCCCCAGCCGGTGTCGGTGACCAGCGCACGCACCGGGAAGTTCGCGCTCGGATCGGGTAGCGATCCACAGCTGGGCCTGCCGCCGGGACCGCCCGTGGCGTTCACTTTCGGCAGGTGTTTCGGGTATCGGTACGGGTCGTCGCCGAAGAGCAGACCGGCATCCATGATGAACGAATAGCCGTTGCCGCCCAGCATGTCCCGGCCGCCGTGATCGACGTACCACTGCGCGCCTTGAAACAGGCAGGTGAAGGTCGGGGAGTATTTCGCGAACAGCGCCGTGGTCGGATCGAGCAGGCCGATCGACCGCACGATGTTCGATTCGTTTCTGCCGATGACGTTGATGCCGGTTTGGCTGAAGCCCGCCACGGTCAGCAGCAGTGAGTCGAGTGACTGCTGGTCTTGTGTGACGGTGGCGCTGGTGGTCGTAGCCGAGTCGAGGATCGCCAAAATGTCTTGCGCCGCATCCGAATAGATGGCCGCCGTCTTGCCGAACAGCTGCCAATCCCGGCGAATCGTCTCCATCCGGGGGTTGACGGTCAACAGCACATCGTTGGCATTGGTGATCGCTTCGCCGATCCGTTCACCCTTGCCGCGCACCGCCTGTGAGAAGGAAGACAGGATCGCGTTCAGCTTCGCCGGGTCGAGGACCTGCAGCACCGACTCAAGATTCTGGAAAACTGTGTTCACCTCGACGGTGACGTTGCGGGAATGCACCACCGCACCCGGTTTCAGCGGGACGCGGCTGGGATGCTCGGGCACGATCAGGTCGACGTACTTGGACCCGAACGCGGTGGTCGACTTGATCTCCGCCGCCAAGTCGCTCGGCAGGTACTTGAACGGACCCGGATCCATCTTCAGTTGCAGCTGCGCCGCTTTCACATCGGTGGCGATCGTGGCGACCTGGCCGATCTGCACCCCACGCAACTTGACCTTGGCGCCGGGCTCCATCACCAGCCCAGCGCGGTCGGACACCAGCGTGAGCGGAATATACGTGGTGAACTTGCCGGTGAAGGACCCAGCGGTCAGCGCGATCAGAATCGCGGGCAGGATGAACAACGCCGGCGCCCACCAGATCGGATCGATCCTGCTGGTGCGCGCTCTGTTGATTCTGCCTGCCGTGTCGCCGGCAGTGTCGAGTCGGTTGCTCATGCGGTCATCCGGACAGGTTGAAATTGCCGGACTGCCCGTACACGGACAGCATGATCATCAGGGCCACGAAGGCCGTGACGATCATCGACGAGCGCACCGAACGACCAACCGCTTCACCGACACCCGCAGGACCACCGGTGGCCGTGAAACCGTAGTAGGTGTGCACGACCATGACGCCTGTCGCCATCGCCAGGACCGCCAGAAACGACCACATCAGATCGGTGGGCCGCAAGAACGTGGAGAAGTAGTGCTCGTACACGCCGCGTGACTGACCGTACAAGTTGATCGTCAGGAATTTGGCCGAGAAGAAGGACATCAGAACTGCAACCGCGTAGAGCGGGATGACCACGATGACGCCGGCGATGATCCGTGTCGAGGACAGGTAAGGGATTGACCGGATGCCCATGACCTCGAGGGCGTCGATCTCCTCGTTGATGCGCATCGCGCCCAGTTGAGCCGTCGTCCCCGCGCCGATCGTGGCGGCCAATGCCACCCCGGCGGTGCACGGCGCGATCATGCGGACATTGAAGAAGGCGGACAGAAATCCGGTAAGCGCCTCGACGCCGATGTTGGACAAGGCGTCATAGCCCTGCACCGCGACAAGGGCACCGGTGGTCAGGGTGAGGAAGCCGATGATGCCGACGGTGCCCCCGATGACCGCGAGCGCCCCGGTCCCCATACCCATGTCCGCGATCAGCCGCAGAACTTCTCCCGGGTAGCGGCGTACCGCGTCCGCGGTCGAAGCCAAGGATTGCCCGTAGAACGCCGTCTGTTCGCCCAGCCTTCGGGTTGCCGCCACCAGTCTCGGCCCCACAGTGATGAACCACGGGGGCTCGCCTGCCGCCGCCTCGGTCACTTGGCGGTCACCTTCACTCCGAGCGCGGTGACCACGATGTTGATGAAGAACAACGCCATGAACGAGAACACCACGGTCTCGTTCACTGCGTTGCCGACGCCGGTGGGGCCACCGCCCACCGAGAGACCCTTGTAGCAGGCGATCAGGCCGGCGGACAGCCCGAACAGGGTCGCCTTGATGAGCGAGATCACCACCTGCGGGAGCCCCGTGATCAAGGTCATCCCGGCGATGAACGCTCCCGGGGTGACGTGCTGGACAAAGACCACGAAGATGTAACTGCCCGTCAGGCCGGTGACCGCGACCACCGAGTAGAGCAGCATCGCGACGAAGGTGGCGGCGATGATGCGCGGAACCACCAGCGCCTGAATCGGATTGACACCCATCACCTTCATCGCGTCGATCTCTTCACGGATGGTGCGGGCGCCGAGGTCCGCGCACATCGCGGTCGACCCGGCGCCGGCAACCGCCATCGCGGTCACGACCGGCCCGACCTGGGTCACCGAAGCGAGCCCGGCGCCGGCCCCCGACAGGTCCCCCGCACCTATCTCGACGAGCAGGATGTTGAGCACGAAGACGATCAGCACCGTATACGGGATCGACAGCATGATCGTCGGGAAGATCGAGACGCGGGCGACGAACCAGATCTGCTCGAGGAGCTCGCGCCACGCCCACGGCCCGCGCACCGTGGCGACCAACGATTCGATGCTGAGGATGAAGAACTGGCCCAAAGCGTTCATGGGCTTTGCAACGATTGCGCCGGTCATAGGGTCCGTTCAATCCAGCGGACGTCTATATGGCTCAATGCACAGCCCCATTCTCTCCGGTCATTTCGCCCAGCAATTAACTTCCTTGTAATGGCTGACACGAAAGCGTCATGCTTTTGCCGACCACGATGCCTATTTGCGCGCATAGAACAAGCAAGACACTAACGGGCAGTGCATGACGGCGTGAGCCTTGCGATCAAGCAGAAGAAATCTGGCAAGCGGGGTCGAGACTCGGCCAACAGTTCATGGCTTCCCGGTGACGCGGTATGCTTCCACCTGCGCGAAGCCTCGGATTCCAGTCCGATGTGCGCCGCTCGAAGGCGGCGCTCGAAGACGCTGGGACCCGCGCGCAGCCGACGCCATACGACGCCTCGGGCGCTTTGCAAGCGCCAATGACCGACGGAATCTTGTCGTGGTTCGACTTTTCATCTGCAGGCAAAGCAATCGAGAATTCATGGCCACCGTACTGTCGGGCTGCGCCCCGAACATCACGCTTTGGAGAAATGGCACTCGAAACAAGGGTTTGATTCAGCGTGAGCGGAAATGCACGGCCTGCGGTGGCGCGCCGGTCTGGATACGCTCATCGGGTGCCAACTACCCCGTCGTCGTACATCGTGCTGGCTTCCCAGCGCAGTGGGAGCACTCTGCTGGTGGAATCGCTGCGGGCCACCGGTGTAGCCGGTGAACCCCAGGAATTCTTCCAATACCTACCCACCACCAGCCAGGCGCCCCAGCCCCGGGAATGGTTCGCCGACGTCAAGGACGAATCGATCCTGCGACTGCTCGACCCGACCGACCCCGGGACGCCGGACCTTGCGCCGGCGGAGATCTGGCGCGACTACATCCGCACCGTCGGCAGAACTCCGAACGGAGTGTGGGGCGGCAAACTGATGTGGAACCAGACGCCGCTGCTGCTGACCCGCGCCAAGAACCTGCAGCAGCGAAGCGGCGACGGCCTGCTGGCAGCGATCCGCGACGTGGTGGGCGAGGAACCGCTCTTCATCCATGTCTACCGCCCCGACGTCGTGTCACAGGCGGTCTCCTTCTGGCGCGCGGTGCAGACGCGGGTGTGGCGTGGCCGGCCCGACCCGGTCCGCGACGCGCGCGCCACCTACCACGCCCAGGCGATCGCCCATATCGTCGCGATGCTCCGTGCGCAGGAAGAGGGCTGGACCAATTGGTTCGCCGAAGAAGGCGTCCAACCATTGGTGGTCCCATATGAGGTGTTGTGGCGCAACCTGACCCGCGTGGTCGCCGACATCCTCGAGGCGTTGGGGCTCGACCCGCGGCTTGCGCCCGAGCCGGTGCTGGAGCGTCAGGCCGACAGACGATCCGACGAGTGGGTGCATCACTACCGTGCCGACGCCGAGAAATACGGCCTCCCAACGTGACCACACGACCGCGAACGGAACCAAGCTCACCGACTGACCTAAATTCAGGCCGATCCAATCACTTGGTTCCCTGCGGCCGGACGCGCCACCATTCCGTCAGCAGAACGGGCCGGACTCGTTGGAGGAGCAGTCACCGTGGGCGAAGGCGAGTCAGATAACGGGCGGGACCAAGACCCGCTGCGCGGGCCGGATCGCAAGCCCGACTGGGCAAGTCGTGTCAGTTCGGTGTCGGTGGACTGGTGGGCGACGGCGGTGGCGGGTGTGATCGTCGCGCTGGCGGTCGCTGACGTCCTTCCGAAGATCCCCTGGTGACCGGCGTGAGCACAGTTCGCGTCGAGCCCGACGAAACATCTGCCGAAGCGGCATTCACCAGCACCCGGCCACTCGACTACGTGCCGGGCGTACTCCTCCTGGTAGGTGTGGGCTTGCTCGGCAAATACGCCCAGATCTGGTGGAACGGGCTGGCCAAACACCACCACTGGACCGTGCCCGACATCGAATATGTGTTGTGGGCCATCGTGATCGGGCTGCTGATCACCAACACCGTCGGCCTGCACCCGATATTCCGTCCCGGCGTGTTGACCTACGAATTCTGGCTCAAGGTCGGGATCGTCACGCTCGGTTCGCGCTTCGTGCTGGGCGACATCGCCAAACTCGGCGGTGCCAGCCTGGTGCAGATCTTGGTGGACATGGCGATCGCGGGGACGGTCATCATCGTCGTGGCGCGCGCCTTCGGGCTCTCGGGCAAGCTCGCATCGCTGTTGGCGATCGGCACCTCCATCTGCGGCGTGTCGGCGATCGTGGCGGCCCGGGGGGCGATCCGGGCCCGCAACTCCGACGTCAGTTACGCGATCGCGGCGATCCTGGCGTTGGGCGCCGTGTCCCTATTCGCGTTGCCGCCGCTGGGCCACGCGATCGGGCTCTCCGATCACGAATTCGGGCTGTGGGCCGGCCTTTCGGTGGACAACACGGCGGAAACCACCGCCACCGGCTACCTGTACTCCGATCATGCCGGCAAGATCGCGGTGCTGGTCAAGTCGACCCGTAACGCGCTGATCGGCTTCGTCGTGCTGGGCTTCGCGCTGTTCTGGGCGGCCCGCGGTCAGGCCGATGCGGTCGCGCCCGGCGCCAAGGCCAAGGCCGCGTTCGTGTGGGAGAAGTTCCCGAAGTTCGTGCTCGGCTTTCTGGCGGTTTCGGCGATCGCGACCGCACACTGGTTGACCAAGGGTCAGTCCGCCAATCTTGCGAACGTGTCGAAATGGGCGTTCCTGCTGACTTTTGCGGGTGTGGGCCTCAACACCGACATCCGCCAGATCGCGCGCACCGGCTGGCGGCCGCTCGTGGTCGCGATCATCGGGCTCACCGTGGTCGCCTCGGTCTCCCTGGGCATCGTGCTGCTCACCTCACGCGTATTCGGTTGGTACGCGGGCACGTAGGGCTTCACCCGAGGTTGGTGCCGCCCTCGGCGATCCGCCGTACCGCGTTCAGGAACACGTCGACCTCCTCGAACGTGTTGTAGAACGCGAACGACGGACGAACGGTCGCCTCCAGGCCGAGGCGACGCAGGATGGGCTGGGCGCAGTGGTGACCGGCGCGCACCGCAATCCCTTCGGCATTGAGTGCCTTGCCCACCTCCAGCGGGTCGTGGCCGGCCAGAACGAACGACAACACGCTGGCCTTCTCGGTTGCGGTGCCCACGAGCCGCACGCCCGGGACGGCGGCCAGGCGCGGTGTCGCGTACTCCAGCACCGCGTGCTCGTACGCCGCGATGCGGTCGACACCGAGCCGCTCGACGTAGCGCAGCGCTTCCCCGAGCCCGACGGCGTCGGCGATGTTTCCGGTACCGGCTTCGAATTTGCTCGGCAGCCCCTGATACAGCGACCGCTCCAGGGTCACGTCGGCGATCATGTTGCCGCCGCCCTGCCACGGAGGTGTCTCGGTGAGCGCCTCCTCGGTTCCGTAGAGCACACCAATCCCGGTGGGCCCGTAGATCTTATGGCCCGAGAACACGAAGAAGTCGGCGCCGAGCGTGGAGACGTCCACCGGAATGTGCTGAACGGACTGTGCCCCGTCGATCAGAACTCGTGCGCCGTAGCGGTGACCAAGTTCGACGATCTGCTCGACCGGGGTCACCGTGCCCAGCGCGTTCGAGACCTGGGTGGCCGCAACCAGCTTCGTCCTCGGCCCGAGCAGATCCTCGAATTCTGTCATCAGCAGGTTGCCGGCGTCGTCAACGGGCGCGACCTTCAGCACCGCGCCGGTTTTCTGCGAAATCATCTGCCAGGGAACGATGTTCGCGTGGTGCTCGAGATGGGTGATGACGATCTCGTCACCGGGCGACAGGTGCTTGCCGCCCCACGCGTACGCCACCAGGTTGATCGCCTCGGTGGTGCCGCGCACGAAAATGATCTCTTCGCTCTTGGCCGCGCCGATGAACCGCCGAACCGTGTCGCGGGCCTCTTCGTAGGCGTCGGTCGCCCGAGCCGCCAGCTCGTGCGCCGCGCGGTGGATGTTGGAGTTCTCGTGCGCGTAGAAGTACGCCAGCCGGTCGATCACCGCCTGCGGCTTCTGGGTGGTCGCGGCGTTGTCGAACCAGACGAGCGGCTTTCCGTTGACGGTTTCCCGAAGGATCGGGAAATCCGCCCGCACCGCATTCACGTCGAAGATCTCGTGCTCGTCCGGAAACCGTGGCACCGGGCCAATTTGGGCCAACGAGGGGACGAGGAAGTGGTAATTGCGCTCGTCACCGGCCGGGGCGTTAGTCCCGGGAGCGTCAGACCAGCCGAGGTCGGCCACCGACGGCGCCTCAGGCACCAACGAAGCTGCCGAACTGTGCGGAGGCGTCGCGACGGCCGGCGTGGTCCCGGCCAGCACGCCGGGCACGGTGGGCACGATGCCGGTCGGCACCGCGAAGGCGGTCAGGTCGGCAAGGCCGCGACCCGGGTAGGGGCCGGCCGCCCGCGGCGCGACCGATACCGTCTGCGGCGGGCCTGGGGCCGGCTCGGGAGACGTCGGCGCGGGAACGTAGATGTCGGTGAAACCCAGCGCCGGAACCGGCGCCGGGGACACGTCGGCGGCTCGGGCGGCGCCCTGCCCGGCCGACGTGGCCGCGGTGAGGTCGGGCACAGTGCCCCGCGGCGCGACGGGCGCGGTTTGCGGCGGACTGTCGAAGCCCGGCCGGAAACTGGACGCGTAGAGCTGATTGGCCAGCGCGGCCAGTTCCGCGGCGCTGATGGGCAGCTCGCTTTCGGCGTCTACCGAGCGGTACTCACTTGTACTCATGGAACAGGTCCACATTGACGTCGTCGAGCACGGCGAGCGCGTCGTCAGTGAGGACAGCCAACGATGTGTATTGGGTGACCAGGTAGGTGGCGATCGCCGACTGGTTGATGCCGGTGAACCGCACCGACAGGCCCGGCGCCTGTTCACCGACCAGGCCCGGCTGGAACAGGCCCACCACGCCCTGACGCTCCTCGCCGGTGCGCACCAGGATGAACTTGGTTTTGCCGTCCTCCACCGGCACCTTGTCGGAAGGGATCAGCGGAATGCCGCGCCAGGTGATGAACTGGGCGCCGAAAAGGCTCACCACCACGGGCGGCACACCGCGGTAGGTGGCCTCACGGCCGAACGCGGCAATCCCGAGCGGGTGGGTGAGGAAGAAGCTGGGTGTTTTCCAGACCTTGGTGATGAGCGCGTCCAGGTCATCAGGGGTCGGTCCGCCGGTCAGCGTCTGGATCGTCTGCTCCGGAGTCGCCTGGGCGAGCAACCCGTACTCGGGGCTGTTGACCAGTTCGGATTCCTGGCGCTCCTTAATCGTCTCGATGGTCAGTCGTAGCTGCTGGGCAATCTGATCGTGCGGGCTGGAATACAGGTCGGAGACCCGGGTGTGGATGTCCACCAGGGTCGAAATGCTGCGCAGCGTGTACTCGCGCGGGCTGGTCTCGTAGTCGACGTAGGTGTACGGAAGCGGTTCTTCGGTGCCGCCGCCGGCTTCGGCCTTAATCGCGACGCGTTCCGGATTGACCACGCGGTTCACCCGGTAGATGCCCGCCTCAACCGGCACCCAGCTGAGCAGGTGTAGCAACCACCGCGGGGTGATTGTCGAGAGCTGCGGGACTGTCTTGGTCGCGTTGGCAAGCTGCCGGGCGGCGAGATCGCCAAGTGCTTGAGACTCGTTTTGGGCCGACGTCATGGTGGTCCTTCCGTGCATCGTCGAATACTGCGACGGTTCGGCAGGTCCAAGATCGCCCCGCCGTGATCACGTCCGAGCGCCGAGCCTAGGCAAGTGTACGACCGGGGGGAAAGGATTACAGCCTTAGTGAATCAAACGGGCAAATGCGCTGATGCCCTATAGTGGGCTCCATGCAACAGGCCGTACAGCTGCGCTTCGTTCCTACGCGCTGCATCGCCGTGGGCTGTTGTTGTTGCTGTTGTTGATTTCCTGACGACCCTGCCTCTGTAGAAATCCTCGCGCTTGCCCGCACGCGGGCAAACATGCTGGTTCGCCTGGCCGCATGCAATGCGCGTTATTCACATCATTCAGGAAGATCAATCACCAAATGACAGTGTTGTCTGTACCCGACCGCGCGATCGCGCAGGTGGCCACCCGTCGGCGCGTACTTGTCCGGCCGGTCACCGAACTCACCCGCATGACGCGCTACCGCGGCGGCACCTACTCCCATACCGTTGACACGATCGTGTTCGCCGACGGCAACTCGGCCAGGACCGACCTGATCAGGCTCAATCCGAATCTGCACGCCTACTCTCTCGATTTCTTCGGCGTCGCACCGCATCATCCGTCGCCCTACCGCCTGGAAACCTGGTCAACCGTGCCCCACCTGCACAGCCGCGGTCACGAAGGTGCGGTGGATTGGATCCTGCGCAACTCCTTCCCGATGCGGTCGACCGCAGAACTGAGCGACCAACTGCGCACCGCCGGCTACAGACTGGGACAGGCAAACATCAGCGAACACCACGCCATAGCTGCGACCCAGGCAGCGATCTGGCACTTCACCAACGACCTCGCGCTCGATACCCGGCCGCTGAATGTACCCGTAGCAGTGCGTCGGGGTCCCGGGCCGGCCATCACCTTCGAATTCGATGGCGAGCCACAGTTGGGCGGCTATTCGCTGTGGACCGACTCGGCTGCGACGGTCAACCTGAAGCTGCAAAAGTCCACCAACGGTGCTGTCTGGCAAGACGTTTCCGGTTCGGAAATCTTCACCGACGCGGGCAGGGGCCGATATCGGCGCGCGCTCGGCGTCGGTAGCACGCTGTCGGCCAGCCGGCACGGTCGCGCGGGACGCGGGTACCGCTACTACCGGTTGATCGCAACCACGGACGGGGCCGCCCCCGCGATAGGTGATGTCAACTTCTGGCTGACCGGCGCCCGCCACTACCGCAATGCCGATCGGGTCGTACACCTCTACAATTACCTGTTAAGCGGGGCACGCAACGCATTGCTCAACACAGACGAACTCCGACTAGTCGGGAGCCGAGCAACCGTCGAATCCGAACTCGTAGGACCATTCCAAGTGTCAACCCCTTTGAGGCTCAGCGTCACTGACGGCCACAAGCTCGTCGACGCCGATGGTTTGGCAATTCGCGATATCGTTGAGCCGGGCACAGATTTCTACCTGCGTCCGATACCGGGCACGTCGATGACGACAATGACAGCAAAAGCACCGCACAACCTCACCGGTCGGGTGTTGACCGGTGTGGCGCTGGGTGAGGCGTCACACCGGTTCACACCCGTTGCCCTGACCGTGCCCACAGACGTGGCCATCGAATTCGACATCACCTGGCAGGCGCAGACCGCCTGCAGCGACATCGCCTAAGGGAGTTTCATGACCATCGCGCAAGACGTGACACAGTTGATCGGAAACACACCGCTGGTCCGGCTCCGCCGGGTTACCGAGGGCGCAGTCGCCGACGTCGTAGCCAAGCTCGAGTTCTTCAACCCGGCGAACAGCGTTAAGGACCGCATCGGCGTTGCCATGATCGACGCGGCTGAGCAGGCGGGCCTGATCAAGCCGGACACAATCATTGTCGAACCGACCAGCGGCAACACCGGTATCGCGCTGGCGATGGTGTGCGCGGCACGTGGTTATCACTGTGTCCTGACCATGCCGGACACGATGAGCACCGAGCGTCGGATGTTGTTGCGCGCGTTCGGCGCCGAGCTCGTGTTGACGCCGGGTTCGGAGGGCATGGCGGGTGCCATCGCCAAGGCCGAGGAACTGGCCAAGAGCGACCAACGGTATTTCGTCCCCCAGCAGTTCGAGAACCCTGCCAACCCGGCGATCCACCGCAAAACCACCGCGGAGGAGGTATGGCGGGACACCGACGGCAAGATCGACTTCTTTGTGTCCGGAGTAGGCACAGGCGGCACCATCACCGGTGTCGCCCAAGTCATCAAGGAGCGCAAGCCGTCAGTGCAGTTCGTGGCGGTCGAGCCGACCGCCTCGCCGGTCCTGTCCGGCGGCCAGAAGGGCCCGCATCCGATCCAGGGCATCGGCGCCGGATTCATCCCACCGGTGCTCGATACGGAGTTGGTCGACGAAGTCATCACCGTCGGCAATGAAGACTCTTTCGACATGGCCCGTCGGCTGGCCCGGGAGGAAGGGCTGCTCGTCGGGATCTCCTCCGGAGCGGCCGTTGTGGCTGCCCTGCAGGTGGCCCGCCGGCCGGAGAACGCGGGCAAGCTCGTCGTCGTCGTGCTCCCCAGCTTCGGCGAACGGTACCTGAGCACCCCACTCTTCGCCGACCTGGCGGACTAGCCATGCTCACGGCCATAAGGCGAGACATCCGGGCGGCCAAGCAGCGGGATCCGGCCAGGCCGACCACGCTGGAGGTGATATTGGCCTACCCGGGCGTGCACGCGATCTGGGGGCACCGGATCAGTCACTGGCTGTGGAGGCGCGGCGCCCGACTGTCGGCGCGCACGCTGGGTGAAATCACCCGCATCCTGACTGGGGTCGACATCCATCCCGGCGCCGTCCTCGGCCCCGGGCTGTTCATCGATCACGCGACCGGCGTAGTCATCGGAGAAACCGCCGAGGTGGGCGAGGATGTGACGATCTACCACGGCGTGACCCTCGGCGGCAGCGGTGGGGATACCGGCAAGCGCCACCCGACGATCGGTGACCGGGTGATCATCGGCGCGGGCGCGAAGGTGCTCGGAGCCATCAAGGTCGGTGGCGACAGCCGGATCGGCGCCAATGCCGTTGTGGTCAAAGAGGTTCCGTCGGGCGCCGTGGTCGTCGGCGTTCCCGGGCAGGTGATCAGCCGCAGCCGGCCCGCCCTAGGCGCTTCGGACGACGCTCTGATGCCCGACCTTGTCGGCGTCAGCCTGCAGTCCCTACTCACCAGAGTCTCCAAGTTGGAGGCTTCCAACGACGGCCAGCAACAGCCTGGGCAGGTTATCCGGCCGCCCGAAGCCGGAGTGTGGCACGGCGAGGACTTTTCGATCTGAGTGAACCAAATCCGATGGCGCCCAACCGATGCTCTGCAAGCGTCCGCGACGCGGCACCGTAGCCACATGCCTGGCCACGGTGGAAGTTGTGGGTGTTGATTGAGCCCTCTGGCGATCGCCCTGACGGCGACGGTCGCGGCGCTGGCGACCGCCGGCGCGATCGGCGCGCTGGTCAACCGACGGTCGGGCGTATTGCGTCAGGTTAGCCCCGAGCCCGGCCAGAACCCATCGGCACTCGGCTTGTCGCAAACGGGGCCGACGATCGTTCACTTCAGCGCGGTATGGTGCGGCCCGTGCGCGTCGGTGCGCCGCGTGGTCGACCAGGTGTGTGCCGAACTCCCCGGTGTATCCCACGTGGAGATCGACATCGACGCCGACCCCGCGGCCGCCAAGCAACTGTCGGTGTTGTCGCTACCCACCACATTTATCTTCGATTCCGACGGCCGGCAGCGATACCGTAGCGCCGGGGTTCCGAAGGTCGGCGACCTCAGGGAGTCGTTGCAAGCCCTGCTTGCGTGACTCCGAGCCGCGTCATGCCCATCGATACCGGCCAGACGGAAGGGTGGCGATGCCCGTGGCCTCGGTCGAGCCGGCTAATGTACACAAGCGCCGTCGCGGCGCACAGGTTTGAATCGCTTGTGAGCCAAACACTCTGAATCTGGCTGCGGCCGACGCACCGGTCGTATAGTGGCGCTATGCGAGGGACCGAACCAGCGCACTTCGCGCTGCGGCGCGGCGTCCTGGGCTGTTGTTGATCACTGACGACATCCGGCGATCCGGTTGATTTGCCGCGGCGTTGACACGCTCAGAGGCAACGCAATCCGTCTTGCAAGAGGCCCAGCCGGAGTCCCTCACCGGGCACGCGCCTCAAGCGGTATCGGCCAATCCCGCCAAATAGCGCTGATTTCAGACCAGGAGGTCGACCGCAATGATTGAAGGTCTCACCAGTCGGGCACCGCTGCGCGGCGAGCGCCGCGAAACCAGGCGGGTGCTCGACACCGCAGTCGGAATACTCGTCGGGTGGCGCCGGTGCAGCACCGATGCCGCCTTCCGGGAGCTGATCGCCGCCAGCGAACGGCACGGCGTAGGCACCTTTGCCATGGCTTCGGCCCTGGTCAACCTGGCGGGCGGAGGAGTCGTTGCCGACCCTGCGCGTAGCGCCGCTGCACTGGCCGCCGAGCGGGAATGGGGGCGTTCATCCCCTTCGGTGAGCCGGTCAGGCAATTGAGCGAACGGCCGGGCGGCGAACTCGCAGGGCGTTGAGCTGACGAAAATATTCCTCACGCTGAACTTAACGCGCCTCCGGAATGCATTGCGGCGCTGGGCGTTGCACAGTGCATTATCACCGCACGTCGAAGGTCAGCTGATGCACACGAAATCCCGGCAGCAAGCGCGATCCGTCGCGTGCCCGCTCGATGCGGCATCGCGTCACGCAAGCCCCACGACCGCTTTTTGCGGGACGGACGGCCGGCTTGGCCCGGCGGCCCTTCTCGGAGGAATTTCGTGACCGAGCTCCGGCTGGCCGTGGCACTGGACGGGTACGGGTGGCACCCGCACGCGTGGCGATACGCTTTCGCGCACAACGCGGCGCGCGGCGAGCAGCTCAGCGGCCGGTACTGGGCGGCGCTCGCTGCCACCGCCGAGCGCGGGCTGCTCGACTTCCTGACGATCGACGACACGCTCGACGTTCAGCCCGGCCGGCGGCCCCAGATCTCCCCGCGGCGGCTGGCCGGTCGGGCCGACGCGGTGCTGCTGGCCGCGCGGATCGCGCCGGTCACCGAACACATCGGTCTGGTACCGGTAGCGACGGTCACCCACACCGAGCCCTTCCATGTCTCGAAAGCGATTGCGACGCTTGACCACATCTCACATGGCCGGGCGGGTTGGCAGGTGCGGGTGAGCAACACCGCGCACGAGGCGGCCTTGTTCGGACGTGGGCCAGGCCCGGAAGGTGAAGAACTGTTCAGCGAGGCCGCCGACGCCGTCGAGGTGGTGCGGCGGCTCTGGGACAGCTGGGAGGACGACGCGGTCATCCGAGATGTGGCCACCGGGCGCTACATCGATCGCGACAAGCTGCACTACATCGACTTCACGGGAAAGCACTTCTCGGTCAAGGGCCCGTCGATCACCCCCCGGCCGCCCCAAGGCCAGCCGGTGGTGACGGCGCTGGCGCACGCGCCCCGGATCTATCGCTTCGCCGCCGCCAGCGCCGACGTCGTCTTCGTCACACCGCGCGACGAGGAGTCGCTGCGCCGGATCCTGGCCGAGGTGGGCGAAGCGCGGCGCACATCGGGTCGCGCTTTGAAGGTGTACGCCGACCTGGTGGTCTCGCTGGTCGGGCATCGACTGGCTCCGGCGGCGAGCATTTCCTCCGATGCGCACGTCTTCGCGGGCAGCGCACGCGATTTGGCCGCCCTGCTGTTCGCCTGGCAGGACGCGGGGGTCGACGGGGTGCGGCTGCGGCCCGCGGTCAACGCAGTCGACCTGCCGGCGATCGTCGACGACCTGGTGCCGTTGCTGCAGCGCGCCGGCAGGTTCCGCACCGGCTATCGCGACGGCGAGTCGCTGCGCGAGCGCCTGGGACTGGCGGCGGCACCAAACCGTTATGCGGCGGCGCCATCATGACAGCCATCCCGCTGTCGATCCTGGACCTCGCCCCGATCAGCGCGGGCAGCGACGCCGGCACGGCACTGCGCAACACCGTCGACCTCGCCCAGCACGCCGAACACTGGGGATACAAACGCTACTGGCTCGCCGAGCACCACTTCGTGGCGGTGGCCAGCTCCTCGCCGGCGACGTTGATCGGCCAGATCGCCGCGGCCACCAAAGACATCCGCGTCGGTTCGGCCGCCGTGCAGATCGGCCACACCACGGCGATCGCGGTGGTGGAGAGCTTCGGAACGCTCGACGCCTTCTACCCCGGCCGCATCGACATGGGGCTGGGCCGGTCCGGACAGCGGCGCAACGAGGCGGCCACGTCCTCGCCGCCGGGTCCGCCGACACCGTGGCGCGAGGTCGGCGGCCTTGTGCTGCCCGCGCCGTTCGACCCGACGATGCTGATGAAAAGCGAACGCATCCGGGCGCAGGCGTGCGCGCTCGCCCAACCGGGTGCGGTCCCCGACGACTTCGCCGAACAGGTCGCCGACATCGAAGCCCTGCTGGCCGGCACCTACACCGTCAACGGGCATGAGCTGCATGCCGTTCCGGGCGAACACGCCCGGCTGACACCCTGGATCTTCGGCAGCACCAAGGGGCAGAGCGCGCAGGTCGCCGGTGCGCGTGGGCTTCCGTTCGTCGCCAGTTACCACATCACCCCGGGCAGCGCACTCGACGCGATCGCCGCCTATCGCGAAGCGTTCCGGCCGTCCGCCCGGCTGAGCGAACCTTACGTGGTGGTTTCGGCCGACGTCGTGGTCGCCGACGACAGCGCAACGGCGCACCACCTTGCGTCCAGTTACGGCCACTGGGTGTGCTCCATCCGCAGCGGTCAGGGTGCCATCCCCTACCCGGATCCCGACGTCTGCGAACCCCTGACCGAGGAGCAGGCGGCATTGGTAGCGGACCGCACCGCAACACAATTCGTCGGTGACGCCGACGAGGTCGCCGCCCGGCTGGAGGTGCTGCGGCGGGTCACCGACGCCGACGAACTGGTGATCACCTCGGTGACGCATCGGCACGCCGACCGGCTGCGCTCCCATGAGCTCATCGCCAAGCGGTGGGGACTGATATGAGCGTTCGACCCGCAGGACGGCGCAAGCAGATCCACCTGGCGGCGCACTTTCCCGGGGTCAACAACACCACCGTGTGGTCCGATCCCAGCGCGGGCAGCCAAATGGATTTCGGCTCGTTCGTGCACCTCGCCCATACCGCGGAGCGCGGGTTGTTCGACTTCTTCTTCCTGGCCGAGGGTCTGCGTTTGCGCGAACACCGAGGCAGGATCCACGACCTCGACGTGGTCGGCAGGCCCGATACGTTCACCGTGCTCGCCGCCCTCGCCGCGGTCACCGAAAAACTTGGGCTGGCCGGGACCATCAACACCACCTTCAACGAACCGTACGAAGTAGCAAGACAATTCGCGACGCTGGATCATCTTTCCGACGGACGGGCGGCCTGGAACATGGTCACCTCCTCCGATGCATTCACCGGCGAGAACTTTCGTCGCGGCGGTTTCCTCGACCACGCCGATCGCTATGTGAGGGCCGAAGAATTCATCACCGTCGCACGGCGGTTCTGGGACAGCTGGGCACCCGACGCCGTCATCGCGGACGTTGACGCGGGGATCTACGCCGATCCGGGCCGGATCCACGTTGTCGAGCATCGCGGTCGGCAGTTCGACGTCCGCGGCGTCGCCTCATTGCCCGCCGGACCGCAAGGCCATCCGGTGCTACTGCAAGCGGGCGACTCCGGTGAAGGCCGCGACTTCGGCGCCAGGCATGCGGACGCGCTGTTCACCCTGCACGGCTCGCTCGAGGCGGGCCAGCGTTACTACGCCGACGTGAAGGGCCGTGCCGCCGCTCATGGGCGCAACCCCGACCAACTGAAGGTGCTGCCCGGCGCGACCTTCGCGCTGGGCGACACTCCCAAGGAGGCGCTCGAGAACGCGCGGCACATCCGCGAGCAGCAGGTCAGCGGCCCGACCGCGATCGCGTTTCTCGAGCAGGTGTGGGGCATCGACCTGTCGGCTTACGACCCCGACGGCCCGCTGCCCGAGATCGACCCCATCGAGAACCCGGACATCACGCGGGGACGCGTGCGCCACGGCGACCCGAGGACCGTTGCCGAAAGCTGGCGGACGCGCGCACGAGCCGAGAACCTCTCGATCCGCGAACTGATCATCGAGGTGACCAGCCGTCAACAGTTCGTCGGCACGCCGGCTCAAGTCGCCGACGAGATCGATCACTACGTGCAGTCGGACGCCTGCGACGGCTTCATCCTGGTGCCGCATCTGACGCCGCACGGCCTCGACGAGTTCGTCGATAAGGTGGTGCCGCTGCTTCAGGAGCGCGGCGCCTTCCGCACCGAGTATCGCGGGCGCACTTTGCGCGAGCATTTGGGCCTGCTTACCGTGGGGGAACGAAAGCCAACGGACGCAGCGGTCGGCTGACAGGACCCGACGGGCCGCCGCCCGTGGCCATCAACCTCCTTTCAAGATGCGTTCACGGCGATCGACGCTACGGTGGCCTGATGAGCGATCCGCACGCGCCGAAGATCCCCGTCGCGTTGTCGACGCCGAGCCTCAATCGCGGCGTCGGGTTCACCCACGAGCAGCGGCGACGGCTGGGGCTCACCGGCCGGCTGCCGTCGGCGGTGCTCACCCTGGACGAGCAGGCCGACCGGGTTTGGCACCAATTGCAGAGCCTGGCAACCGATCTGGGCCGCAACCTGCTGCTGGAGCAGCTGCACTACCGCCACGAGCTGCTCTACTTCAAGGTGCTCGAAGATCATCTGCCCGAGCTGCTGCCGGTCGTGTACACCCCCACCGTCGGGGAGGCGATCCAGCGATTCTCCGACGAATACCGCGGGCAGCGTGGGCTTTTCCTGAGCATCGACGAGCCCGACGAGATCGAGGAGGCGTTCGCGACCTTCGGTCTGGAACCCGGCGACGTCGACCTCATCGTGTGCACCGACGCCGAGGCGATCCTGGGCATCGGCGACTGGGGGGTGGGTGGAATCCAGATCGCCGTCGGCAAATTGGCGCTCTACACCGCGGGCGGCGGCATCGATCCCCGTCGCTGCATCGCGGTGTCACTCGACGTCGGCACCGACAACGAGCAACTGCTGCAGGACCCGTTCTATCTGGGCAATCGCCACGCCCGCCGCCGCGGGCCCGAGTACGACGCGTTCATCGACCGTTATGTCGAGACCGCGCACCGGCTTTTCCCCAGGGCCATCCTGCATTTCGAGGACTTCGGGCCGCTGAATGCGCGCCGGATCCTGCGTGCCTACGGCGACCACTACTGCGTCTTCAACGACGACATCCAGGGCACGGGCGCGGTGGTCGTCGCGGCCGTCTACGGCGGATGCCACCTCACCGGGGTCCCCCTGCGCGACCAGACGATGGTGGCGTTCGGGGCCGGCACCGCCGGGATCGGCGTCGCCGATCAGATCCGGGACGCGATGGTCGCCGACGGCGCCACCTACGAGCGGGCCGTCGCACAGATCTGGCCGATCGACAGGCAAGGGCTGCTGTTCGACGACATGGAGGACCTGCGCGACTTCCAGGCGCCCTATGCGAAGAACCGCGATGCGTTGGGCGTTGCCGCCGGTCAGCGGGTGGGACTGGTCGACACCATCAAGTTGGCCTCGCCCACGATCCTGCTCGGCTGCTCCGCGGCGTTCGGGGCATTCACCCAGAAGGTCGTCGAGGCGATGGTGGCCTCGTGCGAGCGGCCGATGATCTTTCCCCTGTCCAACCCCACCTCCCGCATGGAAGCCACGCCGGCCGACGTGCTGGAGTGGTCCGGGGGCAGGGCGCTGATCACGACCGGCACTCCGGTCGCGCCCGTCGACTTCGGCGGCGTCGTCCACGTCATCGGCCAGGCCAACAACGTGCTGGTGTTCCCGGGCATCGGGCTGGGCATGATCGTCGCCGGGGCCCGGCTGCTCACCCCGGCGATGCTGCGGGCGGCGGCGAAAGCCGTTGTGGCCGAGGCAAGCCCGAAGAATCCCGGGGATTCGCTGCTGCCCGACGTGCAGAACCTGCGGGCCATCTCGACCGCCGTCGCCGAGGCGGTCTATCACGCCGCCGCGGCCGACGGGGTGGCCACGAAGATGCACGCGGACGCGCGGCGGGCCGTGCTCGAGACCATGTGGCGGCCGGTGTACGACTAGGCGGGCGCCGGATCGATCTGGTGTATCCGGCACATATTTCCTGCTTGGACGTAAGGTGTTCTTGCAGGCTGCAAGCCGAGTATTCCAGACCGAGGGGTATTCGATGTCGAGTAGTGACGACGCGGTGGACGACACCGAGGATCGCCGGGGCGCCCCGCTGGGCACCCAACGTATCGGCTGGTTCCGTTACTACTTCGACGACGACCGCTGGGAATGGTCCGCGGAGGTGCAGCGGATGCACGGCTACGAGCCGGGAACCGTCACGCCGACCACCAGGCTGGTCCTGGCGCACAAGCATCCCGACGACTACCGGCAGATACTGGACACGCTCGAGCTGATCCGCCGGACCCGCCGGTCGTTTCGCAGCCGGCACCGCATCTGCGACGTGCAGGGAAACGTGCACAACATCGCGGTCCTCGGCGACGAATTGTGCGACGAGCACGGCCGAGTGATCGGCACCTACGGCTTCTACGTCGACCTCTCCGACGAGGAGAGCACCCGCGAGGACCGCATGACGGCGCAGTTCGTGGCGGTGTCGCAGCGAAGATCGGTGATCGAACAGGCCAAGGGGATGCTGATGCTGGCCTACAACCTCGACGAGGCGGCGGCGTTCGAGCTGCTGGTGTGGCGATCGCAGAACACCAACGTCAAGCTGCGCGACCTCGCCGCGCAGATCGTGGCCGACTTCGCCGCGGTCGGGAACCACCAGAGCACGTCGCGCTCGGTGTACGACGAGCTGCTGATGACCGCTCACGAACGGGCTCAAAGTCAGCCCTGACCAACGCCGCTCACCGGGCGGCGAATGTGTGGGTCGAGCCGGTGATGATCGACCCTGCAATGCTCCCCCGCCTGGACTCGAACCAGGAACCTATCGGTTAACAGCCGAACGCTCTGCCAATTGAGCTACAGGGGATCAATCCGATCGCGGGACGACTCTAGCGTACCGGCCCACGCTCCCCCAAGTAGCGGGTTATGCCGTCGTCCGTGCCGGCCGAACCGGCGCGCGCGGGCGCCTTCGCCCTCTTGGCCTCGCCGCGCACCCGGTCGATGACCTGGGCAACGTCGTCCCAGCCGACCCAGCCGGCGAGCTGGCGCGCGTACTCGTCGCGCAGCGTCGGGTCCTTGATCCGGCCGACCATCGGGACGCAGCGCCGCAGCGCGGCGACCCTGCCTTCGGCGCTGTCCAGGTCCATCTCGGCGATGGCCGTGCGAATCGCGAACTCGAACAACGGGGTTCGCCGCGCCACCAGGTCCCGCAGCGCGCCGTCACCGCGTGCCAGGCGCAGGTCGCAGGGGTCCATGCCGTCGGGGGCCACCGCGACGAAGGACTGCCCGGCCAGGTTCTGCTCCCCGTCGAAGGCCTTGATCGCGGCGGCACGGCCGGCGGCGTCGCCGTCGAACACGTAGATCAGCTCGCCGCGGAAGAAGCTGTCGTCCATCATCAGCCGGCGCAGCATCCCCAGGTGCTCGTCGCCGAAGGCGGTCCCACATGACGCGACGGCCGTGGTGACGCCGGCCTGGTGCATCGCCATCACGTCGGTGTAGCCCTCGACGACGACCGCCTGATGGCCCTTGGCGATGTCGCGTTTGGCCAGGTCGATGCCGAACAGCACAGACGACTTCTTGTACAGCAGGGTCTCGGGGGTGTTGATGTACTTGGCTTCCATCGGGTCGTCGTCGAACAACCGCCGGGCGCCGAATCCGATCACCTCGCCGGCCGAGCTGCGGATCGGCCACAGCAGCCGACGGTGGAAGCGGTCCATCGGGCCGCGGCGGCCCTGCCGGGACAAGCCGGCCGCTTCCAGCTCCTTGAACTCAAAGCCCTTGCGCTGCAGGTGCTTTGTGAGGGAGTCCCACCCCGACGGCGCGAACCCGCAGCCGAAGTGGCGGGCGGCCTCGGCGTCGAAGTTGCGCTCGGTGAGGTACTTGCGGGCCGGCGCTGCCTCGTCGGATTCCAGAGCCGCCGCGTAGAACTCGGCGGCGGCGGCGTTGGCGGCGATCAGCCGGCTGCGGCTGCCGCGGTCGCGCTGCACGCTGGTGGCCGGGCCGCTGTAGCTGATCGCGTGGCCGACCCGGTCGGCGAGCAGTTCGACCGCTTCGACGAAGCTGACGTGCTCGATCTTCTGGACGAACGCGTACACGTCGCCGCCTTCGCCGCAGCCGAAGCAATGGAAGTGGCCGTGGTTGGGGCGGACGTGAAACGACGGCGACTTCTCGTCGTGGAACGGGCACAGGCCCTTGAGCGAGTCGGCGCCGGCGCGGCGCAGCTGGACGTAGTCGCCGACGACATCTTCGATGCGCACTCGCTCGCGAATGGCCGCGATATCGCGATCGGGAATGCGGCCCCGGCCCCCGGCGCGGCCGGAATCTCGTGAACCCGCCGGACTCGACATCGGCTCAGTCTAAAGCGCCGGCACGACCGCTCAGTCCGTGCCGATGACGCCGCACGCGATCCGCTGCATCTCTTGGTCGGTGTCCGCGACGCCGTGGATCATCAGAGCCGTCTTGCTGCCCGCCAGCAGGTCGTCGCGGGTGAAGGAGTCGGTGGTGGTGACCAGGTACGCCGAGCCGTCCTTGCGCACCTCGAGCGAGGTCAGGTCGCCGCTTTCCGGCTTGCCGGTGTGTCCGGGCGCCTGGTAATGGCCGCCGGCGGAAAGGAAGTTGCCGGGCGGGCCACCGGTCGGAGCGACCGAATTCGGCTCACATTTGCCGATCTGGTGCACGTGCATGTCGTGGAAGCCGGGTGCCAGGATGCCGGCGGCCACCGTCTTGACCGTGACGGTGACGTACCCGCCGGTGAAGTCGAATGTCGCCATGGCGACGTCCCGGCCGTCCGCGGTCTTCAGGTGCGCCGTGAGCGATCCGGCGGCGGGGGAAGCGCCGCTCGGCGCGGGCGACGACGGGGGTTCTGCACTCTTCACCGAAGGCGTCGTGCCCTGCTGGCTGCTGGCGTGCTGAGGCGAACTGCAGGCCGTCACCGCGATAGCAAAAAGCCCCGCCAGGACGGCGGCCATCCCACTGGTTTTCTTCATGTTGGGGAGCCTAACCCGCGCCGGCGACGGCGCTCTTGGCCCATCGCTTTTATTTTCGGCTGATGCCGGCGTCGATGCGCTCGAGGCGGCCCTCGGTGTACGAGGCGATCTGGTCGACGACCACGCGCAACCGGGCGCCGTCGTCGGCCGCGGCGGCAAACGCCGCGGCGAAGACGGGATCGAGCGTGCCGGGCGCCCCGGCCAACAGCCACTGCGCCACCCGGTGGATGCGCTCGCGCTGCCGGGCCTGGGTTTCGCGATGGCGCGGGTCGGACATGATGAACTGCAGCGCAAGGATTTTCAGCAACGCCACCTCGGCGCGCACCAGGTCCGGCACCTGCAGGTCGGCGCGATAGCGGACCAGCGGGCCCGGGCCGGCCGCCTCCCGCGTGGTCGCGATGGCGGCCGAGGCGAACCTGCCGACCAGTTCACTGGTCAATCGCTTGAGGGCGACCGAGGCGCCCAGCGTGGCGTCGTACTTGCCGACCGCGGCGACCACGGGAAGGTCCGACAGCCGCTGGGCGGCCGCCATGAAGTCGTCGGCGCGCACCCGGGAGAACGCGCTCTCCCCCAGCTTGGCCAGGGCGGCCACCTCGTCGTCGTCGGCGAGCACCCGCAGGTCGATGCGCTGGGAGACGACGCCGTCCTCGACGTCGTGCACCGAATAGGCGACGTCGTCGGCCCAGTCCATGACCTGAGCCTCCAGGCAGACCCGCTGTTCCGGCGCACCCGCGCGGGCCCAGGCCGCCGGTTCGCGCTCCTCGGCATAGAAGCCGAACTTCGTCGTCGCATGCCCGAGCCCCTGACCGCGGGCCCACGGATACTTCGTGACGGCGTCGAGCGCCGCCCGGGTCAGGTTCAGCCCCACGCTGTTTCCCTGGGCGTCAAGGACTTTCGGCTCCAGACTGGTCAGGATCCGGAAGTTCTGGGCGTTGCCCTCGAAGCCGCCGTGCCGGGCGGCGACCTCGTCGAGCGCGCGTTCGCCGTTGTGCCCGTAGGGCGGGTGGCCGATGTCATGGGCCAGGCCGGCCAGCTCGACCAGGTCGAGGTCACAGCCCAGACCGACCGCCATGCCGCGACCGATCTGGGCGACCTCCAGGGAGTGCGTCAGCCGGGTGCGCGGGGTGTCACCCTCGCGGGGACCGACGACCTGCGTCTTGTCGGCCAGCCGGCGCAGCGCGGCGCTGTGCAGCACCCGGGCGCGGTCCCGGGCGAAGTCGCTGCGGTGCTGACCCTCGGTGCCGGGCAGACCCGCAGACTTCGGCGCTTCGCGTACCCGCCGCTCGCGGTCGAAGTCGCCGTAAGGGTCCTGATTCGTGGTCACCGACGCACAGTCTGCCAGGAAGGCCGGCCGGGGGTCAGCGTGTCGTCGGCCGCCGGGCCGCTGTGGGCAGCGGGCTACATTGACGCTATGCGCACTGCCCGCCTGCTCGGCGTGATCCTGACGGTCCTCGGCGCCGGGCTGCTGCTGGCACCTTCGGCCGGCGCCCAACCGCCGCTGCAACTTACGGACTACGTCACCGACGACGCGGGGGCCCTCTCCGAGCCCGGCCGGGCCGCGGTCACCTCGGCCGTCGACAAGCTCTACGCCGAACGCCACGTCCGGCTCTGGGTGGTCTACGTCGACACCTTCTCCGGGCAGGACGCGGAGAACTGGGGCAGGGCCACGCGCGGCATGAGCGACCTGGGCGACTACGACGCGCTGCTGGCCGTCGCCACCACCGGCCGCGCCTACGCCTTTCTGGTGCCCTCGGCCATAAAGACCGTCAACTCGGCCCAGGTCGACAACTTGCGGCGCGAGAAGATCGAGCCGGCGCTGCGCAACGGCGACTGGAGCGGTGCGGCCCTCGCGGCGGCCAACGGGCTGGACCCCGCTACCCACTCGTCGAGCAAGGCCGTGCTGCTGGCGGCACTCGGCGTCATCGCGGTGGCGGTGCTGGTCCTGCTGGTGGTGATGCGCTACCGCGCCCGGCGCCGGCGCGCCGACGCTGGCGGCTCAGGCGCAGTCGCTCGCCAACGACGACGTCCGAGCGGCCCAGCAGGTGTACGCGGGCCGCGGCGGCAGCGACATGGGGGCGATGGTCGGCGGGCTCATCCTCGGCGACCTGCTCGGTGGGGGCATGCGGGGCGGGTTCGGCGGCTGGACCCCGACGTCCTACGGGGGTTCACCTGGCGGCTCGTCCGGCGGGGGGCTGATGGGTGGCGGCGGCCGATTCTGACCGCGGCAGCGTTGAATTGGGTGCCCCTGAACAGGATCGTGCCCCCGGGTACCTGGTACCCGGGGGCACAACCTTGCCTCATCAAGCGAGGGAGCGCGCCGGATGCGGCGCGCCGCCGCTAATCGATGATGTCAGGCCCAGCTGGAGCCGACGGCGCTGTCGGTGCTGGACATGTTGCTACCAGCGGTCTGCACCTTCTGGCCGTGCTGGTTGGCCTGCTCGTAAATCACCTGGAAGTTACGACCCAACTGGGTGATGAACTCCTGGCAGGCCACCGAACCGGCGCCGCCCCAGAAGTCACCGGCAGCCAGCACATCACGAACGATGGCCTGGTGCTCCTGCTCCAGCGACGCCGCCTGGGCGCGGATGGTGGCGCCATGGGAGTCCACGTCGCCGAACTGGTAATTGATGGTCATGGTCGTCTCTCCTAGCTGCCCAGGATCTGCTGCGAGGACTGCTCTTGCTGCTCGTAGTTGCTGGCGTCGCGGATCAACCCGTCACGCACGCCGTGCAGCATGTTCACGATGTTGCGGAAGGCCTGATTCATCTGGCCCATCGTGTCGTACGAGGTCGCCTGAGCCTGACCGCTCCAGCCGGCACCGGCGATGTTCATCGACGACGCCCACATCTTGCGGGCCTCGTCCTCAACGGTCTGGGCGTGCACTTCAAAACGGCCCGCCATCGCCCGCATCTCATGCGGGTCGGTCATAAAACGAGTTGCCATGTTGCCTTTCTCCTTGTGACTAGTTATCTGGACATGCCATGTAGATAGACTTTGTGTTTGCCGTCATTGCCGGCCGCGGGGGATTCCGAGCCGACGATCACGTGTGGAGCGCCGACAGTGTTCCCCCTTTCTCTCAACCGGCAGCCGGGGAATGTGGTACGACTTTGTTGGTCCGCGGGATGTCGAAGCGAGGTTCGGCTTCCTCTTCCCACACGTTCCATTCGGCCTGCTCGTCCCATTCGTCGATGCCCTCCGCGGGCTCCGTGGTGATGAGGCCGGGGACGGGCGCCTCAACCGCGTCGGGGTCGTCGGACTCCGACGACCAGTGGTTGTAGTCGTCCGGCGGGACGGCGACGCCCCAGGTGAGAGGGACCGATAGGGCACCGAGCATCCCGGACTCGCCACGCACCGCCGACACCGAATCGTCCGGCAACGGCGACCCAAGCGGTAAAAGCACGTTGCATCCTTCCGCAGCCGATCTGGACACTCGGACTCGGAAGCAACCCAAACCACCGAGTACTCCGAATCGTAGGTCAATCGACAGGACAATATCCAGAAAATACCGATTTCAGTTTTCGCCGAATGGATGTCGGACGGGACCACGCCGGCGCGCGGCTCCGGACGGGACTTCACCTCGCCGCGGGATAACGCAGCCCTGCCGTTTTGTCGCGCGTCGCGGCATTCGCTGCCGCTGAGCTCCGGTACCGCGAAACTGTCTCTGTCCCAAGGTTTTTGAGCATGAGTAGCCGCCGTCGCGCTCGGCGGATCCGACCGCGGGGCGCCGGCGAGGTCCCGGACTCCGAGGATCGCATTCCCCGCTGGCCCGCCCGACGATAAGGCCCGGCGCGAATCGACCTATTTACGATCAATTCCAGAATGGCGCGGGCCGCGCATTGACGCCGCTTTGAAATCGAGGTGAACGCTGGGTGCTACCGCGCCGGGGGCCGGCCCGACATACGCCAAAGGCGCGGGTAACACCCGATCCCCCCGGAGGTGTCACCCGCGCCTTGGCGGTCGTTCAGGCCCAGCTGGAGCCGACGGCGCTGTCGGTGCTCGCCATGTTGCTACCGGCGGTCTGCACCTTCTGGCCGTGCTGGTTGGCCTGCTCGTAAATCACCTGGAAGTTACGACCCAACTGGGTGATGAACTCCTGGCAGGCCACCGAACCGGCGCCGCCCCAGAAGTCACCGGCAGCCAGCACATCACGAACGATGGCCTGGTGCTCCTGCTCCAGCGACGCCGCCTGGGCGCGGATGGTGGCGCCATGGGAGTCCACGTCGCCGAACTGGTAATTGATGGTCATGGTCGTCTCTCCTAGCTGCCCAAGATCTGCTGCGAGGACTGCTCTTGCTGCTCGTAGTTGCTGGCGTCGCGGATCAACCCGTCGCGCACGCCGTGCAGCATGTTCACGATGTTGCGGAAGGCCTGATTCATCTGGCCCATCGTGTCGTACGAGGTCGCCTGAGCCTGACCGCTCCAGCCGGCACCGGCGATGTTCATCGACGACGCCCACATCTTGCGGGCCTCGTCCTCAACGGTCTGGGCGTGCACCTCGAAACGGCCCGCCATCGCCCGCATTTCATGCGGGTCGGTCATAAACCTGGTAGTCACCAAAAGCTCCTTTCACACCAATGGGATGTCGATCACCCGCCGCACCGCGCCGCAAATCGCCGGCCCGCTGCGACAAGGGAACGTATTTCTGGCCCCCGGCCGCGTACCCCGCGCGCCCTATCCGACGCCGGTTCGCGGCACCACGCTGGGCCGCTGCTGTACCACGTGGTTCGGGCTGGCCCCGCCGCGGCCCAGCATGCCGCCGGGCATGCCTGCGCCGGCGCCACCCATGCCCATGGGCATTGGCATCATCGGCATGCCGCCGCCCATCGGCGCGCCGGCCGCGCCCGCGGGCATCTCCCCACCGAGGCCCGCCATCGCCGAACTGACCATCCGAGCCGGGGCCGATCCCTGCCAGGTAGGCGGCACCGACATCGCACCCACCAGCCGCGCCTTGCCCAGTCCGGCCTCGGCGCCCAGAGCACCCAGGCCGCCGGCTCCACCCAGCGGCTTCATCGCGGCAGGAGCCGTGCTGCCGACGAACTTTGCCGCATCGGCGCCGGCCATGCTGGTGGCGTCGGCCAGCGTGGCGGGGTGCGCACCTGCCTGGACCGCCATCATGATCGGCGACATCATCATGCTCGCCGGGTACATCGCGATCTGCGCCACCGACATCAACTGCGACGGGTTGGCGGCCAACGACGACACCTCCGACGTGCCCGCGGTCACCAAGCTCTCCATCGGAGCGGCCAGAGCGGAGGATCCCACGAGGCTCGCGGCCTGCGATGCCAAACTCGACAGCCCGGAAGGCACGAGGCTCCCCAAGCTCGACAGCCCCGCCAGGCTCAGAGGCGGCAGGCTGAAGGACGGCAACGCCGAAGCCACCGAGAGCGCGCCGGTGTGATAGCCGAACATCGCCGCCACGTCGGCGGCCCACATCTCCATGTACTCGAACTCGGTCATCGCGATCGCCGGGGTGTTCTGGCCCAGGATGTTCGTGGCGATGAGAGCGAGCAGTTGTACGCGATTCTCGGTGACCGCCGGTGTGGGAATGGTTCCCGCCAACGCCGACTCGAACGCCGTCGCCGCCGCGCGCGCCTGCGACGCCGCGGATTCCGCCTGCCCGGCCGCCGCGTTCAACCACCCGACATAAGGCGTCGCGGCGGCCGCCATCTGCAGCGACGCCGGACCCGCCCACGGTCCGCTGGTCAGCCCGGTGATCACCGACTGGAACGACGCCGCCGCGCCCGCCAGGTCCGACGCCAGCCCATCCCACGCCGACGCGGCCGTGAACAACGGGCCCGAGCCCGCACCGGCGAACATCAGTGCCGAGTTGATCTCCGGCGGCAACCACGGAAACGAAGGAAACGTCACGAGCAACACCTCCAGCCGATGAACGGCTTCGACGACCACACTGTGCACGTACGCGGCGAGATGACCGATGTCACGCCACCACGCCTGAATCGTATGTCAATCTACCGCCGAAAACCTGGGCTTTCATACAAAGATTTTTCTGTGACCGGCGGCCCTGCAGGGGAACCGTAACATCCCTTGGTTGATCGGTCTCGCGCCACGGCAAGCGCGCCAGCCTTCGGGCTGTAGAGCTGCGGTTTTGGGAAAAGTGCGCCGGGATTGGTGGTGGCCGCGCCGGGGGCGGGTCGCAGGCCTTCCGGCTGCCACGGGGCCGTCTCGCTCCCTTAAATGAATTTGGGCGGAATTACCCGGTAACAGGGCGCTTGGGGGCCGTGCGGGCAAACGGAATTTGACACGAGCGAAAACGCCGGACGAAACCTTCTCCGCGTTTCGTCGGCACGGGTTTTGCCCGCCCCGGCGCGACGTGGCGGCGAATGCGACGAGGCGCCGCGGCCGGATCAACAACCCTTGAGTCGCGCCCGCAGATAGTCGGCGACCCCGCCGATCGCGACCCGGTCCTGCGTCATGTCGTCGCGCTCGCGCACGGTCACGGCGTCGTCCTCGAGCGAGTCGAAATCCACCGTCACGCAATAGGGCGTCCCCACCTCGTCCTGGCGGCGGTAGCGGCGCCCGATGGCCCCGGCGTCGTCGAAGTCGATGTTCCAGCAGGTGCGCAACTCGGCGGCCAGGTCGCGGGCCTTGGGGCTCAAGTCGGCGTGCCGGGACAGCGGCAGCACGGCCGCCTTGATCGGCGCCAGCCGCGGATCCAGCCGGAGCACCGTTCGAGTGTCCATGCCGCCCTTGGCGTTCGGCGCTTCGTCCTCGCTGTAGGCATCGATGAGAAACGCCATGAACGATCGGGTCAGCCCGGCCGCCGGCTCGATGACGTAGGGGACATATCGGGTATCGGCGACCTGGTCATAGAACGACAGGTCGACGCCGGAATGCTTTGCGTGCGTGGACAAGTCGAAGTCGGTGCGGTTGGCCACGCCCTCCAGCTCGCCCCACGGGTTACCGGCGAAGCCGAATTTGTACTCGATGTCGACGGTGCGATCGGAGTAGTGCGACAGCTTTTCGGGCGGGTGTTCGAACAGCCGCAGGTTCTCGGGGTTGATGCCGAGGTCGACATACCATTGCCGTCGGGTGTCGATCCAATACTGATGCCACTCCTTGGCCGTCGACGGCTCGACGAAGAACTCCATTTCCATCTGCTCGAATTCGCGCGTGCGGAAGATGAAGTTGCCCGGGGTGATCTCGTTGCGGAAGCTCTTGCCGATCTGGCCGATACCGAACGGTGGTTTGCGGCGCGCGGTCGTGACCACGTTGGCGAAGTTGACGAAGATGCCCTGCGCGGTCTCCGGGCGCAGATAGTGCAGTCCTTCCTCGGTCTCGATGGGCCCGAGGTAGGTCTTGAGCATCATGTTGAACTCGCGCGGCTCCGTCCACTCCCCCTTGTTTCCGCAGTCTGGGCAGACGATCTCGGTCATCGGCACCGAATCAGGGTCGTCGATGCCCTTCTTCGCCGCGTACGCCTCCTGCAGGTGGTCCTGACGATGCCGGTGGTGACAGTTGAGGCACTCCACGAGCGGGTCGTGGAACACCTCGACGTGTCCCGAGGCGACCCACACCTGCCGCGGCAGGATGATCGAGGAGTCGATCCCGACCACGTCGTCGCGGCCGGTGACCACGGACCGCCACCACTGCCGCTTGATGTTCTCTTTGAACTCCACCCCCAGCGGACCGTAGTCCCACGCTGACCTGGTGCCGCCGTAGATCTCGCCCGCGGGGTAGACGAAGCCCCGCCGTTTGGCCAGGTTCACTACGGTGTCGATGACGGACGCCACGGCGTGGTTTCTCGCTTTCGGGATCGGGGAGCCAACGGACGCGGCAGAGCACCGCGAAGCATCCGTCATGTTAGCGGCCCGCTCCCGCGGCCTTTGACATGCGTCATCATGCATGTGACAGTGGAGGGCGGCCGCCCTCCCGGCCGGCACACACACAATCCGGGGCGCTACCCGGCACTTCTCGAGGTGATGGCACTCGTTCCCATGGTGATGTCCTCCACGCCCACTACCGCCGACGGCGACATGGGGCCGGGCCTGAGCGTCCTGAGTCCCGCCGCTGCCGCCGAGCACGGCGACGCGGCGGTCCATTCCGTGCTCGCCGCGTATCCGGTCCCGCCGCCGCGGGAAATCCTCGAGGCCGCCGGCGAACTCCTGCGCGCCCTGGCCGCCCCCGTGCGGATCGCCATCGTGCTGCAGTTGCGCGAATCGCAGCGCTGCGTGCACGAATTGGTCGACGCACTCGGGGTGCCCCAGCCGCTGGTCAGCCAGCATCTGAAGATCCTCAAGGCCGCCGGTGTGGTGTCGGGGGAGAGATCGGGCCGCGAGGTGCTCTACCGGCTCGCCGACCACCACCTCGCGCACATCGTGGTCGACGCCGTCGCGCACGCGAGCGAGGACACGGCATGAACGGCGCCACCGCACGGTCCACCCGCCAGCGGGCGGCCATCGCCACGCTGCTGGAAACGCTCGACGAATTCCGGTCGGCCCAGGAAATGCACGACGAGCTGCGGCGCAACGGGCAGAACATCGGCCTGACCACCGTCTACCGGACGCTGCAGTCCATGGCGGCGGCCGGGCTGGTCGACACGCTGCGCACCGACACCGGTGAGTCCGTCTATCGCAGGTGCTCCGAGCACCATCACCACCACCTGGTCTGCCGGCACTGCGGGTCGGCGATCGAGGTCGGCGACCACGAGGTCGAGCAGTGGGCCGCCGAGGTCGCCGCCAAATACGGCTTCTCCGATGTCAGCCACACCATTGAGATCTTCGGCACCTGCGCGGAATGCGGGTCGTAGCCGGCGATCAGGTCGTCAGCGCCAGGCGGATCCGGGCGCCCGCGTCCAGCACCAGTAACACCAGGGTGCGCAGGGCGTCGTCGGTGAGGCCGCCGCCGGGAAAGTTGTAGCGCAGCATGATGTCGGCGGTCTTGGACGCACCCCTGCCGGAGTTGCGCTGCGCCGTCTTCTCCCCGCTTTTCTCGGAGGCCTTCTCCACCACCGTCAGGCTGCCGAAGTTGATGTCGCGGGCCTGCCGGGCCACCTGTTCGCTGACCTTCTTGGTCAGCGGCAGGTCCCACGCCAGCACCTGGGTGAGTGACACCAGGTCCAGGCCTTCGGCGATCGTGACCACCCGCAACGACGCGAAGGTGCCGTCATGGCGCACCGTGAGCGCGCCGTCGGCCTCCTCCTCGACGGGGACGACCTCGCCGAGGATGGTGGCCAGGCGATCCTGCAGGGCCGGCATTGAATCCTCCCCGCCCGGCCCTGGTGCGCTTCCGGTCCCCACTACATCCTCACCGTGGGGACCCGGTGCGCCCGGCTCCGCCGCGCTTCCGGTCCCCACTACATCCTCACCGTGGGGACCCGGTGCGCCCGGCTCCGCCGCGCTTCCGGTCCCCACTAGGCGCTCCCGAATCTTCTGTTGCGCGAGGCGTATTCCTCGCAGGCCGCCCACAGATCGCGGCGGTCGTAGTCGGGCCACAGCTTGTCCTGAAAAATGAACTCGGCGTAGGCGGCCTGCCACAGCATGAAGTTACTCGACCGCTGCTCCCCCGATGAGCGGAGGAATAGGTCGACGTCGGGAATGTCGGGGCGCTGCATGTGCCGGGAAATGGTGGCCTCGGTGATCCGCTCCGGGTTCAACCGGCCGGCGGCGGCCTCCCGCGCGATCTGCTTTGTGGCTTCGGCGATTTCGGTGCGGCCCCCGTAGTTGACGCAGTAGTTGATGGTGATCACGTCGTTGTTCTTGGTCATCTCTTCCGCCACCGCCAATTCGTGGATGACGCTGCGCCACAGGCGCGGCCGGGAGCCGACCCAGCGAATCCGCACGCCCATCTCGTTGAGGTTTTCCCGCCGGCGGCGCACCACGTCGCGGTTGAACCCCATCAGGAAGCGGACCTCCTCGGCCGAACGCTTCCAGTTCTCGGTGGAAAAGGCGTAAAGGCTGAGCCATTTGATTCCGAGTTCGACTGCACCGCAAGCGATGTCGATGACCACCGCTTCGCCCATCTTGTGCCCCTCGGTGCGGCGCAGGCCGCGTTGGGTGGCCCAGCGGCCGTTGCCGTCCATCACGATGGCGACATGATTGGGCAGCCGATCGGCAGGGATCCGCGGGGCGGCCGCCTTCGAGATGTGCTGCGGCGGCCGGCGGGGCCCGCCGTCGGGAGACGGCGGCAGCTGCGGGAACACCACGGGCCAGGTGGAGGTGTCGGGGAAGGTGGGATAGTCGTCGGGTGCGGGGGGAAGCTGCGGAAACTCCGACGCCAACCTCCGCTCGGCTCTGCTAGCCACAGTCCATATCCTGCCCGGGTACCGCCGCGCGCAGTTCGGCGATCGTCTTGTCGACGTGGTACGTGCGCTCTACCAGGGGCAACGTCTTGAGCTGCCGTTCCAGATGCCATTGCAGGTGTGCGGCCACCAGTCCGCTGACGTAGCTGCGGTGCGACTGCGGGGCCTGGTCGGCGAACTCCCAGTCGCCGTCGTGCAGCGCGGACATCAGGTCCAGCACCCCCGGCGGCGGCGTGGTCGAACCGGCCGGGCGGCAGTGCGGGCAGACGCTGCCGCCGGCGGCGATGTGAAACGCCCGATGCGGGCCCGGCGTGGCGCAGCGGGCGCACTCGGTCAGCGCCGGCGCCCATCCGGCTATGCCCATGGCCCGCAGCAGATAGGCGTCCAGCAACAGGTCGCGGGACCGGCGGCCGTCGGCCACCGCCCGCAGCGCGCTCACGGTGAGCCGGTGCAGGGCCGGGGCGGGCGCCCGTTCCTCACCGGCGAGACGTTCGGCGGTTTCCAGCATCGCGCACCCACAGGTGTAGCGGCCGTAGTCGCTGACGATGTCGGTGGCGAACGCGTCGATGGCGACCACCTGGGTGACGATGTCGAGGTTGCGGCCGGGATGCAGTTGCACGTCGATGTGCGCGAACGGCTCCAGCCGCGCGCCGAATTTGCTGCGGGTGCGGCGGACGCCTTTGGCCACCGCCCGGACCAGCCCGTGCTCTCGGGTCAGCAGGGTGACGATCCGGTCGGCTTCGCCGAGCTTGTGCTGGCGCAGCACAACAGCCCGGTCTCGATACAGCCGCATCACCATATTTTCGCACCCCACCGCGACATCGCGGGTATCCGCGCCGTTAGTCTCCTAACCCGTGGTTGGCGCTTCGGGCTCCGGTTTCGGATCCGTTTCCGGGTCCGGTGGCCGGCGCCTGCCCACCCTGACCGACCTGCTCTATCAGCTGGCCAGCCGGGCCGTGACGTCGGACACCCTGGTGCGCCGCTCGCTGCACGCGATCAACGCCAGCCAGTCCACGCTGAACGCCTTCCGGGTGGTGCTGACCGAGTCGGCGCTCGCCGAGGCGGCCGCGGCCGACCCGCGGGGGCGCCTCTGCGTGGACCACGCCGACCTGCCCGATGCGGTCTGGCAGCGTGTCGCCCCGCATTTCGGGTTGCAGACCGATCCCGGGGCGATTGCGCGCATGACAGACGAGTCCCGGTTCTACTCCAAGGATCCGGGGGGCCGGGTTTTTGCCGGCGATACGGCTGCCCGCCGCCCGGTTACCGACGAGATGCGGGAAGCCGCGCAGCGCTTCGCCGAACCGGGATACCGCGCACTCAGGCCTTGACGGCGCTGACCAGGGTGTTGCGGGCGATCATCGACCCGGCTTCGGTGTCCGGCCCGGGCAGCGCGCGGCCGTTGTCGCGCAGGTAGTCGGCCAACGGGGTGCCCACCGCCGTCCAGCCCCGGGCGCCGAACCAGTCCGTCGCCGGCGCGCACCGCTCGTTGTACACCAATTGGAAGAACGGCCGCTCGGCCTCGCCCGACTCCATTGCGGCCCGCTCCTCGGCGCGGGCGGCCTCGAACGCGTCCGGCTCCATCGGCGCGCCGTCCTCGACGGCCACGTGGCTGCCGGCCGCGGCCAGGCCGTCGATGCCGCCGAACAGCTGCTCCTGAGCGGCCGCGGGGAGATAGATCAGCAGCCCCTCGGCGATCCACGCCGACGGCCTAGCCGGGTCGAACCCGCTGTCCCGCAACGCTTGCGGCCAGTCCTCGCGCAGGTCGATGGCCACCTCGCGGCGTTCGGCCCGCGGCTGGGCGCCGTGGGCCGTGAGCACCTCGCGCTTGAAGTCGAGGACCTGCGGCTGGTCCAGCTCGAAGATCGTCGTTCCGTCCGGCCAGTCCAGGCGGTAGGCGCGCGAGTCGAGGCCCGCCGCCAGGATGACCACCTGGCGCACGCCCGCGGCGGCGGCCCGGCGGAAGTACTCGTCGAAGTACTTGGTGCGGGCGCCCTGGAAGTTGACGAAGTGCTCCCCCCAGTCCGGGGTCTTCAGTTGGTGGTCGGGGACCTTGCCGTCGAGCACGTCGGCCGCCTGGCCGCCGACGGCCCGGCAGAACAGCTCAGCAAACGGGTCGACGGCCAGCGGGTCGGGCTTCTGCGCCTCCAGCGCACGAGCCATCGCGACGAACAACGCCGTCGATCCGACACTTGTGGTGATGTCCCAGGTATCGCCTTCGCTACGCACCCGATCGACAGTACCGAGTGCGGCTGTGAAGCTTTCGTGATGGCACGTGTTCGCCGGTACCCCTCCCGAGCGCTAATGAAAACGGTTATCGTTTGTCCGTGAGCGTCCCGCGCACCCGTGTGCACCGCGCAGCCGTCGCCGCCACCATCGCGGGGACCGTTGCCATGGCGGGCTGCTCGACGATCCAGAGCCACACCCCGACGGGATCGGGCGCCGCGACCGCGCCGGCGGGGAAAGGGACCACCGCCGCCGCGTCCTGCCCGACCGCCCCGGTCGCTGTAGTGGTCAGCGTGGATCAGTGGGGCGAAATCGTCTCCGAGCTGGCCCGCGCGTGCGGCATCGTCAAAACCGTGCTGGCCAGCTCATCCGTCGACCCGCACGACTATGAACCGTCGCCGGCGGATGCCGAGTCCTTCTCGGGCGCCAAACTTGTCGTCGTCAATGGCGACGGCTACGACTCGTGGGCCTCCAGGCTGGCCGCCAGCTCCGCGGCCGGCGCACACGTGGTGAGCGCGGCTGAGGTCACGAAGACCCCGGACGGCGCCAACCCGCATTTGTGGTATCTGCCTTCGGCGGTGACCGCCGTCGCCGATGCCGTGAGCGCCGAGCTGCGCAGGATCGACCCGCAAGCCGGTGATTACTTCAACCAGCGCCGCTCGGAATTTGCCGCGGCAATCACCCCGTACACCAGCCTGATCGGCAAGATCAGGGCCGCCGCGACGGGCAAGTCGTATGCGGCCACCGAGACAATCTTCGACTACCAAGCGCAGGCGCTGGGCCTCGTCAACAAGACCCCGGAGGGTTACCAGCGCGCGTCGGCGAACGACACGGATCCGTCACCGGCAGACATCGATGCATTCCGCACCGAGCTGGCCGGGCGACGCATCGACGTCCTGATCTACAACACCCAGACAGAGGGTTCGATCCCCCAGCAGATCCGGTCGGCTGCCGAACAAGCCGGGGTGCCCGTCGTCAACGTCACCGAGACCGTGCCGCCGGGGCAAACGTCGTTTGAGGGCTGGCAATATGCCCAGCTGGTCGCGGTGGGAAAGGCACTCGGTGTCGCGATCTGAGCCTGTCGCGCATTCCACCGCGCTCGCGTTCACCGACGTCAGCGCGGTGCGCGGCGGACGGACCATCTGGTCGCACGCCACCTTTGATGTGCCCACCGGCGGCCTGGTCGCGGTCATCGGACCCAACGGGTCCGGCAAAACCACCCTGCTACATCTGGTTCTTGGGCTGATTTCGCCCGCGGGTGGTCACCTCGAGGTATTCGGCCGCCGACCGGGCCAGGCCAACGATGGCATCGGCTATGTGCCGCAACACTATGCCGACGGATCGGGGGAAGCCGTCCGTGCCGCCGATGTCGTGCTGCTCGGACTCACCGGGCGACGGTGGGCCTTTGGGCGCACCACCGCAGCCCAACGCCGCCAGGTGGATTGGGCACTGGCCGCCGTCGAAGCCACCGGGATCGCGGACCGGCGGCTGTCGACGCTTTCCGGAGGGCAGCGCCAACGCATCGCGATCGCCGCCGCTCTGGTGGCGCGCCCCCACATGCTGATCCTCGACGAACCGCTGGCGTCACTGGATCTTCGCAGCCAGCGTGACATCGTCGCACTGCTGGCCCGGCTGCACGCCGAGTTGGGCGTGACGATCCTGGTGGTTTCTCATGACCTGAACCCGCTGCTGCCCATCCTCGACAGCGCGATCTACCTCCTCGACGGGCACCCCCGCTACGCACCCATCGACGATGTGGTGGACGATGCGCTGCTCACCCGGCTCTACGGCATCCCGATCCAAGTCGCGAACACGCTGCAGGGGGACCGGTACATGAGGAGCGTATTGTGACCTCACACGCCATCGCTTTTGGCTACCAACATAATTGGTGGCCGATTCTGACATCGGCGTTCATGGAGAACGCTCTGATCGGCGGCACCATCGTCGCCCTGGCCGCGGGGCTGATCGGCTACTTTGTCGTCGTGCGACGTACCGCCTTCGCGGCCCACGCGTTGGCGCACATCGGATTTCCCGGCGCCACCGGCGCGGTCCTACTGGGCGTGCCCGTAGGCGTCGGACTCGCCGTGTTCTGTGTCGGCGGGGCACTGGTCATCGGCGTGCTGGGCAAACGTGCCTCCGATCGCGAGGTGGTCACCGGGACGGTCCTGGCCATGGCGACCGGTGTGGGCCTGTTCTTCAGCTCGTTGGCCACCAAAAGCTCCAGTACGGTCACCAACGTATTGTTCGGCAACCTGCTGGCCATCTCGCCCGATCAACTGGTGAGCTTCGCGGCCCTGCTCGTGGTGCTGGGCCTCAGCGTCGGCATCATCTACCGACCGCTGCTGTTCAGTTCGGTAAATGCCCTTGTCGCCGAGGCGAAAGGCGTGCCCGTGCGCGCGCTGTCGATGGTGTTCATGGTGCTGCTGGGCGTCACCGTGACCATGGCCGTACAGGCCGTCGGCACGCTGCTGTTGTTCGCGCTGGTCGTGACTCCCGCCGCTACCGCGATCCTGCTGACCCCGCGCCCGGTGGTGGCCATGTGTGCCTCGACAGCGATCAGCTTGAGCGCGGTGTGGCTGGGCCTCGGCGCGTCAGCGATGTTCAACCTGCCGCCAAGTTTCCCCATCGTCACCATCGCCTGCGCCATCTGGTTGACCGCCTGGGCGAGCGACCGCCGCCGACGTGGCGCCGCCCGAGCAGCGGGTGAATTGCGCAGCGCCCCAGCCACCGTCACCGAGTCAACGACGGGGCCGAGCTCCGCCACCTCAGGGTTTTGACGACCATCCGCGCCGAAGGAGTTGTGTTTCCGGTGTCTTCGCTTTCTGAGCGCCCGCGGCGACGCTCCACGGCCAAGCAACGGGCCGTGTTGGAGGTCTTGCAAGAGCAGGAGAACTTCCGCAGCGCCCAGCAGCTTTATCTGGACGTCCGCCAGAAGCGACAGCTGCGGATCGGCCTGACCAGCGTCTACCGCATCCTGCGCACGCTGGCCGACGACCGCATCGCCGAGACGCAGCGCGCCGAGGACGGCGAGATCCTCTACCGCCTGCGTACCGGGACGGGTCATCGCCACTATCTGGTCTGCAGGCGCTGCGGCGCGGCCGTGGGATTCACCCCGGTCGAGGTCGAAGAGCACACCTACAGCCTGAGCCGTCTACACGACTACACGGACGTCACTCACTACGTCGATCTCTACGGCATATGTCCGCTTTGCCGGGCCGCCCCGGGGTCCGAACGCCCGGCCGGTCGACCGCATCCCGCCACGCTTCATTCAGAGGATCGCCGGGTGCCGTAGCGACGCCGGAATTTCTCCACTTGACCGGCGGTGTCGACGATGCGTCGCCCGCCGGTCCAGAACGGGTGTGAATCGGAGGTGACTTCGACGACGACAAGCGGGTACGTTTCGATCCCGTGCGGCGTCCGCCACTCGATGGTGCGTGAGCTGGTGAGGGTCGAGCGGGTCAAAAACATCGCACCGGTGGTGGCGTCCTGGAAGACGACGGGGTGGTAGTCGGGGTGGATGCCGGGCTTCATCGGGGGTCTCCGTCCTGGGTATGCCGGGCGGCCTTGTCCTCCACAACGTCTGTCATGGCCGCACACGGGTCCTCGTGCCAGTGTCCGAACGGGTCGTCGTAGTGGATCCAGTCCTGCGGGCAGCGGTACTCCTCGTCGGTGAGCAGCGCGCCGTGCAGGCCGTCGAGAATGTCGGAAAGCTCTGCGCCGCATAGCAGTACGGTCATCGCCGTGTGCCGATCGCCATGCCTGTCGTCCCATCTCAGCTCGGCGAACGCGCGCCGCTCGTCGTCGATACCCGCCAGCTCGGCGGTCGTCAGGGCGGCGAGCCATTTGCCGGCCGAGCTCACCCGCAATCCGCCGCCGGCCGATTCCAACCACATTGCGTGCTCGGGTTGGCTGGCCAGCCAGAGCCGTCCCCGGGTCCGGATCACGCCGTCGAGCAGCAGGTCGACACACGCGTGCAGGCGGTGCGGGTGAAAGGGGCGTCGGGAATTGAACTCCACCAACGTGATCGGGCCGCGGGGATCCAGGGGCGGCTCTCCGGCCAGCAGGGGACCGTGCGGATCATCGCTGCGGCCCCGCCGCGCGCCGGGCGGCAGATTGTCCAGGGCATGCTCGATGCCGTCCGCGCCCACCCGGATGCGCGCGCGGGGTGACAGGCGACGCAGCACGCCGGCCAAATGCGGGTCGGGCCGGTTGAGCACGACCACGTCGGCGAATTCGGCCTGACCGACCACCACCTGGGCGCAGGTGCGCCCGTCGTCGAGTTCGGCGTCGCCGAGGGCCTCGCCCAGCCAAGCCGATGAATCGACACAGGTCACCACGGCGGCGATCGACACGTCCAGAGCCGCAGGCCCGTCGACGTAGCCGGGCGCCACCCGGATCCGGACGCGGTCGATGGCCACGCAGATCGGTTCGGGCTCCAGCCACGGCGCCAGGTGCACCACGACGCGGTCGACGTCGTCGCGGCGGTGCAGCTGTCGCAGCAGCACCAGCAGGTCGTTGCGGGTGGTGCACGACACGCACCCGTGCGCGAGCTCGACCCCAACCTCCGCCGTCGTCAACACCCCACGCTGCAGCATCGCCGTCGTCCGGCGCACCACGTGACCGTCGAAACGATGCTCCACCACCAGCGTCCCGGGAGTTCGTAGCAGCGCCCCCACGACCGGATCGGTGCCGGCCTGGCCGGCGACGAGGATGACGGGCGTCCGCATCGCTTCTCCTTTTGAAAATCATTTTCATTAACGCTGGCCTTACGGTACCGTGTCCGGTGGGGCTTGTCGAAAATGATTTTCAATAACGGATCGAAGCCCAGGAAGGGAAGAGTGTCTGCTCATTGCCAAGTGACCGGCCGCGCACCGGGATTCGGCAACGCGGTGTCGCATTCGCATCGCCGCACGCCCCGGCGCTGGTCACCCAACATCCAACTCAAGACGTACTACCTGCCGTCGGAGGGCCGCCGGATCCGGCTGCGGGTCAGCGCCAAGGGGATCAAGGTCATCGACCGTGACGGCATCGAGGCCGTCGTGGCCAGGCTGCGCCGGCAGGGGCAGCGAATCTGATGGCGCGCAACGAGATACGCCCGATCGTCAAGCTGCGCTCCACCGCGGGCACCGGGTACACCTACATCACGCGCAAGAACCGGCGCAACGACCCCGACCGGCTGGTACTGCGCAAATACGACCCCGTGATCCGACGCCACGTCGACTTCCGCGAGGAGCGCTGAGCATGGCCAAGAAATCCAAGGTCGTCAAGAACGACCAGCGGCGCGCCATCGTGGCCCGCTACGCCGAACGCCGCGCCGAACTCAAGGAGATGATTCGCTCACCGTCGAGCACGGGGGAGCAACGGGAAGCCGCGCAGCGCGAGCTCGCGCGCCAGCCGCGCGACGCCAGCCAACCGCGACTCCGTCGACGGGCGCCCGCGCGGGCACCTGCGCAAGTTCGGGTTGTCGCGGGTGCGGGTCCGCCAATTGGCCCACAACGGGCAGTTGCCCGGCGTGCGGAAGGCCAGCTGGTGACGGCCAAGAAACCTCGGCGCGGTCGTCGGGCCGCGGACTTGCTTGTCAAGCCCAAGAAGAACCTTTTCGTCAGCATGGGGCTCAGCACGGTCGACTACAAGGACACCGCGGTGCTGCGAGTGTTCCTGTCGGAGCGGGGCAAGATCCGCTCCCGGCGCGTCACCGGGCTCACCGTCCAACAACAACGGCAGATCGCCACCGCGGTCAAGAACGCGCGCGAAATGGCGCTGCTGCCCTACCCGGGGGCGACGGTGGGCCACTGAAGCGTGCGGGGCGCCACGACATCCGGACGAATACGAAGGGATTGACCGTTGACTTCGCCGCAGGGCGGTACCGACCGCCCGTTCACCGTCGTCGTCTGCACCGCCTGTGCGGCGGCAGAAGCCCTCTCGGTGATCGAAGAACTTCGCCCCACCATCCGGCGCTGTCCCCACGCCATGCTGGTCTGCGCGACCTGCATGCTCGGAGCACTCACCTGCGCGTCGCGCCCAACCGGATTCGGGGTGATGGCTCTCGTCCAGCCGTGCACGAACGACCGGATAGCCTGCGGACCCCCCCATTGGATAGGCCCCATCACGGACACCGGCGAGGCCGCCGCCCTGTGCGATTGGCTCGAGCTCGGGCAATGGGAAAAGAAGCCCGCGCCAAGGCATCTCGGCAGACATCAGTATTGGACCCGCAACGCCGGCCGAAGGAATTGAGGCTCCGCCAAACCTCATCAACGGGGATAATCGTAGGGGTTGGCCGGGGCATCGATGCGGGTGACCGCGGTCGCCTGCAGCGTCGGAATCTTGGACGAATTCGATTGCCTGGGCGGGACTTCGCCCTCGACCCGAATCCATGTGTTGTCGGGTAGCCCTGTCGCTTGGGCGGCGGCGGGGCCACCCAGGTGGATTCGGGCCAATTGCGCGTCGGCCGCGCAGCAGATGATGACGATGCGACCAAGGTCCACGCCAGCGGCCTCGTGGAGAACGAAGCCGGTCACGGTGATGCGGCGATGCGTCAGCGACCCGGTGGTGTCCTGAGCCTCGCGCATCAGCACTTCCGGCAGCGATAGTTCGGGAGCCCTGCCGGGCGGCAGTGGCGGAAATGCCTGATTCAGAACGTCATTGGATACGGGCGTGACGGAAGGCGCGGCGGCCGAGGGCAGCAGCGCCGGCGGCTTGACGAAGCACAGCAGCAAGACCGGCAAGACGAGCAGCCAGACGATGGCGGCGCTGTGGGAATGCAGGTGATCGTGATCATCCGTCCCCGGGCCCCCTCTGCGGATGTCCCGGATGATCACAAACAGCGCCAAGGCCATGAGCAGCACACCGGAAGTGATCAGCCATGGCAGGAGTCCGACCTTGACGTAGCGGGTGAACGCGCCCGACCACGCGATGATGAGGACGCTGAGACCCACCATCAGCAGAACGACGTTTTCGCTCTCCCGGCTCATGGCCTGCCGCCGAGGGCGAAAAAGCCGACCGCACAAGCGCTTGCGATCGCGACGACGAACGTGCACGGCGCAAAACGTGCGGCGAAAACCCGCCCGAACATCCCGGCCTGCATCGCGAAAAGCTTGACGTCGACCGCCGGGCCCACAACCAGGAAGACGAGGCGCGGCAACAGGGGCACCATCGTCATGCTGGCGGCCACGAACGCGTCGGCCTCCGAGCACAACGCCAGCACCACGGCCAGTGCGGCCATCGCGAGCACAGCCAGGACGGGGTCGGCTGCCAGACGAGCGAACACCGACCGCGGTACCAACACGTGTAGCGCGGCCGCCGCGGCGGCACCCAACACCAAGTACGACGCGGCTTGCAGAAAATCGTGCCTGGCCGCTTCGGCGAACACCACCCGGCGTGATTCCGCTCTGGCGCCTGACGGCGGTAGCTTGCGGGTGATCCATTCCGGGCGGCCCCAACGCGCCCACGCCCACCCCATGATCAACGCGGTCAGCAGGGACGCCCCCGCGCGCGCGAAGACCATCTCGGGCGCACCGGGAAACGCCACCGCGGTGGCGATCAGCACGACCGGGTTGATCGCCGGCGCGGCGAGCATGAATGTCAACGCCGCGGCGCCCGTGGCCCCCCCGTCGCCGAACAAGCGCCGCGCCACCGGAACGGACCCGCACTCGCAGCCGGGCAGTGCCGCCCCTCCCACGCCGGCGGCCACCAAGCCGGCCACTGACGCCGGGGCGACAGCCGGGAGCGCCGCCACAGCCACCGCCGGGTTGGTGACCGCGTAGGCAAGGACTTCTTCGATGTGGGTCGGGAAATCGAACAGCTGCCAGCTGATCAGCCATTGAAAGGCCTGCACCGGATTTTGTGTGAGGTCGACCCCGAAGTTTTGAAAATCCTCGAAAAGTTCGAGGCTTCGGGCGATCCAGAATGACGCTTGGCCGGGATTCTGAAAAGTGTCGTAGGTGGCCCCGTTGATGGTGCCGCCTGCGGGATCCCAGTTGATGCCGAAGTTCTGCAGGAAGTTCGAAACGACGTTGTCGAACGGAAGGTCGATCGTCGGATCGTGGGCGAGTTGACTATTTCCGATACCGACGTTTTGCAGGGCATTGACGAGCCACTGCGGGAGATTCAGCGGGTTGTCGGTCTGACCCTGATTCAGGAGAAGGTTCGCGATCTGCTGCTGGATCCCCAGCGGGTTCTGCAGAAACTGCTCGATCTGCTGCTGGGCCGTCTGCAGGAACATCTGCGACGAAGCCTCGAACTGCTCGAACTGCTGCTCGGCCGCCTGCAGGAGCGTCTGCAGCGGGTTGGTGCTCGACGCGGCATCGGATTTCAGGATCTGCGGCGCCGGGGTGGTCTGCGGCGTCGACGCGACCGCGGCGCCGGCGACCGCTTGATAGGTGGCCATCGTGAGGGCGGCCTGAATCCACATCCGCGCATAGTCGGCCTCGTTGACCGCGATCGGGATCGTGTTGATCCCGAAGAAGTTCGTGGCCAGCAACACCCCGTGCACCACATGGTTGGTGGCCAGCTCGGGCAATGTCGGCATGGCCGCCAGCGCGGCGGTGTAGCCCGCGGCGGTGGTCTCCAGCTGGGCGGCCGCCGCCGTGCTGTTGGCGCTGGCCTGCATCAGCCACGCCAGGTAGGGAACGTACGCGGCCGCATACGACTCGGCGCTCGGCCCCTCCCACGCGCCGGCCTGCACCGACGCCAGTAACGCGCTGAGTTCCTGCGCCGCCGACGCGTACTCGGCACTCAGCGAGCTCCACGCCCCGGCGGCCGCCACCAGTGGCCCAGGGCCGGGGCCACTGCTGAGCAACGCAGAGTGCACCTCCGGCGGAGAAGCCATCCAGATTGGCGCCGTCATCGTCGGCCGCCTCCGACGAGATACGCCGATGCCGACGCCGCGTCGGCGGCGCCGTGGGCCGGCGCCGGGCGGGCGGTCAACGGTTGAAACGTCGCGCTCGCGTCGGCCAGTCCTTCGGGCACGACCCGCAACGTCATGGACAGACACTCCTCGTGTGCGCTCGGATGGATTGACACCACAGCTTACTGAAAATGATTGTCGTTAACAACTCGTCCGGTCGAGCTGGTGGCCACTATGGCGGGCACGACTGTGGCTCTACCGGAGCGAGTGTTCAGCCGCCGGTAGCCACGACCGGTTGCAGCCCGGGGCCGTCGGCCCGAATCAGCGTCCCTACCGGCTACACCAGCGGACGCCCGGTCCTGATCCGGCGGTCCAGGTCCCACAGCATCAGGTTGAACGGGAATCGGCGGACGAACCGCGGCATCATGGCGTTGATCGCCGCCAGCGTCGCCATCAGCCGGTCGAAGCGGCGCTGCCGGGCGGCATCCCACGGCAGGCCCATCTCGTCGCGGAAGCGCTGCGGCAGGAACCCCGTGGTGATCAGCAGGGGCAGGCGATCGGCGAAGCGCTGGATCGGGCCGGGGAGGTTCAGACCGGGCAGTCGCGACGCGGCGATCGGGTACAGGAAGTCGCGGACGGCGTCGTCGATGTGAACCTTCTCGAGCGAGTCCTGCCAGTAACGGTCGAAGGCGGCCCGGTCCGCCGGCCACATCTGCGGCGGCACCTGAAGTGTGGTGCCCAGCGACATGCCCTGGCGGTGCAGGCGATCGGCCTCCCGGTCGTCGAGTTCACCGATGAAGGTGCGGTAGATGTCCATGCCGCCCTTGTGGATGCAGGCGGCCACCCACAGCTGCAACTCGGGATCGAATGCGCTGTAGGAGACCGGGCTGTCGGGGGTGGAGTACACCTGCGCGTGCGCGCCGTTCACCGCCCGGCGGAAGGCCGCCTTCTGCGCGTCGGTGCCGGCGTTGGCGACCGCGATGTAGGTGAAGGTGGTGCGCGCCCGTTTGATGGGATGGCGGTCGATCCGGCCGCTTTCGACGCGGCTCTCCCGCACGCCGTGGCCGACGGCGGGACGTGACAGCTGCATGATCACGTTGGCCGACCCGGCCAGCAGCGCCACACCCATCAGGCCGAAGTCGCCCGCGACCCGTTCCCGCCGTCGCACCGGCCCCCGGCGGGCCGGGTCGGCAATCGGGCGCTCGACATGAGGGATCGGCTCCCCGACCACCGGCACCGCCACGGTAGATCCCCTCCGCTCCGGTCCGCTAAATCTGCGAACGCTCGTTTCCTGATAGTGGTCCGCACGCCGTGGCGGTGTCAAGATGGGTGCCATGGACGACAGGCCGACCGCGCGGCCCTACCGCGGGGTCGACGCCGCGCAGCGGCTGGCCACCCGCCGCAACCGCCTGCTTGCCGCGGGTCTCGAGCTGCTCGGCGCCGAACAGCCGGACCTCTCCCACGTCACGGTTCGCCGCGTGTGCCACGAATCCGGCCTGGCCGTCCGGTATTTCTACGAGAGTTTCCCGGACAAGGACGAATTCGTCGCGGCGGTCTACGACTGGGCAGTCGCCGGCCTGGCCGCCACCACGCAGGCCGCGATCGCGGCGGCACCCGCCCGCGAGCAGACCCGGGCGGCGGTGACCAACCTGGTGCGACGCCTCGCCGAGGACCCCCGGGTCGGGCGCCTGCTGTTCAGCATCCAGCTGGCGAACCCGGTGATCTCGCGCAAGCGCGCCGAATCCACCGCAATGTTCGCCATGCTGTCCGGCCAGCACGCCGGTGACACGCTGCGGGTGCCCGACAACGACCGGATCCGGGCCACCTCGCACTTCGCGGTCGGCGGCGTCGGGCAAACCATCAGCGCCTGGCTTGCCGGGGACGTGCGGCTCGAACCGGATCAGCTCGTCGATCAGCTGACGTCGCTGCTCAACGAGCTCGCCGACCCGGGGCTCTACCGCGTCACGGAAACAGTCACGGGAACAAGGGCAGATCCCACAGCCGCATCCCGGGATCGAGCAGCCACAGACGCATCATCGTCAGGCGGATGAGCCGTTGCGCGCTGAAGATCATGAAGGCGGCCACGGGCACCTCGATCAGCAGAGCGGTGGCCACCGACAGCCAGACATCCCGGGGGCCCGCCGTCATCAGGTCGAACCAGGCGTCGCAGATCAGCAGCACTCCGGTGGTGAACGCGGCCGGGACCAGGAGCTGGCGGCGAAGATAGCCCAAGACGGCCGTCGCCACCATGAACCCCATCAGCAGAAGGTCGAAGCCCACCCAGGTCAGCGGCCAGTTGTGCGCGACGTAGTCCTCCGGCAGCGTCACCGACAGATACCCCAGCCAGGGCACCATCACCGCCGAGCCGCCGACCATCAGGCTCAATCGGGTGCGTCGCACCCGGGCCAGGAACTCCGGGTCGATCAGGTCGCTCAGCGGCTGCTCCAGCCGGGTGATCAACTCGCGCCGCTCCAACGGAGTCAGCGCCGCGATCTGCGCGTCGGTCAGAACGGATTCGGTCGCGCTCATCCGACCGGTGCGGGGGGCCGTCGGTCAGCCGCCGTCCTGGGGGCGGTGTTGGTATCGCTCTCGTCGAACTCCTTGACCCAGCAGGCGAATTCGAGCGTGATCCCGTCGGGGTCCTGGAAGTAGAACGAGCGCACGTACACCCCCGGGTGCACCGTCGCGGAGACCTGCCTCTCGCTCTCGTCGTGGTTGAGCACCGGCCCCACCCGCACACCCTTGTCCTTGAGTCGCTGCCGGTAGGCGTCGAACTCCTCGGCGGGCACGTGGAAGGCCAGGTGGTTCATGCTGCTGACCGCGCTGGTGATGTCCCCGATGCCGGGGATGGCGGCCGGCGACGAGATCCCCGGCACCCGGTCGGCGGCGTCGGCGAACCAGAAGAACGCCACGCAGTCGCCGTTGCCGGCGTCGAAGAAGAAGTGCTGCCCCGCGCCGCGGGGCAGGTCCAGCGATTTGATCAGCGGCATGCCCAGGACATTGGAATAGAAGTCCACCGTGCGCGCCATGTCGGAACAGACCAGCGCGACGTGGTTGATCCCGCCGAGCTCGAATTCCGTGTTGGTGTTGTGCGGCCTGATCATCGTGCGGCTCCCATCGGTCCCCGGAGTGCCGGCCCTGGCCAAGGCTCGCCTCTGAATCTAACATCGGTCGAGCCCGGTATTTGTGCGCAAAGGAATTCAGCCTGTGGTCGTCGCCGAACCCGCCCACCGCGCCGGCGGCGCCCCGGACATCGTCCGCGAGTTCGTCGGACTCGAATCGCCCACCGCCGGGCGCGCCGGCGCCGGCGGGCACCCGTGTCAGGGCCTCTATCACCGGCCCGAGGGTCCCAAGCCCCGCATCGCGATGATCGCCGCGCACTACCAGATCGATTTCTCCGAGCATTATCTCGCCGGCTACATGGCCGCCCGCGGCATCGGCTTCTTGGGCTGGAACACCAGGTTCCGCGGCTTCGAGAGCAGCTTTCTGCTGGACCACGCCCTCGTCGACATCGGCGTCGGTGTCCGCTGGCTGCGCGAGGAGCAGGGCGTGGAAACCGTTGTGCTGCTAGGTAATTCCGGGGGCGGCTCGCTGATGGCCGCCTACCAGTCACAGGCCGTCGAGCCGAACGTGACCCCGCTGGAGGGCATGCGGCCCGCCGCCGGGCTGACCGACCTGCTTCCCGCGGACGGCTACGTGGCCACCGCGGCCCATCCCGGCCGCCCCGATGTGTTGACCGCCTGGATGGACGCCGCCGTCGTCGACGAGAACGACCCGGTGGCCAGCGATCCGGCGCTCGACCTGTTCGACGAGGGCAACGGGCCACCGTATTCGCCGGATTTCGTGGCCCGCTACCGCGCCGCCCAGGCCGCCCGCAACGACGCCATCACCGAATGGGCCGAGGCAGAGCTCAAACGCGTTCGGGCAGCCGGGTTCTCGGACCGCCCCTTCACGGTGATGCGCACCTGGGCCGACCCGCGCATGGTGGACCCCACCCTCGAGCCCACCAAGCGCCGGCCCAACCAGTGCTACGCGGGCGTCCCGGCCAAGGCCAACCGGTCCGCGCACGGCATCGCCGCGGCCTGCACCCTGCGCAGCTGGCTGGGCATGTGGAGCCTGCGGCGCGCGCAGACCAGGGCAGAGCCACACCTCGCCCGAATCAGCTGCCCGGCGCTGGTGATCAATGCCGAGGCCGACACCGGGGTCTTCCCGTCCGACGCGCGGCGCATTCACGACAGGCTCGCCGGCACGGACAAGACGAGTGCCTCCATCGACAGCGATCACTACTTCACCACGCCGGGCGCGCGCGACGAGCAGTCCGACGTCATCGCCGACTGGATTTCCCAGCGGTGGCCGTGAGGGTCCTGGCCCATTTCACCCCCGGGCATAGGGTGCTCAATATCGTTGCACCGGAATCGGATTGGCTGGATATTCGATGGTGCGCCGAGGACGACGACACCACCTTCTATCGGGAGTTGCCGGACGCGGAGGTGATTTGGCACGTGCTGCGCCCGCTGTCGGGGGCCGACCTGCGCCGCGGCGAGCGGCTGCGGCTGGTGCACAAGCTGGGCGCCGGGGTCAACACCATCGAGGTGGAGGCCGCGACGGAACGCGGGATCGCGGTCGCCAACATGCCCGGCGCCAACGCGCCCTCGGTCGCGGAGGGCACGGTCCTGCTGATGCTGGCCGCGCTGCGACGGCTGCCGGAGCTCAACCGTGCGGTGCGCCGGGGGGCCGGCTGGCCGTCGGATCCTCGCCTGGGCGAAACGGTTCGCGACATCGGCGGCTGCACCGTCGGACTGGTCGGCTACGGCAACATCGCCAAGCGCGTCGGCCGGATCGTCGCCGCGATGGGCGCGACCGTCCTGCACACCAGCACCCGCGACGACGGGCGGCCCGGGTGGCGGCCGCTGGCCGAACTGTTGGCCGCCGGCGACATCGTCTCGCTGCACCTGCCCCTGACCGCGCAGACCCACCATCTGCTCGATCGCGACGCCCTGGCCCGCCTGAAACCGACTGCGGTGCTGGTGAATACGTCGCGTGGCGCGGTCGTCGATGAAGCGGCGCTCGTCGACGCGCTGCGTGGCGGGCGGCTGGCGGCGGCGGGCCTGGACGTCTTCGAGCGCGAGCCCGTCGCGCCGGACAACCGGCTGTTGGAACTGGACAACGTGGTGCTCACCCCGCACGTCACCTGGTACACCGCCGACACCATGCGGCGGTATCTGACCGAGGCGATCGCCAACTGCCGCCGGCTGCGCGACGGCGAGCCGCTGGCCAATGTGGTCAACCAACCGACCGGTTGTTAATTTGAAGGCGCTTGCCAACAAGGACACCCCGAAAGCATGGGAAGGCGACCAATGCCGATCGCTATCACCGCCGAGCATCAAGACCTGGCCGACTCCGTGCGCTCCCTGGTGGCGCGCGTCGCGCCGTCCGAGGTGCTGCACCACGCCCTGGAGAACCCGGTCGAGAACCCGCCGCCCTACTGGCAGGCCGCGGCCGACCAGGGGCTGCACGGCGTCCACCTGGCCGAGTCGGTGGGCGGCCAGGGCTTCGGCATCCTGGAGCTGGCGATCGTGCTGGCCGAGTTCGGCTACGGCGCGGTGCCCGGGCCGTTCGTGCCGTCGGCGATCGCCAGCGCGCTGATCGCCGCACACGACCCCGAGTCCAAGGTGCTCGTCGAGCTGGCCTCTGGCGCGGCGATCGGCGCCTACGCGCTGGACAGCGGCGCGCTGACCGCCACCCGCCAGGGCGACACGCTGGTGATCCGCGGGGAGGTCCGCGCGGTTCCCGCGGCGGCGCAAGCGTCCATCCTGGTGCTGCCGGTCGCGATCGACAGCGGCGAAGAGTGGGTGGTGCTGCGCGCCGACCAGCTCGAGATCGAGCCGGTGAAAAGCCTGGACCCGCTGCGGCCCGTCGCGCACGTGCGGGCCAACGCCGTCGAGGTGGGCGCGGACGCCGCGCTGAGCAACCTGAGCATGTCGACCGCGCACGCGCTGATGACCACGCTGCTGTCCGCCGAGGCCATCGGCGTGGCGCGGTGGGCGACCGACACGGCCTCGCAGTACGCCAAGATCCGTGAACAGTTCGGCCGGCCGATCGGCCAGTTCCAGGCCATCAAGCACAAGTGCGCGGAGATGATCGCCGACACCGAACGGGCCACCGCGGCGGTGTGGGACGCCGCCCGCGCAATCGACGAGGCCAGCCAGAACGATTGGGACACAAAATCTTCCAAGATGGAATTCGCCGCGGCGGTGGCCGCGACGCTGGCGCCGACGGCCGCGCAACGGTGCGCCCAGGACTGCATCCAGGTGCACGGCGGCATCGGCTTCACCTGGGAGCACGACACCAACGTCTACTACCGCCGGGCCCTGATGCTGGCCGCGAGCTTCGGCCGGGCCGCGCAGTACCCACAGCACGTGGTGGACACCGCCACCACCACGGGCCTGCGCGCCGTGGACATCGACCTGGACCCCGACACCGAGAAGTTGCGGTCCGAGATCCGCGCTGAGGTCGAGGCGCTGAAGGCGATGGACCGCGAGCAACGCAAAGTCGCGCTGGCCGAGGGCGGTTGGGTGCTGCCCTACCTGCCCCGGCCGTGGGGCCGGGCCTCCGGCCCGGTCGAGCAGATCCTGATCGCCCAGGAGTTCACCGCCGGGCGGGTCAAGCGGCCGCAGATGGGCATCGCCACGTGGATCATCCCGTCGATCGTCGCGTTCGGGACCGAGGAGCAGAAGCAGCGGTTCCTGCCGCCCACCTTCCGCGGCGAAATGATCTGGTGCCAGCTGTTTTCCGAGCCGGGCGCGGGCTCGGATCTGGCGGGCCTGTCCACCAAGGCGACGCGGACCGACGGCGGCTGGCGAATCACCGGGCAGAAGATCTGGACCACCGCGGCGCAGTTCTCGCAGTGGGGCGCGCTGCTGGCCAGAACCGACCCGAGCGCCCCGAAGCACAACGGCATCACCTACTTTCTGCTGGACATGAAAAGCGAAGGCGTGCAAGTCAAGCCGTTGCGGGAGCTCACCGGCAACGCCATGTTCAACACGGTCTACATCGACGACGTGTTCGTGCCCGACGAGTGCGTGCTCGGCGAGGTCAACCGGGGCTGGGAGGTCAGTCGCAACACGCTGACCGCCGAGCGGGTGTCGATCGGCAGCAGCGACGCCAACTTCCTGGCCACCCTGCCGCAGTTCGTCGAGTTCGTCCGCGACGGGCACCTGGACCAGGTGGCGCAGCACCGCGCCGGGCAGTTGATCGCCGAGGGTCACGCCGCCAAGGTGATGAACCTGCGCTCCACGCTGCTGACGCTGGCCGGCGGTGATGCCATGCCGTCGGCGGCGATCTCCAAGCTGCTGTCGATGCGCACCGGGCAGGGCTATGCCGAATTCGCGGTGTCCTCCTTCGGCGGCGACGCCGCGATCGGCGACCCCGCCGAGCTGCCCGGCAAGTGGGGCGAGTACCTGCTGGCCAGCCGCGCCACCACGATCTACGGCGGCACCTCCGAGGTGCAGCTGAACATCATCGCCGAGCGGCTGCTGGGCCTCCCCCGCGACCCGTAGGGCGGGGCGGTCGGCCGTCCGGTCGCGAAACATAAACCGCCGCGACGCTTTTCGGCGTGTCGTGTGCGTGATTTATGTGTCGCGAAACCCGACGCGGGCTACGAGGACTTGCCGCCCTTGCTCTCGGCCTTCTCGGGGGCCTTTTCGGGTGCCTTCTCGGGGGCCTTGGCCTCGCCCGTCGCGCCGTCGTTGGCGTCGTCGGCATCCATCTCGCGCAGTTCGCGCTTGAGGATCTTGCCGGTCGGGTTGCGCGGCAACTCCTCGAGGAAGATCACTTCCCGCGGCACCTTGTAGCGGGCCAGGTGGTCGCGCACGTAGTGCTTGACGGTGTCCTCGTCGAGGCCGGAGCCGTCCTTCTTGACCACGAAGGCCCGCAGCCGGTGGCCCCACTCCTTGTCCTCAACGCCGATCGCCGTGGCCTCCACCACCTCGGGATGCCCACTGATCAGGTCCTCGACCTCGGCGGGGAAGACGTTCTCGCCACCGGAGACGATCATCTCGTCGTCCCGGCCGCTGACGTAGAGCAGGCCGTGCTCGTCGAAGTAGCCGACGTCCCCCGACGACAACAGGCCGTTGATGATCTGCTTGTTGCCGCCGCCGGTGTAGCCCGAGAACGGGAAGGTGTTGCCGACGAAGATCCGGCCGACCTCGCCCTGCGGCAACTCCCTGCCGTTGTCGTCGTAGATCTTGACCTTGACGCCCTTGACGACCGGTCCGACCGTCGCCGCGTTGCGTTCGAGGTCCTTGGGCCCGGCGATGGTGGCGAAGGCGATCTCGGTCGAGCCGTACATGTTGTAGATGACCGGGCCCATGTCCTTGAGCGCGCGGGCGGCCAGCTCCGCACCCAGCTGCGACCCGGACACGAACACGATGCGCAGGCTGGACAGGTCGGGCTTGGAGTCCATCTTCTCGATGGCGTCGAGGATCCGCGACAGCATCACCGGGACCACCACCATGGCGGTCACGTTGTGCTTCGCGATGTCCTCAAGCACCAACGGCGGCTTGAACTTTCGCCGCAGCACCAGCGTCGAGCCCAGGAACATCGCGATGGTGCCGTGCAGGAAACCGAGCGCGTGGAACATCGGCGCCGGCAGCGAGGTCACCTCGTTGGCCTTGAACGGCACGTGCGAGAGGATGCCGCCGATCGGCGCGAGGGTCGGCGGGGTGCTGCGGTTGGCGCCCTTGGGGGTGCCGGTCGTGCCGCTCGTCAGGATGATGATCGACGCGTGCTTGCTCGCCTTGGGGGCGGGCGCTTTGCTGCTGCGCGCGATCAGGTCTTCCAGCGTCTCGTCGTCGCTGCCGGACGGCTCGTCGGCGTCCGGGTTCACCCCGAGCGCCCGCAGCTTTCCCAGGGGTGGCTCCGCCTTGCTGACGGCCTTGGTGTACTCGTCGTCGTAGATGATCAGCTTGGCGCCCTCGCGCTCGGAGACCTCCTGGATCTGCGGACCGGAGAACTCGCTGTTGAGCAGGATGATGCGGGCGCCCACCCGGGCGCACCCGAAGTACGCGATCAGGAACCACCGGTGGTTGCGGGCCAGCAGCGCGACGCCGTCGCCGCCCTTGATGCCCTTGTCGATCAGGCCGTTGGCCACCGCGTGGGCCGCCTCGTCGAGCTCGCGGAAGGTGAACTCGCCGTCCTCGTCGATGCAGGCGGCGCGGTCGGGCGTGCGCCGGGCGTTCAGCGACGGCAGCATGCCGAACTCGCCCCACTTGTAGATGTCGTTGGCCATCGCCGCGTAGTTCTGCGGCGGCTCGAGCCGGAACGCGCCCGATTCGATGATCCTGCGCAGGTAGTGCAATTCGGCCGAGCCGCGTTCCACGTACTGCTGAACCTTGGCTACCGCCTGCCCGGGCAGGCCAATCAGATTAGGCATGGCTCCCACCATATGTGACGTCCGTCGCATTGCCAGTAGTAAGTACCCACCCTCTTACGATGGTGAACATGACCGGTCCGGTTTCGCTGGAGGTGGCCGGACGCGAGGTCACCATCACCCATCCGGACAAGGTGATGTTCGCCGAGCACCGCGGCGCGCCCGCGCGTACCAAGCTCGATCTGGTCCGCTATTACCTGTCGGTCGCCGAGGGGGCGCTGCGCGGCGTGGCCGGCCGCCCGATGATCCTGAAGCGTTTCGTCAAGGGCATCACGGAGGAGGCCGTGTTCCAGAAGCGGGCGCCGGCCAACCGGCCGGACTGGGTGGACGTCGCCGAATTGCATTATGCGCGTGGCACTTCCGCCGCCGAAGCCGTCATCCACGACCCCGCGGGGTTGGCGTGGGTGATCAACCTGGGCTGCGTCGACCTCAACCCGCACCCGGTGCTGGCCGGCGACCTCGACCACCCCGACGAGCTGCGCGTGGACCTGGACCCGATGCCCGGCGTCTCCTGGGGGGACATCGTCGGGGTCGCGATGGTGGCCCGCGAGGTGCTGGAGGATCACGGCCTGGTCGCGTGGCCGAAGACGTCGGGGTCGCGCGGGTTCCACATCTACGCGCGGATCGCGCCGCGCTGGGACTTCCGGCAGGTGCGACTGGCCGCCCAGACCGTCGCCCGTGAGGTCGAACGCCGGGTGCCCGACGCGGCGACCAGCCGCTGGTGGAAGGAGGAGCGGCAGGGCGTGTTCGTCGACTTCAACCAGAACGCCAAGGACCGCACCGTCGCGTCGGCGTACTCGGTGCGGGCGACCCCGGACGCGCGGGTCTCCACGCCGCTGAGCTGGGACGAGGTCCCCGGCTGCGATCCGGCTGCCTTCACCATGGACACCGTGCCCGGCCGGTGCGCCCAGATCGGCGACCCGTGGGCGGGGATGGACGAGACCGTCGGGGAACTGGATCGGCTGCTGATGCTCGCCGAGGAGCTGGGCCCACCGGAGCGGGCGCCGAGAGGCTCGGGCACGCGGGGCGACGGCCGGCGCCGGTCGGTGATGCCGCTGATCGAGATCGCCCGCACCAAGACCAGGGACGAGGCGATGGCGGCGCTGGACACCTGGCGCGCCCGCCACCCCGACGCCGCCCGGCGGCTGGAGCCGGCCGACGTCCTGGTCGACGGGATGCGCGGCCCGAGCTCGATCTGGTACCGCATCCGGATCAACCTGCGGCACGTCCCCGCCGCCGAGCGGCCGCCGCAGGAGGACCTGATCGCCGACTACAGCCCGTGGGCCAACTACCAGCAGCGCTAGACCCCTGAGCGCGCCTTGCCGTTGCGCAGGTAGCGGTACCAGGTGACGCCGAGCAGGACCAGGAAGAACCCCATGTAGAACCGCAGGGCAGGCTCGATGCTGCCGAACTGCGACTTCGACCAGGCGTACGCCAGCGGCACGATGAACCCGCCGAAGGCGCCGACCGACGAGATGACGCCCAGGGCGCCCGCGGCCTGGCGGCGCATCTGCACCATCGTGCCGGGATCGCCGCCGGCCAGCTCGCCCTTGACCTTGAAGATCCGCGAGATCATCCGGTACGTCGAGCCGTTGCCGATGCCGGTGGCGACGAACAGGAACATGAAGCTGGCGAAGAACACCGGCAGGTTCTTGGCGTTGACGGACCACAGCGCCGCCGCGGCCCCGGCCGCCAGCATCGCGAAGCTGACGGCGGTGATGCGTCCGCCGCCGATCCGGTCGGCGAGCCTGCCGCCCAGGGGGCGGAGGACCGAGCCGATCCCGGCGCCCAGAAAGGCCCACGCCAGGGCGATGTCGCCGCGCCCGAACACCGTCTTGAGCAGGGTGGGGAAGGCCGCCGAGTAGCCGATGAACGACCCGAAGGTCCCGATGTAGAGCAGCGACATGATCCAGGTGTCGGAATGCCGCAGCGACTGCCACACCGGCTTGACGTCGGCTTTCGCCTCGGTGAGGTTGTTCATGAACAGGAACGCGCACACGGCGGCGACGACCGCCAGCGGAACGTAGAACAGCCCGGCCCGCGCCAGGGCAACGCCGCCGCCGGTGATCACGATCGGCGGGATGATCTTCTGCACCACCGCCACGCCGATGTTGCCGCCGGCCGCATTGAGGCCCAGCGCCCAGCCCTTGTCCTTCTCCGGGTAGAAGAACGAGATGTTGGCCATCGACGAGGCGAAGTTGCCGCCGCCGAGGCCGGCGGTCGCCGCGACGGCCAGCAGCACCCCGTAGGGCAGGTCCGGATGGCTCACGGCCCAGGCCAGCAGCAGGCACGGGATCAGCAACAGGGCCGCCGAGATCGTCGTCCAGTTGCGGCCGCCGAAGACCGGCACCGCGAACGTGTAGGGCAGCCGCAGGAAGGCGCCGACGCCGCTGGGCACGGCGACCAGGCACAGCGCCTGGCTGGCCGTGAGCGCCCAGCCCGACGCGGCGGCGTGCGCCGGGTGCCCGGACGCGGCCGGGCCTGACAGGGCGGTCATGTGGACCACCACGATGCTCCACAGCATCCACACGCTGAACCCGACGTGCTCGGCGAAGATCGAGAACACCAGGTTGCGACGCGCGACGGCCTTGCCGGTGCTCTCCCAGAACGCCGGGTCCTCGGGCCGCCAGTCGTCGATCCAGTGCCGTCCCTTGTGGTGCTCGGGCGCGGGCGCAAAGTCGGGAGTGGTCGTCCCGAGAACTTGGGTCATCGTGGGGCCCCCTGTGACGCGTGCGTTGACCCACCTGACGCTAGGGACCCGCTGTTACCGGGCCGGGTGAGCGCAGTTACGCCGCGGATACCAAGAGATCGCAACGGGCCGGGTGGCGCTGTCAGAAAGATTTGGCGGCCCACCCGCCGGCGGCGAAAAGCCGCGCGGCGGTGCAGGTCAGCGCGGAGAACGCGATAATCTCACGCGATGAGTCGATGGAATCGACGGGGATTTTTGCAGCTCGCGGCGACCGGCGGGATCGCCGCGGTCGCCGCGGCGGCGTGTTCGTCGAGCAAACCGGCCGGCGGCACCGCGGGCGGCGGATCGGTGACGATCACCCACCTCTTCGGGCAGACCGTCGTCAAGGAGCCCCCCAAGCGCGTCGTGAGCGCCGGGTACACCGAGCAGGACGACCTGCTCGCGGTGGGTGTGGTGCCGATCGCGGTGACGAACTGGTTCGGCGACCAGCCGTTCGCGGTGTGGCCGTGGGCGCAGCCCAAACTCGGTGGGGCGCAGCCGGTGGTGCTGAACCTGGACAACGGGATCCCGGTCGACCAGATCGCCGGGCTCAAGCCGGATCTGATCGTCGCCGTCAACGCGGGTTTGGACGCCGACACCTATCAGAAGCTGTCGGCCATCGCGCCCACCATCGCCCAGTCGGACGGCGACGCGTTCTTCGAGCCGTGGAAGGAGCAGGCGAGCGCCGTCGGTCAGGCGGTGTTCAAGGCCGATCAGATGAAGTCGCTGATCGACGGAGTCGACAAGCAGTTCACCGATGTCTCCCAGAAGAACCCGCAGTGGAAGGGCAAGAAGGCCCTGCTGATGGAGGGCACCCTGTGGCGGGGCACCGTGGTCGCGACGCTGGCCGGCTGGCGGACCGACTTCTTGAACCAGATGGGCCTGGTGATCGCCGACAGCATCAAGCCGTTCGGCACCGATCACCGCGCCATCATCCCGCGCGACCAGATCAAGACCGTGCTGGACTCCGCCGACGTGCTGATCTGGACCACCGAGAGCCCCGACGACCAGAAGGCGCTGCTTGCCGACCCCGACGTGGCCGGGTCACTGGCCACCGCCGGGAACCGGAACATCTTCACCACCAAGGACCAGGCCGGTGCGATCGCGTTCGCGTCGCCGCTGAGCTATCCGGTGATCGCCGATCAGCTGCCGCCGCTGATCGGCAAGGTTCTGGGCTGACTCGGCTAGCTCGACGGTGGCGTGTTTGAGCGTTCGCTAAGGCAGCTCTGGCAGTGCTCGAAAATCTCTCGGCACCCCCTCCCGCCGCCCGCGACTGGAAGTTACCGTCGAGTAATGAGCGTGTCCGACGTTTCCGTCGACCTGTCGGCCCACCTGGCCGGCAACACCGTCTGGGACTACGGCGACCAGGCGCTGATGGTGCAATGTGGCAGCACCGCCGAGGTATTGGCGTGGGCGGCGGCGCTGCGGGAGGCCGCCCTGCCCGCCGTCGTCGACGTCGTTCCCGCCGCCCGCACCGTGCTGGTCAAGCTCGACGGGCCCGGCCACCAAGGCGTCATCCGCCACCGGCTGCGCCGGATGCGGGTCACCGCCGAGGACGCGGGCCCGCAGCACCGCGGGGCCGACGTGGTGATCGACGTCGTCTACGACGGTCCCGACCTCGCCGAGGTCGCCGATCGCACCGGGCTGACCGTTGCCCAGGTGATCGAGGCCCACACCGCCACCCCGTGGCGGGTCGGATTCAGCGGCTTCGCACCGGGTTTCGCGTACCTGGTCGATGGCGACCCACGACTGCGCGTGCCGCGCCGCGCCGAGCCGCGAACCGCCGTGCCCGCCGGATCAGTCGGGCTCGCAGGCGAATTCAGCGCGGTATACCCGCGGCAGTCGCCGGGGGGCTGGCAACTGATCGGCCGCACCGACGCGGTGATGTGGGACCTGCAGCGGCCCGACCCCGCCCTGCTGACGCAGGGCATGTGGGTCCGGTTCCGGGCCGCGTGAGACGGGAGACTGCCGTGGCCAACAAGAAGATCACCCTGGAGATCCTGCGCACCGGGCCGCTCGCCGTCATCCAGGACCTCGGCCGGCCGGGGCTGGCGCACCTCGGCGTCAGCCGGTCCGGGGCCGCCGGCCGGGCCCACCGGCTGGCCAACCGGCTCGTCGCCAACCCCGACGACCGGGCCACCGTCGAGGTGACGCTCGGTGGTTTCGCGGCCCGGGTCCGCGGCGGCGACGTCGACATCGCGGTTACCGGGGCCGACACTAACCCGGCCGTCAACGGAATCACGTTCGGCACCAACAGCATTCACCACGTGCGCGACGGTGAGGTGATCGCCCTGGGAGCACCGCGCGCCGGGCTGCGCAGCTACCTGGCGGTGCGCGGGGGCATCTGCGTGCAGCCGGTGCTGGGCTCGCGCAGCTATGACGTGATGTCGGCTATCGGCCCGGCACCATTGCGGGCCGGGGACCGGCTGCCGGTCGGCGACCACACCGATGACTATCCCGAGCTCGACCAGGCGCCGGTGGCCGCTATTTCCGAGCACCTGGTGGAGCTGCTCGTCGTGCCCGGCCCCCGCGACGACTGGCTCGTCGACCCCGACGCCCTGGTGCACACCATTTGGATGGCCACCGACCGCAGCGATCGGGTGGGGATGCGGTTGGAGGGCCGCCCGCTGCAGTACCGCTATCCGGACCGCCAGCTACCCAGCGAGGGTACCACCCGCGGTGCAATCCAGGTGCCGCCCAACGGTTTACCAGTAATCCTGGGACCCGATCACCCCGTCACGGGCGGCTATCCCGTTGTCGGCGTGCTGATCGACGAGGACGTCGACAAGATCTCTCAGGTTCGGCCGGGCCAGTATGTTCGGCTGCACTGGGCGCGTCCCCGCTCACCGGTGGCCGCCCCGGTCGAATCGATCGCCGGCGCCGGCCCGGAAGGCCCGACGTACTCCTGACTTTCGCGCACCATGTATTGCGCGTCACACCGACGTCCAAGCGCGGCCGAAATCACTTGCTGTCGAATTACTTTGTCGTTCTCCAGGGATCTACCAGATAACTCCGATTCAATTTACAGGCGATATCGGCCGATTGGAGTTGACGGATCTCCGGCGCAAATGTGAGCATCGAAATACACGGCGCGGCACGCCCCTTCACCGAAGGATCGGCACTCGCTCCTGCGCGGCGTAATCGGCGTAATCCACTGCCTCAACCACTTTCGCCGGCGGGCGGCCGATGCGAACGCCCGATGTGAGAAACCATCGAGGAAAGGTGACCATCACACATGGGCCGCAACCATCGCATCACGGATTGGGATCCGGAAGACGGCGCGGCCTGGGATGCGGGCAACGGGCTGATCGCGCGGCGCAACCTGCTGTGGATGGTCGCCTGCGACCACATCGCCTTCGGGGTCTGGACCCTCTTTCCGGTGCTGGCGCTGTTCATGCCCCAGGGCGTGTACGGCTTCTCGGCGGCCGACAAGTTCCTGCTCGGCGCCACCGCGACGTTGGTCGCGGCATGCCTGCGCATCCCATATTCGTTGGGCATCGCCACCTTCGGCGGCCGTAATTGGACGGTGTTCTCGATCGTCGCGTTGCTGGTGCCGACCGCCGGCGCGATCTGGCTGCTGGCCCACCCGGGGCTGCCGCTGTGGCCATACCTGGTGTGCGCGGCGCTGTCCGGAATGGGCGGCGCCAACTACGCCGCGTCGATGACCAATACCAACTTCTTCTACCCGCACCGGCGCAAGGGCTTTGCGCTCGGGCTCAACGCCGGGGTCGGCAACCTCGGGGTGCCGATGATCCAGTTGGTCGGCCTGCTCGTCATCGCCGTCGCGGGCCATCGACAGCCCTACTGGGTGTGCGGGCTCTACCTGGCTCTGCTGACGGTGGTCGCCATCGGGGCGTCCCGGTACATGGACAACCTGGAGCACGCCACCTACGACGTCACCCACCTGCGCTCGATCCTGTCCGAACACGACACCTGGGTGCTCGCCCTGTTGTACCTGGGCACCTTCGGTTCCTGGATCGGGTTCTCGTTCGCCTTCGGCCAGGTACTGCAGATCGGTTTCGTCGGCACCGGGCAGACCCACGCGCAGGCCGCGCTGCATGCCGCCGAGTTGGCCTTCATCGGCCCCGCGCTCGGTTCGGTGGCCAGGATCTACGGCGGCCGGCTGGCCGACCGCGTCGGCGGCAGCCGCGTCACCCTGGCGGTGTTGGCCGCCATGGGCGTCACCACCGCGCTCCTGATCGCCATCAGCACGCACGAGGACCACTCGCCGGGCCTCACCGGTGCGGGCACCATGGTCGGCTACGTCTGCGGATTCCTGGTGCTGTTCATGCTCGCCGGGCTGGGCAACGGGTCGGTATACAAGATGATCCCCTCGGTGTTCGAGGCGCGCAGCCACCGGCTCGAGCTGTCCGAAGCCGAGCGCCGACGCTGGTCACAGGCCACCTCGGGGGCGGTGATCGGATTTGTCGCCGCATTCGGCGCGCTCGGCGGCGTCGGCATCAACCTCGCCCTGCGCCAGTCCTACCTCAGCACCGGCACCGACACCCTGGCCTTCTGGGCCTTCCTGGCGTTCTACATCACCGCCGCGGTGCTCACGTGGGCCCGTTATGTGCGCCGGCCCAGGCCGGCGAGCGCGGGGTCGCCCGACGCCAACGCACAATCCGAGCCCGCCCGGGTGTGAGCGTGTCGGCAACCGGGGCAATGGAGCGGCAATTGCCGGGTAACGCCGCCGAAACGTCCGAGGCTTACACAGGTCGTATGGGGGTCCGGGCGAGACCAACGCCGCTGGCCGGTTATCGCATCGCCGTGACCTCGTCGCGGCGCGCCGAGGAGCTGTGCGCACTCCTGAGCCGGCATGGCGCCGAGGTGTGCAGCGCCCCCGCGATCACCATGATCGCGCTGCCCGATGACGACGAATTGCACAGCCACACCGAGGCGCTGATCGCCGAGCCGCCCGACATCCTGGTCGCCCACACCGGCATCGGCTTTCGCGGCTGGCTGGCCGCCGCGGAGGGGTGGGGGCTGGCCAACCCGCTGATCGCGGCGCTGTCGTCCAGCCGGATCGTGTCGCGCGGACCGAAGGCCACCGGCGCGCTGCGCGCCGCGGGTCTGCACGAGGAATGGTCGCCGGACTCCGAATCCTCGCACGAGGTGCTGGAATACCTGCTCGAATCGGGCGTGTCGGGCCGCCGCGTCGCCATCCAGCTGCACGGCGCGGCCGACGCGTGGGATCCCTTCCCCGAGTTCGTCGGTGGCCTGCGCGCCGCCGGGGCCCAGGTGGTGCCGATCCGCGTATATCGTTGGAAGCCAACACCTTTGGGTGGCGACTTCGACCAGCTGGTCACGGGAATCGCGCGTCGGCAGTTCGACGCGGTGACCTTCACCTCGGCGCCCGCCGCGGCCGCGGTCCTGGAACGCGGCCGCCAGCTGGACATCGAGGACCAGCTGCTGGAGGCGTTGCGCACCGACGTGCACGCGATGTGCGTCGGCCCGGTCACCTCGCGGCCGCTGATCCGCAGGGGCGTGCCGACATCGGCGCCCGAACGGATGCGGTTGGGAGCCTTGGCCCGCCACATTGCCGAGGAGCTACCGCTGCTGGGGTCGTGCACGGTCAAGGCCGCCGGTCACGTCGTCGACATCCGCGGAACCTGCGTGCTGGTGGACGGTTCGATCAAGCCCTTGTCGCCGTCCGGGATGGGGATCCTCCGCGCGCTCGCGCAACGACCCGGCGACGTGGTCGCGCGCAACGACCTCTTGCGGGCCCTGCCCGGCAGCTCCAGCGATCCCCACGCGGTCGACACCGCGGTGCTGCGGCTGCGAACGGCCTTGGGCGACAAGAACATCGTCGCGACGGTGGTCAAGCGGGGCTACCGGCTGGCGATCGACGAGGCGGCCGGTCTCCCATGACGCTGATCCTGGCCGCGCACGGCACCCGCAATCCGGCCGGTGTCGCGATGATCGAGGACCTCGCGGACCGCGTCGGATGGCTGCTGGGCCGTCGGGTGCAGGTCGCGTTCGTCGACGTGCTCGGGCCCACCTGCCAAGAGGTGTTGGCGCGGGCGTCGGCAGCATCACCCGGTCGGCCCGCCGTCGTGGTCCCGGCCTTCCTGTCCCGCGGATATCACGTGCGCACCGACGTACCGGCCCAGGTTGCGGCCAGCGGGCATGCGAGGGCGGTCGTGACGCCGGCGCTTGGGCCCAGCGGCCAGATCAGCCGGATCGTCGGGGACCAGCTGGCGCAATCCGGTTGGCGGCCAGGCGATTCGGTGGTCCTCGGGGCGGCCGGCACCTCGGACCCCGTCGCGCGCGCCGACCTGTACGTCACGGCGACTGCGCTGTCCGCGCTGCTCGGGTCGCGGGTGCGGCTTGGATTCGCGTCCACCGGTAGCGTCGGCGAGGCCGTCGCCGCCGCTCGCCGCGACGGCGCGCGGCGCGTCGCGGTCGCCTCCTACCTGCTGGCCGACGGCCTGTTCCAACAACGACTGCACGAGTGCGGCGCCGACTCGGTCAGCCAGCCGCTGGTGACCCATCCCGGGTTGGCACGCCTGATCGCCAACCGGTTCCGCAGCGCCATGCCGGGATTGCCGGGCCGGACGGCGCGGCGCGCCGCCTGATGAGGCGCGCCGACACCGCCGGCGCTTGATCTTTGGCACTATCAGGGCGATCCTGGCACCATGCCGCGTCGCGAAGAGGAATCGCACGGGCTCCTCGATCCGGTCGCGAAGATGCTGCGGTTGCCGTTCGGCACACCGGAGTTCATCGACCGGATCGTCACCGGCGGGGTCAACCAGGCCGGCCGCCAGTCCTTGCGCCTGTTGATCACCACCTGGGACGCCGCCGGCGGTGGCCCGTTCGCCGCCAGCGCCGTCGCGTCGACGGGCATGGCGAAGACCGCGGAGACCGTGCAGAGCATGTTCATCGGACCGGTCTTCGGCCCGCTGCTCAAGGTGCTGGGAGCCGACAAGGTGGCCGTGCGGGCATCGTTATGCGCTTCCCAGCTCGTCGGTTTGGGCATCATGCGCTACGGCGTGCGCTCGGAACCCATTCACTCGATGTCGGTGGACGCCCTCGTCGACGCGATCGGCCCGACCATGCAGCGCTACCTCGTCGGCGATATCGGCTAGCCGGCGAGTCGCGCGATCTGGACGTGGCGGTCGGGCGTGAGCCGCACCTGGTAGACCGGCACGCTGACCCGCGGATCGTCCAGGCAGGAACCGTCTTCGAGTGAGAAGGCCTGCTTGAGGATCGGCGATTGCACCGTGGCGCGCCCGCCGCGGTCGCCGACGATGCCCCGCGACAGCACCGCCGCCCCCGAGAACGGGTCGACGTTGCCGATGGCGCGCAGGGATCCGTCGTCGAGGCGGAACAGCGCCGCCTGCGTGCCGTCGTCGAGCAGGACACCCACGCCGCGGCCGGGGATCAGGTGGTCGTACGCGCACGCGGTGGTCCACAGCCCGGTGTCGCGAACGTCATTGAGCAGTGTCATTGTTTCTCCCCGGTTATGAACGGACCTGCGGCATGCCAATGGGCACAGGGACTTTGCGCCCGGCACGTTCGGTGAAGGCGATCGTCGAATCGACGGCGTCCGGGGCGTTGACGAAGGACACGAACCGCGACAGCTTGTCCGGGTCGTCCAGCACCCCTTTCCATTCGCACTTGTAGTTCTGCACGTGCCGCTCCATGGCGGCTTCGAATTCCGCGGCCAGGCCCAGCGAGTCCTCGCACACCACCTCCCGCACGTGGTCGAGGCCGCCCTCGAGCGAGTCGACCCACGGCGCGGTGCGCTGCAGCCGGTCGGCGGTGCGGATGTAGTACATGAGGAACCGGTCGACGTAGCGGACGAGCGTCTCGGTGTCGAGGTCACTTGCGAGCAGCTGAGCGTGCTTGGGGGTCATGCCGCCGTTGCCGCCGACGTAGAGGTTCCACCCCTTCTCGGTGGCGATGACGCCGACGTCCTTGCTGCGCGCCTCGGCGCATTCGCGCGCGCACCCCGACACACCCAGCTTGATCTTGTGCGGCGCCCGCAGTCCCCGGTAGCGCAGCTCCAGGTCGATGGCCAGCTGCACCGAGTCCTGCTGGCCGTAGCGGCACCAGTCGCTGCCGACGCAGCTCTTGACCGTGCGCAGCGCCTTGCCGTAGGCGTGCCCGGACTCCATGCCGCCCTCGACGAGCCGCTTCCAGATCTGCGGCAGCTGGTCCACCCGGGCGCCGAACATGTCGATCCGCTGGCCGCCGGTGATCTTGGTGTACAGGCCGAAGTCCTGGGCGATCTGGCCGATCAGGATCAGGTGCTCGGGCTTGATGTCACCGCCGGGCACCCGCGGCACCACCGAGTAGCTGCCGTTGCGCTGGATGTTCGCCAGGAAGTGGTCGTTGGAATCCTGCAGCGAGGCCTGCTCGCCGTCGAGGATGTGATCCGATCCGGTGGAGGCCAGGATCGAGGCGACAACGGGTTTGCAGATGTCGCAACCCTTTCCGCGGCCGAAGCGCTCCAGCAGGCCGGAGAAGGTCCGGATCTCGGTGGCGGAGATGATCTCGAAAAGCTCCGCCCGCGACTGGCTGAAGTGCTCGCACAGCGCCTTCGACTGCTCGACGCCCTCGGCCTCCAGCAGCTGCTTGAGCAGCGGAACGCACGAGCCGCAGGAGGTGCCCGCGGCCGTGCACGACTTGAGCGCGGGAACGTCGGCGCAGCCGCCCGCGATCGCGCCCTTGAGGTCGCCCTTGGTCACGTTGTTGCAGGAGCAGATCTGCGCCGAGTCCGGAAGCGCGCCCACGCCCAGCGCCGGCGCCTCTCCGGATGCCGGCGCGATGAGCGCCAGCGGATCGCCGGGCAACTCGCTGCCGACCATGGGCCGCAACACCCCGTACGCCGACGCATCGCCCACCAGCACGCCGCCGAGCAGGGTCTTGGCGTCATCGGACAGCACGAGCTTGGCGTACGTGCGATTGACCGCGTCGTTGACGATGACCTCGAGGCAGTTCTCGCTGGCTCCCATCGCGTCACCGAAGCTGGCGACGTCGACGCCCAGCAGCTTGAGCTTGGTCGACAGGTCCGCCTCGCCGAATTCCGCCGCCCCATCCAGCAGCCGGTCGGCCACCACCTCGGCCGAGGTGTATCCCGGACCGACCAGGCCGTAGCACCGTCCGCCGATCGCGGCCACCTCGCCGACCGCATAGATGTCAGGATCGCTTGTCCGGCAGGACAAATCGGTGAGCACGCCACCCCTGTCGGCGAGCTCCAGCCCGGCGGCCCTGGCCAGCTCGTCACGGGGCCGGATGCCCGCGGCGAAGATGACCAGCGCGGCGTCGATCACCTGGCCGTCGGTCAGCCGGACGCGCACCGCGTCGTCGACGGGTTCGATCGATTCCGTGCCCGTGCCGACGTGCACGGCGATCCCCAGCTCGGTGATCATCCGGGCCAGCAGCGCGCCGCCGCCCTCGTCGACCTGCTGGGCCATCAGCCGCGGCATCATCTCGACCACGTGGGTCTGCAATCCGAACTGCCGCAGCGCATTGGCGGCTTCCAGGCCCAGCAGACCGCCCCCGATGACCACACCGGCGGGCGCGCGGCCGGCCTCGACCGCGCGCCGGGCGTCGGCGCGGATGGCGTCGAGGTCGTCGAGCGTGCGATACACGTGGCACGCCGGCAGGTCGTGGCCGGGCACCGGCGGGACGAAGGCATACGAGCCGGTGGCCAGCACGAGGCTGTCGTAGCCGTGCCGTTGCCCGTCGGCGGTGACCACCGTTTTGGCCTCGCGGTCCACCTGGACCACGCGCGAGTTCAATACCAGCCGAACGCGTTCGTCACCCTCGTAGTCGTTGCCGGGCAGCGCCAACAGCGTGCGGTCCCAGCTCTCGGTGTAGGAGGTCAGCCCGACGCGGTCGTATGCCGCGTCGGCCTCCTCGCCGAAAACCGTGATGCGCCAAGATCCCCCGGTGTCACGAGCACGCAGCGCCTCCACCAGGCGGTGGCCCACCATGCCGTGTCCGACTACGATAATGTGACGGCCCGCACAGTGATCGTGCGAAATCCCGTCTGCAGTCATGGAATTCAGCGTAGGCGCCAAAAATTAAGGCGGATCCGCCCAATGTGACGGGGGGATGACACCCGTCTCACACCTCACACCCCGGGCCTGTGATCTTGTTCGCTGACGGCGAACGGCCGAGTGGAACTTTAGCGTGGTCGGCTCATGTTTCTAGAAACAGCCGACCGGTAAGGCGCCGGTCACAGCTCACTCACAACGAAGCATAAGGAGATCCCCATGAGCAACCTCGCACTGTGGTCGCGGCCGGCGTTCGACACCGACCGGTGGTTGCGCGACTTCTTCGGTCCCGCCACGCCGGCGGACTGGTCCAAGCCGGTCGCCGGGGGCTTCACCCCCGCCGCCGAGGTCGTCAAGGACGGCGACGACGCGCTGGTACGCGTGGAACTGCCGGGCGTGGACGTCGAGAAGGACGTCAACGTCGAGGTCGAGGGCGGGCGCCTGGTCATCCACGGCGAACACCGCGACGAGCACGCCGAGGAGCGGGACGGGCGCACGCTGCGCGAGATCCGGTACGGATCGTTCCGCCGGTCGTTCCAGCTGCCGGCACACGTCACGGGCGAGGCCATCACGGCCTCCTACGACGCCGGTGTGCTGACCGTCCGGGTTGCCGGCGCGTACGCCGGAAGCCAGGCGAAGCGCATCGAGATCACCAAGTAATCCCCGCGCAGCGATACGATCCGGCGAGGCGCACGCCTCGCCGGATCGTCGCGCGTGAGCCCGAAACCCTTGGGGTGCTTGGGCTTTACGCCCAGCTGGCCGGTAATTCCCCAGTCCGGGCGGCCCGCGGGAAGGGCCCGTCGGCAAGACCGCCAGGTCCCCCGGCCGGCGCGGCCGCAGCAAACGGCCGGCGCGCTCGGCCGGCGTGGCGTGATCGGGCCCGCCCCGGTGCTCCCTCGATCGTCTGACATCGGGCGCATCCCGCGGATACTATCGATGCAATCCTGTGATCCCCACCACCTTGTTTGGCTAAGGAGATGCGTTGACGAGTACCACTGGCAACGCCGAACTCGCCGAGCTGCACGACCTCATCGGCAGCCTGCGGCGGTGCGTCAGCTCCATGCGGGACCGCTACGGCGACAGCCCGGCCATGCGCCGGATCGTCATCGACGCCAACCGGATCCTGTCCGACGTGGAGCTACTCGACAGCGACGCCTCGGAGTTGGACCTCGCGCGCGCCACCGTGCAGCACTCCGGTGAAAAGGTCGTCATTCCCGACACCGAGTACGACAGCGAATTCTGGCGCGATGTCGACGACGAGGGTGTCGGGGGTCACAGCAGGTCCTGACAACCAAACCCCCCGGACAAAGGGGGGTGCTTCCTGTGTACTCTTCGAGCAGACAGCCCGTTCGAAGAGGAACACTACATTGAGCGCACCAACGGCGAACCGTCCTGCGTCGGGTGTCTTTTCACCCACCCGCGCCCAGATTCAGCAAAGATCCCTGCGCACTGACCGGTGGTGGATGTCGCCGCTGCGAATCGACCTGGGCTTCGCCGCATTCCTCATCTATGCGACGGTGCGCGCGTTCCAACAGGACTACTTCTTCGTCCCGAAGTACCACTACCTGACGCCGTTCTACTCGCCCTGCGTGAGCACGGCCTGCGGCGAGGCCCACGACTTCTGGCCGCAGATCCTGCCCAACGTGTGGTGGTTGCCGTACGCGGCGCTGACGCTGCCGTTCCTGCTGCTGTTCCGGCTCACCTGCTACTACTACCGCGGCGCCTACTACCGCACGGTGTGGCAGTCACCGAGCGCCTGCGCGGTGGCCGAGCCCCGCGTGCACTACACCGGGGAGACCCGGTTGCCGCTGATCATCCAGAACAGCCACCGCTACTTCTTCTACATCGCCGGCATCATCTCGGTGATCAACACCTACGACGCCATCATCGGGTTCCACTCCGACTCCGGCCCGCACGGCTTCGGCTTCGGCCTGGGCAACCTGATCATGGTGGGCAACGTCATCATGCTGTGGATCTACACGCTGTCCTGCCACTCGTGCCGGCACGTGACCGGCGGGCGGCTCAAGCACTTCTCCAAGCACCCGGTGCGGTACTGGATCTGGACCCAGGTCAGCCACATCAACACCCGGCACAAGATGTTCGCGTGGATCACGCTGGGCACCCTGATGGTCACCGATTTCTACATCGCGCTGGTGGCCGGCGGCGCCATCAGCGACCTGAGATTTGTTGGCTGACAGCCATTTCCAAAAGAATCAGAATCTAGCGAGGGTTTCATGGTTGAGGTCGAACGGCACGCCTACGACGTAGTCGTCATCGGCGCCGGCGGCGCGGGGCTGCGCGCGGTCATCGAGGCGCGCGAACGCGGTCTGCGGGTCGCGGTGGTGTGCAAGTCGCTGTTCGGCAAGGCCCACACGGTGATGGCCGAGGGCGGCTGCGCGGCGTCGATGGGCAACACCAACCCGAAGGACAACTGGCAGACCCACTTCGGCGACACGATGCGGGGCGGGAAGTTCCTCAACAACTGGCGCATGGCCGAGCTGCACGCGAAGGAGGCGCCGGACCGGGTCTGGGAGCTGGAGACCTACGGCGCCCTGTTCGACCGCCTCGCCGACGGCAAGATCAGCCAGCGCAACTTCGGCGGGCACACCTACCCGCGGCTGGCACACGTCGGTGACCGCACCGGCCTGGAACTGATCCGCACGATGCAGCAGAAGATCGTCTCACTGCAGCAGGAGGACTACGCCGAGCTCGGCGACTACGAGGCTCGGATCAAGGTCTTCGCCGAGTGCACGATCACCGAACTGCTCAAGGACGGTGACGCGATCGCCGGGGCGTTCGGCTACTGGCGCGTCAGCGGCAAGTTCGTCGTGTTCGAGGCGCCCGCGATCGTGCTGGCGACCGGTGGGATCGGCAAGTCGTTCAAGGTGACGTCGAACTCGTGGGAGTACACCGGCGACGGGCACGCCCTGGCGCTGCGCGCCGGCGCGACGCTGATCAACATGGAGTTCGTCCAGTTCCACCCCACCGGCATGGTGTGGCCGCCCAGCGTCAAGGGGATCCTGGTCACCGAGGGCGTGCGCGGTGACGGCGGGGTGCTGAAGAACTCCGACAACAAGCGGTTCATGTTCGACTACATCCCGCCGGTGTTCAAGGGCCAGTACGCCGAGACCGAGCAAGAGGCCGACCAGTGGCTGAAGGACAACGACTCGGCCCGGCGCACCCCCGACCTGCTGCCCCGTGACGAGGTGGCCCGCGCGATCAACTCGGAGGTCAAGGCCGGCCGCGGCAGCCCGCACGGCGGGGTCTACCTCGACATCGCGTCCCGGCTGACGCCCGCGGAGATCAACCGGCGCCTGCCGTCGATGTACCACCAGTTCAAGGAGCTGGCCGGCGTCGACATCACCAAGGAGCCCATGGAGGTCGGCCCGACCTGTCACTACGTGATGGGCGGCATCGAGGTCGACGCCGACACCGGTGCGGCCAAGGTTCCGGGGCTGTTCGCCGCCGGCGAGTGCTCCGGCGGCATGCATGGCTCCAACCGGCTGGGCGGCAACTCCCTGTCGGACCTGTTGGTGTTCGGCCGGCGCGCCGGCCTGGGCGCCGCCGACTACGTGCGCGCGCTGAGCAGCCGGCCCGGTGTCTCCCAGGACGCCATCGACACGGCGGCCAAGCAGGCGCTGGCTCCCTTCGAGTCACCGACGAACGGGTCTGCCGCCGAGAACCCGTACTCCCTGCAGCTGGAGTTGCAGCAGTCGATGAACGACCTGGTCGGCATCATCCGCAAGTCGGACGAGATCACCGAGGCCCTGGGCCGGCTCGCCAAGCTGCGCGAGCGGTTCAAGCACCTGCACGTCGAGGGGCATCGCGAGTACAACCCCGCGTGGAACCTGGCGGTCGACCTGCGCAACATGCTGCTGGTCAGCGAGTGCGTCGCGAAGGCGGCGCTGGAGCGCACCGAGAGCCGCGGCGGTCACACCCGCGACGATCACCCGTCGATGGATTCGTCGTGGCGCAAGGTGCTGCTGGTCTGCCGCGCGGCCGGCGGCGACGAGGTGATCCCCGAGGTCTCCATCACCCGCGAAGAGCAGCAGCCGATGCGGCCGGATCTACTCGAGCTCTTCGAGATCTCCGAGCTGGAGAAGTACTACACCGAGGACGAGCTGGCCGACCACCCAGGACGGAGAGGCTGATGACCTACAACGCGACCATGCGCGTGTGGCGGGGCGACGACGCCGGCGGCGCGCTGCAGGACTTCACGGTCGAGGTCAACGAGGGCGAGGTGGTGCTCGACATCATCCATCGCCTGCAGCAGACGCAGACGCCCGACCTGGCCGTGCGGTGGAACTGCAAGGCCGGCAAGTGCGGATCCTGCTCGGCGGAGATCAACGGCTACCCCCGGCTGATGTGCATGACCCGGATGTCGACCTTCGCCGAGGATGAGGTCGTGACGGTCACGCCGCTGCGGGCCTTCCCGGTGATCCGCGACCTGGTCACCGACGTCTCCTTCAACTACGAGAAGGCCCGGGAGATCCCGTCGTTCGCGCCGCCCAAGGAACTGCAGCCCGGCGAGTACCGGATGGCGCAGATCGACGTCCAGCGCTCGCAGGAGTTCCGCAAGTGCATCGAGTGCTTCATGTGCCAGAACGTCTGCCACGTGATCCGCGACCACGAGGAGAACAAGCAGGCGTTCGCCGGCCCGCGGTTCCTGATGCGCATCGCCGAACTCGAGATGCACCCGCTGGACACCATGGACCGCCGCAACCAGGCGCAAGAGCTGCACGGCCTGGGCTACTGCAACATCACCAAATGCTGCACCGAGGTGTGCCCGGAGAACATCAAGATCACCGACAACGCCCTGATCCCGATGAAAGAGCGGGTCGCCGACCGCAAGTACGACCCGGTGGTCTGGTTGGGGAACAAGCTGTTCCGTCGCTGATTGACCTCGCGCGTCGCGAACCTGCGCTCACGGCGTCGAGCCTGCGGTGGCGGCGCCTCGATGGCGCGATTGCCCGCCCTGAGCGCAGGCTCGGCGGGTGCCGGGCGGGCTCAGGCGGTCGAAGGGTGGGACGTTTAGCCGCCGAGGCGGCGAAATGCGCTGCGGTGGAACACGATCGGCGCCACTTCGGCGTCAATGGTGACCTCGGTGACCCGGAGCACCACGATCGTGTGGTCCCCGGCCGGGATCATCTGCTCGATCGCGCTCTCCAGCCACAGGCCGGTGCCCTTGATGAAGACGGCGCCGCTGTCCTTGGACACCGTCTGCAGGCCGGCGAACCGGTCACCCGTCTTGGCGGCCAGGGTTCGCGCGGCCTCGTCGTGCGACTCGCCCAGCACGCTGATCCCCAGCATGGGCAGGTCCTTGAGCTTGGGCCAGGTGGTCGAGGTGTTCTGCACGCAGAACGAGACCAGCGGCGGGTCCAGCGACACGGGAACGAAAGTGCTGGCGGCCAGTCCGTGCCGCACCCCTTCGACCTCGGCGGCGATGGCCACCACGCCCGACGGGAAATGGCCGAACGCCTCGCGCAGGGTGGATGCCGTCAGCTGCTTTGTCGAGTTCAAGGGCTTCATTCCCCTCGCGGCCGAGGAACGGATTTCGGTTGTCGGACGACCCTACCTAACCTACTCCCGGCCGTCACCGCCAACCGGCCGATAACCGTGTGCGGCGGCCACATCGGGATGGGCCCGCACCCTGCTCTTCCACGCGTTGAGGCCGTAGACCGGAAAGATCGGATCGGACGGGTCGGCGGCCACGGCGGGTGCCTCCGATTCCCCGGGCATCGCGAGGACCGGTATCCGCGCGTCCAGTCGCGGATTGAAGAAGTAGGCCACCGAAATCCGCTCGCGCGCCGAGGATCCCAGGTCCACCCGGTGCTCGGTGGCCCTGAGGTGGCCGCCGGTCGCCGCCTCGAGCAGCTCGCCGATGTTGACGATGAACGCGCCGTCCATGGGCGGTACGTCGATCCAGCCCCGTCCGGGCCGTCGCACCTGCAGGCCCCGGGTGCCCGGCTCCGCCATCAGCAGGGTGAGCACGCCCGCGTCGCGGTGCGGCCCGACCCCCTGCGGGCTCGCCGCGCGGGCCGGATAACGGATGATCTTGATCAGCGTCGCGGGAGTCTCGGCGAAGGCCGGGTCGAAGATCTCGGGCGGGCCGCCCAGCGCGGCCGCCCAGTGCCGGAGCAGGCGGCGCGCCACCGACGACAGCGCGGTGTCCCACTCGGCGACGATGCCGGGCAGTCCGGGTAGCGCCGCCGGCCATTGGTTGGGACCCTGCAGCCACAGGTAGTCGGGCTTGCCGGGCCCGCCGATCGCCGGACGCTCCGGGCCGATGTCGATCTGCTCGCGCCAGTCCACCTCGCCGCGGGTGAGCTCCCCGCCCATCCGCGTGTAACCGCGGAAGTGGGGGCTGCGCACCATCGCGACCGCGTCCTTGTCCGCCTGGGGCAGCGCGAACAGCCGCCGGGCCGCGTCGAGCACCCGGTTACAGAGAACCTGGGGCACCCCGTGGCCGGCCAGGTAGAAGAACCCCACCTCGTGGGCGGCCCGGCGCAGGCCGTCGCGCAGCGGCCCGGCGTCGGCCCGAAGGTCCACCACCGGGAGCGCGGTGACGCTACTCACCTTTGTCATCCCTCAATGATCTCCGCTGGTCACGGCTGTTGTCCCGGGGTTCCCAACCGGTTGGTTAGTTAGACGGTGAAATTTAGGTCACACTCGCTTGCGCGGAACTGCCGACAGCGATAGTTTTACAGAGTTACTGGTGGGTAACTTAGACCTAGTACCCAACCACAAGTGGCATTCTCAACGAGGAGGAACGTAGTGGGCCACTACAAGAGCAACGTCCGTGACCAGGTTTTCAACCTATTCGAGGTATTCGGCGTTGACCAAGCTTTAGGCCAGGGGGAGTACGGCGACCTAGACGTCGACACCGCCCGGGAAATGCTCAATGAGGTAAGCCGGCTCGCGGAGGGACCCGTCGCCGAGTCGTTCGTCGAAGGCGACCGCAACCCGCCGGTGTTCGACCCGAAGACTCACTCGGTGACGCTTCCGGAGTCGTTCAAGAAGTCGGTGCGCGCCGTCCAGGAGGCCGGCTGGGACAAGATCGGCATCGAAGAGGTTCTCGGCGGCATGCCGATGCCCAAGGCGCTGGTGTGGGCGCTGCACGAACACATCCTGGGCGCCAACCCGGCCGTCTGGATGTACGGCGGCGGCGCCGGATTCGCCAACATCATCTACCACCTCGGCACCGAGGAGCAGAAGAAGTGGGCGATGCTGTGCGCCGAGCGCGGCTGGGGCGCCACCATGGTGCTCACCGAGCCGGACGCCGGCTCGGACGTGGGCGCCGGGCGGACCAAGGCCACGCAGCAGGAGGACGGCTCCTGGCACATCGAGGGCGTGAAGCGGTTCATCACCTCGGCCGACTCCGACGACCTGTTCGAGAACATCGTGCACCTGGTGCTGGCCCGCCCCGAGGGCGCCGGCCCCGGCACCAAGGGGCTGTCGCTGTTCATCGTGCCCAAGTTCCTGTTCGACCCCGAGACCGGTGAGCCGGGCGAGCGCAACGGCGTGTTCGTCACCAACGTCGAGCACAAGATGGGTCTGAAGGTCTCGGCGACCTGCGAGCTCTCGTTCGGCCAGCACGACGTGCCCGCCAAGGGCTGGCTCGTCGGCGAGGTGCACAACGGCATCGCGCAGATGTTCGACGTCATCGAGATGGCCCGGATGATGGTCGGCACCAAGGCCATCGCCACGCTGTCGACCGGCTACCTGAACGCCCTGGAGTACGCCAAGTCCCGGGTGCAGGGCGCCGACATGACCCAGATGACCGACAAGACCGCACCGCGGGTGGCCATCACGCACCACCCCGACGTGCGCCGGTCGCTGATGACCCAGAAGGCCTACGCCGAGGGTCTGCGGGCGCTGTACCTGTTCACCGCGACCTACCAGGACGCGGCGGTGGCCGAGAAGCTGCACGGGGTGGACGCCGAGCTGGCCGTGAAGGTCAACGACCTGATGCTGCCGGTGGTCAAGGGCGTCGGCTCCGAGCAGGCCTACGCCAAGCTGACCGAGAGCCTGCAGACGTTCGGTGGGTCCGGCTTCCTGCAGGACTACCCGATCGAGCAGTACATCCGGGACTCCAAGATCGACTCGCTCTACGAAGGCACCACCGCCATCCAGGCGCAGGACTTCTTCTTCCGCAAGATCGTCCGCGACAAGGGTGTGGCGCTGGCCCACGTGTCCGGTGAGATCCAGAAGTTCGTCGACAGCGAGTCCGGCAACGGGCGGCTCAAAACCGAGCGCGAGCTACTCGCCAAGGCCCTGGCCGACGTGCAGGCGATGGCCGCCTCGATGACCGGCTACCTGATGGCGGCGCAGGAGGACGTGTCCAGCCTCTACAAGGTCGGCCTGGGCTCGGTGCGCTTCCTGATGAGCGTCGGTGACCTGGTCATCGGCTGGTTGCTGCAGCGTCAGGCCGCCGTGGCGGTAGAGGCGCTGGACGCCGGCGCCACCGGCGCGGAGCGGTCCTTCTACGAGGGCAAGATCGCGGTGGCGTCGTTCTTCGCCAAGAGCTTCCTGCCGCTGCTGGCCGGAACGCGCGAGGTGATCGAGACGCTGGACAACGACATCATGGAGCTCGACGAGGCCGCCTTCTAGGCCCCCAGCACGCGAAATCCCCCCGTTCGTTCCGGACGGGGGGATTTGCATGCGGCCCCACGACACATAACGTGCGCCCACGACACGCCGACGCCGGTGTGCGTGGTTTATGTCTGACGAAAGGCGGGGGCAGGTAAAAGACCACCGACGAAAAGACCGCCGCTGGATCCCCTCACTCCAGCGGCGGTCCGTTTCGCACGCCCGTCCGATCCCCTCGTGCGGGCGGTCGTCTAAGGGAGGCCCCGTATTGCCGTCGGGGTCGGGTCGAACACAACACGGAGCCGTCCGCCAGTTCGGGTACCCGCCGACACCGGTTGCCTAACCCGCGGTTCGCGAATAGTTCATCGGTTCCCGCCGTCACGCCTCGAGGATGGCGGCGACGCCCTGGCCACCGGCGGCGCAGATCGAGATGAGGCCGCGAACCGGCCGGTCGCCCGTGCTCTGCGCCTTCTTCTCGGCCAGCTGCTTGGCCAGCTGGGCGAGGATGCGGCCGCCGGTGGCCGCGAACGGGTGACCGGCGGCCAGCGAGGAACCGTTGACGTTGAGCTTGGACCGATCGATGGACCCCAGGGCGGCGTCCAGGCCCAGCCGCTCCTTGCAGTAGTCCTCGGACTCCCAGGCCTGCAGGTGCGCCAGCACCACCGAGGCGAACGCCTCATGGATTTCGTAGAAATCAAAATCCTGCAGGCTCAGCCCGTTTCTCGCCAGCAGCCGGGGCACCGCGTACGTCGGCGCCATCAGCAGGCCGTCGCGCCCGTTGACGTAGTCGACGGCGGCGGTCTCCGCGTCGACCAGGTAGGCCAGCGGGCTCAGCGAACGCCCCGCCGCCCAGTCCTCACCGGCCAGCAGCGCGACCGAGGCGCCGTCGGTCAGCGGCGTGGAGTTGCCCGCCGTCATCGTCGCGTCACCGGCCTTGGCGCCGAACACCGGCCGCAGCGTGGCGAGCTTCTCCACGCTGGAGTTGGGCCGCAGGTTGTCGTCGCGGTAGAGCCCCAGGAACGGGGTGACGAGGTCGTCGAAGAAGCCGCGGTCGTAGGCGGCGGCCATGTTGCGATGACTGGCGACGGCCAGCTCGTCCTGGTCGACGCGCTTGATGCCCATCTCCTTGGCGGTGATGGCGGCGTGCTCCCCCATCGACAGGCCGGTGCGCGGCTCGCTGTTGGCCGGGATCTCCAGCCCGATGGTGGCGGGCAGGCTGCCGACCAGCTTGAGCCGCTGCAGGTTGGACTTGGACCGGCGCAGCTTCAGCAGGGTGCGGCGCAGGTTGTCGCCCAGGCCGATCGGCGGGTCGGAGGTGGTGTCCACCCCGCCCGCGATGGCCACCTCGTAGCGGCCGGCGGCGATGCCGTCCGCGGCGGCGATCGCCGCCTGCAGCCCGGTGCCGCAGGCCTGCTGCAGGTCGAACGCCGGCGTGTAGGACGACAGCTCCGAGCCCAGCACGCACTCCCGGATCAGGTTGAAGTCACGGCTGTGCTTGAGCACCGCCCCGCCGGCCACCACGCCCAGCCGCTGACCGGCCAGGCCGAACCGGTCCACCAGGCCGCCGAGCGCGGCGGTGAACATGTCCTGGTTGGACGCCTCGGCGTAGGCGCCGTCCGACCGGGCGAACGGGATGCGGTTGCCACCCAGGATGGCGACGCGTCGTCTGGATGCGCTTTTCTCGGGATTCGCAGGGGCCACTATTGTCTCCGTCATCGGTTTGGGCTCGGCCAACTGAGGCCATACTACCCACTGTTCTTACTCTGCAGTAAGTTCGTTCTCGATACCGTGGCCCGTAGCGGGCCGGTAGCGGCACGCCACGACCCCGCAGACCCACACGACCCACACGACCCAGACGACAAAGGAAGGCAGCTCAGTGGCTCCCAGGCTCTCGTCCGACCTGTTCTCGCAGGTGGTCAATTCCGGACCCGGATCGTTTCTGGCCAAGCAACTCGGCCTCCCCCAGCCCGAACCACTCCGGCGCTACCGGCCCGGAGAACCGCCCCTGGCGGGGTCGCTGTTGATCGGCAGCCCGCAGGACCAGCCCGGCCGGGTGGTCGAGCCGCTGCGCGCGGCCCTGGCCCGCGACTACGACCTGGTCGGCAACAACCTGGGCGGCCGGTGGGCCGACCAGTTCGGCGGGCTGGTGTTCGACGCCACCGGCATCACGACCCCGGCCGGGCTCAAGGGGCTGCACGAGTTCTTCACGCCGGTGCTGCGCAACCTGGGCCACTGCGCGCGGGTGGCCGTGGTCGGCACCACCCCCGACGCCGCCGGCAGCACCGACGAGCGGATCGCGCAGCGCGCGCTGGAGGGCTTCACCCGCTCGCTGGGCAAGGAGCTGCGCAACGGCGCCACGGTGCAACTGGTGTACCTGTCGCCGGGCGCCAAGCCCGCCGCGACGGGCCTGGAATCGACGATGCGGTTCATCCTGTCGGCCAAGTCCGCCTACGTCGACGGCCAGGTGTTCTACGTCGGGGAGGCCGACTCCACCCCGCCGGCCGACTGGGAGCGGCCGCTGGATGGCAAGGTCGCCATCGTAACCGGCGCCGCGCGCGGAATCGGCGCGACCATCGCCGAGGTGTTCGCCCGCGACGGCGCCCGCGTCGTCGCGATCGACGTGGAGTCGGCCGCCGAGGCGCTGTCCGAGACCGCCAGCCGGGTCGGGGGCACCGCGCTGTGGCTCGACGTCACCGCCGACGACGCCGTCGACAAGATCACCGAGCACCTGCGCGACCACTACGGCGGGCACGCCGACGTCCTGGTGAACAACGCCGGCATCACCCGCGACAAGCTGCTGGCCAACATGGACGACGCCAGATGGGACGCCGTGCTGGCCGTCAATCTCCTTGCGCCGCAACGGCTTACGGAAGGCCTGGTGGGCAATGGCAGCATCGGCGAGGGCGGCCGGGTGATCGGCCTGTCGTCGATGGCCGGCATCGCGGGCAACCGCGGACAAACCAACTACGCCACCACCAAGGCCGGAATGATCGGGCTCACCCAGGCCCTGGCGCCCGGACTCTACGACAAGGGCATCACGATCAACGCCGTGGCGCCGGGCTTCATCGAGACGCAGATGACGGCCGCCATCCCGCTGGCCACCCGCGAGGTCGGCCGCCGCCTCAATTCGCTGCTGCAGGGTGGCCAGCCCGTCGACGTCGCCGAGACCATCGCCTACTTCGCCAGCCCGGCGTCGAATGCGGTGACCGGCAACGTCATCCGGGTGTGCGGCCAGGCCATGCTGGGCGCGTGAGCGGCGGGGGAATGCGATGAACCAGCCAAGTGGCCTGAAGAACCTGCTGCGCGCGGCGGCCGGCGCGCTGCCGTTGGTGCCGCGCGACGGCCGGCTGCCCACCCGGACGGTCACCATCGAGGACCTGCCCATCGATCGCGCGAACGTGGCGGACTACGCGGCGGTGACCGGCCTGCGCTACGGCAACTGCGTGCCGCTGACCTACCCGTTCGCGCTGACGTTCCCCGCGGTGATGTCGCTGGTGACCGGGTTCGACTTCCCGTTCGCCGCAATGGGTGCGGTGCACACCGAGAACCACATCACCCAGTACCGCCCGATCGCGGTCACCGACACGGTCGGGGTGCGCGTGCACGCGGAGAACCTGCGCGAGCACCGCAAGGGCCTGCTGGTGGACCTGGTGACCGATGTCAGCGTCGGTGACGACACGGCGTGGCATCAGGTGACGACGTTCCTGCACCAGCAGCGCACCAGCCTGTCCGACGAGCCCAAGCCGCCGCCGGAGAAGCAGCCGAAGCCGCCCCCGCCCAGCACCGTGCTGCGGATCACACCGGGGCAGATCCGGCGCTACGCGGTCGTCGGCGGGGACCGCAACCCGATCCACACCAACCCGATCGCCGCCAGGCTGTTCGGGTTCCCGACGGTGATCGCGCACGGAATGTACAGCGCCGCAGCGGTATTGGCCAACATCGAAGCCCGGCTCCCCCGCGCGGTGCGGTACTCGGTGCGGTTCGGCAAGCCGGTGGTGCTGCCCGCCACCGCGGGCCTCTACATCGAGGAGAGCAACGAGGGCCCCGACGGCGGATGGGACATCTCGTTGCGCAACGTCGCCAAGGGTTACCCCTACCTGACCGGTACGGTCCGGGCCCTCTAGTCCGCGTGTGTCCCGCCGCGCGCCTTCAGCATCACGTTCAACCCGTGCGCGCCGGATGCGGTCAACAGGAAAACCAGGAACAGCCACGCCGGCGGGTGGGCCAACTCCCAGACGAAGATCGCCGCCCAGATCGGTGAGCCCTGGGTGACGGCAAAGCCCCCCGCCGCGCCCGCCAGCGAAACCGCTGGGCCGTGCAGGTGCGTCCCGGTCAGCCAGTTGATCGTGAGCACCAGCGTCGACCCGGCCGCCGCGCCGGTGGCCAGCGACGGGGTGAGCATGCCGCCCGCGCCCCCGGCGCGCAGAAACAACGCCGTCAGCAGCGGTTTGAGGGCCAGGATCGAGGCCGCCGCCGACAGCGTCAGGCCGCTGGCCAGGCTGACGGTGAGGATGCTCCGCCCGTTGCCGGGCAGCTCGGGCCACCAGTGCGAGCAGATTCCCATCACCAGCCCCGCGCCCGCCAGCGCGGGGATCAGCACCCAGGTCCGCATCGCGCGCGCCGGCCGCGCCGCCGCCATGAGCCGGTTGAACGCCAGTCCCACCGCGAGGGTCACCGGCGCCAGCACCAGCCCGTGCGCGGTCACCAGGTACGTCGACTCCGAGCGGGGCCAGTCCAGGATGGGGTGATCGTGCGTGGCGGCCGCCCCGATCGCGACGGCCAGACTGGAGCTGAGCAGCGCCGCGCACGCCAGCAGGATCTCCCGGTCGCGCGCCGACAGCCGCCGCAGCCACTGGGTTCCGCTGTCGGCCAGGGCCGCCGCGAACTGGCGCGGCGCCCCTTCGCGGCCCAGCGAGGCGCCCGAGCCGACCAGCACCACCTGGAGCACCGCGTCGATGCTCCACGTCGCCCGGGGGATGGGGTCGTGGCGGGTGATGGTCTGCGCGAGCGGGGGGACGTCGGTGCGGCGGCGCAGCAACCACCACCCGCAGCCCGCCAGGGCGCCGCCGACCATCGGTCCCAGGGCGCGGCGGATGTGGCCGCTGCCGCTGATCCCGGCCAGCAGCGTGCCGAACGTGTAGTGGTAGGTGAGGTGTTCGACGAAGCGCAGCACGGTCGTCGTCGCCAGCCCGGCCACCCCGGCCAGCAACCCGACGATGATGACGGCGCAGAAGAAGTCGAGGTTGCGGCGATCGGTGTGTGCCACCCCACGAATGTAGGGGCTAGCCGGCGGCCGCGGCGGCTCCACGCTCCTCCGGTGCGCCCCGCAGGCCGTGCCAGAACAGGTTGATCATCAACTCGGCCGCCTCGTCGACATCGATGTCGTCCGTGCTCAGGCGGTTGGCCATCGCCTCGCCGGCGCCCACCAAGGCCACGGCCATCATCTCGTAGTCGCGGTCGGGCCGCGGGGTGCGGCTGCCGGCCCGCACCAGCGCGGCGACCAGTTCGATGATCTGCTCGCGGCCCTCGCGCACCAGGTGGGCGAACGCCTGCGAGCTGGTGGCCTGGGTGTACATCACGATCCACGACGCCCGGTTGGTGTCGATGTACCGCAGGAACGAGCCAATGGTGTTGCGCAGCAGGTCTTTAGGATTCTGCGTGAAGTCGACGCCGGCGCGGACCGCGTCGATGAACCGGCCCAGCTCGCGGTTCAGGCAGGCGCCGAACAGGTCCTCCTTGGAGCCGTAATACAGGTACAGCATCGGCTTGGAGATCTGCGCCTCGGCGGCGATGGCGTCCATCGACGTCTCGTGATAGCCGTTGACGGAGAACATCTGCACGGCGGCGTCGAGCATCTGCTGCTCACGGACGGCACGCGGCAGCCGCTTGGTACCACCCGCCATCGCTTGCCTTTCCAGCCCGTCTACAACCGCGAGAAGCACCCGTTCGTGACGCCGCCCGCCAAGGTCGGCGAAGCGGACGCGATGCTCGAGCTGATGGGTGACGTGTTCGCCTCGCGGCCACCGACGGCGACCCGGCCACCGCGTGGACGGCGCCGCAGCGGGTGGTGCAGCACAACACCGCGCCCAGCCTGACCCTCACGCTGCCGCGGCCCACCGAGGTCGCCGGGCTGCGCGTGCTCGCCGGCCGGTCGCCGCTGCCCGCCCGCCCGACGATGGTGGCGGTCAACCTGGGCGACGGGCCCCAGGTACGGGAGCTGGGCGGCGACCAGCCGCAGACGCTGTCGTTGCGGCCCCGGGTGACCGACACCGTCACCATCAGCCTGCTGGACTGGCAGGACATCATCGACCGCAACGCGCTGGGCTTCGACCAGCTCAAGCCGCCCGGGCTGGCCGAGGTGGCGGTGCTGGGCAGCGACGGCAATGCGATCGCCCCGGCCGACGGTCCCCGCAACCGCGCCCGGCGGGTCAGCGTCGGATGCGATGACGGGCCGGTCATCGCCATCGCGGGCCGGTTCGTGCACACCCGCATCGACACCACCGTCGGCGCGCTGCTCGACGGCGACCCGGTGCCGGCGCTGCCCTGCGAGGGGGGCCCGATCGCGCTGCCGCCCGGACACCAGGAGCTGCTGATCAGCCCCGGCGCCCAGTTCGTGGTGGACGGGGCCGAGCTGACCGCTTCCGCCGACAGTCCCAGCGCCGCAACGGTTCCGGCGCCCGTCCTGGCCTGGGGCGAGGGACGCCGCCAGGTGCGGGCACCCGCGTCGGCCCGACCGCGGCTGCTGGTCATCCCCGAAAGCATCAACCCGGGCTGGGTGGCCCGCACCGGCACCGGTGCCCGCCTGACGCCCGTCGCCGTCAACGGCTGGCAGCAGGGCTGGGTGGTGCCCGCGGGCGACGCGGGCACCATCACGCTGACCTTCGCCTCGAACGGCCTTTACCGCGCGGGCCTGGCGGTCGGGCTGGCGTTGCTGCCGCTGCTGGCCGCGCTCGCGTTCTGGCGCACCCGCCGCCGAGGCGACGACGAAGAACCGCCCGCGCGGCCCCGGGTTTCCGGGATCTGGGCGGCGATCGCGGTGCTGGGGGCGGGGGGCGTCGTCGCCGGGGCGGCCGGTGTTGTGGTCACCGGCGCCGCGCTGGGCCTGCGGTACGCGCTGCGCGGCCGGTACCGGACCACCGTCGCGCTGAGCGCGGGCGGGCTGATCCTGGCCGGGGCGGTGCTGTCCCGGCATCCGTGGCGATCGGTCGACGGTTACGCCGGCCACTGGGCGATCGTGCAATTGCTGGCCCTCATTTCGCTTGCGGCACTTGCGGCTTCGGTGGTCACGGTGGCGCGGCGGCGGGACTGAATTTTTCGGTGTTGGCTCCCGGATCGCCGGCTGGTTGACTGAAGAGGCGCGACGTCCGAGGAGTTGCGGGCATGGGATGGTTTTCGGCGCCCGAGTACTGGCTGGGCAGGCTCGTGCTGGAGCGCGGAGTCGCGGCCGTCTACCTGATCGCGTTCGTCGGGGCGGCCGCCCAGTTCCGGGCGCTCATCGGCGAACACGGCATCCTTCCCGTTCCCCGATATGTTGCCGCGCAATCGTTTTGGCGCACCCCCAGCCTTTTTCACCTGCGCTACAGCGATCGGTTGTTCGCCGCCGTCTGCTGGTTCGGCGCCGCGCTGGCCGCGGCCGTCGTCGCCGGTGCGGGTGACCTGGCCCCGCTCGGGGTGTCGATGCTGATGTGGCTGGGGCTGTGGGTGCTGTACCTGTCGGTGGTGAACGTCGGGCAGGCCTGGTACTCGTTCGGCTGGGAGTCGCTGCTGCTGGAGACCGGGTTCCTGATGATCTTCCTCGGCAACGACCGCGTCGCGCCGCCGCTGCTGACCCTGTGGATGATGCGGTTGCTGCTGTTCCGGGTCGAGTTCGGGGCCGGCCTGATCAAGATGCGCGGCGACCCCTGCTGGCGGGACCTGACGTGCCTGTACTACCACCATGAGACCCAGCCCATGCCCGGGCCGTTGAGCTGGTTCTTCCATCACCTGCCCCGGCCGCTGCACCGGATCGAGGCGGCGGGCAACCACGTTGCGCAACTGATCGTGCCGTTCGGGCTGTTCGCCCCGCAGCCCGTGGCGGCCGCGGCCGCCGCGATCGTCGTCGTGACCCAGCTGTGGCTGGTGGCCTCGGGTAACTTCGCCTGGCTCAACTGGCTGACGATCCTGCTGGCGTGCAGCGCCATCGACGACACGGCGGTGTCCGCGCTGGTGCCGCTGCCCGCGCACCCGGCCTGGTCGGCGCCGCCGCTGTGGTTCGCCGCTCTGGTGGCCGGGTTCGCCGGCGCCGTGCTGGTGTTGAGCTATTGGCCGCTGCGCAACATGCTGTCGTCGCGGCAGCGGATGAACATGTCCTTCAACCCTTTTCACCTGGTGAACACCTACGGGGCCTTCGGCAGCATCGGCCGCGTGCGCCGCGAGGTGGTGATCGAGGGCACCGCGGCGGCCGCCGTCACCGCCGACACCGTCTGGCTGGAATACGAATTCAAGGGCAAGCCGGGCGGCGTGCGACGGCTGCCGCGGCAGTGGGCCCCCTACCACCTGCGCCTGGACTGGCTGATGTGGTTCGCCGCCATCTCCCCCGGCTACGCGCAGCCGTGGCTGGGGCCGCTGCTGCAGCGCCTGCTGCGCAACGACGCCCCGACGCTGCGCCTGTTGCGGCACAATCCTTTTCCGGACGCGCCGCCGCGGTTTGTGCGTGCGCGGCTGTATCAGTATCGGTTCACCACGTGGTCCGAGCTGCGCCGCGAGCGGGCGTGGTGGCATCGCCGGTTGGTGGGTACGTACGTGCCGCCGATCGCGGCGGCGACGCCGGCGTCGCGGAGCCACGGCTAGTCCGCGCCTCGACGTCACCCGGATCACATGTGTGAAAAATTGCTACGCCGCTGTCAACGCTTTGTAAAACACGTGGCGAATAGCGCTTGAATCCCGCACGCTACGAGACGACGCCCAAGGGTGGCGTCCGTTGAAGGATCAGCGTGGACGGTGGTGTTGTCCGGTTTTGCTCGGCGTGAGCCGTTGGCCATCGGGAGCTTTCGCTTGCGCGGCTCGGTGTTGACGCTTTTTGCTGTGGCCGCCCTGCCTGTCATCTGGGTGCTGGCGCCGGCGGCGCCGGCACGGGCCGACGGCGGTTACATCGCGATCGCGGGGTCGGACTCCACCCGCTCGGTCGAGACCACGACGGGCGGCAGCCTGGCCAGCCTCGATCACGTCGAGGATTACGCGGTGAACCATTGCGCCGCGAGGCACGGCGCGACCGACTGCCGCATTCTTGCCGAGGGCGTGGGCGGTTGTGTAGCCCTGTCCGACGACGGCCACACCTTCGTCGGGGCCTGGGCAACGACCCGCAGCGCGGCCGCTGCGGCGGCGGTGGCCAAAGCGGGTCGGGCCGGTGCGACTGTGGACCTCGTTCGCTGCTTCGGCGACCCGGGTCTGGGCGGCTCCTCCGCATCGGGCGGCACCTCGTTCTGGTCGCAGTAGGCGCGACCTAGAGGATGGGCGGAAAGGTGGGCAAGCCCACCAGCGAGCCGTGGGAGAAGTACGGCCCGGCGTCGGGCGTCAGCGACGAGTAGCCGTCGTTGACGATCGGCTGCAGCCACGAGTTGAGGTTGTTGACGATCGGTTGCGGAACCCCGATCTGCTCGAGCGGCAACAGCATCGGCAGGGTCGGTGAGGGGATCTCGTAGGTGGTGATCGTGCCGCCCAACGGGGCGGTCACACTGGAGATCTGGACCGCGTCCGAGGGGGAGGCGAGCGCCGCCGTGTTGTGGTAGTAGATGCCCCCGAAGATCGAGTTGACGTCGGCCAGAAGATTCCACGGGCGATCGGGCGGGTTGCCGAAGAAGTCGTACTGCGCGAACACCACGCTCACGTCGTACTGGGTGTTGGGCAGACCGTTCACCGTGTAGTCGACCAACGGAATGGTGAGCCCCTCCGGGAGATAGGTGCTGAACAAACCGAATTCGGGGCTGGAGAACATCGCGAACTTCAGGGCGTTGACGGGTGGAGCGGTCGGGCTGGTCGCCAGGTACGCCAACTCGCGGTTGACGACGATCGTTCCCTCCGACAGCCCGGCGACGTACACCGGCGAACCGTTGCCGTTGGTGAACGCGTTCATGATCTGGTCGTTGAGCGCTTGCTGTCCCGTGGCGACGGCGCTGTTGACACCGGGAGCGGCCAGGCTCCCGCTGATGATGCTGATGCTGGCCGGATAGTTGACGAGCTGAGCGGTGGTGCCGGGAAACCAGTTCTCCCCGATGGCGTGGTTCAGCGCGTCGTACGCCTGCAGGATCGAGGCGGAACTCGGCCCCGGCAGGCCGATCCCGGTGATGATCAGGCGCCCCAGGTAGGGCCAGCTGGTGAGCAGGAAGGGATAGTAGAGCGGTCCCGCGCCGGGGATGGTGATCCGGGTGCCGGCCGCGGCGAGCGCGCCGCCGGTCGGCTCGAGCCCCACCATCGCCGCTTCGTTGGCGATCTCACCGGTCAGGTACTCGCTCGCGTTCTCCCGCAGCGCCAGCACGAAGCGCTCGTGCAGCTGCGCCGCCTGCGCGATGAGCGCCTGGTAGTTCAGGCCGTACGCGCCGAACGACGCCGCGATGCGTGCCGATACCTCGTCCGCGCCCGCGGCCAGCAGCGCCGTCGTGGAGCTCGCCGCCGTCGCGTTCGCCGCGCCGACCGCCGACCCGATCCGGGCCAGGTCCGCGGCAGCGGCGGCCAGCGACTCCGGGGCCGTCACCACATACGACACCGCCGCCTCCTTGGGGGTGCGATCACAGGCGCGAACGTCATCGGCTCTGACGCAATCCGTGAGGCTACCCGCCGTAACGGGCCGGGGCCCGGCTTTCCGCGAACGCGCGTTGCACCGACGGCGGTGATCCCGCCGCGGTGATCGTCACACGCGCCCCAGCAGTCCCCGGCGCGGGCGGCATGGTTTGTGCCCGCCTCATAGCGACAACGCCGGGGAGAGCGTGCGTCCGGACGGGAATTGTCGCTATGAGGCGGGCAGAAAGCCGGGTCCTCCCGCCGCCGTGACGCGTGTGACGGAAGTGCCGCAGAGCGCTTACAGCGTCTCGTCCAGCTCGCCGAGCCGGTCGGTGAGCCGCAGGTTCTCGGAGTAGTCCACCGGGCAACAGATCAGCGACACCCCGTCGTCGTCGAGGGCGGCCCGCAGCGTCGGGAGCAGGTCGTCGGCGCTGGCGATCCGATATCCCTTGGCGCCGAAGCTTTCCGCGTACTTGACGATGTCGGGGTTGCCGAAATTGACGTAGTAGTGCTCGCCGAGCTCGAGGTCCATCTTCCACTCGATGAGCCCGTAGCCGCCGTCCTCCCAGATCAACACCACCAGCGGGATGCGCTCGCGGACGGCCGTCTCGATCTCCTGGGAGTTCATCAGGAACGCGCCGTCGCCGACGACGGCCAGCACCTTCGACTCCGACCGCGCCAGCTTGACGCCCAGCGCACCGGGCAGGGCAAAACCCATGGTGGACAAGCCATTCGAAACCAGGCACGTGTTGGGTTCGTATGTCGGGTAGAGCCGCGCCATCCACATCTTGGTGGCGCCGGTGTCGACCAGCACGACGTCGCTGCGGCCCAGCGCGGCCCGGGTGTCGGCGACGACCCGCGCGGGCGCCAGCGGAAAGCGCGAATCCCCTTGCCCCCGCGCGAATTCCTCCGCGAGCAGACCCGCACCGGGCACCTCCGGGTCGGCCTCATAGGCCTGGCCGGCGAGCCCCTTGGTGAGCGCGTCCAGCGAGGCGCTGATGTCGCCGATGATTCCGACGTCGACCGAATAGTGCGCGTCGACCTCGGCCGGGAAGCGGTGAATGTGGATGATCTTCTTGTCGGCCTGCGGGTTGATCCGGACCGGGTCGAACTCCTGGAGCTCGTAGCCGACCGCGATCACCACGTCGGCGTTGTCGAAGCCGAAGTTGACGTAGTCGTGGCGCATGAAACCCAGCGTCCCGATGCCGTTGGGATGGTCGTCGGGCATCACGCCCTTGCCGTGGAAGGTGTTGGCGACCGGCACCCCGAACGCCTCGGAGAACCGCACCAGCGCGGCCGTGGCGCCGGCGCGGGCGGCGCCGTGCCCGGCCAGCATCACCGGGCGCTTGGCCTGGCGCAGGATGTCGACCGCCCGCTCCACCTGCCGGGGTGCGGGGGCGTCGGCGCGAACGACGTTGCGCGGCAACGGCGCCAGGTCGTAGTCGGATTCATCTGCATCTATGTGCTCGGGCACGGCGAGGTAGACCGCGGCCGGGCGTTCGGTCTCGGCCACCTTGAACGCCTTGCGGAACATCTCCGGGATGGCGCGGGCGGTGGGGATGTCGGCGGCCCAGCGGGTGATGGGCGCGAACATCGACACCAGGTCGACGTACTGGTGGGACTCCTTGAACTCGCGGTCCTGGCCGACCTGCGCGGAGATCGCGACCAGCGGCGTGCTGTTGGTCGTGGCGTCGGCGACCCCGAGCTGCATGTTGATCGCCCCGGGGCCCAGCGTGGCGGAGACCACCGCCGCGCGCCCGGTGACGCGCCCATACATCTCGGCCATGAACGCGGCCCCCTGCTCGTGCCGGGTCAGCACGTAGCGGATGCCGGAGGACGCCAGCGCCCGCACGAACCGGATGTTCTCCTCCCCCGGCAGCCCGAAGACGACGGCCACCCCCTCGTTCTCCAGGCACTTGACCATCAGCTCAGCGGCCTTGCTCATCCCGGCACCTCCCTTGGGGGAACGATAGTGGCAGGCTGGGTGTTGCACCTCTTACCAACCTCGAAGCGAAGGATGTCAGCGTGCCCATCGCCACGATCAACCCGGCCACCGGCGAGACGGTAAAGACCTTCACCCCCGCCACCGACGACGAAGTCGACGCGGCCATTGCCCGCGCGTACGCCCGGTTCCAGGACTACCGCCACAACACCACCTTTGCCCAGCGAGCGGGGTGGGCAAACGCCACCGCGGACCTGCTGGAGGCGGAGGCGGACGAGGTCGCCGCGATGATGACCCTGGAGATGGGCAAGACCCTGGCGTCGGCCAAGGCGGAAACGCTCAAGTGCGCCAAGGGTTTTCGGTACTACGCCGAGAACGCCGAGAAGCTTTTGGCCGATGAGCAAGCCGACGCCGGGAAGGTCGGCGCCAAGAAGGCATACATCCGCTACCAACCGCTCGGGGTCGTGCTGGCCGTGATGCCGTGGAACTTCCCGCTCTGGCAGGCAGTCCGCTTCGCCGCGCCGGCGCTGATGGCCGGCAACGTCGGGATCCTCAAGCACGCCTCCAACGTGCCGCAGTCGGCGCTCTATCTCTCCGACGTTATCGCCCGCGGCGGCTTCCCCGACGGCTGCTTCCAGACGCTGCTCGTTTCGTCGAGCGCCGTGGAGCGCATCCTGCGCGATCCCCGGGTCGCGGCGGCCACCCTCACCGGCAGCGAACCGGCCGGCCAATCGGTTGCCGCGATCGCCGGCGACGAGATCAAACCGACCGTGCTGGAGCTCGGCGGCAGCGACCCGTTCATCGTGATGCCATCCGCCGACCTCGAGGAGGCGGTCAAGACCGCGGTCACCGCGCGCGTGCAGAACAACGGCCAATCCTGCATCGCCGCAAAGCGGTTCATCGTCCACACCGACATCTACGACGCGTTCGTCGACAAGTACGTCGAGCGCATGGAGGCGCTGAAGGTCGGCGACCCGACCGACCCGGACACCGACGTCGGCCCGCTGGCCACCGAGTCGGGCCGCGACGAGATCGCCCAGCAGGTCGACGACGCCGTCGCCGCGGGTGCGAAGCTCCGCACCGGCGGCAAGCCGCTGGACGGGCCCGGGTGGTTCTACCCGCCGACCGTGGTCACCGACATCACCAGGGACATGGCGCTGTACACCGAGGAGGTCTTCGGACCGGTCGCCTCGATGTACCGGGCGCAGAGCATCGACGAGGCCATCGAGATCGCCAATGCCACGACCTTCGGCCTGGGCTCCAATGCCTGGACCAGCGACGAGGCCGAGCAGCAGCGGTTCATCGACGAGATCGAGGCGGGCCAGGTCTTCATCAACGGCATGACGGTGTCGTACCCCGAGCTGGGGTTCGGGGGCGTCAAGCGGTCGGGCTACGGCCGCGAGCTGGCCGGCCTCGGGATCCGCGCGTTCTGTAACGCCAAGACGGTCTGGGTGGGCTAGCGGGCGGCCGCCAGCACCTTCTCGTCCTCGTCGGCGAAGGTGTCCTCCAGCTGCAGCGGCGAGTAATCGAGGTCGATCTCGCCGACCGGCCGCCCGCGGGCGCTCGATATCGTGCCGAACCGCCGCATCCCCTTGTCGGCGGCGTACTGCGTCATCTCCTCCGGGGATATCCCGAAGGGCACCTCGTCGCCGTAGAGGGCGAAGCTTTCCTCGGTCACCCTCAGCGCCAGCGGTAGCAGCTGGTTCATCCGCTCTTCGAACACGCCCCAATTGGCGTCCTCGGCGGCGACGTGGCGCCGGCAGGTGAACGTGCCCCACGCCATGTGGCGGCGCTCGTCGTCGCCGATGTGGCTGATCAGCCGCTGCATGCCGGGCAGGATGCCGCGGCCCGCGCAGATCTTGTGCCAGGCGTAGTAGCCGGTCAGCGCCAGCATGCCCTCCACGATGTGGTTGTAGGTCACCGCGGCGCGCACCTGCGCGGCCGGCGACGGGTCGACCCGCAGCGCCCCGAGGCAGTCGGGCAGCTCGTCGTAGAACATCTGGCGGTAGGCCGGCAGGTCGTCGAGGTAGCGGTGCAGGTCGTCGGTGACGCCGACGGCGTCGAGCCACATGCGGAACACCTGCGTGTGCTTGGCCTCCTCGTACGCGAACTGTGTCAGGTACATCTCGTCGCCGAGCCGCCCCTCCGCGCGCATCGCGGACATGAACGGCTGGATGTCCTCGGTCACGGCCTCCTCGCCGGCGACGAACTCCGCGCACAGCCGGGTGGCGTAGTCCCGCTCGAGGTCGGTGAGCCGCTCCCAGTCGGCGCGCTCGCGGGAGAAATCGATGTCGGCGGGGTTCCAGAACTTGGCGTTGCCGCCCGCAAATAGCTTGAGCGGCAGGCTCTCCCAGTTCAGCCCGCCCGCGGCGAGCGAACCGACGTGTGTGCGCGTCATGTGACCTCCTCAGATCGCGTGATGGCTGCGGCGCGGGGCTGGGGCGAGAACGCGGCCGCCAGGACCGCGACGAGCCTGCGCACCGCCAGCGCCGGCTGCTCCGGGGTCGGTTCGTCGAGCCCGAGGATGGGGTCGAGCCCGCGCATGTACGGGGCCAGCGCCAGGTGCGGGAAGATCAGCAGCAGCAGCGACAGCATGGCCTCGGTGTCGGAGTCCGCCCGCAGGTCGCCGCGGGACTGCGCGTCGCGGACCAGCGGGCGCAGCACCTCGAGGTAGTGGCGGTGGATGACGCTGCGCACGCTGATGCGGGCATCGGTGTCGACCTCGAGCGTCGCCGCGGCGTGCAGGGCGCGCTCGTGCGGGTGCTCGGCGAAGTAGGCCACCCAGGCGTCGAGCAGGTCGGTGAGGAATTCGAAGAACGGGCGGGTGGGGTCGAGCTCGCGGATGAGGTCCTCGATGTAGGAGCGCACCCGCTGGCTGCCGATGTCGGCGATGTAGGCGTACAGGTCGCGCTTGTCGGCGAAGTATTGGAACAGGCTGCCCTTGGCGACGCCGGCGCGCCGGGCGATGACGTTCAGGCTGCCGCCGGAGAAGCCGTGCGCACCGAACTCCGACTCCGCGGCCTCGATGATCGCGGCCCGCCGGGCCGGGTCGACGCGCGCCCATGTCACCGTCGGCAATGCGGCCCCCTCACGACTCGATGACCACTGGTCAGTCTAGTGTGGCACGGGTCACAGTCAAGCGGACTTCGGACGGGCGCCCGGACGCAGGGCGCCGGGCGACCGCCCGGTGTGTCGCTTGACCAGTCGGTGCAGCGTCGCCGGATCGGCAAATCCCACGGCTGCGGCGATTTCCCCGAGGGGCATCCGCGTCGTCCGCAGCAGATGCAGGGCGCGCTCCAGGCGCACCTTCTGCACGAGCTGCAACGGGCTGAGTCCGACGGCGCTTCGTGTCCGCCGCGCCAAGGTGCGGGGGCTGAGCCCACACCACTGCGCCAGGGAAGCCAGCGAGTGCGCCTCAGCGAGCCGGGAGCGCACGAAACGCTCGAGCGCGGCGACGGTTTCGTCGCGGGCCGCGAGGTGCGAGGGAATGAGGAAGCTCGCTTGGGAGGTGCGCTGGTCGGCGACGAGTCGGTTCGCCAATTCGTCGGTCAGGGCGGCCCCGCCGAAATGGCGCATGAGCGCCAGCATCAGGTCGATGTGCGCGAAGGCGCTGCCCGCGGTCCAGATCGGCCCGTCGCGAACCACCATCTCGTCGATGACGACGTGGGCGGCGGGCGCGACGCGGGCAAGGTCCGCACCCAACCACCACGTCGTCACGCAGCGCCGACCGTCGAGCAGGCCGGCGACCCCGAGCAGGAACACCGCCGTGCACGAGGCCGCGACGTCGGCGCCGCGATCTCCTCCGGGGTGGCGGCCCCCAGACCCGGCATGACGACCACGTCGCGCGGCCTCGAGCGCGCCAGTGGCTGTCCCGTCGCGGCCAGGCCGCCGCGCAAGGCGACGCGAGTTTCAGGCGTCACGAACCGCAAGTCCAGGAGCGGCTTTCCGTGAATTCGATTGGCGGCGTGGACAACATCGATCGTGGCGCCCACCGCGCTGGCGCTGGCCCCCTGCAGGACGAGGACGTCGAGGCCAATCATGTGGCGAATTATGCAAGAAAATTGTCTGTTTCGCCACTGGCGGCCCGCCGCTCGCTGACGGAGGCTGATGCCATGCCCTTGATGCGAGTGACCCTGACGCCCGGCGCTTTCGGCGACGCCCAGAAGGCGCGTCTGGTGGGAGCGCTCACCGAGGCGGCCTGCAGTGCCGAATCGGTGCCCGATCGGCCCGAGAGCCGGATGCGCGCTTTGGTGCTGCTGCAGGAGTTGGCCCCGGAGAGCTTCTACTCCGCAGGGGTCAGCGCGGACGCCGCTGTCGCCGGCGTGTTCATCGACTGGCAGGTCAGCACCGGCGTGCTCGACGGCGCGCGCAAGGAGCAGTTCGCCCAAGATCTTCAACGGGCCGCCGAATCGGCCGCCGACGCGCCCGGCGACAGGATGGTGGTCACGTCGTGCGTCATTCACGAAGTGCCCGAAGGGCAGTGGGCGCAGAACGGCGCCATCCGCCGCCTGCCGGAGGCCGCGTCGATGGCGGGCTTCGAGCACCTGACCCCGATCGCATCCCACCGATAGCGGTGTCGGCCGCAGAAGTGTTGGCACGAGCCGAGATTGGGCTTCCCGGGTCGCGATACCGCGTGCCGACGCCGGCCCTCATCCTCGATGAGGCCGCGCTGGATGCGAACATCTCCCGCATGGCCGAGCGGACACGGGGCCGGGTCGCGCTGCGGCCGCACGCGAAGACGCACAAATGCTCGTGGATAGCCCGCAAGCAGGCCGCGGCGGGCGCGGTCGGCGTCTGCTGCGCGAAACTGGGCAAAGCCGAAGCGCTTTCGGCGGCCGGTGTGCGCGACATCCTGCTCACCTCGCCCGTCGCCGACCCCGAGATGCCACGCCGGTTGTGCGACGTGGCGGCGGTCGATTCGGGATTTTCCTGCGTCGTCGACCATCCCGATCCGGCGTCCGCGCTGGCCGCAGAAGCCCGCCGGCGGGGCGTCACGATGCGGGTCCTCATCGACGTCGACGTCGGCCTCATGCGCACGGGCGTGGCCGGCGTCGCCGAGGCCCTCTCACTCGCCGATCACATCCGGCGGCAGCCCTCGCTGACCTTGGCCGGCGTCCAGGGCTACGGGGGTCATTGGCAGCACATTGCCGGGTACCGAGCGCGCCGCGAGGCGGTCGGGGCGGGGATGGACGTGCTCGCGGGCGTCGTCGAAGGGCTCCGAAGCGCCGGCCATCGGGTCGAGACCATCACCGGCGGCGGCACCGGAACCGTGCAGTCCGACCTGGAAGTCGGCCTGCTGACCGAACTTCAGCCCGGCTCATACGTTTTCATGGATGCGCAATATCGCGACGCCTTGGGCGACGACGCCGACGGCGCGTTTGCCACCAGTTTGTTCGTCTCGGCTCAGGTGATCAGCGCCAACGCCGTCCCGATCGTCACCGTCGACGCGGGGCTGAAGGCGTTCGCCACGGACGGTCCCCCGCCGCGCCCGGCCGGGGCGCGCTTCGCCGGCTCGACGTACGGCTTCTTCGGAGACGAGCACGGCGCGCTCACCCGGCCCGCCGGTGGGCCAGTCCGCCTGGGCGAGCGGGTCGAACTGGTGGCCCCCCACTGCGACCCGACGGTGGACCGGTACGACGCGTACCACGTCGTCCGCGAAGACACGCTTGCGGCGATCATCCCCATCGAAGCTGCGCGCGCCAGCCGCTGATCCGCCCGGCTTGGTGGCGAGGGTCCTACGGCCGCATCACGGCCCGGCCCGGCGGACGGCGCGAGTGTGCGGCCAGCCGGACACCCGGCCGGGTGGGGGGTCAGGCGGTGGCGAGGCGGCGACTACGGCAGACCGACAGATCTCGCGATCACGTCCAGCGCGAACGGCACAAGGCCAGCGGTGCTTCCAATCGGAAGATTATTGACGCCCTCGACGGTGTACAGGGTCCCGCCGAACGAATAATCAAAGGTCGGCCACGACGCCGTTATCGGCTGGGGAGAAGCAAAGATCCCATCGAAGGGAACACCCACGGTGACAACCGGCCCCCCGAACGATGAGGTATCCACCGCCAGGTTGACCGTGGTAGATCCCGTGGTAACGGCGGCCAGGTAGTTGCCGGGCAGGCCAACGAGCGCCGATGCGGCGCCCTGCCAATTGCCCGTTTGTAGCTCGCTGACAATCAGATTGGTGCTATTGACGAGGGCGGCGTTGCCCGAGACGGCGGGACCTGCGGTAGAGCTGACAAGCGACAGCAGTCGGGGAGCGCTGAAGTTCCCGCCCGTCACTTGCAGTTCGGTCCCCGGACCGTAAGGGCCCGTCAGAACGTTCCCGGTCACCGCAAGGCTTCCACTACCAAACACCGCGGTGGTCCCGTTCACGACGCCCGAGAACGGGCCGTTCTGGCCGGTGGGAGGCAGAATCCCGCTATAGGTGAAATTTATGGCACCGATCGGGGTGTTGAGGGCGAAGAAGGTGCCAGACACGGACTGGGCGGAGGCGTCCAACCCGCCCGCCAACATCTGCCGGACATTGGCGGCTTCGGCGCCTGCGTACTGGCCGGCTCCGGCGCTCAATGCGCCGACGAAGTTGTCGTGGTAAGCCGCTGCCTGCACGCCAAGGCTGTGGAATTCGTCGGCCGCCCTACCAAATACCGAGGTGATCGCGGCCGAAACCTCGTCGGCGCCCGGCGCCGCGATCGCAGCCGTCTGGCCCATCGCTTCTGCTTGGGCCGCGCGCAGCGAGGCACCGATATCCACCAAATCTGCGCTCGCCGAAGCTATCGCGTCGGGCGTGACACTGAGCAATGACATAGCACCTCCCCTAGGCCGTGCAGCTCGCCACAGGCAGTGCCGAGCCAATCGAGGCGAAGTGACCGTAACAACGGGGACACCGGGTTGGCAGGGGACCAAAGTCCTTTTCACGGCGATCGATCCACGCCTTCGGCGGGACCCGCGAGCGCGCGGCCAGCCGGGCGCTGGGCGTCGAGGGTGCGGCCAGCCGGGCGTTGAGTGTGCGGGCAGCCGCACTCGACGCCCGGAAGTCAGGGCCGCATCTGATACGCGCCGCTGAGCGGCTGCACGTGTTCCTTCCAGACCTGGGCGTAGCCGGCGGGGTCGTGCACCGGACGCCGGATCATCCGCATCGCGAAGCGGGCCTGCTCGTCCGTGGTGGCCGGCTTGTCGCTGAGTTCGACGGCGTAGCCGTTGAAGTCGCGGATCAGCACGGCGAAGATCTGGTCGAGCAGCGCGTCGTCCACCCCCGAGATCGCGGCCTCCTCCAGGATGAGCTGGGCGTAGGGCACCGTCGCGAACAGCTGGCCCACCGCGAAGGCGAAGTCGACGTCCTTCTGCTGGGCCGCGTCCGGGGTGGCGCTGGCCAGCATTTCGGCGAGCACGTCGATCTGCTGACGCAGCAGCGCGACGTTGGGCAGGTGGCCGTAGGCGGCGAACGGCGCGCGCCAGTCGTGGAAGCGCACCTTGCCCAGCCCGCCGGTCGGGCCCTGCGCGAACAGGAAGGCGTCGTCGGCCGCGTCGTCGCGCCGGCCGAGCAGGGGCAGCGCGGCGTCGGGCGCGAACAGGAAGTTGGGCATGAACTTGCCCAACAGGCCGATGTTGATGTGGACGGTGCCCTCCAGCCTGGGCAGCAGGCCGATCTCCCGTGTGACGGCCTCGAAGAAGGTGTCCTTCTCCACGCCCTTGGCGGCGATCACGTCCCACAGCGCTGTGACCACCCGCTCGCCTTCGCTGGTGACCTTGCCCTTGGTCAGCGGGCTGTAGAGCAGATAGCGCCGGTCGTCGGCCGACGCGCTGCGCATGTAGTCACAGGCCCGGGCGCATACCAGCCGCATCGCCACCAGCCGCGCGTAGGCGTCGGTGAGGAGCCGGCGCACGTGGCTGAAGTCCGTGACGACCGTGCCGTACAGGATGCGGTTGGAGGCGTGGGTGACCGCCTCGTACATCGCGTGGGTGCACATGCCCACCGCGCCCCAGCCCAGGTTGTACTTGCAGACGTTGACCGTGTTCAGCGCGGCGTGAAACGCCCCGGGTCCGCGGTGCAGGAGGTCTGCCTCGGTGACCGGGTAGTCGCGGAGCGCGTAGTTGGCGACGAAGTTCTGCGAGTTCACCACGTTCTTGATGAGCTCATACCGGTCGTGCTGGGAATCGGCGGCGAAGAACACGTATTCGTCGGTGCCGGCGATCTTGCCGAAGGTGGAGACCATCCGCGCCACGTTGGCGTTGCCGATGTAGTACTTCTCCCCGCTGGCGGTCCAGCCGTGTTCGGACGGCGTGAGGACCATGTCGGTCTGGTAGACGTCGGCGCCGTGGGTCTGCTCCGACAGGCCGAAGGCGAACACCTCGCCGGCCTCCAGCTGCGCGGCGGCCTTGCGCTTGGCGTCGGAGTTGTCGCTCATCCAGATCGGGCCCAGGCCCAGGGCGGTGACCTGGAAGGGGTACCAGTAGCTCAGGCCGTAGAAGCCGACGATCTCGGCGAACTCACTGATCCGGTAGGTATCCCAGCGGCAGTCACCGGAGCCGTAGGCCGACGGCGTCAGCAGCGAGGCGAAGATGCGTTCGCGGCCGATGTGGTCGAGGAAGTCGGAGTACCACACCCGATCGTGGTCGTCCTGCTTGAGCCGCGCCTTGCCCCGCGACTCGAAGAAGTCGACCGTGGCGGCCATGATCTCGCTCGAGCGCCGGTCCGGGTAGCGCCGCTGCAGCTTGTTGGGATTGAGCAACATGGCGGTGACGGTACTGCGCGCGCGGGCGAGAACGCCACTGTCAATCGGCACTGTTGGCGTGGCGCCGCCCGACCTAGCATCAGACGGGTGTCAGAACTCAATACCGCCCGCGGTCCCATTGACACCGCCGACCTCGGTGTCACGCTGATGCACGAGCACGTGTTCATCATGACCACCGAAATCGCGCAGAACTATCCCGAGGCCTGGGGCGACGAGGACCAGCGGGTGGCCGACGCCATCACCCGCCTCAATGAACTGAAGGCCCGCGGCGTGGACACCATCGTGGACCTGACCGTCATCGGGCTGGGCCGGTACATCCCGCGCATCGCCCGGGTCGCCGCCGCGACCGAGCTGAATATCGTTGTGGCGACCGGGCTTTACACCTACAACGACGTGCCGTTCTGCTTCCACTACCTGGGCCCGGGGGCGGCGCTGGGCGGCCCGGAGGTGATGACCGACATGTTCGTCCGCGACATCGAGCAGGGCATCGCCGACACCGGCGTCAAGGCCGGGATCCTCAAGTGCGCCACCGACGAACCGGGCATTACCCCGGGCGTCGAGCGGGTGCTGCGCGCCGTCGCGCAGGCGCACCGGCGCACCGGGGTGCCGATCTCCACCCACACCCACGCCGGGTTGCGCCGCGGGCTCGAACAGCAGCGCATCTTCGAAGAGGAGGGCGTGGACCTGAGCCGGGTGGTCATCGGTCACTCCGGCGACAGCACCGACGTCGGCTACCTCGAGGAGCTGATCGCCGCCGGGTCCTACCTCGGGATGGACCGGTTCGGCATCGACGTGATCTCGCCGTTCGAGGACCGAGTGAACATCGTGGCGCAGATGTGCGAGCGCGGGCACGCCGACAAGATGGTGCTCTCGCACGACGCCAACTGCTACTTCGACGCGCTGCCCGAGGAGCTCCTCGCGGTGGCCGCGCCCAACTGGCACTACCTGCACATCCACAACGACGTGATCCCGGCGCTCAAGGAGCGCGGGGTCACCGACGAGCAGCTGCACACGATGCTGGTCGACAACCCGCGGCGCATCTTCGAGCGGCGGGGGGCGTACTAGATGAGCCAGCCGGTCCCCCCGATCGGAGCCCAGATCTCGGCGCTGGCCGCGGCGGCGCCCGACGAGCCCGCGGTCACCTGCGACGGTGAGACCCTGACCCGGGGCGAGCTCGACGCCTCGACGAACCGGCTGGCCCGGGCCTACGCCGAGTGCGGCGTCGGCGTGGGCGACTACGTGACGATCGTGCTGCCCAACTCGGTGGAGTGGATCCAGGCCGTGGTGGCGTGCTGGAAGCTCGGCGCGGTGCCCCAGCCGCTGTCGGCCCGGTTGCCCGATGCCGAGCTGCAGGGGCTGCTGGAGCTGCGGCCGCCGGCGTTGCTGGTGGGGCGCGAGCACGACGGAATAGCCAGCGTGCCAAGGAATTTCACACCCGACCCGGCGTTGTCCGACGCCGCGCTGCCGGAGGCGGTCTCGCCGGTGTGGAAGGCGATGGGGTCCGGCGGCAGCACCGGGCGGCCCAAGCTGATCGAGTCCGGGGGCGACAGCCGGATACCGGCCGTCATCGGCTACGCGCTGGGCGCGCAGGAGTGCGACACCACCCTGGTGCCAATTCCGCTGTCCCACAACACCGGATTCACCACGGCGACGATCGCCTTGCTGATGCGCCACCACCTGGTGGTGATGAGCCGGTTCGACCCGCACGGGTTTCTGCGCCTGATCACCGATCACCGGGTGACGTTCCTGACGACGGTGCCGACGATCATGCAGCGGACGCTGCCGGTCTACCACGCCGATCCGGGGTCCTACGACCTGTCGTCAATCCGCCGGTTCTGGCACATGGGGGCGCCGTGCCCGCCGGCGGTCAAGCAGGCGTGGATCGACCTGGTGGGCCCCGAGAAGGTGTGGGAACTCTACGGCGGCACGGAATTACAGGCGCTGACGTTCATCTCCGGCGACCAGTGGCTCGAACACCGCGGCTCGGTGGGCGTGGTGGTCGCCGGCGAGATGAAGGTGCTCGACGACGACGGCAACCCCTGCCCGCCGGGCGTGGTCGGCGAGATCTACATGCGCCCGGCCCCCGGCAGCGCGCCGACCTACCGCTACGTCGGCGCCACGGCGAAGACCAGGGACGGCTGGGACTCGCTGGGCGACCTGGGCTATTTCGACTCCGACGGGTTTCTCTACCTGTCCGACCGGCGGGTGGACATGTTCACCGTCGGCGGCCGCAACGTCTACCCGGCCGAGATCGAGAACGCCCTGTCGGCGCACCCGGAGGTGATGTCCTGCCTGGTCGTCGGCGTCCCCGACCAGAATTCCGGCGATCTGGGGCAGGTGCCGTACGCCCTGGTGCACACCGCAGACGGCTCGACGCTGGACGCCGAGGGCGTGAAAGAGTTTTTGGCCGAACATCTTTCGTCGTACAAGCTGCCGCGGTTCGTCGAGTTCGTCGACGAGCCCCTGCGCGACGACGCCGGCAAGGCCCGGCGGTCCGCGGTGCGGGCCGAGGTCACGGCGCGATTGCGTCCGCCTCAGCGTCTATGACGTCGGTCGTCTCGACCCGGCGTTTCTCCCAGCGCCGCAGCGCCTCCCGGCAGGGCGACTCGACCAGGGCGTAGCTGACGGCGGCGATCGCCCAGCCGAAGACCAGCGTCAGCGCCAGCACCGCCGGCATCCGCCCGGTGAACGGGAACGTGCCCAGCACCGGGAAGACCATTGCCAGCGCCGCGAGGTGCCACACGAACAGGCCGTAGGACCAGCGCCCCAGCGTCACCATGAACGTCGTCCCCAGCACCCGGTGCGGCGTGTCCGGCCGGTCCAGCACCAGCGGCGCGACCAACGCGAAGGCCACCAGCGAACCCGCGGCGGTCTTGACGGCGAACTGGGTGGCGGTGCCGGGAACAAGGCCCTCGGGCCCGGCCAGCGGCGAGGCCGCCACCAGGAAGGCCAGCGCCGCCACGACGGCCATCACAAGGCGACGCCGGGCCAGCCGGTGCGGCACCCCGATCGGCGTGTGGGCCCACTCGGCCAGCAGCATGCCCGCGGCGAACCACGAGAAGAACGCCGGCGGCCAGTTCAGCGGGTTGACCCCGGAGCCGGTTGCCATCGGCACCCAGCCCCAGCCCCAGCTGAGGGCGCCCAGCGCGGCGATCGCCGGCACCCGCGCGGCGACGGGGAGGCGGCGGGCCAGCAGCGCCAGGACCGGCAGGGCCAGGTAGAAGGTGACCTCGACCGACAGGCTCCACATCTGGGTCAGGCCGCCGGTCAGGGTGAGCGGCACGTAGATCTGGGTGAGCGTCAGGTTGGCCAGCCACACGGTCGGGCTGGCGTGGTCGGCGTCGGGCAGCAGCGACAGGATGACGACGACCGCCACCAGGTAGGCCGGCATGATGCGCACCACCCGCGACCGCAGGTAATGACCCGTGCGGGGCGGGGCCCCGATGCCCCGGGCCGCCGCGGCGTGCCCGCGCCACAACAGGAAGCCCGACAGCGCGAAGAACACCGCGACGGCCAGGTCGAAGCGGCCGAACAGCCGCCCGCCGACGCCGCTGGAGTGCCCGGTCTGGAAGGCGACGTGGGTGACCACCACCCCCATGGCCGCGCACGCGCGCATCCCCTCCACGGCGGGCAGGAAGCTGCGCACACCCCCCACGCCCTGGCCCTCGGTCACGATCACAGTGTGCCTGGGAGTGTTCCCCGGCAAACCGGGGTACACCGCATCGACCCGCGGGCGCTGCCCAGCGGGGGTCTTACGTTCGGCTGTTAGGGTCGAACGGGTTTGCTTCGCTCGCGGCGACGAGCCGACCATGAGGGATCACTAGGAGGGCACGGCAACGTGAACCGAGCAGTCATGTTGCGGTTCGCCGCATGCGGCATCATCGGGCTCGGGGCCGCCTTGTTGATCGCCGCGCTGTTGCTGTCGACCTACACCAGCCACCGGATCACCAAGATCCCGCTCGACATCGACACCACCCTGATCAGCGACGGCACCGGGACGGCGCTGGACTCGGCGTCGCTGTCGACCGACCACCTGGTGGTCAACCAGAACGTGCCGCTGGTCTCCCAGCAGCAGATCAGCGTGGAGTCGCCCGCCAACGCCGACGTGGTCACGCTGCAGGTGGGCTCGTCGGTCCGGCGCACCGACAAACAGAAGGACAGCGGCCTGCTGCTGGCGATCGTCGACACCGTCACCCTGAACCGCAAGACGGCGATGGCCGTCTCCGACGACACCCACACCGGCGGTTCGGTCCAGAAGCCGCGCTCCTTCGGCGACGAGAACCCGCCCACCGCCGTGCCGCTGCGCCACGACGGGCTGGCCTACCGGTTCCCGTTCCACACCGAGAAGAAGACCTACCCCTACTTCGACCCGATCGCGCAGAAGCCCTTCGACGTCAACTACGACTCCCAGGAAGACGTCAACGGCCTGACGACCTACCGCTTCACGCAGAACATCGGCTACAACGCCGACGGCAAGCTGGTCGCCCCCGTCCCCTACCCGTCGCTGTACGCGGGCGCCGAGGACGCCAAGGTCACGGCGTCCGCCGCCATGTGGGGGGTGCCCGGCGACCCGGGCGAGCAGGTCACCATGACCCGCTACTACGCCGCGCAGCGGACGTTCTGGGTCGACCCCGTGTCGGGCACCATCGTCAAGGAGACCGAGCACGCCGACCACTACTTCGCCCGGGACCCGCTCAAGCCGGAGATGACGCTGGCCGACTATAAGGTCACCTCCACCCAGGACACCGTCGAGGCTCAGGTCAACGCGGCCCGCGACGAGCGCGACCGGCTGGCGCTGTGGTCGCGGGTGCTGCCCATCACCTTCACCGCCGTCGGACTGGTCGCCCTGGTGGGCGGGGCTTTGCTGGCCTCGTTCAGCCTGCGGACCGAGAGCGCGCTGACCGACCCCGGCCTGGACCGCGGCGACGAGGAGTTCTTCGGCCGCGGCGGGGTCGAGGAGCGGGTGCCCGGCGCGGAGGCCGAGACCGAGAAGCTGCCCACCCAGCGTCCCCGACTGGGAGATGCAGCCGACGACGGCCCGGCTCCGCCCGCCGCCGAGCCGCCGACACGGGCGTCGGCCGAGCCCCCGGAACCGGGGGCGCCCGACCCTCCCGTCGGGCCCGAACGGGATGCGCCGGAACGGGATTAGTCCACCGAACGTGCGCTGGGCCCGGCCCGGGTACGCCCTGATCCTGGCGCTGGTGGTGGCCGGGCCGCTGCTGAAGCCGGGTTACCTGCTGCTACGCGACGCGGTGTCGACGCCGCGCTCGTACCTCACCGACACCGCCCTGGGGCTGACGGCCCCGCCGCGGGCGACGCCACAGGATTTCGCGGTCGCGCTGGCCTCCCACGTTCTCGACGGCGGCGTGGTGGTCAAGGCGCTGCTGGTGCTCGGGCTGTGGCTGGCGGGGGGGGGCGCGGCCTCGGCAGCGTGGCCAGCCTGGGCGGCATCTGGAACGGGCAGGCCGTGCCGGGTTCGCGCGCAACGCTTTTCGCGGTGTTGTCGGCCGCGGTGCTGCTGGGCGTCGTCGCCGCCGGGGTGCCCGCGGCGGCCCGGCGGCCCGCCGCGGTGCCGCTGCTGGTGCTGGCGGTCGTGTCGGTGCTGGTGCCCGCCGCGCTGGCGACGGGGCCCGGTCTGCACGCGCTGGGCGCGGTGGTCGACGCCGTGCCCGCGTTCGGGGTGCTGCGCGACGGCCAGAAGTGGGTGGCGCTGGCGGTGCCGGGCTACGCGCTGGCGGGGGCCGGCGCGGTGGTGACGCTGCGGCGGCTCAAAGTCCCGGCGGCCGCCGCGGCTGTGGTCTGCTGCCTGGCGCTGATCGCGGTGCTGCCCGACCTGGCCTGGGGCGTGTGGGCCCGGGTGACGCCGGTGCGCTACCCGCCGGGGTGGGCCGCGGTGGCCGCGGCGATCAACGCCGATCCCCGCACGGTCGCGGTGCTGCCGGCCGGCACCATGCGGCGCTTCGCCTGGTCGGGTTCCGCGCCGGTGCTCGACCCGCTGCCGCGCTGGGTGCGCGCCGACGTGCTGAGCCCCGGTGACCTGGTCATCTCGGGCGTGGTCGTCCCGGGCGAGGGCGCCCGCGCGCGGGCGGTGCAGCAGTTGTTGCTGACCGGGCCCGATCCCGCCGCCCTGGCCCGGGCCGGCGTGGGGTGGCTGGTGGTCGAATCGGACAGCGCCGGCGACATGGGTGCGGGCGGCCGGACCGTCGGGGCGCTCGCCCCGGTCCACTCCGACCGCGAGCTGGCGCTGTACCGGATCGGCGGCGACACCGCGGGCCCGTCGCCCGCGCGCCGCAGGGCCACGCTCGTCGCGCACCTGGCGTGGCTGGCGATGCTGGTGATCGGTGGCGGCGGGGCGCTGGCGTGCGCCCGGCGCGGCGCGGCTACACCACGCCGCTGACGAACTCCCGGGTTTGCACGGCCTCCAACACGTTTCGCATCGCCTCGGCGCTCTGGGTCCAGGAGAACTCGCCGCTGCGGGCCTGCGCCTTGGCGCCGAGTTGATCGCGCATCACCGAATCGGTGAGCAGTTCGTCGAGGCGGTCCACCAACTCCTGGTGGCTGTCCACCAGGATCCCCGTCACGCCGTCGACGATGGAGTCCGAGAGGCCGCCGGAGGACCGGTAGCCGATGGTCGGCACCCGGTGCTGGGCCGCCTCGACGACGGCCAGGCCCCAGCCCTCCTTGCGGGACGGCAGCAGCTGCACCCACGAGCTTTGCAGCACATGGTGTTTGGTGACGTCGTCGACGTGGCCGTGGAAGGTGACCGCGTCGCCGATGCCGAGCCGCCGCACGTGTTCCACCAGGCGCGGCCGCCACCAGCCGTCACCCACGATGTCGAGGTGCACGGCGGGGATGCGGCGCCTCAGCTCGGCGACGGCCTCCAGCGCGTCTTCGATCTGCTTGTGCGGCACCAGCCGGGACAGCACCACCACCCGCGGCGCGGCCGCGCGCGGGCCCGCCAGCGACTGGGCGGGGGCCTCGTCGAGGCCGTTGCGCACCACGGCGATTCGCTCGTTGCCGACCCCGAGCGCCACGAGATCGCGGGCCGACGGGAGCGAGACGGTCACGTACTGGTTGCGCCGGTTGACGCGGGGCGACACCGCGGACTCGACGAACCAGCCGAGCCGGCCGAGCAGCGGCCCGGCCACCGGCCACTGCTCGCGGTGGCAGTGGTGCACCAGCACCACCACGCGGCGCCCGTAGACCAGCCGCGCGAGGAACGGCACGCCGTTCTGGGTGTCGATGACGGCGTCGGGGCGCGCGACGAGCCCCAACCGCGCCCCCACCTCCTTGAACGCCATCGCCAGCAACGCCCAGACGTACACCGAGTAGCGCCCCCCGGCGCGGGTGATCCGCACGCCGTCGGCGACCTCGCGGCGGGGCGCTCCGGGGTAGCGGGCCGTGCGCAGGGTGACCTCGACGCCCGACGCCGCCAATTGGGCGCCGATGCGCTGCAGGTAGGCCTCGCTGCCCCCGCCCTGCGGGTGCCCGGTGTCGCGCCAGCACAGCAGCAGCACGGAACGGAGAGCAGACATTACCGGCCAGCCTAGCCGGGGCGGCGACGCGCGTTGCGGGACGGCGGTGCGTGGTCACACCCGCCACACCGGCCCCAGCGGAGAGGGCCGCCCGGCGCGGGGACGCGTGTGACGAATGCGGCGCAACCGTAGGGTGTGGCCGTGGCCGTCACGGACTCCTTCGCCCGGCGGGCGACGCTGGCCCGCTCGGTGCGACTGCTCTCGGCATTTCGCTACGAGCAGCCGGAGCCGGCCCGCTTCTATGGCGCGCTGGCGGCCGACACCGTGGCGATGGTGAGCGACCTGTGGGGGGCCGCGACCGGCGAATCGCCGGCCGGGCGCACGCTGCTCGACATCGGTGGGGGCCCGGGCTACTTCGCGGCCGCGTTTGCCGCGGCGGGCGTCCGCTACATCGGGGTGGAACCCGACCCGGGCGAGATGCACGCGGCCGGCCCGGCGCACGAGGCCGGGGGCCGGGGGGCCACGTTCGTCCGGGCCTCCGGGATGGCGCTGCCGTTCGCCGACGACTCGGTGGACATCTGCCTGTCCTCCAACGTCGCCGAGCACGTCCCGCGGCCCTGGCGGCTCGGCTCGGAGATGCTGCGGGTCACCCGGCCGGGCGGGCTGGCGGTGCTGTCCTACACGGTCTGGCTCGGCCCCTTCGGCGGTCACGAGATGGGCCTGACCCACTACCTCGGCGGAGCCCGCGCCGCCGCGCGCTACGCGCGCAAACACGGCCGTCCGGCGAAAAACAACTACGGGTCGTCGTTGTTCGCGGTGTCGGCCGCCGAGGGCCTGCAGTGGGCAGCGCACACCGGCGCCCTGGTCGCCGCATTTCCCCGCTACCACCCGCGATGGGCCTGGTGGCTGACGTCGGTGCCGCTGGTCCGCGAGTTCCTGGTCAGCAATCTCGTGCTGGTGCTCGCGCCCCGGTAATGAAACATGTTCTCGTTTCGCTTTCCCTTGGGTAGGGTGGCGCCATGCGCGCCGGCGACGATGCAGCGCGGAGCAATGAGGAGGAGCGGCGCAGATGACCGAGAGCAAGCCCACGGAATACGACAAACTCTTCATCGGCGGCAGGTGGACGGAGCCCTCGACCTCCGAGGTCATCGAGGTGCACTGCCCGGCCACCGGCGAGTACGTCGGCAAGACACCGCTGGCGGCGGCCGCCGACGTCGACGCCGCGGTCGCCGCGGCCCGGGCGGCGTTCGACAGCGGCCCGTGGCCCACCACGCCGCCCAAGGAACGCGCCGCCATCCTCGCCAACGCGCTGAAGCTGCTGGAGGAGCGTAAGGACAAGTTCACCGCGGTCCTGGCGGCCGAGACCGGTCAGCCGCCCACCGGCGTCGAGACGATGCACTGGATGAGCACCATGGGCGCGATGGGCTACTTCGCCGGCCCCGCCGCCGACGAGGTGAAGTGGAAAGAGATCCGCAACGGCGGCTACGGGCAGACCATCGTCTACCGCGAGCCGATCGGCGTGGTGGGCGCGATCGTGGCGTGGAACGTGCCGCTGTTCCTGGCGGTCAACAAGCTGGGCCCGGCGCTGCTGGCCGGCTGCACCGTGGTGCTCAAGCCGGCGGCCGAAACACCGCTGAGCGCAAACCTTCTCGCGGAGGCCCTGGCCGAGGCCGGCCTGCCCGAGGGCGTGCTGTCGGTGGTGCCCGGCGGGATCGAGACCGGGCAGGCGCTGACCTCCAACCCGGACGTGGACCTGTTCTCGTTCACCGGCAGCTCGGCCGTCGGCAAGGAGATCGGCCGGCGCGCCGCGGAGATGCTCAAGCCGTGCACCCTGGAGCTCGGCGGGAAGTCGGCGGCCATCGTCCTCGAGGACGTCGACCTGGCGTCGGCGATCCCGATGCTGGTGTTCTCCGGGATCATGAACACCGGGCAGGCCTGCGTGGCCCAGACCCGCATCCTGGCGCCGCGCTCGCGCTACGACGAAATCGTCGAAGCCGTCAGCAATTTCGTGCAGATGCTGCCCGTCGGGAAGCCGGACGACCCGGCCGCCCAGATCGGGTCGCTGATCTCGGAGAAGCAGCGCGCCCGCGTCGAGGGCTACATCGCCAAGGGCGTCGAGGAGGGCGCCCGGCTGGTGTGCGGCGGCGGCCGCCCCGAGGGCCTCGACGGCGGATTCTTCGTCCAGCCCACCGTGTTCGCCGACGTCGACAACAAGATGACGATCGCCCAGGAGGAGATCTTCGGGCCGGTGCTGAGCGTCATCCCCTACGACACCGAGGAGGACGCGATCAAGATCGCCAACGACTCGGCGTACGGGCTGGCCGGCAGCGTGTGGACCTCCGATGTGCCGCACGGCATCGAGATCGCCCAGCAGATCCGCACCGGAACCTATGCGATCAACTGGTACGCGTTCGACCCGTGCTGCCCGTTCGGCGGCTACAAGAACTCCGGCATCGGCCGGGAGAACGGGCCGGAGGGCGTCGAGCACTTCACGCAGCAGAAGAGCGTGCTGATGCCGATGGGCTACACCACCGACAGCTGACCTCGACCCCTGCGGTCGATCTCGCGGGCTGCACCGACATGAGCCACGCGCGGATTCTTCGTGCCCGCCCTCGGGCACCCGAGCGCGCTCGCCTGATTATGTAAGAAAGCATAATTACTGCGCCCGCGCATTCCGCCTGCTCACGCGCCGGGCGGAGCCAGATAGCACGATCCGCCATGCTCGGCGGTGTTACTTAGGTCATACAAGTTGATTACTGTACTGATGTCTTATATGCTTCTCAGCATAATCTTGGGCGCCGTATAGGCGGGGAGAAAATCATGTGGATCATCGAGCTCAACATCGGCAGTTATCAGTTCACCCGCGAGGTGCCCGCCCTCAAGGACCGCAAATTCCGCTTCAGCCCGCGCCACATGCACTGGCCGGCATCGCGGTCCTCACAAGCTGCATGACGCCGCCGGTCACGGGCACCGCGACGGTGCGGACCACCACCAAGCGCGGCGATACGCGCAAGAGGATGCTGATCAGCGCCGCCGAGGTCATGCGTGAGCGTGGGGCCGCCGGCGTCACCATCGACGAGGTGCTGGCGCGCAGCGGCGCCCCCCGCGGCTCGGTGTACTACCACTTTCCCGAGGGCCGCAACCAGATCCTGACCGAGGCGCTGCGGTACTCGGGTGACGCCATCACGGCGATGATCGACGACGCAACGGGCTGGGGTGCGCGAGCCCTGCTGCGCGAGTTCGTCGAGTACTGGGAACGCACGCTCAGCGAGGGGGACTTCACCGCCGGCTGCCCGGTGGTGGCCGCCGCGATCGGCTCGGACGACCAACCCAATTTGACCGGCGAGGCCGGCGCCATCCTGGCCCGGTGGTGTTCCGCGCTGACCCGGGCGTTCGTCAACGACGGATTCGGCGAGGAGGATGCCGCGTCGCTGGCGGTCACCTCGATCGCCGCCCTGGAGGGCGCCGTGCTGCTGTCGCGTTCGACGCAGAGCATCGACCCGCTCCACAAGGTCGGCGACCAACTCGAATTCCTGATCAAGGCACGGGAATTCGTCATCCGCAACAAGCTGGGGCAGTAGCGCCCCAGCCGTCAGTCGCTGGCGGGCAGCGGCTTGACCTCCTTAAGCGTCAGCCTGGTCTCGCCGACGCTCAGGCTCCCGGCGCCCGGCTTGGTCACCAGCACCTCGGCGCCGCCGTCGTCGACGTAGCGCTTGCCCATCACGCTGCCGTCGGCGAACGCCGGGTCGAGCTCACCCGAGCGCGGCGCGCCGATCTCGACCATCGGCGCCCCACCGCAGCGCAGGTCGTCCAGGCTGTCGGCGCTGCGGACGACGATGACCTGCGTGTCACACACCTGGCTGGCCAGGCGGGTTCCGTTCTTCACCATGCTGGTTCCTTTACTCCCCTACTGCTCGGCCGGCGCGGCGCGCAGTGCGTTCAGGTCCTTGACGATCTCGCGGCGCAGCACCTTGCCCGTCGCCGTGGTGGGCAACTCGTCGCGAAACACCACGTGGTCCGGCGTGCGCGACCCGCGCAAGCTCTTGCGGACGTGCTCGCGCAGCTCCTCGGGATCGGGGTCGATCCCGACGGCGGGGACCACGACGGCCACGATGGCCTGGCCCCACTGCGGGTCCTCGACGCCGACCACCGCGACGTCGCGCACGTGCGAGTGCTCGATGAGCACCTCCTCGAGCTCGGCCGGCGCGATGTTCTCGCCCCCGCGAATGATCGTGTCGTCGCTGCGCCCGCTGATGAACAGGTAACCGTCCTCGTCGAGCAGCGCGACGTCGCGGGTGGGGAACCAGCCCTCGTCGTCGAGCACCGAGCCGATCCCGGTGTAGCGGCCCGACACCTGCTCGCCGCGCACGAACAGCTCCCCGGCCTCGCCCGGCCCGAGCACGTTCCCGTCGTCGTCGCGGATCTGCAGTTCGATGCCGGGCACCGGCCGGCCCACCGAACCCAGCCGCTTGGCCACGTGCGCCTCGGCCGCGGAGTGCGCCTCGCGGTGGTCGTCGGGACCCAGCACGGCGATCGTCGAGCTGGTCTCGGTCAGGCCGTAGGCGTTGACGAAGCCGACGTGCGGGAGCAGCTGCAGCGCCCGGCGCACCAGCGGCAGGCCCACCTTCGAGCCGCCGTAGGCGAGGTTGCGCAACGACGGCAGCTCGTGACCGCCCTGCTCGAGGACCGTGACGATCCGGTCCAGCATGGTGGGCACCACCGTCGCGGTGGTCACCCGCTCGGCGTTCACCAGCCGCACCCACTCCTGGGCGTCAAAGGTGGGCAGGTACACCATCTTTCGGCCGGCATAGAGGTTGGACAGCGCCGCGCCCACCCCCGCGATGTGATACGGCGGCACGCAGATCAGCGCGGCGTCGTCGGGGGCGGCGGACTCGAACTCGACCGTGCCCGTCACGTAGCTGGTCAGGTTGTTGTGCGAGAGCTCGACGGCCTTGGGCTGCGACGTGGTGCCCGAGGTGAAGAGCACGACGGCGACGGAATCGGGGTCGGGGAACTCGGCGGCTGGTTCGGCGCCGCGCGCCGCCGTCAGGAACTCCTCGGTGGTCATCAGCCGCTTCGCCGGCGGGGCGTCGCCGAGCATGTCGCGGTAGCGGCCGTCGACCACCACCAGCGGCTCGGGCAGCCGCTCGATCAGCGCCCGGATGCCCTCGCCCGACAGCCGGTAGTTGATCGGCGTGAAGGCCACTCCCGCGCGCGCCGCGGCGAAGAGCAGGATCGGCAGCGTCGCGCCGCCGGTGCCGACGTAGGCCAGGTGCCGGGCCCCCGATGCCGCGACCACGCCGGCGCCGCCGTCGGCCAGATCGCTGAGCTGCTGGGTCGTCAGCCGGGTGTCCTCCGAGGCCCCCGCGGTGACGACAGCCGTCCGATCGGGGTTGCTCGACGCAGCCATCTCGAGCAGCAGCGAAATGCTCATCCTCGATCTTCCCGGTTCCCCTAAGGTTTACAAATCCGAGCCACAGTGTAACTCGAACCGTCAGGTGCCCGTCCAGCGCGCCGGCCGCTTCTCGGCGAACGCGATCGCCCCCTCCTTGGCGTCGTTGGACGCGAACACCGGCATCAGGATCTTGTTCTGGTCGGCGAACATGGTCTCGCGGCTCCAGCCGCGGGACTCGACGATGATCTTCTTGGTGGCGGCCACCGCCAGCGGCCCGTTCGCGGCGATCTTCTCCGCCAGCGCGATCGCCTCGTCCAGCGCCGTCCCCGGCTCGGCCAGCACGTTGACCAGACCCAGCTCGTGCGCGCGGGCGGCCGGCAGGCTGTCGCCGGTCAACGCCAGCTCCATGGCGATCGCGTACGGGATGCGCTCGGGCAGCCGCAGCAGTCCGCCGCCGCCGGCGACCAGGCCGCGCTTGACCTCGGGGATCCCGAACGCCGAATCCTTCGACGCCACGATCAGGTCGGTGGCCAGCGCCAGCTCGGTGCCGCCGGCCAGGGCGAAGCCCTCCACCGCGGCGATCAGCGGCTTGTCCGGCGGGCGCTCGGTGAAGCCCATCCCGCGGCCCTCGACGATGGGCAGCTCGCCGCGGGCGAAGGCCTTGAGGTCCATGCCCGCGCAGAACGAGCCGCCCGCGCCGGTGATGATGCCAACCGACAGGCCCGCGTCACCGTCGAGCCGGTCCATGGCCTGCGCGAGGCCGTTGGCGACCGCGGCGTTGACGGCGTTCTTGGCCTTGGGCCGGTTGATGGTGACGATCAGGATGCGGTCCCGTTGCTCGACGAGGACCTCGGGTTCGGCGGCGGCCTCTTCGCTCCCAGTGCTCACGGTGCTGCGCAGCTCCTTCGGATGACTAAGGGTGATGCGACCGATGGTAACGGCCGGTCAGAATGCCATTAACACCAGGCGAGAGCGCCGTTTTCCCCGGGACGGGTCAGGCCGGCGCCATCGCGGCCTCGACGACCGTCAGCTCCTCGGAAAGCCCTGCGGCCCTGCGTATTTCGATGAAGTCGGCGACCATGGCCTCGGTGACCTCGTGCGGGTCGTCCAGCGTGGCCCCGTCGCTGAGCACCGAGATGTTGAGCTGGTCGACGTAGCTCCAGACGGTGATGTTCAGGCCGCTGCCCGCGGTCAGCGGGCCCACCGAATAGATCTCGGTGACCAGCGCCCCGCCCACCCGGCCGCGCTCGCGCGGGCCGGGCACGTTGGAGATGTTCAGGTTCAGGATCTTGTTGTGGCCGTCGCGCCCGGATGCCCACCGGAAGAAGGCCTGGGTGGGCGCGGGCGGCATGTAGGCCGCCCAGCGGCTGACCAGTTCCGGCCCCATCAGCTGGTTGCTCTCCTTGGCCGCGATCGCGTTTTCGTGGGTGCACCGCACCCGCTCCAGCGGGTCGTCGGAATCGGTGGGCAGGCCCACCAGCACGCCGGTGAAGCGGTTGCCGGAGATCCGCTCGGGCGAGAAGTCGAAGCTCATCGGCACCGACGCCAGCAGCGGTTCGGCCTTGCCGTCGTAGCGCAGCAGCAGCGTGCGCAGCGCGCCCGCCGACATGGCCAGCACCATGTCGTTGATGGTCGCGCCGAGGCGCTTGCCGGTCTCCTTGACGTCGGCGAGCGCCAGGGTGGCGGTGGCGAACCGCCGCTCGGGGGTGATCTTGTGGTTCATGAACGTCACGGGCGGCTCGAAGGGCCGGGTCAGCTCCGGTGACAGCTTGCGGGAGCTGCGCCGCACGCGGCCCAGGCCCTGCGCGGTGTAGCGGATGGTGCGCGGGATGCGCCCGATGTGGCGCATGTGGTCGGCGAACGCCGAGGTCACCAGTTGACCGGGGCGCGGCGCGGGGTCGGCCGTGTACGGCCCGCCCTCCGGCCCGGGCTGCAGGTCCATGCCGCGCGCCATCAGGTTGGCCGAGGCGACGCCGTCGGCGAGCGCGTGGTGGATCTTGCCCACCACCGCGATCCGGTTGTTCGCCAGGCCCTCGATGAAGTACATCTCCCACAGCGGGTGGCCGCGGTCCAGCGGGGTGCTGGCGATCCGCCCGATCGCCTCGTCCAGTTCGCGACGTCCGCCGGGGGCGGGCAGCCGCAACGGCCGGATGTGGTAGTTCAGGTCCACCTCGCAGTGCTCCCGCCACATCGGGTGGTGGAACTTCAGCGGGACCTCGACGAGCTGGTAGCAGAACGGCTCGAGCTTGTGCAGCCGTCCGCCGATGACCGTGCGGAATGCCTCCACGTCGAAGTCGAGCCGTTCGTCGTCCAGCTCGATCACCGCGACCTTGATGGTGTGCATGTGCACGTTCGGCGTCTCGCTGTAAAGGAGTACCGCGTCCCACCCGCTAAGCCGTTTCATCTGCGCCCCTTACCCATAAAGGGACCATACTCAGCGGCGCGGGCTCAGATAACCTCTTTGGCCGCGAGTTGTGTCTTGGTGCGGTGCACGTGGTTGAGGAACAGCGACGTCGCGTGGGCGGCGATCCCGGCGCGGTGACCGTCGATGAGGTCGAACCCGTGGCCGGCCCCGGGCAGCTCCAGATAACCCACGGCCGAATGCGACACCGCGCGTAGCCGCTCGACGAAGCTGTGCGCCTGCTCGACGGGGATCACGCTGTCCTTGCTGCCGTGAATGATCAAGAACGGCGGGGCATTTCGATGCACACGCGCCATCGGCGACGCGTCGCGGAACAGCTGGGGATGGCGGTCGATGCTCTTCCTGACCACCACCCGCTCCAGGAAGTCGACGAACCGGTCGCGCTCCGGGGTGGACCGGTCCTCCCAGTCGTAGCGCCCGTAGATCCCGACGACCGCGTCCACCGAACTGTCCGCGCCCTCGGGCAGGTGCGGCTCGTGCGCGGCGTCGTCGGGCGTCAGGCCCGCCAGCGCCGAGAGGTGACCGCCGGCCGAACAGCCCGCGACCGCAACGAAGTTGCGGTCGCCCCCGAACCGGTCGACGTTGGCCCGGGCCCAGGCGATCGCGGTCTTGACGTCGGTGATGTGGCGCGGCCAGCGGTGGTGCGGCGCCACCCGGTAGTCGATCGCCAGGCACACCCAGCCCTGCTCGGCCAGCCGCGACATCAGCGCCGAACCCTGCCCACGGCTGCGGCCGTGCACCCAGGCGCCGCCCGGGACGAAGATCAGCACGGGCGCGGGGTGTGCGGGCAGCTCCTTGCGGCGCCAGACGTCGAGCACCTGCGCCGGGCTGTTGCCGTAGTGCACCGCGCGCCGGTACAGGTAGCGGCTCTGGCGCATGGCGTCCCAGATCGGCGGCGTGCGTTCCGCGGCGGGCCATTCCACGTCCAGGTCGGCCGCCGACACCACGCTGCGCAGCGAGGCCAGGGAGAGCTCGCCGGGCTCCTCGGCGTCGGCGCGGGCGCGGCCCGGCCGCAACAAGCCTTTCCCTATCGACGAGCCCATCGAGGAGAGGTAATCGGGCGCGTGCCGGGCGCCCCAGACGCCCATCGCGGTCATGGTGCCCAGCGGCTCGAGGTGCTTGCCGACCACCGGCAGCGAAGCCCCCGCGGTGCTGAGCGCCAGCGCATAGTCGGCGGGGCCGGCCCGCAGCAACCATTTGACGTACGGTGTCATGCCCGGAACCTTCGCCGTCATGCGGGGGAGCCTACCCCCGCGCGGCCCCACCAAACTGACGTTTGCGTAAGACATTTCCCGGGCCGGGTCAGGGCCGCGTGCGCGCGCGCCGCCGCTCGAGGAGCACCCGGACGCCGTAGGCCAGGGCGCTGGCGGCGAACATGGCGGCGGTGAGCAGCAGCCACCGGCCCAGGAACGGATCCTGGGTCTGCCCGGTGGCCGCCAGGTAGGTCGGCGCGCCCTGCTCGATGATGCCGGGCAGGAAGATCAGCAGCGTGAGCCCGGCGGCCAGGGCCGGCACGCGAATGTGGTTGCGGGCGCTGATGTTTGGGCGTCGCTGCGCGCGCGGGCCCGGCCGCGCGAACAGCAGCCGGTCGGCCAGCGCGTACAGCGGGAAGAGCACCAGGTCGTGGGCGATCACCGCGGCGGCCAGCCAGACCGCGATCGACTGCCACCAGGTTTCCGGGTTCCACAGGGTTGCGGGGGAGAAGGTGGCCAGCAGGTACCCCAGCAGCGCGAAGCCGGCGAGCATCGTCAGCAGATGCAGCGGGTGCGAACCGTACAGCGCGGTGAAACGGCCGGGGCGCTGGCGCATCAGGGCGGGCATCAGGCCGCCTCGAAATCGATGGCGGCCACCCACTTGGTGTTGTGTACGCCGGGCAGCGCCGGGACGATGATCCGGGCCGGGTAGCCGTGATCCAGCGACAGGTCGGCGCCGTTGACGCGCAGCGCCAGCAGGGCGTCGGAGTCGCGAATCTGGTTGTCCTGCAACATCGCTGCACCAAACGCGCCGCCGGTCTGTAACGACGTCACCCGCGCCGAGCGCGGCGCGTCTCGGCGCGGCCGGTGCGCAGGACCTCGCGCAGCGGCAGCGACCGCAGGCCGGCGACCATGCGCGGGATCTTGATCGCGATGTGCATGAGGAAGCCGGCGATCAGGACCCAGGCCCCGATGTAGTGGCCGGTGTAGAAGCTGAAGCCGAAAATGTAGTCGTACTGGATGTTGAGCACGCCGGTGACGATCTCGAACAGGACGCCGCCGACGAGCATCAACAGGGACAGCCGCTCGAGCAGCTGGGCGATCGAGCGGGCCGGCGGCCAGACGAACAGCCGGGGTATCACCGACCACAGCTTGGCCAGCACCACCGGGATGAGCACCAGCCCCAGCCCGACGTGCAGGCCCTGGGTCAGCCGGTACAGCCACGACGGGTGGGTGGGCCAGGTGAAGCCGGGCAGTCGCAGCCAGCCGACGTCGGCCGGGATCGCCTGGCCGAGCTGGGGCGCATACGCGATGTAGGACAGCAGGCCGGTGAGGATGACGATCGGCAGCGTGACCAGCAGGACCAGGCCGAACACCGACGTCAGCCACGGGCCGCGCAAGGGGCTGCGAAACCGGCTCAGGCGCCGCACGCCCGGGGGTGGGTGCCGCTCCAGCGCGCGCCACAGCCAGGCGGGAAAGCCCCACAAGCCCCCCAAGCCATCGTCGCCGGGCACGGGCTATAAGGCTGCCAGAATGGCGACCACCCGGCTACCGATGAGCCGGACTTCGGTCAGCGTCAGGCCCACCTGGGCGGCCAGCGAGGCCGCGCTGTCCACGCCGACCGACGCCCACCGGAACCAGGGCCCCACATCGCGGGCGGACTCCAGGCGAACCCAGCGCTCGCGGATCCCGATGGCCTCGGCGTCGAATTCGGCGACGCAGCGCCCGCCGCGGGCCAGCAGCTCGACGGCGCGCCCCAGGATCCGGCGCGCGTCGCCGCCCAGCCCGACGTTGCCGTCGACCAGCAGCACGGTCTGCCAGGAGCCCGTCCAGGGCAGCGGTTCGAAGACGTCGCCCAGCAGTGCCGGCGCGCCGCCGCGCCCCGCCAGCCGGATCGCCGTCGCCGACCGGTCGATGCCGAGGGCGGGCACCCCGCGCTGGATCAGCCGCGCCACCAGCCGCCCCGGCCCGCACCCGAGTTCGATCGTCGGCCCGGTGCACATCTGGGTGACGGCTTCGTCGAAGGCCTCGTCGGAGGCGTCGCCGGATGAGCCCTCGGGACATCGCACGCCGAGCCAGCGGTGGGCCGGCAGGGGCCGCAGGTCGCCGTCCTGGTGGCGGATCCAACATCGCTCGCCGTCGAGCGCCCGATCGTAGAGTTGCCCCAGCATTTCACGTCCTCGCGTCGTGGCCGACCGGTCGGCCCGCCCGGCCCCGGCGGGACCTGAAACCACCGAGCGACGACGAACCAGCAAACGCCAGCACGCTCATCTTTCCCGCGTTCGCCGGCATTTTCACCGATACCCCGATCGCGGTTCGGCTAATCCCGGGCCCGAACAGGGGACGATGCGGCGGCCGCTGTGGTTCACCGGATGCCTACCGCGATACTTAACCCGTGCCGCTCGACGACGTCCACCCCGATCTGCGCCGCGCCGCCCGCTTCGCTCCCCGGCAGATGGTGGGGTCCTGGACGCTGCCGGTGCTGCGGGCGTTGCAGGGGCTGCGGCAGCCGCACGGGGACGCCGACGCCGAACAGGTCGGCCTGGGGCCGGGGGCCGCGGTTCGGTGGTTCCGCCCCGCCGGCGTGACGCAGCCTGCGCCCGCGCTGCTGTGGATCCACGGCGGCGGGTATGTCATCGGCACCGCCGTCCAGGACGACGCGCTGTGCCGCCGGTTCAGCACCAGGCTGGGCATCACCGTGGCCTCGGTGGACTACCGGCTGGCGCCCGAACACCCCTACCCAGCGGCGCTGGAAGATTGCTACGCGGCGCTGACCTGGTTGTCCGGGCTGCCCTCGGTGGATCCGCGGCGGGTCGCGATCGGCGGCGGCAGCGCCGGCGGGGGGCT